>CAWIPH010000002.1:0-5040315 GCA_963837955.1 uncultured Verrucomicrobiae bacterium | reverse complement strand
GCCCACCTCGGAAAAGAGGTTCCGGGTAATCTGGCACCCGATCCCGCCATAAGTCTGACAGGTAATTTCCGATCCGGCTCCAAAACCGCCAATGTCACCTTTCGCTATTAGATAAAACGGCTTGTAAAAATTGTATCGTCCGCGGACCCCGATAAACGGGTCGAACCAGTCTTGGTAAAGAGAAAACTTCTGGCTCAGCCGGCTGGTTAGACCAGTCGCAATCTCACTAGAGAGTGCGGCTTTTACCTGATTCACTCTGGCTTGAACTCCGGCTTGAATAGCCGCTACCAGCTCCGGTCGCCGGGTCTGGATCACTCCTCGGACAAAATTGAGTATTAAGCCCGGTTGCCGTCCGGCGAGCGGGGGGACCGGAAGCCCGGGATTACTGTCTGCTAACGCGCCCAGCCGGGATTGGATCGTCTGCTGAAGGAGCGTGTTTAGGTTGGATCCCGGCGTGGTTATCTGTTGGGCGAGCCCATTCACCAAAGCAGTACTCGCCGTGTTGATGTTCGCCTGATTGGCTTGTAAACCCATCTGGTTACCAATGTAAGTAACCCTGAACCCGGCGAAGATATCGAGCCAACCCTGGGGTTCCTGCACAATCCGATAGGAAAGACCGAATTCACCAAGATACTGTTGCAGACCCAGATCTACCTTATTCACCAAACCGCTCCCGGCACCCGAGGTCTGAGCGTCCAGGTAAAGAAAGCCTCCATAGGCACCGAATCGGCCTCTTCGGACCTCCGCTCCGAGCGCAGCGATAAAGTTCGTTTTCTTGATAATGTCAGAGAAACTAATATCAACGTCGGTCGTGACCCCGTGAGTTCCGATGGTACCGTTGAGCCCGGCTATCCAACCGGGACCCTCGACCGTGATTTCCCATGGCGGAGTCGTTTCAGCTGATGGCTGTACATTGATCGATGCCTTTTCCAACGTACCTGCATGTGCTGGGACCATCCAGAGAAGGAAAATTCCAACCAAGATTGTGATTGATGGAAGAAGCATATTCCGTAATCGGCACTAGGGGAGAAACGATCGGATCCTAAACTTTCCTGATAGGAATTACTATTGGACCAAAGTCCAATATCGTGAGTTTGGCCATTTTTGGTGGCGCCCGGCTCGGTAGGGCGAAAACCTCGGCGCGCTCAAAGTGTCGACTCGCTCTAAGACGTCCCCGCGCCGGGTTTGAGCCGGGTTTGGATCCGGGGCCAGCGCTGTTCAAAAGCACCATTGTTTGCTCGGGTCGAGTTCGCCTGTTAGGACCAACCGCCCCTTCGACCTAGTAACCCTACCCGATTCAAGAGTATTTGACGGCACGAGGCGATGGGTTCGACTCTCTTCGGAGACTGCCCTCTGGCAGCGCGGCTCAAACCCGGCGCGATCAAGCTATAAACCTAACAAGCCTCCTGGCGCGCCGAGGTTTTCGCCCTACCGATCCGGGTGACATCCGAAAATGGCCAAACTCCAGCTATTGGACCAAAGTCCAACATCGAAAGAGGGCCGCGATACCGCAGCCCTCTGCAAATGGAGGTAGCAGAGTTGCCTTCAGGTCTATTGGACCAACGTCCTATAGCGGTTTCTACTTAAAGTTAGTACGCTCTTTCCGGAAGAATAAAGCCAAGCTCGAAACGTCATTCGATGCTTAACTACCTTCGAGGTTCGATGCGAATTCTCGGTCGAGCAATATGGTTGCTCGCCTTCGGGACACTCTGTTTCGTCACCGTTTGGGCAGCTGCAGCAATATTCTTCGACCTCCCGGTAACGAACCTGAGTCTGCCTGCTGCCATTATCTACCTGATCTCTGTAGTCGCGGTTTTATTTTTTCTCAGGTTCAGTTGGACTTCGCTCGGGATTTGCTTCGCATTATTCGCCGGAGTTGCTTTTTGGTGGTGGTCAATCCAAGCAACTGGCAAGCGCAACTGGCAGCCTGATGTTGCCGAAACCGCATGGACAGAAAGAGACGGAGACAAGATAACCATTCACAACTTACGAAACTTTGATTACGAGCCGGGGCAGCCGGCCAAGCCCCAGTGGGAAACAAAGGTAGTAGATCTCAGCCAACTGCGGGGAGTGGATCTCTATATAAACTTTTGGGGGTCAACCCTGATCTGTCACCCGATTGTCAGTTTCCAATTCGGGCCGACCGATCACGTGGCGATTTCGGTTGAGACCAGGATGGCCCAAGGCCAAACCTACTCCATGATTCGCGGCTTCTTCAAACAGTTTGAGCTGACCTACATCGTCGCCGATGAGCGCGACGTGATTCGCGTCCGAACGAATTACCGCCACGAACAACTCTACCTTTATCGGACCAGCGTTGGGCCAGACCGAGCTCGAAGGTTATTCCTCAATTACCTGCAGAGCGTTAATGCCATCCATGTGCAACCGCAGTTCTACAATGCTCTGTCCGATAACTGCACGACCAATGTGCGAATGCATACCGCAGCAACGACAGCAAAACCGGCTCCCTGGGATTGGCGAATGTTGTTGAACGGAACCGTAGACGAATTGGTGTACAAAAACGGAGGTTTCGCCAGTCATCTCCCGTTTGCTGAACTTAAACCGATGTCGCTCATCGACGCCAAAGCTCAGGCTGCGGACCAGGCTCCCGATTTTTCTGAGCGGATCCGAATCGGTTTGCCCGGCTTCGACTAGCCTGCATTGCTCAGAAAATCCTTAGAGATTTCTGAGCAATGCAGGCTGTGTAGCTGAATTCTCCCGGTGTCGCTTTCGCCGGGCGCCGCAAGCGGCGCGCCCTGTGCGCCTGATGGGTATGTCGCGGGTTCGGTTCGAGGTCCTCATGGGCCGAAGGAACCCAAATCTGCCCTACTTGCTAGGCGTGAATTGAGTGATCTTCGTCCCCTGCACTCCGATTCCACCCATCAGTCCTTTCTGATTGAAGAAGAAAACATAGATCCCCTTATTCAGCGTGGTAGTCGAAAGCGACCCCGCAATCCCGGTATCGACTACGACCAGGCTCGGTGCCGTGCCGACTTCAAACCCGCCGGTTTTGCGAAGATAATTCAGCGACGCGTTATTCATGAAGAACATGGCGTACCCAAATTTCTGAATGCCTGCTTGAAAGCCGTAGGAGGCAGCAACCGTGTTGTAGTAGGCTATAGTCTTGCCGTTAACGAGCAGCGCTCCGTCACCGTGTTGTGCCCCGACAATGAAGCCCCCTTTCACGATCTGCGGAAAAACGAGAATGGCGACTGCTTTTCTGCCGACAACTCGTGCTTCCGGATTGCTAGCATAGAGACTACTCAAGGCGGCCTTCGCGCTTTGGTCGAGCTCAGTTGCGCTGGCAGAACGACCGGTGCTGGGCAGTAAGCTCATAGCTCCTAAAGCGACGAAAATCGTGGCGAAGAAGGGAATCTGTTTCATGGAAGGTAAGCGGATTGCAATTGCTTCGGAACGACGAGGTGGACGACGCGTTTTCTCGACGTGATTTCACAGGAATCCTGTGACAATTGGGGCCTTTCCGCTATTGGACCTTAGTCCAATATTGCAGCACCTGGAAATGGCCGCATTAGCTAGATGTGGGCCGCTTAAGGTCCAATCAGGTAACTCGTTCTCCTTTCGGTTACCGGTTTAGCGGAAACAGATTCGTTATATAGAGACGGCCTAGAGGTGTGTGTCGGATTTAACTTGTTCCGCAGGCACTTCACGAAAGTAGCCAGGTACGAAGTGCCTGGAAATGATACAAAAAGGAATTGTCCGTCGCGGCAGCGACGATAGAAACGTTTGGCTCCTCGTATCTCACATACGGCTTCACGAGCGCAAGCGGCCAATCGATCGTCCCTCCGGGGGCCGTCGGACTTCGTGATGTTTTTTCCGCTTTTTTTTGGCGGAAGGGAGACGGTAAAGGGGAGGATTGCGATCACCTTTGAGGTAAGCCGTAATTTTCCGCGAAGGGAGCTGCGGGTAGGTGCAGAGCCTTTTTGTTTTCTTTAGGCCAGTTTGCGCAGGTTAAAGGCCAAGCAGACTAGTTGCCATTCGGTCTGAACTTTTTGCAAGCCGCGTAGACTGAAGCGCTGAAAGCCCAACGCGCGTTTGATAAAACCAAAAGCACCCTCAGCTACCGTTTGGCGCCGACGTTGCAACCACTGTCCGTGGGGGACTCGATGCGTTTTTTGATTAAATAACGCATGTGTCGCGCCAAGCGTTGCCTATGGCTGTTGCGATGTTTTGGTCCACTAGCACTGACTTGGATCGGACGGGGAGGATAATAGACTTTGGTGCCAAGGCTCTTTTCCAGCTCATAGGCTTTGGGTCCGCTCTCATAGCCACAATCGACGACCACTTCCTTTACTGCTCCTAACTCGGGAGCGAGCTGCTCAAGGACTTGGTTCAATAACTCCGCGTCGCCCCCTTTGGCACTGACGGCATTAGTCACAATCAGGCCTGCACCTTGGATATCGACTCCAATTTCGGCGTTATAGCCAATGACTGTACCTGCCCCTTTACGGTGTAAGATCCCACAGTCTGGATCGGTCAAATTCATCCGTACCTCCTTGGCCTGGCTCTGACGACCGCTCTGGGCTAATTGCTCTTTTTCGGCTTGCTGCTGGGCTTCTCGTTGCTTGATGCGCTCTAGAGCTTCTTTGATGGCCTTACGGCGCTTTTGCCCATCGGCTAACTCCGCTGGCAAGCCTTCAGTCTCTGCTTCGCCCTCTTCAGCTTGATCAGCCGCTTCCCCTCGTTGGATCAGCTCGCTAATGAGCTCTTCGACTCGAGCCCTTTCTTGCTCTAATTGCTCCCGCGTGCTGAAGCGATGGCGATTGGCGTTGGCTTCCAGTCGCGTTCCATCCACTGCTAGCTTGCCCACTCGAACCAATCCTAATTCCCGCGCCAACAATAACACGCTACGGAAACACTCTCGAAATAACGCTCCGTTCTCTCGCCGAAACTTCGCGATGGTATCGTGATCCGGATGGGTGTTGCCACACAAGTAACGCACCGAAAGGCTTTCGTAACTGAGTTGTTCGATGCGCCGGGAAGAAAATACTCCTCGCGCATAAGCGTAAATCAGTAAGCCCAACATCATTCCAGGCGGATACTGCGCACTACCGCTACCCCGCTCATTGGTACAAGCTAGCCGTAGATCGCATTGATCGACCGCCTCCGCTATCAAGCGCGCCAAATCATCCTTTGCCACCCAATCTCGCAAATCGACCGGCAACAACATCGGCGTCTGCCGATCAATGACTACATATCGCTCTGGCATCCACCTTTTTACCAGATCTGCTACCCAATTGAAAAGTCCGACAAGCCCCTCCGGGACGGGGCTGTCTTTCAATGCCTCACCCAGCACTTCGTACCGGGCTACTTTCATTGCGTCCCTCACGGGACGGTACTCTTTTTTTGCTTTTCCAGGCACTTCGTACCTGACTACTTTCATAATAGTCCCTTCGGGACAAACTAAAATCCGACACACAGATAGTGCTCTCCACTATTTACCGAGATGAGCGAGAGCGGTCTGCAGTGGAGCGCTAGAGAGATGAATAATTCCACCGAAGGGACTGTACATGTCTACTACTAGGAAGATAGCGGCTGCGACAGACAAGGCGCAGAGAGCTAAGGTGGCCGCAACGATTGGCGTGCGCGGTGCCAGGAGACCAAAGCTGCAGAAAATAAGAGCGAGCCAGAAAACCACCACCACTAGCAACGGCAGGGAAACAGAGCCGCTAGCCTGTTGTGACATTAGCCAGCGTGTTTTCGCGAGGTCGACCGCGACACTGAGCGCCTGGTTCTGTAATGACCGTTGAGCATCGTTCTGTGGCGATAAGTCTTGAATTTTATCGGCGAGAATCTCCGCTCCGCCGGCCTCTGCTGGCGCCCCCGAATGTTGGGAACTCGCTTTCCGCTCCATCGCATCCAGTGCGCCGCTAATAGCGCTGCGCAATAGATTGCGGGTCTCCTTAGTCTCTGGCCCGTAATGCGCAAGGATACGGTCAAGCAAAATGACTTTGGCGGACATTTCCGTCAGTTCGGTATTCTGCGTGTCGAAGAAACTCTTGGCCGAAGCGATCAGAAGACCGAGAAGGATGGCGGTCATTGTCCCAATGAGTCCCATGCCAACTTTCACACTGTCTTTCGCCCTCGTTACTGAGATGCTGAGACGGCAAAACCGCACCCAGAAGCGAACCGATCAGCGCGCCGCCGGCCACGCATGCGAATACGATCAAAGCAATTATGAGAGCGTACATAATCCTTATTTCCTGAGAGCTATAGCAATAGCTAGCGAGGGCCTGCCAAACAGGTGGCAAACGCCGAGCCACCGGCCCGCGAGTCAAATGTGATTCTTTTGAGGTATCCCTTGAGGCCGAACGGCCGAGAGTCGCTAAATGCAGACGAAGAATACGTTTCAGTTCGGCAATGGTTTGCGGAAGAGCATAGGAGCCATGCGGCCCCGGCACGATCAGTTCCGATTGGGCCCCGGCAAGATGCGAACTCCAATAGGGTACCACGCCGTCCGAACTGTTCGGAGTATCGCCGCGACCCCGATCGCCAATGATCGAGTAGTAAGGAACCGCGATGGGAATAGTATCGAGTGAGCGAAGGACAGGGTTCCGCGGAGAAAGACCATTGATCCCGGTCGGTATGCGTTTCAAGCCCATGTTCTTCAAGATCGACCCGCTGAGCCCCTGCCCGACTTGACTCAACATAGTGCTGGGAAGGCGAATGAGACTGACGCCGATCGCGCCGATCCAGTTAGTCGCAAGATAACTGCCGCGATGTGGGACACAGATGAAAACGAGCCTTTCCACATGAGGGTTCGCATCGAAGATCAGGGCCCTTTTGACTAAATTGTCGGACGGAGTTGTCGCGTAGAGCCGATCCGCGTCACTCTGGAGCACGCCGTTCCATAAGACACGCTCGGTACGCACCGCCTGCATCCGAATAACTAATCCGCCCATACTGTGACCAATCAGAACCATGCCCTTCGTTCGGGGATAGAGTTGATAAATGCGCTGTAAGCTTTCCCGAAACCGGAGAGCGGACAACGCAATTGGGTCGCCAGTCGGATAAGCGAAAACCCAAAATTGAAACCGGCCGCGCAACTCCGGATCGGACTGGATTGCGCTGACCGTGGGAACCCACATCTGAGGTATCGACAGCAAGCCATGGACAAAAACTAACGGGATCTTGTCCGGATCATAAGGCTCCAGCAGATAGAGTCCCGCTCGTTCCTGGTACTTTTCCGGGTGCATCATGGCTTGGATGCCCAAAAGCATCGGATTGGGGTAATAAGCAAACGGGGCGGCGAAGTCAGCCGCCAACGGTCTCTGCCCACCAGCGATCCGAATCGTCTCTCGTCTGGCCGGCTCATAGAGGCTGAAAGTAGCTTCCCGAACGCCATCGGCCTTGGAACCGAGTTTGGTGAAGTCGACCGTGGCGGTTACCGGGACCGCGAGGCCAGCGAGGGGCAGAAAGAATTTCCTGGGATCTGCCGGTTTATGCACTCCCGCTAACATGCCGCCCCAACCACTGGTGCGTCGCGTTTCAATGGGAAGTTTGCTATGCAACTGTTTTGGTGTACGGAAAAAGTCGAAGTAATTCGGGTCCCAGGTGCCGGCCTGATGCGAACCGCCAGCAAAACGCAATTGGTACGTGTGATCGCCCGATTGAATGGTGGTGGTCCGATTCCAGAGCTGGTTACTGGACCGGAGTAACACGGCCATTTCCTGGCATGCACTGTTGTAGGTTAGCCGGGCGTCTGTCGCCTGTTCGCCGGTTGGGCTGCTCATCAAGGCCAAGGATGTATGGGCTGCATCCAGATAATGGCCCACGGCGGTCCGTGGATCAGCTTGTGTCCGGCGTGCTTCGTCCAGACTTAGCTGAGCTCCCGAAAGCGGGAGGTTGCGGTTCGACGCTTGCTGCGTGACACAACCGCTAGAGATTACGAGGTAGCATAGAAACAGGAGAAGCCGGCTTAGCTGCCTACCTGGGCCTCTATGACCTATCGATGGTAATTCGCATGCCATGTTGTTAGACGTGGTTGAGAGGTCGCTGGCCTTCACTGCCACCAAAGAAATGAGCTGAGCGCTAATGCTGCCATTCTTTTCCCGGCTGCGAAATAGGACCTTAGTCCAATGTTGAGCAAAGCAACCGGCAGAAAATCGAATTTGAAAATGATAGATTCTTCTTAGGCTGCTACTTTGATGAACGCCTGCCTCGCCGCAGCCGAGTCGCCTCCATAAGTTGCCGTCTTAGCACCTAGCGTTGTTTGACATCAAGAAAGTGTCGATCCAATGACCGGGAATGGTACGGCCGACCCGACTGGATCTCACTTCAAAAATGGCCGAGAAGTGGCCGAGTCACTCCGGCGAGCTTCCCGATCGACGCATAAGTCGTTCATGCACCCGGCAGGGCTCGAACCTGCAACCCTATGATCCGAAGTCATATACCGGACACGGTTGGAAATGAGCCCATGTGACGCTCTTCGGATGAAAGTAACGCCGCCGCCGCCGGCTGGAAGTTGCAGCCTCCTATCAAACAGTTGTCTACGGACTAGCGAAGGCCACCGGTGGCGAGAAGTTGCTCGCCGGTGAGCCAGGCGGAGTCTTCCGACGCCAGAAAGACAGCGATGGAGGCGATGTCGCCAGGTTGGCCGATGCGGCCGAGCGGAGTCTGCGCAATGGCGGCCTTCTCGAAATCAGATCCGATGACGCCGCCGCTGTGGGTGCCTTCAGTCTCGACCACGCCGGGATTGATGGTGTTGACCCGGATCTTCTTCGGGCCCAGCTCGCGGGAGAGCACGCCGGTGATGGCGTCAACCGCGCCCTTGGTGCCGGTGTAAACCACGCTGTTCGGAGGTGTGATGCGACTGGCAACGGAGCCGATGTTGATGATGCTGGCGCCTTCGCTGAGGTGCTTGACGGCTGCCTGCGTGGTAAGCAGAAGACCGAGCACGTTAACGTTAAATGCCTTGTGGAATTGGTCTTCGGTGATGGCCTCGATGGGGGTGAACTCGTACACGCCGGAGTTGTTAACCAGGATGTCGAGCCGGCCGTAGTTTTTGATGGCGGCGTCGATGATACCGTTCGCCTCAGCAGCTTTGGAGACGTCGCCTCCCACGGCAACGGCTTTGCCACCAGACTTGGTGATAGCGGCGACAACGTTATCAGCTCCTGCTTTGCTCGATGCGTAGTTTACGACCACCGATGCGCCTTCCGCGGCGAGTGCCTTCGCGATGGCTGCCCCGATGCCTTTGGATGCGCCCGTGACGACTGCGACTTTACCTGTGAGTTTGCTCATGTGTTCTCCTTATTTTGTGTTTGGAGCCCTCAACCGTTGAAAGCGGGAATAAGGGCGTCAACAACACACTTTTTGGCGTGACCTATTGAACGGACCCAGGCGGCACATTCGAAAAGAGTGTACCAAGTCCTTCCGCTATCGTCGGGTGGACGAGAACGGCGTCTCGAACCCTCCAATATGGCAGGTTTGCCAGAATCGCCATTTGCACCGCGACCATGACCTCGCCGGCCTCGGAGCCAATCATTGTGAAGCCGAGAATGCGGTCGTCACTCCCCCCGACAAGAGCCTTCATGAAGCCTTGTGTTTCGCCCGTCGCCTCTGTCCGCAACACCGCGCTCATCGGCAGCCTTGCGACGCGCACGGTGACGCCTTGGCGTTGCGCATCGCTTTCGCTCAGTCCGACATGGGCAAGTGGAGGGTCCGTGAACAGGCAGTATGGGACCAGCCGATCGCGAGTGCTGCGCTTCCCTCCAGCCAGATTGTCCCTGATGATTCGAAAGTCGTCGACCGACACATGCGTAAACTGTGGGCTACCGGCGGATTCGCCCAGGGCCCAGACACCGGACGCAGTCGTCTCCAGCCGCTCATTGACGCGAATATAGCCACGATCATCCAACTCAACGCCGGCCTTCTCAAGCCCGATCCCGGCGGTGTTCGGAATGCGCCCCGCCGCGACCAGGATATCGCTGCCTTCGATCTTTTGCTCACCGGACGTTGTGCGCACGGTAACGCTGACTTCCTTTCCGGATTTGCCGTGCACATTGAGGGGCTCAGCTGCCACTAGAATTTGAAGACCTTCTTCACTGAGAATCCGCTGCATTTCATCCGCGACGTCGGGATCCTCCCGGCTCATCAGCTGAGGCCCAGACTGGATGACCGTCACGCGACTACCAAAGCGAAGGTAAGCCTGAGCCAATTCGAGGCCGACATAGCCGCCCCCGAGCACGATCAGATGTGGCGGTAAGTAGTCGAGCTCCAGAGCCTCAATATGTGTGAGGGGTCGGGCGGCCTCCAGGCCAGGAACGCTCGGAATTGCCGCGTGCGTTCCGACGTTGAGGAAAACCTGGTCGCCCGCCAGTTCGCGTGTTCCGCCGTCGTTCAGACGCACCTCGAGCGTTTTCGGTGCCACAAAACGCCCAGTCCCCATGATCAATTCGGCGCCGCTCGTCTTGTATTGCTGCAAATGGAAATCAATTTCGCGGTTGACCATGTCGCGCTTGCGCTGGCGAACCTTTGCCATGTCGGTAGCGACCGGACCGGTCGCCGTGCCGAACTGCGGGGCGTGATGCACCAGATGTGCGACCCTCGCGCTCCAAATCTCATTCTTGCTGGGCAGGCAGGCGATGTTAGGGCAGGAACCCCCGATCCACCGGCGCTCCACGACGGCAGTCCGTCTCCCCGATCGCGCCATATGCCAAGCCAGTAACTTTCCACCCTGTCCACTGCCAAGGATCAGGACTTCAAACTGTTCTGCTTGAGACATGAGTTTCCTCCGTGTGCGACTCTCGGATTTATTCAGAAATTCGCCCGTGGGCGTGCGTTACGCTCACCGCAATTTGGGATAGTTGCGCACTTTTTTGCCTTGGCAACCGTCAGCAGCACCATCCGAGGAACCCAATAATCGCAACGAAAAGCGGGATGAACAAGAAACCGAAAACCGCTTCGACCTCTCCCACGAAATAGAGCTGAGTTCCGAGTCGGGGTCAGTCAACAAATCTTGACAGCCGGTGAAGCGTCGCCCTGAAGCGTATCCCAAGGCGGATGAAATCTGTCAAGATTTGTTGACTGACCCCTATAGACCGCAATGACATCTAAAGAGGTTAAGGCGATGGTAGCGGCCGGATGCGAGTATGACGACGCGCTTAAAGCTTTCGACGCCGCGATCAGAGAGAAACCTGACTCGAAGACCGAGATCAGCGAAGCGTTTCATGCGCTGCTCGCAGAACACAAAGCCCTTCAGGCGTTCGACGGCGTATCGACGTTTTGAGACCCATGGGTCTCAAAATTCACATCAGAAAGACTTGTTCGTTTGGAGCCCATGGCTTCCAAATGAGTAAAAAACACCCGATCCACGATGGGCAAATCAGAATTCGAATGAAATGAAAACTACAGTTCCAACCGAAAAAGAAGCAGCAATCTTTGAACTTCAACATGCAGGAGAATTTACTGACATTGAAAATTCTGCCATAGTCTATGTATTGCGCGGATGGTTCGCTGGGTTAGCAGGAGTGCCAGGAGCAATTCAGGCAGGGGATGATGCATGGGCATTCACAACGGTGTTCGAGCATTTTACTAGCTTAATGCCATATCCACCTAACTTGAGAACACCAACTCAGGTTAAAATTCTTGCTGCATTAAGTGCGAAGGCACAAGCAAGTCAAGATGCGGTTGATGCATTGTTAGGAGCTAAGAATAATGAAGATGAGCGGATGATTGCTGAAACGGACGCATTTGTTGCGTCATTAATTAAAACACTATAAAACAATAGCATTCGTTTCAAACGTAGGTACAAAGACGGCGCGCATGGCGAGAGAGTTCCGAGTCGGGGTCAGTCAACAAATCTTGACAGCCGGTGAAGCGTCGCCCTGAAGCGTATCCCAAGCCGGATGAAAATCTGTCAAGATTTGTTGACTGACCCCTATAGACCGTCCCCAGGCGAACATTGGTCTTCGTGGTCGCAATCTTCAAAAGCAATCTATGGAGATCGTTGGGCTGACTCTGCGGGTGAGTGAGGATGCGAGCCACCGCCTCGTGAACTCGGACGCCGCTTTCTCCCAAGCGCCCGAGATACCGATCTTCCGGCTCGTTCTCCATTTGTTCAACGCCGGAATTGCTGCCAACCTGTTTTGCTAAATCCCGAAAAGTAGGAAGTGATGACGGCGCCGGACACGATACGCCGGCGCCGGCGAAAATGACCAAGTCGCCTGTCATCTGCGCCCGAAGTAGCTTCTCGGGAAAGTCTATACCTTTGATGAGCACGAAAACTCGTTCCTTCTGTGACTGTCGACAAAGGAAGAATCGCGGTTAGAAATTCTCAGCCTGTCAGCAGATTCATATTGATTATAGTAAAAAATGGGACGGTTCAATCATGCGGCACGGTGTATGACCAGGCCCACAGCGATACGATGGTATGAACCATGGTCGCCCTATTTGATCCGCCTGGGAAAGAGCTTGCTGCCGGAACTTTCTATTGCCACGTAGGGACGAACTTCGGAGCATTCGGATCCTCGCGTTCTCTCCGGATCGCTAATCCGTTGTTGCTTTCTCGTCTGGGTATCCAGGATGATTATCCCATCCACACGCGTTACATTTCTCGAAGTAAGCTCCGTCGGGTTCAATCCCGATATCAAAGAATGTACGGATACCGCGTGACGCGCAGCGAGGGCATTGATCGACCCGATCAGCACGTTCGCGGCTCAGCAGTCTCACGTAGTGTTTTACAATCGCATCCACCGCATCCAGCGCGATCATGGAAGCTGTCTTATTAGCGTTACGATGGTGCGTCAGCCAGTTGACCAATTGCCATGCCTTCTCGGTAGTGGTTCTTATATAGTTTCGTAGTTCGTCGTTGTGCTGACCTGGACAGAACTGTCCCGTCAGAATCCGACTCCAATCAACGATGTCCGCGTCTTTAGGTCGCTCTTCCCCACCTTCTATGGTTGTGCGGCGCCGAACCGCAGCAATGAGCGAGATCAGACATTCACGAAGCTGCATTCCGACTGCCTGAAAGTCCACGGCTTCCAACGCTCGCTCCAAAAGATCCGACGCTTGGTTCTGTCGACGGAATACCTCATCGAACGGCGTCGGCTCCGGCTCGCCAGCCCTTTCTTGGCGGCTTGAGACGCGCATCATGAGACCAACGTGGAACGAGAGCGTATAATCGAGGCTTGGGAAATGGCGCTGCGAATACAGATTCGTGGGATTAGTTACTACCCACCAACGATCTTTGTCTGTTGTAACATCCCATATTTCATAGGGAGAACCCACTACGTATTCGATTTTTACGCGCTCAACATGTTGGATCGTCTCATCTTGAGCCTCCGCCATTACGTACTCAGCAATCTCCGTTTCGGCGTAGAAATCACGCTCTGGGCTATATCGTCCTAGCTGGTCTGGTGGCAAAGGATGATCAGGAGGTAAGGAGCAATCGCTGTCGAGCTTGTTGTGCTCGGATTTGTCACTCATGGCAACCTCCAAGGCTACTTGGCGAATGATACTACCTGCCGAGTAAAGTAACATCAATCTTCAAAGATGAGGTCACTGAAACTGGGAGCTGGACGTTGCCCATCCTTGAGTTGGGCGGTTTGTCTTCCATCACCCGTCGGGACTGCCAGCCGTTATTCCAGGCTCGCCAATTTGCATCCAAAAGCGCAATCTCGGTACCGTGGAACGTTGTCTCGATTCCGCTGAACGTTGGAAAGATCGCTACTTTGAGTCTCTGGCTAAGGTCAACGCAGAAGCCGGGCGGACCGAGGCGTTGGCGTTAAAGCGCTCAAACTTCCCGCCGGCATTGTACCGGTACCGAAGCCTCGAGCGTCTTGCATATATCCTCGAGGAACTTCGTGATGGCTACGCGTTTCTGAGCAAGCCGGCAGATTTCAACGACCCGTATGACTCGGCTCTATCTATTTCATGGGATCACGCTCTAAAGCAGGCTGTCGAGCAGATTGGCCCCGAGCACGGAATTGATCCAAAATCGATGGAGCCGCTGTTCGAGGAAGACCAGAAAGAAATAGTACGAGGGGGGTTCGAGAGTCTAATAGCCGGCAGTCTGTCAATCTTCTATGGGCCAGGTGCTTTCCCGGATCCCTTCAGCTTTTTTCGAGAAAAATTGGGCGTGAGCTGTTTTGCGACTAATGCGAACTCCGTTGTTATGTGGAGTCACTACGCGAACCAGCACAAGGGAGTCTGCCTTGAGTTTTCCGGCGCGAATGTGCTGTCGAGTGCAGAAATACTGGAGCTCCTGCACCCGGTGCGATACACGGACAATTTGTTGGACGTGTTTGGCCTCTTCTGGCCGTCAAAGATTGAATTCGACCAGGTGAGGTTCGACATCCTGCCGGTCCTGGCGGGTTGTCACAAATCAGAAGAGTGGAAATACGAAGGAGAATGGAGGCTGGTCTCTGCGGACCTGTCCAGCGGAAGGAAATTCTCGCTCGAGTCCTGCCGTCTTAAACCTAGCCGCATAATCCTTGGAGCTAAAATCGATCAACCGAACCGAGCAGCTATTACAGAACTCGCCGAGCGAATCTCGATTCCGGTGGCTGAGGCGCTGCTAGCCAAAGACCGCTTCGAAATCGAGTTCTAGTTTTGCGCCCGGGCGAGAAGCTCACTGATCTTTGAACGAGACGAGTCGCGATCCATTTTGTTAAACCGCGGCCGGCGCACCACTCGAAATAACGTGCAAAACTATCGCTAGCCGCTCGGGAAATACAAAATCACCAAAACCCGGTCACCGACCCGCAAGTCCGGCCTTCGTTGGTAGCCACCAATTTCCATCTCTTGGAAAGCGCCACCAGGCTCTTCTTCAATTTCGTCTGGTAAGAGTTGGGCACGATGGTCGTAGATCCACCCACTTGAAGCCAGACCAATGGTCATTTGACGGTGAGATTTAACTCGGTCTCCGTTGAGGTGGTAACGGTCGCATGAATGTCCATGAGGAATCGAAGGATTACCGGAAATAACGGAATATTCAGCCAGGAAGGATGGTGTAGCTACTTTACTTGCAAAATGGCCGAGAAGTGGCCGAGTCATTCTGACAACACGCTAGGCCTGTACGGCGTAAGTCGTTCGCGCTCAGGCATGCACCCGGCAGGGCTCGAACCTGCAACCCTATGATCCGAAGTCATATACTCTATCCAATTGAGCTACGGGTGCGCTGCGAAGACCGGCAAACTAGCGCTGGGGTAGGGTAAGTCAAGGCGGGAGCCGGCCAATCCCGAATAGCAGATAGCAGATAGCAGATAGCTAAGGGACGGTGTGTTGGCGTGGCTGGAGTTGGCGGCGCTCTCCGACTTCGCTCCAGCGATCTCGGCGTTCCCGGCGTTCCCGGCGTTCTCGGCGTTCTCGGCGTTCCCGGCGTTCCCGGCGTTCTCGGCGTTCTCGGCGTTCTCGGCGTTCCCGGCGTTCCCGGCGTTCTCCGACTTCGCTCCGTCGTTTGAAACTCCGGAAGGCTTCGTCGGACAAGCCGGCGTTATGATTGCCGCCCGGGGCATTCATGCTATACTCCCGATCCGTTTGCCGAACCGCTATTATGTTTATTAGCCGAATAGTTCTTGTCATTGCCTTGTTCGTCACGGCGCCTGTCGCTTTCGCGCAAGTTGCGAGTCCTTCGCCTTCCTCTACACCGTTCGTGGTCGATCAATCCGGTGCGGAAAAGTCCGAGAAAAAATCGGCACCAACACCAACCCCCGACCTCCGTTTTCCGAGCAACCCGATAGCGCCTCCTACGCCTGCACCGCAGGCAACCCCTTCCAATGAACCCACGATACCCCGAGCTGAGCCCGCCTCGCCCCAAGAGGTGCTCACGCGGCTACAGATTTTTCTGGATCAACGTTCATTCGGTCCCGGCAAAATCGACGGACGATGGGGAGAGTTCACCGCCAAGGCTTTGGTGCGTTATCAATTAGCCAGCGGCCAGAAACCAACCGGACAAATCGACGCCGAAATGCAGCAAGAGTTGTCCAAAATTTTTCCGATCTACACGGCCTATACGGTGACCGCGGAGGACTTGCAGAAGGTCGGAGATGTTCCCTCCAAACCGTCGGAACAAGCGAAGAAAAAAGCGATGTTATATCGTTCCGTCGGTGAATTTTTAGGTGAACGATTTCATTCCGATCCGGATTTCATCGCGAAACTAAATCGGGACTTGAAGATCGATTCGCTCAAAGCCGGGGATAACGTTCGGGTGCCGAACGTTCCAGAGTTTAAGATCGAGGATGTCAAAGAGGTTGACCACATCCCGGCGCGTCCCGAGTTCAGCAAACGAGTAATTAAAATAGATACGCGCTATCGCATGCTCGATGTGTATGACGGAGATAAGATCGTTTGTTCTTATCCGATCACTCCGGGGTCGACTCGATTGCCGGCACCCATCGGCGTTTGGAAGGTAGTTGGCATCGCCACTCTTCCATGGTTCCGCTGGGATGAAGCGATGCTCGAACACGGTTACCGCAGCGACAATTACTTCAACATTCCACCTGGACCTAGAAACCCGGTAGGGATCCTTTGGATTGGCCTCAACAAGCCCGGAATCGGCATTCATGGAACGAACAGCCCGAACACGATTGGCCGGTCCGGTAGCCACGGCTGTATTCGATTGGCCAATTGGGATGCCGCGCGCGTCGTGAATCAGGTGACGGAAGGTATTACCGTACAGATTTACTAGCGGCTTACGCCGCTAGTAAAAATGGCAGATGACAGGTGATAAATGACAGATTGGCGGTGAGGTAAAAGCGCCGGGAGCGCCGACAACGCCGGGAACGCCGACACCTCGATTGCGCTCGGCCCGGGAAGGATCGCCCGCTCCCCCTACGCGTTCCGCTGCTCGCATGTCGTTCAGGGCGAAGGTTTTGCGGGGGTCTCGGGCGGTAGCGGGGAGGCTTTTGTACTCGTGGCAGCGCGTTTTAGTAGAGCGAAAATGTCGCTGTCCGTGGAAAGCACCAGGGTGGAATCTTTGGTGAAGATTTTGTGATAGGTCTCCAGAGTCTTGAGGAAGGCGTAGAACTCGGCGGCCTGCGGATTTTGCGTATAGGCACGGGCGTAAATTTCGGTGGCCTTGGCGTCGGACTCGCCCCGGATCTGCTGCACCTGGCGGTAGGCATTAGACTGGATTTCGTTCAGGTCGCGCTCGCGCTGGCCGGCTATGCGGGCAGATTCACCTTCGCCCTCGGAACGAAAGCGCTGTGCGATCTGGAGGCGCTCGCTGATCATGCGCTGGTAGATGCGGGCTAGGACATCCGGATTGTAGTTTACTCTCTTGATCCGGAAATCGAGCACAGTGATGCCGAACTGGGACAGTTTTTGCGAGGCAGCGGTCTTGATTTCATCTTCGATCTTCTGCCGTCCGAACTCGATAGGTGGAAGGACCCCGATGGTGCCGGCAGGGCCGCCTTTGAGGGTCTCGTCGTGCAATGGCTGGCGGGTCTTGTCGGTTCGCACGATTTCAATAAGGTCGTGTTTGGCGATGGAGTTCCGCGTTTCGCTGCCCAGGATGTCTTCGAGACGCGACTGAGCGCTGCGCTCATCGTGTAAACGCACGAAATAAGTCTTGGGATCGTCGATGCGCCAACGCGCGAACGTGTCGACATGGATATAGGTCTTGTCCCTCGTGGGAATGGCAACCGGAGCGCCGTCCCATTCCAGGAAGCGCTTGTCCAGGCTATTCACGTTTTGCACGAACGGGATCTTGAAATGCAGACCCGGCTCGGTGATAGGGTCGCCGATCGGTTGTCCAAACTGCGTAATGATCACCTGCTCGGTTTGATCAACGGTATAGAAGGCACCGGAGAGACCAAGGAACACGACAAAGGCAACGATGATAACCGCTACTGCTAGGAAATAACTCTTTTTCATCGCTACCGGCCCTCCCCTGGTTTGATCGAGAGCGGCAAGATCGGAAGGAGTTGTTTCATCGACTCGTCAATGATGATTTTTTGCCCCGTTTCGGGCAAGATTTCACCCATCGTCTCGAGGTAAAGGCGGGTACGCGTGATCTCGGGTGCCTTGACGTATTGTGTAAGCACGGCGCTAAAAGCCGCAACGTCGCCCTCGGCTTCATTGACGCGCTTGAAGCGATAGCCCTCCGCTCCGCGGATTGTCTGGTCGGCTTCGCCTTTGGCTTTTGGCACCACCTTGTTGTATTCACCGTTGGCGATATTGATCGCGTTTTCGCGGTCCTGTTGAGCTTTGTTCACCTCGTTGAACGACGCTTGCACCTGACTGGGCGGGTTCACGTTTTTCAACTGCACCTGGTCAACCCGAATGCCGAGATGGTACCGCTTGGACAATTCCTGCATCCGGGCGAGCGCCTCAATCTCAATGTCTTGACGCCCGATGGTGATCAGTTCGTCCACTGTGCGGTCGCCGATCACTTCACGCATGGCAGCTTCGGACAAATCGCGCAGGGTTTCTCCGGGATTGCGCACCTCGAACAGATACTGGCTCGGATCTTCGATACGATATTGGACGACCCACTCCACCAGTGCCGCATTCAGGTCACCAGTGACCATAGATTTTTCCTCATCCGGTTCCTGGCCGGCCTGGATCGGATTCGTAGTGTAGCCCTGGGTGGAGAAGCCGAACTCGAGTTTCAACTGTCGTCGGGTCGGTAGCACGGTCACCGCGTCGATGCCAAATGGCAGCTTGAAATGAAGCCCTGGATCAACTGTCTTGAAATACTTCCCGAAACGCCGAACGACTCCCTCCGATTCGGGTCCTACCGTGTAGTAAGACATCCACAGCGCCGCGATCAGCAGGACGCCAACGAAGATGGCGGCAAGCCAGCCGACCGACGGGGGTTTGAAATTTACATTGATGTCACGGGGGTTGAAGTCGGCCACAAGAGTAAGCCTATTGGAGCACTGTCGGGTATAATCGCAAGTCAAAGAAACTCACGCCAAGACGCGAAGCCTGAGATCTCACGCAAAGGTTTCGGACCAGAGGATAAAATCTCACGCAAAGACGCCAAGACGCAAAGGTTTCGGATTAAGATTGGGATCTCACGCAAAGACGCAAAGGCGCAAAGGTGATTAAAGGTTGTTGACGACTCGGTGAATGCCATCCTTGAGACTTGCTTCACCAAAACTAATTAAAAGCCCGAGACTGAGATCGGTAAGTCAGAGGTATGTAATCTTACCTTCAGTCCAAATCTTTGCGCCTTTGCGTCTTTGCGTGAGATTTTTTTCTCTGATCCGAACCTTTCGTCTTGGCGTCTTTGCGCGAGATTGTAGCGCTATGAGGACTGTTCTCGTGTTGGTGAGCGCTCTCACTCTTTTCCCAGCTTTTTCACCGGCAGGACCTCGCTATACCGGTCGGACGCAAAACCATCAGGTGCATTTTGCGACCGGAATACGCTGGTCCCGTTGTGCGCAAGCTGGATATTATTATTTCAATGGCGTGAATTGGGCCGTGGTTCCTTTCAATATCCCGTACGGAGGATTTGCCGCGAATTACGATTTTGTTTATAAGGGTCGAGAGGTTTCCGACGACGTCTATCCCTACGCACAGCCGACATCCAACCCAGACATTGTGATTAGTCCGTTTGCGTTGAACAACCTAGTCGACGTCACGGGAATCCCACCTGGCGCTAAGGTGCGCGATCCTGTTTCTGAAGAGATCTTTTTGAGACCGTAGGTAATCGCCGAGAACGCCGACTTGTCCGACGAAGCTCTTCCGCTACATCGGCGACGTTCCAAGGATCAGCGAAGTCGGAAGCCTGCCGGAGTTTCAGACGACGGAGCGAAGTTGGAGAACGCCAAATGGTGAGAGGTACGCCGAGAACGCGGTCAAGATATTTGCTATCTGCTATCTGCTATCTGCTATCGGACGAGGCTTAGCCGAGTCCGCTTTCGATAAAGTCTCGCAGATCGCTCGGCAGAGGAGATTCGTAGAGGTGGTCGCGTCCGCGAAAAGGAAAACGCAGACGTCGTCGCGTGCAGTGCATGCCGATCTATTAAAAGTTTTTCTTGCAGCTTTCGCGTCCAGCCGGTCTCGATAAACTCCAAATAACAGTTTTCCTCCGGCCCGTAGATCTTGTCGCCGACTAGGGGAAGGCCAACCGAAGCCAAGTGAACGCGGATTTGATGGGTTCGTCCCGTGATCGGTTGGCATTTGATAAGCGCAAAACGTCCCCTCTGGTTCTCGAATCGCTGTTCGACCTGAAAAATTGTTTTGGCTGGGTATCCGGCCGGATGGATAGCCTGTTTCAACCAGATTTTGCTCGGAGTCTGCTCGCCTTGACGGAGGAGTGGTTGATCGACCTCAAATTGGTCAGTATCCGGCCATCCTCGGGTAATCGCCGCATAGAATTTTTCCACCCGATGGTGGTTGACCAAACGCGCAAGTTCCCGGGCGGTTCCTGTATTCTTTGCGACTAAGACCAATCCGCTCGTTTCCCGATCTAGCCGATTGATCAGTGAGACCTGTCCGCCGTTACTTATTTCAAACGCCAGGAGCTCGCGCAACTCCGACCACAGCGTCGGCGGACCGCCCGGCTTCGTCGGGTGCACCAGAAGATGAGCTGGCTTATCGAAAATCAGAAAATCGCTCTCTTCATGAATGATTCGCGAAGAAATAGGGTCCGGCATGGGGTTGGCGTATCGGCGTGTCGGCGTACCGACGTCTGGCGTCTGGCGTTGTCGGCGTTGTCGGCGTTCCCGGCGTTCCCGGCGTTCCCGGCGTTCTCCAACTTCGCGCCGTCGTTTGAAACTCCGGCAGGCTTCGTTGGACAAGCCGGCGTTCCCGGCCGGTTCTAACCGATCAACTCTTTGTGATTTGTCATTTGTCTGTCATTCGTAGACTCGCACTATGATCGAATTGAGAGCCGTAACTCGAACCTATCGGCAAGGGGATTCTCCGGTTGTAGCCCTCGATTCTGTGGATCTGCAAATAGGTGCTGGCGAATTTCTGGCGATTACCGGCGAATCGGGCTCGGGGAAGAGCACTCTTTTGCATCTTCTCGGCGGTCTCGACAAGCCCGACCATGGGGAGATTCTAGTCGATGGCTGGTCGTTAGTCTCCGCCACCGAAGTGCAACTGACGAATTATCGCCGCAATCGGCTGGGGATCGTATTTCAGTTTTTTAACCTTCTGCCGACGCTGAATGTCTTGGAGAATGTGTGCCTTCCACTCAGGCTGCAGCACATCCGTAATACGGAATGCGAGCGTCGCGCCATGGAGATGCTTGATATGGTCGGTATGACCCAACGCGCGAAACACTTTGTCCATCAACTTAGCGGGGGTGAAATGCAGCGCACCGCGATCGCGCGCGCAATGGTGCATAGGCCTCAACTTTTGCTCGCGGATGAGCCGACGGGCAATCTTGATAGCGAAAACGCCGCTCGGCTCCTCGAAATTTTTCGGACCATCGCGGAGAACCGAATGGCTACGCTTGTGGTGGCTACCCATAGCCCGGACGTCGCGGCCATTTCGCAGCGACATCTGCGGATAGCCAACGGACGGATCGTTGGTGATTCGGCGGCTGTCGCCGCCGAATCAATAGCCGATAGCCGATAGCCGATAGCAGATAGCAAAGTAGCCTGATGCTTCAGCCTCAGGGAGCATGTCGGTGATTGGTGATTAGTGAGCGGCGGGAGATTCTGCCGAGATTTGCCGATAGGCATCCACCATTCACTTCTCACAATCGCTGCACCCTGAGGTCCTGAGCCAGGAGGATCAGGCTACGGCGGGTTCGTTTCGCCGGGATGATCAAAACGAAACAAAAGATGCTTAAAAAGAAACATCTACTGATCCGATCTATCAAGGGATCGGGGCCGATCAGCCTGCAATGGGCCTAGGTAGAGGTAAGAAAGCCGCGAGAAATCTTTTGCTTGAGATATGCAGGTTTCATGATAAGAAACACGGCGATGTGCGGTATCGTCGGCTTATTCCTCAAGAAGAGCTCGCTTGAGCCTGAGCTCGGGGCCTTGTTCAGTGAGATGTTGATCTGTATGAGCAGCCGGGGACCAGACAGTGCCGGCTTTGCGGTTTATGGCGCTTCGGCTCCCTCCGGCAAACTGAAAGTGATGCTACAGCATTCGGATCTGAGTTTCGACTGGTCTGCGATTGGGATCGCATTGGAAAAACAGTTTCGCGATAAACCGTTAGTGGAGGTGAATTCTACTCATGCCCGAATTCTGGTGAAGACCGATGTCCAATCCATTCGGAGTTTTCTGGAAGAGAATTTTCCCGAAGTTCGCATCATGAGTGTGGGGCGACGAATCGAGATCATGAAAGAAACCGGATCGCCGGAATCGGTGGTCGAGCGGTTTTCGCTTCGAAAGATCGCCGGCAGTCATGCCATTGGTCATACGCGCATGGCCACCGAAAGTGCGGTCACCACCGAGGGGTCGCATCCGTTTAGTACCGGTGTTGATCTCTGCCTGGTCCACAACGGTTCACTCAGTAATCATAACCGCTTGCGCCAAAGGCTGTGCCGGCAGGGAATCGAATTTCACACCGAGAACGACACTGAGGTGGCGGCCGGCTATTTCGCCTGGCAACTGGCGAATGGTGCGACGCTCAAAGAGGCGTTGGAAGCCGGGTTAAAGGACCTCGATGGCTTTTATACTTTTACTGTGGGAACTGAGGACGGTTTTGCCGTTTTGCGCGATCCAATCGCATGCAAGCCTGCGGTTCTTGCTGAAACGGATGACTACGTGGCTATGGCGTCTGAATACCGGTCGCTGGCGAATTTGCCCCGTATTGAAAGCGCACGCCTGTGGGAACCGGAGCCGGCCGTGGTTTATAACTGGAGTCGAGCCGAGTGTAGCGAACCTGCGATTCGAAGGGATTACCGTATCGGCGTGGCGGCGTAGACAAGAAATTACCGGCGGATAGAACAAGATTCTGAATTCTGAACCCCCTCTAGCAGAGGGTAATCAACGGATGGCAATATGACGTTTACTCAGACTGTCGATCTCGCGAAGACCAGCGTTCGAGCGCTGAATCAGAGGCTGCATGACCTGGATGCCGCGCGTGACGAAGAACACTGGCGGATTCTGAATCCTCGCGGGGCCCATGCGATCGCCTGCGGGGTCCGTGTGCCGGTAACGGTAGAAATCGAAGGGCACGCCGGATATTACTGTGCCGGGATGAATCAGGAAGCCACCGTGATCGTCCACGGAAATGTCGCGACCGGAGTCGCTGAAAACATGATGTCCGGGTTTGTCCACGTGAATGGCAATGCCAGCCAATGCGCCGGCGCGGCTGCTCACGGCGGTCTGCTTGTCGTTGAGGGGGATGCGTCAGCGCGGTGCGGCATCTCGATGAAAGGGATCGACATTGTCGTCAAGGGCGCTGCCGGCCACATGAGCGCGTTTATGGCTCAGACTGGGAATCTGGTGATTTGTGGGGATGTGGGTGACGCCTTGGGTGACTCCATCTATGAAGCTCGATTGTTTGTCCGCGGCCACGTTAAGAGCCTTGGTACGGACTGCATCGAAAAGGAGATGCGGCCGAAACATCTGGAGCTGCTGCAAACACTCTTGAAGCGGGCCGGATGCGACGCGCGCCCAGAGGAGTTCAGACGTTATGGCTCGGCTCGCAGGCTCTATCACTTTCAAATCGATAATGCCTCATTGTATTAAAGAGGGTCCTTCGTCTGTCGGGAGGGATCGCAGCCTGTCCGACATAGCTTTGATGCATCACGCTCAACGACCGTGCGCTTCTGCGACGTCGGATCCTCGCGATCCGCGCCGCACGAGATCCGATGTCATTCGGCAGTTGCCAATGCGCGTCAAGCTAAGACCGAGGCGCACGCGGCGAGACTCGTCCCGCAGGGACTTAACGAAAGTAGCCCAGTACGAAGTGCTGGGTTGGCGTTCAAAAAAAGGGAACCGTCCCGGACGGGACGATCGACGGCTGCTTACGTTCATGAGCGGCATGCGAGAGACCAGGAGCCAAACCTTTCTATCGTCCCTGGCGGGACGGACATCTCTTTTTGCTCCACTTCCCAGCACTTCGTGCTGGGCTACTTTCGTTGGTCCCTTCCTCCTCCGCCCTCCTGGCTACGGCGGACAAGCCGGGACCAGTGCTCTTCGTATACTCCCAAGTCTTAAGTTGACGCGCATGGGCGGTCGCCGGACTACGTCGGATCGGCTATACGCTCCCGCAATTCATAACGATTATGAGCACTGAAATATTTCCCGGAATGCGGGAATCGGCGACCTTCGATCGCCACGTAATCCACGAAATCCAGCGAGCCGCTGAAACGGGTCTTTACGATATTCGAGGTTGGGGTTCGAAGCGTCGATTGCCCCACTTTGATGATCTGGTTTTTCTCGGGGCCAGCATGTCGCGTTACCCGCTGGAAGGGTACCGAGAAAGATGTGGCACTGACGTTGTTCTCGGTGCGCTTCACGCCAAAAAGCCGATTCATTTGCAGATTCCAATCACGATCGCAGGGATGAGTTTCGGTGCTTTGTCAGCCGAGGCCAAAGAATCATTGGGTCGCGGCGCTTCAGAACTAGGAACCTCCACCACCACCGGAGATGGCGGGATGACCGCCGAAGAGAGGCAGTCCTCCAAAATCTTGGTCTACCAGTATTTGCCTTCCCGTTACGGAATGAATCCGGATGATTTACGAAAAGCGGATGCGATCGAGATAGTGCTCGGTCAGGGAGCCAAACCGGGTGGTGGCGGCATGTTGTTGGGAAGAAAGATCAGCGATCGTGTGGCCGAAATGCGTACTCTGCCGCCGGGGATTGATCAAAGGAGTGCTTGTCGACACCCGGACTGGACCGGGCCTGACGATTTAGCAATCAAGATCGAAGAACTTCGAGAAATTACCGATTGGGAAAAACCGATCTACATAAAAGTCGGTGCGTCCCGAACCTATTTTGACGTGAAGCTCGCGGTGAAGGCTGGCGCCGATGTGATAGTGGTGGACGGAATGCAAGGAGGAACAGGGGCAACCCAAGAAGTGTTTATCGAACACGTCGGCATTCCCACCCTCCCAGCTTTACGCCAAGCCGTTGAAGCACTGTCTGAAATGGGAATGCATCGAAAAGTGCAACTGATTATCTCCGGGGGAATTCGCTCCGGTGCCGATGTGGCAAAAGCGTTAGCTATGGGCGCGGATGCGGTTTCGATAGGAACCGCCGCTTTGATTGCGCTGGGTTGCAATTCTCCGAAATACCAAGACGATTATCAAAAGCTGGGAACTGCCGCAGGTTTTTATGACGATTATCAAGATGGCAACGATCCAGCTGGCATCTCCACTCAGGATCCGGCGCTAGCCAAGCGACTTGATCCAGTTAACGGTGGACGACGTCTGGCGAACTATCTCCGAGTGCTCACGATGGAAGCTCAAACAATCGCCCGAGCTTGCGGCAAGAGTCACGTGCTAAATCTTGAGCCGGAGGATCTGGTCGCTCTGACCGTTGAAGCCGCAGCCATGGCCAAAGTGCCACTCGCGGGAACGGCCTGGATTCCAGGCTGCGCATGACAAATGACGTCTGAGAAATCTCACGCAAAGACGCCAAGACGCAAAGGTTTCAGATAAGAGCATAGGTCCCCTCTGTTAACCAATTTTGGTGAAGGATCTCTATGACCATCGAAGGAGTCGCTAATAAGATCTAATGACCTTTGCGCCTTTGCGTCTTTGCGTGAGATTTTTTCCTCTGGTCCGAAACCTTTGCGTCTAGGCGTGAGATTCTCAGGCGTCTTGGCGTGGTTTTTTCGACCTTGCCAACAAAGTTTCTTTTGCGGAAACTTTTGCTGGTGAGGAAAGCAAAGGCAGTCGCGGAAGAATCTCCGACGGTTGAACAATTTATCGGACAGCGCATTCGCACGCTTCGGCTCCAGCGAACTGTGACGCTCGATCAGCTGGCGGAGAGGGTTCGCTTGACCAAAGGTCAGCTTTCCAAGATCGAGAATGGGTTGGTCTCTTCACCTGTTTCAACCTTGACCCGAATCGCTTCCGCGCTGGGAGTGGGGCCTGGCTATTTCTTCCAGGTTGAAGGTTCAGAGCGGCGGGCGGTACTCATCCGGAAAAACGAGAGAAAGATTATCGTCGGTCGGGGTTCGAAGATGGGGCACTACTATCAGTCTTTGGCGTTTGGTCTGCCGTTTGAGAAAGATTTTGAACCTTACCTCATGAACATCGAGGAGAGGAAGATCGATCCGAGCCAGAACATTTTTCGTCATCCCGGTCACGAATTGCTCTTTATGATGGAAGGAGAAATGGATTACCGGCACGACGACCAAATTTATCACCTGAGCCCTGGCGACAGTCTTTTCTTTGACGGCGCCATCGAGCATGGACCCGTGATGGTCTATGCGCCGCCCGTACGTTTTCTGAGCATCATCAGTAACCCGAAGGAGTCGAGCAGGGCGGGCTGATCACTGACCACTAATCGGTGATCGGTGAGAGGTAGTTCGAAACGCCTACGAGTTTGAGCCACGGGTGCGGCTGTTCCCATAATCCACCACTGGCCAAAAACACGAACGGCTCGAACCGATTTCGCTGAGACGAAATCAGGTTTTCGCCCTACCGATCTTGGGCCTGTTTCGCGCCGACAGGAGACGGACGCGCAGGAGCGTATCCCTACCGGTCCGAGTTGAGCAGAAGGCAACCGAGTTGAACAAGAAGCGACATCGGCCGGTTCTCCTTTGGTGGGTTTTTCGGGTGAAAAGAGGGATTCTCACCTGAATCGGCGGATGGCATAGTAATTGCTTAACATGCAACGCTGGTTTCCTAATAGAAAACATTTACCTAATTTCGTTCACGGAGATTGTCTTATGAGCACCGCTAAATCTGGAGGCTATGGGCTAAGGTCCACCTGTCTCTCCTTTGTAGAGATCCTATCCCAATCCGTCGCCAATATCTCGCCGACTTTAACGCCGGTCGTAATCGTGCCGTTTGTATTTGCTTCAGCCGGGAATGGCACCTGGCTTACCTATCTGGTAGCCACTGCCGCCCTCATGTTGGTCGGACTGAGCATCAATGAATTTGCTAAGCGTTCCGCTTCGCCAGGCGCCCTTTACGTCTGTATTGGCCATGGCCTTGGGCCGAGCATGGGATTTATCGCCGGTTGGTGTCTAATCCTAGCTTACATTTTCACGGCAATCGCGGTCTTAGCCGGGTCGGTGAATTACGCATTGATCTTGCTGAACATGGTTCACCTCTCAGTTCCGCCGGTGGTTCTTTTCGCCATCGGGACGTTTCTGGTCTGGCTGGTGGCATACAAGGATATTCAGCTTTCTACCCGCATCATGCTTCTCCTGGAAGGCGGATCGATGATCTTGATCTTAGTAGTGTGCTCGATCGTGTTCATGCAACACGGAACGGTGATCGATCCTGCTCAGCTAAAGCTGGAGGGACTTAGCTTCGATGGTTTTCGCTTAGGGCTTATTTTGGCGATTTTTAGTTATGTCGGTTACGAAAGCGCAACCGCTCTAGGCGAGGAAGCTAAGCGACCGCTGGTTTTTATTCCGCGGGCAGTGCTGATGAGCGCCCTGATCAGCGGCATTTTCTTCGTGTTCTGCTCATATGTGGCCACTCTCGGTTTTCGCGGGCTCCCGGATCCGTTGGACAAGAGCACCGCTCCTTTCAACGATTTGGCTGACGTCGCTCACTTGCCTTTCATGGGCGTGCTTATTTCCGTCGGTGCGGTCGTCAGCATGTGGGCTTGTACTCTCGCTTCTATTAATGCGGCTTCACGAGTCATCTTTACCATGGGACGACATGGGGTCTTCCACGGCAACCTTGGTTTGGCTCATGGCAAAAATGAGACACCTCACCACGCGGTGACGGTTTGTGCCTTGCTCACATTTGTTTTCTCGGCGCTCTTTGGTTGGTTCGGCCTGGGAGTACTGGACATATTCAATGACTTCAGCACGATCGCGACCTTTGGGTTCCTAATCGTTTACATCCTGGTCTCGATCGCTGCGCCGGTTTACCTCAAGTCGCTGGGAGCGCTCAAGGCAACGAATATCGTCGTGTCCGTAATTTCGATCGCTCTGATGCTCATGCCGCTCATTGCGGCATTTTATCCGGTGCCGGCGCCGCCAGCGGACAAGTTCCCAATCTATTTCGGTATTTACCTACTCGTCGGAATCGGATGGTTCGTTTGGCTGCGGTTCAAGTCTTCCCATATGATGGATGCGATGCGAAGCGATCTCGCATCGGTGCACGATCGGTTCGAAGTAAAAAAGAAATTCGCCGGCTCAGAGACAAGCTTAATCAATGCGGTGTACCGGCCAGAAGATGGTGCGGATGCTGCTAGTTAAGCCGCACATAACTTAGTCCAGGAATCTGGGCCCGCTGTGCGGGCCCATCATCATTAGCGAGAGAGGTATGTCGAGCTTGCGCGAAAGTGTTAAATCACGTCTAAAAGAGGAGAAGGTCAGTTTTTTGCTTGTTCAGTTCGTTGATCTGAGCGGCTCAGCCAAAGTAAAAATGTGTCCGGTAGAAGCGTTGGACGCTCTGATCGATGAGGGGGCCGGATTCGCTGGCGCCGCCATTGGCGGGTTCGCCCAAGGACCGAACTCCCCGGATATGATGGCCCGGGTCGATCTCAACACGTATACGCCTCTTCCTTGGTATCCCGGAATGGCTCGATTTGTCGGAGACCTCTACGTTGAGGGAAAGCCGTATCCGTATTGTCCTCGTCTGAACTTGCAGCGAGCACTAAAGGAGGCGGCCGAGAAGTTTGGATTTTTTCTGAATGTCGGACTTGAACCGGAACACTTCCTGGTGACGAGGAAACCGGACGGTTCGATCCAGCCTTGGGATCCGGCCAATATCGATCAATTACCCAAGCCTTGTTATGACTTTAAAGGGATCTCATCGGCGTTCGGCTATCTCCAAGAAATCGTGGGCTATTGCAATCAGCTGGGCTGGGGCGCCTACCAAGCCGATCATGAAGATGCGAATGGCCAATATGAAGTGAACTTTCAGTACGCTGACGCGTTAACGACCGCGGATCGCTATACGTTTTTCAAGATGATGACTTCACAGGTGGCGCCTAAGTATGGAGCCGTCGCTACGCATATGGCCAAACCGTTTGCCGATCGAACCGGCAGTGGCGCGCATATGCACTATCATGTGGCCGACCGGACCGGAAACAATTTGTTTGAGGATCATGAAGATAGCCGCGGGATGGGGTTGTCCAAATTAGCTTATCAGTTCCTTGGTGGTGTTCTCAAACATGCCCCGGCCCTCTGCGCGATCTTATCGCCAACCGTGAACTGTTATAAACGTCTACAAGTAGGGGAGGGACTCTACAGTGCGCGATCGGGTTTCACCTGGACGCCGGCCTTTATTAGTTACGGTGGGAATAATCGCACCCAAATGCAGCGCGTTTGCGGTCCAGGTCATGTGGAGGATCGAACCGTTTCGGCTGGGTGTAATCCCTATCTGGTGTTCGCAGCCTATTTAGCGGCTGGCCTGGATGGCATCGAGGAAGGCAGAGATCCTGGTGAGCCCAATCACGAAAATCTGTATGAACTTACTCCCATGGCGATCCGAAAGAGAGGGATGAGAACCCTTCCGCAAACGTTGCTGGAGGCGTTGTTCGAACTCGAACGAGACTCGGTTATTCTCAATGCACTCGGCCCGATCCGCGATGAATTCCTGGATTTAAAACGTCGAGAGTGGACCGATTATCACCGAAGTGTGTCAGGCTGGGAGATTGAGAATTATCTGACCCTCTTTTGAAACGCCGATAACGCCGGGAACGCCGATAACGATCTAGCGTGTGCGTCAACATAACGTCTTGGAGGACATCGAGACGAGCGCTAATCAGCGATCCCGAAGGGATACAGTGAAAGTAGCCCAGCAATTTATTGCTGGGTTGATTCCAAAAGAGAGGCCCGTCCCGCCAGGGACGATCGAAGCGCGTCTTTGCCCCCAATTTGCACATCATTGGTATTTAGGAACTGACAATAGTCGTCTTGAAAATTTATAAATTTTGGTGAAGAAGCCCTTCGATCGTCCCTGGCGGGACGGCACCGTGATGATTGGTCTGTACCCAGCACAAAGGTGCTGGGCTACTTTCACCGTGTCCCTCCGGGACCATTCTTCGAAATCTAGAAACCGGCTCCGATGAAGATTTTTGATGTCGCTGTTCTCGGAGTTGGCGGGATCGGCAGCGCTGCTTGTTATCATCTGGCCAGAGCGGGTCTTCACGTAGTAGGAATCGAGCAGTTTTCGATTCCGCATTCACGTGGCAGCTCTCATGGAGTAACCCGTATTCTTCGCGAGGGGTTACATGAAAATGAAACCTATGTTCCTTTGGTGCGACGTGCGCTGGAGCTGTGGTACGAGCTAGAAAAGATCAGCGGCACCCAGTTATTCTACCAGACCGGCAGTCTGGATATTGGATTGCCTGAGTCGTCGATCGTTATTGGATCTCTGAACTCGTGCCAGCGCTGGAACATTCCGCATGAAATGTTCGCTGCGGTCGAGTTGCGGCGTCGCTATCCGGTCCTGCGCATCTGCGATGAGATGGTAGCGATCTTCCAGCCGAACTCCGGGTTTGTTTTGGCGGAAGGGTCGATCACCGCGCACGTGAACGGCGCATGTCATCACGGTGCGGAGATTCGCGGGCACGAGAAAATGATCCGTTGGGACGCAAATGGAGCGGGCTACACGATTCAAACGACGCAGGAACGCTACGAGGTTGGACAGATCGTTTTCACCATCGGCGCCTGGGCCTCTAAACTAGCCGGACACGGTGTTCGGGTCCGGCCCGAACGCGCGGTACTCGGCTGGTTTCAGCCCAAGAAAAACTCTGCGTGGTTTGGAGTTGGATCGCTTCCGGTCTGGATCATTGATTCGCCAAATGGCGGTCATTTCTACGGATTGCCTGTTTTTGGAATTCCCGGATTCAAACTCGGCAGATTATCGCGCAATCTGGACGAAGTTGATCCCGATGTCTCCATGCTGGAGCCCGATTCTCGCGATGAACAAGATCTCCGGCAGTTTTTGGAAAAGCATTTTCCCGATGCCAATGGTCCTCTCTTGTCGATGCAAACCGCCTTTTTTGAGCACTCACCCGATCGTCATTTCATCATTGATGAATTGCCCGATTTCCCTGGAGCGTGGGTGATCGCAGGGTTAAGTGGACACGGGTTCAAATACGCGACTGCGCTCGGTGAACTTGCCAAAGACTTGGTGCTGCGACAAAAAAGCAGATACGATTTGTCCCCGTTTCGATTGGATCGGTTTGGTTAAGAAGTTGCAGGTTACAAGTTACAGGTTGCAGGTTACGGGTCGGACCTCAGCGAGCATTCGAACCAGAATTGGAATTGATCAGGCCTGCAGGATGACGGAACCGGGCTCGATTCCTCGGTGCATCTTGGGTTATTCGCTGGTTTCCCACGTGTCCGACGCCCTCGGTCAACTTGTAACCTGCAACCTGCAACTTGTAACCGGTAACTTCTAGCGGAGGTTGCCTCCCAGGGGCGAATGTGTTAACTCGGACGTTCCGCTATGGTGTTTCCGCATCAACAAACGCTGGCTAAATCCGCTAGCCTGACTGGGACTTCTCTACACACGGGTGAAGAGGTAAATGTGACCTTGAAGCCCGCTCCACTCGATCATGGGATCAAATTCAAACGAATTGACCTCAAGGATGAGCCGACTGTAGAAGCAAAAATTGACAACGTCAGGCTGGTCGAACGAGCCACGACCCTAGCGGAAGGGAACGTCAAAGTTCATACCGTCGAGCACTTACTCTCCGCTCTGCATGGGATGGGAGTCGATAATGCCATCGTAGAGATGAATGGTAACGAACTGCCGATCGCCGACGGTAGCTCGCGAGCCTACGTGGAACTTATCAAGAAATGTGGCCTCGAAGAACAGGGTGCTTATGCCAAAGTCTTCGAAATTCGTGACACATTGCATGTTGAGACGAAGAGCGGCTCACTCTTGACTATCGTGCCCGATGAAAAATTTCGAATTTCCTGTACGCAGGTAGGGCCGGACGGCCGGTTCACCCAATTCTATTCCACGGAAGTCACTCCGCAAATCTACGAAAAGGAAATAGCTCAGGCTCGGACCTTTGTATTTTTCGAAGACGTCAAACCGTTGCTTGATAAAGGATTGATTCGCGGAGGAAGCCTTGAAAGTGCGATCGTCATACGCGGCGATTCATTGATGAGTAAGGAGCCGCTGCGTTATCCGGACGAATTTGTCCGGCACAAGATTTTAGATGTCATAGGTGATCTTTTTTTGGCGGGTTGCCGAATCCGCGGGCATGTCATCGTGGTGAAACCGGGTCACGCCGCAAATAGCGAGCTAACCAAGGCGATATGGAAGCGGCGCGCCCAGATGTTGGCGATGGTTCCACCCCAGGTCATTCCTCGCGGCTCAGCTGTGATGGATGTAACCGACGTCCAAGCAGTGTTGCCCCACCGATTCCCGTTTCTTATGATTGACCGAATCCTGGCATTTGAGGGGGAGAACAAAATTGTCGGGATGAAATCGGTGACAATCAATGAACCCTATTTTCAAGGACATTTTCCCGGCCATCCAGTGATGCCGGGAGTGCTGCAATTGGAAGCGATGGCTCAAGTGGCGAGCATTTTGATGAGCAAACGAACTTCCTTGAGCGGAATTGGGTATTTCATGAGTGCGGACGAGGTGAAGTTTCGCAAACCGGTTCTGCCTGGAGACACCTTAATTATCGAAGCAGAGCTGGTCCGAGCTAAGGCAACTATTGCCAAGGCGAGTTGCCGCTGCTTGGTCAACGGAGAAGTAACTTCAGAAGCGACGTTGATGTTTGCTTACGTTGCGCAATGAACGTTCACTCGACGGCGATCATCGATCCCAAAGCTGAGATTGGTGCCGAGGTAACGATCGGACCGTACTGCGTTATCGGGCCCGCCGTCGTACTTGGTGATGGATGTTGGTTGCAAAATCACGTCACCCTGTGCGGTCCTGCCAAGATCGGCGCGCGAAACCGTTTTCATGCTTATTGTTCCATTGGTCAGCAAAGCCAAGATCTAAAGTACGCGGGTGAGCCGACCTATCTGGAAATCGGAGATGAGAACGTATTCCGAGAGTTCGTTACTGTGAATCGAGCGACCGGAGTTGGGAACGTGACCCGGGTGGGCAGCAATGGGAATTTCTTGGCCTACAGCCATATCGCGCACGATTGTGATGTCGGGGATCGGGTGATCTTTTCCAATAACGGGACTTTGGGGGGACATGTGGTGGTGCAGGAATATGCTGTCTTGGGTGGACTTACCGCTGTGCACCAGTTCTGCCGAATCGGTAAGCATGCAATCACCGGTGGTTGCACTAAGGTCGTCCAGGACGTTCCCCCTTTCATGATCGTCGACGGGAACCCGGCCGAGGTCAGGGGGATTAATCTCGTGGGATTAGAGCGACGCGGATTTAACGGCGACACCATCCGAGCGTTGAAAGAGGCGTACCGGATCCTATACCGGGCCAAATTGAACACGAAACAAGCTCTGGAAGAATTGGCGAGGAGCTTAGCGGAGACGCCGGAAGTCAACGAGTTGATGCAATTTATCGAGTTGAGCCAGCGCGGCATCGTGAGATAGGGCTGCGTCAAACCTTAAGAATCTCACGCAAAGACGAAGAAAATCTCACGCAAAGGCGCAAAGACGCCAAGATTGAAGAGGGCTATTAACGCCCGGTTAAATATGATTTTTGAGAATTACTTCGGTAGAAGATTAACTGACACTCCGAAATCTTTGCGTCTTGGCGTCTTTGCGTGAGATTTTCTTCGTCTTTGCGTGAGATTCTACTCCGCTCGTGGCCGGAATAGCAGGTCCACGATGTTGCGGACGTACTGTTCGTCGGTGAGTCCGATGACACTTTCTTCGGGAAACGAAACGGAAGAGCGGAAATGAGCAGCCAGCTCCGAAAATAGATCGATCCGCGCGTCCGCTCGCAGTTCGTCGCGACGGAAAATGGCGTCCAAAGCGATTTGTGCCTCTTCTGGTTGGATGGCCTGGCGCAGGCGGGCCGCGAGATGGGGATAGGATCGGAGGGAGTTGTACGAACTGCCAAGAAGCGGTTCGAGATCCGGTATAGTCTCGGTGTTCGTGCGGATAACGATCGTGTTTGCGGCAATATCGCCCAACCGTTGCAATTTCGGAGAGAGTAACACTGCGATCCCTCCGACGGTGTAGAGGCCCGGTAACATGTCGACCGCGCGCAAGAGGTTGCGGATGACAATTTGAAAAAATCGGAGCCGCAATCCGTCAGCATCAACAACGCGGAGCTTCATGACACGCTTTCCCAGAGTTTGGCCACGAAAAATCCATTCGAGCGCCATAAAATAGCCGACCGACAGGACAAAATAAGCAATCGTCTCCGTGGCTAAAAATAGATCTGCGCTGATGACTTTGAACAAGCCAGCGGCGGAGCTGATGAATGACAACAGGACCAAGATACAAGCAAAGTCGATGTACAAGGCGAACAGCCGAGTCGCCGGTCCGGCCAAGCGAAAACGAAAGCGTACTCCCTCGGGAGTTTGCAGTAGAAGTTCGTTAGTTAATGTTCCATCCCGCATAGGAGTTCACGCAAAAGAGGACTGAAATCTCACGCAAAGACGCCAAGACGCAAAGTTTTCGGATTAGAGAATTTGAACCTCACGCAAAGACGCGAAGTTTGGACTAAAGAGAAGATTGTATGAGATAAGATATATACAACTCGTATATATTATGTTATATACAATCCCATGTCCGAAGAAAATCGCATCGCCAAGGAAGTTGTAGATGCTGCTGTTAAGTTGCATAAGCATTTCGGTCCTGGGGTATATGAAGCTGTGTACGAGCCTGTGCTGATCCATGAGCTAAAGAAGCGCGAATTTACAATTCGCAATCAAATACCAGTTCCGCTCGTGTACGATGGGATCACTTTCGACGTCGGATTCAAGCTGGACGTGCTGGTGAGCGAGCTCGTTATTCTGGAACTGAAATCAGTCGAAAAGTTGGAACCCATCCATTTCAAGCAGCTTCTTACATACCTCCGACTTACCGGTCTCCGTCTCGGATTGTTAATCAATTTTGGTGAAGCAATGCTCAAAAACGGAATCCATCGAGTCGTCAATAACCTTGAGTAACCTTTGCGCCTTCGCGTGAGGTTCATATCCTCTAATCCGAAACCTTTGCGTCTTGGCGTCTTTGCGTGAGATTTTATCTTCTGGTCCGAAACCTTTGCGTGAGATCTTAGGCTTCGCGTCTTTGCGTGAGATTTTCTTCGGTTTTGGTTCTCCCGGAAAACGCCAAAAAGAGAATCAGGACGAGTAATTCCGTAAGTCCAAAACCGATCTTTGCTGCATAAGGTACGACCGGCTCATGGTATTGCGACAGGAACGATTCGACTAGTCCCGCCCAGACTAGCATCAGGCCGGCACCGCAGATTAGTGTGACCATTGGATTTCCGATCGACCGAAGTCGTTGGCCGATGGGTTCGGAGGATCTCCAACCAACAAGCGCTTGGCCGAGCAATAGACCTGCTTGGGCGGCAATCAAAATAGCAGGAATCTCGATGACCCCGTGCGGAAGTAACCAACCCGAGAGAAAAACTGATTGGCCAGCCCGAATGTAGTCAATTATCACCGCTCCAAGAATCACTCCGTTGTAAAACAAAAGTATCATCGTCCCGATCGCCCAGGTCATACCAAGAGCCAGAACGCCAATTGCAACTCGGATGTTGTGAGTCATTAGCGTTGCCGAAAAAGTAGTATGCTCGCCCGCCAAATGCCGTCCCGTTCCTTCTGGAGTTTCTTCTTCTCGAACTCTTTCGGTCGGATCTCCGAGCAAATGAGGGAAAGATCCTAGCAGAACCGGTTTTGCTTCGGGATCAAAAGCGATTGCCAGTCCACCAAATAGGCCGCCTGCCACTGTCAGCACTAAAGCGAATAGGAAGTAGCGCCAATGGCGACGGAACGTGCTTGGAAAAGTAATGAAAAACCATCGTAGGAGACCGAACTTGCGGTCGCGGGTGCGCACCTCGTTCAATTCGGTGTACGCGCGCGCAATCATTGACTGTAAGAAAACCACTAAGCTCGGCTCGGCTGCGAAAGTGGTAATACGGACCAGGGCTGAGCTCGTGCGCTCGTACAAGTAATAAATTCGTTCCGCGTCACCGACTGATAGTGGCGTGTTTGGATTATTCTCCAGTCGTTGTATCCGCTGGGAAAGCTCGTCCCAGATCTTGCGTTCCGTTTCGATGAACTGGCGAAGATCTATAATCATAAGGCTTGCCGTCGTTTCAACGCGAGGTATTGGCTGACAACCTCCAAGCTCACGCTTTTGTTGGACACAAGACAGAGTTGAATACCGCGCTGATGGAGCTGACGTCGCAGCTCGGTGAGATGGGTCCAACGGAGATGTCCGGCGATGTTCTGATAGATCTCATCTGTTTTCTCTACTCCTGGCGGAGAAAAGAGCGGGCGAACGGACGGCGCCAGCAGCATGACGGCTAGTACGAGGTGGCGCCGAGCAACGAAATCCATGCTCGATAAGAACGCTTCCGATAATACCGGATCATCTAGCGAAGTGAGGAACAGGATGAGAGCGCGTCGCTTTATCCGGGTCATGAGTGTACCCGCGATCTCTCCAAAATCAGGTGAGACCAATCGAGTATGGATACCTGTGAGCACATCGCGGCAGCGGTTAAAGTGGGCGGGCCCGCTGCGGGCGGTAACCAGATGGTCAATTTTGTCACTGAACGTTAACAGACCGAAGAGATCGCCTTGGCTCTGCGCGGCCGCACAAAAGAGCAAAGAGGCTGCAATCGTTCGCTCCAGAGCTGGGATTTGCTGGTCGGATGATCCCGAACCTCGGTATTCGTTTGAGACCAGACGGCCGCTCAGGCGAGAGGCGTCAACCGCCACATAAACCTCTTGGGCTTTTTCGATCTGGTAAACCTTGGTAATCGGGTACCGGCGCTTTGCGGTCCCCTTCCAATGAATGGTATCGAAACTATCGCCGGGCGCATATTCCCGCAGCTTTTCGAATTCGCGGCCCCGCCCCAGGTGCCGATAATGGTGGATACCCACCTCATTCCGTTTGAGAAAACGAGCTAATTGGCGCCCTTCTGCGGTGAGGTCTGGATAAGTCCGAACCTCACAACGGAGCGCTTGTCGTTCGCGGTAGATCCACCAACCGAGGGGTGAGATCCAGTCGAAGAAAACGTGGGAAATCAGGAAGATCCCGCGCGCCTCCGCTTTGAGCTCTAGCAGAACGACAGGTGGCTCCTCGGCCGATCGAAGCTTGAGCACTGCGTCGTCAGTCGTCAGAAAGACCGAAGAAGGCAGAGCGGGAGCGATGCGTATTTCGCCCGAATGGGCCGGGGGCGCAGACAAGCGCAAAGAAAGTTGGAAAATACGCCCGGCAATTGTGCGAATCGTGTCTGGCCCGACAAATTCAAGATCTCGATGTTTTCTCCAGTTCCAAAGCAGATCCAGGAACGAGATCAGGACAAAGAGCGCAATGGCCGGTACGGTGAGCGCCCGCCAACCGGGTAACACTGTTGAAACGATTGTCAGAGGCAAGACAACCGCCATCCCCCATCCGACCAAGCTGGGGCGCGGAGCAATCATCGCGGAACAGGAACCTTATCGAGAATCTTTCGAATGACCGACAATGCGTCTGTACCCTCGATTTCAAATTCTGGGCGAAGAATGAGGCGGTGTTCGAGGACGCCATTGGCCAAGGTTCGAATGTCGTCGGGTGTGACAAAGTCACGGCCATCAATGGCGGCGTTCGCGCGGCTGGCCAACAGTAGAGATTGGGTTGCGCGCGGACCGGCTCCAACCAAAACGCTCTCGTGTTGTCTGGTCTCTCGGACGATGTCGACCAAGTAGGCCAGCAACTCCGGTTTTACTAGCACCTCAGAAAGATTATTCCGAAGCCGTTCGATGTCTTCCTCCGAAACAACCTGCTGTACAATCCCGCGCTCCAATACTGCCTCCGGTGCTTTCTGTGATAGCATCCGGTTCGCCAAATCCAATTCTTCCGCGCGTTCCGGAAGGGCAACGCGGATCTTTAACATGAATCGATCTTTTTGCGCCTCGGGCAGCGGATAGGTGCCTTCAAACTCGACCGGATTTTGTGTCGCGAATACCGTAAAATTTTTGGCCAGAGTATAGGTCTGCCGATCAACGGTCACTTGGCGCTCCTGCATCGCTTGGAGCAGTGCAGATTGAGTCTTGCTGGGGGCCCGGTTCACTTCGTCGGCCAAAAGAAACGTGGTGAAAATGGGTCCAGGCACAAAGGCGAATTCATTCTTTTGCAGGTGAAACGTGTTCGTTCCAATAATGTCCGAGGGCATCAGGTCCGGGGTAAATTGGATGCGATTGAAAGGGCTGCCCAGGATATGGGCCAGCGTCTTCACCAATAACGTTTTGGCTACTCCGGGCACCCCCTCGACCAGCGCATGCTGATTGGTGAAGATGGCAATTAGGGCGTAGCGAATCGGTGCTTCTTGGCCGATCACAACCTTCGCGACCTCCGAGCGCGCGCGGTTAAGTATTTCCTTTAATTCATCCAGGGATGCATTCATGTGCGTTCGTTCAGACGTTGGCTAAGCAGGTTGTATCGGTCGACGACCGAGCTGCGAGAATCGAGAGTGGCGAGTAAACCGTTAAACTTTTTTATTTGAGCGGCATCGTGTGTCCCCTGGTGCCAGAGATCTGCGCTAGCTGACAGCAAATCCTTGGCCGGCAGACTCCGACGAAGCAGATTCACAAACACCGCTTCTCCGCCCTGTCCCGGAACGATCAAATTTCGATTAGCGCGTTTTGTAGATAACGGTGTGAGACTGTAGCGATTGGCCCAAACGAAGAACAGGGCAAGAATCAGTAGCACAAAAAAGGCGGAATCTAGTCCGTAGCGGCGCGCCAAACTGGCTATACCGGGATTTTCCATGATCCCGAAATGGCTTTCATCAAAAAGAATCGTTGTCTGTTTCCGGAAGAGCCAGCCCAAGAACCCCGCGTCTCGATCACTTGCCAACGATCCGTTGCTGAGCAGATAAGAGTCCGCGATGAGGATCACATTTCCGCCGCCGAAAGATCTTTCGATTACCACGGGGAGATGGTCCGCTTCGGCAACTACCCGCCAAGGCGATTGAATATCTTGGAAATAGAGCGGCCCGAGCCAGGAGCCCGAGGGTTTGAACACATCAGACAGGAAACGATGTCGAGCTGACGCATCCGCGTGGCGAAAGACCCGCACCCCGGCCCCTTGCAAGGTGTCGATCCAGCGCTCTTCGGTCGGCGTCGTTGGCTTATTACTAGGGGTCGGTGTTTTAGTTTCCTTAGGCGGAGGAGCCACTTCGTAGTCGGGTGATGCGATTTGGTCTGCCCGCCCGTCCGGGACCTCCAGTGCAACAATGAGTGTGCCTCCACCTTCTACCCACCTGCTCAGAGACTTTCGATCTCGCACTTGGAGCAGATTCAATTCCGGGATGATTCCAGCCACGATTAAGGATCGATTTTCGGGAGGGGGCAGATTAGCAAACGAGCGGAGAAAACGCGTGACTGTGACACCAGGGATGCGATGAAGACTTTCGTAAAGCGCGCGGCAACCTCGCGCATCGGCGCGAAAACTAGACGCAACGGGATATCCCTCTTGCGTCTCCAGCCGCACCTCGAAAGTGTGTAGTGCAACGACGATAAACGTCACGATCGTCGCCAAGACCAGCAGATATGCGAGAACCTTATTTTTCCGGGAGACAGGCATGTTTCAAGCGCTGATAAAAGCTATTGGACTGATCGATTTCGATGTCCGTGACGGGATGATCGCCGTACCAGCACCGTTCAAACAAACGACGGTTGCCCCGAAATAGTTCGGTTACTTCCCCTGATCTGCGCCGTCCGAGCTCGGTCTCGTAATCAGAATTCGATTTAGATCGCCGAACGATGATCAGGCGTTGGGCACCTAGCAGAGAAAGAACCGCCAGAAATAACGCGCGCAACGCCAAGCGCGGTTCGCCCTCCTGCAGTTTCCGGCGAGCCAGAAGAATCCATTCATCCTCCGGAAGCTCATCCGCAACGGTCGATTCGCTTTCGAGATTTGGGATAGGTGAAACCGGCGGAGCGACCGAAAGCGGTTTCTTCTTGGTCCGGCCGAGTATACGGAGGATGACGAGCGCAACCGCTATCAACAGGCCACAGACTATTGCGTAGAGTAGAAACTGACTCATCCAATTCGGAGCGGCAGCGCCCGTCGCAAGCGGGATTGACCCTTTGGGTTTGGGAAAAAGCGAGTTCCACCAGTTCACGATCGCGTTAACGATTTTGTCTATTGCGCGGTATATCTTCAGGAATATTTTCCCTATCCAGGCACCCAGATTCTGGAGCCAATTGCTTTCGCCGGAAATCAAATGGTGGTGAGGCTTTCGCCAGTTGTATTCCGAGCCGTTGAGTTCTCGATCGATCTGCTCGTTCAGTTCAGCCTCCGGGATTCGATCAGATTCCGAGTTGGGAGAAGCTCGCTTAACCGACGCGAGCACAACGTGATCCTTCATTTTCTCTTCGGCACCGGCCAACACTGGAAGCGCCGGAAGGATCAGGCAGAGCAGTAGGCTCACGCTCTTCACGGCAGTCAAACTTACAAGAGATCGCTGCAAGTCTTTCCCGGTAGTTTGCGCTTCGGCTCGGCAAACCTGAATGACATGGATCGCTTTGATCAACAGATCGACACAGAAATAGGAGACCAGCCCAACGCCGACTAGATAGCCGAACGAGATCAACCAGCGAAAATCTCGGCTCAGAAACGTGTCGATTCCGAAAAGTGCCTTTAGCAGATAGGGCAGAATCGCAATCGTTACGTACACATTCAAAAAAATGATGATACGCAGGAATGTTGAAAGCAAGAGGAGCAATGCCGTCCCGCGGACCCGACCCAGACTGAGTTCCCAACACTTCCCGAAGTCGCCTCGTTCTCCGGTGATCAAAATACTAGCATTCTGAAAAAAAGAACAGGTGACGAGGGCGGGAAGCATGAGCGGCGGTACGAATGTGAGAAATCCCGGCAACGAAGCCAGCGCTGCCATCGGTTTGGCGAAGAGGCCGATCGGATGAATCGTCGCCTGGTAGATGCAAGATCTGAGAATGCGCCCAAAATTCCCGGCGTTTGGTAACTCTCCCGAATAAGCCGCCACCAGCTGCCTGCACGTCACGGATTGACATCCTTTCATCCAGAGATAGGAGAGGGCCAAGGTCGAGGCGAACATGGGCAAGTTACTTCTGGCCTGTTCGCTGTAACTCATCTCCGAGCAAAAATTAAAGAGGCACAGTACGAAAGGCGTGACGCCGATCAGGAAGAACGCATACGTCTCGATCGGAGCGCGCCGAAGCAAGTGAATCGCTTCCTCTATGAGATCAATAGGGTGCTGAGTTCGGCTCATGGAGCTAGCTTGAAAAGGAACGATCCGTCTTGAACGGACGGGGGGACAAACAAAAGCAAATAGCCGACTAGGTAGAAAAAGCTCCAGGCGAGTAAAAATCCGAAGCAAAGCCGAAACGGCAAAGTAAGCCAAATCAACGACCGTTTCGGAGCAGTCTTTTTAGTGACGAGTCCAAGCAGGCAAGACGCACAAACAAAGCGACCGGTGTGCTCGGTTACACATTCTCGGCAAAAAAATTGATGACAAACCGGGCAGCGGGCTGCCGCTTCCCGCTCCGAATGAATCAGGCACCGTCGAGCTGCAAGTTTCATGGCGTCGTCGCGGAGACAGAATTCGATTGTTGCGCAGCCACGATGAGAGGAATGACGAGTGTCTGGAAGTTTTCGTACTTGCGCGCGCGTTCGACCGCCTTCAATCGCCGGGTTTGAGCGGCGGTTTGGATCTTTACGATGTAGGTTGGACCGGCCAGCAGGTTCCAGATGAGGATTCCTCCTGCGAACAAAATACAGCAGCCGCCGACGACATAGCACCATGGAACTCGGCCCAAATACCACAGCATGCTCAACATTACGCTGAGCCCCCAAACGACCGACACCCAAATCCAACGATTGCTCTTTGCCGCGACGATCGCCTCGATATCGGAATAGAAGAAGCGGTGATATTTTTCAAAAATCAGGACCTGCGTGGCTAACAAAAGGTGATCGTCGGCCAGGTAGAGAGCGCTTCGCATCCCGGGCACGCATCGGGACAACCAGCTCGTAGACGCGATCTTGCGATAAGCTTCCGCCATATCAGGCATAATGCGGTAGAGAGTGGATGAATAAGAGGAGAAGTACGATCCAACCTCCGCCCCCGATCAACGCCAGGATCAGAGCAATCCCAAATCGGATTCGGGATCGGCGCACCAGGGTTCGTTGGTATCTCCACCCAACGAATACTAAGCAGATGGACAACAAGCTGATGACCAGACCCAAAAAGAGGTAGATCAATGTGAAAGCCGAAAGCAGCAGGATCGAAATGGCGATGTTGTCAAAAAGGAGAGCTTGATCAACAAGCAGCGGATCGCTTTTTTGCCGCCGGTTTTGATAGATGCAGTCTGGACAGAATTTGCGCTTGCCGAACTTGATCGAACACAGTCCACACAGAAAACGCCCGCACCCGTCGCAAATAGATTCCGCCAAGTTACCGGGATGAAAGAAACAACTCGACTCTCCCGATTCGGGCGGAACGACGGATGCCAGGCCTGACGGCATTGCCATCGCGGGAAAGCTAGTCACCATTACTTGGGATGAACAACCTGGGCAGACTTGGAAAGCACCGGTGTTCCAGAACTCGAGCCCAAGCAAACGACGGCAAAGTGGGCAGAATGCGCCTCCATTCATGCGTTTCGCTTTATCACTCGGGTGTCGCAAAGATAATCATGCAACGCCCGTTTCTCGGAATCAAAGGCAGCCATGATGTACCCTATAAGGAGCGTCAAACTTGTTACTATTTGCGCGAAATATCGGGCGGTCGCTCTCCAATACGTTAATTTCGACCGATCAGAGCGGACGATTCGCAATTTCAACGCCATTTTCCCCGGGGTCGCTCCATACCTGCCTACGAAAAAAACGTAGTAAGCAAGGCTAATCGCGAAAATAATGAAACCATATGTTCCATAGGCGATCAAAAAAGACCGATATGGAAAATCGGTCGCTTTCGACATTCTGCCCGACATGCCTGACATCAGGAAGAAGTAGAAGAATTGCCACGCGATTTGAAAAGGCAGCCGGAGGAAGAACAAAATCAACTGATCGATTAACCATGCCCCAGCACGAATCCAGAATCCGCCGTAAATAGCCTTTACATCTGGAGCGAGACCTTCCCGGATTTGTCCAAAAAATGATTCTTTGCAATCTGGGCAAATCGTCATCGTCCCGTACCGAATTACCGGATCCTGCGGGACGAGTTGTTTACACTGATCGCACTTAACCGCGGGCTGCTGAAACGCGTCGGCGAAGCTAGCCCACGCTGACATTCCCTCACGCCAAATCAGGGTCCCGAGCCGGATGGCTCCAAATTGAAAAAGCCTTTCCAGTTCAGTAACGTCGATTGGACCTTTTGGCTGGCCCTCCATCAGGTAATACCAATTCATAGCCGGTTCGCGGACGCGGCAGCATCGTCAATAACTTTCCCCGCGAAATCAAGCCGAGGATCCAGCAACTAGGAAGACGCCTTCAAGCGCCGAAGATTTTTCGGCCATCACCGCTCGTTTGGACCCGACGCTAACACCCGCGTAGTGTACAGAATAGATCCCTTCGACGGATCGACAAAATCGAGCCATACCGTTACCCGCTGTCCCGGAGGGAGACTGTTTGTCAGCGGCGCATTGATATAGAAACTGGCCGGCGGGGTTGAGAGAATCTGCCTCTGGCTATTTGAACCGTGTGCGTCACGTCAGTCGCGGCGGTCGGACTAAGCAAGCCAAACACGCCTCCGTGGTCGGACAAATCCTAGCGCACTTTCAGAGCGGACCGCTTTTTTTTGCTTTACCCAGGGTTCCGCCAAGCCTCCACCCTGGGCTGAGTCCTCTAACGCCTGCGGCGTGCAAACCGGAGACGGGAGAGGCAGAAACCAGAAATCAGACCCTTTTCCGCAACTTTGCGATCTCCTGTGAAATCTCTTTAGTAGAAGAGGGGACCGAATCAGGACCTAAGAGCCAAGATTTCGGGCGAGGCTTTGTCGGACCAGTCTGCGCGAGAAATCTGGAAGGTAGAATTTGGAAGTCATTGGTACGCTCGGCGACCTTCGGTGAAATAACCACGACTGCGTTTTTCCATTCGGCTCGCTAACTCTATTTTCAAAATGGGAAACATAATTCGGCCCAATTTTTGTAGCTATTTCTGCTCGAGCGATCGGATCAACTTCCCCAGCACTGCAATTGCTTCGGCAAACAGCGGAGAAAATCGGTAGCCACAGCTGAGCCGAAAACAGTTTTCGTAACGATCACCGCGCGCGGCAAAAATTTTGCCCGGCGCGATCGCAATCCGGTAACGATTGAGCGCCTGTTTGGCCAACTCAAGAGTATCGCAGGGAACCTCGATCCAAAGCACGAATCCGCCGCTCGGGCGAGAGATTCGTGTACCCGAAGGAAAGGATTCGGTAACGGCGTTCGTGAAACGGTACACCTGCTCTGCCAGGAACGCGCGCATCCGATGGAGATGGCGGTCCAAAGAGCCGCTTTTCAGGAACTCCGCAACTGCCAGCTGGGTTAGAGAAGGGGTAGCTAGGCTGCTGGAAGATTTAAGTTGGAGAATGCGATCCCGGTACTTACCTGGAGCGATCCAGCCAAGACGAAAGCCGGGAGCTAAGACTTTTGAAATAGAGCTCACCAGAATGACTGATCCAGTCTCATCGAAGGCTTTCGCGACAACCGGCCGGCTCTGACTTGGTTGATGGAGATCTCCAAAAACGTCGTCTTCGATCAACGCGACTTGGTGGCTCGCCAATAATTGAACCAATTGTCGTTTGGTTTCCGCGCTCAGCGTGCACCCGAGGGGATTACTGTGATTGGTTACTAAGAGACAGGCCCGGACACGGGGAAATCGGCTGAGCGCTTTCGCTACATCCTGGACCGAAATTCCACGTTCGGGGTCGGTTGCTAGTTCGACCACCCGCAGATTCAAGCTTTCCATAATCTCGAGAGTGCCGAAGTAAGATGGCGATTCGACCAACACGATGTCTCCCGCGTTGCAACATGCCCGGAGCGCGAGATTGATTGCTTCGGACGCTCCGACCGTCACGATGAAATCATCTGGCGTAAGAAAGCAGCCAGATTCTGAGGCCCGGCGGGCGAGCTGTTGGCGGAGCTTTATGGTGCCAGCTGGCTCACTTTGTCGAACAACCTCTTCTGGGAAGCGTCGAGCCATGCTCGTGATAGTTTGGATCAGTTGGCGCGTAGGAAGAATTTCCGGGCTCGGCAACGTGAGGCTCAAGGGAACGAAATCGGTGGCCGTACCGAACAGAATGGTTTGATGACGAAGTGCGCTGAGTTCGACGTTGGTGGCCTGGAATACGGTGGGTTGAGAGGATGGCGGAGGTAAGGCCCGAAGATCTTTCTGGCGCACGAAGAATCCGCTGCGTGGGCGCGGTTCAACCAGCCCACGATCTTCTAACAAGCGAAAGGCGCGAAGTACGGTCTCGGCACTATAGCTGTGGCGTAAGGCTAGCGCTCGAACAGACGGAAGTCGGTCGCCAGGCAAATAGGTGTTGGCCGCGATCTGTGTGCTAAGGAGTTCCGCCAGCTGGCTGTAGGCAGGTGGGAATTGGGTTCGCATCCAAAATGGAGCCTGGCCCAAAAAATCAGTCATGCAATCTGTTCTGGTCGATTTTCGCAGGATCTGTATCTGTTCTGGTCCAAAATCTGGAGAAGGTTGGTGGATGGAAGGAAAGCGCCCTCTTTTGCCTATACCGGCCCACGGACTCGCCATGACCTCAGAGGACGAACTCCAGGGTTGGATTTTTACCTTTATCGGCGTGGCCTGTTTCAGCCTCTCCTTTGTGGCTGTTCGGCTCGCGCTGCGCAGCTTCGATCCCGGAGTGATTGCATTAGCCAGAGGCGCCGGCGCGGGCGTTGTCGCCGTACTTTGCGTTTTGGTGGGAAAATATCCGATGCCCAAAGGGAGACAGATCGCAAGGCTCTGTCTGGCGGCCATCGGCATCGTTTTCATTTTCCCAATCTTTACGACGCTCGCGCTGCAGACAGTCCCAGCAAGTCACGCGGCCGCGATTACGGCAGTGTTGCCGCTATTGACCGCGCTGTTCGGGGTGTTGCGTAGACGTGAAAGGGCGCCGCTCGCGTTCTGGATCATTGCCGGATGCGGGACCTCGGTGGTTCTCTGGTTTCTGGTCTCGCGGTCAAATGGCCTACAATTTCAACGCGCCGATATCCTTATACTTCTTGCCTGCTTGGCTTGCGCCTATGGTTATGCGGAAGGTGGTCTGTTGGCCCAGGAAATGGGCGGGTGGCGAGCGATCTGCTGGATGCTGGTTTTCGCCGCACCGCTGGCTATCGTCTTGCTGACCTCCTATTTGGCATTGCGGGGCGGAGTTAATCATGTCGAGTCTGTTCCGGCGTGGTTCGGGCTATTGTACCAGGTCTTGGTTTCTCAATTTCTTGGCTTCGCGTTTTACTACCGAGGTTTGGCTCTAGGAGGGGTGGCTAAAATGAGTCAAATCCAACAATTCCAATCCGTGTTAGCGGTTTTGGCAGCGGGATTGATCTTAGCTGAGCAGATCGAAGTTCAGCTTTGGTTTGTCCTGGGACTGTTACTCGTAGCGGTCGTCGCGGCACGTTGGAGTCTGCATTTTCATGGATTCAAAGTTGGAGGAGCAGCAAGACGATGGGCGCAGCCTCAGTAAATGGCATCACGGTCGGCTACGACGATGCGGGCAACGGTGAGAACACACTTGTCCTGGTCCACGGCCACCCATTCGATCGCTCGATGTGGAGACCCCAGGTCGAAGCGCTCGCGCAGTCCGGTTGGCGGGTGATCGCGCCGGATCTGCGAGGCTATGGAGAGAGTTCCGTCGTACCGGGCAAGACGACACTCGACATCTTTGCCTGCGATATCGCGACCCTCCTCGATCACCTCCGCATTCGCGATGTCGTGATTTGCGGCCTATCAATGGGTGGCCAGATAGTGATGGAGTTCTGCCGACTCTACCCCGGGCGTGTTCGCGGAATTCTACTGGCTGCGACGTTCCCGAAGGCTGAAACGGATGAGGGCAAGCGAATCCGAGCCACAATGGCCGATCGACTATTGCGCGAGGGTATGGATGGGTACGCCGAAGAAGTGTTACCGAAAATGGTGGCACCCAGAAATATCGCAGCGCTTCCGGCGGTCGCAGAGCACGTCCGTTCAATGATGCTGGCGGCGCACCCGTCTGGGGCCGCAGCTGCGCTGCGCGGCCGGGCCGAGCGCCCCGATTACGAGAACACGCTGGCGAGTCTAAATGTTCCGGCGCTCGTCGTTGTCGGCGATGAAGACGCGTTCACCACCCGCGCCGAGGCCGAGCGGATGCACACTCTCCTGAAGCGGTCAGAACTCGTTTGGATGAAAGGAGTCGGGCACATGCCAAACCTCGAGAACGAGGTCGAGTTCAATGCCGCACTCAGGCGATTGCTCGATGCGGTATCAGAGTAGCCTGATCGTCCACAAAGTAGCCTGACCGTCCACGCTCAGGTATGTAACGCGAGGCCCCTGGATAATTCAGTGCCGAGTGAGGTAGCATCGCGGTTACTGAGGCTGGAGCATCAGTCTACGGCCTGATCGTCCACGCTCAGGTAGATAACGTGAGGCTCGTTGGATAATTCAGTGCCGAATGAGGTAGCATCGCGGTTACTGAGGCTGGAGCATCAGTCTACGGCCTGATCGTCCACGCTCAGGTAGATAACGTGAGGCTCGTTGGATAATTCAGTGCCGAATGAGTTAGCATCGCGGTTTGTTACTGAGGCTGGAGCATCAGTTTACGCCCTTACCGGAGCAGTTGAGCGGCGGACGATCAGTTTCGGAGCGAATACTTTTCGCTGAACGCCACGGCTCCCGCGGAGTCGTTTTAACATCAGGTCGATAGTAAAACGGCCCATTGCTTCGACCGGTTGAGCGATCACGGTCAAAGGGGGATCGATGTAACGCGCCCAAAAACCATCATCGAACGACACGATCGAAAGCTCTTCTGGTAACTTGATTTCACGTTCTCGGACCAGCGCAATAAGACCGGCAGCCATCTCCATGTTTGCCGTGAAAACCGCCGTGGGCGGGCGTTTTAAGCCCAGAAGTCGCTGGCTACAAACGTAACCTGACTCCGACTGGAAATTGCCAATCTGAATATAGTCGGGTGGCAGAGCAATCGAGCGTTTGGCCAAAGCCTGTTGGAATCCCAGAAGGCGTGCCCTTCCGTTCGAAAGATGCTGTGGACCGGCGATGGTCGCGACTCGAGTGTGCCCAAGTGCGCTCAAATGCTCCACGGCAAGTTCTGCTCCCTTTTGACTATTGATCGTTACGGTATCGGTGTGATCGAGACCTGATTCGCGATCAAAGTCGACCAAGATAGCGCCGCTCCTGCGGACCAGCTCAAGCATCGCCAGGTTGCCCCCAGTAGAACAGTTAATCACTCCGGCCACTTTGCGATCCAGCAGCATGCGCAGTGCGGCCTCTTCCTTTTCTTTGTCTTCGTCCGCATTACAAATCAGAATCGTATAGCCGTTCGCTCTGGCCTGATCTTCGATACTTTTAACAAACGCAGCGAAGAAATAGTTACGGATATCGGAAATCACCACGCCGATGGTACGCGTCTGTTGGGCGCGGAGAGAACGAGGGCGGCCCGGCTGGTAATGGCCATTGCGGTGGACAGCGGCAAGCACTCGTTCTCGAGTGGCTGGTGCCACATCATCGGGTCGGTTCAATGCCCGGGAGACCGTGGCGATGCTGATGTTTAATTCGCGGGCGAGCTCGAAAAGAGTCATTGTAGCCGTGGCGGCGATTCGCTGTTTCCGGTTTGGTAATGCACTGTATCAGATAGAGCTAAAGAAATCTTTGCGCAGGTCGCTCCAGCCCTATTTGAAACAGCGCTCTAGCCTAGTCGGAGAATGGGAAAGTTAAAATTGAATGTAAAGCTTTACATCGTCCCGATCGGCGCGTATCAATCAAAAAACCGGTCTCCAGACCGCCCCCCAGTCCTTGTGTCTCTCTTAACTACATTCCACTCGTCCTCTGGCAATTATCCTTCCCATATTGCCTATGTCGTTGCCTGATTCCTCTGGCCAGCCGCCCCGGCCTCTAGCGCTGGAGATGCGGCAAATTTCGAAGTCGTTTGGACCGACGCAGGTTCTCCGCGATGTCGACTTCGAATTGAGACCCGGAGAGATTCATGCCCTCATGGGTGAGAACGGCGCTGGTAAATCGACTTTGATGAAAATAGCGGCCGGGCTGATCGAAGATTTCGAAGGTAAGATCTTCGTGGACGATCAACCGATCCACCTGACTTCTCCGCGCGACGCAACCCGCGCTGGGATAGCGATGATTCACCAGGAGCTGAGCCTTGTTCCAGAGCTGCAAGTAGACGAAAACATCTTTCTCGGTCAGGAGAAGCTGCAATCGCTTTTTTTCGTCGATCGAAAGAGCCAAATCCAGGCCGCTCGTGACGTCCTGAAAACCCTCGACTTTCAGGGAACCATGCAGGTTCCGGTATCACAGCTTCGGGTTGGCGAACAGCAACTGATCGAAATAGCAAAGGCGCTGGTGGCCAAAGCGCGAATCCTGATCATGGACGAAGCCACCTCTGCCCTCTCGATCAATGAGACGGAGCGCCTCTTCCAAGTGATTCGCCGGCTGGCTGCGGAGGGAGTCGCGATTGTCTATATCTCCCATCGCATGGAGGAGGTCTTTGCCCTTGCTCATACCGTGACGGTTTTGCGCGACGGACGACACATTGGCACGATTCCCGGAAAGGAAGCGACCAGGCGGGACCTCATTCGGATGATGGTCGGCCGCGAAATTCAGGAGATGTTAGCAGAGGACAAGAATGCTACCAGGGCGGCGAAGCCGATGTTGGAGGTTCGGAACCTTTCGTTAGAGCATCCCTCTCCGACACCCACGCGGCCGATGTTGGTCCAAGACATCAATTTTTCTGTCGGGGCCGGCGAGGTGTTCGGGCTGGGCGGACTGCTCGGAGCGGGAAGGACCGAAATTTTGCAGGTCTTGTATGGGCTCCATCCAGGCACTTCTGATGGCGACATATGGATAGAGGGCAAACCGGTGCAGATCCTCGGTCCAGTGCAAGCGAAGGCGCGCGGAATAGCTTTAGTCACGGAAGACCGGAAGCGTGACGGATTAATTTTGGGCGCTGGAATTGATCGAAATATTGGGCTGCCGGTCATGAGGACGCTTACTCACATGGGTATTGTCTTGGTGGGGAGAGAGAAGGCATTGGCTCAGTCAATGATCGACCAGCTCAACATTCACGCTCGCGATCCGGAACAGGTGACGGGTTCGCTGAGCGGCGGTAATCAGCAAAAGGTTGTGGTAGGGAAATGCTTAGTTACCAAGCCAAGGGTGTTCTTGCTCGACGAGCCCACCCGCGGGATCGATGTCGGCGCGAAAGCAGAAATTTATAGGTTAATCGGAGAGCTGGCCGACCAAGGGCTGGCCATTGTTCTGGTATCGTCGGAGCTTCCAGAGCTGATGTTGCTGAGCGACCGCATTCTTGTGTTGCGTGAAGGACGTCCAACCGCACTACTCGATCGCTCTGAATTTTCTCAGGAGACGATTCTTGAATACGCTTCGCCGGGAGGTGCTATCCAACCTGAATTTCTGAAACTGGAGGCGACGTTGTGAAACGGCTGCTTACGGCAGCGGGACGATTCCTGCTCAAGACGAAGTTGTTTTGGGGACTGGCCGTCCTTTATGGGGCGGGAATAATCCTATCCCCGGTCAATCGCAAAGGCGTAAACATTTTCCTGGAGCCGGGCAATCAATCCGACGTCCTGCGGCAGGTTTCGAATAACGGCATGATCGCCGTGGGAATGACTCTCGTAATTCTGACCGGAGGGATCGATCTCTCGGTCGGTTCGATGATGGCCCTCGGATGCATGCTTTGCGCCATGCTTCTGACTTTGCCGGGCTGGACTGCGGCCTCGGTTACTTCGATTCCCATTTTAGCGGTGGTAGCGGTTTTTCTTTGCAGCTATTTAGTGCCGCTAATCGCCTCAAACTTGCGCCGCGGGTCGGCCAAACCGGTTGAGCAAGCGGGCCGGACCGTTCGGCTGTTTGGTGTTGGACTGGGACTGATAGTGGCTGGGGCGCTGGTTTGGTGGACTACCAGCCAGCTCCAAACAAAGTTCGGAGTTTTGGGAGTCCTGATCACGGTCCCGGCCGTTGGTTTGGCGATTGGCGGACTGACTGGTCTCATTATCTCTAAAGGCAAGCTGCAGCCCTTCATTGTGACTTTGGCAATGATGGTGGCCATCTTGGGCGTTGCGCGTCTGCTGGGAGGCGAAACCGCTGCTGTTTACCCTGTCTATACCGGTTCAAACGCTACGGACCAGTTTGATATTCTCCGCGCTCTCGTGCTGCAAGTCGTGCCCGTGCCTGGAATCTTCTTCCTGGTCGCCGTGCTGACGTTCGGGTTTATTCTTAAGTATACGGTTTTCGGCCGGTACATCTACGCGATCGGCGGAAACGAACAGGCGGCTCGGCTGGCTGGAATCCGGGTGGACCAGATCAAAACAGCGGTCTATGCGATTGCCGGGATGTTAGCGGCATCTGCCGGTGTGCTTTACACCGCCCAATATCGGCAGGGAAAACCCGACGCGGGTACAGGAGCTGAACTCGACGCAATTGCTGCGGTCGTCATTGGTGGGACGAATTTGATGGGAGGCAAAGGCTCGATGACGGGCACGTTTGTTGGGGTCCTCATTTTTGGCTTTCTCACCAATATCCTCCTGCTCAAAAACATTAACAGTAACATCCAGTTCGTTCTGAAAGGCGCGATTATTCTTGCTGCCGTGCTGCTGCAGGAAGGGCAGGTCGGACTTTGGTGGAAGCGTTTGCGCGCTCGAACCAAGAAATTGGATGGCGGCGAACCACGGAAAGATGAAGTCCATTCCCTGCAAAATCTTAGATAACGATTTCTAGGTCCCCGGATTGGGGATCCAGACCAAAAAAGACGAACTGTCATACCCCCATGAAACGTAGAACGTTTATTAAAGCGAGTATTGCTGCAGCCGCAGCATCAACGGTGTTGAAGCCGTTCCAAGTAAGAGCCCAGGGCAAAAAATATGTGTTCGGGTTCTCCCAAGCGACCATAGTTGAACCTTGGCGCGTCCAGTTCAACAAGGACATGCAAAAAGAAGCGGATAAACATCCGGAAATACAACTGATCATTACCGATGGACAGGATAAGACGGAGAAACAGGTAGCTGATGTCGAAAGCTTGATTCAGCAAGGTGTCGATCTCCTGTTGGTTAGCCCGAAGGAGTCGGCCGGCTTAACTGGAGTCGTGCTCAAAGCGATTGATGCGAAGATTCCGGTGATCGTGCTCGATCGAAACGTCAATACCGACAAATACACCCAATTCATCGGTGGCGATAACGTCGTGATCGGCCAAACAGCTGGTCAATACGCGGTCAAGCTGCTCGGCGGAGCGGGAGCCGCGAAAGGAAGTATTATCGAACTGTGGGGTGGGATGGGTACCGCGCCCGCCCAGGATCGGCACAAGGGTTTTAACGAGTTCGTTAGCAAGGAAGCTGGGATCAAATCGTTGCTGCAACCCATCGACTGCGATTGGAAGCAGGCGAAGGGGTACGACACAATGACGACGGCGCTGAAACAATTCGACAAGATCGACCTTGTCTATGGGCACAATGATCCGATTGCGTACGGGGCCTATCTTGCCGCGAAAGATGCCGGCCGCGAAAAGCAGATAATGTTCCTAGGCATCGATGCGCTGCCAAATGAAGGCGTCACTTGGGTTAGCAAGGGCGAACTGACCGCGACCTTCCTTTATGCGACGCCAGGAGCCGAGGGCGTTCGTCAAGGCTTGAAGGTTATGAAAGGGGAGAAGGTGGAAAAGAAGATCACCCTTCCGACGATGGCCGTCGATAAATCGAACTGTGATCAGATCCTGAAGGAGAACGGCTTGGCGTAGAACGTAAATCTAATTGTTGTAGACAAAGGGCGGCCGAAGGCCGCCCTTTGGGGGACTGATCAACGGCTAGGCCAGGCTAAATCGGCGCGTGCTCTTCGCCAGTCGGCGGAGTGGCGGAGATTAGACTTAGCGTTTTCGGAGCGTCGATCCGGGATTGGAGATCCGTGGTAATTAAGGGAGCGAGACCGGCCGTGCTCCGGTCGAACCGGAAAGTGTAGCGATCATGTTTGCCTGGGGTGTAGAGGACGAGTTCGTCATACAAGAATCTTTGGCGTAGCGTTACGCTGAACTCCTCAATCTCGTACAGTTTGGCAGCGCCAAACCAGCCCTTTACCAGGAAGTAAACTTTTGGAAGTCGATCTGCCGAAGCAACCAGATAACCAACTCTATCGGTCGGAATAAATTTTCCTTTGCCAGTGATGCACGGTACCGCCCACACAAGGTTTTGCGGTGGCTCCGGTAATCGGTTCAGCGCGTGTTGATAACGACCAGGAAGCTTTGTGGGCAGGACCGTTTCCGATTGACCGCGAGCCGGCTGTTTCAATTTTCGGCGGATGAACCAAAGTCGAACCCCGATCGCACGCCAGATCTTTGGAAGGAAGTAGAATGCCAGAGAGAAAAAGATAAGAAGCAGAACGATCGCGATAAAGGGGTGACTCCAGAGCAAGGCAAACAGTCCGGCGACCACTATGTTCTCACCCAGGCTCACAGCAACGTTGGAGAATGGCTCGGGCGACTGATTCACCATCAGTCGTGTTCCTGTCTTCACGCTGTGAGTTGTGAATGTTACGGATCCAGCGAGCAGAGCCACGATCACATCGAAGACCGGCTGAGGATGACCAAGCGTTTGCACTGCCAGCAGGGCTCCGCCGACCGGTCGGATGAAGGTGTGGATCGCGTCCCAGATAGAATCAAGCCAGGGAATCTTGTCGACAAAAAATTCGAGCACGAAAAGAACGCCGGAGATAATGATGATCGTCGGCTCACCGAGCGGAGCCAGGGAGGCGTATTGGGGCGCCAAATGAATCCAATCGAAATGGATCGCTAAGCCCGTTAAGAAAACGGTCAGATAGAGGCTATATCCGGAGAGGGCGGCTAAACCGAGGGCGACTGCCAAAGTTTGGAGCACTTCCATCGCTGTAGCTATACCGGCGATTTGATCTAGCTGCAATCGGGGTCAAAGGGATCATGCTCGACGCAAGCAAAATCACAGATTTACCGATACCTTCAATCCCTTGGTCGGTATCAGGGAGCGATCGGGGTAGTTACAGAGACTAGTCCACCGCCAGTAGGGGGAAATGTTACGGCTGGGGGGATCAGAGGTGCGCCTGGATCGAAAATACCGCCGCCGGCCCCTGTCTCCGGAGAATTGCCCATCCCTTCCTCCGCTCCGGCCACCTGCTTTTGGGCGACCTGTTTGCCTGAATCGTTCAATACCGATGCGAGATCCGGGTACTCTGAAGCCGCGGCAGCGAGGAGCGCTTCCGTACAACCACCTGAGGCAACTTTGTGGCCTCTGCTATTCACAGAAGTGCTTTCGCTATGCGGAGCTGCGCCGATCGCAGCTCGGGTAATCGCGAATAGCTCCATTGCGGTCGGGTTGGGCGCGAGTTGGCGAAGGGACGCTCGAAGTACAGCTTCCGCAGAGGAGCAATCTATCGCGCGTCGGACCGCAGCCGCAGTGATTTGCGGGGCCAGTGAGCGACTTCCTTTCACCGCATCCGTCGTGGCTTGAACGAGCGGACCCTCTGGGACTTTGGGCGCACCGCGAAGATCTTTCGGCAGCTTCGCCACGAGCAGGTCATCGCCCGGGGTGGCCAGAGCGGCGGCTAAGAGAAAGACCTGCAAACACAAGACGGTAAGGACGGACTTTGTCATTGGCACGTGAGATTGGTTATGGAGAATAGGAAAATAATGGCTGAATGTAAACCATTCTCCTCGCGATACCTGAACGAGCTATTTGCTTGCCGGGCCGCGTTGGTCATGAGTTTGCGACTAAAGACACTCTTCGGCTCGGCGGAAACGAACCTCTTCTTACCAGCGCGATTTCGGCTTGAACCCGAAATCGGGCGCCGCCAGAAAGTACGAGTCTATGGATAAACTCCCGATCCCCAGCGAGATGCAGCTGGTCACAAGGCTTCTTTTTGCCAGGATCTGGAGAAGTATGGAGATACTTCGGCAAGGCGGTCTCGTTTCCGGTGGGACCGTGAGCGGTCCAAGGCTAAACGGCCAGATTTTGACGCGTTTCGTCACCGGTAATCCGAGCCCGAACGGCCAGCCGGGTATCTCGATATTGGCCGAATTCAGCATTCTAACAGATGACGGTGCCGAGGTGCTGATGATGAATCGCGGGGAATGGCTTGGTTCGGCAGACACTTTGGCCCGTCTGCTAGCCAACGAGTTTGTGAGCCCGGCGGAGCATTATCTCGTCGGCGTGGTAAAGTTCCAGACCCCAGATTCCCGGTACGCGTGGCTGAATGAAGGTAGATTCTTTAGTCACGCCGCCGCTGAAGGCGAGTTGATGAAGATATCTGTGTACCATGCCGTCGGAGATCTACCCAACGTGGATCTTAACGTTCCGGGAGCGGCTTGAGCAGGGAAGTCTTCAACCAGCGTTGCTGGGGATCACCGCGCACGCCCTCGCCGGCCGTTACCCTGTTTGACCGCCGGCTTGCGGCGGGAAACCTGGTCCGGCGAGGCCGTCGGCCCATTCGACTTCTTCGCTATCGTTGGCTTATTCGCGCGGATCGTTCGACTCTGGGGCGCTGCGGTACTCTCACGTCCGACGAATGTGGGCCGAATAGTCCTCGAGCGAACGGCTTGGCTCTGACTCACTTGGCTCATCAGACACTTCACGCTCAAGTTGGCAAGCGTCGCAAAATCCTGTTTGATGGTCGAAAGAGGAGGCCGAAAGAAGCCTGCTTCCGGAATGTCGTCAAACCCAACCACTGAGATGGTCCGGGGAATTTGGATCCCGCTTTCTTCGAAAGCACGGATCGCCCCCAACGCCATCTGGTCATTGGCCACGACTAAGGCCGAATATTTACCCCAATTTTGTGCGACAAGCTTCTGCGTCGCTTCGAAGCCTGACTCAGCCGTCCAATCTCCTCTGATCACGGGTCCTGGATTGAGGCCAGCCGCTTTCAATTCTTTAAGCCAACCCTCGAAACGCAGTTCCGCCGCCCGCCAGAAGGCCGGCCCCTGCAGATACGCGATTTTCCTGTGTCCGAGTTGGATCAAGTGTTGCGTGGCGATGCGGGACCCGAGTTCTTGATCGATGTAGATAGCGGGGCATTTGAATCCCAGACTGGAATCGACTGCTACGATTGGCACATTGCGGCAGACCTCTTGCAGATCACGCAGTTCGATTCGAAAGGGGAGGTGGAGCAGAATACCGCAAACTTGGTGAGCACAGAGTTCGTTCACGGCGCGTCGGATCCCGGGAGTACTTTGATCGACGATGCCGCTGAACATGAAGCTCAAGTCCATTTCTTTGCTGGCTTGCTCGCAGTTGGAGAGGACCTGGGCTGGCCCGTAGAAACCGGTGGCGAACGTCACTAGTCCGACGGTGGTCGAGCGTTGACTGGCGAGTTGCCGGGCCGTCATGTTTGGTCGGAACCCGACTTCCTGCATCACCGCTTGGACCCTTTCCCGGGTCGCCGGTGAGACGTGGGGCATCCCGTTCAAAACTCGTGAGACGGTCTGATACGAAACTCCGGAGAGTTCGGCGATATCATCGATTGTCAAATTCTTACTCTTTCTCCGGGAGGATCTCATGGCTTTAGGTGAATATCTTTTTCGAAGTAATGTAAAGCGAGTCGACGTCTTTCTGCTTCTTAAAAGAGCAGTTAACCACCTCACCTTTGTGAACGCTCACGGATTTCCTCAGCTTTCTTTCCAAAGTTTTTTTTAGTAAGAACGATGGGCCGGCGCGTTGTCGAACGGGTGGCAGAAGGCGAAGTGGTCGGCTTCATTGGTCCACCTGGACAACTAAACATCCGGCTACGCCGGGTGGAACCCAGAGCGGCGATCAAAGAATCGGGTACGAAACAGAACTTTTTCTTGCAGATAAGGATCAACCTGCCTTAATCCCGTGAGCGGTCACGGATTCGCGCCGCACGCGTTATCTAGTACCCCCAAAGAATAAAATGAAATCATTCAAGATTGCTTACACCACATTGGCGATAGGCCTGATGTCGTTGTCCCTGCCTGCTGTTGCGCAGGATAAGGGCACCATCGGCATTGCCATGCCCACAAAATCGTCGGCCCGCTGGATCGCCGATGGCGACAACATTGTGAAGACCTTGGAGGCCAAAGGCTACAAGGCCGATCTCCAATACGCCGAAGATGACATCCCGAACCAGTTGGCCCAGATCGAAAATATGATCACCAAGGGCGACAAGGTTCTCGTCATCGCCGCGATTGACGGTACCACCCTTTCCGACGCCCTGCAGAAGGCGGCCAATAGTGGCATCAAAGTCCTAGCCTATGACCGTCTGATCCGCGGCTCTCCCAATGTCGACTACTACGCCACCTTCGATAATTTCCAGGTCGGCGTCTTGCAGGCCCAATCCATTGAGAAAGAGCTCAGCCTCAAAAGCGGCAAGGGTCCCTTCAATATCGAACTGTTCGGCGGTTCTCCGGATGACAATAACGCATTCTTCTTCTATGACGGCGCGATGTCTGTGTTAAAGCCGTACATCGATAGCGGCAAGCTGGTGGTACGTAGCGGCCAAACAGGTATGAAAACGGTCGGTACGCTCCGGTGGGACGGCGCCGTCGCCCAGTCCCGGATGGATAACATTCTGTCCGCTTACTACACGGATAAGCGCGTTGATGCGGTTCTTTCGCCTTATGACGGCTTGAGCATTGGCATTCTTTCGTCGCTCAAAGGGGTCGGTTACGGAAAGTCCGATCTACCGATGCCGGTCGTGACAGGCCAGGATGCGGAAGTCCCTTCGGTGAAGTCGATTATCGCCCATGAACAGCGTTCGACCATTTTCAAGGACACGCGTGACCTCGCTAAGGTCGCCGTTAATATGGTTGACGCGCTATTAGCTGGCGGTAAGCCGGAAGTCAACAACACCACGACCTACAATAATGGGATCAAGGTTGTGCCTTCTTACCTGTTGAAGCCAGTCCCAGTCGACATTTCGAATTATAAACAGATCCTCGTTGATAGTGGCTATTACAAGGCCGATCAGCTCAAGTAGCCTTTCCTGGCTAGATGCGCACCCGGGCTTCCTCACACTCTTTGTTCCTAACTTCGCGACAGCTTTGCCTAGCGACTGAGGCGAGGCGTCCGGCGTCAATCGAGATGGTACGATGAATAACATCCTCGAAATGCGCGGCATCACCAAGACGTTCCCCGGGGTGGTAGCACTCGACAACGTCAATCTAGCAGTACGCCAGGGCGAAATCCACGCCCTGGTCGGGGAAAACGGTGCCGGAAAATCGACGTTGATGAAGGTGCTGAGCGGGGTTTACCCGCACGGCACCTATTCGGGAGAGATCTATTATCAGGGTGCAGAACGCAATTTTCGCGGTATTGCGGATAGCGAGAAGCTTGGAATCATCATTATTCATCAGGAGCTTGCCCTCGTGCCGCTCCTTTCGATCAGCGAAAATATTTTCCTCGGTAATGAGCAGGCCAAGTTCGGTATCATCGACTGGAACGCAGCCGAAGTCAGGACTCAGGCTCTGCTCGAGAAAGTCGGCCTCAAAGAAAATCCGCAGACGCTGATAACGAATCTGGGCGTCGGCAAACAACAGCTCGTCGAAATCGCCAAAGCGCTTTCTAAGGAAGTGAAGCTGCTGATTTTGGACGAACCGACTGCTAGCCTGAACGAAAACGACAGTGATGCTCTCCTCGCGCTCCTTCTCGAATTCAAGGAGCATGGAATCACTTCGATCTTGATTTCCCACAAGCTCAATGAGGTTAGGAAGGTCGCGGATGTGATTACGGTTCTCCGCGATGGAGCGACCATCGAGACCCTTGAATCCCACGAGGTCACCGAAGACCGGATCATCACCAGCATGGTGGGCCGGAAGTTAGTAGACCGCTTTCCCAAGCGTACCCCTCAGATCGGCGAGACCATTTTTGAGGTCAAAGATTGGATTGTTTACCACCCCCTCTACTCCGATCGACAGGTCATCAAGGGCATAAATCTCCACGTGAAAAAGGGCGAGATCGTCGGTATCGCCGGATTAATGGGTTCCGGGCGGACTGAATTTGCGATGAGTGTTTTCGGGAGATCCTATGGCCGCCGGATCAGCGGAGACGTATACATTCACGGAAAAAAGGTTGATGTCAGCACGATCGGCAAAGCGATTGCCCACGGTCTGGCGTACGTCACCGAAGACCGTAAAACTTACGGACTTAACCTCATCGATCAGATTAAGCACAACATCACGCTCACTAATCTCAAAGGTGTTTCCCAGGCCGGCGTGCTCAATGAGATCCGCGAGCTCAATGTAGCCCACGAGTATCGGACCAGAACGAATATTCGTTCCTCCAGTGTCTATCAGACCGTGGGGAACCTGAGCGGTGGCAACCAGCAAAAGGTTGTGCTGAGCAAATGGCTGTTCGCTGACCCGGAGATTCTGATCCTGGACGAACCAACGCGGGGGATCGACGTCGGCGCGAAGTACGAGATTTATACGATCATCGGCAAGTTGGCCGAAGCTAAGAAGGGGGTCATCCTCATTTCTTCGGAGATGCCCGAGTTACTTGGGATCTGTGATCGGATTTATGTCATGAACGACGGGAAGCTGGTAAGCGAAATGCTCGCCAAAGATGCTTCGCAAGAGAGAATTATGCGCGCTATCCTCCGCGCTGACATAGAAGGGCAATGAACACGCAAGCAGAAGCAGTCGCAGCCGCTCCCAAGCCAGCCAAGACCAAGAACGTAGTGCGAGGCAATTTCCGAGAATACGGTCTCATGATCGCGCTGATCGCGATCATGATCTTTTTTCAAATTGCGACGAATGGCACGCTGTTCAAGCCCCTGAACCTTACCAACCTCGTACTCCAGAACAGCTACGTGGTGATCATGGCGTTGGGCATGCTCTTGGTCATCGTCGCTGGTCACATTGACCTGTCGGTCGGTTCGGTTGCCGGTTTTATAGGTGCGCTTGCGTCGGTGATGATGGTGCGGGCCGACATGAATTTCCTGTTGGCAGCGATTCTCTGCCTCATCGTGGGGGGCGCCATTGGCGCAGCCCAAGGTTATTGGATTGCCTACCACAAAATACCTTCCTTCATAGTCACCTTAGCCGGGATGCTGGTCTTTAGAGGGTTGACCCTGGCGTTGCTGGGCGGCAATTCGATCGGGCCATTCCCAGTGCAATTTCAACTACTGAGCTCTGGCTTTATTCCCGATCCGTTCGGTAACGCGGGCTTCCGCACGATGTCGATGCTGATCGGCGCCTTAATTGCGGTCGGGATGTTTGGCGTGAGTCTCCGAACGCGACTCAATCGCGAGAAACACGGGTTTCGCGGCGGGTCTCTCGCGCTCTTTATTCTGGAGAACGCAATCGTTTCGGGTCTGGTCCTCTATCTAAGTTATCAACTGGCGTCCTACAAGGGGCTACCAAACGTCCTGATCGTGATGGGTATTTTGATCGCCCTCTTCGCTTTCATCACGTTGCGGACCACGGTCGGCCGCCGCATCTACGCGCTGGGCGGCAATGAAAAGGCGGCCAAACTCTCCGGCATCAAGACCGAGCGGTTGACCTTTGGCACCTTCATCACCATGGGTGCGCTAGCTGCGCTCGCCGGGCTCATTTTCGCAGCCCGTCTCAATACCGCGACTCCAAAAGCGGGCGTCGGATTCGAACTGGATGTGATCGCCGCCGTTTTTATTGGGGGCGCTTCAGCTTCCGGTGGCGTCGGAAAGGTAATGGGGGCAGTCATCGGGGCCTTCATTATGGGCGTCATGAATAACGGCATGTCCATCATGGGTGTCGGTATCGACTGGCAGCAGGTGGTCAAAGGACTGGTGTTACTGGCGGCCGTGATCTTCGACGTTTACAACAAAAACAAGGTGTAAACGCGGCGGTTTCGCGCAAAAGCTGCCAAACGTGCTGCAAGTAGCCGCAAGCTAATCACCAGCCTGGAGACACAACGAAAGGCGTAGGGCCGTCGCCGATAGTCCGGTAATGAAGATCGACTCCATTCAATGTGAGTGTGATCTTCCATGAGGCGCTCTTCGTTGATATGCGTCCTCGTTCCTCTCTCTCCTGAGTCCAGGATACGATGTCTATGCTGTGAAAGTTCTACCTAGTCTCAAAGCGGCGAGTTTCTGCCGATACGTAATGGAACTGCGGTCGGCCCGGATATGCACTTCCTCCTGAAGGTCAATTGGCAAATCTTCAGGATATTGTTGTTCTACGATTACTTTATCCTCGGCGAAGACTTGTTGATTAAAATCGAGCGTGTCCTGCACCGGCGCATCCCTATCGAAATTGCGGCAAATAGGCACAAACACACGCGTTTTCCGGGCCGAGACTGGACACGCTGCGTTGAGAATATGCAGCCGGCCATCTTTCGGGAAAAAGACTGATAATTTCGCTGTGAAGGGCAAAAAAACGTCGAACAGCCGGCGCCACTTGAACCCAGGTGGATTTAGGTGCTTGAGTCGCTTTGGATAGTTGCTGACCGTACTCAAGTAATCTGCCTGAAAACCATTTACTGTCGGTGTCACCGCGTAAGCTGGTACTTCCGGATTAGTCCGGTCTCCAAAAGTTTCAACATGCACAAAAGCAAAGTGACCAACATCCAGGAATCCTTCGATCTGCCGTCCGGCTGCCGCCTCCAACTCGATGCTGTTTGGAAGCACCTGTAGATAATCAGGGTCGTACCATTCATCGAATTCGGGCAAGTTCTTAGGTCCATCATTAACCAATCGGGTCCACACTAATCCATATCGCTCCTGCGTCGGATAGGTCTGCAGCTTTAGCTTAGGAGGAATTGCCGCACCCGGATGTGCCGGTATGCATACGCAACGACCCTCGCCATCGTAGCGGAATCCATGGTAGGCGCAGACGAGCGTTTCTCCTTCCAAGAACCCCATGCTCAAAGGGATGCCACGGTGCAGGCAAAGATCGCGTGCCGCAGTCACCTTCCCGTTGGCCAGCCGGTAGAGCACCAGACGCTGATCAAGGAGTTGTGCGGCAATCGGTTTTTCCGTCACCTCATGAGAGAAGGCCACAGGATACCAATATGGAGCGAGTGCGGTCCAGTCCGATTCGGAAAAAGTGCATTGCCTCAAAGACATAGAATATAGGATTCTTTCTAAAATATATGTATCGCCCCTGCGTTTCGGTGGCTCGGTCGCAGCTTACCTCGACCGAACCAGGCTTACGCGGCCAGACCTCCGTCCAGCGGCAATGCGACTCCGGTGATAAATGCGGCCTGCGGCGAGCAGAGATAAAGGACCGCTGCCGCTACCTCTTCCGGATAACCAAAGCGACCGATTGGGTGCATCGCCAGCACACGACTGTGAGTCTGATCATTGTGGCGGAATCGCTCGGTCATATCCGTTTCGATGAGTGCCGGACAGACGGCATTTACGCGTATGCCTTTGGCAGCGAACTCGAGTGCCACTGATTTTGTGAGGCCGACCACTGCGAGCTTGCTCGCGCTGTAAATCGGGGCGTCGGCGACCGGCCTCAGGGCAGCTACAGAAGCATTATTAACGATTGCCCCGCCGCCGGATCGGAGAAGCGCAGGGATCTGATGTTTCATGCCGAAAAAGACACTGCGAACGTTGGTGTTCATGAAGCGGTCAAAGATCTCGCCGGTGTTCGCGATCCCCACGCCCGAGCCGGCCTCTCCGCCAATCCCTGCGTTGTTGAAGGCGAAATCAAGCTGGCCGAAATGTTCGACCGTCCGAGCCACTAACCTTGCAATCTGTCCCTCGCTAATCACGTCCGTCCGGACAAATAATCCGTTGCCGCCAGCCTTCTCAATGAGTGCGACCGACTCCGCTCCCTCGGCCTCGCGGCGACCAGCAACAACGACGCTTGCGCCTTGTTCAGCAAAGGCGACGGCGGTGGCCCTCCCGATCCCTGAGGTTCCGCCAGTGATCAATGCAACTTTTCCCGCAAACGATGATCTCATAGTAAGCTGCCCCTTAGTTCTGCCGCACAATCCGGGGATTCTTCTTGCCGTTCTCGCTTAGGCGAATCGTGCCGCGTTGACGGAGATTTCTCGATATTCACTCAGGATTTGAAAAACAGGTCTTTTCTTGTCCCACCGGCCGTAATCATTGTCTTAACTGCCGAGATTCAGCGGCATTGGGAGCTCTTCGCAGGAGCTGAAGACAAGTTAGTGAATTGTCCCGCACCGCAAAAAAAGAATCCCTCAGACGGGAAGAAACGGAAGATCGTGTTGATAAACCCATTGACGCTCCAACCACCGCCACTATGGTTCGATCGACAGCGAACAATGGAACCTCGTTCCGCTTGGCGCATCCAACTTTAAATGGAATCAATACGCATGGAATTCAGACAATTGGGCGGTTCGGGATTTAAAGTGCCGGTCCTGAGTCTTGGCACAGGGACATTTGGCGCTGGAAACGATTTTTTTCGCGCCTGGGGTGCTAGCGACGTGAAACATGCCACCCACCTGATCGATATCTGCCTGGAGAACGGGCTCAACATGTTCGATAGTGCGGACGTTTACTCGGCCGGTGCAGCCGAAGAAATTCTGGGCAAGGCGATTGCCGGGCGGCGGGATCAGGTGATTATTTCAACCAAGGCGACCTTCCGTTGGGGCGATGGACCAAACGAGGTCGGTTCGTCACGGTACCATCTCATCCGGTCGGTGGAAGGTAGCCTGCGCCGTCTCGGCACCGACTACATTGACCTTTTCCAATTGCATGGCTTCGATGCGATGACTCCAGTCGAGGAAACGCTGAGTGTCCTCGACGATTTAGTGCGGGCTGGTAAGATTCGCTACATCGGCTGTTCCAATTTCTCCGGCTGGCACTTGATGAAATCGCTCGCTGTCTCAGAAAAATATGGACTGGCACGGTACGTTGCGCATCAAGCATATTACTCGTTGATCGGACGAGAGTACGAATGGGAGTTGATGCCGCTGGGCCTGGATCAAAAGGTCGGTGCGGTAGTTTGGAGTCCGCTCGGTTGGGCTCGGCTCACCGGAAAAATCCGACGCGGCCAACCCCTACCGGAGGTCAGCCGTCTCCGGAATCAAGCAGTGGCTGACATGGCTCCGCCAGCCGATGACGAGTATCTCTATCGCGTGGTGGATGCCCTCGACAAAATTGCTGCGGAGACCGGCAAGACCGTACCGCAGATCGCCCTCAACTGGTTGCTCCAGAGACCGACCGTGGCTAACATCGTCATTGGGGCGCGGGACGAGCAACAGCTACGCCAGAACCTGGGTGCGGTGGGTTGGAATTTGGCACCCGAACAAATCGCTAGACTGGATACCGCTAGTGCCAGGCCGCTGATTTATCCTTATTTTCACCAGCGCGGCTTTACCGAGCGCAATCCGGCACCGGCTTGATCGGGCGCTCCAAAGCGAGCCATCGAAGAGGCGTGCGGAGCGCAGCTGCAGTGAGAGAGGAGCGCGAGCCCTGTGGACGCCAGCAGAGAACGAACGTGTCTAGCGCCCCCCGCCAATTAAAAGATTCCTGCTGCCAGGGGTATGTGTCGCGCGTCTTCACCGAAGACGGCTGGGTATGGCAAGCGCTGTCGTTGCGCCGCCATCTTCATCCGTGAGCCATCTCACATCGATTTAGTCTTGTGCCACCTTGACTGAGGTATGCAGTTGAGCCAACCATTTGCCATCCTTTTTGACCCAGACGGTGGCGGTTAGTGTTTCGGTGGAGAGATCATTTCCGCCAGCTGCGGCTTCGATGAGAACCCGGGCGATGATCAGGGCTGAGGTCGATGAAAGCTTCCTGACCTGCGAATTTTTGATTTCAATAGACGAAAAAACGACACCGCTCTTTAGGGAAATAGCGTTTTCCTCTCTGTTCCAGATGACACCCCTGTGGTTAATGTAAACGTAGTCTGACAATGTCAGCTTTTGCCAGGCTTCTACGTCGGGTTGGGGTCCGAGGAAGGTCTCGTACACTTTGTTCTCGCAGGCGAGGATCTCTCTGCTTAGATCTTCTCCTTCCAGGTCTGCTGATTTCAATTCCGAGCTCAATTTCATAAATAGTACTCCCGTTGTAATTCTGGCAGCGCCGGTGACCGGATGGCCGCCTGCATCTTTTTAGTTAGGAGCTACTAGAACTCAGTACTTCGAATACCCGCCTTCTTTTGTTCCGGCTGCCGCAAACCTTGTTCGAGCCATCGAAATAGGTCGGGGCGTAACAATTTTAACCGCGAGCACGTGATAGCTCTCGCATTAAAAGAGTATGAGGAAAACTTACCCCATCCTCACTATACTTGTCTCAGTCGTCGCATATTTTAAGATCTGATCCTGTCTACCTCGAGACTGATTTCTAGCTTCCCGTAAGACTGGCCCGGAGGGCATTTTGAGCACGAAGATTTTCCGACGGTAAACCGATCGTAATACGAGCCCAATTGGCGTACGGAGCGTGCGCGCGTCCAATATCTATACCTCGCTCACGCATCGCGGCTGCCAATGCAGGTTGTGGCCGTCCCGAATCGAAAAACACGAAGTTCGTACGCGTATCTGTATGTGGCAGATTGAGGTCGCGTAACACAGAGAGCCAAAGCTCTCGTTCGTTGGCAATAGCTCTGCGGGTATGCTCCACCTGCGTCGTGTCGGCAAGTGCGACGGAAGCCGCGACCAGATTCAGACGGCCTAGGCCTTCGGCATCACCCGCGCCTAGCTTGCGCAGCGCTTCGGCGAGCGAGCGTGGAGCCAACACGTAACCAATAGGCATGCCGGCAAGCCCATGTATCTTGTCAAAGGTACGGAAAACAACAACGTTGGCTCCTTCGTGCACAAGCGAAACCGCGGATCGTGTCGTGAAATCAGACGTGTATTCAAGATACGCTTCATCCACGACTACCACTGCGCTCTGTGAGCTTTCGCGAAGGAAGCTCTTAAACGCCTCATCATCGTTAGTCGTTCCAGTAGGATTATGGGGATTTATTAGATAGATGGCGCGCGTCTTAGCATTCACCTTTGATTTCAGCGCTATCAGGTCATTCTGGTATTGCGCATTTAAGGGGACTGGAACGCCGATGCCACCCACGTGCGCTGCAGCATCGACAAGCGCAAGATAACCGGGAGTAGAGTACAGGAACTCGCCGCCCGGACCGCCTGAGCTGCCGAGAAATAATCCCAGCAGGTCAAGGATCTCCCCAAGCACTACCTGCTCCACTGGAATATGTTCATGTTCGGCAATCTGCTCGGCGAGATGACGAGTCAGAGGTTCATCTGCATAGCGGCTTAATCGGCCGAACTCCAGTTGGAGGGCACGCGCGACATTTGGCGATGGACCGTATGGATTCTCGTTCAGAGAAAGTCTTACGACTGGCTCCGCCTTCGATGATGGCGTGAGTTTAGAGACATCCGCGAAGAGACGTTCCAGCGCGAGTACCCCGGCCCCGAGAATAAATCCCGAACCTTTTAACAGATCTCGCCGGGTAAAGCCATCCGACATAAATGTGAATCTTCTAATGCTTTGAGTCCAAAGTACGAACTTCACACTTCTTGCCCGACTGCAAAAGCTCCTTAGTACGTGGGTCGGGTGTACTATCGAACGAGCGAAGGGCAGCCGCAGTAATGGTGGCGGCGTTAGTTTTGGTTGCGACAAATTGCATGGATAAAGCTGGAGTAGGTGTGCTCGCGCCCTCCTTACACTTTGGCGACCGTCGCAGTCACCCCCAGGGATTCTTCTATGAGATCAGCGGCGACAGAGAGTCCGTTGGCTTTAGCGATGGCCTTCTGCAACTTACCTGCATTATCCCGATAGGTGGAGTCGGTTAGCACCTCATCTAACAAGGTTGAGAGATGCTCGGCGGTTAACTTGTCTAACGAGATGACTACGCCCGTTTTCTTGTCGGCGATTCTGGCGGCTACGCCGGGTTGATCCAGGCCTACCGGAATGGCTATTTGCGGCACACCTTGAGTCAGAGACTCCAACACTGTGTTCAATCCCGCATGGGTTATACAGACCGACGTTCGCTTCAGCAAATCCAATTGTGGCGCCTGCTTTACGATGATTGCGTTCTTGGGAACCGGTCCGATCTGCTCCGAATCGACCTGACCGCCCACGGAAAGCACTAGTTGCAAATCTTTATGCTTCGTCAGGGCAGCTACTATCGTGCGAAAGACATCCACCCGGCCATTCATTACCGTCCCCATTGAAGCGTAGATCAGCGGTTCCCCAGTTAATCGCTCCCAGGGGAAATCCACTTGCTCGCGGCCCTTGCCATCATGGAATGGACCGGTGTGATGGAACTGCGAGGGCCAATGAGAACTTTCAAAGTCGAAGGCTCTGGGAACCTGGGTGATCGATGCTAACGGGGAAAGAGTGGAACCGGGATCTTCCCAGTCGATTTCTAGTCCAGCGCGCTCCGCATATGCCCTGACGCCTGCGTTGACCGTCTCTAGCAGTTTAACAAACTTCACGACAGCCTCCCGGTTTCTGGCCAGAGCTGCAGTGGTAGTCTGGTGAGGCCAACCATTATGGGAAAGGGGAGTATAACCAGTGTAGTCGTGGTGCATGGCAGCTGACACGTGGATGTACGGCAGGCCTAACTGCATCGCACCCAATTCAACATAGAATTGAGCGGTATCGACTACCAGCGCATCGACCCGGTTTGCTTGGACAATTGCCGGCAATGATTTCAATATCCTTTCCGTCTGTTTCGTTAGCCAAGAAATGCCGAATTTAAAAGCTTCCTCTCCCTGCAGCTTGCTCACTTCGGCTATGGTTTCTTCAATGTGATCCTTCTCGGGACCAGGCACAAACGGTAGGCCGGCAGCACCCGACGAATAAAGGAAGACAACGTCATGGTTGCGTGCCTGAAGTTGACGCGCCAGTGCAGTTATCGGGTTGAGGTGGCCTGCTGCGTTAGGACAGATAAATCCCAGTTTCATAGATAGTACTCCCGTTGTAATTCTAGCGGCGTTGACCGGATGGCCCGGCTGCATCTATTTAGTTTGGGAGCTACTAGAACTCAGTACTTTGAACAGCCGCCGTTTTTTGTTCCGGCTGCCGTAATCGTTGACTCAATCATATCGGAGGCATTGCGGCGTGCTGGCCAAATGGCTCTTCGTAACATTGACAAAGAAGGTACTGACTTGATCAGGTTATGCCTCGATTGATTGGCCGAACCGATGTGATTGAGTCAACGATTACGGCAATTCAGACAAAAATTGCCTTATCTTGCCTTTATTGGGCTCTAATGCCTCTCAGGCTTGAATAGATTCCTCAGCACTGTGGTAAATCATCGAATCACCATCGAATACGGATTGCTCTCCGGGCAACCGGCGCCGTTTGCCTCGCACCTCTCGGCGATAAAGCAGGTTATTGGCTGAGCCTGCGATGTCTTGATGAACCCCGAACTCTCGCCCGGAGCCCACTCCTACGTCTTCGACGCCTCGGCGACGGTCGCTTCGTCTCCGGATCGCCAAGACCTTTCCCCTCGCCGATGCCGCCAACGCTTACGAATATCTGGAATCGAACGAACAGGTTGGCAAAGTCGTCATCCGGGTTAGCTGACCCATCATTTTATTTCAGGAGTTTGGTCCGAATAGTGCGGCATTCGATAGGGATTACTTAGTATTTTGAAAATAGGACGCTTTCTTCACCTTGCCATTGTGCTGGGCCTCATCACCGCCGTTGGTCCATTTGCCATCGACATGTATCTGCCGGCGTTGCCCTCGATTGGGGGCGCGCTCCACGCCACCCCCGCTGCGGTGCAGATGAGCCTCATGGTGTTTTTTATAGCGCTCGGCGTCTGCCAGCTCATTTACGGGCCACTCTCGGACATATTCGGGCGCAAGGTGCCGATTTATGTCGGTCTCGCGATATTCACCGTCGGCAGCGTGGGGTGCGCTTTGGCACCGAATGTCAACGTGCTGATCGGCTTTCGAGTGCTGCAGGCGTTGGGCGCGTGTGCCGGTATGGTGGTTCCTCGCGCGATCGCACGCGACCTATACACCGGCCATGATGCAACCCGACTCATGTCGCTTCTGATGCTCGTTGTGAGTATTTCCCCGCTCCTGGCGCCTCTCACTGGAAGCTTCATCATCGCTGGGTTTGGCTGGCGAGGCGTCTTCTGGGCACTGACCGTCGCCGGTGCTATCACCTTCCTGCTTGCTGCTACCCAGTTGCGGGAAACGCGGGAAATCCATCATCGCGCCGATAGTTCATGGGCAAGTGTGTTCGCGGCCTATCGCAAGCTCCTTACTGACCCCGCATTTCTTGGATTGACTTTGGTCGGCGCGTTCGGGGTTTCGTCCTTTTTTATCTACCTGGCGAGCGCGTCATTCGTAATCACTAACCATTATGGGTTGACGCCCACCATGTTCAGCCTGTGCTTTGCTCTCAACGCGGCAGCCTTTTTCGGCTTCAGCCAGTTGACGGCGCGCATGACCGCTAAATACGGTCTGACGCGCGTCATTCGCGTGGCCGTCTCTGGGTTCGCCATTGCTATGAGCATCTTAGCCGTGCTGTTTGTGGCGGGCGCCGACAGTCTGGCGCTCATGATGATTTTCCTGTTTGTCGGCTATGGGTTCCTGGGCCTCGTATTGCCCACTACGGCTGTTTTGTCAGTTGAAAATCATGGCGCGATCGCGGGCGCGGCTTCAGCACTAATGGGAGCGTTGCAGTTCGGCGTGGGCGCCGCTGTGATGGCCGTGTCTGGCGTCTTCGCCGACGGCGCGCCGAAGCCAATGGTCGTCGGGATCGCTATCTCCGCGGTGATTGCCTTTGTCATCGCCCGGTTCACCCTGAACTCTGAAAACAGCCGGCTGCCAGCCGCAGCTCCAGAGGAGATTTGAAGTTCTTCAATAAGTGATCTTTAAGAGAAGGCAAATTGCTCCCGACAAAGCAAGGCACAGCCCAACGTCACGGCGCCGCCGATCTCATTCTGACTATGCTCGATCACTGAGCCGCCGTTTGGGATGACATCTTTCCCAGTGCCGTCGGCAACTGGGATAACAAATACGACAACTGGCACAATAAAAGGCCCGTCTCCAAATCTTGGCCTCTATTCCAGAACGGAACCTAGGCAGATGATTGCTTGGAGGAGCAACAAAATGGACCCTATGTATAGCGTCTTGTACTACTTAGAATTTCAAAAACAATTATCCACTTCGAAGGGATCGTCGCGGAAGCCACTAGTTGATGTACCGGCCGATCAGGAGATGAACTCGCTCCGATCAGGTCGGGCTCTGGTCGTTGTTGGAGCAATCGATAAGGCCAAGATCAAGCCGCCACTAGGGAGCAACTCCTTACCGCCGCGCGATATGCGTGACGTTTTGGGTGAGGCCTCGGAAAAGAAGGATTTTGAATGGCCCGATTCGTTCCCGATCGAGAGAATGAAAGCAGGGTTGACCGAGATTGCCCTGGCATTTGTTTTCATTGCGGGACTAGTGACATTTAGCTTGGCCAGCTTTTTTTTCCTCCAACGTTTCTGACTTAGCGTTCAGAAGAATAGGGAACCGCCGGCGTCGGCGACCGTGTTCGAAGTGTCGTGTCCGCGGACAGATCTGTCCGCCTGGATCTCTCCGAAAACGGCCATCGCCGCAAGAATCAGAAACTATTCAGCTAGACCTCGGCGCAGACAGTCGACCAGGAGCGAGGAAGTCTTGCGACGCTACCGAGAAACTAACGCCCATGAAGTTAGGTGACTGCAGCAAACAAAAAGAACAATGGAAACTTACGATATAAATGATCTGATCGAATTCCTTCGGTTTCCGTCCGTCTCGGCCGATAGCCACTTTAAGCCCCACGTTGAATCGTGCGCGGACTGGCTCCTACAGCGCTTCAAAAAGTCAGGCCTCGACGCAGAGAAACTTCCCACTGGCGGTCATCCGGTCGTTTTGGCTCGAAATGATCACAAGCCGGGCAGAAAGACGGTTCTCATTTACGGGCATTATGACGTTCAACCGCCAGATCCCTTGGAACTCTGGCAAACTCCTCCATTTGAGCCCGTGATCCGTGATGGCCGCATTTTTGCCCGAGGCTCAAGCGATAACAAAGGCCAGATCTTCGCGCATTTGATCGGCGTGGAGAAGAGCTTGCAATCCAGAGGTGATCTCCCGGTAAACGTCGTCTTCCTTGTCGAAGGAGAGGAAGAAACGGGCAGCCCGCAACTCGAAGATTTTTTGCGGAAGCAAATGACCGCGCTCGCCGCCGATATTGTCGTAATCTCCGATACGAGAATGGTCGCCCCTGGAGTCCCGACATTTACTTATGGCCTCCGCGGAATGCTTTGCCTGGAAGTCCGGCTGACCGGACCCGCGATGGACCTTCACTCCGGGATTTTCGGCGGCTCGGTTGCCAATCCGGCGACGGTTCTTGTTGAATTGTTGGCGAAATTGCATGACGACCATGGAAGAGTGGCCGTGCCGGGCTTTTACGATCGCGTTAGACCCACCGAATCTTGGGAACGTGAAGGATGGGCAGCCCTTCCTCTCGATGATCAAGCTTGGCTCAGGACCACGGGCGCGCCCACTCTTTACGGCGAAAAAGGCTTCAGCAATTTGGAACGAGTCTGGGCTCGTCCGACGGCGGAGATTAACGGGCTGAGTAGCGGATATCAGGGAGAAGGACCTAAGACGATCGTGCCGAGTTGGGCGACGGCAAAGCTCTCGTTCCGGCTCGTTCCTGATCAAGATCCAACCGAACTCCGCGGAATAATCACCAAATTTCTCACTCAGAATTGCCCACCTACAGTGGCAATCGACGTCATCTTCCAAAATCAGGGGAAACCATATCTGGCGGAACCTGGATCACCATTCGGAAAAGCGGCCCAACGAGCCTTGGGGAAGACTTTCGGCCAACCGGTCGCTTTTATCCGGGAGGGAGGGAGTATCCCGATCACCCAAAGCTTTAAAGACGTTCTGAACTTAAATACGCTCTTACTCGGCTTGATGCTGCCGGACGCCAACGCTCACTCACCGAACGAGAATTTTCCCATAGAGAACTTTGAGGGGGGCATCCGCTTGAACCAACGATTGCTCGAGGAAATTGCAGAACTAACGCATTGATTTGAAGGTCTCACTCGGTTGAAAAGCGCTATGTCCAGTCTCTGATTCTTCAGGACATTTCCTGACGCGTTCCCCCTCGACTGCGTGTCATTAGGGCAACATGCCGTTAAGGCACGTTCCCAGCCCCTTTCGCACCCATCGCGTGGAGCGGGCTTGCTTCCAAGGCCGATTCACTCCTTGCCGCCGACAGATAGGCGAGAACGGCTTTCGCTGTTTGATCATCGGTAATTAGCACGTGAAGGAGCCCGGTTCTCAGCGCGCCGACGATCGCCTCTGTTTTCTCGGTTCCACATGCGATCGCCACGACGTTATCTAACTTGGCGAGATCATCCCACGAAAGGCCAATGATCCGGTCTTCGATATCTCCGATAATGTGTTGCCCTTTGATATTGAAGTAACGGGCCGAAATATCGCCCACGGCGCCGAGCGCTTTCAGCCGGTCCAGCGTTGGAAGATCCAGGAACCCGCTCTCTACGATCATGGCACTACTCCGCAGGATTCCGATTCCAGCCATAAAACAGGAGGCTTGCCGGGCCACGTCAAGCGCTGACCGGATTCCGGCATCGGCTAAGAGCACTTCTCGAAGCTCTTTTGTGGCGGTTATCGCCGGGACGTAAAGATGATAAACTCGGGCGTGGAATTTCTCCGCAACTAACGAGGTGACTCTCAGTGGATTGAAGGATTCTCCGTTGTTAAGTCCGCCAAACGATTGGGCGACAACCAGGCCTTTAACGGGGTGATTCTCCAGGGCTCTAGCAACTTCCAAAAGGGTCCTGCCCCAGGCCACCGCCAGAATCTGATCAGGCTTGACGTTAGATTGGAGGTACAGCGCCCCCATTTTACTGACTGCGTGCATGACGTCGGCGGGCAGGTCAGCTTTTGCCGTTGGTACAACATAAACTTCCCGAAGATTAAATTGCTGAGCGAGAGCCGTTGATAGCTCCATCCGCTCAAGAAGATCCCGGCGTAGAGATATGGTTACCAAGCCTTGCTCATCGGCCCGCCGGAGATAACGGGCAACGCTGGGTCGCGAAAGGCCGAGCTCCTGGCCGATCTGTTCCTGGGTCAATTTCCGGTGGTAATAAAGCCACGTCACCTTGGCTAAAGCTTCCTCTTCGGTCAGAAGAGCAGGATACGCAGATTTGAGCACTGATGGCTTCGGCCCTGGTGACCGCGAGGGGGGAGATTTTGCACGGTCTTTCATGACCTTTGAGTGGTGGAAAGGAAAGTAAAGGAAACGGGCGCTGGGTGAAAGAATCTTTGCACAGGTGACACTGGCGGGTGATTTGAGCAAATGTTTAGTAATGTGAACAAAAGTGTTTGCATCCGTGGGGCGTCCGGTTAATTATGCGCTTGTTCCCCTTACAATTGTAGCTGAATACAAACATTTGTTGGAATGGACCGCAACTCACCTCCCCTCAAAGTGTGACGACCCAGCAATCGCCTGCGACCGAAAACCAGCCTCGCCCGAATAATTTTCTTTTGACCGCCGCTGGTGTCGCGAAGTCGTTTTCTGGTGTTCCCGCCCTCCGCGACGGGACCATCGATCTCCGCCCCGGCTCTGTTCATGCACTTTGCGGCGGCAACGGTGCCGGCAAGACCACTTTCCTCAGCATCCTCATGGGGATTGTGCCTCGCGATAGCGGCGTTGTTCACCTTGCCGGTAGAGAAGTCAATTTTCGCTCCCCAAAACAAGCGCTGCGCGCTGGTGTCTCGATGATTTCCCAGGAGCTAAGCCCGGTGCGTGGGATGACCGTCGCTGAGAATCTCTTCCTGGGGCGCGAACCTAAGGTCCTCCGGTACCTAGTCGATTTTGCTTCTCTCAATAAGAAAGCGGCTGAACACCTCGCGAAGCTCGATTTTCCCATCGATCCGCGCCGGCGGATGTCTGAGTTAAGCCTGGCAGAAACTCAATTGGTTGAGATTGCAAAAGCGCTGACGCTCGATGCCCGCGTCCTGATCATGGATGAGCCGACCTCAGCTCTGGGCGAACGCGAAGCTGAAAACCTCTTTCGAACGATCCGCCGGCTCACCGAGTTAGGCACCGCCATTATTTATGTTTCTCATCGATTGACCGAAATTTTCCGGGTCGCCGATGAATACACGGTCTTCCGTGATGGCCGTTTCATCGAGAGCGGGCGCGTGGCGGACATCGATCGACGCCACCTGATACGGCAGATCATTGGCCGGGATCTGAGCTCCCAGTTCCGCTCAAGAGCTGCCACCGCTGAGGTTGATCGTACTAAAGGCTCGGCACCGCTCCTCGAAATCAAGAACCTGAGCCGGCCGCCGGCATTTACGGATATTAGCCTTTCGTTATATCCCGGAGAAATCGTTGGAATTTACGGCTTACTAGGGTCGGGCCGAACCGAGTTTTTGGAGGCCGTCTTCGGGCTGGACCACAGGGCGTCAGGCAAAATCAGAGTAAGCGACCGCCCGATTGTGCCCCGGCATCCGCGCGAGATGAAAAAACTTGGTCTTGCACTGGTCACTGAGGATCGCAGGGCATCCGGGCTTGTTCTGTGCCGGTCAGTTCGCGAAAACCTGGTCCTTTCCGCTCTCCCTCGCATGAGCCGGTTCGGTTGGATGAATGAGCGGAGGGAACGAGCGAGCGCAGCGGATATGGTCACTCAACTTCGGATCCGAGCAGCCTCCTTGGGAATGCCAGTGCGTAATTTGAGCGGCGGTAACCAACAAAAGGTCGTCCTAGGCCGCTGGCTTCAGGTCCAGCCGCAGATCTTGTTATTAGACGAGCCCACCCGAGGGATCGACGAAGGGGCAAAACACGAAATCTACGCTTTCTTGAGCGAATTTGTGGACGCTGGTGGCGCCATTCTCATGGTCTCTTCGGAGGTCGATGAGATCCTCGGCATGAGTGACCGGATCGCCGTTTTCCGGCGCGGCCGCTTAGAGGCCGAACTGCCAAATACGAAACTGTCGCAGGGAGATCTTTTGCATCTTGCCTCCTAAATCTCCATGAGTGCTGATTCCTCGACCGTAGAAAGAACTCCATCTCGCTGGGTCACGCTGAGCGCCCTTTCACAACAGTATGGAATCGTGGTCGCATTCTTTGTCCTGTGCGGCTTTCTCTCCGTCCTGAATAACAATTTTTATTCCATCGGGAATCTCGTCAACATCCTGAAGCAGACATCGATCAACGGAATTCTTGCGTCAGGAATGACGCTGGTAGTACTGACCCGAGGGATTGATCTGTCGGTGGGTTCTGTTGCTGCTTATGCCGGACTGGTTTCGGCCAGCCTTGCCCACGGGCTGGATCCGCAACCTGCTTGGATCGCGGTTTGCGCCGGACTGATGGTCGGGCTTGGATGCGGACTTGCCAACGGTTTACTCGTAGCGCGCTTGGCGGTGCCACCTTTCGTCGCGACTCTGGGTATGCTCAGCGTCGCCCGCGGCCTAACCTTTATCTATAGCGATGGCCAGCCGATCGCCGACTTGAGTAAGCAATTCAGTTACTTGGGTGAAGGCATCCTATTCCAATTCCCGGTACAATGGTTTGATGGCCAAGAACTGTTCCGGTTGCCAATCCCGATCCTGATTTTTCTGCTGGTCCTGGTGGTACTTTGGTTCGTCCTGAATAAGACCACACTTGGTCGTTACATTTATGCGGTTGGGGGAAATGAGCGCAGCGCAAAGACGGCCGGGATCGGAACAAAAAAGATCAAAGTAACCGCCTACGTTCTATGCGGAGTGCTCGCGGCTCTAGGTGGCATCATACTCAGCGGACGAACCGGATCCGGATTACCGCAGGCTGCGCAGTCGTACGAATTGGACGCCATCGCGGCTGTCGTCATCGGCGGGACTAGTCTGAACGGAGGCGTCGGAACCATCTCCGGCACATTATTTGGAGCGTTGATCATCGGCGTTATCAACAATGGTTTGGATCTGCTGGGGGTCTCTTCCTATTACCAGCAGGTGGTGAAGGGTTGCATCATCGTTGGCGCCGTCTTGTTGGACACCGCGAGACACTCCCGGGAATGAAATTTCCGTTGTACCGCAGCGCCGGTTAACCGGCAAAGAAACCCCACAGAAGAACCGATGAAATTAAGAGTCTCAGAATTAGTAGCATTGTTGGCCGCGTTTTGCGGCTTTACTTCGTTGACTGACGCCGCCGATAACAAACCCATAAAGATTGCCGCAGCTGTTTACGGTATGAAGGCAGAGTTTATGCAGCTCTGGACCGCGGCGTTGAACCGGCATCCGGCCGTAAAGAGCGGTCTTGCCAAAGTGACCGTGTTCGATGGCAAGTACGACGCCAACACGCAAAACGACCAGTTCGACACGATGATCACCCAAAAATACGACGCGATCATCTTTGTTCCGATTGATATCCAGGCCGGCGCCAAAGCGGTGGAGAAAGCCAACGAAGCGAAGATACCGGTGATTGGTTCCAACACACGCGTCAATAGCGATTTGCTGACTGCTTACATCGGTTCTAATGACGTTCTGTCTGGCAAAATGGAGGCCGAGGCTGTGCTCGATAAAATGGGAAACAAGGGCAATGTGGTCATCATCGAAGGACCGATCGGGCAGTCAGCTCAGATCGAGCGCCGGAAAGGGAACCTCGAAGCGATCAATGCGCACCCTGATATTAAGGTCCTGGAGATGAAGACCGCTAATTGGTCGCGAGCCGAAGCACTCAGCTTGATAGAAGACTGGCTAACATCTCACAAAGGCCAAATCAAAGGGGTGATTGGCCAGAATGACGAGATGGCCCTGGGCGCGATCCAGGCGATCAAACAAGCCGGTCTTAATGTCAGTGATTTCGATGTTGCGGGTATCGACGGTGTGACGGACGCGTTGTTGGCCGTCAAACGCGGAGAAATGACCAGCATTCTCCAAGACGCGACGGCGCAAGCCCAAGGCGCTCTGGATCTGGCTTTGCATGCCGTCCTCGGTGATTCGTATCAGCCGCAATCTCCGGTCTGGCAACAGTACGCCAAAGACATGCCGTGGGATAGTGGCAAAGACAAGGTTTATAACGTGCCATGGACTCCGGTCACCGCGCAAAATGGAGATGCCCTCTTAAAAGAACGCCAGCAGTACCAGAAATAGATAACACCTGATAGCGTCCGGGAGCTCCCGCTTTCCGGACGATATCTCCGAGGACACGCTTATGGAGTTTACCGGTTATGACAAGTCGTTCGGTTTAACAGATAAAGTGAGTTTGATTACGGGTGGCGCGGCCGGAATTGGCCGAGCCATCGCGACTCTGTTTGCAGAAAAGGGCGCTAAGCTAGTCTTAGCTGACCTCAATCCGGATATCGCAAAAATTGCTCTGGACATTTGCCCCGACTCCAGCCGGGTCGAGACCGTCACGGCCGACCTGACGAGCTCAGGCGACCGGGACCGAGTAGTGGAAGCGGCGATGAACCGTTTCGGACGAATCGATGTCCTGGTTAATAACGCAGGAATTGTCTTGCTGGAAGACGCTTTGAATTTGTCCGAAGAATACTGGGATCGCACGATGGCCATCAATCTGCGCGCACCGTTCTTTCTGGCTCAACGTGTCGCTCGCGAGATGGTGAAAACGGGCGGCGGCAGAATTGTTAACCTGGCATCCCAAGCCGGAATTATCGCGCTGGATAAACACGCCGCGTATTGCGCTGGCAAGGCCGCCATCATCAGTATGACCAAGGTTCTCGCCCTGGAGTGGGCCCGTTTCAACATTCAGACCAACGCCATCTCGCCGACAGTCGTTCTGACCGAGTTAGGGCGCAAGGCATGGGCCGGTGAGGTCGGGGAACAGATGAAAAAGAAGATTCCGAACGGACGGTTTGCCTACCCGGAAGAGATTGCTGCTTGTGCCTTATTTCTGGCCAACGACGCAGCGGCCATGATCAATGGGGAAAATCTCGTGATCGACGGCGGCTATACGATACAGTGAAACGCATGTGCCCGGGGGCAGTCAGCAATCCGAACGAGAAGATTGTCCCAACATTAATCGCCCTGCTAATTCGCGTAGCCGCGCCGCCATCTAGACAAGAAATCCGGCAATCGGAACAAAAAACGGCGGGTATTCAAGGTACTGAGTTCTAGTAGCTCCCAAACACGTGCAGCCGGGCCATCCGCTGAACGAACAACAGATCAATACCCACCTGTGGACCTGCAACTTCAAAACAAAATAGCATTAGTCACTGGCAGCACCGCCGGAATCGGCGAAAGCATCGCAAAAACGCTCGCTCGAGAAGGAGCGCGTGTGGTGATTCATGGCAGAAACGCGGACGCGGCCAAACGAGTCGCGGCAGAGATCCTGGAGAACGGGGGAGCAGTAAAAAGTGTTCTCGGTGATCTCGCTGACGACGAGCAGGCGGCCCAAGTCGCTAAAGCTGCAAAAGACGCCTTCGGGCCCGTTGATATTCTGATTAACAATGCCGGAGTATATCCTCAGCGCGGCTGGTGGGACTCCACGCCGGCACAATGGGTTGAGATTTATAACCAGAACGTAGCTTCGATGGTGCGTATGATTCAGGCGTTTGTGCCTGATATGAAAAAGAATGGGTGGGGAAGAGTGGTGAACATCTCAAGTGGCGCTGGTTTCCAACCGACAGCCGGAATGCCTCACTATGCGGCCACCAAATCTGCCAATATCCTGATCACGGTAAGCTTGGCAAAAGAGGTCGGTAACTCAGGGGTTACTGTTAATACCGTCAGCCCAGGTGCGATCGTCACACCCGGTGCGGAGGTGTTTCTCCGCCCACTCGCTCAGCAGCAGGGATGGGGAGATGATTGGGCGGTCATTGAGCATAATGTTGTCTCAAAAGTTATTCCTACCACATTGCAACGCTTTGGAAGACCAGAAGAAGTTGCCGCTGCCGTCGTATTTTTGTCCAGCCCGTTAGCGTCCTACATTCATGGCGTCAATCTGCGCGTAGATGGTGGTTACGCGGCGGCGGTGAATTGACGCCGCAGACCTGCCAAGTTCAAGTATCGGTCTGCAGCGTAGAGGCACCAGCCGTAGAGGCAGCTTGCTGGATCGAGGCGGAGAAAGGAGACTCAGCCCTCTACTTGACCGGCTTTTTCAGACTTGTGCCCTTCGGTCTTTAAAAAGCTCAAAGTGCACAAGTTGTTTCTTCCCACCAATCAGCCGGCAGAGCCGATTAGCGGACCCAATGCACAAGTGCACAGGGTGGAAAGAGGTGCCTAACCGCAGGACGGTAGCGCTAGACTCTTAGACCACAATCTCTGGCCTTCGGCGACTCAGCAGCCTCTTAGGAGGTAAGCCGAAAACTCTTTTGAAATGACGTGTGAGATGGCTCTGATCGACGAAACCGACATGGTATGCAGCTTCGCTGATGGTGAACTTGCCTGTTGTTAGGAGGTTCTTCGCTTTTCTCACCCTGGCATCGACAACATACTGGTAAGGCGACTGGCCGGTAGACTCTTTGAACAACCTGGTAAAGTGATAGGGACTCATGTAAACCGCCTGAGCAATCCCGGAAACAGTTAAGTCTGTGTCCAGTTGATCTTGAATATATTCCACAGCACGCACCAGCTTTTCGCGCGGCAACCCACCATACCGCCTCTTCGGCCCTGGCACTGCCGCGCCATATTCGCGTAGGAGGTGGACGGCGAGCGCTGTAGATAGTGCCTCCCCATACATGCGGTCTAGGGCATCGCCGGTCTGGATTCCGGCCCGCAATGCCATAGCAATGTGGTGAAGTGTGGGGTCGGTACATCGTCGCTGCTCAACCAGTTCAATACGGTTTGAATCCAACTCCAGCCCGACAGCAGTCCGGTGGATGAAAGCAGGATCCAGAGCCAGAAAGAGAACATCCGCAAACATGCCCCTCTCTGCTTTCAGAGAGCCAGAAAAAGGCTGATGGCTCGGGAAGAAGGAAATCGCGCCTTTTGCCTTAAAGAAGCGCTGAAACCGCCCCTCTTTCTTTAATTCACCAGTAATGGAGCGACCAATATTGGTAAAAATCACATGCCGCTTGTACATGACATCGGCCAGTTCACTGCTGGGAAAAAGGTGCTGTTCCACCACGACATCGTTCCATTTTGTGCCAACGCTCGAGAGCACAACCCGAGAACGGACATTGCCGGGCAAGAGTTCTCCGTTTGCGCGCCAGAGAGGAATACTGTGCGGGTACTTCATTGTAATTCTTACCTTCTCGACCAAGTCAAGAGCACTAACATCAAAGTTTAGGGACCAGGCGGCTTTTTGTCCGAGCTGTCGCAATCGTTGTTTTAACTGCGCCGCTCTCAGTCTCCGCAACCAGGCCCTCGAGTGCCGAAAACGCGACCGAGGCCAGATGTTCCCAATTACCTTCGGCTATAAGGCCGGCGGCCTACCCTTCTGCGATGGTACGAGGTCCTGACGCAAAGGCGTGGGTCGGCGGGCGCGGGAGGCGGGGGGCTTGGTGTTTGGCCGCAAACATCAGTCCAATAATCACTGAATGTTCGGTGGCGAACGTAAGCGTCGGCCGGCTTGATCAATCAAGCATCGGAATCACCTTCGCGGTCTGCCACGGCCGGCCCGGGTCAGTGTAGCGCCGAGCCGTTCAAAGCCCTCGGTTGTTTTGTTCTGAGAGCAGTTATCTACCAAAGAACCGCACGAGGCTCCAAGAGAATCAAGATGTCATCAATGAATGTCTGCGGGAGAAACGCAGATTTATGAAGACCAATGCAGATAATACAGCGAGCCTTGAACCAAGTACCGGCGCAGCAGATTTCGCCGAGCGGGTACGCGTGAATCAAGCGAAACTTACCTCTGAACTAAAGCCACACTATGATTTCATCGTCTGCGGATCTGGCTCTTCCGGTTCGGTAGTGGCGCGCCGGCTGGCCGAAAATTCAGATGTCAGCGTGCTCCTGCTGGAGGCCGGCGGCAGCGACGATGTGCCCAGCGTCATGGAGGCCGATCAATGGCACACCAATCTCGGAAGCGATCGGGATTGGGCCTTCCAGGCTCAACCGAATCCGCATCTGAACGGACGCTCCATTCCAATGAATATGGGCAAGGTCCTGGGTGGTGGATCCAGTATCAATGTGATGGCTTGGTCGCGCGGACACAAGAACGACTGGGACTATTTCGCATCCGAGGCCGGCGATCTCGCGTGGAGCTATGAGTCAGTGCTGAATATCTATCGCCGCATCGAAGACTGGCATGGTGCACCAGACCCAAAGCACCGCGGAACGGGAGGGCCGGTTTTTGTCCAACCAGCGCCCGATCCCAGCCCAGTTGCTCTGGCCATGCTGGAAGGAACACGGTCGGTCGGGATCCCAACTTTTGAAAATCAGAACGGTCGCATGATGGAAGGTGCGGGTGGTTGCTCGTTGCTAGACTTTCGGAATCGCGATGGAAAGCGCCAGTCTGTATTTCGCTCTTATACTTTCCCATACATGGACCGGCCGAATCTGACGGTGCTCACCCACGCATTAGTCAGCCGGATAACTTTCGCGGGTAAGCGTGCGACCGGAGTGGAATGTATTTACAACGGCAAAACCCATCGGATCAGCGCCGGGCTTGAAGTGGTGCTGTCACTGGGTGCTATTCATACGCCGAAGGTGCTGATGCAATCCGGCATCGGCGACCAAGCCGAGTTAGAACGTCACGGAATTTCCCTGGTGCAGCATCTTCCAGGCGTGGGGCAGAATTTTCAGGACCACCCAGCTATTGGCTGTGTCTGGGAGTACCAAAAACCGCTTCCGCCACGCACCGGTTCTATTACTTTCTTCTGGAAGAGCGATCCGAATCTTGACACGCCAGACATTCAGACATGCCAGACTGAAGTACCGTTTGCCGCTGCCGAAATGCTAGCCCGGTACAACGCGCCGGCCGGCTCCTGGTCAATGTTCGCAGGCATCGTACGTCCAAAAAGCCGAGGCAGGATCCGGCTAACGGGGCCCAACCCCGTGGATGCTCTACAGATCGAGACCAACATGATGTCCCATCCGGACGACGTAAAGGCAGCGATAGGCGGTGTGCAACTCTGCCGCGAAATAGGTAACTCGGCTGTGTTTCGCCCTTTCGTAAAGCGCGAGGTGATGCCGGGTAACTTGAAAGGGGCCGAACTCGAAAACTTCATCCGGGATTCGGTCGTTACCTTCTGGCATCAGACGTGTACCGCCAAGATGGGACGTGACTCCATGTCGGTGGTTGATGCCAACCTCAAGGTTTATGGAATCGAAAACCTGCGCATTGCCGATGGATCCATTATGCCGCGCGTGACCACAGGTAACACCATGGCTCCCTGCGTCATTATCGGCGAACGCGCCGGAGAAATACTGAAAGCCGATCATAAGCTATAAACAAAAACGTCACAGTTAGACGAAACCACCAGACGGCAGAAGAAAGAGTAGATTGCAATGAACACCCACAATCGGGTTCTCAACAACGAAACGGCCGAAGCCACTGCCGCTCTCCGGATTCTGCAAACCGCTTTAGCAACATGGAAACAAGGCAACTTGGTTGAAGTTGCCGATCAGATTAACGACCGGTTCACATTCGCCCATCATGCGCTCGACGTTGGCTGCGGGGGAGGAGACGTCGCATCGTGGAATTCCTCGAGGGTCGCCTTTTTATCAACCGAGAGTTATTGGTTGAAACGTTTTTTGATTGTTCCCCTTCTTTCTATATTTGCGTTGCTCACTCCCACAGTCTCCCTTGGGCAACAGCCGACCACGATGTCTGCCAAAAGCGTTGCCAAACTACCCTTCAGTCCTGGACTGGAGCTTGGGGATACTCTTTACGTCAGCGGCCATCTGGGTGTCGACCCAGCCGTCGGCAAAGCTCCAGACGATCCTGAGGAGGAGGCCCGACAGGTCCTTCACTCGGTCGAGCTGACGCTGAAAGAGGCCGGTATGAGCATGGACGATCTCGTGTATGTGGAGATCTATTGCACCGATCTGAAGCTATATGGCGCCTTCAACAAGGCGTATGCCTCAACTTTAAAGAGTCCCTATCCTGCCCGCGATTTCATCGGCGTGAAGGATCTCCTCTTCGGTGCACACTTCGAGGTGATGGGTATCGCCGTTCGGAATGCCTCGCAGAACAAAAGACAGCCGCTCGCGGTTAAATAGCACTTGGTTAGATCAACTCTGCAAAGAGCGAAGCCAACATGGGGTCACCACACGCCGAATGTTTTGTGGCGAAACGAACGTAAGCGCGGGCTAGCTGAATCAATCAAGCATCGAAAGTTCCCCCTCTTCACTTTGCACTGGAACTGGTGGGAATCTTGATTTGCAGCGAGATTTTCACCCAATCACCAATCACTTTGGCTTCGACGGCTCGACTGAGCTCGCCGAGTCCTGATCTCAGCCGAACAGTTCCGGCTATCTTGTTCGCGGTCTGCCACGGCCCGGGTCAGCGCCGAGCCGTTCAAAGCCTTCGTTTGTTCTGAGAGCAGTTTTCTACCAAAGAACCGCAGGAAGCTCCAAGAGAATCACAACGTCTTCAATGAATGTCTGCGGGAGAACGCAGATTTATGAAGACCAATGAATGCAATGAACACACACAGTACCGTTTTTGATAATGCTTCGGTTGAAGTGACTACCTCTGACCGGATTCTGCAAACCGCTTTAGCAGCCTGGAGAGTGGGCAACTTTGTTGAAGTCGTAGATCAGTTTAACGACCAATTCACATTCACCGACCACGCGCTCGGACTCGATTTTAAAGACAAGGAGCGCTTGACCGAATTCTTGGTAAAGATACGTGAACGCTTCCCCGATTCCGAAAGAAGGGACAACAGCATCTTCAGCAGCGGAGACCACGTCATTAGTGAATGGACGCTTACGGCCACCCAGGCTGAACCTTTTCTGGGCGGGCGTCTGCGAAAAGTACCAATTTGCGTACAAGGCATATCGGTCGTGCGGATAAAGAATGGGAAAATTAGCCAGTGGTCGGATTACTACGACCAACTGAAATCCCGGCGCAACGGAGTAGCGGCTTTATTCACCGAGTGGATTGAGCTCTGACCGCAGTTGGTCGGCAAAGTTCGCCTCATCCACAAAGCTTTGGCCGAAAGGGACACCGAGCTGGCGGTCATCAACACTGCAAGCGAGGCCCCGCTTGTTCAGGAACCGTCTATCGTGCGCATTTTCCGTCGGCTACTTTGAGTGCGCCTTACCCTTCGTCTTCCTCGGCGCAGAGTCTGACATCCCGCTGTCGGACTCAAGCAGCAGGTCGATCAATTCATGAATTATACGACCGGCTTCGTTGGCGCGACCGGGCATTGACCGTGGTATTTTCAAGTTCAGACTGCAAGCGAGCGTGCGAAAGGCGAGCGAAAGGGATCGCGCATCAAGAGGAGGCTTGCGTCCCGCCTGAGCGAACCGCTCCGCGATGATGTCGGCGTAGAAATTGGTGAGCCGCTCTTCCAGCGCGTAGAAGCGCTCCGCAAACTCCGGATTGCGTCGTGCATGGAGTTGAAGCTCCATAGTCACAACATCCCAATCCACATCGGCGTTCATTGTATCGAGCCATTTGTTGGAGGCGTCGCGGGTCGCTTCGGGGTCGAGTTGCATGATCGCCTTGAAGTCGGCGATCTGCTCCTCGGCATACCGCTCGAGCAACTCGAACAGGATCGCTTCCTTTGTCTCGAAGTTCGAGTAGATGGCCCCCTTGGAGTAGCCAGCTTCAGCGGCGATCATGTCAACGGAGGCGCCACCAAAGCCATGTCGGGCGAAAACCTGTCGCGCAGCAACAAGCAACCGCTCGCGAGTCTGAGCGTGGCTTTCTGCGCGGGTGAGCCTGATCCGCTTGTCCATGATACTTTTTGTAATTTGGATACCATTATTACTCAAGTACCGAATGGGTGCTCGGATGCTTCATCCGCGAGCCCTACCAGCACAATCACGCCCATTCGCCCGCACGCTCTCTTCCATTGTCGCGCTCAACATCTCGTTCCCGGCATTCGTTCCGGCTTCTTCCGCGTCCGTCTGGAATCACTAGTTCATGCATAACTGACGTCTTTTATTAGGGCCAGATGGCGGACCAATACCTTCGCGGGACAGTCCGTGATGAACGGGTGAACAGGCGCCAGGTCGGCGAAAAGAGAAAGCAAGCAAATTGGTTCGAACCAGTCGTGGCCGGTGTCGCGATGCCCTGGATCGTGTTCCACAGGATGGCCAGGAATCTACGCTTCGATCCAGACATGAATTGAAATACCATTTGATATTTAAAAATCGTTCGGTATTTATTGTGCCCAACAGACATGAGCATTGACATGACGACTATTCTCGACACTCCACTGAACCTTCGTTGCGGCGCAACCTTACCGAACCGCCTGGCAAAAGCGGCGATGAGCGAGGGGCTGGCCGATCCTAACAATCATGCGACGCCACGGCTCGAAGCGCTCTATCGGCGTTGGGCGAATTCCGGCGCGGGGTTGCTTTTCACCGGCAACTTTCAAGTCGACCGGTGGCATCTGGAGCGGCCGAGCAATGTCGTGCTCGACGATGAGGCCGGTTTGCCCGCTTTAGCCGCTGTGGCTACCGCGGGGAAGGCGGGCGGAAGCCACTTCTGGGCTCAGCTCAGTCATAGCGGACGCCAAGTCAGCGACGCGATTAATCCCGCGCCGCTCTCACCATCCGCGGTGGATATCGATGTGCCGCGCGGTCTTGGTTATACCTTCGCCAAGCCCCGTGAGATGACGGAAGCGGACATCGACCACACCATCCATCAGTTCGCTCTTGCAGCGCGATATGCCCGGCGCGCAGGTTTCACGGGCGTCCAGTTGCATGCCGCCCACGGATATCTGATCTCGCAATTCCTCAGCCCGCTTTCCAATCGTCGAACCGACCGCTGGGGAGGGCCACTGGAGAGCCGATCGCGGTTTCTGCTCGCGATCATAGAGGCAGTTCGAGGCGCTGTAGGTTCTGATTTTCCGATCGGCATCAAATTGAACTCCTCCGATTTCCAAAAGGGCGGCTTCACCAACGCCGAATGCATCGAGCTTGTTCGCAGGTTGAATGACTCTACGCTCGATTTGCTGGAATTATCTGGAGGCTCGCTGGAACAGCCCAAGGTCGTCGGTATATCTGTCAAGGACGAAGGCGAAGACAGACTGCCGGAAAGCACCATCAAGCGGGAAGCTTACTTCATCGAGTTCGCGGGCGCCGTCCGCGCTGTGGCCCGCATGCCGGTCATGGTCACCGGCGGGTTCAGAACGGCGAGTGGCATGGTCGGAGCCCTGGAGAAAGAGGAACTCGACCTCATCGGAATTGGCCGTCCGATCATAGCTGATCCTTCCGTGGCCCGGCGGCTGATTGCCGGAGAGGTCGAAAAGGCGCCCACACCGGAAGCGACCCTCGAAGTTTTCCATCTCGTGCCATGGTTCTGTATGCAGATCGAGCGCATGGGTGACGGGTTGGAGCCGGATCTCTCTTTATCGGGACAGGCGGCGGCCCAGCAATTCGAGCTGCTGGAGAAAGCCTATATGACGCGACTCTTGGAAAGACGCGGAGCAGACCGGGTCGGCGCTCGTTGAGGCTTAGGGGCAGCTGCGCTCTTTCGACAGCGCGGCGTGGGGCGGGCAGCTTTGGTCCTCAATCCGTCGAGGTAAATGTTGTTCCCCGCCGCCATGCGGCCCGGCGCTTGTCGAGGTTCGGACCAAGGCGCGAAGGGGGCCTGGCAAGGAAAGACCGAATCCTCAGTTTAATTACTGATGGTACGCAGATGCGTTCGGGAAAGGATCAAAGAGGCCACGGCTGTTCCGCTCGGGGGCGTACACAAATCCGTAGAGGTCTTTCTTGATATCGACCGGCTCGAGGATCAGGCCTTTGTCACGAACCTTCTTGGTGTATTCGATCAGAACTCGCGCGGTGCCATTGATGCCCCACATCCTAAATCCCGTCCCAAGAAATCCACCGTTAGGGTAAAGTTCTTCCAGCCCCGCGATCGCATGGAAACAATTGATCGCGACTCGATCCTTGCGAGAAAGGCGGTCATCGGCTTTATAACCGATAGTTCCGCCGTCGAGCAACCGCTTCCGTTTCACGGCAAGATCAAACGCCTCTTTCCTGATCTCGTAGGGTCCCCACATGCCGACGGCATTTTTGTCATCCACCGCGAGCTTCAGCGTCTCCTCCAGCTTGAAGCTTCTCCCGACGGAGACAGGACATTTGTTCCATTTCGGAACAATGCGGCTGCCGACGCCATCGAAAACGCACAGGTGCGGATTAGTATCAAAATCGTGAGGCAACCAGCTGATTGTAAATGCTTCAAAATCTCGGTTCTTGTATCTCCCTCGTCTGAATCCCGATGTGAGGCTGGGCTGCTTACCGTCGGCCAGCACGCGTATCACCGAGATGAACGTGTGCGAAACCTTTGGGTTATTCCATCTGTTTTGGTAAGCGAAAGGAACAATAAAATAGCGGTCCTGTTTATTTACGCCCTCCCCCAAGCGCGCTGCAACCTTGGCCTTGATGCGGTTGACGATCTGCTGCAATAACGGCGCATCATAGTTCGAGAAGTCGACATCCCCTTTTAGCAATCCTGCGTGAACCGGAACGCACGGACTGAAAAGCAAAACGCATGTTGCGACCCAACTAGCCAGAGGTTTGACTCGTCGGCTGATTTTCCGCTGCACTCCGCAGCCGCTGGGGACCAGCCACTTGGCTTCATTATTCACGAGCCCATTGGTGAGCCGGGCGCGGCGCGCCGCGCGTCCGTCGGTGTTATTGATGCGATTCATTTGCGCTAAGTTCCGGGTAGGCTATCGCCCGCCGCCTGGTCGCGCTATAGGACCTTAGTCCCACGTCACCGCGTTAAAGGAAGCCGTTAACGGCTGAATCTGCGGGGTAGCACATCCCGAAAACAGGAAGGGCAACATGAGGAAAATGAATTTGCTCATTGGGGCGCTTGAGCCCTCGCTAAGTCGGGGAGGCTAATGGAGTGATGATATGGCCTCCTGAAATGGAGTCTGCGGATTGCCATCGCCCCGTTTCACATGAGTTCCAGGCGAGAACATCTCACTGAACCAACCCAAACAGTTGGCGTTTGCGCCGGATGGAGCCCTTCAGATTTTTTTTGATCCGTGAAATAAACATGATCGAACAGTTGGCCAGGCCGCGAATATTTATCTCGCACGCAGAAGTTCTCTCGACTATCTAGGATACCGAGTGGCCGGGCGAGCCGCGTTTGGCTCGTCTGGATTCCGAACATCTCGGATGCCCACCAGCCTGACTTAATGCTTCCCCCCACTATGACAAAACTAAAACCGCTCTTTGCGTTTCTGCTCGCCGTTTGCCCGGTATTCGTCTTATCCAACGCGCAATGCGCCGCAGCGGATAAACCACTTAAACTCGCGATTCTTGCCAACAGCGCCTCGGATTTCTGGACTTACGTTAAGGCCGGAGCTGAGAAAGCGACGCAAGAAGTACCAAACGTGAGCGTCGAGGTGCGGCTCGTGCCTGACGGGACACCCGCCGAGCAAACTCGAATCTTTGATGATCTTCTGGTCAAAGGGACTGACGGAATCGCTATAAGTCCGCTTGATTCCGCAAACCAAGCCGCAATGATCGACCGCGGCACCGAGAAGGCATTGATCTCAACAACTGACAGCGATGCGGCGACGAGCAAACGAGCATTCTATGTCGGTACCAGTAATGTCGACGCGGGTCGCCAGGCCGGCGGACTGATAAAGAAGGCAATCCCGGATGGGGGCAAGATAATGATCTTCGTCGGTAAGCGTGACGCCCAGAATGCTAAAGAAAGAATTCAAGGGCTCGAAGAGGTTTTGAAGGGGACCAATGTCTCTGTCATCGATGTTCGCACCGATGATACGGACCGAGTTCGGGCGAGGCAAAACGTCGCAGACACGCTGGTTAAATATCCTGATATTGCCTGCCTGGTAGGCATCTGGAGCTATAACGGTCCGGCGATCGTCAACTCTGTCAAGACCGCCGGCAAATCCGGCAAAGTGAAGGTAGTCACGTTCGACGAAGAAGACGACACGCTTCAAGGAATCAAAGACGGAATTGTCGAGTCAACAGTCGTGCAGAATCCTTATGAATTCGGTCATCAATCCACGTTGCTCCTCGCCAAGAAGTTGCGAAGCGAAGACGTACAAATTCCCGAAAACAAACAAGTCATAGTTCCGACCCGCGCGATCGATAAAAGCAATGTCGACGAGTTTTGGGCTAATTTGAAGAAACTTCGCGGACACTAATCGGGGCAGAAACCAGCGTGCGTTGTGCCGGAACCCATCCTCGAACTCAAAGGAATCAGCAAGCGTTTCCCGGGCGTCGTCGCGCTAAGTGATGTCGACCTTTCGGCTTCTCCCGGCGAGGTGGTCGCGCTGATCGGTGAAAATGGCGCCGGGAAATCGACGCTGATGAAAATACTCGGCGGCGTCTACCAGGCCGACGAAGGCATCATCCGAGTCGATGGGCGAGAGATACAAATCCGTAATGTTGCTGACGCCCAGAAACTGGGCGTCAGCCTCATTCATCAGGAATTAAACAATCTCGATAATCTCGACATTGGCGGAAACATTTTCTTGGGGCGCGAACCGCTTTCTGGGGGATTCCTCCGCCTCGTGGATCGAAAGAGGATTGCCGAACAGTCTCGCGGTTACCTTGAAAAAGTCGGTCTGAATCTTCCTCCCTGGACCCCTCTCAGTTCTCTCTCGATCGCGCAGCAGCAGCTCGTCGAAATCGCCAAGGCGCTCTCGACCAGTGCCCGCATTATCGTGATGGACGAGCCGACTTCCTCCTTGACTCTCACGGAGACAAACCGCCTATTTAGTTTAATCGCCGAATTAAAGAGGGCCGGGGTCAGCGTTATCTATATTTCCCATCGCCTGATGGAGGTTAATGCCTGTGCCGATCGCGTCGTAGGTCTCCGGGATGGAAAGAACTCGGGCCAGCTCCCAAAGTCGGAAATCAATCATGACAACATGGTCCGGCTCATGGTTGGCCGAAACATCGATCTGAAGAAGACCGAAACTCGCCTTGGCGACCCGCAAAAGCGGATCGAGTTTCGGGACATAATCTCGCCGTTTTTCCCCAGCCACTCGATCAGCCTAAATATCCGCCAAGGCGAGATTCTCGGCCTGGCAGGTCTGGTTGGCGCTGGCCGTTCCGAGCTTGCCATGACGGTCTTTGGGATCGTCCGACCACTCGGAGGAGAGATCGTTATCGATGGGAAAGCCGTCCGGATTCATTCGCCTCGCGATGCCATCGCGCACGGTATTTATCTGGTTCCGGAAGACCGTCGGAAGCACGGATTAATTACCAGTATGGCACTCCGGGAAAACGTTACACTCCCTGATCTGTGGCGCTACGCCAACTTCGGTGTGATCTCGTACGGAAGTGAATTGCGCACAGCCGAGGAACAGCGGAAACGGCTCTCAATCAAAACCGCTTCGTGCGAAACTCTGGCCAAAAATTTGAGCGGCGGCAACCAACAAAAACTGGTTCTCGCTAAATGGCTTTCGCTGAGCCCGAAGCTTATTATATTCGACGAGCCGACCCGTGGCGTCGATGTCGGCAGCAAAGCGGAGATCTATCGATTGATGAGGAGTCTGGCGGACAGCGGGGTGTTTATCCTCATGATCAGCAGCGACATGGAAGAGGTTCTAGGGGTCAGCGATCGGATCGCTGTAATGCGAGAAGGCGCCCTCGTGGGGATTCTAGAAGCTAAAGACTTCAGTGAAGAGGCGGTGATGCGGCTAGCGGTTGCACCTGTTCATGCCAACAAAGATTTGCCGACGTCAGGTCACGCAACTCACCAGGATATCCGACCGTGAGGCAAAAGAAAGAACTTGGAATGGTTGTCATCTTCCTGGGGCTCTTCCTCGGCTACGCTTTGTTGGAAGCATCTCAGAGAGGGTTGGCAGCGACCTTTGCGAACCCGGTTTTTCTTGGTCAGGCAAACCTTTTGAACCTGACGAGATCGATCGGACTATTTGGCATCTTCAGCGTTGCGATGGGCACTGTGATCATTACCGGCGGAATCGATCTCTCGGTTGGTTCAATGTTCGCATTGCTGGGTGTCATTCTAGCATACCTCGTCGGGCCGGATAACATTCCATGGCCGCTGGCGGTAGCTATCATCATTCTGCTCGCGATGGTGATCGGTCTCTTTCACGGACTCCTGGTTTCCCGGGCGCGTCTCCAGCCTTTCGTTGTGACCTTGTGCGGCCTGCTTGCTTATCGAGGGCTCGCCCGGTTTATTTCGTCGGACCAGACGGTCGGGTTTGGCAGCAACACCGGTTTTGAGCTCCTCCGGACGCTGGCAACCGGAAGCATCTTTAATCTGCCGGCGCCTTTCATCCTTTTTCTCGTCGTGTGCATTGTCATGGGAATTGTGCTGCATGGCTCGGTTTATGGCCGATATCTCTATGCGATCGGGCGGAACGAGGAGGCGGCCCTTTACTCCGGAATCAACACGAAGCTCGTCGTGACAAGCGCCTATGTGCTCTGCGCGTCGCTGACAGGGATTTCCGCAATCCTTATCGGCTTTTATACGAACTCAATTTCGCCGGCTAGCCACGGAAATTTTTTCGAACTCTACGCGGTTGCCGCATGCGTGCTGGGCGGTTGCAGCCTACGTGGAGGTGAAGGCAGCATCCTCGGTATTTTTATTGGGACGGCCATGATTCAATTACTGCGCAATATTGTGAATCTCCAAGGTATTGATAGCTCGTTGGAATTCGTTGTGATGGGCGGAGTCATAATGATCGCCGTGAGTCTTGACCAGATCCTGGGCGCTCGCCGAAGAGCTCGCGAAGCTCGGGTCGACGTGAAGGGGGCGCCGCCAGAGCCAGCCCCTGCGGTCCAAGCCAGTGAAACTGTAGGAGATCGCAAATAAGGAACTCTGATGAAGCCGGCCCTTTTCAGACCGGTTTGATGTTGCATCTCTAACCACTAAATCCCTGTTATCGTCGTTTCTATTTGAGCAAAACGGCCGATCAGTACCTGCCCCTAGCTAAAACCAACCCTTTCCAACGGACTAACCATAGAAAGGAAATAGGAAGCGGGGTCGATACCGGGCGCATGCGGTATGGTACGCGAGATTACCGCGACAATGGCGACGCGTGGAGCTACTTTAGGTCTACTTCATTGAGTTTGGGAGGCGAGTGGGAGACAATTCTATTTAATAAACCCGTGACCTCCCGAAGGCGACTCGCTTTAGTTCTCAGCCTAGCTTTGATTTCGAGCGTTGGCGTGGCACAAGGCGAGCAAGCTTCTGCCTCGCCGGAGAAACCGAATCTGTCCCCCACACCCATCCCGCTAACCATAGTCGCCGTAGAGTCGCAGTCCGCGATCGCGTCTTTACAGGAGGTCGACACAAGTTTGGCGGAGGGCCAGTCGAGCGCGGGTGTCATCGTGGCCAGCCTGTCGGATCTGACGAGTGAAATCGATGCCAGGATAGCGGAAGACATGAGGCTGCTAAAAGCGAGTCCGTCCCTCGACATGCTTCATCGGTTAAGGAGTACTTGGCAAAGCTTTGCCGATGATTTATCGGCGCTAGCCGGAAAGCTGGCCCAGCGTGCCACAAGTCTGGAAGAGGAACTTGCCCATCTGGATCAGATGACCCAGACCTGGCAGGCAACGCTCCAATCAGCGAAACAGCCCGACACGTCTCCCCCGGTCTTCCAGAGCGGGCAAAACGTAGTCGACTCCATTGAGCGGACGCGACACGCGGCCGAAGCCGGCCGCGCCCAGGTTTTGACCTTGCAGAGCCGCGTTTCCGAGCAGGAAGCCCGGGTGCGAAGAGCTCTGTCTTCGGTCGTCCAGGTACAAAAGCAGGAATTGGAAAGTCTGCTGGTAAGAGATAGTCCGCCCATCTGGAGCGCTGAGACCGGCCTGGGCAGCGAGATGATGCAGCGAAGTAGCGAGTCGTTTTCTTCGCAACTGAAAGCATCAACGGCATTCACCAAACGGGTCCCTTTTGCCTTCCTGACCCATGCCGTTCTCATTCTAGTGACCGCCATCGCACTTCACTGGATGCGGCGCAGAATACGAAAAATAGCGGATGAAAAGCCAGATCTGCAGGGTGCGATGCCGATCCTCGATCTCCCCGTTTCAACCGCTTTCGTGCTTGCTTTCGTCATCAGCCCGTCAATCCTTGCGCTCGCTCCGAGCTTGATTCAGGCAATCATTGTCACCGTAGCGTTAGTTCCGACCATAATCGTTCTTCGACGGCTCCTGGAACGACATTTGTATCCTATTCTCAACGCGCTCGTCATCCTGTATTTCGTGGGTCAGCTCCGAGTACTAGTGGCCTCTCTACCGGAGTTGGCCAGGCTCATATTTCTCGGGCAAATGCTGGGCGCGTCTCTCTTTCTTGTCTGGCTCCTTCGTAGCCGGCATCTAAAGACAACGGCTGCCGGGACCGACGACCGTTTTTTGCAAGCAGTGCGACTGATTGCCAAAATTGGGTTGATTCTTTTGCCGGCGGCGTTCCTCGCAGATATTTTCGGATACGTCAACTTGGGCAACTTGGTGGGAGTCACGTTTCTCAGAAGCGTCAACATCGCAGCCGTGCTCTACGCTGCGATTCGGATCATCGAAGGACTAATCGTTATTGCCTTGCATGTCCGACCACTTGGCTCGTTGCGGGTCATTACTCTACATCGCCCGATGCTTAGTCGGCGAACTTGCCGGGTAGTGGGGTTTCTTGCCTTCTTGTTCTGGCTGTATCTCCTACTGAACTATTTTGGTTTTGTAACTCCGCTCAGCGCAATTGTGAAGACCGCTCTGAACGCAAACCTTGGAATCGGCTCTGTCAATATCTCTGTGGGCCGAATCCTAGGATTCTTACTCGCCGTGTGGGCTTCCTTTCTGGTTTCGAGATTCCTGCGTTTTCTGCTGGAAGAAGATGTCTATCATCATTTCCGTCTCCCACCCGGCGTCCCGTATGCCATCTCAACAATGCTTCACTACGCCATCTTGTTGATGGGACTCGTGATCTCCTTGGCAGCACTTGGCATTGATCTGACCAAGATCACCATCCTAGCCGGGGCCCTGAGCGTGGGGATCGGATTCGGACTACAAAATGTCATCAATAACTTTGTGTCCGGCTTGATTCTACTTTTTGAACGTCCGATCAAAATTGGCGACGTTATTGAGGTTAGCGGCAATGTAGGAGAGGTCCGCCGCATCGGTATCCGGGCAAGCGTGATTCGTACCTCAGACGGTTCTGAAGTCATCGTACCGAACGGCTCGCTCATCTCGAGTCAAGTCACGAATTGGACTTTTTCGGACCAACAGCGAGCGGTCGAAGTCTCCGTCAACGTGGTCGGAGGCGCGGATACCCAACGCGTGGTCGAATTATTGAAAAGTGTTGCCGCCGGTCATCCTGATGTAGCCAAGCAACCAGCGCCGCAGGTGTATATAGTTAACTTCACCGCTGGTGCGATAACCTTCCAACTTCGGGTTTGGACGGATCGGTCTCGGGAGTGGGCTCAGTTGCGAAGTGATCTTGCGGTAGCAGTGAATGATGCCTTAGCTCGCGAGAAGATTGCGATCGCGTGAGGCGAGCAGGGGAGTGTTGGAGGGTTTGGAGAAATCGTGAAAGACTCGACCTCGACCGGCACTTCGATAGTCAAGTTGCCTCCTACGCGGCGGTCGAAACCATTCCGCTACCTCCAAGGTTTCCGCGGGCTTCATCAAGATCACTCCCGACGGGTCACAAGCCTGGCTTGGAGAATTCCCGCTGCATAACGGCGTCGCTTCGATCATCGTCGTGATTTCGACCAGTACTTTTGGGACCAGCACAATCACGCTACCGGCAAGTCAATCGCCCGGTGCAATTCTGTTTTCGCCGGATTCAACCACAGCATATGTGCCAGTGAATGGGCCGGAAATCGCAGTCATGAACGTCGCGACTCGCCAGACTGTGGCGCTGATTGATACGATTGCGTCGGTTGGCGGGATGGCGATCAGCCCGGACGGGAGCACGCTGCTGAGTCCAAGCTCCGGTACGTCCAACTTGGTGGCGCTCAGTAGCACAGGCGTGGCCGCCAGCGTGCCTGTGGGAGCCATCAACAGCGGCAGCCAGCTCTTCCTCGAGTACGGGGGGCGGTTGCGCCGGACGGCACGAAAGTGTTCGCTACCGATAGCACTACCGCGGGTATCTTCGAAGTCGACGTAACCACACACAAAACTCGTCAAGATGATCCCGGCCGGGCAAGCCCCCGGTTCGCTAACAATCACGCCCGACGCCAGCCAGCTGTGGGCCACGGACTTACGCGCTACCTCCGCGTCGGTGATCGATGTCGCTACTGGCGCGGTGATCAAAGAGATTCCGCTCCGGAACCAATCCTACGGAATCGCCTTCGGGCCTGAATAGATTCGCAAGAAGGATTGGTTTCTCGATCAGGCTGCTGAAGAATGCCGTCTGGCACCCTCTCCCATACCTCGCGGCTCGATAAGCACCTCCAAACAACCAATCGCGATTCCAAGCCGCGCCCGTCAGCAAGCGGGCGACTAAAATCGGGCTATTAGCCGTTCATCGGACCCGTGATGTGGTATTCTCGAACTCATGCCCTCAGCAGACGTTTACCTTAAGGTTACTATATTTTCTTCAACTCGCGAAGAGCACACGGCGTTTGCTAAAGTTCCGGCCGCGCGCATCCGGGCATATCGAACCAAAATAGGGGACCAGGATTCTCAAGATAACGCGATTGTCCGACACCTCGCGGAACAGGTGGCGGTAACAAATATCCTCGCGACTAAAAATCTCGGCGAATACCAGCTAACCAGAAGTCGGTTCCAGTACGTTGATCCGCCCGAAATCAAGGGTCTCAGGCCTCAAGACGAGCACGATGGAATCACCGTTTGGGTGATTTGAACGCCTTATACGACCTCGTAGATTTCGCCGTGCTGGTGCTGATACCAATGTGACAAGATGGTCAGAGCTGTCCCGAAAATTCCGTTATGGAATCTGTTATGGGATTAGCGCCTGCTCGCCTCTTTTTCCGGCGTAAGTCGTTGATTTGGAAGGACAATAGGTAGTGGCGGAATCGAACCGCCGACACGAAAACAACGCTCCCCAGAACGAAAGCAGGGCTATCAAGGCTGGCATGTAAAAGCGCCAATTGTGCCCGAAGAGTTTTGAGCGCTCTCCGCAATGAGGCGTTTCTTCAATTCCCTTAGCCGCCGACTGGCATCTTCTGGGCTGATCTCTCTTGCCAGCACGCTGTCCACGAGATCGCAGCATGAGGCATAAAGATCGACCGCCGCTGGTCCCCCCCAATTCGGTTCAATCATAATGCTAAGCGGCCGCCAAGGGAGCGTGTCTTTTCACCCGCAGTCGCGTTGCTAACGAAACCATCTTCTCGATTGGCGGGTCTTGCCACTAAAGGTGACTCTAGTATCCATGCGCGATAACCCTCCCTGTCCCTAAAGCTGGCTGCTCCATAGTCGGCAGGATTGGCCTCCACCGCTACCGAACTGGACCAAGATGAGAATTGGAAGTTCCGGTACCTCACTCGTTGGTTCCAGGTGGCATTCATGGCGGTTCCGAGAGCTTTCAGCTGCAACTGGGGTGATCCGGGATCTTCCGATTCGGAGATGGCGTGGTCAGGAATTTCGACCATCACTACGAATCGTGGCAGGCCTTGCGAGGAACCGGACCTGCCGCGGGCGGGAACCTCTACGCGGTATATCTGACTCATAAGTCTGTACTCAGGTTTGTAACCGACTATTTAATCGGCCGCGTTCCGTCGAAGTTTAATAGAAATTATAGTAAATACGGGCCTAAGAATCTCCCGTTAGTGAGTTTGAAGCATTTGGAGCGGGCAAAGGGAATCGAACCCTCATAGCCAGCTTGGAAGGCTGGAGCTTTACCATTAAGCTATGCCCGCGATTTGAGCGTCTGTAAGAGTGAACGGTTTTCCCAAGATCTCAAGTTGGAATTTGGGTGCGTGCCGACTACGAGGTCGCCGGGAGCGCTTGCAGCGCGTTCATTGCTGAGACGACTACGGACGCGCGGCAGCGCGTGCCTACCGAGCGCTAGCCAAACACTCACACGGCCTCTATAATCACGCCTGTTGGGCATCACATTTCCGGAAGCGATTGATCAGTTCATCCTGTACCTGGCTACTGAGCGTGGGCTTTCGGAGAATTATCAGCTTTCGACCCGACGATCGTTGGAGGAATTTGCTGAGTGGATATCGCAGAAAAAGGGCGAGCCACAGGAGGTCCAGATTGAAGATCTAACAAGCTATCTTGGACAACGCAAAGGGGGTGGACTGGCGCCGGCCTCACTCAAACTAATCGTGGTCGCCCTCAAGATATTCTTCCGGTTTCTAAACGCGCGGAAACTTGTGTCTGGCGACCCCGCCGAGTTGCTGGTGCTCCCGCGACTTACCCGTTATCTGCCTGAAACGCTCAACGAATTGGAGGTTAGCCGCCTCCTGGAGATAGACCTCAAAAGCCGCGCATTTCCGTTGCGCGATCGCGCGATGCTCGAGCTCTTATACGCCTCCGGGTTGCGGATCAGCGAGTTGGCGAATGCCCGATTGGAACATTTGAATTTGGAAGAACGCTTCATTCGGGTCACCGGAAAAGGTAACAAAACGCGAATGATACCGGTGGGCCGGCAGGCATGCGAAGCGATTGCCCGCTATCTGACCGCAGAACGTCCAGCCTTAGTTAGCAGGCGCACAGGCAGCGAAATTTTCCTCGCGCGCCACGGGCGCCGGCTGACGACCCAGCGGATGTGGCAGATTGTCAAAGAAATTGCTGAGCTAGGCGGGTTCGAGACCAACGTGTATCCGCATTTGCTAAGGCATTCATTTGCTACCCATCTCCTTAGCAACGGAGCCGATCTGCGCATCATCCAGGAGCTCCTTGGACATGCCGACATCTCCACGACTGAGGTTTATACCCATGTGGACCAGAGCAGGCTCAAATCTATCCATCGGCGATTTCATCCGCGCGGTTGAGACCTACTAAAGAAAAGCTTTGGACTTTGTTGGTGGCCTTCGACTACAGGTCTCTAGAATGAGTAAGCGCCGGAAGGAGAAAGCCACAGTCGGCGACTATCTGGTGTACGCGGTTTACCGTTCGGTAGGCTTCTTGCTCTCGCTGCTACCGGTCATCTGGATTTTCCGCGGAGGTCAAGCCATCGGTTTTCTCGGATATGCCCTCTTATTCCCTTACCGACGATTGGCCAGGCGAAATGTCAGGATCGCGTTCCCGGATTGGACGCCGTCGCAAGTGGAGCGCTGCGTTCGAATTCACTTTCAAAATCTTGTGGCGAACCTGCTCTCTGGCTTTGTCTTAGGGGATAAACCCTGGGAGGAAGTAAAGCAGTTCATTGATTTCACTACAGTCGAAGAAACAGCCGAAGAGTCCGCTCGCGCCAGATGCGTCGTAGCTGCCGTGACCCACGTTGGCAATTGGGAACTACTCAGCACTTTGCCCCATTGGATGGATCGTCTGGTATTTGGTGTCATCTATCAAAGACAGCGGAATCTCCTGGTGGATGAGCATGTCAGGCAAAGCCGATCCCGAGACGGGATGGAAGCGATTGATCGGAGCGAGGGACTTACTCGCAGCGTGCGGATATTAAAGCGAGGCGGTTTGTTGGCGCTGCTAGTTGACCAGCATGCCGGCGATAAGGGTGTCTGGGTGCCATTATTTGGTCGTCTTGCTTCAACTTCAACACTACCCGCTATTTTGGCGAAGCGAACCGATGCGCGTCTGCTGGCCGGCGGAATGGAAACGGTGGGGCCAGCAAAATGGCGGATTGAAATTCGCTATCTCAGCCTCAACGAAAGTGCTTCGATCGAGGAGACCACGGCCGAGTTGAACCGGAAGGTAGAGGCGCAGATTAAGAAAAATCCGGCGGATTGGTTCTGGGTACACAATCGATGGAAAACTCCTTCGCCTCGGTTTCTTTTGCGGACCTACAAACGGGGTGTTTACCTGCCAGCCGGCGACGAGCGCTTGCAGCCATTTCGCCTGTTGATCCGCTCAAGTAACTGGTTGGGAGACGCGGTTATGTCGGTGGAAGCGGTGCGCCGGATCAAACGTGGTCGACCGGATGCGCACGTCACGATCCTCACCCAAGTAAAGCTGGTCGAATTCTGGCGAACCGTTCCGGAGGTCGACGATATCATTGGCATCCAGCCAAGGGAAAACGCATGGCGGGTGGCGCAGAAGATTAGAAACCGGTTCGAAGTCGCTATTCTGTTCCCGAACTCGTCTCGCACCGGACTGGAAGTTTGGCTTGCCGGCGTTCCGCGGCGAGTTGGCTATCACAGGCCCTGGCGAGACTTTTTTTTGAATCAGTTTGTTCCAGAACCGAAACAGCCCGCCGAAACGGCTCACCATGCGCAGATCTATTTGCGAATTGCCGAACAGATAGGTGCCGATCTCCAGGAAACATTGCCGGAGACACCCCGGATCGCTGGGGAACCGCGCACCGTGGGGCTGTGCCCAGGGGCTGAATACGGGCCGGCCAAGCGTTGGCCCTACTTTGGTGAAGCGGCCAGAATCTTAGCGGATAAACACCAGCTTCGTTGGCTGGTTTTCGGCACGGCCAAAGAACGAGAATTGGCTGAGAATGTGGCTCAGAAAATTGGTTCTGCTGCGACTAACTTGGCGGGGGAGACCTCTTTAGCGGAGTTGATTCGCGAGCTGCAGCGCTGTCAACTGTTGCTCACCAACGACACTGGTACCATGCATTTAGCTGCTCACCTCGGAGTCCCGACCGTAGCTATTTTTGGCTCTACCGAACCGGCATTAACCGGCCCGATCGGCGGTTTCCACGAGGTTCTTCGCCACAAAGTAGAATGTAGTCCCTGTTTTCTCCGGACTTGCCCAATCGATTTCAGATGTATGGAGGGCGTAAAGGTCGACAGAGTGGTTGCAGCCGTTGAGAAACTACTAGCGCAGCATATTCTTGAGCCGATCGAAGCCAACCATTGACTGGCCAGTCTCAACCTGGTCTCGGCGGACGAAGCGGGCAGCGAGGTTGCACGTCACGGTCCGATAACGTAGTTCTTCAGCACTCGCCCCAAAGTCTTCTAAATGAATCCCAGACCGCCCCAATCCAGATTGACCACCGCACTTACCGAGTTCTTGGCCAGAACCGTAGCTCATCGGACTAAGACATTAATCGCGGTGGCCGCAGTAATCGTGGGGCTCGCCCTTCTAATTATCCTGAATCGCCACAACCTGGACTCTGAGGTGCTGGACCTCCTACCAGCTCAGTTCGAATCGGTCGCCGGCCTCAAAGAGTATAACAATGAGTTTTCTCAGGCGCGGCAACTCGTTTTTGTTTTTCTGGCAGATGAAGGGCATGCAGACGATCTCGGCCTTTTCCGAGACCACTTCATTTCTGAGCTGCAGAAACAGCCCTGGATTGTGCGCACGTTCGATCAGATACCGGTCGAGACCGATGAGGGTCTGAATCAGCTGCAGGGCGTCGGTCCGCTGTTGCTGTTGAACTTACCGCCCGAAGATTTCCGTGAGGCGATGACTTTGTTGCAGCCGTCGGCCATCGAGGAACGGCTTACCAGTATCCGAGCCAAGTTGAACGACGCTATGTCGTTTCGATCCCAGATGGAAGTGACATTGGATCCGCTGGGCTTGCTTACTCGCGCGATGAAACCCTTCGCGTCTTCAAGCTCGCTGACGAGCAGCGGCAGCAGTTTCTCGCTTGGTTCTTCCGATGGCTTAATGCAGCTTGCTTTTGCGACCACGAATCAACCTGGGCTTGGCACGAAGGAATGCCAGGATGTCATGGATCAACTCAACGCGTTCCGCGACAAGGTTTTGCGGGAGTGGGATGGCTACAAACCGCGGGTGATGGTCACCGGACGAACTCCGTTTGTCGCTCAAATATCCCGGAGCATGGACCGGGATGGGATGCTGAGTTCCACATTGTCGATCCTGATCGTGAGTGCCCTTTTCTTTTTGGCATTTCGCCGATTTTTGCCCCTTCTTGGGATCGTTTTGATTCTCGGGTTGTCCGCGCTGGTTTCGCTTGCACTGGGGATGCTGATTTTCCGAGATCTCAATATGGTAGCGATCGGTTTCTGTTCGATCTTGGTCGGACTGGGAGTCGATTTTAGTCTGCTGTTGTTCGGTCGATACTTGCAGGCACGCCGGACCGGAGATGACCACGCGCGGGCAGTCTTTGTTGCGGTCCGTGACATTGGCGCCGCGGTTTTTTATGTCGTAGTGACTACGGCCATCGGATTTCTGGTGCTCGGTTTTAGTAAGAGCTCGGGATTTGCGCAGCTCGGCGTCCTTGTCGCTCTAGGCGTTGCCGCAGCCGGTCTTTTCATGGTCCTGTTCCTTTTCATGTTCTTTAAGCCGGTAAAACCGGCCACGAAACCGGACTTTATTTTGATTGGGGCGGACCGGTTTGTGAACGCGATGTTCCGCGAACCGCGTCCGGTTCTTTGGGTCTCGGCCGCGGTCCTGTTGGGGGCCGCCATCGTCGCGGTTTTGCCCAGTATTCCGCTGACTTTCGACACGAATCCGCGCTCCCTGCAACCGAAGCAAATTCCCGCATCGATCGCTTTGCAGGAGATGGCGGACAAATTGCATCAGGAGTCCGATCCAGTCACCGTCCTGGTGGATTCCAGCGATCCCGAAGTATTCCATGAACGCTGCGAGCGCCTCAACCAAGGATTGGAAAAAGCGCAGGCTGACGGAGAGCTCAAATCTGTGAGCACACTTTCGATGTTAGCTTTTTCGCCTAAGCGGTTTGCAGAAAATCGAGCGTATTTGAGGAGCCTCGATTTTCCGCAAATTGAGGCAAATTTAAAGTCTGTCCTGGACCAGAATGGATATGATTTAGCCGCGTTTCAGAATGCTTTCACGCTGTTGCAATCGCTCAACCAGCAGAAGGACGCGACCGGTCTTCCCGCCTGGGACACACTTTTCCCGCCGAAGTCCAGTTGGTGGTTTCTAGTCGAGCACTACTTCTCCAATCCTCCGACACGTGCCGTTGGCTTCGTGCAACCGCCCCATCCGATCAAAACGGCGGCGGAACAAAAGCACATTTCGGATTTGATTCACCGGATCGATCCGCAGGCAAAAATCACTGGATGGTCATTCACCGTCTTTGACTTGGTACCCTGGGCTCAGGGCGAGCTGGTCGCATTTACGACCATCGTTGGCGTTGCTATTCTGGTTCTGCTGGCGATCGTCTATCGAAAATGGTCTCTCTGGCTTGTGCACGCGTCTGCGCTTTTTCTCTCGATGCTCGGATTAGTTGCTTCGCTCAAGCTGCTGCACCTATCCGTGAACTTGCTGAATGCCCTGGCTTTTCCGCTGGTGCTCGCAATTGGCGTTGATTACGGGATTCAGTTCTTAGTAGTGAGCCGGCGAGAAGGTGATCTTCGCGAGAATCTGGTCAACGTCTTAAAGCCGCTTCTCATTTGCGGACTGGCCACTTTTGCCGGGTTTGCTGTTCTGATTCCAGCCGAGAATCCCGCTTTGAGCGGTCTGGGAACTGTATGTGCGCTCGGCGTCTTTTGGTGTTTGCTTACGACCTTTTTCTACATGGTACCGGCTTTTGCGTACTTGCAGAGGAGCGCGCCGCAGAAAGGCCCAGCGCAGGCGGCAGCGGAGCAGGTGCATTCGCGATAGCACCAGCAGGATCTCAGACGAAGATCCGCGCAATGACACAATTCAACACTTGTATCTGACTCGCGGACGAGCCGGTTCACGCAGACTGGTAAGCGAACGGCGAGAAGAATCCATTCTTGTTCGACACCTCCCACTTCAAGCCATAATCACTGAAGCTCATTTGTTTGGATTTCGCCACGACGGCTGGAAAGCCTGGAACTGCGGTAAAGGGATGGCTAGCGATCGTCACGTCACTACCATTCTGTCCAGACAGTCCTTCAATCTCCGCGACGGCCACGTCGCCGAGATGTAAGCTGCGTTGTTTTCCCTCTGAACGGAACTCAATCGGCGCGGCCTTCACTCCAAGGACTTGGTCGATCAGCGGGGCCAGATTCGCCAAATGCCCGCCGGCCTGGCCGGAGAAGATTTGGGTCAAGGCGTCCTGCTGACTTTGGTTTGCCCGTTCATCCACATACAAGGCGACTTTCCATTTGCCCTCCAGCATGTGGCCGGGGGAATGGGCTGCAAGCACGGCGTTGAGTCCGTCCAGATCGATCTCTCCAAAGCGGCCTTGTTCGATGTGCCAGGCGACCAAGACAGTGCATTCCCCGCTCGTAGGCGGGCTCGTAAATACGCACGGGCAGGCTACCTCGCAGTTACAGGCCTCAAAGTAGGATCCGGCCACTTTCCATGGAGTAGGCATAAGGGGGGAGAGGGAGGGTGATGAAGTCAGCGCGGCCGGGGTGGGTATCGGGCCGAAAAGACCTTCGTTTGTGCCTAACAAAATGGCCGGGAGTGAGCAACCCAATTCTGCCTGGGTGGCGGTTGAGATGCCACATCCCAACAGTTTCCCTCAACCTGCATGGCCAAACAGAGCTTAACTCGCCACCTTGACGCCCGCGTCTACCAGCAAGGACGTGTACGTCCAACCAACCAAGGTATCACCCCTCTACCCCCGTTCGCGATTGAATGAATCAACAGCCCGGCCGACTTCCCGCTTAATGGCCTTTTCTTTGAGATCTTCTCGCTTATCGCCATGCGTCTTTCCGCGCCCAATGCCGAGTTCCAGCTTCACTCGATGATCTTTCCAATAAAGACGGAGCGCAACCAGGGTTTGACCTTTGACGGAGGTCGCCTCAAACAATCGTTGAATCTCTGATTTGTGTAGGAGGAGCTTACGAGGCCGCTTCGGGTCATGTTGGGTATGGCTCGCGCGCACGTACGGCTGAATATCGGAGTCGTGGAGGTAGACGCCTCCCTTTTCGACGCGAGCGAAAGCATTGTTGAGATTCGCTAATCCGGCTCGGATCGACTTGATCTCGGTCCCGGTGAGAACGAGACCTGCCTCCAGTTTCTCCAAGATCTGGTAGCTATGATAAGCTCGTCGATTCGAGACGATATCCGCGATCATAGCCACTGAGCTGTTTACAGCTGATTACCCGCCGCTGTTATTTTCGGTCAGGTACTCGTATGTCAGACTTCCCTCAATAATTTCTTGTAACGCGATGTCTGCGTTCGACATGCGCGGCCCGACCTCAACCATCGGCTTTTGCCCGTTGGTGAGTTGACGGACCCTCTTGGAGACTAGATTTACCAGAACTGCAGTATTAGGAATTACTTTCGATGCTTCTTCGAGGAGATGACTGGACATAGGTGAGTTAACAGGAACCCTTTTCTCGCCTTACCATTCGACGGAATGCAGAGACTCCGCTCGAAGGTCCTGGTTGTCAATAGATTGATTCGTTTATGAACTTCGGTGGTGGATCGATCGTTTTGGCGTTGCCGTCGGAGTCGGAGAGTTTTCCGGAGACGGTCTCTTTTGTTCGCTAGGAGTCTTTTCCGGCGCCGGCGACTTCTGTTTCAGATCATTGAAGATCTGAAGATAGTCGTAAGTGGGATAAAATTCGGTTCGAAACGCACCCCAGGCACCCTTCTCAAAGGCTACGTTTACCTCGCGCAATTTCTCGGGCGGAAGCCGGAGCGTAATGATGTGCCCGATGCCCATTACTATCCGGTAAGACACGATCTCAACGCCGTCGGGCGGAAAATTCTTAATAAAACCTGTCTTGGCCAGGTGATCATCAATTTCGTCCAACGTCTTACTCTGGTCATGCCGGAGAATGACCGTGAGCATGATCTTGCCGTCGTTGCCAGCGTCCTGGGCGACTAAAGATCCGGAAGAAGACAAAAGAAATGAGAGCAGCAATATCCATTTCATGTGCGACCGAATCTATCCTAACGGTCAACGTTCTGGAAACTCGCATCGCTCTGAAAAAAGCCGGCTTTGCGGAAGTCGATCTTTACGCAGTTATCAACCGCTTAACCTGGACTCTTCCTCAGAGGTTTTCGGCTCGTGTTTAACGTAGTTCGCGACGAATTGTTCGCGAAATTGGGCAAACGTACCATCTTCCAGAGCCGCTCTGATTAGCGCCATCAGATGAATATAGAAATGGAGATTGTGAATCGTAATCAGACGCAATCCCAAAATCTCTTCTGCCTTAATGAGGTGTCGGATGTATGCCCTGGAGAACAGCTGGCAGGTGGAGCATCCGCAGCCCTCTTCGATAGGTCGGGGATCGGCGCGATAGGGGTTATTTTTCAGGTTCATCGTGCCGCGAGCGGTAAACGCGGTGCCGTTCCTGGCTAAGCGGGTCGGTAAGACGCAGTCGAACATATCGATTCCTCGGGCGACCATTTCGACGATCTGTGAAGGCGTCCCTAGTCCCATGGCGTAGCGGGGCTTATGGGCCGGAAGAAAACGCTCGCTATTATCGATCGCTCTCATCATTTCCTCTTCTGGCTCGCCAACGCTGACACCGCCGACGGCATAGCCATCAAAATCCAGCTCCACTAAAGAGCGTGCACTACGTTCTCGAAGATCGTGATAAACAGCTCCCTGGACGATACCAAACGTCAGAGGACGTTGGCCAACCGGTTGTTTGCTCATCCAGTTCCGGCATCGTTCAGCCCAGCGCAACGTCCGATCGAGGCTAGCCGAAGCATATTCCTGCTCGCACGGGTAAGGGGGACACTCGTCAAATACCATCGCGATGTCGGAGCCGAGCGTCAGCTGTATTTGCATTGCGATCTCCGGGCTCAGGAAGCAGGGCGAACCATCGAGATGATTGTTGAAGTGAACTCCCTCTTCGGTAATACGCCGCAATTTTGCGAGGGAAAAGACTTGGAACCCTCCGCTGTCGGTCAGAATCGGCAAATTCCAATTCATGAAGCGATGTAGGCCGCCTAAATCGCGGATAATCTCCAGTCCGGGGCGTAGAAAAAGATGGTAGGTGTTGCCGAGAATAACCTGAGCCCCAACTTCGCGGAGTTCAGCGGGCGTTGTGGCCTTGACCGTCGCTTGAGTGCCGACCGGCATGAATACCGGGGTCTCAATGACACCGTGCCGGGTGTGCAGTTGACCTCTTCGGGCTCGGGTCACCAAATCGGTCGAAAGCAGTTTAAATCCCATTAATCTTCTTTTAGAAGCTCTTGTTTAGCTTTTTCGAGCTCCTCAAGCTGTTCTTTGGTTGGCTTCGGATACTTGAGATCCAACGCCTTGAGCGTAGCTACGATGATCTGAGAAACGCAAAGACGAGTGAACCATTTGTGATCTGCCGGTACGATGAACCAGGGGGCCCAGGAGGTGCTCGTGTTAGAAAACGCTTCTTCGTAAGCGATCATGTACCTGTCCCAGAACTGTCGCTCGCGAATATCAGCAGCCGAGAATTTCCAATTCTTCTCCTTCTGCTCAATCCTCCTCAAAAAACGCTTCTTCTGCTCTTTTCGAGAGACATAAAGAAAGAACTTCAACACAACGATTCCATTGTTGGTGATATATCGTTCGAAGTTGTTGATCTCCTCGAAGCGGCGCTTCCACAGATGTGGTCCGATATCCTTGGACGACAGGTTTTCTTTGAGCAAAAGGTCCGGATGCACGCGCACCACGAGCACTTCCTCGTAATAGGAACGGTTGAAGATACCGATGCGTCCGCGTTCGGGTAGGCATTTATTGGTTCGCCAGAGATAATCGTGACGTAGCTCTTCCGACGACGGGCTTTTGAAGCTATAGACCTGGCACCCTTGTGGATTCACGCCCGACATGACGTGATTGATCGTGCTGTCTTTTCCGGCAGCGTCCAGCGCTTGAAGGATAATGAGGAGCGACCGAGTAGTGCTGGCATACAAGATGTCTTGTTGTTCCCTCAATAATTCGATGTTGCTCTGCAGTATTGCTTCGGCTTCGTCCTTCTCCTTGAAATCTCCGGTATAGTCGGGATCGAAATCCTGGGCCAATGAAACGGTCTTGCTGGGCTTTACCAGAACCTTGCCCAGGTCAAAGCCACTTTTTTTTGAAAGGTAGCGTTCGAGGTCTAACATCTTGTGGAATTGTAAGTGGAACTAGTGCACAAAAAAGGGCGCGAGCAAAGTCGCTATTCCCTATCGCGTAAGGTTTTCCAACGCATCGCGATATTTTTGCACCGTCTTTTCAACGACCTCGGGCGGGAGTTTTGGCGCCGGAGCTCGCTTATCCCAGTCAACTGATTCCAAAAAATCCCGAACAAATTGTTTATCGTAGCTCGGCGGATTCGAGCCCACTTCATAACTGGAAGCCGGCCAGAACCGAGAGGAATCGGGAGTCAGACATTCGTCGATAAGCAGAATCTGGTCGTGGCGAATACCGAACTCGAACTTCGTATCAGCGATGATGATTCCCCTCTTGCCGGCGTACTGACTTCCTCTCTGATACAACGAAATACTCAGGTCCCTCAATTTGGTAGCCCGATCGGATCCCACGGATTCTTCAAACTCTTTCCAAGTGAGATTCTCATCATGGCCGGAATCCGCTTTCCTGGCCGGAGTAAAGAGGGGTGTATCAAAAGGCGAGGCCAATGTCAGCCCGGCGGGCTGAGGGATTCCGCCCACCGTGCCCTTTTCCTTATATTCTTTCCAAGCTGAACCGGCTAAATAACCTCGCACGACACACTCCACCGGCAAAGGTTCCGCTTGTTTTACCAGCATCGAGCGACCGGCAAGTAGTTCGGGAAACTCAGCAAATGGAGCTGGAAACTCACGCAGGTCGATCGAGAGAAAATGACTTGGCACATCGCTGAAGTAGCGGAACCAGAAGGCAGAAAGTTGGGTCAAGACTTTGCCTTTGTCAGGAATGCCTTGGGGCAGGATGCAATCGAAGGCTGAAATTCGATCCGTAGCGACGATGACCACGTCTTCGCCGGCGGCGAACAGCTCGCGGACCTTCCCGCTCCGGATCTTCTTTGCGCGGGGGATCTCAACGTTGAGGACCGCAGTCATTTGCCAAGCCGATCAAGCAATTCTAGTACCTTTCCTTCGATCGCGGGGAACGCTACCTCGGGCTGGTTAATCGGCAGATCCGGTACCTCCCAGTACTCGACCTGCTCGGTCCAAAGGGGAAATTGATCCTGCATCATTGCAAAATGCTCGGCGCGATCCATCACAATCCGGAGGTCGGCCGACTTCAAATCACTCTCACTCAATTGCGTTCGGTCTGGGGAGGTATGGTGGAACGGAATGCGACGGACGGAAAGGGCGCCAGCGGTGTAAGGCGAGAGTGGACCAGTAGCCCAATGAATGGCTAACCCGCGAGAAATTGCCTTCCAAGGAAGGCCTGTTTGCGAAGCGTGATAGTTAAAGACAGCTTCCGCAAATCGGCTCCGGTAGAAATTTCCGGTGCAGATGAACAAGACTATTTTGGTCACTTACTTCGCATACTTTGAAACCGCGCCGAACGCAAAGTTTTGCCGAGAAAGGGAATCGGCCGGCCCCGGGTCACGCAAGCCATTTGCGCTTTGTCGCGAATACCCGTTAATTCAAGGTCAAAATGAGTTTCCAAGAAATGGGATTGATGGACGCGGTGGTACACGGGGTGCAATCTTTGGGTTTTGTCGAACCCACGCCGATTCAGGAGCGCTGCATTCCATTGATCCTGCAGGGCCGGGACGTGATCGGATCCGCCCAAACCGGCACGGGAAAGACGGCTGCATTTGCTCTTCCAATCTTATCCCGGCTCAAGGAGCGTAGGGGTCCGCGGTGCCTTATTCTCGAGCCTACGCGCGAGCTAGCGGTTCAGGTTGAAACCGCTTTTCAGTACTACGCGCGCTTCACTGAAATCGAGATTGGCGTCGTCTACGGTGGCGTCGGTTATGATCGCCAAAAGAAGTTGATCAAATTTGGAGTCGATGTCGTGGTCGCTACGCCCGGACGCTTGCTCGATCTACAACAACAAGGGTTACTTAGCCTGAGTCAGATCGAGATCTTGGTTCTAGATGAGGTCGATCGCATGCTCGACATGGGATTTTTGCCCGACGTCAAAAGGATCGTTAAACTCTGTCCAACCGACCGCCAGACACTCCTATTTTCTGCCACGATCCCGCCGGAGATCGAATCGCTCTCTTCGTGGGTTTTACGGGATCCGGAGATTGTCGAGATTGGTGTTCGTCAGGCTGCGGCCGAAACTGTTACCCACGCATTTTATCCGGTGGCGGTCGCTCAAAAATTCGATCTGCTGGTCTCACTTCTGGAGCAGACGCATTACGAGAGCGTGATAGTGTTCACTCGAACCAAACAGGCAGCCGATGAAATTTCCGATCGTCTGAAGGCTCTCAACCATTCGGTCACGGTCTTGCACTCGGATCGCAAGCAAAGTGAACGCACGGCCGCGCTAGCGGGCTTTAAGAGCGGCAAATACGAAGTTCTGGTGGCGACCGATATCGCTGCGCGTGGCCTGGACATTGCCGGCGTCACCCACGTCATGAATTACGACATCCCGCTCCACCCGGAAGATTACGTCCACCGCATCGGCCGCACCGGGCGCGCCGAACAATCCGGAGACGCGTTTACTTTGGTTACCGCCGAGGAACTTAAGGCGATGACCGACATCGAAAGATTCATCAATCAAAAAGTCCCGCGCCTGAGATTGGATGGGTTTGATTATGTCTACACAGCTCTTTTCGACGAAGGAAAGAGGCCGCTCCGCCCGGTCAAAGGGTTTCGGACGAGCCGAGGCTATTCTTTCGGCCGTTACGGGAAATAAGGGGGGAGGGATCGCGTCCTCGCGATCCGCGGCGCGCGAGGATCCGACGTCGCGCTCAAGCATTCTGCACCGGGCCTCCGAAAGGCTATGTCGGACAGGCTGCGCGCCCTCCCGATTGGTCATCGCTCCGCTGCTCACCGGGCTTGGTCGAGCAGAATCTTGTCTAGTGCCCTATTGATTCGCGGTGCGGCCGTCAAACGATTCATCCATTCGCGCGGAATCGCCTCGATCCCCAGATGAGCGCCGAGCCAGGATCCTAGCATCGCTGCCCGACCAGCGTTGTCGCCGCCAGCTCGAATCGTAGCAAGTATGCAGGTCTCAAAATCGTCTGTGTGTTTCAAAAATGCGTGTAGAGCTGACGGGAAGCTTTGTCCCAGCGGGCAAGCTTGACCAAATGTTTGAGTCGCTTCCGTGACATCATTGAGCGTTTCCTCCCGGGCTCCTTGGCTCTTAGATCGGATCTCCGGCCAGAATTCTCGGTCGACCGCGGCGAACTCTTTTTGCGCCTGTTCCAGCGCGTTGTGAACGTCTCTTCCTCTCAAAAGGTCCAGCAAGAGAAGCGCGTGGAACTGCATATACGCGATCGATCGCTCATTATTTTGGCAAACCCGGGTAGCCGCTTTAACCACGTCCAGCAGTTCTGGATTCCGCCAGTAGCGGACGACCACACTGGCAATGCGAGAAGCTGCTGCCGGCTGCTCATCATCGGCTCCCTGTTGGAAGTCAAACTCTTGGTCCGGATTTGCGGAGCGGAAAGCTTGAAAATTCTCAAGCGTTCCTTTCGTCGCCTGATCTAAGTAACCGGAGTAGGTGTTCGGTTCGAACGTCCGGACAAAAGCCTCCCCGAACACCTTCGCGTCGAACCCTCCGTGGGAAGCGACCGATTCCAGAAGGACCAGAGCACCATCACCATAATGAGTCTGGTCGCCCGGCTTCTTCCCGAAATGATAATGTCCTTCCCGCGGAGTCTCGAACCCAACCACGCCCGATGGAAATTTTGAACGAAGTTCTTCGAGATCGTAGATCCAATGGGTCCCGAGAGCTGCCGCGTCGCCCACGAATTGGCCCCAGACTGCGCCTCTCAGTCTGTCGTCGACTGTGACATTCCTAATCGAGTCTACCGCAATCATAACCCCTCCTTGTATGGATTGAGGATATAAGAAAATCAGGAAAAGTGGTGGCGCAAGTAGAACTGTAAGTCACATTTGAGCCGTCACCCCCCGTGAGTCGTTTTTCCTAACTCGTGCACCGCCGCACTTGCGAGATGCGATCACACCAAACTGATGGCCGGAACGCATTTTTTCAGCTGCGCGTGCTTCCGGACGTGCTTAGGTCTACGGTTCTCGATGGTTGATTTACCAGTCACGAGTGCCAATGAATGAGCGTGCGAGAAGAGAAGTTCAACGGGTGCTACTTTTAAATGATTGCAAGGCGAAAGCGTTTCACGAAAATCACGAGTGCATTTTGGCTGCTTAGTGGATTGGTGCTGCAGCCGGCACTGGCTCAACCACCTTCCCGTGGCGGTGATACGCCGAGTCCAACCAGATCTTCTCTTTTTTTGACAAAGAAACAGAACCCTAGTGGGGACACGAAGAAGTCCAGCTCCAAACATAAGTCGCTCACCAAGCATCGGGCCGCCAAAAAAAGCCAGGGACCCGCACGCGAACAGACCTTTGAAGAGATCTTTCCGCCCGGGCATAAATTTACTCCCGAAGAAAAGGCGGAGGCAAGCACCCTAGGAACTTACTTTGGCAATTCGTTGTGGAAAGACGCATACAAACTCTCCACGAAATCGGTGAAACAACACCCCGAACGTTGGTGGCTGCAGGCAGCCAGGGCGGCGGCTGCGGCCAACCTCAACCGTCCAAAGGATGTGATCGATGCAGTCGACCAAGCGATTCGGACGAATAACGGCGACGCTAACCGGGGGAATTTAGCACAGCTCAAGGTTCTGAAAGCAAACGCGCTCAGCCGGCTGGGACAAAAAAGCGCAGCGATCAGTACTTTCATTGACGCCGCTAACACTTCGCCGCGCGATCCGTTCAGCCGAGCCGGAGCTGCCTGGATCTATGCAACGGCAAGCGACGCCCAGATTCGGAACGGAACGAATGCCGTGACTTTGGCCGCCGAGGCGGCCAAGTTTTCCAATGAGAAGGACGCGACGATACTGGATGTTCTCGCCGCAGCCTATGCCGAACAGGGCAATTTCGCGCTCGCACAGAAATGGGAGGGGAAAGCGATCTTGTCCGGCGACTCGGAAGACATTCCTTACTATCAGCGCCGCCTGCAATCCTACCAGATGAATAAGCCGTGGAGGGAGAATTCGAAGTGATCAGTGACGTGGCCTGATGCTCCTGCCTCAGGAACACACCTCCCTTCGGCACTTCGAGATCGGGCTCGACCGACCGCTCGGGTTTAAGGAAACGGTTGACTCTCAGCGTAACGGGACAATCCGCGCTACCGAGTGTGTCTTCCTGAGGCTGGAGCATCAGGCTACGTCACAAATCGACAGCCTACCGCCACTCGTGTTTCGGATATTTCCTTTGCAATTCCTGCTTGAGTTTCGGGTAAGCCTCTCGCCAAAACCCCGAGAGATCTTGCGTGATCTGGACGGGACGATGGTTGGGCGCGAGTACGTGGATCGAAACAGCGATGCGTTGATCGCAAATCTTGAGCGATCCTTCGACTCCGTATAGATCCTGAATCCGCGCGGCTAACACCGGAGGCTGTCGCTCCGAATAGACGAGCTTGGCCTTGCGACCACCGGGCAACTCGAGTCGGGCCGGTGCGAATCGATCGACTAGCGGAATTTGCGCCGGAGACAACCACGCTTTGACGGTTGGCCAAACCGATCGATCTTTGATCTCGCGATAGCTGAGCGCTCCCTGGCAAATCTGTGAGGCGAGATATTTTCTCGCTTCGTCGTCGAGCTTTGGGAGACCAAGTTCGGGATACCAATCGCCCAGACAGTTGAGCCGCGTAATCCATTGTTCCACTTCGTGATCCCATTGGGTCAACGAACAGCGACCACCGATCACTTCGGCGGCGAGCACAGCGGCAGTCGCGTCACTCGGTTTTGGGTCCGTTTTCGCGCTGTGTAAGATTAAGTCTCGGAAAAGCTGACTCGACTGGGCGACAACCCGGCGAGCGGCCGGATCGTAGAAAAGTGTTTCAGAGAACTGAAAATCTGCTGGAAACATTTCCTGCAGCCACTCTTCGCGAATAGCCGTAGCAAAGGAGAGTAGCACTAGTAGATCCTCATTTCGTCCTTGAACCTCCCGGATCTCAGCGGCTACGAGTAAAGGGCTTTTTTGGACGGCACTTTCACGAGCCAATACACCGTGACGGCGATGGACCAAATCGCAACGCAAAGTTCCAGCATCGATGCGTCGACCAAGGTGATCGGAAAAACCGACTAGCATGCATCTGCCTAAGGCTTCCGCATTAAAATCATCCGGCCGTCCGGAGACGTTGAGACCCTCGCTCTTTGCGAGGTCCAAGAATTGGCGAAAGAGGCGGCCAACCTGCTGAGATACGGCGTAGCGAATACCAAGGCGCCGAGACCGCTCTGGCCCCTGCTCGTTGGCGTAAATCCAGGCACGAATCAATACAAAGAAGTCCGATTCTGCTTCGCTGCCGAGCAATAGCTCGCGATCGTGATCCATTTGGCTGCCGTCGCTTCGCCGAAGAAGGTGCCGTTCCTGAGTAAGAGCCGCGATTAAGGCGATCGTAGGTACGCACCGGAGTTCGTCCGCGAGAAGCAGCATGCGCGAGTAGCGAGGATGGACCGGGAACGAAAGCATTCGCCGGCCTAGAGCGGTGATGCTTTCCGATTTTCGTTCCAGTGCGCCAAGGTCCTCGAGCAACTCCATCGCGCGACTCAGCGATTTTGGATCAGGTTTTTCCAACCAGCCGAACTGGTCGATATCCGCGACTCCCGCTGCTTTCAGATTCAGGATGACCTCGGCCAAATCGAGGCGTTTGACCTCGGGGAGGTCCTGGGCCCGACGGTTTAGATGGTCTCGTTCGGACCAAAGGCGAACGCATTTGCCAGGAGCCGTGCGACCGGCCCGACCTGCGCGCTGATCAGCCGACGCGTGACTGATCTTTTCGGTGATCAACGTGTTTATGCCGCGATGCGGGTCGTATTTGGCGATTTTGGCTAGACCACTATCGATGACCAATGTTACGCCGTCGATAGTGAGCGATGTTTCGGCGACGTTCGTCGAGACAACGACCTTCCGCTGATCATAGGTCGCAACGGCCGCGTCTTGAGAAGTTGGCGAGAGATCGCCGTGCAAGGGAAGCACGATACCGTCGAACCGGGTTCGTTTGATCTCTTCGATTGTGCGGGCGATTTCGTACGCCCCAGGCATGAAAATGAGCACATCGCCTCCGTCGTTTTCGGCTTGGTTCAATGCGTCGACCGCAAGTTCCCAAGGCGGTTCATCAACGATCTCGCGCTTCAGATGTTCGATGGTCACCGGAAACGTTCTCCCCCCGGAAGTGAGCGTTCTGCACGGTTTGAGATATTCCGCGAGTAAACCGGTGTCGAGGGTGGCCGACATGACGATGATCTTTAGATCTGGCCGCTCCAGCATCTGAATCTCCATCGCGCGAGCAAGTGCGATGTCGCCATAGAGATGGCGCTCATGAAATTCGTCGAATACGAGAACAGAAATCCCCGAGAGCTGAGGGTCGCTCACCATTTGTCGAAGAAGTACCCCTTCGGTAACGAATCGAATTCGGGTAGCTCTGGAACTGACATTATCGAGTCTGATTTGATAACCGACTTCTTCGCCCAACTCGCTATGCCGCTCCCAAGCTACTCGGGCTGCTAGCATCCGGGTTGGCAACCGCCTGGGCTGAAGAATCACAATTTGGTCGGAGGCGGCGAGTCCGCTGTCCAAAATGATCTGCGGTACTTGAGTCGATTTGCCGGAACCGGTCGGCGCTTGCAGGATGAGCCTAGGACATTCAGTCAGGGCACTGATGACGGTCTCTTCCAGTTCAAAGATCGGCAGGCTACGTTTCACGTGCGACACTGATTCTCCATCAAAGGCAGAACTCAAAAGAAGATTTTGTGCTGATTGCATTCCATAAACCGTTTGGTGTTCTCTCTCAGTTTACTCCGGACGGGTCGGCGAACCGGACTCTCGCGGAATTCGGTCTTCCTAAAGGAGTGTACCCAATCGGCCGGCTGGACGCGGATTCGGAGGGATTACTCCTCTTGAGCGATCAGCCGGAATGGAACGCCCGTTTGCTCAGGCCACGCCAGGGACACGAGCGAGAGTATTGGGTGCAGGTGGAAGGCGTTGCTACCCCAGAAAAGCTCCAGCGCCTAGGTGCGGGAGTCGTCATCCAGGGGCGGGCAACGCTTCCGTGCGTCGTCCGGATTCTGGAGAGCGCTCCCGATCTCTCGCCCAGGAATCCCCCCATTCGTTTTCGTAAGACCGTTCCGGATTGTTGGTTAAGCATCATACTACGCGAAGGGCGGAACCGGCAGGTGCGCCGGATGACGGCTGCGGTCGGCCTTCCGACCCTGAGATTGGTGCGGGTACGGATTGGGGAATTGCGACTGAACGATTTGCCTCCTGGGGATTGGGTGCAGGTTGAGGAGCCTCATATTGGTTGAATCAAGCCGCGTGCGGATTCGAGCCGCCTGGCGAACGACCCGACCCGTGGATGGTAGGGCGATACAGTCCGGCACGCCACGCTTGCCAATGGCGACTCGATTATGCGCCGGACTGTGAGCCTTGCGCCGCCCATCGTTTGTGTCACACGCTCTAACTCGCTGTCGCTCAAAGTCGGGTTTCGCCCTTGTCAGGTAACGGCAGCGGATTTTTGACTTCAATTCCTCGGTGCACGTTGGATAATTCCCGGGCGGCGCGAGCGCCGCGCCCTCCGACCGATGGGCATGCCGATGCCTTTCGGCAGGAACAACCCTGAGAGGTAGGGCGAAACACGCGTTGAGCGACAGCGAGAGAAGCGTGTGAGCCAAACGATGGGCGGGGGCTAGGCTCACAGTTCGGCGCTTAACCGTGTCGCTGCGTCAAGGGCGGGCTCCAATGTTGCGTTGCCGAAACATTATAGTAAGGAGAACGGTTACATTATGTGGACCATTCTACGCGTTTTCCGCTACACTCGACGCTACCCATGGCTGGCCGCGAGCACGATTGGCTTTGCCGTGCTCGCTACGCTGATGGTGATCGTCTTCCCCAGCGTGACTCAACGCGTGGTCGACGATGCCATTCGAGGAAATCATCCCGAGCTGATTCTGCCGCTGGTCGGATGTGCGATCGCAGCCTTCTTCGTGCAAAACTTGGCCAACGGATTTCGGATCATTCTCAATAACAGCTTCGAGCAGAAAGTGATTTTTGACCTGCGCAGCGATCTTTATGATCACATTCAGCGATTGCCCCTCTCATGGTTTGATCACCGGGCAACAGGCGACATCATGACCCGGGTATTGGAAGACGTGAATGCAGTGGAGCGGGTGCTGATCGATGGGATCGAGCAGGGGAGCGTCGCGATCCTTCAGGTTATCATTGTCAGTACGCTTCTGTTTCTAAAGGAGCCAAGTCTTGGGCTGTTGACGCTAATACCGATCCCCTTGCTCGCGGCCGGTGCGTTATGGTACACGCTCACCGCCAAGCCACGTTATTCCGGGCAGCGAAAGGCGGCTTCGGCCATGAATTCTCTTTTGCACGATAATCTGGCTGGAGTACGACAAATCAAAGCCTACGCCCGCGAGGAATCTGAGCATCGTCGTTTCAATCAGGCTAGTAGCCGTTTGAAGGATGCAACCATGGTGGTGATGAAAGCCTGGGCCATCTATACGCCATCCATGGAATTCATGACATCGTGTGGACTTGCCATCGTTACTGGCTTCGGCGGCATGGCCGTATTGGAGGGACGCATGGGTCTTGGCGAATTAGTAGCCTGCCTGATTCTCGTGCGGTTTTTGTACGAACCGATTAGCCGGCTCCACAGTCTGAATCAAATGTTTCAAAGCGGCCGGGCTGCGGGTGATCGGGTGTTCGAGATAATGGATGTTCCGGTAGAGGAAGGAGTCGATGTGCCGGTAGACTCTTTTGATCCGCTTGGCCTGATCGAATATCGGGACGTGAGCTTTTGCTACGAGCCGGGCAGAGAAATCCTTCGGGGAATTTCTCTGATCGCTTCGCCTGGTCAGACCGTCGCGCTGGTGGGACCGACCGGAGCGGGGAAATCGACCTTGGTGAGTCTACTCTTGCGGTTCTACGACTTGCCCGAAGGGTCTGGTGATATCTTGATTGATCAACGGTCAATTCGCGATCTATCTCGAAGAACAGTGCGACAAATCACTGGGTTTGTATCGCAGGAAAGCTTTCTATTCAACGGCACGGTCCGAGAAAACTTGTTATTCGGGAAACCTAATGCGCAAAACTCTGAGATCGACGCTGCGCTGCGCGCCGCGCACGCATACGAATTCGTTTCGAAGCTGCCTCAAGGATTGGATTCTCCGGTGGGCGAGCGAGGTATCCGCTTGAGCGTCGGTGAAAAACAGCGGTTATCGATTGCCAGGGCTCTCTTGAATGATCCACCCATATTAGTTCTGGATGAAGCGACAGCGAGTGTTGATACACAGACGGAGCGAGAAATTCAGGCTGCGTTAGATCGCTTGTTGCTTGGTCGTACCAGTTTCGTAATTGCTCATCGGCTGTCCACAGTGCGGCATGCGGACCAGATCCTGGTGCTCGAACGTGGCGAAATTGTTGAGAGAGGCACTCATGATGAATTGCTGGGGTTGGATGGCACCTACCGGCGCTTATACGAGAGCGGCCTGTTCGGTGGAGGCGCTGAGGTGCGCCCCAACGGCTCCGATTTCCAGGAGGCTCTGCCCGAGACTTCAGATCAGTCAGAATTAGAGGCGTGATCTCGCGTCTGCAGCGAGCCCGCGCCCTGAGCATCGGCATTATCCCGCCGAATTCATCATCCAATAAAGAGATGCAGGTGGAAGACATTTCGTTTCTGGCTTGCGTCACTCCAGCGTACGCATATTTAGTATCCGTTGCTTTACCGGATCGGTTACCTGACTCGAATTGCGCTCATTAACGTAGGAAGCATCTTCTGGCTGCTGATTAATACGTTGGAAGAAATGGGCGACAACGTCAGACGAGGTCGTCTGCCGTTTCGTTGGTCGGCGCTCTTTGCTCAGACCGACCGCACGGGAGTCGGCTCGGTTCCCTTGGTTCTGTTGGTCTCCTTTTTTCTAGGCCTCACCATGGCCTTACTTACCGGATACCAACTGCAAAAGTTTGGCACCGAGCGGTTGGTGCCGACGCTTATCTCGATTGCTTTCACTCGGGAGCTTGGTCCATTGCTGACCGGCATTGTCTTGGCTGCTCGGATCGGTGCGGCGTTCACAGCGGAGCTTGGTACCATGCAAGTGGCGGAAGAAGTGGAAGCGATTGAAGCGATGGGGATCGGCGCGCTCCGCCTCCTGGTTGCGCCTCGACTCGTGGCAATCACCCTTCTCATGCCTTGCCTTGCTATTTGTTCGACAATCGCCGGTCTCCTCGGTTCTGGCCTTATCTCCTGGATCACGCTGAATCTCGTGCCTGCCTTTTATTTTGATGGGGTGCTCAGCAGCCTTTTGGTGAAAGACATTCTTATCGGTCTCTTTAAAGCGGCATTCTTCGGTTTGCTTATCGGGTTGATTGCGTGCTTCAAAGGCTTGACGGTAAGCGGCGGAGCAGAAGGCGTTGGCAGAGCAACGACAGATAGCGTGGTCGTTGCTATCAGCAGCGTTATCGGATTTGATACTCTTTTTAATATAGTCGTTACCGAATACACCAAATGAGCGAAACTCCGCTCGTTCATCTCGACCGCGTCACTTTACATTTTGCGGACAAGCCGGTTCTCGTTGGAATCAATTTGAAAATCTTTCCAAAAGACCGGCTGGTTGTCCTGGGCCAAAGCGGCGGCGGAAAGAGCACGATGCTTCGCCTGATCCTGGGCATCCTGCGACCAACCTCTGGGGATGTGCGATATAAACATCTTCGGATTAATCGCTTGAGCCGCAGCAAGCTCAATCTGCTGCGGTCACGGATGGGCATGGTCTACCAGTATTCCGCTCTGATTAGTTCGTTGAATGTTCACGATAATCTTGCTTTGCCGGTGGCGGAACTTGGCTCCAAATCGCAGAAGCAAATTACCGCCTTAGTAGAAGAAAAGCTTGCGCTGGTCGGGATGAGCGGCACGGAGGATAAAATGCCGTCCGAGCTGAGTGGTGGCATGAGGAAGCGAGTGAGCCTGGCAAGAGCTTTGATGATGGAGCCGGAGTTAGTTCTGTTCGATGAACCGTCAGCTGGACTTGATCCAGTGATGAGCTCGGTAATCGACGAGCTGATTATCTCGCTGTCAGAAAAGACAAGTACCACATCGGTCATCGTGACGCATGAAATGGACAGTGCTTTTCGAATAGCCACCCGGATGGCGATGCTGTACCAAGGTTCCATCATCCAAGACGATGTCCCAGACTCCTTTAGAAATGCCCAGAACCCGGTGGTGCGGCAATTTGTCACCGGGGAGGTGGAGGGACCGATTACCGAAGCCGTAGAGAATGCAGATCCTTCGTAACGAAATTCGTACCGGCATTCTTGTGATCCTTACCATCGGACTAACGGTTGGGGTCGTTCTCTATCTCTCGGCGCCCGGTCTCTTTCGACCGGTCGTACATTACAAAATCTTTTTCGATGACGCCGCGGCGATTAAACCGGGCGCGAGCGTGATGCTGGCCGGAAGGAAGATCGGAACCGTCGAATATATTCAGTCGCCCGTACCGATGGCCCAGCGTCCGCCAGGGCGACTGGATGACGAGGTGATGATCACCGTTCAGGTGGCGCGGGATGCGGAGGTTTTTAAAGCCAATGATGTTACGATGCGAACCTTCGGATTGCTTTCTGAATACGTCATCGATTTTACCAACGGCGATTCCAATTCAGGCAAAGCCGTGAGTGGAGACACGTTTGTCGGCTCCCGCTCACCCGACCTAAGTGAACTTGGTCCAGTGATTATTAAGAAGCTGGACCCCGTTCTGAAAGACCTAACCACGACCATGTATGAGCTGCGCCGGACTTCGGTAAATCTTACCGACTTAACCGCAAAAGATTCAAAGTTGATTACAACCCTTGGCGGAACGCTGGATAACTTCCGTTTGGCGGGAGGCAACCTAAAGACATTGACGGATAAAGGTGGGTCAGTGGATTCAGCACTCAGTGGCTTGCAGAGTACTCTCCAAGGTATCAACCAGCTCACCACCGGGCTGAATAAAGATAATAATTTGGAGAAAGCTCTGGCGAACCTGAACACTTCTTCGGAACGCCTGAAGTCTGTCCTGGGCCAGATTCAAGCTACTCTAAACACAACGTTACCTCACTTGGACGGAGTCTTTTCCGATCTCAGTGAGTTAACCAGCAGGTTGAAGAGTCAACCTTGGCGGATTGTTTGGCCTAGCACGATTAAATATCCCGAAAAATCCGAAGTTTCGCCTTCACGTCCGAGAAAAGCGGCGCCGCTCAAAATGGAAGCTAGCAGACCGTGAACGGTTCAGGTTTGCAGTCCCAAAATTAGGTGATCCGCGAAGTAGCAACCGGGTGGACGTGAACATGGAAACTAGAATGCGGAAGAAAATAGCTAAAACAATTCGTTCTGCCGCCCTCCCGGCGGGATTTTAAGGCCCAATTTTTGGTACGCCTTAGGCAACGCAACTCGTCCTTGGGCAGTGCGCATAAGGTAGCCTTCCTGGATGAGATAAGGTTCATTGACTTCCTCTATAGTTCCGGAATCCTCGCCGACTGCCACAGCCAACGAGCTGATTCCAACCGGTCCGCCGTGAAAGCGTGAGACCAATGCCTCTAACAGGCGCTTGTCCATTTCGTCCAGCCCGTCGTCATCGATGTCTAGCATTTGTAAGGCACGATCAGCCGTAGTCTGATTGATGAATCCATCGCCTTTTACCTGAGCGTAATCTCGGACCCAGCGCAGCAGGTTATTGGCGACGCGGGGGGTTCCCCGAGAGCGGGTGGCGATCTCAAGAGCGCCTTCAGCATCAATACCAACCTGAATCAAACCAGCACTTCGTTCGATAATTTGGCTGAGCTCTGCTGCCGCGTAGTAGTCAAGACGAGAAGTCATTCCGAATCGGGAACGGAGCGGCGCGCTAATCAAACCCGCTCTGGTAGTGGCGCCAACCAGCGTGAATTTTGGGAGATTGAGTCGGACGCTCCGAGCGTTTGGACCCTGATCGATGATGATGTCCAAACGAAAGTCCTCCATGGCAGGATAAAGATACTCTTCGATTGCAGGCTGGAGCCGATGGATCTCATCGATAAACAGGATATCGCCTCTTTCCAGAGTCGTCAGCAGACCGGCAAGATCGCCTGCCTTTTCGATCATTGGCCCGCTCGTACTCTTGATATTGACGCTCATCGCGTTAGCCAGGATGAAGGCAAGGGTGGTTTTTCCAAGCCCTGGCGGCCCGCTCAACAACACATGTTCCAACACGTCTTCTCGTTGCTTAGCCGCAGTCACCATTAGTTCCAGGCGCTCTCGCACGCGCAATTGGCCCTGAAACTCGCTGAAAAGCGGCGGCCTTAGAGAGAGATCAAAGGCACTTTTTGGTGATTGAACGGTTTCCTGATAAAAATTTTCCGCCACGCAATCGGCTCCGCTTTTGCGAGATTATTGTTCGGTCAGTGGAAAATACAATGAAACATCTTACTATTAGTTCACCGAATGAATGCTGGGATTGATGAGTCGACGATCGTAGACAAGGTTCTAGCCGGGGAGCGGATTACTTCCGATGAAGCCCTCGAGTTGTATAATCTCCCGCTCCAGGAGCTGGGGGCGCTGGCGGACCATCGCCGGAACAGAGCGAAAATAGATGCTTACGATCGGCGGGGAAACGAGATCGTCACCTATATTGTCGAGCGAAACATCAACTACACGAACGTCTGCAACGTGTATTGCAAGTTTTGTGCATTCTATCGAACGGAACGCGACAAGGACCACTACGTCCTGACCCACGAACAGATCGATCAGAAGATCGATGAACTCGTGTCGATCGGAGGCATTCAGATCTTAATGCAAGGCGGGCATCACCCGCGGCTCGGCATTGACTATTACCTCGATTTGTTGAGCCACCTTCGGGAAAAGTATCCGCAAGTAAACATTCACGGATTCAGTCCACCTGAATTCAACCATTTTGCCGAGGTGTTCCAGATGCCATTGCGGGAGGTTATCGTGCGATTTAAGGCGGCTGGCCTGGGTTCGATTCCGGGCGGCGGCGGTGAAATTTTGGTAGATCGCGTCCGAAACCGGATCTCACCTCTCAAGTGCAACACGGAACAGTGGCTCAAAGTAATGGAGATAGCCCACGAAGAAGGCTTGAGAAGTAGCGCGACGATGATGTTTGGCCATGTGGAGACGATACCCGACCGGATAGAACATCTGGAGCGGCTGAGAGAGCTCCAAGATAGAACGGGAGGGTTCACGGCTTTCATCTGCTGGACGTTCCAGCCGGAAAATGTGGTGTTGAAGGCTTCACCGGTGGGCTCGGCCGAATATCTGAGGACACAGGCGCTTGCTCGAATCTATTTAGATAACATCGAGAATTTGCAAAGCTCTTGGGTGACTCAAGGGCCGAGAATTGGCCAGGTGGCTTTGCGTTTTGGTGCCAACGATTACGGATCGGTAATGATGGAGGAGAATGTGGTCAGCAGCGCTGGCACCACATTCAGACTGACTCGCGACGAAATGGAGCGAGTCATTTCGGATGCGGGGTACCAGCCCCGAGCTCGAAATAATCATTACCAGTTGGTCGACTGAGTGCTCTGCGCAATCGAGCTGATTTTAGCGAGCCATCTGGCATCTGCGGAATTTACGGAATCTTTGACGTCGATCTGAAATTTGTGCGTGACGTATCGATTACCGTTTTGTCATCCTTGCGCTGACTTTCATCCGAAATGCCAGCTCCCCCTCTGGTCTAAAAGGTTTTTCCTGTTGACGTTTAGGACAGCCTTGCCATGAATTACGGCCATTCGCCTTGATTGTCCTCTCAGCTATTCATTTATGAACCAAAAGAGTCTCTTCTGCCGGAACTGGGTGTTGTCCGCTGTTCTGGGCGCCTCGCTCGCTGTCGCAGCCCAAGCGCAACAACCCGCCGCTCAGCAGCCGACTCCGCCAAGTGCCGTACAGCCTCCGCCAAGTTCCGTACCGACTCCGGCTCCAAGGCAGCCTTCTCCGATTGTTCGCCAAATCGAGATTCAATATGCCGGTCCGGCCACTTTGAGCCGGCAGCGGATCTTGACCAACATGAAAACGACGGTTGGTCAGCCTTATTCGGAAACAACCGTTGAAGATGATGTTCGTGCTCTTTACGCAACGGGACTAGTTACCAACGTACGAATTTACGGTGAACCGTTACCGGACGGGGTAAAAGTCATCGTCGTCGTTCAGACGAGAGTCACGCTGGCCGGTGTATATATTCAAGGCGCCGAGAAGGTGAGCATTTCTCGGATCCGCCGGGAGATTAATTTGAAGATTAATTCTCCTTTGGATGAACAGGTCTTGGAACAAGCTCGCCAGAAGATCGTTGATCTCTACCAGAAACGTGGATTCCCCGATGTGGACGTCCAATACAAACTGGCGACCAATGAGGATCAAGGGACGGCGACCGTCACTTACGCCATTAGCGAAGGAGCCAAAGCGACCGTTCGGCATATTCGCTTCTATGGGAATCAGGCGCTCAAAGCCGGTCGATTAAAGAAGGAGATGAAGACGAAAGAGAGCAACATCTTGGGCTTCATCACGGGTGCCGGCCGCTTGAGCAGCGTGCAGTTGGATGATGACGCTCAGAAAATAAAAGCCCTTTATCAAGACAATGGCTACGCAGACGTGCAGATCACTGATGTCAAAATCGAACGAGTCAACCCCAAGAAAGTCGACATCTTTATTTATGTCACCGAGGGAGCCCAATATCACATTAACCTGGTTACGATAGAAGGTATTCAGATTGTCACCGAAGCGAATTTTCGGAAGGTGATTAAGGAAACCGAAGGCCAAGTCTTTTCACCGAGTAAATTGGAGAAGGATATCAAAGCGGTGGAGGATGCTTACGGTATAGCGGGTTATGCCGACGCAAAGGTTACAGTCCAGACGACTCCGGCTGGGCCAGCGTTAGTGGATCTTCATTGGAAAGTTGAGGAGGGGATCAAGTCGTACGTAGAGCGGATCAATATCAGCGGAAACACTCGAACCAAAGACAAGGTGATTCGCCGAGAACTCGTTTTGGCTCCAGGAGATGTATTTGATACCGTTCGAGTAGATATCAGTAAGAAACGTCTGGAGGGGCTCCAGTATTTCGAAAAAGTCGATGCTTATGCGTCGGATACACTCGTACCCGGCCGAAAAGATCTGAACGTAGTGGTGCAGGAGAAGCGAACGGGTTCGTTGAACTTCGGCCTCGGTTTTGATTCTAACCAAGGGTTAGTCGGTTTCGCCGAGTTGAATCAGGGGAATTTCGATATCACCAACTGGCGTACCTTTACCGGCGCAGGCGAAAAGTTCCGCGCTCGCTTCCAGATCGGAACCTTGCAGACTCAAGCATTGATCTCACTCACCGAGCCCTATTTCCTCGATCAACGTTTGGCGCTCGGCGAGGAAGTTTATTATCTCGATTCGCAATATTACAGCAATGTCTACAATGAGCGGAATTATGGTTTCGACATATTTCTGCGGAAGCCGATCACGAATTTCCTGGCTGCCCGAGTCCAGTATCGCCTGCAAGATACTGAGGTCTACGGCGTTAGCACCACCGACCCGATCGTACTTGCGCAAGCTGGAAACACTCTGGAAAGCCGGATGACTTTTGAGCTCACCTACGACAAGAGGGATAACGCTTTCTTGACCCGCAAAGGCACCCGGGTCGACTTTTCGACCTATGTCGCGGGCGGCCCGCTCGGCGGCGACGTTCAGATTTACGGGTTTGATCTAAGCGCCTCTCAATATTTCCACCTGCCCTTTGATACGATCCTGCTCTTTGACGCCGAGATTGCCACGGTGGCCACCTGGGGAGGAGGAGGCAGTGTCCCGATCTACGATCGCCTTTACCTGGGCGGCGCGAATAACCTTCGCGGATTTAAGTTTCAAGACGTCGGGCCCAAGGACTCCTTTGGTGACGATATCGGTGGAAATTCGCTTGCCCGTCTGACGATTGAATATACCATCCCGATTGTTGAGCGAGTGCGGGCTGCGGTTTTCTACGATACTGGATTTGTGAATTCTGGTTCTTGGAGTTTCTCCACGAGCAATATCAATTCAGACTTTGGCTTCGGCCTTCGTCTCGATTTACCGATTGGTCCAATCCGGATCGACTACGGTATTCCAGTTCAGGCCGACAAATTCAACAACTCAAGTGGCCGGTTCCAGTTCAGTGTTGGTTACCAATTTTGAACGGAATTTGTCGACAGCGGTCTGAAATCAAACCCAGCCACGCTATTAGTCTTAGTAAGTGTATTAATATGATGAAATCCCGATTCGTTGCGATTGCCGGCCTTTGCATGGCTAGCGCGCTTTTGTCTGCCCCAGTCCAGGCTCAACAACTTAAGATTGGCACGATTGATATGCAGAAGGTGCTCGCTGCCTACTACAAAACACAGGAGGCGAAAGAGAAACTGGAAGAGGCGCAAAAAGCCGCGAACGACGAGCTGAATCAGCGCATGGACACGCGCAAAAAAGATATCGACGCCATCAACAAACTGAACGAGGAAATGAATCGTCCGGACGTAAGTGCCGCGACCAAGGATCAGAAAGCTCAAGAGCGAGACGCCAAGATCTCCGAAGAGCAGGGTCTGGAAAAAGAGATGACCGAATTCCGCGATTCTCGTTCCAAGCAGCTTCAGGAAGAGCAGAACCACATGGTTTCTGGCTTGGTGGATGACATCATGAAGGTTGTCAGCGACCAGGTGAAGACTCAAAGCTATGACCTCGTTCTCGATAAGTCCGGACGCAGTGCCGGTCTGGGAACCACCGTGCTAGTCTATGCGAAAGACAACATGGATTTTAGCGATGTCGTAATCGCCAAGCTGAACGCGAATCGGCCGACGGGTACCCCCAGTCCGAAATCTTCGGCGCAACCTTCCGGAACAAATACTCCGGCTACTACAACCAAACCGGGTGGATTCCCCAGCCCCACCAAGAAGCCCTAATCATTCGCTGTTAGTTGCTACGTTTGCACGAAAGGACCGGCATTGCGCCGGTCCTTTTTTTTGTAGCGTAGTGGCAACCGGAAGCGAAAAACGCCTCAGCGGGAGCGCACGCTTGAATGTCTTTTTTACGACGCTTGCCCGAAGGATCAATGCAGATGCCCGGTCGCGGGACCCTTACCACGTACGCGTCACGATCCTGGCTCTGGAACAGAATTATCGAGCACCCAACGAAGGTAGGAGGCAGATCCCGAAGATAAGGGGAGAGCGATGATCTCGGGAACCTCGTACGGGTGAGATCGCAATAGAAACGCCTCCAAATCAGGGTAGCGGGTCGCTGAAGTCTTATAGATCACTAAAGTTTCGATCGTTTGCTCGACTAAACCGCGCCAACGATAAATTGATTGGAGGCCCGGCACCAGATTAGCGCATGCCGCGTAGCGCTGCTCCACCGCGGCTCTGGCAATCTTGCGGGCAGTTTCAGGATCGGGAAACGTGCAGAAAACCACCCGAACATCACCACACATCAGCTAGCTCAGCGGAGAAAACGATCGAGGTTTTCGTCTTCCCAGCGACGGGCCCGCTGGTAGCAGTGAAATTTTTGCTCCCTGCGATAAAATTCCGATGTGTGGACCCTGCGACGACCGGTTTCGTCTACCTCCTCAGGCACGATCGCGTGGAGCATTTCGTGGTAAATCACGTACTCCAAAAACCAGGTAGGCACGAACGGAGCATCCAAAAGAGGATGAATCCTGATGATACGGTCTTCTTCTTGGATGGTGCCGAAGACGAAATACTCTTTCGGCGGCAATCTCCGGCGTCTCCCCCACGTAATCGCGTATCCTTTGAGGGCATTGTTGAAATACTCGGCGTTTATCTTGTTGAAAATTGCCTTGAGATCGAAGTACTCGCCCTCGTGAAAAAAATCGAGCTCCCGTTGGAGTGGAAGCCTCTTGACTGACAATTTCCTCTTTCGCTTTCCCATAAGAAGAAGTGCCCTAAAGTCTAGAGAGCAAATTCGGGCAGGCAACCCGCAAAAATTGCGAAGTTTGAAAAGTTCTCGTTTCGCATTTGGACTGTGCCAGAGTGGCGCTTTCGGCCAAAAAGATAAGCGTGGAAAGCTACAGGTAGTGAAAAAAGCGTCATGGTGGCTCAGGAGGCTCGCGGTTTAAGGGTTTACCCTTGAATCCGTAAGGTCTACATACAGCACACGCAAGGTTGCTGGGCCTAAAGCCTGATAGCGCATCAGCGGGATCGGCTTGCCGCCGTCGCTTCCCTTTGCCCGCCCTAGCAGCGCGCTTGAGGAACGCTACAGAGCTGGTCGCGACGTAGGAGGCATTGCGGAGTCGGGAGCCGTGTGTGGGATCAACCGACGATTCGTTTTTAACAGCCGCCCCTTAAAACATGGCCTCGAATCAAATTGTACCGGGTGCTCTTTCGCATGAGATCATCGTTGCCGTCCTAACGTGCTAAAATCTGCTTTTAGCGATGTGACCCTGACCGGCAAAAAGTCCAACATGGAAACGCCCATCTTTGTCTTTGCTCATGGAGCCGGTGCGCCTTCCTCGCATCCATGGATGCAAGGTTGGGCCAGGAGGCTGGCGGCGATCGGCGCCGTTTACGCTTTCGACTATCCGTATATGGAAAAAGGAAGCAAACGGCCTGATCCGCTGCCGAAGCTTATTGCCGCTCATCGGGAAGCGCTGGCTCAAGCCCGGCACGCACACGACGGGCCGACCGTTCTTATCGGAAAAAGTCTTGGAGGGCGAGTCGGATGCCATCTCGCATTGGTCGAAGATGTAGCTGCCGTCGTTTGCCTTGGTTACCCGCTTTGCGGAGGGGGGGATCGGACCAGGCTGCGGGCCGAAGTGCTCCGCGCATTGTCGACGCCAGTTTTGTTCGTGCAAGGAACGCGCGACCCGCTCTGCCCCTTGGATTTGCTGGAGAGTGTTCGACGAGAAATGACGGCGACCAATGAACTCCACGTCGTCGAGGGCGGAGATCATTCGCTGGTGGTCACCAAAGGCAGACTCAAGGCAAGTGGCCAGACCCAGGATGAGGTCGACCAGAATATTCTGGAGGCGATCCGTCATTTTGTGGCCACTAACCTGGAGCGCTCGCTCCCTCGCTGAACAAAGCGCAAGCGTATTCGCAGAGCGCTGACGAACTGCTCCTGTATGAAGAACGGCGGCTTGCCGTTCTGACCATCCGACCAGCGAATTTAACCAACGGTCCGGGATCTATTTCGCCACGGGCTGGTCCGTTTTAGATTTGCCTGGCGGGCGTCCGCCCCAATGCATATCGATCGCGCCCGGAAAGATATACAGAATCGGAACCAATGCGTACAGGGCCAGGCTCAACTCAGTTCTAATAAAAGACAGCGCAATTGCGACAAGATAAACGATTGGAGCCATCAGCGTTCTCTTCATCGCGCCTCGGATCAAGTTGGAATGAATGTCGGGATCGACGTGACGGTTTTCGGTGGTGGCGTACCACCAATGAAGCGCGAGTGTTAGACCGATTGCGATCAGGTTGACTCCATAGACCGCGATCGCAATCCGAGTTTTTGAGTATTCACTGAGCAGCGCGGTCGAAAAAGGCACCAGGGCCACCCAGAGTAAAAAAAGAATGTTAATCCAAAGCAAGGGTCGGTCCGCACGTCGGATGAACGACAGCTGAGCGTGATGCCCGACCCAGTAGACTCCCAGAATAACGACGCTAATAAGATAACTCAGAAATTTGGGCCAGAGAGCGAGCAGTTTGGCGGGCAGTTCTGCCGCGGCCAGCGGCTGCAATTCCGGCACCTTAATGTCTAGAACGAGCAGAGTCATCGCGACCGCGAACACACCGTCGGCAAGCGCCTCGATGCGGTTTCGGCCCAACTGCATAGGACGAAGTTAAGCCGTCGCGGCCCGTCCATCTAGTATTTCGTGCGCTGGCGAGGTTAAAAAACCCGCGGACTGGCGCTTACCAATCTGCCCGCTGCGGACCGGTCAGCTTTCCGGAGAGTCGTCGCTTCCCTCCATCACATCCTGCGAGACTACCGGGGCAATATCCTGCAGTTTTTCTCCCTCGATTAGATCGATGAGTTTTACCCCCATTGTGTTCCGCCCGGCCTCGCGAATTTCCTTCACACGAATCCGAACCATTTGCCCGCCGGTCGTGATGAGCATCACCTCATCCGATTCGTGAACGGTGAGAGCCCCGATTACGTCACCCGTTCGGTCACTGGTCTTCATTGTGATGATCCCTTTCCCGCCTCGCGACTGGCGCCGGTAAGCATCGAACCCAGTTCGTTTTCCTATCCCGTTTGAACCGGCAACAAGCAACATCGCATCCGGGACAACCTTAGCAATTCCGACCACTTCATCCCCTTCCTCCGGACGGATGCCCCACACTCCGACCGCGTTCCGTCCCATATCGCGGGCTTCCTCTTCATGGAAACGAATGCTCATTCCGTTGTGGGTAATAAGCACCACCTCGTCGCTACCATTAGTAAGCAGCGCATCGATTAATTCATCGTTCTCCTCGATCTGTACGGCGATAATTCCGCCTTTCCGGACGTTGGCGAAGTCCGACAAATTAGTCTTTTTCACTAGCCCGCTTCGGGTGGCAAACATGATATGGAGCTCAGGATTCCAAGTGCTCGTCTCGGCATCTCCATTTTCCCCTTTGGCTTCGATCCGGAGCGTAGCTGCAATTTTCTCCTCCGGGCGCAATTCCAGGAGGTTCGCCATCGAGCGCCCCTTCGAGGCACGGCTCATTTGGGGGATTTCGTAGACCTTCTCCACGTAGCACCGACCTGTTCGCGTGAAAAACATCAGAGAATCGTGAGTACTCGCCGTAAACAGGTGTTCGACGAAGTCTCCTTCTTCCCCTTCGATCTGCGCCTCGCGGGTTGCCATACCGATGACGCCCCGGCCGCCGCGGCGCTGGGCGCGAAATTCACTTTCCGGAGTTCGCTTGATGTATCCGCCATGCGTGATGGTGATGATGCATCCCTCGTTGGCAATCAGATCTTCGATATCAATATCACCCTCTGCCGGCACGATCTGCGTGAGTCGCGGCGAATCGTACTTTTCTCTTACCTTCTGCAGTTCTTCTTTGATGATATTCATCACTCGATCTGCTCGATCGAGAATGTCGACCAGGTCATGGATGCGCAGAAGCAACTCTCCGTATTCATTGACGATCTTCTCCCGTTCCAAACCGGTAAGTTGATAGAGTCGCAACTCCAAGATCTGATCGGCCTGTGTGTCACTGAAGGCGTACCGTCCCTCTACCAGCCGTGCTTCGCTGCGAACCCGGATACCGAAGTGCTCTACCTGCTGCCTGGTGAATTCGTAGGCGAGCAACTTGACCCGAGCCTCTTCCCGATTCGCCGAATTCCGAATGATTTCGATGAAATCATCCAAATTGGCCAACGCGATGAGATAGCCTTCTAACGCTTCCGCCCGGTTCTCAGCCTGGCGTAGAAGATAGCGTGTCCGCCGTAAGACCACCTCCCGGCGGTGTTCAATGAAGCAGTGTAAAGCCTCCCGAACTGAAAGCAGTTTTGGTCGACCATGATCAATCGCCAGCATGTTCACGGCGAAAGAGCTCTCTAACGCGGTGTGTTTGTAGAGATTATTCAGCACGACATTGGCGTTCGCATCGCGCTTCAGCTCAAGTTCGATCCGGGTATTTTCGTCGGAGAGATCACGGACGTCCGCGATCTCGGTTATCACCTTGTCTTGGATCAGGGCGGCGATGCGTTTGATCAAATCCGCACGATTTACGTTGTACGGGATCTCCGTAATAACAATCGACTCACGGTTCTGTTTTCCGGCTTCAATTGTCGCATTGCCACGTACCTTGATGCTGCCGCGGCCGGTTTCGAAGTACTGGCGAATGCCGCTAGTCCCGCAGATGGTGCATCCGGTGGGAAAATCGGGACCTTTGACCAGCTCCAGGAGCCGATCGACTGAGAGATCGGCGTTATCGATCAGCTCGCAAATAGCGTCGACAATTTCACCAAGATTATGCGGCGGGATATTCGTTGCCATCCCTACGGCGATCCCGGTGCCTCCGTTTACCAAGAGATTGGGGAAGGCTGCCGGAAAGACAGTCGGTTCTCTGGTGGTTTCATCGTAATTTGGAACGAAATCAACCGTATCCCGTTCCATGTCCTCCATCAGAATCGCGCCGAGCTGAGTGAGCCGGGCTTCGGTATACCGCATGGAAGCGGGGGGATCGCCGTCCATCGATCCGAAATTGCCTTGCCCGTCAACTAACCTTTCCCGCATCGCCCATGGTTGAGCCATGTGGACGAGAGTCGGATAGATGGCCATGTCGCCATGCGGGTGGTAGTTACCCATCGTTTCACCCACGATCTTGGCGCACTTGGTATGTTTCCGGTTTGGAAGCACGCCGAGCCCGTTCATCGAATACAAGATTCGCCGCTGAGAGGGTTTCAATCCGTCCCGAGCATCCGGCAGAGCCCGGGAGATGATTACCGACATGGAGTAGTCCAAAAACGACTTGGACATCTCCTCGGCTACATTTACCGGGTCTACTTTTTCATCGGGATGGCGAGGCATAATAAAAATTACTTTTCAACGAAGCAGGCGTCTCAAATCGGAGATCCCCGCGAAAGTAGGTCTCCGGCGGACAAATCACTTACACATCCAGATTGCGGACATTCAACGCGTTATCTTCGATAAAGGCGCGCCGCGGCTCTACAACGTCGCCCATCAAAATCGTGAACATCTTGTCGGCTTCGACGGCATTGTTCTCGTTTAACTCAACCTGCAGCAAACGGCGGTGAGCGGGATCCATCGTCGTGGCGTAAAGCTCTTTCGCGTTCATTTCACCTAGACCTTTGAATCGCTTTATCTGCACACCTCGGCGGCCGAGTTCTTTGACGGCCTCCAGAATCCGAGGAATAGAGAACAACGGTGTGGCTGATGCCCGATCCCCTTCGCCTTCGATTAACTCGAAAATCGGTTGTTCGCGGGCGGAGTAGTGGGCGAAATGCAGGCCACGATCGGTCAAATCTTGGAAGATCTTCGCGATGGTGTTCGATTCGTGAAGCTCGATCCGCCTAGCCCGTCTCCTCAAATGCTGCGGTACGGCGCCGTTTCCGTTCGCCAGGATAGGCAGTTCGCCATCCCCAGCATCCGGTTCATAGTCGTATAAATTGAGGTCCCGATTTTGGTCGGCGAACTGGGTCAGGGCGGCCTCATCCGGGAAATATTTCACGTACTCTTGGTTGCCTTCTCGAATTGCGACCAAGTATTCGGGAAGCTGGCCGGTGTCGGGGTTGCGGTGAGCCAGGTATTCCTCGAAATCGCCACCGTGTCGGCGGACTGAATCGCTTAGCTTGGCCAGTCGTTCAAGAAGATCCAAGATCTCTCGAAGCTGTGCTTCAGAGAATTCGCGCCCGTCTTCCAGGTTCTTGAGCCGAACCTCCTCCGCGCCGAGCGAGATCAAGATCTTATTTAGCTCCGCATCGTCGTCGACATACTCTTCCCGCTTCTTCCTCTTGATCTGATAGAGAGGAGGTTGTGCGATGTAAATGTGGCCTCGTCGGACCAGCTCGGGCATCTGACGATAGAAAAAGGTCAACAGCAGCGTACGAATGTGAGAACCATCGACATCTGCGTCCGTCATGATGATGATCCGGCCGTATCGCAGTTTATCTAAATTGAAAGACCCTTCTCCCTCGCCGTCGCCGATCCCAGTCCCGATGGCCGTGATCATCGTCTGAATTTCCTGGTTCTGGAGCACCTTATCTAAACGGGCTTTTTCCACGTTCAGTAGCTTGCCTCGGATCGGGAGAATCGCTTGGAACCGGCGGTCGCGTCCCTGCTTAGCGGACCCACCGGCGGAATCGCCCTCGACAATGTAAAGCTCAGTTGACGTTGCATCACGTTCCGAGCAGTCGGCTAACTTTCCGGGTAAACCACCTCCGGTGAGCGCTGATTTCCGGACTGCCTCGCGAGCCTTGCGGGCCGCCTCGCGAGCTCGCGCTGCCATCAGGCATTTCTCGATGACCTTCTTGGCAACGCTCGGGTTCTCTTCACAAAATCGGCTTAGCCCTTCATAAGTAACCGATTGCACAACCGGCTTCACTTCGTTGTTTACCAGTTTGCCTTTTGTTTGCGAACTGAAGCGGGGATTAGTCAGTTTTATACTCAGGACGCAGACCAACCCCTCTCGAAGATCTTCTCCGCTGATCTCCGGGTCCTTCTCTTTCACCAAGTTGTTCGCTTTGGCGTAGTTTTTAAGCGCGCTGGTAAGGCCGGTCTTAAGACCTTCCAGGTGCATCCCGCCGTCTGGATTCGGAATCGAATTCGCAAAGCACTGAATCTGCTCGGTGTAGGAATCGGTATATTGGAGAACGACGTCGACGAAGGCGACCTCCACTTTCTCGTCAACCACGATTTCACGCATCCCGGAAATGGCGATCGGCTCAGGATGAATGAGCTGCTTGGTCTCTCCGAGTTCCTTAACAAATTGCGGAATGCCGCCCTTGAAGAGAAAAACCTCTCTGCGCTGCGGGTCACGCCGCTCATCCGTCAAGATGATTTCCAGACCCTTGTTTAAGAATGCGAGTTCGCGTAATCGGGTCGCTAAAATTTCAAATTTGAACTCGGTGGTTATCGTGAAAATCTGCGTATCGGGCAAGAAAGTGATCAGCGTCCCGGTCACCTGCTTATTTTGCGTCTCGCCGACGACTTCCAGTTTGCGGACCGTCTTCCCCCGCGCAAAAGCGATATGATAAACTTGGCCACCACGGGTGACTTCCGCTTTGAACCACTCAGAGAGCGCGTTGACACACTTTGCCCCGACACCGTGTAGTCCCCCGGAAAATTTGTAGGCGCCTTGCCCAAACTTTCCGCCCGCGTGCAAGTTTGTGAGCACCAGCTCGATTGCTGGAATATGAAACTTGGGATGAATGTCGACCGGAATTCCCCGGCCATTGTCCCGGACCGAAACGGACCCATCGATATGGATGTTTACATCGATCCTCGTGCAAAAGCCGGCTAGATGTTCGTCTATCGAGTTGTCGAGGACTTCAAAAACGCAGTGGTGCAGCCCTCGCTCGTCCGGGTCACCTATGTACATCCCAGGACGTTTCCGGACTGCTTCTAATCCCTCCAGTTTATCAATTTGTGATGCGTCGTAATTCGAGATATCAGACATACTGCGAGCGCGACCCGAGAATGTTCGGGTCAAAAAGCAAGTCGAGGTTGAATCAATAGTTTAGTGTGTTGGAACCCCTTTTGCAAGCGAGTAGAGGTTCAATATCTAGTATTCGAACCCGGGCATTAGCTCAATATTTTGGGGATTTACCGCAATGCCCTCTTGCGTGCTGAGGAGGCGGCATTCGGCGCCCGTGAGACCTCCGGCTGTTGCCAGATCGCTAAAATCCCGCGATTGTTTCTCTTGATGGGGCGTGTTCAAAATGACGAACCGAAGAAAGCGACTATGGACGAATATGATTTTGCGGTGATCGGAGCGGGGAGCGCAGGCTATGGCGCGGCGACGGAAGCCGCAAAATTGGGTCTGCGGACGATCAGTGTCGAAGGGGCAGCTGACGTCGGCGGACTTTGCATTCTCCGTGGCTGCATGCCCAGCAAGACCCTTCTCGAATCGGCTAATCGTTTTCTTTCTCTCCGTCGTGCTCAAGAATTTGGGCTGAGTGCGGGTCATCTCGGGTTCGATGTCGGAGCCATTCGACGACGCAAACGATCGTTGATCAACGGATTTGCGGACTATCGGCGAAGCCAATTAGAAAAGGGAAAGTTTGATTTCGTTCGAGCCTATGCGGCCTTTATCGACCCTCACCAATTAAGGCTGGAAGGGCTGAATGGCTCTATTAGAGAAATCCGCTTTCGCACTGCTCTCATCTCGACTGGATCCGAACTGAATGTGATCGATTTGCCGGGTCTGACTGAGGTGGGCTATTTGGACAGCGATATAGCATTGGATAGCGACCGAGTACCCGCTTCCATAATCATCCTGGGCGGAGGAGCGATCGCCCTCGAGTTCGCTCATTTTTATAATGCGCTCGGGACGAACGTTACCGTCCTGCAGCGCAGTCCGCAGTTCATCAAGGAAGCCGACGCGGACGTGGCCGCCGCGCTTACCGAAGCCTATAGACGGAACGGCGTAGAGATGATAAGCGGCACGAAATTGGTCGCGATCGAAAAAAAGGAGGACCGCAAAGTTGTAAGGTTCGTCAAAGATGGGCAGGAACACGCTATGTCCGCCGATGAAGTCTTCTATGCGCTTGGCCGGCGAGCGGCGATTAGCCGGCTGCATCTGGATGCCGCTCAGGTAAAGATGGACGAAAACTCCGCCGTTGGCGTCAACGATCTAATGCAGACCAGTCAGCCGCATATATTTGCTGCCGGCGACGCAACTGGCCAATTCGACGTGGTTCATATAGGGATTGAGCAGGCAACCGCTGCGGCGCGCAATGCAGCTCGGTGGCTGAGAAACGAGGAATTGACCCCGATTGACTATCGCCTTCGCCTCTTTGCCATATTTTCGCATCCGGAGCTTGCGATTGTTGGATTGACGGAGAAGCAGGCAAAGGCCGAGGGCAGGAGAGTTCGGGTGGCGACCTATCCGTTCGACGATCACGGCAAATCGATGATTCGAGGGGAGACGCAGGGGTTAGTCAAGCTGATCGCCGACGCGGACACTCAGGAAATTTTGGGGGGAGCGGTTGTCGGGCCTGAGGCCTCGGAGCTGATTCATGAAATCGTTGTTGCGATGCATTTCCGAGCGAAAGCTTCGGACCTTGCCGCGATACCGCACTATCATCCAACTCTCAGCGAGATTTGGACCTATCCCGCTGAGGAATTGGCCGCATATGGATAAATCGTGGAATTATGGTTAGTGCGAATCATAATCGCCATCCTTTCAGATCGCCAAAGCTTGTTCGATCAGCCCCCAAATCCGCTTGAAATGAAGCCTGTTGCTGATCAAGCGGTGCGCTTTTCACTCGCTTCGAGCGGCCTATCTAGGCGATGCACCGGAATCAGTTTTATGGGTGGAAAGCGTTGACAATCCAGTTTGCAAATTCATAGTTGCGACCGTGCTTAAGAAGTTCATCCCCCAAAAACCAGGATCCACCCAGTCCCCTGAAGACACGCGATCCGGGGAGAATCCGGCGCCTCTGCAGACCGTTCCAACGAAAACTGAAACATACAAAAATCCCGTTATGGCAGAACTACACAACAAGAACCTTCTTTCCAAAGACGTTGAGATCAAAGGTTCCATCAAATTTGCAAGTGAATTTACCTTTGATGGAAAGATCGAGGGAGAAATTTCCTCAAATGACGGAATCTTGACGGTGGGCGAGAATGGGGATGTCCATGGTGAGATCAAAGCAAAGTCGGTGATTGTGATGGGCAAAGTGCAAGGAAATATCACTGTTGCTGAACGTTGCGAACTGCGGGCGCGGTCGGCGTTGATCGGTGATCTTCACGCCTCCCGTTTGATCATTGAGGAAGGGGCAACGTTTGTCGGCAAGTCGGAGGTCACTCCAAACAAGAATGCACTTAGGGAAATCGGGATTAAAGAGAAGGCGCAGGAAGCGAATGCTCCCCGCTAAAGGAGTACTGGGTGCCGGCAAAAGGACGAGTCGAAGTTCAATGTCCTCACTGCGGTAACATTCAGTTAGAGCCTGAGCTGGCAAAGTCGACCTACTGCCGCAAGTGCAGCGGGTACATCCAGATAAGTAAAGGCGGCAGAACTGGTGAGCCGCGGCAGGATGTTCCAAAAGCCCCTTCGGTATTTCAAAGAATCGAAGGCCTCCTGGGTGTTCAGCGGACAGTTGTTGCCCGATGCTTCGAATGTCCTGGCAAGCGCGAAGTCCCGAAAAATGCAACTTCCACGATTTGCCCTCTTTGCGGCGCCTACATCGATCTCCAAGACTACAAGATTGTTGGTACATACAGTCGCTCTATTCGGACCCGAGGCGACCTGATCATCACCAACAAAGGTGATCTCAACAGTAACCGGGTAATCTGTCAGACTGCTTCTGTTCAGGGGCACCTGCGCGGTGCGCTGACCGGTGCCACTGATGTTCGGATTAAACTGAAAGGGAAACTTAGCGGCAGCATCGAAGCTCCCCTGGTGGTGATTGACAAAAGCTCAGAGGTCGAGTGCGTCCGACCAATCCGAGCGGATCTCGTCGAAGTTTATGGCGTGATCTCAGCACGAATCATCTCGAATGGAAAAGTGGTGGTAAAGCGAGGTGGCTCACTGCGCGGAGCGGTAAACGCGCGGAGCTTCGTCGTGGATAAAGGAGGGCAATTTTACGGTGATTTATCGATCGGCCAGACGCAATTGACTCAGGGGGAGCTTTTGACCCCGTTGAAAGAGCCATCGGCACCCAATCAAGAATCGGGTCACGGGTCCGATTTCAGCCTGGCACCTGCATGACACAAAAAATTTATCCGCGGAGCCCATACGCGACTCTGGGCGGTTACGTGCATCTTCTTCGGTTAATTGACAAGGCGCGGCTGCACCGTCAGGGATTGTTACGTGGGTACAACTACAAGACTTTAGGGTTCGATAAGTATCTTTTGTCGTTCCTGGGAATCGAGGGGGAGCTGTTCGAGGAGATGGCCAGCAGTCGGGAGAGCGACGAGGCAGTCTTGGACTGGATCCGCTCTCAAGGTGTGAACCACACCGAGTTAGAGATCGCGGCCTGGAATCAAAAGCAGATAGAAAAACGGCCCGATACTCCCGAAAAGCTAGCCCGGTTTCGAAGAATTCTGCAAGAAGTCGGTGGTCGTTCGGAATCCGGCGTGGAGACCTATTTCGACCTAATCGAATTCGAAGAAAGAAGAGAGGAGTTTTACCTCCGAAAGCAAAAAGTGGCGATGGCCCACTAGATTCAAGGTTCCGGCTGTTGCTTCGGTTTCTCCGATGCCGTTGGAGACGGTTGACCCGATGGACTGGGTTGAGGCGAGCCGGTGAGTAAATTGGCCGAACCTGTCGATTTCGTGTCGTTCCCAAGCTTGTCCCCGAGTCGAGAGGCTTCCGCCAAAGCAATTTGCGCTATTGCACTTTGCGGGTATCTCTGGACCACCATCTCATAGAGTTGCCGTGCCTCTTTCAGTTGGCCCTTCCCCTCGGTCAATCTAGCCTGGCTCAGTAGCGCCATTGGCGCCAAATAGGTGGTGCCGTATTTGCCAGCTATTTCCGCATAGTAATTGAGCGCTTCATCTGGTTTGGCTTCCGCCTCTGCATTTGTTGCCAAACCCATTAAGCTATTTACGGCGAACGGATGTTTCGAATAGTCGCGAATAAACCTCTGGTAGGTCTTGTCCGAATCCGGAAAATGGCCGTCGCTAGCCTGCTGCGCGGCGATCCGCAGCAACGCATTTCCGGCCGCGATCGATCCGGGAAATCGGTCCGCGACTTTCTGCCAGTCATCGATATTCGTCGCGGAATCGTATGCCAACTCAGCTTGGCCGGTCTGGAGCTTCTGCCACCCGAAATAGGCGCCAACAGCGAGGAGGATCAGCAGTGCAGCGATCGATCCAAAGATGATCTTTCTACCGTGTAGCGCCCAAAAGACTTCTTGATTGAATGATGAGAAGTTCGGTTCAGTAGCTGTTGTCATTCCGGTCGTTTTGTTCATCCCTTAACCACCGATCTCTGCTCGAGCCTCATCAGCCAACGCCGTGCTTAAGTAGCGCTCGCCCGTTGAGCAAGCGAATGTGACAATGAGTTTTCCACGGTTTTCAGGTCGTTTTGCTACTTCAATCGCCGCCCAAACGTTTGCGCCCGAACTAATCCCAGCGAGAATACCCTCCTCTTTAGCTAAGCGCCGAGCCATAACAAAGGAATCCTCATTCGAGACGGCGATGACTTCATCGACTATATCGAGATGCAGATTTTTCGGTACAAATCCGGCGCCGGTGCCCTGAATCTTATGCGGACCTGGCTTAAGGGGTTCACCGGCCATTGTCTGCTTAATCACCGGCGAATCCTTTGGCTCGACGGCGATTGAGAGCAAGCTCGGTTTCCGCTTTTTGATTACCTCCGAGACTCCGGTGATGGTTCCCCCCGTGCCGACAGCTGAGACCAAAATATCAACCGCCCCATTTGTGTCGGCCCATATTTCTTCCGCGGTTGTTTTTTGATGAATTTCTGGATTGGCGGGGTTGTTAAATTGTTGCGGGATCCAAGAATTGGGCGTTGCCTTGAGAAGCTCTTCTGCGCGAGCGATCGCTCCTTTCATTCCTTCCGACCCCGGCGTCAACACTACTTTGGCACCCAGCATTGCCAGGAGGGTGCGTCTCTCCAAACTCATCGTTTCCGGCATGGTGAGAATCAGTTTATAACCCTTGGCCGCGCAGACGAAGGCGAGCGCGATTCCGGTGTTGCCGCTAGTCGGCTCGATGATAACTGTATCCTTATTGATGGTGCCCTGTCGCTCCGCCGCATCGATCATGGCCATCCCAATCCTGTCTTTCACGCTGCCAAGCGGATTAAAATACTCACACTTTATAGCGATCGTCGCCTCAAGACCGGCTGTAATTCGGTTGAGTTTGACCAATGGAGTACCGCCGACGGTCTCAACTATGTTATTATAGAGTCTCCCAGGAGTTTGCATTTGCCAGTGGTTAGTTAGGGTAGAGCAAGGCGAGGAATGCTTACATACACGAACCGCTCCTCTGATCAAGTAATGAAGGAGCCATGCCAAAATCCGAGCGATTCATAAAACACGGAGAAAATCCATGCCAGAATTACTAAAACCTGAAGCAGTGCAGACGCTGCTGATGGAGGTCCCTCAATGGAAACTCGAGGGAGATACCATCTCTCGGACGGTCAAGTTCCCGAGTTTTCTCGAAGCCGTGGACGCGGTAAACAGCATTGCCCGGGAGGCAGAATCGATGAATCATCATCCGGACATCGACATTCGTTGGCGGACGGTGCGGCTGGCGTTGTCTACTCATTCGGCCGGTGGTCTCACCAGCCTGGATTTCAGTCTGGCAAAGAAACTAGACCAACTCTTACCTGGTGCGCCGAATCCGTGACTAGCATGTCGGCTTCGGTAGAGTTTCGTTGCGGAAAATAGCGGATATCTTAAATTAGAGGGGTTGGCAGGCGATCGCTGCTGCACTTTAAAAGGTGGAGTAGAGGAAAGTCCGAACACCAGGAAAGCAGCATGCCGCGTGAAAGCGCGGGCAGCTCAAGGTAAACTCGAGCTGACGGATAGTGTCACAGAAAATATACCGCCCAGTACCATTTTGCGGTTGCTAGAGATGGCAGAATGAACCGGCGACCACGAAATGGTGCTGGGTAAGGGTGAAATGGCGGGGTAAGAGCCCACCGGATTCGGCGTAAGCCGGATCGCAGGATAAACCCCTTGCGGTGCAAGACAGAACAGAGAGTTGATCCGCTTTCCCGCTCGGGCAACCGAGAGCTCTCGGGTTATAGTCGCATTCCGTTAAGCGGAACGTCCGCCTCCGGGTGGATGAGATAAATGATCGCCCAGGCTTAATAAAGCCGGACAGAATTCGGCTTACGCCACAAATCGAGGCCGGTGGAGAAATCCGCCGGCCTCGCCCTTTTCAAAAGGCCGGTTTATTCGTCTCTAAGGCTATCGAGAAGCGCATGCGTGCGCACGGTGTCGGTCGTTTTTAGGACCAGGCGAAGCGGCGATCCGGTGTGTTCCACGCTCCCGTAAACGTAATCGATATTGATCTTTGCTTCTGCAAGTTCCGAGCAAATTTGCGCCAATTTGCCGATCCGATCGAAAAGATCCAACACCAGAACGTCGCCTTCGATCACGTAAAAACCCTTCGTTTGCAGAGCCTGTCTGCATTTTGTGGGATCGCTTGTGATCAACCGTACGACCCCTTGTTCGATGCTATCCATAACGCTTATGGCTTCGATGTTCACGGCGTTCGCGCCTAAGATGCTACAGATGGTCGCTAGTTGCCCCGGCCGATTCTCCAGAGCGACAGTGACTTGGCGTTCGACGTGGATCTTCATTTCGGTTGGCAAACAAGCATAAATCGAACCCAGATAACACGAGATTCTTTTTGTTTCCGACACGACTTTCGGAGTAACTCGATTTTCTGCCGTCAAAGAAACCGGACGATCAGACTTTCAAGCAGGTTTTTTCTTTAATTCTAGAGCGTTGCAGCTTAAGTTTTGCGGGACACTTCTGCGGGGCAAAAAGGAACGGCGGTTTGGCGCGTTAGAACTGCTTGACCGATTGCCGGGCGATTTTGGGGCCATCTCCTGGGAGAAACTGGGCCAAAAACCTCTTGCGCCGCCTGGGAATAATAATATAGTCCACGCTCCCCCGCGTCTGGCGGGAGAAAGCTTTGAAGCCGCGATTGCGGCTTTTTTTAGCCCTGAACCAAGGGATTAACCGGATTTATTGAATGCCAACGATTAACCAGCTTGTCCGAAAAGGTCGGAAGAAAATGGCGGTGAAGTCCAAATCACCGGCTCTGGCGGATTGCCCGCAACGGCGGGGTGTCTGCGTACAGGTCATGACGCGCACGCCTAAGAAGCCAAATTCCGCCTTACGGAAAGTCGCCAAAGTCCGGCTAACCAACGGATACGAGGTTATCGCTTACATCCCTGGTGAAGGTCACAACTTGCAGGAGCACTCGATCGTTTTGGTGCGCGGAGGCCGCGTCAAGGATCTTCCCGGAGTTCGTTATCATATTGTTCGCGGTACGTTGGATAGCCTCGGGGTTGACGGTCGTCGCCGCAGCCGCTCGAAATACGGCGCCAAGCGTCCGAAAAAAGGCGGAGCGGATACCGCCGCAGCTAAAGGCAAAAAGAAATAATTTCCTATGTCCCGACGTCGCAGAGTCATTCATAAAGAGTTGAAGGTCGATAGCCGGTACGCTAGCCCCGTGGTAGCTCGGTTGATCGATACGGTCATGCGGAGCGGGCAGAAATCGCTCGCGGAGCGGATCGTCTACCAAGCCATCGAAAAAAGCCGCGAGGGCTCCGACGCGGTTGATCCACTCGACTCTTTACATAAGGCGCTCGATAACGCGAAACCGCGTCTCGAGGTCAAATCTCGTCGCGTAGGCGGTGCTACTTATCAAGTACCGATCGAAGTTTCGGCGGATCGGCAAGTCTCGTTAGCCATGCGCTGGTTGGTCAGCTACGCCAAGAATCGCCGCGGTACGATGACCGATAATCTTGCAGCAGAGATAAAGGACGCCGCTTCCGGCCAAGGCAACGTCATTAAGAAGCGAGACGACACCCACAAGATGGCTCAGGCCAACCGGGCCTTTGCGCATTTCCGCTGGTAAAGCATATGTCTGCACCCGTTTTAGATAAGGCTAGGGCTATGACGAATCCAAATTCTCCCGATAGGGCTTATCCTCTGGAGCGCACTCGCAACATTGGGATTAGCGCGCACATTGACGCCGGAAAGACGACTCTGACCGAGCGGATCCTGTTTTACACTGGCATGATCCACCGAATCGGTGAAGTGCATGAGGGCACAACGGTCACCGACTGGATGGAGCAGGAGCGCGAACGAGGCATCACCATTACGTCGGCTGCAACGACTTGCTTTTGGACTCAGCGGAAGGAAGAGGGTGTCTTCAAGCTGTTCGAAAATCAGAAGCAGCGGGTGAATATCATCGACACTCCTGGGCACGTAGACTTTACCGCAGAGGTTGAGCGCTCGTTGCGCGTGCTGGACGGGGCTATTCTAGTGTTCGACAGCGTCGCGGGCGTCCAGCCACAAACGGAAACGGTATGGCGTCAGGCCAACAAGTATAACGTACCGCGGATCTGTTTTGTTAATAAGATGGACCGCGTGGGTGCGAACTTTAAGAACGTCGTTAAAGAGATGCGTACAAAGCTCGGCGCGAACGCTTGGCCTGTATTGATTCCACTTGGTAGTGAGGACCAGCTCCGAGGCCAGCTCGATGTCATTAATAATAAGGCGATCCTCTATTCCGACAACGATATGTTGGGCTCAACGTACGAAATTGCCGATGTCCCCGCGGACTACCAGGAACTTGTCGACAAGGCGTACGCGGATCTGGTCGAGCAAGTAGCGAATCTCGACGATGAGGTCGGGACCCTCTATCTGGAAGAAAAGCCGGTCTCTCCGGAGGAATTGAAAGCCGGCATTCGACGGCTGACGATCGCTAATAAATTTATTCCGGTTGCGGGTGGTTCTGCTTTTAAGAACAAAGGCGTCCAATATCTGGTTGATGCAGTTGTCGATTATCTTCCGAGCCCGCTCGATATCCCGCCGGCAAAGGGCATTGATCCGGATACTGATGAGATCAAAGAAGCCGTCACCGATGACAACGCCAAGTTCTGTTCGTTGGCATTCAAACTCTGGAGCGATCCCTTCGTAGGAAAACTGGTGTTTTTCCGGGTCTACTCCGGCAAATTATCGAAGGGCGACACGGTTTATAATCCGCGCACCAACAAGAGAGAGCGCATCAGCCGGCTAATTCAGATTCAAGCCGACAAGCGAGAAGACATCCATACGTGTTATTCGGGCGATATTGCTGCCATCGTCGGCATTAGGAACATCACGACGGGCGATACGCTCTGCGATGAAGATTTTCCCGTCTTGCTAGAACCGCCTTCCTTCCCTGATCCAGTTATCTCGATGGCGATCGAGCCAAAAACAAAACTAGACCAGGAGAAAATGGCCACCGCGCTGCAGCGGCTGGCCGAAGAAGATCCGACTTTCCGAGTCTATACTAACGAGGATACGGGCCAAACGATTATCGCCGGAATGGGTGAGCTGCATCTCGAGATCATCCGAGATCGTATGCTGCGGGAATTCAAGGTTGATGCGAATGCAGGTAAACCGCAGATCGCTTACCGCGAGACGATTACCAAGAAAGCCACTGGCGAAGGCAAACTCATCAAGCAGTCTGGTGGTCGTGGACAATACGGCCACGTGATTGTGAATGTTGAACCACGCGAGCGCGGAAAGGGATTCACCGTCGAGAATAAAGTCGTTGGCGGTACCATCCCGAAAGAGTACATCCCGGCGGTTAAGAAAGGCATCGAAGAGGCGGTGCTTAACGGCATCGTGGGGGGCTACCCGGTCATCGACCTCCATGTCGATATCGTGGACGGATCGTATCACGACGTCGATTCGAACGAGCTCGCTTTCAAACTGGCTGCGATCTTCGCGATGAAAGACGCCTTTAAGAAGGGTACCTCTATTCTTCTGGAACCAATTATGAAGGTAGAATGTGTAACCCCGGATGAGTATCAGGGCGACATCATGGGGGACCTCAATCGGCGCCGCGGTCGGATCATGAACATGGAGACGAAGAATCTCGCGACTTTGGTCCACGCTGAAGTGCCGCTAGCCGAAATGTTTGGTTACGCGACCGCGATTCGCTCACTCTCCAAGGGACGCGCTTCCTACTCAATGGAACCTTCTCATTTCGAACCGGTGCCGGCCCAGATTGTAGCGGCCGTGCTCGATCAAAAAGGAACTTAATATGGCAAACGGTCAACGCATCCGCATCCGCCTAAAGGGCTACGATTATCGTATGCTCGATCAATCGGCGGTTGAAATTGTAGAAACGGCTAAACGTACCGGAGCAAAAGTCGCTGGTCCGATCCCGTTGCCGACGAAGATTGAAAAGTTTACGGTGAATCGTTCTCCGCACGTCGACAAAAAGTCGATGGATCAGTTCGAAATGCGGACTCACAAACGGTTGCTGGATATTATCGAACCGACGGCGAAGACCGTGGATGAGCTGCGCAAGCTCAACCTGCCTGCCGGGGTTGATATCACCATTAAAATTTAAAAGACCGACGGTTGCTCAATGAAAATAGGACTTTTAGGCAAGAAGATAGGGATGACGCGCGTTTACGATGCGACCGGGAAAGCGACTCCAGTCACCGTGATCGAAGCCGGTGGTAATTCGTTGCTGCAGACCAAAACGGTTGAGAACAACGGCTATCAGGCGATCCAAGTCGGATTTGACACTCAAAAGGAATCGCGACTACCAAAACCGCTTCTCGGTCATTTCAAGAAAGCGGGTGCCGAGCCGAAAAAATTTGTGCGAGAGTTCCGGCTTCCAGATGGGACTCAGGTTGAAGGCGAGCTGAATTTAGCCGTGACCCAATTCGAAGCGGGACAATTTGTTGACGTCGTTGGTCGATCCAAAGGAAAAGGTTTTCAGGGCGTCATGAAGAAACACGGATTTGCCGGTCAAGGGGCTGCTCACGGCTCGAAAACGCACCGTCGAAACGGAGCGATCGGAAACCGATCCACTCCGGGTCGTGTGTGGAAAAACATGGGGATGCCGGGCCACCTGGGTGACGATCGGGTAACCGTGCAAAACCTGCGAATTATTCAGGTCCGAGCCGAAGACAATGTGATCTTGATCGGCGGAGCGGTCCCGGGCGCCAACGGCAGCTATGTCGTGGTGCGACCAGCGAAGAAGAAATCTGATATTGCAGGGACCAAACCATCATGAGTGCGACCGTTTTGACAATTGCCGCCGCTAAGAAAGCAAACATCTCGGTCATCGAGAATGGGCGGGGAACGCAGGCAGTCCATGACGTTGTGGTGGCCATGCGAGCGAATCGACGAAGCGGTTCCGCCAACACCAGGACCAAGGCCGAGGTAGTCGCTTCGGGTAAGAAACCATGGCGACAGAAAGGAACCGGGCGTGCGCGGGCCGGCTATGTTTCGTCTCCGATCTGGACAGGCGGCGGGGTCGTTTTTGGCCCAAAGCCGAGGGACTATTCGAAGAAAGTTCCGAAATCGGTGAAGCGCTTGGCCTTCCTCAAAGCGCTCAGTTCACGGATCATTGCGGGCGACGTGCTGGTTGCTGATTCTCTGGCAGTAAAAGAGCCGAAGACCAAAGAGTTTATTAAGTTGCTGCGAGAGCACACGGAAGAAGAAAAGGTTTTAATCGTTGCGACCGATTTTGACGCGACCACTCACAAGGCGGCGCGAAACGTTCAGCGTGTTCTTTTAAATAACCCGGCGGAGGTAAATACGGAACAACTGTTGGCATTTAAGAAAATCATCGTGACGAAAGATGCCCTCACGAAGTTGGCAGAGAGGCTGGCATGAACGAACCGACGCGTATAATTTCAACGATCCGGCTCACGGAAAAAGCAAGTTTATTGGGCGAAAAGCACAATCAATACGTTTTCCGCGTCGATCCAAAGGCAAATAAACTCGAGATCAAACGAGCCATCGAGCAGCTCTTGGGGAAGAAGGTAGTCCGGGTGAACACCTGTCAATACGCTGGCAAAAAGAAGCGTGAACGTCGGGCTGATTTCGGTCGTCGACCACACTGGAAGAAAGCCATCGTTACGCTGGCTGAGGGAGAGAAGATCGATCTCGCCTAGGAGGATTGAAGAATGGCACTCAAGAATTTTCGTCCATTAACACCGAGTCAGCGGTTTAAACAGACCTCAGGCTTTGACGAGATAACCAAAGATCACCCGGAAAAGTCTCTGCTTGAGCCGAAAAAGAGAACCGGCGGCAGAAACAACCGTGGCCGCATGACTTCTCGTCATATCGGGGGAGGACACAAACAAAAATATCGGATCATCGATTTCAAAAGAAAGCTGCGTGACGTTGAGGCTACGGTTGAGGGGATCGAGTACGATCCAAATCGCTCCGCTCGCATTGCTCTCTTGAGTTACGCTGATGGTCAGAAGTCGTATATCCTCGCCCCGAACGGCTTGAAGGTGGGAGCGAAAGTGGTAGCGGGTGAAGCAGCAGCCCCGGAAGTTGGGAATGCGCTCCCTTTGAAGGCAATCCCGTTAGGGACGGTCATCCACAATGTCGAAATCAATCCCGGTCGCGGGGGACAGGTGGCCAGGAGCGCGGGTCAACAGGCTGTGCTGAATAACCGTGAGGGTGGCTACGCTCTGGTTCGGTTGCCGTCTGGTGAAATTCGCCGGATCAATGAAAACGCTTACGCTACGGTTGGGCAGGTTGGCAACACCGACCACATGAACGTCTCGAGCGGTAAAGCAGGTCGGACCCGTTGGTTGGGACGTCGATCGAGTGTGCGTGGTATGGCCATGAACCCGATCGATCACCCGATGGGTGGTGGCCAAGGCAAAAGTAAAGGCGGTGGCGGCCGGCACCATCCAGTGAGTCCGTGGGGCCAACTCGCCAAAGGGTTCAAGACTCGCCGGAAACATAAACCAAGCGACGCGTTCATCGTCGAGCGGCGCAAGAAGAAGGCCAAAAAGAAGTAAGTTATGGGTAGATCACTTAAGAAGGGCCCGTTCGTCGAGCCAAAGCTGCTGGAGAAAATCGATAAGATGAACAAAAGCAGCGCTAAGAAGCCGATCAAAACCTGGGCGCGCCGATCGATGGTTACGCCCGATTTCGTGGGACATACGTTCTTGGTCCACAACGGCAAGATTTTTAATTCCGTCTTCGTGACGGAGAATATGGTGGGACACAAATTGGGAGAATTTTCGCCAACGCGCATATTTAAGAAACACGGGGCGCACACTGCCAAGGTGGCGAAATAAGAAAGAGATCCGGAAAGATGCAAGTAACCTCGACCTATCGGTACGCTCGTATTTCGGCTTTCAAAGCCCGCGAAGTGACCCGCGCAATCCAAGGCCAATCTGCTTCAGATGCTTTGGATCTGTTGACCTTTAGTCCGAAAAAGGCCGCGCTTTTGGTAAAAAAGACTTTAAAGAGCGCGATCGCGAATGCCGAGAACAACGCTTCGCTCAAGGTCGATACCTTGCTGGTTAAAGAAGCGGTGGTTGGCGAGGGGCCGACCTACAAACGATTTCGTGCTCGGGCCAGAGGTAGCGCGAGTCCGCTGCGCAAGCGTACCAGCCATATTCGAATCATTCTCTCGGACGATCTTGGAGCTGATGGACAGAAGAAACCAGCTCAGGATGTGGATGAAGTGGCTGGAGTTGAATCGGCGGCCGAAGCAACAGACGCGCCGAAGACCAAAACCTCTTCGCGTAAATCGCCGGCTGGTCGTGGCAAGGGTAAAGGCGCACCCAAACATCAGGTGAAAAAGAAATCTGCTGAAAAAGCGGGCGCCAAATCTGAAAAGAAGGATTCAGCAGAAAAGAAGGCGGAGAAGAGCCCGACGAAAAAGAAAGATTGATTTTATGGGACAAAAAGTTAACCCGATCGGTTTCCGGCTGGCGCTCAACAAGGATTGGCGATCCCGTTGGTACGCTACAAGTAAGGAATTTCCTGAGTTCCTCCACACCGATTTGCGTGTCCGCAGCTTTGTGAAACAGAAGCTCGCTTTGGCCGCGGTTTCAAAAGTTTTGATTGAGCGTGCCTGGAACAGCATTCGCGTCACTATCTACACGGCTCGACCCGGGATCGTTATCGGTCGCCGGGGTGCCGAGATCGAACGGATGACTGAAGAGATCACGCGGATGTCTGGTGGGAAACAGGTCAAAATTGACATTCAAGAGATCAAAACACCGGAACTCGATGCGCAGCTAGTCGCGGAAAACGTTGCTCTCCAAATAGAACGCCGAATTTCGTTTCGACGGGCGATGAAGAAGGCGGTGCAGACGACCAAAGACTTTGGTGCGCTCGGCATAAAGATTCGCTGTTCCGGCCGTCTCGGAGGCGGCGAGATATCGCGCGCTGAATGGTACCGCGATGGCAAGATCCCTCTGCACACACTGCGTACTCCGATCGATTACGGTTTCGCCGAAGCGCACACCGTCTACGGGAAAATCGGTGTGAAATGTTGGATCTGCAAGGTAGAGGCCGCAGCGGATCGCGACCAGAAGAAAGAAGGGAAGCAGGAGACAGGTGCTCCCGGCGGTAACAAAAGTTAGATAGGGACTTCCTATGCCATTAATGCCGAAAAGAGTGAAGTACCGGAAGACCCAGCGCGGAAGCCGCTCCGGGAGTGCTTCTAGGAACGTCTCGATCGCCTTTGGGGAATACGCGCTGCAAACACTCGAGCGCGCCTGGATTACAAACATTCAGATCGAGGCGGCGCGCGTTGCGTTGACGCGTAATATGAAAAGAAAAGGAAAACTTTGGATTAAGATTTTTCCGGATAAATCGGTCACAGCTCGACCGCCAGAAACCCGAATGGGTAAAGGGAAAGGAAATCCGGAGCATTGGGTGGCAACGGTGCGCCCTGGGAACATCATTTTTGAACTGGACGGAGTAACCGAGAGCGTAGCTCGAGAATCTCTCCGGTTGGCTGCCACGAAGTTGCCGGTGAGAACTCGATTTATTGCCAGGCAGCACGCCGTTGCGGTGTAACCGCTAGGACGGAGATCGAAATGAAAATAAAAGAGCTTCGTGAGCTAAGTAGTGATGAATTGGTCTCTCGCCGCAGAGAACTACGCAGAGAGACCTTCAATCTCCAGCTCCAACAACAGAGCGGGAGCATTGAGAAACCCAGCGTGCTTCGAGCCAATCGCCGCGAGGTAGCGCGAATCGAAACCATTTTGAGCGAGCGAGCGCAAAAGACGGCTGCCTAAGCAGCGGCTGGTGAGGAAAATAGTAAAATGAATCAAGAGACTGTGCATTCTGAAGGTACTGCCACGGCGCCTGCTCCGCAGACGCAGCAGTCTGAACTTCCGAAGCGGCATCTTCGGAAAACGCGGGTCGGCCAAGTCGTATCCGACAAAATGGATAAGACCATTGTCGTCGCCGTTATCCGTCGGGTACCGCATCCTAAGTTTGGGAAGATCGTCAAGCGAACTAAAAAGCTTTACGCACACGACGCTACAAATCAGTGCGCGATCGGAGACCTGGTGCGAGTAGAAGAAACGAAACCGTTAAGCCGTTTGAAGCGCTGGCAATTGATCGAGGTGCTCAAACATTAGGGAGCGACGAGATGATTCAAATTCGATCAAGACTCGATGTTGCCGATAATACCGGCGCCCGAATGGCCACCATGATTGGGGTAATCGGCAAGGGGGCAAGTCTGTACGCGTCTATAGGTGACGTGATCACCTGCAACGTCAAAGAGGCCGCAGCCAACGGTACGGTAAAGAAAGGCGATGTGGTTCGCGCCGTAGTTGTGCGCACCAAACAACCCGTAAAGCGGGACGACGGTTCCTATCTTCGTTTTGATAACAACGCCATCGTGATCATCGACAAGGATCAGAATCCGCGGGGTACGCGCATTTTCGGACCCGTTGCTCGCGAATTGCGCGAAAAGAACTTCATGAAAATCATTTCGCTTGCTCCGGAGGTGCTATGAGTCGGTTGAAATTTCATGTGAAAAAGGGAGACGACGTCGAGGTTATTTCCGGCAACCATCGAGGTGCTGCCGGCAAAATCCTGCAAGTTTTACCGAAGAAAGAACAAGTGTTGATCGAGGGCGTCCGCATCATTAAGAAGACCGTCCGAAAATCTCAGGACCATCCAAATGGCGCTTTGATAAATCGGGAAGGGCCAATCCATATCTCGAATGTTAAGATTGTGGAAAAGAAGCCAGCTAAACGATCAAAGAAGGCCAAAGGGGAGTAAACGATGGAAACTGAATTGTATAAAGAGTACAAAGAACGAGTTGTCCCGGCTTTGCGTGAGCGACTCGGCTACAAGAATCTGTATCAGGTTCCTCGAGTTGAAAAAGTAGTCGTAAACACCTGTATATCTACGCAATCAAGTGACGCGAAACAAGGGTTAGAGGACGCAAAGGCCGAACTCGCTTTGATTACCGGGCAAAAGGCCGCGGAAACACGCTCTAAAAAGAGCATTTCAAATTTTAAGCTTCGCAAAGACCAACCGATTGGGGCGAAAGTCACACTCCGGGGAGCCCAGATGTATGAGTTCTTACAGAGGTTGATCAAAATGTCTCTTCCTCGCATTCGGGATTTCCGTGGTATCTCGCCGCGCGCGTTTGATGGGCGGGGAAACTACACCCTCGGGGTCTCTGACCAGTCAATCTTCCCGGAAGTTGAGCTCGATAAGATCAAGCGGAACATCGGTTTTGATATCACGATTGTCACTACCGCCAAAACGAACGAGGAAGCGAAGGCACTTCTGACCGAGTTGGGAGTTCCTTTTAGTGACCGCAAATTACCATCGCAACAGAAAGACTAGAAAATTCGCAAATGAGTACTTTATCTGATCCAATCGCGGATTTTCTTACGCGGCTTCGCAATGCCTCTCGTTCGCATCGGGCGGACGTGACGGTTCCTTACTCCCGGATGAAGGAGCAGATTGCGCGGATCCTCAAACAAGAGGGTTACATTACTGATTTTGAGGTTGATACCACGGCAACACCGCCCGTTCTTAAATTGACGATGAAGTTTGTCCATCGGACCCCGGCGTTAACCGGTGTGAAGCGGGTGAGTCGGCCTGGTCTACGCAAATACGTCGGCTCGAAAGAGGTGCCGCGCGTTTTGGGCGGAATGGGTGTCGCGATCATCTCATCGTCACGTGGATTAATGACCGGACGCGAGGCAAAGCGGGAAAATGTCGGCGGTGAATTGCTGGCGGTAGTTTGGTAGGGAGGAATACAATGTCGCGAATTGGTAAGAAAAGCGTATTGCTTCCAGAGAAGGTAAAATTGGACATTTCTCATGCGGGCTCGGTCACTGTCGAAGGCCCGAAGGGAAAGCTCGAATGGACCTTACCGAAGCAGATCAAACTGCGGGTCGAAGGGAAAGAGGTCATGCTTGAGCGCTCAGAAGAAGCGCGTAGCATTCGGGCGCTCCACGGGCTTTCCAGGAGCTTGGTGCAGAACATGGTGACCGGGGTCAGCCAAGGTTACCGGAAGGAATTGGAAATTCAGGGAGTGGGATTCCGAGCGCAAGTACAGGGCAAGAATTTGAACCTCAGCTTGGGTTATTCCCATCCAGTGGTATTCAGTATACCGGACGGAATAAAGATTACCGTGCAGGAGAATACCAAACTTTCAGTTGAAGGGATCGATAAGCAGAAGGTCGGGCAGGTTGCCGCTGACATCCGGGCTTATTATCCCCCCGAGCCCTACAAGGGTAAGGGTATTCGCTATGTCGGTGAACAGATTCTGCGAAAAGAAGGAAAGACGGTTCAGTAGGAACGGAGAAGCGATATCATGGCTATTAACCGAATTAAAATGAGGCACCAGCGCATTCGCAAACGGCTGGTAGGCACGAGCGAACGGCCTCGCCTAAGCATTCACTTTTCGGGACAGCACATTTACGCGCAGGTCATCGATGATGCCGCCGGTAAGACTGTAGCGGCTGCGTCGACCGTCGAAGATGGTGTTCGCGGGGAGAGGCGTGGATATGCGAACGTCTCGATGGCAGAGAAGATCGGCTCGTTGGTGGCAGAAAGAAGCTTAGAGAAAAACGTCAAAGCGGTCGTCTTTGATCGAGGTGGATTTACTTATCACGGCAAGGTGAAAGCCTTGGCCGACGCGGCACGATCGGCCGGGTTAGAGTTCTAATTTATGGCATACGAAGTGAGAAATCGCCGCAACGACAATTCGGATCGCAATCAGCCTAAGAGCGATACGACCGAGAAAGTGGTCTTCATCAATCGGTGCGCGAAAGTGGTGAAAGGTGGCCGCCGTTTTAGCTTCAGTGCTCTCATTGTTGCCGGTGACCATAAAGGCCGGGTCGGATATGGCTTTGGCAAAGCCAACGAGGTTTCGGAGGCGATCCGCAAGGCTTCGGAAGCGGCCCGCAAGGCAATGGTTCCAGTCGCGATTCACGAGAATACTATCCCGCATGAAGTGATCGGCGAGTTTGGCGGTGGGCGCGTCTTGTTGCGACCCGCATCGCCTGGAACTGGTTTGATCGCGGGAGGCGGCGTTCGCGCTGTGGTAGAAGCCGCCGGTATTCGGGACGTTTTGGCCAAATCTTTGGGATCCAGCAATCATGCTAACGTCGTGAAAGCGACCATGGAGGCACTATTGGCGTTACGGCAACGCCAGGATATCTGGAAACTTCGCGGGAAGGATGGTTCCAACTAGTTGATGGCTTGGCGAAGTCATCAACAATGAGTTTCTTAGGATTCGTTTTATGCGACTACACAATTTAAAGCCTCGACCAGGGGCGAAGCACCGGGTCAAGCGCCTGGGATGCGGCGAAAGTTCTGGTCACGGAAAAACAAGTGGCAAAGGCCATAAGGGCCAGAAAGCGCGGTCCGGAGGCAGTATTCGTCTCGGTTTTGAAGGTGGTCAGATGCCTTTAATCCGACGTCTCCCAAAACGCGGCTTTAACAATGCCGCTTTCAAAGTGCAGTTCGCGATCGTGAATCTGGATGAGCTGGAAGTTTTTGCGGCCGGATCCGACGTTAACGAACAGCTGTTGCGAGAAAAAGGGTTGATCAGCGGCAAAATTGACGGGTTGAAGATACTCGGTCGCGGTGAGCTTACCAAAAAACTGACGGTCGAAGCCGATAAGTTTAGTGAATCGGCGCGTCAAAAAATTGAACAAGCTGGGGGCTCGGTTGTAGTACGTGCTTAATCGGCCGTTCAAATGATCTCCGCTTTCTTCAACATCTTTAAGATACCCGAGCTGCGCCAACGGATCATTTTCACGTTGGTCATGATCATCATCGTCAGAGCTGGCGCTGCGATCACGATCCCTGGGGTTAACGCTCATGTGTTGAACGATTGGTTTCACACTCAAACTGCGAACCCTACTGCTGGCGGTATTGCGGCATTAGCCAATATTTTTGCCGGTGGCGCACTGGAACACTGTGCCCTTTTCTCGCTCGGCATCATGCCTTACATCAGCGCATCGATCATGATGCAGCTGTTAACCGCGGTAATACCGCGGTTGAACAAGATGGCCCGGGAAGAGACTGGTGGGCGGCAGAAAATTAGCCAGTACACCCGCTACGTAACTTTAGCCCTCTGCGTTTTTCAGGGGTTCTTGCTGACGGCTTCAATGGAGAATCCGACATCGAATCCATTTCTCCAAGGAATCGGGAATTCGATAGCCAAGTTCGGGCCACTGGTACCGGACGGCGGTCTCGGGTTTCAAGTCATCGCAACAATTGCTTTAAGCGCGGGGACGATGTTCCTGATGTGGGTCGGTGACCAAATTACCGAGCGCGGAATTGGGAACGGAACTTCCATGATCATCACGATCGGGATCTTGGCCAGTGTTCCTGGGGCAATTGTTCAGGTTTGGAACACTTTCGTTCCACCCTCGGGTGCCCCTAGTCAGGTAAGCCCAATCGTTTTGGTTATGATGGTGCTCTTTCTGTTCATCGTGATTGCCGGTGTTATCGCAATCACGCAGGGACAGCGTCGGATTAGCATTCAATATGCGAAACGAGTCGTCGGGCGGAAAGTTTACGGCGGCCAAACCCAGTATCTTCCGCTGAAAGTCAATGCCGTCGGCGTCATGCCGATCATTTTTGCGCAAGCGATTCTCTTGTTTCCCTCGACGATTCTCAGCATGGCTTTCCGGAACTCGGAATGGGCAAACACGCTGGCCGTTTCGCTCGCGCAGGGACCGGTGCATTACCTGGTCACTGCCCTCTTGATTTTCTTCTTTAGTTTCTTCTGGGTAGCAATCCAATTTCAGCCGACCCAGATCGCCGACGATCTCAAGAAAAATAACGGTTACATCCCAGGTATTCGGCCGGGCAAACCGACCGCAGACTTTCTCGAATACACCCTGACCCGGATCACCTTTGCCGGAGCACTCTTTCTGACTTTGATTGCAGTGATCCCGGAACTATTGATGACTTGGTTTGGTGTCCCTCGTCTGACCGCCCGGTTCTTTGGCGGCACGAGCCTGCTGATTATCGTGGGAGTGATCCTGGATACCATGAGACAAGTGGAAACTTATCTCATCCAACGACACTACGACGGGTTTCTGCGTAAGGGCAAGATTCGGGGACGCTTTGATAGGGTTGGCGGTTCCCAAGGCAACGCGGTACGCGAAGGAGCTTTGCTCTGGATGTGCGTAGGGGCCGCTGCCCTGGCGGTAGCGGGAGTCGCGATTTCGATATTCGTGACTCAGCATTAGTGTTTCGGGGTGAAAAGGAGAATTGTGCTGCTCGGTCCGCCCGCGTCCGGAAAAGGAACGCAATCTGAATTAATTCAGAAAATATTCCAAATTCCGGCGACCTCGACCGGAGCAATCCTTCGACGAGAGGCGAAATTGAATTCCGCCATCGGTCGTGAAGCGGACCGCATTATCAGCAAGGGCGCGCTAGCGCCGGACGAATTAGTCCTTAGCCTGGTTGGCCAATGGCTCGATCATCATAAAGACGCATTTCTCTTTGACGGCTTTCCGCGGACGGTTCCTCAAGCGGTGGCGTTTGAGAAAATGCTAGAAGCCCGCCAAGCTCCGCTCGAGTTGGCTATTTTCCTGGACGTTTCGGAGCCGACGATCGCCTTCCGGATGGCGCGCCGGTTAACCTGCTCGCAGTGCGGAAAAGTCGTCAGCCTTGGTCATCACGTGCAAAGTGCCTCTGACCCTTGTCCCAACTGTGGAGGAAAGCTTGAGATTCGTTCCGACGATAATCAGGCCGCCCTGACCCTGCGCCTCGAAGAATTTCGGAAAAAAAGCTTACCATTGATCGATTTTTATTCGGAACGAGATTTGTTAGCAACAGTCGACGCGGATCAGGAAGTCGACAAAGTGTTTGACCAAATCAGCCGAGTGATACGGGCATGATTCCGATAAAGACGGCTTCAGAGATCGAAAAGATGCGGGCTGCTTGCCGATTGGCGAGCAGGATCCTGGATGAGATCTCGTCACTGCTTCGACCTGGAGTTACAACGAGGGAAATTGATCAGGCTGCCGGCAAACTGATGGCAGACGCCGGCTGCCGCAGTGCGTTTCTCGGGTACAAGAAGTTCCCTGGCCAGATCTGTATTTCGCTGAACGACGAAGTGGTACACGGAATCGGCGGTTCTCGCCGCATTCAGTACGGGGATATCGCGAAGCTGGATATCGGCGTCATCTTAGATGGCTTTGTCGGCGACACCGCCGCGACGGTTCCGGTTGGAATTGTCCACGAAGATGTCCAGCGACTATTGGAGGTAGCAGAAAACGCACTTTACCTCGGCATCGAGAAAGCACGAGACGGTCGCCGATTAAGTGAAGTATGCGCGGCGATCCAAGATGAAGTGGAGAAGCATGGGTTCAACGTAGTGCGTGAATTTGTGGGCCACGGCGTTGGCCGGCGGCTCCATGAAGAGCCGCAAATTCCCAATTACCGAACTCCTGGGGTAAATGCGAAATTGCGCGCCGGAATGACTTTGGCCATCGAACCGATGGTGAATCTCGGCAACGCGGCGGTGAGGTTGCTACAAGATGATTGGACCGTGGTCACTGCCGATCACTCTCCGTCTGCACATTTCGAACACACGATATTAGTGACGAAAGGGGAACCTGAAATTCTGACATGGCGCGAAAAGACGTCATCGAAGTTGAAGGCAAGATAGTGGAACTGCTGCCTAACACGATGTTTCGTGTGCAGTTGCCGAATGGCCATAAACTATTGGCTCATATCTCCGGAAAAATGCGGTTACACTTCATTAGGATCTTGCCAGGAGACAAAGTTATGGTAGAGATGTCACCTTACGACCTAACGAAAGGCCGAATAACCTTCCGGCAAAGGTAAGGTTGTTGGATAGAAAACGCTCCGGGAGAGCTGCTCTTCGGGTTGCGTTTTTTTGTCCCCCGGTAGGGCGAGGCTCCTGCCGAGCCAAATCTGAAGCGATGAAAGTGAGACCATCAGTAAAGAGGCTTTGTGAGAGCTGCAGAGTGATCAAACGTAAAAACGTTGTGCGCGTAGTTTGCAAAAATCCGCGTCATAAACAACGACAGGGTTGATCTGCGGAGCTATCAAACGGAGCGAATAAGAATTTATGCCACGGTTACTCGGAGTTGAAATTCCTGGAGAGAAGCGGATCGAAGCATCCTTGCCTTACATTTACGGCATTGGTCCCAAGACAGCGAAAAAGATTTTAGAACAAGCTAATGTTGATCCGAATGTCCGCGCGAAAAGCCTGACACCGGAGCAACTCGGAGAAATTGTGCATGCGATCAATGCCAGTGGCTTGTTGATCGAAGGTGATCTCCGACGGGAAATCCAGGGAAATCTCAAGCGCCTGCAGGCGATCCGTTGTTATCGAGGAATCAGGCATATTCGTGGACTCCCGGTCCGCGGCCAGCGAACTTCGACGAACGCGCGCACCCGAAAGGGCCCGCGCAAGACGGTTGGCGTCCAGCGAAATAAGGACGCTAAAGCCGGGAAAGTTTAAGAAAGCATCTAGACATGGCGGACGAAAAACCAACATCGGCATCCGGGACGGATGAGCCCTCAGCAGCTGCCGCTGCTGAGCCGAAAGCTCCGAAAGCGGTCAAGGCCAAACCAACCAAGAAAGAGGCTCCGAGCCCTGCGACTGGAGCAGCGACAGCTAAGCCGACCCTTTCTCTGGCCGGATCGGAAACGGAGAAGCCTAAGATCATCAAGGCCAAAGGAAGCAAAAATGTTAATATCGGAATTGCCCATATTTTGGCCACGTTTAATAACACGATCGTTTCGATTAGCGATCTCACCGGCAACGTCATTGGCTGGTCGAGCGCTGGTAAGGTCGGGTTTCGCGGATCGCGCAAAAGTACCGCTTATGCGGCCCAGTTAGTTGCTCAAGACGCCTGCCGCCAGGCGATGGGACACGGTTTGAAAGAAGTTGAGGTTTTGGTCAAGGGACCTGGCGCTGGACGAGAATCGGCCGTGCGGGCCATTCAAGCTATTGGTCTCGACATTTCCGTGATCCGTGACGTCACGCCTGTACCTCATAACGGTTGTCGCCCGCCCAAGCAACGCCGCGTCTGAACCCGGGGAATTAATATGGCTCGTTACACAGGTCCTAAATCGAGAATAAGTCGTCGTTACGGTGTTGCCCTATTTGGTCCGAGCAAAGCTCTCGAACGAAAAAACTACCCGCCCGGAATGCACGGGCCCAAAGGTTCCCGCCGCAAGCGTTCCGACTATTCGGCGGCCTTGGCAGAGAAGCAGAAGCTGCGATTCCAATACGGTTTGATGGAGCGGCAATTTCGTCGTTACTTCGAGAGTGCACTCCGCAAGCGCGGGGTCACCGGCGAAACCTTGCTGCAAATGTTGGAGACTCGACTCGACAATGTCGTCTATCGGCTTGGCTTGGCGAACTCTCGAAATGCTGCCCGACAAATGGTATCGCATGGGCACGTGACTGTTAATAATCGCAAGGTCAACGTCTCGTCGTTCAACCTGCGCGCAGGCGATGTTGTAGTCGTTAAAGATCGGCCTGCATCCCGACGGTTGGCCACCCGGAATCTCGAACTAACGCAGATTCAGCCGATTCCTGATTGGCTGGTAGTCGATAGGGACCAGTTCCAAGGCAAAGTGGTGCGAATACCGACTCGCGAAGAAATTGCGCCGATTGTGAATGAGCAATTGGTGGTCGAGTTGTATTCTCGTTGATACTGCCGTTTGACCTGGTCGCGCGTCTGGTGCGGTCGCATGAAAGTAGGCGGATGCTCCAGCCTCCGTAACCCATCGTGATGCGATCTCGCTGTCGACCCAATATCTAAAGGTGCGCGATAAAAAATCGCTCACGCTAGGTCCTGAGCGTGGACGATCAGGCTACCGAAGACTGGCCCTTACTATTTTAACCGTCTACGCAACTCTAAGTATAGATTCTCAATCTCTGCCTGGCTGTGCGCAAGATACTCGTTAACTGCATCGTAAACGGCGAGTTCTCCGGACCGCACGCGGGGTAAGAAAGTGAGTGTAAAGAGTGTTAGATGAGGGCGAGCTGTCTCCAGTTCTCGCTGAATGATCCTTGCCATCGGACCTAGTCCCCGGTGGAATTCCGGGGACGCGACGCTCTCCACCACCGCTTCTACAGCATACGGAACGCGGCGCAGCTCGGTCGACCATGCGCCCTCACTCCAGTTGAGAATGCCATAGGCTGCTCGCGCATCTCCATCAAAAGGGAAACCAACTGACCCGACATTAAAGACACGCGTCGGTCCGATCTGCCTCTGCAGCGGCATATGCGTATGTCCGCAACAAAGCACTCTTGGTAACGGCTCACCGAGCATCGCGAGCGCTTTCGCGTCCCCAGTAGAGGGAAAAAATCCTTCGGCGTTCGAGCGGGGAGAACCATGAGCAATACAGACGAATGAGCCGTCTGGGCTGTTCAGTTGGATAGCTATCGGAAGAGTTCGTAAGAAGGGTATTGTTTCTGGAACTCTCTCGGCGGTCCAGCGAGCTGGTTGCCACGCATAAAGATCGACTGCGTGAGCCTGATCGGACGCAGATCCGCTCTGCTCAATCACGTAATCCTCGTGATTGCCGCGCAGGAGCTGCCAATCTAATTTGCGAAGCCGGTCGTAAACCTCTTTGGGAGCAGGACCTCGGTTCTGAAAGTCACCCGCAACGATGACCTGATCCGGCTGCGCAATTTCCAGGTCAGCGATGACTGCTTCCAGCGCGAGTAGATTGGCGTGTATATCTGCCAAAATGGCTATCCGCATCGTAACCCGGACAACCTAATTGTTCGCCTCCAGATATCGACTCCGAATTAATTCCAAGGCTTTGGTGAGGCTCATGCGATCCAAAAAATGCTTCAACATAGGATCCGCATCTGCTGGCAGCCTCTTCTTCAGTTGATCGATCTGTTCCGACAGTAAACGTAATCTCTCCAATTGCACTTCGGGATTTCTGGTCCGCAAATCCTGATCGGAGATCACTTCAAGTCTCTCCTGTAGAGCCGACGCCAACTCTGAGTAATACTCCCCCATCTCCAAAATGTTGCGCAGGTGGATTCGCAATCAAGGTATTTCGCTTTCGGATTAACGCGCTTGGTTCGGAGTTGTTCTGGGCGCGGAATGACGCAACGGATTTGCTGGTGATTTAAGTTGTGAAGCAGAATTTCAAGTACTTGCACGGAAACCGGGGAACTTTCATGCATAAGCAGAATCGCTCCGGGCTCTACCATACGTAACAACCGCTGCGCAGCGGTTGCTGCCTGTTTAACGCGCGTATCGTACGCCCGAGCGCTCCAGCCCACCAGCCGCAGCCCACGGAGCGAAAGGATAGGGTGGAGAAAAGGATTTTTCATTCCCGTTGGCGCTCGGAAAAGCGATGGAATCGGGATGCCCAAGGCGGCCATCGTTTCCTCGAAGGTATCGACTTCTCTGCGAAGCCTCTGCGGTCCAAGTCTCCAGAACCGAAATTGCGGATGGGTTTGGGTATGATTTCCAATGGAATGTCCTCGATCCAGAATCGCCTGGACGAGAGCAGGAGCGTGCGATGCTCGCCGGCCAATCAGAAAAAAAGTCGCTTTTGCGTCAAATCGATCTAGCAGATCTAAAATCGCCGGCGTTGTTTCTGGGTTTGGACCGTCGTCAATGGTCAACCAGACCTCGGCCCCGTCGTGGTCGAAATAGGTCATAACCGGTCCGAAGCCCTGCAGCGAAGGAATGAGGGTCGTTATCAGAAGTATCAAGTGGGCGAGGAATAAGATCCAAAGCCCTTGGAGCGAGCCAAGTCCCATGAACACTAGCGTGGCGAAAGGAGCCAAAACAATATACCAGACAATTGGCGTCGCACGTGCAGACATCCTTCTTTCTAGCGGCAGATTCGTGAACGCGAAAAGGAAAATCGCGGGTTCCCTCGTCCTCGTCGTCGCGCTCGTCCTTATCGGCTAGCCGGGCAACGCTTTGTTCCTTCGGCTATAGCGCGTACTCAAGAGGCTCCCAAACGCGGTCGCGTAGGTTTTCCTCGCAACGTCGAGGACAAGGAGGATTGAAACGCTGGGAACCACAGCCCCTCGAAGGCAACGATCGCAAGGTCGCTTTTGGTTGACTCTAATAAGGGAATCGAAAACGATCCTATGTAGCCCCGCGGCTCGCCAGCTGTGACAAACGACTCGATTCCAGCCTCTTCGCGCCCTCAAGTAGCGTTGTTGATTGAAACCTCCAACGCTTATAGCCGGGGGTTGTTGCGGGGAATCCGAACGTACATGCGAGAGGGTGCGAATTGGGAAATCCATTTTACTGAACAGGGACGAGGGAATGAGCCGCCTCCTTGGTTTCACAACTGGCATGGACACGGAGTTATTGCCAGGATCGAGAACAGTGAGATCGAAGAGGCCGTCGTCGCCGCGAAATTGCCCGTAGTCAATGTTAGCAGCAACGCCGTTAAGCGAAGCTTTCCGACAGTAGCAAGCGATAGCGATGCGGTCTGTAGCGTCGCGGCAGAGCACTTGCTAGAGCGTGGCTTCCGCTTGTTTGGTTACTGCGGAGATGCTCGATTTGATTGGTCGCTCCGCCACGAACAAAACTTCCGGAAGCATGTGCGCGCCGCCGGATTCGATCTCAAAGTTTTTGATTCCGAAATTGGTGATGCCGAAGATTGGCCGCGCGAACAGAAGAAGCTGGTAAATTGGCTGCTTCGTCTTCCTAAGCCAATCGGTATTTTTGCCTGTTACGATATTCGGGGACAGCAGCTCCTCGATGTCTGCCGACAGGCTGGAATACGAGTGCCGGATGAAGTGGCAGTCATCGGCCATCACAACGACGAACTTCTTTGCGAACTTTGTGATCCCCCGCTCTCTAGCATCATCCCCAATGCGCGGCGCGCTGGCTATGAAGCAGCCCAGTTGCTCGACCGTATCATGGAAGGGCAGCCGGTCTCCAATCAAACACGTCTGGTCGCGCCGATCGGCGTTTTCGCACGGAAATCGACGGAAGCGATTGCGGTCGGAGATACTGAAATCGCGCAAGCAATGCGATTCATTCGAGATCATGCTTGCGAAGGGATTGGGGTAGAGGACGTATTGAACGTGGTACCGATCTCTCGGACCGTGTTAGAACGTCGTTTTCAAAAATTTCTCCGCAGATCCCCTTACGAGGAAATCCTTCGACTTCGTCTTGAACGGGTGAAGCAGCTATTGACCACCACCGATCTCTCCATTGCTCAGATTGCTAATCAGGTGGGATTCTCCGGCGTTGAATACTTAAGCGCGATGTTTAAGCGAAAGCTGGGCATTTCTCCACGCGAGTTTCGCCGATCCGTCATTGCAAAATGACGCTCACTGCCCGGCAAGTTGTATTGGAGAGCGGATGCGGCGAGATTCTGGATATCGAAGACCTTGCCCGAACCGCTTGACGTTTTGCCCCGACCGGAGATCAATTAGCAGTCTAGTGCACTAAGTCTCTGCCGTGAGCCTGCCGTTTTCGTGTAAGCTCTTGTCGCACTGAATGCATGAAAAAATCGCCGTTGGCAATCATACTCCTAGTAGTTTTTATCGATCTCATCGGCTTCGGGATGATCATTCCCATCCTGCCGCTCTATGCCCAGCGTTTTGCGGCTTCGGAATGGCAGATCGGTCTACTTTTAGGCTCTTACTCATTCATGCAGTTCCTTGCTTCCCCGATCCTGGGAAGAATTTCTGATCGGTTTGGCCGGAAACCGGTCTTGCTCTGCAGCCTGTTTGGGTCGGCCATTGGCTACGTTCTGATGGCTAATGCCGAGTCTTTGCCAATGCTGTTTTTCGCCCGCATAATTGCCGGAATTTGCGGTGCGAGCGTTGCCACCGCGTCTGCCTACATCGCCGACATTACACCTCCCGAAAAACGGTCTAGTCGAATTGGCCTGATCGGCGCTGCATTTGGGGTTGGGTTCGTCTTAGGCCCCGCCATCGGCGGACTGCTCAGCCTTAGCTCCCCAGTAGCGCCATTTTGGTTCGCAGCTGCGGTCGCCTTGGGGAACGGATTAGCGGTAATCGCCTTTCTCCCCGAACCGAAAGAGCATGCTATCCGTCTGCAAAATTTGGAAAATGCAGGAGAAGTTTGGTCCGGTTCCTTCGGCCGGTGGCTGGCCATCCTGGTATTGACTTACTTTGTGGCTATCGCGGGCTTTGCCATCGTCACGATGATTTATCCCCAAGTCAGTAATCGACGCTTCAATCTTACCCAATCGCAGATCAGTTGGATTTTTGTGATCCTCGGTCTAGTCGGAGCACTGATTCAAGGGGGGGCGGTTGGTCGATTAGTGAAACGATTCGGCGACTATAAATTGGCGGTCGTTGGATTGGCTGTGATGGCGGCAAGCATGGCTCTCATGCCGCTAGCAACGACTGTCCCGTTGTTTCTTTTGTTCACAATCGGTTTAGGGATCGGCAACAGCCTCTCTCAACCGACGATTAATGCGATGGCTTCGAAGGCGGCTCATCCTGGAGCTCAAGGACGGGTTTTGGGTTCGCTACAATCGGCTGGCAGCCTCGGCCGGGTTTGTGGCCCCGCGGTTGGTGGATTCCTCCTGGCCAGCGATCATACGCGACCGCCGATTGAGTACGGCAACACACCATTTTTGGTCGGTGGATTGATAATGGCCTTGGCTTTCGTCGTCAGCCTGGCGCTCCGAGGAGAGGAACGAAGACAAACCGACCCGGCGATCAATCTCGGCCGAGAATCGTACCGACGCGATTAAGTTCCCCGCATTGTGTCGACTCGCGCCAGCGAATTGATTAGAAAGACCGCAAGCGCTGAACTCCGATCGCCTGGAGCCATTGGCCTCTGTCGAACCTGCGATTACCCGATCCACCGAGCTACATCCCGTGCCCAGTAGGTTATGATGAGGTCCGCGCCTGCTCGCCGGAAGGATGTCATCAACTCCAGCACCGCACTCTTTTCGTCCAACCAGCCGTTCTGCGCGGCCGCTTTCAGCATGGCATACTCGCCGCTTACATTGTAGACGGCAGTAGGCATTTTGAACCGATCCTTCACGCGCCAAAGGATGTCCAGGTAAGGAAGACCCGGTTTTACGATCAACAAGTCGGCGCCCTCTTCGATATCCAGAGCGATTTCTCGCAATGCTTCATTAGAATTGGCCGGATCCATTTGGTAGCTGCGGCGATCGCCAAAATGGGGAGCACTTTCGGCGGCCTCTCTGAATGGACCATAGAAAGCAGAACAGAATTTCGCGGCATAACTCATGACGGGAACCGACTGGAAGCCGCGAAGATCAAGCTCGCGCCGGATCACGGATACGCGGCCATCCATCATATCGCTAGGCGCAACGATATCGGCCCCAGCTTCAGCCAAGCTGACCGCTGTCCGCGCGATCAACTCGACCGAAGGATCGTTGACAATTTCATAGCGATCCCTTGATCGTTGAACGACCCCGCAGTGGCCATGCTCCATATATTCGCACAGGCAGACATCGGCGATGATGATCAGATCCGGAACTTCCTCTTTAAGGCGGCGAACCGTCCGCTGGACAATTCCATCTGTGGCGTACGCACCAGAAGCGGTCTCATCTTTCTCTGCTGGTATCCCAAAGACCAGAATAGCGCGAATTCCCTCGGAATGAGCTGTTTTGGCTTCTTCAACGAAGTGCTCTACGTCGAATTGGAAAACATCTGGCATACTCTGGATTGGAACAGGACGATGTACCTTTTCCGAAACAAACATCGGGTAGATGCACTGCCACGGTTCAACGGTAGTTTCCCGGACGAGCTGCCTGAGGGATTCACTGGAACGAAGGCGCCGTGGTCGGCGGAGCAGATCAAGCATAGACTAGTCTATTTGCCAGACGCCTCACTGCAAACGTGTATAAGTTAGCGAACTTTCCGGATAATGAACCGATTTTTGCTCGTAAATCTGAATAATACATCGACGAAGATCGCCTTGTCCGATACCGAAAAATTGCTGAAAAGGGGCGTGATTTTGACGAGCAAATTAACGGCGGAAGCCGTTGATCGAGTAATTGGAAAATGGACATTCGATTACGCCGTCGTTGGATCAGTCGTCCCAAACAAAACTGGGATATTCCGGAAGAAGTTGCGAGGACGCCTCGTTGAAGTAAGTGCTGCGCTCGACTTGGGGATCGGCGTCGACTTTCCAGAGCCGCAAAGCATCGGGGCTGATCGCTTAGCCAACGCCGTTGGAGTGATCTCCCGCTTTGGTGCGCCGGCCGTCGTTGTGGACTTTGGCACAGCCGTCACTTTCGATATCATTTCTCACTTGCGGCAATACATCGGTGGAGTAATTGCACCGGGACTCGGCGTAATGACAGAATATTTTTATCAGAAGACCGCGTTGCTCCCCCGGATTGATCTATCTGAACCGACAAACATAATCGGAAAATCGACCAGGGAGGCAATGCTAGCGGGGGCAATATACGGATATCGCGGACTCGTGCGGCAAATCGTTACCGAGATCGTCGCGAAGCTGGAGGGAAAGGCCCACATCGTCGCGACCGGCAGCTACGCTTCCTTGATCGCTGCAAAACTTCCGGAGTTGCAAATTGTTGATCCTGACCTCACGCTTGAGGGTCTTCGAATCATCGCACTACGAAATACCCCCTTATGAGCTCGGCTACGGCAATCGGATTTGATTTCGGCGCGACGACCATCAAGACCGGACTGGTTCGAGATGGATCGATCCTGGAAAGAGGGAAAGTCATCGAGACTCGGCAAGACGGCAATACCGACGCCTTGATTCAGGAAATGATCAACGAAATTCAGGCCCTCAGAAAAAAAAATCCGGAAACCCAAGCGGTGGGTTTCGGGGTCCCAGGTATCATCAACCCAATTACTGGTGTGGTCATCAATCTGACGAACGTGAAGGGTTGGAAGCAAATTCCCTTGCGCTCCATTGTTCAGGAAAAGACGGGGTTAACCGCAAATCTCGAAAATGACGCCAAGGCGATGGCCTACGCAGAATGGAGGCACGGGGCGGGGGCGCAGGTTCCTGACGTAGTTTGCGTAACTTTGGGCACGGCAGTTGGGGGTGCTTTAATCCTGAACGGGAAACTTTATCGAGGGGCCACGTTCGTGGCTGGCGAGATCGGTCAAATGTCGATCGATTACCACGGCGTCGATTATGTTTACGGCAACAAGGGAGCTTTGGAAGTATATGTCGGCCATCACAAGATTACAGAACGAGCCAAGGAAATTTATTTGGCGGCTGGGAAGGTGATTAGTGACGAAGAAGCTGATCCGAAAAGGTTGTCCGCCGCAGCCGATCAGGGTGACAAATTAGCAGACGCCGTTTGGCAAGATATCGGACTTAAACTGGGAGTTGGGCTCACTAACGTCGTTTGGCTGGTGAATCCAAACCGGATCGTAATTGGGGGAGGCGTTGCTCAAGCGGGAGACCGCCTTTTCCGATATATTCGCGAGACGATACAACATCGTTGCGAGAAGACGTTTTGGGAGAAACTCGAGATTGTTCCGGCTACTTTGGGCAACGATGCCGGCATCATTGGCGCGGCTTCCCTAGCACTTGAGTCGGAATTTCTGCCTAAGCGTTAGTCATCATAGGTGAGGCGCTTGGAACCACAGGTGGGTAGGGCGTGGGCGTTGAACCATCCCTGGCCGGGAGGGCGCATGTCCTCGTGCGCCGAAAGAACCGGATCGCGGGGACGCGATCCCTCCCAGGGCGGGTTGCTGTTTGCTAAATATGCCAAAATCAGGCAAATTACGTAGGTATGTCCCTGGCCGAGCGAGCAGCCAAAGCAGCAAAAATTGCTCAAGAACCTGCGCTTTACAAGGTTTGCGAAGGTTGCGATTCCATTGTTACTCGTCGGGTCTCAACCTGTCCGAACTGCCACGGCTATCGATTTGATGAAGATCCTGCCGCTGTCATAAGGCAAGCAACCGTTCTAGGCTCGCGCGAGAAGACCAGCGTTCTAACCGAAGATCTTCAGTAACTATTCTTCCTCAGTCGAAACAGGTTCATGGCTCCAATGGCCGGCCTGTGAGTAGGTAGTTTTGCACGTAATCAGCTATCCCTTGCTCCAGACTGAATGCCGGACCGGTGTATCCCGTAGAACGGAGTTTCTTAATATTTGCTTCGGTGAAATACTGATATTTACCGCGCAATATTTCCGGCATCTCGACAAACTCGATCTCAGGCGGCTTCTTGAGCGCCGCGAAAACTGCCGAGGCCAGCTCGTTCCAAGTTCGGGCTTGTCCGGACCCCAAATTGAACAATCCTCGAGCCGAAGGGTTGACCGCCAGAGATAGGGTCATCTCCACCGCATCTTTCACATAAAGAAAATCCCTGCGTTGCTCGCCGTGCCCGTATTCGGACCTATAGCTCTTAAAGAGCTGGATCTTGCCAGTCTGCTGCACCTGTTCAAAGGCTTTGCGCACGAGGCTACGCATCTCCTTTTTGTGGCCCTCATTCGGACCAAAGACGTTGAAGTATTTCAAGCCGACCAAGGCATCGAGTAATCCACGTTTCTTGGCATACACGTCGAAACGGTGTTTGGAAAATGCGTAACCGTTCAGTGGACGAAGCTGATTCAGCTGTTCCTCATCGTCCTCCATTCCAGCAGAGCCATCGCCGTAGGTGGCCGCCGAGGAGGCATAGACGAAACGTAAACGACGCTTTGCTGCCCACTCTGCTAAGTCTCGGGTAAACTGGTAATTGTTGCGCATGAGGTAGCCGAGGTCCCCTTCGGTCGTCACAGAACAAGCACCTAAGTGGAAGACGGCGCGAACCTCATTAAGAAAGGGGCTGTCATCCAGCACCAGCTCCTGCAAGTCGGAAGCCGCCAGATAGTCGTCGAACCGAAGCGGGACCAAATTGCACCACTTCTCGTCCGTAGCGAGCTCGTCGCACACCAAGATATTGTCGAGAGACCGCCGATTAAGCCCCCAGATGAGGGCGCTGCCGATGAATCCGGCACCACCGGTCACAAGGATTTTGCCTTTTCCTAAATCAATCACAGTTTAAACTTTTCCACTCAACCCGTTTTGGTTCCCGAAGCAAGAACCCAGATCTGAATGCGTAGGATTATTGTTTCTCTCATCGTCCTAGTTTTATTAGGCGTGGCGGGCCTGGCCATTTATCTTTCCCAACAAAGAGATCGACCAGCAGAAGCGCCGGACCTGACTCTACTGAACGAAAGCATACACCGCACGATGGAGGGCGAGATGGGCCCGCCATCGCTCACTCAGAACCTGGTCGAGCTAACTATTAAGCAACAGGACCTCGAATCCGAAGCGGAGCGGATCAAGAATCTCGCTGCCAGGCTCGGTGGCAACGCGGTGGTGAATCATCTTTCTGGAGGATCTGACCAAGATTTGCTCGTCGAAATTCCTGAAACTGCTGTACAGCAATTTATCGAAGCAGTGCAAGATCGGGCGAAGATGGTACCTGAAGCTTCGCCCGATCCAGGCGGCAAAACTCGAATCGTTGAAGTGAAATTACACGCTACCAAATAGGATATGTTGCTGGTTGTTTTTGCGCTTCAGGCCGAGGCTCGTATTTTCGAAAGACGTTTGGCGCAGAAAACTAAGCGCGAAACATTCCTGGAAGGAACGATTTGCGGCGCCAGAGTTGCAGTTTGTTTTGTTGGTATTCGGGCAAGCGCTCTTGCCAGTTTCGAGGAGACGATCCAGAAACTCCGGCCCTCACTGGTTATTAATTCGGGATTCGCAGGGGCAACGCGGACTCTATTGGAGCCGGGAGATTTTTTGCTGGCTTCTAACTATACAACAGCTCAGCTCGAATTACCTATCGGTAGCGTGATCGATGCCCGCGGTACTTTTCGTTCGGTCGATCAGGTCACCGGTCCAACTGAGAAGAAAAAACTGGGGAGTACCAATGTCGCCGTTGACATGGAATCGGAGTCGATCGCGGCGGTGTGCGACCGCCACGGGATTCCGCTTGTTACAGCCAGAATGATTTCTGATGGCCAGGACGAGGTTATTCCTGCCGTTTTCATCGGTGGAAAGCTGCGCAGCCCAAACGATATGATTGCGGCTGGCCATTTCGCGCTTCGAATGCTTCGCCTGACCCGGCTTTTGGCTGATCGGCTCACCCGGCTGATCCGCTTCGCGATTCGGTCGGATCATCGACCCTCTGACTGGACAGTGCGTTGAATACCGGAATCGTCCTCCTCGGGCCGCAAGTCTCGGGTGAGGAGACGTTGCATAGCCTCCGCCGGCGGCACCGACTCATAAAGTATCCCTCCCAGGGCCGTGCCGATCCGAATCAACTCAGCCAGAGACCTGGTGACCATTGCGCCCTTCGAGGTGTCGCCTAGGCCAAACAGTGAAGCAGATTGGATTGGGCCGAGTCTTCGATTTCCCTCAAACCCGGTAAGCGATGATTCATGATTCGGATTTCTTTTTGCCGAAACGCGATTCGGTGCCGCTCAGCAAGCGCGTGATGTTTGTACGATGTCTCCATACAGCCAAAGCGGCAGCCACCGCTGAGAACAGAAGCAATACCCAGGAATTGCTGCCAGCGGCCCAAGGGGCCAGGAGAGCGAGGCTCAACGGCAAAGCAATGGCCGCGCAGATGGAGGCAAGCGAGACGTATCTGCTCAGAAAGAAGACCCCCAGCCAGACCAGGATGATGATCAGGACGATATACCAGGAAAACAGGGCCACTATGACACCGCCAGAAGTTGCTATTCCCTTGCCGCCCTTGAAGCCGAGCCAAAAAGTGTAGTTGTGCCCAAGAATGCAGGCTATCGCAGCCACGACCCCGGCCAGTGATGATTCGATACCCCCCATGCCACCTAGAAACATGCCAAGCCGGACCGCTAAAAAACCCTTCAGCGCATCACAGAAAAAAACCAGGTAACCCCATTTCTTGCCCATTACCCGGAGTACATTCGTTGCCCCGATGTTTTTGCTGCCGTGCTGGCGAATGTCTATTCCCTGAGACTTAGCTACTAGGTAACCACTAGGAATCGAGCCTAACAAATAGCTAATGATTACAATTAGGATCCAGATCATCGCAGGACAATTGGGTCGGCTGTGCCGCAGATGTTCGTCCAACGCGGTAATTTGCACAACTGCTGTTTGATTCCAGGTGAGCGAGCTGGTGCCTATAGGTTGGCAAACTAAGGAATTCGCTCCAAACGCAGATTTCCACTTTTAGAAATCGTCCGCTTTTGGCATGTTATTCATGGCATGCTGGGATTGACACGCATAGAACCCGCCACGATCGAGGATCTACCTTCGCTGACAGAGCTACTCATGGATCTGTTTGCCCAGGAGTCAGATTTCCGTCCGGACTATAATAACCAAATGCGCGGATTGCGTTTGTTGATCGAGCAACCAAGCCGTGGCCGGGTCTTTGTCTTGCGGAGCGCCAGCCAGATCATTGGCATGATCAATTTGCTATTTACTATCAGCACCGCAGAAGGCGGTTTCGTTATTCTCCTGGAAGATCTTATCATTGACAAAAATTTTCGCGATCAGGGTCTCGGCAGCGAACTGTTGAAATACGCCATCGATTACGCGAAACAAAAAAACTTTCTCCGCGTTACCTTGTTGACCGATCGCATCAGCGAATCTTCCCTTTCGTTTTTCGAGAAGCACGGCTTCCAGAGATCCGCCATGGTGCCAATGCGACTCTGGTTAGGGCCTTCGGCGGCTGCTCACGGTAATGGTCGCTCGGCCTAGCGGCGTTAAACATCCAAGGCTTGCCTGTCCGCCGTAGCCATCACTACCGTCAACGAGATTCGCGAAGCCGCATGCGTCCGACGACGTGTCCGACGAAGCCTCCTCCGATGTTCGAACCATGACTTACGGTTGGCGAAGTCGGAAGCCGCTTCCCAAATGTCCGAGGCACGGTTGACGATTGGCGAAGTCGGAAGCGCTTCCCCTCTGTCGGCAGGGTTCCCGGACGCCGATCTTAACTAGGATCTGACTTCCTCATGCGTCGTGCTCGTGGGCTCGCCTGCTTCGTGGCTTTCAAACAATTGCCGAATGATATCTTCTAGCGGTTCGTCCTCCGCACTGAAGTCCTGAACATTTCCAGTTGATAAAAGCTCTCGGCAAACTTCGGCCACCTTGCTGCGATCCACTTTTAAGGTTAACGACGTGGGAGTTTGCTCGATCAGGTCTCCTAGCTGCGGAACGCGGTGGATTGGCGCATTAAAGACAAATCGGAGCAACTTGTGTCGAGCGAATCTTTCAGTGATGTCCGCAAATTCGCCATCAAAGAATACTTTGCCGTGGTCGATGATAATGACTCGGCGACAGAGCTTCTCGATGTCTTGCATATAATGGCTGGTCAGAACCGTAGAAACGCGTCCCTGCTCGTTGTAATGGAGGAGAAAATCGCGCACGTTCTTTTGGCTGATCACATCGAGACCGATCGTCGGTTCGTCCAAGAACAAGACTTTCGGCTGATGGATCAATGCTGCGATTAATTCCAGCTTCATTCGTTCGCCGAGGCTCAGCTCTCGCACCATCACATTCAGTTTGTCGCGTACATCCAGGAGATCGATGAGCTCATCGACGATCCGCCGAAATACAGTCGGAGAGATCTCATAGATCACGCGATTCAATTCTAGCGATTCATTGGCCGGAAGATCCCACCAGAGCGAGTTCTTTTGCCCTAATACCAAGCTGAACTGGCGCTTAAACTCCGTTTTCCGCTCCCAAGGAGTAAAGCCCAAAACGGAAGCCGACCCGGATGTCGGAACAAGCAAACCGGACAGCATCTTCAGTACTGTCGTTTTGCCGGCGCCGTTCGGTCCCAGAAAACCAACAAGTTCTCCCTCGGAAATGGAAAACGACACCTGATTGGCCGCGTACGTGGCCCGGTAGTCCCGATTAACCAGGCCCTTTAGGGCGCCAAGGAACCCTTCCTTCTTGTTGTAGGTCCGAAAGACCTTGGTCAATTGCCGAGCAACGATCGTAGGAGCCATAACAGACAAGCGCTCATCTTGAGAAATACCGACAGATTGCTGTCGCCGATTACTTGCCTGTTTTCAACACGAAGCCGTGAATCGCCGCCTAGCCCTTATGCGGCAGAACGAGGTTGCTTGCCACCCAACGCTTTCTTCAGAAATGGCCGAATCTTTTCGACCGCAGCGTCTACCGTAAGGCCGTGCTTCTCTCGGAGTACCGGAATAGAGCCATGTTCAATAAATTGATCGGGCCAGCCAATTCGGACAATAGGTGTTGCGATCTGACTTTCGGCGAGCTGCTCCATGACGGCGCAGCCGAACCCGTTGTGCAATACGTGATCTTCAAAGGTACAGATGACCTCAACTCTCCGCGCGAAGAATTCGAGGGTACCGGTGTCCAGAGGCTTAATCCATCTCGGATTGATCAACGCAACCGAGAAGCCTTGTTCTTCCAACCGTTTCGCGGTCGCTTCGGCTAGAGCGAACATGTTTCCAAGCCCGAAAAGCGCAACATCCTGACCGTGACGCACCACTTCGGCTTTGCCAATCTCCAGCAACTTGGGTTGAGCTTTCGGCTGCGCCCCCGTGCCGGCGCCTCGAGGATAGCGAATGGCAATCGGCCCCTGATTGTAGTTCACCATGGTCCAAAGCATATCGACAAATTCTTCCTCATCCTTGGGCTGCATATGCACAATCCCCGGGACCGGGCGCAGATAGCCGATATCGAATAGGCCGTGATGAGTCGGCCCATCATCGCCTGATAATCCCGCGCGATCCATACACAGCGCGACGTTCAGATTCTGTAGCGCGATATCGTGAATAAGCATGTCGTAGGCGCGCTGCATGAAGGTCGAGTAGATGGTGAGGAACGGCTTAAAACCTTGCGTCGCCAGCCCACAGGCGAAAAGCGCAGCGTGCTCCTCGGCGATGCCGACATCAAAATATTGATCCGGATGGTTGGCCGCGAAGTGAAACAGACCGGTACCGGACGGCATGGCCGCCGTAATGGCCATGATTTTCTTATTGTTGTCGGCAAACTTAGTCAAAGTCTGGCCCAAAAGTTCGGAATAGGTCGGAGTCGTTGCTTTCGCGGTTTCACCGGTTTCCAGAGTAAATTTTCCAAGCCCGTGAAACTTGTCCGGTTTAGCTAGCGCCGGAGCATACCCTTTTCCTTTCTGCGTGATGATGTGGAGCAGCACCGGCTCCGGCTGGCGCTTCAAGAATTCGAATGTACGAATTAGCAAAGGAATATCGTGTCCGTCGATCGGTCCGTAGTAGTGCAGGCCCAGGTCTTCAAAAATGACGCTTGGCAGGAGAAGATGCTTTACCCCTTCTTCAACCTTGTGTGCCAGCTGCGTGACGAACTTGCCCCCGATCATTTCCACAAACTTGGCTGCCTTTTCGTGCAAATGGCTATAAGCATCGTTCGTAACGATCCGGTTCAAATAGTTTGCGATCGCTCCAACATTCTTGGCGATCGACCATTCGTTGTCATTCAAAACAACGATAAAACGCTTTGTATTGTGCGAGACATTATTGAGCGCTTCGTAGCTGGTACCGCAAGTGAAGGCCGCGTCTCCAGCCACCACTACGACGTTTTCCTTGCCTCCGCGTCGATCCCGGGCAACAGCCATCCCTAAGCCTGCCGATAGGGCGGTTCCGGCGTGTCCGGCTCCATAACAATCGTGCCCACTCTCTGACCGCAGCAAGAAGCCATTCAATCCTTGATACTGTCTAATGGTGCTAAAACGATCCAACCTTCCGGTTAAGAGCTTGTGGACGTAGCCTTGGTGGCTGACATCGAAGAGAAGCTTATCCTCTGGCGTGTCAAAAACGCGGTGCAACGCCATGGTAAGCTCGACTACCCCAAGGTTTGGTCCTAAATGGCCTCCTGTCTTCGACAGAACCGAGATCAACTCGTCTCGGATTTCTTGGGCAAGCTGCGGCAGTTGGTTTTCCTCCAGCCGCTTTAAGTCGGTTGGAGACTCGATCCGATCGAGCAGGCGTGCTCGGGATGTATCAAAAGAGGCTGATTTCATCATTGGGAGATTTTTTGAGATCCTTGGGCCGTTCTATAGAAGACCCCTGAGACTTAGATACAGCATCACGAGCTAGCGTCTCTACACGGTTTTCCGCTGCTTCTAGCCGTTGATTGCAGACTGCGATCAGCTTGGTACCTTCTTCATATCTTGCCAGCAGCTCTTCGAGAGGCAGCTTGGATGACTCCATTTGTCCGACGATCAGTTCGAGCCTTTCCATTGCTGCTTCAAATGACAATTCAGTAATCTGCGAGTCGACCTTAGACATTTGATGAACCGCCAACCTTATGCCGCCGCGGGGAGAAAGCCAACGAAAACCGCTTCCTCGGACGCGGCTTACCTAATGCCGAAGATCGCGTTGGGACACAAGAAAAAATCGAGGCAGAAGGGCGTCTGACGTTGACTCCTGAGCCCTGGATGCCGACTTAATTTTCCAGTTTCAGTCTGAGGGCATTATCTCCGTTTAGGAGGTACCCTGGTGCAAATACCGGGAATCTGGGCTGCTGCGGAAGGGTCGGAATGACATCGAACGTGAGATTCTCCCCGTCACGAACGACGGAGATAGTGACTTTTTGATCCGCTGACAGGAAAAACGAAGCATTTCGGACATCTGCTGTTGAATGGACTTTCACCGATCCAACTTGCATGAGAATATCGCCGGGCTGGAGACCTGATTCCGTGGCGGGCGAATTATCAGCAAAACCCGTGATCACTACGCGCGATTGGTTCTGCTCCTTATCTCCATCCTCGATGTTGACCCCAACCCAGCCGGGTCGGACATCACCAAAACGGACATAATCGGCCCGAACCTTTTCCGCGGCTTTAATCGGCAGTGCGTAGCAGGCAGTTTTGTTGTCCACACTGCTGATCAGAATGCCCACGACCTGGCCCTCCAAATTGAGAAGCGGGGCTCCGCCTTCACCTTTTTGCGGCGGTATGTTCGCTCGGATGAGAGTAGTTGCGAAGAATTGCTTTAGATCGCCTTCGTCAAGGCCGCCAACGATTCCGAAATTTGGTGTAAGCGGCAAACCCTGAGGATAACCAATCGTCACGATCGGAGATGCGACAGCGAGATGGTCAGAATCACCCAGTGGAAGCCAAGGTGTTTCCGCGTGGATCTTGAGGATAGCGACCCCGCTTCGAGAATCTGCGGCCAATCTCTCCGCCGGGTAACGACTTGATCCCAGCTCGACGATAATGTCGTGTGACTCTCCGGCCACCGAATACGCCGTATAGATGATCCCCGCCGGGTCAACGACAAATCCCGTCCCGGCCAATCTCCCGTGTTGATCCTCGGACTCGATACGAACCACAGCTCCTTTCGCCGATTCAAAGACCTTCTGCACATCTGCTGCGATGGCTGCGAAAGTTTCTTCTGCGGAGGTGACCTGGGACGAAGTCCACAGCCCGGTGAGCGTGAGCACGAGAAAAACCGGTACCCACGCGGTACGAATCTTCGGGGAGGCAAGTTCCGCCCCTTCAGCCGACATTTTTTGGAAAGACAAAACGGCTAGCGACTGTTTCAGCATCGAGCTGGTGGGAGGCCAGAATCCGACACATTTGCCGTGCGGGCCAATAACTAATTAAAAGCTGGCCGGCGGTTGGTAGCTCACAGGCTGTCGATCAAGAATATAGCGGGGCCGACTCGCATCCGAGGGCTGAATCGTCGGGAAGAACTTCTGGAATTTCGTTTCGGGTCCGGAGAGTTTGATCTCACCACGGGAGGTAAATCTGAGGCCGGAGTCGGTGATTTCTGACTGAGCCAGCCCGCTCGTCAAACTCCGATTTGGAGCTTCCGGTGTCCATAAGCCGGTGCCCAAAAGAGTCGCTATCACTGCAAAGACGCCAAACGCGCCGGCATAGGCTGACGCTGGCACGCGAAAATTTCCGAAGCTCGATGATAATCTTTCGAACCAAATTTGGAGCGGCGACCGGCGCAGGATTTCGGCGCGTTGCCGGCTATGAAATTCTTCGAGCGCTCTATCAAAATAGCCGGGGGGCGGTTGCTCGAATCGCTTTAGTTTGAGAAGCTGTTGTACCTGCTTTTCGTCGAGCATCATTTCTTTCTAAACTCTTCGAGGTAATTCTGCAACTGTCGATGTGCGTAGAACAACCTGGATCGAACTGTAGCCTCTGGTACACCCAAGATCCTGGCGATCTCCGCGTGCGGCATCCCCTGGATGTCGAACATCGTTACAACGGTCCTATGCTCTAGAGACAGCTTCATCATCGCTTCGTTCAATCTCTGTTGCAGTTCTGCCAGATCAACTTCGCGGATCGGCGTGTTCGCTGCAGTAAGTTCGATGAATTCCTTGTCATTGTGAACACTGGAGTCGATGTCATCTAAGCTCATTTGGAACCGGCGGCCACGCTTTTTAACGAAATTAATCGTCATGTTCACTGCGATCGCGTGGATCCAGGTATAGAAACTCGATCTTCCTCGAAAACCGCTGATCGACCGGTAAGCCTTGGCAAACACCTCAAGCAGTAGATCGTTCGCGTCCTCGTGGTTCGAGGTCATGTTGTAGATCAGCGAATAGATCCTCGAGCTGTATTTTTGCCAAAGAACATCGAACGCCAGTGTGTCGCCGCTCTGCGTGCGGCGAACAAGGGCTTCGTCATCAAGCGAGTTGGGATCTTCCATGCCGCCGCGGGCACAAACGAGAGGCCAGCGAGTCTAGTTGAGTAGTAATCCGTAAAATAACGGGCGTAAAACAATAACGTAATGAGTGCCGACAGAAGAGCGCTCGAACGTTCGTCATGATTCGAATGCTGCTCCAGGAATCAAGCCGCGGCAAACAATCAAAACATCAACCTCACCCGTTGATCACCGAACGACGCCGGTCTCGACTCGACGATTCTTGGCCCAAGCCGCCTCGTTGTGTCCCGAATCCGTCGGCATTTCCAACCCAAAGCTGACGGTCTGGATTCGGCTACCAGAAACTCCGAGCGAAATTAAATAATTGCGAGCGGCCTGAGCGCGCCGTTCCCCCAAACCGCGATTGTACTCCTCCGTGCCTCGTTCGTCGGTAAATCCAGCCAAAATAACATTGTTCGAGGCCCCTTTCATAAAGCTGGCGATCTGCCGCAGTTTTTCAGTTTCAGACGATTGCATCTCAAAGCTATCAAAGGCGAAATAAACCGGCTGAAATTGGCCGCGATTCACATTGTTGCCGAAAAATGAAACGCCCTCCTGGCGCTGCGAAAGCGGCGTTCCGCTCACCGTATCGCCCTCGACCCCGGCGTATTCCTGCTGCTGCTGTTTTTTGCAACCGCACAGACCAACGATAAGTATGCAACCAAAAGTGAAGATCTTTTTCATGAGATGTATGGAGACGGATTTTAGTGGGACCAAGTCGGCTCGGAAACTCTGCCTAAATCGCCCACGATCCTGGCTTCACGCCCGGTCACACTATCAATCATAAAAAGTCCGCTCCCTCTAGCAAATAGCACGTGGCGGGAGTCTGGACCCCAGACCGGCCTCTCACCCTCATTGGCAATTACCCGGGTCGAGCCACCGTCGAGATCGAGTACGGCCACTTGGAAAGCCCCGCCGCTTCTGACATTGAAAGTGATCTTCTTTCCATCGGGCGACCAGTTCGGTTCGGTGCAATAACCATATCCAGTCGACAGTAACCGACTCGACCCGCCGTCAACACCCAGTCGATAGATCTGGGGTCCGCCCCGTTCGTCCGAGGAATAAACAATCTCGCTGCCGTTTGGCGACCAGCTCGGCGATGACTCTACCCCCAGAGCGCGCGTCAACCGGCGCGGAGAATCGCCGTTGATATTTGTGACATAAATCTCCGGGTTGCCATCTTTGCTCATGGTGCAGGCGATCCGATTGCCTTGCGGCGAGATGGCTGGACCGGAATTTGTACCCGGATATTTGATGATGCGATTGCGCGAACCAGAACCCAAATCAACCAGGTAAATGTCGGCATATCCGCTTTGATAACCGGTGTAAGCTAATTTGCGCCCGTCGGCCGAAAGATTGGGATTAACGCTTATCGCATTGTCTCTGGTCAATTGGACCGCATTCGCGCCGTCGTAGTCTGCCGTATAAATTTCTTTGTGTCCGGTACGGTTGGATACGAACGCGATCTTTGAAGTGGCAATACCTTTTTGCCCCGTCAACGTCTCCACCAAATCGTCAACAAATTGATGCACGGCTCGCCGGGTATCTCCGCCATAACTTTTTTGCAGGATCGCGCTTCCCGTTTTATCGAGAGCTTGTCCGCTAGCTCCGTTACCAGACGCGGTAACACTCACTATCGCCGTCGCCGAAGCGCTGTCCCCGAGCGTCATTGCACCCGAAAGTTCAATATCGTTTTTCAAAACGGCGCCCGCCGGACCGGAGGCATCTTTAATTTCAACAACTACAGCCGTTCCTTTGCGAATCGTGATAACCGGAGAGCTTGAGCTTTGCGCGATGACAGCGCCAGCAAGTAGGACGTAACCTAGAAGGAGGACGAACGGTTTCATTCTGAAGCACGAATTGTGGCCCTATTACCGCGTCAATGCGACAAGTCAAACGTTGATCATAGCTTTATTGTCAACGGTACCGGGGACTTGGGAACGCCGGAACGCCGGAACGCCGGAACGCCAAACGCCAAACGCCAAACGCCAAACGCGATGCCCCGAACTGCTGACTTTACATCTGGTAGAACGACTCGATAGGTTGCCAAGCGTCCATGGTTCCGCGCGTTCGCACCGCTTTCGTGCTTGGAGCAGGGTTGGGTACCCGGCTTCGACCGCTCACAAATGTCGTTCCGAAACCGTTGCTACCGATCTTCGGAAAGCGACTGATCACGTTTGCCTTAGATCATTTGATCGCGTCTGGCGTAGAACGATTCGTTATCAATACTCACCATCTGCCGGAACAGTTTACCGACTTCTTTTCGAGCAATTCGTATCGAGGCAAAAGAGTGACGCTCGTTCAGGAGCCGGTGTTGCTCGAGACCGGAGGCGGGATTCGCAACGTGGCCAATTTGCTCGAGCAGGAGCCGTTCCTCGTTTATAGCGGTGATGTTCTCACCGACATCAACCTTGGCGCTCTGATCGATTCCCATTTCCGTTCCGGCTGCCGAGTGACGTTGGCATTGCGTCACACCGGTCTGACTCCTCTCTCATTCGATCCCGGAACAAATCGAGTCGTGGATATCCTTGGCCGGCTTGGGTCCGGTCTTTCCGGCAATGTTGATTTCGCAAACGTTTCCGTCTGGAATCCAGAAATGATTGGGAAGATTCCACCCGATCGCAAGGTCTCCTTCATTCCCGTCTTGGCTGATGCGATCCGCGACGGTGACCGAATAAACGGAGTCGTTTTGGATGAGCAACAGTGGTTCAATATCGGCTCCCGAGAGGCATATCTGGGAATCCATCGAACCGTTGTGACCGATAGTTGGCGACCAAGGCACTTGACGGAAGCGGATTGGCCGACGACGATCGCCGATTCGGCAATGGTGTCCGAAGGAGTAGAGATCGCCGGTGCCTGCTGGATTGGTCCGGAAAGCCGGATCGAGCCCAACGTATCTCTGCAGGACGTTGTGGCATGGCCAGGTTCGACTATTCGGTCAGACACACACCTTAGCGAATGCGTGGTGGCTGGCACGGATGTAGGGCCCGGCACCTTTGGCCGGAGAGATTTCGTATGACGTTGAATTTGCTCATAGACCACACCCGGCAGCGGTTTCCTCATTATCACGATTCGGCATTCGATATTCGACCTCTCGAAAAAGGAGGTTCCGACCGCAAATACTACCGGATTCAATTCAGTGCTGATTCGTCATTGATTCTCGTAAAATACCAGAAAGAGAAACTGGAAAACGTCCGATTCGTGGCGGTCGCCAATTTTCTTGACGGGATCGGCGTCAACGCGCCTTTGATTTACTTTCACGACGACGAAGAAGGCTTGATCTGGATGCAAGATCTCGGGGAAGAAGATCTCTGGCATCATCGTACTGAATCGTGGCCAGTCCGAAAGTTCCTGTACGAGCGAACTCTCGACCAAGTGATCATGCTGCACGGGACTGATCCTTCGATGGCCCGCATGTCCGATAGCCCGCCCGATTTTGATGCCGCCCTGTATCGGTGGGAACAGGAATACGGACTGCAAAACTGCTTTCGGCGTTGCTTCCGGGTACCGGAGGACCGGATCCAGGCGCTCTGGTCACGCCCGGAACTGACTAAACTGGCCGAAGATCTCGCGAGTTATCCGAGGGTGCTCGTCCATCGGGACTTACAGTCACAGAATATCATTATCAGTGACGACGAAGCGTTCCTGATTGATTTCCAAGGGATGCGTCCCGGCTTAGGCGAGTACGATCTTGCTTCCTTGCTCTACGACCCTTACGTCACACTCACGGATGCCGAGCGGCAGGCGCTGCTCAGCTATTATCTGGATCGGCTGGATTCCTCCGTCGACCGCGAACAGTTTCGCGACATCTTTTTGCGCTGCGCGATTCAACGCTTGCTCCAGGCGCTGGGCGCGTATGGTGTGATCGGGGTCCTACGCGGGAAACCGGAATTTTTGCGTCACATCTCGCCTGCAATTAAAAGTCTTCGACAGGTTGCTTCGATGCTTCCCGCCTTTAGGTTCTTCAATGATTTCTTAGACGAGCTTCCAGACACAATTCGACCTGTTTTTCCTGAATCGTGAATAAACTAGAAGAATCCATCGAACGGCCGCCGACGGTCATCATCGAAGCAATTGAGCCGTGCCTCGACGGCGGACGCTATCCGGTCAAGCGAGTTACCGGCCAGGAGCTGGGTGTTTCCGCTGACGTTTTCAAGGACGGGCACGATGTGCTCGCGGCAGTTCTGAAATGGCGAGCCATTGGAAGTACGGTTTGGCTGGAAACGCCGATGATCCAGGGCGAGAACGATCGGTGGTCCGGGGTTTGCCATTTTACGGAGAACACCAAATACGAATTCACCATCGAAGCCTGGGGTGATGAATTTAATTCTTGGGCCCAGGAGTTCCTGAAGAAGTTCAATGCCGGCATCACGGATCTAACAACTGAAACAGAGGAGGGCGCGGCTCTGATTGAGCGGGCTGCGGCGCGCGCCACCCGTAAATCCGATCAAGATCGGCTTACCGCATTTGCTAAGGAGCTCCGCGCGAGTAAGCCAAGTGGCGGCGCGGAAATTGCCAAGTCTCCCGAGTTATCGGGCTTAATATCTGCCTATCCGGATCGGTCGCTCTCCACCGAAGCCAAACCTTACATCCAGGTCGTGGTTGATCGGCCCGAGGCGCTTTTCGCCGCGTGGTACGAATTTTTTCCCAGGTCAGCCGAAGGGAAAGACCGGGGATCGAAGTTTCGGGATTGTCTTCCTCGGGTGGATGATGCCAAAGCGATGGGATTCGATACGATCTATTTTCCCCCGATTCATCCCATCGGCTTCACCAAAAGGAAAGGTAAGAACAACTCGGTCACTTCGGAGCCAGGCGATCCCGGCGTGCCGTATGCGATCGGCAGCAAGTTTGGAGGGCACATGGCGGTCGAACCGGAGCTCGGCACCCTGGAAGATTTCGATTGGCTGGTAAAGGAAATAAGGGCTCGGGGAATGGAGGTGGCCCTCGACTTCGCCATCAATTGTTCACCCGACCATCCCTATGTTCGCGACCACCCGGAATGGTTTTTCCATCGGCCGGACGGCACCATCAAATACGCTGAGAATCCTCCGAAGAAGTACGAAGACGTTTATCCGCTCAATTTTCACAACGAAAATTGGAGGGAGTTATGGGAGGAGATGAAGCTCATCATCCTTTTCTGGGTCAGTCACGACGTCCGGGTTTTTCGAGTCGATAATCCGCATACCAAACCGCTCGCGTTTTGGGAGTGGCTCATCACGGACGTGCGCGCGCAGCATCCGGACGTCATCTTTTTGGCCGAGGCTTTCACCCGTCCCAAGATGATGAAGGCGCTGGCCAAAGCCGGTTACACCCAATCATATACCTATTTTACCTGGCGCAACACCAAGGCAGAACTCACCGAGTATCTTACCGAGCTCTGCACAACCGATATGCGGTATTATTTCCGTGGCAATTTTTTCACGAATACCCCAGATATTCTGCCCTTTTACCTGCAGACCGGCGGGCGCCCGGCTTTTTTGATCCGCGCATTTTTGGCCTCCACCCTCTCGACAGTCTACGGCATTTACAGCGGCTTTGAGCTCTGTGAGAACGTTGCGATTCCAGATCGTGAGGAATACCTCAACTCCGAAAAGTACCAATTTAAGGAAAGAGATTGGAACGCCCCCGGCAACATCAAGGACTACCTCACGAAACTGAACCAAATCAGAGGGGAGAATCGGGCGCTGCAGCAGTACGAAAACATCCGGTTTCATACCATCGAGAATGACCAAATTCTGTTCTATTCAAAGGCCACTGCAGGATTGGATAACATCCTGTTATTTTTGGTCACAGTCGATCCTTTCCATTCCCAGAGCGGCGTCGCTTACGTCCCGCTCGAAGATTTTGGTATCGGCGAGAACGAGCCGTTCCAAGTTCAGGATCTTTTGACCGATGAGCAGTTTACCTGGCGGGGCCGAAGGAATTTCGTCATCCTGGATCCGAACACGCGGCCGGCTCATCTTTTCCGGATTCGGCGCGCCATTGGTCGCGACGGCGGAGAGACTGTTTTCGGCTAAACAAACGGTCGCTCGAACTGCTTCTTTGAACAACGCGCTCGCGCTCCCAGCAGGGATGAATAATATAGCTCGGCACATGCGAAAAGCCGTCTGGTTTATCTTCGGTGCGTTTCTCGCACTGGTCTTTTTTGGTTGCAGTAAATCCAAAGACGAACTGATCAAAGAGCTCGCCGGCATGAACCTGCAGTTCAATGCGGACGATTTCGTCCGGTCGGCGGCCGAAGAGGACCAAAAGGCGTTGGCTCTTTTTTTTGCGGCCGGATTTAACGTGAACACCCAAAACACGGCCGGCCAAACCGCTTTGATGGTTGCGTCTGAACGAGGCAAAACTGGCTTGGTCAAGCAGCTTCTTGACCGCAAAGCCGACCCGAATGTCGCCGGACGCGACGGTGTAACAGCATTGATCTTGGCCGCTCAAAACGACCAGCCCGAAATCGTTAAACTACTGCTCCAGAATCGGGCTGAGCCGGACACGGAAGATAACAACGGGTGGACTGCTCTCTCGACCGCCGCTTACCACGGCAGCGCTCGATGTGTCCAAATTTTGGCCGATCGTTCGAAGACCGATTTGAGTCGGGGCCTCCTGTTCGCCTCTTTGTCCGAACATAAGGATGTGGTGAAAATCTTGCTCGATTATGGCGCTGAAGTGGATAGCCGATCGAACGATGGCCGTACCCCCCTGATGTTGGCGGCCAGCAAGGGAAACAAGGAAATCGTGACCATGTTGCTGCAGGCCGGAGCCGATCCGTCGCTCACCGACCAAACCGGAGCGACCGCCGAGTCGACAGCGGCGGCAAAGGGTTTTCGCGAAATAGCCGACTTGTTGCACAGCCACCCCGCCGCAACCAAGCTAACCAGTACCCCAGCCATCGTTGCGAGCTCTCCGGCTCCTAATGCTTCTCAATCTCCGTCCCCGGCGTCTCCATCTGCGTCCCCCCGCGGATCTCAGCCGGCCTCTCCACCAAAGACCGGGATCTCGGACGCAGATATTTTAAAACAGCCGAATCCGTCGGGTTCTGCTACTGGATCCTCGAGTCCCAGCGTCGATAAGAACCCTACTGGCGGGCTTGCGGCGAAGATATCCGTTTTAGAGGTCCAGGAAGCGTTTCTCCCGGTTACGTTAGAAGAAGTGCACAACAAGAAAGCGACGCTGCGCGATTCAGACGGTACTTCTTATAGTATTGGGGTTGGTGACGAACTCAAAGGACTCGCTTACAAAGTCATCGATATCCAGAGTCGAGAGGTAAATGATAAGGACGGCAATGCGGTCGATGCCTCGGTCGTGAAACTCCGGCATATCCGCACCGGGCAAACCATATCGCTCATCAAAGGAATTCCGGCTCGAGAACATGGGGCTTACGCCGTTCTCTTGTTTGCTAGCAGCGGAGCAACGATGAAGGTAGAGTTAGATCGCGATTTCACGCTGCCGGACGACCCAGCTCATACGTATCGTGTTTTGGATATCCGTCCGACCCAAGTCGTCGTAAAGCGGCTGGACGACAATGAAGTCTGGACGCTCCAAAAGAATGCCCATTAGAAGCGTATGAAAATTCCCTTGGAAGACTTTTTTATCGACATCATTGGCAAGGCACAGCGCGGACTTCATCTGGACGATGCGTCTCTAGCGCAGCGTTCTCGACTGGAACGCGATCAGATCGAGGGATTGAAGGCCGGATCCGGAGATCGAAATCAGATCACCGCTTTGGGAACCGCGCTGGGTCTGTCACCGGGCGCCTTGGTGGAATCGTTTAAGAACAGTTGGGAACCAGCAGAAATCACATTGGAAGGTCTCGCCCAATTTAATACCGACCTGATGGGAATGACGGTGAACGTCTATCTGGTTTGGGATCCTTCCTCCAGCGAAGCAGTCATCTTCGATGCCGGCGTCGAACCGGACGAGTTGTTTAAACGAATCCAAGCAGAGCACCTGACCGTGAAAGCCATTTTCATTACCCACACCCATGGGGATCATGTTGCTGGCCTCGCCGAAATTGTGTCCCGATGCAAAGCTCCCGTTTTCGCTCCGGCAGCGGAACCGGTTGGCCACTCGCAGCCGGTGCGCGAAGGATTCAAATACAACGTAGGATCGCTGGAAATCGAAGCCAGGCTCACCAATGGGCATTCGGCAGGAGGTACTTCCTATCTGGTGTCTGGACTGGCTAAACCGGTGGTCATTGTTGGCGATTCCCTGTTCGCCGGATCCATGGGCGGGGCACCCAACGCGTACGAACAAGCCAGAAAAAATAATCGCGAGAAGATTTTATCGTTACCGCCGGAAACCATTATTTGTCCAGGTCACGGCCCTATGACTACGGTTGCAAACGAGAGGACGCACAATCCGTTCTTTGCGGACCGCTCATCGCAATGATTGATCCTCGCGGCGCTTCGGCCAATCCGGAGGGCGTGCGGGCTAGCGCGCCGGAGAAAGAACGTGATCCCTCCCCATGTTGGAGTGGAATGACCCCTGACCGGGAAGCAAGCACGGAGTGCGCGAGTCCACGTTTGGGAGAGCAGCTGGAAGTCGTTCCGACTGACATTTTTGGGCCACTCTCGTTTGCCGACATTTTTCAAAATGAGCATCCGGTCGAGATCGATCTGGGCTCTGGATCCGGCCGTTTTTTAATCCAAGCGGGCAGCCAATATCCCGAAAGAAATTTCCTCGGCGTGGAACGGCTCCTTGGCCGGGTCCGCAAAACGCTCCGGTCCGCTTCCCGGTTGGGTTTGACGAACGTTCGGGTATTGCGTTTGGAAATCGATTACACGGTTCGTTACCTCTTGCCCGCTGGTTCGATTTCCCGGCTGCACCTCTCCTTTCCAGATCCTTGGCCCAAGCGGCGGCATCACGGTCGTCGCTTAGTCGGCGAGGAGTTTCTCATGGCTTCCGCTAGTGCTCTTGCTTCAGGCGGGGAGTTGTGGATCAAGACCGATCACGCCGATTATTTCGATAGCATCACTAAAGCCGCCGATTCCCAGACAGAATCTTTCGTTTCTTGTCCGTGGTCAGAAGAATATCCGGGGACCGATTTTGAAGAAACGTATCGCTCCCAGAATCTCCCGATCTATCACTTGCGTTTACGAAAAGTGAATTGAGCACCGCGAAATGTCTGGAGCTGCAACCTGTCTTCGCAAAGTTCTAGCGTAACGGCACCTTGCTCGTTCAGGAAAATAATTGGAGTGCCATTGGAGAGCTCCGTCTGACTGAGTTCCAGTCGTTTCCCTTGCGCGTAAACGATGACCTGGGGATCAAACTGGCGCCGCAGGTCGCTCGGAGGAAAAGAACGCGGGCTCGAAACACAGAGCAGATCGGCCGAGGCATCAGCTGCAATCGAGGCTCCCCGATGGCGATCAGCGATCAGCAGAATCCGGTATCCTCCCATCCTGGCTAAGATCGATGATCCCAGTGACCCGAAAAATCCCCTTGCTCGAACCCCGGTCTCATCCAGATCGATGATCGCTGAATTTGCGTCCGACTGTGAACTCTGATCGGCCAGCTCAAACCGCTCTTGGTTCATGAATCGCACGCACGTGAATTGTCGCTCCATACGTTTCAAACATCCTTCGTGATCCGGATCGTGACGAGTGCTCCCCAGAAGGTAAAGTTGGTTTACACCCTGGCAACGAAGGAATGGCTGGGTCACCCGCCGATATTTGGCTTCGCTACCTGGGTTGATGAAGCTGTCGACCTTTCCGGCGTGCAAATAGACGCTGTTGGATCGTCCGGAAGCCAAGATGACGAGTTTCGGATGATTTCCGGTCCACGGTTCGGCGACGTTCACGCTCTGATAGGGCAACGCGGTGAAGCTATGCACCACCCCAAGGAACAGATGACCAAGCAGCCAGTTGGTGTTGTTCAGGTAGACGCTCGCCCAGCGGCAAAAAGGAGCAGCTAAAATGGATGAGATCCCGAGAGCCAGAATCGTAGCGCCTAAAGGGACGGTCGCAAAGTTAGCTGCCACGTTGCACCACGAGATACGATGAAAGACCAACCAGGCGAACGGCAGCGTCGCAAACCAGCATACCCAACAAACGGAAAACAGCTCGGATGCGTGTTGGCCAATCCGCCAGAAAGCCCGCTGGGTCGGGCGCAGAAGTCGCTGCGGAATCCAAGGATCGGGACGAAACGGGATTGACAAAAAATGAGCGAGCGGTCTCGCTGCTATAGTCAAAGCAGCGACGGTCACAAACGAAAGTTGGAAACCGAGCTGAAAGAGCTGCTGAGGATCTAATAAGAGCAAGAACAAGCCCGCGCCCGAGAGAATATTTTTGGCGAGCACCGGGCGCTCCAGCGCGACTCCCAAGAGCAGAATTGCGGACATGATCGTCGCTCGTAGACTCGCGATCGAGAGTCCGGTGCCGGCGCAATAAAGTAGCAGCGGAACGATAAGAACGAACGTCCAGCGGCGGCCGACCCGGACCGTTTTCATTACTGCCCAGGAAATACCCGCGAGCAGAGTTACTTTCAGTCCATCGATTACGAACAGGTGCAGAGTTCCGGTATCCTGAAGCTCGTCCAGGATAGCCGTTGGAACCGTGGAACGATCGCCAAAAAGGATCCCTCGGATCAATGCTTGAATGGTCGGATCATCCTCGAGTGATGCTACTGGAATGTCTTCTACGCCGTGCCGGAGCCGGAGGGCGAATCCGACCAGCCGGTTCCCACCTCCGCGCGAGAGTAGTTGCGTTTTGTTGCCTGGAATCGCCTGCAGAACCAAGTAAACGCCCTGCCGCTCCAGAAAACTGCGGTAATCGAATTCTCCTGGATTAAGCGGGGCATCTGGAAGGGCGAAGCGCCCGTCCACAGCGATGCTATCCCCGTATTGAATGGGACTTCCATTCAGCTCAACCGAAACCCGGAAACTGGCAGCGAAGCCGTCGACCTCGCGAACTTCCGCTAGGAACCGTTGTTTCGTTTGGGTAGCCCAATGAAAAGAGATGGAGTCGGACTGTGCGCAGAGAACGCAACGATGAACATGATTATTGAATCGAGGTTCACGCGACAACTGAAAGCCCTGATTATGATTGATTAAGAAGGCATGCCAGAACGCAAAGAAAAACGCGGTTGCCACGAGCGTGAGCAACGTTTTGCGCCAAGCCAGAGCGGCCAGACCAAACAGACAAAACAACACTCCGAAAATTATCCAACAATCAAAATGCCTGTCCGAAGCGACAATACCGATGCAAGCCGCGATAAACAGACCTGCCAGCGGAATCCGTGATGTGAATCCAAATAAATAACGTACGTCTTTTATGTTGCTAACACATTAGATTTAACATAGCTAACTGTAAAGCTCGGCAACGCCGACAGGCGAAAGAGGGGAGGCGGGGACCTGACTGAACTCTGTCAGGCACAGGAAGCCTAAACGCTATATCCGACGCTTATCTCGGACAGCAATGCTGTCCGAGAATGGCAGGTAGAACCGGGGCCGATTGGTGCTACTATCTGAGGGTGTTTACGAGCGGAATATCGGAATTGTATCGAACGGACCCGAAGATTTTTCCGGGAGTGTCGCCTTGTAAAACAAAGTCTGCTGCGAATTCAATGAGGTTACTTTGGTTATCATACACCGCTTGCAGGACGGTGAAGTACCCCGCTACCGCGTTATTCCCTCGCCCATCTCCAAAAAGGTCGAGACCGGGAACGCCATTAGCGAAACCCTCGCGGGTCGCCCCGAGGTAAATGCCATGCCCTAGACGTTTGCTGTTGGCAGCTGAGAAATCGACGGTCCACCAATGCTGCTTGGCCGGCGGAGCGGAGGGGTTGCTAAAATAGAACGAGTAACTGTTGTTGTTGTTGTGATTGACAACGATTTGATAACCATCGGCGATGTCGAGATAGTATTCTTGTCCTTGGCTTATGTATTCTCCGTCTGGACCGGAGAAATAGAGAGCCGTGCCAGCAGATGCTGTTTGCACCATGCAAAAAAGGGCGAACCCTAGGAAAGTTAAGATCCAAGTCTGCGCTTTCATGGACGACGTTTCTAGCTGACGCGCTCCCGAACGCAAGCTCATACTATCTCCAAAATAATTTTCAAAAATAGTTGATCCGTGTTTCCAAGCGAATCCGCATTTCGGAAATACAAGTTTTGAGCCGACCGCTATGGAAAACGCTAACTGGCAACAAGCGCAGGGGCAGTTATCCGCCGATTACTAGATCGATAATCTATCAAAAAATCGCATCTTTTTTTGATTAGTGCTGTTCTTAACGAGGTTCGACTATTCCGCGTGAAACTATTCGTTGTACAAGCACGGAAATACATCAATTTCCGCCACATCCTCGTTCTTGTGCTAGCCCCCTTTCTCACAAGCTGCTTGAGCGAATTCTACGGTCCGCAAATGTTTGGCTTCTCGGCGAAATCGCCGCAGATCTTGGAGTTGACGGAACTTAAGCGCGCCCTATCGCAGGTTCCTGGGATAGTTCCGGGCAAAGCCCTTGATATACAACCTGCGACAGAAACTGCGGACTTTCGACTAGACTTTTCTGAACCAAGCTTTTCTCAACCAGGAGGATTGGCCGGAGGAATCAATTTTGTCGGCGCGAGAAGCAAGGGAACGGGAATGCTTTGGGTGCAAGCCATGAATAAGACGACGTGGACCTGGCACGACGACGGCAAGGCAAAGGCCGTTTGCCGCGCCGTCTACGAGGTCTTGTACGAGAATTTTCCCGATCTTCCTAATCCGCGCGACGTGCCGGAGCTCAAGTCCGTCTGGCCTCTAGCTCTTGGGAATGCAAACTAGGTGCAAGCGTCCGGCAGTTGATCCTGCGATCATTAGGCGGCTATCATTCGTTGCAAGGCCTGGAACAATGCTGGCTTTTTCCGGTGATCGACGGCTGCTACGTGATCGTTAATTTGTCAAAAGATCGCATCTTTTTTCGGTTAGTACTGTTCTCAACCAGGTTGGATTATTCCGCGTGAAACTGTTCGTTGTCCGAGCACTGAAATACATCAATTTCCGGCACATCCTAGTTCTTGTGCTGGCCACGTTCCTCACGAGCTGCTTCAGCGAATTCTACGGCCCGCATCCGTCGACTTGCGTTGTTCCGATCGGCGAGATGGATTTCTCTGAAACTGTAAGGGTCCTCGAACACCTGCAGGGTGTGTCAATAGTTGCAAAACGAGAAGACCTGGGAGGACGCTACAAATTGTTTATCGTTCGCCTGAGGCGAGGCGAGGTGACTGGAATTGTCAGTTTCTTTGGATCGCCGCGGCCGGGAGTTCCCATCTGACAATCAACATCATAGCTATTCCTCATCGGGTTGATGCAGATCAGCTTGAATTTGCGGTAACGCGCGATGTGTATCGCGCCTTGCGGAATCAATTTCCAAGCCTCCCCGATCCAAGCAATGTCTCCATTTCAAAGACCGGCAGGCGACTTGGATGATGCTCGCGATCTCTAAAAAAATTAGTCAACGCCTCGGGTTCAGAAAAAGTCAGTCCACCAATATTCGCGCATCGCCCTGGAGTCAGCGCTCTGAGCATTTTTATGGCCCCGAAATTCCGCGAACGCCGCATCACATGTCAGGGAGTGAAATCCTAGTGCCCCCCGTTAACGCACTCAAACGAATTGACTATGGCAACGAATAGCAACCATCGGGGAACCAGAACGCTTAGTTTGTCAGAGATTTTCCGTGGGTTTGCCGATCTGGGGTTCATTCCGATATGGATCCTTCTTGACGAACGAAATGGAGTCAAATGACGTTTGGGAAAAATTCCGGTTTTTCAAAGGGGGTGCGCGCGGCACCGCGTACATTGGTACGCAACTCTTCCAGAGAATCAGGTTGGGTATGGATGGAAAAGCCAAGAGCGTTGGCATTAGTACCCCCGTCAACTTCATCCTCGGTAACTTCGAAGATGCTTTCTTCGAAGAGTGCAAATGGCCTCGCGAATTGTTCGGGTTCAGCGGTTGGCCTTTTGGTAGGGCAAACGGATTTTAAGTCCGTTGAGCCAACACGCAATACATCTCTGGACCTTTGCAAGACGCTGTGTTTTCCTCTGGGGGTACAATCCGAATTTTCAATCCCACAAACTGAGCTTTCACGTCATGGGTACCGAGGGGACGCGGCCGTTGCACGCCATGTGGAAGCTAGCTTTCGATTTCGATGGGGTAGGTGTTAGCAAGTTAAGTTGCTTTCTACGGGCGGCTGCCAAAGACCTGGAGGCAGATTTCGGTTGTCTCACACTGTTTACTCAAGCAGAGATAGATTTTGGGCGTCAAAACCGGACGCTTGGAATCTGGACAAGCGAGCTACAAAATTCCACTTTGCGGTTTACAGTCAGTTCCTTCAGCAATGTATTCCCGACATATACTGGATAACCGTATTCGGCGCGCCTTATGTGAAAATGTTCGGCAAGACAAAACTGCTCTCTGCGCCGGTTTCACAACGCCGAAGCGCTTAACAACGAAACAGTTTTGCTACAGCTCACGCCGGGTTTGGATGATGTCCGAAATGCCTCCGCATTTGGAGAGACCAAAATGCGAATCAAGGGGTTCCTTGGCGAAGAGTGCTTTTTCAAGGCTGGAAGTCTTGGTCGATTGAAGCACCCTGAGTTCGTCTGGAAATAGGCGAAGACGAACAAAATCTTGGCGGCTCTGGCACTGCCGGTGCGTTGCTAATAAGCCGAGTACTGGCACAGATACGTTGGGCTTGACCGATCCTGCGATCGCAACCCTTACAAATTGCGCAACGGCTAATCCATAAGCAATCTCGACCAAATCGACTTCATCAAGGTTCGGTGTCGCTGGATGATTGGGATCTTTTAGCCTCGCTGCGATGAGATTTCTGAGGGAAACTTCAGGAGGCATATTCGATGGATCAAGCCTATGCCCGCAAAGATCAATCATGTAGCGGTGGTAGACGGCCAGAGCGGATCGTCGACTTGGCAAGTTCTACAAATTCTTTGGCCGCTGCTGGAAAAATTACTGAAGGGAGTCGAAGTCATGTCGATTCAAAATTTCAAAAGCAGGTCAGCGAAGAACATTCCGCTGAAGAACGATACGCTACCGGCGGAACCTCGTCGCCGAGCAGACGAATTGATCTTCTTCTATGGTTCTACAACCACCGGCGGAGCCGCGGCGGCTTACGAAAGGGGAGAATACCGATGCGTGAGTGTTTCGCTAAACCCGCCAACTGATTCTGAAAGAATCCTATTCGAGATGTGGGACTTATTGGAGTTCCTTAATCCGGTCGGCGTTTTTTCGGGCGAGGAGATGGGAATTTACGAGTACCACATAAAGGCGGTGGAATCCGGCCGGTTGACCCGCTCGCCTTACCTTTGTGTGAAATGGCAATCGTTCGAACTAACGATTCAAGGGTCGCTGAGAATAGCGGCGAAGACGGATTCGGCACTGCGGTTAGAGCAAAAGGAACTATGTTTCGCAAGACAAGATAGTTCCTACGCTGCCGAAGACTCTGATGCAGCTTCCTTGCCTTTGAGCTCCTGCTCACAAAGTCCGTCTTGATTGGTGCATACCAGAAATGCATATATGTCCGTATGCGGACCACGCTTAACCTGGATGAAGAGCTCGTGGCGAAAGCCCAAAGCTGTACCGGAATCAGTGAGAAGACCCGGTTAATTCATCTGGGATTGGAAGCGCTCATCCAGCGTGAGGCAGCACTCCGCCTCGCGATGCTTGGCGGTTCCGCACCAAGAGCGAAAGCAGTTCGCAGGCGGCGAAGCTCCAAATAAAACTCGTGATGCCCGTCCTGGTTGACACCTCGGTCTCGGTCCATTCGCGTCAATTAGTGTCCGTTCGCGGTTCCTAAACACTAAAACAGTGCGGTTGGCTTGTGTGAGGTGCCTGAATAGGCACCTGTTAGCTTGCGTGCCGGCAAGGAGACCGGTAACAGTTTCACTATGCGGAAAACCGTCACAATGGATCGGCTCGGTCGCCTTGTGTTGCCCAAAGAAGTGCGAGAACGACTTCAACTGCGGGCACGTTCCCGGCTCGAACTGACCGTCGTCGCCGATCGCATCGAATTGCGTCCGCTGGCCGACGATGCGGACCTCAAGCTCGTTCGAAAGGGCCGTCGAGTCGTGCTCACCGGGTTCTACCCTGAGCCGAGAACCGGGGTTCGAGAAGAACGGGAACTTCGGCTCGGGCGCGTAGCTGAACACGTCAAGCCCGCGAAATGATTTGCTCGGCCGGGCGACCTGGAGGTAACCGTACCTTAGTTACCGATCCTCCCGCGGGACCTCAGTATTTCCAGGCGATCTGGCAATGCTAGACGAAAAGCACTCCGTCTCCTGAATTCGCGCCAATGAGTGCCGATTCGCGGTTCATTCAACCGTCTTGCGATCGGGCAACTCGCCGCAGCGCCGCAATTCCAACCGCATCTTATCGGTCGCATATAAGACTTCCGTGTGGTGGAGCGCTTTCCGCGCAGCGGCTAGCACCGTCCCAATCTCCGCCGCGACCTCTGCCGACGCGTGAGTCAAAACCAAGCGCGTAACCTTTCGCGTCGAAAGAAATTCGAACAGTGCTTTAGGCTCGAAATGCGCGATCTCGCATACCAATAGATCAGTTCCGGTTTTGAGCGGTCTAGCCAGATCGTTCGGCGCTCCGAGATCCCCGGAAAAAACAAACTCAAAGTTCGGATGCCGGACCGCGAAACTAAACGCGTGAAATCGTCCGTTCCCAAACCGGTCTACCAGTGATTGGAGATGGGTGGTTGGTGTTGGCGTGATCTCGCAGCCCGCAACCTGATGGACTGGCGCGTTTTCCCAGGCATGGAAATGGATTTCGAATGGCAGAAAGTTCGGGCCGATATACGAGGCGTCCAGCCAATTCCTCAGGGGATCGATCAGCTCCGCCGGTAAAGTGATCGGCAGCGGTGCTTTTCGACCGACGATCCAGGCCGCTTGGATAACCATCGGCAAACCGCCAGTGTGATCCGAATGACCGTGGGTTATCACGATCGCATCGAGATCGGCCGGGTCGACCCCGATCTCCAGCAAGGTCCGGCTGCTTGGCTCGCCCGCATCAATTAAGACCTTCTTCGTACCTGTCTCCAACAATAAACCAGTATGATTTTTGTTGGCAGCCGGGTATCCGGGCGCGGTGCCGAGAAAGGTAAGCGACGCCATAAAGGGTATTGTCAGGACAATAAAGACGGAATCGCCGGCCTGGAGGTTAAGAGATTAAGAGCGCCGCAACTTATATTCGTAGCTATCAACCAATGCCAGCCAGCTCGCTTCGATAATGTTGTCTGACACTCCAACGGTGCACCAGTTTTCGTGATGATCAGTTGAATCTACCAATACCCGCGTGCGCGCCTCAGTTCCGACATGTGAACCGATAATCCGCACCTTGTAATCATCGAGGGTGATCGTTTGAATCATCGGATAAACCGGCGTCAACGCCTTGCGCAACGCGGCGTCCAGAGCGTTCACCGGGCCATCTCCTTCTGCCACCATGTAATAGTTCTCTTTGCCTACGCGCAATTTAACGGTCGCCTCGCAGGTCTCGTACCGGTTACGGACCGATCGGATGTAGGTGCAGTGATACTCCAGCAGCTCCCAAAGTGGTTCCGGATTAACCAATATTCTGCGGATCAACAATTCGAAGGATCCCTCGGCCGCCTCAAATTCGTAGCCGAGATGTTCGAGTCGTTTGACCTCCCGCAAGATCGCCGCCACCGCGGGCGAACCTTTCTCCAACGCAAAGCCCAGCTCCCGAGCTTTAGCGATTACATTGCTCTGCCCGGAGAGTTCGGAAACGACGATATGCTGAAAGTTACCGACCGATTCAGGGGAAATGTGTTCGTAGCTTTTGGCCAGCTTGGTCACGGCATGTGCGTGCAAACCTCCCTTGTGCGTGAACGAGGTGGAACCAACGAAAGGGGCTCGAATATTATGTTGGCAGTTAGCCAGGTCATCCACGAACAACGACAATTCTCGGAGCTTTCGCAGATCCGGCACAACCTCGATACCGAGCTTCAGTTGCACGATCGGGATCACGCTCGTCAGGTTGCAGTTACCGGTCCGTTCGCCGTATCCGTTGATCGTCCCTTGCACCTGGACGGCGCCAGCCTGTAACCCGGCCAAGGCATTAGCCACGCCTAGTTCACAGTCATTGTGTGTGTGAATACCGACCGGGACAGTCATTGCCTGGACCACGGAGCGCGTAATCGTTTCGACCTCGTGCGTAAGGGTTCCTCCATTCGTATCGCAGAGCACAACCAGATCGGCGCCACTTTCGGCAGCTGCCTGGATCGATTGCAGCGCGTGAGCCGGTTCATCCTTGTAACCGTCGAAAAAATGCTCGGCGTCGAAGATGACCTCTTTTCCGCGGGACTTCAGATAGGCCACCGTCTCGCGAATCATGCGGAAGTTTTCTTCCACTTTCGCGCCCAAAATTTCCTCGACATGAAAGCGCCAGCTCTTCCCGACGATGGTTACGACCGGTGTTTCTGCTTCGATGAGCAGTGCCACCTGCGAGTCTTCCTCCGGCCGAAGGTTTGCCCGGCAAGTACTCCCGAAAGCGCACAGCTTCGCGTTCTTCCAGCGCCGTTTCTTAGCCTCAGCAAAAAACTCAATGTCCTTTGGATTAGAGCCCGGCCAACCCCCTTCAATGTAATGAATCCCGAAAGCATCGAGTTTTTCCGCGATCCGGATTTTATCTTGCACGCTGAAAGAGATGCCTTCCGCCTGCGTACCGTCCCGCAGGGTGGTGTCGTAGATACTGACCGTTTTCGGATACATAAAGCCGGACTGTTTCGGTATCCTACACCACCATGGTTTGCAACGGGTTTCCGCGTCCCGGAAATCAGGAACCCGGGAATAAATCAAATGCGAAATCGGTCTATTGCTGTAGACTGGTAAACTAGGATCAATAGGTTATGAAAAAGAATTACCTGTGGCAACCCTTCGCTTTGCTGCTGGCAGCCGCAGCGGCCACTTCCGCCTTGGCTGCATCCCCGGCTAATGTAGTTATTACCTACGCTCACCCGGAGAAATTTAGCGGCACGTCGATTGGATATTTTACTGATTTTGTGGTTCAAGATCGGAGTGAGCGAGAGACAGCCGCAAGATTTGCCGGCGAAATGCCTTCCAAGCTAGGGCCCGCGCTGGCCAAAGTAGCGCCTGGTTGCACGCTGACCTTTCAGTTCACCGATATCGATCTGGGCGGGCGGTATGAACCGCGGCTGGGCCCCAATTTTCGGCAGATCCGTTTCTACAACGGGAACGGCCGGGACCCGGTAAGGCTCTATTTCAGCTACACGTTGACCGACGCCAAAGGCCGCGTGCTGATGCACGGGTCGAGCGCGGCGACCTCTGCATCGTATGTGGGTTTTAGCCCAAACCTCACGATTGAGGATATCCAGCTCAAATACAACGAGTTCTATTTCGAGCAGGAATTGCTGAAATCCTGGATCAGAACGAACATCGACGTTTCCAGCCCGGCGCCGACCGTCAAAGAGAAGCGATAACCGCTTACTCGCGGCTATCTCCGCACGATAACCGGCGTGCCGACTTTAACCGCGGCGAAGAAGCGTTTCGCTTTCGATCCCGGCATCCGAATACAGCCGTGTGATGCCGGGTACCCGGGAAGATAGCCTTCGTGCATGCCGACTCCGTCGTAGATCCGGAGAAAATAAGGCATCGGCGCACCCACGAAATAGCTCCCGGGCGGTTTCGGATCTTTCAGTGCATTCACGTCGGCTTTCACCACCAAGCCGTTCTCTTCGTATGCGCCGTAGACGCTTGACCGGTGATTGATGTCCTTCTCGATAATCCGATATTTTCCCGCCGCGGTATTATGCCCTTCTCGCCCGGAGGAAATCGCCGCGGATAAGACCATTTCCTGTCCGGAATATAAGTAAGCATGCTGGTCAGCCAGATCGATCACGATCGCGGCTTTTCCGGGAGGCAGCCCGCGTATATCGTAGACAGTGTTTTCGATCTCCGAGCAACCCGCCAGAAGCAGAGCTGCGACCGCCGCCAAGGAAAGAAGCCTGTGCATTGCCGCTCTTTATGCCATCCGGTTCGAGCTTGCTCAAGGTGATCGCGCTGTTTAATGGAAAAACCCACTCTCATCCGAATCATTTCTGGAGGCCAAACCGGCGTTGACCGAGGAGCTTTGGATGCGGCCTTAGCCGCCGGCTTCCCCGTTGGCGGTTATTGTCCGGCTGGGCGCTTGGCCGAGGATGGAATCATACCGGCGCTCTACCCGCTTCGGGAACTGGATCGGGGCGGTCCTCTGGAACGCACTTTGATGAACGTGGCGGAATCCGACGGTACCGTGATTTTCTATTTCGAGTCATTATCTGGTGGGACCGAGAAGACCTTGGAGACCTGCCTCTTTTTGCAGCGGCCCTATCTTCTGATTGATGCGGAACTCTGTCTGCCGGAAACCGCAGCCGACCGGATCAACGGTTTCTGCGAAGAGCATCGGATCGAAGTGCTGAATGTAGCCGGACCGCGTGCGACCGAGTGGGATGACGGATACGATTTTGTCCGGGAGACCATCGCGGAGTTGCTCTCCCGCTGAACTGTTTTCACGTTGCTCGCTCGGCTTGCATCCATTCAGATAGAAGCGGCCCTCGTTCACGATTCGCCGCTCGCCGAAATCGGCGGTAACGTCATCGCCATGACCGGGATGCCACAACTTTTTCGATAATGCCTTGGCTCATTCATCTTTGGCTCTGGGGATCAATCGGAATTGTTGTTTTGGTCTTGGTTCAGTTCGTCGCCAATCTGCGAGTTCTGCCGCGGCTTCGGGCCGGACCCATTCCGGAAAAGTGCCCGCAGGTTTCTGTACTGGTGCCGGCTCGGAATGAAGTCGAACGCATTAGGCCCTGTCTCCGGTCGTTGCTCGCCCAGGATTATCCCGATTTCGAATGCATCGTTCTGGACGATCAATCCGATGATGGCACTCCCGATCTGGTGCAACAGCTCGGATTCTCGGTCGAACCAGGCGCTCAATTTAGACTGATCTCCGGTCGTCCCTTGCCGGCAAATTGGACCGGCAAATCGTGGGCTTGCCATCAGCTTTCCCAGGTTGCGCGCGGCGAATATTTGCTGTTTACCGATGCGGACACCGTTCATCATTCCGGCATGATTTCGGCCGTCGTTACTGCCGCGCTGCAGGAACGTTCGGATCTGTTAACCGCTTGGCCTTACCAAATTACACGTACATTTGGTGAGAAATTGATGATCCCGTTCCTGTTCGTCGCTGCCGCCGGTTGCCTGCCCCACTGGTTATTATCATGGGCCCAATGGCACTCTGGTTTAGCCAGATGGATGGGACCGAAGTGGCTCCGGACCATTGGCACCGCCAATGGACAGTTCATCTGCATTCGCCGAGAAACCTATCAACGAATCGGTGGCCATGCCGCTGCGGCTAAAAATCATCTGGTGGAAGACGTAGCCTTGGCCCGGGCCGTCGCTGCTCGCACCGATGAAGGGCTGCGCCTCGTTAGTTGTGATGGCATTGGCCTCGTCAAATGCCGGATGTACCGCTCATTCCCCGATCTTTGGGAAGGTTTTACCAAAAACCTTTGGCCGTTATTCGAGAGTGATTTTGTCGGGTTCACGAGTTTAGTCCTCGGCCAGGTCGTCGTCTTCGCCTTACCATTTTTTCTAGCGCCCTGGGTCGCTGGTTGGGAGCTCTGGCTTTTGCTTGGTTTGATCCTATTGCTCCGCATTTTAATCACGCTCCGTTACCGCACCTCCTGGATTAGTGTGCTGTTTCATCCGTTCGGCTACCTGCTCGCTTTCGCGATCGCCTTGAATAGTCTGCGTCGGTCTCTGGGCAAAGGAGTCACCTGGAAAGGGCGGCTCTACCAAGTGACCGACCAGCAAGAGAAACCGCAGACGGGCTAAAGCTAAGGAATTGGGACGACTCATGGGTCCCATGTGACCTATAAGTCCCATTGAAAAGCTTTCAAAAACCGCAAACTAAAACATTTTTGTTGTGCGTTGCTAATAATTCGGTTAGAAGCGATAAATAACGATGCTTTCCTTTGCGAGTGTTGCTTTATCACTTTGGCTGGGTCTCGTCGCCGCTGCCTGTCTTCGTCTGGTTTGGCGGGCCGCCATGAATCATTCCAGGGGATTTAGTGACCACGATTTCTCGCGTTCGATTCGCGGCGAAACTTGCCGCGACCACAACCAACGGGGCCCTGTTTCCCTAGGGTTGATTCCGACCGCCTGTAGATCGGTGGCCCACGCTCTTCGTGCCCTCACAAATGCCGTCCTTGCAACGCTAAAGAGAACAACAGAAACGATTTTGAAGGCCCTGCATCCTCGCGGTAAAATCGATCCTTCTTTGAAGCAGTCTTTGCCGGGTCCGTTCGCTGAAACTCAAACAGCGGATCTGCAAATTCCGGTGGAGACCCCTGTGGCGGAAATACTCGATAGTCCGAAAGGAACAGCTAAAGGAAAACGGGTGGCGCGGATTTCGAGGCAAAACTCACCCAATCGGCGCGAGACTCCGCAATCGAAACAGATAAGAATTAATAAACGAACTATCGAAGCAGATACGGTGGTATGCGAGCTACCCAAGCGTCATTCCGGGAAAAATACCGAAAAGGCAAATCCGTCTCGCGCCAGGAAGGCGAATGGAACGGCGCGAATAAAACGGGCGAAGAAACCAGGTCATAACGTGCCCTTGACTGCGAGAATCAGCGCATGAGCGAGACTCGAACTCCGTTGCCGCTCGGGATGCTCTGCGTGCTTTCGTTTAAGAATTTATCAAAAAATTTTGGTCTGCGATTGTGAATCCGCGCACGTAAGCATAAAAGCGAGCAAACCGATGCCACCTAAATTTGGGAACTATCTCTTTCGCAATTTGAAAGGCCAGACTGGTGAACCCGCTGGTACAAACGAATCGGCGAGCCTGGAAGAATCGGCCGAATTGGCCGACCAGACTATCGTTTTGCGGCCAGAAGATTTCGTCGACAGCGGTGGGGGTGCTACTCTCAATTGGTCGAGTCTCACCGCGCCGGAAATTCGCATTCAGTTTCGCGACACCCAGGGGTTGATGGAAGGGCGTGTCGTGGTTACCGCGGGCGTGCTCCGTCGCACCTATCCGAAGCTGGTCCCACCGGCGGCGAAAGACGAAGTACTCTTCCCCTTGTCTCTAAAGACTGTTGTGCTGCAACTACAAAATTGCCTACGCTCGGAGAACGCGGAAGCGCCTAACGCACCTTCGACCGATTTCGACACGCCGATTGCTCAGGTCGCACGCGAAGACGAGGGATTCTTTAGACTAGAGAGAGCGGCCCAGAATGATCCGTCTCGAACCGAGCCATCCAACCCGCCCCAGTTTTCGGGAGAGACGAACTCGTTCCCATTGATTCGGGAAAAACCTCAATCGGCACCACCGAACCCTCCGGCGATTCAGGTAACGTGGCCGCCTTCTCCCCCGATGGTTCTTCCACAACTAGAGACACGTCCTGATCCGTTCAAGGACCTTCCCAAGGTCGGTTCGCATCGCCCGGATGGAGCGCCCGAGTTCGGTCAGAGACATCCTGGAGGTCCACCGGAACCTGCTCCGCACTCCAGCACGGTCGCAGTGGGACCAGAGCTGACATCTCCGACCTCGGGTAAGCCACTCCGCCGTTTGGGACTGGAACGCCTTCAAGAGATTTTTCTAACCGACGATTTTCTTGATGCTCGTCAGGTGGCAAAGCTTCTGCGCACTTTCCCCAAAGTGAAAGGTGCCTTGATCTTGTTGGAAGACGGGACCGTGATGGGAGGAGACCTTCCGGAAGGCTTTCACCTGGGAGCAGCATTCAGTGCGCCCGGATTGCTCCGGGCCAGCCGGGAATTTGTGAGAATGTTAAATGGCTCCAGCGTTGCTGCAGTTACGTTACTGGCCGACATTCCAATCAGCGTATTCCTTGAGCACAAAGTCTGCATTTTGGTCGCACACGAAGGCCGGGGACTTTTGCCGGGCATGCGGGAGCGAATCAGCGATATCGCGAAAGCCCTCGATGCGATGTACGAGCCAGGGGAGGGAGGTGAAATTTACAACTCTACGCCTCGCCGTGCTTGATCACTGATTGGTTCCCTCTGTAAGAAGATAATTTCCTGCTGATTGGGAAACCTACTTACACATGTTGGCTTACCTTTTCCTTATCTTGATACTCAAAGCCGAGACAGAACACGCCCGCTCGTTTGCTTTGAGAGCTCAGAGTCCGCCAAAGATTGTCGGGAACGCTCCCCGTGCGGCGTTGCCAACTCCGACTCCTTGGCCAGGTCAAATGAGCTTCTTTTCTGTCTACTGCGGCTCTGGAGCAGACCAGCCCGAGAATGAGACAGTCGTTCATTGCAAGCTAGGACGCGCAGTCAATAACCTCGACGAGAGGGTAACAATTACGGGTAGCGTTTACCAAGACGTGTTAGGAACCGCTGGACAAGTATTGATACCGGCCGGTTCTAAGGTGATCGGCCAGGGCTTTTGTGATGCGGAACGCGGCCGGATCCTCGGGCGGGGACGCTGGACATTCTACCTCAGCGATCACCAGATTGGCGTAGAGGGAACACTGTTGGATGAGACCAGAAAAGAGGGGCTCGCCGGCGAAGAGGCTGAAACCGGACAGGATAACGCAAAGATTAAGAAAGCAATCTATCGCGACGGACTTTATCTCTACGTTCCGGTTGGCACGGAGTTCGTGTTGAAACTTACTGGACACACTTCGGTAACGGGTCTCGGTTCAGCCTTTGGCGACTAGAGTGAAAGAGAGTTATCCCTCAACGCTGGCTCAGCGGTTCCACCCAAGCCAAATGAGCAACCGACCCGGCAGAATCAAAGCGTTAGGCGGTGGTTTTTGCTCCTCGCGCTTTATGCCCTTTTGGTGGCTTTGTGTATTAGGATGAGTTGTGAACGAAATGCGCTCTCCCGCTTGGCTTACTCTGGCGGTTGGTTTGCTGCATCCTGATTCAGAGCGTCGCTTGCTCTCTCCACCTGTGGTGCGCGGAGGCGAAACAGGCCGTTCAAGGGCTCATCGCATGAGCAGGTTCAGGCAGAATGTCTTTGTGCTCGCATGTCCTGCTTGGTTACTTTTCGGCGGGATCTGGAACGGACGGGCCCAATGGGTGCCGCCGCCCTCGCTGCAGAACGTTCCGGTTCGCGAAGATTGTACTAAAACGAATGGTGGGATCGGTATCGCGTTCCAGCCGACACTCTTCAATCCGCACGGAGTTATCTTTCTTTGTCCGAAACGAGCGATCAAGATCGATAGGGCTCATCCTGGTTCATCCTTTTTCTTTCGAGTTCACGAGTACGGCCACCTCGCGCTCCACACCAGAAACGAAGCGTTAGCGGACGCTTGGGCTGCCGAACAGCTGAGCCATTCAACAGCCGGGCGAACGACGTTAAATAGGATCCTTTTGTATTTCAGCGAACTCGGCAAGCGTTTCGCGCCGACGTATGGCAGTGGCTATGACCGCGCTTTAACAGTCGCAGAATCCGGGCGCATTCCTGATGAAGAGTGGCCGCCTCCTGTGGTCGAGTACCGACGCATCTTGAATGAAAAGAGGGCGCGCAACGGAACCATTCAGCTACGGATGGTCGATCAGAATGCTGACGGGTTACTCTGGGTCGACGATCAGCTAGTCGGATTTGTCAGCACTGTTGATGGTTGCCGCAATTTGCCGGTACCGGATCTGCAAGAACGAACACACCGTCTTCGGATACAAGATGTTTGGGTGAGTGAGATGCGATCTCCGAACCAGCTCATCGCCAAGGGGCTCGACGCCTCCGCTCTGTTCCAGGGAGGCAATTCAACTGGTGGACTTTCTATCGACCTAAATTATCAAGCTGAGTCGCTCACAATTTCCGTAGCGAAGTGACAAAAGGATGCGGGGATTCGCAATTTTGAGGATCTGAAAAACTACGAAGCCAGGATCCGCGACGTCCTGCGTGTCTGCAGTGATCTCTGCGAACGAGGAGATTCTGAATAATCCTTTGCAGGCGCCATTTTTTTTGGTCCCGAAATTCTGCGCTTAGCGCATTATGCTGTGAGACCACAGCTCTAAAATTCCGCATTGATGCGAACAGACAATGATACTCACTGACTCTGCGACAAATACGTTAAATCTTTCTTCGGATCCTGATTTTGTGATTGCTCGGGAGCGCTCTCTTATCTAGAAACGGGCTTTGTTAATACATAACAACATAACATTATTATGTAATCAAAATAGAACGAGGTTGAGAAATCTCATGCAAAACAGTTTCGCTAAAAAAAGCAAAACGCAGCGAGGTTTGACGCTGGTCGAGCTGCTCGTCGTACTGACCATCATCGCTACGCTCGCTGCGATTATTTATCCTGCGATAGTCGATTCCATGAAAAAGTCACAAGCTGCGATGGTTGCGGATCGCCTCGATGCAATTCAGAAAGCGAAAGTGCAATATCAACTGGATGCGGAAGCAGCGGTTGCTCCCTCGCCTACTCCATTTCCTGATTCACACCCCGTCGATTTCCCAACTCTGCAGAAGTATTTGTTAAGATTTGGTCAACAGCTCCAATCTCAGACCGATCTTGACCAAGGTACAGGAGGCAATTTCCAACTCGATACCTGGGGCGGAAGTCCCTGGTTCAAACCAGCAGATGGGAGCAACAATCCCTACCTGGCGAAATATAACATTCCGACGAGCGCTCCCTCACCCACGCCTTAGAGTTAGAACACGACTGGCCACAAACTCAGAACCGTCAACGCTGACTAATGGCTCGCTACGAGTACATCACGCAAGAGGCTAAAGGCGCGCCCTACCTCAGGGCTAGCATCGACGCTGCGTCGTCAGCCGAATTGAATCTTCGACTAATCAATCTAAATCGGCCAGTAATCAGCGTCTCGCTGGCCCAGAGGTCGAAGGCGAGCACTCAATCAATTCAGGTTCCGCTCCGTACCAAGCTAACCTTTATTGAGCAACTGGAGACTAGCGCCTATCTGGGGATGGATTTCCGTACAGCGCTCGCAATCTGCCTAAATACCACCTCTCAACGGACAAAGGCCGGTCGTCGCATGGCAAGCGTGATTGCCGACCTAAGGGACCAAGTCACCCGAGGTTCAGGCTTTTCACAGGCCGTAAGATCTTATCCGCAGATCTTCGATGAAGTCTCGACCGGCCTTATTACTGCTGGAGAGGAGGGGGGAACTCTAAGTGAAGCACTAACTAACGTGCGCAAGATCTGGGCTCGTAACGATGATTTACGATATCGCATGCTCATGATGTTGATTTATCCGGTCATCGTTCTAATAGCCGCGTGCGGCGTGGTTTGGCTCTTGATGACAAAAGTCGTGCCCCAATTCATTCATGTCCTCGGCGAAATGCATGCGGAACTGCCGCTTCCCACCCAGCTGCTTTTACAGACTTCTCAATTTAGTTCGCAACATCCAATTCTTCTATCGATCGGACTATCTCTGGTTGTAACCGCAATCTTGCGTTTCCCAGCAATTGTGAGACGGACACCGCGTCTCCATCGCTTTGTGTTCCGCATTCCAATATTTGGTAAACTACTTTTGCTGCTTATTCGGGCTAATTTCAGTCGCACGTTTGCCCAACTCAAAACCGCTCGCGCAAAGACAACGCAGGCTTTGCTCCTGTGTCGAGATCTCTCTTGGAATTATGAATATCGATCCGCGGTGGCTCGCACTCTGGTGCGCGTGCATCGGGGCGAGTCCTTCGCGGCGGCACTCCAGAACGATTTGGAAATCTTCGGTGACTTAGTAGTAAACGGCTTGACCTTCATGGAGGCGTCAGGGGCGGGTAGCGAAGGCTTATTTCGGCTCACGGACCTGCTTGAGCGGCAATTGGACGCGTACCTCGGAGCGATTCGCCAAATCTTGGATCCATTACTTATCATCGTTTTGGGCATCGTTATTGGCGGGATTGTATTCGCCACCTTTTTGCCAGCCGTCCAAATTCTACAAAGTATATAGAACACAAAAGAAAAGAGTTGTTAAGAATAGATGAAGCTGGTAAGAAAACAGGCGCCATGAATTATTCGTTCGCTCATTATTTTCGGAACTTTCCTCTGCGATATTATATGGCGGGCGGGTTGGTTTCCCAAGACGAACCGATCGTCTTATTCTTTCTTTCGTCGGAAGCCGCATCGGTAGTGGTTGTCCGCCGTCACAGGGCAGCGGCCTATGAAGATAAGATTGGCGAAATCGCCGATCATCCACCCATTCCGACGACTCCGAGGGGATCGTCTCCTGTGGCGAAAGCATTTACGGCCAAGCTATTCGCGAGAAATCGCCTGCACGGCTCACCGAAAATCGTCCTCGTTCCAGACTTTGGCGTCGAGGATCTTTATTGCAACATGCACAATACTAAAAACTTGCGGGACTATTCCGTCGAAGGTCTTCTGGAGAGCCTTCACGAAGAGCCTCGCCAAGTAATCGGTGCCTGGGACGACACGCGTGAGTTCCGGTGGTCAGTTTTGGGTCCAAACCTTCGAGAGATAAAAGGGCCTATTGACCGTCAGCATGGCCACTTAATGATCGTTGGGATTCCAAGGGAGTACTGCGAGGAATGCGAAGCGTGGGCAGAGAGTCAGCAAGGATCATTACTCGGCATTATACCTGTTCCTATCGTCTCTTTGCGTTGGTTCATGGAAAAGATCCCTCTAGGACCTCGCACCGGATTTCTAGTTCTCCTATTGAAACAAACGATAGTCGTCGCTGCCATTCAGAACCAAGCGGTAACACTTATTCGGCAGTACGAGAGAGATATCGATTTTGTTGAGAAGGAGCTCGGGGCAATCGCCACCGAATTAGACGCTAATCAGCAACCATACATTTGCGTATGGTCGGGCGCCGAGTCGCCAAGAACCCTGGCGTCGCGCTTACAGGGACTCGCACTAGACGGAGAAGCATTAGAAAGGATTCATGGAGCTGAAATTATCGTCCGAAACGCAAACGGAACACGAGAAGAGGTCAGAGATGCGAGGGCATATCTCCTCATGTGGCTCGAAAGCAAAATTGTATGAAACATCTCTTTGTCTCTCCTGAACGGATTCTGCTGCAAAGATATAAACATGACCGGGCATTTCGGATCGCTGGATCGTTGCTGCTTGCTATGGCGTTCCTGCAGGTGCCGCTGGGCGCTTTCGGAATTTTCCTTTGGAACCATTTTCAGGAGCAGATCGCCATCCGATCACGGGTGCTAATTCAAGCGACAGATTTGCAAAGTCAGAATGCAAACCTTCGCGACTTGCGCCAAAAGCTCGGGCAAATCCGCCAATGGGAACCGGTATTGCGTAATCGTATTCCCAACGGTGCCCTTCTTTCGGCCATCCAAAAAGGCATCCCCTCTGACGTTGTGCTCGACTCTGTTCTTATTGAGACTGGGAACTACCAGGCAGTCGCCGTTAGCGGGGGTATATACCGCGTACCGCAAGATTACACATTGCTTTTGCAAGGAACTGCTAAGCTGGGAAGCGACGACGCGATTGATCGTTTCAAAGATAATCTCGCAAAAATCCTCCCGCCTGGTTCAGAACTTTTGCGGACCACTCAACTTGATAAGCGATCAGACGGGCTGGTTCCTATTCAAATCCAGTATTCCATTAAACCCAACGGCAACTACCTAAGTCTAGGTCTCACCAAGATCTCCGAGCCGGATTCGTTGTGAGTCGCTTGCTGCAACCTTATGAAATCAGTTTTTCAGATTGTCGCCTCACTCTGCTTTTTAGTCATTCTCTTGCTGGGTGTGGAAGCTTTCCTACTCGTCCGAAGTTGGTCCAGCCTCGAAGACCTAACGTTGACTAATCAGCTTCAGACTCAAGCGAACAGTAGGCTGGAAGCGGAGATTAATGGTCTCAAGCGGAGCCAAGTAAGAATTAGCGCTCTCTTCACGCGATTAAACGAATCGATTGCTAGGACAAAGAGCTTGGAAATGAGCCGGAATTCAACCAATCGGTCGCTCCTTGCGAATCGCGACACTGGCGATCAAGAGCCTTTCGTAATCAGTCGGCTGACCGAGATGGGCGTTGTTACACAGCCGTCTCGAGTACCAAATGGCGAAACAGCTCTTATCTATGTCGCCGGATCTTCGACTCTCGAGTTCACCAGAGCGGTCTCGCTCATCGCGGAGCTTGAAAATGCCAATGCCTTTCTCTACTTCGATAAGGTCGCACTGAATAGGCCTGCCGGTGTCCCTGCCTTCTCGACCGCACCGACCTATCTCGATTCCCGTTTCACAATCCGATTAATGAACGGAAAATGAGACCCTATTTCGCGCTTTCCATGATTCTTTTGGCTTCTTCGGAGTACGCGAACTCCGCTGACGTGGTTCTTCCGAGGTTGCCGGATCTGTATGTGTTTCGATACGCACCGTCGACGCGGGACCCTTTCATCAGCGCTGACGCTAAGCAAACTCTGGTCCGCGGAGGCACTGATCTTGGGGCATCATTCACAGCGAAGGCAGCTCAGCAGTACTTGGACACGATTATCCAAGCCATTAAGAATGAACTCTTTGTTCAGGGAGTTAGCACCGGCGACACGGCAACTCGGGGCATTGCGCTCATTAACGGTGTCGCGTTTACTCAAGGAGAGAAAATTCCTCTGTCGATCGGCCAGAACGAACTTCTGCAGCTAGAAGAACTTGCTAAAACCTACGGACTTCCACTCGAAAAAACCGAGGGAACCAAAGAGAGCATCTTCCTCGAGGTTGGCGAAATCCAAACCAACGGCGTTACGCTTTTGCTCCCAGGGTTCAAATCCGCTCTCTGTAAAATTCCTTACCAGGGTGACTATATCCCCGAACGCATCCAGTTAGAACGCAGGAAACCTTCGCCAAATCACGATGAATAGAATTCATATTCTCGTCGCCTTATTACCCACGCTGGCTCTAAGTCAGAACTTACCCGACGTGAGTCCAAGTCCAACAGCGCCTTCGGGCGGGAATGTTAATCCTCAATCAATTTCTGGAGAAGGGAACCAACCTAATGATACGGTGGTAGACCAAATTGAACGGCTCCTGCGCGAGCGTGAAAACTCCGAGGCAGCCGCCGCCGCGCAGATGCCGCCGGATAAGCCGAGAACGCATCGTTATACTAATCAGCCTATTGCTCGGGTCTTACGGATCCTCGCTGAACAGGCGGGTGTAAATTATATCGAGCCTAATATTCCCGCAGACGAGCATATCTCTGTTACATTGACGAACCTGACTCCGCTCCAAGCGTTTTATCAGATTGCTCAATCTCGGGGATTTCAAGTCGTGAGTGATGGCCAGCAGTACACATTGCGCCGATCCGATATTGAGAATCCAAGTTTCTACGTCACCAAGCGTTATGTTATCCGAAATCAGCCGGCGGAGTTCCTTTTGCAACCGATCGCCAATTTCCTCGGAATTAAGGTCAATCAGGCAGCGCCGAATTTTCCAGCCTACCCCAAGCCAGAGAACACTACCAATGTCACCCAAGACGCGTTGGCCGTTTCGAGCGGTACCGGCTCTGATCAAAGCCGCCCGCGTTTCGAGCCAGGATCTCCTTTCGACGCGCCGCTTTCAATGGGCGGATTTCAGAAAAATGACCAGACTTCGATTTTCGTGGAACGCAGCAGCAACTCGCTTGTCGTTCGAGCTACGCCGGATCAGCAGGAGCTCGTGAGCGCCGAGCTGCGGCGCCTGGATCACAGAGAGCAACAAATCTTAATAAAGACCTATGTGATCGAAGTAAGCGATACGAATTCTATCGGTGGCGGGATTGATTGGAGTCAAACGCTCGGTTTGCAAAATGGGCAAGGAGCTAAGTTTTCTTTGACCGGCAGCGGTGGTATACCCCCGGCGAGCAATCTTCAGACGGTTACTGGTAAACTTCTCGCACCCGGATCCTTCTTTTCGAGCGGACTCGTGTTAAATCTTTCGGATGTTCAAATAGTCGTCCAAGCGCTGCAAGCGAAAGGGCGTATCCGCACAAATAACTCTCCCATGACGGTAGCAAAGAGTGGTATGCCAGTTACCATTAGGTCAGACACTAAGCAGACCATTTTCTTGCAGACTCCTGGCACGCAATCTTACGGTCCGAGCACTACTCCCTATACATTTACTACCGGGCTAACCATTGATGTCGTTGCGCGCATCTTGGACGGCGGTTTGGTCGACATGAATCTGAATCCAACATTGTCGACGATCGCCGGTACAAGCGCAGCTCAGCCTGGGACGACCACTCAGATCCCGATTATTTCCACCCGAAGCACCACTGCTAATATTACGATCAAGAGCGGCCAAGCTGCGGTAATCGGCGGAATCCTACAAGACAGCGCAACCTTCAATCAGAATGGTGTTCCCGGCCTTTCTAAAATACCGGTGCTCGGCTACGCATTCCGCACGAAGGCACACTTGAATCAGCGAACCAATCTGATCGTCGTCGTTTCGCCCACCATTATACCAGCGACTAACCAGCGGCGGGATCGCCTGGGCCGGAGCGAAGAGCGAGTTCTTAGTGAATCTTCTGATCTTCCAGGAGAACCTCCGCTACCGGTAGGAAGCGCTGGCAAAGAGGTTCGAACAAAAAAGTCCGCCCAAGAAGAGGATGAATAATCACCGTTACTCCCATGGGTTCTCACTTATCGAGGTTCTAGCTTCCTGCGTTGTGTTGTCTTTAGCCGCCCTCGGCATTACTGCGACGTGGCGACTCGCCGATTATAAGGCCCTACTCGCACGGTTAGATCATCGGGCAGACCGGATCCTTCGAGAATATTATGAACTACAAACCTTTGCTCCAGGCAGCGCCAAACCGTTCCCGACTACTCCGTCTGAGGGGGGAATTCCTGAATGGGATGATCCCCAAGATCCGGTCGCTGGTTTCTTATATCATCCCCTGAAGATCAATAGCCCAAAAACCAATCCCCAATATGACGATCTGGTTAGTTATACGATTACCTCCGTACCTGGGAGTCAACTAACTCTTACATACATCGTGCCGGGCAATGGGGATGAAGCTGTCAAAAGCTTCACCAAAACGGTTACGCTAAATCCATTGCCAACGTCAACCCCATGAACCTAGCGGTTTCCAGAAAAACGGAAAGCGGTTTTACACTGATAGAAATGCTGGCGGCGCTCATAGCCACGGTCGTTGTCATCGGAGCTGCTACCGGCTTTATGCTCACAGCAGCAATTCGGCAGTACAAAGTGCTCGGCGCAAATGCCCTCGAAGCTAGGCATGAGAGTTTGGCCGAGGTAATGTTTGCCTCAATAAAAAGCGCATCGGCTTTCCAGGTCTACGCAATCGATCCTGGTATCAAGTTCGGTTCACCTTTGCCTCCAGGTGAACCCGCGGGAAACTTGCTAGTCTGCGTGCGTGCGGGTTTGTTCGAGGAATTTGCGTTGTCGGGAAACCAGATCGTTTACACTCCGCTCGACGGAGGAACTCTAAAACCGAAATACTTTGATCATGTAAACACAACGGGCGGTGCTCCGCTCTTTGATACAAACTTAGGAATCGTTCAAGCTCATTGGAATGTGACCACTTCACTGGATCTAGTTCCATTTAGCGTGTACGGACTTCCGCTTGCAATGCAGTAACTGCCCGCTGGGGAGGCCTTTCGATGCAACGGAGAAAATGTTCGAAGTCGGGTTCGACGCTGGTTTTGGTACTCGGGGCCGTGGTCATTGCGGCGATGATTGCCGTTTCATATCTGATCTTTACGGATAACCTCCGCGAACGTGCTGGCAGGACGCTTGACCAGGACCAGCGCGAAATCGCGACTGAACAAGGTATCCTCGAAATAGAAAACCGAATCCGTAAGCAGCTCCTGAGTTCAGCATCAGTTGATCTCAGAACTGAGGACTCGCCTGTGTTCGGTCTGTCGCTATCTTTCAATACGAGCCTGGATGGTCACACCGATACTACTATTCCCGATGTAGTAGCGCCGATGATCGGAGCGGGAGATGCTGCGAGCTTAGCGGTACTCGGAAACGGAGATCCCTTTGGAGAGGCCAAGGCACGAGTGCGATTGATCGATTTGACGACGATCTCTAAAGGAACAGCAGGACAACAGCGGCTGCCCGACGTGCAGTTGACGGCAACACCGCAAATTGCGATTCGAGAAATACCCGTCTCCCAGTTCACTGTCTATTCCGCTGGTGATCCGTTCGTTATCGCACCAAATCCGTTTAGCAGCGATGTGGGAAGAATATTTTCCGAGTCGAACATTACCGTTTCCGGTGCTTTCACTTCTGCTTTTCCCGTGGTTTCAGCAGGTCAAGTGACATTTACCGAAGTAGGGGCCTCTCTTAAAGTTGCTGATACCGCCAGTTCTAAAGGTCCGATCGTGGTATCCATGGACACTAGATCCGCAACCACGGACAACGTTCTTTACGACTTCTTAGCCGCCGCCCGAACTCGGCTTGATTCGAGGCTCATTACTTCTGACGTACTACCGGTCGCCTGCGCTCCTTTAGATCAAATCTATGACGCGAACTCGAGTGGAGGGCTGAACTTCGCTCTTCTCAAGTCGCAATGCGATCTCATTGTCGTCGCTCAAGTGTGGGGTGCATCGGACCCGAACAAAGGATATCCGGTGATTGTGATCGCGAAAAGCGGCATACCGAGTTCCGCCTTGGCTTACCCTCCGCCGACACGATCCGGCACCAACGGGGCGAAGCAGAACACGCCTGATAAGCAATCGGTGCCCTTCGTTGCCTACCCCAACAAAGATAATCCAAGCCAAACTTTGTTGGCGTTTGACTACAGCAAGCTTCCGAAGGGCTATTCCGGATCAGTATACTTGGTTGCCCAAGATTCGACCGGAAAGCCCGCTTCAAATGCGATTGTTTTGGTTCGAGGAGCGCAGACGTTGAGCGGTCCATTGTCAATTGTCAGTCCGCATCCCATTGTCATCGCCGGAGATTTCAATGACCCCGCGAGCGGTGATGCTCCTGCTTGCTCCATCATTACTGCTCAAGACGTCCAGACCCAGCCGCCGGATTGGGGAAGTAATTCTTTAGGCACGTTCTGATTTCAATTCTTCTGCTTGCATGATCGTAAGGTCCACGGTGCCTTCCCAAGGTTATAACGAGCTGAACAACGTTATCCATTATCACTTGGGGAAGCTGCTTGGGCTCGGCGAAGCGAAGAACGATCTCTCGCTAATGTTTGATTCCTTTGCGTCAGAGACCAGCCTCGAACCAACGGCGCTATGGCAGCGGGAATCGTTCTTAGAATGGTACGCTCATAAGACCGATTTAGATCTGAATGTCCTTCTGAGTAAAATAGTTCGTGATAATCCGGTGATCCCCTTTGACCCGAGCCTCCTCGGAGTTTCACCAAAAGCTGTTCAGATTCCGCCATTGACTGTTTCCCTGATACCAGTCTCTCGACGAGATCTAGAGGTTACTGTCGCTTCTTGGGTTCCCGGACTGGAGACGCTGCTGGAACGCCGCGAGTTCGAGTTACTCAACGCGTTCTGGGGAGTTCGGCGCATTAGTGTTGTTTGGTCCGAACCAGGGACGCTGCGCGAAACAATCAAGCAGTTTGCCAGTGCTATCGATCTTCGACCTGTTGACCGGCCGATCGAGGGAGAAGTTAAGAACGGAGGGACCCCATGGATTGATCTAGATGGAGTGACTCCGGCGGAAAAAATCAATCACTGGTTTAGTCCGGCCTTACAAAGAAGGTACCAGGCTTGCCCAGTCTATTGTGGCAAAAAGCTCCTCACGCTGGCTGTCGGAAAGCCACTCGATCCGCTGACCAAAGCGGAAATTGAGGGAGCTCTTCGACACCGCTTTTCGGTGCAGCAAGTTTTTGCTGATCCGGTTCCGCTGCAACGTTTCATCACGGCTTCGGAAAGTAAGGCGATCGACACTGCTAGCATGGTGCGTGCGATGATCGGCCTTGATCGACAAGTACGTGACGCTGATCCGCTTGAGATTATCCAAGCGGACAAGCTTCAAGAGTCCAGACTCCGATCCGAGATTGACGAACAAGCGGTCGTCAAGTTCGTCCATTCGATTCTCTACAAAGGAGTAGATCTCCGGGCCAGCGACATCATGTTTCAAGAGTTCCCTCGGCGGCTTCGGGTGCGGTACAAGGTTGACGGTGATTGGTTTGATGAGAGCGGCGAGTTTCCCGGCCATATTGCGAAACAAATCATCTCTCGAATTAAAGTGATCTCTGGGCTTGAGATCCAGTACATGCGGCTGCCGCAAGATGGCACTTTCCCGATCAAAATTGGCGATCAGCGTTACGATTTCCGAGTAAATACTTCTTATCAGTCGCAGGGTGAGCAGGCAGTGCTGCGATTGCAGCGTGATCAACGGCACATAAGGAGTTTGCCGGAATTGGGGATGCCCGATCGCTATGTCAACGCAATCGACGATTTGATGAATGGCGACAACGGGCTGCTTATTTTGTGCGGCCCCACCGGCTCCGGAAAAACCACGACGATTTATAGCATTCTCCGATCAATCGACGCGCTGAAAAACAATGTGCTGACCGCCGAGTCGCCTATTGAGGTGCTGCTTGAGAACATCAGCCAAACTCAAATCGATGACGATGGACCCTACAGTTACGCGATATGGGCTCGCGGAATTCTGCGTCAAGCGCCCGATATCGTCATGATGGGAGAGATCCGCGACGAAGAAAGCGTGGATGCACTCATGCGGCTTTCCTCGTCGGGGCATCGGGCCATTTCCACCTTGCACACCAATTCCGTCTGTGAAGTGCCGAACCGTTTCTGCCTTTTTCGCGCCCAACCATTCATGGTGGCCGACAGCCTCAAAATGGCGGTTTCCCAGCGGCTGGTGAAGAAAGTTTGCCCTCGCTGCTACATCGAGGAGCAGATCCCTTCAGACGAACGACTTATCCGATTAGGAATTCACCCGAATTGGTTGAGCGGAGCGAGCGCGCTACGCCGTGGACGCAAGTGCGATTTTTGCCGGCAGACCGGTGTTAGCGGTCGTAAAGCGATCTTCGAAGCGCTCATTGTCGATGACGAAATGAAGGTCGCAATCCAGGAACAAGCACCGGCCGTTCAGCTCCGCCGCATATTGGAAACCAAGGGAGAAGCATCCCTGTTCGAAAGAGCCGTCCGCGAAGCGGCGGCCGGAGTGATTTCCCTCGAAGAAGCATGCAAGTTCCGGGAGATCGGCGCAGGCGATCACCCGAAGGGATAAGGGTCCCGATCGGTAGCACTGCTATGTTACATCGTTCAACCGGCGCATCAGGAGCGCCGTCTAAAGCATTCCCATTGTTGACGGAGAGATCCTCTAGCGAACCGCCTATTTACATGAGAATATTGCATGATATTTTCATCATGTGGCCGATACAGGAACCATAACGAAACGTGGCCAGGTTTCGATCCCTGCTAGAATCAGAAGGCAACTTAGATTGAAGACTGGCCAGACCGTACATTTTAAGGTGGACGCAGAGACTAAGACCATTCAAATGTCCGTCCAAAAGGCAGCCAAACGCGACGTTGATCGGGCTTATGGATTTATGAAAAAGCATCGCCTGGAGAAGCAAGGTCTAAACACTACCGCCGAGTGGATGAAGCTGCTGCGAGGCGAGGGCTAAATGACCGTCGTAGATACAGACGTATTGCTTGATATTTTTACTGCGGACAAAATGTTTGGTCCAAACTCGAAGGCGATTATACAGAGGACTAAAGAATTAGTAATTTGCCCAATTACCTTTATTGAGCTGTCTCCCGCGTTCTCAGGTAAAACAAAACTGCAAGAACAATTCCTAACGCAATTAGGGATTGGTTGGCAGGAGGATTTAATCTGGGCAGACTGCTTAAAGGCTCACGAAATCTGGAATAGATTTGTTGCGACCAAGCACGCTAGCTCCCGATCCGGGGCCGATTTCCGCCGAAGGTTACCTTGATTGTTTGATCGAAGCGTTTGCTATACGCCTAAGAGGCGGTTTGATCACCAGGAACGTGAAGGACTACAAGGCCATCCCGGTCTCCGAACTGATCCAACCATGACGCTCGTCAGTGATGTCACTCACATGAGCTAGGTGGTTATACGAACTGGGAGCAGAGGCATTATACCAGGCGTTCGAATGAGCGATGCGAGTCTGGCGAGATCATTCGTGACGCGTACGAACAATTCCCTGATTCGCACTAGCCAACGTACGTGAGCTTTTTTGGTATCCAGGCGATCTCGATCATCAGATCGGCAGCAAATCCGAGCTGGTTCATCTACCAGCTGCAGCCTCCGAGCCAGATAAGGAGCGCGTTCCGATGGGCACTTTACCGAATCTCTCTAATTCGTGTCCTATTCGCGGTTCGTTGTTGGCTCTTTAATAGACCTCGGTCGGGCGGCGTAGAGCCCGGCTCGCGTCGGACCAGATTCTTGATAGTCGGCACCGCGAAACCCCGCCCGCTTCGTTTTTTAGGCTTTATGCAGAAAGAGATAAATGGCGTGATATTTCACCTTCACCGTTTCGCCTTCTGCTTTCGGTGGCTCCGCCGGGGCCGCTCCGCCGTCAGTCGCGACTCGCACGACGTAGTCGACCTTGTCGAGGAGGCCGGAGCCGCTCTTCGATTTCACTGCAACGAGTAGCCAGGGGATACTCCCCGGCGCCTCCACCTTCTTGAGTGGAGGCAGATTACCGACAATGCTGCTGCCATCATTCAAGGTCCAGCTAGGACCAGCCCCGTGCTTACCCAGAATTTCTCCGGACACACTTTTTAACTCCGCTTCCGGAGCTTTCAGTGCCCATTGAAAACCGCCTGAAGGACTCGGTTTGCTCTCATAGATTTGAACCCCCTCTGCGGTGACCGCTAGCAGGATCGCGCTGTTCTCCGGCAAAGGCAGAGACTCTTGCGCGAAAGTTGAGTGGCCAACGGCAAGACAGAATAGAGCTATCGCAGTACTCCAGAACTTGTGAATTCTCATGCGCGGCCCACCCTGGCATGTGTGCTCACGAACGGCAAGACAGATACGGTCGCGCCCCGCGGGCACGCATCGGCGTTAACATAAGGAAGCTTTGATGAGTCCCCTTAGCGTCTGTTTTCAAGGCGCGATGATTCGAGCTTCTTCAGTTGCTTTTTTAGCCAAATACTAGATAGGAACCCAGATGAGAAAGACCATCATGGTAATGGCTATCCTGGCCGGCGCTTTCGCCGCGAAGGCCGATTATGTCATCAAGCAAACGATTGAGAGTGCCGGGAAGACTCGCGAGATCGAGATAAAGATCAAGGACACCAAGTCTCGTATCGATATGTCGAGCCAAAATAGCGCGCTCTTTGATTCAAAAACCGGCGAAGAAACAATCCTGCTTCATCAGCAAAAGGCTTACCTGAAAATCAGTGGAGAACAGATGAAGTCGCGAGCCGACGCGATGAAGCGTGCGCTCAAACTGAATGATGAGAAATCTGGCGATATCGAATTAAAACCTACTGGTAAGAAAGAGACGATCCAGGGATATGAGGCTGAGGAGTACGCGACTACCGTTGGCGGTGTGCCGACGACCATATTCGTCGCCAAGAGTTATCCGAACTACCAGAAATTCTTAGAAGCTCTCAACACTGCTTATAAAGCCTCTGCTCTGCAATCGAGTCTGTCTATACCCCCGGACAAATACCCAGGTATGCCTCTGCGGACCGAGATTGATTTCAATGGGCAGAAGCTTACGACCAATCTGGATTCTGCCGAGGAAACTAATCTTCCGGACGACGAATTTGCGGTCCCGGCAGATTACAAAGAGACAAGTTCGGCCCAACTCCAGGGGAAATAAGATCCCAGTTTCTATCGTTCGCGGTTGGAGATGCAGGAGTTGCTGTTCGCGCTGGTAACGGCGTCGCTGTTTTCGCACTATGAGATTCAGCCATGAACGTGTTGGTTGTTGATGTAGGCGGGAATAACATAAAGATCCTCGCTACCGGACAAGACGAACCTCGGAAGTTTCCCTCTGGGCCTACGTTTACTGCCGAAATGATGGTCTCTGGGGTCAAGAAGCTGGCCGGGGAGTGGGTCTATGAGGTGGTGTCGATTGGTTATCCCGGGCCCGTCCTCCAGGGCCGGCCGGGTGCAGAACCGCATAACCTCGGGCCTGGCTGGGTCCGGTTCGATTATGAAGCCGCGTTCGGTCATCCGGTCAAGCTCATCAATGATGCGGCCATGCAAGCTCTGGGAAGTTACCAGGGAGGTAAGATGCTTTTCTTAGGCCTGGGAACCGGTCTCGGTGCCGCCTTGGTTGTTGAAGGCGTCGTCGTGCCTTTGGAGCTGTGCATCCTTCCTTACAAGAAAGGTACGTTCGAGGACTATGTGGGTAACCGCGGATTGGTGCGGTTAGGCAAAGAGAAATGGCGGGAATGCGTCAGGGATGTTGTAGCGCGCCTGGTCGAAGCTTTCGTGTCCGATGACGTGGTTCTGGGGGGAGGAAACGTCAAACATCTGAAAGAGCTGCCTCCAGGGTGCCGGGCGGGTGCCAACTCTAATGCATTCCTCGGAGGGTTTCGCCTTTGGGCGGACCCGAGCGATCGCAAACTTTTCACTCCCACAACTGGTTCTCGATAAATGGAAGAGTCATGGCTCGCCCGATATAGCATTTATGCTTTTATGAGGGCCGGGATCTCCGTGTCGTTGACGCTACCCCCTTATTCTATATAGTTTTCCTGTGCGATCTACGTATTCTGTCTCAGAGGCTCAAGCCCAGTTGCCCGCTCTCCTCAAGCGAGCGGAACAGGATCTGATCGCAATTGCTAGGCGAGACAAAACGGTTGCTTATCTCATTTCCGCCGAACGGATGGAAGCGATCGCGGAAACACTCGAAATCATGGCTGATCCGAAGGCCATGAGAGCCCTTCGCCGCGCCCGCGAGGGCAAGGGAAAATACTATCCTGTGACAGTTTTGGATGAGCCGGATCAAGGTTGAGCTGGAACAGCAGGTGGTCGATCTTATTCGGTCCCTCGCGCCACAGCCGCGGCAAGCTTTACGGCACGCCGTTCGAAATCTAGAAAGAGAGGAAGGAGATATCCGAGAACTCGAAGGAGAACTCGAGGGATTTTGCCGGCTGCGGGTCCAAAGATACCGGATTATTTTCCTTTATCACGTTCGAGGTAAGCAGCGGATCATCCGCTGCGTGTACGCAGCACCTCGCAATATTGTTTACGAGATCTTTGCCCAACAAGTTCGTGACCTGCTTCGTTAAGTTGCGGGTTACCAGGTTGTGATTCATGTCTTTGCCGGCTCGCCCTGTGGGTTCGGGCAAAGGAGAGATATGTTTGACGTCGTGGCGAAGTGGTTTGCCGAAGCGGGATAGTGACGCCACAGGAGCGGCCGGCGCACGAAAACCTCACCCGGAGGGCGGGAAATTCGATCGCTCAGTGTAGCAACTTTTCGGCTCGGAGCGTCTCAGCTAGATCATGGTGAGTCGTAAAAACTATGCCGCGCATTCCGCATTCAACGGCCGCTGAAACATTCTTTTTTGAATCATCGATGAATAGCATATCTGAAGGATCCACTTCCAATCTCCGTGCGACCTCTTGGTACGCAATCTTCATCGGCTTGGCGAAGCCGAATAGGTGAGATGCAATCGTCTGTTCGACGAGAGCCGGAAAAGAAAAACGATCAGGGTTTTGCAGCATTTTCCAGTGCAGTTCGATTGTATTGGTAAACGCCGCTACTCTCACCGTTCCTCTCAGGCGAGATATCAGGTCCATCATTTGTGATCGCTCACGACCTATGATGCTTTCGCGATTCTGCTTCATCGCCGAGATCGGTACCAGGCGGCCACAAGCCTCTCGAAATGCGGCAAGATACTCATCCGATCCGGCTGCGCCGATCATCGCAGCTTCCGTGATCGAATAGGGCTCCTTTTCGTAGGTAGATCTAGCGAGCATTTCATAGGTTGTGCTCGCCATCCCATATTCAGATTCCAGCGATTGGCGGGCCTGTTCCGATTGCAGATCAATCAGCACACCCCCTACGTCAAATAAGACTAACTTGGCCATTGTTCGTATGTGTCCACTCGCGGTTGATGAATCTTCCAGGCATGGGCGTTCGTCCAGCGTCGGGAATCTATTCTGTCGCTCGCGCTTGCCAATGGATCAGTTGCTGTTCGCACAGGTACCGGCGCCACTGAAATGTTTGCCAAGGCTTTTTCTTTAATGATCCTTGCCAAACCTTGGACCGAATCCTGGTAAGCGCCACCCGAGCCGATTCCGATCCCGGACTGTTGCTGTCTGCCAAGCGCTCTAGTGATCTCCAAGCGCCGGGGCCTAAGTTGCTGAGATAGCAGAGGTCGACCTGCGTCTTAGCGGTCGGTTGTAGCCAGCGATCCACGTTGTAGGATGCGACAAACCCGCCCAGATCACAGAATTGCAACAGATAGAACAGGGTACATACCGTTAGGCTGCCCGAACTGCAGAGCCATCCGAATCGACGCTGCTGGACGACGTAAATGCCAAGTAGGAGGAACCCGGTCAGAACCAGGAGCAGGAACAGCGCGACGTCCACCCTCAGGATCGTCAGGTTATAGACGTCGACATAAAGCTTCAGTCGTCGGAAAACGCCGAAAATCAGGAGGATGTTCTGCGCGATCCAGATCACAGCTGCCCATCGGAGATCTCGCGCGTTGCTCACCGGAAAACGCTCGAGAATCAGGATGATAACGACGGCCGAACAGATGGTCGCGAAAATTAGGCTATTGGTCCCATGATGGACGAACTCGCTATAGGTCACTCCAACCGGTGGACGGGTGCGCAACCAGAGAAACAGTGCATCGATCGTATTGGCCGATAGAAAAAGTAAATTTAGCAGCCACAGCGTAAGTCGCGCACCCCAGATTCGAATCGGTGCGGCAGCTGGGGAGCTTGGCATCGTCCATCGGAAAGAGGGCAACCGCCATCGCCGCCGGCCCGGCCAGACAAAGCCCAAAGCCATCGTCGCAAACACAATCAGAAATGTGACGTGTACGAACGAGATTTTCGGCAACAAATGAAGCAACCTGTCGACGATCGAACTGAACCATTGGCCGAGGATCAGGTTGCCTGAGATCACGAAATTCCCGACCAGAAGTACCGGTATGGCTGTGGCGAAGCCGACGAACAAAATTTGCGGAACGAACAACCAATTCGGCTTTCGTTGTTTCCCGCGACGATGGAGCCGATTAGCGACAACGGCGGCGGTTCCCCAGCGGAACGGCGCTCCCCACAGACTTAGGACAGCTCGAAAGAACCGTCGCCAAGGCGTTCTTCTCCGATAGAAGCAGATACCGGCTAACAACGTGAGGATCGTCGCCAAGCAGAAAAAGTTCGAGAACGAGGCTGCATTCGCACCGGCCAGAATAGAGCTGGCCAATAATACTACTAACACCCAGAACGAACGCAGACCCACCACGCCGCGCGCACTGGCGATCATCCCCAGGGCGACGATCCCCGCATACACGGGCAGATTGATTCCGATCCGATGCAGCCACAAAAAATGGTTCGCGGCGGCCGTGAGAACGGCGACGAATAACAAGCGCTTCATTAGCGCTGGCAGCAGCTTGGCGCGACTGAACTGGGAAGTCGAGTTCATAGCCAAATTGGAGATCGGCGATTTGCTATCAGCGATTTGTTCCTGCGTTAAAGCCCTTGTAGCCAGGCCCGCACCGCTTCGACCGTCTCCCGTAAGGTCGAGGTTCCCGCCGTAACTCCGACCGTTTCAAAGCCCTTAAACCAACTCGGGATCAGCTCTTCGACCCGTTCGATGTGAAAGCTCGGTGTGCCCGTTTTCCGGCAGGTGCTCAACAGCTGCAGGGTGTTGTTGCTGTTTTTTCCGCCAACGACAACCACGGCGTCGACTTCGGAAAGGAGGTCGCGTAACGCCGTCTGCCGGTTCTTGGTTGGCTGACAAACGGTGTCGCGGAAATGTACCACTGCGTCGGGTCGCTGGGCCTTCAGTTCCTCAACAAACCAGTGAACTCGATCAATCGGCTGGGTTGTTTGGGCAACGACGCCGAAAGCGGAAACAGCGGGAAGCGACTCGATATCTTCGGTTGTTTCAATTACGCTCGCGTCGGGAAAGTCACCGATCAAACCTCGAACTTCCACGTGGTCCCGCTTACCGATCACCGTGGGGTGATCGCCTTGTTGCACCAGTTCCCGCAAGGCGTGGTGAGCGTGCTGCACGAGTGGACAGGTGCCATTGACGATCTCGTACCCGCGCTCCTGCCAAGCAGCGATCGCCCGATCTGAAGCTCCGTGTGCCGTAATCATTACCTGCCGCGTTTTGGCGCCAGAAGCGTCGAGTGAAGATTCGATCGCGCCGAGGGAGACGAGCCGTTCTTTGGCGATCGGGTTGTGAACGATCTCACCCAGAATAGTTAGTTGACCGCGTTGGGCGGATTCTTCCGCCTGTTTGAGAGCGTCGCGTACTCCGAAACAGACGCCGTAATGCTTGGCTAGAATGACTTTCATGAGCTTGGTTAGATTTTTGAAACAGTGTGACTAGATAGCGTGCATTTGCTTTGTATGACAAAGTAAGTGGATAAATTTTTTTAGAGGCGTCCGAGTTTCACGATTTCCTCCAAGGTCTCGATATAACTTTTGAACGCGGAGCGTCCCCGGTCCGTCATTGCATAGCTGGTCTGCGGCCGATCCAGCACTTCTTTCGTCACCGCGACGTAGCCGGCCTGATGCAATGTCCGCAAATGGGTGACCAGGTTGCCGTCACTCATCTGCAGTTCGCTTTTCAATTCCGGAAATGCCCAGCGTGGCCGAGTCGCTAACAATGTCATAATCGCCAGCCGTCCTTTCTCGTGAATTGTTCGGTCAAGTTTATTGAAATCAACCATTCCCGTGGTGGCGGCCATAGAACATCACCGCAAGTCCGTAGATGATATGGTAGAGCCCAAAGGTCGCGGCCATCGCGAAGTAACCTAACTCTTCCAAGGCCAAGTGCCGGCCACCTTTAAAGAAGATGTAGTCCTGCGTTAGCAATCCAAAGCAGAGGCAACTGGTTACCACAAACGCCCAACCGAGTATCGCGATCGATCGGGGGGCGAAGGTCGACGTCGACAAAAGGGCTATGCCGTACATCGCGATCCAACAGATTGCGATAAGAAGTTCGGCGCCCCGGTGGGGGGCGAGTAAGATCGTCAACGCGGCCGCAACCAAGAACGCTGGGCAAATCGCCAGCAGCGCGGTTAGGAATCGACGAGAAGGAAATGGCTCTTTTCTCTCTCTGGCCGAGCGCAGCAGAAACAGCGTATTGGCCGTAGCGCTGAGCAGGAAGACGACGATCCAGACTGGAACAAAATAATGCCAAAAAACCGGTCGGAGTGGCCCAGGCACCAGGGCGAACAGGGCTACAACGAGCGCCAGGAAACCGCAAAAGAGGGCTGCTGGAACCGAGATCGTTCGGTAGATGGTGGCGCGTTCCATCAATTCGCGAATGATACGCAGATGATCCTCAGCTGATTGTGAGTCCATGGCTGGCTTACTTTGTGTCACAAAGTAAGCAGGAGAGCAAGCGGAAACAGAATACCAGAGATAGAAGACCGGAGGATGGTATGTAGCAACTGCGGCGTTCCTAAATCACGCCCCAGGTAAAAGGTCGCTGGCCCTTCTTGACTCTAATTTCTGGATTCTAGATTCTCCTTTCACTAACTTCGCCGAATGTTCATTGCCGATGCGGAGGAGCGGCATCTATCCGGCATCCTCGAGATCTATAATGATGTGATCGCCACTACCACCGCGGTCTACAGCGAAGAGCCGGTTACTCTCGAAAGTCGTCTTGAATGGTGGCAAATCCGGACCGCCTTGCGTTACCCTGTTCTGGTTGCGCTAGATGACAACAAAGTGCTCGGGTTCGCATCTTTCGGGGATTTTCGCCCTTGGCCCTGCTATCGCTTCACCATAGAGCATTCCGTACATGTACGGGTCGACGCTCGAAACCGTGGTGTTGGAACTGCGTTGATCAAAGCCCTCTTTCCGCGCGCAGTGGCTTTGGGTAAGCATGTCATGATCGGAGGCATCGATGCCGACAATGCAGCCTCGATCCATCTCCATCGGAAACTCGGCTTTGAACCGGTGGCGCATTTGCGGGAAGTCGGACGCAAGTTTGGTCGTTGGCTCGATCTCGTTTTTCTGCAGCGCCCACTTACCGACGCAGATCGCGACGCGCAGGAAAATATTAGCGACGACGCCCAATTCTGAGCTAGGGATAAGCCATGCAGTCAGCGAAAACCTATCGCTATCGGGTGGTCGATGTATTTACCGAGAACCCGCTTGAGGGTAATCCTCTCGCTGTTTTTTCGGATGCGCGCGGCCTCGATGAGGCGACCATGCAACGCATCGCTAAAGAGTTGAACCTTTCGGAAACGGTGTTCGTTTTACCATCGACCCGTTCCGATTGTGTGGCCCGCCTTCGGATTTTTACGCCAGCCCGTGAGATGCCCTTTGCCGGCCATCCGACGATTGGCACCAGCTACATCCTGCTTGATGAAGGAATTGCTCGGCTAGACCGGTTCTGTTTGGAAGAATTGATCGGACCGATTCCAATCCGGGTAGAACCAGGAGAAAGACCTTTGATCTGGATGCAAACTCCACCGGTCGTGGAGGGAAGAACGGTTGATCCCAACATTTGTGCGCAGTCGCTGGGTTTAACTCGAAGCGATCTCTTGGACATCCCGCCGCAGATCTTGAGCGCCGGGAACCCGCACCTCTATATCGCCGTCAAAGATGTTGCGACGGTCGATCGTGCTTGGCTTCGTTCGTTAGAGCCACTCAAGGCCGAATCGACCGAGCTGCTTTGTGTTTTCGTATTTGCTCCAACACCTGAAGGCGCCTACTCGCGGATGTTCGCGCCGGAACATGGCGTCATTGAGGATCCAGCCACCGGTAGTGCGACAGGTCCATTGGCTGTTTATCTAATGAAGCACGGGTTAGCGTCTCGCGAATCGGGAACGCGGTTGGTGAGTGAACAGGGCACAAAGATGGGCCGGCGCAGCATTCTGCATGTGCAGATCAACGACGACGGAATCGAAGTGGGCGGATACGTGACTCCGTTGGTCGAGGCCATAATGCGGTTCTAAAGGAGCTGGAGCGCTGCGCCGGTATGGAGAAAGTCTTGCACGGGCAGGTAGCAATCGTTACCGGTGTTAGCCGCCCGCAGGGGATCGGCGCGGCCATCTGCAGGGAACTGGCAGCGTTGGGAGCGAATCTGTTTCTTACTGGGTGGCCAGCCTATGATCAAGGTGAGTCTCTCGAGAGTGGCGATTCCGGATTGGATCGATTCTTAAGCGAATTGCGAGGTTCCGGATCTGAACTGGAATGGTTGCCTTTCGATTTGAGTCTTTCGGAGTCGCCGGCCGCATTGTGGGAAGCGGTTTCGGGCCGCTTCGATCGGGCTCATCTATTGATCAATAATGCGTGTGTTTCATCTCGTGATTCCATCGCAACTCTAGACGCAGCGTCGTTGGATCTGCATTACGCGGTCAATGCCCGTGCTCCGATCTTGCTGAGTATTGAATTCGTCCGGCGCTTCGCCGAAAAGGGTGCTCGTCGGATCATCTCTATGACTTCCGGTCAGATGCTAGGTCCGATGCCCGGTGAGGTTGCTTACGCCGTAACGAAGGCTGCTTTGGATGCTTTTACCATCACTTTTGCGAGCGAGGTTGGGAAATACGGCATCACGGTAAATGCGGTAGATCCGGGTCCAACCGACACTGGCTGGATGACTCCAGAAGAGCAACAGGCGCTGCTTCCGCGATATTCTCTGGGGCGGCTCGGCGAGCCGAAAGACGCCGCGCGACTCGTGGCTTTTTTAGCCAGTCCAGAGGCCGATTGGATCACTGGGCAGACGATTCGATCTAGGGGCGGATTCTACTAAGAGGCAGGGATTTTAATGCTGCATCTGTGGCGACCGAGGATCCCGCGGCCGCGTCGCGTCAACATAAGAATGGTTTGCCTGCTCCATCGCCGGGAGGGCGCGCGTCCCCGCGCGCCGCGAAAACGATCTCTAACCTCGGGGACGCAATTTGACCCTTGGTATACAAACGCGCTTGGGTCCGGCCACAACGGATCGCGGGGACGCGATCCCTCCCCGCGTTGGGTCTCGCGGCGGCCGCGGGACCGTTACCGATCGGCGCCCTTCCAGATTTCAGATTCTGGATTCAGTTTGCCTGTTCCTTCTGATTCTTATCTTTCACCGAGACGGCCTGCTTACCTTTTCGATTCTTCAGGTAATTCAGTTTTGCTCGGCGAACGCTACCCGCGCGCTCAACTTCAATCTTCGCTATACGCGGTGAATGCAGCGGAAACACGCGTTCCACGCCTTCTCCGTAGGAGATTCGGCGAACGGTGAAGCAGGCGTTTAGCCCAATACCGCGACGGGCGATAACAATCCCGCTAAAAAGCTGAATTCGTTCCTTGTCCCCTTCGACGACTCGCGTATGCACCTTTACCGTGTCGCCGACCCGAAACGGGGTGATGTCACTCTTAAACTGCTCTTTCTCGATCTTTTCAATGATGTGCATAGCGTCTCCCTCCGGTAAAAGGTGGACGGATTAGATAGCTTTGCCGGAAATTTTTGCAACCGAAAATGATTCTAGGGCTTCGCGGCTGGGGTCCGAGATCAAATGGGTCGGGATGCGCGCTGCTGGGGGAGGGAGAGATCTTCCCAACGAATTCCAACCTGCAACCTGTAACCCACTCAGTAGTACCCCTCGTGCGATTCCAAAGCCGGCGGAGCATAACGTCGCTTCAGCGGGGTACTAGGAGGCATGTAAGGATCAATGTTCCGAAGTTGCGGGACACGATGGATTCGGTTTTTCGGAGACGAGGATGGAGGCAGACTGGAAGGCCTCGGTTGCCACTGCGAAGCTGTGATTCCCGCGATAACGGCTAAAGCGATCCCGGCCGCCGCGAGCCGGAAAAGAAAGCGTTTGATGGAGTGACGGCGTCGGTTGAAGAATTCCGACTCGTCGGTCTGGAAATGCATACTTTCTGCGACAGCCGGGTCGAGCTGAGTAAAGGTGGCGCCAGGCGCCGGCTGAAAAGAAGCGATCGAGCCGGATGGGAGTTGGGGAACGGGTTGCACCATAACCACCGGCTCGCCGGACGGTGCGCGTGCCGCCCAGGCCAGGCAGATAATCCAGCCCACCAGCGTCCAACCGAACAAAAAGTTCAATATCAAAATGAACCAGCGGTTTTGTTGGCGTCTGAAAAAGGCGACCAAAGCTGGCGCGAAATAAGTTACCGTGAATACGCAGGCAATCAGCCACGACTGATCAAATGCCGGAAGAAAGTTCGTGGTGGCCGCGCAAAACGAAGAATGGGCGAGCATATAATCGGGCACCTAAGGTTCGAACCGTCGCCATAGACTACCTTCAGGGAGGGAATCGGGAAAGGCACGATTTTCCTTTGGCTTCGAAGGTCTGGCTTTTGGAACGCCACCCGTGAGCGAAAGTGCGGCCGATTTCAATTCCCTTCCACGGGCGGATTGGTAGGATCCGTCCGAGTTTCCTTATGGCTACAGAGACCCGCCTACCCAGGCGCCTTATCTTTGTCTTGATCGTAATCCTCGCGTTGGTCGGTGTCGCTTGGTGGGGCGGTGCATTCTTCGTAAACCAGTACGCGCAAGGCAAAATAACCGAGACGATTAAATCCTTGAACCTGGAAAAAAACGTTAGGTACCGCGACGCCAACTACAATCTGCTTACCGGTGCAACCTTACTGTACGACGTAGAGATCAAGCTGAGCGAATCTGCGTCGCCGGTGAAAATCGTCGAGCTCCGAATTGATCAATTTCGTGAGGAGAACGGCGTGCCTATGGAAGTGAACTTTACAGTGGACAATTTTTTGGTGACGCCTGCTTGTGTTACCAATCCGCAATTGGAGTTGGCCATGGTGGTGACTGGCTTAAACACGGTGAAAGGAACCCTGCAATGCAACGTGGCCATCAATTCAGGCGACCGAACCCTCAAGATCCGCCGTTATGCGATCCATGTCGAAGATCTCGTCGACGCAAATGTTCAACTGCAATACAACGACGTTAACGTCGACAACTGGAAGGATATCGCGCAGGGGAGCGGGCTGTCGGTTGGAGTAAAGCCCCAAATCTTGGACCAGTTGCTGACAGGCGCCAGTTTCGTTTCTCTCGATAGCGAGTTAGTAGATCTCGGGCTCACCGATCGAATCGTCGATTGGGGTTCAAGAATTACCGGGTCGACCAAAGAACAATTTCGACTTACGGCACAGCAGCAGCTAACGAGCCGGCTGCCGGATAGTTTGTCTGCCTACCGAGCGCCGCTGGCGCAAATCTTCAAGCAGCGCAGCCGCATCAAATTTTCATCTCATCCCGACAAGCCTATCAGCCTCAAGGACCCGGTATTCACTAATCCGCAAGAGTTCCAACAGCGGCTTGGAGTTAAGTTGGAAGTAACACCGATAGGCAAATAGAGCTCCAGAATCTAAAATTTGGAATTGATCAGTTCATTGACTTCCTAGCCAGGATGTAACCACGACGCGTCTGAGCTTCGACCTCACGATAGGGATCTCTTTCGATAATTTCTTCGACGACAAATTGTGCGGCCCGAAGAGAGTCGGCCACCTCTCTGGCGCTAAAAAAATGAAAATCGATTGACACAACCTGACCCCAGAGTTCGTCGAAATGCCGGACTTCGTTCCCTAGATGAAACGCCAATAAAAGAAGACCGTCCTCCCGAAGAACACGCCTCATTTCGGACAAGACCTGCAGATGATCGATACGAGGGATGTGAATGATAGAATAGAAGGCCGCAATGCCGGACCAAGTCGCGTCGGCGACGTCGAGTGCATACATATCGCCCTGCTGAAACTCAATTCCAAGATTCAAGCGGCGAGCGCGCTCGACGAGCTCGGACGATAGATCAATACCGCAGACCCACACTCCGCGTTCGTGAAGGTAACGGGCTACATGCCCCGGACCGCAACCGAGGTCACACACCAGGCCGGCAGATTGCACCCTGGCGGCGAATTGGTCGAGAATTTGGCGATCGAGCGGCTTGTGTTGCAACTCGTCGTAGATCCGCCGGACATACTCGTCAGCCAAACGGTCATAGCTAACCTGAGTATTCTTTATCGGGTCATTGTGCATCGGGAACCGGTGAGTAAAGCGAACGACAGGCGAACGCCCGGCGCAAGCCAGTAAAGTTGAAAGACGTCCAACCGGACCGGTCCCCCTCGATTGAGCTCGCCGCAGTCTCCGAGATGAGAGCTATAGGCTCCGGAATCGCTTTCGCCGGAGGTGCTGCCCCTTCGGCAAGTGTTTACGACGCCGCAACACATATGTCGGACATGCCCGGCGGGAACGCCATTGAAACTGTGGCGTCGGCCTTAAATCTGTTGTTTGTGCCCTTTTTTGGCCGCGACACTCGCGGCATGGTTCGGTCAACCTAAACCCTTCCAGGCGGATGGAGGGATTCGAATTCCGACTTACTGATTTCCCGAAATTGGAAGTCAAGGAAAGGTCGACCCGTCCGTGCCTGAACGTCGGCGAGAACTCCTGATATAGAATCCCCTACAGCAACTTCTGCCTTCTCAGAATCATCCTTGAAGTACAGAGCATAAAATCTCCGATGGCGCGTGCTGAACTCGCTCATGAAGATAATACGTCAAAGTAAAGCGTCCGAGCCAAGAAGTTTTTGTAACAATTGTGAAACAGCCGCCAGGATCTCGCGGGAAAGCTGGAACGGAGTTAACGGGGCTCGAACCGGTTATCTTCCTAGCGCGAGCGATGATAACGCTAAAACGGTACTTTCCCTCGCCCGCGTTCTAAAAGGTGGTGCCGATGCTCCGCCCTTTTAACCATCCCGTCACGCTCCTGCAATCGTTATTTCCCGGGAGCGATCTTGTGTACTGGAACAATGATGTGGCCGTGGCCATTGGGACCCGCCCACTTGTGACAAAGAGCGGGTTCACACTTGCGATGGACCAGCGCTACAGCTTGAACGCGGCCGACTTTAGTTCGCTGTTGTTGGAAATTAAGAGCAAAGACGTCGATGTGGTGCTCGTGGCTGGGTGTGAGACCGAGATTCTCAACTTCGTACGTCAGGCGAAGAGTGTGCCGCCCATTCGTGTCGCTGATCTCACGCCCGCTGCATTTCGATAACGCATTGAACACCAGCATCTTCCTACTGCTTCCAATATTTAGGCTTGACAGTCTAAAATATTCTCAAGTTTGATAGCGCTTGGAAGAGCGGAGCCTCGACCATCAATGCATCTGTCTTTGCATGTCGCTCAGGGTAACGCAAGACGCGTAGCTGGTAAGAAAGGACCAGCGAAGCTACCAGCCCGAATCAGTGCGGCCGCATTGCGGCTTGGGCTTGTTACCCGAACACCGAGCGCAGTGACCAATATATGAAAGCGCGTCGGGAGGCGCATCACCGTCCCCCGGCGCTTAATAAACAACCCATCACCGAGTCACCGATAATGAGAAGTTTAGTCTCTAATGGTATCACTACCCCAGTAGCTTTCAAAGCCGTCCGCTATAGCCGTCGCGTTCAACTATGGAACCGACAGGCTTCGATCATCGTAAACCTGACCACTCTGGCGCTTCGTCACGAGTGGCGTTGCCTTCCGCGCGTATGACCACCGAAGAAGTTTTGAAAGCGTTGGGTCGGTACACGGAAGAGTCACGCGAGAGTGATCGTCAGACAGCAACAAAACTGGGTGTCAACCGAATGACATTGACCGCCTGGATGGGCGGCAGAGATCGACCTCAACGGTGTATGCTGGCGAGGTTAGCGGGTTTTTTGAGACGCGTTGGCTATCTATAGGGTGCGGATGGAAACAGCGACTTGCTCAGAACCATCGTAGGATTTCCGCCGAGGTCGAACCGGATGCGTTGCAGAAAAGAGGTTCTGCCGATTCGCGGTGCTTCCATTCTGAGCGCCGCATGAACTGCGTCTCTTACTCCCTACGGTCTGAAATTCAGCCGCGATTAGTTAACTCCGTTTCCTGATGGCTCTCCGTTTCGGTCCGCTTTGCCATCAGAAGCCATTGCAACGCCGACCGACAAATCGGTTTGCTATTCTGGTCCGGCCTCGCCACTCAAACTACTAATCGGCGTAAAGCCTTCGACCAACTTCCCGGTCCACCGGAATCCGTTCTTCACTTAGCAAAGGTTTCCGGTCTAGCCCGCAAAATCTCACACGCGTCTTGTGGAGGAGCTTGTTCAATTAGGGGGTACCGCTCGTCGATAGTAAGCTAAAATAAAGGGATGGTGCGACTCTGGGCGATCACGCGACTGCTATTTCTACTGACACTGGCCAACGGCACACCCGTGCTCGCCAAAAAGATGTTCGGCAATCGACTCTCACGCCCTCTCGATAACGGCGCCAGATGTTTCGACGGGCAACCTTTGTTTGGCGCATCGAAAACCATCCGAGGGATTATCTTCTCGGTGCTGGTGACCGTTGTTGGTGCCTACTTGGTCGGCCTGCGAGGCAAAACAGGGGCACTGGTCGGAAGCGTAGCCATGTCAGGCGATCTCTTCTCCAGCTTCCTGAAGCGCCGTATGAGGCTGCCTGCAAGCAGCAGAGCGATTGGGCTAGATCAGGTTCCTGAATCCTTGTTTCCACTTCTCGCTTGCCGCAGCGCGCTTTCGTTAACGATATCGGATATCGCGGTTATCGTGATCAGCTTCTTTATTAGTGAGATACTGATTTCCCGGGTCCTCTACAAGTTTCGTCTGCGGGACCGCCCGTATTAGTGCGGGCGATCCGCAGTTTGCAGTCGATGCAGCGTGATTTCTGGAGGGCAGTTGAGTCGTACGGCAACTACACACGAGCCGGCACCGACCGACGTATAGCCGACCATATTATGATACTTCCAGGGCCCCGAACCCATGTGCCGCGGCAGGACCGAATCGAGGGTGATCGGGACGGACCCGGGCAGACAGATCTGCCCGCCGTGCGTGTGTCCGCAGAGCAGCAGATTGAAATCGGCATGGGCAGCCTGGCGATAGATCTCCGGGGTGTGCGACAGTAGGACCGAGAACTCATCATGCGGGATCGAGGAGGCAGCCTTTTCAATATTGTCGACCCGGTAATAGTGTGCGTCATCGATGCCGGCCAGATGGATGCGTTGGTTGTCGCGCGCGATCGTTTCGCATTCGTTAAGCAGCATCCGGATCCCCATCTCCTCTAGTCCTGGAACCATTCGGATCGTGTCATGATTACCCAATACGCCGTAGACTGGCCCTTTGAGATGCGCTCGCACTTGTGCCATTCCTTCGAGAGCTGCATCGAATGGGCCAAATGTCTTGCCGCGGTAATCACCAGTCAGGACACAAAGGTCGTAGGACATTCCATCGAGAAGCTCTACCAAGCCGCGCATCGCACCTTGACTTATGTCCACATGCATGTCGCTGATGTGAAGGATGGTGAATCCATTGAAAAGGAGCGGGAGGTCCGCCTGCTGGATGGGGTTGTGGCGTATTTGTATACGCTCTGCATTCTTGCACCCGCGCCCATACAGCCCTACCAGCTTCAACGAATTGCGAATAACGGAGTGGATCGAGTACCAGTTCTCAATGTGAAAAAAGTTGATGCCATGACCAAATACGCGTTGCTCGTAGTCCTTCTCGATTCCGAGCCGCTGCCTTGCATGCACTCGCCCGAGGCGTTGCTCCAGTTTTGCAAAAGTGTCCTGCTGCATTGACGGCTCTGACTGTTGCCTTGTACTTGATCCCGAGAACGCTGACTCCGAAAGTTGAAATTTTCGTGCCGCATCTGTCTGTGCGCAAAAAAACGTTTGTGCGACCAACACCCAAACTCGTTTATCCAGGATCAAGCGTAGGTTGATGTTTGCCAATGCATAGGCAGCGACTCCTCCACGTTGGCGCGAGATGTAGTTATGAGAGGTTCATCCGGTACTATAAGGAAACGACGTACGCTAGATAGGTCCCCAACCACACCCGAACCGTTGCTGAACGAATTGGAGCTTGGCCTTTGGGCGAAGGTCTCAAGTCTGTTGCTACTTCCTGAGAGGTCTCGATCGGTATGGGGGGCACTCACTGCCCCTCGTCAGAAAAAGACGCTTCCACGGATGCCGAAAAGGCTTTGAGACTCGATTGTCTCTGAGGATGGAAGACGGATTCATTGTCTTTGCTCATTATTGAGTCAACCAATTCTATTGAGGTTAGACAGATGCTAAAAGCCCTCCTTCGGTCGGTCCTCACCGGGCCTGGTAAGCGTCAGCAGGTACAATCCAAGCGCGAATTTGGCCAAGTTAAGTGAGGCTGCGCACGAGGTGTGAGCGCAAGGGCGATGCGAATGCGAATAAGGGAAGTAAACACACGTCTTACCGTGCTTGAATTTCCGTTTCGTGAGGTTAACCCCCTAAAGCCCTCACCAAATACGAATGTCATGAAACTATGTTCGTAACCGTTTCGGGTTGCGCTTAGTTGTTCTGCCTTTCTGTTCTAAAAATCGCTGTGAACGATCTGGAATCGGTCATTATCCTAGGAAAGTGGCGTGAAGAGAATGGAAACAGTTTTCTATCGCCTCGAGAAAAGAGTGTCTCACCAGTCTATTTGAATTCCGGCCCCGAAAATCGGGACGGGGTTTCGAGTTCAGCTTGGAAATGATGCAGCTTAGTAATCCATCCCGCCCATGCCACCCATGCCGCCCGGACCAGCCGGCCCCGGTTTTTCTCTCTCAGGCAACTCCGTCACCAATGCTTCTGTAGTGAGCATGAGAGCGGAGATCGAAGCGGCGTTCTGCAGCGCCGTGCGGACCACCTTAGTCGGATCGACGACACCGGCCATCACCAGGTCCTCGTATTTGCCGGTCGCCACATTGAACCCTTCATTGCCGCTGCGCTTCTTGACTTCCTGGACGATCAAAGCGCCTTCCTGGCCGGCGTTGTCAGCCAGTTGGCGTGTCGGAAACTCAAGTGCACGGCGAACGATCTGCACACCAACAGCTTCATCGCCTTCCAGTTTGAGGCTATCGAGCGCCTGTTGGGTGCGAAGATATGCAACGCCTCCGCCGGCAAGGATACCCTCCTCAACAGCTGCGCGGGTCGCATGCAGCGCATCCTCCACGCGAGCCTTCTTCTCCTTCATCTCGGTCTCGGTCGCGGCGCCGACACTGATTACGGCGACACCACCGGCGAGCTTAGCCAAACGCTCCTGCAATTTTTCGCGATCATAGTCCGAAGTGGTTTCCTCGATCTGACGACGGAGCTGGTTAATTCGGCCCTGGATATCTTTGGTAGAACCTTCGCCCTCAACGATCGTCGTGTTTTCTTTGTCGATGGTGACCCGCTTGGCCTTACCAAGATCGTCGAGCGTGATGTTTTCGAGTTTGATGCCGAGGTCTTCGGTTATACAACGACCGCCCGTCAAAACCGCAATGTCTTCCGACATCGCCTTACGACGATCACCGAATCCAGGGGCCTTAACAGCCGCGACCTGAAGCGTGCCACGTAGCTTGTTTACCACCAAGGTGGCGAGTGCTTCGCCTTCCACATCTTCGGCGATAATCAACAGCGGACGACCCGCTTTGGCCACTTTCTCAAGCAGCGGAAGCAAATCTTTCAAGCTGGAGATCTTCTTCTCATGGATTAGGATGTAAGCGTTCTCGAGCACAATTTCCATGTTCTCCGCGTTCGTCACGAAGTACGGCGACAGGTAACCCTTATCGAACTGCATACCCTCTACCACTTCGAGGGTGGTTTCGATCCCTTTTGCCTCCTCAACGGTGATCGTGCCGTCCTTGCCAACCTTGTCCATCGCATCGCCGATGATCTCGCCGATCGTGGTATCCCAGTTGGCCGAAACGGTTGCGACCTGAGCGATCTCCTTCCGACCCGACACTTTCTTGGAGATCTTCTTGAGTTCCTCGACGATCACGTCAACCGCCTTCAGGATACCGCGCTGCAGCGAGGTCGGATTCGCGCCGGCGGTCACATTCTTGATCCCTTCGCGGAAGATGGACTCGGCCAGGACGGTTGCGGTCGTCGTGCCATCACCGGCCACATCCGACGTCTTGGAAGCGACCTCGCGGACCAGCTGTGCACCCATATTTTCGTACGGGTCCTCGAGCTCGATTTCCTTCGCCACGGTGACGCCGTCTTTCGTGATGGTTGGGCTACCGAATTTCTTGTCAAGGATGACGTTGCGTCCAGCGGGTCCGAGCGTTGCTTTCACTGCTTTCGAGAGCTTTTCCACGCCTCGGAGCAGCGCATGACGGGCTCCTTCATCAAACTGTAGTTGTTTTGCTGCCATAGACTTAACTAATTAAGGTTTTTAAAGTTCGGGGTTATCCAATTATTCCGAGGATATCGTCCTCGCGCATGATTAGGTAGCTCTCACCGTCGATCTTAATCTCGGTGCCGCCGTATTTAGGGATGAGGACTTTGTCGCCGACTTTGACGTTGAATTCGATCTTCTTGCCACTGTCGTCGAGCTTGCCGGTACCGACAGCCACGACGGTGCCTTCCTGAGGCTTCTCTTTCGCCGTGTCGGGAATGATGATGCCTCCCTTCTTGCCTTCCTTCTCTTCGAGCGGCTGAATCAGCACGCGATCGCCGAGAGGTTTCACGTTGACTGCCATATGTTCTGTATCCTCCTTTTGGGGTCGTTATTCGATCTGGATGGCGCGCCGATCTGTCGTCATAAGAGAATCGATTTAACTAACAGCATGAAGCTCGCCCGGCTTCATTAGCTTCTCCCATACTCTTATCGACGCGTTACTGTCGCCTTTGCATATGACGACGGGTGACGAGTCGGCATCTAGCCTGATGACGTGAGGTGTTTTTCTGTCGCGGTTTAGCCTCCGACCGAGGCGTGTGAGGATCGATCCAGGCCCTTTTCAAGAGTCTGTTGTTTTGCAACGTACGTGTGTTGGATTAAAGTATCCAATGACAAAAAAAATCAATCTAGAAGGTCAGGAGTACGGGCGCTTAACCGTGCTACGCCTGGCTCAGATAGATCTTCACGGACGTACTCACTGGCTTTGCCTCTGCCAATGTGGGCAATTGGTAGTTGTACTTGCTGCCCAACTTCGCAGAGGTAACACGCGTTCTTGTGGCTGCCTTCAGCGTGAACAAAGTCGAAAACGCTTCACAACCCACGGCGATCGCGAATCAGCGGAATATCGAACTTGGATAGGGATGATTGAGCGTAGCGCCAACCAAAAACGGCAAGCTTGGAAGAACTACGGCGACCGCGGCATCATCGTCTGCGAGCGATGGCGGCACAACTATGCGGCGTTCTTGGTCGACATGGGACGCAAACCTTCACCCGAACTCACTCTTGAACGCAAGGACAACGACGGGCCTTACTCGCCGAGTAATTGCCGATGGGCCACGCGCCAGGAGCAAAACCGCAACACACGGTTAAATCGCATAGTGACCGTTGATGGCCAAACTGCGCCAATTTCCGAACTTTGTGAACGGTTCGGCCTTAATAAGAGGCGAATCTGGCGTCTGATTCATCGACGCAAAATGACCCCAAAAGAGGCATTCGTTTACGCACGCCAATGAAACCCTACCAATGCCCGAATTGCGGGATCGAGATCTCACTTGGCTCAGCACTACGTGCCCGCCGAAAAAAGCCTCTAACCAAAGCACAAGCGCGTAAGATGGGCATTGAATCTGCCAAGCGTAGGGCCGCGAAACGCGCAACGAGCCTTAGCATCGGCTCTTACCCTTAGCGCGCAACATCCGGGATTTTCAAGCCCCTCGAATCAGCCGCGGACAGATCTCGGCCAGTGATAGGCCACACAATTCTTCAATGCCTTTGACGTAGGCCGCGTACGCTTCGGCTGGATCATCGAAATAGCCGAACTTCATTCCGGCGCCCGCATTTGCCACCCGAGTGTCTGATCGATGCGAATCCCGATCTCCTTCCCCGCCGTCATCGCGCCGGAGAGGAGGTGCGAGTTGATGAGTTTCTGCGCCACATTCAGTCCCATGTTGATCTCCGTGTCCTCGGCTTAGCATCGGGAATATACAACGAATCGGGCGGAGGATGATCCCAAAGCTTTCGGGCCCGGGTTCGACCACTCTTTTGTTTACCGCTCCAGCCGGTTGGCACCGGGGCGCCTGCTGACGCGCCCTGATGTCTGAAGCCCGGATATCCCCCAGGGTTTCTCCTCAAGACTCCACTATGGATTCGTTCGTCGAGCGGTTAGTGCGTCGCGGCAGCTCCAAGCTTTCCTAAAAAAACAGCGCAGGTCAAAGTCCCGAGCCGCGTTAAGATCCGTTGTGAATCGAGAGCGCTTGCACTCGGCATTTAGCGATTTGTCAGCGGCACGAGGATTTTGGGATCAATCTCCCAGCCACGGTCCTCGGGCGCGAGGTCAAAAAAGGACGCGCTGCCGATTCTCAGGCACCAAACAAACCACGGAGTAATCGATGTTGTGATGAGGTATACTTCGTTCGGTTTAAACGGGAATGAACCCTCAACCTGGAGAAGCGAACGACAGACATCTACGACGTTCGTGAGCTGGATATCATTTTCTTCTAGAATAAGAATCGTGCGCACTCCGCCGTTCTTCCACACGGCGAGTTTGGGGAATTTCTGTCGGCACGCCCGTTCAATCCGCGCAGTCCTAGAATCGTCAAGTTCGTCGACGCGATGAGTAACAAGCAGGTGACCAGGAGCGCCGGGCAGGCTATTCCGGTACAATGCAGCCTTGAACGGGACAATAGCATCCGGTTGCCGAACTGCAGGTGTTCCGTATCGGCCAACAGGGGCGAGCGTTAGTTTGGGCCCCTCTCTGCGGATCCAGCCGCCGAGAGCCGAGATAACGCTGTTGATCTGCGCCTTAGGGAGGGTAAGGGTCGCACCAAACGGTACTTGTAGTTCGTACTGTTCGCCTGGGGGAATCGGGCCGGAGAGCATATCTCTCAGAGGATGAAAATGAGCCTGTGTCTCAAGCTTGATCTGACCCTCGAATGGCTCGATGCCGGTATGCTCGAACGCAAAACGGTGGGCTCCGATCATACAGGTGAGTTCGACTGGAGCTGTGTGGCCTGCACGTTCAGGTGAGCGAACATCCAGGCGCAAGCTGCCCTCGCGGGTTTCTAGGTGGCGGATAATAGCATCGCAAGCCTTTCCCTCATTGAACCTATTCATGTTAGCCTTGGTTTCTTTTCTAAAGCTCAGCGTTCCGTTTCCTCCGCCATTGCCATCGACATTGAAGGCATCCAGAAAGATCTAGGGCTCGGAATAATTTATCGTCCAGGATTTGGGCTCCCAGTTGCTGGCTACGTCGCCAGAGATCCCGCGTTACATTGTTCTGAACGAACCACCATTAGTCTATCTCCCGCGAGCCAGGTTCACAATACCAGAAGAGGTATGCCATAGAATGCTAGAATGGGATCTTTGGAAGTCTTCTAGAATTCCAGAAGGAGCCCATGCTCACGAGTTGAGCGACAAGCAATACTCCAATATCGAACACGATGCTCGGTGCCTCGCTCTGCTGAAATACTCGAACCGATAACGATCTTCCGTGAGAGGCATAAACACCGTCGTGCTAAATTGGAGACCCCGCCGATCCCGGGAATGCTGGTGACGCGGATCAATCCTCCTCCTCCCCCCCAAGGTCGGACGCAATTGTTCTCCACTTGTTTCCTTTCGACGTGGACAGATAATCAGGCTTTACCGCCCAGTGTCCGTCGTGCTCGATAACTTTGTGGCCACCATGCCAATGTGAGGGCTGCCCTTGAGTTTTTCTTCGATGGCAAAAGCCTCGAAACGTTCAGCGGCCGCAAGCGCACATTCGCGCTTCGGAATATTTAAGATACGTCCCTTTGCGGACCCACTAATTTGACAAATGCCTAGTGTTCCCACAGCGTGCCGGACCGTCGAGCGCCCATGAGAGGAAGCAAAGAACTTATACTGGCCACAAAACCGTATGCGGTCGATCACGCGATAAGGAGCTGGTGGTCCATTTTTTCAACCGCTTTCCTGCTGATAGCTGCCCTGGTTGGAACTCTTTGGCATTTTCCTCTCGCGGGGAAGATCATCTGCAGCGTTCTTGCCGGGCTTCTGTTTCTAAGAATGTTCGTGATTTACCACGATCAACAGCATAGAGCGATCTTGCCGAAGTCTCGTTTAGCGGAAGCCTTGATGGGGATCTTTGGAATCCTCGCCCTAAGCCCCACTAGCATTTGGAAGAGCTCACACAATCATCATCACAACCACAACTCTAAGCTCAGAGGTTCTCATATCGGGTCATTTCCCATAATGACCAAGGACCAGTTTTTGAAGTCATCGAAAAGGGAACGCCTTCAATACCTTTTCATGCGCCACCCGTTAACCATCTTGTTCGGCTACGTTTCCGTTTTTCTCGGCGGGATGTGCATTTTTCCATTGTTTGAAAAACTACGTGAACACTACGATTGCCTGATCGCTTTGGTGGTGCACGCAGTAACAGGGGTGTTGATCGCAGTGTTCTTCGGCTGGCAAGCGTTGTTACTGGCTCTACTGATCCCTGACTTCATCGCGGGCGCTATTGGATCCTACCTGTTCTATGCCCAACACAACTTCCCGGGGGTTTCTTTCAGCGCTGCTGATGGATGGACGTACGAGAAAGCCGCGTTGGAATCCTCCAGTTTTATGAAAACCGGTCGAATCATGGGCTGGTTTACTGGTAATATTGGTTACCATCACATTCACCATTTGAATGCCCGAATCCCATTCTATCGGTTGCCTGAGGTCCTCAATAATATAGTGGAGTTGCAGACGCCAAAGACTACCTCGCTCAATCCCATCGAAATCATTCGTTGCCTGCGTTTGAAGGTTTGGGATGTGGAATCTCAGCAGATGATCGGCCTCGCTCAAGTAAGGGCGGCAGTTCGAAATGTGAATTCGTAGGAATAGACGATTGCGCATCGTCGTTCGTAGACGGAATTTGCTGCCACTTACCCAGTGTCATTCTCTATCTCTTTCTCCGCGGCTCAGATTGCGGACCAACTCCATGGCGAGGTTGTCGGAGATGGTTCGGTCCAACTAATCGGCTTTGCCTCCGCGGAAGCGCAAAGGTCGGCGATCTCACCTTCGCCGAAAAACAAGCATATTTTGCTGCTGCTGAACAAAGCGCGGCCACTGCCATTCTCGTGAGCGACGCATTCGAGTCCTCAAAGAAGGTCATCATTCGTGTGCCGAATGCACGTATAGCCATGGCGAGAGTGCTACAGCTCTTTTTCCCGCCGGAGCAGCCTGCTCAGGGCATCCATCCGGGCGCAATTATCGACTCCGCGGCACAGATCGACCACACAGCCTCCATGCGGCCGCATTGCTTCATAGGGGCGGGGGTGAGAATCGGAGCGCGCTCCGTGCTCTTGAGTGCATCCCGACCGAGATTTGGGTCCAATACACCCGTTATCATTAAGTTGAAACCTGAGGACCGGGCCGCGCTCCAAGCAATAGCCAAGCGTTACCGGGTCAAATCGTTAACGCGATTTTTGGAATGCTGCTTAGCCGCCGAGGACCGGAAAGGAAGCAGACACGTCTTGTTTTGGATGTACGAGGACTAAGAGCGCCCATGAGCGAACAAATTTTCTACCAAACCAAGCTCGTGCGGGCACCCATCGGCAATGAAAGGGGCCGGTTGACGCTGCATTATATCATTGCGGTTCAAACGCACGATCCTAACGGCAACCCATATGAGGGTCACCCCGAAGATCGAGCCAGAGAGACTTTTAATCTAACGCTCGGTAGAGGCGTCGATGACCCGGTAAATCTTACCAAGATCAAGGAAGAGGATCTGCCAAAAGAGAAGTTGGAACAAGTTGTATTGCGTCACGATGAGGCGGTTTACCTTGTGAAAAACGAGTGAGGCGCATTCATTAACCAGGCCCGAGAACCCGAGCATCATGATGCAGGCACCCTCAGCAAACGCGCTCCTGAGCCAATCTGAGAAGCTTTTTTGGGGCCGAAATAGGAGTTTCAGCAAATCGTGAATCAATACGCAAAACGACGTATTCATTGAACCATCGAAGGCTGATATCAAATCTAGCCACCCCCTGAACTAAGCACTAATCCAATCGCGGCAATGTCTTTCATTATCAGCATCGTGACGAGAGAGGGCGTCGTAATGGCGGCAGACAGCAGATTGACGTTAAGTTTTCCCGATCAAAATTTTAAGGCCGGAAAATCCAAACGCCAAACTTCTGATCGCTGTTCCGCAGTCTGACGCGACACAAAAGCTTTTTCTCGCTCATAGCGGTATCGGAATCGTTCCAGGGCGTTCGCCCGAAGTGCGGAGCGGGCGGGCCGAAGCGTGAAAGCCACGAGCGAGCGCTTAGGGCGTGGAATGGTCGGATAAGTCGTGCAGTTTAATAAATCCGCTTACGCGGAGTGACGTTTCTGACCACGCGTGCTGCCCAGACCTTTAAAAACGTTTCCCGCAGGGCCTGCAGATCGTCAGCTTCCTTTTGCAAACCGGCTTGAGAAAGGAGCTGCTGCTGGGTTTTGAATGTCCTACGGGCCGTGAACTTTGTTCGGATGGCACCCTTGCCGCCTATGGTGTCTGGCCGCCAATGCGAGTGAAGAATTTGATTTCGGCGTTCCTCGACCTTCTTGCATTTGTTTAGAAACCTGTCGAGTTCTTTGTGCTCGACTGCATCATTGAAACGGTGCTGGTAGAGGGCTCCGAATAAGTCGAGAGTCGCTTGAAAAGAGAGTTTGGCGGTTACGATTACGCCGGGCCGGTAGTCATCAGAATCAAGGAGATTTCCGATCGCTACTTTGAGGTGGGTTTCGAGCAGCTGAAACTCGACGCAGATTTTGCCGAGTGCTTCAACGGCCTTTTCGTAATTGAGCCTCACGACGGCCTCGTCGGGGTCCCTGCTTAGATATATTGGGGTAGCCATATTCAGCCTTTGCGCTGGCGAGTGCGGTTCGCACTCTAACGGGATTTTACGCGGAGCGTCGCTCTAACCAAACAAAATAGAGAAATCCAACCGAAACGATAATCACCAATTCGAGTGTGCAGCTTTCCCAATCTAACTCGGTTCGGAGCCACTGACCTGGCAGCATCCCGCGGTACGTCCGCAAAGGTACAAAAACAGGCTGCCAGAAAAGCGTTACCTCACGAGCGCGCAGAACGGTTAGATAATAATATGGACTCGAAGCAGGAAAAATACCCCCTGAAACAGGAACACTTACTATCTCGCTCTGGATCGGAAACAGCGCTGCCAAAAGAAAAAGAAACGCGGCTAGAGAAACCGCTTTGCGAACGTTTTTAGGCATATGCTCCCATTCACTCGACCTGGAGCAGAGAAGCGGCGTCTATCCGAATTTCGGGCTTCCCCTTGTACAACTCGATCCGGTCAGTGATTTTCACCTTATTACCTTCGATATCGGAAAGCATAGGCTGAATGTCTGGTAGGTTCTCGGGTCTCTCTTAATGCAGCGAACGCGAGCCTGTATTACTGGGGAGCCGTTTCGAACCGAGAAGACTCCCCAATCGCGAAACTGCTGGCGTGTGCGCGCTCCGTCAGCACTATCCAACATCTGCGTCAGATCATCACCATCGATGATGTCGATCGGAACCGACTGCTCTGCTTTCCATCCATCGAACCATTTAAGATCCTGCCTCGTAAGCCTGACCGGAACGCAAAGAGCCCATTCTTTTAGATTGAAGTCCTGAGAGTTAGCAGCCGTCTCAAAAGACGTTCGAATCTGTTGCTTCTGGGAGCCGCTCCAAGGCCTGGTAAAATATTTGGTTTGGTAGACCCTTAGTTGTCCGCTTCTAGAGAAATCGCCTGTGTAGGCATCTACTCCGCCGTCACCTAGATAGATAGCGACCCTGCCCACGGCTTTCCCGCAGTCTTGCAACAACATCGTTGCCAGATCCTCGAACGCCTTGCGCGGTTCGGAAACAAAGGATTCGAGTTGTTCGAACGGATTAAGGGCCATTGAGCAACTTGCATCTAGTAAAGAAACGACTCAACTGCAGTAGCGTTGGGCGGAACTCAGCGAACCTTGGCGAGTGCGTTACCGCGACTTGTTACTATCCCAGTGGCTTTGGGATCTGATTTTGTACGTAACTGGCACGCTATCAAGCTGCGGCTGCAACCTAGTTCTTCGTCTGTCTTATTGGGTTCGCCGTCTTATCTGAGGGCCTCCGCCACGCCGAAGAATGCGTATTGCCAAGCAAGTGGGCGAGTCTGGTAAGCTTGGTGGATATGCCAGAATTCAATACCGCAGACGAACTCCTTGTGGAAGCAAAGAGATTAGCTGAACAAACAACTACTGCTGACCAAAACGCCATCACGATTTTCGCCGCGTTATTGATCGCCGATGCGATCAACCGCGAGACCGTAGGAATTTGTCAGGCAATTAGTTCGCACCGGTAAAGCTTACCACCGGCTGAAGTCTACGTACGGCTCGGCGAACGGCGACCGGTTACGTTCCATTTCGAAGCTGCTGATCCATCATCTCGTGGATGGTACCGCGGCGTCACCACCGATTTCAAATCCTGGATCGTCGAACGGATGCTTTGGGTGTTGGTCGAAAGTTCAAGTGTCCCGGCTCACCGTACAACGATAGACTGAAAGATCGCCAATAAGTCGCTTTTGACACGGCGTGTCAAAAATCTGACACTGTGCAAGCTCCCCGACTAAAGCATGACAAAAATTTTGGGGGTGGGAGACTCAGCTAAAAAAGGAATCCGATCGCGACCGTTCACGAGCGAGATCTTGAAAGCGTGTGGCGACATCGGTTCGACTACTGCCAGTGCCTGATGGTGTTACGGCATCCCGAATCAGATTGGAACGAAGTCTTAATTGAACCTGAAGCGTGGATGCTTTGCCTTGCTGCGGTTGCTGGTGCTAGAACCGAGCACTAGGACCAGACCACTTGGCAAGCTGCTAAGCTTTGCCGCTAGGCGTGACATCGCATTACAAAAGGAGTATCCTTGCTCCTATGTCTGAAGCGAGATTCCTTAACGTTGAGCACAGAGTTGCCAATCTGGAAAACGAGTCTGTAAGAGATGGCAACGCAATCGAAAGACTCAAAAAGGAAGATGTAGTGCTAGAGAACGACATCAGCACTTTACTCTTGCTGTTGGAAAACTTTTTCGTGTGGCCATCATCTGCCCCACGCTATGGTGACGCACAAAACGCTGCATTCGATAAGATCCGGGAACTGCTCAAGGAGATGCGGCTGCGATACCCGCTAGAACGGGCCTAGGAACGCTTTTTCGATGCTCCATTTGCTAGGCTTCGCTGCTAGACGCACCTTGCCTTCGCACATGCACTACAAGAGGCGCGGTTAGGTGAGCCTGCGTGCTCGTCACATTCTTGTTGTGTTTAACTGACCGCCTGTCTATCTCGTTAGGTTAAAAGTAACTGCATTCGCCGTCGGGTAACGGGTCCAGGGTAAATCACCTTCCCTAGAATCTCTCCCATTTCCTGTGGTGAAGTTGTGCCAGCTATTCGGGCAACGTGCACGTTCCCAAAAAGTTTCGATCGACATTGTATCAAGCGCCTGTTCCATTGTTAGTCAGATTGAAACCCCGCCTTTAGTCTTATTCTTCCTTGTCTCCATGCACTGCTACATCGCTTGGAGTCCGATCCGCAAATGCTTTGCACTGGTCTGTAATTGCACTAACGTTATTTGCTGTGTACCTGTCCCTATCATTGATTCTCTTGCTCAAAAGACCTGCAACACGATAAAGAAACAGTGAGAGCAGATATGGGAGCTGACCGAGATGTCTCGCTCATTCATTGTGGTTCCGTATCTGTCGGTATCTGTTCGAGCTGGTTAAGAATTTGCTGGTCGGAAGGGGCGGCCCCTTTTTCGGCAAACAGGTCAAAGGTCTTGCGTGAGGCCACGGCCTGTTCAGACGCCAGAATCATTATGCGAGCCAGATCGCCACGCGAGATCTTTGGTCCAGCTGTTAACCTATTAACTGCTTGAGTAATGCGGACATTAGTTTGGCCAGCCGGCGCGCTTGTGAGAATCGGCGCTCGCACGATCGTGTAGTCTAGTCCACTCGCTCGTAAATAGAGTTCTCTTTCAATCAGGTTCCGCTGCAGGCCGGATTTGATTGTATTGAGAATGCTAATGATGAGCGACGACCGATCCGCGCCCACAACCGACGGCAGTGTGATACGTCCTTTGAAACCGCTTGAACGCGCTGCGTCGACCACGTTCAGCAATCCTTGGTACGTCACCTCGCGGATCTTGGTCTTCGACCCGAACAGGGCGCGACCATCCATTCCACCTGTAGCAGCAACAGTGAAAAATATTGCCCTGTAGTCCCCGGCTATAGCGTCACGGATCGACCGAGCATCAATCACGTCACCCTGGCGTACATCTGCTCGATTACCTAGGAGGCGGCTGGCCTTACCCGGATCGCGCGCGACGACCTTGACGTTTGACCCGCGCTCCAATAATTGCTGAGCGATTAGTAAGCCCGTACCGCGCGTTGCTCCTATGATGCAGAATGGTGCCTTCATTTTAGATCGTCGCAACTGAACAGAATCATGGCCGCGCCATTCTTCCTGACAAAAGAGTGGAGTATAAAGCGATCGATAGGAGGCGACTTCTGACTGAAAATAGGCTAGCTTATGTTGACCTAGAATCTCGATTCTACGCGGTTCTCAAAGGCTGCTCAAGTGGCCTAGCGTTAAATCCACGCCGATCGAAGTCCCGGGAGCCGAAACGGCCAAAGGCCGCGAAAGAGCAGAAAACATCGAAACGGCGTTCTTACGCCTAGTAGGCATCAAATGAACGAATTCACAGCCAAAAACGAGCAGGCCTTTCTTGACGCCTGCGGAGCAATAGGTGTTGAGCCTAACGCAATGATTGAGCCGCATAAAGAGCGATACCTTGTGTCGGAATTCTTAAAAGATCCAGTGTCGTGGCTGAAAACTGAGCTCCTGTATTACTCTTACACGACGCCGGAAGAGGCCCAGAAGGTCGCCAACGGCATCGATCGAATGATCAGTGCTCCAAATAGTGTTCACCGGGTTCTCATCGGGGCGTGATCGAGCAGACGGGGCGCCGAGCTTTGGATGATCCGCTCTCACAACACAAAGGCCGGGTCGTTTAGTTGTGCCGGCGAAAAGTTCTCGACCCTCGCGGAAGCGGTTGCTTTTGTCGACTCGCCCGAAGGGCGGAACTGGGAGATATGACTGTGGGCTTTAGATGCCGCAAACGCATCCGCCTGGGTAAAGGCATCTGGCGCTTAACCTTGGCAAGAGAGCGCTTCGCTCAGCGTCGGCGGCAACGGGCTCGCTACGAGCATCAATGAGCGGAGGGCCTCCGCGAAGACCTCCGGCTTGCTTGGAACCAGGATCAGTTAGACGAATGTTGAAGTGCTGATGTTGTAGCAAATGGCAACAAGGTCAGGCGGCGGGCGGGCATCGGAAACGCAATGATGAATAATTTTACTCCACGTGCCCGACAGCTCTTGGCGCTTGCGCGCAAGGAGGCCGAGCGGTTCAACGACAACTACGTGGGAACGGAACACCTGTTGCTCGGACTGATCAAACTCGGACAGGGCGTAGCAGTCAATGTGCTGCAAAAGATGGGGCTCGATCTGGAGAGGGTTCGCATGGAGGTGGAGAAGAATGTCGGTCCGCATCCTGCGACAAACATGGTCGGAAGCATTCCATCCACGCCCCGAGTCAAAAAGGTATTGGCATTAGCGGGCAAAGAGGCCAAAGCGTTAAATCATCCTTACGTAGGTACCGAACACATTTTGCTGGGACTCTTGCGGGAAGGTGAGGGAGTCGCCGCACGGGTATTAAAGAGTCTGGAAGTTGATCCCGCACGAACGCGAAATGAAATTTTAAAAGAATTGGACCCGAACTTCGCACCGCCTGAAAGCGAGGCTGAGTCCCGGAAGGAGGGCACTAAGAAGGATGTCAACACGCCCGCCTTGCGCACGTTCGGCCGCGATCTGACTGAACTGGCGAAGAACGGCGAGCTGGATCCCGTGATCGGTCGCAAGAACGAGATCGAACGCGTGATTCAGATCCTCTGCCGACGCACCAAAAACAACCCAGTGCTACTCGGTGAAGCAGGGGTTGGAAAGACCGCCATCGTCGAAGGGCTGGCTCAAGAAATCGCGGCTGGCAAGATGCCGGAATTATTGCGCGATAAACGGGTCATCACGCTCGATCTCGCGCTCATGGTAGCCGGGACAAAATATCGTGGCCAGTTCGAAGAGCGAATCAAGGCCGTAATGGGTGAGATTCGTCGCTCGAAGAACGTGATTCTTTTCATCGATGAGCTGCACACGATCGTCGGTGCGGGTTCAGCCGAGGGCGCCATGGACGCCTCAAACATTATCAAACCGGCACTTAGCCGGGGCGAACTGCAGTGCGTTGGAGTCACCACCTTCAATGAGTACCGGAAGTACATCGAAAAAGATGCAGCGCTCGAACGCCGATTCCAGACAGTCAAGGTCGAAGCGCCAACCGTCGAAGAAGCGGTTCAGATTTTGAAAGGCTTGCGCCCGAAGTACGAGACCCATCACAAAGCCAAACTTACCGACGAGGCGCTGGAAGCAGCCGTTCGGCTTTCCGATCGATATATTACTGGCCGTTTCCTACCAGATAAGGCCATCGATGTGATGGACGAAGCGGGCGCGCGGGCGCGCATCAACTCTATGACTCGGCCGCCGGATGTGAAAGAGATCGAGAAAAATATCGAGACGATCCGCGTCGAGAAAGAAGCGGCGATCAAAGCACAAGATTATGAAAAGGCAGCGGCGTTGCGAGATTCCGAAAAACAGACCAATGATAAACTGGAGCAAATCTTAAATGGGTGGCGGGAACAGCGCGAGCGCGAAGTCATCGTCAAGGGCGACGATATCATCCACATCGTGTCGAAGTGGACCGGGGTGCCGCTGAACCGCATGGAGCAAAAAGAAGCGCAGAAGCTCCTCAAAATGGAGGAGGAGCTGAAACAGCAAGTCATCGGCCAAGACGAGGCGGTGATCGCCATCAGCAAGGCGTTAAGACGCTCCCGGGCAGATCTGAAAGATCCACGCCGCCCGATCGGGTCATTCATCTTTCTGGGTCCAACCGGCGTCGGAAAAACGTTTCTGGCACGTTCTTTGGCGGAATTCATGTTTGGTGACGCTGAGGCTCTGATTCAGATCGACATGTCTGAGTACATGGAGAAATTCACCGGGTCGCGCCTTATCGGTTCGCCTCCTGGCTACGTGGGATACGAAGAAGGCGGTCAGCTTTCCGAAGCGGTTCGACGTCGCCCCTACTCTGTTGTGCTGTTCGATGAGATCGAAAAGGCTCACCCGGATGTCATGCATCTCCTGCTCCAGATTCTGGAAGAGGGCAAAATCACCGACAGCCTTGGCCGCAAGATCGATTTCCGGAACACGATTATCATCATGACCTCGAACGTGGGCGCCGAGCTGATCAAACGCCAAACGGCGATGGGCTTTGGCGCGATCGCGGGCCACGGATCCTACGAGGCGATGCGCGACAAGATTCTGGACGAATCAAAACGGGTGTTTAAACCGGAATTCTTGAACCGGTTGGATGACATGATCGTCTTCCACCAGCTCGAGCGGAACGACCTAGTCAAAATTGTGGATCTCGAGGTGGCAAAAGTCATCGAGCGGGTACGCGCCAAGGATATCAAGGTTCACCTGGATACGACCACAGTCGAGTTTCTGATCGATAAGGGATACGATCCAACCTACGGCGCTCGACCGATGCGCCGTGCTGTGGAGAAATACCTGGAGGATCCGCTGGCCGAGCAGCTCCTGCGAGGGAACATCAAGCAGGGCGACACGCTGGAGGTGCACGCGGCTGGTGAACAACTGGCGTTCAAGGTGGCTCAGCCGGAACAAGGTGAACCGGCAAACGGGAATCCGCTAAGAAGTCGGGGATGATGCAGCAGCCCCCCGGAACGAAGGGTGCCATTGCCGAAACGTCGACTCCACGAAGGCCATGCTGATCCTCCTTGCCGGAAGCGCTCGCCGTTCGGCCCCCAGAATCTAACGCTCTCCAATGTTAAGCGGCGCAATTTTGGGGCGCGTTGATCGGACTATGGCAGAGCGAGCTGTGCGCGGCAACCGGCCACTGGAAATGAGCAAACCTACCTATCGAGAATTAGCTACAAACTTCGACCTCTGGTGCAAATTGGTCCTTTTGGAAGAGCAGGTTTCCGAGCGCGAGTTTGACGAGATGTCTATCGACGAAAAACTCGATATCCTTCAGGGATGCTTCGGCCACGAGATCCGTGCGCTGTCCCCGCCGCCGCCCACAGCCGCCGTTACACCTCGGTTAAAATGAAGGCCTTTTATGCCAAATGAGGCTGATACCTGTCGAACGTTCGTGGTTCCCAAGCTGCAAGCAACCGGCTGGCATGCGGACCCTCACAGTATTGCCGAGCAAAGAATAGTGGACGTAGTCGAGCGAATAATGTTCGGACGGAGGAAGCACACCAAACCAAGGCATGGCGCACGAGATCCTCTGCAAGCTACCTAATTGTTCGCCTCCAGATATCGACTCTGAATCAATTCCAAGGCCTTGGTCAGGCTCATGCGCTCCAAAAAGTGCTTTAACATAGGATCCGCATCTGCCGGTAAACCCTGTTTCAGTCGATCGATCCGCTCCGACGCCAAATGGAGTCGCCGCAATTGAGCTTCGGGATCCTTGGTTCGCAAATCCTGATCGGAGATCACTGCAAGTCTTTCTTGCAAAGCCGACGCCAACTCTGAGTAATACTCCTCCATCCGCAAAAATGTTGCCCAGGAGGATTCGCAATCAAGATATTTTCGATCTGATCGCTGCCGCTGGCTCGCTCCTTTGTGGTTTACTGATAAGAACCAAATGGCTAGATCGGTCTACTGTCGTCGTAGAGTTCTTGATAGGTTTCCAGCGCTTGCTGGTGAGTCATTGCGATGCGAGCGAATAAGGTTGCAATGACCTTCGCGCACTCATTCTTGTCCTTATAGTTTTCGCCGACGAGCTGACGCAGGTCACCTATGCTAAACATGGCATACACTTTCGTCCAATGAGCGCCCTGTCTCGATTTCGCACTTTGATACCTCTCGTAGTGGTCGTAAAACTTCTCTGTGGGGTTTCGTTCAGGCATCTTTAACTATGGACGGTATGAGAGGCCAAACCAAATGGGAGCGGTTGATATTCGAGCGCGCACGAGTTCAGTCGAGCAGTGTTCAAAAAGCCTCTAGGACGATTTGAGGCTTTCGGCCTGATATAATGCGGTCGCTCACGGTAACCGCTGGGGTTACCTTCGCTTAGGCATCCAAAGCTCTTTGCAGCTTCTTCAGGATCCCTCGAAATGAATCCGGCCCCAATCGAAATTGTCAGTAGACACCGATTTGAGGATATGTTCCTCAAGTCTAGTCACCATTGGGTAATAAGCATCCGGGAGGCGGATGAGATAGGGATTCCGCGACCAGATTTCATCAATCCTCGAGTAAATTTGGCTTTCTGGGATCTAATAAACGGTCCGGGTATCGCTACGCCTGAAGATGTTGAATCGGTGTACCAGTTTAGCCTGGAATGGATGAAGCAAGTTTTAGAAGATCCGACGAAAGCAAATCTGGTCGTACATTGTTTTGCTGGAGTGTCTCGCAGCTCGGCTATGGCGCTTATCCCGCTCCTTCTTTATTACAGTAGCTTTCGCTTAGCCGCGAAAAGACTCTTTGAAGTTAACAAATACGCCGTCCCTAATACGCACGTGCTTTACTTAATTACACAAAAATTTGGCTTAGACCCGGGAAAGGTGTTTGAGGATCTTTTCCGAGCTAGTCAGGGAGGGGTTGTGCCTTGCTGAGCGTCTGGGGCCAACCGGAATACGAGGCGATTCGGAAATGGCTGGAAGAGAACCTGCCAAAAGAGAAGTTGGACCAAAACATTGATCGGAACTGATAAAACCCCGGGGCTCGAATCCCTCGCGATGGCCAAAATAGAAAAACCCAGTCCGCATCGGGGAAGTGATTTTGACGATTTCCTCAAAGAACAAGGGATCTTTGAAGAGGTGATGAGTTCACCGAAAATAAAGAAAGCAATTCGGGATCTAGGCGACTCAATCCAAGCCGGTGAACGGGAAGCATTCGCGGCCGGGTGGAATGCGTTCGTTGCGCTGCACTCAAGTTTTTTGATCAGTCACAGTATCGCCGTTACTCGAGCCGGATTGGAGCAGGCTTGGGAAAAGTATTGGAAAAGCCGGAAAGAAAAATAATGCCAGTAGAAGAACCGAGGCGGAAGCGTAAGCGTGGAATCGAAGAACCGGACCGCTACCCGGACCAAAGCGCGAAGCCAAGCCGCAAATAGTTCCGCCCAGCCCACCGAAACCACTCAAGAAAGCGTCACCGGGAACGATCCCAGTATCGTAAGCGTCTTGTTAACCCCATCTGGCGGATGGGGCCTGGATTTGCGAAGAGTTGACGGTGCAAGAGAACGAGGACACCGAAGCCAGAACTCGGCGGAAACGCCGGAGCCGGGATCAGATTGCAGACGTCCACGGAGGCAGGAACACCGCAAGGAGCAGTCGCTACTCCTCGTACACAAAAGGTAACTTGTTCTCGGTTGGCTTTCGTTACTGCGTGAGACCGGAATGGAGTGATTGCCCTGATTTTTGTGAAGCCAACGCGGTTCGTTGTTCGCCTGCGAAGCCAGTGGTATGCTTTAAAGGGTGTAATCGATGGATTCCCTGGTCGTTCTCGTGCATAGCCCCCTCGTTGGTCCATTCACTTGGTCAATGGTTGCAGAGCAGTTACAGCAGCGGAAAGTTGATGTGCTGGTGCCGAAGCTTACGGATCGTGATGATAGCAACCTTCCCTACTGGGATCAACATACAGAGGCTGTCAAACAGGCTCTTGCAGATGTTCAATGGTGTAGCGAAGGGACTGCTTCCCGGCTTTCCATTTGCTAGCCGCGAGCATCTGCTCCCGTGCGCCTGGATTGACTGCATACGGGTCTGAGCCGATGACCATCATCACGCCTGTTAGAATGCTTTGTGAGACGCCAGCTTGACAAAATGAAAGGCAATCAAAGTCGAACACAACAGGGCTAGCCGCCAAGGCTCCAAGTTCTAGGGGAGTGTTTCAGCTTCGCCCTAGTGCAACAGGGACAAGGAGAGCATCGAAAAGCGTTCCTAGGTCGTTCTGGTGTCGCCAGCATCTACGCTAGCAAGCAGGGTATCGAAACGTGATTTTTCTGGACCCTTACCTTTGCGGCTATAACGCCAAAGGAACCATGGTTTATAGTCATCGCTCTGAGGCTGACGATTGTTTGCAATAATCATATATTCTGCTCCTCCCTTGTCCCTGACTGCGTAAGAACAATAATTTAAACCAAACCACGCTTGTTCTTTCTTTGGCACATTTTTATAAGACACTACTCGTAACAGAACAAAAGAGCGTTTCAGTTTTTTACGAATCAGAGTCAACCCTGTACCAGGGATTAACGATTCTCCCAATTCAACTGGACGCATATTAAAGGCTAGCATAATACACCATCAGTACAGAATAAAGAACTGTTATAACTACGGCAACCAGTAATCAAAGAAGTGCTAGCCTAGCAGTTATCTTTAACCGGTCCGGCATTGACGTTGCCTGAAAGCGGGTGCTTCCAGGTTAGTATTTATCTCCTCCCGCTACGTTGGTTCTTACGGCTAGCGGGACGTTTACTGCGAGAATTGTACCCCCGGTAGCGATCGTTAGACTTCCGAGCGTTATCTTGTGGTCTGGGTTTCCCTGACTCCTTAAAGCTTGGTTCCTCGGTTGGCGGCGGTAATTTTTTAAGCATATCAGCATGGAGCATACCAAAGTGCTACCCAGTGTTACGATTTCTAGGACTAGCAGCAGACGTTAGCAGGATATCAAAACGGCAAAGGCCAAGCACGACAACCACAAGGCGAAATGAAGTGCGCCTTACCCAGATTCATTGGCAGCGGGGAGGAGTATTCGCTAGAGTCTCTGTAGCCGATAATTGCTTCAGCACTTAACTTTTCTCTTACAGCGGATTCGGCTACGTCACATGCTGACATTTCAGGGGATTGCTTGTGATGCAAGCAGAGCAGTTCCACAAGCCATCCCTTTTTTGGTGACGATTTATTAATGCCCAGAGCTACAGTATAGAAAAAAGCTGGCATTCTTAGGCTAGCATTTTATCGCCTACCGCTACGTGTGTGCTTGCGGCTAGAGGGACGTTTACTACGAGAATTGTACCACCGATAGCGAGCGTTAGACTTCCGGATGTCACCTTGTGGTCTAGGTTTCCCTGACCCCTCAAAGCTTGGTTCGTCCGTCGGCTGTGGTGGTTTTTCAGTCATATCAGTATTTGCGGAAAAGTACCACGATACAGCATGCTTCACTAGCAGCGAAGACTTAGCAGATTCACCAATATTTTGCGTTCTGTTTTGGTTTTTTGGTTGAGGTCGCTCGGAATCCTTCGGTCTCTTCCTTCCGGTAAATTGGTCTCGCGAACGAGCCGGCTCGGAATACGCCCGGCCCTTCCCACAGTTGAAGCGTTCCGGAACGCTGGCTCGCGCGGGTGCTTCTGCTTCGCCCGTTCGCTGCGTTGGTTTGGCTAGGCAGTTTCATTGTCCTGGTTCGATCACACTCAACCTTCGCCATTGTTGCCGATGGCTTCAACCGGACATCCTTCCATGGCTTCCTTACAAAGCGCCTGCTCCTCCGGGGTGGTCGGTTGCTTAAACACATAGGAGTAGCCGCCTTCGTCGCTGCGCATGAAATTAGCGGGTGCGGTTTCCCGGCACAGGTCGCAGTCAATGCACTGGTCATCGACGTACAGCTTTCCGGACACGTTTTCCGCGTATTTATTCGCAATGTCGGCCATAGATTCTCTTTCGTTTCATGCAGACGGAAATTCGATTAGAGCGCGTTTCGTGACACCGGGCTGTTCTCGACCCGTGGACTTCTAAAGCTGCACTAATTCAGCCAAGGCTGCTCACGCCTGCGGCCTCACTTCGCAGGGAAACTAATCGACAAGCGTGCTTTTATTTCCCCTTCCACCGAACCACCTATTGTAAGGCGTTTTGTCACGCGAGGCAAAACGCAGGCTTCAGGGGTAGAAAAACTCGCTGCCCGGATTGGTATAACGCTAAGATAACGCTAAACGGGAATATTGGGTGGTTTAAAGACCGGCTTCTCTCTAGGAAACGCCCGGAGTTAACGGGGCTCGAACCCGCAACCTCCGCCGTGACAGGGCGGCGCTCTAACCAATTGAGCTATAACTCCTCGAAAACGAGCCGGGAAACTAGAGCCGAACCCATAGCGGTTCAACCAAATTCTTGGAGCGAAAAACGAAGTTAGTAGCGGCCCCGGGGCCGCGTAGTTGCGTCAACATAAGGCCGATTTCTGGTTCTCCGCCCCGTAGGGGCATTAGGATCGAATGACGGAGCCGTGAATCCGTTGGAAACATCTATTACTGGCGCCGCTTTCAGGGCGTGACGTTTGGAATACGTTCCCTGGGGTTAAAACCCCGCGCGGGGAGGGATCGCGTCCTCGCGATCCGCGGCGCACGAGGATCCGACGTCGCGCTCAAGCATTCTGCACCAGGCATCCGAAAGGCTATGTCGGACAGGCTGTGCGCCCTCCCCCCTCCGGGGCAGAGAACCAGGAATCGACGTTTGACGCGCACGTACCACCGCGGGGATCCTCAGCCGCCACGGATCGTCCCGTCGGCGATTGTATTCCGTTTCACCTTCCGAATTAGTTCGCTTGCATGAGCTCAGTCACCGCGCGCTCGATCTGCGGATCGCGACCTTCTGCGACACTCTTGGGATCGTTCATAATCTCGATGTCAGGCTCGACTTGAGTCTTTTCCATTGAGTGGCCTTCTTTATCCACGTGACCGATCTCCGGAATCCCGAACAACAGGCTTGGGTCCTGTTGAAATTCCCACCAAACCGAAGTGCCGGTTCCTGGAATCGGCATGCCGATAAATTTCCCGATTTGGAAATGCTGATAAAGCCAAGGGAACAACATGCCATCGGAATAATTGCCCTCGCATCCAAGGACCACGCTTCGGCGTTGCCATTTCCGGGTGGGTTCCCAGCCGAGGTATTGGCCGCGCGGGATCATCTTCAGATAGGGCTTCCCGTCGAGAAAGGTAGTAAGCTGGTCGTGCAAATTCCCACCAGGATTAAAGCGGGTATCGACGATTAACGCCTTCTTGGCGACACCGCGTCCAAGCGCCTCGGAGAAGACATCCCGATAACTCGGATCACTCATGTTGCGGACGTGCACGTAGGCAATAGTGCCGTTGCTTAACTTATCTACTAATTCCCGCCGTTTCTTAACCCACCGTTCATAGAGCAATTCCTCTTCGGTAGCGAGGCTGGTAGGCTTGATCCGGACATCGAATCGGTTGTTTTTGGCCGGGTCGAATATGCCGAGCAAGGTCGGCTTACCCGCCTTGAAGTCTAGAAGTGGGTCGAAGTCGACACCCGGAGCGAGCACATTGCCATCGATCTTTTCAATGATCATGCCAGGCTGGATCTCGATCCCGGCCTTGAAGAGCGGGCCTTTCTCAATTGGTTCTTCGATCTTTAAACCGGGGCCTTGGGAACTTTGGTCGAAGAACGCCCCCAGCGAGGCGGTTTGATCGCCACCGGAGGGATAATAACGGCAACCGGTATGGCTCGCATTCAGCTCGCCGAGCAGCTCACTCATCATCTCCGCAAAATCGCGATTATCAGCGATATACTGAAGAAAACGCGTGTAGATCCCTTTATAGTAGTTCCAATCCGCGCCGTTCATCTTGGGGTCATAGAACTTTTCCAGCGTTTGGCGCCACATATGCTCGAAAAAATACGCGCGCTCTGCGGTAGCGTTGATCTCCTTCTCAGCTCCAAATTTGACCGGCTCCATTTTGCCGCTGGCAAGCTCCACCTTGTTGATATGACCGTTAACCAGCGCAAAGGCGTTTTTGCCCTCCTTATCAAGGGCAAGTTGCTGCGGGAAGTTTACACCGACTCCTTCGGTTTCAGCAGCCTCGAGCTGAGCCAATCGCTTTAGTTCCTTCTCGCGCGGTTTCAGACTCCAAAGGTCAAATCCCTTGTCGCTCCGCGCCAGGTAGACGAGCTGCTCGCCATCCTTGGAGAGAACAGCCTCGGCCAGTCTGGTCGAGGCGAGGGTTAATCGAGCGGTGCGATCCTCAGTATATCTCAGGTCGATCACTACCGGTTCGATCTTTGGAGTCGGCTCCGGAGTTGGACTCTGCTGGTCTTTGCCGCCTTCCGGCTTGGGCTCTTTATTGCCTTCCTTCTTTTTCTTTTCCTCCTCCTCCTTGGCTTTCAGAATGTCGTACTCGGCCGGAGAAAGATTGAAGCGGTCAAAAGCATCTTCGGTAAAAAACATTTCCAGGACGTCGAGTTGTCTGCTGCCGCCGTTCCCATCGCCGTGCAGGCCGTATTTGTCGGTGAACCAGATCATCGACTTTCCGTTCTGGGCCCAAACCGGACGAGCCGAGTCGTAGCCGCTCTGGGTTAGATTGACGACCGCTTGACTACCGTCGGCACTGACCAGGCCGACTTCGTCGGAATAGCGTCCCTCCTGGAGAAAGGTTACCAGGAAGAATTTCCCATCGGGCGACCAATCGAACCACTGGTCACCGTCTAAATAAGAGTAGTTGCGGTCACCTGGTAGAATGGTTCGGCTCTGTTTGGATTCGAGGTTCAGCACCTTGAGCGTGGTCCGGTTCTCCAAATACGCGACTTCCTTTCCGTCAGGCGAATACTTCGGAGTAAAATTCTCCTGACCGTTTTCGAGGACCGGATGAATGTCCACCACAGTTGAGTCAAAGAAGTACGGTTCTTTCTCCTTTGGCTGGACGATGCTGGCTTCGTATAGGCTCCAGGGGCCGTTCTGCTCGAATGCGAAGACCAATTTACGTCCGTCCGGGCTGAAACAGAGATTACGCTCCTGGCCGGGCGTGTTGGTGATCCGTTTGGTATCCCCGTGCTCGATCGACGCTACGTACACATCGCCGCGCACGACGAAACCGATCTCCTTGCCGTTGGGGCTAACGGCTATCTCCGTCGCGCCATCGTTCATCTGAACGGTTCGCCGCAAGGGACCGCTGTCGGCCATCGCGATGCGGATTGCTACCTTCTTTGGACCTTCGGAATTGACCGGAAGCAGATAAATCTCGCCGTCGAATCCGAAACAAAGATCGCCGGCATTTGAGGTGGAGAGAAATCGGACCGGATTCTTCTCGAAATGGGTAATCTGTTTCGGCGTGCCCGGTTGCCCATCCTTCAGCGGTAGGCTCCAAACGTTGAATGAGCCGCTTTGCTCCGAAAGATAAAAGAGGGAATTCTCGTCCGGGGCCCAAACCGGATTCCGATCTTCACCGGCGTAGTTAGTCAGCTTGCTGTGGGTCCCGGTGCGCAGGTCGTATAACCACACGTCATGCGCGAAGGCCGAAGTGACATGCTTGCGCCAAAGATCTTCATAGCTTTTTTGGTCGTCATAAAGAAGTCGTTGGCCCGCCCGATCCAATTTCGCATTGAGGGCTGGTGTCGGCAGAATCATTTCTGGCTCGCGACCACCCTCAACCGATACTTTGTATAACTCCGGAAAGCGCCGGGAGGGGAATCGGGAACTCTTCGCGGATTGCATCCGGTGTCCGCTAAAAACAACGAACTTCCCGTCCGGAGTAAAAGTCGTGGGGATCGCGTCGCTTGAATAAGTGGTAAGTCGTCGGGTTTGGCCCCCTTCGACGCTGACCAGGTATACATCATAATGACCATAGCGGTCTGAAGCGAAAGCGATCAATTTGCTGTCCGAAGACCAGACAGGTGCCGTATCATGCGCCAGGCCGGCAGTGAGCGGCTGGGCAAGCCCTCCCTCTGCCGGAACCAGGAAGAGATGCCCTTCGAAACAGAAAGCGATCGTTTTGCCATCTGGCGACAGGGAAGGGTACCGCAACCAAAGTGGCGGCAGACTAGCTCCCAGCTGATCGGCGGCCTGAGTGTTCTGGCCGCTCACAATAAGGCTAAAGAATAGCCAACCAAGCACAACTATCCGGAGCAGTTGTTGCTTGTTCGATCGAGGAGGGAACAACGAGCGCACTATAGCCTCAATTCATGTCGCGGTTCTCTTTCATCAATTCGGCGATGGCGCGTTCGAGTTGAAGATCGCGGCCTTCGGCGGTGCTCTTCGGATCATTCATGACCTGAATATCTGGATCCACCTGCGTCTTCTCCATAAAATGTCCTTGTTCATCCTGAAAACCAACCTCCGGAATCCCAAACACCAGTGACGGATCCTGCAGAATTTCCCACCAAACAGCAGTACCGGTACCGTTAACCGGCATACCAATCAGCTTGCCAATCTGAAAATGCTTGTAAACCCATGGGAACAACATGCCATCGGAATAATTTCCTTCGTTGGCGAGCACGGCGGTTTTTTGGTTCCATTTACGATTTGGATCCCAACCGATGAACTGGCCGCGGGGGACCGTCTTAAGATACTTTTTCCCGCTGAGGAACGTCGCTAACGCGTCATGCAAATTGCCGCCCGGATTCCATCGGGTGTCGACGATTAACGCCTGTTTATCGACCTGTCGTCCGAGGGCTTCGGAAACCGTGTCACGGTAAGGGCCATCTTCCATCCCGCGGACGTGCACGTAGCCAATTTTACCGCCGCTCAGTTTATCGGTCAGTTCGCGCCGCTGCTTAGTCCAGCGCGCGTAGAGGAGCTCCTCGACTTCGCGCAACGCGATTGGCTTCATGGTCACAACGAAGCGACTGCTCTTAGCCGGATCGAAAATGCTAAGCGCAGTGGGTTTACCAGCTTTGAAATTCAAGAGCGGACTGAGATCCATTCCAGCGGTGATGGTCCGATCGTCAATTTTCTCAATGATCATGCCGGCCTGGAGTGGAGGATCGGTTTGGCTGAGCGGGCCTTTCTCGATGACCTCTTCGATCCGGATTCCCGGTCCATGATAGCTCCGATCGAAAAAAGCTCCCAGTGACGCGGTCTGGTCGCCGCTCGTGCTGGGCGTCAGATGGCAACCGGTATGGCTGGCATTGAGCTCTCCGAGCATTTCACTCGTCATTTCTGCAAAATCACGATTGTCAGTAATAAAAGGGAGATACCGAGCGTATACGGTCTTGTAGTAATCCCAGGCTACGCCGTGCATGTCGGGGACGTAAAACTTCTCTTTTATCTGTCGCCAGATGTGCTCGAACAAATAACTCCGTTCCGCCGCACCATCGATTTCTTTCTCGGCGTCAAACTTGACCGGCTCAATCTTCGCCGCTGTGAGATCTACTTTCCTGATGTTCCCATCGACCAGGATAAACGCGTTCTTGTCTTCTTTATCGAGGATGAGTTGTCGAGGTAGCTCACCAAACTCTTTTTCTTGAGCTTCGATTTCGCCGAGGCGTTTCAGTTCTTTTGCCCGCGGCTTAAGCAGCCAGACTTCGAAGCCTTTGTCGCTCTTGGCCAGATAAACCAGCTGCTCGCCATCTTTACTCAGAGCGGCATAGCTGATGCGGCTCGACGCTAAGGTCAGGCGGGTGGTCCGATCTTCGATGCCATTGAGGTCAACCGTGATCGGTTCCAGCTTGGGTGGTTGATTATCGTCCTCTTTCTTGCTCTCGGCGTCTTTCGGCGAAGTTTTCGGGCTCGACTGGTTTTTATCATCGGGCTTTGCTTCCTTGCTCTTCTCTTCCTCTTTTTTCTTCTTTGCTTCCTCCTCCTTCGCTTTCAGGATTTCATATTCGGCCGGCGACAGACGGAAGCGATTCAACGCTTCCTGCGTAAAAAAGGTCTCGTAAACGTCGAGTTGAGGGTCGCCTTCATTCCCGTCATCTCCGTGCAGGCCGTACCGGTCGGAAAGCCAAATCATCGATTTTCCGCCTTGTGCCCAGAGCGGTTGAACACTCTCGTAGCCGCTCTTGGTCAGATTGATAATCGGTTGTTTTCCGCTGGCATCAACGATCCCTACTTCCCGCGACCAACGGCCCGTTTGCAAAAACGTCGTCAGTAGCCATTTGCCGTCGGGCGACCAATCAACCCATAGATCATCATCAGAGTAGGAGTAGTTGCGCTCCGGGGGAAGGACGACTCGCGTTTGCTTTGACTCCAGGTTGAGCACCTTGACAGCGGCTCGGTTCTCCAAGTAAACGACTTCTTTGCCGTCCGGGGAGTACTTGGGCAGAAAATTCTCCTGTCCATTTTCCAAAATCGGATGCACTTCGACCACCGTTGAGTTGAAGAAATAGGGTTCCTTATCCTTTGGTTGGACGATGCTGGCTTCGTACAGACTCCACGCTTTATTGTATTCGGCCGCAAAAACCAGTTTTCGTCCATCATAACTGAAACTCAGGTTCCGTTCCTGGCCTGGCGTGTTCGTAATCCGCTTCGTATCGCCATGCTCGACCGAAGCGACGTAAATATCGCCGCGGACGACAAAAGCGAGCTCTTTGCCATTCGGGCTAAGAACGATTTCGGTGACGCCATCGTTCAGATGAGTTTGCTGTTTGTTTGGAGCGTTCTCGACGACGGCAATCTGAATTTTTACTTTGCTAGGATCGGTCGAGTCATGCGGCAAAAGATAAATCTCACCGTCGTAACCGAAACAGAGATCGCCATTTTGCGCTACGGATAGAAACCGAATCGGATTCTTATCGAAATGAGTGATCTGTTGTGGCGTCGCACTCTCGGCTGCGTTCACCGGAAGCTTCCAGATGTTGAATGACCCGCTTTGCTCCGACAGGTAGTAGAAAGAGTTCTCGTCCGGTGTCCAGACGGGGTTTCGATCCTCGCCAGAATAGCTAGTGAGCTTAGTATGATTGCCTGTGCGGGCATCGCAGAGCCAAACATCATGGGCAAACGAGGACGTATTATGTTTGCGCCAGAGATTTTCGTAACTTTTTTTGTCTTCGTAGAGTAAGCGTTGCCCGGCCCGGTCGTATTGGGCATTGAGAGCCGGTGTCGTGAGAATCATTTCAGGTTCGTGGCCCTCTTCGATCGAAACCTTATATAGTTCCGACAGCGCGCGAGTCGGAAATTGAGAACTCTTGGCCGATTGCATCCGGTGGGCACTGAAGACGACATATTTTCCGTCTGGTGTGAATCCACTGGGAATTTCATCGGTGGAATAAGAAGTAAGGCGTCGGGTCGGGCCGCCTTCGACGCTGACCAGAAAAACGTTGAAATGCCCGTACCGGTCAGAGGCGAAGGCGATCAGTTTTCCGTCTGGAGACCAGATCGGGGCCGTGTCGTGAGCGGGTCCCGCGGTGAGCGGCTGCGCGGTGCCACCGGTAGAAGGAACAACAAAAAGGTGGCCCTCAAAGCTGAAAGCGATGCTCTTGCCGTCGGGAGAAATGGCCGGGTACCGTAGCCAGAGCGGTGCAGCCTGGGGTCCTAATGGTTCGGCTTGAAGATTGCTGGAAAAGAAAATCGCAGCCGACAATCCTGCGACCGTAAAAATTTGACTGATTTGGTAGGAGCATCGGCGAGCGAGGAAAGCAAGGTCCGGAGAAAAAGAAAACATTAGTCTCATAACACGCTCGGGACGAAGAAAGTTGCAAGTTTTAGGAAACAGGGAACTGGAGATCGTCCAAACCCATGCGGTTACGGGAAGGCCATACCCGTGGTGCGAGTTGGCTGTTTGAATTCCCGCGCTGGGACGTCAGGCCCGACTAGTTCTGCGTCCAGCTCTCGCGGCCGCGGACGCGTTCCAGGCAGGCGAAGAATAGAGGAAGGCTTCCGATAATCATCAGGGTGATCGTCGTAGCCACGAACCACTTGGCGGAATCTCCATGGAAATAATCGTTCCAGGCAGGAATCGCTCGGACGAGGAAGGTGATGCAGAGCAAGCCGGTAGAAATTAACCCGCCGATTACGGGAACTTTGATGGCGCCGCGCGAATCGAAGAACGCCCACAGAAAAGAGAGAAACGCGAAAATACCTCCAGCAATCAAAGCAGATTTTGCGTTTGGATTAAATCCGAGCCTTCCGGAATGCGGATCGTACAGTACGGCGATAAAGGCGATCAAAAGGAGATATACACCGTGAAACATAAATCGGCGGAACATACGCTTTGATTGTGGGGATTAGGACATTATCTGACCCAGGATCTGAAGTCCCTTAACCAAAGCCGCCTCATTCGGCCATGAGCAGTTTAGCCGCATCGCTCCAACATGCTCATTATCTGATGTAAAGAAAACAGCGCCTCGACCAAAAGCGATCTTCATTTCCATCGCCTGTCGATAAACCCGCTCGATATCAACGTCGACTGGTAGTTCGACCCAAAGCATGAAGCCTCCAGCCGGTTCCCAGATCCGCGTCGATTTCGGAAAGCATTCATGGATGATCCGAAGGCCAAGCTCGCGTCGGCCTCGATTAAACGAGCGCAAGAACTCGAGATGCTGGTCAAGCTCGTCACGCTCCAAATAACTTCGGAATGCCACTTCACAAAGAGTCGCGGAATGCATGTCTTGTTGGCACTTGAGCAGCGCGAACGATTCGGAGTCTAGCCCGGGAAGGCAGACGCCAATCCGCAATCCCGGCGCCACGGATTTCGAAAAGCTGGTGACGTACGCTACGGTAGAGCCGTCATCGTAAGCGCGGATTGGTTTGAGATCCGGTATCTCGGAGAGTTCACCGTAAATTTCATCTTCTAAAATTCGAGTGCCCGACTCGCGGCAGATCTGAACAAGTTCTGCGCGGACTGCGTTGGGCAACGTGGATCCGGACGGGTTCGATAGCGTTGAGCAAATGACAAAGAGCACCGGCCGAAACCGTTGGAACAAGGTCCTAACCAGGTCGAGGTCAATTCCTTCACTATCCCGCACCGGTATCGGAAGAACCCGAAAGCCAAGGTCGCCCAACATCTCCAACGTTGCATAGTAAGCGGGGGCCTCACACGCAACCACGTCCCCTGGACGGGCCAGCAGGCGGATCATTCCATGGAGCGCCTGGGTACAGCCGGTTGTGAGGACCATTTTGTCTGCCGTGGTCTGGATTCCCCGGCGCCTAAACCGGTCGGCCAAAATTTCCCGTAACCTAAGATCACCATCTGGTGTGTGATACCCGAGCGCTTCATCTGCGTTATCTCGCAAAGTCCGAGCAAAAGCATCCTCCAAGGCCGCCTTAGGAACGCAGTCAACCGATGGAAGACCGGCCGCAAGATTGATTAGGTCGGGATCCCCAACCTGGCGCATGAAATCCAGCAACCGACCGCGCGGCCGAAAAGCGTACGGGGAAATCATAGTCGTACCATGTCACGGTTGACGAGAATGCCAAGCCCGGGGAGATAAGCTCGTTGAGTGACGGTTTTGTCTCGTCGTCCTGGAAAAGGGCGCGCTGTGAGGCTGAGTAGCCAGCACCGAGCGCTCAGAACAGGAGCCACCGGGAACACGAATGGCTCGTGACGGCATCGAGGCTGGCCTCCAAAAAGCATAACCTTTTGGCCGGCTATTCCTTGCCCGTTACCTCCATTTGGAACCTCTTTCGAGTACGAGGACGACGACGAAGGGCGCGCGCGATGTTGGTGATGTTTAATGTATTCTGTCTAACTTCCCATCCGAGAAGTGGCAGCGTTCCTTCTTAAGACCATGGCAAATCCAATTGTTGGACTGGCTGAAGCGCCGGTTCCTGAAATCGAACACCCAGCCCGAGCAACCGAACGTGGGCCTCTTTCCTACGCAGGCCCTCTCGCAGCAACGTTAGAAAACTTTCCAGCGTTAGCGGCAGTTCTGCTCGTTCCACGGTTGTGCGACTGAAGTCGGCAAACCTGATTTTGACAAAAACCGTGCGGACCCGATCGGCATAGTCAGAACGTTCAAGATCGGTCATGACGTCTTCAAAGAGTTCAGGCAGTTTTGCCTCGCATTGGGCCAGCGAGGTCAGATCACTGGAGAATGTCCGCTCGCTACTCAAAGATTTGCGAATCCGATCGGGCTCGACGGGGCGGGAATCAATTCCGCGGCAGAGATCGTATAATTCGGGTCCAAATTTGCCGAATTCCTCGAACAATTGAAATCGCGAGTAGCGTTGCAAGTCGCCGCAGGTGCGCACGCCCAGCTTGGCCAGTCGCTCCGCCGATTTCGGACCAATGCCCCAGAGACGCCGGACTGGTAGTTCAACCATGAAAGCATCGATTTCGTCTTCTCTGATCTCAAACTGTCCATTCGGCTTATTCCAATCGCTCGCGATCTTTGCCAGCATCTTGTTCGGAGCAATTCCCGCAGAAGCAGTGAGACCGGTTTTCTGAAGGATCAAGCGCCGAATGATCTCTGCCACGGCGGAAGCGTCTCCTGGGTGCTGCGAGAGATCCAGGAAGGCTTCGTCCAACGAGAGTGGCTCCATCCAGGGGCTGAACTTTAGCAGAATTTGCCGAATCACGTTTGACTCCCGGCGGTACACCTCGAAACGGGTAGGCATCACGATCAGCTGCGGGCATTTTTGCAACGCTTTGAATGTTGGCATCGCGGAATGCAGACCGAATTTCCGCGCCTCGTAGTTGCAAGTTGTCAACACTCCTCGCTGATCGCGGGCCCCGCCGACCGCGACTGGTTTGCCTGCGAGCTCGGGGTGGTCGCGTACCTCGATCGCCGCATAAAAGCAATCCATGTCGAGGTGCAGAATCTTGCCCGCCATCGTAGGAATGTAGCACGAAAGGTGGGGCGAAACCCGACTTCGCTAAGCCTACGTCGCGGCTGGCTGTAAGGTCATGCCCAAACGTTCGGCTCGGGCGCGCCAAAGCGGAGCGACGGTGGCAAATCCGGCGAAAGCAGGATCTGTGAGCCTAGAGTGCCGGAGTACTGGAGTTATCCTGATGATGAGAAGCAAAACAGCCAATTTGGTGCCGATCAGATTTTTGCCATTTGTCATTTGTCCTTGCTTATCAAGTGGGTGTCTCCTACCTCAGGTGGCTCTTGCTGCTCAGATTCAGCCCCGAATTTCCTCAATCAACACATCGAAGGTTTGCGCTCTCACCGGACCGCAGGCGCTCACCGATCAAAGGAAAGTCGATGTCTGCGGCACCGATCTAGGCGTCATGACTGAGCTGAATGGCCGGATCTATTTCGCCTTCGGCGACACATTCGGTTATGAGGGCAATACGTGTCGCGGCGTCGGCGGACCAAATTGGCGATCCAACAGCTTTGCTTCAACCGCGGATCGTGATCTCGGGAACGGCGTCAGACTCACAGACTGGCTGCGTGGTCCGGACGGTCATGCGATTGCGATTGTTCAGGGCGCGCATCAACCTCCGTTTGCCAACGAAACTAGCGAACAGACCAAGATCCCGACCAGCATGGTGAGCGTCGACGATACGATCTATCTTCATTACATGTCCGTGCGCGGATTTGCACCCAAAGGCGGGGTATGGGAATGCAACAACTCGAAATGGATATATTCCAGCGACCTCGGCAAGACCTGGCATGAGTGTGCGATCCAGTTTGGGGGTCCAACGTCCAACTTCAACATGGTGGCCCTCACCGCTGCCGTCGCACCCGACAATCCCGGCGGTAAGTATGTGTATGCGCTCGGGACGCCATGTGGTCGTTTCGGGGCAGCCAAACTTGGCCGGGTGCCCAAGGATCGGGTCCTCGACGCTGAGGCATGGGAGTACCTGTGTACGCCCGGTGCCGGAGAAGCAGAGGCTAGCTGGGCGAAAAATTGCGATGGGGCTGTCGAAGTAGTGGCCGCTCCCGTAGGCGAGGCTTCCGTGCTGTGGAATGCAGCCATGCAGCGATGGATGTACACCTATCTTAACGAGGATACCGCCAGCCTTCAGTTGCGCGAGGCCGAGCATTTATGGGGACCTTGGACAACGCCGCATACGCTGGCCACTGCTAGGGATTACCCGCAGCTTTACGGCGCGTTTATGACGCCCTCGTTCTTGAGGGACAACGGACGGACCCTCTTCTTCGTCATGTCGCAGTACGGACCTTACAATACTTTCCTCATGAAGGCGGAACTCACTTTGGCTCCGTAGGACTTACCGGCATGCCGTTCGCCGGGAACGGGAACTCCCCTCCTACTCCCAAAACGCAGCGGCTCTCTGCCGAAGCGTTCCGGCGGGATCCTTCAGCGCAGCCGCCAGCGTGATTGGCCCCGCTACAACGGAGACGGATTTTTCGAATTTGGTTCGAATCTGGACTTCATCTTCGATGGTACCAGCGATGACCCAAGTCGGTTTCTTCGCGCGACCCGCGATCTCTGCAACCCCGAAAGGTCCTTTCCCCTGCAGCGATTGATAATCGAGTTTGCCTTCCCCGGTGATAACGACGTCGGCCGCCGAGATCCTTTCTGGCAACCGCAAACGTTTCGCAACCTCCGCAAAACCGGGGACAAGCTCGCCTCGAAGGAACGTCAAAATGCCGTAGCCTAGTCCTCCGGCAGCTCCGGAGCGGATCGTTCTCGAGTAGTTGGTTTTCACTGAGTCTTCAACTCGATCGACCAAACGAGCGAGATCCTGTTCCAATGATTTTACCTCATCGGGCTGCAAGCCTTTTTGCGGTCCGAAAACACGGATGGCTCCTTCGGTTCCAAGCAATCGGGTTTCCACATCCGCGAGACCGATGATTTTAGGCAAACTAGCGACATTGGGCGGCGTAACTCGTTGAATCACCCCAAATTGTCCAGGGAAAGGCTCGACTAAATACCCATCTTTATCGAGGAAGGTGTAGCCAACCGCGGCCGCCAAGCCCAGGCCGGCATCGACCGTAGCACTCCCGCCTAAGCCAATCGAGATCCGTTTGATGCCAAGATCCCAAAGGTGGCGGACGATCAAACCGGTGCCGAGCGTATTGGAATCGAGTGGACGACGTTCACCTGGAGGAATCCGCCACAGGCCCGATGCGGCACTCATATCGACAAAAGCTTCGTCCTGATGAACGAAATATTCGGCGGTGATGGGTCGTCCCAACGCATCTACCGTTGCGATTGACCGTCTCTCTGCCCCGAGCTGAGAGGCAACCAATTCGGCGGTGCCTTCTCCGCCGTCCGCGATTGGAATCAGATCAGTTTGCGCCGCGGGATCGTGCGCGCGCACGGCTTCGGCAAGGATTTCGCATACTTCCGATGCGCTCAGAGTCCCTTTGAATTTGTCTGGAGCGATTAGATAACGCACAGGGTCACAGGAGAAGTCCTCGAGCTTTCTTATTTTTCAGGGCCGCGCGAATTTTCTGGGCGGAGTCCGGCAATGTAAATTGAGCGAATGTTCCGAGCCAGTCGTAAACGGGCTCGGTCAAATGAGGCGGTAGATAAGGTGGCGCCCTCAGCAGCAAGTGGAGCTCTTCGAGTGCGCTCTGGGCAATTTTTTCGATCATTGTCGAGCTCGCTTCGTGGTAGTTGTCGGTTTTGGCCAGCGCTTCCTTGTACAGCCCCATGCAATCCAGCAGACAGGTCCGGGTTCGTGGATAAAAGCTGATCATCAGATTCCAAGGATCTTCTCCCAGGTCGCCTCCTTTGCGAAAGTCGGTGCGCAGCAACAGGGAAGGGATGTCGGCGAATTTGGCGACCATGAATTCCACCACTGTCCCGGAGTCAATCTCGGCGCCATCGAAGTTGAAAATGGCGAGATCGCACTCGATGAGAGTCTCAAGATCCTGGTCTCGGATCTGCTGGGCAGAACTGCTTCTTTGTTCCAGCGCCTGTGGCAATCGGCAAACGAATTCACCAGCCGATTGCCGTTCGATCGCTGCAGCTAGCGCAGAGTTGCCGATCAAATGCTTGGCTGCGAATAACTCACCGGCGAAATAGATCGAATACATGAGGGGTCTCCATGCGATGATTTTTTACTCTGAAATCCGCAACTGTCGCGCCTCTACCGATGCTGCAGACTTTTGGATCTGGCCAAATGGATAGAGCACAGCTAAGAAACAAAATCCAATAGAGCAGTGGCGAAATTCGAACTGATTATCGGCTTGCTTTTGGTCGGCGCCCTATTGGCCAGTATCGCCCGCCGGCTGAAAATACCGTACCCGGTCTTATTGGCCGGGCTGGGCGTTGTTTTGGCTTTTACTCCGAACTTGCCGGACTTGGCACTGGATCCGCAGCTCACGCTTGCTCTTTTGTTGCTCCAGTCCTGTTGGACGCGACCTATGATGCGTCACTCCGCGATCTTAAAGACAATTGGAGACCGGTAGCGAGTTTAGCCTTGATCGCGGTCGGGCTGACCGTTGTTTCCGTCGCAATAGTCGTTCGATTCTTCCTGCCCGATATCCCCTGGTCGGCTGCGATCGCCCTCGGCGCGATCGTGGCGCCGCCCGATGCGTCCGCAGCGACGGCCGTTCTGCGGATGTTGCGTCCGCCGCATCGAGTACTCGTTATTTTGGAGGGAGAAAGTCTCTTTAATGATGCGAGCGCTCTGCTGATTTACCGCGCTGCCGTTGGGATCACCACAACCGGAACATTCATTAGCGCAATCCCCTTCCTGCTATTCGCGGGCATCGCAAGCGTGTTTGCGGGTGTAATTCTGGCGCGCCTCTACATTCGTATCGCGGGTCGCTTTCAGGAAGTGGCTACAGCCGTCTTGATACAGTTCCTTTCCGTATTCATCATCTGGATCTTGGCGGAGCAACTGCATCTGTCCGGCATTATCACGATCGTTTGTTACGCTATCGAGCTGGCCCGGAGCGTGCCGACAAGGATTACAGCTCGGCTTCGTATTCCTTCCTACGCGGTGTGGGAGGTGGTCGTGTTTGTGCTCAATATTCTGGTTTTCATTTTTGTCGGGCTGGAACTCAAGCCGTTGCTTCAACGGCTCCATTCGACTGAATGGTCCCATTACCTTCTGATTGGTGGAGCAGTTTGCGTGACGACTATTCTGGTCAGAATCGCCTGGGTCATGTTCTATAACACCCTGGTGCGTTGGAAAAATCGCCATTTTGGTGTTCATCTTCCGCACCGGGTGAGTCCTCCCACGGTTCAGTCAGGAATCATGGTATCGTGGTGCGGAATGCGAGGGATTGTTACTCTTGCTGCCGCGCTCGCGCTCCCAGAGACATTCCCATATCGCGATCTGCTCCTCTTCGCGGCTTTTTGCGTCGTGCTTGGAACGCTGATCTTGCAGGGTCTGACTTTACGCCCACTAATGACGGCACTTCGTTTTGCAGATGACCGGGTGGTCGAGGAAGAAGTGCGGCTGGCCCGGACTGAGATTGCGCGTGCCGCTTTAAATATTCTTGATGGACAAGAAGGGTCTGAGGCGGCAGCGGTTGTCCGTCGAGAGTATCAAGCTCGATTGGGCAACGATGCAAATGACAAGCAAGCCGGTGAGGGTACGACGTCAGAACTCGCCAATGTTCAAAACCGGGCAATCGATGCAGAACGTCGCACTTTAGCTAGATTGCGCATTCGAGGTGACATTGGTGACGACGCTTTTCACCAGATCGAGGAAGAACTCGACTGGGCAGAGGTACACGTGCAACGTGCTTTAAGGCGAATAACAGATGGACGCTAGCACAAATAGGTGCGCCTCAAATGAAGATCGATGAAATACCCGTTGTTCTGCCGCGCACCGTTTGGGAACATCGTGCCTGGCTCCATAAACAGCGCGTGCAACCGTGGATTGCGCCCTACCTCGACCAAAAATCGCGCCAAGCCAAGCACCCGGTCTATGATTTTCTTTTTCAGTACTACTCGTTTCGACCGGCTCAGCTTTCCCGATGGTCACCCGGCCCAAATCTGACGATCGAGGCGTTGCGTATCGAAGACTTGCCCGGATCAGCGAAATGGTGGGAACGAGTGGCCGGCGGCTGGAGACTGACTCCGTTTCCAAGCGCTCGTCGTGAATACTTGGTTTGGGCCACTCGTTTCCTCGAAACAACATCAGCCAGGGAACCGAGTTTTTGCTGTTTTGGTTTGCACGAGTGGGCAATGGTGTATCGCGAAGGATCGATTCGTCATTCGGAAGTCCCTCTGCGATTAAGGGGAGCAGAAATTGCCGCGGCTGTTGAATCTCAAAACCTTGTCTGCACCCATTTCGACGCCTTTCGTTTTTTCACAGAACCGGCGCGAAAGCGGAATCAGCTAGCCTTAGGCCGGGCAACGACCATCGAAATGGACCAATGCGGATGTATCCACGTGAACATGGACCTCTATCGGTTTTGCTACAAAATTGCGCCTTGGATCGAATCGGAGCTTTTGGCCGACGCGTTTGAGCTGGCTCGACTTGCCCGTGAGATCGATATGCGCGCCAGCCCCTACGAGCTTCGCCAGATCGGTTTTGATCCGATTCGGGTAGAGACGTCAGATGGCCGTGCCGAATACGCTCGGTTGCAGCGGAATATCTCCGAGCGCTCCCAGCCAATTCGACAGCGGGTATTAGCTGCGTATCGCCGGCTTTGGACTGTTGTCGGAGAAGGCCGTGTTTAGAGTGAGCTGTCTTCGGAATCTGCCGTCGGGGGATCGAATAACCCGCTCGCAGGGCTCCTGACAACGGAAGCGACGCGCCCTCCATCTTTGAGCAATTCCGACCGCTAGCCAGCCAACGAACCCGAACGAAGATGCTGGTTTGCCATCGTTTGGTAGAGTCGATCTTGCGGGCCGACCGCTTTGAGCTCGGTCACTTTTGTCCACTCTTCTCGAGCTTCGGCTTTTTCCCCCAATGCCTCCAAAGCTTTGGCGTATTCGGCGTGGTGGATAATACGTTGCGGAGCAAGCTCGATCGCTTTCTTGAAATGAGCGACGGCTGCCTGGGTTGAAGCTGCCGGCATCTGCCCGTAGACGAGCTCGGCGATCCCTTTCAGAACCGGATTTAGGGTCGCCAACTCAAAATTCCAGCGGGCCAGGATCAAATGACCATAATCACTGGAGGGATCAAGCTCCAGGCCCTTGGTTACCTGTAGATAGATCTGTTTAGAATACTCGACTCGCGTTTTTTCATCGACGAACCAACAGATCTGTCCGTAAGCCGCTGCAAGTGCGACACGCGCCTGGGCATCGTTTGGAGTCTTTGCGACAGCTTTCTTGCCAAGTTCGACGGCTAGTTCGGCGTCTTTTCGTTTTACCCCCTGGTCCGAGATTTCCTGGATTTGCCGGGTATAGAGTCTGCTCAGCCGCTTCTGGATCTGCGGGTTCTCCGGGGAAGCGCTGTCCGCTTGCTTCAATACTTTGATAGCGGATTCGGTTTCTCCCTGATTCTCGAATTGGTCCGCCTGCTGAATGAGTCCCTCTACCTCTTGAGTGAGTGCGGGCTCACACAGCGCAACGACAGCCAAAAAAACAATCAACTGTTTCATGCGTGTTTTCCCTCCTTTGCCGAGCGAGAAGCTTGCCTACATTCCTTGGCATTTAACCTGCCCGTTTGTAAAAATCCAGCGTATCTATCGCGCAGGAGTTTACCCTTGGCTATCCAATTTATGATCCATCCTGAGCTCGCGAGAAAAACGGCCGCTATAGTCGGGTTTAGTGCAGTTGCCCTCGGCGCTTTCGGCGCCCATATTTTTCGGTCTCATCTAGACAGTCTAGGCACAACCCAGGTTTGGCAGACAGGGGTTCTCTATCACCTCGTCCATGGTGTTGTATTGCTGGTACTCAGCGGTTGGCGGCCTATCCCCAAATGGAGTTTTTGGTTGCTGCTCGCCGGCGTGACGGTCTTCAGCGGCTCGCTCTATCTGCTTGCGCTGACCGGCGCACGTTGGTTCGGTGCAATCACACCGCTTGGCGGATTTGGGATGCTGGCAGGATGGTTGGTTCTCTGGCTAAAACCGAAAGAACAATAAGCCGGCGGCGCGCCGTCAGGGCCGAGCCACCCTGGACGATCGGATTAGATTCAATGCTTTAGGGCTCTGGCCGCCTCTTTTTGATCATCACGATCCTCCTTATCCGTTGGCGTCAGCTGAAGCACCTTTTGGTATTCTGCCCGCGCTTCTTCTTTCTTTCCCATTCGATCTAGAACCTGGGCGAACTCGAAATGGTAATTGATGCGATTCGGAGCAATCGCGATCGCTTTTCTGAAATATTCAACTGCCTTCTCTTGTGACGAGGCGGGAACCTGACCGTAAAGCATTTCGGCGATGCCTCGAAGGATCGGATTCAGATCTGACATTTCAAAGTTCCATTTTGCCAAAACAAGGTATGCCAAATCGTTCTTAGGATCGAGCTGGACCGCTTTTTCAGCCTCGCTTTGAATGACCCTGGAGTATTCCATCTTCGTTCGATCGCCGACGAAGTCCGTGATTTTCCCAGAAGCTATGGCGAGCGCTAAGTGGGCCTCCGATAAACCTGGTCCCTTCTCTACCGCTCGTTTCCCGTACTTGAGTGCGGTTTGGGCGCTCGCTTTTTTTTGCCGGTCGTCGGGAAGCGTATCCACTAATTCGGAGTTGACGTTAGACAGCCGGTACAGAAGCTCAGGGTTCTCCGGATCGCTCTGCTCGGCGTTCTTCAGCACTTCAAGCGCTTCGGTCAACCGATCGGAATCTTCTAGTTGATCAGCCTGTCGCAGGTCGGCCCGGATATCGATCGCTTCGGAGTTCTCAACGACGCAGAGAGAAACCAAGACCAAAAGAACAGCCCAAAGTCCACGAGACAACATAGATTGCGCATAACACCGTTCTCGGCGGGAATCTAGTGCGCCGGTTGTAGATCGGAACGCGTTCTTTTCTGCAGCCGCGGCGACGTTCGAGAGGGTGGTGTTATCCGTGGGATGGAGATTCCGGCGAAAGAAGTGCCTGGCGGGCTTGATGCCAAAAATTACATCGCAGTCGACCTACCAGCGGGGCTACGTTAGTTAGGAAATCCAAAAATTAAGCAATTGACAGAGACGAGAGAGGACAATAGCTTCCCTGCTCTTTTTTACGGACCAGAAATGAAGACCTTTTCAGCCAAAGCCAGCGACGTGGATCGCAGATGGTATATCGTCGATGCGAAGAACCAGCCTCTGGGACGTGTCGCTGTCAAAGTGGTAAATTTGTTACGGGGCAAAGGAAAGGCGATCTTTACCCCTCACGTTGACACGGGGGATTTTGTCGTGGTGATCAACGCGGAAAAGGTGCTTCTCAGCGGAAAGAAAGAAGTGAAGAAGGAGTATACCAGTTTTTCCGGGTACGTAGGAGGCCACAAATCGGAAAACGTCCAGCAGCGCCGCGCCCGCCGTCCCGAGCTATTAATCGAACACGCGGTTAAAGGCATGATTCCGCACAACCGGCTGGGCCGATCAATTTTCACTAAACTGAAGGTTTACCGCGGCGAGCAACACCCACATGAAGCGCAACAACCGATCGCAATCGCTTAGTCAAAACAGCATCAGGAACTAGCATTTTATGGCAGATTCATTTTCCGCTACCGGTCGCCGCAAGACCTCCGTTGCTCAAGTGCGCATCTCGCGTGGCTCGGGAAAAATTGAAGTAAATGGTCGCCCTTTTGAAGAGTATTTCCCAACTGCACCTCTGCAATTGACGGTACTCAAGCCATTTGAAGTGACCAAAACGACAAACACGTTTGACGTGCTAGTCAAAGCTTCCGGCGGCGGCCCAAGCGGTCAGGCTGGTGCGGTTCGTCTCGGTATTGCGCGTGCCCTGTTGGAGGTAGATGCCGCCCTGCGGGCCGCATTGAAGGAAGAGGGTTTGCTAACCCGCGATCCGCGAATGAAGGAACGGAAGAAGGCGGGCCAGCCGGGTGCACGCAAACGTTTCCAATTCTCTAAGCGTTAGGCATCAGTTGGGAGTGTCCGAGGGCCGAAACACTTCATTCGTTTTTGCATATCGCAAATAGATGACCCCTGCGGTTTGCTTTTGGGCAGGCTAGTCGTTAGCTTAATCGTCGACGATGTCTTGCTCTAAGATTGATCCGACGCTTCATCAGCCAAAGAAACCGGACTGGATCAAAGTTCGGCTGCCATCAAACCCAGTCTTCTTCTCAACAAAAGCGTTGATCTCGGATCTGCGTTTGCACACCGTCTGCGAGTCAGCCCAATGTCCGAACCGCTGGGAATGCTGGAGCCAGGGAACCGCGACGGTAATGATTGCTGGCGAGCGCTGTACTCGAGCGTGCGGGTTTTGTGCGGTCTCTACTGCCAAACCGTATGCTCTCGAGGCAGATGAGCCGGACCGGGTAGCCGAAGCGGTACGCCGGCTTGGATTGAAGCACGTGGTAATTACCGCTGTGGCCAGGGACGATCTGGCGGACGGTGGAGCTGCTCATTTTGCACAAACAATCCTGGCTGTCCGAGAGGTTCAAGAACAGATCGTCGTCGAAGTATTGGTTCCCGATTTCAATGGTAAGGAGAATTCGATCGAGGTAGTTCTCTCGGCCGCGCCGGATATTTTTAATCATAATCTGGAGACGGTGGAAAGATTGACGCCGGTGGTCCGATCTCGTGCGAAATATCGCTTGTCGCTCCAAGTCTTGCAGCGAGCCAAGCAAATCGATCCAGATGTAGTGACCAAGAGCGGCATCATGCTCGGACTTGGCGAAACCGAAAACGAGCTCTTTCAGGCTCTGGATGATTTGCGGGAAGCTGGCGTGCAGGTTTTGACCATGGGCCAATATCTGCGTCCTACCCCAAAGCATTTGCCGGTGATCGAGTATATCACGCCGCAAACCTTTGAATTCTATCGCGAGGTCGCATTAAAAAAGGGATTTGAGTATGTAGCCTCCGGTCCGCTCGTACGAAGCTCATACCATGCGGCTGATTACCATCCGGTGGCCCGGAGGCGTTCTAGTGTCCGGTCTTCGGAATAGTATGGCTTTTGTTGCGACTAAAATGAGCGGCGGCGAAACCTCTGTTATTCCGCAGACGGGACAGTGGCTAGCTGCCCCTTGATTCATGATTCAAGCGACCAGGGAGACCGTTTGCGCGATTATTCCCGCTTTCGGGGAAGCGCGGTTTATCGGAACGGTGGTGCGCGGGGTTCTCGAGCACATCGGCCATGTCATTGTGGTTGATGACCATTCGCCCGATCAAACGGCAGAAGTTGCCCGAGAGGCGGGTGCTGAAGTGATCCTTCACCCAAAGAATTTGGGCAAAGGTGCGGCAATTAAGACAGGACTGGCTAGGGCGGCGGATGGTTTCAACTTCTTTCTTTTCATGGACGGTGACGGCCAACACGATCCAGCCGAAATTCCCAAATTTTTGACTCAAGCTTCAGCGACGCAGGCGCACCTCGTTGTAGGAAACCGGATGTGCAATGTCGCGACAATGCCGATGATTCGTCGATGGACGAACAAGTTCATGTCCTGGCAGATCGGCAGGCTGTGCCGTCGAGATCTTCCGGATAGCCAGTGCGGCTACCGAATGGCGCGATATGAATTACTCCCGCTGCTGCACGAATCGAGCGACGGATTTGCCTTTGAAACTGAGAATCTTTTGTTGGCTGCTCGAAATGGATTTCAGATCGAGTTCGTGCCGATTCGAACCATCTATCGGGATGAACGGAGCAAGATTAAACCAATGCGAGATACGCTGCGCTACGTCCGAATCTTAGCGAAATACCGTTCCGACACCAACTTCCATGGCCGTCGAACGGGCGTTCCTAGCGCGCGGGGGTAGCAGAGGCGCTCGGCGACGCTGTGAATTCTTTCTTCAATTGTTCAATGATCGCCAATTCGCCTTTCTGACGCTTTTCTTGAGTTTCTTTCGCGAGCTGTTCCTCCAGCTTTCTGCGCTCTTGCAGATAAAGTTTATGAAATTTCTCGCGCTGGTCTTCGTTCAGATGCAACCCCGACTTTTGATAGGCCTCAGCCACCGATTCTTCCTCTTTCTGCTGTCGCACGCGTTGTCTTTGCCGAAGCACGTCCCGTTCGTCCGGGCTTAAAGCCAACCACCGATGAAGATTCTGCAGGACCTTTTGTTGTTGGTCTGGCGTTAATTGTTCGATTGACCGGCGCAGGTCTTCCAATTTGGCGGAAGCAGACGGCTGGGCGCTAGCGGCCGGGGTTTGTCCGTATCCGCTCGCGGTTACTGCGATCAGAAAGATTAGTGCGCCGAAGAATCGAGCCATACTGAGGACTCTTCAGACGACAATACAACGTCGAGATCGGCGATTACCTCAAGATCACCCGGCTCAGTTTGAGCAACCACGACCGGCGGAAGATCCGCCGCCTGATGCGAAGAGAGTGAAAAATGAGCCAGGAAAACAGCCATCGCGCCAGCCAGAGCGCCTGGAAGCCCGTACCGTAGCCAATTACGCCAAAGCGATCTTCGCTTCTCGTCGGCTCGTCGTGCGGCAGCCACCACCTTTGTTGCAAAGAAGGGAGAAGGGACTGATCTCTTGGCTTTTCCCAGCAGCTCCCACAGATCGTCGTTTTCTTGATCCTTCATCTTCCAACATTGAACCCAGCTTGGCCGAGAAAGTTTCGTCGCGCTTCGCTTCAAGCGCCAGGTTTCTAGGCAATTGGGTAAGAGAACGCTATTTCCGCTTTTAGTAAACAAAAAGCTCGAGCCGTTCAAAAGCGAGTGGGACGCACTCGCGGTGCCTGAGACGCAACTTATTCGCCGGCTTCGAGAAAGCCTTCCAGCTGCCGAATTCTGGTGGGATGGCGCATCTTCCGAAGGGCTTTAGCCTCGATCTGACGGATGCGCTCGCGTGTGACCTTAAATTGACGACCCACTTCTTCCAGAGTACGGCTGTAGCCATCGACCAGTCCAAAGCGCTGCTCGAGAACTTGCCGCTCCCGTTCAGTGAGCGTATCTAGCACATCGCGTATCTTCTCTCGAAGCAGAACGATCGCCGTCATATCGCTTGGATTATCGGCTCCTTTGTCCTCGATAAAGTCACCGAAACTAGTGTCGTCGCTGTCGCCAACCGGCGACTGTAGCGAAATCGGCTGTTGCGCCATCTTAAGGACAGCTCGTACTCGCTCGACCGGCAGTTGAATCTCTTCCGATACCTCTTCCGGCGTCGGTTCCCGACCATACTCCTGAACGAGCTGCTTTTGGACCCGCATCAGTTTATTGATGGTCTCAATCATGTGGACCGGGATACGGATCGTTCGCGCCTGGTCAGCAATCGAACGAGTGATTGCTTGGCGAATCCACCAAGTCGCATAGGTGGAAAACTTGTAACCACGGCGATATTCGAATTTCTCCACCGCCTTCATGAGGCCCATGTTGCCTTCTTGAATAAGATCGAGAAACGAAAGGCCCCGGTTCGTGTATTTCTTGGCGATGGAAATAACCAAACGGAGATTGGCTTCGACCATCTCTGTCTTCGCCTTCAACGCCTTCCGAAGCCAACCTTTGAGCTCGCGGTACTGCTCCAGGAATTCTTCGGAACGCTGCCAAGCGTTGCATTCCATCTCCCGAAGCCGGTTCCTATATTGGGCCAGCCTGTCTTTTGCTGTCGTTCCGGCGTGCTCGGCTCGCGCGATTTCGGCGTGGAGATTTGAAAAAAGGCGCTGCTGGTCGTCAGCCAATTGAACAAACTCTTCGGTGACCTTTTGTTTGAAGTAAAATCGCGGATAAAGCTTCATCAACGCGCTGTGCGACCGCTGAAATTCGGTCCGGGACGTATTCTCTTTGGTAGTCCCACGTGCTGACATCCAATTCCGATAGAGCGATTGGGCATCCTCGCCTGCCCGTTCGACCTGGGCACAGAGCTTAGGTAACGCCTTCATGTAGCGCTCGCGGCTCTCGATCTTCTTGTCCAGGATGACGCGATCGAACCGTTCCCGCCCTTCAATCAACTTCTGCGCAAGATCCAGATGCGCGCGAGCAATAAATCCAAATCGCGTGATAAACTTCTGAACCATCAGTTCCGCATCTTCGATGCGCTTGGAGATTTCGACCTCTTGCTCCCGAGTCAATAGGGGTACCTGACCCATCTGCTTGAGGTACATCCGAACCGGATCATCCAGGATGTCGAGTTTCTGATCTTTTTCGTCGTCCTCATCGTCGAGGTCTTTCTTGCCGTCTTTGAAACGATCGACCTCAGACGCATCGATAATCTCCACTTCCATCGAGCGGAGCCGCCCAAGAATCTGCTCCATCTCGTCCGGGTCTGCCATCCCTTCGGGAAGCGCTTCATTGATGTCGTCGTAAGTGAGGTAGCCTTGTTCCTTGGCCAGCTTGACGAGTTCGCGGAGCCGCTCTTGCAAATCGAATCCCGAATCAGACTGGGGCACCCGGCCATTGAGCGGAAGGGCTCCATTTACTCCGGTCTCCGCGATCGCTCGCTCAGGCGGAGATGGAATCCCAGATTTTTCGGTCTTGTTCTTGTTCAAAGGGAGATTCGTTTTGTTAACCTTGGGTGAGCTGAGAGCCGCTCGTTTGCGTTTCGGAGCGTCCGCCGCTGTTCTCGATTTTGCGGCCTGCGCCTTTTTTGCTTTGGAGGTAGTCACCTTTGGCATATCCACGTTCGATCAAACTTGATCCTATCCGTCGGTAAGTGACTGTCTATGAGACGATGGGTTAACACAACTCAAGACGCCCGGCTCGAAAGTCGCGAAATATGAGTGATGTGACTTTCGAGGTCAAGGACTTCTTTGATTTCGGCCAACCTCTTAGGATCCTCGTTGCCCGAAGCTTCGCTTAGTCTGAGGACGCTTTCCAGGCGCTGTCTACGTGATCGCAATTCGCGAAGCGCGAACTCTTTCCAAAATATCGAGCGCACCGATTCATCGATTGGCTTGAGGGTCAAGATCTGGGATAGGGCAGCCGCCTCGGCTTTCTCCAAACCGGCAAGAAAAGTGGCAATAGAGCTGGGAATTTCCGGCTGCGCTGCCGATCCGAGGATTTTTTGGAGCAATTCAGTTCCGCTGATTGGCTCCAGCACAGCTCGCCAAGGCTGGTCACGAACCCATTCAACCAGCTTCTGATCGGTCAGGACCAAATTGCAAAGCACAGCGATTTCGTGCCGAGGCGGGGCCATTCTGTTCGCTGCCAGATCAGGGGAGAGATCGCGGGCAGACTGATTTCGGCGCTGTTGCGCAGCCACCTGTTCCAGCGATTCGCGTGGTAACCCCAAACGGGAAGCAAGTCGGTTCATCATCGTATCCCGAACGACCGGATCCGGGACCAATCCTGCAAATTGCGTGACGCGCCGGGCAAGAGCTACGCGGAGCGCTACGGATTGGTCCGCCGAGGCTCCCAGACCGCGCTCAATTTCGAAATCAAAAAAATCTTTGGCCTCCGCGATGAGAGTTCGAAAATTCTCCACCCCCCCTTTGCGTATGAGCGAATCGGGATCCTCGCCGCCGGGTAGCACACCGATTCTGACTTGTAGGCCGACTCCAAAAAGGATCTCCAGCGCCCGCTCTGCTGCCCGCTCGCCGGCCGCGTCCGCATCGAAGAAAAGAACGATTTCTTCGGCGAAACGCTTAAGCAGGGTAGCGTGGCGTTCGGTAAGCGCTGTTCCTTGCGGAGCCACCACGTTTTCGATCCCCGCCTCGAAGGTCGTAATCAGGTCGATTTGGCCCTCGAGCACGATTGCCTGGCGGGTCCGGGCGATAGACCGTTTCGATTTGCTCAATCCAAATAGGACGTTCCCTTTCGAAAAGAGGGGCGACTCCGGGGAATTGACGTACTTGCCACCGGTGGCGTTTGGATCAATCTGACGACCACTGAAGGCGATGATCTCGCCGAGGTCGTTTGAGATTGGAAACATCAACCGATGACGAAAGCGATCATATATTCTCGACCGCGGACTCTTTTCATCTTTGAGTTTTACCAATCCGCTACTGATAAGCTCTTCTCTGGAAAAGCCGCTGGTCTGTCCCCAGTCGGCGAGTGCTGTCCACGAATCAGGTGCATAGCCAATTTGCCAGCGTTTAGCGATATCGATGTTTAGGCCGCGTTGGCTTAGATAGGCGCGCGCAGCCTCGGCGGCTCGTGTTCTCAAAAGATTGCGATGAAGCCAGTCGGCGGCTTCGAAATGTAGCCTGAGCAAGCGTTTGCGCAGACTCTGTTTCTCTTCTTCTTCTGCGCTGAACTCTTCCTGCTGGATGGCAATGCCGGCGCGCGCGGCCAATCGCCGGACCGCCTCAGGAAAGTCAACATGTTCGTATTCCTCAACAAATTGAATGAGTGATCCCCCGCGTTGACAGCCAAAACAGTAAAACGTCTGCTTATCCGGGTTTACGTAAAAGGAGGGAGTCTTTTCCTGATGGAATGGGCAGAGAGCGCGAAATTCAGTACCAGCGCGTCGAAGGGGAAAATAACTGCCGATGACATCAACGATATTTAACGCAGCTGTAACCTGCTCAATCGTCTCTGGCGAGATGCGCGGCATAGAAAATCTTGTCAATTACTCCGGAGACCGAAGAAGAATAGATCGCTGGCAGCGTCAGCGTCCAACCGATTAATTCTTCGGCCCGAGCGCAGCTAGCCTCCTGCCACCATTTGGACGATTTCAATCGCATCTCCATCATTCACCGCTGCTTCTTGAAAATCGTTTCGCGCGATTACATCCCCATTTTGTTCAATGAGTACCGCACTTGCCGAGATACGTAATGTGTCGAGCAAATCGGCAATGGTCCGCACCGAGCCGACCTCCCGCAAGTTACCGTTGATGACAACCTTCATCCTTTGACGATCGCGGTATCCCAATCTTTCCAAACGGGTTCAAGGCCAAGGCGCGAGATCGCTTCCGCGACTTGATTTGGGGTGCGCTGGTCGTCGATGGCGAATTGCGGTTCTGCTCCGTTGGAGCAACCTTCGGCTTCGCTAAACTTTCCGCGCACCGTGTAGTGGAGGGAGGTACGACCTTGGCCGGTGTAGCCACCTGGTGCAGTGCAGCTCCCAGCGCTCATGGTGGTAACTCCAAGATTCATGAGTAGATCGCGGAGGGCGGCTGGTTCTCGGGTGCTCAAAACGATGCCGATCTGGGGAAAACTAATTCGGAATGCGCAGAGCAGCTGAATAAGATCGCGATCGGATAACTTCACTTTCGGCGCGAAACCTCCGGCTGCAGGTCGCAATCGTGGAAGGGCAATGGTGACCTGAGCTCGCCAGCAGCGCCGCAGCAAATACTCGGCGTGCTCCGCTAACCTGAGAGCCTCCAGTCTCCAATCCGATAATCCGAATAGCGCGCCAATACCAATACGCCGAAAACCAGCCTCGTACGCGCGTTCCGGGCATTCGACGCGCCAGTCAAAATCGCGTTTCGGTCCGGCGGTGTGCAGCGTCGCATACATATCCCGATCGTATGTTTCTTGGTAGACCACGAGCGCTTCGGCGCCGGCTTGAACGAGCGGGCGGTAGTCTTCCACCTTGAGTGGCGCGATCTCGAGGGCAATTGACGGCACGACTTGGCTCACTCGTTGAACGACATGTTGGAGGTAAAGATTAGGGATAAACTTCGGATGTTCGCCAGAAACAAGTAGCAGACTGCGAAATCCGCGATCGGCCAAATAGCGGGCCTCTACCTCGACTTGGTCGAGTGTGAGGGTGGTGCGAAGGACTCGATTATCCCGCGAAAATCCGCAGTACACGCAGTTGTTGATGCATTCGTTCGAGAAATAGAGTGGAGCGAAGAGTCGCATCGTGCGGCCGAAAAATCGTCTGCTGATAGTCTGTGATTGCCGAGCCATGTCGGATAGACCAGCATCATCGATTGGTTCCAATCGTTGTGAGAACTCAGTCAGAACCCGGCTTTGAGGACGGGAAGGGTTCTTCAGCAGCGTGGCAAAAGTCATAGTGTACGAGTATCGAGTTTCCGGCGCATCACTCGGTGTTTCCTAGCGACAAAGTAAGATAGGCTGGTTAAGCCTCTGCACAAGACTGCTGCTGAGTTCTAGCATCCCTTCGGCCAGAGAACCAAATATCGCTTTAGGTTGACGCGCATGGGCAGGTGTCGGACCGGCGTCTCACCCATATGGGGCTCTGATTGAGGGTTTGTCGCGCCTCAACCTGCGGTCGGAGGTTTTGTCAAATAATTTGGAAACCGCGTCTTCAGCTCGGACAAAGTCTTGCTCGCTTGGTCTTGGTTTCCGGCCTGCTGAAAAGCCTGGTAAGCCCTCTCCAACGCTTTCGGCGTTACCTCTGGGTCTTCGTATAAAACCGCAACGCTCAGGTACGATTTGGCCGCATTTTCGTAATTGCCCCGAGCAAATTCAATCTCACCCACGCACATGCGCGCTTCCGCATTCAGACGACCTTCCGGTTGCAGATTTAATGCCTGTTCTGCCGCCCTGGTTGCGTCGTCGAATTGTTTTGCTCCAAGTTCGGCCGACGATAAGGCGATAAAGCCGTGGGCCCGGTCGGTCGGGTCAGTCGCTTGCTCCAAATAACTGTTCGCGGAGGTAATTGCTTGGGGGAAAGCTTGTAGTTGGTTCTGGGCATTGGCTAGCGTCAGCCAAGCCACCTTGTCAAAGGCGGTTTTATCCAGATTTTTTGTGATCAGGACAAGATATTTGGCCGCATCTGCGTACTGCTTGGCATCGTAGAATACGCCGCCTAGCCAACGACAGGCATCGATCACGAGAGAGATCCTTTTAGGATCATTCTTTACTAAAGCATCAACCTCTTGGGCGGCGTTGGCAGGCTGGTTCAGCGTCTGATAACAATAGATTAGCCGCAAACTGACTTTTTCGTCGTACTCGCTGGGATTGTGCTTTCGGGCGTCGATCAACGGAGCAATTGCATCGGCATACCGTTTTTGGTCGAAAGCCGTCCATCCGATCCAGTAGTCTGCCTGAGCGGCACCGGCGCCATTGGGGAATTCTTTCAGCAGCTGCTGGAAAGCATCATTCATTTCCGCGTATTCGCCCTGCTGTCCTAGCGTAAGACCCTTCTGCAGCAACGCGGTTTCTCGTTCGTCCGAGTTGCCGTAACTTTCGATGATCGTTGAAAAGTCTTGCAGCGCGGCGTGGTAGTTTTTCGCTTCCTGGTAAAGTAGCGCCCGCTTGAGCAACGCTTTTGAGACGTTCTTATAAGTTGGAAAATGTTCGATTAATCCGGAGAAAGCCTGGATGGCGCGCTCCCTGTCCTGTACCTGGCTGAAAGCGTAGCCGGCCGCGTAGTAACAATCTGCTTTGTAGCCGTCTGGCAATGACGAGTTAATGAGCTCCAAATAAAGCTTCGCGCCCAAGCCGAATTCGTTCTGTTGGACGAGCGCCTGCGCCTTGAGCAATTTCGCCTTGTCCGCGCGATCCCGAGTCGGGCCCGTCGCGAGAAAAGTGTCGACCTCCTTGGCCAAGCTCGGGTCGCGTAGTTGGTCGAGAGCGAGCAACCGTTGGTACCTCGCATCCGTCGCTTCTGCAGTGGCAGAATATTGGCGAATAAGCTGATTATAAATTTCGAGCGCCTTCTGGTGTTTGCCGATCTGGCGATAAGAATTAGCGACAATCAGCAAAACCCCCGGCTTGGTCTCGTCTCCCAACGCGTTGAGATTTTTTGCATATGAATCAAGGATCTGAGAAAATTTGTCGCCATCATATTCAAGCTTCATTAGCTCGAGTTGAGCGATCTGTTTCCATTTGCCTTCCGCATTGAGTGCAATCGTCGATTTGAACAGCTGCTCCGCGCGATCCCGCTTCTTTAGATCTTCGGCGAGAATCCCCGCTCGGGTCATCGCTTCCGCTTTTACGACCGGCTTAGTTGCATCGCTCGCGAGGTTTTCAAACAGATCGAGAGCTTGTTCCTTTTGGTTGCTCTCCAGCGCAAAGTAGGCGACCGAGAGACGCGCGGCGTCCCGGTAAGGATTATTTTCTCTCGTCCGTGCCACCTCGTCGTACGCCGATTTAGCCTCGGTTTTCTTGTTTGTCAGCTCCAGGCATTTTCCTTGGTAGTACCGAGCCGTAATCTTTACCTCGGAGGACTTCGCATTCTCATACGCCTTTGCGTAGAGTGGCGCAGCGTCTTGAAAGTCTTTCTGGTCGAAAGCACGAGAGGCCAGGCGAAATGCTGCGCTGCCAACAAATTCTCCATTGCCGATCTCGGTGATCAGTAGCCGATAAGTGCTCAACGCTGGAGCATCCTGACCAAGTTTCGAATAGCAATCCGCTAGCCGGTACATAGCAGACGGCCGGGAAGAGTCGCCCGGGTATTGGCCCAAATATTTTTCGTACTCAGGTGCCGCAAGATCGTAGAGTTTGCGGACGTAGAGACCATCGGCGATGGCGAGTTGCGCCTTGGCCGGGTCCGCCGAATTCTGTCCCTCCGCCGGACCGTTGGGAGCGAGACGAATTTCATCGTTGGCAACCCGATTCTTGGTTTCGTCATCCGGCTCGGCCGCGCTTCCCGATGAGGTAGAATCCCGCTTGTTTTCCGCCGATGATGTCGGAATTCTTTGATTCAAAATCGACTGCGGATTCAGTGTTGGTTGGGGAGTAGCAGGATTGACTGGCAGCGCGCGGGGGACAGCGGCTGGGCTCGGAGTCGGAGTAGCCGGTATTGCGCGTCGAACTTCCTGGGCGAGCGAAGTCGCTGAGGCGGCTAAAAGAACGATGCATGGGGCTATCCATCGAATCTTCATTGCTCGGTTTTTCCGGTCGCAAAAGCGACGTTCCAAATGTCGGCTTGCCTGCAAATGTCGAGCACTTCGACTATGTGTTTGTAGTCTACCGCTTCGTCTCCTCGAACGATAACGGCCTGATCCGGATACAGCTGAGAAAGTTTCTTCAGTTGATCCAACAGCTCTGAGCCCGTCTTCGGCTGCCGGTTCACCACGATGGAGCCGTCCGATTTCACATTGATAACGACCTGCCCGACATACGGCTGCGGCTCGTTAGCCTTTGTTGCGCTTGGTACGCGGACGTCTAGTTCGTTTTCCGTGAGCGCGAAATTCCAAGTAACGATGAAAAACACGAGGACGACCAGCAGGATGTCGACCATCGGGGCGATCATGAAACCGAAAACTTGTGGTTCAGCCTGGCGACGAAAATTCATCGGACTCAAATATCATCGTTTTCCAAAACGCCCGAAGGCTCGTTTCGGCGAGCGCGCTGAGAACTGATGATGTTGAGGATGTGAGTCGTGGCACCTTCTAGATCCGATATCATCGAAGACACTTTCCCTCTGAATAGAGAATAGAATGCCATAGCGATTATGCCGATAATCAAGCCGGCGGCGGTGGTCACAAGGGCCTGGGCGACACCTCCAGCCAGAAGCGTTTGCCGTGGTTGACTAGTATTGCCGGCCAAAACGCCAAACGAGTTGATAATGCCGACCACCGTCCCAAGAAGACCCAACATGGGAGAGAGCGTGGCGATATCTGCCAAATAAACGATGCGTTGCTGGAGGCTACCGGCGACCCGCCCGCCTTCGGTCTCAGCGACATCGCGAATTGCGGTCGAAGATGCAGAAGGATGTTTGGTGGCAAAGTCGAGCGTGCGCGAAGTGATCCTGGCGATTGCGGTAGAGTGCCGATTCGACACGGCAATCAAACCAAGATAATCCCGTTTTCTCAGTAACGCTTCTGCGGTCTCCATAAACCTGGTGGTAACGACACTGCCCCGTCGTAGACTGACCATACAGGCAAGAATCAGCGCAAGGGTGAGTACCGAGGCTAGGACCAGCGGAATCATTACCCAGCCGCCGGCTTGCAGTAGCTTCAATACTGTTTCCTGTGTGACGCCAGGGCTGGGGCTTGCTTGTGCTTCCTGAGCAAGAAATGGTGGAGACAGAAAAAGAAGCCAGTTCATTGCGATGGCGAATATTTAAACGCACGAACAGACGAAGTGCAAACCGGATCGGTTTCAGATAGTTCGCCAGGGAGCCATACTGAGGCACCTGCGTTGACTTAGACTTTAGGGTTTGGCCGGGCTATTTTCAGAAACAATGGAATCGGTGATTCTGCACGAAAAGCCGGACATGAACCTCAAGCTCCGAGATGTGCCTCATAAGCCAGGCGTATATCTTATGAAGGATCGATTGAAGCGGGTGATCTATGTCGGCAAGGCCAGAGATCTGCGGAAACGCCTCGCTCAATATTTCATGCCGTCACGGAAAATGACTGCAGATCTGAAAACGCGGGCCTTGCTCGATAGTGTCTGGGATTTTGACATCCACGAGGTACGCAGCGAGCCGGAAGCTCTCTTGCTGGAAGGCAAGTTGATCAAAGAATTTCGGCCCAAATACAACATCAGTTTCCGGGACGATAAGCGATTTCTCCTGGTAAAGGTAAATCTTAACGATCCGATTCCCCGATTCCAACTGACTCGATTGAAGAAGGAAGATGGCTGTCGCTATTTTGGCCCATTCGCCCACGCCGGAGCTCTGCGTTCAACACTTGGCTGGATGCGTAAACGGTTCGGAATTCGCTCCTGTCGAGTTTTCGAGCCCGGCGAAAGTGACTATCGACGCTGCCTCGATCACATCATCAAGAACTGCTCGGCGCCATGTATTCGAAAAGTTTCGTTAGAGGAATATCGGGCGCGCGTGGCGCAGGCCTGTGAGTTCCTGGAAGGGCAAAATCACGAGTTACTGAAACAACTCGAGGCCGAGATGAAGAAAGCGGCAGAAAAGCTCGAGTTTGAGCGAGCGGCTGATATCCGAAATATGCTCGACGATTTGCGGAGGACGACGCGGCCGGCTCGTCGATTCACTCGAGGATCACTGCCTTCGACGATTGATCCCGCCACGGACCTCCAGACGCTGGCCGAGGCGCTGCTCTTACCCGGTCCGCCAGCGGTGATGGAATGTTTTGATATTTCCAATATTTCAACGACGCACATCGTTGCCTCCATGGTCAGTTTCCGCAACGGCGTACCGGACAAAGCGAATTACCGTAGATACCGCATCCGTACCGTGTCCGGCCAAGATGATTTTGCCAGTATGGCTGAAGTGGTGCGGCGGCGTTATTCCAGGATCTTGCTGGAGGGTAGAGAGATCGCACCCGAATTGGCCGAGTTCAATCAAGAGTCGACCGAGGAGGCGATGAAAAGGGTCGGACAGATTCGTCCAGAGCGACTCGTACGATTGCCTGATTTGATCATCGTCGACGGAGGAAAGGGCCAACTCAGTTCAGCGTGCCGGGAGCTGCAACGGCTGGGATTGGCCAGCGTCCCGATCATTGGCCTGGCCAAAGAATTTGAGGAAATCTATCGTCCGGGTCGTCCGCTCCCGCTTTCGTTGCCCGAAGATTCGGGTGCATTGCGGTTGCTCCAACGAATTCGCGATGAGGCCCACCGCTTTGCGAATAGCTATCACCAATTGTTATTAAAGAAGCGGATTGCCGAAAGTGTTTTGGATGATTGTCCGGGAATCAGTGAAAATCGGAAACAGGCGCTCCTGAAGAAATTTGGTTCTGTCGAACGTCTTCGTCGCGCTTCGGTCGAAGAAATATCGAGTATAGCGGGAATCAGTGATAAACTGGCAGAGACGATACTGCGATTTTTGAACCGCTGAGTTACGGTTTTAGATGCTCGGAAAAAATTTGCACCGAACGACGACCGATGTTGTCTTAGTCGCTCCATGATGCCGCGACTGTTCCCCTGGGCTCTGCTCATTAGCCTTGCTTCTGTTTGCCCAGCCCAAGAATCAACGCCAACCCCGAGTGCCTCATCGGTCATCAAACCGAGCTGGGAAACGCAACGCCAAGCCGCGGCTTTCTTGCTGACTATCCCCGCGCCGCGTGGGTTAATCACCGACCGAAACGGGTTACCTCTGGCGCAGACGCGCGTTAGCCACAATCTGAGCATTGTTTTCCCTACGCCGCTGGAGTTCACCGATCAGCAGATTGTCGACTTCGCGGGCCGCCAAGCGAACCTGGCGAGGAACCTCACGCAGCGTCCGCTCAATTATACGCCCGACTCGGTTATCCAACATTATCGCAATCGTGGATTGATCCCATTCGATATTGCCTCGGATCTTCCGGCTGACGAGGTAGACAGGATTAAGGATCATTTGCCGGAAGGTCTTACGTTACGGGCGATATATCTTCGAACCTATCCTCAGGGATCTTTGGCTGGACACATAATCGGCTACACCGGACGGACGAGTGGTAGTCAAACTAAAGTGTTGCAGAATAACGATCTGCTTTGGCCGGATAGCGAGGGACGGGAAGGCCTCGAGCAGACCTTCGATGATCAGCTTCGGGGTAAGACAGGCGAACTTAACCTGGTGTTCGACAAGGGCGGGAAACTAACCGGTCAACGGATCGCGTCCCCGCCGCAACCGGGGTACAATGTCGTCACCACACTGGACGCCGAGATCCAACGGCTGGCCGAACAGATCCTCAAGAAGCGTTGCAAAAAAGGAGCGCTGGTAGTCATGGATCCTCACACCGGAGAGATTTTGGCGTTGGCATCTTGGCCGATGATCGACCCAAACGATTTCGTACCGAGCATTTCGGAACAGAAATTTCAAAAACTGAATAGCGACCCTAATATTCCACTGCTCCCCCGTGCTTATCGATCTGCCTATCCGGCGGGTTCCACCTTCAAAGTGTTTATGGGTGTGGCCGCCTTCGAAAGCCATATGCTTAGCCCAGATGACGAATTTGAATGTCCTTCGGCATTTGAGATAGGTAATTTGGTGTTTCATAACTGGAAGAAAAACGACGCTGGCAGTTTGAATTTTCGTGATGCACTAACCCAGTCTTGCAACACTTGGTTCTATCAGCTCGGTCTCAAGTTAGGAGCCTCCAAGATGGTTAACTGGGCGCAGCGGCTGGGACTTGGAAAACGCACGGGTGTTTCGCTAAATGGAGAAGCCGAAGGCCGCATTCCCACCGACGATTACATGCAAGCAACTTACCAGCGCCATTTTCTAGCCGGTGATCTGGCTAACTTCGCCATCGGCCAAGGAGATATCTTGATTACACCGCTTCAGATGGCGCAGGCGATGGCAACGATTGCTAATGGCGGAACGTTATACCAGAGCCACATTGTCCGACAGGTCCAAACGCTGAACAACGAGGTGATCTATAGCTATGGCCCTCGCCCGAGAGATATCCTCAATCTAAGTGCGGTGACTCGGGAAGAGCTGCGTCAAGCGATGCTCGGTGTAGTGAATAGCAAAAACGGTACAGCCGGTTCAGCTGCCGTGAACGGTGTGAAAGTAGCCGGGAAAACAGGAACCGCCCAATGGGGGCCAAAAAGTAAAGAGCGAACGGCCGCTTGGTTTGCAGGTTTTGCGCCCGCCGATAACCCACAGTACGCCTATGCCGCACTGTACGAAGGAGCCCCCGGTGAATATGCTCATGGCGGCACCAAGGCTGCGCCAATCATTGGTGACCTCCTTCGGGTCCTCTTTAAGGATCAAGCGAATGACGCAAAAAAGAACTCTGAACAGGACGAGGAAGGCGGGCAAAACGATCAAAGTAATTGAGGGCGCGGACCTCCCAACCATGCGCGACCGGACGGGAACTCTAATCGAATTGCAGTTTTCCCAAGTAGTTGCAGGCGGGCCAGATGCCAGGTTTTGGAACGCGGTTTTTGCTTGCAATGTGTGATTAAAATCCGGTTGCAGGTTATTCCCTTTGCGATGAGGCTCGCCGGATGCTTATGAAACGCACACGAATTATTCTTGCGGTCCTCGCGGTTTCGACGGCTGCCTATGCCGCGGACGACAAGCCGAGCCCGTCGCCCTCCGGTTCCCCTGGAGCTGCAAGTTCGGCGTTAAAAGACGACAAAGATAAGCTTAGCTATGCTATAGGCACGGATATCGGTCGAACGCTTCTTCGCCTGCAGGTCGAATTCAATCAGCCTGCGCTGACTCAAGGCATCCTGGATATCCTGAATAAAAAGCCAACCGCTTTGACTGAGGAAGAACTCACTCAGACAATGCAAGGCTTTCAGCAGAGCCTGGCGCAAAAACAGGAACAGGAGATGGCTAAGAAACAAGAGGAGATGAAGACAGCGGCCGACAAAAATAAAGTCGATGGCAAAAAATTTCTCGCAGACAATGGGAAGAAGCAGGGCATAACCACACTGCCGGACGGGTTGCAATACAAGGTCGTTAAGAGTGGGGCTGGAGAGAAGCCGAAGGATACCGACACCGTTGAAGTAAATTATAAGGGCACTTTCATCGACGGGAAAGAGTTTGATAGCTCGGAGAAAAACGGTGGTCCAGTTAGTTTTCCGGTGAACGAAGTGATTAAGGGTTGGTCAGAAGCGCTTAAGCTGATGCCGGTTGGTTCAAAGTGGGAGCTCTATATTCCTTCAGAGCTCGCTTACGGAGACGAAGGTGAAGGAGAAGACATTGCCCCAGGTTCAACCTTGGTTTTTGAGGTAGAACTCTTGAATATCAAGAAGGAGACCAGCGCCGCTCAGCCGAGCGTTAGTCCTCCCAAATAAGGACTCTCCGATTGGACTAAGAGGCGGCCTTTTTCGGCCGCCTTTTTTCTGTGATCGTCAGCGCGTTTCACTTCGCTGAGTCGCTCTTTTTCAGAGTTAGATGAAGATCCCTCAGCTGATTGGGTGAGACAGTACTCGGGGCGCCCATCATCAAATCCTGGCCTCGGCTGTTTTTCGGAAAAGCAATGACGTCCCGAATGTTTGAGGTGTTCGTAATCAGCATAAGTAGCCGATCAATACCCAGCGCGATTCCGCCGTGAGGAGGGGTGCCAAAGGAAAACGCCTCGATCAGATGACGGAAGAGTCGCTCCTGCTGCTCAGGCGAGATGCCCAAAACGGTAAAAACTTTTTGTTGCAGCTCGCGTTCGTGAATCCGCAAGCTGCCTCCACCGATCTCCACTCCGTTTAACACGACGTCATAGGCTTCGGCCCGGATTTTGCCAAACTCTGCCCGCTCTAAGAGAGGAAGATCCTCAGTTTTCGGTCGAGTGAAAGGATGATGCATCGCATTCCATTTATTTTCTGCTGCATCGAACCCCATTAGCGGGAAATCCGTTACCCATAGAAAGCGGAGTTCGTCTGGATCGGTGATAAGCCCGGTTAATTCGGCAATCTTTAGCCGGATTCGCCCAAGCACAGTGCAGACGATTTCCCAGCTATCTGCACCGAACAGGATTAAATCACCCTCTTCGATTTCTAGCCTGCGCTGAAGCTCTGCTTTTTCCGAAGGCGAGAAGAACTTTACAATCGGCGATTTCCATTCCCCGTTCTCAACCTTAATAAAGGCGAGCCCTTTGGCTCCCGTTAGCTTTGCTAGGTTAGTAAGATCTTCGATTTGTCCGGTAGTGATCCCGGCGAATCGTTTGGCGTTGATCGCTTTAACAACGCCCCCCTGATCCAAGGCGGAGCGGAAGACCTTAAACTGTGTTTCCCGAAACAGGTCGCTCAGTTCCGCTATCTCTGTAGCAAATCGAAGATCCGGCTTGTCGCTGCCGAAGCGATTCATTGCCTCCTGATACGTCAGGCGAATGAATGGAAGGGGGATATCGATGTTCCGAGTCGCCAAGAAGATCTCCCGGAGCAGCCCTTCGACTAACCGAAAGATGTCGCCGACCTCAATGAAAGACGCCTCTATGTCAATCTGGGTGAGTTCAGTGATCCGGTCGGCGCGTGGATCTTCGTCCCGAAAGCATTTGGCGAGCTGGAAATACTTTTCGACTCCTCCCACCATCAAGAGCTGCTTGTATTGCTGCGGCGATTGGGAAAGAGCGTAAAAATGGCCTGGTATCAATCGACTCGGAACTAGAAATTCGCGCGCGCCCTCCGGGGTGCTCTTCGACAAGATTGGAGTTTCGATCTCGAGAAAGCCATTTCGGTCGAGATATTCGCGGGCGACCTTATTGAGCACGTGCCTGGTCTTCAATTGGCGTACCATCGCCGGACGTCGCAGATCCAAATAACGATACGTCAGCCGCAGGTCTTCGTTACTCAAGGCTGCATCTAACTGGAATGGTAAGGGTGCGCACCGATTTAAAATGGTCAACTTCGATGCGACTACCTCGATTTCGCCGGTCGCTAGCTTCGGATTGGCCGTCCCTTCCAATCGTTTTGCCACCAGACCAGAAATCTGAATGACTTCCTCGTCGTGCAACGCGTGCGCTTCTTTGGCAATATTCGGAAATTCATCGGGCCGAAAGACGACCTGAGTTAGCCCCTCCCGGTCGCGAAGATCGATAAAAATGACGCCGCCGTGGTCGCGTCGTGACGCGACCCATCCGACCAAGGTAACTTCTTTTCCAACGTGATCGGCGCGGAGTTCGTTGCAATGATGCGTGCGATACATTCTTAGAGCTTTACGATTTAAGCAGGTTTACTAATGCTTCCGTCGAAACGGTCGTCTCCTCGCGTTGGAGCAGATTCTTCAGCTTCACCTGGGGCCACTCCTGGCCTACCAGCACAGCAAACTGAGCTCCGAGCGATTCCGCCATCTGAAATTGCTTGGCGACCTTGATTGGCTGGAGAGAAAAATCAGTCACGATCCGGCTCTCTCGGAGCGTAGCGACTAACTGCAGGGCTTCGGGGCGGCGAGTCTCGTCTGCGACGATAACAAAAGCGCGACATCGGTTCGTTGCCAGGGCTTCCTCCGCTCGAGTTCGGCTGTGGGGGAGCTCCTGCAGAAGGTTTTGCAATACCACGTCGCCGATGGCAAACCCAGCGGCTGGAAGATCTACCGCCCCGTCACTAATGACGTTGATAAGATTGTCGTATCGGCCTCCGCCAGCCAGGGCTCGATTTTGACGTTGGCGATCGAAAACTTCGAATACCAGCCCGGTGTAATAATCAAGACCCCGAACGACGGTAAGATCCAACTTCACCATTTCGGCTACTCCTCGCCATCGGAGCTCTTGGGAAAGAGCCTCGAATCCGGGAATGGATTCGGCGGGAGTTTGCAAAAAGGCCTGCACATCCTCCCAAGTGACGTTGAAAGCCGCCAATTTCCTCGCTGTGACGCTCTCTTCTTCGCGTTCGATCTTGTCAATCACCGCGAGAAATTCAGTCAATCGTTCGGCTGGGATAGCGCGTTTTTGAATAAAATCGAGCCAGAGCGACCGATTATTTACTCGAACGTAGAAGTCTTCCTCAGTTAAGCCGAATACCCGGAACATGGCCACAGCAAGCGCGATCAGCTCGGCATCCGCAGCCGCGGACGAATCACCGATCAAGTCGCAATTTACTTGGAAGAATTCTCTTAGCCTGCCTTTCTGCGGTTTTTCAAAGCGAAAGAAAGAGTCGATACTGAACCACTTGATCGGCTTTTTGAAATCACGTTCGCGTGCCGCCACCAGCCTGGCCAGCGTAGGAGTCATTTCTGGACGAAGGCATATATCGCGTTCGCCCGGATCGAGAAATCGGAACAGTTGAGTTTTCAGCTCCTCCCCGCTCTTTTTTCGGTAAAGATCAGTTGATTCCAAGGTTGGTCCGTCATACTCGACAAAACCAAAAGAACGCGCGCAAGTACGCCAACCCTCAAAAATGTAGTTCCGCCACGCGTACTCGTGCGGATAAAAGTCGCGGAATCCGGGTAGGCGTTGAATTTCCATTGGAAGAACGCGAAGGACGCACGCAATTGGCCGATTTGCAACGAAGGATGCAGGCCAGTTTTTTCGCAAGTCTTAGTAGCGCAAATCCCATAGCTCTGCCATGTTGTCGATCCCATGGAGCCGCCCAAACTAAAATTGTCGTTGTTACCCGACGTGCTTGCGGTATGCCGACTCGAGCGCGGACAGGAGATACCCCCTTGGGCAACTCAAGGAGGTTTTTTCTCCCTCTCGCGGACCATGGAACAGCTTTCTGTCATCTGTGCTAGCGACTCGGTGCCCGAAAATGTTCGGGCTAGCCGTGGGTGGCGGGCTATAAAAATCGAAGGTCCGCTGGATTTGGACCTGGTTGGAATTCTTGTTTCGGTCGCGGTTCCTCTAGCCCATGCCGGGATCGGAATCTTGCCGGTCGGCACCTTTGATACCGATTACATTCTGGTCCGCGATCGCCAGTTGGCCGAGGCACTCAAAGCACTCAGGACGACTGGATTTAACGTCTTGGAGTAATTCGGTGGCTGACCGGCCGCCCTCTTGGAGTCATCGAACGGTTTCAGCCTTGTGAACGGCCGCACTCTGCGCAACGGTGCGAACCATGGCGCGACCCGTAAAGAGAACCAAGATCGTTGCAACAATCGGGCCCGCCAGTGAGAGCGAGGACATGCTCGGCCGCCTAATTGAGGCTGGCATGGACGTTGTCCGGCTTAACTTCTCACATCGATCCGCTGAGCAGGCCAAACCGTTAGTCGAACGTGTTCGCTGGGTTGCCGATAAACTGAATGTTTCGGTCGGTATCCTCGGCGATTTGCGCGGTCCCCGCATCCGGGTGGGTGAGATGCAGAATGGAATGATCACCTTGGAAAACGGCAGCAAAATCATTCTATCGCCTGAGCCGGTGATTGGAACTCCAGAGCGTATCGCTGTCAGTTTTCGGGGCCTGGCGAATGATGTGGCGCCTGGAACCATTATTCTGCTGGATGACGGCAACATTGAACTCCAAGTGGTCCAGTTGCTACCGCGCGGCGAAGTTCTTTGCGAGATTCTAAGAGGAGGTGACCTCAAAAGTAACAAGGGAGTAAACCTAAAAAATAGGCGCGTCTCGTTACCTTCGTTGACGACGAAAGATTACCAAGACCTGGATTTTGCGGTGAGCGAGCAACTCGACTTTCTGGCTCTCTCATTTGTACAATCCGCTTCTGATGTCCGTTTCTTGAAGCAAGCTTTGGCGGAACGCGGCGCTAGCATTCCGGTTATCGCGAAGATCGAACGAAAGAATGCGCTGGAGGACATCGAAAACATAACAAAGGAATGCTATGGCGTCATGGTGGCTCGCGGTGATCTGGCCCTGGAAATGAGCTTCGAAGACGTGCCCATCGCCCAGAAGCAGATTATTTCCGCCTGTCGGCAGGCCGGCGTACCCGTGATTACGGCCACGCAAATGTTGGAATCTATGACGAGCTTCCATAAGCCGACGCGTGCCGAAGCAGCGGACGTAGCCAACGCGATCTTGGACGGAACGGACGCGGTAATGCTGTCTGGCGAGTCTGCTGTCGGCAAGTTTCCGGCGGAGGTAGTGGCGACTATGGCGACAATCGCGGCCCGTGCGGAACGGGCTTGGTTGAACGGTGAGCTTCCTGGATTACCGGAGCTATCCCGGAATGCAGATCTCGATGCGGCCGTAGGGCAGGCAACGGCGATGATTGCCAGCACTGTTTCCGCGCGCGCAATCATCACCGCTACAACCTCGGGCACAACGCCGCGACGGGTTGCTTGCCACCGTCCAAAGATGCCAATCATCGCGCTGTGTACGTCTCCAGAGACTTGTCGACGGATGAGCCTGACCTGGGGTGTCGAACCGGCATTGGTTCCCATGATCACCAGCACGGCTCACTTGGTGCGCTTGAGCGCCGAGGCGGCAACAAAAATTCTTAAGGCGCAGCCGGACGATGTTTTGGCGATCGCTGCCGGTACTCCTTACAACGTCACGGGAAAAACAAACTTAATCAAAGTAGAAATAGTAGCCGATGGTCTGAAAGCGGAGGCTCAGGCCTTCGGGGAGTAGGAGACTTTGCCTAGGCGAGATCCCGGAACCTTAGTTGTTGTATCCGATTCGCGATACAATCCACTAGAGCTGTTCGACTCTGTAACCGTGGCTACGAAGCGTTTCGACGAGACCGTGACTACCGACCAGATGCCCCGCCCCGACTACAACAAGGCAGTTCAGGTTTTCGTGGGTTAGCCTTTCAATCTGCGGAAGCCATCGAGCGTTTCGCCTGGCGAACATCCGATAAAATGTTTCCGGGTCATTCCGTTCGTCCTGATTCAAAAATTGGTCCAAAACCTCGACCTGCCCGTTACGCCAAGCCTGGACCATTTGGGCTAGCGCACTCTTGTACTCGGGCAGTCTTTCGATAGTCAAAACAAGACGCAGCTCGCCTGTCTTTTCATTCTGAACGAGCACGTGTGCTTGATCGCTAATTGTCTCTAGACCGAAGATTGATTTGTTGAGAGCCTTGGCCCGCTGATAAAAATAGATGTCGACTCCAAGTTCCTCGCGAAAACCGGCCAACTCCGTATAACGGAGGGCCAAGAGTTCGGACAGCAGAGACGGCTTGAATTTTTTTGCTTTCTCGTAGGAAACCCCAAGCTCTGCACAGGCCAGTCTGACGATTCGCACCGTTTCTGGAGAGACATGGTGCGACAGATCGTCTCCTTTGGAATAAGCCCCTATTTCGCTGAATGCTTGTTGTACCCGCCCGCCCGTTGCCCGGCCAATATCCACTTCGAAAGCTACTTTTTGCGAATCCGCGAACGCATGTTCCAACGCCGGATGGAGTGGATAAGCGTTTTTCGGCAAAATATGGACCGAACCGAGCAGGTAAACGGTGTTGTGGTCTCCGTGAACACGCCAGAGGGTACTCTTAGCGGTGCTAAAGCCCCCGAAATTGGAGCAACCCGCCAAGCAAGCGATCAATCCGAAAAGTGATAAGACTCCCGCAAATCGATGTTCAACTTGCGGACGGATCTTCATTGGGTTCTTGCACCGCCGGGGGCGGTTCGTTGCGCCTTTCTGAAACGGTCAATTTCTTTCCAACAATACCCATTACTCCATCAAACGCCTCCTCAGAAATTCCGTGCGAGACTTTCACGCGAAAGCGTTCCCACAGAAATTCTTCCATCCGCATCCACTTGCCGCGGTAGTTAACACGCTGGGTCCAAGCGCAGACCGTAATAATGTTTTGCAGCAATTGAATTCGCAGAAAGAGAATACCCGCGCCGACGACCACGGCGGTGCTTGCAAGTAACAGGATGGTTGAAATGTTCTCTCTGAGGTCAAGCTTTTCCTCGCTGACGGCATTCCGCTCGGCCAGCAGCTTGTCCTCCGCCGCACGCATGGCTAATATTTGTTCACGCGTGGTGATCGTCAGATTCCAGCCGCGGTCGGATTTCAAAAGATCCTGAGAGGCGCTTTCACTGCCGGCGGAGCGCAGGTCTAAGCCTTGCGTTAGCTCTGCCAATTTGGCCTGGATCGTCGTCTGAAGATCAAGGGCGCGTTCCTCCTGTGAAGGGTTTCCCGCGACCATGATACGGAGGAGGAGAGTCTCAAAAAGCAGATTGGCCCTCGCGATAAGATATACTCCGATGTACTCGGGGTGTCCGGTCAGCAAGTATCCGCGTTGGGTGCTTTGAGCTCGATAAACCAAAGTTTCGACGACGTGGAGCTTCTCTCGCACCAAATAGGAATGACGGACCCAAAGGAGCGCCGCGGTTTGCTGCATCCGGATTTGGCGCGAGACGTAGAAGAATAGGGTCGCAATCAGAATCGGAACAATGATCACAACCAGAAGCAGATATCGCCGATTGTACTGGAGGAAGCTGCTTTTCATCCCACGTCACTGGCATCAGATCCGCAATTCAAGGCCGTTGGGCTGTACTACGGGCTGATGCACATTTTGCAGCGAATTGCGAAACTTTGTACAGACGTAATCAAATTCATCGGCCAAAGGACCCAAAAGTTTAGAATCTATTCGAAACAATAAATGCGGCACGGATCGGTAAACTGCGTAACATGAGTGGCATCCCGTTGAGGATTGCTCATGCAGACGGAAAAGATTGAGGCGAACCCACCCGAGACCGTATATCGAAATCGCCCCCGCGGAAAATCAATCTTGATTGTCGGAGCCGTGTTCTTGGTATTGCTGTTGGTCGCAGCTGCTTTGACCTATTACTTCGGCAAGAGGGAGATCTCAGCTTCAGGCGGGATGTATTTTTTCTCTCGGGTCGAGTTGAATGTTCCGAGATTTGCGCAAGCTGACCCTAGGTGGGCGGAGGATCTACTTGGCCCAACCGACTCGACGATTGGCGGCGAAGGTTGTGCGGTGAGCTCGGCGGCTATGGTGCTCGCTTACTACGGAGTAAACGTTGATCCGGGCGCGCTCAATACGTTTCTGACTGACAACGGTGGTTACACCCCGCAGGGCTGGCTTTACTGGGAGAAAGCGGCCGCTTTTGCGCCGGGAAAGGCAAAGCATGTCTACGAGGACGCTCCTTCCTACTATCTTATCGATAACAATCTATTACACGGTAATCCGGTCATCATTCGTATCCGCTTGAGTTCCGGGATTACCCATTTTGTGGTTATCGTCGGAAAACGGGGTTTTCGTTATCTGATCCAAGATCCGGGATCGAATGGAGAAGAAGGTATTTACCCGCTATACGAGTTGGTGCCAAAGATTGAGGCGCTGCGCTTCTACGAAAAGTTGGGCGAATAGGGACCGCCATCGAAGAATGGCGTCAATCGTGGGAATCCCACACCGTCGCGACTGATGGATCACGCGGACCCGAGCTCATCTAGCTCCGGAGCCGCCTAGAACCGCTGGAGCGGTCAGTAACAGAATGCGGAAATCGAGCCAAATGGACCAGTTATCAATGTATTCCAGATCGAGTTTCACCCACGCCTCAAATTCTCGCACCTCGCTTCGTCCGGAGATCTGCCATAAACAGGTGATCCCTGGTTTGACGCTCAGACGACGTCTTTGCGCTGGATTGGCAAAATTTTCCACTTCGTAAGTGGGTAGGGGACGCGGTCCCACTAAACTCATTTGGCCGGTCAGAACGTTAAAAAGTTGCGGCAACTCGTCGATACTATACCTGCGCAACCAGCGTCCGAGCGGCGTGATTCGCGGATCCTTCTCCAGCTTGAAAACCGGGCCGCTCATCTGATTGTATTCTTCCAGTTCGTGCCGTCGCTGTTCGGCATCGGAATACATCGACCGGAATTTGAACATTTTGAATGGTTCGCCATGTTTGCCGCAACGGGTCTGCGCGAAGATCGCCGGTCCAGGGGAAGTCATCCGAATCAAGACCGCAACGACAAACATGAGTGGAGCGAAGAGGATGAGGCCGATTAGCGAGCCAACCAAGTCGACGCTGCGCTTGATCAAAAGGGACCACGATACATCTGGCGTGGATCGAAAAACCAGCATCGGTTGAGAGCCGAAGAGATCAAACACCGGACGGGCGATTGAAGTGCGGATGAAACCAGCGATGAGCCACGCTTCGACCCCCTCGATTTCGCAAGCGGCAATTGCTTCTTCCACCCTACTCAACTCCGTCCGCGAGGTCACGAAGAGCACGCGTCCAACCGAATGCTGATGAAGCGCGCGAACCAGTTCCGAAATCGGCTGCTGTCCGATATCGATGACCTCGACAACGTCGATTTCGGCGCGCTGATCTTCGCTGAGACGCGCAGAGAAGCTTTGCATCTCTGCGGACGAGCCAGCGATGACCACGCGTTCCTTGTAATCGCCGTTCGCAACTCTACTTCGCAGGTAAGCAACCGCTACGCGTTCCTTAATCAGGAGGACGATAAGCCCGACCACCGCAAATAAAATCAGGACCGAGCGGCTGTTAACGTTCAGCTTAAAGAAGATCGTGCAGGCGGCGATCAGCAACGCGAGCCAAAGCATTGCTCGTGCGATCTGATCAGTCGATTTCAAGACACTTTTCTGGAGGGGGAAAAGATAAAACCCATTTAAATCCAAGAACAGCGGCCCGAAGGGCATGATGATGACAATGAGCCACACGAAAACCTTGAATGGTTCAATTTCTGGAATGCCCGGAAAGACTTCTCCAACGTACCAGCGGAGCGTGTGAGCCGCCCACAACGAAAGCACTAAAAGTACAGCATCGATCACCTGATTGAGCTGCAGATCGATTTCCTGCTTGCGCCCGAGCAGTCGCGGTAGCCTATTCTTTAATTTTCCGTTTGCTGGCCCAACCTTCATGGAAACCAAATCCGATCGTATAGATGCCCGATTACTTGGGCGCAAGCCCAGGATTGTTGGGGTAGTCGCGTCCCGAGCAGACTGGGAACTCGTGACTCGCGGAGATTTTGCTGGTCTCGACCTATGCGAGCTACGCATGGATCTCTTAACCACAGAGCGGTTTGAAGAACGCGAATGCCGGATGGCTTTGCCGTTTTCGAAAATATTGACGATTCGCGATCCAAAGGAAGGCGGTAGGCCAAGTCTCAGCGAAAAGGAACGCCTGAATCTCTTCGAAAGATTGCTTCCCCATGTGGAATACATCGACATCGAGTTGCGGAACTTTAGCCTTTACTCGGAAGTGATCAGCGCAGCGCGCGCCGCTGCGAAACAGTTGATTATTTCGGTTCATGATTTTGAGCAAACGCCAAGCGAAGAACAAATGGAGCGATGGGCAAATGAATCAGAAGCCCAGTACCCCGGCGCGATCTTTAAGATTTCGACGCAATTGAACTCCTGGGAAGAATTGGTTCGACTAGGCAATTTCCTGGTTGGCCAATCAAGGATCAAAGTTGCAGCGATGGGGATGGGGCCATTTGGAAAGATATCCAGATTGCTGTTCGCCCAGCTGGGCTCAGAGCTGATATACACCGCCTGCGGCGAGGCTGCGCTACCCGGGCAATGGGATTTCCGCACGCTCCGCTCTCTTCTCCCTCACATTGTCGGTGGTGTTTGATCCCTGCTTTCGGGAGCTCTCGGAAATGGTGATTTCAGAGGTCCGGACTTCGTGCTTAATACTTCAAAGAGATTCGGAGAATGCGAACTTGCTGATGTTCAGACGCATATTCTGCTCACTCATCTCAACCCTTCCGCCTGTCCGCATGAGGTCCCTTTTTGTTTTTATTCTTTTGATTGGAACGTTGAATTCGTCGAGCGGTGACGAACCGCTAGCCCCGACGATCACTCTGCCGCTGAAACGTGGACCATTTGGAACGTACCATTTTGCGACTACGGGAGTTGCTCGGGCACTCTTGCTTTTTGGCTCTGGGGATGGTGGCTGGGGCTACTTGGAGAATCGCGTTTGCACGTACTTAGCAAGCCAAGGCATTTACGCTGTCGGCATCGATTGTAACAAGTACGCTGAAACGGATTACGACGCTCCTACGTTGATCGCGGATTTTACGGCGATTACTCAAGATGCGTTGGCTCGGACCAAAAATCCTGGTCTTCCAGTCATTTATGGCGGTTGGTCCATGGGCGCGGTTCAAGCCGTCGCCGCTGCCGGAGATGTGGGACGGCCGCGGAGTTTGGTAGGGTTGGTTCTGCTTAGCGCGGGTAAGCGCGGCCGTTACGGTCTGCGTTTACCCGAAAGAGTCGGACTTGAACCGGAGGGAGAAGACACTTTTGGAGTCGGCGATTTTACCGCACAGGTTGCTAATCTCCGGGTAGTCCAGTTCGAAGGGGTCGGTGATTGGATGAATAACACGGATTGGATCAAGGGCCTCAAGAGTCCGCATCGATTGTTTGAGCTAGAGAATTCGAACCATGATTTTAACGGCGTCGACGAGGCGTTTGAACACGATTTGCTCGAAGGTATCAATTGGATTCTCGACCCGGCAAAATCAGTTGGCGATCGTGTGACCAGCGACTAACGCGGAAGACGATCTGAAGTGAAACCGAGCAAGGAAGCCCAGGCAGAATTTCGTCGCACGCAACGTTGGGTGCATTTGGTCGCCTGGTTCGTAGCGACGGTCGGGATCATAAGCATCCTCGAGGCCTTACTCCCGAAAGAGCCGGGCGTCATCGAATGGATGGAGCCATTCCTTCCACTCGACATGTCTGAATCGAGCCGCCTGGGCATGTATTTAAGCGGTTTTTGCTTGCTCGGAATCGCTCGCGGTGTTTGGCGTCGCAAACGAGCGGCCTGGTGGATCGCCGTCGTCTTATTGTCCCTGACAACAATTTTGCAGCTTGCTCGGGGACTCGCTCTTGATCGTGCGATTCTGCCGGCCGCCATCTTTGCGCTGCTCATTTGGCGACGCCGAGACTACATAGCCGAGTCGGATCGGGGCTCAATTCGATGGGCATTGGTCATTGGCGTACCGATTTTTATTGGAGTCTTTGTGTATGCCGTTTCTGGTTTAGTGCAACTCCATGGGCAGGTAGCCGGCCGCGTAGACGTTGCTGGCGCGGTGCAAACGGCGTTGGAACTCATCTTCCTGCAATCAACCGATTCGCAGATCGCGGTTACTCCGCGAGCAGCAAGTTTTTTTATCCAGGTTAGTGCAGGTGGAATGTTTTGCGGCTTGATCATGGTGGCGCTCTTGCTCCGACCAGTTTTCGAACGGAGAGTCACCTCCAGTTCAGATCTCACTCGGGTTCGAAAGATAATTGACGATTGTGGATCTGACCCGCTGGATGAATTTGCGCTGCTACCGGACAAGCGGTATTTCTTTACGGCTGACGGTCGTTCTTTCTTTGCCTACGCGCTTTGGCGAAATTTTGCCGTCTGTTTGGTCGGACCGGTGGGCCCGCCGGAGAATTGGTTCTCGGCCACCCAAGATTTCGTCCGCTTCTGTGCAGCGCAAGATTGGCAGCCGGTGTTCTATTTCGCTCGCTCGGAGCTGCGACCAATTTTTAGCCAGTGTGGCCTGAAAAGTTTCAAGGTAGGCGAGGATGCTCGACTGAGTGTCAGCGATTTCAATCTAAAAGGAGGCAAGTTCCAGAACCTGAGGACTGCGTGTAACAAAGCCCGGAAGGATGGCAAAGAGCTCCGCTGGTACCAGCCTGGTAATGGGCCTTATGATTACGGGCTCGAAGCTCAGCTTAAGATTCTTTCAGATGAATGGGTGCGGGAAAAACAAGGAACAGAGATGGGTTTCGATCTCGGATCATTCAATCTCCAGCAAATCCGAAGAGGTGGAGTAGCCACAATTTTCGACGCGGACTCCAAGTTGGAAGCCTTCGCGACCTGGCTCCCATACAAGCGAGGTCGCGGACGCAGCCTTGACCTGATGCGAAGCCATTCGTCTGCGAAAGGCGTGATGGATTTTTTGATAGTGGAGTCGATCGATCATTTTAGGGAACTCGAAGTGGAAGAGGTTAGCTTGGGGAATGCGCCCTTAGCCAACGTCGAGCAGAATCGGCGGCTTTACGGCAGGGAAGAGAAAGCCGTAAAATTTTTGTTCGAGAAGTTTAACCGTTATTACGGATATAAGTCCCTATTCGAATTTAAAAAGAAATACCAGCCGATCTGGCAGGGGCGGTATCTTGGATTTCGACCGAACGCTAATCTGCTGCTCATTGCGCTTGCTCTCGTCAGGGTACATCTGCCGCAAGGCCTAATCCGGATATTGCGCTCATGATGGATCGGTCAGTCTCGTCGCTTTTCCGACGCTTCGGCAATTTCAACGGTCGGTTTCTCATCGGATCGATCTTACTCAATCTCGGCGGTGCGAGCTTTTTCCTATTTTTGTGTAACTGGTGGGTTTCACGTGCCGGAGGTTTTCCCGTGTTCAATTCTGTTTCCGAAGCACCGGAAAATGAAGTCGGGCTTTTGCTGGGGACCGCTCCGGTGCTTGCGAATGGCCTACCGAATCGCTACTTCGTCTTTCGAATGGATGCTGCTGCTCAACTATTTCATGCGGGCAAGGTTAAGATTCTCATTCTCAGCGGGCATCGACGGGACGATGGGTACGATGAGCCGGCGGCAATGCGTCGGGCTCTGATGATGCGCGGTGTCCCGGAGGAGGTCTTAGTGGAAGATCCGGCTGGTGTGCGCACGCTGGATTCGGTAATACGGGCGAAATCCATCTTCGGGATAAATCGATTAACGGTCATCTCACAAGAGTTTCATAACCGTCGCGCTTTATTCTTCTGCAGGCATTGCCAAATCGACGCAGTTGGGCTAAACGCGGATTCGGTCGGGCGATGTCACAACTGGCGACTGACCTGCCGAGAATTTCTTGCTAGAGTGGTTGCTGTTTTAAACATCTGCACAAAGCGAACTCGACCGAACGATTGACAAAGCGATTTTGGCCGCTGGCCGAAGATGACAGCACGCATTTAGCAGGTAGGATTAAACGATTGTGCACATTTCTCTCCTTAAATCGAAAATCCATCGCGCTACGGTGACAGGGGCCGACGTGAACTACGAAGGTAGCATCACGATTTCGGCCGATCTCGCCGACGAAGCCGGTCTGGAAGAGTACGAACGCATTTTGGCGGGCAACCTGACAAACGGTCAGCGGTTCGAGACCTACGTAATCTATGGCGCCCGAGGGCGTGGCCTGATCGAATTGAACGGTGCGACAGCGCATCTTGGGAAGCCAGGTGATCTTCTCACTATAATGAGCTTCGGTTGGTATGATGTGGAGGAAGCCGCAAGTCACCAACCCAATGTGATTCTGTTAGGCGCCGAGAACCGCGTGATTCGCCAAAACGCACCGGTTTGAACGAAGCGAGAATCGGTCTGTCAAATCTCCGACAGGCATGCTGAGCCGAAATCGGCCATCACGTGTGCTTGGACAATCTACGACCATGCACTTTCGCTTTTGGGTTTGCGCTGGGCTGAGTTTGCAACTTTGCTCTTCGGTTTTTGCTGATCCAGCCGCAATTTCGAAGATAACCGAAGTAGTTGTTTATGCTGATCGCGCTCGGGTGTCGCGTGAGGTCAGTGTGGATGTGCCAGCCGGAGACTCTCAGTTTGATTTGACAGGTCTTCCCGCTGACTTGGATGATAATTCTGTAGGAGTCAGCATTCGCGCCGGTAGCTCAGTCACCATTCGTGGGATGGACGTTCAGAGGGAATTCTTGAGCGGAAATGCCGATGCGCGTAGCTCGGATCTCCTGAAGCAGCTCGAACAGCTCCAGAATCAGCAACGAGCACTGCAATCGCAAAAAAGCGTTCTCGAAGACAAACGAGAATTCTTCCGCAAATTGAATACGGGCGGAGATCGCAATGATAAGCAGGTTTTCTCGTCCGATGAGCTCAAGAAACTTTACGAGCTTTATTCGGGGGAATTAACAACGATTGCCGCCGCCTTCCTCGATGTCGACGCGGCGGAGCGCAAGCTCAATCCTGAGATCGAACGCGTGCAGGCGGAGCTCAGCCAGCTCAGCCAAAAGAAGGAGCAACGTCGTGTGTCCGTTAGTGTCCAGTCACCGGCTGCTACGCAACTTCACGTTGAGCTACGCTACGTTGTTCACAACGCTTCTTGGCTGCCGACATACGAAGCGCGAGTGGACACTTCTAGCGGGAAGGTATCGCTGTCGTACGACGCGATGATTCGCCAGCGAACCGGGGAAGATTGGGAAAATGCAAGATTAACAGTCTCCACCGCTCGTCCTGAAAAGAATGACCAAATGCCTGAGCTGGAACCTAGGTATTTAAGATTCTCTCAGCCGGTGCCCTTGCCTGCGCCTCGATCGGCTTTGAAGTCGGAAGCCGGCAAAGCAACTATTGCTCCGACTCCGGGTCAGGCCGTCCGTGATGAAGATGTCCAAGCTGAGGTCGAAAGCGCGCAACTGGAGAGCAATGGACTTTCAGTGACCTATCGGGTGGCAGCACCCGTAACGATACCCGCTGACGGCCAAGCTCACCGAACGAACCTTACGCAAATCGAGCTGAACGGAAACCTATCGTACGTGGCGACTCCAAAGCTTGAATTGGCCGCGTTCCTGAAGGATCACCTCAAGAACACCAGCCCTGACCCGCTGCTGCCAGGAAAGGTGAACCTGTTCCGGGACGGTGATTTGATCGGGAGCCTGTCCCTAGCTCAAGTTCCAGCCGGTGCGGAGTTTGATCTGTTTTGTGGTCGAGATGATGCAGTGAAAATCGAGTACAAAGAATTGGTAAATCGCGATTCCGAGGTGGGGATTCTCTCGCATCGCAAACAGAATCAGCGGAAATACCAGATTGCGATTCAAAACTTTCGTAAAAATCCGCTGAAGCTAACGGTCTACGACCAGATCCCGGTTTCCCAGGATAACGATATCAATGTCACGGCGGGCCAGTATTCCATCAAACCGACCAGCGTCGATAAGGATATCGGGAAAATCACCTGGGACCTCGATCTGGGCCCAGGCGAGAAGAAACAAATCGAGTTCGACTATACGACGGAGTGGCCGTCTGGAAAGATGATTGAGTCGGAATAAGAGGAGGGCGGGATCCCTCCCGCGGCCCTTTTTATCAATCCTTACGAAAGAGCGCCGCGAAAGCGCCGTCCATTTGATTTTGGAGTGGCCCCACTTTACGGGACTCCAAACAATTCAGCTCTGGAAAGTGGGCGAGAATTTGCGAAACCACATGCTCATTCTCTTCCGGTTCAATGCTGCAGGTGCTGTAGACCATCCGCCCTCCCCGGCGCAAATAGGGCACGATGTTTTCGACCATCCGCAGTTGTAAATGAGACATTCGGCGGAAATCGTCCGGTGTCAGGCGCCAACGGACGTCCGTGCGCCGACGGATTACGCCGGTGTTGGAGCATGGCGCATCGATCAAAATAGCATCGAACGTGGGACTGCCGACGGGGAGAGGGTTCCTTAGCCAATCTATGAGGGTCACTTCCGCATTGGTTACTCCCAGCCTCGTCAGATTCTGTTGTAACCGAGCGAGCCGGAGCGGCTCGTAGTCTCCGGCGAAGAGGGTTCCTTGGTTCTTCATCAACTGGGCCAGATAGCAGGTCTTCCCCCCGGGCGCGGCGCAAGCGTCGAGTACCGTTTCGCCTGGTTTTGGTGCAAGTAGCTCGCAGGCGACGAGCGTGCTCGGATCTTGGACATAAACCACGCCGGCGGCGATCCACTCGGAAGGGAGGTGCTCAACCTCGAGACAATTCTCTCGATCAGGCAAAGGCTTCGCCGCCGGAAAACTGTGCAACAGCTCACCCGGGGTCACTCTTAGCTCGTTTGCTCGGACATAAATCTTAGCCGGTTGATTGTTCCAGGCGCAAAGCTGAGTAGCTTCGGACTCACCCCTTTCCCCTTCCCACTTGAGGTAAAGAAATTCCGGATGGGAATAACGGACATGTGCCGGCGCGTTCTCGAGTTCTTCCAAGACAGCCTCTTTTTCGGCGATCGATTTTCGAAGAATGGCGTTCACCAGGGTTCGGGCCGGCCCAGCAATATTCACGGTCTCATAGACTGCGGCGTGGGCCGGGATCCGCATTTTGTACAGTTGATACAGACCGAGCCGCAGAACCTGGCGAGTTGCGGCGTCCAATTTGTTTGCCCTAAATCTGCGGATGACAAAGTCTAGGAGCGTACGATTTCGGATTACCCCGTAAAATGTCTCGGTGACAAAAGCCCGATTGCTCAGCGGTAGGTCAGATTGCTCCAGAGTTCGGTGAAGGACGCCGTCGGCAAACTCTCGGCTAGATTCCCAGCGCTGCAGCGCTTTCAAGCAACAAATACGAGGATTACTGGCCGACATATACACCACGCTCAAAATGATTTTCCCGTCCGCGGTCCGCCCAACGCCGAAGGTTAAGTTCCCATAAAAATTAACCACTGCCACCGATTTTGGGAACCGTTTGTCCGGAGAATGGCAGATCGGCAAAAGGGAGAGAGCGTATCGCGCAGAGGAAGCGGTCTGCCGTCTCGCTCTGCTTAAGAGGATATACCGGGCTGGGCGCCAGAGCGACTTAAGTCGTGCCGGCTTGAGGCCCCGGACGGCCGACCCCGTAATATTGAAAACCCAGATCTCTCATCGTCGTGGGGTCGAAGAGATTCCTGCCATCGAACACGATCGGGGTGTGCATGCGACGATGTACTTCGGCCAGGTCGGCGTCGGCGAACTCGGGCCACTCCGTCGCTAGGATCAAGGTTTCCGCATCTTGGACGGCCTCCAGCGCCGAACTGGCAAGATGAACTCCCGGGCAGAGCTTCAGCTCGTGTATCTTTTCGTTTCCTTTGGGGTCGAATGCAGTTACCTGAGCACCTTCTCGGATAAGGTCGTTCACAATATCGACGGCGACCGAGCTGCGAACGTCGTCGGTATCGGGTTTGAAGGTGAGACCCCAAACAGCGATTCGTTTCTCTTTTAGCACCCACAAGGTGTCGCGCAACCTCTTGATAAAACGCTCCCGCTGATTCTGGTTGATCCGCTGAACCTCTTTCAAGAGGTGGAATGGTGCCCCGATCTGTTCGCTGATGGCAATGAAAGCGGCAATGTCTTTCGGAAAGCAGGAGCCTCCGTAACCAAGCCCGGCATTGAGAAAACTGCGCCCAATTCGTTTATCCGATCCGATCCCGTCGGCAACCTTTTCGATGTCTGCTCCACTGGCTTCACAGATGGTCGACAGCGCATTGACGTACGAAATCTTGAGGGCGAGGAAGGAGTTCGCAGCGTGCTTAATCAGTTCGGCACTATTGATGTCGGTAACCATAATTGGTGCCATAAAAGGCTCGTAGACCCTTTTCATAATGGCCAACGCGCGCTCGCTGTTTGATCCGATGACAATACGATCGGGGTTCATAAGATCGGCGACGGCGCAGCCTTCCCGAAGAAATTCGGGATTACTCACCACGTCGAACTCGACGTTGACCCTGCTATACCTCCGGATCGTATCGGCGACTTTCTCTCCGGTCTTAACTGGGACCGTACTCTTATCGACGATTACTCGATATTCCTTAAGTACTGATGCTATTTCGCGAGCAACACGCTCGATGTAGGTCAGATCAACACTGCCATCGGCTTGAGGAGGCGTCGGAACGGCGATAAAAATAACGGCAGAGTTATCGACTCCTTCTTCGATGCTACCGGTAAAGTAAAGGCGGTGTGCCGAGACGTTGCGCTGAACCAATTGTTCAAGACCGGGTTCGTAAATCGGAATTATGCCGCTTCGAAGTGTCTTAACTTTTCGCTCATCATTGTCTACGCAGATCACTTCGTGGCCCACCTCGGCGAAGCAGGCGCCGGTGACCAACCCAACGTAACCGGAACCGATAATTGCAATTTTCATACAAATACTGAAATCAAAGCTGTTCCCATAACGACGATCGTTATCATGTCCAGCGAAAGCTGTCGCCGACCGTTTCAAAGTCCATTGCTCGGAGTGAGATCAATTGGTAGCCCGAACTTGGGCAGGTCTTTGAGCGTTAAGATCAACTGGACGCCGACATCCTGTTTGCCGGCGCCGTTATTGCGAGCGATCAACCCGAAGGATGCAACCCAACTGCTCAAATCGCGGTGAATAATGTACCGTTGCTCTTGCAGGATGCCGAGAGCGGCCTCGTACTGTTCGTAAACACTAAATCCCCAGTTGTCGTTAAGCCGAAAATAGCTCTGGACAAAGATTTGGTGACTGTTGGTAAAGGCGGTGCTGTGGTCGAGGTAAAGATCGCCGACAAACAGGTCAATGCTTGGGGTAATCGTCCACCAAAGGTAGGTGTTAATTTCCCAGAACTGTTTCTTGCTAAAAACGGGTAACTGGGAATTAACGACTAGATTGAGCCATGGTACCGGATTAAATCGGATATTACTGACCAGATCCGAATAGTGACCCGGCTGATAAGGATTCCGAAAATTCACATCAAAGTAGTTGTCTACCTCTAACCAGTTCAGGGTTGCGTTATCACGCCGGGTTTGCAGACGGTTCCGAACACCGATTCGCCAGACCGTCTCATGGTCGATCGAATCAGTCGCCACAAATTGGGGGAATTCGATCGGGGGGATCTGCGAGCTTGGAATAAATCGATCAAAAGGAAGAATATCTCCCGGCTTGAGGCTCGGGTTCGAAACCCATGAGAAATCGCTGAACGGTTGGATGACATGGCGCAACCCATCCAGGCCAAGCCACCGGATTTGAACGCCCTCGTAGGCTCGTGAAAGCTTGAAAGAAGCCTCCGCGCCAGCATTGAACACGACCCGGCTCCCAGCGCCTTCGGGCTTAATCACGCCGACTGCCGGAAACGTGTTATTGAAAAGAGAGTCAGCTTGGATGAATTGTCCGGTGTCTTCGTAGTAGGTGCCGCGAACACCCACTCGCGGTACGAAAGAGAGCCATCCGAAGTAAGTTTTCGGATAGGTAAATTGATGAAAGGTATCAAGGCGAAAAGAATGGTAATCGGGGTTTGGTGATGCGGACTGAAATGCTCGCCGCAAGAAACCAGCGCTTGTGGTCGCTTCATAAAAAATCGGCGAATTTAGCAGGGGCGTGCGCGCTATTTCCCACGAAAATTCCGGCAGCCGCTCGGTCGTCTCGAAAAAAGGGTTTACTTGGTAACGAACGAAACCGCTAAGGGTGTACGCTTCTCCTTTCTTGACGACTTCGAGAAAGCTATCTGGCTGCGGATCGACCTGAAATTCGAAGGGATAATAGTCCTGAAGCACAAAGGGATCGCTCAATTTGGTAACGTTGACGACCGCGCTGATATCGCTGGTCAAGTACGTTCGGGATTGGTAAGTGATCCGGTAACGACCAGGGCTAATTGTTTGTCGTCCTAGAGACGTTTGGTTGAGATTCGGTTCCTGGTCGTTGATGTAAAAAGTCTTTAAGGTACCGTAGTTCTCGTCATTATCTCCGAAAATGTAAGAGAGGTCCAAGCCGATGGATGGGCCGCGTGACGAACTCCAGTTAAGATGGAGTGTGGCGTCCGTGTAATCGTTTACGGGAAACTTGATCAGGGTAAACAAGAACGCGCCGTAGGTGCTGTTGTAGCCAACGCTCGGTAAAATAGAAAATTCGTCATTTAGCGACTGGTAAAGGTAGGGAAACCAGAAAACCGGCGTTGTGCCAACATACATGGTGGCATTGGTGAAGATGACTCGGTCATTTGGATAAATCCGAATGCCTTTGGCTTTGACGTGGTAGTCTGGTTTTGATGAATCGCTCGTGGTCAGCGTCCCATTATAGACTTTGTACTCGTTCTCTTGAATCGAGGTAAGATTGTCCCCCGTGAACTCGAAGGGCGGCTTGGCGCCGCCAAAATCTGCCGCTATGAGTTTCTTGGTTTCGAGGTTGTAGACGGCCCGGTCGCAGGTAAATGCGTAATCTTGTCGATAGATTCGCACGCGATCCTTGAGCAGGACATCGTGCGTGTCCGGGTTGTATTGAGCGTATTCGCAATAAATCGCAATGTCGCCGTAATGAATGACCACATGATTTTGGGCAATTGCGACGCCACCTTCATATTTGGTTTCATCGGCTGTGATTTCGACCGGAAATTCACCGAACTTCGGCAGCTCGGCGACGTCCTGGGCGCGACAAACTGTCGTAAGCCAAAGCAACAGCGAGAGGGCGATTAGCCGGCCAGTCATGGAAGGGTTAGAGCACTGAAAATGAACCCCACCGAATCGCGGCTAAGCGATAAAAGCAAGGAGAAACCTCTTAGTCGGACGAGTAGATCCAGAACGGTTTTCGACTCGACGCTCCAATCTGAAGATCCATGGCGTTATTCCGAATAACCATTCGGATGCTTTTCGTGCCATGCCCAGGCGCTTTTCACGATTCCGTGAATGTCCTGATATCTCGGTATCCATCCTAAAACTTTCTGGGCTTTCGCTGACGCGGCGATCAGCCGAGGAGGATCTCCCGGCCGGCGCGGTTTCTCTACCACAGGAATCTCGCGCCCAGTGACTTGGCGACATGCTTCGATGACCTCGTAGACCGAGACACCTCCGCCGGTCCCCAGATTGAAATAGCCGCTATCGGGGGTGGACAGAGCAAGGATATGGGCCTGGGCCAGGTCGTAGATATGGATGTAGTCGCGAATGCAGGTACCGTCCGGAGTGGGATAATCGGTGCCAAATATCTCCGCGTGTTGGCTGTGGCCGAGCGCAACGGCCAGAATTCGCGGAATCAGGTGGGTCTCGATCCGGTGGTGTTCCCCAAATCGCTCGGAAGCTCCCGCAGCATTGAAGTAGCGGAGCGCCACATATTTAATCCCATGAATCTGATCGAACCACCGAAGCATCCTCTCAAACATCAGCTTTGACTCTCCGTACGGGTTAATCGGATGTTGCGGAGTCTCTTCGTCAATCGGCACCCGTTCGGGGATGCCATAAGTGGCGCACGTAGACGAAAAGACAAACCTCTTCACGCCAGCCTCCACGGCCGCACGTAGCAAATTGAGGCCACCGTAAACATTATTATGAAAATATTTGTACGGATTTTCCATGGACTCGCCGACCAGGGCGTTCGCAGCGAAATGCATGATTGCCTCCGGCGCAGCAGAACTCACCGCGGCAAGGATCGATGCTGGTTCGTTTAAATTCCCCTCGATGAACCGCGCCCGAGGATCAATCGCTTGCCGATGACCCTCGGAGCAATTGTCGAAGACTGTAACCGCGTATCCAAGGTTGAGAAGTTCTTCAACGCAGACGCTTCCGATATAACCGGCCCCGCCGGTGACGAATACATTCACAGGGCGTGACCCTAACCGGATTTCGCTTGCTGCCTAGCCGAAAAAACGAAGTGTTTCGCGGTCGGGGAAGCGGCCTCTCTTTTAAGAAAACGGCCGCAATTTGCAGAGTCGCCTCAGATTTTCGACTGAAGACTCGTCACCATTCTTCGGATGTAGGCTGCCCGGCAGCGCGGGCGGAGAATCTTCAGACTATCTGTGTAGGAACCCAGTTCGATCAATTCGATCGTGACACTCCTCGTGCCCCATCGATTCATCATGCCACATGTGGGCATATATAGATCGATCGTATTTTTTCCCACAAGAGCCGAACCATAGTCATCGACGACATAGAGCTGCTTCTGGCCGAGAATTTTGAACTTCGTACCTACCGGAAATTTAGACCAATCCGCGGCGGCACTATTCGTCCCACCAACAGCCAGTCGGGTGCCAATGGCGTTGCTCCTGCCATATTGTCGATGCCCTGCTTCGGAGTGGGTATATGCTGTGGTCCTTACCTGGACGGTTTTCGGCGAGCTTTTGGGGGATGCCGCAGCAGATTTGTTGTGAGAATCATCTAAAGCACAACTAGCAACTAAGAACGACAATCCCACCGAGAGCAGGTGGAATAACTTCATAAAGTCCCGAAGGTTCTCTTTTCCGGGACGATGTCAATGGAAAATCTTATGAATCAACGTTGTCGCAAAAATGCTAAATTTCGGCAAGGAAGCCAGTTTTTCGACAAAACGGAGCGAATTTTTCACGAAGTTTGACCGAAATTGTCCAGTTCCTCTCCAAGCCAAAAGAAGGAAATTAGGTATTCGCTGAGGTCAAAAATTGACACGGGAAACTACCCGAAAAGACGAAGTCTCCTCCGCGACGATGGTCGTCCCTACTCGGCATCCGAAATACTTTCTTCCTTGATATCGCTGAATCTTGCGAAAGCACATACACCGCGTTTAGAAGACTGGACAAAGTCCCAGAATTCCTGAACGGGAACGGACCAAGTTGTTTCCGCCGCGCGAGCGATGGCCTCGGTGATTTTCAGGCCGGAATGATACAAGAGGTCGTGCGCTCTCTTCACTTCCGTCCGCAAAGCCGATCCGAATCCCGCTCGGCGTAGACCGACAATATTGACCCCCACAACGCTATTCATGCCGACCGCAATGGAGAAGGGCGGAACGTCTTTGCTGACTGCAGCCGCCCCGGACACCATCGATACAGATCCTATCCGAATGTTTTGGTGAAATACGGCGCCACCCCCGAGAAATGCGCGATCTCCAACTTGAACATATCCGCCCAGTAACACGTTGTTGGCGAGAATCACGTGGTTTCCAATCTGCGTATTATGTCCTAAATGCGCCCCTACCATCAGCATATTATGGGAGCCTATGGTTGTAGCGCTCGCCGGTTTCGTGCCGCGATGGATTGTACAGTGCTCCCGAATGACGTTGTCATTGCCGATCTCTGTGCGCGTCGAGCAAGAACGATCAAATGCGAGGTCCTGCGGAAGTCCTCCAATCACGGTGCCGTAGCCAATCAGATTTCGGGTCCCGATCCGAACTTCTCCAGTGATGATCGCGTGAGCTTGAATTTCGTTGTCTGCGCCGACGACTACCGGGCCTTCGATCACTACATAGGGCCCGATTTGCGTCCCTGGCCCGATTTCCGCTCGGGAATCAACGATAGCGGTCGGATGAATCATTCCGGATTAATAGAATGCATCCCTGTCATCTGTCGATCATTCGGGCGAACGACGGCCCCTGAAGTTCATCTGGCCAAGGTTTCAGGCCTCGGCCATAGCCGGGTCGAAAGCTGCCACATCACGACCTCGGCTCTTTGGGACCAACAGCAGCAGGATCGAAGCGGCAGCCAGGAGAGCAAGATTAATCAGGCTTGAGGCAACGAAGCCATGTGCGTAGTCCGCGGGAGTGGCCCGTGAAGGAATCAACGAGAAAACGAGAGATCCAATTACGGCAATGCCAACCGAATTAGCCACCTGCTGGGCCATGGAAGTGACACCGGCAGCAGAGCCGGCATCACGCGCTGGTATCCCGCTGAGCACCGTATTGTAGAGTGGAGCTGTAACCAGACCTCGACCTACCCCATAGACGGAACACGTGAGAACGAATAGCAGTGTAATCTGACCGTGACTAAGGGCTGCCTGAATCGACAAGCCAACCAGCGAAACCGCCAGAATTGCTGCGCCCAAGTGTAGCGAATTGCGGCCGAAAAGACCGTTAAGCTTTCCGGAAAACGATGATCCCACGAGAAACCCGAAGGAGAATGGAGCTAACACCAACCCGGCGTGAAACGGATCCAATTGCAAACTCAGCTGCAAAAACAAGCTAAGCACCAATATCATCGAGGTGTGCCCTGCGAAATAAATGCAGGTGACCAGAATCCCTATCATGAATCCTCGATCCCGGAACAGACGGGGCTCGACCAGCGGAGAGCCTCCGTCAACCGAGCAGCGGCACTCGAACCGATAAAACGCGACAAAAAAGGGGATGCTGGCGGCCAGGGCTCCCCATGCCCAAAAAGGCCAACCAGCATCTGTGCCCTCCATGAAAGGCAATGAGAACAAGAACAGACCGATCGTGAGTAATAACGTTCCGATTGGATCGAGCCGGGGCGCGTTTTCCGCCCTCGATTCATTCAAAAATAGGGATGCGGCCAGAATCGTGATTAGTCCCAAGGGCAGATTAATGAGGAAAATCGGCCGCCAACCAAGATGGAATAGGTCGGCTTGAATCAAGAAACCACCCAAGATTTGACCGACGATTGACCCAAAACCGATCATCGCCCCGTAAGCGCTGAAGGCCAGGCGCTTGGCCGATCCTGTGAAATTCACCTGGATGAAAGAGAGGGCTTGCGGGAACATCACCGCGGCGGCGCACCCTTGGAGCAGACGCCAAAAAATCAAAGCCGTCGCGTCACCAGCCCAGCCGCAGAACGCTGAAGCAGCGCTGAAACCTAACATCCCGAAAATGAAAACCTTCTTCCGCCCGAATATGTCGCCTAGTCTTCCCCCGGTGATCAGACAGACGGCGTAGGTTAAACCATAACCGGCCACGATTAGCTCCGTTTCACTAAAGCCGGCATGCAGAGATTTCTTGATCGATGGAATGCCAAGATTGGCGATAAAGAAATCAATGACGCCGAGGAACGGACCAACCAGTAGCACCGCAAGCGAGAACCATTTGTTTCGATCTCCCTGGTCGGATTTACGGCCGCCCTTTACGTTCAGGAGCGGACGACGGTGGAGAGGAGAGGTACCCAGGTCCTGAGAGGAAGCAGAGCGGACCAGGAAACGAATCATAATGCTCCCTCATCATATGAGCTTGAAATGATAATAAAAATAGCTTGTTGCGCTTGCTCCTATCTTAAATATAGATTGCTCTCTGGATGGAATTGCGGCACCTGCGCTATTTTAAAACGGTTGCCGAAGAGCTCAGTTTTACTCGCGCGGCTGCCTTGCTCCACGTGGCCCAATCCGCGGTGAGCTCGCAAATTCGAGACTTGGAGAGAGAACTTGGCGTCGGCCTGTTTGAGCGAAACAGTCGCCAGGTTCAACTAACCGCGGCCGGTAAGATCTTCCTTACGGGAATCGATCAAATTTTCCAGACACTGGAGGATACCGGACGAAAACTTCGCAGGATTGGGCGAGGAGACGCTGCCTCTCTGGCCATTGGCTTCATCGGTGCTCAGAGTCACGAATGGATGCCGCACGTGTTAAAACGATTTCGCCTAAAATATCCTGGCGTGGACGTTTCGTTGACCGAGATGGTTCCCTCTCAGCAATTAGAAGCGTTGCTGGCGCGAACCCTGGATATCGGGCTGGTTGGTCCAATTGATGGTAAGCCACCGCCCGGGCTCCGGCTTGAATGTATCACCGAAGAAAATCCGATGGTCGGCGTGCCAAATGATCACCCGGTCGCGAAGATGGAGTCAGTGGCGCTTACCCGACTTCGTGACGAACCATTTATCTTCACCTCCAGCAAGAACGCTCCAAGCTACCGAGCATGGTTATCCCGTTTATGTTATCGGGCGGGTTTTACGCCGAGAGTTGTCCAGGAAGTTGATCGGGCGCGGACCGGCGTCCAGTATGTCGCGGCCGGATTCGGAATCTCCATTTTTCCTGAACATATCAGCCGCCTACCAGCCCCTGGGGTCAGTTTTGTACCACTCCACCCAGTCGAGGCAAAGATCCGGTATGGAATCGCCTGGCGAAGAGGACCGGTGAGCGAAGTCGTCACACGTTTTATCACTTACGTGAAGGATCAATATCGAAACTAGCCGATTAGTCCGGCTTCTTTGAAACTGAAATAGCCGCGATTTCCATCTTGAGGCGCACCGATAATGACGTGGTCGTGCAGCGTGATTTGAAGAATTCTCGAAGCGTCGGCGACACGCCGGGTTAACCTGGCGTCTGCTTCACTCGGCGAGGGATCCCCCGATGGATGGTTGTGCACCAGAATAAAGGAAAACGCGGAATGTGTGATCGCGGTCTTAAAGATCTCCCGTGGATGAGCCAAACTTTCGTTTAGCGTCCCCCGAGAGATTTCTTGGACCACTATCAGTCGTTGCTTGGCATCGAGTAATACTGCTCGCAGTGATTCGCGGTCCAAGAGACGCATTTCCGGCCCAAGGAGATCGTGGATTGTCTGGGGATTGTCGATTGGCTCATTTCTGATCCGTTCCGAGGCGAGGCGTGCTCCGACGGCGAACGAAGCTGCCAGCTGAATTCCTTTAGCCAAGCCGATTCCTCTGACTTTTGCCAGTTCCAGCACTGGAGTTCGCGCGAGGTTGGCAAACGATCCAAATCGCTGCAACAGCTGTTCGGCCAAGGCAATCGCGTTAGCACCGCGAATTCCTGTTCTGAGCAGAATAGCGATCAGCTCAGCATCACTCAGCGCGGAAACCCCGCGCGACAATAGTTTTTCCCGAGGTCTCTCTTCTGATGGTATCTCGTGAATGGTGCATTCGATCATATTCAACACATACTAATAACGTGTTGCTATATGTGCACAAGCTTGTTTGCGAGTGGTCCTACGGGAAAAAGAAGGCAGCCAAAGGGGCTATGCAGCAGGACCTTACCTGAGATCAGGCTGCGACCGCGAATTGGTCAACGGTGTCGGATAAGAAATCTCCGATCTCCTGCATAGCTAGCGTATACTTGTTGAGCGAAACGTGTTTGAGCTCTTGCTTGGCATCCGCGACTAGCCGTTTAGTTGTTTCGACGGCCCGACGCAGGCAGCCGCTCGTAGTCACATCGCTCTGCATCTCAGCCAACTCATCTGGATCGCTGCGCAAGAGGATTTCACTAAATCGGTGGTATTGCTCTTGGTCAGCGGTTTCCAAAAGATAGATCAGTGGAAGAGTGAGTTTTCCTTTTCGCAAATCGGATCCCAGAGTCTTCCCGGCCGTTTCTTCGGTCCCTGCCAGGTCGAGACAATCATCGTAAATCTGGTAAGCAGTTCCGAGTTTAAGGCCGTATGTCTTAAATGCGGTAATGACATCGGGACTCGCGCCGCTAATCAGTGCGCCCAGTTCGCCAGCAGCCGCAAAGAGCGCCGCTGTTTTCATTTCAATAATCCGCAGGTAGTCGGCAACGGTGAGATTAAGGTCGTAGCGCCGTTGAGTCTGAATAATTTCGCCCGAACAAACATCTTTAGCGGCCTGGGCGATGCGCCGACAAATCTCAATATTGGGGAAAGCGGTGGCGAGTTTCAGGGCGTGAGCGAAAAGACAATCGCCCAAAAGAACAGCCAGGCTGTTACCCCATTTCGCGCTCGCCGTAGGTTGCTCGCGCCGAATATCGGCACTGTCCATAATGTCGTCATGGACCAGCGATGCGAGATGAACGAGCTCCAAGATTACAGCTAAATCAACATGGCTTGGACAAATATCACCGGTGGCGCCGCCGGCTAGAAGAGCGAGTGCCGGCCGCAATCTCTTACCGCTACTACCACAGGCGTAGGCGATATACCCTTCGATGGTTGGGTCAAAAGAGCGTGCTTGCTCGCGGATACGCTCTTCGACTGCGTAAAGGTGGGGGTTAATCAGCTCAATAGCATGTTGCATTTTCCGGGAGGCAAGGCTCCGGAGAGCTGACTTTGTGAAAATTTTCACGAGCGGAGGCTAATGTTTCGGAAGTGGGTAGTCAATTTGACGGTCACGTTTTGGCTCCGGCATTCAGTCAGTTCTCATCAATGTTGTACGTATTACCTTGGTGTTTGAGTCCAATGGGTTGAGCATTTCCTTATGTCCTTCGACTGTGGCAAGAAAAAGGTCGCCTGGTCCAAAATGGCGATGGGCGAATTCTACCTTTCCGCTCACGCATTGAAATACGGCAAATTGCTGCTGGTTGTGGGCTGGACGCGATTCTTTCAGATGCCAACACTCTACGTGGAAATGATGGCATGACGCTAGGACGTCGTCGACCGCTTGGCCTAGGCCCGGTTCGAAATCGGAGAAGTCGATACTGGCTAGACATTGCTCGATATGCAGTTCTCGAAGTTTTCCATCTAGTCCTACTCGGTTCCAATCAAAGACTCGATAAGTGGTATCGCTATTCTGTTGAATTTCAAAAATCAGATTACCAGCATCGATTGCGTGAATGCGACCGCTTGGAATAAAAATGAAACTGTCCGGACGAGTGGCAACACGATGAACGAGGTCGGCAACGGTTCCATCCGCTAAAGCCGCCTTGAATTGATCTTTGGATGTGCCGTGTTTGAGGCCGACATAGATACCGGCGTCAGGCGCCGTTTGCACAAAATACCAGATCTCGGTTTTGGGATCTCCATTCAGCTCTTTTGCCACGGTTAAAGGCGGATGAACCTGGACGGAAAGTGGCTCCGCAGCATCCAAAATCTTGATGAGGATCGGAAAGCGTTCCTCCGTGAACCGGCCTCCAAACAGCTCATCCCGTTGTTCGCTCCAGAGCCGATGGAGTGACCTTCCCTGGTATGGGCCGTGATCGACAACGCTTTGTTCGTTCGGCCGGTCAACCAATTCCCATGACTCACCGATAGGTGTGTTGGTCGGTAAAGAACGCCCAAAAACCGCATTCAATTTCTGGCCGCCCCACACTCGAGGCTGATACAGTGGGGCGAAAGTCAGGCAATGCACCATTTTGTCTAGATTACGGAACCATCATTCCTGTTAGGAGCAAAATCGATTTGCGATTCAAATTAAAGATCGGTTCTTATTTTGATTTGGCATATCGTTCAAAGCATCGCGGCGCCGACCTCGAATTCCCATTGCTGATTTTGGTATCGTTTCATAATAGTAGTGCAACAGATCAGATCCAGCGAGCTGGCCTTGCGGTTTCCTTGCAAACAAGATTGAAAGCCCTGGGCAAGGAACTAAACTAGGCAAAATGGCCAAGGCCCATCGGCATAACGCTTGGAACGAAGTTTTCGGATTGATCGCGTTGGGGATTGGTACCGTTCTTTTCCTCGCTCTGATCTCCTACGACCCTCGCGACGTTCCGTCCTGGTTCCAGATCAGTTATGTTAGTCCTTCGAACGATCCCACCCAGAATTTTATCGGTCCGACGGGTGCCATCATCGCTGGCGTCCTCTACTTTGCATTTGGCGCCGCAGCTTACCTCGTCGCTTGTCTTTTTTTGGGCCTGGGCGGAGCCAAGTTATTTTTGCCTGGGTTTCGAATTTTTAAGCGTCTCCCCTGGGCAGTAGTTTTCGTGCTCACTGGTGCCGCGCTTGTCCAGTTGCAACCCTGGTTTCTTCGAACCTGGCAGCAAGAGTTTAAAGTCGAGGGCCCTGGCGGGTTTGCCGGGAAATGGATCGGAAACGCCTTTCTGCAGAATGTCTTGGGCCAGGCGGGATCTGTCATCGCGTTGGTAGTGATCTATCTCGTCAGTCTGATCTGGATCACAGGAATCCGACCGGTTCTTGTTATCAAGCAGATCGGCTCCGGAATGAAGGGCTTGTTTAGAAAGATGGCAGACGAAAATGAGCGCAAAAAATTGGAAGCATCGGACGAGCGCGAACGCCTGGACGCCAACCAAAAGAAGATCGAGCGCGAAATTCGCCGGCAAGAGCGAATGCTCAAGAAACAAGGAGTCGCGCCTACAGGTGGACAAACGGAGGACTTCGATCGTCGAGAGAGCATAATTATCGATAGCGCAGCCAGTGTACCCATCCGCGCCAAGGCGGCGGCCTCGGGTGAGCTTTCCAAGTCAAGCCGCGGTCTGCGATCTAGTAAGATTCAAGATTACGACCTTCCCCCGGTGACGCTGCTGGACGAGATCGACGTTGAAAATCGGAAAGCGACCGATCCCACCGAATTGAAGCAAATCCAAGGCGTTTTGGTTGATACGCTGAAGCAATTCAACATCGATGTCAGCCCTGGCGACATTACTCGAGGACCTACCATAACGCGCTACGAGGTCTATCCGGCTAGAGGCGTTCGTGTCGACAAGATCAGCAGCCTGGAACGGGACTTGGCTCGCGCGACCCGGGCTGAGAGGATAAACATTTTGGCACCGATTCCAGGGAAGGACACGGTCGGCATCGAGATCGCAAATACGAAAAAAGTAAAGGTTGCGCTACGGGAGATCCTTGAGTCCGAGGAATGGATCCGAACCCCCATGCGCATCCCGATCGTGCTCGGGAAAGACGTATACGGCAAAATCGTTCTTGGGGATTTGGCGCAAATGCCGCATTGCCTGGTCGCCGGAACGACCGGAAGCGGCAAAAGCGTCTGTATCAATGCGATTATCGCTAGCATCCTTTTCCGATTTAAACCAGATGATCTCCGTTTTGTGATGATTGATCCGAAGGTCGTCGAGATGCAGATGTACAACACCCTTCCGCATTTGATCATGCCGGTGGTGACCGACCCGAAAAAGGTCCTGCTCGCCCTCCGATGGGTCATCCAGAGAATGGAGGAACGTTACCGGATCTTCGCTCAATCAGGAGTGAGAAATATCACGGCCTTTAACGCGCGCCCAAAGCCGAAGTCGCAGAAAGAGTTAGAGGCCTTGGGGCGATCAACAGAGATGGACCATGCGGTGGTTGGAGGGGCCCGGGACGATGACTTGGTCATTCCCGACAAGTTGCCCCATATCGTCGTTATTATAGACGAGTTGGCCGATTTAATGCAGACAGCACCAGCAGATGTCGAGAGTGCCATCGCTCGAATTACTCAAATGGCGCGAGCGGCGGGCATTCACATGATAGTCGCGACTCAAACGCCGCGGGCAGACATCATTACCGGAGTGATTAAGGCAAATATTCCGACGCGAATCGCCTTTCAGGTCGCGTCTAGTTTGGATAGCCGGGTTATCCTAGACGAGAACGGAGCTGAACGCCTTTTGGGTCAGGGCGACATGTTCTATCGCCCGCCCGGGACGTCTCGGTTGGTGCGCTCTCAGGGTGTGCTCGTTACCGATGAAGAAATTCATAAACTTGTAGAATTTGTTTCAGCCCAGGGAGCTCCCGATTTTGACCCGGCCGTGCAGACTCAATTGGAGATGCCGGCTACGGGAGAAGACGATGTGAGCGACGAAGACGCTGAACTGGTCAACAAGTGTTTGGAGATCATCCGCCAGGAAAAGAGGGCTTCTACCTCGATGTTGCAGCGCCGTTTGCGTCTCGGCTACACTCGGGCGGCGCGGATAGTTGACATTCTGGAACAGAGAGGCATTTTGGGCCCTGGTGATGGGGCTAGACCAAGGCAGATCTTGGTCAATCTGGATGCCTTAACCCCAGACTCTGGGGTCGATCAAGGGGCTTTTTAATTCGGGTTAATGATTTCTTTTTTTGAATTGGTCTAAGGATTTCCAGCAAGATGGTTGAGACAGTTGGAAGGAGGCTGCAAAAGGCGCGACAAGCCAAGCATTGGAGCGTCGATGAAGTTGCCGCAGCGACGAAAATTCGCCCGGAACGGATTGTTGATCTAGAGGGAGATGACCTGTCGCATTTCCCTAGCCTGGTCTACGCCCGCAGCTTCCTTGTCAAATATGCAAAGCATTTGGGCGTCGATATCCAGGACGACCTCGAACAGATTCAGGTAGGCAGCACAGTTGGGCTCGGCGAATACCACTATCTGAAAGCTGCGCCGCCTGCAAAGTACCAACCGGAGCCACGCCGACGAGAGTTAACTGGATTTAAGATCTCGCCGGTGCTATTAGCGGTCCTCGCGCTCCTTATCCTGGTCGGGGTACCGGCCATATCCTTCTTAGCTATCAATATTTCTCGATTAAACGGAGGAACCTCCTCCACTGATCAGACGGCGATCGATTCTGCGTCGCCCGAGATGAAACGGTCGCCTTCGCAGACAGCAGGCGCCGGCGAGCAAACCAAAGAAGGCTTAGCCTCGCCCACTCCATCTGCCAGCGTTTCTGTTGTCCAAGCGACTCCTTCCCCTACCGCTTCTCCGGAACCGTCGCCTGAAGTGCGGAGGGCACTTCCCGTGACGCCTGCTGAAGATGTAACCCAAGCGAGCCCATCCCCAGCGTCCAGCCCAGCCGCCGACGACACACTTGAGATTAGAGTTCGGGAACGGACCTGGTTGCGCGTGACCAAGGACAAGCAAAATGGCGAACCAATATTCAACGACTTTATCAGCCCGCGCAGCCCTCCTATTGTAGTTCAAGGAAAGCGTTTCTGGCTGAAATTGCTCGACAAGAATGCGCTGGAGCTCCGGAAAAACGGTCAAGCAGTCGCCAGCCCGGATAGCAGCATCGTCATCGAATAAGGAGTCGACTCGATCATGTCCTCTCATACTCCCGTTGTCGCATCGCAGGTGCTCGGTCTCCGCCGGCCGGTGAAGGTTGGGATGATCAGCCTGGGCTGCGCTAAGAACTTGGTGGATGCGGAAATCATGCTTGGCGACGTGCGCCGAAGAGGCATGGAGATCACCAGTACAGCTGAAGACGCCGATGTATTGATCGTCAATACCTGCGCCTTCATTGATTCGGCCAAGGAGGAATCGATCGATGCAATCTTGGAGGCACACCAGCAACGTGGTCTCCAGAAGCGGAAGCACCAGAAGCTGGTGGTTAGCGGGTGCATGTCGCAGCGATTCGCCTCGGAACTCTCTTCAGCACTTCCGGAGGTCGATGCGTTTCTTGGTTTGGACCAAGTGGGCGAAGCTGGCTCAATCGTCGAGCGCGTTTTGAGCCAGAGAAAAGAAGAGGCGCCGCTGAATCTGGTCACTGCAAAGTCAAAATTCATCCCCGATTTCGACACGCCGCGTTTTCGACTTACTCCGGCCCATTATGCGTATGTAAAGATCGCGGAAGGCTGTAACCATCCGTGCAGTTTTTGCGTTATCCCGCAGATGCGTGGGCGGCATCGCAGCCGTTCGATCGAATCGGTGGAAACGGAAATTCGGCACCTGGTGGCAGAAGGCGTGAAGGAATTCAATTTGATCAGTCAGGATACGACCTATTTCGGTATGGATCTCTGGGCAGAAAAAGCGAGTCCGCGTCAACCAGTTGATCCTAACCGAGGTCAAAGCTTGATCCACCTCTTAGAGCGCCTGCAAGGAGTAGCTGGAGACTTTTGGGTACGTCTGCTTTACACGCATCCTGCGCACTGGAGCCCGGAGCTAATCAGAGCAATCGCGACCAATCAGAAGGTAGCGCGATATATCGACATGCCGCTACAGCATATTCATGACGAGATGCTCCTCTCAATGCGGCGGGAGACATCACGCCAGCATATCGAGGACCTCATCTCGGCAATTCGGGAGGGCATTCCCGGGGTGACCTTGCGGACGACTTTCATCGTAGGTTTTCCAGGCGAGACGGACGAGCATTTCCGGGCGCTTCTGGATTTTATCGAGCGCGTCCGCTTTGAGCGATTAGGAGTTTTCATGTATTCGCAGGAGGAAGGTTCCCGCGCGGCGAAGATGCCGAACCAGGTCGCGACAGAGGTGAAGCGAGCGCGATATCAGGAGGCGATGGAGTTACAGCAAAGAATTGCTCGGCAACACTCGGATGCCAAATTGCATTCCAGACTGAGAGTACTGGTTGAACAACCGCTTGTTGCTCGCGGGGAAGGCGACGCACCGGAAGTGGATACCCGAGTCTTGTTGGAAAATCCGGGTCCGGTGGGCGAGTTCGCAACTGTTCGAATTACCGGCTCGCAGGTATACGATCTCCGCGGTGAAATAGTCTGCTGATTTGGGGCGCCAACCTTCACAATTGCCCCTGTGGGGCAGTTTAGGTGGTTGGAGTCGGAGTAGGGGAAACCGGGCTCGGAGTCATTCCCGGTTGCGGGCTAGGACTCGGAACGGGCGTGGCGCTCGGCGAGGGACTAATCGTGGGCGTGGGCTTGGGGCTTGGGGAAGCTGAGGGCGAACGCGACGGCGATGTTTTTTGGCGATGGGGGCGCTTCTTCATCGGAGTCGCTCCGGCTTTTTCAATCGTCTTTCCGGTATTTTCGATTCCTTTGCCTATGGTTCGTGCCGTAGCTTTCGTGCCTTTCTTGAGTGTATTTCCGGTGTCGCTCGCTGCCTTCTTCACCGAATTTTCGCTCTTCTGAACCGGATTTTGCTCATCCGCCCCCATCAGACCAAGAGGTAAACCTAGTGCTGCCACGATGGTAAACGTGAATTTTATCATAAAGAAAAGGTTCTCCTGCCCTATCAGATCGCTCTGGGAAGATCGCCTGGACGCATCGAGACAACTTCATCAAGGAGTAATTTGTTGGCGAAAGCGGGCAGCGGTTAGCAAGCGATGATTTCGATCGAGTTCCATCCTCCTTTTGGTTTGCACCGATTGGCTGGTGCGCCGATATTCGCGCGGCGTAAGAATTCTGAAGGAGTGACCAAGGTTCCATTTTTTGATTTGCTGAGACAATATTTGCCGTTACGAGAGGATATCCTTTCCGGAATTGCGGCGTTGTGCGACCAGCAAAGCTTTATTCTGGGGCCGTCAGTCGAAGAGTTTGAGCGCGAGATAGCTGCCTTGGCCGGGGCGGCCTACGCGGTCGGTACTTCCTCCGGAACTGATGCCCAACTTCTGACCTTGATGGCTTTGGGGATCGGGCCCGGCGACGCGGTATTGACGACGCCATTCACTTTTTTTGCGACTGCTGGCTGTATTTCTAGAGTCGGCGCTACCCCAATTTTCATCGACATTGAAGCGGACACATTTGCGCTTTCGGCTGAGCGGTTGGAGGAGTTCCTCCAGAAGAGCTGTGTATCGACTCCGAGTGGGGTCCAGACGCATGATGGTAGACGGCTTCGGGCCGTGATCCCCGTACACCTCTTCGGTCTCTGTGGCGACCTGCCGTCCATTGCAGAGGTTGCTGCGCGGTGGAATCTTCCAGTGATCGAGGACGCGGCTCAAGCGATTGGTGCAGAGTATCTATCTCGTGATGGTGTACGAAGGGCCGGAGGAACTGGGCTCGCCGGCTTTTTCAGCTTCTATCCTACAAAAAACCTCGGTGCGTTTGGTGACGCGGGGTTGGTGGTCACAAATGATTCGCATCTTGCGCACAGGCTTCGCGTGTTGCGAAACCACGGTATGGAGACGCGATACTACCACCGGCAGATTGGGGGAAACTTTCGCTTGGATGCGTTGCAGGCAGTCGTCTTGCTTAAAAAATTGCCGCATCTTGGCGCTTGGTCGCGGCGGAGATGGGAGATAGCTCAAGCATACCGAGAAGCGCTCCGGAACCTAGGTCCGGATCTGATGCTGCCGGTCGAACCTTATCGAGAGACCTGTGGCTCTGCTGGTCACATCTTCCATCAATACGTAATACGTACGAAGCGCCGTGACGCCCTCCGAGCAAGTTTGCAAGAGGTTGGGGTCGGCACAGAGATTTATTATCCGCTCGCTTTGCATCAACAAGATTGTTTTCGAAATCTTGGTTATCGTGATGGCGATTTTCCAGAAGCGGAACGCGCAGCCAAGGAGTGTCTGGCGTTGCCGATTTTTCCGGAGCTAACAGATGACGAGATCGGTGTAGTGATCGGCGCCATCCGCACCTTCTTTGCAAAAAAGCATGTTTGATATTAGCGAAAAACCTAAGTTGGTCGAAAAGGCTCTCTTGGTCGCCGTGTTTCAGGCGCCGGCGGAGCGTGAAGAATCAGAAAGTCTCTTGGACGAATTAGCCGCGCTGGTGGAAACGCTTGCTATCCCCGTGGCGGAAAAGCAGCTAATCCGGGTAGCGCAGCCCAGCTCGCGCTACTTTGTTGGATCGGGCAAGGCGGAAGAAATAGCCGCTCACGCGCACCAACTGGGAGCGGATGTGATTGTGTTCGATAATGAGCTTCAGCCAGCGCAGCAGCGGCATTGGGAGGATCTCGCCAAGGTGGCTGTTGTCGATCGGCAGGAGATCATTTTGGATATCTTTGCCCAGCGTGCTCACACGAAAGAAGCTCGACTTCAGGTCGATCTGGCTCGGCTTGAATATTCATTGCCCCGGCTGACCCGGGCGTGGGGTCACCTAAGCCGACAGGCCGGCGGCCTTGGGGCAAAAGGTGAGGGTGAGACGCAACTTGAAACAGACCGCCGGCTCGTACGCAAGCAGATCGATCGATTGAAAGCGGATTTGGAGCTTGTGCGGGCTCGACGTGCCACCCAGAGAAAACAGCGGCAACGTTTGCCGCTGCCGCATGCTGCGATTGTTGGCTACACGAACGCCGGCAAATCTTCTCTCTTGCGTCGTTTAACCGGGGCGGAGGTCTTGGTGGATAACAAACTCTTCGTCACCCTGGATCCAAAAACGCGACGGGTTGATCTAGAAGGCGGTCAAAAATTGTTGGTAACCGACACAGTAGGTTTCGTTCGTAATTTGCCGCATCGATTAGTGGAGGCGTTCAAGGCGACTTTGGAGGAAGCGACCCTGGCCGATTTCCTGATTCACGTGCTTGATGCCAGCCATCCGCGAGTCTACGACTTCTACGACACCACCATGCGTGTGCTAAGCGAGTTGGGTGCTGACACGAAACGGGTAATCACCTTGCTCAACAAAGTTGATCGGGTGCAAGACACCAGCTCCCTCCATGCGTTGCGGTTGCACTTTCCTGATGCAATTTTCGGCTCCGCTCATACCGGAGAAGGATTGGGAGAGCTACTCCATCTCTGTGGCGAGATGCTCCGAGAGTGGGTTACGAAAGTGGAACTTGCGTTGCCGCTTTCGCGGACAGAATTGCTTTCCCTATTGCATCGCACCAGCCACGTTCTAAGCCTCAATTACGACGACCGGCACGCTAACGTCGTGGCGATGGTTTCTCCAAAGGTCTTCGCTCGCGTCGAACCTTTCCTGGTGCGGCGGGATCCGGAATTCCAAGTAGCCTAGTGTAGACTTGGACTGGGGCTTGGTTTTGGCAACGGAGTCGCCGTGCCGACCGGGTTGGATGTCAATTTTGCTTTTGAACCGTCGATCTTGGCAACCAGCTTCTGGTTCGCGGGATCGAGCTTGAGCGCCCTCTGCCAATAGATTTCGGCTTCGCCTAAATTGTTCAGAGCTTGATAAGTATCGCCGACGTGCTCCAGAACAACCGGATCCTCCGGTTTCAATTTTTCGAGGGCCCGGAGCAGTTCGGTCAGCGCCTTGGCATATTCTCCCGTGTGATAGTAGTACCAGCCAAGGCTATCAATGTAAGCGCCATTATCGGGTTCAAGTTCAAGCGCTTTCTTTATCATCGCCCCGGCCTCATCGAGGTTCATGCTTCGGTCGACGTACATGAACCCCAGATAATTGTAGGCTTGGGCGGCTTTGGACGGATCAAGTTCTATGCATTGTTTGAAGAGTCCGGCGGCTTTCTCTATCAGGTTCGATTGTTCAGCGGCCACGGCATAGTTGAAGTAGAACGCTGCATCCAGCACTTCCGGCTGAGAATTCTTTGCTTCCTGAAGCGCGGCTTCGTAGATCGGGAGAGCATCCGAATAGCGTTTAGCGGTGCTTAAGGCCACCGCTAGACTGTAGGTCATTTGCGGTATGGGAAAGCGATGGCGAGCCTGTTGGAGCGTCACAATCGCGTCATCGAATCTTTTGAGCTCCAATTGCATTTCCGCTGCGTGCAGAAAGTTTTCAGGCTGGTTTGGAGCCAGGAGAATCGCTTGCTGGTAATTGCTGAGCGCTCGCTCGAGATTGCCGCTTTCCTGGTACAAGCGCGCCAAAAATTCATAGCTTTCTGGACGTAAGGAGTTGGTCTTGATCATTTCTTCCAAGGCCCGAATTGCTTCATCCCGTTGGCCGGTCTTGAGGAAGCTTTGAGCAAGTTTGTACCTGATTTCGGCGTTGCCCTGGGCAAGCTCCAGCGCCTTCAAATAGGCAGCGATGGCATTCGGAATTTCTTTGATTTCGACATAGGCATCTCCCACCTTGGAAAAGACGTCTACATCGTCTTTGGCCAAGGAAATCGCTTTCTTGAGGTACGGTTCGACCGCCGCTGCGCGTCCGGATTGAAAGACCCCTTTCTCGTTGGAGTAGAGGTGAATGCTAAGATCAGCTAAGGTCAGCCAAGTGGCTGGGTCGTTGCTGTCCAGTTTCTGGGCGCGCTGCAAAACAGCTTCCGCGGCCTTTTTGCGATTCAGCGTAAGATAAACTTCAAAAAGAGTCTGATACGCAGCCAGACGATCCGGTGCCAAGCGGAGAGCTTGCTCAGCATAAGGGAGAGCAAGATCCGGTTTTCGAAGTTGCCGCAGATAAATGTCGGCGAGGTTCAGAAATGCTTGAACCTCGTCTGGACGCACTTTGACCAGATCCTTCAGAAGATCGAGCGCCGAAGGGATCTCTTCTCTCTTCACATATTCGTTAGCGACCCGGATCGCGATTTGGGGATCACCGCCAGGATCGAGCTGCAGCGATTTCGTGTATGCGTCGAGGGCAGAGTCATAGTCACCATCTTCCTCTAAAATCAATCCCTGCATGAACGCTGCTTCGGCGTCCGCTTTTCTCTCGGAAGCCTTGGAAAGCGACTGATCGGGGGCTGACGGCCGCACATCGAAAAACAGGCTTTGTTCGACGTCGCGATTTTTGGCAGGAGCTTTGCTCGCCGGAACGTCAGCGCCGGGAGCGGCACTCGCCACCAGCACGAGAGCACAGGCACCGAGCACACTAATTCTGCGACTGGTGTAGAGGTGGTGCACTAAACCCAAAGATCGGAGCCGCCTACGCACCGGTATACTCGCTGACTCCGATCTAGCCATGGAGTCAACCTAAAGATTAGGACTTGTACCGCAAACGCTTCTTGTGGCGATTCTCCTTCATACGTTTGCGTCGTTTATGTTTGGCGATTTTGGCCTTCCTTCTTTTCTTTAGGGAACCCATAATGAGGTACAGTCTCGCTGGTAATATTGGTTGCCGGACCAGCAGCCGGAGTTGAGCAGTGAATTAAATCTAATAAACAACTTTGTTCAACGGATACTCAATGATGCCTTCGGCACCGAGCTGCTTGAGTTCTGGAATGATCTCGCGCACGACCGTTTCATCGATAATCGTTTCGATCGCGACCCAACCGTTCTGAGCTAACGGTGAAACCGTAGGATTTCTGAGCGCCGGCAACCGCGCAAGCAGATCGCGCAGTTTTGATTCTTCCAAATTCATTTTGAGGCCCACTTTGTCTCGCGCATTGAGTGCCCCTTCCAAAAGCAAATAGATCCGTTGGAGCTTCGCTTTCTTCCAAACATCCTCCATTGCCGTGTGATTCCCGATTACTTGGGGATATGATTCTGCCAACACTTCAAGGATTCGGAGATTGTTCGCCTGCAACGAAGCGCCCGTTTCGGTAATGTCCACAATTGCGTCCACTAATTCCGGCACTTTTACCTCGGTCGCTCCCCAGCTGAACTCGACGGATGCCTCAATCCCGTGGGCCTGTAGAAACCGTTGGGTAAGCCCAACTGCTTCGGTGGCGATGCGTTTACCCGCCAGATCCTCGATCCGCCGAATCGGTGAGTTTTCCGGTACAACTAGAACCCAGCGGGTCGGACCGGAGGTCGTTTTGCTGTAGCGGAGATCGCCCAGCACCGCGACATCGGAGCCATTCTCCTCAATCCAGTCTTTGCCGGTGATTCCACAATCCAGAAACCCACGTTCTACGTACCGGCCGATTTCCTGAGCCCGGAGCAGACGAACCTCAAGCTCAGGGTCATCGATCGTCGGCTTATAGGACCGCCTGTTGGCCGTGATCCGATAGCCGGCCTTCGCAAATAGCTCCAGCGTAGCCTCTTGGAGGCTTCCGGACGGCAATCCGATACGAAGTTTGTTTTGGCTCATCGTCAAAAAAGGGGGCGTTTACCTACAGGCAACTTCCATCGCAAGCCAGAAAATTCTTTTTGGAATTAGACGTTTTTTTAGATGCGTGGCGTCCGAGACCGTGGTTATCAGAGAATAGATTCGTATGGCACTGAATACTGAACTTCTTACGCGGGCCGCGACAGAAGCGCGCGGGTTGGCAATGGACGCCGTCCAAGCGGCTAATTCCGGTCACCTTGGCTTGCCTTTGGGAGACGCGGAAATCGGGGCGGTTCTGTTCGGGTACGCTTTGCATTATTTCCCGGATGATCCCCATTGGCTAAACCGGGACAGGTTTGTCCTATCCGCGGGCCACGGAAGCATGTTTTTGTACTCTTGGCTGCACTTCGCCGGCTTTGACATCTCACTGGACGACATCCGGAATTTTCGACAACTCCATAGCAAGACCCCGGGCCATCCAGAGTTTGGCGAGACTCCAGGGGTAGAATCTACGACCGGACCGCTCGGACAGGGGGTCGGAAACGCGGTTGGGATGGCGGTTTCTGCGAAGATGGCGGCGGCTCGATTCAACACCGCGAAACACACGATTATTGATCATAAAGTGGTGTGTGTTGCCGGTGACGGATGCCTTCAGGAGGGTGTGGCCCACGAGGCTGCAGAGTTTGCCGGACATTACAAGCTGGATAACCTGATCCTGATCTACGACTCGAATCTAGTCACCCTCGACGCGATGGCAAATCTCACGCAAAGCGAGGACACAGCGAAGCGATTTGCCGCGTACGGTTACGATGTGCAGGAGGTGGACGGTCACAACATGGAGGCGTTTCTCGCTGTATTCGAGAAAGCAAAGGGAGCTATTAGCGGCCGGCCCCAATTCATTGTTGCGCACACCATTGTCGGGAAAGGCATCCCGGAAGTTGCTGGCACTAGTAAGGCGCACGGAGAAGCGGGTGTAAAATTTGTGGATGCTGCGCGCAAAGCGTTGGGCCTACCACCCGAAAAATTCTACGTATCTCCGGAAGTCAGGAGCTATTTTGCGGAACACAAACAGACCCTGAAAAAAGGATACGATGCTTGGCAAAAGATTTTTAGCGAGTGGCGAGAAGAGAATCCGAAATTGGCAGCGCTGCTCGAGCAGGGCATCAAGCATGAAATCCCACACGACCTTTTGCAGCGTGTGCCCGAGTTTCCCGCAGACACAAAAATCGCTACCCGCAAAGCCGGGAACGTAGTCCTGCAGCCTTTAGCTCAGGCTTTACCATTGCTGATTGGGGGTAGCGCTGATCTGTACGGTTCCACCCTTAACTACATAGAATCCGATAAGGATTTCAATCCGACGAATTGGTCCGGAAGAAATATTAGGTTTGGAATCAGGGAGCACGGTATGTGTGCGATTCTCAACGGAATTGCTTACTACGGGGTTTTCCGTCCTTCTGGAGCTACCTTCTTGGTATTTGCTGACTATTGCCGGCCGTCGATCCGCCTGGCCGCTCTGGCCAAGCTTCCGGTGCTTTACATTTTTACGCATGATTCAGTCGGAGTCGGTGAAGATGGTCCGACCCATGAGCCCGTTGAGACGGTAAGCGGCTTACGGGTCCTTCCTAATTTAGATGTGTATCGCCCGGCGGATCCGGAGGAATGCGCGGCGGCCTTCGTCGCAGCGCTTCAACGGACAAACGGACCGACTTTGCTCGCGTTGACGCGACAGGTTGTACCCAACTTGACAGAGCTACCGGCGGAGCAACGACGACAAGGGACTCTTCGGGGGGCATATATTCTCCGCAAAGAGACTTCTCCGCTGCAGCTTATCCTGATTGCGACCGGCTCCGAGGTCCAGCATGCCTTAGCCGCAGCAAAGGAACTGGGGAGCGGGGTGAGAGTTGTCTCTGCGCCCTGTTTGAACAAGTTCGACCGCCAGGATGAGACATATCGGAACGAAGTTTTGCCGCCTTCTTGTCGAAAGAGAGTTTCTATCGAGGCGGGCGTGACTGCGTATTGGTACAAGTATGTCGGTCTCGATGGAAAGACCGTTGGGATTGACCGTTTCGGATTGAGCGCTCCGGGTGCGCAAGTCATGAAGGAACTCGGAATTACCGCCGAACACCTGATCGAAGTAGCCCGTCCGCTTTTATAAGAACGTCGGGCTTGCAATCGTCCGGTCCGAACCGCCTCAAGTTGCGGCATCCACTCCGCGCGGCAGTGATGGAGCTTCAATGCTCGAAAGAGGATTGGAGTCAGCCTCCGGAAGGTCGTATTTTTGCTTTAACAGCGTTTGGAAACTCACTCCAAAGCGCAGGCAAGCATGTGCGTTCAGCGGTCACTGCGCGGGAAGGGAATACTGATCGCCCGGACCGATGAGACGAATCCCGCCGCTATCAGAGCCACTCGCAACCAATCCCAGATCATCCAGCGTCGCACCAGCTGTATAAGCTCAGCCTCGCTTCTGAGGATCTTCCCGGAGCCAGCGCCATAGAGTTCACGGATCATCGGCCAGAAGACGGTGGGGGTAAAGATCCAGATAAGGAGAAAACTGATGGCCGGCACCCACAACCAAATCCGATAGTAAAGTGGGGTCTTCCATCCGCTGATGAGCGCTCCGAGGATCCCCACCACCATCAGTGCGCTCAAGGGCTGGAAGAAATCCCCAGGGTCCATCGGATAACGTGGGCCATAAGGCATCAGCGTAAGCGAGGTCGGGGGCGCAACGCCCCACGCTCCCGCCACGACGAGAAGGTCGAATAATTTAGCGCCCAGGCCAATGCCCCAACCGAGTATCGAAAACCAGAGAAATCCCCTCGTCAACTGTGCTCGTGACATGTGTGGCCCCTTCGAGCCGCTTTGCGCTCGTCGCACCCCGGTCTCTAGGAAAGCGTAACGGAAAACTCTTTCACGACTCAAGCTGAAAGGAAGGAGATCTGAGCTATTCTTGAACTTCCGGCATCCGTGGTGACACTTTAGAATGGACGAGTCGAGGACGAAGCCAAGCCATGCGGCCACCCTCTGCCTGAAGGTCTAACTGCGAGGTAGAAATAGTATTTGCTTATTCTCTGTAGACAATTAGAGATTAAGCCCTGATGCAGGTTTTCGATCTTCCATCCAGTACCGAAATTAGAGCTCTGGCGCAGGAGTTCGAATCTGCTGCGCCCGTAGATGTTTTAACCTGGGCTTCGCAAAGTTTTCCCGGTCGGGTCGCAATCGGAACGAGTTTCCAGGGAGCCGGTTTGGTGACAATTCATCAGGCGATCTCCGCTGGACTAGATTTACCGGTATTTACCATTGATACCGGCCTGCTGTTCCCAGAGACATTGGAATTGAAGGATCGGCTCGAGAAATTCTTTGGCATCGAGATCGAGGCAGTCGTGCCGGAACTTACGGTCGAAGGGCAGGCTCGCGAGCTGGGCGCAAATCTTTGGGAACGCAATCCGGATCTTTGCTGCTCGATCCGAAAAGTAATCCCTCTGCAGGGAAAACTCTCAGAGCTCGACGGCTGGATTTCAGGGCTGCGACGGGACCAGTCTTCGACTCGCGCGTCCACTCAGGTGCTCGAGCTTTATGAGTTTGATAAATTGCGCGGAAAACAAATCGTAAAAGTAAATCCTCTCGCGGGATGGACTTCGGCCCAAGTGTGGGACTATATCGGGAAACATCGCATTCCATACAACCCGCTTAAAGATCGTGGTTTTCGCAGCATAGGCTGCTGGCCCTGCACTCGTTGCGTGATCGGCGACGATTCGGATCGAGCGGGACGTTGGATCGGATTCGATAAGACGGAATGCGGCATTCACACGTTTCTAGGCGAGAACATTTGATGGACGCTCGGTTTGCACACTTAGACGCGCTGGAGAGTCAGAGCGTCTATATTTTACGTGAGGCTTATCGGAAGTTTCGGCGGGTTGCGATGCTCTGGAGCGTAGGCAAAGACTCGTCTGTTCTGCTGTGGCTCTTGCGCAAGGCGTTCTTCGGCCATATTCCCGTGCCGTGCGTTCACGTTGATACAAGCTTCAAGCTTCCCGAGATGATTGTGTTCCGGGATAAGCTAGTCCGCGAGTGGGGTATCAATCTGGTTGTGGGCCAGAATCGGGAGGCAATTCAGGCTGGGCGAACATTCCCCGGTGGTGCGTTGACACGCGTAGAGTGTTGTGGATCGCTCAAGCGGGATGCTCTCCAGGCGGTCATCGAGGAACATGGATATCAGGCGGTGATCGTTGGTATCCGAAGAGACGAGGAGGGGACGCGCGCAAAAGAACGCTACTTCTCGCCACGCGATAAGAATTTTGAGTGGAATTTTAAAGACCAGCCGCCGGAACTCTGGGATCAATTCAAAACCGATTTTGACCCGGGAACCCATATTCGAATTCATCCGCTGCTGCATTGGACGGAGACAAACGTTTGGGAATACATTGAGCGCGAAAATATCCCGGTAGTGGACCTATATTTTGCTCGAAATGGTTTTCGTTACCGGAGCCTCGGTTGCGCTCCCTGTACGAAACCAGTGCAATCGACAGCGAGTTCGGTCTCGGCTATCATCGCCGAGCTGCGTGAGACCAAGCTTTCGGAAAGAAGTACGCGAGCCCAGGACCAGGAATCGGAAGATGCCTTTGAGCGCCTCCGAGCCAGTGGATATATGTGAAAACAATGCCAGCCGTCGGTATTCTCCTCGAGTATTGCTCCGCGGTTGATCGGCAAAAGAGATGAACGTCAGACCGGAAACTGTTTCGGGAAAAGATCTCGCTGAGCCAGGCTCATCGGACGACGCGAATAGGCAAGCAGCGGAGCCTGCTTTGGCAGAGCGAGCCTTTCGCGTGGTGATCGTAGGCCACGTCGACCACGGTAAATCAACGCTTGTCGGCCGGCTTCTCTACGAAACCGAGTCCCTCCCGGACGGCAAATATGAGCAGATCCAAGCAATCTGCCGAAGAAGGAATATGCCTTTTGAATGGGCATTCCTGATGGATGCTTTACAGGCAGAACGAGACCAAAACATTACGATTGATGTCTCGCAGATTTGGTTTCATACCGCGCTCCGCAATTACGTGATCATTGATGCTCCCGGGCACAAGGAGTTTCTGAAAAATATGGTCACGGGTGCCGCGACAGCGGACGCCGCTCTCTTACTCATAGCTGCCAATGAGGGGGTTCAAGAACAAAGCCGTCGTCACGCCTATCTGTTGAGCTTGTTGGGAGTGAATCAGGTACTCGTCTTGGTCAACAAGATGGATCTGGTGAACTACGCGTCCGACGTTTTTACCCAAATTGAAACCGAGTATCGCGCATTTCTAAAGAAACTTGGAATTGAGCCGATTCGTTTTGTTCCGATCTCTGCCCGCGATGGCGCCAATTTAATCGTAGCTCAGCCGGAACAGTTGTCCTGGTACGATGGGCCGACCTTGGTTAAGGCTTTGGATGAGCTAGAAGCGCCGGCGCTGGCGAGTGATGCGCCTCTGCGGTTTGCCGTCCAAGACGTTTATCGGTTTGACGAACGAAGGATCATTGCTGGTCGAGTCGAATCGGGTAGTCTCCGAGTTGGGGAACAGATAATTTTTGCTCCAGCCGATAAAGAGTCGATCGTAGCCTCGATCGAGTCGTGGCAAGCCCCAGCCACCTCCGTTGCTCGCTCCGGTCAATCGATCGGTATCACTCTCCGTGAACAGATTTTTGTGGAGCGAGGGCAAATCGCCGCAACCGCGAACGCGATGCCGATAGAGACAAATCGTTTTCGGGCTCGCTTGTTTTGGATGGGTGATCGGCCACTAATTCTTGGGCGTCGCTACAAAGTAAAGCTTTTGACTCAAGAAGTTGAATGTCAGGTGGCTTCAATCGATCGGGCGATTGACGCTTCGTCTTTGGAGACGACTTCCAGCATTCGTCGGTCAGTCGGCCGCAATGAAGTCGCCGAAATCACGGTGCAGACGCGTGGGCCGATCGTTTTGGACAATTATGACCGCTTAGCGGCGAGCGGACGGTTCGTTTTGGTGGACGAAAATGACGTAGCTGGGGGCGGGATCGTTTTCGGCGGCCAGTATCTAGAGCGGGCACCCGCCCGAAGCTCCAATATCTCTTGGTCCGAGGGGCAGGTGAATTTCCGGGAGCGGATCGAGCGAAATGGTCATCGTGGCTTGGTAGTCTGGCTCACTGGATTATCTGGGGCTGGAAAATCAACGTTGGCATACGCGCTGGAACGGGAGTTGTTCGACCGGCAGATGCACGTTTGCGTGATGGACGGAGACAACCTTCGCCATGGCCTGAACGCCAACCTATCTTTCAGTCCTGAAGACCGTGTCGAAAACATCCGGCGCGCCGCCGAGGTGGCAAAACTCATGGCCACGACCGGTCTCGTCGTGATCACCTCGTTCATCTCTCCTTACCGGACCGATCGGCGGAAGGCGCGTCAAATCGTTTCGAGCGGCGGAGTGGAGTTTGTTGAGGTGCACGTTTCGGCGCCGATCGAAGTGTGTGAAAGCCGTGATCCGAAAGCGCTTTATCAAAAAGCGCGAGCCGGCTTGATTCGAGGTTTTACCGGTATTGATGCGCCGTACGAGGTTCCCGAGGATCCGGAGCTGATCCTTCGAACCGAGCAGGAGAGCGTAGACGTTTCTTTGGATCGTTTACTGGTCTTTTTGATGCCCTTGCTTCGGTTGGACGATACCGAATACGAGATCTGAATAATCGTTCTCGCAAAGGCTACGCTTTCTCTCCTTGCATCCCGCGGCACGTCGGGCTAAACGCACGGTGCTTTAACCGCGCATGTGATATATCTGATAGAGTGCACTAACGTGGCGAACACGGTGCGAGGATTTCCGATACACAGAATTCTTTTAATTGTCTTCTTTTGTTTAGCTTCTGGAGCAACGCGGGCGGCTGAGGTCAAACTCTTGTCCGTCGGATCGGCTAAAACAGTCTTGACCTTCACCACGCAGGCCGATCAAGGCCTGTACAGCTTGGCGTGGTCGCCCGATAGCGCAACGCTCGCCTGCGGAGGACTGAGCAAGATTTGGATGTTCTCAGTACCCAGCTTTGGGTCGATCGACCCATTGGCCGCTGAACAGGGCGAAATCTGGGGTTTAGCCTGGTCTCCAAACGGCAACCTTTTAATTTCCGGGGGAATAAATGGGTCGCTGGATTGGTGGGAGAACAGAACATTACAAAAAACGCGTAACCAGGGTGGCGCTGTTTATGACCTGGCATTCTCACCGAATGGTCGGGAGTTGGCTGTCGCTGACGTTTCAGCCACCACGAAAATTTGGAATATCGAAGGATACACAACCTCGACTATCCAGCTGGATGGTGCCGGTCTGGGTGTAAGCTGGGCCCCCAAACATCACGATTTGGTTATTGGTACCGGTCAAGGGGGTAGCACGGTCCTGGTGCTAGACGCCACAACCGCAGAAGTTCGTTGGCGCAGCCAAAATGTTCCGCCCAACTACCGCGCGCCGTACGGATTCGGGAAAGACGAAGTCAATGGCGTTGCGTACTCCCCCAGTGGCCATTGGGTAGGCGCCGCCTTGCAGGACGGGCGGATTGTCATATTCACGGCGGGAAACGGTCGCAAGCATCTCGGCCTGCAGCTTCATCGGCCAGGAAACGGGGGTGCGCGACGACTCAGTTGGTCTCCGGATGGAAAATGGATTGCCAGCTGCGGAGAAGACGGTCGCGTTAACTTGGTCTTGTTTTCCCGTCCGAGCCAGCGATTGGAGTTATTGAATACTACGAAGCCGATCTGGGCAGTTGCTTTCTCGCCGGATAACAGGTGGCTCGCGGCCGTCGGGGATGAGGGAAGAGTTTGGGTTTGGAGCGTGCCTAAGACTGGCAGGCGCTAGGGCAGAGTAGGCGGAGAACGTTTTGCGATAGGTTGGTCAGGCCCGTGACGCCAGACGCGAGCGTTCAGCCGCAGTTTGCGAGACGAGGCATTATTTTCTACCGCCTAGACTTATTTGCCTTCCTCGGCCGCTTCGGCGGTGTCCTCAGGGTCCAACCATTCGCAGAACTCCTTATACACTGCGTTGCCGATCTCAATGAGTCGCAATTGGAACGTGTCCAGGTATTCGTGTAATCCGATTCTAAAAATATCGGCAATCGTCACGTACGATAAGTCGGCCAGCAGTTTGCCCGAGAGTCGTTCAGCCTCTATCCGGTAAAGGAAATCGCCGCGTTCCACCCCCGTGATGCGATGCAAAGAGTAATCAAAGGAATCGACACAAAAACGAATCGAGCGCGGGAAGGTCTGATGCTTGATAAGGAATTCGGCGACTTTCCAAGGCGCAACCTGACCTCGAAAGTGTTTCCTAAACGGTTCGCCAGCGCTGCAGGAGTTTAGCACAGCAAGCCATTGTACGAGGTCAACGTTTCCCCCAATCTGCTCTCCTTTTGGCAAAAGGATATGATACTTGATGTCGAGGATACGAGAGGTCCGATCCGCTCGTTCCAGGAACTTGCCGAGCTGAATAAAGTCCCAGCCTTCATCGTGAGCCATGGTCGCGTCGGCGATTCCTTGAAACAGATGACAGCCTTGCAAGACCCACTGAAAAAATTGATAGCTGCTGGAACGGAAAAGCCGTTGCGCTTCGCCCGAGCGAAAATCGAGGAACATTCGATTGATTTGCTCAAACATTTCGGAAGAGATCTGTTCACGTACAGTCCGAGCGTTTTCTCGGGCGGAACAGAGGCACGAGTAGATCGAGGTAGGGTTCTTCTTTTCGAATGAGACGAACTCAACCACATGCTCGCCATCTATCGTTTGGTAGAGCTTCTCGAAAAGCTTGGTGTCTTCGAGGGAGTAGATGATCGATTCCCAATGCTGCTGGCTGTACCGGTTATTGAGCAGGGTGGCATCCAACATGAGCTGGAGATTCACGTCCAGCATGCGGGCGTTGTTCTCCGCTCGCTCGATGTAACGGCCGAGCCAGTAGAGTGAATCGGCAACTCGGGAAAGCATCTTTAGTGCAGAAGGTCAATTTTGCCGTGAATCATTAGCATCTCATTAACGAATCACTCGGTTAACACCCAGGTGTCCTTACTTCCACCTCCCTGCGAAGAGTTCACCACGAGAGAGTCCTTCCGCAGAGCGACTCGGGTGAGGCCTCCGGGGATGATCGTGATTTTCTCGCCGGATAGAACGTAAGGACGCAAGTCAATGTGCCGGCCCTCAAAACTGCCGTCACAATAGGACGGTGATCGGGAAAGACGGACAACAGGCTGAGCGATGTAATTTCGAGGGTTTTGATTAATGGCTGCACGAAATTTCTCTCGTTCAGACGCCGTTGAGGTGGGACCCATCAGCATTCCGTAACCACCGCTTTCGTTCGCCGATTTCACAACGAGCTCAGAGAGATGTTCGAGCATGTACGACCGATCCGAATCAAAGTGGGAAAGAAATGTAGGTACGTTGGGGAGAATGGGCTCCTGATCGAGATAATATTTGATCATCTTCGGAACAAAGTAGTAGGTCACCTTGTCATCCGCGACGCCGGTACCAATCGAATTTGCCAGGCTTACATTTCCTCTTCGATAGGCCTCCACGATACCGGAAACGCCCAACAAAGAATCCTTCCGAAACACAGATGGATCGAGAAAATCGTCGTCGATCCGCCGGTAGACTACGTCGACTCGCCGAAGACCCTTCGTCGTCTTCATCATGAGATAGCCATCTTGGATCACTAGATCCGCACCCACGACAATCTCGATACCCATCGTCCTCGCCAGAAAAGAGTGTTCGAAATAGGCAGAGTTGTATATTCCAGGCGTCAGCAAAACGACAGTTGGTTCGGGATTGCCGTCCGGCGCTATGTAGCGAAGTACGTTCAACAGCTCCTGGCAATAACCGTCCACCGGCTGAACGGAATGGCGGGCGAACAAGTTCGGGAAAACGCGTTTCATGGCCTGCCGGTTTTCCAGAAGGTAAGAAACTCCCGAGGGACATCTCCCGTTGTCTTCGAGGACAAGGTAGTTGCCATCGCGGTCCCGGATTAGGTCAGTCCCGCAGATATGGATGTAGATACCCTTAGGCACGTCCACACCCATAAATTCCGGCCGAAAATGTACTGCACTTTCGACGATTTCGCGGGGCACGACGTTGTCTTTGATGATTTTTTGCTCGTGATAAACGTCCTGCAAAAAAAGATTTAACGCGGTGATTCGCTGGGTCAGCCCCCGTTCGATAAGCTGCCATTCGGCCAATGGCACTATTCTGGGCAGCAAATCGAATGGGAAAATGCGCTCGGTGCCCTCATCATTGTTATAGACGGTGAAGGTAATTCCTTGATTGAGAAACGAATTGTCCGCGACTGCGCGTTTCCTCTCAAACTCTTCCGGGGTCAGCTCGCCATACCGTTGCAAGAGACGACCGTAATGATTTCTAACATGACCAGAAGGTTCAAACATCTCGTCGAAAAACGAGCCGGGGTCATAGTCATCGAAGAGTTTACCCATAATGGTCACGCGTATAGATGGGCCCTCCCGGGGGAGAGGGAGCAGCGTATGACAAAGCAGACGCTGTGCCCACCCGAATGAATTCACCACAATTTGCTGCCTGCCAAGTTCAGAGTATCTTCTTGGAACAACAATGGGTGCTCTAAGTATTCTGCTGTTCGTCGGAACTTTCGCTCTTTCGCTTTGGGCGACCTGGAAAGTTAAGGCGACCTACGCCAAGTATAGCCAGGTCCCTTCTTCCGCGGGCTTGTCTGGAGCGGAAGTAGCTGCCCATATTTTGCAGCGGTCCGGAATCAATGACGTCCAGATTGTGGAATCCAACCAGATCCTTGGAGATCATTACGACCCCATGTCAAAGAGGCTGGTGCTTTCCTCTGATAATTTTCGCGGTACTTCGACCGCTGCCATGGGCGTGGCTGCCCACGAGTGCGGCCATGCCGTACAGCATAAACTCGCCTACTCCCCGCTCGGTTGGCGAATGGCTTCAGTGCATTTGGTCGGTTTCGCTAATATGGCTGTGGCATTTCTGCCGATCTTTGGATTTGTCACTCATATGCTTCGGCCGATGCTGATCATTCTGTGTTTCGCCTGGGCTATCATCATGCTGTTTAACTTGATCACTCTGCCTGTCGAATTCGATGCGTCTGCGCGAGCAAAACGCATTTTGGGCGAATTGGGATTTTATCGGAACCAGACAGACGCCGAGGGTGTAAATAAAGTATTAAATGCGGCTGCGCTGACCTACGTTGCCGCTTTTATTACTTCGCTTGGTTATCTTCTGTACTACTTGCTGCCTCTCCTGGGAGGCGGCCGGCGGAACTGGGATTAGCTATCGAGGCTGTCGCCAACACGCTAGCAGCGTTTGGGGAACGCCACAAAGCCAGCCCCGACGTAGACATTGCGTAGTCGTTTTCGCCTGCGGCCGAGGGTGGAACCGCGATCTCATGGCGGCATTCATGTCTTTGAGTAGGTTCACTTTCAAGCGCCATTGTTCTGTCCGGAAGCGGCCAACTATGGTAGTGTAACCGAATTGTCACATCCGACCGGTAGCGGTTGGGGAAATTCGAGGTATACAAGGATGCAGGCGAGACGGCTCTATCAGCTCACGACGAAACGGAAACTCATGCAGCTCCCCCCGACACCTTCTCTTACAGACCCGTCGCTTTATATCAACCGAGAGCTTAGTTGGCTTGAATTCAACCAGCGGGTTTTAGAAGAAGCACAGGATGCGAACAATCCGCTTTTGGAGCGGGTTAAGTTTCTCTGTATCCTCAGCTCGAACCTCGACGAATTTTTCGAGGTCCGGGTTGCTGGGCTAAATCAACAGCGCCAGAGCGGAATCAGCGATGCCGGGCCGGATGGGATGAGCCCGACGGATCAGCTAGCTGCGATTTCGGTTCGGGTCCGGAAGATGTTGGACGACCAATACCGCCTTTGGAAAGAATCCTTAGTCCCTGCACTCGAGAATCAGAACATTTTTTTTCTGCGCTACGAGGAACTCAGCCCCGACGAAAAGAACTACTATTCCAACTATTTCCGAACCTCCGTCTACCCGGTGCTAACGCCTCTGGCGGTCGATCCGGTCCATCCTTTCCCTCAGCTTCTCAACAAGAGCTTAAATGTGGTTGTGGAACTGGAGGGAAAGGATCTCAACACCAATCTGGCTATCGTCCAGGTGCCGAGAATTTTGCCTCGTTTGCTTCCTTACAAAGCCGGCGAACGCGGCATTTACCGGTATATTTTCATTGGAAACCTTATCCAAGCGCACGTAGGCGCATTATTTCATGGGGTGAAGGTAAAAGGTGCCTATCAGTTCCGGGTTACCCGCAATAGCGACCTGTATCTTGACGAAGAGGAATCCGAGAATTTACTGAAAGCGATCGAATTGGAGTTGCGCAAGCGTAGCCGGGGGGATGCGGTCCGCCTTGAAGTTCAGCAAGAGTGTCCGCCGCATATCTCAGATCAACTTCTGCAGACGTTCGGTCTCACCGACGCCGATTTGTATGCCGTAGATGGACCCATCAATTTCCTGCGATTGATGCCGGTGATTTCTGGGGTCGACCGGCCCGATCTCAAATTTAAGCCATTCGTTCCGGCGATCGTCACTGCCCCCGAAGATCAGGACGACATTTTCTCCCAGATTCGCCGCCGCTCTATTCTGGTGCACCATCCCTACGAGAGTTTTCAAAGTGTGCTCGACTTTATTGAGCAAGCAGCACAAGACCCGAACGTGCTGGCGATCAAGCAAACTTTGTACCGAACCAGCGGGGATTCTCAGATCGTTGCCTCGCTGGGAGAGGCGGCCGAAAGCGGTAAGCAAGTAACGGTCGTGATTGAGCTTAAGGCGCGCTTCGACGAAGCGGCCAATATCAAATGGGCGCGAACGCTTCAGGAGGCTGGAGTCCATGTCGTGTACGGAATCGTTGGGCTAAAAACCCATGCCAAGCTCGCATTGGTCGTCCGTAAGGAGGAAGATGGCCTCCGCCGCTATTTGCATCTGGGAACCGGGAATTACCACCCTTCGACCGCGCGGCTATACACCGATCTGGGTTACCTTACGTGTGATCCAGTTCTGACGGACGATTGTGCGGAACTGTTTAACTGGCTTACCGGTGTCTCGGTTTTTCCCGAGTTGAGAAAAATCAAGGCAGCTCCCAAAGCGCTTCATGAATTTGTCCTCGAGATGATTGAACGCGAGGCAGAGAACGCCAAAGCCGGAAAACCTGCAACCATTTTCGCCAAGCTCAACTCGCTCGTCGACACTGAAACTATTCAGGCCCTTTATCTGGCATCACAGGCCGGCGTTCGCATCCGCCTGTTAATTCGGGGAGTCTGTAGTCTGCGCGCACAAGTCCCGGGCGTGAGCGAGAATATCGTTGTGCGTAGTTTGGTCGGTCGCTTTTTGGAGCACAGCAGAATCTTTCGATTCGAGAATGCTGGACAGCCAGCGATCTATTTGGCCAGCGCCGATTGGATGCCGCGCAACTTTTTCCGGCGCGTTGAAACTTGTTTTCCGATTGAGGAGCAAGATCTCAAAGCGCAAATCGACCAAATGCTGGAGTACTATTGGCAGGATAACGTGAAAGCCAGGGAACAAGGACCTGGGTTCACCTACCGCCGGCTGCCGATCGACGGTGAACGGATTGATGTGCAGGCACTCTTTCTTGATCAGATAACAAAGCGAAAGCGTGTCGAGATTGAAGCTAAGCCGGTGGTCGTGAAGACTTCCGGAAAAAAAGAAAGCGTTGAAGGAGTCGTTCAACCGACGTAGACAACGCGTGCCGTCCAAGCGGCGGTTCCTGCCCTAGGACGTTTTCCCCTCGGCTGGCCCAGGAGTTCGCTTTTTTCGAGTTGGGCGCTTGGCGAATTCCCACCCCATCTTCCCCTTGTTCAACGTAAGAACCGCGTCAAATGGGCGGCCTTTTTTGGATATGAACCGACGGAGCAAGTCGCTCCTCCCTTCGATTAACATCTTTTTAAGCTGATCGGGTGATACTTCCCGCTGCAAGATCGTCTTGCTCATCTTGAACGTGCATGTGCCCTTCGACACGTTCTCGCAAATATAGACCGAGCCCAAGTCGTAGACAGAACCTGTTCCACAAACCTGGCAAGGTCCGACCACCGGATGAGTGGCCGGATCGACTTCTAAATTGGCGGACAGGCCGTTATTCTCAAAAGAGAACTGCGGTTTGTTCTCCTCGTTCAAGATCAATTGCGCCGAGAAAAGTCGGCCGGTTTTGCTGCGGAAGCCGTCAAGCGGCCCAAGCTTTCTTTCTCGCACCAAAACGGTCGCTTCTTCCGGACTCAGTTCGCGACTGGCAATGTTCTTAAAGAGTCGAAAACCACAGGTCTGGCAATGATACGTCCGATAATCCTCTTTTAGTTGGGGGGCTCCGCAATTCGGACATTTGACCTCCAGCGTGACATAGATACCCTCGACCACGTCACTCTCAAAATTTTTTGCCTTATCCACGATTTGCCGGGTCAAATCTTTGATTTTGGACATGAACTCGGGCCTTTCCAGCTGGCCCTGTTCCATCAACTTGAGCTGATACTCCCATTCTCCGGTCAATTCAGGCGAAGAGAGCAACTCGATGCCGATTCCCCTGAGTAACGTAACCAGGGAGATCCCTTTCGCGGTTGCAATCAACTCGCGACCCTCTCGGGCGATATATCCGTCTTGAATCAGGCCTTCAATGATCGCGGCACGGGTAGCCGGCGTTCCCAGGCCTTTGGCGGACATCGCGTCTCGCAGCTCTTCATCGTCCACCAGTTTACCGGCGCTTTCCATCGCGGAAAGGAGCGTCGCTTCAGAGTAACGAGCGGGCGGCTTAGTCTGGCTCTCTTTGATTTCTGCGTTGCGAGTGATTGCGGACTCGCTCCCGGTCAATTCCACCAAAGTTTCGCTTTCATCGTCCCCAGCAGCCTGCCTTCCGTAGACAGCTAGCCAGCCTGGATCTTTGATGATCTTTCCTTCCGTTTTGAAGGCTTCCTCTGCAACGCGGGTAATGCGCGTTGTCACCTCGAACTGGGCAGCCGGGAAAAAAACCGCTACAAAGCGGCGGGTGATCATATCGAAGAGCTTTTGTTGGGCTTCGTCGAGATGCTTCGGAGTTTCACCGGTCGGAATGATGGCGTTGTGATCCGTTATTTTTGCGTTGTTAAAGATCCGTTTGCTCGGTCGTACCCAACCGCTTTGTAAGGCCTTTTGAGCGTGTGGCGCGAGCGAGGGATCTCGCAAATTGCGCAGGACATTAGTAGCCGTCCCCAAATAATCTTCTGGCAGATAGCGAGAGTCGGTTCTCGGGTAGGTGATTAACTTATACCGCTCATAAAGCTGCTGAGCGACTTGGAGAGTTCGGCGGGCGGAGAAACCGAAACGACCGTTGGCCTCGCGTTGCAACGAAGTGAGATCGTAGAGTAACGGCGGAGCTTGAGTAGTTGGCTTTTTTTCTTCCGAGATCGTTCCGGTCTTGCCGACCACCTTCGCTTTGATCGTCTCTGCCTTCTCGGCGGACCAAATCCGCTCCGCCCTGCGATCTTCATCCGGATCCTTCGTAAACGATTCGTCAAACCAGCGTCCTCGATAGATTCCTTTGCCAATTTCGAAATCGGCAAACAATTCCCAATAAGTTCGCGGTTGAAAGGTCCGGATTTTTACTTCCCGCTCTACCAATATCGCCAGAGTAGGAGTTTGCACTCGTCCAACTGGAGTTAGTTGGAAGCCGCCAACTTTAGAGTTGAAGGCTGTCATCGCTCTGGTGGCATTTATGCCCACCAGCCAGTCGCTCTCAGAGCGGCAGACCGCGGCTTCGGCCAGCGGTATCATTTCCTGATCGGACCGCAAATGATCAAACGCGGATCGAATCGATTCCAAAGTCATCGATTGCAACCAAAGTCGCTGCGATGGTTTATGGACTCCAGCCAGTCGAACCAAGTACCGAAAAATCAATTCTCCTTCTCGTCCGGCATCGCAAGCGTTGACGATGAGATCGACGTCGTCACGCTTCATCAGGCGCTTCAGAAGCTTGAACCTTGCTTCCGTTTTCGCGATCGGTTTCAGTTCGAACTCATCCGGAATAATAGGCAAACTCTGGAAACTCCATTTCCCGCGTTTCTTGTCGAGCTCACCTGGCAAGCAAAGTTCCACCAGATGGCCGATGGCTGATGAGACGATGAAGCGGTCATTTTCGAAGTATTCGCCTTGCTTCTCGAATCTCCCCAGTGCGCGGGTGAAATCGAGGGCGACACTCGGCTTTTCCGCGATGACCAGTGTTTTACCCATCAGCAAAGTTCGTCTGTTCGGCTCCCAAATTTGGAGCGGGACAGTAAAGGCCAACCTCCTAAGTGGCAACTCATTTGTTCTTCCTCCCTATGCTCGCAAGAGGTTGGAGGCGAGACGGGTTTCCTCGTGAGTAGACCGAAAATTTGCGTCAAAGAAGTTTCACAAAAAACTTTCCCGGTAGCTGACGGACCAGCCGGCGCATCTCGAGTTGGAGAAGAGTTGCGCTTACCGTGCCGGCCATGAGGCCGGACGCTTCGATGATGGTATCGATCGAAGTTTCGGTCGAGCCAATTGCTTTATAGACAGTCAGTAGATCGCCCTCCAAGTCCGGCGGCCGGCTGGCAACGAGTTCGGGCGGCTTCGGGAAAAGCGTCTGTAAATCCTCTAGAATATCATCGACACTCATCACCAATTTCGCGCCTTGTTGAATAAGACGATTCGATCCAAATGAAGTGGGCCGGTCGATCGGTCCAGGTACCGAGTAGAGGGATCGGCCTTGTTCGGCAGCTTGCGATGCGCTGATCAATGCGCCGCTATTCGCCCCAGCCTCTACCACCAAAAGGCCAAAGCTTAGACCACTGATGATCCGATTACGCATCGGAAACGTTTGCCGATCCGGTGTGGTGTCCATTGGAAATTCAGTAACGATCGCTCCGGAGGTACTGATTTTTTCCGCAAGCGCCCGGTTCTCGGCTGGATAGAGGTAATTCAATCCGGTACCGAGCACTGCGATTGTCCGGCCTTTGGCAGCTAACGCCCCTTGGTGCGCTGCGGTATCGATTCCGCGCGCCAATCCACTTACCACCGTTATTCCGGAATACGCGATTTGATAAGAAAGGCGCTTCGCGCATTCGATTCCGTAATGGGTAGTGCGTCTCGAACCGACAACTCCGATCGCGTGTTGATCACGCTCCAAAATCTCGCCCCAGACATACAGAACGATTGGCGGATCATAAATTTCGCGCAGAAGTCGAGGGTAGAGATGATCTTCCTGAGTAAGAATTTTGGCGCCATAGTCGTTGATCCGACGGAGCTCGTTGGTCAAATCATTCTCTGACTCCCAGGATAGGATCGCTTCAATGGCAGGATTCGGTAAACCTTCGATCTCCTGTAACTCCGCCCGGCTGGCTTGGAGGATTCGCTGCGGGTCCTGAAAACGATCTAGAAGCTTGCGCAATCGAATCGGGCCCAGATGGGCCACCATATTCAAAGCAATATACGCCTCGGTACGGGTCACACGTGTGATTCTCTCAAGACGTCCACGGCGGTGGCAAGATCGTCCCTTGTAATTTTATCCGAAACGAATGCCGCACCTAAACCAGGAGTCAGAACGAAGCGCACTTCTCCCCGAACAAATTTCTTATCGGTAGAGACCTTATCGATGATGGCTTCGGTCGAGAAATTATGAGGGAGCACGGTCGGAAGACCAAGCTCCTCGAGCAGCGATACGACCCTTTGGTAATCTCTTTCTGGAAATCCGGCCCTGCGTACAGAAAGCCACATGGCAGCCCGCATGCCCAGACTTATCGCTTCGCCATGAAGCATCGTTCCATATCCGGCAACGGCCTCAATCCCATGACCGATTGTATGGCCGAAATTTAAGAGTGCGCGCTCTCCCGAACTTTCTCGTTCGTCTTGGACCACGATCCGAGTTTTGATTGAAACACAGTCCGCAATCAGGGGCCCGAGATCTGAAAGGCTAGGTTCCGAGAGAGCATCCAGCAGATTTGGTTGCTCGATGACGCCATATTTGATGACCTCCGCAAGGCCTTCGCTCTTTACGCGCGCCGGTAGCGTTGCCAGGGTGTCTGTGTCCGCAAGCACCAACGCTGGTTGATGAAAAGCACCGACTAGGTTCTTTCCCGCGTGCAGATTGATCGCTGTCTTTCCGCCGACGGCACTGTCAACTTGAGCCATGACCGTGGTCGGGACTTGGATGTACGGAATGCCCCGAGCGTAAATCGACGCGACGAAACCGGCGAGATCCCCGACCACCCCTCCTCCCAGGGCGACAATGAAACCGGATCGATCAACTCGACTCCGAGAGAGGGCTTCGCACACCTGTTCTGCCACCGCAAAAGATTTGGAATTTTCACCAGACGGAATGACCTCTTGGCAACAGGAAAATCCGGCCTGAGTGAGAGAGGCAACCAGCCGTTCGCTGTAAAGACGACCGACAATCTCGTCCGTAACGATCGCCACCTGGCCGTCGAATCCGAGATTCCGGATCGTCGGCCCGGCTTGTCGCAAAAGGCCTTTTCCGATAGCAACCTGGTAACTTCGGGGACCGAGATCGACTGTGATCGAGCGTAGCGCGCTATCCATAGTTGAGGAGTGGTGCTCGGGGGGGACTTGAACCCCCACGCCTTGCGGCATACGCCCCTCAAACGTACGTGTCTGCCATTTCACCACCCGAGCGGATCAGAGGAGAACGAACTTCTAACATGGCCCCAACCGCTCGCAAGGGATTCTTTCGCCTCCTCAAACCTGCAGAGTGCCAGTGAGAAAAGGCGCCTCACTTCAACATATTGTGTTGAGCTTCCGTCAAAGCCGCTGCCGGTGTGGTCCGGCCGTTGGTGGCAAGCTCAAGAGCCGCCCCCACCGCTGTCCAGAACCGACCCATCTGCGGAATATTCGGCATCACTTCTCCTGCGTCCGCACAGCGCTTCATGTCTCGGAGGAGGGGATTGGTCTGAGAGAGTTCCTCGTAAAGCGAAACGAGAGCCGGGATTCCAATCGGCTTGAGGTGGTCCATCGCACACAAGCTTTCCTTGGTGAATGCATATTTCTCCAGAAACTCTTTCGCTAGGTCTCGATTCGGTGAGCTACGGTTAAGGTAGGCCACCGTAACACCAATGAATGCTTTTCCGGGTTTGCCATCTATACCCGGGACTGGCGCTACGCCAAAGTCGATCCCGCTTTTCATGAGGTTGGGCCAATCCCAAGGTCCGGAAATAATCATAGCGAGCTTACCCTCAGCCATCAACGATCCGGGTATCTCACTGTTGGAGGCCATTCGGGGTAGAACACCAATTTCGATCAAGTGAACGATCTCTGATAACGCTCGAACTGCCCCGCTATTGGCGACCCCAACGTTGTGGGCATCGTATCCATCGTTCGTTTTGGCAAAGGCATAAGCTCCCGCGCTGGCCAGGATGCCCCATGAATAAAAGGGACTGCTGTAATCCCAGAGAATCGAATTCAGGTCCGGATGCGCCGCTTTAAACCTTTGGTGGAAAGGGATGAGATCGCTGAGTTGAGCGGGAGGCGTGTCCACCAGGCTCTTGTTATAGATCAAGGTGACGACTTCGAGACTGATAGGATATCCCCAAAGTTGCTTGCGATGGCGTACGGCCTCCCAGGCAATGGGATAGAGCTGCTCTTGGTAAGCGGCGGTGACTTCGATCGGGGCAATCACTCCTCCGTCAGCCCATTCGCCGACTTTATCATGTGGCCAAATGACAATGTCTGGCCCTTTGCCTGCTTGGGCGGCAAGCGGAAAACTATCGGTGATCTTTTCCGGTGTTTCGACCCGGACCGTAATTCCGAAATCCTGTTCGAACTTTTCGGCGACCTGCTGCATGGCGCAAGCGCGATCGGCATCCATCCATATCAGCAGCTGTCCGTTAGTCCAGGCCGCACTAATATGCGCCCCCGCCACCATTAGAAGGATGATTAGGATTCGGCCCACGACGATAACTTTTGGGGAAATAACTCTTATCTTAGCGGCGGCGCTGTTTTTGCAAAGAGTTTGATTCGTCTGGCGCAGTCAATCCACCGGTTGCTTCCAGCCAGTCCGCAACCCGAGTCGCGTTTTGTTCCACGGTGCTTTCGGTTACGTCGACGACAAACTTTGGAAGCAAAGAGCGATCGATTAACTCCTGTAGCACCTCTTGTTCGCGCAAGAACAGGCTGAGATCCTCGTATTGGGAAGGATTGCTCGAGATTTTCAGGCGCCGTTTGCGAGCCTCTTCGAATGAGTCCGGCTGCCGCCAGCAAAAAATCAATCTGAATCCAAGCTTCACCAGGCGTGTTTCCAACCAGGTAAATTCGTAGCGCCGATGAGCGTAAATTAACTGCCAGGCTTGGGTCGAAATGTGAAAACGATCTACGATCCAAGAATAGTATCGGTACAATTCGAATAGCTTGGCCCAGGTGCGGTACGCTTCTAGCACGAGTTCTTCAGACTCGGGCTCGAAGTTGATCAGGCTGGCGCCATACGGGCTGCGGGTGAACCCATTCCACTCGGCCGAGATTATCGGCGAGTGATAGCGATACTTCCGCACTCCGACGATTCGCGGGTGTTCATTCAATGCAAAGGCGAGGTCCGTCTTGCCGGTAAGTCGGGTGCCTTCCAGAATCACTTTTGGACAACGTTTTATCACCATAGTGGAGCTCCGGGATGGGCGCTGAGTCTTAATGGATCTTTAAGAGCGACGAGTGTTTCCGTTGTCCATATCGGACATGATCAGCCATCGCCCTGACGGGTCGCGGCGAAGGGTGAGAGTGAATTTCCCGCGATCGGGGAGGCCAAAGCCAGGGCTAAACCCGCCAATGATGTAGCCCAGGTTCCCCTCGGTGGCAAAGGCGACAGCGCGCAGAGACAACGGTCCGCCAGCCCCGGCGTAGAACCGTTGGATCGCCTTACGACCCCGCACCATGGGATTTCCGGGCGACAAAACAAAGCCATCCTCGCTGAAAAGTCTTGCCAGGGCGGCCGAGTCCTTCCCCCTCCAGGCGCTCTCATAATCTGCGATAACTCCGGCCAACTTCGGCGGCAGTGAGACACTTGGCTGGATCGGCTCTACTGCAACAACGGTCTGCGCGAACACCGTCAGGAGATGTAGGAAAACCAACGGCGCCAGATAAGTGTACTTCGTCATAAGTGTTCTCGTTGTGCTGCGCTTTCTCAGTCAACTTCACTTCTCCATATCCGGTGACCCACCATGAAATTCTATGTTTTGAGCCGAGCCGCGGCGCCTTCGGGTTGCATCACGAGCTAGGAGAACAGATTGTGGATCTGTCGTCCTGCACTACCATGAGCGAGAGTCCGCAATCCGCCTAATTATTGGATGATTTTCATTGAATGATTTCTCGTTCGTCATCGTATGAGTAGCAGTTCCATTTGGATTTCGCTGCGAAATCGAACTTTCCGTCGGCTTTGGATCGCAACCGTCATTTCGGGCTGTTGTGTGTCGGCTCACGATACAGCGGCGACCTGGATGATGCACACGCTTTCCGACTCGCCGTTCCTGATCTCGCTGATGTCTACCTTGGCTTCACTGCCGTTCTTTCTATTTACGGTACCGGCTGGCGCCGTAGCAGACATGGTCGATCGCCGAAGAATCCTCTCCGTGATGAACCTCTGGTTGGCTTCCACGGCGGGAATGATGGCAATATTCGGTTTTCTCAACGCGTTGAGTCCATGGGTCATTCTGGTGGCCGTTTTTTGTGCTGGCGTCGGTTTTAGCTTTTATTCTCCGGCTTGGTCGGCACTGATTCCGGAAATTGTTTCGCCTGCCGAGCTGCCTTCGGCGGTGACGCTTGGCGGTCTTCAGCTGAATTTGGCCGGTATCATTGGCCCCGCGCTCGGCGGGTTCCTGCTGATGCAATTTGGAGCTTCCATTGTGTTCGCACTGAACGCTTTCTGCTTCCTGTTGGTAACCGGCGCGATATTGAGCTGGAAAAGGTCAAATTTGCAACCCAGGCTGCCGCTGGAGAATTTTCTCGAGGCGTTTGCCAGTGCGGCTCGTTATGTTCGCTACGCGCCCGGGATCCAGATTGTTTTGGCACGAGACGTTGTCTTTTCCTTCTTCATTTCTGTCATTCCAGCGCTACTGCCGGTGGTTGGTTTACGAGTGCTAAACCTCGATTCGCGAGGCCTAGGCTTCCTCTACACCTCTATGGGGATTGGCTCGGTTGTTGGAGCGGTTTTGGTGATCCCGCAGGCTCGCGCGCGTTTCTCCGCGAATACGCTCACCATTGTTGCGAACTTCCTCCTAGTAGCTGTGTTCGTTCTGATGGCCCTCGTGTCCGATGTTAGAATTTTTTGGCTAATTGCGGCGCTAGCCGGGTTTGGTTGGACCTTGACCGCTGCGGAACTCTGGGTCGCGGGTCAGCGAGCTATGCCCAACTGGGCGCGCGGACGGATGAACGCCACTCATATGATGGTATCCCAGGGTGGTATCGCTCTGGGAGGTCTAGTTTGGGGAGGCTTGGCTGCAACGTTAGGTGTGAAGTTCGCGCTCCTGGCGGCGGCACTATTTCTTCTCTTTAGTCTGCCCCTCGCTTTCCCGCTTTCGATCGATTTTACCCAACAGTTGAATCTGGAATCTGCGCCTCTATCGACCCATTACCACCGCATGTTTCGAGCGCCGCAACCGTCCGACGGACCAGTGGTCATTACTATGGAGTTCGAAATTGCGCCGGCTGATCGATGGAAGTTTTTTCAGCTCATGCGCGAGATGCGGCTAACCTACTTACGCAATGGGGCGTTTCGGTGGCAGCTAGACGAAGATCTGGAAAAGCCAAATCACTTCCGGATGGAAATGTTGGTTGCATCCTGGTCCGAACATTTGCAGCAGCACGAGCGAATGACCAAGAACGAACTGAATACCTGGGAAAAGGTGTGGAGACTTCACCGCGGCGAAGGAGAGCCGGTTGTGAAGCACTATCTGTCTGTGAACAGAGAGCTCCTGCGGCGGAGGAGCTCTAGCGTGCCGATCGAGGTGGAACCAGCAGAGGTTCGATCTGGTTAGACCTTTCGGTTCGCGATTTCCGACGCATCTCTCATCACAATCGCATTTGGCTTTTTCGTCGAGACCTGTATTCTCCGGAATAATTTGGCAGAGATCGCTCTCCCCCCAAAGCGCATGGCCCAAAGCTCCACTTTTACGGCACTCCGTAATCCGATCTATCGGAACCTTTGGTTGGCAACGCTCCTTTCCGGCACCTGTGTCTCAGCCCACGATACCGCAGCGACGTGGGTAATGAATATGTTGAGTCCGTCAGCGTTTCTCCTGTCGTTGATGTCAACGGTAGCTTCTCTTCCTTTCTTCTTTTTCACCCTCCCCGCTGGCGCCCTAGCCGATATGGTTGATCGCCGAAAGTTGATGCTAGTCATGAATTTTTGGCTCGCCGGCGCCGCGGCGTTAATGGCTGTATTTGGTTTTCTAGGCCTCTTGAACCCTTGGATCATATTGGCCTGCGTGTTTCTCACTGGTGTCGGTTTCGCCTTCAACTCGCCGGCCTGGGCCGCTGTAGTTCCGGAAATCGTCACCAACGAAGAGCTGCCTTCGGCGGCGACGCTGGGGGGGCTTCAGCTCAACATTTCGGGGATTATTGGCCCGGCTATCGGCGGACTCCTGCTGCGTTTCTTCGCGCCTAATTGGCTATTCACGTTAAACGCGATTTGTTTCCTCATAGTGATTTTCGCTATCCTTCGTTGGAAGGGCAACGTCACAACTTCCAAGCTGCCCCTGGAAAATTTTTTGGAGTCGTTCACCACAGCGATTCGTTATGTCCGGTATGCCCCTGGCATCCAGGTCGTCCTGGCCCGCAATGTCTTGTTTGCGTTCTTTATCTCCATTATTCCTGCACTGATGCCGGTCGTCGGGTTGAAGCAGCTGAATTTCCAGCCTTCCAGCCTCGGCCTACTGTTTACTTTCATGGGCGCGGGATCAGTTTTTGGAGCAGTCTTTGTTGTTCCGAGAGCACGCGATCACCTTTCCTCTAACGCGCTGATTTTGTTGGCCAATCTCGTTGTCGTTCTCGTCTATTTGGCGATGGCACTGGTCCGCAACCCCGTCATTTTCATGTTGGTAGCGGCGTTTGCTGGAGTGGGCTGGACCCTGGCGGCCTCGGAGTTGTGGGTAGCCGGTCAGCGCGCGATGCCCTCGTGGGCGCGCGGAAGAATGAATGCGAGCGTCATTATGGTCTCGCAAGGAGCGCTGGCGCTCGGTGGAGTGGTTTGGGGTTATAGTGCTAGCACCTTAGGGATCAGCCAAACCTTACTGGTGGCAGCGGGTGTACTGCTACTCAGCTTGCTGCTGACTATACCTCTTTCGATCAATTTTATCTCCGATCTGGACTTCCACCCGGCGCCGGTTGTTGGGCATGCTCACCGGCTGATTCATGTCCCTCGGGCGCACGACGGGCCGGTTTCGATCACTGTCGAATTCGAAGTCGATCATACCCGGGGCAGCGATTTTATGCGGAAGATGCGCGATGTACGCCTGATTCATCTCCGGAACGGAGCTTTCAGCTGGCGTCTGCATGAGGACCTCGAGCGTTTCAACACTTTCCGTCTCGAAATGATGGTTCCTTCCTGGAATGAGCACCTCCTTCAACAGGAGCGATTGACGCAAAGCGAAAAAGAAATGTTGGATGTTGTTTGGTCAATGCACCTTGGGAAAAATCGTCCAGAGGAGAGAATCTACCTGTGTGTTAACCGGGAGGTGCTAAGTCATCGGATTTTGGAAGCGCATCCTTCGACCATGCCGGGCAGTCCGCTGGACTTGGGCACCCCCCAAGTCGGAGATTCAGCTTCGTAGGTAGGCGACACCTACCTACCATGGGTGTTCCTGCCGCCTCAGTAGCCCGACCTATTCCGATGTCACTGGCTCGCGTTCAGTCCCGCTCAATGCGACCTCCAGCGCGTGCCAGCCGAGGGTTGCGCACTTCAGTCTCTGCGGAAATTTTTTGACGCCCGCCAAAGCTTGAAGGTTACCGAGGCCTTCCTCTGGAATATCCTTGGTCAAAAAATTGATGAACCGTCGTTGGAGAGCGAGCGCTTGTTCCCGACTTTTCCCTTTCACCTGGGTGGTCATTAGCGACGTTGAAGCCGTGCAAATCGCGCAGGCTTGCGATTCGAACGCGAGTTCATCGATCCGGCCTTCCGGCGATTGACGGACAAACACGGTGACTTCATCTCCGCAAGCTGGGTTGAATCCAGAACCGTGGGTGGCCGGAGGAGGAAGAGTTCCCTTGTTTCTCGGGCGTTTACAATGATCCAGGATAATCTCCTGGTATAACTCGTCGAAATCCATCTACTCCCCGAAATATTTGATAGCCTCGCGGAGAACAGTAACCAGCCGGTCAATTTCTGAAACCGTATTGTAGAAATAAAAGCTGGCCCTTGCCGTGGCGATCAAACCGAGTTTTCGCGTCAACGGTTGATTGCAGTGATGCCCGCCCCGAAGCGCGATTCCATGTTGGTCTGCAAAGGCAACCAAATCGTGCGCGTGTATACTCCCTAACTGAAAGCTGAGGATTCCCGCTCGGTCGCCTCTGGGACCAAGAAGACGAAGACCCGGAATTTCTCGCAGTCTGTCCGCGGTGGCACACCCGAAATAATGATCGCTCTGCTCGATCGCCGGTCTACCGACGCTGTCAAGGTAATCGAAAGCCTTAGCCAGTCCGATAGCCCCGGCTATGTGCGGCGTGCCAGCTTCGAAGCGGTACGGAGGCGGTTTCCATTGTGCAGACTCGAAATTGACGCTCACGATCATCTCCCCACCACACTGATAGGGCTCCATTTTATGGAGTAACTCCGGCCGTCCGTAAAGGACTCCGATGCCCGTCGGGCCACAACATTTATGTCCAGAAAGGGCTAGGAAATCGCATCCTATCGCGCGAACATCCAGCGGCGAATGACCAGCGCTTTGCGCTGCGTCAATCAAAGTCACAGCACCGTTCTTTTTTGCGATGCGGCAGACCTCTGAGATCGGATTAACGCAGCCGAGAGAGTTGGAAATGTGCGTGAGCGCGACCAGACGGATCGGATTGTCGCGGAAATACTTTTCCAGCTGTGACCAATCTACTTCGCCATCTCCTTCAACCGGAATGAAATGCAGCTTCGCTCCCGTCCGCTTCGCCACAATTTGCCAGGGGATCAGATTTGCGTGGTGCTCCATTTCTGTGAGCAGAATCCCTTCCCCGGTTTTCAATTGCTGACCCCAGGTGGCGGCAACCAGGTTAATCGCTTCGGTGGTTCCGCGGGTAAAGACGATGGACTCGGATCGCTCGGCATTGAGATATTGGGCCACGCGTTCTCTTGCCTTCTCGTACAGCGCGGTCGCACGGCTGCTCAAGGTGTGTAGCCCGCGGTGTACATTTGCGTGGTCCTCGCGATAATATCTCGCCAATTCTTCGATCACGGCATTGGGATGCTGAGTCGAGGCCGCGTTGTCCAAGTACACTAGGGGATGGCCATTGACGCTTTGCGATAGAATCGGGAAATCGGTGCGATACCGATCTGCTAATCCGGCGAAATTCACAGTCTCTAATCTCGGGCGGTTGGGTGCTGGTTGCAACTCGCGCGGATTTTGAAGAGACTCCCTCACCAGTATGGATCCATTGAGCCTTGGCCTACCACATCGATTCCCTTTCATTTTTATCGACGAGGTAGACAACGTTGAGGCAGGCGTATGGGCCGAAGCTCGCAAGCAATTCGGCGGAGAGGAACCATTTTTTCAGGGGCATTTCCCTGGAAATCCAATTGTGCCGGGTGTGCTGCTCACTGAGGCCCTGGCCCAAACTGCTGGGATTGCAATTGGTGGACCCGGAAAGATGTTTCTGCTCACTGCTATCCGCGCGATGAAGTTCTTACGACCGATTCGACCCCGGGAGGAGATTCGTCTGTCGGCCAAACGGGTAGGTGAGGTCAACGGGTTGGTGCAATGTGCCGTCGAAGCCCGCGTCAATCGCGAGTTGGTAGCGGAAGGACAACTGATCCTTGCCCCGGCATCTCTCCTTTAGTCGTTCCCCCGGACGAAAGGATTGTGGCGCTTCTCGTACCCGATGGTCGTAGCTGGTCCATGGCCCGGAAGCACTTTGGTTTCGTCCGGAAGCCGATAAAGTTTCTGCTTAATATTCGAAATGAGGGCCTCGTGGTCGCAGCCCGGTAAATCCGTCCGGCCGACGCTCCCAGCAAAAAGAACGTCACCCCCAAAGAGAATCTTCTCTTCAGGCAAATAGAAGCAGAGGCTACCGGGACAATGGCCGGGAACTAAGAATATTTGAAAATTGAGGCCCAAGAAGTCGCGGGAACTCGTCTCATCGATCAAGAAATCAGCTTTTGTCGGGGTGACCTCCAAGAAAAACCCAAGCTGTTTGAAGAAGCCCGGTTCGGTAATGAGGGGTACAGAATCGGGGTGATAACCCACTTTGCAGCGAAATCGTTCTTTGACCGCGTGTGCATCATCGATATGATCGAGGTGGCCATGCGTGATCAAGAGGAGATCCGGTCGACCGCGGATTTCCTCTAGCCACTCACGAGTTCCGGTCGGAGCGTCGAAAAGAATCGCTCCCCCCGGGGCAGCCACCAAGTAAGCATTGGTTTCGAAGATACCGCCAATAAAGGTTTGAAACTCGATCATATTGAGAGAAACTGGCTTGCAAGGCCGGCTAAGGCGGCCGCAAAAATGGTGTTCAGCAATTCTTCTGTCAATCTGTACTCGTTTCGGGGCATGAAAATTCTAAAATATCTCGGCGTCTCGCTTTCGCTTGTATCGGTGGCGACGCTTAGTTTCGGGCAACTTAAATCAAACACCGTTGATTCGCGCCAGGTCGCAATCACGGTTTCCAAATTGCTTGAACAGGCTCATTTCACCAGGCAAAAACTAGATGCGAACATGAGCCGCAAGGTGCTCGACACCTATTTGGAGACCCTCGATTACACCAAGCTGTTTTTTACCCAGGAAGACATCGATAAGATCCATCAGAAATATGATCCAAGTTTGGATCAAGATCTGATCGTCGGAAATATCCAGCCCGCTCGCGACATCTACGCCACATTTAAAGATCGAGTCGAAAGCCGCGCCGCGAAGATCCGCAAACTGGTTAACGAAAATTTTGGCTTTAAGAGCACCCGCACGGTCGCCCTTGATCGCCGCAAAGAGCCATGGCCAGCGAACGAGCAGGATGCTGATAACCTTTGGCGGGATCGAATCGAAGGAGAGCTTCTTCAGGAAAAGTTGAACAAGTTTGCCATTGATCCGGGCCCGAAGGCTGTCTCTAAGCGTTATGATCAGCTAGTGAAGAATCTGGAAGAGCGCGATGACAATGATGTGTTGCAGCTCTTCTTGAACGCGGTCGCCCAAACTTACGATCCTCATTCCGAATATCTCGGAAAAGGCGACCTCGAAAGCTTTGAGATTAATATGCGCTTGTCTCTCACGGGCATTGGCGCCGAGCTGCGAGTTGAAGATGGCTACGCCAAGATTGAGCGCCTGATTCCGGGCGGACCCGCCCAAATGAGCGGCAAAGTAAGCGTGGGCGACCGGATCGCCGCGGTCAGCCAAGGCAAGGATAACTTTGTCGACGTGGTCGACATGAAACTGGAAAAAGTCGTCGAACTGATTCGGGGTAAAAAGGGCAGCACCGTACGCCTCCAGGTTATTCCTTCCGATACTTCCGATCCTTCTAAGCGAAAGGTGATCGAGCTGGTGCGCGACAATGTGAAACTCACCGAGCAAGAGGCGAAGGCCGAGTTGATCGATCGAACATTACCAGATGGTACCTCCCAAAAGCTGGGTTGGATTACTTTGCCTTCGTTCTATCAAGACATGGAACGGTCTCGTACCGGCAAGAGCACATCGCGTGATGTCGCTGCTTTGATCAAGAGACTGGATCAGGAGGGCATCCAGGGATTGGTGATCGATCTTCGCCGAAACGGCGGAGGATCGCTCGACGAAGCGATTAAGATGACTGGGTTGTTTATTACCCAAGGTCCCGTTGTGCAGGTCAAGGAATCGGGCGGCGACATCGAGGTCCTGAAGGATCGTGATCCGTCGGTGGCTTACAATGGTCCTCTCGTCATTTTGGTGAACAAGCTCAGCGCCTCGGCTAGTGAGATCTTTGCCGCTGCCTTGCAAGATTACGGGCGGGCCGTAATCGTAGGAGACTCAAGCACGTTCGGAAAAGGCACGGTTCAAACGTTGCTAGAACTGGGGCGGTTTATTCCCTTGTTGGGAGGATCGGGCAACGACGCGGGCGCCTTGAAGCTGACCGTCCAGAAATTCTACCGCGTTGCCGGTGGATCGACGCAGTTACACGGAGTTAGTTCCGATGTCGTTCTTCCGTCCCTGTCTGATAATTCCGAAATTGGCGAATCCGCTCTGGAACGTCCGCTTCCATATGATGAGGTCGAACCAGCGGCGATCGATATCGCCAACAACCATAAGCAGCTCTATATCGACGATTTGAAAAAGCGCTCGAACAACCGGCTCGGCCAAGATCAATCGTTTCAAGATATTATCACAGACGTGAAGGAGCTGAAGGATCGGCTGAAGAGCAATCGCTTGTCACTGAACGAAAAGCTGCGCCGAGAGCAGCTCGACAAGGACAATGCCCAAAAGCAGAAAGAACAGGCGGACGAAAAGAAAATGGGAGCGCAGGTCCATGACAAACGCTTTGAATTGTCCCTCGCCGACGTTGATAAACCGCAGCTCAAACTAATCGAGAAAACCCCGGCGCAAAAAGATCAAAAGGAAAACAGTTCAAACACTACCGATCCGAATGCGGCGGTTGAGGACGATAACGGGACTTCTTTGGACTCGGACGCAATCCGGCGGGAGACGCTGAATATTGCGACTGATCTCGTAGATCTTTCGAAATCTCCGCGGACAGCGGGACGCTGATCGAAGGGAGTCGGGAGACAGCAGGATCCCCGTGACAACGAGCAGACGCCCTCGGATCGTCATTGATGACGGCTTGAGATGAACTGCCTCTAGATTCCAGATTCTAGGCTAGACGGCCCCTTTGGCGTCTGATATGGCGTTAGCAACGGCAACGGCTTCTGCCAGGTCGATTGTACCGTCGAACAATGCTTTTCCCACGATCGCTCCATGAAGCCCGGGAATCGCCGCTAACTGTTTGATGTGCTCGATATTGGCGACTCCTCCACTGGAAATCACTTCGCAGCGAGCAACCGCCAGCACTTTTTCCAAAGCGGCAAAATTCGGGCCGGAAAGCATCCCGTCGGTCGCAATGTCAGTAAAGATTACCGAGGCGATTCCTGCACCATCGATTTGTTGGACAAATTCGAGAGCATTGAGCTCCCTCACCTCGGCCCACCCTCTGACTGCTACTTTTCCCTCCTTCACGTCGACGCTGACGGCGACCTTTTGTCCCCCAAAGGTCTTGACCAGATCATCGACAAAACCTCTATCCTCGACCGCACGGGTTCCAACAACCACGCGGGCGGCGCCCGCTCCGAGTAGCTCTTTAGCAGAGTCGAGCGAACGCACTCCGCCTCCGACCTGGACCGGAATGTTGAGGATGGAAACCAGCTTTTCGATCAGTTTCAGATTGCGGTGCTCGCCGGTGAACGCCGCGTTTAGGTCTACCACATGCAAGCAGTTACCGCCTTCTTCCTCCCAGCGCGAAGCGTAAAATAGCGCGTCCTCGGGATACACCGTGCGTTGATCGAGCCGGCCCTGCCGTAAGCGAACCACCTGGCCGTCCAATAGGTCGATTGCGGGAAGAATGATCATGGAAGGGAAGCGACGAAAGTTTTGAGGATTTTGAGACCAGCAGTCTGACTTTTTTCCGGGTGAAATTGAGTCGCCAAAAGCTTGTCCTTGGCTACGGCCGACGCGAACTCCCCGCCGTAATTGGTTGTCCCTGCGACTGTGGTAGAATCTACGGGCACCGGATAATAGGAATGAACGAAATACACAAAAGGATCCGCCGGTAACCCGGGATATCGCTTCAGAGTTTGCGCACTCCAACGCACCGTGTTCCATCCGATCTGCGGAACCTTGAGATTCGGACCAGCGAACCTGCGAACCTGGCCAGCCAAAACGCCAAGTCCTCGTACATTTGGCGTTTCTTCACTATGTTCAAAGAGGAGTTGATAGCCAAGACAGATCCCCAAAAACGGTTTTCCAGCTTCCAACCAATCGAGCAGAGGATCAAATAGGCGCCGCTTCTGGAGTTGTCTGACGGAGTCCCCGAACGATCCCACGCCTGGTAGGACCACCGCGTCAAGGTCTTGGGGAATCGGTCCGCTTGCAATCCTTTGAATGTGGGACCGAACCGATTCTAGCGCTTTGGTAACGCTACGTAGATTACCGGAGCCGTAGTCGATCAGGCCCAGTCGCGGTTGTTTGCGGTCGAGGGTGCTCACGGTAGCTATAACGTTCCTTTTGAACTCGGCACTCCGGTCACGCGTGGATCTATCTGGCAAGCGTGATCCAACGATTTAGCAAGTCCTTTGAAGATCGCCTCAGCCATATGATGACTGTTTCGGCCATACCTTATCTCAGCGTGAAGATTCAGGGCCGCGTGATTGGCGAAAGCGCGCAGGAACTCTTCGATTAGGTCGAAATCAAAGTTACCGATCGGACCGGTTACTTCGACCGTCCGAAAGCTGAGGAACGGCCGTCCGCTTAAGTCGATAGCCACCTGAGCTAAAGTTTCATCCATCGGGACGAGGGCAGAACCGTAGCGTCGGATCCCTGTCTTTTCTCCCAAAGCTTCATTGAGACACTGGCCAAGGAGAATGCCGGTGTCTTCGACGGTGTGGTGAAAGTCCACGGCAAGGTCGCCTCGTGTTTCGATGCGAAGATCGAACAAACTATGTTTGGCGAGCAACGTCAGCATATGGTCAAAAAACGGAATGCCGGTCTCAATAGTCGAGGCGCCGGTTCCATCAATCTGCAAATCAATAGAGACCGCAGTTTCGGTCGTTGCACGACGACGGGAGGCGTGACGCTGTGTCATAACAATCCGGTATGGATAGCATAGAGGCGGCACCTATGGTAGCGGCGACTGTCCCAGCAGCGAGGCACGCTTGAAGCAATTCGTGCCAGCATTGCGGCGTGTGGCACGCAAATCAGTCCTCTAGCCGCAGTCGCCTCTGGCCTCAAACCCAGGTGGCGATTGAGTACCCGGCGGCTAGGGTCCGAAAGAAGCCGCCTGCATGGCCTTGCGATGCAGGCCCCCTTCCGCCAGCTGTCATGGTCAGCTTGTTCTGAGTTGCTGATTTAAGCGCCCTAACAACAACAATAAGAAAAATCCGGTGAAAGCGTTAATAACCAGGGAGTTGAAAACCAAAACGCTAACCGTCACTCCGAAATAGCTCTTCTCCGGTCCAAAAAAAACATTGCGCGGTTTCGACGTGTAATCTCTTTGCTTCATCTGGGCATCGGTGAGCATATCCGTAACCTTCTTGTTCTGATACAGCTCCTCGGCCGTGATCTTGTTCTCCTGACGATCAAACAGACCTTCATTCAGATCTTTTCCGCCCAGAATTCGATCAATTTCGTGCAAGCGCGAATTGATTTGACCGACATCCTTGCCTCCCAAACCCGAGAGTATAGCCAGAGCCACCTTCAGGTCTTCTAGACGGTTTTGTTCGGCTTCCGACAGGTCCGGCTTGTGGGCGAGCTCTTGAATCTTTTCCGTGAGAAGATCTTGCCGTTTGGTAAACGGGTTGAGTTTCCCCTGCGCCACGACGATCGCCTCATAGGCCCAACGCGTCGGAATGAACTCGCAAACCAGCGGCACCTCGACATTCTGTGGCTTCATATCTTCTCCTGAAACCTGCTGGGCCTTCGCGATTCGGTCTCGGGTGAAAAAGTAAAAAAAATCAAGATTGCGGTTCATCTCTTCGTACTTAATCAAAGCGCCACCCAGGATAATTTGCGGAATCAGAACGAGCGGGACGATGTTCGCAGCCGTTTTGGCGTCATCGACTATTGACGAAATGAGAAGACCCCCAGCCACTCCACTGATCGCGGTGGTTCCGACAAACCAGAGATACGGCCAGAACATGCCACGGATTTCGAGAATCGTGTTTCCGATCAGCACGAAAAGAATCGATTGGGCCAAGCTAAAGAGCGCAAGGGTGATGAATTTCGAAACGACGTAGTAAGGAAGGTGGATGTTTAGGTTACGCTCTCTCTGGAGTATCGTTCGGTCTCGAATGATGTCATCGGCACTATTGGTCAGGCCGAGGAACATAGCGACAATCAAGGAGAGAAAGAGATAGGTAGGAATGTGAAATGCGGCCGCGAAGTCGTAACGCGTATTTTCCGCGTAACGCAAGACGAAGCCGATGAGCGCAGCCAGAAGCGGGGCTTCAAAAAGAGTCATCCATACGTTGGTCCGGTTCCGGAGCTTGCTGATGAATGCTCGCTTAAAGACTGTGGTAAACCTTACCCACTCGTCCCTCCATCTGATCGGGTCCTTGCGCGCGGCCGGTATCGGGAGCGCTGTTGCGGTCTGGTGCACCACGGGGACCTGGCGCATTTCCTGGATCAACCGAAACGATTCGTATTTATCCCGCCAATAATCAGGGGAATATCGGCGCGATGCGACAAGCTGACCTTTGCTATTCTCTTCGTAAATGACGTCGCCGCTCAGATCACGAAGCGGACTTTCCAAGACGTCAAAGATAAATTCCGGTCGAGTGGTTCCGCAGGAGGGACAGCTACCCAGTTCCGTGCCGAAATGTTGCTGGTGTTCCGCGGAGGCAAAGTATTGCAACATCTCTTGCGGAGTACCGAAGAAGACCAATCGGCCGCCCTTGTCCAAGAGAGCCGCCTTGCTAAACATCTGAAAGATCTTCGAGGTCGGGGTATGGATGGTGACCAAGACGATCTTGTTATGAGAGAGGCCGCGAATAATCTCGATGACATGCTCGGAATCCTTGGACGACAGGCCTGAGGTCGGCTCGTCGAAGAGGTAGATGTCGGCCGAGCTGATCATATCGAGGCCGATGTTTAAGCGTTTGCGTTCGCCGCCGCTCAAATACTTCTTTACCGGCGTCCCAACCAAGCTGTCCCGTCGCTCCGAAAGGCCGAGCTCGATAAGTTTGCTGTCGATCCTGCGCATGCGGTCCTTGGCGGAAAGATGGGGAGACCGAATGGCCGCGGCGTAGTCAAGGTTCTCCAGGATCGTCAGATGTTCATCGAAAGCATCATCCTGGGGTATGTAGGCGACATATTCTCGCAACGCCTCCCGATCTTCGTAAAGGGATTGGCCGTTCAGGAGAACTCTACCGTTGGTCGGTTCATTTTGACCACAGATCGCTTTTAGCAAGGTGCTCTTGCCCGATCCGCTAGCCCCCATGACGCAGACCATTTCTCCGCGGCTGACCGAAAGCGAGATTCCGTCCAGAGCAACATCTCCTGAGGAAAATCGAAGCGAGACGTCTCGAACCTCGAGATGCCGGATGATGTTACGCTCCTCTTCAATGATTTGTTCCGAAAAATCACATCGGAGTACCTGACCGGTGTCGATGCGGATGATATCGCCATCGACCAGGTGCGCAGTATTGCGCACGATCGCGTCGCCGACCATGATCGGGCGATCGGCCTGCAAGACCTGCAGAGTGCCGACGAGATGATCGTAATCACAAGTGATTTTGAGGAGTACTTCCCCGACCGTTCCGGGACTCAGCAGGATATCGTCCGCCTCCAAAAGCGCCGGGTTGTTCGATACCAGGTACTTTGATTTCGAGGCCTTGAGCTGAAACCTTCCGCCCAACGCCCGAGCACGCCGTCGCAAATCGGAAAGCAGCAGCTCGCTAGAATTCTCGAAAACGATCCGGTCCTCCAGAGAGCCCACGGCCGTGATGCCAGCTTTCAATTCTGTCCCGTTGAGAGAGGCACCCACGTTTTTGAGAGCCGCGACTTGGACTTTGAGGCCAAATTTCACCTCGAGACAGCTGTCGCGAGTTCTCGCCTTTTCGAGTTGCACTTCGTCGTTTTGAGTGACGGTGACGAAGATGTGTGGAAGCGAAACGTTCTTTTTTGCGTTGAAGTAAAAGACAAGATCCTGGTGAGTAATGACTTGTTCGCCGACGATGATTCTCTGACCAGGGTAAATGCGACAGAATTCGCCCGGCGCCAACGCTCGACCTCGGACTACCACCGGCCGAGAACTCAGATTCTTGAACAGGATCAGCTCATGGTAACGATAGGCCATCAGCCGATCACCCTCTTTCAGGTCTTTAAGGGGCACATCAATGGTCGGGCTGTCCCCGAAAACAACGGACTCTAACGGCGAAGTTCCTTTTTGGTAGACAGAAGTATCTGCAAGGTCGGCCGCGTTGAGTTGGTAGACAATGTCGATCGCCTGGGCGGCCATACCCAGTTGGGACATGAACGAATAGTACGCGATGACTTGCTCTTGCTGCATCCCGGCCTTCGCGATCAAATCGTAGAGCTGAACGCCGAGCATGATTTTGCGGTCTTGGCTTAATTCCTCAGCCAAACGCTTCGCCATCGCGGAAAGATCCTGAGGCTCTTTCAGAGCCTTTTGAAATAGCAGGCGAAGCTCGGAGTAGACCGCTTCGGGATAGTCGTAGCGAAGGAAACCTAAACTCGAGTCGATTTCTTCTTCCAGAATTCGGCCGTCGACTTTGGAAAATCCGGCGAGCACCTGAATTAACAGCGGCAACAGGTTTCGGTTGTCTGTCTTGGTGCGCCTGCTCCACGGAAGTCGTCGTAGCGTGTGCGCGGCGAGATTACGAGCCTTTGCGGTGAACGACCCATTTCGGGCTCGTGAAACATCGAACGATTGTGCCATTGCGCTTGGGCAGACTAGCGTTCCTCCGAACGAGAAGCAAACCGCGGGCTCTTCTTGCCGCTGCCACAATTTTCCCTTAAGATAACAACGGTATTACGCAATCAGTCTCTTGGATTATGGCGTTGCTATCGAGTTTTAATGAGGATCGGCCGGTTTCCTACTTTCGGGGCCATCCGATCTACTGTGCTACGATTCTCACGATCGCCTACGCCGTCGGTATCGTACTGACGACGATCCTCGAACCGCTGATGGCGAACCTCATTTTTTTCCCCACCACGGCTTTCTTGCACGGTCAGATCTGGCAAATCTTTTTTTGCACATTTATCAACCGGCCCTCGTTCTTCACTCTGTTCGGACTTTTTTTCCTCTACTTTTCGGCGGTCGAGGTTGAAAAATATATTGGTCGCGCCCGTTTTCTCGTTCTCTATGGCATCCTGCTTCTGACTCCGATTGCGGTTCTGACGGGTTGGATGCTGGCGACCGGTCAATCCGCTTCGTTTTACGGCGACTTCCAGGTCGCAATAGGGTTCTTTGTCGCCTTTTGCACGCTTTACCCGAATCTCCAATGGTTCGGGATATTTCCCCTGAAGTGGATCGGCATTATTTCTTATGCCATCCAGATATTGGTTTGTGTGAACCAGCGCGATTGGATAAGCGCGCTGGTCGTTACGCTCGTGTGCGGAGCTTCGCTCGGATACATCCGCTACCTTCAGTATGGCGGGGAACTCCCGCGAATTCCCAACCCGTTCGAATTCTGGCGACGACCCAAATTTAAGGTCGTCGCGCGTCCTTCCTCATTTGCACGGCCCTCCAGTCGTGATCAACAGACTCCTGATCTCAACGAAATGGATCGGCTGCTCGACAAAATCTCTAAGAACGGCTTGGCGAGTCTGACTTCGAAGGAGCGGGAGACTTTGGAGCGGGCGCGCGCGAAGTTACTCGAGCAGGACGGCAAGTAGTGCTGATGCTCCGGCCTCAGCGCAGTCCTAATGTGATTGGTATTGAGAGGTGATCGGCCTGGGTCAAATGGAAAATTATCGCGCGACAACACTTCACCAATCGCTATTCACCTTTTACCAATCACATTTCCCTGAGCCAGGAGGATCAGGCTACTTCACTTTTCTATGACTTCTTCCATTGATCGCCTTCGGGAAATAGTTTCCAAATTGCGGGCACCAGATGGCTGTCCTTGGGATCGCGAACAGACACACGCAACGCTCAAGCCGCACCTTCTCGAAGAGTGCTACGAACTGATCGATGCCATCGACGATCAGGATGACGACGCTCTTCTCGAGGAACTTGGCGACCTTTTGCTCCAGGTAGTTCTGCATGCGCAGATGGCGAGCGAAGAAGGCCGATTTCAATTTGATCAAGTCGCCGACAGGATCGCCGATAAACTCGTGCGCAGGCATCCGCATGTTTTCGGCGAGAACAAGCTCCCAACCAGCGATGCTGTTTTACGCCAATGGGACGCAATCAAGCGCTCCGAGAAAGAAGAGCGAAAATCGATCCTCGACGGAGTGCCTCGAACATTGCCGGCACTTGCCCAGGCCCAGAGGGTGCAAGCAAAGGCTGCTCGCGCCGGGTTTGACTGGCCGGAGGCACAAGACGTTCTAGCAAAGATCCGTGAAGAAATTTCGGAAATTGAAGGCGCTCAAAGCTCGGAGCAACTTTCGGAGGAACTCGGCGATCTTTTGTTTTCTATCGTAAATTTTGCTCGAAAGCGAAAGCTGGACGCGGAGGACTTATTACGGGCGGCTACCGAAAAGTTTTCCCGACGGATTCGGGCCATGGAAACGTTGTCGATCGAAAGAGGTATTCAGCTTTCCGCCCTTTCTTTGCAGGAATTGGATCAACTCTGGGACGAGGCAAAGAAAGCGGAGCGATAAATGTCCACGGTAGGGACGCGCTCCCGACTACGTCCCGCATTCGCGGGACTTCCTCCTTCGCTGACGCTTTCCGCCGCCGCCAAATTGTAAGCATATTGGCTTTGATGGGACGGGCGGGCTATGGCGGACAAGCCCGCCTTCGCCGACCGTAAGTCATCGTACGAACATCGGAGGAGGCTTCGTCGGACACGTCGTCGGACGTGTCGGCGTAGCCGGTTCTACGGTGTTTCTCAGACTCAACGCTAGGCGCGCCGTACCTTGCGCAGGCGACCCGCGAGTCCGTTCGTGGCGCGCAAAATGGCGAGAGTTGGCGACGAGGCAAAACGGACACGCGGAGGCGTCTCCCTAGTGCAAAAATCCAAGCTAAAGCCCCGCGATTTTTTGCCGTTGACTGAACTATGTCCCCGAAGCTCGATAGCCAAGCCTACACCAATGCTCTCTGGGAGGCGCTAGACCCGGAAGACGCCGAACGCCTGGAGTTGCATCGCCTGATCAACGGTCTCAGTCGATATGACTATGTGATCCAACTTATCAAAGACTCGTTGCGTGCCCAAGCCGAGTACGAGGACGAGGCCTGAGCCGATTGCTTCGTGAGCGGGCCTCAGGGTTTCGTTGGGGGACATTTCTCGTCGGACTTGCAAGATCTGGCTGATCAGCATCCGACCACGTCGGCTTGGTGTTCCGGCCGCAACCCTCACCGGCCGTAGATCCCAACAACTTCTGCCTTAGCCAAGATCTCGCTCTGGAGTTGGGCCGCGGCGGTTCCTGGAGGAGTTCTTTGATCGACCGGCAGCCGCTCGACTCGGAGGGCATAAAGCACAAAGTGGTAATGATGCACCTGGTGTCCCGGCGGACACGGGCCCCCGTACCCAGGATCGCCATAATCGTTTTTCAACTGTACTGCTCCAGACGGAGTCATCCGCTTCTCAATATTGCCGGTGCCGGCTGGAAGATCCCGGGCTGAATTTGGAATGTTGAGGATCATCCAATGATAGAAACCGCCCGATTTTGGAGCGTCCGAATCCCAAACAGCGAAAGCAAAGCTCTTTGTCCCGCCTGGAATTCCGGTCCAGCTAATCTCAGGGGATAGATTCTTTCCTTTGCAACCGAACTGGTTCCAAACAAAGTCATTGGGAATTTCGCCGTTGGGGTCAAGCCCGGCAATCCGAAGCTGGAAACTCCCTTTCTGATCGGCAAAGGCTGCCGTGACCAGAAAAATTAAGAGCAACGCCGGATAGAAACATTTGGCTCTAGGGGGGAAGACCATCATGAAGCTGAGCTTAGCTTGAATCTAGTATGAAACGCAAAATTCACTGAGGTCAGGTTCAGCTCATTGTGATTGGCTATTGGTCATCCCGTCGGTGGGCTTCATGGCGCCATCTTGCGATGGGAATTCGGGCAGCTTATGATTGTCGATGGCAGAAACACCATTTCCGTCGCCGCAAGAGCTACAGAAAAAAATTCAGGAGTTCATGAAGGCGAACTTTGGCGACAAGGTGTCCGTGGCGGCGTTCACCCAACCGGAGACGACCGAGGAAGAGCCTCAAGTCCAGCCGGTCGAGAATTTTGACCCGCTCGAATTTCGACTCACCCCGAAGCAGGTAAAAGCGCATCTTGACCGCTTCGTTATCCGGCAGGACGACGCAAAGAAGACGTTAGCGATCGCTGTATGCGATCACTATAACCATGTGAATTTGATTCGCCGCCTCGAGAAAGAGGATCCGAAAGCCGCCGGAGCAATTGAATATATTAAAAGCAATGTCCTGATTTTAGGGCCCACCGGCGTCGGCAAAACTTATTTGGTCAAGCACATCGCGGAGCTGATCGGCGTCCCGTTTGTCAAAGCCGATGCGACGAAATTCAGCGAGACCGGTTACGTCGGAGGAGACGTGGACGATCTAGTTCGCGAGCTGGTGCAACGGGCAGACGGCGATCATGCCTTGGCGCAGTATGGAATTATTTACGTAGACGAAATCGATAAACTCGCGACGAGCGGCAAAATGGTTGGCCGCGACGTAAGCGGGCGCGGTGTGCAGACCACACTCCTCAAGTTAATGGAAGAGACGGAAGTCCCGCTGCGCAACCCGATGGACATCCAGTCGCAAATCCAGTCTGCTATCGAGTTCCAGAAGCGGGGCAAAACAAGAAAAGAAGTCATTAACACACGTCACATCCTTTTCATTTGCAGTGGGGCTTTTGATCGGCTGCGAGAACAGGTCGATCGTCGTTTGCGTGAGGCTAGCATCGGGTTTGGAGCGGAACCGGCGCCACTCGAAGCTGGGCAGATTTTTCATGCCGCTGACACGAGAGACTTCATTGAGTTTGGATTAGAACCCGAATTTGTCGGTCGCCTTCCCGTGCGGGTAGTCTGTGAGGAACTGGACGCGAATGACTACTTCGCGATCTTGAAGACCTCTGAGGGTAGTGTGATTCGGCAATATCGTCGCGCCTTTGAAGCCTTTGGGATTCATCTGGAGTTTCAAGATGACGCCCTGCGCGAGGTAGCGAGGCTAGCCGAGATGGAGAAGACGGGTGCCCGTGCCTTAGTCACTGTTTGTGAGCGCGTGCTGCGCGATTTCAAATTCGAGCTACCTGGTACAGGAATCCGCAACTTAACGGTAGACGCTGCATTGGTGCGCGACCCGGCAGGTAAGCTCGAAGCGCTCCTCGCCCAGGCTCGAGCCGAAACAGACCAGAACCAGATGAATCAGATCCTCCAATTCGCTGAAGCTTTTTCTCAGAAAACTGGAGTCGAGTTTTCGATTGATCCGGACGCGGCTTCCGAGATAGTCGCCCGAGCCCGGACCGCCCAAGAAGAGATCAGCGTTTTCTGCGCTGACCTCTTTAAGGATTACCCCTATGGCTTGAAGCTGCTTCGCGATCGTGATCGCAACTTGCAGTTTCGATTTCCCGTTAGCGCCTTGGACGATCCGGATAAGTTCTTGAGTGAGCGGGTGGTTGAATTTTACCGCACAGAGCGTGTCGAAAAAGACTCGACCTAGCTCTCACGTTGTTCGGACTTATGGCGAGAACGGAATATCCCACTCTGTTGCAGGAACTAATCCGACAATTACGCCGGATGCCCGGCATCGGTCCGCGGAGTGCGGAGCGGATTGCACTCTGGATGGTTCAATCGCGTGATGCGCGACCGGACGAGGTCGCGGATGCAATTTTGCGGTCGATGAAAGGGATCACGAGTTGCCCAGAGTGCGGATTTTTTTCGGAATCAGGATTGTGCGTGATTTGTTCCGACTCGACCCGAGATCGAGGGGTTTTGTGTGTGGTGGAACAGCCGACGGACGTACTGCCGTTGGAAAGGACCGGCGCGTTTCGGGGGCTCTATTTCACTTTGGGTGGCAAGCTTTCGCCGCTCGATCACGTTGGTCCTGAGGACTTGCGCATTGACGCGTTGATCCAACGGGTGCGACGTGATGCCCCCCAGGAAATTATCTTGGCCCTGGGAGCTGATGTGGAAGGGGAGGCGACCACCAACTACTTGGCGGAACATCTCGCTCAGCCGGGGATTAAGCTTACTCGGATCGCCCAAGGACTCCCAGCTGGTCTGGGTCTCGAAAGCGCTGATGACTTAACTATTGCGCGAGCACTAACCGGCCGGACAGCCATAACCATCGCCTAAGGTTTTAGCGTGCTCTAACTCGGCGACTCCAAAGCCACAAACGGCTCAAGCCGATCCCGCTGAAACGGTATCGGGCTTTCGGCCTACCCGCGTTGGGGAGGCTGCGCCCCTGATCGGTAGGGCGAAAACCTCGGCGCGCCGGAAAACGTTGCGATCTCTTTTGGTTCGTCCGCGCCGGGTTTGAGCCATGCGTGGATCGGTCCTTGATGCGTCTTTCTTGCGGCGATCATCGGCAGGGCATGAAGCCGGGCAACAATGTCATGGGTAAAACTACAGACGGCTCAAACCGATTCGACGCATGCCGAATCAGGCCGCCGTCGCTGTCTCTGGCGCGCCCTGGCAGCGGACTTGAAGAACACTGTCAAGCTGGCCGCGACGTAGGCTATGCGTAGTCGGGTTTTCGCCCTACCCTCATGGTCTTCATCGAATTGATTTCGATGCGCGAAACACAGCCGCCGCTGTGTCGATTTGATTACCGGAGGAATTCCGCGAAATTGCCGATTTCACGAAATGTCATCTCACGCTCCAGAGAAAGTGCTGGTTGGAATGTCGGGAGGGGTCGACAGCAGCGTTGCGGCGTTGCTGCTGCGGCGCGCGGGTATTCCGAGCGAAGGGGCCTACATGAAGAACTGGATTAATGAAGAAAATATCGTGGGTGATTGCCCCTGGCAGACCGATATAGAAGATGCCCGGGCAGTAGCCGACACGCTCGGTATCCCGTTTCGGGTCGTGAATCTCATGCGAGAGTACCGTGCGAAGGTAGTTGATTATTTGTTGGCCGGATACCAATCCGGCGTGACGCCAAACCCCGATGTCATGTGCAATCGGGAAATGAAGTTCGGCGTGTTTCTGGAATATGCGCGCCAAAACGGATTTACGGCGGTTGCGACGGGTCATTACGCGCGCCGGGCGCAAAGATCCGATGGCAGTTGGGATATCTTGGAAGGGGTGGATAAGAACAAAGATCAGTCGTACTTCCTGGCTTTACTTCAGCAGTCGCAAATTGCTGCGGCCCGCTTCCCGGTAGGTGAGTTGGAAAAGCCGGCGGTGCGCTCGCTCGCCGCGAAGTCCGGACTCGCTACTGCAGCCAAGAAAGATTCGCAGGGTATCTGTTTCATTGGGGAGGTGAAAATGAGCGATTTTTTGCGCGCATTTGTTCCGGACAATCCTGGATTGATTCGAAACCATTTTGGGAATGTCGTTGGAGAGCACCGCGGACTTCACCTGTATACGTTAGGTCAACGAAGAGGGGTCGGGGTTCCGTCGAATACACCGCACGAAGCATATGTGGTAGTTGAAAAACGTGCGGCCACCAATGAGTTGATCGTCGCGTTTGATCGACCAGATACCGCTAGACTCTACTCCACTCGTTGTCGGATCGGTTCACTGTCGCATACGAATCGCCGGCTGAACCAAACGGCGAAGATCTCGGCCAAGCCTCGTTATCGAGCAAGGGCTGCCGAAGTCCGTTTTGAGCAGCTGGCAGAAAGCCGCGCCATGCTGGAATTTAGCCAGCCTCAGCGAGCATTAACACCCGGTCAGGTGTGCGCCTTATACGATGGAGAAACGCTTCTGGGTGGCGGAATCTTTGAAGAGATCTACGATGGTTAATCGATTTTTCGTCAGAGACTTTCGCTGTTTCACTAAATTCGAACTCGACCTGCATACCGATCTAACCTGTGTGGTCGGCAAAAATGCTTTGGGAAAGACTTCTCTACTGGAAGCTCTGGCTGTGCTCATTCGGTTGCAATCACCCCGGACCAGTTCACTCCAACCCGTGATTCGGAGCGGTGCCCGCGGGCTAGTCGTAGATGGAATTGTTCACGACTATCATCTTCAATGTTACTACAGCGCCAGCCGCCGGAAACTCGCTCTCGATTCGATTGAGCAAAAAGATCCAACCGAGTATCTCAACATAGGACGAGTCGTTTTCTTCGCCAATTCCGATATCGATCTCATCCGGGGTTCGAGTGAAGGTCGGCGGCGGTTTCTTGATTTCGTCGGCAATCAGCTATTCCGCAATTATCGTGAGATTCTTCGCTCTTACGAGAAAGCGCTCCGTTCCCGGAATGCTTATTTAAAAATGGTTCCCGCACGTCCCAAGGAGGTCGCAGCCTACACCAAACCTCTGTTGAAGTTTGGCCATCAATTGACAGCTCTGCGGGCTTTTCTCATCGAAAGGCTGGAACCATACGTAGTCTCCGCGTTCGCTTCCATCAGCGACCGGGGAGAAGCCTTCACCATGAATTACCACCCAGGCGCAACCCATGATTTTGAACGCGCGCTGGCCGAGAGCGCGGCAGAGGAGCGACGGTTACGCGCAACTTCTGTTGGACCTCACCGCGACGATATTCATTTCATGGTGCAATCGCAGCCGGCGGATCTCTTCGCCTCCGAGGGACAGCAACGAACCATGGCGATCGCGCTGAAGCTGGGTCAAGCCCGGGTGTTAGAAGCGGAATGGGGTCGGCCGCCTCTGTTGTTAGTCGATGACGTGTTTGGCGAGCTGGACGCCGAACGGCGCAATCGGCTATTGAAGAGCTTGCCTGCCGGTAGCCAACGAGTGGTCACCACAACGAGCATTTCGTGGCTCTCCGAGACGCCGATCGGCCGGCTGTATGAAATCGTGGAGGACGGAAAGCTCGGCCGATCGTTGCACTTGGCAGGCTAGGGGAGGGATCGCGTCTTCGCGATAAGGGCCGATCATCACATCAACCCCGAAGCGAAACTCTTTCGATCGAAAGTTCCTCTCGCAGTTCTCGCTCGGCCCGAACCCAATCGCCATGTTCGTCACCCGCGATACCCACGTTGCGTCGCTGCTCTGAAATGAAATACGCACGAAGCTGCACTTGCTCGTAACTGGGCGCTACATGACTCTTGCGTTCCTCGGGCTTCTTGGTCCCGGTCAGCGTCGCTCTCTTGTTCGCCTTCTTTTTCTTTGATGCAGAAGCTTTAGATTCCGATGAATCCGTGTCTTTCTTTTTCCGAGCAGCGCGTTTCTCTACACGTTTCTTTTTTGTTTTCCGCTCCATTTTACAACTCTGATTCAGATCTAGACTATCGCTGCTGTCATTGTAATCCTGTTGTGAAATCAGTAAACTCGAAAACCTGGCAAAAGAGGATAAAAGTTGAAAAATCTCAAGCGTAAAATGTCCGCGCAAGAAAAGGGCAATCGCCCTCTTCCTCGCTTTCTAAGCGGAACGCGAGATGTCGGGCCGTTTGTAAAGATCTGCGGAGTCACTAATTCGTCCGATGCGGAAATCGCGATCGAGAGTGGAGCGGATGCGCTTGGATTCAATATTTTTCCGAATAGTAAGAGGTACGTCGATCTGACATCCGCGCGAGAATGGATAAATGCTTTGCCAGTGGGGGTCGCTCGCGTTCTGGTCGGTGTGAATCCCTTACTAGAGCAAGCGCTCGAATGGTTGGCCGATCGGACTTTTGACGCAGTGCAGTTGCATGGTGACGCTTGGTATCCATTTGTTTCGCGTCTGGTTGAAACGGGGAGCCCCCTCATCGCTGCGATTTCCGTGAAAAATGAGCACAGTGTTGCTGAGCTCGATTGGTTCGACGGCTTCGCCCTTCTTTTCGACGGCTATCGGGCGGGCGACTTTGGCGGCACCGGCGAAAGATTTGCCTGGGAAATTCTTCGAGGACCCCCAATCGCTAAGCCGGTTATTCTTGCCGGAGGACTGACTCCGGAAAATGTCGCCGCCGCGATCCGAACCACCAATCCTTATGCCGTTGATGTGGCTTCTGGAGTCGAATCGCAACCCGGCAAGAAGGACCGAAGTAAACTCCGCGATTTCATTGCTGCAGCAAAAGCGACTGCTGCGGAGAATCCAAAGACCCGGGACCGGTAGAGATGCGCTCCCGACTACGCGCGCGTTTCTGCCATAGTCTTGACGCGGTGGCCTGCGTGTCCGCGTGTATGCAGCGCAGCTTGGCACATTCCGCTTGCTTCTGTGCCAAACATTCTAGATTCCACTTCTCAATCTTTGCGTCTTTGCGTGATTTTCCAACCTCCATAGCGCGATAACCAGAGGACCTGCTTGCGTCTCTTCTAGAATAGCTGTTGGATATTGAACGCTCTTACGGCAGACGCGCGATTTTAGTGCCGTACTTGGGCTCCCTTATGACACAAAAACTCTCTATTGCTGTGCTGGCCGGTGACGGGATCGGTCCCGAAGTCATGGCCGAGGCAGTTAAGGTTTTGCGATCCGTCGGCAGTGGCCTGACCCTGGAACTGCGAGAAGCGCTGGTAGGAGGTGCAGCCATCGACGCCACTGGTAAAGCGCTGCCCGCTGAAACGTTAGAGATTTGTGAATCGAGCGATGCCATCCTTTTTGGTTCGGTCGGCGGACCCAAGTGGGAAGCAATGCCCGCGAACGAGCAACCGGAACGGGCAGCGCTCTTACCACTCCGTAAACACTTTGAGCTTTTTGCCAACCTCCGCCCCGCCATCTGTTTTCCGGAGCTCACGGCGGCCTCACCGCTCCGTCCGGATTTGGTGGAAGGTGGATTTGATATTTTATGTATCCGGGAATTGACCGGGGGATTGTACTTCGGTCAACCGAAGGGCACCCGGGAAGAGAATGGTGACCGGGTCGCGGTCGACACCATGATCTATCGCGCTTCCGAAGTGCAACGCATTGGCCGCTTAGCTTTCGAAATCGCCCAGACCCGGAAAGGCAAACTGACCTCCGTGGATAAAATGAACGTTCTGGAAAACGGATTGTTGTGGCGATCGGTAATGAAAGAGCTCGCCGCCAATTACCCGGACGTCGAACTCAGCCATTTGCTGGTCGACAACGCCGCCATGCAGTTCATCCGCAATCCGCGCGCATTTGATCTGATCGTCACCGAGAACACGTTCGGCGACATCCTGAGCGACGAGTTGGCGATGCTGACCGGCTCTATCGGGATGCTCCCGAGCGCTAGCCTGGGTACTCGTCAAAGGGGCGATTCCCGTTTCGGACTCTATGAGCCCAGCGGCGGTTCTGCTCCAGATATTGCGGGTAAAGGGATTGCTAATCCGATCGCCCAAATTCTTTCCGCTGCAATGATGTTGCGATATTCATTCGGCTTAGATGAGCTGGCCCGACGAATCGAGAGCGCGGTCCGCCGAACGATTAACCAAGGGTTCCGTACCCGCGACATCTTATCGGAAGGCTGCAACTTAGTTGGAACCGCGGAAATGGGAGCGAAGATTGTGGAGAATTTGGACTAGGAAGCGTCGGGGATGCGCTCCCGACTACGCGAAACGCTTCGTCGCGGCCAGCATTTATAGTTTCTCAAACTCAGCGCTAGGGCGCGCCGTAGTCTGCGAAGGCGGCCCGCGCGTCCTTCCTAGCTTTGTAGCCACACGCACGGACGAACCCAGAATCCCGAAAATGGGTCACAGAATACGTGAGCTCATTTCCAGTGCTGGTGGGGCGCATTCGCGGCCTAGCAAACCGGGCGACGAGCTGTCTCGTGCCTTAACGCTATGATCGCAACAGTTTCCCGATCAGTACTTTCCTCTTCGGTCGACGCCGCTAACGCCAAAGCCTGTTGTTAGGTCAAGACCAAGGTTTTAGCCGGCAAATTTTTATAAGACTCCCAGGCTTGCAGGGAGGGAGATTCTCTCACTATACTCCCCGCGGATTCGGATCAACTTCTTTGCCAACGTGGGAAAAAGGAGCCGTCAGAGTTGTTCGGAACGTCCTTTCCAGGTGGAGAGGAAGCCCATTCTCACATACAACCAGAGACCGAGATCACGCGCGTGCTGCGCGAATGGAGAAATGGTGATGCCTCCGCTTTCGATCGCCTGACCGAACGGGTCTACGATCAACTCCGACTTTTGGCCGACCAGGCGCTGGCTAAAGAATGGGGTAACAAATCGTTGCAGCCGACCGAGTTAGTTCATGAGGCTTACCTGCGGCTGGTAGATGCGAGGCAACTCGATTGGAAGAGTCGCTCCCACTTTTTTGGAGTGGCTGCCCGACTGATGCGGCAAATTCTGGTTGATCGCGCCCGTTCTCGGGTCGCCCAAAAACGTGGTGGCGGAGCGCTGAAAGTCTCCATTCAATCGGTTGAGGTCGACGTACCGGACCAACGCGGGCAAACCATCGATCTGATCGGTCTAGATCTAGCCCTTAAAGAATTGACAGATTTGGATCTGGATCAGGGCCGAGTCGTTGAACTCCGTTTTTTTGCAGGGATGACCGTCGAGGAGACAGCCGAGGCGCTCGGCGTATCGGCAACCACCGTTAAAAGAGATTGGCGCCTGGCGAAAGCGTGGCTGAGGCGGCGACTGAGCATTCCTTCGGATTAGCCACCGCGAGAGAACTCCTAGGCCACAAAGATCGATGAATGCGCCAAATCCAAACCCAGCTGATGAAATGTCAGGACACTGGTCCAGGATTAAGGCGCTATTCGCGGAAGCCGTCGAATTGGATCCGGCGCTCCGCGCCTCATGGTTGGAGGAAAAGTGTCGCGATAATCCGGAGATGGGCCGCGAGCTGGCCACTTTGCTTGAATGTGATGATCCAGACGGCCGTTTCCTGGAAACTCCGGCCTGGCGCCTCAAAGACCAAACTGTCTTCGGAGATGATACCGAAGAAGAAGAACTCGGTGTTCGGCCCGGTACTGCGATCGGATCTTGGCACGTTCTTCGGGAGATTTGTTCTGGCGGGATGGGAACGGTCTATCTCGCGGAAAGAACCATCGATGATGAGGCTCAATTGGTGAGACAGCGCGCTGCCATCAAAGTCATTCGGGCAAGGGTCGATGCGAACCTTTTCGCCGGACGATTTCGAAGGGAGCGCCGAATACTGGCGCAACTGAACCATCCGTTTATCGCTCGATTCCTGGAAGGCGGGACACTGAAGAACGGTCTTCCTTACTTTGCTCTCGACTATGTTGAAGGGGAGCCAATCGATGACTACTGCCGTAATCGGGAGCTTGATCTCAGGGAAATTCTGAGACTGTTCTGTGAAGTTTGTTCCGCGGTCGCTTATGCCCACCGGAATCTCGTGGTGCATCGGGATTTGAAACCCACCAATATCTTGGTCACTTCCGATGGAACACCCCGTCTGCTCGATTTTGGTATCGCGAAGCTTCTAGTGGACGAGGAAGAATCGATGGACCAAACGCGAGGTCTGGGGCCATGCACTCCTCGCTATTCCAGTCCCGAACAGATTCGTGGCGAGCCGGTGACGACAGCCTCGGATATTTTCGTTCTCGGAATTATTCTCCACGAGCTTGTAACTGGGGCCCATCCTTTTGACCTGGCGAAAGAAGGCGAGCCGGCAGCGGCATTTGAGCTTTTACGCAGGATCTGTGAGGACGAGCCGCCGAAGCCGAGCGAGTATCCCCGGAAACGACCGAGGGGCAAGGGAGGGCATCATTTTCCGAGCCCGTTGAAACGCGACCTCGAATTGATCATTTTGAAGGCATTGGAGAAGGCGCCTGTCGACAGATACAGCAGTGTCGAATACTTCATTGACGACATTCAGAACCTCCTGGCTCACCGGCCGATTCTTGCTCGTTCACAAACCTGGTGGTATCGAGCCCGCACGTTGATCAGACGCCACCCGACTGCGACTTGTTCAAGTTTGATTGCGGCCGTTGTTGGGGCCATTGCTCTTGGATTCATCTTGGCTTCGGATCGGGCAGCTCGGAAAGAACGCGATTATGCGCTGCAACAGCGGGAGCTGGCTGCGTCGTCGGCGCGTACCATGATCACCGACATTGCTGCAGCGCTAGAGACCATGTCGGCGCCGATAGAGCGGCGACTCGAGCTGCTTCAGCGAGTAGCGGGGGTCTTTGACCAGATTGATGCGACCAGCCGAAGCGAGGTTGATCCCGCTGGGAGCGCAGTTCAGTTACGAGCCGAAGTTCAGACCCAAATGATTCTCGCGCGTGTCCTCGAAGAGCTAGGCGACTTCAATGGAACAATCCAACGACTGGAAATGGCGGAACTTAGGGCTAGGGCTCTCACCAATCAACCGGTGTCTGATCCGGGGGATCAGCTTATTCTGGCACAGGCGATGCTGGAAAAATGTCGAGCTCTATCCAATGCCGGAAAGATTGCGACAGCGGCTGGCATCTTGGAAGAGGTTCTCACGAAATTACGGAAGCTTGAAGCCGCTGGCAATCTGACGGCATATCCTCGGAGGAAGCTCCAAATGCTCCTCTGCGATGCGCTGGCTCGTAAGGTAGACTTTTTTGGCGCACTTGCTAAACCGGAGGACTCATTAAAGGTATTGACTGAAGCAACGCAATATGGAGAAAAGGCCTATCAAGCCGAACAGTCCGATCGAGAGGCCCTGAGTTCTTACTCGTATAGTCTCGAACGTTTGGGTGAGTTTTACTATAATTGGGGCCGCTTTAAACTATTTGGGGAACCTGTTCGGAGGGCCATAGCTCTTTGTCGTAAGGCGGTCGAGGAAGCTCCAGCTGATATTCAACTGCAACGGCGCTTGGAAAGAGCCATCGCTCGTTGGGGAACTTTGATAGCTTTTTCGGAGTCAGAAGACGGAAAAATTGCAATCCCGACCGATGCGCTATCGATATTGCGAGAATTGTGTGCGGCTGATCCCAACAACGTCCGTCTCTTGGAGGACCTGATTCGAGAGCTGGGAAATAGCGGAGTCGTTCTGATGAATCGAAATGAGTACGAAGAAGCCAAGAGACTACTGAAAGAAGCTCTCGACGATGGTAAAAGACTTATCGACGAAAAAAAGAGTGATTTTTACATTGAGGAGTGCGCCCAAACTTATGCTTTCAGCCTTTCTCATTGCTATATTAAGACCGGAAACTTGGAAGCAGCGAAGAGGACTAATCGAGAATTGTTAGTACCGCTAACCAAAGAGCTTGAGGAAATTGGTCAGGACAAATCCGATTGTCGGTTTCGTGATGCCCTTTGCTGCTATGCTGAAGCCGAAATCGCGAGTGGGGTTGGGAACTGGCAGGAAGCAGCGCAAATGTTTTCGCGGGCCATACGCTATTTGGAGGAAAACGTCCGCAAGCGGGACTATCCGTACGAAAACGAACTTTACGGAGATTGTCTTGCGAGGTTAGGCAACCTCTTGGGTCAAGAAGGGGACGCTAAATCAGGATGCCAATATATAGAGCAGGGCCTGCAGATACTGTACGTTGTGCGCGACAGCTTCCAGCTGCCAGGGACTTTGAGCGACATTTCCGATGCCGAAGTCGCCTTGGTGCAATATAAAAAGGCCATAGAGAGTTCGGATCGCTTACCTACGGCTCTCGCACACTAGATAGAATCCAGCGCCTAAGAGGCGGTTACTGCTTCTCGAACTTGCGAGACTTTAAGGCTTCTAGCCGCAAAAATCTCTGGCGCTTGAGAGTTTGCGAGGGCCCTGTGAAAAAGACGCCCGATTTGATTCTCGATTGATACGATTAAAAGCTGGCATGCCGAGTCAAATCCTGGTTAGAAGAAGCTCCTTTTTGATGATGATTAGGATGGCATCCAGATTGTTTGTTGCGATGTTACTCTTTCTTTCGATCCAAGGCCTTGCTGCGGATCCACAATCAACGTGGGTGTATGACTCGGTCAAGCCGGGTCCGTCTCCTTCGGAATCAGCGACGGTTCCGGCCGATGAAGAACAAGTCTATGCCGCCGTTCTCGACCAAGTAACATATTGGAACGCGCACGATATTGAACATTACATGGACGGATATTGGAAGTCTCCCGATTTGCTCGTGGTTGTCGAAGGGGAGCAAATCATAGGCTGGGCCGAAATGTTAGCGGCTTACCAGCGCGGATTTCCCGACCGGAACGAGATGGGCGCAGTCGCTCTGCAGCGGGTCAGACTTCAGAGGCTTAGCCCGGATTTTTTCTTGGCGTTAAGCTGGTACACGTTCACTAGAAACACTAAGAACGCATATTGCACCGACACGATGGTCTTCCGGAAGCTTCCCGAGGGATGGAAGATCATCACATCTCACGCTAGCTTTCTCGAACCGTGACCCTGGCCGGTTCGACGACCGGCCAGGATTTAGGTTCGGCAATTCAAGCCCGGGTTGTCAATGGCTTCCAAGGCAGGGTGACAGCGACCTCGGACGACGGCTTCCAAGGCAGGGTCACAGCGACCTCAGATGACGGCTTCCAAGGCAGGGTCACAGTGACCTCAGATGACGGCTTCCAAGGCAGGGTCACAGCGACCTCAGATGACGGCTTCCAAGGCAGGGTCACAGCAATGCGCTCTGATTTCGGAATGGATATTGCGTTATGATTTTGCCCATAAGGTATTGCAGTTATCCCCAGGCAGGTAACAGCCAACAGTATTTTTCTCATACGACTCAAGCCGTACGACTTTTGTGCGTTCTCGCGAGCACAAAATTGAGAACTCGCAAGATAGAGCGACCAGATGCCGTTCTCCTTTTTTGATGGCAGGGCGGGTTGTCGCTTCCGGGAAGTTTTTGCCTGGTCCCGTTACTCACTTACCTACTGGCCACTGTCCAGCGAGGTCAAAGTCTAGCGATTTCCAGAAAGGGCCAAAAAGCGTCAAGGTCCCGGAAGGTTACAGTACCTACCTTTCCCGGCGCTGGGGCCGCGGATCGCCTGCTCGTCGAAAGGCTATTCTGTGGCAACGATGAAAACGCAAGCTTCTTCTCAGTCTGAGGAACAACCACCGTCCGTATATCGTCCGGACCATAGTGCAGCGGCATAAGCCGCCCAAAAGGCATTGCCGCGTAGGAAGGTTCCAAACCCACTGCCAGCAAAACGACCGTCATGATCACTGTTCTTTTCGCATCCATGGTATGTAGGGATCTCAGCCACTAGCAGCGCAGCCCGGCTTGATTTTCAAAACTGATAATGAAGACGAAGGATCAAATCAACAAAAACATCTATGAAACTGGTTGAGAAGGAAGTGGATTGGTTGGCGTTGAGCACGACAATCAAGTTCGGCTGGAAAACGTCGATCTCTGTCGGATAAACATCGAACGGCGCAGCATAGAAGATCCCGATCGGACTGACGTCTCCCAGGTTCTCGAACTTGCGAAATTTTAGGGCTTTTACCCGCAAAACCTCTACCTCCTGCGAATCTGTAAAGTGGCCGCGCGAAAGACGTCTAATTGATTCTCGATTGATACAATTAAAAGCTGGCATGCCGAGACAAATCCTGGTTAGAAGAAGCACCTTTTTGATGATGATCAGGATGGCATCCAGATGGTTTATTACGCTGCTGCTCTTTCTTTCGTTCCAGGGGTTTGCCGCGGATCCGCAGTCAGCCTGGGTGTATGATTCAATTGCGTCGCCAACGCCCGTCGGATCACCCTCGGTGTTGACCGACGAACAACAAGTTTACCAGGTGATTCTCGACCAGGTTCGATATTGGAATGCGCACGACATCGAGCATTACATGGACCTACTTTGGAAGTCTCCGGATTTGCTTGTGGTCATCGATGGAGAGCAAATTATGGGATGGGCCGAGATCCTGGCGGCCTATCAGCGTGGATATCCTGATCGGTCGGAAATGGCCACGGTCACTTTGCAGCGTGCCAAGATTCAACGGCTTAGTTCGGAGTTCTATTTGGCGCTGACCTGGTTCACGTTTCGGACCCACGGTAAAGATGCGTTCTCCACCGACACGATGATCTTTCGGAGGTTTCCGGAAGGATGGAAGGTCATCAGCGGGCACTCCAGCTTTCTCGAGCCCTAAGCCTGGCCGGCATGTTGAAGCCGGTCAGGCCTCAGGCTCCCGACAGGCTTCAAGTCATAAGACGCCGCGGGGGTGGGTGGGCATCAACACAGCGACGCCGCGGGGGTGAGTCGGCATCAGCACAGCGATGCCGCGGGGGTGAGTCGGCATCAGCACAGCGACGCCGCGGGGTTTGGGCGGCATGAGCACAGCGATCCACTGTTGACCCGACGACCGGGTTGTATCGCTCGAGGGTTTACTTGTTTTTGGAACAACTATGGTCCGATTGTCGTTGGGACTGTAGTGCATCGGCATCATCTCGCCGAACGGAGCGGCCCACGAAACGTTGAGAGTCGCTGCAGAGCACACCATGATCAAGAATAGCTTTTTCATACGGATTAAGCCGTACGGATTTTGGGCCTTCTCGCGAGCACAAAGTTGGGAATTCGTCAAGTTTGATAGCCCGCAGATCGGCTATTCGAATCAAATTTGAGGCGGCTCCCTCCTTGTTTGCGATTCCTTACGATGGTCCGCAATGGCTGGACTAGCTGTGACCAGCGAAATCCACGAATTTGCGAAACCTATGCTTAAGGCCGCCGGAAGTTGCCGAAGACCCGGAACAGGACGGAGCGGCACTCGTCGTTACAAACCTTACACGCTAAGCCGTTAATGGCTTTTACAGGCGACAGCAAACCGCTAACCCAAACCGTTCGCCGTTACCCAACCGCGAGCGCTTCTTTAACCGTTGCCGCTCCATAATCCCGGTTCAGCCTGGAAATGAAGCCGGCGCTGATCTCGGCCGGGCAAACCGCTTCGCATTCGTAATGGTTCGTACAATTGCCGAATCCAAGGCTATCCATCGTCCGAACCATTTTGATTACGCGATTGCTATGCTCAGGTTGGCCTTGGGGGAGCAAGCCAAGATGAGAAACCTTGGCGGCAACAAAAAGCATTGCAGAGGAATTTGGGCAGGCCGCAACGCAAGCTCCGCAGCCGATGCAGGCCGCCGCCTCCATTGCCAAATCGGCTACCGGCTTACCAATAGGAATGGAGTTCGCCTCGGGCGCGGAACCGGTGCGCGCCGTGATGTAGCCACCAGCCTCAATAATCCGATCGAGCGCTCCCCGGTCGACCGCAAGATCCTTGATAACCGGAAAAGTAGCAGCTCGAAAAGGCTCGATCCAAATCTTGGCCCCGTCACGGAACCTGCGCATGTAAAGCTGGCAGGTAGTCTTCGCTTTCCCTTGACCGTGCGGTATGCCGTTAATGACTAGCGAGCACATTCCACAGATGCCTTCACGGCAGTCAGAGTCAAAAGCGATTGGATCCTCATTCCGATCGTTCAGGCCTTCATTCACAATATCCAGCATTTCCAGAAAGGATGCTTCTGCGGGAATCTCTCTCGCGTCGTAATCAACGAATTTACCGGCCGCATCCGGTCGAGCTTGCCGCCAGACTTTCAATTTAAAATTCATTTGTAGCTCCGCTGGGCAAGTCTGACGTTTTCGAACTCGAGTGGCTCAACGTTCCGAGTTGGCTTGGCGTTCGGACCATTGTATTGCCAGGCGGCTACGTGGCAAAATTCGTCGTCGTTTCTCAGCGCTTCGCCATCCTCGGTCTGGTATTCCGTTCGGAAATGCCCCCCACATGACTCGTTGCGCTCGAGCGCATCTTCACACATCAGCTCAGCAAACTCCAGGAAGTCGGCAACTCGCCCGGCTTGTTCCAGCGCCTGGTTTAATTCGCTCCCGTCGCCGAGCACGTTGACATTCTGCCAGAATTCTTCGCGCAGAACGGGAATCTTCTGCAGAGCCTCTTTCAGGCTCGTCGCGCTGCGCGCCATCCCGCACTTTTCCCAAACCAGCGAGCCCAGTTCCCGGTGGAAAGAAGTGACCGTCCTTTTTCCTTTGATTGACAGGAGTCGTCTAATCCGCTGATGGACTTCCTCCTTAGCCGCGGCAAATTCGGGGCGATCTACGGAAACCTTCTTGTTCATCTGCGTCGCCAGGTAATTTCCGATTGTGTATGGAATGACGAAATAGCCGTCGGCCAGACCCTGCATTAACGCGCTGGCTCCTAAGCGATTTGCACCGTGATCCGAAAAATTGGCTTCACCTAAAACATGCAACCCCGGCAGGGTGCTCATCAGATTGTAGTCGACCCAAAGACCACCCATCGTGTAGTGGACGGCGGGATAAATCCGCATCGGTAGCTTGTAGGCATCCTCTCCGGTGATGTTGTGGTACATGTCGAACAGATTGCCGTACCGCTCGCGAATCGTCTCCTCGCCCAATCTCTTGAGCGCACCAGAAAAATCGAGATACACACCTAGGCCTCCCGGACCGACACCACGCCCCTCATCGCAGACTTCCTTCGCGCTGCGAGACGCTATATCCCGCGGGGCCAGGTTGCCGTAGCTCGGATACTTTCGTTCCAGGTAGTAATCTCTGTCGCTTTCCGGAATCTGATCGGGCGGTCGCTGGTCTCCTTTTTTCTTCGGCACCCAAACACGGCCGTCGTTACGGAGCGACTCCGACATGAGGGTTAATTTGGATTGGTAAGGACCGCTGACCGGAATACAGGTTGGATGAATCTGAGTGTAGCAAGGGTTGGCGAAAAAAGCGCCTCGCTTGTAGGCCCGAAAAGTCGCCGAAACATTGCAGCCGCGCGCATTGGTAGAAAGATAGAAGACGTTTCCGTAGCCCCCGGTCGCCAGAACCACCGTGTCGCCGGCGTGTGCCGTGATCTCGCCTGAAATGAGATCACGAACAATGACCCCTTTGGCATGTCCATGCACCACGACGATGTCCAACAGCTCCGTGCGCGGAAACATCTGCACTCCACCCAGCGCGATCTGATGAGCCAACGCCTGGTACGCTCCGAGGAGCAGTTGTTGGCCAGTCTGCCCTCGCGCGTAAAACGTGCGCGAAACCTGGGCGCCACCGAAAGACCGATTTGCCAGAAGGCCGCCATACTCCCGCGCGAACGGAACACCCTGCGCTACGCATTGATCGATGATTCCGAGACTCAATTCGGCCAGGCGATATACGTTTGCCTCGCGGGCACGAAAATCGCCTCCTTTAATCGTGTCATAGAACAGCCGGAAAACGCTATCGCCATCGTTCTGGTAGTTTTTGGCAGCGTTGATCCCACCTTGCGCAGCGATACTATGGGCCCGCCGCGGGCTATCTTGGAAGCAGAAGCATTTTACGTTATACCCAAGCTCAGCCAGAGACGCCGCTGCTGACGCACCAGCTAGTCCGCTCCCAACTACCAGGATATCAAACTTCCGCTTGTTGTTTGGACTGACCAGTTTGGACTCATCCCGATGTTTCCGCCATTTTGATTCGAGCGGGCCCGAGGGGACCTTGGAATTGAGCATCGTATCCATAACCTTACTTCAGGACGCCTAACAGAACGGTGATCGGAATAGAGGCGTAGCCCGCGAAGATAAGCCAGGCAAGCACTCGCCCTCCGTTCGAGATTAGCCCCGAAAGTTTTCGATTATTGATGCCGAGCGTCTGAGTGACGCTGGCAAAGCCGTGACTCAGATGGCCGGCAAGTAAAAACACACTGACAACGTAGAACGATGAAATGATTGGCTGCCGAAACCCCAGGATCACCATGTGGTACACATCGTGACGGCCTTGCGCGTCCGTGAGCGTGCGGAACTCCGGATTTGTCGTTTCAAACGTGAAGTGAAGCAGGTGATAGATGACGAAACAGAGAACTAGCAACCCGCTGTAAATCATCGTCCGAGAAGCTATCGTAGATGCCTGCGAAACTTTCCGAGCATATTTCCGCGGTTTCGCCCGGCGGTTCTCCACGCTCAATTGAATCGTGGCCACGATATGAGCTACCACCGCCGCAATTAGTACGATACGCACGATCCAAAGGAGCGGTCCGGTCGTGTGCAAAAACTCGGCGTACCCGTTTGTATGATCCTGCCCCAAGTAGATCTCGAGGTTCCCGAGAAGATGCCCAATGACAAACAGAATGAGGATCACACCGGTCAGCGCGACCGTAATTTTCTTACCAATCGAGGATTGATAAAACACTCGGATGGGGTTGCGAGAAAAGCTCCGGGAACGAGTGGGGAAAACCGTCGCGGAAGCCATAATCTGCACGTTATTAGAAAATCTAATAGTGTCAATTGCCGATCACGCCGGAGGGTCGTTACTTGCGACTTCGCCAGTTTGTGGCGATTATTTTGTGATCGGGAAAGGCTTCGTCGGGACACGTGCGAAACCCGGTTGACCGAGGGCTCGAGGCCGTGGATTTGCTAGCTCCGTTGGATCATGGCTTTTCCGGAGAGAGGCACGTGTCCGACGAAGCTCTCACCGGTTGGACCATGGCGCATAACTTAGCGAAGTCGGAACCACATCCCCTCCGACGCGAAGGGTTTTCGCCTGTCTTCGCAGGCAAAATTGTGCTTTTCTTCGGATAGACTATGCAGTTATCGGCTCTCTACCGATTCACGATTTTGGTGTGTATTCTTTTGGCTTCCTGCGTTCAACGCGATAGCGTCCATAGCGTGGTCGTCAGTATCGCGGACCAGGCGATGGATGTTTACGCCAAAAACCAAGTGATCGGCCACTACCTGGTATCGACATCAAAATTCGGAATCGGCGACTCTGACGGAACTTACCGGACGCCATTGGGCCGTCTGGAAATCGCAAAAAAGATCGGAGATGGGGCCCCGGCTGGAGCCGTTTTCAAAAGTCGCAAACAGACCGGAGAAGTGTTGCATCCGGACGCACCCGGACGGGACCCAATCGTTACTCGGATCCTGTGGTTGAAAGGCTTGGAACCCCAAAACAGAGACGCGTTTGCGCGATATATTTACATTCACGGGACTCCGGAAGAACGCAACATTGGCAGGCCGGCTAGCTTCGGCTGCATCCGAATGCGATCGGCGGACATTATTCGGCTTTTCGCAACCATTGGGGTTGGGGCGAAAGTAGAGATCGTGCCGGGACCATTGCCGGACAGTACGCCGCTGCCAGCGATTGCCACCGGCATAGTGGTCCCCCGATGAGCGAGTGGGTATCGCGGCAACTGTTCGAACGCCAACTTCCGACTCGACGAAGTCCAGCGATGTTCCAGCGCTGGACCAAATTGCTCTTTCTTCATTGGCGCTGGGCTGCTGACGATATTCAGAAACACATACCCAGGGGACTTACCGTCGACTGCTTCGACGGAAGCGCCTGGATCGGCATCGTACCGTTTTTCATGGATGGTATCCGCCCTCGCGGATTTCCTCCGTTGCCATTGGTATCCAGTTTTTTGGAGCTAAACCTCCGCACTTACGTAAGGGACGAATCAGGGAGGCCAGGCATTTGGTTCTTTTCTTTGGATGCTAATCAGCCTTTGGCTGTGTGGATTGCCCGAGTCTTCTTCGCGTTGCCATATCGGCATGCCGTAATGCGGGCAACCAGGATAGGCGGTTGGATAGATTACGCTTCGGAAAGGGTTGCCTGTCCTCCGGCACTGGAGTATCGCTATCGACCCTCCGGCTCATTCGGTGAGGCTGGTCTCGGAACGCTCGAATTTTTCTTGATCGAACGCTATCGTCTATTTGCCTTCCGCCGGGGAGAGCTACTCACCGGGAGGGTTTATCATCCACCGTATCAAGTGAGCCGAGCCGAAGTAAGTCACTACGATGCGCGGCTTTTTGAACTGGATGGGTTTGCAGCGCCAAGCGGTGCGCCGGACCATGTTTGTTTCGCTCCTCGTGTTGATGTCTCAGTTTATTCTGTGGAACGAAATTCTGGCAGGTAATCAGGAGCCGGGAGCGAGAAGTCGCGTAGCGCTCCTCCGGCTGCCAGGCGGTCCCGGGTGTCGGAGGGGAGGCACGTGCGCCTCCCGGGAACAGCCCATGATAAGACAACACACCTGATCGCGTGACTCGATTCCTCGATTTGCCCCGGGTTACTTCCGGGCGCTGCACGTGTCCCGACGAAGCCTCTTCCGATCGCAAAATAATCGCCACCCACTGGCGAAGTCGGAAGCAGCGCACCCTCCGGCGCGTCGGATTATGCCTTACGCCAGCTGGTCGCAAACGATACAGGGATCCGCCGATCAACGACTAGTGGCCAGCGCGAGTTCCTTGCATTGACCCAGATCAAGCTTACCTGAACCAAGGATCGGGATCTTTTCCACGCGCTTCACGATCTTCGGGATCCAAAGGCTTGGAATACCTGCCGCCAATAATTTCTCCCTGATCTCCGCAGGCTTAAGATCCCGTACGGTCAGCAACACCAATGCTTCTCCTTTGGATTCATCCGGAACACCGATGACTGCGACCAGCCGCTCGTCCTCCATTCGCAAGTTGAATACTTCAATGATCGTCGCCTCGACCGTTTCATGCGGCACCATTTCCCCAGCGACCTTCGAGAATCGAGAGAGACGGCCCTCAATGTATAAGAACCCATCCTCGTCGAACCGGGCGAGATCGCCGGTCTTGAACCAGCCATCCTTCAGTACTTCGGCAGTTCTTACTGGTTCGTTGAGATACTCCCGGAAAATATTCGGTCCCTTTAACCAGAGCATCCCCAATTCTTCGCTCGAGAGCAGCTCATCCGTTTCTGGATGGCGGATATGGGCGGCCTGGCCGGGTAATAATTTTCCAACCGAGCCGGCACGATTAGCCGGCTGAATTGCATCGTCTGGTTGGTTCTTCGGCGGATCGGGAAAATTGGTGCTGACCACCGGCGCGGTTTCGGTAAGACCATAACCTTCGTGAACGTGAACACCGAACTTCTCTTCGAATGCGATAGAAAGTTCCTGTGGCAGTTTTTCGGCGCCGGCAATTAAGAGTTTAACGCTGGCGAACTGCGCTGGTTCCGCCCGCTTTAAGTAACCGCGGAGAAAAGTCGGAGTCGTCAGCAACAGCGTGACGCGATGGCGTTCAATCAATTCCGCGTTCTTTACGACATCCACCGGTGTGGGATAGGAGATCACCCGTACTCCCTCGGTGATTGGAAACCAAAGGGTAACGGTGCAACCGAAGCAATGGAAGAATGGCAGCGAGGCCATGATCGAATCGGCGCTTGTCATATTCAGCAGAGAGCTAAACTGCGTAATATTGCCGAGAATGCTGCGGTGGCTCAGAACGACGCCTTTGGGCTCTCCCGAGGATCCGCTGGTGAATAGTAGCACTGCTTCTTTGGTGCCACCTTCACGAGGCAACCCCAGAACGGTGCTAAGCACCGGAGCCGGGGTCAGCAAACTGATAATGCGCCAAAATATGATTCGCGGCTTCAGTTCCGGCATCAACTCCTCCAACCGATAAACATTTTGTGGCCACGGAAAATCGGCTAACCGCTTCATTACCGCCTTGGCGGAAAGGGCGTGAAGAATCTGTCCACGCTGGATCGCAGACTCCAACGAAACTCGGCCGGCTGTGAAATTCAGATTCACCGGGACCTTATTGGCGAGAGTTACGGCCACGTTCGCCACCACTGCACCAACCCCGGGCGGCAGCACAACCGCCACTCGCTCGTCTGGGATGTTTTTTCGGATCCATCGGCTCAGCGTGATGCTGGCCGCAAGCAGGTCGCCTCGTTTTATCCGCCGGCCATCCATCCCATCGATGATTGCTTCGTGGAATTGGTGTTTCTTCAGACCGCTTACAGTTGCTCGGCCCAAATGGCGTCGCAGTTCTGGCCGTTGCTCGAAACAAAATTCGCCCAATTCTAAAAGCTTTTCGCGCGCCAATGAGAGACGCAAAGAATCGGGCTCAATCGGTTCGCCAAAGGCAACGGTTACCAGCTGAGGTACTCTCTTCGGCCACTTAAAAAAGTATCGGCCGCGCTCGAACGAAAAAATGGAGCCCCACAGACCATCCAGCCAGACTGGGACAGTGGGGGCGTCCGCCAGCCGCGCGATCAACTCGAATCCCTTGCGCAATTTAATCAACACTCCAGTCCGGCTCAATTCTCCTTCCGGAAACACGCAAACAATCTCCCCGTCGCGAATCCGCTCCACAGCTTTGCGGACCGCGTCCTTAGCGTGAACATTCGAGATCGGAATGGCTTCGACCAGCCGCAAAATTGGGTTGAGCCATCCAATCCGGTAAATCGACTCGTGGACAACAAATCGAATCGGGCGTGGACAAGCCAGCTGCAGAACAACGGCGTCAACATAAGTCATGTGGTTCGGCAGCAAAAGAAACCCGCCTTTCGGCAGGTTCTCGCGACCGAATGTTTTCACCCGGTAAATAGAGCTGGCCAGAATTCCGCCGAGAGCCCGAAGAAAAAACTCGCGGGATTTATGACCAAGTCGCGTCGGCATAGTTAGGCACAAAACCAATATTGACGTTGCGGTGAGGCCGCTCCATGTGGCCATATCGACCGCTGTCCGGGAGGAAATGAGGCAACTCCATTCTCGCAGTGAAGAGGCTGCTGAGGAAACGAAAATTTTTGCGACGAGCAAGCACAAAAAGAGGCTGAGGCCGGAAAAAGCAAATAATCCGCCCGGATATCTGATGGACATATTTCCAGCTTAAGACCGCCTCCGGCATCGCAATAATCGATAATATTCATAGCCATTTCTGTTCAGTCGATATGCAGTTTACTTAGGCCGGCGTCGTCCCGCACTCCAAGGCGGCCGCCGGAGACCATCGGACTATGTCGGACAGGCAGTCGCCCCTGCCGACACTCAGGTTGCCAAACTTCCCGAACGGTCGCTTGCCGAAGTTCCGCCCACTTTGTAAGGTCCGAACCATGTCTCTCACGCCGATGATGCAGCAGTACCAAGGCATCCGGCGCACGCTACCGCCAGATACGCTCCTGCTATTTCGCTTGGGAGACTTTTATGAGCTTTTTTTTGAGGACGCGAAAGTAGCGGCAGAACTGCTCAATGTAGCGCTTACCAAGCGCAACGGGATGCCGATGTGCGGAGTGCCTTATCATGCCGCGGAAGGATACATCGGCAAATTAATCAAGGCAGGCCGCCGAGTCGCAATTTGCGATCAGGTGAGCGAACCGCAGCCGGGCAAAATCGTAGACCGCCAGATTTCGCAAATCATTAGCCCGGGGACAGTGAGCGATTTCCAGTTACTAGAAGCTCGCCAAAACAATTTCTTGGCGGCGGTCAATCGAGAGAAGAATCGTTTTGGTTTGGCATTGATCGATGTAAGCACTGGCGAGTTCCGGGTGGCCGAACTGGGCAGCGAAGTGGCCGTCCACGATGAGCTAGCTCGCTTTGCTCCGGCGGAAATCATTACCTCCGATATTGGAAATCTCGAGTTGCCTCGAGCAGTGATCTACGATGGCTATACCTTCGAGCCTGATCAAGCCGCCGAATTGCTGCGCGAGCATTTCAAAGTGCAGTCGCTGGATGGCTTTGGTTGTGGGCAAATGCCGGCGGCGATCGGAGCTGCCGGCGCGGTGATCCACTACCTCAAGCATCAGCTTCGGCGTTCCGTTGACCATATCCGAAGGCTGGGAGTCTTTCTTCCGGACGAGGCCGTGGCACTAGATCTGGCGACTCAGCAAAACCTCGAACTGGTGGGGTCACGCTCCGGAACGCGCGACACCAGTCTTCTGCAAGCGTTGGATCGAACCGTTACCGCGATGGGCGCGCGTCTTCTTCGCCAATGGATTTTGAAACCCCTCAGGAACGGGCAGACGATTCGTCGGCGCCAGGATTTGCTTGGGCTTTTGCTTGACCAATCCTTTCTCTTGAACGCATGTCGGGAGACGATGCGCGGCGTGCGTGACATCGAACGCACGCTGGGCCGCATCAGCCAGGGGAATGGGAACGCTCGTGATCTAGCTGCTATTCGCAGTTCGTTGGAAGTGTTACCGGATCTTCGCCATCACCTCTCGGCTTTGAATCGCGCGGCCCTAGCCGACAGCGGGCTCTGCGCCGATCTGGAAGCGCAAATTCATCCGTTGCCTCTTCTTCTGGAACTACTGACCAAAGCGATAGTGGATGAACCGCCCGCCTTCCTGAAGGAGGGAGGAATTTTTCGTGCTGGCTACGACTCGGAATTGGATGAGCTGCGCGGTGCATCGACCCTTGCCAAGGAATGGGTCGCTGCGCTTCAGCAGCGCGAAATCGAGCGTACTGGTATTAAATCGCTAAAGGTTCGTTTCAATTCGGTGTTTGGATACTTCATCGAAGTCACCAACACCAATCTCTCTGCGGTGCCGGCGGATTACGTTCGCAAACAAACCACCGTCAACGGCGAGCGATTTATTACGCCAGAATTGAAGGAGTTCGAGGCGAAAATCCTCGGTGCGGATGAGAGATCGAAGCAACTCGAGTATCAGCTATTCTTGAAGTTGCGGGAGCGGACACTAGAACATCTGCCAGAATTTCAGGAGACAGCGCGCTCCATCGCTCAACTGGATGTTTTAGCCGGTTTCACTGAGACCGCTCGCCTCTTTGGCTATTGCCGCCCCGAGCTGACAGACACGAAATGCATCCAGATTTCGGAGGGCAGGCACCCCGTGCTGGACCAAAATCTGACCGAGGAAAAATTTGTGCCGAATGATTGCCTACTGGACGGCGAGGAGCATCGAATGATGCTGATTACCGGACCGAATATGGCTGGTAAGTCGACTTACATTCGCCAAATCGCCTTGCTTGTTCTGATGGCGCAGATCGGAAGTTATGTGCCGGCCAAATCCGCTGAGATCGGGATGGTCGACCGGATTTTTACTCGGGTAGGCGCCTCTGATGATTTAGCCCGCGGCCTTTCGACCTTCATGGTAGAAATGAACGAAACCGCCAACATCATAAACAATGCGACCGACAGGAGCTTGGTGATCTTGGATGAGATCGGTCGTGGAACGTCCACTTTCGACGGTCTCTCGATAGCCTGGAGCGTGGCCGAGCACCTGCACGACACGATTGGGGCGCGCACGTTGTTTGCGACCCACTATCATGAGATGACTGACCTGGAGACGGTCTGTTCGGGCGTGAAAAATTACAACGTGGCGGTCCGCGAATGGAACGACCGGATCATTTTTCTGCGCAAGATCCAGCGTGGTCCAGCGGATAAGAGTTATGGAATTCAAGTGGCGCGTCTGGCCGGGTTACCACCGACCGTAATCGATCGTGCCAAAGAGATTCTCGCGAACCTCGAAGCGAGCGAGTTGAATGCTCAGGGGAAGCCACGACTGGCCGAAGCCAAAGCCTCCCGATCCAAGCCCAAAACTTCAGAAGAACCGAAGCCGCAGCTGAACCTGTTTGACTACCAGCCCTGAGGCTCGGTTGGGACAGGCGCCCAACTGCTCCAGAATTCTCCACGGTTGGCAAGGGCTGAAGGCTCCCGCCTCCGCTAAAGCTATGGCGGACACGTCATCGGACAGGCATCAGTCCTGTCTGAACTGTGCCAAGCACCTATCGGTCGGAGGGGCGTTGCTTGCGACGCCCGGGAGTAATCCAGCGTGCAGGGGGAATCGAGGCCGAGGTTGCGCTGCCGTTTGTTCTATCAGGGGTTATTCCCGGGAGCCGCACGTGTCCGACGAAGCTCTCGCCGGTTGAACCATGGCACACAACTTAGCGAAGTCGGAAGCGGCTCCCCTCCGTCGTCAGGGGCCGTCCACGACTATCGGCTTACCGATGAAACAATGCGATCAGCTTGGGGAGAAACAAAAAGCACCCGATGAGCACGGAGATCCCGGCAGCAACCAACACTGCAGCAGCCCCAATGTCCTTCGCCGTCCGGGCAATCGGATGAACTTGGTGAACGGTCAGATCGATCGTGTATTCAATTGCGGTGTTAATGGCTTCTGCCACCAACACCAGACCGATAGTGACCAGCAGGATCGCCCACTCTAAGGGAGCCAGACCCAGAAACAGACCGAGCAGCGACGCAGTGAGAGCCGCAACGATATGCAGTTGAAAATGCCGCTCAGTGCGGATCAGCCAACCGAGGCCTCGAAGCGCCGCTGCAAAGCTGCGGTAGCGATGCTGAATTTCTTCTCGCCAACCGATTGTCCTCGATTCCGAAATATTTCCGGGTGGTTCCATCGCTTGCGGAGTTACTGATCCCCAATCTAGCGCGAAACTTGGGAATCACGAATTTTGTGGAAAATACGTTTTTGGTGTCGCCGTCGGGCTCGCAACCGTGTTCTCCGGTTTCTTTGTCTCTTGTTTGGCGGGCGGAGTAGGCTGCTCTTCGAGTTGGTCAGCCGGATGACGTTCGCAAGCCGCTAAACTGAAGCCCAAAAATAGTAGAGAAACCCAGACGCGGAAGTTGGAAAGGTATCGGAACACCATTCGTGGCTAACTTCGAATAATAAAATGTCAAACGCGGAAGGGCCAGTTTCTTAGTAACCGTAATTGTCCTTGCCCGCCGGGCAACAAGGAGCGGCTCTCCGCCACTGGCGGACCCGCCGCACAGATCGCGGATGCTTGGCTGTCTGCGTGGGTTGCTCAGCCCCTGATCGGTAGGGCGAAAACTCGGCGCCGGGATGTGGTTCTTGCGCCGATTCGCGTTGTCGGCGCCGGGTTTGAGCCGCGGGGGTTAAATCGCTGGGCATCCGTGTCACGGCCGCTGCTCCAATTCAAGAAAATCCCTAGCAGTTTCCGAGCAATCTTTAGGCGAATTGTGCGGTGACACCTAAGCAATTTCATTTTGAATTTTGATATGTTTTCCTACGACAGATAAACGAATTTCCCGAGGGGAGCACTGGCTTATTGAGAATAATTCTTGATATCATTCTCAAGGCGGCCGACGGTATGAAAGTGAAGCTTCCCGGTGAAATCTCTCAGCGCTTAGCCGCCAGCGGTATCCGGCTCACCAAACAGCGTGAGCAGGTGTTGGGTGTGCTGATGCAGAAGCCGGACCACCCGACAGCTACGGAGGTTTTTTTTCGGACGAAAAAGCATGTTCAGTCGATCTCCCTCGGTACCGTTTACAATTGTCTGGAAGCTCTGGTTGCGACCGGTCTGGTTAAGCAGGTCAATCTCGACCGCGCTCCGACTCGTTATTGCGCAAACCTAATGGAACATTCACACTTTTTCTGCGAACGATGCGGCTCGGTCCATGACGTGAACGCGACCGCCCAAAACGTTTGGGATTTGCCGCCCGGCTTCAAGGTATCGCACGCAGACGTGAACCTCCGGGGAACCTGTCCAAAATGTTCAGAATGAATTTATGAGTTCGATCGCAATTAAAAATCTGCATGCTTCGGTTAACGGCCAGGAGATTATTCGAGGATTGGATCTCGAGTTTCGACAGGGAGAAGTGCATGCTGTGATGGGTCCCAACGGATCTGGCAAGAGCACGCTGGCCAAGGTCATGGCCGGGCATCCAGATTACGAGGTGACAGAGGGCGATATCCTTCTTAACGGGAAGAGCATTCTGGAGATGGAGCCGGATGAGCGAGCGCGCCAAGGTCTGTTTCTGGCGTTTCAGTACCCGATCGAAGTCCCTGGTGTGAGCAATGCCAACTTCCTCCGAGCGGCATTACAGTCGCGTCTTCCGGAAGGGGAGGAATTGGACGCTACCGATTTTTATCAGCGCCTCTATCAGAAAATGGATCTTTTGGAGATTCGCCGGGAATTTACGGCGCGGTCCGTGAACGAAGGCTTTTCCGGCGGAGAAAAAAAACGAAACGAAATTTTACAGTTGGCGATGTTGGAACCCGCTTTCGCTGTGCTCGATGAAACCGATAGCGGTCTCGATATCGATGCCTTGCAGGTTGTGGCCAAAGGGGTGAACCAACTACGCGGACCCAACTTGGGCATTTTGCTGATTACCCACTACCAGAGGTTACTGAACTACATTATCCCCGATTTTGTTCACGTGATGGCGCAAGGCCGCATCGTTCGAACCGGAGGTAAAGAACTAGCGCTGGAACTGGAGGCCAAAGGCTATGAGGGCTATGATGGGCTTCCTTCAGAAACAGCCGAACCGGTGGCGGCCAGCTGATCAGAAAATTTTCTATCCTTACTAACAAGCACTATGAGCACACCGAGCAATACGATCGATATCAATCGCGACATCGGCGACTTTTCCTATGAGATAAAGCATGAGCGCGACGCTGGCGCCGGTCTCACCGAAGAGACTATCGATTACATCGTCAACGCGAAAGAAGAACCGGATTGGATTCGCGATTTTCGGAAGAATGCCTATCACGCGTTTAAGAGTAAGCCACTCCCTACCCACTGGGCTGGCAACGAACTCGCCGAAATCGACTTTGACGTCATCCGCTATTACCTGGCCTCAGGAGATGCGCCTAAGCGTTCCTGGGAAGATGTGCCGGAGGATATTAAACGCACCTTCGAACGTCTCGGAATTCCGGAGAGCGAGCGCAAGTTTCTCGCGGGCGTCGAAGCCCAGTTTGACAGCGAGGCAGTCTACTCCAACATCAAGAAAGCTGTTTCCGACCAGGGTGTCATCTTCGTTGGCAGCACCGAGGGGTTAAAGCACCACCCGGAAATTTTCCGGAAATGGTTCGGCAAAGTGATTCCGACTGGCGATAACAAATTCAGTGCGCTCAATAGTGCGGTCTTCAGCGGTGGAAGCTTTATTTATGTGCCACCGGGTGTGAAAGTGAAACATCCGCTTCAGGCTTACTTTCGGATCAATGCGGAAAATTTCGGACAATTTGAGCGTACCTTAATCATCGCGGATGAGGGCTCGGAAGTGATGTATATGGAGGGTTGTACCGCGCCGAAGTTTACTACCACAACGCTCCATTCGGCCGTTGTCGAATTGGTAGCGCTGAAGGGCGCCAAGATCCAGTACGTGACGGTGCAGAACTGGTCGCCCAACGTTTTCAATCTTGTGACCAAACGCGGTTTGGCCATGGAAGAGGCGGAGATCAAGTGGATCGATTGCAATATCGGTTCCCGATTGACCATGAAGTATCCCGGCGTTGTCTTGAAGGGCCGGAAGGCGCGCGGTGAGGTTATTAGCATCGCGTTAGCCGGGGATGGGCAGCATCAGGACACCGGCGCGAAAATGATTCATGCCGCCGACGAGACGACCAGCAACATCGTTTCCAAGAGTATCAGTGTTGGGAAAGGACGCGCGACTTACCGAGGATTGGTCCACATACCGAAACACCTGAAAGGGTGTAAGAACAACACCGAATGTGACGCGCTCTTGATAAACAACCGGAGCCGGACCGATACCTACCCAGCCATTACTGTTCGTGGTACCGGTAACTCTACCCAACACGAGGCGTCGGTCAGCCAGATCGGCGCGGAACAAATCTTTTACATGCAGCAACGTGGCTTGAGCAAAGGCCAGGCCATGAGTCTTGCCGTGAACGGATTTGTGAACGATCTCGTGCGCCAGTTTCCGATGGAATACAGTGTGGAACTGAAGCGCCTGATTGATCTCGAGATGGAAGGCTCCGTCGGGTAAAGCCACTTAGCATTAAAAGGGGATCTGGATGCTTGGTGCTGACGTTTCTACGATTGTATCTTCACCGCGGGATTGGGCCGTGGCGCCCGAGTGGTTTGCCAAACTGCAAGCCGACGCTTGGAAGGAGTTCGAGTCTGAACCCTGGCCGGCGCGTACCGACGAACTCTGGAGATTCTCTTCCATCAAGAGTCTGGCGCTCGATTCGTACCAACCTGCTTTAGAATGGAATGAGTGGGATCCGCAATTCCTGAGTGGACGAAGTTTTGGGCATCCGGCCGGCCGCCTGGTTTTTGTCAATGAGCGGTTGGTTTCCTGCGAAATCTTCGATCGCCAACTCCTCGATCGCGGCGTCCTATTTCTCCCCTTAGAAAAAGCGTTGGAAGACCATCCCGATCTTCTGCGGGAGCATTTCATGGCTCAGCCCGTCCGCCTCGGTTCCCGCAAATTTGCTGCTTTGCACAAAGCTTCTGTGCGGTCCGGGTCGGTAATTTTCATTCCGCGATTTGTGGAGGTCGCGCAGCCATTCGAGGTCGTCCATTTTGTGGGCAGCGATCGCGTCGCGGTTTTTCCTCATACTCTCGTTATCACTGAGGAAGGGAGCAAAGTGACCTTGCTGGAGAATTTTGTTTCCATCGACGAGAGCCGGTATGGCTTTGCCTGCGGCGTCAATGATCTGGTCGCTCGTCCGGGTTCCCGGCTTACTTACATTAGTACGCAGGATTGGAGCCGCGATTTCGTCTCCACCCAAATCAATTCAACGGTCGCTGATCGCGACGCATCCGTGCTCAATCTCGCGCTCAATTTTGGCGGAAAATATTCGCGCCTGGAAAGTGTTAGCCGAATGATCGGTAGCGGGGCTCGGAGCGACATGCTGTCGATTTCCGTGGCGAGCGGCGATCAAGAGTTCGATCAACGCACGCTGCAAGACCATCTCCAACCCAACACCACGAGCGATCTACTTTACAAGAACGCCTTGTATGATCGCGCGCGGACCATCTTTTCCGGATTGATTAAGGTCGAACCGGGCGCCCATCGGACGGATGCCTACCAAAAAGTGCGAAATCTTTTGCTAAGCGATGAAGCCGAGGCCAACTCCATGCCCGGCCTGGAGATTCTGGCGGATGACGTGCGCTGCACGCATGGCGCCACCTCTGGTCAGATTGAGGCTGAGGAGCTTTTCTATTTGCTTAGCCGCGGTATTCCCGACCGGATTGCCAAGGGATTGATCGTGAAAGGATTTCTCAACGAAGTGGTCGATCGTCTGGAAGACGCGACGGTAACGGACCATTTGCACAAACTGATCGCTAGTCATCTCGGCGCGCTGCGAAACGTGCCGGCTTAGCGGCTTGGATCAACTTCCGAAAAACCTCGGGGTTGAGCCACAAGCACCGGTTTTGGCGCTTGTGAAGATTTTCAACGCTGCGGACCCCAAAAACTAAAAATCACAAAGTTTTGCTGCCGCTGTACTTATTGTTTCAAACTTAACTCGCCGAGAATGCTTTTTGTAGTGATTCGGTTTTTGGAGCAAAAAAAAAGTTGCAGTCTGGTCGAAAAGAGTCACTTTGACGGCCTACATTTTCAGGATATCGTACGGTTACGTCCGGACCCCAAAGGCCTGTAAATGCGGATACTCCCCTGTGGCACGTCACTTGGATCAAATGAAGAACAGTCGAGTAAGGTTGGCAAGCATCCTGCTCGTAACCGTCTTCTGCCAAAGAGACAAAGCGAATAGCTGTATTCGACGCGCAGGGTAACTCAAGTCTACTTCAATCCTATAAAACTATGGTCAGTTTCTTAGTCAAACTCGCTCCCTTTGTGGCTGCCGCCAGCGACACCCAGACCGTCGTGGGACGCTTCGTTCCAGGGTGGGCTAAAGGCAATTTCCTTCTGGAATGGTTCTTCAAGGGCGGCATCGTCATGTACCCGATTGTTGCGGTTCTCACCGTTGCGATCGCGGTAATCTTGGAACGCATCATTTTTTGGGTCGTCGAAGGTGCTCGACGCGATCCTAATAGGCTCGACCAGATGTATGCCGCACTCGAGCAAGGAAACATCACGGCGGCAGCCAACCTCGGTCGAACCTCCAAAGATCCGCTCGTGCGAACAGCCTGGAACGGTCTGAATCATGTTCACACCTCGATCGAAGGCGCCCTAGAGGTGGCCCGAGGAGCGGAAATTCAGCGGGCCGGCCGTTTTATGTCGGTAATGGATACAACGATCACGTTGGCTCCTCTGCTCGGTCTGCTCGGAACCGTCACCGGTATTATGTCCGCGTTTAATGCGGTGAACGAAGGCGGCTTGAGTCCGGCTGCGGTCTCCGGCGGAATCGGTGAGGCCCTCATCGCCACGGCGTGCGGTCTCGGCATCGCTATCTTTGCGTTGATCTTCTTCAACTTCTTCAACTCGAAACTGGTCAAGCTGCAGTTCGAGCTCGAGTCGACGTGCCACAACGTCATCATCATGATCAACTCACTACGGCTCAAAAATTCCAACCTCGACGTAATTCCAGATGCACGGGAGCAGTCACAGCAGTACGCCAGTTCCAATTAAGAAGGCTCGGATCGAGATCATTCCGTTGATCGACATCATGTTCTTCTTGCTCGCCTCGTTTATGTTGGTGAGCTTGACGATGATCAACATGAAGGCGATCGACGTGGCGTTGCCAACTGCGACCAGTGCGCAGCCGAATACGAAACCGGATTTCATCATCATCAGTATCGACGCTCTGATGGATATCTATTTCGAAAAGGAAAAGGTCGCGCACGATGATGTCTTAGCGAAGTTCCAGGACCTCTATAGTAAAAATCACGACGTCCGGATTTATCTTCGCGCCGATAAAGACGCAAATTACAACACGGTGATGTTCGTGCTGGACTCGCTTCGTACGGCCGGTATCCAGAAGGTGGGGCTTGAAGTTAAGCCGAACGCTGGAATTCAGCCCGGAGGCGGCGCTCCAACTACCGGCGGGGGCCCACCACCGCCACCGAGCAAACCCCCTGGCCCATAGTCAATCCTTTCACCCGGGAGGTGTTGTATGCCTACTAGCATCAGACGAAATCGCCGTGATGGCGCGCCGATTATCTGGTTTCTGCTTTTCTCGTTCTTCCTGAACGTAGCTGCAGCGGTCGCGGGCTTTTGGATTCATCTGCCTGTTAATAATACGCCGATGATGCTGACGGAGGCCGATATGAACGACGCGCCTCCGCTGGGGAGTCCGGACGCACCGGAAGAGCAACCACCCGATCCTCAGCCGACTCCGCCGCCAGATCCGGAACCGACGCCGCCACCACTGGATAAGCCGCCGGAGTTTGAATTGCCGGATACGACGCCGACACCAGCGCCGCCGGCGCCTACGCCTAAGCCGAAGACCGAAAAGCCTAAGGCCAGCCCGAACCCGAACGCCGCTGCTACCCCTGGTCAACAAAAAGGTGTCGCGAACGGTGTTGTCGGTGGAACCGGTAACGGTGGACCTCGATCTGGTTTGTGGATTCGCAGCCCGAAGCCGCCGTATCCCCCGCAAGCTATGCAATTGCATATCAGCGGGAGCGTGACTGCAACCATCACGGTTTCAAACGGTCATATCACCGGTGTCACCGCCAACGGGCCAAGTCTTTTGGCTTCCGCCGCGGAACGTTGGGTCCGAGGAAATTGGCAGCCCTCTCCAACAACGAACGGGACTTTCACCCTACCCATCAGCTTCGTCTTAGTGGGCCATTGACGTTCCGAAAAGTTAATTTAACAAAAGCCGGCGTGGGGAACCACGCCGGCTTTTTTCTTTGTCGGAGGCCACGTAAGTTTTGGCGACCGTCCGACAACGGCGCGAGCCCTAGCGGTAGCGGCGACTGTCCCGCTTACGATCCCGATTGTGTATAACTGGAGGAGACCCGCGGAGCTGCTTGCGTAAGGCCATCCAAAAACGCAGTCGCCAACTATCCGCCCCGGCCGGGAAAAACTAACCGTGGACACCAGCAAGCGAGCGAACGGCTTCCGGTTCGCTTCCTACATAGTGTCCTTCGCGGTTAATCGCTTAACCGAACATCTTTGCGTGGTGTTATATAACCATCCATCGAAGCTCGCAGTCTAAGCTCAAAGGGCTCCAGCAAAGTAACCGTAGTTCGCTGTCCCGTTTCCGCGCGAAAATCTCCTAAATTCCCATCGAGTTAGTGAGTTATCGCCACGTTGACACCCAAGCATCGGAGATGTTCAAAAAATTTCTCAACTTTTCTTGACCGTGTGCCGTTTTTCTTACAAAACGGCATCAGCTTGAAGGCGTTTGGCTAGGACGATTCCGGGAAATAATTCCTGGTATCCACCTGCGTCCGGCTGTTTTCCGGCACCTTAACCAACGCTGTGGCATTCATTTAATACCCAGGTGGCTCGGAGAAGAGAAATCCGGTCACCGAATATAGAAACCCAAGGAGAAATGATTAAATTAAAACACTTTGGTTTGGCCCTTGTGGCTGAACTGGCGCTTGCCATGACGCTCGGGGTGACCGCGTCCGCGCAGGAACCCGCGCCAAGCCCCGGCGCACCAGGGCAGGGAGGGCAATTACAACAAATCACGGTAACCGGGTACATTATTCCTCGGGTCGGGGAAGGTCCTCAGCCGGTTGTGACCTACGATCAGGATTATGTTCAAAAGCAAGCTTATCAGACCGTAACCGATGTGCTGCGGGGAATACCTTATAACAACTCTTCTTTGAGTACCTACACAAACGCGGGTATCAACTCTTCGCCCGCCTCCGCCGCCGTTAACCTGAGAGGGTTAGGGGTTAATCGTACCCTGACTTTGGTCGATGGTCATCGCTTCCCGGATTTTCCGATCCCACTCGGTTCAGCATTCTCTTTCGTTGACCTCAACTCGATTCCGCTCGCTGCCATCGATCGTATCGAAATTCTTAAAGACGGTGCTAGCGCCATCTACGGCGACGATGCCGTCGCCGGAGTGGTCAACATTATCCTGAAAAACGACTACAATGGCGCCGACATCTACAACTACTATGGCATCAGTTCGCGGGGCGACTACGAGACGTTTCACAGCTCATTGACCGCCGGTGTTTCGCAAAAATTGTGGTCTGATGACTCCAAGTTAAGCATCGTAGCAGCTTTTGACTACTACTCCCAAAGCCCGATCGACGCGCTCGATCGCTGGTACGCCTACGGCGACAAGAGCAAGCTCTCGCCCAAATACCCGGATACATCCACAGGTTTCTTTTCACCTTTTGGTTCTTTCAGTGGAGTTACGAGCGGGACTACCTTCTTCACACCGCCTGGTTCGAGAACCCCGACACTAGCAGTTGGCAACGCTCCGGCCGATGCCTTTATTCCTTTCAATACCGAGCTGGCGGCTCGCGAAGAACGCTATGGCGGCCTGGTCAAAATAAATTTCAGTCCGACCCAGTGGCTTAATTTTTACGATTTCCTTCTCGTTCAGCGAAGCGAGGAAAGCGGTGTCACTCAGAATCAGGGAATGAGCACTGGTGATGCGGTCGCCGGTACGACCATCTTCATTCCTGCTAACAACCCATTCAATACGACCGGCGAAGCCCTTCTGCCGAACGGGCAGGCGTTTAATGAATTTGGGCCATGGAAAGAGCACACAATCACTCGAACAATCTTTAATGTGGTTGGTGCTACGATCCAGTTACCGCACAGCTGGTTTATCGATGCCAGCTTCGCCTATGGCGAAAGTGACTCGACTCAGACCTTCACCAACGGAGCCGCAAACGACAGGCTTCAATTGGCGCTCGAGGGCCTGCTCCCCGGCCACATCGGCCAGTTTTATGACCCCTTCACTGATCAGTCGGTCTCGGGCAAGATCAACGGCTCATTAGTGGACGCAATCCGCGCGGAACAGCGCCAAGATGCTCGAACTAACATCCTTACCTGGAACATCCACGCCGGCGGCACCCTTATCGATTTATGCAGCGGTCCGCTCACGGTGGCTGGCGGTCTGGAGTACCGTAGCCAGGAATTGATCATTTCGAATGATCCGAACAGTGTGAACCGGAACATCGTCGCGGGGAATTTTCTCGGAGAAGGCACCAATGCGCGCCGCTACGTGAAAAGCGGCTACGTCCAAGCTTCGATTCCGATTTTCGGAGAAAAATGGTCTTGGCCCGGTATGCGGTCACTACAAGTCGTGGTATCTGAACGTTACGACGATTATACCCTCTTCAATAGTGCCGCCAAACCGCAGATCGCCATCATGTATAAGCCATTCGACGATCTGACCTTCCGGGGCACCTATTCGGAAGCTTTCGTTGCGCCCTCCTTGTCTCAGCTGTTTACCACGCCACTTGAGTTCCAGGCACTCGTAACTAATCCAAGAACTGGCAATCGGGAAACCATTCTTCTGGCAAATGGCGGGAACTCAAAGTTGAAGTCCGAAAACGCCTACGAATACTATGCGGAAGTGCTTTGGACTCCGGGCGCCAAGGATCCCGAGCATAGCTGGTGGGGTTGGCTGAACGGTTTCACTGCCTATGTCGACTGGTTCCAGGTTGAGCTTCGCCAAATCATCGGAACGGTTCCGACTCAGACCGTCGTGAACAATCCCAGCGCGTTTCCTGGTACCGCAGTCTTGTTTAATCCCAATGGTTCAATCCGCGAGGTGATTAATCCGTTCGTCAACGTCGGAACCCTTTTGGCCGATTATATCGATTTTGGAGCGACCTATGTCACCAAGGAGTACCCTTGGGGTAAGCTGGATATGGAAGCCAATGCGACGTACGTCTACAATTATGCTGTGAAGACTCTCGTCGGCACCTTCCCTCCTGGTAGCCCAAAGGCAGGTCAACCACGCTTTCAGGTCTATACCGCCGACGACCAATATCGTACGGGCGCAAACGTCAACGGCTCGGGTCCCGATTTCAAGTTGGTTGCTAGTATTTTCTACGACAAGACCATCTGCAGCATTGACACGTTCCGAACCGGATTTACGCTCAATTTCACCGATTCCGAGGCCGATGTATTCAACAATCGCAAAGGGTCGGCGCCAAACCTGAATAACGGCCTGGATTCTCCTGGGTACGTCCACCTGATCGGCAGCTACACCACTGTCGACTGGCAAATCGCCTACATTTTTGGTGTCCCTACGTTGGTTACACCGGAAACACCGAAACCAGGGTACGATAAAGAGGGGAAACGACTGGTCGGCGAAAAGGCGATTGCGCCAAAGCCCGAAGGCTCGCGCTGGGGTTGGCGTACGTTTCTCGCTAACACCACGGTCACTTTTGGTATCAAGAATATCTTCGACGCCCATCCGCCGCTGTCGATTGATCAGAATAGCGGAAACGGCTACGACTTTAATAATGCCGATCCAATTGGTCGCTTTTACTACGTGTCCGTCGAAAAGAAGTTCTAATCTAAGTTAGCGATTGTATCGAGTGAAGAGAGGGAGTCGAAAGGCTCCCTTCCTTCTTTCTCGATTTCTAATTACAACAAGCTTTAAAGACGTAAGATATAGCCAAATAAAACGCATATGATTGTTGCAACCAGGCTCCTTCTTTCGCTCATCTTTGTGGCGGCAACCATTTTTCGCGCTGAAGCCGGCGCGCCGATAAGCTTCACGGGTTACAAAAACCCATCCATTCCCATTTTCAGTAAGGCCGGCCCAACAACCATAAGTTATCAGCTTTACGATGAATATACCGGCATACACAAGCCAGGGGCAGGACCAACTGAAGAAGGCTTCGTCGGCATCGTAATCTGGGATTCAAACAGTAATTTACTTTACAAATATTCCGTCACACCATTGCCGGGAGCCTTCGGCGGCGATCTTAGTCCCGGGGTGCCATTTCGCATTGCCACAGGCAGTTTCCAATTCTCGAATCCTTCAAATCAGAACCTGATCATCGAAGAGCAGGTTTGGTACAGCAGACCTTTGGAATCTCTGGCGGGATTCCCTTCTCAGGAATGGAGTTCCGCTGCAGGCCAATCCCTCGTATCCGGTGGCGACAGTCCCGGGGGAACTGCCGGCAGTGGAGGAGGTGGACCAGGTAGGTCCGCGGCGACAGGTATTCACGCGGTGATCATCTCCGGGCGATCGGATCCAGCGAAGATTGTCACGTCGCAAAATGTGACGTTGACCGGCGGAGTCGTCGCACTAGGGAAAGATCCTTCACCGCCCCCCACGCCCGCGACTCCCTGGAGTAAAGGTCTCCGCATTCTGCCCGATCAGGCCCTGCTGACTGGAGCAAAGATCCCGCCTTTAACTCCGAACATTATCGACGTGCGGATTGCAAAGCATGAAGTGGTCGGAGATCTCGTTGCGCCGAGCACGTCTCCATCCCCTTAGGGTCAGCTGGATCGGATAACGGAGATTTTCTTATTATTTTTCACAAGAAGATCGCGAAGATCACAAAGATTCAGCACCAGCTTCGTTTGAAAGACAGTTGAACAGGAGGAAACGGAGCGAACAGAGGGCGTTGCACCCTTCTTGTGATCTCTTTTGCGAGTCTTTGTGTTCTTTGCGGCTATTTTCATTTTCCGAAACGGGCGCCGATTTGCCTCTCGCTAATCACCTCTCACTTCTCACCAATCACTCTGTAGAGCTACGCCCCCGCTCTGTTCTCTCGACAATTTGCTCTGGCGCAACTTCTGTCTCGGTGATAATGGCGCACTGCTGATGTCTAGCGCGAATCCACAATCACTAGCTGGGCGGGTCGGCATTTGCATCCTCGCTTTGGCGACCGCCCTTTACCTGTTGGCGTCGATCCGGGAGATCGATCGCGACCTGAAGCAGGACTCCAATTGGCAGACCTATTTCACCAAGGACGCGATGCATTATTACGTAATCGCCCAGGCATTCGCGTCGGGCGATTTTTCGATGTCCTACGAGAAAGGCTGGCCCTATCGCCAGCCGCTCTTTTCCTTGCTCGTTGCCGGTGTGATGAAAACGACCAACGACAATCTGTTCGCGATCAGGTTGGTCAACGTGGGTGTGACCATTGTCACCGCGATCAGTCTCTTTCTGATTCTCCGCGGCCTTTTGTTCGAATCGGCCTCCGCTGCTATCATCGCAACGCTCTTCGTCCTGAACCCGTTCGTTTACGACCAATCCGTGCGTGGACTAAACAGTGAGCCGCTCCATCTCCTTTTGCTGGTTTGTATCATAGCCTGTTTTCTCGGTTACGTAGGGGTCCGCCGTTGGGTTTATCTTTCGCTGCTTGCTCTGAGTCTTGGTCTCGATTATCTCGACCGGGTAAACGGACTGTTTCTGTCATTCTCCGCACTGGCAGCCATTACCTGTTTCGAATTCGGTCAGTATTTCTTCGGATCCGAGCGCCCGTCGATCCGGAAGCTACGCCGACACGCCGTCACGCCGACACGCCCCCGCGGCCGCGGGGCCGACTTGTCTGACGAAGCTTCCGGAGTTTCAGACGACAGGGCGAAGTCGGACACGCAGTATTCCGTCACTTGGTGGCACTGCGCGCTCGCCGCGCTCGTTCTGGTTGTCATCACCGCGCCGAGTTGGTTCTCGCATTTGTATTATTTCGGGAACCCGTTTTATCACGGAGCGATTCAAAACTTTCTTTGGGGTAATAGTTATCTCGAATCGATGGATAGCCCTCGCCTGCTGACTGCCAGTGACTATTTTGCTTCTCATTCGCTGCTCGACGCTTGCCAGCGATTTTTGCTGGGGTGCTGGAAAGTCTTTTTTATCATACCGATGGATCGAGAGCGTCTGCCTGTGCTTTACCTCGCAGCTTTGGCGGGAATTTGGATCGCTTGGCGGCAAAGACGGACGCCTTACTTCTGGCTGTTGCTGTTCTACCTCTTGCAAATGTTGCCGCTCGCTTGGACGCAGCCGGTGAACACCACTCCGCGAATTCCTTACGCCGCCACCCAGCCTTTTGAGCTCTTTTTTGCGGCCATATTTCTGCACGCGGTTATGGCGGAGAGGCGAGTACGAACGGTGGCCCTCAGCAAAAACGACGCGCCAGCTATCACTGGCCAGCAAACGTCGCTAACCCAACCAAATAGTTTAGCAACCGCGCGACGTCGCGAGCCGGAAGTCGGCACAGATTTTCGGCACAACTCGCGAGATTGATTCGTCAGAGAATCTCCGACAGGAGAGCCAATACTCTGACAGCCGCGTAGAGCCGACCGGCGGGTATCAATAAACTCGGGGGAGGGAAGTAGCCAGGAAACCGTCTTCTTCCGCCTCCGACAGGTAGTCCGGATCCTTTACCGGTCAAACTTAACTGCAGACGCTCCGAGTGCGCTGCGGGCTCGACGCGCTCCCTAACTCAATGCCTGCGCAGAAACACCAGAGATGCTCAAAAAGTTTCACGGATCTTCCTGATCGTGCGGCGAATTTCTGACAGGACCTCCGAGCAACTGCCAAAAAACGGCGTGAGTTTACCTCTTAACAAGTTTGGCATAAGTCATGCTAGTTTCCGTGCCGACCTCGGTCCTTAACCGGCGGCGAGGCAAGTCTAACTATTCGGTGCAGTTAACTGCGCTTGAAACCCAAGGAGCAAGATGAACAAAACCAAACTTTTTCGTTTGGCGCTTACCGCTAAACTATTGTTAGTGCTTACCTTTGCGGCAGGTATTCGCGCTCAGGTGCCCAGCCCCTCGCCGGATTCAACCGATCAAGGCGGTCCGCTACAACAGATTACCGTGACTGGTTACATCATACCCCGAGTCGGTGATGGTCCGCAGCCCGTGGTGACGCTGGATCGGGACTATATCGCAAAGAGCGGCAACCAGACTGTCACGGATGTTCTCCAGAATTTGCCCTCGGCGGTCGGTAATTTCGCGCCCAATACCACCACCGGGTTCAGCTTTTCTCCCGCCTCGGCGTCGGTCAGCCTGAAAGGGTTGCCGCCCAACGACACGTTGGTTCTGGTCGATGGCCTCCGCATGCCGGCTTTTCCATTCAATCAAGTCTCTACCAGCAGCGTTACCAGCTTCGTCGATCTCAACTCGATCCCGCTCGCGGCCGTCGATCGAATTGAAATCCTCGACGATGGCGGTAGCGCAACCTATGGAACAGACGCTATCGCGGGCGTTATCAACGTGATTCTGAAAAACGAGTATAACGGAGCCGATATTACCAACTACTACGGCATCAGCCAAAGAGGCGATAGCGAGACCTATCACGGTTCGCTAGTCGCGGGAGTCTCGAAGAAGTTTAGCGATACCTCCAAACTGAGCATCGTAGTAGCCTTCGATTACTATGAATCGAGTCCGATTATGTCGGAGGATCGCAGCTTTGCTAACCTTCAGCATAGTCGCCTTAGCCCAAACTATCCGGATGCACCAAATGTTGTCCCTAATGCCGGTTCCTTTTTTGATGCGGCCGGCAACCAATATACGCTCCTACCGGGTACCAGAGGTATTGCTACCGCGTCCGATTTCATCATAAACGGCGGTTCCAACAGCGATTTTAACCTATTATATCAACAGCTTGTCCCGCGTGAATCCAAATACGGCGGCATGGTTAAGGTCAACTTCGATGTGACGGATTATCTAAAGTTTTACGATTACCTCATTGTTCAGCGTAACGAGGAACTGAGCTCGTTCCAGAACCAAGGGATATATGTCAATTTGACGATTCCCGCTAACAATCCGTTTAACCCTTTTGGCATACCGCTTACCACGGGCGGGTTCAACCAAAGCCTGCCGGAGTTTGGGCCGTTTCGTACCGATTCGATTATCCGCACGGTTCGAAATGTGACAGGTGCGATGCTGCAGCTTCCCCACGGCTGGGTCATCGACGCCAGCTTCATGTATGGCGAAAGCGATGGGAGCCAGATTATTAATAACAATTTTACCACCAGCACTCTGCAAGCCGCGCTCAACGGCACGCTCCCGGGACACGTGGGCCAGTTCTTTAATCCGTTCGTGGATGAATCCGTCGCCGGTAACCCTAACCGAGCTTTTTACGACGCCCTGCGCACGAATTACTCATTGGATAACCGAACCGATATTCTGAACTGGAACATCCATGGAGGTGGTACGGTGGTCGATTTGTGCAGCGGTCCCCTCACTGTGGGAGGCGGCCTCGAATATCGGAGTGAAGAGATGGTTCAGTCTAATGACCATACCGAAGAGATTAATAACGGCGCCGATTTCCAAAGCCCCGGCAAGCAACCGAGCGGGCGCCGTTATATCTATAGCGCGTTCGGAGAAATCGATATCCCGATCCTTGGCCAAAAATGGTCCTGGCCAGGCTTAAGAAATCTCGATGTGGCAATTTCGGAACGCTACGATCAATATTCCGATTTCGGCAGCGCGGCCAAGCCCAAGTTCGCGGTCCGCTACAAGCCATTTATTGATTTGACCTTTCGAGCAACCTATTCCGAGGGTTTCTCTGCCCCTTCGCTGGCCGACCTTTTCGGCACTCCTATTCCGGGAGAGACTAGCGTCAATGACCCTAAGACGGGCCAAACTGGTGTCCCGATCGTGAATTTTGTGAGCGGGAACCCAAACCTGAAGCCCGAAACGGCCTATAGTTATTATGTCGGTGCCGTCTGGAATCCCGGTTCGACCGATCCAGATCATAGTTGGTGGGGCTGGGCGAACGGCTTTTCGGCCTATATGGATTGGTACGAAATTACCCAACGCAATATCATTGGGAACCTTACAGCTCAGGACGTGGTTAATCTGGAAGCCAGTTTTCCTGGCGCAGTGATTCGAAATCCTGCCGGAACGATTACCCGCGTCAACAGCACGTACGAAAACATCGGCGGGCGTTTGACTGACGGCATTGAATTCGGGTTTACTTACGTGACGAAGGAATACCCGTGGGGCAAGCTCGACCTGGAGTTCAACGCGAACTATATCTATAGTTTCACTTTCAAACAGTTCGTCGGCGCCAATGCTGACGGTACACCGCATTTCACATTGTGGGATGAGACGGACTCCTTCGGGACTCCTGATTTCAAGGCGTTGGCCAGCTTTTTCTATTCAAAAACGTTGTTTGGAGTCGATACGTTCCGTGCGGGTGTGACTCTCCACTATGTCGACTCGCAACATGATTCCAATGACAACTTCAAAGGTACAGTCGCGAACTTCAGCTCCGATGTTCCCGGTACAAATTATGTTCATCTCATCGGCAGCTGGACGACGTTCGACTGGCAGATCTCGTATCAATTTGGTGCGCCGGCGGCGGTTACTCCAGAAACGCCCAAGCCTGGGTATGATAAGGAGGGTAAGAGAGTAGTTGGCGAAAAAGCGATAGCGCCGAAACCGGAAGGTTCCTCCTGGGGCTGGCGAACGCTGCTCGCTAACACCACGTTCACCTTCGGTATCAATAACGTCTTCGACTCTCCTCCACCCTTTTCGTCTGACTGGTATCAAGGTTACGACACGTCCAATGCGAGCCCGGTCCAGCGATTCTTCTACGTGGAGGTAGAGAAAAAGTTCTAGCTTTTCAGCTTACGCTGAAAGTCCGAAGAGCCGGGAAAGGCCGCCAACTGCGCCGGGCCGTTTTCCAGCAATAGCCTTATCCGTGACGCACCAGCGCTAGAGAGGTGCTTCTTCACGCCGCCGCATTGGTTCTTGCTATTCAATAAATTGCTCTTTCCGGCTTAAGGAAACACTCCGGAAAACGCCGGGTCTTTCCGGCGGAAGAAGCAACGGTTTTCGGCCTCTATTTACTCCCATCGGCGCGAAATCGCTCGAAGATAACGCTCGGCGCAGTCCCCCGATTACCAAAAGTAACGTGGCATCTGACTGCCCGAATCGTTCAAAAAACCTTCAGACTTCGCAGAAAAATTTCTCCTATCCTGTCCGAAATGAGCCGGCTCATTCGTCGAGTCGATTGACGGATGACCTGATCATCTGCCGGACCGGCAAACAACCAAATCAAAAATCATGGACTCAAAGGTAACGACCACATGAAGCACCGCCGTGCCAAAAAATAACCAACTCCGGACAGGGGCCTCGGGGCCCTTCCGAGGAAAGAAGCAACGGTTTTCGGGGCTGTATTTACTCCCAACGGCGCGAAATCACCCGAAGACAACTCTCGGCACAGCCCGCCGATTTCCAAGAAACGAACGCGACATCCGACTACTCGAATTGTCCAATAAACTTTAAGACTTATTCTTGACCAAGTGCCGATTTTTTTACGATAACGTCGATTAGCCTGAAGGCGTTAGGCAAGGACGACGCTCGGTTTTCCGGCGTCACCTTAACCAAACCGCGCAGCACTTTCTTAAAGAATGGATCGGAAGAGAGAATCCGATACCGAAGAATAGAAACCGAGGAGAAATGAGTAAATTGCAACATTTTGGTTTGGCCTTGGCCGCCGAACTAGCGATGACCATTACGCTGGGAAGCAGCGCATTTGCGCAAACCCCAGCGACTTCACCCAGTACCCTTCCTAATCAAGGAGGAGGCGAACTTCAGCAGATAACGGTGACCGGTTATGTAGCGCCTCGTGTCGGTGATGGTACCCAACCGGTCCATACGCTTAACCAGGACTTCATCCAGAAACAGGGCGATCAGACAGTCTCCGATGTACTCCAAAAATTGCCGCAGAACGTTGGCGCATTCACCCCGCTGGTGAACGCTGGTGCTAGCTTCTCGCCAGCTGGTTCCGAAGTGAACCTTTATGGCCTAGGCTTCGGTACGACGCTTGTTCTCATCGACGGCTATCGACAGACTCTGTTTCCTTTTCCGCAGAACGGCTTCGAACCGTTTGTCGATCTTAATACTATCCCGCTGGCGGCAGTCGATCGAATCGAAATCCTAAAGGATGGCGCGAGTTCCCTCTACGGATCGGACGCGATCGCCGGGGTGGTCAATGTTATTCTGAAAGACGAATATAACGGGGCAGACATTAGCTATCATTTTGGCATCAGCCAACGAGACGACTATGTAGAAAACCACGTTCAGTTAGTCGCTGGGGTATCCCAGAAACTCTGGAGCGACGATTCAAAGATTAGTATTGTAGCGACCTTTGATTACGATGAAACCACCCCGATCGACGCTTCGGACCGCTGGTATGCCAACAACGTCAACGAAACAAAGTATGGCCCCACCTTCAGGGATTTAAGATCTTCCCGAACTCCAGCCGGCAATTTCTTCGGACTCACGACCGGCAACTCTTATGCACTGATCCCAGGGACTCTAGGGCCCACGGTTACGCCGGCCAATTTCGTGATCAACGGAGGACTGAACCACTACCAGACCATTCCGGGCTTGCAAATTATCCCCCGCGAACAACGGTTTGCCACCTACGACAAGATTACGTTCCAGCCGCTCAAATATGTACAAGTCTATGACGAGTTTTTGTACGAACACAGCAAAGAGAATAGCAGTTTTACCGCCCTACCTATTTCCGAAACTGATAACGTAACGGTTCCGGCCAACAATCCCTTCAATCCTTTCGGTGAACCTCTCCAGTGGCGTGGCCGATTGCTGCAATTGGGCCAACGCAAAGACGTGGCAGAAATCGACACCTATCGCAATATAGCGGGCGTGCGCTTGATCCAACTCCCCCAAAACTGGTATGTCGACGCCAGCTTCCTTTACGCCGAGAGCGACGCTGAACAAAACAATTCCAACTTTACCCTGAACAGTCGTCTCAACCAGGCTCTTTCGGGAACTCTGCCTGGTTTTGTCGGACAGTTCTATAACCCGTTTATTGACGCCAATGCTAATCCGAATAGCCAATTCATAAGCGCTCTACGTTACAATCCTCACCAAATGGCACGGACTGACCTGACACAATGGTCGATCCGCGGCGGAGGCGATCTTTTCTATCTTTGCTCTGGACCAGTTACGGTCGGCGGTGGCGCCGAGTACCGGTCGGAAAGTTATATTTCGGTGCTGGACCCAAACTACAACTCCCACAACCTTACCTCGTTCGGCCAGTCATCGAACGCAGCCGGTAAAGATTACGTCAAAAGCGTCTACGGTCAGATCATCATCCCCCTTTTGGGCGAGAAGTGGTCCTGGCCAGGCGCTCGCGCCTTGGAGTTGGATATTTCAGAGCGCTACGATGATTACAGCACCTTCGGTTCCGCCGCGAAACCGAAATTCGCGATCCGTTACAAGCCCTTCGACGACCTGACATTTCGAGCCAGCTACTCAGAAAGCTTCCGGGCGCCTTCGCTTCCGGAACTTTTTTCGGGCACTATAACCGGCTTTCAATTCATCAGCGATCCGAAACTAGGCACGAGCTATCAGGTGCAACAGTTGCAGTCTGGCAACCCGCATCTCCATCCGGAAACCGGTTACAGTTATTATGCCGGCGCGGTCTGGACTCCCGGTGCGGCCGATCCCGAACACAGCTGGTGGGGCTGGCTCAATGGCTTTACCGCTTATGTTGATTGGATTGAAATTTCGCGCCGCAACGTGATCCAACCGCCAAGCATTCAATTTATCGTTAATAACGAAGCCACCAATCCGAATTTAGTAATTCGGGGCACAGGCGGGGCCATCGTCACAGTATTAACCCCGTTCCAGAACCTCGGCGCGGAACGCGTGGACGCGGTCGATTTTGGTGCGAGCTATGTCACCAAGGAGTTTAGCTGGGGCAAGCTAGACCTCGAGGTCAATGCCTCGTATCTCTATCATGTCAGCGAGCAGGACCAACCGGGCGGACAGGTCTTCAACGTTACCGACTCGCTGGGGGGCAGCATCTATACCGGTCCGGATTTCCGGATGGTTGCGAGCGCCTTTTACTCCAAAACCGTCTTTGGATGCGACACCTTCAGAACCGGGCTGACGCTAAACTACCTGGACTCGGAACATGATATAAACGATCCCCGCGCCTTCGGCTTAACTCTGCAAGAGTTCGTCGCCGCAACTGGCTTACCCAACGCGCATGTTATCGGGAGTTGGACGACGTTCGACTGGCAGATCAGTTATGAGGTTGGAAAATTTGCCGAGATCGTGCCGGAGACACCGAAACCCGGTTATGACAAAGACGGCAAGCGCCTCGTTGGAGAAAAAGCCATTGCTCCCAAACCAGAGGGCTGCAACGAGGGCTGGCGCAGATGGTTAGGCGGCACAAAGTTAACCTTTGGCATTAACAATATCTTTGATACTCGCCCCCCGTTCGCCGACGCCAACACCACTGTCGGCTTTGACACCGCGCACACCACTCCGTTCCAGCGTTATTTCTACGTTGAGATTGAGAAGAAGTTCTAAGGAACGAGTTTCCAGATTTGCTCAGAAAGCGCAGGATCGACACGGATCCTGCGTTTTTTTGTGGTTCATTCAGCTCATGGCGAACGCTCACGCGAGCGACTCAGGTCGAAGAGCTTCGATTACCGCTTTCCGGGCAGGATATATAGCGACTCTGGATTCTAATCGATCCCGAATTGCATCAGTTATTTGTTTTCCGTTGTCGTAGGATGCAAAGGGAGTTGCACCACGGAAATGACCAAAATCGAGTGATTGACATTCGATTATCGCAATTGTTCAAAAATTTTGCGTCTTTTTCTTGACCCGGTAACGATTTTCTCACAAAACCCTCAATTAGCTTAAGGGCGTTGGGCAAAAAGGGAGTCTGGGCGAAACCCCGGTATCTCATTCAACCGGGGCGTTTTCCGGCATGAACCTATCCTAGTGCCGAAGCACCCATTTAAAAACAGAGGCGGAACGAGAAATTCGGGTCACCTCTCAACAAACCAGGGAGAAATGATAAGACTAAGAGACATTGGTTTGGCCTGTGCGGCCGAACTGGCTATAGCCGTGATCTTTGGAGCGAGCGTGTACGCTCAGGCGCCTACGCCCGGCCCAAATCCGACAGGTGTAAACGCGCAAGGTGGCCAATTGCAGCAAATCACCGTTACCGGTTACATCCTCCCGCGGGTCGGGGAAGGTCCGCAGCCGGTTACGACTCTCGACCAAGATTTTATTACGAAGCAAGGTGATCAAACCATCACCGACGTACTGCAGCGTTTACCGTCGACGGAAGGCAATTTTTCGCCGACCACCACCAGTGGCAACAGCTTTTCTCCGGCCTCGTCCTCGATCAGCCTGCACGGTTTGCCACCCCAATTCTCTCTGGTGTTGGTCGACGGTAAGCGGTTCCCCGCATTCCCGTTCCCGCAGGTGTCGACCTCCGGTGTTTCCAGCTTCATCGATATCAACTCGATTCCGTTGGCTTCCGTTGATCGGATTGAAATCCTGAATGATGGCGGTAGCGCCGTTTACGGTTCGGACGCCATCGCTGGTGTCGTCAATATCATCACCAAAGACGAGTATAATGGCGCTGATATCTATCAATACTGGGGGATTAGCGAACATGGCGATGCCGAAACCTATCACGGTTCGCTGGTGGCTGGCGTTAGTCACAAACTATGGAGTGACGATTCAAAGCTCAGCATCGTGGCAACCTTCGATTACTTCGAACAAGGTCCGATTGATGCCGCGGATCGTCCCTACTCCGCCAATCCCGACCATAGCGTTTTGTCTCCCGCCTATCCTGCACTTTCTTTCCTCGAAGACACAGCTGGTTCTTTCGTAGGCCAAAACACCGGTACCGTTTACACGGTATTGAAAGGGACCAGACCGGCTAACGGTTTCCTCACAGCGAAGAACGCCAACGTACCGGTTAACCTCAACTACTCACCGCAATATTGGCAGATTTTGCCTCGGGAAACCCGCTATGGTGGCATGGTTAAGGTCAATCTGGATGTGACTCAGAACCTGAGATTCTATGATCAGCTGTTCATTCAGCGGAACGAAGAAAGCGCTCAAACACCGAACCAAGGGTTTGCCGGCTTCGACGTGAACGGTTTTGCGCCACTGATTGTCCCGACAACGAGTCCCTGGAATAAGACCGGTGAGCCGGTGCAAATTGCTTTTCCGGGTGGTATGTATCTCCCGGAAATGGGTGCGTGGAAGTCGACCGTGACTATCCGAACGATCCGCAACGTGGCGGGCGCGACTCTCCAGCTGCCGCACGGTTGGGTGATTGACGCCAACTTCCAGTACGGAGAAAGCGACGGCACCCAATACGTCTACAACGCCACGAACAAGCAAAGACTCAGTCAGGCGCTGGCCGGACAATTGCCGGGTCATATCGGCCAGTTCTTCAATCCGTTCATCGATGAACGGTTTGCCGGCAACTTCAACCAGCAGTTCTATGGCCCCTTAAGAACGATCCAATGGGAAGACGTGCGCACCAGCGTGCTCACTTGGCATCTCTCGGGTGGCGGCACGTTGATCGACCTATGTTCCGGACCGGTTACGGTTGCCGGTGGTCTCGAGTACCGCAGCGAAGAACTGGTCAACAACCAGGATCCGGACAGTAAATTCGCGAACATTACTTCGAACGACTTTTCGCCGGGCCCGCTAACGACCGCGCGACGTTGGGTTCACAGCGGCTTTGTTGACTTGGAGATTCCTTTGCTGGGCGACAAATGGTCCTGGCCCGGAGCGCGATCACTCCAGCTAAGCATTCAAGAACGGTATGACGACTACAGCACCTTCGGGAGCGCGGCGAAACCCAAATTTGCGCTTGCCTACAAACCGTTTAACGACCTAACCCTGCGCGCTAGCTATGATGAAGGGTTCGCGGCTCCTTCCCTGGCCGAACTGTTTGGCGCTCCAATTGGAGCCCAGACCCAGGTCGTCGATCCGCAAAACGGCAATAAAACCGTCACGATCATCACTTTCACTGGGGGTAACACCCGCCTGAAACCCGAAAATTCCTATAGCTATTTCGCCGGAGCAGTTTGGAGCCCCGGATCAAGCGATCCGGAACACAGTTGGTGGGGTTGGGCCAACGGTTTTACGGCCTATGTCGATTGGTTCCAGATCTATATCCGTAACCTGATCGGTAACCTCACGGCTCAAACGTTGGTCGACCTCGGGGGCTTCGCTCCGCCCGGTGCAGTCATCCGTAACGGCGCCGGCCAAATCCAGGTCGTCAATGCCACATTTAATAACGTTGGCGAATCCACCAATGACGGCTTCGATTTCGGCTTTAGTTACATCACCAAGGAATACTGCTGGGGCAAGCTCGACCTAGAAGCGAACGCCACCTACTACGCGCACTCTTCTAGTAAGGCGGTCATTGCCAGGGCCAATGGTAATGCACCGGCCTTCGAAGTCGTGGATACGACCTCCGCTTACGGCTTTCCCGATTTCAAGAGTGTTGCCAGCGCTTTCTACTCAAAGACGGTGTTTGGGGTCGACACTTTCCGGACCGGGTTGACGGTCAACTATTGGGACTCCGAGCATGACATTAACGATAATAGTTTTGGCACGAACGCGTTGGCAGGTCTCGACCCCGGTGGCCGTGTCCACCAGATCGGTAGCTGGACGACGCTTGATTTGTTGGTCTCTTACAAATTTGGAGCACCGGCCGAGGTGGTGCCGGAAACTCCGAAACCTGGTTACGACAAAGAGGGCAAAAGAATGATCGGAGAAAAAGCGATCGCGCCCAAGCCAGAGGGATCATCCTGGGGGTGGCGTACTTTGCTCGCCAACACGACCTTCTCCTTCGGTATTAACAACCTCTTTAACAGCGCGCCGCCGCTCTCAGCCGACTGGTTTCAGGGCTACGACACTGGGAATACAAATCCTTACGGTCGCTTCTACTTCATGTCGGTCGAGAAGAAGTTCTGATCGGCGGGTTGACTCATCCAAAGCGCAGGATCGGTGTGGATCCTGCGCTTTTTGTTTTTGCCTTTTTCCGCCGGCGTACTTTCGAGCTAGAAAACGCTCTCTCGATTGAATTTCGTTCGGAGTCCTTAGGGAGGCGGCGCCAATAGGTCTTTCGGGTATTCCACCTGACTTTCGTCGCTAGCTGAGTTGACGGATTGCTTTACAATCGCCGCGCGGCCCCAACCGCGAACTCTTCCTCGTGCTTGTCGTTGGATCGCACGTTGCGCACGAAAGCTGAATATCGAAGCTTGGCGTGAAGCGAAAATCTCGCGCGCTCTCTTCCGCGGCGGACGAATAGCCGGGGAAGTCCATAATGGTTTTTCGGTCTTCTCGGTGCGAGAAAAACCCACATTACCCGGGCTTGTGGTTCGTGCAAAAACCGGAAAACTTGACACTTGGCTGCCGAAACCGTTCAAAATATTTCACGTCTTTTTCTTGACCGAGTGACGATTTTTTCACAAAAACGTCATTTAGCTTAAAGGCCATAAGGCTAACGACGATTTTTGGGCAAAAATCGCTGCATCTGCGGAGGCGGGCTGTTTCCGGAATAACTTTAGCCAAGGGCTTTAGCGTTCCTTTAAAATACCCCAAGAGACCAAGGAGAAATGATTAAGCTAAGACACATTAGTCTGGCCTGTGCGGCCGAACTAGCGATAGCCATGACACTGGGAGGGATTGCATACGCACAAGCGCCTACGCCCGCCCCGGGGCCAAATCCAACGAGTGTAAACGAGCAGGGAGGGCAACTGCAGCAGATCACCGTGACCGGTTACATTATCCCCCGAGTCGGGGAAGGGCCACAGCCGGTTACGACGTTGGACCAAGATTTTATCACCAAACAGGGTGACCAAACGATCACCGATGTACTTCAGCGCTTGCCATCGACGGAAGGTAACTTTTCGCCTACTACCACGAGCGGTAACAGCTTTTCTCCGGCCTCGTCCTCGATTGGCCTCCACGGCTTGGCACCGAACTTCAGCTTGGTCTTAATCGACGGCAAGCGGTTCCCCGCATTCCCATTCCCCCAGGTTTCGACCGCCGCCGTGATCAGTTTCATCGACATCAACTCCATCCCATTGGCTTCGATCGATCGCATTGAAATCCTGAACGATGGCGGTAGCGCCGTCTACGGTTCCGACGCCATCGCCGGTGTCGTCAACATCATCACCAAAGACGAGTATAACGGCGCTGATATCCTGCAATACTGGGGCATCAGCGAGCATGGCGACGCCGAGACCTATCACGGTTCTTTGGTGGGTGGCGTCAGCCACAAATTCAGCGACACGAGCAAGCTGAGCATCGTGGTAACCTTCGATTACTTCGAACAGGGTCCGATTGACGCCGCGGATCGTCCCTATTCCGCCAATCCCGACCACAGCGTGCTGTCGCCCAGATATCCTGCGATTCCTTTCCTTGAATCGACGGCCGGCTCTTTCGTGGGCCAAAACACCGGTACTCTTTACACGGTACTGAAAGGGACCAGACCGGCGAACGGATTTCTGACGGCTGCAAATGCCAACGTGCCGGTCAATCTCAACTTCTCACCAAACTATTGGCAGATTTTACCTCGGGAGACCCGCTATGGTGGCATGGTTAAGGTCAATCTGGACGTAACTCAAAATCTCAAATTCTACGATCAGCTGATCATTCAGCGAAACGAAGAGAGCGCCCAAACTCCGAACCAAGGGTTCGCCGGCTTCGACGTGAACGGTTTTGCGCCGATGATTATCCCTACGACGAGTCCGTGGAATAAGACCGGTGAGCCTGTGCAAATTGCTTTTCCGGGCGGCATGTATCTTCCGGAGATGGGTGCGTGGAAGTCGACCGTGATTATCCGAACGATCCGCAACGTGGTGGGTGCGACTCTCCAGCTGCCGCACGATTGGGTGATTGATGCCAACTTCCAATACGGCGAAAGCGACGGCACGCAATATGTGTACAACGGCACTAACAAGCAAAGACTGAGTCAAGCGTTGGCCGGACAATTACCGGGTCATATCGGCCAGTTCTTCAACCCGTTTATCGACGAGCGATTCGCCGGCAATTTCAACCAGCAGTTCTATGGCCCGTTGCGGACGATCCAATGGGAAGACGTTCGGACTAGCGTGCTCACCTGGCATATATCAGCTGGCGGCACGTTGATCGATCTTTGTTCCGGACCGGTTACGGTCGCTGGGGGTCTCGAATACCGCAGCGAAGAACTTATTAATAACCAGGATCCAGACAGTAAATTTGGGAACGTCACTTCGAACGATTTTTCGCCCGGTCATCTGACCACCGCACGACGTTGGGTTCACAGCGGCTTTGTCGACTTAGAAATCCCTCTGTTGGGCGACAAATGGTCCTGGCCTGGAGCGCGGTCGCTTCAGCTTAGCGTTCAAGAACGGTACGATGACTACAGCACCTTCGGCAGCGCGGCGAAACCCAAATTTGCGATTTCCTACAAACCGTTTAACGACCTGACCTTCCGTGCCAGCTATGACGAAGGCTTCACCGCTCCCTCCTTGGCAGAACTGTTCGGCGCACCAATCGGTGCCCAAACTAGCGTCGTCGACCCGCAAAATGGTAACAGAACCGCCACGATCATCACCTTCACCGGAGGTAACACACGCCTGAAACCCGAGAATTCCTATAGCTATTTTGCCGGAGCAGTCTGGACCCCTGGAGCCAGCGATCCGGAGCACAGTTGGTGGGGCTGGGCGAACGGTTTTACGGCTTATGTCGATTGGTTCCAGATCCATATCCGTAACCTGATCGGTCAACTTACGCCGCAGACGCTGGTGGACCTCGGGGGATTCGCCCCCGCTGGTGCGGTGATACGCAACGGCGCCGGCCAAATCCAAATCGTCAATGCCACCTTCCAAAACCTCGGCCGTTCCACCAACGACGGCTTCGATTTCGGCTTTAGTTACATCACCAAGGAATACTGTTGGGGCAAGCTGGATATCGAGGCCAACGCCACCTATTACGAACATAGCTCCACAAAAGAGGTCATTCCCAGAGCCAATGGTAATCCGCCGGCCTTCGAAGTCGTGGATACGACCTCTCTCTACGGCACACCCGATTTCAAGAGTGTTGCCAGCATTTTCTACTCGAAGACAATTTTCGGAATAGACACCGTCCGGACCGGATTAACGGTTAACTACTGGGACTCCGAGCATGATATTAACGATAACAACTTTGGCACGAACGCGCTGGCATCTCTGGATCCCGGTGGTCGTGTCCACACAATAGGTAGCTGGACGACGCTCGACTGGCAGATCTCCTACAAATTCGGAGCGCCGGCCGAAGTGGTCCCGGAAACACCGAAACCTGGCTACGACAAAGAGGGTAAGAGAGTGATCGGAGAAAAGGCGATTGCTCCGAAGCCGGAGGGATCGAGTTGGGGCTGGCGTACGTTCCTGGCCAACACGACCTTCACCATTGGCATCAACAATCTCTTTAACAGCGCGCCGCCGTTCTCCGCCGACTGGTTTCAAGGCTGGGATACCGGCAACACGAACCCTCTTGGTCGCTTCTACTACATGTCGGTCGAGAAGAAGTTCTAGAATCTGATTACAATTCCGAAGCGGCTCTGGGCCAAGCGCCCAGAGCCGCTTTCTTTTTTCGTGGGCCTTGTAACGCGCTCCCGCGGGTGGATTTAAAATTTCAAAACGAATGACAAAAACAGAAATCACTGCGAATCAAACCCATGGTCGGTAGGGCGAAAACTTTAGGCGCGCCGGAAAGCGTCGCCGATATCAATTTGCGCCTTTCGCGCCGGGTTTGAGCCGCGTACTCGACCGATTCGTACTCACCGATCAACAACGGTATGAATGCCAGCAAAGCGATCCCTTCGGCAAAGAGACAGACTTTGGTCACACCAGACGCACTACCCGGCTCGTTTTGAAAGCCTGGTGTCCGTTTCAATCAATCTTAGCCTGACCACTGGCCAGCTCGCGCGCTTGCTGAACGACCTCTTCGGATCGGATCCCGCGCGGCCGCAAATAAAATTCACTGATAAATATTTTAACCGCCGCTGCCGTCGGGACCACGAGAATCGCTCCGAGAAAGCCGAACAAGGAACTCATGGCTAACGTAAAAAATATGATAGTGACGGGATGTAATTTCATCTGTTTCCCCATGATGAAAGGGACCAGTAGATTGGTTTCGACCTGTTGAACAAACAAGAACGACAGAAGAGCGAGAACGAATTTCCCAAAGCCCATGCTCGCGGCAACGAACAGGGCCGGAACGGAAACAATGACCGGTCCGATGATTGGTACGAACTCGCCCAGAAACGCCAATACGCCGAAGAGGAACGCGGGTTGAACTCCAACCAGAGCGAGCAGAATGCCGGTAGTTGCGCCGGTCACGATGCCATTAATGATGACGGCTCGAGCCCAGGCGCCCACCTGTTGCGTCAGGCGAGCCAGCGAGCGGTAGGCCGGCTCTCTATATCGCGGAGGAACCAATTCAAGGTAAGCGGTTGTAATCGGCTCTGGATCAACCAAGGTAAAAATCACTACCAGAAAACAGAGCAGACCGACAAAAAGCCCATTTACGAGGTTGAGGGTGGAACGAAGCAGGAAGTTCGCTATTCCGCCTACCTGTGCGGTCAGAACATTCAGCATATCGCCGGCGTGACTGGGCAAGGCTTGTTGCAAAGCCGGGTACGTTTTGATCCAGTCCTGGAACTGTTCGTAAATTCTCTTCCACTCGCCGGGAATTTGTTCGGTTAACTGCTGCAGCTGCTCCAAGAATGGCGGAAGTAACAAAAAAGCGAGAAGAGCGAATGTGGACAACAGCACGACCGTCAGGAGCAAGACCGCCAAACCTCGATTCAGCCCTCGTCGTTCCAACCAGGAGACTATCGGATTGAGGACCATCGCTATGAGGAACGCGATGGAAAAAAGTAACAAAGTCTCTTTGATTGCGAACGTTAGCGTCACACCAAACGCGATCAGCGCGACGATACCTAGCCATCGGACCAGATCCCAGTAGGTCAACGGCCGGCTGTTGGCACTGTCGCGCGTCGGACCATTTTCCATTTGGGCCATTCAGAGAAGAGAGCAGGAAACAACAAACAAGAAACACTAAACGGTAGGGATGCAGCCGGAATGGCGACGAGAGCGAGGACACATCTATCCGTCGGAGGGCGCGCCGCTTGCGGCGCCCGGGCATAATCCAGGGTGGACCGAGGAATGGAGCCCCTGTGAATCTGAGCGATTCAAAAGAATGAGCTCTAGGGAGAGCGCGAGAATCGAGGCACTTGTCCAGACTAGGATACTACCCGGTAAGCGACGATTGGCTGACCACAACTTCAACTCGCCGCGGCCGGTCGCCGCGAGATGAACTTCTGGAGCACGATGAAGATAAGCAGCAGCGCGCCGATCACGATTTTTGTCCACCAACTGTTCAGCGTACCGTTAAAGATAATGATTTGTTGGATCAATCCGAGGATGAGGACGCCCATAAGTGTCCCAGGAACAAAACCGACTCCGCCGGTTAGAAGAGTACCTCCAATCACCACCGAGGCGATCGCGTCGAGCTCCAATCCGACAAAAGACGCAGGATTTCCCGATTGCATATAGAAGGTCGCCACAACGCCACCGAGCGCGGAAAAGAAGCCGGCGAGGGCATAAGTCGTGATTTTTGTCCGGCCAATCGGCAAGCCCATGAGGCGAGCGGAGTTTTCGTTCGATCCGATCGCATAAACGTTCCGCCCGAAACGCGTGAAACTGGCGACGAAAGTCCCAACAATAACCGACCCGAGGAAACACATAGCCGTAAACGGCAGCACCGCTTTCGGAGCAACTAAGATCGAGAGCTGGGGGAGGACTTCGCCGTAAAATGAATGATCGATTCCGATTGATTCAGGGTTGATGACAAAGCCGAGGCCTCGCAAGCAAAACAGGCCGGCAAGAGTAACCAGGAACGGAGGCATTTCGAAGAAATGGATCAGGCAGCCCATAAAAGCTCCAGCGAGGGTTCCAATACAGAGTGCGATCCCCATAGCCAAGAATGGGTCGCACCCGATCTGCAAAAGTTTTGCAATGAGAATACCGACGAACGCCACCATCGAACCGACCGAGAGATCGATACCTCCCGACAGAATCACGAATGACTCTCCGACCGCCGCGACGCCGACGAATGCCATATCGTTCAAAAGATTCACGATCACGCGCGGTGTGCCGAAGTTCGGATAGAGCAGAGAGCCGGTGCCAAAGAGCGCCAGCAGGACTACAGCAGTCGCGAGAAGAGGAATGTACTTAGGGTTTAGGCGAATCATGCCGCGCAGCGGTAGAGAGATGGAACGGTAGCCGAGCGCTCAGCGGTTTGAGAATCCTGTCTAGCGGTCGAAGAACTTGTGAGATCCGTGCTCGGAACAATTCACTTTGGAACAGGCAAACCGCTATGATAACCAGGGCCTTCGGTACGGGAGAAACATCGGAACTCACGTTTCGGGCGTATAACGTGGTCGTGAGCGTCTGGATAAACAATCCACCGACCACCGCGCCGATCAGGTAGAAACGGCCACCCTGTAACGCGGTGCCACCTACGACAACAGCCAGGATTGCATCCAACTCCAGATAGAGGCCGATATTATTGGCATCTGCGCTTTTGATGTTTGAGCACGCCACCAGTCCGGCCAGTCCGGCACAGAGGCCGGAAAGCGTGTAGACTAAGAACTTCACTTGCTTCGCGTTGATGCCGGAGTAGCGGCTGGCCTCGTCATTGTCGCCCACCGACTCGATAAAGAGTCCAAGGGCAGTACGCCGGACCAGTAAATGGACGAGTATCAGCATGACGACGACGAGCGTTAGAGTAAATGGCAGGCCAAATAGGTGGCCATTACCGAGGTAGACCATCGTCGGATCGAGGAAGTTAATGATTTGTCCCTCCGTGATCAGCTGAGCAATTCCGCGCCCTGCCACCATCAATACCAGAGTCGCAACGATTGGCTGAATTCCGAATCCGGCGACCAACAACCCGTTCCACGCCCCGGCCAAAACCGAGATGACCAAGGCGACGGCAATGGCCACGCCCGGCGGCTGATGCTCGGTAACCAGCAATCGGGATGACACTGCAGCAGCGATGGCCATCACCGCGCCTACCGAAAGATCAACCCCACCGGTCGCAATCACCAATACCATGCCGAGCGACAGGAGCATGACCTTGGCTCCCTGGTTTAGCACATCGATCCTGGAACCATAGAGATGTCCGTCCAGGACTTGGATATGAAAGAAGCCCGGAGTGAAAAACTGGTTAAAAAGGAGGAGTAACGCGAGCGCGCCAACCGTCCAAAAAATCCTTTGCCGGCGTAAAAAGAAAAGAATGACGCCAAAGACGATCCAGAATAACAGGTCAGAAACCGAGTCAATCATGCAGCGGGCCGCTCCAAATCGTGAGTTGCAATGGACTGCATAATAGCTTCCTCGGAGATCTCTCCTTCTGTCAATTCTCCAACCTTCCGGCGATCACGTAAAACGACCACCCGTTGACTTTGTCGGACGATTTCTTCCAATTCCGAGCTGATAAAGAGCACGGCTAGACCTTCTTGACGGAGTGATTGGATCAGTTTCTCGATCTCGGCCTTCGCCCCTACGTCGATTCCGCGAGTAGGTTCGTCGAGAATAAACAACTTCGGCTCGGTTGCCAGCCACCGAGCCAGCAAGACCTTTTGTTGATTCCCGCCACTGAGATTTCGAACTAGCTGCTCTCGACTCGGGGTCTTGATATCCAGCGATCGAATGAATCGGTCGGCGAGTTTTTCTTGATCGGTCACGGATAAGCGCCGCCAACTCCCTCGACTGGCCTGCAAGGCCAAAACAATATTCTCTCGAACTGTCAGGTTAGGAATAATCCCGGCCACCTTTCTATCCTCCGGAGTTAATGCGATGCGGTAGCGGATAGCGGCGCGGGGCGAATGGAACCGCACATCCCTGTTATCGATGCGGATTGTACCCTGGTCCGGCCGGTCGACGCCGAACAGCAGCCTGGCCGTTTCTGTTCGGCCGGATCCGAGAAGGCCGGCCAGACCAACGACTTCTCCGGGACGAATTTCCAGATCGAGCGGCTGGAGAGAGCCTTTTCGTCCCAAACCTCGCGCTTCCAGGATTGGCTTGTCCGAGCGAATGGTCGCCGTGCTCGCACGTTTCTGTTCGAGTGCTTCAACCTGCTGGATCGCCTTTCCGATCATATGGGAAACGAGCTTGATCCGAGGAAGCTCCTTAGTAGCGAAGCAACCAACTCGACAGCCGTTCCGTAAGACCGTGATGGTATCGGAGATTTCGTAGACCTGTTCGAGAAAGTGCGTGATAAAGATGATACCGAGACCGTCCTCCCGGAGCTTTCGGAGCTTTCCGAAGAGCTCTTCCACCTCAATCTTATCGAGGCTTGAGGTCGGCTCATCGAGGATTAAGAGCTTAGCAGATATGTCGAGGGCGCGCGCAATGGCCACCATCTGCTGAATGGCTATGGAATATGAAGTGAGCTGACGATTGACGTCCAGGGAAAGATCCAGCCGGGCAAGCGCCGCTCGCGCCCGTTTGGCGATTGCGCCCCAACGGATCGTTCCCAGCCAGGTCGGTTGGCGGCCCAAGCAAATATTTTCGGCGACCGACAGGTGCGGGATCAGGTTCACTTCTTGATACACAGTGCTGATACCGAGTGCTTCGGCCTCACCCGGCGACTTCGGTGCGATGATCTGGCCTTCCAACCGCGTTTCGCCGGAATCGCGGGGAAAGACCCCGGTCAAGACCTTGATCAACGTGCTTTTACCCGCGCCGTTCTCGCCCATCAGTGCGTGGATTTCTCCTCCTCGAACGGTCAGATCGACCGCGTCCAACGCTTTGACGCCGGGGAAGCCCTTGCTGAGTCCGGTAACCTCTAACAACGGAGTAGCCACATCACGATAGGAAAAATTCGGGCGCTCTCCCATTCGGTTTGAGCGCCCGCTTCAAAACAAAGAGTGGAAGATTAGTATTGTCTCTTTGGTAGCTCTGCAGCCGCCTGCGATTGTTCGTAGACGCCCTCTTGGGTGACGACGCGCTTCGGCACTTCTTGTTTGTTTGCTACTTTTTCAATCAGATCAAACAGCTGCGGTCCCAGGAGCGGATTACACTCCACGGTGACATTCAGCTTACCGTCCTTCATGGCTTCGAAAGCCCCGCGGACGCCGTCGATCGAGACGATCTTGATATCTTGGCCCGGCTTAATACCCGCCTCTTCCATGGCCTGGATCGCTCCCAGGGCCATATCATCGTTGTGCGCAAACAGTACATTGATGTCCTTGGCGTTCGGAGACTTCAAAAATGCTTCCATGACCTCTTTGCCTTTCGCCCGGGTGAAGTCGCCGCTTTGCGACATTATGATCTTTATATCCGGGTACTTGGCCTTGATAACTTCCTCGAAGCCTTTTTTGCGGTCAATCGCCGGCGCGGATCCGACGGTACCAACTAACTCGGCGACATTCGCCTTGCCGTCAGTGAGCTTTGCTACCGCGTTGGCCGCCCGCCGGCCTTCTTCGATGAAGTCTGAACCAATGAAGCATTTGTACAGAGAGTCATCCGAAACTTTGACAGCGCGGTCAGACAGCACGACCGGAATTCCAGCCTTTTTTGCTTCCTGCAAAACCGGCTCGAAACCAGTCTCGACCACAGGCGAGAATGCAATCACATCGACACCCTGTGCGATAAACGAACGGATTGCCTTGATTTGATTCTCTTCCTTCTGTTGGGCATCGGAAAAACGCAGATCAACTCCACGCTTAGCGGCTTCTGATTTGATCGAATCGGTATTCGCCGTGCGCCAGCCGCTCTCCGCGCCGACTTGGGCGAATCCGACAACCAATTTCTTATCTGCGCCTAGTCCTAGGGAACTGGCAAGACAGAAAACTACGGTGACCGCCAGCACTCTGAAGGAGGCGGTCAATGGGTAAACTAGACGTTGTTTCATGATGGGGGATTTTTTAGAGGTACTCCGAATCGGAGATACTTCAAACTACCCCCAAATAGCGACTTCGGGACGAAAGATCAATATTTTCTTCGTGACCCGAAAGATTTCGTTGGAGGGCATCTTTCCTTTGCGTAAGCGGTTCGCTCGGTCTTGGTTGCACAGAAACACCGGCCTCGTGCTGAAATTCATGACCTGATTTGGCAAAAATCGTCAAATCGTCAGAAAAAAAGTATTTTCCTCGCACGATCTTGGCTCGCTATCTTTATAGCGGGAATGATTTCAGGTCCTGGTCGTTTCGAGATGTTGCGTCATTTATTGTGGTCGGTACAGATCGTTATGGGCACGCTGGTTTCGGCGCTGGCCGATCCTTCGTCGATACCGGAAGATCGAGTGGCCATCGCTCGACAGCGAGTAATACCGATCTTAGTACAGCGGTTTGCCGCGCTCGGGCTTGCTTATCCTGCCAATTCGATCTTTTTTCGCGTTCATAAATTGGAGCAGGAGTTCGAAGTCTGGGCACGGAATGATGAGCAGGAAACCTTCCGTCTCGTCCATGTCTATCCCATACTCGCAGTGTCCGGTCGGCTCGGCCCGAAGCGGTATGAAGGAGATTTGCAAGTTCCCGAAGGATTCTATCAGATCGATCTATTTAATCCTAAGAGCCAATTTCATCTCTCTCTAAGAATTGATTATCCGAATGGGGCGGATCAGAAGAAGTCTGAGCCAGTCTCGCCCGGCTCAGACATTTACATTCACGGCGATCAGCGCTCGACCGGGTGTCTGGCCGTGGGCGATGACGCCATCGAAGAGATTTACGTCACGGCCCAGGATGCGACTCCACCGGTCGAAATTCATATTTTCCCAGCCCGGATGTCGGATGCGACCTGGACGGTGAGGGCAAAGACATACCCGGATCAAATTGATTTCTGGAAAACGCTTGAACCAGCTTACCGTTTCTTTTCAGAGCGGCATCGGCTCCCGAGAATCACGGTGGACGAGGGAGGCAATTACCTCTGCGACTGAACGTCGACAAACCGATTTCGCCGGGAAAGTCGCGGCTTTAACTTTGCAGCCGAGCAGCAAAGCTTTTAGTCTCGAGCAATGTTACCGCTGGATGGGAGTTCTAGCTCTGCTTCTGCCTCGGATGGCTCAAAAACGGGTATGCGGGCTGATGCGCCCCGTAATGCGTTTTTAGAACTCGTTTTCGAGGGCGTAAGCTATCCCTGCAAAGATGGTACGATCATTGGCACCGACTCGAATTTCGCGAAGGAAGCTTTTTCTAAGGTTGAGGGGCTCGAACCGCGCCATCTGCTTCTAGGCGTGGAGAATGGCTATTGGTTTGCCCTTACACCGAAAAGCGTGCGGCGCCCGTTTCGATTGGATGATAAACCTTTGGTCCGCGGAGAGAGAAGAATCCTCGACAAAGTGCGATACCATGTCGAATTCGATGATATCCGGTTTGGTCTGAGGCTGTCGCCACGGCGTCGTTAGGCCCCCCGGCCCATCGTGGCCAGAGGAAAAAACCTCGGTGCGGCCGAGGGGAATTAGTCCCGGAGGGATATCACGAAAGTAGCCCAGCAATTTATTGCTGGGGGAAGGTAAAAAACGTGTCCGTCCCGGAAGGGACGATCGATCCCCGTCTGCGCTCGCGAAGTTGCGTTGGAGGCGAAAGGACAACGGTTCTATCGTCCCTTCCTCCTTCGTCATCCTGACTATGGCGGACAGGCCGGGACGGAGGCCTCTTTGGACGATTTCCCAGCACTTCGTACTGGGCTACTTTCATTGAGTCCCTCACGGGACAGCCGTGACTTTTGCACATTTCCCAGCAATAAATTGCGGGGCTACTTTCGTGATATCCCTCCGGGACTAATTTCTCTGAACCCCGGGGCGATCCTGATGGCGCCCTATTATGGTTGGCGCGCATACGCATAGCTATGCCCGACCGGAAAAGTCGCCGATCCCGCCTCTGTTTGCGTCCGTTTTATGGGATCACTGACCAAATCTCCACTGCACGATTTTGATCAGCACGTTTTTCATCGAGGATATCTGTCCCTCCCATTGCAACGGTGTGAATGACGTTGGTCACGCCAGCACTTTTCATGATGCGAGAAATATTCTCGGCCCGCTCGTTAGAGAGTCGATAATTGCTCGCTGGGTTGCCGCCCTTGTCCGCATACCCGGCAACCACGAAAACCAACGTCGGATCGCTCATCTTCTCTTTCATGTCCGAGCTATTCAAGCTAGAGACGAGTTCATCAACCGCTGGCTTCCCGATCATGTTCTTGCCTACCTCAAAGTAGACCACCTGAAGCCGCTTCATGGCGCTCGCGCTTTGAACCTTGTCCTGCAATTTATCTTTCTCCGACTGAGACATATGCGGCATGGCCGCGATCCGTTTCAGTACTTCCTGACGCGTTTCCTCGATGTCCGATTTAGAAAGCTCGTTCGGCTTCTTCTCGACCGATCCTCCGGTCGGCGATTCCGAAGCACTCGGGGAAGGGCTTTGGTCGGGAGTGGGGGTCTCTGTTGGCGAAGCCGATGCGCTGGCGGACGCGGAGGCGCTTGGATTGGTCGTTGCGCTTGCCGACGCCGTGGCGCTAGCAGTCGGTGACGTTGTCACAACAGTGGGTTTTGAGACCGAGTTCAAAACGGCCTGGACCAGAAAATACCCGGCGGCGACCATGCCGATCAGGACTATCGGGAGGAGGATCAAAAGCCAGACCTTGCGCCCACCACCTCCGGGCCCCTTAATCACTGCGAGCCCTTGCCCGCATTCTGGACAAATTGGATTTCCCTCGAAACGAATCTGGTCGCCCGTATAGGCGAGAGTACAACCAGCTCGGTTTGTGCATTTACCATACTGGACGGCCATACCCGAGAATTATCAGCCCGGAGCGGGGCCAAAAAGCAATGCAACACTGTAAAATTGTTCAGATTTGCCGCTCAGATGGCGAGATTTGATCGTTTTGGAGGCGAAATCGATCGATCGATGATCTGTCGGGCATCGCGAAATCAGTGTTCTATTCAGGAGTCGATGCTGGACGATTGGCTGCCGCAGAATAAAGTCTATTGCGGCCCCCCGTTCGCCGAAAAATTCAATTTCCCAGTTACGATGACTGTTGAGAAGAAATCGCCAGGTGAAAAGTTCCGCGATGCCTTGGCTCTCGAGCGCCCGCTTCAGATACCTGGTACGATTAACGCCTTTTCTGCGTTGCTGGCCAAAGAAGCAGGGTTTCGGACAATTTATCTGTCTGGAGCCGGGGTTGCCAACGCTTCCTTTGGTCTACCGGATCTTGGAATGACTACGGCAAACGACGTTTGCGAAGATATCCGGAGAATTACGGCAACGATCGACTTGCCACTCCTGGTCGACGCGGACACCGGCTGGGGGAGCGCTTTCAACATTGCCCGGAGCATCCGTGAACTAGCGCGGGCGGGGGCTGCTGGTTGTCATTTGGAAGACCAGGTAGCGGCGAAGCGATGCGGCCATCGACCAAATAAGGAACTGGTTTCGACCGATGAAATGACCGATCGGATCAAGGCGGCCGTGGACAGCAAGCCGGAGCAGAGTTTTGTCGTCATGGCCAGGACCGACGCAATTGCCAAAGAGGGATTGTCTTCGGCCATCGTGCGGTGCGGCCACTACGTCGATGCCGGAGCCGACATGATTTTTGCCGAAGCTGTTACTCGATTGGAGGATTATCGAGAATTTACCCGCCAGATTTCCGTTCCTGTTTTGGCCAATCTTACGGAGTTTGGCCACACGCCTCTTTTCTCGTTAGCGGAGCTGCGTGAGGTCGGAGTGGCGATGGTGCTCTATCCGCTCAGCGCCTTCCGGGCGATGGCGGCCGCAGCGGAACGAGTTTATCGCACGATTCGGCAGAACGGGTCTCAGGCCGAGGAGATTTCCTCGATGCAGACGCGCGAGCGGCTATACGAAGTGCTTGATTACCATCGTTACGAGAAAAAACTCGACGAACTCTTCGGATCAAATTCATGAGCGAGAAAACTGTACTCCCATCAACTACCGGTCTTCGGGGGCAGTCAGTCGGAACGACGACCGTATGCACCGTCGGCAAAGAGGGTGTTGGTTTGACCTATCGCGGTTATACCATCGAGGATTTGGCCCAGAACGCTTCCTTTGAGGAGGTAGCCCATCTTCTGATTTACGGTGCGCTACCGCGGCAAGAGCAATTGGAGGCGTTTAAGCAGCGACTGCGAGAGAAACGTGGGCTTCCAGAGGCGCTAAAGACAACGCTCGAACTGATCCCTGCGAGCGCTCACCCGATGGACGTCTTGCGCACAGGATGCTCCCTTCTTGGCTCTCTCGAGCCGGAAAGCTCGTTTTCCGATCAGGACGCTATTGCCGAAAGACTTTTGGCAGCCTTCCCCTCAATGCTCCTGTATTGGTACCACTATTCGAAGCGGGGCGAGAGAATTGCGACGACGACGGACGCCGATTCCGTCGCCGGCCATTTCTTGAGCCTGCTGCACGGAAAGAAACCTGACGAGACAAAGCGCCGTAGCTTGGATGTTTCGCTCATTCTTTACGCCGAGCACGAATTCAATGCCTCCACTTTTGCCTGTCGCGTCTGTGCCGCTACCTTATCGGATTTCTACTCGTGCATCACCTCCGCGATCGGAACCCTGCGTGGCCCGTTGCACGGCGGCGCGAACGAGGCTGCCATGAATCTCATCCAAAAATTCAGGACACGCGAGGAGGCTCGCGCTGCCGTTATGCAGATGCTCGAGAGGAAAGAAAAAATCATGGGATTCGGGCATGCCGTCTACAAGCATTCTGATCCTCGGAACGCGATAATTAAGGAATTAGCCCGGCGTTTGGCGCCTCAAGCATCAGACGGTTACTTGTTCGATGTCTTCGATGAGGTGGAGAGCGTAATGCGCGAACGTAAGGATTTATTTGCCAACGCCGATTTCTTCAGTGCCAGTCTCTACCACTTCTTAGGCATTCCAACGCCCCATTTCACCCCGCTTTTCGTGATGGCCCGCGTTACGGGCTGGACGGCTCACCTCAAAGAACAGCGCGCAAACAATAAGCTGATCCGTCCGAGCGCTGACTATATCGGACCGGAAGTGCGGCCATACGTCTCGGTTGGTCAGCGTTAGCTGTTGCCCTCGGGAAAAGCGTGCTTTCGATATGGAGCCCAACGTCAACCGGCCCGAGCCGGACCGCTTGTTGCAGGAGATCGCTGACTATGTTTTGGGCGATGCTTGCGATCACCCTGAGGCAGTAGCCACCGCCCGACTTTGCCTGCTCGACAGCCTCGGTTGCGCTCTGCAGGCTCTTCAATACCCCGCGTGCACCAAGCTACTTGGTCCAATCGTTCCGGGCGCAAGTTGCCCTGGGGGTTCCCGAGTTCCGGGTACTTCTTACCAGCTCGATCCGGTTCGGGCCGCCTTCAATATCGGAGCGATGATCCGCTGGCTTGATTTCAACGACACTTGGCTCGCAGCAGAATGGGGTCACCCTTCGGACAATCTAGGAGCGATCCTGGCCGTCGCAGACTACCTCGGCCGCAAAGGGGTAAAAGGACCGGACGAGCCCCTGACGCTGAGCAAGGTTTTTGCCGCCATGGTGCAAGCGCACGAAATTCAAGGCATTCTGGCACTCACGCATGCCTTTAACCGGGTTGGGCTCGACCATGTGTTGCTCGTTCGTGTCGCTTCGACCGCGGTAGCCACTCGTCTGCTCGGAGGAACACGCGACGAAATCATCAACGCCCTTTCCCAAGCGTTTCTGGATGGTGGCGCTTTGCGCACCTACCGCCATGCTCCAAATACTGGCTCTCGCAAAAGCTGGGCGGCTGGCGACGCTACATCCCGTGCCGTTTTTCATGCGTTTCAAGCCGTTCGCGGTGAAATGGGCTATCCGACCGCATTGACCGCGAAGGAGTGGGGTTTCCAAGATGTACTGTTCAAGGGTCAGCCAATAGAACTTGCTCAGCCGCTTGGTTCCTACGTGATGCGAAACGTGCTCTTCAAGGTTTCGTTTCCGGCCGAATTTCACGCTCAGACTGCTGTCGAAGCCGCGGTCCGGCTTCATTCGGCAGTCGTCGGTCGTTTGGAACAAATCAGTCGGATCGTGATCGAGACCCAGGAGTCCGGAAAGCGGATCATCGATAAAAGCGGCCCACTTTTCAATCCGGCCGACCGCGACCACTGCATCCAATACATGGTGGCTGTACCCTTCATTCGCGGTAATCTCACTGCCGAGGATTATGAAGATGAAGCGGCCCGAAATCCGCTCATCGATCAGCTGCGCTCCAAAATGGAGGTCAAAGAAAATCCTCAGTTTACTCGAGATTACCTTGACCCCGAAAAACGTTCGATCGGGAACTCGGTGCAGGTCTTTTTCTCCGACGGAAGTTCGACGGAGAAAGCGGCCGTAGAATATCCGATCGGCCACCCACGACGTCGAGCGGAGGGCGAACCTCTGCTTCTGGCCAAGTTTGAACGAAATTTGCGATCGCGGATCGCTCCCAGGAACGCGGATGTTGTCTTGCGTTTACTGAAAGATCATCACAGTGCCGCGACGACTTCGGTTCATGAGCTGTTCGACCTGTTGGTGGTTTAGTGAGATTTGGATGCGCTGGGGAACTGTGTTATTGTGTAACTGTGAAAAATATTACCGTCACAGTGGACGACGAGGTATATCGACGTGCGCGAATAAGGGCTGCCGAAGTCGATACTTCCGTTTCTGCATTGGTCCGAGATTTTCTGGTTCAACTGGCGAGTCAAGAAGATGCGAATGACCGGCTGCGACGACTGCAAAACGCCACTCTAGCGACGGTCACGAAATTCCGCGCTAGCGACCGACTAAAGAGAAATGCAGTGCATGAGCGGTGATGCGATTTCTTGATACGAACATTCTTCTGTACGCGTTGAGCACCGATCGCCGGGAAGCGACCAAAGCAGCAAAAGCGCTCGAACTTCTGAACCACGCCGACTGCGCGCTCTCAGTCCAGGTCCTGCAAGAATTCTACGTGCAGGCCACGCGCGAGAGCAAAACGGATGCCATTACTCATGAACAGGCTCTGGCACTCATCGAGTCGTGGGAGCGCTTCAAAATCCAGGATATCACCGTCGGAATCATGCGGGCTGCATTTAAGACCAAAAGGCGCTATCGGATTTCATATTGGGATGCCGCGATTGTCGAAGCCGCCCGTACTGCGGGATGCGAGGCGATTTGCTCCGAGGATTTCAATGACGGGCAAGATTTCGATGGAGTTCGAATCGAGAATCCTTTTCGGGATTGAAGTTTTTGGCGCGACGCGTCTTCCAGAAAAACCTGTCTGCTCCCGTTTGGTAACCTAACGCAGAAGCTACCTTTGCTATCTGGATTGAACCGGGCGCCGGAAAAATCTTCAAGCGGCGAGTACCCCTGGTGTCATTTCTCGCAGCTTCTTCACCGCGCGGGTCAGGATTTCCAGCGCACTTTCAACTTCCGGCATCGTGTTCAGCCGCCCGAACGAAAAACGGAGACTGGCGCGCGCCTGTTCGTTGGAAAGACCCATCGCTCGAAGCACATGAGAAGGCTCCAACGAACCGGTCGTACAGGCCGAACCGGCCGAACAACAGACACCTTGCTGATCCAGGATCATCAATAGCGCTTCCGAGTCGATTCCTTCGATCGAAAGATTTGTCGTATTGGGTAACCTTCGTTCAAGATCCCCGTTCACGGTCACTCCAGGGATTCGTTCGACCGCTTCTCGCTCAAACTTATCTCGAAGAGCGCGGACGAAGCGATTTTCCTCTTCCATGAATTCTCCCGCCAATTCCGCCGCTTTTCCTAAAGCCACAATGGAGGCCGTGTTTTCGGTTCCTCCTCGGCGTTTATCTTCCTGGCCGCCACCGATGAGAAACGGGAAGAAGCGCGTGCGCCGGTTGATGTACAATGCTCCGACCCCTTTCGGGGCATGCAGCTTGTGTCCGGATACCGATAGGAACTGAATTGGAATCGTTTGCAGATCGATCGGGATTTTTCCGACCGCTTGCACCGCATCGGTGTGAAAAATCGTTTGCTGCTTTCGGCATATCTCGGCCGCCTCTTCGATCGGGAAAAGAACGCCGGTCTCGTTATTAGCCCACATAAGCGAAACGATCGCCGTGTCTGGCCGGATCGCGTCCTCCAACTGAGAAAGATCAATGAGTCCTTGGGCGTCGACGTCGAGCCAAGTCACTTCGTAACCTCGCCGCGCCAGCGCCTCTCCGTGCTTGACGATTGCGCTATGTTCGACCTTGCTCGTGACGATATGTTTGCGATCCCGGTCGATCGACAAGGCCGATTGTATCGCAGTGTTGTCTGATTCCGTACCGCAACTCGTGAATAGAATTTCCGACGCATCGCAACCGAGGAGCGTCGCGACCTGCTCGCGGGCATGTTCGATCGCCCGCAAGACCCGTTTTCCGAATGAGTAGGCGCTTGAAGGATTGCCGTACTGCTCTTTCAGGAAAGGCAGCATTTCCTCCAGCACAGCCGGATCGACCGACGTTGTAGCGTTGTTGTCGAAGTAGATCATCGACTCTCCACTTCCTCAGCAATTTGCTCCTTTGTTTCAACCGGCGCAACTTCCCTCCGGTGAGCTAACACTTCTCTCCATTTCAGATAAAAGTTTCGCAAATAAATCGGAACCGGGAAAAGCGTCATAATGATCCCGACCGAATCGTGCCGGTAGAAGACAAAATAGCTCAGTGCTAAGAGACTGCCAAAAAGACTGCACTCCCAAAATCCGACCGGGATGATGCTCTTTCCAGCGCGCTCCGAGGCGATCCATTGCAGCAAGAATCGAATGCCGAAGATCAGGCTACCTGATAATCCGATCACCTTCCAGGTATTCACCTCTATCGACAGAAAAGAAAACGTACCCAAGACCAACATTTTCCGCTATCGCATTGAACTCCGACAGCCGCAAGAGGGCGGTTTCGATCCTCTCGACGCGGTTTTTCCTGAAAAAGGCAATACCGGTTCGGTGTTCCTCTATGGAGTTCTCATTTGGCAGCAACCTGGAGTTGCGGCACCGCTCATCCTCGGCGCACCGGGTGCAAGCTCGGATCCCGCGGGGCATGATCAGGCTGTCCGACCGGTTGATCACCATCGCCGTTATCTCGATGATGCGGATCACAGAACAGGTCAAAAGCCAGAAACAAGGCTTTAGAATGCCGGGCAAACCAAAGATTGAAGAACGGAATGGGGATGATCGTCAACACCAAGGTGATCCCGATGGGCAAACGGACCCAGAAATCCAATACAAGGTAAACAATCACTCCAAGGAGAGCAGCAACGCCGTAATTAATAGCAAAGATAGAAAGTAAGAAATAACCCGGTTCTCGCTCATAGGGATATCCGCATTTTGGACATCCATCGAGAGGCATGAACCAATCCTCTAGAGACCGAACCTTGTACCATGGAACAAACAGCGGACGTTCACCGCAAGTCGGACATTTCCAGCGAAACGCATTGGCCATCATCCGAACAAAACGACCGAAGGAGTAGTCGGAAGGATCCGATTGATCTGCCGCCATGTTAACAAATTACGCTGATGTTGCTTTTGGTCGAAGGAAGAATGGAGATATCCGAGTGGGCGAAGCGAACCAAGTGACCAAGTCTTCGACCTGTATGCTGCCCTGGACTTGGTGGGTTGACGTCGAAAGTTTCGACTGGTTCCAGTGAGAAAAATCCAATTAATCTGTTTTTTTGCATCGACCGCTGAATGCCATCCAAGAAAGTTTGCAATTCGAACTGAAAGAGTGCCCCTGATGAACGGGAAACAAAGAGTATTGGTTACCGGATTCGGAATCGTTTCGCCTATCGGGCGCAATGGTGCGGATAACCTGGCTGGTCTTCGAGACGGAAGAGACGCAGTGAGCAAGGTCACCGCGTTTGATGTGTCGAAAACACGTTGCAAAACCGCTGGTCAAGTGAGCGATGATTGGCTGAGCGATGTTTTCCCAGTAAGTCGCCGGACTCAACGCTTGCACAGAAGTTCGCGGATGGTTGCTGCTGCGTTGAAAGAAGCCATGTCGATGGCTGGAGGACCGAGTCCGGAGCTGATAGTGTTTTCAACCTCGGCCGGCGCGATCAGCAACGGGGAGCTCTTTTATCGTACAGTCCTAGCCTCGAAGTCGAGGCGTTCAACAGCCAAATGGGTTGCAAACTACATGCCGCAAAAGCCCATTTTGGATGCCCTCGAATTCTTGAATCTGCGTCTCCCGATGCAGATCGTTTCGAATGCCTGCTCCTCCGGAACTAATTCGATCGGGCACGCCTTTCATCTGGTCCGGGATGGATTGCATTCATGTGTGATTTGCGGGGGATACGATCCTTTAGCGGAATTGCTTTTTGTCGGTTTCGATTCGCTCCAAGCTTCGACTCCAGAGAAAATTCGACCCTTTGATCGACACCGCACCGGACTCGTATTGGGAGAGGGCTCCGGTGTGCTGATTCTCGAATCGGAAGAATCCGCTCGCAAAAGAAAGGCGACGGCTTACGCGGAAATTTGCGGGTACGGTGTTTCAACAGATACCTACCATTTAACCCAACCAAACCCGTCCGGTATCGGTCCCCGGCTTTCCATGGAGCGTGCGCTGCAATCCTCTGATGTGGAAACGATTGATTATGTAAATGCTCACGGAACGGCAACATTGTATAATGACGCCACGGAAGGTATTGCCATTTCTCAGTTACTGCCGGGTGTACCGGTCAGCTCCACTAAGTCGATGATGGGTCATGCGCTCGGAGCGGCGGGTGCAATCGAAGCCGTATTTTGCGTCCTCGCCTTACAGCAGCAGTTCTTGCCACCGAATATTCATTTTGAGGAGCCCGATCCGACTTGGAATTTCGAGGTGATTGCCAACAGGTCACGTCCGGCTCGAGTTCGGACTGTTCTCTCCAATTCGTTCGGATTTGGCGGGACTAACGCTTCTTTGGTTTTACGAGAAATATGACCGTGTTTATTCAAGGGGTCGGAGCTGTCTCTCCGCTCGGCCCCAACGCAGCCACAACCTGGGCCCAACTTGTGGCCGGGAATGAGGCGCCCCGAAAAACGTTGCCGAACGGAATGGCTGATCGGGAATATTACTATGTTCCCGTTCCCGAAAAATTTGTCGTGGACGCGGGGCGTCAGCCGCGTCTGCGCCGTTCCGGAATGCTTTCACTGATGGGCGCGGCCGCCGCCTACGATGCTCTGGCGGACGCTGGAATCCCGCCCGGTCAAGAGTCGGGACTGCGATGCGCAGTGATTTTCGCGATCTGTTCGGGCGGAGTAAATTATACCCGGCGCTTCTATCACGAGCTCATTACTCAGGGCGCCAACGCGGTCAGCCCGATGTTATTCCCGGAAACGGTATATAATGCGCCAGCCAGTCATTTAGCTGCTTTGCTGAAGTTAGACGGCCAAAGCTACACTCTGGTGGGTGATTCATCAGTCGGATTGTCCGCTCTCCATTTTGCTACCCAGCTTCTTGCTCGTCACTGCGAGCTGGAACTTTGCGTGGTGGTCGGCACCGAGGAAGCAGATTGGGTCCTCTCGGATGCATTCGATAGCTGGCGGATGACGGCCCGAGAAGCTGACTTCGAAGTTTTCGGGAAGCAGCGGGGAACTGTTTTTGGCGAAGGCGCGGCTGCCGTCGTGGTCGGGCGTACCGGCGGGGTTCCTCTTTTAAAGATCGGACCGGGATTACCATTTTTTTCCAAGCGAGATGCGCTGGCAGCAGCTCGGCAGGTAGTTGAGCCAATGATTCAGGAAGAACTTCCGGATTGTCTAATTTCCAGCGCCAACGGTACGTTCGTTGACCGCATCGAAGAACAGCTATTCCGCGAGTTGCTGCCCAAGACTTTGGTTTATAGCTATAAACCGGCATTGGGAGAGGCGCTCGGCGCAAGCTCGCTTTTCCAGACGGCATTCGCCGCGCTTGCTCTTCGCAATCAAACCGTGCCTGGAACCCGACATGGTGGAGACCGGCTTCCGTCACTCTGCCGAGAGAGCCGTTCGATGAAGCTTCATCGAGCTCTAGTAACAGCGATTGGATTTAACCAACAAGTGAACTCGTTATTGTTGGGGAATAGCTGACACCGGCAAATTCAGTTGGTCCACCACGTCGAACACGAAGTAGGCGAAGGTGATTTTCTGGTAGCCGCTCGTGTCTGAGGGGATATGTGTTCGATGGGAGCCGGATGACTTGTTCACCACTCACGTCGCACCGTCATGATTTGAATGGAATCTATTTTGCTGAGAACACGAAGATTGCTACTGAGGTCTACCACACCAGAACTTGCTGCGGCCGATCTAGATAATATTTCTGAGTTTTCTCAGTTGCTCGAGGCTGACGTTCCGCGAGACTGGCCACCTCCACTGAACGACGATAGTTCAAAGGCGTTTACTCTGGGTTACCTCGCAGAAAATCCCGATGCCGCTGGTTGGGCGGCCTGGTATTTCCTCCTGACCGGCACCGCGGACGAAAAGGCCAAAGCTATAGGCATCGGTGGGTTCAAGGGAAAGCCCTCTGGGCAAGGAATCGTTGAAGTCGGCTATTCGATTATGCCTGATTATCAGCGGCTAGGCTTGGCTTCAGAAGCAGTGGCCACCTTGGTCGCCTGGGCATTTTCTCACCCCGAGGTACAAATTGTGACGGCGGAAACCGTACCTACACTTGTTGCCTCAATTCGGGTTCTCGAAAAGAATGGCTTTAAATTGCTAAGCGAGCCGCCCGAGGAGGGTGTGGTCCGATACGCGCGCAAGAGAGTTTAGATCGAATACTCGGACAAGCTCCTAGTGCGCCGGATCGGCATTTCATCATTGTTGATACTCTCGGTGAAATATATGATAATCAAATTTTATGCCCGATAAGCCTGCGCCGGTGGCTCGTTCTTCTGCGGTCGAGGATTACCTGGAGCGGATCCTCGACCTCATTAATACCAAGGGCTACGCGAGGGTTGCGGATATCGCTCACGGCTTGAAGATTTCTCAAGCGAGCGTGACCAATATGGTGCAGCGGCTCGACTCTGAGGGACTCTTGAAGTACGAAAAGTACCGTGGCTTAGTGCTCACGACCGCCGGAGAAACGTTGGCGCGTAATATCATGCGACGTCACCAATTGTTAACTGATTTTCTACGAATGCTAGAGATCGAGGAAGAAGTGGTTTATCACGACGTTGAAGGAATGGAACATCACATCAGCCCACAAACTCTCAATGCCATCGAGTCGTTGATGGCAGTACTTCGAAACAACCCCCAAATATTATCGCGCGCCAAAAACCAGGCACATGGTAACTGATCATTTCGCTTTCGCCGGTTGGACTGACAATCTCCGGCTAGCCAACGATCAAGTCGAGGTAGTGATTCTGCGCGAAGTCGGTCCACGGATTATCTCTTTTCGCCCGCTCAACGGTACCAATGTCTTTAAGGTCTTTACCGAGCAAAGCGGGAAGTCGCACGAGAAGACCTGGATGATCCGGGGTGGACATCGTCTGTGGACAGCGCCGGAGGATTACGGAGATCCGAATGGCTTAACCTACGTTCTCGATAATTTTCCGGTGGAATTCCGCATCGAAGGAGAATTCGAAGCGAACGTCACCCATTTCATGCAAAAGCCCGCGCAGATCCGAAGAGATATTACGGTTCGGCTGGCCGCAAATGGTCCACGAGTCAGCGTAGAGCACTCTGTGACCAATCAGGGCAACTCGCCGCTTCGATTTGCGCCTTGGGCTCTTAGCGTGATGGCGCCCGGTGGTTTCGCGGTTATTCCGCAGCCTCCCTTGGGGACTCATCCCCGAGACTTCTTGCCCAACCGAACCATAAGTCTGTGGCCGTTTACTGATCTCAGCGATGAACGGCTTCATTTTGGGCGGCGCTTCATCCGGCTCGAGCAAACCAATCGGCCGCCAATCAAATTCGGCTTACGGCATACGGAACGGTGGTCTGGATATGTTCTCGGCGATCACCTGTTTTTGAAAACCGTCCCGTTAATTGAAGGCAAAGAGTATCCGGACATGGGTTCCAATTTCGAAGCGTTTACGAACGAAGAATTTCTTGAGCTGGAAAGTCTTGGACCCTACCAGGAGGTATTTCCGGGCCAGACCGTGAAGCACACCGAAATCTGGGCCGTATTTTCGGGTGTTCAGCTGCCGCATCTTCACAACGAAGATGCTTTCGCCGAAGCGATCGAGCCGTATCTCCAGCAGCTTTTATGATGCGAAATATCTTCGCCGCTGCGACGCTCGCAGTGTTGGTGTCCAGTTGTGTTACCGACGAATTTCAACAAACCAAGGTGCAGGTAGCCCAAAGCATTGCTGCAGAGCAGCCCGGCAGTTATTACATAGGCCGTCGCTTTTATCGCCGAAACTACTTCTTCTGGGGATACGTGCGCCGGCCTCAACAGCCCTGGAGTACCGCCCAGCTGATCATGCTCAACGAGCAAAAGGTTTTGGCTCCGGACCGAGAAGCCAACGCCATGGGGTATGACAAGGGTACAGAATACCGCCTGGAGGGGTATTTCTCCGGCCAGACCGTGTATGAACCTGCTTCCAACGCCTTTTATCCTGAATTCGTGCTGACCGGGTACAAAGTAATTTCGACGAACCCTCCCCGGATTTTTCGTGATCCAAAGGCTTCTGACCCGAATCGGCTCGTTATCGACAAGCCGGAGTGAGATCATTATTATTCTGGGTGTCTGGAACAGTGATGTGGCTCTCGCCTCGAAGGGATTAACGCATGCCTGAAACGGAAAAATTCGAACATTTTCAAGTATTGCGTCGCCCGGACGGATCGCTGTGGGAACTGGGGAGAGGCGCGATGGGCGTCACCTACAAGGCTTTCGATACGAACCTGCGATGTGACGTCGCCTTAAAGGTCATCAACCCGCAATATCTGAATAGCGAGGCCGCACGGCAGCGATTTCTCCGCGAAGCCCGGGCCGCAGCTCAGCTCCGGCATCCAAATGTCGCAGCCGTATTCCACCTGGGAAGTGCCTCCGGCAGCTTCTTCTACGCGATGGAGTATGTAGAGGGGGAAACGGTCGAACATCGGGTCCAACAAGCAGAATCGTTAGCGCCCGAGCTCGCTCTGCGAATCACCCGGCAAGTCGCTCGAGCTTTGATTGCGGCTGATAAGCAAAAACTCGTTCATCGGGATATCAAACCGTCCAATATCATGGTCGTTCGCGACGATGACGAAGACCATCTGTTGGTCAAAGTGATCGATTTCGGATTGGCAAAATCGGTTTTGTCCGGTGCCGATCAGTCGGTGACTGTTACCGTCGGCGGTTTTGTCGGAACGCCGCACTTTGCCAGTCCGGAGCAACTCGAGGAGCGCGATATCGATATCCGCTCGGACATCTATTCGTTAGGAGCAACTTTATGGTTCATGCTTACTGGGAAGCCTCCGTTTCAAGGCTCGGTCGCAAGCGTGATTCATCAGCAGCTCGGGTCGCCGCTTCCAGCAGAAGTCTTGGCAACTTTACATCCTCCCGTGGCGCAGATCCTCGAGAAATGCCTTGCCAAAAAAGCGGATGACAGGTTCCAGACGCCGCAGGACTTAAAACAAGCGTTGGATGCGGCGCTGACAGAGTCTAAGAGCGAAAATCCAACCGTCGCCGTCCCGTTTCCGAAGCGGGAAGTGCCCTCCGAAAGTGGCGCTGATGGATTTGCGATCGGCCAAGTCATTCGGAATCGCTACGAAATTCTCGGCCAGTCGCCTTTGGATGCGTCGCTCTTCGAAGCGAAAGATCTACACTCGACGAGCGTCCTTGCTCTACGCCCCTTTGCCGAAGCTGCTCAGTTCGACACCCAACAGTTGGGTGATTTCCGAGCCGAAATCGATCGGCTTAAGAGTATTCACCATCCGAATTTGACCGAAGTATATGGGATCGAACCCTCGGATCGCGGATTTATTTTGTTGAGCGAATGGGTCCGCGGCTTTTCCTTTCAGGATCTCCTGCGAGCGCGCCGCTTGCTCGAGTGGGATGAAACATCGCGGTTGGTTCGTCCTTTGGCCAAGGTGCTCGACTTCGTCGCGGCCAAACGTCTGCTGGTCACAAATCTCACGCTACGGAACGTGTTCGTCGAGCCTGCGGATTCTAACGACAACGTGGTTGAGCTCCAACGTTCGCCGGTGACCGGATGGCCCCCCTTCCTTCTTAAGGTTGATACATTGAGCTTGGGCACAACGCTGCATGCCCAATTCGCCGCGCCCACCCAGACAATCGTTCCCACTGGCCTCCAAGCAGTTGCTCGGACTGCGCCGCAACAGCTGGCTCAAATGATCTACGAGCTTCTCGGCGGCGCCAGTCCGCAGACTCATGGCCCAGGTCCTAACTTTCGATTTAGCCCTCTTTCTGGTCTTTCCGAAGCCGGTAACGGCGTCCTCCGAACAGCATTGGTAGAGTCGGCCCGCTTCGGTTCTGCTGGCGAGTTTTTATCCGCTTTGGAGCAGGCTGAGAGTCAGACCGACCGAGGCGTGCTTCCAACGAAAAGTCCGTCCGGAATGCCGCCGCCGATTCCCAGCGAAAGCGTTGCCTCCGAGCCTGCATCGTCTGCCGGCGAAGAATCAGAGGAACGACTCAGAACTTCCCCGTTGCTTCTCCGCATTGTTACTGCCGTCATTGGAGTGTTCGTCTTAGTCGCGGTCGCCGGGGTCTTGGCGATTAGCATGTTCTTTCACAAATCCGAGCCGGTAAAGCCGGTGACTCACGAAGGTTTTGTGACACTCACGACAAAACCGGACGGAGCCAGCGTGAAATGGAACGAGCGCGACGTTGGCCAGACGCCGCTTATCAAATATCAGCTTCCAGTCGGTAAACAGGTATTGACCATTGAATCTCCAGGTTATCAAACACGCTCAGTCGAGGCCGACATAGCCAACGATGCGATCAACAATCTCGGTCAAATCGTGCTGGTCAGAGATATCGGACAATTTCTGGTGAAGACGAATCCGCCGGGAGTTCCTTTTGTGATCATCGACTCGGAGAACAAAGTGACCTCGGGGATTACGCCGCTGACAGTGCAAAACATGCCCACCGGCAAATATCAGGTGAAAATTCAGCGACCCGGGTGGCCAGAGATCGTTGAAGACGTAGATCTCACGGCGGACGCCTCAGTTGCCATCCAGCATACTTTTCAAGGTACCAATGTGACGCTGAAAAGTGATCCCTCGGGCGCGACAATTTACTTAGCCGGCGCGGAAATTGGCAAAACGCCGTTCAGTTACAACTTGCCGCAGGGTCAAGTGGACCTGACCTCGAAGATCGGTTCGTTAGCGCCGGTCAGCCAGAGATTCACGCCCGATCCGAACGGAACTTCCGTTGTTGAGTTTAAGCATATATACGGACTGCTCTCGATCACTGCTGATCGCACGGATGCCGAGGTGTTGATCGGCGGGATTAGCCTCGGGCATGCGCCGATTGAGGGGATTTTGCCTCCCGGTAAACATCAAGTGGTGGTGAAGGCCGATGGGGCTCCGGATCAGACGCGGACTGCTGAGATTCAAGCGAATCGCCGGTTGGTCATGCAATTTGTCTTTGGGAGCGGGGGTTCGGAGGCAAATCAGCCAAACGAACCAGACCAAAATATTCCCACCGTACAGACCACTCCAGCGCAGCCCGGCGCTTCGCCCACGCCGGTTGGTCCCGCCAGGCCCGCCAACACGGTTTTTCACGGAAATCCTTTCCCGACGGTAGACGCATCGGCTTCTCCCAGCCCCAAGGCAGCCCCGAGCCGTCCACGTGTTTCAGCGACTCCCGTGTATCGCACCAAAGAACAGTGGGACCAGGCCAAGAAGGAAGCGTTTCGTAAATTCGACTCGGACTGGGACGCCAAAAAGGAAGCGATGAAACAGCAGAAGAAATATTTTGAGTACTGGATTGATCACACTTCCGGGGCAGCCAAGGACCAATGGAAATACCGGAAAAAGGTACTCGAGGATAAGATGGACAAGCTCGACGACCAGAAAGACCAGGCGAAAGATTCACTCAAAAAACAGTGGAACGATTGATCTTTCTTTTCGGTAGCGACGCTCGGTATCCCAATAACGCTCCCAGCCCTTGGTCGGTAGAGATGATTTCGCGCCCTCTGCTCCGGATTGGATTGAGGTAACCGTCCAGGGAACAAAATCAGATTCGACATTCAGAACGGGCCTAAGGTCAAATGACTTCGTGGTTTCTCACGCCAACTTGTCCGACGAAGCTTCCTCCGATCTTCGAACTACCGTTGATGATGGGCGGAGTCGGAAGGCGTATGAGGACTCAGCCCATATCGCTTCCGGTTATTTCAATAGGTCCGTCAGGCCTTCATTTGCTATCTGCTATTTGCTATTTGTCATGCGCTTCGCCCGGAGGCTTTGCGTAACCCTGGGTTAGATCCAATAACGCGATCGCTCTGTAGGAGCGCAAGAAATCGTCCGACAACCCAAAAGCCACGCGAACGCACGCTAAGCAGAACTCCTAAATACTAGCTCCTGCCCCCGCGTCCTCATCAGTGATCACTGATTACTGATTACTGCTCATCGCTCAAGGCTCACAAACTTGCGAACCGCTTGGCCTGGGTCCGTAAGTAAATTGAGTCTACGGCGAATACAACCGAGCGGGTCGATCGTCAGGTACGATTCGATCATGAGTTCCTCCAAATACTTGGGGTTCTTTAGCTTTCCCATATCGGTCGACTCTTCGCGCACTCCGGCAGCGGTGATGAGAGGAAGAAGATCGCGCCAGAAACCGAAGTGAGGATAAAGATGTTCCAAAACGCCTTTCGGATCCGGAGCAAGCTTCGCGGACCATCGGCGTTTTTCTTTGTTGAAGGAGAACAGCAAATAGACATGTTCAACATTGCGCAACAGTATCCGCGGGCCCGTTACCGTATCACTGACACGAATATAGATTTCTGGGAAGTTCGATGCATCATAGGCACAGCCCACTTCCTCAAGCGGTGCGATTTTACCAGGATCACTGAAGAACTCTGCGAATTCGTCGTCGAATTGAATCAGGCGGTGAACGGGGAGATCAAGCGGCATGGCCGAGAGAATAACTGAGTTTCCAGATTTGACCAGCCGACAGAGGGCTCCGTCGCCGTTCTCAATTCTGACTTCTAACTCTGCCTCTTTAGCTCCTGTCTCCGGTTAGTCCGGCCGGCTCCCATCTCCTGGATCCTAAATCCGAAGTCCCTAGCTCCCATCTGCCCAGGCCTATCGATTCTAATAATATCCAGAATTATCACATCCTTCATAATCGATTGGTGCTTTCCCGGCAGAAATGGTACAAACGCCTTTGAACCGAGGACCCTGGTTCGCTGCTCGAAACGAGCGTCTCGATTTTCCCTCCGATCATCATCAATCGCACATCAAGGATGTAATCATGGCTACCCCAAGTCCGTCCCAAATCGAAGCTATCATTAACACAGGTGTTGCTAGCCTGTACAAAAATATGCCGGCCGGCAGCGGAATCTCGGCGGCTTTTTATTATCCGGCTAACTCGCAGGTCTCGCCCTACTACTACCTTGGTCAGGCGAACCCAAGCGCGTCGATGTCCGAGCAAACGATCGTTTGCGTCGGTTCAATCACTAAGACGTTTACTGCCTCCCTCTTGGCCTATCTATATTGTCTAGGGAAAGTCGGAGACTTAGGAAACGCCTTGGTCCAAACCTGGTTGCCCGGTGTTGCTTCGAAAACCATGAGCCTTTTGGAGCTGGCGACGCAAACCTCCGGCATGCCGAAGGAAGGTGGCGGCCAGTCGTCAGACAATCTATTTACGGACCAGCCTCCGTCGCAGGATCTGGTGAGCTGGTGGTCGAATCCGGACAATTTTAACAAAACCGAAGGCTCCTGGGTCTACTCAAACGTCGGGTTCGTTACCTTGGGCTTCGCGGTGGTAGCCATAGAGAACAACAAGAGTTTCACACCCGGTTACACTGTTCTCCTTGAGGACTGGATCACCTCACAAACCAATCCTCAGCTGTCGAGCACATGCTTAACAATTCCTGATTATGTACCCGCCAAGCTGATTGCGACGGGTCACATGGCGAATGGTACCACCAAAAACATCCAAGATGCGTCGGATATTAAGAGTACGGCCGCCGACATGTACACATGGATGGAAGCCAATTTGACGGCGCCTTTGGCATCGAGTCCCAGTGTTCTGCAGCAAGCGCTAGTCATGGCCACGAACGTCCAATTACCGAAGCCCCAAAAACCGAATCGCAGCTACTGCGATTTCGATATGGGTTTAGCTTGGCAAATTTTCGACCAGGATGCCTCGGTTCCAACCATCATCGCTAAAGACGGTGCGACCAGCCGCGGTGGATGTTCGGGTTGGGTGGGAATCGTGCGGCAGGTAATGGCGAACGGCCAGATAGTGTCGCCGGCGATGGGCATCGCGTTGCTCCTGAACTGCGACGGCATGGATCCAGGACCAGTTGGCACGAGCATCCTGCAGCAGATTGCCGCGCTCAACTGACCAGGGCTATTACATTTCACGCGAAGGGTGAACGGAAGGAGATCTCACGCAAAGACGCCAAGACGCAAAGAAGAGGAAGTGATTGGTGATTGGTGGACGGAACACAGCCCACGGTAGGGCTTGCCGAGCTGGCGGAATTCAGCAACCACGGACACGCCGTAGTTTGAAAAGCGAAAGGGTGGTCTGCGAGCTACGGTGGGACAGTTGCGCAGAAATCACGTCAAGCCCGACTACCGTCTCCTGGATCCTAAATACTAAATCCTAGCTCCTCTCTTGCTTCACAGAAGATCGGAAAGACCACGGAAGACTTTTTGAACAGAAGGTAGCAAAGGAAGCAAAGGTTGGTTGACCTGAGCGTTCGACCGAGCTCAGCCGAGCCGGCGAGGACTCGCCCGAGCGGTGGAATTCTCTGTGCTCTTTGTGTTCCTTGGCCGACGAAGCTTTTGCTGTAGTTGCAAGTCTAAGAAAAAAGTCAGCGAACTTGGAATCTTGGCGAAGTCTGCTTTTGCGGCTATTTACTGCTCTTCTGCTCGTTTCCGCTCACTGCTGACCGTTCACCAATCACCAATTCACCAATCACTTCCCCTCCTTTGCGTCTTAGCGTCTTTGCGTGAGATTTTTCTTCCTACGCGACGCGAATCTGCGCCTTTACGCAGTCCGCGGGCATCTTCAATGCAAAATTGAATGCATTCACGCTATCCTGGAAATCAAATGTCCGGCTGATCAGGGGCTTCAGGTTGATCTTTCCCGAGCCCATCAGCGCCAACGCACGGGGATAGACATGAGCGTAACGGAAGATGGTCTCGATGGATGCTTCCTTCGCCTGTAACCCAACGAGATCGATCGGAACGGGATTGACGGGCATTCCGATGAAAATTATCCGTCCGCCCGGACACAACGGCTCATGAACCTTGCCGATGGCTGCTGGATGTCCGGAAGCCTCAAACACAATATCTGCGCCCCATCCATCGGTCATTTCATCAATCACCTGGCGAAGATTCTGTTTTGCGATATTGACTGGAACGATGGCTCCAAGCGTTTTCGCTAATTCTAGTTTAGGTTCCTGAACATCGGTAATGATTACTTGGCTGCAGCCACCGGCTAAAGCCGCTAGCGCTGTCACCATACCAATCGGACCAGCTCCCATTACGACCGCGAGATCGCCCGGCTTGATTTTCGCTTTCACCGCGGCATGCATTCCAACTGCGAGCGGTTCGACCATTGCGCCCTCGCCAAAGGAAACATTGTCCGGCAGCTTGAAAGTATAGGCAGCAGGATGAATTACGGTGCCGGTCAAACAGCCGTGAACGGGCGGTGTCGCCCAAAAACGAACCGCTGGATCGAGATTGTAAATACCGAGGCGCGCCGCGCGGCTGTTTGGATCGGGGATGCCCGGTTCCATGCAAACGCGATCGCCTTTCTTGAGATGTTTTACCTGTTCTCCAACCTCCAGGACGATGCCGGCCGCTTCGTGTCCGAGTACCATTGGCGCATTGACCACAAACGGGCCGATTTTGCCGTACTCATAATAATGGACGTCGCTGCCACAGATCCCGACGGTCTGAATAGCGATTTTGACGTCGTGCGGACCAAGCTTTTCGGGTAACTCGATCTTTCTCAGAGCGAGTTCACCTTTCCGCTCCAGGACAAGTGCTTCTTGCATATAAGTCAGAATCTCAGGCCAGGCGAAGCGCATGGCAAATAGCAGATAGCAAATGAGGCTGTCCTAGTGGAAAATCGGGACTTCAATTGCAATCTGCGATCTGCTATTTGCTATTTGTCATGCGTTTCGCTTGGCCTGAGATTACCGCCTCGATAACCCCCCAAAACATAAAGTCATGAGCGAAGCTCCCGTACAAATTAAAGATTTGGTGAAGACCTATCTAGACGATCGCGGACGCCCAACGTTTACCGCGGTCAAAAATATCAACCTAGATATCGGGGACGGCGAGTTTATGGTGCTCGTCGGGCCTTCCGGTTGCGGAAAATCGACGACACTCCGGATGATCGCCGGGCTCGAAAGAGTTACCAGCGGGACGATTTCGATCGCAGGACAGGTAGTAAACCATCTCGAGCCCAAAGATCGGGGAATAGCGATGGTCTTCCAGAGCTACGCGCTTTATCCCCATTTCACGATCTTTAAAAATATGGCATACGCCCTTGAAGTAGCCAAAAAAACCAAGCAATTCATTTCGGACATCGTCGGCCGAACCGCCAAAGCTCTCCAACTCGACCACATGATGGACCGCAAACCGCACGCTCTTTCCGGCGGTCAGCGGCAGCGTGTTGCTCTGGGGCGCGCCATCGTACGCAACCCTAAGGTGTTCCTTTTCGACGAACCGCTGTCCAACCTGGACGCCAAAATGCGGGTTCAGATGCGCTCGGAGATCTCCCGGTTACACAGTGAACTGGGTACGACAATGATCTACGTTACCCACGACCAAGTCGAAGCGATGACCATGGGTGACCGCATTTGCGTCATGCGAGATGGCGTCATCATGCAGGTGGCTGATCCGCTGACACTTTATCTTCGGCCGGACAATCTCTTTGTCGCCAGCTTCATTGGTAGTCCGCCGATGAACCTGCTTAAGGGCAAGGTGCAGCAGCGCAACGGTAGCCTCCATTTTGCGGAAAACGGCGAGAAGGACGTTTTGACATTTCCTCTCAAAGGGCCTCTCGAAAACGTCGCGAGCAAGTACGTCGGTAAAGAAATCGTGTTCGGCATTCGTCCTGAGAATATCAGTAATGTCCCGAAGGAGGGCTCCAGCACACCGGTCACTATGACTGTTGAAATCGCTGAACCGATGGGTTCGGAGTCGCTGGTGTACCTGAAGTCAGGCACAGGCTACGTGATCGCCCGAATTCTTGGCGAACATCTTTTCCACACGAACGAAAAAGTGACCGTCCAGCTCAACCTGGATAAAGTGGCCCTCTTCGACCCGGAAACTGAACAGGTCATTCGCTGAACCCGCTAGATGACGGTGCGATCTGTTTCTGGCTGTAGCTCACGCTAAGACCCAAGAGTCTGACAGGAGCCACGGAGGAAACGGAAGGGTGGGGGGTACGCCGACTTGTCCGACGAGCCCGCTCCCCACGCCGGCTTGTCCGACGAAGCCTGTGGTGATAATTAGAATTGCCGGTGAAGGGAGCCAGCGGCGAAGCCGCGATTCAGGATAGCCTAGCCTGCAGGGCTAGGAACAAGAATAAAAGAACGGTCCTAGCGCTGAAGGCGCGTGACAAACACCGAATCCAGGAGCGTCAAATGTTTGTACGACCATCGTCAAAATGCCCGCATCGCTCCGAATTCAACTGAGCCGCGCTTTCAGCGCTGTCCATCATACATGCCTGTTCCTAGCCCTGCAGGCTAGGCTATCCTGAATCGCGGCTTCGCCGCTGGCTCCGTTTCCCGGCGCTGTCGGCGCTGTCGGCGTTCCCGGCATTCCCGGCGCTATCTTTTGGATGAGTCTATGCTGGGTCGAAAGAAGTGGTTGGATATCTGACTTATCCGGCGGTCAGTAGATGCGGTGCGGCGAACCAGCGATCGTTTGAAAAGCGATCGCACGCTCCAAGCGAAGCCCATCTGAGTGTTCCCTTGCTTGAATTTGAGACGCGACCCTCACCGTTTAGTGGCCGGAAAGAGAACTATGAAAGTGCTGAAAATACTCTCCGTATCCGCTTTCATCGTTCAGTTCGCTTCAACTGGGTGGACTGCCAATTATGATGATCTGGTCGCTCAAGGATATCGCTGGGTAACGGTCGATGGCCCGTACGCTTGCGTTTCTAAAGAGGATCTGTGGCGGATAGCGAAGAGCCACGACACCGACACGGGGCTCCAATTGATTAAAAACCAACGAGCCTACTGCCTACTGCAGGGAGATATTGTGAAGGTGATCCAAGAAGACGCAACATCAGGTATGTCATTGATCCGGGTTCCTGGAATCGCGAAGGACCTTTGGACCCTCACCAAATTTCTTAGCAAGCGCCCCATTGAGAACGCGTTCGGAGTTATCGAAACCCCTGAAACGTCGGGTCTGATATTGGCAGGCATAACGCAGTTCCAGGGCACTGTAGCACCATCAGGGGTCGCGCCCGCGCCTGGCGCAAGCTCGACGCCCAATTAGACTGCCACGTTCTATAGGAGCGCGAGAGAGAGAATTGGCCACAAAGAACGCGAAGAGCACAAAGACCCATTTCAAATCATCTCCTGGTCTTTTGCGTTCCCTTTGTTCTTTTTCGCGGCTATTTCTCTCACAGAAGATCACAGAGCATCACGATGCGTTCCAAATTCAAACTTCGAGATGCGAACTTCGGTTTCCCACGCCGACTTGTCCGACGAAGCTTCCTCCGATCTTCGAAACATGGCTAATGCTTCGCGAAGTCGGAAGGCGTTAGACGACTCAGCCCAGGGTGGAGGCCTTGCGGAACCCTGGGTAAACAAAAAAAGCGGTCCGCTCTGACTTGTTCGATGCGATCCTTGGCCGACGCAGCCTGTGGTGATAATTCGAATTCCCGATGAAGGGATTCAGCGGCGACGCGTCCGACGAAGCCCATGGTGATAATTCGAATTGCCAGTGAAGGATTTGCGAAGTCGGAAGCCGCGCTTCAAGATAGCCTAGGGCGAAGCCCGGGGCGAAGCCCTAGGAACAAGAATAAAATAGCGGTCCTAGTGCTGAAGGCGCGTCGCAAACACCGAATCCAGGAGCGCCAAATGCCTGTACGAACCATCGTCAAAATGCCCGCTCCAAGTTCAACTGAGCCGCGCTTTCAGCGCTGGCCCATCATACATGCCTGTTCCTAACCCTGCAGGCTAGGCTATCTTGAATCGCGGCTTCGCCGCTGAAAACCTGCCCGTCAAATTTGGTCAGGCGAGTCTGCTCCAGGTTCATTTGCTCTACTTCGGCAGGCGTCCGGCTTAGTCTTCTCTGTTTCCTCCGTTTCCTCCTGTTCAACTGTTTTTCCGGCACAATGCTCTCGTCTACCGTAACCTCGTTCCCGGCGTTCTCGGCTCACTTCATTGAGGTATTGAAATTGTCGACCTGCCCCATAACTTCTCCAATACACTCCTGATGATATACGATTGCGATCCGAATGAAAGCCGCCCAACTGATTAGCCGGCATGAAATCAAGGCTAAGCTCGACGAGAAACGAGCATTTTTGCTCGTGGATGTCCTTCCCGCAGAATTCTACGAGGAGGTGCATCTTCCGGGTGCAGTAAATGACTGCGTTTACAACGTTACATTTTTGGACCAAATGCGTGAGCTTGTACCCGACAAGGACACTCCAATCATACTCTACGGTTCGGGGCCGAAAAATCTGGCATCCACTACTGCCGCGGAAAAGCTGCTAACCGCGGGCTATCTCCAAGTATATGACTATCGCGGCGGCATCGAGGATTGGCGTGACGCGGGATTTTCCGTGGAGGGAAATCGTCGAGAAGAAAAACAGAAAGAACTCCGCGAAGGCAGCCACGCGATCGATACTCTGCAAAGCGAAATTCGGTGGACTGGCCGAAACCTTACCGGCTCGCATACCGGCACGTTGAAGCTGCTGCAGGGAACTATTGAGGTGAAAAACGGCCGCGCGATCCGTGGTGTCTTTACGATCGATATGCAGTCGATCACTGACAAAGACATTGAGGATTCGGACATGCGCAGCTTACTCCACGGCCATCTGGCATCGGATGATTTCTTCGACGTCCAACGCTTTCCGACTGCGGAGTTCAGAATCGCCCGGATCAGTCCGATTGAAGACGCAGCGGCCGGTAATCCAAATTCTGACGTGTCAGGAGAACTGATCATAAAGGGCGTCAGTCGCGAGATCTTGTTTCAGGCCGTGATCGCGATGACGCCTGATGGCTGGCTAGCCGCCGAAGCGCATTTCGACATCGATCGGACTCAATGGAATGTCCTCTATGGCTCGGGGAAGTTTTACGAAAAACTGGGCAAACACCTCGTTCACGATGATGTAACGATCGGATTGAAACTCATCACGCTCTGACGGGCCATTCCTATTTGCTATTTGCTATTGGCTATCGGCTACGTCTTTGCGTGAGATCATTCTGGCTCCATCTTTGCGTGAGGCTTAACTGCAGCGCGCACAGCTTGCGCAATCTGGGTGACACTGGGGCGATAAGCGTTTTCAAGAATCGGTGAGAATGGTACCGGTACATCTGGCGACGCGACTCTTGCGATCGGCGCTTTGAGATATTGGCCGAATCGCTCCTGGATACCGGCGGCGATCTCTGCACTCACTCCGCCGGTTTTTGGACCTTCTTCAACGATCACGACACGGCCAGTCTTTTTTACCGAATCGCCAATGGTCTGATAGTCGATGGGCGCGAGGCTCCGAACATCGATGACTTCTACATCCACGCCCTCGTTGGCCAACTGTTGAGCTGCACCCAGGCCTGAGTGCAGCATTAGCAACCAGGATAAAATCGTGATATCCGATCCGGAACGGCGGACCGCGGCGCGGTCCAGCGGAACGACATAGTCGCGGTCTGGAATTTCACTGGTGGCATCCACCGCGCCCGATTCCACTCGTGCTCCCTTCGAACCGTAAAGCAGCTTGTGTTCAAAAATCAGAACCGGATTGTTGTCGCGTACGGCCGATTTTAGAATCCCTTTTGCATCGTAGGCGTTGGACACGGCCACAACTTTTAACCCTGGAACGCCGGTGAAATAGCGTTCCATGTTTTGAGCATGTTGAGAACCCCGACCCGTAGCACCTACGGGCGCTCGCATCACTAGTGGCACCTGGCAACTGCCCCCCGACATGTACCGCATTTTGGCCGCGTTATTGATGATCTGATCACTCGCCAGAAAGAGAAAATCGCCATACTGCACATCGGCGATGGGCCTCATTCCCATCATGGCTGCACCCACCGCTACTCCAAAGAAACCAAGCTCAGCGATCGGCGTGTTAATCATCCGATCGGGAAACCTTTTTTCGAGGCCGAGAGTAACGGTAAACGCGCCGCCCCAGCCACCCGGCACAGCGATATCTTCACCGATACAGAAGACGGTCTCATCTCTTTCCATTTCTTCGGCAATGCCATCACGCAGAGCCTCAGCGATTGCTTGTCGTTTCATGTTTTGGGGAGGCCCTTCTCAGGCGTAAACGTCGGTGAGCAGATCATCAAGAGCCGGTTGTGGAGCTGTTTTTGCCTGCTCGACCGCCGACTCGATCTCGTAATCAATTTCTTCTCGAATGTGATCGAGGTCGGCCTGATCAACTTTACCGCTGGCCAACAGCACTTGCGCAAAACGGACAATCGGGTCGTTAGCAGACCAGGCCGCACGCTCCTCCTTCGGTTGGTAATGGCAGGGATCGCGACGCGAGTGTCCAGTCCGACGATAGGTCAATAGCTCGAGCAATACCGGCCCCTGGTCAGTCCGGCATTCCTCTACTGCTCGCACAGCCGCTTCGTAGACCGCTAGCAGATCGTTGCCGTCAACAGTCTCGCCGCGGAAACCATAACTGGTCGCTCGACCCGAAATGGTCGTGTTTTTCATGACCTGATCAATGCGGGTGGAAGCACCGTACAAGTTGTTCTCGCAGACAAACAATACCGGCAGACTCCAGAGAGCTGCCATATTCACAGCCTCATGGAACGCGCCTTCGGCCACGCCTCCGTCACCAAAGAAACAGGCAACAACCTGTTGCGTTTTCCGCATTTTAAAGGCGAGAGCCATTCCGGTAGCGACCGGGATCCCTCCAGCAACAATCGCGATTCCGGGAATCATTCCCTTGTCCAAATTGCCCATGTGCATGGAGCCTCCCTTCCCTTTGCAACAACCGGTGACCGCTCCGAAAAGCTCGTCTAACATTTCTTGAACCGTAAGTCCCTTGGCCAAAGCGTGCCCGTGACCGCGGAAAGTGGAGGTAATAAAATCATTCTCTTTGAGCGCGGCACAAACTCCTACCGCGGTGGCTTCCTGCCCCTGACACTGGTGGATGGTACCTGGCATGATGCCTTCGAGAAAAAGCGATTTAACTCGATCCTCAAATTGCCGAATCAAGAGCATCCGCTGGTAGAGACGAAGCAAGAGGTCGCGATCATAGGGCCCTTCGTTTGGCTCGGACGCGCTCGTTCTCGCAGTGCTCCGTGCCGACGCTTCGCCGATGATGGCAAGCACTTCACCAGCGTAGGTTTCCTGCCCGGCCGGCACCCTCTGTTCCAGAAGCTTACCAGAGTTGAGCGCTTCCACCTCCATCGTCGCTTTATCCGTCTCGACTTCGAGTACAGCCTGACCGCGCTCGACGAATTCACCAACCACCACTAGCCAGCGGAGTACCTTGATGGGCGAACCGGTCGTCGACAGATCCGGCATTTTGAGTTCGAATTTCATAGGGGTGCTGTTTTTGGTAGATGTTCGCGACTCACCGTGACCGGCTGTTCATTAATCAGTTGCTCGGCCTCGACATTTGTGAGCACGCCGTCAGTGGTGCCGACCGCCCGCGTCGCCGATGCCCCCAGTGCGCTTGCGTACACTAAACTCCTGGGGAAATCCCAGCCGTTCACGATTCCGGCAATTAAGCCGCTGGCAAATGCGTCACCGGCCCCGGATGGGTCAACCGCTTGCCACGGGTAAGCATGGCAGCGCCAACATTCATTTCCGAGGACACCAACCGCTCCTCGCTCGCCCAGCGTTAGCACTAAGCCATGCGCGCCCCAATTTCGAAAAACACCAATCGCCTCTAAAGGGTCGGTCTGTCCGGTTAACACAGCTGCTTCCGTATTATTCGGCAAAAACCAATCAATATACGGAAGGAGTTTTTCCATTTCGGCGGCGCGTTTGAAGTTGGTGGGTAGAACCACGTCGACAACTGTGACCACTTTTTGCTCGCGACAGAAAGCTAGTAGCCGAAGCAATTCATCCGTTACGATTCCCGGCATGGCGAAGAGCCCGCCGAGGTAGAACACATCCAGCTCAGCCAGCCAGTCGCGACCAATATGGCTGACGGTGAATGCCTGGTTCGCGCCGAAAGCGTGCAGGTAGCGACGATCTTCCCCTTCCACTAACAGGATGACCGTTTCGCTGGTTGGATATTCCGTTGTATAAGCCAATTGATCGCAATTGACCCGAGCCGCTTGCAACTCTTTCACCAGCGTCTCACCGGCTGCATCCCGGCCAAGACATCCGACCAAATCGACTGTCAGGTTTTGCTTCCGCAAATCGATCGCGACATTTGCTGCGCATCCGCCCGCTTTTGTTCTGATCGCATCGACCGCCACTAATTCTCCCGGACGCGGAAGTGCTTGGAGCGGGCCACAAAACATGTCCTTCACCAGAATGCCTGCGCAACCGATCCGAGCCATGGCTAGTTCGCCTTTCCGCAACAGCCGAGCAATCCGATACGCTCCAGAACTGCATCGCGCACGGCCAACCGGCCCGCCATCATCACATCACGTTCACCACCGATACCGAACAATTCATGAGGATTGTCTACGTGTGTCGCAATACTCGTGCGCACCGCCTGGAGGTACCGTTGCTTCAGGTATGTACCATAATTCACTTTGGTTACTCCTAAGTGGATGGCCTCGCGGAGAGAGCTCGCACTGATACCAGTTCCGCCGTGTAAAACGAGTGGCTTAGCAACACGCAGGCAGATCTGAGACAAACGTTCCAGATCAAGGTCCTGCTCGCCTTTGATCATGATATGAACGTTACCGACGCTGACAGCCAGCAGATCGGCTTCGGTATCTTCGATAAAGCGGGCCGCCAATTCCGGATCAGTCAGGTGGCTCCCGTTTTGTGTTCCAGCGGTTCCGGATGGTAAGTGACCAACCTCGGCCTCCACCGCGACACCGTAATGATGGGCAAACTCAGTCAATGCTCCGACTCGATGGCGGTAATCTTCATAGGGGGCAGCGGGATCTGCCGGCATGACAAGATTGAATCCGGCGAGAACGGCATTGCGCACCCACTCGTCGTTCGGGCATTCATTAAAAATCAATCCGCACGGCACACTCGCGGAGGCAGCTCCCGCTTTCCCCAGTTCGGCATAGCACTGCAGGCGCTCAAATAATTTGCGATCGGGGTGACTCAAAAACTCGCCGTTGAAACCGATGATGATAGGTGATCGCGTCGCTTCGGCCGCATCGAGAACACCCTGGAGAGATTCCAGATTCCAGCTCTCGAAGTAGCCCAACGCGTATCGGTGCTCTCGCGCGTGCTGGATGAGCTCGCTAATTGGCCTGAGCGGCATACCGGGACTCCACTTTTGCCAGCGCGGCTACACTAACGCTGATGCCCGCTCGCCGTAACGAAGCGAGATCTGATTTCGAAGTACGTTCATCAGTGACAACTTGCTGAATTTGCGAGATATCGAGCACTTTGCTCAGTGCGCGGTGGCCGAACTTAGTGTGATCGACCAGCAATACGGTTTCCACGGCACGTTCCGCCACGATTTGCTTGATGCGGAAGGTTGCGACCGCGGACTCGTAAGTGCCATCCGCAGGCAGAAAACCTTTCGTGGTCAGAAAGGCTTGATCCACAAAGAAAGATTTCGCCATCTCTTCGGCGTGCGATCCGACAAACGATAGGGTCACCGGATCATATTCACCGCCGATCCCAATGACCGTATTTTGGCCTTTGCTTAGCTCGACACAGGTCAGAGCAGAGTTTGTAAGAATCGTTAAGCCTGTGCGCCGATCGGCGATCAATTCCGCCAGCGCCAGATTCGTCGTACCACCATCGATAAAAATCGTCTGATTGTTTAGGATAAGATCGAGCGCCTTCGCTGCAATAGCCCTCTTTTCCGCTCGGTTGGTAGCGATACGCCCGCGGACTGTGTTCTCGTATAGGGAAGCGGGCGCGTGGGCTCGTTGAATCCCCCCAATCGTCTTGATGACTTTCCCGAGCCGGACCAGTTCGTCACAATTGCGTCGAACGGTCATGGTGGAGACCTCCAGCGATTCGGCCAGCGCCACGTAGGATGCCGACCCCTGCCGGTCGACCACGTCGAGGATAAACGCTGCTCGGTCCTTTATACGTCCGGGGGAAGACACACCTTCGTCGTACTGTGATTTAATCACAGAATCAAGCCCGATTCTGTTAAATTTTCACAGAGCTCAAAAGAGCCCCATGCGTCGCAACCACACTCTGCTATCTGCTATCTGCTATCCGCTATCTGTCATTTGTCATTTGTCATCTGTCATGCGCTTCGCCTGCGCCTCCCGAATCCAAATTCCAAATTCTGCTGTCCGATCCTTTGCGCCTTTGCGTCTTTGCGTGAGATCATTTCCTACCGGTTCCGCGTCTTTGCGTGAGATCTGCGAAGCGAGTGTCCTGAATCTCGCGGCTCGTTCGTCGCTTAATTGAAATGAACGAACAGTTGATCGAGCGACCAAGCTTTACGGAAAGGACAAATATGAGCTCTCCACCTACTGAATTCCTCTGGAACAGCCGACTGGCAAAGCAACGGCTCGGAGAGATCTTTGAGACGACGCAAGACCTGGGCTGCGACAATCAGTCGCCGATCACCGGAAACGACCTTGTTACGATCAATCAAAACGAACCCGCCAAACGGCAGAGACTAGCGCGAGACCTCACGCGTTCACGCGATATCTTTCGCGATTCGGCGAGAGACCGAAGGCAGCCGAAGCGGTCTGATCGGACCAAAGGCGACATGACTGCTTCTTCTTTTGCCCTGACGCTACTACTCATCGCGACAATTGCGGCCGTTTACACTGACCGCCCCGCATTCTGGCTTTTAATGGGACCCTTCCCGCTAGTTGCCGGATTTACCATGATGGCCTGCCTTCAACAAAGACCTGGCCGGCGCGGTCTGTTTCGCCAAACCGGCGTCCGCGATCTATGACGCCTCACGCAAAGACGGTAGGGCTGAGCTCCCGCTCGGCCGGAATAATCTCACGCAAAGACGCAAAGACGCAAAGACGCGAAGCCGGATTCTTGAACAGAAGGTAACAGAGGAAACGAAGTTGGACTCATCGCTTCGACCGAATACTTAGTTGTTCTTAGCCGGCAGCTTGGAGTTCGCTGTGGCGTTGAGTTTTGCTTCCCAATCCCGCATTTCCTGAACGAGTTTCTGGTAGATACGGCCAACAGCTTCAGCTGGAAGCGGGCCGGTCTTGGCTAGGTCTTCCGCTTTTTTAATGACCTGCTGTTCCCGACTTGGAACCGTCACCGGCAGATGTGCTTCGCGCTTGAGTGCGCCCACCTTTTCGACCACTCCTGCCCGATCCTGAATGAGCTTAACAATACGTTGATCCAGCGAATCGATCTGTTGGCGGTAAACGGCCAGCTGTTGCTGCGTATCAGCCATGGCGCCGAGCGGTAACAGAATCGTTAGAGCCAAAACCCACGTCTTTACGTGCATAACATTCTTTAGTCGGAATATTGTTCACTGCACACCTTCGATCGCAAAACTTTCGATGTAGGTTGACGACTGTTGTTGCAGCAGCTTGAGCTTTTGAAATTCCGGCGAAGAACGCCAGCGTTGGGCGTCTGCCATGCTCGCGAATTCGATCACGATAACTCGCTGCGGGGCACGCCCGTCGAAGACTACCGTTTTTCCGCCCCGGACCAAGATTTTGGCATGGTAGGCGTCGAGGGCCGCGGCTGATGCCTCCGCGTATTTCTGATATTTCGCCTGATCGGTCACCTCGATGTTTGAGATGACAAATGCAGGTGGCGCCTTATTCAGTCCGGCATGGAGTCCATGTACGGCTGCCATACCAAGTCCAACTCCAGCGAGGACCGCAAATGCCGTTTTGAATTGCATCTTCATGTGGAATGCAATTCTGCGGGATCGCCAGGAAGATTAGAAGCCGGCAGTCAGGCGTCGCTAATGACTAATCGGTAGCCAGCAGTCGCCTGCAGTTTTTTGCGGCTAATCCTCCATCGCAGGACCTTCCGCCCTTCGCGCTAAGCTATGGTGGACACGTCGGCGGGACAGGTCAGCGTACTGGCCCGCGATTTAGGCTTGCGCCTGGTCGGAACATTCTAACTTCCAGCTTCTAACTTCTGCCCCATCCTTTGCGTCTTTGCGCCTTTGCGTGAGATTATTCCCCGCCGCGTCTTTGCGTGAGATTATTCGCGGTCGCCGCTAGTGCGTCGAGCAGTGCCCGCAACGATTTGGCGGTTCGGCCACGTTGCCAGACGACCAGAAAATCCCAGGTGGCTTTGATATCCGAGAGTTGCACCATCGCGACGCCGGCGACGGGAAAACTTTTCAGATAGGCCGGGACCAATGTGACCGCACCTTCGCTTCCGATCAGGGTAAACATCTGCGAAACGCTGGCTGCTTCCTGCACGAATTTTGGCCGGAACCCAGCTCGGCGGCAGAGTTGAGTAATCCAGCGGTCTCGCCCTGGTAGGTCTTCTTCGGGCGAGCTGATGAAACTTTCACCGCGCAACTCATCGAGCGAAATGCGCTTCCTCGAGGCCAACGGATGATCAGCAGGCATTACCGCGACTACCGGCAACGTCGTTAGCTTGTGGGTGTAAAACTCGCTGGAAAGCAAAGCGCCTTCTTGTCCGATCAGGGCGAGATCGATTTCTCCTTTGCGCAGCCCAACGATCTGTTCACCGGGCGAAAGGTCTAAAAGCTTTGTCTTCACTTCAGGATGGGTGTGGCGCAAAGCGGAGAGGGCGGGATCCAGAAATATCTGGGCAGCGGAACCGAGGTAACCGACCCGGATAAGGTCACGTTGGCCATGGGCGAGCCGGCGAGCCTCGGCCATTGCGGAATCGTATTCGGCCAGAACGCGTGGCAAGGAAGTCGCCAACGCATGTCCCGCATCGGTCGGACGAACGCCGGCGGTTGTGCGTTCTAGCAATGCTCCGCCGACCTCGTTTTCGAGTGCTTGCATCTGCCGGGAAAGCGCGGATTGCGACATCCGTAGCCGAATGGCAGCTCGGTTAAGACTCCCTTCCTCAAGGGCAACCAGGAACGCCCGAAGCTGTGTCAACACGCAGCCAGGATATGCGCAAACCGCATAACGGCAATCTTAAACCAACATTAGTCGGAGTTCCAACTAGGGCCGAATTATGAACCAGCACAAATCTCAAATCTCAAATCTCATGAAAGCACTGAATTTCCTCCTTAAGACCGACAATGATGTTTCCAGTCTTCTGCTCCGCCTATCGCTAGGCATAGTCTTCTTTCCACACGGTGCCCAAAAGGTTCTAGGCTGGTTTGGCGGCTACGGTTTTAGCGCTACGATGGATTTCTTCACCGGGATGATGCACGTCCCGGCATTCTTTGCCTTCCTAGCTATTGCGGCGGAATTCGCCGGATCGATCGGGTTGATTCTCGGTCTGTTCACCCGCCTAGCCGCCCTCGGCATTGCGGCGAACATGCTCGTGGCAGTGGCGATGGTGCACTGGCAAAACGGTTTGTTCATGAACTGGGCTGGTAACCAGAAGGGTGAAGGCTTCGAATTTCACCTGCTCGCGATCAGCGTGGCTGTCGCACTGATCATCCGGGGCGGGGGCAAATGGGCTGCGGATACCACGATAGAAAACTCGCTTCGCGCGACTGCTCTAAGCCGCACAGCCGCCTGAAGGACACCGATTTTTAAATCTCGATAATCCAATGAACATAACTGGTCTTCATCATGTTACCGCGATTGCCGGTGACCCGCAGCGCAATCTCGACTTCTATGTCGGATTGCTCGGGCTCCGACTCGTCAAACGCACCGTCAATTTCGATGATCCCGGCAGTTACCACTTTTACTTCGGCGATGCGGTCGGTACGCCGGGGACGATCCTCACGTTCTTCGCCTGGCCTGACGCCCGCCGGGGTATTCGTGGCTCCGGTGAAATCAGCGCGACCGCCTTTGCGATTCCGCCGGGTTCGGCCGGTTATTGGCTTGACCGATTAAAAGAGCAGCACGTTAGCGCCGAGCGGACGCCCAAGAGGTTCGGCGAGGAAGTTGTTCGTTTTGCGGATCCCGATGGAATGCTGATCGAATTGATTGAGTCGACTCCGAACGATGAAGTCGTGCTATGGAGCGAAGGCTCGGCGGAACATGCGATACGCGGGTTCCACAGCGTTTCAGCGGCACTGCAAAGCCACGAAGAAACCGCGAAACTGCTGACCGGCGCTTTTGGCTACCGCCTAGTTCAGGAGACCGGAAATCGGTTCCGTTTCACAGCGCCTGGCGAAGCGGGGATTGGCAAAACCATCGACCTAATCTCCGCTCCCGATGTTCACCCGGGCCGGACCGCGGTCGGATCGGTTCACCATATCGCCTTCCGCGTTCCTGACGATGAACAGCATATAGCGTGGCGGGAAAAGCTGATCGGCCTGGGCTACGAGGTCAGCCCGATAATCGATCGGACCTATTTTCACTCGATCTACTTTCGGGAGCCAGGCGGTGTGCTTTTCGAACTGGCCACCGATCCGCCAGGATTCACCCTGGACGAATCGGTCGATGAGCTGGGCGCCAGCTTGCGTCTTCCGTCCTGGATGGAACAAGCACGCCCGAAGATCGAAAAAATTTTGCCGAAGATAACTGTTCCGACCAAGACAACCGTATGAATCAGCCTCAAACACTCGATTTCCTGCATACCTTCGTCCCGGGCCGTTCTAGCCGCACCTTGCTGCTGCTTCATGGCACCGGCGGCAATGAAAACGATCTTATCCCGCTCGGGCGCGCGCTCGATGCCGATGCGAACCTACTTAGCCCGCGCGGCAAGGTCCTGGAGAACGGTATGCCGCGGTTCTTCCGCCGGCTGGCGGAGGGGATTTTTGATGAAGAAGATCTTATCCGCCGCACGCATGAGCTTGCCGACTTCATCGATCAAGCGTCGACGAAGTTTGGTCTTAATCGGAAAAACCTGTTTGCTGTCGGTTACTCGAATGGCGCCAACATTGCCGGAAGTCTGCTCCTGCTTCGACCGGGGACTTTGGCTGGTGCGGTCCTTCTGCGACCGATGGTGCCAATCGTTCCTGATCCGCTACCCGATTTGAAAGGCGTACCCGTGCTGGTCGTGTCAGGCCGTTACGACCAGATCATCCCGGCCGCTGAAGCCCTCCAGCTCGTAGCCACGCTTCGCAATGCCGGAGCAGAGGTCACTATCTCGTTGGAGAACGCCGGGCATGGGCTCACCGACGGAACGGTAGACATTGCCAAACGATGGCTGGCGACCGTGGGGTAAGAGCGCCGGGAACGCCGGGAACGCCGGGCGTCAAACGCCAAAGGCGTAAGAGGACTCAGCCCAGGGTGGAGGCTTTGCGAAACCCTGGGTTAATTTCCCAAAAGCGAGTCGCTCTGAAGGAGCGCAAGGAAAGGGAACGAGTTCGGCGGGCGGTAGGGCGAAACAGATCCAGCGAAGGCAGGATCTGTGAGCCTCTCGGCTATTTTCAGCTCGCCCGTTAGGGTCTTCTTTGCTATCTGCTTTGATTACTTTGCGCTGCGCGTTTAACCTTAGTTCATTGATCTATGGGCCATAGGATTCGCAGCGGGTCACACTAACGGCCGATAGCGCTAAAGTAGCCGGTCAATAGATTTTGGTATGAAACCAGCCTCACGAGAGGATCGGGCTGCGCCGGGCGGTGTTGCGACCAACGCCCAGAAACGTCCTTTCAGTTCTGCACCAATCTTCGAAACGGCGGATGACTACGCGTTTGCAATGTTAGGTTTCAGCACTGGAATGAGCCTCATAGCAATTGTTGCTGCCATCTTCACGACAATCGTGTTTCTCCCCCCCTGGAGATATTTCTGGCTCGCGATCTGTATTGTTACCTTTGCCTTGGCCGTAGTTGGGATTGTTCTGCTTTTTCAAAGGAACCAAATATTACAGCGAAAATCGGAGACTAGCGAAATAGACGAGTCTCCTGGATCCTAAATACTAACTCCTGCTCCTGCCTTATCTGCCATCTGCTATTTGCTATGCGCTTCGCAGACTAACAGCGCCGTTTTTGTCTGACAGTGAGAATCCTGGTAACAAGGATAATCACGATAGCAATGATAAGTTAGTTCCGCTCAAAGCATTGACTGACTCGGTCGTGGCCGAATAGGATCCGCTTCGCATCAGAAGGATCGGAGAACAGCCCGGCGGGTTGTTCAGCAGACCGAACATGGCAGTTCCTCTGCGAGGAATGTCCTGTTGCAGTCAGTTCAACCACCGCGAAAAATGAACTTCCGGTTCAACGCTTCGATTCATGTTCGGAAAGTAGTCGGTGTGATCCTCCTGGTTTGTGGCTCCGAGTTGTATGGCCAGCACAGCGGCACCTTCACCACGTTCGATGCCCCGGGCGCTGGCACAGGCTTTGGCCAAGGCACCTTCCCTACCGCCATCAACCTGGGGGGAGCAGTCACGGGATACTACAATGACACAAACTCCGTTGCTCACGGCTTCGCGCGGGCTCGCGACGGGACCCTCACCACATTCGATCCCCTGGGCTCCACCTACACCGTGGCTTCCGGCATCAACACGGTGGGAGCAATCGCGGGATCCTATCAAGACGCAAGCTCCGTGTATCACGGCTTCCTGCGGGCCCCCGACGGTTCCTTCACCACGTTCGATCCCCCGGGCTTCTCATATACCCAGGCTACTGGCATCAACGCGGGAGGGACGATCACGGGAACCTGTCAAGACGCAAGCGGCAGTCACGGCTTCGTGCGGGCCCCTGGTGGTACCTTCATCACCTTCGATCCCCCGAACTCCGCATCGCTCTCCCAAACCTACCCCCAGGCCATCGACAATGCGGGGGCGATCACGGGTTTATACCAAGACGTAGGCTACGCGTTTCGCGGCTTCCTGCGGGCCCCCGATGGTACCTTCACGAGCATCGATCCCCGGGGCTCTACATACACCCAACCCTATAGCATCAACACGGCGGGGACGGTCACGGGATACTACTCTTACGGAAACAGCTCTCACGGCTTCCGGCGGGTCCGCGACGGTACCATCACCACGTTCGATCCCCCGGGCTCTACGTACACTGCGGCGTACAGCATCAACGCAGCGGGCACGATAACAGGAAACTATGTTGATTCTACAAACCTTTATCACGGCTTCCTGCGGGCCCGCGCCGGTACCTTCACCACAATCGATCCCTCGGGTTCCCAAGGCACCTTCGTTTTGGCCATCAACAGGGCGGGGGAGACCACGGGATACTACTATGACGCAAGCTCCGTTGTTCACGGCTTCGTGCGGAGCCCATGATACCGTGAGTTTCGGGGGCAGCGACTATCTGCTATCTGCTATCTGCTATCTGCTATCTGCTATTTGCTATTTGCTATTTGCTATTTGCTATCTGCTATCTGCTATACGCTCTGTCATCTGTCATGCGCTTCGCTAACTAACAGCGCCTGGTTTTGTCTGACAGTGAGAATCCTGGTAACAAGGATACTCACGATAGCAGTGATAAGTTAGTTCCGCTCAAAGCATTGACTGGCTCGGTCATTGCCGAATAGGATCCACTTCGCATCAGAAGGATCGGAGAACAACCCGGCGGGTTGTTCAGCAGACCGAACACGGCAGTTCCTCTGCGAGGAATGTCCTGTTGCAGTCAGTTCAACCACGTGAAAAAGTGAACTTCCGAAGTTTCGACTCACGTTCGGAAAGTAGTCGGTGTGATCCTTCTGGTTTTTGGCTCCGAGTTGTATGGCCAGCAGAGCGGCACCTTCACCACGTTCGATGCCCCGGGCGCTGGCACAGGCTTCGGCCAAGGCACCTTCCCTACCGCCATCAACCTGGGGGGAGCAATCACGGGATACTACTTTGACACAAACTCCGTTGCTCACGGCTTCGCGCGGGCTCGTGACGGGACCCTCACCACATTCGATCCCCTGGGCTCCACCTACACCGTGGCTTCCGGCATCAACACGGTGGGAGCAATCGCGGGATCCTATCAAGACGCAAGCTCCGTCTATCACGGCTTCCTGCGGGCCCCCGACGGTTCCTTCACCACGTTCGATCCCCCGGGTTTCTCCTATACCCAGGCCACTGGCATTAACGCGGGAGGGACGATCACGGGAACCTGTCAAGACAATGGTGGTATTCACGGCTTCGTGCGGGCCCCCGGCGGTACCTTCATCACCTTCGATCCCCCGGGCTCCGCATCAAGCTCCCAAACCTACCCCCAGGCTATTGACAAGGCGGGAGCGATCACGGGTATATACGAAGACGCAAGCTTCCTGTTTCACGGCTTCCTGCGGGCCCCCGATGGTACCTTCACCAGCTTCGATCCCCCGGCGGGCTCCGTATACACCCAACCCTACGGCATCAACACGGCGGGGACGATAGTGGGAACCTATCAGCAATGCGCAAACTACTGCCCGCCTCACGGCTTCCGGCGGGTCCGCGACGGTACCTTCACCACGTTCGATTTCCCGGGCTCCAACCAAGGCACCTTCCCTTACGCCATCAACGCGGCGGGGACGATCACGGGAAATTATTTTGCAAGCAACCAGTATCACGGCTTCCTCCGGGCCCGCAATGGCACCTTTACCACATTCGATCCCTCGGGCTCCCAAGGCACCTCCCCTTTAGCCATCAACAAGGCGGGGGAGACCACGGGAAACTACTATGACGCAAGCTTCGCTGTTCACGGCTTCCTGCGGAGCCCGTGATACCGTGGGTTTCGGGCGCAGCGACTCAGTCAAACGCCGGTAGCGCCGGGAACGCCGGTGATCTGCTATTTGCTATTTGCTATTTGCTATTTGCCTCTTCCCCGCCATTTGTAGCGTCTCATGCGCTTCGCCGCTATGGACAGCAGCTATTTCACCGAGCGCACGGCCCTGATCACCGGAGCGTCCGCCGGGATCGGTTACGAGTTTGCGCGGCAACTCGCCCCGATGGTGAGTACGATGGTCCTGGTGGCTCGTCGCAACGATCGCTTGGAGACACTCAAATCGGAACTTCAGGCGATCAATCCCAAACTGCAGCTGTTCAGTCGCGCCATTGACCTTCGCGACAATGGCGAGCTGGAACGTTTCTGCGATTGGCTGGATGAAAGCGGTCTGGCCGTCGATCTTTTGATTAACAACGCTGGACTGGGTGACCATGGACCGTTCGCCGACAGCGAATGGGAGCGGGTTAACTCCATGCTGCAGGTTAACGTGTACGCGTTGACCTACCTGACTTTCAGAATTCTACCCGCCATGAGAAAGGCCAGATACGGCGCGATCCTCAATGTGAGTTCGATCGCCAGCTTGCTTCCTTTGCCTAACAGTGCGGTGTATGCAGCGACGAAAGCGTATGTGACCAGTTTTAGCGAGGCCCTTCGAGCCGAGCTGCGTTCGTCCAACATATCCGTTACAGCGGTATGTCCAGGACCTGTTTCAACAGAATATCTATCACTTGCCACCCGCACAGGTGAGCGGGAGAGGCACACCGCTCCGGACTCTTTTGTCGTGCCTGTCCAAGAAGTCGTTCGACAAGCTTTGAAGGCCGCAACAAAAGACCGCGCCAGAGTGATCCCTGGCGCTATGGTGAATTTAGCGATGACGGCAATCGCGTTCCTCCCGATGTTTATCAAACGGCTCGTGTACGACGCACAAGTGCAGCGCGGAATCGCCGGGCGCCGCTAGTCATTAGAGGGGTTGATCGCGCCGGCAACGCTGGCATAACTCCTCGGAAAACGGCGCTTATTTCCTTCTAAACCGGTTCTCCGTCCCGTTCAGCAGCCGCACGATGTTACTGCGATGCAGCCAGATCGCTAAGGCCGCCATTAAAACGGCAAATCCAACCAATAACGGAAAATCGGGTTCGGTCCTCGCAACGATCAGGAAGACCGCAATCGGCAGAGCGACAGCCGCACTCATCGAAGCCAATGACGTGTATCGGCCGATAAAAAAGACCGCAATCCAGACCACCCCAAATGAAACAAACACCAGAGGCGGGAATAGGCCAAGAATCGTTCCGGCCAAAGTGGCGATACCCTTGCCCCCTTTGAAACCAAGCCAGACGGGGAAGTCGTGCCCTAAGACGCATGCGATCGCGGCGATGACGCTTCCCAGAACAGGATTGACCAGGAAATATCCAGCAATCAGGAAACCGAGTTTCACCGACAGAAAACCTTTAAAAAAATCGCAAAGAAAAACCAGGTAACCCCATTTCTTGCCCATCACTCGGACTACGTTGGCCGCTCCGATGTTCCCGCTTCCATGCCGTCGAATATCAAGTCCTTGTGCTCGTGCCAAAAGATATCCCCATGGGATCGAACCAATGAGGTAACAGAGAACAACAATCAGCAACCAAGTCATACGCCAGGGGTTACTCCAAGTTGGCTCTAGGTTGTTCGTGCATGTTAGTGTGGCACGGGTGGGGGCTGGGGGATTTTTTCCTCTTCGCGTTCTCTAACTACCGTTTATCGGATCGCTTGTGCGCCGAGTCGTGGGTGGTGGGGGAACGAAGGAGGACCTACTAAACCCATAAACAAAACGCAGCAAAGGAAACAAAGTCTTTTTTCAAAGAGAAAGACCCTCCGAGTATTATTTCAGAGAAGGTTCCAAAGCCCACAAAGATATTTTGAACAGAAGGTAGCAAAGGCAGCAAAGGGGGTACCCTCTTCTAAATTCTGTTCCTCCGTTAGCTTTTGTTCAGCTGCTTTTCCGTAATCCTCCCGTATTCCGCAATCCCGTTCCCGGCGTTCTCGGCGCTGTCGGCGTTTATCCGTAGTCTGTCGCGCGCCTCGCCGGCACAGCGCTGTTTTAGACGCCACCCCATTGGCCCCATTAGACCCATTCGTCCCATCGGCCCACTTCATCTTCATCTGTCATGCGCTTCGCCCCATCCAAGGCTGCGGCTTCCCAGAAGCCTCCCGACCACTCGCGACGGATTCGGCGATCAAAAGATCGAGATAACGGTCATGACAAGCCTCAGCCACACTATAGAAGGGTTCACCGTTGGCGATGTAGCTCGCCATTTTCGAGAGTGAAGTCGCCACAGCGATTTCATCATCGCTCCACCGCATACCGGGAAACGGGTTCTGGTAGAGAATTTCGCCTCCACCGCAGATCGCCTGATGAGCGTAACCCTCCAAGTTGCCGCTATGTCCCGCGTCGCGCCGAACCAAGTCAAATTGAAACGGTGTGTAAACATTATGCAGCAGCCGGACCGTCGTTTGATTTATCTCCCCTTCCTCGCCCCGCACGAGAAGCCGAGGAGAACGGATCCATGAAAAATATTGGTCTCCGGTAAAATCAAAAATTCCGAGCCGATCTCCATAGTCAAGCTGGGCAATGGTCCTTTCCGACTCAATGATTCTTCGTTCTGTTGGTACGCCTCCCCGATCGGGACCGTTCACGACCTGCGAAGCAAAGCGACGCGCGCTGACCCGCGGCAACCGAAAGCCCACTTGAAGAAAATGGCGGAGCAAGCTTACACCGTGGTAGCCGTGGGCAATCGATACATCGGCTTCATAAACCGTTCCCAGGCGACCGGCGCGGACAAGCGCCAGTCGCGCCGCGTGAAGCGGCTGAAAGAGATATTGTTCGGCCACCTGGATCCGCGCTCCTGCGCTTACCAGATCGCTGACCCGATGGAGATCAGAAAGCTCAGTTCCAATTGGCGTCTCGGAAAGAATTGGGACAACACGTTTCGAGAAAAACTCCAACAACGGGAGATTGGCTATCCACGAAACGGAGGTTACCACAAAGTCCGGACGCCCCTCGGTCAGCAATTCCTCCGCGGTGCCAAATACCGGGACGGACCAGTCGCTCGCGAGCCGCGCTCGTTTTTCGGGATTGCGAACCACGACCCCCACAAGCGGAAACTGCTCCGGAAGATCGCGAGCGATTCGCAGGTAAAATTCGCTACGCCAGCCAGCGCCGATTAATCCGAAAGAGAATGCCATGCCGGAATGATCTCACGCAAAGGCGCCAAGACGCAAAGAGGGAACAGCGGAAGTGATTGGTGATTGGTGAACGGAGCCACGTGCGGCAGGGCTGAGCTTCGGCCGGAATAATCTCACGCAAAGACGCAAAGTGCGGATTTTGGCACAGAAGGAAATAAAAGGCCTCCGACCTGGTGGAATTTAGCAACCACGAATGTACGCGAATAGACTCGCTCCTTTCACCGATAACCAATCACTTTTCACTGCCTCCTCTGAGCGCGAGATTTAGTGATCTGCATCTGCGATCTGCGATTCTATTCTCTCTGCGTATTTGCTATTTGCTATTTGCTATTTGCTATTTGCTGATTTCCTTCCTTCCAGTCATCTGTCATCTGTCATGCGCTCCGCCTTCGCAGTGCATATCCCAAAGAAACATTCCTGGCAGTTGCCCGATTCCGCCGTTACTCCTGAGTCCCGGTATCTGGGGCGGCGCCAATTTCTGCGAACCTGCGGCCTGGGACTGGCGGCCGGCACTTTGTTCCCGGCGGTGGTCCGCGCTGCGATCTCCGGGTTTCCTGACGTGCTGAATGCGAGCTACAAATTGCCCGGAATTAAACTCACGTCCTACGACGACATCACCGGCTATAATAATTTTTACGAGTGGGGGCTGGAAAAGGGCGATCCCAAAGCCAATGCCAACCGCGGCTGGAAGACCGAACCTTGGACGATCGAGATCGGCGGTTTATGCGCAAAACCCGCCACCTATGATGTCAACGACTTGGTCAAAGCCGCCGGCGGAATCGAGCAGCGCAATTACCGGCACCGGTGTGTGGAAGCATGGTCGATGGTGATACCGTGGGATGGAATCGCCCTCGCCAAATTGGTAGCTATGGCTGGGCCTAAACCCGAAGCGAAGTACCTGCAGTTCACCTCCTTCATGGACTCGAAAAACTGTCCAGGTCAGCGCTCGCAGGATTTCTCGTGGCCGTACACTGAGGGCCTGACGTTGCCGGAAGCGAACCATGAGTTGGCTTTCCTGGCGACAGGCATCTATGGCAAGCCGTTGCTGAACCAGAACGGGGCGCCCATCCGTTTGGTTGTTCCTTGGAAGTACGGGTTCAAAGGAGCTAAATCGCTGGTGCGAATCGATTTCGTGGCCGAACAGCCGAAGACTCTTTGGAACCAGATGGCGCCGAATGAGTACGGATTCTACGCGAACGTGAACCCGGAAGTTGATCATCCCCGCTGGAGCCAGAAAACGGAGCGGGTCATCGGCGCCGGCTTCTTCGGGGGGAGACAACCAACTCTGAAATTCAACGGGTACGAAAAGGAGGTCGCCGGCCTCTACGTCGGATTGGATCTTCGGGAAAATTTCTGATTCGCGGAAATCAACCTGGGCATGAACCTCTTCGCCAGGATTCTCGCGAGCAAAATTGCCGCGCTCGTCATTCTTATTGGGATCGGGGTCTGTTTCATTATCATTCCGGTCATCACCAATCAGCTTGGTGCAAATCCAGTTGAACGGCTGCTCCACGTGTCCGGCGAGATTGCGATCTGGACTTTGGGCGCGGTCTTGAGTCTGACTCCTCTGCGGGTACTCTTTCCGCGTTCGGCTATCGTTAATGCGCTCAACCGGCATCGCCGCTACATCGGTGTGTCAGCCTGCATTTACGGTCTGATCCATTTCTCGTGTCATGTGCTCTACCAGGGCGATTGGGAGGATCTACTGCAAAGTTTTACCAAACCGTTTACCTGGTTTGGTTTGACGGGGCTCAGTATCCTGGTGGTACTCGCATCGACGAGCAACAACTGGTCAGTGCGGAAACTGGGAGGGAAGAGATGGAAACTCCTTCACCGGCTGGCTTACGTAGCGGCGATTGTCTTGATCTACCATCAATCGATCGCCGGCAAAGGACACTGGTACATCTCTCGATGGTTGCTCTTCCTGCTTATCGCCCTGGAAAGCGCTCGGCTCGTGAAGAAATTTTGGCTCAAAAAACCCAACGCCGAGCAGGCGTAGAATCTCACGCCAAGACGCGGTAGGGCTGAGCTTCCGACTTCGCGAAGTTAGTTGAAAATCGTATCACCACCTGGTGGATGCTTCGTCGGACACGCCTGCTCGGCCGGAAAATACCTCACGCAAAGTCGCAAAGGGGGGACGTGAAAAGTGAGAGGTGATTGGTGATTGGGTCAGCAGTGAGCAGAAAAGCGGTAAATAGCCGCAAAAGCAGACTTCGCCAAGATTCCAAGTTCGCTGACTTTTTTTTTAGACTTCCAACTACGGCAAAAGCTTCGTCGGCCAAGGAACACAAAGAGCACAGAGAATTCCACCGTTCGACCGAGCTCACGTCCAGGTCGAAGGCCCTTTGCTTCCCGTTCGGCTGAGCTCAGGTCGAAGCCTTTGCTACCTTCTGTTCAAAAAAAATCTTCGTGGTCTTTGCGATCTTCTGTGAAGCAAGAGAGGAGTTAGGATTCAGTATTTAGGATCCAAGAGCTCAACCCTACCGTGCACTCGTGCTCCGTTCACCAATCACTTGCCTTGTTCCCTCTTTGCGTCTTGGCGTCTTTGCGTGAGATCATTCCGGCTTCCTCCCCGTAGCGATTGGTCATTTGCCATGCGCTTCGCAGGCCGTATGCGATGGCTTTGCTAGCGCTGAGCTAGATTACGCGAATTGCGACCAATGGAAATCTTGATCGACCGTCGTGTCCATCACGTATTCCCATACGGTTCCTTGCTGACCCGGACCCGTGAAGCCGACGGCGCTGACGCGTTGCCGTGCTTGCCCGTCTCTGGTCTGACCTTGATAGACCGCCGAGCTAGTCGTCTGGAAAGTGGTCGGAAGCCTCGCCGGTCCGGAATTCGTAGCGACGTTCAGACATTCGACCGGTCGGGTAGTGGCTTCCCAACCCCAATGCCCGTTCCGCCAGTCTCCGCCTTGCCACGAGAAATGCACCAGGCTGCCACGGCCGACCCGGGGATCGAGCTGCGGTACGATGTCGCTGTAGCCAAAGAGATGGATATGCAAGCCTTGATCGTCTTGCCACACGCAAGCAGATGTCATGGTGAATGGGTCACCCGCAAGGAATTGGGTGCGGACATCGACGCCGATATCGGGCGGCAGGTCCTGACACACGGAGATTGGCTCATCCGGCGGCGTTCCGAAATCTACCCAGGCTTCCCAGTCGGAACCAAACAGCTGATGCGTCTGGAACAGATGATATTCACCGTTGCCCAACCTGCCAACGGTGAAAGCGTGCACATTAGTCCCGCGGTCGTCGTCATAGAAAAGCGCGACGGGCGCGCGGAGGTCCGCAGTGCCGTCGGGACCTTGGAAGCCGCCTGCAAAGTCCCAGCCCGCCCCCGGGCGATACGCCAACAATTGTATATTGTCTTTTGGGGCAGTCACGCCGAAGAGATAGGCGTTAGACGTCTTGGGGAAAACCAAACTCGATGGCCCGAGTGCGTCCCCGTTTGGGCCGCGGTCATGGTCGGTCCAGTTCCACCGTGCGCCGTCCCACCACAGCTCCCTCAGTGGAGCTGCCCCGAGGGCGGCTGATCCAAAAATGTTGAGACGGTTGCGTGGGCCCTCCTTCCAGGCAGCGCCGACGCGCGGCAGGAAATCGTTCCGAAAAACGTCGAACGCTACATCGGCCGTCGGGATTTGCCACCACGGTTGACCGACCACGGCGGTACGCACGGCGCCTTCGAACGCAAAGAAGCCGTTCGCGCGAAACACCTGGTCCGGATCGATATAGCCGACCAGCGGCCATGCAGGAGCCGGAGGAATCGGCCCTGGCTCAAGGTGGAAGCCCGTCCAATCGGCCGGCGGATTCCAATCCTGCGGCGGCTGTTGGCCGAGTTCCCAGAACTGCCAGTCACTCCAGGCATTGCCGTTGCCAGCGAGGACGTTGTCATCTTTCCAAAAAGCCGCCGCAAACCCGGTATGATCTTGCGAGAAGGTTCGTACCACCAACAACATCTGCGGGCCGAGCGGAGTCGAAGGGAAGGAGACAATCTGCGGTGGACTAAACGTGATCATGTCGGCCTCCTGGGAAACCGAGTGTGACAAGAAAGGGTAGCGCTATGCAGGTGCGGTCTCAACGAAAATCGGGTGCTGGCACCAAGTCCCGACGCCCGTTCCCGGCGCTGTCGGCGTTATCGGCGTTATCTCTCCGTCGGTGCCGCCAGCAATAGGTTCCGTTGCTCAAACCGCTCGTTGCTCTGGCGGCGCAGAATGACAAACTTGTTGTTATCACCATACATCGCCCAGGGTCCCGGCGGCACTTCCCGGAATTCGACGAACTTCCAATCACAGGCGTCGATATTGCCAATACCGAGGTAGCTCCGCACGGCCGGAGAAACATCGAGCCCTGCGCTTTGGTTCAGATTCGGTTTTGGACGTTCGTTGCCAAAGACATATTGCCAATTATCGGTGCAGAACGGTCCGCAATCTTCCCATTGCGCATAACAAATTCGATTACCGCGGCGGATCGCGACCCAGCGCCCTTTCAGAACGGATTGACCATCGCGCACAAAGGCATCCTTAAACCAAGGAATCACTTCTTTAGCTTCGGGTTTCGTGCGGCCACCCTCCACATCATTATAAGGGAGGGCGACATAGAAGGGATTCTGCCGCGGCAGAAAATTCAGAGGGATAAAATTTTTTCGCAGCTTTACATCCGGGCTGTCGTAACCGCCGTAGTTCGAGGACCAATTTGGATCCCACGAGCTGCGATCGTTCGGTACCGGATTATTGGTGCTCGGACGCTCACCAATCCAAAAGATGGTGGTCATGATGCTCAGTCGCCACGCGTACCGCCCGGTTCTCCCATTAAGCACGCCATCTCGGCCGAGAGAACGTCTGTTTACGGGCGGGAGCCCTTCGTCCGAAACAGCCTTGGTCGGGAACTGCAGTTTTTGTTTTGGCTGACTCGTGAGAAATCCGTTCTCACGCAACTTTATCGCATACTTGGCAAAATCCGTACTGCTCTCGTACTGGGACTGCCCGGAAGCGCGCCAGACGCCGAGTGAAAACAGAAAAATCGAAAAGCCAATCGCGAGCCTTGGGATCACAAATGCCGGAATATAGCAGCACACGAGTCAAAGATCAGGTCGCCAGGTGCCGGAATGATCTCACGCAAAGACGCAAAGACGCAAAGGCGCAAAGGCGCAAAAGGATTGGAGAGCAGAATCTAGAATTTGGAAGCTAGAATTTAGAATCGGATCCACGGGAGAAACGGAGACGCCATCAGATAGCAGATGAGAGATCACGAAGACTCCAAGACGGATTTTTGAACAGAAGGAAGCAAAAACAGCCCAGCACCGACTACCGATCAGAGCGCTTCCGTCTGCAATCTGTCATTTGTCATCTGTCATTTCCAAAGCGCTTCGCGCGCTCACCGGCCCAATCGTATGGGCTTCACTTCGACCCTCCCGCCATCGCGTAATAAATTGGCCCAATCGGTCGGGCCAGATGCGTTTTGAAATTTCGGGAGCGCGCTTTCAATCGTAAGCGAAGCGACTGGCTGTCGATACATTAACTCTTTGTTCCAGTACACTTCGAGAAACGGAGTACTGCTCGCGACCGGAGAGCTGCTGGGAGGAAGAGCCATTTCCACTTGGAAAGAGCCATCGGCCTGGGAGAACGTCGGAGCAGATCGACCGAACGAAGATACAACCGATAAAACACATCCAGGAAGCGCCTCTCCTGAAGGATTAACGATCTTGCCAGTCAGCACTAATACTTGCGTCGAATCAGACGCCAACGCCGGAAATATCAGCAAAGCTGCTACGACCAATGGACCTACACGTCGAGCGCACCAGCTCAGGTTTTCTCTCAGAAACCGCACAAAGATTCTCATTTTATCTGGAGCGGGGGTAGTTGTTCGTTGGTAGGCGCAATTTGGGTAGAATCAATGGTGGGCTTCGATACGCGTTGACCGCCTGTTTCCGCTGGGTGGGCCAGTTTAAATATAAGCGGCTTGTCAGAAAGTTGATCCAGGTAGACCGGGAATTGCTCCGGAGCTACTCCCGCTCGGCCGAATTCCAAAATCACAGCGTTAACATTTTTTGGACACTGCTGCTCAAAGAAACCACCATCCATTATCTGCGCCATCCCGATCATTCCCTTAAAGATTACCGAATATTCCTTTGCTTGCGGCTCTTCGAGCTGTCCTTTGATTGGCACCTCCGTCGGTTGGTCGTTCCCTTTTTTAGTTTGCTGCGTGGTGACTAGGCCCACTGTTCCGACGATGATCGCGGTGACCAGATTAACGGCCATAAACGTATAAATCGCCCTGATAATACCGACTCGCGGCAGTCCCTCACGGCCCTGTTCACGGTAAATTAGAAAGAAGGCCAGAAGGGACAGCAGAAAGCACAGCCCTGCCAGTCCTAGTCGTAGAATCCCGAGGACATCGAGGTTTTTGAATACATCCAACATGAGCTACATCCTTGTTAGCGGTCGGATATAGTACCAAATTTTTCGCGCTTCTTCCATCGACATCTACAGTCGAAACCGCGCCATCGACGGGCCACGCCCAATCCGCAGTGGTGGGTTAATTAGCCGCCATCTGTCATTCGTCTCGCCCGTCTGTTTTTAGCGCTCAAGGAATAAAGAGGGCAGGGAACCGGTACTTCATTGTGGAGGCATCGAATGAAACTCAAGCAACAGCCGGTCAAAACGGCGCGCCCTTTGGGGCCTGGTCGATTAGTCAGGTATCATAGTTTCGGCGAATTATTGAACCGCATCAAACAGTCGCCGTTAATAGCTCTACTGGTTGCGGCAACAGTTGTGCTGGCAACAGGTTGTTCCTCAACGGGCACAAATTTCAGCGCGAGACTGATAAGTCCCAGCCCCATTAATCAGCGGTCTCCGATTTCCGAAGAGGACGGTTCGTATCAACCCCCACGGAGTCCGGGCTTTAACGACCTCTTTGGCGGCTGAGATATCTGAAAGCGTTCCCACAAGAAACTGGTGACCGCAAAAAGTGTAAAAATAATGCACCCACTTAGTTCGTTGATCGTGGAACTGGAGACCGCTCGGAGAAAACTCCAGAAAGTTTTTGAGGTGCCGAACGGCCCAGCAACGAGCGAAGACAGAACACGCCGAGTTTACAATAGCCGATCCCAGAAAATCGCCCTCCGCTGATTTGCTATCTGCTATTGGCTATTTGCTATTCGCCCTCTGTCATGCGCTTCGCCCCCTCTCTGACCAAAAGATTGACCTGATCCCGTTAACTGCATATTCCTAACGTCCAGTACTGCCGTCGTGCGAACCTATGCTTCGTTTGAAGCCCCCAAATGCGATCTACCGCTACACCTTCTGAAACGCCTATGGGTAGCTTCGCTGAAAAACAGGGAGTCCGTTCACTTCTCGCTCTGTTTGCTCTCGCTTGCCTGCTTCTGATCTGCGCGTTTGGGGCGCGCGCGCAGTCACCTGCAAGCTCACCAAACACGCCACAGGCGACCGTGGCCGCGTTCTATCACTGGTATCTGGAAGCGCTAGCTAAGAATCGTGATCCCCTTAGTGAAGATCGTTCCAAGATTGAGGTATACGTATCAAAGGGACTTCTTCGAGAAATCGACAGACGCACCAACAGCTCGGAAGGCTTGGATGAGGATTATTTTATCCGGGCACAGGACTACCTCGATGATTGGGCAAGCAACATTGTCGTCTCCGACGTGCACATTGACGGCAGGGCCGCCTCAGCAATGGTCACGCTAGGATCCACGAAGCAGTCTAGGCACCGCTTGGCGCTGAATCTCGTCAACGAGGGCGATGTGTGGAAGATTTCTAAGGTAAGTGCGGGTCAGGCGAAGCGCATGACAGATGACAAATGACAGATTGCAGATGGAAGCGCTCTGACCGGTAGTCAGTACTGACCGTCTTTGCTACCTTCTGTTTAAAATCCGTCTTTGCGCCTTTGCGTGAGGCCCGGTTTCTCCGTTATCTCTGTGAGCTCCTGTTAAAGAAGTCTTCTTGGTCTCTGCGAGCTTGTGTGAAAATCTAAAATCCGTCTTTGCGCCTTTGCGACTTCGCGTGAGACCCGGTTTCTCTGTTATCTCTGTGAGCTCCTGTTAAAAACGTCTTCTCCGTCTCTGCGATCTATTGTGGAATTTAAATCTGTCTTTGCGTCTTAGCGTCTTTGCGTGAGATCTTAAACACATCTTTGTGCATGCCCTCCGTGATTGGATCTATGGCACCCCGACTTGGCTCTGCGGCACTATTATTGTCCTCGGAGCGGTAGCGATCAGCCTGCTTGCTCTGGCCTGTTTCCATCGCTTCGTTCCGTCGGATATCCGGCGAGCTCACAACGATGTTGCCGGGTTTATAGTCGCTATTATAGGAGTGATTAACGCCGTCCTGTTGGCGTTCATTGCCGTCTCCGCTTGGGAGAATTTCAAGAAGGCCGAAGATGCCGCCGAATTGGAAGCGAACATGGTAGATAATCTCTACGTCGACTCCGCCGGGCTTCCTCCCAAATTAGCTTTTACTGTCCGCCGGTATTTGCGGGAATATACTCGACTGGTCATTGACGACGAATGGCCCGCTCAACAGAGGGGACACACTAATGTCCAAGGATGGAAACCGCTCTTCGAGCTTAATGCGATCCTCGCGAAATATCGTCCGTCACAAAACATGACAACGATCGATTCCGAGATCTTGCGCACCGCCAACGATCTCTACCGTGCCCGACGTGACCGGCTAGAAGCTGCGAGATCCAGGATTCCGATCGTCATGTGGGTGGTCACTCTCTTAGGCGGTGCAGTAACGGTAGCATTTAGTTTTATTTTCGGGGTACCTAAGCTTTGGCTCCATATGCTAATGACGGGACTTTTGGCGGCTTCGTTGGCCCTGGTCATCGTGTTGATCGTCGCATTTGATTGTCCGTTTCGGGGGGACCTCAGCGTTTCGAACGAGGTTTACAGTCGCCTCTATGAGCGAGTGGTACCAGCGATCACGATCGATCTGAACGACGTGCGGAATCTTGAACCCGACTACCGCGGAATCTCCGATTCGATGTTAGCGGATAGCATCTATAGGACCTACTTCTCGGATCTACCCCGCCCGACATTTGACCGCCTGCTCGTTTCAAATCCGCAGTAACCCGGGAGCCCGTTATCTCGAGCCTGGACGCGCAATCACCCATCAGCACGGTAACCCGCAAATCCGCGCTTACGCCTTGGTGAGCGACTCACAAAATTGGAATGAAGCTGTCACTGATGCGTATCAGACCTCTGATTCCGGCCGTCGTCGCGGCGTTTCTTGTGCTTTTGGCGATCTGGTTAGTGACCGCCTATCTATTAGCACCCGTATGGTGGAAAGTACATTTGTCCCGCCATCCAGTGCTGACTAATGGACCGCGGATCACTAGAACCAGCGCTGGCATCCCCGGCGATCCTTTGAACATTTCGATCATCGGAAGCGAAGACGATCTCATTTCGGCGTTATTAGAAGCCGGATGGTATCCTGCCGATCCAATCACTTTGAAAAGTAGTTTGCGCATCGCTGAGAGCACAATCTTTCATCGTCCTTACACTGATGCGCCAGTCAGCAACCTTTTTCTCTTTGGCCGGAAAGAGGACTTAGCCTTTGAGAAACCTGTGAGTAATGATGCACGCCAACGCCATCACGTACGGTTTTGGCAGGCGCCCGCCAAGGATGAGTCCGGGAAACCTTACTGGCCAGGCGCAATCACTTTTGACCGGGCCGTCGGATTCAGTCATACGACCGGACAGATCACCCATCACATCGACCCGGATGTGGATACAGCACGCGACGGCCTGATCGCTGATCTCCGGCGCACCGGTCGGATTGCCAACATCGAATGGGAAGACAAATTCCAAGACCCGCCCGAAGGTCGGAACGGCGGTGGCGACCCCTGGAAAAGCGACGGCCGTCTGCCGGTGATCACCTTAAGCCCGGCAATCCGTCCGCTGGCAAACCCAACGCCATGAGATCGAGAAACGCTCTCTGCTATCTGCTATGCCCGTCGCCGGGTTGATGATTTGGTACCTCGTCATAGGACCCCTAAGACCCATGGGACCCTATAAGACCTATAATAGATTAGATTCGAGCAACCGAATGTAGCGGATTTCCTTCGACTCTCAAATAAACCTCCCCGATCGAAGCGAATGACAGATAGCAAATAGCAGATAGCGAATATGAATCCATTGAGCCCCAGATTCCGAAATTTGAGAATCGTTCTCGTCGTCGTCCTCGAAGGTCAAAGACGGAAGAGAATCTCACGCAAAGACGCCAAGACGCACAATTGAAGCCTTCGTCCTATTCCCGTCGAGTTTCCATAACGAAAGAATCTTCTCTCCTGCAGCTCATCATCTGCTATTTGCTATTTGCTATTTGCTATTTGCTATTTGCTATGCGCTTCGCCAGTCATGCGCTTTCGCCCGCAATCTGTCATCTGTCATTTGTCATCTGTCATACGCTTCGCCGATTCTGTTTCTCATCTTTGCGTCTTGGCGTCTTTGCGTGAGATCCTGCTTCGCCAGGAATCTTCTTGTCCAGGCGGCCCAATCCTTGATAGCTAAGGACGATGATGAATCGAAGACAGTTCTTAGCCAGGGCTTCCTCGTCACTGGTGGCAAGCTGGGCGCTGTCCAGCACTATGCGTCCGGTGAACGCATTGGGTGAAGAGGCATTGTCTATTCCGTTCGCCACGCCGGTATTCCTGATGAAGTACCCCCAGGCGGTGAGCGATTACCGATGTGTTGTGAACAGCACCGCTTCCCTGTTGATCTTTGAGAGAACGATCGGGACCTCGACGCATCTCTATTCCCTCGATCTAACCAACCCGACTGCAACTCCCCAAACATTTGTTCCAACTCTTAAGTTATCTACCCGACCGGATTGGTCTTGGCAGACCGGGCGAGTCGCATTTAGTAACGGACCCGGAATCTGGCTGGCCGACAGTGGCGGCGGTAACCTGACGAATTTGCCAGGCACGGCAGGAATGGTGTACCCGGCTTGGTACCCCGACGGTAATTTGCTTGCCGTGTACAATAACCAGATTAAACCACCGCACCCCGTTCCTCGCACATCCCAAATCGATTCAAGTGGAGCCTTGCTGCAAGATGTCATGGCGAATGACACAATCTGGGCCGGTTTTCCGAGCGTGAATCAAGCTAATAAGAACTTGATCGCATTTGCCGGCCAGACCGTTAAACCTAAGGGCGTATATAACCAGGACAAGAATTACATCTGGATCACTGACGCTTCAACGAATCCGCCGACCGTCAGAACACTCGCTCCGAACGCTCCGCCGAAATTCGATCCAAATTTTCAAGGCCGGGCGCCCTGGTATTCTCCCAACGGTAATTGGATCGCCTTTGAATCGAACCGGTTCAACACGAGCGGCCTGTATTCGATCTTCATCCAGATAGCGGACGGAAGCACCCCCGCCGTCCGGGTAACCGATCCTAGATGGAACGCAAACCATGCGAAATGGTATCCTAACGGCACCGAGTTAGTAGTCACCGTTGCCCAGAAATTTGGTGATACCAAGCGCGGTATCGCGAAGCTAGATGTATCCGCCTTCGTTCCCTAACAGCGGGTGATCTCACGCAAAGACGCAAAGGCGCAAAGGAAGGGAAGCGGACTTAGAATCTAGAATAGGTAGGCACGGGAAATTTGGGAATCGTTCTCGTCCTCGTCGTCGTGCTCTCCTCGAAGGGTCAAAGACGGAGGAAAAACCTCACGCAAAGACGCCAAGACGCAAAGGAAGGGAAGCGGACTTAGAAGTTGGAATTTAGAATAGGTAGGCGTGGGCGCATGACGGGCGAAGCGCATGACTGGCGAAGAGCATGACGAATGACAGATAGCAGATAACTTCCAAATTCTGGATTCTCCTCTTCCTTTGCGTCTTTGCGTCTTTGCGTGAGATATTTCCGGCCGAGCGGGAGCTCAGCCCTACCGCCTCTTACGCGCTTCGCTCGCCCTCGACGTAGTCCTCGCGCCACGACCGTAACGGCGGAAGCGTGATCCCTTTATCATCGAATACGTGAACGAACCGGGGGTCGACCGAAAATCGAACGATCGCTCCCGGCGAAAGGCTGCGAATTCCCCGGATCGAGGCGGTGACGTTTTCCCCGGATTGCAGGTTGGCGAAAACAATTGTCTCAGAGCCGAGCATCTCGGTCGCGATGACGGTTCCCACAATCGTGCCGTTGTCAGACAACGCGAGATGTTCCGGCCGAATTCCCACGGTGCAATCCGCACCGGCAGATTTCCCCATTCCATCGACGCTGGCATGGATTACGCCTTGTCCACCGTCAACGGTTAGGCTCATTCCGCAATCCGCATTCCGCAATCCGCATTTCGTATCTTTTCCGGTCACCGTTTGGATCTTTGCTTTCAGCAGATTCATTTGTGGGGTGCCGAGGAAACACGCAACAAACTGGTTGCGCGGTCGCGCATAAAGTTCGATCGGGGTGCCTACCTGCTCGACCGCCCCGTCGCGCAGAACCACGATGGTATCGGCCATGGTCATGGCCTCAACCTGATCGTGAGTGACATACACCATGGTCGATTTCAGCCGGCGATGCAGGCTGACGATCTCGCTCCGCATCTTGACCCGCAACTCCGCGTCCAGATTGGACAACGGCTCGTCGAAAAGGAAGGCGTCCGGCTCTTTGACTATCGCCCGACCGATCGCTACGCGTTGACTCTGTCCACCTGAGAGCTGAGAAGGTCGACGGGCGAGCAGCTCGGAAATTCGGAGGATATCGGCTGCACGCCGGATTCGGGCGTCGATCTCGAGTTTTGGTACCTTTTGATTGACCAAGCCAAAACGGAGATTCTCGTACACGCTCATATGCGGATAGAGGGCGTACGATTGGAATACCATCGCCATGCCTCGTGCCGACGGCAAAAGATGATCGCAACGTATGCCGCCGATATGCACTTCGCCGGAAGTCAGCTCTTCCAGTCCAGCAATCATCCGTAACAGGGTCGATTTTCCGCAGCCGGAGGGTCCGACGAACACGGTGAAAGATCCGTCTTCGACCGTTAGATCGATGCCGTGGATCACTTCGAGCGATTGGAAGCTCTTGTGGACCCCTTTGAGCTCAAGCTTGGCCATATGTGTCCACTTCCACCACCAACTTATCACCGGCCTTCAGTGTGTGCTGCCTGCCGAGTGGGATCAAGTCACCCTCGCGCTCCACCGCCTGGCCTTCCACCCAGGCTGCACCCGAGCGGCCCGGTAACCGAAGTTTCGACACCACCAGTTCGCCGCCCTTCACGGTCAGCGTCACGCTCGATCCTTTCAGTTCGACCAAGCCCCAACCTCGGCCGGCTGACCAAAAATAGATGCCGTCACCGGCGCGGGCAGGTCTGAAGCCGATCTCGCCGGACCGTTGGTCGAACGAAAAGCCCGAGTAGGCATTGACCAGCGCGTAGCTCGACAGCGCTCGGATGTAATAGCTGCCGCACTCCATATCGTTCCACGGATTGCGCCGCGTCCCGTCGTGACGGGCGCGCGCCGCGCGGACGACCGTCAGGCCCTCATCGACCAGGCCCCGCTGGATCAGGTGCGAGGCCATCATGTATTCCAGCCCGGTCCACACCTCCTCTGCGTAGGGAACCGGCAATGCCGGCTTGGTCGTTCCGTCAGGCCAGGTACAGTTGAGAAGTCCGCTCTCGTTCTCATAAGCGTAAACGCGACACGGGTTGAAGTGATCACGGAGGCTCGGCCGATAGTTTTCGTTGAACACGGTCTTCAACGCGGTCCGCACGTTTTCGGGGGCAAGCAGATCGCCAAGTCCAGCGATATCAGCGTGCCACTGGCCGAGGATCTGATCGGTCAGGCAGCCTTCCCCGATCTGGTACTTGATCTCACCGTACTCCTCTGACCAGTACGCTTCCATGAACGGTTCACTGAGCACGCCCGCCTTGCGGTGCTGATCAAAAGGGGTGAGCACCGAACGATCGGACAGATCGAGCTTCTGGGCGTAGTAGCGGCCGTTGAAGAGCTCGCGATCGACATATGCGCCGCCTCTTGCCGCCAGGTCGCGGCACTCTTTGGCGAAAGCCGGATAACCGATTGCGTCCGCCATGATCGAAGCAGCCGTCAACGCCGCCAGATACATGGTGGTCAACCAGGAGCTTGGACCGAACAGTTCCATGTCCAGGGTGTGATGCTGACGGCCCCAGAGCACGCCCGTCTTGTCCGGGTCCCATTTATCTGGATTATCTGGCGACCAAGCGTACTCGATCGCGCGCCGGATATTCGGCCAATACCCTTTCAGCCAGACGTCGTCGCCGAGGTTCTTCCACTCGCGGTATGCTTTGATGATCGCGCCGAAGTGTCCGTCTGCACATGGACCGATGATATCGAAGCCGGAGCCGAGAGGGAGCCTCTGGCGGAAAGTCAGGCCGCCGCTCGGCAACTGATTATAAGTGAACTCGGTTTCTCGAAGCGTCCGCTCAAGTGCCGGGAAAAGGTTGGCTAGCGCCTGCTGATAGTTCCAGACATGGGTGCAGCTCCCCTCGCAAGAGCCTTCCTGGATGTGCTGGCCTTCCCAACCCCAGATCTCGCCGCCCTCCAGCCGGATGAGTGTTGCCGAACGGAGGATGCCAAGCGTGCCGCCGACCGCGTCGATTATCTCCGGCGGCAGCGACGAGTCGAAAAGCGAATCGCGGAAGGCAAAGGTCTGCGCTTCGAGCATATCCCAACGCCGGAAAACGTCCGCCCCGCTCGCTACCGAATCCGCCCATTGGGTCGCGTAATAGTTCTTCCAGGTCGGGGGCGTCCCGGCGAAGGGTGGGCTTCCGGGTTGATCGCGGTTGAACCAGTAAATGCTGCCGAGCGGATAGTTCCAGCTGATCGAAAAGCACACCTGCCGCGTCTCCCCCGGCATGACGCGGACGCGGACCGCAAGCGTTCCGTGCTCGGGCTGCTGGAACATATTCCTTACCGCGCGCGGCTTCTCGTAGTGGAGCTCGCGGAGGCGGCCTGCTCGCGCGAATTCTCTCCAATAGCGAGCGAGACTGTCGAACCATTGTCCGCGGAAATGGTAGTCGACATGTTCGACGTCGCCCGCGTCGGTAACGATGGCGAGGTCGCCGCCTTGTTCCGGACTTCTCGGGTCGGCCGAGGTGAAGTGGAGAATGCTGAGCCCGTTCTTCCGGATGAAGGTGTGAATGCCACTGTCGCACCCGTAATTGCCAAGGGTCGAGGCAAACGTGTAGTCGATCGGTGCGTCGGTATTGTTTTCGACCGAGAATTCAAACAGCGCGACCGGCATCGACGAGTCACGGTCGTTATGCGGAATAAAGGGGCTAAACGCCGTCATCCGCACCTGGCCTGGAAAGCTGGCATCATGGAACTCGAGCTCAGCCACCGGAAAGCGGCCGATGAACGAGACGTCATCAAAGTGGGGGACTCCAGCCATCGAATCGCGATTGGCGCCGAAACCAAATCCGTCGAACTTGCGCGCACTGGGCGAACCGCTTGGGATCCCTTCATACGGTCCGTTCAGCGCGCGTGCGTCGAGCAGTTTACCGTCCTGCTCTGCTTTGATGGCGAAGTGGCTGTAACCGTTAAACTGATGGATAGCCGGCCGGTTAGAGATGCTCCAGTCGATCAGCCGGCCGCTGCCGGTCAACGACACGCTGCCGGTGCCGATGCCGCCAAGCGGAAAGGAGACGTATCGGCGTCTTTCGCCGGTGTAAACGAAGCGGTTGTCGATGGTCGTAGGATTCTGCAACATTAGTTTTTGATTCCGCTCATGGTGACGCCCTCGACCACCAACTTCTGGGCCAGCAGAAAGATCAGGATTACGGGCAGTACAGCCATGCTCATGGCGGCCATGACCACGGAAAGATTGCCGGAGGAGAGGTACCCGCGGAGGAGATCCATCGCGATTGGCAGTGTCATTGCCTGTTGCGGCTCAAGCAGTACGCGTGCTTGGAAATAATAGTTCCAAGTCTGGGTAAAAGTGATGATTCCCAGCGCTGAAAGCGCGGGCCTCAACTGCGGCAACGAAATCCGGTAGAATATCTTGAAATAACCGGCTCCATCCATCAACGCTGCCTCTTCCAACGCCTTTGGCTGTGAGCGCATGAACTGGCGAACAAGAAAGACACCAAAGCTCGATGTCAGGTACATGAGCACGAGACCAATCGGACGATTAAGTAGCCCCACCTTAGCGAAACCCAAATAGATTGGGATGATGGTCACCTGCGCCGGGAACATCAGCCCGATCAACAACACGAAAAAGATGCTATCCCGGCCGGGGAACTTCAGCCGCGCGAAAGCGAAAGCAGCCAGAGTGCACGTGACGAGCTGGCCCAGGGTGACCAGCACGGCGACTTCGACACTATTCCAATAGATCTGCAGGAAGGGTACGCTGGAAGTGAGGACGGCCCAATAGTTCTTGAAGTCGAGAGTAGGCGGTAAAAAACTGGGCGGCATCTTATATGCCTCCGCCGGCGGCCGGAACGACATGCTGAACAGCCAGGCGAAAGGCAGAAGCATGACGACACCCAGCACCGCCATGACAGCAATGATTATTCGGTCGATCCAACGCTGCCCGGCTTTGGTCTGCATGGCTCAGTACCGGACCCAGCGCCGCGAGGCGAGAAGCTGAATGGATGTGATGATCAGGATAACCAAGGTCATAATGACAGAGACAGAAGCGGCGTAGCCGATCTCGAAACTGTCAAAGGCTTCTTCGACGATGTGGATCGACATGGAGCGCGTGGCGTCGCCCGGGCCGCCTCGGGTCAGGATGACGATCGATTCGTAAACCTGCAACGCGCCGATCGAGGCATAGACGATGGCAAAGAAGACAACCGGCGAGATCCATGGCAACACGATGCGGAAGAATCGGCGCCAGTAGGAGGAGCCGTCCATGATCGCAGCGTCCATGATCGTCTTTGGCACGCCCTGCAGAGCCGCGATGAAGAGGATCATGAAAAAGCCGGCATTCTTCCAGACGTCCATGATGACGATCGACATCATGGCCGTCCGGCTCGATGTCAGCCAATGGATCGGAGTGATGCCGAACCTGATCAGGTAGTAGTTAATAACTCCAAGATCGTCGCCGTAGAAATAACCCCAGACGATCGAGACGAAGGCGGCGGCTATGATCACCGGCAGAAAATACGCGAGCCGGAACAGGTAGAGGAGGACCGCGGGCATCGCCCGATTGAGGGCAAGCGCGAGGAGCAGTCCGACGGTGACGTTTCCTGTCACCGCGAAGATTGAAAAGCACAGCGTGTTCCAAAAAATCTGCAGCGAGCGATCACCGGTGAAGAAGCGCTGAAAGTTCTCCAGTCCCACCCAGCGCGATCCGGCCATCGGATCGTAGTAAGTAAAGCTGAGCACAAAGGTAAGAATGACCGGCGCCAGCACAAAAACCGCATAGAGCGCGAACGACGGTAAGATGAAAAGGTAACCGGCCCGCGTTTGCGCCTTCTCAAGATCGGATTTAGTCCGCGTGACCGAAAGCTGCATCGTACTTCCGCTTAAACCTCCGAACTATCCACAGATTAGGCGGATTAACCTAGATTCCACAGAGGAGATAATCCGCAGATTACACAGATTACGCAGATTCAATGAGTTTCTGAAAACAGATCTGATCTTTGGTCTAGAAAAGTTCACTGATTTTTGATGATCCCGAGCTAATCCTAATCTGCGTAATTCACGTAATCTGCGGATAATTCCTCTGCGGACGTGTGGCCTCTACGGCTGAAAACAGATCTGATCTTTAGTCTGGGAAAGTTCACTGGTGTTTGCTGATTCCGAGCCAATCCTAATCTGCGTAATTCACGTAATCTGCGGATAATTCCTACTCTTTCGTCCGCGTAATCTGCGGATATTCCCTCTGCGGACTTTGGTTCCTACTTGGCCTGGTGTTCGGCGAGGCGCTTGAACGACTCGTTCATTTCCCGATCGGCGCGCTTGACGCCGTCTGCGATCGAGATCTCACCCGACATCATCGCGATGTAGTTGCGGATAAAGATTTTTTCGATGTCCTGGAAATTGGCCGGCGATGGCACAGGTAGCGTGTGCGGCAGGGTCTGGTAGTAGAGCGCTGCGCTCGGTGGGTAGGCGAGGAAGGTCGCGGTCTCGGCCGCCGATTTCCGCCCAGGAACGCCGCCGCCGCTTTCGCCCTCTTCCTTTTGCGTTTCAAAGCTGGTGAGTTCGCCGACCAGTTCCTTGGCTAGGTCCGGATATTTCGACGTTTTCGAGATCCCATAACCGCCGAACCCGATGACCGTGTAGTCATTTACTTTGGTCGGAGGAATAGCGATATCCATGTCCAGCTTGGCCGCCATCGCGTTCTCAACGATCCAATGACCGCGCGCGATCATCGCGACCTGTGCAGCCATGAATTGGTTGTTCATCGCGTCCTTACCGGGAATGGGCGACACCTTGTCGACATGGATCAGATCGTAGAGAAACTGCAGGGACTCGGCCACCTTGGGGTCAAGCATGTTGGACGCAGTCCAATCCGCGTTCAGGACTGATGTTCCGTTCGAGAAGAACCACGGCTGCACGAAAAAGAACTGATTCGGAACTTCGTAACCGAATTGGGTCACATTGCCGGCCCCGTCGCGGACAGTTAGTTTCTTGGCGATCTCGCGGAACTCGCCCCAGGTCCAACCTGTCTTGGGTAAGTCAACACCGGCGTCTTTGAACAGCTTCCGGTTGTAGTTGATCATGATGTTGTTCCATCCGATCGGGATAAAGTACGTCTTGCCCTGGTAAGATGCGTACTTGAAGAGGGATGGATCGAAATCGGAATAACTCGTATGCCCGGCAATGAAGTCGTCGAGTGGAATAAACAGGTTGCGGGTCTCGAATGTGCGGAACGTTTCGATTGCCGTCCCGTACACATCATAGGCGTTGTTTGCGTTGAACTGCGAGAGAACGTGGGTGACGTAATCGCCCCAACCGTTTGATATCGGGTCGATGGCAATCTCCACCTTTACGTTCGGATACTTTTGATTGAAGCGGGCAACGGCGTTGGTGACCGCTTTAAGCTGGGCGGCACTGCCAAAAGCCATCAACCGTAGATTAGCTGAAGTGTTGGAATCGGCGGCAAAGCCGGTGCTGGACGCCAGGACGAGGGCGGTCGCCAGTAAGAAGGGGGTGGATTTCACGATGAATTTCTAGCTCTGGGGTTATTGAGGGGTGGGGGAACAGGTTGAAAGAAAAGGCTGGAAAGCGCGGCCATGTTAGCGCAAACATGGGGTGGCGTCAAACGCTATGTTGTGTATCATTTTAAGCCTCTTATTCTTCACCTGAATACCATCGAGTACGCCCTACCACGACCGGTCCAAACACCCTACGACCGGGAGGGATCGCAGCCTGTCCGACATAGCTTCTTGATGCATCACGCTCAACGACCGTACGCTTCTGCGACGTCGGATCCCCGCGATCCGTCGGCGCTCCTCGAATCGAACCTATGAGACATCGTTCCCCAGCCGATGCCAGGCGCCCTACTCTCAATGATGTCGCCAAGGTACTCGGCCTTTCCCAACAGACCGTCTCCCGGGTCATTAACAATCATCCCAGAGTCCTGCCGGAAACTCGGGAACGGGTACAGGAGGCAATCGCGGCGCTGGGATACAAGCCGAACACGGCGGCCAGATTTCTGGCCAATCGTCGTTCGACGTTGATCGGACTGGTAACAGATGATCCAGGAGTTTATGGGCCGGCTCATGCCATTCTCAGTCTCGAACAGGAAGCTCGATTACATGGTTATACGCTCATGATCTTCGGGCTGCGGAGTCTGACCATTGCCGAAGCCAAGACCGGAGCTGAACAACTGATCGCAAACTCAGCGGAAGGACTCATCGTCGACGTTCCCGTCGAAATCGATAAACGGGAGCTGGCGGCCGCCATGGGAAATATACCGTTTGTCACGCTCGACATCGACGGTGGTGACCTATTCCCGTCGTTTCGGGTAGACCATATTCGCGGAGCCAGGTTAGCCACCCGTCACTTGATTTCGCTCGGCCACACCCGGATCGCCGGACTCCTCGGCTACCAGCTGTATCGAAGCTCGAAGCTCAGACGAAAAGGATGGCTGGCCGAGCTCCAGGCAGCCGGTCTTAAGCCTGGTCCCGCTATGCACACTCCGTGGACACCGGACGGCGGTTACGATGCAACCAAAGAACTGATCAAAACCTCAGCCGGAAAATTTACCGCGATTTTCGCCGCGAACGATTTGATTGCGATGGGCGCTCTACTGGCATTGCATGAGGCCGGGATCGAGGTCCCCGCCGAAGTCTCGGTGGTCGGTTTTGACAACATGCCCGAGGGTCGTTTCTTTAATCCGCCGTTAACCACGGCCACCTCAGACTTCGACGTCATGGCCCGCGAAAGCCTAGATATCCTGTTCGCCCGAATCCGTGGCACCCCGGACGCCGTACTCCGCCGAGCATTTCGCCCAGAGCTAATGATCCGCAAAAGCACCGCCGCGCCGCGGGCGAAGCGCTGACAAACAGCACAAAATCTCACGCAAAGACGCGGTAGGGCTGAGCTCCCGCTCGGCCGGAAATATCTCACGCAAAGACGCAAAGACGCAAAGTTAAGACGAAGGGATAATGGTTTTAGATAACAAATGGCAGATAGCAAGAGCTGATGACAGATGACAAATACGCCAAAGGCGTAACAGGACTCAGCCCAGGGTGGAGGCTTTGCGGAACCCTGGGTTAACCAAAAAAAGCGAGCCCGCTCTGCAAGAGCGCAAGAGGGAAGATATTTTCCACTGAAGATCGCAGCACGGCGTAGCCAACCAAAGATGAAACTGGCGAATTGCTGCAGCGCGAAGACGGATTTTGAACAGAAGGAAGCAAAGGGCCTTCGACCTTGGTGTGAGCTCGGTCGAACGCTCCGCCAAACGGTGGAATTCTCTGTGCTCTTTGTGTTCTTTTGCGGCTATTTACTGTTTTAGACGTGACCCCATTTAGGACTCACGTCGATCCGCTCACCAATCACCTCTCACTTCATGTTACCCTGCTTACAGCAAAGGAATCTTGTCTCCGACGGATACGTTGGCACGACGTTTGACGATCACCCATCCTGTTTGATCAGTCTCCGTCTCGCAGGTCACCATTTCGCCCAACCGGTCCAACTTGAAGTCGGTGACTTCGTGTTTATCTGGCCATTTCAGATTGATCCGTACGCTGCCAGCAGGAACCTCGTTTTTGAAGAAGCTCATTACGAGCGCTGAATCCGCTTTCATTGTGGTTCTCCTGTTCAACTTAACATCGTTGTGAGGACCTCCTCTGTAAATACTCGGTGCATCAAAAAATGAAGTCTCTTCGCGGGCTTATTAGTAAACCATTACCGCCTTAAAGTAGAGGGCCTGACGATTCCGCAATCCGCAATCCGCAATCCGCAATCCGCATTTCGTATTCCGTATTCCGTGGCCGCGAATAACTTCGGCCGCAAGCACGTTGCCGGTAGCATTGTGAGGTGATAGGGAGAAGCCAGCCATGATGCGGATCGTCGAAGGCGACCTGCGCGACCCGCGCGTGGTCGATCTCCTCCATACTCATCTGACCAGTGCCCGAGCGGAAACGGCCCCGGGCAGCGCGCACGCCTTGGACCTCACCGGGCTGCGATCGCCCGACATCAATTTTTGGACGATCTGGGACGATGAAACACTCTTGGGGATCGGCGCGCTGAAGCGACTTTCGGCCGATCATGGTGAGGTCAAGTCGATGCATACCGCTCAGTCCAAGCGCGGAAGGGGAGCGGGAAGCGCAATGCTGCGCCACATCATCGCGACCGCGCGAGTAAGCGGCATGTCGCGCCTCAGCCTCGAGACAGGCTCGTGGGAATATTTTCGGCCTGCCCACGCATTTTACCGGAGCCATGGCTTCGTTGAATGCCCGCCGTTCGCCGACTATGTGCTCGACCCGAACAGTGTCTTCATGTCGCTCGACCTACGACAATCCTGGCGAAGCGCATGACGGGCGAAACGCATAGCAAATAGCAGATAGCGGGCGGAGCGCATGACAAATGACCGGCGAAGCGCATAGCAGATAGCAGATAGCAGATAGCAGATAGCAGATAGCAGATAGCAGATAGCAGATAGCAGATAGCAGATAGCAGATCTACCGCAGGTCGGAGCGTTCACCGTTCACCAATCACTTCCCCTCTCCCCCTTTGCGTCTTGGCGTCTTTGCGTGAGATTAATTCCGGCCGAGCAGGAGCTCAGCCCTACCGGGCGCTGCGTCTTTGCGTGAGATTTTAAAACAAAAGTCCTGATTTCGGCTGCTCGTTCGTCATATCATTTGAGCGAACAACAATATGAGCAAAGTACGAGTATTGGTCGGCACCAGGAAAGGTGCATTCATTCTGACGGCTGATGGGGAACGCGGCCGGTGGGAAGTCAACGGACCGCACTTTGCGGGTTGGGAGATTTATCACGTTAAAGGCTCGCCCGCTGACTCGGATCGTTTGTACGCGTCGCAGACCAGCGGCTGGTTCGGCCAGGTGATGCAGCGCTCGGATAACGGCGGAAAAACCTGGGAAACAACCGGCAACGAATTCAATTATGACGGTGTTCCCGGAACTCACCAGTGGTACGATGGCACACAACATCCGTGGGAGTTCAAGCGGGTCTGGCATCTCGAACCGTCTTTGAACGATCCAAACACCGTTTACGCGGGAGTAGAAGACGCGGCGCTGTTCAAGACGGTGGACGGCGGCAAGACGTGGCAGGAGCTTCCCGGATTGCGCAGTGCCAAGGGCAACCTTTGGCAGCCCGGGGCAGGCGGGATGTGTCTGCACACGATCGTTCTTGCTCCCGAACGACCTGGTCGAATGTTCGTTGCCATCTCTGCGGCCGGTGCTTTCCGCACTGATGACGAAGGCAAAACGTGGCAGCCGGCTAATGCCGGTCTGAAATCACCGTTCGAATTGCCTGACCCGGACGCGCAAGTTGGACATTGTGTTCATCGGATCGCGATGCATCCATCTCGTTCCGACGTCTTGTTCATGCAGAAGCATTGGGACGTCATGCGGAGTGACAACGCCGGCGAATCCTGGCAGGAGGTCAGCGGCGATCTGCCCTCAGATTTCGGTTTCCCGATTCAGGTTCACGCTCATGAGCCGGAAACGATCTATGTTGTCCCGATCAAGAGCGATTCAGAGCATTTTCCGCCGGACGCCAAGCTGCGGGTGTATCGGAGCCGGACCGGCGGCAACGAATGGGAACCGCTCACCAAAGGTCTGCCGCAAAAGGATTGCTACGTTAACGTCTTGCGAGACGCGATGGCGGTTGACTCGCTCGAGCCTTGCGGTGTGTATTTCGGAACCACCGGCGGGCAGGTTTATGCTTCAGCCGACAACGGCGACAGTTGGAACCCCATTGTGCGCGATCTCCCGGCGGTTTTATCTGTCGAAGTTCAGACTTTGCAATGACCATCCGAGTAGGGCTCCCTTATCATCTGCGTACGCTGGCGCGCGTGGACGGTGATGTGCGACTGGAACTGGAGGAACCGACTACGCTGGGTTCGGTCCTCGACGCTCTCGAAGCGCGATATCCGGTACTTCGCGGAGCCATCCGCGATCGCAACACATTACGCCGTCGCCCGTTCGTCAGATTCTACGCCTGCAAAGAAGATCTTTCGCACGAACCACCCGAGACCCCGTTACCTGGCGAAGTCCTATCTGGCGTCGAACCGTTCCTCATTATCGGCGCCATGGCGGGCGGCTAGGCGGAGCGCATAGCAGATAGCAGATAGCAGATAGCAAATAGCCAGAGAATCGTCCTCGTCCTCGAAGGGTCAAAGACTGAAGAAAAACCTCACGCAAAGACGCCAAGGCGCAAAGGATGGGACCTAGAATCTAGAAGTTGGAATTTAGAATAGGTAGGCACGGGGATACGGACGGATGCCGGCGAAGCGCATGACAAATAGCAAATAGCAGGTAGCAAATGCTGATGACAAATGACAGATGACAAATACGCCGAAGGCGCAACAAGACTCAGCCCAGGGTGGAGGCTTTGCGCAACCCTGGGTTAGGTCCCAATAAAGCGTATCGCTCTGAAGGAGCGCAAGAAAGGGCCGCGATCGCGTAAAACACGTGCACACGAAGTCGGTAGAAGATTTTTTGAACAGAAGGTAGCAAAGGCTTCGACCTGAGCTCAGCCGAACGGTAAGCAAAGGTTCAGAACATTCTAGATTCTAAATTCCAGATTCTGAATTCTGCCTCTTTGTCTTTTGTCATGCGCTTCGCCCGGAGGCTCGCCCCATCAGTCGTCATTCTCGGCGTCTTTGCGGCTTGGCGTGAGATCCCTTTTTTCCGGGTTCTTCTCCGAATCGGCTCCATGGGTCAGATAAAGGGCGAGGCCGATAAGCGCGATGGTCGCGCCAACGTAAAGCAGATCGAGCGGCGTTTGCGCCTTGATTCCGAGAGCATCTTTGAATGTCTCAACGATCAGAATGATCAGAATAACTTTTGCCAGACGAGTCTTGAGATCATCCAGCGATCTGATCCGAAGAATTCGGCCGGCCGTTTGAGATAAACGAGCTTCCTGCAGGTCGGCCAGGAAAAGTTCATATAATCCAAAGCCGAAGATCAACATAAACGCGCCTAGCAGATAACCATCGATGGCTGAGATCATCCGCAAGATGCTTTGCTTGAGCAGCGCATCTCTTTGGTCCAGAGCCAGTGTCGGGTCCAGGTAATGCATGAGGTCGCCCAGAACCCGGAAAGACTCGATGGCGATGATGCAGAACAAGGCGATCCCAGCGATAATGCTGGGAAACACTGCGAGCACCACAATCAACCGACTCTTCCAGAGAGCGATCTCAAATGCTTTTTTCCACCAGTTCATAATGATCTTTTCAGGACTGACCTCCGCTGAAGCGGGTCTGGAGGTTGTTAGATTTGTTACTCTGGTCCGGCCGGAACGGTCAATCGCTAAGCAGAGAACGCGGAATGCGGATTGCGGAACCCTGGGTTAGTTTCCAAAAAAAAGCGAGCGCCCTGACTTGTCCCGCCGACTTGTCCGCCATAGGCTTAGTGACGGCGAAAGCTTTAGCGAAGGAGGAAGGAGCGCAAGAAGTTGATCAAATCGCGAGATCGCAGAAATACGCTCACTGGGAGTCGATAAAGAAGATCCTTGAACAGAAGTTAGCAAAGGCTTTGACCTGTGCTTAGCCGAACGGGTAGCGGCTTCTGGCTTCCTGATTCAGCGACATTCCGCAATCCGCATTCCGCAATCCGCATTTCTTCCGCTATCTGCTATTTGTCATGCCGGAACTGCCGGATATCGTCACCTATATTAAAGCCCTCGAATCACGCTTAGTCGGTCAACGACTCATTCGGGTTCGAGTGGCGAGTACTTTTCTAGTTCGAAGCGCCCAACCGCCGATTAGCCAAGTGGAGGGCCGGGTTGTTCGCGAACTGCGGCGAATCGGCAAACGAATCGTGATCGGAGTGGAGAACGATCTCTGGCTGGTGCTTCATTTGATGATCGCGGGCCGGCTCCACTGGCGACCACCAGAGATTCGGTTAGCCGGCCGCAACAATCTTGCGGCCTTCGACTTTCCCAATGGTTCTCTCTCGCTGACCGAAGCCGGCACCAAACGTCGTGCATCGTTGCACCTTCTAAGTGGCGAAGAAAGCCTGCGCTCCATGGACCCGGGAGGAATCGATATATTGACTAGCGATCTCGAGTCTTTTCGCAGCGCACTCATGGCGGAAAACCGCACGCTCAAGCGAGCCCTGACTGATCCCCGCTTAGTGAGCGGTATCGGCAACGCATATTCAGATGAGATCCTGCACGCAGCTCAACTATCACCCGTTACGCAAACCCACAAACTTAGGCCGGATGAGTGGCAACAGCTTTTCACGAGCGCGCGTGGGACGCTTGAGCAATGGGTGGATCGCCTGCAAACCGAAGCTGGCACTGGGTTTCCTGAAAACGTCACTGCGTTTCATAAAGGCATGGCAGTCCATGGCCGTTACGGTGAACCGTGCCCGCGATGTGGTGAAAAGGTTCTGCGGATTCGCTACGCCGACAACGAGACAAACTACTGTGCCCGATGCCAGACCGGTGGAAAAGTCTTGGCCGATCGCAGTCTGTCTCGGCTATTGGGATCGGAGTGGCCGCGCACTCCGGAAGAATTAGAAGCCCTCAAACGGCGAAGCGCATGACAAATGACAAATGACAAATTGGTGAGAAGCCGGAATTCAAAAACTGGAGATCGTCCGACCTTTGCTTCCTTTGCTACCCCAGGGTTCCGTTACACTTCACCCTGACCCAGGGTTCCGCAAAGCCTCCACCCTGGGCTAAGTTATCTTACACCTTCGGTGTGTTGTCATCTGTCATCAGCTTGGCTATCTGCTATTTGTCATCTGCTATGCGCTTCGCCTGTCATTTGTCATTTGCGATGCGCTTCGCCCGCTATTAGTCATTCGCTGCGATGGCAGAGATAACCGTCCAATTGCGCAACGTGCACGGGACCGAAGCAGCTCTCGGCTGGGCCGGATCCCATACGCTCATTGTTGATCGAGCTGAGGGCAAGGCCGGAGGAAAAGGGCTCGGATTCAATGGCGGACAATTGCTGGGATTAGCTATCGGGGGATGCCTATGCAACGATCTGCGGTATGTTGCTCATGACCTTGGCGTTCAGCTCTTAACGGTTGAAGTAGATGTCACGGTCCGGCTTGAAGGGAATCCCACGCTAGCCACTGCCGCCGAAATTGCGGTGCGCGTCGCCGCAGCCGATAAGAAGACCGACGTGGAGGCTCTGATCGAGCGAGCGGTAGCGATCTCGACGGTAGCCAACTCACTGCAACCCGGACTTTCCATAACGGTAACCCATTGAACAACGAACCGCGTTCGCTGTTCTGCTTTCAATCAATTCCAGCTTCTGGATTCAGCCTCTTAGCAATTTGTCATCTGTCATTTGTCATGCGCTTCGCCTGCTATCTGCTATGCGCTTCGCCCGTCATGCGCTTCGGCCGCTGTCTGCCGGCTGATGTTCGTTCCGCTCCGATCCAGTCGGGGTGATTTGATGCGTGTCGAAATAGGACGTGAGCGCGTCGGCGCGACCCTCACGATCCGCCATGGCCACGTAGCCGTCTGGCCGTACGAGATAAACGGCATCGCGTCGCAGGCCGCTCCGGCCCATAGCTCGCTGCCAACCGAAAACGTGCAGCGGCAACCGTCGCTGTTCACATATTGCCCGAATCTCGGGCCCGGCGTTGCCATAGACGTGTGCCTGCCAGTCTAGCGATGTCAGCGGCTTGAAGTTGTCGCCCTCGAGTCCACCCGAACTCGTCTTAGCCCATGGTAAGCGGTCTCCGCCGTGCACCCTTCCGGCGCGTCCTTGACTCAACGTGCTCGTGCGATAGTTCACCGCCGTTTGCGAGACCGTACGAAACATGAGGCGTCGGGTCGCCCGGAATGCGAAAAGCAACGGAATGAGGAATGGCACGATGTGTAGTCGCAGTGCGCGCGCGATCGCGCCTTCGCTCGTCACGCCGGTGAAAGCTTGATCAGTGGTCGCCACGAGGCGCCGAGCAAAGGCGATCCGTTCTGGTTCGTAGCTGTCGAGGAGAGCCGGCTTCGCTCGCCCGTGCAGGACAGCAGCAAGTTTCCAGGCCAGGTTCACCGCGTCGCCAATGCCCGTATTCATGCCTTGTCCGCCCACGGGACTGTGAATGTGGGCCGCGTCGCCGAGCAGAAACGCGCGACCTTCGGAGAACCGGTTGGCGACCCGATGATGCACACGATAAGTCGAAAACCAATTCACGCGCGCGACATCGATGTGCAGCCACTCGATCACCGACTTGCTAACGTCGTCCCACGACAGGTTCTCGTGCTGGTGCTCGGCGTCTTCCCGTACGGTGCCAACGAGTCGAGCGCGCCCTTTACCCTTCAGCGGAAACACGGCAAGAAAATCGGTCCGGTCGAGAGCGACGTGCAACTCACCGTTCGTCGCCGTTCCGCTCGCGTCGACGTCGGCAACATAAAACAGGTGAGTGTACGTGCCGCCGGGAAACCCGATATTGAGCGTTTCGCGTATCGTAGAGCGTGCGCCGTCGCAGCCGGCCAAGTAGGCGGACTTGCACGTTTCCAGCTGTCCGTCGGACCGCTCAAGATGCGCGAGCACGCAATCGGTCGTATCTTCGAAGTGCGAAAGCTCGGTGCGACGCTCGACATGGACGCCGAGCTCGGTGAGGCGATCGACTAATAACCGCTCGTGCTCGTCTTGCGGATAGACGAGCGCGTAGGAATATGGACTGATGCCCACGCCCATGTCGCCGAATACAGCCCGTGCCACCTGCCGGCCGGCCACCCACAGATTCGCGGCGGCGACCCGCTGTCCACGTTCGACGACCTCGTCAGCCAGACCGATCTGGCCATAGAACTCGAGCGTGCGTGCCTGCACCGCGAGCGCACGCGATGTTGTTCCCGGCTCGGCCGTCTTGTCGATGACCCTCACGCGCACCCCTAATCGCGTCAGCCACAGGGCCAACACCAAGCCGGTTGGACCTGCACCAACAATCAGAACCTCAGTATCGATAGTCGACGACGCGTCCATCTTTCCAGATCGAAGAAAGATCTCACGCAAAGACCTGCCCGCAACGCTTCGCGTAGCGATGCGGGCGGGCGCCAAGCCGCAAAGGGGAAAGTGAGAGGTGATTGATGATTGGTGAACGGAGCGACGTGCGGCAGCAAGGTTCTAAAATGAGGTCACGTCTAAAACATTAAATAGCCGCAAAAGAACACAAAGAGCATAGAGAATTCCACCGTTTGGGTGAGCGCTCGGCGGCTCGGCTGAACTCGTCGAAATCGAGAGCTCGTCGATCGCTCAAGGCGAGGACCTTTGCTTCCTTTGCTACCTTCTGTTTAAAAAATCTTCGTGGTCTTTGCGGTCTTCTGTGAATAGCCATCTAATGGATAGGGTCACCCTTTAACACGCACGCCAAGAGGAGAAGTGAGAGGTGAATTGGTGAACGGAACACGGCACCCGATAGGGCCGAACTTCCGACCTCACAGAAGATCGCAAAGACCACGAAGACTTTTTAAAACAGAAGGTAGCAAAGGAAGCAAAGAAAGACTTCTCTGTGGTCTTTGGGGCTTTTTCAGTAGATTCAGTAAAAATGCGTCGGCGGAAGCTCGATCTACCATGCCGCTCCGTTCACTAATCACATCTGACTTCCTCTCTTTGCGTCTTGGCGTCTTTGCGTGCGTGTTCAAAGACGTGACCCTATCCGTTAACGCCCATTCACAGAAGATCGCAGAGACCACGAAGACTTTTTAAACAGAAGGTAGCAAAGGAAGCAAAGAAAGACTTCTCTGTGGTCTTTGGGGGCTTTTCAGTAGATTCAGCAAAAATGCGTCAGCGGAAGCTCGATCTATCACGCCGCTCCGTTCACTGATCACTAATCACCAATCACATCTCACTTCCCTTTCTTTGCGGCTTGGCGTCTTTGCGTGCGTGTTAAAAGACGTGACCCTATCCTTAAACGCCTATTCACCGAAGATCGCAGAGACCACGAAGACTTTTTAAACAGAAGGTAGCAAAGGAAGCAAAGAAAGACTTCTCTGCGGTCTTTAGGGGCTTTTTCTCTAGATTCAGCAAAAATGCGTCGGCGAAAGCTCGATCTATCACGCCGCTCCGATCACTGATCACCAATCACATCTCACTTCCTCTTCTTCGCGGCTTGGCGTCTTTGCGTGAGATCTTTCTTCCGGCTAATCTGCAAGGCAAACCATTATGAGCGAACAACCTCCTCCAGCCGAATTCCTGGTAATGTCCCGGGGACAGTGGGACAGCACGCTCCCACGGAAAGAAAAACAGAACGTGATCGACCAATTCTACGCCTGGCTTGATCAATTAGTTGACGAGGGGAAGATGAAACGCGGGCAACGGCTTACGTACGAAGGTAAAACGATCGGGCGGAAAAGTATGACAACAGACGGCCCTTTCGGCGAATCCAAAGAAGTAATCGGCGGTTACTGGTTCATTCTCGCTAGCAATCTCGACGAGGCGGTGCAAATCGCCCAAGGCAACCCATGTCTAGACCACGGCTTGTCCGTCGAAGTAAGGCCCATTGATCCACAGGTTGCAACCCCCGACAATACCCGGTGATCAGGCGGCCACAGCAGATAGCAGATAGCGAGGCGAATGACAGATGACAAATTGTTGAGAAGTTGGAATTCAGCAGCTGGAGGGTCGTCGAACCTTTGCTTCCTTTGCTACCTTCTGTTCAAAATATTCTTTGCCTGCCCTGTCTGAGCCTGTTTTCCGCGATCTCGGCCCTTTTCTTGCGCTCCTACAGAGCGTTCGCTCTTTTTGGGATCTAACCCAGGGTTGCGCAAAGCCTCCACCCTGGGCTGAGTCCTGTTACGCCTTCGGCGTGAATTACATGCATCAACGAAAGGCGGTGGTGATCCGCACCTGGAAGATGCGTCTATGATGTGGAATTAGCTTGCCCCAGTGGTTCGACCATTTAGATTTAATTCCCCCCAAAGGAGGCGATATTCTATGAACCTGACCGTCACGAAAGTGGATGTTTGGGCCGCCCAAATCGAAGACAAGCCCGGCGGCCTCGCGAAACTCTTAGGAGCAGTTGGTGGCGCGGGTGCCAACCTGGAATGCGTGATTGCTCGGCGCGATCCCTCAAAAACTGGCAAAGGCGTTGCATTTCTCACACCCGTCAAGGGTCCTAATGTTCGAAAAGCCGCTAAAGCAGAAGGTCTCGCACCTGCTGAAAAGCTTGCGACATTGAAAGTAGAGGGTGACGATGCACCCGGCGTCGGGTCTCGGATCATCTCAGCCATTGCCGATTCAGGAGTGAACCTGCGCGGTGTCTCCGGAGCCGTCGTCGGCCGGAAGTTTGTGGCCTACCTTGGCTTTGATGGAAACGAGGATGCAGCAAAGGCTGCTCGCGCATTGAAATCCTTGGCTAGTGCGAAACGATCGAAAAGAGCAAAATGATCTCACGCAAAGACGGAACAAAAATCTCACGCAAAGACGCCAAGCCGCAAAGAGGGGAAGCGCATCTAGAATTCAGAATCTGGAATTTAGAATCTAGAATGTTCTGAACTTTGCTTACCCTTCGGCTGAGCTCAGGTCGAAGCCTTTGCTACCTTCTGTTCAAAATATTCTTTTCCGACTCCGTGTGAGCGTGTTTTTCTGCGATCTCGTCGTTTGGTGGGCGGAGCGGGTTCTCACGCTCTTTCCTCCTTCGCAAGGCCTTCGGCGGGACAAGTCAGAGCGACACGCGTTATTTGGAACCTGACCCAGGGTTCCGCAAAGCCTCCGGGCGAAGCGCATGACAAATAGCAAATAGCAGATAGCAAATGAAGCCCTGACGGACCTATTGAAATAACCGGATGGGACATCGGCTGAGTCCTGTTACGCCTTTGGCGTTTCTCACTCAATTTGCCAATTTGTCATTCGGTCATTTGTCATTCGCTTCGACCAACCTTTGCTTCCTTTGCTACCTTCTGTTCAAAAAGTCTTCGTGTTCTTTGCGATCTTTTGTGAAGGAAGATAGGAGGTAGGAGCTAGGATTTAGTATTTAGGATGCAGGAGACGGTGGTCGGGCTGGAGATGATTTCTGCGCAACAACCGCTATTTCGTGTCTTTTCGTGGTTGCTGAATTCCGCCGTTCGGTTGAGCTCACGACTTTCGACAAGCTCAGCCCTGCCGTACGCCGTGTTCCGTTCACTAATCACCAATCACATCCTCATCTTTGCGCCTTGGCGTCTTTGCGTGAGATTTTTCTTCTGTCTTTAATCTTTCGCCCGCTATTTCGCCGACGGGAACTCTCTGGCCGCTCGCACCAGCGCGTTAGCAAAATTGTCAACGTTCTTATCCACAATGAAAGCGGTCACTCCATCATTCAATGCCTGTTGAAAAGCTGCCGGAGCAGCTTCGCCATGGACACAGCTCGCCACCAATTTATCCCTGGCAAACGAATCCATGGACCATTGATGGTACCGGTCGAACTTCGAACGATCGACATCGGTTCGGGCCGGTATCGAGCCCTTTAACCGGTTGAATGCTTCCTGCGCTTCCTTGCTGCCGATGCTCTTTAACCAGGCCAAAGCCGCTTCCTTGTGCGGAGCACTTTTGGCTACTGCGAAACCGTCAGCAACGATGACAAATGCACCGTCTGTTCCGGGATGACTCACCCAACCGAAATCATCTTTCTCTTTCATACTAGCCTTGAGAAATTCGCCATCGGCCCAATCACCCATGGAACTAAATGCTACCCTACCTTCCATCAGTGCTTTAATGGCCTGATCCCAACTCAAAGCTGCATGGTCCGGATTGACGTAATCCTGCATTTTCGCGAACAGCTTCATCGCCTCTTTCACCTTCGGATCGTCCCATTGCATGGTACCGCTGAACAAATCCGTCCAGCCTTTTGGTCCGATGATGCCAAGCAACGTGTTCTCAAAGAGCTGGGCCGAGGCCCAAATCCCTGAATCACCGACGCCCAGAGCAGGAATTCCCGCTGCTTTGAGCTTGTCACACGCCGCGAAGAACTCCTCGAAGGACATCGTCTTGCCGACCTTGATCCCGTTCTTTTGGAGCAGCTTCGTATTGTACCAAAGGACGTTCCCCCGATGGATGCCGGCGAGTACGGCATAGATCTTTCGATCCTTGGTCATCAAGTTTACTACCAACTCCTTCGGAAAAGATTTATCCCATCCGTCACTCTTGTAGAGATCGGTAATCGGCTCGCAGTAGCCGGGGTCAACGTACTGACCAAGCAATTCCCAGCCGGGATGGGTTTGCCAGCTGTCGGGTGGATTACCTCCGGACAGACGAGTTTGCAAAACGGGTCGAGCCGCGGAGCCGCCGCCGCCCGCCACGGTAGCATTGACAATTTCAACGCCGGCGTACTGCTCTTTGTAGACATGGAATAACGCATCAAGTGCGGCTGCTTCACCGCCCGAAGTCCACCAGGAAAAGACTTCCAGCTTGGGTTCGCTAGCCGCCTGCGAGGCCAGAGGCGCCTGCACCAGAGCGAGGAGCGAAGCAAGCGCGATCAGGGAGGAACGATTACGCATTGGTGGTTGGAACGGGAGTGTCGCCTGCCGGAACGACTTTCTTTATAGCACTCGTTCTGGCTAGCAAACGACGCTTCGTCAGCCAGTTGTTGAGCTGGTCGAACAGCACCGCAGCAATCACGACCAACCCGATGACGATTTGGCTGTAATTCTGCGGAATATCCAGGATCACCAACCCGTTGGAGATCATCTGGAGAATGATGGCGCCGAGCAGCGCCCCGAGCGCTGTCCCTTTGCCCCCAATGAGGCTGGCCCCGCCGACCACCGCCGCGGCAATCACGTTCAGCTCGTAGCCTTGGCCATCGCCCGAAGAGCCGGCACCGTAGTATCCGAGAGACAAAACGGCAGCGATGCCGGCGGTTAATCCGGTCAGAGTGTAAGCCAGCAGCTTAACCCGGCCCACTCGGATGCCACTGAAGCGGCTGGCAATTTCGTTACCCCCAATCGCATACAACCTGCGACCAACTGCCATTTTGGAGAGTAAAATTCCCCCAACAATGGCGACAATGATCATCACGATGAGAGGCACCAAGCTCAGACCTGGCAGTAGCTCCCAGCGCACGAATTGCCGAAAAGCGGATGGAAATCCACCGATCGACTGACCGCCGGTCTGGACAAAAGCAATACCGCGATAGATCGCCATCGTCCCGAGCGTGATGATGAACGAATGCACTCTGAACGCCGTAATCATTACGCCGTTGAAAAAACCAAGCAGCGTGCCGACGCCGATTGTTACGATCACGCCGAGCACGGTCGCAACGCCGCCTCCGGACGGGCCATAGGGCGACAGCACCAGGGCCCCGCACACCGAGGCCAGTGCGTAGATCGCCCCGACGGACAGATCGATCCCGCCCGTGATAATGACCACCGTCATTCCGACGGCCATAATGGCGAAAAAGCTCGTGTCCTTGGCGATCTGCACAATCGTTGGGGCATTGAAGAATTTGTTGGCCGAATCGAAGGCAGGCACTTGCTGACCTTCAGCGTTGGTCACCAGAGCTCGTTGGCGTTTACCGTCAGGAGTCGTCTCGAATCTCGGCATTTGCACCGAGCCGCCAAAAATCGCCAACACCAACCCGAGGGCGACGATTATTAGTACGAGGCCGCTCTCAGGGTATTTTGAAAAATCAAACGCGAATTTGCCGGGGGTAGGCACTGGCTTGGAACCTCGACGTTCTGCTCCCTGATTGTCACCCGTAAATCACGACCGCGCAACCCGGCGAAACGCATAGCAAAATAGCAAATAGCCGATAGCCGATAGCCGATAGCCGATAGCCGATAGCCGATAGCCGATAGCCGATAGCCGATAGCCGATAGCCGATAGCCGATAGCCGATAGCCGATAGCCGATAGCCGATAGCCGATAACCGAATCGGGGAGGACAGCCGCGGCTTCTATCTGCGAAGCCCCAAGCTCCTGCATTCTACACCAGGAAGATGCGTCTACTCTCCTCTCACCTAATCTTTGCGTGAGATTTCACTTGGGTGTTTAAGCTTTCGGGCTCCGCAGTATGTAGGATCTCAAAGAATCGAGGACGAGCACGACGACGAGAACGATTCCCAATTCCGGAATCTGGGCCCAATGGATCTATCTGCTATCTGCTATGCGCCTCGCCAGCTTCGCCCTGTTTACTTTTTCACTTGGGCGGCCCGGTAACTCAGATAAGCGTCACGCATCGCGACGTATGGATCGACAGCCTCGGCTTTCAGCTGGTCGTAGGAATCGACGGATTTAGGGAGCCCGTTGACAAACTTTGTCGCCGAAAGAGCGATGCTGACAGTATTAGGTATGAACGCGTGGTGAATGATGCCAAGAGAGTGCCAGTTGAGCGGGTTCATGGCGTAGTCGCCGGCGAAACCGATCGCATCACGGCAATCCGAGGGGCCAAGGACGGGGATCACAATGTAAGGCCCGGGGCAAAAACCCCAGACCCCGAGAGTTTGCCCAAAGTCTTCCGCCGGAACATCCGCGAGACTCGATATGTGATCGGAAACACGAATCAAACCTCCGACGCCCGCCGTGCTGTTGACGACGAACTTGCCGGTTTCTTGAGCTGAGCGGGTGATTTTGCCCTGGAGAACCGAATTAATGAAACGGACCGGATAATTCAGGTTATCGAAGAAGTTGGTGATCCCGGTGCGGACAGGTCGAGGCACAATCGCTGCGTATCCGTGTGCCACCGGACGCAACGCGTAAGTGGTGAGTCCGTCGTTGAAACGGAAAGTGGTCCGGTTCAAACGCTGCCAGGGATCGTTCGTCTTCGACACGGGGACATCCGCGAGATCGGAGTCCGAAGTATGGACAGGAACAGCTTTGGCGGCCGAACGGTCTTCTGCAACTGCGCACCCCGAAAGGCAAAGGAGGAGCACAAGGATGTTAGATATCGAGTGATTCACGAGTTGGATGGTACGGGTTGGGCGAGCTTTGCTTCGAGGGTCCGGATGGCGGCGACGGCGCCGCCTTTTTGAATAAGTTCGTCGAATTGCGCACGGTAGTTGGCGACGAAACTGACGCCTTCGATCAGGACGTCGTAAATTCGCCAGCCAGCCGGAAGTTTGATCATACGATAGACGACCGCGGTTGGGTCGTTGCTGGAGGCGGTAGTGACGCGGGTGGGAATTTCGCAACGGTCAGCCGCAATTGCCACAGGCGAACCAAACACAATTTTTGGTCGCTGCGTTCCAACCACGCGAGCGGAGTAGGTCCGGATCATCAGTTCACTGAAAAGATCAGTCACCCGTTTTTGGTCGGTTGTGGAAAATTGGCGCCAGCCGGGGCCCATGGCTTGGCGGGTGACAATGTCAAAAGCAAAGCATTTTTCCAGTGCTGGTCGCACTCGCGTGGCCAGGGCTTCGTTCGCGTGCCCGGAGTAAGCAATTGAGAGAACTTCCTCAACGGAGCTGCGGAGCGTGGTCGCGGCGTCGTCACTGGACGCCGCGCCGGAAAGTTGCCCAGCGCCAAGGAACAGCAGCACAAGAGCGCATCTCAGAATGAAACGATGGAGAAGCATGACTTTATTTTGGCTCTGATGGGGAGGGCGCAGGTGACGGCGAAACATTGCCGAACGCGAAACGCCTGATGAGCGATTCCAGATCCATGGCCGATTCGGTGTCAGTAATCATACCACCAGGTGCCAGATTTCTACTGTCGGCGCCTGGGGCGAGCGCGATGAACTTGTCACCGATCAGCCCGCTGGTTTTGACCGACGCGATGGTATCAGAGGGCAGGCGCACATCTTCCCTTACGTTCATATGGACGATGGCGGCATATTGGGAATTGAGGTCGATCTTTTCTACGCGTCCGACTGGCACACCCGCTATGAAAACTTGGTTTCCGGGTCTGAGTCCGCCGACGTTCGCGAATCTTGCGTTCACTTCGTAGGTAGAGCCACCAATGGCCACGCCTGCGCCTGCCTGCATGGCAAACCAGACAATGGCGGCGATGCCCAGGAGAACAAAGGCACCGACCGACAGTTCGATGTTGGATTGCTTCATTTAGGAACGGGCTATTGGTTGAGGCTGGTCCGGACCGCGAGAATATTGTTGCCAGCTTAGCACAATGCGATCGCTGGATGCGACGAACTCGGCCGGAGTTCCCTCAAAACAGATCCGGCCATCTTCGAGCAAGGCGACGCGATCACTGGCTGAGAGCGCTTCGGGGACATCATGCGTCACTACGACCGCCGTGAAATCAAATTGCTGCCTATATTGGGCGATCATTTCGAAAACGGCGTTGCGGGCGAGCGGATCGAGCCCAGCTGTCGGTTCATCGAAAAGCACCAGTTCGGGACGCATTACCAGCGACCGAGCAAGCGCGAGACGTTTTTGCATTCCTCCGGACAACTGCGCAGGAAAATGATCCGCAAATTTTTCTAGTCCGAGGTTCTTTAATGCATCGCGGGCGGCCTGCGCGATCTCCCGGCTCCGTAACCGGCTTGTTTGCTCCAGGGGCAGCGCGACGTTTTCCAGCGCTGTCATCGAGTCGAATAGAGCGTTGGCTTGAAACAAATAGCTGCTGCGCCGGCGAACCCCATTCAGCAGTCCATTCTCAAAGCGGACCTCGCCGGCATCGGGCGTCAGCAGACCGGCGAGACATTTCAGAAGAACTGATTTTCCTGCCCCGCTCTTTCCCAGCACGGAAACAATGCAGCCCCGAGGTACCAGCAGGTTCACGGAGTCTAATACCAGGTGCTCGTCAAAATGCTTACGGAGACCGTGGACCTCCAGGATGGGTGGAAGCGACGGGCGACTCATACCAGAAAAGATGTGATCAAGTAATCGGCCGCTAACGTGGCAACACTCGCCAAGACGACTGCCCTGGTGGTCGAGACACTCACCGCCCGCGACCCGCTAACTCCGGTGCGGCGATGGGTCGTGAAGCCGCTATGGCAGCAGATCGCCATCGTGATCAAGCCGAAAATAAGCGCCTTTAAGATGCACTCGCGAACGTCGGCCGGCCGAATCGCCGAATGAACCGCCGACCAGTAAACGCCGCCATCCAACCCGAGCAATGCCGAGCCAGAGAGATATCCGCCGGCCAATCCCACTAAGGTAAAAGCCACTGTCAGAATCGGAAAGACGATCAGCGCAGCGAATAGGCGGGGGGTGATCAGATAGCCGAGCGGATCGATTCCCATGGTGACGAGAGCGTCGATTTGTTCGCTATTGCGATGAATACCGATTTCCGCTGCCATGGCAGAACCGGCTTGGCCGACGATCACCAGGGCGGCAAGCACCGGAGCCAGCTCCCGCGTTAGCGTCAGCGAGACAAATGTTCCCAGCAGTCCCGCCGACCCGAAACGGGTGAGAACGTAATAACCTTGCAGCCCGAGTACGAGTCCAGCAAACAATCCAACTATTGTCACTACCGGTATGCAGCGAACGCCCTGTTCATGGACTGCGCGCAGCCAACGCCGTCCCAATTGGCGGGTAACGAGTGCCCCGGTAACCGCACGTGACAGGAACAGGGCGAAGTCGCCAAAACCAGCGACGGCCGCCAGACCGTCCCGGCCGACCGCTTGTAGCAGACGCTTCATTCGGACGACTCCATAGTTGAGGCTCCGGACTTTTGCAAGGGACGTACGGCGCAAACGAAGCGTGCCCGGAAGAAAGATCTCACGCAAAGACGCAAAGGCGCCAAGACGGATTTTAAACAAAACTTAACAAAGGCTTCCACCTGAGCGCAGCCGAACGGGAAGCAAAGTCTAGACTACCAGCTTCTGAATTCCGGCTTCTCATCAATTTGTCATCTGTCATTTGTCATTTGTCATGCGACTCGCCCCGGGGTTTTGCGAAACCCTGGGTCAGATCCAAAAACAAGCCGCTCTGAAGGAGCGTCAGAAAATGACGAGACCGAAGAAAGATCTCACGCAAAGACGCCAAGGCGCAAAGGAGACTTTTTAAACAGAAGGCAGCAGAAGGTAGCAAAGGATGGGATTCCTTGATGACCATTGATTTCCAATTCCCTACCTAAGGAAGTTCTCTTGTCCTTTCTTGGCGCCTTTGCGTCTTTGCGTGAGATCAAATTTGTCATGGGCTTCGCGCCGCCACCGCGAGACACAGAAGAACAAAGCCGATCAACAGCAGCCAGGAGCGAAGCCCTTGAAAGAACTCCCAGCGATTGCGCGTTTGTTTCCAATTAGGCGGAGGATTTTGAGGGTCCCATCGCCCGGTCGCCAAGTTAATTGGGACATTGAAAATCAAGGTCGAGACAAGCGCAGCCAGGTAGACGAGCGCCGCCGCCCAACGAACAATGCCTGCCATACCCTGCACCGTTCGCAACTGTATGGCGTAAGCGAACGAAAGGACGACACAAAGTGTCATCAGCACAGGCATCACACGTCCGAACGTCTTGAGCAGACCTTTTTCGACACTGAGATGCTGTTCCCGTGGCAAACGGCGAATCACCGGATGCACGAAGGCGTAAGAACCAAACTCCGCACAAGAGGTGAACCCAGTGACGACCAAGCCGATGAACTCTAGCAGATCTATATGCATACCGATCCCGAATCGAAATGCGTTGATGAAGTCGGCTCGCGCAGGATAGCGCACCGGACTCAATTCTCCTAGTCTCGCATCCGCTATCTGCTATTTGCTATGCGCTTTCGCCGGCAATCTATCTTGACACTCTACATATGGAGCGTACTATCCATATATAGAAAGAGGCACCGGACATGCCTAGCAAAAACATCATTTCACCTGACATTCTCGAGCAGCCGTCGATCGCTCCCGGAGAGCGCCACAGCCCAGAGGTGCGCAAAAGGATTTCACCGGCGGCGATGAGGGCTTTTCTGAACATCGCTAGGACATGGAAATTAACCGTCGATGAACAGCGAGCATTGCTCGGATGGCCTGCAGCCTCGACGTTCCATAAATATAAAGCCGGAGACGTTGGGATGCTCACATTCGACATTCTGACGCGAATCTCGCTTGTTTTGGGTATTTACAAAGCCTTGCATATTCTCTATCCCGACGCCGAGCTAGCTGACACCTGGCTAAAGCTCCCTAATTCCAATCCATTATTTGGAGGGAAGCCGGCCATCACGCGCCTAACCGGCGGAGACATTGATGGGCTTTACCAAGTAAGGCGTCTTCTTGACAGCCGCAGAGGTGGTTGGAATTAAAGAACGTCCCGCTCTCGCTCGGGTTGAGCTCCGTAACACTCACCGGTTAATTCCAAGCCGATACCCGCCGGTGGGACTCTTCGACGAGGTAGCATCGCCCGAAGATCTCCAGTTACTCTTTGAACTGGAAAGCTGGACAAACGATCGGATATCGGCCGAGCTCGGCGTGATCCAAAACGTTCCGCGCAACGAGTGGGTTACCGGCCGACCACAAGCAACGGTAATCATGGCTGCTTTCTGCCATCCCGCACCAAAGGGTGCCAGATTCAGCGGCCCGGATCGAGGCGCCTGGTACGCCGCCTTCGATCTGGCAGCAGCCCAGTCAGAAATTATTTATCACCGGGGAAAAGAGCTACGGGAAGTTGGCATTTCGGACGCTCGTTTGGAAATGCGAGAATACGTGGCGGATTTTCGCAATGATTTCCATGATATACGCCCGAACGATCGGCGCTTTCGGCCGTACTACGATCCTGATAGCTACACAGCCTCTCAAACTTTCGCTCGGCAGTTGTTTGAAAGCGGTTCTAACGGCCTACTCTACAGGAGCGTTCGGCACCCAGGAAGCCACTGCATTGCCTGTTTCCGGCCCCTACTGGTCCTGAATGTTCGCCCGGCGGCTCACTTCCAGTTTCGGTGGCAAGGCGATCCGACACCAACGATCACCAGGCTGCGGAAGTAAGGGGTCCGTCAGGCCTTCATTTGCTGTCTGCTATTTGCCATTTGTCATGCGCTTCGCCCGAGGCTTTGCGTAACCCTGGGTTAGATCAATAACGCGTGTCGCTCTGACTTGTCCCGCCGAAGGCCTTGCGAAGGAGGAAGGAGCGTAAGAGGTCGCTCAGCCCGGGAAACGACGAGATCATAGAAAACAGGCGCATACGGAGAATCTTTTAAGACCTGACCCTAAAGCTTAGTCGGCACGAGTAATTTCGAACGTTTTAGGTTTTGACCCTATTTCTGATTTCTCGGCCGTATCCTCGCGAGCTTTTGCAAAGATCAGTTGTTTTTTTTTCGTATGATTCGGTAAGGTGATCGTATGTCTTTGAGTGAGCTAACCGCCTTCGTTGCGTATCCATCAGCTCCGAAACAAATAGGTGATTCAATCAGAGCTGGCTGTAAAAAGCTGCTAGCGCAAAAAGGAAGCTTTGTCCTCAGTCCGTGGGAAAGCAACGACATCGCTGGTCATTGCTTAACGGATCCTATCCTCGAAAGCATAAAGGGAACCAGTCTCTTAGTCGCAGATGTGACCCATCTGAATTTTAATGTGATCTACGAGATAGGTTATGCAATCGGGAGCGGAAAAAGAGCCGTCTTGGTCCGCGATAGGAGCCTCATTAGGGACGAAGCCCTCATACGAGAAGTGGGTATTTTTGATACCCTGGGAGTGGAAACCTATGCAAACTCGGAGGAATTCGCGAAGCTGATAGCCAACATTAACTCTTTGGCTCCGATACCCCTTCCCAACTCTTCTCTAAACAAACGAGTGCCAGTTTACATCGTGACTCCGCGAGAGAAGGCAGAGGCCGAGATCCGAATATTGTCGCGCGTTCAGACCACCGGTGGGATTTATTTTCGCTCTTTTGATCCGATAGAAAACGCCCGGCTGTCCGCCCGTTCGGCTATTGAGAATGTGTGGCAATCGATCGGAGTAATCCTTCCTCTTTTGCCCGCCAATCGATCCGACGCTGTTGCTCATAACCTGCGATGTGCATTTGTTGCTGGCCTCGCTCACGCGCTCGAGAAGGAGACTCTTTTGTTGCAGGCCGGCTCGACGGAGCCTGTTCCGATCGATCTTCGAGACCAGGTTTCGATCTTCGGGTCATTGGAGTCGATCGACCGCATCGTAGCTCAGTTTGCACCTCGCATAACGAAACGTCTGCAGGAAGAGGATGATTTTGTACTTTCGGAATCAAGCAGTCCGCTATCTGACCTGTTCCTCGGGCAGAGTGCTGCTGAGAACGAGATAGCGCATTTGTCGTCCTATTATTTACAGACAGAAGAATTTGGTCGGCTTCTTAATGGTGATATAAGTGTCGTGGCGGGTCGAAAGGGGTCTGGGAAGACAGCTCTGTTTTTTCAAGCGCGAGACCGACTTGAGCGGGACAGGCAGAATATCGTGTTGGCTTTAAATCCCGAAGGATTCCAGTTGCAGAAATTTAAAAGCATCGTTTTGCAGCACTTGGAGCAGGGGACGAGAGAGCACACGGTAACTGCGTTCTGGGAGTATTTGTTTCTGCTTGAGATCGCACACAAGCTCCTAGAGAGGGATCGCGGTATCTACATCCACAATCATGTTCTGCGAGATCATTACAAGAAGGTGGAGGCAGCTTACGGGGGTGCGAATTTCGACGCTCAAGGCGATTTTGCCGAAAGAATGCTCAAGCTTACTGAAAGCATTGAGGATGCCTTCCAAACACGAGCAGCTCCCGGACAAAAGCCCCTTTTCCTTGGCCGTGATCAAATTACCGAACTGCTCTACCTGCATGATATAAAACGACTTCGTGATGTCACGACTGAATATCTAAGTCTAAAAAAAGGTCTATGGATCCTCTTTGATAACATAGACAAAGGGTGGCACGCACACGGAATCGACTCAGAAGATTTGCTGATTCTTCGCTGTCTTATAGATGCATTTTCCAAGCTGCGAAATGAATTGGGTAGAGCATCCATATCGTGTAAGACTGTTACCTTTATCCGGAATGATGTCTATGAATTGTTAGTAGCGTCCTTACCGGATCGTGGAAAAATGTCGAAAATTGCGCTGGATTGGACTGATCCGGGTCTTCTGAAGGAACTGCTGCGTCGTAGATTCATTCTCAGCGTCGGAGATAAAGAGGCTGATTTCGAAACAATCTGGCGTAACCTTGCTGAGACGCACATTTTTCGTGGACAGGAGTCATCAGCTTACATCCTCAACCGCTGCCTGATGAGGCCGAGGGCGTTAATCGATATACTTAGTCACGCAAAAGCGCACGCAGTTAATTTGCGGCACGCGAAAATTCTCGAAGAAGATTTTAAACTCGGCGAACGTGCTTACTCGACTGACCTCATTAATCAAATCGATCTTGAAATCCAGGATGTAAATCCCGAAGCTTCAGATTCGCTTTATGCGTTCATCGAAGCTCCGAGCCTCCTCGACAATGCCCAACTGGACACTTATTTAGCCCGCCTGGGACCGCGATCAACCTCTCATGAACAGTTAACCGTGCTTTTGCTTTGGTACGCGTTCCTGGGCATCCTTAGGGAGGATGGCAACACGACTTATATCTATGATGTTAACTACGAGATGAAGAAGCTACTCGCGCTCCGAGATGCCCGTCGCTCAACAGAACTTGTATATAGGGTCAACCCGGCGTTTTGGGCAGGCCTGGACATAAGAAGCGATTTGTAATCGTACCTGGGGCTTTGAGTCTTACAATGGTCTTTTTTCTGAAGCAAATCGATAAGCTGCATACCGCCGAAAGAAAAAAGGCTAGTCGGCTAAAAGGGTTTAACTGCGTGAGCGGCAACTTTGAGGCGGAGTAAGGTGATCAACAATTCACTGGCACAGGACTTCGGCGCTTCGCTCGGGTGCGAGTTCTCGCGCGCTGCGAACCGGGGTAGCTTTCGAGAGACCCGGCTTTTCTCGGCACTTCGGAAGGCGATCCTCGCAACCGCTCCGCGCTTTCTCGTGGAAGAGTTTCATGGTACGCGGTCGCAGGTGATTTTTCCGACGTGTCCGCCGTGGACGAAGAACGTAGCACAGTGCGAATTGGCGGATCTCTGCATTGTGTGGTTTTGTCGCCGTCCCCAACTAAGTGCCCGGATCACCTTCTTGCAGGCTAAGCGATCAGATGTTGCGCCCTGTTTGTGTACAGACGGAGTTGGATCGATCAATCAGCGCTTCTACGGCGATAGCACCCAATGGTTTCTGCTCCACAGACGCCCCACATTGGTGGGTCGTTTTCAGAGATTTCAGCCGCCTAGCAATCTTCTAAAGGACGCGTTGCTGCCTTCGGTAGCAACCTTTTGCGTCTTCCATCGAACAGCACCGCGGGAGTACGGCTTTTTTTACGCTTCCGCCGACGTTGTCTTGGCATCCAAACCAAGCAGACCGGGGCGGGTGCAACTGACGGCATCAGCTCCAGCGCGCACGGTGAAAACGGGATACTTCGACGAACAAAAGTGGGCCTGCTGCCCACTTACATTCGGACAGGCGCTTTTCGCGGGGAGAATCGGGACACCCATTGACCATCAATCCGTTGCTTCACCTGATGACAATGCCCTGCGCTCATCCATTCGCCGATGGCTGGCGTCTGTTCTCGCGGGAGCAGTGCAACAGCAGCGGGTGGGGCCGGTCGTTCAGGCTTTCATCGGAATGTTCGAAATACCAGTGCTCGAAGAACCGACGAGTGCCCCTTGCAGGTCGCTTATATTCATTCAAGGCGATGAGGGTTAGAGTAAACTAGGGTCACGTCTTTAACAAGCAACAGCCGCCTTGAAGTTGTCGTCCAAGGACTAACGGCTCAATGGATGGCACGACCGACCAGATTGATGCGAGGCCAGCCAAAAAGATCAAACGCTTGCGAGCGGGCTGTAATAGGGGTCACGCCTAAAATATTCAACATGCGGGGTCCCTAGGTATCTGCGAACGCAACCGTTAAGAATCGATGTTGAAAGAAAATTGGGCCTTGGTGCGAAGCCTTTTTACAAATTGTATACAGAGCAATGCGCGGCATGTAGACCTAACAGATCCTTCAGCGAAGACCAGGCGCATCCCGGCAAAATTCCCAGCAAAGTAGAGCTGAAGGTCTGGCTGTGACTTGTTGTTCGCTGTGCTGAATCAGTTCTCGGCTTACTCGCGCAAGAACGCTCCGAATCGCTCCTTTCGATGCCACTCCAAAGCTTCCTGGTGCGGCCAGCAAAACGTCTCATTCGGCAGTATGATTTTCTTGGCTCCAGACTCAAGAAGTGGGAACAACGCGTGGTCGGTCTCTTTAGCCTGGTTATGAACGATCACTTCGTACTGGTCTGAAATCGTGAATATCCCTTGGTCAAAAGCCCAGTGCGCTGTACGCGACAGAGCCAGACCATTGCGGGGGTCGTCAGTACCCAGTACCTCCTTTCCAATAATGTGTGCTGCTTCTGCTTCAACGTTTGGTCCATGTCTGAATCGCTGACCAGTAACGGCACATGTAAATCCATAGTTTAGCAAAACGACTTCCCTAAATGCCGCGTCGCGTTTCTGGCGACTAACTCGATAGATGGCCCTGTCTTCTCGAACCGTTGCTGTCCAATCCTCGAGACTCTCTAAACGCAGGGCCGTTTCGATGAGTTCGTCAGAGATTTCTTCTGCTCCATAGAGGTAACGAGAAACCTCTTCCATATGCAGTCCCCGGATCCTGAAAATCTGAGTGTCAACTTCGAATCGTTCTATCATTCCGAGTCCGGCCATTAGGTAGCTCGAGCCAACACTGCTCGCTTTGGCTGTCATCTGACGAAACACGAGTAGCGGTTCGTGATCCTCCATGCAATTGATGAGGGCACGGTTCGCGGCGATTTCGAGCCCGCCAGCCTTCGGGCTGTAGGCCAAAGTCCAGCTCCGGTCGGGCAAATACTGGATCTGATCGCTATATGGGCTGGTCAGCATCGAAGAAACAGACAGCGCATGGGTTGTCCATCGAGGCTTGAAAATGCCTTCTGCAAAGTGATGCAGCATGTGCCCGAACCGTTCAGTGTTCTTCAACATTGCTGCTGGTTGGACGGTCCCGAACAAAGGCGTGACCAACCTGAAGATCTCGATGCGCCGTTCGCGTTCGCTCGGATCGATCACGGGGAAGTATTAGCAATCTGATCAAGAATCCTCGAGAAAAATCGAGTTTGGCGCACCGAAACGGCGAATTGGTTCAACCGGAGGAAGATCAGATTAATCCTTCAATATTTTATTTGCGCGGCCCTGAGTTCTTTCTGATGATCCCAATCAACTTTCAGCGTTCCTGTAGCGATGCGGGTAGCCCGTTACGCCTTCGGCGTGAACTTTCGTCGCTATGTAGCCCCGGAAAGATTTAGAGCGCAGCGGCCCAATCGCCAACAGGCAGACGAAAAACTTCTTCACGGTGCCACCGAAGGAAATGCGGATTCGGCTTAGCAGTTCGAACATTAGGAAGCGTGATCGTAATTGAATTAAAGCGGGTTAGGTACTCCACAAGACCACCCGAGCCATTAACACGAGCTGAAACTTCGACTCTGAGAGTTTCAGAAAGAGAGAATGCACCTCGGTCAAATAGCTTATGATGAACAGAGCATAATGCTAGACCGTTCGAGGCGATGCTCGGACCATTTGCCTGGTGCCAGCGGATATGGGCCGCATCGAGAGCAAGGGGGATATTATCCAAACGAAGATCAAAACCGCAAACCGCACATCGATAGCCATAAACTCGAAGTATTTCTTCACGAAACTTCGGGTCTCGCTTCGGTTTCGCCGTTTGCAGCCGCTCCAGGTGGCACGCCTCAAGAATGTCTTCATGAATTGAATCAGGGAAATGGTTGTTTAGCACTAGGCTCACGACCTCTCCCGGGAGGCCAGCATCATCAAGAAAGAGGCGCTGAACTTCCGGAACAAACCGACCGACAGCTTCTCGGCCTGTGAGGTCAAACCTCGACGGCGCCGATGCGCCCTTTTTCATCACCCAACCAGTTGCTGGTTCGAATCTCCCAAAATTCCTCGGTGCGCAAATACCAAAACGGAAATTCAGGATGGTAGGACTTCCTCGGCGGTCCGAACTCCTGGAGCAGGTCCCTGAAAGGCTCATAAAAGTACTTGAACCGGATCTCGCTCTCGCCGTCCAACAACTTGCCTAGAGCATAGAGAATGAGCAGCGGCTTATGAGGCGCCCGTTGATCACCTTTTTTCCAAATGCTAACCTCCCGAACTTTCTGGAGTAGCTTCTCACGGGTCCAGCTGGACATGGTGAGATTCTTAACTCACCAAGTGGGTTTGTGACCAGTGTTCTTATTGATCGAGAGACAGCCAGATCTGAGCCAGCAATATGGCCCCGCACTGCTTTGACCGGAGCTACTCATGCCTCGAACGATCGAAAAGCACGTCCCACAATTCGTACCAAACCGTGCTGGCGTGCTCTGTATTTTGGCCGGCCGATTTGAGCGTCAATACGTCATACTGCGTATTTCGCAATATTGCCGAAATACTTATTGGTCGACGGTTTCTGTTAGATTGTTGGGGGCGCGCGGAGATCCCAGAAAATGAGAAATCTTTTCATTAAAGATTGTTTGGGATCGGCCGAAAGACTCAGACGTCAGGCAGGCTTGTTGACGCCCTGACAGGATCGCCGACACGGAACGCTGCAACCTATATGCCTGCTCGATTGATTAGCTTCGTTAATTGCAAGGGTGGAGTGGGAAAGACTTCCATCGTGGTCAATATCGCGGGCGTACTCGCACATGATCTCGGCCTAAGGGTGCTAGTTGTCGACTGCGATGCGCAAGCGAACGCGAGTTCGTGGCTGATGGGGCTTGGACGTTTTCATGACTCATACAGCGTGGACAATTCAACTTATGGAGTACTCACGGCGAAAGCCCCGTTCCTCCACAACGCGATTCGAAAATCTGTCGTCCAGATCAACGGACAAATTCAGATCGATAGATTGGATCTTCTGCCTGCTGTCTATGAGCTAGTAGATGTGGAGGACGGGTTTACTGTGAACGGAGACCTCGTGCCGTTCCTTGCCAGATTTTACGAGACCCTGAAGGCCGTCGTTTACGATTACGATTACATCCTCTTTGATTGCCCGCCTCATGTATTCCGGGCAACCCAAGCCGCTCTCTTTGCCAGCCGCGAAATTTACGTTCCCTGCAACCCTGATCCGCTCAGCGATCGAGGCCTATCCTTGTTGCATAAGCGGATGTTAGCCTTTTATCATCTTGTCCAATCCTCCCCATTCAAGATGTTTGGCCACAGGTTAGCGAAGATTCGCGGCATTATCCTGAATAACGTTCCGAGAGGTAGCATCGAGCACCTCATTGGGACACTTAGCAATAAGCTGAACTATTTACGACAAGAACATTCCTACATCTGCCATGACGCCATCATGCTGCCAACGAGGATACGACACACCGTCGCGGCCACCAAGGTGATTGAGCATGATGTTCCCTTTATCTTGACCACCAACAATGCAGATCTTCGAGAAGACTACGTGAGCCTCGCCCGGTACATCCACCATACGCCGATGCCTTCGTGAGCCTATGAACCAAATAACCGATCTACTGAAGGAGACGTTAGATATTGTCAGAAATAATCCAGAATTTCTGACGGTAAACGAAATGCAGAAAGAGGTGGGGGCACTTCATAAGAGCCTCACAACTTTTCTAGCGAAATCAGAGGAGACAAAAGATTTTCTCAACAAAGACTACATCGAAATCCATGCCCTTCTTAAAGAGGGACGCACAACTTCGCCAACGTTAGTATCCGCCGTGAGCCAATCAGGGGCAAGCTTCACCGGTAAAGATAAACAGAAGAAGCTTGCTGTTTTTGCGATCAAGAAAGGTATTGCTGCGAAGGTCGTTAGCGAGCTGAGAATGAGTCCGGACGATATGCTTCGACAGCAATTCCGCGCGTTGGCGCAGAAACCGGAAGACGAAATTGATGAGGCACTGGCAAAGCTCTTGAAAGGTAAACAAGCCGAGCAGATCGCACGTGCAGTGAAGTTCGAAATCGTAAAGAAGAGGACTGCGAAAGGTGAGACAATTGATAGGAAGGCGACTCTTGCGAATGCGCGAGCAAAGCTCAAACCGTTCATCGACTCCATCCGCGATGCTCGTTGATAAAGAGCGGACGATCCATGCCTTGCTTCGGCGTCACCCGGAACTAATTGACGAGAGCCTGAAAGGTTTTCATCCCGAATACGAGCTTGTTCGAGATGACAAGCGCCTCGATTTGCTGTTCCGGGTCCGAAATCGCGTCACGATCGTCGAGATTAAGCGGACGGCTCTAACGCCGGCCGACGTAGATCAGCTGATCAGCTACTGTCGAAAAATCATGATCGAATCCAAGCTTGCGAAGCAGCATTTCCTTGTTGGTAAGCGCCCGAACGACACAAGAAGTCTTGAAAATCACCTGAAAATACAGGCCCACAAAATCGTTCCGAAGTATCTTTCGTTCGACATTCCGACTGAACTGATTTGGGATATCCTACAGAACAGATATGTGGCTGCCCGCGATGACTGCTTTAAAAACCCGCGGTACCAGGATTATTTCAAGCTTCGGATCTAGTTTCCTGCGCTGGCACCCGTTGATAGTCGACACTCAGTAGTTTAACTGGGGAAAAGGTGAAACTTTTAGGTCGTGTCTAACAAGCAATAAACTCCGGAACGGCCGGCAGGCTGAATGTTGAATGTTTAGACGTGATCCTGTTCAGATTCCCTTCTTCCTTTGCGTCTGGCTTTTCGTTCTCTTTCTAACAAGTCCCGCAAAACACCGGCGGGTTCTTCCTCAGCGCTCACGACTTCCCGGGGACCGGGCTAACAGCTCGATCATTTTTCGCCAATTTTTATAAATACTGTATTGACGGTAACTCTGAAACTTTTGTAACCTCAACACCTTAACGTTGTGAACAAACGTCAATTTTTGGGTCCGCTTGCGGTTTGTGTTACTGCATTACTCAACGGTACTCCGCTTCGTGCGCAAGTCTCGACTGCTACGACAGGCGCGCCCATCATGGTGGCCCCGGAAGCATCTGCAGCAGTGGGAGCGGCTCAACTGGTTCTCACGCGTAGCGCTGAGGATGGCCTCCGATTGACTGATCACGAGTCACACGCCTCACACGAGTCTCACGCTTCGCACGAATCTCACGCCAGCCATTCTTCCCATATGTCTGGAAGCTGATTCGTTGAGTTAGAGGAGCACACCCATGCTTGTGCCTCGAACGGTCACCTTTTCCTCCCAAGTCTACAGCATTGAGACGATCAAGAAGGCAGCATATCGTTTTTCGGATGTGCTTTCTGTTGACATAATCCCGCGTTCCGACCGAGATCGAATGCGTTCTTCACTTTGTTTCGGATCCGAAGGAGGAAGAGCAGGCTGAGCGGATCGTGGCCGCTTTCAAAAATGAGGTTCTTGACCAGGATCTGAGATCGATCATCGCGAAAGAGACGGAAGCAACCCGCAACGCCGTCTTGGCTTTCGCGCTTTCCAAGACTGGGCTTCAAGGCGGTGAGTAAGTTTCAGCCATTATCGGTTTACCAGCAACCCCTGGTCGATGGCTACCAGCTTTTGCCCTTCCGCTTTACGTCGCTCAATGACGACGAGTACGTTCTGACCAATCAAGCCGGCGAATTCATCGTCCTTGAGCGGCCAGCGTTAGAAGCGCTCGTGCGTCACCAGCTTCCTGCCACAAATCGAGTCTACGATGATTTGAAGTCAAAGCATTTCATCATCGATCGGCGACTCATCAGTGGCGACTGGACTTGTTGCCGCTCAAAGTCCGAACAAAACTACGGCGGCTCGCCGACTTCACTGGGTTGCATATATTTGTAGTCTCTCTCAGGTGCGAGCATTCGTGCCCGTACTGCCAAGTCTCTCGTCAGAGTGACGACAAACTGGCGTTCGACATGTCGGTCGAAACGGCTGAGAAGGCTCTGGCACTGGTGTTTCGGTCGCCTTCACCGAGTATTAAGATTGAGTTTCAGGGAGGTGAGCCACTGCTGAATTTTCCGCTCATTCGGCACATCGTTGAGCGTGCAGAGGCGTCGAACCTCGCAGAGCGTCGCGATCTGCAGTTTGTCATTGCAACCAATCTCGCGCTCATCAATGACGAAATTTTGGAGTTTTGCAGGGATCACGACATCCTGATTTCGACGTCACTTGATGGTCCATCAGACCTGCACAACGCTAATCGTCCTCGACCTGGCAACGACAGTTATGAGCGCGCGATCGAGGGCATTTCGAGGGTCCGCAGATGCTCTGGGCCGAGACCGCGTTAGCGCTCTAATGACGACCACGAAACTCAGCCTCGGGCGGGTGCGAGATATCGTCGATGAGTATGTGGCGCAAGGGTTCAGAGGGATTTTTCTTCGACCGATGTCGCCTTATGGATTCGCTGTTAAGACGAAGTGGTTCAAGGCGTACGACGTAGACGAATGGCTCGAATTCTATTTCGCAGGTCTGGACTATATCCTCGCACTAAATCGTTCAGGTTATGCCTTCACGGAATTCTATGCTGCCACGATTCTCGCTAAAATGCTCACTCCTTTTGAGCCGGGATTTGTCGATCTGCGAAGCCCTGCGGGCATTGGCATTGGCGCCATCGTCTACAATTACGATGGAGACGTGTACGCCTCCGACGAGAGTCGGATGCTCGCTGAGATGGGCGACAAGACTTTTAGAATAGGAAACGTCCATCGAGATCGCTACGAGGATATTATCCTTTCGGATGCGCTATTGGGTCCAATTGAAGAGTCTTTTGCAGCATCAGTGCCGATGTGCTCGGACTGCGCGTTTGAACCTTTCTGCGGCGCCGATCCTGTATTTCATCACGCGACCCAGGGAGATTTTGTCGGACGCAAACCTCTCTCTGCGTTTTGCAAAAGGAACATGTCGATCTTTAGGCGGCTCATTACGCTGATGCGGAACGATGATGAGGTGCGCCGCATTTTTGTAAGATGGGCAAACTCACGATGCTGACACTCTCCAGCCGCGCGGTTGAAAGCCGCAATCTTTCCGACAGTCCGGCCAGAATGGTTATGCGTGTCACCGACCAACAGGACCGCCCGCAGGCGCTTCGGGCGCGCGAGGCATTTCTCGTCGCTGAGGGCAGTTTACCGGAGGGGTTTGGCGTCTATCTCGCACTTGCGAAGCATGCTGCGGCGTTGGACAGTCTTCCTTCCGAAACAAAGATCGATGATTCTGCCCGATGAGTTTCACTATCTCGGCGATGGCGACGTTCTGCGTCTATGGCCGAAAAGTAACGCAGTTCGGGTTCTTTACCGACGAAACTCATTTCATAACCACTTTCTTCTTACCGAGCGGTGCAATCACTACTGCTTGATGTGCTCCCAACCTCCCAAAAACATCGACGACAATTGGATTGTCGATGATGTATTGGCGGCCATTCCGCTCATTGATCCATCAACGCAAGAAATTGGCTTTACTGGAGGTGAGCCGACTCTTTTGGGAGAGGATTTTTTGCGAATTCTGCGAGCAATGAAGAGCTATCTGCCCAATACGGCGATCCATATCCTCTCCAATGGTCGGCTATTTGCGAGCAGCGGAATTCGCGAGACGCTACGCCGATATCCAGCATTTCGATATGATGATCGGGATTCCAATTTACTCCGACGTCTCGACAATTCATGATTACGTGGTTCAATCGGACGGAGCTTTTGACGAAACGATTCGTGGAATTCTCAATCTTAAACGTTATAAGCAAAAGGTTGAAATTCGCGTCGTGGTTCATCAGCAGACCTATGCCCGATTGCCGCAACTTGCCGAATTTCTCGCGCGAAATCTTACGTTTGTTGACCATGTCGCGTTAATGGGCCTTGAAATCACTGGCTTTACGCGGGCGAATCTCGACGACCTTTGGATTGATCCCGCGGATTATCAGACGGAATTGTATCGAGCCGTTAGCCTTCTGGCGGACAGTCGGATGCACGTCTCGATCTATAATCACCAACTCTGCGTCCTGGATAAGCGCCTATGGCCATTCGCTCGAAAGTCCATCAGCGATTGGAAGAACGAATACATGCCGGAGTGCGAAGGCTGTCGAGAAAAGGAAAATTGCGGAGGGTTCTTTGCGTCCGCAAAGATTCGCTACAGCGACCATATACGGGCCTTTTCCTCGTAGTGAAAACCGCACACTTGCCGATTTCGTCCTTCGAAAACCCTCCTCAGATTTGCCGACCAAATAGCGTCCATTGCTAGAGGCACAGTACTTGACGCTCCCTGCGGGTACGGGCGTAATGCCGTCGCCTTGGCGGCGCGAGGCTGCACGGTTCTTGCGGTTGATAACGACCAAGGACGTCTGGCCGCTCTGGAGCAGGTCAAGAACGCGTATATCGCGGAGCGCGCATTTCCCGGCGTTCGCATTGGCAAAATCTTTACCGTTTGCGCCGATCTAAAGGCCGGACTGTGGCCGTTCGCACCATCCTCCTTCTCGGCAATAGTTTGCGTTCATTTTGCAATGATAGACCTCGTGCCTTGTCTTCTCTCTTCACTGCAAGAAGGAGGGCACGTTTACGTAGAGACCTTCGGTGGGCAAGGAGAAAACTTCCGTGTGCTGCCAAAGGCCGGACAGCTTAGAGACCTATTCTCTAGACATGTGGAGTTCAAATATTACAAAGAACGGAAAGTCGGCCCGATCGAATTTAATAGTGTATCCGTTACCCTCTTTGCCCAAAAGTCGTATGAGCGCGGCCGCCGTCTGCGGCAATCTTAAGTTGTGGACGATCGGTGAGGCCACATTTTGAAGTGGCAAAACGAGGGGTCGTATATAAAGAATCAAGTAATGTGACTTGATGAACGAGAACAAGGTACAGCCGAATTATTTGAGTCTTTAGACCCGACCTCTACTGATTTCCTAGTTCTGCCATTTGATTGCCACCACCGACGCTTTGGCAGAGAAAAAACCACGGTCGGTTGTTGGTGTGAGAACAGGGCCTAACCCATCAGCAAAAGGATTCGCTGTGTCGGACTCGGATGTCCGCGGCATTGCCAGAATCGCGTCGGCTCCGAGCGCTTTCGCACGATTAGCGGCGTACGAGAGAAGGGCAAACCGATTCACCCTCTTTGTTGAAGATTGAATCACCCCAATAACCATGTAGGTCCGCGGCGGATAACCATAGTACGTCGGAACTGCGTATCGATTGTCGACGAGAGCTCCCGGCGAAGTCGGCCATTTCTGCTGCTTACCTTCCCAGGCATGAAATTCAACACCTGCGCAGCTGCATAACGCAGCCGTCATCAGAAACAGGCAGACCGTACGCGGACCAAATCTCTTAAGATTCAACATGAGCAAAAGCCATCGAGTGTAAGATCTTAAGCGGGCATGAGCGGGTGCCGAAAGTCAAAATTCACACCAATTGGGGTCAGGAGCCGTAAATCGGCAAGCAACTCTTTTGTCGTTCATTTTTTGCGCCTGACAGACGCATTAGACTCTGTTAAAAGGGGACTTTTCCTGTGAAGCAACTCTTTCCTGGATATTTCAAACTATCCCACGCCGAGCTTAAACAAATGTGGAGCAAAGGCGCAATCGCGGCGGACGCTAACGTGTTGCTAAATCTCTACCGGTATTCGGAGGACACGCGAAAGGAATTTTTGAACATTTTGGAGCAACTAAAAGAGCAGCTCATCCTTCCTAATCGGGTTGCATATGAGTTTCTTTCGAATCGACTCGGGGTAATTGGTAGCCAAGAAAAGTCGTATGAGGAAATGCTGGGGAAAATAAAGGAAATAGAAGAGACATTTTCAACTCCTCGGCAACATCCATTTCTGAGTGTGGGCAAGGATAAAAATAGGGTCACGTCTTAACTTTCAACATTCGGGGTCGCCTAGATATCTGCCGACACGACCGTTAAGAATAGATATTGAAAGAAGATGAGCCTGGGTGCGAAGCAGACCTAACAGATCCTTCGGCGAAGATTGAAAGTGACGAGCAATATTGAAGGTTTAGACGTGACCCTACGAGTTTCACCCTACGAGTTTCACCTTAAGTGCCGAGAGGATCCCGAATTTCCGGGGGTCCTCAAAGCGGTCGACGGCTGTTACCTGTTCATCGAACAGAGCGTGACGCGCGGGTGTTTTTTCGCCTAATCTCCAATCCCGAAATGAAACTGCTTGCGGCGTGGAGCTGGTCTCTATGAGTCTCGTACGCCTTCTTCCGGTCTATTTGGTCGTCTTCGCCGGGTTTGTCGGATACAGCATGATGATAACGGTATTCACTCCGATGTTTTTGCAGGGGCATGGCCGTTTAATTCCTCCCGATACGGCGACAGGCACAAAAACGGTCCTACTCGGCCTGGTGTTGTGCATGTATCCGCTGGGACAATTTCTATCAGCTCCGCCGATTGGCGCACTCTCTGACAAATTTGCGCGTCGACGCGTATTGCTCGTTTCGCTCGTTCTTTCGATTTTCTGCTACGGCCTGATTGCCATTGCGATTGGGATGGAGAGTTTTTGGCTACTGATCATTGCGCTGTTAGCAGCAGGCTTGTCGGAAGGCAATATCGTGATCGCGCAGAGCGCCGTCTCCGATGTCTCGAATGCGACCAATCGCGGACGGAAGAAAAATCTCACGCAAAGACGCCAAGGCGCAAAGAGGGGAAGACTGCCGTCTCCTGGATCCTAGCTCCTGCCTACTGTCTTACTTCACAGAAGATCGCAAAGACCACGAAGATTTTTTAAACAGAAAGTAGCAAAGGATGTGAATTCTCTGCGCTCTTTGTGTTCTTTTGCGGCTATTTACGGTTTTAGACGTGACCCCATTTTGGATGATCTACCGCACGTCGCTCCGTTCACCAATCACTTCTCACTTCTCACTTCTCCACCTTTGCGTCTTGGCGTCTTTGCGTGAGGTGATTCCGGCCGAGCGGGAGCTCAGCCCTACCGGGTAACGCGTCTTTGCGTGAGATCCGGTTTTCTCCGTTATCTCTGTGATCTCCTGTTAGAAGGGTATTTCTTGGTCTCCGCGAGCTCTTGTGCGCTAGTGCCATAACGCCCGCTGATATCCAATCAGAGTATCCGATTAGCCCCTCCCGTTCAGTGAAACCAAATTGCAACCAGGAAGGTTGCTTATGAGATTGATGAAAGGTTCATTGGTCGGTCTGGTTCTGGCCGGCATTCTGGCGCTCGCGCCTACCGCCGCGTTCGCTCGTGGTGGAGGAGGCGGTGGCCACGGTGGAGGAGGTGGTGGGCATGGCGGAGGCTTTGGTGGTGGTGGACATGGGGGAGGCTTCGGTGGTGGCGGCGGCCATTTCGGTGGCGGTGGCGGCCATTTCGCTGGTGGCGGCGGCCATTTCGCTGGTGGCGGCGGCCATTTCGCTGGTGGCGGTGGCCATTTCGCTGGTGGCGGCGGCCATTTCGCTGGTGGCGGTGGTCATTTCGCTGGTGGCGGTGGCCATTTTGCTAGTGGCGGTGGCCATTTTGCTAGTGGCGGTGGGCATTTCGGTGGTGGCGGTGGCCATTTCGGTGGTGGTGGTGGCCATTTTGCTGGTGGCAACACCCATTTCACGCGTGGCGGTGGTCATTTTGCTAGTGGCAGCAGCCATTTCGTTCGTGGCGGTGGCCATTTCGCTGGTGGCGGCAGCCATTTCACTCCTGGCAGCCATGTCACCGGGCATAGTTTTGCCGGCAATAGCTTCGCACAACACCAAGGAGCGCACTTTGCCCAGCAAGATCATTTCCGGAACGGAGAGCATTTCCGGAACGGAGATCATTTCCGGGATGGAGATCTTTCGAGACGGAGATCGTTTCCGGCAGACGGCGGTTTCTTTTTTGGAAATCCCTTTTGGTATGACCCGTTCTTCGGGTACGACTACTATCCGTTCTACGGGTCCGGCTATCCGTACTACGGCGGCTATTATGACGGCAGTGCTGGCGTCTATTCCGGCGACAACGCTGGTGATTATGCCAATGGCCAATCCTCAGCAGCCGACGTGACGCTTTCTCAGGACACCATTGTTGCCGTGCAGAATCAGCTAACTCAACTCGGTTACTATCACGGTCCGATCGATGGCCTGTTCGGCCCACAAACGGCAAAAGCGGTGCGTTTGTTTCAGTCCAACGAGAATCTGTCCGTTACCGGTCAACTCGACAGCGCAACATTGAAAGCGCTGCCGAATCAGTTAGCTGGCGAAGCGCATTAAAATCTCACGCAAAGACGCCAAGACGCAAAGGATGGGACCTAGAATCTAGAAGTTGGAATTTAGAATAGGTACGCACAGAAGGAAACGGAGAGGCGAGCTGACAGTCTCTCCGTTTTCTCTGTTAGCTCCTGTTGAAAGAGAATCGTACTCGTCCTCGAAAGGTCAAAACACGGAAGAAAAATCTCACGCAAAGACGCCAAGACGCAAAGGATGAGGAGACAGAATTTGGAAGCTGGAAGCCAGGCGAAGCGCATGACAGATGACAGGCGAAGCGCATAGCAGATAGCAGATAGCAAATAGCCAAGGTGATGAGAGATGACAAATGACAGATGACAAATACGCCAACGGCGTAACAGGACTCAGCCCATGTCCCTTCCGGTTATTTCAATAGGTCCGTCAGGCCTTCATTTGCTATCTGCTATTTGCTATTTGTCATGCGCTTCGCCCGGAGGCTTTGCGGAACCCTGGGTTAGATCCCCAATAACGCGTGTCGCTCTGACTTGTCCCGCCGAAGGCCTTGCGAAGGAGGAAGGAGCGTAAGAAGCCGCTCCCCTTACGAAATGACGAGATCACAGAAAAACGCTCACCAGGAGTCGGTAAAGAAGATCTTTTTGAACAGAAGGCAGCAAAGGTAAGAATCTCTCTCGATCTTTGCGTTCCTTAGCCGACGAACTTTGGACTGTAGTTGGAAGTCTGAGAAAAAAGTCAGCGAAGTTGGAACCCTTGGCGAAAGTCGGCATTCGCGGCCGTTCCAAAAGGTCGGTCATCGGTTACGATCTCGTTCCTCGTTTCCTTCTTTTCGAAACATACAAATTCCAGCTCCTAAATTCTGCTTCCCTACCTTTGCGTCTTTGCGCCTTTGCGTGAGGTTTCTGGCCGTTGCGCTAAAATTTATCCGGTGTTTGCAGTAGTTTCTGTACTTCCGCGCTCTTGTAGTTTTCCGGAGTGATCATGACCGGCGGGAGCTCAACTTTCTTGCTTTCAATCGGCTCTTTTTTACGCGCTTTATCAATATAGCCTACACCTTGATACCCCATTTGATAAGGATCCTGCGCAATGATGCGCTGGATCACTCCACTCTCAAAAAGAGGTAAAATTTCCGGGCTAGGATCGAATGTAACAACCTTTACTTTCTTCTCCAATCCCTTTGCTTTGATCGCTTGGCAAATACCGACGGCCGTGGGCGCACAGGCAGAGAAGAAAGCCGGCCAGGTCCGGATTCCCAGTTAGTTGATCGGTTGCGATATTCAGCGACGTAGCGGCATCGGCGTTCGTCCACTGAATCGGGAGTACTTTCATATTAGGAAACTTGGCGATAGCATCGTTGAAGCCAGTGCTCCTTTTCGAGCTGACTGAGCCGGCCTGGATGCCCAGATTGGCAACCACGCCTTTCTCTCCTAACAGCTTTGCCATCTCCATTCCCGCTTCAAATCCTCCCTTGTAATTGTCGGTCGTGACGCTGGCCTGCGGCGCATCGCTATCAATTCCGGAATCGACCATCACAACCGGAACACCATTTTGCAGAGCTTCCTGCACCGGCGGGATGAGCCCCTTGGAATCGAGTGCAGCCAGCAGAATACCGGCAGGTTTTGATCTGGAAATATTTCGAATCAAATCTACCTGACTGGCAATTTCGGTCTCGGTCGCGGGACCCTGGTAATCGATGGTATAGCCGAGTTCTTTGGCTCGATCTTTTGCTCCCTTGACCAGGAACAAATAAAAGGTGGCTGACGTTGACTTGGGAATAAAGACAATGGTCCCTTGGCTTTTCTCTTGGGCGAACAAACCGCCAGTCGAGCTCAGAAGAACGGCAAGCGGGAATAAAGTAGATCGAAAAAAGTGGGTTAAACTTTTCATGCGCAGACTTTCGTTTGGGGGGAAGAAAGGTCGGTATTGACCCCGCTCCGAGCCTATCGGTTCTGGACATGACTTCAATACTAAAGGTGCCATTGTAGCCGTTGCGCTCAGCTCAACAGTAACCAGCGAGCGCAAGCCCTGGTCGCAAGGTGATGCGGCACCCAGTATACCGAGCGGTGTGACGGGAGCGCGGGCGTGTTCCCACCGACCGGTGATCTGTGAGACGTCGCCGGGCATTGAATTTCGTTGGCCCCAGAGCAGAGGTCGAACCTTGACTATTTCTCAGCCAACCCTCTTCAACTGGTCTACCGCCACCGCGGCAATGATAACGCCGCCGTTCACCACGTATTGCCAGAAGGCGTTGACGCCGAGGAGATTCAAACCGTTTCGGATCGTCGTTTCGATAATAGCTCCGATCAATGTCGCGATGACATTGCCCTCGCCGCCGAACAAGCTGGTGCCACCGATGACCACTGCACCAATCGCCAAAAGTTCATAACCACTACCTCCAGCTGGTTGGATTGTCGCGAGTCGAGCAGCTTCGATAATGGATGCTACGCCGCACAAGAGTCCGCCCCCGGCATAAATGCATAGGGTCACAAATTTCAAATTGATGCCGGAGAGGACCGCTGCCTCGGCATTGCTCCCAATCGCGTAGGTAAATCGTCCAAACCGGGTGAAGTGGGCGATGAAAAAAACTGAAGCGAACACCAACAACATAATAATTGTTGGAACCGGGATGAAATTAAGGACCTTCCCTTGACCTATCCAGAGGTACGGCTCGCTGAGACCGAAAATAGGGATGCCCCGCGAGAAGATTAAAGCCAATCCTCGCGCGATACCCAGCATCCCGAGAGTAGCAATAAAGGGTGGAACTCGGAGCCGCGTTATGAAAAACCCGTTGGCGAGTCCAAGTATCCCTCCGCAGATAATGGTGGTGAGAAGCGCAGCCGGCAAGTTTGCCGTATTCTGGAAAACCAATCCACCCAGCACTCCAGAACAGGCAAAGATTGAGCCTACCGAAAGGTCAATCCCACCGGAAATGATAATCAAGGTTTCTCCCGCTGCGATAATGCCAATTACCGCGGTTTGCAGCGTTATTTCCGAGAGATTGCCAACAGTAAAAAAATAAGGGGAGAGCAGCGATAGAACAAACCACATCGCGATCAAAATTAGCAACATGGAGACCGCTTGATTACTAAGCACTGCGCGAGCTTGTCTTGGTATCATGCTGTGGCTTTCGTGAACTTAAGCGACCTGATCGCTGAGTCGCATGCTGTGTTCGATAATTTCCTGCTTATTCGTTTCGCGCGCGTCGAGTTCGGCCACGATCCGGCGGCCAGACATTACCAGGATGCGATCGGCGACTTCCAGTATCTCGTTAATGTCGCTCGAGATAAAAATGAGTCCTTTCTTCGGCCCCTCGATAAAGCGGTGTACGAGATCATAGATTTCCTTTCGGGCTCCGATATCAATGCCCATGGTGGGTTCATCGAGAATTAAGACTTGGCATTTTGCCTCTAGCCACTTTCCAAACACCACTTTTTGTTTATTTCCGCCACTCAAATACTTCACCTGCTGAGAGGCGCTATTTGCCTTGATCCGCACCGATTGGATCATTCGCTTGGCTAGCATTGTTTCGGATAGACGATCAAAAAAAAGCCGTTTCAGCTTTGCCAGGAACGCGAGGGTGAGGTTCTCTCGGACGCCCATATTGAGACACAAACCTTTACCGTCTCGATCCTCTGGTAAATAGCCGATTCCAGCTTTCACCGCCCGGCGCGGCGTTTTAATTTTCAGTTCTTTTCCTTGCAGGTAGATCTTGCCCGCGGCGACCTTGTCCACGCCGAACAGCACTTGGGCCAGTTCTGTTTTCCCTGCTCCAATCAGCCCGGTGATACCTAAAACCTCGTGCTCTCGAACCGCCAGACTCAACGGGTAAGTAAAATGGAGGTTCCTGACATCTCTTAGCGCCAAAACGATATTCCGTTTGGTGTCGATTTTCTCCCGTTGTTCAATCACCATTTCACGCCCGATCATGAGCCGGATCACATCTTTCAGCTCAGTCTCTCGTAGGTTGAGGGTGGCGATTTTATCTCCATCCCGAAGAATCGTTACTCGATCCGCGATCTGCTTAATTTCCTCCAGCTTGTGAGAGACGTAAATAATCCCGAGACCTTGCGCCTTCAGTTGGCCGATGATTTCGAAAAGAACCTCGATCTCCTTCTTACTGAGGGCAGCCGTCGGCTCGTCCATAATGAGAATCTCAGCTCTTTTGGAAAGAGCGATGGCGATTTCGAGCATCTGTTTTTTAGCGACGCTCAGATTTTTGACCTTGGATTTTGGGTCGATCGGGAAATTGATTCTTGCGAGAGTTTCCCTGGCCTGGTTATACACTCTCGGCCAATTGATCAACAGACCTTGATCAGTCGTGAACTTTCGAATGGCTAAGTTTTCCGCGACGCTTAAGTGGGGAACAAGGTGGAAATTCTGATAGATGGTTACTATGCCCAGATCTTCTGCGCCTTTCGGGCCGTAGTTAGGAGCGATCTCTTTTCCTTTCAGCATGATCCTTCCAGAATCGAGCTTATAGGCTCCGGAAAGTATCTTGATCAGAGTAGACTTGCCCGCTCCATTCTCGCCCAAGAGCGCGTGGACTTCTCCTTGGCAAAGATCAAAGTTTACCTTTTTCAGTACTTCGACTCCATAGAACGACTTTGTGATGTGTTGCAGCTGTAAGAGATGTTCCACTATGTCTCCTTTTCTAGCCGGCCGGCCCACAAAACATTTACATGACTGGCCGGGTGAGGGGCAAGGGCTGATCCATTAGGGACAGGCGAAGCGCATGACAGATGACAGATGACAGATGACAGATGACAGATGAAAATGACAGATGGAGGCGGGGAGTGAAACGCGAAACATGGCGCATGGCCGTCCTCTCAGTACATTAGAGTAATATAAACGGGATGACAGCCGGATAATGCATATTGCATCCCGCGCGGCAAACTCCTCAGTTGTCGCAAATCTTATCCCGAGCCGGTGGGATGCAACTGTGACGATAGGGGCACGCCTAAACATTCAACATGCGGGGTGGGCTGGCAGAAATCAGAATCTGGATTCCAGAATTTGGAATTTGGATCCGCCCAAATCTTTAAGCTCACAGATCCTGCCTTCGCTGGATCTGTTTCGCCCTACCCGCCCTGGAATTTGGAATTTAGAATTTGGGGGCAAGGAGAGGGACAGGCGAAACGCATGACGGGCGGAGCGCATAGCAGGCGAAGCGCATAGCAGATAGCAGATAGCAGATAGCGGGCGAAGCGCATGACAAATGACAGATGACAAATTAATGAGAAGCGGAATTCAGAACCCAGTGGTCTAACCTTTGCTTCCTTTGCTACCTTCTGTTTAGCATCCGTCTTTGCGTCTTGGCGCCTTTGCGTGAGACCCGTCTTCGCGTCTTTGCGTGAGGTTAATCTTGGCCCGCCGAATATTACCGGAGCAGATCCTTCAGCGCGTTGACCCGGGCCAGGACAAGCTGGTTTTTCTCCTCGATAGATGAGACCGCATCTCGCTGCTTGAGCCAGGCAACCTGGGTAGCTTTTACCTTCTCAAACTCGGCCTTTGGTAAGATAAAACGCACCGCGGAATAGACCTGGTTCAGCGATTCGTCGTAAGCTTCCGCTTTATCCTGCTCATTGGAAAATTCCCTCGTATCGTCGCCGGCGTCTACGTAAACGTCGGCCAAAATTTCAAACATATCCGCCGTGATCGAACGCGCATCGGTAACTGTCCAGCGGGCTGCGCCGTAATCATAAGTGCCTTGGAAAAGCGCGCAATAAGTCCGCACGATATCCAGTTGTTTGGGGTTCGAGGTGCTTACGGCGCGGAACCGGATCTTGTTATCTTTGACGAAGCGCTGGTAGGCAATGGCGAAGCAGTCGGGTTTCTCGCCATCCTTCTTTGCTTCTTTCGAAGTCACTGCCTCGAGCGAGTTCTGGATAGCGGTGCCGAGATCGACTTGATGAAAATTCTGCCCGTGGAGCTCGACCAGCGCGATCGTTCCGAAGCCAAAACGGCCACTGCACGTTACTACGCAACGAATGGAATCCGCACTCCAGATCGCCGAGAGATCGGCGTGATTCTCGTGTTCGAAGTAGTCCACTTCCTTGAGCTTTCCTAGCACCCGATGGGACTGAATATCGGCTAGATAGCAGTTCGAGTCCGATTCCTGTGTTGAGACCAGAATACCGTAACGACCGCCGGGGGATTCGGTACCGGAATGGACGACGAAGTCACTTGGCCATTCCACGGCCATTGCGGAAGTCGCTAAGCCAGAGAGCAGGGCGAAAAAGGAAACAGCGCGGAGCAGCCTCATAAGCAAGCCATTTTGGAGAAGAGTCCAATAGGGGTCACGCCTAAACGGGCGAGACAGCCGCAGGTAGCAAATAGCAGATACAAAGCGGGGAGCGAATGCGCATCACAGATCACATTATGGCAGATACGCAAACGCGCGTGGATAGCCCAGGGTTGAGCTTGACGGTACCCCAGGTTAGAGAGTCGACGCTCTCTAGAGCGCACGGAAAAGGCCGAAATCCAGGACGATGGAGACAGGACAAGCCAGTCTATTTTGACGCGTATGGGCGAAGCGCAGCACAAATTAGCTGATTTCCAGCTAGATCTGCAGTCACCATTTCTCATGCTGCATTGTCAGATGCGGTGAGCTCTTAACGTCGAGCCAGGGAGCGGTAGCGAGGCCTCCAATCTGGGCTCACGTCCTTTATACGTTCAATATTCCGGGGTATCGATGCTGACAGAATACAGAAGGCAGGAAATCCAGAAGGGATCGGTGATTGGTGCGCAAACCTTTGCGTCTTGGCGCCTTTGCGTGAGACTCGGTTTTCTCCGTTATCGTCTGTGGCTCCTGTTAGAAAGTTCTTCTCGGTCTCTGCGAGCCATTTGTGAAACATTCTCGAAATCCGCGTTTCGCGCCTTTGCGTCTCACGTGAGATTTTGGGGTGAGGAGGGAAAACAAAACGGTTGACTTTAACGTTAAAGGAAGTAGGAAAATTTGGTTCCCCCTTGCCTCAAAATCCTCCAGTTCAGCCCATGTTTCCCATCCGTGATCGGGTGACTCTGAAGTCTTTGGCTCAGCAACTCGGCGTTTCGGCTATGACCGTATCAAACGCTTTTAATCGGCCTGAAGAATTATCTGCCGATCTCCGGCAGCATATTCTCTCTACAGCCGCAAGCGCCGGTTACCATGGACCGCGTCCCTCCGGCAGAATGCTCAGAACCGGACTAGCCGGTGCCATCGCGCTGTTTAATGCCGATCCGATCCCTCACCTCTTCGAGGATTCCAATGCATCTGCTTTCATGGCGGGAATCTCTGAGATCTGCGAGAAGCACCAATACGGATTAACCGTCTTACCCGCCGCGCAGGATATCTCCCGAATAACGGCGATCGATAAAGTAGCCGTCGACAGTTTCATTCTCTATGCGATTCCGGACCATAGCTCGATCATCAAACGCGTCCTGGGGCGACAATTGCCCACCGTTACCGTAGACATGGGCAAACTTCCCGGTATCGCCGCGGTGGGCATCGACGATCGCGGTGCAGCGAGGAAAATCGCTGGTCACGTCTTGGAACTTGGTCATCGCCAGATAGCTATCCTGTCATTGGAGATGCTGCCCGACGGATTCTCCGGACTGGTTGACCGTGACCGAGTCAAAAGATGCCGCGCCTCGGTCACCCGGCAACGCCTTTTGGGATATGTCGACGGATTGAAAGCTGCCGGAATCGATCTCGCAACGGTTCCAATCTACGAAATCCGAATTAATGACGACGCGGAAGCGGCTTATTGGACTACGAAATTTTTGAGCAGGAAACGCGGGCGACCGACTGCGATATTTTCGATGAGTGACCGAATGGCTTTCGGTGCGCTGCACGCTGCAACCCAGCTTGGGTTGAAGGTGCCCAGAGACCTTTCCATCATCGGATTCGACGATATTCCGCAAGCCGCTGGATCCACTCCTCCTCTGACCACGGTTCGGCAACCGTCTCGAGCAAAGGGGCAGATGGCGGCGGCGATTGTGGCTGGAGATTTACCGTACACCGCGGAATTCCGAAAACTTTCGACCGAATTGATCGTACGGGAATCGGTCGCAGCACCCCGAACATCAAAGCGGTCATAGGGAGGAGGAAACGGATCATGGATGATCAACCTCCTCCCTTACCTTTAACGATAAAGAGCGGCGCGGTCCGCTACTTTTCTGACCAACTGTCCCGCAAAGGACGTTCACTCGCTACGCGGCCCAGTCTGCCGATAAGCCAAAACCGGTTTTCCCTTCCCACCTTGGCAGGAAGCCCAGGTGAAACCCGACAGAACAAAAGGAAATCAAAAATGAAACTGCGATTAAGCATATGGACCATGCTGATAGCTGGTTCTCTGTTGTCCGTGCCGACCACCCGAGCCGGACAGATTCCGTTGAAGAATGAACCTCTCGAAAGAGAAACCGACCAAAACCTGAATATGAAGCGTTACGTGGCCGCGGGTGATCGCGCCTACGTCGTTGGCGTCCAGAATGGCAGCCTGGTTCCGGATGTCAGCCTGAGTCCGAATGGAATAGGCTGGCACATTACCGGGCAAATGGGCGGCGTATGGGCGCACCCGATTAAGCTCCTCCATCAGTTTCAATTCTTTTTGAATGGCAACCCGTTGCCTGCAGCTGCGAACTTTGTGAGTGGGGCAGGCTATGTCCGGTTGGAGTTACCTCCAACGCAAGGCATCGAGATCAGCGAGACTCAATTTGCTCCCGACGGATTACCAGTCGTGCTGGTCGGAGTGCAGGTCCGCAACTCGAGTCCAGGTACTAACAGCTTCACCCTAGCCATTGAAGCCGAGAGCGAATTAATTCCAGCTTATCCATGGAGCGGGACCACGCCCACCTCCGAATCACTCCATCTACCGGACCAAGTCTCTTTTGATTCAACTCTCGGAGCGCTTCAGTTCACTCAACCTGCCCAATCCACACTTAGCCGCTCAGCATGGTATGCGCTCGTCAGCGCGGCCCTGGACCCGCAGGATCGAGAGACGGGTTTCCAATCAATTGGAGCCAGCTTTCCTCCGAACACCTCTAAGCACAACGGCGCTACTGGAATGCTGAAATATCAAGTCACGCTCAAAGGGGAATCCAGCGCGACGGTCTGGTTCGCCATTGCTGGCTCGAATGTCGACCTGACGGAAGCTTCCGGAGCCCTGACGCTCGGGCTGGCGGCTCCGGATGAACTGCTCCGCGCGAAAATCGCCGGGCGCCAGCAAGTGCTCTCCCAGGCGCAAATCCATGTTCCGGATGAAGACATCCAAGCCGCTTTTGATTGGGGTAAACTGAACTTGGCCGATATGCGGAGGACGGTTCGCGATATGATGGTCCGGGATACCCAGGAAGGAAAAGTGTACCCGTCCCCGCTCACGCCCACATTTCCCGTTCTTTCCGGCTTCGGAGCTGGATATCCGGACTATCCCTGGTTTTTCGGAACCGATGGCGCGTATACCACCTTTTCATTGGCTGCAGTTGGGCAGTGGGAAGAAGCCAAAAATCATTTAGCTACCATCCGCCAGGTCTCGCAGCTGGTGAACGGAACAACCGGCAAAGTGCTGCACGAGATCGTCACGGACGGCTCGATTTATTTTGGTACCAACGCACAAAATGGTGATGTAAACGAAACGGCAGAGTTCGCTACGGCCGTTGCTACTCTCTGGCGTTGGTCGGGTGATAATTCCGTTCGGGACGACAACTATGATTTCATCAAAGCTGGACTGAACTACGTCACGACTAATTTCACCCCCAGCTTAAATCCGCATGGCTGGCCGGAAGGCGCCGGAATGGTTGAAGCGACCGGCATGGGCGCGATCAAGCTCGATGTGGCCGTTTACACCATTCGGGCGCTGAATGATCTAGCTGAAATGGCGGATAGCAGAGGAGATACTGCCACGCGGGACTGGGCCACCAAGAAGGCCAGCGCGCTGACTAGCAATTTCACAAATGACTGGTGGATGTCGAGCCCGGGGCTCTTTGCCGATTCGCTCGCTCTGAATCAAGTGGTGCCGACAGATCCTCCAGCAACGCTTGGCAACCAACCAACGACACAGCCACTGGAACAGCTCTACTGGATCAATGCTACCCCGATGGAGACAAGTATCGCTCCGTTGCAGAACGCCTCAATCGCCTTCCCCCAACTCGAGTCTTCCACTTTTACTGGAACGACCGGTTTCTATCAGCAAGGTCAAAGCCTCCCGGCCATCAAAGGCAATCTTCAAGCCTCTGCGGTGAACACCGGTGTAATGGCCATCGCCGAGGCCAATTACGGGCGAATGGACCAATCGCTAAGTTATATCAAGTTCATCGCTAACGAACTGGACGTCGAGCAGCCCGGCGCATTACCGGAATTATTTGATAGTCCAGATTACAAGTACTTCCCGCCATTCGGCGGGGCGATGGTCATGCAAGCCTGGTCTTCGTATGGCATTCACTGGCCGCTGCTGGAGTTGTACCTTGGGATCAAGCCGGATGCTCCCGCAAAATCTTTGTCGGTCGTGCCGGACCTACCTGGTTCCTGGAAAGAGCTTTCGGTTGATAATCTGCGGATAGGCTCTTCGCAGATCGCCGTTTCGGTGCGGCGTGCCGGAATAAACTATGTCACAACAGTTTCGGCTCCGGTTGGCTGGAGTTTAACCATCGGATACACCCTGCCGGCTAAAACCCAGGTCAAGTCGGTGAGCCTGAATCATTCGCCCGCTGCGTTCCAGATCGTTTCCACGAACCGAGGCGAAGAGATCCATGTGCAAACAAACTCCGGTGGCACGCAGGAGGTGTGGATTCAGACTGAATGATGCTGCAATTCCAATCTGAGAGATAACAGGCGATGAAAACGCGCCGCCCGCCGGCGCGTTTTCACTCAGAATTTAAAATCTTACGCAAAGTCGCCAAGACCGGTAGGGCTGAGCTTCCGACTTCGCGAAGTTAGTCGGAAATCGTATCATCACCTGGTGGATGCTTCGTCGGACACGCCCGCTCGGCCGGAAATAACCTCACGCAAAGACGCCAAGACGCAAAGATGGGACAGTAGAATTTAGAATCGGTCGGCGTAGGCGAAGGCGTCATGACAGATGACAGGCGAAGCGCATAGCAGACTAGCAGATAGCAAATAGCCAAGGTGATGAGAGATGACGAATGACAGATGACAAATACGCCGACTTGTCCGCCATAGCCCGTCTCCTCAAAGCGAATATACTCACGAGTTTGGCGGCGGCGGACTTGTCCGACGAAGCCTTGTCCTGTGATCCAGTCATGTTTACCGCGTGGGCGAAGTCGGAACGGCGTAACAGGACTCAGCCCATGTCCCATCTGGCTGTTCAACAGGTCCGTCAGGCCTTCATTTGCTATCTGCTATCTGCTATCTGCTGTGCGCTTCGCCGGTCATGCGCTTCGCCGGTCATGCGCTTCGCCAGCGATGTCCTAAATACTCTGCCTTGTTCGTTGTATGCCTGAAACATCGCAACGAAAACACTTAAATATGAGCACAAAAAATAATGAAATGGCTCCCGTCTCGAAGGGGAGACTTTGGGCCGGTCGCATCATGAGTGGGCTGCCCGTGCTATTCCTGCTTATGGACGGGGTCATGAAATTGATGAAACCCGAGTTTGTCGTGAAAGCAACGCTTCAGCTCGGATATCCCGAGAACGTTATTATTGGTCTCGGGATCGTCGTGCTGGTTTGCGTCATCCTCTATGTCATTCCGCGTACTGCCGTTCTCGGTGCGATCCTTTTAACCGGTTATCTAGGCGGTGCCGTCGCTACGCACGTGCGCGTTGGCGATCCGCTCTTCTCGCACGCGCTCTTCCCGGTCTACATCGCGGTGTTGCTGTGGGGCGGACTTTACCTGCGCGAAGAGCGACTGCAGGCACTCATTCCGCTGCGAAGCGCATAGCAGATAGCAGATAGCAGATAGCAGAGCGGGGAAGCAATGACAGATGACAGATGACAAATGACAAATTGATGAGAAACGCCAGCGACAGGGCTCAGCCCATGTTCCATCTGGTTTTTCAACAGGTCTGTCAGGGCTTCATTTGCTATCTGCTATTTGCTATTTGTCATGCGCTTCGCCGAGGCTTTGCGGAACCGCAGAGTGAATGTACTTACCCTTTGCAAACTTTGCTACCTCCGGCTCAGGGTTACCCGTTACATTTCTCCTCTGACCATTTGTCTCCGCAATGCCTCCACCGCCTGGACGCTGAGTTCTTACCTTTGCTAGCCGCTCCGTCGTTGCCAAACTCGGTGAGCATATTCGCTTTGAGGGAGCGGGGGCGGTGATTGGCGGACGGAACTCGGCGTTTTTGCGCGAGATCACGTTCAGCCCACCTCTGTCTCCTGGATCACTTGGCTATTTGCTATCTGCTATGCGCTTTGTCTGTCATCTGTCATGCGCTTCGCTGGACGTCGCTCCGTTCATCAATCACCTCTCACTTCCTCCCTTTGCGTCTTGGCGTCTTTGCGTGAGATTAGACAGACCGTTAGGTATGGCGACTGCGCTTGACGTGATTGGCAGAAAAAACTTACGCTAATCAAATGATAGTGCTCCGAAATGTTCTGGTTCTGTCAGTGATCTGGCTGACCACATCTTCCCTGGCGCTTGCGGACGGTAGCGCGAGCGGAACGATTGCATTCAAGACCGGCAAGTGCTCGGTGAAATACGGATGGTTAGTACGCGGCCCGGATGAGATGGATCCGAGCAAGACCGTGCTGCGGATTTACCTGTCGAGCGTCGACGTCGGCGCAAAGATCAAAGCATGCAAAACCCTTTCCTGCGCCGACAGCGCACTCGGGGACGGCGCGATGGTCGACTTCAGTGATGCCAGACACCTCGACTACGCAGTCCGGTTAAATGGCGAAAAGCTGCAATACTCCGGCGCCACCAACGGCGAAGCCTTCACGCTCACCACCAGTGAGCCGAACCACCTCGTCGGTAAATTGCAAATCGATGATAGTTCGGCCGATGGGGCTAAAGTCGACGCCACCTTCGATCTCACCGTCGTGAACACCTTCGCGAGCGTTCGTTAGGAAGGCAAAGAATCTCACGCAAAGACGCCTGCCGGAATGATCTCACGCAAAGACGCCAAGACGCAAACGGAGGAAGTGAGGGGTGATTGGTGATTGGAGAACGGAGCGACGTGCGGTAGATCATCCAAAATGGGGTCACGTCTGAAACAGTGAATAGCCGCGAAAGCAGACTTCGCCAAGATTCCAAGTTCGCTGACTTTTTTCTTAGACTTCCAACTACAGCGAAAGCTTCGTCGGCCAAGGAACACAAAGAGCGCAGAGATTCTTACCTTTGCTACCCCGAGGGTTCCGTTACACTTCACCCTGACCCAGGGTTCCGCAAAGCCTCCACCTGGGCTGAAGCGCATGTCATATAGCAAATCAGCAGATAGCAAGATAGCAGATGGACGATCTATACCGCAGGTCGCTCCGTTCACCGTTTACCAATCACCAATCACTTCCTACTTTGCGTCTTCGCGTCTTTGCGTGAGAAATTCCGGCCGAGCGGGAGCTCAGCCCTACCGGGCAACGCGTCTTTGCGTGAGCTTTTCCGGCTTCGACTTGAGCTGAACGGTTTCTCTATTTTTATTGTTACCTCCTGTTCAAAAATCCGGCTCCGCGTCTTTGCGACTTTGCGTGAGATTATTCCCGGCCGTGTTAAGAGGGTCAGGAAAAGGGGTCAGTCAACAATTCTTGACAAAGAGACGCGAAACCCAGAAGAGCGAGAGACTAGTGAACATCTTGGCCTGCGCACGCCGCCAATGTCCGCCAGCAAATCCGGCGGATCGACGCCAATACTAAGCTGGCAAAAGGATGGCCGAGTTCCGAGATTGGGTCCGATCTGTCAATAATTGTTGACTGACCCTTTCAACGGCCCCTTTATCCGTTCATCGGACTTTTGCTGAACCCATGATCACGGGCGCTGCAATGAGCTTTAGTTCCTTGTCGGTCGTAAGTAATGCTCTCCGGCTACGATCCACGTTAAAATAGGGTAATCGCTAAAAGATCGCCAACTCTTTGCTCAGGTCGACAACCAACAAGAGCACGCATCGCCGACTCGGACGCTACGTGTCCTTATATCGGCTCGTTTTCCCACCGATTCAGCGCGGCATGCTTTCGGCGCATCGATTCCAGTTTGTCTACCGGCAATAGATTTTTTCCGCCGCGAATCTCTGTTTCGTATTCTCGATAGAATTGCGGCGAACACCCTGTGGAAGACTTGAAAAGACGACTGAAATAGAATTCGTCATCGAATCCGACTTCGTAAGCGACCTCTTTTACGGGTCGCAAAGTATGAGCAACTGCCATTTTGCGTGTTTTAAGATCCTTTCCCGAATGAGCTCGGTCAGGGTTTTGTGAAAGTACGTCCTGCTTAGCTTGCCGAGTGCCCGGGGATTCATTCCCACCATTTTTGCATAGTCAGCGGGACGATGCTTCGATCGATAGTGTTGCTCGATCAACGCTTTCAACCGATCGAGTATCGGCGGTATGCGGGGGGCGAGACTCTCTGTAGCGTACGCGTCCTGGCTTATTTTCAGACGAGTTGCTTTGATCAAGAAGATTTTCAAATACGAGACCAGTATCTCTGAGGTGGCGAGGGCGCCCAAGCCTAATTCCGCTTGCATTTGCTCGACGATTGCATCGAAAACCGGCTCGTCATCCGGCGCTAAACGGGTCAATGGCACTCCGTAAACATTGTTAAACAGAACACCGTTGCATCCGATCGCTTCATGGTGAGTTTCGATACAAAGAAACTCCGCATGAAAACGAATACAGACGCCGGTGATCGGTTCCTGACTTCTCAAGAGGATATCCTGATAAGGAGCCGCGAAGAGGAGGGCCGGCGAAGAAAAGGAGAAGGTCGCTAGATCCAAATCCCAGGCGCCAGATCCAGTCTTGATCCACCGGACGTTGAAATAGTTAGATCGTTCGCTGAACACAGATCCGGCAGTAAGCGTGAAATTCTGCAACTGAAAAGCGATATGGCTCTCACGCGGGTCGAGCAATGTCAAAGCGGCGGGCTGGCTTCCGGATTTCATGCACCCCAGTTCTGTTTGGTCTTCTGACCGGCTCTTCGGATTTCAAATCCATCTCACAAGTATTGGAACGACCCGGGCGTTTTCGTCCATGGATCCGTGGTGTCCATCCATTCCGTGAAAGAACTATTTCGAATATTTTTCGATATCGCAAATCAACATCTATACCTATGAACCAAACTATCACCCACGCTGAGCCCACTTTCAAAACCGTGCCCCGCATGATCACGCGCATCTTCGAAATCGCGGCACGGGCGGACCGCGTCGGCGTCATAGTGACCCGCACCGGTCTCATCGTCGTCCTTCTCTGGATCGGCGGTCTGAAGGCCTTCAAATACGAGGCACAGGGGATCGTGCCTTTCGTCGCGAACAGCCCGCTCATGAGCTTCTTCTACGCGGATCCCGGCCATTACAAAGCGCATATGAACCCTGAGGGAACCCTCGTGCCGGCAAACGTTGAATGGAATGAGAAAAACCAGACGTACGCTTTCGCTTACGGCCTCGGTGCAGTGATCGTGCTGTACGGATTGATGCTCTGTCTCCACCCATGGCTTCCGCAGGTCGCAGCGCTGGGTGGATTCTTGGTATTCGTGATGTCGCTTGCAACGCTCTCCTTTCTCGTCACAACGCCGGCGTGCTGGGTGCCTCCGCTCGGCGACGTCAACCACGGCTTTCCGTTCTTGAGCGGGGCCGGACGGCTGGTAATCAAGGATGCTATAATGATGGGCGCTTCCCTGGTTGTGATGGCCGATTCCGCTAAAGCCTGGTTGCGAAAGCAACGGCCGCCCGCATTGGACTCGCAATAGACGCTCAACGCTTTCTTCGCTTGTAAACTAACTGACCAAATCTATGCTGCGCCTAGCCTCTGGGCAGCTTTGGGAAATGTGGTCAATCATCGCAGGGATTTGCCAGGGTCGAGTCTTAAACATCAACATTCGTGGTGCTTAGAGGCAAAGGTTCTTACCTTTTTGCTACCCCGAGAGTTCCGTTACACTTCACCCCGACCCAGGTTCGCAAAGCCTCCGGGCGAAGCGCATGACAAATAGCAAATAGCAGATAGCAAATGAAGGCCTGAAGGACCTATTGAAATAACGAAGGACATGGGCTGAGTCCTGTTAAGCTTTCCAAGTTCGCCAAGCATTAGCCATGTTCGACCGTCACGGAAGGCTTCGTCGGACAGGTCGCGTACCAAGCTGCAAAATCCGGAAGCAGGAAGTTCAGAAGTCAGAGTGAGTCCAAACTTCGTTTCCTCTGTTACCTTCTGTTTAGCATCCGTCTTTGCGACTTTGCGACTTTGCGTGAGCTTTTCCGGCTTCGACTTGAGCTGAACGGTTTCTCCGTTTCCTCTGTTACCTCCTGTTCAAAAATCCGGCTCCGCGTCTTTGCGACTTTGCGTGAGATTTTTCTTCCGTCTTTGACCCTTCGAGGACGAGCACGAGAACGATTCCCAAATTTCCCCTTCCTACCTATTCTAAATTCCAACTTTTAGATTCTAGGTCCGCTTCCTATCCTTTGCGTCTTGGCGTCTTTGCGTGAGATGATTTCGGCCGTGTCTTTGCGTGAGGTTTTAACGGGAATTTTCACATCGCTGAAACGCCGCCGTCGGTAGACAATATTGTGCCTGTGATCCACTCCGCCTCCGGAGAGGTGAGAAATAACACGCAATGAGCTACGTCTTGGGGAGTGCCGAGGTGCGGCCAGGGCGTTCCTTGCAGAGCGCCCCTATGCCATTCCTCGGTTTCTCGGTTGGTCGGTCGAGTCATCGCTGTTGGGATAAGTCCCGGACACACGGCGTTCACATTGATCCGCTGGGGGCCAAAGGTAACTGCTAACTGACGCGTTAAATTGACCACCGCAGCTTTTGATGCGCTGTAAGCGGGATGGTGGCCTAGTCCGATCAGCGCTGCGACCGAAGCTATGTTCACGATTTTGCCACGTGAGGCGGTCTCGAGCGGCTCCTGGGTTAGCATCTGCGTGATCGCGTACTTGCAACAAAGCCAGACACCCTTAGCGTTCACCGCCATCGCCGAGTCGAATACCTCTTCGCTTTCATCAAGTATCGTATGAAGTCCCGGAAATATCCCGGCGTTGTTAACCATGATGTCGAGCCGCCCAAAATCAGAGGCGGCACGTGTCACCAGGCCTTGCACTTGGGAGGCAGATCGGACATCGGCTTGAACGTAAACGGCTTTGCCTCCTCGACGCTGGATCACATCATCTGTGTCGACTTCGATATCCTCTTCATAGCCTTCCTGCCGAGCTTTTTTGTTTAAATCGGCGCAGACGACCGTCGCGCCTGACGATGAAAGGGCGAGTGCAATCGCTCGTCCGTTACCGGAACTTGATCCGGTTACTATAGCAATCTGATTCTCAAGCCGCGTTTTCATTACCTGATCTCGAAGTTTAGAAGGGTCGTCGCTTAACGACCTGCTGCGGGATTTCGCGGGCTCCAGGAACATCCGTGCGCGAGGGGTCAGGAGAATACCTTTAGTCAAAGGTCTCTGAGCGACACTGAAATGGACGCCTCTACTTATTCGGCGTCAAAGGAAACGTTCTAGAATCTAGAATCTGGAATTTGGAATTTGGAATTTAGTAGCGAGGAGAGGGGGGCGAAGCCCATTAGAAATAGCCAATAGCAAATGGAGCCCCGGAAGAGCCTGCTGAAATAGTCCGTTTAGAACATTCGGGTTGAGTTCTGTCACGTCGTTCCGACTTCGCCCACCCGGTAACCATGACTGGATCAGAGGACAAGGCTTCGTCGGACAAGTCCGCTGCCGCTGAACTTGTTAGCACGTCGGCTTTGAGGGGACGGACTATGGTGGGACAAGACGAAGCGGGATCGCTTTTCTGTACTCAACCAGGGTTCCGCAAAGCCTCCACACTGGCGGCCTGTCAGGCTTCGCTTGATCAAATTTGACGGGCAGGTTTTCAGCGGCGAAGCCGTGCTTCAAGATAGCCTAGGGCGAAGCCCAGGAACAAGAATAAAAGAGCGGTCCTAGCGCTGAAGGTGCGTCGCAAACATCGGATCCGGGAGCGTCAAATGTTGGTACGACCAGGTTAGCCGGTAATCCACGAAATGGTAAGTGTGCGCGGGGGGACCCCCATCAAAGCGCTGGTTTTGACACGACCCAATCACGTCTTAAGGGCCCCAGTCGATGTCGGCGTTGTCGGCGCTCTCGGCGTTGTCTGTGGGTTTGGGAGCCGGCGGGGATATGCTCCTTACCGGTATAGACGAGGTGGAATATGCTCCCAGTCGCCGCCAAGCCGGCCCTGAGCGCGGCCAAACTCGAATAGCGCCCTCATATAATTCGGGTCGATAAGCTCGATGCTTTTCACCTTAAAGCTGTTTGGAATGTAGGCGAAATTGAACTGTAAGCCTTGCTTTCCCGCAAACAGGTAAGAGTCCAAGATCGCAGCATAGATGTCACTTTTGTGAGCGTATTGAACGCACGAGCAGTGATAGACAAGGTTTTCGGCTTAGTCATCGCGAATGCCGGATCGAGATTGTTGTTAATGATGATGTAGAGCTGCCCAGGCGTCCGGCGCGCCGCATCGAGCCGGCCTGCCGCCGCAAGCTTGAGCGGCATGGGAAGCACGTCCAAAGTTGTACCACCATCGAGATGCATTTCCTTGAAATGGTGTCCGTTGGCCTCTGACTCAATAAAGACGGAATCGAATATCCCGGAATACTCGCCGAAGCGACCAGGACCTTGCGAAATAACTCCAGCGCGTTGGGTCGTCCGCTGGCGGCGATTGCTCCCATATTCCACAGCACCGGCCGCTGCGCATCGAGGTTAGTGGTCACCACGAAGAGCCGTCGCCCATGCCGATAGGCAGCGGCGATGTCGGGAGCATTGCCTGGTCGACCTGCCGGTCAACGACGCGTTGGAGCGGTCGAGTATGGTAGAGGCCTTCACCAAAAAGGCCGGTGAGAGGACTACCTGAAAGCAGGCCGTGGAATGACATCTCTGTGTACAGCGCTTTGAGACGCGGATCGTAGGCGGACCCCAAAAAAGCGAAAGGCGCCATCAGTGCGCCGGTCGAAATTCCCGTTACGATGCTGAAAGTGGGGCGATGACCGTTTTCGCTCCAACCGCAAAGGAGGCCGGCGCCGAACGCTCCATGTTCTCCTCCGCCGGAGAGGGCGAGGATGGAAAAGGCATCTGCTCCGTTTAATGCCGGTAACTGGGCCACCTGCGTCCGCAATACCGAGAGCGGCGCATCCACCCAAGCACGAACCCCGGGTACTCCCATCGGCACGGCGATTTGCAGTTCCGATTCGGTGTAAGGCGTTCGCAGTTCGGCACAGCCGAAAGCGCTGACCGCTGCGGCAACGACGAGCAAAAGCCTCCAGGCTCGGCGACGCGATGTAAACTTAAGCATGTTGAAGTTGTGGCATCAATTTCTGCAAAAGTAACCAGCGTCTTGAAAGCTTTTTTGCCGGGGAGTTATTTCAACCGAGTCCGTTCCCCCAAAACAGCGCGTCGATACGTTGTGTTTATTCCAGAAGATAACTCGCAACCTCTTCCATCGTTGACAGGTTATGATGCGAATATCGGGAGAGTAATGGAAGTGACTCATGATTGCGAAGCCGATGTCTTTGCTCGGTTCCGCGGGGAGCAATCTGACCACCAGTTCGACCCCCTTTTCTGCGCACGAATCCATGATTTGGCCAATATATGGCGCCGCGGTAGTGGGCGAAGCGCATGACAAATGACAAATGACAAATGACAGATGACAGATGACAGATGACAGATGACAAATTGATGAGAAGCCGGAATTCAGCAGCCGGTAGTCCAAACTTTGCTTCCTTTGCTACCTTCTGTTTAAAAAGAGTCTTCTTTGCGGACTTCGTGTGCACGTGTTTTCCGCGATCTCAGCCCTTTTCTTGCGCTCTTACAGAGCGTTCGCTCTTTTCGGGATCTAACCCAGGGTTCCGCAAAACCTCCGCCCTGGGCTGAGTCCTGTTACGCCTTCGGCGTATTTGTCATCGGTCATTTGTCATGCACTTCGCCCGCCATCTGTCGGTATCTCCGTGCATAGCTTTTCTAAATTCCAACTTCTAGATTCTAGGTCCCATCCTTTGCGTCTTGGCGTCTTTGCGTGAGGTTTTTCTTCAGTCTTTGACCTTTCGACGACGACGACGAGCACGAGGACGATTGCCAAATTCCGGAATCAGGGCCAGTTCTACCATTTGTCATTGGTCATTTGTCATTTGTCATCCGCTTCGCCAGTCATGCGCTTCGCCAGCGCCTACTATTCTAAATTCTAAGTTCTGGATCTAAGTCCGCTTCCCCCCTTTGCGTCTTGGCGTCTTTGCGTGAGGTTATTTCCGGCCGAGCGGAGCTCAGCCGGTCTTTGGCGTCTTTGCGTGAGACTGCTATGCGGGCGGACCCTCGTGCCAACGGCTTGGACAGCGATTACGGCAACTGGGACAAAAAAAGAGCGGCTTCTCAAACTGCGATGTTTATTACCCGCCTTATTCATGAATTCCAATGCATGTGCAACGTATTGCAGCCATCGAGACCTCATCTCCGTCAACCGGATCCACCCGCATCATGTCTGTGGATGTGTTGCGTGGATTGGTCATGATGCTCCTGGCTTTGGACCACACGCGCGAGTACTTCAGCAAGCTACCCTTTCCGCCGGAGGACCTGAGCAAGACATTCGGTGCCTTGTTCTCCCCTCGGGTCATTATACGTCTGCGCGGGCGAAGCGCATGACAGATGACGGGCGAAGCGCATAGCAGATAGCAGATGCGGTGATGCGGTGGAGCGGTGAGCAGTGGCAACGGTCTCCCATAGGGTCACGTCTAAACATTCAACATTCCGGCGTGTGCTAACAGAATTTAGAAGCCAGTCCGTTCCCGGCGTTGTCGGCGCTCCCGGCGTTGCCGGCGTTTAAACCTTTGCGCCTTTGCGTGAGATGATTCCGGCCGAGCAGGCGTGTCCGACGAAGCATCCACCGGGTGGTGATACGATTTTCAACCTTCGCGAAGTCGGAAGCTCAGCCCTACCGGGTAACGCGTCTTTGCGTGAGGTCTTTGGGGTGTGCCTAAAAAAGTTCATTTTCCGTGTCGATTTTGCTACCTCTCGTTCGACGCAGAGGTTAGAGCCCAGGTCCGGCCGTTCGAGATGGTCCGAAAAACTCGGCTCACAACCCAAACTAATAAGGAAATCTAACGATGCGATTCATGATGATAGTTAAGCACGCTGAGAAGCAGGGCCAGCCGCCTAAGGAGCTGATGGATGCTATTATGCAGGAGGCCGAACAAGAGACCAAAGCCGGCAGGATGCTCGGGACCGGAGGGCTCGCGCCGACTGCGCAGGGTGCCCGTGTCCGGCTCTCCGGGGGGAAGGTGACCGTGATCGATGGGCCTTTCACCGAGGCAAAGGAGGTCATCGGCGGTTATGCGCAGTTTGAGTACAAATCGAAGGAAGAGGCGATCGAATCGGCGGTCCACTTCATGGAACTTCACAACAAATATTGGCCGGGCTGGGAGGGCGAGACCGAGGTTCGTCAAATGTTCGGGCCGGAAGGCTGCGCCCCCGGGGCATAAGATAGGTCTAGCGCAGCCGCGGGTTGAAGCTCTACTCGTACCGTAGAACCATGGCACGGAGTGTCACGGCCTTCTGCTGACGGATTCAAGATGGTGTGATCGGTAGCAGGTGCCGGCTACCGATACACATCGGCAATCGATTACTCCGTCCGCATCGTAAGAGTCCAACTCCAGCGATGTATTATTGGCTTGCGTTTATCGCTCGTCCGGAAGGATAACATAAAGCGGTGCGTTCGGGGAGTGAGAAAGCCTCTCGGGGCGCGCGCTGCATGTCGGCACTCACTTTCATAGCGATCACTTGGGGTGAAAGCCTCCGATCTTTAGTGAAACGCTTTGCTGGGCCTCGGATTTTCGCCAATCGGATCGTGCTTACGTCAGACGCCAAGTCGATCCGGGATCGTCGACGGGACGGGTCCTCCGTCCGGGTAAACCCGAAAAGCAGACGCCACCTTTGTTATTTGATCGCGCTCTTCCTCGGAGCGACTCTGCAGCCCCTCCATGCAGGACCAGACATGGGAGCTTATGTCGACTCGTACGTTGCGCGACTTAGCGTGCGAGACCATTTCAACAGCAACGGCCAGCGGCTGCTAAGCGCAGCCGCAATCATCCGGCAAGATCGGGCCAACTTCTATGTCTACGGTATTCGCGACCCGGAAGATCAATCTGACTCGTTCTTCAGCAACAAAACGAACCGCGCGAGTCTCGAGAGGCTGTTAGAGAACGGAGCGACCACGCCGCAAGCGATCGAACGCGTTGTGAACGGAACACCTCTGATCCGCACTGAAATCTATGAGCGTGGCATAACCGTGACCATCCTGTCTGATTGACATGTCTTTGCTTCAGGCGGTCAGGCGGAGCGGCGCTACTGTCTTGGCCATCACCTTTCTTTTGAGCATCGTGATCAAAGCGCCGGCGGCCGATCTTCCCGCTAAGGCAGCGATCTTTCTGCGCGCCTATCCAGAATCTTTGGCTGGGTACCGGGATAATAAGTTAATTCTCCGCGACGGCCGTGAGTTGGTCTTCGACGATGGGCGAAGCAAGACCTATGAACAACTACTTTCAGACGCTGATCCGAAAGATGAACTAGCCCAGTCGTACCCAGTTGGTCCAGACTCGTACGGAGCGCCCGCCGTGAACTTTGACCCTGGCAGATTTCGCTGTTCCATGCTCTTCATGGCGATGTACGGCGCCAACGCGAAAGAGGTCGAATCGCATTTGACTAGCATCCCATGGCTCCCGCGGTCGACTCATGAGAGGGTGCGGATCACTACGGTCAATGGAATAGATAAAAAGCTGACCGCGATCTCCGAGGAATTCGATCAGCTACCACCGGATAAAAAGAAGTACGTCACAAACATAGCCGGAACATTTAATTGGCGGCAAATCGCCGGGTCCAAGCAATTAAGCGCGCATTCTTTCGGGATTGCGATCGATATCAATTCAGGCTTTTCCGACTACTGGCGTTGGGGCAGTGGGCTCGGCCATGAAGGTTCCATTCCATATCGGAACCGAATTCCTCACGAGATCGTGGAGATATTTGAGCGGCACGGCTTCATCTGGGGCGGCAAGTGGTACCACTATGACACGATGCATTTCGAGTACCGTCCGGAACTTCTACCGCAGTAGCCGGTGCGCTCGGACTGGAGGGTCTTAGGAGTCCTAGTGACCCTATCCATTAACTGCTAATTTTCCTTGTCGGGTTAATCAAAGCTCGGTAACGAACCATTTGAATATGGCGACGGACCTTCCAACGACGACTGGTGATGCTAACCCGGCGTACCCCGCATGCGTCGAGCACGGGGTATGGACTTCCATTCCGGTCGATCCTCCAAGTGGTTCGCATCGGCTCACCTTAAAGGACATCGACCCCGACGAATCGCGCGCCGTTAAACAACGAGGCGTCCTGAGCTTTCATGCGGTGGGATGTTCCGGCGACTTCAAGGATCATTTGCCCGGGCTGCAGGTGGCTAAAGCCATGGCGGCACAGATCTCTAATCCTCGCATAAGCGGCGGGAGTTCACGGGCTGTCGGGACGTCGTTTTTGTTTCATCTGGGCGATGTTGTCTACAAGGACGAAGATCCCTCGGATCCGGAAGGCAAGGACCAAACGGCGATGTACAACTCACAGTTCTATGCCCAGTTCACCGGCTATGATCGTAGCATTTTAGCGATCTCGGGTAACCACGACGGCAAGAGCTCCGACCATAGCAAGAAATCAGCAATCCTTCATTTTCTGCAGAACTTTTGCGGCTCGAAAAGAGAGGCAAGTCCGGACAATCAAACAGACCGGCGGCTGACGATGACTCAGCCGTATCTCTACTGGTTATTCGAAACATCAGTCGCCTATATCGTCGGTCTCTACACGAATGACATTAATGGTGGGCAGTTGGACGACCCGATGAGTACAGACAACCCGCAATATCAGTGGCTGGTCAGAACCTTGAAGGGTATCAAGGACGTCGCCGATGGAAAAGTGATTTTCCTGGCGTTACACTATCCTCCGTATTCCGGTGCGGCTAATTTCGCCGAGCGCGGCGACCCAAACTTGGGCCCGACGCCGCGCCGGCCACTGCCCGCCGGCGTCTTGCAACCGCTTAGCAACATTCTGCAACAAGCTTTTCACGAAAGCGGTCAATACCCTGACGTTATTATTTCTGCTCACGCCCATCTTTATCAGAGAATCACCTACACATACGCCAGCGGTTGGCAAATCCCGTACCTGATAGCCGGCAGTGGAGGGCATGCAGCGGTGGAAAAGCTCTCTAAAACCTGTGCGGGTGACATGGCTACACTCCCAAACCTGCCATTCGATGTCGTCCTCCCTACCGGTTCGGCTTTACCAAAAGGGGACTCGGCTAAGGTTGTCGCTTACAACGACCAGGAATTTGGTTTCCTGCGCTTAACGGTCGATATCAACGAAAAAATGGTGATAGGGGAGTTTTTCGCTGCCTACGATCAATCTAACCCAAGCGCGTTACCGGCGCTGCGGGACTCTTTCACCCTCCACTTGCAAAAGCATACTATTGACTAATCCGGGTCGGAAATGGGAACTGGCGAAGCGCATGACAGATAGCAGATAGCAAATAGCGGGCGAAGCGCATGACAGATGACAAATGACAGATTGCAGATGGAAGCGCTCTGACCGGTAGTCAGTACCGACCGTCTTTGCTAACTTCTGTTTAAAATCCGTCTTTGCGTCTTTGCGCCTTGGCGTGAGATCCGGTTTTCTCCGTTATCTCTGTGAGCTCCTGTTAAAAAAGGTCTTCTTGGTCTCCGCGAGCTCTTGTGCGCAGTTTAAATGTGTCTTTGCGTCTTGGCGACTTTGCGTGAGGTGATTCCGGCCGAGCGGGAGCTCAGCCCTACCGGGCATCTTGGCGTGTTCTTATCGAAACGATTCGACGCGTATCGCGGCTATTAGATCTGAACTTATAATAATTGTAGTAGATCTACTCTTTGTTCAGCAGTCCCCAGATCGTTCTCTTTCTGCTTGCTTGCATCTAGTCGTTTTAATCAGGTTTTTCCCTTTCATCTACAAACGGGACATTTCATGGTTAACTCATTCAAAAGATCTCTTTTTCCTGCAATATTCGGTCGTCTGTACCTGGCGGTGCCATTTCTCCTGTTATCTGTCGGCGGCAGCGCTCTGGCAGATTTTACAGAGACGTTTGACAACGGGAGCGACGACGGAAATTGGCATCTGACCGGCGATCCTTCGAGACCTCTTCAGATCCAACCATCGGGCGGAAATCCAGGTGCTTATTTGCGCGGCCAATTTGCAGGTTCTGTTCCAACTTGGTATGTGCCGATAGGCACGACGAATACGCATTTCCTGGGCAACTACTATGCAGATGACGTGACCGCGATGAGCTTTGACGTCAATATTTTTGCGGGGACGCAGGCGCCTCATCGCAATATGACTCTCGATCTACGGACAACTCTCGGTACCGGGGACTTCAGCAAAGGGTTGGAAGCATACTATGTCGGCGCCAACATCTCCAAGTTACCAGTTGGATGGAAGACTTATGATTACAATTTGGATGCTGACTCCACGACGATTCCAAAAGGTTGGGTTCTACTGCGTGGAAACGGCACCCCTGGGAGCAACGCGGATTGGCGGACGCTCATGAGCAATATTGAAACGATCGGTTTGGAACTCGGAACGCCAGGTTACGCTTATCCGTCACTGAATGTATGGGACTTGGGACTCGACAATGCCAGGATCGTCGAGGCTGTTCCGGAGCCGAACACCGTTTCGCTTTTGTTGTTCGCTGGAATCTTGGCGGTTGTTTCCCCTAATTTGCGCCGCCACCTTTATTCGCTTGTGAGCAGCAAGTGAACGGAAAACCGGAAATGATCTCACGCAAAGACGCAGAATAATCTCACGCAAAGACGCCAAGACGCAAAGGAAGGAAGTGATTGGTGATTGGTGAACGGAGCGGTGTCGGGCGAAGCGCATGACAAATGACAAATGACAAATGACAGATGACAGATGACAGATGACAAATCGCGAGAGGAGCTAGGATTTAGTATTTGGATCCAGGAGACGGTAGGCGGGCTGGACAAAATTCTCTGCGCAACAACCGCCGTGTTCCGTTCACCAATCACCGATCCCTTCTCACTTTCCCTCTTTGTCGTCTTCGCGTGAGACCCCGAAGACTTTTTGAACAGAAGGAAGCAAAGGCCTTAGACTTGGGCTCAGCCGAACGGTGGAATTCTCTGTGCTCTTTGTGTTCTTTTGCGGCTATTTACTGTTTTAGACGTTTAGGACCTTCCACTGCACGTCGCTCCGTTCACCCAATCACCGATCACCTCTCACTTTTCACGTCCTCCCTTTGCGTCTTTGCGTCTTTGCGTGAGATTATTCTGCGTCTTTGCGTGAGATGATTCCGGCCGAGCGGGAGCTCAGCCCTACCCTCCTATGGTTTTAGTGAACATCGACCATCGCCAAACAATCAGCTTGAACGGTGATTGGCATACGATCGTAGACCCGTATGCGACCGGTCTTTACAACTTCCACGGCAAACCGCGGACCGACGGATATTTCCTGAACGGAAAACAAGAGCCGGGTGGCGAGCCGGTGGAGTATGACTTTCAAAAGTCACCGACTCTCCATGTGCCCGGCGATTGGAACACTCAGCGTGAATCACTGTTCTTCTACGAAGGTATCGATGTGGTACGAAAAGGATTTTTCCTATGTACGCAAACCGGGGAAGCGAGTGTTCTTGCACGTTGGTGCGGCCAACTACCGGTCATACGTCTGGGTGAATGGAAAGAAGATCTGCGAACACGAGGGTGGATTTACTCCGTTCGACTCCGAGGTAACCAGCGCCCTCAAAGATGGTTCGAATTTTGTGGTGATCGCAGTCGACAACACTCGCTTAGCCGACGGTATCCCTACGCTGCAGACGGATTGGTGGAACTACGGAGGCATCACCCGAGACGTTTTGCTGGTCGAAGTGCCGGAGGAATTCATTGATGATTTCGATCTGCATCTGCAGCGGGGCAGCAAGACCGCTATCGAGGGATGGGTACACCTCGAAGGAGCAGCCAATGGAACCCATGTAACCGTCAGTATTCCCGAACTGAATGTGAATGAAACGGCCAGCTTGGGAACAGATGGGCGGGCGAGATTCCAGTTCCAGGCCAGCAACCTAGAGCTCTGGTCGCCAGAACATCCCCGACTCTATCGGATACATATCCGAGCCGGTCAGGACGAGCTTGAAGATGAGATGGGTTTCAGAACGGTCGAAGTCCGTGGCACCGAGATTCTTCTCAATGGCTCACCCATTTTTCTGCGTGGTATCTGCATTCATGCCGAGGCGCCGTATCGTACCGGACGTGCCTACAGCGATGAGGATGCGAACACGTTACTTCGCTGGGTACGGGAGTTGGGTGCAAATTTTGTCCGCCTCGCGCACTATCCGCACGATCAGCGCATGACGCGCTTGGCCGATCGATTGGGAATCTTGGTCTGGTCGGAAATTCCGGTCTATTGGGCTGTTGGATTCGACAATCCCGCCGTGCTGGCCAAGGCCGAACAACAGTTGCATGAGATGATACGACGCGACCGGAACAAAGCATCCGTCGTGTTATGGTCAGTGGCCAACGAAACGCCGGTCACTCCCGCCCGCATTCAATTTCTGAAAACGTTGGCCGCAAAAACCCGCGAGCAAGATCCCACGCGTCTGGTGGCAGCCGCGCTTTTGGTGCGCACGGACGGTATGACGAAGATCATCGACGACCCCCTTGGCGAAGCGCTCGATGTCATTGGATTTAATGAGTACATCGGATGGTATGAGCACAAACCGGAGGACGCCGACAAAACCGTCTGGAAGATCGCTTACGATAAGCCGCTGATTGTCAGCGAATTCGGTGGAGAGGCGAAATATGGTCTCCACGGCGATGCCGATACGCGCTGGACCGAAGAGTATCAAGCCAATATCTACCGGCACCAACTGCGTATGCTCAACGGTATTCGCCAATTGCGAGGTATGAGTCCTTGGATCTTGATGGATTTCCGTTCACCGCGCCGGCCGTTGCCTGGGATTCAGGACTATTTCAATCGAAAGGGACTCATCTCCGATCAGGGTGAAAAGAAGAAAGCTTTTTACGTTTTACAGAAGGCCTACCAGGAAGGTGGGATCGGTAAGGCGGAATGATGAGTTGGAGCATAGCGGCTGGGCGGAACAGATGACAAATGACAAATGACAGATGACAAATTGATGAGCGGGCGTGTTCCCTGCGATCTCGTCGTTTCGTGGGCGGAGCAATCTAACCCAGGGTTCCGCAAAGCCCTAGGCGAAGCGCATGACAAATAGCAAATAGCAGATAGCAAATATGATCCATTGAGCCTGAATTCCGAAATTTTGGAATCGTTCTCGTCCTCGTCGTCGTGCTCCCGCCGCCGTCGCACTGAAGCCTGTTATCTTGTATTCGGTCAAAGGACGGGACTATGGCGGGCAAGCTGTCCTCGATGCTTTTGGGGTTCTGCGCTGAAGGAGTAACAGCCCATGTCCCATCCGGTTATTTCAACAGGTCCGTCAGGCCTTCATTTGCTATCTGCTATTTGCTATTTGTCATGCGCTTCGCCCCTATCAAGGTGGTGACATGGATCCTGACATAGGCATGAATGAAAAACGAATTCATCAGATTTTTCAGGTAAGTGTCCTGCTAAAAGGTGCCTCCGCGCTGATTGAATGCCTCGCTGGCGTAGCCTTTGCTTTGGTCAGCACAAGCTCGATCAAAAACCTCGTCAATATGCTAACCCAAGAGGAGTTGATCGAAAATCCGAAGGATTTCATCGCGACACATTTGCTCGCCGCTGCGCAGAATTTCTCAGTTGAGACGAAAAATTTCTATGCCTTTTATCTGATAAGCCACGGCATGGTGAAGCTGCTGCTTGTCGTCGGTCTGCTCAGGAACAAACTCTGGGCATATCCGGCATCCCTGATTGTATTGGGACTCTTTATTGTCTATCAGCTTTACCGCTTCTCTTACACGCACGGAGCCGGGCTGCTGGCGCTTACGGTGTTCGACCTCTTTGTGATGGTCCTGATTTGGCACGAATACCAGGTTAGGCGAAGCGCATAGCAGATAGCAGATAGCAAATAGCAGATAATGACAAATGACAGATGACAAATGACAAATTCTTTACCGATTCCGTCTGAGCGTGTTTTTTGCGATTTCGTCGTTTCGCGGGCGGAGCGGTTTCTTACGCTCTTTCAGAGCGACACGCTATTGGGATCTAACCCAGGGTTCCGCAAAGCCTCCACCCTGGGCTGAGTCCTGTTACGCCGTTGGCGTATTTGTCATCTGATTTCATTTGTCATTAGCTCTGACTATCTGCCATGCGCTTCGCCACTTCGCCCTTCTGGGGCGATTAGCTGGATGGAGGGGAAATATGTGCGGTACCGGGATACATCACGAGTCAGGAGCGTTAGCCCATCGGTAGCAGCATGGGCACCGATGTAAAAATCTGGCAACGGCGCGTGCTTTTGGCCTCCTCGGCGGCGATACAGCAGGAAACACCTGGCGGCTAGGAATCCGGCTTCATAGGGCAACGGCAAACGCTCAAAATCCTCGGGAGAAAGCGCCTGGTCGAGTTCTTCTATGCTGCTGAAGTGTGCGGAGACCTCTGCGTAAATGATGGGATTAATCGCCAGTAGATCGCGTTCAGCATGCGCCGCGAGTTTCTCTTCGGACCACGCTGCCCAGTGCGGATCCTGGGTCAGGACATCCAGAAGAACGCTACTGTCGACCAGGATCTTCATAGAGCCTTACGACTCGCTTCTCATCAGTTTAAGCAGCTCGTCCGTGGAGCGTTTGCCCGTACCTCGTCTGCGCAGGCGTTCGACGAGCGCTCGACCACGGTTCGATGGCTTCGAGGATTTCACCAGGCGCAACTCCTTACCATTTGCAGTCGGGACGAACTCAACCTCGGTATTTGGCAAAAGCCCGAACCGCTCCCGCAAGGTTTGGGGGATGGTCACCTGACCTTTAGACGTTATTTTCATGTATTGTTCTTACTCTTACTAGTAAGAGTATTACCCAGCTCATTTGCAGAGTCAATCACTCCCATTGTTAGCTTCGACGCGAATGACAGATGACAAATTCTTTACCGATCCCGTGTGAGCATCTTTTCTGCGATCTCGTCGCTTCTCGGGCGGAGCGGCTTCTTACGCTCCGTCAGAGCGACACGCGTTATTGGGACCTAACCCAGGGTTCCGCAAAGCCTCCACCCTGGGCTGAGTCCTGTTACGCCGTTGGCGTATTTGTCATCTGTCATTTGTCATTTGTCATTTGTCATTTGTCATTTGTCATTTGTCATCTCCCCTGGCCGAGGGCTGTCTGGCTACCGCTAGAACAACGAATACGCCAGTTGGGTCAAGAATCGGCCCCTTCTTCGATTCCAGGTGTTGAGTGCTCCGAACTTTGGTGGCGATGCGAGAACGACTTCGGTCACCATTAGAAAGTTAACAAACCCCATACGAGGAACTGACAAAGAATGAAGTATCAACAGCAAGAGTGGTCGCCCGGAGTTGCCCGTTCAACTCTGCCGGTGCACACGAAAGAAATTGTGGAAAAGGAACTCCTAGCCTATCCGGCTGATATGGTTTGCGTGGAACGGGCGTCCGATCCGAAGACGTTTATAGTGACGCTGACCGCTGCCGACGGATTCGAAGTGTCGTTCTCTCTCACTGGACAACAGCTGAATACGTTGGGCGAAGCGAACACGAGTTGGATGGACATTGATTTCGTCCAAAGGCGACAGCGAAGCGCATGACAAATGACAGATGACAAATGGAGGCGGGAGTGACCGCGGAATGCGGCGCCTTTTTTTTCAAGCTGTTGGGAATCGACCCGAGGCTCGCGATAATATCAAAAGTCTTCAGGCCGAGTTGCTTGCTAAGACGTGTCCCTCTCTCGGAAACGCCGGGAACGCCGTGATCGCCGGGAACGGATCATGCATTCCGCAATTGAGCGTTTCCTTTTCTCCGCCTATTAACGCTCGCTATTCTTTACAACTCGAGTTTCGGCCGTGCGCGTTTCGGTAACACGAGACAGCGAATAACTTCGGTCGCAAGCACGTCAAACCTATATATATTTTAAACAAGTATGAAGAAGATGTATGTAATACTAGCCGTCGTGCTTCTGTCGCCGTATGTGGTGTCAAGAGCCGACGCAGAGGGGCCGCTCCACTGGACAGCGAGACACGTAAGGGATGCGGCTGTGGATACAGGTGATACCATATCGAACGTGGCGAGAACAGCTGGCAGAACGATCTATCATCGGACGAGACCCGTTCGCGAAGCGTTCGAATAACCAGTAATCAGCTGCGAAAATAGCGAACGCTGATTAGTGGAAAACTGAAACAGCCAATTGCGATTGCGGAATATAAATCCGCAATCGCGCAATTGCCGGCTAATAAGTCGTAGCCTGATGCTTCGCCTCAGGAAATTCGTTCGCGTGCCCGCGACCCACGCATGCGCGTCAACGTAACGAAGGATGTGCGCCAATAGTAGTCGTCCCGGAGGGACTCAACGAAAATAGCCCAGCACGAAGTGCTGGGGTAACGTTAAAAAAAACGAGCCGTCCCAGCCTGTCCCCATTCAGACGGGACGGCATCGAGGGCTCCTTACCTTGGTGTGAAGCCGCATATGGGAGGATCAGGAGCCAAAGCACTTCTATCGTCTCTTGCGGGACGAACGGCTCTTTTTGCATTATTTCCCAGCACTTCGTACTGGGCTTCATTGAATCCCTGCGGGACCAATCCTTTCGGCGCATATCCTTCCTCTTATTTTGACAGCTGCGGGACAACATAAGGAAGCTCTTGATCAGTCCCCCGAAGGCGGAATAGGACTCAGCCCGGGGTTTTAACCCCGGGATTAGACATATTAACGATATGCCCTGTAGGGGCATTAGGATTCAATGTCGCGGCGTGAATCCACACCTGTTCTAGCGCCACTTTCAGGGCGCGACATTTAGGAACACGTTTCCCGGGGTTAAAACCCCGGGCTGAGTCCTATTCCCCCTTTGCGGGACTGACCCACGTGCGCGGCCGCGGGAGCAATCTCGGCCTTCTCCGACATCGCTTGGCCGCCTGAAACTCCGGCAAGTTTCTCCTTCAGTAAGCTTCGGAGAACACGTCGTTGGACAGGCCGGCAGCACTGCGCCTTGCCCCTGTAATTGCGCCCACCGGGAATCGGGACAGTAACTACGGCAATTGGGACAAAAGGCGACTTGATCGCCGGATCCTGGTTCTATTGCTCTAAACATGAAGTTTACCGAGCAAGAATTACTAGCCGCCGCGCTTGCCTCTCGCGAGGTGTCACGCACCGAAGTCAAGGATTCTCCATCGGCTGTCGTTCGTCCTCTCGGAGCGGTCGAGCAATTGTTATGGCTTCTCGATCAAAATAGTCCGAGACATTTTGTTTTAGCCGCTCAGATTGAAGGACATACCCGGATCGAAAATTGGCGGAACGCTCTCGACTTGGTCCAACGGCGCCATCCTTTTTTGTCCGTCTGCATAGAGACTGATCCCAATCCACATTTTCGTCAGGTAAGCGGCGCACCGATTCCGCTTCGGGTAATTGAAGGAGACAATGCAACCCTGGGGTGGGAGTCGGAAATCAGCCGAGAATTATCTCTGCCCTTCAATGCGCGACAAGCGCCGCTAATACGAGCGGTATTGCTCCATGAGGCGGAGCGAGTGGTCTACATTTTGGCCGCACACCACTCCATTGCGGATGGACTCTCCCTCTCGTTTGTCATCCGCGACACGCTGCAAGCAATGGTTGGTATGCGACTCGATTCGCTGCCCGTCGTCCCGACGTCGGAAGAAATACTTGGTATCACCGCGCGCCTAGTCAACCAGGCGGCGCCCAGTCAAGAGTCCAATTTGATGCCGCCCGGAAAACCGGCAATCTATCGGAAGGACGATGGTTCGTTGCCATGGGTTAAGGGATTGCAGTTAGCGCCTGAATTAACCAGCACGCTTCGGGAAAAAGCGCGAGAAGAAGGAACCACTGTGCATGGAGCGCTCTGCTCGGCCGTAGCACTGGCCTTTAGGCAAATCCGCGGTAGATCGAACAAAGATCCAATTCGGATTTGGTCACCCATAGACATGAGAAAATTGCTGGGCCTGGGTGAGGACTGCGCGCTATTAGCTGCTTCTAAAATTGTCTCAACCGATCCGCAAGACTTGGCTGCTTTTTGGGATGTTGCACGTCACATAACGACTAGCTTGGCTCCAGCGCGAACCTTGGACGGTGCTGTCGCATTCACCAACTCCTTGTACCAGGTTGTGTCGAATGGACTCGATGTGCAGACAGCGACGCAGATCATGGCGCACAAATTCGCTTATGAAATTTGTCTAACCAATCTCGGCAACCTCCGCTACGACACCGGCTTCGGCGAACTAAGGTTGGAGGCGATATGGGGTCCGATAGTTTTCGCTGGCTTCGAAGGCGCCCAGACGATTGGCGTGACGACGACCAATGGAAGACTCTGCCTGCTCCACGCTAGCTACACGCCGGCCCAATCGCTGTTGGAGCTTGCCAAGCAATTGTTAGTCTCCGCCTGTGGTTCGTGCGAAGCGCATGAAAAATGAATCTCACGCAAAGACGCAAAGACGCAAAGGGGAGGCAGTGAGAGGTGATTGGTGATTCGTGATTGGTAAGCAGTAAGCAGTAAGCAGTAAGCAGTAAGCAGTAAGCGGTGAGCAGCCAGTAGCGCCCGGGGAGCAGTCAGAACATCGGTTCGTCAAGGGCTCACAGCGGCCGGCTCTGGTCCTCCACCAGCCCTTAAAATCTACCGTCCAGACTTCGTTGACTGCCTGGGCTCTTCGGCCGCTGCTCAATCTGCCCCCTTGGGCCACGATCCGACGGCGCTTGCGCTTCTCAGTAAGCCCAGCTCGCTCTAAGACTCGCTTAAAGCTGCTTTCGCTGGCCACCTCGCCATGCTGACGCAAGTACAGCTCCCGAATCTTGCGTGGTCCCCACCGAGGGTGAGCTACTTTCAAGCTCACGATCGCACAGACCTCCGCTTCCCCAAGTTGGTCCGCATGATTATGGGGCCGGCGCGATGCTTCTTCCATCCCTCCGATCCCAAAGCGTAAGAAGCGCTCCTGCCATTTATAGCCGGTCTTGGCACTGATCCCGTATTCCTGGCACAGTGCCCGAAAGTTCTCCGCCCTTAGCGCCCGCAACGCAAATTCTACTCTCTGCTCCATAGGTTCACTCTTCTTCCAGGGCATGAGCGCTTCTTTTAGCGCTCTTCCGCCCAAAAGTGTTACCTATGTATTGAACCTATTGTGTTACCTATGTTCTGAACCTGCACCCCGGCGCGTGAGCGCAGAGAAGGTCCCTTCGTCACCTTCTGTTTAAAATCCGTCTTTGCGCCTTTGCGACTTTGCGTGAGACCCGGTTTCTCCGTTATCTCTGTGAGCTCCTGTTAAAAAAAGTCTTCTCTGTCTCTGCGCACTTTTGTGAAAATTGAAAATGCGTCTTGGCGACTTGGCGTGAGGTTTTAACGATCTGTAAGCGAGGCAAATCGACAGCCAATTCGGACGACGTTTACGGCTATCGGGACAAAAACGGGCCGACCGCTGAAATGACGGGGTTTATTGCTTCCAATATCCTGAGCAGGGAAAAATTCTCTGCGTTCCATCAGGCAAGAATCATCAAACAACAGTCGAGAATATATTATGACGACCGCCTTGGAGGCAACGGACAAAGATTTCGAACAGATGATGCAGATGCTCACCGGCTTTTTTTTGACGCAGATAGCCGGTGCTGTGGCTACCTACTCGATTGCGGATCACCTGGCAAAGGGACCTGCGACTGCGGAACAGATTTCCACAATAGAAGGCATCGATCCAACCGCGGCTTTCCGCCTGCTCCGCGCTTGTGCCTCACTTGGACTAGTGACCTTCGATGGGCCGACCTTTAGCGCAACTCGGCTATTAGGTACTCTGCGGGCTAACGTGCCCGGTTCGCTGCATAGCCTCGCGATAGCCTGGTCAGCACCGGGCCACTGGCTATCTTGGGGTAGGTTCCCGGACGCTGTACGGACCGGTGAATCCCAGAGCGTACCAGCGCTCGGCGCCAAGATGTGGGACTATTATGCGCAAAGACCCGAAGAAGGCACAGCTTTCACAAACGCGATGCATGGCTTTACTTCCGGACTAGCGCAAGAAGTCGCGCGGGTGGTCGATACATCAACTGCAAAACTCGCAGTCGACATTGGCGGCGCGAGCGGAACGTTGGTCCACAGTCTGTTGATAGCCAATTCGCACTTGCATGGGATCGTCTTCGATTTACCAGATGTGGTGCCGAGCGCGACAGCTGCGGCATCGGCACTAGGACTTGCCGAACGTAGCAAGGCGTTGGGCGGGGATTTCTTCACTTATGTCCCCGAAGCCGATATTTATTTGCTCAAAAATATTCTGCATGATTGGAACGATGAAGAAGCGGTGCGCATCCTTCAAGGATGCCGGGAAGCGATGCGACCGGGCGGTCGGGTCATCGTGATCGAGATGCTTCTCGGGGAGATCGGCGAGCCTGGGGTAGCTCCACTCATGGATCTTAACATGATGGTGCTGCTAACCGGTCGCGAGCGTACGCTGGCCGAATTTTGCGGATTGCTGAACGATGCGGGCCTCCGCTTCTCCAAGAACACCCCGATCCGCTCGCCAATGACGGTTATTGAGGCGGTGGCGGTGTGAATTTAGAATTTAGAAGTGATCGGCACCCTCGGCGACTTCTATGAAAATGGGCGCAGACCAAGGAAGATATTCGGACGCAATCGTGCCCGCGAAAATCCACAGTTTCAAATAGAGTCAGTCTGGAACGCTTCATCTTCCGTCTGATTTTAGCCCATCAAAGACCATGGGTTCAATTTGTCGGAAGAAAGCCTGGTCCGATTGATCCAGCTTTTTTGCCACAGCGAAGGCTGTTGGCGTATCGGTGCTGGGAGTGCCGAAAAAAGTTTGTGCGTGCACGATCTTTCCGTCAACATATTGCCGATTTAACAGTGGTTTGCCATCGGAGTCGTACGCTTTGATTAGCCCATCCATTTGATTGCTCCGGAACTGCCCGAGTAATTGCAATTTGCCTGCAGCATGCGGATTGGCGCTCGATCCGTACCGGGTCTTAAATAGGCCGTTTTTGATCCCTCGCTGATAGCGAATCTCCGCTAGTCCGAGGCCTGTCGATTCATAGTAGGTCCAAACGCCAACCGGCATTGAGCCATTCGCTCGCCCGGTTGCCAGGAGTGTATGCCGCTCGCTGTAAATCTTACAGGCGCCTCCGGCAGATCGCTCGACTTGATAGCGTTCGCCCGCAAACGCGGAGTATCCAAGTGGAAGAGCCAGGAATAAACAGATTAACCAGGAATTCCGATGATCGCGCCTTTTCATCGGTTTGGGTGTATCAAGTTCCGGAAAAAGCGGCGAGTTAATCTGGAATCTGGAATTTAGGAGAGTTAGGGGGGAGCGCATGACAGGCGAAGCCCATGACGGGCGAAGCGCATGACAGATGACAGATGACAGATTGCAGACGGAAGCGCTCTGATCGGTAGTCAGTACTGGGCCGTCTTTGCTTCCTTCTGTTCAAAAATCTGTCTTGCCCTTCCGAGCCTGTTTTCCTCGATCTCGTCTTTTTCTTGCGCTCTTTCAGAGCGGACCGCTTGTGGTGCTTTACCCAGGGTTACGCAAAGCCTCGGGCGAAGCGCATGACAAATAGCAAATAGCAGATAGCAAATGAAGGCCTGACGGACCTGTTGAAATAACCGAATGGGACATGGGCTGAGTCCTCTAACGCCTTCCGCCGCCGCCAAACATATTCAGAATATTGGCTTTGAGAGGACGGGCTATGGCGGACAAGTCCGACTTCACCGACCATTAGCGGTGGCTCGAAGATCGGAGGAGGCTTCGTCGGACAAGTCGGCGTGGGGAACACCATGACTAATCGTTATGCTATGTACTTGTTCTTGATGCGAACATCTCTCCCGGCAAATGGCCCGTTCTCGTACTCATACAAGAAGACCTGGACTTGGCTGCGGTCGAACATTTTTGTTACCTCACGAAAATCTTGATTCACACGGATCAAGCCGTTGAAGATCATTCCCTGCAGTTTTTCAAGATCCGAACGCAACCCGTCTCCACGATTTTTCGACAACTCAAGATGCACCTGTAGTTTGTTCTCTAGTTGTTCATCTTCGATAACTTTCAATTGGAAGGAGTGAATCTCCATGGCTAGCACTGGGTCCTCATTAATGACGCGTTCCAGATCGGCCGGATAGATTTTTGCGCCATAGAAAGGGACGGTTGCATCGTTACGCCCATACACAAACAACACCGGCAGCGAACTGTGCCGCGGGGCAAGCCCTGAGAGCGGAATGCCGTCATTTTCCAACACGCGGGACAGAGAGCAAAAGGAAAAGACGCCGCCGGAATCGCGTAGATTGTAGCGTATTTTTGGTGCAGCCCCCGATTGCCTGCCAACAGTAAATAGCAGTTCGTTCTCGCTGTTTGTTTCAATGGTGTAATCCAGAGGATTGTATTGAAAAATCATCGGCGGAGTATCGCGGCCAAAGAGCTTTTTTGAGAGCGCCGCATTCTTCAAGCACAGGCGCCGGAGGGCGATCGTCAGCTCGGTTTCGACGGCGATATTGATTTCCAGATCCGATGCTCCATACGACGAAATCACGCTGCGCGCATATTGTCGAAGGTGTGATCGCAGACCTTCTGAGAGTCCCTCGCCTCCGACGATCAGATCAAATTGGTACTTGGAAAGATCGAGGCGGGTCTCATCGACAAATGCTCTAATAAATGGCGGATAACCGAAGATCAGGTAGCGGTATTTGGGACCGAAAAGTTCTAATGTATTTTCCAACTTCTTCTGGTCGGGACCGATCGATTTCAATATGCCCATCTCCACGAGAGACATAGAAATATTCATTCCAGTCGCCCAAGGTCCGAGAGCGAAACAATTGAGGAGAATGCATCCGCTATCGCGATAGATTAGCTGGTAGTTCAACTGGAGGATGCGTTTTACATCAGTGCGTTCCGCCGCACTCCGCACCCAATTGTTCGGCATGCCGGTTGATCCGGATGACTCGTCGATGACAACGCCTGCCTTTGGAATGGCGCCTCCGTAACAGCGTTGTTCTATGCTGTACTTCTTGACATAGTTTTCCTTGGTCATTTCTGGCAACGCGTCGAGCCGCCACCGTCCTTTTTCTTCATACCCCATCTTATCGAGAAAGTCCTGATAAGCGGGACACGTTGTGCGGGCTTTCAGATAAGCGGCATGCGCACCCATCCGTCCGACCCGCACCAGGAACCACTGCAGCCTGCTCGCGTTCATCAAAGCATAGGTACTACCATCCATACTGATGAGCCGACGAAGGAGCCAAAGAATCCAAAGAACTGTGCGCAACGCGAAACTGGAGAGTACGGATCTCATGAGGGCAGTTAACTAACCATCGCATCCGCAAGCGAACGTCGATAACTCTTGGGTGGCACCTCAGAATGCCCTATTTTGAAAATCAACCAGATGTCCTTGATGTTGGTAGTCTCAGCGAGCCAAGTCGCCGCGGAAGGATTTGTCACCAGATTGCCGTAGGGATGTATGAAAAGTCCGAGTCGTGCGGTTTCGAGCCAAAATCTGATGAGAAAACGTCCAGTCTGAAATGCGCTGGAAGCGCGGAAGAAATCGCCTGCCAGCAGGCCAATCGTTGGCACCAAGCCGAGCTGCCGGCGATACTGGCGTTTCAGCAAAGGTCGCGTGACAGGAAACACAAGGAGTTTGGGAATTCGAGCCGCTAGCCAGAAGGCCGTCCTTGACGTGTTCATGCAGCGCCAGTCCAGTCCATCCCGATGCCGCTTTGCTGCTCGATCGGTAAAGCGAAACCACGAAACAATCTCGTCGTGGTAGGCTGGAGTATTCAAATCCTCGAAGAGCGCGTTCGTGTTTTGCGCCAGTACATTTTCAATTTGCTCCGGGTCGGTGATCTGTTCATACCGCTGCCCCCATTTGGTTGCCAGCTCTGCCAAAGTCGCGAACGCGCTATCTCCTATCGGAGTTGGCGACAAACAAATCCGAGAAGTGCGTCGTTTCAGGAAAAGCGACTCAGGATAGGGGTTCTCCCGGGGTGAACACGGAGATAAGTGCAAGCGGGCGAAAGGTAACAGGTCGCTCCTCTTGTCGTGAATAATGGCCTGGGCATACCATTCAGGCGCATGGCTCAATTCATATTCAAGATTGAACCCTTTTGGAGCCGCCAAAAGCGTAATCGCTTCCACAAACATACCCATTGTGGAAAGAATGAAACTGCCTGTTGTGTCTTCTTTGGGGAGTGTTCTCTTCCCGTCGATGTAGAGCTCTGCTTCTTGTTCCGATATGAGCCGAATACGCCAAGGTTGCACATTGTGCGGTGAAGGTGTTTGAATTGCTGTTTCTAAGAGTGTCCACCAAAGTTCAAATCGCTGCATTGAACATGCTGTCTGCGAGGTTTCCTTCAGTCGATTCCCGTCAAATGAGCTCATCAAGAAGCCGGTCCTTTTAGTTAGACGCTTGGGCAAACTACAGTCTGCGGGTTCGGCAGATTCACTGTTGGCACCTTAGCTACCTTATCATCCAAGAGTTCTGACATGGTCGGAATCTCACATGTCTTTCGGGTCTACCTAATCATTAATTTAACTTTGCATATCGATTCGGCAGATGCCTGAACATCAACAGAATCTGAGCCATGTCTAAACAACTAACAGACAACCAATCGATTTGCACTTCCCGAGTTCGCAACGGGATACCATGCGTTCCGCATCGCGAAAGCGGCTGTGCAGGAAAGCAAAAGCCCCCAGCTAACCTCAAGGTCTGCTAGGGGCAGCGATTCTGCCTGCTCAGTAATGCCAGCCGCTACGGTATAGCATGCTGTGCGGCTTCCTCAATCAGCGCCGCCACTTCCTTGGGATGTGACACGTAGACAGCGTGGCTGGCTCCCTCTACCTCTACCTTGTGGCTGTGGGCTCGTGTCGCATACCACCGTTCGAGGTCAGGGTTGATGGTTCTGTCTGCTGCCGCTACCAACATCCAGCTTGGTCTGGTTCTCCAAGCAGCCGTGGTGATGACCGCTTTGAAATTGTCAGCTGCGTTAAGCACTTGTGATCGCGCCATGAAAGCGGCTTGCTCAGTTGGCAGGTCGGCTGCGAAATACTCATGAAACTGCGCGGGGTCGAGGTAAGTGAAACCGTCAGCCGTCTTCTTTATCGCAGTAGACTTGCTGAGGTCACTCGGAAAGCGCTTTCCGTCGTCAGCCTCATTCTCTCCGGCATCTGGCATGTGGGCGGCGATGTACACCAATCCGGCGACAGATGGATCCGTCCCGGCTTCAGTAACTACGGCTCCCCCGTAGCTGTGAGCGACCAGAATGCAAGGTCCATCTTGTTGAGCAAGGACGCGCTTCGTGGCAGTCACATCTTCTTTAAAGGACGTCTCCGGCTCCTGAACGATGCTGACGTTGTAGCCATCTTTGACAAGAATGTCGTAAACGCCTTTCCAGCCAGAACCGTCTGCCCAGGCACCGTGAACCAACACGATATTCTTGACCGGTGCGGCCAGCCCGGGAACCGCCGTCCCGGCGAGGACAAGGAAGGCGGCGGCTGACAAGAAGGAATTTTTGAGGTTATTGAAAATCATATAAGATCCTATTTCATTGGTTCTCCACGATAAGTGAAATTGTTTGTTTTGTGTCTTGTAATAAGGAATTCAAATGAGACGAAGCTCGCGTAGCTTTGTCAGATTCGGTTATTTCTCTCGATGGCAGAGACTGTGCGCTGCGGTCGCGCAAATGGCCGCGGGTTGATAGTCAACAATGATCCGTGGGAATTGTTAGCAGAATGAAGCGACTTCTCGATAATTCGTCCTTATAGTCGGTCCGAAGTTATTCATCGAGCCGAGGACGGTCCAACGGGTAGACGCGGGGAGGGATTGCGTCCCCGCAATCCGCTGCCTAACCCATGATGCTGACATTTCCGCTCCATCGTCCGGTTTCGGCGCTGGGTGAAGCAACAACGGCGCGCGAGGACGCGCGCCCTCCCTGTCAGGGGTAATCGACGCATCGAGGACGACGACGAGGACGATTTTATTCCAACGAGTAAACGCGGGAGGGATTGCGTCCTCGCAATCCGCTGCCTAACCCATGATGCTGACATTTCCGCTCCATCGTCCGGTTTCGGCGCTGGGTGAAGCAACCACGGCGCGCGAGGACGTGCGCCCTCCCCATCAGGGGTAATTCGACGCATCGAGGACGAGCACGAGGACGAGCACGAGGACGAGTAGAATCGACGATGAGTGTTGCTTGCTGGACGTCACTCCACTCTTTCTGCCTGCCGCTTAATCAGCTTAACCGCCGAGTCGATCTGCATCTGACTCAAAGCGATCGATCGAGCATCTGGAAATGCGGTGGACGCCAGGTCGGTCAGGGTGTGGCCCGGCGGCAATTCTACAAAAAAACGGACGCCTCGCTCATAAGCAACTGTCGTCGCGTCGTGCCAACGGACCGGGTGTGCGATGTTTGTTGCCAAATCCTCTCGAATTCCATCGGGATCGCGCAGCGCGCGAGCGCGCCGGTTGCTAACATAGATTGCTTTGGGTGTTTTGATCTCGATCTTGGCGATAGCGCGGGTCAATTCGTCTGCAACACTTTTCAATAGAACACAATGAGAAGGGACACTGACCCGTAAACGTTTGCCGATGCGCGCCCCTTCATTTTTGGCGCGCTTGAGCACGCTTTCCATTCCGGAATCGGATCCTGTAATGACAAATTGGGTTGGTGCATTCAAGTTCCCGATAAAGACCGGAGATTCGGGTTTATTGATTTCACTGACTATTTGAGAAAGGTGCGTTTCGCTTAATCCGATAACCGCCGCTAACCCATGTCCCTGGGGATATGCTTTCTCCATCAACTCAGCGCGCAACTTCACCAGGCTCAAACCGTCCTTGAAAACAAGCGCCCCGGCGGCAACGGCAGCCGCAAAAGCTCCAACCGAAAGACCGGCAACGATATCCGGCTTTACTCCTTCGGCTTGCATAATCCGGGTCGCGGCAACCCCAGAAACAAAAAGGGCAAGTTGAACCGGCACGGTTGACGAAAGTGCCTGTTCTGTATCGAGCGTTAGCACGTCGTGACCAAGAACCTGACTTGCTTCCTGCAGTGTCCGAGTAGCTTCGGCGCGGTCCGGCAACTGGTGAAGCATACCCGGGGTTTGTGCTCCCTGTCCTGGATAGAGGAATGCGACGCTCATGCCGCAGGTAATGACCAATAGCCGATAGCCAATAGCAAATGGGCTATTGGCTATTGGTTATTGGCTATTCTCCGGCCCACGGATCATCGACCAGAACTGGACCACCGTTTTGTCGTAAAAGCAGCGGCGTTTGGCCACTCGCGTATTCAGCCAGGGATACTGCGCCCCGAGGCGTCTCGAGTTGGGCATCGACCCGACACGGACCCCCAGAGAAAATCGTAATCAATTCTTGCGCTAGTTGCATCGGCCAGCGTTCTGGAGCGCGGATAAGCAAATCGAGATCGCTGGTTGATGTCGCCGTCGGAAGGCCACTCGCGAGTTCGAAACCGATGCTTCCGGTTGGTCCAAAAGCCAGCGGGAAGTTAGCCAGCTTTTCTTCGATGCCAGCCAAGACCTTGAGGCCCGGGATTTCCTCGGTTCGAGCGTTGGCCAGCCATCCTCGATTTGCGGCAAGTTGTTCAGGAGTAATCCGGTTGCGGATCGATTCGGGAGCGAGATAAGCGGCGGATCTTTGCTGACGCGCTGAACCGCGAACCCCGATTGGAATCATTCCATCGAACAAGTTGGCCCGACGAATGACGACGAAGGGTGCTTCCTGCAGGGAGCGCTCAACCCAGAGCGGACATCGCTTTTCCGGCAGCTCCCATCCGACATAAACTAGATCGGCCAACCCGGAAATCTGCAATAAATCGTGAGCCCTCATTTCATCTGCGAAGTCAGAAGAATTGCTGCTGACAACGTAATGACGCTAAGAAGAGAACTGAGGGTAACCGTCGAGCCTATAGCCTGGGACCTCACCCCATAGTTTAACCCAAAGAGAATCCCGAAAAATCCGGTAGGCACGGCCGCCAGGAGGATCGCTTCTCGCGCGATCTCACCCGACATCCCAAGCGCGAGAGTGATAAGATAGGCAACTAACGGGAGAACGATGTTTTTCATGAGGACACCAACGCCAACATTCACATCCAGATGCAAGGACTGAGCTGAGAGAACCAAGCCGGTCACAAAACAGGCGAGACCAGCGGCCGTTGCGCCGATGAGGTTAAGTGCATGACTCACCACTTCGTCTGGGTGGACCCCCAGGAGCGCCACGACCAGGCCAGCAACGGGAGCAATCACCACCGGTTTGCAAACGGAATGAAAGAGCGCGGTCGCAATCGGATGAGGTGAAGAACCGGCCGCCTTTCCGCGCGATTCCAAAATCGCCAGAGTCAACGGGGAGATAAAGACCGAGCCTGCAGCGATCGAAGCTGCCACGCTAACCGCGCTTCCTGGGCCGATGACGCTAGCCAGCAAGGGCATGCCGACCCCGGCAAAATTGGGGAAGCCGACACTCAATGACTGGACGGCGTTCTCGCCCGGATTCAAACGAAAGACGTAGCGGTTAAGAGCAAACGTGATCCCAAAAATCATCGACATGGAAATAAAAAGCACGAGGAAAAGCTTTTCATGCCCTGCCAGTCCACTACGTGATGTCTGGGCTACACCCACAAAGAGTGCGGCCGGCAGGGCAAACGTCATTACCAACGCGTTCAGGCTGGCCACGTGCTGATTATCGATAATGCGCCTCGCGCCAGCGAAGTAGCCAAGAAACATGACAAAAAAGACGGGCACCAGTGCGTCAGCGATCATCAGCGTCATAAACTCGTTTAGTTAGAATGCCACTCCGCAGCGAGCCGCTGCCGTACCGCGAGGGTGGCGGTCCGGTTTTTCTGAGCGCCCTCGGATTGGAGGCGGTCGCTCAAATCCCTTTGACCTGAACGGGCATCGGCGATGGCCGCCAACAAATTGGCCCGTACCTGATCAACCTGTTCCGGTTCTGGTGAATCGACATTCACGCCGTCGATCAATTTGTAGAGTGTGCCAAGTTTGGCGTAGTCTTGGATTTTGTAAGACATGGGAATGACCGTCTCGGCCAACTTATCGAGTTCTTCCACGGTCCGCCGGGTGACCCGTGCCGCGGCATTTTTCGCCATCGCGTGAACCACCACGCCGGAATCGTTGAAGGCCAACAGCCGGTTCGCCTGGGCGCCGTGGGTCAAAAAACCGCCAGAGATGGCATGGCCGACCAGCAGAGAAATCACGGGATGCCCGGCTAGTCGAGCGGAGACGTAAGCATCCGTTGCCGCCGCTGCTGCCAAAAAGATACCGAGCAGTTCCTCGCGCCGGCCGTAGGCTTGGCTAGGAACGTCAACGATGGCAATGATTGCTCGCTTTTCGCCGTTTTCATCAGCCTTGATCGCGTCACGAATCTGCTTGGCCAGGTTCCATCCCTCTTGCAGTCCGACTTGTCCCTGGCGCGCACAGGGAAAGCGATTGTCCGGGTCCGGCACGATGGCAAGAAATCGAACCCGTTCCTGCTGCAGCGTCGTATCGGCGACCAGGACCGATGGTACGCTTGGTACATGCTTCGCTTGTTTTCCAGCGAGTGTTTCAAACCAAATCCGGCCGCGCGTGCTGATTTTCTTTTCGTTGCTCATAACTGCTTTCCCTTCGACCAAAGATTGCGCATCTCACTGCCCTCGAGTTGATGGGAAACATCGATAACGGCGAGGCGCTTGAGATATTCATCTACTTGTTCGGAGCGATGCGTGGCAGGAATCCCGCGGCCAAAAGCTTCGACGATGCATTCCTTGATCGCTGCCACATCATCTTCGGCCAGGTAATCCGCGAAACCGGTAGCCTGGCGTTGTTCTCCACCATTCACACCCCAGATCAGCTGCCGGTCTTTCGAATCCAACTCTTCGATTCCCGACTGCTCTTCAATTACTTCTGGGCCGTTCAGCCCTAACCGCGCCTGGCGAGTCATGATCAGATAGCTGCAAAGCGAGGCGCTGATGGACATGCCGCCGAAGCAGCCGACCATCCCGGCGATCACGCCCACGACTGGAATACGCTGCCGCAGGGCGATGAGCGACGAGTTGATTTCGGCGATGGCTTCCAAACCAAGATTCGCCTCTTGCAGACGAACACCCCCGGTCTCCAAAAGCAAAATGACTTGGACAGGATGACCTTTTTCGGCGTCTTCCAGGGCTAGGTCCAGCGCCGCGGCAATCTTGGCGCCAGAAACTTCGCCGATGCCGCCGCCTTGGAATTGTCCTTCGATAGCTAAGATCACGGAGTCTGTTCCGCCGATCTTGCCGCGAGCAACGATCAATCCATCGTCGGCTTGCGGAACAACGCCCTGCATCAAAAGCCAAGGTGATTCGAGACGCTCGAAAGGGCCAAGCAATTCGCGATAGCTGCCTTCATCCAACAAAGCCTGAGCGCGCTCGCGAGCATTGAGTTCGACAAAGCTTTTGCGAGCCAAAAATTCGTGGGGATCAAGTAAAGTCGGAGGGGAGCTGCTTGCAGCTCCCGAGGTCGGCTGGCTCATGATTGGCTCCTCTCCATCGCTTGCTCCAGGCGAAGGGCGACCGCTCCAGGTGTTGCACCAAAGTCATGAATCTCGATGGAAACTGCATATTGATAACGCGAAAAAAAACGATCCATGACTAGCTTCCATGTCTTGCCGAAACCGTCGACGCTGGTGGTAACAGTGACATGAGTCTTCTGATCCGGAGACGGTTCGAGCAACACTTCGAGGTCACCTGACCCGACCACCCCCACATGGGCTCGTTGTTTGATCGGCTGCGAAGCCGCGTATTCAAAATGAAGTCTTTCCATAGTTAGTTTTTGTTAATGATTTACCGGGGAGGGGTTGTATCCACGCGATCCACGGCGCACGAGGATCCGACGTCGCGCTCAAGCATTTCTGCAGCAGGCATTCAAAAGGCTATGTCGGACAGGCTGTGCGCCCTCCCCACAATCCATCAATAAAATCGAGGAAGAGGGTAGCTGCTAACAAGTCTGCACTGCCGCCCGGCGAGGCGTTGAGGGCGAGCAGATCGCGATCTAGTCGCAGCAGTAGTTCCCAGCCTTGAACAGTGGCCGTACCTCCTGCCGCGAGAACCGCCGCCGCGCCGGTTTGGGCGGTATTTAGCGCGGCCAAGCCGCCCCGATGAAGCAAACAGGTATCATTCAAACTGGCTATGATCGCTAACAGTGCGTCCAGCCGGGCCTGAGTTTCGTTCGATCCCTCCCGACGAGAACCGTGAAGGATCGGTAAGCCGATCGTTATCACATGAGGAAAACCGGCTTGGGCTTCCCCGCGGGCACCGAACACCTGGTAACGTTGAATCATTCGCGAACCATTGCTTTCCTGCTTTGGGGCACTCCAATCGGGCAGGCAAGCGAGTTGGCGAGCTCTGTATGCCACTGCATCCGGAGAGTTCCCTCCCATCGCAGCAGCAGAGACAAGAAGGCCAAGACTCCAAATCGCCCCGCGATGCGTATTGGCTCCGCCCGTGGCCAGCAACATCGATTGTTCAGCCCAGCGGCCGATCGCACCCAGTTCCTCTCGCAGTGTCTGGGTGGGAATCTGCCGAAATGAAGCCAGGGCCATGCGTTCAAAACCCGGCCGAAGACAGTGAGCTGAGCTTTTCATGAGCGTCAGCGAAAGGTCGGTATGCGCACCCGGACCCCGTTTATCCACCAGAGCCGGTTTCGGCGTCAGTTCGGCTTCCTCAATGAGGGCTCGGACGGCTAGAGTTGCTAGACGCGCAGCTAGCCCGCGTCGACCAGAAATCTTGCTGCGCGGCGGATGATCGATCCGGGTCGAAACAGCGGATCTGAACCCGCGTGCGCGGGGCCAATTCTGCCCCATTTCCGGAACGAAAAATTCGGAGCGGACTCTCTCAATCATCTGCTATCTGCTATTTGCTATTTGTCATCGCGCTGAAAGTGCATCTGCTATTTGCTATTTGTCATCGCACTGAAAGTGCGCCCCTACCAGCTCCTAAAACGAGCAGGCGGGCTGTAGAGTCCCCCTGACCAGGCTACTAAATCTTCGATGCTGCGCGCCGCGAGCAGGGAGCGCTTCGCCTCTAGGCGGTGAACACCGATATCTTCAGGGTATGCAACCACTCCTTTCTTTCTAAGTGCTGCAGTCTCAGAAGCGACAGCCTTCTGACCGACCGGGCTGACTCCTGCCACTGCGGCGAGTGCGCGGCGGCGCTCCTCCTGTCCTTCAGCCTTGTAGAGATACGCGATGCCCTCCTCGGTTACGACATGGCTCACGTCGTCGCCGTAGATCATGATGGGGGCTATCGGCATTCCTGCCTGCTCGCCAACACGAACCGCGTCCAGAGTTTCAACGAATGCAGGAACGCCACCGCTCTGAAAGGTCTCTGCGATCTGCGCGACAATCTTTCGACCACGAATGATCGGTTTGTTTTCAGTAATCAGATCGAGCCACGCTTTCGTGCTATGCCGCCGGCCATGTGGGTCGTGTCCCATATTGGGCGCGCCGCCAAACCCCGCAAGTCGCCCAGTGGTCACGGTCGACGAGTTAGCATCGGCATCCATCTGCAGTGTCGAACCAATAAAGCCATCGACCGCATACTGTCCGGCCAGCTGACACAGCACCCGGTTTGAACGGAGGCTGCCATCCCGTCCGATAAAAAAGATATCCGGGCGTGCCGCAACGTACCTATCCATTCCAACTTCGCTGCCGAAGCAGTGAATGCTTTTGACCCAGCCGCTTTCGATCGCGGGAATCATCGTCGGATGAGGGTTCAGTGCCCAGTGTTCGCAGATTTTTCCACGCAGTCCAAGTGACTCACCGTAGGTCGGCAGAAGGAGCTCGATGGCAGCGGTGTCGAATCCAATTCCGTGGTTCAAGGAGTGAACCTGGTGTCGCTCGTATATTCCTCGGATCACCATCATGCCGATGAGAATCTGCAGGTCATTGATGTGGCGCGGGTCACGGGTGAATAACGGCTCTACTGCGAACGGTCGGTCAGCCTCGACCACCACATCTACCCATGAGGCAGGGATATCCACACGCGGTAATTTGTCGACGATCTGGTTCACCTGCACGATGACGATTCCATCGTGAAAGGCAGCAGCCTCAACAATGACCGGCGTGTCTTCCGTGTTTGGTCCGGTGTAGAGATTGCCCTCAGCATCCGCCTGGTCGGCACAGACGAGAACCACATTTGGCACCAGGTCTACCAGTAACCGCGCATACAGTTCGACATACGTGTGGATGGCGCCAATCTCGAGCTGGCCATCCTCCAACAGTTGGGAAACGCGCAGGCTTTGCGGACCAGCGAAAGCGAAATCCACTTTCTTGGCAATGCCCAATTCAAACAGTGTGAGATGCTCCGGTCGACTTATGCTCGAAATAATCAGGTGCAGATCGTGAAGCCTCTTCGCATCGACCTTCACGAGGGATCGGGAGAGAAAATCGGCCTGTTTCTGATTGTCTCCTTCAAGAACAATCCTGTCGCCGCTGACGATGAGGGTTTCGAGAGCCTCGATGATCTTTTCCTTCGGCAGGATCGGTCCGTTCATCCAGGGCCGGACTAGTTCTATCCGGCGTCGCTTCTCATCGCGTCGCGTCGTCCAGGAACGCGCAACCGGCTCTAAAATTTGCTTTGCCATTGGATTGATTTTGCCCGGTTCGTTTTCGCTTTTAGTTTGGTCAATGCTTTACAATTGCGGCGGCCTCGGTTCCTGAGCCGGGAGGATCAGACTACTCTGGGTAAACTATTGGCGGCTGACTGGTTCATCGATGGTCTTTTTTTTGGCCCGTGGATCTGCGGAGCTCAATTTAGTGATTAGCAAGGCAAAAAGCGAAACTGTGGTTGGTAGAGAAAGGAAACCGCGGAATGCGGATTGCGGAACCTGAAATCTACATCGCTCAAATGCAGCCTGATAATCCGTTCCCGGCGATGTCGGCGTTCTCGGCGTTTCCTGGAGAGGCAGAGGCCTTCTCAACGAAAGCCATAGGGGCGGTTGAGTGCACTCCCACAATCACCAGAAGCCTCCAACTATTCGTTCAACTGATTGCTTGCCGGCCGCCAGACCGGCCTCTGATTGGGCATAGTCTTGATTCCACGCGTTATCCACGACCACGCTGCAAACCTCATGCACTCCGATGAGACGAAGCCAAAAATCAATGTAAGGCGCTTGGTGATCGAACGACGGTGGTATGAGAGAATCCTCGCGAAATCCAGATCCCCGCGTATAGACGACGAGTGCCTTGGGGATGTTGAGGCATGGCCCATATTCTTTGCCGTCGTACGTGAACAAGTAATTGCGCTGAGCGGTTAGATCAATCAACTGTTTGAGCTTGTATGGGATGGAGAAGTTCCACATGGGCAGGCCCAAGACAATCCGGTTCGCTCGTTGGAAGCGACCGATCAATTCTTGGATGCGGCTCCAGGTATGCGATTCTGCATCTGTCAGTGGCTTGTGCTTGATAGCCTTGTACTTCGCCCCGATGGATGCGGCATCAAACTCGGGGAGGTTTTCGTCCCAGACATTCAGGACGTCTTCATTAATCATGGGGAGGACTTTCCTTGACGCCGAAAGAAAGGCGTTTGTCAGGGTGATGGAGTTCGATTTGTCACCTCGCGGCGATGACTGGATATGTAGAACGTTCATTCTGGTCGATCCAAACGAATGAAGTTCGCAATGCTATTTCGCTGGGGCTGACGGCGGCTACTCAACAGAGATCGCGGATAAGAATTTGTATTGATACATATCGGATTCTTCATGTATCTGGAAATTACCGGCCTGGCTTTAAATAAATGAAATTGTTTGTTTTGTGGCCTGTAATAAAGAATTCAAATAATGTAAAGTAATGGAGTTTCGTCAGATTCGGTCATTTCTCTCGGTCGCAGAGACTCTGCACTTCGGTCGCACAGCGGAGATGATTCATCTCAGTCAACCTGCGCTAAGTCTGCAAATACGAGCTCTGGAGGATGAAATTGGAGTGAGACTCCTCGAGCGCAACCGACGCAAAACGGTACTCACCGCGGCTGGTGTCGCTTTTCGCGAGGATGCAACCGGAGCCCTCTTACGACTCGACCAAGCTGTTCATAAGGCAAAGCTGGCGGCTGACGGGAAGCTGGGGATTTTGCGGATTGGATTCATATCGACCGCTGGCAATGAGATTGTGCCCACGATCATTCGGCAGTTTCGAGAGCTGAATGCAGAAGTAGAGTTCTCTCTTCGCAATATTCTCACCATAGACCAAATCCAGATGCTGGAGGCCGGATCTCTCGATATTGGATTTTTGCGCCTTCCCATCGGTGGGCACTCTGAACTCGAGGTGGTCACGGTGCATCGCGAACCGTTCATGCTCGTCGTGCCCTCGTCTCATAAACTGGCCAAGAGAAAAAGGGTACGCCTGCGCGAGGTGTCGGGCCAAGACTTCGTGATGTATGAGCGTACCTACGCCCCTGGATTTCACGATCTAATCTTCGGGATGCTTCGCGACGCCGGTATTATCCCCAACGTTCGCCAGACTGCCGGAGAGATGCCCACGCTGATCTCACTCGTCGATTCGGGCATGGGTGTCGCCATTCTGCCCGCATCGGTAGCCAAACGGAGCGTTGCTTCGGTAGTCGCTTGTGAGATCATGGACGAGATTCCCATGTCTGAAATTGGTATCGCCGTCCGGAAGGGAAATCGAGCGCCCGTCCTAGACAACTTCAGATCTTTCGCCTTAGAGAAGTTACGTCGAGCCAGAAGCGCTTTGTTTGCCAATCGACGCTGATTTTGGCGGCTGTAACTTCTCGGAGGTGTCGAGGATTCCGCCGTCCTGAAATTCTGTCATCTCGCCGGCGTCAACCCAGCCTCGAACGGTTTCAGAGCATCTGGGATATCCAGTGCCAGACCGGGAAGCCAATCACGATGCCAACCGCCAGCGTTGCCATAAAATAGTCTGCGAAAGTCTGCTCTCTCATTCTATCAGTTTGGATGCGTGGGCGATCGCCAACTTGCAGGAATTCTTCGAGCGCCGGATTGGATTATCGCCAAAGCTGGACCCGAAGTGCGGCGCCACCGGGCGGACACGGGAAGGCCAGCCGGAAGCGCTTAGGACGTGGAATGGCCGAGGAAGGCGAGGGCCCCAAAAGGGCCACTAGCGATTGGACAAAGCGATTTTCAGGAGGAATAAAAGTAAATCTCGATGCTCCCGACCCGATTGAAATCTGCGGCAGGACCTAGCTCGCGCAACCGTTTTTCACCGACCTCGCAGATGTTGGAATGGCAGATTCTGCGCTGAGGTCCAGGACGAACGCTGAAAACGATTAAGTCCCGAGCTTCCTGTTTAAGCAGCTTTCGCGGGCGCCGGAGGCCAGCGCCGATCTCCATCTTAATTAAGCAATGGATTGGCTCGCCTTGCTCTTGAATATGCGGGGTACTCATCGGCTTCGCTCTGTATTCGAAGAAGGCGTGCTCGCTCATCAAGCCATTCGACGCTGGCTCAGCGGTGCGGATTCGAATCTTTTCTGAGTTTGCCTCTTTTTGTCTGGAGTAGCCGTATCTGGTCTCAATGGCGATAAAACTTCTCATTGTCGCCGCCTTTTCAACCGAGTGACGCGGCAGTTCGGACAACGACTACGGCGACCGGAACAAAAAAGACCGATCCCTGGAATCTTATCGTCTGTTCGCACGATGAAACTTAAAGCCAAGACAGCTTTGATTACGGCCCTTTTTCAATGTGCCAAAAAGCTGTGCGTTTTGCCAAGTTTCGTTGTAACTGAACAATGTAGGACCCTGCAAAATGGGACAAACACTCTTTGAGAAAGTATGGGAGGAGCATGCAATTCGGGAATTGCAGAATAGCCAAACCCAGTTGCTCATCGGCACTCATCTCATCCATGAGGTCACCAGCCCACAGGCATTCTCTATGCTTCGAGAAATGGGGCTTCCCGTCGCCTTTCCCCACCGGACATTTGCGACGGTCGATCACATTATTCCGACTGATCAACGGACCGAGCCGTTTTCAGATCCGCTGGCCGATGCGATGATTAAGGAACTGCGCAAGAATTGCGTGGAATTTGGAATCACCTACTTTGACGTTTTCTCTGGCAAGCAAGGCATTGTTCATGTGGTGGGTCCGGAGCAGGGTATCACGCAACCGGGGACCACGATCGCCTGCGGGGATTCTCACACCTCGACCCACGGTGCTTTTGGCGCGATTGCTTTTGGGATTGGTACGAGCCAAGTGCGTGATGTGCTGGCAACGCAGACGATGGCAATCGGCAAATTGAAAGTCCGCCGGATCAATGTCGATGGGAAACTGTCAGCGGGAACCTACGCTAAGGATGTAATCCTTCACATCATACGTAAATTGGGCGTAAACGGAGGCAATGGATTTGCTTACGAATACGGCGGAGAAGTCTTCGACAAATTTACAATGGAGGAGCGGATGTCCGTCTGCAATATGTCGATCGAAGGGGGCGCCCGTGCCGGGTACGTCAACCCGGATGAGACAACGTATGCCTACCTTCACGGCCGTCCCTATAGTCCAAAAGGCGACGAATGGAAGAGAGCGATCAAGCGATGGGACTCGTACGTCTCGGATTCCGATTGTGTTTATGACAATGTTGTGGATTTCGATGCCGCAGAGATTCAGCCGACGGTGACGTGGGGCATCAATCCCGGCCAAGCAGTTTTCATTTCGGAGCGATTACCTACACCCGAAACGACACCTGAGGATGAGCGCGGATCGCTCGCAGAGGCCCTGGAACATATGAAATTGCAACCAGGGCAGCCAATTAAGGGAACTCCAATCCAAGTCGCATTTCTTGGCAGTTGTACCAACGGCCGGCTGTCGGACTTCAAAGAGGTCGCCAAATACATCGAAGGCCGGCATGTCGCACGAAACGTTAAAGCTATCGCAGTTCCTGGCTCGCAGGGCGTCGGAGCTGCCTGCAAGGAATTGGGGATTGATCGGATCTTCACCGCTGCCGGCTTTGAATGGCGCGAGGCCGGTTGCTCGATGTGTCTCGCGATGAATCCAGATAAGCTGGTCGGCGATCAGCTTTGCGCCAGTTCCAGCAACCGGAATTTTAAGGGCCGGCAAGGGAGTCCTACCGGCCGGACGGTGTTAATGAGCCCGGTCATGGTCGCGGCGGCGGCAATTGCGGGTGAGATTACGGATGCCCGGGAATTGTTTAGCCGGTGACCCTGAATCCAAAATTATTGTCATGGCCTTAAGAAAGATTCTGGAAGTTATCGGCACTTGTGTCTCTGTCTCCGGGGATGACGTGGATACGGACCGGATTATTCCAGCCAGATACTTGAAATGCGTCACCTTTGAAGGTTTGGGCGACTTCTTGTTTTACGACGTGCGGTTCGAACAGAATGGGGAACCCAAAAACTACTCTCTGAATGATCCCAGATTCGACAGTGCAACGATCTTGATCTGTGGCAGAAATTTCGGATGCGGTAGTTCCCGTGAGCACGCTCCCCAGGCGATCTACCGTTATGGTTTTCGCGCCGTTGTGGCGGAAAGCTTTGGCGAAATTTTCTTCGGAAATGCTACGACGTTAGGTCTCCCCTGTGTGAGCGCTTCACGGCACGACCTTGACCGGATTCGCCAAATGGTCGAGTCCGAGCCTAAGTGCGAGATGACGATCGATTTGACAACCGAGATGATTCACTTGGGAGGTAATGATTTTCCGGCCTCTATTCCCTCCAGCGCGCGGGATGCACTAATTAACGGCCGTTGGGACCCAATCGGCGAACTTCTGGAGGCCGGCGCCTTGGTTAAGGAACGGATGGCGCAATTGCCGTACGTGCCGACGCCATAGTTGCCTCGCAGGTCAGACAACGCCGCCGCCGCCTCCCTCGGCAACGAGGCGGAATTGGGAAGAGATCGGACAACTTCATTTCCCAGCACCGATGTGCTTCTATCATTGCGCGCCTGCGGTACGACATGCTTAATGTTCGCCCGGGCTCTCCGCAAACAGTTCTTCTTTGAGTCTCTTGAGGCAATTCGACACGCCTCGATCGAGTAGTGAAGAATCATCCGTTATAACCATAGAATTCCGGGCATTATTTCCGCAACTTGATGGCGTAAATTCGAACGCCCGGAGCTTCGCGCGAGGGGTAGCATGCCAGAGCGCGGATAATAGCCCGAGTCGGATGCGAGAACCGGCACCCCTCTCATGAAGCCCCGCCGTCCGACAGAGGGAGAATCCTCGCAAGAAAACAACAATCGCAACACAGAAATTCCTACTTGGTTTTCTTTGGCGATTTCATGTTCGCTCTTGCGGCTAGACGCGAGATTCTCTGGCTTCGACGTGAGCTGAACGGTTCCTCTGTTGTCTCCGTAAGCGCCTGTTAAAAAAATCTCTGCGCCCTTTTGTGAAATTCAAAATCCGTCTTTGCGTCTTGGCGCCTTTGCGTGAGGTTCGTCGGAGGCGATGGAACTGCGTGCGCTCGGCAAAACGGGGCTGGAAGTCTCTCCGATCGGGCTAGGGTTGGCAGCGCTGGGCCGGCCCGGGTACATCAATATTGGCCACGGTCAAGATCTGGCAGGTCAGCGCGATGAAGCGGCGATGGAGGAGCATGCACATGCAGTGTTGCAGGCGGCGTACGATCACGGAGTACGGTACTTCGATGTCGCGCGGTCCTACGGGCTGGGTGAAAAGTTTCTGAGCACCTGGTTGAAAGCGGAACCATTCGATCGAAGGATAACGGTCGGTTCGAAATGGGGTTACACTTACACCGCAAACTGGCAAGTTCGCGCTGACTCGCACGAGGTAAAGGATCACTCTCTGCCGGTGCTGCAACGGCAATGGGCCGAGAGTAGCCTGCTATTGAAGAACTTTCTGCACATCTACCAGATCCATTCCGCAACGGCCGAGGACGGCGTGCTGGAAAATAGTGAGGTGTTGGAGGAGCTGGCCAGGCTGAAATCAACCGGTGTGCGGATCGGTCTTTCTTTGAGTGGCCCTCACCAAGCGGAGTCGTTGGGCAAGGCGATGGAGATTCAAATTGATGGCGTGGCGCTGTTTGACACGGTTCAAGCTACCTGGAATTTGTTGGAACAGTCGGCCGGTCCGGCGCTTCTGGCAGCGTCTCGCGCCGGTCTGGGAGTGATTATCAAAGAAGCGCTGGCCAACGGACGACTGACGGAGCGCAATACCGATCCGGAATTTCGCCCAAAGCTCGATACTCTGAAGCGGGAAGCGACGGAGCTCCAGACAACCGTGGACGCTGTGGCACTTGCCGGTTGTCTCGCCCAGCCGTTCGCCGATGTCGTGCTGAGCGGGGCCGCGACCGTAACGCAGTTGCAATCGAATTTGCGCGCGACAGGTCTGAAGATTAGCGAGGCATCACGACGACGCTTCTCCGCTTTCGCCGAACCGCCGGAGATGTATTGGGCAACGCGAAAGACGTTAGCGTGGAACTGAGAAACGGAAGGCTTAAGATCTCACGCAAAGACGCGCTCGGTAGGGCTGAGCTTCCGCTCGGCCGAAATTATCTCACGCAAAGACGCCAAGACGCAAAGGTATTAGGAATTGAAGACGGGAAGATCGATGCAGTGAGCAGTGAACAGTAAGCAGCTCGTTAAAATCTCACGCAAAGACGCAAAGGCGCAAAGAGAGACGACACCAAAAGCGATACGGCGTTACGGCGTGTCGGCGCACGGCTTGGCGCCTTGTTGCTTTCATCGGGAGCGCCGTTTAGTCTGACGGTCGTAAGTCGCACAGGTCCACTTTATCCCTGGAATTGAACTATGCCGAAGTATCTGACGGTGGTTTCCTACACCGCTGAGGGAGCAAAGGGCCTGCTCAAAGAGGGCGGTTCAGCGCGGCGCGCTGCTGTCGAGAAGTTGATGAAAAGTCTGGGCGGACGCCTTGAGGCTTTCTATTTCGCGTTCGGTGAAAACGATGCCTATATCATCACGGAGCAACCTGACCATGTAACTACCGCTGCGGTCTCGTTGACTGTCAGCGCAACGGGCACGATACGGGGGAAGACGATCGTGTTGCTCACGCCCGAAGAGATTGACCTGGCGGCAAAGAAAACGGTTAAGTTCCGGCCTCCAGGCAGCGGAAACCATCTCACGCAAAGACGCGGCCGGAAAAATCTCACGCAAAGACGCAAAGACGCAAAAGTATGAAGGTTGAGAGACGGGAAGATCGATGCGGTGAGCAGCTCGTTAGAACCTCACGCAAAGCTGGAATACAGAATCTAGAATTTAGAAGTCAGGACAGGGACGGGCGAAGCGCATGACAAATGAATCTCTCGCAAAGACGCTAAGACAGATTTTGAACAGAAGGTAACAGAAGGTAGCAAAGGAGGAAGGGTTTTTCACAAAGGAACAGAGAGATCACGAAAACATTCCGAACAAAGAGAAAGCCAGCCTCTCAAATTTCAAACCTTTGCGTCTTCGCGTCTTTGCGTGAGATTTTAAGCCGTACACCAATCACCTTTCACTTCTCATCTCGCACATTCACATTTTGCGACTTGGCGTGAGGTTTTAGTGTGCTTCGTGGTCCGGGAAACGCTGTAGCTGAAGCTGCGTCTGTTTTGTTCGGGTCACGTTATTGAGTGTCAATAGATTTCGTGATAACAATGAATTTCGGAATTGTTGCGATTCGGCTTGGCAGAGATCGATGATTTCCCTAGTCTTGCGCCCCGAGGAAATAGTTTCTCAGCTATCTCCCGAAGTAGGGTACATGAAAAAATCGAATTCAATTATCGCGGTTGCTTTGCAAATTGCAGCGTGCGTCGGCCTTCTGCCAAAGGATGCTAAAGCCAATCCCGCCGTTACAGCGAACGGCGATAGCGGAAGCATCCGAGCGCGAGTGGCTAAAGTCAGGCAAATGTTATCCCAGGCTGCAACCGACCAGCTCGGTGCAACGAAAGAAGTAGATGGAGTGAGGGTCAATTGGTGGAATTGGCACAAGTGGGGCAAAGGCGGCTGGGGCAAAATCGGCCCTGCATGGGGGAACGGTGGTTGGGGCAACGGCGGCTTTCATCCCAGGAACGGATGGGGCAACGGTGGTTGGGGTAATGGCGGATGGGGAAAGATCGGCTGGCACAAGTGGGGTAATCTGTAAACACCCCTACGTATGGAGGTGTCGCCGGTTCAGTTATTAATTTTTCAGCCCACTCCCTTTTGTAATCTTAACTGTACTTACTGCTATCTGCCGGACCGCCAAGACAAGCGGACCATGAGCGTGGATATCGTAAGGACCACAGTCCAAAAGCTGAAGGATGAGGGGCTGTTCGATCCGGAGTTGAGTATCGTCTGGCATGCCGGCGAACCGACGGTTGCCCGGAGGGAGCTCTATGCGGAATATTTTGCAGCCGTTAAGGAGGTACTAGGCGATTCCTGCGACGTCGTGCACCACTTCCAAACCAATGCGACACTGATCGACAAGGCGTGGTGCGATTTTATCAAGGAACACCGGATCGCCGTGGGCGTCAGTATCGATGGTCCCGATTATATCCATGATCGCTCTCGGAAATCGTGGAGCGGTCGTGGTACGCTGGATAAGACGTTGCGGGGAATTAGGGCCCTGCAAGAAAACGAAATTGAATTTCACACGATTTCGGTGATCGGCGAAAATTCACTCGATCATGCCAAGGAAATCTATGAATTCCTCGTTTCGCTCAAGCCGGTACTGCTGGCGTTCAATGTCGAAGAGCAAGAAGGAGTCCATCAGAGCAGTAGCTTGACCGATCGGACAGATCGCGTTGAACAGTTCTTTCGGGAGCTTTATTATCTCGGAAAGGCAGATTCATTTGATCCTCCGATCCGCGAATTCGAGAACGCCTGCGGTTCAATTGCGGCGGGCGGAGCCAGCGATTTCAATACGCAGGTCTACCCTTATCGAATATTTACCGTCTCGGTGGAAGGCGATTTTACGACGTTCTCGCCTGAGTTACTCGGTATGAAGTCGGAAGCGTATGGACCTCTGGAAATCGGGAACATCAAAACCGATTCTCCGCGCGGGGCTCTTGATTCAGCAAAATTCAAACGCTTATCTACCGACGTTTTTGCGGGCGTGAAGCGCTGCCAAGAGACTTGCGATTACTTCGAAGTCTGCGGTGGTGGCGCCCCTGCGAATAAGCTCTTCGAGACCGGATCCTTTGATGCTTCTACGACCCGTTTCTGTGAGCAGTCGGTGAAAGCTCCGCTCCGAGTTGTGCTCGAGGATTTGGAGTCAGCATTGGCCGGAGCTCCTACCGGCCTGAAGGAGTTTGAGCCGGGTGATAAGGTTCGCCGGTTGACGGCGTGGGATTTCTGATTTGTCCGCGTGTCTAATGGCCCCCCAGGGCCCGCGCGGGATCGTTATGCTCGGCGTCAAGCCTTCGCCAGCTGAGCAAAAGAAACCGCGAATGGAGTCGGAGATTTTCTGTTTCTTAACCGCGAATAGGCTGCGGATACACACGAATAAAGGACTCTTAATTCGCGCCCATTCGCGGTTCAGGGTAGTCAGGGAAATTGTGTTCCTGGTGTGGGCCGCCGTCTCACACCGCGGCAAGGCTATCGCCAAGGAAAACGTTTAATCTAGCAAGATAAACCAAGCTAGCGGCTGCCTGCTGCCAAGCCTGCCCTCACTTCAGCGATCGCCTGGTCGACTAGCTGGATGGCTCTATTTCGATGGCCCGCTTTATTTGCCTCTGACTTCTCAAGACTTGCGCGAGCGGCACGGAGGTCGCTCAGCGCTGCTTCCATGTTGGGCTGCCCAGCGTTCGCCGAGCCGATAAAACTGACCGAGACGACGAAGCCGAGCACTAACGGTAACAAAATTCGTTTCATCGCGGACGATAGGAGCAGGAACGCGATTAACGGTCAATCTAGAAAATCTAGAAAATGGGGGGGGCGAAGCGCATGACAAATGACAGATGACAAATGACAAATGACAAATGAATCTCACGCAAAGACGCAAAGACGCTAAGACTGATTTTGAACAGAAGGAAGCAAAGGAGGAAGGGTTTCACAAAGGAACACAGAGATCACGAAAACATTCCGAACAAAGAAAAAGCCAGCCTCTTAACCTTCATACCCTTGCGTCTTCGCGTCTTTGCGTGAGACCCGGTTTCTCCGTTGTCTCTGTGAGCTCCGTTAAAAAGGTCTTCTTCGGTCTTTGCGAGCTTTTGTGAAAATTTGAAATCCGTCTTTGCGTGAGACTTTCTTCTCTTCTACCAATTACCAACCACGTCTCACCTTTCACATTCACCTTCGCGGCTTTGCGTGAGGCATCACCATCGGAAATCACACTTTCGCATTAATAGTTTCTACTCTCTTGACTGATTGCCGTCGATTTAGACGAACGGCAGGTTATCAAATGGAAGATAATCGCAGGCCAATCTATTTCCTTATAGCTATTGGCGCATTGGTGCTTTCGGGTTTCAGCGCTCAAGCGGCTGACAAGGCACAAGGGCTCGAGAAGAGCAGTGCTGAACCTCCATACTTTGAGGCGCCGAAAGATCACGCCGCGATGCATCGTGCTGTTACCGAGGCACGGAAAACAGTTGGAAGATTTATTACTGCGCTGAAGCATCCCGCACCGGGTCAGCAGGATTTCGAGATCAAAAAACCGTTTATTGAAAACGGTCAGGTAGAACATATCTGGCTGTCGGATCTGCAGTTCGTCGGCAACCGGTTCCAGGGCCGGGTAGATAACCAACCTCGCAAGATCCGAAAACTGAAGCTGGGTCAACTCGTTTCGGTTAATCCGAACGAAATTTCCGACTGGCTCTACATCGATCACGGCAAACTGGTAGGCGGTTATACCGTTCGGGTTCAGTACAACGAGCTATCGGCTCAGGAGAAACAGGAATTCGATCGAGCGGCCGATTTCAAGATCGGGAAATAACTCGAAAGGTAAACACGTCATGAAAATCAAACTCTTAGTTGCCGCTGGCGCAATTCTTCTGCTCGGCGGATGCGCTGGTGATGCCTTTGTTTCCGGTCCTTATGATGGCCCTTACATTGGTGGCTTCGGTCCGTACTATCCAGACGGGCCGTTCTACGGCGGCGATTTTGTGGTCGGAGGAGTTTCCTATCACAACCATTATGGGGGACACCATTTCTTCGGGCATTCGTTCGGCGCAAGTCATTTTGCAGCTAGCCATGCCTTCGGCGGATTCCATGGAGGCGGTGGATTCCACGGTGGTGGCGGTGGCCACGGCGGCGGTGGGCACCGGTAGGCTCGGAGAAATGACAGATGACAAATGACAAATGAATCTCACGCAAAGACGCGGAGGTTGGGAGGCAGAATTTAGAAGTTGGAAATTAGAATTTGGAATCTCGAATTGTTTTGAACAGGAGGAAACGGAGAAGACAGAGATTCGAGACAAACTGAACGTTCTCTCTGTTAGCTTCTGTTGAAAAAGGGCCTTCGTGGTCTTTGAGAAAAAGATAAAACTGGAAAAGGGGACCTCCAACGGGTGGCGCCGGTGTTAATAGTTTATGAAAATGCTGTACGTCGATGAAGAACATGTAAGTCCGGACGGACGCCTCCGGTTACTGGTTGAGCATGATGACGGTGGCGATATCATAATTGGATTTGCCGGCGTTGATTCGCATACGGACGGCAACGTCCTGGGGGCATTGTCTGGGCTAGATACGGCCGATGCGGTTGGAGCGTACGTAGACGAGATCCTGTCTGATCGCGCTTTAATTGCTGTTGCTACAGTCAAAGGAGAGATCCGAAACATCTGTGTCGTAGATGATTTGTCGTCCGTCGACCGTTATAAGCCAGCCGACGAACAGATCGAACTTCGTCGTTGGAGTGGCGTGCGAAGCGCATAACAGATGGATCTCACGCAAAGACGCAAAGACCGGTAGGGCTGAGCTCCCGCTCGGCCGGAAATAACCTCACGCAAAGACGCCAAGACGCAAAGATGAACAGTAGAATTTAGAATCGGTCGGCGTAGGCGAAGCGCATGACAGATGACAAATGACAGATTGCGGATGGAGGCGCTCTGACCGGTAGTCAGTACTGACCGTCTTTGCTAACTTTGCTACCCCGAGGGTTACGTTACACTTCACCCTGACCCAGGGTTCCGCAAAGCCTCCCGGGCGAAGCGCATGACAAATAGCAAATAGCAGATAGCAAATGAAGGCCCGACGGACCTGTTGAAATAACCGGATGGGACATGGGCTGAGCTTTCTTACGCTTTCCGCCGCCGCCAAACATATTTAGAATATTGGCTTTGAGGGGACGGGCTATGGCGGACAAGTCCAACTTCGCCAACTATCAGCCATGGTTCGGACGTCGGAAGAGGCTTCGTCGGACAAGTCAGCGTGAAAATCATTTGCATCGATTAGCGGTTTCACTTCCGGCGTTTGCGGCGCGACTTGAAATCTTCTAGCTTCGACCTGAGTTGAATGGTTTCTCCGTTATCTCTGTGAGCTCCTGTTAAGAAAGTCTTCTCCGTTTCTGCGATCTATTGTGAGAATTTTAAAATCCGACTTTGCGTGAGACCTGGTTTCTCCGTCGTCTCTGTGAGCTCCTGTTAAAAAAAAGCTCTTCTCGGTCTCTGCGAGCCTTCGTGAAAATTTAAAATCCAACTTTGCGTGAGATCCACTGCCTCATGGCACTCGGTAGAACGGATCGGGTAGAAGAAATTTCTTCTCCGCGTGACCACCGCGCAAATCGGAGGGCTGGTCGCCCATATTAGCGATGATGGTGTAGCCCAGCTTTTCGATCTCGATGCGCACCGGCGTCTTAAAATCTGCGGCGGAGGCGTAGTGCGCGCCGTTCGGCACCATGAAGAGTCTGGCGTAGTCTCCGAAACCCGCCTTGCGCAAATTGCGCTCTGTCGCGGCGCGCTGCGATTCCGGACGCCCAGTGATGAAGAACACAGCGACGTTGGCAGCGCGTGCCGTGCGGAATACCTGCAGCGTGGGCTGGATCGGCGGATCGCGCGCAAGCTGATCCCAAGCAGCCCAACCGCAGGGTGCGCCAGAACCAGGGTTGCATGGCCCCTGGATTGGCCGGCCGAAGTCATCCAGCTTGATGATCTCCCAGTTCGACAGCGCTGTCTCGTCAATGTCGAGTACCAGCGCGGGCCGGTGAGCGCTAGCGGCGCGTTCGGTTATCCAACTCGCTGCCTTATTGGCAACTACCGCCAGGTCGCGATCATAGGCGCCGGAATCGTGATAGGCACGCGCCGCGATCCCGGCATCACCGACATTGGCTGGCTGCGTGGTAACGGTGATAAACGTGGAGTGTTCCGACGCGGCACAGGATGTGAGCAGCGCAAATACGAGCAGGACGAGGCGGGCAAACGTCACGTCGTTTCGGAGCGTTCCAGGGGTTCGGTTATTTATCGTCGTATTGGGTTATGGTTAGGAAACTGGTTGCGATTCACCCAGAACTAACAGAATGCGGCAACGGGGAACAGCGTTTTCAGGAATGATCTCAGGCAAAGACGCTAAGACGCAAAGGTTGGGAGGCAGAATCCAGAATCCAGAATTTAGAATCTCGAATTGTTTTGAACAGAAGGAAACGGAGAAGCGAATGAGATAGCTGATTAAACGCCGGGAACGCCGGGAACGCCGGGAACGGGAATATGGGAGATTGCCGGAAAAACGGTTAAACAGGAGGAAACGGAGGAAACAGAGGTTCGACGTGAGCTGAACGATCTCTCCGTTGTCTCTGTGAGCTCCTGTTAAAAAGGTCTTCTTCGGTCTCTGTGAGCTTTTGTGAAGCAAGAAAAGGAGCTAGGATTTAGTATTTAGGATCTAGGAGCTCAACCGTCCCGTGCGCTTGTGTTCCGTTCACTAATCACCAATCACCTTTCACTTCCCCTCTTTGCGTCTTGGCGTCTTTGCGTGAGGTTTTTCCTCCGTCTTTAACCTTTCGAGGACGACGACGAGCACGAGGACGATTTGTTATCTGTGATTTGTCATGCGCTTCGCCTACGCCGACCGATTCTAAATTCTAGCTTCCAAATTCTAGATTCTGCTGTCCCATCCTTTGCGTCTTTGCGTCTTGGCGTGAGATCCCCTTCCGGTTGGTCGTATTCCGGGAGAGCTTGACGATTTTTCTTCGTCCCTGGTAGCCTAGTGTTTACCCCCTCCGCCTTTGTTATTTCGGCCTTAGCAACTGCAAACAATGGAAGCTGTCGCCACCCTCGTTCCGTACGTAATGGTACTGCTCGTTGCCGGCATTGCCTGTGGCTTCATTAACACTCTCGCTTCCTCCGGATCGGCGATCTCGCTCCCGATGCTGTTAACTCTTGGTTTGCCTGCACTAGCCGCTAACGCGACCAATCGATTGCCTGTCTTATTTGGTTCATTGATGGCATTGCGGACTTTTCAAGCCGAAGGGAAAATCGATTGGCCGGCAGCCTGGAAGATCGTGCTCCCCGCAACACTAGGTAGCGCTGTGGGCGTTTACTTAGCCGAAACGCTTCATAATCGGGAGCTCGGACTGATCATCACCGCCGCCGTGCTGGTCGCACTACTGTTGCTCTTCACCAAGCTCAAGGAAGCGTTGGCCAAAGATTATAATCGAACTCCGCGCATCACTGCTCTTGGGCTATTTGTATTATCTTTTGTAGGCGTCTGGCTCGGTTTTATCGTTCTCGACGGCGCAACCTATCTCTTACTCGTGCTTATTCTGTTGTTCGGGTACGATCTGCCGCACGCGAACGCGTTGAAAGTGTTCTTGCTGGTGACGACCACGTTGGTGCCGATCGCTCTATTCGCTCGGGCTGGCAACATTTGGTGGACCGAAGGTCTTCTTCTCTCAGCCGGCAGTCTGTTGGGCGGTTATTTTGGTGCGAAGCTATCGAGTCACGAGAAAGCTCGCACCTGGGTGTTTCGCATCCTGGTAGCTGTGATTGTTCTCGAGCTCGTCCATCTGGCAATTCAATATTTCTGAGCGAGTGAGGAAGATCTCACGCCAAGACGCCAAGACGCAAAGAGAGGAAGTGAGAGGTGATTGGTGAACGGAAAAATCTCACGCAAAGACGCCAAGACGCAAAGGTTTCAGATTAAGGAAAGAATCTGAGACGACGCAAGCTGGTCAGAACTGGGGTCAAATCTAAACCTCCTTCAACATTGGTCGCACGTCGGAAAAGCAGCAAACAGAAGTTAGAAGTCAGGAGATGGCATCTGGGTCTGCGAGTGATCAAAAAATCCTTTCCCGCGCTACTGATTGCCTCGACCCCTTTGAGGATATTTTCTCAGGATCTCGGTGAGTTCCGAAGCTACGGGGTGCAGGAAAGTTTGATCCATTTCGAGATGAAAACGATGACTCTGTGTCGCGTTGTCTGGGGTGATATCGACAATAACGGAGAGTTGCCCTGGCTTTTTTGCGGCAACAACGATCTTAATGTTTGCTTCTATGCAGTTTAAGTAAGCGGTTCCGGAAGTCGTCCGATCCATTTCTTGCAGCTCGCATCGCCAGGCTTCCAACTCACTTAGATGAATCCAGGGACCGCAGGTTGTTACCTTTGCCCCTGCTAGATCACAGCGAGCCATCACTGTGAGCCAATTGCCGTCCCAGTGATCGAAAGAATCAGGGAATTCTCGTCCGAGAACCCATAGGCGGAACGGGGCCAAGGTCAGGTCGGGAAGGCGGTGAACGTGTTCGGGCTTCATTCAGATTGTTGAGCAACGCATAAATGAGGGCCAGCCCCAAACCTTTCAAATTGCTCTCACGGCCTTGCGCTTTCTCTGAAGATCCGAAGCAATCTTCAAGCGTTTTCTCGAAGAGGCCGGTCGTCGCGCCGAGGGTGAGAGATGGTGCTCTTCGCTACTCGGCGAATTAAAAATGAATGTGGGTGATATTCAGGGTTTCGGGATTCAAGCGGATGGGATCGGTGGAGGCGGAGGCAATTTCTTTATACAAGCTTTTTACAGCTGCCGATTCGGCGCCATCGGCTATTTCGATGTTCACCTGGAAGTTTTCCGAAAAGTTCAGAAATATTCCTCCTCGCGGACTCGATTCAATCCTGACTAATTGACTCAAGGGGACGTACGCGATCTTATCTTCTCTAGATGTAATTTCGAAAAATCTCTCGTTCACGCGACACAGTCTATCAATGAGCGCGGATTGGGAAGGGAGCAAATCTCACGCAAAGACGCGCTCGGCAGGGCTTATCTCACGCAAAGGCGCCAAGACGCAAAGGTTGAGAGGCAGAATCTAGAATCCAGAATTTAGAATTGGTATGTGTAACGCCGGGAACGGAATACCGGACGCGGAACGATTGCCGGAAAAAACCTCTAAACAGAGTTTCGATGCGAGTTGAACGGGCTCTCCGTTGTCTCTGTGAGCTCCTGTTAAGAAGGTCTTCTCCGTCTCTGCGAGCTCATGTGAAAATTTCAAATCCGGCTTCGCGTCTTTGCGACTTTGCGTGAGATTTTCCGGCCGAGCAGGCGTGTCCGACGAAGCATCCACCAGGTGATGATACGATTTCCGACTAACGTCGCGAAGTCGGAAGCTCAGCCCTACCGTGCAACGCGTCTTTGCGTGAGACTTTCGTCTCTTCGGCCGTGCTACCTCAAAGAGGCTTCAGACCTTTCTCGATCTGCGCCCGGCGAGGTTCGAGAAATGGCGGCAGCGCCAAACGTTCACCCATTGTTTCGGCTGGCTCGTCTGTGGCAAAACCTGGGCCATCGGTGGCCAGTTCGAATAAAATACCGTTCGGCTCGCGAAAATAAAGACTCTGGAAATAGAAGCGGTCAACCTTTCCACTATTCGGGATACCGTACTTCCGGAGCCGATCAGCCCAAGCGTCATATTGGTCGTCCGGTACCCGGAACGCAACATGATGGACGCCGCCCGCTCCAGTCTGACCGATCGGCAGTTCCGGGCGGATCCGAACGTGCAGCTCAGCGCCGGGACCACCCTGGCCGATCTCGTAGATGTGAACCACGCCATCCGCTCCTTCGGGTTCCTGGAATTGGCGGACCGAGCGCATGCCGAGCAGCTCGGTAAGTATCTCGGCGGTCTTCGCCATCGTCGATACCGTGATTTCGACGGGCCCCAGTCCATGAATCTGGTGCTCGGCTGGTACCGGGCTCTTTTCGTATGGCGTGCCCTGGGCGAGATCCTCCACCAACATCAATTGCTGACCTTCAGGATCTTCAAAGAGGAGCGAAGCGCGGCCGGCACGTTCTACGATCTCTCCAACCTTCTGGGCCCGTTGTTCGAGATGTTTTTTCCACCATTCGAGCGATGTGCGATTTGCGACTCGTAAAGCCGTCCTGGTGATCATCCGATTACCGAGCTGGCGCGGCGGGATGGCAGCCCAGTCGAAGAAGGTCAAATCCGTGCCCGGCGAACCCTTAGCGTCGGCATAAAACAGGTGATACGCCGAGACATCATCCTGGTTCACGGTTTTTTTCACTAACCGCATGCCGAGAACCTGCGTATAAAAACGCAGGTTATCCGAAGCTCGAGCCGTAATGGCGGTTACGTGGTGAATACCCAGCAGTGGCAAACTCATACCGGAATATCTCACGCAAAGACGCGCTCGGTAGGGCTGAGCTTCCGCTCGGCCGAAAATATCTCACGCAAAGACGCCAAGACGCAAAGGACGGGCGAAGCGCATGACAAATAGCAAATAGCAGATAGCAAATGACAGAGAGGGAAATTCAAAATCCACTTTGGCGTTCTTTGCGTGAGACCCGGTTTCTCCGTTGTCTCTGTGAGCTCCCGTTAAAAAGGTCTTCTCTGTCTCTGCGAGCTTTTGTGGAAATTCAAAATCCGCCTTTGCGCCTTTGCGTCTTTGCGTGAGTTTTTCTCTCCAAGGCGGCTCCGCACTGGATCTTGTACCATTTTTTTTGAATTCCACATCCTGTAGTGTATTTTTCGGAGTTGTCCGTGAATAGACGTCGCAATCGACCATTAAGGAGACGATTAAAAGCCCAGCCAAGTGACTCCGGGCAGCGACGGGATTCAGCGAGAGCCTGGATCAAAAGGGTCGCTCTGGGCGCCTTAGTTGCCCTGGGTGCGGCCTTTGCGATCGGTCTTGGCGTATTTTGCCTCTTCGCGCTGAGAAACACGCGATCGAAGAATTCAGAGAAAACTCAGATCGTTTCGGTGACGACGCCATCACCGGTCGGGAAAGCGCCCAGTCCGGCAGTGGCGAACCTGGATACGGTGCACCCTGGAACGATCGCGGCGGAAGACCCTAATCGATCACCTTTGCCGACTCCGGTTCCCACGGCTGTTGCACCGTTTCCGCAACCCACTGCGGTTGTAAAAGACAACGGATCGCGCGACCTGAAGCCGTCCGAGGTGGAACGCAAAAGCGCTGAGAGAGAACGCCGGAAAGCCGAACGTAAAAGGTCGCAATTGGAAGCCATGTACCAGAAGCATGTGATATCCAGCGAGGCCTACAAAAAGGGTCAAGACGAGTACCAAAGCGAGATGGCGAAATACCGGAGCGCGTTGACCGGAGACGATCTCACGCAAAGACGCCAAGACGCAAAAGAATGAGAGTTCAGAGACGGAAAGATCGACGTGGCGAACAGTGAATAAGAGATTTCGACAAGCCTGCGATCTGGAACACTTATTTCCGTCATCTCTGTTTCTCTCCCGTGAAAGAGCAGCTTCGACAAAAGGGCCTGTCCGGGGGCAATGTCAGCCGCGTGGCGATCATCGCTACTATAGGTCTGGTTCTGATCACGCACCCTTTTTTGCGGTCGCCAATCGAGGTGAGTAACTCTTTATTCGGACACGCCGTCAGGAGAGCGCACATAGCAAATAGCTGCTCTGTTCAAAATTCGTTTTTGCGTCTTGGCGACTTCGCGTGAGGTTTTCAAGCGATGTTGCACTTGAGCGAGTCTGATTTGCGGTTCCTGGTCGAAACGGTGGTCACCAACCGGCGTGATTACGATCACATTGTCAATCTGGTTCGGGACAAAGAAGATCTCATCGAGCCAATGTTGGAAGATCCGAAGCTAGCGGATCGGCTCTTTGGGGATGAAGAAACTTTCGTGCGGGTCTCGCCCCATCTACTTTTTTCAGTGCTCCTGCGCCGCTTGCGAAGGGAATTGGAAAAGGAGACTTATGTCTTTGAGGTGGAGTCTAAAGGGAGACGCATCCCGGTTTTTGAAGCCCCGGCAGTGGCTGAGATGCTCTCAGACAAGCCGGCGCGTGATTATCTCGCCGAAATGCTTTCTTCGTTCGTGCGGACGAATAGCGGTGTCATGTACTGGAAGGAGCGCGGCGCCTGGCACAAAAAGCGGTTCAGCGATATCGATATAGATGACATGATCGAGCTGGCTCGCATCATTGACCCGGAGATGCGGCCGGCACTCTTCCAACGGATCGCTGATATTGCGCTGTTCTTGAGTGGGATTTTTCCCGATCACGCTGCTCTGTTTGCGGCGCATCCGAATAGGATGTTCTCAGTCAAACGCACCCTGAAAGATTACGAGCTGCACGGAAAGCGTTTCTACCGCGTGGCCGAACGGCATACGGATCAGGCCCACTTGCGGCCGGTCTTTGCCATGTTTGCTGAGCAATTCACATTGGCACGGCGTGCGCTCAATACCTTGAGCGACCGTTACCTCAGGACGTATCGGGTGCGCTATTTTGAGCTTCCGGGAGACTCGGCCAAGGCATAAAAATCTCACGCAAAGACGCGAAGACGCGAACCCGGAAGGACCGAGGCATTGCCGGAAAAAATAGTTGAACAGGGGCTAAACGGAGAGGCGATGAGATAGCTGATAAGCGCCGGGAACGGAATACGGGATGAGGGAGGCATTGGCGGAAAAACGGTTAAAGGGGAGGAAACGGAGGAAACAGAGAAGATTAAGCCCGGACGGCCTCCGAAATAGCGGCGAATGAACCAGGAGCAGATTTGCCTGACCCAATTCTGACGGGCACGTTTTCAGCGGCGAAGCCGTGCTTCAAGATAGCCTAGGGAGAAGCCCTAGGAATAAGAATAAAAGAGCGATCCTAGCGCTGAAGGTGCGTCGCAAACACCGAATCCGGGAGCGCCAAATGTTTGTACGATCATCGTCAAAATGTCGGCATCGCTCCGAGTTCAACTGAGCCGCGCTTTGAGCGCTCGCTCACCTATATGCCTGTACCTAGCCCTGCAGGCTAGGCTATCCTGAATCGCGGCTTCGCCGCTGCGATAGCCGTTGGTTCCATCGTGTAAAGTCCGACACGTTGCTGGGCTGAGTCCTCTTACGCCTTCGGCGTACGGAAACAGCCCGAGTTTGCCATGGGAGGCATGCATGCAATTCGGCACGCAAAACGTCCGCGAGTTCCGACGATGGAGTTCGCTGAAACTGCTTTAACATGGGAAATTTAGATAGCTGATAAACGCCGACAACGCCGGGAACTGAATACGGGGACGCGGGAGAAGACATCTAAACAAGAGTTAACCGAAGAAAGGGAGTTTCGACGCAAGCTGAACGGTCTCTCCGTTTTCACTGTTGGCTCCTGTTGAAAGGGTCTTTGTTCCCTTCTATTTAAAATCCGCCTTTGCGTGAGACCCGGTTCCTCCGTTTTCTCTGTGAGCTCCTGTTAAAAAGGTCTTCTCGGTCTCTGCGAGCTCTTGTAAGAATTTAAATCCGGCTTCGCGTCTTTGCGACTTTGCGTGAGATTTTCCGGCCGAGCGGGAGCTCAGCCCTACCGGGCGACGACTTCGCGTGAGACCTCCCAGCTGCGCCGTTCGGAAATAAATCTGTTGTAAAATCTGAATTTTCGTCAATATACGGCAATTCCATGAACCAGTGGATCATCGGTACTGTTTTGCTCCTTGGTCTCCAGTTACCCATTCGTGCTGTTGAGGAGAACATCCGTGTCTTCCGCTCAGTCGATCCGGTAGATCTGGAGAAGAAGGTTCCCAAGGGGTACGGACGAATTTTCGTGGAAGCCGGGCGACGGTATGGTCTTGATCCCATACTGCTTGCAGCCATTTCTGCCCATGAGTCAGGCGCGTGGAAGAGTCAAGCGGCCCGGAGAAAGAACAATTGGATGGGGCTAATGACTCGAAGCGGAGCGAAGCGCTTCGCCAATTCGGAAGAGTCGATTTATTACGCGGCGCAGCTTTTGAACCGGAAGCCATTCAAGGGTCGGAACACTTTAAGTCAGATTGCAGCGGTTTATTGCGCCTCCAATCCCGGATATTGGAAGAAATGCGTTCTTGATTGGGAACGCAAATTGGCAGCGCGTGGCCGGTAAGAATAACCTCACGCAAAGACGCGTTGCCCGGTAGGGCCGAGCTTCCGACTTCGCGACGTTAGTCGAAAATCGTATCATCACCTGGCGGACGCTTCGTCGGACACGCCTGCTCGGCCGGAAAATCTCACGCAAAGTCGCAAAGACGCGAAGCCGGATTTGAAATTTTCACATGAGCTCGCAGAGACGGAGAAGACCTTCTTAACAGGAGCTCACAGAGACAACGGAGAAGCCGGATCTCACGCAAAGGCGCCAAGACGCAAAGGGAATACGGAAGAGAGGATTTAGAAGGTGGAATTTTTAGTGTTCCGAAGGGAAGGAAACGGATAAGCGGCGATCGAAACCGAGCTCAGTCCGGTCGCGACTCGGGCTTATAACTGGCCCGTGCTAATGACACGTCTGACAGGGCGGTGGATAATCGTAATCGTTACAGTAATCGAAGGGGTACGTGACGTCGAACGCTTGCCGCACCTTTGTCCAAAAAGAACAGCGGTCTTTGCAACAGGAACGGTAAACCGGCTGGTATTCGACTTCGCCAGTTCCCGCGCTCGCGGTGAACGGTAACATCGACAAGGCGATCGCAACAAAGCTGAGGATGAACAACCGGGATCTCATAATCTCCGAAGACAAGATACAGTACCAAGGATCGGCCGCGAATGACAAATAACAAATAGCGCTGCAATCTGTAATTTGTCATTCGCTTCGATTGGGAGGATTATCTCCCTAATCATGTTCCTATTTTACATCGGACAATTCGTCGTCTATGCGCTGGTAGCTTTTGCGATGTTTGCACTCGAGGCGCGGTTGAATGGACCCGGACGGAAAAAGTGAGGTTTGGGGAGGGGACGGCCAGAGCATTTAGTATCTAGGAGCTGGTAGGCCCGGCTCCTGTCGCGTCCATATGAATTTCTAGCGCTCTTTCAGAGCGGACCGCTTTTTCTGCTTAACCCAGGGTTCCGCCAAGCCTCCACCCTGGGCTGAGTCCTCTAACGCCTTCAGCGTGAGAAACTCCGAATTGGAATCTAGAATTTGCGGATGATTGGTGCTCTCTGCGATCTTCTGTGGAACAAGCGCGCGGCCGCGGATGTTATCGGGCGCTCTATAACGAAGCGGAGACGTAGCGAAGGAGGTTCCATTCGCGGTCTTGGATTGCAGATTGCAATTGCACAATTAGAACTATCGCGAAAAATTCCTTGGAATTTTTTCGGTCGCCGATTAAATGATTGACTGACAGGAAGGCTCGGGCATTCGACCGCAGGTTCCCCTCTGTGAGCGGGCAGTATCGCCGGGTTTGAAATTGAGCGATTGGTGTATTGATCTCTTTTGTGGTCATTCGTTGGGCGTTGATCTAAGCCGAAAAGGCAGGGGGCTCACCAAGCCCCAGTGAAAAATATCGAGGATTCTGCCGGTTGTCTGACTTCGGCTCCGACTCAGCGGCGAGCGGCTTTCCTAATCAATCGATCGTTTGCGTTGTTCTGGACCGGGCAAACCGTGTCGACCCTGGGCGCGCAAGTAACGGCATTCGCAGTTCCATTGCTGGCTGCAATTACTCTCCATGCGAGTTCGCTGGAAATGGGACTTCTGCGCGCAGCGGAATTTGCGCCGTTTCTGGTCTTTACGCTACCGGCCGGAGTTTGGGCAGACCTCGGGATCCGGCGCTGGCTGATGATTATCGCAAGTCTGGTCCGCGGCGCTTTCATCACGGTGGTGCCACTCGCCGTCCTCTTAGGCTGGATGCATCTTGGCGTGCTCTATCTGGTGATGTTCGTGATGGGATCGTTGAAGGTGATATTTGAGATGGCTTACCAGACCTACATCCCAGAGATCGTAAAACGGGATAGGTTGGTGAACGCGAACAGCAAAATCATGATGTCGTATGCGCTTGGACAATCGATCGGACCAGGATTCGGTGGGGTCATGGTGGAGTTGCTCGGTGCGCCGTTGGCGGTCCTGGCTGACGCCTCCACCTACTTTCTGAGTGCGATTTGTCTGCTCCGAATCAAACACCAGGAAGTCCGGGTACGGCATGGACGCGAGAACATTTTTCGGCAGATCGCTGACGGATTTCGCTTTGTGGGCGAAGAACGGCATATTCGATCACTGCTCTGCCTGGTCACTGCGAACAATTTTTTTCAGAACGCTTTGATGGCGATACTTGTGCTTTATGCTACGCGGGATCTGAGCATCCGGCCTGGCGTATTTGGTGTAACGGTGAGTGTTGGAGGACTGGGCGCGGTTATGGGTGCTTTCGGCGCGGAACGGCTTGGCCGATGGTTTGGGCCCGGTCCTTTTGTGATCTGGTCCACCATCGTCGCTGCTGTGGCGGCATTTTGTTTTCCGCTGGTCAACACGGGAAATGTCGGCGGAGTGATGGCTCTGGCTGCAGCCTACTTTGTTCTGAGCGCTGGAGGTTCCGCGATTACCGTATTCGCTTGGACCATTCGGCAAACGCTGACGCCCAGCTTGATGCTGGGAAGAATGAACGGCGCATTCCGTTTCGTGGTGACCGGTATCATGCCCTTTGGAGCGTTTTTTGGTGGCTGGTTAGGAGAGAGCATCGGAATCAGACCCACCCTGATTGTATCCGCGCTAGGTCTATTGGTTGTTTCAGGATTGAGTCGATTTTCTCCGCTACACCAGCTGAAGACGTTGAGCCTGGAGAAGGTAGCGGTAGGGGAGGCGGTGATTAGTGATTAGATTAGTGATTGGGGATTGGGAGCCCAGGGGACACGCCCCATAAGCGCTAACTAAAGAGGTCGCGATCAGGATCGCTGTTAGCGGTTAGAGAAAGTCAAGTCCCGTAGGGACCTCACGAAAGTAGCCCAGTACGAAGTGCTGGGTTAGCGTTCTTAAAGAGCTATCCGTCCCGGACGGGACGATCGACCAATACCGGCAATCGCTGAGCGGGGTGCGAGACCGTCAAAAGCCGAACGTTTCGATCGTCCCTTGACGGGACGGACGTGTCTTTTTGAATCATTTCCCAGCACTTCGTACTGGGCTACTTTCACTGAGTCCCTCCGGGACAAGTCCTCAGCTTACACTCCTAAACGCCCTAAGTTAGCGCTTATGGGGACACGCCCCCCTAAATCCTGGCTCCTGGCTTGTGACCTACCGAATCAGCATACAATCGCCGTAACTGAAAAATCGGTATCGTTCAGCAATGGCTTGCTTGTAAGCTTCGAGGATGAATTCGCGACCGGCGAACGCTGACACTAACATCAACAAGGTTGATTTTGGCAGATGAAAGTTGGTCAGCAGACTGTTCACTCGCCGAAACTCGAACGGCGGATAGATAAAAATATCGGTCTGACCTGGGCCGGGAACGATTTGGCTATGCCTCCGCATCAACGCCTCCAACGTTCGAACGGTGGTGGTGCCGACCGCTAATATTTTGGGCGCTTCGTTGATCTGGCGAGCGGCAGCCGGCTTTATTTCGAAAGATTCAGCCTGCATTTCGTGCTCCGTGATCAGACTTGTTTTCACCGGCTTAAAGGTGCCGACCCCAACATGCAGAGTGATGAACTCGTGGGGGAGCCGCTGAAGCAGTTCGTCTGAAAAATGGAGACCTGCGGTTGGCGCCGCAACCGCTCCAGGAGTAGCAGCAAAAACAGTTTGATACCGTTCACTGTCCGCGGCTTCCGGTTTACGCTCAATGTAGGGCGGGAGCGGAATTTCACCGGCTTGTTCCAGATTCAAAGGTTCATTGAACTGAATTTGCCGTTCGCCATTTTCGAAAATAGAGGTGACCTCGCCACGGAATCCCGGTTCGACAAATTCGCGACCCACGGTGAACCAAGGTCCCGGTCGAACCAGACAACGCCAGGTTCGATTGTCGATCTGTCGAAGCAGAAAAATTTCTGCGTTGCGATTTTGGAACCGGATACGGGCCGGGATCACTCGGGTATTGTTCAAAACAAGCAACTCTTGTGGCGTGACCAGATGGATGAGTTCGCGGAAAGCATGATGCGTGATGCTCCCACGGCCTCGGTCGAGCAGCATCAACCTTGAATCACCGCGAACAGGAGGCGGCCGAAGCGCGATCAGTTCTTTAGGGAGATCGTAGTTGTAGTCTTCCGTGCGAAGGCTCATCGCTGGCGAATAGCAGATAGCAGATAGCAAATAGCAGATGGCAAATGAAGACCAGTGGCAGGCCACCAACCGTGATTTGTATTGTTATTCCGTCAGATCGGCTGGCGAAGTTCTCTTACGCCTTCCGCCGCCAACCTTGTTAGCATATCGGTTTTGAGGGCACGGGCTACGGCGCATAAGTCCGACATCGCCAATCATTAGCCATGGTTCGATTCTCGGAGGCCTTCCGACTTCGCCAACCGTAAGTCACGTTCGAACATCGGAGGAGGCTTCGTCGGACAAGTCGGCGTGAATACAATTTGTCATCTGTCATTCGTCATCTGCCTTTGGCCATCTGCTATTTGCTATCTGCTATCTGCTATCTGCTAATGCTATTCGTTTCGATCAGCTACGTGGTGGCAGGGGAGAGGCGGGATCCGAATTTGCGATCGAGTATTTTGTTCCAGCCCTGAATTCGGTCTTTCTCGGCCTGGAAAAGCGGTTCCACCGGATCAAGGATCTCAACCGAAGAGATCTTATCACCTTGAGCGATTTGGTTGGCGACTTTTATGCCGTTGGTAAGCCGGCCAAAGATTGTGTAGCCGTCGTCCAGCATTTTTATGTGCGCCGGGTTGAGCGGAGCAAGGGTGATATAGAACTGCGATCCGTTAGTGCCGGGTCCGGCATTGGCCATGGCCAGAACACCGACGGTTTCGTGCGACAACGACTTGCGAGGCTCATTCTCAAATCGGTACCCGGGATCGCCTCGGCCCGTTCCAGCTGGATCTCCTCCTTGAATCACGAATTGGGGCACAACCCGATGAAAGATGAGTCCATCATAAAATTTGCGGTGGGCGAGATTGAGGAAATTGGCGGCTGCAATTGGTGCATCCGCGGGGACCAACGTCGCTTCCAAATCGCCTTTGACGGTGTGAATGATAGTCCGGATTTCGTTGAGCATGGCTCAAAGAGGTTAAACTGGAGTCGGGCGGTCGACAACGCCGACAACCGGCTTGTCCGACGAAGCCTGCCGGAGTTTCAAACGACGGAGCGAAGTTGGAGAACGCCGGCCTGTCCGACGAAGCCTACCGGAGTTTCAAACGACGCAGCGAAGTCGGAGAACGCCGGGAACGCCGGGAACGGTGATTGGTGATTGGTGATCGGTGATCGGTGATTGGTGATCGGGAGCTAGGAGCTGAACCTTAGAAATCCGGAATCTAGAATTTGGAATTTAGAAGTCGTTCTCCTTCGTGTCTTTCTGCGCCAAACAATTTTCTTTGCGATGGGAATAGTTCCAACCTAAGGAAGGACATGTTGAGGATTGGGCTCATTCAGATGGGTTGTTCGCCGAATCCGCCGGAGAATCTGGAAAAAGCCATTAGGTTGATCCGGGAGGCGGCCGCGCAGGGCGCCAAAATAGTCTGTTTACAGGAATTGTTTCAGACGGTTTATTTTTGCCAGGTCGAAGATCACAAATATTTTCAATTTGCCGAAGAGATTCCGGGACCGACCACAGAACTGTTGGGACGGCTGGCGGCTGAACTGGATTTAGTCATCATCGCATCGCTATTCGAAAAACGCGCCGCGGGTCTCTATCATAACACGGCAGCGATCATCGATGCTGACGGAAAGCTTCTGGGTAAGTACCGGAAAATGCATATTCCGGATGATCCGCTTTTTTACGAAAAGTTTTATTTCACACCCGGCGATCTCGGTTTCCACTCCTGGAATACCAAGTACGGGAAGATCGGCGTCTTAGTCTGTTGGGACCAATGGTATCCGGAAGCAGCCAGGCTTACGGCCCTGCGCGGTGCCGAAATCCTTTTCTATCCGACAGCGATTGGTTGGCATCCTTCAGAAAAGAAGCAATACGGTGAACGTCAGCATCTCTCTTGGGAGACCGTGCAAAGAGGTCACGCCATCGCCAATGGTTGTTACGTGGCGGTGCCGAATCGGGTAGGGCATGAAGCTCCGGATGGCGGTGACGGACTTGAATTTTGGGGTCAGAGCTTTGTGTCTGATCCTGCGGGGAAGCTCATTGCTAAGGGAAGCCTGGCAGAGGAAGAGGTTCTTTTAGCGGACCTTGATCTGTCATTAATCGATGTGCAGCGCACACACTGGCCATTTCTTCGTGATCGGCGGGTCGACGCCTACGCGGAGTTGACTAAGCGTTTCATCGATTAAGATTTGGGGCCGGAACGTCTCGACGGTTTTTCAGGGAATGAGTAATTTCACAGCAAATTCGCCCGCTTCACTCGGCTATCGGATGCCTGCGGAGTGGGAGCCACACGAAGCGACCTGGCTCTCGTGGCCACGTCGCGAAGGAATCAGTTTTCCGGACGCCTATGACGAGGTGATGCCGGTATTCGTCCAAATGGTCGATGCGCTCCGTGGCTCGGAGAAAGTGCGGATCAATGTGTGGGATCACGACCACGATCACGGTATTCGATTTGCCCTCAAAGATATCGATGTTTCGCATGTTGAATTTTTTCAGATTCCGACAAACGAGCCTTGGTGTCGGGATCACGGACCCATCTTTATTGTGCGTCAGGAAGAGCCTCGGCTAGCGATCGTCGATTGGGATTACAACGCCTGGGGAGGAAAATATCCGCCGTATGATCTGGACGAGGTCGTGCCGACAAGAATCGCGGAACAGCTCAAGCTGCCCGTGTACTACCCCAAACTGATCCTGGAAGGCGGGTCGATCGATGTGAACGGAGCAGGCGCACTTCTCACCACGACTTCTTGTCTCCTTAATCCCAATCGAAACGCCAAGCATTCGCAGGCGCAGATCGAACAGGCGCTCCGCGATTACCTTGGTGTTACTCAAATTATCTGGCTGGGCGATGGAATCGAAGGGGATGATACAGATGGCCACATTGACGATATCACTCGCTTCGTCGCGCCCAACGTGGTCGTGACTGCGCTGGAAAAGGATCAGAAAGATCCGAACTACGAACCGCTCCAGAAAAACCTGGAGGAGCTTCAGAAGGTCACTCTCTCCGATGGTTCTCCGTTGGAAATAGTGACGCTGCCGATGCCGCCACGGATCGAACGAGAAGGGAGGCGGTTACCGGCCAGTTATGCCAATTTTTATATCGCGAACAAAGTGGTGCTTCTCCCGGTTTTTGGGGCACCGGCGGATCGCAAAGCGATAACGATATTAAAGAAATGTTTTCCTGGTCGTAAAATTGTTCCGATTGATTGTCGCGATCTCGTCTGGGGTCTCGGAGCCTTTCATTGCCTCACGCAACAGCAACCGGTGCTGGGGGAGGCGGGCGGAATAGCAGATAGCAGATAGCAGATAGCAGATAGCAGATAGCAGATAGCAGGTAGCAGATAGCAGGTCGGTGATGGGAGAGAGGAGCTTGGGTTCAGTATCTAGGATCTAGGATCTAGGATTTAGGAGCGGGACGGGTGTTCCGGCTACTTTCAATGTGTCGCCGCGGGGTTATTTCATCTATCGCCGGGCTAGCCGGTAAAACAAAACGGATCCCAGCGTGAGGTAGATGAAGTTTGGCAACCAAATGAGTATTTCGGGATGAAGGCTGGATTTACCTTTTACCGTGTCGGCCAGCACCACGAAAATAAAGTAAGTAAAAGCAATGCAGATGCTCATGCCGATCCCGATCGAAGTTTCGCGACGCTGGGCGGTGATGGCGAGCGGAATACCGATCAGAACAAACGTGACGACAACCAGCGCGTTCGAGAACCGCTTGCTCAACTCGGTTCGCAAGATCGTTCGCTGCCGGACCTTTTCCTTGCCTTTTTGTTGATCCAGCGTGTCGCGGAGTTGCCCCAATGTGAGTTCATTTGGCCGGCGATTATTTTTGGCCTTTTCGATTAGTTCTTGTAACGAAATCGGAAGAACGCCTTCCCTGAGACTAATGCCGTAACGCATCAGCCTAAGGTCGTTTACATCGGCTTCGTCTCTTTCCTCATAGTGCGCATCGTAAATATGCAAAAGAATGCGTTCATTTTCTTTATCCACTTCCAGCGTACCCTTTCGAGCGTAGATCACTCGGACCGGTACTTGATACGCATTCATCTCGTAGATGTGGAGGTCTTCCAGGGAAGAACCGTTCTTGCGGCCAACATAAATTTTTCGATTAGGAAATTGGTCAATCACTTCGTCACTTCCAAAAAGGGCGAGCGGATTTTCGGAAGCCAAGTTGACGATCGCGGCTCTAGCTTGCACTTCGGAGACGGGCGCAAGATAGAGATTAATCCATAGGCAGATGCCGAACAGGGTGGCGCTAATGAGGAAGACTGAGAAGCAGATTCGAAGGATGCCGATGCCATTCGCCCTAAGCGCGACCAATTCGTTGTCGGACGAAAGTTTCCCGAATACGAGCAGGACCGAGACCAGAATCCCCCACGGAATCGAATAGACCATCGAAAATGGCAGCAGATAGCCAATAAAGCTGAGGATGTAACTGAAAGGCAGTTGATGGCTGATCAGCAAATTAAGCAGCTCACGCAACGCGTTACCGACCACCAACATGAGGCTCAGCATGGCCACTGACCAGATAACGGTGCTAAGCACCTGGCCACAGACATATCGATCAATAATCTTGATCATCAGGGAGATGGAACGGGAAACGGTCGAAGCGAACGACAAATAGCAGGTAGCGGATAACAAATAAAGAACTGACGGATCTGTTGAAAGAGCCGGATGGAACGTCCGACTTCGCCAAACTTGTTAGCATATTGGCTTTGAGGGGACGGGCTTCGTCGGACACGTCCGACTTCGCTAATTCGGTGAACCATGATTGGATCAGAGGACGAGGCTTCCGACTTCGCCGGGCTTCTTAGCATATTGGCTTTGAGGGGGCGGGCTTCGTCGGACACGTCCGACTTCGCCAACCGTCAGTCATGGTTCGAACAGTGGAGGAGGCTTCGTCGGACAAGTCGTCGGACAGGTCCGAGTGCTTGTCATTTATCATCCGTCTCGGCCGCTTCAACCGGAGCACAAGTGCAAAAAAGGTTTCGATCTCCATACACGTTATCGATGCGACCAACCGGCGGCCAATATTTGTACTGGCGGGTCCACGGCGCCGGGAATGCCGCGGACTCCCTGGAATAGCTTCGGTCCCATGTTTCCGCCAGCAAATCTTGGGCTGTGTGTGGAGCTCTTTTGAGCACGTTGTCCAATCGATCGGCTTCGCCGGTCTCGATCGCTCGAATCTCTCCGTAAATTGAAATCATTGCGTCACAGAAGCGATCCAACTCTGCCTTTGACTCGCTTTCGGTCGGCTCAATCATCATGGTTCCCGGAACGGGCCACGACATCGTAGGAGCGTGGAATCCGTAGTCCATGAGTCGTTTGGCAACGTCCTCGACTTCGATGCCGGCGGTTTTCTTAAATTGTCGCAGATCGATAATGCATTCGTGTGCGACCAGTCCGCTCTTTCCGCGATAGAGAACCGGGTAGAATTGCTCCAATCGCTTGGCGATATAATTGGCATTGGCGATGGCTACCTTGGTTGCGTGGGTGAGGCCGGCCGATCCCATCAGCGCGATATAAGCCCAGGAAATGCACAAGATGCTGGCACTTCCGTAAGGAGCCGCTGTGACTGGGCCGATTCCCTCGGGGCGCCCGAAATCCACAAAGGGATGAGTCGGCAGAAAGTCGGCCAAGTGGGATTTTACACCGATCGGGCCTATTCCCGGTCCGCCTCCTCCGTGAGGTATGCAGAAGGTCTTATGCAGATTAAGATGGCAGACGTCAGCTCCGAAATCGGCCGGCCGGCAGAGACCAACTTGTGCATTCATGTTCGCGCCGTCCATGTACACCTGACCGCCGCTAGCGTGCACGATGTCGCAGATCTCGACGATTGCCTCCTCAAAGACGCCGTGGGTAGAGGGATAGGTAACCATCAGAGCTCCCAATTGATCGCGATGACGTTGGGCCTTCGCCCGGAGGTCGCCCAGATCGATATTGCCCTCGGCATCACAGAGCACAGGCACGACTTCAAATCCGGCCATGACGGCTGATGCCGGGTTCGTTCCATGGGCCGAAGTCGGTATTAAACAGACGTTGCGATCGCGGGACCCCTGGCGCGCATGATATTCACGAATCGCGAGAAGACCGGCATATTCGCCCTGCGATCCGGCGTTGGGCATCACGCTCACAGCGTCAAATCCCGTAATTTTCGCCAGCCAGTCTTCCAGTTGGGCAATGAGAAGAAGATAACCTTTTGTCTGATTCTGCGGCGCGAAAGGGTGGATCTGGCCAAACTCCGGCCAGGTGACCGGCAACATTTCGACGGCAGCATTCAGCTTCATCGTGCAAGAGCCGAGCGGAATCATGGAGGTGGTCAACGACAGATCTCGGTTCTCGAGCCGTTTCAGGTAACGCATTAACTCGGTCTCCGTGTGATAACGGTTAAATACCGGATGCTGGAGATAAGCGGATTCGCGCCGAAATCCGACCGGCAGCTCTTCCTCTCGATGATTGGAGTAATTCGGCGATACGATTTGCTGATCCAGATTAAACAACTGAACCAGGCTCTCCAGGTCCTTCTCGGAGGTAGTCTCATCGAGTGATATCCCGAATTCGCCCTCTGGGAATTGGCGCAGATTGATTCTGGCTTCTTCAGCTCTTTCGATGATCCGATGGCGGAGCGATCCGACATGAACCTTGATCGTATCGAATCGCGGACCTTCCAGAACCTGGTAACCCAAATCAACGAGGATTGAAGCCAGTCTCTCGGTCTTCCGGTGGATCTCGGTAGCAATCGCGCGAAGGCGCTGGGGACCATGGTAAACGGCATACATGGAAGCCATCACGGCTAGCAGCACCTGAGCAGTGCAGATGTTGCTCGTGGCCTTATCGCGCCGGATATGTTGTTCTCGGGTTTGCAACGAAAGGCGATACCCTGCTCTCCCAGCCGAATCTTTGGAAACTCCGACCAAGCGACCTGGTAAATGGCGTTTGAACTGGTCGCGAGTAGCGAAGAAGGCGGCATGAGGTCCACCGAATCCGATAGGGACTCCGAAGCGTTGGGAAGAGCCAACGCAAACATCTGCGCCAAATTCTCCGGGGGGAGTGAGCAGGGTCAGACCAAGAAGGTCGGCTGCGGTTACAACAAGGGCTCCATTAGCGTGGGCGTCCGCAACCAAAGAATGATAATCATGGAGAGTGCCGTTTGTGTCGGGATATTGAACGAGCACACCGAACCATCCTGATCCCCAATCAATCGATTGATGATTCCCGACCACAACCTCTATTCCGAGGGGCCGGGCCCGGGTTTGAACCACGGCAATGGTTTGAGGATGACAACTCGCTGACACAAAGAATCGATTACGCGTAGGCCCGTCGGCTACGGCATGACAGAGGTGCATCGCTTCGGCTGCCGCGGTCGCTTCGTCGAGCAGGGAAGCGTTGGCAATTTCCAGACCCGTTAGATCGGTGATCATTGTCTGGAAATTCAGCAAAGCCTCTAAACGCCCCTGGGCAATCTCCGGCTGATACGGTGTGTAGGCCGTGTACCAACCCGGGTTTTCCAAAACATTACGCTGAATCGCTGGAGGAGTTATGGTCGGGTGATAGCCCAGACCCAGATACGATTTGGCTACGACGTTTTGACTGCCGAACCCTTTGAGAGTCTGCAGGACCTCATACTCGGTTTGAGGTTCCGGCAAACCCAGGCTGTCCCGGAACCGAATGCGTTCGGGAACGGCTGAATCGGCTAAAGAGTCAAGGGTCTCGAATCCGAGTTCCTTGAGCATGTTCTCAAGATCCTCCAGACTCGGACCGACATGACGTTCCGTGAAAGGTGGCAGTTCTAGCCCCTCAGTTCCAATCTGCGACATCGGAAAACATGAAGCGAGTTTGCGACTTCAGCAACCGGGAGCTGAAGAGAAGTCGGGGGAGGGGTGTAGCCGGGAACGCCGGGAACGCCGGGAACGCCGGGAACGCCGGGAACGCCGGGAACGCCGGGAACGCCGAGAACGCCGAGAACGCCGGGAACGCCGGGAACGCCGGGAACGCCGAGAACGCCGAGAACGCCGAGAACGCCGGGAACGCCGAGAACGCCGGGAACGCCGGGAACGCCGGGAACGCCGGGAACGCCGGGAACGCCGGGAACGCCGGGAGCGCCGGGAGCGCCGGGAACGCCGGGAGAGGTGAAACGGTGAACAGTGAGAGGTGAGAAAACCGAATGCGGGAGACGCAAAACAGCAGGACAAGGCAACCGTCGAGCCGAATCGAATAGTTTATCCTCGCCTCTCACCAATCACCTCTCATTTTTTACTTTTCCCGAGCGTTCCCGGTGCTGTCGGAGTTCCCCGCCATGCCCCGAGACGCTGTTCACTGTCGCAGAGGCTCTGCCCCGAAGGGGCTAGAGGAGGTCCGGTTTCACATTTGGGTGACACTTTTGTGTCACTAATTGGGTGACACTTGGAAGGCGAAAAAGCCACGGGGTGTGTCAGAGAAAAGGTAACAGGGCCTGGAGTTCTGCGTCTGGTCTTGGAGGCTCTTGGTACGCTATCCCTGGCGGGCGCTGCGCCACTCCAGATCAAGCTCAAATCCGGCATAACCGGCGGCCCCCCGCCTTCGGCAGGTCCCCTCCATTTATTCCGTTTCGAGCTTGATCTGGAGCGGTTTCGCGCCAGGAGATAACCACATTTGCGTTCGATCTTCATTCGCTCGTTCCTCGCTCCCTCCAATCAACCCCAAAACGTTGCACGCTCCATCCAGAGAACCGCTCAAAGCAGTCTAAGCCTTGTTCTTGGGGGTTTCCGCCTGCCCACCAAAGCACGCTCTCTCTGCTCACAAGTGTCACTCAAATTATGACACACAGTGTCACCTCAATAGTGACACAAATGTGTTACCCAGACTCGAAACACACAAGGACTCCGCCCGGGGTTTTAACCCGGTTTTAACCCCCGGGTACGATGCCCCCACGCGACCCGCCCTGAAAGGGCGTTAGAACTAGTCGGGATTAGTCCCACAGGTATCGCTCGTCAAACCGCACTCCGTGTTTTTTCAAGAGTATCCGGAACTCCTCCTGGAATGTCATCTTGCTATGATGAATTTCTTGGTCGGCGATATATGAAATGACCGATTCTTTAGTCGATTGGCTAACAGAGAAAACTCCGTAACCGGTCTGCCAGCTGAAATTGCTACAGCCTTTGGCTTTTACAATCTTGGTCGAGCTGGTCTTGAGGTTCTTGACCAATTCGGCGAGCGAGGTCCTTCGGGAAAGACCGGATAATAGGTGGACATGGTCTTGCACTCCACCCACCTGAAGCGGTTCGCACCCGAGGCCCCGCAAGGTTCCCATCAGGTAAGCGTGCACCTCCGACCGGAGTTCGGGTGAGTGCAGGAATGGCGTCCGGTTTTTGGTGGAGAAGATAATGTGTACCAAGACGAGCGCGAGCGATTGAGACATAGATAATTACATTATATTTTTATGTGTTTGTAACGCTAATTCTAACGCCCTTTCAGGGCGAATCGCATTGGGGGCACGTACCCGGGGTTAAAACCCAGGCTGAGTCCTCTAGCCCCTTCGGGGCAAACGTCATTCGCCTTTCGCTATCGAATCCTGCTTCTATTAGGACAACGCTCTGATACAGGGTGCCCAGGGTTACGCCAAGCCATCCTAACGCTCTTTCAGGGCGGGTCGCATGGGGATGGTACCCGGGGGTTAAAACCAGGTTAAAACCCCGGGCTGAGTCCTGGTCCGGTTTCATATTTGGGTGACACTTTTGTGTCACTAATTGGGTGACACTTGGAAGGTAAAAAAGCCTCGGGGTGTGTCAGAGAAAAGGTAACAGAGCCTGGAGTTCTGCTTCTGGGCTTGGAGGCTCTTGGTACGCTATCACTGGCGGGCGCGGCGCCACTCCAGATCAAGCTCAAATCCGGCATAAACGGCCTCCTCCCTGCCTGCGGCAGGTCCCCTCCATTTATTCCGTTTCGAGCTTGATCTGGAGCCGCTTCGCGCCAGGAGTTAACCACATTTTGCGTTCGATCTTCGTTCGCTCGTTCCTCGCTCCCTCCAATGAACCGCAAAACGTTGCACGCTCCATCCTGAGCACCGCACAAAGCAGTCTAAGCGTTGTTCTTGGGAATTTCCGCCTGCCCACCAAAGTGCGCTCTCTCTGCTCACAAGTGTCACCCAAATTATGACACAAAGTGTCACCTCAATAGTGACACAAATGTGTTACCCAGACTCGAAACACACATCCTCCTAGCCCCTTCGGGGCAGGGAGGCAGCGGCGAGTAGCAAACGATGAACGGCGAACGGTGAACAGTGAACAGCGTCTCGGGGTCTCGGCCTCTCGTGACACGCCGACACGCCGACACGCCGAAACGCCAAACGCCAAACGCCAAACGCCAAACGCCGACACGCATTCTGATGCTTGGACCTTTTGCAAACTTCTCTATGTTGGTGGCATGGCTTCCAGTGCGTTGCGCCGTACGGTGCTTTATCCCGAACATGTGAAACTGAACGCGAAGATGGTTCCATTCGGTGGTTGGGAAATGCCAGTCTACTACAGCGGTATCGTCAACGAACATCAGGCCGTACGTAACGCTGTTGGCATTTTTGATATTTCCCACATGGGCGAAATCGAAGTGTTCGGTCCGGAAGCCGAGGAGTGGCTCAACGGGTTGTTAACCAACAATCTCGCAAAACTGGCGGTTGGCGAAGGACAATACACCCTGATGCTGAACGACGAGGGAGGGGTGATCGATGACCTGATCGTCTATCGGATGGAAGAACATCACTATTTCCTGGTCGTAAACGCGGCTAAAATTGAAGAGGACTATCTGTGGTTGAGCGGCCACCTTGCTGGTGAGGTTACTCTATTGAATCGAAGCGACCATTTTGCTGCCGTCGCCGTACAAGGGCCAAAATCGGCCGAACTTTTTCGCCCGATCGGAGAACTCCCTGAGCGCAACCGAATCCGAGCATACCGCTTGGGAGCGGTTCAAGTCCTGATTGCTCGAACGGGATACACTGGCGAGGATGGGTTTGAGGCCTTCTTCCCATCCGATTCGGCGAGCGCAATTTGGAATCAACTTCTCGAGCTCGGCCGGCTATGGCAACTGCTTCCCTGCGGGTTGGGAGCGCGGGACACGCTGAGACTGGAGGCCTGTTACCCGCTCAACGGGGCAGACCTTTCCCCGAACAGAACACCGGTTGAAGCCGGACTAGGATTTTTTGTTGATCTTGGCAAAGATGATTTTATTGGTCGCGAGCCGCTGTTGAAACAGAAGACCGACGGGGTGGCGGAGCGTTTATGCGCGATTCGGTTGACCCCGAAGTCGGCGCCTCCGCGAGCTCATTATCCGGTGTACGTGGAAAGCCAGCAGATTGGAGAGCTAACGAGTGGGAGTCAGTCACCTACGCTGGGCACAGGCATCGGGCTTGCCTATTTAAGGAGCAGCTACGCCAAACCGGGCCAACCGCTGGAGATTGAAGTGCGTGGCCGAAGATTTCCCGCGACTGTTGAAAAAAAACCGTTATACAAAAGACCATGTTAGTCCCTGACGACCTGAAATACGCCGAGACGCACGAGTGGATTCGCATAGACGGAGACGTTGGGACGGTCGGAATTACTGATCACGCGCAGGCCGAGCTGACCGATATCGTTTACGTGGAAGTGCCCGCCATCGGGACGAAACTGCAGCAAAAGCAGACCGCGGCCGTGGTCGAATCGGTAAAAGCGGCTAGCGATATCTACGCCCCGGTGGGCGGAGAAGTGGTCGAGGCCAACAAAGAGCTCGAGGGAAATCCGGCGCTGGTCAACACCGATCCATACGGTGCAGGCTGGTTATTCAAGTTGAAACTGAGCGGCCAAGATGAACTTAAAGGATTGAAAGATCCGGCCGCCTATCGCACCCAAATTGGAGATTAGCCCTTGAACGCGGCTGATTTTGCCCTCCGTTGCGTGAGTGGCATCCAGTCAGTTCAAAGCAGCCAATGAACGAGATAGCGGTTTCCGCCGAGCGCAGCCCGCGACCCACTGTTGCCGCCCGGCTTTTCGAATGATCACTAAGAGAGAGAATTTATGTCTTGGCTGAACTGGTTGGAACATCGAGTGGGATTCCTCGCAATCCCTCGGCTCATACCGACGATTGCGCTGCTGAATGCTTTCGTCTATGTGCTGAACCTCTTTCAGCCAGAATACGTTTATTACCTCACGCTGGAACCGACGCGGATTCTGCACGGGGAAATTTGGCGGATCTTTTCGTACATCTTTATTCCGCAAGTTTTCCTGACCCGTGGCGGCGCGCCGGGGATGCAACCCCTTTTCTTCCTCCTTTACATCTGGATGATGATCTGGATTGGCAATTCGCTCGAACAAGCCTGGGGTTCTTTCCGGCTGACCATCTACTATTTGCTAGGAATGCTCGGTGTAACGATTGCCGCGTTTCTGCTCAATTGGGGACAGCTAGAAGGAAACACTTCGCCGTTCTTAATTAACACCTCACTCTTTTTTGCTTTCGCGACGGTCTTTCCGAACGTGCAGATCTACCTGCTGCTGATCTTTCCTGTCCGGGTAAAATGGTTGGCCATGGTCAGTTTTGCCGGGCTCTTGCTCGTATTCTTCATGGGTGATTGGTTCGATAAAATCACGTTTGTTTTTTCGTTCCTGAATTACATCGTGTTCTTTCTCCCGTCGGCGATCGCCACTGTCAGGCAACGGCGTCAAGTCCAGAGTCGCCGCACGAAGTATTCGGCAGGTTCGGTTCCGGCCGATGAACCGTTGCACCGGTGTGTGGTGTGTAAACGGACCGAGCGAGACGATGCCGATCTCGAATTTCGCGTGTCGTTAAATGGTGAAGAGTACTGTCTGGAACATTTGCCGAAATCAATCGCCAATAGCCGAGAGGGGGCGAGTGGGAGGTAATCGGTGATTAGTATTAGTGATTGGTGATTGGTAGCCAGGAGCTAGGAGGGTTGTATCGCTGGGCTCTCACGCCTTTGGCGCGAAGAAACGTTGAAACTCGTCGAGTTTAGCGGCTGCCTTTCCGGAATCAATTAGCTCGGCTGCCAGGCGTAGTCCGCTCTCCATTTTCGGCGCAATACCGGCGATGACTAATCCCGCGGCGGCGTTCAAAAGCACAAAATCGCGCCGGACACCGCGCTCATGTCCGGAAAGAGTCGCTTCCAATGTTTTCGCGTTCGCTTCGGCATCTCCACCGCGCAATTCACGCAGATTAGCTGGACGGATACCGAGCTGGTCTGGAAAGAGGTGAAAATAATTAATCGACTTTCCTTTTACTTCGTGGACTTGAGTTTCTCCCAGCGGAGAAATTTCGTCCATGCCGGATCCGCCCGGTAGTGAACCATGGACTACCCATGCCCGGCTGCGTCCGAGTTGACTCAGGGCGATCGCATATTTTTCCAGAATGGAGTGAGAAAACACGCCGACTAACTGGAACTGGGGTCGCAACGGATTCAGGAGCGGGCCGAGTAGATTGAAGATGGTGGCAACTCCTTGTTCCGCGAGCTGCTTACGAACCGGCGCGATCAACTGAAACGCAGGGTGGTAGAGAGGCGCAAAAAGAAAACCGATCCCGGTTTCTTCGATGCATGCGACCATTCGCTCAGCCGCCCCAGACACCGGGATTCTCAACCTTTCCAGGACGTCGGCGCCACCCGATCGCGAGGTGATGGCGCGATTGCCATGTTTCAGCACCACCACGCCGGCAGCTGCCACGACAAACATCGCCGTAGTAGAAACGTTGATCAGTTCGAGACGATCGCCCCCAGTACCGCAGAGGTCGATCGTCGGCTTTGTTCCGATCTGAATGGTTGGCGCAATAGCCATCGCCAGAAACGCTTCTGCGAAATAGCCGACCTCTTCGCCGGTCTCGCCCTTATCCCGCAAGGCGGCTAGGAAATTGGCTTTCTCCGCATCGCTGATGTCCGGACTCGCCAGCTGCTTGGAGGCGGATTGGACTTGGGAGCGGGTCAGATCGACCTTGCCGTGAAGTTGATCAGTGAGTTCTTTCAAGCGGCCCAATACTCAGCGTCTTGAGAGGAAAACTCAATTTATTCGAGTCAGGCGCGACGCGCCGGAGAGTCGATAGACGTCGTCGCGTGCGGCGGGGGAATGGGGTCCGACCCGACCCTCAGGCTCATCCCCATGGTGTGAAATATCTCGTCTCGGATTTCCAAGTAGTCGGAAGAGTCTAAATCGCGAGGCCGCGGCAGATCCACCTGCAAATCTTTTTGAATCTTCCCAGGACGCGGGCTCAATACGATGACCCGGTCGGCCAACTGCACGGATTCTTCGATGTCATGCGTCACGAACAAGATCGTTTTCCGCTCTTCTTGCCAAATGCGCGTCAAATCCGCGCGCATCTTCAATCTGGTCAGAAAATCGAGCGCACCGAACGGTTCATCCATGTAAATGATGTCCGGATTGGCTGCCAGAGCGCGGGCAATTTCCACCCGTTGACGCATCCCTCCAGAGAGCTCACGCGGATACAATTTTTCGAACTTGGTTAACCCGACCATATCGACGTAACGCTGAATGATCGGCGTCTTCTCGTTGGGCGAGAGTCGGTCTAGTCCGAAGCCGATATTCTGTTCGACCGTTAACCAGGGAAACACACCGTTCTCCTGGAAGACAAAAATGCGCTGGGGATTGGGACCGGATACCTGGGCGCCATGAACCAAGACTTCACCGGTCGTCGGTTTGAGAAAACCGGCGATAATGTTCAACAAAGTCGACTTGCCGCAGCCGGAAGGGCCAACAATGCAGACGAATTCTCCACGAGATACCGCCAGATCGATGTTTTCCAGAACGACGATGGGCGCGGTCTTACCCGCGAATTGCATGCCCAAGCCGCGCACCTGAATGATCGGTCCTTGCTTATCCAAAGTCTTAATTCCTCTGCGAATAGCCCCACTTCACTTCGTCGAAGAGTTCCAGCTGGCGAATCAGAAAATCCAGAAACAAACCGATGAGTCCAATCATGAGCATGCCTGCCACTACTAGATCGTACCTTTTTCCAGCATTTCGGGCATCGATGATCAAGTAACCGAGTCCCGAGTTTACTGCGATCATTTCGGCAGCTACCACGACTAGCCAAGCGATCCCCATAGCGATGCGGAGTCCGGTCAGGATTTGCGGAAGGCAGGCCGGGAATATGACCCTTCGAAACAGCGCGAATCCGCGCAAACCAAAATTCTCGGCTGCTCGAACATAAACGGGCTGAATGTTTTGCACGGCGGCCAGAGAAGAGACGGTGATGGGAAAGACGCTGGCCAGAAAAATAAGGAAAATCGGTGCGCGATCATCCACTCGAAACCACAGAATAGCGACCGGGATCCAGGCGATGGGGGAGATGGGGCGCAATATTTGAATAATCGGATTGATAGCCCAAAGGGCGGGACGGAACCAACCCAGGATAAGACCAAGGGGTACGCCGATGAGCGTGGCTAGAGTGAACCCGACCCCGACTCGAAACAAAGAAGCGACAATGTAATTGAACAACACCCCCCGACTAATCAGTTCGCCAATGGCCAAGATCACTTCGTGCGGGCGCGGAAAAATGTCGGTGTGAGAGAGAACTACTACAAGGTCCCACAAGGATACCGCTGCTGTAATTGAAATCACTGGCAACAGTACCGGCAACCACTTTTTCAAGGTTTATAGTCCCAATTGTAAGCCTCCACCTGTTTTCCGGGCGGAACAAAACTGGCGTCGGTATAATCTTCAAAGTGAGCTTTTCCCTTCAGGATACCGGCTTCTATTCCAAGCGCTTCAATCTCTTCGAAGTCATGCTTGCGGACGGCCAAGTCCGTATACTTGACCCGATCTGGTGGTTTGCTTAACACAAATTGAAGCAAGCGAGGATTTTGATTGTAGTAGTATTGCGCTACAAATTGCGCTGCTTCCATGCGGTGATCCATCGTCTTGTCCAGCCACTGTCCGCTTCGGGCGATCCCGTCGACCAATCGTTGCACCGTCTCACGCTTGTTCTTGATCGCGCTTTCGTTCACCGCGAGTACGCACGAAATGAAATTGGGCCAAACGTCTTTGGTCAGATAAAGAACCCGACCATAACCATCTAATTCGGTCTGGCCCATGAATGGTTCGCCCGAAGTAATGGCATCAACTGCATGACTAAACAAAGCGGCCGGCATGTCAGGCGGCGGCATCTCGACCATATGAATATCGCTCGTCGACATGTTGTGTTCCTTAAGCGCTTTGATCACCAGCAGCCATTGATTAGAGAACCGATTCGGGACCGCGACGGTCTTCCCTTTTAGATCTTCGATGGAAAAGATGGTCGAATCTTTGCTCACCATCATCGCGCTTCCATCCCGATGGCCAAGGTAAACAATTTTGAGTGGCACTCCATCTTCGCGGAGCTTCATCGCGAGCGGAGCAAGGATGAAAGTGGCCGGCGTCTCTCCGGAGAGGAACGCTTCTTTCAGTTCCGGCCAGCCTTGAAATCGCAATGGCTGAAATTCGGATCGTCCGGATACTTGTTTATTTATGAAATCGGTGACCGGGCAGGTGAGATGGCAAGTGACCGGTAAAAATCCGACGCGGAAAGATTCACTACCAGTGAGACCCGAAAAAACGTGAAGATTGAAAGTGAGATGCAGCGCGGTGATAACGATAAGGGCGCCCAAGGTGGCCAGTAGCACCGTCTTTCGGAGGCTCATGATTCGTGATACTTAGAGAATCGGCTGAGCTTGTCTAGCGTATTACTCATAGGTTGCGGGTACATCGGCGAACCGTTGTTAAAGGCCTTCTCGGACAAGGGTTGGCAGGCGGTCGGTTTGACCCTGTCGGAAGATTCCGCCGCTAAACTACGCGCAAGCGGATTGAACGTAACTGCGGCCGACATCCGAGAACCCGATTTTGTCAAACGCCTGAACTTTCGGTCGTTTTCGTTGGTCGTTCATTGTGCCAGCTCCGGAGGTGGGGGAAGTGACGCTTACCGAGGCTTGTTTGAGAGCGGAACGAGAAATTTGTTCGCTGCTCTGCAGATTGAGCATTTTCTCCTAATCAGTTCCACTTCTGTCTATCCGCAAACGGACGGTTCTTCGGTCGACGAACATTCAACCGCGGAACCTGAACGGGAGACCGGAAGGATTCTTCGAATAGCTGAGGATCTCGTCCTAGAACGCGGTGGGACGGTTGCGAGGCTGGCCGGAATTTATGGACCGGGTCGTTGTGTGCCGCTTCGCCTGTTACTCGCTGCCGACGCCATTATCGAAGGAGAGGGCGAGCGAGTGATGAATTCGATTTATCGAGACGATGCGGTGAGCGCACTGCTATTCCTCGCCATGTTGCAGCCAGGCGGCATCTTTAACGTCGTCGATAACAGTCCGATCTCTCAGCTCGAATGGTTTCGCTGGGTTGCGCAGCGGACCGGCAAACCGATGCCGCCATTTGGACCGCGTGACTTCAACCGCAAACGTGCCTGGACAAGTAAAAAGGTATCCAATGCGAAGCTGCGAAAACTGGGTTGGCAGCCGGGCTTTCCGACTTTCCAAGAAGGTATAGAAAAAATACTCTCAAATCTCCGCTAAATGAAAGCAATCGATATTAAAGAGGAAGAAATCACGCTGACGATTTCAAAGGCCGAATTGGGTGTTTTGTCTAACGCTTTGAACGAAGCGTGTAACGCCGTAGAGGTCTGGGAGTTTGAGAAGCGGATGGGCGTGAGCCCTGATCAGGCGAGAGATCTCCTTTCTCAACTCACTGCGATCTACGCTAAGGCCGATAGGCAGCCCTAGTGGGCGGTGGCGGCTGTCAACGGTTTCGGTGGGCGAAAGCCTGGTCCCGCAGTGCGTCCTTGCGCGTCAACAGAAGGCCGATGTCTGGTTCTCTGCCCCCGGGAGGGATCGCGTCCTCGCGATCCGCGGCGCACGAGGACGTGCGATCCCTCCCGCTTGGCGGAGAACCAGACATCGGCCTTCTGTTGACGCAGATGCTAGTCGCGGGACTATGGCGGATAAGTCGGCATGAGTTCGATTCGAGGACGACGACGAGCACGATTCGAGGACGAGGACGAAAGCGGATTGCTAACCTCTCACGTGGCCCTTGCCTCGCACGACGTACTTGTATGTTGTCAGCTCTTCCAACGCCATCGGTCCGCGGGCGTGTAATCGATTCGTGCTGATGCCAATTTCGGCACCGAAACCGAATTCGCCGCCATCATTGAAGCGGGTGGAAGCATTCCAAAATACCGCCGCCGAATCAACTTCTCGTAGGAAGGCCTGTGCTGCCGCTTCATCCTCCGTCACGATTGCATCGCTGTGATGGGAACCATAGGTCTCGATGTGGTCCACGGCCGCTTCGAGCGAATCGACCACGCGAATGGACAAAATAAGGTCCAGGTACTCTGTGCGCCAATCTTCTTCGGTTGCTACCACGACATCGGAACCCAGAATGGCACGGGTTCGATCATCGCCGCGCAACTCGACCCGACGTTCCTGAAGGGCTGGCCCGCAACGGCGGAGAAAGGGGTCCGCGATGTCACGATGAACCAAAAGGGTTTCCACGGCGTTGCAAACGCTGGGGCGCTGACATTTAGCGTTCAGGACGATTTTCTCCGCCATCGTAAAATCCGCCGCACGATCGACATATATATGGCAAATCCCGTCGTAATGCTTAATGACCGGCATACGTGCGAGCTTGGTAACAGTTTCGATGAGCGACTTTCCACCGCGCGGGATCATCAGATCAATGTACTGATCCATTTCGGCCATTGCGCGAACGGCCGCTCTGTCCGTTACGTCAACGATCTGTATCGCATCCGGTGTAATCCCGGCCTGTTCGCAGCCTTCGCGTAAGGCTTCGGCTATCGCTAGATTTGAACCCAGAGATTCAGATCCGCCGCGCAGGATTACGGCGTTTCCGGTTTTAAGGCAAAGCGAAGCCGCGTCACTGGTCACGTTTGGACGAGATTCGTAGATGATCCCGATCACTCCGATCGGAACTCGTACCTTGGCAAATTCCAAGCCATCTTCTCGGTCCCATTGGCGGATTACCGAGCCGACGGGATCGGGAAGAATCGCGATCTGTCGAATATTTTTTGCCAGAGTACTAATGCGGTCTGAGTCGAGCCGTAATCGGTCCAGCATAGCCGAGCTGAGGCCGGAGGCCGCAGCCGATTTCATATCAGCCTCATTCGCGGCGAGGATGCGTTCGGCCGAACGTTCGATACGGTCAGCCGTAGCCAACAGGGCAGCGTCCTTATGAGCGGTAGAAGCGCGCGCAATCGCCCGTGCTGCTTTACGTGCCTGCGCCCCGATAGCGAGCACTCGTTCTTCGGACTGAGTTGTCATGATTACACCAGAAATCGCGTTCCAACCTTTTCCCCGTTGATAGCAGCCCTGATTACGTTCGGTCGGAGACCACTCGCTATCACCGTCGGTATCCCAGCTTGTAAGGCTTGTTTTGCCGCTTGCAGTTTGCTTACCATGCCACCGCGGGAATATACGCCCAACTCGCGTTTAGCCAGCCCAGCCACCGCGTCGACGTCGGTAACCTCGGGGATTAGCCGGTCATCTTCTCCCAGCAGACCTTCCACACTGGTCAGGATCAATAGGAGATCAGCCCGGCCAAGCGTGGCTACTTCTGCGGACAAAAGATCGTTGTCGCCGAACTTCAGTTCCTCGACCACAACCGAGTCGTTCTCATTGATGATCGGAACGATATTCTCGAAACGCAAGAGCCGTTCCAAGGTATTACGGGCGTTTTGAAATCTGGTCCGGCTGTCCAGATCTTGATGAGTGAGCAACAGTTGCGCAACGTGTAAGCCATGGCGGGCGAACAGGGTTGCGTATAACCGCATCAAACGCGATTGACCGATGGCGGCAGCCGCTTGGACCGATGGCAGATCAGAAGGGCGTTCGGTGACCCTCAGGTGCATGAGACCAGCGCCCACGGCCCCACTGGTTACCACGACCACTTCGGTACCGGCGTGAATGGTCTCCGCAATCTCTGCGCTTAGGCGTTGAAACTGGCCCATATCAAGGCCATCTCGGGTTGGCTTAGTGAGGATGCCAGTACCGAGTTTGATGACCACCCTCTTGCGTTTGTCTACCATATCGGAAGCCGAATATCGTTCCAGTTGACCAGAATGCTAGCCCTGGCTGATAGGTCAAGCGCGGTGAGTATCTTGCAACTTATTCGGCAACAAGCCGAGCAGCAGCCTAATCGTCTGGCGTTTATTATTGCCGACACAAATGAAAGAATAACCTACGCAGAGTTACTCGAGCGCGTTGATGCGGTGGCGCGCTGGCTAAAGGAGCGCGGTTGCCGAACGTATGAGCGCTGTGGGCTACTCTGTCCTGAGGGGATCGAATTTCCGGTCCATGCCCTCGCAGTCCTGTCGACCGGCATGTGTGTGGCGCCCATTGGATTGTTTGTCCCTCAGCCTGAGGTCGAGTTTGCCATTCATGCGGCGCAATTGAACTGGCTGCTGAGCCCTCACGAACAATTGATTCGATTTCCTTTTGCTGGTCCGGTCGACTCGGCCAACGACGAATTATTTCGAGCGACTCTCCCGGCTTACATCCGTTTTACCTCAGGTACAACAGGGACCAGGAAAGGAGTCCTTCTCGGGCATGGGACGATTGTCGATCGCTTGGCGGCGGCGGACGAAGTACTCAAGATTACGCCTTCCGACCGCGTCTGGTTTCGACAGCCGATGGCCGATCATTTCGTGGTCTCCGTGCTTCTTTACCTCTCGCGGGGCGCAACCATGATCCTGACCCAGGCCGATTCTCCCGGCACGATCAGCAAGGTGATGTCCGAGCTCCATCCGACGATCATTTATGGGTCTCCGGAATCGTATCGCGCGCTTATTGAGCACGGGACTGGAGACTTGAATTCTGTCCGCTTGGCTATTTCAACCGCTGCTGCTCTTTCGGAGAAGTTGCAAAAGCACTTCAGTGTTCGTTTCGGCAGGCCGTTGAACCCGGCCTTAGGAATCATCGAAGTCGGTCTGCTGACATTGAGCGATCGTTTGCCCAAAGCAAACTCGGTGGGACCAGCGATGCCGGCTTACAAACTGACTTTTGTCGGAGAGGATGGATCCCCGGTAGAAGCAGGCGAAGTCGGTGAACTGCATGTCAAGGGGCCGGGACTGCTCGACGCCTATCTCAACCCGTGGCGAGAGCGCTCCAAGATTCTTTCGAAATACGGTTATCCAACCGGCGATATGGCTTATCTCGACGAAGAACAATTTCTCGTTCTGGCGGGTCGCAACAAGAGTCTGCTGGAAGTGGACGGGGTGAGGTTCTTTTGTGAAGAGGTTGAATCGGTTATTGACTCTATACCGGGGGTAAAAGAGAGTCGCGTTTTTTTGGATAGTCGGACCCAATCCCTCGCCGCCGAGCTGGTGGCCGACGAGTTGGTGATCCCCGGTTTGGCGGAGCGATTGGTCGATCGTCTCGATCCGCGAAAAATTCCGCGCACCTTCATACGAGTACCTAATCTACCGCGAACGCCGAATGGTAAGCTCTTGCGCTGGTAACGTTGGGAACGCCGGCAGCGCCGGGAACGCCGGGAACGCCGGAGGAGAAGTGAAAAGTGAGAGGTGATTGGTGATTGGTCAAAGCGCCGGGAACGCCGGGAACGCCGGGAACGCCGACAGCGCCGGGAACGCCGACAGCGCCGGGAACGATGAGAGGTGCAAGGCGAAAAGTAGGTGGGAACATCGAATGCGGGAGACGCAAAACGGTAGGGCAAGGCTTTCACCAATCACTTCTCACCTCTCACTTCTCACCTCTCACTTCTCACCTCTCACTTCTCACCTCTCAGCGTTCCCGGCGATCCCGGCGCTACACATTCCTGGCTTGCCATTGGTGAGCTGGCTCTGAAACATTGAGTTTTTATGTCAATCGTGGTCCAAAAGTATGGCGGCAGCAGTGTTGCTGACGTTAAACGTTTGGGGCTCGTCGCGGAGCGAATCATGCGAACGAAGAACCAGGGCCATGACGTGGTGGTGGTCGTTTCGGCGATGGGCGATACGACGGATGATCTGCTGAGACTGGCTAAGCAGATCTCAGCCAATCCCGACCGCCGCGAATTAGACATGTTGTTGTCGGCCGGAGAACGCATTTCGATGGCGCTCCTTTCGATGGCCATCAGGGAGTTAGGAGGAGACGCGATAAGCTTCACTGGAAGCCAGTCCGGAATCATCACGAATGATCGGCATGTGGACGCCCGGATCATCGAAGTAAGACCGTTCCGGGTGCAAGACGAACTTGCTCGCAAAAAGATTGTGGTCGTCGCCGGCTATCAAGGAGTTTCCTATCGACGCGAAGTTACGACCCTGGGTCGAGGAGGAAGCGACACGACGGCAGTGGCGATGGCAGCGGCTTTGGAGGCAGAATGGTGTGAAATCTGTTCGGACGTCGATGGCGTCTATACCGGTGACCCACGAGTCGTACCATCCGCAAAGCGAATTGGCGTCCTCTCTTACGAAGAAACGCAGGAATTGGCAGAATCGGGAGCGAAAGTATTAAATGCCCAAGCGGTAGAATTTGCCAAAGAGAAAGGGATCGCGATTTATGCGCGAGCCACCGCAGGGCCGCTTCCCGGTCCGGACCCGTCACAGGACGGCACCGTGGTGCGCAAGTCCCCACCGCGCCTGCCAGGTTCGGTTATTGGCGTGGCCAGTGAAGAACAGGTAGTGATGATTCAGAGCCGCAAGGTGGATGAACTGTTGGCTATTATGGATGAATTCGGATGTCCGGGTAAACAGCTTCACGTCACCACAATCGGGGGTCACCAGGATGGACTCACATTGGTGATCTCGAAAGAAAATCTGCATCAGATTTCAAGCCTGCGGAAGAAACTCGGGACTTTGGGATCCGACCTGATTTGGAATGACGAGCTAGGTGCGGTTAGCGTGGTGGGCGCCGGTATTAACGCATCTCACGAGAAAGTCCGACAAGGTTCCGAAGCACTGCAGAAAACGAAAATTAGGTCGTTTGGGGTGGCTACGTCTTCATTTCGCATTACCTGGATGATTCATCGAGAGCAGGTGAACGAAGCCGTGCGTCTCCTTCACGCGTTATTCATAGAAAGTAAACGACCTTTAGTGCCCTGAAATAGCGGTTGGGACCAGATTTTGGGCGGTCCTAAAACGCGCAGCACTCCGTCTCCGTGCCAAAAAAAGGAAAAACCAGCTCGATCAGAGGGGGAACACGATTCTGGGGGCCAATCGAGCTGGCAGACTGCACACTAAACGCCGTGGGGCGCTTGGCAATGTTTTTTTTCGCAATTATGCTTAAAAAAAATCACTCGGTCCTTCCTTTTTGAGACGGCATTTTTGGTTTGCTTGATGTTGTCCTCGGCTTCAACGTGCCAACTATTCTGATGTTTCACCCCCGGAGTTATTATCTAACGCTCAACAGCGTCCGAAGCTTTTGCGTGGGGGAGAGAGCGCGGCTCGCTGAGATAGCTTGCCGGCTAGTTGACTTCACTTTTGACCTCTTTCATGGGGCGAACTCAGAACTGGAACCGTGCGATACAGCATTCCATGATTTTGATCACACCATGCAGGCTACGGAAGTAGTAGTTCGGCTTTTGGGAGCGCACGATCAACTGTTGACGGAGACTCGGTTCAGCGATCGCGAATGGGAGGTCACGATAGCGTCCATTTTATTGCACGACGCAGGCTATCTCAAACGTCGTAATGACCTGGAAGGCTCAGGGGCCAAACATACCAGTATTCATGTCGGTCGAAGCTGTTTCTTGGCTTGGGACCTTTTGCCGTCGTTCGGCTTTAGCAGCGGCGAGTTGCTCCTTGTCCAACGAGCAATCTGCGCAACCGCAATCGGCGCTAAAATGAGTCAGATCGGATTTCGTTCCCGGTCGGAGTGGCTAATCGGTGCCTTGGTAGCGACCGGTGACATGCTTGGACAAATGGCCGCAGACGACTATCCGGAAAGGCTTCCCGCTCTGTACCTGGAATTGCGAGAAGCCGCCCTTTTTTCACATCTAGAGCAGAGCGGCCCGGCGGCTTGCCAGAGTCTCTTGGAATTGTTGTCTGGAACCGAGAAATTTTATTCCGAATACGTATTAAAGACCCTCGATAACGAATGGGGAGGCGTATATCGATGGTTGGAAATTGGAGACGGATCGAATCCGTATTTACGACGGATCCAGCGAAACGTTGATCGCGTTATGGCAATATGGAAGACGCTTCGCCCTTCCAGCCCGTCTTATACTCTGCAAGCGCAACGCGGCAATCCGCCGGCGTAAATTTTTTTGAGTCTACGGTCGCGGACTCATTGTACTTGGCCGCCGAAAACTCTCATCATTGAGAGATCGGGGTTCCCGGGATTGCAAAATATCTGCGACGGACCGATCCGGGAAAAGCAATGTTATCACGGCGCCGCGAGCCAGATTTCGGCTATCAGGTTTTTTCCGCCGAGCTACTTGGATATGGGAGCTCGGGAAGACCGCTTATGGTTGAACAGCCCAAACTTCCACCAGGCGGTTCTTTACCAGGTTAGCCTTATCGAATAAATCTTGCCCTCCCATCCCGACGGAATGGGTGATGTTGTTGATTTTCGCGCGAGCGGAGAGCGCTTTCTCCACGGCCTCGGCCCGAGTCCGCGAAATTTCTTGGTTCTTCGATTCATCGCCCTGTTTATCGGCGAATCCAACAAAGAAGAGAACGACCGTGGGATCATCCACGAGTGTTTTGTTGTCGGATTCCTGTAATCGCTTAACCAGATCATCAATCTGCGAACTGGTCGGCGTAACTTTGGCCGTGCCGAAAGGGATCACGGCGATTTTGGAGAAACTGCGAGCGCGCTCTACCTGAGCGTACAGCTCATCTTTTTCCTTCTGGGAAAGATTTTTCATCACATCAATTCGAGTCAACACCTCTTTACGCATCTCATCCTGTTCCTTCGCATCTGACGTGACCGCCTCAGGCGATCCCGATGGCACAGGAGAGGCTTCTGCGACCGGTGAGCCTTTGACCGATGCCGATGGGCTACCTGAAGTCTGCGCGTTTTCGCTCTTTTCCTTTAAGGCCTTGAACGCGATAAAAGCGCCTATCCCGAGTGCGCCGAGGGCAAAGAGTATCCCCAACCCGACAATGACCCAGACTCCTCGCGGCGTTTTTCCCGGTCCGGGATAATTCTGCAATCCGGTATTCAAAATTCTCCTTCCGGATGGCCTGCGGTCACTCGACATGATTTCAGTTATAACAACCGATTCGCCAGTTATTTGCAATGCTCGGGATTGGCCCGAGTTGAGTCGATCACCATTCGTCGGTGGCCAGGTACATCGGCTGATAGTACGACATTAGATCAACGGATTCGTTCAGCTAAAAAACTGGGTAGCTCCTTTATTGCTATTCGCTCCTGCTCCATGGAGTCTCGGTGTCGCACGGTAACCGAATCGCGCAGCGCGGGGCCGTTTTCTCCAAGCGTGTCGAAGTCTACTGTCACCCCAAATGGTGTTCCTGCTTCGTCTTGGCGACGATACCGGCGGCCGATCGCGCCGGTTTCGTCATAAAATACCATCATGTCATCTCTTAGAAGCTCGACGATTTTGCGGGCCTGTTTCACCAGGGATTCATTGTTTTTGAGCAATGGGAACACGCCGCATTTAATTGGAGCCATCCGCGGGTGGAAACGCAGGACGGTACGGATCTCCGATTTACCTTTCTCATCCGAGACCACTTCTTCGTCATAAGCTGCGCAGAGCAGGGCCAGCGCGGTGCGATCAACGCCCGCGCTCGGTTCTACGACATGCGGAATGAAATGCTGCTTCGATTCTTCGTCGAAATACTCCAACGGCTTCCCGCTGGCCCGTTGATGTTGGGTAAGATCGTAATCGGTCCGATACGCGACCCCTTCCAACTCTTGGATACCAAACGGGAAGTTGAACTCGATATCGTAGGTCCCTTTGGAGTAATGCGCACATTCCTCAGGCGGGATCTTATGGACGTGAAGAGAATCCGAGGACAACCCGATATCGCGATAAAACCGAAGACGCTCTTGTAGCCAATACTCCAGCAGCTCCAGGCCATTTTCGGGCCGGCAGAAGTATTCCAGTTCCATCTGCTCAAACTCGCGAGATCGAAATATGAAGTTACGTGGATTGATTTCGTTGCGGAATGCTTTGCCGATTTGGGCGATTCCGAATGGAAGTTTTTTCCGGGCGACCTCTAATATGTTTCTAAATTGAACGAAGATAGCTTGGGCTGTCTCCGGTCGAAGATAAGTGATCGCTGATTCATCTTCGGTTGCGCCAACGTAAGTTTTAAACATCAAGTTGAAGGCGCGAGGCTCGGTTAAATCCAAGCTGCCGCAAACCGGACACTGCTTCTGACCATTCTTTTCGGCTAACTGATCGGCTCGCAGTCGAGATTTACAATTCCGGCAGTCGACCATCGGATCGGTGAAGGTATTTTCGTGCCCGCTAGCGATCCAGACCTTTCGATTCATGAGGATCGAACCGTCCATGCCAACGACATCGTCTCGCTCCCTCACCATCCGGCGCCACCAGAAGTCCTTGAGGTTTCTCTTCAGCTCCGTTCCCAGTGGTCCGTAATCCCAGCAGCCGTTAAGGCCTCCGTAGATTTCGCTCGACTGGAAGATAAAGCCTCTCCGTTTGCAGAGGCTGACGATCTTTTCCATGCGGTCCGAGCCGGACTTTTGTTGCGCCATAGCGAATCGGAACAATGGCACGAGGTGGCGTCGCGTCAACGGAAGGAGAACCTTGGCTGCATTGACTGGCTCGGCAGAGTTCCTGTAAGAGATCGTCAATTAGGATGTTAGGTTCAATTGTCCATTTCGTTTGGCTCCTGCGATACCTCCTCAAGAGCGTGCCATTTTTGCTTGGGTTTCAATTCGAGCTTTTCCTCGTTGGTCTCGCCGCTTGGTCTTGGCTGGCGCGTTGGATATCCGGCCCCTTCAGCTGGTCGGACCTCAGCCTGCTCGGCTTAGGTGTCGCGATCTTTTTCTCGGAGGCCTGGAGCTTGTTTGGAGGACTGTATCCTTGGGCGAATGGAATACTCTGTTCAGCAACCCTCTTATGCCTGGTCCTTCGCCGTCGAGCAGCAATTGACGTTCTACGCAAGGGCGGGATCAGTATTTTCTTGCTGACCGTAATGGTTCCGGTTTTGCTGATCGCAGCCTGGAATGCGCTTACGAGCGCGCTCACTTGCTATGATGTAACGGGCTATCACTTGCAAGCGGTCCGCTGGGCCGCTGAATTCGGTTCGGTACCCGGTCTTGCCAATCTGCATGGTCGCTTGGGCTTTAACTCCGCCCTGGATCCTCTGGCCGCACTCTTTAGCTCACCCGGGGGACTCTGGTTAGGTCGAGAATTTGTTAATTCGTCAATTGTGCTGGTTACGTTAAACGTTCTTGTCCAGGGAATTACAACTTATTCGACCCGTTCGATCTACGCGCTGCTACTACTGCCTTTTCCAACGTCATTACTATTCTCGAATTGTCTCTCCTCTCCCCAACCAGATGTTGCAGCGGCTAGTGCGGCCATTTTGTTTGCTTGGTACCTTCGGGATATCGTCCTGGATCGAGAATCTGCCGGAGCAAGCGCAGCATTCTGGGCTTTCCTGGCCGGGACAATGGCGGTGTCGTTCAAAGTATCGTATGCAGCTCTTGCAGCGACAGGCATTGGCGTGGTGATCCTATGCTGGATTCGGTCGCGGCTGACATTGCGTCAGCTGATCATCCCTTCCTTTCTCACTTGCATTTTCTGCCTTCCCTGGATCGCTCGAGGATACATCACGAGCGGCTACCCGTTCTTCCCAGCCGCAATCGGTCGTCTCGGTTTTGACTGGGCAGCCCCGCTCGAGCTCGCTGCCAAAGAGCAAAACTGGATCATGAGCTGGGCGAGAGCCCCTTATAATCTGCAATGGCAGGAGGTGTTAGGCGGCTGGTCCTGGCTAGGTTCGTGGCTCCAGCAGTTGCCCACTTATCCCATTGTCCTCAAAGCCACAGCCCTGACGATAATTGGACTGATATTTTCCGGCTGGCTGCTGCGGCGTGGCTACTCGCGCTCCCGGCTCATTCAGTGGACCTTACTTTTTTCCCCGATTGTCTTATCGCTACTGTTCTGGTTCTTCTCGGCGCCAAGTCCGCGCTTTGGCCAGGCTACGATATGGATCTTTGCAGTGGATCTCTTCTATCTGGGAGTGATTGTTACCACCGAACAAACGAAGATTACCAGGAAATGGGTGGTCCCGGTCGTCGCTATCTTTCTGGCGGTGGAAATCATCCCTGGATTCCTTCGGCTAGACGCTGAGCCGCTCCAGTTTCCAAACTATGTCGGGATCGGACCACCAATGGCCTTGCGGCGCACGGATACCGGCCTTCACGTTTGGGTTCCTGCAACGGGCTCAGATTCGGGGGATTGGGAACTACCGGTGACACCGCCCGACCGCCTCGATCGGAAGCTTGAGCAGCGAGGCCCGACGCTGCGTGACGGATTCCGGATCAGAGAATGACGAGCGGCTTGGCTTCACCGATGGTAAGACGGGTCTCCTACTTGGCACGGAATGATCCCATGGTATGATTCCCGAACACCATGGCCTACTATTCCGACGACGTTATTTCGGACAGTGCCGTATCTCTGCGCCGTTTTTTAATTCCGGCGGTCCTCGTTTCATTGTTACTCCATGGAGGCCTGTTCTACGGGCTGAGTAAGAAAACGTTGGACAATTTTGCGTCGTCCGATAAGCCCCGGCTAGTGCCCCGGGTGTTTAATGTCAACCGCCTGCAGGTCGATCAAAAGCTCCTCGAACCCGACAGCAAGCCGAGCGACACACCAGGTTCCAAGACCGCTGATCCTGGCAGTGTGAAGAATCTCAGCCAGTTCGATGGAACGTTCGAGGACGACATGAAAGAATTTCGGGCTACTCCGGAAGTGAGTACCCCGGAAGTGCCGGATATCAAAGAGAAGCCAAGCGTTGATACCCAAGCGTCGCGCACTGCTGCGGCGAAAGCCAAAGCGGAGAGCGCGTTGGCCTTGGACAAGGAATTGAGTGACGTACGGCAGCAGTTGATGAACGACAAGCCGACCGTTTCCACTCGCCCGAAAATTTCCAGCGGCAACAAGAATAATCCGGGCAAAACGGACAATCAGGATGCGGGAGATGGAGCGATTTCAGGAAATTCTGGCATTCCTTCGGGTTTTAGCAATCTGGACGAGCTTCTTTCGGGCTCGGGTAGAGTCGGTAACGGGACCGCTCCGATCTTGATGCCGACCGACCTCTTGTTTGACTATGATTCGGCAAATCTACGCGAGGGAGCGACTGCGAGCCTGCAAAAATTAGGTAGATTGATTCAACGGAATCCTCAATCGGTTTTCCGGGTCGAGGGCCATACCGACTCTTTCGGAAGCGATGAATACAATCTTGATCTGAGCCAGCGCCGAGCCGAAACAGTGAAGGCTTGGTTGGTACAAAACATGGGAATTGATCCAGGTCGTATTCAAACCCAGGGCTTTGGCAAAACACGATTACTTGTGCCTGGAGATCGATCGGTCGAGCAGCAGCAATTGAATAGACGGGTCGAAATTGTAATTCGAAGGTCTTGATCGGTTCGCCGCCGGAGCGCTAGGACGGCTCAACCGTTTCTCTTCCCGAAAACACAAACCGATCTTGGACTCCTGGACGAGTCACGGCGAGCAAGCGCCAAGTGAGCAAAGTCGCGGCAACAAATAACCCGGTGGCGAGCCCGACCCAAATGCCGATCGCTCCCTTCTGGGCGGTAAATGCGACGACAAAAGCGGTTGGAATAGCGACGGCCCAATAACAGAAAATTCCGATAAGCATCGGGAGCCGAACGTCAGCCAGCCCGCGCAGGCAACCGGCCGCGGTTACCTGGATACCGTCAGCGATCTGGAAGATCCCCGCCACGATCATGAGGCGGGTGGCTAGGAGGACTACCTCTTTCTCACTAGTAAACAAGCCGGTAATTTGGTGGCCGGCCAGAAGATAGAGAATACAGAAGCCGGTGGCGACAGCGGTCGAGATCAGAATTGCCCCGTTCGCAATGCGACGTAAAGCATCGTGCGCTCCGGAGCCGACGGCATGACCAATGCGGACAGCAGCCGCTATCGAAACACCAAGTGGAAACATGAAACTTGTTGCGGCGCACGTCAGGACGACTTGGTGACTGGCCAACGGAACCGTTCCGATCCATCCCATCATGACGGCACCAAAGCCAAATGCACCTACTTCGGCGAGGTATTGACAGCCGATCGGCAACCCGACTCGAAAAAGGGCGCCGACCTTGAGCCAATCAACCCGAGAAGGGGCGAGAGCCGACCACTTCAATCGGCTCAAGAATAATGCGTAAGCAACGGTGCCTATCAGCACAAAAACGCGCGACCAAAATGTGGCGATGGCAGAACCTAGAAGACCGAGTGCCGGAATCCCCATCCACCCGAAGACCAACGGCAAATTCAACAGGAGATTCAAAGTCACTCCGACATAGAGGATGGCTGTCGGAATTACCGGCTTGCCCAAGGCTTCACAAAAGGTTTTGGCGGCCATCGAGCCGAGCGCCGGAATCAATGAGAGTCCGACGATCGCAAGGTAGGGTCGGGCGGCCGTTTCAATCGCGATCGGTTGACCAAATATACGAAGAACCGGTAAGAGGAGCCAGATTAGGGCCGCAGCCGAGGTACCGGCCAACAGCGACAACCAGAGAGCGGATCGCATCACTTCGACTTTTTCTTTCTCCAGTTGCGCTCCGTGAGCTTGGGCCGCGAAAATGCCTATCGAAGTCAAGAGTCCGATGCCTGCGACATAAAGCGTTCCTAATAGCGTATTAGAAAAACCTACGGCAGCGAGGGGAACGACGCCGACTCTGCCTAATACCAGAGTATCGGTGATGCCCATCAGCATCTGGCCAAACTGCCCGATCATCATTGGGACGGCTAGAGCTAGCGTGGTTCGCAGCTCGGCCACGAAGAGCTTTCGTTGGCTGGCCATGGGAACCACCAGCAAACCGAGATAGCTGCCCGAAGCAACTGGTTGTACACCTATTTCCAAATTGAAAACGTAGGGAACACGACTGAGATCTGCTTCTTAGCGACCAGCGTGCGCCGCTTTTCGGTTCGTTAAAATATGGGCAGCAGGCGCAAAAGTTGCTTTTTAGCCCTTAAACTTTCATATTCCTGCCTGTGAGTGCTGGAATCGAAATCCGCTATAAGATTGGGAACGAGCGTTTGGTCAAAGTGACGGAGAGCGCGGCGGCCAAGCTTTCTCAGTTGTTGGCGCGCCAAGGCAGACCTCAGGGCGCCTTACGCGTTGCGGTAATCGGTGGAGGTTGTTCTGGGCTGCAATACAAGATGGATTTGGTCGATGGGCCGGCGAACCGGGACATTTTGGTCGAATCAAATCGAGTGCGCGTCGTGGTGGACCCGAAAACCGCTTTATTTGTCAGCGGTTCTTCGGTCGACTTCAGCGAAGATCTGCAGAAGGGCGGATTTAAAGTTACCAATCCAAACGCGGTGGCCCATTGTTCGTGCGGCGAAAGCTTTTCCGCATGATCGACTTTTTCTTGTTGTTCGATGTTCCTCGGCGTCCGCTGATCGATTTGAGCAAGCTTAACGAAACTTTCGCCCGAAAGAATGACGGTGGCGAAACAAAGCGGCAGGGCGATCCGGTCGTGCTCAACGAAGCGTTTCGAGTTTTGTCCGATACAGTGAGCCGGCTCGACCACTTGCTCACGCTGGAGTCGGCAGACTTGCATGATCGAGTGATCAGTCCAGAAGTCGAGAAATGGTTTGGAAAGGTTGCGGAGATCTTGCACCGGTTCGATGAAACCTATTATCAGCTGACGCAGGAGACCCTTAACCTTCTCAGGGCGGCAAAACTTCAGCTGCTGCAGCAAAATCTGGCGACGATCGAAGAGCTATCTCTTGAGCTGAGTAGTTTGCACGAATCGCTTCTGCAACAGCTTCGGGAAATCAATGACGGTTGGCCGGCCAATCGGTTGGAAGCGCTTCCTCGTTTAGCCGAGCTCGCTCTCAACCTTAGGTTTACCGAAAAGTGGATCAACGAGTTAAGAGAGCGAAAACTCCGATTCGATGAACTGGTTTAGCGCCTTGCCTCATTCGGCGCATTGCGGGCAGGAAGGACAAAAAGCTGTGATGGCTTTCGTCAATGTGCTGAACCGCGCGGCGGATTTTCAGGTGCCGGCCTATGAATTTACCTCCACGATGGTGACCTTTTCTCTGGATGGCAATAGGACCCACGAGGCCGACGGCAAGTTTTTACACCACCCGCAGAGTGCATGGCTGACGAGTCTCGGCGCTCGGAGGGGCGAGCCCACTGAGCCTCAGAAAATTGATGATAAAGCGCTGCTGGCCAATGCCGGTTTAGATTGGGTTCGTGTCTACCAGCTTCACTAGGGCTTGCCGGGAGCCCTGCTGCGGCTATGTCTATCCCAGCCATTCCTATGAGTGACATCGTCGGCATCGATCTAGGCACCACGAATTCGTTGATCGGGATCATGGACGCCGGTTTCCCGATCCTGCTGGCCGATGAAAAGGGATTACGGCTGACTCCTTCGGTTGTCTACTTTCCGGAATCCGGGCAACCAATAGTTGGAAGCGCTGCCGATCGAATGCGCGTCTTAGAACCCGCTCGCACAGTCTATTCGGTCAAGCGGTTGATCGGTCGAAGGACGGGCGAATCGGATAAAGAGAGTTTTACCTATCCGGTTATTTCCCGGGAAGGCCAGACGGTAATTGACGTGGCGGGTACGCCTTATCGACCGGAACAAATCTCCAGCATTGTGCTCCAGAAATTGAAATGCGACGCGGAGCAAGCGATCAATCGGTCGATTGACCGGGCCGTTATTACTGTACCGGCCTACTTCAACGACCTACAACGCCAATCGACAAAGCGGGCGGGTGAACTTGCCGGATTTACGGTTGAACGCATCATCAATGAGCCGACGGCTGCGGCATTGGCGTACGGATTGGACCGGTTAAAAGATCGTTCCAGGATTGCTGTTTACGATCTCGGTGGCGGAACGTTCGACATCTCGATTCTGGAGCTGAACGAAGGTGTCTTTCGGGTTCTCTCGACGAACGGCAATACGCGCTTGGGCGGCGATGATATTGATCGCGAGTTGATCCGTTTGCTCAAAGACCGAATTACGGCAAGGCATCCGGAAATCCGGACGAATCTCGAAGAGCCTCTTTTCGCTGCGAAACTGCGTGAGCTATGCCATGACGCGAAGATTCGCCTTTCGGACGAGGAATCGGTCCAAATAGATATCCCTTTCCTGCCAGGAAATCGGCGGTTTAGTTACCTGCTTACGAGACCTGAGCTCGACGCGTTGGTACGCCCGATTCTCCGGCGGACCCGAGGGCATTGTTTGCGCTCGCTCGATGATGCGAAACTCGATCCCCGGCAATTAGACGAGGTCATTTTGGTCGGGGGAGTCACCCGGATGCCAGTCGTGCGTCAGTTTGTGGCGGAAGTATTCCAACGTTTGCCCAATTTGACTCAGAATCCTGACGAAGCAGTTGCCGTAGGAGCGACCATCCAGGCCGGTATTCTCTCGGGCCAAGTGCAAAATGTGGTGTTGTTGGACGTAACCCCGCTCTCGCTTGGCGTCGAAACGTTCGGTGGATTGATGAACGTGATCATTCCCAGGAACTCCACGATTCCTTGTCGAGCCGGCGAAATGTTCACCAATGCCATCGCTGACCAACGATCGATGCGTATTAAGGTCCTCCAGGGTGAGCGCGAATTGGCGAAGGACAATTGGGAGCTAGGAAATTTTGAGCTCGAGTTTATGCCGGTACCAAAAGGGGTTGCCCGCGTAGGGGTCCAATTCGACATCGATGCGGATGGCATCCTTCACGTCCTGGCTCGAGACACCAAAAGCGGACATGAAAAAGTGCTGGACCTATCGAGCGCCGTGGATGTCTCGGATGAAGCAGTGGAAAAGATGATCGCTGAGTCCCTGGATCACGCCTTCGAGGATATGGCGGAACGGGTCTGGACCGAAGCGGCGCTAAAAAGTAACGAGCTGCTTCCGGCTGTCCGCAGTGCACTAACCCTGGTTGGAGAGAAGCTCTCTGCGGCCGAGAGACTGGAGATCGAAGCGTTGGTGAAAGGGGTCGAAGAGGCGCTTGAGAGCCACGATCATCAGCGTCTGAAACTGGCAAACACCGCCCTGGACGAGGGCACCCAGCATCTGGCGACCTTTCTCATTGATCGGGCGATGGCGGAGGCCGCTAAACGGAAGACTTAAAAATGGAAGCACAGATAACCGATCACCTAAGCGCGGCTAAGGTTGGGTCGGAATGACCGGTAGGCGGATCATGAATGCTGAACCGGAACCCGGGGAGCTTTCCAGAGACACAGTTCCCCCATGCGCTTGAATCGTATGTTTAACGATCGATAGCCCCAGCCCAGTTCCTCCGGCATCCCTCGACCGGTCTTTGTGAACCCGGTAAAATCGCTCGAAAATGTGGGGCTGATCCGTTAGTGGAATGCCGGGGCCATTATCTTTCACCTCGAGAACAAGATCGGAGCCCGAGCGCTTGGCGGATACCCAGACTTTGAGGTCGGCCTTGCCACCGTACTTCAGAGCGTTATCCAGCAGGTTAAAAATAGCCTGCTCCAGTTTCATCGGATCGGCCTCAGCAAGTGGAATTTCGTCCGGAATGTCGATGATAACCTCGGCACCGACAGTATTGATCAAGCTGTCGGACCTCTCAAGGGCTCTGGCAACACAAGCTCGGAGCTGAACGGGCTGGAACTTAAGAGGCAGACGGCGCGATTCCAATCTGGATAATTCGAGAAGATCGTCGACCAGCAGATTGAGGCGTTGAGCATGCTTATGCATCGTCCCCAGAAATTTTTTGGTGGTAGCACGGTCAGGCGGCGCTTCCAACAAGGTCTCGAGATATCCCGTGATAATTGAGAGTGGCGTTCGGAGTTCGTGAGACACGTTCGCGACGAAATCTTTGCGAACGCCTTCCAATGATCGGACCTGGGTGACGTCGTGGAAAACCAAGAGGATACCCGCAATTCCTTCCCGAGTCGGGGGTCGCAGGGCGACCGATGTCACCTGGAAGTGCTTTGCGACGAACCCATCTTTTTCACGGATATCTACCGGAAGTTCCGCAAATTGAGGAGCTTCCGTTTCTACCGTGCGGCGGGCCATCTGATGCAGCACGTGGTTGCGAAAAGTCTCCATAACCGTTCGGCCAACCGGGCTGCGTGAAAGTACAAACATTTTTGCGAGGCGATCGTTGGCCAGGCGAATCGTCAAATCACGGTTTGCTACCAGGACGCCCTCGACCATGCTTCCGAGGATGGCACGCAGGCTAAAATCCTCGTCAGCAACCAGTTGAGCGATTTTCCGCTGCCGATTCGCGATCTGTTGGAGATCATGATAGATCTCCCGCACAATCGCCGGCCGCGAAGCACTGGACGAAATCGGTTCTTGGATTGCCAGGCTGCGGATGGCCTGACGAATTTGCACCAGGTGATGTCGCAGGATGAGCGCCGTACCGGCGGCAATCAAAAAAAGCAACGGCCAAAAGATGAGCCAAACGATTGTCACGATTGTTGTGGTAAGAAACGATATCCTTCTCCGCGAACCGTTACTATTCGGCCCGCTGCCATACCCAGCTTCTCCCGGAGCCTGCGCACGTGAGTGTCGACGGTCCGAGTATCAATAGCGTTTTCGTAGCCCCAAACGTCCTGGAGCAGGGTTTCTCGGCTAAGCGTTCGCCCGCGCCTCTCCACTAGCGTCGCGAGAAGCTTAAATTCCGTCGTGGTAAGATCGAGACGTTTGCCCTGCACGGTGATCTCAAAGTTACTCTTATTAAGGCAGAATCCGTCCACTTCAAGGGTAGCCGCCGACTGGTTGTTTCCAATTCGTCGAAGAAGGTTTTGCAGTCGGAGAACTAGTTCTCGAGGGCTGAACGGCTTAGTGATGTAGTCATCAACGCCGAGTTCCAAGCCAGCGATGCGATCCGACAGCAGACCCTTTGCGGTTAGCATCAATACCGGGATCTTGGCGGTGTCGAGCTGTCGTTTGAGCCTTTGCAACACCTCCGTGCCGCTCATTTGAGGTAGCATGATGTCCAAAACGATGGCGTCCGGACGTCGTTGTCGAGCCGCCTGTAAACCGGCCAGACCCGTTGAGGCGACATCAACATCAAATCCGGCCCGGTTTAGATGATATCTGACGAGGTCAATTACGTCTGCCTCGTCATCGATAACGAGAATGGTCTCCCGCATTGTAGGCGCGAGCGTATCGGGTAGCCTCGGTTCGATCAAGGATCGCTAAAAAAAATGATCCGGGTTGCGCACGCCAAGGAGTAGAAGTCGAGAGAATCGTGCGCAAACCCGAATCGCCTTAACCGTAGAGATAGACAGGCTGGGGGAGCGCGCCGTTCAAATTTTGTGCTTTTCCTTGAAGAGTTTTGCCAATAAAGGCACTATTTGCCCGCTTTTTCGGCTCGGCTACTCTAGTGCCACTAGAAGGTAGGCTGTCTCGGCATGCCAATTCAGCGGAATGGCATAATTTCGTGAATCATTTCGCTGGCTAAGGTGGGTTTCCCGCCCAACTACGACCGTCGGCACCGAAATTTGAAAATCGCTTCCAAATTCTTCCCGAGCGTTTCCACTCAACGTGTTGGCGATCTCACCTACAAGATCCTTTTTTGCTTCCTCATCCGTCCGGGTTTCTTTCAACAAGGCGAGGATCTCCCCAAGCATTTTGCCCGTTGCTGTGAAACAGACCACTCCGCGAGTTCTCCCGGAGACGCCGATTATACCTGTATACTCCAGGAATGGCCCAAGCTTTTCCCGAACGAAGGGAGGTTCAATCACCAGCGAGGGTCTTTCCTCCAACGAGGCAAAATAGCGTCTAGCAGTGGAAATGAAGACGTTAATATCTTGATCGTCCATTTTTCGTCTAGTCGCTCAGCAAAAGTTGGAACGCCTCTCGAAGTTCATCCGGATTTATCGGTTTGCAGAGAAAACCGCTGGCGCCCTGCTTGATAGCCCGAATCGCCGTTGTTCGATCGCGGAGGGCAGAGATGATGAGAACCTTCGCTTCTGGATTGATCTCCATCAGCTTGTCCAAGCAAGTCAAGCCGTCCATCTTCGGCATAGTGATATCCAGCGTAATGATATCGTGCCGTTTTTCGGCGTATAGTTGGATAGCTTGCTCCCCGTCTTCCGCTTGATCCACCTCGGTGATTTCCCCTGATTCAATCCCGCGCTCGATTGCTCGCCGTATCACGCTTGAATCATCAACGATTAGCAATTTCATTTCCCAGGAATCTTCAGCCGAAACTCACAATAAATATCCTGTTCAGTACTCACGGCCACCGAACCTCCGATTTGAGCCGCAAGATCACGAACTGCATCCAAACCGATGCCCCGACCTCCGTCGCGAGTAGGGTGATCCAACGTAGTAAAGCCGGCTTGGAATATCAATTCCTTTAGCTCGTGGCTGGTCCAATTTTGGATCTTGTCCACCGACGCGTACGATAACCTTACCGCTCGACTTTTGAGTTCCTGAGAGTTCAGCCCTTTCCCATCGTCGCATATGCCGAATGAAAGGGATCCGTCAGCGTTCCGACAAGCAGAAATGCGGATTTTTCCGACCGGATTCTTCATCTTGGCCACACGTTCTTCGGGCGATTCAATTCCATGGATTACTGCATTCCGGACGAATTGAGTGAGAATATTTTGGACCGGGTCAATCAGATCTGCCGGAATTTCTTCGCCGTCCAAAGAAATTTCCAGAACAACGTGGATCCGTTTCTTGTTCCGTTCGGCCACCGTTCGGGCAAATTCGGCCAATTGGCCAAATCGGTCCGCAACTTTTTGCTTTCTACCGAAGGTCGCTTGCATCGCGATCAACCTTTGGATCAGATCGCGGGTCATGCCGACTTGATCAACAATAGACGCCAGGCTCGTGGTGATCGGCAGAAATTGTTCGCCGGAAATCGTTTTGCCGGCGCGGACGGTCGCGATCTTTTCCTCGAGTTCCGTAGCTAGCCTTTCGAAGTAGGTGAGCTTGATCATCGAGGCGCTCCCTCTGAGGAGATGCAGGGATCTCGACATTTTTTCCAACAGCCGTTTGTAGCGGGAAGCGCGGTCAACGCTCGATTCGGCCGTTTTGCTCCCATATTGCTCCGACTCCAGAGCCCGCAGCATTCCCGCTATTTGCGCGTCGGTTTGGTCAAGAAACTCAGCCAAAGTGGTCGGATCGATGTGAATGATGCCGAAAAGCATCTCGATTTGCGATTTCGCTCTTGCTTCGTTCTCTCGGATCTGGCGTCCCAAGAGTATCTTTGTGGTCGAATCAAGGACCGTGACCATGATCTGGCTGATTTTCCCCTGGTCAAAGACTCGATTGAACTGAAACTCGACAAACCTGACGTGAGATCGCGAGCCTTCGGAATGTTCATGATACTCGACCTCAGCCAGTGGGTTGGTTTGCTGAATCAGCTTGTCTTTGATTCGGGGGTTAAAGAGTAGATCCAGGTATCCAGCAGTCGCCGCCAGGACATCAGGCGTTACCACTGGCTCCAACTCCCAATTTTCGGTCGCGTGAAGCAGGTCGAGGAAATGCATTCCGGCCAGCTCTCGCCTGAAGATGGTGGTGGTAGCACGAGAGTAACTGGGCTGGATCACCAGGTCTGGTCCGACTAAAAGCAAGCCTTCATTGACCGTTTCCAGAATCTTCCTGACCTGCTGATTGCGGTCTTCGACTTGGTCGATCATGTAATTAAACCGTGTAGCCAGAAAGCCCACCTCATCCGCGGTTATCACTGGAGCTCGGGCGCCGAGATTACCCGAACCGATTTGCTCGGCGGTCGTGACCAGTTTGGCGATCGGTCTAAGCAGAAAGTGAGCGAACACTAGCGTGCCGCACATTCCGATGACTAATATAATCAGCCCGACGCCGGCTACTGATCGCGCGAGATCAGAAGCGGGCTGAAAGGCCTCGTTCGTATCAATCCGAATCACCAATCCCCAATCCAACTCCGGGATCGCAAGTGGTGAGAACAGTCCCAGCGCTCGGTGGCCGCGTTCATCAGTGAAAGTGACCTCGCCGGCATTCACGTTAGCATCGCTCGAGAATAGCCGGTCTGCTGCCAAGTTGTGCAAAGGCGCTGCCAGAATGGAACTCCGAGGGCCCGGTGTTCCATCCAAGTTGGTGGTCGCGACGGTTGCTGAGTCGGGTATTTGGTCTAAGAATCGAGACTCCGTCCGCAGCAAGTGGTCTGGTCCGACGATGTAGGCTTCACCCGTGTTGCCCAGACCAACTTCGGGCCAATGCTGCTCGAAGGTGACGATTTCGGTCAGTTGGCGGCTAGCCACCTCGTGCACCAGGACAGCTTGCCGGCTACCCAAGCGATCGGCAATCGCACAACTCATGAACAGAACCGGGTGATTGTAAGCGGCCGGATAGCTGTCCAGATCGGTGATCATGACTCGGTCTACCCCATCGGGGCGATCGTCCGGAATAGGAGAATACCATGCGCCCAGATAGGCCTTCTTGAGTGTCTCGTCGACTTGCCAGCCGTGGAAAACGTTGGTCCCAAAATCCCAGCGCTTGCTGTAGGTGTAGACGACGTTTCCAGCGTTATCAATCAAAAGGAGATCGCTATAGCCATTCCGCCGGACCACCGCCTGGATTGCAGGGTGATACCGATCCATCACTTCGGCAAACATGGTTTTCGCAAAGGCCGCTCGAATGCCCGGATCCAGATTTTGGTTTGCTGCGATTTCGGCCGAGAGATTGTTCTCCTCCTTGGCGGAGAGCGGAGCGGGATTCTTCAGAAGATAGACATACTGGACGAGAACGCCTTCCCACGTTAACTGGTCGATGGTCTCTATCCCTGGAACGACGGCGGCTGTACCTTTTGCCGAGTCGGTCCGAAAAGCTCGTTGATATCCTTCCCGAAGCTCTCCGCGCAGCTTTTCGATGAACTGCGCGTCTACTTGGAGTCCAGCATCTTGCAGATCGCTGACTAAGTTCTTATAGCCTGCGCATAGCTCGGCGGCAGCGTAGCGGAAGGTCTGACTCTCAGCTTGGGTCGCGATGTTTCGTCTGTGGTCAGCCAAGAACCTGGTAATTACTTCGGAAAGCGATTGCCGAAGCGAGCGAAAGCCATCGAGCCGGGCCTTACGTAAGGCTTCCGCGGTTAAAAAAAATGCTGTCGAGGCGAGACCAAAAATGATGGCGAACGCTATCGCCACGGTAAAAACCAGCAGCTTATCCTGAATTCCTAGTCCGCGAGGGAGAACTTCCAATCCCTCCGACTTCGTATTCCCGCGTGCTCCAAACATTCTTGATAGGTCTGATTAGTGATGGTCCGGGGTACGTTGAAGCTTTTCGATTGACTCCAATTTCCCGTTCTTGATCTGAGCGAGAAAAACGGCGTGGCTGCCGGAGTGGTCGTTACGATTCCAGGCGATCTTTAGCCGCTGCAGATCCAAATCCGTCTGATTCAGTGCCTCGACACAACGTTGTTCAGTTAAGTCTGGGCCCGCACGCTGGATTCCGTCCGCGAGCAGCATGGCTCCCAAATATCCCTCCAAACTCACCTGGGAGAAGCTGTTTGCCCCGCTGGCCAACATATCCGTCCGAAAATTCTTCACGAGCGGTATGGAAATATCTTCCGGCGAAGGCATTACCTCCGATAGGATCATTCCTTCGCTCGATTTTCCGGCAGCCTCGATCAATGCTTGAGGGGAAACTGTCGACAGCGTGCAAAATTTCGCACCGTGGAAGCCTGTCGACTCGGCGCGCTCTAATAGCGAAACGATCGGACGCAAAGTCCCCATTATAATAACGCTGTCCGGGTGCGTAGTCGCGATCTGGTCAAGCGCCGGTTGCATGTCCACGGAATTCCGGACGAATTTACAGTCCAAGGCCAACTTGAGTCCATGTTTGTCCAATGACTGGATAAGACCCTTAAGGCCATCATCACCAAAGCTATCGTTTTGGCGAACGACGGCAATCCGCTTCAGGCCCAAATTATCTACCAGATAACCCACCAACGATTCTATTTCCTCTGCGTAGCTTGCACGTACGTTGAATACCATCGGAGAAACCGGACTTCTTAAGCCTTCCGCCCCCGTCATTGGTCCGAGAAAGATCAGACCCGCCTCGTTAATCATGGAGACAGCGGCCATCGAGTTGGCGGTTCCGACATAGCCAGTAAGAGCAAACACCCGGTCGGAGTTAATTAATTTTTCCGTGTCAGCGATCGTTTCAAGAGGTTCGTAATGGTCGTCATAGCTGATGATGCGGATCTGCCGCCCAAATATGCCTCCATGCTGATTGACTCGGGCAAAATAGGCGACATAACCCTGCTTGAGTTCGGGACCGATATGGTTGGAAATACCGGTCTGAGCGTTAACCATCCCGATCCGAATCTCATTTTGGCTGACCGGGTGGTCCTGCGTCAGAAATTGACCCTTGGCCGAAAAAGCGACGAAGCCGATGGCCATGGCGGCGACAAGAGCGCTGCGAGGGCCGGGACGCCGGATGTTTCTTGGACAATTCACTGAATGGCGTGCGCTCCAGCAGAAAGGCCTCCGGAGAATCGCAAACCCGTTTCTTAGCATACCGTCGCAGAAAATCGAAACAAATTGCTGTTGCCCCTATATCCCCTCGATACAACAGAATGTTTCTCTCTTCCTGGACGCAGAGAAAATCGGCTTGGCGAACGAAGAAGATAAGTTAGGGTAGTGGCTCGCTTCATTGCGGTGGCCGTAGCTCAATGGTAGAGCCCCGGATTGTGGTTCCGGCTGTTGCGGGTTCGAGCCCCGTCGGCCACCCACTACTCATTTTTGGTTCGCTGCCGGACCGCGCCTGCACGGCGAAAGTGACAACATTGTCACTGTTTTCAGAACGATTACCGTTATTGATATTCGGCCGCGAGCTTGAATGAGGGCCGAAGAACGTTCACACTCAGCGCGCATGGAAGAACTGAAAACTTTCCTGATACCGGCTGCGCAGTTGTTCTTCTTCTTTATTATCGCCATTGTCTGGGTAATCGGTTTCATCCGTCAGCGGAACGCCGGCTTTCTTTTCCTGGCACTAGCGACTCTGGCCGTGTCAGCGGTCAACGTAATCCGACAAGCGATAGTTAATTCGATCCTGTTCCATTCAAATAATGTCCCGCTCGCGCAACGGATCGTCACCCTTGATACAATTAATGTCGGAAGCCTGGTTTTCTTTGTCTTGTTCTGGCTGGGATTGATCGTCGGGGCGCTTTTAGTCGTTTTCCATCGCTCTAAGCCCCGGACTTCCGAGGCGGCCCCGCCTCCGTTAGCCCGGTAGGGACGAACTCCCGGGGACGTTCGGAAGGAATGAGTTCCCGCTCGGCCGCGTTTCCGGTCGTCTTGGATTGCATAGAAGCCGATGAATATTCCCTGGAGCCGCCTGCTATCCGCCGATAGATCTGCGCTTCATTGATAATCCCCTTACCGACACTACCGCTGTCGCGGGGACTCGATGCGCCGCTCGAACTGCAGTCCTAAGCTTTGGCCGGCTCGTACGGTTCCGTGAAATCGAAATCGTCGTCGTCGTACCGGTCATGGTGCCGTACCCAGTCGCCCAGGTTGAATCCGGGACCGGTCTCGTTGCGACCCTTGGGCGTCAGATCCAAGCACACGTATGCGCTGACCAGTTCTTCCGCCCCGCGACCGTAGGTCGAATAGGTATGGAAAACGTCGCCGGCCACGTTCTTGTAGAACACGCTCAGGCCGGACATTTCCTCGATTTCGACTTCTTGCATTTTGTAGTTGTGGTAGGCCTTGCCTTCGATTTGCGCCTTAGTGAACGACACCTGATAATCGTAGTTGAAGTCGCTGCCGAACGAAGACACCCACGGAATGCGCCAGCCCATGCGCTGCTTGAAAGCTTCGATCTCGGCTAGTGTGGCGCGTGAGACCGCTACACATGTCACGTCGTGATGCTCGAGGTGCACGAGAGCCCCTTCGATATGGTCGACGTCAAACGAACAGCCTACGCAACCCGCCTTCCATCCGGGAGCGAACATGAAATGCTTTACGAGCAACTGGCTGCGGCCCTCGAACAGATCTGCCAGCGTCCGCGGGCCGTTCGGGGTGTGGAAGACGTAGTTCTTCTCGACGCGAACCCAGGGTAGATCGCGCCGCTGGGCGTTGATCTTATCCCGCAAGCGGGTGAATTCTTTCTCCTCCTTCAAGAGTTCCGCGCGAGCAATGAGCCATCGGTCGCGGGGAACAACCGGGTGATGCTCGAGGCTTTCGGGGGTAGGGTAGACAATCATGGGGTTCTCCTACGTGTTATGGATTGGGTGATCTGGATTTCAATAACACGACGAACGAGGGGGCGACGTTCAGGACAATTTCCTTGCGAGATTGGCCCAGAGCCTCAATCGCCGGAACGTCTGGCGATCAAGTGCTGAAACAGAAGAGTCCGTCGCGAGACCCAAGGTATGGGTATAGTTTCAGAACCGCGCCTGCTTGGCGAAAGCGACAATATTGTCACTGTTTTCAGACTGCGTTTTGTCTAGGTGACCCCTAACTTCGGTTCTCAAATCATGGTCCCAGACGCCTTGGTGCTACTTCACTTTGTTTAGCCATTGTTCCAACTCGGCTGTCCGAGCTTGGGTGATCTTCACCAACTCGCGATCGGTGATGGCCGTCGGGTTCTCGAGCGAAGCCTCCTGAGCTTTTCCGTTAGCCGATTGGGCCGCGGCATCACGTTGATTGATCCAGGCGCGCTGCTCCTGTTTTAGCCGATCACGCTCCGACGGCGAGAGGCGGGTGCGCAGCGCCTGATAGACTTGGTTCAGCCGGCGGTCCGCGTCGAGAAAACGCGCGTCGGTGCTGACCTGCTCTTCATCCTCCCCGGTATGTCGAACCGGCGATCCTTGAATTGTTGCGGTCGGTCCATCCGGCAGGCGGGCAAGTTTCAATTGCAAGACGCCGCCGTAAGCAGGGTCTTGCTCCGACTTCGGAATGAGAGCGCTAAATGGCAGCCACAGATTGTTGTGATCAGAAAAACCGTTCTGGCGTCCAATTTCCGGGAGATCGAAAATCGGATATTCCACGATGTAATCTTTGGCGGCGGGTGCCTTTCGTCCTCGATTTTCTTTCGCGACAAATTTTTGAACAGCTTCATCCAATGGCGCGAGCAAACTTCTCTGCGAAACCGCGTCTCCGTTTGCATCAAGAAGAATAAGATCTTGAGGGCTCCATTTGCGGTCGCAATTGACAATCGCAAAGCGGTGGCCGTCCGGGTCGGGCGGTCCCCAGCGAGCTACCAATGATTCATGGCCAAAGCCGGGAAGGGACCAGGACTCGGCGAGCTTGAGTGTCGCCAGGCTTTTCTTGTTGGCGGCATCGACGACCAGAATTTCGACGAAATATTTGTCCTCATCGGAGTAGTTCTCACGAAATTTCGGACGATCCTTCTCGAGCATGTTCCAATCCACCGGCTCAGCGTCTTTCAGCGGCCGCAGCGTCCAGGCCAACGCGAGACGGCCATCAGAGGTTCCGGTCCCGGCGACAAGCTCTGCCTTACGATCCCCGATGTTAATCACGGGCAGAGTGAACTCGACCGATTCTTGAGCCAGTGCGGAACTGACAAGAAAAAAGGCCACTACCAGTGCCGCAACGGTCAGGAGGAGGAATAATTTGTTTAGAGGTCTGATCAGTTCGATACCCCTTCTCGCACGAGGCATGATTAGGCCAGAACTACAGTGCCGGCGCAAGGGTTTCCCCGGTGAGATCGAACGTTTTTTCCTGCACAAACTGGCGGCAAACCCCTCCGGAATCGGACCGTTATATGGTCAAAATTGCAGGATCGCGCCTGCTTGACGAAAGTGACAAAATTGTCACTATTTTCAGACTGCATTCGTCTAGGTGACAGTTAACCTCGGTCTCTCAACTGATGAACGGTCAGCCCCCAATGGAATATTTCCAGGTGCGTCGGAAGGCGGTCACGCTCTTTGTTTTTTTGAGGCTGGTTGCCGGCGTGTTGCTGTTCTGCGAAACCCCAAGGCTCGCAGCTCAGACTACTCCCAGCACATCTCCGAGCCCGACCGGACTCCCAACTCCACAAAATGAGAAGAGCCAATTGCCAAAGGTAACGGTTACCGGGTATATCGTGCCTCACATCGGCGATGGGCCTCAGCCAGTGACGACTCTCGACCAGGAATTTATCAAAAGACAAGGCGATCAGACGGTCGCCGACGTCCTCCAACGGATACCGGAAAACTTTGCGAGCTTTACTCCAGCCCTTAACGCCGGAAATAGCACTGCGGAAGGCGGGTCGTCCGTAAATCTTTATGGACTGGGAGCGAACTCTACGCTTGTACTCATCGACGGTCGCCGGCAGGCGGCCTATCCGTTTGCTCAGTTTGGCACGCAAAATTTCGTCGATCTAAATTCTATCCCGCTCGCTGCAGTCGATAGGATCGAGGTTCTGAAAGATGGAGCTAGCGCGATCTACGGCTCCGATGCAGTGGCCGGAGTCGTAAATATCATTTTGAAGGATGAATACCAGGGCGCCGATTTGCGGTTCTACTATGGAATAAGCCAAAGAGGCGACTACGAAGTGAATCACGCGTCAGCCGTAACCGGATTTGTAGACAAGTTTAGTGACACATCCAAGTTCAGCGTGCTGGCCACTTTCGACTATTATGAACAAGGCCCGGTCATGCAGGCCGACCGATCTTATGGCCGTAATTTGCAGCATTCGCAGTTCGGGTCCTATTACGATCAGGCCTTGACCGATGGTACTGCCGGCTATTTTGGTGATGCCGCCGGTAACACGTACACGGTCGTCCCAGGGACCAAGGGGCCAAAGATAGCGGCAAATAATTTTGTCGTAAACGGTCCACCGAACTCGCTGTTCGATCTCAATTACGTACAGTTAATTCCTCGGGAGCGACGGTTCGGAGGATATCTAAAGCTCAAATACGAACCCACGAACTGGATCAAATTGTACGAAGAATTCTCGTACCAGCGGAATGAGGAGAAGAACCAATACTCCGCTTCGCAGCCGACCCAGGCTGATCCGATTACGATACCGGCGAATAATCCGTATAATCCTTTCGGCGTGGCTCTCCAGCCTCTGGGACAAACGCTCTCGGAGGTCGGACCACAAGAACAGGACGCAACGATCGAAACCGTTCGAACCGTTACTGGCGCGACTTTGTTTCTACCAAAGAACTGGTCAATCGACATGAGTTTTCTTTATGCGGAAAGTGACGCTGACGCTCGAGGAGCGAATGAAGTTTCGGACAGCAAACTGAACGCGGCGTTGGCTGGAACCTTACCAGGATTTGTCGGGCAGTTTTATAATCCGTTCGTAGATCAAGGCGTTGTGGGAAATCCAAACGGCCGGTTGGCAGATGCGATCAGGATCTCGCAGTTCCAGAAAGTACGGAGCAGCTTGACTACCTGGGCGCTCCGTGGCGGTGGTGAAATTATCGATCTACCTGGTGGCCCTGTGACGCTCGGGTTAGGTGCGGAATACCGGAGCGACGATTACATCTCACGCGTAGACCAGTACACCAAAAGCTTCGACGTTGTCGGCGGCGGGGCTGCGATCAATGGAGGTGGAAAACGGTACTTAAAGAGTGGCTACGCCGAGCTGTCTATTCCGATTCTCGGCCAGCAATGGTCTTGGCCGGGCGCTCGATCTATGCAGATCATAGTGGCGGAGCGATACGATGATTACAGTGATTTCGGTTCGGCCGCTAAGCCAAAATTCGCGTTTTTGTACAAACCTTTTGATGACTTAACCTTGCGCGCCACTTATTCCGAAGGATTTCGAGCCCCTTCCCTCAGCGAGCTGTACAGCGGCACCTCTTATGCCTTCCAGAATCTCGTTGATCCCAAGAACCCCGGCTTAGGTGCGGCTAGTTACGAAACACGCACATCCGGAAACCCACACCTGAAGGCCGAAACCTCCTATGGCTATTTCGCCGATGTGGTTTGGTCGCCGGGTTCAGTTGATCCCGAACGCAGCTGGTGGGGTTGGGCGAATGGCTTTACTGCCAATCTGGCCTGGTTTCAGATCGTCAAGAGAAACCAAATCAGTCTCTTAGATGCCCAACAGTTGCTGAATCAAGAAGATCAATTTCCTGGTCTCATTGTGCGTTTGCCTAACGGGTCGATTAAATACGTCAATGATCCGTTTGTGAATGTGGGTGCCGTTCTCGTTGACGGAATAACCTTCGGCGCCAGCTACCAAAGCAAAGAGTATTTCTGGGGTAAGCTCGATTTGGAAGCGGACTTTACCTACATTTACAATCACGCGGTGCAGCAGATTAACTCTAGTAGTGCGGCGATTCCGGGATTCGGGTCGATTAAGCTCCGGCCTAGTCCAGTGCTTCCGCAAGACGACAGCTACACGTTGCCTGACGCAAAACTGGTGGCCAGCATGTTCTACACAAAAACGTTATGTGGCGCGGACACCTTCAAGACAGGTCTCACCCTGAACTACACTGACTCGGAGCACGATCTGCTGGACAACTACAAAGGAGTCCTGCCCAATGCCAGCGTTCAGCCGAATGGTCTGGTGCACCGCGTCGGAAGCTTCACCACGCTCGATTGGCAGATCTCTTACGAGTTTGGCAAAGCAGAGGAGATTACGCCGGAGACGCCAGCTCCGGGATATTCCAAAGAGGGAAAGAGGTTAACGGACGAAGCTGCTATTTCGTCGAAGCCGGACCGTTCAAGTGCTGGAATCAGGCAATGCCTGGCTGGAACGACGGTCACCTTTGGCATCAATAATTTGTTCGATGCTGCGCCGCCATTCGCGGACAACTTCCAGGGATATGATGCGCAAACCGCCAATCCAATAGGCAGATACTTCTACGTTGAGTTGGAGAGGAAGTTCTAAGCAACTAAGCCGGGCCTCGGAGTTGCTGTAGTTGGACTCTGGTGAAGATTGGGGTTAGAAGAGTTTCCGCAATACCCTATTGGCATGAGCGCGGACTCCTCGAAAGATCAAACGCTGGACATTCGTCAACTGGCGGCGGCCGTTAACCTATTTGTAAAGCACGCGACGCCGCAGTTTACGGTTGATGCCTGCATCGACGCGTTTATCAAAACGCTGGCCCACTTCGTCGAGAGCCCCGTTTTGTTCGGTTATTGCTGGCAGCCGGATCGGCAGCTCCACGAACGAAGTCCCATTTCATTGGTTGACGGTGTCATCGCCCGAGGACCAATTATTGGCGAAGCCAAATCCGAGCTCGATGTGATCTTGGCCGCGCCGTCCGACAATCTCCGGCTTACCCTACACCGATCGCTCCGGTCGTTTAAATCCGACCCTGCAGCGCGTGGTGAACTGAAGGCACACGATTGTCGCGGCGCGATTGAGATTTATTTCGCCTATTACGACAAACCGATTCTCTGGGTCGTGGCGGGCTTGGCGAATGCCAAGGTCCTGACCATCACGGAAACTCAGGAATTCCTCCTGCTCTTTTGCCGGTGTTGTCTGGTTTCTCTGCATGGAGCCTATGTCGCTAAGGTCGAGCGATTGGAGAAGGCGGACAAACTGCCGCCTGCCGAGCAATTCAATCTTGCGCTTCAGTGGTTCCACTCCATTCTCCGGCATCTCAACCTTGGAATCTCGCGACTGCAGAGCGGCCAGGCCGCGTCGGCGGCCGACGCGCTCGATCGAGCATCGATCGTAGCCGGGGTCTGCCTGGCGGAGATGTTATCTTTAATGACGAAGATATCGCAACGCCCGCCCGAGGAAACACTGATGCCGACGCCAGCTTTGCAAGCCACGGCGCGCCCTGGCTAGCTTTGAGGACGTGCGTATCCCGAACGTCTGGCCGCCACAAAGCCCGCGGCCGCGAATATGCGTGAATATATGGAAGCTCTTGATCAGTCCCCAAAAGAGGGGGCGACATTTGGCCGACGTCTGGTTCTCGCCTCCGGAGGGGAGGGCGCACAGCCTGTCCGACATAGCCCTTTCGGATGCCTGGTGCAGAATACTTGAGGCGACGTCGGATCCTCGTGCGCCGCGGATCGCGAGGACGCGATCCCTCCCCGCTCTTCGGCAGGTGCACCTAGCCGGGCCGCAGTCGGCGCCGCTTTTGACGCGCCGTATCAGGGGGCTTGGCGAAAAGCCCGCGCAGCTGGCGGCGGCGCAGGCTTCTGCCTTCGCCAGGCCTACGGCGCGACAAGCGTGCGAATTCAAGTTTTTGCCCGATCGTTCTGGGCGCTTTCGAGGACGAGCACGACGACGAGCACGATTCGGCTGCGATTTTTTGCTTATTCCGCCGCTAACGTTCTGGGAGCGTCCACGAAAGATCCGGTAACAGTCACTCCAGGATTAGTGGCCCGAGCCAGGGAGTCAGCTGACCTGGCATTTGGCCAAATTCGCTGACTGCCGCGCGAGGGGTTGTAAGAAAAATAGGACCCGTGAAGATTGAAGACGAGGTACAAACCAATGAGGCGTCCGCTCTCGGTCCGGACTTCAACCAGCCGTTTCCAAACTGTTGCCGGGAGTTCCTGGTAGGCCTCTATGATCTGGCGCAGAATCCGAGTGTTTAATCCGGAAATGAATATGCCAGGTACGGAACCCGGTGTTTCAATAGATTGCCAATATTCGAGGCCTTGGCCGTACACCGATGCGTGAAGCAAAATGGGTAGGACCAACGAGAAGGATGTTTTGCCCATAGTCGACGTGCCCCCGATTCTCTAGTGTTGCACGATGCGATTGTGGACATTTTCCTCCACGTACCATCCCCAGGCAGCGAAAGGATCGACGGTGCGAGCAAGGACAGATGCCTCGCGTTCTTCAACGTGGAAGTGCTGCGTGCCATGAATGCTGTCAAAGCTGACAATCCCCGACGGTTCGGCGTAAACGAGGTAGACATGTTGCAGCCCGCGTTTTTCATAATGGACGACTAACAGACGATTCCAAGTGTTGGCCCGAAGCTCGGACTGCGCCTTCGCGGCAACTATTAGACAATCGTTAACAGGTTCTGCCCGTCCTGTGGTCAGACCCGACAAAATGATGAGCGTGAAGGCTGACCAGCCCAACGCCCCTCGTAAATTTGTGTACAAGCAGGTCATGGCCGACCCGTTTAAACACACTGCATTGAAAGGTCAATTTCTCGAAAAAGAGCGAAAATGAGACGAGGTTGACCGCTTGGATTTGCGATCGGACGATCAAAATTGAAATAACGCTACCCAATTGGTTGGGAAACTTCGCGGCGATGAGATGCCTTGCCTTCGTTTCCGTTAAAATGAAGCCAAAGTTCGCGCTGATGCGAATACAGCGCGGAAGAAATTCTGATTCGCAAAGCTCCTACTTTGAAAAGCTTGCGCCGAATATAATCAGTGAAAATTAATTTCGGCTACCGATATAATCGTGCGTTCCGATATCCGACGATCACCGGAAAAGAGCCCTCCGTGGCAATTAGCGGCGAACCGCCATGAAAATACGCCTTCGCGCCTAGGCTGTCCGGCAAATGCAATCGTCGTCGACGCCGAGCAGGAGTTGAATACCGTCTGCCAAACGAACTCATGAAAATCATTCGATACGAGGATCCTTCCGGCGCATTCCTTTACGGTAGCGAAGAACCGAACGGCAAAGTAATGGAGCTCACTGGCGATCTTTTCGTCGCTCCTGAGCCGACCGGGAAGACCGCCGAAGTGAAAAGGAGACTCGCACCCATCGCTCCGACAAGCCTTATTGGTATCGGGCTTAACTACCGGCGGCATGCTGAAGAAAGCGGGGCTAAGATCCCGGAACGGCCGATTGTTTTCATCAAATTACTGAACAGTTTGCAGAATCCAGGAGATCCGATTGAGATCCCCAGTTCCAGTCAGGAAGTCGACTACGAATGTGAATTGGCCGTCGTGATTGGCAAGAATTGTAAGAACGTTCCGCCGGAAAAATCGCTCGACTATGTGTTCGGTTATACCTGCGCGAACGATGTCAGTGCTCGAGATTGGCAATTGAAATGGGGTGGGGGGCAATGGTGCCGCGGCAAGAGTTTCGATACTTTCTGCCCGCTCGGTCCTGTCATCGTTACGGCCGACGAAATTCCCAACCCGAATGCGCTCAAAATTCAGACTATTTTGAACAGTAACATCGTGCAGGATTGGAATACCAACGACATGATCTTCGATGTTCCGGCGCTCATTTCATTTCTCAGCCAAAGTACTACACTGATCCCGGGAACAGTGATTCTTACAGGGACACCGCATGGAGTCGGCATGGCGGCCAAGCCACCCCGCTATTTGCGGCCGGGGGACACCGTGTCGATCTCTTTGGAGAAGATCGGCACGCTGACGAATCCGGTCGTCGCTGCAGTTTAGCCCGGAAGAGGCGTTTCGACTGACCGTTTAACGGGGCTGAGCCTTGGTTCAGATCGAAGTGTTTCGAGGTTAATGCCCCGGATCCTTTCCGTCTATTGGCAGTAGCCTGATGCTCCGCCTCAGGAGATTGGCGCGCCTTGGATTCCTGAGGCGGAGCATCAGGCTACTCTTTCTGTATCACTGGCTGTTGGAGAGAAGGCGGAAAATCGTGCAGAACGCGTTCTCAAGGTTGCGATGTACCCAGATTGTTGCAGAACAGTCATCAAAACGACACACACCGTACCTACACCTAGCCGACTCAACCAGGGAAAGAAATGACTACAATTTGTGAAAGTTTAGTCGGTGGCAGCAGGGTATTTCTTGCTGCTATGGTGGCGCTAATAGGTCTACATGGATCCGTAGCTCAAGCGGCTGATCCTCCCCCCGACTCCGGTCCGGGCACGGATGTGGCCGCTGGCCAGCCGTCTCCAGGCGCCAAAAAGAACGCGACGGACCAATCTCAGCTTCCCACGGTGGTCGTAACCGCCACCACTGCACCTCGCCTTGATCAAGCTTCGGCCTTCGATGAGCAGCATGATTCGTCAAACGAAATCGATATCCTGTCGTACCAGAACATTCAGCAGACACCGGTGAAAACCATCGGGCAAGCCGTGCAGCAGCTTCCTGGAGTTTCCGTCCAGCATGATACCAGCGAACCTCGCTTCGCCCAGATCCGAGGCACGGACGCGAATTTGAATATCATCACCTACAACGGGGTTGTTCTTCCTTCTTATTTCCCCGGATTCCGGGCTGTCCCCTTGGATTCTGTGCCAGCTGACTTGGTCTCAAATATCGATGTTATCAAAACGCTCCTTCCCAACATGGACGGCCAAGGGATTGGCGGTCAGCTTAACCTCGAGCCCAAAAGCGCATTTGATTACAAGGGGTTCTATTCTGAGACTACTCTCGAGGGCGGGTATAATACTCTCCGGTACAGGCCCAGCGCATATGGAAGCTTCATTCTTGCAGATACTTTCTGTATCGGGCCGGAAGCCAAACTCGGGATTCTAGTGGCGGGCTTGTTCGATTGGAAGCAGTTCGGGATCGATGACTTGGAAGAAAGCTACTCGACGCCAGGCACGGCCATCAACGACAAATCCATCAGTTCCTATAATCTTCGGTTCTATACCTATGAACGCCGCCGAGCCGGCGTTGGAACCAATATCGATTTAAAGCTGGATGCGAACAATCGATTCTATCTGAATTTCGTCTACGGCGGCTATGACGAATATCGTCAACCGCGTTTTGAAACGGTCTACAGCGGTCTGGACGCGACGACCCCAGCCAATCTCATTCCGGGCGGGGGTTTTGTCACGACTCCTGGGAATGTCTCGGTGAAAAAGGATATGGAGAATACGTTGCAGGAAAATCGGTTCTTCACCGTGATTGTAGGGGGCGAACATAAGATCTGTGATATCGGCCTCGACTACAAGGTATCCTATTCCCAAGCCAGTCAAGATCAGCCCTACTACAACATCTACAACTTCAGTAGTATACCGGGAACGATTACCGGAACAGTGGGTTATAACAACCAAGGACACCAAGGAGATTGGCCGACCATCAGTTTGAACAATCTGTTTGGTCAAAACAATCCGCATAATTATACCTTCACCAGTTCGGTCAACCAAAGTTTCTCTTCGAGCGATGGTATTTTCGCTGTTCAAGGCAACATTAAGATTCCCTTAGCGATCGGGAGTAATCCTGGCCTCCTTCAATTTGGAGCCAGCGCGCGACTACGGAATCGGAGCTTTGACCAAACTTATTCCGGACGCAACGCCAACGATCCGAGCGGCACCAGTAATTCTTTGTTTCTAGATCAAGTGCTGAGCGATAATTTCGCGACTATCTATTCGCACAAGTATCGTCTGGGGCCGCAGATATCCAATAACATCGAGTCGATTCTGGCTCATAACCCTCAATATTCGACGGCAATAAATGAAACGGTGCCAAACGCTATCGGAACCTGGTCGGCGGATGAGAATGTATACGCCGGCTACGGAATGTATACGGTCACATTCGATAAACTAACTGTCGTGGGTGGAGTGCGGGTCGAGGGGACGAATTTTTCCTACAGTTTTAATCAGGGAATTTTTGACGCGACTAACACTCTCGTAGGAACCTTTCCCGCTAACGGCGGCAAAGACTATGTAAACGTTCTACCCAACCTGCAACTCAAGTACGATGTCAGTCCCAACCTGGTGTTGCGTTTGGGCTATTCTAAGTCCATCTCTCGGCCAACTTTCCAGCAAGGCGTTCCGGCGATTGAGAACGGTGATCTCCAAGCGACGATTCCCGGCACAGAAGGAACTGCCAGCCAGACATTCGGGAATGGAAATCTGCCGGCGACGCGATCGCATAATTTTGATGCTTCCATCGAATATTATCCGGCGCCGGGAGCTATTGTGAGCATTTCTGGTTTTGACAAAGAAATTAGCGACTACATTGTCCAGGATTACTTTATCAATTCGGCTGGTGGCGCTAACGTCTCTTTTTCATCGATCAACCATGCCCGGATTTACGGCATAGAGTTGCAGTACGAACAACAGTTCCGGTTTCTGCCCTGTCCGCTGGATGGTTTGGGGATAAGAGGCAGTTTCTCTCGTATTTTCTCGTGGGGCCAGACTCACCCGGGAAGGCCGGAAACGAGCTTACCCAGTCAAGCCGGTGTCATCTGGAATGCGGGTCTTTTCTATCAGAAATATAATTGGACGGTCTATGTCGGTGCGAGTTTCACCGGACATAACTTGCTGGCCGTTGGAGCCCCGGCTCGAACGCTGTCAACGGGAACTGTACCCGCATCTGCCGATACTTATTTCGATGGTTACCTCCAAGTGGACGCCAAAGTCCAGTATGCCATCGACAAGAATATCACCGTCTATGTTGAAGGTAATAACTTGAACAATGGACCGCTTCGGTTCTATGCCGGAGACGCTAGTCACCCTCTTCAGAATGAGTACTACGGACCAACCTTTTCCGGTGGTCTGAAGATCACGTTCTAACTATCCCTGTCCCGGGAGGCCGATCTTACGGATCGGTCTCCGGGCGATTAGTCTGTGCGGGTTAAGCCGTGCCGTTTTGCTTCGGCCGCAAAGAGCGCTGTCGGAGTGGTTTTTCTCCTCCTGCGAAGCGCTCTCGGCAATGATCCACGAAGCGGCTGAGAAACTGGTTCGATCGGACTTGGCTGCTTACCAGGTGAATGTTTACCCAACGCTGGGCTCCCAAAGCGTTTAACGGAATGGTTCTGACTCGCCGAGTAGAGCCACTTACCAGGCTTCGTGGTGCAACGGCAACGCCAAGACCTTGCTCGACAAGACCCAGAAGCGTTTCGATAGAACCCGCCTCGATTATACGTCGGACTCGCCGATCGTGTTCCCTCGTGTAGGAAAGAAATCGTTCTGAGTACGAGCACGCCTGACGCTGAACGATCAAGGGCAAATCGCTAAGCGCGAGCTGATGCTTCGGGTGAAGATTGCTCCCGCCCTTTCGGGGAGTAAGTAACACGAGTTCTTCCTTAATGGTGAGCTCTGTTCGAAGGGTGTCCGCTGAGGCCGGGTAAGAAACAAACGCGACATCAAGCTGATCTTCCTGCAACATCTGGGCGAGGGAACGCGAGCTTCCCGAGGTGATCGTAAACTCGGCGCGTGGATCGTTTGCTTGGCAACTCGCGATCAGCCCAGCCAGGTGGGTTGCGGCAAATGTCTCCAAACTTCCGACGCGCAAGAGTCCAGAATGCCGGATTGTAGATTTTGGGAAGATTTGTCCGAGCTCGCCAAGCAATGACGCTAAACGCCGCGCGACCGGCAATAAAGCCTCGCCGGCCGCTGTCAGATGGATTCCTCGACTGGTGCGAGTCAATAGCCTGCTACCTAAGGTCGCTTCCAGTTTTTGCATCCGCGCCGACACATTTGTCTGAACCGTATGCAGCCGGCGGGCAGCTTTCGAGATGCTGCCCAATCGCGCAACCTCGAGAAATATGAGTAGATCAGGAAGGACTCTCGGATTCACGCCTGCCATCATTGCGGATGATGGCAGCCCTGACAATAAATCGTTACCGATTTCGCCGGAAGAACTCGTATCCTGGGTGTTGCAAAGTGCATCTCAACAAACATGCTCAACTTACCCAATCGACCACAGGCAATCCTGATCGCGGGACCATATCGGTCCAACACCAATGATGATCCCTTACTCATTGATGCGAACTATCGACGCATGAACGAAGCAGCTCTGGAAATATTCCGGATGGGGCATCTGCCAATTACGGGAGAGGCGATCGCTCTCCCGCTGATCGAGATCGCCGGTTCTAAGACTATGGGTGATGCGACCTGGAACGAAATCTTTCATCCCGTCGGCCGTCGGCTGGTGGCCTGCGTCGACGCAGTGCTGAGGATTGGGGGTCCGTCCGTGGGAGCTGATGAAATGGTGAGCTTAGCGCGTTCCGCTGGCAAGCCGGTCTATCTCGCCGTTTCCGAAGTAAACCCCGCGACCAGCTAGCGATGAGAGACGATCACCGGGTCAAAATTCGCGAAGTTAAAACGTTGTCAGACGATTGGTACGTACTCAAAAAGACCACGTTCGAATATCAGATGAGGGACGGCTCGTGGAAGACTTTAGCTCGAGAGACGTACGATCGCGGGAATGGAGCAACGATTCTTTTGATCAATCGGCAGCGTGGGACCGTGCTGCTCACTCGACAATTTCGTTTCCCCGCCTACGCTAACGGTTTGCCGGATGGAATGTTAGTGGAAACGTGTGCCGGACTCCTGGACAATGAGTCGCCCGAATTGGCGATTCGCCGTGAAGCGGAGGAGGAGCTCGGCGTAAAGGTGGGAGAAGTGCATAAGGTTATTGAGACCTATATGAGCCCGGGGTCGGTTACGGAAAAACTCTTTTTCTTCGTTGCCGACTACGATTTGCCAACCAGCAAAATCGCCGGGAATCCAGACGAAGGTGAGGATATCGAGGTGGTTGAGCTTAGGCTGGAAGAAGCTCTTGGGTGGATCGATGATGGACGCATCCAAGATGCAAAAACCATCATCCTTCTTTTGTTAGCACAAACCAAGGGTTGGTTCGGAAAAACCGGCTAAAGGCTTCATACGTCGATGGGGATCGCCAGCTTCCGCTGGTAAAAGGGCTCAGCGTTCGCGTATTAACCTTTGGCACGGTAAAGTTTCGCCAGGTTGTTAAGGCTCGGTGAGTGTGTCCGGGTGGTCAGCCCCAAGCACGCGTTTGCGACCTTCCAGCGCCAGTCGGTAGAGCCGCTCGGCCCCGGCCAAATCTCCTTCCGCTTGCAGCATCTGGGCCAGGTTGAGCATCGACGTCAGTGTGTTCGGGTGCTCCTTACCCAACAGCCGAGTCATGGTTTCGAGCACTTGCTCCTGGAGCTTGCGTGCCCCGGCCAGATCTCCTTGTGCGTACAACGTCTGGGCCAGGTTGTTGATCGACGTCAGTGTGTTCGGGTGCTCCTTACCCAGCAGCCGAGCTCTGGCCTCGAGCACCTGCTCCTGGAGCTTGCGTGCCCCGGCCAGATCTCCTTGTGCGTACAGCGTCTGGGCCAGGTTGTTGATCGACGTCAGTGTGTTCGGGTGCTCCTTACCCAGTAGCCGAGCCATTGCCTCGACCACCTGTTCCTGGAGCTCGTGTGCCCTGCCCAGATCTCCTTGAGCTTTCAGCGTCTGGGCCAGGTTGTTCATCGACGTTAGTGTGTCCGGGTGCTCCTTACCCAGCAGCCGAGCCCTGGCCTCGAGCACCTGCTCCTGGAGCTCGTGTGCCCTAGCCAGATCTCCTTGAGCTTTCAGCGTCTGAGCCAGGTTGTTCATCGACATCAGTGTGTCCGGGTGCTCCTTACCCTGCAGCCGAGCCCTGGCCTCGAGCACCTGCTCCTCGAGCTCGTGTGCCCTGGCCAGATCTCCTTGAGCTTTCAACGTCTGGGCCAGGTTGTTCATCGACGTCAGTGTGTCCGGGTGCTCCTTACCCAGCAGCCGATCCATGGCCTCGAGCACCTGCTCCTGGAGTTCGTATGCCCTGGCCAGATCCCCTTGCGCGTACAGCGTCAGAGCTAGGTTGTTCATCGACGACAGAGTGTCCGGGTGGTCGGACCCAAGCACGCGCTCAGAGCTTTGAAGGATCTGACGTTCCACATCTTCCGCTTCTCCATACCGGCCTTGGGCATGGAGCATTGCGACAAGACCAGACAAGGTGTCTAGCGACCGCTCACCCTCTGGCTGATGGCGCTTCCACAGATCAGCCAGCTTGCGCCACCAATCGATTCGCGCACTGACGAAGGCCGTGAAATCAAATGGCTCTTCCAGTACGAGGAAGAACGCATCCAAAGACGGAAAGTCTAATAAACGGTCATGATGCCTGTCGAACGCTATCGTCATCCCTTTCTGGTATGCACTGAGATGCCGCGCAGAACACTCGGCGAGTTTCGAAAACCCGGCGTTTTTTTTGTAATAGTCCAAGATCACACCAATACGCTCGCGAGCCACGGGCCGATCCTCTGCCTTGGCTGACTGGTTTTTAATGAGGGCGAGTTCCATCAATCGATGGAACCGGAAAGTTCCGGGAAGATCGCGAATTTCCTCCACGTAAGAGTAATCGTCTCCGGTGAGGGCCGCGAAATGGAAGCCGGCTGGAATCAAGCGTATCTCAACAAGATGATCGAAAAGCGCTTCATCGAAGCTGCCAGCTAGTGCCAGGCAACGAAAGGTTTCGAACACCCCTCGCTGCCCTGATTGTAGATAGCGAAGAAAGCGGATTTGCAGTTCGGCCGGCGTTTGGCCTAAGTCAGCGGGTTGGAAGAGAACTCCCTGCTCATAGACAATGCCATAGGCGAGGTCGAGGTAATAAGGGTGGAATGACGACTGTTTGTCTTGGCTACGCTGCTCGCGAGTGACCGCAAGGATCGCATCCGCATGTTTTCGCAAATTGTCGGCCGTAGTCAGATCTCCGCGTTCTTTATGATAAGTCGCTGCCGATTCTAGAAATCTCAGCGCGTCTTCTTTTCCGAGTCCGCCAACGCAGTGTTCACTGATTCGCGTCTGCCATTCCGTGTCGTAAAGCTCATCCCAACGGTTCTTATTTCGCCCGAGCAACACGCAGCCAAAGCGTCCGGAGAACGCCCCGTCGGGATCCGTCAGTATCCCGCACCAGTCGGCCAAATATTTTTGGATGTCCTCTGCTAGAGTGGTTGATTGAATGCGTTCAAAACCGTCGATCGCGACGCAGAGCGCGTCATTGGGATGGTCCTCCAGCCATTGCTCGACATCCGCAGCTAAGACGGGCGCCAATTCCGCCTCCATGTCCTTTTCGGTCATGGACTCAGGGTTTAGTCCGCGTTTATTCAACAAGCCCTTGCGATCTCGGTTGCGCAAGTAAGTCAGGGCTTTACCGAGCAACTGAAACAGACCACCTACGGCAGAACCTGCAGTAGCGACATCGTAAACTCCCGCAGCAAGCCTCGCGGATGCTTCGGCGAGGATCGTGGTGCCTAGCGTGGAAGTGCTTAGGAGATCCTTTAACACGCTGTCACTCAAAGCAAAATTCTCACCTGGATGCTGCGCTCGCCAGAGAACGAAATAGAGATAATCGAAAAGCGGTGTTTCAATGCCGGCTCCGCCTCCTACGCCGCGCGGCTTCGCCTCCCATAGCCTAGAACGCAAATGCCAGAAGAACTCGGCCACAGAGGAAGATGGTGTCCAACGGTCATGATCCAGATCGAGAGCAATCAACCGTAGCCCGGCAAGCCTCTGGCCAAGTTCTTCTGTGGCTTTCTCCAACAGTTTAGTTTTGCCGATCCCACCGACTCCCCAAATACTCAGGATTGGCTTTTGGGGCCGTACGTCGTGCACCCAGTGGACCCTAGCCAATCGTTCGAAGAAATGGCGCAGAAGCTCCCGCTCATGGTTTCGATCGGTAAAGAGTTTTAAGGCGGATTGTCGTGCTACACGCTGGCTGGCGGCACTGACGGATTTGCGGATTGGCATAGACGCTAAAACTTACCACTTTGGATTAAGCGGACAATTTTGTCCGCCATTTGGCATAACTGACCCAGTGCATGTGCCTTCTCCACGATCGCACAAGTTCGAGACGTGGACGATCAACGAGTGACTAGAACGGTACGCTAAACTCACTTGACGCCGGCCGATATCAGGGCGTGACCCGTGCTCTTACCGGTCTCGAATTAATTAAAACGACAACACCCGTGTCCTGGGACGGCCCAGCCCGTTCGTGTTCTTTTGAGAACCGAACGGCAACGAACGAAAATTAGTTTCGGGATCCGGAAAATAGCCAGCGTGTCAAGGATTGACGTGAACGCAGTCCCGGCTATTGGCTAGGTTAAGATGGAAGGTAGACAATGATGAGCGAGCAGTCTCCTACAGCCGAATACCTGGTAATTTGCCGGGGACAATGGGACGAGACCCTCTCGAGGGATGAAATCCAGAACACAATCGACCAATTCTACATCTGGTATGATCGATTGATTAACGAAGGAAAAATGAAACCGGGGCAACGGCTCACGTATGAAGGTAAAACGGTCGGCCGGCCCAATGTGGTAACAGACGGCCCTTTCGGTGAATCCAAAGAAGCGATTGGCGGCTACTGGTTCATTCTCGCTCAGAGTCTCGACGAAGCCGTACAGATCGCCAAAGGCAACCCGTGTTTGGACTGTGGCCATTTGCTCGAAATCAGGCCCATTGATCCGCAACCTGGAACCCCCGACAATACCCGCCAGTCGTGACAACCGCTCTCTGGAAAGAAGAACCTCAGTCTTTGCTTCCTTTGCTACCTTCTGTTTAAAAATCTCTTCAACCCTTCGGTAAAATGTCTTCACCGCTACTTCCCGGGAGCATCATCCGATAGATTCCATCTCTTAAACTTGGCTCGTGAAAGTTGATCAGAAGGCCAAGAGGTGCATTAAGCAGTTTCATGTAACTGAGGAGTTGTGCTTTATGAATTGGGAGCACGGTTTGTACCGCCTTCAATTCTAGTAGAAGACAATCGTCAACATAGAGGTCAAGCGTTAGGGGTTCAGAAAAGATCAGGCCTTTGTATTCGATTTCGACATCGAGCTGGCTGATCACGGGCACTTCCCGTAATTCGAACTCTCGGAGCATGCATCGCTCATAAATACTCTCAATCAGACCTGCGCCCTTGAGCCTATGGACCTCAATCGCCGCACCAATCACCACCTTGGACCATGCATTTGCTATTTGAAATTTTGGATCCATGCCCGTTTCTCTCTACTCACTCGGTTGGTATTTTCAAAATACAATACACGATATATTAACGTTCTATCTATGTTTTAGTCGAGCTTTTTTTTAACGATCGGTGATCGCCACAAAGAGATTTTCGAACAGAAGGTAGCAAAGGAAGCAAAGACTGAGGCTCCTGTTTTCTGCGCCCATCGAGTTGTTTCTCCCGCTGGTCTTCGGTCGAAGATCGCCACGAAGAGATTGTTTGAACAGAAGGTAGCAAAGGAAGCAAAGATACAGGCAAACTCTTGGCGGTCTCGCTTTGTAGAGATGCTTTTGGCAAGCGCACGAATACATCACAACCTTGGTGGACAGACCTCGCGTTCCCCAGAAAGAAAAACTTCAGTCTTTGCTTCCTTCTGTTTAGAAAATCTCTTTTGTATTTGTCCTCGGAGGTCCAGACGTTGTGTGTGGCTGCCCGCCGCACGACTTGCCGTCAAATCGAGGACTGGACCTGTCATAAACGTAGAGGGCGACAGTCCGGGCGACCATCCGATAGAGCAGGTTCGCCAAGGTGTATTCCTGGTGACCTTTTGTTAGGCTTAGTCGCTAATTCCGACTACCGGCAGGGGCCAACTCTTCGCGATCAATTCATAGGAATGCATCCGCTGGGCGTGCCCGTAAATCGTCGCCGTGATCATAAGTTCGTCAGCTCCTACCCGATTGACATGTTCCAACAGCTTTTCTCGCAAGGTTGCAGGGCTGCCGGCAAAATAGTGAAGCCGCGCATAGTTCAACATCTCTCGTTCTCCGATGGAATATGGGTAAATCGACGCTTCTTCTGGGGGCGATAGCGGCGCCGGCCTTCCACTCCGCAAGCGGATCCAGGCCAGTTCAAAGGTTGATGCAAGGCTCTCTGCTTCTTTGTCGCTTTCACCACAAATCGCTTGGGCGGTCAGAATGGTGCGCGGCCGATCAAGCCAGCGCGACGCTCGAAAGCTCGATCGATAGACATCAAGAGCCAACTCTGCTCCGCTCGGATTGATGTGGTGAGCGAACGCGAATCCAACTCCAAAATCCGCAGCTATGGCCGCACCGTCTTCAGTCGATCCCAGTATCCAAATCGGTGGCAGGGGAACATCGCTTGGAATTACTTGGATGCCAGCGAAGGGATGGCTCTCCGGTAGTTGTCCACTGCTGAGACCGATAAGTTCGGAGAGTTGAGCCGGAAAATCGGCTGCTCCCAGCCTGTCTTTGCTCCGTCGCAGCGCTAGCGCCGTTCGCTGATCTGTGCCCGGCGCACGACCGATCCCGAGATCGATGCGACCGGGATAGAGTGCTTCCAAGACATGAAACGTTTCGGCCACGCGCAGCGGCGCGTGGTTGGGAAGCATTATCCCGCCGGAACCGACCCGCATTCGCGAGGTCCGCGCGGCGATCTGTCCAATCATGATTTCCGGGGCAGTACTGGCGACGCTCGGAATATTGTGGTGTTCAGCAACCCAATACCGGTAGTACCCAAGCTGCTCTGCGAGTTGCGCGAGCTCGACGGTGTCGCGAACCGCTCGTGCTTCACCTTGACCAAACGAGATCGGAGACAAATCCAAGACGGAGAGCGGAATATTCATAGTGATGTAGCTAAACGATTACCGGGCGTGCTCGTCCTCCGTCACGAGGTCACCAGATGGAAGAACTCGGGCATCCTCGCCAAAAATAGCACATGCACCGATCTGAGGTTTCGAGGACGAGGACGAAATTATCGGGGCGGCGTCTCCAGGAAAATCGTTTCTGCGGCCAATTCCTCAAAACAGAGATTAACTGTGCGGGCATCGGCATGAGTCCGGTGAACGGTATTCGCCGGAATAGTGACACTTTGCCAAGGTTCGAGACGGAGCTCACGACCGTCGGCGAGATCAATCAACAAACATCCCTCCACGACCAGAAAGAGTTCGTCCGAACGTGGATGGTAATGCCAAGGATATTCGCCTTGGATCACAGCGAGTCGTAAGCAGCTGTTATTCACCCGGCTGAGTACGATATTCTTGTATTGCTGTTTGATTGCTGAAGCTTCTGCGTTGAGATCTATTACCGTGAGAGCTGGATACCGAACCGGCTCGCTTTGGTAATCAGCGGCTGTTGGTAAAGCGTCCTTCGACATTTCAGCGGACCGTAATCTCACAAGACGGCATTCGCGAAACAATAAGTGTCCCGGGCCACGCGGTTTCACTCGTCGCGTATTTGAACAAAGGAAACCGGGAAGCATGTGCCCCACTTATGAGCAGAAAAACGACGATATCAGAATATTGTTGCTCTTCTGAGGGACCGGTTGGCATGAGGTCTCTCTCCGGAAGAGATCCAAGTACGCGTGTTCAACCGGAGTTTTTGAACGTTTCCATTTTTCGCTTGCCCGACTCACTCGGTCGACGGAGATCTATCCAGTTGTGCGCAATCGTTTCGCCATAGCTCTTGCCTTCCTGGCGTTTTTTCAGCTCGCAGGCGGGCATTGGGCCATTCTCCAAACCGGCGCCTGGATGGGAATGATAGTTGCCTACGTAAAGGATGGAGATGTCCCTGCGGCAATTGCTAAAACCTTCGATGGAAAGCATCCCTGTCCGATCTGTTGTGCGGTGCAGGATGGGCGTAAACAGGAAGAGAAGAAGGCGCCCGCGTTGCAGTTGGAACTCAAAAAGGATTGTATCATTCAAAGTTTTCTTTTCGAAATGGTGCGCGATTTCATCTGGCAGGAGTACCTGCTGTTTCAACGCAGCCTTTTGGGTATCACGCTTGAGCCACTGATTCCGCCTCCGCGGATAGGTACGGATTAAGCCGACGGCGCACGGGTTGCCATACGGTTTATTCGACGACGCTTCCGCGTCTTCCATCTTCGCACCATCGTTATAGGCCGACGAAGCCGGAAGCTTCCTGAGCCTCAGCGAAGGGCGGAGTTTGGTTCGCGATTACCGGAACCCGCGAGTAAGCCACCTGAACTCTGCCTCTGCCCGCGCGCTATCCTTGGACAACGCGCTCCGGTTACTAGCTCTCAACCCTTTTCCTTAAACACGGTGCGGTCATTGGCCGTTCCAACACCAATTTTTATGTTGAATTTCAAATTCTCTTTTCTGGCAAGGTTTTGTGTCCCTCTCGGGATGCTATCGCTCGCCACGATGCCACATCGGGCAAGCGCCCATGGTTTCGCCGGCGATCGTTTTTTTCCTGCGACGATCTCGACCGATGATCCTTTCGTTGCCAACGAGTTATCGCTTCCAACTTTTCAGGCAATTCGGCAGCCTGGCGCTCCGCCGACAAAAACGTTTGACCTGTCGGCAGATGTGGCTCTCAAGCTCACTCCGAATTTTGGGATTGAGGCTAAAGATGGGTACATGTTTCAGAAGTCGCCGAATACGCGCCTCCGAACAGGGTTCGACAACGTCGAAGTCGGCGGTAAATACCAGTTTCTCGTCAATGCTGAACACGAAGCGATCGTGTCAGTCGGCGTCAATGCTGAAATTGGCGGCACCGGACGCACATCTATTGGCACCGACCGGTTCAGCACAATTACGCCCGGTCTATTTTTCGGCAAAGGTCTGGGCGACCTACCGGACTCCGTGTCGGCGCTTCGGCCTTTCGCCGTGACTGGCCAGATCGGGGTCTCTTTTCCGACGCGCTCAAGTGTCGGTCAAGGCAGTGGCGCACAGCAGGTATCTAACAGGCTTGGGTGGGGGGTCGCACTGGAGTACAGTTTAATCTACTTGGAGGGGCACGTGAAAGACATAGGTCTGCGGGCGCCGTTTAACCGCCTCATCCCGTTGGTTGAGTTTGCTATGCAAACACCTCTCAACCGGTTGACCGGTCCGACCACTGGAACGGTGAATCCTGGTATCATTTGGTCGGGGCAATATTGTCAGCTCGGCATCGAAGCCATTATTCCGATTAATTCCCATACCGGTAACAACGTCGGATTTGTCGGGCAACTTCACTTCTATCTGGACGACATTTTACCGAAGGTTTTCAGCAAGCCGCTGATCAATCCGTAACCGATGAAAACGACATTAAGGGTATTGATAGTAATGTTACTTATTGGAATTGCTCCGTCGGTTTGGGCGCACGCGTTTGTTGACCACGCGGAACCGGCGGTGGGTAGCAAATTACCTTCGTCGCCGAGCGTCGTGAAGATCTGGTTTACCGAGGCGCTGGAGCCTGCTTTCAGCAAGATTCAGGTTTTCGATAGCAAAGGAATCGAGGTTGATAATCGAGATGCGAAACCCGATCCACAAAATAGACAGCTGCTGATTGTTTCCGTACCGATTCTTGCGCCCGGCAAGTATAAGGCAATGTGGCAGGTCGTATCCGTGGACAGCCATACTACAAGCGGCAGCTTCGAATTCGAGATATCCCCCTAGATGATTCGCAGCTTCAGCCTTACCGGCTGGAGTCGCGAGCCGGTTCTTATGGTACCTCTCGTATTGGAGCGCTGGGCGCACATTTTCTCGTCCTCGCTTTTAGTAAGTTTGCTCGCTTTTGAGCACTTCTACGTAACTCCGGTTTTACGGGGGCACTCTCTAGAAAACCGTTTGGTGACGGAGAGCCGAAAATATTTCGGCGCGCTGACCTGGATTTGCTGGTCAGTGGGTTCTGTATCCGGAGCGCTTTGGTTATTGACTATCGTCGCCTCGATTACGGGCTCCGGGTTGAACTTCGCCAGTGTGCGCGAGGTCCTCGGTGTTACCCAATTCGGCCATCTCTGGCTTTGGCGAAGCGTTCTCAGTCTAACTCTCGCGGTCGGTTTGTTGCTCGGTGGCCTGAGAAAGACACATGTTACGCAGACGCTTTGGATCGGATTGGCTGGCCTCAACCTCGGGTCATTGGCATGGGCCGGTCATGCCGGTGCCGCGATTGGTTCCTTTGCCCCGATCCATCTATTGACCGATGTAGCGCATCTGGTCATCTCCGGGATCTGGCCCGGTAGCCTTCTTCCCCTGGCCGTTTGGTTGTTTGTTACTGCGCGTGCGCGAGGATGCGAGATACTCCCGGTCATCAATGCAGTATTGGAACGGTTCTCCGCGATCAGCCTGGCGGCGATTGCGCTACTCGGTGCGAGCGGGGTACTGAACAGCGTCTTTATGGTGAAAAGACTCAGCGATTTGTACACAACGAGTTACGGCCAAATCCTTGCCGCGAAGATTATCCTCTTTCTCATAATGATCGGTTTAGGCGCCCAGAACCGCTGGTTGCTGAAGGCTCAGCGGCATAGGGACCGGAACCAGCCCGCAAGTGATCGTACTAAAGCAAAGCGACTTTTCCGGAACATCTGTCTCGAGAGCGCGTTAACATTCGTTGTGTTCGGTCTGGTCGGTGTCCTAGGAGCGATTCCTCCACCCAGTATTTAAAACAGGAAACAGGGGGCATGGGCTTGGCATGCAGGTTTGGTGCGCCGTGCTTCGCGATTCCGGGGTTAAAATCCCGGGCGGGGAGGGATCGCGTCCCCGCGATCCGCGGCGCACGAGGATCCGACGCCGCGCTCAAGCATTCTGCAGCAGGCATCCAAAAGGCTATGTCGGACAGGCTGCGCGCCCTCCCCGGCTCCGGGGCAGAGAACCAGGCATCGACCTCATATCTCGTCTGAGTCTTCCGTTTCGGCTCCGTATCGACGGGTATGCGCGGCGCGGGAGCTTTACCAACGCGAACGACGACGCCGGATTATTTCGATGCAGCCTTCAACACAGCAGCTGCCGTCCGATCGTCTGTAATAAGCACGTCCAATAGTCCGGTCCGAAGCGCGCCAAGGATTGCTTTGGTCTTGTTCGCTCCACAGGCCACGCCCACCACATTCTCCAGGCTTTCGATATCTTCCCAAAGCAGGCCGATGGCCCTGTCGTCTACCTCGCCTAAGACCCGCTTTCCGTTGATGTCGAAATATCGGGCGGTGATGTCCCCGACCGCGCCTTGGGCTAATAATTTTCGAAGGTTAGAGCTATCAAGAAAACCGGTTTCGACGACAGCAGCGCCAATTTCCGGCTTTCCGATACCAACCATCAGGCAGGAAGCCTTGCGGGCCATATCCAAGGCGAGTCGAACCCCCGGATCGGCGATCAGCACGTTACGCAGCTCCTTCGTTCCCACGATCGCTGGCACGTAGAGGTGATAAGTCCGCGCGTGCAGTTTCTCGGCAAACAGAGAGGTGACGCGTGATGGACTGAACGATCCCGCGCTGTTTAAGCCTCCAAGGGTTTGGGCAACTGTCAATCCACGGATTGGATGATCGCGGAGGGCCAGAGCAACTTCGAGCATCGTACGTCCCCAGGTCACGGCAAAGACCTGACCCGGTCTGAGGTTTGCTTCGAGATATAGTGCGCCGGCTTTTCCGATTGCGCGCCGGCTGTCTACTTCCGTGTCATCTTTTGCCGTTGGCACAATGAATGCCTCTCGAAGTCCGAATCGTTCGACCAGTTGCATCGAAAGTTCCACCCGACTCAAGGCGTCGGTGCGCATTGAGACAGTGACGAATCCTTTCTCAGCGGCCTGCCGGAGCAAGCGAACGATGGTTGTTCGGGAAAAGCCCAGTTGTTGAGCGATCTGTTCCTGAGTGAGGTTGCGGTGATGGTAGAGCCAAGTGGCTTTGATTAATGCGTCCGTTTCGTCGAGAAACATTGGTCGCCTGGCTTTACCGATTCTTTTTGCTCGGCTCTTTTTGGCCTTGGGGGGGACCTGCTTGTCCATTTTTTTTGATCGCTGCGCGGCAGCCTAATCGAAGCCGGCTGTAAAGATCTATGCGCACCACCAGATATTTGCGAGTGAGAAGTGAGGCTTTCCGACAATCTCATCAACGGCTCGCGCGCCAGGCCCTCAGGTAACAGTAATTTTATTCCGGCTATGTGTACAAAAGTTCATAGCACTGCACAAAAGTTCTTGCGTGACGATCCGAACTGTTTAATCTGCCGGGAATACTGGTTCGGGGATGAAACCCCAAATCAGATCGCGGTTTTTGGGGCTGAATCCCCAGAGCAAATTACTTCAGAATCATATGAAAGATCGTTCCCCCAAGATTCCGTTGATCGTACGATCGGCGGTAGTGGTTACCCTGGCGCTCCTTTCCCTGGGCGGCGTTAGAGCCCAAACTAACTTCGATTGGAAACAAGCGTCCGGAACCAAGTTAGTCGTGATGCTTAATAAGCATCCTTACGCTGACGCCATTATTAAACGGCTGCAGGAATTCAAGGACCTGACCGGTATCGATGTCGAAACCTCGGAAACTCCCGAGGAAAATTATTTCGACAAGCTGACTGCCGCGCTCGCCTCGAAAAATGGCACCCCGGACGTGTTCATGACCGGAACCTACCAGCTTTGGGATTACGCCACAGCTGGTTACATGGAGCCCCTCGATGGGTACTTGAAGGATCCGGGCCAGACTAACCCCGGTTATGATTACACAGATATCTTTGAGGGCGTTCGTAACGGCGGTAAATGGGACCTCGTCCCCGGTCATCCCACCGGCACGGGTAGTCAATGGGCACTCCCGCTCGGCTTTGAGACGAATATTATTGCTTACAACAAAAAATACTTCGACGAGAAAGGACTGAAACCGCCAAAGACATTCGATGAACTCTATAAACTGGCGAAGGGGCTCAAAGGCTGGGCGGGTACAGGCTCATACGGAGTCGCTGTCCGCGGCACGCGAAACTGGGCGACCATCCACCCTGGCTACATGACTACGTTCACTAACGCCGGAGCCAAGGATTTCGAAATCAAAGATGGAAAGTTGGTCTCCGACTTAGCCGAACCAAAATCAGTTGAAGTCACCAAGCTCTGGGCGCAACTGGTCAAGGACGCGGGTCCACCAGCCTGGTCGAATTATACCTGGTATCAATGCGGAGCCGACTTTGGCGCGGGCAAAGCTGCGATTCTATTCGACGCGGATATCCTCGGCTACTTCCAGAATGTCCCGGGCGGTTCAGCCCAGGCCGGCAACATCGCTTACTCGCCACCTCCTGTGATGAAGGAAGGGGACCCGGTGGGAGCCAACGAATGGATCTGGCAAGTCGCCATCAACAAGTCGTCGAAGAGCAAGAAGGCAGCCTGGCTTTTCGTACAATATTTTACGGGAAAAGAGCACGGAACTTGGGCGGCTATCAACGCCAGCGTAGTTGATCCACCTCGCAAATCGATCTGGGATAATACCGATTTCCAGGCCGTGATGGCAAAGATGCCGGGCTACCTTGATACGTTTAATACGATCATTGCGAATACGAGCGTCAAGTTCACGCCGCAGCCCTACTTCTCTGAGTCCACGACAGAATGGGCCGCGACGCTGCAGAAGATTGTGCTATCTGGCGCTGATCCAAAGTCGGCCATGACGGACCTGGCCAAACGAATTACTGCGAAAACATCTAAGCTGAAGCTCGATCAGCCACAAAAGACAGCAGCGACTCAGTAGTTTTGCTCTGCCGAGCGCTGGATCTATCTGGGACCCAGCGCTCTTCGGTATTAGGCAAAAGATTTTACTCAAAACGAGGTCGGAGCGAGATTTGGGCTCGCGTCAGGAGGAAACGAGAAACATATCCGAATGCGATACGTGACAAAGCTATGAATTTTCGCGGATGAGTACCACCGTTGCCTCCACCCCAAGCCGTCCGACAGGACAGCCACCGCAAGATACAAGCCATTCGACCGGAGCCGCTGCGTACGCCCGAAGACGTAGGTTTCGCCCTTATTTGGTCCTGGCGCCGACCCTGATTCTGACCCTTGGCATTTTGGTCCCGTTTGTTGCGGCGATCTATCTTTCCTTTACAGATTATAGTCTCAACAACAGCGAATTCTCGCTGATCGGTTTCGATAATTACGCGACCATGTTCCAGAGTGCCGACTTCTGGCATTCACTCTGGATTACCATTCAATACGCTTTTTTCTGCACTGCCGTCGAAATGTTGCTCGGCGTTGGCGTCGCGCTTCTGCTCAATGACGAAAACTTCCTTTCCAAGTTTCTGCGGATCGTACTCATTTTTCCGCTGATGATTGCGCCGGTTATCGGCACGCTCATCTGGAAATTGATGACGAACCCTTCTGTCGGAATTCTTCGGCAGCCGATGGAGATGCTTGGCTTGGGAGATTTCAAGTGGGGCGCTTCACCCGACACAGCCATGTTTTCTTTGGTTGTGGTAGACGCCTGGGTTTATACGCCTTTCGTCATCATCCTGATTCTAGCCGGCCTTAGGTCGTTGCCGAGGTCCCCGTATGAAGCAGCACTTATCGATGGTGGTTCACCTTGGTTCGTCTTTAAGAACCTAACCTTGCCGATGCTAACACCAGTGCTGCTGATCACCTTGGTGTTCCGGCTGATGTTATCGCTTCAGGAATTCAGCATTATTTTTGCATTGACCGAAGGTGGTCCGGGAGATTCTACCATGAGCCTTTCGCTCCAGGCGTATAATCGAGCCTTTCCATTCTACGGTTTGGCGGAGGCGATTCCGATGATGCTGTTTCTCTGGGTCTTGGTTTATCTGGTAAGCTTTGTCCTGATAGGCTTTTGGAGAAGAGCTCAACAACGTGCCGCCGGAGTTGCTTAGAGATGGAATCTATTTATCACACAGATACCACGCGGTACGGCCGAAACCTCGAGGCCTCTTCGCGGTCCCGCCGTCGTCTCGCGGACGCATTGTTGTTTTGCATTGCACTTGTCGGCGGGACTCTGGCGGGCAGGCTGTCCTCGTTCTCGATAGACTGTGCGGGCGAACAGGTATTGCGGAGCGCCGATGTTGATCTTGTCCAAGAAAGTTCTTCTTTGGTGGTCAAAAGCCTCTACCGCTTTATCCATCTAGCGTCCTTTCTTTCGAGGACGAGCACGACGACGAGGACGATCCTTCATCGGGGAAACGCGATACACTTATGATACAGCGCACTAACTCGCCCCTGGCTGGAATCGGTAAGGCGATTCAGATGATCTTGCTTTTGATCTACGCGCTTTTCGCACTTTTCCCTTTGCTCTGGATGGTGATTATGTCGCTCAAGCCAGACAGCCAGATGTTGACGACGACATTCATTTTCACGCCCACGCTGGAGAACTACGCTACCGTTCTTCAATCCGATTACATGAAGTTCTTTTGCAACAATCTCATTGTTAGCGTGGCAGCGGTCCTGGTTTCTCTGGTGGTGGGTGTGCCAGCCGCCTACGCTCTCGCTCGGTTCCAGTTCAAACTGAAAGAGGATATCGCGTTCACGATCCTATCTTTCCGTTTCGCACCGGAAATCCTGGTCATTCTCCCGCTCTACCTGATTTACCAGCGGTTAGGTCTTTACGATACCTACTTGGGATTGATTTGGGTTTATCAGCTCATCACACTCCCGCTTCTGATCTGGATCTTGCGTGGTTTCTTTGAAGACATTTCGCCCGATATTGAAGCTGCGGCGCAACTCGACGGATACAGCTGGTGGCAGGTGTTTCTTCAGGTTCTCTTACCGCTGGTCAAACCTGGGTTGGTTGCGGCCGGGCTGCTCTGCTTCATCTTCGCTTGGAATGCGTTCACCTTCCCGTTGCTGCTTTCAAATAACGTTCAAACTTCGACGGTCATCGCTCTTCGGTATCTCGCCTCCGACACGGTTCACTATGGTCAGGTGGCGGCAGCCGCAGCCATTTCTGCGCTTCCGGAAGTTATCCTGGCCTTGTTAATACAGAAACATCTTGTGCGTGGACTATCATTTGGAGCGGTAAAAGGCTGATTTATTTTTTGTTATGGCGAGTGTTCAGCTAACTGGACTAACTAAATTCTACGGGAAGCGACGAGGCGTTGAGAACGTTTCATTAGATATTCCCGATCAAGAGTTTTTGACTGTGTTCGGTCCAGCTGGAGCCGGGAAAACGACGACTCTTAACCTGATCGCGGGCATTGTAACTCCTAATCAAGGATCGATCCGGATCGGAAGCAGATTGGTAGATTCGCTGGAGCCGGCAGACCGAAACGTCGCAATGGTTTTTGAGAGTTACGCGCTGTATCCGCAGTTTACCGTTTATCAGAATATGGCTTTCCCGCTGAAAAGCCCCAAACATCGACTTCCCTCGGAAGAGGTCGAGCGGCGCGTACGGCATTTTGCAGAAATGCTCAAGATCGACCACCTGCTTAACCGTCCGATCCAGGCACTGAGCAATGGTCAGCGACAAAGGACTGCGCTAGGACGAGCATTGGTGCGGCGCCCGGACGTATTTCTGATGGACGAACCACTCAGTCACCTGGACGCCAAATTGAGACATTCGATGCGGGCCGAACTCAAAGAGATGCGCGGTCAGCTCGGGACAACCACGATTTACGTCACCCATGATTACCTGGAAGCGATGAGCCTAGGCGATCGGGTCGCTGTGATCAACCATGGTCAGATTCTGCAAATAGGCGCTCCAGAAGAGGTTTATTTCCGGCCGGCCAGCGTCGAGGTCGCCCAGCTCTTTGGAGATCCGGAAATTAACATCGTCGAAGCGAAGGTTAAAAGTAAGAGTCGTGAGGCCGTTCGTTTTCAGATGCTGGGCGAAGACTGGAATGTCTCGGTTCCGGAAGATATCGATCGGGCGTTAGAAGGTCTCTCAAGTGGTACGGTCCAAGTTGGCTTTCGTCCCGCTGACGTGGAGATTTCGAGCGACAGTAAAACGGCTTTCAGGGGTGTCGTCTACAGCTTCGAGCCTCTTGGTACAAAATCGGTGGTCACGATCGATTCGGTAGGAGGCCAGCGTGTCCGGGCCCTGGTCGACGGTCACCGAACATTTGAGGTGGATCGGCGAATCAATTTCAACGTCCCAACAACGGCGCTAATCTTTTTTGATCCGGGCAGCGCGGAATATCTAGCGCGCTCGGCTCAGACAGCGGAGGAGTTTTCCAATGTCTGAACTCGTGTTGAAAAGACTGACGAAGTCTTATACACCGGCCCAGCCGCCCGCGGTGGACCAGCTCGATCTCGCGATCAAAGACGGGGAGTTTGTGGCGTTGCTCGGTCCCTCTGGCTGTGGGAAATCCACAACGCTTCGGATGGTTGCCGGGCTCGAGTCGGTGACGGATGGAGAGATCCGGGTGGGCAGCAAACTGGTAAATCGGGTGCATCCGAAGGATCGAGGAGTCGGATTAGCGTTTGAAAATTATGCTCTCTATCCACCGCTTAAGGTCCGGGAGAACTTGGCATTTAACCTCAAAGCGCATGGGATGAACGCTAAAGAGATCACGAAAAGGGTGGCCGAAATCGCTCGGACACTTCGTATCGAGGAATTGCTTGATCTTAAGCCAATCGCTCTCAGCAGTGGGCAAAAACAACGTGTTAATATGGCTCGGGCAATGGTTCGACGGCCAGCTGTTCTATTGCTCGATGAGCCACTCAGCCATCTCGATGCGCGCCTTCGGGTGGAGTTGCGTACCGAGATTAAGCGTCTGCACGCCGAGCGGCGGTTTACCACCGTCATAGTCACCCATGATCAGTTAGAGGCCATGGCACTGGCGGATAGAATCGCCGTGATGAACGAAGGTAAGCTTCAACAGTTTGATACGCCGCTGGAAGTGTTCAATCACCCGGCAAACGAGTTCGTCGCAGGTTTCCTGGGGGAGCCTCCGATGAATATCTTTCGGGCAGTGGTTGACTCCGGTCGGCTGATCATTCCGGACACGGAATTTGCCCTTCCGCTCAATCCATTCTTGGAGGAACGCCTGGGCGCGCGAAGCGAAGTAAAACTTGGCATTCGTCCTTGGGGGATTCGGATCAGTCCGACTCCCGCGGAGGGCAGCGTCGCTGGAAAGGTTACCGTCGTGGAGAACCTGGGAGATGAGACTCGAGTCGGTGTGAGATATGGAGAGATCCTTCTTATGTCGAGTATCCCGGTAACGCGACGCTACCAACCGGGCCAGCAGGTATATCTCACTTTTAATGATGAAGATCTAAATCTCTTCGATGTGAAAAACGGGGCGCGACTATCCGAAAGCGAAAAAGGGCGAGATTTAGACAGTCTGCGAGATAGGGGCGAGGTCCAGGCCCATCTTCCATGAGTGGATTTTTTCGAAAAGTTAGGTTGCCGGTCACGTTTGCGATGAAATGTTTCAAAAACAAAAAATTGGAGAGCTAATATGAACCCCCAAACACTCGAAGTTTCAGCACCCGCCTCTCGCGCGGCTACATCAAAAGAAGATCTACCTAAAACTATGCGGGCGGTAGTTGCCTACGCGCCTGGTGATTATAGGCTAGAAGAAGTGCCGGTGCCGCGCGCCGGTGCTGATGATATTATCGTCAAAGTTGAGGCCTGCGGCATTTGTGCCGGAGATATTAAATCGTACGTAGGCGCCGAATCGTTTTGGGGCGGAAATGGTCAACCGCCTTATATCAAAGCGCCGATGATTCCTGGGCACGAATTTCTGGGCCACGTAGTTGAGATGGGGGAGAACGTGGCCAAGCGCGGAGAGGTAAAGATTGGTGACCGCCTCATCTCAGAACAGATCGTGCCTTGCTGGGAGTGTCGATTCTGCAAGCGCGGCGAGTACTGGATGTGTGAGAAGCACGATGTTTACGGGTTTCAGAACAATGTGAACGGCGGCTTTGCTGAATACATGCGGTATCCCAAAGAAGGAATCAACCACCACGTACCAGAGGATCTGCCGATCGAAAAGGCCATTTTAGTCGAGCCCTACGCCTGCTCGGCGTGGTGTATTAAGCGAGCCCAGATCGGCTGGGATGACGTAGTTGTCCAGGCCGGCGCGGGTACGCTTGGTCTCGGAATGGTAGGGGCAGCGAGACTGCGAAACCCAAAGAAATTAGTGGTTTTGGACGTCAAGCCGGAACGGCTGAAACTCGCGAAAGAGTTTGGCGCAGACATGGTTCTAAACCCACTCGAGGATGACGTCGTCAAGATTGTTAAAGAGATGACGGGCGGATATGGCTGCGATATTTACATCGAAGCTACCGGCCACCCGAATGCAGTTGTTCAGGGATTGCAGATGATTCGAAAACTTGGCCGGTTCGTCGAGTTTAGCGTCTTCTCGCACGATGTCACCGTCGACTGGAGCATCATTTCCGATCGCAAGCAGTTAGATGTGTTAGGTGTACATCTCGGGCCTTACTGCTATCCGTTCGTGATCGACGCGATCGGAGACGGCCGCTTGCCTACCCGCGGCGTGGTCACCCATCAGTTACCGCTGGAAGAGTATGAGAAAGGCCTTGAGATGATGAAGAAGGGCGAGAACTCGCTCAAGATTCTCTTAGTGCCGTAATCAACTTCCGCTGGAGTTAAAGGCGAGTTGGGAACGTCCCAACTCGCGCGGCGATGAGAACGGACTAAGCGTCGCAGGAGTCGTTCATGGAAAAGAATGCATCGGTAAAGCCAATCGCGATCGGAGCAGACGACGCGGCGTATCACCTGAAGGTGGCCATAGTGGAACACCTGAAATCACAAAGTATTGCAGTCGAGGACTATGGTATCGCTGATCCGTCTTCTCAGACACTTTACCCGGACGTAGCCTTGGTAGTAGCTGAAGCGATTCTGGCAGGAAAACATGACCGCGGCATTGTGATGTGCGGCACGGGAATCGGTGTTGCCATCACCGCAAACAAAATCCCGGGAATCCGGGCCGCGGTCTGCCATGATGCGTATTCCGCGGAACGTTCCCGCAAGAGTAACGATTGCCAAATTATGACGATGGGCGGCCGGGTGGTCGGCACTGACTTGGCCAAACTACTCGTCGATATTTGGCTGGCGTCGGAGTTTCAAGGAGGTCGCTCAACTCCGAAGGTGGCGCGGATAAAAGAGATCGAAAAACAGTTTCAACAGGGTTAACCCCGAAAGAGTGATGCAACGAATCATCAATGATCCAAATCTGGTAGTCGAAGAAATGCTCCAAGGATTTGTGAAGGCTCACCCGGATCGCGTGGCGGCGGTGCCAGAGAATTCTCGGGTTTTGAAGTACGCCAAAGCGCCGGTCAAAGGCAAAGTCGGCGTCGTAACCGGAGGTGGGTCTGGACACAAGCCCGCGTTTATCGGTTACATCGGCAAAAACTTATGTGACGCGGTCGCGGTGGGTGAGATCTTTAGTTCTCCGTCTGCCCAAGCGTTCCTGGACGCGTTCAAGGCGGCTAACGCCGGCGCCGGGGTCGCCTGTCTATACGGTAATTACGCGGGCGATAACATGAATGTTAAGATGGCCAAACAGTTGGCGGCTGCTGAAGGAATCGAGGTGAAAACGGTGGTGGCGAACGACGATGTCGCATCAGCACCCAAAGCGGAGGCGGGGAAGCGGCGCGGCGTCGCGGGCGAGGTTTTGATGTGGAAAGTCGGTGGGGCAAAGGCTGCTCTGAACGGGTCGTTGGATGAGGTAATCGCCGTTGCTCAAAGAGCGATCGACAATACTCGGAGTATTGGGGTGGGTCTGACCCCATGTACGATTCCTGCCGTAGGCAAACCGAATTTTTCCATCGACCCAGGGAAAATGGAATTTGGCATCGGACATCATGGAGAACCTGGCGTGGAAATTGGCGACCTGAAATCGGCAGATGAGATTGCCACGCTTGCTCTTGATCATATCCTACCTGATTTGCCATTCCGCGCGGGGGACGAAGTGGTGGTTCTCGTCTCGGGGCTAGGTGCGACTCCCGTGATGGAACTCTATATTGCTTTTAACAAGATGTATGACCTCTTGGCCAAAGCAAACGTGAAGGTGCATCGTTCTTATGTAGGCAACTACTTTACCTCCCTCGAGATGATGGGAATCACTTTTACCGTGATGAAACTCGATAACGAGCTTCGGTCATTGATTGATCTGGAGGCCGATAGCATGGGTCTCACTCAGATGGCGGCTTCCGCGTGAGCTGAATCATAAATAGCAAATGGCCAATTATCCGAATTCGGAAGGTAGAAAATTGGTTTTAGCGCTTGTTCAGGTGATCGAGGAGAACAAAGCGTACCTCAGCGAGATCGACGGTAAGATCGGGGACGGCGACCACGGGATCAATATGGCCAAGGGTTTTGGGTTGGTTAAGAGTCGATTGGGTGAACGAGATGTCTCAGTGAGTGAAGGGCTGGCACTAATCGGTCAGACGTTGCTGACTGAGATAGGTGGCTCAATGGGCCCACTCTATGGCACTTTTTTTTTGCAAATGAGCCTCCTGGCAAAAGACAAACCGGAGATCGATGAAAAAGCATTTGGCGAAATGCTGCAAGCGGCTCGAACCGGCCTCGAAGAATTGGGCGGAGCCAAGGTAGGTGACAAAACTATCATGGACGTTTTAATACCAGCGGAGGCGGCGTACGAGGCGGCTGCTATTCGGGGGGCGTCATTCCCGGATTCTTTGGCGCAAATGGCCGCGGCCGCGGAGAACGGAAAAGAATCTACGCGCGATCTCGTTGCGAAAATCGGTCGTGCTAGCCGGTTAGGTGAGCGGTCTCGAGGGGTTCTGGACGCTGGCGCGACCTCAGGAGCATTAATCTTGCAAACGATGGCCACGGTGTTCGGAGAAGCAGCTTAGGGTTAGGCCAGTTTCTTGCAGTTGTTGGGGATTAGTAATCGGCCCGCAGAATCTGCGGGCCGATTGCGTTTGCAAGTTGCCGTGACCACGTCTCGCCCAACTTGATCTAGACGCCGAATGAGTCCGTTCTCGACCGAGCGAACTTGAATGTGCCTATAATCTGCCGTTTTCCTCTTCCGCAAGGACAATCGCAAACGAGGTCACGCCGACGTGGAAAAGCAAAGTCGATATGAGTTACACACTATTTGCGATCTTGTTTGCCGTCGGATTGTTTTGCGCGATGTTGCTGCTGCTCGAGGTCGGGCGTGGGATCGCTGTCCGGCGAATGACGGTGGATCCTGAGGGTGCAAAGGCTGGCCTCGGCGCGGTCGTAGGAGTCGTTTTTAGTCTGCTCGGGCTCCTTCTTGCCTTCACCTTTTCCGGAGCCGCATCGCGATTTGATGCGCGGAAACAGTTAGCTGTTCAAGAGGTTAATACTCTCAGCAAAGCCTATTATCTCCTCGATCTGTTTCCTGACCCGATTCAGACAAAATTCAAAGAAAGTTTTCGCCGCTACCTCGACGCGGAACTGGAAGCTATTAAGGCGCTGCCCGATATTCGTTTGGCCAAACGGGCATACGCGCGAGCTTCGGCCTTAAAGCTCGATATTCAAAACCAGGTAATCGCTGCGTGCCGAAATCCGAACAGCCAGTCGACTGCCGCGTACATTCTCCTTCCGGCGATTAACGAATGGATCGCAAATTCGACGATCCGGTTCGTGGCAGCTAATACGCACCCGCCTTTAATGATCTACGCTATCCTGGTTGGACTTGCGTTGGTTAGTTCGTTGATCGCCGGGTATGGGATGGCTGAGGCGAAGGTGCGCAGCTGGTTGCACATCATTGTGTTCGCGGCAGTGATCACCGTGACAATTTATGTCATTCTCGACATCGAATTTCCGCGCATCGGATTCATTCGACTCAATGCTACCGACCGGATGTTGGTAGAGCTTCGAAGGAAGATGGGTTAACGAGCAGGCAAGCTGGCGTTTAAACGCAGAATTCGCTGGATCTCCGCTATAGCGAGAGGGCTCTCCATTGCGCCGTGCCCGGTCGGGACGATCAATTCGGACCTCGCTGTATCGAGATGTGAACTCCAATACGGTACAACGCCATCCGAACTATTTGGGGTGTCGCCTCTACCTCGATCGCCAATAATGGAATGGTGCGGCGAACGAATGGCTAGCCGGTCATATACCTTAAATAACGGAGACTTAGGAGACAGCCCGTCGATGCTGGTGGGAATCCTCATCCCCCTGGCATTGGCAAGCCGCGCTATTTGTCGAGGTACACCATTGGTGATAGTTGCCGGCAGACGGATCAACCGATCACCGAGGGCACCGATGCCCCCCGAGGCGATGGCACTTCCCCGATGGGGAGTTGAAATAAAGATGATTCGTTTTACGAGAGGATTTGCACGGAAGAGCAATGCGTCTCGCAGCACCGGTCTTGCCTCAACGAGAGGGAGAAGCTCTGTTGCACGTGCATGGAAAACTGCCGTCCAATCTGCCGGACCAATGTCTGTTGCCTGAAGCCGGCATAGGATGCCGCCCATGCTATGTCCTATCAGAACGATCCCGTGTTCCAGACCATACTTTTTCTGAGCTAGAGCGAGGTCTTCGCGCAATCGTAGCGCGGAATAGAGGATGGGGTTTCCGGTCGGATAAAAGAAGATCCAGACCTGATATCGCTTTCGGATCTGTGGATCCGCTCGAACAGCGTTGCTAACGTTTAGCCAGGTATAGCCCGATGAGAGCAATCCGTGAACGTATACTACGGGAATGCGATTTGGATCGTACGGCTCCAGCAGATAGAGCCCTGATTGGGCTTGCGTTTTCTCGCCTAGGACCATGTTCACGATGCCTGCCCAGAATGCGTTGATCCTGGCGTAGGCAGCCGCAGGGGCGGTGAAATCGGCAGCTAGCGAGAATCTACGTTTTCTCAGCCGGACGGAATCCTGGATTCGCGGATTCACCAGTTCCAATTGAGCCTCTGTTTCGTTCGGCTTTGGGCGGCCCGTGAATCGGAGAAGGGCTGTGACGGCAATGCGAAATCCCTTAGGAGGCTCCAGTCGTTGAGGTACTCCTCCCGCGGTTACTGTCGGGTGAATGCCGATCAGGGTTCCGCCTAAGCCGGATCGATCGGTAGATTTCCAGAAACGCCGGCGATCGACCCGCCAAGCATTTCCGAAACTTGCGAAATAACTCGGTGACCAAGTTGTATCCGGTGAACGCGAAATCAACAGATGTGTGTTCCGGCCATTTCTGGCATCGTGGATTTCCTGCGGCCGGTTTTGATGAGACCAACTGACAACGAAATCGGCCACGGCCCGGTTGTAGGTTGTAATCAGTAAGTCATTACCTGCGTGGTCCGGGCCCGACTGTTTTTCCTCCAATCGTTTTGACGTGATTTCTGCGATCCGCAGGTAGTCGGCTAATTGCTGCTGATCATCTCGCTTACTGATCTCCAGACGATGAAGTTCGCGCTGCAGCGTCAGGTTCGGTGTTTCCCCAGTAATCGATTCCGGCTGGGAAGCGCAGCCAGAAAAAAGAAGAATGACAACTAACGTTGCGCCGCAAAGTAAATTGAGTCGGGGGCGCCAAAGGTTTTGAGTAGCAACAATCATGTGCGAGATAGAGATCGAGACTTACCCTTCGAGCCTCACCATACCTTTCGTTAGCTGCCCGCTAGATTGAGAGGACGTCCCAATATGTAATTTTCCCGTTCGGATTCCCCACGTATCGCACACTGCCGTCCTGCGATACTACTGTGACCATGCATTCCGGATAGTCTCTGGTCAGCCGGTAGGCAGCGCGGTGCCGAGTCCCGGCATTGTCCGCACGCTCTGGTACTACCTGCTCGGCTTCGATATCGAGCGCTCGGTAGACAATTTCATTTTCTTGGGTCGGCACGTGGACTTCCGCGCCAAATCCGATGATATCCCGTGTGGCGGTGAGAACGAGCGCACCATCCACCGCCATGAGATCTGCGAGTAGATGTGCGCATTCGAAGATGGCATCATCGATTTCGGCTAAGCGATCGTCGCTGATTTCCTGATACTGCTTCCAGCCAACTGTTCGGAAACCGCGCTCCGCTCCAATCTCTGAAAGAGTCCGAACAGCAGAAAAAATCAGCTCTCGGTAACGACGTCGCGCCTTGGTGTCTTCGATCCAGTACTTCGGGCAAATGGGCCCGTCCGAACGGACCAGCTTATCCCAGTTCGGGCTCGCTACGATGATCATCATGCCGCCGTGTCGTGCGCGTCTAACCTGGCTAATCACTCGCCTCATCACATTTTGGGCAAGGATTCGGGTGAAATCCAGTTCCACCGTTGCGCCCGAGTGGTGGTGGTCCTTGAAGCATTCGTGCAGCACCCACTTAGCGAATCTCTCTTGCAGCTTCGCCAGCCAACTTGCTTCGTAGATGTTGAAGCCATGGCCTTGGAGTTTTCCATTGATCAGTGTGGCCACGCGATTTTCGCCTCTTAAAACAATTAAACTACCCGGTCCGCGGACGTGGATAATTAATCGATCCGGAACGACCGGGCAGCGCAAGCGTCCACCGTCAGTCTGGTGAATCCAGCGGGAACCGGAATTGATAATCCCCCAAATTAAAAAACCCTTATTAGGGTCCCAGCGCACTCCTATCAACGACCGATAAAAAGTTGCAGTCGGGCTTAGGCGCCTGATCTCTTCCTCATGCATCGACCTCTCCTCGCGGAATTTTAGGACATGTAATCCTTTCGGCGGTCCAACTTCGTCGCTGAGTTCGATCGGATCGATGAGAATCAGGCGGCAGATAACGGAACGGCCCTCCTCGCGAAGTAAGCTCGCCTGGTACGCTTCACTCAAGAACGAAGCAAGCGCCTCTTCCGGCGGAAGCGCATCGAGTACATCTGAAGCAGACCCCCATCGAGAAGCGATCTGTTTCGCTAATTCCTTTGGATAGCTGTGGAAGAAATAGTCCATCGAGCGCTGACTCGCGACTCTCGCTGCAAGCGTAGTGGGCCCGGCATCGATTTTACCAGCTTATTCATCTGAGCAGACGAACGAAGCCGACTGGTGTCCCGTGACTCCGGTCATCGTGCTAGCCCGGGGGATGCGTGTCACTTGAGGAGTCATCATGGCGTTTCACATATGGAGCGGAGGAGGCAGAAGTTGCTCCAATTTAGGCTGATCCCGGTGGTTATCCCTAGGCTTATACTCCTGGTTCTGATACACCCGTTTTCTGCCCAGCGTTTCACGCGATCTCTCCCCCCTCTTATGAAACCATCTTTCCTTTTTACGCTCTTGGTTGGCAGTCTTCTGTCGCCGCTTTGGCCCAAAACAGCGCTCTGTCTGGATTCCACAAAGAAATCAGCCTATCCAGAATCCGAAGCAAAGTCGCTCGACCCGGGCTGGCCTCGCGAAGTTGATCGGAACGGCGTTCGTTTTGTTTATTACCAACCGCAAGTTGATGAATGGAAAAATCTGCGAGAGTTACGGGCACGCGTTGCCTTCACGCTTACTCCCAAAGGGGGAAAACCAGCGGTCGGAATAGAGGAGCTAAAAGGCGACACTGTTACCGACCTCGAGAAACGCACTGTTCTGATCAATAACATTGAGATCGTTGCCGTTCGTTTCCCTTCTTTGTCTGACGACGAAGCAGCCAAGATGGAAACGATACTTAAATCGAATTTTCCCGGGAAGCCGCTCACTGTCTCACTTGACCGCTTGGTCGCAAGCGTGCAATCCGGCCAGGAAAACGTGAAACCGGTGCCAGTGAAAACAGAACCACCGGTAATATTTGTGACTACGCAACCCGCAATCCTGTTATTTGTGGCCGATAAACCGGTTCTGGCTCCAATTAAGGGCTCGAAACTTCAGTTTGTTCTGAACACCGGGTGGGATCTATTTTTCGAACCATCCGAATCTCAATATTACTTACTGGTCGACCAAACCTGGTTAACCGCGAAATCATTGGATGGTACCTGGAGCGTGGCCGCAAAGCTTCCTGGGGATTTCTCTAAACTCTCTGCGGCGGATGGTTGGGAACACGTGCAGAAAGCTGCTGCCTCCAAGACAACAAAAACTTCCAAAGTGCCGAAAGTCTTTTTTACGAATCAGCCGGCCGAGCTGATCGCTTTTGCCGGCGAGCCTACTTATAAGAAAATCCAGGAGACACAGCTGAGCTACGCGACGAACACTAACAGTTGGGTATTTAAGGATTCGGCCGATGGACAGTTCTATTATCTGGTCACCGGGCGTTGGTTCCGTGCTCCAAAGTTGGAAGGCCCATGGACATACGCCGGCAATGACTTACCGGAGGATTTTTCGAAGATCCCAAGTGGAAGCGAGATGTCCGAAGTTCTAGCGTCTGTTCCTGGCACGGACGAATCGAAGGATGCGGTGCTACTTGCTCAGGTTCCCACGGTTGCCGTGGTCAAGCGGGCTGAAGCAGAGAGTAAAGCAAAGGTCGAGTACACCGGTGAACCGGAATTTGTTCCGATCGCCGGCACCGATTTAAGTTACGCGGCCAATGCGAATGCCGATGTAATCCGGCTAGCCGATCAATATTACCTTTGTTTAAACGCGGTCTGGTTTGTCTCGAGTTCACCCAATGGTCCCTGGAAGATCGTGACCGACGTGCCGGAGCCGATCTATTCGATCCCACCCAGTAGCCCGGTCTATCACGTGACCTACGTGAAAGTAGAGAAATCAAACCAGGAAGAGGTCGTCTGCAGTTATACAGCTGGCTATTCTGGCGCCTACATCGCGGGAGTTGCCACGGGAGCAGCTCTGGTCTGGGGAACTGGCTACTACTACCCGCCCTATATCTATCCCGGGCCGGTACCGATTTACCGTCCTTACTATGCGACCTATGGTGTTTCCGCGGTCTACTACCCCTATGTGGGCACTTATGCGATCGGCGGCTACGCCTATGGTCCGTATAGCACAGTCGGGCGCGCCGCCTGGTACAATCCTTCGACCGGTGCATACGGCCGCGCCTACACGCAACAATATCCCTACGGCGGAAGAACTAGTGCCTGGGGTTATAATCCTAGCACCAATACCTCATGGAGCACCCAGCAAGGGCATGGTTACTATGCGCAATGGGGGACCTCCACAATCACCCGGGGCGACCAAACGATTCAAACGGGTCACGTGGTGACGAACTACGGCAGCACTGGCGTTGTAAAAGGGCAGGATAACCTCTACGCCGGACATGACGGAAACGTTTATAAGCGCGACGATAACGGCGATTGGTCAAAGTGGAATAACGGTCAATGGAATCCGGTTAATCCGCCCACTGGGAACAAGCAGGCAAATCAGTCGGGACAAAACAATCTCTCCAGTCAAAACCCGCAAACCAATCCCAAGAGGGGTGCAAATAGTGCATCTACGCCGGGACAACAAAACAAGGGTCGGGGTGCAAATGGCGCCTCTACGCCGGGCCAACAGACCAATCGCAGAGGGGCAAATGGCGGCACTACGCCGGGAAGCGCCCAGAATAAGCCCTCTCCAGGGAATGCACGAGATAACGCGGGAAAAAAGAGCAATTCCGGTAACACGACAAAACAACCCTCTGACGAACTGACTAACAGTCTCAACCGCGAGGCATCTGGGCGTCAACGAGGCGCCCAAAATGCCAATGCCCAGCAGCACTACCAGCAGAGACGAACCAGTGGTTCGACTTCCAGTGGTTCAGCGCGCGGAGGAAATGGCAGAACTCGTCGCCGCGATTAGTTGGGCGGGACACATTTGGTTTTTCGTCAATCCCCTGTTTCTGCGACTTTTGCTGTTTCTCTCTTGAGCCAAATACCGAGAGATCATTAGGATGTCTACCTTCTCAAAAGTTCGGAAGTCTTGCCTCACACGCGATTTATGAAGTGGCTGGCGCAATCGGTCGGACGACTTTCTGTTCGAGCGACAGCGAGGGTACCTTGGCGTTTGATCCGCCGGCGCCTATCCACTTTCCGAAGGCCGCTAAGATCCCTGATTTCTGCCGGTGCTCTTGCGCAATTAGGTGCGGTTCTCGCGCTTTTCTCGGCCTGTTCGAAACCCGCTACCAATGCGGTTCTAAATCAGCCGCAGGAAGTGCTCGTCATGGAAGTTTCACAGCAGGATGTCCCGGTGGTTCGTGAATGGATTGGATCTTTGGATGGCTCGGTTAACGCTGATATTCGAGCACGCGTTTCCGGCCATCTGATTTCGAAAGACTACAAAGAGGGCGCGGTCGTCCAGCAAGGCGACCTCCTGTTTCAAATCGATCCAAGTACCTACGAGGCTGCGCTGGAACAGGCTAAGTCGTCACTAGCCCAGGCCGAGGCTAACCAATTGCAAGCCGAGCAGACCGAGAAACGCGAAACCGAGCTCTTTGAGAAAAAGGTGGAAAGCCAGCAGAGTCGGGACAACGCAGTTCAATCAAATGCAGCCGCGAAAGCTGAAGTAAAGGCGCAGCAGGCAGCAGTGCGCCAGGCGGAGTTGAATCTGCAATTCACCAAAATCACGGCACCGATCAGCGGCGTCACCGGGATCGCGAATCCAGGTATTGGAGATCTAGTTGGTCCGAATGATGCCCAGCCGCTCATGACCATGTCGACGGTCGATCCAATCAAGGCCTACTTGCGGATTAGCGAGCAAGACTACCTGAAGCTTGCGCGAAAAATTGAGAGTGCACGCACGACTGGAGAATTAGCTCCCCCGGTTGAAATCATTTTGGCCGATGGTTCGCTCTACCCCGTTCAAGGCAAGTTTGCCACAATCGATCGGGATGTGGATCAACAGACGGGTACCATCCGGCTGGCGGCGTTGTTTTCTAACCCGAATAATATTTTGCGTCCGGGCCAGTTCGTTCGCGTTCGGGTCACCGTCAAGAATACCCAAGGCGCTCTCCTGGTGCCGCAGCGGGCGGTGAATGAGTTGCAAACGAGTTACGAGGTGGCGGTAGTCGATGGAGGGAATCGAGCACAGATTCGGCAAGTGGTAGTAGGTGAAAAGGTAGGTTCTCTGTGGGTGATTGAGGATGGATTAAAAGTCGGTGACCAGGTCGTTGTCGAAGGAATGCAAAAGATTCGCGACGGCGACGTGGTCAAACCGGTGGCTTGGACTTCGCCAACACCGTCGCAGGGGCGTTAGCGATGTCCGCCTTTTTTATTGGCCGTCCGATTCTCGCAATCGTCATCTCTCTCATCACCATCATCGTCGGTCTCGTCTCTCTTGCTTTTGTTCCGGTATCCCTATTTCCAAATATAACGCCACCGGAAATTGTCGTGTCGGCTACCGATCCTGGCTCCGATGCGATCACGGTGGAGCAGTCGGTAGCAACGCCGATTGAGCAGCAGATCAGCGGCGTAGATAAAATGAACTACATGTATTCGCTCAACGCGAATACCGGGCAGATGAAGCTCAGGGTAAACTTCGACGAAACGAGTGACCCGAAAACCGACCAGATACTGACGCAGATGCGGCAGGCTCAGGCGAGTGCCCAACTTCCGCCCGAAGTCGTGGCTCAGGGTGTCAGCGTTCAAAAATCATTTGCCGCTCCGCTCATGCTGATCGCGCTGCGTGCGCCCGACGGACGCTACGATTCGGAATTTCTTACTAACTACGCTTACATAAATCTGAATGATCAGCTCACGCGCATTCCCGGAATTTCGAATGTGCAGGTCTTCGGGTCTGGTCAGTACGCGATCCGCATCTGGTTGAAGCCTGATCAACTGGCCCGGTTCAATATCAGTGTGCCGGAGGTAATCAGCGCCGTCCAACAGCAGAATACCGTTAATCCTGTTGGTATGGCGGGAGGCGAACCGGCGCCGCGTGGTCAAGAATTTACGTACATGGCGGTGGCTCGCGGGTCGCTGGTCACTCCCGAGCAATTTGGTCAGATAGTTGTCCGTGAGAGTTCAACGGGTGGGACTGTTCGACTCGGAGATCTAGCCAGGTTGGAACTCGGTTCCCAGGTCTATTCGACGCGAGCTCGAATGAACGGACAGCCGAGTTCCATCATCGCGCTCTATCAGCTACCCGGGACGAACTCGCTATTGGCAGCTGAGGGCGTCAAGAAACTCCTGACGGAGCTCAAGCCGCGATTCCCGCAGGGGCTTGACTACGTGATTGCTCTCGATACGACGCAGCCGGTGACCGCTGGCATTCACGAGATGATTAAGACGCTAATAGAAGCGCTGGGTCTGGTGGCCTTGGTGGTTTTCTTGTTTTTGCAGAGCTGGCGAGCAACGCTGATACCGCTCCTGGCCGTGCCGGTTTCGTTGGTCGGCACCTTCATCTTTTTTCCTTTGCTAGGCTTCTCGATCAACACTCTTTCCCTGTTCGGATTGGTTTTAGCAATCGGACTAGTCGTCGATGACGCGATCGTGGTTGTTGAAGCGGTCGAGCGCTACATTCACGACGGACTTTCAGCCAAAGAAGCAACGCTCAAAGCCATGAAGGAAATCACCGGCCCGGTGATCGGGGTCGCGCTGGTCTTGGCGTCTGTTTTCGTTCCGACCGCTTTTATTCCGGGAATTACCGGACGGCTTTATCAGCAATTCGCCGTTACCATAGCCGTGTCGGTGCTGTTCTCTGCTTTCAACGCCCTCACGTTAAGCCCAGCGTTATGCGCGCTCTTGCTGCGACCTCGAAAGCAGAACCACGGACCGGTTACCCGATTCTTCAGCGCGTTCAACCGGCTTTTCGATTGGACCACTGAGAGGTACGTTCGCGTGGCGGCAATCTTCACCCGGCGAACAGTATTTGCCCTCGTGTTCCTGGTGCTGTTCGCCGGCTTAGCCCTGTTTTTTGGCCAGAAGTTGCCAACGAGTTTTTTGCCGGATGAAGATCAGGGGTTTTTCTACATTAATTTGCAGCTTCCCAACGCTGCTTCACTCCAACGTACGGATGAAATTTGCCGAAAGGTGGAAGGTATTCTAGCCCAAACACCAGGAGTGGAATATACCACGGCGGTGGCTGGCTTCAGCCTGCTCAGCGGAGTCCAAAGCAGTTACAGTGGATTCTTTTTCGTAACCTTAAATCCGGCGGAGAAAAGGAAAAAAATCTCGGAACAATACCAGATTCTGAAGGGGCGATTAAACCTCAACTTGATCACTCTTCCTGAAGGCACCGTCTTTGCCTTTTCGCCACCGGCTATCCCAGGTCTTGGCGTGGCGGGTGGAGTGTCGTTTGTCCTGGAAGATCGTGGGGACAGGGGTACCGAGTACCTCGCGAAAAACGTCAACACTTTCCTCGCAGCCGCACGCGAAAAGCCGGAATTAGCGCGGGTTACTTCCACGTTACTACCCAGCGTTCCGCAGATTTATTTGAATGTGGACCGTGATAAAGCCCTCAAGCAGGGCGTCGCGCTTAAAGACATATACAATACTCTGCAGACCTTCCTGGGAGGGACCTTTGTCAACTATTTCACGCGTTTTGGTCGGCAATGGCAGGTGTACGTGCAAGCAGATGGGGACTTTCGAACGAACGTTGACCAGGTCGGCTGGTACCACGTTCGGAACAGCAAGGGCCAAGCGGTGCCACTAGCGGAGTTAACCGGCGTCGAACGGCGCTTTAACCCGGAATTTACGCTGCGGTACAACCTGTACCGGAGTGCCCAGATGCAAGCGATTCCTGCACCTGGGTTTAGTTCGGCGCAGGCGATGCAGGCACTGGAGAGCGTCTTCGCCCAGACGATGCCGGCTCAAATAGGGTATGATTACCTGGGGATGTCTTTTCAGGAGAAAAGAGCACAGGAAGGCACGCCTCCAATCATTATCTTTGGATTCTCCTTGTTGTTTGTTTTCCTGATTCTGGCTGCGCTCTACGAAAGCTGGTCTCTTCCGATCAGCGTATTGCTCAGCACCCCGATCGCCGTCTTTGGAACGTTAGGAGCGCTCTATCTGCGTCGAAGCGTGGCTTCAGCCTTTCTGCCGCCGATCCTGTTGCAGATTGAGAATAATGTCTATGCCCAGATCGGGCTCGTGATGATTATCGGCTTAGCCGCCAAAAACGCGATCTTGATCGTAGAATTCGCCGAAGCAGAAAGAAAGAAAGGAAACACACTCGTCGCAGCCGCCTTGGCGGGCGCGAAACTTCGTTTCCGGCCAATCTTGATGACATCGCTCGCTTTCGTTGCCGGTTGCGTGCCATTGGCCTTTGCTTCGGGATCCGGAGCTGTGGCCCGGCAAGTGATGGGGACAGCCGTAATCGGTGGGATGCTGGCCGCGAGTCTGGTAGCAACTTTCTTTATTCCAGCTGGCTTCTGTATGGTGGAAGGGCTAGCGGACTCAATCCGCAGCCGCATCAAGATTCTCCGGCCGACCAAGAATGCAGGCGCGGCCCACGGCAGAGCCGCGGCAGATACAGAAAATTAACTGAGTCAGCATGTCCAATTTTTTTATTAACCGGCCCATATTGGCTATCGTTATCTCGCTGGTGACATTGATCATTGGTGCTCTATCGATGCTGATTCTCCCGGTCTCGTTGTTCCCGGAAATTGTACCACCCGAGACGGTGGTTTCTGCCTCATACGTGGGAGCCGATGCGCGGACCATTGAGCAATCTGTGGCTACTCCCATCGAGCAGCAGATGAGTGGCGTTGACAACATGAACTACATGTACTCGGTCAACGCCAATAGCGGGCAGATGGTGTTAACAATTAACTTCGACTTAAATACCGATCCCAATACCGACCAGATCCTCGTGCAGATGCGACAGACGCAGGCATCATCTCAGCTGCCAGCCGCTGTCACCGATCTTGGAGTCACGGTACAAAAATCATTTTCCGCTCCCCTCATGGTAATAGCGCTCCGCTCGCCAGATGAGAGCAGGGACGCGCTCTTCCTATCTAACTATGCCTATATCAATCTGAACGATGCCTTGACCCGGGTACGAGGCATTTCCAGCGTGCAGATTTCTGGTGCTGGCGAGTACGCGATGCGGTTATGGTTGAAACCTGACCAGCTAGCTAACTTCGGTTTGACTGTTCCGGATATTGTCAGTGCGGTCCAAGCACAGAATACCGTCAATTCGGCGGGACAAGTCGGAGGTGAGCCTGTGCCAATCGGACAGGAGTATACCTACGCTGCTCGTTCGCAGGGTCGTCTGGTTAAACCCGAGGAATTCGGAGAAATTATCATTCGAGAACAGCCGGACGGAAGTGCCGTAAAGCTACGGGATGTGGCTCGAGTGGAACTGGGAGCGCAGACCTACAACACACGGGGCCGGTTTGACAGCAAACCTGCAGCGGTCATCTCAGTCTACCAGCTTCCGGGTACGAACGCGTTAGCGGCAGCACAAGGGGTCAAAAGACTGTTAGAAACGATGAAGCAGCGTTTCCCTCGGGGCGTGGATTATGTAATCTCACTAGATACTACCGAGCCTGTTATCGCAGGTATCCACGAAATGATTGCTACGCTCGTGGAAGCCATAGGGTTGGTCATCCTGGTGGTTTACCTGTTCCTCCAAAGTTGGCGCGCTACCCTGGTTCCGCTTGTTGCCGTTCCGGTTTCGCTCGTCGGTACATTTCTTTTCTTCCCTCTGCTCGGGTTTTCGATCAACACGCTTTCCTTGTTCGGGTTGGTCCTGGCCATAGGCCTGGTAGTCGATGATGCAATCGTAGTCGTAGAGGCGGTCGAGCGGCATATTCATGACGGACTTTCGCCCAAGGATGCAACCAGGAAGGCAATGAAAGAGATCACCGGTCCGGTGATCGGTGTTGCTCTGGTCCTTGCATCCGTTTTCGTACCGACCGCTTTCATCCCGGGGATAACAGGACGTCTTTACCAGCAATTTGCGGTGACCATCGCAATCTCCGTTCTGATTTCGGCTTTTAACGCGCTGACGCTCAGCCCGGCCTTATGTGCCCTTCTGCTGAAACCTCGCCCCGCTAACCGAGGATTACTGGGAAAGTTCTTCGATTGGTTCAACCATATGTTCGAAGTTGCCACTCGAGGTTATGTGCGGGTTTCCGGTTTATTAATTCGGAGAACCGGACTCGCGCTGATCGTATTACTCGGCTTTTGCGCTGCGGCGTTCCTATTCGGCCGAAAAGTTCCAACCGGCTTTCTGCCGGATGAAGATCAGGGGTTTTTCTACGTCAACTTGCAATTGCCGAAGGCCGCATCCTTACAAAGAACTGACGAAGTCTGCCGCAAAATTGAAGCTACGCTGGCTCAGACCCCGGGTGTGAGGTACGTGACGACCACGATCGGCTCCAGTCTTTTGAGCGGAGTGCAAAGCACGTACAGCGGATTTTTCTTCGTGACGCTTAAGCCGTGGGGAGATCGCAGACAGAGGGACGAACTCTATTCAGAAATCAAATTGCGATTGAATCGCACCCTGGTCCAGATGCCTGAGGGTACGGCGTTCGCTTTTTCACCTCCGGCGATCCCAGGGGCTGGGACGTCCGGCGACATCACGTTCGTTTTGGAAGACCGTTCGGGCGGTGATCCAGATCTTTTGTCGAACAGCGTGATCGCATTCTTGAATGCGGCTCGGAAACGTCCTGAATTGGCCCAATTGAATACGACCTTCCAGCCTAGCGTACCGCAAGTCTACATTGACGTGGATCAGGAGCGAGCTTTGAAACAGGGAGTCGCCATCAGCGATGTGTACCAGACGATTCAAACATTCATGGGCGGCTCATTTATTAACTATTTCAACCGTTTCGGCCGAGAATGGCAGGTCTATGTGCAAGCGGAGGGCGAATACAGAGCAAATCTTGATAACCTTGGACAGTTTTACGTCCGCAACAACAGCCAGCAGATGGTTCCGTTGAGCGGTCTCACGCGGCTGGAGCGCCGTACTGGGCCCGAGTTCACGATGCGTTACAACCTGTACAGTTGCGCGCAAATTAACGCTACGCCGGCAACAGGTTACACCTCCCAACAGGCGATGAATGCGCTCGAAGAAGTCTTTGCCGCGACGATGCCACCAGAAATGGGCTACGACTATCTCGGAATGTCTTTCCAGGAGAAACTGGCCCAAAGAGGGGTGCCTCCTGCCATGATCTTCGGATTTTCCCTGTTGTTTGTTTTTCTTATCCTGGCGGCACTTTATGAAAGCTGGTCGCTTCCTTTCAGCGTTTTACTGAGTACCCCGATTGCGGTTTTTGGAGCCTTCGCGATGCTTTATCTGCGAAGGGTAGTTACCGGAGCAGTTCTCTCACCGTCTCTCGTTCAGATTGAGAACAACGTTTATGCCCAAATTGGCTTGGTGATGATCATTGGATTAGTCGCGAAAAACGCAATTTTGATCGTGGAATTCGCTAAAGCGGAATTCGAGCGCGGAACACCGCTGGTGGAGGCGGCTTTGACGGGAGCGCGGTTGCGTCTCCGCCCGATTTTGATGACATCTTTCGCCTTCATCCTCGGGTGCGTGCCACTCTGGACAGCTTCAGGATCCGGAGCTGTCGCCCGACAGGTGATGGGTACAACCGTCATCGGAGGGATGTTGGCGGCGAGTCTCCTGGCCGTGTTTCTAGTTCCCGTGAGTTTCTGTTTAGTAGAAAAGTTGGGCGGCTCGAGGCCTCATTCACTGTCAGACAAAAAGAATTGATCAATCGACGGCGAAGTGATGTCCCTGCTTCGGGTAGGTCCGAGCTGTTTCTCATCGGAAAGGCTGCACTTGGTGCTTGTTCTGAGCATCGGCTTATGACTAAAACCAAAGAGGCTGGTTGGTTCGGCCGATTTCCTTCCCCCCAACGCCCTTCGCACCGGCGTCGCTCGGCGCAGGTCTTCGCTCGACTTCAGGACGTGGCAGCCAGCTGCACTTTCAAGGATTGAACTGTCTTCCCTCAAACAGAAATCAAACAATTTACGAAATGAAAACTAATAAGCTATTCCGGCAATGCGTGACCTTCGCCATCATCTTCTTGAGTGCTTCGACAATCTCGTTCGCGCAGCAGGGCATTGCGAAATTGCAGATGGCTGAACTCACCAAGAAACTGCAACTGACCGAACAGCAACAAAAACAGATAGCTCCCCTGGTCGCGCAGAGGGATAAGAAGGCGGAGGCACTGGAAGCAGACAAGTCCGCAGGTAAGCTGCAAAAGCTCAAGAAAGCAATGCAGCTGCAGACAGACTTTCGAAACGACGCAGCGAAATATCTGAACGCGGATCAGACGAAGAAACTCGATGCACTTCAGGCTGAGCGGCGCGCTCAACTCACGAAAGGTAAGTAGTCCGCTCCACCGGCTTATTTGGCTCGGCGAATGATTTGAGCCGCAATGGTCTGTGCGGTCTGCCGGATATTCTTCGGCAGATCTCGCCGGGACATGACAAACTTGGCTGCCGCCACATAAGGATTTTTAGATACGATCCCTCCCGGCATTTTCCGGCTACCTGCTTGCGTTTCCAATTTATAAAATGGCTCCAATTTTCCTTTTTGCAGGTCCGCCACGTTGACCAAAACCGCCAGATCGGTAGAACCTGCGCCAAATCCGACTTCAGCCCGCAGGACTCGATTGCCTTGATCGACTTCCGTGAAGAGGCCGCGGACCAACCAACCGTTTTGTGGTAGAGGTTGGCCGGCAGCCAGTCGCTGTGCTTTTACGCCACCCTGGTTTAGATCGGATACCAAGGATGAGGCCATCAAGTCCACAACCTGGCTGCTTTGCATGCCGGTCGCGCTCTTGGCTTGGGCGATCAGCGCTCGAGCGCGGCCCCCGCCCAGTGCTTGTTGATCGCTGTTGCTGGACTCCTTCTCGACCTTAAAATCTTGCACGTAGACAATCGCGGGTCGACCCGGTGGTAACGATGTTAAGTCTTCCTGATTCACGACTTTTGCGCTGCGTCCGTTCAAGGGAAACGAGCAGAGGATAAGAATCCCGGCGACAGTTAGTCGGATGTTAGAAGAGGGGTTTCGGTGAGGCGATACGAAACGGGACAAATGGTATCGGGTGAACATAAAATGGCGTTTGGCTGTTTGATGCTTGGGTTAACTGTCGGAGACGGTACCAAGTGGGAAAGGACGATGAGTCTAACAGCGAACTGAGGTTAGACAAGGAATGCTTTATCTAAACCCGGAGGCAGGTGCTTTCGCCTCCTCGACAATAGTCTTCTACCAGGTTTCTCGGAGATTCGTCAGAACCGATTATTCGCTGGACGGAAGGTATTTGGCTATCAGATCCGTCCAAGCCGGCTCATGGATCTTTTGCAAAAGTACGCGATTGATCGGTTCTCGTAACTGGCTGCCTTCGCGGAGCGCAAACCCGTATAACTCCGTATCCAAATGCAATGACAGCACTCTACAATCCCCCGCGTCGCGACCAACGTAGCGGAGGACAGGTTCGTCATAGACAGCCGCTTCTATCTTTTTTTGTTTTACCGAATTAAAGAGCTCGTTAAACGGCAATTTAGTAAATGGGATGTGATTAATCTCGAGAAAATGGGCGCCTGAAGTGTGCTCGACCGCTCCGACCTTGAGTTGGCGGAGATCCTCAACTCCCCGGATACTAACACCCGCTAACCGCTCAGCTGTTAATGTAGATGCCATGGTCGCAGTAAAGGCGGAGACCAATACCAAGCTGACGAACATCCAAAGTACGGCGATGGTGCGACCTAGAAACGTCCTTGGAACTAAGTCGCCGTAACCAACGCTCGCCATGGTGACTGCTGCCCACCACAAGGATGCGCCCAGACCTCGGACGGGATGACCCTGTGCGCCGAATTGAGCCGGATTTGCTCGTCGCTCGCAAAACCAGATCAAGATGGCCACGCCGGCAAGCACAGCAAGCAAGGCAAGCGCGACTCTCGAGACAGACCAGGCAAACCGGAAGAACGCAGGGTTGAAAATCAGGTTTTGGTTACCTGCTGCGCTATCTTTTAGAATGGCTACCCCCAGACCGCTGACAAAGTAAGCGTGGGTAAAATCGCAGACCTGTTCTCGCTCTGCTGTGATGGTTAAGGGTCCGACCGTGGCGTCGAACCAACCGCGCACGAGCCCTTCAAACCGACCTTTCAGGTCGGTTTCGCGAAATTCGTAGTTGAGACCAAGCTCCGTCGCCACCTGCCGCCATAATTCAACGCTGATACCGGTCCACGAGCCGTCCGACCCGCGGATCACGAATGGCGGATCGTTGGTGAGTCCGACAATGAGTTTCTGCTTGGTGACCGAAGGGGAGGGCAACGGCGCCGGAAGCTCCTCGTTTGGTAATTCCGCTGCGCCCTTCGAAGACACCAATAGGCAAGCCATCGCCGCCAAGACGAATACCCTCATGAGACAAATTGTACGAATCGGCAGCATGGAAAACGAGCCGGACGGTGTCGAGGTAAATCCTTTGAGCGTTCACTCGGTCTTTTCCTTTTCAGATGTTTTGATGAAAGGCGAAAACAGATCGATCGGCACCGGCAGAATGGTTGTGGTATTATGCTCGCTAGAGATTTCCTTCATGGTTTGAAGAAAACGGAGTTGTAACGCGATCGGCTGGGCCGAGATCATGGCGGCAGCTTGCACGAGCTTTTCGGCGGCTTGAAACTCGCCCTCGGCGTTTATGATTTTCGCTCGGCGCTCCCGCTCCGACTCGGCCTGGCCAGCCATTGCGCGTTTCATACTGTCGGGCAAAACAACGTCTTTGACTTCGACGGCAGTGACTTTGATACCCCACGGATCTGTCTGCCGATCAATGATTTCCTGCAATGTCATATTGATCTTGTCACGCTGTGATAATAGTTCATCGAGCTCTGCTTGGCCGAGGACACTGCGTAATGTTGTTTGAGAAATCAGGGATGTCGCTTTCAGGAAATTCTCCACTTTAATCACCGCGGCTTCCGGACCGACGACCCGAAAATAAACGACCGCATCAACCGTTACCGGCACGTTATCCCGGGTCATCACTTCTTGGCGAGCGACGTCGATCGTTACAACTCGGAGGTCCATTCTAACCATCCGATCGACCACCGGAATGAGAAAAATTAACCCTGGTCCTTTGGTGCCCAGCAGTTTGCCAAGCCGAAATATTACTCCGCGTTCATACTCGCGCAGAATACGGACCATTTGGGGCAGGAAGATCGCGGCCAGAACAATCAGCGGAACGATCCAGGCAATTAATCGTGTGAAATCTTCGAGCATGTAATTGGCTTGTTAAGTTTTAGGCAGCACTTTTACAGTCAATCCTTCCACGGCACTTATCTGAACCAGTTGTCCTTTGTCCACTGGAACTTCACTGGTCGCGTTCCAGTATTCTCCTTCAACAAAAACTTTCCCGCCGGTGGTGTCGATCGGCGTTAGGGCGTTAGCCAATTTTCCGATCATGGTTTCTTTCCCGACCCTGACGGGCAGCCGTTGGGCTCCGAGTCCCTTGCCGATGATCAAAACAAAGAACGCTGTAGTCAGAACAACTCCGGGAATGATGTACTGCAGCGACAAGCGAAATACCGGATCTTGACGATTGAAGAGCATGAGAGAGCCGATCAGAAACGCAGCTATCCCGCCTATCGTCAGAACGCCGTGAGTCGGCGCAAATACGTCAATAATGAACAACACAACGGCCAACCCAATTAACAGTAATCCGGTGATGTTCACCGGCAGGATTGCCGCCATATAGAGTGCGAGGAGCAGCGCAATCGCTCCGACCACTCCCGGCAGTATCGCTCCAGGGGTGGTCAGCTCGCCGATGATTCCATAGATGGCGATCAATAATAGGATGAACATGACCTCGGGGCGCCACGCCGCTTGGAAGATCTGTTCCGCTGCGGACATTTTGATCTCAATAGTTTGCGCGCCGGCTGTCTTAAGAGGTTTACCGTTAACGACGCGGCCATCCAACTGACGGAGCAGATCGTCAAAATTCACGGCGATGATCTCGATCACCTTCAGTTCGTGGGCCTTCTCTGCTGGAATCGAAGCGCTTTCTCTGACCGCCAATTCGGCCCATCCAACATTTCGGCTCCGCTTACTGGCAATCGCCTGGATGTAGCTAGCGGCGAAATTTTCCAGTTTCTTCGTCATGGTGGAATCAGACTTGGTATCTTCATTGCCGCTGACGCCACCCAACGACACCGGGTGTGCCGCCCCGATCGTTGTGGCCGGAGCCATTGCGGCTACATCTGCTGCTAAAGTAATAAAGCAGCCGGCGCTTGCGGCCGTGGCTCCGGTTGGCGCGACGTAGACAACCACAGGAACCGAAGAAGCTAACAGTTTTTGCACAATTCGCTGCATTGAGTCGAGTAGACCCCCTGGGGTGTTGAGCTGGATGATCAAACATTGGGCGCCCTGCGCCGCTGCTTCGTCAACGGCTCGCGAAACATAATTGGCTGTCGCTGGACCAATCGGGCCGTCCACGGTAATGAGGCAGAGTTTTTCGCTGCTGGCCACCACCGTAGAAACGGTCAGCCATAACATCGCGACCAATAGGCCCGCAAACCTCATATTCCGCCGAAGTCTTCCGCTTAACTTACCACCGGTCCGCAGGAATGCGGAGGAAAATTCCTCGGACAACACGACCCGGTTTCTGACTAGCAAGGGGGTGAAAAACGGTCTCTCTCAAACATTCTTGCAAATGTTGTCACGGAAGAACAGTTTATCGAACTGTTGGGCCATCGATCAGACTGTGAATAACCCTAAAGGCTTTGGTCGAGCAGCAAATCCCGTGCGGTAGGAGCACTTTTTTTATGCCGCCGTCCTCTTATACTGAACGAGGTCTCCACGTCGAGATCTATGATACGATGACGACTACTGGCTGGGGCGAGGCCGGTGCAGATGTATCTTTTTTATGCGAACGGTTTCGAAATATAGAGGGGCCAATACTTGAACTCGCGTGCGGGACTGGTCGAGCGGCGATACCGTTGGTTGAAGCTGGTTGTGAAGTACATGGGTTGGACGCCAGTTCTGCCATGTTGTCGATTGCTGAGGCTAAACAACGGCACCTCCCGGACGCAGTAGCCAGCCGTCTGTTCCTGACAGAAGGGAACATGCGAGAGTTTGCATTCGCAATTCAATTCAGCGGCGTTTACCTGACCTTCCGCTCGTTTCAGAATTTGCTTTCACCAGAAGATCAGGAGAGCTGTCTTCGCTGCATCCGCCGTCACATGCTGCCTGGTGGCATATTGGTCCTTAATCTATTTGATCCGCGATACGATTTGCTCCTCCCTGGTGAGAGCAAAGTAGCCATTTCCTCACGTATCGTTACGCATCCAATTTCAAGGAATAGGGTTCGGATCGAGGTTTTGGGGCGTATGAATGATGTCCTATCCCAGTGTTTGACCGAAACCTGGCGATTCACTGAGCTCGGACCGGACGATGCCACGGTCGTACGGCAGGAAGAAGAGATACTTAGACTACGTTGGACTTTTCGCCAGGAGATGCGCCATCTTTTGCGCCTCTGCGGATTTCATGTGCTTGAAGAATATTCCGATTTCCAGAAGTCACCGCCGAGCTACGGGAAAGAACAAGTTTGGATTGCGGTGAAGAGTGATTAGCCTCTGTACTTTAGAGGATAATCCTCTTTCAAAGAACGCAACCGCAGCGCATTCTTTCCGGGTTGATATCTTACGAGGAAGCTAAGAGTTTTGCTGCCAAGACGTCGACCTTCCGAATGCTCGGAGCCTCGGACAGCAGCTCTGCGGCGTTGGCCATCAAGGCCCCGGCGATCGGACCTGTGAGGTGAGCGTTACGTCCAGCTTCATCAGCGAACGCGTCGAAAATACCGAAGGTTGACGGATCGAGTTTGATAGCAAACCAGACAGTTGTGCCACTTTCTTCGTTAGCCAATGGCAACGCTTCTTTAAGAAATGCTTCCACGGCGGCTTCTTTGCCCGGTTTAGCTTTCATTTGAGCCAAAATGCCGACGGATACCTGAACGCCTTGTTTATTGGATGGTGCCATGAGACCTGTTTTAACATAAAGAGGCAACTTTTGCCTTCGAGAAAAGCCGTGTCGAAAACAATTCTTGCAAATGTTGTTATAAAAGAACATTTTCGCGAACTGTTATGCCATCGAAGGTCTATTCTGCGACGGTAGTGGGGGTGGATGCTTCCGAGGTCGAGATCGAAGTGCACGCTGGGTGGGGACCTGAGGGAAGGATCGCGGTGGTTGGCTTGCCGGATACCGCGGTTAAAGAGAGCAGAGATCGGGTCCTAAGCGCGCTCAGCAACAGTGCGCTGCGGCGGCCTCGCGGAAAGATTACCATTAATTTGGCGCCGGCTACGGTGCGCAAAGAGGGCCCAAGCTTTGATCTGCCGATCGCCCTGGCGATGTTGCAGTTGAACGAGCAAAACCGGATCCCGGACCTGGATCACTGCTATATCTGTGGAGAGCTGGCGCTTTCCGGCGAGCTGCGTCCGGTGAGAGGAGCGTTGGCGATTGCGCTGGAGGCACGCAAACGGCGCCGGGAACGCCTCATTGTGCCCCGTCAGAATGCGGCGGAGGCGGCGGTAGTGGACGGATTGGCGGTTTATGGAGCAACCAGTCTCTCGGAAGTCGTTCAATTCTTGCGCGGCGAGAAAGAATTAGCCGCAGTGCCGACGCAGCCATGGACGGTTTACAAGACTCGCGATGAATCTGACTTCTCCGAAGTGAAGGGCCAATACCACGTCAGAAGAGCGGTCGAAGTCGCTGCGGCCGGAGGTCATAACCTGCTGATGATTGGGCCGCCGGGCTCGGGTAAATCGATGATCGCCAAACGCATTCCATCGATTCTGCCGCCGATTAGTTTAGAAGAAGCAATCGAGACGACCAAGATCCATAGTATTTGCGGACAGTTGAATGGCGATCGGCAGTTCATTACCACGCGTCCATTCCGATCGCCCCACCATACCATCTCCGACGCTGGTCTTCTCGGCGGTACGATGCATCCGACACCAGGCGAAGTGAGCCTGGCGCACAATGGTGTTCTTTTTCTGGATGAGCTCCCGGAATTTCATCGGTCGACGCTGGAAGTAATGCGGCAACCGTTGGAGGATGGCAAAGTGACCATATCGCGGGCGGCTGGTTCACTCACATTCCCGGCTGCATTTATGTTGATCGCCGCGATGAATCCGTGCCCGTGCGGTCACTATGGCAATGCGAAAAGAGAATGTCGTTGTAGTCCCGTGCAGGTGCAGAAATATCGCGGACGTATTTCCGGGCCGTTGCTCGATCGGATCGATATTCATGTCGACGTTCCGGCGATCGATATTCAGGATCTGACCGGGACGACGGAATCAGAAAGCTCTGAGCTGGTCCGGAACCGAGTCGCTCGGGCGCGTCTGGTGCAGCGGAAACGGTTGCACAGTGAAAACGGTGTGCGTTGTAACGCGAGACTCCCCAATCGTTTGATTCGAAAGTATTGCCAGCTTGATTTGGCCGGTCTCGATCTAATCAAGCAAGCCGCCAGTTCGTTGAACCTGAGTGCTCGAGCTTATGACCGGATTCTCAAAGTAGCTCGCACGATCGCCGATCTGGCCGGCAGCGACCGTATCAACGTCGACCATCTTTCCGAAGCGGTGCAGTACCGAGCGCTGGATCGAAATTTGTGGTAGCTCCCAACTGTACCTTGCCGTCGCTATGCGGACGTTAAAGGTCGTGATCAGCATGGCACGGGGTGATCGCGGAGAAGATATCTTTGCGGACGTTAAAAGGGGTCAGTCAACAAATTTTGACGGAGATGCAATTTTAATAGGTGAGGGAAGGCGATGCCCAGGCAGGTCCGCGTTGAGTATTCCGGAGCCCTTTACCATGTCATGGCACGGGGTGATCGCGGAGAAGATATCTTTGTGGATGATGAGGATCGAGAGACGATGCTGAGAACCTTGAGTCAGGCTTGCGCCAAGACCGGATGGCGGATCCACGCATGGGTATTGATGACTAACCATTATCATTGGCTAGTTGAGACACCGCGGCCCAACTTGGTCGAAGGAATGCGATGGATCCAAAACACTTACACCCGTCGGTTCAATCATCGTCATGGGCTTTGGGGCCACGTGTTTGGCGGGCGCTATAAGGCGGTTTTGGTCGAGAGCGACTTGGACTCAGAGCAGGATTATTTGGGCAATCTTTGGGATTATATTCACCTCAATCCGGTTCGGGCAGGGTTGGTTGATTCCGAGCGTGGGGCAGGGCTACTAGGCTATCGCTGGAGTAGTTTGAAGCAGGTCTATGCTGTGTCTGCTGCGCGCAGGCCGACGTGGTGTGTAACCGAAAGAGCTTTTACGGCCTTTGGCTGCAAGGATGATGTCGCGGGCCGAAAAGAAATGATCGAGCGTTTGGAGCAACGCGTCCTTGCAGAAGAGGCGCAAGAGTGTGGTTGGGCAGTACGAGAAGGCCAATCGCTCAATAGTACCTTACGGCGTGGCTGGTACTGGGGAAGCGAAGGATTTCGGCAAAAGTTGCTGGAACTGGCTGCTGGGCGATTGAGCGGGCTTAGCAACCGCAACCAGCGCAGTAGTCGTCAAGGACATGATCATGCAGAAGCGGACGCAACCGCTTTAATCCGAGCCGGCTTCAAAGAGCTTCAACTTTGCGAAGAGGACCTCAAGGCTAGTCGTGGCAATGAACCGCGAAAAGTGAGTTTGGCCTGGGCGATAGCTCGCTCCACGACTATGGATCAAAGCTGGATCGCTAATCGTCTTAACATGCGAAGTGCTGCGAATGTGAGCCAGCAGATCCGACGGTTCGAAAAAAATCTCAACCGGCAGTTCGATCCTCGAATTAAAAGCTGGATGCAATCTGTCAAGAATTGTTGACTGACCCCCTTTAAGCTGGGAGGGGAAGAATCAGTCCGTATTCTGGTTTGGATGATCAGTGAAAAACCGAAGGAGTCTACTCTAAGCCATGTTTCTGAAGCATCGCTTGTAGCCGACCGCGGAAGTCCTTGAACGTTTTTTCCTGCTCGGTCCCGAAAGTAAGTTTTTGTGTCGAAGCGTCAAGAAGTTGCACAAGTTTCAGTAGCTCCTTCAAATCAGCCTTTAATGACACGATTGCGTTTGCATCTTCGATTACCGCCTCTTCGTGTCGGTCTACGTCATGTTTTAGATTGATCAAGTCAGTCTCGTTCATGGAATTCAGAGCCGGTTGTAGGTGCGAGCCATAATCTCTTTCGCGTTACCTGTTCTGTTTCCGTCATAGGCCAGGAAGTCCTGGCGCACAATGGTGTTCTTTTTCCGGATGAGCTCCCGGAATTTCCGAAGGCTCCTGCGCATGAAAGTCTGCTCCGCGAAGGAAGGGCAATCCGCAACCCGGACAAGCATTACGGCAGATGAGACAAAAATCGGCCAACGTCCAATATGTTAGCGTTTGATACCACTAAGCGTCACTTCCTCAGCGGTTTGAGGAGGCGTTCAAATGCTTTATGAAAATCGGCTTTATCAGTATCGCTATTCCCGGTCACTTCAATCCAATGAGCGCATTGGCTCGTCGGCTTCAGTCACGCAACCATGACGTCGTGATGGTTTCTCTGCCAGGGTGCGAGCCGCTCGCCCGAGCTGCCAATCTGCCGTTCATCCCTTATGGCGAGAAGGAGTTTCCGACTGATAAAGTCGCTGAGGTACTCGGCACATTGAGCAAGCTAAAAGGGGAGGAAGGCTTGCAATTCACTATCGACTCGATTGCGCAGATAACGAATCTGAAGTGGAGAACATTTCCGAAGCTGCTGTCTGCCAACGGCATTGATGCTCTGATCTTAGATGATTGCGATTTCTACAGCGAAGTAGTGCCGATGTATCTTGGAATGCCGTACGCGATTCTATCAAGCGCCTTGCACTTCGATTTTTCCGGGCATACACCGCTCGGCGTTTATGGGTGGGGCCACGAGAATACGCTCGAAGCTCGAGAAAGAAACCGCCAGGGCGTCGCGAAATTTGCGCAGATGCTGATTCGCAGCAACGCAGAATTGATAGCGGAGGCCGAGGGTGCCGGAATCAAACCCAACTGGGAAGACCCATCCTCTCTGTTCTCCGATCTTCCATGGATCACGCAATGTCCTCGCGAATTCGATTTTGAAAGTTCTCATCCGCCAAAGCAGTTCCATTACGCCGGTCCGTTCCATGACGGAAAAGGCCGGCCAGAGATCAATTTTCCGTGGGACAGATTGACCGGAGAACCGATCGTTTATGCCTCGATGGGAACAATTCAGAATGGGAACGCGGATGTATTTCGGACTATCGCGGCAGCGGTCGCAAAGAAGGACGCGCAACTAGTACTTTCCATTGGCCATGTACTCCGGCCGGAGCAGATCGGTCCTGTGCCGAAAAATGCGATTGTGGTTAACAGCGCGCCCCAACTGGAGCTGCTGAAAAAGGCATCGGTGTGCATCACCCACTCGGGATTTAACACCGTGCTTGAAGCCCTGACTCAAGGGGTTCCTCAAATCGCTATTCCGGTAACCAACGAGCAGCCAGGCATCGCTGCAAGAATCGCTGGCAAAAAGACCGGCAAAACGACTTCGTTAGAGGGTTTAGATGCGTCGAATTTGTCGGCGCTTCTGGATGAGGTGTTTAACAACCCTATCTATCGCGATAATTCGTGCTCGATCCAGAAGGCTATCGCCAAGAAGAACGGGCTTTCCGTAGCCGCGGACCTGCTGGAGGAGGCCTTTGGACTCACTCACAACCCTATCTCTGAGGCCGCTTCTGAGGCATAATCCAGAGGGTGTCTTCAGCGACGCGAATCGGCGAGGGAAAGTGTTCGAGGGTTTAAGGACGTGTCTTGATTAGACACTTCGGCGCGCGGCGACTGAGAAAGAGTCGGGAGCAATAGGGGTCAGTCAACAAATCTTGACAGACGGTAGTCACTCGACCGAATCAAGGCTGGATCGCCGGCAACTTGGAATACGAGGTGGGGCGATCGCCGACTTGGCGGGAGCGAAACGCATCAATGTAGACCATCTCTCGGAGGCGGTGCAATACCGAGCGTTGGATCGACATTTGCGGTAAGGCGCTCCCAAAAGGAACTCACGCCAAGACGCTAAGGCGCGCCAAGATTTCCATTGGAAATTGCTGTGCGGGGTGTCCTCAGCGCGCCGGTCTGTTCGTCATAGCTGCGAAAGTAAACACTTGGAACAACTATGATTCACCGGAAGGACCATCGATGAACCAGCGGCTCATACGAGCGGACGGAACCAAACTCGCAACCCGAGCCTTCATTAAATCAGAGCATCGGTGCGCCAGTTCGACAAGTTCCTGGGATGAGGTGCGACGGATGCGGTTGTTCAGGCGGAACCATGATCGACCGCACAGCGTCCGGAGCATTACCAAGGGCGCGATAATCACTCTACCCCATCATTTGACGCTTCCTGCCGGGGTCGTTAGTGTCGCCAACCTATGGCGCTTCCATCATTAGATGAAACCACCGAAAGCTCACCGCTTTCGTTTTGGCAAGTGGTGATCGCGGCGATTCGAGGCGAACACCGGGATTACACAACGGAGACGCTCAATCGAGCTGTTCTCCTTTTGGCAATTCCGATGGTGCTCGAAATGGTGATGGAATCCATCTTTGCGTTGGCAGACGTCTTCTGGGTTTCGCATCTCGGGAGTGACGCAGTTGCGGTGGTGGGAATCACCGAATCGATCATGACAGTTATTTATGCTGTCGCCATCGGGTTATCTATGGCGGGCACTGCAACCGTGGCGCGCCGTATCGGTGAAAAAGATCCCGATCGTGCGGCAACCTCAGCGTTCCAGGTAATTCTACTAGGTTTATTTGTGTCCGCCACATTTGGACTACTTGGAGGCTCCTTTGGATCGGACATTCTGCGCGGCATGGGAGGGAACGAACACGTCGTCAGCATGGGCGGCAATTTTTCCAGAATCATGCTCGGTGGAAATGCCACGGTTCTATTGATCTTTGTGATCAACGCTATTTTCCGTGGAGCTGGTGATGCGGCGATAGCCATGCGGACGCTCTGGTTGGCTAACGCGATCAATATTTTGCTTGGCCCCTGTCTCGTCTTTGGTCTCGGCCCGTTCCCCGCACTGGGGGTAACCGGAGCCGCAGTTGCTACGAACATTGGCCGGGGTTGCGGCGTGTTGTTTCAGCTCCATTACCTGACCGCGCGCACGAGCCGTGTCCGTATTCAAATGCGACACCTGCACTTCGAGCTAGGGCCGGCACTTCAGATGTTAAAACTCGCGGCGAATGGGACAATGCAAAACCTGGTTAACACGGCCAGCTGGATCGGGCTCGTCAAAATTCTTTCGCAATCGGGCAGTGCTGCGCTAGCCGGCTACACCATTGCGATTCGGGTTGTTATCTTCGCTATCCTGCCGGCCTGGGGATTGTCGAACGCGGGTGCAACCCTGGTCGGCCAGAACCTCGGAGCGGCAAAACCAGACAGAGCCGAATCAGCCGCCTGGATTGCGGTCCGCTACAACGTTTTCTTCCTGAGCGCGATCGGTTTGCTTTTCATCGTATTTGCGGGGCCAATCGCTCGCTTATTCACGGGTGATTCGGCAACGATGGCGTACGGCACTCAGGCGCTTTGGATTATTGGGCTGGGCTTTCCATTCTATGCCGCTGGGATTTGTCTAACTTCGGCTTTCAACGGTGCAGGTGATACCTGGACTCCCACACTACTCAATTTGTGCTGTTTCTGGCTATTCGAGATCCCTCTTGCTTGGCTTCTGGCCAATCACTTTGGCGCCGGCGCAACTGGTGTCTTTGTCGCCATTCCGATTGCTTTTTCGATGCTGGCAATAGGAAGTGTCTTTCTCTTTCGGCGCGGCCATTGGAAACTGCAACGGGTCTAGCGTCATTCTCGCCCGAGGCTCGAATGAGATTGCAGATTGCAGATAGCAGATAACAGATAGCAAATTCTGTCGGTCGCTCGCGAAATCCTCGGTGTGCCGGGGAAATTTGTAGGGCAAAGAAAAGTATCGAATCGTGACCCAGACGCCTCCATCCGGTCTTCTTTACGTAATCCGACCTACTTGTAGTCGGATCCTAGCGGCTTCCGCTCTAGTGACGGTTCGCGAGCGCTCACTTTCGACCCAGCACCCATACGCAGAATTTTGCTATCTGCTATTTGCTATCTGCAATTTCATTCGAGCCTTGGGCGAGAATGAATAATATCACAGCGTGACGGCTGAGGCCTCGATCTGGTCTTCCCTCCGCAATCCGGTCTATCTTCGCTTCTGGTCGGCTCTGGTAGCGTCCGGTTGCTGCGTCTCTGCGCACGAAATGGCCGCGACCTGGGCGATGAATTCACTCGGGGCACCGGCTCTTTGGCTTTCATTGATGTCTTCCGCCGGGACACTCCCTTTTTTTCTATTTACACTGCCGGCCGGGGCGCTAGCCGATCTGGTCGATCGTCGACAGCTAATGCGCGTCTTTAACTGCTGGCTGGCTGGTAGCGCTGGTCTGCTCGCACTGTTCGCCTTTTTAAACAGACTAACTCCCGAGATCATCCTCGCGGGAGTCTTTTTGTTGGGCACCGGTTTTGCGTTTCAGGCGCCAGTGGCCTCAGCCTCGATACCCGAGATCGTCGGCAAGGAGCAACTTCCATCGGCCATCGCGCTCGGCGGAATTCAGATGAACCTGGCCGGTATCATCGGTCCGGCGATTGGCGGTCTTCTGATTCCGCTGGTTGGTGTGAGCGCCGTGTTTGCCCTAAACGCGTTAGCCTTTGTTCTGGTTCTGTTTGCGGTGATCAATTGGAAACGCAGAAGCGTCGCAACTAATGCGCCGCTGGAGGGCTTTTTCGATTCACTGTCCGGCGCGTTGCGATACATGCGGTATGCGCCGGGTGTTCGAATCATTCTGCTGCGAAATCTCATCTTTGGCGTGTTAGTCGGAGCAATCCCAGCATTGCTACCGGTGGTCGGTTTAAAGGCTCTGCACCTTGACCCAATCTACCTTGGACTCGCGTTTACCTGTATGGGACTTGGCTCGTTGGCTGGCGCCGTTCTAATACTTGAGCCTGCCAGGAAGAAGCTGAAGCCAAACCAAATGACGATGCTCGCCGGTATCGTCCTTGCCTTGAGTTACGCGTTAATGGCCGCGGTGCGCCATCCCCAGACTTTTCTTATTGTTGCCGCACTGGCCGGAGCCGCTTGGACAGTCTCTGCCTCAGAGCTCTGGGTAGCGGGTCAACGAGTCATCCCGGATTGGATTCGAGGCCGGCTGAATGCCACCCATATGATGGTGTCGCAGGGCGGGATCTCGCTAGCTGGCCTAGTGTGGGGAGGGCTCGCAACTGCGTTCGGTCTGGAGTGGGCCTTGTTGTCGGCGGCCGCCCTGGGAATCGCCAGCGCACTCACAGCGAAGCGATGGTCGATCGATTTCTCCGCGGGGGTGAACCTGGATCCTGATCCGCTGCCGGACGAGGGCGACGATCCTTACGTACCTGAGTCCGATGATGGACCAATCACGACCGCCATCGAGATTGAGGTAGCACCGGAAAACCAGGTTCGATTCTTTCGACTCATGAGAGAAGTAAGACTGGTATTTCTCCGTAATGGAGCGGTTAGCGCTCGGCTGGACCAGGACATGCAAAATCCGAATCGATTTCGCCTATACGCCATTGTCAGCTCCTGGGCTGCGAATGAGCGGCTTCGTCTACGTATTACTCGAGATGAACACGCTCTGTGGTCGGAACTTTGGACGCTGCATATTGGAAAAGAATCACCTAGTCCGAAGCGCTACCTTGGCATTCAGCACTGGATACTCGACGAATCGGCGACGTCCCGGTTGAAACCGGCGTCGACTCCAAAAGTCTCTGACCTGCGGACCCCGGAAAGATAGGACAACCGTTACCTAATTCGCCGAGACCTTGTCGTTACGTCCGAGTTGGTATCGATTTTGCTCGGAACCAGTCTCGCATAATCAAACTCAAGCCCCACCATGTCTGCCCGAAAGAACCCGAAATCGTGCCCAGCTAGTCAATGGCTCGCTCAAATATCGATGCCTCCGTTGAGGTTATTGGTGTTACCGCTAGCAGTCTGCTTCTTAGCGTCAGTCAGCAAAGCTGATGATCCATCCGGCAACCTGCCCACTCCCGATCACCCACTGAAGGTAAAGGTTGTAGTCCTTACGACTTTCGAGATCGGCGCCGATACCGGTGACACGCCGGGTGAATTTCAATTCTGGGTCGAGCGGCGAAAAATGAACACCGTGATCCCGCTAGCCAATGCTTATCATAATGTCAGAACAGACGGCACCGGTGTGATCGCCATTGTGACGGGGATGGCAACAGCGAATGCGGCGAGTTCCGTGATGGCATTGGGTACGGATCCGCGTTTTGATCTCTCCAAAGCGTATTGGATCGTGGCTGGAATCGCGGGGATCGATCCGAGCCGAGGCAGTCTCGGCAGCGCCGTATGGGCGGATTGTGTCGTAGATGGAGATGTCGCGTATGAAATTGACGGTCGCGAAATTCCAGCTAGCTGGTCGACCGGAGTGATCCCGTGGGAGCGAACAAAGCCGTACGAGGAACCGCGGCCGACTGACATGCAGCAGTTGTACCAACTAAATCCGGCTTTGGTCGATTGGGCGGTGCGCGACACCCAAGACGTCTCTTTGGATGACACTCCGCAGATGAAAAAAATGCGCGACGCTTACACCGGATTTCCCAAAGCGCAGGAGCCTCCGAAGGTCATGAAAGGAGCGACTCTTTCCACCAGCCGCTTCTGGGAAGGAGCGATGATGAGCAAATGGGCAGAGGATTGGGTCCGATACTGGAGTGGAGGAGCGAGCCAGTATTATACTACTGCCTGTGAGGACTCTGGGATTATGCGGGCTCTCACCAATTTGGCGAATGCCAAAAAAATCGATCTTAATCGTGTACTGGTTCTCCGCACCGCGAGCGATTTCGACCAGCCGCCACCGGGAGAGACCCCAGCCCAAAGCCTGGCGGCAAAAGATAGCCCCGAACACTTGGGAGGGTTTCTGCCTAGTCTCGAAGCAGCATTCCGGGTTGGGAATAAGGTAGTCTCCGACATTGTGAAAAACTGGGAAGAGTACTCGGCTGATCTTCCGAAGTAGTTATGGGGCGGGATCTAGAATCGAGAATTTAGAATTTGGCGCCGCTCGATCTCTCCGTCGGACGGGCTGCTAGCGCAGCCCCGACCTACGCAGTTGGCGATAGACGGTATTTCGCGACACCGCGAGTTCTCTTGCAGTATGTACTACGTTGCCATCGCATCGACGGTAGGTTTCCAGGATCACTCTGGCTCGGTTCTCTTTCAGGTCTGGCTTCCGTAGCTGATCTTCACGTGGTCCGGTAGCCATCGCGCCTAGTACGGACAGAATGTGCGATGGGAGCAACCGAGATGAATTTGCAACAATCAGCATTCTAACCAGCGAATGCTTAAGTTCCCGGAAGTTGCCCGGCCATCGCTGCTGCTTCAGGAGCCCAATGGCTTCTTCCGAAAGTACGCATTCCGGGGCGAGAGTCTTCAGAAGTGTCCGGGCAATCAGAGGGAAGTCGCAACGCTCGTGCAGTGGCGGTAACGTGACTTCAACTCCACGAATCCGATAGAGAAGATCGGATCGGAACCGTTTTTCTTCCACGGCTTCTTCAATGTTGCTGTTGGTTGCTGCAACGAGCTGGACGTCCACCTTCTCCTCGGTTGAAGACCCAATGGCGCGAACTGTCCCCTGATCGAGAAAACGTAAGAGTCTTGCCTGGAGACTAACCGGCATGTCACCGATTTCGTCGAGAAAGAGCGTCCCCTGGTCAGCGTCACGGATCAGTCCACGAGCTCCGCCGCGCCGGCCACCGGTAAAAGCTCCATCTTGATAGCCAAAAAACTCGGATTCCACTAGAGTCTCTGGAAGAGCAGTACAGTTTACAGCGACGAACTTTCCGGTGCGGCCGCTGACCGCATGGACGTGTCTGGCCAGCAGCTCCTTGCCACAGCCGGTTTCGCCACGGATGAGGATGGGTACTCGCCATGAGATAGCTCTTTCGACGATTCGGATTGCCTCGAGTACGACCGGATCCTCACAGATAAACGCCGGTTGGATGCTACCATTTTGCCGCCTCTTCTCGTTTTGAAGATTCGCTCCGCGTATGGTCACCGGAGAGTGTGGGAAGCTCGAAAGGATAACTCTGTACGTACTTCCCCTGTGGTCTGTTAATTGGCCCGACCCTGTCGCCGCCGTTTCGGCCAGGAAACGATCGAACGATGTCCGAAAAACTCCTTCGAAAGGCTGTCCCGGCGCGATCGGTAGATCTTGAAGAAAGAAGCGAGCTTGCCGGTTGGCGGCAACGACATGCCCCTCCCAGTTGATGGCAACTAAACCTGCTTCCAACGTGTGAACGAATTCTTGTCGATTGTGAAACTGCAAGATTAAGTGCTGCTGCAGTGTGGCGCGAAATGTCTCCGCTTCGATATGGAGGGCTGCCATTCGGATGAGAGCAACGGTGTGGACCTGCCGAGAGTTGCAATCCGAAGAAGCATCGATGACTCCGATCAATCGGTCTTCGTGGTCGAACACCGGACTAGCAACGCAAGTTAATCTACCGTTGTCCTTGAAGAAATGCTCCCATGCGTGAACGACGGAAGGACGTTGAGTGAAGGATGCGCACCCCAGCGCGTTTGTACCGCGAAGTCGTTCCTGCCACCTGGACCCCGCAACGATGCTGCTCCTCTGAGCCAACCGAAGAAAAGAAGGATCGGCAATGGTTTCCAAAATAATCGCGTCACGGGTAGCGAACGCCACCATGAAGTTCGAACCGGCGATTTGCGAATAAAGATTACGAACCTCCATTTTTGCAATTTCGGTAAGTTTCGCGTGTCGCTCTCTCAAAGCTCGCAGTTCCGTTGTCGAAATTGGAGGAATGTCCGGCAAGGAGTCAGGATCGAGCTTCGCATCAAGACAGCGTTGCCAGGAGTCCCGCACTTCCGGTTTGATCCATCCCGTCGGAATTTCTGAGATTTTTCCGGCGAACAGATATTCCCGAACCTGATCATCTGAGACGGGTGTTAAAGTACGCTGCTCTTGTTCTCGGGGGGCCATGGTGCGGCTGCGCACCCGCAACCTAGTCTCCAGGTCACCAAAATCAACAGAGCGAATCCGAGCGATCGGTGACTTACGCTCCACTGTTAACTGTTACGTTCTGGAACGATTTCGTGAAATTCACATGTTCCGTTTCGGGACATCGATGATACGACGCGGATTCGGCAATTGCCGACCTTCCCAGGACAGAATTGGATCTGAATGTCCCAAATTGGTCTGGCATGCTGACTGCTTGCCTTTTTAGCGTACGAGGTCACGGCTTTTCCGTGGCAGCTGAATCCCCCCAAACAACGTGTCAGAAATACCTCTGCATTTTGACGCCATTGTTCCGCGACAATGGCAATGCTCCTTCACCCTTTACGTGATTAGCCTATGAAAGCTGCGGTACTCCATCAGTATGATACCACTCTCTCCAATCCGGATTTCGTCGCTTTGGAAGAAGTGCCGGAACCGGAAATCCAAAATCAAACCGACGTGGTGGTCCGAATTGGTGGTGCCGGGGTCTGCCGCACCGATCTCCATGTGATCGAAGGAGTCTGGCGTCAGAAGGTCAGTGTAAAATTGCCCTACATTATGGGGCATGAAAATGCTGGGTGGGTCGAAGAAGTGGGAAAGGCAGTCGATGGGTTTAAGCGTGGAGATCCAGTCATTTGCCACCCTCTCATTTCCAACTGTCATGCCCTTGCTGCCCGGCGAGGGAATGACATGCATGTCGAGGGCAGCGAATTTCCAGGGATCAGCACAAACGGAGGATACGCTGAATTGTTGCGCACTGGCGCAAGCTCATTGATAAAGCTGCCACAGACATTGGCTCCAAAAGATGTCGCTCCTCACGCCGACGCTGGTCTGACGGCCTATCACGTGGCTAAGAAAGCAGCTGGGCACCTTTTGCCCGGGGAGCGAGTGGTGGTGATCGGGGTAGGTGGCTTGGGCCATATTGGCATTCAAGTCCTCGCCGCCCTCTGTTCCGCGGATATCATCGCCGTGGATCGTTCGGAAATGGCGCTTTCGCTAGCTAAGGAGTGTGGTGCTCATCACACCGTTACTGCCGACGAACACCAAGTTGAGGCGGTTCAGGCTTTGACCGGCGGAAAAGGCGCGGAAGCCGTCATCGATTTCGTCGGAGAAGGTAACTCAATCGAGAACGGCTTAGCGATGACCCGGAATAACGGTGCGTACTACATTGTCGGGTACGGCGGAGAGATCCGGATTTCTGCCCTAGATATGATTTGTACGGAGCGGAGGATTGTCGGGAACCTGGTGGGCAACTATTCGGAGTTAGTCGAGCTCATGGAATTAGCTAACCGGGGAAAGGTTAATTTGGCGACAAACTATTATAAATTACACGAAGCAAACCAAGCATTACATGACTTACATCACGGTAAATTAAAGGGGCGCGCGGTACTCGTACCTTAATCCAAAAATTAGATCACGTTAGCACACCATGTTTACTACCAAATCCGGCGAAAAGATCTCTGTCATCGACGGCCATGTTCATTTATGGGATGGCAGCGACGAAAATTGCAAAAATCGGTACGGCGAAGAATTTATCAAATGCTTCTACGACTATCATAAGCTCAGCCCGAAGGAATACGTCTGGCCGTACAAGAAATATCAAAAGTATACCGATGAAGACTTCGAGCAGGATGTATTCGAAAACGGTTATGTTGATGTTGCTATCTTCAATCCACAATACCTGGGAGACTTTTATCACCATGGCTTTTCCAACTTGGAGAGAAATGAGACGTTCAGAAAGAAGCATCCGGACCGGGTGATTACGAACGGCTTTTGGGATCCTCGAAATGAAGAGGCCGGGCTCAAACAGCTCGAGCAAGACGCACAAAAGTATGGTTGGCGAGGTATCAAACTTTATACGGCAGAGTGGAAAGGAGACTCGAAAGGCTGGAAATTAACTGATCCTTGGTCGTATCGATACCTGGAGAAATCACAGGAGCTCGGGCTCAAAAATATTCACGTGCATAAAGGCCCGACCATTCGCCCACTGAACAAGGATGCTTTCGACGTGGGCGACGTCGACGAAGTGGCGTCGCTCTTTCCGGATCTGAATTTTATCGTCGAGCATTGTGGATTGCCTCGGCTGAACGATTTTACCTTTATCGCGGCGCAGGAACCGAATGTGTACGCCGGGCTTGCCGTGGCGATCGCACTGATCCATACCCGTCCCCGTTACTTCAGTGAGATTATGAGCGAGCTAACCTTCTGGTTGGGACCTGATCGCATCCTTTTCGGCAGCGACTACGCGCTTTGGCAGCCGAAATGGATCATCGAGAAGTTCATGGATCTCGAACTACCAGAAGATCTCGCGGCCGAAACCGGTCCACTCACGCTTGAGATGAAGAGGAAGATTCTGGGTGAGAATGCGGCTCGGCTCTATAACATTGATATCGGGGAGCAAAACAAGAGATTCGGCCTGCCGATCTCCGAAAAGGCGGAGCCGGCACGGACCGCTGCACCTGTCGCGTAGGTTTTCCCTTAAGGTATTGGTCAGATGGCCTTTCCTGATCGAAGAGAGGAGGTATGGTCAGCGCTCGATGCGGTCACTGACCCGGAAATCGACGAATCGGTCGTCGCCCTGGACTTTGTGACTGAGGTGACGATCGATTCGAGCAACCGGGTGGTAATCGATTTCAGGTTACCGACCTACTGGTGTGCGCCGAACTTCGCTTTTCTGATGGCTAGCGATATGAGAGATGCCGTGACCGCCCTGGAGTGGGTGAGAGACGTATCGGTGAAACTCTTTGATCATTTTAGCGCGGACCTGATTAATCGAAGTGTCGCTCTCAGGCAGGACTTCCGTGATGCTTTTCCCGGAGAGACGGATGACGATCTAAGCGCAATACGCCAAAAGTTTCTGGGGCAAGCCTTCGAGCGAAGACAAGAGTTACTGTTGCGGTATCTCTTGACGCGGGGGTATGGTCCGGATTGGATCGCGCGTGCTAGTCTCTCCGAATTGATTCGTTTGGAGCTCGACCAGGAAGGAATTGCCCTGCGCAACCTCTATTTATTCATTTTGCGCAGAATGGATCCCGACGTTGGGGAAGAGGTGTTGGCATTCACAACCGTAGACAAAATGCCATTGGATAGCCAAGATTTGAGAAGTCACCTGCGAAAAATTGCGGGGACTCGCCGAAACGCTGAATTCAATGGCTTCATCTGTCGAAGCCTTCTCAGCGAAAGAGTAAAAAGGAGTCGGTAAATCGCGAGAGCTGGGCAGTCGCAACAAAGACGTTTCGCGGCTGACAAACTTCCGTGATCTCTGCGTCTCGTGTGGTTAAAATCCCTGATGATTCTGGTTACAGGTGCGACCGGTACTATCGGCAGAGAGCTTGTTCCCCAACTTCTCGAAGCGGGCGAGCAGGTCCGGGTTTTCGTTCGTGACAAAAACAAGGTGGGGGAAAAACGAGTTGAGCTCGCGGTCGGAGATCTGAAGCAACCGGAGACGTTGGAAGAAGCGCTGCGCAGCGTGGAAAAAGTGTTCCTGGTCGTTCTCGACATGGGAACCCAGCAGGACAGGAATGTGGTTGGAGCTGCCAGTCGTACGGGGCTTAAGCATGTCGTGAAACTTTCCACGCTTAACGCGGGCCGGCCGACCCTTCAGCTCGATCGATGGCACCACGACAAGGAAGAGGTGATACGATCGTCCGGTCTGGCCTGGACGTTTCTTCGTGCCGGACAGTTTATGTCGAATGCTCTGCGTTGGGCTGAGACGGTGAAGCAACAGGGCACAGTCTACTTTCCCGGCGGCAGCGGTACGGTCGCCCCCATCCATCCGAGGGACGTTGCCGCGGTGGCCGCGGCTGCTTTGCGGGAGCCAGGGCATGAGGATCAAGCATACGAGCTCACCGGTCCCCAACTTCTGACCGTGGCAGAGCAAGTTGAAATCTTAGCCCGAGTGATAAACAGGCCGCTCCGATACGTGGATGTACCGGAGGAAAAGGTGGGAGAGGGAATGAAAAAAAACGGCATACCTGGACCGGTAGCCGACGCACTTGTCGAGGTATTCAGGGACCGACGTTCCGGCGGGCGCGGCCTGCTCTCCGATACCGTGGAACAAGTAACCAGACGGCCGCCCAAGACATTTGAGGAATGGTGTTACGAGAATGCGGCTGCCTTTCGCTAATCACCGAATCCCGGCGAAGGAGTCTCGCGCACTTTTAGGACACTCGACCATACCCCCGGCTTCCAACCAGTTTTGAAGCCCTCCCTTGAGCGACGAAATGTTTCGGTATCCCATCCGTTGGAGCTTCTCCGCAGCCAAAGGGGCTCGGTTGCCGACGGCACAATAAACGACGATTGGCGTAGCTGGTTCCGGTGCCACTTCCTGTATTTTTTGCTCCAATACGCCTCGGCTGACGTGCTTGGCCCCATTGATGTGGCCACACATGAACTCATCTTCCTCTCGAATATCGATGATTGTCGGGAGGGGTTTCGCCCGCGCTAGCTGATGTGGAGTAATCTCGGGGATTCGGGCTCGAGCATCGTCGGCAATATTGTCGAGATATGGGTCGTTATCACTCATTGGATGGCTCTTGATTAGTTGGGAGAAATTCGGGGATCTAGCGAAGGGAGGATTCCTTACTGATCCGGTAGACTTTGCCAGTCCGCAAAGCTTTTTTTGGACGATCTTTGGGTCCGAATCTCAGATGACTCTGGATGCGTTGTCCAAAACCACTCGGAATCGAGTCGAGCCGATTAATGGAGGTGCTCATCATGAGTTTTCCAGCGTTCTGCGGACTTAAGTGACGCAAAGCAGCGGGTGCAGATCCTGGAAAGCTGGCACGGAGGTCTTAAGGAGAGTGTGCGCAAAGCGCACACTGGTGTTCGGGCCGTAGCCCTTTCAGCAACTCCAAGGCGGCTGCGCGGGTGTTTTTCACAGTGGGCATCACCGCGTTGACGCTCATGAGAAGCCAAGTGCTGTGCACGCACATCGAGAGATCTGTCCCGGAGGGACACAGCGAAAGTACCCCAGCACTTCAGTGCTGGGATAGCGTTAAGACACGTCCGTCCCATCGGGACGATCGATTCATCCTCTGCGCCCATGACGTCGGACTCGAAAACCATTACCTCAACGTTCGATCGTCCCTACCGGGACGGCTCCCCTCTATACCATTTACCCAGCAATAAATTGCTGGGCTACTATCACTGCGTCCCTCGCGGGACGGTACCCTCTTGCTTCTCTTCCCAATCCAACGGCTGTACATATGTGCCAACAAAAGGGCGCTGTGTGGTCCTCCCAGACGGTCTCACGTGGTGATGCCATTTCGGCGAAATGGAGCGAAAACGTGATTTATTTCGAAAATATACAACATATTTCTTGCATGTTGTAGTAATTCGCGGAAAGATTGGTAAAAGATGGTGAATTCGCCAAATACATCCATTCACTCGACGCTAAAGAACGTGTTTGGCTTCGACTCGTTTCGCGAAGGCCAAGAGCCAATTATTACCAAGATTCTGGAAAGCAAATCCGCGCTGGCGGTTTTTCCTACCGGTAGCGGTAAGAGCCTCTGCTACCAGCTCAGCGCCCTTCATCTTGAAGGCTTGACCTTGGTCGTTTCGCCTTTGATCGCGTTGATGAAAGATCAAATCGATTTTCTGCGCAAACGCCAAATCCCGGCAGCTCGACTCGATTCCACGATCGAACTAGAGGAAATCCGACGAATCGATTCAGACCTGCGTGCTGGCCGCCTCAAGCTGCTCTACGTGGCGCCAGAGCGATTCTCCAATGAGCGATTTATTCAGAAACTGGGCCAGCTCAAAATCTCATTGATGGTTATCGACGAGGCGCATTGTATCTCGGAGTGGGGCCACAATTTTCGGCCGGACTATTTGAAATTGGCTCGATTGGCGCGCAGTCTCGACATTCGTCGTGTTCTCACGCTTACCGCGACGGCAACGCCTAGCGTGGCCCAAGACATTTGCCGCGAGTTTCGGATTGAGAGCGATGCATTCGTTCATACCGGCTTCTATCGTCCGAATCTGACACTGCGGGTCACTCCGTGTCATTCCAACCAGAAGATCGCGCTTTTGTTGAACCACCTCAAAGACCGTCCGCGAGGCTCTACGATCGTCTATGTGACCCTGCAGCGTACAGCCGAAGCTTTGGGTAAAGAGTTGGCCAGAGAGGGGTTTCCTGCGCGTGCTTACCACGCCGGCATGCGAAACGAGGAACGGAGCGCAGTTCAGGATTGGTTCATGAATTCCACGGATGCAATCGTGGTAGCAACCATCGCTTTCGGTATGGGCATCGATAAATCCAACATCCGTTATGTCTATCACTATGACTTGCCCAAAAGCCTCGAAAACTATTCTCAGGAAATCGGACGTGCAGGCCGGGATGGAAAAGAGTCCACCTGCGAGATGTTAGCCTGCGGCAGCGACGTTACCGTTTTGGAAAACTTTACTTATGGTGATACTCCAGACGCCGCGAGCATCGGTGCGATCGTTGACGAGATACTCAGGAATGGCAGCCAATTTGATATCTCGGTTTACGAGTTATCGCGTGCCCATGATGTTCGGCCGTTAGTGGTTGAGACGTTGCTCACTTATCTCGAGCTGGCTGATGTCATTGAAGCGACCGAACCATTCTACAACGAGTATCAGTTCATGCCTCTCAAACCTTCGAGAGAGATTCTTGCGCGGTTTGACGCTACCCGTGCAGACTTTGTAGGCGCTATTTTTTCGAGCGCAATGAAGGCCAAAAAATGGCTTTCTATCGATCTGAATAAGGCGGTGCATCGGTTGAAAACCACGCGCGGACGCATCATCAAAGCACTCACCTTCCTGGAAGAAAGAGGTGACCTGTCTCTCAAGGTCGCAGGGTTACGTCAAGGCTACCGAATAGAGAGCCGCCCCACAGATGTGCAGGCGCTCAAATCCAGATTGGTTGAACGCTTCCAGACCCGAGAAAGCAAAGACGTCAACCGTGTCCGAGAAGTTGTTCAATTGGCTGAACATTCCGGATGCATCGTGCGCTATCTGCTTCACTATTTTGGCGAAGATCTCGGTCGGGACTGCGGGCATTGCGACAACTGCTCTGGAACTACCAATCACGCTGTGCGAGTCACCCGCGAGACGAAGCCACCGCGGGTAGACCTCGCGAAGATTGCGCTCCTCCGACAGCAATATAGCGCAGCGCTAAGTTCACCCAGACAGATCGCACGGTTTCTCTGCGGACTGACCTCCCCATTGCTCACCCAGACGAAACTCAACAAGGACCCGGATTTTGGAAGCTTGGCGGAGGTTCCATTTCAGACCGTACTGGAGACCGCGGAACAGTTCGTTGGGTCTATCCGGGTTTCCAGTCGATACTCGTCTGAGTCAAATTCTCCAAAACGACCCGCTCAGCGGAGTCATGTTCCTTTGCGACCGAAGTAGGAAATACTCTCTAGTTCTTCCGGAATCGGCGAATGAGTTCAGAGCTTTTGGTGGTGTGCGACGGGATAGCTAAATACGCGGCGTTTCGGTGAGAAAACCCTCAAAGCGCAAAAGTAGAGATAAAATCCAGCAGCGGTTCCCGCTACAGTAAAGAGGAGGTAAACCAAGACCTTTATTACGACCGCTTCGTTGTAAAGTAAGCCCACCGACACCAATGCTGAGCCCAGGCAAATGGCGCTGCTACTCGCATACCCCAGAAGGAGAATTAATTTGCTAAGAACCGTCCATCTCACCGCAGTCGACCCCAGAAAAGTCATTGTAAGTCGGACCTATGCTAATGCAAGGTATTGGCGAGCTGGCTAAAGAGCATTTGAATGGACATCTGGTTTGCTGCTCGAGGTTTTCGGATTAAAGGTTTGATTCATGACCCACACTGCTCTGCCGCCGCGCGCTAATGCCTGGCTAAACGATATCGTTAGCTATATCCCTGGTAAGCCGATCGAGGACGTGGCGCGGGAGCTTGGGCTGAAGCCTGACCAGATCATCAAGTTGGCTTCAAATGAAAACCCGATCGGTCCTTCTCCCAAAGCGGTGGCTGCCATGCAGGAGGCGTTGCTCAAAGCTCATTACTATCCCGACGGTGGAGGCTATCACCTGCGCGTCGCGATTGCTCAAAAGTTTCAGCTTGCTCTGGAAAACATCGTGCTCGGGAATGGATCTAACGAAATAATCGAATTCTTGGGGCACGCGTTTCTGCAACCGGGCGACAATATCATCGTAGCAGATCACGCATTCGTCATTTACAAGCTGATGGCGCATCTCTTCGGTGCAAGCGCGATCGAAGTTCCTGATCCGGAGCTGACGGCTGATGTCGACGCAATGGCGCGGGCCGTGACACCTCGAACAAAACTAATTTATCTGGCCAACCCAAATAATCCGACCGGGACCATGGTGAATGATGAGGCAATCGAACGACTCATCGAGCAAGTTCCCAGAGAGGTGATCATCGTACTGGATGAGGCGTATTACGAGTTTCTGCCGGATCCGCCGCCGACGCTCCGCTACATTCACGATCACATGAACGTGATCGTGCTACGGACTTTTTCCAAGATTCAAGGATTGGCAGCGCTTCGGATTGGATACGGATTGGCGCATCCTCAACTAATTCAAGTCGTGCAAAAGTGTCGGCAACCGTTTAATGCCAATTCGATCGGTCAGGTCGGCGCGATTGCTGGATTACAGGACCAAGAACATCAGGAGCACACGCGTCGGGTTACGTTTGAAGGCCGTCGATTTTTGGAAGAGGGATTCAAACAACGAGGACTGGAGTATGTGCCAAGCTCGGCAAACTTTGTTCTCGTGAAGGTCGGCAACGGGCAAGAGATTTTCCGAAAACTGCTCCTGCGGGGCACGATCGTGCGCGCCACTGGCGAGTATAAACTGCCGGAATGGGTACGCGTGAGCGTGGGCACGATGGATCAGAACCGCAGGTTCTTTGCGGATCTGGATGTTGTGCTGGCGGAGTAAAGGAAAGAAAGACATTTTCTCGGACCGGCCGTGTCTGTGTCATCGGTTGTTGTTTGCCCAACCGTACGGAGGGGCGTTGCTTGCGACGCCCGGGAGTGATCCAGCCGCCCGCTGAATCCGACGCTAGAATCGATAGACGTAGCTCTATCATGGATAATTCCCGGGAGGCGCAACGTCTCCCCTCCGTAGGCCCGTGGTTTAACCCAATCTGTGAAAGGCCGAAATCTAGGCTAGATCTGTTTCCGTATGATTTGTGGTTTATTAGCTCGATGACCCTCGAAGATACGATTGCGGCAGTCTCCACCCCGGTCGGTGAGGGGGCCATTGCCGTGCTCCGCCTTTCCGGAAGCGAGGCTAAAGGCATTGTGAGTCGCATCTTCCGTGGGAGTACCAGCGTTGCGGAATGGGAGCCGCGGCGGCTCTATCTCGGTGAAGTGTCCAATGAATACGGAAAAATTGACCAAGTTTTGGCGACGTACTTCGCAGCTCCGCATAGTTACACTGGCCAAGACCTCATTGAACTGAGTTGCCACGGCGGGATTCTGGTAACGCGTCAAATTCTGGCGCTGTTATTGCGGCATGGCGCTAGGTCGGCCGAACCAGGAGAATTCACTCAGCGCGCTTTCTTGAACGGAAAGATGGATTTGACGCAGGCCGAGGCGGTGATGGATCTCATTCATGCCCAGACCGAATTGGCTCTGCGCGCGGCGAACGAGCAACTTGCGGGTCGTCTCGGGTCGGAGCTTCACCAACTACAAGACGGACTTTTGACGACGCTCGCACACGTCGAGGCCTATATCGATTTTCCCGATGAACAAATAGACCCTGACACCGGCGCTGCACTGAGCGAGCGGTTGAAGGATATTGCGGCACGCTTGCAGCGCTTACTGGGTACGGCTGAGCAGGGGCGCATTTTGCGACATGGCTTGCGGACCGTCATCTACGGCGAACCGAACGTGGGGAAATCAAGTTTATTGAATCTGCTACTTGGTTATGACCGCGCCATTGTAAGCGAGATTGCCGGTACGACTCGCGACACCATCGAAGATACAATCAACTTCCATGGCATTCCGGTCCGTCTGATCGACACCGCCGGAGCACGCGAGTCGCGCGACCGATTAGAACAAGAAGGCATTCGGCGCACTCATATTGAGTTGGAGCAAGCTGATCTTATCCTCCATATCGTTGATGCAAGCCGACCGCGAACGGAGGACATTCCATCAGACAAGAAGCGGCTGCTGATCTTAAATAAGGTCGATCTCGGGCTTCATTCCGACTGGAAAGAGGGAATTCGATTCTCTTGTAAGACAGACTTTGGCCGCGATGCATTGGAGGACGAAATTCAAAAACGCGTAATGGGTGGGGATCTGGTGCTGCAAGATTCCCATATTGCCATCAGCGCTCGCCATCAGGCTTGTCTGCGGCAGGCTGATCAAGCGGTGAGAAAATCAATTGAAGGGATTACGCGCAATGAGTTGCCTGAGCTTCTAGCGGTCGACTTGCGTACTGCGCTCGATGGAATCGGCGATGTTGTCGGCAAGCATGACACCGAAGATTTGCTCGGGAAAATTTTTAGCGAATTCTGCATCGGAAAATGACCACGTTTCGGATGGGCTTGATCTACGAACGTTTATTGCGACCTCTGCTCTTTCTGATCGATCCAGAGACCGCACATCATTTGGCGATCAGGTTGCTTGAATTCTCTTCACTGGCCCCCTGGGTTTGGCGTTTTATCCCGACCCGGGCGGAGCAGGGTACCGGTAAGGATCTCTTTGGTCTTCATTTCCCCAATCCAATCGGATTAGCAGCGGGATTGGATAAGAATGCGGTAGCCTTACCGGCGTGGGCCGGATTGGGATTTGGCTTCGCCGAAGTCGGCACTATCACTTCGCATCAGCAGGATGGAAATCCTAAGCCACGAATATTCCGAATTCCGGAGAGCGAGGCATTAATAAATCGATTGGGATTCAACAACGAAGGAGCGGAACGCATTGCGTTGCGTTTGGAGGCACTAAAGAGGGGAGGGCGCTGGCCGAACATTCCGATCGGAATAAACCTGGGAAAATCGAAAACTACACCGTTGGAGGCCGCCGCGGAAGATTACCGCCGAGCATTTCACACTCTATCGCATCTCGGCGATTATTTTGCCTTGAACGTGAGCTCGCCAAACACACCTGGCTTGCGCCTATTGCAACACCGCGAGGCTATCGAGGAGCTGTTTTCGGTCGTCCACGCTGAGGCAAATGGAAAACCGCTATTGGTCAAGATTGCTCCCGACCTAGATTGGCAGCAAATCGAAGATGTCCTGGAAATAGCCGAGCGACATCAATTAGGGGGCGTGATTGCAACCAATACAACGATCGATCATAGCTCTATTCCTGAGCGATTGCGGACGGAAGGAGGCTTAAGCGGAACACCGCTGCAGCGCCGAGCAGTGGAAGTCCTGGAGTTCGTCAAACAGCGATCCAAGCTCCCCGTCATTTCAGTAGGCGGAATCATGAGCGCGGACGAAGCGGTCCGCCGGCTAGACGCGGGTGCCGACCTGGTGCAGATCTACACCGGTCTCATTTATCGCGGTCCCAGCCTTATTCGGGAAATTTTAAGACGACTATCCGAAAGGCCAAAATCGGCGGAGCCGCCTGGTTAGTCAGACGGCTCGTCTCTGATTGACTACGCTATACGAAGAGTATGAATGGGTCGGCTGGATCTTAGCGGCGGCGGAAATCGCGATCCCGTCCGCGTCGATTGTCTTTGCCCCCACCTCCGCGGGAAGAGGGTTCGTTAGTGTAAAAGCGGTCCTGCCGTGGTTCTGGAGGACGGGCCTCATTCACGGTTAGCTGGCGATTATCGAGCGAGTAGCCATTGAATTTGCCGATCGCTTCGGTGGCTTGCTCATTCGATTCCATGGTTACAAAACCAAACCCCCGAGATTTTCCGGTGAATTTGTCCTGGATAATTTTGACATCAACGACCGTTCCAACCTGGCCAAACAGATCCTGCAGATCGAGTTCAGTCGTAGCGAAGGAAAGATTTCCTACGTATAGTTTAGCTGACATATTGTGAGTTCTTCAGGACGCCTCCTCGAGCAAGCAGTCCAATCCGGACTCCATCGTCAACGAGCCTAGACTGCTGACAATTACCTCGAACGAAAAGAAGTCAGTATCGGCTACGGCAGGTTTTGCGGTGTTTCAAGCGCCTTTTTTGTGTCGTTTTTGAGGACGGCCGTTGTTCCAGGGGAAAGCGATTAGATAACCGATCGCCAATCGAAGGACCAATTGGTGCGCTCGGAAAAATAGAAGCAGGCGTCTGACCTATTTTCAGCGACGCGAAACAGCTGTCACTAATCACTCATCGGATAGGAATTCTCAGATGTGCGGCTCACCAAAGGGACTGAAAGGCCGGCTGGAGCTTTTGACGCCGCAAACTTATCGAGTTTGAACATTTGTGCTCCTTCGTACCAGCCCGGTCACCTACCCAATGCATTAACCGATTCAGCCGTGAGCACTGACTCGGGATTGTTTTCGGCTAGCCAATGAAAGATCACCGGAATCTTGACGTCCGGATGAAGACTCTGGTGGACCGGACAGGTCAACGCGGCGTTTTCCAATCCAATCCGTTGAGGATGATTGGCCGCGAGAGGTAAATAAATATCTACCTTGAGCTCGCCGATTCTGCGTATGGGCTGTTGGACCATCGTTTTCAACACCTCGATTCTGGTATTTTCCAGAGGGATCGCGTGACGCGCGGCGAAAATACCCATGATTGTCGCCATACAACTTCCGAGGGCGGCTGCAACGAGGTCAGTTGGAGAAAATGAAGAGGCTCTGCCGCCGTTATCGAGAGGAGCGTCGGTGGCAAATTTTGTTCCAGATGGAGCGTGAGTGACTGCAGTTAGGAGCTGGCCCTGGTAATCAATCTCTATCTTGACCATGAACCACACTAACCCGGATTTTGCGCCAACGGCAAGGTCCAGCGGCGTTCCATTTGGGGCCTAGGTCGCATAAGACTTATGGGTCCTATGGGATCGAGAAAAATCGGGCATCCCGATTCGCGGCTTATTCGACCGGAAGCCTGAAGAAACGACATGCGTTCCGGGTTGTCGCTTCCGCTAACGACTCGAATGGAACGCCTCGGGCTTGGGCGATTGCTTGTGCGGTCTCTCGCACATAAGCGGGCTCGCACCGTTTTCCACGGTATGGAACAGGCGCAAGATAAGGCGCGTCGGTTTCTACCATCAGGCGATCGATGGAGATCGCGGCGGCAGCGTCACGCACTTCGGCGGCTTTTTTGAACGTCACGACACCGGTGAACGAGATATAATAACCTTGTTGGACCAAATCGAGTGCCTGGGCAGGACTGGCGTTGAAACAATGAAACACGGCGGATACCGGATACTCCTGGACAGCAGAGAGCGTATCCTCGAAGGAATCACGTTGGTGAATTACCACAGGGAGATCCAAACTTTCCGCCAACTCCAGCTGTTGCTGGAAAACCACTGCTTGGGCCGCTTTTTCCGATTGGTCGCGGAGCAACAGTTCGATCGAACCGGCGGAAAGTGCGCGATAGGCGGTTTGAATCACGTCCTCTTTTTCGGCGCGGCTCGGGAGATGAAAATAGTCCAAGCCAATTTCGCCGATCGCAACCACCTTCGGTTGGGCGGCTAGCTCTCGAAGTTCATCGATGAAGTCCTCCGAGACTTCTAGGGCATGAGTCGGATGAATCCCGACTGTGGCATAGACGCCGGGATATCGGGTCGCGATTCGGACGGCTTCCCGGCTGGACGCCACTGTCGTTCCAATGGCGATGATACGCGTAACGTTCGCAGCTGCCGCTCTTTTGACGACGTCGTCAAGATCAGGCACAAGTTCCGGAAAGTCTAAATGTGCATGGGTGTCGATTAACGTGTTCACGGTTGGCGGTTCGCCGTTCACGGTTCGCTGTTGCTGGTCACTTGTCTAGAGGGTTTCCCTTTGGCTCTATTACGGGCCCTTCGGCAATGCGGTGAAGGGTAAGCTCAGCCATCCTGGCGTTTTGCAGGTCATCGGTCAAACCGGTGGCCAAAAGTAAAATGCCGAACAAGACCGCCCAGCCTCTCGCGGCGAACGTCGTAGTTTTTCGACTATGGAAAACGCGCGACTACGAACTGCGGACGCTAAACCGCCTCACCACTGAATCACGGAACTAGCCCAGGTGAGACCACCACCGAAGACGACTAGGAGAATATAGTCGCCAACCCGAATCCGGCCGGTACGATGGGCTTCGTCGAGAGCCATCGCGACCGCGGCAGCCGAAGTGTTGCCGAACCGATCGAGGTTAACATAAAACTTCTCCATCGGAAGTCCCATTCGCTCCGCGATCGCCTCGATTATCCGAAGGTTTGCCTGATGGGGAATGACGCAGGCAATGTCTTCGTAGCGGAGACCCGCGTCGTCCAAAACCTTGTTGGCGGCGTTGAACATGGAAGTCACGGCCTGTTTATAGACTTCCTTGCCGATCATCTTGATAGTGTTAAGACGCTGGTCGACGTTCTCTTTGGTGATTGGGCAGCGGGTTCCGCCGCCCGGCATCATCAGGATGTCGGTAAACGACCCGTCGCTACCCATGTTTGTGGAAATAACTCCGTGGGAATCGGGACGATTTCGAAGGATGGCCGCCCCGGCGCCGTCACCGAAAAGTACGCAACTATTACGGTCGGTCCAATCCGTAATTGCGCTGAGCTTGTCCGCTCCGACGATCAAGACGGTATTGTAAACGTGGGTGGAGATAAATTGCTGGGCGATCTCCAAAGAATATAAAAACCCGGAACAAGCAGCGGACACATCGAAACAGGCTGCATTCAATGCGCCTAATTTCTTCTGAACCCAGCAAGCCGTAGCCGGGAAAAACGTATCAGGGGTCACCGTAGCGACGATAATGAGATCGATCTCTTCCGGATGGACTTCGGCTTGTTCCATAGCCGCGCGAGCAGCCCGGACGGCCATATCGCTCGTACATTCTCCCTCAGCCGCAATGCGTCGCTCGGAAATGCCAGTCCGAGTTCGGATCCACTCATCGGTCGTATCGACCATTTTCTCCAACTCCTGATTGGTTAACACCCGGGCAGGCGCGTAGCTACCTGTACCGATGATCGAGACGGTCCGGCGTGGCTTACTGGACCGTCGAGGCGGCGGTGGCGAACTTGTCATTATAAGCTTGGATTTCGCGAATGATGTGCGGATTCAAATCGTGTTGAATCGACTCAGCGGCGACGCGGATCGCGTTTTTGATGGCCACAGGTGAGCTGGATCCATGAGCGATAATACAAGTTCCGTTCACGCCGAGGAGCGGCATGCCACCGTATTCCTCCGCATTGGTCTTCTTGTAGATGGTTCGGAAAGCTCCGCGGGCTAACTGGGCTCCAAGCTTCCGCACGAAAGTTCTGGCTAGTTCTCGCCGCAACCAGCCAAAAATCGCGTAGGCAATCGACTCAGAAGTCTTCAGGACGATATTGCCAACAAAGCCATCGCACACGACGACTTCTGCTCCATCCTCATACAGGTCATGGCCTTCGACATTGCCGCGGAAATTAAGGTTGGCGGACTTCAAGAGCTTAAAAGCCTCCTTGGTCGCATCGTTCCCTTTGACGTCTTCTTCCCCAATGGAGAGAAGCCCAACGGTCGGGCGCTTGAACCCGAGTACCTGTTCGGCAAAGACGGCGCCCATAATCCCAAACTGTAGCAAGTTCTCGGGAGACGAATCGATATTGGCTCCGGCGTCGCACAATACGAACACGCCTTTCTCGGTTGGGAGCAAACAGGCTACGGCGGGACGCTCAATGCCGGTCAACGTTCTGAGCTTTAATACAGAAGCCGCAACTGCTGCACCGGTGTGGCCGGCGGATACCATCGCATGCGCCGAACCGTTCTTCACCAAATCGATCGAGCGTGAAATTGAAGAGTCCTTTTTCTGGCGAACGGCTTTAGCTGCCGAATCGTTCATCTCGACAACCTGCGAAGCGTGGAAAATTTCGATTCGATCGTCCTGAAATCCGATCCGCTTCAGTTCGTTCCCGATGGCCATAGCATCTCCAACCAGGAAAAGTTTTTCGACGTGCGGATATTCCTTTAAAGCAAGAACTGCTCCTTCGACGTTATTTTTTGGGGCAAAGTCACCGCCCATGGCATCTAAAGCGATCCTCATAGCGCGCAAAATTCGTCTCAAGGCCGGGTAAAGAGCCTGAACGGGTGATTAATGCAAGACAAACTCGGTATCAACTGGAAATTGGAACGTGGATCTGCGACGGACCGAGGGAAGACGCACGGAGGAGAGCTGCTGGCGGCTTCCGGGAATAACCCAGGATCGAAAAGAGCCGGCGAATCCAAGGCCTCGATCCCTGGCTGAACGATGGGCCATACCCGGTCCCCCAGATGTCCCGTCGAAGGCTCTTCCAATCCTTAGATAATCGCAAACAAACTGGCGAAGTCGGAACCAACGCCACTCCGAATCATCGGCTCTTCATCGCGCTAGCTGACGCGAATCCGGACCTCAAGCGACTTCAACTGACAGAACTTGGCGGCCGCGATAGTAACCGCAGGAGGGACAAGCAATGTGCCCGCGGACTCGGCTGCCGCACTGAGGACATTTGGTGAGTTGCGGCGCATGCCAGCGGTTTGCCGCTTTGCGCGTACGCAAACGCATCTTCGAGGTTTTTCTTTTCGGGACGCCCATGATCTTTAGCTTCGTTTTTTCAAATTTAGTTCGTCTAGAGCATCCCAAGCGTTCGGAGCTTCAGGAATACTTTCGATCGAGGTTCCCTTCTCAACCCGGAGACCTGGACACACCGAATGTCCGTCCCAGTCGCATCGTGGATGCGAAGGAAGGGCGAGGAGAATATCCTCCCTCATGGCCGGCGTCAAGTCGATGGTATCACTTCCGGCCGTCGCTGTCTGATAGACAAAATCTGGCACCTTCAATAAATAGTGGAATGGACGAAGGCAGCTGACGCACTCGAGTTCAAGTTCGATAGAAAGCTGACCTGTCACCAGAACGTCATTTTTCTCGAGATGAACAGAGACCGCATAGGCCACATTTTGGAGCCGCAGGATTGCGGGATCATTCAGTTCGAGGATATCGCCCGGTTCCTGACCTTCTAGGTGAACTCCGCTTTCCGGGATCTGCTGCAAATGAATTTTCATGATCTACTCCTCCCTTGTTCGCTGGGCTTCAAAAAAGAACGCTTCTGGGGATGCCAGAGGATTTGCCTTCCTTTAGTCTAAGATCAATCCAAAAGCATTTCCAATCCGATTGGAGGACGGAGAATAACTCTGAGGGGACTTCGCTATGACGATTCGGCGCAGTCAGGATCAGAAAAACGACGAAGAAGAGCCGGGACCACACAGGCTGGCACAAAGGCGGAAACATCGCCACCGAGCCTCGCTATTTCTTTCACGATGCGGGAGCTAAGATAGGAATAGTCCTCTTTGGGCATTAGAAAAATCGTTTCGATGGTTGGCTCCATCTTGCGATTCATCAACGCCATTTGAAACTCGAACTCAAAATCAGAAACGGCGCGAATTCCCCGCACGATGGCCGACGCGCCGTGATCACGAGCGAAATCGACTAGTAGACCCTCCAGTTTCGCGATTCGAACGCTGGGAATTTCCTGGCAAACTTCTTGCAGGATCGAGAAGCGCTCCTCCAGGCTGAATAGAAATGACTTATGTTTTTGGTCGTTCAGCGCGACGGCCACTACAAGCTCATCGAACAGATGAGTAGCTCGCTGGATGACGTCTAGGTGTCCATTGGTAATGGGGTCGAAACTTCCAGGGTAAATAGCGCGGCGCATGGGAGGGATCCGGAATTTAGAATATAGAAGCTAGAAGACCAAGCACGATTGGTCGCTTGATCTCCGCCCTGTGTCCAGGGGAACTATTGCGAGCCGCTAGGCGGCCGACAGTGAGCGTCGCTAAGAACTCGTAATCGGGGCTTACGCTCTTTCAGAGCGGACGCGCATTTTTGGGGTTACCCGGGGTTGCGCAAAGCCTCCACCCCGGGCTGAGTCCTTTAACGCCTTCGGCGTATCCGGTCCTGGCGTCCGGCTCCCTCCTTACTGCTTACCGTTTACCGTTTGCCGCTTACTCGGCCCGCTCACTCCCACTCGATGGTGCTCGGCGGTTTGCTGGAGATATCGTAACAGACACGATTTACCCCAGTTACCTCGTTGCTAATCCGACTGGAGATCCGAGCTAGGATTTCAAACGGTATCCGGACCCAATCGGCGGTCATGCCGTCTAGACTCTCGACGATCCGAAGAGCAATCGTGTTTTCGTAGGTACGCTGGTCGCCCATGACGCCCACCGACCGAACCGGCAAAAGGACTGCAAATGATTGCCATACCTTGTAGTACCAGTCCGCGGCCTTCATCTCGCTGACCACGATCTCATCGGCTTGTCGCAGGATTGCGAGCCGTTCCTCGGTAACCTCGCCCAGCACTCGCACCGCGAGCCCGGGGCCTGGAAAGGGTTGGCGAAAAACGATCTCCTTTGGCAACTCCAATTCAAGCCCGACCTGACGCACTTCATCTTTGAAGAGTTGGCGCAAAGGCTCGAGCAGGTCGAAATGCATTTTCTCCGGCAATCCACCTACGTTGTGGTGGCTCTTGATCACGGCGGCTGGATTGCCGTCGATGGCAACACTTTCAATCACATCCGGGTAAAGTGTTCCTTGGGCAAGATATCGGTACCGATGGCCTTGCTCGTTCTCGGCCGTAAGTTCTTGGGTAGTTGCTTCGAACACCCGAATGAATTCTTCGCCGATAATCTTCCGTTTTTGCTCAGGGTCGGTGATCCCAGTTAACCGGTCGAGGAAACGGCGGCTTGCGTCGACGTATTTCAAACGTATGCGAAAGTTTTCTCCGAAAAACTTTTGAACCGACTCGGCCTCCCGCGCTCGGAGTAGGCCGTTGTTAACGAAAATGCAGGTTAACTGGTCGCCAATCGCGCGGTGGATCAAAGCAGCCGCTACGGACGAATCGACACCGCCGGAGAGACCGAGTACCACCTTGTCGTCTTGCACTTTCTGGCGGATTTCGCGGCAGCTCTCTTCGATAAACGATCCCATCGTCCAATCCGGTTTGCAGCCGCAAATCCGATACAGAAAGTTTTCGAGCACTTCCTTGCCGAGTGGAGTATGAGCAACTTCCGGGTGAAACTGTATTCCAAATAATCGCCTACCTGCATCTTCCACGGCGGCGTAAGGAGAATTTTCGGTGGTCCCGACGGTATGAAATCCGGGCGGAAGCGAGGTCACCTTGTCTCCGTGACTGTTCCAGACTTGAAATTCGTTAGGCAAACTTTGGAAGAGATCGGATCTGCTAACGATCTTAATAATTCCGGCCCCGTATTCCCGACGACCGGAAAATTCGACCGATCCGCCAAGGTGGAAGGCCATGAGATGGACACCGTAACAAATGCCGAGAATTGGAATTCCTAGCGAGAAGATTGCCGGGTCCAGCTGAGGCGCACCGGGAGAAAAAACACTCGCCGGGCCACCCGAAAGGATGACTCCGGCAAAACCACCCGTACTGAGGCGCTTTGCGGGAGACTGATGTGGCAGAATTTCTGAATAGACGCGGCTTTCACGAACCCGTCGGGCAATGACCTGGGTGTACTGAGATCCGAAATCCAGAATGGCGATTCGAGAATGGGAAAAAACTTGGCCGGAACTCATATCGAGAAGCGGTCAGTATGGCACGAAACTAGGAAATTGGCCGCAAAAGAACGCAAAGATCGCAAAGGAATTTGGGTGCGCCGTCCCGCTACGGAAACCGTGAAAATAACCCAGCAATTATTGCTGGGTTTGGTGTAAGTCAGAAGAGCCCGTCCTGCCAGGGGACGATAGAAATTGGCAACAATTTTTCTCCAGTACGATCAGGGTAGGAAATGTTCGATTGTCCGGCCGGGTCCCTTCTTCTACTCTCCGGCACTGAAGTCTGGGCTTCTGTCATCGCATCCTTAAGCGGAACGATTCTCCGTCCTATGATTGCGTGGAAAAAATCACCTCTAGACGGTATTTTAGGAAGTCGTGCGCCAGCGAAAGCGATCTCAGATTATTCCGGCTTCATTGCTGCTTGAGGCTTATTGTCGCGGGATCTTTCCGATGGCGGTGGAACACGGTGAGATTGCCTGGTTTTCTCCGGACCCACGCGGAATCATACCACTCGATTCGTTTCATGTTCCGCATGGGCTGAAGCGGAGCCTCCGGAAAAACACGTTTGAAGTGCGAATTAATACGGCATTTGAGTCGGTCATTCGTGCTTGCGGCGAGCGAAGGGAAACCTGGATCAGCCCGGAGATCGTGCGAAGTTATTTGAATCTTCACGAGCTTGGGTTTGCGCATTCGGTGGAGACTTGGCGGGACGATCAGTTGGTTGGCGGACTGTACGGCGTCAGCGTTTGCGGAGCCTTTTTCGGAGAATCGATGTTTCATCGGGAAACCGATGCTTCCAAGGTCGCTTTGGTTGCTTTAGTCGAGCGGCTGCGTGCGAGAGAGTTTAGATTGCTAGACACGCAGTATATCACTCCGCATCTCCGGTTATTCGGCGCCGTAGAAATTTCCAGAGCGAAGTATCTGGGGCTTTTGAAGCAAGCGCTTGCATTGGATTGTCAGTTTGGTTGAGTAGCCGCGGCGTAGGGCAGAAACTCACCGTCCCGCCAATCGAATGTCGATCGTCTCTATTGAACATCTTGAGGTGCGCCGCGGCAAAACCCGAATTCTTCAAGATATAGACTGGCAGGTTCAAACTGGGGAAAACTGGGTAATTCTGGGCGCGAATGGTTCTGGCAAAACCACGTTGTTGAGCTGTATTACCGGGTACGTCACGCCGTCGGCCGGCACAATTCAGGTCCTGGGAAAACAATACGGCAAAACCGACTGGCGAGAGCTGCGCAAGGAAGTTGGACTGGTCAGCTCTAGCGTGCGCCAGATGATTGAAGACGACCAGGTCGCTATCGAGATCGTCGCCAGCGGACGCCAAGCCGAAATCAATTCCTGGCACCCGGCCAAAGGCGCGGAACGAGAGGAAGCTTGGCAACTGTTGGAGCAAGTCGAATGTGGGAGGTTGGCTGACCGACCGTGGGGATTTCTTTCTCAAGGAGAGCGGCAGCGAACATTGATCGGCCGAGCACTCATGGCCAAATGCAAGATCCTAATTCTGGATGAGCCGTGCGCCGGTCTCGATCCGGTGGCCCGAGAGCGTTTTCTGGAATTCCTATCTCGTCTAGCAGCCTCGGAAACGACGCCAAACTTGGTCCTTGTAACCCATCATGTGGAAGAAATTCTACCTTGTTTCTCGAGTGCGCTCTTGCTGCGAGAAGGGCGCGTCTTGGTGGAAGGTCCCGTGAAACAGGTGGTGGTCACCAAATTCATGACCGAAGCATTCGGCGCGTCGCTCGCGGTTCGTAGACGGGCTGGGCGTCTGGCCATGGCTCTTACGAATTCCTCGGGACCGAGCGTTGGGAAGTGATATTAATCGGGTAAAACCCGGCGATCGGAGGGAAGCCGTTCAAGCAACGACGCTGGGTTTCTGTAAAGTTTGCGAGCCGCGCCTCGTTGCCCCTGGCATGGAAACGGCTTATGGCGGGGCTCACGATGCGATGACGCAGGTCTTCGACTCGAGCATGTGTTGGTTGGCGGACGCGTTTTCCGGGGGTGATAACTCTGTTTTTGCGCTGAAGGCGCGCTCTGATTAAACTCTGGTGGCGCGGCCGTTGGGCGGCTCAGGCGGAGAAACGCATGAACGAGTAGGTAAACCGCACGATTAGCCGTAGCATTTAGTGCACTAGAACCCCTCCCTTTATGTGCCGAACTTGGATTGTCCTTCCGATTTTGTTCGTCCTCTCTTCCTGTGGCCCGTCCGGTTCTCAAAACTCCACTCAGCCGGACGCAAAAAATGTTTTAGTCACGAAGGCGTTCAGTAAAGACGTTCCCGTGCAGCTTTACGAATTTGGGCGGATTACTTCTCCAGAATCGGTGGACGTGAAACCGCAAGTGAGCGGAAGAATAACCGAAGCCCACTTTTCCGAAGGGCAGGATGTGAAAAAGGGGGATTTGCTTTTTGTGATCGATCCTCGGCCGTTTCAAGCGGATTTGGAGCAGGCGCAGGCGCAACTGCAATCCGATTCCGCCCAACTGGACCTCAATCAGAATAATCTGCGGCGTGACGAAAAGATCGGTACGCAGCATTTCGTTTCCGAGCAACAAATTGATACCGACAATGCGAATGTAAAAAACTATCAAGGAGCGGTTGGCAGAGACCAGGCATCGATTGACCGAGCGAAACTAAACTTGGAATACTGCTACGTGAGTTCTCCGGTTGACGGACGGACTGGTCGCAGACTCGTGGATCCTGGAAATTACGTGAGCACCGGAGGGGTCAGCTTAGTCAATATTCAGCGCCAGGATCCGATTTACGTCGATTTCAACATTTCAGAAAACGAGTTGGCTCGGTTACGGGAAAACATGCCTGGCAACCAGCTCAACGTCGACGTGGTATCTCCTACCCAGCCGGATATCACAAAATCGGGGACACTGACTTTCCTTGATAACGCTGTTTCAACGCAGGCAGGGACCGTCTTGTTGCGAGCGACGATCCCGAACAGCGATCACTACTTATGGCCGGGACAATATGTGAAGGTCGCTTTAACGCTACAAATTCTGAAAGGAGCTACCGTAGTACCTAGCCAGACGGTCCAGTTGGGCGGCAAAGGAGCCTATTTGTTTGTCGTTAAACCAGACAACACGGTGGAACAGAGGCTCGTAACTCAAGGGGTCCGCTCCCGGGACTTAGTGGTCGTAGCCGACGGTTTGAAGGCCGACGAAACAGTCGTCGTGGAAGGACAGCTGACCATCGGAAACGGGGCAAAAGTTAACCCTTCTCCCTATCAATCTAATGCTCCAGGCGCGACCCCTTCTGCCGGCGGTCTGACACAGAGCAAAAATTCCGGAGATTCGGATAGCAAGGCGGATGCGTCTGCTACGCCCGCTCTATGAACGTTTCCGAGCTTTGCATCCGGCGTCCGATCATGACGCTGCTTCTGACGATAAGTATCACGCTTTTCGGCATACAGGTATTCCGACAACTCGCGGTGAACGACTTACCGGCGGTGGATTACCCGGTCATTCAGGTCAGCGTAAGCTACCCTGGCGCTAGTCCGGAGACGATGGCAAACACAGTTGCCACGCCTCTGGAGAAACAGTTCCTCCAGATTCCGGGACTCGATTTAGTGACTTCGACCAGCCAAACGAGTCAATCTACTTTGGTGTTGCAGTTTTCGCTCGATAAGAGCCTGGGCGACGCTGCTACAGACGTACAAGCTGCCATCTCGCGAGCTCAAGGATTTCTTCCCACGGATCTGCCGCAACCACCCTCGTTTACCAAGACGAACCCGAACGATCAACCGATCTTCTACATTGCGTTAGTCAGTGATACGCTGACCGAGGGAACTCTTTTCGATTACGGCAATACTCAGCTTGGTCAGCAGATTGCGATCGTCAACGGTGTCAGCCAGGTCAATGTTTATGGGGCCCGGAGTGCGATTCGGATCAAGGTCGATGTAAACAAGCTTTCGTCGCTCGGATTGACCATGACCGATGTCACGAACTCGGTCGGGCAGAGCACAGCCTATCAAGGAGCGGGTCAGCTAGACGGGAAATATCGCACCTATTTGCTTCGTCCGAACGGCCAACGCACGACTCCCGCGGAGTACCAGAACGTGATCATCGCTCGCCCGAATGGGCGCCCGGTCTATTTAAAGGATGTCGCAACCGTTGTGCAGTCGGTGGAAGATGAACGGATCAACCGCAATTTCTGGTCACGACAATATGGCGAAGCGGGGGCTGAAGTGGTGCTAGCGGTAAGTCGTCAGGCCGGAGCTAACGCGGTCGAGGTGGCACAAAGGATCAAGGACCTAATGCCGCAATTTCAGAGCCAGCTTCCCGGATCGGTCAAGATGATCCCGCTCTACGATCGTTCCAAGACCATTTTGGCCAACGCGGAAGATGTCGAGCACACTCTCCTGATAGCATTCGCGCTCGTTGTCATCGTGATCTTCGTTTTTCTGGGACGGGCGGCTGACACGTTAATTCCGGTAGTGGCCCTGCCATTGTCGATGCTGATCACGTTCCTGGTGATGGGCGCGCTGAATTTCAGTTTGAACAATCTCACTCTGATGGCGCTAACCTTGGCCATCGGGTTTCTCGTTGATGACGCGATAGTGTTTTTGGAGAACACGGTTCGCTTGATGGAGTCAGGTCAGAGGCCGCTGGAGGCAGCCATTAATAGTGCAAAACAAATCACCTTCACCATCATAGCGATGACTGTTTCGCTGGCGGTAGTCTTTTTGCCGCTCGTGATGGTCACCGGGATAATCGGTCGGATATTCCGGGAATTCTCGGTCACAATTATTGTCTCAATTTTTGCCTCAGGTATTGTGTCGATCACGCTCACGCCGATGATGTGTTCTCGTATCCTGGGAGATAGAGGTGAACACGACCAGACCTGGATGGAGCGCAACGTCAGCCGCTTTATTAAACGGATCAGCGCCGCTTATGGGCGGAGCCTCTACTTTTTCCTGCATCACCGGTGGATTTCAGCGCTGACCTGGGTTGGCTGTTTGTTGCTGACCGTTTGGGTATTTGATCTGTTGCCCAAGACATTCATTCCTGCGGGAGATAGCTCGTTCATCCGTGGCGTGATTCTCGGCCCCGAGGGGATCTCACCCGCCCGCTTTCGTGAAATCCAAGCTCAGGTTGACCAGGTGCTTCGCCGAAACTCAGCGGTCGACGAGACATTCACTTTATCTGGTTTTTCCAGAGGCTTTTCCTCAAACCAAATGTTGGCTCTGGCTTTTCTGAAGGACAGCAGCCAGCGCGCGCCCATTAGCACTGTGGTCGGCCAGCTCATTCAGCAGCTTGGTCAAATACCGGGCATCATTCCGTTGCTCCGCCCGGATCCTGTCCTGCAGATTAGTACGGGTGCCACCAGAAACAACCAAGGCCAATACGCGTTTGCGATCTCAGGAGTCGATGGCAAACAAGTTTACGCTGCGGCGACTCAAATGATCGCGAAGTGCCGCCAGTTTGCCGGTTTTCAAAGCGTTTCTTCCGATCTCTTCGCCAGCACACCCCTGATCGGGATTAACCTGAACGACTTGCAGCTGCAGTCGTACGGTTTAAACAATGTCGACGTCGAGAGGCTGCTGAAAAATGCTTATTCCCAAAACTACACCTACCTGATCAAGACTCCGATCGACCAATATCAGGTCATTGTAGAAACGGATGACAAACAGCGCAGCGATCCTACTGATCTCAACGAGCTCTATTACAAACCTTCCGGCGGGGCTGGGCAGATTATCCCGAACGAGACGGTGACGGATCCTCAAGCATCCATCGGCATGCTTTCCGTGAATCATCTCAACCAGTTCCCTGCGGTAACGCTTTACTTCAATCTAAAGCCAGGGGTTTCGGCGGGCGAGGCGACCAAATTTATCACTCAGACGGCTGCCGAGATTCTGCCGCCTACCATACGCGGAGCGCTCCAAGGGGAGGCCAAGACGTTTAATGACACCTTCGCGCAGCTCGGGGTGCTTTTGCTGGTGGCGGTCTTCATAATGTACGTCATTCTCGGGATTCTTTATGAGAGCTGGTTCCATCCGATCACAGTGCTTTCTTCCCTTCCGGTCGCCGCAGTCGGGGGACTCCTGACTCTGGTGCTCTTTCGCTCAGAGCTATCCCTCTATTCTTACATCGGGATGTTCATGCTCATCGGCATTGTTAAGAAGAACGGGATCATGATGGTCGACTTTGCGGTCGAACAACAGCGGACCGGCAAGAATTCGGTGGAGGCGGTGCACGAAGCGAGCGTGGAACGGTTTCGGCCGATCATAATGACCACGCTGGCGGCCCTCATGGGCGCGCTACCGATCGCTTTAGGCTTCGGAGCGGACGGGGCGTCTCGACGGCCTCTCGGATTGATTCTGGTCGGCGGACTGATCGTTTCTCAGTTGATTACGCTGTATGTCACCCCGGCCATTTATCTTTACTTCGAGGACCTCCAAGAGTGGATGGATCGTCAATACGCCCGAATCAAGAACCGGCAGAAAAGGAAGCCTCAGCTAATTGAGGCGCATTGAGGTTGCGCGGAGTCGGGTTTTCGCCCTGCCGGTCGAGACTAATGACTGCTCAGCAGCGAGAGTGCTGTAATAAGGTGTCTTAAGCGCTTGGCAGCAGCCCACCCTAGCGCTTATCTTTAAAGACCCGTATGGCAAATCATCCGGCACATGAGATTTACCTGATTCGACACGGTGAAACAGAATGGGCACGCGATGGCCGACACACCGGGCGCACCGATATACCACTGACCGAGACGGGGCGGGCGCAAGCCGAATTTCTTCGACCGATTTTCGAGGGCATTGAGTTCGAAACGATTTTGAGCAGTCCTTTGCGGCGATCTCTGGAGACTGCTTACTTGGCCGGTCTCAAAAACAAGGTCGAGGTGAGCGATGATCTACGTGAATGGGATTACGGCGACTACGAAGGGATCACAACAAAGCAGATTCGCGAGAAGGTGCCCGGCTGGACAGTTTGGACGCATCCTTGCCCGAACGGGGAAACCATCGAACAGGTAGCCGCCAGAGCCGATCGAGTGATCGCGCGTTGCGAACAGATTAAAGGGAATGTGGCGTTGTTTTCCCACGGTCATTTTCTTCGGGTCTTGGTGACACGCTGGATAGGTTTGGCGCCACAGAATGGTCGCCATTTTCTGCTGCACACCAGCACGCTATCCATCCTCGGGTATGAGCGGGAGGTTCACGCAGTCCAAACCTGGAACGGTCCCCTGGTGACGGCCGCGTGCGCCGTGCCGTGGTCGAAACCAAACATTCTGTCGTAGCGGAAATCGCGAGACGCTGTTCCTCCCACGATGGATGGCGGCAACGACACCTCAGCGGATCTCTTTCAGCCGTACATAATCGTGCAACGGTTCCGGCAATCGGATTGATCCGTCCGCTTGCTGGTAGGTCTCGATCAAGGCGACAAACAACCGGGGTAAGGCGGTGCCGGAACCGTTGAGCGTGTGGCCAAGTCGGTTCTTTCCGCCGGCATCTTTGTATTTAAGGCTCATCCGGCGCGCCTGAAAATCCTCGAAGTTGGAACAGCTGGATACTTCCAGATAGCGTCCTTGTCCAGGTGCCCAAACCTCGATGTCGTAGGTCTTGGCGGCTCCGAAACCGAGGTCGCCAGTGCAGAGTTCGATAATTCGATAGTGAAGCCCCAGGAGCTGCAGCACTCTCTCGGCATTCGCGGTCAATGTTTCCAATTCGGCGTAGGATGTTTCCTGCGTTGTAATCTTAACCAGCTCCACCTTATCAAATTGGTGTATGCGAATGAGACCGCGGGTGTCCTTTCCAGCGGCTCCAGCCTCTCGTCGAAAACAGGGGGTATAGGCGACATATCTTTTCGGCAGGTCGGCCAAGGCGAGGGTTTCCTCTCGGTGCAAGTTCGTGACTGGTACCTCGGCCGTTGGAATAAGAAAAAGTTGGCCTTCTTCCAGCCCGTAGCACATCTCATGTTCGAATTTAGGAAGCTGGGTGGTGCCAACCATCGCCTCGCGTCGAACCAGGAACGGAGGGCTTACTTCGATGTAGCCGTGCTCGGTCGTATGCAAGTCGAGAAGAAACTGCAGCAAACCACGCTGTAGTCGTGCACCTAGATTGGTAAAACAGACAAAGCCGCTCCCGCTAATCTTCGCGGCCCGTTCGAAATCAATCAGTTTGAGCGCAGTTGAGAGCTCGACATGATCCTGTGGGGTGAAAGCGAAAGTCGGTTTCTCGCCCCATTGGCGGACAATCGGATTGTCATCGGCGCTCTTGCCGATCGGCGCCCCAGGGTGCGGCAGGTTCGGTAAATTCAGGAGCAGATCGCGCTGTTTTTCGTCGGCTGCAGCGGCCTTCGTGTTCTGTTCCGTGATCTCCTCAGCAATGGCCCGAACACGCGCTTCCAAATCAGCGCTTGGTTCCTTGCGTGAGCGCAGTAGCCCGATCTCTTTGCTCAAGCGATTTCGTTCTGCGTTGAGTTTCTGTAACTCGGTCTCGGCGTGCCGGCGCTCAGCATCGATAGCCAGCACTTCGTCGACCTGAGCAGCCAAATCTCTGCTGCGTGTGCCTAAGCGTTCACGAACGAAGTCAGGCTTTTCGCGGAAGAGACGGATATCGAGCATGCTTTGACGCTATAACCCAACTTTGGGTGCCCGCGAGTCCGAAAATTCCTTCGCAGCGAGCGGCCGGAGCTTCCTCGCGCTACTGTCCAGAAGCAAAGTAGACTAATGCTCCAGCCTCAGTTACCGATTCCTGAGGCATGTTAATGCCCGGTGAACTTTCCAATGCTCCAAAGTAACTGACGCTGTGGCGAGCGCGGACGATCAGCCTACTTACCAATCATCTCATTCAGTCACCGTTGCTTAGCGGTTTGGTTTTTTCCACGAGCTTCGGACGAGGCGATGCAAGAGTTCGCGGCGGAGAAGGTTGGTTACCTGCCACCGACTGGCTTTCCCCTAGTCCGGGGACAGAGGCATAACCTTCAAAGCGCGGTATAAGATCTGGGTCGCTCTTATTCGGTGTGCCATTTGGTAGTTTGAAATCGAAGACACTCACGCCGAATCGCCTTACCCCATCGTAGGACCGACCGTCACTAGCACCTACCATCACCGGTTTCTTGGTCCTTGTCTCGGTGCCGAGGTAGATCATGACGTGAGTAATCGGTACGTCCCGATTTACCTGATAGGTGCCCGACCAAAACATCAAGTCCCCAGGGCGAAGTTGCTTTAACTCGAACGTATCGCTGTTACGGCTCAGCACCGCGTGGAAGTTACTGTTTTTCCGCACCCAGAGATATTGGTCGCTCGACTGCCGAGGGACATCTTTGTAGCCGGCATTAGTCAGCGCATAATAAATGAACCCGGAACAATCCATTCCGCCGCTATTCGGATCCGATGAACCATAGGTATAGGCTAGATTTCGTTCGGTCAGGGCCAGAGCAGAGCGAATGAACTCCTGGACGCCAGGAGGCTGGTTATTGAACTCTCGAAGATCGCTGGGTCGCAGAGTCGCCACGGAAGGAGGCGTCGGCTTTGTCTCTCCTTCGTTTTCCTTTGGCTGACCGCTGTCTTGGTTGTCCGAAGCCTTCTTTTTGCTTTCATCCTCAATGAAAGGCTTTGGAGTAGGGGTCGCGGATTCTTTCGAACCGGAATCGTCACCCGACTTCTTAGGAGACGGTGACGAGCGATGCTTCTTCCTGGAACTATGGTGTACGGGAGTTGAATCGCTTTGGGCAGATGAGTTTCCTTGAAATTGGATACCTAACCGATGAATCGAATGATAAAGGCTATTCCAGGGAGCTTGCTCCGCGCGCACCGTAATCAACGCCAACAAGACCGAGACCGCGAGAATGAGAGCGGAGGAGGCTTTTCCCATGGAATTTCAGTTTTGTCTGCTTGACGAAATTTAAGACGCAGAAAGGTCCCCGTCTAATCAATGAGTTAGTCACGCGAACTGACAAACGCGAGAATGTTGCGCACGCCGCCCCGGCGATATTGCTAATAGCCCGCCGCTACAGTCCCGTCGACAGGACGACCAGTAAACTGACAAACAGCGCGATGTATCTTCTCATTTCAACTCTGCAATTTCCTGGAGCAATCGCTGGTTCAGGCGAATGCCCCCCTCAAAATTCTCTACCGGAAAATTCTCGTTAGGTGAATGGACCTTAGAATCCGGCAAGGCTAAACCGAGCAAAAGCGTATCTAAGTTCAGGACGTCTTTAAAGCTTTGAGTTATCGGAACGCTGCCTCCTTCGCGGATAAATGCGACCGGTCGATCAAAAGTCTTTTCCAAAGCTCTCTGGGCAGCATGTCCGAACGATGATCCCGGATCTACCAAATACGGTTTTCCTTGGTGCTGGAAGACGACCTCCATAGATACAGTAGACGGGCAATTCTCCTTGAGGAACTTGGTGATTGTCTCCCAAAGTTCGGTTGGATCCTGATCGGGAACTAACCGAAATGAGAGCTTGGCCTTTGCTAGGCTCGGCACAATCGTCTTGGGGCCTTCTCCTTGATATCCGCTCCCCAAACCGTTTATCTCCGCCGTCGGTCTAGCCCAAACCCGTTCCAAATTGCTGAAGCCCTCTTCGCCGTATAGCGCGGGCGCTCCGGTCATCTTCAGCCATTCTTGATCTGTGTATGGAAGCGTCGCCCAGCGTTCTCTTTCCCACGGCTGCAGTGGTTTGACCCGATCATAGAACCCCGGCACCGCCACTCTCCCGTGCCGGTCGTGGAGTTTCGCGAGGAGTTGCGTGAGAACAGTCGCTGGATTTGCGACGGAGCCGCCGAAGATCCCAGAATGAAGGTCAGCCGAAGGCCCTCTGAGCCGGACCTCAAGGCAAAGAATGCCCCGAAGTCCATAGGTGAACGTTGGGATACCTGGGGCAACCATTCCCGTATCAGAGATCACAACTACGTCGGCCGATAGCGCTGTCGCATGCTTTCGCAGGAAATCTTCAAGATGCGGACTTCCTATTTCTTCCTCTCCTTCGACTAAGAAGATGACATTTACCGGAAGATCGCGATTGGCTTGCAAACTTCTCTCCACGCCAATGAGGTGGGCGAAGATCTGGCCCTTATTGTCGGTAGAGCCCCGGGCAAGAATTCGCCCGTTCCGGATCACCGGCTCAAATGGAGGAGTTTCCCAGAGATCTAAAGGATCCGGTGGCTGAACATCGTAATGCCCGTAGATGAGAACAGTTTTTCTGCCCGGCTTGTGATCATTTCTAGCCAAAATGACCGGATTGCCGCCGGTTGGGAGTTTCTCTGAAGTGAGTCCGGCTTTTTTGAATCGCTGGAGAAGCCAATCTGCGCACGCTTCTACGTGGGGCTTGAACTGGGTATCAGCCGATACAGATGGAAACCGAAGAAATTCAAAAAGGTCATCGAGGGCGCCAACCGAGGTCATGAAATATAGGATACAGGACTCGGGAGTCTGGAGCCAGGAGTTACGAACACAATCTAGGAGGCCGCGTAGGCGCGCCCGCGTCAGTAGCGAATCGCAAACATCCACCAACCGCCAACAGCAAAACAGTGAACCGGAATGCTTAGACACCTCCGCCAGATTGATCCAAATAATGCCGATGCTGGAAGCGTCCAAAGAAAACGTAACAACCCCTATTGAGTCCACCTACCCCAAGATATTGAGGTTCTTGTCTCCCCCTTAGTCTAGGGGTTGTATTTTCGCCTTGTCAGCATCGCTCGGGCAGCCTAATTTCGGACCCAACTCGCAGTATGTATCTCCAATCGATAGAGCTTATCGGATTTAAGTCTTTCGCCCATAAAACGTTGCTCAATTTTCACCGAGGAGTGACGGCCATTGTCGGCCCAAATGGATGCGGAAAGTCGAATGTCCTCGACGCAATCCGCTGGGTTTTGGGAGAGCAATCGGCAAAAGCGTTGCGCGGCGGGGAGATGGCGGATGTCATCTTCAGTGGCACCGACAGCAAACAGGCGGTCGGAATGGCCGAGGTGTCTCTCACGTTTGCGGAGTGTGAGAGCGAGCTGGGGCTGGAATATCACGAGGTTACGATCACCCGCCGAGTTTTTCGGGATGGCCGGTCTGACTATTTCCTGAATAAGGTCCCATGCCGGCTAAAGGACATCCAAATGCTTTTCATGGATACCGGGATCGGTCGCACGGCCTACTCGATCATGGAGCAGGGGAAAATTGACCAAATTTTGAGTTCAAGACCTGAAGATCGTCGAGCTATTTTCGAAGAAGCCGCGGGAATCACCAAATACAAGGCCCAGAAAAAAGAGGCACTGCGCAAGCTCGAGTATACCGACGCTAATCTTCTCCGGTTGGCCGATATTCTGAAGGAGGTGAAACGGCAAATTGGGTCGCTGCAACGCCAGGCGGGGAAGGCGCGACGCTACCAAGCACTTTTTGCAGACCTGCGCGCTTTGGACCTGCACCTCGCGCATCGAAATGCGGAGGAGATGCGGCGCACTATTCGCGAAGCAGAATCTGAAGTAGAACGGCTTCGTTCGATGCAACGATCGCTGGAAGAGCAAATTGAGTCACAGGAGTTTGGGCTGGCCGAGCAGCGCGAAGCCCTCGAGGTTTTGGAGGACCAGATTCTGACTGCGCGACAGGGCGTGCAAGAGCTGAAGAGCGAGGCGGACCGAGCGATCAACCGAATCGGATTTAATGAGGAGCGAGCGCGTGAAGCGGAGGAGCTTTCCCAGCGTTATTCTGCTGATGTAGCTGCTGCTCAGGAGAAAATCGTCGTTCAACAGATTCAGTTGGATGATACAGATCACCAATTGAGTGAGCTTTTCCAGACCTTGCAGGCTGAGGAAAGCCAGCTGGAAGCCCGACAAACTAGGGTAAACCAATTGCGCGAAAGCAGGGTGGAGAAGGAAAAAGCGACCCACGAGAGCCAGCGACACATCCAGCAGCGAGAGAGTCGCATCGCGCAGCAGCGGGGGGAGCTTGCCAGTACGGTCCACCAACGAGAAGCAGGGGAAACCAGGCTGGCCCTCTTACAACAGGAGCTAAAGCAGGCGGAATTGGTTCGGGATCAACTCGCCTCGCAAATTAGGGCGGCCCGAGAGGAATCCGAGGAAGCAGCGGCGCTGGTTCAGGGTACGCGTGACGCCTTGCGCGATCGCGAGCACGACTTGAACAATTCGAAAAAGGACTTCCAGCAGGCTGAACGCGATTTGGCTTCGGTCGAGCGAAGTTTGGCGGAGCGAGCATCGAGACTCGAACTTTTGAATCAGCTCAACGAGGAAGGAGCAGGACTTCAGGCCGGAACCCAAGCAGTCCTGAGAGGTCTCGAGAATCCCCCATTTCGGGCGGCGATTCTGGGTACACTGGCAAATTTTTTGGAAGTCGATCACGATTTTATCCTCGCCATCGAAGCGGCGCTTGGTGACCAATTGCAGACCATCTTGATCGCCGATCCGGAAGTCGCAGAAGCGCTTAGTAAATCGCTGGCCGGGGGTAAATATGGGAGGGCAGCCATCTGCGCCAAGACACCATTCTCCTCTTTTCCGCCAGTCCAAATGGAGGCGCTGCCATCCGGAGCACTGGCTTGGGCATTGGATCGAGTGCGTGCGCACGGCGAGGTCGCTCCATTCGTGAATCGACTGCTGGCGAACGTGGTATTGGCTCCTGATCTGGAAACTGCGTTTCGAATCAAGAACATGTTGCCATCTTGTGCAGTGGCAACTTTGAGCGGGGAATTCGTCTCCGAGATCGGTGTCGTTTTTGCCGGTACGTCGGGTGAAGGAAATGTCCATTCGGTTTTGCAACGAAAGGCGCAAATACGCGATTTGGAATCGGAATGCGGCGAATTGCGGGAGAAATTAGCTCAGGCTCATCGACAGCGGACTTTGATCGAGTCGGAACTGGAGCAAATGTATCATCGGGTCGAGGAACACCGAGAAGAAGTGCATCGAACCCAAATTGCGGCTTCGACGCTCGATAGCCGAATTTCGATGCTCGATCGCGAACATCGCGAGGTCGAAGGGCGCATCAAGAGCCTGAATTGGGAAAAAGGGAATACCGAGCAACGATTAGGCGGCGCATTGGCCAGGCTGACTGCACTCGAGGCGGAACTCGAAACCTTAGCCCAGCAGTTGACGGAATGGCAGGAACGTCTCACCCAATCTTTGTCCGAAGTAGACTCGTTGCGGGCCGATGAAGAATCGCTCACGGAAATTTTGCATGAATCGAAAGTAAGAGTCGCTACCGAACGACAACGTCGCGAAAACCTTCAGCGGCAGCGTCAGCCGATGGCCAGTCGCTTATCGGAACTTCAGGATCTGATTCTCAGTCGCGAAAGGGACATCGCGAACTATCGAGCTAGAGCTCAACAGTTTCTTGCCGAAAACGAATCGCTCCGCCTCAAAATCGAACAGTTACAAGCAGACCAGTCCAAGGCGGAGACCGAAGTAGTCGCGCTGGTGGAAGAACGCGGCAGCCGAGTCGGATCGGTCGACGCGGTCGAACTCAGTTTGCGACAACTTCGGAAACAGCTCACTGAATGTCAGGAGGGGCGGGGTGAACACGAGGTGCGAGCGACTCAGCACAAGCTCCGGCTGGACAGCGTGCGCGAGCATGTCTCCCATCGCTACCAAACGGAGCTGGAAGCTTTTCGGCCGGATTGGCACGTCTTCCAGTCCGCTGTCCGTGAACAGCGTAAGCGGCTCGATCAATCGAACTTATCGGAAACCGAACAAGCGACCGGCTCGCCCGATCCATCTGATCCGATTCCGGAATCCGAATGGGAATTGGTGAGAACGATTGTAGCCGAGATGAGCGAGCGATTAGACGCCATGGGTCCGGTTAACCTCGAAGCCATTCAGGAGTACGATGAGCTGGAAGAACGGCAACGATTTCTGGATGAGCAAAATGCTGATCTAATCAAGTCAAAGACGGATCTGCTCGACGTGATAAACAAGATCAACGAGACCACTAAAGTGCTGTTCGCAGAGACGTTTGAGCAGGTACGCAAAAACTTTCAGGAAATGTTCATCGAGCTGTTCGGCGGGGGAAAAGCCAACCTTTTGCTGGTCGATGATGCGGACCCGCTGGAAAGCGGGATTGAAATTATCGCCAAGCCGCCGGGCAAACAGTTGCAGTCCGTTTCTCTGCTTTCTGGCGGCGAAAAGACAATGACTGCAGTCGGGCTTCTGTTCGCCATTTACATGGTCAAACCGAGTCCGTTTTGTGTGTTGGACGAGATGGATGCCCCTCTCGATGAATCGAATATCAGTCGGTTTATCAAGATTTTGGATCGCTTCGTAAATCAAAGCCAGTTTGTCGTAATTACCCACAACAAGCGCACCATCGCGAAGGCGGACATCTTGTATGGCGTGACGATGGAAGAACACGGAATTAGCAAGCTGGTGGGTGTCCGATTGACAAAACAACACGACACTGAGCCTGATTTAATCGGCAGTGGGCTCGGCTCAGAGGGTTTCGGCAGATAGGGGGCGGAGAAAGGGTGCGACAAGAGGGAAACATTCGCGCTCACGACCTCCCCGCCGAGTGCACATGTCTCTCTAGCCTGCTCGGTATGAAGAACATCAGTGGAAGAATAATATAAAGAGCAATAGAAAGGCGCGTATCGACAAGGGCGAGGAATACGGCAATGGCGTGAAGAACGGGGTTCACTATGCTTCTGAGCATGGCCAACCTGAGCAGGTGCCGGTCGATCCTTTCGTCTACCAGTTTAGCCAGGTAAAACGCATAGTAGCGCATGAGACAGAAACTGACCCCAGCGAGAGTGGTGACTGCGCCGTAGCACATCACAGCGACTCGCGCCCCTGGGAAATCTCCCATCAGAGCCGTGGGGAACGGGATAAATGCGAGCCACAAAAGGAATAGACTATTGAGCCACAGCAGTCCGCGGTCGGATCTCTTGAGGATATGAAATAGATGGTGATGTGCGACCCACCAAATGCAGACGATTGCGAAACTCAGTATGTAGCTGAGGAACTTTGGCGCCATCACCAATAGGCTATGTCCCAGAGCCGCCGAAATGTCCGGACCCTGTGCCTGGGGAACGTGAATCTCCAATACGAGGAGAGTAACAATGATGGCGAAAACGCCATCGCTGAACGCCTCGATCCGTGATGTAGGCATCTCGCCAACTCGAAAAATTCTGGGCAACCGATTGTGCAGGCTTCTGTTGTATTCGGCCAACGCCGGTTAGGTCAATTCTACGGCTGGCTCGACGAAATAGATCGCACCTGCCCACGATCGGTAGGGCAAATCGCAAACGGCCCCAGGCCAGATGATGCCTTGGCGCGTAACAACCGGGTCGACGGTTACGATGCGTCAGGAGAAACCACCAAGGCCAAATAGGGTCGCGAGAAAGCCAAGAAAGCTCTGGTCAAGTCAATCAAAGAGGAGTCGATGTGCCGTTACTCTACCAAAACCGGTTCAGCTCGCTCCGCAGCCGGCTCCAGCCACTTTCCGTTTTCTTTGATGAGATCGACCAATCGATCCACTGCTTCCGTTTCCGGAATATTGAACTTCACCGGCGTTTTGCCGATGTAGAGATTCACTTTGCCCGGTGCTCCGCCAACGTAACCGAAATCAGCGTCGGCCATTTCACCAGGCCCGTTCACGATGCAGCCCATGATAGCAATCTTGACGCCTTTGAGGTGTAGGGTGGCCTCTTTGATGCGCGCGGTGGTGGTCTGCAAATTGAACAGCGTGCGGCCACACGATGGGCAGGCTACGTAATCGGTCTTGAAAATTCGGCTCCCAGCGGCCTGCAAGATGTTGTAGGCCAATCGGAGTGACTGACCCGGCGCTTCTTCTCTTTGCACCAAGATGGCGTCTCCAATTCCGTCACAGAGCAGAGCTCCCAGGTTGGTGGCAGAGCTCAGCAGGGTTTGGATAAAGTCGCGGTGCGGATCAGCGGAGGGAGTAAGCGTGTCCTTGAGCAAAATTGGGTGACGGCGTGGTATTTTTGCTGCCAATAGCCGGAATGCGGTGATAACCGGCAGATCAATATCATCACGCACCGTCACCATCCGTGGCTCACTATTTCCGCTCAAAGTCGCCAGCGCAGAATCATCTCGCGGATCAAGCGCAACGATACTCGTCTGCTCGACCACGAATTCCGGCTTGAAATCGCCCATGCGATCGACCTTGTGCGCGATCTGCTCAAAACTCTTCTGCCGAATCGCGACTCGAATCAATTCGTCGCCACCGGCCTGCACTGCGCCTACCTGAATTTTGTCGGCATGACGGCGGTCGTATTGAAATGGATCGAATGGCAGATCGATCGGATTTAGCTTTGCCCGCTGACCCACTTGGCGGTTGTAGGGCTCGATCAACGCCTGAGCGACCGGGATTTCGTGGACGCTGTCTTCCGTGAGAGAAACACGAACGGTATCGCCCAATCCGTCTGCCAACAGGGAGCCAATACCGATGGCACTCTTGATCCGGCCATCTTCCCCATCGCCTGCTTCGGTAACCCCGAGATGCAGCGGATAGTTCCAATCAGGTCCGGCTTGATAAAGGCGCGAGACGAGCAAGCGATAGGCTGCAATCATCACCTTCGGATTGCTGGCCTTCATGGAGAAAATAAAATCGTGAAAATCAAGCTCGCGTGCGATCCGGGCAAACTCCAGGGCGCTCTCGACCATACCGAGAGGCGTATCACCGTAACGGTTCATAATTCGATCGCTTAGCGAACCGTGATTGGTTCCGATCCGGATGCTAGTGCGCCGCTGCTGACAAAGCTTTACTAAAGGTGCGAATCGTTCACGGATCCGATCCAACTCCGCCGTGTACTGCTCGTCGCTGTACTCTTTCACGGCGAATTTCTTCGAGTCAGCGTAATTCCCAGGGTTAATGCGAACCTTGTCGACCCACAGAGCCGCTTCCACGGCAGCGTCGGGCTTAAAGTGGATGTCAGCTACGATCGGAACGTCGCACCCGCGAGCGAGTAGGCCCTCTTTGATCGGCCGCAGATTCTTTGCGTCCTTTACTGTCGGTGCTGTAATTCGAACGATCTCACATCCGACCGCGACTAGATCGAGCGTTTGTTGGATACAGGCCTCAGTATCCATCGTGTCGCAGGTCAACATCGATTGGACGCGAATCGGGTTTGAACCGCCGACTCCGACCTTTCCTACTTTTACCTCGCGGGTCTCACGGCGTCGGTAAGACCACGGGTTGGGACAAAAGCGGCTCATGGATTTTCTGGAGGTGCAGCTTTCGCCGGACTACTGAAGATCGGTTTTTGGTTGCTGTTCCAGGGGAGATCCTGAACGTCGTAAAAGGAAACATAGAGCATGAATCCGATCAGAAGAATGGCGCATGCTCCCTGCAGTATTTCCAGCAGTTTCAGGTTCAATGGACGGCGCCGAATAGCTTCGAGAATCGCCAAAAGAATGTGGCCTCCATCCAGAACCGGGATCGGCAGCAAATTGATGACCGCTAGGTTGATATTAAAAACAACACTGAACCAAAGGGCCAACTGCCAACCGAAATCGCTCTGGAAAAGGATATAGTAGGTCCGCATGATCATGATCGGACCGCTCATGTGTTGTAGCTTGATGTCGGATTGAGGGGACATCAGAGCACCGACCGTGTTGGTTAAGGTCTGAACACCGGCCGATATCTGTTCGATTGGCGACGTGTGGGCAATGGTCATCTTCCCACCGGCATCCCAGGTAATACCGTAGGATGCGTCGGACGAAATGATGCCCAGCATCGCCTGCTTTTGCCCATCTGGTGTTTGGGGAAGAATACGGGCCTTTAGCTGTCGATCGCCTTGTTGAACGGTCAACGTTAACGGTTTGCCTTGGTTCTGTTCGACATGCTTCACCACGGTGGCCCAGTCATAAATCTGCTCGTCATTCAGAGCGACGATTCGGTCCCCAGGACGCACACCTGCGACTTCGGCCGGGCTGTTTTTGATCACGGTATTGATGACCGGTCGACTTGGGCGCAACATGATTTGCACTTGCCCTTTGTTCCGCATCACCGTGAGCGGAATCATCTGGCCCGGATGCTGTTGTTCCCATTCCGTAATCCGAAGCGGATAATAAATTTTCTGCCCGTCAATCGCGACGATTTGATCATTCGATTTTAACCCAGCCTCGGCTGCCGCTGAGCCCGGCTCAACCTTGGCAACAACTGGGGTCGTCGCGGCGGAGAAATCGACTTGCCGGAGCGATTTTCGCTCCCAACCGGTGGTCTCCGGTCTTTCAAATTCGGAAACCAAATTCAAAATTTGGTCTCCTCTTTGCACTTTGAAGCGGATGGTCGATCCTTCGCTTCGTACGACGTACCAAGCGATGCTGTCGACCATGCCATTAAATCGAGAGACGGGATGACCGTCGACCTCCAGAATCTTGTCTCCGGGCAGGAAGCCGGCCTTGGCCGCCGGCCCGTCCGGCGCCACATATCCAACCGTGGTCGTGGTTTCAGCTTCCGGCATCGGGCGACCGACGGCCCAGACCAGGGTGGCAAACGCTAGTGCCAAAAGAAAACTGAACAATGGCCCGGCAAAGGCCACGATGATCTTATCCAACGGCTTGATCGGCGGCAGTTCGGATCGAGTGGTGTCCGGCTTGCCTTCGATCGCTTCCATGGGAGCCATCTGGGGCAAAAGAACGAATCCGCCGGCCGGGATCCAACCGAGGCTAAATTCGACTCCGCTGATGACTTTTTTCCAGATGGGTCGCCCGAACCAGACTCCAAATTTGTCGACGTAAAGCCCCCTCCAGCGCGCTGCCAGAAAGTGCCCTAACTCGTGGACGATAATCAGCAGGTTAAAGATCAGTACGACCTCTAAAATGATGAGGCCGATACGTAAAATATTGAGGATCATAGACTAATGATGTTGGAGCGCTCCTTGGACATTTGCGCGGGCTTTGGCATCGGCCTCCAGTATATCACTGAGACTTGGTCTGGCAAAACTCTCTACCTGTTCCATTGCGTTCTCTACCAGGGACCAAATCCGCGGAAACGGAATTCGGCCCTGTAGGAAAGCTTTGACTGCTTCTTCGTTTGCTGCATTCAAAATGGCCGGCAAGACTCCGCCGTTTTGGCCGGCGCGTCGAGCGAGGTTCAAGGCGGGGAATGCTTCGTAGCGCGGTTCTTCAAAGTCGAGATGGCCAAGCTCCGCCAAGCGGAGCGGCTTAAGTGTGTTCGGGACACGATCGGGCCAAGTCACGGCGTATTGTATGGGGAAACACATGTCGGAATGGCTAAGTTGCGCCAAAATTGAGCCATCGACGAACTCGACCATGGAGTGCACGATGCTTTGCGGATGGACGATGACCTGGACCTGCTCCATCGGAACGTCGAAGAGCCACCTGGCCTCGATCATCTCCAGGCCCTTATTAAAGAGCGTGGCCGAATCAATGGTGATTTTTTGCCCCATGTTCCAGGTTGGATGTTTGAGGGCCTCCATCACTGTGACCGACGCTAATTTTTCTACTGGCCAGGTCCGAAATGGGCCGCCCGAAGCAGTCAGAATGAGATTCTTAACGTGGTGGCCCGGTTTTCCTTCCAGACATTGAAAGATAGCGTTGTGTTCACTGTCTACCGGTAAAACTCGGACCCCTTTCTCCCGAGCTCGCTGCATCACCATTTCTCCGGCCATTACCAAGATTTCCTTGCTGGCCACGGCCAAATCTTTTCCCGTGTCGATTGCTCCCATAGCGGGGCGGAATCCTGCCGTGCCGATGATCGCTACCAGAACCAGATCCGCCGTTTCCACTCGGGCTAACGCTTCGAGGCCCTCCTCGCCGGTGAGAACCTCTGGGCGGTAACGAAGCAGGGTGCGGAGCTCCGGAAGCTGAGTTGGATCGACCAGACAAAGATGCGACGGCCGGAGCCGATTGGCGGACTCGGCGAGCGCTACAGCGTTTTGGCGAGCGGCCATGCCGACAATCTCCATCCGGTCCGGCATGCTTTCGGCAACCTTGATGGCGCTCGTACCGATGGAGCCGGTGGAGCCAAGCAGGATAACGCGACGTTTTCTCATCGAACGAGGAATCTCAGATAGAAGTAGAGAAGCGGACCGGTAAACAGCAAACTATCGATTAGATCCATTATTCCACCAATGCCAGGGAGCACGCTCCCCGAATCTTTCACACCGGTGCTTCGTTTGACGATTGATTCTCCGAGGTCTCCCACCACCGCCGCTACCCCAATCAGCAGTCCAAGAATCGTCGCGTGTAGAAAATTGAGTTTCGGCAAGCGATCCGGCATGATGAACAAGAGCAGATAACTACCGGTGATGGCAAACAGGAGCGAGCCGCCAAATCCCTCCCACGTCTTTGCCGGACTGATGTGAGGCATCATTTGGTGGCGGCCGATGCGGCTGCCAACGAGATAAGCGCCCATGTCGCTAAATTTAGTCACCACAACTAGATAAAGAACGTAAAACTGCCCAGTCGTCGCTCCGGATGGAGTTGGTGGGGTGACGTAGACTATTTTGGTGAGAAAGTTGAAGAGCCACGCGACGTACAGGATGCCGAAAAGGGTGTAGGCCATCGTCTCTAAGGGCGCCTGTTTGGTCGTCGGCCGAAACATTTGGCGAGCGAACACACCAAAAAGGAAAATCACCAGTACCACCGTCTCGAAGTCGTAAGCGGATCCGAATCCATTCAGATGGTAGAATACAAAGCTGCCAACAAAATAAGTCGCTCCGCAAACGAGGCCGAACGCTTTGAAGCAGCGCATACCAGATTTTTCGATCATCTGGAAGTATTCCCAGAGACCAGCGAGACCGAGCGAAGCCACCAGTAAAAGGAAAAATAGTTCGTTGGCGGAGAAGATAACCAGCAGAGCGATCAGCCACATGGCGACCGCGCTCAATAGTCTTCGCAAGAACCGACTCATCCAGAATGTGCGCAGAGCCTGCCATAAGCCGATGGCCAATAGCAAATAGCCAATAGCCAAAATTTGCTATCGGTTATCAGATATTGGCTTTCATCCGAGCTGACCCTTGATCTCCAAAAGTGACTTCTCAATTTCCGCGGCACGTTCTTGCAGCGGGAGATGTCGCTCCATCTCGGCTTGGCAGAAACTTTCGAGGGGAGCAAAAGTTTGACCGACTTCGAGGTAAAACGCGGTAATGGCATGCCGCAGTTGAGTTTCCACGGCCTCGGCTAATTCCCTTCTTTTCTCGTCCATGCGAAGCCGATATTCCCGGAGAATGTGGCGGCGTCGAAACACGGCGTAGACAGTGCCGGTAAATGCGGCCAGGCCCGCGACCGTGCCGGTGACATCGAGAATCGCCGCATGGGCTAGCGCGGCAATAATAGTGAAGATTCCCCCGGCTGCCGCAACTCCGGCCGGCACCCGAAGCCAGCGAGCAGTCTCTCCAAACCAATCTTGGAGTTGCTCCTTGATCTTGGCGTCTGATGTTTGCTCCAATAAGGTGAGTTGGATTTTTTGTAAAATGACTCCGCGCTGACTTAAGAAGCCAGGAACCGCCGCGCGGACCTGTTTTTTGGTATCCGAATCGAACTGAGCCTGCACCTTGTCTTGCAGTTCTTGCCAGATATGCCGGAGGTCCGATTCCAAGAGTTCGAGTGCACGCTCGATCTGTGCTTGAACCTTGGTTCGAACGTCACTTTCGATTTTATCTTGAAAATCTTTCTCCCAACGTCCGCCCGAGAAAATCATTTTGAAGGTTTGAAAAATACCGAGCCGTTCTTCGAGTAACTTTTCGCCCCGTTCCCGACAAGCGTCGTAGGCCATCTCCATTTCGCGAATGAAACCACCCACCTGGCGTAACGTCTGTTCTTTCCGCACGTTGAGGGTGCCTCGGATCGAAGCGATTTTTTCCTCATCTGATTTGAGGAAATCGAGCGCACCTCGAATCTTGGATTGAACGTTCTGCAAAACCACCTGTCCCGTTTGCGCAATAGATCGCAGCTTCCCGCCTCGCTCTTCGCTTTGGGTGACAGTAGTGGATATCCAGTCTTCTAATGCGCCGAAATTACTGCTTCGCCAGAGAGGATCCTCCTTTCCTTTTCCTTCCAACTTGGCCTGGAGAGCTTGCCTGGCCGAAACCGCGAAAATGGGGCGGTTCGATCCCAGTATCTGCAGAATCGTTTGCTCCAAATGTTGGATTATGGAGCGCACTTCCTCCGGGCTCCGGAGATCGGCTTGTTGCAACACGAAGACTATGTTCTTTTTCCAACTGTGTCCAAGTAATCGAAGAAAATCCCACGCTGAGGCGGCCCAGGGATTTACTACCGAGAAGACAAAAACGATCAGATCGGCCAACGGTACAAAGCTAGTGGTAATATCTTGGTGACTGGCAACGATTGTGTTCGTTCCCGGAGTGTCAACGATGTTAAAGTTCCTCAGAAACTCGATCGGGCGATAGCAGTCCGCGACGTTCTCGGAGACCGAGACGTCCCGCTCCATGTCACCGTATTTGAATATGTAGATTTTGTCCGTAGCCGGAAGTACGTCGGTTTTGCAGAAGTCTTGTCCGAACAAGGCATTGAGGAGCGAGGACTTTCCTGCCTTCACTTCGCCGACTGCAACAAACAAAAGCGGTTCATTAAGGTTGGCTCCCAAACTTTGTAGATTCTGAATGGTAGCGTCCGGTTCACCGGTTTGCTGTGAGAGTGTCACGAGTGCGCTCAGCGCATGGCTGAGCTGCGATCGCGTTTCGAAATATTTTTCTACGACCATCGTTTGGGGTTCGAAGCAGCGAAGGCCGTTTTCAAAAGGGGAGTTACCTTATTTGGCCGCAGCCTTTTTTGACTTAGGCTTGGGCGGTTGAGTCGCGGTACTGCTTGGGGCCGGTGAGGACTTGGGCCGGTTCATCGCAATGAGTTGGCTGACGGTCACAAACTTAAAACCTTTTGCCGCCAATTCATCGAGCGTGGATGGCATCGAATCGACAGTCTGTTTATGAATGTCGTGGGAAAGAATGATGGCCCCAGGTCGAGCACCAGAAAGGATGCGCTGCTCGATTACGGAAGCACCTGGGCGCTTCCAATCAAATGGGTCCACCGACCACAGAATGACACTCAAACCAAACTGATTTTCGATCCATTCCTTTTGGCGAGCGGTGATCGATCCGTACGGTGGTCGAAGCAGAGTCGGGGTATAGCCGGAAGCAGCTTTAATGGCGTTTTGGGTCTTCGTGATTTCTTCCGAGACCCGATCGTCCGACAGCTTAGCGAACTGTGGATGAGTCCAGGAATGATTCCCGATCTCATGGCCATCGGCCAAAATCCGCTTCACGATTTCAGGGTTCCGCTCCGCATTTTGACCAATCATAAAGAAGGTCGCCTTAATGTTCCTCTGCTTGAGGATATCTAGCAGCCGCGGAGTAGTTTCCGGGCTAGGTCCGTCGTCGAACGTCATTGCGATGTAGGGACCGTCAACATTGATCTGGAAATAAGTTGCGGGTTTCAAGGCAGTCGGAGCGGGAGAATTGGCGGGTGACGGAGTGGGAACGGCTGACTCTTCCGCCCCAAGCATGGAGGCAAAGCCGCTGAAAGCCAAAAAAAGTCCAAGAGAAAAGCGCATGAGATTAAAGGAAACGTTTGAGAATGACTTCTAACTTCTTAACCGTCAATTCCGGCCAAAGTTTCCGATCAGTCACCAGAGCGAAGTCAAGGGCTCGATGTTCAGGCCAGGTTGGCTCGTTGGGAATTCTCCGAATGATGGTTGGTAATATACGGCGAGCCGCATCAGCATTCGTCAGCAGATGTCCGATGATTGTCTGAGCGTTCACCGGCTCGTCGTCGACTTTCCAGCAGTCGTAATCGGTTATGAAACAGATCGAAGCAAACGCGATCTCCGCCTCTCGCGATAGCTTTGCTTCTGGCGAGTTAGTCATACCGATCACATCAAATCCCATTCGCCGATGAAAGTCCGATTCCGCCCGGGTCGAAAATGCGGGACCGTCCATGTTGATGTAAGTGCCGCCGTTCTGAACCCGGTATCCGAGAGCCGTTGCTTCTTCAGCGATGATCGTGCGCAATGAGGTGCTGACTGGATCGGCTAGTGCGACGTGGGCGACTATCCCTTCGCCGAAGAAGGTCGCGTTAGCTCTCTGGCTGGTGCGATCAAAAAATTGATCCGGCAGCAGGATATCCCGTGGGCGATACTGCTCCTGCAAACTACCTACCGCACCAATGCTGATAATCCATCGCACGTTGAGTGTGCGCAGGGCATAGATATTGGCCCGGTGATTCAGTTCCGTCGGCAATATTCGGTGTCCGCGAGCGTGTCGCGGGAGAAAGAAAACTGAGCGCCCGTGCAGAGTTCCGGAGATGATAGCGTCCGACGGCTTTCCAAACGGAGTCTCGACCTGAAGCTCTTTCGGCGCGGCGATACCTTCAATCTGGTAAAGGCCGCTCCCGCCGATTATGCCGATCGCGGCCGGTTGGTCGTTCATGGAAGAGTGATCAACGGGAAGGATTTAGGGAGCCTTTACGATTTGCGAGGTCTTCAACAGTCGCTGCACGGTTGCGTCGAGGCTTGAAATATCAGCAGAAGTGGTTTCGACGATTCCATCCTTGTTAATTAACCAAATCTCCGGAATCGACCGCACGCTATATTGCACGGCGTACGCGTTATCCCAACCTTTGCCGTCGAAATAAATCGGCCAACTGATTGATTTCTTGACGACAAAGTTCGCCATCGCCTGGCGGTCGCGATCCAAGGAAATTCCAAGTATCAGCAAACCGGAGGATCGGTAAGCCTGATCGAGCTTCTGTATTTCGGGCAGCTCTCGGACACAGTCAGGACACCACGAAGCCCAGAAATCGATCAGTATGACTTTTCCGCGTAGTTGCCCAAGATCAACCGTGGTCCCGTTTGTCGCCGTAAAACGTAAATCGAGAGGTCGGCCTAGTAGCTCAACCTTCGCTAATCGCACCCGGGCGGCTTGCGCCAGCTGCTGATCAGGATCACCGAGCAGCTTCTCTAAGAAAGACTTAGCCTTTTGGGCGTCCAGTCGATAGAGCAGATTTGCGCGGGCCAGCTCGAGGGAAATCTTTTTGGGATCAGCGGGATTCTCCTGCAAGTAATCCGCAATTTGTTGTTCCAAATGCGGGGCCGAGTCTGTCGTGATCAAGTCATCGTTGTTAAGTCGCTGATGAATCAACGTAACAACGATTTGCTGCCGTAATTCGGCAGGCAATGAATGGCTGGCGACAAAACTGCGAGCCTCATTTTCTAATTGATCAAGCAAACTATTGCGGTCGGTGGCCGATCCAGAAAAATCCGCATTCTTGAGTTTCCATGCCAGTGCTGTCCCAGCATGAGCGTCGTTCGGGTAATTCTGCAGGTAGACTCGAGCCGCTTCGTAGAGATCGCGTTCTCGCTGAGCGTAAAACTCGACGGCATTTTCGCCGGCTCCGGGTCTCTCCTCACAGCGTTTTTCGAGTTGGACGAGCTTCGTCCAATCCGTGTCGACGGAATCTTGGCCGGGAGCGACCGGCCCGAACGCTAAGATGATAATCGCCAAACCAAAAGCGCGCATGGTTTAAACTCGTTCGTTCTAGGCAGAGCCGTCAAGAAATCGGTTTTTGAATCCCCGGAGGGGATTCCGGTGATATTTCAGTTGTCGTCCTGACTTCCGCGACAGGCGGTATCGCTTTTCCAGAGCGAATTTGCAGGATGAGATTTGCGAGCAGGATGAGCCCGCCGCCCGTCAGCAAGGTTAATGAGAACTGCTCGTTAGCGTAATCAATATTCGTCAAGGCGCTGAACTGCGCCGGCAGGAAAAGAGCGAACAGCGAGGCAAACAGCGGTTCGGTGGTGTACACAATTCCGGCCTCGGTTGAGCTAATTGCCGGCTGGCAATGGTTCATCAGGTTGAAGGCGAGAAGCGTGCAAAAAAATACGAGCAAGAGCGTGAGGAAAACTTTCGGAAACGAATTGAGCGCCTCAGCGCAATTGAATCCATTCGGATGTGTGCAAAATGCCGCGACGCCGAAAATCAACCCCATTGACAAAAACATCGTCGTAGAAACGACGCGCGTACGGTTTCGCCGAAACGCCGGCCGCTCCAACCAAAGGATTTGAAAAGTGAAGAAGACTGCGCTGACGAGCGTCTCCAATTCACCTCGACCGATTTTGAATGTTTTCCAATCAACATTAGCCAGGATGGCGATGCCGGTAATCACCATGAATATCGCTAAGAAATCGCGGAATGCCGGCAGCCTTCGGGTACGCGAGAAATGGTAGATCGGAAGGAGAATGCAATAAGCCTGGGTCAGGAATGCAGAGACCGAAGCAGAGGTGTAGGCAAGGCCGTCCATTTGCAAGAGCATCCCTGCTCCGCCAAAGAGTCCGAGGCCAAAGCCCTGTAAGAGTTCTTGGCTATCAAGCGTTCGGAGCTCCCGCCAGCCGAACGGCACCATCAGCAGACCCGCGAGAAGAAAGCGAATAGCTCCTTGCAGACTCACTACAAACCAGCTGGATGCCTCATTGATCGATTGGAGGTAGAGCTGCGTTAAGGCTTTACCTGTCGGGAAGCTGATGCCCCAAAATAGACAGGCCAAAATCAAAAGCAGGATTGCTTTTCGATGATGGAACCGGCGCGCGTCCGTATTCGCCCTCATCGCTGGTAGTTCGGTCGTTTGAGCCATCGGTGGAGCCGCAGAAAACGGGAAAAACTGTTTCTAGTCAAGAGGTCGAGTTCGGCCAAATCGGATATAGCTGCACCAGGCTGGTAGGGCGAAAACCCGACTCCGCAAAGCCTTCGTCGCGGCCACTCGTTTGGATGCCCATATCCTCAGGGCTAAGGGCGCGCAGAAATGTTGCGATATGATGTGACTCGCGCTGGGTTTGAGGCGCGCGTGCGACCTTTTGTTGCGTTTTTCTTGTGACTAACGGCGGCTGGTCGAGCTCTCAGATGGATAATGCAAACATCGCTAGGTAGTAGACCGGAAACGGCTCAAACCGATCCGGCGCCTGCCGGATCAGGTTTTCGCCCTACCGAACGGTGACCTACAATCCCAGCGATAGCTGATTTTTCTCGACGCGTTGGAACGAGTCACAACTCAGCTGAAAATCTCGTTCATTAAGACCAAACCGACGGCATACGACCTGAAACAGTTGTCGAATCTGTTCCGCGAGCAAACCCTCCCCACGCATTCGTCGGCCGAATTCAGAAGAATTTAGCTTTCCATCGCGCATCGAGCGAATCCGGCCAAGAACCGTCTCTGCTCGATCGGGGAAATGCGATCTCAGCCACGCAGGGAAGATTTGAGAGACTGCCAGAGGTAGTCGCACGATCGTGTAGTGTGCGCAGCGAGCCCCTGCCTCGGCTGCAGCCTGAATAATGTGGGGAATCTCGTGATCGGTTAATCCTGGAATGATCGGCGCCACGTTCACGCCAACCGGGATACCGGCGCCCGCGAGTTCGCGGACCGCAGCCAGCCGCGCTCGGGGAGTCGAAGCTCGTGGCTCCAATTTTGTGGCGAGATCCGCGTCTAGCGTAGTAATGGATATGGTAACAATCGCCGCATCGTATTTGGCCAGGCTTTGGAGGAGGTCGAGGTCGCGGGTTACGAGAAAATTTTTGGTTACGATCGCGGCTGGATTACGAAACTCCGCTAGTACCTCTAGGCACGAGCGCGTTAATTTTAGTTTGCGCTCAATCGGTTGATAACAGTCGGTCACACCGCTCATAACCAGAACTTGCGGTTTCCAACTCAGCTTGCTCAGCTCGGCGCGAAGCAATGATCCGGCATTCAGTTTTACGAGGATCTTAGATTCGAAATCCAGGCCGGCCGAAAATCCCAGGTATTCGTGGGTGGGTCTGGCGTAACAGTAAGCGCACCCATGCTCGCAGCCGCGGTATGGATTCAAGCTCGTCTCAAACCCGACATCAGGGCTGTTGTTCCGCGATATGATTGATTGGGAGTCGTCGCGAAAAAATTCCGTCGGGAGCGGACGCGCATCTTCGGCAGCGCTGAATTCGTCCTGCTCGTAGCGCAAAGCAGTGAATCGATCGGCCGGATTTATCGTCGCCCCGCGACCACGAGGCCCAGGCCGGTTTCCGGAAGGGTCGACACCGAAGCTCATGAATGATGATCGGCCTAGAATGCTATATGTTCAAGCGAACATATTTACGCTGGCAAAATAGTCGGCTCAGGAAGCATGTCAGTGATTGGTGACTAGATTAGTGAGAGGGCGGTGGGAGATTTCTCCGAGGATTTGCCGATAGGCATTCACCATTCACCGATCATTTCTCACCATCGCTGCAGCCCTGAGGCTGGCTTGTCCGCCGTAGTTGTGGGTGGGGGGACGAAGGCTGGAGCATCAGGCTACTCCCTAGTTCTCCGCTACGCGCGACAAACCGGCAGAGGACACGTCGTAGCCTGATCCTCCGGCTCAGGAACCGAGGACGCAATGCGTCTAAGAGTTCAACTGTGTGACTTTTTTCAGGCTTGCGGACGGTTGGGTCCCTGAGGCTGGAGCATCAGGCTACTCTCCGCTACGCGCGACAAACCGGCAGAGGACACGTCGTAGCCTGATCCTCCCGGCTCAGGAACCGAGGACGCAATGCGTCTAAGAGTTCAACTGTCTGACTTTTTCAGGCTTGCGGACGGTTGGATCCCTGAGGCTGGAGCATCAGGCTACTCCCTAGTTCTCCGCTACGCGCGACAAACCGGCAGAGGATACGTCCAAAGGTCGCACGACCATAATGCCGGCAAATTTGTGATAGCGGTAGACATATTGGCGGAGAGGAACATCGATAACCACTTGCCGTTCGTCTTTGGAGGCATGCAGGAAGCGGAGAACTCCAGCTTGGTCACGATAAGCCAGACCTACATGCTCGGTAAAACCCTCGGGCCCTCGGCCGGTAATGCAGATAACGTCTCCGTTGCGAATCTTTGAATCGATGCCCGACACCTGTTCGCGCGGGATGTGATAGACGTTGCGAGACGCAACACGCTGCTCAATCGCCGCGATCTGCGGTACCAACTCCAGATTGTGGCGCATATATCGAGATTCACGCCAGTGGTGGCTCATTTCGTTGAGGTAGCGCCCACGCATCGGCACGCCGCCCAGGGAGACTGTCAGATTCTTGACTAAACCACGTCGCTCATTGTCGTAAATCCAGTCTTCCAGAAAATGGAGGCGGGAGGTATAACTGCCGTTACAGCGACCTCCCCGGTAACGATCCAACTCGATCATTGCGAGCAGATCACTCGGGGTATAGTTGCTGCCTTTCATTTCCAGCATCCGGGCAAAACCGACCGAGATTTCGAAAAAGGTCCAACAATCCAACCCATCCATATTCACGGAAGGTGCCTCGACATGATCGTCGATTTCCAAGGTGTAATTCACGTAACGCGTGCCTAAGAAAGTCTTTGCCACAGCGATTATCCGGTCGCCGAGAGGAAGCGCTCGCCAGTTTTGTTGTTCAGCCTGTGCAACCAGTGCATTGAATTTCGATTGGCCTCGGAAGACTGTGGAAAAAGGGAGGCTCCAGGCGATTCCGCTCAACGCCGTCGAAAGCAGCAGAAGCGTTATTAAACGGCTCGGCAAACGCATTGCTCTATTTTGCTATATTCGGCCGAATGAGCCAGAAGATTCCTATAATTGTCACAATCAGGGGACGCCGGCGTGTCACGGTTCTGCCGTCATTGGCGAATCTCGGCAGCCAGCCGTTGGGGGGCTGAAGGCATAGGAAACATGAGCCGCGCTTTGGGCTGGATCTTGCAGTAAAGCACTCGTTGTCTAGGTTCGCTCCATGACGATCCAAGAAAAGATCGATTCTGATCTAAAAGAGGCTATGCGGGCTAAAGAAGCTGAGCGGCTGTCCGTACTCCGTATGGTTAAATCGGCAATAATGAATGCTGCCATTGAGAAACATGGCGCCGGAGGTAAGTTGGCGGATTCTGACACGATTGCGGTGCTCCGCAAGCAAATGAAACAGCGGCAAGACTCCGTTGCGGGGTTTGAAAAGGGAGGGAGACCCGAGTTAGCCGAGAAGGAGCGGAGGGAGATGAAAATTTTGGCTGATTATTTACCGCAGCCACTGACGTCCGAAGAGATTGCCAACATCGTGCAGGCGGCGATTGCCGAATCCGGAGCAACTTCGAAGGCGCAAATGGGTCAGGTCATGAAAATTGCGAACGAAAAAGCAGCGGGTCGGGCGGACGGCAAAACGTTAAGCGAGGCGGTCCAAAAAGCATTAAGTTAATTCTTGTTATTTTTGCGAAATGATCCATGAATACCCGGTTTCGATCCGGCGCTCTCTGAAGCCCAGGGAGGCTGGTATTGTCATGACATCTGCGATTGTCGTTGCCGCCGGGACTAGCCAGCGGATGGGATTTGATAAACTGACAGCTTCGTTGGCAGGCTGCCCTGTGTTTATTCGTACGCTCCAACGATTCGAAAATTGCTCGGATGTCGAAGAAATTGTTTTGGTTGCCCATTCCGATCGCTTGAAGCAATTCGGTTCATTGGCTGCGGATCATGGTATCAACAAGGTCAGTCGAGTTGTGGCTGGCGGCGCGCAGCGTCATCTCTCGGTTTATGCTGGTCTACAAGCGATTAATCCGAAAGCGGAGTTCGTCGCCGTTCATGATGGCGCCCGGCCCCTCATTACTTCGGAGTTAATTTCTTTGGCCGTTCAGGAGGCTCGCGAACACGGCGCCGTTTCGCTGGCTGCTCCGATCGTCGAAACAATAAAGCGGGCGAACGAAGAGCAGCGAGTGATCGACAGCGTTGAAAGGGTTGGCTTGTGGACGATGCAGACCCCCCAAGTCTTTCGTCGCGAATGGCTGGTGAAGGCCTATGAGGCAGTGTTGGCAAGCGATATAGCGGTTACCGACGAGGTTTCGGCGGTGCAAAAAGCCGGATTTCCAGTGAGGTTGTTGACGAATCCGGAATGGAACCTAAAGATAACTTACCCGAGAGATCTAGATTTGGCGCAAATCTTGTTCAACTTAGAGTCTAGTGAAAGAGCGAAGAAAGATGTGACTGTTTTAGGTCCTATCGCTCAGTAATCGACTGATGTTTTATCGAACCAGTAGGCTAAAAAACGGGGTGCGTATTGCTACGTGCGAGATGCCCCAAATGAAGAGCGTGAGCGTTGGCGTTTGGGTTGGCGTCGGAGGCCGGCACGAACCCGAGGAGCTGTGCGGGATCTCGCATTTCTTGGAGCACCTTTTGTTCAAGGGCACTGAGACCAGGACTGCTCGTAACCTTACGGAGGCGGTCGAAGGGTTAGGCGGGTTCATCAACGCGTTTACTACCGAGGATCACACTTGCTTTTACGCTAAAGCGGCTGCCCCCCACCTGCCGGTTTTGGCAGAAATTTTGATCGATATGTTCCGAAACTCCGTATTTGCGGAGAACGAGATTGAGCGCGAACGAGATGTTATCCGGGAAGAAATCTTGATGTACCGGGACCAACCAGCCCAATTTTCTCAGGAACTGTTGAGCGAGGCGATCTGGCCATCTCACGCTTTGGGTCGGCCGTTAACCGGTTCGATGGAGTCGATCGGACGAATCGGGCGCCCAGAATTGCTTGAATACGTAGGGCGTAATTACAATGGGCGTAGTACGGTCGTCACCGTAGCGGGACGCTGCAACCACGATGAGGTGGTCCAAATCTTTGCCAGTGGATTTGAAGATCTCCCGGCCGGGAAAGCCCCGGAGTTTGAGCCATGGAACGGCTCGCAAAGAAATAAACGCCTCATTGTGGCCACGGAAGATACCGAGCAGACGCACCTGGCGCTTGGCTATCACGCGATCAGCCGTACTGATAATCGACGGCACGCGCTCAAATTGCTGAGCGTGATCCTTGGCGAAAACATGAGCTCGCGGTTATTTCAGCAACTCCGGGAACGCTATGCTTTTTGTTACTCGATCAATAGCGGCACTTTGGTGCTCGAGGACTCTGGATTAGTGAGTATTTGTGTAGGACTTGAATCAACAAAGTTCCGACGAGCGTTGCGCGCCATTAATCGCGAGTTGGAAAAGTTTAAGGAGCGGCCGCCGACTAAAAAGGAACTTCGGCAAGCGCAACAGTACACGTTGGGGCAGAATGAGCTCAGCCTGGAGAGTACGACTAATCAGATCATGTGGATGGGCGAATCGCTCATTGCCTACGATTACGTGATCGATCCGGAAGAGGTACAAACCAAGGTAAAGAGCGTAACGCCGGAGGCGGTTCAATCCGTGGCCCGTCTCTGTTTTTGCCCGGAGCGTCTGGGGATCGCGGTTGTAGGCTCGGTGAAAGAGGACAAGGTCCAACATTGGCTGTCGGAAAACGAGATGTAAGGGGAGTCCCTACCAGTCAGGGTATCCACAGGCGACTTGCTGGTCGCGCGGATCAGTATTAGCGTCTGATTTCTTCAGATTTCATGAACGTAGACGTAGAACAATTGCCGAATTGCCTAGCCTCCATGCATGTGGAACTCCCGCCAGAGCGGGTCAAGCAGGAGTGGAACGAAGTCGTAAAAGGTTTTCGCCAAGCCGCGCGCATCCCCGGATTTCGACCGGGCAAAGCTCCCCAAAATGTCGTCGAGGCCAAGTACCGCAAGGAAATCCAGGAAGAGCTTACTCGTAAGCTCGTTCAAGAGACGACCAGAGAGGCGATCCGAGAAAAAGGACTAAAAGTGCTGTCCGTATCTAATGTCGACGACGTCGAGTTTACGCCGGAGCGCAGCATGCGTTTTACTGCGACCCTCATAACTACTCCGGAGTTCGAGCTGCCGGAATACAAGGGTATCCCGGTCAAGGCACCGACGAGCGAAGCCACCGAGGAAGAGGTAGAGGCTTCCTTGAACCGGCTCCGCGAGCGCCACGCAACGTTTAGCGAACTCGAGGGACAGCCGCTGGATATGGGTAGCTTCGCCGTTATCGATTTTGCCACGTCAGTGGAGGGCCAGCCGCTGTCGGAAGCGTTTCCCGATGCGCCTAAGATCTTGAATGGCAATGATGATTTTTGGATCCGAGCAGAGGATGACATCTTATTGCCAGGATTCGCGCCATCATTGGTCGGAATGCAGGTCGGCGAGACTCGGGAATTTGACGTGCCTGTTCCCGACAACTTCCCGACCGAAAGTTTGGCCGGCAAAGTCGTTCATTTTCGGGTTAATTTGAAGGCCCTGAAGAAAATGGATCTGCCAGAGTTGACCGATGAGTTTGCCGCTCAAGTGGCCGAAGGTCTCACGGTCGAAAAATTGCGTGATCTGGTGCGGTCGAGAATGCAGGAAGAACGGGTTCGAGAAGCAAATGCGCAGAAACGCACCCAAATAATCGATTATCTGGTAAAGAACGTAGAGTGCGAATTGCCGCAGAGCTACGTGAGAGACGAAACGCGGCGTATAATGTCCGAGATCGTTGAGCACAACCAGCAAAGGGGCGTCAGCGAGGAGCTATTGCGGGAGAGTGGGAAGGAGATCGTTGACACGGCGTCGCGCAGCGCTAAAGACCGGCTTAAGGCCAGTTTTATTCTGACCCGAATCGGGGAAAAAGAAAAGATCGAGGTGACGGCGAATGACGTAAAACGCCGGGTAGGAGAACTTGCCACGCAGTATCGCATGACCTTCGACAAAACGATGGCTGAACTCGATCGGAAAGGGGCTATTCCGCAGATCTACGAAGAGATCCAGATCGGTAAGGTCCTTGATTTCCTGACCTCGAATGCTACCGTCGACCACAGCGCGGAAACCTCCTGAAAAGCTGCTTTAGAAGACCCAACCGAATGTCCAGAAGCGTTATTACTCCACAAAGCAACTACTACCCTCCAACGGTCATCGAACGGGATGGGAATCAGGAAAGAGGGTACGATATCTATAGTCGATTGCTCAAAGATCGCATCGTTTTCATCGGTACTCCTATCGATGATTTCGTGGCGAACAGCGTTGTGGCTCAGCTGCTGTTTCTGCAGATGCAGGATCCCAAGCGCGATATCAATCTTTACATCAATTCCCCGGGTGGCTCCGTGACTGCCGGTCTTGCCATCTACGACACGATGCAGTTCGTGACGTGTGATGTTGCGACTTATTGCATGGGTATCGCGGCCAGCATGGGAGCTGTTCTACTAGCGGCGGGTACCCAGGGAAAACGATACGCGCTGCCGAATTCTGACATCATGATTCACCAAGTTTCGGGCGGAGCCCAGGGTACTGCGAGCGATGTGGAACGAACGGTTGAATGGATGTTTAAGATTAAGCGGCGGCTGATCCACATTCTCTCGGCCCATACCGGGAAGTCAGACGAACAAGTACAAATTGATTCGGATCGCGATTATTGGATGTCGGCCGATGAGGCCAAAGCGTACGGGTTGGTCGACGAGGTGGTGAAGTCCCGCAAAGATATTAGGGCAGATCTACTTCCACAGACTAGTGCAAGTGTGGTATCTTCCTAGCGTTCGCGAAACTTTGTTGCTGGCTTAAGATGGCTCGGGCCTCCAATCTCACCATGTGTTCTTTCTGTGGCAAAAGCCACGCGGAAGTTCGCAAGCTGATTGCCGGTCCCGGGGTTTATATCTGCGACAATTGCATCAACGTCTGCAAAGGCATCCTCGATAAAGAATTGAATGAGGACGCCCGGCGGCAGACGACAACGTTGCGGGTACCGAAGCCGGCGGAAATTCGACGACAGCTGGATCAATACGTCATCGGTCAGGACAGTGCCAAGAAGGTGCTTTCGGTAGCGGTGCATAACCACTACAAGCGTATTTTAAATACCGGCGGCGGGAAGGATCTGGCGCTCGACCCCTACGCCGACGTCGAGATCGAAAAAAGCAACATTCTCCTCATCGGACCAACCGGCTGCGGTAAAACGTTACTGGCCCGCACGCTGGCTCGGATTCTCGATGTGCCATTCTGCATTGCCGATGCCACGACGCTGACCGAGGCGGGTTATGTCGGAGAGGATGTGGAGAATATTATTCTACGGTTGCTTCAGAACGCCGACTACGATGTGAAGCGGGCGGAGATCGGGATCGTTTATATCGACGAAATAGATAAGATCGGCCGCAAAACGGACAATGTGAGCATCACGCGCGACGTCTCTGGCGAAGGCGTACAGCAGGCGCTGCTCAAGATCCTTGAGGGCAGTAGTTGTAACGTCCCACCCCAAGGTGGCCGCAAACATCCGCACCAGGAATACATCCAGGTCAATACCGAAAAGATTCTCTTCATTTGCGGCGGCGCCTTTGTGGGGCTCGACCGCATCATCAACCGGCGGCTGGGGAACCGAGTGCTCGGATTTCAGGCGGCAATGTCAAGTGCAGCCACCGTGCAGATTCACGAAGTGTTACGGTACACGGAACCAGAAGATCTACTCTCGTTTGGCATGATTCCCGAGTTTATCGGGCGACTGCCGGTCGTCTCTGCCTTGGACGCTCTGACCGAAGACGAGCTCATGCTGATTTTGACCGACACTCGGAATGCGATGGTCAAACAGTATATAAAACTGCTCGCCATGGAAGGTGCCAATCTGGTTGTCACTAAGGACGCGTTGCGAGCGATGGCTCAACAAGCTGCCACCAAAGGGACCGGCGCCCGGGCCCTTCGTTCTATGTTCGAAAAAATCATGCTCGATGTGATGTACGACGTCCCAAGTCGCGAAGACGTTGCCGATGTCGTCATTAACCGCGCCGTGGTTGAAGGTAAGCGTGCGCCGTTGATTCGCCGCAAACAGGACAAGGATGCGGCGTGACATTCCGCCGTCTAGCGCAACATGGTCGGCAGTCGTTTTTTTGTTCGACACCTTGTTCGCTCTCACCCGATAGATCATTCCCGAGCGAAAAAGTCTCTCGACGGTCCGAGGGGTAAAGAACCGACTGGTCGGAGTTTCATGGCCCGGTTGAAGCATACCCGACTATGGATCTCGATAGTGGGCGGGTTCGCTCTGTTTTGCGCCTGCCAGAAGGTCCCTACTGTGAGCGACGAAGAGCTGACTCACCGGTTGGTTGGAACCTGGATAACCGATGAGACCGGCGGCAACTATCGTTTCTATGGCGAGAACAGCTTTCACCGGGATGGAATGCACTCGGCTGACGAGGTGATGCACGCCGATGGCGGCACGACAAAATGGAGTTTTTCTGGCATGTGGGATGTACGCGACGGAAAACTGCTTGCTTCCGGCGAGGTGTTTCGAAGTGATTCCGGTGGGGTCGAGACCTACAAGGTCGAAGAAAAAATTGAAAGTCTGACCAACGACGAATTAGTGCTCGTAAGCGAAAATGGAACCCGGCTCGTTCGGCATCGCAAAAAGTGAGTGCTCTCGTTTTACGTAAACGGCGGTGCGTCGGGAACCCGCTCGCGTCGCCCGGGACGTGTGCTAGGATGGTACCGAAATGATGCGCAGGTTTAGTTTAGTGGCTTTAACGCTACTGGTTTGTTTCAATTTAGCAGTAGGTTACAAGATCCTGACGAGTAATGCGTCGGCTGAATCGAGCGAATCGGAGTACAACAATTTAACTGTCTTTACCCGCGCTCTTCAGTTGGTGCGCCAAGATTACGTGGACGAGAATAAGGTCGCCCTCAAAGACCTTACTTACTCGGCCCTCCGCGGAATGCTTAATAGCTTGGATCCGCACAGTCAATTCATGGAGCCGACGGACTTCCGGGACATGCAGGATGACACCCGCAGCGAGTTTGGTGGTCTGGGGATAATCGTTTCCACTAAAGATGGTGTTATTACCGTGGTCACTCCGATGGAAGACACGCCCGGTTTTCGGGCGGGAATCATGCCGGGAGATGAAATTTTGCGGATCAACGGGAAAGTGACCGATCGGATGAGCTTGCAGGACGCGCTCAACCAGCTCAGGGGCGAACCAGGACAACGTGTGACTTTGACGATTTATCGCCCGTCATCAAAAGAAACGAAGGAATTCAATCTGCAGCGCGAGGTCATCAAGGTGGCGAGCGTAAAGGATTCGAAAATTCTCGATCCAGCGGTCAGCGGAAAATTTAAGATAGGGTATCTCCGCATCACTCAATTCAACGAGCCGACCGCCCAGGAGTTGCGGCAAAGACTGGATGAGCTCCAGGCGAAAGGCATGCAGGCTCTGGTTGTGGATCTCCGAAATAATCCAGGTGGCTTGCTCAATAGTGCGGTCGACGTTTGTGCAAATTTTCTGCCTCCGAAGACGATGGTTGTCTATACCGAGGGCCGGGAAGGCTCTCAACATCGCGAGTATTTTACCGATCGCAACTCCAAGCCCGTATCGAATTTTCCGATCGTCCTGCTGGTTAACTCCGGAAGCGCTAGTGGCGCCGAAATTGTTGCTGGAGCACTGAAAGATCTGAATCGAGCCATCGTCGTCGGTGACACCACCTTCGGCAAGGGATCCGTTCAGACCGTAATTCAACTTCCCGACGGATCCGGTTTGCGGCTGACTACGGCAAAGTACTACACGCCGAGCCGCCAAGTTATCCATCAAAATGGCGTTATCCCGAATATTAAAGCTTCGCTTACGCCGGATCAAGAGAAGGCACTTCTTTTGCGACGTCGCGACGGTCCCTTGACCGCCGAGGAACAGAAGCTTGTGAGTGAGCAGCGAGATGCGCAGCTGGAACGTGCAGTCGACGCGCTAAAGAGTGTAATGATTTATACTCAGAACGCCGGCAACACAGAGCAAGGACACTAGTGCGTGGCCCGCTCGTCCTGGCGATCGAAACCTCATGCGATGAAACGGCGGTAGCGCTGCTGCGGGGTCCCGATCAACTCCTGGTTTCACAGGTAGCGAGCCAAAGTGCGATCCACCAGCGCTATGGCGGAGTAGTCCCGGAAGTCGCGTCGCGTAATCACCTCGTCAAACTGCCGCAGCTGCTCGAGTTCGCTTTCGACGAAGCCCAAGTTCGACCAGCAGACGTGGATTGTGTTGCAGCCACTCGTGGGCCGGGGTTACTGACTTCTCTGCTGGTTGGTTATTCGGCGGCAAAGGGGGTTGCGATCGGATTGCGGAAACCATTCATTGGAATCAATCACCTCGAGGCTCACCTGCTTTCACCCTTTTTCAACGATCCACGCGGGCCACAGCCATCCGTTGGATTGATCGTCAGCGGCGGGCACACTCAACTCGTTACCATGGAGGCGGTCGGGCAATATAGAATATTGGGGTCAACGCTCGACGACGCCGCGGGCGAGGCCTTTGATAAAGTGGCCAAGTTATTGGGTTTGCCCTATCCGGGTGGCCCAAGCGTCGAACGGTGCGCTGAAGCCGGCGACCCTGCTCGCTTTGATCTTCCGCGGAGCATGCTAGGAAGCGGCGACTTCAACTTTAGCTTCAGCGGCCTAAAAACGGCGGTCCGTTATTTGTTACCCCAGCTATCCGGCGATTATCAGGCCGATTTGTGCGCTTCGTTTCAGGAGGCGGTTGTCCAAGTACTCGTCCGGAAAACGATGGCAGCAGCCAAGTCCGTTGCTGCCCATACCGTGACGGTCAGCGGCGGCGTGAGCTGTAACATGCGGCTTCGTCAGGAGATGGAGCGGGCGGCGACAGCCGGTGGGATTAATCTACGTTTGGCTGCTCCGGCATTAACAACCGACAATGCCGCGATGATCGCCTTTGTAGCCGGGGAACGCTTTCGATCCCGATCATTCACTGCTTGGGTTGAAGACGCGGATCCGAATTTGAAGCTGGTCTGACCTGCGCCGAAGGCGTCAGTTAACAGGGCTGTTGGACTTCGCTTGATCAAAATCGATGAGCCGGGCCTTCAGCGCGCTGTTTATACTTCTCGGGCCAGCTCCCAGAGCGCGAAAATTTCGCTCTGCGAAGTCGAAGGTTTTGGTCTAAAGAAGTGGTGTGACCCTTTTGCTAATCGACGGACACTACTATGTCTATCGCTCGTTTCATGCGATCCAGACCTTGAACAACTCTCGGGGTGAACCGACGAATGCGATCTACGGATTCGTGAAAACAGTCCGGAAAATGGTCAAAGATCTGCGGCCGGATCGAGCCGCGATTTTTTGGGACGAAGGAATGCCGGAAAAGAGAGTTGAGTTGCAACCCGCGTACAAGCAGCAGCGTGAAGCGATGCCGGACAAGATGATTCCGCAGCTGGATTTCATCCGGGAGTTTGTGCGACCCATGGGCTTCACATCAATCGCTCTGCCCAATACGGAAGCAGACGATCTGATGGGATGTTACGTCCTGGCGGCGGGGGATCAGCACGACACGGTTCTGGCGACCAACGATAAAGATCTCTTCCAACTGGTCAGCGGCAAGGTCAAAGTTTACTCAACCAACAAGGCGGATCTGAAACAGCCGAAAGACTCGTACGCACTTCTCGGCGTTCGAGAAGTTACGGAAAAATGGGGGGTACCACCAGCCGGTATCGGTGAAGTACTTGCTCTGACCGGAGACTCAGTCGACAACATTCCGGGTATCGATGGCATCGGATTAAAGACAGCGTCGAGCCTTATTCAACAATTTGGTACAGTTGAAAATATGCTGACCAATCTAAAGGACGTAACAAACGACAAGTTACGGGTGCGACTGGAAAAAGGCCGGACTCAAATTTTGCAGAATCGCGAGATGGTCAAGCTTGATCTTGACCATCCTTTGCCGGTGCCAATTGCGGATCTCAGGATTCACCCGATCTATGAGGAGTATCTGAGAGGACTTGAGAAGTGCGAATTCAAGTCGCTGCTGAACGAAATTCAGGAGGAAGCGGCAAAGGCAACGCGCAGGCAGGGAGAGCTGTTCTTCTCCTGACCCTGGAAGTTGCAAATTGGATCGTTCGGCGATCCAATGTCTGCTCTGCCGTGAAGCTGAAAGATAACAAGTCTAAGCCGCTAAGGATCGTTCTCTTCGGAGCAATTGCCTTCATTGTAGGAGCAATATTGGCCTGGGCAATCCTGGCCCACTTACCCAGAGGCTCGGCCGTCTCCCGGCAAACGGAAAATGACGTTCTTCCGGATGTGTCAAGGGTTGCACCGCGCGAAGGAGCGCTGACGCTGGCAAACTGGTATTTCGACCACCATAACTGGACGAAAGCAACCGAACAGTATCGGAAAGCGATAAGCCTTGGCGCAGACAACGCCGACGTCCGGTCCGATCTTGGCAGCGCGCTCCGTTTCGACAATCAGCCGGAAGCGGCAGCCGCGGAGTACGAGGTTGCGCAACGCGAGAATCCCGAACACGAAAACAGTTTGTTCAATCTTGCGGCGTTGTATTTGCAGTCGTTGAACCAGCCAGATCGTGCCATCACGATGCTGGAACAGTTCAAAGCCAGATTTCCGCACAGCGGAGCGATTTCCCGAGTAGACGAGCTTCTCCAGGATGCGAGCAAGAAGCGAGCAGCCACGTCACCGCTTCCAAGCTCCAAGTGAGCGTGGATTAAGAAGTCGAAGTTAACGACTTCGGCTCATCTGTTTCTAACGGAGATTGGCCAGCCATGATCTCTCTCTCTCATTCATTTGCGAACAACCTGTAGCTGGCCTGTGCTAGAGCCAACGACGCCAGAATGGGTACCAGGCAGGCGTTTTTCCGTCTGCGTCGACTGGATGAATCCGCTTTCGACGATACCCCTTTTCGCAATGTTTGATGATTGCCGTAAATTTGGGAAGTGACATCAATTCGAAGGGTTTAATCCGATACTCTTCTTCTCGTGTACGGGTAGTACTGTAATTTCCACGCCCTCTGGTGTAGGACCGCTTCCAGATCATACGTTTTCCGATGAAGTCGGCCGAGCTCTCGGCGCACGCCCGGTCGGCTGCCTTGAAGATAATGCGGTTACGCAGGTTAAGAATGGTGACTTCTGCTTTTTCTTTAGAACCAAGCGTCGGTAAGAAAGAGAGTTTGGATTGGGCGGCGAGAACCGTCGTTGTTCGAGCTTGCCGGATGACGTCAACATTCCCGTCCGATTCAGTGATAAATCGTTGGGCTTCGTCCTGCCAACATATCAGCAGGTTATCGTCATTCAGTGTTCGGCTTCCAGGCGGCCTTGGATCGAAACGGCGCAGAGCGTGAGTATAAAAGAGCAGTTTAAGAATCGTGGTGATATATCGACGTTCCGTTTGGTATTTTTGCGGTAACGAGATGCAGATGATGGCGCCTTCATCCAGAGCGGCAAAATCAAAGCTATTCTCCTCAGCCCCGAACACTTCGCTGATATCAGGATTGGTGAAGTAATTGAGATAATTGTAGATCGTCGAGATGACTCCACCGAGCTGTTCCGCGGGTTGGCGTAAAAACCCGTTCAAGAAATGGTCATAACATTCGCGGGCGTCCGGATTGCCTTCGTTTTTTAGGGGTTCCAGTTCCTGTAACATTGCCCTGAGGACCGGTTGATACTGGAGCATTTCGAGAAGGTGATGCATGGTCGGTACCAATCCCAGCAACCGAAAAAACTGTATTCCTCGTCCGATATTTGCGTGCGCCTGCGTTTTGAAGAAACCCTTATCTTCGGTTCCCGAAGCTAGAGATGAGGCGGTATCAACAATCACAGTCGCATAGGTTGACCAAGGAATCGTTTCGTCGGAAAGAAGATTGAATCGTGTAGGCGGAGCCCAGTCTTGGGGCGCATGATCCGGCTTTGTTTGCAGGAGCAACAAATCCTGTTCGCGTCCGTAACGCTTGGCCATTCTCACCAACGTTTCGTGGTAAATCCCTTTTTCATCGCAGCAGAGACCTCCCCAGTCCGACTCATTCCGGAAAACGCTGTGGAGCAAGGCATTGATCGCAAAAGTTTTTCCAGCGCCCGTGTCGCCGGTGATGAGCCAACCACGACAGAAATCGTTTCGGTCCCAATGAAAGCCGGCTAACGACGCTGAGATGTGGGTTCGACGACCTCCAGGAGCGAAATAAAAAGCAGACGGCAGGCTGACGAAGATCGGCAGGAGGCTGACCCAATCAAGAATCGGGTAAAGAAACCAGCTAGTAAGCAATAAGAGTCCAGCCAACAACAAGACGAGGGGTGACAGCGCGAAGTCAAACCGCTCTCTCTGGCGTTCCGCGTGAATCCACCGTCGCGCTCTAACAACGGCCTCGAAGAGAGAAACTTCGCTCGAAACATAGCGACGCACATAACAGGGAGTGCCGCCGGAGCTGACCTGCACAAGGAAACGGGGAGTCGGAAGCGCTTCTGCGCCCCCTTCTTGGACCCGGGGAAACAGGGGTTTGACGCGAATGCGAAAGCCTGACTGCTCAGCGATCTGGACAAACGGGGCGCCGGGCGAGTAATTGGGGAGTCGCAATATGTTTCCGTCGGACTGGCGGAAAGAAAGCGGATCGGTAAATTCTCTGCTCTTAGTGGGTTCAGAATACTCGAACCGACTGCTAACAGTTTCCACGCCTTCCCACATAAACAAAAGTTAGCGGGATCTACATATAATAACAAGTAAGAATTATGTTTCTATCAGTTGAAAAAATGAGCCGGCGGGGGGGCGTAGCCCGATTATCTGGGGGCGTGCGAATGCAAACCCGAGATAGGTAGGCTAAAACCGTACTAGGCACACTTGGCTTAGGCCTGGCGAAGGCGGAAGCCTACGTCGCGGCCAACTGTGTCACTGCGTGCCGGAGACAAAGGTCGCCTCTGGCGCCTCGGAAGGGGACTGATGTTGACCCGACCAGGCCTTCGCCCACCACCATGGGTGATGGCGACGAACCCCTTAGGTCTTTCGCGAACGAGGACGATTTATTGCTGTCAACTGGTGTCGCCGTTACTTGCCCCAGCGGTTTAGGACCGCGTTGGTCACGGCTTCTCGAACGGCATCGTGACGCATCGCCCATTGGAAATGATAAATCGGGTTCTCGTACTGTTCTGCAAATTCCCGCTTCATCGCTTCTGATATCCGGGTCGAATCTACCGGTCCGCGCATCCGCGAGACCACGTCTTCCACAATCTCCAAGCAATATGAAACCAGCATTTTTGCTGCCCGCTGAGAAATGTCATCCAATTCTTCCGTACAAACCAAAAAGAAGTTCTCCCAGGTGACCTTGGTCACGCCCTTGAGCCACTGCTCCTTCCCTTCATAAAACACTCCTTGTTTTCTGTAATTTTCCAGAAAATCGTCCAAACTAAGAGGTTGCCCATTGGTCGAGAACGACCATTTTTGAGTTTCAGCTAAGATTTGGCGAGATTCCTTTGTGGCAGCCATTTTTATTGCTTCTCTTATCGACCAATTTGGTTAAAAGATCTTGTAACACCCTACCCCAGAGAAAGTAAAGTGCGTAAGTACAACAAAGTTTTCGGAACGTTACCACTACCGGATCGTGATGATCAGCTCGGTTTCGGTGACGACCTAATTGAGGCGTATTATAAGCTGACAAAGAACGAACGCAGCATCGTGATGTCGATCGTTGATCGGTTGAAGCCGGGAGTCACCGCGTTCGAATTTGATGATTTCGACCTCCAATCTGCAGCACTGAAGCTGCTTACTTATCATCGACTGGTTCTCCATAATGGAGACAAGCAGAACTCGGTGCTGTATGCGCGATGGCTAAGCGCTATTACAATGATCGAAAAAAAGATGATTTTGCATATCGACCCCGGCCTGCATCGGCATTTTGAGCGCCTGAAAGACCACCAGAAGGAGGATGCAGAGCGCTCATCGGTGAAGCTGGCAAGTCAGTACTCGATTCGTCTTTACGAATGGGCATGGAAATGGCGCAACGTGGGACTAAAGCGAATTTCCATCCCAAAAATTCGCAAGGTCCTAGGAGTTGACGAGGTTCTTGATGCCCAGGGCAACATCGTCAGCGAGAAGTGTTTAGTCCATTGGCCTAATCTCAAACAACGCGCCATTGATCGAGCTTTACATGAAATCAACGAAAAGACCGACCTCGGGATTCGTTTGGTTGCTGTCGGGCAAGCCAAGTACCGAAGGGTACTTTCGCTTGCCTTTGAGATTAAAGAGAAAAAGAAACGGGGCCGGAGCAACGGCGCAGCTCTGGCTAAGTAGGCTTGACAAGCTCGCGCACTGATTCTCGCAGTGAGCCTGGCTGTTGCTGAGAGGCGCTCAAAAGGGAGAAAATGCAGCACTCGTCGGAGACCGCAAAGAGAGCGCTAAGCGCCGACGAGATACTTGCGCTGCGAGAGCTACGACTCAATTATCCGTATAATTTTGCCGAACCGCCTTACCCTGAGATTCGTTGGGAGTTGTTTGAGTTGATTGACCACGCCCGCTTCCCCGTGGCCAGAATGGACACCTGCGACAAGTGGAATTGCAGAGAGATTACGCCCGAAAATTTTTCCCAGGTTCTCGATCAGAAGCGGCTGGCTGAACCCGGCTGCGCAAGCGCTTTGACGATCGGGAAGTTGATTTGCTATTGCTTGCTGGTGGCCGAATCGACCAGCGAATCGTTTCATGCGGTCGCCGAGGGAGTTGAGTTGCGCGCAGACACGCTTTTGGCGCGAATCCAATTAAACGCGGAACACCTCAGTTCTGGCATCGAAGAGTATTCGCCCTGGCGGCAATTCTTTGGTGCCGTCCGACATCCGATCGTGCGTTGGGCGGTCAACAATGCTCTCATGAACCGTTGGGGTACAGAACTCTATCCGGTTCGCGGCGAGGCGACGACGTGAGCTCTGCGTAATCGAGGGCGCGCCTACTAGAAAAGCTCCGGTTTTTCGGATGACGCCTCCATCGAAATGCGGATGGCGATTTGTCGTCCCTCGCGTACGAGCGCCACGCGAAAATTGGCAAATTCTTCAATGAATTGTCGTCGCGCTAAAAATTCACGGCCGAGCGTCAATTCTACGTCGGCAAATGCGTATCGAAGGGTGATTAATCTCTCTCCGTAAGTGTCGATACATTGAAGGTACGCGTATGGGATGCACTTGGCGCGCGCTGGCGAGGCAAATTCGAAGGTGCAGGCCGTGCCGGCCTGATTTCCGGCGTGTGCTATATACGGTTGATCTTCAGGCCGAAGGATTGGTATAGCTCTCGAGACGGACATAGCTAACTAGTTGTTATTACGTGTTAATTTTCAACTATTGCGTGCTTTTTTCGAAAGTACCAAAATTAGGATCGATCCACGCAAGCGCTTCGCCCACTAGGTAGAGTGAGCCCGTTACCAGAATCGGGTCCGGCAACCCTCTTGCTTGTTGGATCGCGGTTTTGACGTCGGGATAGACGGTTCGTGGCAAATGATCCGGAGTTCTCAGATCGTAGGGGGATGCCGATCGATCATTTTGAACCGGTACCAGGAAAAAGCGTGCTGCGATCTGAGATAGGGCCTCGAGCATTTGGGAGAGGCTTTTATCTAGTAATCCCGCCAAAAATTATCGTTGGCGAGGTCCCGCGGTGACATTCCTTCCATGTTTGCACCAAATGCCAACTTGCTGCCGGGTTGTGCGCACCATCGAGCACCAAATTGGGCTCCACATGATGGAATCGTCCGGGCCAGAAGACAGTGGAAAGCCCGGTTTTGACCGCCTGAGGCGAGATCGCCAGATCGGCTTTGGTGAGTGCCTCAACCGCAACCGCCGCGTTTACTTGTTGGTATGAGCCAGGTAAGGCGACATTGAATGGAGGGGAAGGGAACTCCGCGTAATGAACTTGGGTACCGCGCTGCTGCGCAATCGTTTCGAAGACGGTCCGCACCTCGGCAGTCTGGGGTGCCGAAACGACCGGAATTCCCTGCTTGATGATGCCCGCCTTTTCGCGAGCGATCTCGACAACAGAATTTCCCAGAATCTGCTGATGGTCGAGATCAATAGCGGTCAGGACAGAAACGTTGGGCGTGACAATGTTGGTTGAATCAAGACGGCCGCCTAAACCGGTTTCCAGCACTACGATGTCGACTTTTGATCTGAAGAAGTAAAGGAACGCGAGCGCAGTCGTAATCTCAAAAAACGACGGGTTCATTCCATTCTCTGAGATTAGCGTCCGGATTTCGTTAAGACCGCGAACAGCCTCTTCGTCCGGAATAGAGCGCCTGTTGACTTGAATGCGTTCGTTATAGCGAACCAGGTGCGGTGAAGTAAAAAGTCCGGTTTTCAGTCCAGCATTGCGACAAATTGACTCCAACATGGCGCAGACGGAACCCTTTCCGTTGGTTCCAGCGACATGAATAAACCTCAGCGACTGATGGGGTTCTCCGAGAACTTTAACTAGAGCTCGGATTCCCTCCAGACCGAGTTTGATCCCTCGGATCTGGGTGCTATAGAGCCAGCTCAGTGTGTCGTCCAACGCCTTGCGAGATGGTGACACAACTTAATTAGTTTCGCCCAAATAATCGAGCAATTGCGTTATGGTTGAGCGCAAATCCGGGCGCCGCACGATCAGATCGATGAATCCGTGATCGCACAGAAATTCGGCTGTTTGAAATCCGGCTGGAAGATCCTGGTGAGTCGTCTCGCGAATCACTCTCGGACCAGCGAATCCTACCATGCACTTCGGCTCGGCCAAGATAAGGTCCCCCAGGGAGGCGAAGCTTGCCATGACGCCCGCGGTGGTCGGATGAGTTAACACGGAAATATAGGGAAACCCAGCCTCGGCATGGCGAGCCAAAGCGCCACTCGTTTTAGCCATTTGCATGAGACTTAACATTCCTTCGTACATGCGTGCTCCACCGGACGCTGACACAATAATGACGGGGCGCTTCGCCTGGGTCGCTTTCTCAATCAGTCTGGTGATCTTTTCTCCCACAACCGACCCCATCGTGGCCGCGAGAAAATTAAAGTCCATCACTGCGATGGCGACTGGTCTTTTCTCAATCTGCCCAAAGCCGGTAACCACGGCATCTTTCATGCCGGTCTTTTCTTGATAGCTGCTTAGGCGATCCGCATACGCAGCGACTCCCGTGAATTTCAAAACGTCTTTCGATATCAGGTTAGCATCGAATTCTTCGAATGAATCGGGATCCAGAAGGTCATGAATGCGTTCCGCTGCCGATAGCGTGAAATGGTGATCGCACTTAGGACAGACTTTCAAATTCTTTGAAAGTTCCAGGTTGTGAATCACCTCTCCGCAATCGGGACATTTCTGCCAAAGACCTTCCGGCATTTCGCGTTTTTTTTGGGTTCCAGATTTGAGGGAGGGCTTTTGAAAAATTGGCATAAGTGGATTGGGCTACCCCCGAGCGACCGTGACGGCCCGGACAGAGGCTGCACCACCCGAACGCAGGACTTTAGCACATTCTTGTAAGGTGGTGCCGGTAGTGAGCACGTCATCGAGTAGCAAAATATGCTTTCCAAGCACGGCCGTACTTTTGCGCAGGTCAAAGGCATTGTGCAAGTTCCTCGCTCGGTTGCTCCGATCCAGCACCGTCTGAGTCTGAGTGTAACGCTGCCGCCGCAAGCATTTGAGCAAAGGTTTTCCTGCCCTCCGCGCAACAATTTCGCCGAGAGCAGAGACCTGATCATATCCCCTTTCTCGGACGCGAACGGGGTGAAGCGGAACCGGAACAATGGCATCGAATGGCTCGGTGGCGATTCGCCGGTCGGCGAAGGCGACCCAAAGCCAGTCAGCGATGGTTTTTCGAAGATGAAATTGTCCATTGTATTTCAGGCGATGGATCAGTTCGCGGACAGCGCCCCGCGCTAGGTAAGCCGATACCGCGCAATCAAAAGCAAAGGCGTGGTCTTCGCAATGAGGGCAGCGAAATGGTTCCGCGATTAGACCGGAAAAAGGGCGCGAGCATATTTGGCAAAAGGGGGGTTGGATTCGCTGCGCTGTCGTTCGGCAATTCGCGCAGAGCCAGTCCTCGTCTAATCCGGTCTGGCAGATCACGCAAAAGTGAGGATAGACCAGGTCAGTGACCGTCCGACAGAATTCGCGAAGGAAAAGCACGGCGCAGGAAGAGTAGCCAAACCAAAAACCACAGAAAAAGCAACGTCACGACCGATCCTAAGCCGATCGTTAGTTCGGGGCCAAACCAGGGAGGAGCTTCGGCGAGATGCTTGGTGAGTTTGTTAAAGCTCATTTTTCCAAACACCGTTCCGGCATGTAACCCGATGGGCAACCAGAGAGAGCGCGTCCCGACTGCGGAATGGGCCAGCAGAAGGCCAAGTACGAAAAGGGTCACGAAGCCCCCACCGACAAGCAGCGGATCGCTGAATCGCGAAAACAGTTTTCCCAGGAGCTCGAAGCCGGAATACCACTGGACTTGTAAAATCTGGCCATCTACGGGTCGTAGAAAATGAACAATAGAGAAAAGTGCGGAAACGAACACCATAGCGGGCACCGTGGTGATAGATTGACGAACCAATCCGAGAATAGCGCCCCGAAACAAAAACTCCTCGACCACGGCAACAATGAGTGCCGTTGGAAATACCCGCGCTACCAGGTCCCAAGGTAAATGGCTTTTCCAAGTATAAATTCCGAACTGGATCGCGATAAAACCGAGCACGGCAGTAACGGCGCCGGCCAAAACAAATCCCGCGGCGACATCTCGCCACCAAACAGGATTGCGACTCAACCCCAGATCGCGCAAACTCCTAAGGCCAATCCAGCGAACAACCGGAAACAGCAGCAAGAAAGCAGAAAGCAGAATGGCGCGGGCAAAGTAGCGCTGGAAATCGGTTCCTTTGAGAAAGTGTAAAGCGGTGATTTGAGAGCACGCTTCTCCTGCCCAGTAGAGTGGCGGGGCCAGCAGTGCGCTGAGCAGCACTACGCCCAAAAGATAACCGACGATTTTTCCTCCGGCGCTCAAGAGCGACGAATTAACGTGGACTGGATGCACGCGCAAATTAAAGTTGGCCTTTATGCATAACCGCCACGCCTGGGTGCAAAAGACGGAGGAAGGAGTTCGGCGCGAAGTTCGAGTGATCAAGCATGGCGGCGAATGGCGATTTCAATCGAAACGAGCGGACCAACCCAAATGGATTTATTATCGCGAACCGCTGCCGGCTGATTTGGAGGAATTCCGAGACGTCTTATTTCGAAAGTATCAGAGGCGAAGAGCGGCCTACGAAGATGTCGTTTGGGCCGATCGGCTGCTGGCTAAGATTCGATCCGGAGAATGAAATGCAGGAGTCTGATCCGGAGGATCTCGAAATCCTCGATAAGCGGTATCTTTGGCATCCATTTACGCCGATGGAGGAATGGATTGCCGACGAACACCACCCGTTGATGCTCAGCGCGGGTAAGGGCGTCTGGCTGAATGACATCCAAGGTAACAAGTATCTGGATGGCAACTCTTCAATTTGGACCAACATCCACGGTCATAATCATCCAGTGATCAACCAAGCAATCGGCGATCAACTCCAGCGGGTTGCTCATACTTCATTTCTTGGATTTTCAAATCCGCCGGCCGTTCGACTAGCGGAGAGACTGGTTCGACTGATCGGCGATGCCAGGCTCGCGCGGGTGTTCTATTCGGATGACGGTTCAACCGGTATTGAGGTCGCGATTAAGATGACTTGTCAGTATTTTAGCCAGAATGGAAAACCGCAAAAGACCGCTTTCGCGGCATTTGAGAACGCTTACCACGGAGACACGCTCGGCGCTTCTAGTCTTGGCGGAATCGCTCAATTCCACGATCGCTTTGCCCGCTATCATTTCCCGGTCAAACGCCTCGCCACGGTGGAAGACCTTGATCGCCTCGAGGGGGATAAAACCGCTGGGGTCATCATAGAGCCGCTGCTGCAAGGCGCTGCTGGCATGCGGACCTGGCCTTCAGGCATTCTCCGGCATCTGCGGAACTGGTGCGACGAACATGACGTTCTTTTGATTTTCGACGAAGTCATGACCGGCTTCGGACGTACCGGCAAGATGTTCGCTTTCCAGCATGAGGGCGTTCTTCCCGATTTCTTGGTGCTCGCGAAAGGCCTTACCGGAGGGTATCTGCCACTAGCGGCCACGATCACGTCGGAGCGCGTCTTTCAGGGATTCTTGGGCGCCGCCGAGCAAATGCGCACGTTTTTTTATGGCCACAGCTACGCTGGGAATGCGCTCGGTTGCGCAGCGGCGCTGGCTAATCTGCAATTATTTGAGTCGGAAGCGACTCTGGCAAAGCTTCCGGCAAAGATGGAGCAGTTGTCCCGCGGGCTCGCCCAACTGCAACGAAACCGTTCGATCCGCGAAGTGCGGCAATGCGGATTGATCGCGGGAATCGAAGTAGGACGACCAGATGGAACCGGGTTCGATCCGCGAGAACGGGTGGGCACGAAAATTTGTTTGGCTGCTCGCAAGTTTCAGCTCCTTACCCGTTCAATCCAGGATGTAATAGTCTTTATGCCACCGCTCTGCATAAATGCCGCGGAGATCGATTTGGCGCTCGATGCGATCGATCGTGCCACGGTTGAGGTCTGTGGGAGCCGGTGAGAATGCGGTGGCGGCTTGGGAAATTGAGATCGGCAGGAAGCATACTTGAGTTTAATCCGACTGAAGTGCTCGGCCGGAGAGTGCGTCCCGCAGGAGCTCACCAGAAGAGCAAAGATATGCGCCCTGCAGAGTCGTCCCGGCCAACGCGGGGAGGGCGCGCGTCCCCGGCGCGCCGCGAAGACGATCTCTAACCTCGGGACGCAATTTAGCCCTTTGGTATGCAAAGGCGCTTGGCTCCGACCACAACGGATCGCGGGGACGCGATCCCTCACCGCACAGGCCGGGACGACTCCTCTCGGCACATATCTCTACCCTCTTATGTTGACGCGGATACGCAGGCGCGTGACGCCCAGGGATGATTCGGCGCGCCACTAGGGGATCCGGGCCCAAGGATTCTTTGGCTTCGATCTATCTTGGGCGGTTTCCGGGAGCAGCACGTGTCAGACGAAGCCTACCGCCGCGTTAAACCAATTCGCAGAAAATTGGCGAAGTCGGAAGCTACTCCGGTCCGCCGCCAGGGCTAGTTTCTGCTCGCACCTGTGCGAGGATCTCCTGGTTCCGTAGATCGTTGGGTTCAAATTCCAGCGCTTTCTTTATGGCAGACTCAGCTTCGTCAATGCGGCCGAGGTGCTGTAGGGCGATTGCCAGGTTGCTCCAAGGTGCTGCGGAACTAGGAATAAGCTCCGTGCTTTTGCGAGCAGCCATTTCGCATTCCTCCCATTTATCCATTTCCGCGAGGCACCAAGTCAGCTCTAACCACGCCTCGCTGTTGGTCGGTGCAGCTTCCAAAACATCAAAAAAGCAATCCGCAGCCGCTTCCCATCGGCGCACCATGCGGTTGGCTAAGCCTGCTACATAGGAACCTAAAATCTGGTGTCGGCCGGCTATTTGCGAGAAAGTGCGGGCCTTTTCGCCGATCCGTTGGATCTGGACTTCACGCTCTAAAACCGCGCGTTCATCTCCTTGTTGGCTCGCCAGATCAGCCTCTTGCTCAAGTTCCCAAAGGTAATTGCCCATCTCCCGGAGTTTGCTGTCGTAATCCTCTTGGGTGACCTTTGTGTAGCGCGAAATCGCCATCGCAAAATGTGAAGAAAGAACGAAGCCGCGCAACTCAGAGGTAGCGAATTGTCGGAAAATCGGGCAATCACCCAAAAAAAAGCCGTTTTTAGCGCCTAGAGGGTCGCCGTTCCAAGAAAGAACTTGATCAAATCAGGGTTTTGGGAGCGTTATACGGGTTAGCGGATGAGCGCGAAGCTTCTTGCTTTTATTAATTTCAAGGGCGGAGTCGGCAAAACTGCGAGTGTTGTCAATCTCGGGGCCACTTTAGCTAAGCTGCACGATAAGAAGGTTCTGATCGTTGATCTTGATCCGCAATCGAACTCTAGCCTTTGGCTAATGCGGCCAGATCATTGGCGGGATCATGTCGCCAAAGGACGCCGCTCGACCTACCAAATCTTTGATGACGCGATTCAAGGCAAGACCCGTTTTAATTTCGAAGAATCGATTGTCAAAGGAGTCGTTACCTGGACCGGTTTCGTGGATTTACCTCGGTTACACCTTTTACCTGCATCGGTCGAGCTGCTCCGAATAGAGGATCGGATTCATGAGCTGCGGGCTCCGAGTGTTTACCGACTGGTTGAGCACGCCATCGCCGAACATGTGCAGGCTTACGATTACGTATTTTTTGATTGTCCGCCCAATCTGTATAGCACAACCAAAAACGCGATTTTTTTCGCTGATCACTGCGTAGTGCCGTACGTGCCGGATTACCTGTCGCTCTCGGGCTTCCAAGTGCTCGCCGAATACATTGCGGAGATGCGGGAGAGATACGCGGATTCGATCGGAGGCGGCAAGCGCCCGAACATCGGCGCTTTGTTGGTGAGCCATTATCGTCAGACTGGTAACGTCTTCCGCCTGGCGATCAATGAATTGGAGATAGAGTTGGCTTCGTTCCGCGAACAAGGATTTGTCGACGGCGACGCCGCACTGCTGGAGCCTTATATCCGTCATTGTGTCCGAGTAGCCGAATCCACGAGCGAGCATCTGCCAGTCGTTTTATATGCTCCCGGAAGCATCGGAGCACAGGATTATAGCGATCTTGCTCAACGCTTTCTTAACCACTTCCAAAACAGACGATGAACTACCTCGATCTTTCTACAAGGCTATCGAATCTGGCAGAGAAGCTGAATAAGCAGGCAGCCAAAATTGAAGGGGCTGCCGTGGGCAAATCTGCAATGAAATTGGCAGACGAACTAGATCATTTCGACGCGGTTCTGGATAGCTACTTGGCCAGCCGCAAATCGGGAGAATTTTTTCTTGAGACGCTGCTTCGTTCGCCTTCGGCCAAGAGACATCTGTCCCTCGATCTGCTCAAAAAAGGACTCCGGGAGATCTGTGGGAAGCGGTTGAAAGCGGAAGAATTTGGTCTAGGCAAATCGGAATTCGTCGAAGCAGTTCACGCCCAGGACAAATCTGCGGCTGCCAGCAAATTCCTGAAACACGCCTTTGCCGAGGCAGCTTCGGTTGAGTCGGGCGGGAAGGACAAGGTTGCGCTGCAACAGGAGTTTATTCAGCTTGGCCGGTTGAATGAAGAAGAGTTTGCTAAAGTAATCGCCAAACGCACGTTTGGAGAACTGAGACGACTGGCAGCTAGTAACGCGGTGCGTTTTACGGACAAGACGACCAAGCCGCGTTTGATCCAAGTGATTCGTCGCTTCTCCGTCCGAGCGGCAATTAATGCGACTCCGATCCACCTCAGTCGATAACGCCAAAAGTGATGTACGGCGACCTCGACAGAGTCCTCTTTGAGGAGGAAGAGATTGCGGCCCGACTCGATGGGTTGGCCGCCCAGATCACGGCTGACTATCAGGGATTGGATCTTACGGTAATCGCAATCTTGAATGGGAGCCTTATTTTCATGGCGGATTTGCTGCGTCGCATTCCACTCCCTCTCCAGCTGGATTGTCTCCGAGTACGCAGCTATTACAGCGGCACGGTGTCTACTGGTCAGGTGACATTTGACCCTCAGACATTGCCTGATCTGAAGGATCGGCATGTCTTGCTTTTGGACGACATCTTAGACAGTGGACACACGCTCGCAGCGATCATCGAAACGATGCGCAACCAAGTGAAACCGCTCAGTGTCCGGAGCTGTGTGCTGCTCCGGAAGTTGAAGCAGCGCGCAAGACCCATTGAGGCCGATTATGTCGGGTTTGATATTCAGGATGAATTTGTCGTCGGCTACGGCTTGGATTATAACGAGAAATACCGGAATTTGTCGGTCATCGGCGTACTCCGGCAGCAGTAATGTTAGTTCGAATTCAGTATTTTTCCCGATTGCGCGATTTAAAGGGACCCGAAACAGCGGAAATCAGTGAAGAGGGGTCGATCGAAGACTTGCTAACTCGGTTGTATGCGGCTGTTCCAGGGCTGAAAGAATGGGACAAGTATCTATTGGTGGCGGTCGGAACCGAATACGTCTCGCGTGACCATCGTTTGGCTACGGACGATTTGGTGTCACTCATGCCACCGGTCCAGGGAGGGTAGAGGAGGATCGCTTCCCGCGATCCGTGCTTCATGAGGATCATCGTTCTGGGGGGCGGAATCGTTGGCGCGAGCACGGCTTTTCATTTGGCTCAACTCGGCGCCGAGGTCTATCTGATCGATCGGCGAGCTCCTGGACGCGCGACTTTCGCCGGCGCCGGAATCATTTCGCCGTGGCTTTCGCGGATCCAGGATCGGCGCTATCAAGATCTCGCTGTCGCTGCGGCTAGGTACTATCCCGAATTGGTTGCTAAGCTGGCTACCGTTGGCGAGACCAACACTGACTATGAGGTAGTCGGAGGTTTAATCGTTGGAGAATGCGCCGGGCAGCTCGAAGCCATATTCAATCGGTTGGAAGAGCGTCTCAATCACGGAGTGAAAGAGATTGGGGAGGTTCGGTTGCTTGGTCCCGGTGGTCCGCAGGAGCTGTTCCGATATCTCGATCCCGCGCTGGCTGGCGTATATCTGAGCGGAACCGCCCGAGTTTCGGGCGAGGTGTTTCGAGCAGCATTGTGTAACGCCGCTGTCAAAGCTGGCGTCAGGCAGCAATTTGGGGCAGCCGTTCTTGAAACCTCCGGACGGACTGTGGTCGGAGTCCGGGTGGACGGCGAGTATATCCTAGGCGATACGGTTATCGTCGCGGCAGGCGCTTGGTCGGCCGAGCTGTGCCAGCCGCTCGGTATAGAGCTGGGGGTCGAACCCCAGCGTGGGCAAATCGTTCATCTTAAGGTACCAGAAACGGATACTGCCACGTTACCGATTATCCTACCTGCTCTGAATGACTATTACCTGCTCGCGTTCCGCGATTCGCGAATAGTAATCGGCGCGACGCGAGAGAGCGGGGTCGGTTTTGACTTTCGAGTCACCGCCGGTGGAGTAGCGGAAGTGCTCCAAGAAGGGTTGCGCATCGCACCAGGCTTGAAGCGGGCAACTCTGGCCGAAATCAAGGTCGGGTTCCGGCCGATCAGCAAAGACGGATTGCCATTGCTGGGTCGCGTCCCCTCGGTTTCCGGTCTGGTGGTAGCGACCGGGCTTGGCCCTTACGGGTTGACCGTTGGGCCCTATTTCGGGTCGTTAGCCGCCCAGCTAGCCCTTGGGAGAACCCCGGTGCACGAATTAACCGGGTTCGAACCCGATAGATCGATGTAGCTGTTCTCTGTAAGACGAAGGCGCGGGGCAGTGGATCACAAATTGGCGGAGTTTCTGCGAAGTTTGCGTCATTTCTCGCCCTCTTCGGACGGTTGACCGAAAAAGCCACGGATGCGGCGCAAACGTCCGTCCGTCTCTATTTCGGCAAAAGACGCGCCCTTCATCTCGATTTCGCTATCCCTCTGCATCGTCCAATGAGCAAGGCAGCTGTCATGATGGGCAATTACTTCAGAAATGACAAAACGTCGACCCGGATAACCCGTTTGAAAACTCTCCATGTAATCGGAAATCTCGGCGTAACCTGACGTTTGTACCGCTGGATCGGCATATTGAATATCAGGCGTCAGGCGCTTTTCTAAGATCTTTTGTCGGGCGGCCCTGTCCGGATTCGACCAGGCTGTCGCATACTCATTCCACAATTCCTTCATAGTCTTCTTTTTGCTTTGGGTGGGTTCTTCTTGAGTGAAATTGCTCCGATGGTCATGCGCACGATCTCATCCAAAACTGTCGCCGGTGTGCCGTTCCGCACCCGAACAAGCAGGCCCTGGTACGCCGATAGTAAGAACTCCGCAGCAGCTTCGGGCGAAGTATCGTGCGCTACGAGATTTTGGGTCTGGCCGCGGCGCACTTCCCGAGCGAATGCGTCGCGCAAGATCGAGAAGCCTTCTTCTATTTTTTTCTGGATCTCAGGATCGTCAGCCCCTATCTCCGCGGCGGCGTTTGTCAGCAAGCAACCAGCATTGGGTATGCCCTCCATCTCGTAGGTCGAGGTGAAAAATTTTGTAAGCTCCTGAACGAAGTGGTTCCCTTTCAGATAGGTTTGGATTCGGTGGCGGACAACGCAAGTATGATAGGTGTCCAGGGCCCTCAGAAAGAGGCTCTTTTTGTTGCCGAAGGCATTGTAAAGGCTACCTGCTTGAAGACCGGTCGCTTTCTCCAGATCTTTTAGAGAGGTCGCGGCGAAACCGAGTCGTCGGAACAAGTGAGCGGTCCCGGCGAGAATTTTAGCTTCATCGAAGCTGCGGGCTCGTCCCATTTGGGTGGGGAGCATAGCGATTTTATTTGAGCAATCAATAAAAAATAATAAACGAGTAATTGAACCGGCCGGACCCTCATCAGCCGAGGAGCTATAGCGGCGCCGGAATTGGCGTTTTGACGCCGTTACTGACGTTGACCAAAATCGCGTGCGTGCGGAATACCTGAACGTTCTTGACCGGGTCGAGCGACCAGACTTGGACCCTGCAGGACGTGTTCCCCCGCGACTCAACTTGGCTAATCACCTGAACCAGGTCTCCCTGGCGGAGTGGATGAATGAAGTTGAATTCGCCGAAAATTTTGGTCACAAACGTCGTTCCGGGAAACTCCAGCGATGCGGCGATAAACGCCATTTCGTCCGCCCACATCATCATGTAACCGCCAAACAGCGCACCCATCGAATTCAGGTATTCAGGACGAACCAAAAGCAAACGCTCGTATTGTTTGCCGATCATTCGATTGATCTCGCCCCGGCCGCAGAAATTAGTCGCGAAAATTTTTGAACGAGAGAGCGACACCGAAATCTTTGCCGCGAAGGAACTGAATAACAGCTTGCAACTCGTCCCTTTTTTTTCCCGTAACTCTGACTTGCTGATCCTGTAATTGGCTCTGGACCTTCAGGTCAAGCCCCTTAATCGCCTTGATAATTTCTTTCGCTTTATCGCCTTCCAATCCTTGTTTGATCCGAATTTCTTGGCGCGCATGCCCGAGTGGTGAAATTGCGGGATCCTTTCGCTCCACGTTTCGCAGATCGACGTTTCGCTTAGCGAGCTTACCAATCAAGATCTCGTGCAGCGACTTCAGGCGGCTGGCGTCTTCCGCTTTCAGCTCAATCAAGTCCGGTGCCGAAAGTTCGATGGTAGCTTGGCTCTCTTTGAAATCAAAGCGCGTACTAAGCTCTTTTCTGGCCTGATTAAGAGCATTGTCGATCTCTTGCCTCTCAACCTCCGAGACGATATCGAATGAAGGCATATTTTCTCCTTACGGGCAGCTCACCGCGTTTGCAATAGTTGTTCTTGCACGAAGGCTGCAATCTGGATGGGATGCGGCCGGGCAGAGTGGGCTGTTTTTAGAGCTTGGTCGTTCAGTTCCCGGACCTGGCAGATGCGGTTATTTTGCCAGATCCACGCATCTTTGGGATACGGACCGACCTGTTTTGGATCGCTCCAAAAATGGATAGATAAAAGCCTTGAGGAAAGCGCAGCCGCCAGGTGCATCGGGCCGCTATCAACGCTGATCACGAAGCGAGCTCGGCGCAAGAGCCAGATGAGCTGAAGGAGATCGGTATGGTTGACCAGAGAAGCTGCATTCAGTGCGAATCGAAAATCCGTTTCGGACCTTCCGACAATGATCACTGCGAGCGGGGCGAGAGCGCGAGTCAGTTCATAGATCTCAGAGGACGAAAGCGATTTGTTGGCCCCGCGCGCGAACGGATGCAACACAACGAAACGGCTTGGCAACTCAAACTCGGGTATCGGCCGGCCGGCCGGCAATTCAAAATGGGGCGTTTCTGGAATGGTGGCGCCCGCCAGAGAAGCGAGTGTTAGATAGCGTTCAACCGAATGTTGTTTGGCGTTAACTCGAGCGGTCTGTTGGTAAAAATAGCGTGCGCCTTCTCGGGCGTCAGATAGTCCCAATAAGGTCTTCCCGCGTGTGCTTCGAGCCATCCAAGCGCTACGTAAAAGCCCCTGGAAATCCAGGACTAAATCTGGCTGGTACCGCCCCAACTGTTGACACCATTTCAAAAACTTGGGCACTCCAGCGAGCCCGCGGAAACTTTGGCGCGGAAAAGGGATGACTTCGGCCAAGTCAGGATTGCCCAGCAACAGAGGACTCCACTCACTGTTAACTATCCAATGGAATCGGCTGTGCGGAAAGCTCTGTCGCAGCGCGTGGAGCGACGGAAGCGTATGGACGATGTCACCGAGCGAGCTTGGCTTGATCAGAAAAACCGTGTTCGCCCTCATCGGCCATGGAACAAGCGCTCGGCCAACTTCGAGGGCAAACCAGCATTGACGATTTTCGATCTGGTCGAAGCAATATCGTATCGGACCCGGCGCAACCGCACTCTCTGTTCCTCGAAATCGTAGATGGCATAAGCGGCGCGCCAATCTCCGTCCCGGGGCTGCCCAACGCTTCCCACATTGATGAAATATTTCCTATACGGTTCGATGTCTACTTCGTCGAACGAAAGCCCAATCACGGAACCGTCGCGGATGTAAAGGCGGGGAGCATGGGTGTGGCCAAAAAAGCACACTTGCGACTTCTGTTTCGAAAAACTTGCGGCTGCGTCCAGCTGATTGAGGACGTACCCCCATTCGCCTGGCCCATCGAGCGTAGCATGCACTATGGTAAAAGACTCCACTTCGTGGACTAAGGGCAAATCACGCAAAAAGGTCTTGTCCTCTTCGCTGAGTTTGTCGCGCGTCCAGCGAATCGCGGATTCGGCTAGAGGGTTGAAGTTGTCCAGGGGATTCAAAGTAGATGCGTAATCGTCGTGATTGCCTTTTACGATTGGGCAATTCAATTCTCTGACCTTGTCGAGGCAAGCTTTGGGATCGGCATTGTAGCCCACAATGTCGCCGAGACAGATGTTACGGTCGCATCCCTCTTCCTTTGCATCCGCGAGCACGGCCTCAAACGCCTCGAGGTTAGCGTGAATATCGCCGAAGATCGCAAACCGCATTTCCCGCTGAATATGAGACCGAATTTTCGGGCCGTCTAGAAGATTGCGAACAGACGCATCGACTCAAAACCTCGGTGCGGAAAAATCACAATCGTCGGATTTCGAACCCGCGCAGCGATTCAACCGGATCGGTGACTTGGATCGACTGGCGATGAATATGGGAGCGGAGGTAGCTCTGGAGGATTGCTTCTAAGAACTGCTCGACTTCCTCTGCGGCGCCTTGGACCTCCAGCTGAACCCTGCCATCTGGAAGGTTCGCTACCCAACCTACCACATCAAACCCCTGAGCAATTTCCTTTACCGAAAAGCGGAAACCGACCCCTTGCACCCGACCCTCGAAAATGGCGCGTTTGGCCGTTAACGATTTCATTTGGGCGGGTCTGGATTGGGGGAATTCCGGTGAGACGCTTTTGTCTTCGTGCTCGTCCTCGATGGCATAGATCGAGGACGATGACGAAAACGATTTTGGTTGCCGGGCGGCGCGTTGCGGAGTTTAACCGCCGCTAGGATGAGCCTTTAACGCTTCCACTCCAGGGCCCCTTTCTTGACGGCGTAGACAAATCCAACCATCAAGATCCCGATGAAGCCAACCATGCTTCCAAGAATGGGCAGAGCCCCGTATTGCGCAATGAAATCCCGATATACGACCGCCCATGGGTACATGAACACGATCTCGATATCGAAGAGGATAAAGAGCATCGCGACGAGGTAGAATTTGACGCTAAATCGCGGTTGAGCCTCTCCCTGGGCCACCATTCCACATTCGTACGGTGTGTCCTTTACTGGATTTCGTCTTCCGACCCGGCCAAGGACCACGCTCATCAGCAGCGCTACTCCAGCGAAACCGATTGCAACGATGACCTGGAGCAGGACCGGAAGATAGTCTTGCGTCATACAACGCGTTAAGGTTTCGACGCGATAGCCGCAGCCTGGGCGGCATTCGCCGCTGTCATAGCAGCTAGCGCACCCGAATCTCCCTTATAAATCTTGCCGGTCTTTTTCACGACACCACGGGCTACCAGATTTTGTAACTTCTCGTACGCCCGCAGCCGAAGCATCTCCTCACCTCCACTCGCAGCATTCCTCTGGCGTAAATTTTCGTGAACGATTGCGAATAGCTGCTTGAACTCGAAAGACTTTTTTTGAGAAAGTACAGTTACTAGTTCTTCCGTGACGAGGTCTGGCAGACGACGGGAAAAGGCGTTTTTCTTCTGAATAGCCATAGGGACGGCTAGTATAGCATAAAACAGTCCGAACACGAGCGGATTTCAGCCGATTTTTAGCAAATTACCTGTCAAAAATCGGTTATTTTGGCTTCGATGAGAGGGATTCGACCTGTTTCGAGCGCGGTCTTCGGCGCGGCCGCATCCCGGATCCGTAGAGCACCTCGTTGACATCTAGTCTGAGAAGCTGGCGCGAAGTGGCCAGTCTGGCAAGAAACCTCTGAGCCGAATCGCGCAAAAACGCCGGAGACGACCGCAGGTTCAATTCGTTAAAGGCAGGGTGGCAAGCTCGCAGGATCCGCGACTCCGGGGCTGTTACCGCGTATCCCGGTAGGCGTCGCCATAGCTGAACGAACCCGGCGACGATTTCCGTATACGGCTCCTCGCTTCCTGATCCGGAAACTGCATTTTGGCGCTGTGGAACAGAGTTGGCCAAAAGAGGCAAGTAAAAACAGAGACTATTACTCGAATTTGATTGACCAAGTTGGTGAGAAGTGGGTAGAAGTGGGGCATTGTGGTTTAAAATGGTTTTTCTAACCATGATTTCCCATGGAAACACCTCAGCAAGGCTTGCCAATTTTTGCCGGCGAATTCCGGCACGCGATGGACGCGAAAAATCGCGTTACCATTCCTGCGCGTTGGCGCCGTGGCGAGGTGGACGAGTTCTTTGCTATACCTGACCACGAGAACGGCTTTTTGATGATGATGCCTCCTGAGGTAATGCAGGAGGTGGCAGTACGCGTTGAGTCCGACCCAAGACTGCACGCGCAAGAGAAACGGCGGTTTATTCGCCAATTTTATTCCCGTGCCCAGCACCTCACCACTGATAAACAGGGCCGTCTTGTCCTCCCCGAGGAGCACTGTCGCCAACTCAAACTGAAGCAAGAGGTAGTTTTAGTCGGAGGCCATTCGCGCTTTGAAGTATGGAATCCGGATACCTGGAAGAAAACCTTCGACGAAGAGACGCCGACCTTCCAGCACGTCCTAGGGATGATGGGTGTGTAGCGGGGTGAACCGAATCGGCGCATCAAACCAATTTTCAATTCACCGAGCAAAAAGGAAAAGATGATCGCTTTGTCGAACGAAGCAGAGATGGCTGACGAAGATCAAAGTTACCAGCAGTACCACCGACCGGTGTTACTGGCGGAGGTCTTGAACTATTTGCGTCCAGGACGAGGTAAGATTTTCCTCGATGGGACGATCGGCGGCGGTGGTCATACGCGGGCCTTTCTTGAGGCTGGAGCGGAAGTAATCGGAGTAGACCAGGATCCAGACGCGATTTCGGAAAGCATGTCGCTGCTGGCGGATTTCGGGTCCCGTCTCACCCTGATTCGGAGCAACTTCGCGGAAAGTACACGCTATCTCACCGAGATGGGTATATCTGGGTTCGATGGAGTACTGATCGATCTCGGGATCTCCTCTCATCAACTCAATACGCCGCAGCGAGGGTTCAGTTTCCAACAGTCCGGTCCGCTCGACATGAGAATGGGTCCCAGCGTGCCCAGGAAGGCATCCGATTTAGTAAATTATGCACCCGAGGCAGAACTGATCCGAATCTTTCGAGACTATGGAGAAGAGCCGGCTGCCCGAAGGGTTGCGGCGGAGATCGTCCGAACCCGAGTCTCCCATCCCTTCTCCACAACGGCCGAACTTGCGCGAGCCGTCGAAGCGGTATTGCCGCGACGCGGACCGCGACATCCGGCCACTCGCATCTTCCAGGCGCTCCGGATCGCAGTGAACGACGAACTCGGGACAATCGAGCGCGCCCTCCCTTTGCTGGCCGAGCAGGTCAAACCGGGGGGGAGATTCGCGGTCATCAGTTTCCACTCCTTGGAAGACCGATTGGTAAAACAATTCTTCCGGAAGGTCACTCAGGAGTGGGTGGACCGCCCGGAATGGTCAGAACCGAAACCCAACCCAAGCTTTGGCTTCAGATTAATTACGTCACGTCCAGTTGAACCGGGTGAACAGGAACTTGCCGGCAATCCACGATCCAGAAGCGCCAAACTAAGAGTAATCGAACGGAACCTCCTATGAACCGCACTCAGAAAAAGACTTATTCGATCCGCGCCTCATCCATTTGCAAAGTGATTGTGGCGATGGCGTTTGCTGCCATTGCTGGTCTCTCCTACGTCTACTTGAAGAACCAGTTAACGGAACTCGGCAACGAGCAGATCGTTTTGGAGAAAAAGCTGACCGATCTCCAGCGAGACAATCAAATCATCGAATCGACTTTGGGCTCTCTCAGTTCTCGGCGTGAACTCATGAAGAGCTTGGCGAAAGATTCTCGGGGACTAGTCCCGATTACTACCGATCAGGTTGTTCGCCTTAACCAAGAGCGCCGCGCGGTTGGAGACGAACTGAGAATCGTTTCCAACCGTGCCACTAACCAATGAGGTGGGATGCGCAAACACGAGCTGTCGCCGTGTGTTTTGGGTTGGTCGCTATTTTCAGCGTCTACTCCTACCGACTGATCTATCTGCAAGTCATCAAGCATGACGATTACACGGCGCTGGCCGCCGAAAAACATGTCCACAAACAAATCATCCATGCCCGGCGAGGCATCATTCGAGATTGTCACCGGGAACCGCTCGCCGATAACCTACCGGTCCGAGTTGCGATCGCCGATGGTTCGCACATTAGGGACCCACTTGCTTTGGCGCAGGCAATCGCTGCTGAGCTGGAAATGGATCAGAGCGACCTTGCGGACAAGCTGACTGCCGCAAAGCAAAACAAGAAAGAGTACGTCATCCTGAAGAAGAAGGAGGTCCCGGAAGAGACCGCCGATCGAGTTCGCAAGATCATCAGCGACAGCAAAGGGAAGTTGCGAGGGGTCTACTTCGATCCTGATTTCGTCAGGGTGTATCCGAATGGACCGCTTTTGGCTCAGGTGGTCGGATTCCTTGATCATGACCATAAAGGGATACTCGGAATCGAAATGGCGATGCAGGAGTTTCTCCAGGGGAGCGATGGCTATCGCTATACCGAGGAAGACCGCACTGGGCGAGAACTTGTCCAATACCGTGGCCAGGAAAAAGCGGCAAAGAATGGCTGCGATGTAGTCCTGACAGTCGATCTGGGACTGCAAACAATCGTTGAGCAAGAGTTGGACGCCGCCTGGTCCGAGTACACACCAAAAATGGCGACGGCGATCATGATTCGACCGCAGACCGGCGAAGTTCTCGCGATCGCGAGCCGGCCGAACTTCGACTGCAACAACGTCAGAGAAGCGGCCGACGATGCACAAAAGAACCGCCCGATTGTTGATATGATCGAGCCGGGCTCAACGTTTAAAATTGTTGCTACCTCTGCGGCCCTGGAAGAGAAGCTGGTTAGCCCAGAGACGACGATATTTTGTGAGAATGGACATTTTTTGTATGCGGGGCGAATCCTCCGAGATGCACATCCGATGGGCATTTTAACTGTTCATCAGATTCTCTCTAAATCGAGCAACATCGGCGCTGCCAAATTAGCGCTGCAACTCGGTGAGACCCGATTTTATCAATACATTCGGCTTTATGGATTCGGCGAGCGCACTGGGATTTCTCTGCCCGGAGAGATTCCTGGCCTAGTGAACCCTCCCTATCGTTGGAGCAAGCTCGACATCACCCGCATCCCGATGGGTCAGTCTGTTGCGGTCACTCCGCTGCAATTAGTAAGCGCCATGTCGGTGATAGCGAATGGTGGTAATCTACTAAAGCCGATGATTGTTTCCCAGATCGTCGATTCCGACGGTCGCACGGTTGCCAACTACTCGCCTGAGGTGGTTCGTCGCGTGATTTCAATAACTACCGCGAAAAAAGTAGTGGCAGCTTTGAAAGACGTTGTCAGCAAAGAAGGTACCGCTCCGGCAGCCGCTGTTCCGGGCTTTGCAGTCGCGGGGAAAACAGGTACGGCGCAAAAGATCGACCCGAGGGGCGGTTATCTGGAAGGTAAGTACGTCGTATCCTTCGTTGGTTTCATGCCGGCGGATGACCCCAAATTTGCGCTTTTGGTTTTGCTGGATGATCCCGTTATGAAACAGGGCGCAGCGTTCGGCGGGACGGTAGCTGCTCCGGTCTTTTCGAAAATCGCCAAGCGGGTAGCTGACTATCTCGATTTGCGTCCAACGGAACCGATCAATCCGCCAGGTTCCGGCACCGAAAATAAAAAAGTTGTTTCCACATTCCCTAGTCATGATTAATCGAAAAGGTATGGAATTGGAACAACTGGTTCGCGAGCTAGCAAATCCGATCGTGACCGGATCGCTTGACCGGCGGATCACCTCGTTATGTTACGACTCACGAGAAGTGAGTCCAGGTAGCCTATTTGTTGCCATCCGAGGGAACCTCCTCGACGGCCACAGCTTCATTGAGCAGGCGATCGAGCGCGGCGCCGTCGCGATCGTGGCCGAGGAGCCGGGTTTAACCCAACGGGTAACGCATATCCAGGTGGCCAATTCGCGGGACGCGCTCGCCCGCTTAGCGGCCAGCTTCCACTCCAATCCCTCCAAGCAGTTACGCATGATCGGAGTGACGGGCACCAACGGAAAGACGACTACTACCTATCTGATTAAGCATCTACTGGAACGAGCGGGACAACGCACCGGTCTCATCGGAACCGTTTCGTATGAGATCGGGGAGCGAGTCTTACCGGCTTCCCGAACCACGCCGGAGTCGCTCGACCTGCAATCGATCCTTGCACAATGCGTGGATGCTCGGTGCTCCAACGTGGTCATGGAAGTCTCTTCGCACGCGCTGGAACTTGGGCGCGTTGATGGAATTAGCTTTCGGGTTGGGATCTTTACCAACCTCACGCAAGACCATCTCGATTTTCATCGCGGAATGAAAGAGTACTTCGAAGCTAAAGCGAAGCTATTTGCCAGCTTGAAAGGCAGGGAAGGAAAGAATCAGGCGGCCATCATCAATATTGATGATGCGTACGGGCAACAACTGGCAGCTCGGTTTGGGAGAGACCTGTCGATAATCACTTACGGGATGGGTGCACGAGCCGATTTTCGGGCCAGCAACTTCAAGATTGAGGCCACCGGTACTTCTTATCAGCTCGACGTAAAAGGAAAAAGCTTCCTAGTGCGTCTGCCATTGATCGGGCGATTCAATATCTACAATTCGTTGGCTGCGCTTGGGACCATCCATGCGCTTGGACTCGACGTTCGTCCTGCGGTGCTGGCGCTGGCCCGAGCTCCCCAAGTTCCTGGTCGTCTAGAAGCCGTCCAGGCCAAGCGTCAATTCCAAGTGTTCGTGGATTACGCGCATACCGATGACGCTCTATACAATGTAATTAAGACCTGCCGCGATTTGAATCCCAACCGATTGATCGTCGTATTTGGTTGCGGCGGAAATCGGGACAAAGGCAAACGACCACTGATGGGAGCAGTTGCCGATCAAAATGCCGATTACTCGATCATCACCTCTGACAATCCCCGAAAAGAAGATCCAATGCAGATCATTCGGGAGATCGAGGCCGGATTCCGGACCAAACGATTTGAGTCGATAGCCGACCGCCGTGAAGCGATTACGCGTGCCATTCAGGTTGCTCAGCCACGGGATATCGTTCTCATTGCCGGCAAGGGTCACGAAAAATATCAGGAGTTCGCCGATCGAACGATTCCGTTCGATGACATTGAAGTCGCTGCTCGTGCACTGGAAGAAAACCCGGTGGAGATGAAGAACCATGGAACCTAAATCTCTCCGCCAAATTGCGGTTGCGACCGGGGGCGTCGTTTGGGGTCCGGAGGAAACGATCGTAACCAGCGTCGGCACTGACAGCCGTAATTCGGTGCCGCAACAGCTTTTCGTCGCGCTACGAGGTGAGCGTTTCGATGGGCACCAATTCATCGCAGCTGCTCAAGCAGGTGGTGCCGCTGCTGCCTTGGTAGAAACGGTCAGTCCGCACTGGCGCAACTTCCCTCAGATTGAGGTAGCTGACAGCTTGCAGGCGCTGCAACGGCTGGCGCGCGCCTACCGGGCCGAGTTGCCGATTCGAGTTGTTGGGATCACCGGAAGTAATGGCAAAACAAGCACCAAGGAAATGGTGGCTGCGGTTCTTGCCGAAAAGTATGCGGTGACGAAGACAGAGGGGAACCTGAACAATCATATTGGCGTGCCCTTGACCATCCTGCGTGCGGAACGCAACCATCAGGTGGCCGTGTGGGAGTTTGGAATGAATCACGTTGGCGAGATAGCGGCTTTGGTCGACATCGCGAGACCGGACTACGGACTTATCACTAACATTGGCGTTGCCCACATTGAATTCTTGGGATCCCGGGAAGCGATTGCGCGAGAGAAAGCGGTGCTGGCCGAAAGTATTCCCTCCACCGGCGTAGTCGTCCTTAACGCAGAAGACGAATTTTCCGACTGGATATCGGCGCGTTGCAGCGCTCGAATTGTTACAGCTGGAATCGAGCAGGGTCTCGTCCAGGCTCGCGCGGTGTCGCATCGGATGGACGGCGAGGAATTCATTCTATCGGACGAGAGCAGTAAAGTGCCGGCGTTTCTCCCGGTGCCGGGAGAACACATGGTAAGAAATGCCATACAGGCGGTCGCGATAGGACGCGCGCTCGGATTATCACTGAGCCAATGCGCTGCTGGTCTGGCCAAGACGGTCATTCCGGGAGGGCGATTCCGGATCGAGAAGCTGGGAGAGGTTTTGGTCATCAACGACGCCTATAACGCAAATCCTGACTCCGTTATCGCGGCACTCCAGACCGTCGCTAAGTTGCCAGTGAAAGGAAGAAGGATCGCCGCACTGGGTTATATGGGTGAGCTGGGCGAGCAGAGTCTCTCGGGTCATGAACGAGTCGGTTCGGCGGCCGCCCAAAATGGATTTGATTTTGTTATTGCGGTCGGTGAGCAAGCCAAGCCGATCGCGTCCGCTTCATTCAAAGCAGGGCTTGATCGGAGTCGAACGGTTGCGAATCAAGTAGAAGCGGCAGATGCCCTCGCAGAATTACTCGAGCCTGGGGACCTTCTGTTGGTGAAAGGGAGCCGTAGTGCCGCGATGGACCGGATAATCGCACAGCTTGAAGCCACTCAGAAGCAGGTTAAGTGGAGGTCGCCATGATGTACTACCTCTACTATTTGAGTTTGCCTCCGCACATCCTCAATACGGGATTTAATGTATTTCAATATATCTCGTTTCGGGCGGTGTGTGCTGCGATCACAGCGTTCTTGCTCTGCATCGTTTTCGGGAGCCAAGTGATCCGAAAATTGACCTCTTTGAAGTTCGGGCAACCGATACGAACGGCGGAAGAAGTTCATCGTCTCCACGAGTTGCACGGTGCGAAGAAAGGGACTCCGACGATGGGAGGAGTTCTCCTCATGGGCTCGGTGGCGGTTTCCACGCTGTTTTGGGCGCGATTGGACAACAGCTTTATCTGGCTCTGCCTGTTTACGATCGTGTCCACTGCTGCGCTCGGGTTTGTTGATGACTACCTGAAGGTCACCAAGAAAAAATCCGCGGGAGTGCCAGGCCGAGTGAAATTGCTTTGCCAGTTCCTGCTCGCGCTGATCGTTACCCTTTTCTTCTTATTGAACCCCGCTCTCGAGATCCAAGCCAAAGAACTATTCATCCCGTTCTTTAAGGAGCCGATTATCGATAATTTAGGGTGGTTTACTCTGTTCTTTTTTGCCTTCGTTATTGTTGGCTGTTCCAATGCGGTCAACCTGACTGATGGCCTCGACGGGTTAGCCGCAGGATGTACCGTTACGGCGGCATCAACGTACGCGATTTTGGCTTATGCTGCGGGGAACGTCGCAGTCGCCACTTATCTTGATCTTCCCTATTACCGCCAGAGCTCTGAATTGACGATCGTCTGCACGGCGCTAGCTGGCGCCGGACTAGGGTTTCTTTGGTTTAATTGTCACCCGGCGAGAGTCTTCATGGGCGATACCGGATCGCTCTCGATCGGGAGCACACTTGGAGTGGTCGCGATCTGTTGTAAACAAGAGCTTCTCCTGGCTGTGGTCGGTGGCGTCTTTGTCATAGAAGCCGTATCGGTGATTTTCCAGGTCGTTAGCTTCAAGACTCGCGGCAAGCGAGTGCTGCTGATGGCGCCGCTCCATCATCATTTTGAGTTGAAGGGCTGGAAGGAGAACACGGTGATTGTCCGGTTTTGGATTATGTCCCTGATGTTCGCGCTCCTCGGTCTAGCCACTCTGAAATTGCGATGAATTTGGAACGCACCACGGCGGTTGTTTTGGGATTGGGAACCAGCGGAGAAGCTGCGGCCAGACTGCTTCGTCGGGAAGGTGCAGAAGTCACGGTCTTGGACAGCGCCGAAGCAACTACCTTAAGGGAGAAAGCAGATCAGCTTAACCGGCTTGGTGTTCAAACAATTTTGGGCAAAGAAGCCGAGCGAGCGAATGTTCAATCCGACTTGATCGTTCTCAGTCCTGGGATCGATCCCCAAGTTGAGTTGGTCCAGAACTTCCGGCGACGCGGAGCGACATTTACAGGAGAATTGGAGTTGGCCTATCGTTTTTGCCGCAAGCCCATCGTGGCAATCACCGGAACGAATGGCAAAACGACAACGACCCAACTCGTTGAAGCAATGTTGAATGGTGCTGGCAAACGGACGGTAGCGTGCGGCAACATCGGGATGCCCTTCTCCGAAGCGATTACGCTTCAAGCTGGAATTGATATCTTTACGGTTGAGGTGAGCTCATTCCAATTGGAGACCATCTCGCAATTTCGGCCAGAGGTTGCCGTCTGGTTAAATTTCACTCCGGATCACCTAGACCGGTATGCGCACCTTGAGGAATACCGCTCAGCCAAGCTTCGAATCTTCGAACGTCAGAAACCAGAGGACTTTGCGATCGTGAATGCTCAGGATTCATTTCCAACTTTGCCGGCTCAGCGAATTTCCTTTAGTGCCTATACTGAAACCGCTGATTTCTTCTGCCGAGACAGTGTTATTTATTTCCAGGGAGAGCCGACTCTTGCGCTGGAAGATACTCAACTTTCGGGAGTCCATAACACCGAGAATCTGATGGCTGCACTCGGGGTCGCACACGCGCTGGGTGTTCCCTGGGAGGCAGCAACCAAGGGTCTGCGACAATACAGATTACTACCTCATCGTTGTGAGCCTGTCGGTGTAGTGAATGGAGTTAGTTTTGTCAACGATTCGAAGGCCACAAACCTGGACGCGTTAGTCAAGGCCCTCGAATCAGCACCCCAACCGGTTATTCTCATTGCCGGAGGTAAAGACAAAGGATTCGAGTTCGATTCGATTGTGGCGCTGGTCGAGCGACGGGTGAAACACGCTGTCTTGCTAGGCGAGATGGCAGAGCGAATTGAAAAGACTTGGTCAAAGTACGTGCCTTGCCATCGCGTTCAGACGCTTGGTGACGCGGTGACCACGGCCAGAAAATATGCTCGTCCGGGAGACACCGTTCTCTTCTCTCCGGGAACCTCTTCTTTCGACATGTTTAAGAACTATGCCGATCGCGGAAACCAATTCCGCCAACTCGTGAAGGAACTAACAACGTGAAAATGGTTAAACGGACACTTCGGAGAACCCCTCGGAAACAATTGCGAGCCGCCGCGCCGCGCATGGTGGGGAAGTACGCCGAGGATGAGTATGTCGTCGAAGAACCAAACGTAAAATTGTCGCGCGCTTTTGTGGTGGTGCTCTTGTTACACGTCGTAGCAGTGGGCGGCATTTTTGCGTTCAGTGCTCTGAAAGATCGACAACAGCCGACCGCTGTGGCCAAAGCTGAGGTGACGAAACAAACGACTAACCCGACAGGGACTCCGGTCGCAAGTAAACCGAATAGCAAAGAATCGACGCCGCCGGCAGGCGGTATATATAAGGTGCGCAATGGCGATACATTAGCTGGAATCGCGGTGCAATTCGGATTAACCACGCACGATCTGGAACAAGCGAACAATCTACGATCCGGCGTGCCACTCATGCCGGGCCGAGAGTTAATCATTCCCGAGAAATCGACTACCAGATCGATGCCGTCCGACGTCCAAAAATTATTGGAATCAAAAGACAACAAAAATACGCCTAATCAGACTACGGGAGCATCCGAGGCGGAAAAATATTATGTCATCCAGCGAGGGGACACGCCTGCTTCAATAGCCAAGAAACTGAAAGTGAACTCGGCCGATCTCCTCAAAATAAACAACATCGACGACCCAAGAAAATTGCAAATTGGTCAACGACTGCAGATCCCATCTAAAATCGACTAGCAGCCATCTTCGCACGCGACCGGCCGAGGTGGGTCGTGTTACGAGGATCCAATGTCGCCAAGTCCAAGCATATTACATCAGAAATCTAATAGGCTATGTTGGACCGGCAGTGCGCCCGTCCTATCCAGATTAGGCTCAATTTACCATGCATAGACAGAGCGCTTACATTTTGTTCTTGGCGGTTGCGGTTTTAGTTTCGATCGGCATCGTGATGTTATTTAGTACCGGCGCGTTTGCGGCGGATAGTCACGGCGATCAATTCCGTTTTCTAAAGAGACAAAGCTTTTGGCTTGGGATCGGCTTTATCGGTGCTATCGCTTGCGCCCTGATTGATTATCACTGGTGGCAGAAAAGCTGGATGATTTGGTTAGGCCTGTCCGTCATTCTGCTTGTTCTCTGCTTCATTCATCCGATCGGATTACGCCTCAACGGATCGTCGCGCTGGATTCAGGTCGGCTCCTTAACTTTCCAACCATCTGAATTGGCAAAGTTTGGCGCGATCGTCTTTATCGGATGGTGGTTCTCCAAATTTGAGCGAGTCCAGCATAAACTACTTCCTGGGATTGTTGCTCCGTTATCGGTTATCGCTGTTTTACTGGTTCCAATCGCCGCCGAAACCGACCTTGGTTCGACCACGCTGATCGGCACAACGGTGCTCCTGATGATGTTCATCGCGGGCGCAAGCTCCCGATACTTAGGTCTGATGGTAGCGATTGGTGTGGGTAGTATCCTGGGCTTGGCCTGGCGTATTTCGGAACGCCAAGGCCGTCTCCTGGCATTCATGCATCCCGATCAGTACGAAAAAACTGAAGGCCACCAGCAGTTCATGAGTCTGATCGCATTCGGTTCCGGCGGAATCGAGGGTCTGGGTTTGGGTAATGGTCGGCAAAAAATGTCGTACCTACCATACGCGCACACAGATTTCATTTTCCCGGTCATCGGCGAGGAATTAGGGCTACGCGTGACGCTAATAATCGTGTTCTGTTATCTGCTGATACTTACCGCCGGTACACTCATTGCGCTCAATGCAAAGGACCGATTCGGTATGCTATTGGGGTTCGGTTGCACGCTCATGGTCGGCCTCCAAGCGTTGGTCAATATTGGTGTGACCACTTCGCTTCTGCCGAATAAAGGCTTACCGCTACCTTTTATTAGCTATGGAGGGTCGAACCTGTTTTTTTGTCTTATCTGCGTCGGTATTCTAATCAATATCTATCGACAGGGAAAAGAAGAGCGAGGAAGCGGGCAGACCGAGATGATGGTCCGGGTGCGACATCTTTCTGAATTCTAGATTCAATTTTCATGAAATTTGCGATTGCATGTGGTGGAACCGGTGGTCACCTGTTCCCAGGGTTGGCTGTTGCCGAGATTCTTCGAGATCGCGGGCATGAGGTTTTGCTCCTCATTTCCGAAAAGCAGATTGACGCTATAGCGGTCCGAGACCGCAACGATTTCGAAATCAAAAGGATTGCGTCGATTGGGATGCCTTCGATCTGGTCGCCGACAATATTCCCTTTTGCATCGAAATTCATCAGCGGGTTTCTCACCTGCTTGAAACTTTTTCGGTCTTGGCAGCCATCAGCCATACTTGGCATGGGTGGATTTACCTCTACGGCACCGATCTTGGCCGGGCGCTTGCTCAAAAAGCCGACCTTCATCCACGAATCGAACGCGATTCCGGGGAAAGCGAATCGAATCAATGCGAAACTCGCAGATACAGTTCTTCTAGGTTTTGCCGAGTGCGGGAAATACTTCCCCGAGAAACCATACCAAGTTACTGGTACACCGATTCGAACCAGTCTGCGGAGTACTGTTGACCGAGAGAGCACGGCAAGAAACCTTCGTCTAAAGCCCGGATTACAGACCGTGGCAATCATCGGCGGCAGCCAGGGAGCGCACGGCATTAACGAGGCAGTAGTCGCGGCTCTGCATAAACTGGCGCTGAAACCGGTGCAATTTATCCATTTAACCGGACGAGAAGATCATCAGTTCGTTTATGATCGGTATCAGCAAGAGGGAATTCCGGCCTTTGTTGCCGCTTTCCATTACCAAATGGAAGACGTTTACGGAGCGGCTGATCTAATCGTTGCTCGCTCGGGAGCCGCCAGTCTGAGTGAGATTTCCTACTTTGGACTGCCAACGATTTTGATTCCGTATCCGTTTGCGACCGACAATCACCAATCTTTGAATGCAGCGATATTCAGTCGGGATAATGCTGCCGAAGTTCTGGAGGGCGCGCATGCCAACGGTGAGACTCTAGGCAACTTGATCGAGGAATTGCTCTCGGACCCTAAACGCCGCCGATCGATGGGGGAGAAAATGCGATCGATGGCCGTGCCTGATGCAGCAAGCAAGATTGCTGATCTCTTAGAGGCAAAGGTCGAATGAGGAACCAAGAACAACTGCAACAGCTGCTCCTGGCACCGCCAAAGAGAATACATCTGATCGGTGTGGCCGGGAGCGGGATGAGTGGAATCGCCGGACTAGTTCTGGCGTTGGGCCATGAGGTAAGCGGTAGCGATCGCGTCAGCTCGCTAGAGACAAGACGCCTGGAAGCAGCCGGTCTCCAATTTCATCTCCCGCAAACGGCCGAAACCGTTCACGGAGCGGAACTGGTGATTCATTCTTCTGCGATCCGGGCAGGAAACCCGGCCTACGACGAAGCACTTCGATTGAATTTATGGATGGTCAGGCGGGCGGAGGCGTTAGCCGCAATCATGGCGATCCGCGAAGGGATAGTGATTGCCGGAATGCACGGAAAAACGACTACTTCCGCGATGGCTGCTCACGTCCTTCGGGTCGGTGGCCTACATCCGTCGCACTATGTCGGCGCCGAAATTCCAATTCTTGGCACCAACGCGCATTGGGATCCAACCGGAAAACACTTTGTGGCGGAAGGAGACGAGAGTGATGGCACCCTGCGACTCTATCACCCCAAATACGCGATCATTCTCAACGTGGAGCTCGAGCATCTGGATTACTACCCGGATCTGGCGGCGATCGATCGCGTGTTTCTCCAGTTAATCGCCCAGACCGGAGGCAATATTCTTTTCTGTGCGGACGACCTGCACGCTGCTCGATTGTGCGGGAAACTTCCGAACGCCATCAGTTACGGAGAGGATCGCTCTGCCATCTACCGTTTCGATAGAGTGATTGCGACGGATTTCGGCTCGCGGTTCGAGATATGGCATCGGGACACCCGACTCGGTGAGATCGATCTGGGCGTTCCCGGGAAACATAACATCAGCAATGCGCTAGCGGTTGCCTCTCTGGCCACAGAGCTTGGAGTCGCATTTTCAAAAATAGCGGAAGCGTTGGCCTCGTTTCGCGGAGCGCGGCGACGGTTTGAAGTGAAGCTGCAGAACGAAGAGTTTCTGGTGGTCGACGACTATGGCCATCACCCGACAGAAATTCGCGAAACGCTTAGGACCGCTCAGGGGATCGGGCGAAAGCGCATCGTCGTCATGTTTCAGCCCCACCGCTACTCCCGGACCCAAGCTCTTCGGAATGAGTTTGGAGCGGCATTCAACTCCGCGGATCTTGTCTTTGTTACTGATGTTTATGCCGCTAGCGAAGAGCCGATCCCGGGGGTTTCCGGCGAGACAATCACCGATGCAATTCGGGAGCAGGGGCGGCCACAGGTCGAGTACATTGCCAAACGGGAGCGCCTGCATCGAGCCTTGGCTCGTGCGGCCCGTCCCGGCGACCTCCTATTGAGCCTCGGAGCAGGGGATATTCACGAGGAAGCTTCCAAGCTGGTTCAAGATTTGGAGATCGCGCGGCAACTTCGAGAGGCCATGGGGGCCGGAGCGGTGACTCTTTATGAGCCGATGTCGCAGCACACTACCTTGCGAGTAGGCGGACCCGCCCAGTTCTGGGCGGAGCCCCAAACGCACGGGGGATTGGCGAACGTGCTCGGGTTTTGCTCGGCCAATCGCCTGCCAGCCATGATCGTTGGGCGAGGATCTAATTTACTGGTACGCGACGGCGGGATTCCCGGCGTGGTAATCCATCTGGCAAAGGGTGACTTCTCCGCCGTGAAAATTAACGATTTGGAAATCGAGGCCGGCGCGGGAGTCCGGCTTAAGCAACTAGTCGGTGCTGCTCGCCAAGCGAGAATCGGCGGATTCGAGTGGATGGAAGGGATCCCGGGAAGCGTTGGTGGCAGCCTGCGCATGAACGCTGGTGCTATGGGTGCGGAAACGTTTCAGCAGGTCGTGAATGTGCGGGTAGTGAATATGCGCGGTGAGTTTGAAATTCTGACGCCGGAAACGATGGAGGTGCATTACCGAAACGTTCCAACCTTGCGCGATCAGTTCGTTGTGTCCGCTGTATTTAAGGGCAAGCCAGCCAAACCCGAAGAAATCGAGGAACGCCTTGATCTAGCTGAGCAGAAAAGGCGAAGTACCCAGCCGATTGCAGCGAGCGCAGGCTGCATTTTCAAAAATCCGGTTGAGTGCCCGGCCGGCAAGCTCGTCGAAGAGCTCGGACTTAAGAACAAAGCGGTTGGGGCAGCGCGAGTATCGGAGATTCACGGCAATTTTATTGTTAACGAAGGGGAAGCCAAGGCGCGCGATGTCATCCGTTTGATCTCAGAGATACAAGCAAGGGCCAAAATCGAGCGTGGCATAGAACTGCAGACCGAAGTGCAAGTTGTGGGAGTAGACGATGTGTAGCGCCACTACGTTGATATCAATGTCGGATCCTGGTCTGGAGTTGTTAACTCGGCGCTCGAGTTGGCGCGAGAACCCGAATGCGTTCAAGGGACGATTCGATGTTAGTAAGGTCAATCGATTGCTAATATTTTGCATTTATGAATCGCAAAGCTTGGACCTTTTCTTAAAATTTGTTAGGATAAGCGCAATTAACCTGACCGGGCGTTTCTGTTGCGCACCATTCGAGTTGTCCATCGCGAGACGGCAACGATCTCGGGAAAGGAGCGTGGAAAATTGGCAGTGACAATCCACAAGAAACCGCGCAAGCAAAATCGAAGAGTATCGACCTCGCGGCAGCGACGGCAACAGCACCTTCTAGATGTAAGGGTCCGAACCCGAAAAGCTGCCGCTCGTCGCACCCAACAGATCTTTTTTTTCTTTTCACTGCTGCTCATTTTTGGTTCGGCGGTAGCTGGACTCGCGTTTGGGGCAAAGCGGGCCCTGAATGCCTGGTTTTTCGAGAATCCGGATTATGCTGTGCGCAATATTGAGGTGACAACCGACGGTAAGCTAACCAGGGATGCGATCCTCAAAACCGCCAACATCGCCGAAGGTGCTAACATTTTTGAAGTGAATCTCCTGCAGGTGCAGGAGCAACTTCGAGGTTTGCCGCAGGTTGAGGAATCGAGAGTTCAACGGGTCCTTCCCAATAAGTTGGTGATCAGCATTCAAGAACGTCGTCCGGTAGCCTGGATAGTTGCATCCGGCAATGGGAGCCTTCCGCCAGTTTTTGAAACTGCTTTTCTCGTTGATCGGCGAGGCATCCTGCTTAAACCCAAGGCTTCTGCACCCGAATATGCTGGGCTGCCGGTTATCTTGGGTGTGGAGACCTCATCTTTAGTGGCTGGTCAAGCGCTGGATAAAGAGGAAGTCAAAGCGGCTTTGGAATTGCTTCGAGACGCGGCCGAGATTTTGCAGACTCGTCTCCAGATCCAGAGCATCGACGTTTCCAGGGAATATTGTTTGGTCGTTACGGACAAACAGCGTTCGGTAATCACGTTTGGTACTGATGACCTAGTCCTGCAAATAAAGCGGCTCGAGCGATTAATGGATTATTGTGAAAAAAACAGCAGGGAGCTGCAAACCGTAAACTTGATGGTCCAGCGCAATATCCCGGTCACATTTGTATCTCCTGTATCGGTGGATGCCGGCGCGGGAACCGATACTAAGCCGCCCGAACTGACCAAAGAAAATCCTGAGGCGACACACCCGCCGGTGAAGCCATTTAAGAATGGTCACGGAGGAAAGACTCCTCAACCGAAAAAGACAGCGGTGGCTGGAAAATTATAATATGGGTAGAGAAAATATATTTGTCGGACTGGAAGTAGGAACATCGAAGATCTGTGTGGCTGTTGCCGAAGCTCATCACGACGGAGCACTCAAGATCTTGGGAGTCGGCAATGCGCCGTCGCGGGGGGTACGCAAAGGCGAGATCGTTGATTTCGAAACCGCTAAGCGCTGCGTTCACGATGCCATCGTCGACGCAGAAGAGAAAAGCGATGTCGAAATCAGCGAGGTTTATCTCGGGATTACGGGCGGCCATATTCGGAGTTTCAATAATCGTGGAGTTGTGCTCGTAGAAGAGGGCCGAGAAGAGATTGACGAGCATGACCTCGAGGACGTGCGAACCAACGCCCGCGAGGTGAGCTTGCCAGTCGAGGATTGTATCCTCCATACGATCATCCAGCACTACTTTGTTGATGGTCAGGATGGTGTGCTGAACCCGGTCGGACTATTTGGGAAAAAACTCGAGGCGGATTTTCATGTCGTTTATGGTATCCGAACGCGGATCCAAAACGCGATTCGCTGCGTGAAGGAGCTCGAGCTGGACGCTGCGGATGTCGTGATCAACTCCTTCGCAACCGCCCAAGCGGTGCTAGACAAGCAGCAGAAGCAGCTTGGCGCTCTGGTAATCGATATCGGCGGAGGAACGACCGATTTCTTAGTCTATGTGGATGGCGCGGTGAAACAGAGCGGGGTTTTGGCTGTGGGAGGTGACCATATCACCAATGATATGTGCATCGGATTAAAAATACCGACTACCCGAGCGGAAAAGCTGAAGACCGAAGAGGGAAGCGTAATGTTGGGAACCGCGTTTCCTGGAGAAACCATTGTCTTGCGAGACGAAACCGGATTCGCCGGGCGGGAAATAGAGCGCGAGTTAGTGAATCAAATAGTGCACCTGCGCATCCGAGAAATTCTAGAGATCGTGCGACGCCTCGTCGAAACCGAGCAAAATCTCCATTACATTGGGGCGGGCGTTCTTTTGACCGGGGGATCGAGTCAAATTCGCGGCTTGGAGGACCTTGCGTCCGAGATTTTCGGGATGCCAGCACGAGTAGCGAGTGCGCTTCCGCTCGCCGGCGTGACTTCCGCATTCGAGAATCCTCAATTTGCGACTGCTTTAGGTTTAGTGAAATACGCGCACTTAGGTCACCTCGATCGCCCACTCGAAGGTGGTTTATTCAGCCGGGCAATCAGAAAACTTAGCGGAATGTTCCGAACTTAGAAAGCATATGGTCCAGCTCAATCGCCAGTATGATCGAGACGAAAAATCGGCTGCGCCGATTAGCATCAAAGTAGTCGGCATTGGAGGAGGGGGCTCTAATATTTTGGATCGGCTGGTTCTAGACGGATCTGAGGAAATTCAGCTCATAGCAGTCAATACCGACGTACAGTCACTAGCTGGATCGGTTGCTACCCAAAAGGTGCAACTAGGCCGGACTCTCACGCGCGGTCTCGGTTCTGGCGGCGATCCGGAACTCGGTTTGGCGGCTGCCGAAGAAGCCACAGACGAAATTCGGACGGTCCTTAAGGGTGGAGACGTCATTCTCATCTGCGCCGGATTGGGTGGGGGAACAGGTTCGGGTGCGACGCCTTGGATTGCTCAGTTGGCAAAAGAGGAAAACGCACTGGTCTTGGTACTAGCGGCTCTACCATTTACTTTCGAGGGCCGTCGCCGGTGTGCACAAGCCACAGCAAGCTTGGAGCAACTGCGGTCAAGCGCCGACGCTGTCATTTGTTTCGAGAATGACCGGATGGCGGAAATTGCTCTACCGCGAATGGGTATCCACGAAGCGTTTGCAGCGGCCGACGTAACGATTAGCCGGTGCATCCGCGCAATCGTCGCTATCCTGCGACGGCCCGGCTTGCTAAAGGTCGGCTTTGACGACGTTCGGGCGGTGCTGCGAGGCAAAGATTCCCGCGGGCTTTTCGGGTTCGGTGAAGCTGTCGGCGAAAATAGGGCCCACGAGGCGTTGGCCTTAGCTTTGAAGAATCCATTGATGAATCGCGGCGAAATGCTTCACGATTCGTATCACGCGATTATTTACATTCGTGGCGGGAATAATGTGACACTCGGCGAAGTGCAAATCATCATGGAAGAACTGAATCGCCACATTAACGACCGAACCAAGCTTTTCATGGGTATTGCGGTAGATCCGGGGATGGGCCAGCGTCTCTCGGTGAGCATTATTAGCTCACTGGGAAGTCCCGAGGATAACGGGACGCCTGCGTTGCGGCCGAGCGTCATTGCTGAGCGGGTGCCGAACTCACGGTCAGCGGAAGTGGTCGATGCCGGCGAGCCCGGACGCGTTGATCCGACCGAACTGCCGGAGCCAAATCCGGCTCGGCCGGACTCACTTCTGCCGGAGATGGATCTCAAAAAATTCACTGCCCCTGAGTGCGAATCGCTTCAAGAGAAGGAGAATGCGCCGGCCTCGGCAGTAAGAGAACCCGCACCGAAGACAGGGTCTCGCACCCCTCCGGTCAAGAAGATCGAAGCGAAACAGGAGGTTCTCGCGTTTGAACCGGTTTCCCGTGGTCGCTTCGAGAAGAGCGAACCCACAATTGTGGACGGGCAAGATCTTGACGTACCAACATTTTTGCGGAAGCACATCAAATTCCGGTAAGACATATGCACGGCAATCTCCTAGGCTGCATCGGTTTGCGTTCGACATGCTTCCGGTGCATAGATTGGGGGATGTGGTCGGGAAGGCAGCTTAGAGGTAAGAGCATATGACTTTCGAGCGTACCGAATGCGCAATGCATAGAATTTCGCCGGGGGTTTTCCCGGTGCGACGGCCGGGCAATCCTGACCCGCTTGGCGGATCGGCTCGAACCCAAAAGCATCCAGATGCGCTTTTCCAGGAGGCGTTGGCTTATTTGCGAGGGAGCGGATTCCGAGTCACGAAGCCTCGGGAGGTGATCGTTCGGGCCGCCATCTTGTTCGCTGAGCCGTTTAATGCGGAGGACCTTCTTTCCGCAGCTCGGAAGATCGACCGGCTGATTTCGCTCGCGACCGTCTACCGCACTTTGCCGATGCTACTGGACAGCCGGTTAATCCGGGAAGTGGAGCTGAACCGTGAGCATCGGTATTACGAAGTCAATCGTGAACAATCGCCGGCAGCGTTTCATATTGTCTGCGCGGATTGCGGCCAGGTACTCCAAGTTCAAGACGAGTGCATCACATTGCGGGAACGATTTTTAGCAAACAGCTTGGGCTTTAAGCCGCTAAAGCTTGCCATTCGCGTTGAGGCCGCTTGTCTGGAGCTTCTGGAGCGAGGTCGGTGCGCCAGAAAAGATGGGCTTGAGTCGGAGCCCGCGGCCTCGGCAAGTTCAAATTAGCAACCCTAATTTTGGCTGAGCCTCTAGGGTGAGGCGTCGCCAGCGCCCGATTCGGCCGGACCCAAGCCGGTGGCGCCCCGCAGGGAGCGCAACTGCTTCCACACAGGCTGATGTCAGGTTCTCTGCCCCGGAGGGGAGGGCGCAACGTCCTCGTGCGCCGCGGATCGCGAGGATCCGACGTCGCAAAAGCGCACGGTCGTTGAGCGCGATGCACCAAAAGCTATGTCGGACAGGCTGCGATCCCTCCAGCCCGGGGTTTTAACCTTGGGAAAGCAGCTGACCTGATCTCAGCGGTTGCGGGTAAGTTTCGCGAGCAGACGCAAGATCTCCAGGTAGAGCCAAATCAGGGTCACCATCAAAGAGAAGGCAGCGTACCACTCCATCCATTTTGGTGCCCGGTTGGCAACTCCGGTCGCTACGAATTCAAAATCCAAGACGAGGTTCATCGAAGCCAGAGCAATGACGAACAGACTAAAGATAATGCCAACTGGTCCGGAACTGTAAATCAGCGGAATTGAAAAGTGAAAAAACAGACGGCAGAGCATGCTGATTAAATAGATCAAGAAAACGCCGCCGGTTGCACAGATCACGATTGACCGGAAAGTCTGCGTGACCTTGATCCAGCCAAATTGATAGGCTCCGAGCAATGCGAACGAGATACCAAACGTCAAGCAAACCGCTTGCACGGCGATCCCGGGGAATGCTCTCTCAAAATACAAGGTAATCGCCCCCAGGACGAGCCCCTCAAAGAGGACGTAGATCGTGCCGGTGATCGGGACAGATCTTTTATTGAGAGTCGCCACGATAGCGGCGCCAAGGCCACCGATCATGCCGACCATCAAAACTGGCATAGTCGCGGTTTCATGCGTGCTCAGGAAAATCCAAGTAGCTGCGGCGGTACCGACGGCCAGCAGCAAAAACAGCAGTGTTCGATGAACCACGCCTTCCAGCGTCATTGGCCGGGCATCGACGCCGGTCGCTGGCTTCGCAAACGTGGATTGGTTCAAGACGGGATTACTGGACGGCATATATTAATTTATTGGACAATCATCTGGATGCAACGCTCGACGAAAGTTGCAGGATTCTACCACCGCATTCTTGTCAAATTTGCATGTGCTGGGCCGAAAGCATCGCTCCCAAAGCGTCGGAAGCTTGCTCGCCAAGACTTCCGGAACTCTTTTCCAGGTTGGCTGTCCCAGGTAAATCCTGGTCAAGGCCTTATTGCTCGGGTTGGAGGGATTGATCTCGGGGAGCGAGGAATGCATAGACTTCATTTTGGACCGCGTCGACCTGATCCAAGCGCAACTTCGGATCCAAAATGAGAAAGACCTCCCCGGTTTTCGCGTGCTCATAGATCAAAATCCGCTCAACGCCGGTTTCACGGATATCGACTTGTTTTAGAGTCTTTTTCCGCTCGAGCATGAGCGCCAAGATGTAACGGGCGTTGATCTTTTCCGGGTGGTCTTCCTGGATGAGCTGCCGCAAGTGTTCTTCGACCGACTCCTTTGGCAGTGGTTCAGGCGGAGCGGCCGGTGGAGTTTCGTAGGTAGATTTCCAGAAGGAAAAAGGTTGGACCGTCTCCCGAGATGAGTGCCACGCCTTTTCAGAGATGTCTTCACGTCGAAAACCGGACTGATCCCGGAAAAGGAGCGTGTAAATCACTTCACCGTCGGAAAAAGAGGCTTGGGTCCTCGCGCAGGTGTGAGCGCGCGACTTGATCTGCCACTCGGACAACATGGTGCCTCCTTTAAGCATGAACCGCGTAGAGAATCAATCCTGGGCGCGAAGCGCCATATTCCGCCAAATCACAAAACGCAGTCGCTATTCGTGCAAAAGGCAATGGGCGACTGCGCCGAATGGTTAGGCCCGATTGATTCCTTTCGCGCAAGGTTCACGACATGGCGCCCGTTTGAGCTAGCCGGACAGTCGCCGTTACCAGTCGAGGGCAGCATTAATACCCTCGGCAAGTCGGAACAAACTTTTCGTTGTGCAGAGGCACCTCTTCCCCCAAGAGTCCTGAGATGATTGATAGAATTGCGCCCGGTGCGACGATTGGCGTGCTCGGAGGAGGCCAGCTCGGTCGAATGTTTGGAATTGCTGCCCGTCGCCTAGGTTACAGGGTTCACACTTACGAAGCTTCCCCTGATAGCCCTGCCGGACAGATTTCTGACCGTGAATTCACCGGATCCTACACGGACGAGGCTGCGATCGCCGAGTTTCTCGACTCGGTCGACGTGGTCACCTTTGAGTTTGAGAATATACCTGCCGAAGTCATCGATCGGATCGCCACTAAGAAACCGATCCATCCTCGATCGGAAGTTCTCCATATTTGCCAGAATCGAGAGAGGGAGAAGAATTTTTTGCGGACAAAAGGTTATCCAATCGCGCCTTTCCGCATCGTTAGAAACGAAGACGAACTCAAAGTCGGGCTGGAAGAGATAGGTTGCCCGGCGGTCTTGAAAACGGCCGATTTTGGCTATGATGGCAAGGGGCAGCAAAAGATCGGATCGGCTGCCGATGCAGATTTTACTCCGTTTGCGGGTGGCAAAGCGGTTCTGGAACGCTGGATTGATTTTCGATGCGAACTCTCGGTAATCGCTGCTCGAGGCGCTGACGGTGAGCTCTGTACTTTCCCGGCAGCCGAGAATGTTCATTCTCATCACATTTTGGACTACTCCGTGATTCCGGCTCGCGTCCCAGAGCAGATTCAACGAGAAGCATCCGAGGTGGCCCGGTCCATAGCCACGGATTTGGAGGTCGTTGGTCTGATTGCCGTGGAGTTTTTCATCACGTCTGAAGGTAAATTACTAGTCAATGAGTTGGCTCCGCGGCCGCATAATTCCGGCCACTACACATTCGACGCTTGCGTCACGAGCCAGTTTGAACAGCAACTGCGGGCGGTCTGCGGTCATCCGTTTGGATCGCCAGAGTTGCTTGTGCCGACGGTCATGGTAAACCTCCTGGGCGATCTCTGGAAGGATAGCAGACCTCCTGACTGGTCAGCGATCTTGGCTCAGCCTCGAGCCAAGTTGCATTTGTACGGCAAACTGGAAGGTAGAGTTGGGCGCAAGATGGGTCATTACTGTGTGCTCGGGCCGACGCTGGACGAGGCTTTTAGAGTCGCTTTGAACATTAAATCAGAAATCTATCGTGCCGCGCTCACTTAATCGCTGGATTTATCTCGTCCTTTTCTCCCTGGTTTTCGCTGCCTGCAATTCCAGGCAGGCGGAGCCCTTCGGACTGCGCACAGTAGATTTAGTCGTGGGTGGTGTCCCTCTGAAGGCCGAGTTGGCTGAAGACGAACAATCCCGAGCAATGGGCCTGATGTTTCGGGATTCACTTCCTGAGGATCATGGAATGCTCTTCATTTTCGATCAGCCGAGGCAAGCCTCGTTCTGGATGAAAAATACGAGGATTCCGCTATCGATCGCGTTTCTAGAGGATGATCGGTTAATAAGCGAAAAAAAGTTGATGCAACCCCATGACGAGACACTGGTCCAGAGTCGCACCGATAAAATTCGCTATGCTATTGAGGTAAACGCGGGTTGGTTTGATCGTCATCAAATAAAGGACGGAGCGAAGGTGGAAGGTATTCCATCAAGATAAACTCATGGTCACAAAGGAACAGACAATCGATCTTTTGGAGACGATCGCTCAGTATCTCGAGCTGAAGGGAGAAAACCCTTTCAAGATTCGAGCGTATACGAATGCCGCCCGGGCGTTGGAGACCTATTCTGGGAATTTTCCGAAGCTGGTGGAAGAGGGTGGGTTGAAAGAGTTGGATGGGATCGGTGATGCGATCGCAAAGAAAATCTCCGAGTATGCATTGACCGGGAAACTGGTTTATTTCGAAAAACTTCAGGCTGACTTTCCGGCCTCTTTGTTTGAGCTGTTCGAGCTGCAGGGGCTGGCTGGCAAGAAGATCAAGGTACTCTGGGAGAAGCTCCAGGTGAAAAGCATCGAAGAGCTGGAAGTTGCTTGCCGCGACGGCCGGGTTGCTGAACTAGCCGGTTTCGGTGATAAGACTGCAGATAACTTGCTGCGATCAATCGAGCGGCGAGCCAAGCGTTCGGGGCGATATCTGCTATCAGAGGCAACCGCAATGGCAGATCAATTACTGGCCCACTTTAAGGATCACCGAGATGTCTCGCAGATTAGCACAGCCGGTAGCCTGCGCCGATCAAAAGAGACCATTGGAGATCTTGATCTGCTCGTTGCTACTAAGGAACCGGCTAGGATCACCGAGCATTTTCTTACTTGTCAGTTGATCGAACGGGTCCTGGCGAAAGGGGATACTAAAACTAGCGTGATCCTGAAAAACGGCATGCAGGCCGACTTGCGGGTAGTAGCAAATCACGAGTTCCCATTTGCATCAGCCTATTTCACCGGCAGCAAAGAGCACAATGTGGCCCTTCGCGGAAGAGCGCTTCAACGTGGTTGGACCCTCAACGAATATCGCCTTGGACCAGACCCGGGAGCGAAAGGTAAATCCGAGCCGATTCCTCCGATCCATACCGAAGAAGATCTTTATCGGGCCCTTGGATTGGCCTTTATTCCGCCTGAACTGCGGGAGGCTAACGGCGAGATTGATGCGGCTGAGCGCAACGAACTGCCTCGTCTCATCGAGTGGAATAATCTTCGCGGCACATTTCACAATCATACGCACGCTAGTGATGGTAGAAATTCTTTGGAGGAAATGGCGAAGGCTGCGCGCGACCTTGGTTTGCAGTACTTAGGCATCGCCGACCACAGCAAGAGTTCGTTTCAGGCTCACGGCCTTGACGAAAAGCGGCTAATGGAACAGGTCGCGAAGATCAAGGAACTCAACGAGGGATTCCGCGATGATTTCAAAATTTTTGCTGGTGTCGAATGTGACATTCTGAGAGATGGCACGCTTGACTTTGGGGATGAAATTCTCGGCCAGCTCGATTTCGTTGTGGCGAGCGTTCACGCCGCGATGACACTGACTGAGAGGGATATGACTGAGCGGATGATTCGGGCAATGCAGAACCCGTTTGTCACGATGTTGGGGCATCCGACCGGTCGCCTGTTGCTATCGCGCGAGGCGTCGGAGGTCGATCTTCCGGCTATCATCGAAGCTGCCGCAGAAACAAAAACTATCATTGAGTTGAACTGCAATCCGCGCCGGTTGGATTTAGATTGGCGCTTTTGGCGGTTGGCGAAAGCCAAAGGGGTTCTCTGTTCGATCAATCCGGATGCTCACTCGATGGCCGGATTTGAAGATCTATGGTTTGGCGTCCAAATCGCGAGAAAGGGATGGCTGCAACGCGAGGACGTGATCAATTGCTTGCCGCTTGGCCGCATCGACAAGGTGATCGCCAATAAGCGGAAGAGCGCCGGTCGATAGGCGATTCTCCGAGATCAAATAGCGTGTTTGGGCGCGCGCACAAGACCAATTTCGCTGGCGACTTTCCGGTCGGCCAACATTCGATCAGCAATTTCGCGCACCATTTCTTCAAGCAAAAGCCGGAGATGGCTATTGGTTCGATAATCGGCGGGAGCGATATGACGGACACGATCCGCTCGCGTCGCTAGGTCGAAGCATTTCCGGAAGCTCGATCGCTCCTGGTCGTCTGGATTGTAAACTGCAATAGCTTGACCGCCATTCTTCTTGATGATCGTGAAACAGGGGACATCTGTGGGTCCGTCTCCCACGTAAATCATGTTAGGAAAGGGGATCGGGCGGATATCATCCGGCATGTGGTCGTTTACATCTTGAGCTAGATCCAGAAGGCCTTTGTTGATTCGAAAAAGATACTGCGTCTTTTGGGTGTGACTGATCACCCTTTTCGGGAAAGTGATCCGGCCGTCGGGATCCTCAGCGTACTCGCAACCAAACACTGCACGTAAATAGGGACGGATCTTGCTCCCCTCGATCAAAATCTTCAGCCCAGATGAAACCACGTAGTGTTCCACTTGGATTCCGGATGCCAGGTGATCTGACGACAACAATCCGACTGAGAATTCTTCGAACATCTCGGGCAGGCCGTTATAAAGTTGCATTTTGGCGCCTAGTTCTCGGAGCTGCTGATTGGTTGGGCGATCCAACGCCAGGTAGTCAAGAAGGCATTTCATGTACGCTAGTTCCTGATCAAAATTCTGTGTTTGCACCAGCTCGGCGCATCGGCGCCAGAATTTTTCGCTGTTAATGCCGAATGCCGGGAAAATCACATCGTCTTGCATGTAGGCAGGACTTAGCGTCTGATCATAATCGTATACGATTGCGATTCTGTTCTGGAGCGTGGCCATGCTGGATACTAGTACCAGGAGTTCAGGAGTTACAGAATTGAGACGCCCGATTTGGTCGTCTTAGGGTCAACGTGGTTCAGGCTATCGGAATAGGGCATTTGTGTACACACCACCGATTTTGCAATTTCAAAACTCCTTGAACTCCTCGAACCCTTCGAAACCGGTTGTCGCCAGTTATTGTACTTTTTTTCTTAAAGGCGAGATGCAGCACATCTACCGACAGATTACGGGTCTGGTAAATTTTGAGACGTTTGTAATCACGAAATTCCGCCAGAATGCGGACCTGTTTCCATTTCGCGACATTGAAATGTTGTCGCCCGCTCGTCAGGGCTGGCTCCGGCGCGGGTACCTTAAATATCTGAAAAGAAGACCGCCCTTGCTCTACCGCGGCGAGTATGAAGCGAGTCGAAAGATTCTGATTCGGCGCGACCCTGCTTTGATGCATATCTATTTTGGAAATACCGGAGTCCATCTTCTACCGCTCATCCGGAGGTGGGATCGACCGTGTATCGTCTCTTTCCACGGTATGGATGTACAGAACCGGCCAAAGGAAAAGGGCTATGAGGAACGGTTACGAGAGTTACTTCAACTGGTGCCTTTGACGTTGGTTCGCAGCCATTCGATCGCGGAGCGATTGCAGCAACTCGGATGTGATCCCCAAAAAATCCGGATGAACCGAACGGGCATTCCCCTCGACGGTTTTCCTTTGGTGGAGCGCTCTTTTCCTGTTAGTGGACGCTGGTCGCTTATCCAGGCTTGCCGCCTGGTTGCGAAAAAAGGACTATTTACCGCGCTAGAGGCGTTTCGCCTCTTTCGGCAAAAATATCCCTTAGCTCATTTAACGATTGCCGGCGACGGACCGCTCCATGGATCGATCGAGAATAAGATTCGGGAGTTGCAAATGGAGAACTCGGTCACAATGGCCGGTTTTTTAGATCAGGCTCGACTCCGATCGCTTTTCGAGCGGGCGCATATTTTTGTACACCCAAGTCACATCACCGAAGACGGTAATCAGGAAGGTGTACCGAATTCTATGCTGGAGGCGATGGCTACTGGATTGCCGGTGGCCGCGACCCGGCATGGCGGGATCCCGGAGGCGGTTGAGGATGGCCGACATGGCTACTTGGTGGCCGAAAAGGATGTTCCGGGTCTCGCCGCAGCACTCGTCAAATTGGCTTCTGATCCGGAATTGTGGCGTCAGCTTGGAAAAGCGGCTTCTTACCAGGTATCAGAAACTTTCGAGCAATCTCGCCAAGTCAGCCGGCTTGAATCAGCGTATCGAGAAGCTTTGGAGACGTGGCATCTACAGCCGGCGCAATCTCGAGGTTGAAAAGACTTACGGTTTATCGGCCTCGGATAAAGGTTCCATCCGGAAGATGGTTTCTCCCGGTTTCATAAGATCGAGTTTATCTCGAGCCAGCAGCTCCAAGTAGTTCGGATCACTTTGGAGAAGGGCGAGCTTCTTATTTTGTTTATTGTAGAGAGAGCGCTCTCGGGCAACGGATTCTTTTAGTGATTGAACGGTGCTTTGTTGTTTTTGGCGTTCTTTGATGAGCGGCAGAAACCAACAGATCAAAAGGATCAAAACGGCGACGATGACGAGTATGTGCAGCACCCGATTGAGCAGCTGTCTCAGCCACTCCTGATGCGATTCATCGAATTCTTGGTAACTCGCTCTCACTCACGCAATTTACCTCCGTACTGGGCATTGTCACCTAGTTCCTCCTCGATCCGCAGGAGCTGGTTATATTTCGCGATTCGATCGGTGCGGGAAAGCGAGCCAGTCTTGATTTGACCCGCATTGGTTGCAACCGCAATATCAGCGATAGTGGTGTCCTCGGTTTCACCGGAGCGATGGCTGATCACGGCGGTGTAGCGATTTTCTTTGGCCAATTCAATTGAATCGAGCGTTTCGGTGAGCGACCCGATCTGGTTCACCTTCACCAGGATTGAATTTGCAACGCCGGCTTTGATCCCCTTTTTAAGGAATTCAACATTCGTAACGAATAGGTCGTCTCCAACTAGCTGAACTTTCTGACCAAGCGCATCGGTGAGCTTTTTCCAACCCGTCCAGTCGTTTTCTGCGCAACCATCTTCAATAGAGATAATCGGATACGTTTGGCAAAGCTGCTGATAAAACGCGATCAGTTCGTCGACTGATTTCTTAGAGTGATCGGACTTTTTGAAGACATAGACATCGTGCGCCTTATCGTAGAATTCACTCGAGGCCACATCCAGAGCGAAAGCGATATCCGCGCCAAGCTTGTATCCGGCCTTCTCGACCGCGGTTGCAATGGTATCCAAGGTGTCCTCGACGCTGTTCAAATTAGGAGCGAATCCGCCCTCGTCGCCAACTGCGGTAGAAAGGTCGCGGGCTTTCAACACGGTCTTGAGGGCATGGAAGACCTCTGCGCCGTACCGCAAAGCTTCAGCAAACGTGGGTGCTCCCTTCGGCATGATCATGAATTCCTGGAAATCGATCGGAGCATCGGAGTGGGCTCCTCCGTTGATGATGTTCATCATTGGAACGGGCAGGACCTTTGCGTTGGGCCCGCCCAGATAACGGAACAAGGGCAAACCCAGTTGGGCGGCTGCAGCGTGAGCGACCGCCAACGATACACCGAGGATCGCGTTGGCCCCGAGCTGCTTCTTATTGGCAGTGCCATCGAGCGCGATCATGGCGTGGTCGATCGAAACCTGCTCCAGCGCGTCCATACCAACGATGGCATCAGCAATTTCGGTTTCGACGTTTTCCACCGCGCGCAGTACGCCCTTACCGCCGTAACGTTCCTTATCGCCGTCCCGCAACTCCCAGGCTTCATGTTCGCCGGTACTGGCACCGCTCGGTACGATGGCTCGTCCGACGGCACCGCCACTTAGCTCAACATCTACTTCGACTGTCGGATTTCCTCGGGAATCAAGGACCTGCCTGGCGCGGAGTTCGGAAATAATCGTGAGAGACATAGAGATTGGTGATGTGGGTAAAGGTTAGGACGGCGGATGCCGATAAATGAGGCAATTCAACAAAGATAATTAATGCAGATGCCCGCGAGATAAGATCATCCTTTAGATCCAAGTCTCTAAGGACAGGCGAGGGCAGTCCAATTTTGGGCGCCCACGATTTTATTTCAAACTTTGGCGAAATCTTCCTCTACCGCTAAACCGCGGTAAGCCAAGATCTCTACAATCTCTACGCGGCGAGAACCGGATTCAGTCGGGAGTTCAGCAACTTCACCCGGATGTTTCCCGAGAAGTGCTTGGCCTAACGCTGTCTGGTACGAAAGGATACCTTTTTCCGGTTCACTATCCCACGCGCCCAAAATCGAATAAGTGGCGGAAGAGTCCGTTTCCAAGTCTCGAACGGTTACGACGGTCCCAACCGAGACTTGTTGGGTGTCCACATTTTCAAAATTCGATCCTCTGGCGCGCTCGAGCATTTGTTCCAGTTCAGCCTTCCGGCGCATCAAAACGCTCTGCATCTCCTTGGCGGCCTTGAATTCAAAATTCTCGCGGAGATCGCCGTAAGATCGAGCAACACCGATTTCCTTCGTGTTTTCCGGAATTTTCTTAGTGATCAGTTCGTCGTACTCTTCCTTCTTCCTTTGCAAACTCGTCCAGGAAACGATGAGCGCTTCATCCCGTTCCTCCGCTTCCCCAGTCAGCATCGTCTGAAGGTCTGGATGAATCTTGATCATTCGAGCCATGAGCGAACGCCGATTAAGCTCCTCGAATGCTGGACTCGTCATTAAGCGTCGCATCAGATCGCGAGCTTGGGGGATTTCTGTTTGAACGATTACGTCGGGGATGAGGTCTTTGTCATCGATCAAAAGGTCGTGCAATTTTGAGCTGCGACGTGTCTCACCGAATTGCTCGCGTTCCATTGCGCTCAACATAGCCGGGATCAAATCCGGCCCAACGAGCTCCGAGAAGTGTGTGGCGCCTCGTTCCTTGGCCAGCCAAGTCAATACCTCGGACGAAACGGAATGTTCTCGAATGCCTCGCACCAACCATTGATGAAATTGCTCCTTGCGGTTCTCCTCGACAAAGATCCTGGCGATCTCGCCCGCTACGCGCGAGCTAGCGTGCGGCAGCGCCTGCAATAGTCGAGAGTCCCAATCGCTGGGGAAGGCTTCGAGATAGTCGTTCAGGACTCTTCGCTGCTTGGTAGCTGCAATTTGGGAAATAATATCCGGAAGGCGGGCTTCGTGTTCCCGCATCAGCTGAACCACGCTTAATGAACCAGGTGCGAGGCTAGGAAAACGCTGGAGCAGCTCATCTCGAACGATCAATAGTTCGATGGCGAGAGCAGGATTGAGCCGAATGTTCCGGCCCGCGATCTCATCGACTTGAGTAACGATAGGCTGCAGGCTCTCCTCTTGTCCCGCAAAAATTTCGCCATTTCTAGCGATCTTCTCGAGCACTCCAGCCTGGCTCTTGAGTTGACGCGCCAGCTGGAACTGTTGCAGAAGCTCATCGGCGTATGAAACCGACCGGTCTCGTATCGTAATCGGCTCAGTTTTCTTTGCCGGAATCGAAAACCTTCCATCCTTGCGCAGCGTTTTCTTGGCATTCTCCCACCATTTCTTAAACTCTGTGTCGGGAAGAAGATCCGGTGTCATTACCTTCTGAATTTGGTCTGGGGTGATTTTTCCTCCGAAGCTGGAAAGAAGCAGTTCGAACAGAGCTGGAACGTCTTTATGGGCCTGCACTTTCAGAGCTTCGGCATCCAGCGCTTTGCGCACTAGAACATGCTCTTCCCCCAACGGTTGCAGCGAGTCGGTCGCATATTTCAGCTGCATTACATGCTGTTTCTTGGACTGAAAATCGATGATGATCTGATTCAGCAGCAAGTTCCAGCCGTGTACTTGGCCAAACCCCCAACTCTTGTGCAGGCAGAAGGTCCCGGGTTTCAGCTGATCGAGTATAGCAGCGTCCTTAGGCGTTAAATTGCGAGAATCGATCATGGTTTGAAGCTCGGCATCCATAGAGAAGAGGGTTGAACATAGGTAACACCGCTAGAGGCACAATAAAAAAATAACGCGGGCTTAAAGCGGTGCTTTTTGAGACGGAATCATTTCCGGCGCCATGACGGTGATTGGCTGACGTCGCCCACCATGGCAATTTTGGATTTCACATTGACCCTAAAAACGGTGAAGGCTACCGTGCGCCGTTTTGAGACCCTTACGTGATTATCTGAATGGGGCCGACCATCGCGGCTCGATCTCGATATCTTTACTGGCGCTGATTTTCTTTGCAGCCGGAGGCGCTTACGGTGATGCCCTGAGCGATCTACGAGGAATTTCGGTCTTCAAGGACGCAGACTTGAATCGCCTTTCCAGCGGAGAAATTCTTGCCCAACGAGGGCCACAAATGGGCCTGAGCCGCGGCGTTGTTATTGAATCAGCGTTCGTAGTCCATGTTCCCGTGCCCCAGGCCGCGGCCGGGCTGCAGCAATGGAATCCAGCCCGGCACTCAGAACTTCGGACTTTTCTTCAGGTGGACATCGGTTCCTCGCCCTCGCCAAACGATTTCCAGAAGTTGAGCTCAGCTCCCAACACCTCTTCCGTGAAAGCCTTTGTCGCAGCGACCGAATCTCTTCCGGGCGACCCTTCCAAATTGCAACTTAGCAAGCAGGAGGTCCGCTTATATCAGCCGGGCGGCGAAAAAGGGAATGTGCCCGCATCCGTGGTCGCATTCTGGAGCCAAGTACTTTCTCAGAGAGCGAAAGAGTTTCTGTCAGGTGGTGCGAGTAGCCTATCACCCTACGAAACGGGTGGGAACAGTTTGAAACCGGGCGAAGAATTGAACAGGTTGATTCGAGAAGACAGCAAAACTCGCTCACAGTTTTCCTCTCTCATAGAATCGACTCCGCTTGGTGGTGGACGAGGATCTCTGCCACCGAGCTCATATTGGACTTTATTTGAAGGTGACAACGAAGCGGCTGTGGCGTTGGGGGCTTTTTACGGGAAGAATGTCAACGACGGTTGGCAGGGCGTGGACATTGAGTATTACGCGAGCGGTGAACTGAATGTCTACGTGACTTTCTATCAGATGTGGCCGATCACTATTAACGGAAGCGCGGCTACTTTGGCTTGGAGGAGTGATCTTATCTCTTCGTCCTCTATTGGGGAGTTAAAGGGTGTTGAGCGGATGGGATCAGGATCGGCGATGCTGCGGGAAATCCAAAAGAACGTGCGGGCCTTCTTGAAGGATATGCCATCCCGGTAGATAACAGCCGGCAGTTTTTTACTCAGCAAAGAAGAAGAATTTTCTGTGCGCCTTCATTCCCTAGGACTAATAGCTGTCGCTGCCGTCTCTCTGACGAGCTGGGCGGGAGCGGTCGGCCCTGGCGATCTCGCGTCTTGGTCGTTTGAAGCCAACGCTGACACTGCCTACGTCGGTTCTAGCGAATTGAAGCGCGGTCATCAATCGTTCGGTGGATTTTATGAAATCGATAGCTCAGCGAATATCGTTGCGTCGAACCAGGTTTCGCAAAGTTGTTTGCTTCGTCTAGGCTTTAATTGGGAGCGCTTTTCGTTTACCCCAGATGCGAAAGCACCGATCTCTGATACGCTCCAATCCCTGAACCTGGTGGTCGGCGCCGATTACCAATTAACGCCGACCCTTTTGCTCCGAGTGGAAGCGCAACCCGGGTTGTACAGCGACTTCAAGCAACTCAGGGAAGCCGACTATAACATTCCCTTTCTGGTTGGTGCGACCTATTTTGTCAGTAAGGATTTTCTTTGCGTATTCGGTTTCAGCGTCGATATCAACCGAAACAGCCCCGTTTACCCGGCTGCGGGCGCTCGCTGGAAGATCGCGCCCAAGGTAATTATCGATGCGATTCTACCGGATCCGCAGATCGATTATGAGTTGAATCGAAACATGACTCTGCACGTCGGCGCATCTTTAAAGAATGGATCTTATCGTGTCTCCGGCGATTTCGGCACAGCCCGCGGTCTGCGACAGCTGAATAACAGCATTGTGGATTTTACCGAGATCCGCGCGGGTGCAGGCGTTACCTGGAAAGTAGCTCGGTCGGTGTCGCTCGATTTGGAGAGTGGTTGTGTGCCGTACAGAAAATTTGATTATTCGCGGGCTGATTACAAAGTAACAGCCTTCGACGTAGCACCCTTTGCGCAGCTCAGTTTTAGCGCAAAATTTTGATCCCGCGAGTCCTGTTGGCTGACTATTTAGATGCCTGAACCGGTCATTGAGTTACACGGAATCGTTAAGCGGTATCGCAATACGCTCGCGGTCAATAACGTGACTATGGCGGTACATGGCGGCGAGATCTTTGGGTTCTTGGGAGCCAATGGCGCCGGAAAGACTACGACGATCCGAATGCTATGCGGCTTGACCCGACCGAGCGCTGGTCGGGGGAGTGTTTTTGGCTTGGACGTGTGGCGTGAGCGCCACCGGATTAGAGAAAGGTTCGGCTACGTGCCCCAACGGTTTAGCTTGTACACCGACCTTACGGTCATCGAAAATTTGCGTTTCTTCGGCGGCGCATACCAAGTTCCGCGATCGGAATTAGATCCGCGGATCGAAGCCGTTCTTAGCAATTTTGAGTTGGCTGACCGCCGGAATGCGCGCGCCGGAAGGCTATCCGGCGGATTCAAACAACTACTTTCAATCGCCTGCGCGTTAGTTCACGATCCGACCCTTCTCTTTCTGGACGAGCCGACGGCAGGACTTGATCCGGTTCATCGGCAGTCGATTTGGGATCTGCTTTACGAGCTGAGCCAGCGGGGAAGGACGATTTTCGTTACCACCCATTACATGGATGAGGCTGAGCGTTGTACTGATGTCGGCTTTATTCAGGAGGGTAGGCTCATGGCTAAGGATGCGCCCTCTCGGCTAAAACAGAGGCTGGAAGGCAAACTCGTTGAGTTGCACGTTGAACCAGTGATGGAGGCGCTGCCGATCTTTAGAAGGAGATCCGAGGTGCTCACGGTGGAGCTGCGCAGCGGCCGATTGCGCATTTTGACTGATGACCCGGAGGCGTTTGTTGCGGAATTGTTCAAAAGCTGGCCTTATCCGAATCTGAAATGGCTGGGCCATGAGACTGTACCGCCGGACATGGAGGATGTGTTCATGGCTTACTCGCTTGGCCATCTCGATGAAATGACCGGATCGCGAAAGCTTACCGTGGGTGCGTCATGATAGGTCTGCGTTTCTGGCGATCGATCGGAACGATCGCTTACAAAGAATTTATTCATGTCTGGCGCGACCGGCGAGTCCTCCTTTCCATTATCATCTTGCCGCCATTTTTTACCCTCGTGTTTGGACATGCATTCGAGGAACAACAGAACCTACAGGATGTTCCGGCTCTCCTCTATGATGCGGACCGGAGTACGGAAAGCGCAAAACTGATCGAGCTTCTGAAATCAAACAAGAGTTTCGCCTGGAAAGATTGGAAGGAGACGAAAACCGGCAAAGTCGATCTTTTGAAGAACCATGCCTCTGCGGCGGTTATTGTTCCCTCGGGTTGGGGTCAAGGCTTGCACAACGGGGATCCCAAACCAGTCCACGTGGTGTTGGATGGTACTGACACTAATACGGCTCCGCAGATCGAAGGAGTTCTCCAGGGTATCTTGGGGGAATTTCAGATGAAGATGCGAGAGAGCATGATCGATAACTTGCCGGATCAGGTGTTTGAAATGGGCCGCACTTTACCGCCCAGCGTGCGGAATGAGTTCGGCTCGGCGATGACGCCATGGATTGTGGAAAGGCAGATTCTATACAATCCTGGGTTGAAGTTCATCGACTTCATCGTTCCTGGCATCGTCGGATTGATCTTGCAGCTGCTGACCGTTACCCTCATCGCAAGTACCATCACGCGGGAGCGAGAAGTAGGCACCCTATCTCAACTCTTGGTGACGCCGCTTCGGCAAAGCGAGGTGGTGATCGGAAAGGTGATACCCTATCTGCTCATTTCTCTTGTACTCATCGCTTCTACGATTTTCCTGAGTCATCTGCATTTCGGCGTGCATTTTCAGAGAATCCACTTGTTAGCTTTGATCTGCGTACTATTTCTCATTTGCTCGCTCGGCTTGGGTCTGCTGATATCGGCGTTTTCTAAAACGCAGACACAAGCCATCCAGTTTTCCGTGTTTGTCCTGTTGCCGGTATTTATTCTCTCAGGAGCGTTTGCACCGTTAGATCAGCTACCAGAGCCGGTACAATGGTTTAGCGAACTTTTCCCCCTAACCCATTTTTGTCACGCGTTTCGGCAAGTGAACATGTATAGCGCGCCATTCCGGTACATCGTGCCCGATTTACTGGTACTGGCGGCGGGAGCCTTACTGACCTGTGGTGCTGCCGCGTATCTGCTGCGGACCGGCGACGATTGAGTCGGGTAGCGCTCGCGGAGTTCCGCGCGTCCTATGAGTCCCATGAGCCCCGACTCAGACTTTCAGCTCCTGGTTCGTCTGCCCGTCCAGGATGAGAAACTTTTCGTGATGGTAGGTCGGATCAGTTCGGAAGGTTAGCCGCCCAGCGTATTTCCGCTCAATTTCCACAAGCAACTCTTCGTCTTCTGTCTTCAAACGATTTAGTATTTCAGGGTTCACTATTACCCGAACGTCGTGAATCTCCGGGTGTTTCCGTAACACGGTGTGCAGAGTTCGTTGGATTTCCACGCTCATGGTCATTGGGCTCTTTACCACCGCTCTTCCGTTGCAATAAGGGCAGACAACGAAAAGAGATCCGGCGAGACTTTCTTGTGCGCGTTGTCGCGTCATCTCCATCAGACCCAGCGGCGAAATGGGAAGAACGTGAGTTTTCGCTTTATCTCGCTTCAGCCGGTCCTTCATGCGGTTGTAGACCAGTTGCTGATCTTTCCGATTCTTCATGTCGATAAAGTCGCTGATAATCAGACCACCGATGTTGCGGAGTCGCAGCTGTCTCGCGATTTCATCCGCGGCCTCAAGATTGGTCTGCAGGATCGTCTTCTCAACATCTCTTCCTCCCTTGTTGCGGCCGGTGTTTACGTCAATCGCAATTAGCGCCTCAGTTTCATCAATCACGATATAGCCGCCACATTTCAGCCAGACCTGACGATGGAAAGCGTCATCGATTTGTTTCTGGATGCCAAAACGTTCGAAAATCGGGGTCGATTCGTTGTAGAGAACAATTCGGCGTTTTGAGCGCTTCGATATTTGGCCAACTTGTTCTTGCATGCTTGTTACGGCCACTTCGTCGTCGCAATACACGACATCGATCTCCTCAGTGAGAAAATCCCGTACGGTCCGATCGGTTAAGTCCGGCTCTTGGAACAAAACGGCTGGTGCCGGCCGAGATTTAAACGCGGCCTCAATTTGACGCCACTGTTCGACCAGTAACCCAAGGTCCCGCACAAAATAGCGCAAACGCTGTCCTTCACCGATTGTCCGGATGATCACGCCCATTCCCTCCGGGATTTCCAATTTTTGGAGAATCAAACGGAGACGTTCGCGCTCTTTAGGATCCTCAATCTTACGAGAAATACCGCTTTGGTCATTATGCGGCATCAGGACTAAATATCGGCCGGCCAAGCTGATATTCGTGGTAATGCGGGGCCCCTTATTACTGATTGGCCCCTTGGTGACCTGGACCATCACCTCCGAGCCTACGGGATAGATTTCCGGGACGTCTTTGGCCGTAATCTTTTTGCGGTGCTTGCGTCCGGCTCGGCTGACCTCCTCGACACTACTATCCAATCCGGGCAAGGCGTCCCAAAAATGGAGAAAGGCGTTCTTCTCGAAGCCGATATCCACGAACATCGCTTTCAGACCTTGTTCGATGTTCTTTACTTTGCCTTTAAAGATGCTGCCGACGATGTTGCGATCGGTATCGCGCTCAATGTTGTATTCTTCCAGAACGCCGTCTTCCAAGAGCGCGACTCTGCGTTCCAATTTTTCGCAACTGATTACAATTTGATTGCCAACTTTCTTCGGATTGATTCCGAGAAATTGCTTCACTTTTTCTAACATTTTTCCGAGTCAAAAGAGGTTTTGCGGCTCGCCGCTAAATCAGAAAAAGAGGAAATGCTTTTTCTTTTCGGGTTGCTGCTGTTGCTGTTGTTGGCCCGAGTTGTCCTCTTTCGGTTTCTTGCGGAAAAAATCGAAGAAGCTCTTATGCTTTTCCTGCTGCTGAGCCGTTTTATTAGTGCTTGAATTGTGGTTATCTGCCTCTGGGCGGATATCTGGTTCAGAGCCTTTGTTCTTGGAAGAATTCTTGGCTGTTTCTTCTGCGACCGGGTGTGTATCCGCCGTTTCTTCGTCGTTCGGCGCAAACTGGGCGGGTACTCCGCTCTCCTTGAAATCTATGCTTTCGACGAATTTAAAATTCCCGACCGCGGGATCGAGCGCCTTCGTTCCAGGATCAAAGCCTTTGTCCAGCGCAAGTATCTGTTCCATCATCTTCGCCGCAATTGGAGCAGGTACTTGACCGCCGGCTTGCGCTCCCTGTACCAAGACAGCTAGAGCGATTTTTGGATTGTCGTAAGGTGCAAATGCGAGAAACCAGGTGTGGTTGTCTTTTGCGCCGTTACGCCAAAATTGGGCAGTGCCAGTCTTCCCGGCGACGACAACGCCCGGAATCTTGGCCTTAGCACCGGTCCCACCGGAGTCATTCACGACTCGCCACATCCCACGGCGAACTAATTCAATTTCCTCCTTAGTCAGATTATTATCTTTCCGGAGATCACCTCGGATTTTCTCGGGCCGCCGGAGCATCGTGCCGTCCGGTTCCTGGATCTGGTAAATGATATTCGGTTTATATACGGTGCCACCGTTGGCCACCGTCGCAGCGACCATAGCCATCTGGAGCGGGCTAGCGAGTACGTATCCTTGACCGATTGAAGTGTTGGCCGTCTGCCCTTGGCTCCATTTTTCGTTCTTATTGATCCGGAGCCACTCGGGAGAGGGCAACAAGCCGGGATCTTCGCCGCTTAGTTCAATTCCAGACGGCTGGCCTAGTCCGAGCGTGTTTCCCACCTTATCGATTGCGTCGATACCTGCAGCGTTTCCGTATTGATAAAAATATGCATTGCAGGAATTCTTGATCGCCTCCGTCAAAGTTTGAGTTCCGTGAGAGCCCCCTTTGGCGGCGATCCAGCATTTCATGTAGGTGTTTCCGTAGGTCACGCCGCCGCTACAAGTGAACTGGGCTTTGGCTAAACCTCGGGTCAAACCTGCTAGGGAGGTCGCGAGTTTATAGGTTGATCCCGGAGCGTATGCGCTGATTGCCCGATTGGTTAGCGGATCGGCTTCCGCGTCCTTAATGGCGGCCCAATCTCGGGCCGAGATTGAGGGGATGAATTTGTTGGGATCGTAAGACGGTACCGATGCCATGGCCAGAATTTCCCCATTGTTGGGATCCACCACTACACACGCGGCGCGACCGACAGAACGAAGTGTCGTCTCGACGATGTACTGAATCCGCGAGTCGATCGTGAGATAAACGTTAGCTCCGGGAGTCGGTTGTACGACCTCCTTCTCGCCTTCTATCTTGTTCTTCGCGTTCTTTTTGAGAATGCGCTTACCCGGTTTACCCCGCAATTCATCGTCTAGATAGTACTCGATGTTGGTCCGGCCCTGAACATCCGGTTCGTAGAAATTAAAATCTCTGATGTCCGGTAGCTTGTTGATATCTTTTGGCGCGCCCACATAACCCAAAATCTGAGCCGCCATCGCGTTGTACACGTATCTGCGTACCGGCCGAACGTTAACTTGGACGCCGGGTAACCCCAGATCCTTCTCCGCGAACTTGGAGAAAGTAGCAAAGTCGAGATCTTCTCGGTAGGTGAAAGGAACGAGCGTATTATTTCGATAGTGGGTTCGTAAGCGTTCAGAGTTGTAGGGTTCTGCAACCTTGAGTTCTTCCAGACGCGGGATGATGGTTTTATCGACAATTTGCACGATGTCTTCCACTTTTCGGTCGTGCAACATCCCTTCGGAATCGCGTGCGCGGTAATCTAACGTCGGCGGCTGGCCATATTGTTTCTTATAGCCAGTTACCAGATCGGGGAGATAAAAATCAACCTCGTAGCTCGGACGGTTTGAAACCAATGCGACTCCGTTTCGATCCCGAATCTCGCCACGAATTGAAGGGATGCGAACCGTTACTTCGGAGGAGCCTTGGATTCGCGCTTTGTAGGTCCCGTATAGTTTTACCTGCACCCACCAGAGGCGGATTCCGATGGCGGTCAATGCAACCAGGAACAAGCCAGCTAGAAAGAGAATGCGAAAATCAAGCAATGAAGAGGATCTGGAACGTGCCATAACGTCGGCTAACCCATGACCTCCGTGCGTGGTCGATATCCCAGCAGGTTAGATAAAGAGGAGAGAAAAAGGAAAACAAAAGGCGTCGTCACCATAGCAATCAAACCAGGACCTAGAATGCGCCATATTATGACATCACTAAAGAAAAAATCACCCCGTTCGAAACTCAGGATAGCATATTGCGCAAACAAACAGAACGGGGTCAGGAGCGCCGCGAGTTCCGCCAGCATCAAGTGAATGCCCCAGCCTTTTCTGACAAACAGCGGCCGAAAGCCATGCATGATCAGCGCGGGAATCAAGTAGATGACGATTGAGGTACCCACAACGTAGTCCGAATGACCAGCACTCTGCGGGACATTAAGCAAATCGTTCCAAAGTCCAGTCAAGAAGACCAGAACGAGGACCAGAGGAAAAGGGAAGGCCAGGCTACTGTAGAAAAGCAACGCAGGAGCGAAAAGAATAGCTGCTCCCTTCAGGAAGATCATCGGGGGAACAAATAACTGCAATATAAAGGAGAGGAAAATCAACACTACCAGAATGAGAAACAAGCGTATCATTTGATGCCGCTAATTACGAAAACATCTTGAACTTTGGTTAAATCGACCGCCGGTTGCACAGTTGCGACCCCTTCCAACTCCTTAATTGTGAACTGTTTAACCGTGCCAACGAGTACGCCGGAGGGAAACACTCCGCCGGTACCGGAGGTCGTGACTCTCATTCCTGGTTTGATTTCCGCTGTTTTAGTCAGAAAACGGATGCGGAGGTCTGGGGCAAAATTTGAGGAGGCGCGAGTACCACTTATGATGCCTTGCTCGTTCGTTCCTTCAATAGAGACCGAGACCCGTAGGCTCTCGTCAGAAATCAGAACGACCGTAGAGATATTTTTGGCGACGGTTGTCACCTTTCCAACAAGACCCGATTCGGTGACGACTGCCATATCGGTTGCCAGGCCGTCCTCGCTACCTCGATCAATCGAACAAGTGATCCACCAGGTGGCGTTATCACGGGCGATCACGCGCGCTGGGATCAAGCGGAAGGGCGAGCGTTCGCGAAAGCCGAGCGCTTTGTTAAGGCGGTTAACCTCAGTTTCCAGGCTTTTGAGCAGATTGTTTGTCGTGCGAAGCTGCTCATTTTCCTGTTGGAGTTGACGATTTTCTTTCTCCAACTCGTCGAGTTTTTTCAATCCACCACTCATTCCACCTAACCCCTGTTGCACCGAGGAGCTGGTCTTCAAAATCGGTGAGACAAATTGGAGAAGAGTAGCCTGTATTTGTTGCTTGCAGCCCGCCGGAAGGAAGATGAGAGCGACAACCAAAACGACGAAAACTGCCAGCGCCGCGATCGATGAGCCCCTCATGAGAGCGGAGATCTGCTAACGGATTGGTCTGTCGGAAGAGGCGACCTGTCGAAGGAATTTAATTTCGGTCAGCGCGCGCCCCGTGCCTTCTGCTACCGCGCTGAGCGGATCCTCGGCAACATGCACCGGAAGCCCAGTCTCCTCCTGCAAAAGCTTGTCCAGACCCCGTAACAGAGCGCCACCGCCAGCCAGAACCAGCCCGCGATCCACGAGATCGGCAGAAAGCTCCGGCGGACAACGCTCCAAGGTGACGCGAACCGATTCCACTATGGTAGAGATCGGTTCAAGCAAAGCTTCGCGAACTTCTTGGGAAGTAATAGTTAAAGTCTTCGGTAAACCGGCGACCAAATCGCGTCCTTTGACTTCCATGCTTGTTTCTTTTTCCATCGGATAGGCGCTGCCGATCTTGATCTTGATTTCTTCCGCTGTGCGTTCGCCAATCATAAGATTGTAAGCGCGCTTCATGTATCCCGCGACCGCTTCATCGAGTTCATCGCCGGCAACGCGCACGCTCCGACTAAACACAATGCCGGAAAGTGAGATTAAAGCCACCTCCGTAGTTCCTCCGCCGATATCTATAATCATGTTGCCGGCCGCATCCTGGACTGGCAGACCGACGCCGATCGCCGCTGCCATCGGTTCTTCGATAAGGTAGACCTCACGAGCGCCGGCGTGGGCGGCCGATTCTTTCACGGCACGTTTTTCGACTTCAGTAATTCCAGAAGGCACAGCTATAACGACCCGGGGCCGAACCCATTTGCTGCTGTGGACTTTGGTGATGAAATGTCGGAGCATTGCTTCCGTCATTTCAAAATCGGCGATGACTCCATCCTTCAAAGGACGTACCGCAACAATGTTCCCGGGGGTGCGACCGAGCATCCGTTTAGCTTCATCGCCAACTGCTAAGACGTGGCTACTGCCGGATCGGACCGCGACCACTGATGGTTCCCGCAAGACGATGCCCTGATCCTTTACATACACGAGTGTATTTGCCGTCCCAAGATCAATGCCAATATCGTTCGAGAATAAGCCAAAAATGCCGTTAAACATGCAAACTCTGCCTTTTTTTCTTACTAATTTTTACTTCAGTCCCTGGCTGGACGAGCAATTTTCGGCGCTCCGTCAATGTTCCAAAATGTCAGCGAGCCACTTTTACGACAGCCAGCCTGTATCTAGGTAGACGGAGACAGGTCGTCAAGGAAACAATCTGACTTAAAGTCAGGTGGACTAGATTGGGCTTTTCGTTGGACAGATTCCGGCTCCAGCTTCGGTTCTTACTAACTTTCTTCAGGGAAGTTTATCTGTTGGAAATCTTTGGAGCGCTGTCAGTTTCTGCGTTGGGTTGGGCCGCTTGCCAATGCTCTGGTGCGCCTTGGCAGCTTTCCGCTCCACTCTGGTTTGCCGGATATCTGGTTGTCTATAACTCAGACCGGCTCTATTCGGATCCGGCGGATTCCATAAACACTCCATTGCGATTCCGTTACCGCGATAGGCTTCGCCTGAAAAGACTCGTACTAATAGTCTTAGGATCGGTCATTCTGATCGTTTGGCCGCTCATCACCCATCAATCTCTTCTTCTTCCTGGGTTGGCAGCGGCGGCATTAGCCTTCCAGTTTTATTCGCGCCCGTTCCCTGGCGCTAAAATTCGGCTGAAAGATCTTCCGGGAATCAAATGCTTCTTTGTCCCCGCATTTATTGCGACCATTCTGGTTATCTGGCCGATTCTGGAAGCGGGCGAGAGATTCTCGTGGTTCGATGCGATCATATTCGCCTGGTGTTTTTTGGTGCTTGGCATCAATAGCCTGGTATTCGATCTTCGCGATTTGGCTGGAGACCGCCTGCATGGCACTCCCACGATTCCGGCCCGAATTGGAGGACGGATGACGATCCTGCTTCTCGCGGGTTTGGGTGTCGGTATGGTTTCCCTGAGCGGATTTCTGGGGTTGCCGGGTGATCTACCGCGTACGTTGCCTCTGACCCTGGCCTTTATTCACCTCGTTATCATGGCAGCGATCCAATGCCGGGCCAGACCCATGTTGCTGAGTTTCTTGGCAGATCTGCTCCTTCTGACCCCAGCATTTTCGATCGGTATATTCCACTAGACGAGAGTCTACCGGGTTTCGCTGCTAGCATGACGTCGGCAGACCCTGCGCCACTTTTACCGCGTGAGGGATCGCAGCCGCCACGAACTTGAGGCAATCAACTGCTCCCGCTGGTTTCCCGGGAAGCGCGATCACGAGCGAGCGATCAACCACCGCAGCTAAGCTCCGAGAGAGAATCGCGTTTGGCGTCAGCTTTATCGATTCAGCGCGCATGATCTCGCCGAAACCGGGAAGTTCGACGCGCATGATTGCCCGGATGGCCTCGGGCGTGCAATCTCGAGGCGCAATGCCTGTGCCGCCAGTCGTCAAGATTACTTGGCATCCTTGCGCCGCGAAGGCTCGAACAGATTCTTGAATTTGCGAAACTTCGTCCGGTACGATTGCTTCCGCTTGGACGCTCCAACCGAATTGTTTGGCTTCGCTCACGAGCGCCGGGCCACCCAAATCTTGATATATGCCAGCCGACGCTCGATCCGAAACTGTGATGATTCCGACGCTGAGTTGATTCACAGGACCTCTTTGGTTTTAGACACTAAATGGACGTCCGTGATCTCCATCGTTTTGTCGACCGCCTTACACATATCGTAAATCGTTAATGCACCCACGGAAACGCCACTCAAAGCTTCCATTTCGACCCCAGTCTGGGCATTGGTTACAACAGAGCAACGAATGCGGATCCCTTCGGGAAGCTCTTGGAAGGTTACTTCGACATGCTGAATAGGGAGCGTGTGACAAAGCGGAATCAATTCGTCGGTTCGTTTCGCTGCCGCGATGGCCGCAACCTGCGCCACTGCGAGAACATTGCCTTTGGCGATCTGCGATCGATTAATCTTTTCTAGCGTGGTCGTTTGGAGACGGATCAATCCCTCCGCTACCGCCGTCCGCCGTGCGATGGGTTTGGCGGATACGTCGACCATGGACACTTGGCCCTCGCTAGTGAGATGTGTCAGTTCCATCCGATGCGTTAGAGCGTTAGCCTCCGATGGCGACCATCTTTCGACCGGGTTGGTAGTTCGATCGAAACTCATGCATTTCCGGTTTCTGATCTACAACTTGCCGGAAAAATCGTTCAAGCTCCTCGTCAGAAGCGCCTTCCCGGAGCGGTTTCTTGATGTCGAATTCGAGATGGCTGCCCAAACAGGGACGGAGCTTACCTTCGCAAGTAAGTCGGAGTTTGTTACAGCTCTCGCAAAAATGAAGGTTGGTCAATGCACCAATAAAGCCAATCCGCTGAGGATGGTCTGAACATTGATAATACACGGCAGGACCATTCGTTCGGAATTGGGAATCTACTATCAATGTACCGAACTCCGACTCGATGAGGCGCTTTGCTTCCGCAATCGGGAGGAAATTCTCGTCATCGAGAACAGTTTGGGTGCTCACGGGCATCAACTCGATGAAGCGTATCAAAAATTGGTGAAGTCGCGCAAATCGGACGAGTTCGGAAAGCTCCTGCTCATTCCTGCCTCGCATGAGCACCGTATTGAGCCGGATGTTGGTAAAGCCAGCGTGTTTAGCGGCGCGGAGGCCAGCCAGGGTTTGATCCAACAAATCTCGGCCTGTAATTGCGGCGTAGGTTTCGGCCTGAAGCGTATCGAGCGAGACGTTGAGACTGGTCACGCGGTGTTCACGCAATGCTTGGGCCATAGTGACACCAGGGGCAACCTCCTTCGCCAAAAGGGAGCCGTTGGTCGATACCCCAATCTCTTGGATTTTAGGTAGTACGCTGATCTGACGGAAAAACTCGAGAATATTTCTTCGAGTGAGTGGTTCGCCGCCGGTGATTCGAACTTTTTTTACTCCTAATTCTGAAGCAACTCGGACCAGGCGTTGCATCTCTTGGTAGGTCAGGATCTCGTGATGCGGCAGCCATTCCTGAAGCTCTTGAGGCATACAGTAGACGCATCGTTCGTTGCAACGGTCCGTGACTGAAACTCGAAGATAGCTAATACGATGGCCGAACCGATCCTCCATGCAGAGAGTCTAATCCGGCAACCGGTCAACGCAAGACCGCTCAAGCGATAGCGGCGACTACCTTGTCCGACATAGTCCGATGACTGCCGAAGACGCAGCACCTGCTCAGAGAATCCGACAGGCCGAAGTCGTACACTACATACTTCGTCTCCGTTACGGATTCCCTTTATACGGAGGGAAATTCGCTTTACTCTCCGGGTTATGAAACGGCGACTGGTTTTTGCTTTGGTGCTCGCGCTCCTGGCCAGCTGCTCGACGGTCGAGGACCGGATTAAAGAAAAACCGTACGCGTATGCTCAGCTTTCGCCTGCGGATCAAGAGTTGGTTAGGTCAGGGCAAGTTCGGGCTGGCTTTACTAGAGACCAGGTCTACTTGGCTTGGGGTGCACCGGACCACGTCCAGGTGGGTTATCGCAACGGTCATTCATTTGAAGCCTGGGTTTACACAACGTACCGGACGGTTTATGCCGGCTACTACTATCCGGATTACGCCAGGTTCGGGTTCTATCATTATTACCATTATTGGCCCGGATTTCATTATCGTTACGGCTTCTACGATCCCTACTACGATATCGACACGATCGAAGTTCCCTATAAGACTGCGTTTTTCGAAGGAAATCGATGTACCGGCTGGGAGTATCTTCGATAACTTTGGAGGTGACGGAGTGCGCTTGACTGCGCTGGTGGCTCCGTCGTAGCTAAACCCGATTTGCCAGACACGATCTTTGAGCCCTAACAACAGGCCTTGTGGATGTGCCTGCTATTCGCCAATTTGTTGATTGATGGCTTATCCGTCTCTTGAACAATTTGTCGGCGAGCTGGATCGACGTGGGGAACTCATTCGCTTCGCCGAACCGGTCGCGACTGAACTCGAGATTACTGAATTTGCCGACCGGGAGATGAAGAAGAGCGGGGGCGGAAAAGCGCTTCTCTTCGAAAAGCCCACGATCGACGGCTCTCCCTCACAATTTCCGGTCGCGATCAATTTACTTGGCTCAGAACGGCGGATGGCTCGGGCGCTAGGTTTGGACTCGGTAGAAGAATTAGCTCACCAGGTACAGTTGATTCTGAAAGCAAAGCCGCCCACCTCGGTTACCGAAGGATGGAATATGCTGCGGCAGGGATTGGATTTGTTACATGCCAGGCCGAAGAAGGTCTCCGGCGGTCCATGCAAAGAGGTCATCCACCGGTTTCAGCCGGGTGATTCGTTCTCTCTTCGGGATCTTCCGATCTTGCACTGTTGGCCGAAAGACGGAGGGCGTTTTATCACCTTGCCAAACGTCTACACACGTGATCCGGAAAGCGGGCAACGCAACGTCGGGATGTACCGTATGCAGCTGTATGATGGCCAGACGACCGGCATGCATTGGCAAGTCCACAAAGTAGGTGCGCGGCACGGTCGACTCTACTACGAACGCAATGAGCCGATGCCGGTAGCGGTCTGTCTGGGAGGGGATCCAGCCTACACCTTTGCGGCAACCGCTCCTCTTCCGGATGGCTTGGATGAGGTATTGTTCGCCGGCTTCATTCGCAAGAAATCGGTGGAGCTGGTTAAGTGTGAATCCAACGAGCTCGAAGTTCCGGCAGATGTCGACTTTGTCTTGGAAGGCTACGTGCAACCTGGAGAGCTAAGAGGCGAGGGACCGTTTGGCGACCACACTGGGTTCTACACACCAATCGATCCTTATCCGGTTTTTCATATCACGGCGATTACTCACCGCCGAAAGGCGATTTACCCTGCGACAATCGTTGGGGTTCCGCCGATGGAAGATTTTTATATTGGTGACGCCAGCGTGCGCATTTTTCTGCCTGTCTTTAAGATGAATTTCCCGGAAATAGTCGATATGGCTCTGCCCGCCGAGGGAGTATTTCACAACCTCGTTTTTGTGAGCATTCGGAAACAATATCCTTATCAAGCTTACAAGATCATGCATGGGCTGTGGGGGATGGGCCAAATGATGTTCTCCAAGTATATTGTGGTCGTTGATGAAGATTGCGATGTCAGAAATACCAGTGAGGTGCTGTTCCGGCTCTGCGCTAATACCGACCCGCAACGGGACACGACTTTCATTAAGAATCCGTCCGACAGCCTTGACCACGCTACCACTCATCCGAATGTCGGGTCCCATATGGGATTTGATGCCACCCGCAAACTCGCAGGCGAAGGCTACCATCGGGAATGGCCGCAGTTGGTGCGCATGGATGAAGCCACGCAGCACCGGGTGAGTCAAAAACTGCGGGATTGGGGGATCGAGTAGACAACGCCGAGAACGCCGTCATCGCCGGGAGCGCCGAGAACGCCGTCATCGCCGGGAGCGGCCTAAAAAGCGCATGCGGATGTCTCGGCAGCGGCGACCGTCCCGCCGATGGGCATGTCTTGCCCGACCAGAAAATTCGAACGAGGCGACTGCGTTCTTAGGTCAGCCACGCGATGACGGCGCTCCCGGCGTTCCCGGCGCTCCCGGCGTTCCCGGCGCTCCCGGCGCTCCCGGCGTTCCCGGCGTTCCCGGCGCTCCCGGCGTTCCCGGCGTTCCCGGCGTTCTCGGCGTTCCCGGCGCTCCCGGCGTTCTCGGCGTTCCCGGCGCTCCCGGCGCTCCCGGCGTTCCCGGCGTTCCCGGCGTTCACGGCGTTCACGGCGTTCTCGGCGTTCTCGGCGCTATTCCCCGTGGCATCGCTCCTGAACCTGGATTAAACTCTGGTGCCGTGGACCTGATCTGGCTGGAGGATTTTCTAAGTCTAGCAAGCACGCACAGCTTCTCGAAATCGGCCGCCCAACGGCACGTCACTCAATCGGCTTTCAGCCGGCGGATTCAGGCACTGGAGATGTGGATCGGGACCGCTCTAGTGGATCGAAGTACCTATCCCACATCACTCACGCCTGCCGGACGCCAGTTTCGGGCGGTCGCAGAGGAGGTTGTAAGAATGCTGCAAGAGGAGCGCGGTCGCTTACAAAGCCAAGACAGGCTAACAGGCTCGACGGTGAAGATCGCGGCGTTGCATGCGCTCTCACTCCAATTCTTGCCCGAGTGGTTAAAAAAAGTTGAGCGGTCTTTTGGTACGATCGGCATCAGCCTATTTGCCGACGATTTTCAAGTTTCGATTCAGCGGTTGGTCGAAGGAGAGTGCGATTTCCTGTTTACCTATTATCACCCTATGGTGCCGGTATTCCTGGATCCAGCAAAGTTTCCCCACGTTGCGCTCGGCTCGGATCGGCTCGTTCTCGTCACCGGCGTCGATGTTGATGGTCATCCTTATTTCCCTCTTTCCCATTTCGTCGGTACCGCCGTCCCTTTCCTTGGGTATACCTCCGAATCGTTTTTAGGAAGATTGTGTCGCGTGGTTCTCTCTGATTCCGGCCATCGGCTCCAGTTAAGAAAAGTCTACGAGAACGGGATGGCGGAGGCAGTGAAGGCGATGGTTTTAGCGGGACACGGGATCGCTTGGTTACCGGAAAGCTCGGTGCGCAACGAACTAAGCCGATGCACGGTCCAAGTCATGGATATCCCTGAAGCTGGTGGCATGGAAGTGCGCATCTACCGATCACTCGAACGAACCCGCCCTCTGGCCGAGCGGTTTTGGAATTTTCTTACAGCTAACCCTTCTTTGGAAAGCATCGCCTAAGAAGGAGGGTGCGACTTCCCTGGGTTATCGCGCAGCCGGTTCGAGCAGCGCAGCCAGCTCAATTTCCGCTGTCTGTGGAAACATATCGAATGGCTGTATATCGACGAGGTTGAAGCTTGGCTGCAACCGGCCGATGTCCCGCGCAAACGTTGCTGGATTACAAGATACGTATATCACCCTGCCAGGGGGCTGCTCGTCAATCGTTGCGCAGGTCTCTTTGGCTAATCCCTCCGTTGGCGGATCCAGAAGGAGAGTCGAGACGCGATATTCCTTCAAAACCTGGGGCAAAATCTCCGCGACGTCGGCGCAAAGATACTTTTCGTTCGCGAAAGCCGATCGTACAGCCAGGTTGTAAGCTGCTCGATTCCGTTCGATACCGATGACCGTTTCGATCTCAGGGGCAAGCTGGTGGGCGAAAAAACCTGAACCACAATAAGCGTCGACGATCATCGGGCCCTTCACGCGCCTGCGGACATAGTCCGCTATTTTTTGGGCAACCTCATCATTGGTCTGCGTGAACGTCGTGATAGCGTCGTTCTCTCGTATCGTAGCATGACGATCAGCCGCCATGCCCTTGTTGCGAACTTCGGTGAGTCGGGCGTTTACTCCTTCGGAGGCAAGGGCACAGCGGGTGACATCGACGATCTGCCGGCTTCTTTTCCGAAAAAAACCGATCGCCTGCCCATCAGAGTGAACGGTAATGCGGTTGCGAAATCCGTAAATTTTAGGGCTGGGGATGACGGGCGGTACAACCACTTTTGTAAGTTTGGCAATCCGGCGGAGCGCCTGCTCAACCTGGCACCGCTTTAATTCTAGCTGGTGCGAGTACTGAATGTGCTGGTAGTCGCAACCTCCGCAAACTTGATAGTAGGGGCAGGGCGGCAACTGCCGGTGGCGAGAGGGCTCAAGAATCGTTTGGAGCAAGGCTTGATTATAGCTTTTGTGGGCTTCAACGATCTGGACCTGGACCAACTCTTCATCGATGGTGAAGGGTACAAATACTACTTTGCCATCGGCTTTCCCGACGCCACTGCCGCCGAACGCAATCTCGTTGATTCGCAGCGTTAGTTCCATTTCGGCCGAGCGGATTTGACGTTAAAGGGGATGCAGAGGGGGAATGAACTATTCCGAATTGGTCTTGGATCGCATTTTTCCAAAATAGTACCCTCCCAGACCGAAGGACGAGAGAAAGAATGAGCGATAGCACCCTTGGAACCAGGAATACGCAAAACCAAGGCATTATCTCCTGGGTCGAGAGGATGGCCAAGATCTGCCAGCCGGAGCAGGTTTTTTGGTGCGATGGATCCCTGGAGGAAAAAGAGTTTCTTACCAGCTTGGCGGTTGATACAGGGGTCTTGATTCCGTTGGACCAAGAGAAGTGGCCCGGGTGTTACTATCATCGGTCGGAACCTAACGATGTCGCGCGCGTCGAACAATGCACTTACATTTGCACGCCTAGCGCGGACGAGGCCGGGCCCACCAACAATTGGGCTGCTCCAGGGGACATGTACGGCAAGCTTTACGGTCTGGCCCAAGGAGCGATGCGGGGTCGAAGAATGTACGTGGTTCCATATTTGATGGGGCCTCCGGGTTCGGGCCTTAGCAAAATCGGCGTCGAGCTTACTGATTCGATCTATGTTGTTCTGAGCATGCGCATCATGACGCGCATGGGAGAGATCGCTTACCGTCAACTCGGAGCTAGCGAAGATTTCAACCGCGGTCTGCATTGCATGCTCGATATTAATCCGGAGCGAAGATACATCGCTCATTTCCCACACGATAACGCGATCATCTCGGTTGGGTCGGATTACGGCGGCAACGTCCTTCTCGGGAAAAAATGTCTTAGTCTACGAATTGGTTCATACCTAGGCCGGCAAGAAGGGTGGATGGCAGAACATATGCTCATCTTGGGTGTCGAGGACCCCCGGGGCGAGAAGACCTACGTGGCAGCGGCCTTTCCAAGTGCGTGTGGAAAGACCAACTTCGCGATGTTGATCCCGCCAAAACGATTCGCGGGGTGGAAGGTTTGGACCGTCGGTGATGATATAGCCTGGATGCGGCCAGGAGCGGATGGCCGTCTTTATGCAATCAACCCTGAGAACGGGTATTTCGGAGTTGTTCCGGGGACAAACTATCGATCTAACCGGAACGCGATGGAATCGATGAAGCGGGACACGATCTTCACCAACGTCGCGTTATCGGCCGACGGCGACGTATGGTGGGAGGGGAAGGATAATCCTCCTCCAGAAAATCTTTTCGATTGGCAGGGACGACCCTGGCGCAGTTCCTCTGGGGAGAAGGCAGCTCATCCTAACAGCCGGTTTTGTTCGCCGATGACCAATAACCCTGCCTTGGATGCAATGGTTAACGATCCCCAAGGAGTGCCCATCAGTGGGATTATTTTCGGCGGCCGGCGAGCAACGGTTTTCCCACTGGTATTCCAAGCGTTTAACTGGATTCACGGTGTGTACGTTGGCGCCACTATGGGATCTGAAACCACTGCGGCGGCCGCCGGAGCGGTAGGTCATGTGCGCCGAGATCCAATGGCCATGCTTCCCTTCTGCGGTTACAACATGGGCGCTTATTTCGGCCATTGGCTGAAAATGCGGAAAATCATTAAACGCCCGCCAAAAATCTTTCATGTAAATTGGTTTCGGAAAGATCCGGATGGCCAATTCTTGTGGCCTGGGTTCGGGGATAACATGCGCGTCCTGAAGTGGATTGTCGACCGTTGTCGGGGACGATTAGGAGCGGACGAGACTCCGCTTGGGTGGATGCCGGCGGCGAGCGACATCGACTTAGAAGATATGGACTACGATCGGGCGAGACTAGATGAAGCGCTCAGTATCGACGTTGAAGAATGGAAGAGAGAGGTGTTGGCCCAGGACGAGCTGTTTGTCCGTCTGCATAGCGATCTTCCTTCGGAGCTGCATTATCAGAGGGAACTGCTTATATCCAGGTTGTAGCGGCTGCAGCGATTGTGAGAGGTGAGACGTGATTGGTGAATGGTGCTGCGTATCGATAAACCCTCGGAGAAGTCTCCCATCGCCCTCTCACTGATCACTGATCACCGACTCTGACATGCTCCCTGAGGCTGGCTTGTCCGCCGTAGATTGCGGGTTTGGGGCGGAACGAAGGAGGAGGCATCAGGCTACCTAAGCGCCCTTCCCGGCTTTCTTAGTTGCGGATCCCAGGATTCACGGTACTGGATACCGGATTCAATTATGGTTGAGACTACCCTTGTACTGCTAAAACCCGATTGCCTCGCCGCCAAACATTGCGGCGACGTCGTGAAACGGTTCGAGCAGGCCGGATTGGAGATCGTCGGATGTAAGATGATGCTTTTGAACGATGCTCTTTTGGCCGATCATTACTCCCATGTTGCTGACAGGCCATTTTATCCGAAGCTTCGAGAGTTCATGCAATCGGCGCCGGTCATTGTTCTTGCTCTGAGCGGTGAGGGAGCAGTCTTGCGGGTGCGCGAGTTGATGGGACCCACGGATTCCCGTAAGGCGGCTAAAGGGACGATTCGTGGCGATTTTGGCAAGGATTCGATGTTCAACGTAGTTCATGGTTCCGACAGTCCGGAGAATGCGGCGGCCGAATTAAAGCGATTTTTCACGGACCTGGAGCTTTTTGAGCCGGCGCTGAAGCGATAACATTTGAGGCGTCGGCCAGATACTTCCGGCTATTTTTCTTCCGCGCAATTTACCTGGGTAGTGCTATTTCGCGGACAGGACACTGATTTCGGAGCCAGAGGATCAATCGAACTTTCACTGACTTGATGACTCTCCAAGCGCTCGTTTTCGATTTTGATGGACTCATAGTCGACACCGAACGACCGGGCTTTGTGAGCTGGTCTGAACTGTACGAGAGGTTTGGGCAGAAACTTACGTTAGACGATTGGAGGCACGCGACCGGTTACGTCGGAGGTTTTGATCCCGGTCTACACTTGGAGAAGCTTCTTGGCCAGAAGCTTGATTGGAATCTTCTTGCGCCAGGCCGGGAAAGTCGAAATTGGGAATTGACGCTGCAGCAGTCCACACTTCCTGGGATTGAGATGTTGATGGCTGAAGCAAGCCGCCAATCGATTCGAATCGGCGTCGCCAGCAATTCTGGGCACGGCTGGGTCGAGCAAGGGTTGGAACGGCTCGGTCTTCGACATTATGTTGGGACGATTATCACCCGGGATATGGTTTTGAACCCCAAGCCCGCGCCTGATGTTTATCTGAAAGCGGTACAAACGCTCGGAGCTGATCCGCATTGTAGCGTCGCTCTGGAAGACTCTGAGCCTGGGTCTCGGGCGGCCAAAGCGGCGGGCCTTCAGGTTGTGGCGATTCCCAATGAATTTAGTGAGCGGCAAGATCTCTCGATGGCCGATCTGATCGTACGTAGCGCAAAAGATTTATCGATTGAACGATTAGTCGAGCTGGTAGTGAATCGGCCAGTGAGACGGAGCGCTTAGGAAAGCTGGCGACACCGTGCATCAGGAGAAAAAACCGGTTAACTTGCCACGTGTTCTACGAGTATTTAAGCTCGCAGTTGTTTGTGGCTAACCAATGAAATTACCTGAACTTCGGGGTATCCTGCAGTATGTCACGCGGTTCCGAGATAAGATCTTCGTCATTGCTATCGACGGTGAAATCCTGGCTTCAGACAATTTCCCGAACATCCTTCTAGATATAGCGGTTCTCCGGTCGCTGAACATTAAGGTGGTACTTGTGCACGGGGCAGGCTCGCAAATCGAGCGGGCCGCTGCCGAACAGGATATCCCGGTCTCCAACTCCGATGGAAGCGGTGTGGTTGATGCCCAAACGCTGCAACTCTCGATAAATGTGGCGATTCGCCTGACCAACGAAGTGATGGAGGGTCTCACCCAGGTTGACCTTCGAGCAGCCTACGCCAACTGCATTATCGCGCATCCAGCCGGCATCATTGGAGGGGTTGATTACCAGTTTTCCGGAAAAGTTGAGAAGGTCGATACCCGATGTCTTGAGCTCTTTCTCAAAGAGCAGATTGTCCCAGTTATACCTCCTCTCGGATTCGACGGTGAAGGTCGCACGTTTCGCGTCAATTCCGATTTAGTTGCGCTGGAAGTGGCTTCGGCTCTTCACGCTGCCAAATTAATCTTTCTTTCGACCCATGATGGGCTCGTTCTCAACGGGCAGCGGATCGGTCACGTTGTCGGTGCTGAGGTCGAAGAAGTATTAAGAAAGAATCGGAGCCAACTACCGCCGAACCTCGCGTCCAAACTTGAGCACGCGGCGGAGGCCTGCCAGTACGGGATACCGAGGGTCCATCTACTGAACGGCACGATAAACGAAGCACTGCTGGCGGAAATTTTCAGCAACGGCGGCATTGGAACGATGATCTACTCGAACGAGTACGAGCAAATTCGCCGAGTGTATAAAAAAGATATTCGGGAAGTGATCTCCCTGATCCAACAATCGGTTCGAAACGAAGAATTGATCCGTCGGACCCGGGCAGAGATCTTGGCTGACATCGATGATTACTGGGTCCTGGAGATCGACCGGCATATTGTGGGCTGCGTCGCCATGTACGCGTATCCGGAACAAAAGATAGCGGAGCTAGCATGTCTTTACGTTAGCCGTTCAAGCGAAAACCAGGGTCTGGGTAGAAAACTCATGTCGTTCGTTGAGAGTCTCGCTCGGCAACGCGGTTTTGATCGCATATTCGCGTTGTCTACGCAGGCTTTTGTTTATTTGCAGCAGAAGGGCGGATTCGTGGAAGCAGATGCCGAAATTCTTCCGCCTGAGCGGCGGGCTAAGTACGAAGCAAGTGGACGAAACTCCAGGATTCTGGTCAAAAACCTGTCTCCAGAACCCTCCAAAGGGATTGTGACTTCATTCCGCTCTGCTTGACGGTCTGGCATGCCAAACTCTCCTCACGATCTTGGCGCGGCGGCGATCGATCTCATGGTCCTGTGCGTCTATTTTTTTGGTATCGTCGGGATTGGTCTATGGGCAGGTCGGCGCAACCGAACCCTTAGCGAATTTGCTCTCGGCGGCCGCTCGATCCCCTGGTGGGCGGTGCTCGCCTCAATCATCGCGGCCGAAACCAGCGCTGCGACCTTTTTGGGAGCGCCGACGGAAGGCTTTAAAACGCGCAGCTTCATTTACGGTCAGTTAGCGATCGGGACAGTTCTGGCTCGGGTTATCATCGCATTTACATTTATCCGTCCCTACTACCGTTATGGAGTTCAAAGCATTTACGAGTTCTTAGACATCCGATTCGGTCCGCTTACCAAAAACCTCGCTAGTGGATTGTTTCTTTTTACGCGAGTGCTGAGTATCGGCGCGCGCATCTATCTTGGGGGGGTAATTATCAAGGTCCTCTGGGAATATCTGTTTCCCAATGCGCCGATCGATCTCTGGATCTACTTCTGGGGGATTCTGTTTGTTACTGTACTAACCACTGTCTACACTACGGTGGGCGGCATTAAGGCGGTCGTTTGGACTGACATGATCCAAGCCTGTCTCATGGTTAGTTCTGTTTTAATCGCCATATGGCTAATTGTTAGCCATATCCCGGGAGGAGCCGCGACCGTTAGCCGGGAGCTGGGTGGTATCCCCCCTTTCTTCCAAATTGGTTTCGATCCTGGAAGCGGTTTTTGGAAGGCTATCAAACATTTGTTAGAAGAACCTTATACTATCGCTTCTGCCCTAATTGCTTCCACCTTTCTTACCATGTCCACTCATGGAACCGATCAAGACATGGTCCAGAGGATGTTAACTGCCACTAATTTCAGGAAGTCGCGGCTGTCTCTCATCATGAGCGGGCTTGCCGATTTGCCGATTGCGACCAGCTTCCTGTTAGTGGGCATCCTTTTGTCGGTCTTTTATAAAGTCCGTCCCGATCCCAATTTGCCGGTCGCTGATAATGAGGTCTTCGCATACTACATCATTACGCAAATGCCGGTGGGCCTGCGTGGACTCATCGTGGCTGGGGTTTTTGCTACGATGATGGGATCGACGTCCGCGGCGTTAAATGCTCTGGCGACGAGCTTTACGAAAGATTTCTTCCTCCCGTATTTCCCGCATCGCGATTCGCAAAGAACGGCCATCTGGGCCGCGCGGATCTCTACCGTGATGTTCGCCGGATTGATCATTGTGGTGGCGATGGCGACAGCCGCTGCGGTGATGATCGATCCCAAGCTCACCATCATTGCGATCGTTTTTCAAATTGTTGGCTATACCTACGGAGCGTTACTCGGCGTGTTCCTGGTCGGGATGTTAACCAAAGGTCGGGGAAGCGATCGAACTAACATTGTCGCAATGTTATTAGCTATTTTGGCAGTATTAGTCGCGGCTAGAGTAAAATTACCAGGCCTGGATATAGTTAATTTATTGGTTCATAGACAAATTCGCTGGATCGATTGGAATCTCGGTGGCTGGCTTCCTGCGAGTTGGCCTGCCATTGCCTGGCCTTGGTGGGTGTTTATCGGATGTGTTGTCTGCTTTCTTGTAAGTATAAGCTTTAAGACTCCGCACGGACAGATGTTGCGGAGCGAAAGACACTTACAGGCGGTCCAACAGGTAGGTTTGGGTGGGGAAGATGTGAGTTCTGCTGCCGTCAAGTAAAGAGTTCAGGCGGCGGCAGAATTTATTAATGGGTGAATCCAGTTTTTGCTTGCCGCTAAGGCCGACTCTTCTTTATTCTCCTCGACGCTCGACGGGAAAAAGGCGGGTCATTGTGAATAACTTGTGAACAAATTATGTTGGGCAAATTGTGGTTCCGTGGACATGCCAGGCGGCATATTGGCGACGAACTCATCACGATGAACCGAGTGCGATTTAGATGTAGGCCTGCTTGACGATTGTAATTCCTTGACCCGCGGCAAATTCGATCGCTTTCTGTTCTTGTTTTTTCATCTAGTGGCTACCTGGAAAGCGAATCCGTTTCGGGACAGGGGATGTGGGCGACACTGCGAATAAAACATCACTGGCTGCATGCAAACTGTGGATAATGTGACTATGGAACAAAGCTTCCGGGGCATTTGGGAAGAGATCGCGGGCAATATCCGGCCTCACGTCAGCACTGACGCGTTTAATCGTTGGTTTTCCGAGATCGAGCTGGTCCAAACGGACGAATGCATGCTCACCTTTCAGGTACCAAACACGATCCATCAGCTCTGGATTGAAAGTAATTATCTGCCCCTGGTGCAATCTGCGACATTAGCGGTCCTGGCTGGACCTCGGGAAATCAAGTTTCGGGTGGCGGACCAAGATAAGGCGAAAGTCCTCGCTCCCGATCCGGAACCGAAGGCGGAAGACCTGCCGCCGGCCAAGACCTCAGAAAAAGAGGCCGAGGGTGCTGCCGTCCACGGGATGAACCCCCGGAACACCTTCGACACCTTCGTCGTCGGCTCAAATAATCAGTTTGCCCACGCCGCTGGTCTTGCCGTGGCTCAGTCGCCGGCGAAGACGTATAATCCTCTTTTCATTTATGGAGGGGTGGGACTGGGCAAGACGCACCTGATGCAGGCGATTGGACAGCACGTGACGGACCGGAAGAAGGGTTTTAAGGTCATGTACCTCTCGAGTGAACGGTTTACGAACGAGTTCATCGACGCGATTCAGCACAATACGCTCGTCAAATTTCGAAAACGATACCGTCAGGCAGACCTTTTGCTTATCGACGACATCCATTTTTTAGCCGGCAAGGAGCGCTCCCAAGAGGAATTCTTTCACACTTTCAATACGCTATTCGACGGACGCAAACAGATCGTTTTGTCGAGCGATCGCCCGGCCAGTGAGATCTCCAACCTTGAGCATCGATTGGTTTCGCGATTTGAGTGGGGTTTGACGGCTGAACTACAACCCCCGGATATCGAAACCCGGATGGCTATCTTGCGAAAGAAAGCGCAATCGTTGCACGTTCAGCTTGCACCCGACATCCTTGAGTTTCTGGCGCAGCGCGTTCGGACAAACGTTCGCCGGTTAGAGGGTGCACTAATGCGCGTTGCCTCGTTCGCATCCTTGAGCGGACGTGAGGTGTCCCGGGATGCGGTTGAGCACCTCTTGCGGGACATTCTGCAGGAAGAAGCTAGGAAGACGGTGACTATCGACCAGATCCAGCGGAAAGTTGCTGAGCATTTCGACGTGAGGCTGGCCGACATGACGAGTAAACGACGTCCGGCGAACATCGCGTTTCCTCGCCAGGTTGCGATGTATCTCGCCCGACGGCATACCAAGGCTTCGCTGAACGAGATCGGAGATGCGTTTGGTGGCCGTGACCACGGTACCGTGTTGCATGCTTGCAAAACCGTTAAAGAGCGCATGACTAAGGAAGATCAGGTCCGGCAGTTGGTCTTTCTGCTCGATAGCCAACTCGAGCGCTAATGTACTACCACCCCGTCCCCCGCAGAGGAGCGCTGCTGCCAATTTTGCGCAAACATCACCCGTGCCGGTAGGGCCTGGACCGGTTCCGCCGTCGCTCAGCCATAGCGGAAATCGGGAGCCGCTGGTGTTCAAATCATCGGTTCTATTTTGCCCGACGGTTCAGACAAAATACATGGGGCGAACCGATCGAAGTGGGTCGCTTGGCTCAAAAACTGGGAAACAGACATCGCAACTATTATAGCGCCCCGATGTTTTTCGCCCTACCATTGTGAGCAGTGCAAAGCACCAGTAAGAAATCTCATAGGTTTGCAACGCAATCATTGACCGAAAGAAAGATTTTATTTAAGCAGCGAAAGGTGATTCACTGGTCGAATTCTCTTGACGTTCGTTTTTGCCCTCCTCTGAGTGACTTGCGGAGCGAAGGGGCACATGATTTTATATCCCCACACCATGAAATTTAGTGTCAGTAAGGACAAGCTGCTTGAAGGTCTATCAACGGTGCAGAATGTGGTCAGCACCAGAACTACCCTGCCCATTCTGTCCAATGTCTTGCTTCAAGCAGCCGAAGGAAAAATCCGGCTGACCACGACTGACTTGGACGTGGGTGTTCAGGGAAGTGTAGAAGCACAAGTCGAACGAACCGGAGCAACGACCTTACCCGCGCGGCGGTTGTTTTCGATCGTGCGAGAGTTGCCCGCATCCGAGATTTACTTTGACGTGGACACAAAGAATCTGGCGTCGATTCGCAGCGGCTCGAGCTACTTCAAAATCCTCGGGCTGCCGGAAGAAGAATTCCCCCCCTTGGCTCGATTTGAAGATGCGAGGGTGTTTACCATCTCTCAAAAATCTCTCAAGGACGGCCTGAAGAAGACCTCTTATGCGATCTCAACTGACGAGACGCGCTATGTGCTCAATGGAATTCTGTTTTCGTTCAAAGAAAATATGCTAACGCTAGTTGCGACTGACGGACGCAGGTTGGCTCTGGTAGATCTCGATCTCGAATTTCCCAAGAGCCAGGAAGTCGATCTGATTGTTCCAACTAAGGCCGTGATCGAGTTGCAACGACTGCTGAAGGAAGACGGAGAAATGAAGGTCAGTGTCGGAGATAACCAAATAGCGTTCGAACTCAACGATTCTTTCCTGGTTTCCAAGCTGATCGAAGGGAATTATCCAAACTATCGGCAAGTTATCCCGAATGAAGCCAAAGAGCGCGTCACGCTCGAGCGAGAGACCTTCTTGAATGCCGCTCGTCGGGTTTCACTGCTCGCGAGTGAAAAGTCGAATTCGGTAAAACTGATATTCACAAAAGGTAACATCGACATCGTGGCGAATACGCCAGACGTCGGCGAGGCTAAGGAATCGCTACCCGTCATGTATAAAGGGAAGGATTTCTCAATCGCTTTTAACCCCGAATTCCTAATGGCACCCCTTCGAAATCTCTCGGAGGACGAAATCTACCTGGATCTTATTGATGAAATGAGCCCGGGAGTGATCAAGATTTCGGGTCCCTTCCTGTACGTCCTTATGCCGATGCGATTGAGCTAGGCCGGACCTTCAGGCCGAATGACGAAGGTGGCGTCGCGCCTCGCGTCATATCGCGGCCGCGGGAATGGTTTCCGGGGCTATTTGTCATTTGTCATGGAGCCCGAAGGGTTCTATGATCTCAACTCCAAAGCGCTCACGTGGCGGAATTGGCAGACGCGTACGGCTCAGGACCGTATGGGGAAACCCGTGGAGGTTCGAGTCCTCTCGTGAGCAATAGGTTCCATGCAGACAGATTTCTCTGCCGCAGATCCATTGTCTATCCGAGAGATGTTCGGGCGGGTTGCTGCGCGCTACGATCGGGCGAATCAGATCCTTAGCTTGGGGATAGACCACTACTGGCGGCGGGTCGTCGGCCGTCTGGTAGCGGGCTGGCAGCCCCGCCGTATCCTGGACCTCGCCACCGGAAGTGGAATTCTGGCCGAAGAACTTGAGCGGCAGAATCCCGAAGCTTACTTGGTTTGCGCAGACTTTTGCGGGCCGATGCTGCAGATCGCGAAGAAACGCGGGTTGCATAATTTGGTCGTGGCCGACGGTATGGCCTTACCTTTTGCCAACGCGGCGTTTGACGTTGTGACCATCGCTTTCGGCTTACGAAACATGGAATCGCTTGAGCATGCTTTGAAAGAAATCTCTCGGATTTTGCGACCGGGAGGCCATGTGGTTATCCTTGATTTTTCGTTACCTGCTGGTCCGCTCCGACCGTTTTACCGATTCTACCTCCATTTTGTGCTACCTCGATTGGCTGGATTGATCACTGGGCATCCGGCGGCTTACCAGTATTTGGGCGAAAGCATCGAGCGCTTTCCTCGCGGAACGGCGATGTTGGAATTATTGCACGGCACCGGCTTTCAAGATGCGAAGCTGCGGAGTTTGAGCGGTGGGATTGTCGCGATTTACTACGCTGGAAGCGTGATGGAAAGTCGACGGCCGGAGGTCGCAAGCCAGAGCCGCTCCAAGGTCATTCCTTCTATTTCGTCAACCTTGCGCTAAGCTGCAGATAATCCTGTGCCCCAATGAGGAAAGTTCCAGTTCGGTTCGAGAGCGTCGCGTACCGGTCTCCTCGTTCGTTAGTTCCTCCGATTTGCAACACCAATTCCGCGGTCTTAGTTCGGATTTGGATCGTTTCAACTGGATGATCTAATCCGTAAGCAGGCTGGGACGGGCCGACCCAGGCGGCCGCACGAAGTTGGGTGATGGAATTGAGAAACGTCTGCAACGCCGCTTCATCCTCGGTTTTTCCTTTAACCAACCACCTTCCTTGCTCATCGCGAACTAGCTCGGTCTTATCCTGGCCGTTCTCTACCTCGACCGATGCTAAGTCACTGCGTTGAAGCGTTAGAGCATCAAGCGACCGGAAGTTATAGTCATGGGTTGGCAACGTATTGATGATTTGCTCGGAAATCGAAAAAACATAGGGCTCATCTTCGATCCGAGCGTAATACGCGCTCTTGTCCAACTTCCCGACTGCCAGAGTAGCGATAGGCTCTTCGCCAGCGCCGCTTTCCGCCGTATTGTCCGATGCGTAGGAACTAAATCCGATCCGCAAAGGGGGTGCGTCGAGTCCGTACCGGCTGAGATCGGTGGCTGTATCAGATACAAATTCCTGGACGTTGGTGCCGTTGAGGGTGGCAATCAGTTGATTTACCATTTCGGTATTTGCTGGCGCATTTTGTTCGCTAACAATTTCCCAATGATCTTCGCGGCGGGCCAGAAAGACGCTGGGGGTTCCAGTTTGATCAATCCTGACATGATCTATGACGTCCGAATTAAGCCTGGCAATTTTTCGGTCCCTGAGCTGATTGGGCTTTACGTCGATGGCCCGAGCGAAGGAATCGTTGACCAGAAGCAGCGACGGACGCGAGGCAACACGGACGTAAATTTTACCTGGTTGATTTGGGACAGGTGAGCCGCAGAAAATTTCTACTTTTTCCTCGCCTGAAAACAGAGAGATCGAATGGCCAGAGCTGTCGGTCTCGGCATTCGGTATCTTTTCGCCCTCAGCGAAGTCCAAAATCGGCGTCGCATTAATCTTCTCGAGGTCGGCGTTGACGGCGTCATCGTCAGCTCGTGCTTTGATCGGTCGCACGATTTGCCAGCCGTTTTGTTGCCGAACTAGTTCGATATCGCCACCGCTCTGATGCACAACCATCCGATCGATCTGAGCCGTAAGAAAAGGCGTGATTTGGTGATCGCGAAACGCGTCCGAGCGTTTTGAGATCAGACCTTTTAACTCGTTGCTAGTGACAAAAACCTTATCATTCCCTTCGGTTCGGACGTAGCAGGTTCCTTCGACCGCCGCGTCAGCACCGAACTCGATGGCAAAATGACGATTCTTGGTTTTCCAGGCAAGTTTGAGACGCGGTTTCAGCAAGCCAAATTCCTTGAGATGTTTCTGCTTTTCCTCCCTTTTGCCGAGGTTCGAAATGGTATCGTCTCGGCGAAGGAACTGGATATTGTCGAGGAGCGAGTCCATGGCCCGGACATCAGCCCGATCGTTTACCGGTGCGACGATTTGCCAACCCGTCGGGGTCTTATTTAGGACTGTTTTCGCGTTTTCGTTGGTGATTTCAACGTTGGTTACATCGTTGCGATCAAGATCAACGATATATCCGGTTCGTTCCTCGCGAGTGCTCGGACTGCGGCGGTCGAGAATCCAAATGAAAACGCCGAGGCCGATGGCTATTACCAGCAGCGCGAGGGTGCTCCGCACGTTCATCATCGTTTATCGCCGCCTAACAGCCCAAACCGCGATGCCAAGCATGGCGACCAACAGCGGAATGCCGATGACCGTGAGGAACAAAATGCGTTCCATCTGAATCGGCCTCAAATCCAACATGTAGGCATGAGGTGTTTTTGGCGCAATGGCGAGTAGCTGCTCTCGATCGGTTAACCAGTTTACGCATAACAGAAGGAAATCGACATCGGGAGCTGCGCGAGTCAACGATTCGTCTCGAATGAAATCGCTATTCCCAATCAAGACTAAGCGAGACGAGGAGCGAACTTGGACTCGCTGATCTTCGATCGAGCCTTTTTCCAAGGCCCAACCCAGAAAGAGTGGTGGCGAAAGATCTGTGCCTTGATGAAAGATGGGATCGCTATTGGAGTGGAGAAAGTCTTCTTTCTCACCCCAATAAGTGGATACAGCTGGCGTTAACAGCTGAGACGCGCTGATGCCGAGTTGCTTCAGCCTTTGTTCGTCAGAACCAATCGATCGGCTTCCCGCCGGGAAATAGGCGACCACCTGATTAAGTGATTTGAGAAATTTGGCACTCCCCAATACTTGAGCATAAACGTCGAGAGTAATGGCTTCCTCCTGAATTCCAGTTTTTACGCTCGTGACGATGAGATCGTCGTCTGGATGGAGTCCTAGTTCTTCCAAGAATGTATCGAGTGTCGGTGTCTTGGCACGCCCGTTTAGCAGCACAAACAGACGCCCGTCTTCGTTCCAAAATCTTCGAAGCAGTTCCACCTCACGAGCAGTCAGGTCGTATTGCGGACCGGCTAGCATCACTACGGCGTAGTCGGAGGGGATTCTGTCGAGGTCGCTCAGGCTAATCTTTTCGAGCTGAAGATGGGCACCTTGGAGTAAATCGCGGAAACGGCCGAGGGCTGGATCATCATTGAAAGATGCCTCGCCGTGGCCGCTAATCATGCCAACCTTGGGCGTTTTATCTTGAACTAGTTCGATCAGTGCACTGGTCAGTACCTGCTCGCCTTTGAAGTCTTTGATTTCCGGAGCCTGGTTATCATCAAACATCCCGGAGGAACCGTAGTCAGCAAGATCTATGGCTCGGATCGTCTTCTGTCGACCTTCGCAATCCAAGATGATGATATTGTCACTACTTCCAAACCGGAATTTTTCTTGCAGTTCTCTCGCCCGAGCGATGTCGCGATAGGGATCAACGGTTTCCACCCGGATATGCCGTTTTCCAGCGTACTCGTATTCTTTAAGGATGGTCTCAACGTCATTATACAGCTCGGCGCCGGGTGACTTCGTGGCCGTACTGGAAAAGAAGATATAGGCTTTTACCTCCTTTTTTAACGAACCAAGAAACTTTCGGGTAAGCCCGGAGAGCGCGTATTTGCTATTTCGGGAAAGATCCCAGCGAGCGAATCGATTGAAGCTCAGATAGTTCAACATCAAGACGATCAACACCGCGAGTGAGATCTGCAGAGCGACATTGACGGCGGTGCGGACTCGCTGCTGGTGAAGGGATGAAACAACCTTTCGGGCCATGACGGAGATCTCGGAGCTACACTTTCCAGCGTCGGTACTGGAATACGTGATAGGTCAGGATCAAAAAAAGGAGCGCAAAGGTTGGATAGAAAACTAAGGGGCGCGTATCAATGATCCCTCGCGAGAAGGATTCCATGTGATCGAGCTGGGCTACGTACGCGGTCAAATCCCGTAACCAGGGCGACGAGCTGTTGATGACGTAATTGATCATCGTCAGAAAGAAGATTCCCAGGACGAAGACCAACGCCATCATGGCCGCAATTATTTGGTTTGACGTAAGCGACGAGGCCAAACAGCCGAGCGATACGTTGAACATGCCCATAACCAGCAACAGCAGGTAGGGACCCCAAATTTGGGCGCCGGCGCCGACTACGCTTCGGGTACCTAGCCAACTAAAGATTAAGAAATAGAGAGCGCTCGGCAGCCACATGCTCAGATAGAAGATCAACGCAGCTAGAAATTTGGATGCAACAACTTCCCAATCTCGAACCGGTGCAGTCATCAATGTTTCGATCGTTCCCAGCTTAAATTCCTCGGAGAAAAGGCGCATGGTGATGACCGGGAATACCAGAAGATAAGCGATCCAAAAGAATAGCGTATTAAAAAAAGCTTGGACGAGAGTTAGTTCGGAAGGTCCTCGGCTAAGCAGTGCCAGAGCGAACCAAAACGAAAGTCCGTTCAGGATCAGGAAGAAAAAAAGTACAACATAGGCAATCGGCGAATAGTAAAACGCAGCAAATTCTCTCGCTAGCAATGTGAAAAACCTTCTCATCACTGACTAACGATCCGTGTGGGTAAGTTCGACAAAGGCATCTTCCAGAGTGGCGCGCTCTTTACTTAATTCTCGGATTACCCATTTGCGTCCAACGGCCAACCGAAAAATCTGTTCACGCGGATCGCTATTAGCCTCGGTTCGGATCTCAAAGGATCGCCACTCGCCGTTCGAGACAACTCGGACTTCGCGAACGCCAGATACTTCCGATAGATAAGATACGGGATCTTCCGAGCCGCATTTGACTTCCAGGCGCAACAGTCCCGAGGTTCGGAGCTGGTTCACCAAATTATCGGGCGTATCGGAGGCTTCAATTCTACCCCGATTAATAATAATCACGCGGGAGCAAGTCGCTTCGACCTCCGAAAGAATGTGGGTGGATAACAGTATGGTATGGCGTTCGCCTAATGATTTGATGAGCTCGCGTACTTGGCGAATCTGGTTCGGGTCGAGACCGATCGTCGGTTCATCCAGAATGAGCAGATCGGGCTCATGAATCATCGCTTCGGCCAGGCCGACTCGCTGCCGAAAGCCTTTTGATAAACCTGAGATTTTTTTTCGTCCTACTTCGGGCAAACCGCACAGCTCCTTGATGATTCCAAGCCGATTCTTCAAACGTCCGCCGGACAAGCCTTTGAGGGCCCCGCGATAGCGAAGGTACTCGTTAACCCGCATATCATGATAGAGAGGGACATTCTCGGGAAGGTAGCCGAGATGTCGTCGCGCACTAAGAGATTCCGAAAAAACGTCGAAGCCGGCAACCCAGGCACGACCGGAACTGGCCGGCATGTAGCTGGCCAAAATCCGCATCGTCGTGGTTTTTCCGGCTCCGTTTGGCCCGAGAAAACCCACAATTTCTCCCTTACCGACTTCAAAGCTGATCTGGTCGATGCCCGTAACACCCGCGTATTTTTTGGTGAGCCGCTCGACTTTGATCATTAGAGTAGCAAGACGAAGGTGAATTCGCGTTGGTTGCGTCAGAGTAGGTTCGGTGGTCTACCGGCTTTGGGTTGAGAACTGCGTTGACGACTGTTGAGGTTGGAGCCGGTTTGCTTAAGTTGTTCGACCTTTGCGCGGACAGTGTCTGCCGGGATCGCAAACCCAAGGCCCTGGGTCGGGATCCCTTGGGAGGTAAACGCCATTTTTACTGAACTTACCCCGATGAGCGAGCCCGAAAGATCAATAAGCGGCCCTCCGCTATTGCCCGGGTTTATGGCGGCATCTGTCTGCAACATGTTGCGGTACTCAGTTCCTTTTACCGTCACCGCGCGGTTAGTGGCGCTCAGGATGCCCCGACTCACCGAGCTTCCGTAGCCCAGCGGATTACCGAGAACAAGAACCGTTTCTCCCAGGAGATTAGGTGACAGTTTATTGAGATCGATATAAGGCAACACGCCGCCATCTTCTATGCGAATTAAAGCAAGATCGGAAGCGGGATCGCCAGCCACGTAACGAGCATTGAACGACCTGCCGTCATTCAAAGTTACCTTAATCTTCAGATCCTGCGCCCGCTGGACAACATGTTCATTCGTGACAATCAATCCACTGGGATCGACGAGAAAGCCAGATCCTAAGCTTTTCACGCGTTGACGAATTTCGATCCGCCGGCGGGTCGGACCGCCAAAATAGCGATCGTATACTTCGTCCTCTGAATCGCGAACCTGCCGCTGCACTAACCGCTCGGTGTTGATATTTACCACCGCAGGTAAAACCGCCCGGATCGCGGTGACCGCCGGTTCGGATGCCGGATCAGATTGTCCAAAACTACCAGTGCCTAGCAGGCAGAGCAGGTAGCCTACCAAGAAAGAATGACAGCTTTTCATCCGGCGAGCGAACTGCTCAAGCAGTTGGTATCGTCACCGAACGGCGGTGTCAAACAGTCATCTCTGAACCAAAATTGTCTAAAAATTCGTTTGGGTCCTATTCAAGTTCATTTAAATTGCTGGTCCGCTGCTCATAATGAGCAAAAACATGAGAACTTCGTATTTGAACGATTGGAATGCCGATCTTCTAGACGAGTACCATCAACGTTGGAAAAAAGATCCGACATCGGTTGATCCGACTTGGTCCGCTTTTTTCGAGGGCTTTGAACTTGGGCTCTCCCCGACTCGCAATGGGAAAGGCACTGTCGAGGCACCCCCTCTCGAGGGCCTGGATGCCCAGCTTAGGAATCGGGTCGATAGCCTCGTCAATAATTATCGAATACTCGGGCACACTCAGGCGAAGCTCGATCCACTAAGCGAGGCGACTCCGGAGCAGCCGGCATTGGCAGTCAAAGAGTTCGGCTTGGAAGATACACCGCCAGACATCATCGTTTCATCCCGCTATTTTCGCGATGCTAGTCCGATGCCGTTCGGAGAGCTGTTAAAGAGTCTTCGCGCGACCTACTCCGACACCATCGGCATCGAATTCATGCACATTCAGGACCGGTCGAAGCGGGAATGGCTCCGACAAAGAATGGAAGCGCGAGTCATGACTCCGCCGCCCGATGCGGCTCGCCAAAAGCAGTATTTGCGCTGGTTAATGGAGGCCGAAACCTTTGAGCAATTTGTGCACACGAAGTTCATTGGCCAGAAGCGGTTCTCCCTTCAGGGCAGCGAAAGTTTGATGGTCATTCTGGAGACTATCTTAAACGATTGTCCTCCGGCCGGTGTGCAAGAGATCGTGATGGGGATGGCCCATCGAGGTCGACTGACGGTTCTGGCGAATTTCTTGAAGAAGTCATACGACGTTATCTTCAAAGAGTTTTCAGAGAACTACGTTCCCGACCTCGTAGCGGGAGACGGCGACGTGAAGTACCACCTCGGTTACGAAAGTTTTCGGAAGATTGGTTCAGCCGAAGTTGGTATTCGGTTAGCCGCAAACCCGAGTCACTTGGAGATTGTTAACCCTGTGGTGGAAGGCAACGCGCGCGCTCGACAACGTATTCTCGGAGATACCGAAGAAAGAAAAAAGGTATTGCCGCTGTTGCTCCACGGAGACGCTGCTTTTGCTGGCCAGGGGATCGTGGCTGAGGTCTTAAATCTCTCGCAACTGCCGGGTTACGAAACGGGTGGAACCGTCCACGTGATTGTTAACAATCAAATCGGCTTTACCACGCTTCCGGCTGATGCGCGTTCAACGATGTATTGCACCGATGTGGCCAAGATGATCGAGGCACCCATCTTTCATGTGAATGGCGATGATCCGCTAGCGGTCGCATTTGTCGCGCAAACTGCGTTTGAGTTTCGTCAGACCTTCGGGTGCGATGTCGTTGTTGATATGTACTGCTACCGTCGCTACGGGCATAATGAAACGGATGAACCGAGCTTTACCCAGCCGAAGCTGTACAAGACGATCCATAGTCACCCAGCTGTAACGAAAATATTCAAAGGTCGCTTACTCGAATCGGGCGTGTTAACTGCGACGGAGGCGGAGGCTCTGGAAAATGAGTTCCGTGGTCGTTTGGAGAGCTCGTTGACCGAAGTCAGGAGTTCTGACGGAAAATCGAAAAGCGATCTGCAGCGAAGATTTGAGGAATCGAGCGCCGTTTTTCAGCCGCCCTATAGCCACGAAGAACCGGACACGCGGGTTTCGCCAAAAACGATCAATCACATCGTCGACCGCATTACCCAGGTGCCTGACGGATTCCGGGTTCAACCGCAAATCCGAAAGATGATTTTGGAGCGACGAAAAAAACAGTATGCCGAGGGCGGCCCATTCGATTGGTCATACGCGGAGGCTCTGGCGTTCGGATCTCTCTTAATCGAGGGAACGCCGGTCCGTCTCTCTGGACAGGATAGCCGGCGCGGTACCTTCAGCCAAAGGCACTCTGTGCTTTACGATGTTGAGACCCGGGAACGCTATATACCTCTAGCCAACCTAAGTCCGGACCAGGCTCGGTTTTGTGTCTACAACAGCATGTTATCCGAAGCTGCCGTTCTCGGTTTCGACTACGGCTATTCGTTGGATTTCCCCGACATGCTCTGCTTGTGGGAGGCTCAGTTTGGCGATTTTGCCAACGGCGCTCAGGTTGTCATTGACCAATTCATCGCGAGCTCAGAATCAAAGTGGCAGCGACCAAGTGGCATTGTTTTGCTATTGCCTCACGGTTATGAAGGCCAGGGCCCGGAACACTCCAGTGCTCGTTTAGAGCGCTATCTGCAACTTTGCGCCGAGGAAAATATGCAGGTTTGCAATCTGACAACCCCCGCCCAGTATTTCCACGTATTGCGCCGGCAAGTGAAGCGCGATTTTCGAAAGCCGCTCATCTTGATGACGCCAAAATCGATGCTGCGGAGCGAGCGAGCGGTTTCTCGACTGGAAGATTTTACGGACTCTAGCTTCCAGCCAATTCTGCCGCCAACGCTGCTTGGTAGTGAAAAGGACGTGCAACGTCTGATTTTCAGCAGCGGCAAGGTGTACTACGACTTGCTGGCTTATCTAGAGACTAATCAAGTAAAGGATGCTGCGTTGATCAGAATCGAACAGCTCTATCCTTTGCACCTCGAGACACTCACGAAAATGATCAAACCTTTTTCGACATCCTCGAAATGGGTATGGTGCCAAGACGAACCGAAGAATATGGGTGCATGGAGTTACATTTTTCAGTTGTTCAGCTCTCTTGGCGAAGTGCCCATTTGGTACGCGGGACGCGCCGAAGCTGCCAGCCCGGCAGTAGGCTCCAAGGCGTGGCACGACCGGCAGCAGAAGGAACTTGTACATCAAGCCTTCACTCTTTAAGCAAGAGCAATTCGCATGAGCATCGAAGTGAAGATTCCTGCGGTGGGCGAGTCGATTACGTCAGGATTGCTTTCCGCCTGGCTCAAGAAAGATGGTGACTTGGTCAAGGACGGTGAGCCTATTCTTATGCTCGAGACTGACAAGATATCGACTGAAATCCCGGCCCCGGGAACCGGAGCCATCCGAATCCGAGTCGAGGCGGGCCAGGAAGTGAAGATTGGTCAGGTAGTGGCCACCATCGATGAGACAGCCAAAATCGGATCGGCGCCTGCCCCAGTGGAGGCATCCGGCGGCACTCAGAAAACCGAGACGATCCCTGTAGCGGCCGAGCGCGTAGCCGTGTCTCCCGAAGCGGGGGACGGGGCTAAGAGCGGGTTGTCGCCGGCAGTTCGGCGCTTGGCGGACGAAGAAAGCGTTCCTCTGGAAAAGGTTCAAGGTACGGGAAAACACGGGCAGGTCACCAAAGAGGATATCGTCAACTACCTGGAGAACCAGAAGCCCGCGATTCCACAGGAGAGCGCCGCTCCAGTAGAACAGATCTCTCAGCCTCCGGCTTCTTCCGAAACGACGAAAGATTCATCCATAGACAAGGCGGTAGAGCGATTTACTCGTCGCAAGATGTCTCCGTTGCGAAAGAAAATCGCGGCGCAGCTTGTAATGGCGCAGCAGAACGCAGCGATGCTGACGACCTTCAATGAGGTCGACATGTCTGCGGTGATGCAGCTCCGGTCGCGCTATCAGGAGAATTTCCAAAAGCGGCACGGCATCAAACTCGGATTCATGTCTTTTTTCGTGAAGGCGGTCGTTGACGCGCTGCAAAGCGTTCCCGCTATCAATGCGCGGTTGGATGGGGATGACCTCATTGAGAACCATTTCTACGATATCGGTGTAGCCGTTGGCACCGAGCGAGGATTGGTCGTGCCGGTAATCCGGGATGCTGATAAGAAAGCCTTTGCTCAGCTCGAACAGGATGTTGCGAAATTCGCGGCAAAAGCGCGGGAGGGAAAGCTGCAGCTCGATGATTTGGTCGGTGGCGTTTTCACCATCACCAACGGCGGAATTTATGGCTCGCTGCTCAGTACACCGATTCTAAATCCTCCGCAAAGCGGGATCCTGGGGATGCACAAAATACAGAACCGGCCGGTAGCAATCGGAGAAAAGATCGAGATAAGACCGATGATGTATCTTGCCCTGAGTTATGACCACCGAGTGGTCGATGGGCAGGAAGCGGTGACTTTTCTGGTCAGGGTAAAAGAGTGTATCGAAGATCCGACGCGCCTGTTGCTCCAGGGATAATCTCGGATCCCGGCGTCGCCCAGGTAAGCAACTCCTGGATAAAGGAAAGCGCCGGCCATTGTTGATTCTAATCGTGCTCGTCCTCGAGGCGGTCGACCGTTACCTTGCGAGATTACGCGATCACGAATAGACATACATAAGTCGTCTTTGTTCGGGTCCGTTCGCGGTTCTTTTACGAAAAACGCGGGTCAACCAATTCGAGGACGACGACGACAGCCTGTCCGCCATAGCTCGCGTGTTTTTAAAGATTATGGCAGATGTGCGTGCGCGACGGCGGAAGCACGAGGACGAACTATCTAATCAGCCGGAGCCGGCGCACCGCTAGCGGCATCGGCATTATTCGTCTGCAGAACCTGATCTCTCCATTGGACGAGAACCGTCTTGGCTTCCTTGATTGACTCTGGTCCGTCGTATCGGGTTGCGCAGTAGAGATTAATCGCCCTTTTATGAACATTCACCATCGAGCCGATGCTAACGCCGGGAACGGTCTTAGTTTGTCCGTTTCCTGTGATCTGGACATTGACCACTACGGTAAAACTCAGCGAATTGGGGCGATCGTCGAATACCTCGGTTACCTGCGGCTGATTCAGCTTTACGCCGCCATCGGCCTGCATCTCCTTTTGAATGTAATCGCTGAGGGCGTCTTCGCTCTTTGCTACCATCCCGCCCATGTCGAACGAGCGATAATTCGTCTTTAGCTGATTCTTAATTTCCGCGAATTCCGTCGGTCCGATCTCGACGCCATGCAGGCTGCGGGTGGCCTGTACCTGGCAGATGACGCCCAAGGAAGTCTTTGCCTTTGCCTGCACCTTCAAGAGGTCGTCCTGTCTGGCATAGGCACTAAGGAGATCGTTGAACGAAGCGATTGCCTTCTTGGTCGGTTCCGCCAGCTCTGGGAAGGTTTGGTCATAGCGAACGAACCCTGGCGGTATTGGGATGAGATAGGTCGTTCCGCCGTAATCGATCCTTTGATTCTCGGCGACCAAGGTGGACGCGGCGAAACAGAACAGGACGAGCGCAAGAACGTTTTTTTTCATGGACACATTAGGCTCTCTCTCTTTTCTGGGAGCTTGCGTCGCTTCGATTCTTCCAAAAGCGTTCCGCCCGGACACTCCAGTAGGCGGCAAAACGGATCAATTTCACTTTGAGTCTGAATTTCAAGGCCCGCGGAGGCCGGAGAAGAAAGCCAAGCACGAAACGGAGAACGAGAATTCCGACGGCTGTAACCGCTAAACCCGGGAGTAGCGAAGTAAACATGCGAGGTGTTAAGGGTTAGCAGTTAACCATTTACAGTTGATCGGCGTGCTGTTCCTGCTGCCGAGCGCCCGTTTCAATTCCAAGTTCGGTAGTTCTCGATTCGTATTTGGGATCGCGGCGTTCGGAAACGTTAAGATATCGGTCAGACCACCCCATAAGCCGAATTATTTTTAGTTATTGTCAAACACTCTTCCCGGTGTGTCCCTCTGGGAACGGCAAACCGCTGACCGTAAACGTGCGCTTCAGTCGAAAAGCACCGGGCTCTGAGGATCTCGCAAACTGCGTAAGCAGAGCGTAATTTGCTCTGGTGTGACCCGCGACAGGGACAGCGGAGGAAGGTTGTTGGGATCAAAGAATCCGACTTCGGAGGTTTCGGCCGAAGTGCGTGCGCTTCCGCTCAGCAATTCACACGCGATAAACAGCTTGTAGACGTGGAACGGGAATGGGGGGGTGTGCCCATGCTTGGACCGGTCAAACAGAGCAATCAACCGTGTCGCCTGAGTCACGAACCCGCTTTCTTCCCGTACCTCGCGCACTACTGCTTCCGAAGGTGAATTATTAACATCTGCCCAACCGCCAGGCAGTGTCCACAGTCCGTCACTGGTCTCTCGGACGAGCAATAATTGACCTTCCTTTAAGACTACTCCACGGACGTCAACCTTGGGCGTGGCATAACCGCTCTGGTCTGCGAAACTAGCGCGGATAAATGACTCCGTGGCGTCCGATCCACTCGTGAACATTTCTACCGCGATGGCCTGCAAACGCTCGTAGCGTTCTCGATCATAGGTGCTTTCGGAAAAATGGAGACCTGTCTGGGCGATCGCTTGAATTTCTCGTGCCCAACGTATCCAATCCGGCTCTTTATTCACTCCGTGATTCAATCACGATCTGGCGTTGAGCCAACTGTTTTTGAGATGATCACACCAAGACGCCAGAAGGGAAGGATCTCACGCAAAGGCGCAAAGACGCCAAGATTTTGGACTAAAGGTTAGTAGCGGCTCGATGTACGCGTTCTTGAGAATTCCCCCAGCAATTGGTCAACTGGCAAAGGCGAAAACCGGATAGCTGTGATCCCTTCGCCTTTCTCTTCTCTGAAATCTTGGCGTCTTTGCGACTTTGCGTGAGGTTCTTTTCCGATCTGCCGTCTTGGCGTGAGTTTGCTCGAAATTTGCATGTCCGAAAACGGCGAGACAATGAATAAGAAGCGATCGATACTGGTCGACACAATGAATTCGCAGCAGTTTTTCGAAGCACTCATCGCGAGAGATCAGCGGTTTGATGGTGTTTTTTTTGTCGGCGTGAAGACCACAAAAATTTATTGCCGTCCGATCTGTCCGTCGCGGCGCCCACAAATACGGCACTGCGAATTCTTCCGGCTGGCTGCGGCCGCCGAAGTCGCAGGTTATCGCCCTTGTTTGCGCTGCCGGCCTGAGTTGGCTCCCGGCAACGCTCCGATCGATACGGAACAAAGAGTGGTCAGTGCGGCGTTGCGCTATTTGGATCGTATCGAAGAAGCCGATCAAACGATTCCCGAATTGGCCGGAGCGTTCCAGTTTTCGGATCGCCATTTTCGACGTCTGTTGACGAAACAATTGGGGGTCTCTCCGATTCAACTTATGCAAACCCGACGACTGCTGCTCGCTAAACAGCTGCTCACCGATACGGAGCTCAGTATCAACGACGTGGCGTTGGCTAGCGGCTTTAGGAGCTTGCGGCGATTCAATAGCCTATTCAAAGAACGCTATCGTCTTTCTCCGACTGGGTTGCGAAACGGTTCGAAGAAAACCGTTGTGTCGGGCTCCGAATGTATATTTCACCTCAGTTACCGGCCGCCGTTTAGCTGGGATACTGTGCTGCGTTACTTTTGCCGTCGATCTTATCGAGGAGCTGAGTTGGTCGGCGAGAATCAATATACCCGAACGGTCCGGGTGGGCGCGTTAAGAGGATGGTTGATTGTTGAAAATGATCCGGATGCTCATTCGTTAAAGGTCCAAGTTGCCCCGGAATTGCTTCCCGCCGTGTTGACCATAGTGAGCCGGCTGCGTCGCTTATTTGATTTAGATGCTTCCCCCGATCGAATCGCAGCGACGCTTGGCCCATTGGCAACAAAGGATCCGGGAATCAGAGTGCCAGGTGCTTTTGATGGCTTCGAGATTGCTTTGCGCGCCGTACTCGGTCAACAAATCAGTGTGTCGGCGGCGACAACCATCGCGGGCAGGGTAGTCGAACGATTCGGAGAAAAGATTGAAACGCCTTTCCAAGACTTAAAATATATCGTCCCGAACGCGGCCCAGATCGCCGCGGTGCCGCTCGGTGACTTGCGGAAACTCGGGCTAACTGGGGCACGAGCGGCGACTGTGCTGGCCTTAGCTAAAGCTGTCGCCTCTGGGCAAATCAATTTTCTTAATGCGGTGTCGTGGGAGGACAGCGTAAAGAAATTAACCGAGGTGCCCGGAATTGGGCCCTGGACGGCCGCCTACATAGGGATGCGAGTGTTGGGGTGGCCGGACGCTTTTCCTCATCAGGATCTCGGCTTGCAGAAAGCTCTTTCAGTAAAAAAAGCGTCCGACGCTCTGGCCTTGGCAGAAAAATGGCGACCTTGGCGAGCTTATGCCGCCATGCAGCTTTGGAATTCTTTGGAGGAACAATATGAAATATCAAATCATCTACGATAGCCCCGTTGGTAAGCTAAAATTAGTCTCCGATGGAGAATACTTAATCGGCCTACACTTTGATACGGATCATAGTGATGAAGCCCTGGTCAGCGAAACCCAAGAGCGGAAAATTAAGCCGTTTCCAGAAGTCATTCGACAACTCGATGAGTATTTTAAGGGGACGCGACCGGTATTCGATATTCCGATTCGGTTTATTGGATCGCCTTTTCAGGTCCGAGCCTGGGAAGCATTGCAGACTATCCCGTTTGGCGAGACCATATCTTATAAAAAGCAGGCTGAGCGCGTGCGAAGTGTTCCTCGCGCGGTCGGTCTAGCCAACGGACATAATCCGATCCCGATTATCGTTCCGTGCCACCGAGTGATCGGTGCTGATGGTCAACTGGTTGGCTATGGAGGCGGCATTCCTCTAAAGAAAGCGTTGCTGAACTTCGAAGCGACCGTGCACGATTTCGGACCGCAGCCGTTCTCGCTCGTGCCCGCTTAAAAGATGCCCAGGCAAAGGAGAAGATGGCCTTTGTCAGATTTCTGCGACGCGGCGGCGATAGCCAGGTTTCGCGAAAACCTACTGACTTGCGATAATTTGATAGAACCACCTAAAGCTCCCTAGCTCTCCGGTGTCGCAGGATCGCAGAGCTTGTAGCGGTCGCGGTCGCATCATGCGCGCCAGCTTAAGGCCGATGTGTGGTTCTCTGTCCCGGAGGGCGGCGAGGCCGCACAGCCAGTCCGACATAGCCTTTTGGATAGCTTGGTGCAGAATGCTTAAGCACGACGTCGGATCCTCGTACGCCGCGGATCGCGAGTACGCAATCCCTCCCCCCGGGATTTTAACCCCGGGAAAGGTGTTCCAAACGTTGCCTCCTGAAAGTGGCGCTAGAATAGAGGCTTCCATTGGATTCTAGCGCTCGTATGGACATACCGCTCAATGCGACTAATCCCGGGGTTAAAACCCGGGCTGAGTCCTAATCCCCTCGGGGCAGAGAACATGACATTGGCGTTGGGAAACGCGCATGCGCGGCCGCCGGCCCGCTACCGTTTCTCGGTGCCAATTCCTCCGCACGTTGCTTGGGCTTACGCGCCGGTCGCGACAACGATTACGGCAGCCGGGACAAAAAAAGATTCGTCTCTGGGATCCCAGTCTCTATTACCGCGAACTAGAGTGGGCGACGCGAGAACTGCATCGCTCCCTAGTCGGAGCAGGTAACTGGTCCAAATAAAATGATTCGACAAATATGAAATTTATACAGCAAGAATTTCCAGCCGCACCGAACGCTTCCGCCTGCGTCATCGACTTTCTCGAGGCTCGTGATCGGCTAGCAGCAGAACCTGAGGGGAACAGCAAAGAATTCGAAATAATACAGAAGGCCCGCAAAGTTGCTGCTCGCCGATTGCCTTCAGCGCGGGTTGATCGCGCCGAGGAGTCACTCTATTGGCTGCTTTCGGCGGCAACGCTTGGTTATCTCGTCCTCGAGATTATCGGCCTCTGAGATTTTGTTGGCCGCGAACCCAACAAAAATGAACAGAGTTTGTCAAACCAATCAAGCTGCGGTGACCGTGGCTGTCGCTTTGGCGATGCCAAAACTAAAAACGTAAACATGGACGAACAAACTTTCGCTGGGCCGCTCAGCGCGGACACAACTTCATGCATCCAAAATCTAGAACCATTCCCTTTCGATCAGGAGCTCGTGGAGATGGACGACAGGATCCGGCTGTTTTCACATGGAAAGAGATTTTGGGCGCTGACGCAGATCTACTTGGAACTCAGCCTACCGTTGCAGGTCGCGCTTCAGGCGGCTGAGGCAGATCTCCGTCAGCTCGGCTTGCAGTATATCTGTTAATTGTTGGCGCAGTCTCGCTGATTGATCGAGCGCTATCGCGGCCGGTTTCAAGATCAGGGTCGCGGAGCAGAGCTCGACTCGCCTGATCACAGAGCCATTATTGAGTACCCTCGTATGACCATCCATTATCGTCATGCAGGGCGAAAGGCTGTGCATAGCAGGAGTAGAACCAAAACACACACAGACTGTCCGCTTCAGGTCCATCCCGTCACGCAAGGCACCTAGGTCCGAGAGGCGCTGTGCGCAGGTCTGCCGCCGAAGGCCAATCATCAACTTGCTCTGGTCAAACCGTACGGCAAACCGGAACCTCGGGTCGCGTGTGTAACCAATGGTGCGGGCGCCGCCATCGTGGATATTCTGGCCCTCCGGCGCTTTGTGGCGGGGCCCGCGGATCAAAGGGCCGAGCTGCAGGATGACAGGCCTACAGACCGATTGGTCAACCCTTTTACTTGATCAAATCACTAGTTTAGGTTCATTAAACCTCCAGAGTTGACCCTTCAGTAAAACTATGAAGTTGGTTTTCGCACAGTTCTATCGTCCCCCCGGACGCCCTTTTTTTGATGACCGATTCCGGGGTCTTCGCGATGGATATTCTTCTTAATGACGTTTGCGTGCTGGTAACGGCGGCGTTCGTGCTCACACTTGTGCCAGGCTTTAGGCGGTCAGAGCGTTCTCTGCTGTCGATGCGTGACCAAGGGACGGCATTGCTCGTGTTCCTGCTGCTGGGGTTAGTCGAAGAAACCACCGTCTCGCACGCCGGCTGGCTCAACGAACGAATCGTGGCGGTGTGCGCAGCTGGTTTAGTGGCAGGCCCTTTGGTAGGAGCGGCCGTCAGCGTTTTTGTGACCTGGTTGGCAGTTAGGTACGACGGCCTGCCATTGGGGTCCATCGGCATTTCGATGTTGTGTGGCGGTCTTGCGGGTGGGTGGCTGTTCCAGTGGCGACCTAAACTGGCGCAACGTCCTTGGACGGGCTTTTGCTTGACCTTCGTGGTGTCGTTGCTGCGCGATTGCCTGGTCTTCTTCTACTACGCTCCCGGGGAACGGGCGGTGAAGACATTTGGAGAAATGGCGACGGCTCCCGTGCTGCAAGGGCTCGGCACGGCGTTGATCCTGGCGATCGTTGCGCAAGTGCGGGAGCGCGATGAGCAAGCGCGAGCTGCAGCTTCGGCGGAGGTTCGCGCCCTTCAGGCACGCATGAACCCGCATTTCTTGTTCAATGCGTTGAATGCGCTGGCGGCGCTCGCAACGGTCGCGCCACGCGAGATTCCCCGTGTGGCCGGGCGGTTGCGCCAATTTCTGCGTGGCAGTTTCGATCAGCACGAGCGAGCGCTGGTTCCGCTAGAGGAAGAGTTGGCGGTGGTCTTTGCGTATCTAGATATCGAGTCGTTGCGATTCGGCAGCCGATTGAAGGTGGAGCAGGGGATCGATCCGGGTTTATCAAAGGTTCTAATGCCGCCTTTTTCCTTTCAGCCATTGGTGGAGAATGCAGTGCAACACGGACTCCATTCCTCTCCACGCGCCGGACGCTTGTACCTAGTGGTCCGTCCGGCCGGACGGTGGCTAGAGCTGAGCGTTACCGATGACGGCGAAGGAGTGCCCCCAGCGGAAGTCGAACAAGTTTTCTTTGCGGAGCGCCCCGGGACCCACGCGCTGGTGCTGCTACGCCGGCGGTTGCAAGGATTGTTTGGCCGCTCGTTTCAATTAGAGGTGCGGAGTGAGGTTGGACAGGGCACCACAGTGACTTTGCGTATTCCGTTGCGGAAACGGTTCGGAGATTCCCTGGAATCGCCCGGCCCTATCACTTCGGATCTTTGCGAATTGCCATCACTGTAAGGTCTATTCTTATGTGGATCCGGATCCGTGCCCTCATTATCGAAGACGAACCCTTGGCCGCTGAGTACTTGGCAGCGTTGCTAGACGAAACCTACCAGGTAGAGGTTGTCGGTACCGCCGCCGAAAGCGAAGCGGGCCTCCGCCTTTGCGCTGAGTTGCGGCCAGACGCCGTCTTTCTTGACATCAATCTGCCGGGCAAAGACGGCGTTTCGCTGGCGACGCAATTAGCCATGCTTCCTCAGCCGCCTCGTCTGGTCTTCACCACTGGAAATGCCGGTCGCGCCACGGACGCCTTCCGGTTGGACGCCGTGGATTATCTCTTGAAGCCATTGGATCCGGAGCAAGTCACCGAAGCGGTTAATCGTCTGCTGGCACATTTGCGTCCTTTTGAGGCTGGCCCTTCTCCGCTCTCCGCTCGCAGTGTGGACTCCTTAGCGACGCCAGATAAGATGCGTTTCACCGGCGCGCCCGACGAGCTGTTGCCGGTCAAGGATGTAGATCGTGACCAGATCCGTTTGCTCGCCCGCCGTGAGGTCGTAGCGGTGCTGCGACGGGATCGGCGCACGTGGGTCCATACGGTCCGGGAGGAGTTTGCCACTTATTATCCTTTAGCTGACCTGATGAGGTGGCTGGGCGGTGATCCTTTCGTCCAGATCGGAAGGCATGCCGCAGTGAACCTGCACGCCATCGAGCACGTCATTCACTACGGTGACCGGCTTTATCGCGTGCGGCTGCGTGACCGAGTCGGAACCGAAATCACTGCCTCGCGCACAGGGGCTGCACGGCTAGCCGCTGTGTTGAAGACGCAACGCTAAGGCACCTGGCCGCGGGGTAGGCAAGGTAGGTCTGGCGAAAACGGTGTTCGCAGCCGGATGACGCGCGGCAGCTGAGTCAGCGAATACGGCAATCCGGACAAGGACTGGTCTCTCGAACCTTGGCGTTACTTACGGGGAAACTCCGTGGCGTCACACGGCAGCATGCAAATCATCTGACGAAAAGTCATGCGCGAACCTACCAATCACGATGGCAAGGCAGCTGCCCAGCTAGAGCCGCCCGGAAATTCGACGACGACGAAGAAAAGCCTGATGAGCGGCGGACCGGGGCGCAACGCTGTCGCGTAGAGACTGCGGGCTGAGGGATCAGGCTACGCCACTACGAACGGACGCGAGCGCGTCCCTCGATGGGTCGGGAACTTCGCCCGGCGAGTTCGGTGGCATTCTAGACAACGATTGCGGCAATTGGACCAAAAAAGTCCAGTCCGGCAAATGTTAGTGTCTACTAGTGCTAAACCAATGGACGACGCGGAGCCGCCGCGTCCGTCAATCTGAAGAAGTCAACGCCCAACCCAGTTAAAAATAAAGTAGCTATGACAAAACGCAGTCTACTCATTTCCTTCTTTTGGCGAGAAGCACGGGCGAAATTTCTAATCTCTGTCCGAAGCATAATTCGACAATTCCTGGCCTTCTTTCGAGGATTTACCGAAGAGGATGCGATCGCTTTGTTATCGGTGCATGGACTTTACTTATTCGATGTAGATCGATTGCAGAATAATCGCGCGAAGGAGCAAAAGAAAATAGGCGGAGATTCTGGCAACTCTCGCCATCGCGACTTCATCGATTGTTTTCCCGGTCCCATTTCTATCGGTGTGCATCCAGATATAAACCGGGCAAAACGGACGAACAGCTCGCGAACCACGCACATCAGTAAATGCGGACAATAAAAAGGTCCGTCGAGTCTCTCGCCATGCAAGATCCCGAACCGGTCTCGGTTCCGCCATCGCTAAAGCTATGGCGGACACGTCGATCGAGCGAGCCGGACCAACTAGCGACGGATCGGGCTCCTCCGGTTCGGTGGTAGCGCGCTGGCTGGGTGAAAATTCCGCTTAACCAAACGGTGGCCGCCATCTTCAGACGGCGGCTCCCGGCTTCGGGCCATGAGATCGGTCACGGTGATCCGGACGTGCCAACGTGATCAAACGCCACGGCGAGAATTTCGATCTGCAGACCGACAGCCGCGGCGATTTCCGTTCTTTCTGAGCGATCCCAGGCCTTCCGTAATGGAGATCATTTTCTATAAAGTTTGCCTGTTGGTAACGGCAGCGTTCGCGCTCACGCTGGTGCCGGGTTTCAGACGATCGGAGCGTTCTCTGCTATCGGTGCGCGATCGAGGAACGGCGCTGCTGGTTTTCCTGGTTCTCGGGTTGGTCGAAGAGGCTGCCGTTGGGCAAACCGGCTGGTTCAATCACCGCATTGTCGCGGTCTGCGCGGCTGGTCTGTTGGCGGGCTCTGGTGTAGGGGTTGTGGTCGCTGCGTTCGTGACCTGGATGGCCGTTGCGTACGACGGGCGGCCGCTGGGACCCATCGGAATTTCGATGTTGTGCGGCGGTCTGGTCGGAGGGTGGCTGTACCGGCGGCGGCCCAGACTGGCGCAACAACCGCTGATGGGATTTTGCCTGACTTTTACGGTGGCGTGGGTGCGCGACTGCTTGACCCTTCTATGCACACCCGGCCAGCGAGCGGGCGTGCAAACATTCGGACACATCGGAATGGCCTCTGTGCTCCAAGGGTTGGGCACGGCGTTAATCTTGGCCAGTGTGGCGCGGGCGCGCGAGCTTGATGAGCAAGCGCAAGCGGCAGCAGCAGCCGAAGTGGGCGCCCTCCAGGCGCGCATGAACCCGCATTTCTTGTTCAATGCGTTAAATGCGTTAGCGGCGCTAGCGACTGTCGCGCCGCGTGAAATCCCACGAGCGGCGGGACGGTTGCGCCATTTTCTGCGCGCCAGTTTCGACCAGCACGATCGAGCGTTGGTTCCACTCGAAGAAGAGTTGGCGGTGATGCGCGCGTATCTAGATATCGAGTCGCTGCGACTGGGTAGCCGATTGCAGGTAGAAGAGGCAATCGATTCGGGATTGGCAGAAGTCTTAGCCCCGCCTTTCTCACTCCAACCGTTGGTGGAAAATGGGGTGCAACACGGATTGCAATCCTCGCCGGAAGCCGGGCGGCTGCGCATCGTGGCCCGTCTGGCGGGACAATGGCTGGAGATGAGCGTCAGTGATGACGGGCAAGGAGTACCCTCGGCGGACGTCGAACATGTTTTTTTTGGGGCGCGCCCACGGGTGCACGCCCTGGGGCTGCTGCGTCGGCGGCTGCAAGCATTGTTCGGTCGCTCGTTTCAGCTGGCGGTGCGGAGCGAGGTTGGACAAGGCACCACGGTGACGATACGCATTCCTCTACGAACGCGGGTCGAGGTTGCGGGAAGGTCGTTGGAAAACATCACGAGACAACAATTACGGCAACTGGGACAGAAAGAAGCAGTTCTTTCAAATCGCGATTTCTATTCCTCTCAGATGCGAACGGCGCCGTGTTTCGAAGAGCTTTTTCTGCCTCACTTAGATGCGGCCTATAGTCTCGCCCGCTGGATTGTCGGAAGGGATCAGGATGCACAGGACGTTGTCCAGGAAGCCTATGCTCGCGCGCTGAAGGGGTTTTCTGGATTCCGAGGCGAAAACCCGCGGGCTTGGCTGCTCACCATTGTCCGTAACACTGCCTACAAATGGATTAAGAAACACCTGAACGAAGAAAAGCTGATTCCATTTGACGAAGACGCCCACGCTGTGCCGGTGGAAGTCGGGCCCTCTGAACTGTCTCAGGAGAGACGACAACTATTACAGGAGGCCTTGAACCGTCTCCCGGTAGAGTTTCGTGAGGTCTTAGTCCTGTTTGAAATCGAGGGATGGTCTTACAGAGCGATGGCAGGGGCACTTAACGTGCCATTGGGAACCGTGATGTCCCGTCTGAGTAGGGCGCGCCGCCGCTTGCAACAAGAACTCACCCAAATGCGAGACAAGGGGATCGAAGATGAACTCTGAGGAAGCCGAAACAACGATTCGGACAATTCGGACAAAAACGGCCCCGGTCTCTGAAATCGTGGCGCTCTATTACTGCGAACTCGTGTGTGCGGACCACCAATCGCAATCAACTTCGCTACGCGCTTACTCGTAGCGGATAGATCGGAAGTTTTCGACTGCGGCTGCCGGCAGTCCGGACAGCGATTGCGGCGACTGGGACCAGAAAGAGCAGGTCTTTCAAATCCTCCTGTCTATTGGCGGGAAGCCCGCGGGTTCTCCTCACCAATCGAACAAAAATCAAGCTTCGCGACATTTGGAATAAAGTAACTATGAAAACAACGCGCCTTCTGAATTCCGTCTTTTTGATCTCTGTCCGAAGCATAGTTCGAAATTTCCTGCTGTTCTTCCGATTCACTGAAGCGGATGCGTGCGCCTTACTATCTGCGTATGGAATTCATGCGCTCGAGGTAGATCGCCTGCAGAATAATCGCCCGGACGAGCAAAAGGAAACGAATGGCAGCTTAGAGAAGGTAAGCCATCGCAAGCTGACAGGCCAGCCTCCCGGGCCTATTCCCATAGGTGTCCATCCGGATTTCACTTTGGGAAAGTGGCCGACTTCCTCGCGAAAATACCTTTATCAATAAATCCGCCCGAAAGAAGATCTGTTGGGTGGTATTTCTGTTTTTTAGCTGGTGCCGCTCAAGGATGTAGGCAGCGAGCAGGTTTCAGGACGCACCTTCGTTTGCACATGCGACTTATAAGTCACATGCGACTCATGAGTCCCATGGGCCCCACGTGAATATCTCATAATCACAAACGATGCTACGACGCGGCTTCGCGGACTTAAGGCCTGGGGGTGTTAACGGGTATAGCTAGACGCTCGTCATTGTGGCGCATTCTGCAATATATTTGGCGTCTATAGCCACTTCCCTGGCGAGTTGATCGCACTAGAGTACGAGAGTCTTGCTCCCGGATGAACAGTGAGCCGGACCTCTAAACTCTAGAATATCATGACTAAAATCTGGTTTGTTACGGGAAGTTCGCGCGGATTGGGTCGTGCGTTGGTCGAAACCGTTCTTGCCGCAGGCGACAAGGTTGTGGCGACTGCGCGGAATCCCGAGGATCTGGCTGATCTGGCTAAAGTCCATGGCGATAAGATTCGCGCAGTTAAATTGGACGTTACCTCGCCTGACGATGTGAAGAAAGCAGTCGCAATAGCCGTGGAGGCTTTCGCTCGGATCGATGTGGTGGTGAACAATGCCGGGTATGGCTTTACCGGCGCGTTCGAGGAAATGACCCCTGACCAATTCAAGGGGCAAATCGACACCAATTTCTGGGGCGTCGTGCATGTGACTCGTGCGGTTCTTCCGCTCCTGCGCAAACAAGGCAGCGGTCACATCATCCAAATCACCTCCATTGGAGGCCGGATCGCGGTTCCTGGCGTGTCAGGTTACCACGCCGCCAAGTTCGCGGTGGAGGGGCTCAGTGAGTCTCTGGCCCAGGAAATCAAACCTCTCGGTCTCAAGCTGACCATCGTGGAGCCAGGTGGTTTTCGCACCGATTGGGCGGGCGCGTCGATGGCCTATGCCAGGCCAATCGAGGCCTACGCCCCGACCGTGGGTGTAATGCGAGATTACATGGCGAAGCATGCGGGCCAGCAGCCCGGCGACCCTCGCAAGGCAGCGGCGGCCATTCTGAGAATCACTGCGATCGCGGAACCTCCCCTTCGCCTTCCCCTGGGCAACGACGCGATGGCCTTCCTTCGCAACGGTTACAAGACGAGCGCCGAGGAACTTGAGAGCTGGGCTGAATTCACCGAGTCGACCGACTTTGACGGCCTTACGGTCTCCAATACCGGTCACGCGGTCCTGGATGCCTTGGACGGAAAATCAGCGTAGGCGCGCTGATCAGCGCTACATTCAACCTGGCATGAATACGTTCAAGCTTTCGAGCGCCCTTCAGGCCGGGTTGAAAGCCATAGGCATTGATCTCGCGGTGTTGCTCCGCAAGAGCGGCCTTCCCCTGAACCTTTGGACAGCCGGAAAGGGAATGGTGACGACGGAGCAATACTTCAGGCTGTGGCGCACGGTACGCGAACTCCATGAGGATCCCGCCATCGGGCTGAAGCTGCCGGGTCTGATTCCGGTGGAGCAGTATCACCCGGCAATCATCGCGGCCTACCATGCCCGGACTTTCCGCGACGCGCTGCAACGTTTTGCGCGCTACAAAATTCTCTGCTGCTTCGAGGAAATGAAATTCCACGAGGCCAAGGGAGCATGCAGCCTCGAGTTTAACTGGATTCTGAGCCGGGAAACGCCGCCGCCGCTGCTGCTGGATGTTGCGTTCATGGCGTCGCTGGAAATGGGGAGGCGAGGTACGCAAAAGCCGCTACTGCGACCGCTACGGTTGGAGTTAAGTCGAAGTCCCCAGCACTGGGAGACGTACGAGGCAGCCTTTGGCTGCCCGGTCAAATTCAAGGCAAAGCGGGACGCCATTATTTTCCGCAGCAGCGATCTCGACTTGCCCTTCGTTAGCTTTAACGCCGCGTTGCTCGAGATGTTGACGCCGCAACTTGATCAGCAATTGGAGCAGCGCAAGAAAAAGCAATCGTGCGCCGACCAAGTCAAGTGGGTCTTGAAACGCCTGTTGGGCGGCCCGCGTCCCGAAATTAGGGAGGTGGCAAAGGAATTGGGCATGAGCAGTCGAACCTTACAACGCCGCATTACGGACGAGGGCACTAGCTATCGACAGCTCCTGAACGACGCCCGCCGGGAATTGGCGCGGTACTATCTCCGGGAACCGTCGCTCGGCGTCAGCGAGATCGCCTACCTCCTCAGCTACGAAGATCCAAGTTCCTTTTTCCGCGCTTTTCATGAATGGGAAGGAAAGCCACCTCGCGGATGGAGAACGACGCAGCGGTAATGCACCTGGCGGACGGGCGAAAGCGCACGAGGCCCTCGAAATCTAGGGCATAAATTCGACCTCACCCTCGATCTCGACGGGAATATCGAATGGAAGCTCAGCCATCCCTACCGCACTTCTGGAATGCGCGCCGACATCAGCGCCGTATAGCTCGAGAACGAGATCGGAAAACCCGTTTATAACGCTTGGTTGCTTCGTAAAGCCGGGCGCGGAGTTGACCATTCCAAACACGCGTCCCCAAGCGACAATCCGATCGAGGTCGCCCAACGAGCGCTTAAGACTACCTAAGATAGACAGGGCAGTGAGACGCGCGGAAAGATAACCTTGTTCAGTGGTCAATTCTCGGCCTAGCTTGCCAAACGGCGCCGCGAGCGATCCATCGGCATTCTGCGGCCCATGGCCGGAAATAATCGCTCGCCGTCCAAGAATGCGAATAAAGTTGAAGGGAAAAATCACTCCCGGAGGTGGAACGATCGGTGGTGGCAACATTAGACCAAGCGCATTCAACCGTTCTTCTATTTGTCCCATCCGTAACCTCTTTGTTTCTATATAATCTTTTTCAATAAGAAAATTCGACCACGAAAATAGACGGTACGTGGCGTTGATTTTTAGGGGCTCATGCTGCTCTTGTGCAGATTTTCTTCTCTGCCTGCTTGACAATAAATGAGTATTTGCTCATTTATTGCAGTGTTGAGAAATGGCCCGGCCCAAAAGTGAAGACAAACGCAACGCGATCCTCTCGGCGGCGACTCGGGTCTTCGCCGAGCGGGGACTTGGTGCTGCGACCTCGGCGATCTCGAAGGCGGGCGGTGTGGCGGAAGGAACCCTGTTTACCTACTTCAAAACCAAGGACGATCTCGTGAATGAGCTTTATCGGCAAATCAAACTGGAACTGGCGGATGCTATGATGTCGGGGTTCCCACGGAAGAAGAGCGTTCGCCATAGACTGCAGCATATCTGGGACGGTTTCGTGAATTGGGGAGTAGCCAATCCAGAGCAACGCAAAGTCCTGGCCCAGCTGGAAGTCTCAGACAGGCTGAGTTTGGAATCCAAAAGGGCAGGTTCAGCACCATTCCTGGAAATTCAAACAATGGCTCAGGATGCCATTACCCAACACGTCTTTCAGGATCTGCCCCAAGAATTTGTCGCGGCGGTGATGCGGGCGCTGGCGGAGACGACAATGGAATTTATGGCATCCAACCCCAAGGCGGCAGACAAATATCGGCAATTGGGTTTTGCGGTGCTGTGGGCGGGGATCATCAAGAAAAAGTAGGATTTATTTTTATTGAGTCATATATGCGTGTCTACTCACTCATTAACTTGAACAAGGCAGAAACGGAGATTTGATATGGAGAAATGGACAGTGAAAGACGTCCCCCCGCAGACCGGAAAGCTAGCAATCGTCACAGGCGCAACCGGTGGGCTTGGATTTGAGACGGCGGTTGGACTGGCGAATGCGGGAGCCGAGGTGGTGCTGGCCGGACGAAACCGAGAGAAGGGGCGTATGGCCGTGGAGAGGATCATCGGCTCACTGCCTGCGGCGAAGGTGCGTTTCGAGTTGCTAGATCTGGCGAGCCTGGCGTCGGTAGGAGCGTTCGTGGAGGAGATGGTTGCGAAAGGGAGGCCGCTGGATCTGCTAATTAATAACGCAGGGGTGATGGATCTGCCGACGAAACGGTTGACCTCGGATGGGTTTGAAATGCAGTTCGGGACGAACCACCTCAGCCACTTCGCTCTGACGGGTCTATTGTTGCCTCTGCTGAGAAGCGCACAGTCGGCGCGGGTAGTGAACGTGAGTAGTCTGGCACATCGCGGAGGGAAGATTGACTTCGACAATCTGAACGCGGAGCGCAGTTACAAGCCGTGGCCCGCGTATCAGCAGTCGAAGCTGGCAAACCTGCTGTTCACTTTTGAGTTGCAGAGGTTGAGCGATGCGTACGGATGGGGATTGATGAGCAACGCAGCGCATCCGGGATATGCCCGGACCGACCTGATTGAGAACGGGCCGGGAACAAAGGGACTGCGGGGAATCCTGGCCAAGGTGCTGCAACCGCTGAGCCACTCAGCGGCGGACGGAGCGCTGCCGACGTTCTTTGGAGCAACGTCATCGGAGGCCGAACCGACGGGGTACTACGGACCGAATGGCTTCTATGAGTTGAAGGGACCGGTGGCGCCGGCGTATGTGGCTCCGCAGGCAAAGGATGAAACCGTGGCCCAGAAGCTGTGGGAGGTATCGGAGAAGCTGACCAGGGTGGGGTGGCCTATTGAGGAGCAAGCCGCGGCTCGGCGCCAATAGCTGGCAAGGCGTGTGTCCAAAGCTTGGTTTATAACCGGAAGCTCCGGCGTGCCTTGGCCGTCATCTTGCGCAAGCAGTGCTCGAATCACGTAATCAGCTTGTCACTACCGCTCGCAAGCCCGAGCAGCTAGCCGGGCCTGATAAATGAAGTTCAAAGACTAAGTCCGTACCCGCTGTTGCCGAGATAACCGACCAGCAGCAGCTGAGGGCGCCATTCAGACGGCAAATACGGCAATTCGGACAAAAATGGTCAGTCTCCAAAATCCTGACGTCTATTCCTTTTCGGAAACTTAGTGAGCGACACGAGAAGGGCTTCGCTTGCTACTTAGAAAACGAATCCACCTTTCAACACGGAGATTATTCGACAAAACCCGAGGCTCATCTCGCAACGGAACGCTGATCCTAACGAGAGTTCATCGAGCCCTAGTGGTGGCGTCCCAGCTTCGTGAATGACCCCCAGACTTCCCGCGATGACTAGTCTCTTTAATGAAATTTGTGTACTGGTAACAGCCGCGTTCGTGCTCACCTTCGTGCCGGGCTTGAGACTACGGGAGCGCTCTCTGCTATCGATGCGCGACCGAGGAACCGCCTTGCTCGTGTTCCTGGTTCTCGGGTTGGTCGAGGAAGCGAGTGTTTCGCACAGTGGCTGGCTCAACGAGCGAATCGTGGCGGTGTGCGCGGCTGGTCTGCTGGCAGGCCCTTGGGTGGGGGTGACGGTGAGCGCGTTTGTAACTTGGCTGGCGGTCAAATATGACGGCCTCCCACTCGGGTCCATCGGTGTCTCGATGTTGTGCGCCGGTCTAGCCGGTGGGTGGCTGTACCGGTGGCGCCCTGGGTTGGCGGAACGCCCGGTGACGGGATTTTGCTTGACCCTGACCGTGTCGTGGCTGCGCGCGGGCCTGACCATCTTATTCGCTCCCGGTCCACGGACCGGCCAGCAGATATTCGAGCAGATGGGAGTAGCCCCGGTGCTGCAAGGGTTGGGCACAGCATTAATCCTGGCGATTGTTGCGCACGTACGCGACCGCGACCAGCAATCACGAGCGGCGGTCTCGGCTGAGGTGCGCGCTCTGCAGGCCCGCATGAATCCGCATTTCCTTTTCAACGCTCTGAATGCGCTGTCGGCGCTTGCAACGTTTGCACCCCGGGAAATCCCACGTGCGGCAGGGCGGTTACGCCATTTTCTGCGTGCCAGCTTCGAGCAACACGAACGAGTGTTAGTTCCGATGAGGGAAGAGCTGGCTGTGGTCCGCGCTTATCTCGATATCGAGTCGCTCCGGCTTGGTAACCGATTGAAAGTTGAAGAAGTGATCGATCCGGGATTGACCGAAGCTTTAACGCCGCCTTTCTCGCTCCAACCGTTAGTAGAGAACGCGGTGCAACACGGACTGCAATCCTCACCGAAGGCCGGGCGTCTGCGCCTTGCGGTCCGTCAGGTAGGTCAGTGGCTCGAGATGAGCGTGAGTGACGACGGGCAAGGCGTCCCCTTGGCCGAAGTCGAAAGAGTTTTCTTTGCGGCGCGTCCGCAGGTGCATGCATTGGAACTGTTGCGCCGGCGGCTGCAAGGACTGTTCGACCGCTCGTTTCGACTGGACGTGTATAGCGAGGTTGAACAGGGCACAACAGTCACTGTGCGCATTCCCCTACGAGCACCGGGCGAGGTTGCGGGGAGGTCGCTGGAAGGCATTACGATGAGCCCGGGTCCGTTGGCGTCCGCTAAGATGCAAAGTTAGCTCCCTCCATGAAATCACTGGAGCGGCTTACAGCACGCATGTGACAGCCATCGGTCTAGCTACCGCTCTTTGGAGCGGGACCGCTATTAACCACCGGAGATGGTGGTTCGGACGACGACTACGACAATTCGGACAAAAAAAGCCGATCTCTTAAAACCTGGTGTCTACTACCTCACGCGTCCGCGGTCCGGAATAACATGAAAACTGCACCCTTAGTCTTAGTTGTTATGACACTGTTTTCGCTAGATGCGAACGCTGGTACCCAGGAGCAACTTGATGCATGTCGTCAACAAATTGATTCGCTTGACCAGCGTATTGTTGAGCTAGTTCAACAGCGGGCTCGAGTGGTTGAGGAGGTAGGCAACATCAAGCGCGAAGCGCATCTGCCAATAACTGTTCCAAGCCGGGAGCAACAGGTAGTAGCGAAGGCTCAAGAACTTGCCCAGGGAGGTCCAATGCCAGCGGAAGCCGTCGGTCGCATCTATCAAAAACTGGTAGAGGAAATGCGTAATTGGGAAGCCAAACACGACACGGCAACGCCCTGATTCTCGATCAACACGCTGAACATGAAACTTCAAATTAAACGGCCCTACTCACTGGAGGGAGCATGACCAGAAAATTCGGCACACCAATCGGCGGTTTAGATAAGCTCAGCACGAGCTTTTCGCTTTCATGAATTGACGCCGTTCCGGGCCCTAAGAGAACGCTGCATGGCCAAATCCGCCGGGAGCAAAAGCCGTATAAAGAGACTGTCTTTATCGCTCGAAAGACGGTTCACGGAATGAGTGATGGAGCAACTATGAAAATTGGCTTTCTGAGTTTACCGCTAACGGGACATCTGAATCCGATGACTGCCCTTGGACGCAAGCTGCAGTCGCGAGGACATCAAATTGTGTTTATTGGAGTTCCGGATATTGAACCCGTTGTTCGCGCAGCCGACCTGGACTTCGTAACGTTTGGCGAAAATGAATACCCACCAGGTTCTATAGCCAAAAGATGGGGTGGGGTAGCGAACCTGCATGGGCTGGACGTGGTGCGATACACGGCCCGGGAATTGACGCCTGGCCTGATTAAGGCGGCATTGGAGCATTTGCCAGGAAAGATCGCAGAAACCGGTGTGAATGCGCTGGTACTCGATACGGCCTACCGGCTTATTGAGATGGTTCCCATGCATCTGCGTCTGCCATATGTTCAGATTTGGAATGTCCTCCACTTCGATTTTTCCGGATCGACACCACTCGCTCTTTACAGTTGGCTCCATGAAACGAGTCCGGAAGCTCTCGCCAGGAATGTCGCGGGACTGCAGATAGTCCGCGAGATTCGAGGGCCTGTAATGGCGATCGCCCAGTCCTATGCCGACCGGAACGGACTCGAGATTGATTGGAGCAACCCGGCTTCCACTGTTTCCAAACTGGCAGTGATCACACAAACGCCAAAAGAGTTCGATTACCCCATTTCTCATCTACCTCCGCAATTTCATTACGCGGGTCCCTTTCACGATAATGAAGGGCGGAAACCAGTTTCCTTTCCTTGGGAGAAGTTAACCGGCAAGCCCTTGATCTATGCTTCCTTGGGAACACTTGTAAACGGGTTAAAGAATGTGTATAGCACCATTCTCGAAGCGGCTGGCGAACTTCCGGAGATGCAGGTGGTGCTTTCGGTAGGCAGGAACGTCAGCCCCGGCGACCTGGGACCAATCCCGTCGAATACAATCGTGGTCTGCATGGCTCCACAAATCGAGCTGCTGAAGCGTGCCGCGCTTTGCATAACCCATGCGGGGTTAAATACAGCTCTGGAGGCGTTGGCACAGGGAGTGCCAATGGTGGCGATCCCCATCGGATTCGACCAACCCGGTGTTGCCGCCAGGATTGCCTATCACGGCGTTGGTGAATTCGTCGAAATAGGTAACTTGACCGCGCGGCGTCTATCGGAGTTGATTGTAAAAGTAAAAGCAAATCCGAGCTATCGCGATAAAGCACGTTGGTTCCAAAAGGTCCTTGCAAAGACTCGCGGACTGGACGTGGCCGCCGACATAATCGAAAAGGTATTCGGCGAACACTTGGAAGACAAAGAGGCAGTAGCGGCAACGTCATTCTCCAACCGGGATACAAATCGCTAGGCTTGTGGCGATGAACTGATCAAGTTCTACAAAAGGTCGCGGAGTCAGATTTTTGAACAGGAGATCGCAGAGATCTCAGAGAGGGTATTGCCTGGTCAAACAGCCGCGCCTTTTCAACCAACGCGAGCGGTAAAAACTGAATCCCCTCTTTGTGACCTTTGCGATCTCTTTGTTTAAAATCCTGTCTTCGTGTCCTCTTGTTTGAACCCAGGATGGCACCAACCGGCCGATCAAGTTCTACAAAAGGTCGCGGAGAGAGAATTTTGAACAGGAGGTCGCAGAGATCTCAAAGAAAGTTAGTGCCTGGTCAAACATAAGGTCAAATCGCCACGCCTTTTCAACAATACGAGCTGCCAAAATCGAATCCCTCTTTGAGACCTTTGCGATCTCTTTGTTTAAAATTCTGTCTTCGTGTCCTCTTGTTTGAACCCAGGATGGGCACCGACTCGATTATGCTAGCCAATAGCTGCCTAACCTTGTTCAGTCCGAGCAACTCGATTCGTCTAGTTATTTAGGTGGCCAGAAAACAAGCTTACTCCGTGTCCCATTCTTTATCAGCTCCCGCTTTCTCTCGTCTGACCGCGCGAGATTATAAGACGCTTTGGCTAGCTACCCTGGGAGGCGTCCTCGAATTCTACGATTTCATTATCTTCGTTTTCTTCGCGAACACGATCGGTGAACTGTTTTTTCCTCCTGGGATTCCAGACTGGGTTCGGCAGTTCCAGACGTTTGGAATTTTTGCTGCTGGCTATCTTGCGCGACCGTTGGGTGGCGTGGTGATGGCGCATGCGGGGGATCTGCGCGGCCGCAAAAAGATGTTCACTCTCAGTGTGTTCCTTATGGCGTTGCCCACTTTGGGCATCGGGTTGCTGCCGACCTACGCTCACTTGGGTGCTTGGGCTCCCGTCTTATTGTTGCTCTTGCGCATCCTGCAGGGAGCAGCCGTTGGTGGCGAAGTTCCCGGCGCCTGGGTCTTCGTTGCCGAGCATGTACCTCCGTCGCGAGTCGGGCTAGCTTGCGGCGTCTTGACCGCCGGACTCACCGGTGGAATTCTGCTCGGATCGTTGGTGGCGACCGGTCTGAACATGCTGATGCCGCCAGAACAGCTTATGGCGTATGGATGGAGGATTCCCTTTCTGCTGGGCGGCGCCTTCGGGTTGATGTCGATGTATCTTCGCTACTTGTTAACCGAAACGCCCGTTTTTGAAGAGTTGAGGAAACGCCGCGCACTTTCCGCCGAGACGCCGCTCAGGGCTGTGATGCGCGATCATCGTCCCGCGATCGTTCTCTCCGGATTGCTGACGTGGATGCTGTCCGCTGCCATTGTGGTGGTTATCTTAATGACTCCCGCTTTGCTCCAAAAGGTGTACAACGTACAGAGTGTCGCGACGCTTCAGGCTAACTGTCTCGCGACAATCTGCTTGACGGCAGGCTGTGTTTTGGCGGGTTGGCTGACTGACCGATTCGGAACCGGCCGCGTGCTACTCGTCGGCTGTCCGCTGTTCGGCATTGCAACCTACCTGCTATACGCAGGTGTGATGCTAGATTCTTCGCTGGTGATGCCTCTTTATGGATTGGCCGGCTTCACCATCGGAACCGTCGCGGTGGTTCCTTGCGTTATGATTGCTGCGTTTCCACCGCAAATCAGATTTTCCGGAATCTCCTTTTCCTACAATCTTGGATACGCGATCTTCGGCGGCCTGACTCCGATTCTCGTATCTTGGCTGCTCCACTTCGATCTTCTGGCGCCGGCGCATTATGTGGGAGCACTTTGCCTGCTTGGCTTTGGAGTTGGGGTTTTTCTAGTATCGCCCGGTTGGCACCCATCCTGGGTTCAACAAGAGGACACGAAGACAGAATTTTGAACAAAGAGATCACAAAGGTCACAGAGAGGGGATTCGGTTTTTACCGCTTCGCATTGTTGAAAAGGCGCGGCGATTTGACCTTACGTTTGACCAGGTACTAACCTTCTTTGAGATCTCTGCGACCTCCTGTTCAAAAATCTGGCTCTGCGACCTTTTGTAGAACTTGATCGGCCGGTCGACACCCATCCTGGGTTCAAACAAGAGGACACGAAGACAGAATTTTAAACAAAGAGATCGCAAAGGCCTCAGAGAGGGGACTCGGTTTTTACCGCTCGCATTGTTGAAAAGGCGCGGCGATTTGATCTTACGTTTGACCAAGTACTAACCTTCTTTGAGATCTCTGCGACCTCCTGTTCAAAAATCTGGCTCTGCGACCTTTTGTAGAACTTGATCGGCCGGTCGACACCCGTCCTGGGTTCAAACAAGAGGACACGAAGACAGAATTTTAAACAAAGAGATCGCAAAGGTCACAGAGAGGGGATTCGGTTTTTACCGCTTGCATTGTTGAAAAGGCGCGGCCCTTTTGACCAGGTACTAACCTTCTTTGAGATCTCTGCGACCTCCTGTTCAAAAATCTCTTTCCGCGACCTTTTGTAGAGCTTGATCGGCCGGTTCGCGCCCATCCTTGGGTTCAAACAAGAGGACATGAAGACAGAATTTTAAACAAAGAGATCGCAAAGGTCTCAGAGAGGGGATTCAGTTTTTTACCGCTCGCGTTGGTTGAAAAGGCGCGGCTGTTTGACCTACTTTGACCAGGCAATACCCTTCTCTGAGATCTCTGCGATCTCCTGTTCAAAAATCTGGCTCTGCGATCTTTTGTAGAGCCTTGTTCGGTTCAGTCCTGAACGGGCGGCAGCGAACGTAAAATCTGCAGAGCACGGAGTGCCGCCGACAGTCGATTTTCGACGCCCAGTTTCGTGAAGATTCTTTTCAGATGGGCTCGCACGGTATCGTGCCGGATCCCAAGAATCATGCTAATAACAGGACTGCTCTTGCCGGCGGCGACCCAGTAGAGTACCTCTGCTTCGCGCTCGGACAGACCTAGAACACAGAGGGATCGCGGAGTAGCACCTTGTTCTGGTAGAAACTCGGCGGCGTCCGATGCAACAAGGGCAGCTTCCTTGCCTTTCCTTGCCCTTATCCGCAACGAATCAAGTGCTCTCGCGTACCGATAAGCGCGTTCCATTTGTGGGAGCAAAGCGGAGAGGATCGCCCGATCCTGATCCGAAAAACCGCGGCGCCCCCGTAAGACCGCCAGGCAAACACGGTGAGAAAGATTTCCGAAGTTCGCGCTTAAATCATCCGCGACGCTGAGAATGCGGTAGTAGTCGTGGTATAAATCAAGGCTCTCGACTTTCTCGCGGCTAGCGATATCGGAGAGCGCCAATGGCTGATGAAGATTCCCGGATTCCCGAATCGATCGTATTGGAAATTTTGGGTATTGGCTGGCAAACGTTTCCGCAAGGTTTTCCCAATGGGCGGGAAGAGGATACATCGTGGCGTTACGGCGCGTTTGATTGTGGGTGGGCTTAGGGCGAAACACGATGCTCACACCATGAAATTCGCCCGGAATCACCCGGCTGAGGACCTCGATGAAATGTCCCGGTAACTGTTGCGGGCGAACTGGCTTATACAGAACACTTACCGCATCTACCAGGCGTTGCAGATTTCTGTGCGTTAGTAACCGAAGAGACGTCTGCATTGGAACCCTGCGGACCCAAAAGAGCTTTTGTTTTGATCAGATTTGCTACGCACTCGAGTAGCAATACTACCGATATAATCCCGTTCTATAGTGATTTCCCGACATTTAGCAACCGCAAATTCGGTTCAAACCCGGTCTGGAGTGCAAGCACATTTATAATATTTATATATTCCCGTATTAAAACTACGTCTTGCCCGCTGGCCCTTACGACAAAGCTGATTCTCTTTCATTTGTACCTCTTAAAATCTAGTCGATCTCCAGCAACTCGGCACCGGAAAGATCGAGAGCGTCTTCCCATTCTCCGTTTAACCTACCCCCAAATGTGTAATAGCGGCTTTTCGGCAGCCATGGTTGCGTTTCGCAATGATCCATGCCGTAATTATCGAAGACGAGCCCCTGGCCGCTCATCACCTGGCGGCGATGCTGGACGACACGTGGCAGGTGGAAGTCGTCGCTACCGCCACGGATGGTGCCGAGGGTCTGCGTCTCTGCGCCGAATTGCGTCCCGACGCCGTCTTCCTTGACATTGATGTTCCCGGTAGTGATGGCGGCTTTCTCGGGGCGGAACTGACGAAACTTACGCCACCGCCACGGTTGGTCTTCACGGCGAGAACGACAGACCGCGCCACTGATGCCTTCCGGCTCGAGGCGGTTGATTACCTGCTGAAGCCGCTGGATCCGGTGAAGGTCGCCGAGGCCGCAGGTCGTCTCGTAACATGCTTGCAGCGATTTCGGTACTACTCTTTCCCGGGCGCCGCTACTCGCACCGGCGCAATCTTACCGCCGAACAAAATGGGTTTTGCTGACACGGCTAACGAGCTGCTCCCGGTCACCGGGGTAGATCGGGATCAGATCCGGCTACTGGCCCGTCATGAGGTCGTCGCAGTACTGCGACGCGAACGGCGCACCTGGGTACATACCGTGCTCGACGAGTTTGCGACCTATTATCCATTGGGTGAGCTGATGCACTGGCTCGGCGGTGATCCGTTCACGCAGATTGGCCGGCATGCCGTAGTGAACCTGCACGCGGTCGAGCGCGTCAATCGTTGCGGCGACCGGGCTTACCGCGTCAGATTGCATGACCGGCCCGGAACCGAGATCACGACTTCACGCAGCGGCGCTGCCCGATTGACTGCGGCGTTGAAGATCGAACGCTGAACCAATTCCGCAAACGATTTGCGGGATGGTGATTTCTCTATATCTCGTCCGGTCCGCTGCCTTTGCGCTCCAATCCCAACAATACAGAAAAATGTGTTGTGTTCATTGCGCGGAAGGCTTTCAACGAACAAGAGAGCGTCATATTATTCCCTGAGCCGGACTCGATCCATGAGATCTGGATCCGCCAGACAAGTCTAGAGTTAAACTCGCGGGCGAATTCGCTTCTACTGCTTGGCCAGGCTGGAACTGTCCACGGTAAATCACTAAGGCGCCAGAGCTTACCCGCGATTGAGATGCACCCTAAGCAGCACAATCCTTTTTGCTGCAGCGAGTTCTCGACCGCCAAAGACGGCAGTCCAGACAACATTTTCAATTTGGTTAGACCGAATCTTCGAAAATGGCAACTACTCGACTCCAGCCTGCAGAAGCAGCTTTGATTTTCACTGGAAAGCAACTCACTAAGAATCCTGACTCTGGCAATAACTCCAGGTTATGTAGTTTCTCAATGTGGGTGTAGCCGATCTCCCGGCCAGCTTTGTGTCCTTCCCAGATTAAAGCCGAATTGCCTGTCTCCGCATAGTTCTTGGCCGTATGGAGAAATGGTGCATCCCATGACCATCCGTCCGTACCCGTTACCCTGATACCCCTCGACGTGAGGTAGAGAGTAGCTTCACGGCCCATTCCACATCCGGCATTGATATAATCCGGCTTTCCGTACCGTGCTCCCGCCGCAGTATTGACTAGGACGATCTCCAGCGGTTTCAGCGTGTGACCAATCCGCCTCAATTCCGTTTCTACGTCTTGGGCCGTAATCACGTAGCCATCCGGAAAATGGCGGAAATCAAGCTTCACGCCTGGTTGAAAACACCATTCCAGCGGTACCTGATCGATGGTCCAAGCGCGTTCACCTCGATTCATGGTCGAAGCGAAGTGCCAAGGTGCATCCAGATGTGTCCCGTTATGGGTCGAAAGACCGATCTTCTCAATCGCCCAACCCTCGCTCCCCGGTAAATCCTCTGGTTTCAGCCCGGGAAAGAATCGACATATTGTCTCCGCGGTTTCGGCGTGTTGGAAATACTCGATTTTCGGACCGGCACCCGGTGGATCTGCAATCACTTCATTTTCCAGAGGCACGGAAAGGTCGACGAAATGACGTCTGATCGGACGGACACTTTTCAAGTCTTCCGGGGTTGCACGACCAAGCTGAACTGCAGGTGATTGGAACTCGGGTCTCATAATTAGTTCGTTAGTCCGAAAAGGTAGACACCGGTGCTTTGCTGTCACCCACCATTTGTCCTAAGTGCCGCAATCATTGTTCGAACCGTCGCTCGCGGTGTCTATCACGCTGCGCCGCACAGCAGCCGCAATTTCTTCCGGCTGGTTTCTCCAATCTAGTTTACGATAACGCGCGTTGGGAGGCGACATGCCGGCGATAACCATCACAAGCCGACATCGGAGAGGCTTGGATGATCATCAGGACGACGACCAAGAGGCCAGAAATATTTGCGATCAGTCTCGCTAATCGGTAGATCGTTAATGCTCGCTAGGCGCCGCGCCATAAAACCGTTTTGGTCGAATTCCCAGTTTTCGTTTCCATACGATCGAAACCAATTTCCACTATCATCGTGCCACTCGTAGGCAAATCGAACTGCTATTCGATTTTCGTGAAAGGCCCATAGCTCCTTGATCAGTCGATAATCCAGCTCTTTTGCCCACTTCCGCGTAAGAAACTGAACAATCGCTTCGCGCCCGGAGAAAAACTCTGAGCGATTGCGCCACACGCTGTCGACCGTGTAGGCCAATGCGACTTTTTTCGGGTCGCGCGTGTTCCACGCGTCTTCTGCGAGTCGCGCTTTTTTGATCGCTGCACCCCGATCAAAGGGTGGGAGTGGAGGTCGGGGATTTTCAGAGCTCATAACGGAAGATACACGGCCAGATCTTGCCGGCATCTATCCTAAGGGGTAGCGGATCCACCGGGCCGGGTGCTTCGGAGACTACGGGTTTGTCGAGCGCCGAGGGTTTGGATTCTTCATTGGGCATCGCGGCGATCCTCCTGCTGGATGAAGCATGGCAAGTTCGCGGAAAAAAGTGGCGAAGACCTTGTCAGGCGGCCAAACCGCCGTCCAACGGCAATGCAACGCCGGTAATGAATGCCGCTCCCGGCGAGCAAAGGTAAAGCACAGCGGCGGCCACTTCTTCCGGCTGGCCAAATCGGCCGATCGGATGCCGCTCGAGCAGGTAGCTCCGGGTCTCTTTGTTCCCGCGGATTTGCTCGGTCATATCCGTTTCGATGATCGCCGGGCAAACGGCGTTCACCCGCACTCCTTTGGCCGCGAACTCCAGCGCCACCGATTTCGTGAGACCAACCACTGCGAACTTGCTGGCGCTATAAATCGGTGAGCCGGCGCTCGGCCTGAGACCAAGTACCGAAGCATTGTTCACGACCGCCCCGCCGCCCGACTGCAGAATAGCTGGGATTTGGTGCTTCATGCCGAAAAAGACGCCCCGCACATTGATGGTAATGATGCGGTCGAACACCTCGCCGGTGTTGGCAATGCCGGTGCCCCCTTCTCCGCCGATCCCGGCGTTGTTAAAGGCAAAATCCAGCCGCCCGAAATGCTCAACGGTACGGGCGACCAGCGCCGCGATCTCAGCTTCGAGGGTCACGTCGGTACGTACAAACAAGCCCTTACCGCCGGCCTTTTCCACGAGTGCGACCGACTCCGCTCCCTCGGTTTCACGCCGACCGGCGACAACGACGTTAGCGCCTTGTTCGGCAAAAGCGACCGCTGTCGCTCGTCCGATTCCGGACGTTCCACCAGTGATCAACACGACTTTTCCTGCAAATGACGAAATCATAGTTAGTACGCGAGTTACATTTTAGTTGCTAGTGGCGGACCCATCTCCCGCATTGGATGGGTCCGCCTGCTTCAATCACCTGCAGGTCATGGCGCGCCAATAGCAGAACGCTCGACTCGGGGTGAACTTGGTTCACCGCGATATTCAAACCCTCCGTGCCTTAGGCCTTAACAAAGGCCAGCAGGTCCTCGTTAACCTCGTGTTTTAGCGTCGTGCACATACCGTGGGGCGCGCCCTTGTAGACCTTGAGCGTGGCATTCTTCACGATCTTCGATGAGAGCATCGCGGAGTCAGCAAACGGCACGATCTGGTCGTCGTCGCCGTGCATGATCAGGGTCGGGACGTCGATCTTCTTGAGGTCCTCCGTAAGGTCCGTTTCCGAGAACGCTTTGATGCAGAAGTAAGATGCTGGGAAGCCGGCCATCATCCCTTGGAGCCAGAATGATTCGCGTACACCTTCCGAGACTTTTGCACCCGGCCGGTTGTAGCCGTAGAACGGCAAGCTGAGGTCTTTCCAGAACTGCGACCGGTCAGCAACAACGGCATTACGAAGTTGATCGAATGCCTCAATTGGTGTACCGCCCGGATTGGCAGCGGTCTTGACCATCAAGGGCGGTATCGCGCCAATCAACACCGCCTTGGCCACACGTTTCGTGCCGTGCCGGCCGATGTAACGAGCCACTTCGCCACCACCCGTGGAGTGTCCGACATGGATCGCGTTCTTCAGGTCGAGCGTTTCGACAAGTGTCGCGAGATCGTCGGCGTAGGTGTCCAGGTCGTTGCCGTTCCAGGGTTGGCTCGAACGGCCATGACCACGACGGTCATGGGCGATGCAGCGATAGCCGCGGGACGCCAGGAAGAACATCTGGTCTTCAAAAGCGTCCGCACTCAGCGGCCAGCCGTGGCTAAAGACTACTGGTTCTCCGGTTCCCCAGTCGTTGAAATAGATCTCCGTGCCGTCCGTCGTCTTGATTGTACTCATGTTTTGTTTTCGTGTTGGCTTCTAACTAGCAAGGGTGGAATTCCACCCGTGACATAAAAGGGCTTCGCCTGTCATCAACGCCCAATTGGGTTTGGCCTTCCCATCCTTGGGTGTGATTTTGGAAGGGACCGGTCTGCGCCTTCCCTGCTCGAGGCGCAGTTGATGACCATGACAGACCTTCTTTCGTTGGGGCTCGGCCTATAGTTCGAAGCCGCTAACTGGTTTGATCCGACAGAGCCCGGGAAGACCCGACGGGGGCTGAGCGGCTTCGAATGATTACGTAAGTGCCTCCGGCTCTTAGAGTTCCTGTAGTGTTTCGAATAAGAACCAGGTGCGACGCTCAGTCTCGTCGATCCAGTTCTCAATCAAGCTGGCAGTAGCGACGTCATTGTGCCGGTCACAGATCTCATGGGTGGAGCGCAAGGATCGGGTCAGCTGCTGGTTATCAGCAGAAAGTTCTGCCAGCATGTCCTTCGGTGTGACGAACTCGGCGTTGTTATCTTTGAGGCGTTGATGCCGGGAGATGTCGCTGATCGAGTGGAGCGTCGTTCCGCCGATCTTGCGTGCGCGTTCTGCGACGTCGTCGGTCATAGCGAAAATTTGCTCGGCGTGCTCGTCCAAAAGCAGGTGGTAATCACGAAAGTGGCGCCCACTCATGTGCCAGTGGAAATTCTTCGTTTTCACGTAAAGTGCGAACGCATCTGCCAGTAATTGGCGGAGGGCAGCCGAAATCTCGGTAACACCATCGTGGCTGAGATCGGTTGGAGTTTGTAACGCGTTTCTTTCTTGTCCTTCGGATTGAGTTGTATCGCTCTTTCTCATCGTTTTGTTTTCCTTCTGTCTGCAAGCTCAATTCGTCGAAGGTTCTCGGCAACATGGCTTTTCATTATTTCGCTGCGGCCATCGCTGACGCGTGCTTACTGTCTCGGACGTGGTAAACAGTCGCGTCTTTGGATGAGACGCTCCAGTACTTTTAGGTTAACGTTTCGTTGCCCGCATTGATTACGATCTTCCCCATCACGCGGAGGGTGCGTCCTGCGCACGCGCATGCGCGTCGACACCAGAGGTCGCGATCAGGTCCCACCGCCCTGCCGGGGTTTGAGAAAATTAGTCCCGCAGGCCAAGATTAGATCAATGCAGGCCACTAGGCGCCTTTTTGCAAGCGAGCATGGTGCCACGGATACATTTGTACCGCCCGAGTGAAGGTCTCAACTGCAGGTGACCAGCTGCGGCCTTCGATCGAGACCAGCGAGATTTCGCGAATCACTTCGGGCTTTATCAAAGGCCTGCTGATTACGCCGGGCGTCACCACAGAGAACTCTGGCACAAAGGTGACACCGAACCCGGCTGCTACCATGCTCTGGATCCAGTCTTCCTTCTCGCTGCGATAAACGACTGGAATTTCGATTCCCAGATCCTCGGACTGCATCGAAATATGAGGATAGAACTCACAGTTTACCCGTAAGAGTTGAGGTTTCTTAGCAGCCTCTTCCATCCTGATCATCTCTCGTGCTTGAAACTCATGGCCGGCCGGGAAAGCAACACAGAAGCGTTCAGGATACAGAGGCACAGCCTGGAAAGTATCCGGAAACGGTTCAGGCTGAGCGAGTATAGCAAGGTCCAGCCAACCGTTCCGTAGCAGCTCGTTCAGCCTTCCCGCGGTTCCGTCAACCAGGGTTAGCTCGACTCCCGGATGTTTCGCGTGAAAATCGGAGAGGAATCCCATGAAATAGATGGGTCCGATGGTACACATGACACCGAGTTTCACCGGCGCATGCTCAAGCTTCAGAAATTGTTCGGCAGTGACTTTCGCGCCTGCCGCTTCGAACAATACCCGCTTCAGATGAGGGCGGATCAAAGTCCCGAGATCGGTAAGATGGGTAAGATTTCTTTCTCGTCGGAAAAGTTTTCCGCCCAGTTCCTCTTCCAGGTTCTGGATTGCCCGGGTGAGCGCCGGCGCTGATACGTGACACTCCTCAGCCGCTCGGCGAAAATTCAAATATTCGCCCACAGCGAGAAAGTACCGGATCTGGTGCATTTCCATCTCGTGGCAGATGATACCTGCGGCATCACGTTTGAACAGCTTCTCGCCGCCGCTCGACCGAGCAATACCTCAAACAGCTGTGGAGCGCCAGGAACGCCGGGAACGCCGGGAACGCGGGAATACCAGAATACCGAAAAAGGTGAAAGGGTGAAGAACGGTGAACAGGGGTAAGCGTGTTCGAGAACGCGAAACGCTGAGGCGTGTCACTCGGCTGGCAGCACGAGTTTACTCTTCAACCAAGGAACGCTGACGATGAGGGAAGCTAAAATCGCCGCGACATAAACAAAGATTGGCGAGAGATGGCCAAGTCCGACAGCGACAATGGTGTAGAAGATCAGTACGCCGTAAGCGCCCTCTAGAATTCCACGGAGTACAGCTCGAGCCCCATCGCTCCCTTGTTGATGGTGGACAAAGGCGCAGAGAGGCCAGGCCAGAACCGGAATTGGCGAAAGTAAGCCGCTCCACTGCGATCCCAGAACAGATGCGGACAGAGTGATGATAAGGACCATAGCGGTGGCTGAGAAGACACGTGCTGGTAAATCCCATTGAGGATACTGGATCTGGAATTTTGCCGGGACTTTGTTCGGAGTGAGGACGAGGCCAATGGAGATGGCCAGAAGTCCTGTGATCCAAGCCGGCCAAAAAGAGAAACCAGATTTCTGCAAAAAATACAAAGAGAGTAGAAAAACGCCGAAGCTACCAAGTGCGCAACCAATCACTGGCAGACGATCGGCTAGCCGGCTGTAAACCACCGAAAAGAGAGCGACTGGCATCAGACTGAGTATGGAATTGGCAGCGGCAGAAGCTGCAAAGTGTGGACCCTGCTCAGCACACAGGTAGATGGAAATAGGACCCGAAGTGAGCGGCAATCCGGCGAGAAGTCCACCTATCCCTGGTCCCCATCGCCGGGCTGCCCAGGAAACGGCCAGCATCAAGAGGGGAGTCAGCAAGAGTTTAATCAGCACGGATAGCGACGACAAATAAGCGGCGAAAGGGAAGCAACACGTCACCGTTCGCTCGCAGCGGGAAAAGACTTTGAAATCGTCCAAGCAACTGGGCTTGGAATGCTTCCCGCGCCGCGTCATCTGGAAGAGCCTCTAAATAGGGACGTAAGCCGGTACTCCGATACCAGTCTATGATTGCAGCGTGACCTGGTAGTTGATGGTAGTAGATCGTCTCCCAAAGGTCGATAGATCCGGCTTCATCCATAAGATAGTCGAAGTATGCGGTGGGCGGATGTGCGATCGGGGCCGATTTTGGCGCGTAGCGTTTCCAAGCCTTAAGGTCAGAAACCTCACGAATGGCAGCAGTTGCCGGCTGATCGTAAAGAGCGGGAATCTGAAAGGCGAGGGTTCCACCGGGTTTAAGTTGTTGCATGAGCGATTTCAAAAGTGATGAGTGATTCTGGAGCCAATGCAGAGAAGCATTCGCGAAAACCAAATCGACTTTGCTGGATGATCGCCACGCGCCAATGTCTGCGCAGAGCCATTCCGTTGTAGGGTCAGTTTTTTTTGCCTGTTCCAACATTGCCGGCGAATTATCAATGCCGATTATTTTTGCCGAGGGCCAACGCTCGCGCAGGATAGATGTGCTATTGCCGGGTCCACATCCGAGATCAACAATCTCTCGCGGTTCGTTGATAGTGACGCGGGCCAACAGATCGCGGCTAGGCTGGGTGCGCTCTTGCTCAAAGCGCAGATACAAAGATGCGTTCCAATCAACCACGAAAAATCTCTCTCAGGTTTAGGGTCGGATTCAAAACTTGCATGACGCTATATCGCTGACCAACCGTAGTAGTCCACTATTCACCAAGCGTGGACAGCGGCGAAGCTGCGATTCAGGATAGCCTCTAGGCTGTCGTGACGCGCGCCTTCCGCCTTCGCAAAGAATCCGCACCACTGGTCATTGCAACGAACGCTTCGGCGGACAAGTCGGCGCTCTCCGCCCTCACCGTCAATCATCGATTGGACTCCTAGGGCTTCGCCCTCTAGGCTATCCTGAATCGCAGCTTCCGACTTCGCGAATCCCTTTCGCCGGCAGTTCGAACTATCACCACAGGCTTGGTCGGACGCGTCGCCGCTGAACACCCGATCAGCAATCAGCAATTAGCGATCACCATTAGCACTGGAGCGCGACATATGTGCCCCGGAAAAGAGCCGATACTCCGCCTGCCGCTTCAATCTCGACCTTTACGATCGTTCGAGCTTTACCGTGGCGAGATAAGCTTTCGAGAAAATGGGGCCACTTCTCTGGATGTGTGAGCCGGGCGCGCGCCGCGAATTTTCCCTCGATCGGTTTGAGGTAGCGCGTCTCGTTGTGTTGGATCACGACGGTGGGCGATTGATTTTCTGCTTGTAATCGCGCGTAGACCAGGCTCCACCCTGATAAGATGGCCACAGCACTGACGCTCCCACCGAACGCGGTCCCGTGATGGTTTACGTTTGGTGCCAGCGGTGCGGTGATTAGAATTTCGTCCAGGCTTGCTTCTTGGACCAATACTCCCAGCGCCCGGCTGACCGGTATTTGCTGGAAAAGGTACCGCTGAAGCCGGTTTGATAAATGTTCGCTTTCCATGGTCGCCTTGCAGCATTCAGCCTTAGCCGAATGGTCGGACTACCGCACGTAGTACCCAGACACTTTCCAGATCTGATCCGGATCCTTGGCCAGCGTTACCGTTTCGATCGCGTCTGGTTTTTCCGAGAAAGAGGTATCAAACCGTACCACTATGTAGTCTCCAGCTGGTTCGCCCGGAAGCTTATATTTCTCTTTGGCCCTCTCGAAATTTCGTTTATGCATTTCGCCCAGGGAACGACGTACTGATCGGATTACGCGTCGCCATCGGCCAGCCTGGACCTGGGTCTTCAAGAGTAAGGCGGCTTCATCCCAGCTTTGGTTGTACTTCCCCGAATCGAGCAGATTCAGCCATTGCTTAGCGATTCGGACTGCGATTTGCGTGGGATCGGGTTCTTCGGTTGCGCGAGTGGAAGCTGGGAGCATCAAGAGAGAAACCAAGGTCAGCACAGGCCAAACGTTCATATGGAAGCCTTAATATGCGAGTGATGCATGTCTTCGCCAGGCGGCAACGAGAAATCCCACTGTTCCTAGTCCTCATGCGCTGCTAGCACCCCGTTATGACGCTGCGATTTCCTCAGACGCACCAAGGGTCAAGCACGTTGCAGACAGATTCTTTCTTGCTGACGGACAAAACTCTCGTGTGTAGAAGAGACTCGGTGAAGATGATGCTACTGGCCGGCGTTGTATTGATCATACTCGGAGCGGCCGCGCTTGTTTATCAGGGATTTACTTACACCACCCAAAAGAAGGTGCTCGATTTGGGTCCCATCCAAGCAACCGCAAGGGAGCATGAGACCGTTCCGATACCGCCAATACTTGGCTGGATCGCAATTGGCGGCGGAGTTTTCCTGATTGTCGTTGGTCTTCGCTCAAAAGGTACGTAAGTGCGTTACCTTGGTGAATTAGAATCGGTCGCTGAGGCTTTGACCAAATCTTCGTACGAAGTGACTAGGGCGTCGAAAGCAGCCAGCGAATACTCGAAGCTTTCTCGGCTGGGACAGGACAAGGTGACGAAGTGAATTGAGTCTTTGGTCTGATAGTAAGCGGTCGCCTGGTAATTCCCGAACTTGTCGCCGGAAAAGTAATAGATCTTGGCTTTACTGGCGTCCCGGGTCGTGAGGGTCTTTACGTACTTTGCCTGAATCCCGATGCTGCCGCTCTCGCGAAACGTCTTCAACGTATCTTTGACTTGATCCTCAATAGTCTTCACGGCGTCATCGAGGGTCCGGACCCGCGCGTAACAAATTGCGGAACTGGATGCCCAGCTAGAGTCTTTCGGGTAGAAAACTACGTTCAATCCTTGGTCGCGGCCCGAGTCGTTATCCAGCACCCAGTTCCTTGGGGCCTTCAATTGGAACGCGTAATCCTTCCCTCTGAGAACAGCGTACCCTTCTAAAACTTGTTCGGCTCGACCGGTGCAGACGTTTGCAAAGAGAAGAAGCAAAGGGAGCAAATACTTCATGATCAAAACGTCGTTCCGAGACAGATCAATACCCCGGCTCGAGGCATCGTGCGAGCTTGAGTTTTCTGCGGCGGAAGATTGAACCGCGAGTGGATTGCGAATACGCTCCCCTAAATTCGGGTCCGCTGCGCAGTTGGGTGAAAGAGGCAATCGCCGACAGCTAAAATCTGCTAGTGGCGATGTTTACTGGTCTATTCGACGCCGGTCTCGCCGGCGTCTGCCTGCCTTAAGCTGGCAGGCAGTTCCGGCGTACCAGGTTTCATGGCTGACGATTAAGCGGTTGCTCGAATCGGCTCGCCGGCGACATATCGGCCTTCGCGATCGGCTTCCTCGCACTGTCCCCGACGCACTTCAGCCAGCAAGCTGAAGTCGATTGGCGGCAAGGGTGCTTCCTGCTGAGGCGCGCGTTCTTCGTTGATTGATGTGCCAGTCTTCGGTTCCCCGAAGCTCTTTGCGATAACTAAGGTATATAGATCCATTTTCCCTCCGTTTTGTTCTGATTTTTCGTTTAGTTCCAGGGGAGGGGGGAACATGGTTGTTCCGCTTTTAGCTTGGTTCATTTTCTGTCGCTTGGTCATAGGCTGACTCGTCGAACGCCACCTGCAGCCTCGTATTGAGGGCAAGGAGCGCGACGAACAGACTGAGAATCATTCCGATGCCCAGCAGCCCGATAAGCGGATGCGTATAATCGCGGATTTGCGATCCTGCGACAGCCCGGACGATAGCTGCAATCACCCCGATTAGGGCGCTGGAGCCGGCCAGCACCGTGAGTGTGCGCTTAGTCCCTGCGACTTCTTTTCTTACTGTTTCGTGTTCCATAAGGGTTTCACCTTTCACTTGTGCTCACCCTGAAGCTTTCGCTCCGGGTGAAACCCTCATCAGTAACAACGAGGACAGTAATCCATCAGGTCGGCGCAAATGTCAAACTCGACAGGCAAAAAACGGCTGTGATGACATGTAAGCAGGCGGCCGATGGACAACCAAACCTCCTTGAAGTCTCCAGCCCTGAGCCCTCGGTTTTGACCCCTATCAAACGCTTAGGCAAATGATTCTCTCCCTCGCAACGCCGGCTCACCTGGAATCGGATCCCTTCTCCAACAGAAAAAGCCGAGGTGCGATTTCAGAATCGAACTGGCTGGCGATCTCGCGGACAGAAAGATTTTTCGCGGAATCCAGGTAACGTTTTACTTCTTCGTACTCCTCTGGGCCCCCGGCATGGCCTCGATAGGAGAGAATCGTGACTCGGCCGGCGGTACTTAAATGACGAAGCAACCCCTCAAGAGCTGGAAGAGTTGTGGCCGCTCTCGTTATAACGGACCTATCGCCTCTGGGCAGGTGGCCCAAATTGAACATGGCGGCCTGGGCGGGTCGGCCGTTCCGCAGATGAGCCTCGATTCCTGAATGACAACCTAATACCAATCGAACACGATCGATCATGCCGGTGAAGCGCAATAACTCGGATGCGTTCTTTAAGGCAGCTTTTTGAATATCGAATCCGATTACCTGTCCCGATACCCCAACCGCGTGAGCGAGGAAAAGGGTGTCATATCCATTTCCGACGGTCGCATCGATAGCCAGAGAGCTGTCGCTTAACGCGCCAGAAATCCATTCCGCCGCTACCCGGGTCAATTTCGTCTCGCTGACTTCCAGAGGGATGGACGACATATATCAATTTCTTGCGGGATCGGTCTCCCTTCTTCGAGGGCCTCGATCAATTGTTTGGCGGCGAACGGCGCCTGCAGGGCGCCCTTGGATCCGAGACCATTCAAGATTGCCAGCCGCGGCCATCGCGGATGAGCTCCGACCACCGGCCGATTATCCACGCGAGTTACCGGACGAACGCCTGCTCGCTGTTCGACTGTTTCGAATTCGGAAAGGAAAAATTCGCGGATTGCGCCCTCGATCTCCGTTTTAGCCGCCTTGGTCGGTCTCTCGTCAAGCGAATCCCATCGATAGTTTGTGCCAGCCAGGATTTCTCCGGCCAGGTTTCGAAAAATCCACTTTCCGTGCTGAACGATTCTCTCTTCTGTGAAGCCCGAAGATGCCAAGGTCAGCGTCTCGCCTTTTGCTGGGTTTAGCTCGATTTCGCCGAAATAAGGATTGCGCACCATTCGATAACCTTCACAAAAGATCGCATATCGGGCTGTGAACCGCTCCCACCGAATGCGATCAGGAAGAATGTTCAGCCTGTTATAGTGAAACGGCTGATCGATCAGCGCCTGTTGAGCGAGCAGGAATTCTCTGGCACGCTGAATGAGACGCCGGATGTCCAGCTGGGCAGCCTGAGTGACCTCAAACACACCAAACCTATTTTGGAACAGAGGGAACGGGCTAGGCTGGCGCTCGGAAAGGAATTCTTGATATTCCGGCAAATCAGCTTGCCGGTTCCAGCGTTCCACTTCTTCGGCGTTTTGGAGAAGGCGCAATACTGTCCGTTGTCGAAAGAGCGGTACACCGAGCTTTGATTCAATCCTTGGGTAAGCCGAAAAAACTTCCTTCATCAGCTCCCTGATCAAAGCAGGCCGATTCAAACGTTTTCCGGTTATCGGGTTGATAATTCCGCCGGCTGCTTTGGATGCAGCATGGCGATGAGCGTTATCAATTACCAACACGGAGCGACCTCGTTCGCCCAACAAGAGGGCCAGGAGGCTGCCGGCGAGTCCTTGGCCTACAATGAGGTAATCGATGAACTCCATCACGTTTCAGAAATAGATATCGTCGCGGATCTGAAACGCGTTGCGGATCAAGCGCACTTCTCGTTGCGGCTCCATAATGATTTCGACAATGTCGAACCGGTAAGGGATTTCTTGGTCATCCAGCAGGCGGAGCCATTCCTTCGCCGCCCGGATGATGCTGTCTTGTTGCCGAAGGGTGACGGCCTCGTGGGGATCGCCAAAGAGGTCGGTCGTTCTCGTTTTGACTTCCACAAACACCAGGACTTTAGCGCGCCGATCACGGCAGACCAGATCGACTTCACCTCCAGAGTGGGCTCGGAAATTACGAAAGAGAATTTTGTAGTTCGACTTTCGCAAAAAGCTGACGGCTATCTTCTCTCCTCGTTTTCCCAAGCGCAGGTGGGGCGGTCCCGATGCGCCTGGGAGAAGATAACGTCTAAAACGGAAGATAGGTTTGAGCCACCGGGCCGAACGTTCGGCGGTGGAGATGACAAGGGCCATGAGACCGCAATTTCTCCAGGTGTTCTGGCGTGCCATACCCTTTGTTCCGAGCAAATTCGTAAACCGGAAACTCCTCATGCCAGCTGATCATCATACGGTCGCGAGTAACTTTCGCAATGACACTGGCCGCAGCAATGCTGAACGATCTCGCATCGCCGTCGACAATAGCCGTCTGGGGAAGAGAAAAAGCCGCCACCGGCAACCCGTCGATCAGCAGATGTTCCGGAGGAGACATCAAACCAGCCACAGCTCGCTGCATCGCTAAGTGCGTTGCACGCAGGATATTGATAGTATCGATTTCTGAAACCGAAGCCCAGCCGACACCGAAGACAATTGCCGGATTCGAAACCAGCTCTTGATAGTAGGTTTCCCGGACCAAAGGAGAGAGCTGTTTTGAGTCGTTTAGCCCGCGAAGACGAAAGTTTAGCGGTAGTATTACTGCAGCGGCGACTACTGGTCCCGCTAACGGCCCTCGTCCTGCCTCGTCGACTCCGGCGATGCGATCGAGTCCTTGTTTGTAAAGATTTCGCTCGAACCGAAGCGAGCAAGAGAACTTCGCTCCGGGCAATCGTTCCACCACGCACGCATGTTGCCGCCTGTCAGTACAATCGGCAATCGTAAAGCCGGTCGACATTCCACTTTTTTCGAAAGAACGCGGAGGTGTTCCAGGCGGAAATCAGTCCCGGAGGGACGTGTCCGATGGTTTAAACAGCCACCAGCACAGGTTTGCGCCTGTGCTGATCCTCCAGATGTCGAGAGGCGATAGCCTCGATCTCAGCGATCGACGTCACTTGTTGGAATGCTTCGCGCAAAGATCTGCTCTCCGGCATCCCTTTCGAGTAAGCCATCAAACGGCCCCGCAGCGATGAAATGGCAAATCGCTCCGAACCGGTTTCCTGCACAGCGAGTCGACAGTGCCGGAGCACATGAGCCCATCGCTCTTCCAGGGACGGTTCAGGAAGTAAAACCTTGGAACTCAAAAACGACTTGATTTGACGAAACAACCAGGGGCTGGTCATTACGGCCCGACCGAGCATCACCGCCTTTACTTTCGTCTGGGTTAACCGGTCAACGACTTCTTCCACGGAGCGCAAGTCGCCATTACCGATAACCGGGATCGATACTGCCTGGGCAACACGCCCGATTTCCTCCCAATCAGCAGATCCGGAGTATCCCTGTTCCTTGGTTCGGCCGTGCACTGCCAGCGCGCAGATTCCGGCGTCCTCCAGAATGCGAGCCGTCTGGAGCGCATTGACCGAAGAGGCATCCCAACCGAGCCGAATCTTGGCAGTTACGGGCACGGGCAGCGCCTTAACGACGTGGGACGCGACTTTCTCCAGAAGCGGGCAGTCTCGCAGGAGAGCCGAGCCGCCATGACGAGAAACTACTTTGTTAACCGGGCAGCCAAAGTTTAGATCGATGAAATCAGGTTGTACCCAGTCTACCACCGCTCTGGCGGCGTCCGCCATTTTTTCGGCATCCGCTCCAAAGAGCTGCACTCCCACCGGGCGTTCTTCCGGTCGAAACGCGACCATCTCGCGGGTGCGCTGGTTGCGATGAAGAATGCCGTCGGCCGAAACGAACTCGGTCACGACAACATCAGCACCTTGTTCTTTGCACAGCCGTCGAAAAATAGAATCGGTCACTCCGGCCATCGGTGCCAGGTAGAGAGGAATGTGACCAGACTGAAACCAAGGAAGCATGGGATCCGATGAGTCTACAATAGGTCAAAGAAGAAATCTCGGGCGGGAGAGCCCGTTTAGGGGTGAGCGACCGCATTAACGGCGCTTTCGCGATCTCCGAAGATCAGAAAAACTTTGTCGAGTCGAGCGATTTGAAAAACCATCGCGACATTACCGCGGAGACCGGCGAGGGCCAGCTTGCCGCCGTAATTTTGGATCCTTTGGAGCGCGTCTATGAAAATAGCTAGCCCTGAGCTATCGACATAGGAGACTTCGGATAGATCTACGACGATCGCGGGGCTTTGTTTTTCGATAAGCGGATCCAATCGAGCCGTAACGTTCGGCTTTTCATTCAGATCGATCTCGCCTCGAAGTTCCAAGAGTTCAACCGCCATGAGAGGCCGAGGTATAGCATCGTTTGAGCGAGGCAGCAACGGGAAACCCTGGCTCAAAATTAAGGGTTGCTCCGAACCGAGGGGCTGCGGTAGCATTATGTTTACTATAAATGCAGTAATTTAGATATTTCTCAGAGCAAAATGCTATGGTCCTGAAACGCAAGCTCGGTTCTCCACGAAAACAGACAATGCGCTACCCCCGGCTCTATTGCATCACCGTTTTTACTAATAAATGGCGCGAGGTGCGCGATTTTTACACTCGCCTGCTCGGAGGAGGGATCATCAGTGAGCGCAAGCACCGGTACTTCGATTTGCTGATCGGCGGGATGCCTATTTCGTTTCGGACCTGTGAAGACGGCGAAGTCGAAAGTCATTTCCATCTATATCTCGCTCTTCGCGACCGCGAGACGCTGCTGGAGAAGCTCAGAGAGGCTGGGGTCATCGTGCGTTTGGATGGTCCATATGCCAGTTTTCTCGATCCGGACGGCCGGACGATCAAGCTCTCCGAGGATGTCGCAGTGCTCGCCTGAAGCACGCTGACGTGGAGTCCTAGTCTGGGGCTCGCAGGCGGCTTCGTCGGGACGCGTGCTACGCCCGAGATAAATCCCGAGTGGGATAGTTGCCGCTGGCTCTCCGCTCACTTCTACCGGACGAGCTACTCGAGTCCGAGGGCCGCTAGCACTGTCTCGGTTTCGCCTAGATCCTCGAATAGATAATCGGGCTGATGGGTCGCCAGACTTTCCTTAGAGTAGCGACCGGTGGCTACGGCTACAACAGTTGCATTGGCAATCTTACCGCAGGCGATGTCGCGCGGAGTATCGCCAATAACGAATAGGTCGTCGCATGCCGCCTGAAACTTTGCTTCTGCGCGTCTTTTCGCGATCGGACCGAGCATATTCCGATCCCGGCTATCATCTGCGAATGCGCCAATTCCGAACCGATCCCAAAGACGATGCGCAGTAAGCTTCATTTCGGCACCGCGCCGCAGATTGCCAGTAAGAAGTCCCACTGCGCAAGTTCCTCGCGCACACGCGTCCAGCAGCTTACCCACACCCGGTAGGATATCGCCAGGCTGTTGCAGCAACCGCTGTTTGAGGTGGGTTAAATAGGCGCCCAGGTAGCGATTAACGTTAACCTCAGACTCAGGAATCCCGTTTTTCTTCAGGATTTCATGGACGATCGCAACATCGGTATTCCCCGAGACGGCCACGCCTTCGAGGTCTTCTTCTATGCCGAAAATATCTGCACCGGCCGCTCTCAAAGCGGCGCGCCCTGCGCCGTCAGTCGTCAGCAACGTCCCGTCGATATCAAAGAGGATGAGCTTCATTCCTCCGAGTCGGGAGGTTCCGGGGGAAGTGCTTCATCGGGGGGCGCGAACCGGCGCTTTCGCTTGCTAGCCGGCAGAGGAGCGATCGTCATGCTAATGCTTTTGCCCATGAGCTTGGGCTCCATTTCAGCCTGTCCCATCGTCGTCAAATCATCTTTGAGTCGAGTCATCAGCTGGTACCCAAGCTCTTTGTGACTGAGTTCGCGTCCGCGGAACTGCAGCTGCGCCTTCACCTTGTTTCCTTTCTCCAGAAATTCTTCGGCGTGACGCACTTTGATCATGTAGTCGTGCGGATCGATATTAACGCGGAACTTGATCTCTTTGAGCCTCGATCCGGACGACTTCCGATCCTTATCCTGTTTCGAGAGATCGTAACGATATTTTCCGAAATCTACGATCTTACACACCGGCGGATTCGCGCTAGGCGCTACTTCCACCAAGTCCAAGCCGATAGACTGCGCTTTCCGCAGCGCGTCCTGAATCTTCATGATGCCCAACTGTTCGTTGGTTGCTCCCAAGATGACCCGGACTTCGCGCGCGCGAATTCGGCCATTTACTCGAATCTGCTGTTGCTGAATAAAACTATTCTCCTAGAAAGCGAGACCGGGAGCTGACCACCTCGCTTAATCAAGTTTTCGATCTTTAATTTCCGTCTGAATTCTTTCCAAAAAAAACGGCGCACTCACAGCTCCCTCATCACCGCGGAAACGACTGCGCACAGCCACTTCGCCGACTTGTTCTTCTCGTGCGCCGAGGACCAACATATAGGGGACCTTTTCGAGCTGAGCAAGCCGAATTTTAGCTCCAATCTTGTCGGAACTTTCGTCGAGAGAAGCCCGAATTTTAGCTCCGTTTAATTCCGACAATATTTGTCTGCCATACGGCAGATGCTTTTCGGAAATAGGTAGTACTCGGACCTGTTCTGGCGCCAACCAAAGCGGGAAGGCGCCAGCAAAATGCTCGATCAGAAGTCCGCAAAATCGTTCGAGCGATCCAAACGGAGCTCGATGAATCATGACTGGCCGCTTCGGGGAGTTGTCAGAGTCGATATAGCTTAGGTTAAATCGTTCCGGCAAATTGTAATCGACCTGAATGGTCCCCAGTTGCCAATCACGACCGATCACGTCTTTCACGATGAAATCGATTTTTGGCCCATAAAATGCCGCTTCACCTTCTTCGACGGTGTAGGAGATCCCAGCCTTTGCTGCTATTTGTTGCAACGCCGATTCCGCTTTATCCCATTGGGCAGGGCTACCGATATACTTAGAAGAGTCGGGATCCCTCAAGCCGAGTCTGGCGCGAAATTGATCCAACCCGAGCGTCCGTAGTACATTGAGGCCGAGAGCCAGGCACTGCAGAAGCTCATTTGGGAGCTGTTCCTCGGTGCAAAAAATGTGCCCATCATCCTGGGTAAAGCCGCGCACTCTGGTCATCCCTCCCAGCTCTCCTGATTGCTCCCAGCGGTAGACGGTTCCAAACTCAGATAGCCTCACTGGCAAGTCGCGATAAGAGCGAAGTTCCGACGCGTAGATTTTGATGTGCATCGGGCAGTTCATCGGCTTGAGCAAATATCCGTCGAGATCCCCTTTTTCGAGCAAGTTGACGAGCGTGGCACAGCTACAACCCTCGTCAGCTAGGCGTTTCAGTGCCTCCGGCTCGATGAGCGGCGGGAATTGCGACTCGCGGTAGTAAGGATAGTGGCCCGACGTCCGATAAAGGTCGAGTTTCCCGATGTGCGGAGTAAATACTTCGGAGTACCCCTGCTTGCGCAACTCTTCTCCGATAAAGGTTTGAAGTTCCTGCCGAATGATTGCTCCTTTGGGCTTCCAAAGGATGAGTCCCTGTCCGACTTGTTCATCAATATGAAAAAGGCCTTGCTCGCGGCCGAGTTTCCGATGATCACGCTTTTTTGCTTCCTCGAGTTGAGCAAAGTGAGCATCTAACTCCGTCCGGTTTTTGAAAGCCGTCCCGTACACTCGTTGAAGCTGCGGATTATTCGCATCCCCTTTGTAGTAGGCGCTGGCCACGCTTGTTAATTTGAATGCGCCAACATTGCCTGTGCGCAGTACGTGTGGCCCGGCGCAAAGATCGGTAAAATCACCGTTCCGGTAGAGTGTGATTGCCTCGTCTTTTGGAATATTTTCTAAGATATCGAGTTTAAATTTGCTTGGCTGCTCGCGTGGACTTAGGGCAGCTAGACGGCCCTCTCGGGCCATCTCGAAAGCTTGCTCTCGACTTACTTCGATCCTTTCGAAAGGCTGATTCTCCTTCACGATTTTCTTCATCTCCGCCTCGATCCGCTCGAAGTCTTCGAGGGAGATCCGATGGTCGAGTTCGAGATCGTAGTAAAATCCATTCTCTACCGGCGGTCCTGCTGCGAATTGAGCTTGTGGCCAGATGCGCAGGATAGCGGAAGCCAGGACGTGGGCACACGAATGCCGAAGCCGCTCCAGGTCGGTCATACCCTGCCGCTCATTCAGAGTTTTTCGTTGCTCAGACATCGTATCGGAGACCCGGAAGCTACACGTAGCATTTCGGAAAACTAGCGTGGATTTTGCATCGCCCGCAAAATCGATAGCCGGCCTAAGTCTCAAACCATGCAGGGCACTTTCCTGAATCGGCGGACTTTCCAATGAATAGCGAGTGGCTATGGTGTCTATTTGCCTGTAGCCGACCTATCTTAATGAATCAGACCAACGTAGTAGTCTTTGGAGCAAGCGGGTATTCCGGGGAAGAACTCGTTCGTCGCTTGATCCAGCATCCCCACGTTCGGATCGTTGGCCTCACTTCTCGGCAGCATGTAGAGAAGAAAGCGTCCGATCTATTTCCGTGGATGGATCCGCGGAGTCCGGTGGCAGAATTGCGGTTCGCCCCTCCTGAAATAGCCAGTTTGGAAGGAAAAAACGTGGCTGCTGCTTTCCTGGCCCTACCGCATGGAGTTGCGTCGGAATTCGTTGGTCCCTTGTTGGACGCCGGAATCCGGGTTTTGGATTTGAGCGCGGACTTTCGAACCCGTGATCCGCAGGTGTATCGCGAATTTTATCGTAAAGATCATCCGGCCAAGGCGCTTCTCAATCGGGCGATCTATGGGTTGGCGGAAATCTACCGGGACCGAATCCGTACAGCTGAACTGGTGGCGTGTCCTGGATGTTATCCCACGAGTATACTGCTGCCGGTTCTCCCGCTGGTTCGAGCGGGTTTGATTCGAGCCGATTCTATCGTAGCAGCGAGTATGAGCGGGGTCAGCGGAGCTGGCCGAAAAGCAGAGATCGAATTGCTTTTCGTCGAATGCAACGAGAGCGCCAGACCGTACGGGCTACCGCTCCACCGTCACTTATCTGAGATCGAACAAGAGATTTCGCTGGCGGCGGGCCGGGAGACCAAAATCCAGTTTGCGCCGCACCTGGTCCCTCTAAACCGAGGAATTTTGACGACGATCCATGCGGATGGCAATGCCAACGAAGAGCAAATCAGCGAGGCCTATGCAAAGGCGTATGGCAGCGACCGATTCGTCCGGCTTCTCGGGAGCGACCGATATCCCGATGTTAAGAACGTTGCCCATTCTAATGGGGTCGAGATCGCTTGGCGGGTCGATTCCCGCACCGGAAAGATAATTTTGATGTCGGCCCTCGACAACCTGATGAAGGGGGCAGCCGGCCAAGCCATTCAATGCCTGAATATCATGCTGGGCTGGGAAGAGGGCATCGGCCTAAGCTGACCCGGACGGCACTGCGTCAGACCCTCGCAATATAGGCGCTAGAATACGATTGGCCTGCCAATCATTGGATTGGCTTTCGGGTGCTATTGCAATTTTAACTACAATTCTCTCGGCAGAAAACGTCGGCTGCAGTAAACGAATCAAAGCAACCGAACATGGCTTTGGGTTTCTCTGAGATTACTGGAGGCATTACCGCTCCGCTTGGTTTCACGGCTTCGGCTACCTGGTGTGGCGTTAAGGAACATGGTCACGCAGTTGCGGATCTGGCGCTCGTCGCTTCCACCGTACCGGCGGTCGCTGCGGCTACCTTTACCACGAATAAGATAAAAGCTGCTCCGGTAAGGGTTTCGGCGAAGCATATACGTTCGAGCGAAACCCGGGCAGTCATCATCAATAGCGGTAACGCCAACGCTTGCACCGGTTCAACCGGTATCCAGCATGCCAAGAGAATGGCGCAGGTGGTAGCTAAGGAGGGGCGCTGGAAGGAACGACAGGTGTTGGTCTGCTCCACCGGACGGATCGGAATACCATTGCCGATTGAGCGAATTGAAGGAGCAATTCCAAAATTAGTCGACGAGCTCACGACCGATCAAGGTGCGGCATTTGCACGTGCTATCATGACGTCGGACACGTTTGCCAAAGAGATCGCAATCGAAATGAGTATTGCCGGAGCAAAGGTCCGGATTGGGGGAGCTGCCAAAGGAGCAGGCATGATCGATCCGAACATGGCGACGATGCTTTGTGTAATTACAACTGATGCGGTAATTCCAAAGCGGATACTCCAGAAACTTTTTTCCGTTAGCGTCGAGCAATCCTTTAACTGCATCACTATCGACGGCGATATGAGTACAAACGATACCGCCATTTGTCTGGCTAACGGGATGGCTGGCAATCCACCGCTGGGCCTTGAACAGGAAGAGTCTTCGTATTTCGCGGCGGGACTCGACTACATCACGCGGAACCTTGCGCGAATGATCGTCGAGGACGGAGAAGGTGTCAGCAAGTTCGTGGAACTCCAAGTCAAAGGTGCTGCCACATACCAGGACGCGCGGAAGGTTGCTGAGGCGGTGGCCAACTCGAACCTAGTTAAGAGCAGTTGGTACGGTGAGGACCCCAACTGGGGCCGGATCATGGGCGCCGTTGGCTATTCATCTGCCAAGGTGCAGGAAGAGATGATTGATATCTTTTTCAATGGCGTCGTCGCCGTCGAGCACGGAATCGCCAGCTCGACGCCTCCGCACAAAATCAAAGAAATCTTAAGCAATAAAAAATTTACTGTTACCATTGACCTTCATCTAGGCTCAGCTGAATACAATGTATTCACTACCGATCTAACCCCAGAATACGTGAAACTGAATATGGGCGAGTAGTGATGAAGGAAGTAATTTGTAATGGAAAAGAAACTCGATTCTGGGCGGGCAGAGGCTTTGCTGGATGCTCTACCGTTCATCCAAAAATTCCGGGGTCAGACTTTTGTTATTAAATATGGCGGCAGCGCGATGGAGGATGACCACCTCATCGAACGGCTGCTCCGAGACGTAGTCTTTCTCGAGACGGTTGGAATCAATCCCGTCCTCATCCATGGCGGTGGTAAGGCCATCACGCAGCGCATGCGGGAAGCCGGCCAAGTTCCCCGTTTTGTCAACGGGCTCCGAGTGACGGATGAGCAAGCGATTGTGATTGTGGAGGACGTGCTCGATCGGCTTATTCGGCCTCGAATCGTCGCCGCGATGAATGAATTCGGAGGAAAGGCCGAAGGATTTTCCGGGCGAGAAGTTTTTGTGGCTAAAAAAGTGGCTCCGCAATCCGACGGCAAAAAAGTCGTCGACGTCGGACTGGTCGGAGAAGTCGTTTCGCTCCGGCTTGAGCGAGTCAGCGAAGCGATCGAGCGAGAGGTTGTTCCGGTTATCTCTCCTATCGCCCAATCCGAAGACGGGGTGATTCTCAATGTGAACGCCGACCTAGGTGCCGGCGCGCTAGCTGGGGCCGTGAAGGCTTCGAAGATGATCTATGTCAGCGATGTGCTGGGGGTAATGCGCAATGTCAAAGATCCCTCTTCGTTGATACCGACACTCAACCCGGCTGGAATCCGTCAATTGACCGAAGACGGAATCATTGAAGGAGGCATGATTCCCAAGGTACAGTCCGCTTTGGCCGCGATCGATCACGGCGTATCGAAAGTACACCTGATTGACGGCAGAATTCCGCACGCTCTCCTTCTAGAGATTTTCACGGCCGACGGAATCGGTACGGAAATCGTGGCCTGAGCCCGCTCCTCCGTGGAAACGGATTAGCTTGATACTTTTGAGACACTGATCGGTAGGAATAGACACGAATGAGGGTACCCCTAAATTCGCGTCCGTTAATGTCGACTCGCACCTGATCGTAGAGTGTCTCTTGTGCCGCCGCGGCAACGCGTTATGGTAGCGCCTTTCAGGAGATGAAGGAATCGACTACGAAACAGCTTTTTACTGATTATGTAGTGCCGTGCTACGGCCGCTACGACGTGGTCTTGACACGCGGCGAAGGCGTTCGGGTTTGGGACGACGCGGGGAATAGCTATCTCGATTTTGGTGCTGGCATAGCTGTGTCCACTTTGGGTCATGCGCACCCCAAAATGGTCCAAGTATTGAGTCAACAGGCCGAAACGCTCATTCATACCTCCAATCTCTATTACACCGAGCCGCAGGGCCGATTGGCCAAGCGCCTCGTAGAGTTAGTGGGGTCTCCGGGCAAGGTCTTTTTCTCCAACAGTGGAGCGGAAGCGAACGAAGCATTATTCAAGGCTGCTCGGAAGTACGGAAATGAGTGTAAATCCACGGCAAAAGATTCAGGAAGCCGAGTAGAGATACTAACGTTCGAACGCTCGTTTCACGGCCGAACAATGGCCGGAATTTCGGCGACGGGTCAAGAAAAGGTAAAGACCGGCTTTGCTCCGTTGCTGGCTGGATTTCGGCATTTGCCTTTTAACGACCTGGCGGCGGTTGAGGCAGCCATCTCCGACCAAACAATGGGGATTCTATTGGAAGCTTTTCAGGGCGAAGGGGGCATACATGCGGCTTCGAGTGAGTTTTTGGTCGGATTGAGACGATTGTGCGATGAGCACGGCATTTTGCTCATGTTCGACGAGATTCAGTGTGGCCTCGGTCGGGTCGGCCATTGGTGCGGATGGAAAGCAATCGCGCCGGAGGTCATACCGGACGCGGTGAGCTGGGCCAAGGGGATTGGCGGTGGCTTTCCGTTGGGCGCTACTTGGTTCCGGGCGAAAGCGATCCAAAGATCCGACGGAAGCGAGATTCAGCTATGTGATCTGTTTCAACCTGGTAGCCATGGTACGACGTATGGCGGCACGCCGTTAGCCTGTGCTGTATCGCTAGCGGTCCTCCAGACGATCGAAGAGGAGCGTTTGGTCGAGCGTGCGGCCAAACTAGGCAGCTTGGCGGTGGAGCGGATCAGAAAGGTTCGAGGCGTTAAGGAAGTGCGCGGACTTGGCTTGATGATTGGGATCGAGTTAGACGCAGAATTAGCGAGCCATGCTTCCCAGGGTAAAACCATTGCTCAAACCGTGGTCACCGCTTTGATGCGGAATGGTTTGTTGACCGCCCCGGCCGGTTCAACGGTAGTCAGATGGCTGCCGCCCCTGATCGTCGAGGAGGCCGATATACTTGAGGCGGTGAATATTCTGGATCGGACATTGCAAAGTTTTTGGGGCCGATGACGAATTTCCTTTCGGTCGAAAACTCAAACCGGGCAGAGCTACTACGGTTGCTGGAGGATACGCAAAGATTCAAGGCGACACGCGGTCAATCCGCATCGCTGCTTACTGGACAGACTTGGGCGTTGATGTTCAACAAACCGTCGACCCGTACCCGGGTAAGCTTTGAAGTTGGGCTGCGAGAGTTGGGAGCTAATGTAATATTTCTCTCGCAGAACGACCTTCAGCTTGGGCGGGGGGAACCGATTATCGACACGGCTCGGGTATTAGGTCGGATGGTTCACGGAGCGGTAATTCGGACGTTTGCTCAGGCCGATCTCGAATCATTCGCAAATTATAGCGGAATTCCTACGATCAATGCATTGACCGACGAGGAACACCCCTGTCAAATCGTGGCGGATTTATTCACGATTTTGGAACAACGCGGCACCATCGATGATCTACGACTTTGCTTTGTTGGTGACGGCGATTCCAATGTAACTCGTTCTTGGATTTGGGCGGCCGAACACTTGGGGTTCGAGCTTCGAATCGCGGCTCCCCAGAAATACCAACCATCGGAAGCCCTAAAGAAACGAGTGAAAAGTCCGAAGATCTCGTTCACCGGCAATTTAAAGGAAGCAGGTGCGGGAGCTAACGTACTCTATACCGATGTGTGGGTGAGCATGGGTAAAGAAGCGGAAAGCGAAGGCCGATACTCTGACTTGGCCGAATTTCAAATTAACGAGGCATTGGTCAGACTAGCTGGGCCGCAAGCTCTGGTTATGCATTGCCTCCCGGCTTACCGGAGTAAAGAAATCACCGATTCGATTTTGGAAGCAAATGCGACCACGATATTTTCTCAAGCTGAGAACAGACTTCACGCCCAAAAAGCTATTATTGCCGCAGTGGCCCGTTGATTTGAAGTGCAGCGAATGAAGAAAGCAGATTCACTTGTGTTAGACTGACTGCTTTGCTTCTGCGAATGCCGTTTATGGCCGCCGTCCGCTTTTGATCGTCTGGCGGACGATTCTGGCGCGATCATTCACGGTGGTCCCGCTGATTCTACGATTATAAACCCACTTTTATCTTACTAATTACTTGTGTTTGCAAAAATGCCTCTGCTTAGCCATCTGTTGTACTTTTATCCAGTAATATGATTGTTCCCTCCTTAGCCACGAGTTTCCTCCTACAATCCGGGATCTGGTTTGCGCTTATCTGTGCGATTATTGGTCTAGGCGCAGCACTCTATTTGATCAGAATGATTTTCGCGCTGTCTCCGGGAAACGATCGGATGCGACAGATAGCTGCGGCCATTGAGGAGGGAGCGAAGGCTTATCTGAACCGACAAATTATTTCCGTCAGCATAATCGCGGTGGTGATTTTTGTTCTACTGGTATTTACCCGTGATTTGTTTACCGCCATAGGGTTTAGCATAGGAGCGGTGTGCTCGATGTTGGCCGGGTACGTCGGGATGCGGGTTGCTGTTATTTCAAATTGTCGGACCGCCCAAGCTGCGACGAAATCACGCGAGAGTGCCCTGAGAGTGGCTTTCAACGGTGGGGCAGTAACCGGTCTTTTGGTTGTCGGTCTCGCGCTGCTCTCGGTCGGACTGTTTTATTTGATTTGTAGTTCGGTCTTATCCGCCGAGAAAGCAGTTAGTAGTCTGGTCGGCCTTGCTTTGGGAGCGAGCCTTATCAGCGTCTTTGCCCGACTTGGTGGCGGGATTTACACGAAAGCGGCTGATGTAGGGGCCGATTTAGTAGGGAAAATCGAAAGCAACCTGGAAGAAGACGATCCGAGAAATCCTGCAACCATAGCCGATAACGTGGGCGATAACGTTGGAGATTGTGCCGGAATGGCTGCCGACGTGTTTGAGACCTATGCCGTCAGCGTCATCGGTGCAATTTTGGTTGGCTTTTTGACTATGCGGAACACACCCGAGGCGGTGGTTTATCCTTTTCTGTTAGGCGGAATTTCGGTCATCGGGGCAATTGCCGGGATCCTCTATGTGAATTTTCGAAAGACTGATCCAGGGCGGGTGTTAGTGGAAGCGGTAGTCGCGAGTGCGCTGGTCTCCGCGGTTTTGTACTGGCCGGTGACGATGCTTATGTTTCCCCAAACGATTCAAATTGGTGATCAGACTCATTCGTCCCAGGAAATTTATCTGGCAGCGCTAGTCGGTTTGTTAATGACCGGTGTCATCGTGGCAATCACCAATTATTATACCTCAACTGCGTATAGCCCGGTTCGGAAGATTGCCCGTGCTTCTGAAACAGGTCACGCGACTAACATCATAGCGGGTCTGGCCATCGGGCAACACGCCACGGCCTTACCGGTGGTCTCTATCGCATTAGCTATCTTGGCCAGCTATCACTTCGCCGGCCTGTACGGAATCGCCATCGCCGTTACCAGCATGTTATCGATGGCGGGGATCATCATTTCGCTCGACGCGTTTGGCCCCATTACCGACAACGCCGGTGGCGTGGCGGTAATGAGCGAGTTGCCGAAGGAGGTGCGGATGGTGACTGATGAACTCGACGCCGTGGGTAATACCATGAAGGCGGTTACCAAAGGGTATGCTATCGCTTCAGCCGGACTGGCCGCGCTCGTTCTCTTCGGGTCTTACGTCGCGGAGCTGCGCGCGCACTTCGGTCAGGCTGGCATGCACGACTTGGAACCATCCGAATTCTCGCTCGAACGGCCGCAGATCATCATTGGTCTGTTTCTGGGCGGGTTGCTTCCGTTCCTCTTTAGCGCGTTAAGCATGGAAGCGGTGGGCAAGACCGCGGGCGCGGTGGTCAAAGAAGTACGTAGGCAACTGGCGGCGAAACCTGGCATTCTCAAAGGCACGGACGTTCCGGAATATGGTGCTTGTGTCGATATCGTCACGAAAGCTGCTTTGCGCGAAATGATTGTTCCAGCGTTGCTGCCCGTACTGTTTGTAATTGTCGCCGCGTTTTTCGGATACGTGGTTCTTGGTGCAGTTTTGGTAGGAACTATCGTTACTGGTTTGTTTGTGGCTATTTCAATGACATCCGGAGGAGGTGCCTGGGACAACGCGAAGAAATACATCGAAGAGGGGAATCACGGAGGTAAAGGCTCCGCTGCTCATCAAGCAGCCGTGACGGGCGATACGGTGGGTGATCCTTACAAGGACACGGCGGGACCGGCGATTAACCCGATGATTAAAGTGGCGAACATCGTCGCTATCTTGATTATCCCAATTATGTTCCGGTAAGGGGCTGATTGGGATGAATTATGCGACCCATAAGTCCCATGCGACACGAGTCCTATGCGACCTATGAGTCCTATGCGACCCATGAGTCCTATGCGACCCATGAGTCCTATGCGACCCATGAGTCCTATGCGACCCATGAGTCCTGTTGCCCACCACGCCTGCGCGAGACTGAATTAGCGAGCAGGACGATACGCCGAATCGAACCGGATTGCGCCTACCACATTACCCTCGGGATCTTGGAAGAATATGAGTTCTCCGACGGTTGGGATCACTGCTTTTTCCATTAAGATCTTACCGCCCGCTTTCTCGACAGCGAGTGCGATATCATCGACATCTTCGACAGAGATCGTGCATTCGAAACCAAAGATGGGTTTCCCCGCCACGAGTTCGCGTCGCCGCTGAAGCGCGCCTTGAACGCCAGGCTCCTGATCGCTTCCAGTTCGGATCTGGTAGAAGTCGGGCGGGCCCCAAGGCTGAAACTTCCATTCGAAGACGGTTTCATAAAATCGGCGGGCACGGTCGATATTGACCGCGTGGATGGCAAAATGAGTTAAGTTGTTTGGCGTGTTCTTTGATCTATTGACGAAAACGCACCAGAATTTTCTTTAAGAGACTCGTGGCAATCAGGGGGAAGAAGAGTCAATCCTTCTTATTATCTTTTATAGTCCGCTAGAGGTTATGAAAACGCTCCTGCTTACCAACGAGTATCCACCCTCCATTTACGGAGGAGCCGGTGTGCATGTCGACTATCTTAGCCGCGAACTCGCACAAATCATGGACGTTGATGTCCGGGCGTTCGGCGATCAAAAAGTGGATGAGCCGCATCTACGGGTTCGTGGCTTTGGATTGGATACATCGAGCTTTGGCTGCCCGAAAAATCTCACATCGGTGTTCGGTGCGGTTAGGCGATGTACCGATTTCAATACGGCTGGGATAGATGCCGATATCGTTCATTGTCACACTTGGTACACCCATTTCGGAGGGGTTTTAGCCAAATTGAACTACGCGATCCCGCTAGTCATCACTATCCATTCTCTCGAGCCGTTGCGTCCATGGAAACGAGAACAGCTCGGCCACGGTTACGATTTCAGTAGGTGGATCGAAAAGACAGCGATTGAGATGGCCGACGCAGTGATTGCTGTTTCGGAGGGCACCAAGGCCGATGTCTTGCGACTTTTCGACGTCGACGAAAAACGGGTCCGGATCATCTATAATGGAATCGACCCGGAGGAATATCGACCCGCTGCAGAAAAGGACGCCTTGATCGAGTACGGTATCGATCCGGAAAAGCCTTATGTTTTGTTCGTGGGGAGAATTGCGCGTCAGAAAGGGATCATCCATTTGGTGCGCGCCATTCGCTATTTTGCGCCTGGATTCCAGGTCGTGCTCTGCGCCGGTGCGCCGGATACTCCCGAAATCGCGGCTGAGATGAAACAAGCTGTGGCAGATGCCCAGCGATCCAGACCGGGAGTTATCTGGATCGACAAAATGGCTCCAAAACGGGCCGTGCTTCAATTCTACGCGAACGCGGCGGTTTTTTGCTGTCCTTCGATTTATGAACCGTTTGGGATCATTAATCTTGAAGCGATGGCGTGCGAAACACCGGTAGTGGCCAGCGCGGTCGGCGGAATCAAAGAAGTCGTTGTCGATGGTGAAACCGGGTTTTTGATCCCGTTACAGCAAATGACGGAGAGCCCGTTTGAACCGCTCGATCCGGATCGGTTCGCTCGTGATCTGGCCGACAAAATCAATATTTTGATGGCGGATCCGCAGCTCCGTCAGAAGTTCGGAAAGGCCGGACGGCGGCGGGCGATCGAGAAATTTAGCTGGCGCGCTATTGCCGGTCAGACGAAGAGCCTGTACGAGGAATTGGTTTCCAAACGGAAGCAGGAAGTCTGATCTCCCACAAATGAATAGCCAATAGTCGATAGCTAAGATTTGTTATTGGCTGTCGGTCATCAAACGTGTTTGTCGACCAAATTAGAATTCAGGCGAAAGCCGGAGATGGAGGTAGTGGCTGCGTCAGCTTTCGTCGGGAAAAGTTCGTTCCAAAAGGCGGCCCAGACGGTGGGGACGGTGGCAAAGGAGGAGATATTGTACTCCGCGCCGACATTCACAAAGACAATCTGGTCGATTTCTATTATCAACCTATCTTGCGGGCGAAGCGGGGGGAGCATGGGCTCGGCAAAAATATGTACGGAAAGGCGGGGTCTGATTCGATATACAAGGTGCCGGTGGGAACTGTGGTTTACCGGATTCCGCCGCAAAAACTCGAGCCGGTAGCCACGGATGAAGACAATCCAACGGCTCCGACTAAGCCGCGAATTGATCCGGCAGATTGTGTGCTGATCGCAGATCTTACGGAAAAGGATCAGGAATTCTTGCTGTGCCGCGGCGGTGCCGGTGGAAAAGGTAACACGCACTTCAAGAGTTCCAGAAACCGTGTCCCACGCCAATTCACGGAGGGGGGACCCGGTGAAGAAGGGTTCTTTCTGCTGGAATTGCGGACGATTGCGGATGCCGGACTGGTTGGATACCCCAATGCCGGGAAATCAACTCTATTGACCAAAATCTCTGCGGCTCATCCAAAGATCGCTCCGTATCCGTTCACCACCCTCAATCCAATGATCGGAGTAGTAGAATTTCCGAACTATGTGCGGGCCACAGTCGCGGATATCCCGGGACTCATCGAGGGAGCGCACCGTAATGTTGGACTTGGCCATGATTTTCTTCGCCACATTGTCCGCTGCAAGCTGTTGATCTTTGTCCTCGATACCGCGGGAAGCGAAGGCCGTACTCCCCTGGCGGATCTCGGAGCCCTACGACGTGAGCTCGATCTCTACGACCCACAACTCTCCGAGAGACCGTGGATTATCGTGGCCAACAAAATGGATTTGGGGGGAGCTGAAGAAAATCTGCGACTACTTCGGCAACGCTTTTCAGATAAGACTATCGTGCCAATTGCAGCTCAGCGCGCAGATGGAATACCGGAGCTGAAGGAGGTCCTTGAGCGATTTTTGGTCGAGGAACGGGTTCCTTAGGTCGAGGCGCGAGGCTGCCGAACGACACGCTTGGCTCGGAGGGGTCACGAACGTGGTGAATCCTTCAATAAATCCCGCAGCGCCTCTTCCAAATGTGAGAAACGAAAATTGAAACCGGTTTCCAGCACTCGCTTCGGTGAAGCGCGCTGGCTATCGAGTAACAACGAGGCCTGATCTCGTAGCAACGCTTTTAGGATGAAACTCGGAACGACGAAAAATGCAGGTCGCCGAAGCGTTGTTGCAAGAATTCGAGTGAAATCTCGGTTTCGAACGGGAAAGGGGGAGACCCCGTTGATCGGTCCTAGCAGAGACCTCTCTCGGGTCGCGTGCAAGAACAGGCTTGCTACGTCTTCGACATGGATCCAGGACATCCATTGATGGCCGGCCCCAACTCGGCCTCCTAATCCCAAGGAAAACACCGGTAACATTAGTGCGAGTGCTCCCTTCTGCCCAAGTACCATGGCGATTCGGACCACGACCACTCGGATACCGAACTCTCTGGCGCGCATCGCCTCGTATTCCCAGGCAACCGCGACATCGCGTAGAAAACCAGCCTTACCGACGTCGCTTTCTTCGACCAATTCCTCGTCCCCTCGGTCGCCATAAATGCTGACTCCGGAAGCGCACACCAACGTGCGCGGGGGATTCGGAGCATTCCGCATCGCCTCTACCACTGATCGCGTCCCTTCAATTCTGCTTTGTGAGATCCGCTCTTTCCGGGATCGAGTCCAAAGCCCCAGAAGGGATTCTCCCGCTAGATGCAAAACCGCGTCGAGGCCGTCGACCGGCATCGCGGCGCCAAAAGCCTCTGTGCGATTGGCCCCTGGCACAGGTATTTCGGGATTTCGAGAAAAAGCAACGATTCGGTCGCCTCGCGATGTAGCTTGGCGAATGATTTCTTGGCCGAGAAAACCGGAGGCCCCGGTTAAACCGATTAACATGATTTTATCGGAACCACACACGGACCCGAATGGGACATGGATGAGCAGCCTGACTCGCGTCCATTCGCGGTCTACTTTATTTGCCGACTGTTCTCTCTAATTCAAGCGGCGATCTGGTTCCACAACCGATTCGCGTTTCCGGAGTCGTCCGGTCGGCAAATTGTTCGATCGCTCCGAACTTCTCTGCTACTGATTGGGAAAGGTGCGGTGCAACCAATGCAGAGGGAAACGGTTGCCGGGGCAATCCGTCGGTCGGGGATTGATTTCCTTGTGACCCAAAACAATCGAATAGTGCCCATCGACCTTGCCGACTCTCTGCCGCAAATAGCGGATGAGCTCATCCAGCGCTTCATATTGCGCGCGAGTCGGGAGATCGCGGTTGAAATCGCCAACCAAACAAATACCGAGCCCAATATAATTTAAGTAATCGCTGTGAACGTGGCCGCCAGCCATTTGTTTGACCCAACGGTTGCCAATTTCGATTTGGCCGTTGCCCGTCGAGGTACCGTTGCCGATAACGAAATGGTAGGCCAATCCGTTCGGCATCTTGCGAACGTGGCGGTGATAGTAGTCAAAAATTCGAGCATTGCCTTGGCGCGTCCCGCTGTTGTGAACGACGATGTATTTCCAGCGGTTCCGCGCAACGCGGGCGTCATCGATGGCCTTGCGGACGGCCGGGGTAAGGTATCGCCAACGACCGTGGTGGTCGCCGGCCGGTGCCATGTCGCTCTCGTCGCCCGACTTTTGAACCACGATTTCATCATCGTCTCTCTTGCCAAAGAAAAACCAGCCATGCCGTTTCTTCGGTGTTGGGGGAGGAGCCGATAGCAGCGGTGGCGTCTCTTCCGTTGCCGGAGACTTAGTTATTTCAGGCTCTGGAGTTGAGGTGGGACTAGGAGTTTCTGAAACCTCGGTTGAGGGGGGTTGGTGCTGCTGGGGCGACAAAGATTGGGTGGCTTGAGCCTTCGGATGTTCATCCGGCTCACGATAGCGAAATCGCTTGGGCGGAGGGGTTGCCGGAATGGGAGTCGGTTTGGGCGTTGGGGTTGGGCTGGGAACAATTTCCATTTGCTGGCGGCTTTTGAGGAAGAGCTCTCGCAAACGTTTCTCTTCTTCCGGGTCCTCACCCGGAGCAAATGAAGCAGCTAAGATATAGAGGAGGAGCAGCGGTACCCACCGGCCCGAGTGGTGGGATTGGATCTTCCGCAAATTTGGCAAATACAAACTTAGCTCCTCTTATCGTGCAAATATTTGATGTTTCGCGCCGGCCAGCTCGGCTCTAAAATCGCTGGAAGGAAAGCGCTCATTCCGCTAACCTCACCCGCTCATCAACCTATGTAAGCAAATTCCGCCAGCGAAGTACAAACGGCTTAGCAAATTTTTTGGTTTTGATGAAAAAAATTTTGATCTTCACCGCCGGTTTTGGGGAAGGACACAATACCGCGGCCCGGAACATTCGAGATGCCTTGGAGCTGGTGGCTCCCGACGAGGTGAATGTTCAAATCGTTGATTTGTTCGAACGTTGTTACGGCAAACTCAACGAGTTTCTTCGCAAGGCTTATATCGCGGCGATAAACCGCACGCCCCGGGTCTGGGGAAAAATCTATAATGTGATTGATGGCACCCAGTTCGTGGAGTCGAACATGGTGATGTTAGCCAAAATGAAGCGCTCGATGATCGACCTGCTAAACCAAATAGAACCTGACGCGGTCGTCTCGACTTACCCGCTCTATAACTACGTGATCGATGAAACGTATCCCGAAGGAGAGCCTCGTCCCTTCTCCCAAATCACGGTCGTAACAGATTCGATTACCGTCAATTCGGTCTGGTACCGGTGTGCGAGCGATTACTTTATTGTTGCCAACGAGGACACTGCGGCGGTCTTGCGTGCCGGGGGTGTGACCGATGATCGCATTAGAATTTTTGGTTTTCCGGTGACCCATCGGTTCGCCGAAATGAACGATCGCCGGTTCGGCAGCAGTGATACCGGGCCCCGCCGCGTTTTGTACATGATCAATTCCGGCAAGAAAGAGGCTCCGGCTCTGGTTCGCCGATTAGCGCGTCGTTCGGACATTCGGCTGACGGTTACGGTCGGCCGGGACACTAGTCTTCGCCGAGAAATCGAAATGGAAGCGAAATCGCCAACCCATCCGGTGGAAATACTGGGCTGGACGACTAAGATGCCGGAGCTTCTCACGAGCCATCATCTTATTATCACAAAAGCAGGTGGTGCTACTGTCCAGGAAGCGATTGCTGCTCGAACGCCGGTCATAATCAGCCAAGTTGTTCCTGGACAAGAGGAAGGAAATGCTCGGCTGATCGTTGAAAATGACTGTGGCCGATTGGCGCCAGACCCTGACGCTATTGTTGAGGCGCTGGATGATGCCTTTGCCGACGGCGGCGCCGAACTTCATCGATGGGTCGACAACATCTCGCGATTGAGTCGACCTGACGCCTCGCTGCAGATTGCTCGGTTCATTCTCGACCTGGCTTTGGCCGAAGTGGTTCAACCGCGCCGGTCGATCGTTCCAAAGGAAACCGTCCCGGCTAATCTTTTGGTAAAATCGCCGTCCATTCTTCTCTGCGATTTCCATTCCCATTCTGTTTTTTCGGATGGAAAGCTGACGATTCCAGAACTGGTCGACTTCTATGGGCAACGCGGGTTCGATGTGCTTTGCATCACGGATCACATTTGCGATCACACTAAGCTAATCGGCAGAGTGACCAATCTCACCGGACTCGTGCTAACCTTGGATCAGGTCGACGAATATTTTGAGATCATTGAAAAGGAGAAAAAACGAGCGTTAGAGAAATATCGGCTGGTTCTTCTCGCCGGCCTGGAATTCAACAAAGACGGGCTTACTAGGAGGAGCTCGGCGCATCTTTTGGCGGTCGACCTCAAGAAGCCGATCAGTCCAGGCTTACCGATCACGCAGACGATCGCAGAAATTCATGCGCAGGGTGCATTGGCCATCGCGTCACATCCTCATGAGTTTAAGACGCACTGGGGCAAGAACACACTCTATTTCTGGGAGCACATAGATCAATACGCCCCGCTGTTGGATGCCTGGGAAGTGGCAAACCGAGACGACATTTTCAATCCGATCGGCCTGAAGCGACTGCCGTTTGTCGCCAACAGCGATTTCCACAAACCAAAACATATTTTTTCCTGGAAGACGGTGCTTTTCTGCGAGAAGGAACCCGAAGCGATCAAGCAATGCATCCGCGTGAATCGGAACGTTGCAATCACGTTATATCGGGATCACCGATTAGGAATCGGGTTTACCGATCTTGAGCCGGATAGTGAATCGAACAGGGAAGATCAGATCGTTCAATTCCCGTATTATCGGCAGAATTCAGCGTAGACGCAGGAGCCAGCCCTCCAGCCATTACTGAAGGCCACTTACCAGTCCGGACTGGTATAATTCGACTGCGCGAGTCTGGAGATACTTTTTCAATCTCCTTTGGTCGTCGGCGTTCAACCTCGAGCCTAGTTGTGTCGCTTTGGTTTGTAAGACCTCAGCGCTGCCAAAAAGACGCTGAAAACCCGTCACATTTCCACCCTTCAGGGCGCGATAAGCATCCTTAAATTGATCGAGAAATGAATCGTATTCGGAAAGGTATTCCTTGGCGTCACCATCCTGAAAGCGAGGCTTCTCCCAGCGCCCGAAAAGGAAGAATCGAAGCGGAACCGATGTACGCGTTACGACCGGTGTCCGGGACGGTTGGGCGGCAGACGAATCCTGTCGCTCGCAGCCGGTTAGGGCAGCTGAGGCCAGAAAGAGCAATGCCAAAACACATTTCATGCTGACAAAGGACTTTTCTCTGCCGGAAATAGCCATTTTCGGGGCTTATGTCGCGCAGAATTATCAGCATTATCAAAAAAATAATTAACGGGAAAGATCTGTTTGATTCAAAATTGTGAATCCTTCTCCGACCAAAACCGACCAGCCGCAGTCGGGATCGTCCAAGTGGAGCGCCAGAGCAGATCGGCCATGCGGCCGAAGGAGAAGTGGGTAGCAGACCTGAATATTGACCTCCGCCATAAGGAGGCATTGGAGAAGCTTCCTAAGATCGACCGCGACCTCGCGCATTTCGACAACCAGGATATCGGAGATGCTGTACGCGATTTCGTTCAGATCAAAGATGTTTTCTACCGCATCAGGGTCGCTAGCTACGATTCGCACCAACGCAGAATCTGTCGAATCCTGAGAATTCAAGGCTAGAACGTGCACTTCGTTCTCATTCAGCATTCGAACGATTTCGAGCAATGCTCCGACCTTATTCAGGAGGAAGACTGAAAACTGCTTTACCGCGGGTCCGGACGTCTTTTCTCTGATTTGGGGTTCTTCCGTGGGCATTAAATACGCCAAGATTTTATTTGTAAGAGTAAATTAAGCAAAAGCTCGTCGGCTTTGAAGCGTCTGAGGAGACTCTTACGTAATAGAGACCACTCGCGTCCGGGCTAAAGCCGGAAGCTATCTTGTTTTCCGATCGGTACGGCTCCGAAGAGACCGGGCGGCCTCCACTGTCATAAATCGTAATCTTGAGATCAGTGGACGATTTTGGACCTGCCGCCGAAAACCAGTAAGCATTTCCGGTGTAGAGATTTACAGCGATTGTGGCCGAGTGGTCCTTGGAGGTTTTGGCGAACCACGTACCGTCTCGGATTTTGAACCCGTCGTTTTGGAAGGCTCCTGCGAGATCTAGAACATCGCTTCTCATGGCAGCCTCATCGTCGGCTATCTCCGCGAAAGCCAGCGGGGAGGCAGCCACCCAGAACCATCCGAGATAAGGAAGAAAATATTTCATTTTCCTGTCGATATTTCTTTTGTGAGGCTAGCGGCCGTTTTGTTGAGCGTTTTAACCTCTTCCGCAGTTGGAACATGGTCGGGCGAAAAAGAAACTAACTTCGCCATTGTTTGCAGTTCTCCGTTCACTTGGACCACAAGTTTGTCTTGGCGGATTCGCTGGGGCAACTGATCGAGCTTGCCTCGTAAATAGTCCACTAGCTCGGGCTGGCGCAGCAGCTTCGCCACTTCCGGACTATAAGTTTGTACGAGTAAGCCGGTCACAACCTGCGTACCACGGATCCATCCGCCGATGCTTACCAAGGTGATCAGGTCAGTGTCCCGGTTTTCCTCGAGCGCCTTTTTTACTTCATTTTGAGTGGCTTCAAGCTCCTCATTGAGTTGATCCCAAGCGCCACTCTCCGCGAATTGACTGATGCTTTTTCCACGAGCTATCACGCTATCTGAAACGCTTAATTTCTTGGCCAAGGTCAATACATCTCGCCCGATGTTTTTAACTTGTTGGCCGTCTTGCGCCTCAACAGCGATGTAACCGTCTGCGATAAGCGTGCCGAGGTTCAGCGCCATTTGCGCCCGGCTAGTACCATCAATCTGGGTTGGCGGCCGAAATTGCGAAGCCCAATTTGGCTTTCCCCCTTTATCGATTGCTTGAAAAAATTCACCCGGCGTCGGTACCGTGATCGTGTCGATCGTCACTGCTTGCTTCATCTCCTCGGAAGTGAGCGGTTGAACCGTGGAAGGCGAATCCTTCTTTCCGGTATCTTGTTCGGCCCAAATGGAAACGAGAGGGAACAGTGCGATTGCGCTCAACGTGAGCCATTTCCGCAAAATGCGCATATTCGATGAAGTTTATCAACTGAGCCTCCGCTGTCCAGCACTGGATGATTTCTAAGCCCAGCGCAGTCGTCTGGAGTGCAGCCAGCTCGAATCTTTTCCTGTCTTGCTGAGACGGGAGAAGGCGTCGCAAATTTTCCTTTACGCGAACTCTTCCTCCCCCGATTGTGCCCCTCTCCTCATGAAGCTGCAAGTGGTCGTGATGCCCAAAAAAACAGTGCTTGATCCACAAGGAGTTGCCGTTCGAAACGCGATCCGGGAGCTAGGAATGGATGGGATTGGTTCGGTGCGGGTGGGCAAGATGGTAGAAATTGAAACAGACGCGCTGCCCGATCGAGGCAAGCTTGAACAGATCTGCCAAGATTTGCTTTCTAATCCGGTCGTCGAAGACTATGAGATTTGTCTGCCTGGCGCGGACGAAACTACGCGAACATGAAGATCGGCGTGGTCCAATTTCCGGGATCTAATTGCGACCAAGATTGTCTTCGGGCGTTAACGGACGGACTGCAGTTCGACGCAAATTACCTCTGGCATAAAGAAACCTCCGTCGCTGCTTATGACGGAATCGTTTTGCCCGGCGGCTTTTCCTACGGCGATTACCTTCGGTGCGGCGCCATTGCTCGGTTTTCTCCTATCATGCGGGCGATTGTGGCGAGCGCCCGAGACGGGATGCCGATACTTGGGATCTGCAATGGCTTTCAGATCCTGTGCGAGGCCGGTTTACTTCCCGGTGCGCTGATCCGAAATCAGTCTCTGCTGTTTGCTTGCCGCCCGGTTTGGTTGCGCGTGGAATCCGTCGAAACGCCGTGCACGAGGTTGTTAGAATGCGGTCGTACGTTGAGTTTGCCTATCGCTCACGGCGAGGGTGCTTACATCGCTGACCAGGAGACGCTCGAGAGTCTGGAGACCAACGATCAGGTCGTCTTTCGATACGTTGATGCAAATGGAGAAGCGACCGCGGCCGCAAATCCGAATGGCAGTCTGCGCAACATCGCCGGGATCTGTAATCTGGAACGCAATATCGTCGGTATGATGCCGCATCCGGATCGCGCTTGGGATGCTCGCCTAGGAAGCGAAGATGGTTTGCCGCTGCTTCGGTCAATGTTCGGACCTGCGTTGGTTTCCACGGCATGATTGGTGCGATCTCACCTGAAGTTATTCGCGCTCATGGTCTCACCGACGAAGAGTATCTGCGGATCAGGTCCATCCTGGGTCGAGATCCAAACCTGACCGAGCTGGGGGTGTTTTCCGTGATGTGGAGTGAGCATTGCTCCTATAAGAATACAAAAATCGAGCTAAGAAAATTTCCCACGACCGGACCCAGCATTCTCGTCAGAGCGGGGGAGGAAAATGCCGGGGTCATCGATATCGGAGACGGCTGGGCCATTGCGTTCAAGATGGAGAGCCACAACCATCCGAGTGCGGTCGAGCCGTTCCAGGGAGCAGCTACGGGGGTGGGCGGGATTATCCGCGATATTTTTACGATGGGCGCGCGTCCCGTGTTCCTTTTGAACTCTCTTCGCTTTGGGCCGATCGATGGGAGCTCTTTGGTCGCCCGTCAAAACCGACGGCTGTTTCGCGGGGTCGTGGCCGGCATCGCCCACTACGGCAACTGCATCGGTGTACCGACCATCGGTGGGGAGGTCGCATTCGACGAATCGTACAACGGCAACCCCCTGGTCAACGTTTTTTGCTTGGGAGTTTTACGCCACGATCAGATTGCTCGCGGCGCTGCCGCGGGAATCGGTAATCCGGTTTTTTATGTTGGTTCTGAGACGGGACGGGATGGCTTGGCTGGCGCTTCATTCGCTTCTCGCGATCTTACCGATGCGTCGAAAAAGGATCGACCCGCCGTTCAAGTAGGAGACCCGTTTAAGGGTAAATTATTGCTGGAAGCGTGCTTAGAGCTGCTGGCGAGTGGCGCCGTCGCGGGCATTCAGGATATGGGAGCCGCCGGCCTGACCTGTTCCACCTGTGAAACTGCAAGTCGCGGTGGCACCGGGGTTGAAATTGATCTGGCCAAAATTCCGAAGCGTGAACCCGGAATGACTCCCTACGAAATTCTTTTGAGCGAATCGCAGGAGCGCATGTTGATTATCGTGAGGCGCGGTGAAGAAAAACGCGTCAAAGAAATTTTTGAGAAGTGGGATTTGCCCTATGCCGAGGCCGGCAAAGTGACTGGCGACGGCATGATGCGGGTACTTGATCATGGCAAAGTCGAGGTAGAAATCCCCGCGAAAAAGCTGGCTGATGAAGCGCCAATTTATGAGCGCGAGGCTGTCGCGCCCACACCTCCGGCACCATTGGATCTGGATCAGATCCCAGAAGCCGATCCTCGGGAGAGTTTGCTCGCTTTGCTCCGCCATCCCACAGTTGCATCCAAGAACTGGATTTATCGGCAGTACGACCACACGGTTAGGGCCGGTACCGTCGTGCCGCCTGGATCTGACGCCGCCGTTTTCTTCGTTCGGGAAGCCGGAAAATTTCTGGCTGCTACCTGTGATTGTAACAGCATCTATTGCAAACTGGATCCGCGTGAGGGAGCCAAGATCGCGGTTGCGGAAGCTGCTCGTAATTTGGTCTGCTCGGGAGCGACACCCCTGGCAGTCACCGACAATTTGAACTTCGGAAACCCTTATCGGCCGGAGAATTTTTGGCAATTGCGAGAATCAGTGGAAGGACTGGCCGAAGCGTGCCGGCGTTTTAACACTCCGGTCGTGGGCGGGAATGTGAGCCTCTACAACGAGAGCCCGGCTGGCACCGTTGATCCTACCCCGACGGTCGGTATGGTGGGTTTGATCGAAAAAGAGCGATGGATTACCCGTCAGGGATTTCAACGGGAGAACGATGTGGTCTGGCTAGTCGGCGGCGTCGGAGACGAAATGGGAGGATCGCTCTACTTAAGATCGATCCATGGATTGAAAGCCGGAATCCCGCCTCGTTTGAACTACGACAAAGAGTTGTCTGTGCAGAAATTTTTAACCGAGGCGATTCGAGCTGGCTGGGTCCAGAGCGCGCACGACTGTTCGGAGGGCGGTTTGGCGGTCGCCCTGGCCGAATCCTGTATATCAGGCGAGGCAAAGAGAGGGGCGACGGTTTCTCTGGGCGACTCGGGCCAGCGAACCGACGAACGCCTTTTTAACGAGTCTCAATCGCGAATACTGTTTTCCAGCAGACCAGGTCTAAGCGCGGAGCTTGGACAACTAGCTGAGCGATATGATGTTGATTTGATCGAACTCGGGAAGGTGGGTGGGAAAGAGCTGAAGGTTACGGTCGGCGACCACTCGATCGGGTGGAGCATGGATGAGCTGTTCGATTCGTGGTATTTTTCAATCGAGCGCGCTGTTGCTTAATCCAACCTTGTGAAGATTTCTCATAAACCAACTCACGAATGCGGCGTCTTTGCCGTCTACGGTCACCCGGACGCGGCCCTTCTCACCTACTACGGCATGTTCGCTCTTCAGCACCGGGGGCAAGAGAGCGCCGGGATCGTTGCAGCTACCGGTTCCAACCAACCTTTTAAGATCCATCGAGGGATGGGGCTGGTATCTCAGGTTTTTGGAGAAAAAGAGCTAGAGGGTGTGAAAGGGAACCGGGCCATCGGTCACGTTCGCTACTCTACGACTGGATCCAGCAACCTCAAAAATGCCCAACCGCTCGTCGTCGACTGTGCGCGGGGCCAATTGGCGATTGCTCACAACGGCAATCTCGTAAACGCCGCTGTTCTCCGAGAGGAACTGGAAGCCCGTGGATCAATTTTCCAGACGACGGTTGACAGTGAAATCATTTTGCATCTGCTGGCCAGCCCGACAGACCAGCAAAACGTTCTGACTGCGCTACGCAAGATTCACGGCGCGTTCTCTTTCGTACTCCTGGGGGAAGAGGAAATCATCGGCGTGCGAGATCCGTTCGGGTTTCGCCCTCTCGTTCTGGGTAAGTTGGAAGACGCGTTTGTCCTGGCTTCGGAGACTTGCGCCTTCGATTTGATCCATGCGGAGTTCATTCGAGAGATCGAACCTGGTGAAGTCATCATCATTAATGATGATGGTATCCATTCTGAGTGGCCGTTCAGAGAGGAGCGAAAGGCGTTTTGCATGTTCGAGTTCGTTTACTTTGCCCGGCCCGATAGCCTGATTAGCGATCGCAATGTCAGCAAAGTCCGAGTGGCGATGGGTCGCGAGCTGGCCCGGCTTCACCCGGTCGAAGCCGATATAGTCGTTCCAGTCCCAGATTCGGGTAATTATGCTGCTCTCGGCTTCAGTCACGAGCTTGACATCCCCTACGAGCATGCCTTCGTTCGAAACCATTACATCGGACGCACCTTCCTGCAGCCCACCCAGCTGATTCGCGACTTCAATGTTCGCGTGAAACTCAATTTGATCAAAGAATTGGTGCAGGGCAAGCGAGTGGTGGTGGTGGACGACTCGGTGGTTCGAGGGACCACGGCACGAGCTCGGGTGGTGAATCTCAGAGAGGCCGGAGCCAAAGAGGTACATCTCCGCATCAGTTGTCCTCCCCATAAATTTCCCTGCTATTACGGAATCGATTTCCCAGATCCTAAGAACCTCTTGGCCAACCAACTAACGATGCCTGAAATCAGGGACTATCTAGAGGTCGATTCGATTGGTTACCTCGACGTGGACGGAATGGTCAGAGCTACGGGATTGCCCGCAAACGAGTTTTGTCTGGCTTGTTTCAACAGTGATTATCCGGTGCCATTCGATCCCACCCTGGACAAGTTCGTCATGGAGCGCCGGCAAAATCGGTCTCGTCTCTTTGCGGAATCTGCTTCGCAACCGCAGCTCTTTGCTCGCTCGAAATGAAGGCCAAAAAGAAGGCGTATGCGGCCGCCGGAGTCGATATCGCACTGGGGAATCGGGTAAAGCGAGGCCTACAAGAGAAGGTCAAAACAACGTTCGGGCCTGAGGTTCTAGGTCGAATCGGAGGATTTGGCGGCTTCTTTCGCCTCGATTTGCAAGGGATAAGGGATCCCGTTCTGGTTTCGAGTGTCGACGGAGTCGGCACCAAACTAAAGATCGCGATCGCGCTTGGGAGGCACGACTTGATCGCTCAAGACCTCGTGAATCATTGCATTAACGATATCGCTGTTACCGGAGCGAAACCCTTGTTCTTTTTGGATTATATCGGTGCCGAACGACTTGACCCCTCGGTGTTTAATCAGCTGATTTCTGGTTTCACGAAGGCGTGCCAAGCCGGGCGTTGCGCACTTATCGGAGGCGAAACCGCGCAATTACCTGATATGTATCATCGCGGCGAGTATGACTTGGCTGGTTGCATTGTTGGTATTGTCGATCGTGAAAAAATCATTGATGGAAGTCGCATCGTCCCGTCTGATGTCTTGATAGGTCTGCCGTCGAATGGATTACATACAAATGGTTACTCTCTTGCGCGTAAGGTGTTGCTATCTGAGATGCGACTCGATTTGGGTCAGAAAGTCGACGGTATACCGAAAACGCTGGGCGAGGAGTTACTACGAGTCCATAAAAACTATCAACCAGTTCTGGCATCGATTGCCCCTGCGCGGGTCAAAGGGGCTGCACACATAACGGGTGGGGGATTAATCGACAATTTGCCGCGCATCCTGCCAACCACCTGCGACGCGTTAATCGATACGTCCAGTTGGAAGGTTCCGGCTATATTTCGTCTCATCCAACAGGGCGGCGGAATCGCATTCCATGAGATGCTGGAGGTTTTCAATATGGGTATTGGTTTGGTGCTGGTGGTCGCGAGACGGTACGTCCAGGAAGTGATCCAGGTCACAGCCGGGAAGGTAATCGGGCAGATCACTCCGGGTTCGGGCAAGGCCCTGGTGACTTAACCAAATTGGGCGTTATGGCGGCGCAGTCTTTCTTCCGACGTCGGTTTTGGGGATTCGGTATTGGTGCCGGACTTCTTGGCCTCTTGGTTCTCACCGTCCGATACGCGCTACGGCCGCCGCGCAAAGGTCCGTTGCCCGATAACATCTTTCCGGCGATTTTCGCCACGCGCGTGCTGTTTAGTGGCAAAGGAGAACTGGTCTACCATGAATCGGGCCAGGGGAATTCTCTCGTTTTTTTACACGGAATTTATCCTGGAGCCTCCTCGTACGAGTGGTCGCGGATTTATCCCCACTTTGCTGATCGCTTCCAGGTTCTCGCTCCTGATCTAATCGGTTTCGGCGAATCAGCCCGCCCGTATCGTCCGCTCTCCGCTACCGATCAAGCGGCGGTCTTAGCAGAATTTTTGAAAGCAAAGAGTGATGGAGAACGGGCCACAATTGTTGCCAGCGGACTGGGAGCGGCCTTTGCCACGCTATTGGCTGTGCAACATCCAGAGTTGGTACAACGCCTAATCTTATTGATGCCGGTTGGGTTGACCGAGCGCGGTGCGAAGCGATACCTCGGTAGGGGACGCTGGATTTCCGCACTCCCATTCCTTAACCAAATTTACTATCGCCGGTTCCTGGCCACGCGTGCCCAAATCCGAGCTTGGTTAGCGACGTTTGCCTTTTTCGATGCGAACCGAATCGACGATGAGATGGTAGATGTACTTTACAGTTTCGCGCACCAACTCGGCGCGGAAAGGGCGATCTTCCGGTCGGCGAGGGCCAAGTTGCAGATCGATCTCTCGAAGCGGTTCGCGGAATTGATTCAGCCGGTCACATTGATTTGGGGGCAAAACGCGGTGTTTCCCCCGATCCGGTTAGCGTACGAATTACAGCGCATTCCGCGGCAATGCAATTTGGTCTTGCTCGAAGAATGCGGGATCTTAGCGCCACTGGAGGTTCCCCAGGAGGTGAAGCGGGTGTTGGATCGGGAACTAGAATATCGGATTCGGCTCCACGAGGTGGGGTAGGGGTATCGGTGATCAGTGATCAGTGATCAGTGATCAGTAATCAGTGATCGGTAATCGGTGATCGGGGATCATCCGGCCGCTTTTCGCCGGCGTTTGAGCTCGACGGCAAATTCCGTCTTGGCATCTTCGATGCGGCGTCTCAGGCCGTCGGAACCCACACATTGAGCGCCGAACGAGATTACTGTCTGCTGCTCGAGAAGGTCAGCAGTAGCTACCGTGATGGCATGCTTACGCCCATATTGTGCCACCAGGCGCTCGACAATTTCGTCCGCGGTCCGTCCGGCATTTGAATAGAAGACTTGGATGCCACCCGGCTCAGTTACCTCATTGATGCGTTCGCCTTTACCATCGAAAACGAGGACGACGTTTACCCCGCTCACGTCCTGGTACTCCGTCAGCGTTTTAATGAGATCGCCTCGGGCAGCGGCACCATTGCGCCGGTGCAAGTTCAGCAGCTCGGGCCAAGCGAAGATGATACTGTGCCCGTCTACGATGAGGAAACTCTCCGGCATTATCCTTTAGGATATCCGGAAAGGTGGAAGGTGGCTAGCGCCCCTTGGATCTCACCAAGACGGGCTAGCGACGAATGATCATCAGCTGTTTGGGAGTTGGCCGCTGACTTCCAATATTTCCGCGGAGGGAACACCGCGGAGTTCATAGACCCGCAAGATGGTTTCTTCGATCAGATTGTTTGGGCAGGAAGCGCCAGCAGTGATGCCGATTACGAGCGGCCCCGAGGGTAACCAATTCTGTGTCGTGATTTCGGCTTTTTTATGCAGGTTGAAATGGGTGATCTCGGTTGCGCTTTCGAGCTTATCAGCGCCGCGAATGAAGTAGGTGGGCAGCTTCGCTTCACCCATCTCGGCCAGATGAGAAGTGTTCGAGCTGTTGTATCCTCCCACAACGAGAAGCAAATCCATCCTTACGTTTAGCAGTTCACGGAGTGCTTCCTGGCGTTCCTGGGTCGCTCCACAAATCGTATCGAAGAAGCGAAAGCTTTTCGGGCCTTCGACTACGCCGTCGCGATCCATGATTGCCGCCCGAATTCGGCGTTGAACCTCCTCGGTCTCGCCCCGCAGCATAGTCGTTTGATTCGCGACTCCCACGGCTTTCAGGTGTAAATCCGGATCAAATCCGGGCGAGTGCGCATCCTTGAAACGGCTCAGCAAGGCTTGTTTGTCGCCGCCGTGCCGAATGTAGTCACAAACGTAATCGGTATCGGCGAGCGTCAAGACGACAAGATAGTGGCCATAACCTGACCCTAGTGCCCGCGATGCAGTCGCTTTCGTCTCTTCGTGCTCCGCTTTGCCATGGATAATCGAAGTTACGCTTTCCATGGCATTCTGGCGGACTCGCTTCCAAACGCTCATCACATCGCCACAGGTCGTATCGACAATTTGGCAGCCACGTTCGTGAATCTTTGCCAGGGTTTCCAGGTCGGTGCCGAACGCGGGAACAATTACGACGTCTTCAGCAATCAGATCCTCGATATTGGCTTCCCGGTTTTGCCCGATGAGATTTTTAATCCCCATCGTGGCGATCTGTTCGTTTACGAGCGGGTTGTGAATGATCTCGCCTAAAATGAACAACCGGCGATCGGAGAACACTTTCCGGGCCGCATAAGCAAGATCGATCGCTCTTTCAACTCCGTAACAAAAACCAAATTGTTTCGCGAGAAGTACGGTTGTATCACGTACCTGAAGCGTGCCACCACTGGCTCGAATTCGCTCGGCAACGGTGCTCCGATAATGCGATTCCACCTGTTCCTGCACCTTGGCCATTACGTCCGGCGTGCGCAGGTTGATCTTCTTCGGCTTGGCAGGAGCGGCGCTTTGAGATCCGGACATAAGTTACCCTAGACGACTTCTGGGGAGGTCGCAGCCAATAAAAACGCCTGCATTATTGGGTGGCCAATAACGGCTCCTGGGGAGCCGGAAAAGCACCGCTGGCTGTCCCGGAGATCAGGAGAGAACCGGCGGGATCTTTCCACTCAAAATCGTTAGGTCGTTGTACTTTGGCTCCGACGGTCTGGTCTTCCGGCAATGAGCCCGCAATGGTGACCGATGTTCCGCTGTGAACCAAGGCGAAGAACTTTGGAGCGACGTTCGGATGCAAGCGTATGCAACCATGACTGTGGGCGACCGGCCAAACTGCGCCGGCATGAAATCCGTACTGCGGTTTGAATTCTACCCAGTAAGGCATCGGATAGCCGACATAATGAAAGCCGGATCCAGGCGCCTTTCCGCTCTCACCAGCGACGATCTCATTACCCTTCACCCAAAAACCGTAGGAAGCGGAACGTTTATCTTTAATCTTTTCTGTGACCCGATAGCCGCCGGTGGGAGTTGGTGCGTGCGAAACACCGATCGTGCAAGGTGTTACCAGCAGGGGCTTATCTCCCTCCATCACGTAAACCATCCGGTTCTGTAACGAGACCTTCACTCGGACCGCACCGGGATCCTTTGGCTTATAAGCCACCGCGTTATAATTGCCGGGGAACGTTCCCGTAGTCGGGCCGGTAGTACTTGTCGTACAGCCAGTCAATAGGGCGAAACCGGTGGACGTTCCGGCGAGAAGGGTTAGGAGGCGGGATCTTTTCATACAAACTCGAAATTCGAGCTGTATTTTACCGTATTAGCTCGATTTGCAAGCTTCATTTGGGGGAAGTGCCTTCCATGGATGGCCGTATATTCGCCAGTTCGGCTTCGAATTGCTCCGACCAATTAGCGTAAAAAGGATACGTTTTTTCCGCGTTGGCAGGTCGATAACGCCAATGCTTGTATCCCCAGAGCCATTGTTCCGGATGCTGGCGAATCAGCGGCTCTAACTTGTCCCAACAGGCTTGCGCAACCTCATGAAACGGCGTTCCCGCCGGAAACTCCATCGGTTCAAACGCCCGGATAAGGTACCCGCCACCTGGTCGCGGCAAGGCGATGAATGGCATGATAGGAGCCCCGGCCCGATCGTGCAAAACAGCATGCATCATCGTGGCCCGCATCGGCAGCCCGAAAGTCCGAAAGATCACCGCCGGATCCGACATCTTGAGCGTCAAATCGATGAGGATGCCGACCGGCACCCCGCGTTTGAGAGCCTTAAAGAAGCGAATCATAGATTTTTCTTGGGTGACACTGGTCTGGCCGGAGACTTCCCGAAGCCGCTGAAAAAGACCGGTCAAGCGACCGTTCTTGAAGCGTTGCATCAGAATCAAGCCGTCGTATCCGCGAAACCCGTAGTAGGCGCTGGCCCACTCGAAGTTGCCGAAGTGGATTGTCACTCCCACTACCGGTCGCGATTGTTTGGCTGACAAGATGGATTGAAGCAGTTTTTCGTCTTCGATCGCAATGTACCTGGCGACGTTGCTCGCGGTAAGCCGGGGAGTCCAGAACAGCTCGAGAAAGCTTCTTCCGAACACTTGGACCGAACGTCTGGCGATTCGCTCCCGCTCTTTTGGCGTGTAGGTGTCCCCAAATGCGATCTGGAGATTCGCCAGAGCTACGGACCTGTTCCGGCGATCGAGGTGATACAGGAGCCAACCTAAAACCGTGGCAATCCAATGGAGAGACCGGAAAGGCAGTAGCGGAACGAGGCGAGCAAAAAGCGTAACAAATACGAATTCGAACCAGTACCGGACTTTCTTTATCATGGAATGTGTACTACTCCTCCGCCTACCCGATCATCCGTTGCGGGAACTGAATTTGAAGAGTAAGAGCACCGCGTTATCGAATCTGCAAGTGACAATGGCCAATGCTGGCCGACTCCCCATATGAATCGTGCCGAACTATTTGCTATCGTTCAGCCGCTCCTGGAATGCCCGACCGCGCCCACTTTCGAAGCCGCTGTAAGCACAGAGATCGAGCGTCAACTAGGTCAGATCAAAGGGATAAGGCTGAAAAAAGACCAATTTGGAAATCTGATTGTTTCCTCGGGCGGAGATATTGCCGACGCTCGATACGCATTTATCGCTCATATGGATCATCCGGGTTGGCAGCTCAGGCCAATCCGGCGATTTCTTGGTGGAGTTCCGGAAGAGCTCCAAGAAAAGGGAGTCGTGCGGGAGTTCGACGGTTTTGGCATGTGGGATTTGCCTGCTCTGCATATGGATGGAAATCGGCTTTACTCGCGCGCTTGCGATGATCTCATCGGGTGCGCCGCGATCATTGCGACCGTCCAAACTTTGTGCCGGCGAAACCCGCCTCGACCGGTGGTGGGTGTTTTCACTCGCGCCGAAGAGGTGGGCTTTATCGGTGCCATCCAGCTCGCGAAATCCGGGTTGCTTCCTTCCGATTTGACGATCATCTCCCTGGAGACCAGTGCCGAACGTTTGCCGGCCAGGATGGGCGATGGACCGATAATCCGCGTCGGAGATCGAGTCTCAATTTTTGATCCGCCGACGACCGCACTCTTTGTGGAGATCGCGAAAAAGCGTGAGATTCGCTTTCAAAGATGTCTCATGGCTGGAGGCACGTGTGAAGCAACCGCGTTTCAAGCTTACGGGTATCGGTCTGCCGCGCTGTGCATTGCGCTTGGCAATTATCATAACTGCACACCGGACTCGCGAATCGATACGGAGTACATCGATCTCGAAGATTTGGAGGGGTTAATTGCGCTCTGTGCGGCAATCGCTAGTGAGACGCAGGAGAACGCCGAACCGCGCGCAGCCCTACGCGCACGACTGGAAGCAAGGCTGAGCGATTTTCCGCTGACGTAAATTGCTCGGTCCGCCACTAAAGCTCATAGCCGATTTGCCGGAGCATCGGTATGGATTTCAGATCAAGGGCGGGTAATGCTTTCCCGGGCGGCACGATACTCATTCACCACGAGGCTCGTCAGCTGTTCCACGGAGGTATCCTTGGTTCGCTGATCGAACGTGATTTTGCCGTTTTGCAAAAGGTTGATCCGGTCGCAGAAATCGAAAATTTGGGCATAATTGTGAGCCACGATAATAATCGAGACTTCGCCCTTCTCCTTGAGCCGCCGGACCAAGTCCAGGATCATCGTACTTTCTTTCACGCCCATTGCCGCCGTTGGTTCGTCCAGCAGGAGTACTTTGGCATTGGCATATACGGAGCGTGCGACAGCGATAGCCTGTCGTTGCCCCCCCGATAGCTTGGCGATCTCGACGTCGACCGAAGGTATATGGACACCCATCTCCTTCAGCTGCTTTTTTGCGCGCTCGCGCATCGCGCCATCATTAAGGATCCGAAAGACTCCGCCATACATGATTTCTCGTTGCAGGAACATGTTGTGGTAAACGTTGAGTCCGTTAACCAGAGCCAGATCCTGGTAGACCGGCTCGATGCCCAACGATCGGGCGTGGCTGACGCTTTTGAGTTCGATCTCATTACCTTCGAAATAGATCTTCCCGCCGCTTGGTCGATGAAACCCGGTAAGAATCTTCATCAAAGTAGATTTGCCGGCGCCATTGTCACCGAGAAGGCCCAGAACTTCGCCTTTGCTGAGATGGATCGAAACATCTTCCAGCGCTGTCACCGCCCCAAACGACTTTGCCACGTGTTCCGTGCGCAATACTTCTTTGCTCATTGCCCACCTCCAGCCGCGCGTAGACGACTCAGGCGCACGTTTATCAGCATGGTAATAAGGATCGCGCCGCCCAGAATCATATCAAAAGTGTAAGCGCTGACGCCAGAGAGCGTAAAACCATCCTTCAAAATGCCGAGAACTATGGCACCAAAAAAAGCTCCGATAATTGTGCCTGAGCCCCCGGTAAGAAGCGTTCCACCAATGACGGCGGAGGCGATGGCCATAAACATAATCTCAGAACCGCCCGCCAAGGGATCAATCGAACCGATTCGAAACGCATCCAAGGTGCCAGCCAGACCGCCCAAGATGCTGCAAAGAATGAAATTTCCCACCTTGATAACACCGACCTTGACTCCTACTTCTGAGGCACCAAGCAGGTTGCCGCCGGTAGCTATCGTGTGTAATCCCCAACGCATTTTCCTAAGCACAAACTGGAAAATTACCGCAATACCGATTGCCCACAGAGTCTGCGAAATTGCATTGCCGCCGAAAGTATTGGTGATGATCGGCCCCCCTTTCGGTTGGACCGGAAAACCACCCGAAATGGTCAGGGTAATGCCATTGATCAAGTAGAATGTGCCGAGGGTGGCGATGAAAGAGGGTATCCGGAGTACGACCGTTAAGAGCCCATTAATGATGCCGACAATCGAGGCAACGACGAGCCCGAGCAGAATCGCAAGCACAAACGGGACACCTGCCTCGTGCGCGTAATACATCACGAAGGGCGACAACGCGTAGACCTGACCCACGGACAAATCTACCTCCCCGCAAATAAGTACCATCACCTCACCGGCGGCGATGATCGCCGTCGTCGCAGCGTAACCCGCGAGGTTAGCAATGTTTCCTGGCGAAAGGAATGCTGGCGCGGTGGTTTGGAAATAGATCACGAGCACAATACCGGCGATCGCGATGCTAGCTTCCCGGGAGTGGAGCAGGGACAGCCCCACGCGGCGCACCAGGCCCCGGCGCTCAGTGCGCCGGGGCGAATCCTGTGGCTGCGGCAGAGAATCCGCTATGTCTTTCGCCATGGGATTCGTCGAATATTAAATCGCGCCAGATCGCTTTAACACCTTCTCTTCGCTGGAGTTACCCTCGTAGCGGCTCTGGGTTTTGAGGAACGGCTCGACGTTGGACTTTGTCAGGAAACTCAGACCCGTATCGATGTCGGAGGGGCCGGTCAACCCGCCGGAGATTTTATAAAGGAAGAGCACCATGACAGTATAGAATCCCTGGAGATAAGGCTGTTGATCGATCGTAAAGTCCAGGTCGCCCTTCGAGATGGCTTCGAGCGTAGTCGGCAGAAGATCAAAGCCGCCTGCGTGAACACCCTTCTTTTGCAGTTCGTGGCCAGCCATCGCCTTAGCTACCGCTGCGGTGCTGCCCGCGTCCACTGCAAACATGCCTTTGATGTTGGGATGGCCCGCGTAATACGCTTCGACCGCGGAGACCTCATCGTTCAAAGCGGCACCGCTGGCTATCTCGTTCAAAGTAATGTTCTTGCCAGACTCCTTGATCGCTGCCTTAGCACCGTCCAAGCGCGGCTGGATATTCAGTTGCCCGGGGGTGGCAATGAAACCGACCACTTCGCCCTCCGGTACCAGCTCAATGATGCGCTCGCCCAACCCTTTGCCCGACTGAAACAGATCCTGGCCGATGTAGCATAATCTTTTGTTACCCTTGGCGTCGGCATTGTACGACACCACGGGGATACCCGCCTTAAGAGCCTTTTCGACTGGATCGTTAAATGCCGCCAGATCAACCAGGCAGACGGCGATGCCGTCGACGCCCGCTGAGACTGCCGTATTCAGAGCGTTGACCATGTCGGTAGCAATCGATTTCTCGGAGCCTGTCCACTGGTAACTGCAGCCAAGCAGTGCGCAGGCATCTTCGGCGCCGTACCTGGTCGGGACGAAGAAGGGGTTGGTCGTTACGTGATTGACGAACGTGAATTTCCACTGCGGATGCTTCGGAAACTTGCCGAGAGCTTCCTCGGCGGCCTCTGCGCTGGAGACGCCGAAACCGGCTAAAGGGGAGAGCGAGATCAGGGCGCCGGCGCTAGCGGCGCGGCGAAGTGCTTCGCGTCGCGAGACTCCGCGATTGGAATCGCTGACGCCTGGGGGGAGGTTGATTCTTTTCATAGACGTTCATGGGGATTATTTTTTTTGGATTCAATAAAAATCCAGTTCTCTTATATACAGAAAGCACGGACGAAGTCACTCACAGAGAAAGAGCCTCGCGCCTCGACGCATCGTAATAGCAAGGCAGGAAAAGTGGCCTCAATCGCCACAAATTCAAAGCTCGGAGCGCGCGCCAAAGCTTTAGATGGCGTTCTCCTGAGCAGCCTGCTTCCTCTCGGTCCTCATCTCTCAAGGGATTTCGTCGCTAGGGTAACCCTGGATAGTCAGGTGCGACCAACTCAGTACTTTGCAGCGTTGCTACCGGATACGCGCAGTAATCGGCCGCGTAGAAGGCGCTCGGGCGATGATTGCCGGAAAGACCAACGCCGCCGAAAGGGGCGGCGCTGCTCGCTCCGGTTGTTGGTCGATTCCAGTTAATAATTCCGGCCCGAATCCTGCGCCGGAACAACTCGAAATCTTGTTCGTGACCGCCGATCAAGCCCGCGGCAAGTCCGAACCGGGTTCGGTTCGCCACTTCGATTGCTTCTTCGAAATCATGCACCCGGGTCACCGTCAGAAGTGGTCCGAACACTTCTTCGTCTGCGACATCCGAAACGGCGGTGACATCAAGAATACCCGGACGAAGAAAAGGAAGCCCTTTCTTAGTGGCTTGGCATTCGACGAGGACCTTCGCTCCACGCCTGGCGAGTTCTTGCTGAGTTTGCAGGATCTTTTGCGAGGCCGGCACACTGATTACCGGACCGATAAACGGCTCCGGTGTTTCATCCGGACCACCCACCAAAATTTGTTCGGTGATTCGAACCAACTCTGGCAAGACCGCAGAATCTGCCAAGATCAGTCGACGAGTACAGGTGCAACGCTGCCCAGCACTGATGAAAGCCGAAATGGCGATGATTCGGGCGGCCGCTCTTAGGTCGTGCCCTTTCATCACAACCATTGGATTATTTCCACCCATCTCCAGTGCCAGGATCACGTTTGGTCGGCCGGCGAAACGTTGGTGTATGGAGAGACCCGTTCCAGCACTCCCAGTAAAGAAAACGCCAGCGAGTTCGGACCGATCGAGGATCAGCTCAGCGGTACTTCGATCACCCTGGAGGAGGTTCAGACAGCCCGCTGGCAATCCAGCTTCGCGCCAGAAGTCCGCCAGCATAGCCCCTACGGTAGGGGTGACTTCGCTCGGCTTAAAAACTACGCAATTGCCTGCGAGCAACGCGGGGACGATGTGACCGTTCGGAAGGTGCGCCGGAAAATTGAACGGCCCAAGGACGGCGACAACGCCATGTGGCGCATGAGAAAGCACGGAACGACTGTTTCCGGAATCCTCGGACTTTGTGCCGGTCCGCTGTTGATAGGCTTCGATGCTCAGGTCAATTTTTCGGATCACCGTATCGACTTCCTGATTCGCTTCCCAGAGCGGCTTGCCGGTTTCCTGTGAAATGGCGTGTCCGAATTCCTTACGCCGAGATTGCACGGCCTCGCCAAATCGCCGTGCGATTTGGATCCGCTCATCAATAGATGTATTGGCCCATTCTGGAAAGGCGTCCGACGCGGCCAAAAACCCGGCGGCGACCTCGGCAGCTGTGGCGTGTTTGGTGCGGAAAACCTCTTCTCCGGTTGAAGGGTTTCTGGAATGAAACAGCTCGCCTCGGCCGCGGATCCATTCGCCCCCAACAAAATGGTCGTGCATAGTACGAAAATCTGGAATTTAAGAGCTAGAATCTAGAATGTTCCGCCGGAAGTCGACAGCCGTTCGCCGCTCAGCCAGAAGCATTTCATCTGTAAATGCGACTTTTCTGATACGAGATAGCTTGGCTGGATCTACGGTGTGAGCCGTATAAGGTCGAGAGTAATAACCGTCTTTGTGCACAGATTAGATTATTCATGATCGTTGTCTTCATTTGTCCTCAGCGGACCGGCGTTTAAACGTCCCGTCGCCTTGTAAGTTGAGGTCCTCAACAACCACTGTCGTCGCCTTCCCGTCCGCACCAATGGTAAAGGTAACTCCGGTCGTTTCGCCTTCCGTGTCACAGGTGAATAGGTCGCGGTCATAATGCTTTAATGGGAAAGTCAACTTGAGGGGGCCCTCAACAATTGCGATTCCGTCGCCCTGTTCGATGACCTGAATCTCTCCATAGAAGTTGTTGGTGTAGGTCCCGACGTACGCACTGGTCGCCAGCGCAGGTCCGGGTGCCGCGGGCGGTTTGGAGTAGTCGGTTCCCACACCTAGCGCGGCCGGGTTTGAATACACCTTTTTGAAATATGCGAGCCAATCCTGCGTGGCCTTCCCGTACAACGCAACATCGGTAAACGTAAGAGCGAGCCCTTCCCCAACTCCAGGCGGGAAAGCGTTGGTGAGGACGACAATGCCCAAATGTTCCGACGGGACTAGCTGTATGATTGTAGCCGCCCCCGTCGTGAATATTCCCGTATGCCAAAGGTGCAACCGCCCTTCTTTATCGTAACTGACGATCCAACCAAGTCCATAAAACATAGGCAACCCGTTCAGTGGATCGAACCACATCAAAATTTGCGGTGAATGGGTTACCGCCAACGCTTTTTCATCGACGATCCGTCTGCCCTCAAATTGCCCATTCGCGAGCTGTAAACGCATCCACTTGGCGAGGTCGTTGACCGATGAGCTGACTCCGCCAGCCGGGGATTGCGGATCCGGATCGCGCTTGTATTTTTGGACCCACTTGCCATCGACCTGTACATGGCCAAGTGCTTTGTTCGTCCGAGCAGAAAAATCGGCATAGCGCGAGCTGGTAGAATTCATGCCGAGTGGTCTGTAGAGCTTTTGCTCTGAGGCGTCTTCCCAGGTCATATTATACGCCTTGCCGGCGGCAACGGCGGCCTCCGTAACGCCAAAATTGGTATAGGCGAAATGGGAACGGAAACTGCTATTAGGCTTTTGGTAGCGCAAGCGATGCAAAATTTGCTCTCGGTTGAATCGCAGAACTTCGAGCGAATCGCCCGCGGATGCAGGTAGGCCACTGCGATGCGCGTAGAAATCACGAATCGTGATTTCGCGTGTCACCCAGGGATCGTACATCGCAAACTCGGGATCGAGATCGCTGATTCTGGAGTCCCAGGAGATTTTGCCTTCGCCGACAAGTTCCGCTACGACGGTTGAGCCAACAGCTTTGGATAACGATGCCAACTGGAACACAGTGTCTGCATTCACCGGTTCCCGGGTATTGACATCTCGCACACCAAAGCCCGCTGTATAAACGACGTGATCCTGAAATACGACGGCAATCGCGAGACCTGGAACCGCACCTTTTTCAATTTGATCTTCACAGAGTCTTTGGGTCTCCCGCACCGCCTGATTTACCTGCTCAAGTGTTGTATGCGTTCCGCCGCCTTGCCCCTGCGCTGGTAAGGCGATGAACAACATTATCAATCCCAGCAAGTTCACACACGGGCACCATCTACCGTAGCGATCTAAGAAAGTTTGGAGTTCCAATTTTCCCTTAAACTCACCAAGAAATCTATCGAATGTCATTATCCTGTAGCTTTAGGTGCCAAGGCTACGCAATTGGCTGCGAAATCCAGGCGAAATCAAAAAATCGTTTAACCCTGGAGTAATCCGAAAACGACTCCGGCCTTGATAATAGCTCGCTAAGCGACGGACGACTTGCAACTTCTAACTCAACAGTCAAAAACTGCCCACGCTGGGTCGCCACGACTGCGTCACTCAAAGTATTCCAGACGAACAACCATCGATAGCGATCCGGTCCCGAGGGGCTGAGCTTCTCTGACCTGCCCTTCCCGATGAGGTCGCAGGCGATCAGCCGGCACCTTCCGTCCAGGTGAGGCATGACGTGCGCCAGACGCACGACGACGCCGGTTGACCGTGCTGAAACACGATCGCGTCGCCCTCGCCCTCGTCGATGTAGGCCATTTGCCTACCTTTGACTTCGCGGTACTTGAGCTTCGCGTAAGGTTTGGTGCCGATCATTGCGTTCTCCTCAACGGGCGGGCGCGCGTCATTACGCGCGCGCAGCAACGAGCGGAACGCCGCGCGGTACGACCAGGCGAGGAAGAGCTCAAGCGCGACGACGAGGATTGTAAGTGGGAATCCGGATGGAGCGAGGAAGAGGTGGACGGCGACGATGTTCACGATGACCGGCGCGAGCACAGTCAACGCGAGCGGCACGAAGCGGCCGGTCAGGAGCGCGGCCCCCGTGATCGTATACGTCCCAAAAAGCAGCGGGAAGAAGTACCCGCTGGCGACGAGCCCACCCATGAACTCCGCGGCGGCGCCCTTCATCGTCGGCAGCGGGAACCAGTGCAAAAACCCGTTCAGGCCGAAGACGAAGAAGACGAGGCCGAGAAGGACGCGCGCAACTATGACGGCTTTGGATCTCATGGTTAAGAAGATGCTGCCAGCCGCCGCTGATCATTTGCTCCACTCTGCAGCCGTCTCACGCACAAAATCCTCGTACCGCCTAGGGGCATGGCCGATCAGCGAGGTCAGCGTAGCGACATCGGCGTTGCTCGGAGCGAAGCCACGGTCCTCGTATCCCTGGAACATAAGCCGGAGGTCCTTAGCGAGCCAAGCGGGGAAGATTTGACGGAGTTGCTCCTCGAACGCTTCCACCGGAAGGTCGGCGTAACGAACCTGCCTGTTCAAAACCTCACTCCAAATGGCCGCGGCACTGGGTCCGCTTAGTGGATCCGGTCCAACGAGGTTATAAGTCTTCCCAGTGTGCCCGTCGGTGGTTAACGAAACGATAGCGGCATCGGCGATATCTCGAACATCAACTGCAGCGATTCCAGCTTTGCCAATCGGATTTGGATACAGACCGGCCCCAGTCAGCACAGGTTTGAGCTGGGCATCATTCTGGAAGAAATAACCGGGCCGCAAGACAGTGAATGGGGTATCGAACGCCTTAAGAGATGTCTCAACAGCATACTTGCCAATAAAATGCGGAACGTCCGGGAACCGCTCGGCTTGGTAAACAGAGAGGTAAGTGATGTGCTTAACCTTTGCTTGCCGAGCTACGGCCACTGTAAGCAAGGCTTGTGTCAGCTCGTCGGCCACATTGCCGACCAGCAGGAACAGCTTGTCGACGCCGTTCAGTGCCGAGCGGACCGAGTCTGGGTCCAGCAGGTCGCCGATAGCCACCTCTGCCCCGTCGGGCAGCTTTGCTTCCTTGTTCCGAGTCAGGACGCGGACAGACTCTCCACGGCGAAGCAGCGCTTGGACTACTTCTGTGCCCACTTTGCCCGTACCACCAGTCACTAAGATTTTCATAAAGTCTCCATTGATTACGGAACCCACAGCCGGGTCCAGGCACGTTAATAATCTTTACTGAACGTTTCGTATAGTTAAAGATAGAATCGAGATCGTCAAATGATTTTTCTTTCCGTTCTGTTAAACTTAATACGTGTCTGCTAAAGGTTCTGTTCCTCCCCGCCGTGGCCGCCCGCCCATTGAAGCAGCCGGGTCGCATGCGGCAATTTTGGATGCCGTTTATGAGCTACTGCAGGAGCGTTCGGTCCGTGATCTCACGATGGAAGCCGTCGCCAACAGGGCTGGCGTAGGCAAGCCCACGCTCTACAAGTGGTGGCCGACCAAGGCCGCGCTTGTGCTGGCCATGTTCCGAGAACGAATCGCTGTCGCCTTGCCGCCGCCGTCAGTTGGGACGGCGGAAGAGGCGATCCGTGACGCGGCACATGCCTTGATCGGGCCGTTGAACGGACAGTTGGGTAAGGTGCTGTCCGAGCTGATTGCCGAAGGCCAAAGCGAGCCAGCGATCCTCCGGGAGCTGTTTGACAAACACATCCGGGGACACCAGGAGGCAAACGCCGCCGATATCGAGCGGGGCAAAACAAGTGGGGAACTAGCAAGCGATGCGGATCCGGAGCTGATTATCGATGCAGTGTTCGGTGCGATCTTTTATCGCCTTTTGTTCCGGTCCTCACCGCTGACTGAAGAGTTCAGCGACAAGTTAGTCAGGCAGGTGTTCCGCGGCGCCCGAGCTAGAGCGGGCGAAGCTACCACACGTTCCAAACCTCGCCGGGTCAAACCGGCGTGATCTTCAGAGTGACAATCAAGTCCACGGGCGGACCCTCGTAAGTCGACTCGGGTCCGAGGCTCGCCGGTGGGCGAAATTCAGGCGCACCATACAGGATGGGTCATCCGAGCCCGGCTGCTCGCGCGATCAGGAACAATCCTCCCGACGATGATTTGGCTCTTCTCTATCTTGTCGCTATTCGAGCGATTGCCTACCAGGCGAGGCACGTCATCGAAGAGATAAACGCTAAAGGGTACCGGATCTCGAAAATCTTTGCGTGTGGAGGCGGCTTGAAGAACGAGGTGTTTCTCCGCGAGCACGCCGACATCACTGGTTGCGAGCTGATATTACCGCGCGAGCCAGAGGCAGTGCTTCTAGGGGCAGCAATTCTCGGTGCCGTCGCCGCGAAAGCGTACCCGACAATTTTGGAAGCGATGGCTGCGATGAGCGGCTCCGGGCAAGTAATCAAGCCGGCCACGGGATCTCTGGTTAGCTATCACAACCGAAAGTACCGGGTGTACCATCGCATGTACGGCGATCAAAAGGCGTACAGAGAGATGATGAACTAACTTGTGAATTCCGGAGACGGGAATAAGGAGTTGCGAGCAGATAGCAATTCACTGATCAGCCAACCCCTAGCGGCCAACCGCTAACACCCCGCCTTCCTTCCTGTACATTTCTCGAAAGGGATGTTCATCCAGCAGGTTCGGTTCGATTCCGCCAATCTTCGCATTGTCGTAGATCTGGATGCCCATATAAAAGTACAGAGGGCAGATTGGAGTTCCTTGGTTCAGCAGAATATCTTCTGCCTGCCGAAAGCTGTCGAACCGCTTTTGCTGATCCGCCTCTTTGGCCGCCGCCTCAATCAGCTGGTCATATTGATGGTTGCCCCAGCCGGTACGGTTGTTTCCTCCTCCTGTGACGAAACAATCCAGGAACGTGTTTGGGTCGTTGTAATCGCCGACCCAGCTCGACCGGCAAAAGTCGTAGTCCAGACGGTTCATGGAGTTCAGATAGACCTTCCATTCCTGTCTCTGAAGTTCCACGTGCACACCCAATTCCTGTGACAGCATGCTCTGGATCTCCACGGCGATGTTCTCATCCAATTTCGCATTGTCATTCAGATAAGTAACTGTAGGAAATCCGCGACCCTGAGGGTAGCCGGCATCGGCCAGAAGCTGGCGGGCCCTTTCGGCATCGCGATGGAATATTTCCGGAGGACGATATCCAGCCGTGCCAGGTGGCGTGAAAGAATACGCCGGTGGCTCACCAGCTTGAGTGATCTTCTTGACAATCCTTTCTCGATCGATCGCTAAGGAGAAAGCTTGGCGCACTCTCGGATCGCTGAAAGCTTTGCGCGTGACATTGAATCGAATGAAGTAACTGCCCAAAAACGGTGCCGCGTGAAAGTCTGGTCGGCGCTTCAGCTCTGGTATGAGAGAAGGTGGAGTGAGTCCTTTGTCCAATATCAAGTCAGCGACTTTTGATGCATAGAAATTGTAAGCGGCGATCGAGTTCTCAATTGGCAGCAAATCGACAGTCTGCAAATGCACGTTTTGCGCGTCCCAGTAGTTGGGATTCTTCCGAAGGCGAATGCGATAGTTGAGACGCCATTCGTCCATCAAGAATGGTCCATTGTTCACCAGGTGAGCCGGCTTTATCCAGTCGTCACCAAACGCTTTTACAGATGAGATGTAGACCGGCAAGTAGGGGACATACGAGCAAAGGTCAAGGAAGTACGGTGTCGGATCCTGCAGTTCGACTCGGAGAGTTTGCGCGTCGATCGCGTGGACGCCGACGAGAGAGAAGTCCGTGATCTTACCTTCGTTAAACGCTTCGGCGTTTTTGATGTGATACATCACGTAGGCGTATTCAGCGGCTGTTTCGGGCAGAAGCGTGCGCTTCCAAGAGTCCACAAAATCGTTTGCCGTCACCGGTGCGCCATTGCTCCATCTGGCGTCCGGTCGAAGATGAAAAGTATAGGTCTTCGCATCGGGTGAAATATCCCAGGACTGGGCGATGGCTGGTTGCGGGGTTCCATGGCGATCGAAGTGCGCGAGACCATCGAACAGCGCGTAGGCAACGCGACCGTCCAACTGGCCCGTAATTACTGCCGGGTCGATCGAGGTTGGTTCTGCTCCATTTAAAATGACGAGGTCGGCGCGAGATCCGGAGGAATCGCAGCTGGTAAGCGAAGAGCAGACGAAAAGGACGCCAATGGCAAATCCGGTCAGCCTACCCGTCGGGATGTTCACACGTCAGGGAGTTGGAGAGGGCGACCCGCCCGCATTGGTAGGCGAAGGAGAAGGTACAATCGAACTCTCTGGAGTAGCGCTGGGAGTGGCCTCCGGAGTAGCGGTCGGGCTGCTCGTCGAAGCGGATGCTTGAGGACTCGGCGCAGCGGAGGCCGCGGGGGTGGACGAAGGAATAGCCGATGGGGTCGAACTCGCCACCGGCTTTGCATTCTTGGCTTCGCTTTCAAGAACTCCGGCCCGACGTTCCATGCTCTGCTTCGCCGTCAAGAAGGTTAGCAGCAATGTAACCCCGAAAAAGATTCCTCCAAGATAGACTGTGGCTTTCGTCAAAACCGAGGAAGTCTGAGCTCCGAATAAATTTTCGGTCATTCCGGACCCGAACGCCGCTCCCAAACCCTCGCTCCGCGGGCGCTGCATAAGCACCACGAGCACAAGGAGTAAGCAAACGACCACTAGGATTACTAGTAGGATCGGAATTAAAATTGACAGCCACATAAGGGGCGGAATATGTGCCCCCGGATCGTAGTTGTAAAGCGGGAGGTGCAGGAGGAAGAAATGCGAGGAGGATGTGCGTGTTCAAAGGTGTGGTGCCGGCGATCCGGCCTCGAGCTGGCGCCGGTTTGATTATCATGCTTCCGTGCGGCTTATGATTCGAGGGGCTTTGTTCCTTTTGCTAACGGTCGGCGCTGTAATGGCCAAGAATTACGAATATCCGCAGGCCAAGAAGGGCGACACTGTGGATGATTACCACGGGACGAAGGTCGCTGACCCATACCGCTGGCTGGAAAACTCGGATTCTCCCGAGACCATCGCTTGGATCAGCCAAGAGAATGCGCTTTCGCTGCCTTATCTGGCAAAGCTTCCGGATCGAGAAGATATCCAACAAAAGTTGACTAAGCTCCTAAAATTTGAGCGGTATACTGCACCCTACTGGGAAGGCGGCCGATACATTTACGAGAAGAATGATGGCCTACAGAATCAGGACGTCATCTACACTGTCAAAGAACTCAGCGATGCACCGCAGGTGGTTCTCGATCCCAACAAGCTTGCAGCGGATGGGACAATCTCGGTAAGCGCCACTGCGCTGAGTAGCGACGGCAAGCTCTTCGCGTATGGCTTAGAGACGAGCGGCTCGGATTGGAACGAAGTGCATGTGCGTGATCTGCAAACGGGTCACGATCTGCCTGACGTAGTTCGATGGGTAAAATTCTCCGGGATCAGTTGGACCAAAGACAATCTAGGATTTTTCTACACAAAATATCCGGCTCCCTCGAGTGCCTCCGGCCAAAAACTGGAGAGCTTGCATGATCCCAAGATTTATTATCACCGACTGGGTGATTCGCAGGATAAGGATCAGCTTATCTACGAGAGACCAGACCACCCAGAGTGGCTGCTCTTCGCGTCTACTTCTAAGGACGGGCGGTATCTCATCATCACAGCCCGGTCGAATACCGCTCCGAAAAGCGCGGTGTACGTCATGAATCTTGGTGACCCGACCCATCCCAAGATAAACTCGTCGCTGCTGCCGGTTTTCGAACAATTAGATGCCCAATACGATTTCATCGCGGTGGTGGGCGATCGCATGTTGTTAATGACGGATAAGGGCGCGCCTAAGTATAGGGTGATTGGTGTGGATCTGGTCCGGCTCGATCATCCGTCTGCAAATGACGTGGTGGGTGAATCAAATGATCGATTGGAAGAGGCCGAGGTGGTAGGCGGTAAGCTGATCCTCAACTACCTCGTCGACGCAAAAAACCAGCTCAAGATAGCCTCCCTCGATGGAAAGATTGAAACGGAAGTGCCACTCCCGACCATGGGCTCCGTACACGGGCTCTCCGGAGATCAGGATCGGCCGGAGTTGTTCTATTCCTTCGATTCCTTCGTCTTTCCGCCAGCCGTTTATCGTTACGACGTGAGCACGGGGAACAATGAGGTTTTCCGAAAGCCATCTGTGCAAATCTCTTCGGATGATTACGAAACCAAGCAGATTTTTTACCATTCGAAGGATGGCACTCGCGTGCCGATGTTTATCGTCCACCGCAAAGGGATCGCGTTGGATGGCACGAACCCGGTTTTGTTGACGGGTTACGGAGGATTCAACATTTCCGTTAAACCGGCTTTTTCGTATTCGTACTTCACTTGGGTGGAGAAGGGAGGCGTTTTCGCTGAACCGAACTTACGCGGGGGTGGCGAATATGGGCAGGATTGGCACCAGGCTGGCACCAAGGAGCGCAAGCAAAATGTGTTCGACGATTTTATTGCGGCGGCGGAGACATTGATCGCAGAGAAATACACCAGCCCGAAACATCTCGGCATTTTTGGCGGATCAAATGGCGGTTTGTTGATTGGCGCATGCCTAACCCAGCGCCCGGATCTTTTCGGCGCGACGGTTCCGGTGGTCGGCGTGCTTGATATGCTTCGTTACCAGAAGTTCACGATCGGCTCAGCTTGGATTTCGGACTACGGAAGTTCAGATAATCCAGATGACTTCAAGTACCTGATCAAATACTCGCCATTGCATAACATTCATCCCGGAACTTGCTATCCGCCGACGTTGATCACGACCGGTGACCATGATGACCGCGTGGTGCCAGGGCATTCATTTAAGTTCGCCGCTACACTGCAAGCGGCGCAAGGCTGCGACCAGCCTATTCTGATTCGAGTCGATACAAAAGCGGGACATGGCGGCGGCAAACCGATCGCCAAAATCATTGAAGAACGCGCGGATCAGCTAGCGTTCTTGTGGGACAATATTCGGTAGGGAGCAAGGAAACGGTAGCGGCGACTACCCGGCTTGCTTGTGCTTCGCGCCAATTTCCGAAGTTGGCGCGAGAGCAATCAATCGAGCCTAACGCTGACGCAGTCGCCACCACCTTACCGACGAATTGCGGCTGTTTTGTGATTTAGCGAAAGTGGCTTCTCCGCGTTATCCTTCCGGAACCCGGCGGCCAATCCACAATCGCCAAACCTCTGATTTCCAACCCCCGAAGCCCGCTACCGCAGAACCGAGAATTGCGCACGGTGAACCGTGAAAAGTCCGTAGAATCGCTCGATCTCTTTCATCATGCGGCGAACGTGCGCATTATCCGAACGAGGTTTGAGCACGTGATAACCTCGCCAGGGATCTCCCCATTCCAGGATCTGGATGGTGACGCGTCGCACCCCCCACGAGTTCATCTCCGATCGGTTTGGGCAATAGAGGTCGATCGTATTTCTTCCGGCCAATGCCCAGCCATAATCATCGATCTGGTAGGTTTGGCCGGTAGCCACAATCATAAACTTGGTTCCAACCGGCCAGCGAGCCCAGTCGCCGGCCGCGCTCCGGATTGCTCCGGATTGCAACGGCGTTCCCAGAGCACTGGAATCGGCATACTTGACGTGATCGCTTTCGGTGTGGGTATAGGCAGTGGTGCGAACCTTCATATAAGCGCTGTGTTTCAGCGGCGGTTCGTATTCGGGGAGCGAGCGCTCAGCGCAGCCGACGAGCAGTAGTGATGCGGCTAGCGCTGCCAACGAGACAACACGGAACATCATTGGCGCCGTAGCATAACAGTTTCGTTGCGCGATTTGAATTGAATTCTGCTTCCATGCGCCGGTTCGCGGAACTGTCAGGTCTCGCCGAACATCGCGCTTGTTGCGAGCCAGCGATTGCGTTGGGCCGATTTATGGGTAAATGACTGAATCCGAATGCGGCATTCAATCACCATCATTTTGAGTTGTGTGGTCTTGGCGGGCGGAGCCCTTCCAATTGTTCGCGGTGAAGATAAGCCAGTTCGTCGAGCGCTACCCGTTCAACCTTTTCCTGATGCCTCCAGCCAGCAACCAAGCGCGCCAAACTCGATTCTGCGGCGAGGAGTCGCAGACGATCCTCCCGGTGCAGCCGGACTGCGGGCTTATCCGGCTGATGCACCGCAAACAATTGCCGGTTCGGCTATGATGATCGACGCGAAGACCGGGACGGTACTCTATTTTAAAGACCCTGATGTGCGTCGACCTGTAGCCAGCACGCAAAAACTGCTGACCGCTCTGATCATTAATCAATCGGGCAGTCTTGACGGAGTCGACCGCGTCAGCGCTTCCGATTGCCAGGTGGAACCGACCAAATTGGGATTTCGCCCCGGGGATTCTTACACCAAGCGACAGCTTCTCGGGGCATTGCTCATTCATAGCTGCAACGATGCGGCTGTTTGCCTTGCCCGGAATGAGGCCGGAAGCATCGCAGGGTTCGCGCAGCAGATGAACGCGAAGGCTTTTGCGTTGGGTGCGACCCAAAGTCATTTTGTGAACCCGAATGGTCTTCCGATTCCTGGCCAATACTCGACCGCTCGCGACATGGCTCGGATCGCTTTCGCCGCTTACCATGTTCCGGCGTTGCGAGAATATATGCGAATGCCGGGCCTGACCTTTACGTATAATTCTGGCCGGCAACGATATTTCGAAGCAACGAACAAGCTGATCGCGCGTTCACCAATGTTCACCGGAATGAAGACAGGATATACCGGGCCTAGTGGGCGTTGTCTTATCTCAAGCGCTTCGAACGGTTCGCGCGAGGTAATTTTGGTTCAGCTGGGAGGAACGCATCACACGATTTTTGATGATGCCGAACGGATGTTACTATGGGGACTGAATCGATCAGGTAGCAGAAGTTCGATAGCTACAAATTGATACGATAGCTGCGTCGCGGCCACACCTTGGGTGGGGACAGCCTTAAATGCTCGGGCGCGCCGAAGCTTGCGAAGTTGGCCGCGACCTCTGAATCGAGACCGTGAACGGACCCGGTTGGGCCAAACAAATGGATTTCTAACCCCATGTTTTCCGAATCCGCCGAATACTACGATCTCATCTACCGATCGAAGAATTACCGAGGAGAAGCTGAGAAGTTGCGCGATTTGTTCGCGAGATATGTTCCCGGGGCTCGATCGATACTGGATGTCGCCTGTGGCACAGCGGAACATGTGCGATTCTTGTCGGAGTACCAAACGGCGGGACTCGACATCGATCCGGCATTCATCCGGCTCGCAAAGAAGAAACTTCCGCAAGCGGACTTTCATGTTGGTGACATGAGTCGGTTTCAGTTGGGAACGAAATTCGATGTCATCCTTTGCCTATTTAGCTCTGTCGGATATCTGCTTGACGACGGGTCGATCAGATCAGCGCTGTCCTGCTTCAGGAATCACCTTAAACCTGGTGGCGCGATCTTCATTGAGCCGTGGATTGAATCGGGTGCTTGGCTTAGCAGACCCGCTGATCTGGTCGCGGCCGAGGATGGGGAGCGGAAAGTTTGCCGCGTGATGAGTAGCAAACGGGACGGTGATCGTTCATTCCTCGATGCGCATTATCTGTTCGTAAACGGAGCCGACGTAAGATACGCGACCGAGCGACATGAATTGCGGCTCCTTAACCGAGAGCAATGGTCCAATTTTTTTCGAAACGCAGGCCTGCGAGTCGAATATTTAGAGGAAGGATTGATGTCGCGCGGGCTTTACGTAGCGACATTGTGAACTCCAGTCCTCAAGGATTTCCAGGTTCCGCCGATACGCCGTTACGCCCTCGCCGGTCGCGCCACTACCGCGTAATCCATACCAGCGGCTACGGCCGCTTCGAAACCGGCCGGACTATCTTCCAAAACCAGGCAAGCCGCGGGTGAAACATCGAGGCGGCGGGCAGCTTCAAGAAACATGTCCGGATACGGTTTGCCACGGGGTACCTGTTCGCTGGTGACGACCACCGAAAAGAAGCCATCGAAGCCAATACTATCCAGTGTCTTTAGAACGACGGGCAAGATGCCGCCCGACGCGACAGCCACCTTGGCAAAAAGGGCAACTTCTCTGGCAAACGTGACCACTTCGTCAATTGGAGCAACCTCGGTCAAAAGATCGACATAATATTTTTCCTTCAACGTTGCCACAGCCTCTGGGTCCATGTGCGACCCGAATTTCTCGTTCAAAAGAGAAACGATACTTCGGCTGGGAAATCCTCCGAGACTGTAAAAAAGATCTTCAGGAATCTGCCCGCCTGCCTCTGCCACTGCCCTCTTCCAAGCCAGATAGTGAAGTGGCATCGAGTGCGCTAAGGTCCCGTCACAATCAAAGATGTATCCCTCGTAGCGTTTTGTCGGAGCAGTGAAAATGGTCATACCCGGCGCGACGATGGCATGATAGGCCGGCCTAGACAACTCGGCAGAGACCAGAAGGGAAAGTTGAGAGCAAATAGGCTATCGGGCGATCTGGGTGGATTTTGATATGGTGGGACCGCCCCGCCTCCGCACGCTGCCAAGCCGCGGAAATTCCCATGTTTTTTATTGATTTTGCGGCGGTTCGCCGGATGATTTCCCCCCTTAACTATGCGTCACACAATCTCTATCCTGGTGGAGAACCGATTCGGCGTCCTTGCCCGGATCGCAGGAATGTTCAGTGGGCGCGGATTCAATATCGATAGCTTGAATGTCGCGCCTGCCAACGACCCTTCAACCTCGCGCATGACGATCGTTGTCCGCGGAGACGATACCGTCCTGGAACAGGTAACGAGGCAACTCAGCAAACTAGTGGACGTAATAGAAATTCAGGACTTTCGGGACGGTCAGTTTGTAGACCGCGAGCTGGTGATGCTTCGGGTGAAAGCGGATTCGCAAACTCGTTCCGAAGTCATGCAAATCTGCGATATTTTTCGAGCCAAAATTGTCGACGTTCAACCGAAACGTCTCGCCATCGAAATCACCGGCAACGAGAGCAAGATCACGAAGTTCCTCAAACTCATGGAGAACTTCGGCATTAGCGATCTGACCCGGACCGGTCGGGTTGCCATGGACCGAGTCGGAGTGAGTGCGCTTCTATTTCCTGACAACGGAATCATTCTATGCCAGCAAAAGTCTACACAGATAAAGACGCGGACCTGAACAACCTGCATGGAAAGGTATGTGCAGTGATCGGTTTCGGGTCGCAAGGTCATGCCCACGCACTGAATCTCAAAGACAGTGGGGTGGACGTCATTGTCGGTTTGCACGAGGGTAGCAAATCGATCGCCGTGGCCAAAGAACACGGTTTTGAAGTTTCCTCAGTAGCGGAAGCAGCCAAAAAGGCTGACATCATTTTCTTCGCTACTCCGGATTTGAAGATCGCCTCGATCTACGAAAAGGAGGTGGCTCCGCATCTTCGTCTGGGAAAAACGCTGCTCTTTAGTCATGGATTTGCCATCCATTTCCAGACGGTCAAACCGCCGGCCGAAGTGGACGTAATCATGGTGGCCCCGAAGGGACCCGGTCATATCGTTCGGCGACAATATCTGGAAGGCAAAGGGGTCCCGGCCTTAATCGCGGTTTATCAAAATCCATCAAAAAAAGCTAAGAAGATTGCTCTGGCTTGGGCCAAAGGCATCGGCGCAACTCGAGCCGGCGTACTCGAAACAACATTCAAGGAAGAGACCGAGACCGATTTGTTCGGCGAGCAAACGGTTTTGTGCGGTGGCTTGACTGCTCTGGTTCAGAATGGATTCGAAACGCTGATCGAAGCCGGTTACCAACCCGAAATGGCCTATTTCGAGTGCCTGCACGAACTGAAGTTGATCGTGGATTTAATGTATGAGTCGGGGATTGCCGGAATGCGGTTCTCGATTTCGGAAACAGCCAAATGGGGTGACGTTTCGGTCGGACCTACGATTATTGATGGTACTGTAAAAAAGAAAATGAAGCGGGCTTTGAAAGAGATCCAATCTGGAAAATTCGCGAAAGGTTGGATCGGCGAGTACGAGAAAGGTTTGCCTGATTACAAGAAGTTGCTCAAAGACGGCCAAAAACATCCGATCGAGAAAGTGGGCTTGCGTCTGCGGTCACTAATGCCGTGGATACACCGCAAAAATATTACAGGCGCTCAGGCTTCGTATTAGGGAAAATGCCTGCAATATCCGGGGTTGCTCCCGACTCCAGAATCCTTGGGCTCGATTCCTGGGTGCGCACTCGATAGTTTCCGGGCGTCCGGCAACTGCCCATACGCGTCAACTTAAGAATGGTTTGCCTGCTCCATCGCCGGGAGGGCGCGCGTCCCCGCGCGCCGAGAAAACGATCTCTAACCTGGGGGACGCAATTTAACCCTTGGTATACAAATGCGCTTGGGTCCGGCCACAAGGGATCGCGGGGACGCGATCCCTCCCCGCGTTGGGTCTCGCGTCCGCGAGGCAACTGCCGGACGGGCCTCCGAACCTCGGAGAGACGCTGAGGCTGCGCTTCGACCGACCGCAGTCGAGAACAAAGACGATGAAGGAAGTGCGGCCGCGTTGCGGCTCTCCCGCAAATTCCCCAATTACTCGATGTAAGGATAAAAAATCGTGCTCGGCGAATCGGTTTCTGCGCCCTTGGGAGAGCGAACTTCGATCTGTGCTGCCAGGCGAAAAAGCTCTTCTGCGCTTAGCCTCGGAATATTCGAGACGCTGAGCTTTTCTGCTTCGTTTTCTTCGAGTCTTTCAACACCTTCCCCTGTTGCTATTTTATTCACGGTAACCCCCCCGTTTCAGAACTCTGTTGGTTCGATTTTTTTAGCTCGTCAGCTGCCTGAAGTTTATAGCACGGGTTTGGTCATCTAGCCAGTTTAGAGCCTATGAAATTTAGCGAGAAAGGATTCACAAAATTGCGAAAGCGTTGGATGAGCAGTGCAGACCCTAACGGGATGTAAAGCTCGCTGCCGAGCGACTGGGACGTTTTGGGCGAGCGAGCCGAAACACAATCAATGGGCGAAAGCTCCCGGTCGGGCCTTTAATAGTCCGATTCAGGCGTTGCGTACCGGACTGTACCGCTCTGCCCGGAATGGGTTAAATTTCTTTTTGAGAAGGGTTTGCTGCCACCATCCCGGATCTTCTAGCTGCTAGATTCCTGATGGCTCAATGGACCAATAACTCTCTCAATTCTTTCAAACGCCGGCCAAACAGCTCAATTGCTCGTTCCACCGGTTCCGGGGTCAACATATCCACACCGGCCGCCCGCAAAGTCTCTATCGGAAATTTTGCGCCGCCGGATTTGAGAAAGCCGAGATACTCTTCGACGGCCTGATCTCCGCCTTCCAGAACCCTCTTGGCCAACGCAATAGCAGCAGAGATTCCTGTGGCATATTTATAGACATAAAATGCCGAGTAGAAGTGGGGGATCCGGAGACATTCGATATTCAGCTCTGGATCAAGAGCAAAGTCGGGTCCGTAATAGGCCTGAAGCAGTTCACGATAAATCGATTCGAACACATCGAGAGTCAGGGGACGCCCTTCTTCCTCGCGTTGGTGCGTCTCCTTTTCAAACTCGGCAAACATCGTTTGACGAAACAAAACCGAGCGAATGTCCTCGATCTGACGGTCGATGAGATAAGCCCGCAAACTCAGGTCTTCTGCGCGCTGAAGTAGATGGTGGGTTAAGAGCTCTTCGTTAAAGGTAGAAGCGACCTCGGCGAGAAATATAGGATAACTATAGTCCTGAAAAAGTTGATGCTGCTGCGAATACCAGCTGTGCATGGAATGCCCGCTCTCATGAGCGAGAGTGAACACGTCTGAAAAAACGTCGGGCCGATAGTTCATCAGGATATACGGTGCGTTCCCATAGCTGGAAGAAGAAAACGCCCCGCTGCGCTTGCCTTTCGTTTCGTACCGGTCTACCCAGCGGTCGTTCAGTCCTTGACGAAGAATATCGACATATTCTCTCCCGAGCGGTTGCAACGATTCCGTAACCAGCTGGATCGCTTCGTTGAATGGGACGTGCTTCGCCACCTTTGGGACCAATGGTACGAAGGTATCGTACTGGTGGATTTCATCGATTTGCAGTATCTCTCGGCGTAGCGCGTAATATTCGTGCAGCACCGGCAGGTGATCACGCACGGTGGAGATCAGGTTGTCGTATACTGCCACAGGAACGTCATCACTAAATAACGAGGCTTCTCGAGCCGATGGATAGCGCCGCATTCTAGCGTAAAAAACGTTACCTCGGATCGAGGCTGCTAAAGAAGACGCCAGCGTATATCGATGGTCGGAAAACTCTTGGTAAAACTGCGTAAATGCCCGCTGCCGGATTTGCCGGTCTTGTTTTTGCAGAAGCGACACGTAGGAGCTCTGCGAGAGTGGAATCTCCTCACCCTCTGCGCCCACCACTACACCGAATTTCATGTCTACATTAGTGAGCTGAGAAAACGTTTCGTGGTGCCCACGAATAACAGTCGACCCTGCCGCAAGGATTTTCTCTTCCGGCTCGGACAAGGTGTGCGGCCGGTAACGCCGCAGCCGAATTAGAGCTCGGCGCCAGTCCGCAAGAACTGGATCATCCAAAAACGCTTCGAAGACGGCGTCTGGAATCGCCTGAATGCCAGGCCCGATAAACGCTGAAGCTTCCCTATGCCTGGTCCCCACGTTTGCCAATTCGGTTCGGCGAGCTAAATGCTCGTGATTCGAACCGTCTTCCGCATATTTGAGTGAGGCATAGTGACCGAGTCGCTCCGCGATGAGATCAACGGATTTATCGAACTCGAGGCACTTGGATAGCTCCTCTGCTGTCTCGGTGAAGCGAACCTTAAACTGTTCATACAGTGGAATCGCTTTTCGGAGGTCGGCCAGTGCTGCCTGGTACTCGGATTCGGTTTGAAAGAGAGGAGTGAGATCCCAGGTGTCAGCAGCGGCAATTTCATCGCGAGTCGGAATGTGAGCCATCAGTTCGGAAAATAAAGGTGGCGATGTATGTCGCACCAGGGCAGCGCGGTTGCAACTTTCGTGGGCGCCCAGACGGTAGGGCGAAAGCCTGATGCCGTTTCAGCGGGATCGGCTTGAGCCGTTCGTGCCTTGAGTTCGGCGCCTTATTAGCTACAATCTTTTGATATGTTATACAATGAAAGGCGTCGCCCGGCGCGAGGCGTCATCGAAGACGAAACTCTCCCCACCCTGGTACTGGCAACAATATGCACGAAGAGGCGAAAGCGATGGCTAGCTACGCAGCGGGTGCATGGCGCGCTTCGTTCTGTGTGGCGACGCCATAACGCCTGGATTGTGAGCGCTTACGTTATCATGCCGGACCATGTACATTTCTTCGCCGAACCGACTGCAGAACCAATCGCTTTTGATGACTGGATCACGTGCTGGAAACGCGGTGTAGCACGTGTGCTAAGGAATCCCAATTGCCGGTGGCAGGCCGGATCGTTTCATCATCGCATCCGCTGTTTCGAAGGCGCCGTTGAAAAGCGAATCTACATGGACGAAAACCCCGTGCGCGCCGGGCTTGTAAAGCGAGTCCGAGATTGGCCGTTTCGTGGAGTATTGATAAAGACTGAGCGATGGTGGTTCTGAGGCGCGCGATGAGGTACGAAAGGCTCAAGCCGGCGCGGCTGAGACCGCGCCAGGCTTTCACCCTACCATTATGGGTATCGCGGAAGCGCTGAGGTTTTGCCCTACCATTGCGGGCGAGTTTCGAGACGGGGATGGCCGTGCACTAGTAAGTCTCTGTAGGTTAGGCAACCGGCCATAACCGAACTGCCTGCGCTTGTGCCTTTAAGCAGAGCTCACTTGCTCTAAAGATGTGCTCCTGACTCATCGCTCGATTCGTGCGCTCCAGGCAGTCGCGTATCATGAGCTCAAAGAACGGATAACCTATTTTGCCGGCGACCGGGAAATGGAATTCACCTTGTGAGTTAACCAGGTAAACTTGGTCGCCTCGGTCGCGGCCGATATCGACGTTCTTTCGTAGCTCGAGATACCCTTCCGTTCCTAAGATGATCGTCCGGCCATCGCCCCAGCTCGATAATCCATCAGGCGTGAACCAATCTACTCGGAAGTAGTTACTAGACCCGTTATCACCTACCAAACTCGCTTCTCCGAAATCCTCCAGTTCCGGTCTGTCGGGGTGATCGTAGTTAGCAACCGCTGCGCTTAAAATGGTCGCGTCTTTCGATCCGGAGAAGTACAGGAATTGTTCGATTTGGTGGCTGCCGATATCGCAAAGAATTCCACCGTACCGGGCGCGTTGGAAAAACCAGTCGGGCCGACTGGCAGCGTTCAGTCGGTGAGGACCGAGCCCTATCACTTGCAACACCCGGCCGATAGCGCCTCGCTCAACCAGGATGGACGCTGCGGTTGCGCTTTCGTTGTGTAGCCGTTCGCTAAAGTAAACCAGAAATTTTCGTTGTGAGCTTTTGACGATTTCGCGGGTAGACGCCAATTGCGGGAGGCTCGTCAACGGCGGTTTGTCGACGAAGAAATCTTTGCCGGCTTTGAGCGCTTGAGCCGCAACCTGAGCCCGGTCGCTGGGAATCGATGCGCAAGCGACCAACTGAATTGCTTGGGACTCGAGGACTTCGTCAAGCGACCGCGCAGATTTGGCGGAGGGGTATTTTTCTTGGAATGCTCCGACCTTGGATGGATCCGCATCAAAAACCAATTCGATCGAGGCTCCCGCTTCAATCAAGCCTTGGCACATTCCATAAATGTGATTGTGATCCAAGCCGACCGCAGCCACGCGGAACTCACCGGGCCGACAAGCGCTAGCCGGCCGGGGTGCTTCTTTTAAGATATTTTCCCAAACTTCAGACATGGGTTTTTCAGCGTTCGGCGAATGCCTTCTTCAACGTGCGCCATTGGTCTTATCTAAAACCGATTGTATTTCGGGTTCGTTCTGGTCAAAGGAAGGGAAACGCGCTCTCCGCTTTCCGCAGAAGAATAGACAGCACCGATAAACTCCAGAACTCGACGTGCATCCGCTAAGGTCACCGGCGGAGATTCCCCGTGAATGAAAGATTGGTGAAAGCGCCGGAACTGTCCCTCATATCCTTCCGCTGAAGGCGTGAATTCAGCGAGGGCTTGTTCGATTTGTAGTCCTCGCTTTTCCTCGGGAAACGAAAACATCCAAGGTTCGCCGGAATTAGTGTATGGCTCGGCATTACTTTCCGCACTCAGATTGCGAAATGTAAAACGATGGCGCGAAATTTGCCCAGCCGAACCAAGCGTAACAGAGATCGTACCGAGTGAGCCGTCACCCATCTCTATTGCAATCGCCACGCAATCTTCAACCTCGATCGGATTAACCCGCGTGGCAGTCCGAGCGAAGAGCGACCGCGCCGGACCCAGTATATAAAAAACCATATCGACGGCATGAATCGCCTGGCTCAGAAGTGCGCCACCCAGCTCCGTCGCCCGCTTGCCGCGCCACGGAATCGAATAGTAGTCACCCGAACGCCACCAAGCTACATCAACATTGAAGACGAATGCTTCACCCGTGAGCTGGCGTTCGATCAAATACTTCAATTTTTGTAGGCCACGACCGAACCGATATTGGAAAATCGGCATAATTTGTTTGCCTGTCCTCTGGGCAAGATCTTCCACTTGATCCAGCTCAGCCAAGCTACCAACGATCGGCTTTTCACAGATCACGTGTTTACCCGCTTCGATCGCTGCGCACATTTGCTGAAAATGCAGGGTGGGAGGGGTACAGAGATCGACGATGTCGACATCGGTGCGATGAATCGCTGCTTCGAAATCAGTAAGGAGCTGGATTCCGCATTCTTCGGCGAGAGCTGCTCCGCGCTCAGGGTCGATGTCGCAAATCGCGGTTATCTCGAAGAGGTCGGAAGCCGCACGATAACCTCGGACATGCTGAGCACCGATACCGGAACCGACAACGACGACTCTGAGGGGATTGGTCATGGGATCGAGGAGTGATTGTATTTGAGGTGCAACAACCGGTTGCCGTCCGCAAATACAAAGCGCGCTTCGATCAGGATTATTCGGTTTCCAGAATTCCGGCCACAGAACCATTCAAGCGGGCGAGTCCGATGAGAGCGAAGCCTCGAGCGGCCCTAGGCTCGCGGATGCGAGTCGTCGTACGCCTTCTTCAGTCTTTCGACGGTGACGTGCGTGTAGATCTGGGTGGTCGAGAGATTAGCATGTCCGAGTAATGTCTGAACACTTCGGAGGTCTGCCCCGTTTTCGAGTAAGTGCGTAGCGAAGCTGTGCCGGAGCTTATGCGGACTCACCGGCAGTTGGATCGACGTGTTCTGGAGATATTTCTTGAGGATGAGCCAGACCGACCGCGCGGAGAGGCGCTTTCGCAACTTACTGATAAAAAGGGGACCTGTGTGGACGCGAGCGTCCTGGCGATATTTCTGAATGGCCTGCAACGCCAAATCACCGACCGGCACCACCCGTTCTTTGCGACCCTTGCCAAGAACCCGGACCGACTCCGCATAAACGTCGACGTCGGCCACATCCAGAGCAACGAGTTCGCTCAACCGGAGGCCGCTGCTATAAAAAAGTTCAAGGATAGCTGCGTCCCGGCCAGCCCCCCAGCTTGGCGCCTGATTCTTTTTCTCAACTTGGGCCGGTTTATCGAGTAGTTCGCTAACTTGAGTGATCGAGAGCACGATGGGTAGCTTCTTCTCTAGCTTGGGTAAACTTACTTCTTTGAGGGGATTAACCGTTAGTCCGGCGCGCTCCGCTAAAAAGCGGTAAAAACTGCGTAATGCCGCGAAGGTGAGTCGCACATAAGAGCGCGCCATATTCGCTTTCATACAGGCCAGCAAGAACGCGCGGAATTCGTGGGCGGTAACAGAATGCCATGCGACTGTCCCCCCTTGGAATGCCTTAAACCGATCGAGAGCATGGCGGTAGGCGATCACAGTTCGAGATGATGCGGCCCGTTCGACATCGAGATAGGAAATAAATTGGTCGACCCATCGATCCTTTTTTGACGGCGCCATTGGGAGCGATGGTAACTTAATCGGAATAGGATAACAATCGCCAAAGAGCAGCCTGATGCTTCCAAGTGGCCTGATGCTCCAGCCTCAGGAACCCAGGACACCGCAATTGTGAGAAGTGATCGGTGAACGGTGAATTCCTATCGACAAATCGTCGGCAGAAATCTCTCCCGGCCCCTTTTACCACTCCTCTCACTGATCACTAATCACAAGTACCCTCCCTGAGGCTGGAGCATCAGGCTACCCCGAGCCGGGAGGATCAGGCTACTCTTCCGGCAGAAACGCCATGAAGCGCCGTCGTCGCTCCCGTTCGTCCACCAAGAGTTCGATTACCAGGTCCTGGGTCAGAACATCGTGGCCGTCGCAGAGCTTGATAATTCCCTCGTATTGTTCCATCGCCGTTTCCAACGACTTGATGGCATCGCGAAGAAACGAATCGATGTCAGCTTGATCGGCAAGTGTCTGTTTGCCGTTTTGCAGGCTAGGTAGTGCCAGCGAACCCTGCGCTATCGCCTTAATACGCTTTGCCAGTCGGCGCGCGTGACTTAGCGCAGTTTGCACTTCTTCATCGAGCAAATTTTTGACGGGTTCCGCCCGATCGCCTTCCAAGTCGATCGCATTGACCAAATAGTATTCGACAGTTTCGATTTCCCTCGCGTAGCAGATTCTCAGTCGGGCAACGATTTCGGAGGCTCCTTGCATCTCACAAGAGTGCGGAGAGCCACTAGCTCCTGGCGCCCATCGGATCGTGCAGATGAGAGGGCTGGCCAGTAGCACCCACATCGCCCTGGCGAATAGTATCTCTCCGGAAGTACAGAACGGCAGAGCGAGTTTCTATGCCGTCCGGTGACACCGCAACGATGGGAATCTCAAAATCGCTGTCCGGAAATTTAAAATGATAACGAAACGTGCCGTCCGGCTGAAGTTGGATTGGTTGACCAGCCACCGTTACCTTGGCTCGCGGATCGGTGCCCCCATAGAAAATAACCTCCGCATTGACGTGCATGAAGAACCCGCGTTCCACTGCTCCGCTCCAACTCGAGCCGAACCCGCTAGAAAGGCTGCTTTCCGATGCCAGCTCGCTCCAACTGGACAGTGGAAATTCGAGACCCGACCAGCCGGCAGAACTCAAAGCCGAGGAAGTCAACTCAGCCGAGCTTAAGCCAAGTGCACCTAACTCCGAAGCGCCTGCGAATGAGCTCAAAACACCCGAACTGAGTTCCGCGCTACTTAATAAGCCACTCGATAACTCGAACGAACTTAGCTCAGCTCGTTCGCTTCCGGCGCCCTGCCAACTCGCCAAGGATTGGCCGCCAGCTGCTAACGTTTCGGATGATTCCGCGGCTGAAGATAAGTTTAGACTACTCAACCCGGCACTAGAAAGTTCACGGCCAAAAATTTCTCGGAACGCGCTAAATAGGCTGGACGCTTCTGGAGCGAGAAGCTGCGCTAAGCGACCTTTGGCCACTAATTCGCTGGCCGACTCCGAATCAAGTTGAGTGGCTAAATTGGTCTGCAAGTAGCTGCTAAGCTCCCCTGTACTCATCGAGGAGAGCTGTTCGACGAAAGCCTTGCCGAGCAACGTCTCTAGAACGCGCAGCTGTGATTGGCTCCAGCTTGAAGGACCCCCCAGGTTCGCTGCCGCAGTCTGTTGCAGGCGCGCTAAAGCTTGGGTGAGTGGTTCTCCCGTTGCCTTAGCTGCCTCAACAACATCCAGCAAAAAATTGAACCCTAAATGGAACGGAACCGTCGCAAACTGGCTGTCCCATTGCGGACTGATCGCTTCCGGAGGCGTGTGCGTCGGGCCCGCTTCACCGATGGTTCGGATCGTACCGTCCTCGCTTTTCCAACAGAGCCCGACCCGGTAGTCGGCGTCCGCACGTTGCACCGGGATATACCAATTGCGGGCGATTTCGTTGATCTCAATTGTGGTCTCAAGTTCGCTGCCGCGAAACACCTGAAGCAGCAGTTGCCGTTTTTGCGGAAACTCGGCATAATCAAAATCCCAGTAGCTAAAAAGCCAATGAGGGTCTCGAGCTATCACGAACATCTGACGGTAACCGGATGGAAGCTCCCCGAGCTGATCGAGTTGCTTATTCCCACCCCCTAGCGCCGTCGTCCCGAAACGCGTCGGATGCGCTTCGGTTTCCGGTACCGGCCCAGCTCCCCCCACTGGAAGTCCTTCTTGATTTTCAACAGAGTCTTGGCTCATGACAAAAACAACCGAGTTCCACAACGGCGTATTGCAGCGGAAAGAGTCGAGGAAATCGAGAGGGTATGCAACGGCTTTTTCTGAATCCCGCAAGAGAGTCCGCAAGTGCACTGCGCGGCACGGCCGCAACCGTAATCTTCCTAGCCGTCGTACTCGCTAAGAACGGGACGTAGCCTCGTGCGTATTCTGGAACACCGCGCCCTGCCTATCTCGGGTCTTGGCGAGCGTGATGCCGAAAATTTTCGCGAACAACCGAATTCCTCAGTAGTACAAAGTCTGCGGGCACTTTCAATGCGCGCCTGACTCCTGCAACGCCTCGGCTAGAGAGGAATCTTTGCTGATCAGATTACCCAGGTAAACATTTCTCGGTGACAATGTGTAGAGAGCGCGTTGGATGTTCTGAGCATTTTGTAAGCGCGAGAAAATCACGGACGCTATTTTCGTCTTTGGAACTGCCTTGTCGCCAAAGCCATTCGGTATGTTGCTTGACCAGAAGTGAACCATCTCGACGCCGTTGTCTTGCGTGACACCCAGAAAGATTGCGGAATGGCCATGTTCATGCCGGCCAACATTAGGGTTCCAAAAAATTTTCATAAAGTCCCCCGGTTTTGCTGCGTTCCAGGAAGTAAAGTTTGATCCGAGGTCCAATTCGCGAAAGAGACAGGCAGTGCCCGGACCGTTGGCGTTCCAGCGGCCCCAGACGCCTACGCCGTCGGGTTGACCTTTCACCGCTAGTTGTTCCGCCAGCGGACTGGCAATGGCTGTTCCGCCATTGAGCTGTTCCACCGCTTGCACGAAAACTAGGTAGGTGGCGCCGGAGCAATAGCTCGGAACAGCGACTCTAGGTGTGATGGTGAGCCGGCCCGCGGAGACTCTCACGGCCGCTTGGAGGTTTGCAGTCGCGGCATTCGACGCCGAATACCCACCTTGTTTGGGCATTTGCGGCAAGAGCGAGAGAATCACCTGATTTGGGTCGGAGTGGGAGGGTAGTAAGTTTTCGCCGATGCTCGCGGTTGCACCGGCACAGAAAGAGACGGCCGCGATCAAGATCTTTTCAATTAGGCGCATAGCAGTTGGAGTAACCAGATTCTCGACCGTTGGTCTGCCAGTATTTGCGAATGGCTCCGTGCGCACAATCGAAAAGTATGGAAGTCCCCAAAGTTGTTTTGGCTACAGCCATTGAAAAGTTCGGTATTTCTGTTAGTGTTCCTGTGAACATTAATGGAGACTTTGACGGAGCGACAACGAGCGGTGCTCAATTTCATACGCCAGCACCAGCGAGAGACTGGGTTCCCGCCAACTAGTCGCGAAATTCAACGGCATTTTCATTTTCAGAGTCAGACCGCTGCGATGAACCACTTGCGTGCGCTCGAGCGGAAAGGTGTCATCAGTCGCTCTCCTCATAAAGCTCGAGGCTTAAGCGATCCGGAAATGAAACTGCGTTCCGAGCATCGATTCGTGCCGCTATTGGGGGCGATCCCCGCGGGTCGCGCCACCGATTCGGCCGCAATGGAGGAAACAAGGTTCGCGGTCGATGCCAAGTTCTTTGGTGTCAACGAAACCAGCGAGGTTTTCGCGCTAAGGGTACGGGGAGAATCGATGATCGGTGCCCAAATTGCTGATGGAGACACCGTGTTGCTGACCCGAGCCACGCCTCGGGAGGGTGATATTGTGGCCGCTTTGATCGACGGCGAAGTCACGCTCAAACGCTATCAGCTCAAAAGAGGCAAACCTTTCTTGAAAGCGGAAAATGCAGCATATCCTGATCTAATCCCGGCTGCCGAGTTACTCATACAGGGCGTCATGATCGGGTTGATTCGCCGATCGCGTTGAGCGGTGCGGACGGGCTTCGGAGTAGCCGAGTAGCCTGATGCTCCAGCCTCAGGAACCGAGGACACTGCGATTGTGAGAAGTGATTGGTGGATGCCTATCGGCAAACCCTCGGCAGAAATTTCTCACCACCCTCTCACCAACCACCTCTCACCGGCACGCTCCCTGAGGCTGGAGCATCAGGCTACTCTGAGCCGGGAGGACCAGGCTACTCGGTGGAGTTTTTGCAACATGCAAGTTGACGAGCTTGTATAGCTGCTGCCATCGTCCCTCGCTTATGAAAATTTGGTCGGGGTTGCTGGCAGCTCTTGCCTGCGCGGGCACGGTTGCTGCTCAAGATGAGCCGGTCTTCGGCTATGGCGACATCGTAAAGAAAGCCGAGACATTGGCGCGACAGCCCTTTACACCTCAACTACAACAGCTTTCTCCTGACCTGCAAAACCTGGATTATGATCTCTACCGACGAATCCGCTTTTTGCCAGAGCACACAGTCTGGCCCTTTCTCCCTTATCGTCTCGGATTCTTTCACCCGGGATACTATTACAAGAGACGCGTTCTATTTCATGCGATTGAACCCGACCGGCTTAGGGACATTCCTTTTTCGCCTTCCTATTTCCACTACGACAAGGAGGTCGTCTTCAGTGGGCGAGAATGTTTCGCCGGTCTCAAGGTTTTTGTCCCTTCGAGTCGCCCTGGCATTCAGGACGAGTTTCTTTCATTCCTTGGCGCCAGCTATTTCCGAGCTATCGCCAAAGGTCTGCATTGGGGATTGTCCACCCGCGGATTGGGCATCAACACCGGCGGAAGTGAGGTGGAAGAGTTTCCGGATTTTACCGAGTTCTGGATTCGCCAACCAAAGCCAAGTGACACCAGCCTGCAATTCTACGCGCTGTTGGACAGCCAAAGCGTTACGGGCGGTTATCAATTCGTGGTGCACTACGGCGAGGCGACCACGATGGACATCCAAGCGACACTCTTTTTTCGAAAAAAACCGCAGGTTGTGGTCCTCGTGCCGCTGACGAGCATGTTTTATTTTGGCGAGAACACCGTGAATAAACCGACGCTGAAGCCCGACTATCAACCTACCGGGAAGATGGAGTTTTCGATGAACAGGACTGATTTTAAGCGTCGGGAATTCCGGCCCGAAGTGCACGACTCTGACGGACTTTTGATGGAAACTACTTCCGGTGAAAAATTATGGGCTCCATTAGACAACCCAAAATCGGTCCTAGTGCGAAAGTTTTCCGGTGTGACATCATTTGCGCTTCTCCAACGTGACCGCGACCTCACCCATTACCTGGATCTGGAAGCCGAATATCACCGCCGCCCTAATTTGACCGCTATCCCGAAAAGCGATTTTGGCCCCGGATACGTGCGATTGCTGGAGATCCCTTCTTCGGACGAGTATAGCGACAATATGGTAGCAGGATGGGAGCTGGCCAATACTCCGGAGGCGGGCAGCCGGTACGAGTTTGCTTACCAGCTGGTTTGGGATGGTAAAGAGCCAGACACAAGCCAATTCCGAGTCATTTCGACAACGGTTCACCCCAGTCCACGAACGGGAGAGACGCGTTTCACGGTCGAGTATGCGAAGCCGGATAGTGGAGGGACGATTCCCGTGGATGAACTGCGTCCTTACGTTGTGGCAAACCAAGGTGGCCAAGTGAAGGAGGTGCAGTTCGCGCCCACCGAGCGCGGTTGGCTTGTCAGCTTCACGATATTCGATCCAACTCCGCCCCAGACTATGGATATCAGTTGTGTTATTTTGCGGCGTGACCGGTTTTGTTCGGAAAAATGGCTATATCTGCTGAATACTTAGCTCTGTTACGTGTGGGAATTAATGCGTCCCCCGAGTGGAAAGAGGCTTGGGATCGCATCAACGACTATCTTGATGCCCTGAAAGTACCGGAGGACGTCGAGCGCGAGCTTGTTCTGTTGTCGAGTTTCGAACAAGCGATCGCCCGGAAGCGGCAAGAGCCCTTTACCCCGGCCACCCAACTTGCTTTTGAAGAAACGCAGCGGGCGTTGGATAAGGCTCTCGGCCATTTGATCGGGGCCGAAGTGCCGAGGGATCGACGGTCAGTTGAAGAGCGGATTCGTCTTTTCCTCACTGAACCGAGCGATCGAAGCAGTTTCAAGTCGCACGTCCAGTTATCCGACGAGGTTTTGCAAGCTCTTCGTGAAGTCCGACTCAAGCCAACCCCGCGGTTGCAGCAAGCAAGTATCACGGCTCGCCCATTTCGATTTTCGGCGGTCGGCGAGCTGGTAATTACTTTCGCCGAGCGAATGGCGTTTTTGGGTTCAAACCGAATTCTGAGTTGGTGTCTTGGTCTAGGTATTGTCGGATTGTTGATTTTCGTGAGTTTGTAGATCTCTTCGGGGGATCATGTTTTGGGAAAGAAAAAGGATGTTTGTTTCTCTAGCTGAATTGGTGAGCATATGAGCGGTCCAGATCGGCCAGTACGGCTCGTTGAGCTTGTCGGGTCTGCCAGATTAGATGAGGTTTTTCAGGCTAAGGTTCGCCAGCGCCGATGGGCGGTGGGCCTTGTTACGCTGGGTATTGCCGTCATCGGGGTTTGGTTGATGTGCGACATGTTGAACATAGGGGGATGGACCGCGCTCAAAGCGGTCGAGCTAGGACTCTTCGTTCTTCTTTTTACCGCTCTGGCTTTTGGTTTTACCCAAGCCTTTATTGGATTCCTGGTTTTGGCAGAGGGGCATGAGCCACTCAAAATCACCAACACCCTGGATCCGAAAACACCACTGGCGTCGACCGCGATCGCGATGCCGATCTTCAACGAAGACCCGCGCACTGTCTTCGGCAATATCCGTACTTTGTACGACTCGTTGCTGCAAAGAGGGGAGTTAGATGCCTTCGAGTTTTATCTCCTGAGCGATTCGGTTGAACCAAGTAAAGTGGTGGAGGAAGAACTCGCCTGGGCAGACCTGTGCCGGCAGACGAATGGGTTCGGTAAAATTCACTACCGGCGACGGCGTTTACCCGTCAACCGCAAGAGCGGAAACATAGCCGACTTTTGCCGCCGCTGGGGGCACCGGCATCGGTATATGATTATTCTCGATGCGGACAGCATTATGACTGGTGAGGCGGTTTCGTCGTTGGTGCGGCTGATGGAGGTGAACCCCCGGGCCGGTATCATCCAGACGATGCCAAAGCTCGTGAAGGCCAGCACGCTTTTTGCACGGATCCAGCAGTTCGCGTCGCGTCTTTACAGTCCGGTTTTCGCAGCCGGCCTGAACTTTTGGCAACAGGGCTCCGGAAATTATTGGGGCCACAATGCGATTATCCGGGTCTCTCCCTTCCTCACGAGTTGCGGATTGCCGGAACTTCCGGGACGGGCACCTTTGGGTGGCCGCGTTCTAAGCCACGATTTCGTAGAAGCAGCGCTTATGCAGCACGCCGGTTGGGAAGTTTGGTTCGCCGCCGATCTCGATGGCAGCTACGAAGGATTGCCGCCAAATCTGACGGAATACGTGAAACGGGATCGCCGCTGGTGCCAAGGCAATCTCCAGCATATGTGGTTTCTCTTGGCGGAAAAGGTTCGCCCGGTAAGCCGGCTTCATCTCATCCAAGGAATCCTGGCGTACGGTTCCTCTCCGCTGTTGGTGCTATTCATTCTATTCGGGACGCTGCAAGCGGCGATTGACCGGTGGCATCAGAAGACATTGAACGTTCAGCTTCCATCCGCGTTCATCCTCATGATCTTGACGCTCTTGTTGCTCTTCAGCCCGAAGCTCATGAGTTTGATCCATTTGTTTTCTCAGCCGAAGTCGTTGCGGGGCTATAACGGTGGGGTCCGGGTGGTGCTTGGGGTCATTAGCGAAGTCCTATTTTCGGTCCTCGTCGCGCCGATCATGGTGTGGTTCCATACCCGGTTTGTTTTCCGAAACCTGGGAGGCCAGACCGTGACCTGGCATACCCAGACCAGAGAGGGCGGCGATGGTCCGGGCTGGTTAGCTACCCTCGCGGAGTACTGGCCGCTACCCGTCAGCGGGATTTGTTTGGGCCTGTTAGCCTGGTGGATCTCCCCTGGCTATTTTCTCTGGCTTCTTCCGATCCTGCTTGGGCTCTGGTTAGCGGTGCCGCTGGTGCTATTGAGCGGCCGATCCGGTTTACTCAAAGGCCTTTTTTTAACACCTGAAGAAACTGAGCCACCCAGAGAGCTTACGGCTTCCTATGAGTTTCAATTACGCGAGGGTGATCAGTTTCTGCATGCGATTCTCGACCCGTTTTACAATGCGGTTCACGTTGCCTTACAGAAGGAGCGACACAATCATGCGCCGGGAGCCGAGGGTTATGTGGCCTCCCTCGCAGCAAAACTTTTCCGGCTCGGTCCCGATGCGCTTTCCGCCCGAGAAAAACGCGCTCTCTTGGCTGATGGACAGACGGTAGCGCGATTGCATGTTCTCATTTGGAAGACTCCGGCACAATTGATGAACCCGATCTGGTCGCATGCGCTGGAAAGTTACCGCTCGCCGGAGCGTACATCCAGGCCGGCTTCGGAGCTTATCGAACCGGGCTTTTCTCTGGCCGACTCCGCCGTCGCATAGGAAGGGGAGGTATAAGCTGTCCTACATAGTCTCTTCGATGCCTGTGCACTATGCTCGAGCACTTAGCGAAGTCGGATGCTTTTGCGCCGCGGGGTGCGAGGGTCCGCCTTCGTTGAAAATTACGGCAAGCAAGCTGCGATTCCTCCCCTAAACAAGAATGATTGGGGACGAGAATTTAATGCCCCTTGGAAAAACTCAGCCTCGACAGGATGGAAAAGCAGGTTTTTTCTAGTGGGCCACTGATGAAACGAATACTGTTTGGCGCTTTTTTTGTCCTCTGCCTCGGCGCGTTATTTTTGCTCCTGCTTGGTCGAGACGAAAGTGAAAGCACGCCTGCTGCACGGCTAGCGTCCCCCGACAGTCTCATTTATCTCGAGCTTCGCGACTTGCCGGAATCCTTAAAGCGGTGGCCGGAGACCACGCTCAGCAAAATTTTTTGCGAACCGACGGTCGCTCGGTTTATCTCGCGTCCGATCACGCAAATTCCCTCTTCCTGGAGGGTTGCTTGGCACGCCCTCGGCCGCTTGCGACCCGTTAACATCTACTTATGCTGCTCCGATTTGAACGGAAGAGATTGGGTGTTTGGAGCGAAATGCTCAGGCGATTTGCGAGATTGGCAGGACGAGATTGGCCAACAAATCCACGAGCTATCTGCCTATCATTTGGCTCCGATATCGTCCGATCCGCAGCGCCAAACCGGCGTATCCCCCGAAGCCGGGAAATTGATCTTCGCCGCACGCAACGGCCAGTGGTTGCTCTTCAGCCTGCGCCCTGAAGCTTTACGTTCTGCAATGAAGCGCGTCGGAAATAAGCCGGCGGGGCTTGAAACATCCGAGGTCTTTCGGCAGTGCCACGCCCACGTCCCGGCTGACGCCGATTTCTTTGGATTTCTCGGTGGGAGGACTTCAGATTCGTCCGCCTCGCCGTTAGACTGGCTCCCCTCCGCCAGCGCGATTCCGGCGCTCATGATCGCAACGAAACTAGAAGGATCAAATATTCATGACACGGTCTTTACCCGTGCTTCGTCCGCGCAGACGAAACGTTCCGCCAGGGGAATGTATCTCACGACTCCTAGCACGCTCGTTTACGTGTCTTTACCTTTGGATTTGCTGCATATTCGCGATCTGACAAAGAGGTTGGCAAGGGAATGGGGCATTGCCCAGACTGCGCAGGAGTATTTGAATGAGGTCACGACATCAGGAGTCGATTTCCAGCAGCTGAGCGAAATTGTGAAAGGGGCGGAGATAGTCATTAACCGGAACCCAAACCGGGGTCTGGTTGACGGGTTTTTCCTTATCGAAGTGAGTGACCCTGATTCCTTCTTAGGGATGGTGCGCAAGATCCTGCAGCAGGAGTTCCCCGATCGTTGGGCGGAAAAAGGAGTCGGCGATTCCCGAATTTTCCGATTCGGCACCGATCAATCGACTAACCTTGTATTTGGGATGAACGGTAACCACTTTATCGCTGCGCGGAACGAAGATGCTTATACCGAGGTGCAGACTCGCTTGCGAAACCAAGAGATTGGGTTGCACGCTCCAAACAACTATAAAATGGCCGACGTTGATGAACCTTCAGCGGTCAGCTTTTATCTCGACGCGAATACTCTATTTGAGCGCGGATACGGAAGCATCCGGCCGATGCTAGTTTTCGGTGCGGCTTTTTTGCCGAATTTCACCGATTTTATCGATCCGAACGCGTTGCCGGAGACGTCTGAAGTGAGCCGGCATTTGACGCCGATCTTGATGTGCCGACGCGAGCTGCCGGACGGTACTCTCGACGATTCCGTTGGGCCGGTCACGGCTTACGAGGCGAGTGTTCTCGGCGTTGGCGCCGCCGCCGGGCTTCATCTGATCGAAAAATAAGAGGACGGCAGAGACAGCACTTTTCCTTACGCTTTCTGCCCGAACGGTAAATCCGTTTTACGCCGGGAAAACCGCAGCGCGGTTAGTCGGTCAGAAACGGCGGCGACTTTGGTATCGACAAAACCATTTTCCAACAATTTTCTCCGAACCACGGACTCGCTTAATCCGCTCTTTTGGCCTTTGGGATAGACTACCCATAAAGCCGGGCTGCCTTCTGACTTGTTGATTTTTCTCCGGATGAATGAGCTGAGCGTCTCCTCTTCGTCCACCCGTAAAATCCAAAGGTCAGCGATCTGCGCTTCTTTGACGAGCGATGATCGGACTGCATTCGCGAGCTCGTGATCGTCGATTTTGCCCCAAAAATAGACGCGAGACTCGCTCTTGATCCCCAGTTTCTTGGCTAAAGTTGGCGGCGGTGATGTCAACGCCTTAGCCCACTTTTCGGCCATACGTGCACCCAAGCTTAAAGATACTTCTTCGCCGCCGGCCTTAAAGCAAAGATCATCCTTCGCGACCGATATGTGGCTGATCTGATCGAGCAAAATTCTCTTTCGAAAGTCACCGCGAATGATGAGCTCACGAGTTTCGAGGTGGGCTTTCACGCTCCCTTTGCTGGCACCCCAACGACAAAAACATTGAGCTTCGCGTCCCATTATTCAGAATCCTGCAGTCGAGAAATGGCTCAGGCGGTTTCCCGGATGAGCTTGGAATTTTGCTCGGTAAAAGCGGTAGCAACCGCGCTTTTCCAGAACGAGAATGCCGGTCTTTCGTAACACTTTCAAGCGTTCCGAGACGCTGGCCAGCGCCGAGCGCCTCGTGCATCGCCCGCCCGCACGAAAGTGCGCCGATCTGGATGAGCTAATGCTCCCAAGATTTCGTCTAGCCGATGGTCTTTTATGGTTCACCCCTGAATAAGGGTTAAGCAGTCGCCTACGGGATCAATAATTTTTGCCTTCTTCATCCGACCATTGCCGGTAACCCCATACCAGAGTGCCGGGAGCCGATCTGACCACAGTCTGTTACCCAGTTAGATCTCGTTCGAGCCAACCGTGCCAGCAGAAGCCCTGTTTGGATCAAAGCGCATCTCTCTGTTTCAGCATCTGAACGAACGCGCTTGTTGGCGGCGCCTGTCGCCGAGCACGCCGCTGAACCAGACCGATCGGGCGCCACATATCGACAGATTCAATTTCCACAGCCACCAGACTGCCGATCAGCCTCTCTTCTTCGATCGTGCTGAGCGGCACAATCGAAATTCCATCCTCGATTTCCACCGAGCGTTTCACCGTCTCGATATTATCGAACTCCATCGATCGCCGAATCGTAACCGCGTGCGTCTTGAAAACCCGGTCGATCGCCTTTCGGGTTGGTAGATCAAAACTAAAAGAAATGAACTTTTCTCTGTCTAATGCGGTGATCGGTACACTCTGCCGCGCTGCCAATCGATGATTCGGCGGGCAGATTAAAACCAACTTGTCTTTCCAATGGCTCTCGACGGTTACGCCCCGATGCCGGGTGGGATATGCAACGAAACCAAGGTCGGCAGCGCCTTCGGCCACGTGCTGATAGACTTGAGCCGAGCGTAAATATTCTACCTGTACGTCGATAGCCGGGTAGGCTTGCCGGAATAGCTTCAAATTACGGGGTAATTCATGAAGGCCAATGCTATAGACAGTGGCGATTCGTAAGCGGCCGGAAACTAGCTGTTGCAGTTGGGCTAACCGATCGCTCAAACCGTCGTAGACCCGAAGAATTTCTTTGCTCGCTTGGAGAAACGCTCGACCCTCAGGAGTGACCGAGAAATTCTTGTTGGCTCGTTCGATCAACGCTATTTTGAACTTTCGTTCTATCGTGCGGATTTGCTGACTCACGGCACTTTGCGTGATCGTGTTTAACTCGGCCGCCTTCGAGAAGCTGGCCGTCTCGACGAGATCGCAAAAAATCTTGAGCGTTTCAATTTGCATTCCCGAGCGATGAGCCGATTCGAACAGCATAAGTTTTTCTAATAGTTGAGTCAATGGGTGCGGATATTTCAGATAATCTGGCAAAAGTACGACAGGTGATCAGCGAAGCCGAAAGAGCAGCCGGGCAACCCGGTGGCTCCGTTCAATTGATCGCAGTGAGCAAGACCCATCCTGCGGACGTGATCCAAGAAGCGATAGATGCCGGTCAGTTGATCTTCGGAGAAAACAGAGTGCAAGAGGCGCGGGCGAAGATCCCGGATTTGCCGGCGCGGGCGCAGTGGCACTTGGTCGGACACCTACAGAGCAACAAGGTGCGCGTTGCTCTGCCACTATTTCAGCTCATCCACGGTATCGACTCGACTGAATTGTTGGCCGATCTTGATCGGGTTGCGGCCGAGCTGGGGCTGTTCCCTCGAGTTCTTCTGCAAGTCAATTTGGCCGGGGAAGCATCGAAGTTTGGATTCTCGCCTACGAAGCTTTTTGAACAAATTGAGACACTCACAGGCTTCAAGCGCGCTAGCATTGAAGGACTGATGACTATTCCACCGCTGGCACCCGCACCGGAACATTCACGTCGCTATTTTGTGGCGTTGCGAGAGTTGCGGGATCGACTAGCACGTGAATCGAGTTTTGCTCTGCCTGAGCTTTCGATGGGAATGAGCGGAGACTATCGTGTCGCGGTCGAGGAGGGCGCGACTATGGTCCGAGTTGGGACGGCGATTTTTGGTGAACGTCGAGCGCGCTGAGAGCGGGGTAGTAAGGAAGCAGGCCCCTCAGTAGTCAGGCGCTAGCCGACTACCTTTCCAGTCAAATAATTCAAGGGACCGGGAAATAGTCGGAGCAGTTCCATCGCGCTACTTGCCACTTGGGGATGAAGTACGGACCATCGCGCCAGACGATTGATCCACAAACGTCCAGCATACAATCGGCGGTGAGCTTCCCAATATTCGTCCCGACAATCGGCCAGGTTTGAGATGGCCTTCTTGATCGTCTCAGCGGCCAACAAGCCGGATTTCAGGGCGTACAAGATCCCTTCTCCAGTAAACGGCTCCACAACTTGAGCGGCATCGCCGACATAAAAGAGCTTTTCGTGACGGCCCGTTACCGGCTTGCGCGTCAGCGGCGCAATTGAATTCCAGCGATGGTTGCTCGCCAGGCCAAACCGTTTGGCCATCGTCGCCCTAAATGCTTCAGCTAACGCCGGGCGGCTTACCACACAGAGTCCCACCGTTTCGTTGTCAACCGTTTGCCTACCGAGATAGCCTTGCGGCCACAATTCCAGCGCGACATGCGGTTCCCAATTGGCCGGAAAATGTGTCTGATAGGCGATCCGATCCGTGCGGGTCTGTGGGAAATGACGTAGCAGGCGAGCGACGGACGAATTTCGGCCGTCCGCAGCGATCAGGAATTCAGTTTGGGCGTCGCGCCTTTCCGTTTGCACGCGCCAACCTTTTGTCAGGCCCGTAACCGGCTCCCCATGCCACACTTCGGCTCCCAGATCCTTGGCCCGGTTGAGGAGCGCGTCATCTAACAGCCGTCGCCGCAGCGCCACTTCAGGACGTCCGTTCTGTGACAACGGTCTTCGGATTCGGACGCCCCGGAGATTCACAAACTCGACCCACTGTAACCGGGAAGAGGGAAGGGCGGCGATTTTCGTCGCGATCCCCAGACGTTCGAACACTTCCCAACAGCCTGGGTTTAGGCAATCGCCGCAAACTTTGTCCCTGGGAAAAAACGCGCGTTCGATCACGAGAGTTCGCAGCCCAGCTTCAGCGGTGACCGCCGCCGCAGCGGCCCCAGCCGGACCACCTCCGACGACCACCACGTCGTACTTAGTCATACGAACAGCGTGCCAATTTCATCGGCGACCATTCGACCCGCCCTGGTCAGCCGGATGTAATCACCTGCGGCCTCGAGGTAGCCTGCCTTTTCCAGGTCGTGGAGGTCTACATCTTGATGCGCGATCTTGGACCGGAGAATTCCGTTGTTGGTTCGGAGCCCAAAGATGATGCGTTCCGACTCCCTGGTTTTCTCTTCCAAGTCCTCTGCAAACGACCTGGCCAGACCTCCCTGCATGATTTGTGCAATGTAGCTTTGCGTATCCGCGATGTTTTGCCAACGACTCCTGCCCACGGTGGAGAATGCACTTGGCCCAAGGCCCAGGTAGTCCCTGCCGTGCCAGTAAGCGAGATTGTGTAGGCACTCGCGCTCGGGCTGAGCGTAGTTTGAAATCTCGTATTGTTCAAAGCCGTGTGCGCCGAGAAAGTCCATAGTAGCAGTAAAGAACTCGGCGTCCGCGTTGGAGTTCTGCCGGAATTCACCGGTCTGAAAACGCCGGAAGAATTCGGTGTCTTCTTCGTAAGTCAGACAATAGGCCGAGATATGATTTGGTTCCAAGGCGACCGTTTCCCGCAGCGTCTCCATCCATTGGTTGCGTGATTGACCAGGCACGCCAAAGATCAAATCCAAGTTTATATTCCTAAAGCCGGCTTTGCGCAGGATGTCGTATGAGCGCCGGGCTTGTCCTGCCGAATGTACCCGCCCGAGGCGTTGGAGAATTTCCGAATCCCAAGACTGAACACCCATGCTGATCCGGTTAACGCCGAGCGAAAGTAGCAAGCTTGCCTTCTCCGCCGAAACCGTCGCTGGATTCATTTCCAGCGTCCACTCGGTTAGATTGGTCAGGTCCAGGCGCTGACGCAATCCGTTGAGCAAGAAGTCTAACTGGGAAGGTGAAAGCGCAGATGGGGTTCCGCCCCCGAAAAAGATCGTTCGAACGCGCAGACGGTCAGATCCGAAGGTGTCGAGTTCGACCAGCAGCGCGTCGAGGAACCCCTGCACCTTGTTTCGATCGGAAGCTTCCTTGTAGAAGCTGCAATAGGGGCAAATTTTGGGACAGAAGGGAATGTGGACGTACAGATGTTCTATCCCGTGGCGCATCCCAAATCCTCCTTTGCTTTCGCAACAGTTCAAGCTAATCCTCCCTCGTGTTCAGAGTTGTGACGGTATTTGTCGGTTTGCTGAGCTCAGGAGTTCTTGTCGGAATAGCGCAAACATCTGAGCCTGCCGCCTCTCCCCCCTCCTTCCCAGACGTGACCCCGGCGCCTCTGCCCCGATCTGTTGTTTATCGAACCGGGAGCTCGGATGCGATTTATGACTACAAAGTAAATGCTTCGGAAGTCCGGCGGATGGTGGATGAGGTTGTTACTAGCGTGACGGGCGAGCCCTCGGTCGCCGCCGCTTGGGCGTCTCTGGTCAAACCGAGCGATATTGTCGGAATCAAAGTCTGCGCAAATGGCGCGCCGTTGTTCAGCACGCACCCCGAAGTCGTCTTAACGATTATTGACGGCCTCCGGCAAGCCGGTGTTCCTCCAGAAAATATCATCGTCTGGGATCGCGACGCCAAGCTTTTGAAGCGTGCTGGATTCCATTTTCATAAAGGTGGCTACCGAGTCATGTGGAACGAAGATAACTATGATCCGCAGGTTGCGCTCACTTCGCCTGTGACCGGTCGCCTGATTTATGGCGACCTCTTGTTCGTCGGTAAGCCTCGCCAGAATCTCAAAACAGAGCAAGAGTCGGACGAAAAGAATAAGAAGTTCTCCATGGCTAACATGAGCAATGAAAGCCATTTGAGCCAGGTGCTTTCCAAGGTCGTTACGAAAGTAATCAATGTGCCGGTACTTTCGGACAATGTGTACTGCGGATTATCAGGGGCTCTTTACAACATGACCGTCCAAAACGTCGACAATTGGCGTCGATTGATAGACGAACCGGTGCGAGGTGATCCGGACATTGCGGAAATGTATGCGGATCCCCGGGTTAGCGAGAAGGTAGTTTTGCATATCATGGATGGACTGGTCGCGCTCTATGCTGGCGCACCGTTCGGAGACACCAACTACGCTGTTCAATTCGGGACTATTTATGCCAGCAAGGATCCGGTTGCATTGGATGCCGTGGCTGCGAAGCAACTTGATGGCTGGAGGATCCAGGCGAAAATGGATCCAGCATCCAAGATTGCGAAATACGTTCAGACTGCCGGCCAATACCAGATCGGCAATTCTGATCTAACCAAGATCGACATCCGAGACCGACGTAACCCTTGACCCTCCCTCAGTTAGATTCTGAGCTGTTCCCGCTGCTCAAACGTGTCTCTAGATCATTTTACTTGAGTATCCGGTTTTTGCCCTCGCGGATACGTCCGGCCATAGCGATTGGATACTTGCTTGCCCGCGCCTCTGATACTATCGCCGATACAAATCGATTTGACCCCAAATACCGGCTGGAAACATTAGACGGCCTGCGATCTTCGCTTCAGGGCTCGCCGGTCGATCTCGCCGAGCGGATTTCGCAGTGTGTCGAGGCTCAACCGTCAGGTGCAGAGAAGGATCTGCTTAAGCGACTTATTTCGTTGGTAGCATCTGTGCGTGTCCTGCCTCCTCGCCATCAGCCGCTTGTGCTGGACGTTCTGGGCAAAATCATCCGAGGTCAGATGCTGGATATTGAGCGATTCGAAATGACCGATTCGCTGCGCGCACTTCGCAACGCCGGTGAGCTTGAAGAATACACCTATTTGGTGGCAGGCTCTGTCGGAGAATTCTGGACAAGACTCTGTTCGCTGGAATGGCCTTCCTATTCCAGAATTCCGAAATCCGAATTGGAACAGTTAGGTATCGAGTTTGGGAAAGGACTCCAGCTAACTAATATCTTACGAGATTTCCCGACCGACGTCGCCCATGGACGATCATATCTGCCGGTGGCAGATCCACACCTGCTGAAAGAGAATCGGGAACTTGTGCGCCCGCTTTTTCTGGAATGGCAGAAACGCGCACAGCAGTATTTGGGTTCTGGCTGGAAATATGTCTGCGCGATTCGTCCTATTCGGGTCCGTTTTGCTTGCGCCTTGCCGGTGTTGATTGGAGCTCGAACGCTGCCCAAATTAGACGAATCCAGCGTGGTTGGTGCGAAGATCGCACGGTCCGAGGTGTATTGGCTGATGATCGTCGCCGCGGCAGTCGCTCTCTTTCCGTCTGCAGCAAAACCGATCGGCCATGTGTTCGGCGCCACCGACGCGAAAAAATCGAGCTAGATCTCCCCGCAAAGGCAGTAGCCTGATCCTCTAGCCTCAGGAAGCCACGCATTGTGGGCCTGAAAATGCCAGATCGCTGGCTCTAAAATAGACCTATTGTCCCCGACCTTCCTGAGGCTGGAGCATCAGGCTACTGCGTCAGGCTGCTATCGTACCTTGTACAGATTCACCGTGATCAAGAAATCGACGGCGCGCTGGAGCATCGGATCTTTCTGCTTTGCCGGCGGGACTTGTCCCGATTGTTGCGCCTCGTATGCGTCGAGCTCAGGATTGGTGCCGGACACCAACGCGGCTTCGTTGAGGTGCTTGCGCGGCTCGTCGGTAATGAATGGCTCACTTGATTGATTGTCCGTTTCAGCTAGGACGGAATGCTCCTGATCCGCTGGTTGAACAACCGGAATGTCCGGCTGGATTCCACTCGGGAAAATGGACGGAAAATCAGGAACCTGGACCTGGGTGACAGCAATACTGAGTAGTAGATTGCTGCCAATGGGGGAACTCTGATACTCGGCTGCGCTGCCGGAGGTCTTTTCACCTATCACCAGCGCGTGCGCTTTCACCTTTAGAGCTGCAGCAATTACTTCTGCTGCGCCGGCCGCCTCTTGGTCTACCACCAAAGCCAAAGGACCTTGGTACACGGGGTCTAGAGATGACGAAAATGAGCGTTCCTGGTTTGTTTTGGCTCCGACGATTCGATATGCCAACGTTCCTTTAGGAACAAATCTGCTGATAAACTCTCCCGCCAATTGATAATCCGTGCTCTCAGGAGTTGTGCGGAGATCAACAATTACGCCTTGCACGTTCTGATTACGGAACGTTCCTAGCGCGTCGTCGAGCTTGACCAAGCTATTGTGATTGAGAGTACCGCATCGGACGTATCCAAAATGATCGTTTAGAATCTCGCTTCGAAACGGGCGATTGACAGTCGGTTTCTCGACGTCGGACCGTAAGCGCAATCGCACTCCCGGCCCCAGTTTTGAGAGCAACTCGGTCATTGCGGCTTGACCGAGAGCCTGCGTGCTCACTGCCGTTGGATCCACGTAGTTGGAGCGCAGTTGGTTGAGGATTTCCTGGAATTGAGTCGGTCCGAGCTGATCTATCAGGCCAGGTGTAGCTGTCTGCTGCCGTTCCGGCGTAGTCCCGGGAGTTGGGCTGGGGGAAGGTGATTGGGCGTGAACCGAAACCAGCCCGGTGACTACCAGAAGCCAAATCGGAATCAGCTTTGTTTCAAACATCTTGCATCCTGCCATGGTGCTAAAGTGGTGTGCTGCCAATATCTTGCCGGAAATATTTTCCAGCGAATTCGATCTTTTCTGCGGCCCTGTACGCTTTCTCTCGCGCTTGCTGCAAGTTTTCACTCAGAGCCATTACGGAGAGTACCCGCCCGCCGCTGGTCACAACCACATTATCTATATGTTTGGTGCCGGCGTGAAAAACGACAACTCCTTCTAGGGTTTCCAAGCTATCCAATCCATAGATCGGTTTGCCGGTCTCGTAGTGGCCGGGGTAGCCTGCCGAAGCTAATACCAGGCAAAGCGCACACTGGGAATCCCACGAGGCAGCGACTTCGTCTAGGCGCTGGTCGATCGTCGCTTCCAGCAGTTCCACCAGGTCCGCCTGCAGCCGGGGTAACAATGCCTGAGTTTCAGGATCACCAAAACGACAGTTGAACTCCAACACCACTGGACCTTCTTGAGTGAGCATGAGGCCTGGAAAAAGAAGCCCTCGGAAATCCAGTCCTTCTTCTCGGATTCCTTGAATGAATGGTTGTAGAATCCTTGATTCTATTTCCTCCATCTGCGCCGCAGTGATCGCGGGTGAGGGGCTGATGGCACCCATCCCGCCAGTATTCGGCCCCTGATCGTTGGCATACAAAGCTTTATGATCCTTGGCCGAAGGAAAAAGAAGGTAGTTGGAACCGTCGACCAAAGCGTGAATCGAGCATTCTGTGCCGCGTAAGTACTCTTCGATAACCAGTCGCTCACCTGCCGCTCCAAATTGCTTCTTCTCCATCATTGCGTCGATCGCTCGCTCGGCTTCGGCTCGATCAAGGGCAATAGTCACGCCTTTACCGAGCGCTAGCCCGTCCGCCTTGATGACAACAGGGAAGGAATAATTTTCGAGCGCGCGAATGGCTGCCTGGCTCGATTCACACCGAGTAAATCGAGCGGTCGCGATTCCATGCCGTTCCATGAAATCCTTGGCAAAACTTTTCGAGGATTCCAATCGGGCGGCTCTCTGGCTAGGTCCGAAAATCCTTAATCCTTTGGCCTGAAAACGGTCAACGATGCCGCCTGCCAGAGCGTCGTCCGGTCCAACCACAGTCAGATCAATCTGCTCCGTTAACGCAAATCGCAAAAGCTGTTCCGGTTCGTTGGCCGAAATCGGTACGTTCTGCGCCACTTGGCTGGTTCCAGCATTCCCCGGCGCTACGTAAATTTTCTCTGCCCTCGGCGATTGATGCAGTTTCCATGCTAGCGCGTGTTCGCGCCCGCCGCCGCCAATCACCAGAATCTTCATCAATCAATTAGCGGGAAGCCGGAACGTAGACAGTTGTGGTAGGCGGAAGTTGGGAAGCCGAAATCGTAAACTTGCTCGAATTTAATCGGACAACGTTCGATTGTCGCGAAAGCCATTCTCCGAGCCCGCGCAGCGGTACCTTGGAAGAGTACGCTGTAGAATACATCATCGGGATGATAATCCTCGGTTGCAACCGCTCGAGGGTGAGCTTCCGCTTATCGTCGGTAAAGGCTTGCGGACCGCCGACTGGCAAGAAGAGGACGTCGACGTGGCCAATGTTTAGCGCTTCAGAAACTGTAATCGGGTCTTCAATCGCCCCGAGATGACAGAATCGGATGCCGTCCATGGACCAGATATACGCTACGTTGAGTCGATTGACCGCTGCCAGATTTTCCGAACTAGTGCGAACTCCTCGGACCAGAACGCCGTTAGCCCGGTTGACGCCAGCAGCCATGGTGCTGCGCAGGATTTGCGGCGAACCGGCGGCCAGGTCAGTATCATTGGCAGTTTCGTCCTCATGCGTAACCAGGACGATGTCTGCCGGTATCGAGCCCTCTTTGACCGGATAATTGAGGACCTTCGGATTAAACGGATCGATCAAGATATTGAGGCCCAACGAAGAGGAGATCAGAAAACAACCATGCCCAAGGAACTGTACAGTTGCTTCCCTCGGTCCGGCAGGGATAGCCCCTTTATCTTTATGGTGATGGCGGCAGCCGGTTAGAATGAGAAGTGCGAGGAGGAGGGAAATGCGTAGCTGCATGCGTTTTTGAAATGAAGCGGCAGACTGGCACAGACCATGATTCGGTTCAAGACCGGATGATTTTGGAACAACTATGAGCGATTTCCTGCCGGGAGCACGTTCCAGCGTCTAGATTTCTAAGTTTTCCCGCCTCACCAGTGTTTCAATGCCGTGACGCGTCCCGCCGATCCTTCCCAGCTCAGGGAATCGGCTATAGCGCGGCTGATATAGTCTTTGCTGGTTTGGATAGCCTCTTCCAATGATTTACCCTGCGCCAGATTTGCCGTTATTGCGGCTGAGAGGGTACAACCGGTGCCGTGAGTTGAAACGCCAAGCTTGAACGGGGCACTAAATCTTTTGATCTGGTCTCCGCGCACCAGGACATCGGTTGCCTCGCTTCCATCCAGGTGGCCTCCCTTGACCAGAAAGGCGATATTGTATTCCGCCGCTAAGGAGCGGCCGGCCTGCTCGAGCTCCTCGACATTTCGAATGGTTCGATTGGTGAGTGCGATCGCTTCGTCAATATTGGGCGTGACGACGGTCGCCAACGGAATCAGGCGGTTCTGATAAGCCCCTACCGCATCTGATTCCAAGAGCAGGTCGCCAGACGACGCTATCATGACTGGATCCACCACTAGGAGTGGTCGTGACCCAATCGGAATCGACTCGATAACCGCACAGACGGCCTCAATTATTTCAGCAGAATACAACATCCCTGTCTTCATCGCGCGGACCGGAAAATATTCGAGGCTGAGTGTGAGTTGTGTTTTTACTGTTTTTGGGTCGATTGGATGGATAGCTTTTACCTGGCCAGGAACCTCCGCTACGACGCAAGTCACGACGGTCTGGCCAAACACTCTGAAGTGCGTAAATGTCTTGAGATCCGCTTGAATACCCGCTCCGGCTGAATTGTCGGAGCCGGCAATTGAAATGACCACTGGCACTTCCATAGCAACTAGCAAAAATAACTCGAGGCGAAGATGAGCTCCGGGTTTCGCGAGCTAATCGACGTCCAGGTGTCCGTCGATAAGGTAGTTTACGTTCCCACGCTGCAATCCCCTCCGGATCGACCTTTTCCGTTTGTTTATTTTATCACGATTCATAATCGCTCGGCCGAAACAGTTTTCATTCGCGGGCGTAAATGGGTGGTTACGGACCGTCAAGGTTCTAAAGTAATTGTAGAGGGAGACGGTGTTGTGGGGCAGTTTCCGCGGCTTGGCCCAGGCGAGCATTTCTCCTATAACAGCTATCACGTGATCGGGAGCGACAGCGTGGCCGAAGGCGCATTCCTGGGAATAGACGAGGCCGGCGAGCCATTTGTCACGCGAATTCCTCGTTTCGAGATGCACGTCCCGGCGAATTGACCCGCCAGATGCGATTTCTATCGAAGCCTGATTTGCCATTTTGAGAGAGAAACTCTAGAGGAGTGTTGTGTTGTATGAGCTGAGGAAGAATGGGTACCGCGTTGGCCTTCGACCCGGGAAGGGATGGTTGCGAAGGAATTTTTTCACGGAGGTTTACATTCCGTCCCTTTTCACACGTCGCCAGGGAAGACCGGCGCGGCCGCTGTTTCCTGATCTGACCGGAGAAGATCTTTGTCTCACCTGGATCGGACACGCTTCCTTCTTGATTAGCTGGCGAGGTCTCAACATCCTGGTGGACCCGATCTGGTCGCTCTGGCTCAAGGTGGTGAAGCGAATTCGTCGGCCTGGAATTCGGATTGATCATTTGCCGGCCATCGATTTGGTATTGGTCACTCACGCTCACTTTGATCATCTGGACCGGCGTACTTTGCGCCGAGTAGCTTCGGCTCAGCCGATTGTAGTGCCACGAGGAGTCGGCAATCTGGTCCATGACCTTGGGTTTGACCGAGTCCATGAACTTCGCGAGTGGGATCATCTTGATATCGGCGATGTAACAATCACCCTTACGCCTTGCCATCACTGGGGTGCTCGCGTCCTCCACGATAAGCACCGCGGTTTTGGAGGGTTTCATCTTCGACTTGGCCGGCGCACGCTCTTCCATTGCGGCGATAGCGCTTACTTCGCTGGATTTAAGGAGATCGGGGAGCGGCTTCCCATCGAGATCGCTCTCTTGCCCATCGGGGCCTACGAGCCACCAAGTCGACGGGAAGTGCACATGAATCCGGAAGAGGCAGTCCAGGCGTTTCAAGAACTTCGAGCGAAATATATGGTGCCAATGCACTACGGCTCTTTCCGCCTGAGCTACGAGCCTTTGCACGAGCCTTTGGAAAGGCTGCGCCGGGAGGTGGAGCAACACCAACTCGCAGACGCAGTCAAGATTCTAAAAGAAGGCGTGCCGACGGTCCTATGAGCCCCTGACCGGCCGCGGATCATATAAATTTTCGCTCTACCGACCATGGGCCTGGTCAGCGCTATTTCTTCTGCCGGGATTGTAAGCTCGTGCGCACTTCTTCTTGCAGTTTGCGGGCCTCTTCCGGTTTGCGATTGCAGAGGACCGCGGCCACTAAATGTTCATTGCGCCGGTAGCGAGCGATGAAATTTCCCTTTTCTCGCGAACCTTCAATTTCTCCAAGTAAATGCGGAATAGAAAAATCGCCGACGAAGGTAAACTGCATCCCCAGAGCCACGGCAGAACAGGTTGGGATTACCTCAAATCTTTGTCGTTTCCGTCCGGTCATGTTGGCTCCGGCTGTCGTGCCTTGGACCAAAGCCATATCCCAACTAGTCACCCGGCGGGCTCCACCATACAGCCGGTCCGGATACAGCGCGATGTCACCGACGGCATAGATTCCTTTTTCGTCGCTCTCCAAATATTCGTTGACCGGGCAGCCGCCAGGACTGCTCAATGGGGTATTCGTTACCAGCTGCAAATTGGGCTCTGTTCCGATCACGACGATGGCTAGGCCGGCTGGAAATCGCAGACCGCTCTTGGTTTGGATATTGCGTACAACGGTCTTGCCCTCAAAACCGTTCAGATTCTCGTTTAGCATGAGTTGAACTCCGGCGGACGCAAATTTCTCCGTGATCCAATTCGCGGTCTCCGGGTCCACTAGATCTTGCCAAATCGACTTGTCCCGGCTTAGCAAAGTCAATTTGGCACCGGATCCGATCAGGGCCGATGAGACTTCGGCCCCCAGATAGCCTGATCCAACAATAACAACATGTTTCTCCGATCCCAGAATCTCGCGAACCGCCAGAACGTCGCGATAAGATCGGAGATAAACAACGTTGCCCAAATTTGCGCCGGCCACATGCGGACGTCGTGCTCGACTACCGGTGGCCAGGCAAGCTTTGCGGAACTCGATCGTCTGCCCGTTTTCCATCACCGCGAGTCGACGTTCGATATTGAATTCACGAACCACGGTGGCTAAGCGGAGTTCGATGCCTCTTTTCCGGTACCAATCTTCGGACTTCTCCGCCAATTTCTCGACCGACGGTGTGCCGTCCTTCAGTACGCTTTTTGACAGTGCTGGTCGATGATAGGGGAGATGTGCCTCATTACTAACCAGGGTGACTGAGCCCTTTGGATCATGTTGTCGTAGTGCGTCGCAGGCGCTGGCAGCACCGATGCCCCCGCCAACAATCAGGTAATCTCTCTGTATCATGCTTAAAACCGCGAATATACGAAGGGATACGCTGTTTCTCGAAGAAAATTTGTATTTATATGTCTAACATACACGCATTGAGGCTGTTGTGCATGAGGTAACTTATTTGGTTAGGCGAAAACCCGCTGCCCGAAGCCTCCGGTGGACGCTTTTCTCGCGCCGTGATCGCTGATTTAGCAGAGAGTTAGTTAGAACCAATCCGCCCAGGTTAGCTTTGGCAACTCCCATAGCAGCAAAAGCCTGGCGCGCCTGACTCGAGCTACGCTTTTCGCCTCTTGAGTGGCGTAGGCGACAGTTTTCCATCACATTTCCCGATGTACTGGAAAGACGTCGTTGAGTTCTCTTTCTATCTGGTCGAGACGTTCGCTCTGCCTTTCGCTATCCTGGTCTTCGTTTTCGAACGACGAAAAGAGCGATTAGCTGAAGAGGAAGAGCTGAATCAACGACTGTCGGACGAGTATATCGGTTTTCTCAAACTGGTTCTGGACAATGCCGATCTACAACTCTTGCAGCGGCACGGTCCAGTGCGAGAGCTCACCGAAGAACAGGAGGAGCGGAAGTTTGTCCTGTTTGGCATTCTTGTCTCGATTTTTGAGCGTGCGTATATCCTGGTCTATGAGGAACACCTGAATAGACAAACCCGCCGGCTCTGGTCTTCCTGGGAGGATTACATGCGGGAATGGTGCCGCCGCCCCGATTTTCGAAAAGCCTTACCCGAACTTTTGGAAGGCGAAGATCCGGAGTTCCGCGCCCATATCGAAAAGATTGCTCAAGAATTCTCGCCCAATAAAATCTCTGATCCAGTGACCTAACCCTGCGCCGAGATCGGATATGCTCTGCCACAATTTGTTGACTGACGCCTAAGTTAACCCCAAAAAGTCAGAACTGTTCTCCCCATGTCCACTATCTCTCCAGAACGCTCGTTATCGGAAGAGGCTGTTTACGGCAAAGTCGCCCGGCGAATTATTCCCTTGCTGTTTGTCTGTTATATCGCCGCCTATCTTGATCGAGTAAACGTCGGGTTCGCCAATCTCCAGATGCAATCTGACGTCGCCGGCTTCAGCGATACGGTCTATGGTGTCGGCGCAGGCATCTTCTTCGTTGGGTACTTCTTCTTCGAAGTTCCCAGCAATATTTTACTGGAAAAGTTCGGAGCGCGAGTCTGGATAGCGCGCATCATGATAAGTTGGGGAATTATTTCCTCGGCGATGATCTTTGTGAATTCGCCATGGGTTTTTTATGTGCTGCGATTTCTCTTGGGTTTGGCTGAAGCAGGTTTTTTCCCAGGGATCATTCTCTATCTAACCTACTGGTTTCCTTCTCGGCGGCGGGGCCGCATGGTTGCTTTCTTTATGACCGCAATCGCATTGACGGGAGTGGTTGGTGGACCGTTGTCAGGCTGGATTCTTCATCAGTTCGGCGGCGTCGCAAATCTGAAGGGTTGGCAGATGTTGTTTTTGATCGAGGGAATCCCGTCGGTTTTGATCGGACTTTGCATTCCTTTCATCCTCGACAACGGGATCCGATCCGCCCAATGGCTGGATGATGAGGAGAAGGAATTGCTGGAGCAAAACCTGAAGAAGGAGGAAGTCCACAAAACCCATTTGTCGTTGGGACAGGTCTTTGTCGATTCTCGGCTGCTTTTGTTCTGCGCGGTCTACTTCTGTTGTGCCTTTGGGTTGTACGGTACGGGGTTTTGGATTCCGCAGCTAATTAAGAATACTGGCATCAACGATCCGTTATACGTTGGTCTACTTTCCGCAATACCGTATGGATTTGGCGCGGTCGCGATGGTGCTTTTTGGGCGGAGTTCGGATCGTTCCGGTGAGCGCCGTTGGCATTTTGCCACTGCGGCGTGTGTGGGTGCTCTCGGGATTATTATCAGTAACCTTTTCCGAGAAAACACTTTGGTCGCCATGATCGGTCTGACCATTGCTACGGTCGGTATTTTAGCGACATTCCCGCTCTTTTGGCCAATGCCAACCGCCGTGCTGGCCGGCACCGCTGCGGCGGCGGGGATCGCCTGGATTAATTCTGTCGGTAATCTGGCCGGATTTTTTGGTCCGTCTATCGTTGGTCTGGTCAAAGACTTAACCAAGCGAGCAGACTATGGTCTCTACGTGGTTTCCGCCGTGCTTGTGGTCGGTGCTGTCCTGGTCGTGGCATTCGTTCCCAGCAGATACGCGGTAGACAGGAGCTAGAGAAGGGCGCGGCGGAGGCATAAAGAGGTAGGCGCTCCCGCTAAGCGGGATTTGCCATAAAGGCGTCCTGACGCCCCGGGACATAGACCTCGAACCCGGTATGGGACCGATGCTCTTCCGCCGCGACCAAAGTAAATGCTAACTGCGGAATTGGCATAATTCAATCCTGTTTGGGCTACTGAGGACGAATCGTAGCGATCTAGCTGGCCGAGACACTTCCAGCGCTCGGAATAGCAAATCTACGGCCATGTGTTCTTTCCAGACCTTGACGCGTTGCCTCAAATTTCTCTGTTCCGATCACATGGACATATCGCATGACCCCACCGCGAAATGCTGGGTACTTCCATCCTAGAACCGAAGCGAGGTCCGCCAACTCCGGAGCCTCGATGATTCCTTCCCGGAGCGCGTGCAGCGTTTCAATAGTCTGGATATACATCAAGCGATCCGCAATGGTGGCGCCGGCCGGCGGGTGCGGATCCCGTGGAAACCAATGTGGGAGGTCGCTCCATTCGCGCCGGCCGCCGTCTTCGGGATAATCGTAGACGCCCGCTCGCACCTTTCGTCCTAACCGCTTCGCATCGATAAATTTCGATAGAACGCCAAGTGCATCTTGAGCAAACTCCGCAGAACCACGCCCGTGCCGAGCCAGATTTTGGAAAATGTCGGCTAACAAATCGAGAGAAGTTAGATCCGCCATGGTCAGGGGACCGAGGATCATTCCCGTATTGCGGGCGGCATTGTCGATCAACGAGGGAGCGATGCCTTCTGCCAACATAAGCAGCGCTTCCTGAATGTAGGCCATCACGACTCTGCTCGTGTAAAAACCGGGACCGTCTCGGACTACCAGGGGTACCTTGTTAAGTCGGGACGCAAGTCCGAGTGCAAGCTTCCTTGTTTGATCCGACGTCTCCCGACCGAGGATAATCTCCAATAAATCCATTTGCTCAACCGGGGCGAAAAAATGCGTACCGACGAAATTCGCCGGATTAAGGGCCGACTTGGCTAATTCCGAGATCGGGAAAGTGGTAGTATTGGATGCGAGAATAGCCTCTGGACTCAGTTCAGCGCTCACAGCCGCCAAAACTTCCTGCTTCGTTTCGAGTCGTTCAAACACCGCTTCGATCACAAAATCGCAGTCGCGCAGGTCACTCACCTGGTTTGCCGGCTGAACTCGACGGATTACCGCATCGCCGTTTTTCGTTGCTGGCAGTCGCCTTTCCGAGAGTTTCTTCATCCGGTCCAACGAGCGACTGATGGCCTCCGGATTCACGTCGAACAATCGCACTTCGAGATCTGCGCAAGCCGCTGTGTAGGCAATGCCGGTTCCCATTAGTCCGCTGCCCAAAACCCCTATCTTCATGAAAGCACCCGGGGTCTGTGACGCTCGTTTGATGGCTTGCTGTGGAAGTTCGTGCTGCACGTAAATCCGCTGTTTGGTGGAGGACGCTGTTCGGGCTTTGTCGAACGAAGCTGCTTCCAGTTTCAGACCTGCGTCAAAACTCCTCTCCAGTCCATTGTGGAACACTTCCAGCAATAACCCGGGTCCAACATCTTCCGGCGGAGACTTTTGTCTTACTCGCAGATAGGCTGCCTGGAGAAGATTTCGATTTGCAACGGACTGGCTCCAAACCGGCGAGTGTGTGACATCGGTTTGATCCCACGGCTGAACCGGCTTTTCCAGATGGTCGATCCAGGCTGAGATTGTTTCTTCCTCGCCGAGTTCGCTGACAGAAACAAGGAGTGTATTCGTTGAGCTGTCGCCGATGATTGACTTTTCAAACAGCAGGCAATCGATGGTAGTTTTCCACCCAACCAAATACGGCAGCCGTTGTGTCGTCCCCAAGAGTGGCGGCAAACCAAACTTCATCCAAGGCCAGGAGAATCGGATCTCTCTTTGGTGAGTAAATCGGCGGTGACAGGCAAGTGCGACTTCAAAAGCTAATCCGGAAAGGTCCGCTTCGCACCAGGCGGCCACCGGCTTTGGTCCTTTTTCTAAAGTGCGCAGCGTTCCTCGCAGATCGGACAATACCGGGTGAGCCGAGCACAGCATCTGGAGCTCATCGGTGGGTTCTTCCGTCGTCAACGGAAAACGGATGCATATGGCGGAGTTGTTTGGATCGGCCAGCTCTCGCTCCAGAGTGGAAACAAATCCTCCGCGTAGAAGCGCCGGAAAATCGACGAATGCGATTTTTTTCACACGGTCTCCAAGATCGTCGCAACACCCATTCCGAGACCGGTACACATAGTCACCGCTCCCCGGCGAAACTCCCGTCGTTGCATCTCATCGATCAAGGTTCCGATGAGCATCGCTCCAGTCGCTCCCACTGGATGGCCCATAGCGATAGCCCCGCCCACCGGGTTCACTTTTTCGTGTGGAACTTTCGTCTTCTCCATGAAGTACAAAACTACCGAAGCGAACGCTTCGTTGACTTCGTAAATGTCGATGTCTGAGAACCGCAATCCGACCCGTCGCAATGCCTTACTGGTGGCTTCAGCTGGAGCGGTCAGCATAATGCACGGATCGTCCGCTGCGCTGGCGGTCGAAAGAATGCGCGCCCGCGGATGAATTCCTAACCGTTCCGAGACTTCCCGATTTCCGATTACCACCAGTCCCGCACCGTCGGCAATTCCGGACGAATTTCCAGCGTGATGCACGTAATTGAGGCGGCCGACTCGCGGATAGCGAAAACGAATGATCTCACCATACCCTTCTGTTTCTCCCGCCTTCTCAAAAGAGGGTTTCAGCCCTGCCAAACTTTCGGTAGTAACGTTGCTGCGCACTAATTCATCCCGTTCAAGGCGTGCGGTAGCGGTGGGCACTGGTACAACCGAGTGGGAAAACAGGCCCTGCTCCCAAGCGCGATGGGCACGTTGTTGGGATAGTGCGGCGAAACTGTCCACATCATTTCGCGAGTAGCCTTGCATCGTGGCGATTAAGTCGGCCGAGATACCCTGCGGGATCTGAACGGTCTGATCTTTGAATTGGACATCGGAAATCATCGGTCCTCCCGAACCGAAAATGGAAAAGAGCGAGAGCATCTCAACCCCTCCGGCAATTACCAGGTCGGTTTGCCCGCTCATGACCTTGGCCACTGCGACATTCACTGCGTCGAGCCCCGACCCGCAAAAGCGAGAGACCATCAAGCCCGGAGTGCTGGTCGAATAGCGGGCCTGCAAAGCGGCCGATCTTGCCAGATTACCCCCTTGATCATTGAGTTGCTCGCAGCAGCCCAGCACAATTTCGTCTACTGACCGATCGATTCCCGGGTAACGGCGCCGCAGTTCGTCTAGGAGCGTAACCACCAGGGAGATAGGAGTTTGAGTGTGAAGAGCGCCAGTCGGTTTACCGCGACCGCGCGGCGTTCTGATCGCATCAAAGATAAATACCTCTTCGAGAATCGGCATAGTTTGCGCCTCCTCAAATATTTTTGCATTGGTAGCCACGAAAGGCAATGTTCGGGCGAGGGGTACCACTTTGTCTGTCGCCGCCGGTCCCCTCGGTCACTTGACAACCGAGTTGCTCTATGGCTTTGTCTCGGCTCCGCGCGAGCAGTAAAACGCCGTAGGTCCCTGGGCTTCAACCTTCAGGTTGCGAGCCGCACGCGCCAGGGGTAACCCGGCTAATCCGTTAAACAAACTTATGACTGTTCGTCTTGGACGTTTCGAGATGCCGAAAAGCCTGACCAAGGATGAGGCTACCAGCACTGAAACATACGCTAAATTTGTCGCCGAGCCTTTTGAGGCCGGCTATGGCCACACCGTCGGGAATTCGCTCCGTCGGGTTCTTCTCTCTTCGCTGGAAGGAGCAGCCATCACCACTGCCCGAATCACTGGCGCGCAACACGAGTTTGCGGCACTGCCAGGCATCGTTGAGGATGTCACTGATATCGTTCTGAATCTGAAAAAGATTCGGTTTAAGGCGGTCGACCACGAACCGCGCACCGTCTCGATTAGCGTAAACAAGGAGGGCATGGTCACGGCCAGCGACATTCAAACGACTGCTGGGATCGAGGTCTTGAACACAGATCAGATTATCTGCACGCTCGATAAGAAACAGAAGTTCGAAGCAGAGTTTGAAGTGCGGGTAGGTCGCGGATTTTTTACGGGAGATGAAAATAAGCGTCCCGATATGCCGATTGGTGTGATCCCGATCGATTCCATCTTTTCACCAGTCACTCGGGTAAAGTACGCCGTGGAAAACACTCGAGTCGGTCAGCGTACCGATTACGATAAGCTAATCTTGGAGATCTGGACCGATGGACGAATCACTCCGGACGACGCGCTACTACAAGCTTCAGCCATCCTGCGTCATCATTTGGATGTCTTCGTCAATTACGATGACAGCCAGGTGGAGTTTGATGAAACTTCAGAAGAAGTCAGTCAAGAGAACACCCGTCTCAAGAAGATGTTGAACATGAGCGTGAACGAGATCGAGCTGTCGGTCCGTGCCGCAAATTGCTTGAACAACGCCAACATTACCACGGTCGGCCAATTGGCTATGAAGACCGAGGCGGAGATGTTGAAATACCGCAACTTTGGAAAGAAATCGCTCAACGAGATCAAGGAGAAATTGCAGCAATTGGGTTTGAGCCTCGGAATGAAATTTGAATCCGGGTTAGTTGAGCCCTCGCTTGCCGGTGATCGCAACAACGACGACGGCAAATTGGTTACGCTTTAACGACCTATGCGTCACACTAAGAAGACCATCAAATTGGGCCGCAAAGCCGAACATCGGAATTTGTTGCTAGCCAATCAAATTTGCAGCTTGATCGAGCATAGCCGGATCAAGACCACTTTGGCGAAAGCGAAAGCTGTACGGCCTCTGGCCGAGAAAATGGTCACTCTTGGCAAACGGAACGATCTCCACGCGCGCCGTCTCGCCTTTGCTTTTCTTCGTCAAAAAGAAGCGGTCCGAAAATTGTTCTCAGACGTAGCGCCGCGCTCCGGTACTCGTCAGGGAGGCTACGTTCGGATCGTAAAGTTGGGTTTCCGCCAGAGCGATGCTGCCCCGATGGCTTTCGTGGAATGGGTTGATCAACCGGTAACCGAGTCAAAGATCGAGCTCGACGAGAAGCCGGAGAAGAAGACGGAAAAGAAGTAGGCGGGTTGGAGAAATTGGCGAAGTGCGGAAGCGGCTTCCCTTCCGGCTACGCCAGTGGATTCGCCATGAGGTTGATGGTGCCAGAGGCTACGACGGACAGTGCGTCCCAACGGGATCTCGAACTTTCAGCAACTTCAACCCGGCGCGGCGAGTGTTTTTCACAGTGGGCATCCCCGTGTTTACGCTTAGGAGCCAAGTGCTGTGCGCGCACGTCAAGAGATCTGTCCCGTAGGGACATCGTGATAGTAGCCCAGCAATTTATTGCTGGGTAGACGGTATAAAGCGGGTGCCGTCCCGTTAGGGACGATCGAAACGTGGAGGTAATGGCTTTCAATCCGACTTCACACGAGCGCAGAGGGTGAATCGATCGTCCCTGGCGGGACGGACGCCTCTTTAACGCTATCCCAGCACTGAAGTGCTGGGCTACTTTCACCGCGTCCCATCCGGGACGGGACCCTTCTTGCTTCTATTCCAAGCCCCCCGGCTGCGCATGCGTCAACCTGGGGCACACCGTGTGGTCCTCAGTTCCCATACGGTCTCGCACGCTGATGCCTTATGAGCAGGTATGGTGCTGACGAAGTGATGGCGGACTGAATTACCCCAGTATTTCGATCGCCTTCTTGACGTCGTCGGGTCGGAGAATTGCCAGACCTGTTTTCGAGTGAGGGCCGCCCGTGAGGTAGGCGTACTCGATATTCACTTTGTTCTCCGCAAGTTTTTTGGCGATCTCCGAAAGGGTTCCAGGATGATTATCATGCTCGACCATCAATACTTCGTTCTCGACTACCAGCGTTCCGTGCGCCTCAAAGATCGAAAGCGCCTTGTCGGTGTCACTCACGACCATGCGCACCACCGAATGGTCGACTGTGTCTGAAATCGTTAAAGCGAAGATGTTGATATTAGCCTCCGCTAACGCGTCACAAACTGCAGCCAACGTCCCTGGTTTGTTCTTAAGAAACAATGCAAGTTGAGTCACCAGCTCCATAGGCTAATCTTTTGCTCCGCTCGGTTCCACGATCGTAGGAGCCGGCTCTGCAGCTGGTTTCACTACCGGCGGAACGTAAATCGGTCGCACTCTCCAAAATTTGTCCTGGTAAGCCGGCCACTGCGCCAGAATCTCTTTGGCGCGGCTGCTCTCGGTGCGCTCCAGGTGTTTATAAATCAATTCCTTTACGGTGACGATATCCTCTTCTTCACTTAAGCGGGTTGCCGCGACCAACTCAGGATTGAGATCCAAAAGAAATTCCTCTTTCAAATCCAGGACGTAAGCGGTTCCACCAGTCATCCCGGCCCCGAAATTTTTCCCGGTCGTACCCAGGACCAAAACGGTGCCACGGGTCATGTATTCGCAACCATGGTCGCCAACTCCTTCGATGACCGCTGTTGCTCCCGAGTTCCGTACCGCGAATCGTTCGCCGGCGCGGCCGGCCGCGAAGAAAGCGCCACCGGTAGCTCCGTATAGGCAAGTATTGCCAGCGATGAAGTTCTCGTGCGCAACAAACTTAGCGCCAGGCGATAGCTTCAGAACTATCTCACCGCCACTCATTCCTTTGCCAACGTAATCGTTGGCTTCGCCGGAAAGTATAATTTTCACGCCTGGGCTGAGAAAAGCGCCAAGGCTTTGTCCAGCACTGCCTCGTAAATTGAGTTGGATGGTGTTCTCCGGTAAGCCTTGTTCGCCCCAAAGGTAGGCAATTTCCCCGGACAACTTGGTTCCAACTGCCCGATTCGTGTTTTTGACCCGATAATTAAGAACAATCGGGAGCTGGTCCTGCACCGCGTCGCGAGCATCTTGCAGGACAGTATCATCCAATCGGCGTCCCCAATTCGGATCATTGCGCTCCCAGGTGTTGTGCCTCGGTTGGGAATTGTCTCCCTTCGTAACATTCGCAAGGAGACGAGAGAGATTAATTTTGTTGGCCTTCGGATGATTCTGAATCTCTCGTTGCCGCAGAAACTCAACGCGTCCGACCAGATCATTGAAAGTGGCGATTCCGAGTGCAGCCATTAGTTCGCGCACTTCTTGGGCAACTCCGTTGAAGTAATTCACGATATACTCCGGCTTGCCCTTGAACTTTGCGCGGAGCCGCTCGTCCTGGGTTGCGACGCCGACTGGGCAGGTGTTGAGATGGCATTGCCGCACATAGACGCAGCCCGAGGCGATCAGGGCGGTCGTACCAAAGTTAAATTCTTCGGCTCCCAACAGCGCCGCAAAAACGATATCTTCACCGGTCCGCATACCTCCATCCGTCCGGAGCGTGATCCGGTTGCGCAAACCGTTCAACATGAGGACTTGATGAGCTTCGGCAACCCCCAGCTCCCATGCGCTTCCGGCATGCTTAATAGAGCTTTGCGGTGACGCACCTGTCCCTCCATCGTGGCCGCTGATCAAGATCGTATCAGCGTGCGCCTTGGCGACTCCGGCTGCGACGGTGCCCACACCCGCCTCGGCAACCAATTTCACGCATACCTTGGCGCGTGGATTCACCTGTTTCAGGTCGTAAATCAACTGCGCCAGATCCTCAATAGAATAGATATCATGATGTGGTGGCGGAGAAATGAGAGGTACACCGGGAGTGCTCTTTCGCAGGCGGGCGATCAGTGCGCTGACCTTGTGTCCCGGCAATTGACCTCCTTCTCCAGGCTTTGCGCCTTGCGCCATTTTTATCTCAATCTCTTTCGCGGCGGCCAGGTAGGTAGCGGTGACCCCGAATCGAGCCTGCGCGATTTGTTTAATCGCACTATTAGGCCAATCGCCATTAGGTCGTCGATGAAAGCGTTCCGGATCTTCGCCTCCTTCACCGGAGTTTGATTTTCCACCGATCCGGTTCATGGCGATCGCCAGACATTCATGTGCTTCCGGACTCAAGGCACCGAGCGACATGCCGGCCGTCGTAAAGCGACGCCGAATTTCTTCGATCGGTTCGACTTCATCGAGTGGCAGAGGCGGCTTTCCTGTGGGAACCATTTGCAGGAGATCGCGTAGGGCGTTAGGACGAACCGCCTTGACCGCGTCGGCGTAAGCCTTGTAATCCTCCGGCTTATTGGATTTCACAAAGGTGTGAAAGTTCTTGATGACCGGAGGCGTGACCGCATGTTGCTCTCCCTGTCTGCGGAATCGATAGAACCCCGGATCATCCAGCTCCGTTGCTCCCTCATCTGGAATAGCATGAGCAAACGCTCGCTGGTGACGAGTCAGGCTTTCGCGCGCGATGTCGACTAGATCGATTCCCTCGATTTTCGATGGGGTACCCGCGAAATAGTTGTCGATAACCTCAGAACTCAGTCCAATTGCTTCAAAAATCTGGGCTCCACGGTAACTGTCGATCATGGATATGCCCATCTTCGACATGATTTTTAGCAATCCCTTTTCGAGTGCCGATTTGTAGTTCCGGATCACCTTCTCGTAGGTCAGATCGTCTCCCAGCGATCCTCGTTCCAACAATTCCCGCATCGTCTCGTACCCCAGGTAAGGGCAAACAGCGCTGGCACCAAAGCCGATGAGGCAGGCAACCTGGTGCACATCTCGCGCCTCTCCGGTCTCACAGATAATGCTGCACTTCATTCGTTTGCCGCCCCGAATCAGCTGGTTGTGCACGGCGCCAACTGCCAACAGCATCGGGATCGCAATGTGAGCGTGATCGACACCTTGATCTGACAAAATGATCAGGCGTGTCTCTGAGTCGACGGCTTGTTCGGCCTCCACCGCGATCCGTCTGAGGGCCTTTTCCAAACCCGCCTCGCCTTCGGCGATGGGCCACAGAACCGAAATCTGGACTGCCTTATGGTATGTGTCTGGGAGGTTGCTTAGCTGGTCCAACTCTTGCGGCAGCAAGATCGGTGATTCCGAAAACACGAGCTTCGCGTGTTCCGGGGTTTCCGCCAAGAGGTTGCGGCGCCAACCCATGATAGTCGCGAGTGACATCACCAGCTTCTCTCGAATCGGGTCAATCGGCGGGTTGGTCACCTGCGCGAAAAGTTGGCGGAAATAGGTGTAGAGCAGGCGAGGCTGCAATGATAACACCGCCAACGGCGTGTCGTCGCCCATCGACCCAACCGCTTCCTGGCCATCCTTGGCCATCGGTCTCAAAATTAGATCAAGTTCCTCGCTGTTATATCCAAAGGCAACTTGCCGCTGCGTTAAGCTCAGGATATCAAGCTCCCCTGTCAGCGGCTGCAAGTCGGGGCTAGCGAGTTTTTGCAAGCGGATCAGATTCTGATTGACCCAATCGAGATAGGGGCGCTGTGTCGCCAGGCGTTGCTTAATGTCGCGGTCTCGGAGAAGCTTTCCGGATCTCGTATCGACGGCGATCATTTCGCCAGGCGCGAGCCTTCCTTTTTCTACGACTTTAGTGTCGTCGATCTCCATGCAGCCCACTTCGGAGCCGATCGTAAAAATCCCGTCTTCGGTGATCTTGTAGCGAGCTGGCCGAAGTCCATTCCGGTCCAGGCACGCACCGGCCACAACCCCGTTGCTGAACACAAGACCGGCGGGGCCATCCCACGGTTCGTTGAAACAACGATGATATTCGTAAAATCCTTTCGTCTCTGGCGACATCCGCTCATCTGTTCGCCAGGCCGGCGGGACCAACATCGTTATCGCGTGCAGCATCTCCCGTCCGGACATCATGAGAACTTCGAGGGCGTTATCGAGGCTGGCTGAGTCGGATCCGCCTGGCTGAATGACCGGCTTTAAGAGGTCGATGTCATCTTTCCAGAACTCTGCCGTCAGTTCGGGTTCTCGTGCGCGCATCCAGTTCCGGTTACCGCGGATAGTGTTGATTTCTCCATTGTGGCCAAGGATCCGGAACGGCTGACTGAGCGGCCAAGTAGGAAAAGTGTTTGTGCTGTACCGTTCGTGAAAAACGCAGATAGCAGTCTCGTAATCCGGATCGCCGAGATCTCGATAAAATTTCTCCAGCGAAACGGCAGTTAGCAGGCCTTTGTAAATCACTACCCGGTGTGAAAACGACGAAATGTAAAAATTACGGATATTATCAAGCTGTGCCCGTTTCTCGATTTCATTTCGGGCCAGAAACAGTCGCCGCTCGTACTCCTCGTCACTCATCGCGGCGCCGCGACCGATCAGGACTTGCTCGATCCTGGGCATGGTCAATTGCGCCTTTTCTCCTAAGACCATTATGTTGAGTGGCACCTCGCGCCAACCGAATTGGAATAACTGCCGATCCCGGAGCACTTCTTCGACGATCGCTTTAGCCCGTGCCTGAGCGTAGGCGTTATCGTGGGGAAGGAATACAAATCCGATGCCCAAATCGGTATCGTTAAAGAGCGTGTGCCCTAGTTTGGCAATTTCGCGACGAAAGATTTTATATGGGATCTGAGTCATGACCCCGGATCCGTCGCCTGTCTTGGCATCCGCATCGACGGCGCCACGATGAACCATGTTGCACACGGAAGTCAGCCCATACCGCAATACGCGATTGGAGCGCTGACCGTCGATGGCAGCCACGAATCCCACCCCGCAAGAGTCGTGTTCTTCTTCCGGTTGATACAACGATCTCGGATGCCCTGCTATTCTGTCGATAATCCCATCATTCATGGCGAAACAAACTGGTAAAAATAAGGGCGTAATTGCGTGTTTCAAGACCAAACTGAGCGTTTAGTTGACGGTTTTAGTCGCAACCGGTCCAGTTTTGGAATAATTGGTGCAAATACTATTCAAGTTCGGAGCCAGGGTGGAGAGATGGGATACGCTGGCACCGCCTTAACCTGTTGTTTACATTGGCATGAGAATTTTAGATGAGCAAGAAAAGGCCATCATCCGTCAGCTCATTCGCGATCCTCGCGAGTCAGATAACCGTATCGGAGAGCTCACCGGAGTAAACGTCCGCACCGTGAGCCGCAAACGATTGCGGCTAGAACAGGAGGGTCTCCTAGCCTATTTCACGAACCTTGACCTTTCGGCTGACGGAGCCAAGCAATACAACGCCAGGCATCTCTATATTATTAAATTCCGCGTCGGGGTGACCTACAATCAATTGGTCGAAGAGATTCGATCCGAGTCCAGCCAACAAAGAGTTTTCACGGAAACGATATTCGAGAGCCACATTGCCGAGATCGACGGAAAGGTTGCCCTGCTGCTTTTTGTGGATGGAAATAGCGACCTGGATATTGTTCAGCGAACCCACGAAGAGCTGATTCCGAGCTTGCTCAAAAACCATGGAGCCGATTCGATCGAGGAAATCTCCACGATTCGATTGCTCTCGCCTGTTCGTGTCATGCGCAACTATCTTCCGCTTGTGAATATGGCTAATGGTTACTTGCGCTCGGATTGGCCAAACGAAGCGATTTATGTGGGGAAATAGAGAGAGACGAGTCGGAGGTTGCAGGTTATAGGTTGCAAGTTGGATGTTGGCCATCGGCATGCTCGCGGTTCTGTTGGCCAGTCGCCGCTGCCGTTTTGCGGCAACCCCTAGCTTAACTCTCCGACTGCTTCCGTTTTCGGATAACTGCCGAGCACCTTCACGAACGTGCAATGCTTCTCTAGATCAGCGATCGCAGCTCTTACGAGCTCATCATCGCAATGGCCTTCGATGTCGACGAAGAAGAAATATTCCCAATTCTTCCGCTTGGATGGCCGGCTCTCGATCTTACTCATACTGAGCTTCAGCCGGCTAAACGGCTCCAGAGCGGAGTAGAGGGCACCTACGCGGTCTTGGACGCAAAACATGAGAGAGGTCTTATCGTCTTTGGTCGGTGGGCAGGTTGCGTGGGAGATCACCAGAAAACGGGTTGTGTTGTTGGGGCTGTCTTGGACCGAGCGTTCGAGAATCCGCAGACCGTAAACCTCTGCGGCCATAGCGCTGGCTAGAGCTGCGGCCCCGGCCTCGTTGGCTGCGAGTTGGGCCGCTCGGGTTGTGCTAGAAACTTCAATCAATTCCAAGTCCCGAGCATGTTCCTGAAGCCAGCCTCGGCATTGTCCGAAAACCTGGGGATGAGAGTAGATCTTCCGGATATTTTCCAGCCGTTCTCTGGAGAGCAGATCATTTTGAATTCGGAGGAGAATCTGCGCGCAGATCTTCAGCTCCGAATCCATAAATACATCCAGAGTGTGATTCACTGCGCCTTCCACGGAGTTTTCGATCGGCACAACTCCGTAGTCCGCTGCTCCACGCGTCACGCGGTCGAACACGTCGCTAATGCTGGATTGGGGTGAGTACCTAACTGAAGCGCCAAATTTGGAGCGGGCAGCCTGATGGGTCCAGGTTGCTTCTGGACCAAGAAAGGCAATGCAAAGCTCTTTTTCCAGCGCCAATGATGCCGACATGATCTCCCGATAGATTGCTCTGATCGCTAGTTCGGGCAGGCGTCCTTGGCTCTTCTGTACCAAGCTTTGTAGGAGCGCTTCCTCGCGCTCTGGTGAGTAAATCGAAAGTCCCGCTTCCTTTTTGATGAGTCCGACTTCGTAAACGAGATCGGCCCTGCTATTGAGCAGGCGGATCAACTCCGAATCGATCTCGTCGATCTTTTTCCGGATTTCGTCGAGTGAAAGCTTAGCGCTCAAATCTTCCCTCCATCGGTTGGTTTAAGTTGTTGGTCGGGAAGGTCGGGTGCAACTATTACGCTCGCGCTACTGCCAGGTTCTGTCGGGCCGGTGGGAACAGCGTTGGGCCCGGACGCTTCAGGGTGTTGCTGCGTTTCACCTGATTTGTCGGACTTTGGTTCCTCCAGGACCTTAGCGGTTGGTAGGGTCAGGTTTCGCAGCTCCGATGCATTCGGAAGCTCATTCAAATTCCGCAATCCGAAATGTTCCATAAAATGCTGCGTGGTTTCGTAAAGCAGCGGACGACCTGGGATCTCTGCTCGGCCGGCAATTTTGACTAATCCAAGGTCGAGTAGTTTCTGCATGACACCATCCACCGTTACACCCCGGACCGCCTCAATGTCCCCTTTGGTGATCGGCTGTCGATACGCGACGATGGCCAGAGTTTCCAACGCAGGCGGGCTAAGACGGGTCGGCCGTAACTCGGGAAACAGTTGGCGAACCCAGACCTGATAATCGGGTCGGGTGGAAAGTTGCCACCCGCTCACCTGTTCCACCAGTTGGAATGAGCGTCCCAGCTCACTGTATTCGTTGGCTAAATTCTCCAATGCTTCCTGAACTAGTTCCTCTGAGGTTTGGGCGAGACCGACAGAATCTTCTTCCGCCGCGTATTCGGCACCAAGTCGGATGACCTGCACAATCTCTTTGGCGGTGAGCGGTTTTTGCGAGCTAAACAGCAAAGCTTCGACGACAGCTTTCAGGATGAGCATTCTGCGGAATTAGAGCCCAGCCTGCTGATTTCATCAATGAGGATTGATGAGCGCCGGTTCACGTCCGGGGAAGTCGCACCCTAAGCGGTGTAACGCTTACCCATGCCCAAAGCCGCTAGCGCCTTGCGGTAAGCGGTAGACATCTGATCGGCGCGGATATGAAGCTCGGCGCTCAAATCGAGCGGCAATTCTTCGGGATGTTGTGATTCTACTAACCGCTGATCTTCTGCGAAAACTTTTGTCTCAAAGGCGAGCAGGCCGCTGATGTCATCAAATGGAGCGTCCTGGGCCATGAAGAAAAAGATCCGGGTCTGTCGAGCCGAAATCGGACAGGCCGAAACGAAAATCGCGTATTTTCGACCGGGGATCATGTCCGGAAATTGGATCCGAGCGGAAAAGGGCAGAGTCACATCATACGAGAAAGTCTGCATCGACTCGCCGGATGGCATGATCATGGGATACCGATAGTCCATGTGCAGCCCGTCAGGTGTCTGGATCACTTCATATTTCTCGATCTCGGGTTTCTTTCGGTTGCCAAACGTTCCGACGTGGAGCCATGAAAAGTGGGTAATATCGAGAAAGTTCTCGGCCTGACGTGCCGCCGAGGTGTTCCAGTCGAATGGATCGAGATGAACACGATGATAGGCTGGATCGTGCAATTCCGGCCAGACTGGAAGATCAGTGAGCGGCGCCCGGCCGAGGCAAGTCCAGATTAACCCGTATTTTTCGATCGTCGGAAACGTAATTAAACAGAGTTTTTCCGAGATCGGCAGGGTCGGATGCGCGGGTACCCTGGTGCATTTTCCTTCGAAACCGTAGCGAAAGCCGTGGTAGGCGCATACCAGTTCGTCTTGTTCCAGCCAACCGAGCGAAAGCCGGGCGCCCCGATGGATGCATAGGTCTTTTGCCATAACCACGCCCTTGGAAGTGCGATAAAGCACAAGTTCCTCATCCAGCAGTTTGATCGATTGCGGTTCGTCCGTTACTGCATCGGAATAGGCCACGGGATGCCAGCAGGCTGCCAAGACATTCCAGTCTTCGCGGCTAAACGTGCAATTTCGCGGGAGAGTTTTAGCCGATAGGTCCATGACGTCCTTAACAGCAAGTCATGTTCCTGGTGTAGCCTGATGCTTCCTCCTTCGTTCTCCCGCAACCGCGATTGGTGATTGGTGATTGGTGATTAGTGAGAGGTAGATGCCGTCGGCAAATCCTCGACCAGAGATCTCCCACCATTCACCAATCACTTCTCACCTCTCACATGCTACGACCACTCATCCGGTTTTTGCACTTTCCGAAAACGTTCCGGCAACACGATGCCTCCTCGTTCTCGGATGTGAACTGCACGGCGTTTGGCCTCGGAACAAATCTCCGGTTCATCGACCGTGAGAATCCGGCGATCCCGCATCAACCAATTTCCTGCAACCATAACGCTTTCCACGTTGTGTTCGCGTAAAGCATTCACCAGGTTAGCGATTGGGTCGTGAAGCGGAAGCATCGTCGCGGTGTTGGGATCGATCACTATCAGATCGGCCTGTTTGTCCTCAGTCAGAGATCCAATTTCATTCTCCCAACCTAACGCGCGCGCCCCGTCGCGAGTTACCATGCTCAATACCGACTCGACCGGCATCGCGGCTGGTTCTCGAGTACGAGCTTTCTGTAGCAATGTGGCCAGCCACATTTCGTCAATCAGCGTCATCCGGTTGTTGCAAGGAGCGCCATCGGTTCCCAGCGAAAGGCAGATACCCTTGCTCTGCATTTCTGTAATTCTCGGCCAACCGAGAACCCGCATTGCCGCAGCTGGATTATGCGAAACCTTTACATCGAATTGGGCGAATAAGTCGATTTCTTCGGGAGTCAACCAAACGCAGTGGACAGCCAGGAAATGAGGGCCCAGTATTTTCAGGTCTGCCAAGTGCGCTACCGTTGTTTTGCCGCTGCGTAGGCGACAGAAATCATTCTCCGCGGGAATTTCCGCAACGTGCATGTTGATACGCATGCCCAGTTCGTCTGAAAGATCACGGGTTCCCAAAATTAGATCGTCCGAACAATTGAAAATCGTTCGAAGTCCCAGGCAGACTCGAATACGGCCATTCGCCTGGTTTTGCCATCGATGAAAGTGGTCGATTTGCTGATTCAGACATTCGGTTTTCGCGGTGCTCCAGCGGGCCGGCAGCCCAGTTGGGATATCCATCGTCGAGCGGCAAAGCATTGCGCGCAGCCCCAAGGTTTCAGTTGCGCGTCCGATTGCATCGACATGCTGACCCCCAGCTTCGCAAAACGTGGTAACACCGCTGCGGATCAGTTCGATCCCAGTCAGTAATGAGCTTACGTAGGAATCCTCTTCCGTTAGTTGGCTCTCGTAAGGCCAAATTCGGTCTCGCAACCAAGTAAGAAGATCGACGTCATCCGCGAGTCCGCGGGCGAGCTGTTGAGAGGTATGGACGTGGGTATTAATAAACCCGGGCAGAATCCAGCGATCTGAAAGTTCAATTCGATCGCAGTCGGCTGGGACCCGGCTTTCCATTTCCCGAGTGAAGCCGATGGCTTCGATTTTGCCGTTCCTAACTAATAGAGCGCCATCTTCATACCAACGGTCACGATCATCCATCGTGAGGATCGTTGCACCAGATAACAGCAATGCCCGTGTGCCCATGATACACCGCACTTACTAGGGAACCAGAAAGCCGGAGGCCGACGAACCAACCGGCGACGCTGATTAGAAGCGTATGGTGATTCTTCCGGACACAGAGAGCGGTTGATTCAACATGAGCAGATCGTTTCCTTCCAAAATTCCGTCGGTGACGCTCCAGTTCCGTTGATCTGTGATATTTGCGATATTGACTCGAATTTCCCATTGCGGCTGACGGTAAAATAACGAGGCATTGAGCTGGTATTGGGCAGGAATCTTGAGCCTATTGTCAAAGTCCACGCGTTGGTAGCTTTCGGCCTGGATTCCGAGACTCGCGCCCAATCCGCAATCCAGGACATAAGTCGCATAGCCATTGAAAATCAGATTGGGAAAACCGTTGAGGCGGTAGGCGCCCGTTGGCAAGCCGTGTACCAAGAAGTTTGGACTACCGACGCCGGTTCCTACGACCCCAGGTTGAACCGGGAATCCGGCGGCGTAAGTATCGCCAAGGTTCTGGGTACTCTGGATCGGCGTATAATTAATGTAGTTCGCTTCTGACCAGGTGAAGTTAGCGGAAACACTGAAATTCTTGTTCGGTTGGTATGTGGCTTCCGCTTCCATACCGCGGACCTCGATATTGTTGATGTTGCCAAACTGGTCGGTGCTCGCTCTCCGCTGATAGAAACCGTCCAACCCAACAAATAGCTTGTTATCCAATAAACTAAACTTGAAACCGCCCTCCAGAAGAACACTCTTGTTTTTCATGCTGGCTTTGGTGATTCCACCGGTGCCGTTGGGATTCTGGGCGACGCCACCGGTCTCGTAGACGGAAGCTTCATCCAAGCCGTAGGTCTCATTGAATGTGAAATAAGAAGTCAGCCAGTTGGTGGGTTTGTAGCTCAGGCTAGCACTGATCGTCGGGTTCACTACCTCGGCGCTGTCGCTATTTTTCGAGCCAGGCGCTTGGACATTATCTTTGTAGGGGACTGGATCGCTGGCATTAGCGTTTAGGTAGTCGCCGCGAACGCCGATTAGCAGGGCCCATTGTTTGGCCAGTTCGATCCGGTCCTGCAAGAACAGGCCGGCGTCAAAGAGATGGGTTCGATTGCTGTTGCCGTTCGTCAGGTAGACTCCCACCGGAAAGCCGTTACCGTTAGCGCCTATTCGACTGGTTCCCGGGTTGGCAAAAAAACCATGACCAACGTAGACGAGGGAAGAGAAAGGCTGCGGATTTTGATAAAACGGAGAAACAAAGGTCCGCGAGTTCTGCGTTACGTCATAGTTGTTGAAGTATTCGTTTTGAAACTCACCGTAGGAGAGACTGTCTTGGTAGCGGAAAGAAAATCCGGTTAGCAAATCGTTGGTCGTCGATATGCCACAAATATTGCCATCCCAATGGTAGCTAATTTCGGTCCGGTTTTCGAAGACCACATTATGCGGAACATACTCAGTGTATTGGTAAGCCGTTCGATCGTAGCGTTCGACACTCTCGCCGTAGGTCCGGTTCACGATGGTAAGACAATCGCTCACATTTAGCGTGATGATCATTTGGGCGTAATAGTCATTCACATTTTCTATAGCGAGAGGGCTGACGATGGTGTTAAACGGATAAATCTTGGTTGTTCCGGTAGGATAAAGCACCGCCCCAAATCCGCCCGGTCCGCTAGTGGTGGGTTGGTAATAGATAGAGCCGGGAACGTGAGCCGGTGGCGTGGCAAACGGGCTTATAGCTACGCCAGTGTAATAGGTTTGATTGTCGATCAGTTGTTGGGTGGGCCGATTCACACCATCGAGTTCGCCAACATTGGTGTTGAGATAACCGGCGTTGATATTAATCGAGAGATTACTGCTGGGCGTATAGGTAATCGAACCATAGAAGTCGTCCCGGTCGTTCTTGACCCCGCTCCGATGATAATAGCTCTGGCCGCCGGTACCCTCGTAGGAAAAGCGGTAGGCCAGCTGGTTTGCAATGATGGGACCTCCGACGTCGACGCCCCATCCCTGGTCAAAGTATGACTGACCTCCCGGAACGTAAGTTCCGAGATCCAGATAGAACGTGCCATGCATCCTATCGAAATAGGGAGCTTTCGTCACAAAATTCACGTACCCGCCAGTTTGCGAACCCGGTCCATCCACAACAGAAGCAGGACCTTTTAGGATGTCGACGGACTCGACCCCGGTGAAGCTAGGCGAAAAGGCGTTTTGATTGGTTAATTTCCGTTGCCCGTTTACATAGACCTCAGCCAGATCGCCCCGAATAGTCGGCGTCCCGGTAATACCCCAACGACTCAAGTTAACGCTGCTGGGGGTCAACTGGCTGAGATCAGCGACTGAAGTGATATTCTGCTGTTGCAACTGTTGCTGCGTAACGCTGCTGACGGATCGTGGGATATCCGTAACCGGCAAATCAGTTCCGTAAATTGAGGAAACCGGTCTGTCCAACGGGTTTACGGTTTCTTCGGAAATGCCTTGCACCACAACCGTTTGAAGAGATTGGCCGGTGGCCTTGGCTGGATTCGCACCGGTGTCGGGCGACGGCGATGGAACGACGGTCTGGCCGAATGAACGACTGAATTGGTCGCAACACGTCAAGAAAGCAATAATCAAAAATACAAGGCTAGTCCGTAGTTTGGGCATGGGTGCATTTAAATCGGCGGAGGCGCCGAACTAGTTGCGGGAGTCGGAATTCTCCGAGACCGGCCGTTGATCGATCGCCGCTGCCTTTAAAACCGATGGAAGAGAAGCATCAGGCGTGCCAGCTGTCGAAAATGACCATTGCAGAAATCAACTAAACAGTTGAAACTACATTCCATCACTAAACCAGACAAAATGAAGGAGATGTGCAGAATATTGAATCAACGAACAAATTTGCGCGGATTGACTAAATTGGGACAAAACAATTCAACTGTTTAGTTGAAAAGTGATAATTTTCACCCAGACCCGATCCCTTCTCTAACCCTTTACGGGATTTCTTGGTTCCAGCGATCGCCTCAGGTTGACTCGCTCCTCAGATCGTTATATGACTCCGCGGTCTGGCCAGCCAACCAATCTTGATGTTAAACGTTCTTAATCATGCCGGGTAGATCAAAGATCGATGTGCGAGATCGCATCTTGCGCCAAGCTCTGAAAGAGTTCTCTAAAACTGGCTATGCTGGAGCACGCGTGGATCGCATCGCCGAAAAAGCGAAAGTCAACAAGCAGCTGATCTATTATTACTTCGAGAGTAAAGAGAACCTTTTCCGGGCCGTTATCCAGTCAGTCTGGGAAGCGGCCGAGGCTATTGAGAAGGCGCCGGAAGAAGCGGGCGAGGCAGTTCGTTATTGGAGTCGCTTCTATTTTAAGCATCCGGAATGGGCTCGTTTACTGATTTGGGAGGGACTCGAACGGAAAAATCGCAAAGTGGCAGGTGAAAAGGACCGGCGAACTTTTTGGCAGACCTCATTGCGACAGTTGGAGCGGAGATGCGGACCAAAAGGTTGGCCGCCATTTTTTGACTCGCGCCAGTACCTTTTGTCACTAGTTGCCATGGAAATTGCGCCCCTGGCGTTTCCCCAGTTAGTTCGGCTCATCGTGGGCCGAGATCCGGACGATCCGGTTTTTCTCCGAGAACGAACTAAATTCCTGGAAGAGTTTGCGCGTTTTGTGGCGAACAATGGTAGTTCGTCTGGGAACAAGCCGCGATGAGCTGAAGGATTCTTTTTACGCGTTGCGGATAACACCCCTGATCGGTAGGGCGAAAACCTCGGCGCGGATAGACGTTCTTTTTCGCCTAGGTGTGCGTTCGCGCTGGGTTTGAGCCGTGCGTGGAATCCGATCAGTGCGTCCCTTTCGTGGATGCCATTCGACCGAACAGGCATGGCGAAACGTTCCCGGGGGTGAGACCACAACGGCTCAAGCCAATCCGGCTTAGACCGTATTAGGCTTTCGCCCTACCTCATTTGGTAATCCCGAACGTTGTCTCAGTCTCGCCCGCTCTTTTCTGGCCCCAAACTTGCTCTGACGGTGTGCGCCTTCCGCATGACTCTATTCCGTATCTTCATTTGGTTAGCTTTCGGCCTGGTAGCGGGACCTCCATCTGTTCGCGCCGCCGATCCTGCTCGCGAGCAACTAATCAGTGTCGTAAAAAAGTTCGCGCACTCGTGGGAAACAGGCGATCTAACGGCCTTTACTTCGACGCTGGATGACCATCTTTTGTGGGCGCATCCCGGGGGTAGACTCGATAAAAAAGGGGCAATCGCTTTTTTTAAAAGATGGCGGAACGAGTGGTCAAATACCCGAATCTATCCGACCACTTTTCTCGTAGAGGGCGACCAGGTCTTCGCTGAATACCAATTTTGCTCAACTAACAAGCAAACCGGGAAACGGGAGGCTGAGGGAACCGCCGCAATCGGAAAGGTTCGGGGCGGAAAATTGGTGCTCTGGAAAGAGTACTACGACCACAGCGTGGGTGATCTGCAGGCCAAGGGCGTGATTCCGGTAGATGAAGGGAATGCCTCGTTTCCCTATCCGGCAGCAGCAAAGAACCGGTGGTAGTTCAGTTTTCTCGAACGTCAATCTCGGTTCCGGGTGATTTCTAATGATAAGACTATGTTAGACGATCCAGTTTTATGGAACGACTGGCACCCCGTTGCCCGCGCATCCGAGATCCAAGCGGGCACGGTTCGGTCTGCCAAACTGCTCGGGCAAGATCTAGTCGTCTGGCGCAATCGAGAAACCGTTTCTGTCTGGCAGGATTTGTGCATCCACCGAGGCGCCAAGCTTTCTGGTGGCAAGGTTGCGGATGACTGTCTGGTTTGTCCTTACCATGGCTGGACATATGGCTCTGACGCCAACTGTGTCCGGATGCCGGCCCATCCAACTCTCAAACCGCCCATGCGCGCTCGCGCCATCCCTTATCAGGCAAAGGAGCGCTACGATCTGGTCTGGGTTTGTTTAGGCACGCCGGAGAAAGAAATCCCGTTTTATCCCGAGTGGGATGATCCGAGCTTCCGCTCGTTCCCCGCGGGACCCTATCCGATGCGGGCGAGTGGACCTCGAGTGATCGAAAATTTTCTGGATGTTGCACACTTTCCTTTTGTGCATGCCGGTTACCTGGGCGATGCGGCCCACACCGAAATCGACGATTACGAAGTTGAATCTTCGCCAGATGGAGTGACTGCACACGATATTGGAGTCTGGCAACCGGATCCCGACGGGAGCGGCAAACCGGCTCGCGTCGGTTATGACTACGAAGTCTTACGACCGCTGACGGCGCGATTCAGTAAGATACAAGGCGAAAAGAAATTTACGATGATCGACATCGTCACTCCGGTGACGCAAACGGAGAGCATCGCTTGGGCGATTCTGTCGATAAATTACGACGCTGGGATCCCCGACGCGCGGTTCCGCGAGTTCCAAGATGTAATCACTGCCCAAGACATTCCGGTGGTAGAGTCGCAACGACCCGAATTGCTTCCGCTCGATTTGCAAGCCGAACTGCATCTGAAATCGGATCGAACAGCGATTGCTTACCGGCAGTGGCTGAAAACCCTCGGTCTTAAATTTGGAATCGCCTGAAATGAGCGTGGCTGCGACCAGCGATTCACCAGGGTCGGTTCGCGCAAAGTGGTTTGTTCCCGGCGATCTGGACGGTTATTTTGCGCTGTTTTTCAGCGGATTTCCGGATCTTTTGTTGATCGTAGGACTAGGGCCTCTTTGTGGCTTTACCTCAGATTTCGTGACGCAGCGTATTCTGCCCGCGGTCGCTCTCTCTATTCTTGGCGGTAATCTCTTTTACGCCTGGCAGGCAAGGCAGCTAGCCAAGAGAACCGGCCGCTCGGACGTCACGGCAATCCCATTTGGCGTCAATACGCCAACGATTTTTGCTTATATCTTTCTGATCATGGTGCCGGTATTCAACCGGACCAAGGATCCGGAACTCACCTGGCAGGTGGGGATGCTCTGCTGCTTTCTCAGCGGTATCGTGCAGACCGTCGGATCGTTTTGCACCGACTGGCTGCGGCGCACAACGCCGAGAGCCGCTTTACTTTGTCCGCTGGCCGGAATCGCGTTGGCCTTCCTTTGTCTCGGGTTCGTCTTTCAGATTTTTCAGAATCCGGCGCTCGCCTTGTTGCCGGCAGTTATTATCCTAACCTTTTACTCGTCGCATCTGCGCTTGCCCGGACGAATACCAGCGGCTCTTCTTTGTATTGTAGTCGGCATTTTCGCGGCGCTGATTTTGAGAGCGCTTAACCTTTACCATTTGCCAGATGCGCAGACGATTACTTCGCCTGGTTTCTATCTACCGAAGCCGGTGAACGTGGTGGAATTTCTTCGGCAGGGAGAAGGTTGGAAATACCTACCGATTATTTTCTCGATGAGCTTGCTCGATACGATTGTGTCCCTGCAGGTCTTGGAGAGTGTGAAGGTCGCTGGGGATGACTACCCAACTCGACCATCGCTACTAATGAACGGTGTGGCAACGTTGGGAGCCGCTGCTTTTGGCAGCGCGTTCCCCACGACGCTCTATTTCGGCCACATGGCGCACAAATCTTTTGGAGCACGCGCCGGCTACTCGGTTCTGAACGGCGTGACAACAATGTTGATTTGTATAACCGGAGTGGTTCCTCTCGTGTTGCACTTTGTACCACTGGCGGTCGTAGCCATCATCGTGATCTGGTTTGGCCTAGCCATGGTAGGACAAGCTTTCACGGAAGTTCCCAAGAATCACGCTATCGCGGTTTGCTTCGGACTAATCCCGATGCTTGCCTCCTGGGCCCTCGAGTTGGTGGACTTGGGTGTTAGGAAAGGTGGTTCCAGCTTATTTCAGGCTGCGACCTCCTTCGGCGAAGAGCTGCCTATTTACGGTCTCATTTCCATTAGTCAAGGTGCGGTCCTAACCTCGATGCTTTGGGCAGCTGCGCTCGCCTTCATGACCGACCGTCGTTTTCTCCTCGCGGCCATTTGGATTTTCGCCGGCGCGGTTCTCTCATTCTTTGGCTTGATCCACGCGTTTCAACTGACGCCCGAGGGTATTGATACCAAGATCGGATGGTGTGCAGCCCCCGAGTTTGCTATCAGCTACACGCTAGCTGCCATCTTCTTAGTGATTTGCTTTCTTTGTACCAGAAAGAGTAAGCCAGTCGCGATGATTGAGACACTGGAAGAGGTTCTGCCGTAATGCCCTGGCCTGCCCAAATCGAGAGTTTTGGTGCCCCAGATTGGCAGGTGCTGGCCCGGCATTGGCATCCGGTCGCCTACAGTCATGAAGTGGACGAACGCCCTTTTGCTTGTCGTTTACTCGATCACGATCTCGTTGTGTTTCGAACGGAGCACGGAGTAACCGTCGCTCGAGACATTTGTTTGCATCGGGGAGCGCGGTTGAGTCGAGGAACACTGCAAGCAGACGAGATTATCTGTCCTTACCATGGATTCCGTTACAACTGGAAAGGCGCTTGCACTTTGATTCCGGCTCAGGATCCGAAGGTCTCCATTTCGACCAGACTGAACCTGAAAACTTACCCAGCGGTTGAGCGGTACGGGCTGATTTGGACGCAGCTTGATTCTTCGGCCGAGAGCTCCCCTTCCTTGCCTGAATGGCCAGAATTCAACGATGCCGCCTGGCAGATTATTCCAATGCCTCCAGCTATCTGGAATGCCGCAGCCACTCGGCACGTGGAAAACTTTAACGATGTCGCGCATTTGTCCTTTGTTCACGTCGATACATTTGGTAACCCCGATGAGCCAAGGATAGAACCCTACGACGTGAAGCGGAACGGTGCGGCGCTGTCCTTTACCATTTCCTATCCGCAGCTTGACCGAGAGTCGTTAGCCATCAAAAAACCGGCCGTGACGAAAATGAAATATGAATATGAGCTAACGCTCCTTTTCAGTTCTCGACTCTGGATTCGTCATCCGGCAGGGAGAGACGCGATCCTCTATGACATTCCGGGTCCGATTAGTGCGCGGAAATCCCGAATCTATTTCTTCATCCTACGTAACCACGACAAAGAACTTCCCGTCCAGGAGTACGTGGATTTTCAGCAAACCGTCTTGGATGAGGATCAGCCGATGGTCGAGGATCAGCGCCCAGAGGAGTTACCACTTGAACTCGCGGAAGAGGTACATATTCAGGCCGACCGTTTTTCGATCGCTTTTCGACAAGCGCTGCGCGAGCTAGGACTAGGTCGGCCATTTTCTTCATAGAACGGCGAAGTGAGGTTGCACGCTTGGTAAGGCGATGATTTGAATCTGGGGAGAGGTCGGGTTACCGATTAAGTTATGACGGCCCTTCCCGAAAGCACGTCGGCTGAAGCTTTCGATCGGCATACCTCTGGTAGACTGATTGCCGCCAGCAATGGGTGGAAAGACCTGTTAGTCCGGATCTATTCTGAGTACCCAGTGCGGGAGAGTAAGATCGTTCCGGGCGTTGCCGAGCCATTCATTGTGCGGGTCCTCTCTGGAACGGCGGTGGTCGAAGAACGGGAACTGGGCGGCCCTTGGCTCAAGACTCGCGTCGAAACAGGAGATTTTTTCCTCACCGCTTCCCAGTCTCCTTATGAGCTACGTTGGAGATCAATCGGACCTGAACCTTTTGCGACCATGCATCTTTATTTAGGATTGCCGGTCTTCACTCGGGCGATCGAAGAGGTATTTGAGAAAAATCTGGAAACGATCCATCTGCGGGATGTCTCCGGTTTCAAAGATACATTTCTGGCTGCGCTCTTGGAAGGGCTGCGAGGAGAAGTCGCATCCGGTCGTCCGGCCAGCCCGTTGTTTGTGGAAGGAGTCGCCCAAGCCCTGGCCGTTCACCTGGCGCGAAATTACACGGAGCTAACGAAGGATGTCCGGGAATACAAGGGAGGACTACCAGGGTTTAAGCTGCGCAAGACCACCGAACTAATGGCAGCTCATCTGGAGGAGGGGTTTAGTTTGATCCGTTTGGCCAGAGAAGCAGAGATGAGCGAGTTCCATTTTAGTCGCCTCTTCAAAAGGACGACCGGGCTGACCCCTTCCCAGTATTTCATTCACTTAAGAATGGAGAAGGCTCGGCGTCTGCTCAGAGAGACAAACAAAAGCGTAATCGAGATAGGGCTCGATGTGGGCTACACTAGCCCGAGCCATTTCGGGCAAATCTTCCGCCGAGAAGTGGGTATTCCTCCAAGCGCATACCGCTCATTCTCGCCTGAAGCTCGAATGAAATAGCAGATAGCAGATAGCCAATAGCCGATCGGATCTTTGGCTCGACCCCTCGGAACGCGTTGGGTTGCTTCCGGGCGTCGCACCTATTCGACGGAGCCTAGGTCTTAGCAGAACCTTTGCGAACTGGTTGACGAAGTCGGAAGCGACGCCGTCCCCGCGCATCACTCTATTGGCTATTGGCTATCTGCTATCGGCTATTCATTCGAGCTTCAGGCGAGAATGAGCGTTTTTGCGCAAAAGTCCGACAGGGTGAGCAAGAGCCCGAGAGATGGTTCTTTCATTCCTTAGTACATTCGATTCATGAGAACAATCTCAGAATCGAAAGGTGAGAGAGACTTCTTGTTCAATGTGGCGACCTTGATCTTTTCCGTTGTCTGGGGATTCAACCCGGCTGCGAGAGCAGGGGGGCGGGGCGAACGGGTGGAGCTCCCGAGTCTATATGCTGCGTATGTTTCGCTTTTCAATCGCTAAAATCCAATGAACTACCGCTTGCTCGGAAACAGTGGGTTGAGAGTCTCAGAAGTTGCTCTCGGCACAATCACCTTCGGAGCCGATTGGGGGGAGCCGTGCGGGACGACGCTCGGAATTATCAATCATCGCAAATTCGCTGAGAGAAACAAAGAGCGGTAAGGAGTACCAGGTCGATCCAAGCCGCATCGGCTACTAATCAGAAGACGGCCGGCTTTTCGAATAATGAATCCTTACTTTCATCCGATTTAGACCACATTTTCTCTTACCTCAGAAATCAAAACCAAAACACGTAAAGTTCTTTAAACGCTGACATTAAGCTATGACAAACAAATCTATTCCTTTCCGTTCCCTCGGCAATTCTGGTATCACCGTTTCACCGCTTGGACTGGGTTGTATGGGAATGTCCTTCGCCTATGGACCTGCCGATGAAGCCGAATCTCTGCGGGTTCTTCATCGATATCTTGAACTCGGTGGCAACTTCCTCGATACCGCCGAAGTCTACGGTCCGTACAAGAATGAAGAATTACTTGGACGTTTTCTCCGCGACGTTCCGCGCGGCAGCCTGGTGGTCGCGACGAAGTTCGGATTCAAATTCGATGAGAATCAGACCCGCACGGCTGATAGTTCGCCCGCCAACGTCCGGCGCGCGTGCGATGCGAGTCTACACCGGCTCGGCATCGATGTAATAGATCTCTTTTATCAGCATCGCGTTGATCCTAATGTACCGATCGAAGAAACCGTTGGGGCAATGGCGGAACTGGTGGCAGCGGGTAAGGTACGGGCGCTCGGGTTGTCAGAAGCTAACCCGGAAACCTTACGTCGTGCAGCCAAAGTGCATCCGATCGCGGCGTTGCAAAGCGAATATTCACTTTGGTCCCGCGAAGTGGAAACAAACGGCGTACTCGCGACGTGCCGGGAACTTGGGATTGGTTTCGTGCCGTACAGTCCGTTAGGTCGCGGGTTTTTGACCGGGGCAATCCAAAAAGTATCGGATCTTGATCCGACCGACTGGCGGCGGACCAATCCGCGTTTCGCCGAGGAGGCGTTGCAGAACAACATCAAATTGGCTGACGCAGTAAAGGAATTGTCGGCGAAGAAGGGTTGTACACCCGCGCAGTTTGCTTTGGCTTGGGTGTTGGCTCAGGGGAACGATATGATGCCGATTCCCGGTACAAAGAGACTGCGCTATTTGGAGGATAACATGGGTGCATTAGCAGTGCAGCTCACCAAAGATGATCTGAAGGAGACCAACGCCCGCTTTCGAGAATTTGCCGTCGCCGGCGAACGCTATACGCCGGACATGATGGCGTTGGTGCAGCAGTAAGCGCAGGCAGGGCGAAACAGTCCGGCAAGCATTGCAAGGCGAAACGATTCGATTAAGCGCCGGACTGTGAGCCTTGCGCGGCGCAGTTCGTTGGCTCACACGTTCGTCTCGCTGTCGCTCAACGACGTGTTTCGCCCTACCAGCGTGACGTCGTCTGCCGGGGCGGATACCGCATACACGTCTTCCTGGCCGCCGTCCGTTCCCATCTTGCGTCCGCAAAACACGGAGAGAACTACGCCCATAGCTACCATCACCAAGAAAATATAAGGCAAAAACGACCACGGCGGCGGAGGCACAGGGATTACACTAAAGACGAGAATGAATCCCAACACCAACAACGAGATCACGGCAATCGTTAGAATAGAGGGCCGAAGTATTTTCTTGGTAAAGAGGTAGAATGGTGTTGCGAGGCAAACGGCAAAGTAGGCAGCAATACAGCCAAACGAAGCCAGTTGGGTCAGATAGTTGATACAATCTGTAAGCGTATAGTTGAAGGTCAACAAAAGAGCGGGCGAAACTAGGCCAATCACGGAAACAGCGGCGATCGTTCGGGCCGGCGTGAAATTGATAGGATGGACCGTTCCGAATGATTTTAAGAAGAACTGCTGTTTGGACATCGAGAAAAGAACTCGGGCAGCCGCATTGAGGGACCCCAGCGAACAGGCGAAATAGCTCATGGCAATGCCGATCGAGCTAAGGCCGCCCAAGATCGGGATATTCAATGAGTTAGCAATGGTGTCGAACGGCGCGTCGAGCTGATCGAGAGAGAGTGAATGCCCGTGAGCATAGGCCACCATGCAGTAACTCATAACGATATGCAGAATTCCTACAGGAATCAGACAACCTATGATTACCTTTGGTACTATCCTTTTCGCGTTTTTGGATTCTTCCCCTAGAGCAGTAACGCTCTCAGCGCCGGCGAAAGCCATAAAGCCGAAGACCAGCCCAAGCTGAAGACCGCTCGGCGTGATTCCGGTCAAATGAAGCTGCGAACGATCGATCCACCGATTTGATCGAAACATCGCGATTCCCACGATAAGCACCATGATGCAAATGGAAGTCCATTCGATACCCAACATGAGTTTGGTCGAGAGTTTGATATCGCGATGGGCGGTCCACCAAGACGCTAGAACCACCAACGAGGTGAGCACAACGGCTCGGATTTGGTCTGGACCTCCTCCAAAAGCCTGCCGAAAGACAACGTCAAGATAGTACCCAGCCGAAGGAGCAGAGCTGGCGAGCCCGAAGGTCATCGCGATGACATAGGCCCAACCGGTGATAACTCCACCCCATCTACCTAGTCCAAGTCTCGCGTAGGTAGCAAGGGAGCCGGCAGAGACACACCGGCCAGCGAATTGGTTGATACAAAGGAGGATCAAACCATACGCAACCATGATGATAAGCAGAACAAGCCAGGTCCCATTCCCGGCTTTGCCGACAAGGAGAGGAATGATGACACCGAGTGTTCCGGTCGGCGCCATCACACCGAGCGATTGGGCAACATTCTCGAGTCGGGAGAGATAGTTGGGCCGGAGCGATGTCTGAGATCCAGGTAAGCTCATTCGAGCGTTGGATCAGCAGAATGCGTACCCCAGCAGAGCAAACGACAGACGACCACTGACAAAAGGGAGCTTCCGCCTTTGCTCCCTTTTTCTTCCTTCTATTTCAAAACATTTTACTTACTTCGGCAGATCATTCTCACCGCTTCGGTCATGAGGAGTACGAGCTAACTCATGTTCCGGAATGGCGAGCGGAAGGTTTACGACAAACGCTGTCCAGCCAGGCCTGGATCGTTCCATCCAGATTCGACCTTGATGAGCGAGAACGATTTCTCGACAAATACTCAGGCCCAAACCGGAACCGACGACATCTGAGGCCCGGCTGGTTTCGGTACGATAAAATCGTTCAAAAATCCGGGTTTGATGTTCTTCCGAAATTTCCGGACCAGTGTTTGCGATTCGGAACAAAGCGAGATCTCCGGACTTCGCCAATGAGATTTCGATCTTTCCCGAATAGAGGTTGTACTTGATGGCGTTGTCCAAAAGATTGAGCAGGAGCCTTCGCAGATACCATTCATCGGCCAGCACTTGAACCTCGTTCGCGACTCGGGAGTAGATGTCTATGTTGCGCTGCAGAGCCAGGATCTCGGCGTCTGCAGCCAGCTCCTCGCAGAGTTCTGAAAAATCGACGGTTTTTTTCCGAAGATTGAGGGCGCCGGCGTCAGCCCGCGAGAGCAAAAGCAAATTTTCGACAATCGCCGATAGGCGATGAGTCTGTTGCAGGAGACTCTCGAGCAGTTTCTCGATTTGCGGATCAGTCGAATAGCTAGACAAAGCGGATTCGATCTCACCGCGCATGATTGTCAACGGCGTTTTGAGCTCGTGCGAGGCATCGCTCGAAAACCGTGTAGCTTGAGCGAAACTGCGTTCCAAGCGGTCAAATGTTTCATTCAGAACGGACACCAATCGTCCGATCTCGTCGTGCGCCGGCGGATTCGGTATTCGATTGCGTAAAGCTTTTGCGTGAATTCCCTCGGCGCCGTCGGCTATATCTTGCAATGGTTTCAGCGCCTTGCCGGTCGTCCACCAAACGCCGAAAGCAGCCACGAGTACCGTCAATGGCAGTGCGGTCAGGTCTGCCACAACCAGCTTGACTAGCAGCTCTTGAGTCTCTTCTTCAACCGAGGTCGCCTTGAGCGGTTGTCCATCAAGTTCGCGAAAGGCGTCAATTTGGTTTTGCAAAATTAACCAACCCGATGCGATCCCAAAGATAGCGAGTTCGACGGTCAGCAATACAGCGGTCCACAATGCCAACCGACTTCTTAAGGGCCAGTCCTTCACACACCTTCTCCGATTCGATAGCCAGCTCCGCGGACTGTCTGGATCAGTTTTTGGGACTCGCCATCGTCAATCTTCCGTCGAAGCCTTTGCACGTAGACATCAACCAGGTTGCTGTCCGGACAAAATTCGTATTCCCACACCTGCTGCGAAAGTTGAGTACGGGTGAAAACGCGATTTGGTGATCGCATCAGGCACTCAAGGAGGGAAAACTCTCTGCTGGTTAGTTCGATACGTCGTTCTCCGCGCCGGATGGTCCTGGTGGCCGGGTCGAGCACCAGATTACTTACTCGATAACGAGCAAACTGTTCTCCTGATCCTCGACGCGCGAGCGCGCGAAGACGAGCTGCGAGCTCCGCGATAGAAAACGGCTTCGCCAGGTAATCGTCAGCCCCCAGATCGAGGCCTTCGACCTTCTCGGCGACATCTCCCCTAGCTGTCAGCAACAGGACCGGAACGAAGTTCGAGTTTTCGCGAAGCGTTCGGAGTATGCGAAGGCCGTCTTGACCGGGAAGCATAATATCGAGAACGATCGCTTCAAAATGGTGAGCAAGAATGACATCCAAAGCCTCGTCACCTCGATGCAAAACATCCACCACGAAGCCGCATTCCTTTAGGCCTTTTTGGACAAAGAGTGCGATCTTCTTTTCGTCCTCAACAACTAAGATTCTCATATAGATCGCCGATTGATCTTTTGTCTCTAATTTCTGGTAGACCACCGTCTGTTTGCAATTATTCGCTAGCCAGCCGTCACCGGAACCGGTTCGGGGCGAGCTTTCCATCCTTTTCCTTTCGGATTACGCCGGAAGAGCGCGAGAAGACACGGGAGCACGATAAGCACTAAAGGAAGCTGGAACACGAGACCTGAAATTATCGCGATCGCTAGTGGTTTCAGCATGGCAGATCCTTCGCCGATACCTAAAGCCAAAGGAAGCAAAGCAAGAATTGCCGCAAATGTAGTCATTGCGATCGGACGCATCCGGTTGATGCCTGCGACAATAAACCGGTTCTCCTGCTCTCCAATCTCCTGAAACTCCGAATAGTAAAAGATGGCGACCTCAGTAACGATCCCTACGATCATCGTCATGCCCATTCGCGAGGTAATATTGATCTCGGTGCCTGTTGCCCAGAGACCGATGTAAACGCCAGCGACTGCCAGCAATGTTGTGATCAACATCGAGATGGCCACGCTATAGCTCTCATAGAGAAACAGAAGCAACAAAAGGACCAGAACAATCGCGGCAACCAGGACGACCGTTAGTCCCTGGAAAGCGATCTGTTGTTGTTCGTATAAACCTCCGAGAGTGTAAGGCAGGTTGGCCGGCAACAAGCCCGCCTTATCAAGCACGCGCTGCACATCATGCACGGTCGAGCCAAGATCACGCCCACTGATTCGCGCGGTGACTGCTATCATTCTGCGCGAATCTTCTCGAGTGATCTGCGGTTGACCGGAAACCGTTTCGAATGTGGCCACCCGTTTGAGCGGAAAAAGATGACCGTCTGGAGCCGGCAAGAGCAAATTAGCTAAGTCTCGATCGGTTGCTCGACCGTCCTTCGGCGTCCAGAGGCGGACCGATACCAGCTTCGGACCATGCAGTATTTTCGTTGTCACGGCGCCGGAAAGATAACCGTCCAGTGTCTTGGTTATGGAATCGGCATCAACACCCTCCAAAGCTGCTTTGACGCGATCGACGCGAATCTCGAGAGCATCACCGGCCGGCGTGATTCCATTCTTTACTTCAACAATTCCCGGCACAGCGCTGATCGCTTCGGCGACTTTGGGCGCTAATTTCTGCAAAACCGTCTCGTCATCGGAGAACAATTTGATTTCTACCGGCTGGGGTACGCTCGTGAGATCGCCAATTAGGTCTTCCATCAATTGGGCGGTCTCAAGCTGAACTCCTGGTACGTTGTGGGCCACCTGCGTGCGCAGGTCATCCATAATCTCCTCAATGCCTCGTCGGGGGCCAGATTTTAGCCGCACAAAAAAGTCGCCCTGATTGGCTTCATTCAGATCACCTCCCAAGCCAAGCCCGGTGCGTCGGGAATAGGTCCGAACCTCGGGAATCTTCTGAACGATCGTCTCGACCTGGCGCATGAGGCGATCTGTCTCGGTCAGGGATGTCCCTGGTGGTGCGCGGTAGTCAATAATAAACCCTCCTTCATCCATCACTGGCATGAACCCAGACTGCACGCTGGAGAACGCAAAATATCCAGCGAGGAGGAACAGCACCAGGGCAAGAATGATTAGGACAGGTATTCGTAACAGTGGCTGCATCAAATGCGCATACCCTCGATGAATGGCTTGAGTTATCTTGCCACTGTCGTCGAGATGTGCGTCACGCCCGGCGAATAGACGAGTCGAAATAATCGGCAGCGCTATCCAAGCGACCAAGAACGAGATGACCAAACTTGCCGCCATGGTAAGTGATAGCGCCTGAAAAAAGGCTCCGGTGACACCGGAGAGGAACGCGAGAGGCGCGAATATGATAATGGTGGCTGCCGACGAACCGGCCAGTGGCCGAGTAAATTCCGCTGCCGCCATTAGCACCGCTTTTTGGGGAGCGCCGCTTCGTTGCTCACGCACTCGTCGCACAATGTGCTCCGCCATGACGATGGTGTCGTCGATGATGAGTCCAACCGCTGCAGCCAGGCCGCCTAGCGTCATGATGTTGAAACTCATTTTGAAGACGTACAAAAGAAGTATCGTGGCACACAGAACGGACGGCACCGCGATCGCGGCGAAGAGAGTTATCTTCCAGTTTCGCAGAAAGAAAAACAGAACGCAGGCTGCCAGAACGACCCCGATGAGGACGCAATCTCGCGCGCTATTGGTTGAACCAAGGATCAAATCGCTTTGATCGTACCAGCTAGCAATCCGCACTCCTTCCGGGATCTGCTTTTGCAAGCTTTGTAACTTTGCCTTGATTCCTTGCGCGATCTGAACGGTGTTGCCACCAGGTTGCTGGTAGACCTGGAAGAGGACGGCATCGTGGCCATCCGCAGTGACCCGGATCCATTGCGGCTCGCTTGACGGTTGGATTGTGGCTACATCGGTCAACAAAACCGTTCCGTCCGGGCCGGACTTAAGAATCGTCTTGCTGATGTCGGCAAAGGTCTGAAAGCGCGTATCCGATATGACGAGGTAAAGCTTGCCGTATTGTTCAACTCGACCGGTGGCCACAAGCACATTGGCGGCGGTCAGTGCATTAGCCACATCATTGAAACTCAAACCAGAGGATTGCAGCTTCGGCAGGTTTACGACGACCTCGTATTCCTCTACCTTTCCACCTTGCACACCGACCTGCGCCACACCAGTTACTGTCGCCAAAGCGGGTCGCAGCGAGTATTGGGCCAGGTCCCTGAGTTCGGCTAAAGAATGTGTATCGGAAGTGATACTGTAGGCAATCACCGGAAATACGGTGGGATCCATTCGGATCACGTTGAAGGTTGTTCCAGGAGGGAGCGTCGGTAACACCTTGTTCACCTGCGATTCCACTTGGAGCAGGGCGGCGATCATATCTTCGCCCCAATCAAAATTTATCGAAATCTCTGCGCTTCCTCGACTCGTGGTGGATCGAAGTGTTCGGACACCAGGAATCGAACGGACCGAATTTTCGACTGGCGTAGTTACTTCGATCGCCATCCGTTCGGCCGGCCGGTCACCCGCATCTAAATTGATGCGAATGCGAGGGAAGCTTACTTGAGGAAAGAGAGCGACTGGCAACCAAAGGCCACAAGTCGCCCCTGCTATGGCAAATACCGCGAGCAGCGATAGCAGGAAGCGAGAATGACGAAAGGTCCAATCCGTGAAATTCATTTCGATTCCTTGATCTCCATTCCGTCGCTGAGTTCGCGATTCCCGACGGTGACAACGCGATCTCCTTCTTTGAGGACGGCATCGAGGATCTCTACCTCGGTGGCGGTTTCCAGTCCGAGCTTCACTTTCCTTTCAATTGCTCGGTCGTTTTGAGCCAAATAGAGCGTGAAAGCGGAGTCGTCGGGCAAAACAGCCGCCCTCGGCACAACCCACGTTTCGCGAGAAGTAATGGCGATCTCCCCACGAACGTAAGCTGCCAAGAGGAGTCGAGTTCCCGGTGGTAAGGAAACGTACACATCGACTAGGCGATCGGCCGGGTTAACTCGTTGAGTCACGAGGCGAACGGTGCCTTCGACGGCCGGTGATCCCGGATCGTTCACCATCGAGATAGTGACTTTTTGGCCGGGAGCGATCTTCGCTATATCTTCCGGTTCTGCACCCAACTTCACTGCGACATCATCGGCTGGGACGATCTCAATCAGCGGGCTTCCGCCAGCGGCAACCTGTCCCTCTTCCACATCCACCTTGGCCACAATTCCGGCGCTATCGGAGCGAATCTCACTCGCGGAAGCGACACCTTGTTTGCGAAGGCTCTCTAGCAGCAAATCCGCATCCGCTGCAGCCTTCTCGGCCTGATAGAGTTCTTGGTTCGTGGCAAGTTTCAGCTCAAAGCGCCTCTTAATTTGCTCGAGCTCTCTGCGAGCTTCTGCATTGGTGCCTTCTGCCTGTCGCAACTGCAGGAGACTCGCGGCAGTCCCCTCGATCTGCAGCAAGATGTCTCCTTTATTAACGACTTGGCCTGCGCTCACCAGAATGTGTTTAACCCGGCTTTCGAAAGAAACGGCGACGAAATGAGTTTTGCCCGGAGCGGCCACAACTCCGCCGTACGCCGTGAGAGTCTCAGAAATTAGTTTGTGTTCGACAGCAGCGGTCTCGACTTGAGCAACTGGCTTGGACTCCTCAATTGCTCCTCCCTGAGCATCTCCTGATTCTGACGCATTCTTTCCGACGTTTCTGCTCAAGCAATATCCGGCGATCGCCGCGACTAACGCGACGAGGATGAAAATTACTGATGACTTCTTAATCATAGTGTTGCTGTTCTTCTCTAGTTGCCCGCCGGGAGATACCTGCCTGAGCCGAGTTCAAGCGCGCTTTTCGCTTCGATCAATTGTTGCTTCAATTTGAGAATCTGTAGACTTCGCTGGTTCAGGTTAACCCGAGCTTGAAAGTAGCCGAGTACGTCAGCAGAGCCCTCATCCAAAGCAGATTTCGCGGTCTCGACGAGGCGCTGAAAAACTGGGAGAGCGGCTTGGGCGGTAGCAATTTGCTGATTAAGCGAACGGATATCAGCAAAGGCCGACGCGATATCGGAATGAGCTTCAAAAACCCGATTGGTATATTCGTCGTAAAGCTTCTGACGCGTCGCTTGTTCTGTCGCAATCGCTCCTTGGTTCCGATCGAAAATCGGCAAATCGAACGTAATACCAAATCCGGTGGTATGTACGTTGGAAGCGTCGCTGCCATGGGTGAACCCGAGTGCCACTTTTGGAAATTGAGCAAGAATCGCGGCCCGGACAGTTTCCTCTTGGCTTTGATAACCCTGACGCAGACCTACTAAATCCAATCGCTGATTTTCGAGGCTCGCAACTAACTCTTTTTCTGAGGGTGGCGAGATGGAAGAGGGGAGAGCGAAATCACGCCGAATTGGCAGCTGAGCTTGAGGCAAAAATCCAATTGCCCTTTTCAGCGCCAACTGTCTCTGATCCAACTCTTGTTGAAGGGTGAGAACGGTAGCCAAGGAGTCTTGCCGAGCGGCCTGAGCGGCGGCTAAATCGACTACACTTTTCTCGTGGCGATCGACGGCCGATTGAAGTGCCGAGACGGTGGCTTGTTGATCGTCGTCAATTTGCTTCGCTCGACTCAGCTGAGATTCTAAAGACAGGACCCGGTAGAACGCGAGTTTGGCTCCTTCAGCCGTTTGCCACTCTGCCCAGGCAACATCGAGGCTGATGGCATCGACATTCTCGCGGGCCGCTTTCACTTTCGCTCCGTGGCTTACCAGAGATGAAACGTCCCAGCTTCCGGTAAATCCGTAAGGCGAGAACGCTCCCGTGGTAAAGCCACCCGTAACAAAATCCCGCGTTATACCGACCGAAGGGTTCGGCAAAATACCGGCCTGGACGAGCTGCGCCTGAGCTAAACCCCGGCGGTCGCGCTCGGCTACCAGTTTCGGGCTAAGCAACACCGACAAGACTGCGGCCTGGTCGGGCCCGATACCGTGTTTAGAATTCATGGTTATCGGTGGCAGCAGCGGATGATGAAGCTGAGTTGCATCTACCTCGAGCGCATTCAAGCTTCTTTCCCGGAGTTTTCGTTCTACGCCGGCATGTGACAGCGGGAGCGAGTGATAGGCCATGCACCCACTGATCAGCACGGAAGAGAATAGAAATAGAATTCTCACGGTTTTCTGATGACAACACACCAGCGCCAAACTCAATGGCTATCATGACAATCTGGCCGAAGCGGCCATGACAATATTGTCATCAATCTGATGAGAACTTTAGCCTCCGTCGAGTGACCTGTGGCCTGGTAGGAACGTTCCACTGCCGCCTAGCATGTACATCCTCCATATTAAACGATATCAGGCATCAGAAGAAACGATTATTCGGCATGGCCAACCCAGATCAAGTCCGCGCATTTAGTCACTGATGCGCTCGATTCCGATTTCGGAAAATGGCGCCGCCTGGGTAACCCGTAATTGTTTCAGCCGAATCAATTCGAGCAGTGCCAGAAAGGTAACGACGATCTCAGTGCGGCTCGCGGCTGAGGCGAATAGTTCCGAGAAGGCGATCTGCTTGCTTGCCGTGGTCGTGCGGATGATAAAGTCGATCTTGTCGGAAACTGTGAAATTTTCTTCGAAGATTTCGCGGAGGTCTTCGCGTCGATCTTCGAGCTTTTTCAGCACCTTCTGGAAGGCGCTAATTAAGTCGAAGATGCCGACCTCACTCTTAAGCAGTGTGCCGCGATCTTCGAAGTCAGGTTTTTCTGCTACTCGGGGGATGATGCCCTCCTGAAGCAGTTCTCTTTGATGAAGCTGGAAGGCTGCATCTTTGAATTTCTTATACTCGATTAGCTGCCGGATCAGATCCCATCTGGGATCTTCTTCTTCCGCGTCAGCGTCCGGAGGCTGTTGATGCACAGGCAGCAGGCTCCGGCTCTTGATATAGATGAGGGTAGCGGCCATTACCACAAACTCTCCCGCAATCTCGAGATCCAGCATTCGGAACGTGTCGAGATACTCCAAGTATTGACTCGTGATTCGCTCGATCGAAACTGCGTAGATATCCACCTCTTCTTTCTTGATGAGGTAAAGAAGGAGATCGAGGGGTCCTTCGAAGACTTCGATTTTGACCTTGTAATCCGACGGCATGGGGAGAGGGGAAAAGGATAGTTCGAGCGTTAGGGTGCGCCTTTCAACAGCAACGCATTTGCTACGGCGTATGCCTGGGAATGGCTGAGGCTAACTAACACCGTCTCAATGTTTAATCTCTTGGCCAAATCCGCCGCCCCGGAGTGAAGCACAACGAACGGCTCCCCGCTCGCCTTCCGGCGGACCTCGATGTCCCGCCAATTTACGTGTTGGGCAAATCCTGTTCCAAATGCTTTGGAGATCGCTTCTTTGGCGGCGAAGCGAGCGGCAAAATGAGGGGCCGGATCTCGCATCGACTGGCAGTAGTCGATCTCTCCTGGCTGGTATACCCGATCCAAAAATCGTTGACCATGACTCCGAATTAAATCGGCGATTCGCCCGATTTCTACCACGTCAATTCCAATGCCAAATACTGTCACCGCGCTCCTGAAGCTAGCTTTTGGGTCATCTCGCGAACGGCATTCTCCAGACCGATAAAGATCGCGCGCGAGATAATGGAGTGGCCGATGTTGAATTCATTCCAATCAGAAATCGAAAGCAGTCGATGGACGTTCGCATAGTTTATTCCGTGTCCGGCGTTGACAATAAGTCCCTTTTCTTCTGCGAAATGCGCCGCCGCCTCGAGCCGGTTTAATTCATCGATCTGAAAATCATCTAATGCGTTAGAGTATGCTCCGGTGTGGAGTTCGACAACCTGAGCGCCAAGGTCGGCCGACGCCGCGATTTGATCAGCGCTTGGCTCGATAAACATACTCACCCGGATGCCGGCTGCCTGCAGGCGCTCGACCGTTTTTTTGAGGGATTTTGCATGACGTACCACGTCTAATCCGCCTTCGGTTGTCACCTCCTGACGATTTTCCGGGACGAGACAAACGTCATCTGGCACGATGCGAATTGCCGTATCGAGAATTTCCGGAGTATTTCCCATTTCCAAATTCAGCTTTGTCATCAGGCTAGCGCGCAGCCGAAAAACGTCTTGATCTTGAATGTGCCGTCGGTCGGCCCGGAGATGCACGGTGATGCCGTGGGCTCCGGCTCGTTCGCATATGGAGGCCGCCGCGATGACGTCGGGTTCGCAGTTTGGAGAGTCATTTAATCCCACGTAGCGCACCTGACGGAGCGTCGCGACATGGTCAATATTTACACCTAATTTGAGCATACAACTTTCAGGGATTGACAAAAGGGGACAGCTAACCGTTTGCGCGTTTTCGGTCAGCCCTAATGCCGAAAGTGCCTAACGCCAGTGAAAACCATCGCCATTCGACGATCGTTGGCGGCTTGAATGACTTCAGGATCGCGCACCGAACCACCCGGTTGAATGACGGCCGTCGCGCCTGCCTCCGAGGCCGCGATCAATCCATCTGCAAACGGGAAAAATGCGTCGCTGGCAACTGCACTGCCCTTCAGAGAAAGGCCGGCTTCGCTTGCTTTCCAGATCGCGATCCGCGAGGCGTCGACCCGCGCCATCTGACCAGCGCCGATCCCAAGCGTCCGATCTTTCGCGGCATAAACGATCGCGTTGGATTTTACATGTTTGACAATTTTCCAGCCGAACAGCATTGCCTTCATTTCATCAGCCGTGGGCGGCCGTTGGGAAACGACTTGCCTCTCCGGGTCCTTCAATTCTCCCCAGTCCTTGTCTTGCACGAGCATTCCGCCTATCACGGAACGTACATCTGGTTCTGAGCGGGTTGAGTTAAGCCAGTCGGACACCTTGATGAGTCGAAGATTTTTCTTCTTTTGCAGCAAAGCGCGCGCTTCAGGCTCAAATTCCGGAGCGATGATCACCTCGCTAAATATTTCGGAGATAGCGCGCGCCAACGACTCGGTCAGCGGACGATTACACGCGATAATGCCACCAAAAGGTGCCTGTTTGTCGGTCGCAAATGCTTTCAGCCACGCTTCTCGGAGATCATGGTCGGTGCCGACTCCGCACGGATTCGTATGCTTCAAGATGGCCACCGTCGGTTCAACGAATTCCTGGATCAGGCCCGCGGCAGCATTAATATCGAGAATATTGTTATAGGAGAGTTCTTTCCCGTGCAGTTTCTGAAAAAAGTCAGTGAAAGGGCCGTAGAGAGAGGCGCTCTGGTGCGGATTTTCACCGTACCGCAGTCGCATGGCTAGCGGTAGCGACACCGCATAGGATCCGGAAGTCGCCTGTTCATCATTCAGGTAGGTCGCGATTACACTATCGTATTTCGACGTAGTCAGGAAGACTTTGATGGCAAGCTGCTCGCGCAAAGCCAGCGTCGTTTCACCTTCATGTTGATCGAGTTCGTCTAGAACCAGGTTGTAGTCGGCCGGATCTGTCACGACCGTCACGAATCGATAATTCTTGGCTGCACTCCGCAGCATCGACGGCCCGCCAATATCGATCTGCTCGATCGCTTCTTCGAGGTTTACTTCCGGCTTCTTAATCGTCTCCTCAAATGGATAAAGGTTGACCACAACCAGATCGATCGGCTCGATCTGATTTGTTTCGACCTGCTGTTGGTGATCGAGGTTGTTCCGAACGAAAAGCAGGCCACCGTGGACCTTCGGATGGAGTGTCTTCACGCGGCCACCCAAGATCTCTGGAAAACCTGTAAACTGTTCCATTTCTACGAGAGCGATTCCCTCCTTCTTAAGGACGGCCGCCGTTCCGCCGGTCGAGACGATTTCTACTCCCATCTTGCTCAAGCGTCGCGCGAAGGGAACGAGTCCGGATTTATCCGAAACCGACAGGAGGGCGCGTTTAATCTTCATGGCGAGGAACTAAGCTAGCCACGCGTCTGACCTTGTCGACCTTTGGTTGGCGATCCGGAATGCGCTTTGCCGGAACACTTTGGACATTTTTCCGCCAACGCCGCCTGGTTCCCGTGTGCCAGATGGCCGTCACGGGGGGATCCACAAAGTTTTTCATTCGTAACAAACCTGTTGGCAGAGGGTTATCAAGTTTGTCATAATCAACGCGAACCCCAGAAAATGAGCCACATCAACAAAATCGAAGGGATCGGAGTCTCGCACACCAAAAAGCTAGAAGCCGAAGGAATCAAGACTGTAGAGCAGTTGTTACACGCCGCGTCGAGTCCGAAACATCGCCAGGAGCTAGCTAAGAAGATCGGATTTTCTGAGCACCATATCTTAAAATGGGTCAACCAGGCTGATTTGTTCCGAGTGAAAGGGATTGGGCGGCAATATGCGGAGCTTCTCCAAGCTTCGGGTGTCGACTCCGTTCTCGAGTTAGCTCAGCGCAGAGCGGATCATTTGCACGCAGCACTGAAAGAAAGCAACCAGAAGAAACACCAAGTGCACCTCGTGCCGGGAGCTGCGACCGTTCTCCGCTGGGTGGAGGAAGCTAAGAAGCTTCCCAGGATCGTAACATATTGAGCGGTTTCTCTTTCTTTCGCAATACAACGGCAAGGGGAGACCAGGCCGGAAGAATTCCGTCCCGCTATTAGGACGTATGCGGTCCCGCATCGTCGCGCGCGCTAACAAAAAGGCTCCCGAGCCGGAAGGCAGGGTTTGGAGTAATTCGTCCGAGGCCGCCAGTCCCTTTTATTTCTTTGCCAAGATTTGTTCGGTCTCTCCGAGAAGAGAAACGCCAAAGTCGTCGAGCTGTTCGGAAACCTGCAGGGTTCGCAGCATTTCTCGGCAACGAACTAGCTGGGGCGGGATCTGGGCTTCCTGGTCTCGGCCCTGTAGGATTTTCGCAGTTTGCAAATATCCGTTAGCCAGAAACTCTTGCCAAGCAGGATTGGCTCGATTGGACTCGAGAAGTCGCTCAAAAATTTCGCAGCTTTGCTGGTAGTCCCTGAGCCCGTCTTCAGGTTTTTGCAAAGCGATCAAAGTTTCGCCTACGCGTTGCAGAGCCAAAGCGAAATCCTGGCACCACATGCTGTTATTTTGGTCTGACTGTGCCAACCTTTGGCAGATCTGGAGCGAGTTCGCGTAATATTGGAGAGCTTTGTCGAGTTGGCCATCCGCCTTTAGTAGATCTCCTACGCGCCCCAAGCAGACAGCCAGATCGTTCTGGTAAGCCATGTTATCCGGCTCTTCGTCGCATAGTTTCTGAAAAATGGCACGGCCGCGTTCAGAGGTGTTGAGGGCGTCCTCCGGACGATCGAAGTCTGCTTCGACGCTTCCTAAGTTGGCCAGCCCAAGCGCAACATCGCGTTGCCGTTTACGATTGGCCGGTTCGGCATCAGCCATCCGTTGAGCGATCTCCAGGGATTGCTGATAATACTTGGCAGCCGCCTGCGGACGTCCTTCAGCCCGCAAAACACCGCCGATATGATCCAGACTAATGGCCAAATCGCGGTGCAATCCGCCGTTTGCTGGATCTTCGTTCAGCAATTTCTGCACGCTATCTAACTGCTCGTTGTAAAAATCCAACGCTTCCGGGAGTTTGCCCTCGACTTCCAGAGCGTATCCTGTTCGCTCCAGGCTAGCCAAAAGGCTTCGACGAAACGCAGGGTTCGCTGGATTCAGATCGACCAATTTCCTGGCCACATCTAACGCGCCTTTGTAAGAGCCGGTTGCTCGATCCGGAATGCCAACATTAACGTAGAGCTCGCCTAATCGGTTAAAAATATCGGACAACAACAACCAACGACCGGAATCGTTCGGGTCCTTCTCGACCAAAGTCTGCACCACGCTGCGCTCTCGTTCATACCAGCCGATAGCTTCCGACCATTCCTGCTTCGTGAAACAGACGTTTCCCAGTTTACTCAAACTCGTTACCAACCGACTTTTCCTAGCAAGATTCTCGGGGTCCTGATCGACCAATTCTTCAAGAGTTTGTGTCGCGCTCTGGTACGATGAGATCGCCGGATCTAGTTTTTTCAGGGAGACCTGGATATCTCCAATCGTTTGCAGTTCTTGGACTAGATGATCGGACCAGCGCGTTCGCTCCTGATTTTCTTTCAAGAATCGGCGAATGATTTGGCAGGCTTCCTGCCGGGAATTAAGCGCTTCTACGAGTTTCCCTTCATCTCGGAGTAGATCGGCCTGGTCATCCAAAGCCGACACGCGAAGCACCGAAATCGCGGCGTCGCGCGAATTGCCACCGGTCTCCCGGTTGTAGGATTCGATCCCTCGCAGTGCGCCGTCGAGCAGATCCATTCGACGTACCGGATTCAGGTTGTCGCCAATGTCCGCCACGATGGTATGAACCATAGATTCAGCGCGGAATCGGGCGCCGATGGCCTGTCGCATTACCCGCTGAGCTTCGGTCTTTTCCGCGATCGCTATGCGACGCGCGTCTTCAAAGTGATGGTAGCGATGAAAGCTCACTGAACCGAAGACAATCGCTGCCACCAGTGCCCCACTGATGGAAAAAACGGTTTTCGCTACAAACCGTCTCTCCTTTCTACCCTGGATTCGGATTTGCCAAAGCCAGTCATACACATAGGACCGGATATCCATGCCGAGCGCCTCGCCGAAGCGATGAAAAAAATGGTCCGCTTGGGTCAACGCTTCTCCCCGCGGAAAAACGTGCTCAGTGATCGGCTGGGCGAAGCGTTGGTGGAATGTTTGGCGTAAGAGGCGCTCGAAAATCTCCCCGAATTCTTTGGTATCGCGATAACGGTTTATGCTGGTGGTAAACTTGCCTTGGCGGTTGACGCCAAATCTGTTCCAGTCTCGCAGGAAGCCTTCGAGCGTGCTCCACTTGAAATTGTTTTGCTCGGATCCCGCGACAGTTTGGTCAATATTTTCGGAATCCTTTGTAAATAACAGAAAATCTGGAATGTGCCCAAGTTGCGGTGTGTGAGCGGTCACAACTTCCTGACAGATATTCGGACCCGGAGAGGCCGATCTTCCTGAGTTCGTCTCCGTGTTCGAGCTTTGCTCGCCGATCAGGCAGACCACTAAATCAATGCGTTCGGCGTTGGGAACAAAGAAATCCTGGGCACTGCCTTGGTTATTCCGGTGGCAATAGAGTTCCAGCTCTACTTCATCCGTGTAGTCTTCGCTAACTCGCTTCACTATTTCACCCGCTCGCTCCCATTCGAACCGAGCGTCATCTGGTACCGACATCAGGATGCGGTAGAAGGGCATGGCTATATAGAGCAACAGAAGAAGCTAGGGAGCGGCAATAATTTTCTGAAAAAATCTCGAAAAAGATTCGAGATCATCAAATCAACCCAAAACCTGACGCCAGACCTCAAAATTCTGGCTTTTGTGGCGGATTTATTCTCATATGCATCTCAGATAGAGGCGGATGTGATTGGTCGTAGGAAATCGGCGGCTGAAGGCCGAAATCGGCTTTCTGCTGAGTCTTAAAAAAGCAAACGTTCGCTGACGTTCGTTGTCGTTCGTTGTCGTTCGTTGTCGTTCGTTGTCGTTCGCTGAAAAAGGCTGGTTAGAACTGCCTGGAGCTGTCGAGAACGTGATAGGTCTGGGCGTAGAACAAGAAAACCGCCGTAGCGATCAATAGCAACGTCATGTGGATGCGATGAGCCATGGGACCGCTGCGGTTGATCCAAAAGTAGAAGGTAGCCCCGAGCATGAAGAGGACACCTCCATATAGGCCAATCCAACCCAGCCAATGAATGGCGTCAAGCCATCGATCCTCAGAAGAGGCCAATTTTAGATAGGTTTCGCTGTCTAGTTTGCTCAAAAAGAGCAGTAAAACCACAACGAGGGCCACCTGAAGGATGCAAACAATCCGGGCAACCACATAGAACAGCTTGGAGAGAGGATCGTGCGGGAATAGTTTTTTGCCATAGCGCCGGCGCAGAATGACGGCGATCGGAAACAGAACGACGGTGCCACCAATGATCAGAAGAGCGATTCCGAGGGTAGTAGCCACGAAAGGCATGGACTCCAGAAACGCCACTTTTTGGAAAAGCACGATTGGAAGCCGGTAGGTCATATCCGCGATTTGTCCGTCGGGTCCGGATCGAAACACTAGTTTTCGGTTCCCATCAATCTCCTGATAGACAAGCGGCGAAATCTCTCGCCAGCGCCTCAGCTCTCCTCGCGAATTCTTGGAACGACTCACGGTAACGATCCCGTCAGCATCGGCATTGACCGTCACTTGGCTTGCTAGGGCGGCGATCCGGAGCAAGTTCGTTTCCGCCCGCCGGCTGATCTGATAAGAGCCGGCGACCGCCTTGCCATCACCTCCTGCGGCCGCTATGGCTAATTGCAAATTGACCGAAACAGGAAAATAGCGCTGCAGAAACGCTTCCGTCAGTTCCGAAGCCGGACTGGATGGCTTGTTGCCCAGGGTATTAAATGAGATGAACAGACCGGTGTTTGCTTCCGGAATCAGCAGGAGTTCGCTGTGAAAATAGACTGTGTCGCCGCCGTGGCCGATCACTCGCGGGCCGTCTCGCCGGTATTCCATTATCACCAGACCCATCGCGTTAGCCTGCGGGTGGAGCACCAGTACGCGCTTCTCCATTTCCTGAACCGATTCTGCGGAAAGAACTTGGGCGCCGTCTAAATTGCCCTCGTTGAGGAGCGCTTGCATGAACCGGGCCATGTCGCTTCCGGTTGAAGACAATCCTCCAGCAGGCGATTCAGCAATCAGTTCGAACGGACCCGGTGGATCCGATGCTGTTTCATAGCCGTTGGACATGTCGGACCGCATAGCCTCCGGCAACGGCTGCTCAAACGTCGAATGATCCATTTTGAGCGGTCTCAGAATTTGGTATTGGACGTACTTCGCAAAGGGAATCCCGCTTACGCGCTCGACGATGTATCCGGCGAGGGCAACCCCGTAATTGGAATAGGCCGGGACGCTTCCCGGGGCGAAGATGCGTGCCGGTGTATGCGCCTTGAGAAAATCAGATAGCGATTGGAGATCCTCCGGTCGGGACACCAGCAGATCCCTATTTTGCTCTTCGAATCCAGCGGTGTGAGTAAGCAGATTGCGGAGTGTGATTGCCTGCGGAAAAGTCTGCGGAATCTTGAAATCCAGATACTCATTAATATCCCGATCGAGATCGAGCTTTCCGTCTTCGACTAACTGGAGGACGGCGATCGCTGTGAAAAGCTTGGAAATCGATCCGGGACGGAAGAGCGTCTGGTCCGCCAAAATGGGGCTCTTCTTTTCAGCATCAGCGTAACCGAATCCGCCCCCGAACAGTTGTTGTCCATCTTTGACAACCGTGACCACCGCTCCGGCCAGATTTCTATTTTCCAAGGCCTGTGACATGAACCCGTCCAAGAAGCTTTGGAGATCACTAGCTGAGAGGTCATGCCCGGCAGCATTCGCAACTGGCGCTGGTGAGGCACTTGCCTCGGGCGAGGGGGCTTGTCCCCGCGCAAATCCCGCCATGCCGACTAGGAACGCAAACACAGCAAAAATACTAAACCAGATTCTGGGCGGGACTGCTGGTCGAGACATTTGCCAACCAGATTGCTGATCAAGAAGCAATTTACAAATCGTTTATTCACCCGGGAAGCTTGCTCCAGACTCTAGCCGTCTGCATTTGAACAGAGCGCACTTTCGGGAAACTCTGTCCGATGCGGGTCTTAGCCTTCGATGTATACGGGACGCTGGTGGATGTCCATGGGATCCGAAAACTCGCGGAGCCACTTCTGGCAGGTCGGGCTCCGGCGTTTTTGGCGCGTTGGCGCGAAAAGACTGTGGAGTACGCGTTCCGGCGCGGTCTCATGCAATATTATGCTGACTTCGGTGAGTGTAGCCGCCAAGCCCTTGATTTTGTCGATCTGGAGATGCGGACTCAGCTCGATTCAGAACAAAAAAGAGCGTTGTTGGATGCGCAGCAACGATTACCCGCTTTCCCGGATGCGTCGATGGCGCTGGAACAGTTGCACAAGAACAAAGAGCAGCTTGTTGCGTTTTCCAACGGAACGGCTCGAGCCATAAGCCAAATATTATTTGGCACGCAGCTCTCCGGTTATTTTACCCAAATCATCAGCGTTGACGAAATCCGTACCTTCAAACCAAGCCCGGCGGTTTACGCCTACCTGACGCGATCCGTTGGGACCGACGCTCGAAGTGTTTGGTTGATCTCCAGTAATCCGTGGGATGTGATCGGCGCAAAATCGGCGGGCCTCCGGGCAGTGTGGGTGCAGCGCAGTCTCGAGCAGGTATTTGATCCATGGGGAATCGAACCGGATGCCACGGTCAAGGATTTGGAAGAATGCGCGCGCTTTTTTGAGCGATGAAATATACGAATGATAGCGATCGGGCCACCGACCTGAAGCGGCTAGATTTCTGGCCGTGACTGCCTCCCGGTTACCGCCGAAATTCTAACAGCGCGCTCGGAGTCACCAATGAGAATCGCCAGTCGCTTGAGTTTGGTTTCTTCTCTCTTGGCGCTCATGACCCACCAAGTAGCCGTGCGCCGATAGCCTGCCGGCTGATCCTCAAAGAAGTGCCACGCTTTTTTGTTTTCCTTGAATCTGCGAACAAAATCCTGGTCAAAGGACCTGTCACCCTTCTCGTAAGAGTAACGGTTCTGGTTTTCTGGAAGTCGTTGCGCAAACGCCTTCATGCCCGCGTCCTGCATCCGTCCGAGTTTGGTTAGTTCCTCAACTCGCTTAATGTTAACCGCGCTCCAAATACTCTTTGGTTTGCGCGGCGAAAATCGAATCATGTAGCTCCCCTGATCGATGCTCTTGCGAACGCCATCGATCCAGCCGAAACAGAGCGCTTCATCGAGTGCTCCTTGATAGGTGACACCAAGCTGTTCTGTCTTTTTTTTGTAAAATCCGACCCTGAGAGCGGTCTCTTTTGTGTGATTTCGGTCGAGCCATTGATGCAATTCGAGAACCGATGTAAAAAACTCGACTAGCCCATCGCTCAGAGATAAGGACCGCCGTTTTTCGGACGATTGGCTCGGTCTCGCCATGAGGAATTCGCAGGGTTACGACTGGTAAACTCATCATTGACCCGAAATCAAGTCCGGGAATGGCAGCAGCTTGCGGTTCTGTGAGTGGTTCTCGCAGGGCGGGGAGGGCGCACGTCCTCGTGCGCCGCGGATCGCGAGGACGCGATCCCTCCCGGCGGGTTTTAACCCCGGGCAAGCTAGAACGGAATATCGTCCGGCTCGGCGTCCAAATCTGGATCTTTGGGAGTTGGTCGCTGCGGTGAAGGCGGCGCGGTTCGCCGTTGACCCCCGGTTGGACCTGGCCCGCCCTCGCTATCTCCCCGGCTGCCCAAGAGCTGCAGGTTCTCGGCCACAATGCGCAAGCGCGAACGCTTTTGACCCGTCTGTTTGTCGTCCCAAGAGTCGAGTTGCAAACGACCTTCGATAAACACCGGCCGGCCTTTCTTCAGATACTGTTCGGCGATTTCCGCCAGGCGACCCCAAAGCACGACATCAACAAAGGTAACCTCTTCCCGGCGTTCGCCCTCTTCGGATCCCGAACTAATGACCCGGTTGATCGCCATGCCAATATCCGCAACCGCGGTTCCTTTCGGCGTGTACCGAACCTCCGGGTCACGCGTTAGGTTTCCGATAAGAAGGACACGGTTGAGATTAGCCATGGGCGGGAGTGATTATTGGGTTTTTTTTGCGGCCGGCTTACTCGGCAATACCTGATAATGCTGCAGAAAAACGATTGGATCGAGCTTGAATTTGCCGCGCAATTTGGTGATGAGCGAGGGCTCGGCTTCGAATACGAAATTCACGTAAAACGCCGACTCCACATTGCTAGGCGCATAAGCAAGTTGTCGCTTATCCATTTTCTGGATTTGTTCGACGGAAGCACCTTCTTTCACGAACTCGCTTTCTAGACGTTCAACGATCTCTTTTACACCATCTTCTTGGCCTCGCGTATCGAGTGCCATCAAACATTCATAACGATTTTTCATAATGTAATCAACTATTTTCTTCGCGATTGAAAACGTTCATCGCTGCGGTCACCCCTTCCGTTGCTACCTGCCGGATGGCTGCGGTGGCCCGTTCCACCGCCTGGTCTACTCTGATTCGTTCGCTTGGCCCGAACCGACCAAGCACGTGATCAACCAATTCTTCGTTGTCCGGAGCTCCGACTCCGATCCGTAAACGCGGAAAACCGTTTCCCAAGCGCTCAGCCAGCGATTTCAGCCCGTTGTGTCCTCCGTCGCTGCCTTCGGCCCGTATGCGCAACCTTCCCAGAGGCAAAGCCACATCGTCTACTACAGCCAAAACTTGCTCCGGTTTGACGTGGAAATATTGAGTGAGAGGACCAATCGCATCACCACTTCGATTCATAAAAGTCGTCGGCTTCACTAGCAAAACCTCGTTCCATTTTGCCCAATCGCATCGCCACTTCTTGGCCGGCGAAAAATGGACACCTTGGTCGCGGGCCAACGCGTCGAGGACCATGAATCCGATATTGTGCCTCGTGTCGGTGTACTCCGGACCGGGATTTCCAAGACCAGCAACCAGCCGAAGCGCAGGCATTCCGACTTAGGATTCGCTCGTGGGCGCAGCACCTTCTTCCGGCTTCTTTGCGGTAATAACCTCCGGAGCGGTCGGTGCGGCCAGAGGCTCGACGACCTCTTCTTCGACCCGGGACTCGACCACTGCGACCACCGTCTGTTCGGGGTCCGTTATGGCTTCAACGCCCGACGGAAGGTTCAGTTCATGGACATGCAGGGATTGGCCAACGTCAAGGTTAGTTACATCGACCTCGATCACCTGCGGAAGATCGCCAGGCAAACACTCCACCTCCAAGTAACGCAGGATATGCTCCAACAATCCGCCATGCACTTTGACGCCGACCGCCTCACCGACGGTTTCAAGAGGCACTTCCGCGGAGACGGTTTCATTGGCGGAAACCGCATGAAAATCGACATGAAGGATCTCCCGTTGCAGCGGATGGTGTTGAATCTCTTGGATCATGGCCAGGGCGTTTTGCTTTCCGGTGCCGTCCTCAATCTCGAGCTCTACCAGTATGTTCTCGCCTGAGGCACGTGAAAGAACGTTTAGCAGCTCGCGGCCGTTGACCTGAAGGTTCACCGGTTCCTGGCTCGATCCATAGATCACACCGGGCACCATTCCGTCGGCCTTGATTTTCTTAATCGCATTGCGACCGACTTGGGTCCGCTTTTGCACCGTTAACTTAGCTTGTTGCGCCATGATGATTTACTGTTCAGCATTAATATCGAAGAGTGAGCTTACCGACTCATTTGAGTAGATCCGCTGAATTCCTTCGCCGAGAAGTTCAGCAATAGAGAGCACAGTTATCCGGCAATCTGGATGAAGGCGAACCGGGGTGCTGTTGGTTGTGATTAGCTCCAAAATTTCCGAATGCATCAATCGCTTGTGGGCGATTTCGGTAAATACCGCGTGGGAAACGCCGGCATAGATATCTTTGGCTCCCTGCTTTTTGAGAAGTGCGGCCGCGCTGGTAAGTGTCCCTGCTGTTTCCGTCAAGTCGTCGACCAGCAGCACGTTCTTGCCTTCTACTTCTCCAATCACTTGAAGGGCTTCGGTCTCGGTTGGACTCTTTCTTCGTTTACCGACGATCGCCAATGTGGCACCGAGCGCTTCGGCGTAGGCTGAGGCGAGTTTTAGTCCTCCCACATCGGGCGAGACGATTGCCAAATTGTCGAGCTTCTTTTGCTGAATATACCGGATCAACACCGGCGCGGCGTACAGGTGATCAACCGGAATGTCAAAAAACCCTTGGATCTGTTGAGCGTGGAGATCGATCGTCAGCACGCGATCCGAGCCGGCGGCAGTCAGGAGATTCGCTACTAACTTCGCGGTGATTGGTACACGTGGCTGATCTTTGCGGTCCTGCCGAGCGTAGCCGAAATAGGGAATGACCGCGGTAATCCGATACGCACTGGCCCGGCGAGCCGCATCGATCAGGATCAGCAACTCCATCAGGTTGTGGTTCGTGGGCGGACAGGTCGGCTGCACAATAAAGACGTCGCGACCCCGAATGTTCTCGTTGATTTTGACGCGTGACTCGCCGTCCGGAAAGGAGGTCACCGTGGCATCGGCAAGCGGTACGCCGACTGATTCAGCGATTCTCAAGGCCAGCTCCTTATGAGCTGTCCCGGAAAATATCTTCATCTCACGATTAAACAGAGGCATACCCAGGTGAAAATGGACCCGCACACTAATGCCAAAACCGCGATTTGCAAGGAAAGGTGTCTGGTCTCCCGGGGCTCAGGAACGCGACGTCTCCCCAGCGCCTCCACCTGGCATTTTTCGAGCCGGCTGACAACCCGGGCATCTGAGACAGGAGCAGCAGATTACGCCAACAGTTCTGCTAGCTTTGTCCGGAACTCTTCCTCGTCCCGAACGCAATAACCGCTATGCGCCTTCAGCTTGAGCTCCCTCCCATCATTGGTCCGGAACCGGAGATAGAGCGGCTGCGGGCCCGGGAATTGGAGGATCAAATCGCGCAGGGCAAGGAGTCGACCCTCATCCGTCTTTTCCAGAGGAAGGTCAATCGTCAGTACCGGTGTTCTTTTACCTCGAGTGATGGGTTCAACCTCGGTGGCGATCAGGCGAACGCTATCGTCTCGCCTATCGATCTTCGCCGTGATGGCAACAATTTTCCCAAGTTCGAGCTCCTTCACTGCTCTCGCGAAGACATCGGCCCAGACCATTACTTCGACAGAGCCGGTGAAATCTTCGACCGTCATCACCGCAAACGGCTTGGCTTCTTTACGTGTGTATTTGCGTTCGATCGCCGAAATCGATCCGGCAATTCGTGCCTGAGCCTTATCCAGTTGTTCGGACAGCTCTGTCACTGGCGTGAACCTGCCTGCTTCGATCAAGTCGCGATAGGCATCCAGGGGATGACCGGTGACATAAAAACCGAGTAGCTCTTTTTCGTAACCAAGTTTCTCGTTCAATGGCCACGGCGTAAAATTGCTAGCATGACCGTTCCGCTTCGCGGCATGCGGCACCTCCAGGTCGCCGAATAACGACACCTGTCCGGTCAGCCGATCTTTTTGGCGGGCCGTTCCCGCCGCCAGCGCCGCTTCGATCTGACTAAAAAGTTCGGCCCGATCTTTGCCGATAAAGTCGAAGGCGCCGGCTCGTACCAAGTTCTCGAGGGTCTTTCGATTGACCGATCGAGAATCCAATCGGCCACAGTATTCTTCCAGCGACTGAAAAGGTCCCGATCTTTCCCGCTCCGCAATCGCCGCGGCGACGGGAGCTTCCCCGATATTCTTAATAGCTGAGAGACCGTAGCGAATCCCGCGGCCCTCCGCTTCCAATTCCGGCACGAATTTCAGTCCGCTCTTATTTACGTCCGGCGGCAGAATGGCGATATTCATTCGCTGACACTCGGCAACGAAAACTGAAATCTTGTCGGTATTGTTGACCTCGTTGCTAAGCAACCCAGCCATGAACTCGACTGGGTAATTCGCTTTTAGATAAGCCGTTTGATAACTGATTAGCCCATAAGCCGCGCTGTGGCTTTTGTTGAACCCGTAGCCGGCAAACTTCTCCAGCAAGTCGAAGATGGCATTCGCCTTTTTTTCTTCGATCCCGTTCACGCGTTTGCAACCGGCGATGAAGTTCACCCGCTCTTTGGCCATTTTCTCCTTGTCCTTTTTCCCCATGGCTCGGCGGAGGAGATCTGCTTGTCCAAGTGTGTAGCCAGCCAGAACGTTGGCGGCGCGCTGCACCTGTTCCTGATAGATCATGATACCGTAGGTGTCGGAGCAGACTTCCTTCAGTAGCGGGTGCTCATATTTGATCTTGGTCAGACCTTTTTTGCGTTTGATATAGTCTGGGATCAGCTCCATCGGACCTGGGCGATACAGCGCAATTAACGCGATAATGTCGTCGATGGTGTTTACGTCGAATTGCTTGCACAGGTTAGTCATCCCCCCGGATTCCAACTGGAACACGCCGATTGTTTCGCCCCGATTAAGAAGATCAAACGTCGGCCGATCATCGAGCGGGATATTTTCCAAGGAAAAGTCAGGCTGCTTCTCGCGGATCAATACGGTTGCATCCTGCAGGACCGTCAGGGTTTTCAGCCCCAGAAAATCCATTTTAAGCATGCCGAGATCGGTGAGGGGTCCCATCTCGTATTGCGTAATGACCTCGTTATCATTGCCCCGGCAAAGGGGGATGTATTCGTCAAGCGGTCGATCACCAATCACCACTCCGGCTGCGTGAATACCGGTATTCCGGGTGAGCCCTTCCAGCACGGTGGCATATCCCCAGAGCTGTTGAGTGGCCTCTTCGGTTGCTATGGCCTGTTTCAGCTCGGGATTCTTTTCGACGGCGCTCTTTAGCGTGATGCCGAGCTCGTTCGGAATCATCTTAGCGATGCGATCGGCGTCGGAGTAACTGAGTCCCATGACTCTGCCGACATCCCGGATCACGCTCTTCGCGCCCAATGTGCCAAAGGTAATGATCTGAGAAACGGCTCGAGGACCATATTTTTCCCGAACATACTCGATCACTTCTCCGCGCCGGTTTTGACAAAAATCGACGTCGATATCGGGTGGACTGACGCGTTCGGGATTCAGAAACCGTTCAAAGATTAAGCCGAACCGCAACGGATCGAGATCTGTGATCTCAAGCACATAAGCGGCTAACGAACCGGCGGCAGACCCGCGCCCTGGACCGACCGGAATCCCGTGGGATCTGGCGTAGTGAATGAAGTCCCAAACGATCAAAAAATAGCTGGTGAACCCGGCCTTCTCCAAGACCGAAAGCTCGTAGCTCAGACGCTGCTGGAGTTCGGGATCACTTTCGGCTCGGCTGCCATAGCGTTTCTTCAATCCGGCGGAGCAGAGATCGCGTAAGTACTGGTCGCGGGACGTTCCCGGCGGAGGTTCGTAAGCTGGATACTTCGAAGTATTGAAATCGAGCTTGAGATCGCACATTTCGGCGATACGCACCGTATTGCTCAACGCCTCAGGAACATCGCTAAACAACTGAGCCATTTCCGCCGCCGACTTAAAATAGACTTCGGTGGAATAATGCATCCGGCGCTCGTCGTGCATCATCGATCCGGTTCCGATACAGATCATCACATCGTGCGCCTCGTGGTGAGAGCGCTCGAGGAAATGAACGTCATTCGCCGCCACGAGCGGGAGGTTCAATTTTTTCGCGAGACTTTTGAGGTGCCCATTAACGAGTTGTTGGGCCTCAAGGCCGTGATCGTGCATTTCCAGGAAAAAATGATCCTTCCCGAAAATCTCGGCGAACTCGGAAGCCGTCCGTTCGGCTTTCTTCAGGTCGCCATTTTGGATCGCGACATTAATTTCGCCCTTCAGACAGGCGCTCATCCCAATCAAACCGGCGCTGTGCTTGGCCAGCAGTTCTTTGTCGATACGCGGTTTGTAATGAAACCCGTCTAGATGAGCGGCCGAAACTAGCTTTACCAGGTTACTGTAGCCGGTGAGATCCTTCGCCAGAAGAGTGAAATGAAACGAGGCATCTCGGGCGGAAGTCGCGCTTCGATCGGTCATCGCGCCGGGCGCCATGTAAACCTCGCATCCGATAATTGGTTTGATCCCAGCCTTTTGCGCCGCCTCATAAAACTCCACCGCGCCGTACATGCTGCCGTGGTCGGTGATAGCGACGGCCGGCATGCCGAATTCGACAGCCTTTTGCATCAATTCGGGGATGCGAATGGCACCGTCGAGCAGCGAATATTCGGTGTGAAGATGGAGGTGAACGAACGAATCAGACATTAGTCTGGGAACGTTAATAGGGGAACGGACAAGCAGCAAACGGGAATCGGGAATCGGCAATCCAGAATTTAGAATTCAGAATTTAGAATTTAGGAATGACGAAGCAGAGGCCGGAAGTTGCCCCGGGTTTCTCGTTCCCCGACTACGTCCTGCGGCCGCGCATGCCCGTCGACATGAGAGGAAGGATATGCGCCGAGAGGAGTCGTCCCGGCTTGTCCGCCGTAGCCTCGGAGACGGCCTTCGCTCTTCGAGCTACCGGGCGAAGGAGGAAGGGACTCAATGAAAGTAGCCCAGTACGAAGTGCTGGGGTAGTGTTCAAAAAAACGACCGTCCCGGCCTGTCCGCCATAGTCAGGATGACGGAGGAGGAACGGGACGATCGACGGTTTCTTACGCTGGTGAAGCAGCATACGAGAGGATCAGGAGCAAAAACACTTCTATCGTCCAGAACCGCATGATGTTTTAGTGGCTCAGGGGCTTGATCTGTAAGGATACGATCTTTCTTTGGTTATCGATCGACTGTTGGCCGACCTCGACGAATCCTTGTTTTTCGTGGAATCGGGCGGAGCCAGGATTCGGAGGATCCACGTGGATCTCGCACGCCAATCGAGGAATGCCCTCTGCGACCGCCTGAGCCTCCAGTTGGGCGTAAAGTTGGGTTGCCAAATGTTGCCCTCTGAAATCCTCAGAGATGACAATGCGGTCGATGTAAACAAAGCTTTCATACCGGCTCTTGAACCAGAGGAAATTGGGGCTGTCGTAATTCGCTTCTGGCCGGAAGGCCAAAAGGAAACCGGCTAAGCTCTCCGCCGAAACCGCGACCTTGAAGAAGTCTGCTTCCTTGGAGATTCGAGCCAACCTAACCGGATCAAGCGGGCTGAGGAAATGCTCCGATTTGCGGTTGAGAACCAAGATCGCTGGGAAATCCCACTGGGTTGCAGCGCGGAATTGAGCCATACATCCAAAGCATGCAGAGATGCCGCTACATCTCAATCGAGCAACTCGGCGCTCTTAAGCCGGCGAAAAATGGTTGGCATTCATCGCGCTGGTGGCATTGTTGGCATTGCTTTCAGCCGGGGTGGCGAAATTGGCAGACGCGCCAGACTTAGGATCTGGTGGAGCAATCCTTAGGGGTTCGAGTCCCCTCCCCGGCATAAATAGCACAGCTGTAGCACATTACGTGGACGCCTTTCGACTGGATAACGGTCGGTATTAAAAAGTGAGTGCCCGAATAGTGCCGGTATGTCTCTCCAGGCTTGGCGAAGCTCCACAACAGTCTTGAGCGCCTCCGACCTACGTGTCTCGGGCAGATCCAAACGTGAGTCCTTTGACAGCTTCATCTGGGCGAGCCAGTCGATCACATCCGGCCGATTGGTTCGGGCGTTTTCAGAGGCGGGAGGCTGGTAAGGCAATGTCACCTGTTAAATATCAATTGACAAGTTACCAACGTCAACGGTTAGTGTAACACGTTAACAATAAATTAGAAAGTTACACGATGACCTGCAATTTTCCGGTCTCTCCGTGAACAAACCCGATCACTTGCAAATCAACCGCGACAACCTGGAAGCAAAGCACGCTGGCAAAGAAGTGCATGACGGAGAGAACCGGAAAGAATGAACATCGACGAATCCCATCCATTGATCCTGGGCGACGCTACGCGATGAGAGCGGCGGCCTATAGAACCAGCTCAAGCCCTGATTGAAAAACGGTGATATGAAGACACAAGAACAAACCAATCTAACGACCTATTCGGATCGAATCACGAACACTCTGTATTCGACCAAAGTTACCGCAATTGGCGGCCGCCACGGCCAGATCCGCAGCGAGGACGGGTTGCTTGATATGAAGCTAGCCCTGCCCCGTCAACTCGGTGGAAAAGGAGATGCAACCAACCCGGAGACACTTTTCGCCGGCGGCTATGCCGCCTGCTTCGAAAACGCGCTCCTCCGCGTAAGCCGTGATGCCGGGCTGAGATTTGCGGACGAAGACGTCGAAGTCACTGCTGAAGTTGGTCTCAGTCGCAACGACTCGGGCAGCTTCGTGCTGTCCGCCGCGCTCGCGGTCACGGTCACCGGAGTCGACCAGAAGATTGCCGAAGCGCTGGTTGAGTCTGCACACAAAATCTGCCCCTATTCCAATGCTATTCGAGGCAACGTCGAGGTTGGGACTACCGTTTCGATTCGTTGAGCAGGATCAAACCAAAACAGCAGAATAAAACGAAAGTTTATGCGGTTCCTAACAATCAATCACGTTTCCAACACGGCTTGGCCATTGTTCATCGCATCCGCAACTAGTCGGAAACAATGAATTTCTGATCAACCAGAACACACCATGACCCTACTCGAAAAAAAACACAGCATAACCCAAATCGAAAAAGTGCTCTACACCGCCAAAGCCCACACCACGGGTGGCCGCGACGGCGGAACGTCTCGCAGCTCTGATGGCCGCCTGGACGTTAAGCTTTCGACTCCTGACGCTTCCGGTACCGGCACCAACCCCGAGCAGCTTTTGGCCGCCGGTTGGTCGGCCTGCTTCGTATCGTCGATCAAGATCGTGGCCGCCAGAATGAAAGTCATGCTACCGGCTGATCTAGCCGTTGACGCCGAAATGGACTTGGGCACAACTGGCGGCGCTTACTTCCTCCAAGCTCGCCTCAACGTCAGCCTGCCGGGTTTGGAGCGCGAAGTCGCCCAGGCCCTGGTGGAGGGCGCGCACCAGACGTGTCCGTATACCAAAGCCACACGGGGCAACATCAGCGTTGTGACTAACTTGGTCGAAACCGGATCTGTGACAGTTACCGAATATCTTCTCACACCCTGGGATGTGGCGGGATAGTGTTTGTGGGGAAGACTGCCCGCAGCAATTCGATTACCCATTATCTAGAGCAGATGTCACACCATTACTCCGGTCCCGACTGGGGGTTCCCCCGTGGGGACCCTCGCCTGGACCTTACCGATCTGTATGCCTTCCCCAAGCCGGGAGACGCTAGCAAGTCCATCCTGGTCATGAACGTGCATCCGTCCGCTCATGATTACCTGGACCGCGAGAACCCGCTGGGACCCACTACCGCCGAGGCTTTCGCGCCCGAGGCGCTTTACGAGATCAAGATTGACGCGAACGGCGATGCCGTGGCCGACATCGCGTACCGGATGCGTTTCTCGTCCTCCGCGGGCGGGGTGCAGACCGCGACGCTGCGTCGCGTTGAGGGCGCGCAGGCCGCCGGAGCGAACGACAGTGGCCAAGCTATCGTCGAGGGGGCACCGGTCTCGACGGGCCTAGAGGCACGGGTGACGGATGCTGGCGACTACCGATTCTTCGCGGGGCGTCGCAGCGATCCCTTTTTCTTCGACAGAAGGGGTGCAGTGAACAACTTGCAGTTCACCGGTGACGATTTCTTCGCCGACAAGGATGTGTGCAGCATCGTGCTCGAAGTGCCCAACTTTGCCTTGGGGGGCAAAGCAGTTGGCCTGTGGCACCGCACGCTGGTTCGGGCGGACGGCACGGACGGGGGCTGGATCCAGGCGGAGCGCGGCGCGCGGCCCCTGCAACTTTTCCTTGTGCTCGGTCTCTCCGGCGCGGAGAGAGATGCCTACCTCGGAGGGGAGCCGGCGAACGATGTGCGTTTCGTTGCCGCCTTCGCGCACGCGCTGGAGCATACGGGTGGCTATACGCCCCAGGAGGCAAGGCGGGTGGCCGAGATAATGCTGCCGGAGGTCCTCCCTTATGATCCCACGCGCCCTGCGTCTTTCCCGGAGAATGGCCGAACACTCACCGACGACGCCGCCGATGCCTTCCTTTCCATTCTCACAAATGGCAAGGTGACGCGGGATAAGGTAGGGCCCCATGGCGATCTCCTCGCCGAGTTCCCCTACCTAGGGCCGCCGCACAACGGCCGAGAGTGAGCGTGGGCGTCGTGCTCTTAACGTATCGAGCGCAGGGCAAGCGTACGCTGTCGTAAGTGAGGGCCCAAAAACCTCTGCAAACAAGAAGGGAGCGGCCGATAAGCGAGCAACAAAATTTGCGGTTAGCAGCTACCCTCTTCCTCGAATTTATAAACCTGCCTAACGCGATAGCGGCATAATGGTGTTGTTGTATTTTGGAGCAGCACTTTGCCTCGATCCTAATGACTAGAACTTCAAGCTGGATCGCCTTACGAAACCCGACCTTCGGCAAACTCTGGGTTGCTACCGTCGTTTCCGGGATTTGCGTATCCGCGCATGATACGGCTGCCATCTGGGTAATGAACAGTCTCAGTCATTCGACGATGCTCCTCTCCCTGATGTCGACAGCGGCCACGCTTCCGTTTTTCCTATTTATTCTGCCGGCAGGAGCTCTTGCGGACATGACGGATCGCAAGAAGATGTTGTACGTGGCGTACATTTGCCTGGCGGTATGTGCTGGCGGACTTGCGATCCTGGGCTGGTTGAATCTCCTGACTCCGTACGTCATTCTCGGCTCAATATTTCTAATCGGGACGGGGTTCGCGTTCAACGCGCCAGTCTTTTCTGCCGTGGTGCCTGGGATTGTGTCCAATGAAGAACTTCCTTCGGCGTCAATCTTGAGCGGACTACAGCTGAACATCTCGGGGATTATCGGTCCAGCTCTGGGAGGACTGCTTTTGGTTTTCGTCGGAGCCAACACCGTTTTCGCGCTCAACGCCCTCTGTTTGCTTGCGGTGCTTATAAGCATTGCACCGTGGAAACCTAAGGTCTCGAAACTTCCGCTGGAGAGCTTCTTCGAATCAGTTATCAGCGCGATTCGCTATGTCCGCTATTCTCACGGCATACGGATCATTTTGATCCGCAACGCAATTTTTTCCTTCTTTATTGCAATCATTCCTGCGTTGCTCCCGGTGGTCGGTCTGAAAGAACTGCATCTGAGCCCGTCCAATCTCGGTCTGCTATTTGCCAGCATGGGCATCGGCTCAGTGCTTGCCGCCGTCTTCATTCTTCCATGGGCGCGTGCGCATTTTTCGCCAAATACCTTAACTCGATTGGCAGCATTGTTGTTATCTATCGTTTATGTTCTGATGGCATTGATCCGTGAAGCGCCGGCGTTTCTCTTGGTCGCCGCGCTTGCCGGGGTCGTATGGACCGTGTCCGCTGCTGAACTCTGGGTGGCTGCTCAGCGCGCGATGCCCGGATGGGCAAGGGGACGCATGAATGCGACCGTAATCATGGTTTCCCAGGGCGCGATGGCGCTCGGTGGGATCCTTTGGGGTACGATCGCAGCGACGGCCGGAGTAAATACAGCGCTGATAGTAGCGGCTATCCTGGTACTTGCGGTGCTCACCCTGACTCACCTGCTCCGCCATCCTTGGTCCATTGATTTTACTATGACTGCTGACCCCGATTCTGTGCCAGTGGCGGTGATGAACATTGTCCACAACCTGCTATATAGGCCCGAACCAAAAGACGGGCCGGTCTTGGTGACGTTAGAGTTTCAAGTTGATCGCTCACGGGGTTCCAAATTTGTTGATTTAATGCGTGAAGTCCGGCTGATCCACTTGCGCAACGGCGCATACAGTTGGCAATTGTTCGAGGATCCGAGCCGGCTCAACACGTTTCGTATCGAAATGATGGTTCCATCTTGGACTCAATATATGTTGCAGCAAGAACGAATGACGAAAGCCGATGGCGACGTCATTGCGCAGGCAGAGTCCCTGCACCTGGGTCCAAATCCTCCGGAAGTGCGGACGTATCTTGGCGTTAATAAGGAACTCCTTTCGCACAAGCACAGAGACGCAGAAGACAGCGTCATCACCGAAGATCCTACCGAATTCGTTGAGCCAGTTAGGAAGGAACGAGCATCGAAGATTAAACGCCCATTTGGCGAATGATGCCGGTAGTAGCTAGTTATCACCGCGCGCCGGTGACGCTACAACCGCCTTAGCGGGAAGAAGCCGATTCCTTAGCTTCGCTTTGCCGACGACGAAACTCCGCAACCCTGTGACGATTACCGCAAGTCGCTACGCTACACCACTGGCGGCGATGATTTTTCGTCGTGTCGTAGAAATAAAGGGCGCACGAGCTGGTGTCGGCGCAACGACGGAGATAGCTCAGATTCGCTTCGGCGAGGAAGAGAGCAATCTGGCGGGCGAGAATGGCGTGGGCGAGGACATCCCCTTGCAACTCGGAGGTTGAGCGGACAAGATGGAATTGCTTCTTGCCGACTCGGTGTAACACCTCGTGAAAACTGTCGACAGCCAAGATCCGGTTAAGTCGCGTGAGAAAATGATCGCTGACTTTCCCGCCAGCGACAAGCGATGCCAGCACTTGTTTCCAATCTCGGCGAAGTTCCAATACGTTTTTGAGAGCCTCGGGCCGGCGAGCAGCGGATACATCCAAACGTACGTCCGTTGAAATCTTCGCCTCCCCGAGCCAGTCGATCACGTCAGGCCACGCCCGCAAAAAATCGATTCCCGGGCCGGGCGGGGGGACAAGGGTGTTAGCAAAGTCGATGGCCGGATGCGTGCCAACAAAAATAAATTCCGCACGGTTGGTCCCGCCATCTTCGGAGGCGTGAGACATATAAGGCAACGTAATATTTAAACTGTCGTTTGACAAGTTACTGATATCAGTTCACCTCTGTAATGTTCAATAGTAGATATAGCTAATTACAAGCAACGTCTAGTTGAGCAAGATCGAACCAAAACAGTGCAACAGCTTCTTATGATGATTTTCAATAACCTAAAGAATTCGTTCGTGTCAGCCGCCGCCTTGCTCGTCCTCGCCGGGACGGCGGTTCCCGTGCTGGCCGCGCCGGTCAAGAACATCGTGGTGGTGCACGGCGCCTTCGCCGACGGCTCGGGCTGGAAACCGGTCTACGACATTCTGGTCAAGGACGGATACAGCGTCACCGTTGTCCAGGAGCCGCTGACCTCGCTGGAGGAGGATGTCGCCGCGACTAAGCGAATCCTTGATCGCCAAACGGGCGCGTGCATCCTGGTTGGCCACAGCTATGGCGGCGCCGTCATCACCGAGGCTGGCAACGACTCCCATGTCGCCGGGCTCGTCTACATCGCTGCACTCGCACCGGATGAGGGCGAGACCGTGGCCACCTACGGTAAGAAATTCCCCAACTCCGCCAAACCGCTGGTCAAGACATCGGACGGCTTTGTATTTCTCGATCCCGCGAACTTCCCAGCAGACTTCGCCGCCGACCTGCCACGCGAGCAGGCCGAGTTCATGGCGCACTCGCAGATGCTCACTGCGGTCAAGGTGTTCACGACGCCCATTACCAATCCCGCCTGGAAACTGAAGCCGAGCTGGTACCTGGTGGCGACGGCCGACAAAACCATCAACCCCGACCTGGAACGCATGTACGCCGAGCGCGCGCACAGCCACAAAGTGGAGGCGGAGGGAGCCAGCCACGCCCTCTACATCTCGCACGCCAAGGAAGTGGCGGCTCTCATCGAGGAGGCTGCCGACCAATCCCGTGTCGCCCAATCTGACTAGTTTGGATCGGTCAGAATGAACGTTCTTTTACCTTAACAACGTCAGCTAAAACCAGAAAAACTACGATGAACACTACCCAGCAACCCGTCGCCATTGTCACCGGCGCTTCCAGCGGAATCGGCCTGGGCATCACCCAGGCGCTGCTCGAACGCGGCTGGCGCGTCGTGGCCACGTCGCGAACGATCAGTGAGTCGAAGGACCTTAAGCCTTCTCCGGATCTCGTCCTTGTGGATGGAGAGGTCAGCAAGAAGGAAACCGCCGTCAAGGTGGTGGACTCAGCCCTGAAGCATTTCGGCCGGGTCGATCTGCTGGTGAACAACGCAGGGATTTTCATACCCAAGCCGTTCACTGAGTACACCGAGGACGACTACAATCGAGTAATGAACACCAATGTGGCCAGTTTCTTCTTCATGACGCAGCAAGTGATTCCACAGATGAAGAAGCAAAATTCGGGGCATGTGGTGAACATCTCGGCGGTGCTGGCGGATCAACCGAGTGGCGCCGTGTCCGCACTTTTGGCGGTGCTGTCGAAGTCGCCGATGCCGGCTGTGAGTAAGGCGCTGGCGTTGGAGTACGCGGCGAACAACATCCGGTTCAACACGGTGTCGCCCGGCAACATCAACACGCCGATGCACGCCAAGGATGATCACGCGGCGCTGGCGAAGTTTCACCCCCTCGCTCGGATGGGTGAAATTTCTGACATCGTCGACGCGGTGCTCTATCTCCAGAACGCCACCTTCGTAACGGGCGAAAACATCCGAGTCGATGGAGGGGTCCATGCCGGTCGGTAATAATTCCACGGTTGCCAAACCGGGTTCGCGCTTGCGCGAACTCGGCCTAGTGCTCCCAAAGGCACCGACGCCCTTGGGAGCCTATCTCGAAGCTTCTGAGGTCGGCTCGCTGCTCTTTCTGAGCGGGATGCTTCCGGTGGTGAATCGCAAACTCTCCATAACCGGACGGCTCGGAGAAAACCTCTCGATCGAGCAAGGCCGCGAGGCGACGCGGATTGCCGCAATGAACGCTTTGGCGGTCGCGCAGCAGCATCTTGGCGACCTGGATCGTGTAAGAAAGCTGGTGAAGCTGAGCGTTGTTCTGGTCACGACGGAGCAGTTTGTCGAGCACGCCGCCGTCGCTGCCGAACAGTTGAACAAACAGATCCGATGCACCGTCATCGAAAACGGTCACGCGCGGATGGTGTACGGCGTTCAAAGTCTGCCAATCGGCACGCCTGTCGTTGTGGAGGTCATCTTCGAGATCACATGAAACGGGCCCTTGGTAATCCTAGCTGCAGTCATACTTATTATGAACATCGCGAATGCTCTGGCTGAAGTTTCCTACCGCACAGTGTTCGGGTCTTCCCCATCCTCACCATAGTACCCATCTCGGGTTCGTCGGTCCCGATCGATGCGGAAGTTAGAATCAAATCCCGGTTCGCAAATTATCTCAGACTAAATCCATACCCGGAAGCGGAAAATTTGGGGCTTACCGCCGTGTGGTGTTGTTCTTCCACCGGCGGTGCTTTGAACCCACAAGCTTTAAGTAGTAAGAAAGTAGATATCCGGCTTATCAATTACTCCGCCCGCTTGCATTTTCTCACGTAAATCGTCTGAGGCGACAAGCTCTCTTGCCTTTTGGACATCTTCTGCTTCAAACAACAGGACTACCTTGCTTGGATCGTCGATATTGTGAAGCAGATGTTCTTGTTTGAGACCCGCTTTCTGACGAGTCGATAAATGAGCATCATAAACCGACTTCCACTTGGAAAAGTCGGCAGCTTTGTGATGTAGGAGCACGTAGTTCATGGTTTTGTATTTCCTTTTGGATGTTCTTGACTTCCCGCGAGGCAGCAAAGCCGATTGCCTAACCCTGTTAGGGCGAGTGGTAAGCGTATTTTCATTGTCTCCTCCCGGAGTTTTAGGATGGTTTGTCGCCGAACGATCTGCTGCGGGGTTTTCTCACGTCACGAGTAACATCCTTGTCGCAGGGTCAGGAGGAACGCCTTTGGCCGAAAGGTCTCTGAGCGGTCCGCCACTAGACGCTTCGATCTATTCGGCGTCAATGGGAGACGTTTACTGCTACACTTGCCTTCGACAGCGTTCAGTGTTGGCGGGTCTTTGCTGGTCGTCGCCTTCGAACAAAGGCCAGAACTCAGGGAAGAGCTTTTGCTGTCCGTCTTGGTGTCGATCCTCGATCGGCTGGTTTGAGCCGGGATTACTGTCGGGTGGCACTCCGTCGTAGGATCTGGTGGAGCAATCCTTAGGGGTTCGAGTCCCCTCCCCGGGACATAACTGTTTGCCGATCAGGGGATGCGACGGTCCCGCTGACTCTGCTTTATGCCAGTAGCGGCACGCAAATGCCCGCGCACCCGGGTTTTCTTTCCACTTAGCTGGAGCCCAGCTTGTTTTTGGCGATCTACTGCGTTCACGGCCGTTGCGGGCGGTGCCGGTTTGATTTTGGTCTTGCTTGTTTTCATTCGTCAGAATTCTTCGATAGCGTCTCGAACGGCTCCAATCCAATCGCGCTTCTCGGCCTTCAGAACCTGAACCTAAGACTCGGAAGGGTGCTATACCAGACGGAAATTTGCTCGAAGGCGAATACTCGTACTCCAGCTGTTTTTCGCGCTGGACGAGAGTGCCGTGACTCATGTCAAAGTGATTCGCGCCTGCTTTCGTTCCTCTACCCCCAGCCGGAATAAAACGGTTTTGCGGGAGTCGTCGAAAGTAGTGCTCCGTATCTTTGGAATTTGTGCACCTGTGCCTCAAGTTCCTCAAAAACGTTGCAGCGGGCGATAACAGACAGTGACAAAAACATTTTCATAGCATGAGCCAAGCTTCTTCTAGTCCGAGTCGAAGGGAGTTTTTAACGATCTGCGGTGGCGTTGGAATCGTCTCTAGTTTTTTTATGGGAGCGCTTTACGCGCTAGCGTCTGCCACCCCAACAAAACCGGTCACTTCAGAAACGATTGATCAAGCGGCAGAATTGGCCGGTATCACCATCTTACCGGACCAGAAGGAGGCGATGCTGTCGCAACTCCGTGACCAGCGGACCAGTATCACGAAGGTGCGAGAAGTCCGCCTCACCAACAATGTGCCGCCAGCGTTTCGGTTTGATCCGTTGCTCGGTCTTGATTGCCGCTTCGCGATGGAAACGCCAATCGATCGGACGGTCAAAGCGATCAGTGCCGCACCCGCAATCGTAAGTGTCCCGGCCAACCTGGAGGATTTGGCGTTTGCCACTGTCCGAGAACTTGGCGAATTGATTCGTCAGAAAAAGGTCTCTTCTCTTGCGCTCACCGAGATGTATCTCGCTCGGTTGAAGCGGTTCGATTCAAAACTCCATTTCACAATCACCCTGACGGAGGAGAAGGCGAGGGCGCAGGCTAAAAAGGCGGACGAAGAGATAGCTGCGGGCAAATATCGCGGACCGTTACACGGCATGCCTTGGGGAGCCAAAGACCTGCTAGCCGTGCGTGGATATCCGACCACCTGGGGTGCCGGCGGATTCGAGACTCAATCAATCGACGAGGATGCGACGGTCGTGAAACGTTTGGACGAGGCTGGCGCTGTGCTCGTGGCCAAGCTGACGCTGGGCGCACTTGCTATGGGAGATAAATGGTTTGGGGGGCGTACCCGCAATCCTTGGAATCTCTCTCAGGGATCCAGCGGATCGTCCGCCGGATCAGCTGCGGCGACTGCTGCCGGCTGCGTGGCGTTTGCCGTCGGCTCCGAAACGCTCGGTTCGATTTCGTCGCCGTCGACCCGCTGTGGTACGACCGGATATCGACCGACGTTTGGGTTTGTACCGCGGACCGGAGCAATGACGTTGGCCTGGACGATGGATAAGCTGGGACCGATCTGTCGTGCGGTCGAAGATTGTGCGCTCGTCATGCAGGCGATCTATGGTCCCGATGATGCAGATCTCAGTGTGATTCCGGCACCGTTCGCCTGGGATGCTAACCTCAACTGGCAACAGCTTAAAGTTGGCTATGTGCGGGCCGATTTCGATCAAATGCCGCAACCGGACAAGCAGCCAGAAGGATTGACCGAGGCCGAGCTAAAGAAATGGCGCGATGAGCAGCCGAATCGCGATGCGACCTACGAGCGCCAAGTTTATGATCACCAATTCGATGTGGCCGCCCTCCAACAAGTTCGTCGGCTAGGCGTTGATCCGCATCCCGTGGATCTTCCTGATCTTCCGTTTGATTCCCTGGTCCCGCTGCTGACCGCCGAGGCGGCAGCTGCATTCGATGACCTCACTCTGTCAGGACGAGATAAGCTGCTCACGGAGCAAGGCTCTGAGGATTGGCCCAATCAGTTTCGGGCCGCCCGTTTCTATCCAGCGGTCGATTACATCCAGGCCAATCGGGTACGGACTCTGGCCATTCGGGAAATGAAGAAGATCTTCGCTGAGTATGACGTCGTCTTAGCAAGAAGCTCCGGTCCGCAACTGGCTATCACTAACCTGACCGGCCATCCGGCAGTGATTGTGCCGAACGGCTTGCGAAAGAATGATGCACCCAAACCTCCGACAGTCGATACCGGTGATGATGACAGTATCGGTGGCCCCGGAACCCCGGTGAGCATTACGTTCATAGGCAGACATTACGAAGATGGAAAATTGCTGGCGTTTGCGCGTGCGCTTCAGGAAGCGACCGAATTCCATCATGTGCATCCGTCGGGATTCTGAAGAAATAGCAAATAGCAGATAGCCGATAGCAAATTTGGCGGCCGCCTATTTCGGTACGACGCATCTTTTCTGGCGAGGCGATCCCATCATGATGGTGAGATCGTTTGCTAATACCGCACCTCGGATGAGGACAACCCCAGAGCCGCCGCGGGATTGCTGCCGTATCTGAATCCGGACGGAACTTCGGTAGGCGCACCCCCTTTACCCAAAAGCAAGTATTTGAATGCGAGGCCCATCGTACTCGGATGCATGAGGCTTTTGTACTCGCGCAGGAACCGTTGTTGATCTGCGAGCATCGCTCCATGGTTCGCTAACCGTTCAATTGCTAAAAGTCGCTGTTCAGCGGCGCCGACCATGAAGTGATGCTGATCGGTGAACCCAAGCAGAGTGCAGCCCTCGTCACATGCAGCTTGGGCAATCGCCGAGAAATCGACGTGTGCCGTGATATCGATCTCGCCAGGGCGCTGCAGCAGGTCCTTTTGCCGCTGATGTTGATAGTAGCCAGTAAGAGTACCTTCCGTTCGCAGGGGTGAGTAGAGTTCTTCGGCCGAAAACCCGTAATCGATGATGAGAATATAGCCGCGGCTCAGAGCTCGAGCGGCTGATTTTATCCAATTCAACACCGCGAGATTGACCTCGGTCCGGTACGGGGTGAAGGCAGGTTTGGGCAAACGTTCTACGTGGTGAAGCAGGGTCACATCCCCGATTGGCCCGCGGACGAAATCAAGGGTTCCACTTTTCTCTCCTACGCAGATTTCGGTCCACTCCGTGCCGTCGTGCTCAACCAAGTGGCATGGCAAAGAGTCGAGCAATTCATTGCAAAAAATGACGCCGGAGAGCGAGTCCAAGGGCTCAAGGCCTGAGACCCAGCGAACGGGAATCGTTGTTTGGCCGATATGTGCTTTTTGGGCGGCCGCTTTTTTGGCCGAGGGCTCGACGATCCAGTACTCCCATTCGGCCGCCTGAGGCTCCGCAGTGAGTGTACTAAGAATATCTTTGGCTAGCTGCCCGTTTTCTGTCCCTTGCTCCAGCAGTTTGAAACCGTCGGCCGCAGCGAGGAGAATAGACAGCTCGATCAACTGGCCCGCTAATATTTCTCCGAAAAGGTGGCCGACACTGACATTAGTAAAGAAATCGCCGGTCTGCCCAATTCGAGTGCGCTCGGAAGCATAGTATCCATAGACCGGATGGTAGAGTGCTTGCTCCATATACCGAGCAAACGAGATTGGACCGCTCGCCCGGATATGATCGCAAATTTCCTCCGCCAAAGGGTTGCATCCGCTCACCTATCTCCTCTAGTGCACTATCCCAAATATGGCGAGAACGTGGCTGGAAACAAAATAGCCTATCGTTACAGGCCCGAGTTTTTTTATTTGAACCAACCCCAGGGTGGTGAAAGCTGTCAGGCCCGTCTCTCATATGACTGAACCTGAAAAGCCATTTTACCGACGAATTTGGTTCATTGTAACCGGCGGTCTGGTCTTATTGCTCTCCGTTGTCGTGGCCTGTTTTTACTTTGGAGTGATTGTTCGCTACGAAAGGAAGGCGGCCGAATTCGATTTAAAGAAGTTGGACGAAATCGAATCGGCCAGCGTCGTTTACGATCGGTACGGGGAGGTTTACGGCAAAATTTTTATCCAAAATCGCGAGCCAGTCAGCCTTGATCAGATCTCTCCGAATCTGGTCAATGCTGTGATTTCTGCCGAAGACAATCGATTCTATGAACATAGCGGCGTTGACCTCTGGGGTATGTTTCGCGCCGCGTTCAAGAACACTCAGGCCGGCCGTATTCGGCAGGGTGCAAGCACTGTAACCCAGCAGCTTGCCCGGAACGCGTTTGATCTGCGAGATCGCACGTATGATCGGAAGATATTGGAAGTGTTCTTGGCCATGCGGGTTGATAAGGCATTGCCCAAGAGCAAGATAATGGAGCATTACCTGAATCGCGTCTATTTCGGAGGCGGTCTCTATGGGGCAGAAGCTGCTGCCCGCGGCTATTTTGGCAAGTCGGCGAAAGACTTGACGATTGGCGAGTCAGCGATGCTAGCAGGCCTGCTCAAGAGTCCGAACAATCTGTCTCCCTGGCGGAGCAAAGAAGCTGCCATGAACGAGCGGGATTTTGTCCTGGGCAGAATGGTGGAGAATCACAAGATTACTGAACAGCAAGCCAAAGAGGAGGCTAGCAAATCGCTAGATATTCGACGGAAGGGCCAAGTCGTATTTCAGTCTTATCTGATCGACTACGTCCGCGAACAGATCCAGGAAGAACTCGATCTAGAATCTCTGGAGAGTGGCGGCTACAAGATCTACACGACCATTGATCCGGTCGTCCAGCGGGCGGCCGAAGAGGCAGTAAAAAAGCAGCTGCTCCAAGTTGAGAATCGGACCGATTACCATCATCAAACTTATACCGATTACTCAGAAACGCTAAAGGCCTGGAAGGCGAGCCACAAGGAAGGAGGCAATCCTCCGACTCCTGACTATCTACAAGGCGCAGTCCTGGCTGTGGATAACCGGACGGGTGGCATCGTTGCGTTGGTAGGCGGCCGAGATTACGGCCAGAGTCAATACAACCGGATCTACCAGTCGAAAAGGCCGGCCGGAACTGCGTTTACGCCTTTTGTTTTCGCGGCTGCTTTTAGCAAAGGGATCTTTCCCGGCTCTTTGGCCGATGATTCGGCATTAGACAATCGCCAGGTGATGATCGGGGGCACAACCGGAATTCTGGGTGAATGGGGAGTGGAGCAAGTCGAAAATCGCTATGAGGGACCAATTCCACTGCGGCAGGTGCTCGCTGAATCGAAAAACGCGGCAACAGTCCGGTTGGGTATCGAAACTGGTCTCGACAAGGTAATCCAGCTTGCGAAAAACGCCGGCATTGATGAAGACTTGCGCCAATTCCCGGCTACCTTCCTGGGCAGCAGCGAGGTCACCCTGGAAGACATGGTCACAGCTTACGCGACGTTCCCCGGCGGAGGGACGCGTCCGGAAAGTCTGTTTTTGGTCAATCGAATTGAAACGCAGAGTGGGAAAGAGGTATTTCGGGCTCAGCCCAAACGAGAAAACGTGCTGGATCCAGGTGTCGCGTACGAAGTGCACTCATTCCTGACCGATGCGCTGACCTCGGGGACTGGCGCAAAAGCGCAGAAATCGTACGGTTTGAAAAATTTCCCGGCCGCCGGCAAGACAGGTACCGCCTACAACTTTACCGATACTTGGTTTCTCGGGTACGACAGCGAGATCACTTGCGGAGTCTGGGCTGGTTTTGACCGGCCGCAAACCATCTATCGCGGAGCTTTCGCGAATGACATCGCTTTACCGATTTGGACGGCCATCATGAACGCTTCGGTGGTCAAGACCCCTCCACGAGATCTGGGGCGCCCAATTGATTTGAAGCGGGTGGAGGTTTGTTTGAATACAGGTTTACCCGCAGCACCGAAGTGTTCGTTGCTTTCCACGGTTTCGAACGATCCGGATCTCCCTGCCCGCAAAGGAACATTTTTTGAATTCGCCACAGCAAAGCAAATGCCGAAAGAACATTGTTGGATGCATGGCGACGACAACCGCTCGTTTGTTAAAACGTTGAGGAATCAGGACATTCCGCGCGCCACAACCGCGACGGACGTTGCTCAGTTCCCGCCGGTCACGATGCAGGGTCCGGCTCTTGTCGGCAACGATCCGTACGATGCGGCCAAGCCGCGAAAGGATAATCCGCAAATTGCTCAGGCCGGTCCGACGCTTACCCCCGCGCCGAAAGCATTGCCCGTGACCGCTGCGACGCCGGAAGTGCGCCGGGCAGAACCGGTCGGACCCTTGGATCGGCAAGCGACTCCCCCGAAAGTGGACTTGCCGCCCCCAGAACATGTCGATCTCGGATCGGATCCGACGAATCTGTAAGATTGGCCCTCTTCGTCATTCTTTGTCCTCGAAACCAGGACAAAATCTAATGGACTGTAGGAAAGTCGTTCCTGACCGAAGGTTTAGCGCGCAGGTAAAGCGCTCTCTTCCCGACGTCAAGAACGGCGTCGTATGACCAGAGAATGTCGGCTCCAATCAGTCCGGCCCAGGACGGCCCACCCTCCGAATCTGACAAGTTGAAACTGGCGCTATGGACTTTCTGTCCCCCTAAATCAAAACCACCAAGTCGCAGGCCATTTGCGGTTACAGAGCTAACCCTGGCGTTGGCAAAATCATGGAGAGGACTGCGAACTTCAGCTTGGGTCACTTCGGATGGCAGCTTTTCCGCTTCAACCACAGATTGTTTTAAGAGCGTCTTCGGATTTCCTGTGTCGATGTAAAAGCGGTATTCGGAATTGCCGAGCCTTCCGATAACTTCCAGATGATTTTCTGGGGTGACGGACAAAGGAATATAGGTGAACCCTTCGCGTTCGTACGTTGCTCGCGTCCTGCCTGGGATGTTGGTCGGTGCCAAAATGATTTGCTGCATTGACCAATCGACAATCGCGTTTTGGCGCAATAAGAGATCCATGCCGATCATCCCATTGCGGTTGAATTCGCCGGACCAGCCCACCGGCAGCGAGCCGCGGTTCAACTCAGTCAACGTCCTGGCGAGTAATCTCGCTTCACCGGTAGAAAAACTTCCAACTTCAAGACTGTCCACCGAGATGGTTGTCTGTTCCGCCGAACCTGGGTCTTCGGCTAATTCCCGAGCCTTAGTCGAATCGCGCAACAGGTGCAGCGATTTTGCCGCATCAACGTCGATTTCTGACGACGACGCGCCGGTATCCAACAGCCACCAAGTCGGTGCACCGTTATTGATCGAAACGGGAGCGAATAAAAAGTTTCCGGCGCGAACAAGCGATGCGGTGTTTTTTTGAGCGCTGGCGATCGAGAGGAGAGCCTGATGAAAGAGGGCTATTGCTAGTACAGGAAGATAGATCCTCTTCATCAAGTTAAGATCTCATCGAGAGAGATAGTCAATTGCCGTTCGTCCACACCGAATAGCATAGCAAATGACAAAGAGCCTTAGCCACTCTCATTCTCGGTGACCCCCGAAAGTCCAACGACCTCGTCTGTCCGCCATAGCCAGCCTGGCGGGTCGGCGGAAGCAAGAGACGAGAATTTCCAGGAAAGAACAAGGTCTAGCCACCGGCGATGGCCGGAACGATGCTCACCTCATCTCCTGGCTTTATGGTCGTCTCGGCATCTTGCAGAAACCGAATATCTTCGTCGTTCACGAATACATTCACGAAACGGCGAATATTGTTTTGGTCGTCGCAAATACGTTCTTTGAGGCCTGGGTAACTATGCTCCAGATTGTTGATAACATCCCTGATAGTGATGCCTTCAACCTGAACAATTTCCTGGTTCTGGGTCAATTTGCGGAGTGGAGTCGGGATACGGACTGGTACTGACATAAAAATTATTTGGTTGTAACGGGTTGGTCCAAAAGTGCTTCAAATTCCTTGATCGAGGGACGAATTACGGCTGCTTGACCAACCTCTTCGGCGATTGCTTCCTGCGTTTTCAATCCATGGCCTGTGATGCAAAGGACGATGCTTTCGTTGCGCGGAATTCGACCGCTTTCGATCAACTTTTTAGCGCAAGCCAGCGTCACACCTCCGGCAGTTTCCGCGAAGATCCCCTCGGTTTCCGCGAGCAAACGGATCGCGTCCACAATTTCTGCGTCGGTACTATCTTCCGCGGTGCCGCCGGTCTCCTGCATCGTTCGGATGGCGTAGTACCCATCGGCGGGCGTGCCAATGGAAAGCGATTTAGCGATAGTTTGCGGTTTGGGCACAGGCCGAACGGTGTCGGTGTTGTTCTTAATCGCCGTGCTGATCGGTGAGCATCCGGTGGCTTGAGCACCGTAGATGCTGAAGTCCGCCGAGTCGACTAGTCCGACTTTGGTGAACTCCCGATATGCCTTATGGACCTTGGTCAGGAGGGAGCCGCTCGCCATTGGAATGACGGTGTGGCGCGGCAGACGCCAGCCGAGTTGTTCGGCGATCTCAAAGCCTAGCGTTTTCGAGCCTTCCGCGTAATAAGGCCGCAAATTAACGTTTACAAAGCCCCAGCCGTAGTTACCGGCGATTTCGGAACAAAGTCGATTGACCTGGTCATAAGATCCTTCGATGGCCACGACATTAGTTCCGAAAACCAAAGAATTTAAGATTTTGCTGCGTTCCAAATCGGCGGGTATCAACACGAAACTGCGCAGCCCGGCCGCGGCCGCGTTGGCTGCCACCGAGTTCGCCAGATTGCCTGTGGAAGCACACGCCACCGTCTGGATACCCAGCTCTTTCGCTCGGCTTAGGGCGACAGAGACGACCCGATCCTTAAAGGACAAGGTCGGGTAATTAACAGCATCGTTCTTTATGTACAGTTCACTCACCCCAAGGTGCTTGGCCAGCCGCTGCGCCCGAATGAGAGGCGTGAACCCCGTGTGCTGACCGACCGTCGGCTCCGCTTCGATGGGGAGCAATTCACGGTAGCGCCACATCGATCGGGGCCGGGCGCTGATTCGGTCGCGGGAAATGTATTTAACGATCGCGTCGTAATCATAGGCTGCTTCCAGCGGCCCAAAATCGAATTCGCACACGTGGATAGCATCCTTGGCGTACTGGCGACCACATTCACGACATTGCAGGTGCGAGAAAAACGGTGACTGATGCATGATAAGGAAATATTTGCTTACTTCCCACCAAGAGTCGCGAGTTCGACTGTTCTAACACGCTCTCTCCATCTCTATCCGGCTTTTTCCGGACCTGGAATTGGCACCTGGTCGTCCAGCTTTCGCCGGACCGGTTGCCGTGGCATCGTAGGGCCAGTCCCTCCGCCACTCTTGATGGAATTGGCTGATACTAAATGAGATTCTCGATCCGTCAACCCTGGCTCAATAGTTTTTTAGTAGGAGAGAAACGCACATCGGCCCTTGAATCTTATCGCCAATTGACGCAGCCTTGGCTTTCCACTCGGGCGCCAAAATAGGGGTCTTGCTGGAATTCAAGCGACTGACGATGAAGAATTCGGAACACTCACCGGAAAAATTTTCCCAAAGAGATTTAAAAATTGGACTTGCCGGTCTTGGGATGGCTGCGGTTCTGGTTGGACTATTCTTGCTTTTGATGACTTTCCTTTCTCATTGGGCCAGCAATTCATTCTCAAACAGTTTGCTCCACTAACCATGCCGGTTGGGCAATTGCTAAGCCTGAGCTTTGGCGCCCTAGAGGAGACTAGCCAACCTTTATCGCTCATGCCATCTTAACAACTGGAGTATCCACGACGATGTCGGCCAAGCTCCGTGTTTATCCGCCATTCGGTGAGCCATTCGATAAGACGATAGCCAACACCGCTACGCTCGGTCGTACGGTAGATAATACGGTACCGTTGCCTGGAAATCATGTTTCCCGCCAGCACGCCATTGTTCGTTGCCACAATGCTTACCAGTACCAGATTATGGATCTGGGAAGTCGGAATGGGACGTTCGTAAACGACCAGCGAGTCATCATGCCGGTCACTCTGGAGACCGGTTCTAGAATTCGGATTGCAGATTACGAACTCGTGTTTGATCAGGATACGGGGGAGGAGGAAGGGGAGCACGTTGACGCGACGTTGGCAGCGCTAAGCAACGACGGAAGTCATGCCGTACTTTCGGTCGCCATTTTGGTTTGTGATATTCGGGGGTTTACCCCAATGGCCGAAAAACTCGGCGAACAAAGAATTGCCCAGCTGCTCGGGAATTGGTTCCGCGATACCGGAAACGTCGTGCAATCTGCTGGCGGGATCATTGACAAATATATTGGAGACGCTGTCCTGGCTTATTGGCCGGCTCGCGACCAAGAAGGAACGGAGTCGGCGATTTGTCTTGACTCTGCATTGGCAATTCTGCAACTCGCCGCGAACAGAACCTGGGGAGAGCCCGACCAAGTATTTCGTGTCGGAATCGCTCTTCATTTTGGGCGAGTAACCAGTAGCAATATCGGGCAGGTCGCTGTCCGTGACGCCACCATCATTGGTGACGCAGTAAACACCGCTTTTCGCCTTGAGAGCGTTATGAAATTGCTCAACCAGAATTTGATAATGTCGCAGGATTTTACCACGGTCTTACCGGAGGGAAGAAATCTGACCGACTTCGGCGAATTCCAGCTGAAAGGAAAAAGTCAGTTGGTTCGCGTATACGGCCTGGAAGGGCTGGGGTGAGCAGCGAACGTCAGTGAACACCAGCGTTCGTTGACGTTCGCTGACGTTCGTTGCTAATCTCGTTCCTTGCGCGCGAGCGCAAAGTAGGAGGCGAAGAACCCTGCTATTGTCCAGAGGATCAGCGAAAGATAGCCGACGAAGATCGGACGCGGGTTCAACAACTTATCCCCGGTGCCTAAGCGCTTCCCTTCGGCACTTCGATGCCATTGGTTCATGTTCGTGTAAGAGACATAATAATTGTCATCCTTAATCAGATCGCCATCGATCGTTCGACCGAGCAATGAACTCGCGTCGCCGATCCTTTGGGCCGCAAAACTGGGCATGATCTGACTAACGAGGAGAACCGGCGGGCCCATATCCACAGTCCGAACCGAATATCCGGAAAACAGGATCTGCGGAATTAAGACCAGAGGTACCAACATCACCGCTTGCAGCGCGGAGCGCGCCAGCGAGGAAATAGCTAGACCGATACCGGTGGCCGCATACCCGAGAAGGAAAAGACCAAGGAGTTGCCATCCGATGGCTGGCGGCCACGTACGTCCGGCCATAACGATGCACGCATAAAGAATCAGGCTTTGGATATTCGTCAGCGTGCCCATCCAAAGAAATTTGCTCAGGAGATAACCCCACCGGCTCAAGCCGACCAGTCGCTCTCGGCGGTAAATCGGAACCTCTCTCACGATCTCTTGCGCCGCATTGCTGCACCCGAACCAAAGGGTCGCTATATAGGCGAAGAACTGAGCCAACGGCGGGTTGGAACTCACCCAGCAGACAAGAATCCCAATGATCAAGGGTTGCCCGATCGCGATAAGCAAGTTCTTCAGATCAGAGCGAAAGATGGTGAATTGGCGGTGCAACAAGATCGGCAGCGCGAACGCTTGCTTTGTTTTCGCTACCGGAATTTTCTTTTCAGGGGCTTCCAAGCGATCCGGTAAAGCGGGTGGGGGCACGCTTCGCAAAAGTTGAGGATCGATCGTTTGCAAAGCATCGTACAAGCCACTTAATCGCGCGACGCCGAAGCGGGTGCGTGCGCTCTCCGGGGGCCCCTGAAAGACGACTCGGCCGGCGCTGAGCACCGCAATCTGGTCCATCAAGTAAACGTTCTCCATGACGTGCGTGGTGCAGATTACCGTGCAACCTGTGTCGGCGAGCCGGCGAAGCAACTCCATCAGCTTGAACTCCGCAAACGGGTCTAGTCCGGAGGTTGGTTCATCCAAGAAGATGAGAGGAGGACGCCGGAGCAACTCAACGCCAACACTGACTCTCTTGCGTTGCCCGCCGGATAAAAGCGCGATTCGCAGGTTCTCCCGCTCCGCGAGCCCGAGATTATTCGTCATCTGCTTCACCAGCGTTTCGATTTCGCGGCGCGGGGTGCCAGCTGGCAGACGCAGTCTCGCACTGAAAGTGAGCGCCTCCCTTACCGTCAGTTCGCCATGTACGATGTCGTCTTGCGGAACGTATCCGAAAAGCTGCCGAAGCTGGTTGAGGTTCGAATAGAAATCAGTGTCATCGACCAGAACCCGACCCGTGTCTGCCGGCCGCAATCCACTTAAGGCATTGAGCAATGTCGATTTCCCCGAGCCGCTAGGACCTAGGATCCCGATGAATTGGCCTGGCTCAACGACCAAAGAAGCATCTTGCAAAATTAAAATAGAACCCGCTTTGCGGTTGAGGTTCGCCGCGACCATCTTCCCGGCTGACACTCTCTGGATGCGCTGGAGCTCATTTCCGCTGAAAACGAAGTAAAATGGACCCAGCTGCAGCTGGTCACCGATGACTAGTTGATGCTCGTCAAACCGGCGCCCGTTTACGAATGAGCCAGCCCGGCTGTGCAGGTCTACCACCCGGAATCCATTGGAGCCTTCTTCAATTTCGGCATGGCGACGAGATACAATCGGATCATTAAGCTGCACATCGACCTCCGGACTACGACCGAAGACCAGTCGATCCAAAAGCGGCACGTTCTGGACCACTCGTTTCCGGAAAATGATCGTCCCTGGGATCCCGAGCGGCTCGCTGGCGTTTGGATCAGGCCCGATGCTCTGGCCAAATCCTAAAGTGACCGGTCCAAGAACGATTTGATCTCCCAATTTCAACGGAGTCTTAGCGGAAATTCGGACATTGTTGACCATGGTTCCACGCTGGCTGCCGAGATCTTCAATTGCCCACGAATTGGTTTCCAGACTCAGTTGGCAATGACGGCGGGATATCTCCGGATGATTTAAAATGATATCTGCTTCCGCCGCCCGGCCGATAACCATGATCGGTTTTCGGAGGGGCTCGCGTCGCGAGGGCAGACCAGAAAGGATGGTTAAATCGGTATCCAGAGCTCTTAGGTAAGCGAACCGGGACCAAAAATTCAACTTTGAACCGGAAAAACGCGGTACGAATGGGCAAAATGGCACGGTATTCGAATTTCTCCTTGGAAGAACCTCGAACGCAGAACAAAGAAGCGAATGGAAACTGTACTGATTACGGGTGCAAACCGCGGTATCGGCCTCGCTTTGGCCGACGCGCTTCTGCGAAGCGGGTACGCAGTGGTCGCGGGTTGCCGCCATCCTGCTGCAGCGGAGCGTTTGCAACAGCTGGCCACTACTCGTTCAGGCCAAATCGATGTCGTAGCTCTGGACGTAACTTCGGATGAACAGGTCTGCGCCGCGGCAGCCAAGGTTCGAGAGACTCGGGACCGACTGGATGTCATTGTGAACAACGCTGGCTTGATGCCGGAGCAAGGCCATGAATCGATTGCTGATTTGCCACTGGAACATTTCCGAGCCGCGTTTGAAACGAACGTGCTCGGATGCGTACGGGTCATTCGCGCTTTTCTTGCCTCGCTCCGCCGAGGCAATCGCCCGCGCATTCTAAATGTCTCTTCGGGTTTGGGTTCGATCTCAGGCAAGGACGACGCGAGCTACTATGCCTACGCTACTTCTAAGGCGGCCCTGAACATGTTAACGCGCTCGATCGCTTTTGAGCTTCTGCCCGAGGGGATTACAACCGTAGCGATCTCACCAGGTTGGGTCCGAACCGACATGGGAGGCCAGGATGCCGAGCTGTCGCCGGAGGAATCTGCAGATTCCTTGGTTCACGCGATCGGAGCGATTGGCCCGGAACTGAGCGGCCATTTTCTCGACCGAAACGGAAAACCGGATGAGTACCACTGGTGAGTCGTCGTTAGCCACCCATGGATCGGAGGGGCGTCGCTTGCGACGCCCGGGAACGGCCCATGATAAAGCCTCTTCCACCCGTTGCTCGATTCCTCGGCGGGTGCTGGATTATTCTCGGGCGTCGCAAGCGACGCCCCTCCGCAGCCATGGGTGACTCGGCGGTTGGCGATTAAGCAGCTCCCCTCCGTAGTCAGGGGCACTGTTTTGAGAGCCGTCAGAGAACTACGGCAACGCAAAGCATACTACCGTTGCTGCATTCCTGCCCTGGCGGGGTTCGTGAGTCTGCGATCCATAGCCCCTGACGGAGCCATATCCCTCGACCAAAAGGTGGATCGAGGCAATGCATTTTGTGTGGCTCAAAGAGGACAGGCAAAAATCGGGATCCAGGGGATGACCGCGCTTATCGGTGTTTACTGATTACCGCTAAATCGGAAAGCGCCGAGTACCCATGGATCGGAGGGGCGTCGCTCGCGACGCCCGAGAATAATCCAGCGTGCATCGAGGAATCGAGCAAAGGGTCGAAGAGGTTGCTCTATCGTGGGCCGTTCCCGGGAGCCGTGCAAGCGGCTCCCCTCCGTGACCGTTTCTTGCCACTTGATTTTCACAGGCATCGGCCGTTAATGAGCCTACTTCGCTTGTCGATGCCGCGATTAGTGGCCACAAGTTTCTGATAATGGTTCGTTTTCTGTTAACTGTCGCGATGACCTGCGCTATTGGCGCGGCTGGGCTGGGCTTTTTTAATCGAGAAAAAGTGACCAAAATGACAGCCGATCTCTCGGTGGAGAAGGAGCGGGCCAATAAGCTGCAAACTCAGGCCGACGATCTCCAGCAAAAACTGCAACAGGCAGAGGAACGAATCGGAAGCCAGGAACGTATCGCTCAGCAGGAGCGTGACAGCTTGAACGCAGAGCTTGGTGCCACAAAGGCCAAGGTGGATCAGCTCACGGAACAGCTAAACCAGCGCGAGAATGAGATCAAAGGCCTTACTTCGGCCATAGCCGACGCCAACCGCAATCTGGACCAGAAAAAGCGGGCGGAGGATGATCGCCAAATGCTCGCCAACCGGCTGATCAACGTAGAAGATGAGCTGAACCAGTTACGGCTGGCCGCCGCCGACAAGGAAAAGAATAAAACGCCGCCTGTTTTGCGCGGTACCATTCTTTCCATGAATCGGGAGGCCCAGGCGCTGACGGTCAGCCTGGGGAGTGATGTCGGAGTGTCGACTAAAGCTCACCTCAAGGTCGAGAAAAACGGAGAAACTATTAGTCAGCTCCGCGTCGTCTCGGTCGAAAAGAATAGCTGTACCGCAGAATTTTTATCTAATGGACCGGAGAATTTTGCGCGTGTATCAATAGGGGATCCGGTGGTTTTTACGCGATGAAAGTTTATTTGTTTGGCTTATTTTTACTGACTTTTTTAGCAGGCTGCCAATCGGACCAGGCGACCGCAGATAAGTCGACCCAGAAACCGCAATTTGGTCAGGAGCAGAGCACGATTCCTTGGAATAAACCCGAGCGATGGGAGAACGCCGGGGCGCTTGGATCGATGCCTGGGATCGGCGGTGGACCGGGTGGGGGCGGGCCTGGCTACTAGTTGATCGCACTTGCGATTCCTTGTCTTCCGCGGAGGGGCATTAGGGGACGTTCTCTTGACGCTCCCGGTGTTGCGAGCTTTGCGGGAAAGCGAAGCGTCCGCCCTTGTCGACTTTGTTGCCCCATTCCCGGCAGGTTTACTGGCGCGATATGGCGGTGCGCACTCGGTCGACGATCTTAACTCAGCCGCGTTCCTTCCGTTGTTCAGCAATGGCAGTGGCTTGAGCGAAGCGCTCTGGAAGAAATTAAACCGGATCGATTGCGTGATCTGCTATTTGTTTGATCCCGGACGAACAGTTCAAGCAAAGATCGAAAGTTGCGGATGCCGGTTTATTTCGGGACCGTTTCGGCTAGACGAGCAACGATTGCCAGCGACGGTCCAACTTGCTCAACCGTTAAGCGTGCTTGGACTGGAGAACGTTGATCCAGTGCCGCGTCTTTTTCTCGAACGGCAGCGCCTACCACGGACACGGTTGATTTTTCACGTTGGCAGTGGCTCACCGGCCAAAAACTGGTCAGTAGCTTGCTGGAGTGCACTTGTGAAAAGATTGGAAGAGCGGTTCGATGAACTGATGCTCGTATCAGGAGAAGCGGATGCGGTGCCGACTACCGAATTTCTCCGGCAATATCAAAGCCCGAAATTGAAGGTCCGATCACACTTGCCGATTCTTGATCTGACACATGAACTTGCTGCTGCTGATTTTTTCATCGGGCACGATACAGGGTTAACTCATCTGGCGGCTGCACTCACGATCCCGACCGTTGCGCTATTCGGACCCACCGATCCCGTGATTTGGCGTCCACTCGGAGAGCACGTCACTGTGATTGCTAGTGAAGACAATACGACGGGTAGCATAGCAGTAGAGCGGGTCTGGGATACCGTCGAAAGAGGGCTCGCTCGTTTTGTCGATCGTCTGAAGCGGCCCTAGATTGGTCATCGCGTCAGGGGTCGGATACGCCAGGTACGCCGAAGGCGTTAAAGGACTCAGCCCGGGGTGGAGGCTTTGCGCAACCCCGGGTAGCCCCCAAAAATGTGTCCGCTCTGAAAGAGCGCAAGAAGTCTTCTATGGAGTTTGGTTACGGTACTAACAATCCGTAGAAGCTGACCCTGAGTAAAGAGTATCTAGAGCAGGTATTCCATCGCGCTCGGATCAAGGGGGGGCGAAACGGCTTCCCAAGGGGTTCATGTCCTCGATGAGCGGCAATGACCGCCGTTCTGCCGGAAGACTTCTTGCGCTCTTTCAGAGCGGACACATTTTTGGGGGCTACCCGGGGTTGCGCAAAGCCTCCACCCCGGGCTGAGTCCTTTAACGCCTTCGGCGTACCTGGCGTATCCGACCCCTGGCATCGGCTTCCCGCTTACTAATCACTGCCCTAGATCGGTAGGGCGCGATGATAGCCCGATTCCGCGTCCGGGCATAGCCTCCCGGGCAAAGAACCAGACATCGGCCTTAGTTTGAGGGTCTCGTGTCACTGCGGCCTTCGCAACCAAACACGACTTCGTTCGAATTCCCCACCTTTGCTTTGAAAGAAATCTTTCAGTTCGGGAGTGTAGCGTCCATACGGTTCCGGGTTTAGTGCAAGGCAAACGCGGCCGCCTGGATTCAGAAAACGGTGGTTGAGGTCACCTAGGAAGAATTCCCACTCCTTCGGACCCCAAACCTTTTCTTCTCCGTGGCCGTTGAAACAGATGGCAAAGGCGGTGATGAGATCGAACTTACGGCCGACGTCCGGTAGTGGCTCGAATTGCTTGATTCGCCAAATGAGTCGTTGCAGACCGAGCAACTCGAACATTTCGCCGTAGAATGGCGGGTCATCGAGATCGAGCCCGAACACCTCATGTCCAAGCCGTTTAAGAACAAAAAGAAAATAGCCAGCCCCGCTTCCGATATCGAGGATCTTCAGTTTCGGGTCCCGATCGAGCCGAAGCGAACGTACATGGTCGACCGCATTCTCGATCCACTCTTCGAAATTCGTGTATTTCGGCCACGCCTTGACTTCGCCCGGCACGTGATACTTCTGGCAAAGAGCATTGAGTTTATTCCGGTCGATACCTCGCAAAAGCTCGTCGATCCTTAAGGGATTTCGCCAACGGTAGAACCGATCTATGCTGCTCGCCCAAGCCTCGCCGGTAGTGAGTTTCTGAAATTTACGACTCAAGTTCATAGAAGCCGGCGAGATGCGAGCGGATCAATCCAACAGCTCTTTTCGATTTTCAAGCGAAAAGGGGGGCCGAAACCAGTGGGCGGAGGCCCGGGGGCAAGCTTCCCGCTCTAAGAGAGCCAATCCTTCCGCCGTAGCCCCTCTCGCTGCAACGGGTTATGCCAACAAGCCGGCCAATCGAGGACTCGATCAACTCCGTTCATCCGGAAACACGTGAATTGAGAGCATAAAATGCCGAATCTAGGATCTAGCTAGATTCTGATTTTTTTGCGCTGACGCCCGAGCCATGGCCAATCGGTAGGCGTCAAGTACTCGCTCCCGGAAATGATCCCAAGTGAAGTGTTGCACCACCCGCGCACGTCCTGCGGCGCCATAGCTGCGAACCAGATCCGGACGGTCGTATAAAAACTGAATGGCACGCGCCAGAGCGCGGACGTCGTCCGGTGGGATAATCAATCCGTTGAGGCCGTCCACTACCACGTCTCCGGCTTCCCGGGTCGTGATCTGCGCCAGGCCACACGCCGCCGCTTCGTACGTTGTTTTGGCGCTCCCCTCCAGGGAGGAGGGAAAAACATGAACGGAACCTGCTCGATACACATTCTCTACCTCCTTGGCAAATCCAAGTACCTTTACATTGCCCGGCAGGTCGTTCAGATAGGGCTTAATTTCTTCATGCGGATGGCCAGCGAGCCAGAGTTCCGCGTTTGGTAATTTTAGCTTTTTCCATGCCTCGACTAAAGTATGTACGCCCTTTCGCTTGATCAGAGCACCGACGAATACCGCGCGAAAAACCGGGGGCGTTGGACCCGGCTGAAATCGGTTCGCGTCCACTCCTTGCGGCATGCTAAAGAGTTTTTCGTTCGGATAACCCAGCACGCGAAAAGTGTCGGCTGCTTTCTCTGACTCGACCAAAATCAAATCCGCCAATTCGTACTCTTCCAGGCTCCGTTGCCGGCTAATCAGCAGGCTATTAAGCCAGCGCTGCGGAATAGGGGCATTTTCCATCGCGATTTCCTGCTCCGTTTTTGGCGGAAGCACTTTCCCTTTTTGGCGATGCCAGGTTGGAATTTCCAACAGTGACGGAATTCCGAGCGTTTTGGCCACTCGCAGGCCGCTTAATGCCTCGCCCGACCAGACGTGAAAAAGATCAAAGCGGCCCGTCCTGAGAAATTGGGCAGCCACGCGATCGATCGCCCGCTTCTTCGCTGCGTAGTAGTACTTGCTCTCCAGGTTCGAAAAGAGTCGTACTGGATGAAATCGCAGCGTCTTCATTTTTCGCCGATCAATCTCCGGATCGCGAACGCCGAAGGATAGTGCTTTGCCGAGGTAGGGTTGGATGCCTCGAATGGTTTCCAGCGCCACCAGATCCAAGCCGATGCCGCCAATTCGAGCCGAGATTGCGTACAGGACGCTGCTTGGCAATCCTTCTTGAGACATAGTGAAAGTTAGCACAGCTAGTATGTAAGAATCGAGCGACTCCAAAAGCGCCCGGAGGGGCGCCGCTTGCGGCGCCCGGGAACAATCCAACGCACCCTGAGGAATCCGAGCCAAAGGTCCGGGGTATTGTTCGATCGCGGATAATTCCCGGGAGCCGCAAGCGGCTCGCCCTCCGTCGGCCGGCAGCAGCCAATACGACTATCGCCGCGACAGCGATGAAAACGCGACGCCTCATTTTCTTACCTCCGAATCGAACCGACGAGGCAAAGCCAATAGGCCGTGCTGATGAATCGAGAACCTCGAAGCCAACCTCGCTTTCGCTTGGTATCCTCGGTCCGCGCCTGATAACCTTTGGCTTCCAGCTAGATGAGTCCTCCAAAATCCGGATTTGGCAAAGATTTGCGATTTGTCGTGGCCGGCCACTCCCAAGCGGCTGGGGCGGCCGCAGTGCAAATAAGCCGTTCTCGAATTACGGTCAGACTGGTCACTCGGGTTGCTTCGCCAGCGGCATCAGTGGCCGAAGAAGGCGGGGTAGAGATCTTCGCCGGCCAGGTCTCGTTGCCTGGCCTTTTGCAGCGCGCGGGTGCCTCGCAAGCGAGCCATCTCATCCTTTTTCCATCTGATTTGTCGGAGTTGTTTCGGATGTTGAACGCGGCGTTGCAGACTTACGATTTCGCACAGGCCGGCACTCCGCTGCGCGTCTTTGCATTTCTTCCGAATCGAAGCGCGGCAATCGCCGTGCGGCAGAATGTGTTGGTGTTTCCCGCAGACTCGAGGCTCCGTCTGCAGTTATTTTCGACGGCCGAGGATGCGGCCAGCGATTTGGTTTTCGAGCATTTTGGCAAGAATGCCGGTGGCATGGAGGGGTTTCCCGCGAGCCAATTTATAGTGCAGGGAGCCGGGGCAGTCGCGGAAGCGATCGCCCAAAAGCTAGCTAGGTTAGGGGGCGGATTGGAGAATTCCAAGATCAGCGTTGACTGGATCTTACCGGAAGAGGTCTTAGGTCGGATCAGAAATGATTACTCAAGGTTCGAACAAAGCCGCGCCCTAAGATTTCACAGTGCGAGTCCAACCGGAACGCTGCCTTTGACACTGCGTTTTCTCCCCGAAGCAGCTCTGATTCTGGTGGTCAGCAATCGTTCCCATAATTTTGAGACCTTGCTGGCCGGCTCTGAATCTTTCGAATTGAGCAAATTCTACCGGGTATACATATTCGATCCATACGCCGAAGAGATTGCCGGGTTCATGAAATCCGAATTCGAAGCGATCCAGGGTCTGAATCTTATTCGATCGTTCGGCAGTTGGTCGCGCTCGATGAGCCTCGCCCGCTTTTTGGAAATCGGGCGGTTCGGACTGCCGAAAACGCTGCACGCGGATTACTGCGATGCCATGGCCGCTCGGGGCCGTCTCGGCGTCGATCATCCCAGTTTGCGGCCCTGGGAGGAGCTGGGGGAGGATCTACGACGCGCCAATGTCGAGCAGGCGGACCATATAACCTACAAACTTAGTCTGCTTGGATACCAAGTTGAGTCTCTTCCGGCGAATGCCGGGGAATCGTTGCCCCCTGCCTTTGGAAGTCAAGAGATTGAGAGCCTGGCCCGCTTGGAGCATGCCAGGTGGTTGATCGACCGCCAACTCGCCGGATGGACATTCGGCAAAATTCGGGACAATGAATTGAAACGGCATCCCATGATGATTCCTTATGACGATTTGCCGGAAGAAGAGAAAGAGAAGGATCGCCGCGCCGCTCGAACTATCCCAAGCATTCTTCGTCGCACGGGTCTCGGCATCCGCCGCGTTTGAGAACGCCCCGGAAGTGGTAAGCAATAAGCGGTGAGCGGGAAGCGATGAACGGGGAGCGGGAAGCCGACGCCAGAAGGCGGATACGCCGGTACGCCGACCTGTCCGACGAAGCCCTTCTGTGACGTCGAATCATAGCTAATGGTTGGCGAAGTCGGAAGGCGTTAAAGGACTCAGCCCGGGGTGGGGGCTTTGCGTAACCCCGGGTAGCCTCAAAAAACGGGAAGCAGCAAGCAGTGAGCGGGAGGCCGATGTCAGAAGTCGGATACGCCAGATACGCCGAAGGCGTTAGAGGACTCAGCCCGGGGTGGAGGCTTTGCGCAACCCCGGGGTAGCCCCAAAAAAACGGGAAGCAGCAAGCAGTGAGCGGGAAGCCGACGCCAGAAGTCGGATACGCCGGTACGCCGAAGGCGTTAGAGGACTCAGCCCGGGGTGGAGGCTTTGCGCAACCCCGGGTAGTACAAAAAACCGCGTCCGCTCTGAAAGAGCGCCAGAAATCCCCTCGCAGAACGGCGCTCATTACCGGCTCCATCGAGGACATGAAACGCTCCTTCTATATCCCTTTACTCAGCGTCGGCTTCTACGGATTGTTCCTGCCGTAACCATGCTCCTTAGAAAACCTCTTGCGCTCTTTCAGAGCGGACGCATTTTTTGGGGCTACCCGGGGTTGCGCAAAGCCTCCACCCCGGGCTGAGTCCTTTAACGCCTTCCGACTTCGCCAACCATTAGCTATGATTCGACGTCACAGAAGGGCTTCGTCGGACAGGTCGGCGTACTCGGCGTATCCGACTCCTGACGCGATGCCTGATGACTGATCACCGATCATCGACTACTGATTACTGATTACCGATTACCGATTACCGATCAGCGATCCCCGACCGCGCAAATAGATTAGGAACAACGTCTGGAATAAGAACCGAATCACGCGCTCCTTATATTAGAAGAGCGTAATATGAGAATATCGGTTCTATTCTTTGCAATCGCAGCAATTGCTCCCGCAACGGTCTGGAGCCAAACTTCGACAGATATGTCAAAACCCTCCGAAGAAGTACTCAAGAAAAAGCTTACTCCTGAGCAGTATTACGTGACGCAGCAATGTGGAACGGAGCCTGCCTTTCACAATGCTTACTGGAACAATCACGCCGATGGCATCTACGTGGATCTCATTACTGGTGTTCCGCTATTCAGCTCCAAAGACAAGTTTGATTCTGGTACCGGCTGGCCCAGTTTCACCAAGCCGATTAAAGATGGGGCTGTGGAGACAAAAGGAGATGCCTCTCACGGCATGGTTCGCGATGAAGTTGTCTCGGAAGCGAGCAAAGCGCATTTAGGGCACGTGTTCGATGACGGTCCCCAACCGACCGGCCTACGTTATTGCATGAACTCGGCCGCTCTCCGATTTGTCCCGGTGGATAAAATGGAAGCCGAAGGATACGGCGAATATCTCAAGCTCTTCAAGTAACCGGATATGCACACGCTGCTGAGATTTCTCGTGGTTGCTTGCTTCGGCGGCTGGGCGGTCACATCGTTAGCGGATATGAACCAAGCTCAAGGTCAAACGGAAACCGCGGTTTTGGGAGGAGGCTGCTTTTGGTGTCTAGATGCCCAATTCAAGCTCTTGCCGGGTGTCAAGAACGTCACCTCTGGGTATGCCGGTGGGAAGACGCCGAATCCCACCTACGAACAAGTTTGCACCGATACAACCGGCCACGCGGAAGTGATCCAAGTCGAATTCGATCCCACCAAAGTCAGCTACGAAGATTTGCTCAGAAATTTCTTTAAGGCGCACGACCCAACGACGTTGAATCGTCAGGGACCGGACGTTGGTACGCAGTATCGATCAATCATATTGTATACCAGCGACGCGCAGAAGACAGCCGCTGAGAAGATCAAAGCGGAGGTCCAATCGGATTGGCCAAAGCCGATCGTTACGGAAATCGTTCCTTTAACCCATTTCTACGCAGCCGAAGATTATCACCAGGATTATTTCTCGAAGAACCCAACCCAAGGCTACTGCCGATTGGTTGTGGCGCCGAAAGTTGAGAAATTTGAGAAACTGCTAGAGAAAGAGAAGGCGCAGTCGAAAAACTAGACGGATCTGCCGCCTAGCATTCCCAGGATCGGCTTCCGCTGGGCCGCGAAATCTTGCTGGCTTTCTGGACGCGCTATTCGATCGGTTGGACAACACCCCGTCTTGGTCTGATTCGGTCCGACGGGAGCCCATGCGGGTTAACATAAGGACGATGTCCGGTTTTCTGCCCCGGAGGGGGGAGGGCGCACGTCCTCGTGCGCCGCGGATCGCGAGGACGCGATCCCTCCCGCACAGGGTTAAAACCCCGGGTTGAGTCCTCTTCCTTCTTCCGGGAACTGATCAAGACAAAACGAAATCTTCGGCGCTTGAATCGAAACCCGTTGCATCAGGTTCCCTATTTTCGATAGCTCTACAGGACCATGAAGATCGAGGTACCAGGCTGCTCCTTTGCATCTGCGATGATCGGTTGCGCTCTTTTCTATACCGTTATCTTCCCGGTGTTAGCCGAAGGCGATGACCGGGAACAAAGTACGCAACCCGAAATTTTGCCGACCGGGCAAACTATCTCACCGCTGGCGGTGCCAGGTGCGCACCTTGATTGGCTAAACCCGGGCCTCCCCGATTTTCCAACGTTTATCGCAAGTGGCGGAATAACAACGGTCATCAGTCCAGATCAACAAACCTTGCTAGTCCTAACCAGTGGACACAATGTTTTGCGCGGAAAAGATAAGAAACGAATTGATGCGGATTCCGGTCAATACATTTTCGTTTTTAACATCGCCGGCAGTAAACCGATTCAGAAACAGGTGCTGCAAGTGCCGAACACATTTGCCGGAATCGCCTTCGATCCCAATGGGAAGAAGTTTTACGTTGGGGGTGGAAAGGATGACAATATTCATTCCTTCAGCTTGCAGGCTGACGGTTCCTGGAGTGAAACCGGCTCACCCATCGCGCTTGATCACACCGCGGGTAACGGTCTTGGACTGAGACAAAATCCGCCGGTGACAGCCGGGATCGCCGTTACGCCTGACGGGCAAACCCTGGTCGTCGTCAATCTCTGCAACGATTCGGTCTCGATCATCGATCTGGCGAGTGAGCGCGTAACGAAGGAATTGGATTTGCGCCCCGGCAAACTGGATACAAGCGTAGCTGGTACGCCAGGAGGCGAATATCCATTTTGGGTAGCGTTAAAAGGAAACGATACCGCTTATGTTTCGAGTATTCGAGATCGCGAGATCGTAGTGATTCATCTGGGCGATCAACCGAATGTGGTCACCCGCATTAAGACAGCCGGGAATCCAAACCGTTTGTTGATCGATCGAGCTGGCAAATATTTGTACGCGTCCGAGGACAACAGTGACAGCCTTGACATCATCGACACCGCCCGAAACGCAGTCGTCAAATCGATCAAGACGGCGGCGACAAACGATCTCCTCACGGAAGGCCTCTGGGATCTTCATGGTGCCAGCCCAAATAGTTTAGCTTTGTCGCCCGATGAACATGTTTTGTATGTCACGAACGGGGGGATGAACTCTATCGCGGTGATTCAGGGAGTGCCGCTGCAACCGAAGGTAGCCGGATTGATTCCAACCGGCTTTTATCCGAATTCCATCTCCGTCAGCGGAGATGGCCAACGTTTGTATATTTTGAACGGGAAAAGCCGAACAGGACCTAACGGAGGGAAGCAAGTGGGCCAACTTCCATTCCATTACGTCGAAGAATTTTTGAAGTCGTCATTGTTGACCGTTCCGGTGCCCGATGCGCACGCGCTCTCCGATCTGACTCGGGCGGCGGCGGAGGGCGATTTGCTTTCTGCCAAACCGCCTCCGGCTGACCAACAGTTGATGGCGCAGCTCAAGCGCAAAATCAGGCACGTCATATACATCATTAAGGAAAACCGAACCTATGATCAAATTCTGGGGGATCTCGATCGCGGGAATGGTGACGCAAGTCTGGCCGAATACGGAAGCGCAATGACTCCGAATTTTCACCATATGGCCAGCCAATTTGTCTGCCTCGACAATTTCTATGATTCCGGCGACGTCAGCGCAAACGGTTGGCCATGGAGTACTGCTGCCCGGGAAAGCGATATTGGCGTCAAATCGGTCGGCCTAAACTACGCCGATCGCGGAACGACCTATGATTACGAGGGGACAAACCGAAATATTAACGTAGGTCTTAGTTCCTTGGCTGCTCGGGTTGCCGCTAATCCGATCACGCCGGAAGACCCCAATCTGGTGCCCGGCACGGCCGACGTGGCTGCTCCGGATGGGCCAGGAGGCAACAACCCGGGTCAGGGCTACATCTGGGATGCTGTCTTGCGCGGAGGCAAAACGGTGCGCAATTACGGTTTTTTCCTCGATATTACTCGCTATTCGATTCCGCCTCCCGACCGCATCCCGTTAGAACGTCATCCGTTCGAAAAGAACTTAGTGGTTGCTTATCCGACGAAGGCGGAATTGTCGGACGCGACCGACGTCTACTTTCGCGGGTTTGATCAAGCTTTTCCGGATTATTGGCGCGAAGCGGAATGGGAACGGGAATTTGATGACTTTGCGAAAAACGGCAGACTCCCGTCGCTCAGCCTGGTTCGATTGGGTGCCGATCACACTGGGTCGTTTGGCACTGCGATTGACGGCGTGAATACGCCGGAACGGCAGCAGGCCGATAACGACTATGCGGTTGGAAAGTTAGTAGAGAAGGTCGCTAACAGTCCCTACAAAGCCGACACGCTTATTTTCGTTCTCGAGGATGATGCTCAGTCCGGTGAAGACCACGTCGACGCCCATCGTTCAACTGCTTACGTCATTGGACCGTATGTGAAGCAGGGCAAAGTGGTGTCGGAGTTTTATACTACGGTCAGCCTGATCCGGACGATTGAGGATGTGCTGGCATTAGAACATCTCGATCTCCACACCGCCACCGCGCGACCGATGACGGAGGTGTTCGATCTGAATCAAAAGGATTGGAACTTTCATGCTGAACCATCGAGTTATCTCGCGGATACCCAACTCCCTGTTCCTAAGAAGCAAGGCGCTGTGCTGCACCCCACTCACGACGCCGCTTACTGGGCGGAAAAGACCAAACAGTTTGATTTTACGAAGGAAGATAACATCAGCGATCCGGGGGCCTATAACCGCATCATTTGGACCGGTCTCAAAGGAGAGGCAGCGTATCCGACCGAGCGGACCGGGAAAAATCTTCGGAAGAATCCGCCCGATAACGGGTAGGGCGCAACCTGCCTATGTTGGTAGGCGAAAAGCCTCGACGCTCGGTAGGGACCGGCTCCCGAGACGATTGGTCCCGGAGGGACTCAATGAAAGTAGCCCAGCACGAAGTGCTGGGGTGGCGTTCAAAAAACAACCCGTCCCGGACGGGACGATCGATGGCTCCTTACGCTCGTGAAGCCGCATACGAGAGGACCAGGAACCAAAACGCTTCTATCGTCCCGGACGGGACGGACGTCTCTTTTTGCATGATTTCCCAGCACTTCGTACTGGGCTACTTTCATTGAGTCCCTCCGGGACGACTTCTCTCAGGAGCCGGTGCCTACCGGCCGAACGCCAACCGTTAACCGTCAACTTTAATTGCCTGCGTTCTCGTGTAAGCTAGGCGCTCCATGCTCACCATCTCGCAAGTCAGCAAAGCCTTTGGCGCGAGAACACTTTTTACCGATGTCTCGTTGCAGGTAAATCGGGGTGATCGAATCGGTCTCATAGGTCCGAACGGCGCGGGTAAATCAACGCTGTTTTCGCTTATTCTCGGCCAGGATTCCCCGGATAAGGGCACGGTCGCGCTCCAGAAGAACGCGCGAATCGGGTATCTTCCTCAAGAAAGCGCGCCGACTGGTACGAAGACGATTCTGGAGCTCGCGCTGTTCGGAGAAGGTGCAAACACTGACGCCGCCGTACTGATCGATGAACCGGATCATCAGCTGGAAGCTAAGGCCAAGAGGATCTTGAATGGGCTAGCCTTTCGTGAGCGCGATTTTAACCGGCCAACCTCGGAATTTAGCGGCGGATGGATTATCCGGGCCCATCTCGCTCGATTGCTCGTTGCGCAGCCGGACCTTCTGCTGTTAGACGAACCGACCAACCATCTCGATCTCCAGTCGGTTACCTGGCTACAACATTATCTGCGGGAATATAGTGGCGCCATCGTCCTAATCTCTCATGACCGTGCGTTCCTGAACGCGATCGTGAAGAAAATCGTCGAGTTCGACCGTGGAAAGCTGCTCCACTACCAAGGCGACTACGAGGAGTACGTTCTCCAGCGAACCGCCCGGCGCGATCAACAACTTGCTGCTTTTAAGAATCAGCAACGCGAGATCGCGAAACTCCAGACGTTCATTGATCGATTCGGTGCGAAAAACACCAAGGCATCTCAGGCCCAAAGCAAACGCAAACAGATTGATCGAATGGAGCGGATCGAGGCGCCCGAGCCGGAGTCGGCTTCCGTACACTTTCGGTTTCCGCAACCGGCGCGGAGCGGTGCTCGCGTGCTCGTGCTGAAAGACCTTCGTCACGCTTATGGTGACCAGGTCGTCTACCGCGGACTGAATCTAACGATTGAGCGCGGCCAGAAAAGCGTGCTGGTCGGCCCGAACGGAGCCGGCAAGTCGACGCTTCTAAAGCTGTTGGCTGGAGTATTGCCGGTTCAACAAGGTGAACGAACCTTGGGCCACAACGTGGAGCTCGGCTATTTTTCCCAACATCGGGTAGAGATGTTTGATCTGAATCGGACCGTGCTGGCGGAGGCCTCGGACATTCCTAATCCGCCTGGCGAGCAAGCGGTCCGGTCGATCTTGGGATCATTTCTTTTTACCGGTGATGATGCGTTTAAGCCGGTGTCCGTTTTGAGTGGGGGTGAGAAAAGCCGCTTAGCGCTGGCAAAACTTCTGCTCGCTCCGCCGAACCTGCTGTTGATGGATGAGCCAACAACGCATTTAGATATGCGAAGCATCGAAGCGCTCCTGGGCGCGCTGCGACAATATCAAGGGACGCTAATTTTTATCAGCCACGATGTTTATTTTATTCGTCAGATAGCGACTTCGGTGTTTCAGGTTGATTCTGGAGAGGTTGTCTTTTTTCCGGGTGATTACGATTATTACTTGGATAAATCCGCCAGAGATGCAGCGATGCTGAATGGCGCCAAAAACCCACAACGGGATATTTGGGAATCGTCGACCACCGGAAACCATGATGGGAAGGAACGTAAGCGCCGCGAGGCGGAAGAGCGGCAAGTTAAATCTCGGGCTCGGCAGGAGTTACGAGCTCGGTTGTCAAAAATAGAGCAACAGATCGTGGCGCTTGAGCAGCGCCAAAATGTTTTGGTGAGTACCCTGGAGAGTCAGAGCGGGCGAGACTCCGAAGCTACTGGACTCGAATTGAAACAAGTGACCGACCAACTTGCGGCGTTGTTGCCGGAGTGGGAACAACTCGTGGAACAGGCCAGCGGATTGCCCGTTTGACCGGAGGGGAGGGCGCACGTCCTCGTGCGCCGCGGATCGCGAGGACGCGATCTCTCCCGCCCGGGGTTTTAACCCCGGGGAAAGGTGTCCCCCGCGATCGCCGTCAAAGGGCGTTAGATCAAGATATAATGCGTCGATCGCTCGCGGTGGAATTGTTACACGCCATCTTCTCCGCCTTAACCGAGTACCATTGCTACAATAGCCCCCATGAGCGACATGTTTGGGACTGATCCAGATGAGCCTTGCGCCCTTCAGGGCGGATCGTTTGATTGGATGTTTCCCGGGGTTAAAACCCCGGGGCGGGAGGGATCGCGTCCTCGCGATCCGCGGCGCACGAGGACGTGCGCCCTCCCCCTTCCGGGGCAGAGAATCAGATGCCGGCTTCATGTTCACGCGCACGAGCGTCGCCGGACAGTAACCGCCAATCCTAATGAATCAGTACCACGATCGATCTGGCGTCGACTCGGTATTGTGAGCCGATTACTCTTTCTTCCCCGCCTGGTTCGCAAAAATCGTTCGGCGAGGCCAGACTCGTATCGAGCACGCGATACCAGGGCTTCGATAATCCATCGAAAATCGTGAAGTCGAGCGGTTCGGTTGAAGCGTTAACCATGACGTACAGATCCTGATCGTCATAGCTGTTACCTTTCAAATAATAGGCAAAAGTATGCGAGTTGAAACCAAGATCGGTTGCTGCACCCACGCCTCGCCAGCGAATGTCATCTCGCCAGAAACGGCTGCGGCAGATGCTTGGATGCGCCTTGCGGAAAGCGATCATCCGTTTACAGAAGCGAAAAAAATCGGCGTTTCGCTCTAGCCGGCTCCAATCCAGCCAAGCGGTTGAGTTATCCTGATTGTACGGATTGCTATTTCCATTTTGCGTATGCAAAAATTCATCTCCAGCAGCGAACATTGGAATGCCGTTGGAGAGCATCAGCAAACAGAAAAGGTTCTTGGCTTGTCGCTTCCGCAGGGACAAAATCTCCGGGGTAAGCATTTCGTCGCCTTCGGCCCCGCAGTTGAAGCTATAGTCGTCGGCCGGTCCATCTAGGTTCTGGTGGCCATTCTCCAGGTTGTGGCGTCGCTCAAACGAAACGAGATCGTATAAGGTAAAGCCATCGTGCGAGATGACGTAGTTAATGCTGTAGAACGGGCGTCGAGCTTCTTCGATCCGGTCGGGAAATAGGTCATCGCTCCCGTACAACCGTTGCATCACTTTTGGCACCATTCCGGGGTCACCGCGCACGAAGCGGCGGATATCGTCCCGAAACTGCCCGTTCCATTGGTGCCAGAACATCCCGGGGAAACCGGTCCCTAGTTGATATGCGCCACCGGCGTCCCAGGGCTCAGCGATGAGGCGCACCTGACTCAGCACAGGGTCCGTTCGCATTGCAGAAAGTAGTGGAGGATCCTCGGAGTCGATGCCGCCGTCATCTCTCCGCGTCAGCACTGTAGCTAGGTCAAATCGAAATCCATCCACTCCCATTTCGGTTACCCAATAACGGAGGCTGTCCAGAATCAGGTTTCGGACCAACGGGTTAGTCGGATTAAGGGTATTGCCGGTGCCGGAGAAGTTGGCGTAGGGTTGAGATGGATCCGACGTCATCAAGTAAAAGCCGGCGTTATCAATCCCTTTGAAAGAGTAGGTGGGACCCGAGTGGTCTGCTTCCGTTGTGTGGTTGTAGACTACGTCAAGAATGACTTCGATACCGTGCGCATGCAGCGCAGAAACTAGTTCTTTAAATTCCTCGACCGGCGTTTCGGGTCGCGAGGCGTAAGCGAGGTGCGGACAGAAAAAGTTGAGGGTCATGTACCCCCAATAATTGTTTTCCTGGGGATCAAACTGATGAACCGGCATCAGTTCGACAATCGTGACTCCGAGGTCAACCAGATATGGGATCTTCTCGACAATCCCGGCGAAAGTCCCGCGGCGTTCTACTGCAACACCGCCAGTGGGATTCGCTGTAAATCCGCGGACATGCATTTCATAAATGATTGCATCTGAGTAATGACGCGGTGGAGAAACGGAAGGTCGATTGTTTCCAGCTGTTGGCGGTGACAGCACACCGAGGGGTGCGCGTCCCGCATTGCTCCCCGGCTTTTTTGCGGCTTCGCGGCTAAATTCGGGAGGAAAAAAAAGCGCTTTGGCGTACGGATCGTGCAGAATTTTTTCGGGATCAAAAGAATGCCACTGGTTTGGCGCGTGAGGAGCCGGCCCGTTGACTCGGTAGGCGTAATAACGGACATGCGCAAGTTGTTCCAGCCTAAGACGGCAGTGCCATACCCGCTTGGTTTTGTGACTAAACGGATCCAGCGGCGTCTCGAAGACTGGAGTTACAAAATCGTCCGCGCTATAGAAAAGCAGAGTCACCTCCCGCGCGTTCTGGGAGTATAGCGCAAAGTTGTAAGCGTTTTCTTCGGGTAGGTACGTGACACCGAGTGGGTTGGGAGAGCCCTCGATGGATGGCCAATTGACGGATTTGGGCTTGGAAACGTCTTGATTCACGCGGTGGAAAAAGAAATCATTTCCTAACCTGCCGTCGGCCAGCCGGTCAATCCGCAATCCTGTTTCTGGCTACTAATCTTTGACTAATTATTGATTCGAGCGACCGCAGACTCAGATCCGGTCATACCGAACGTCTGTAGTAGAAACGCATACTCCATCGCGTAGGTCTTCAGCCGATCAAAACGCCCGCTTTCACCGTGGTGCCCGGCACCCATGTTGGTGTAGAGCAGCAATGAGCGGTTCTGCTTGTTGAGTGCACGTTGTTTGGCGACCCATTTTGCTGGCTCCCAGTAGCTTACCCGAGGATCGTTTAATCCAGCTGTCACGAAAAGGTTCGGGTAGAGCCGGTTCTCGATGTTATCGTACGGAGAATAAGACCGAATATAATCGTAGTATTTCGGGTCTGCCGGGTTTCCCCATTCCTCGTATTCGGTAACGGTGAGCGGAAGCGACGGGTCGGACATAGTATTTAACACGTCGACGAACGGCACTGCGGCAATCACAGTCTTGAAAAGGTCTGGGCGCATATTCATCACGCTACCCATCAACAACCCGCCCGCGCTGCCGCCATAAATCGCAAGCGCATGTGGAGAACCGTATTTCTGCTCCAACAGGTATTCCGCGCAACGGGTGAAGTCGGTGAATGTGTTTTTCTTCTTTAACAGCTTGCCGTCTTCGTACCAGGTTCTTCCCAGCTCGCCGCCTCCTCGAATATGAGCAATTGCGAACACAAACCCTCGATCTACCAGGCTGAGTCGCGTAGCGCTAAATTCTGACTCTTCACTGTCGCCGTAAGCGCCATAGCCGGTAAGAAAGATCGGCGCTGATCCGTTTCGCTGAAAGCCTTTCCGATAAAATAAGGAGATCGGAATCTCTGCCCCGTCATTTGCTTTGGCGTATATCTGCTCTTCGGTATACCGATCTCGATCAAAACCTCCGAGCACCGGCATCTGTTTCCGGGTGGTCTTGGTCTTCGCGACCATGTCGTAATCGATCACTGAATTCGGAGTAATGAGAGAACTGAATGCCAGCCGGACGGTGCTGGAGGTGAATTCGGGATTTTCACCCAATTCGACGCAGTAAGCAGGTTCCGCAAAATCGATATCTTGACTCTCACCTGTCTCCAGGTTGTAGACCCGAACGATCGGCAATCCGCGTCGCCGTTCCAGCACAACCAAATGATTCTTAAATGCGTCTATTCCGCTGATGGCGATATCCGGATCGTATGGAACGAAATCGGACCAATTTTCTTTCGACGGCCGGTCAACCGGAGCCGAAACAATCTTGAAATTTTTTGCGTTGTCGTTGGTAACCAGAAAAAAGCGATCTCCGTGATGATCGACATGATAGATCAACTCTTTTTCCCGAGCTTGGATCAAGAAAGGGGTTTCGTCCGGACGATCAGCGTGAACAAAGCGAACCTCGGTAGCCAACTTACTTTCGACTTCAAAGAAAATGAACTCTCGGCTGCGAGACTTTGAGATGGAAAGCTCGAAGCGCTCGTCCGGTTCTTCCAGGATGACGCGGTCCGTGTGGACGCTGCTGCCGAGGGTGTGGTGCATCGCCTTGAACGGCCGTTTGGCGGCATCGAGTTGATCGTAAAAGAACGAGCGACTGTCGTTGGCCCAAGCAAAAGAATAGGAAGAACCGGTTATGGTGTCGGGCAGCAACTCTCCGGTTTCCAGATTCTTTATCCGAAGCGTGAATTCTTCTCCACCATCGGTATCCACAGAATAAGCAAGCAGGCGGTGATCGGGACTTACCGAGCACACACCGACGCTGAAATACTTAAGTCCTTTAGCCAGCAAGTTTTCATCTAAGAGTATTTCCTCGGGCGCGTTCAAATCGCCTTTCTTGCGGCAAAAGATTTCGTACTGCTTTCCAGCTTCACTACGCGAATAGTAATAGTAATCGTCGATTCGGCAGGGAACCGAGAGATCCGTTTCCTGAATGCGTCCTCGCATCTCGTGATACAATTTTTCTCGTAGCCCTTGCACCGGTTTGAGCACCAGATCGGTGTACCGATTCTCGGCTTCCAGGTATTTGATCGTTTCTGGGTTTGTCTTATCGCGTAGCCAGAAAAACGGGTCATTCCGATTTAGTCCCTGCTGGCTGATAAGATGAGCGTGTTGAGGTGCCAGCGGCGGAGTCGGAGCTGAAATGGAAAGTGACACTGGCATGCTCATCGTGAAGAGCACTAGCGTTCGAATTATGCTAGACATTGTTTGGTGATGTTCACAAGCCACGAAAGGACGTGAATTTTAAAGGAATACACTCTCTTCGGTTCGCGTCCATCAGTAGCTTGTCCGCCATAGCTTTTTCAGCACCGTTTTTTCGCTCCAGCACAGCGAAGGCGGATCTATTCGCGGTTGATAGAAAATGAGAGTCGCCGTGTCGTGGCGTGTCGCTCTGGGCATTGGACGAACGATGGCGACATTCTTCGGTAGCGGCGACTGTCCAGACAGGCCCAAGGTCCGACACTCCAGAAAGGTCGACACAGAGCGACCGATCGCGGCCAAAATCACAAGATGCAGTCGCCACCGAACCTTCCGGGTTAAGCTGCTGGGGGTTCGATTGGTGGCGGAGACGTTGGCGGTGGAGGTTTCGGCGGCGGCTGATCGGGCGGAGGAGATCCAACGGGCGGTTGATCAGTTGGTGGGGGAGGACTTTTCGGCTCGATTCGAGGAGCGATCGGCACCACCGCCGATCCACTAATCTTGTCGTGCCACGTCTGCCGTTGGGGATCAAACAAAATCCAGAGGAATCCCAACCCCAATGGCAGCAGAGAGAGCAGACTCGCCAATGCCCGCACTAACGCCGTGCCGTAGTCGCCGACCAAGGTACCGCCATCCAGTTTTTCGACGCGAAGATTCATGACGATCTCCCCTAAAGTGGCACTCCTCCAAATGTACATACCGAAGCGGTAAAGCACCCACGCGGGAACCACGATACGTGTTATGCCTGTGAATTGGAGCAGGGAGTACAGCACGATGAGGTCAATTAAGTTTGCGCCAAGACGCCGCCAGAAATCAGGCATACCGGCGGGAGCCAAGGTTCGGACGGGACGGACTTGGGCAGATTCCAGGCTGGGGCCGTTGGTTATTGATTTAGCCGGAGCATTCAAACGAGCTGCCGGAGTCGCGCGCGCGCGGTCGACAATGTACAAACTAAATGCGCCCAACCCAGCCAGGAAAACGAGACTGCCAGCCAGGAAGCCGATCACCGGGATACAATAAATAATCCAACAGACGACGGCTCCGAGCGCAATCCAAGCGAGGGTGCCATGCTTCTGTTCTTCGAGTTTAGGAGCCAGGCGCCGGCCGATCGCTTGAAAAACGGCGGCATTTCCAATCAGCGAAAAGACGACGAGTGTCGCGACCACAAAGGGAATCACGAAAATTCCCAAGACCGTGATCAACAGCAGGAAGCAGAACAACGCTGCGGCCGGAACAATGGCCAATCCGGACAGCAATGAAGCGGGCGCGCGCTCTTGCAAAACCCTTCCGGTGTCAGCAAGCAGCCTTGGAAACAGCGCACCAATACCCAGGCAGAACACCAGCACGAAGAGGGCGCCGAACCATGAGGTAAAGGAGTCAGGCGACATCGGGCGCAACAGCAGGACGGTTCCGGAAAACCACTTGTCGAATCCGAGAATGGTGTCGGGAGGGAAGATATCGAGGTTGAATCGATCGCCGTTGACGTGGACGTTTTCGCCGCCGGAGATGCTGGAGACGCAGGAGACAAAGTCGCCATTTACCACGGTCCCTGGCGAAAATCGCATTTTTGAAGCCACGCTTACGGTGTCGCCGTTAATCGTTCCGCTGACATCCGCGTCGCTCCCGACAAGAACGCAGTCCCCGTTCACCGTTCCATCGATCTTGGCATGGCCGCGGACGAGCACGAGGTCGCCGTTGGTCGACTCGCCCTTTTCCAGCACAAAATTCTGCCCGGTAATAACACTGCCTTGCTCTTTGTCCGATCCGATTTCCCAATGGTGCTCGGTCCGAGTAGCGGAAACTTGCGCCGATATTTGCCGGCCAGAGAGCCATTCGGCGACCCGCAGCCAATGCTCCATTGGGCATTGATCAAGGTGATGACTTTGGTCGTTTCCGGTTGCCTGGAGCAGCGTCAGCCCTAGCACCCCTGCTGCAAGAATCATTTTCATGATCTTGTTGCAGACAATCGCTGGACCGTTGAGGCGGCCAGGATGCAGGTACCGTAGCTCGCGACCGTGATAACGAGAACCACCAGCCAAAGCGGCATTTGGAAAATTCGAGCCGAATTCAGGATCGTTACTGCGATATCCAAAATCTCAGCCGTAACTCGAAAGATGGGAGAGACACCCACCAGCGAAGAGAACAACCGGGCTGGATTCAGCCAAACCAGCAGAATCAGTAATGCCAATGATAGTCCGAGGCTCGAATTGCGAATCAACGCCCAGTGCTCTCGCCAGAACCTTATCCATATCGGTTGACTGGCCCGTTCCCGAACCCGTTTCATTACATCTGGAACCAGGTTTGTCGGTGCGGTCAGATCCGGAAGATTTCGTAGTTCCTCGTCTAACCAATCGTGATCATTCATGTCGGTTTCCAATCAATTTGCGTAGCGTTTCCCGAGCCCGATGAATATCCGTTTTCACTTTGGCGAGCGAGATGCCGAGTTTGGTAGCAATTTCTTCGTAACTCAATTCTTGGAAGTGGAAGAGAACAAGTGGCACTCTTTGTGCATCGGGTAGTTTCCGAATAGCTAGTTCCAAGAGTTCGCGTCGGTCGTCGACTTTCTCGACTGGAGCAGCCAGTTCCGGTTCGCCTTCTTGTTCCGAAAAAAAACGCCAACGCGCGCGGTAACGGTTCAGGTGATTGATGGACAGGTTTGTTGCGACGGTTTTTAACCAACCGCCGATTGAGTTACTCTGTTGTAGATCGGCAAACCGGTCATAGGCCTTAATAAATACTTCTTGGGTAATATCTTCGGCATCGGCGACACTTCCGACAATTCTAGTCGCAACCGAAAACACCATATTCTGGTAATTTCGGACCAGCGTCTCGAACTCCTGGACTTGCGCCATCGTGGTCTCGAGTCCGCAGAGAGGCTGGCGATGGTAACCGGCCAGCGGCAAAGGTGCGGTACTAACCATTATCGTGGGAATCGTTGCCGTGATCGATCAAATTGCGAGAAAACTCATTTGGCGAATACATTCCGCCGCCGTTAACAAGGCCCAGCCGCAGAGCCAGATGGCGATCAGAGCTTCAGCTCGGTTGGCGCACTTGTAGCCCTCGATCCGTTCGAAGCCGCTTTTGGCTATCGGGGAGGGGAAATTGACAATCTTGCTGTTCATCTGGTTCATTCAATCACAGGACACAGTCGGCCTGAGAAAAGTTGCAAGATTGTCGCCGGCACGGGTTTGACTGGCCGGCGTGGGTAAGGGCCACATAGATCAGGTGAGCCGGCGGAGCGGCTGCAATCGGCAACTTGCTGACTTGGCGAATACATTCCCCCGCGGTTACCATGGCCCAGCCGCAGAGCCAAATTGCAATAGCTGTTTCGGCTCGGGTCGTAGGCCGATAGGCATTGATTCGTTCGGCACGAGCCTCGGCTCCGAGCGGGAAATAGACAATTTTGTTTCTCATAATGCACATCCTCCTCTTCAATCAGAGGACACCAGCGCTGTGAGAAAGGTTGCAAAATGTAGGAAATGAACGGCGAAAGGGCGCGAATGTGCGTAACGGCGCAACGGTGTGGCGGAGGTCGGTAGCGGTCCGGCGACCGCGCATCTGCGTCAGCGTAAGGCCGATGTCTGGTCCTCTGCCCCGCCAGGGGGGGAGGGCGCACGTCCTCGTGCGCCGCGGATCGCGAGGATCCGACGTCGCAGAAGCGCACGGTCGTGGAGCGCGATGCATCAAAAGCTATGTCGGACAGGCTGCGATCCCTCCCGCCTGGGGTTTTAACCTCGGGAAACGTGTTCCAAACGTTTCGCCCTGAAAGCGGCGCTAGAATAGGTGCTCGCATTGGATTCATGGCTGCAACATTGGATCCTAATGCCCCTCCAGGGCATGCCGCTTTATACGATTAATCCCGGGGTTAATCGCGTCCTCGCGATCCACGGCGCACGAGGACGTGCGCCCTCCCCTTTTCGGGGACTGATCAAGAGTTGCCTCATGTTGACGCCCGTGCGCGGCCGCGGGTTCCCGTTACGGCGGGTCGGATGTCCATGACGAGTCCACTCACTAAGATTGATTTGACGGTGTGGCTCGCGGGTATATCCTTGCGCTTCCGTCCGGTGAGGTGGCTGAGCGGTCGAAAGCGGCGCTTTGCTAAAGCGTTGTACCCCAAAAGGGTACCCAGGGTTCGAATCCCTGCCTCACCGCTCTACTCTGTAACACTCTTGCTATCATAGAGTTACAACTGACAAAACGAGCCGACGAGAAATCGGACTGGTAACGCTCTGCCAGGAGGACTGGTAACAAGTCCACATTCTTCCGGGCTTATCCGTTAGCGTAAATCGCGTGACACACGATACCGTGTCGTGATATAGAACAACACATGAGAACAGTGTTATTTATTTGCTTGCTTTCGTGAACATTGACGCGTAAAAGCGTCTCCGGAAATGAATCCTAGCAAGAATCTAGGTCGTGAACTCATAAACTCGGCTCGCCAAGGCTATTGGATAATGCCGCCGGCCAGGCGAGCGCCCATCCGAGAGAAATACACTCCAAAGGTCGCAGCCTAAAGCTCGCAACCATCCGAGCGGCTATCATACGGATGATTATCGTTCTAAAATGGCTGTTACATCATTCGAGCACTCGAAATTGCCGTGAAACCTAAGCAAGAGAAACCGTCTCCCGCGGACGATCTAGACGTCGAAGTCATCAACCTTGAACGCATTCCGGTAGAGAATATCGCGCAAGTTACCGAGACATTGGACCGCGTGCGGATCAGCGCCCAGAAGCTGACTTACAAGTTAGCCGATGCGACGGAAATGTTCGCTCGAGGGGAGATTAACGAGATCCAACTTCGGATAATCACGGAGCCTATCGGCGAGACCCTCAACCTGTTGAACCGAGGAATGAAAATCGTTCTTAGCGCCGCCCAAGCCAAGCAGAAGCTGAATTCTGGGAAGTGAACTTATGTTTTTCGGCAATGAACCTGTTAAACTAGCCCCGCGATGAGCCAGGAGGTCACGCCCGTCTATCACGTCTATTGCGATGAAAGTCGTCAAACCAAAGATCGTTACATGATTTTGGCTGGGCTGATTATGGATGCCAAGTCGGTGGGGGATGTCCTCGAGAGAATCCGTACATTCCGCGAAAAAGCGAAAATGACCGCTGAGTTGAAGTGGACAAAGGTCTCGCGAGGCAAACTCGGCGAATACAAACAGATCATCGACATCTTTACTGACTTGACCACGTCTGACGTAGTGCACTTCAAAGCGCTCATATTCGATTGCCACCAAATTAATCATGCCTTTTTCAGTGACGGCGACAACGAAGTAGGCTTTTACAAATTCTATTACCAACTACTTCTACATTGTTTTGGTAGACCGTACTTCTCAGGCAAAGCACCAAAGCGGTTCATTGTTTTCTTAGATCAGCGCGACACGTCTTATAAACTTACGACGCTAAAGGCGTTTTTGAACAAAGGGATGGCTTCTAAATTCAATATTCGAACATCCCCTTTCCGCCAGATTGAGCCCAGGAACTCGAAAGAGTGCGACATTACCCAAATGCTAGATATCATCGCTGGCGCGGTTGGGTACCAAAGGAATCGACATCACTTTCGAAAAGATGCGAGCCCCGCCAAGGTTGAGCTCGCCAAATACCTGGCGGAAAAGCTCGGATGGCCCCATCTACTTTTCGATACGAACACCCACGTGATGAGGTTTAAGCTTTGGACTTTTAGGCTCCAAATCAAAAAGAAAGCACCCTGAAAACCTACACTCTTGCGAGTACCCTATAGGGCTTCCCTGATCTCGTCAGGGTATTCGGTTTAAAGTGGTGCCAAAAGGAATATCCACGATTTGACAACCGTTATCAAGTGTTAACGTGGGCACGCATCCATTCCAGGCCCTGAGCGCCTCCTGGTGAGTTCTCGCGCAAACGCCGGGGCACCGCAATGAACGCGAACCACGTTCGAAGGCCGGTCCTATTCTTCGGCCGGGTCTGGGATCTGAATCCCCTGGCCGGCTTCTTTCTGTAACTCTTTTCGGTAGTCCGCTAAGTGGTTTTCCGCGGCTTTTACATTTGTCTCGTGTTCAAAGATTTCAGACGGGGAAAGCATCTTAACCGTGATGTGATCTTGGAGGTTCGTTAACGTCGCAAGCTGAATCGGACCGTTTATCCCACCAGGATTGAGCTCGATAGCGTGGGTCAGAGCCCAAGTCGCCAGGAATATTCCGCTGCTGAGAGTTGGAAGGCCTGCGTTGCTCCGAGGCCAAAAGATCTTGCGCAGAAAAGCCAAGAATGGATCAATAATCGCTTGCCCACTTCCCATTGACGAAAACCAAAGTTCCTTGGTTTTGAACTCAGGTTGAAAGGCACCGGCGGGAAACTCGCAAAGATGTAGCTTTGATCCGAGAGGAAATGCAAGAAGACAACCGAATCCCACCTGCCCTAACTGAATACCTGTCGTTCTGAAGTGATTGAGCACTTGGTTAGCCAGCTCAGAGGCTACTTGGATGTGAGATGCATCTTTACCAAATTTTTTTTCCTGACTAAAGACCGATACGTAATGACAGAAACGCTGGCCCAAGCCGATTTCCCCAGTCGGAGCAACGATTATTCTATCATCTATAACCTCGATTTTTTTGCTTGGTGCCTCGATCGTCCGAATGGCGTACGCTCCCGTGCCAACAGAAAAGGTCGCTGCGGAATCCGTGCCGATGACCACTCCTTCACGGCAGAGAATCCCAACGATTGCCGTCATTCGCTCAGCGTTTAGTCTTCGAAGACGCTGTTAACGCGCATCTCTGGATACGCCCCGTAAATAGCAGAAACGAGCTGAACGAAGCTCAGGGATGTAACAAACCTAGAAAGCCTTTGCATGTAGCTTTTAACCGGCGCAGGCAGGGTGTCCAAAGCCCTTTGTCCTCTCGCCAAGCCGGCCTGAGTCAGGCTATAGTGCCGGTCACGTTTGAACGATTGCCCGGCTATATCCACCAAACCGCTCGCAGCCAATTCATCCAGCCTGTCATATACTTCGCGGTCAAAAGGGCCGTAATCATACGGCCGAAAATCAAAAAGAGGACCACCAAGAGCGGGAGCTGCCTTCTTGTCCAAGAGGAAAAGCAGCTTCTGAACCTGAACCGGCGTAAATGCGCTCACGTCTCCCGCTGCCATGGCAGCGAGTATTGCGTCATCTTTCGTCATTGGTGAATCCTGCATGGTCACAATTTGAAGGCCGATCCTATTTCGCAAATAATTGCTTGCTGGTCGAAAAAACTCTTCTGCTATCAAGACTATTGGCGGGCGGAATTGCAACTAGTTTACTATAGAAACTGTGGGTAGTCACGGGCCTCCTAGTTGCTCGCGAAATATTCGCGGAACTCGCGCAGCGTGGTTTCAGGATCCGGCTCGCTCACTTACTTTCCGAGAGCTTTGCGAACTTATTAGCGAACTCGGCCGGTGGGTAAGGCTCTTTTTGAAGCCGGTTTAGCATCTCCTCCGCTTCTGAGTGACCAGGGTGTTGATCGCAATATTTTCTCATCCGGTCTGTTTGCATTTCCCACTGCGCCTGCCGGTCTCCATCGTCTGGTCCTACATCCCTCTTCAATGTTGTCATCTGATAACCGTACACCAAATTTGCGTGCTTAGAATTGGATAGAGGCCGTATATGTTCAATAGAACATCTGATGCCGAAGCTCACCCCAGCTCTCTTCGATCCCCTAAAACGGATCGAGAACGCCGTCGAATCGCGTGGCCGGGTCATGTTGAATGCCCCCAACCTTTCGCCAAAAGAAAACGAGCTTGTCGCCAAAGAAATTCAGGAAATCCGGGACGCTCTTGAAGCATTTAAAGCCGCCGTCGAGAGCGGAGAGAATACAGGATTTCGAGACGGCGGGATGCGGTCGCACGGATAGCTTCCTTGATAGCCAAGGCCGACAGTGGTAAGCTTGAAGTGTTGGATAAGGGCTTGGCAAAAGAGCCAGGATTTCTATGGAAAAAAATGATGACAGTCCACTCGAAAGACTGCATAAAAACATCCAGAAAGCGCCTCCGGACGCGTACTTAGACACCAGTCTAGAAGACCAACGGCAAGCTGAAAACCTTCGTTTCGCCCAAGCTTTGGCACTTCGAGAAGAAGAGCGTAAAAGAGCCGAGCGGCTCAATCATTGACTGGTAGTTCCTACCCGCGGAATTTTTTGGTCTGCTTTAATCTGGCCAATTGCCATAGCAGTCGATCATGAACTCTTCTACCGTTGCCGGCGCGTTCTCCGGGTCGCGAGATTTCCAATCATCCAGCAACTTCTGACAGAATGCCCTGTGTTCCTCTCGCGTAATGTATTGAGGCCGACCCGGGGAGGGCCATGCAGTTGGGGTTTGATCCAGGAGCGCCGCGTGCTGCTCAAGCCAAAGGTCACATTCAGCCTCAGCGTCTGCCGCCTCGGCATCTAATTTATCAGCATTAGCCGAGCCGGTTTCCTTGACAGATTTGGCAAGGGCCCGCTTCCTTTCAGCCTCGGCATTAAGCGTGAAAAGCCGCTGAACATCAGCCTCTATCGCTTCATTTATTTCGGACTTTGTCTGTCCAACAAAAATTGACGGCCGGTCAAATGCATTGGCTCCGAACCGCATTTCATCATCCATTCTTTGCTTTCTAACCCCGCGCATGCGGGAAGCAGTTACAGAGGGTTAGAAGTGACGATTGACACCTTTTCGAATTACCCTCACACAGCCTAAATATAGCTCCGAGCGAGGAAAATTACCAACCCTAAGGTCCTTCCATCCGCGGCAAGTTTCCGGATCTCGAACCGGTATCGTATTGCCCTAGCTTCCATCAGTCTTCCTCATCGGACTCACCCACGACCGTTCCAGATGTTGCAGCGGTCAATTTTACCTCTGCCCGCGACCATCACCGGTAATTCCACCTTAACGTCCCCGGTCCCGCGAAATCCGCTCGCAACGCTATGCTCCGATCTGGTAAATCCACAAATCATGGCAGTTCAGCGATCTAGGCTGGCCGAGGGGAGAAAGCCAATATCGGAAAACAGCACAAAGACTAAATCGGCAAATTGGGACGCCCGCGAGCTGTTCGGCTCTATGAGATCCCAAAGCTGGAGGCCTAGATGAAGCCAGAAGAGAAAGCGCGCCAGCAGATCGATCTGCTTCTTCAGCAATGCGGTTGGCTGGTTCAGGATTATAGGCAAGTCAATCTTTCCGCCGGTTCTGGGATCGCCATTCGCGAGGTACCGATGAAGGAGGGCAAGGCTGATTATTTGCTCTGTGTCGATCGAAAGGCCGTTGGCATCATTGAAGCAAAGAAAGTCGGAACATTACTTAGCGGTGTGGCCGAGCAATCGGCGCAGTATGCGGAGAGCCTGCCCGATTGGATGGAAGTCGGTCGCATCAGGTCGCTTGCCATTTGTTTACGAGTCGACCGGCGCGGAAACGTTCTTTACCGACTATCGCGATCCCGATCCACGGGCACGCAATGTCTTTGCGTTTCATCGACCTGAGACACTCCGCGAATGGGCCTCTGAAGCCTACTTCTCTCCGCGCACGACTTCGGCCGATGCCGACTCCTGATCACGCACGGCATGCGTCAATGCCAGATTGAGGCGATCACGAATCTCGAGGAGTCATTTGCTGAGAATCATCCTCGTGCGCTGATTCAAATGGCGACCGGCGCAGGAAAGACGTTCACAGCAGTCTCGTTCATTTATCGGCTGATCAAACACGCCGGCGCTCGACGAGTCTTGTTCCTGGTCGATCGCAGTAATCTAGGCCGACAAACCGTGACCGAATTTCAGCAGTACACGACGCCTGATACCGGCCGGAAGTTCACTGAGATTTACAACGTCCAGCACCTTGCCTCGAGCAACATCGATCCAGTCGCGCGTGTCACAGTTTCGCACCATTCAACGCCTTTATTCCGTTTTGCGCGGCGAAGAATTGGCCGAAGACGTTGACGAAATTTCCGGGTTCGAACTCGGCTGCGGCTGATTCGCGGCCCGCGGAAGTCCAGTACAATCCGCGCAATTCCGATCGAGATGTTCGACTTCATCGTGACCGATGAATGTCATCGTTCGATCTATGATCTCTGGCGGCAAGTGCTCGAATATTTCGACGCATTTCTCATCGGCCTTACCGCGACGCCTTCCAAACAGACCATCGGCTTTCTTCAAACAAAATCTCGTGATGGAATACGGCCACGAACGAGCTGTGGCCGACGGCGTCAATGTCGGGTACGACGTCTATCGGATTCGAACCCAAGTGACCGAAGAAGGAGGACAGGTCGAGAAAGGTCTGTATATCGATCAAGCGCAGCAAAGAGACGCGTAAAACGCGCTGGGAACGATTAGACGAAGATCTCGACTACGCGCGCACGAGACCTTGATCGCTCGGTCGTAGTCCCCTCGCAAATCCGCACTGTTTTGCAGACGTTCAAGGATGTGCTGTTCACCGAACTCTTCCCAGGTCGCAAGCTCGTGCCCAAGACTTTGATTTTCGCTAAGGACGATTCGCATGCCGAAGACATCGTCCACATCTGCCGCGAGGTGTTTGGCAAAGGAAACGATTTCTGCAAGAAAATCACTTACAAAACTTACAATCCGGAGACGAAACGATATGAAAAATCGGAATCGCTCATCCAGGAATTCCGCACGTCGCCGCAACTGCGAATCGCGGTCACAGTCGATATGATTGCTACCGGAACCGACATCAAAGCCTTTGGAATGCCTGCTCTTTTTTCGCGATGTTCGCAGCCGCGTTTATTTCGAGCAGATGAAAGGGCGCGGTACTCGCGTCCTATCGCCGACCGATCTTCAAGCCGTCAGCGGCGCGGAGGCGCATCGCCAAAACTCATTTCGTCATCGTCGACGCCGTCGGCGTGTGCGAGAGCGACAAGACCGATTCGCGTCCATTGGAACGCAAACCGTCGGTTGCGTTTGATAAACTTCTGCTCGGTGTCGCCCTTGGCAAACGAGACGAAGATACTCTGACCACATCTGGCTGGACGCCTCGCTCGACTGGATCGAGCACTATCAGCAGCTGACCGCAAAAAGATTGAGGAGGTATCCGGTGGATCGAGTCTTACAGCGCTTTCCGGCTGCCCTATTGCGCGCGATCGATCCCGATGCTGCCGCCGAGGCTGCGACCGGTAAGCCGGCGCCAGTCCAGACGAGGTCGATGCATCGTTGTTCCAAGAAGCTCGCCAAGAACCTGATCGCACAAGCGTGCGCGCCTTTCGATAATCCGGTGCTGCGCGATACTCTGGCCAAGCTGAAGAAAGACAACGAACAAGACCATCGATGTCGTTACGATCGACAACGTCAGTGGATCATGGCTTCGATGCAGCCGCAAAGGAAAAGGCTGAGAACATGGTCCGATCTTTCAAGGAATACATCGAACAACATCGGAACGAGATCGCAGCGTTGCAGATCCTCTACAGCCGGCCTTACCGCCAACGTCTTACGGAAGAATGTCTGAGGGAACTCGAAGAAAAATTGAAGCCCGATTTTGGAGCTTACCCGGTTGAGAATCTTTGGTCGGCATTCTCTCAGTTCCGACACACCTCGTCTGGACCGACCAGCTCCGCTACGCGCCGGTTTACTGATCTTGTGTCCTCGTCCGTGTCGCGCTGGAACAAGAACCGGTTCTCGAGCCCTTTGAGCAACATGTACGCACCCGATTCGCTGAGTGGATCGAAGACCAAACGTCGGGAAGGGATAACATTCACAGCCGATCAAATGGCGTGGCTTGAGAAGATGCGGGACTACGTCAGTGCCAGCGGCAGCGTGGATCGCGAACACCTCGAAGCTGACAATGTGCTCGGCCCGATTTACCGCGCCTTCGGCGAAGCGCCTCTGGCCGCTGATGGACGAACTTAACCTCGCTCTTGCCGCGTGAGCTTACACGCAAACTCAACAACCCACTGCCTCCCGCGAGGATGGAGACTCACAACCCTCGGTGAATCTTGCAGGATTCTGGCCGGCTTTGGCTTTCCCGAACGATTACAAGGCCGTGTTCAAGGCGAAATTCCTTTTTTTAAGGTCGGCGACATTTCCGAAGCATGGAAGCGCAACGAGCGATTCCTCAAGGGCGCCAACCACTACATCAGCCACGCGGATGCTAGCTCGATCCGCGCTAGACCATTGCCGCCAAACACCATCGTTTTTGCGAAAATTGGCGCCGCGATCGCTTTGAATCGACGGGCGATGCTAAGTAAGGCCGCCCTAGTGGACAACAACGTTATGGGGCTGTCTCCCGCGTCGGACGATCTAGATGCATGCTTCCTTTTTCACTACGCGTGCACTCTGAAGCTCGACGAGTTGTCGCGTGCTACCACTGTTCCTTCCGTACGCAAGTCAGATATCGAAAACATCTCTCTGCCGCTGCCTCCGGTTTCCGAACAGCATCGGATCGTATCGGAAGTTGAGAAGCAGTTAACCCGACTGGAAGCCGGAGTGGCGTCGCTAAAGCGGGTGCAGGCGGCCCTGAAACGCTACCGTGCCAGCGTAATGAAGGCCGCTTGCGAAGGAAGGCTGGTTCCAACAGAAGCCGAGCTCGCCCGGCGGGAAGGCGGCTCGTATGAAACTGGTGAGCAACTCCTGGATCGCATCCTCAAGGAACGCCGCGGCCAGTGGGAATCCGATAGGCTCGCCAGACTCCTAACTAACGACAAATCATCGAGAGCCGCCAATTGGAAAGGAGAATACCATCAGCCCGCCAGCCCGACCGTTACTCCCGGGTTCGGACCTGAGCTTCTACCTACGGGTTGGGTACTCGCGAGCCTTGAACAACTCACGAGCGCGACGCGCGTTATCTGTTACGGAATCCTCATGCCCAAAGAAAACGTCGCCCATGGAATCCCTTACGTGAAGGTGAAAGACATCAAGGGTGATCGCATTAACGTAAGTGGGCTCCATCGCACTTCGTCAGAGATCGCAGCTGCATACGCACGCGCGTCCCTCAAGGCCGGTGATCTCCTCCTCGCGATCCGCGGGACGTATGGGCGCGTCGCCGAAGTCCCGACTGAATTAAATGGTGGGAACATTACCCAAGATACCGCTCGCCTCGATGTCACCTCCCTGGTCGATCGCCGCTATATCGCGATTCACCTCCGCAGCGAAGATTCGCAGAGCTACTTCCGCCGAGTCGCCCGTGGCGTTGCGGTAAAGGGAGTAAATATCGGCGAAGTTCGACCCGCCCCGATTGCCGTTCCGCCGTTTGCCGAACAGCGGCGCATAGTGGCAGAAGTGGAGCGTCGGCTGTCCGTGATCGATGAACTCGAAACGTTGGTGACTGCCAGCGTGAAGCGCGCCGAGCGCCTACGCCAATCCATCCTCCACCGCGCTTTTACTGGAAAACTCGTGCGTGCAGATATTGGATAGTCTTATTTCGGCACGTTGATATGATCCGTTCGGAATTGAGAGCCTTATGAGTGATAACTCGAAGATTGAGTGGACCGATGCGACTTGGAATCCCGTGCGTGGGTGCTCGAAAATTAGCCCTGGTTGCGCCAACTGTTACGCGGAAACATTTGCTGAGCGGTTTCGCGGCGTTCCCGGGCATCCATTTGAACGCGGTTTCGATCTCCGACTCGTTCCCGAAAAACTCGGCGAGCCGCTTCGATGGAGTAGCTCGCGAATGGTTTTTGTGAATTCGATGAGTGACCTATTTCATCCAGATGTCCCGGATGACTACATTGGCGCCGTGGCTAGGGTGATGATGTTGGCCAATTGGCATACCTACCAGATCCTTACCAAACGCCCAGGACGGATGGCTGCCCTCCTCAAAACCTCCCTTCGAGAAACCGCGCGACAACCGCACATTTGGTGGGGTGTGAGCGTCGAGAACCGCAAGCACGGACTTCCCCGGGTCGACGTACTGCGGTCCGCACCGGTGAGAGTTCGCTTTCTTTCCATTGAGCCTTTGTTAGAGGATTTGGGAAAGGTCGATTTCCGCCAGATAGACTGGGCCATAGTTGGTGGCGAGAGCGGACCCGGCGCACGCCCGATTAAGGAAGAGTGGGTCCGAAGCCTTCGGGACCAATGCCAGAGAGCGAAGGTTGCATTTTTCTTCAAGCAGTGGGGCGGCGTTCGAAAAAGCGAGACAGGTCGCCGACTGGATGGACGAACCTACGATGAATTTCCGGAGCGCACTCGATCACCGGTTCCGGATGTGGCTACACGTTCTTCTTTGCGTGAGGAAATTGCGCTTTACCTGAAGCCGATGCCTCGAGGCGGATTTCACAATAGGCCGTTCGATGAAGGCACATTAACGAAGCTGCAGATTTTCGAACTGTATACCCGCGAGTGGCTACCGGTTTTCTTGGCGCCCGCTAAGCCATCAAGATCGGAGCAATTCACATCTTCAGATTTTTTCGCAGGACCTGGAACGGATTCGACCGGTGTGTGGGGTAGTCCACTCCGGTTACTTAAGCAGCTGAAGGAGTACCAAAGTTTCTCTGGTTGGCCTCAAGTAAGAGTCCACGCTCACTTCTTCGACAAGAGCCCGAAAAAAATCAAACAACTTGAAGCAAAAATCGAAGAATTCGGATTGCGTTTGCGGAAGTGGAGCTTGACATAAGAGCATTGGCTTTTGAAGAAGCGCTCCACGACTGTGCATGCAGCCCTTGAAGACCGACAGTGCCGCCAAGCTACTCTTTATCGATCAATTCGGAGTGGATCAGGTCACGCCGGAAGTGTTTCTCAGCTTAGTCACTTCGCCGACGTGCGATTTTCTGTTTTTCCTTTCGTCGTCCACTCTTTATCGCTTTCGTGATCATCCTGCGATCAAGCAGAAGATCACCCGTCCAGACGACCATTACCAAGTGCATCGCGCAGCATTGGACTATTACACCGACTTAGTACCGAATTCTCTGCTTACTACCTTGCACCGTTTTCAATCCGAAAGGGGCCCAACATTTACGGACTTATCTTCGGTTCGGCTCACCCGCTAGGAATGGACAAATTCCTCCAAGTAGCGTGGAATAAAGACGCGATTAATGGAGAGGCCGACTTTGATATTAATCGAGATAACGTGTCCCCGGGAGAAATGCTACTGCCTTTCGATAACTTCAGGCCAAGCAAGATAACTGCTTTTGAACGCGAGCTAGAGGGCCTACTCAGATCAGGACAACTTAAGGACGAGCGGGATCTCGTGCACTTCTGTTTTAGTCATGGCGTTCAACGGCAACATGCCGAGAGAGTTCTTAACAAATTGAAAAGAGAAAGTGTGATTGAGGTCCGACTTCCGCGTTCCGCAGATTAATCGGCTAAACTCCCCCCGGGTAATTCGTCTGCTTTGAAATCATGCCCAACCAACCAAATCAAATCGTCCAAAAGCTCTGGAACTACTGCAACATCCTCCGGGATGACGGGCTGTCATACGGCGATTACGTCGAGCAGTTGACGTTTCTGCTCTTTCTTAAATGGCCGATGAGCAGAGCCGTCCGCCATTCAACAAACCGTCGCCGATCCCGAAGGAGTTTGGCTGGGACAAGCTGGTGAAACTTGACGGCGACGAGCTTGAGATCCATTACCGGCACACGCTTGAGGAACTCGGCAAGAAAGCCGGGATTACTTGGTCTCATCTTCCGCAAGGCACAAAACAAGGTTCAAGATCCGGCCAAGCTGCGCCGGTTGGTCGCCGACCTGATCGATAAAGAGGAATGGTCAAGCCTTGGCACCGACGTGAAAGGTGACGCCTACGAAGGGCTCCTGCAGAAAAATGCTGAAGATGTTAAAGGTGGCGCGGGTCAGTATTTTACTCCGCGCCCGTTGATCCAGGCGATCGTGGACGTGATGCAGCCAAGGCCGGGTCCGAACCGAGACAGCGGTTTGTCATCTGCGATCCAGCATGCGGCACCGGTGGCTTTCTGCTCGCGGCACACGAGTTCATTCGTCGGCATAACACTCGACAAGGCACAACTCCGTTACCTGAATGCGGAACAACTCCGTGGCGTGGAACTCGTGGACGGCGTGGCGCGGCTCTGCGCGATGAATCTGCTACTGCATGGCATCGGCGGCGACGATGCGTCTGTGCCGATCCTGGTGAAGGACGCACTCGGCGCGAAGCACGGCGAATATGAGATGGTCCTTACCAATCCACCGTTCGGGAAGAAGAGCAGCGTCACGATCGTCAATGAAGCCGGCGACGAAGAAAAACAATCGCTGATCGTCCACCGGGACGATTTCTGGGCGACGACCAGCAACAAACAGCTCAACTTCCTCCAGCACGTCTTTACGATTCTGAAACAACATGGACGCGCCGCCATCGTTGTGCCGGACAATGTCCTTTTCGAAGGTGGCGCCGGAGAGACGGTCCGCCGCGAGCTGCTGAAGCAAGCCGATGTTCACACCCTGCTTCGTCTACCGACCGGAATCTTTTACGCGCAAGGTGTGAAGGCGAACGTCTTGTTTTTCGACCGCAAACCCGCAAGCGAAAAACCGTGGACCGATAAGCTCTGGATTTACGATTTGCGAACCAACCAGCATTTCACGCTCAAAGAGAACGCTCTGAAACGATCTGATCTTGATGACTTCGTCGCGTGCTATCACGCCAGAGAACCGCCACGAACGCATTGAAAGCGAGCGTTTCAAGAGCTTCTCCTACGAAGACCTGCTCAAACGCGACAAAGTCAATCTCGATATTTTCTGGCTGAAGGATGAGTCGCTCGAAGACAGCGCCAACCTGCCTGATCCTGATGTGCTCGCGCTCGAAATCGCCGAGGAACTGGAAGCGGCCTTGGAGCAGTTTGCGACGATCGCGGAAGACTTGAAGCGTTAACGCCCATCGCTGAGCGTCAAAGGGGGTTCACGACGTGACCAACCCGTCGCTCGACGGTGACACAACTACTGCTGAGTTTTCCTCAACCGATCACGCGGCGTCGAATAAATCGAAAACACTCTGCCGGCCTTCTTGATCAAAGAGAGTAACAAATTTCAGAATTCGATGCTTCATAGAAATTCAGTCGCGCGCGCAGATCTGACCTGGCAAACGACGCCGGCCGGTGACTGCCGCTACATCAAGTATCGATTGCCATTCGGCTTGCGCTGCCGACACTTCATGAAATACCTGCTCGGGTGTCTCACCACTGGCAGTTGCGCGATCGACGATCTGCTCGGTTGCGACTGTGCGCCACGAATTCAGGGTCGATATGCGTCGGCGTTCTAAGGCCCGCGCATGTAGAACGCCGGCGTTGAAAACTTCGTTATAGACCGTCGGATACAACCTCTGAACGTCTTCAGCGCTTCGGATTTTATTTGCCGAAGAGCTGTTGGATACCCCAAAGGAGTCACGCCTTTTCTTTCGTCGTGGGTGTACATGCAAGGAAAGCCCTCTGGGTGCTTCCTCGCGCGAGTTAGTTAGATGCCCCAGCATCTTAGCAAAGTACGGATCGATATTAAGTAACATAGTAGTCTTTGTTCTGTCGTCAGTGATTACATAGAGGTCGCGCCTTGGCGCGGGCTAACGGTCTGTGGCGGCCTGGCGCTGCCATCATCGCTCGCCGGTTTAAAGCTTGGGCTAACAGGATCTGCAGCTCCGGGATCGAACTGCGAAGCGAAATAATGATCGACCCTGTAGAGCTTAAACTCACTCAATATCTCCTCAATAATGCCCTTTAAGAACTCATTGACCTCGGCCGGATTCTGGAGACCTACACCTTTCAGAGCATAGCGTGCCGGCGCGGAGAGCGCCCGGCCCTTATAGCTCATGACGCAGTCTTCCCAGATCGCTAGGACCGCCCCGACCGGAGCAACTCGCTCTTCCATCTCGGAGAGTTTTTTGCGCAAAATCTCGCTCTCGAGTTGCAACTTTTCGTAACGCGCCTGGTCGAGGTTTCCCGATGTGCGCCGGCGTTTAAGGAAGGCTTTTTCCTTCCAGTGCATAATGGCGCGAACGGAATCAATCAGTGGCCAGTAGCCAACCATTGGTTGATCGGTTTCGTCCGGAGCGCGAGATATAATTCCTTGCCGAGCATAGTCTTGGATCGTCCGCGGCGAGCAGGCGCATGCGTGGGCGAGAACCTGAGTCGGAACCGGCGTGTTGACCAGCTGAGTGAGTTTCCCCTTAAATCCGTAAATTTTACGTCTGCCAGGCATAACTAAAACGAAGCGCGAACCATTTTAAAAAGCGTAGTCAACAAGCCATATTAACGATGCCGCGGCACCGTTTTTGGCGGCACCCCCTTGGGAGGACCCGCGCTATATAGGGCCAGAGCACCATCGATTCAAAGCTCTCCCTTCCGCACTCTTTCGAGAAGGGCCTGCCATTCTTTCTCGGTGTCCAGATCCTCTTGCGTGGCCGAGGCAGCCTTCTTTTTGCGCTGGGAATTTGGGTTGCCCTCATCGGGATCATCTGCGCCGGTCTCGCTGGCTTCCTTCCCTCCTTCTTCGAAATACTTCTCGCCGGCTGCCCGTTCGCCGCTCTTCTTCTTCACAGCCAGCGGACTGTTGCGGCCAAGGAGGTCCGCACCGTGGGCGGCGGCTATCACCAAACACTTTTCCCAATCGATCGCGTTCAAAGTGCAAACCTCCCTGCCCGAACGTGCCGCGGCGTGTCGCTTGGTTTTAATGCGGGGCTCTTCGTTTCCTGGAGAGCCTTGTGTTCGGCTAAAATCGCATTGCCCCTATTTCGCAGACTAAGTCCAGGTGCTAAGGATGTTGCTGGTTCAGCGTCAATCTGCGCGAGCATCAAAGCTTCACCGCACTGCTGGATTTTATCAATCAAGAGCGGCAACTTCTCTTCTGCGGCCTTAAGATCACTCTCGATCTGGTGCGGCGTTGGCTTGCTAAGATCCGCTGTGCACGGCTTGAAATCGAGCGCCTCAAACTGTTGAAGCTCGCGATCGACGCGCGCGGGTTGGACGTCTGGGTCGGGAGATCGCACGCCAAGCCGAGCAGATCCAGATTGCAGGAGGTCTCTTGGCGGCATCGGGGCAGGCCCTATCACCCCTAATTCATCCAGTAAAGCCTGGCGCCGGCGTTCCACAACTCGCACAAGCGCGCCCGCCAAACGATTATAGAGTTGGAAAAATCCCGACTGCGGAGCTCGCAAGGCATCAAGATCACCGGCCGGAATCTTTTCTCGCAGTTGAATGCGCCGTTCCAAAACGGGAACGGTATTGAGTAGTTTTAGTCTCCGCATGCCGATTTCGCTCGGACTGCCTTCACTATTCAAAAGCTCCCGCGCTTGGAATTCGCAGTCGGCTATTTCGGTTTTTAGTTTTGCAATTGCTTCATTGCGCTCGGCTTCGCGTCGTTTGAATTCATTCAACGCCGCTGCTGCCGTCGAATGCTTTACCTCGAGATCTTCAGCCAATGCAATGAGCTCCGGTGGTGTTTGTGATTGTTTCTTCATTTGGGTTGGTTTCAGTACAGTTGACGAAAGGTGATGAGCGTTTCGATGAGCTTTGGGATTTGCACGAGCAAGTGCTCGACTGCGGTTTTTATGATTTCCGCATCCTGCTTAATTTTGAAAAGCGGCTCGATTGCGACCGCGGCGATCTTTCGCCTAGTCTCGAGCGGTTGGTTCATGCTTCGCAAATCCAAGTCCAACCACGCTTCGCGATAAGCGCGCCAGGTTTGGCTGAGAGCTTGCACGAGCGCGCCTTCGGTGAAATGACCCGGAGTAGCCTCAAATGCTCTCCTGTGTCGCTCCAGTTCGTTTTTGAAGCGTTGGAGCGCCTCGATGTGAGTAGCCAACAACGGTGGATAGTTAGTTTCTTGGGTGGTCGGCAAGTTCATACTAATTCGGTTTTCCTGAAGGCCTGAAGGCAGGTTTGTTATGCATGCCTGCACACACACGCGCGCACGTGTTAATAAAAAACTTGTATTCAGGCCTTCAGTACGAATTGCAAATCGAGTCTGGCAGAGGTTTCCCAGGCTGAAGGCTTTTTTCGTGACTGAAGGCGAGGCCTTCAGGATGGTGGGTTGATTGTCCAAATGTTACCTCTCTCAGTGTGTCTACTTTCGAAGCGCCTCGGATGAATTTTCTGCAATCGTCCTAGGTAAGTTCCACAGGCGGTTGGAAAGGAAAACAGTCGGTTTGCTTCACGTCTCACTAGCGCGCTTTCCTTTGTGAGCAGTCTCTCAAGCTGGGAGGCCGATCCCTCCCACGAGCCTGGAGCCAGCGAATCGAAAAGCTCAGTATCAATAATCTCAAGCAGTCGCGTCTCGGGTGCCAGTGTCCCGAGCGCTTCAAGAATCTCCGGATGGTGGAAGTGAGTTATTCCGTATCTCTGTGAGACTAACTGATCGGGGATCGTCCAGTTACTAAGGAAATCCACAAAATGCGGCAGCTCAGCCCTTAAAGCTGTCATGAAAGCCTCGCGTTCGTCGTCACTAGCCGAAGGCATCGGCATAGGGTGACGTTCGGCCTTTAGAATGATTAACTTATCCTGTAAGCTCTCGTCGATGGGCGGCAGGATCATTAAATTCTCCGGCTCATTGTTTACTGAAATGCTGAGGCGCCAGAACGGTGAGAGGCTAATTGCCTGCCTGAATTTCGGGTGACAACTATGAGTATTGTTGGCAGTTATCTCTTTGATTTTGGTGCCGAAGTTGCGCCGCGCCCGAATGTCCGTTGAAGCCTCTTCGTCTTCGATAATTAGATGTTCGCATCCAAAGAGGTCGGCATTAAACGGAGTTGCTCCACTCATGTATCGGTGAGGCTTCATGCTCCTCTTGCCGAAGATCTCTGTAATCAGATTCTGTAGAAGCGACTTACCACAATCTTTCGGCCCGGCCAAAGTGAGCGCCTGCCCAACTCGGAAACGGGCGCTGTAGAGCGATTCAACCCCAACCTTCAGCCAGCCAAAAAAGTAAACTTCTTGTTCCCTACCGAGCATTCGGTTGATAATGCCTCCGAGCAGTGGCCAGGCGCCCGGCCTTGGAAGAAGCAGGTCTGGCGAGTCCTTCACCAGAATGCGTTTCCCGCCGAGCTCGTACACGCCTTTTCGATAGCCGGCTAGGGAATCGGCATAGTCAACATCGCAGCAGCGCTGAATCGCCGTAAGCAGAGAATCGATCTGGGATACGCGTTCATTCTTCTTAACGGTCCTGCGGTAGCCTTCTTGCTCAAGCCACCGTCTGACATCCATGACTTTGATTTGAATCCAGCCGTCGCGATTGTTCTTTGCCCAAAAACAAGTGCGACTGGAGTCATAGTAAATCTCGAGCGTCGAGACAATTTCTTCGGCATCCCAACTAACGTGCAGCGGAGCGCCAAGTCTCGGCTTTTTCGCGGTGTTTCCGGCGTGTGAGTGATTATTATTCGCAGACACCTCCTCTTCCGCATCGTTCGGATTCTGAACGCGGATCATGAAAACAAGGCCTCCAATTCAGGCTCCTGATCAGAGCAGACATCGACGCAATCGTTGAGATCCTTCACCGGCTGACCACTACGTTTGCTTAGGCCATCAAAGCGGAATAGGTCGACTTCGCAGCCAAGCTCTTCGAGTTGTCGAGCCCATTGAACCGCTTTTTCCAGGCCACCTAGATCCGGATCGACGTGTGGGTAGATGCGCACGCGTTTGCCGACAAAATGGGACAGCGATTCGCGGTGTAGTTGCCGGCAGGCCCCACGGCCGAGAATGGCGAGGGGCAGAATGTTTTCGCGCTTTTGCCGCAAGGCGAAGTGAAGAGCCGCTAGGTAATCCGGACCACCCTCGACCAGGGCGATAGTACTGAAGTTGCCGCGAAATTCAGATGCGGGCAAAATGCCTACCGGCCAAGATTTTTGACTGTCGCGAATCGTGCTTGAGCCTTCCGTTCGCCAAGCTCAAAGTCCTTGCTTCTAAACGTCGGATATAGGTTCCCGTCGACCGGACGGCCCTCGGCGCAATAACCGCTGCAATCGGTAAGGATCCAGCTTCGTAATCCGCAGAGAATCCCGAAGCGGAGCGTTCCCATCCGGTCAGCTCGCTCGAGCGCGGCCGTTTCTAGATTCCTAACTCGAGCGACTTGATCGAACTCCGACCGAGTGCCGCGGCGCAATCGCGATAAGTTCGGCTTCCGATCGTCATCCTCCCGAGGGATCGGATCCGCGCATTCTTCGCAAAGCGGTCTGCCTACCGTGTCTGCTCCAACCGGGTCAAGCGACGATTTACCGCATGCGGCACAATTGAAACGAATGAGCTCACCGGCTGCGAATCTTGTCGCAACGAGTTTATCATATGCCCGCCAATTCACTCCGCCCTCCTCCTGGGTGAAGCCGGGTTCACAATCTTCGCCTTTTCGCCCGCGAGGGCTGTACCGATCCAACGTGAGGCTGTAATGAAATCGACTTCCAAAACAGCGCCCGGATAGTTCAGATTCAGCATCACGACCAGCTGGCGGACGGTTGCTAGATTACGCCGGCGACGTTCCCTAATTTCATCAACAAGGAGTTCGGCAATCCGCTCAGTCAGTAGGGAGTCCGCGATCCCGGCCTGCGCCAAAAAACGCTGGAAGACAGTGTCCGCCGCGTTTTCGCCCGGCCTTGGACTAAGGTCCAGATCAGGAAAAATAGGACTCAACACGAGCAAATCGACCATGCGACGATTCGCCCTGTATTTGCTAAGGCCGGGCGGCGGTGATAATAGTCGCGGGAATCTTTGACCTTTACCGCGAACCGGGTGAGCTAGCAGCAGCCCGGTCGCTTTTTTTTCAGGCGGTGATCCTCCTCTGTTCATGCGGCCCCGGCCTCTCTAGCTTTCCGGGCTAAAAATTCGTCGATTGACGATTTCGAAATCAACCTCGCTCCTCGCAGAGAATCGCGGCGAATTTTTAGCGAGAAGGATTTGATTTGTCCCGAAGCCATCAATTCGTATAACAAGGACTTTTTCAGTTGTGAGTAACTAATTGCGGCGGGTAGTCTTAACCATTCAGGGGTAAGCACCGCATTCGGTGGATTGTCAGCGACGTCTGCGGACCTTAGTGGCATCCGCGATGTTAGAAGCGGCTTCCGACAGGCGAAAGGGACATCTGGCGGCGTTGCCAAATGTCCACCTCGGCCTCACTCTTGCGGGCCAGCAACGCGTAGGCAGCATTCAAATGGGGCACGCTGCCCCATTTGTCCTTGTGACAAAAAACTTGCATGTATCGCCACGCTGTTTTCCGATCGAATTCGAGATGCTCCTCAATCCAGCGAAGCCACTGGCCGTGCTTAATGCCCCTTCTGGCCAAGAGCGCGTAGGCGTCAGCCAAATTAGGCATCGTGCCTAATTTGGGCGCGCGGAAGCTAGTCTCGAGGCAGAGCCTTAAGCCCGGTCTCGCGCCAAATCCGCCCCCACTGTTTGTCAGAGAGGGGGGGATGACCTCGCCACGATTCAACTAGCCTGCGAACTTCTTTCTTGGTCGGCCAGATATAGTAGTCGCCGGCACAATGGTTAAGTTTCTGGAACGCTAGGCACGCCATTCCGTGTCCTTCCAAATTCATAACCGGGTTTTTAGCGCGCTTGAATGCCTTCTCAAGACGTCCGAAGAATGCAGAGTCATTTTCATCGAAAGCCCGTACAACTCTCGCCCTCAGTTCCGATACGCGCCGATCCCAAAATTCTTTATTTGTGCAGCCGAAATATTTCTTTGCAACTTCATCAGACGGCTCTTCTGGGTACTCGCCCCGTGCGACCTGCTGCCAGCGCCAGATTCGCTGCGCTAGGTCGGTTTCAGTATCATCTTGTGGATACAAGTATTTGAGCTTGGCCTCATAGTACCCTCTGGGCGCCGGCGGATAAGTCCCTTCCGGAAAAACCATAACGGGTTCCGGCCCGGATCGGTCTACGTAAGGGATCCTTTGCTCGGTTGAACGTTTCACTTTAGGAGCTCAGGAAACGCCGCCGCCGCCTTCTCGAGGGCCTCGCGCCCTACCGTGATGTAGTGCTGGTGAGTCGCCTCGCTGTCGTGACCAATGAGGGCCTGCGCTACCGCGGCAGGGATTCCTGCTTCATGCAGAAGGCTCGTCGCAGTTCGGCGCAAGGAATGGAACGAGAGTGGTTCAACCTGGCGTTTCGCATCTCTTCCCTCTTTGGTTTTAAGATGCTTCTTCTTTTCTCTTAGGCCGGCCGCAGCGAGCAGGTCAGCAAACTGATTAGAAAGATTACCCACTCTTTCCTGACGCTTCACGGTATCAAAGGCCCGCGGATGAAGTGGTTCGCCTGGAACATCGGAGCACGGCCATTTTTCCAGATGAATTCGAAGCGGCGCCGCGATCGGCAAAATTAACTGCTTATTGGTCTTGCGCGTGCGAAGTCGAATTTCACCGCGGTCAAGGTCGACGTTGTCCCAGGTCAAAACAGCCAGATCCGCCAGGCGCTGCCCGCTGTAGAGCCCCCATAATATCAAGGCTGTCCATTCGGGATCGGATGCTTCCAGGACCCGTTGAATTTCAGGAATCGTAAAAGGGCGTTTGGATTCGCGGTCGCGGTCACGAACGCTATCAACAAACGCGCTCGGATCCTCGAGAATGTAACCATCTCGCTTGGCGGCGCGGCAAACCATCTTAACGGCTTTCAGATCGGCGTTGACGGTCGCCGGTGCGTTTTTTGCGAGTAGCGAATTACGGAACTCGACGACGAGGCGCTGCGTGATAGCAGCTAAATCAAGATCGGCAATGGGGCCGAGATACTCGAGAAACTTGGCTGTGCTCTTACGATAGGAGGCCAACGTCGCGGCAGCCGTCTCCGGTTCTTTGGTCTTTAGCCAGCTCGCGATGAATTGGCGCGCGGTCGCCGCCTTCAGCTCCTCGCCGTAAATCTCGCGATAAAGTTCGGCTAGCGTTTCCCGGACGGTGCGAGGTGGTAGCTTCTTTTGTCCGACTCCTTCGTATTGGCGAGCGATCAGGACGGCTTTCTGGCGAGTGGCGGTCCTAGTCGATTTCCGGCGTTGCCGGCCATTGACATCACGGAAGCAAGCGAACCAGAATTTACTGCCTTTTTTCTTGGTTAGACTGGCCATGATAGTGGATTACCTGGTAACAGTACTGGTAACATCCGTGGATGTCCATGCATTTCCATGGATTACGTAAAGTACGCAATACGCGTACTTTACGACATATATGGAAGTTGGCGGAAGGCTTTTGGCGTACCCAGGGTTCGAATCCCTGCCTCACCGCTCTATTTAAGCGCTTTCGCGCTCGTTACGAGCAACTTACGCTAGCGGAGTAACACATTCTCGAATGTTACGATTCTCGCAGGAAGATGCGAGAAATAGCGCTAAAACGAACTTTTTTTGACGACTTTTGACGACTTTCTATAGCTCGCGCTTCTCGCGCAAAAACTCTGCGATCGCATCTTGAACGAGCTCTTCGAAGGTGCGGGAATTTTGGTAAAGTTATAGTAAAGTTAAAAATCGGAAATCTTACCGATTTTCAGCGCTCGCACTTCTCGCGCAAGAAACTCGCTGACCGCCTCTTGGACGAGCTCTTCGACGCTGCGTCCGGTCGCTTCGCTTAGCCGCGCTAGCGCTGTGAGTCTCTCGTTGTCGAGCGGGATGTAGACAAGCTCGGTCGGCATACCGCAACGCTAGCGCATTTCGCTTTTACTCGCGAATGTTCGTACGTTACGCTTGCGTAAGAAACAGGATGATGACAGCACTCGATGAGATAAAAGACCTCGGCAAACAGATTCTTGCGGCTGCTCAGGAGGCGCTTAATAAGCTCAAAGCCGACGTTGCCGAAAGCGCGCAGGACCTTCGAATCCGCGTTCTGGATGCAACCGCTCAAGCGCTCACGCTATATAAGTTGACGGATATCCTGGCGCGTCGATCCGAGTCGGCCAAAACTGCCGCCGAACTCTGGAAAGAGGCCCGTGGAAATTTCGTGCTCTTGCTTCGACGCGTGCAGATCCGAAAACCGCTCACCGGTTCTGAAGAGCTACGCGTCATTTCTGAAATCAATGATCTGGAGGCGCATTACATTGTTATTCTTCGGCGCCTTGCTCACGACGCCGATCAAGAGTATCGAGCGTACGCTGAGACGGCGCACTTACTCGCCTCACCAGCAAACGCGAAGCGACTAAAAGAAGCGCTCGACGAAACGCGGAGCGGTAAGCTTCCCGTCTTCGAAAGCGTCGAAGAAGCGAAGAAGAGTCTACGACGCTCCTAAGTGAAGATCGTTATCTCGACGCGTTACCGAAAGGACTATCGGTATTGGTCGGAATCCAACCCTCGGATAACGAAAAAAATTGACGAACTCTTCGGCGCGATTGGCGCTGATCCCTTTGGCGGGATCGGGAAACCAGAGCCGTTGCGGCATAATCTGAGCGGTTGTTGGAGTCGACGTATTAATCGCGAGCATCGAGTCGTTTATCAAGTCGCCGCGGAGACAATTACGTTTTTATCTTGTCGTTATCATTACTAACCTAATTGCTTACTGCTTTCGCTTTCTTCACTAACTCGTCGCGTGGATCGATCGAAAAAAACGATCGAAGTAACCGTAATATTCGCCGAGCTCGAACTCGATGGGGTGGACGCGATACGTTACGCTTGCGTATGAGTCGGCGAAGCTGATAACCCGATTACTTCGCGCCGTCCGTCGTCGGGATCAATCTTAATAACCCCGTAAGCTGTAAACTCCATTCGCAAGCGTAACGCACTCGGGCGTAGGAGCGAGCACGTAGTTTGACGTATAGCGATACGCTACGCTTGAGTTAACGAAATCACTAAAAAGATCAGGCCTATGTCAATCGTAGTTACGATTACTACTCGCGAGGGAATAGTAATGGGTGCCGACAGCAGACGCACATTAACATTCCCAGATCCTAACGCTTAGGTTTCGACTCCGCCGCCAGCTACGACCACAACTGATTCTGCAACCACCGAAGTTCCGAAACCGAGTATGGTTAGCGTTCCGCAATCGGATGCTCAGCAAAAGATTTATATAGCCTGTAGGCGCATCGGTATTTCTACGTACGGTGCTGCGGGAATCGGAGCCGTCCCGTTCTCCGGATTTATTGAGTCGTTCATTGCGACACTAAATGATCAAATGTTACCCCGAAAAAGCGGCTGAATTATTATTAACCTTCTTCAGAAATATCGAATCGAATCTTGCAACTTTTTTTTACGTTGCTGGTTATGCAGTGAAAAACGACGAACCTCTTTTAAAAGTGTGGATGGTGGACATCGCCAGGTCCACGAACGAAGAGAAGAGTGGTGGGGAGGCGAGGTCTTTCAGCGGAACATTCCCGCTAATGTCGTGCCGAAAAAAGCTGCAGTGTATTTCGCTTGAATTGCATGTAAGGCGTTCGAAATTCTGACAAGAAAATTAAGCATCCCTTCGCTGGAAGGAGCTGATATGAATATCAAAAACGGAAAGTTTGGTTCTGGCGTACCTGACGCCAATTGGGGATTGAACGAGGGAATAGGTGATCGAGTGTTCACGCAACATATTGACTTCGGAGAGGATCTTCCAGAGGCTCCGGCGGTCTTTCTAGGCATTACTGAGCTGGAAAGTACTTTTGACCCTGTCCGGGTGGCCGTCGAGGCGAAGAACGTTGACCTTCGGGGCTTCGACGCGGAAATCAGAACCTGGTCTGACACTCACATCTTGTCGTGTAGCGGATACTGGCTAGCATCGACTTCATGACGCCGCTTAGAAGCGAAGATCGACTGTTCGAAGTCGGCGTTACGCGACCGTAGGCGACAATAGGTCACAGAAAGTGTTGCAGGTGCCACGCGATCTGTCCGGTGACACCCGTGAAGCTGGCGTGGTCTTTTTCACGCAAGCTGGATCGTGAAGCCGTTGCTTGCCACGGAAAAGGCGAAGGAGCCGTTTAGGAGAAGGGCACCGCTTAATGACGAGACATTTTGCCGGGGAGGCTATAGCTAACGGCTATCTTGCGGGCCGAATTTGGCCAAGCTGGTTGGTAGTGTTCACAGATCTTGGCGGCTATGGAATCCTGCAGCGAAGTTTACTTTGATCGTGTGAGTCAAATCCAGTTGGATACTCGGTCACAAGGGCGCGGGCGCGACCGAACCGAAACGCCTCACGATTCAACCGGCTTGATTTCTCGAGCGAAGTAGGCGCAAAAAGCTTCCATCAACTCGCGCACCCATCCGATGAAGTTGGGAGATTGAATGGGTTCGAGCGACGTCGCGGAAAAGTAGTCGGGCTGATAGTGAAAGACGCCATTCCAACATCGACGGAGCGCCTTGACATTCGGTGACGCCAGCAGTGCGTTGATCCTGGGATCAATCAACCTCAGATTCCGGAAGCCTCGAACAACGACGTACAGGCTCGCGTACCAATAGTACATGAAGTTGCCGCGTGGGCCGGAGAAAAGTTCGAAGGCGGCGAGATCCGGATCTTGTAACGCGCCAACGCTGGGCTCCTCGACAGCAACCAGATTCGACTCGAAATGATGGCGCATCCGAGCTGCGACGACGAAGTAATGATGGAGGGAGAGGGGCGACGGAAAGCTCATGAGAACATTATACGACCAAAAGCGGGGATAGACAGGGTCGTGGCATTTAAGCGATATGTCGGGCTGACCCTTGACGATGAAGGTCAAAATTGCCGAAGGATCGACCGCCGAAGTGGCGACTGAAGTAACGATTGTGTCCGTCCGGGGGGAATCGGTCATTTTAATTTCATCAGCCGCGTGGGACATTGGGCTTAGCTTAGTCTATGGCGTTCTTGCCACATGCGCGGCGTTGGCGTGTGCTAGCGGTCTTGGTCGCCTGGTTGTTGGTTCCCGCTCGGTCTGGTGCGTTGCAGATCGCGACCGGTCACACAGAACCGGGGCAGCAGATCTGCTTAGACTGGAAAGGTGGAAGAAATGCCGAGCCAGCAGACCAGCGTAACAACCTTGGGATTCCACATCGCGACCAGAACAGGATGGCAGAGGCGCGGAAGGAATATGAGGAGATACTGAAAACCTACCGTGAATTGGCACGGAAAGACCCGGAGACATATTTGCCTTACGTCGCCGCGATGCTGAACGACCTTGGCATTCTAGATAGCGATCAGAATCGGATGGAGGAGGCTCGGCAGGAATATGAGGAATCGCTGAAGATCTACCGCACGCTGGCGCGGAAAGATCCGGAGGCTTATCTGGCTAACGTCGCGGCGGCGCTCAACAACCTGGGGAATCTGGATCGCGACAAGAATCGGATGGAGGAGGCGCTTAAGACCTACCGAGAGCTGGCGCAGAAAGATCCGGCGACCTATCTGCCGTACGTGGCGATCACGCTCAACAACCTAGGGATTCTGGATCGCGACAAGAATCGGATGGAGGAGGCGCTCAAGATTTACCGTGAGCTGGCGCGGAAGAACCCGGAGACCTATCTGCCGTACGTAGCGACAATGCTCAACAACTTGGGGATTCTGGATAGCGCCCAGAACCGGATGAAGGAGGGCCGGAAGAAATATGAGGAGGCGCTTAAGATTTACCGTGAGCTGGCGCAGAAGGACCCGGAGACTTATCTGCCGTACGTAGCGACAATGCTCAACAACCTGGGGATTCTGGATAGCGCCCAGAACCGGATGAAAGAAGCCCACCAGAAACATGAGGAGGCGCTGAAAACCTTCCGAGAGCTGGCGCAGAAGGACCCAGAGACCTATCTGCCTTACGTGGCGGCGACACTCAACAACGTCGGGATGCTTGATCGTGACCAAAACCGGATAGAGGAAGCGTTGAAGACCTACCGAGAGCTGGCCCAAAAAGATCCGCAGACGTTTCTGCCTGAAGTAGCGCTGACACTCAACAATCTGGGGATTCTGGATAGCGCTCAGAACCGGATGAAGGAAGCCCGGAACGAATATGAGGAGGCGCTGAAGACCTACCGAGAGCTTGCGCAGAAAAACCCGGAGACCTATCTGCCTGACGTAGCGATGACGCTCAATAACCTGGGGATTCTGGATCGCGACCAAAACAGGATGGCAGAGGCGCGGAAGGAATACGAGGAAGCGCTAAAGATTTACGAAGCCTTTGCGGAACAAGATCCGGAACAGTTCACGACCGATGTGAAGCAGCTGAAGAAACTCCTGAAGGAGTTACCGAAGTAAGCTGTCGCTGAGCGCGATAAGTTGATAAAAGCGGATTTGAAACCGATAGGCGAGTCGTCGTCGCTGACGCTTGTGCAAACCGATGTGCTCTGACGATTACCCTTTCGATCTTCGCTCCGAGGGCTCGCAAGATGTTCGCGAGCACATCATAGGTGAGCGGTCGCTCCTTTTGCATGCCTTGCTTGAACATCACGATCGCCGCCCCAACGTTCTACTCAATGTAAATCACGATAACCTTGTCCTCGCTGCCAAGAAAAACGACACAGCCGCACTCGTCGCAGCCACGCCGGGGACCTGCACTTCGACAACGGGCTTACTCATACTGCAGGTCTGATCACTCGCCTTCCCGCAAGGATCCGAATTGCTTTCAACGTGTGACCAAGAACCAAAACCATCCAGGTTCGCGCCCCCCCGCCCCTATCCAAAATTCGATCCGCTCGGGTTTCATGTCACCGTTCAAAGAGCACGCGTGTTCGGCGGCCGAACTTACACCCTAGAATGAGTCACCGACGATTGGCGCAATCAGTTGTGGGAAATCCAGGTTAGAGCGTCTGTTTTTTTCTCTTGTTGAAAACATTTTATTTCCGCTGACGTGAATGGTTTTAGCATTGACGCCATGAACCGATGCGTTGGTTTGCCCGTGATGACCGCCACTCGTCGGAAGTCTTTCGCGTGTTTGGCGTCAAATTTCAGTTCCGCCCAAAACCCGCCGAGACTCCAACCGTGCAAGTCCGTCATGTCACAGAGCAAATCCACTTTGCCGTTTTCTCGAATCTTTTCTTCAAGCGGAGGAGCTGCGGAAACCATGTCCTCTTTCGTGAGCTTCCCCGCAACGCGGAGGGCGACAAGCCGTCCCGAACTTTCAGGTAACATCTCAAACATGCCCCAATCTACGCCCTGAATCCGCTGGATCCAAATCGTTGACGCACCAGAGCATCACGCAATTTAGCCCGACTAATAGGTGGATGAAGTAGTCGGCGAAGCGTCCATTGTCCTCCTTGATCCGGACCGAGTTGCATGGTGGCTTCTGAGCGCTTTTCCGTTTCTCTTCGGAGGCATTGCTGGACGTCGTTTTCCTTGGTTGCAACCTGTGCCACATAGCGTCCCAGGGCTCCGGGGGAGGGAACGTTTGATCATCAGCTCCCAGCGTACGGGCTGAGACGTCTCGTCAATCCGCACTGGTTTTCGCGTTGCCCTAACGATCGGAAGGGAAAAGAGGGCTGAGTAGATGAGAACCTAAGAATAATATGTTAGCCGGCTCTCAGCTCGCTTTCTCCAGAATCACTTCCTTCGCATTACTTTTTGTTCATCTCTATCATACCGTTCGTGCCGGTCTATTTGCTGTTACAAAGAGTCAGGTGTCCGAGCCAATGACCGGAGGCGTTAAATGAGCGAGGCTCGGTTCGGCAGGTTCGCATCGACCAAAAGGTAACCTGCACGTGGTTAATGAAATCCTAGCGAATTCCATGCTTGCTAAGTTCCAGTGCCCGCGCCGCGGTTTCCGGCGTGACGAAATTGGGCCCGGTGAACACGGTATCTTGCGAGGGTATTATTCCGTACCTGATATAGTTCGCTAGGAATGCGACCGGGAGATACCCCTGCAGGAACGGCTGTTGGTCGATGGCAAAATCCATCTGGCCCTTGGCAACGGTCTGGAGGATGACCGGCGACAGGTCGAAGGTCCCGAATTTCAATTTGCCAAGTTTGCCGGCCGACTCGAGAGCTTGGATAGCGGGCTCCGCGCCGTTCGGACCGAGAGTCATCACAGCTTCAAGGTCTGGACTCCTTTGTAGATACGCGGAAATGGCGTTTCGAGCTTCGGTAAAATCCAACGTTGTGGCAAGCACCTCGGCGTTTTGACCGAGCCCTTCAATAAATCCTTTAGCGCGCAGATCCAGAGCAACATTTCCAACCAGATGGTTAACAACGACAGCCTTTTTTACGCCCATCGCCTTCATCCTTTCTCCGGCCCCTTTGCCAGCGATAAACTCCTCCTGCCCGACGTGCATAATAATGCCAAGTTTCTTTGAAACGTCCCATCCTGAGTTCGTCGAGATTACGGGAATCTTTGCGTTGAGAGCCGCCTTAATTGCCGGCCCGAGCGCGTCGGCATCAGGGATAGTAACAACCAACCCATCAGGCTTTGCGGCGACGGTGGCGTCAATGAGCTGTGACATCGCCACCATGTCGAACTTTTCCGGGGCTCGGTATTCTACCAGGCAGCCAGTCTGTTTGCCTGCCTCATCGGCTCCGTTCTTAACGGGGGCCCAAAACGAATCGGACGCCGCGCCATGCGTCACGATTATTATATGCAGCTGCTTTTGAGCCATCACAGCCCCTGGAGTTGCCAGCCAAGCAGCCAACGCAACACATATCAGTGACCTGAGTTTAATCATATCTTCCGTTTTTCTCTGGGGGTTAACTTCATTGCTAAATTCATTGATTAACGCTGAGCGAGGCGCTCTCTTGCCAAGGTCAAGTTAGATGCCTTTGCCCAGGGGACGTGTTTGCCGAACCTAAAGCCGACAGTCATTTCTCCCAGTTCCGTCGAGAGCTTTTCGCCGGCACGACTGAACGACCCGTCCTTTGTGTTGTGCGAGCGGATCATCCAAAAGCTCGGCGCCCCGTCTGCTCGATCACGCCCCGATGAGAACCCGGTGAACACTATTTGGAGCACTGATCATTCGATCGATGCCGTTGGCGACCTTCTGGGCCTCTTCCGGCGTCGTGTAAGAGTAATACAGGAGCTCAGTTTTCAGCCACGACACTGGATCTTTTAAGAATTCCGACACAAGGTATCGCTCTTTATGCGGCTCAATCATTGCGTTAGGCTCAACACCTATTGCTCCGCAGGCGTCAAGAAAGGCCTGCTCGTTTTTGGCTGTGAATTCGTTCATTTGATACCTACTAGGCGTAAGAACGCCATTTCAATGCTTTCTGCTCTTTGAACACTTTCGCGGCCTTTTGGCCGTTTCGGTTCCTGGGACTTCGATCGGCGTGGATTTAACGCTAGGCCACTTGAGCAGCTCTTGAGACAACCGCGTAGAATCGAGATTCTAGGTCAAAAGAAAATAGGCCATTTTCAGCCAGAAGTCGCCTACTATCGTTGGCTTACACTCCCTGTTTTCTCAGGAGGAATGAGCAACCCTCCGAAGACTTCTGCCACCCGCTCGAACAGTGGGGCTGCATTGGAAACGTTATGTTGGACCCAGGGTTCGAATCCCTGCCTCACCGTTGAATTCGTCGTCCCGGAAGAATCAGCCTAAAGCCAAAGAACTACTAACGCTGCCGCCGCGAGCACCATCCCAGTGGCACAGACTCCGGGCCATCCGGCCAGCGCCCAGGCTTGAGCTCCGATTATCGATCCGAGTGCGCCACCCAAGAAGTAGATCACCATATACACCGAATTAATTCGGCTATGGAGCGCAGGCGCTAAAGAATAGATCCTGGCTTGATTGGCGATCTGATTTCCTTGAACTCCGGCATCCAATAGAAGGACGCCTGCGCCCAGCAGCAGGAGAGTGTTCTGACCGCTGAACAACATCGTGACGAAAGCAAAGAGAACGAGAAGCAAGAACATCCCGTTGATCCTTCGAGGACTGTATTTCTCGGCAAAATGGCCGGCCAAAGGTGCGACCAAAGCGCCGGTGATCGCCACCAGGCCAAACATCCCGGTCACGTCGCTACCATAGTGCTCCGGCCGTGAGTGAAGATAGAAAGCAAGCGTTGTCCAGAAAGCGCCGAAGGTTCCGAAGCCGAGAGCGCCAATCGCACTATGACGTCGGATGATCGGCTCCGATCTTAAGAGAGATGGCAAGGATGCGAGCAAACGCCCGTAAGAAGTAGTGCTGCGGGTCGGTTGCGATGGAAGCGCTACCCATAGGACCCCGCCAAGCAGAAGCATCGCGCCGGCCGCCACCCAGAAGACGGTGTGCCACGACAGCCGGCTGGCGATAAATCCGCTCACACTCCGTGAAGCGAGAATCCCTATAAGCAATCCGCTCATCACGATACCGACCACTTTGCCGCGGCCCGTTCCGGGAACCAGGCTTGCAGCATATGGCACAACGAGCTGCGGAGTCACTGAGGTGACTCCAACGGCGAAGCTGGAAACCAGCATCACCGGCAGATTGGACGACAACGGAATCGTCACGAGAGCGAGTGAAGAAAGTAGAGTCGTCACTGTAATTAGCAATTTTCGGTCGACGCTGTCTCCGATTGGCAAAATGAATAGGAGTCCCGCTGCATAGCCAAGCTGGGTAGCGGTCGAGACCCAGGCCACAGCGGATGCATTGACGTTGAGCGAGCTGCCGATCGCGTTCAGGATCGGTTGATTGTAATAGATATTCATCACCACAAGGCCGGCGGTCGTGGCTAAGAGGAAAATCAAAGGGAACGAGGGTCCGATGGTGTTGACGTTTTCGCTCGTTCGGTCAGCCTGGCTATGCGGGGGCGAACCAGCAACGGTGGTCAAAGAGGAATCCATCAGGGGCGACGCCGGATAGCTTTTGGCGATGCCTGATAAACATGGCGCCGCGCAGATTGCAGAAGGTTCCTATTCCCGGCGCGCTCGCCAAGCAATCGCTGAGTTGGCTGAACTGGTGTAGCGAACCGTACGGAGTGCATGATTGACCATCTAGTATACCGACCCCCTTAGCCTTAGGGAGGTTGGCTGAAAAATCAAGGCAAAACTGTACCGATTGGTCAACTTTTCTGGAAGATTGCTATTTTTCGAGATTGCGAGCCATTTAGCCGCGCTCGGTGCGCCTGTCTTGACGCCTACTTGGCAGCCCTGATAAAAAGCGGCGAAGTGCAAAGATTCGTACTTTCCGTAATTACTGGAGCCGCGCTGACCGTCTCCGTGCGGGCCAACGATTTCACATTGCCGGACGTTAACCCGGTTGCCTCTTTTACCATTCCTGCTTCTTGGAACCCATCCGAGTATGAAAATGGTGTCGAAGCCACTTCGGATGATGGGACAGTTTATATCGCGATCGAAGCTACTGACATTGCGAGCGCTGATGATGCCACCAGTTCGATGATGCAGGCGATGAAGCAACTGGCTAAGAAGGGGGTGACAGTCGATGTGGTCTCTGTCAAAAAAACAAAGGCCAAGGTAAACGGGCTCGATGTGGTTGACGTCAGTTGGGATGGAAAAGACTCTGAGGGGGCCTGCAATGTGAGTCTCAGCATCGTGATGGTGACGCCTCAAAAAGGCCTCTTGCTAACTTACTGGGCGTCGCCGGAAGGGGAGAAAAAGTACGAGAAGGATCTGAGGGAGATTGGTCAGAGTATCAAGCCGCTTCCAAGTTCGGATGGACAAATTTCGCGAGCCCGCGATTCATCATAGTTCGGCCTTGCGGTTGCCCAGCGCGTCAACATTAGGTCGCAACCAGGATCACAAAGCTGAGCCAAGGGTTGAAGAAATCGGTCCCGGAGGGACCAATGAAAGTAGCCCAGCAATTTATTGCTGGGTCGTCTTTTTTAGAGCGACGCGTCCCGGATGGGACGATCGATGGTTGCTTGTGCTCTGGAAGGAGCATCCGAGGCCAGAACCGAGCATTTCGATCGTCCCTCCGGGACGGACGCGCCTCTTTGCATCATTTCCCAGCACTTCGTACTGGGCTACTTTCATTGGTCCCTCCGGGACGGATTTCTTCATCCGTTGGTTCAAATTTGTGAGCCTGATAGCGAGCCCTATGTTGAGGCGCATGAGACGGGCATCAGCTTTCCGGGACCGCGGCGAATTGGAGTAACTGGACACGGCTGCTTCAATTCGACGTCTCGCAGCCCGATTCCCCTGTTCTGGCAGTCGCCCAACGCGCTAAGGAACTATCGCCACCAGCTCCAGCCTGGAGCCGAGATCCGTTCTCACCTTTAGGCGAATAACCTCAGCCGTTCGTTGACAAAGGAAATCTCTCGTTCACTCGTACCGAGGGACCTCACTTGAACCAGGTTTTTTCTGATGTTTCTTTCGCTTACTCCTCATTCCGCTAAACGGTGGATCAAATCGGTCGTGGCAGGAATCGCGCGACGGATCGCGAGCTCGGTTGCGCTGGTTTCGATAATCGGCCCAAGCATCGGCGGCGTGAACGCCCGGGCCGACCAATTGGATCAACGCGCTGAAGAGTTGCTCGCGCGTATGACCTTGAAGGAGAAGCTTGAGTACATCGGCGGGATTCATGCGATGTCGATTCGGCCTATCCCGCGACTTGGACTGCCTGAGATCCGAATGAGCGATGGTCCCATCGGCGTCCGCCAGGATCGCCCGAGCACGCGGTATCCTGCCGGGATAGCTTTAGCCGCGACTTGGAATCCGTTGCTGGTCGCGAAGGAGGGCGTTGCCATGGGCCGTGATTGCCGGGCGCGTGGCATCCATATTCTGCTTGCTCCCGGAGTGAATATTAACCGAGTGCCCGTATGCGGAAGAAACTTTGAGTATCTCGCCGGTGAAGATCCTTATTTGGCGAGTCAGCTGGTCGTACCGTTTGTTCGCGGGGTGCAGAGCCAGGGCGTGGTGGCGACCGTGAAACATTTTGCGGTCAACAACCAGGAGTTCAATCGCATGGGAATCAGCGCAGTGGTAGACGAACGCCCTCTTCGAGAGATTTATTTGCCGGCATTCGAGGCTGCGGTCAAAGAAGGAAAAGCGGGAGCAGTGATGGATGCTTACAATCGAGTGAACGGTTCATTCTGCACCGAGAGCCGATTTCTCAATCTGCAGGTGCTAAAGTCCGAGTGGGGATTCCCTGGCGTATTAATGTCCGATTGGGGTGCGACTCATGATACGTTGGCTGCAGCCACCGGCGGGCTCGATCTCGAGATGCCTTCGGGAACCTATTTCAACCCGAGGACGCTCTTGTCTTTATTGACGAAACAACAGCTGTCACTCAGTCAAATTGATGACAAGGTCCGAAGAATTCTGCGATTAATTGTTCGCAACGGTTTCCTGGACCGACCCCAGTTGGATCCGACCATTCCGGAGGCAGATCCAATGAGTGCGGCAACCGCGCTAGCTGTTGCCCAGGAAGGAATAGTCCTGCTAAAGAATGAGGGAAAGATGCTGCCGCTTGATCGCAAGAAAGTACGCAGCATCGCGGTGTTGGGTCCCGATGCGCATCCTGGGGTTCCAACCGGTTGGGGAAGTTCATTCGTGCACCCGGCCAACTCGGTAAGCCTGCTAGATGGCTTGCGTGAAGTGTTCGGTTCGCAAGTAAAGATCGACTACTTTGATGCTGGGGTCGGCTCATTTAAGACCGCCCAGTTTCTTCACTCGGACGAAGCTGGAAACTTGGAACCTGGACTAAAAGGGGAATACTTCGATAACCCGACTTTGTCGGGCCGGCCGGTTGCCACCCGGATCGATTCGCAAGTTGATTTTGATTGGCTGACCGGTGCCTCGCTACCACAGCTCTCCTCAGATCGATTTTCTGTTCGCTGGACAGGATTGATTCGCGCCTCCGATGCTGGACCACACGTTTTTCGGGCCCGTTCGGATGATGGCATCCGCGTCTTTTTGAACGGCGAATTGATCATTGATGATTGGGCAGACCACGCTCCACGGACCGTCGCAGCTACCCGTCGTTTGGAAGCCGGAAAAACCTACGAGCTTCGCATCGACTATCATAACAACGGCGGCGGAGCAGTTGCTCAGTTCGCTTGGGCCTCGTTGGCAGTACCCGACACGATTAGCGACTACGACGTCGCAATTGTCGGCGCCGGATTCGACGACGGAACTGAGGGAGAAGGTGCAGATCGCACATTCGCGTTACCCGACCTGCAAGACGCATTGATTAGAAATGTGGCGGAGAAAAATCCACGGACTGCGGTGATCTTATTTGCCGGCGGCAATGTCGATATGACTTCTTGGTTGGATAAGGTCCCGGTATTGTTGCACGCTTGGTATCCGGGGCAGGAAGGTGGACGTGCGTTGGCGACAGTACTGGACGGCGAAATAAACCCATCGGGTAAGTTGCCAGTCACGTTTGAGAAGACGTTCGCGGACAATCCGGCAGCGGCGAATTATCCGTCACGGGACGGCGGAGAAACCGTTAACTATGGGGAAGGCATCTTCGTAGGCTATCGGGGCTATGATCACTTCGCGATCGAACCTCGATTTCCCTTTGGATTCGGCCTCTCCTACACCCAATTTGAGTATTCCAATCTAGAGATTGGTCCCCGGACTGCATCAGTCGGAGAGCCGGTTCAAGTAAGATGTGAGATTACGAACGTCGGAGACAGGCCAGGTGCAGAGATCGCTCAATTGTATGTTCACCCGCTCGATCCGACGGTGGAGCGGCCAGTGCGCGAGCTCAAAGGTTTTCTCAAAGTTTGGTTAAACCCGGGCGAAAAAAAAGAGGTCGACTTCGCGGTCGATCCGAGGGCCTTTCAGCACTTCGATCCGGTAACTCATCAGTTTAAAACTGACGCTGGCAGATATGAACTTGAGGTAGGCGCCTCCTCGCGAGATCTTCGTCTAACTGGGCCGTTTGACCTGAAGCCAATGGTAAATCACTCCGATGTTGCTCACTGAGCAAGAAACCCTGCAGCGCATCCTGGATGCGACCCAAACTCTGGCCGCCGAAGAACTACCACTTGGCCAGGTCGGCGATCGCATTTTGGCGACCACCACGTTTGCCAAGATTGCACTGCCCGCGTTTAACAATTCGTCGATGGACGGCTATGCCGTTATCGCTCAGGAAGTTCGGCCGGGAGCGCGCTTGACTGTAGTGGGCGAACAATCAGCCGGACTTGACCAGCAACTTCGAGTCGAATCCGGTCGGGCTGTGAGAATCTTCACCGGAGCGCCACTACCAGAAGGTGCCGATGCTGTTTTGATGCAGGAAGACGCGGAACGAGTCGAGAACGAGATCATCGCACGAGCGGAGCTGCACTCAGGTGAAAACGTCCGTGTACGGGGTGGTGATCTTTGCGAGGGACAAAAGATCGCTGAAGCCGGTGCGCGCCTGAACGCGCAACGGCTAGGTTTGTTTGCTTCGCAAGGGCTGAGCCGGGTAAGCGTTTACCGTCGTCCGCTCGTGAGCATTGTCGTAACCGGAAGCGAACTGCGGAAACTAGGCGAAACGCTCGGTCCCGGGGAAATCTATGAGACTAACGGGATCATGCTCGCCGAATTGATCCGGCAAAGTGGCGCGGTACCGATTCAATTCGATCCAGTTCCGGACGAGGAAGAGGCGCACTTGCAGAACCTGAGTGAAGCGTTGCGATCGGATGTACTGGTGGTCGCGGGCGGAGTATCGGTGGGCGAAAAAGATCTCGTGAAACCAATGCTCCGAAAACTGGGAGCAGAGATCGCGCTTTGGCGGGTTGCGGTCCGCCCGGGCAAGCCGTTCTTATTTGGTCGGTTGGGCGGCAAGCTTATCTTTGGTTTACCCGGCAATCCGGTCTCTGCGTACGTGACTTTTCTGCTCTTCGTTCGACCTGCGTTGTTACGTCTTCAAGGCTGGAACGGAGAATCGAACCCTCGGAAAAAGGTGGTCACAGCCCAACCGTTGCGTAACGAGGGAGATCGCCCGCATTACCTGCGAGGGAAACTGACTGGCGACTCCTTTGCATTAGTTGGTCCTCAAGAATCACATGCGCTGTTTGGGCTCACGCAATCGCAGGCGCTTGTTCGATTGGGTCCGAAACAGGAAGTCGCAGCGGGAGAAACAGTGGATGCGTTGGTGATTGGCTAGGCAGCCTCCGGAAGTCGGAAACCGGGCGAGAATGAAAGATACGCCAGAAAGGATGGCTAGCTGAGATGCAATAGAACCGCGCCGCTTGGCCGGTCCCCAAGAGTATCGCCAACCGGCCCACCGAACCTGCCCGCAGCGCTTCCGTCTAGGGGCTATGCAGCCCAGGCCGCGGATTTCGGGGAAAAGGCACATTCGGGTCAGAAACAGAGGAAGCAGAACGGGGAAAGGACTAGACCTTGTTGGGCCGAAGAGAGAATGCGAGATTTGGGGTCGTAACTAAAAGTTACGCAACCGGCGGCAGCCGCGGCGTCGTAGGGAAGACCAAGCGCGGGAAAAGCTAAATCGCCAGAGCGGTAGCAGGTTAAGGCTGTTGGGTTTATCTCGAGGGCGAATGGCTAAAGAAAACGAGATTGAACCCGAGGGAGTGGAAACGATATTATAGCTATTATTGATACCATGGTTGCATTGAAAGAAGGTTATGACCTTGCGTCCGAGGTCAAAAGACTAAAGGTCGACCGAAGAGCGATCGTTCTGGCGCACAACTATCAAGTCCCGGAAATTCAGGATGTCGCTGATTACGTAGGCGACTCGCTTGGACTGAGCTATCGCGCTAGAGAAGCCGATGCAGATGTGATCGTCTTTTGCGGTGTGCACTTCATGGCGGAGACCGCCAAGATCATCAATCCGACGAAAAAAGTAATCTTGCCAGACCTCGAGGCCGGCTGCTCGCTGGCCGATTCGTGTCCGGCCGATCAGTTGGAAGCTTTTTTGCGCAAACACGCGCACGAGAATTACTACGTCATTGCTTACATCAACTGCAGTGCCGGAGTGAAAGCACTTTCGGACATCATCTGTACCAGTGGTAATGCGGTGAAAGTGGTTGAGAACGCTCCGGCAGATCGGAATATCCTTTTCGTTCCTGACCAAAACCTCGGCTCGTGGGTCATGGAAAAGACTGGACGAAAAATGGATCTTTGGAGGGGTGCTTGCTACGTGCATGTCGAGTTTACCCAAAACAGCATCAACACCATTCGCGAGGCCTACCCAAATGCTCCTGTCGTGGCTCACCCGGAGTGTACGTATGCCGTCCGAATGCTAGCGGATGAAGTTTGTTCCACGGAAAAGATGGTGAGCTACTGCCGATCCTCTAGCGCAGAGGCTTTCATCATCGTTACCGAATCCGGGATGCTTCATCGCCTTAAGAAAGAAGTTCCCAACAAGACTTTTATTCCTGGTCCGACCGACAATTGCTCCTGTGCCGACTGCCGGTACATGAAGCGGAATACTCTGCAAAAACTTCGAGATGCTCTTGATTTTCTTCAGCCTGAGATCGAAGTCGCCGAGGCAGTTCGGCGGCGGGCTGTCTTACCGATAGAAAGAATGCTGGATTTGAGCCGGTGAATCAACACGGTGCGTTGGTGATTGGGGCTGGACCGGCTGGTTTGCGAGCGGCTGAGATTTTGGCGACCGCTGGGGTTGAGACCCGGATTTTTGAACAGAAACCTTCGTTAGGTCGTAAATTCTTAGTTGCCGGTCGGGGCGGTCTCAATATCACCCACTCAGAGGCAGATGATCTCTTTGTTAGCCGGTATGACGCGCCCAAACGATGGGAGCGCATGCTCCAGTCGTTTCGCCCAGAAGAGCTTCGAGCCTGGTTTGAAGAGCTGGGAGTTCGTACGTTTGTCGGCACCAGCGGGCGAGTATTTCCAAAGTCAATGCGAGCTCCGGAAATCCTGGAACGCTGGTTGGAGCGGCTCTACCGACTCGGCTGCGACATTCGAACCGGGTACAAGTTCCATCACCTTTTGGGGCAGCGTCCATTTGATGTCGTCTTTCAGAAAGGTGCTGAATTTGCTTTCGAAACCGGAGGGGTCGTCGTCTTCGCGTTAGGAGGCGCTTCCTGGCCCCAGACCGGTTCAGACGGAACGTGGGCGGAGCAATTCAACACCATGGGGATCTCCGTCACGCCCTTTACGCCTTCGAACGTGGGATGGGAATGTGCTTGGTCGGCGAGTTTCCTGGAAGTCGCAGACGGCAAACCGCTCAAGAACGTGGCGGCTACCTGCGCTGGGAGAACCGTTCGAGGCGAGCTATTGATCACTCGCTACGGGCTGGAAGGCGGAGTAATTTATCAGCTCACGCGAGAGTTGCGGCAAGACCACAAAGTTACGATCGATCTCAAACCGGACTTGGACGAAACGGAACTACGCCGCCGATGGCGGCAAGGGGATTCACTGAGGGAGTCTGCGGTCAAGAGCTGGCGACTTAGCGCTGCGGCGGTCGCCCTGCTCGAAGAGAAGGGATGTTTCTCCGATTTTTCAACGTTATTGGCCGGCGTCAAGGGATGCGAAGTGGAATTGGTTGTGCCGCGGCCGGTGGAGGAAGCGATCTCTTCGGCAGGCGGACTCGCCTGGGATGAACTTGATAATCATCTCATGCTGAAAAAATTTCCCGGTATGTTTTGCGCCGGAGAAATGATCGATTGGGATGCTCCGACCGGTGGTTATTTGTTGCAGGGCTGTTTTGTGACCGGAACCATTGCCGGAGAAGGTGCCCTGAAGTGGATTGCGCGGAATCGGTAAGCGTGACAGCTTCCTCTCCGTTTATGGAACTTCAGATTGGTGATCCTGCTCCGAGTTTTCAAGCAATTGCGGTAGGAGGCATTTATGGTGCCGGCCAACCAGTAAAGCTGGCTGATTTCAAAGGGTCGACCTTGGTCCTTTATTTCTACCCTAAAGACGGTACGCCCGGGTGTACTCAACAAGCGTGCGACATTCGCGACACCTGGGGCGAAATTCAATCGAAAGCTGAACTGTTTGGGGTGAGCGTCGACAGTGTCGAAAGCCACCAGAAATTCATCAGAAAAAATGGGCTTCCGTTTCCTCTCCTGAGCGACGCCGACAAAAAGTTGGTAGAGGCGTACCATGTCTGGGTCGAAAAAAGCATGTACGGCAAAAAATATTTCGGAGCGGAGAGGACTACGTTCATCATCGGCCCGGATCAGCGCATCGCTCAGATTTTGAAGAAGGTGAAGCCTTCGGAGCATGTGAAAGCACTCCGCCAAGCATTGTTCGTCGGAGAAAAGGTATAATGCGCTGAATCTCGCAACCACGCGCTAGCCGGCCCTCGAACGGTATCGGGCGACTCGAAGGCGCCGGAAGAGTGTACCCAGTCCTAGCCATCTCGAAAAATTCAGAGAACCCCCAAAATGAATCAGCAGACGTTACTAGGCATCTACGAGAAAATCGAAGCGCTGATCTCCCGTCTGCCCAATCCTTTGCAAAAAGCAATCTTGCAAGAGTTGCGCCCGATCAAACAAATCTTCTTGGCGCAGCGTCCGGCTCGCTTGGCTTTGCTGGGCGACGCGAATGCCAATGCTTCCTCCATCGCGTCAGCACTTCTTGGTTCCGAACTGACTTTGATTGCTCCTCAGACCGATCCTGGCTGGATTAATTACGAGCAGCGGCTGAAGGGAGGCTTCCGCATTCTCGATGCTCGCCGGCTAAATAAGACGTCCGGCTCCTGGAGTGATTTGACGAGCGCTTTGTCCGAAGAGGGTCCCGACATAATCCTTTTCTTAGTCAGCGGCACGGCCTCGACCGATCTCGGCTTCGAATGCGAGCAAGCTACTCGGGTGCTCGATTTTCTCCACCAGCGTTTCCAAAAGCGAATCCCATTGATCGGAGTGGTTGATCTCCCCGCGGATACCAGTGCCGAAGTTGTCGAAAAGCGCCGGACCGAATTGCAAGCTTGGCTAAGTGGTCAGCCCGGTTTGGCTTCTCATTTTGTCCGCGCGATCGCAGTCTCTTCGTTCGTGCGATTTCGGATGGATGGCTCGCTCGATCTAGAGCGAGACGAGCGCCGCAATATTCGTGAATTGGCTGATCTCATGACCCGCGAGCTTCCTGATGACGCGCAGGTTGAGATGGCGCGGATTTTCGGCGCCAAGGAAGTGCAAAAAGATCTGGCCAACCGGTTGATCCGTTCTGTGACTACCATGTCCGCCGCGATTGGGGCGCAGCCGATCCCACTCGCGGATTTTCCTGTTTTGACGACACTTCAGTTTATGATGGTTGCCGGCGTCATGCACATTAGCGGTCGGGAACTGAGCTTGAAAGCCGCGGGCGAGTTTCTAGGTGCGCTCGGCATGAATATCGGCGTAGGAATGGCGTTCCGAGAAGGCGCGCGGGCAGCTGTCAAATTCCTTCCAGGATGGGGAAATGCGATCTCCGGCGGCGTAGCAGCAGCCGGAACTTATGGTATCGGCCGGGCTGCCTCCGCTTATTTTATCGATGGGATTTCGCTGGCCGAAGTGCGCAGGTTGCTCCGAAGAAAAAAAAAGAGCGAGGCCCGGAAGCTTAAGATCGAGAAAAAAAGTCAAGGCGATTCCGGCAAATAAATGCTGTGAATAACTTGTTTAGAACTGCGGGTTTACGGAGAAGAACCTGCTAGCAAGTGATCTCTGGTCCGTCCTCGGACGATGAACATTAGCAGCATAATGTCAACCTTGGAGCGGCTGGGAGCGGCTCCGCGCAAGTCGTTCGGGCAAAACTTCTTACATGACAAGAATGTAGCGAAATGGATCGTGGATCAGCTCAGTATAGCACCCGGGGATCATGTGGTTGAAATCGGTCCAGGGTTGGGGGCTCTGACGGCAAATTTTGCCCAATCCGGGGTGTCGGCAACTCTGCTGGAAAAAGACAAGCTTTTTGCGCAATTCATTGAGAGTACCTTCTCCGGAGGTCAGATTCGGGTGGTCAAGGGAGATGCGCTCCGATGCGATATACGAGAATTTTTCCCTCTGGGGACGGTCAAAGCTGTTGGAAATCTCCCTTACTACGTCTCCACGCCGATTCTGTTCCATTTTACCGCCGCGCCGTGTCCATTCGAGCGGTTGGTTTTCACGGTGCAACGGGAGGTGGCAGAGCGCTTGGTAGCGTCTCCAGGAACCAAGGAGTACGGAGCAATCAGCGTGTTGTTGCAAGCGAGGTGGAATATCGCGCGTCTTCGGATCCTCGCCCCGACCCTTTTCTTCCCGCGACCTCAAGTGGATTCAGCGGTTATTCGACTGGTGCGCAGGCCGGCGCGGGAAACACCGGAGATCAGTTGGTCGCAATTTGGCCTTTTGGTGAAAACCGGATTCGCAGAGCGAAGAAAACAGCTCCGCAAAAATCTCAGTAGACTCTTTTTGGTTAATGCGATTGACGAAGCGCTTAGCGCGACGGGATTGAACTTGTCTTGTCGGGCAGAGGAACTCTCCGGCGAGAAATGGCTTGAACTGATGCATCGATTGGTGCCTTCGCGCGGAGAGGGATCTCATCCGGCGGAAAAGCTGGCTTTAGTGGATGATTCTGATCGCCCGATCGGAGCCGCGGAACGCCAAACCGTTCACGATCAAAGTCTGCGACATCGAGCGGTGCACCTGTTCATTCTCAATCGAGACGGAGAGTTGTTCTTGCAGAAGCGCTCCTGGCGGAAGGATAGGCACTCTCATCAGTGGGATTCCAGCGCTTCCGGCCACGTGGACGCCGGAGAATCCTATGACGACTGCGCCCGACGAGAATTGTCCGAAGAGCTCGGTCTATCCGTTAGCATCCACCAAATCGGAGTGGTCGCGGCATCCGACAAAACAGGGCAGGAATTCATCTCGATCTACCGGGGAAGTCATGATGGTCCGATCGAATACAATGCCCTGGAAATCGAGACCGGCGGCTTTTTTCGGCTCGCGATGATAGACGGTTGGATACAGAGCAGGCCAAAAGACTTTGCGCCGGGATTTCTGGAATGTTATCGCGAAGTCCGTTCAGGCTTGTAAATGGGAATTGCGAACGCCCAGATTGTCTGACGAGTGCGACCCTTGAGCCGCTTGGTCGTGAGATTCGCTCACTCTAATCGAGGGACCTTGCCCTCCAGCGGGGTGCATCCATTCCGATCTTAGCAGGCTGTATATCTCCAAATCGACAAAGCGATCTCCGAGCCATTCCGCTTCGCGAAGAACTCCTTCGTAGCGAAACCGCAATCGAGTGCACACGGCACCGCTGGCCCGGTTTTCCGGCGCAATGCGGATCTCAACCCGGTTGAGATTGAGGTGGTCGAAACCGAATTGAATCAAAGCGCGGACGGCGGCAGTCATATACCCATGGCCCGTGTGATCTTGGGCTAGCCAATATCCAATTGTGCTGGCGCGGTGAAAATGATCGATCGAATTGAACGCAATAACGCCAATAATTCTGTTCCGGAACGTAATCGCGCAATGAACCGCCCGCAGCGATGCTTGTTCTTCGATGGCGTGGCGGATGAATAGAGAAGAATCATTAGGTGTCCGGGTAGCATCGACCCATGGCAGCCATCGCAATAGATGCGCACGGTTGCCATCGGTTACGGCAAAGAGCTCCTCGGCGTCCTCCTCCTGTAGCGGGCGGAGCAGAAGATCCGGAAACTCGGTCGGATAGGGCCACAAGCTGGGGAGCGTATTTGTTGCGGGCATCACAAATCAGGCAATCAGAAAGATGCCTTTTTTCGGAAGGAAACAAAAGGCTTCGGTAACGAAATCCTCCGAGAGGTACTCATGGACCGGTTTTGTTCCATTGGCGGTTGAGCGCACTAGTCGATGACTATTCCAAAATGCGCCTTGAACGCTGCTCTGCCGTCCGGCGTGATGGTTACGATTCGAGAACCCGCCTCCCGCCTGATCCATTTCCGCTTCCGGAAAAGTTCAAGCAGCGCTGCTCCGACGGTTCCAGCCACATGAAACTTGCGTTCGGTCCAATCCAAGCATTTGCGCACAAGTGGTCGTTTTCGGTTGGCCCGCACGCTATTCAGATCGATCCCAAGGTCTTGTAGCCAGCGTTCTCCTCGGATCGTGAGACGGAAAACGTCATCCACCGATTCCAAGACTCTCTTTTCCTGCAATGACTCACAAATCTGAGTAGCCACTCTTCCCGCGAGATGGTCGTAACATGTTCGGGCAATGCGTATCGGTTGAATTGAACCGCCCACCGGTGCTCGGACCGGCCGAAGCGTATTGCACAGCGCACCCATTGCTTCAACCACATTCGCTACAGCAGAATTGGCAACGCGATAGTATCTATGACGCCCGAACCGCGTCATTGTAACCAGGCGACCGGCCAGGAGTTTAGCGAGGTGCATGCTGGCCGCTTGAGCCGAAACCCTGGCAATGAGGGCGAGTTCGGAGGCGGGCAGGCTACGACCATCCAGGAGCGCGACCAGCATTGCTGCACGTGCCGGATCGGCCAAGAGTCCAGCTGTCTCAGCGATTGGATATTTGCCATCCATATTTCAGCGAATCTTGAAGTATGAACCGTTGCTAGCGAATTGCAAATCACGGATTGTGAATCATGAATAGAACGCGCACGCCGCAGATTTTGGCATCCGAGTCAATTGCTCCCAAGATTCTTTACTTCGGAACGCCGGTTGCCCTGATCACGACGTTGAAGGAGGATGGCGCTCCCAACATCGGTCCGATTTCATCCGTCTGGGCGCTGGGCTGGACTCTGCTCCTCGGATTGGAAAGCACTGCCAAGACCACGGCAAATCTACGCAGACAGCCTGAATGTGTTGTGAATCTTGTATCCGAAGATCTTTGCCAGAAGGTGGAAAAACTCGCGCCGCTTACTGGCAATAATCCGGTTCCAAAACACAAAGCAGAGCAGTTTCGCTATGAACCGGACAAGTTCGCGGCGGTCGGTCTGACGCCGTTAGCGTCCGAAGAAATTAACGTGCCGCGGATTGGTGAGTGCCCGATCCAACTTGAGGCCATCGTCCGGAATTTCTTTGAAATCGGCACCCAGGACGAACGGATTCGCGCGGGAGCAATTGCCGTCGAAGTCCAAGTCGTTCGGGTCCACGTCGCGAAGAAAATGATTCTCCAAGAGAACTACATTAATCCCGCGCTCTGGCGACCGCTGATTTATAACTTTCGGCACTACTACGGGTTAGGAGAGCAACTGGGTAAAACCTTTCGAGCCGAGGTTTAATCGAAGAGAAACTCGATCCAATCCCCGATAGAATCGTAACCTGTCTCGCCCGAGCGCCAACCGAGATGGGTATAGAAATTGCACGCGTTCCGGTTGCGTCGTTGGCATTTTAATCTTGCTGGCCGGCCAATCTGGGTCAACGCGTGGTCGAGTAGCGCTTTTCCGATTCCGCAACGCTGACGTTCAGGCAAAACGTACAAGTGATGGATGAAATGGTCTGGAAACCAAATCCCGATGAAACCCGCTACTCCGCGATTCGAGTCCTCCGCGACGGCGACGAATTCTCCTTTGGTGTCGTCCGTAAAATCACGTAAGCGAAATTTTTTGGAATCGATCCAGTAAAATGTCGTCGCTCGCACGATCTGGTAAATCTCTTGGCAAATCTCAAGATCCAAGGTCGGATCAAAACGCCGGATGTGAACGTGAGTACGCTGGCCGGCTTTTGCGTCAAGCTGCCCAAAATTGCTCATCTTCGAGACTTATCGCTGCTCGCAAACGAGACGCAAGATCTGTTGTGTGCGCGCGTGGGTAAGAGAGAAAAGATGCAATTGCCGATCGCAACAGCGTCTTTTCAGCAAAAATTCGATCGTGAAAACCATCCCTCTCCGATTCAACCACATCGCTTGGTGGCTAGCGATTGGCCTATTCATATCCTTCTTTCTGAGCGTCACGGTTTGGCGAAGTCTGGCCTGATTGAGATGCAGCAACGTCCGATTAAGGGCGGAGAGATCTCACGCAAAGACGCCAAGACGCAAAGGTTTCAGATTAAGGAAGGAAGTCTGAGCAGAATGGGGTTGTCCCAGCGTTGGTAGGGCGAAAATTTATTTGAGCCGGGAACTTCTGAGCGGCTCAGGCAAAGCGTTCGCCGACCGATCAGGTGTGCTATCCCAGCGTTGGTAGGGCGAAAATTTATTTGAGCCGGAACTTCCGAGCGGCTCACGCAGAGCGTTCGCCTACCGATCAGGTGTGTTGTTCCAGCGTTGGTAGGGCGAAAATTTATTTGAGCCGGGAACTTCCGAGCGGCTCACGCAGAGCGTTCGCCTACCGATCAGCGGTGCTGTCCCAGCATTGGTAGGGCGAAAATTTATTTCAGCCGGGAAGCCCTGAGCGGCTCACGCAAAAGCGTTCGCCCTACCCATCAGGGGGGCAGCCACGAAGGGGAGATTAGAGCTTAGTGACGATCCGACGCTGCCAGATCGCCACCATCATTTTTCTGCGTCGATGAACGCAGCGGACGCGCAACGTTAGCTGCGCGTCCAGATTCGTGAATTAACGCCGTGGACGGCTGAAGGTATTCTGGCGAGAACCACCACCACCACCGCGTGGCGCATCCGTCTTGGGGCGCGCTTCGTTTACCGCGATGTTACGGCCGCCAAACTCCTTACCGTCAAGCGCAGTGATTGCCGCTTGTGCTTCGGTATCGTTACCCATCGTAACGAAGGCGAACCCGCGGGACCGGCCAGTTGCCCGATCGGTAACCAGGCCAACTTCGGTGACAGTGCCGTACTCAGAGAACAAATCTTCCAGGTCGTTTTCCGTGCTGGAAAACGCGAGATTTCCTACAAACAATTTCATATCAATTAAGAACGAATGTCAGTGTCAGAGCCGTACCCGCTCATCGGGTTTCAAATCACCACTGAGGTATTCTCAACTGACGATCTTCCGTGCTGCGAACAAACAAACGAGCAGCACTTAATCGGGGAGAAATGAGCCGTATGCAACCGAAAAGGGGCATTCAGACTCGATTATTTTTTCAGTGAGCGCAGGGAAAGAAAATCGCAAATGGGGAACCTTTCTGAAATTGGCTTCTTTTATGCTAACCCGAATCATTGCGCGCATTCGGCCTGAGCTATGACGCATTCGGACCACTGTCGGGGCAGGGAGTAAATATTGAATACTACCCGCTGGAGGCTCGTCTCAGCACCTAATGACTATGAAAGCAAAGTTCCTACTTGTGGCTGGAGTCTTAGGCTTGGGTGGAATGGTAACGGCTCTGGCGGATGACATTCAATTTGTTACGTTACCGGAGACGATCAGAACCGCGGTGATTCGGGAGACCCGAATCCCTGACGTCTCGCGAGTAACCCGGGTGGTGCGAGATGAAAATGGTTTGTACGAAGTCACCGTCCGTCGCGAATCGGATAACGACGTGGTTTTCGTGGATCCGTACGGCCGAGTCGTTCGCCAACAAACCGTTGCGCAGTCTCAGCCAGCGGGGGTTAACAGACAGATTGTTACTGAGACGGTTACGGATGATGCGGAATATCCCACCGTCGACACATTTGTCCATTCGCTGGATACCACTCGATTCCAACTGGTCGAAAAGAAGGGGAACAAAGAAGTCTACATCGATCGACGAACCGGCAAAAAATGGACCATAAAGGTCGATAGCGACGACTAAGCCGAAAAATTATCTGTGTTCTTATGGGAGGCGGGCGATGTGCCTGCCTCTTTTTTTTTGCGCCAAGACTTCCTCGTGCGCGGATGAAATAGCCAAAATCCGCTATTGGCTATTCGCTATCGGTCATCTTCATTCCTCCCTTGCACGTTCAAGCGCCCGTACGGAGACTGGTCTATGTTCATCGCTCACGTTTTCATCCAGGTAAAACCGGAGTGCGTGGAGGCGTTCTGCGCGGCAACGATTGAAAACGCTCGCAACAGCATTCAAGAACCGGGGGTCGTGCGATTCGACTTTATTCAGCAGCGGGATGATCCTACCCAGTTCGTACTCGTTGAAGTCTATCGCACCGAAGCGGATACGGCCTCTCATAAGCGGACCCCTCACTATGCGAAATGGCAGGCAACCGTGGAAGATCTACTGATACAGCCACGGTCGCGCATCTTTTATCACAACGTTTTCCCGGAAGACCAGAACTGGTGAGTATTCAGTTCGAATTCGCTACGAGCGGCCGGATCGTATTTGGCTTGGGCGCCCTGCAGCGGATTGGCGAGCTTATCCAAGTTCTCGGCCCAAGAATCTTGGTAGTCACAGGAAAGGATTCGAGCCGAGCCAAACCGCTGACAGATCAGCTCGAAAAACTTGGGGTTGAACAAATCGAATTTCGAGTCGGCGGAGAACCTACGATCGATTTGATGCGTCATGGGGTCCAGTTGGCGCGAAACTCTAGCGCAACCGGTATTGTCGGTTTCGGTGGGGGAAGCGTAATCGATTCCGCTAAGGCCATATCTGGTTTAACGACCAACCAGGGCGATATCTTAGATTACCTGGAGGTAATCGGTAAAGCTAAGCCGCTGGAAGCAGCGGCTCTGCCGCTTTGCGCAATTCCCACGACGGCTGGGACCGGAGCAGAAGTGACCAAGAACGCCGTGCTTGGGTCTCCGGAACATCACGTGAAAGTGAGTTTGCGCGGTTCGATTCTGTTGCCGCGGTTGGTAGTGGTCGACCCGGAGACTACTGTTCCGGTTCCGCCTGTGGTGACTGCAGCGACCGGGCTGGATACACTCACTCAGCTGATTGAGCCGTACGTTTCGGTCCGGGCTAATCCGATGACTGATGCGTTCTGTTTATCGGGTCTGCCACGCGTCGTGACAGGGTTACCCCGAGCTTTTCGGGATGGCCATGATCGCGGCGCCCGTACCGATATGTCGTTGGCGAGCCTGCTTGGAGGTATGGCACTAGCAAACGCCGGGCTCGGAGCGGTTCATGGATTTGCAGCGCCCATTGGAGGGATGTTTGACGCGCCGCACGGCGCCATCTGTGCAGCATTATTACCGTACGTCATGGACATGAACATCCGGGCGTTGCGCAGTCGGATGCCCGAAAGCGATGCCCTTCGTCGATACGACGCCTTGGGGTCTCTGCTCACGAACAAGGCAAGCGCGAAAGCGGATGACGCCGTAAACTGGGTGCGTGATCTCTGTCGGACCTTGAATGTTGCGCCGTTAGGTAAGTTTGGTGTTCGAGACACTGAAATCAAGGTTCTCGTAGAAAAGGCGCAACAGGCAAACAGCATGAAAGCGAATCCCATTTTGCTTGAGACTGATGAGTTGGCTGAGATCCTTAGGGCAGCGCTTTAGCGGAGTAACAGAAGCGAGCGCCACCGCTAGAAGGTCGAAAACCATCACTCGCGGATTGGCGTGTTTGCCTTCTACTGAATGACCGTAGTCAACACGGCGCGGGGACCAAGCTCAACCGAGAGCACGCCGCCTGAATACTTAACTTGGTGACCAGCTTTCTCGCTCATCGGTCCATTCGCATCGAATCCATGGACCGCAGAGATTTTGCCGGTCGGACCACCGAATTCCACTTGAAGCGATCGAGTTGCCGACGTGAGATTTGCCAGGACGATGATGGTCGTTTTTGATTTGCGAAAAGCCACACCAGCGAATCCGAAAAGGTTCTTGTCGGGGCCAACTACCTGAACATCTCTAGGCAAGAACTGGAGAAAGGACTGGAGTGCGGTCGCGACCGGCTTTCGTCTGCCCTCTTCGTCGAGCAGTCCAAACGCATCATGTGTCCAGGAGGGGTCTTCGGCTTGCCAGAAAGAGACTTGGTTCGCGCCATCGGCGATCAACTTAAGGGCCTCTCCCGCTACCGAGACGCCGAAATCAGCGGAGTTGGCGGCGCTATTTTCACTCCGGACTTCAGGTCCCGCGTCGTACGGTGGCCTTGCCCAGCGCGGACTTTCGCTAGTAAACTCAGTGACCACTAGCGGCAGCCCATGGACCTGGCTCAATAGGCTGAGCGGGACACCGGCGAAGCCAGCGGGTTCCGGGCGTTTGGCCGTGTCGTAGTCATGCCAGGAGAGCCGCTGAAGCAAGGAAATATGACCTGTTCGCTCCAACTCCTGCAGATACGCGCCGGTGCTAAATCCAGTGCTCACGCCGGGTCCTTCGATTCCGGTTTTGAGACCGTGTTCGTCTAGATTTGTTTTTACGCTGACAACCAAGGAATCGTATTCTTCCGGAGTATAGTTGGTGTTGGAAACCCCATCCGGCTCGTTGATCAATTCGACGGCAGCCGGCATTATTCCAAATCGTTTCAGGTAGAGGAGATGCGCCACAATCCAATTGGAAAAATCTGGGATGTGACCTGGCTCGACGTGCGCGCGTTCTTTACCGTCATTCCCGTGAAAAGAAGTGCACCATGGCGGCGGCATTTGCCAAAACACTAAATGGCTCTGAACTTTTAACGCGGTGAGTTCCTGCTGAAATTGTCGGAGCATTTCTGACTGCTGTTGGTCTTCATTCTTTGTAATGACATTCAGGATCTCTGTTACTGACATATGATCTTTGAGCTGATCTTCCGGAATCTCGGGAGTGACGCTGAACCGGATCCAACGCACGTTCAGATCCCGAATTAAATCATCCCGCTCTGTTCGATGGTCTGTCTGTGTCCAGAGTTGCAGCCCGAAGCCGACGAATGCGTGGGCGGTTTTGAAGTCAAAAGCGATACGATCCTGGGCGAGTCCATCGATCGGAATGCCCAGAGTATTTACAACAAACAGCAAACCCCAAAAAATCGGCTGACGGAGACAACACATGAGGAAGGCAAAAGTGCGCGAAAGAACGACAGACACAAGCGGTAGCCTGATTCTCCTGGCTCAGGAATCTCAAGGGCACGGCGATCATTAGCGGTAGCCTGATCCTCCTGGCTCAGGAATCTAAGGGCGCGGCGATCATTAGCGGTAGCCTGATCCTCCTGACTCAGGAATCTAAGGGCGCGGCGATCGGTGAGATGTGCTTGGTGAGAAGTGATTGGTGAACGGTGAATAACAATCGGTCCTCTCACTAGTCAGTGACCTGCTCCCTGAGGCTGGAGCATCAGGCTACGAGCCTACGAACCGTTCTCCGTTACTCCCGGAGTATCGATAAACGGTAGCGGTTGCCTTTTCAGTCCGAGCTCTGCATCCAAAAGGTTTCGCGATTGTTCTACGCTTGTTTTCAGTGATTGGTAGGTGGCTACCAGCGCAAACGCGCCCGCGTGCCTGGCGTAGGTGGTATCCGCGGGAATTCCGAGTGGCTGAGAGGTCCGTGCGCTCATCTTGTCCTCGATCCGATTGTAGTTTTGGTATTGGTCGATCAAGCGCTTGGCCAGCATGAAGGTTCGCACCAGGCTGGTGCGAAGCGTTTCATTTTCAACCAGGCCAATTTCCGCGGCGTTTGCATCAAAGATACTGAAATAACTTTGGTAGCAGGGCCAATAAGGTAGGAGCTTCCTCTTTGGATCCAGCGTTTCGATCGGTCTGGCGATATCCTCAGCCATCATCAACCAAAGTTGGATCAATTCCTCGCGGATGGCGTGCAAGACACCAATTACTCGCTCGCGCTCGGCGGCGCGCACGCGCAATCGATGGAGTTCCGCTTCTTCAAACTGGATTTTACTTGCGCTCCGATAGGCGGATCGCGCTGCTAATAAGGCTCCGGTCACCGCGATGAGAGCCGCGAATGCTGAACTGGCAGACAACAGCCACGCAGACGGAGAAAATCTGGAACTTAGGTCCGAGATCGCGCGGAACACCTGATTCAGCAATAGGCCTACATCCATTGTGGTAAAAGCAGATTCGATCGAGGGTTCTCTGTCTCAGCCAGCCCTTAAGTCAGTTAGCCGGATAGCGGTGTGCCGTCGCATCATCTAATTAACTAAAGAAACGATTCGGACCAGCTCAAAGTGTCAGCCCCTCGGATTTCTTGCATTTTGCAGTCTGTCTCTCAGATTTTAGACGCAAAGTCCTGGTCTGGATTCAATGTTCAGTGTGACTTGCGGTTCTGGTGCCAAGACTTTACAAAGATTGGAACGTGACAGCCGTTCTCGTACAACGATCCTCGCCCGCCGATTTCTCTCGGCATCGAGCTGCCTTCGCTGAAATTCTGCGCGACGTGGTTGATGGTGGAGCGTCGGTTAGCTTCATCGCTCCACTATCCCAGGAAACGGTCGATTACGGTCGGTGTAATCCCAGGATACGCTCTCGACGGTTTCGGAGAGCGCTTCGTCCCGACCGCAATCTTATATAAATAATTGGATTCTGCCTAATCGCTATTGGTTCGTTTCTGGGGAGGGAGAAGCGGAAGGAGAGCCTTCGGCTACGGCAAAACGAAAGCCCGCGTCCATGGCGGTTTGAGTAAACTGTTTGCCGATTACGATCGCCTCGTCGAGTGTTTTCCTATCTTTGAACGCTCGGCCCTGTCCCTTAAATGACCAGTCGTCGCGGTTTTTCTCTAGGAAATCGCAATAGCTTTTAGTGACGTCGGCAAACGTACTGATAGTATTCGCGCTCTGTATCTTATCCGGGACGTTTGCTTTGTTGGCAAGAGCAGCGGCCACCTGAGCATTCATCGGAGGCTTTGCGCCAGCACTCTCGAGAGGTACCGCTATATCCTTCTCGAACGTCTGCAGAGAATTCAAATCTCTAGTTGCTGCTGTTTTCAATGCGTCGGCCGCTGCTCGGATCTTGTCGAAGTCTTCCTTGCTCTGCGCGTTAGTAATGTTTTGCAGGATAATTGGGCCCGCCGTGGCTTTCGAGTTCGCTTCGCTTCTGTCGATCATCGTCAGGCGATTCAGCGCTTCGTTAAACAATTGAACGAGTTCAGCTTGGTCCTTCGATAGGGTTGACGCGTCGGCGCTTATCAGAGCGAGATAATCGTCGGCCGTGTCGAGAGACCTTCTGCCGGTTGGAGTAGAAGAAGTGCTGGCCTGGGCCTGCGGTTGAGTCGATTTTCCCTGGCTCAAGGCTTGAAGATATTCCATCGGGCGGGAGAGCAGGCCGGGGTTGGCGATCAGAAGCACTGCTAGAATCAAGACGAGTCCGCCTCCCCCTAGGAAAACAATAAGTCGCCAGATGATCTTGCGTCTTATGGATCTTTGATATTTGAGGTCTTCTTCACTGAATTCCTGGCTGCCTTGCATGCGTAGATGATGCACGGATCGGTCCGTCACTCAACCGGGAATAACGGAGGAGCGCCGGCTTGTCCGACGAAGCCTGCCGGAGTTTCAGACGACGGAGCGAAGTTGGAGAACGCCGCAGAAACGCCGACATCGCCGGGAACGCCGGGAGCGCCGACAACGCCGGGAACGCCGGGAACGCCGGGAACGCCGGGAACGCCGGGAACGCCGGGAACGCCGGGAACGCCGGGAACGCCGGGAGCGCCGACAACGCCGGGAGCGCCGACAACGCCGGGAACGCCGTCAGCGCCGGGAACGCCGCGAACGGGTGAACGGTGAGAGGTGAACGGTGAGAGGTAGGTGGGAATACCGAATGCGAGAGATGCAAAACGGTAGGCAAGGCTCCCGCCGCGCCGAATGGAGGACGTTCGCGGCGACGACGGCGTTCTCCCTCTCACTTCTCACCGTTCCCGGCGTTCCCGGCGATGACGGCGCTCCCGGCGTTCCCCTACCTGTCCAGCCAAGCTGGGGCTTGATCCCACGGTTCCATGCGATGATGTCCGCGTGTTTGCGTTTGGCATTCCAGATGCCATGGCACATCCATGATCAGAATCCGATTCCGTCCCTTCAATAGCAAGACGGTGCGAAGGATTGCTGCTCGCTGATTATGCAAAAAGCTGTAGTACCAATGCGATTCGACCAGTTGAGGAATCAGAACAACGATTGAATTGTCCGGATTTTCTCGTTCCAGGTTCCAAATATAATTCAACGTCGGAGCGACGATTTTGCGATAGGGTGACTTCAGAACCACGACTTTAGGCTCGGTTAAGCCGCTCTGTTCGATCGAAGGTTTGACATATTTATCCCAATCGGCAGCAAAGTCTTGGTCCCCATCCTCATGCTCGACGTGAACGACATGCACTAGTTCGGAGACAGCGAATGCTGCTTGCAGGGCTCGCGCGGCGACAGTGTTAAGATGATCGAGAGGAACGACCGCGATCAAAGAGCTAGGCTCCCGCAACGAGATAGGACCGGAGATAGCAATCTCAGCGGCGACCTGTTGATAGTGCCGTTCGATCGCATGCATGCAGAAATACAAGAGCGGGAGCACGATCAAGACTAGCCAAGCTCCCTCGGCAAATTTTGTCACGATGACGATGATGAGCGTAATGCCGGTGGCTAAGGCGCCAATCCCGTTGACGGTAGCGCTCAATCGCGCACGGGGTTCTTGCGATTTCAGCCAGTGCACGACCATCCCGGCCTGAGAGAGGGTGAACGCCAAGAAGGCGCCGACAGCGAATAAGGGAATGAGTCTATCGGTGACTCCGTTGAACGCGAAAAGCAGTGTACCGGCTAACACAGTCAGCAAAAGAATGCCCTGCGTGTAGACCAGGCGCCGGCCACGAACCCCGAACGAAGCCGGTAGAAATCCATCGATCGAAACGGTCCGGCAAACGCGCGGAAAATCGGCGAAGGACGTGTTTGCCGACAGGCAAAGCACCAACAGAATCGCGACCATGGTGACGTAGTAAAACACGCCACGTCCGACGACGGCTGCCGTGACGAGAGAAAGAATGCTTTGATAATTGGGCGAGCCGGGATCAGTAGCGACGATGCGATACGCGGCCACCAGGTAAGCGATCCCGAGCAACAGGACGATCAGGGTCGCTACGATAAAGGTTAGAGTCAGACGAGCCGACCTCACCGATGGGTCCTTGAATACCGGAACGCCATTGCTCACCGCCTCGACCCCAGTCATTGCGGTGCAACCGGCAGCAAAAGCTTTTAGGAAAAGCCAAATTGAAATCGAAGCTTGCGCCGCCTGGGGAACGACCGGCGGCGCCACAACCGCCTGCGGGTGCCCCCCATAGACAATCGTTTTTACAATCCCGACGAGACAAACAAGCAAAAGGCAGCCCACGAAAAGGTAGGTGGGCGGCATGAAAGCCAATCCGGATTCGCGCAGACCACGCAAATTCAAGAATGCCAGGAAAACGAGGGCAGCCAAACAAAGGATCAAGGTATACGGTTGTAAGATCGGGAACGCCGAGGTCAATGCGCCGATTCCAGCCGAAATGCCGACCGCGACGTTGAGCGTATAATCGACCAGCAGGGCTACGGCGGCCCATAAGCCGGCATGTTTCCCCAAATTTTGTTTTGCCACCGTGTAGGATCCGGCGCCTTGAGGATACGCCGCAATCGTTTGCCGATAACTGAAATAGACGATGATGAGAATAACGGAAACGGCAATGGTAATATCCAGGCCATAGTGGACCCCAGCGACTCCGAGGGGAATCAAGATAGTGAGAGCCGCCTCGGGTCCGTAAGCAGCGGAGCTGAGTGCATCCAATCCAAAGACGGAAACTCCGGCGAGCGGTCCGATGCGTTCTTGTTGATCTTCGCTGGAAGCGAGTGGGCGGCCGAGAATATAGTCGAGCAGAGCCATAATCGGTTCGGTGGTTCGTCGCGAGTCTATCGTCTAGTCTTGTTCCTGCACGCCAAAATCTTCACGGAATTCGCAACGCTCCAGCACTAGGCCGGCTGCAAAATCAAACCTGAAAATGAAGAGACGATTCCTAATGAAAATTGCTCGTTTTTTCTCTGTTTAGATCGAAAGTAGAGAGCCGGCATATGCGAGTTTCACCTCTGAAAGCATTTAGCGGCTACCTCCAGTCCCAAGCAGCCGCCCCAGAGAGACCTCTGGAACCGCAGCAACCGTCAATTACGATCTCCCGCGAAGCCGGAGCCGGAGCGGTTACCATCGCGCAGATGTTAGTTGAGCGGTTGAATGTAGCCGCTAAACCGCCTGAGGGGAGTACAGGTTGGACGGTTTTTGATCGCAACTTAGCGAAACAAGTCTTGGTGGATCATGAACTTCCGCCGAATCTGGAGCAATTCATGGTTGAAGACGCGCGGCTCCCAGTCGAAACGATCGTCGAGGAGTTGTTGGGTCTTCATCCGACAGCGTGGACACTGGCTCAGCAAACGACCAAAACTATCCTTCGTTTGGCCGGGTTAGGCCGCGTCGTCTTAGTAGGTCGAGGCGCCGAAGTTATCACGAACCGGTTGCCGTATGTTTTCCATGCCCGTTTAGTCGCGCCACTGGAGAAGCGAATCCATCATACCGCTCAATATTATAATCTCACGACGGCAGACGCGGCTAAACTGATTAAGGAGTCGGATCACGCGCGGCGCCGATATTTGCGACGCTACTTTGACGCTGATGTCGATGACCCTTTGCTTTATGACTTGGTGCTCAATACCGGCAGACTAGGTTTCGCTCGGGCCGTAGAGGTTCTAGAGCAAGCAGTTTTGCGGCATCACGAAGAGTTTCTGGGCCGGCAAACGCTGCACGCTGGCTAGCGGAAGAGCGGAGAACGATCTCGCGGCAGTTCGGTTATGGCCGGTTGCCACGTAGGCGGATGCTCCAGCCTCCGCAATTCAGCGGCGAATCAAGGATCCCTTGTGCCGCGAGTGTCGTCCTGACCCTGTCATGAAGGGGCGAATTGACTTGGCTTTTCGGGTTCCAAATCTAGAGTCGCAGGCCGGAGATGGGAGAGGACAACTTGTATAGGCCGGGTACACGGAAGGGCGGCAAAATTTGGAACTTGATCGGACTTGGAGCGCTCTTGCTCTTCGTGGCTAGCGTGTTTTTCGCGGGCGGCTTGGCCGCGCGAAACCCAGGCCTGCTTCCCGCGCTACTCAGCGGAAGGCTGCACCTGTGGCCGAAGCCGATGCCAACCCCTGCAACCCACCTGGAAAGGCCATCGACCACTCCCCAATAGTGATGTAAGCATGGCCCAACCAGCCAAAATATCCTCAGCCACCGGGTTATGGTGCCCGGGATGGTGGTTGGGGTTTCTGTGGGGTTTCGCCGAGGGGACGCTCTTTTTCATTGTCCCCGATCTCGTGCTTAGTTGGGCCTCGCTGGCCAGCGCTAAATGCGGGATCAAAATTCTCGGATCGATTCTGGCGGGCGCTGTCCTAGCTGGTCTTTGCATGTATATGTGGGCTGTCTGGCAGCCGAACGCGGCCCATTCCGCGGTTGCTTCCGTGCCCTTTGTTCGAGCCAGAATGTTCGATAAGGTGCAGGACGATTATCGGAGCCACGGAGTTACCGGAATATTTTACACTCTTGGTACTGGTATTCCGTACAAAGTGTATGCGGTTCTCGCGCCACCGATCACCACCCCGGGTATGTGGGCATTGGTTAGTGTTTTGGCGCGACTAGAACGAGTGGCTCTCAGCTGGCTGGTCCCAACTTTTCTGGGATGGTTCCTCAAACGCTGGATTCGAAATCATCAACGCCTCACCGCAGCACTCTGGCTCGCATTCTGGGTGGTTAGCTACGCGATTTATTGGAGTACGGCATGAGCCCAGAATGCGGAATCTAGAATCTAGAAAGTTGGAAATTAGAATCGGGGAGGCCGAGTCCTCGAACCGTTTCGCGCGAGATCGCCAAGCTTATGACGCGGTCTGGCGGAGCGAGTTTTTGAATTCCTCAAAAGTCTGAAACGGTATTTTCTGGCGGGGATGCGTACTGCCGGATTGGTTCATGGTTCTTCCCCAAACCACCTCGGCTTTGGCGCCGAATTTTTTGCTGAACAGCGCCACATCCCAGTCATAATAGATTCCACCGCGTTCCCATTCCACCAACCAGAGTTCACCATCGGTTACGGCCCAGGCCAGACGGGCGGACGGCGAGTCGGGTGATTTGGGACCGCAGCCTATGCTCCAATATTCTTTCGGGTTCGCAACCGGCATGTGCGGAAAGCACACGGCTCGCACGTCACTCGGAAGCGCCTCAATCGTCAGTACCGGCTTAAATCGGGCCGAGTGCAAGACCGTTTCCCGGTATTTTGCGTCGATGGAAGCACTCAGTACCAAGAGCAATAGCGAGGCGGCGGTGAAGAGCAATAGAACCGTGAGCGCACCACGAACGAACGGAAGCTTCCGGATGGTCGTCATCTTAGATGAGACGCGGTTTCCAGTCTCAATTGCGGACAGATCGGGGGATTTTCGATCGGCTAGGCAAGCTTGGTCTCGAATGCGGAAGCCAGAAGCTAGAATTTAGAATTTAGGAGGTGCGATGCGGACGTCCGCATTCTCCTTCCTCATTCTTTGGCGTGGATTCGGTCTAGCTCGGGCAGCAATACGACGCTCTCTTGCTCGTTGGGATCCGTGCGTGCAATGAGCGCGACGCAGTTTTCCGTATCGCTGAGATTGTGGGGGAGGTGGGGCATATTAGCAGGGATGTAGAGGAATTCGCCGGCCCGAGCGCAGAGATGTTCTTCGAGCTTCTCGCCATACCACATGCCCGATTCACCGCTCAAGACATAGATGGCACTCTCGTGGCCCTCATGCTTGTGCGTGTTCGCTCGTGCGCCGGGCGGGATGGTCACAATCTGCAAGTGGATTTTCTCCGCACCCACCGATTCCGCCGAGATTCCCGGCGCGTACAAGAGGGCTTGCCTGCCAGTGAATTCCGGCTGAGCGGCGACCACTCGACAGGTCGGTTTGCTATCGCGATTTCCAATTTCCTGGATCATGAATGTTGAATGGAGAATATAGGTAAGGTTCAACACTTATGACGATTGTGTTGAGTATTTGAACGTGACCCCTTCAGGAGTATTTGAGAATGTTAGTGATCGCCATCAAGATAAGCGACGTGATGGCCAAGAGCAGCCAAAGCGCATGTCTCAATTTCCAAAAATCCGGACGACCACCCCAAATCGTAACAAGAGGCCCCATACCTGCGTTACTATCCACTCTGGGTAATGGGCCGTCAATATCGCGCTGGATATGCGAACCTTCTCCCCATTTTCCATTCTCAGGGAAGCGTTTGACGGCAATGACCGATCCGGACCCGAAAACAACGCCACACCGAAGCGATTCGGGAAGGACGGTCAGTTCAATGGGTGGCGCTCCGTTTAATGTGATTCCCATCTCGACTCACCGTGCAAAAGGAGTCGGGTGGAACACGAACAGATCTGTCCAGGATCGAAGCTGACGAGATCTGCCGACTGATCTCTGCTGATTTACAATTAAAAATCGTAGATCAGCACTGATGCAAGATTGCTGCCGAACGGTTGCCCATTGGCAATGATCAAGACCCTCTTGCTGCTCAGGAGTGCAGCTTTTGCTAGGTCGAAAGCCCACTGCGGCCAAGTCGAAGCATAGCCTGTATTTGTCGATTGATCGTTGAACTGAACTGCATTTTGGCCGTCTGCGCTCGAACCGGCGTAGGCAATGATGCCAAGGAATACGTTGATGGCCGGCGCAAGTTGGGCGAAGGATTCGATTAACTGGTTTCGGCTTGTGTCCGGGACAACGACGCCAGCACCCAGACGCTTCGATATAGCGGCGAGCGCATCGTTTATGTTTTTGTTAGTCGGGCCCAATTTGCCTCCTTTTGGAAGATGAATGTGTGTTCGTGAGGTTGATCTGCCCCTAGCCTGCAAAGCACTGACTCTAGATTGCTAAAGACGGGAGCTAACGACTGCAGGGGGAGATCAGCCCCGGAACGTTTGAAAGAAAAGCGGGGATAGTACATCGGGACTTTCGACATCAAAGCGCCGAACTCCGATCGTATCATTAGCGCATTTGAATATATGTTGCTATGCGTCATTGTACGTATTGACAGCCCGCGTGTTAGTACAATCAAGTGTAGCGACAGGTGCGAAGCGCGAAAGCGATCAGAAAGCACTCTCGGGGGCGTGGAACGCTCGGGGCAGTTAACTCAAAGGTCTAGCGCAAGGACAACCCCGAATAGGGTCGAGTCTGCTTTCAACACATATGGCAATGGTGTGTTGAATATTTAGACGTGCCCCTTTTTATTTGAATCCTTCGATCGGATGAAACCTTCCGAACGCTCCCGGGTCAAAATCCGTCGGTGGCTGTGCTGTCTACTCGTCTACTTTCGCAATGCCGTGTACATCGTATCAACGATGCCCTATAGCATGAAAAAGAAGGAGAGCTGCGCAAGCCAGGTCATACGAATTGACTGAAAGTAACCTGGCACTCTTGGCATCGCCATCAGCCGACCGGGCCAATTACCTCGCACCCGAAAGAGCTATACACTCATCATGCGGTAGGCTTAAAGCATTTCAGCAATCCGACCAAGGACGATGTGGGTTAGTGTTTTTTAGAACCGAAAGTTTCGACTGAGACAGTAATTAAGGAACCGTTGAAATTTTCCAAGGATTCGCGATCAAGTTTCACGTGCAAACCCCTGTTTAATCTAATTTGAGCCGACAGCGTCTCGGGCTAAAAACCGTCTCTAGGCAACTTTCAGAAATCGGATTAAGCTCCCAAACATTATGGGAGCTTACAAAGGTCGTGTGAACCTGAGGCATCGGAAAAGGCGCCTTAAGAAGGAGCAACGGATTAAGGCCTTTGCTGCCGCTAAAAAGGGAGACCCTCCGCCCGTGGGCGCCGCCCAACAGGGTCCGGTTTAGCCCACGGGGACGCGTGCTTTGGCGAATCACGGGTTCGAAACCCGTTAGCGCTATCGACAAATCATTAACTTAGATTAGAGCGTTTTTGCTCAAGCTTGCTTACACAGTTCCGGACTAGTGAAGATCAAGCCACGACTAAACCAGTCGTTAGCTCGTTATCGTCTCAAAGGGTATTGGAACTGATGGACTTTCGAGCATTCCAGCAGGCCGCGGCTGGTCAGCGCTAAAGGATTTCCTGGGGTCCTCCATACAAAACAGAGAGAGACAAGACGCGATGCCGATTGACCTTGCGAATTTAAGGCGGACTTTCCGAGGCGTCGGTGGCGACCGCACCTACCTGCCGCAACAATGGGGCATGTCGTCGGAAAAACACTCCCAGCAATGCGAGCGCCAGCGCGAGCCAAACGCACAGCCAGATCAGCGTGCGGCCGAAGACCTGTTCGGCGCTGCCTCCGTCACGCAGGGTCCTCAGCAAGAAGGCAAAAAGCAGGCTTACCAAGCCGTAGCCGAGATTGAATGCAACGCCTTTGAAAGAAAGGACTGTCGCGCGCCGATGCGATTCGACGAGTGCGTTCAGATAATACGAGAGGAAAAAACCAATCGCGACCATAGAGGCACCAAGCGGGAAGGTGAATACCACACCCCACCACCGCCAGCGCAGCGCCAGTCCAGCAAGGGCCGTCAGCGTAACAACCGCCACCCAGACGAAGTTTCCTGCTGGCGAGCCCCGCTGCACCATCCGTCGCGCGACCGGCGAGACAAGGAAGCCGAGCGCTCCAAGGGCCGCCCAGATCAGACCGTAACTAGCTGCCGGCAGGTCGATCAGCCGGAAGTACGAGCTCGCGAACGTCAGGAACAGTCGGATCACCGAGTCGAGAAGCACGCCTGCAAGAATCACGAAGAGTGCGAGCGGCGTGTGGGCAATCCACGCTCCCGCAGTCAGCACCCCCTCGATGGCGGTTTCCTTCGACGGCTGAGTTTGGTCATCCGCGACCGAGGTGTTGCACGTCGATTTTCGGTTTGGCTCCCGCATACTGAGGGCGACAACGAGCGTGAGCGCGGCCGTGACGAGGTTAAGATAAATTGGAAAACGCAGCGTGGTGCCCTGCGTGAAACCCATGGGAAATCTGAGCGCGCTGGCGATCGCGTTCATAAACCCGGGATCATAGATCGCGCCGCCGACGATCATCGCGACAACCAAACCTACCGACTGGTAACGGGTGACTTGGTCGAGTACCTGCGGCCATTCCGCGGATCGTCCGCTTTCGGCGAGGGAATCGAAGACGAGCGCCTCGTCCGCGCCGCTCGCCAGGCCCTCGGCGATGCCGCTGAGCAATCGGTTCGCCAGGCAAAGGAGAAAGAGCAACGTCCCGCCGCGGGCCGGCGCCACGCAGAGGACCACCATTTCTATCACCATGGCGGCGCCGGCCGCGACGACGAGAGGCCGACGTCCGATCCGATCCGCGAGGGCGCCGGCTGGCAGGTCCGTGCAGACGATGGCGATTGCCCACGCGAAATTCAGCAAGGTATATTGCGTCGCACTCAGGCCGAGGTCGAGGAACAGCACTGCCAGGACCGGGTAATAGAACCGCGAGTTAAAGAGTACACGGAAAAGGATAAAGCGCCGCCAATTGCGATCGGCGGCATCTTTGGAATTGAAAGGACGCATTCGAGTTGCGCAAGAGTATCGGCTTTCGCGTCCGTGGCGATCGCATATCGCAACTCTCTCGTGGCCGTCACCGTCGTCGTCCTGGCGGCGCTGCTCCCGTTCTTCGGCGTCGCCTACAGCCAGGAGCCAGCGCATGTTCCAACGCCCGCGCGGACGCGATTGGTGGTGGGCTTGACCCAGTCGCCGCCGTTCTGCATGCGGGGTGAGGATGGTTCCTGGAGCGGCATTAGCGTGGAGTTGTGGCAGTGGATTGCCGCTGACCTCGGTATCGACACCGAGTTCCGCGAGACCACGGTGACTGGGTTGTTCGACGACCTCGCTCCGGGCCGCCCGCTGGACGTGAGCATCGGCGCGCTGACGATCACCGCGGAGCGGGAAGACCGGTTGGATTTCAGCCAGCCATTTTTCCAATCCGGACTCGGCGTGGCGGTGAAAACTGCGCCCGACGCGGGCGGGTTGTGGTCGTGGCTCGGGCGAGTGTTCGCGTGGAATTTCTGGGGGATCGTGGCGGCACTGCTCGTCTCGCTGGTGCTGGTGGCACTGCTCATCTGGGTGCTCGAGCGCAAGAGCAACCCGAAGGAGTTTGGCGGCGATGGGAAAGCACGCCGGGGCATTGGCTCCGCCCTTTGGTGGAGCGCGGTGACGATGACGACGGTAGGCTACGGCGACTTGGCCCCGCGCAGCCCAGTAGGCCGGCTGGTGGCGATCGCGTGGATGTTCGTCAGCCTATTTCTGGTCTCTTGGTTCACCGCCTCGATGGCTTCGATCCTTACCGCGGAACGCCTGGACGCGGGGCCTGGCGGCTTCGTGGTGCGCGGAGCAGACGACCTCCGCCGCCTCCACGTGGCCGTGATCGCGGGCACCTCCAGCGAAGATTACCTGAGGCGCCGGCAGATTGACTACATCCACGTGCCCCTGAAAGACCTCTTAGAAGTCCTGTTGAGCGGCCGCGCGCAGGCCGTTCTGAGTGACGCACCAGCCCTGCGCTATATCGCACGGAGCGAACCTTATGCTGGGAAGATCACAGTCCTACCGCAGACCTTCCAGGTAGAACCATACGGCATCGCCCTGCGCGACGGCAGCCCGTGGCGCAAGCCGGTGGATCGCGCGCTCCTGCACCGGCTGGCCTCCCCGGCGTGGCGGGACCTCGTCTACCGTTACCTGGGAGCCACAGAGTGAACAGACAATCATCCCAGAATGGGGGCCATGGTTATTCAATATTCCCGTTTTTCGCTCGATCTCCCTTGTGCGATTGTAGCTCGCTGTATCTCGCAAATATCGTCAATCCGCGCTCGTGGCCCCCATTCTTCCTCCAACAAAACACGAAGATTTTTGGTAATGGCTTCTTCCGATAGATCACCAGACACCATCAGCCTCCTTCTAAATCCTTTTAAGAGCTTTGTCGTCGCTAAGCTCTGAGCGATAGGCATCATCTGTGCAGACACGGGCTACAGCTGGGGCAGCGAGGGATCGATTCAAAAGCTCACCCTCTCAGCCATCGCTGCTTCGTATTCTCCGCGAGAGCGAACCCGGACTACCGAGTGCGGTCGTCTCGGTCGAGGCGCCAACGATTCGATTGAGCGCGCGGTGTTGGCCTTTTGATCCGTGATTCTGTTATAGTCCACGCATGGAACCGACCGAGGAACAACTCACCGCTCTAGGAAACTATCGGGACATCATCATCCAGTACGCATCCAAAGTCGCCGAGGCCGTCGGAGTTTCGCCGGAGACACTTACGGGATGGACCGAGGGGAAGGGAGAACCAACGCGCGAACAAGCAGACAAAATTTTGGAGTTCCTAAGGGAAGAAACCAAACCAGGGTAGCAGGTTCAGGATGGATGCGCTTATGCGCCGAATCTTCGACTGCACCGGGACGAACTCGGCTACAGGTGCGGAGGTGGCGTTTCAAATTTTAGCGGCGCTATTCCGGCACTGACTCTGAAAGGTAGGCTGCTAAATCGAGCGTAAAACTTGCATAAGTGCCTCGGAAGGGGTGGGATTCGAAGTTGTCTAGTGACGGCCTGAGCGAGGAATTCAACGCGGACTGTTATGTCCTTCAGCGCTTGCGAGCCTGGCGCCGGCGCGGCAACGGCTCTGGTTAGCCCTCGCTTCGGGTTTCCGTTTCTTCACCACCGAAACCGATATCTACCCGGCTTACCTAGTGGTTGTCCGTCCAGGCCACGTGCTTCGTAAGCTATCGGAGAACAGAAGCAACCAATGTCGAAGGCTGGGAAAATCACGCTTCCACCTTGGCTGCTTCTGTTCTCCAACACGCTTCTCTGATATCTCAGTCGCAACTGTCGCCGGTTGCTGGCTTTCTTTGTTCTTGAAGTAGGCTCCTGGAATGGGGAGTCCATGCCTGGTGAAAGAGTCTGGTGTTTCAGCCTTGCCCACCTCCGTTAATCTGAGCAGGGGATCGTTCGGCGCGTTGGTCAAATCGAGTATGCTCCTCCCGAGATAGCCAGCTCTCCATATAACACCAAAGTACTATAATACCAAAGTGTTATATCTATGGGCTTGTCGACTAGGCGAGCTTTTCTGTAAACGCTAATGTGTAAGCAATGAGATATCCCATTATGCAGGCTGTGCGGCTACTAACCGGTGGCGCATTTAGCCGCATCCTGACGAATCTAGGCTCCAAAAACAAGGAGGAGTATTAGAATGTACAGGACGTTATTGTTAGTCCGCCTATCGTTCGGCTTCATCAGCTTCGCTAATCTTGCTTCCCGCAGCAAATTCCGTTCTGAACCCTCCACCGGGTTTAGGATCCTGGCTGGCTCGAGAATGCTCGGAGTGATCATGCGCTTTCGTCAACGTCATCTCGGTTAATTAACTTCAACTCTGTTTCTTATGCGAATGTTCTACCTTGCACTTCTGCTCTCGCTGGCCGGTTTAATCGGACAAGCGGCAGCCCAAAACGTCGGGATCGGTGTTAGTAACCCCCAGTCAAAACTCAGCGTTAACGGCACCACCGCCAGCGGCGGTCTGGCAATTGGTGATTCCACCTACACGAGTACTGCGGGCACCGTCGCGCCAACCAACGGAGCACTGATCGAAGGCAATGTTGGAATAAGTCTAACCACTCCACAAGTCCCTCTGCATGTGAATGGGCAAGTATACGTGTCACCGGGCGGCGTTACCGGCCAATTCTGGAACGGAACAGCGAACATGAATGGGGTCCAGATCAACCCGGGCGGTTATATAGGCGCTCAACGCAGCGATGGTTCCCCCCTTCACCTGTCAAAACCGACGGTTTTCACTAATAATGAGCTTATCATCTTCTCCGTTAATAATAGTGCTATCGGGGATGTCACAACCACAGGAACCAGCGTGTCCTACAACACCACCTCCGACGAACGCCTGAAAGAGAATATCCGGCCAAGTGCCAAAGGGCTCAATGAAGTGATGAAGATTCAGGTGCGCGACTACAATTTCAAATCGAAGCCCGGCCGGAATGAGACGGGATTTATCGCTCAAGAGCTTTATACGGTCTTGCCCGATGTCGTGACCCGAGGCGGAGAGGATCCTGCTCAGAATCCGTGGACGGTGGATTATGGTCGCGTCACACCCCTATTAACAAGGGCAATTCAGGATGTGGACGGGATAACCAAAGAACAACAGGGTGAGATAGACGTTCTAAAGAAGCGGCTGAAAGTTCTCGAGGCCGAGAACTCGAAGTTAACAGCGATCGTCGCAAAGGTAGACCGTCTCGAACAAGCCGTGAACGGGCTGCAAACGAAGACCGCTCGCCACCCAGTCGCGCTCAATCAATAAAGAGCGACGAGTTTTCTGACGAAAAACGGTTTCCGCATTTGACCGTGCAGCGCGTTTGACCGGTCGAGCCTTATCATGAACGTTCGGAAATCCTGCCGCGATCTCAGCCGGTAAGCTCGTGAGCAGTGAAGGCTAAAAACAAAAGACCATCGACCGTTGTAGCGATCGATGGGGCTGGCCTGTCCTAGGGCATGACGTTCTCTACAGCAGGGTCACCGGGGATAATCATTGCGGCTAGCTCTCTGGCGTCCGCTAACCGGATGGACGGTTGGGGGGGGTGTGGTCGTAATCCAAGAATATTTCAAAAGGGCTCGGTGCTGTAGGCCATATAGAGCTTCGTCCGCAAGTTGCTATCGGCGGTCAAGGACGTTTTGGCCAAATTTTAAAGGCACCAGAAAGGCACTCGTCAGCGCAACACGGCCGTAAAAGTGTTATCGAGCTTGCGTAAATCCTTCAGCGAGAGCGGAAGGGGTGGGATTCGAACCCACGGTGCCCTTACGAGCACGCCTGATTTCGAGTCAGGAGCCTTCGACCACTCAGCCACCCTTCCGTTTGATCGAGTCGGGGAAGATAATGAGAAAATGGGGCTTGGCAATTAGCAAGAGCAGTGAGCAGTAAGCAGTGAGCAGAAAGAAGAGATGAGATTGGTGATTGGTGATTGGTGATCGGCCCCAGTGTTACGCCTCGTCTTCTTTTACTTCTCACTAACCGCCAATCACTTCTCACGATGCCTGGCCTTTGATGATCCCGGCGCTCTCCAACTTCGCTCCGTCGTTTGAAACTCCGGAAGGCTTCCGACTTCGCTGATCTTGGGACGTCGCCGATGTAGCGGAGAGCTTCGTCGGACACGGTCGTCGGACAAGCCGGCGTTGCCGGCTAGTAAACCTTCTCCCGTTCGGGGTCGGTTTTGCGCTGACCCAGATATTCGTAGTTATCGGATAATCTGTACATCAAGACCCGAAAAAATCCGACGAGACTGGGGCTCATCGAGTCGAACCACTGGGCTGCGTGCACGAAAAGTAGGGAGGCGCTAAAGAAACGGGCGGAACCAATCATTCCGACAACCGCATTGAGCCATCCGACAACAGATTCGAGATCGCAGGAAAGTGATGCCGGCAAGGTCGCCGCGTTCCACCATCCGCCAGCGGCGATAACGAACGACCAGACAATCGATTGACGCAGCCATTCTCCGTGCAGAAGCCAGGAAAATCTTTCGGGCGGTATCGGATCACGACTTGTATAGAGGCCCGGGAGTTGCAATTTACGGAGGATTTTCCGAAAGTCCGCGACCGCCAGGATCGGGACCGCGATTGCGCCAACAACCAACGCGGCAAAAACCGGTAGGTGGCTCAGCCATTCGCAGAAAACCAGGAACAGCCAACCAAGGAAGCCGAAGATGCCGAGGACTTCGACCATGTGGAAAAGTATACACGCCCGCTTGTTGGAAAGAAAGCTTGTGTCGACAGGAAACTCCAAAATTCATGGTATTGGGGTGTTCGCGAACGTCCGAATCGGCGCCGACCAGGTTCTGACGTGTTACGACGGCAAGATTTTGACCTCGAAAGAGGTCAAACGAGAGCTAGTAATCGGCAACCCCTTTTTACTCGAGTTGCCGGATGGAAGAGTTCTGGATGGTTCAACTGGTAAAGGACTCGGGCGCTTTTTCAACTACTCGTGCGATCCGTCAGCCCACCTGGAATACAGAGAGGGCATCTCGTTGATCGTAAGTTCTCGAGCTATCGCGCGAGGGGAAGAGATCACGATCGACTACGGATTCGATGCATCCGAAGTTACCCGGTTCCCGTGTGCGTGCGGAAAGCCATGCTGCGTGGGCTATATCGTCGCCTGGCCGTATCATCGGATGGTGAGGCAGTTGTACGGACGGGTGCGTGAGAGGTGAGAAGTGAAGGGTGAGAGCGCCGAAGGCGCAAGAATAACTTCCGGTGTTTTACTAATGCACCAGATCACCGGAAATGCAAATACCGATCACCCCTTATTGCCCAGTGATCACTTCGGAACCTTCTTAGCCTAGATAGGCCTGCATTTCATCATGCTTCCCCCGAAAGGCGACAACGAAACAGGTGCCTTCGACTAAGGTGACGCCTCCGACGAGTCGCTCGGCCTCCACGATTTCCCATTTCCCTTTCTTAAGGTTCATGCCGAGATCAGCCGGATCGAATAGAAAATAGAGGAGCTCCCGGTCATCTTTGGCCATTACCTGGCCGACGTCCGCGTTATGGAACTGAAAGACTCGGCATGCGATGGTGCGAGTTTGGGCAAACTCTTTCGGGACAGCAAAGTGCTGGTTCTTGAGCAAAAACCAATCTTTCAGAGCGTCGGTGGTGGTTTGGACCGCTTCAAATTCGTCACCACTGAGTCCGTTCGCTGAATTCAAAAGGTCGGTGATTCGGTCCGCACCTTTGAACGTGTTCATTTGGTCCCAGACGATATAGCTGACCACGCAGATGGCGGCGATCAAGGCAACACCGATTGCGAAAAAGATTGCGAATGGGCGGGCCCGCGGTTGTTCTTCTTCCTCCTCTTCTTCCTCATCTTTTCCTTTTTCCTCTTTCGCCGCATTCGGGAGGTCTTGCGGTTCCGGGTTTGGCGGTGGTTGCGGGACCGCCTTAGTCAGCGCGGTAGATCCGGCAGCGTCAGAGCCTTGTCCGGTTGGCGGAGGAGAAAGGACTGTCGGGGGAATAGCATGGGCGGTCGGCTGAGCGTCATCCTCACCCAGTGAGCTTTCTAGCCTTTCGATCTGGAAATCGCTGAGTTCGATCGCTCGAAGCTGATCCACGACTTCGTCGTCGAGGGCGACCTGTCGTCCCAAAGCTTCCCCCAGTTCCGCGTTGTTCCTGGCTTCTGTGCTGGCCACGCTAATTCCAGGCTCATCTTCGTAGGCGGGCCGGATAAGGGGGAACAATCTGCTTGGCATGGTACGAACCTATTTGCGAGCCTCTACCAGCGCCGCACGCGCATCTCGAATCGTATCTGCCAGCTGTTCAAGCGATAGGCCGGCAATTTCGGCAATGAGAGCTGGAGGCAAAATTTCCAGAAAGAAAAGAGTCAAGCTGGAACGTTGAGGCTCAGAAAGGGAGTGAAGAATCAGCGGCCAATCGGTCAGACTGTTTGCGGATACCTTCGGATAGGAATCTCGTCGAAGGAATGCTGTTCGGAAAAGGCCTTCGAAATCGATCTTTTCCAAATCGCGATTAGCCGTCTTAAAGGCTTCCAGAACAATGTCGTGGACGGCTTTCTCGGCTGCTGTATCGGAACCCGATTGAACAAGACACAATCGATAAAGTGCCTGGATGTAATCGTAAGCGGATACTGAATTCAACCGGCCAATGCTATCTCCATCAATCGGGTCGCTCAAGCGGTAATCTTGTTACCTCTTCGGCAGCCGCCAGATCTTCAGTGACTACCCACGTTGAGAACAGATCATGACTGCGCCTGGTGAAGGCCGCTCGATTAACTGCTCAGCGATGCCTCGATGATTGGTATGTCTGGGCGGCTTGCGCGCTCCAGTGGCCGGCGGATCTCTCGCGATGGAAGCCGTGCTCGCACTTAGTTTCCAGGCGGCTGAAGGCGCAAAAATTCCAGAGCTTTTGGTCGAGTGGCGTGCTGGCTTGTGTACTTGATCTGCCGGTGGGGGCATGGCAGTTTCCCGGACTTTGAGTCCGCAAAAAACGGTGTTGTTTGTTTGTACAGGGAATGTCTGTCGAAGCCCGATGGCCGAGGGTCTTTTCCGGCGAATGCTCGGAGGCCGCCCGGATCTAAAGGTTTCGTCGGCCGGCATCAGCACTTATCCTGGGCAAAGCCCGAGTCCCCACGCCGTCGAAGTGCTCGCGAAAATGGGCATCGATATCTCGGGCATTCGAAGTAAGCCGCTCACCGAGCGCCTGGTCCAGGAAGCGACCTGGATTGTCGCAATGACGCGGAGCCACCTCGATTCTATTTTTTATCAGTATCCAGAAGCAGCAGAAAAAACGTATTTGCTGCGAGAATTTGAACCGGGTGCCGCATCGTTTGATATCGCTGATCCGATCGGCTTGGGTATCGAAGCGTATGAGGAAGCGCGAGACACGATTCTCGAAGCGCTTCCGGGTCTACTGAACTTTGTAATGAGCGAGGGAAACAACGATAAGCTGACATCAGGGACTATGAATGAACAGCCTGGGAACCAACCTTTGGAGCGAGTCGATCCGGAGATTTTCAACGCGATCAAACTCGAGCGACAGCGGCAATTCGAAAACATCGAGCTAATCGCTTCGGAGAATTTCACTAGCCGCGCAGTAATGGAGGCCCAAGGGTCCGTCTTGACCAACAAGTATGCGGAAGGTTATCCGGGTCGCCGGTGGTACGGAGGCTGTGAATTCGTTGATCAAGTGGAACGATTGGCGATCGAGCGCGCACAGAAATTATTTGGGGCCGAACACGTAAACGTGCAGGCGCATAGCGGCAGCCAGGCAAATATGGCGGTCTATTTCAGTGTGCTAAAGCCGGGAGACCGCATCTTGACGATGGACTTATCGCACGGTGGTCATTTGACCCATGGAAATAAGGCGAACTTTTCGGGCCGCTTTTATGAGGTGACGCATTACGGGGTAGATCGGGAAACCGAATGCATTGATTATGGAGCTCTCGCCCGACTGGCTGAGGAACATCGTCCGCGGATGATTACGGCCGGCGCTTCGGCTTACTCGCGAATCATCGATTTCAAAAGGATGCGACAGATCGCCGATGAGGTCGGCGCGTTTCTCTTTGTTGATATCGCGCACATTGCTGGGTTGGTGGCAGCGGGGATCCATCCTTCGCCGGTTGGAATTGCGGATTTTGTGACCTCCACAACGCACAAAAGTCTGCGTGGGCCGAGAGGCGGTATCATCATGTGTAAACCGGAACTCGCGAAGGGGATAGATAGTCTCGTGTTTCCGGGAGTACAGGGCGGCCCGCTCATGCACGTGATTGCGGCGAAAGCGGTCTGTTTTCATGAGGCTCTCCAGCCTACGTTCCGCGATTATCAGCACCAGATCGCAATGAATGCCAAAGCGCTGGCGGCCAGCCTGGAGCGGAAAGGGTATCGCATCGTATCGGGAGGCACGGACAATCACCTGATGTTGGTCGACCTTCGATCCAAAGGTCTCAACGGGAAACAAGCCCAAGAGATTTTGGACCTTGCTGGCATTACTGTGAATAAGAACTCAATCCCCTTCGACACCGAACCGGTGGTGAAAGGGGGAGGGATTCGGGTTGGCACTCCCGCGGTCACGACGCGCGGGATGAAGGAAGAAGAGATGATGGAGATCGCCGATCTGATGGACGCTGCTCTTGCCTCCGGTGGGGACGAATCAACGCTGACGCGAGTTCGCCAGCAGGTAAAGACGCTAACCGGACGCTATCCGTTGCCTGGATGATCCGGATGGGTAGGGCGAAAATTCATTTGAGCCGGGACCCCTGAGCGGCTCACGCAAAAGCGTTCGCCCTACCGATCGTGAGCATGGTCCAGCGTTGGTAGGGCGAAAATTTATTTGAGCCGGAAGCCCCGTTCCTCATCGACCCTACCGTTCGTAGAGCCTCGCGTATTCGCGGAGTACTTCGCCCCGATCTTTCCATAGATTTTCGAGCTGGGCTGACGTGAATCGCCAGCGCCAGTTCCCGGAAGGCGTGCCCGGTGTGTTCATCCTGGCCTCGCTCCCCAGGTTGAGCAAATCCTGCATCGGCACGATAAAGATCCGTGAAGCGGAAGCATAGCCGGCATGGATGATTTCCCACACAATCTCTTCCGATTCCGTGCGAAGATATCGGTGCACGAAATCTTTGACGCTTGGACGCTGAATATTGAACCAGCCACGACAGGTATCGTTGTCATGCGTTCCGGGGTAAAGCACGCTATTCGGCACGCAATTGTGCGGCAGATATTCGGTGGCGCCTTCAAACCCGAACTGCAGAATCTTCATCCCCGGTAATCCCGCCTGATCCACTAAACGGCGGACCGATTCGGTGATCACGCCTAAGTCTTCCGCCACTAGCTTGGCTTGCGGAAATTCTTTTTGGATGACTCGGAACAACTCGAGGCCTGGGCCCGGTTCCCAACGGTATTCTCGAGCGTTCGTTGCTTCCGGCGGAATGCGACAATATTCATCGAAACCGCGAAAATGGTCGATCCGGATGACGTCGTAGAGCTGGAAGCTGGCACGCAACCGTGCGAGCCACCAAGCAAAGCCATCCTTGGCGTGACGTTCCCAGGCGTACAGAGGATTACCCCAGAGCTGACCATCGGCTGCGAAATAGTCCGGAGGAACCCCAGCGACGCCGGTCGGTCTCAGACTTTCTGTCATTTGAAAAAGTTCCGGGCGAGTCCAAACGTCGGCGCTATCCCTGGCGACAAAAATTGGGATATCGCCGAAAATCTGGATTTTCCGATCAGCCGCGTACCGTCTCAGTTTGTCCCATTGCTGAAAGAACTTGAACTGATAGAAAGCGTTAGCAGAGACTTCGTCTTCCAGCTCTTTGGTTCTGGGCAGGCGCTGGGCCAGGGCGTAGTACCGGGCATCAGTAGGCCACTCCTCCCAGGAGCGACTATTAAATTGCGATTTTAGGGCCATGAAGAGGCTGTATGCCTCCAGCCAATCCTCATTGCTTTTGCGAAATTCGGTAAAGGCTGCTTGCTGGTCCGGTCTCGCTTTTGTGCGAAATCCGTCGAACGCCTTCCGAAGGACGAGCCAACGAAGTTGCCATTGTGCACCGTAGTCGACTGCTGTTTCGGAAAGCGTCTTGAGCGGCTCGAGATCGCCCGCTGAGAGAAAATCGTCTTCCAGGAAGTCTTCGAGGTCCACCAAATAGGGATTTCCAGCGAAAGCAGAAAAACACTGATAGGGAGAATCACCAAACCCGGTCGGACCCAAAGGACAAACCTGCCAGTACTTCATACCGGTATCCGCCAGGAAATCGACGAAGCGGAAAGCAAATCGACCCAAAGTACCAATGCCAGAAGGCCCGGGAAGCGAAGTGGGATGAAGCAGAACGCCGGCTCCCCGAGAAGTAAGCCAGGAAAAGAGCCGTTCAGACATGAGATGCGGTCATTATCGCAGATTGTTTCTGTACCGGCATCTTCGCCTTCGTCCTCGAAGGGTGGGAGCTAATAACCAATAGCCGAAATTTGCTATTTGCTGTTTTGTCGATCAGGACGACGAGGATGATTCTGGTATAGCTCTAGAGCCCAAAGACCAAAAAAGAAAGGAGGCAATCTGGAGTGCCTCCTTTTCAAATGGAGCTATTTCGAACCGACTAATGTGTCGCTGAACTGTCGTCAAACTTAAGGGTGTCGATCAGGAATGACTCGTATTTTTTCTGATGCTGTTTGGTCCACTCATGGCGCGCGTCCTCCCACGAAAGTTGACGGCCTTTTTCCCCTTCCAGCCATTTGTATTTCCGGATCTCTTCTTTGATCAAATAAGTAATCCGATAAAACGGATCAGACATCATCATCGGCGGCACTTGAACGTATTGTTCGGTCTCGAGGATTTGGCGCATATAGATGATTAGGGGGGTGGTTAGCGGATCACGGCTTCCGTGTCAGCGTCGAAAAGGAGGACCTTATCTAGATTAACGTACACCGTCAGCGGCTGACCCATCTGGAATAAATATTCCCCATGAATTTTCGCGATAAAATTACCGTTGCCGGCCTTCATATAGACGAGTGACTCCGAGCCCATCGGCTCGGCGATATCGACCGTTGACGAGACCGGAATGTGTGTGCCGTTCTTGTTTTCCTCCGTCATATGTTCCGGACGCACCCCTAGAACGATCGGTTTACCGACGTATCTTGCCGCCAAGGGTTCCAGCGGACCCTTGATAGCCATCGAGATAGCGTTCTGTTCCGCGGTCTCGGTGAATACCAACCCGGTATCCCGCTTTTCGATCTTGCCGCGAAGCAGGTTCATGGGCGGGCTTCCGATAAAGCCGGCCACGAACAGGTTTTCCGGTTTCCGGTACAGCGTGAGCGGATCAGCCACCTGCATGATCACGCCATCCTTCATGACACAGATCCGATCGCCCATGGTCATGGCTTCTATTTGGTCATGCGTGACGTAAATCATCGTAGAACCAAGCTGCCCATGGAGCCGGGAGATTTCAGACCGCATTTGCACGCGCATTTTGGCGTCGAGGTTGGAAAGCGGCTCGTCGAACAGGAAAACCTGTGGATTTCGCACGATGGCTCGCCCGAGAGCAACCCGTTGGCGCTGACCACCGGAGAGAGCTTGCGGCTTGCGTTCGAGCATCTTATCGAGGCCCAGGGCCTGCGATGTCCGGGTGACCGTCTCCTGAATGAAATCTTTCTTCTTTTTGGCGAGTTGTAGCCCAAACGCCATGTTGTTGAAAATGCTCATGTGCGGATAGAGCGCATAATTCTGGAATACCATGGCGATACCCCGATCTTTCGGCTCTAGATCGTTTACCACGCGATCACCGATAGAGATGGTTCCGCTCGAGATCTTCTCTAAGCCGGCGACCATGCGAAGTGTAGTAGTCTTCCCGCACCCGGATGGCCCGACCAGGACCATGAACTCGCCATCCTCGATATTCAGGTTGATGTTTTTGACAGCGGTGAATGTCGGCCGACCACGGTCGTCCGTATAGGTTTTTACCAGATCTTTGATGTGTACAGGTGCTTGACTCATTGTCGTCCTCGGGGGGGTTGATTATTCTTTAATACCACCGCTTGTCAGCCCGCCAATAACAAAGCGCTGGCAAAGTAGAAACATTACCGTAATTGGTACGCCGCTCAAGATCGCAAGGGCTGCAAAATGACCCCATAATTTTTCGTGTTCTCGAAGTAATGAACCTGCGCCAACGGCCAATGTCCAGTTCTGGGGGGTTCCGAGCACAGCCGAGGCAACAGGATACTCGGACATGGTGTAAATAAACGACAAGATAAATACAACGGCAAAAATGGGGGCACTGATCGGCAGCAGGATGCGGACAAAAGTCTGAAAGGGTGAAGCTCCATCGATCCGAGCCGACTCTTCTATACTAGGGGGGATTGTATCGAAGTATCCCTTAATCATCCAAATGTTGGTTGAAACGCCCGCCAGGTAAATCAAGATCAATCCAGGCAAAGTGTTTAGACCTAACCATTCGACCTGCCGCCCGATAGAATCAAGGATTGTATAATAGGCGGTCAACGCGAGCACCGCTGGAAACATCTGCAGGATGAGCAGCGACTGCAAGAGCAGTCCCCGAAACTTGAATTCCATTCTGGCGAAGGCATAGGCAGCTGTGCCCGAAAGCAGGATAATTCCCGCCGAAGACGTGGCAGAAACCACGACGGAGTTCCAAAGCCAGTGCAGAGGCGGGGTCGGCGGCTGAATTATCCTCGTTTCACCAGTGCTGGGGTTCACTACCTCCGAATACGGGATATTGAGAACGTACTTCCAGTGCTCCAGGCTCCATTGGTTCGGATGCAACCAAAGGCTGTTTGGTGGGAAGTTCCCTTTTCGCAACGAAGCGACCACCACCATGACAAAAGGTAGAACGACGAGTGCGAGAGTGACGAGGAGGAACCCGTGAGCCGCGATTTTTTTAAGCAAAAGCCTGTTGGCGGGGATCATAGCCGGACGACTGCCTTGGTTTAGTAAGAGCGCTAAAAAGTAATCCGTTTGGAACTCATCCGCAGATTGATCCAGGCTAATGTGCCGACCAGAAAAAACAACAGCGTCGCGATGGCGCTGGCCAGAGCGTAGTTGTTCTCCGAATTTCGAAAGGCCAGAGTGTAAGTGTAAGTCACCAGGATATCTGTTTCCCCGGCAATGCCACCTCCAGCCATTTTCGGTCCTCCGCCGGTCAATAGGTAAACCACCGAAAAATTGTTGAAGTTAAAGGCGAAACTCGCAACCAGGACGGGGAGGAGGGGCGGCAAGACGAGAGGAAGCGTGATGCGGAAGAAATCGGTGACGGGATTACTGCCTTCGATGGCGCTTGCCTCATAAATACTGGACGGAATCGACTGGAGCATCCCGGTGCAGATCAGCATCATATACGGGTAACCGAGCCAGAGGTTCACTAGCAAGACCATCGCTCGAGCCGCCCATGGGTTGGTTTCCCATTCGGGGGCAAACCTGAGTAGGGCATGGAGAAACTGATTTACTGCGCCGAATTCCTGGTTGAACAAGCCTTTAAAGATCAGGATCGAGAGAACCGCTGGAACCGCGTAGGGGAGAATGAGAAGTGTCCGATAGACGTGGCGAAGCCGCATCTCCCTCCATTCTAAGACGACCCCCAGGAGCATCCCGATGGCGAAAGCGCCAACCGCTGAAATCGCCGCGAAGAAAACCGTCCAGAGGAAAATCCGCAAAAATGGAACTTGGATCTGCGGATCCGTTACTATCTTCACGTAGTTATCTAGCCCCGCAAACGTGCGGAACCCTATTCCTATCTGTTCCCCGTTATCATCGATAAAGATGCCGCGAGCGAAGTCGGGGCGGATGGTGGAGTTGTCCTTCTGATTGGTGAATGAGCCATCCGGATTCCGCTTCCAAATCCGTTTGCGGCAACAAAATTGGTCTAGTCCTTCCTTTTCAACCGTTTGTCCTCCAGGGAGGATGAACCGAATTCCGCGCAGGGGGATGAAAAGACGTTCCCGGGTGATCTGGCCAATTTTTAGCGGTTCTCCGTCGATTGATTGAGCCGGCGGGATCGCATTCGTCGGAACCGGCTTTGGATTGCGTACCGTCAGGCCGGGTTGCAGCTCGAGTGGCTCAGACAGAAATCGTCGCTCTCGATTCGATTGATCGATGAGGAGAAGTACGTACTTCCCGCTGCTTTGCCGATACAGGGTGTAGTCATAGCAAGCTGTATTTGGGACGATGTAAGAATCTTGTTCCAGAAGATCCGCCACTTCTTCATATGAAAGCAGGTGGCTGGAGCTGTATCTCGTAAGGCTGATGTAGACGGTGTAAAGCAGCGGAAAAATAACAAAGAGACCAAAAGAGAGGAGGCCGGGAAACAAATAACGAAAAGGGTAGGCGCGCGCACTCGTATAGACATAAAAAGCCACTGCGGCCACGCCCAGGAGTACCAGACCGAGCCAAATATTTCCCGATTGATACGCGAGAAAATCAAAATACAGCACGGGCAAGATTGCCAGCGGCGCGATTAGTAGGCGGATGGGAGAAACCTTTGGGGGGCTCACTGTGCTATGTTTTTAGCGCACTAAAAGTCGCGTGCCGACTCGCATTCGGTAGGCAGCACAACTATCTACTTATCGAGCGAGTGAAAGCCAAACATAACCGAGCGAAAGGTTTATTTTCTTTGGGCCCGAGCTTTCTCGTCGGATTTCGAGGCTCGCTAGAGGGTTGAATTCGATTCGGTTGCACGCAAGTATCTGCGGTATGTCCGGCTTAACCTCTCGAATTCTAATTGCCGTCGCCATTAGTGCGACCTTTTTGCTTAGCGGTTGCAACTTCGGCGAAGATAACGTTGGGGACATTTACGGCGGCCCAGCCGAGCCAACTGCGAATTCCCATGACCATTCCATTCCGGAATCGAAGCTTCCAGAATCGAAAAAGAGCGGGTCAGTAAGCGGTGATACTCCGCAATAAGTAGCCTGATGCTCCAGCCTCAGGAAGCGTGTCAGTGATTAGTGAGAGGACCGATAGGAGTTCACAGTTCACCAATCACTTCTCACCGATCACCTCTCACGATCCTCCTGCCCGCTGAGATTCCTGAGCCTGGAGGATCAGGCTACTCCGCACTCGTAGGCTCCCCGCCAGGGGCGACGTCGTCAGGTTGCTTCTGTCGAAGGTGCCGAAACCCTTATCTTTCCTGAAGCACGCGAGACAGAATTTCGGCCTTCAGAGTCGCAAATTCCGCACTTGAGCGGTCGCGTGGACGCGAGAGGGACACCAGGCTCTCGTGTCCGAATTCACCATGTTGCATCAATAAGACCCGGTCAGCCAAGGCTACCGCTTCTTCAACATCGTGCGTAACCAGGACTGCAGTGAAACCGCGCTGTTGCCAAAGTCTCTCGATCAAATTTTGCATTTCCAATCGGGTAAGGGCATCCAACGCCCCGAGCGGTTCATCGAACAGGATCAAACGCGCCTCGCTGGCCAAGGCTCGGGCTAGGGCTATCCGTTGTCTCTGACCGCCAGACAAGATAGAGGGCCAATCTTTAGCACGATGTGCCAACCCGACCTGCCGAAGCGCTTCTTGAGCGGATTCGCGCCGGCGAGCCGGGTCAGGAGCAGCGAGAGCGACATTCTCCAGGACCGTCTCCCAAGGCAAGAGTGCAGAATCTTGGAACATCAGGCGCGCGGAGCGATTGCGGCCGTTCACGAGATCGGAGTCAACCGCTATGGTACCTTCGCTGGGTTTTTCCAAGCCGGCGAGCAAACGCAGTAAAGTGGATTTACCGCAGCCGCTTTTTCCAACGATGGCAACCATTTCCCCCTCTTGAACCGCGAGATCGACACTCCGCAAGACGACACGCTCGCCAAATCGTTTACTAACGGATTGCACCTTGAGAAATGGGGCCAAACCGGCAGCGCTCAAAGTTGTATCTTTTTCCAGCGTTTGCATGAGAAGGCTCTGTTTAGGCGTTCTGGTAGTTCGGGTTCCAGCGCAGAAACCATCGTTCTAGTCCGCGGGTGGCGCTGTCGGCGGCTTTGCCGAGCAGCGCGTAGAGTAAGATGCCGAATATCACGACATCGAACTGCAGAAAGTCGCGCGCATTCATCACCATGAACCCAATGCCGCTGTCAGAGGCGATAGTCTCTGCAACGATCAACGTCAGCCACATGATCCCTAACGCGTAGCGCAACCCCACGAGAATGGACGGAAGCGCGCCGGGCAAGATGATGCGGGTGAGTAACCCCCAAGGATGCAGGCCGTAAACCTTTCCCATTTCGAGCAATCGAGGGTCCGTCGAACGGATCCCGTGCATCGTATTGATATAAATCGGGAAGAAGACTCCGAGGACGATCAGAAAAAGTTTGCCCTGCTCTCCGATACCGAACCATCGAATGACGAGCGGGATCAATGCGAGATGCGGAATGTTCCGAATCATTTGGAGCGACGAATCCAGAACCCGGTTCGACATCGTGAAAAGACCGTTTATCAGGCCAAGAACAAAACCGATTGCTCCTCCGATGAAGAGACCGATCATCGCTCGCTGAAAACTCTCCCAGAGATGGATCCCTAACTCGCCCGTTCCAGCGAGATGAAGTCCCGCCAGCAGCACGGAGAGAGGCGATGGAACCACATTGCCTGGTAACCAGCCGGCCAGCGAAGCGCCTTGCCAGGCGGCGATCAGAGCCGCCGGAAGCAACCAAGGAACTACGGCGTTACGCCAGTTTCCGCTGGAGAAATCGATCATACCAAAAGTTATTTTGTCGTTCGGGCTGGCAGCAGTTCGTTGGCGACCATTTCGCCTTTGATCGCTATTTCTCCTCCTCGCGGATTCCGGCCACCAGGCGACTCGGTCTCCTCATGTTCCAGCGGCAACCGGGGAAAGAGGAGTTCCGCCGCGCGATAAGCTTCTTCGAGATGTGGATATCCAGAGAAGATGAACGTTTCGATCCCTAATGAATGATATTCGCGAATACGTTCAGCGACCGTTTCAGCGTCCCCGACCAAGGCTGTGCCGGCGCCCGACCGGACTAACCCAACGCCGCCCCAAAGATTCGGGCTGACTTCTAAGGCGGCGCGGCTGCGGTTCCCTCCATTGACTTTCTGAAGGGCAATCATCCGTTGTTGGCCCGCGGAGTCGTGTCGTGCCATCAACTTCTGCGCAGCCGCGACCGTCTTATCGGTTAGGCGACTGATCAAACTTTCCGCGTCTCGCCACGCCTCAGCATCGGTTTCGCGGACAATTAAATGGAGGCGGATGCCAAAACGAAGCTCACGGCCCTTCCCAGCCGCCGCTCGGCGGGCCCGATCGATCTTTTCCGCCACTTGAGCGGGCGGTTCGCCCCAAGTGAGATAGTGATCAATATGTTTCGCCGCAACGTCAATCGCGGCGTCGGAAGATCCGCCAAAATAGAGCGGAGGGTACGGCTGTTGAAACGCTGGATACAGAATTTTTGCGTCGCGAACCGTCAGATGATTTCCTTCGAAATTTACTTCCGTCTCGCCTGAAAGCAGCGCACGCCAGATCGTGAGAAAATCGTCTGTTATTTCGTAGCGTTCATCGTGATTCTGAAACAACCCATCACCGGCAAGTTCTACGGGATCGCCGCCCGTCACGACGTTGATGAGCAATCGGCCGCGACTCAGCCGATCGAAGGTAGCAGCCATGCGAGCCGCCAAAGTCGGAGAAATCAGGCCCGGGCGGATAGCGACTAGGAAGCGCATCCGATGGGTGGTCGCAGCCAGGAACGATGCGGCAACCCACGCGTCTTCGCACGAACGTCCGGTTGGCAAAAGAGCGCCATAAAAGCCGAGCCGGTCGATTGCCTCGGCGACTTGCTGCAAATACGTGAGATCCAGCGCCCGGCCGCCTTCACTGGTGCCGAGGTACCGGCCATCTCCGTGCGTAGGAATGAACCAAAACAGTTTCATGTAAATTCTATTTCGCTCCGATACAGAGGTTTTCTGAGACACTGATTTTGTGCGGGATCAGACCAAGCCGGAGGAAGGTATCGGCAGCCTCCTGTTGTTCCTGGACCATGTCATCATCGAGCGGTCGGGCGTTGTAACGCTGCTTGCGATATTCGGAGCGCTCCATCACCGCCGGCGAAACGCCGAGCTTGGCGGCGAGAAAGTCGGCAGTTCCTTTGGGATCTTGCTTTGCCTTGACGCCCACTTCGTCAAGCGCGGTGAGCAGCGGCGCAAGCACTTCTGGGTGAGCAGCGAGGAACTCGTTCCGGGCGAAGTAGTATTCCCGATGCCCATTAAAGCCCGCTCCACTGGCTACGACCCTGCCATCGCCTTCCACCTCGGCAGCCGCCAGGAATGGATCCCAGATTGCCCAGGCATCAACGGTGCCGGACTCAAATGCGGCCCTGGCATCGGGCGGCTGCAGATATGCGGGCTTGATGTCGTCGAATGTCATTCCGTTGCGGACCAGCAGTTGAGCCAGCAGATGATGGGAACTCGAGCCTTTGGCAAATGCGATGGTTTTACCGCGGAGTTCGGTAAATCTCTGGATTGGCGAGTTTTTGCGGACAACGACCCCGGCGCTTTCCGGGCTTTCATCGGTGGCGGCGATGTAAGAAAACGCGACTCCTGCAGCCTGAGCGAATATCACGGGAGCATCTCCGGAATGGCCGACGTCAATGCTACCCGCGTTCACTGCTTCCAAAATCGGCGAGCCATACGAAAACTCTCGCCATTCGACCGTATACCCTAGCGCAGCTAATTTCTTTTCGAGCAATCCGTCGTTACGCAGCAGAAGGAAGACGCCCGATTTTTGGAATCCGATTCGAAGCACTTTTGCTGCTTCAGCAGAAGCAATGGAGGCGGATCCGACAGTCGCGGCGAACAGAAGCAACGCTAAAAAAACTCTCCGGATCCCCATGGAGGGAGAGTTAAGAATACTAATCCGGTATAGTCAAATCAGAATGGGAATTTAGCGCCCGCATGGCTGTCGAGTTGCGGTCGCGGCAAGCTGCGGGTCGCATGGGTCGCGGGTCACATAGGGCTCATGGGTCACATAGGACTCATGGGTCGCACAGGGCACACGGGTCGCACAGGGCACATGGGTCACACAGGGCACATGGGTCACATAGGTCTCATGGGTCGCATAGGACCTATGAGCTTTCGACACGCCCCTAGAGCTGCTACGGCGACGATTTCGGAAGCTTCTTCTGCAGAGCTTCTCTGCGGCGCTGCCGAAAAAGATCAAGCTGGTGCTGTTGCTCGGTGCTTAGCATGGGATAAAGCGTCTGAAGCGCTCTATCGAACACAGTAATACTTTCAGACTGTTGCTCGCGCTGCATCAATCGAATCTGCGCAATAGCGTCGTGAACTGTCGCGCGTGCCTGGCCCTGTTGAGAAGGGTTCAATTTCAGCTGATTGGTCAGGTTGCGAACGGCGTTATCTTCCCAGGATTTTGGGGTTTGCGCGGCGGGATGGGGTACGGCGAACGTGAGCGTCAAGGCGACTCCGCAAAGTGCTCCAATCAAAAAAAGAAGAAAGAAGGAGATCGTCAGTTTCCAGCCGAATCCCATAGGACCTGCGCCACATCATCTACGGGATCCTGTTCATCCGCACCCAGAGAGGTAATGGCATTGAAATTAAAGCTGACAATCGCCGCAAAAACCGCCAGCGCCGCGGAAACCGACAGCAACGACGCCCGCATCGTAGTTCTTTCCCGGCGCACTTCGAGCTGATAACGCCCAGTGACTCGGTCTGCGAAGCCGGCAGGGAGTGTCGCGACCGGAGATACTTGTGCACCTCTAGCCCGCTCAAAAAGATGCTCCAAAACGTCGTCTTTCATTTTTCAAGCCGTTTGACAATCGAGGAAAGTCTTTGTCTGCCTCGAAAGGCTATCACCTTTACCTTAGACGCAGACCAACCCGTTAAGTCACATATTTCCGCGATCGATTTTTCTTCAAGGTGGAGCCAGTTAACTACAGCCCGCTCATCCGGTTTAAGACCTTGCATCAGTCGATCGAGTAAATCGCGAGCTTCTTCAGGAGAGCGCTCTGGTGGAAGAATGGCTGAGTTTTTCAAATTGTCGAGCATCGCCTCCTGCTCGACGGTGAAATCCGACCAACGAAATTCAGGGCGGATCTTCTGCTTGCGCAGATGGTCGATACAGGTGTTGACGGCGATCCTGGACACCCAATGTTCGAACGGCATATCGGCGCGGAACTGATGTAACTTCGAGAAGAGCTTCAAAAAGATTTCCTGGCAAAGATCCTCCTCGGATTCGCGCCTGGGCAGGTGATTCCGGACTATTCGGATGATAGTGGGGTACACCAGTTCTACGAGGCTTTTGGCGGCAGCTTCGTCGGAGTTCCTAACCCGCTTGGTCAGACTTAGTATTTCTTCCTCTGCCATCAATTCCCGATCGATAAGCGCGACTGGCCACCACCTTGTGACTTTGCCATGCGTCTTGTTCTGACTGCGGCTACGTAATAGGTCGAGGATTTAACCCAGGTCGCCTCAAGTCGGCGTCTTGGGAGAGGTTCGTTTTGATCATTAGCAATCGTATTTCAATAAAATGAGTGCATCGAAAATCGGAGAAACGGCTAAGTCATTCCTTCAAGAATTCAGAGACTTCGCGATGAAAGGTTCAGTCATCGATTTGGCGATCGGTGTGATTATTGGTGCGGCGTTCGGAAAAATCGTCACCGCGTTGGTGAATAACGTGATCATGCCGCCGTTTGGTTTGCTGCTGGGCAAGGTCGATTTCTCCAGCCTCTTCGTTAACCTGTCTGGCCAGCCGGCTGGCTCTTTGAAAGAAGCAACGGACAAAGGGTTAGCGGTCGTGGCTTACGGCGCGTTTCTAAACACGCTGATTGAGTTCCTGATAATCGCGTTTGTTTTATTTATCGTGATCCAGCAAGTAAATCGGTTCCGTGCGCCAGCGCCGCCGAAGGGCCCGTCAGGCGAGGAAAAGCTCTTGGCTGAGATTCGCGATTTGCTTAAGGCGGAACGAGGTGCGCCCGGAACTCCCGAAAAATCTGCGGCCGGGTAGCCGGATTCCGGGACCCCGCCCTGGTGCGTTAAGACATCAGAGCCGTGAGGACGAAAACCAGGAAGATCAGCAGGAAAAAACCCCGGAATAACCACCGGGGCCGGGTTGACGGCCCAGAACACCAGACTAGCGCGGTTGGGATGGCGACGATAAGGCCAATGAGAAACCAGGAAATCATAACATCACCAGAAGTATGGATTCTCCTGGATGCTAGATGCGTGCCAAACCAGCAAACAGTTGCCTTTCCCTGGGGAGATTCGGAGTAGGTCTGGCGTTTGGCCAATCGAGTGTGCAAGGAGATCGAATCGACGTGCAAACTGCATTCAAAGACCGGCTGATCGGCTGGTGGGATGGGTCCGGGCGTCTCTCAAGGTGAATTGCGAAGCCATCTGAGGACTCCGGGCGCAGGCTGGGCGCGGCCCTGCCCGCGCGCGTGTGGTCTCCTGGCTAACAGCAAAGATCGATTAAAATCGACCGCATGCGATCACTCAATGGATCGCAGGGATGCCTGAATTCTCTATAGGAATGGGAAAGAGCAGAGACGCAAATTCCTGAAAGCCGCCAAAGATAAACGACGTTTGATCACGACCTTCGGTTACGCGAAGCTTGCCGCTGACGAAAAAAAGTCGAGCCTTCCGCCTCTGCATCCAATTAGTGCCCTGCATTCGCTATAGCCAATGCGCGCTCGGAGCGAGTTTATTGCTTCGGAGGGAGGAGGGAGCGCATAACCGATGCAATATGAGTCAGCGACGCAATCTGAACCAAAAAGACGCCTGGCCTGGGGCGGTGAGACAGGGGCGGCTCATTCGCGGCGTTGCCCCTCAGCCGCGTAGCGCCTCCGGCATGCTCTTGTGGGGCCTCATCTCGACTTCGCGGAATCGAGCTTTCTGGAATAAATTGGTGCTGATTTCGCTGTAACCTGAGATTCCATGAAAAAGGTCGCCCCAAGGTTAGTCTTCCTGTTTTTGTTCTGTCTCTTTTGCGGAGCCCAGCTGGGGCGGGCACAGATCAAGGACGGACGCGAGCTAGTTCATGCGACGCTCCTGGCGGATACGGCCACCGTTCGAGCAGGTCAGAAATTCCGGATCGGCGTTTTGTACCAGATCGAACCGGAGTGGCACATCTATTGGAAGTTTGCCGGGGATTCCGGGATCCCGACCCAAATAGACTGGCATTTACCCCCTGGCTTTCAAGCGGGTCCTCTTCATTGGCCCTTGCCAACTCGGGACAAAGAACCGGGTGAACTCGAGGTCTTCGCTTACAGCTCGGAAGTTTTGTTATTCACCGACGTAGAGGCGCCGGCGACATTGCCCCCAGGGCCGATCTCAATAAAGGCCGACTCGAAATGGTTGGTTTGCCAGAGCTCTTGTGTGCCCGGAGAGGCGAGCCTCAGTTTGGAGCTTAACTCTGGATCCGGTCAGGCTCGCGTTGATCCGGCGATCTTTCAAAAATTTGCCGCCCAGGTACCGCAAGCTCTCCCCGCGACCTACCGGCTGAATATTTCCCGTCAGGGTCAGCAAATTACGGCAGCTTTTTCCGGAGTGACATCTTCCAGTTCGCTCGATTTTTACCCGGAACCGCCCCCCGAGGTGGTCTTAGGCCACGCAAAGCAAGCGGGAAAAACGGTGATCTTTTCGATCGAATCTGAGGGCAAACCGTTGGATCAGCTGGGCGGTGTTGCCGTGATCACCGACGGCCAGAAAACGGAAGCATTCGAGGTGCCGGCGCAGACACTGAACACATCGGGCGGGATTGCCGCTGGGAATGCGGCGCAAACACTCGACTTCGCAGCGCTGTTGCAGGCGGTGGGGTTCGCGCTTGTGGGCGGCCTAATTCTGAATGTAATGCCGTGTGTCTTGCCGGTAATTTCTTTGAAGATTTTCGGGTTCGTGAATGAAGCCGGTGGCCAGCCCGACAAGGCGTTTCGACTCGCTCTGACGTTTGCTGCGGGAATTTTGGCCTGCTTCGGATTGCTGGCGATTGGGGTAGTCGCTTTGCGGGCGGCCGGCGCGAACGTCGGTTGGGGATTCCAGTTTCAGGATGAACGATTCGTGTTGATTATCGCCTGTATCGTTTTTGCGTTCGCGTTGAATTTGCTTGGCGTCTACGAAATCACAGTTTCCGCCGGCGCAACGGGGGGCCTGGCCCGGTTAGCTGCGGGCCAAGGGTACGCCAGCGCTTTTTTCCAGGGCGTCTTTGCAACCGTATTGGCCACTCCGTGTACAGCGCCATTCTTGGGTACGGCGTCCGCTTTCGCCTTCGCTCAGCCCCCATTGATCACGTTCTTGATTTTCTTCGCGGTCGGAGTCGGAATGGCAGCGCCCTACCTTCTGCTTGCCGCTAATCCGAAGTGGCTGGGGTATTTGCCAAAACCGGGTGGGTGGATGGTGCGGGTTAAGCAATGCTTGGGATTCTTGCTGCTCGCAACGGTTCTCTGGTTAGCGTGGATTGTCGGGCAGCTGAAAGGGGTCGACGCAATAGTGGTTTTGGGCGCGCTGCTGCTGGTAATCGGCGTAATTGCTTGGATTAAAGGCTCTTTCTGGAGTCCAGTCGCCCCCGCGAGAGTGAAGTGGCTCTCGGGTGGAGCGATTGCCGGGGTGGTGATCTTGGCCATAGCCGGATACGCATTTTTTACGGCGCCAAGCCAGCTCGCCTGGCAGAAATTTAGTCAGGAGTCACTTGACGCGGCCTTGGATTCCGGTCGCCCGGTGTTTGTCGACTTTACGGCCGACTGGTGCATCACCTGCAAAGCGAATGAGCGTTTCGCCATTGATACTGCTGCGGTTCGAAATGCGTTTGCCCAACGACAAGTAATTACGCTGCGGGCGGATTGGACTCACGGAGATCCAACCATCACCGAAATCCTGAAACAGCATGGTCGAGCGGGCGTCCCAATGTATCTGGTCTACCCAGGCGGAAAGAATCGGGAACCTTCGCTCTTGCCGGAGTTGATCAGCGCGCAGAGTGTACTAGATGCTCTTAAGCAAAGTTGAGCCTCATCCGATTTTTTTCCTCGATTCGTATCAGTTCTAGCCAACCTATTAATAACCTATGATTCGAACCTTATTGATTACAGCCCTCGCTTTCAGCTGCGGCGTCACCTTCGCTGAAGTTCAGGTAGGAAAGGGAGCGCCTGATTTCACGCTGACCGACACAAATGGAAAGACCCACCACCTCTCAGAGTACAAAGGCAAGTATGTTGTGCTCGAGTGGTATAACCCGGACTGTCCATTTGTCCGTAAGCATTACAATTCCGGAAATATGCAAGCTCTCCAGAAGGAGTACGTCAGTAAGGGCGTCGTTTGGCTGAGCATTGATTCTTCGGCTTCGGGTCAGGAGGGAAATTATCCGCCCTCTCAATTAAATCAGATCGCCACAAAAAATAGATCTGCCTGCACGGCGCTACTGCTGGATCCGGATGGTAAAGTAGGACATCTCTTTGGAGCCAAGACGACCCCCGACATGTACATCATCAACCCTCAGGGCACGCTGGTGTACCAGGGAGCGATCGACGACAAACCGAGCACGGACCTCGGAGATGTAAAGACGGCGAAGAACTACGTGAAGTCTGCGTTAGAGGCTGTCATGGGTGGCCAAACGGTTGCGCTGACCTCCACGCGACCTTACGGCTGCAGTGTAAAATACGCCCCGTGATGTCAATTGGGCCGTGCGCGAGCGATTTTGCGTGGCTGAATGAGGCCGTCGCTTTTTGGCAGGAATACGATCCTGCTTCCCGCACGGATTTGAGCTGTAGTGCCCATCGTCTCGACGATGGGCTCTATTTTATCGATCCGATTCGGTTGGCATCAGAGGCCGCGACAGCGCTAGTCGAGGGGGCGGTTCCTCGGGCAATTTTGCTGACCAACGGAAACCACGGTCGAGCCGCCAGAGTGTTTGCGCGACAGTGGAAGATCCCGATCCTCGCGCCGGCCGGGCTCGAGCATGAGCTCGGGTTTACCCCGGATGAGGAACTGAAACCCGGCGTGATCTACTGGAATCAGCTTGAAATCTTCGATCTCTCCGGTGCGAGTCCGGGCGAGGTGGCAATCTATAGGCCAGACATGGAGATTCTGGCATTCGGAGACGCTTTCATCCACTTGCCCGGGTACGGATTCAGTTTGCTCCCGGAGGGATACTGTACGAATGCCAAACAATTGCAGGCATCCATTCAGCAATTCCGAAGTCTTTCGGTTCGGCTTCTCACGTTCGCCCATGGTTATCCTGTAACCATGAAAGCGCAGGAAAGACTGAGGGAGTTACTGGGGGATTAAAGGAAATACAAGGGCTTTTCCGGGGTGCCCGCCTTGGGAGCGAGCCGATTCTAAGCAAGCGCTTTCTTTGCACCCGGAGTTCGATGTGCTAGTTTCTTAAATCTATTAGTGTATGCCAGAACAAGATCCAAGGTCCAGACAAGACAAGAACTCCCGAAATTTTGGCAACGACAATAACTTTAATTGGCGTGGTATTCTGCTTTTCGCTTTTGCCATTACGTTGCTCGGGGTGTTTTTCTTTTCTAGGAACGGAGGCTACGGAAACGTAGAAGACATTCCGTTCACCGAATTTCAACAATACCTGAACGAGGGCCGCATCAGCAAAGATGAGCCGATGCAACTCGTCGTTACGGAGGGAAAGACAACGCAAGTTTTGCGGGGTGCGTTCGATAAGGAGAGAAAGCCAGGCGCTGGCTCGACCACTCCGGATCGCTTCAAAACCACGGTCTTTCTTGAGTTTAATAAAGATCTCAAGTCCGAGCTGGAAGGCAAAGGCTATAAGGTCGACATCCGGGCTGACTCCGACGTCATGCTGACCGCGTTGCTAAACTTCGCGCCGATCGCGCTGTTCTTCTTCCTGATTTATCTTCTCTTTCGCCAACAAATCCGAAACGCCGGAAAGGGCGCTTTGTCGTTCGGCAAGAGTAAAGCACGAATGCTCGCTCGGGATCGGAATCGCGTGACGTTTAAGGATGTCGCCGGTATCGAGGAAGCGAAAGAAGAGGTACAGGAGATTGTCGATTTCCTAAAGGACCCCAAGAAGTTTCAAAAACTTGGTGGGCGGATCCCGAAGGGTGTTTTGATGGTCGGGGCTCCCGGCACTGGGAAGACTCTCTTAGCACGCGCGATTGCCGGCGAAGCGGATGTGCCGTTTTTCAGCATTAGCGGATCCGACTTTGTCGAAATGTTTGTCGGCGTCGGAGCTTCGCGGGTGCGAGACATGTTCGAACAGGGGAAGAAATCTGCTCCCTGCATCATTTTCATCGACGAGATTGATGCCGTTGGGCGTCATCGTGGGCATGGTTTGGGCGGTGGACATGACGAACGTGAGCAGACGCTCAATGCGCTCCTGGTCGAGATGGATGGATTCGATACTCAGGAAGGCGTGATCATTATTGCGGCAACGAACCGCCCGGACGTGCTTGATCCTGCTCTCCTGCGACCCGGACGATTCGATCGCCAGATCACCGTAAATCTGCCTGACGTTAAAGGCCGTGAAGAAATTCTGCGAGTGCACGCTAAACGGGTGAAATTGGCAGAAGGCGTCGATCTGGGCGTTGCTGCCCGCGGCACTCCTGGTTACTCGGGAGCAGAGTTGGCAAATGTGATCAACGAAGCGGCCCTGTTAGCGGCGCGTCGTGGCCTCAAGGCGATCACGATGGCAGAGCTGGAAGAATCACGCGACAAAGTGCGCTGGGGCAAGGAGCGTCGAAGCTTGGCCATCAGCGAGAAAGAGAAAGAGAATACGGCTTATCATGAAGCTGGCCACGCGTTGCTTTGTGAGTTGCTTGATCACACAGATCCGGTGCACAAGGTCACAATTATACCTCGAGGCCCTTCGCTCGGGTCGACGATGTATCTGCCGGCTGAGGAAAAGTACAACAATCGCAAGAACGAGTTGCTCGATCGGCTGGTTGTGGTCATGGGAGGCCGGGTAGCTGAGGAGATGATCTTTGGTGACGTAACGAGCGGTGCGTCTGGAGATATCCGGATGGCCACAGGGATTGCCCGAAAGATGGTGTGCGAATGGGGAATGAGCGAGCGTCTTGGGATGGTCGAATATGGCGAGCACGACGATTTCGTGTTCCTGGGCCGGGATATATCTCGTTCTCGCGCCTACAGCGAGGCGACTGCTCAGGAGATCGACCGCGAGGTCAAACGGTTGTGCGACGATGCCTATCAACGCGCAATGAAGGCCCTTACGCAGCGCAAAGATGTCTTGGTCGGGATCGCCAAAGCGTTGCTCGAATACGAGACATTGGATGGCACGCAAGTGCGCGAAATCATTAATTACGGGAAGCTGATCAATCCTCCGCCTCCGATTCCGCCCGTCCGGATCGAGCCGCGGCCGGATGATGCCAACCGGCCTGAACCGGAAGGTCTCGGTGGTTTGACCGAAGCGCCCGTTTAATCCGTTTCATTCGTAAATTTTTGCGAGCGTCGTGAGTTTGGATTCGCGACGCTCGTTTGTTTTCCGGGTAGCGATTGCGCTCCCGCGCGTTCGGACGGCGGGAGCCCGTCCCTACCTCAGGCAGGATCTTTAGTTGACGCTCCCTTGGGGTCCGCTTAATTGCGGTCTCATCTTATTTAAAAGACCAGTCATCATGACCAAAATCGGAATTAACGGGTTCGGACGGATTGGACGTTTAGTATTTCGCGCAATCGTTGAGCAAGGCCTGCTCGGTAAGGAAGTTGACGTTGTTGCGGTAAACGACATTGTCCCGGCAGATAACCTTGCTTACCTTCTTAAATACGACTCCACGCAGGGGCGATTTGCCGGGGAGGTGCGAAGTGAAAAATCGAGTCCGGAGCTGGAAGACGACGATACTTTGGTTGTGGATGGCCATCCGATTCGCTGTCTGGCGGTGAGAGAAGGGCCGGCTGCATTGCCCTGGGGTAAGCTAGGTTGTGACATCGTGATCGAGTCTACCGGCCTATTTACCGAAGCCGAGAAGGCAAGGGGACACCTCAAAGCAGGCGCCAAGAAGGTGCTCATTTCTGCACCGGCCAAGGGTGAAGACATCACCATCTGCATGGGAGTGAATCACACGAAATACGACGCCAAGCAGCATCACATCATTTCCAATGCGAGCTGTACCACCAACTGTTTGGCACCACTCGTCTACGTCCTCCTCAAGGAAGGCTTTGGTATCGAAGAAGGATTGATGACGACCGTGCACAGCTATACGGCGACCCAAAAAACGGTCGACGGACCTTCGCGCAAGGACTGGAAGGGCGGACGGGCAGCTGCGATCAACCTGATTCCTTCGACTACGGGTGCGGCCAGAGCCGTTGGTTTGGTTTGTCCTGAAGTGAAAGGTAAATTAACCGGAATGTCGTTTCGAGTACCGACACCTGCTGTTTCAGTAGTTGATTTGACCGTGCGGACGGTGCGGGAGACCAGCTATAAAGAGATCTGCGCAAAGATGAAAGAGGCGAGCCAAAGTTATCTCAAAGGTATTCTGGCGTATACGGATGAGGAAGTCGTCTCGACCGATTTCTTACACAACAATCATTCCAGTATTTTCGACGCCGGGTCCGGAATAGAATTAAACAGTAGATTCTTTAAGTTGATCAGCTGGTACGACAATGAGTGGGGTTACTCCCAGCGGTGCGTCGATCTCCTTAAATACATTCTGTAAGGCTGTGTGCCCATGCCGAAACTGTCCGTTCGTGATCTGGAGGTAAAGGGACGCCGGGTTCTTGTTCGAGTGGATTTTAATGTGCCAACCGAAGAGGTCGATGGCGCAATTAGGATCACCGATGATACCCGAATACGGGAGAGCTTGCCGACCATCAATCTTCTTCGGGAAAGAGGGGCTAAGATTGTTTTGCTCTCCCATTTTGGGCGCCCAAAAGGCAAACCAAATCCGAAATATTCGTTGCGTCCCGTAGCGAAACGTTTGGCCGAGCTCCTCAGCGCTAAAGTCGAATTTTCTCCCGAAGTGATTGGCCCGGAAGCCGAAAGAGCCAGCCGGCAGCTTCCGGATGGTGGAGTACTGCTCATCGAGAACGTTCGTTTTTACGCCGAAGAAGAAGAGAATGATCCAGAGTTTGCTCAGCAATTGGCCCGGCTTGGCGATTTGTATGTGAACGACGCCTTTGGCGCGGCGCATCGCGCTCACGCCAGCACTGCCGGTGTCGCTCGCTACCTCCATCCCGCCGCCATGGGTCTATTGATGGAGAAAGAGCTGCGATACCTCCAGGATGAGTTAGCCAATCCCGAGAGACCTTTCCTGGTGATTTTAGGGGGAGCGAAGGTCTCGGATAAAATCGGGGTCATCAAGGCGCTCATGGAAAAGGCCGACGTCATCCTGATTGGCGGTGCAATGGCCTATACGTTTTACCGGGCAATGGGCATTCCGACCGGTGCCAGTCGCGTAGAGGAAGATAAAGTGCATCTCGCGGAAGAATTGCTAAGGCTGGCCGAGCAAAAGGGAATAAAATTTCTAGTTCCGGTCGATAATATCGAGACAGATGAGTTCAAACCAGGTGCTCATTTCCGCAATACGCCGCTTTTATCGAAGGAGCGCGGGATCACTGAGGGTTGGGAGGCAGTCGATATTGGAGCCGAAACGATCCGGCGATTCCAGGCAGAGATCGAGAAAGCAAAGACAATCCTTTGGAATGGTCCAGTTGGAGTATTTGAAATCCCTGAATTCGCAACCGGAACGAGGGCTTTGGCGGAGGCTTTGGCTCACTCATCGGCCAAAACCATTATTGGCGGGGGTGATTCTGTGACTGCGGTAAAGCAGTTTGGGTTGGCTGATTGTATGACGTTTATTTCTACCGGTGGAGGCGCTTCGCTCGAGTTATTGGAAGGTAGAACGCTCCCTGGAGTAGCTGCGCTTACCGATAAATAGCCATGCGTAAGAAAATCTTAGCCGGGAATTGGAAGATGAACCTTACTCATTTGGAGGCGGCGTCTTACATGGAGGCGTTTTTGCTTGAGATGGGCGAGGTCGATGATGTCGAGATCGTGATGATCCCTCCATTTACTTCGATTCCAACATTGGCTCAATTTTCCGAAAAGGCGCCCTTCATTCGCGTGGGTGCGCAAAACATGTATTGGGAACGAAGCGGCGCTTACACCGGGGAGATCAGCGCCACAATGCTCCGGGCGTTGTTTGTCAAATATGTCATACTCGGACACAGTGAGCGCCGGGCGTTATTTGGTGAGACTGATGAAACGGTGAACCGGAAGGTCCACGCAGCCTTGGAAGCCGGATTACGCCCTATCGTCTGTGTCGGCGAGTCAGCTGCCCAGCGCGACAATAATGAGGTAGAGACAGTGCTTCGAACACAACTCGAACTGGGTCTAAAGGGTGTTCGAACCAAAGAAGCTACAGAGATCGTGATCGCTTATGAGCCGGTCTGGGCGATCGGGACAGGTCGGAGCGCGACGCCAACTCAGGCTGAGGAGGCTCATTTTTTTATCCGCTCGGTCCTTGGGAAATTGTTCGACGTAGGCGCGGCGGAACGTATCCGGATCCAATATGGGGGAAGCGTTAAGCCAGAGAACACTGAAGAATTGATGCGGCGTCCCGGCATCGACGGGGCGCTGGTTGGTGGAGCATGCCTGGATCCGCACAACTTCGCCAAAATCATTCGCCACGCTGAGGCGGTCTTGCATTAGGTAGCGAAAGGAATCTGATAGGCTAGCCGGCAGTCGCGACAGTGTTGCGGCTGGGTCAGACAATTGAATGCAGGGGTGGTTCGGCTACCGAGGCTGAAGCATCACTCTACTCTTCCCCTCGGCATCGGTAGGGCGCGGACTCCATTCCGCGCCATCGCGGTTAGCTCACCGATCAGTCCTTTTTATTTTTTTCGCCCTGAGCCAGCTGAACTACCATGCCACTAGCCAAGCTGTCGGATGGATTGACGATAACGCGGTCGTTCTCGGCAAGACCATCCACGACTTCAAGCCTCGATCCAAGATCGCGACCGATCTTGATCGGACGAATTTCTACCTTCCCGTCCGGCTTAACGATTCCAACCGAGGCCCCTTCTTCCCGAAAGAGAAGTACGTTGGCGGGCACTAACCATGCGCGGTCGGTGCTCTCGGTTTGCAACCGCACCTGCGCATAGGCCCCCGGGAAAAGCTCATCCGATTCGTTCGGAACCTGCAGCTCCGTGAGTAAGGTTCGGGTCGTCGGATCGATTGCGCCGGCAGTGCGTACGACTGTTGCCGTGAAATGCCGATTGGGAAACTCATTGAAGGTCAGATCGGCTTGGATTCCTTGGTGGACCGCGTGCGAAAAGTTTTCCGGTACGGTTACGTAGATCCTCAAAGGAGAGATTTGAACCATCGTGAAAAGAGCGTTACCCGATCCCGAGTTGATCAGTGCGCCAACATCCGTGTTACGGCTCGTGACTATCCCGTCGAAAGGCGCTCTGATTAGTTTAAAGTCTTCCAGCGCTTCCAACCGTTTTACGTCAGCTTCATCGGCGCTGACGGTGGCTTGCTTGACCTGAAAGTCGCCGGTCGAATTGTCAATGTCCTGCCCCGCAATGACGTGCCTTTGGAATAGCTCTTTGTTACGATTGTAAGTCGCCCGCGAAAGGTCGAGCGCGGCCTGAGCCTGTTTAAGGTTAGCGCGGGACTGGTTGAGCTGCTGATCGACTTCCGGAGTGTCCAGTTCTGCCAGCACGTCTCCACCTTTCACTTTGGCGCCAATGTCAAAGTACCATTTTTTCATGTACCCGCTGGTTTGGGCGAAGATCGGAGCTTGAGTGTACGCTCTCGTTTCTCCCGGAAGCTGTAGCGGCACCTTAACCGGTGCTCTCTCGGGAGTTACCACGGTGACGATCGTCTGGGCGGTCGCGTTCGATTGGGCCTGCAGCTGTTTCGTGGCAGCAGAGCGAGACGTAATTCCAAGAACGACCAGGCAGGCCGCGGCAATCACGACAACTACCACAAAGATTTTAAGAAACCGAAAACGACCGGTTTTTACTGGTGGCTTGGCCGCCGGAGGGGCCGGACGCGGGCTTGGTTCCAAAATGCTTTCCTTCATACACGCAAAGTTTGTTGGTTAGGATGACGCGTGTTCTGGGGAGGGCAATGAGTGAGACACACCTATCCGGCTACGAATCACCATGAATACGGTGGGCACAAAGAACAGTGTCGCGATCGTGGCGAAGATTAATCCGCCGATTACTGCTCGACCGAGCGGCGCGTTTTGTTCACCGCCTTCGCCCAGACCCAGCGCCATCGGTACCATGCCTATAATCATCGCTCCTGCCGTCATTAAGACTGGCCTCAGCCGAACGTATCCAGCTTGCAGTGCAGCCTGATACGCGTCGCGGTGTTCCTGAAACTGTTCGTTGGCAAACGTAATGACCAACACACTGTTGGCGGTTGCCACCCCCATGCACATGATCGCTCCCATTAGCGCCGGAACACTCAATGTCGTTCCGGTCAGGAATAACATCCAGACAATACCGGCGAGCGCGCAAGGCAACGCCATGATGATGATAAAGGGCTCCGACCAGGATTGGAAATTCACAACCATCAGCAGGTAGACAAGTACCATCGAAAAAGCCAGGCCCAGGTATAACCCAGTGAAGGAGTCGTTCATGGTCCGAACCTGACCGCGCAAGACAATACTGCTGCCCTTCGGCAGAGTGCCGCGAGCCTGATCAACTAGCTTCGTAACTTCGGAACTAACTGCCCCCAAATCTCTTCCATCGACGTTACCATAGACATTGATAACCGGACGGATATCGAAATGATCTTCGATCGGCGAAGTCGTGCCGCGCGAGATCTGGGAGATATTTCCGAGAATCTGCGGCGGTAATCCGGCGGTACCAATGACCGGCACATTCAGCAAGGCGTTTAACGAGTTAATATCATATTGGGGCGATTGTGCGTTGACCTGGTAACTCACACCATTTTTCGGATCCACCCAATAATTCGGAGCGACCTGGTTTGACCCGGCCAATGCTCCCAGCACACTGGTAGCGGCCTGGTTTTCGGTTATTCCCAACAAAGCAGCGCGCGTACGATCGATCGTGACGTTTAGCCGGGGCGTATCCTGAGGCTCTTGCACTCGTACATCCACTGCCCCGGGAATCCGTTTAATCTGATCGGCTAACTTGTTGGCAATGGCCGCGTCGTGAACTTTGTCTGCCCCTACGATCTGCACATCAAACGGGGCGGGTAGCCCGAAGTTCAAAATTTGGGCGACGATATCTGCTGGCGGGTACCAATAAGTCACGGAAGGGAATTGAGTCCGGAGGCGCTCCCGGATCTGTCGCATGAAGCTGATGGTAGGATCATGATCTGCGTTGAGTGATACGATAATATCGCCATCAGCTGCACTGACCGTTCCGGTAGTGTTATATGACAAATTGATCCCGCTATACGGTATGCCGATATTATCAATAATCCCTTGCAACTGCTCTTTCGGAATAACCTGACGAATCATTCCTTCGATCTGGTCGACCGACCGCGCGGTTTCCTCGATCCGGGTACCCGATTTCATCCGGACGTGCAGGTCAAAGCGACCGGCATCGACTGCCGGGAAAAAGTCTTGGCCCAGCCACGGTACTAAAAGAAAGGAACCGATTAACACTATGAGGACTCCGAGGCCAACCAGTCCGGCATGACGAAGAAATAGACTCAAAAGATCGCGGTAAGACTCGCGCATTCTTTCAAAACGCCGGTCAAAGCCACGATGAAAAGCTCCGAACCAACCAAAAATGCCACCCTTCTTCGCTGTCGGATGCGACCCTTGGTTGCCGTCCTTACCGAAGAAATACATGGCGAGTGTCGGCACCAGTGTTCGGGAAAGCAGGTACGAAGCGAGCATTGCGAAGATCACTGATTCGGCCAGGGGCGCGAACAGATATTTCGCCGTTCCCGACAGGAAGAAAATCGGGACGAACACGATACAAATGCAAAGGGTTGAGACAAAAGCGGGGATCGCGATTTGGGCGGTTCCGTCCCGGATCGCGTCCAGGTTCGATTTTCCTTCCGCTAAATTGCGGTCGACGTTCTCAATCGTCACCGTTGCGTCGTCGACCAAGATACCGACCGCCAGCGCGAGTCCGCCCAAGGTCATGATGTTTATCGTTTCGTGTAACGCGCTCAATATCACCAGTGACGAGAGGATGGAGAGCGGAATGGAAATAACGATGATGAGAGTGCTTTTCCAATCACCGAGGAACAGCAAGATCATGATTGCGGTAAGACAGGCAGCGATGATTGATTCGCGTACCACCCCCTCGATTGCCGCATTTACAAACAGTGATTGGTCGGTGAGAAAGCTGAGATTCAGACTGTCCGGAAGCGTCTTTTTGATCTCCGGCAGTTTGGTCTTCACACCATTAACAATATCCAATGTGGAAGCATTCCCGGTTTTTTGGATATCGAGCATGGTGGCGCGCGAGCCGTCGAATCGTACGATGTTCGTTTGCGGAATGTTCCCGTTCCGCACATTGGCAACATCACGAACGTAAATCGTCGAATTGCCGATTACTTTCACCGGGATAGAATTGAACTCTTCCACCGCGAGCGGACTGTAATTTAGGCCGACTTGATATTCGGTTGGACCGAATTTCGCGGTGCCGGAGGGCAGAATCACATTTTGCGCGTTAATCGCATTGATTACGTCGACCGGCTGTAGCCCGTGAGCTTGCAAGGCCGGATAGTTTAAATCGACCGAGACATATTTCTGCTTTCCGCCGTATGGATATGGCACGGATGCGCCGGGCACGGTGATCAGCTGCGTTCGGACGAAATTCAGCGCGAAGTCGTTCAGTTGCTGCTCGGAGAGCTCCTTGCTGCTCAAACCGACGCGAAGGACAGGCACATTAGAGGCACTATAACTGAGGACCAGAGGCGGTGTGGTGCCGGTTGGCAGCTGTCGCAGGATGGCCTGAGAGACGGAAGTGACTTGAGCGATAGCCGTCGGAACACTGGCCGTAGGCTGCATGAAGATCTTCACTACCCCAATCCCGTATAAAGATTGGGATTCAATATGTTCGATATTGTCGACCGTCGTGGTGAGCACCCGTTCGTACGGCCATACGATGTGGCTCTCCATGTCCTCGGGAGAGAGGCTGTTGTAGTTCCAGATCACCGAAATGACCGGTATATTGATACTCGGAAAGATATCCTTAGGTGTGCTGAGAATCGACAGCACGCCGGCGATTAGAATGAAAATCGCGAGGACGATGAAGGTGTAAGGCCTACGAAGAGCGAGATTTACGATCCACATAACAAGGTCTGGTTGGCCAAGATCTGGAGAGGATCAGTGAATGCTAGTTTCATTGGAGCCAACGGTGACCAAGACGCTACAGCGAAAAGGGCGATCTGTAAACCGACAGATCGGTCAAATTTTGCTTTGCCTTCCTCATCACGCTCAAAGACCCTAAAGCTGCGGAGCGCCGCCTTTTGCGATGTTCGTTTCCGTGACGGGTCCGATTTTTTCAACTTCTGCGATGAGCCGTCGCACATGACGCAATGCGTCCTTGCCTCTTCGAGTGCAAATCGTTTTCTCAAAACCTGCAGTGATCCGCCGTGCATTTTCCAACGTGTTCGGTAGTTTTGGCGTTCCAACTCGAGCAGAAAGGTTGTCATACATGTCTGCAAGTTTTGCGATCTGCACGATCTCTGGTGCATTAAGCAGCCTTTCGTCGTAGTCTCGTTCCCGCCTCTTCTTCGGCAGAACCTCATTCTTGGTCAGCGCTTCAACGTAGTAAGCAATCGTCCTGCCAAAGAGCTGACCGATTTCTTCGAGTGAAGTTCCAGTGTCTTCCACCACATCATGGAGAATCGATGCGATGATGATCTCTTGATCGTCGATAGCGAAAAGATCTCGGAGAATGAAGGTTACGCGAACGACGTGCGAAAAATAAGGAGTCTGCCCATCGGAAAGAGTTTGGTACCGGTGCTTAACCGCGGCATACCTGAAGGCCCGCAAGATCAGCTGCGTGCGTGACTCCAGCTCAGATCCCACCCTTTACTCCATTGTCAGCACTGCGGCGGCGGCGGAATAGCCGTGCAGGAAACTCCGAGTGCCGATCGGACCAATTTCGCCGTTACAGAAGAATCCGGCGAGCGGCGAAGCACCCAAAGTTTCAGCGAGCGTGATCGCATCATGACTTGAGACCCCAAATAATCCCTGTCCCCGGCCTGCGCAGGAAAACAGTAGATTGGCCCATGGCCGGGCTCCACGGCTCGCGATGTTTTTCGCGCCTTCGAGCAGGTCTTGATGGGCCGATTTGGAATCTCTGATTTGGAATTGGACGGTCTGACCGATTCTTGGATAGGCGCCCACCGCCAATGCACCGATCTGCGGATCGGCCCCCAGGATGTTCCGGATCAAAAAGTCGCCCCGTTTGAATTCATCGACATATTCCGACGCGGCCAAGCCCAGGAAGAGATTGTTGCGGACTGCATTTCGCTCTTCCGCGGGAACGGTGAGGAACGCGGTTTCCAGGGTTTGGTAGGCCGGAACGTTTCCGATTTCGAGAATGAAGTTGTCTTCTGCTTTGGTGATCGGCGAAGGATCCCCGATGGGGCGGCATCCCTGGCTCATCAACACTTGCATCGTGATGGGAGAACTTAAGGAGACAGCAATGATGGGAGCGTTAACGACCTCGCCGTCCCGGAAAAGAAAATCTTCGGCCTCGCTCGCGCTGGAGAGTCCGCCAATAATCGGCTTGCCTGGAAATGCGCTGTTCCAACTGTCCAACCATTTTTCAATTTCTCGAAACGCTGGATTCGCTATCACGATCCAGCCATTAACATCACTGGGCTTCAGGCCAGTCAATTCCTGCCAAAATCCGATTTCCGAGCCTCCTTCGAGATCGCTTTCAGAAATGGTAAAGATCTGAAAACTGGTGTCCGGAATCGACAGCAATAGAATGCTGATACCTGGACGATGTTCCAATTCGGTCTTGGTGCCGATGACACCGGACCCCGAACAGCCAACCAACCTGGGCACACGTGCGTGCAAACGGATTAATTCCAAGGTGTCTTCCAGATGGCCTCTCCATTCCGGCGTCACGAAAACAAATCCGAGGGCGGCATTTGCTCCCAGCTCTGCCCTTAGCTTCTGCGCGACTGCGATGATATCCGGCTCGGAATAAGTCCCGGGGAGTAGCTGCGAGACGGCCTTCAGTGTCATTGCTGTCATTTGCTTTACTCTACAGGTTCCCGGCTAGATTCAAAGCATCGGAGAGCCCCGCGGTCGAGGATTTCTTAAGAGATTCGAGCCTGTTGTGAGAAGCGGTTCTCAAGATTAGGTTTTTGTCTTATGCGCGTGCTGATCACCGCCGGACCGAGTAGTCAGCCGATCGATGAGGTTCGGGTGATTACAAATCGATCGACTGGAGAACTTGGAGCTGTGCTAGCGGAGCGGATGTCTGGCGCCGGCCACGTGGTCAAACTCTTTCTGGGGCAGGGTGCCACCTTTCAATGGAACGGAGCTCAGCCGTTTGCGACGAACGAAGAACTGGAGCGGTTACTAGGGCAAGTCGGACATGCGGGGACCGTGGACGCCGTGTTTCATGCTGCCGCCCTAACTGATTTTCGAGTGGAACGGATTGAGATAAACCGAACGAGACAACTCGTATCAAAGATTGCCAGCGATGCAGGTTCTGTCTGGCTCGAATTGGTTCCGCAACCCAAGCTAATTGCCAACCTCAGAAGATACTTCCCTAAGGCGCGCATCGTAGGTTGGAAATACGAGCATGCCGTTACGCGGAATGAACTCCTGTCGGAGGCGGTGCACCAGATTCAACAGAACCATACGGACGCTTGTGTCGTAAATGGACGCGCGTTTGGGCCTGGCTTTGGGATTTGCACAGCTGCCGGGCTGATCGCGACCTGTGACTCGAAGCTATCCCTGGCAGACTTTCTCGTTCGATGGATCAGCCGGCACGATTCGGCTGACGCCGAGTCGTGATGACAGCTCGACAGATAGCAAATAGCAGATAGCAAATAGGGGAACACCGTTTGAAACGGTTGGCCCCGGGCCCTAACGTAGCGCATGAGCCAGACTTATGTTCCTCTCATTAGTTCCGGTGTGGCAGGTCCGTTGGGCGTCCTGCATCTACCACGATTGTGGCAGAAAGTTTCACTCGAAGCGAAAAGCCAACTGTGTCCCGGTTATCCCGACATCGGCACCGGATTCGATTCCATGGTTTTGCGGGCGCTCAACCTGGATGCAGAAGCGGTCCGCAAATTCGTTAAAGAAGAGCGCCCGACTTACCCGCAATTCGAGAAATGGGTCAAGCAACAACCGGGGGTGAAAGTCGATCGCGCTACGATCGACGCGAGCAACGCCGCCCTCCGAGGATTTGATCACTCGGATGAAACCAGAAAGACCATCCTCGGCGCAAACGGGTTGCCTGATGAAGCATCGATGCCGCGCGACGCTATTGGTCTAAACAATCTCGAGGATTGGCTGGAATTCCACGCCCGAGTTTTGATGTGACGCGGGTAACCTCAGCTGCCGATTGCGATGTAGCTAGCCGTTCGCTATGTATTGTTGATCTAGCGGAAAGCCACGGCGCAGAACAGAATCCACACCCCTAGCTCGATGGAGGAGCGTGTTCAGGAAAATTCATTGCAATCTCTTTCGCTGAACCTAAAATTCCCGAACCTCAACGCGCGATTAGCTCAGTGGTAGAGCGCTTGCTTCACACGCAAGAAGTCGCAGGTTCGAACCCTGCATCGCGCACCATGTCTGCGGCAATGTTTGTGCTCGGAGAATGGTGCGTCTGGCGGATAAGATTTCGGCTATGCCGCGAAACGCGGAACCCGAAAACGGAACGGGAGCCAGCGACTGCCCTTGCGCATCAAGATAACGCCCATTTCGGGTTCTCTGGCCCGGAGGGGAGGGCGCACGTCCTCGTGCGCCGCGGATCGCGAGGACGCGATCCCTCCCGGTCCGTTGCCGATATTCGCAGGCAATCCGAAAGCCTGTAAGTTGTATTCTTAATGGCCACGATCTTCTCTGTCACTGAGTTCAACCGGCGTGTGCGGGATCTGCTGGAGGGACATCTCAGAGACGTCTGGATTGAAGGCGAAATCTCCAATTATCGAAAGCAGTCTTCCGGCCATCATTACTTCACACTCAAAGATGATCGAGCCCAACTTGCCTGCGTCATGTTTTCCCGCGCGTATTCGGCGCAGGCTGGAACAATTCTGCAGGATGGAGTTCAGGTGCAAGCCTTTGGGCGGGTGAGCGTTTACGAAGCGAGAGGACAATACCAGCTGATCGTCGAGCTGGTGCAAGCCAAAGGCCAAGGGTTGCTCCAGGCGAAATTCGAGGCGCTAAAACGCAAACTGGAAGCGGAAGGTTTGTTTGATCCCGCCCATAAGAAAGCTCTTCCTCATTTCCCGCGCCGGATCGCTCTCGTCACCTCTCCGACCGGCGCTGCCGTGCAGGACATGCTGAATATTCTTCAGCGACGCAGCCCGTGGCTTCGACTTCTCATTTGCCCGGTTCGTGTGCAGGGAGAGGGGGCAGCAGAGGAAATCGCCGGGACGATTACCTACTTGGACGAAAAACAAGCGGCGTTAGGTCTCGAAGTGATCATCGTGGGGCGCGGCGGAGGCAGCTTGGAAGATCTTTGGGAGTTTAATGAAGAAATACTGGCCCGGGCAATTTTCGCTTGCCGAATTCCGACGATCTCGGCTGTCGGACACGAGATCGATTTTACTATCGCTGATTTCGTGGCGGACCTCCGCGCGCCCACGCCGAGTGCCGCAGCGGAGCTAGTGGCCCCGGCAGTTGAGGCGTTATTCAATGAGATCAGTTCTCGAAGGGTTCATTTAGAACGTTTGGTGAAGCAACATCTGGAGATTAGGCGACTTAAAGTAAGTCGAATCGATGGTGCGGCTATTTTTCGAGAGCCGAGCCGCTTTGTCTTGGAACGGCAGCAGAGGGTGGATCAGTTGGAAGCTCGAATCACGCAGCTTTGCGACTGGCTACTGAAACAACGGCGTGAGCACTTATTGCGATTTACTTCTTTGGTAATGACGTTCAAACCCGCCGAGGTTTTGCAGCGTCGCAGAAAAGAGATCGCGTCATGCCAGGAGAAATTGCGATCGGCGATACGTCGGCAGCTGGAGAGTGAACGGCTCCAGGTCAGGCGACTATCTGAATCGGTCCGATTGTTAGGTCCTGAACAAACGCTTCGCCGCGGATATTCGATTACTGAGGACGAGAGCGGAAAAGTGATTCATTCCGTAAACGCCGTCACGGCCAACCAAAAGCTCAAGACGATCTTAGCGGATGGAAGTATCTGGTCGACTACGGACGATAGCGGTTAAAGGTCGGAAGTTAGAGGTTGGAGAATTAGCGTCCGGAGCGAAAGCGATTCGACGGATTGAAAGAAATCAACCGCCGGTGCCGATAAATACCGCAGTGTAATTGCCGAAGCGAGCCAAGCTTCCGCGTGGAGGCTCGTCCACGATAGCGTACCCATTTCGACTGACAAATTTTCCGGTCGTTGTGTCGAAAATGTTAACACAATAGATAGTTATGTCGTTGTTGGCTTCGTATTCTTCGATGTCAGAGGAATTTACCCCTGGCGAATTGGTCAGCCTCATATAGAGGTCAGGAATTTCGTCCGAGAGAATCACGTCGCTTTCAATCGCTAAATATCTGGTTTGGCCTAGTTCTGCCTTGCGTTTCGCCCAATATTGTTTGGCCCGAGTTTCTGCGAGCCGAAGCGCATCCGGAAGAGGGGTATAGGTAGCGATGGCCAGGTCGGTTAGGTGAGACTGCTCGGTTTGCGCGCAAGAGAACAACAGCAGTGCCATTGCAAGCAGGGCAAAATGTGAATGCTTTATCATTCTCTGGCTAGTTTTGACTTCCAGTCGGAATTTCGTACAAACGAAACGCGATTCTTCCCTTGCGGAAGCGATATCCACGCGCAGACAGAACAAATAGGTCAGTTGAGGCCGACCGCCCAAACTTCCAACTTCTAACCTGTAACCTGTAACCCTTACCCCCCGTACTCATGCCGCTTAAATGCCACTACGGCCAGCGGAGGTAGAACGACGCTGATAGAATGGCTTCGGCCCTGCCATGGAATTGCGTCGGCGTGCATTCCACCATAATTTCCGATGTTGCCGCCTCCGTAGGTCTCTGCGTCGGTATTGACGACCTCTTCATACCACCCTTCTCCGGGAACACCGATGCGGTAGCCATATCTTGGGACAGGAGTTGCGTTGACCAGGAAAACCAACAGCGGGGCGTTCTCACCTTTGCGCAAAAAGACTACCACGCTGCTTTCGGCGTCATGAAAATCGACCCACTCGAAACCTTCGTAGGAATCGTCCATCTGCCAGAGTGCTGGCTCGGTTTTGTAGACGTAGTTCAAATGTTGAACAAGACGTCGCAGCCCGGCATGGAAAGGATAATCTAGCAGATGCCAGTCCAGGCTCTGGTCATGGTTCCATTCCCGCCACTGGCCAAATTCGCCTCCCATGAACATAAGTTTTTTGCCGGGATATGCATACATCCAGGCAAGGAACATGCGCAGGTTAGCAAACTTCTGCCAAGGATCGCTGGGCATTTTGTTGACGAGCGAGCCCTTGCCGTGGACAACCTCGTCGTGACTGAGAACCAGGATGAAATGTTCCTGGAACGCATACAGAAGTGAAAAGGTAATATCTCCCTGATGATGCTTCCGATGGATCGGCTCGCGGCTCATGTAAGCGAGAAAGTCGTGCATCCAACCCATGTTCCATTTGAAGCCAAATCCGAGTCCGCCCAGGAAAGTCGGTCGCGAAACGCCCGGCCAAGCAGTCGACTCCTCAGCGATCGTCAGGATTCCGGGAAAACGCTCGTAGCAAACCTCGTTGAATCTCTTAAGGAAGTAGATCGCTTCCAGGTTTTCCCGGCCTCCCTGGACGTTCGGGACCCAGTTTCCGGCGGTGCGGGAATAATCGAGATAGAGCATCGAAGCAACCGCATCCACCCGGAGTCCATCAATATGATATTCGTCTAGCCAGTAGAGGGCGTTACCAATCAGGAAGTTTCGGACTTCGTTCCTGCCATAGTTGAAGATGAGTGTACCCCAGTCCTGGTGTTCGCCTTGGCGCGGATCGGCATGTTCGTAGAGACACGTGCCATCGAATTGGGCGAGACCGTGGGCGTCTTTCGGAAAATGGCCAGGCACCCAATCGAGGATTACGCCGATGCCGTTCTGATGGCACCGGTTCACGAAATCGCGAAATTCATCGGGGTTACCGAAGCGGCTGGTCGGTGCGTAATAACCAGTGACTTGATAGCCCCACGAGCCATCAAACGGATGTTCCGCCACGGGCATCAACTCGATATGCGTAAAACCGCAATCCTTGACATAAGGAATTAGCCGATCGCCAAGCTCACGATAGCTAAGGTATCGATTATCTTCCTCCGGCACTCGCGCCCAAGAGCCGAGGTGCACTTCGTAAATGCTGATCGGCTCTTTCTGCCACTGCTTGGAATTGCGATATTCGATCCATCCGGCGTCGTTCCAGGTAAAGCGATTGAGGTCGAACACGAGCGAAGCCGTCTGCAGACCATGCTGGCTAAAAAACGCGAAAGGGTCACTTTTCAGAACGATCTGGTCGGCGTTATTGCGCACCTCAAATTTGTAGTGAGCGCCTTCGGTCACCCCTGGGATAAAGATTTCCCAAACTCCGGACTCTGCTCTTTTTCGCATGGGATGAACCCGTCCATCCCATTCGTTGAAATCGCCGACTACGGATACTCGTTGAGCGTTAGGCGCCCAGACCGAAAATATTACCCCGTCGTGGCCGTTTATTTGCGACAGGTGAGCACCTAATTTCTGGTAGATCTGATAGTGATTCCCCTCGCAAAAGAGGTGCATATCCAAATCGCCCAAAAGCGTCCCGAACGAATAGGGGTCCGCTATCTGGAACCGTTCGCCAGTCCAACGATCGATTTCGAGCAGGTAATCGAACCGGGATTTAACTCCCTGGAGCGGCGCTTCGAAGAACCCTTCTTCCGCAATCCTCTCGGCGGGAAACCGCCTTTTTTGGTCGTTGCGATCAATAACCGTCAACGATTTTGCGTCCGGACGGAAAGCCCGAACAACGAACTCGCCGTCGATTTCTTGCAATCCGAGCATGCCGAAAGGATTGGGATGTTCCGAGTTTAACAACAGCTGGAGGTCGTGCGGCGAGAGGGTGGCAATCATATTTTCCTTTGCAGCAATGGTTCAATTTTTGCGAAGTAGAGATCTTGGGCAGCGTGCCGCTGCAGCATTAATTTTCGGCTACCAAACCCCTGGTCTTTCTTTAGCGATTCCGCAATCGCTAAGCTAATATTTCGAGGAGAAGTTCTCAGGTCAAACGCAACCGAGCCGGGTGGCAAATTTGAGCGCAGCGGTTCAATATCTGAGCAAAAGATTGGCAGCCGGAATGCAGCTGCTTCCAATATAGGTAATCCGAAGCCTTCTTGCTTGGTGGGGAAGAGTAACGCATCGCTGACGAGGTAAAGACTGCGCAGCTGCGCGTCGTCGACGAAGAATTGTTCATTCACCCAGCAAACCCGATCGGTTACGCCCAGTTCGGCCGCTTGCTGCTTGAGACCAACGAAGTGGGCTTCCGCGCCCGGGTTGTACTCGTTGGCCGCACCAGTGATAAAAAGATGGGCCGGGAAATCGATCTCGAGCAAAGCGGCTAAGATTTGCAGCGCCAGGCCGATGTTTTTTCGCTGCAGGATTCTGGTCGGATAGAGCAAAATAGCTTCTTTCGGATCAATCCCGGTGAGTAATCCAGAAACCTCGGCGGTTAATTGAAGCGCCATCGAAAGATCCAGGCCATTTGGCACCACTGCATCCGCGGAAGTACCGGTCAGATCGCGAAATTCTCGAGCTCGAGTTTCGGAAATCACAACATACTCAATGCTAGGGTGTCTCTCGCGAATCATATCAAACACTCGATTTCGCGGTAGAGAGTAATCCTGGTTGTTTGCGGCTAGATCATGCGTCCAGGCCAGCACGCGATGCCTTTCCTCCGCGAACTCGGAAATGACCTGGGTAGCCGCCAGATGAAAGGGCATGGTCATTAAATTGTGCACTATGGTGCAATCCCACTCGGCGAACAGCCGGCCGAGCCGCTTCTTGACTGCTGCGACTGCGCGAAAATAAGCGGCTCCCGGATACCCTTTTGTTATTTCCTGCTGTGCTTGGTTGACCAACTGCTCTCTCAGATTCAGCTCGGGAAGGATCAAAGTCGGAATCGCTTCAGAGAATTGTCGACCATCACCGCACACTATGCTGACGGAGTGACCGGCCCGGGTCATCAGAGTTGCTTGCTGACGGAGTACCGTTTCCACCCCGCCAACCACGGGCCAGGAAGTGTAATGAATGAGACCAATTTTCATGCAAGCTGTGATTTGGAGAGCCGTGCTGATGCCCCGAATTGATCAATCTAAATGGCCTTGAAACAGTAACGATCTGCTTTAATGTCCACCTCTTCGCCTATCCTCGCCGCCAGGGTAGCTCAGTGGTAGAGCAGGGGACTCATAAGCCCTTGGTCGGGAGTTCAACTCTCCCCCCTGGCACTTTATCATGTCTCGCAAAAAGAACGCATACCATTGGTAGCAAATAGTTTGGGAGCGAGGCTATATCAAAACCTTCAATTTTTCTTGCCTCGACCTTCCGGTTGCGAGAAACGAGGGCCCGGTTAGCTTGGACAGATATGGACGTCATGCACAATCACTTCGTTTGGGGTTTGGCGCTGGGGATTGTTCTCGGACTAGCGGGACTGATCCTTTTGACGCTGCGCCTCTGGGAATCCGGGCGCGAGGTGAAGCGTCTTAAACGCCATTTGGCCGACAAATTGGAGCTGGAGGCCGATGCCACAAATCGGCTTAAAACGGATTTGCACCAGCTGAAACAACAGAACGAAAACTTGCGGATTAAGGTGGCCAGCCTGGGTCAGTTGCCCGATCGAAAGTTGCAACGCGACATGGAAATCTATGCTCGCGCGGAACGCTACATGGTGTCCCGTTCGCCTGGATTTCCGGCTGTGTGGGAAGAAGCGAAACGCAGCTCAGTGGAAGAGCTTGAAAACGAGGAGAACGGCCAAAGTCTCCCCCGCCGGGTTTTCAATGCGTTAATGAATCGGCCGCTTAAAGCTGAATCAGTCGCTGAGGATCCTCAATCGGAGAGGTAGGGCATTGATTTGGCGCCTACAACCGTAGGTGCAGGCCAAAACGACGCGCAATGGCTCTACATTCCGGAGTTTCGCAACGCTCCGGATCACCATCAGCTTGAATTCCGAGTTGACGATCTAGCCGCGTCGAGTAGTGTGCCTGCTCTTTTTTCATCTATGGCAAACACGCGATCAGCAGCAAAACGCGCACGGCAGACTCAGGTTCGGATGCTTCGGAACCGAAGCGTCATCACTGGGATAAAATCTCAACAGAAAAAGTTGAACGCCGCTCTTGCCGCGGGAGATGAAAAAGTGATTGCGCTTGAGTTTGCGAATCTTTCCAGCCGCTTAGACAAAGCATCTCGGCGAGGAATCGTTCACCAGAATTTGGCAAACCGGAGAAAGAGCCGGGCGTCCCGGAAGTTGATTCCGGCCAAAGCACCGAAGCCTTAGTCCCGGCCGGAGAGATCTCACGCAAAGACGCCAAGACGCAAAGATTTCGGATTAAGGAAGGCAGTCTAAGTAGGATGGGGTTGTGCGTGGCCTTCCAATTCCTTTGGTGAAGACATTCTAAAAAACGGTACCCACCGAGTCCTTGGTAGGGCGAAAATTTATTTGAGCCGGAAACCCCTGAGAGGCTCACGCGACGCGCTCGCCCGGAGAGATCTCACGCAAAGACGCGAAGACGCAAAGATTTCGGATTAAGGAAGGCAGTCTAAGTAGGATGGGGTTGTGCGTGGCCTTCCAATTCCTTTGGTGAAGACATTCTCAAAAACGGTACCCACCGAGTCGTTGGTAGGGCGAAAATTTATTTGAGCCGGGAAACCCCTGAGCGACTCACGCAAAGCGTTCGCCCTACCGATCAGGGCCTCAACCTCAGTTGAGGTTGCCCATTAACTCCGAACGACAAGTCAATCGGTTGAGAGACTGCGGAGGTTTTTCGCGTCGGTCAAGGAAGAGCACCGTTACTTCAAACAACGGAGACTGGGAGTACATGCGTTCGCAATGAACAACCATCCCCGTTATGTCGATGCACACTGGTGCAGAATCAGAATATTCTGGCTCCGTACAAACCTTGAGTGCCAGCTGCGTTCCCAGATCAAACTCCCAGCGGGATCGGAAAATGATTCCGTGGTTATTTAATGTAATTTCGCTGAAGTACGAGAAGAGGCAGTCGGCCGCTCGGTCGAAATAAATCACCACGTCGGCATTTCGACATTTAGCATGGGGAGACTTCATCCGCGCAAAAAAGCAACCTCGCAGGTACGTTATGCCTCATTCCTCCGGCGTCAAGCCAGTGTCTCCCATATCAGCTCCGACCTCTTTCATGATCCTTTTGGCCAAGCGAGCGAGCAACCAGGTCGTTCCGATGGTAAGAATAAAGCCACCGCCCCACCATAGATAGTCATTTGGCAACGGTCGCTTGAGGCCACGAGCCATCTCGACACCAAACTGGCCAAGCGTTCCAACGAATGCGTACAAAAATAAACCGGGTGTTTGACCAAGAGCAATCCATAAAAGGCAGCGCCCAATCGGTACCCGAGTCAGGCCGTATAGATAATTTAATAGACTACTTGGAGCGAGTGGATTCAGTTGCGAGAGCACCACGATCTTCCAGCCGTGCCGCTCGATCGCCTGGTCCAGAAGCAGAAGCCGGCGATTGTTAGAAAGCAATTTTTCAACTTTCCGGCGCCCGATCTTGCGCCCGATGGCAAAAGCTCCGGCGGCCCCGAGCAGGTTGCCAATCAGCACCAGGAAAAAGCCCCACCAAAGGCCAAACAAGAATCCGCCCCCAACACTGAGTACGCCACCCGGCAGAAGGAAGAGGTTGCAAATGGCGTAAGCAATCGGATAAACGATGCCGCTCCAGACACCGAGGCCTTCAATCCGTTTCTGCGCGTCGCCGATCCAGTCCAGTAACGGATAATGCGACGCCAATAGAAACACGACGCCGCCGGTTAGTAACAACCCTGTACCTTGGATCAGAAGTGACCATGGGATTTTATGATGTAATTCCTCGGATGTGCTGTGCGAGCTCGGCGGTGGTATCATAGGCAAGGAATGGAGTGATCAGGTAGACCCCGGGGAAATATTCGAGGATGGATTCAGCGACTTCTTTGGCGATGGTTATTCCTATCCGTCTCCCCTCAGGTCCTTCTTTTCCAGCCATTCGGGACCGAATTGGGTCCGGGATGATAATCCCGGGTACCTCATTGTGCAAAAACTCGGTGTTACGCCCATTCAATAGCGGCCAGACACCGGTAAAGATAGGAACGCCCAGGTGGCGGGTCCGCTCGTGCAATGTCTTAACCAACTGGCGGTCGAACACCGGTTGAGTCATTACGTACTGGGCACCCGCGGCCAATTTACGCTCCAACCGCGCAACTTGGGCATCCAAGTTCTTCGTATTCGGATTGAAACTGCAGCCGAAGACGAAATCCGTCGGGTATTTGATCGTCTTGCCCGCGAAATTGTATCCCTGGTTTAATCTGGAAATGATTTGCATCAGCTCAATCGAGTTGACGTCGTATACGGAAGAGGCGCCTGGTTGGTCCCCGAACTTTGCCGGATCTCCAGTGAGTGGCAAAATGTGACGGATGCCAAGCGCCGCGATCCCGAGCAGTTCGCTTTGCAAGCCGAGGAGGTTTCTGTCCCGGCAACTGACATGCAGCAACGGCATGATGTTGTATTGCTGCTTAAGCATCGCGCCGATCGCCAGATTGCTGATTCTAAGGATCGCTAGTGAGTTATCGGCGAGCGTAATGGCATCAGAACCGGCGTTCGCCAAATGCCTGGCCGCTGTGAAATACCGATCCAGATCGAGCGTTTTTGGGGGATCTAATTCGGTAACGATTACGGTACGCCCGCCCGCGATAAGATCGAGCAGACTGGTTTCCGCCGGCCGTTTCGCCGGCATGGGTTCCGGTTCCGTTAGCCACTTGATGACTGGTTTGGATTTGACCGGCTTAAGCCCAGCCAGTGCGTTCGAAATTTCTCGGATGTGTTGAGGTCCGACGCCGCAGCAGCCTCCAATTAATCGCGCACCTTCCGCAGCAAATTCCTTCGCCGCCTTGCCGAAATATTCAGGAAAGGCATTGTAAAGGAAACGCCCTTCGTGATAGCGGGGATAGCCGGCATTCGGGTAGGCGCTGATCAGGAAATCGAGCGGAATCCGCTTCAGGATGTTCACCATCGCACGGGGTCCGGTCACGCAATTTACGCCCACCACGTTTGCCCCGAGCCGGGAAAGCTCGCGGAAGGCTTGGACCACGGGCAAGCTGGATGGGAGACGCCCTTCTTCAGAACAGACCATCGAACAGATCACCGGGATTTCCGCGCTTAGTTTCCTGGCGGCCTGCAGAGCAATTTTTATCTCCTCAAAATCCAAAAACGTCTCAAGAAAAAGGGCGTGAATTTCCGACTCCAGCAGGGCGCTGATTTGTTCTAGAAAAATCGATTCTTGATCGATCTTCTGAGCTCTGACCTCCTCGTTGGGGACACCGAGTGGTCCGACACTGCCGGCCACACAAATATCGTGTCCCGAGGCCGCACGCTTCGCAATGGCGACTGCTGCTGAGTTCAGTTCACGGACTCTTGATTCCAAGCCGTGTTTCGCGAGCCGCATGCTATTGGCTCCGAACGTATTGGTTTCGATCACGCGAGATCCAGCAGCGATGTAGGCCTCATGAATGCCGAAGACGAGATCAGGATTGCTGGCATTCACCTCCTCCAGACAGACCTCCATCGGGACGCCAGCTCCCATCAGCTCTGTTCCCATCGCACCATCGCCGCAGACGACCGATGCCTCTAGCTCTTCCAACAAGTTCATTCCCTGCACAGATTAGCGGCCAACTAAAGTCCGCGGGAAGGGTTTGTCATCTATTTCTTTAGCTTCCACCGGATCGTGATTATCTACGGCAACTTTTGACCATCGGCCATCGCGATCCGGTGAACTCTACAGCTTCCGCCGGGGATCAAGAGCATCGCGCAGTCCATCGCCGAGGAAGTTCAGAGCAAGCAAAGTGATCGACATCGCTGCTGCCGGGAAAACGAGCAGCCACCAATATCCTTTCACTGGATTGATCGACTGAGCGGCATCGCTCAACAGAAGACCCCAGCTGGCCAACGGCGATTGGACGCCAACGCCGAGAAAGCTGAGAAAGGACTCGTCGAGAATCACCGAGGGAACGGTCAGCGTTAGATAAACAATGGTCACGCCGATGAGATTAGGCAGGAGATGCTGAAAAATGATGTTCCGATGACTTTGGCCAATGCTTCGGGCGGCGACCACAAACTGTTGGTTTTTGAGGCTGAGTACCTGACCTCGGACGATTCGAGCCATAGTGAGCCATTCCGTCAGACCGAGACAAAGTACCAAGATGATGATCTTCGAGTATCCGACGAGACTTTGCAGGCCGTGCGCCTCCATCGTGCCGCGCAGAATCGGATCAAGCGCGCTGATGAGCACGAGAAGGAAGATTAACCGGGGAATCGCGTAGAGCACATCCACAAATCGCATCATGAGCGAGTCGACCTGTCCACCTGCGTAACCGGCAATCATCCCATAGATAATGCCGACTGCAAAACTGACTGCAGCGCCGGCGACGCCAACAAGCAGCGAAATCCGAGCCCCGAGAAGAACTCGAAAGAATAGATCGCGCCCGTTGAGATCGGTTCCGAAAACGTGTTCAAGGGAGGGGGGAAGGAAGCTTTGAGCGGTCACCTCGCCCGATTGTTTGGGTAGCAGGCTCGGACCGATCACGGCAGCCCCAGCGACTCCGAGCACGATGAGAGTCGAAATAATCATTGCCGGATTCCGCCACAATCTGGTCCAAGTGGAGCGAGGATCAGTCATACAAGACGATTCGGCGATCGAGGAGTCCGTAGAGGATATCGACCAGCAAATTGAACAAGACGAGGAGTGCGCAATAAACGATGACGACGCCGGCCAGAAGAAATCCATCGCGGTTGAGCACTGAATTGACGAAGAATCCGCCGGCACCCGGAATGCTAAAGATGCTTTCTACGACTATCGATCCGGTCAGCAAATTGGCCGCCAGCGGTCCGAGAAAGGAGACTACCGGAAGTATGGCCACGCGCAGTGCGTGCTTGTAAACGACTTGTGATTCCGGCAAGCCTTTTGCGCGAGCAGTCCGAACGAAGTCCTGCGTAAGGACCTCAAGCATACTGGCGCGAGTTAGGCGGGCAATGTAAGCGGCGTAAGGCGCTGCCAAAGTGATCGAAGGGAGGATTAGACTTCGCACGTTTCCCCATCCGCCAACCGGAAACAGCGGGAGATATATGGCCAAGATCAGGACCAGGAGCGGGCCGATGACAAAGGAGGGCAAAGAAATTGCCACGAGCGCACCGAACATTGCCGACCGATCAATCCAAGTATGTTGATAAGATGCCGCTAAGGACCCCAAGAAAACGCCGAACCCGGTAGCTAAGCAAAAAGCAATACCCCCCAATGTGGCAGACACCGGCAAGCTGTCCGCCAGAATTTCGTTTACGGTCCGATTCCGGTATTTGGTGGAAAGCCGTAGATCTCCGTGCAGTAAGTCGCCCAGATAATCGATATATTGGGTAAAGAGTGGACCATCTAATTTATACTTGGCCAGCAACTCTGCTTCGATGTGCGGTGGCAGTTTACGTTCCCGATCGAATGGACCGCCCGGTATCAGCCGGATCAGAAAGAATGTGATAGTGACGACGCAAAACAGAATGATTACTAGGCCGACTAATCGTCTTAAGATGAATCCGATCATGGGCAGCGGAGTAACCCTGGAAGGGGAGGGCGCGGGTCCTCATGCGCCGCGGGTCGCGGGGACGCGACCCCTCCGGGCGGTGGGCGGTTCTCAGCCCGGAAGCGCAAGCCACCAAACGTCACATCCGCGGATGCCATCAGAATTGAATCAGGGTGTACACCGGAACACCGGCGAGCTGTTTTCTGCCTCCTAAGTCGACCAGTTCGATAAAGAATAATGCTGCCTCCACGGTGGCGCCGAGTTGCTTAATCAGGTGGACCGCAGCAGCAGAAGTTCCGCCGGTCGCTAGCAAGTCATCTACCAGGACTACTCTTTCCCCCGCCTCTACGGCGTCAACATGCATTTCCATATCCGCCCGCCCGTATTCGAGCACGTAAGAGTAGGCAATCGTGCGATACGGCAGTTTGCCTTTCTTACGGACCGGAATGAATCCCAGTCCGAGTTTATATGCGACCGCCGCCCCGAACAAAAAACCCCGTGCGTCGATCCCCACGATCTTTATTGGATTGTATTCTTCCGCTTTACTAGCGAGCGCATCTACGACCTGGCGGAATAGCGCAGCGTTACTGAGGATCGGCGAAATGTCCCGGAAAATGATACCCGGCTTCGGAAAGTCCGGAATATCCCGAATCGCCTCACGCAGCTGTTCTGGATTGACTCCACTCATGAATGGCGGAGCGTAGCAGGTCAATTTTGTTGATGCATCTGGATTTTCTTAGCTCTCTGGTTTTCGGCTCTGATCATGTGTGGGTTTGGCTAGCGCTTTGCGGTTTCTTGCTGGCATCGGCATATTCCGCATATTCGCTCGCGACCGGAAAGTTCTTGGCGCCGCGTTTGACGTTCTTTTTGATCAGTGCTGGATTTGTTGCGCAGACTCTTTTTCTGATCGATCGCGGCCATCGGATCGGTCGCTGTCCGATTACGAACTTCTTTGAGCTGCTGGTTTTCCTCGGGTGGTCGATGATCCTGATCTACCTATTGATTGGTTCATCCTATCGCTTATCCCTGTTGGGCGTTATCACCGCGCCGTTTGTCTCCCTGCTTAATATTTGGGCATTATTAGTCCCTGATCACCCGTCGCTTCGGGTCGGGCATCAGCCGATCAACCCATGGCTGGAGACGCATACCTCCTTCTCGATCGTGGCATGCGGGGCGTTCGCCCTCGCGGGAGTCGCCGGCCTAATGTATTTGTTTCAAGAGCGGCAGCTCAAAACGCGACATCCGGGTTCAATATTTTTTCGGCTTCCGCCGATTAGCACCCTGACCATTGCTAATTCCCGTCTACTTTGGCTTGGTTTCATCCTTTTCACCGTGGGCCTTGGCTCCGGTTTCTTTATTGGGCAAGAGGTTGACTGGCGGAAAGTCGCGTGGTCCGTATTGGTCTGGGCGCTCTATGGCGGTATCTTGCTTGGTCGCCTCCGTCACACGATGGGGGCAAAGTGGATTGCCACCTTATCAATTATCGCTTTTAGTCTGCTTCTAAGCGTTTTTTGGGGCATCCGATTTATTTCGGATAGTCCGACTGTGAAATGAGCCTATTTTGCTTTGGCCTTAGCCATCAGACAGCGGCAGTGGACGTGCGCGAGAGATTCGCGATTCCGGAGTCTGCTCTGCCTGAAGCGCTGGCCCGTCTGAAAACGATACCAGGCTTGACCGAGGGTCTGATTGTCTCGACTTGTAATCGAACCGAATTTTACGTCGCCGGAGAGTTCCGAGATCGTCCTGCTCAGGCCTTCTTCGAGAGTTTCTACGAAAACTTAAGATCTGGAGACGAGACGCACCTTTTTCGCCTCTGGGCTAACCACTGTGTCCGTCATCTATTTCGAGTCGCTTCGGGTCTGGAGTCGATGGTCGTCGGGGAGACCGAAATCTTTGGTCAGGTTAAACGCGCTTACGAATTCGCTATTGGGGCGCAAACGACGGGCAAGCTCCTGAATCGGCTCTTTCAAAAGTCGTTTCAGGTGGGTAAACAGGTCCGCTCTTCTACCGGTATTACCCGAGGCAGCGTGTCGGTCGGTTCAGTAGCGGTTGATTTGGCGGAGCAGATCTTCGGTGATCTAGAGGGCTGCAAGATCATGATTCTTGGTGCCGGAGAGACCAGTGAAAAGACGGCCCGAGCTTTCCGATCTCGCGGAGCAGAGCAAATTTTTGTTTCCAATCGCTCTTTTGAGCGGGCCCAAGCGCTGGCAGCAATTACCGGCGGACGCGCTATTCATTTTGAAGATTGGGAACAGGAGTTTCCTGACCTCGATGTCCTGGTCAGTTCGACGGCGGCCCCGCACGCGATCATTACCTTGGAAAAATTGGCGCCAGTTTTGCGAACTCGCCGGCATCGGCCGCTCTTCATGATCGATCTGGCGATGCCACGTGATATCGAGCCAGCTGTTCACAAATTGGATGGTGTTTATTTGTACGATCTCGATTCGCTCCAAAGTATGACCGAGAAGACGTTGGAAGTGCGCAAGCAGGAAGCCGAAAATTGCCATCGGCTGATTGAGCAACATGTTCACGACTTTCAGGTTTGGATTGAACGCACTCAACCGTCGAATTTTCCGCCCGTCGCCATCGAATTGCCGGGAGCGTGATGAAGATTGTTCTGGGCACGAGAGGCAGCTCACTCGCCTTGGCCCAAGCTGAGCTGACGCGTAGCTCTTTATTGCAGGCCCCGGGGATCAAGGCCGTCGAGCTGAGGATCATCAAAACAACCGGCGATAAACGTCTTGATCTGCGTCTGAGCGACTCTGGAAAAAAGTTCGAAAGAGGGCTCTTTACCAAGGAACTGGAGGATTCTTTGTTGAGCGGTCAAATCGACGTGGCTGTCCACTCCTTGAAAGATTTGCCTACGGAGTTGCCGAAGGGATTGATCGTCGCCGCAGTTTTGCCCCGGGAAGATCCCGCTGACGTGCTCGTTTCCAAGCAAGCCAACTCTCTGGAAGAGGTTCCGGCCAGCGGTGTAATTGCGACGAGCAGTCCGCGCCGGGCCCGTCAACTACAACGCCTCCGCCCGGACATTGAAGTCGTTGATATCCGAGGGAACGTTCCAACCCGGCTCGATAAATTGATCATGTCAAACTGGGACGGATTGATTCTGGCTCGGGCTGGCCTTGAGCGTTTAAACCTAAAAATTCAAGCCGGTCGCATCCAGTTTGGCGCTGGCGAATTGTTCGTTTCCACGCTCGATACGATGTTGCCGGCAGCGGGCCAGGGTGCGATCGCTTTGGAGGTAGTTGAGAATTCCTCGGTGATCCGCGACGTTCTCCAGTTCGTTAACGACCCGGACACCTGGTTTTGCGTTCAGGCGGAACGCGAGTTTTTGCGATTGTTAGGCGGTGGTTGCGAGGTACCGATCGGTGTCCAAGCAACCCTGGCTGGAAAGCAAGCGCTACTCGAAGCAATTGTCTTTACAGAGAACGATGCGGTGCACACGGGTTCGATAGCTGGCAGCTTCGCTTCGGCCGAGCTGGCCGCGGAAACTTTGTTTCGGAAGATTTATGGCAACACTAGGTAAATGCGTTCTGGCGGGGGCCGGCCCGGGTGATCTTGGCCTCGTGACCTTGCGGGCGAAAGACGCAATCGAACACGCAGACGTGATTGTTTACGATTATCTCTGCAATCCCGAGGTTTTGAGATGGGCTCCGGCGGATGCGGAAATAGTCTATGCCGGAAAAAAGGCAGGTCGACACACGCTAACGCAGGCCGAAATCAATGAGCTCGTTGTCGAGCGAGCGCGAGCTGGTAAAAACGTGGTACGACTCAAAGGCGGTGATCCATTTGTCTTCGGAAGAGGCGGTGAGGAAGCGGAGGCCTTAGCCGCCGCCGGAATTAAGTTCGAGGTGGTCCCTGGAATTAGCGCCGCGATTGCTGTGCCGGCCTACGCGGGCATTCCTATCACTCACCGGGGTGTTACCTCTTCTTTCACGGTATTCACTGGTCACGAGGACCCGACAAAAGAGCAGTCGGATCTGGACTATGATTCGCTGGTTAAAGGCGGAGGGACCCTGGTGATGTTGATGGGCGTTGAGCGACTCGAGAAAGTGGTCGCCGCTCTCCGCCAACATGGCGCCGAGTTATCGATGCCGGTTGCCCTGGTGCGTTGGGGTACGACTGGCCGGCAGGAAACAGTCACTGGTACGCTGGAAAACATCGTCGATCGAGCTGCCGGCTTTGAGGCTCCCGCTGTCGCGGTTTTCGGCAAAGTGGTCTCCTTTCGGCAAAAACTTGCCTGGTTTGAGAAACGGCCTTTGTTTGGCCGTCGAATTGTGGTCACCCGTACCCGTCGTCAGGCTGGAGTGCTCAGCGCCAGGCTCCAGCTTCTAGGCGCGGATGTAATCGAATTGCCTACCATCCGGATCGAGCCGCCTAAGGAGCTGCTCGAATTCGGCGAACTGGTTCGCGACGCTTACCAGTATGATTGGCTGATTTTTACTAGTCCAAATGGTGTGACTGCGTTTTTCGACATGTTCTTCAAGCTGTATCAGGACACGCGTAATATCGGGAATGTGCGGATTGCGGCCATCGGCCCCGGTACCGCCCAGATGATTCGAAATTATCATTTGACCGTCGAAGTACAGCCGAACGATTTCGTGGCAGAGGCCGTGGCCGAGGCGCTCCGGGAGTATGAAAGCCTGGATAACCTGAAACTCTTGCTGGTGCGTGCGGAAAACGCCCGGGACGTGTTGCCGAAGCGGCTCACGCAGCTCGGGGCGATCTTGGACGAGGCGATAGCTTATCGAACCGTCCTCGAGACCCAAGACAGCACGGGCGCACGAGAACGCTTTGAACGGGACGGTGCAGACCTCGTGACATTTACCAGCTCGTCGACGGTAACGAATTTTCTAGCGCTCAAACTTCCTTGGCCGGGGAATTTGCGGACCGCCAGCATCGGCCCGATCACGTCAGAAACGATGCGACAGGCCGGCCTAAAGGTGGATGTCGAGGCGGAACGTCACGATATTGACGGGCTAGTCGAAGCGATTGTAGGCCTGCTGGGCAAGTAGAGGAGGAGGCGGCAAAGGCCTCGATTGGAACGAAATACGGAGACGGATTGGTCTCAAGGCGAGTAGCCTGAAACCTTGGCGCGCCACGGCGATTATCTCGGCTATGCCCAACCGTCGGAGGGGCGTCGCTTGCGACGCCCGAGAATAATCCAGGGCGAATTGAGGAATCGAGGCGAGCGATCGGGTGTGTTGTGTGATCATGGGCCGCTCCCGGGAGCCGCAAGCGGCTCCCCTCCGACCGTGATGGGAATCTCAACGCTTTCGGATTGTTGGGTCTGAGCAAATAGCCTTTCTCAGCCGAATAAAAAAGCTTCGCGGTGATGCGAAGCTTTCGGAAGTACCTATGTAAGAGTAACTTAGGGATTAAAGCGGAACTTCATCTTGCCCCGTTTGGCCGCAAGTTTAGCCTTCCGACGAACTTTCTGGTTCGGGGTCTCGAAAGCGCGCAGACGCCGCACTTCCTCCATGATACCCTCGGCGTCTAGTTTGTTCTTTAAGCGCTTGAGGGCCCGGTCGATAGGCTCTCCTTTGCGGACAATTACTTCAGGCATAAAAAATCTTTTTCTTCGAGCAGTTTGTGAGGGCAGGATAGTAGCCGTACTTGCCCTGACCGTCAATTGAACTAGCAGAAAAACCTTGCTTAATCCTGTAAAACCGCCCGGGTAGGTTCCGGCTCCCCTGGAGGCAACCAATTCTACCCTGACGATCGATCTCTCGGCCGTGCCTTTGGCGGCAGAGGGAAGCGCCCTTGGGGGGCAGAAGCGCCCCCTATTGCGCCACTTTTTCCCAGGGAAATTGGGTTGCGGTTGCCAAATAGCACCTAAACAGGATAAGAACTCGGAGACTTGGCCTCTCCCTGAATATATGAACAGAAACGTTGCGATCGGATGCGGGTGCCTAGCGGTGCTAATTTTAGTTGTCGTAGCGATCGCCGCCGTGGTTGGCGGCGGCGGCTACAATCGCCTGGTGCAGTCTCAAGCCAGCGTTGATACCTCCTGGGCTAACGTGCAAACCCAGTACCAGCGAAGAGCGGACCTGATACCCAATCTGGTAAACACCGTCCAAGGGGCGGCAAATTTCGAAAAATCGACCCTGACAGACGTGATTAATGCCCGGGCAAACGCCACCAAGGTGACCGTCGATATGTCCAAGGCGCCAACTGATCCGGAGGCCATTAAACGATTCCAGCAGGCTCAGGATGGTCTATCGAGCACTCTAGGACGTTTGCTGGCGGTCAGTGAAAACTACCCGGAATTAAAGGCCAATACCAATTTCCGTGATCTTCAGGCCCAACTCGAAGGTACCGAGAACCGGATAGCAGTTGCCCGTGGCGATTTCAATAAGGCTGCTCAGGCCTACAACGTGATGGTCAAGTCCTTCCCAACGGTGCTGTACGCCGGCCTAATGGGTTTCAGCCCGAAAGCATACTTTGCCAGTGCCGCCGGTGCGGAAAACGCCCCTACGGTTTCATTCCCATCTTTTAGTCCCTCGCCCAGTCCGAAGTAGATCGGTTGCTGCCTCCGGGCTACCGCATCATATTAATTGCCTATGAGAGCACGCTCTCTGTCCATCCCGCTTTCGGCTGCTCTCCGGCGTAGTTTCGTAGCGATCGGATTGGTGATTGTAGCCGCTTCGGCTGTGCCTCAGGCCGCTCGAGCCGTTACCGCTGAGGAGGCGCTCAAAAACCCGCCGAAGCGCTACTTCAACGACTATGCCGGGCTAATCAAACCTGCTACCGTTGAGGCCCTGAATAGCGAACTGGAATCGTTCGAACGCTCAACTTCGAACCAATTGGTAGTAGTCATCTTTCCAGAACTTCCCGACACGACGACTGTCGAAGACTACAGCGTCCAACTCTACCGCGCCGCGAAAATTGGGCAGCAAGGAAAGGACAATGGCGCGTTGCTTTTGGTTTTTGTCAAAAACCGGAAGATCTGGATCGCGACCGGCCGCGGCCTGGAAGGAGCATTACCGGACGCAATCTGTAAGCGGATCGTCTCGGATCAGATCGCCCCGCGGTTTCAGGCGGGCGACTTTGACGGGGGCCTGGCTCAGGGCGTTCACGCCATGATGGCGGCTGCTCAAGGGGAGTACAAAGGCATCGGCAAAACGGTGGCTGAACAGCGCGGCCACGCGTCTGACGACTCGTCTTGGATTATTCCAGTGGTTTTCCTGCTCGTTTTTTTGGTGTTTGCCATGATCGCTGCTCGAAGACGCGGCGGGCTAATCATCGGCGGGGGAGGTGGCCCTTGGATTGGTGGCGGCGGGTTTGGCGGCGGTGGGGGTGGATTCGGCGGCGGCGGCGGTGGTGGTGATGGCGGCGGTTTCTCTGGGGGCGGAGGGGACACCGGCGGAGGTGGCGCCGGAGGCAGTTGGTAGCTCTCCGGGTCCGAGCTTATGAAGACCAAACACTTTCTGGATCGGCTCGAGCACGATCGGGTCGCTGCGGCAATTCGAAAAGCCGAAAACAAATCCAGTGGCCAGATTGTAGTTTTCGTCACGCGTCGTCGACCTAAAGACGCCCTTGCCTTTGCCCGAAAATCATTTCGCAAGTTAAAACTCGATCGGACCGAGAAACGGAACGGCGTGTTGATACTCGTGGCTCCGGCCGCTCAAAAAGTAGCAATTTTTGGCGACACCGCTGTCGATACCAAGTCTGATGAGGCTTTCTGGGAAGAAGTGATTCAGCAAATGCAGCCGGATCTCAAAAAGGGAGAGTTTACCGCAGCAATCGTTGGTGCGGTTGAGAAAGTAGGCTCGGTGCTGGCCGAACATTTTCCGCCCGACGGCTCTAAGCGGCGCAATGAGATTTCGGACGAAGTAGTCGAGGATTGAAAGCCGTTTGGGCGCATTCCCTAGCGTCCGCCATTGCAACTTCGCGATGGGGACGCCGTTCGGCTCCTAAGGTCGGGAGTGGCGCGATTGAATGGCTGGGCGAGTTTTCGCGGTATCGTGCGCCGCGGATCGCGAGGACGCGATCCCTCCCCGCCCGGGTTCTTTCTCATTACTCAAACGCCGGCAATCGGTTAGACTATCTTCAAATCGCCGTAAAAACCCAAGTCTGCTATGGATACCGATGCGTTTCGATAAAGCGGTTGTTACCTAAGCTTGCATCGGGCATACGGTTTGTTGCTTTCTGGAACTAGGTTATCTTTCTTCCCCAATTTTATGGAACCAATCCGGATCCTGACTGCCGTTCCCATCTGCGACGGACACGACAGCGCCATTAATACGATCAATCTCGAGCTGATCCGGCATGGGATCGAGGTTGTCTACTTGGGTTATCACCGGTCGGCTGAGGACATCGTGCGAGCCGCTGTACAGGAGGGGGTCCGGGCGATCGGTATTTCCAGCTACAACGGCGGTCACATAGAATTTTTTGCCGAGGTTCTAGCGGAACTGCGCGCTCGAAACGGTCAGCACATCAAATTGTTCGGGGGTGGTGGTGCTACCATCACAAAAGCGGACGCGGAACAGATGTATGAGTCGGGAGTGGACCAGATCTTCTTTGCTGGTACGTCCCTCGGGGAAATGGTCGATTACGTCAAAAGACGATTTGGGGCTCCGGTACCTCAAGGAGAATTCGGCAACTCGAGAAGCGATCAAGCGCTAGCCGCGATGTTGACCCGCATTGAGAATGGCGCGGGGAGTCGCGTGTTGGCGTCGGCTGGAAACCTGCCAATCCCGCGGACAACAAGAATGTTTGGCTTTACCGGGCCGGGCGGAGCCGGAAAGACCACGCTGATCGACGAGCTGGTGACGCGTTTTCTCCGACATTTCTCTAAAGACCGGAGGATCGCTATCTTGTCGCATGATCCCAGTGTACTTGGATTAGGCGCACTTTTGGGTGATCGAGCGACCATGATTTATTCCCAAGACGATCGCGTCTTTATCCGCAGCATGGCTACGCGAGGGCAGTCGGGAGGGCTCAGCCTGGTTACGGAACAAAGCTTACGTTTCCTGGCCGGCACCGAAATTTTCGATGCTGTGCTGGTCGAGACAGTTGGTACTGGCCAGGAGGCGTTGCCGTTCGATTTTGCCGAAATGAGGCTCGATGCGTCGTTTCTGGTAATGCCGCCGGACTATGGTGGCCGGCTGCAGTTGCACAAGATCGCGATGCTCGATGCCGCTGAAGTGATCGTCGTCAACAAGTCGGACCTGCGAGGAGCGCGGACGGCGTTGGCCGAAATCGAAGCTCGGATCGGTCCCAATCATCGCGGACAGCGTTTGCTCCGAACGCAAGCCACTCGGCATGATGATCCTGGAGTCGACCAGCTTTTTGAAATTTTGTTTCCCCGAAAAACCGAAGGCGTGCGCTTATCTGAATGCGCGACGGCTACGCAGCGAGCCTCTTAACATCCCTTAACAGCGGCCTATGACGTCCCTCGGTCAAATTGTTCAAGCAGTGCGGAAATACCGCAAATTTGTTCGGTCGGAAGTGAAGCGTGTGCGCGATGTCCCCGAGGCTGCAGAGCAAGTAGAGAACCGGTGGCGCGAAATCCGTTCAAAGATTGGGACGACCAGCACCCCGACCGGGATCAAACTTCCGACGTTGGCCCTGCCGGAACTCGATGAAGCTGGCGAAATCACTCGGTTCCTTCTGGAAGAGGGTCTGCCCGGCGAGTTCCCTTATTTGTCCGCTGCTTATTCCGAGCAGTACCTGCATTCAAACGGATTTACGGGTAACGGAACGCAGAGCGAAGAACCAACCCGCCTGTTCGCAGGGCTTGGCTTACCCGAGGATACCAATGCGCGATTTCACTATTTGTCGCGCAACCAGCAGAGCAAGCGTTTGAGCACAGCCTTCGACGGACCGACTCTTTACGGTGTCGGAGCTGGAGCACGCGGAGTTTTCGGAAAGATCGGGGAAGGCGGTGTCGCGGTGGACACGGTTGATGACGTCGAGCGGCTTTATGCAGGCTTCGCGCTCGACCAGCCGCGCGTCTCCGTCTCAATGACCATCTCGGGGCCTGCGCCGATTCTTCTCGCGATGTACATTGCGGCCGCTAAGCGGCGGTTTGGTCCAACCGTAGTATCGAAATTGCGAGGCACGATTCAGGCCGACGTACTTAAGGAAGTCCAAGCACAAAACGAGCTCATCTTCCCGATCGAGCCTTCGATGCGGTTCCTCGCGGACATGGTCGACTTTTGCGCCACCGAGATGCCGCGTTGGTATCCGATCTCCATCAGCGGCTATCACATCGCCGAGGCCGGGGCGACCCCGGTACAACAAGCAGCCTATACGCTCTCGAATGGTTTCGCGTACGTTGATTATTTCCAGAATCGCGGCATGGAGGTGGACGTGTTCGGTCCTCGTCTCTCGTTTTTCCTCGATTGTGGACTCGATGTCGAATATGTGGCCTTGGCCCGGGTCTGCCGCAAAATCTGGGCCCTTGGCATGAGAGACGTTTTCGGGGCGGGCGAACGAGCTCAGAAGCTCAAGCTACACACCCAGACGAGCGGTCGATCATTGGTGGCGGCAGATTGGAAAAACAATCTCACGCGAACGGCCATCGAGTTGGTGCTTGCCTGCATGAACGCGACAAATTCGTGTCACAGCAACTCTGCTGATGAACCGTTCACCACGCCAAGCGAAGAATACGCCCGGTACGCTGCGCACGCTCAGGCCATCTTACTGGAAGAGAGCGGGCTCTTCCGGCATATGATGAACACGCTCGCCGGATCACCCGGAATGCGAGTAGTGGCCGATGCCGTGGAGGTAGGCATCCTGGAGGAGTTTGAAGCGATCGAGGAACAAGGAGGTGTTCTGGGAGCCATCGAGCGGCGTTATCAGCGAAGCCAGATCCAGGCGGCTGCTCATCTCCTGGAGAGTCAGATTTCCAGCGGCGAGCGCTCAATTGTCGGGTTAAACCGCTACTCGGATGATGAGAACCGTTGGCCGAATATCGAGATGGTTCGAACGCCAAGGGAAAAGAAGCAATTACACTTAGATCGTCTGCATGAGTTTCATCACCGGCACGCGGACCAATCCGAAAAAAGTCTGGATGCGTTAGCCAACGTAGTTGAGACCGGCGGCAACGTATTCGCTGAACTGGTTAATACCGTTGAGCATTGTTCGTTGGGCCAGATCACGAACCGATTGAGCGAAGTTGTCGGCAAGTTCCGGCCAATGGTCTAGAAGGGGGTTACATGTTGCAAGTTCCGGGTTACAAGTTCCAGGTTACAAGCCCCAAGCTGGGCGTTTCGTCACGCAGAGACCCTCAACTTGTAACCTGCAACCTGCAACCTGTAACCTATAACTTGTAGTGTCTTCCCTGGCCCGGTCGACCGAAGTTCGTCAGCTCAAGCGAGGTACAAAACTGTTGCTGTGGCTTGCCGCGCTGCTGGTTAAGGCGTACTTAAGCACGCTTCGGTGTCGCATCGTGGACGAAGCCGGTTTCTTTCAATCAACCGACCCGCGGCCCGTCGTCGCCTTGATTTGGCACAATCGCATGCTCGGTATGGCGGCGGCATTCATGCGACATTATCCGAAGCGCAAAGGAGCATACATCCTCAACAGCGCTAGCCGAGATGGGGCTTATGGAGCCGAGTTGGTCCGGCATCTCGGGGTTGGCTCGATCCGGGGCTCCAGTTCGCGCCGCGGGGCGATTGCCCTTATGGATCTCGTGAAAAAGGTGAAGGAGGGCTACGACCTTTGCATCACGCCGGATGGTCCTCGCGGCCCGAAATACAAGCTTTCTCCCGGGGTCGTTCTTTTGTCCCAGCATTGCCAGGTCCCGTTAATGCCGCTCCTCTTCGAATTCAGTTCCTTTTGGCGACTGAAATCTTGGGACGGATTCGCGATTCCGAAACCCTTCTCTAGAGTTGACCTGACGATTCTGCCCTTGATCCAAGTGCCTCCGACCAAGACTCCGGAAGAATTTGAGGTGGAACGGAAGCGAGTAGAGGACGCGATGCGCGAGCGGCTCAAAATGGTCTAGCCATCACTCCATCACTCCGATCCCTCATCCCCCATCATCACTCGGCAAACGCGCCAATCGGTTAGCAACCGTGCTCCTAATTTCTTGGTGTAAAATTCGATCGCCGGGGTGTTCCAATCCAGGACCGCCCACTCGATGCGACCGTACTTTCTGTCCCGAGCAATTTCGAACATGCGTTCAAAGAGAGCCGTACCGATTCCCAGCCGGCGGACCTCCGGCAGCACAAAAAGATCTTCGAGGTAGAGCCCTGGCCGGCCAAGAAAAGTCGAAAAGTTTTCGAAAAAGAGCGCGAATCCGACAGCTTGTCCGCTGGATTCGGCTAGAAGCACTTCGAGTGTCGATTCCCGACGCGCCAACGTCTCACGGAAATTTTCCGGCGATGATATGACTTCGTGAGCAAGCTTTTCGTATTCGGCTAGCTGTCGAACCAAATGGAAAACGGTTTCGGCGTCCTCCGGAGTCGCGAAACGAATAGAAAACTCACTCATAACAGGAGAAGATGACCGATAGCCAATAGCCAATAGCCAAAGTTCGCAAGTAATAGGCTATTGGCTATCCGCTTTCGGCTATGCTAAGAGCCGAGGGATGAGATTGCTTGTTACGGGAGGATGCGGATTTATCGGCAGTAACTTCATCCGCTACGTGCTGGAACATTATCAACCTGAAAGCATTACGAATGTCGACCTTTTGACCTATGCGGGTTCCCTCGTTACCACGGCGGATTTCCCGGTCCGTTTTGGCGACCGCTACGAATTTATCCGGGCCGATATTGCTGATCGGAAAACGATCCGAGAAATCCTGTCGAGGCATAGTTACTATGCAGTGATCAATTTTGCCGCCGAGAGTCATGTGGACCGAAGCATTGTTTCGCCGGCTGATTTCATACACAGCAATGTAGTAGGAACCACTGTCTTACTCGAAGCTGCACGGGATTACGGTGTGAAACGTCTCGTTCAGGTCTCCACCGACGAAGTTTACGGATCCAATCAGTCGACCGTTCCGTTTACGGAGGCGGGTCCGCTGAATCCGAGTTCGCCTTACTCCGCTAGTAAGGCGGCGGCGGATCTCCTCGCACTGGCCTACCACAAAACCTATGGCCAGGATGTGGTAATCACCCGAGGTTCGAACAACTACGGTCCTTACCAGTACCCGGAGAAACTTGTTCCGTTGTTGATCCTGCGCGCATTGTTGGACGAGCCGTTGCCGATCTATGGAGATGGCTTACATGTCCGAGACTGGATCCATGTGGAAGACCATTGTGCCGCAGTTTTCGATGTATTAATGGAGGGTCGGGCAGGTGAGATCTATAACGTGACTGGTGGGACCGAACAGCAGAACCTGAATATCGCAAAAAAGATTTTGCAATACCTGGGTAAAGCCGAAGACCAGATCCGCTTCGTAGCGGATCGTCCCGCTCACGATCGAAGATATTCGCTCGATTCTACCAAGATCCGCCAGGAGATCGGGTGGAAACCGCTCCACGATTTCGAAGCCGGCCTGCGAGCGACCATCAACTGGTATCGAAAGAATGAACCTTGGTGGCGCGATCTGCTTCAACCGCGAAGCACAAGCCAAGACAGAGAGCTTTGAACATGTGGAAAATACCAAGACCGCGCGTCGGTCTTGAGAAGCGCTGGCGGGAAAACGGTTCGTGCAATGGAGGCTGTTTGGTCCTGTTGGTTGCCGGGTTTGTAGTCATTGTCGCAATCGCCTGGGGCGCGATCTCAACCTATCAAGGCGCTTACCAGATGACGTCGCCTTCCCCTCGGACGTTCGAACCAGTGCCCAGTTTGGCTGACGAAAAGGCCTTCCGCCTCAAGCTCGAAGCCGCCCAAGAAGCGATGATGCGAGGAGAGGGAACAGAAGTTCGTTTTTCTCCAAACGATTTGAATGCCTGGTTTTTTGCTGACGGACGGAACGCTGATTTTGCCGATCACTTTCGGTTTCGAACAGAGGCGGATTGGTTAGTTGCCGATCTGAGTGTGCCGCTTTCGTTCATGGTGGACGTGCCGTTGCTACCGTCTATCCGCAGTCGCTATTTCAACGGCAAGATAGCGGCCCGCCTAACGATCGAAAACGGAGACTTAAAGATCCAGAACCTTGACGTCGAAGGTAACGGAAAGCGGCTTCCCTGGCTTCTCACGGGTCAAAGTTATAAAGAGACGTTGACCGAGGGTATGAACAAAGCAGTCGAAACGCGGCTGCCGGAAGCAAGCCAGTTCGCTCATCGAATCGAGTCTATCAAAGTCGAAAACAACGAGATCATCGTGAAGCTGAAGGGCGGAGCGTGAGGCTGAGGGAGCTTGTCCGCGCAAGCCTCTCATAGATCACGCTCAAGGATAGGGGCTCGCCGTTCGGGAGTGACGACAAGGTTGGCCAAAGGTGTACGCCGAAGGCGTAAGAGAACTTAGCCCAGGGTGGAGGCTTTGCGGAACCCTGGGTATTCAATATTAATATGCGGACAGCTCTGAAGGAGCGGAGGAGATCAACCCCAGTTCGCAGACTATCGCCCTCGTACTGCTGAATGTGTTTTTGTAGTCCCTAGCGGTCTTCCCTGAAAAAGAGTGTTGGACCGATTGTTTCGCTCCTTCAGAGCTGAGCACATTTTGTTACAGATACCCAGGGTTCCGCAAAGCCTCCACCCTGGGCTGAGTCCTCTTACGCCTTCGGCGTCATCACCAAATCCTTTGCCAAAATTCTTAATGATGTCCGCGGGCACCAGGCCGGCGAGGAAGCCGAGCATCAGCGAGGCGACCAGCAGACCAAGAAACGGGTGAACCCGGAAGCGGGTGACGAGCAGGATAAGCGCGACGACGGATAGGACGGCAGCGAGGATGGGTTGAAGTTCCGGGGGCATCCTGGGGTAAAGATAATCAAAGGAATTGAATTGGATGGTAGGGCGAAACCCGACTTCGTCTAAATTTTCCCTTCCAGAACCGCTTTCACAATCGAATCAACGACTTCGTCGATCGGCCGATTGGCATCCACGACAAAGGCATCATGAGGCCGTTCCAAAGTCGCGAGCTGACTATCTAATAATTCCTTTGGAAAAAAGTGAGCCTGACGTTTCTGCAACCGTTCCAATAGCGTGCTCCGGTCGACGTCGAGGAAGACAAATCGCGCCTCAGGCAGATGATCCCTGAGCTTGTCACGGTACGCGTCCTTTAGTGCTGAACATGCTAGCATGACCGAGCGTCCCTCAGCGATCTGCCGGCGCAGTTCGGAATTCATACGCTCTAACCAGGGAGCCCGATCGTTGTCGTCCAAGGGAATACCGCGTTTCATTTTTTCGACATTAGCCGGCGGATGAAAATCGTCCGCGTCCAGGAATAGCCAGCCGAGCCGTTTTGCCACTCGAGAACCGACAGCGGTTTTTCCGGAGCCAGCAACTCCCATGAGGATAATCGCGCGAGGTTCAGGCATACGGGAGGAAGATGACTAATAGCCAATAGCTGATAGCCGATTTTGGCAATCCGGTATTTGCTATTTGCTCCCTAGGTCTCAATGACCAGCTGTTTCAACTCCTCCATCGGCGCCTGGCTGGCCCACATCAGAATCAAGCCATCCTTTTTCTGGAACATCAGATGCCATCCATTTTCCGTGTAGGGTCCGGAAGGCATGTTCGAACCGCCGATCGCGTCCTTCCGAATAACAACTAGGTGCAGTAGATTACCCGATGGGAGACGGAAACAGGTGAGAGAAGCTGGATGCTGTTGCCAGAGAAAAACGCGGCAGCCAGCGGTGGCCATGTCTCGCAACTTTTGGGGGAATTGCTCCAGCCGCGGCGCCTGATGTTCGTCAATGAATGTTTCGGCCGAACTGAGGCTCGCTGTTTCCAGGTCGAGTTTGGGCGCAGGTTTGACTGATACCATCGCCAGAGCATCGGAGCAGAATTTGTCGAACGGCTGAGATTGATTCCGGAAAAGACCAGCTTGATTGCTCAAAACGAGAGCGGCGATGGCGACTGTCGCAGCGAGCGCGAGCCAACCCGTCCTAGAGAAATGTATCGGGCGCTCTTTCTCCTCGAGCGACGCGAGAATATTCTCTTTCAATCCTTCCGGCGGGCGGATCGACGAGAATTTTTCTATCAGGATCGCGTCAAATTCGCGTTGGTTGGAGAACCAACCGGCGAGTTCAGAGTCTTCGCGGGCAAGTTCCAGCGCTTCGCGAAGAGCCGGATCGGATTCATCAGAACCATGAGCTCGGAACGCGCTCAGAGTTACTTTGGCCTCTTCTCTGGTCATTTCAACCCTCCGGGCTCTGGCCTTCTAGGAAGTGGGACGATCTTGCTGGTATCGTTCTCTAAGGTTATGGCTAATGCTCGCCTCAATTGTTCCTTTCCTCGGGAAAGCCGCGACATTACCGTGCCGATCGGAACGCCCAAGGTTGTCGAAATCTCTTTATAGGAGAGGTCGCCTAGGTAAAATAATTCCAGAGCTGACCGATAACTTTCCTCGACCATCTCAAGCGCAGCTAATGCGCTTCTGCCGTCGGCGGAGCGAAGTGCGTCAGATTCAAGGGCCGGGATTTCATGGTGTTCCGATTCAAACTCCACTTCGGGATGGGCGACGTGGGCGCGAACCTTCCGCAGGAATTCCCGGCGGAGCGTAGTAAAAAGCCAGGATTTTATCCTTTCAGGTTCTCGAATTTGTTCCTGGTATTTTGCCAGGATAAGGAAAGTTTCCTGCGTCAGGTCGGAGGCTTCAGCTTCATTTTTTGCCAAGGCCAAACCAAATCGATAAAGAGCGGCGTAATGATCTGTAACGATCGCTTGCAGGTCTATCTTCTTGCCCACCGTATATTGCGGTTACTAGCATCAGCCGGGGAAGAGAGCCAATAGCAAATGACATTAAACTGGAATCGCCGGCTTGTCCGACGAAGCCTTCCGGAGTTTCAAACGACGGAGCGAAGTTGGAGAACGCCGGGAACGCCGGGAACGCACGGGAACGCACGGGAACGCCGGGAACGCACGGGAACGCACGGGAACGCCGGGAACGCACGGGAACGCACGGGAACGATTTCGAGCGCCTTCGCTATGACATGTTGGCAACTATCAACTGATTACTGATTACCCCCCTCGGCGTTCTCTCTCCTTTCACGAGTCACCTCTCACTTTTCACCTCCTCCCGGTGCTCCCGGCTCTCCTTTTGTGACTGAAATGTTGCAAAAGTCGCATTGCGGGGTGTTGTTTCGGAATATTGAGTAGGACGCGGTGAGCAACATTTTGGTGGTCGTATTAGCCGGTGGAATACTCGCTCTATTTCTTTGGCGGGTTTGGTTCGTTACACATTTGCCCGATTCTCGTCTTCGCCTCTATGCCCGACGGAAGCACTGGAGCTTCGAAGAGGATCGCGCTGGATTGTGGTACAAGATCGAAGCGAACCGGGCCGGTCTCCACTGGAGCGCGGAATGGAATGCTCGTGAGTCTCCCCCTTATTTCGAATTGGTCTTTCCAGATCAACGGAAGTTCGATGGCTGGTGTTTCATCTCTCGCCGCGAACGCCAGGGAAAAGATTCGATGAAATTGTTGGCCGCGATGTTCACCGGGAAAGCACAACCCGACTGGTTAGCAGATTGGTTACATGCGCGTGTCCAATTGACTGGGATTCCAGAATTCGATCACGAATACCTGCTTTCTTCTTCGCGACCATTGGCTCGGGAAGAGTTTCCCGCAGATTTAGCCAATCAACTGCGGAGACTACCGGCGGCAATACTCGAAAATCTGCTGGTCATTCGGGGTCAAGGAACGCTGCGCTTGCGGATCGATCAAGCCGAGAGAATCGACGCGATCAATGCGGTGGAAGAGCTAGCTTCCTTTGCTCAACAGGCTTTGGCCGAATGGAAAATCTAACGCGGACCGGTTGAAGCGGGGGAACGCCGAGAGCGCCGAGAACGCCGAGAACGCCGAGAGCGCCGAGAGCGCCGAGAACGCCGAGAGCGCCGAGAACGCCGAGAGCGCCGAGAACGCCGAGAGCGCCGGGATCGCACGGGATCGCACGGGAACGCCGGGAACTATGAGCATGTTGGCAACTATCAATCACCGATCACCGATCACTGATCACTGATCACTGATTACTGATTACTGATTACTGATTACTGATTACTGATTACTGATTACTGATTACCCTCCTCGGCGCTCTCCAACTTCGCTCCGTCGTCTGAAACTCCGGCAGGCTTCGTCGGACAAGCCGGCGTTGTCCGCGTTCCCTAGCGGTTTGTAGTTTTTTTGGCTATTGGCTATTTTCCAGGCTACAGGATTAACAGATGAAAATGAGCCCTCCTGATCCGCGTCAATTTTCTGCAGAAGTAGTTGATGGTCCAGAACGCGCCTTTAGCCGAGGAATGCTCTATGCGGTTGGCTTCAAGAAAGAGGACTTCAAGAAACCAATCGTCGGAATAGCATCGACTTGGAGTCAGGTAACTCCCTGCAACGTACATATTGATCAGCTCGCCCGGGAAGCGGCGGCCGGAGCCGATTCCGCCGATGCGAAGTCGCTAATCTTCAATACCATCACCATTTCCGACGGCATCTCGATGGGGACAGAGGGCATGAAATATTCGTTGGTTTCGCGCGAGATAATCGCCGACTCGATTGAGACCGTAACCGGCTGCGAGGGCTTTGACGGAGTGGTTGCGATCGGGGGTTGTGATAAAAACATGCCAGGGTGTCTTATCGCGCTGGCTCGATTAAATCGCCCTTCCATCTTCGTCTACGGAGGAACAATCCTGCCCGGGTGCTTAAACCATCGTCTCGTCGATCTCGTTTCAATCTTTGAAGCAATCGGGGCGCATTCCAACGGAAAGATAACCGACGCGGAATTAGAACAGGTCGAATCTTGCGCCATTCCTGGACCGGGCTCGTGCGGTGGTATGTATACGGCAAACACCATGGCCTCCGCTATCGAAGCCCTGGGTATGAGTTTACCCAACAGTTCGGCTCAAACCGCTGTTTCTGGAGAAAAATTAGCGGATTGTCGAGCGGCCGGCGCGGCCGTCGTCCAGCTAATCAAGCGAGGTATTCGTCCCTCTGATATTCTGTCCAAAGAAGCATTTCAAAACGCGATGACTGTGGTTATCGCGCTCGGTGGTTCAACCAATGCGGTCCTGCATTTGTTAGCAATGGCACATGCCGCGGGTGTCAAACTGAAACTCGACGACTGGACTCGAGTCGGGAAGCGGGTGCCGGTCCTGGCCGATCTTAAGCCGAGCGGCAAACATCTCATGGCAGAATTGATCCAGATCGGCGGGATTGTGCCGCTCATGAAGACTTTGCTCGATGAAGGCCTGCTCCACGGCGATTGCCTGACGGTTAGCGGGAAAACACTGAAAGAGAACCTTGCCGCGGTAAAGCCGTACCCGAAGGAGCAAACGATCGTCCATAGCCTAAAGGATCCGATCAAACCGGACAGTCACCTGGTTATTCTCTACGGTAATCTCGCTCCTGAAGGGGCTGTCGCGAAGATCTCAGGCAAAGAGGGGCTTCGGTTCGCCGGAAAAGCGCGCGTGTTCGAGTCGGAAGAAAAAGCGCTTCGCGCTATTCTGGACGATAAGATCAAAAAAGGGGACGTGATTGTAATTCGCTATGAGGGGCCAAAAGGCGGGCCGGGAATGCGGGAGATGCTGGCGCCAACGGCTGCGATTATGGGCAAAGGATTGGGCAAAGACGTAGCGCTGATCACCGATGGTCGCTTCTCTGGTGGCAGCCACGGGTTTGTGATCGGCCATATTACTCCGGAGGCCTATCTTGGGGGGCCGTTAGCGATTGTTAAGAATGGTGACCCGATCGAAATAGACGCTGGCCAGAAGACTATCAATCTGGCCCTCACGAAAACAGAGATCAACAAGCGGTTGAAAGCGTGGAAACAACCAAAGCCCCGCTACATCAAAGGCGTCCTCGCTAAATACGCAGGCCAGGTCAAATCGGCCTCGCTAGGCGCGGTAACGGACTAAACGCTGCGCAGTGCCCTGATCGGGAGGGATCGCGTCCCCGCGATCCGCGATCCGCCCCGCGCGCGAGGACATGCGCCCTCCCCGTCCGGGGCTTTAAGGAATCGCAGCCTCGCGATCCGCGGCGCGCGAGGACGCGCGCCCTCCCCGTCCGGGCTTTAAGGAATCGCGTCCTCGCGATCCGTGGCGCGCGAGGACGCGCGCCCTCCCCGTCCGGGGCTTTAAGGGATCAGATCCTCGCGATCCGCGGCGCGCGAGGATCCGACGTCGCGCTCAAGCATTCTGCACCGGGCATTCGAAAGGGCTATGTCGGACAGGCTGCGCGCCCTCCCTTTCAGAGGTTGAGCGTAGGCTGGAATGGCCCAGGCGTTCCAATTAACCCATCCTGTCTCAACCATCGCACAGTGGCAGATTGGCCAATACGTTCGAGCCAAGAGGTGTGATTCGGAATTCGCATGAATTTGGCCGGTTCGCGCAAGTTCAGATCCGCCGCGCCGTTTGATTCCAACAAGCCCCAGCCGGGAGGCAACTCATCGAATGTCATTAATCGTTCCGGAACGACCATGTAATGGAGATTGGCCAGCCGGTGGCGGGCGATCCACGCGAATTTGGTGCAATTCTGAAGCATGCCTTGGACTCGAATAATCCGGGCGACGAGCCGCTGATAGCCATCGTGGGCAAGAAATTCACCGGCGAACGTCTCCCACTCCGGAAATAGACTTTCACCCTGGTGACAGTAAGGATGGTGCACCAGCAGAAGCTCTTCGAGCTTTGCCCGTCGCTGCTGTAAATCGTGCAATTCTCGCTGCAACGCATCGAATTGAGCGATGTCCCGAGAGAGATCCGGCCGACTCTGTTTGCACTCAAAAATTGCCACGAGCGGCTCACCCGATTCACTCATCCGGCCAGGTCGATAAACGGCCACGTCGACGCGGAACCTCGATCGCGGAGCACGCACTTCAATGCCGATGCAGCGAAATCCGCTGGCGTAGGCCCATTGGGCTGCGAGCTTCTTGAGATGCAGGTGCTGCCAGCTTTCTGATCGGCGCGTGGGGTTCAATTTCAAGGATTCCTCTACCGTAAAATTCAGTGGGCCGTTTCCTATATAACCATGATATCACCGCTTTCAAAATAGGCGGCCGAAGCCCAGGAAAGGACCATGTCGAAAATGCTCTGCCCCGTGAGCAATCCTGCCGCCGTTATCGGTATGGGTTAAGCAGCACGTTCGGCGACAGCCGCAAAAGTAAACGCTTGTAGATCGGGCTATTTGAGGAGTTAATGCATCAAGATTTAGTGCGCAGATCGAGAATGATGAAAGCCATATCGTCGCGTGGCTATAGATTGTGGGCTGTATCGCGCTCTAGCCCGCGCGACACGCGCGAGCGGACGCGGGTAACGAGGGTTTCGAGAGTATTGATTCTAGCGCTGGGTCTCGGTTGTGTCTGCTCGATCTGTCGCGCAGATGAGGCGATCGGCACTACCGACGGCACGTATATCCTTTCCGATCTGAACTCTTTGGTGGACGCGACTGCGCGGCAAGGCGCAGACCGGACCGCGCAATTGGCGCTGGCCGGTGTAGCGGCGGATGCCGCCAGCGAGGAAAACGAACTAAAAAGCACGCAGGAGAAGATCGCCGTTCATAACAAAGCGGCCGATCAGTTCAATCAGGATCTGAACGCCTATAATTCAGCTTTGAACGCCTACAACGCGAAGTTAACGCCACATAACGCGCAAGTGGCGCAATACGATTCGGAGGTAACTAATCAACGGGCTCAGGTGGCCCAATCAAACAACCTTCCTACTAAACAGAGAAGCCAGGCAAACGTGAATCGGTTGAACCAATGGAAGACGAAACTCGATAAGAAGAAGGCCGAGTTGAACCAGGAAAAGGCCGATCTGGATTCTCAAAAGGCCGTTCTGGACCAAAAAGCGCAAGCGATTAACAGCCGGTCACAGACGCTAAATGACGAGTCGACTCAGTTAAATACCGAAGCGGCCGCCATCAAAATAAAATTGGAAGAGGCGTATCGACAATTGACGGTCTGTTACAATTACTCGGTGCAGATCAAAGAAGTACTTCGTAAAGATGGCGTGGTCATATCCGCCGACGACCAAGAAACGCTGAACAGTACTCCGAAGACGCTGGCGCGGCTAAAGGAATTGACCAACGAAGTCGCCAACAACAACGCGGAAAAGGCCTCGCTGAATTCTGTGCAGGGACAATCGCAGACAAGCGGTGCTGTGAGTGAGTAGCCGTCCAACGATCGCTTCGTCGCGAGCGAAAAAGTGGCGCAGATCAGCAATGTTTAGCGGCCGAATATCCCGGCCTTCAAAACCAATTTCCCTTCTAGGAGACCCGAAATGCAAGAAGCTTTGATCGTTTGGGGTGGCTGGGAAGGCCACCAGCCCAGAGAATGCGCAGACGTCGTCGCCCGCCTTCTGATGACAGCAGGATTCAGCGTTCACGTAACCGACTCGGCCTCGGCGTTTGCCGAGCCCAGTCTGGGTCGTTTCAACCTGATCGTGCCAATTGTGACTATGGCGACGATCACCTCTGAGGAATGCGAGAATCTCAGCGCGACCGTCGCGCGGGGGACCGGACTCGCTGGCTTTCACGGCGGCATGGGGGACAGTTTCCGGGCGGCACCCGCTTACCAGTTCATGGTTGGAGGTCAGTGGGTAGCGCATCCGGGCAATATCATTCCTTACCGGGTCACGATCACCAACCGAGACGACCCGATCACCCGAGGGATCGACGATTTCGACTACCGTTCCGAGCAGTATTATATGCACGTTGATCCAAGTAATGAGGTGCTGGCGACTACGACTTTTGGGGGAGAGCACTGCCCCTGGATTGAAGGCGTAGTCATGCCAGTGGCGTGGAAGCGGCGTCACGGAGCGGGCCACGTCTTTTACTGTTCACTCGGTCACGCCGCAACGGAATTTGAGATAGCACCAATGCGGACGTTGATCCTCCGAGGAATGCTCTGGGCGGCTCGGGACGGTAAGAGGGAGTGATCCGCAGATTTCGCAGATCACACAGATTTTATTTGAGGCTCCTTTTTGCGCGCTGAGATGAGCAAAACAAAGCGCCTATGTTTTACACTCCGTAATTGATCTTCGGGCCTCAAGTGCGGGTCCAATGCTCCTGGAAGAATCTGTGAAATCTGTGGATGTTTTACACTCTGTAATCGATCTTCGGGCCTCAAGCGCGGTTCCAATGCTCCTGGAAAAATCTGCGTAATCGGTGAAATCTGCGGATGTTCTACACTCTGTAATTGGTCTTCGGACCTCAGGCGCGGGTCCAACGATCCGAGAAAAATCTGTGTAATCTGTGAAATCTGCGGATAATGAAGTCCGCGGATTATTTCATGGCAAAGCCTGCGAGCTTGGCGAAGAAGTCCTCGTGGATGAATCGTTGATCAACGGATTCGTACACGCGGATCGGGCGGTTCCCTCCGCTGTGGACATAATTCATTTCTCGATTGAACTCGGGAGCCGGGCGCCATTCCCACACTCCACAGTCCGGGTACATAATCACTCCTACTGCCGGCGAATCACCTAAAGAACGATGTTCGATCGGCCCTGGCACATTGTGCGTATTCCATTCTACCAATTGTTCGACCAGGTATTTTCCGATCGGTCCTTTGTCATAGACTCTCGCGGCCAGTTCGGCATAACTCACCGCCATTCTTTTGTAGACGGTGCTGGGAATCTGCCATAGCTGCACTTTCGATCGGAATACCACATTGGCCGCGTTGATGTCGTTCGACAGATTGAACTCTGGTCCGCCCACTGGCCAATCAGCGCCGCCAATCCAAACCACGACAACATTGCGTCCGGCGATAGCAGGTTCTTCCAGGAGGGCCGACGCCATATCTGTCAAAGGTCCGAGAAAAGCCACATGCAGCGGTCGCGGGTCGTCCTTCAAGGCTTCAGCGATAATCAACGCCGAGCCTTCCGATGGTACCGGTGTTACTTCATCGGGAAGTGCTCTTGGTGCTCCGGCCGCCACCGGAATTTGACCCTTAATACCCATGAGATCGAGCAGTCGCAATATTTCATCATGGCTATCGCGTTGGCTGGTCGCAGACTTACGGTCTCCGAAATGGGCAGAGATAATGCCGTGCAGATCAAAGGACGGGGTCAAAATGCCGTGAACAATCGCGTATTGATCATCAGCTTCGTTTTTTGCGTCCGTATTTAGGATCACTCGCGACTTCTTGGCTGGTTCAGGGATAGGGGGACGATACATAGTATTTCTGGTGACAAAGGCTCTATTTCACCGCGCCAGCCATACCGCTGACGAAGTAACGCTGGAAGAAGAGAAAGACGAAAATTACCGGGACCACGGAAATAAGGACCGCCGCCGCAAGTTGGTCGTATTGGGTTGAGAACTGGGTGCTGAATTGCACCAGGCCCAGGGGTAAAGTTCTCAGTTCATCCGATCGCAAAAAGATTTGCGCCAAGATGAATTCATTCCAGGTCGCCACCCCGTCGAGAATGCACAAAGTGATGACTGCAGGCATCGCCAGCGGCAGTGCGATACGAATGAAAATTCGGAAATAGGAACAGCCGTCGATCCGCGCCGCTTCAATAATCGCTGTCGGAATGGTGCGGAAGAAACCTCTCATAACCAGCACGCCGAACGGAACCCCGAATCCGATGTAGAGGATAATCAGGCCAGTTAACGTATCGATTAGACTGAGCGCGTTCATCAACAACGTTAGGGGAACGAGCGTCATTTGGATCGGGACGATCAGTCCGATCAGGATAAAAAGGAAAACTCGGTTCGCCCACTTGAATGGCATGTGGGTGAGCGCAAACGCTGCCATCGACTCAAGAAGAATTCCGGCCGGGACTTTAACGCAGGTAACAAAGACGCTGTTAAAGAAGTAATTCTTAACGCCGGTCTCCCAAGCCTCGCTGAAATTGGACCAGTTGATCGACTGGGGAAGCGAGAATGTTCCGTTCACTGCGAAGTCGCCAGCATCTTTCAGGGCGGTTAAAATAAGTGTCACTACCGGAATGAACCAGATAAAAGCAGCCACGATCAGCACCGCATAAAAGAGAGCAACCTTGACCGATTTTCCTGGCAGAAAGGCTGTTCTTACCGGTAACCGGACAGGTGTTTCAGTAGGGGAGGCACTCATTGATTTCGCACCATGAGTCGAAGGTATGGAACCGCGAAGATCAGGGTTAAGGCGAATAGCACCACTGCGATCGCGGTGCCTCCCCCTACCGTGTTATAGTTGTAAGTTTGGAAGTACATCCATGTGCCCAGAACCTGCGTCTTATTTGCCGGACCGCCGTAGGTCATGGCATAAACGATGTCATAGGCCTTCAGCGAATTAATCGCCGTGATTGCCAACACGATCAGTGTGGTCTCGCGCAAGAGCGGAAATGTTACATAGAGAAATCGGCGTATCGGACCCGCACCTTCCACTTTGGCCGCTTCCAGTAACTCCGTCGGGACAGTTTGGAGGCCTGCGAGGTAAAGGAGCATTGGCAAACCGGTTGCGTTCCAAGCCGCGGCGATAATGACCGCATAAAGAGCAACCTGCGGATCTCCCAGCCAATTGTGCTCCAGCGCTTTCCACCCGAAGAGATCGAGCACTTGATTAATTAACCCAAATGTGGGCTGGTACATCCAGGTCCAGATCAATCCAACCACTGCTAAGGACAGAACGGCTGGGATGTAAAAGATCGTCCGAAAGAATCGACTCCCTCGAAATTTGGAATTCAGAATCAGCGCTAGCCCCAGACCGATGCTCGTCGGTAAGATCAAGGCTGCACCCAGCCAAATCGCGTTGTTAGTAAGCGCTATCCAGAAGATCGGATCACTGGTGAAAAGGGACACATAGTTCCGAAATCCAACGAATACTTTGGTTGGCGCTATTCCGTCCCAGCGAAAAAAACTCAGATAGACGGAGAAGACCATCGGGTAGACGACAACGACCACGTAAATGAACAACGCGGGAGCGACAAACAGCCAAGGTAGAAGCCAGCGAAAGCTGGAACGTACCTTTCGTAGCGCCTGAGCAGGGGGTGAAATCTGGGTGATCGCCGATATTTCCTCTACAGCATCCATTTACTGTCTGTCGCGTGGTTCTTAACTAATTATCCTGGTTACGGGAAGAGCACACCAACCTGGCTTCAACTGTCCTGTATTCCAGCGCATCAGCGCGATCAGCCACGCTAGGCAAACTACTTCCGTGCGGCTTTGTAAGCCTCGACGGCTTGCTGGACCTGCGCTGCTGCGTTTTCGGGTGTCATGCTTCCGAGTACTATTGAGTCCTGCGCTTGCCAAAATGCGTTAACGATCTCCTGTGGCACCGCCTGGTCTGTCGGTAGATAAAGCCCAACTTCGCCTTGCAACCACTTTGCCATCTGCGTACCAATCGGACGATCGGCGGGCGGGAAAACGCCTACCACAGCGCTGGGCGAGCCAAACTCTTTCACGTGGCTCTTGGCCACGTCCGGAGTCGTAATGAAGGCGGCAAAAAGGAGAGCGGCTTTCTGCGCATCCGGGTTCGATTTGGACCAAAACTGAATCTGCTCTTGAAAGCCAGATACTCTGACCGGCGTTTGATCGGCCGGTGCAACGATCGGAACGTAGTTGTTGGGGTCTTGATGCGTCGAAACGATGTTTTGATCTTCAATCCACGGACCCTGAAAGATCATGGCTGCTTTATCTTGGAAAAGCAGTGGTAAAGCCTGGTTGGGATCGAGCGAGAGAAAGCCATCGTTGAAATAACCTTTGCTGACCCATTCCTTGAGCTTGGCGAACGCTTGGATTACTGCGGGGGAATTCCACGATTCCTCCAGCGCGAAGAGCTTGTCGTGAACGGCCGGGCCAGCGTAATGCTCGATGAAGAAATCGGTCGTTCGCATGGTCATCCAGCTAAACTTTCCGCCGCATGCGACCGGAGTAATGCCTTTGGATTTGAGCGCCTGGCACAATTGCTCCAGGTCGGCGAACGATGTCGGCGCAGAAAGGCCATTTTTTTCGAGCAGACTCTTTTTATAGAAAATAGTCATTGGTCGCACCCAAATCGGAACGCCATAAAGCTTATCTTTCCAGCGAGCCAAACTGAGTGCGGCGGGCAGTATATTTTTGTCGATTCCGTACTGAGCCATTAGCTCCGGAGTAAGCTCGAGTGCGTGGCCGGCCTCCTCATAGGGTGAGGCGAGACTGCCACCCCAGTTAAACCATGCGTCGGGCAATTTTCCCGCTGCAGAAGCGACTCGAAGCGCCTGTTTAATCTCGTCGGTACTGTATTTGGTCCATTTGATCTTGATGTTCGGATACTTCTTCTGGAACTCGTCGATCATAAGCTGCCAGGGCTGTGTCGCGATGCCCCAAAAGTTCACGGTTACGTTGCCTTTCGGGACCTCGGGTGAAGCAGCGGAAGATTGAGAATGGAGAGTTCCGGGAACCGCCAACAGGGCGGTAGCGAGGAGGGGAAGGAAAGCGAATCGAATAGGGTTCATGGGGGTAAGAAGGACACCGATTAGTTGCGCGAAGAGAAAAGCAATGCAAGCAAAATTTCATTTTTATTTATCCATGCATATATATACATATGGGCTGGCGCGAGCTTGAAATCAGAAATCTAGCCGACGATGCGGGCTTGGACGACTTGCTCCCGGTACCGAAGCCCGCCGTGATCTTTATCTTGGCAAACAATCCAGGGAAATATCTGCCGGCTATCGAATAATCATGTAAAACCAACGAAGAGAATGAAACGATTCGAGGAAAAGACTGTGCTGATAACGGGGGCGAGCCGAGGGATCGGCAAAGGATTGGCTCTCCGATTTGCCCGAGAGGGAGCAAGCGTAGCCGTCGCTGCGAACGAGGACGCTGTGCATCAGGTCGCCGAAGAAATTAACGGTTCCGGCGGTCGCGCCATCTCCGCGATTTGTGACGTTACCAGCAAGGTGGAAGTCGAAAAGCTGTTCGAGCGGGTTGTCGACGAGTTCGGCCAACTGGATGTATCGATCCAGAATGCCGGCGTTATTACCATCGCCAAGATTGAAGATCTGACGGAACAGGAATGGGACAAGATCATGGCGGTAAACACCAAGGGCGTCTTTTTGTGTTGTCAGGCGGCGGCAGTACGAATGAAACAGCAAAAATCTGGCCGGATCATCAATACCGCTTCGGGTCAGGCCAGACAGGGCTTCATTTACACGCCACATTACGCCGCCAGCAAATTTGGCGTGGTCGGTATCACCCAAAGCCTCGCCAAAGAGTTGGCTCCATTTAACATTACCGTGAACGCCTTTTGCCCTGGCATCATTGATACCGACATGTGGGCCTATAACGATTCGGCTTGGGGCAAACTTCTGGGAAATTACAAACCGGGGGAGTTGATGCAGGAATGGGTTAACAATATCCCACTGAAACGAGTGGGGAGAGCAGAGGATGTCGCCGGACTGGTGACATTTCTGGCCTCAGACGATGCGGCGTATATCACCGGCCAGACGATCAACGTGGACGGCGGATTGTTTATGTCGTGACTAGTGATTAGGTTGGTGATTAGTAAGCAGTAAGCAGTAAGCGAGGGGAGCTGGACGCCGGGGTATGCCGTTGCGTTTGTCGATCGTCACAACAAAACCGCCCGGCGTGTCAGACACGCCAGATACGCCGAAGGCGTTAAAGGACTCAGCCCGGGGTGGAGGCTTTGCGTAACCCCGGGTAGCCCCAAAAAATGCGCGTCCGCTCTGAAAGAGCGTAAGAGCATCTGGCAGAACGGCGCTCAATTACCGGCTCCATCGAGGGCATGAACGCCCCTTCTAGATCCTCTTACCTAGCGTCGGCCGCTACGGATTGTTGCTGCCGTAACCGAGATCCCTGGAAGACTTCTAGCGCTCCTTCAGAGCGGACGCGTCTTTTTTGCGTTACCCGGGGTTACGCAAAGCCTCCACCCCGGGCTGAGTCCTTTAACGCCTTCGGCGTATCTGGCCCCCGCTTACTGCTTATTAATCACTATCACCGCAGCCCTGGGCTCCTGAGCCGGGAGGATCAGGCTACTTGTGCCAACACGTATCCCAGGCAAAATAGGTCGTAAATGCCTCGTGCAAGACGGCCGCCGCATGCGCGGTGGTCATAGCTGCGTGATGCTCAAAGCCATTCTTGCAGATGAAGTGCATGAGATTCTGTAGTCCAGGGACATGGACCACAGCTCGACTTCCGAAAGTGTCGAGCGGATCGTCCACAAAACTGCCGTCTCCAACATAGGCTCGGATTTGGCCCGCTCGGTCGTCAGTCGTGATTCGAGCGTAACCGAAAGGGCCCGCCGGAGTTCTTCCGGCGACCGTGCCATAAGTGTTTTCTGTCCCTAGAGTCGTTGCGAGGATCTCCGCATTAGCCATCTTTACGTCAGCAAAAAAACTCTTGGCCCAATTGCCACAATGGAACAGCACACATTTGTCCGGTTCGCCGGCGTAGTTGTTGTTCCAGTCAACCAGAGCGCTGGGCCGGCCGGAGGCTAGTTGCAGAGCATACATGGAGGCAACGCCCGTGATATCTACTTCGCAAGCGCTTGGCAGAAGACTCTCGCTCATCATGCTCATCAAAGTGCACACGTTGACCCCGTAATTATGTTGAAGGGAATCCCAACACTGGATCGCGGTCGCGTCGAGATCGTAGGTTTGCATCCAATCGTCGATGACAATGCCAAGTTTGGCCATCTTGACTAACGCGGGCGAAGGTACCCCCGCGGTAGGCACATACGCCTTGATGCCCTCGAGTCGCTTACCGACCCGAGAATCTGTGTCTGCTAACTTCTCGGCTTTTCCAAATACTTCCGACAGATCGATGGTGCTGACGCTGATGCCGAATGCTTGCAGCAGTTTTTCACTATAGCGCGTCGTGTTAAACGCGTTTGGACGGGCACCGACGGCACCAAGTCGGGCTCTCGGTAACTCTTTCACTACTCGACACACGGCAGCGAACTGTTGGAGATCCGAAGAAAAAAGGTCACTGTTGACCTTCTCCGTATGTAAACTGGTTAGACTGAATGGAATCCCATATTGATACAGGTTATTGCAGACAGAAATTTTGCCGCAAAAGGCGTCACGCCTACTCTCGACCGAGAACCGTGAGAGATCGTCGGGATATGCTTGCACCAGGACCGGCACTTTCAGACCCGACAGTTTAATTGTTTCCGCAACTCCCTTTTCGTCGCCAAAGTTTGGCAAACTGACCAGAATTCCGTCGATTTCTCGTCGGTGCTCATCAAACAATGCAGCACATTTTTTGGCGTCTTCCCACGTTTCTACTCCGCCTAGCTTAGTAGTGTCCTCGGGTAACAGAATCGGTCTGATCTGTAAGTCGGTTAGTTTTTGAATGATTTCCTGCCGGGCCGCCGTAATCAGACTGTCCGGAAAAAAGTCGCGATTACCGACGATTACGCCAAGCGTGATGGAACGATGAAGCTTTGTAGGCATGACGGGGAGATTTCAAGTTAACTGTAAAACATGATGCGCGACCATAATCGTTCTCGTCGTCGCGCTCGTCCTCGAAGCTTGGTAGCTAAGTTAGATAGCATACGATCGGCAGAGGTGTTGAAAAAGGTCTCCTTGCAAGAGATCCGCATTGGTTGTGCCGATGTAGCCTTTTTGAGAGCGAAGAGCGACGGATAGATCTGGGCTAACTTACACCGCCGCTCAAGCATTCAAGCTCCAATCATTCTTTCAAACCAAACGTCGTGTACTTGCCAACATTGTCTTTGTTAACCAACACACAATCGATCGATTGCTTTTCTGGTTTATCGGCTTTCCCGGTTTTGATGTAATTATCAGCCTGCAGGACAGCCTCTTCGGAGAGCTTGATGATAGGCTGGAGAACCGTGGCTTTAATTTCGCCGGCCTTGATCGATTGGGCGACATCGGGGCTACCGTCAAAACCGACGACGATAACGTTGCCCTTGCCGGCGGCTTTCAATGCTGCATATGCGCCTAGAGCCATGGTGTCATTGCCGGAGATAAGACCTTTTATATTGGGGAACTGCTGGATGATGGTTTGCACTTTTTGAAAGGCCTCGGTTTGGCTCCAGTTGGCACTTTGCGCCGCAACCTTCTTTAAGTCTGGGTATTGGCCGAGGACGTCATTGTAGCCGCGGGAACGAACTCCAGCATTGGTGTCGGTTTCCTTACCGATCAGCTCGACGTAATCTCCTTTTTCGCCGAGTAATTTGATAAATTCCTGCGCTCCGAGAGTAGCGCCTTGATAGTTATTGGAGACCAGCTGGGCAACGGCCACGCCGGTCGAGTTAATCTCGCGATCGACCAGGAATGTCGGAATACCTGCGTCTTTTGCCTTTTTTACTGCGGCAATGGTGGCATCGGCGCCGGCATTGTCGCAGATGATTGCTGCTGCTTTTCGCGCAATTGCAGTATCGAAGAGCTGGTCCTGTTTGACGGGATCATCATTGTGCACCAGCACCAGGCTCTCGTAACCAAGCGCCTGGGCCTTGGCCGCGGCTGCGTCCGATTCAGCCTTAAAGAATGGATTTTCCGGAGAAGGTACGATGACGGCTATGAGTTTTTTCTGCTGAGCGTTAGTCTTCGGGACAACGAGACCAATAGCAGCGAATAGTAGAACAGCGGGGAGGATGAACCGGCCGAGCTGTCTCAGTGGGAGGATCGATTGATACATGAATGGGTCAGAGTTAAATTTGAAATTGTGGAAATGAGCTGGGGGAGACTTGCGAGATCGCAAGCCACAGTTTGGGGCTCGGTTAAGAGCACAGTTTGATTCGTCAAGTTGCGCTTATTTAGAACGTTCGGCGATCACCTCCTCTATTTCAGTTAAGCAGATCGCAGCGCCAGGCGTTGCTGGAGCCGAGCTTGTAGTTGGTCGAGGACGACGGCTAAGATGATTACCAGCCCGGTAATCACCTTTTTCCAGAATTCCTGAACGCCCAAAAGGACGAGCCCGTTACTCAAGACCCCGATAACTAACGCGCCGACCAAAGTCCCCCAGACGGTCCCTCGGCCGCCAGAAAGCGATGTACCGCCTAATACCACTGCGGCAATGGCGTTCAGTTCATAACTTTCACCAATCGCTGGATGCGCCGCTACCAACTGCGAAGCGGTAATTAGCCCCGTCATCGCCGAGCAGAACCCGGAGATCATGTAGACAGCCATTTTGATGAAATTAACGGAGATACCGGACAATTCGGCTGCTCTCTCGTTACCGCCGACAGCGTAGACTTGACGGCCAAACGGAGTCTTCGCGGCGATAAACCAACCGACTCCGGTAAAAAGTATCATGATCCAAATGATAATCGGAATTCCGACAATCGTTCCCGATCCCAGGACGGGAAAACCGGTGTTTCCGAGTTCGGCTTTGCCGACCAGGTTGGGAAAGGTGGCGCCCTCGTTGCTCAATTGGGCCAAGCCGCGAGCGACATAAAGGGTGCCGAGTGTTGCGATGAAAGGGGCAACGTTGAACCGCGTCACCAGAATTCCATTAAACGCACCGACGAGAGTTCCCAAGCAGAGCACCAAAAAGATAATCGCCGGGACATTGAAGTAGACGGCAACGCCGAACAGCGACAATTCAATGCCACGATTGAGCAGAAGACCTGAGGCCATCGCGGCTAGTCCCACGATCGAACCGACCGAAAGATCGATACCGCCGGTGAGGATGACAAATGTCATCCCGATAGCCATTAGCGCGTTAATGGCAGTTTGTCCGACCAGAATGATCAGGTTATCTCGAGTGAAAAAGGAGGGGGTTAGAAACGAAAAAATCCCGATCAAAACCAGCAGAGCGATGAACGCCCGGAAACGGAAGAGGACAAGTCCGATCGAGGCTCGGTTCTGTTTTCTGGTTTGATCGATCGACGTGGCAGCGGAAGACATAACCGGTTAGAATGTTCTCTAATTAGTTTGTAGCATTTTAGAATGCTCTCGATCGATGGGGTGATCCGTTTGCTGCAGGGCAGAGGCAGCATGAACCAGCTTTTCATCAGTCACATCGTCATGCGTAAACTCACCAGTGACTTTGCCCTTCGATAGGACGAGAATCCGGTCCGGCACCGCTAAGACCTCGGGTAGCTCCGACGAGACAAAGAGAATCGCCAGTCCTTGTTCAGCGAGCCGATTAATGATTTGGAAGATCTCGGCTTTGGCTCCAACGTCGATTCCACGGGTCGGCTCATCGAGCAATAAGATCTGCGGCTTCGTCAGCAGACTTTTGGCGACCACTACCTTCTGTTGATTTCCACCGCTCAAAGCCGTTACCGGCTGGCTGGCGCTTCTCGTCTTGATTGCTAGTTCGCGAATGATTGCTGTAGCCGATTCATGTTCACGGCGATCAGAAAGCCAGAACCAAGTCAGACACTTTCGTAAACTCGCCAGCGTCAGATTCTGGCTCACTGTTAACTGCTGAACCAAACCGAGTCGCTGCCGATCTTCAGGAACCAAGGTTATTCCCTGCTCAATCCGCTCGGCGATAGTCGCATGTCCCAGAGGAGTCCCGTTGAGATAGACCGATCCGGTGGCTTCGGTGTGCAGACCCATCAAACACTCAAATAACTCCGTTCGGCCCGCTCCCATCAGCCCGTAGATAGCGAGGATCTCTCCTCTATTGAGTGTGAAGTTAACGTTTTCCAGCGTGAAGCCGGATCCCACTCTCGGAAGGGTGAGGCCTTCGACCCTCAATATTGGTGCGCTCGCTACAGTTTCATGGAAGTGGTTGTGCCGGCTCGGAGCACGGACCGTTCGTCCGACCATCTTCTCGATGATCCAAGTGACATTCACGTCTTGAGCTCGGGCATGCGCGGCTAGCTTACCGTCCCGTAGAACCGTCACATGATCGCCAATGCGTAATAGTTCTTCGAGCTTGTGTGAAATGTAGACAATAGCAACCCCGTGCGCAGTGAGTTCTCGGATAATCCGGAAGAGCGCTTCGGTTTCGGTGCCCGTTAGCGCTGAGGTCGGCTCATCCATGATCAGTATCCGGACGTCTTGCGATAGCGCCTTGGCAATCTCGACAATCTGTTGTTGACCCATCCGCAAATCGCTGACGAGTGCTCGGGGATCTAACGGTTGTTCCAGGCGCGCCAGCACCTTCCGCGCGAGCTCTTCTTGTTCCCGGTGCTGAACGACTCCATTCTTGGTTATCTCACGCGCGGCGAACATGTTTTCCGCAATGGTGAGATTCGGAAAGAGATTGAGTTCTTGATAGATGATACCGATACCCAGTCTCGCTGCTTCCCTGGTATTTTTGAAACTGACACGGTTTCCGTCCAAGATCAGCTCACCCCCGGTGGGTTGTTCCACACCGGCAACGATCTTCATCAACGTCGATTTACCAGCTCCGTTCTCGCCGATGAGTACATTAACCTTACCGCGGTAGACCTTGAAATCGACCTGATCGAGAGCAAGAATGCCAGGGAAAATCTTTGTGATCTGTCGGGCAAACAAGACCGTTTCGTTGTCTCCATCCGCTAATCCCGGCCCGTTAGATTCTGGTGAAGGCGAGGCCATCAAATCAGATTCCTAATTTTGCACTTCCAGCTTGATTGGCGTGACGCGGATGACGCCGGCGGAATGTGGATCATAGGTGAATGCGCCAACAAACCGGACCTGTTTCCCATTGAAGCTGGCCGGATCTTTGCCGGCCAGAGCGTCGCGAATGGCGCGAGCATTCATTTCTTTCGAGACACCCGCGTAGTCGATTTGATTTGTGAATTGATTGAAGCTCACAATCCCAGTCGCGTCCCGGACACTGGTTCCTAGCACTACCGGCCCGATCTGGATGGTTACGCTCTGTTCGGGCGCGTCGGCTAACGCGATGGTAAGAGTGCCGGCTCGCGACTCCGTGTTAACGGCTGTCACCCGGCCTATCCCTTTGATCAAATAATTGTAAGGGTTAGTTGCTTCTCGCCGGCCGAATTTCTCCCCGGCTCGGTCCGGGTTTTCCTGTATTGCGACCAACAGTTCCTTTGCATCCACTGCTTTTTCGATAAAGGCCTGGACTATTTTGCTGTCCCAAATCGGATCAACAAAGGCGGTGGAGGCGTTTGCAGCGGGTACTCCGGTTGTGGTGCCGCCTTCGGCCTTACTGCTTGGAAGCGGGCGCACAACAAATGGCGGCTTCCAGATCAGGAGACCGAGGATCACGATCGCGGCAAGGAGGAACGGAAGCCAGCGACGGGAGCTAGCGGAGCGAATAGCTGAAGGAGGAAGATGAGGGGAGGCCACGGTCTAAGCGGCAGGGAGATCCGCATAAATATGCATGATCGGTTGTTTACTCTTAGTTCGCCTATCATCTGCCACTTTCTTTGTCAAACCAAGCGGAATCTCTTGCCACTTTACTAAAGGTCTTGACAACGTGCCAGCGCGCAACATAATTACACGCATCTGCATAAACATGCAAAGGCATGGATCTCTCCCCATCACTTCAACAGCTCCAGCTTAAGTCCATCCACTACCGCAAAACCGTTCTCTCCATTATTAAACATGGAGGAGCCGGCCATACCGGCGGCAGCCTTTCAAGTATCGACATACTCAACGTTCTCTATAACCGGATCCTGCGCCTGAGTCCGGCAACGTTTCACAATCGCAATCGCGACCGATTTGTGCAGAGCAAGGGACACTCCGTTGAGGCTCTTTATACCGTTTTGGCGGATCGCGGGTTTTTCCCACAGTCCGAGCTGGAAACGTTGAATCACTTTGGTTCGCATTTCATCGGCCACCCAACCAGGCATGTGAATGGGGTTGAGCAAAACACGGGCGCCCTGGGCCATGGCTTGTCGTTCGCTGTTGGGTGTGCGCTGGCTGCGAAGCTTGATCGACAGGATTATCGCGTATTCACCTTGCTCGGTGATGGTGAGCTGGCAGAGGGGTCAAACTGGGAGGCGGCCATGACGGCTGGTCATTATCGGCTCGATAATCTGGTCGCAATCGTCGATCGCAATGGGCTTCAGATTACCGGTCCGACCGAAGAAGTCGTTCAGCTGGAGCCTCTTCACTTAAAGTTCGAGGCGTTCGGATTTGCTGTGCGAGAGTGTGACGGAAACAACATTGCCGAACTTCTGGCTCATTTGGAATCGGTTCCGTTCGTTGCTGGTCAGCCCAGCCTGTTGCTCGCTAAGACGCGCAAAGGTTGCGGCATCAGCTTCATGGAGAACTCTGTCCGTTGGCATCACCGGGTGCCGAATGACCAGGAATTCGAACAAGCCATTCAGGAATTAGAGCAGGCGGAGGCCTCGATCGCGTGACGGAGGGAACGTCGTCCAATCTTGACGTGTTCGCTGCGACGTTACTGGAATTGGCCAAAGCGAATAGGGATATCCTCGTCGTCACCAGCGACTCTCGGGGATCGGGCAGATTGGCTCCATTTACCAGCGCCTACCCAGAGCAGGTCGTCGAGGTTGGAATCGCCGAGCAGAACTTGGTCGGAATCGCCGCCGGGTTGGCAGCCGCCGGGAAAAATGTGTTCGCGGTCTCGCCGGCGTGCTTCCTGACCGCTAGAGCGCTGGAGCAGATAAAAAATGACATCTGCTATTCGGATCGACCAGTCAAGGTCGTAGGAATCAGTGCCGGAGTTAGCTATGGAGCACTCGGGACGACTCACCACTCCCTCCACGACTTCGCGGCTCTTCGAGCAATTCACAACATCACAATCGTCGCTCCAGGTGATAATTTTGAAACGCGCGAAGCTGTGCAAGCCGCTGCCCGGCTTAATAAGCCGGTCTACTTGCGGTTCGGCAAGAAAGTGATGCCGAACTTGCCGCGAGTTGGCTCCGGTTTCGAATTGGGACGCGCTTCACTGGTCCGGGATGGAGACGATCTTTCGTTCTTGGCTTGTGGCGAAACGGTTGCTCCAGCGGTCGAGGCTGCGGAGTTGTTAGCCGGAGAGGGCATCGATTGTCGCGTCTTGAGTTTCCATACGGTCAAGCCGTTAGACGAAGCAGCAGTCTTGCGAGCGGCCAGCGAAACCCGCGGTCTGGTCACAGTGGAGGAGCACAGCGTAAACGGAGGACTGGGAGAGGCATGCGCTTCTCTGTTACTCCAACGTGGCCGGATGGTGCCGTTCAAAATTGTTGGCTTCCCGGATGAGTACACCATGACGGGAAGTCAGGGAGAACTCTTTCGGCACTACGGAATCTCCGGCCCCGGTTTGGCGGAAACTGCTCGCCGGCTCCGAACGAATAGAAACATGTAATTGGTTTATGATGCCTCCCCAGATAGAGGATCCGGCCGCCGCTAGTACTGTGTTAGCTCCCGCGAAGGCCAAGCCCAAATTCGGGTGGGCTAACTGGGTCATCGGCGTGCAAGGACCGCTCTTCGGCTTGTTATTACTTTGCGTGATCTTCTCCTGCACGACCAACGTGTTCTTATCGGTCCGTAACGCGTTGAACATTCTCGATCAGGTAACTGTTTTGGGGATCCTCGCCATCGGAATGACTGGAGTCATCGTCATAGGTGGGATTGATCTTTCGGTCGGTTCTGTTCTGGCGTTGTCCATGATGATCATGGGATGGCTGCGTGATACCTGGAATGTCCCGATCCCGGTGGGAGTCGCAGTTGCTCTGCTGGTCGGAACCGCCTGTGGACTGGCAAACGGTCTGCTCGTTACTAAGGCCAAGCTGCCGGCCTTCATCGCGACGCTTACCATGATGTCGGTCGGTCGCGGGCTCGCCAACATTGTCACAGACGGCCGGCAAGTTGTTGGTTTCCCCGATTGGTTTACGGCGCTCGCCGCAGTTCGAAATTTCGGATTTCTCTCTGTCACAGTTGGTCTTTTCATCGCCTTGGTAATTGTAAGTTGGATTTTTCTGAATTATCACGCGATCGGCCGAAGTCTTTACGCAATTGGGGGTGGAGCAGAGGTGGCTCGACTCGCCGGGATTCACGTCCAGAAGCTCACTATTTGGGTTTATGCTCTGGCCGGCCTGTTGTCAGGTATTGCTGGGATTGCCATGGCGAGCCGCCTCGACTCATCTGAGCCGAGCGCCGGACTCGGTTACGAACTCGACACGATCGCGGCCGTGGTGATCGGGGGGGCCAGCCTGAGCGGAGGCGTTGGCGGGATTGCCGGTACTGTCGTCGGCGTACTGATCATCGGCGTTCTTCACAACGGTCTGAACCTTTCCGGTGTTTCCCCTTTTGTGCAGCAGGTCATTATCGGTGTGGTGATCGCGTTAGCTGTCACCTTCGACACCCTGCGGCGGAAAGAGAATTGATTCCGGCAAAACGGTAGGGCAGCGCGGCGATGAATTTAACCAAGTAGAAGTCAAACTAACCCCAAATAGATAAATGAAACTAACGTTCCTCCAGAATAATCCGCTGATCGCGACGCTTGTCGCCAGCTTATCTTTCGGAGCGGTGCTACCCGGCTCCGCCCAACAGAAAGACGTCACCGTTGGCTTGGCCGTGGCAAATCTGCAAGCCGACTTCTTCAATCAGATCAAACAATCGGTTGAAGCGGAAGCGAAGACCAAGGGTGTGACGGTCATTACCGTTGATGCCAAAGGAGATTCGGCAACCCAGGTCAGCCAAGTGCAGGACTTAATTACCCGCGGAATTAAAGCCCTCATCTATATTCCGGCCGGCGCCACCGCCGCTGGAGTACCGGTGAAAGCCGCTAAGGCAGCCAATATTCCAGTCATTTGTGTTGATCGTACACCGCCGGATGCGCCGGGAGACACCTTTATAGCAACTGACAGTGTATCGGCCGCAAAAACGCTCGGAGAATACGTTGGTAAAATAACCGGCGGAAAAGGTAAGATCGGCATTCTGCAGGGGCAATTGGGCACCACGCCCGAGATGGACCGAGATAAGGGCTTCAACGAAGCTTTGAAGGACTTTCCCAGCTTGGAGGTAGTGGCCAAGCAGCCAAGTAAAGCATGGATGCAAGATGAAGGTTTTGCCATCGGCCAAGACATGCTGCAGCGGCATCCGGATATCACGGTGTTTTTTGGTCGAGCGGATGCGCTTGCCTTGGGAGCCGCCCGAGCAATCAAGGTTGCTAACGTTGATCACAAGGTAGTTGTTGTTGGCTTTGACGGTGATGTTGCCGGATTGAAGGCTGTCCGCGACGGCACCCTGGACGCCACAATGACGCAGCAGACGCAGGGCATGGGCAAGTTGGCCTTGAATTCCGCGCTTGATGCTATCAGCGGTAAAACCTTACCCAAGGAGCAACTGCAAGAGGCGGTCCTGACGACCAAGGACAATGTCGGGCCATATATCGATAAGCACCCGTAAGAGAGTAATTGCTAACATCCAGTGTCGGACAATCCGGTGACTCCGAGCAGTGACCTATCGGCGCGACTTTTGGTTCGCGGCGTGGGCAAGAGCTTTGCCGGTCACCAGGTTTTGTCCGACATCGATCTCGCGGTTTACCCGGGCGAGGTATCTGCCGTTATCGGTGAAAACGGCGCCGGTAAATCGACTCTCTCCGCGATCATTGCCGGCCTTGTCCAGCCCGATAACGGCTACATGATGTTTGAAAACCGCCCTTACGCGCCGGCTTCTCCCGGAGACGCCCTGCACTCAGGCGTCGGCTTGATTCACCAGGAACTGCGCCTGTTGCCCGATCTGAGTATCGCCGAGAATATCTTCGTAGGCCACCTCCCTCGGAAGGGACTTTTCATCGATCGGGAAGAGATGAATCGAAGGGCAGCCGAGCAGCTCCGCCGGTTAGGTCTAGACCTGGCCCCAACCCGGCTTGTGCGGACGTTGCGGGTTGCAGCGCAGCAATTGGTGGAGATAGCGAAGGCTCTCACCCGCAATGCCAAGCTTCTTATTCTGGATGAACCAACCGCCGCACTCGGGGGAGAAGAAACGGAACGGCTTTTCAGCCAGATCGACCAGCTTCGAAAACAAGGGGTTAGTTTTATTTACATCAGCCATCGTTTGGATGAGATCGCCCGAATCGCTGACCGAGTAACCGTCTTGCGCGATGGGCGTCTGGTGGCCGAGCATCCGACCGCCCAGGTCCCGGTGCGATTATTACTCGAAAACATGGTCGGCCGCAGCGTTGACCGGATCTTCCCGGGGATCGAACCGCCCAGCGGGCGAGACGTCCTGAAGGTCGAGGGGCTGAGCGGCGATAACGGTGCGTTTCACAACGTCAGTTTTTCAGTTCGCGCCGGTGAGGTCTTTGGTATCGCAGGAATTGTCGGCGCCGGCCGAACAGAGTTGGTAAGAGGCATTGCCGGCGTTGACCCCGTTGAGGCGGGCAGTGTGACAGTCGCCGGCAAACGGCTTCGGTTGGCTAGCCCCAGCGAGGCGATTAAAGCGGGACTAGTGCTTGTGCCCGAGGACCGAAAAGCGCAGGGGCTGGTGCTGAGTCACACCGTAGCGAGCAATCTTGCGCTCGGGAACTTTGACCTCCTGATGCACAGCGGTTGGATTTCTCCAGCTGAGGTCAGGAATTTCGCGACCCGCGCGATTCAAAAGCTCGGAGTAAAAGGGCAGGGAGGTCAATCGGTGCGGTCACTGTCGGGTGGTAATCAGCAAAAAGTTGTCATCGCCCGCTGGATTTCGCGGTCGCCGAAAGTGTTTATCCTGGATGAACCAACCCGTGGCATCGATATGGGTGCACGCGCTGCCATCTACGAGACCATTGCAGGTTTGGCGAGGGCTGGAATGGCTGTGGTAGTCGTTAGCTCTGATTTGGAAGAAGTTATTGGACTGGCTCACCGCGTACTTGTTCTGAGCCGGGGCCGGCAAAAAGGTATTCTCGAGTCGGCTGAGGCGACCAATGTTGCAATTATGCACCTGGCCACAGCTTAAGCCGCGATTTGCGGAGGACATATGAGCTTAGATTTGAACCTATTTAGTTTAGAGGGGAAGACCGCATTCGTAACTGGAGCCGGTAGCGGCATCGGTCAGCGGATCGCCATCGGGTTAGCCGAAGCTGGCGCTTCGGTCGCATGTTTCGATTTGCCTTCCAGCAGCGGGTTAAAGGCCACGTTGGAACAGATACATGCCTTCGGGAGAAAAGTCATTTCTGTAACCGGAGATGTTACACAGGGCGCCGACCTTATCGCTGCGGTCGAAGTCGTCGAGCGCAATCTTGGCCCGTTAACGCTTGCCGTGAACTGTGCCGGTATCGCCAACGCTGCGGCAGCGGAAGAAATGCCCTTGGCTCAGTGGCAACGAATGCTCGACGTGAATCTTACCGGTGTATTTCTATCATGCCAAGCCGAGAGCAAGGTCATGCTGCCGCGCCGGGAGGGCTCGATCGTTAATATAGCGTCCATGTCCGGAAGCATCGTCAATCGAGGAATCTTACAGGCGCACTACAACACTTCGAAAGCCGGCGTGATGCATCTCACGAAGAGTCTGGCCATGGAATGGGTCGACCGCGGCGTGCGAGTTAACTCGATCAGTCCCGGTTACACGCTTACACCGATGAATATAAGGCCGGAGGTGGCGGAACAGCGCAAGCAATTTGAAGCAGATACCCCGCTGGGCCGGATGGCGACCGTTGATGAAATCGTTGGACCAGCCGTTTTCTTGCTCAGCCGAGCCGCTTCATTTTGTACGGGTGTGGATTTGATTGTCGATGGCGGGTTTGTCTGCTGGTGAATATCCTCTGACCGAAACGGTAGGGACGGGCTCCCGCCCGTACGTGTTTTTATCTCGTCCGTGACGATTCTGGGAAACATAGCAGAAAGATCCTTTCAAAATGCTTCTGGCGAGGGGGACAACGCTGGTGAGGACCGACGGGCCTCCTTCGCAAGCTACGGCGCGCCCTAGCGTTGAGTTTGAGAAACACCATAGAACGGCCGCGACGAAGCGTTTCGCGTAGTCGGGAGCCGGTCCCTACCGATCTTTCCAGTTGTTCGAATAACGGTTATGGGCTCTTAGCTTCGGTATTCTGTATTCCAAATTCCGTCTTCCATGCCTGACCTAGTCCTAGCAATTGACCAAGGCACCACAAATACCAAGGCGATCGTTGTTGATCGCGGTGGCAAAATTCTTGCCCGCGCCTCGGTGCCCGTCGAAATCAGCTTTCCCAAGCCCGCCTGGGTTGAGCAGAACCCGATAGCGATCTGGCAAGGGGTGGAATCAGTCATCGATTCCTGTCTGCAACAGATCTCGCCGGAAATACCAAAGGTGTTGGGCATCTCAAATCAGCGTGAGACCGTGCTGATTTGGGATCGGCAAACTGGCGAACCGCTCGGGCCGGCAGTGGTATGGCAATGCCGGCGAACGGCCGAGTTTTGTCACGAGTTACGGGATCGGGGACTGGAACGGTTTCTACTCGAGCGGACCGGATTAACTATCGATCCATTATTCTCGGCAACCAAAGCGCGATGGTTGCTGAAGGAGGCTGAAAAAAAGGGTATCAGCGGAGAGCGAGTTTGTATTGGCAATGTCGATAGCTGGCTGCTTTGGAAGTTAACCGGCGGTGCGGTGCATGCTACTGACGTGAGCAACGCGGCTCGAACGCAATTGCTCAATCTTCGGACTGCCCAATGGGACGATGAGCTGCTAGAACTTTTCGAGGTCCCGCGCGAATGTCTCCCAGATATTCATCACTCATCGGAGATCATCGGTGAAACCCAATGGAAGTTTCCGATCGGCAGTCTGATTGGTGATTCACATGCCGCCCTTTTCGGACAGCGCGGATTTCTTCCTGGATCGATCAAGGCCACTTACGGAACCGGTTCTTCACTGATGACCCCGACACACCAGCCGCTCATATCCGATCGGGGGATATCCTCGACGATTGCCTGGGGGTTGAAGACCATCACTTACGCACTCGAAGGCAATATTTCGGTGACTGGGGCAGCAGTTCAGTGGTTTGGCCAATTCCTCGGCGCAGAAAACCCAGCCGATCGAGTCGCCGAACTAGCGCGGTCAGTAACGGATACGGAAGGTGTCTATGTAGTGCCGGCGTTTGTTGGTTTAGGTGCACCGTATTGGGATGAGGCGGCTCGGGGAATTATTTGCGGAGTCACTCGTGGTACGACTAGCAGACAGGTTGCTCGAGCAGTCATCGATTCAATCGCCTATCAGATTCGAGATGTATTCGACCTGATGCAGGCCGAGTCGGGAAGAACGTTGGAAGCTCTGTTAGCGGACGGCGGAGCCACCCGCAATGATCAGCTCATGCAGTTTCAGGCTGATATTTTGGGCTGCCCGGTATTGCGAAACACCTCACCAGATGTTTCGGCGCTTGGGGCTGCGTTTTTGGCCGGCCTGGCCGCGGGTGTTTGGTCGGGAGTAGATGAGATAGCCGGCTTACCGCGCGAATTCGATCGGTTCGAGCCAAAGATGGCTGCGCAACGACGGGCAGATCTTTATGAAGGCTGGCAAACGGCAGTGGCAAAATCGCGGTGCTGATAGGGCTCCCTGACTCGGAGGGGAGCCGCTCGCGGCTCCCGGGAACAATCCAGCGCAAAGCAAACACCGGTGGATGTCTGGTCTCGATCGCTCGGTGCGTGTTAGGATTATTCCCGGCCGTCGGAAGCGGCTCCTCTCCGGATCGGGGCGTGGGCGTTGCTTCATTCAATGGCTTGTCGACTCGCTCATGGTCTTTTCCGGATCGCCATTGATAGTGCGCCGTCATCGCTGAATCCGACTTGTCTCGCTTCCTCAAGAATGGCTTCAAGTTGGCCACGAAGGGTAAGATCGTGGCCGATCTTAGCAAGTTGTGCTTCGCCCGCAGCCCGAACCGCCTCTAATTGCACCGGTTGGAGGATAAGGTGATACGAGTATTCGAGGAAGAATTCATCGAGATTCGGCAAGTATGATAGCAGGTCGGACGCACTCGGAAATTCGTTGTTCACAATTCCAGTCCGACGGTCGATCGTCTTTGACCACAGGTCGTAGCTTAAAGCTACGCGTTGAGACGCAATAGACTGATCGTACCAGGCCTCTAGGACGAACACGCTGCTCTGAGCGACCCGAACGGCCTCTGCTAAAGCTTGGGCGAGGTTTTCACAATGGTGCAGAACATACTGGAAAACCACAGCGTCGAAGTCTCCATTCTTAAAAGGTAACTTCTCTGCGCGCCCGAGCTGCGCTTCGATACCGGCCTCCCGGAGTTCAGCCAGGAGATCTTCGTTTACTTCGATGCCGGCGACTCTGCATCCGCGCTTGGCTGCATCCTTCAGAAAGACGCCTCGTCCACAGCCGATTTCGAGGACAGCGCGCGGCGCCGTGGCCATGACCTTCTCGAAGAAGCGCTGTTTGTACTGTTTCCTTGGACGTGCGGCCGGCGCGCGACTTGGCATTTCTGATGCTTGCGGTCAAGCTTCGCTCGACTCCGCGTTCCCATTTTCGACCAGCCGCTCGGCCGTCCGGCGATCGGTGATGAGCACGTTGATTAATTTGCCTCGGAGAGCCCCGCGGATTGCCTCGAATTTTCGTTTACCGCCGGCGATCCCGACAGACCGCTCGACTTTGCGGAGTTGTTCCAACTGCATCCCGATTACCCGCTTATCGAGTGAATTCTCGATCGGGTTACCGTTCACGTCAAAAAAGCGAAGACAGACATCACCCACCGCACCCAACTGGCGCAATTGGTCGAGTTCCTCCGGCGAAAAAACATTGCCGCTTAACGCGAGCAGCTGCGATGGGTCGACTGAGCCGATTCCGACCAGAGCCAGTGTAACATCGCTGAAGCGACCCAGGGCATCCTTTACGTAGGCGTCTTCGAGAAAAGCTCGTTGCGCTTCGGGTGAACCAGTCACTCCCGGAGCCGGGAGAAAATGACCTGCGCCGTTAACTAGGTTCGCCAGGCGACGAACGAGTTGGACCGCGTGATGGGCGGCCCCAGGGTTACCGCTGCCCCCCAAAATCTGAATGACCTGAGCCTGGAAATGCCGAGGGAAAGGGTCCATCGCATCAACCATCGCGAGCAGTGTCGAACTCCAAGAAGATATCCCAAGAACTTCTCCCGACTTAAGCGTCGTCTCGAGATAGAATGCCGCGGCGGCACCCAAATCTCGTAGGATTTGATCGTCGTCACTTAAACAATCAACCACGACGGCCTCCTTAATTTCGTATATTTTCTCGACCTGATCTTCCAGATCTGGGAAAGCGCCCACTGGAACACGCACATTGATCCGGACGATCTGCTCCTCCTCAGCGCGCTTTAAGAGACGCGAAATCGTTGCCTGGGAGATTTCGAGTTGTTGAGCGATCTGACTCTGTTTGAGGCCCCGTTCGTAGTACAGCATAGCGATTTTGGCCATTAATCGCAATTCATCGACCCGCGCCATATTTCACCATATCAGACATCGAGCGCAGTCATCCGTCAACGCTATGAGCGTCGCGCTAGGGCGAAACCCGACCGCCCGGCGAATGCAGGATCTGTGAGCCGGGCGTGCGGCGTAGATCTCGCGCACGATCGGCAGGGCGAAAATTTATATGAGCCGGCAGCTCAGAAATAATGGTGAAGTCCTGGGCGTAGGGCGGCTCACGTTCGCTCGGCACTTCGATATTTTCGTGCGCCGTGAGACGGAAATTTAGGAGCTGGAAGAGCGCCAAGGACGCGTTTCAAGATAGCCTAGAGGGCGAAGCCCTTGGAACAAGAATACAAAAGAGGCTTAGCGCTGAAAGCGCGTGAGAGCACATCGCTCCAGACCACGTTGAGACGCGCCTTCAGCGCGTACGGCGTTGGGGATCCGAATTCCTAGGGCGCTGCCCTCTAGGCTATCCTGAGTCGCAGCTTCGCCGCTGAAAACGCGCTCATCAATTTTGATGGAGCGAGTCCGACAGCGCTAAATCTCTCCTTTATTTATGTTCCTAGGGCTTCGCCCTCTAGGCTATCTTGAATCGCGGCTTCCGACTCGCGAATCCCTTCACCGATAATTCGAATTATCGCCACAGGCTTCGTCGAACGCGTCGCCGCTGAATTCCGGCTATGAGCAAACCAAATGTCTTAATCGATCCACAGCCGCGTACGATGGAGATGATCTTCGATGCCGAAGCGCAGCACCGTCTATCGGACGTCGCGGAACTCACCATCTTCGATAGCGGTCCGATGCCGGTAGCTATGCTGGACGAGGCATTACCGAACGCCGAGATCCTGATCGGCCAGAGCGATCTGCCCCGGGAAAGGTTGGAACGAGCAAGGAAGTTGCGAGCAATTTTTAACGTCGAAGGTAATTTTCTTCCGAACATCGATTATCAATATTGCTTCGAACGGGGTATTCGGGTGCTGATAGCTAGCCCGGCATTTGCCGTCTCGGTTGCCGAGATGGCCTTGGCGTTTGCCTTGGATCTGGCTCGAGGAGTGAGTCAGAACGACCGGATGATGCGCGAACGTCGAGAGACCTACGGTCTCACCAGCAATCAAGGTTTCTCGCTCTTTACCGGTTGCCGGGCCGGCATCATCGGCTTCGGCGATCTAGCGCGCGCCTTTCGCCCGTTAATCTGGCCATTTCGGTGCTCGGTGAAAGTGTACGATCCATGGTTGCCAGCCCGCGAAATCTTACAGCACGAATGTACGCCGGCCAGTCTGGACGAAGTGCTTTCGACCTCGGACGCGATTTTTGTGTTCGCGAGTGTCACCACAGAGAACCAGGGGTTCTTGGGCCAAAGAGAGTTTCAGTTAATCAAGCCGGGCGGAATCTTTGTGTTGATGAGCCGGGCTGGCGTCGTCGATTTCGATGCCTTAACGGTTGCTGCGCAGTCTGGCCGTCTCCGAGTCGCAACGGATGTCTTTCCGGATGAACCGTTTTCGAAGGATCATCCGATCCGGGATCTTCCGAACGTGTTGCTCTCGGCTCATCGAGCGGGGGGGATGCCCGAAGCATTCTTGGAGATCGGGAAGATGGTGGTAAGCGATGTGGAGCTGTTGCTCCGCGGCTTACCACCAACGAGCTGCAGAGTCGCCCAACCGGAAACAGTAAGCCGGTTTCGCGGCAAACCGGTGGTTACTTCGTAAAGATCTCACGCAAAGACGCCAAGACGCAAAGGGTTCGGATTAGAGACTATCGATGCCTTGGTGGGGCGCCGTTTTTGAGAATGTCTTCACCAAAGGGATCGGGAAGCCCACTCGCAGCCCCATTCTGCTCAGACTTCTTCCTTAGTCTGAAACCTTTGCGTCTTGGCGTCTTTGCGTGAGATCTCTCCGGTGTGGTAAGCAAGACTTGCGGAGCTCCGGCTTCGTCGCAGGTTAGGAAATGACTGCGACAAGTTTGGCGTTACCGAAATTACAGCATGTAACCATTACGTTTGCACCTGGAGAAGAGCGTCGGCTACGCGACTTTTATATCAATGTTCTCGGCTTCAAGGAAAAGCCCGTGCCGAAGGTTGCGAAACCACTTGGATGGATTTGGTTCCACACCGGCTCCGAAGGTGTCGAATTACATTGTGTGCCCGACTCAGGCTTGCCACCGAAAGATCCTGTTCATCATTTTTGTATCGAGGTGGACGACTTGGAACGTTACCGGTCTGCGGTCAAAAAGGCTGGTTATGAAGTCCGGGAGGCGCGATCATTACCGCTGAGACCCCGTTTCTTTACCTGGGATCCGTTTCGGAATTTGATCGAAGTGGTGCATGTCGAGGGAGACTACGTAAGCGCTGGAGAAGCCGCGAAAGAAGAATAGCCGTGCCCGGAATGGGCCCGAAAATTGATTTGATTCGGATGCCACACGCAGAGCGTTCGCCCGGAGCGATCTCACGCCAAGACGCAAAGGTTCGGATTAGAGGTTATCAACGACTTGGTGGGTGCCGTTTTTGAGAATGTCTTCACGAAAAGGAATTGAAAGGCCCACGCGCAACCCATTCTGCTCAGACTTCCTTCCTTAATCTGAAACCTTTGCGCCTTCGCGTCTTTACGTGAGATCTCTACCCGAGACACCGCGTCATGGCATCAAGTAATGGTTCCAACGTCTCCCGATTCTCATCCCCCATATTAGAGACTCGGAAAGTCTTGCCTTTGATCTTGCCGTATCCGCCATCAATCTGGAAACCGAACTCTTGCCGAAGCCGCTGCACAAATTTTCCTAGGTCGATCTCGCGATTATTGCGAACACAGGTAAGCGTGACTGATCGAAATCCTTCCTTCGCGAAAAACTCGAAGCCATTTTCCGTTACCCATTGGTGGACGAGTTGGTTGTTTTCCCGGTGGCGTTGATACCGAGCCGGCAGACCTTCCGCGAAAATGTCTTCCAGTTTGGAGCGTAATGCATAGAGATGCGGGATAGAAGGAGTGCTCGGCGTCATGAATTCGTCTGCGTTCTTTTTGAATTCGAGCAGGTCGAAATAGTAGCCGCGGCCCGAAATGGTGGCGGCCCGAGCTAGCGCCTTCTCCGAGCAAGCCAAAAGGGATAAACCCGGCGGTAGTGCCAGCGCTTTTTGGCTGCCGGTTAGCAGCAGGTCGATCCCAAGTTCATCCATAGGGATCCGTTGAGCGGACAAAGAGGAGACGGTGTCGACGATAAAAACGACGTCGGGATACTTCCGGAGCACTTCGCTAATCTCCAGCAAAGGATTGACGACGCCGGTCGACGTCTCGTTGTGGATCAGGGTGATCGCATCAAATCGGCCGGTGGCCAGCTCTCGGTCAACCGCTGCAGGATCGATCGGTTCGCCCCACTCAACCTGCAAAGGGCTGGCCGATTTTCCGCAGCGTTTTGCTACGTCGAACCATTTGTCGGAGAACGCACCGCACATGCAATTGAGGACGCCTTTGCCGACCAGATTTCGGATCGCTCCTTCCATGACACCCCAAGCCGAAGAGGTCGAAAGATATACCTGTTGCTCGGTCTCAAAGAGTTGCTGGAGTTTTGGGTGCATCCCCCGGTAGAGCTCTTTGAAATCATTGCTGCGATGGCCGATCATCGGAGTGGTCATCGCGGCGAACGTTTTGGCCGAAACCTCGACCGGCCCAGGAATAAAGAGTTTGATCGATTTCGTCATGCGGTGAGTACCAAGTTGGGCTAGATCGACGGATTCTGCAAACGCGCCGGAACGACTCGCGGGTGGAGGTGGGAGGTCGACTGAATTGGTATTTTGTAGTCCGCAGCTCCGCGTTCGTGTTTCAATTGGTGCCTTTTCTTGCGGTTGATTTTTCGCAGAAACGGTCGCGCGATTCGGCCATTCTTGCCCGTACTCGATAAAGCAATCGATCCCGTCCCGACAGGGACATCGTGAAAGTAGCCCAGCACGAAGTGCTGGGTTGACGTTCAAAAAAACGAGCCGTCCCGGAGGGACGATCGATGGTCTTTACGCTGGTGAAGCCGCATATGAAAGGCCGGGAACCAAAACGCTTCTATCGTCCCATACGGGACGGACGTCTCTACTTGCATCATTCCCCAGCACTTCGTACTGGGCTACTTTCATTTGGATCCCTCCGGGACCGATTGCTTCAATTTTCACAGCCCCGCGGCTGCGGGGCTGTGCTTTCAAACGAACGCCATAGGGCTGGGCCGTGACGTGGGCCTGGCGAAGTCGGGCCACCCCATTGCTGTCAGGGGCGCCTAACCTTTGAACCGCCTATTCGTTCGCAAGGATCTCAGAAGGCAGATCCACCGTTCCTTGCAAACTGAGGTCACTTTGCTGTGAGGAAGATCCGACCTGGACGCCGTATTTCCCGGCCAGAGCATCCCATTTGTCTATTGTCTCATTAAAATAGGCAAAGGATCGTTGATTCAGTTTCAACGTTACTTTTCGAGATTGACCCGGTCGCAGAAATACTTTCTCAAAACCTTTCAATTCTTTGATCGGCCGGCTAATCGTCGGATTCTGCTGGCCGACATACAGTTGGGCAACTTCCGCGCCAGTGCGTTTGCCGGTATTGGTAACCGTAAACGTCACCGTAACATCGCTGCTCCCGGTGAATTGGGCCGGCTCAATTTTCAAATCAGAAAACGAGAAGCTTGTGTAGGACAATCCGAAACCGAACGGAAATAGCGGATGCACTTGATTTTTATCGTAACCCCGGTAACCAACAAAGATTCCTTCACTGTAAGGGATAGCGTCGGGATGTTGGTTGACCGGATTCGGGAATGTCGCTGCCGCCGGATTGTCTTCCATGCGTTTCTCCATCGTGATGGGCAGTTTGCCGGAAGGATTGATATCGCCGAACAATATCTCTCCAAGTGCCTGACCGCCGTTTTGGCCCGGATAGAAGGCCTCGATGAAGCCACCTACCTGATTGATCCACTGCCGCGAGTCGAAGTTCCCGCCCCCATGAAAGACAACAATCGCGTGCGGGTTCACGGTGGCAATGTTTTTGATTAACTCGTCTTGAAACTCTGGCAGCGTGAATGGCCGATCCTGGCCTTCGCCCTCGTATTCGTTGTTAATTCCTGCACATATGACGACAGCATCGTAGCTGTTGAAGTTGGGTGGCGGCTGTAAGGAAGCCCAGCTAACTTGAATGCCAGTGAGTCCGCCTTGCTCGAAGGAATCGAAAAATCCTCCGACGCGCCGGTAATCGATTTCGATCGAGTAAACTTGGCCTGCCTGGAGCGCGATCTTCCCAGAGAATGAGACCGTCGGACCGTAACCAACCGGCGGCAGCGCAGGTGAAAAGAAATTATCAACGAGTGTCTGGCCGTTCACGATGAGCCGCAAACCGCCGTCTCCGCGAATTTTGAAAACGTAATCGCCGGCTATCTGCGGACGAACTTGGCCGGTCCAGCGAGCAGAGAACCCTTGTTGGTTTGTTCCGACGGGTATGGCATCGATATCCCAGTCAAAGTCGACCTGGTTATCGACGCGGGTTGCGGCCGGTGTTCCGGAGAGATCGTTTGAAGTAAAATACTCTGCTTGGAGCCCCTGTGTGATTTCCCCATTATTGCTGTATTCCCAAACCGAGTTCTCCGGATCGAGAGTACATGCGGAAATGAAGTCAACCTTAGTCGCTGGTGAAGCCGCTGATTTGATTCCATCCAGCTCGCTCACGTAGTTAATCGGTGTGACGTAAGAGCTGCCAAATCCCGTAGGTGGAGCGTTCTGCGCGGCTATGCCAAGCACCGCGACGGAACGAACCTGGCTCTTTTGGAGCGGGAGCAAGTTCCGGTCGTTCTTGAGTAGGACGAGACCTTCCCGAGCAACGTTCAGCGCTGCCGTCTCACTAAATGGATCATCCAGCGGAATAGAAGGATCCAGCTGCTGACGATCCAGAAAGCCGAAAGAGATGACTTCCCGCAAGATGCGCCGAACCTTATCGTCGATGACCGATAGCCGGAGCGGGCTTGGGATATAGGGGAGCAGGGTATTGGCATTCATGAAACTGCCTGACGGCAAATCAAGATCGCACCCGGTCAGAGCAGCGTTTAGCCCATTATGAATCGCGTTATAATCGGACATCAAGAGCCCTCTGAATTTCCACTCCTTTTTCAAGATATCCGTTAGAAGGAACGAATTTTCCGAGCAGAAATAGCCGTTAATCGCGTTATAGGCGCTCATGACCGTCGCAACATGCCCATCTTTTACCGCAGCCTCGAATGGCGGTAGGTAAATCTCTCGAAGGGTCCGTTCATCGGGGATGAGGATTTGCACGTTTGTACGGTTCTCTTCTTCATCGTTGCAGGCGTAGTGTTTTGCGCAGGACCATACGCCTTGAGCCTGGATCCCTTGAATGACAGGAGGAACCAATTGAGCACCTAAATAAGGATCTTCGCCGGTCATGTATTCAAAATTTCGTCCACCCATCGGCACACGGTAAAAATCCATACCGGGGCCAAGAATGGAAAAGTAACCTCGCGCTCGCGTATCCCGGCCCATCGAAATCCCCTGATCTCGGGCCACGTCTCGATTCCAGGTAGCGGCTAAGAGGAGCCCGGAAGGGAAACGGATGCTTGGCTCATTACGACGCACTCCCAGCGGTCCATCGGTTTGATAGATTTGGGGATTTACTGCGACGTTGAGATTTGGAACGGGGATCGGTTTCAAATCGAAGAAGCCGGTGCCTCCGATATAACTTAGTTTTTGGGCGAGCGTCATTTGCGAGAGAATTAGGTTAACTCTCGCTTCGACATCACCGGGACTTTGTTGACCTTGCGCATTAAGCGAGCAGATCGACAATCCGGCGACAATTAGTCGATGCAGATTGGCTAGTTTCATAAACGGAGTTAGTTAGGGTTAATTATGGAAGACAGAAGAAACTGATGCTGGGTCCTCGGCGTGTCCGGCCGATGACCGGTTTCAAAGAAAGGGGAGATCAAAGTGGAATGTTCCACTTGCTCGAGAGCATTTCTGGGCGACCGGAAACTGACGCGCCATACTAGTTAGCTGAGCAACTTGACCGACTCGAAGGGGGACCTTGCAGACGACAACAATGAGTCTCCCAGGCAGTAAGCCTGAGCGATCTAAATGCTGGAATTCGGATCTAGGTTGGTACTACTCCCAATTCCAGGTTGTTTGCCGGATAATAGAAACTATCCGGATCACTTAGAGTTACATCTCGGGTAGCCGAGGTGAGAATGGGGTCCGGCTTGATTCGGCGGAACAAAATATCGGAGCATCGAATCCGTGATAAATCCCTTTGAGCCCATGAGAAATCCGTTGCGGGGCGATTCATAGATAGAATTATTGCGCATTAGTCACCCCGGGGGGCCGGCTCACTGTGCGATGAGCTGAAGGGGGTTCCAGTCATCTCGCAGGAGCCGGCTTTAAACGCTCGGTGTTAATAGAGAGTTATTGGGGGGACGTCCATGTCTAAGCGAAACGGTGCGAAGTTAGCAAGCAATATTCTTTCAAATTGAAAGATTCAGCGCGATGCCGCCCGTAATCGCGATCAGTGCCTGCCGGAATTTCCGACCGCCCGACCGCCTCCGGTATTCAGGAGGGCATGATTTTCGATGTAGCCGTTATGACCGACAAACCGGACCGAAAGCTATTGCCGGAAATCCCAAATGTCGAGCAGGCTAGGATGGTCGCCGCTCGTAATCCGCTCATAGTTGGGGGCAATTAAGTCATCGATAGGGAGGACGGCAGCTCCGAGAGCGGCCGCTTCCTCTTGCAGTTGACCTTGCAGCACCCTGGGGAACTCACCTTTTTGTGAACGGCGCGTCTTCGCCACGATTTCGGAGCAACGCTCAATCAGAAAAGCTAAAAGCGGCCCCGGTAAATGACCGCCAATGACAAATGCCTCCGGATCGAACAAGAGGTGAAGGTTATCCATTGTTTCAGCTAGATAAAAAGCTGCGGCGTTTAGCCAAGTCAGGAGCACCTTGTTCTTCTCTTCGTATAACTCGAGCAGCTGCGACAAACTAGTGTAGCCGATTCCGGACTCCGTCAGATGTAGCGATAAAGCGGTTAGCGAAAGATAGGCTTCTAGGCAGCCCTTTTTCCCGCAACCGCACAACTTAGCGTTCCTGCCTCTATCGACCATGATATGGCCAACCTCCCCGGAACCTCCCCGAAAACCACGATGAGGACGCCCGTTTACGACGATTCCACTGCCCACACCCACTCCCACGTAAATGTAAACAAAACTGTCCAGGTGGCGACCTGCGCCGTACCAACTTTCACCGATTGCTGCGGCCGTTGCATCGTTGTCGATCAAAACTCGCAAACCGGTCTTCTTTTTAAAGTAGTCTTGAACGTTAATTCGTTCCCATCCGGGAAAATTTGGTGAAAAAACTACCTTCCCGTGACGAAAATCTATCGGTCCAGGTAGCGCGATCCCCAGCCCCCAAATGCGACGGCGTTTGTTCGCCCGACGTAACTCACTGATCGAGCTGTAGACCTGTTTCAGAGCCTCCTCTGGAGTAGATAGGAACCGCCCTCTATAGGTGCGCGAGCGAATCACCCCCTTGAAATCAACTAGGACGGCCGCGATGTGATCGCGCTCCATGTGCAAGCCAATAGAGAACGCAGCGTCGGCATTGATCTCGAAGAGCTTCGCAGGCTGGCCGCGCTCAGCCGTTTTGCGGCCGAAATTTTGGATGAGTCCAATTTGTTGCAAGTCTTCGACGATGTTAAAGACCGTTTGGTTGGTCAGACCGGTAAGGCGTGCGATCTCGATCCGAGATACCGGTTCATTGAGCCGGACCGTTTCCAAAACAACTCGCTGGTTCAGTAAATGGGCGCGCTCCAGGTTAGTTCCACTTCTGACCCTGGTACGGTCCTGATGCGCTTTCATCATGTTCAGTCTGCCCAGAGGAAATGTTCCAAGCGAAGTTTTTCGAGGCGGTTTTTTGCCTCCTCGGAGCGGGTACCGGGGAGGGCAGTCAGCTTCTCGTAGACGGCGGCGGCGGAATTCCAGGCCCGACGTGCTTCCAGGATCTCGGCTGCATCAAATCCCGCCCGAAAGAACCAGAGTTCGTCGCTCGTGTTGCCACCGACGCTCAGGACATCATACAGTGTGGCCAGCGCTTCATCTGTCTTTCCCAGCTGTTCAAAGCATTTTGCTTTTCGGTATAAAGCGCTTTGGCGCCATTCTAACGAGTTCGAATCCAAAGCCGCCAAGCTATCGAACGTCTTGATGGCTGCTTCATACTGGGATGGATCTTTCGCTCCCAGCGAGAATTGCGATTCCCCTTTGGCCTCTAGTGCTTCGCAGCGGATCTCTTGAGGGATATTTTGAGCCAATAGATCATCGAGCAGGACAATGGCTTCCCGCCCCTGCTGGATCTGTCTTTTAGTGAGGGCTTGCTCCAAGCGAGCCTGGAAACGAAGTGATCCATCCATTTTGTAGACTTCCTCGAACAGGTCGACGGCACGGTCGACCGAGGACGGATTTAAGCTCTTCCGGGCAGCTTCCCCAGCTAAGAATAAGGCTGTCTCGACCAGAGGTGAGTCCGGTTGCTCTTCTGCAACCAATTCGAATTGAGTCTGAGCGTTGGGAAAATCATTTTGTCGGAAATATACCTCTCCGAGCTTTAAGCGAATTTCCGCGCGAGCTCCGGATTGGGGGTATTGTTGGATGAAATCCTGAGCTGCGCGGGCTACCGCGGCGACGTTCTGCTGACGGTCATCGGCTATTACAAAGAAATTGAGACGCGCCTTGCTTTCAGCGGTTTCCGGATTGCTCGCGGCGATTTGCCTCAGTTCGTTTTGAGCGGTCGTATGATTGGAAGGCAACTCGGTAAAGGCGATCTCCGCCAACAATAGATGAGCTTCCGGGGTTTGCGGATGGTCAGGAAAGCTAGTCAGGAAGCGCCGGAGGGTGTTATCGGCACCGGCTTGGCCGCTTCTTGCTTCAATCGTTCCTCGCGCGATTTCCAGATTGCCCAGAAGGGTTTGGTTATCTGGCGAGCCACTCATGTCGCGAACCGCGGAATCATACTGCTGCCGGTCTCCGGAACGAAGAGCGCAGATCGCAGCGTCGTAAAGGAGTCGGGCCCGATTGGACGCGTCAGTTCCCGCCAACTGGATATAAAGCTCTTGTGCCTCGCTGAATTTACCCTGACGGAAATAGGCTTCGGCCAAGATTTGTTGAACCTGAATACGCTCCGCTAGCCGCTTATTTGTTCCATTCGTTAACCATTGCGTAAGGACGGGAATGGCTTGATCGGGCGCACCCTCGTCGATCTTGAGTCGAGCGACGGCAACAGCCGCTAAGCCCGCTAACCGGTGAGTTGGAAAGTCGTTGATCAGGTGGCGAAAGGTGGTTTCTGCCTTTCCCTTAGAGTCCATCCGGATCTGCAATTTTCCCAGATAATAAAGAGAGAACGCTGGCCTGTCCGGTCCTACTTCTTGTGGGTCTTCTTGCGCCCAACGGTTGAGTGCCGTGAGAACAGGAGACTGTTCCTGGGAGTAAACCAAATATAATGTTTCAAACAATTCGGGCAAAATTGTGCTTCGGGACTGCTCGTGGATGACTTTGGTGACTATTGATTCAGCTTCGTCGAATTCCTGTTTCTTAATGGCGACGCGAGCAAGACCAAGTTGGGAAATTTCGACCAATCGCGCCGTTTGACCTTTATTGGCGGAAATCACCTGATCGAAGGCGGCTTCGGCCTCGTCGAGCTTGTCGGTTTGGAGAGCGATTTGCCCAAGCAGACACTGTTTCTGCAGTTGTTCGCTGTCGGATCCACCGGAAAGGCGGCCCAGGATCGTGGTAGCTTGGTCGAATTTGGCCTGGTTCATTTCGATCTCCGCCACAATCAGTATGACTCTGGAGTCGGGCGGCGTTCTTCTATCCAGTAGCGGCTGGAGGGTTTCCAATGCCTGGTTGCTGTTCTCTTTTCTCAGCTGTGCTTCGGCTAGTCCTAAACGAGCGTTTGTATCCGCGTCCGGTTTTGTGTTGCTTAGGATTTTTTGAAACAATTCGGCTGCTTCGTTCCAGTGGCGGGCCCGAAGATAGGTCTGAGCTTTGAGTTGCAGCGCCTCTTCGGAGCTTAGAGAACCGTCGTTCAATACGGTAAGCGCTTCTTCCGGTCGTCGAATTTGCAGCAAGCATTTCGCAAGCAACAGCTTCGCCGAAGTCACGTTTGAGTCGGATGGGTTCTCGGCTAGAAATTGTCGGAGCTTCGTGACACTCACCTCTGGAAGTCCCTCAGTTTCGGCCTGAGCTGCTTCCCGAAAAAGGTCCCCTAGAGCAACTTCGCCGTCAGCAAAAAGAAGGAGAGTAATCGCTTGGATCAGGAGAAGCGCTCTCATGTTAACAGCTTTCGGAGATAGCGCCCCGTATGGCTCGTCGCGGTCTCCCCGACTTTTTCGGGCGTCCCTTGAGCAACGATCCAACCTCCGTTGACTCCACCTTCCGGTCCGAGATCGATGATCCAATCTGCACTCTTGATTACTTCCAGATTATGCTCAATGACGATAAGCGTGTTCCCCTGGTCTCGCAGCTTCAGCAGTACTTCGAGGAGTTGGCGAATGTCGGCGAAATGGAGACCAGTTGTTGGTTCGTCGAGAATGTAGACAGTGCGTCCGGTCGCTTTCTTCGCAAGTTCGGCTGCCAGTTTGACCCTCTGCGCTTCGCCTCCGGACAATTGGGTTCCGGATTGACCCAGGGTCAGGTAAGCTAAACCAACATTCACCAACGGTTCCAGACGGTCGTAGATCGCAGGTACATTCCGAAAGAAACGCGCTGCTTCATCGACCGACATGGCCAGGATGTCGGCGATATTCTTTCCCCGATAGGTGATCTCCAGCGTCTCCCGATTATAACGCGATCCGCGGCAGACCTCGCACTCGACGTAGACGTCAGCGAGAAAATGCATCTCGATTCTAATGACCCCATCGCCTTGACAATTCTCGCACCGGCCGCCTTTAAGATTAAAGCTGAAGCGGCCACTCTCGTATCCGCGCACCCGAGAGGCGGGAAGCTGACTAAATAGATCTCGAATCGGACCGAAGGCCCCGGAATAGGTAGCCGCATTGGAACGAGGAGTGCGACCGATTGGACTCTGATCAATGACGATGGCCTTATCAACCTGATCCAAACCGATCAGCCGGTCATGGTTCCCCGGCCGGTCCTTCGACCGATAGAAATGACGAAACAACGCTTTTCGCAAGATGTCGTCGACCAGCGTCGATTTGCCGCTGCCTGACACACCCGTCACGCATACCAGGCAACCGAGAGGAAATGAAACACTCAAGTTCCGCAGGTTATTTTCCTTCGCGCCGACGACAGTCAGCCATCCTTCTGTTCCGGGATCCGGAGGGATACCACCGTTGTACAATGTCCCGCGAGGTTTTATGCGTTCGCGCGGAATTGGAATACGGAGCGCCCGAGCGAGGTACTGACCGGTCAGAGAATCCGAATTTGCCTCGATTGCGGCGATGTCGCCGGCAGCGACGATTTGTCCTCCGCGTGGGCCGGCACCAGGACCGAGATCGATAATGTAGTCGGCAGCGCGGATGGTATCTTCGTCATGTTCTACTACGATTACCGTATTCCCCAGATCGCGCAGGTGTTTCAGCGTTTGAATTAGCCGGTCGTTGTCTCGCTGGTGGAGTCCGATGCTCGGCTCGTCCAACACGTAAAGTACTCCAGCGAGTCCGGAGCCGATCTGGGTGCCGAGTCGAATACGTTGAGCCTCTCCGCCGGAAAGTGTTCCACTCTCGCGATTTAGCGTGAGATAACCGAGACCCACCTCTTCGAGAAAACGTATTCGGTTCCAGATCTCGCGCAGGACTTCTGCCGCCACGATCTTCTGATGTTTCGAGACTGAGATATTTTCGAGGAAACGCTTAGCCTCATCGATGGTTAACAGACAGTAGTCATGAATATTCACCTCGCGACCAGAGTTCTCCTGGATGGTGACGGCAAGGATCTCTGGCCGAAGGCGAGCACCTCGGCACGCTAGGCAAAGCCGCCGTCCTTGAAACGCTTTCAAACGCGATCGTGTAAATTCGCTCTCAGTTTGCTCGTAAAGCTGTTCTAACTGAGCCAGGACGCCCTCGAACGTTTTCTCGATTGGTTTCGAGCCAAACTGGAAGGAAATTGCTCGGTCGCCCGACCCGTAAAGAATTGCTTCTCGACAATTCTTGGGCAGATCCGCGAATGGAGTCTGGAGGTCTCCGCCGAAGCTCGTAACGAGGGATTCTAAAAGCGCTCGCCGGTAAGCTTGAATCCTGGAAGTCGCTTTCCGCCAGGGCGCGATGGCGCCATCGGCAAGTGAGCGGGATTGATCCGGTATGACTAATTCCGGATCAAAGAAACTCACGCTGCCTAGACCTTGGCAGGTGGGGCAAGCTCCCGCCAGGCTATTGAACGAAAAATGCTTGGGCGTCAGCTCCGGCAGTAGAAAGTCGGTTCTTGGGTTACAAAACTCGGTCGAGTAGGGGATGTCTTCCCAGGGATCGTCTTCGGAGATCTGCCGGCTAATGATGATGCGGTTGTTTCCCCATCGTAAGGCTGTATCCAGGGAGTCAGCCAGTCGAGTGCGGACCCCATCTCGCACGATCAAGCGATCAACGACGACTTCAATCGTATGTCGGGCATTTTTCGTCAGCCGGATCGGTTCGGGCCGCGCTAATTCAAGGATGTTTCCGTCGATCCGCACTCGGACAAATCCTTCTCGTTTGATCTTTTCGAGTACGTCGCGGAACTCTCCTTGCTCCTGGCGTATCACCGGCGCGATTACGAGGATCTTGGTCTCTTCTGGGTAAGAGAGGATTTGGTCGACGATTTGCTGCGGCGTTTGTTTGAAGACCTTTTCGCCGGTAGCCGGGTCGTGCGGTTGTCCGATCGCAGAGAACAAAATGCGCAGATAGTCGTAAATTTCGGTCGTGGTCGCGATAGTCGAACGAGGATTAGCGATCGAGCTGCGTTGTTCGATTGCGATGGACGGAGACAGGCCTTCGATGAAATCGACGTCCGGCTTCTCCATCTTGTCGAGGAACTGTCGAGCGTAGGCAGAGAGGCTTTCTACGTAACGGCGTTGCCCCTCCGCATAAAGCGTATCGAACGCGAGAGAAGACTTGCCGGATCCGCTCATTCCGGTGATTACCACCAATTTTTCGCGCGGAATTTCGACGTCTATCCCTTTAAGATTATGTTGGCGCGCACCTACAATGCGAATCTTCTCCGCAGCCATTTGGTCAAAACGAGTAAACTAGCACCAAAGCACAAGAACGGACGCCCGACTAGTCGTTTTGGTGTAGCCCGATGCTCGGCCTCAGGAATCGGAGAGAGACAATGCGTCTGTAGCCGATCCTCCAAGCGCGTCGTAGCCTGATCCTCCAGGCTCAGGGCATCGAGAGCGACAACGCCTCAGTAGCCTGATGCTCCAGCCTCAGGAAACCCAAGCCGTCAAGAAGAGCCTAATTCTACGGCCTCAGCGAGCCAGAGTCTTCAGGCTACTTTGTCGCTCCCGTTTTCTTGGGATTATCCCGAATGTATTGCTCGATACGCTGCAGCTGCTCTTCACTTCGTACGATATGGTCGAACGACTCGCGATGCCAAACCGGCCCCGATAACCCACACATCTCGTTTATGCGCCTCGCCGAAAATGATTTCCATGATCGAAGAACTTGCTCTAACCGGGAATCGTTTATGGGAGTTACCAGTAAATGGACGTGATTCGGCATGATGACGAATTCCCCGAGTTCATAACGCTTACCCGAAAAATATCCGAGCGTGCTCACCATCATTTTCTGCACTTCTGGTTTGCCCAAAAAACATTTGCCGTAACCGGCGTCGAGCCAATCGTGGATTTTGCCCGAAAAGCGAGCGGCATACTCTCTTTTCTGAGCGTGGGACAACGGACCGGGGTTCATTTGTCTCCAAATGCATCTTTCCTCCTGCAAAGCCTCTAACTTGCCAACTGGTAAGGAATCAACCTGACGGAAAGTAACAAAATAGGTGACCCCAGCCTGCCGCCAATGGGGAAGAACTCCTCGATATTTTGTTACATTTTCCTCGGGATTGAAGAATTTCATAAAAATCATCAGTTATGCCGCCTCTGCCAAGAGTAGCCTGATGCTCCAGCCTCGGGGATCCAGGACGCAAAAACTGCCGAGCCTATACCCGTACGATGAGCTCCTAGACTAGCAGGATCAGGGTTATTTTCTGGTTACAAATAGTAACGTAAAAAAATACAGTTATAATATTCTGTCAAGAAACGATACTACAGCTGTGGCCCTGCGAACGGCCGGTGATTTTGGCTCAGCAGCAACGCGCCGAATTTATAGTTAATACGGCGGGCCCGTGGCACAACGCTATGAGTTCCTGAGCCAGGAGGATCAGGCTACGACGGACCAATGGCGTTCCTGAGGCTGGAGCATCAGTCTACTAGACGCCCCATGAGTTCCGGAGCCAGGAGGCTCAGGCTACGACGGACCTACTGCAAAACAGCATGGGGTGATACCACGCGTAGCTTGTTTTCCGTATCCCGGACTAAATCAACCAATCTCTCCGAGCGCTCGAGAATCGATTCAGCCAATTTGCGATAATATGCGGAATCCCTCTTCGCCAGCTCCGCTTGAACCGTCCAAATGGCTATCGAATTCAAAAGATAATGTTTCGACTCGCGAAAGCTCGCCGCTATTTCGGCGATTTGAGCCAAATCGATTCGCTGGTCATCCGGATCAAGAGGAAGGAGAGGATCCGTGGTCACGCCGAAACAGAATAACAGATTCTTCCGCAACGTCCAGAAGCACTGGCGCTACTAATCACTAATCGGAAGGCACCCATGAAGGGGCTTTCCGGCAACAGCGACGGAGCTGGCTCGTACTCTTTCAATCCGTGGTGGGGATTTGGTATTTTTGCAGGCGTCGATAGAATGCGCTTCGGCTTAATCCCAGTGCCTTCGCGGCATTGACCGCGTTCCCATTGTGCCGGTCGAGCGCTTTTTTGATTAGATGAGCTTCCATTGCCTCCAAGTCCATCTCTTCCAAAACATTTGCGCGAGTCGCAGCAACCTGCAGTCCGAGATCGCTAGGTTGGATAGCGGGGGATCGAGCCAGCAAAACGGCCCGCTCTATCACGTGGCGTAGCTCTCGAATATTTCCTGGCCAGGGATACCTGCACAGCGCTTGTAAGGCCTCCGGAGTAACTTCAAAATCCTTCTTCCGGTAACGCGCGGTCAGCTCGCCAAGGAAAAATCGGACCAGCGCCGGGATGTCGTCCACTCGATCGCGCAACGGCGGAAGATGGATCTGGATAGTGTTCAGCCGGAAATAGAGATCCTCTCTAAATCTCCCCGAGTCGATTTCCGCCAGCAGATCGGAATTCGTGGCGCTGAGTATCCGCACATCCGCTCTTTTGGTCTTGGAAGATCCGACCCGCTCAAACTCTCCCGTCTCCAGAACGCGTAGGATCTTGGCCTGCTGCGAGCCGGTTAGATTTGCAATTTCATCCAAAAAGAGGGTGCCGCCGTCCGCTAACTCGAAACGACCTGCCCTATCCGCCCGAGCGTCGGTGAATGCGCCTTTGACGTGCCCGAACATCTCACTCTCAAATAATGTTTCCGGTATCCCGCCCATATTTACGCTGATCAAGGGTGGTTGCGCACGGCTTGAGAGTTGATGCAGCATGCGGGCTACGACGCCCTTACCTGTGCCGTTTTCCCCGGTGATGAGGACGTTCGCGTCGGAAGGGGCCACCTGCTCAATGATCCGTCTCACCTCCTGCATACCGGGCGAAAGCGTAACAAACTCGCTGGTCGAAGCTTGGGCGCTCCGCAAGACTGAGTTCTCCGCCTCAAGGCGTTCTTTTCCCCTCAACGCCTCGCGCAGTTCGATTTGATTGCGAAGGATGGAGAGTAGCCGCTCGTTTTCCCACGGTTTTTGAAGAAAATCTTTGGCGCCGAGCTGGACCGCTTGGACAGCGAGTGGAATTGATCCCCACGCGGTCATTACGACAATGGGTAGCGAGGGGTCATTCTGATGGACCGCGCGGAGCAAATTCAAACCTTCTTGCCCGCCAGTTCGCTCCTGGTGGTAGTTCATGTCCATGAGCAGAAGATCGAACTCTTCTTCCGCGAGTTTGGGCAGAACCGCGTCAGGCGAATTGACGGTGGCACACTGCATTCCCTCCGCTGAGCAAACCAAGGTGATCGCGCTGAGGATCTCGGGTTGATCATCGCAAATGAGGATCTTGGCACGCGCACGCATGGGAACTCTCCATTAAAGAAACGTTTGTGCCTGGTACTCAAGCCTAGAGTTCAGTAGTCCGATACTCTGTTTCGGAGATTGGCGCGCGCCCTGGGTTCCTGAGGCAGAGCATCAGGCTACATTCCTGACGGAGCATCAGGCTACGTTCCTGAGGCAGAGCATCAGGCTACATTCCTGAGGCAGAGCATCAGGCTACATTCCTGAGGCGGAGCATCAGGTTACTTGGCGAAACCAGACTTTGGCACGGTCAATTCGCGCCCCGCGGTTCAAAAAGAACTGCTTCAGCTGAGAATCATAGTACGACTCATCCGCCTCCGGGTTCATACCCAAAAAGATCTCACCACCTGGCCGAAGAAAACGGGTTTTGAGATCATCTAAAAAAAATTCCCATTCTGTCGGACCCCACAGATTGGAACGCTTATGACCGTTGAAACAAATAGAAAACGCCGTGACTAAATCGAACCTTTCGCCAAGGTCCGGCAGCCGCTGATAAGCGTTAATCTCCCAGATCACCCGCTGGATCCCAAAAAGCTCGAACATTTCCCCGTACATTGCGGGATCGGCGATGTCCAAACCGATTCCGGAATGGCCAAGGTGTTTGGCAACGAGCAGGAAATATCCTGCCCCGCTCCCAAGATCTAGAATACGTAGTGGCCTTGGCCGGAGCTTCAGGCGGAGGTCCTGAGCACGCCGGATGTTGAGCCGGATCCACCGGGGCGCATCCAGGTACTTGGGCCAGTGTGTCTTCTCGCCGGGTACGACGTATTTGGCTCGGATCCGTTCAAGGCCGGCCTGGTCGATTTGCTCGAAGATCTTCTCCGGGCTGATCGGATGGCGCCAACGATGATAAGCATTGCCAGCGCTGACCAAGGCCGAGCCATCAGTGAGTTTGGAGAGCTTATGAGCGACTTTCATGAAGGGAGAGCAAGACCAAACACCTACCGAAAGACCCGAGGAGGCCACTCGGCAAGAAGAAAATCTGTTCCTGGTCGGCGGCCGGTTTACTCCGCGAACGTCCAAATGAGCTTTTGGCTCGCTGGATCGAGTGTTGCTGGATCATTGCGCCGTTTTTGAGAATGTCCTCACGAAAAGGAATTGGAAGGCCCACGCGCAACCCCATTCTGCTCAGACTTCCTTCCTTAATCTGAAACCTTTGCGTCTTGGCGTCTTTGCGTGAGATCTCAATCCGCCTCCGCTATGGCGCGACAGGCCCATCAGGGGCGTTCTACCAACGGCCCGTCCGATTCACCTCCCTAGTTCGGAGCAAGCTCGGGGATGAATCCGGTGTTGTCTGGTTTCAGCTTTGTTAGTACTAGCAGCGTTCCGCGGCTCCTCTGCTGATAGTCGATTTGGTCAAAAGCGTGTCGGATCAAATGAATACCCAGACCGCCTGGGCGCACCTGATCAAGTGGCCGGCCATGAGGCGTGGTGGCATCGAAACGTTCACCATAGTCCCGGATACGAAAACGTACGCCGTTACTTTTAATGGTTTCTAAAGAGAGTGAGATGAGCTGGTCTTCGGCGTGATGGTAGGCGTGCCGGATGATGTTGGAACACGCTTCGTCGACACCTAAGACCATCAGGTCAATCTCTCGGGTCGAAAAAGTCCGATTTTGCAGGAATTGGCGAACACAGTGCCGGACCAACCAAAGGTTAGCCGGGTGGCTTGCAAACTCGATCTTATTCTTCATCTCAGACCGATTGTCAGAATCGTCAGGTCGTCGTGAGGTGCAGCGTCTTCTCGGTGCTCAGCTTCTGCCGCAACTAAAGCATCTACAATCTGTCGCGGTCCATGCAATGGCTGAGCCAGCACCTTTTTTATCCGGTCCTGGGAAAAAGGTTCTCGGGACATGTTGAATGACTCAATTAAGCCGTCAGTATAAAAGACGGCCTGGTTTCCTGGCAATAGTTTGATCTGATTCAGTCCAAATGAGATGTCCCTGATTACGCCAAGCGGAGGGGATGCCTCGATCCGCGGTTCTTCCACTTGGCCCAACCCGAGCCGCAGCATTGGAGCAAAGTGACCTGCTACTGAAAATTCAACGTGCCCGTCCCGGGGGGAGATCCTTCCCAGTACGGCGGTGATAAACATTCCGTGAATCGTGCGATCGCAAAGTCGGACATTCCATCGGCGCAATGCTTCCGCCGGCGACATTCCGGGATGAACAATGAACCGGAGCATGCTCAGCGCTTGGGCCATCATCAACGCAGCCGCAATTCCTTTTCCGGAGACGTCGCCGAGGACGAAATAGAATTCTCCTTCGTTTCTTTCAAAGACGTCGTAGAAGTCGCCGGCGATGTCGCGAGCCGGCCGGTAATGCGCGGCAAATTCAAGAAGCTCAGTGGATGGCAACAGATCCGGGAGAAAGGAGTGCTGAATCTCAGTAGCTAATTCCAAGTCTTTTTCCAACAAGCGGCGTTGACGATCCCGTTCGATCGCTCGCATTTTGGCGATCGCCGTGGAGACCATGCTGCCGTACGCTTCAAAGGCTTCCAGATCGATCGCGTCGAAGTGCGGCTTATCCAAAGGGTTAAGAACTTCCAGTACTCCAATTTCGGCGTCTAATTGGAAAAGAGGGATGCAGAGTACGGAGCGAGTCACAAAACCAGAGCTCTTATCTAGTTCCGGATAGAACCGCGGATCGTTATATGCGTCGGCAACCAGTAAGCTCTTCCGATGTTCTCGTACCCAACCAGAAATTCCGCGACCCCGGGGGATTTTGATTCTAGCTGGGCGGGATAGAGTGTCGCCTGCTGGGCCCCGCGCAATAGCGAGTTCCAGGTCTCCGGTTTCGTGATCGATCAGAAACAGCGAACTCGCTTCTGCTCGCATCACGCGACCAGCGACATCAAGGATAGCTGAAAGAAGCTCATCGAAGTCGGTGATGGAATTGATGAGAGCACTGACTTCGACCAGCCCTCGATAAAGATGATTTGACCGTTGGAGTTCCTCGATGTCGGCGGTCATAGCTGTTTCCTTAGTGTATCGCTCTTACACGAGGCGATGTACCAGTCTGCCTTTTGCCACGTTTAGTGTAAACTCAGTAATCGCCGCGGTCGATCGGCGGGAGGCGCGCGATTTTTGCCACTGCAGATCACAACATCCGCAATGGCTAGTTGCAATATATGCTAATTCCGGTAAAAATAGGTGCGATCAGACATGCGGTGTTTTTTCACTTCGCTTGTAGCGCTTTTCTTCCTGACTGTTTCAGGTCGGGCCGAAGATAATACTGCTTACACTGCGCTCCGTTTTGTCGGTACCCTGCGCGGCGAAGAGGCGCTTAAGCAGGTTTTGTCTGTCTCAGGCGAAGCCGGTAATCCGCAACCCGGAATGTGGACCGTTGTTTTGGATGATCCAGCCGCGCGCGGAGGCGTGCGGGAGCTTCAGATCGTTTCGAATCAGGTCGCGTCAGAGAGAACACCAGTCAGTAGCGAATTTGCCGGCGGCAAAGTCATCGACCTCAACGAGCTCAATGTAGATTCCGACGGAGCCTATCAGGTGGCCCAGGAAGAAGCGAAAAAGAATGGCACCGGGGTTGCTAAAGCCAATTACCGATTATCGGTTGATCCGGACACAGGCAAACCAGCGTGGGTGGTTCACTTATTGGACTCGCAGCAGCAGGAGGTCGGGATCGTTAAGGTGGCAGCTGATAATGGTACGCTGCTCAGTTCGAGTAACTGGGTTAGCGGAGGCTCGGGCGCCTTAGCTTCTCAAGGGTCCCCGCCCAATTCAGACCAGGAACTTCTTGACCAGAATAGTGAACCTTCCGATCAGCCCACGCCTAAACATCATCCCACGAATTCCCGAGAGAGAAGGTACACGCATCAAAGTCAGTCTAGCCAGGACGAATCGTTTTCGGACCGCGCCCGTCATTACGGTGAATCGGTGGGAAATACGGTCGAGCGCGCTTTTCGAAAAGCTGGCGGTTGGATCCAGAAAAAAGTTACTGGGCAAGACACCATTAGCTTGCCGTCTCGGAACGAGACTGAAGAATCCGACGAAAATCAAGACCAGTATAACAAGCCGGTCCAGCCGCGACAGATACCGGAGTAGGAGCGCCGGGAACGCCGGTAGCGCCGACGTCGGATCAAAAGCGAGCGCTTAGTTATCTGTCTTACTTTCTTGCAGCCATCAGCCGAACAAGCTGTGGGCTTTGTTCAGTTCTCGGCATTCCCACCGTTTGACGGCGTTCCGGTCGTTCCCGGCGTTGTCGGCGTTCCCGGCGTTCCCGGCGTTGTCGGCGTTGTCGGCGTTGTCGGCGTTCTTCAACAGTTTCGAACTAAACAGCGCAGACTTCCTGAGGCTGGAGCCTCAGGCTACCTACGCTTTTGCCGGTTGTTCTCGCGGCTTGATCACCTCTGTTCGCAAATTGCCTTTGCGGAAGTTGGTCCACCAGAGAACGATCGGAGCGGCAATAAAAATTGACGAATAGGTGCCCACGATGACGCCGACAACATTCGTAAAGGCAAAGTCGTCCAACACAGGCCCACCGAAAATCCAGAGCGACAACATGCAGATCAGGGTGACTCCGCTGGTCAAAACCGTCCGGCTCAGTGTCTCGTTGATGCTGTCGTTCATGAGCGAGCGGATCGTTCCGCGGCGCCCTGAATGGAGACCTTCCCGGATTCGGTCAAAGACAACGATCTTGTCGTTGATGGAGTAGCCGGCAACGGTCAGGATGGCGCCGATGGTGACCAGCGAGAACGCGCGACCGGTCAGCACAAAGACCCCAAGCGTGATGATGAGGTCGTGAAACATCGCCAGGATCGTCCCGACGGAGAAGGAAAACTCGAAGCGAATAGCCACGTAGACCATGACTCCCAGGACCGCGATGCCTAGCGCGAACAAGGAAGTTGTGGCCAGTTGCGCTCCCATTATCGCGCCCACGGTTTCCGAGTTTTCGAGGATCAGGCCAGCAGTTTCGGGTGATTGCTTAAGCTGGTTTAGAATCTTTTGCCCATCGCCGTAAGGCGCTCGGATGGCGATGTAGTGAATCGTTTCTTGGTTTCGCTGCGCGGATTCTTGTTGGATCACCACGTTACCAAGTCCGATCTTCTCCAACGGAGCGCGAACCTGTACTTCGGCCACTGGTTGATTCGATCTGAGGAGCAACGAGTCGCCTCCGGTGAAGTCGATATTGAACATCTTGCTTCCTCGGAAGCCGAAGGCCGCGAACGAAACTAGCAGCAGCAAGATCGATGCGATCAACGAAAGCTTCCACTTGCCCAAGAAGTCAAAGTGTTTGGACTTGATTAGGTGGAGCATCGAGATCCGTTTCAACCATCCCAAGTGAAGCAACCAACCGAAAATGTTCCGGGTGACCAACAGCGCCGAAAACATCGAGGCGATGATGCCGATCGTCAGGGTGATTGCGAAACCTTTAACAGGTCCTGAACCAAGCCAAAAAAGAATGACGACCTTAAGCAGCGTTGTGAGGTTCGCATCGACGATCGCACTGAAGGCCTTGTGGTAGGCGGTTTCGATCGACGTTTTGAGGCTTTTGCCGGCGCCGAGCTCTTCCCGCAACCGTTCATATATCAGCACGTTGGCGTCGATCGCCATGCCGATAGTGAGAATAATACCTGCGATCCCAGGAAGCGTTAGAACGAAGTTAAACAGAGACATGATGCCGAACAGCAACACGCCGTTGACCGCTAGCCCGGTTAGAGCCACAACGCCGGCGGTCCGATAATAAATGATGACAAAGACTAGTGTTGCAGCCAAGCCGGCTAAACCGGCAGCAAGACCTCGCACGATGGAATCCTTACCGAGGGTTGCGGAAACACTCCGAGTCTCGTCAATTGCTACCGGGGTCTGGAGAGGATTCTGCAGTGCACTGGCCAGGTTTTTTGCTTCATCAGCCGTAAAGTTTCCAGTGATCACCGCCGCATTATTGGAGATCTCGGTTTGAATGACCGGAGCGGAGATAATTTCTCCGTCGAGAACGATCGCTAGCCGCTGATTGATATTATCCCGGGTGACCCGCTGAAAAATTTTCCCACCTTCCGAGTTAAAACTTAAGGCGACTTCGTAGCCCCGTTGTTCGAACGTGGCATTCGCTCTGGTCACTTGGTCACCGGTGAGCTCGGGGCGGCGTTTTACTAGGAGTCTCTCTCTTTTTCCGTTCCTCTCGACGCCATTGAGGATCACATATCCGGGTGGGGTAAAGTGAGTGCCGGCTTCAATCTGCGGGACTAGTTCGTCGGATTGCGGATGAACCAGTCGAAACTCAAGCTTAGCGACACGCTGCAATTGCTGGCGCGCGTTCTCGATTTGCGCAGTATCAAGACCGGGGATCTGCACAAGAATCCGATCCGTGCCTTGTTTGGTGATGACAGGCTCGCTTACACCAAACTGGTCAACGCGCTTGCGAATGACCTCCACCGCCTGATCCTGCATCTCGGGCGTAATTTTTCGCGTCTGACCGTTTTCATCGGTTGGCGGCACCAGACGCACGAGAAACGAGCTGCCACCCTGTAAATCCAGACCCAGATGGATCTTCTTCTCCAGCGGAAGAAATGCGTCGATGCAAAACGCGCAGAGCAAGACGGTGAGGCCAGTGCCGATCCACCGTTTGGTCCGTTCGTTTTCAACGAGGAAATAGAGCCCAAAAAGGACGAGCAGGACCAATCCGAAAACGAATGTCAGCGCCGGAGTCATGCAGGAAGAGCCGTTAAGAACCGCTATTTAGGGAGTCGCTTTAGGTTCCTCGGCCGATTTAGATACCGTGGCGATCGCGCTTTTTTCGATCTCTACCTTCACATTGTCAGCAATCTTAACCAGAAAAGTCGTCTCTTTGACATTGGCGACCAAGCCATGAATGCCACTGTTGGTGATCACCTTGTCGCCGGTCTTGACACTGGAAAGAAGACTTCGTTGTTCTTTCTGCCGTTTCTGCTGGGGTCGGATCAACAGAAAGTAGAAAATGACGAACATGAAAATCAGCGGCAAAAACGTCACCAAAGGGTTGCTTTGGGCAGTCGAGGCCGGCGCCGGTTGCTGTTGAGCTAGGAACAAAAGAGTAGAGATCATATACGGATTGTGCCTTGTTGCAGCGCTAACGCTCTGACAAGGGGAGTTGAGTCAATAACCTAAAGGGTTGATCGGAGCAAAGAATTTTTAGCGTTTTGCAACCGGATATCTGAGCGGCTGCCTCGGAAGGAGCGGCCCACTATTTGACCTCGGTCGGATTTGGCTCTTGGCTAAGCCTGGTTAACATTAATGGAATGGCCAACGTTGATTTTCTTAAGGCAGAGGGCCTGGAGCTCAAGCTTCCGCGAACCTCTGTGGCAGAACCCCCTCGCGACGAAGAGCTAATCGAATTTCTTCGTTCGGCCGACCTTGCTCAGCTGGGCGGATTTCCATCTTCCGCCATACCGTATGCTCGCAGTTTGCTCTTACTGGCGGCCGGTGACATCGAATCTGCTCATCGCATCGCCCAGGAGACCTCTTCGGCCAATGGCGCCTACGTTCACGGAATGATTCATCGGGTCGACGACGACTTCGATAACGCCCGCTATTGGTTTTTTAGAGCCGGAGTGCATCCGGCTTCACCGGAAATCTATCGGCGCGCTGCTGCCAACAGCCAAAGGATAGCGAATCATCCGACCTGGGACGCGGGCCGGGTCACCGATTGGCTGGAGGAGTCCCGGGCAGCTGGTGCCAGCCAGGAACTGAAAGTCGTTTTGCGGATCGAGACCGAGGTGCTTCTGGAATATTTCGTCGACGAGCTGAATGGGTGATTCGGGTGTTGTGGGTCAGGCACATCCCTGATTGGTAGGGCGAAACACGCCTTGAGCGACAGCGAAATGAGGCGTGTGAGCCAAACTGTGGGCGGTGCACGGCTCACAGTCCGGCTCTTCCCGGCGTCCTATCACGAGCCGCATCTGCCGGACTGTATCGCCCTACCAGCTTTGGGGCGTGCGACCGGCTTTGGGCGGTGCTCATTTCCAGCCCAGTACGTTGAACACCAGGAAGAGTCCGGCAGAAAACGTTGCAGCGCCGAGCAGCACACAAACCGGCACCGTGAGCACCCAGGCTAAAATGATATTGCGGAGAGTCGCCATTTGCAGACCGGACCGGTTCGCCGCCATCGTTCCCGCAATACCGGATGAAAGGACATGGGTGGTGCTGACCGGGAGACCGAAAACGTCCGCAGCTTGTATGGTCGCCATAGCGACCAACTCAGCCGACGCACCCTGGGCATAGGTCAGGTGAGATTTCCCGATCTTTTCACCTACCGTGACGACAATTCGTTTCCAACCGATCATCGTTCCGAAGCCAAGCGCAACTGCCACGGCAACTTTTACCCAGGGCGGTATGAAATCGGTAGTCGCTTTCAGTCCTTTAGCGAAACTGCCAAACACCGCGGCATCCTGGGTGTCGGTAACCACATGTTGTTTCCCGAGTTTGCTGATGGCTGATTGGACCAGGTAAATTGTCGTTCGCAGGTCCGACCGCTGGTCTTTTGGAACATCGCTGAGCTTGCTTTTTCCCTCCAGCTTGGACTGCAGATTTTGAACTTCGACGGCGATTGCACCAAAAGTCTTGTTCGACACCTGCCCGGTCGTTTTCAGAAATGCGGAGAGCTCATCTTTTGCTTCGCCCTGAGTTGCCGGGCGCTCCTTGGTATATTTCTCCGCGATCTGGCTGATCGGCTGCATACTGGCCTGCAAATTCTTCAGCGAATCGGGACTAGCTTCCAGGTTGATGGCGTAGACTGCAGGGAGAATGCCAACCAGGATAAGCATAATCAGGCCCATGCCTTTCTGACCGTCGTTCGAGCCATGAGAAAAACTGACACCTGTGCAAGTAAAAATTAAGACAAGCCGAATCCACCAAGGAGGCGATTTGCCTGCCTCGGCCGGCGTGTAGAGTTCAGGCCGGCGGATCAAGAATTTAGCGAGCAACAGCAGCAGAGCCGAACAAACAAACCCCACAATCGGCGACACGAGCAAGCTAATAAAGACTTCCTGCGCCTTTGCCCAATTGACCCCCTCACCGAAGACGTGACCCGGCGACATCATGGAATTAGCCAATCCTACCCCCATGATTGAGCCGACCAGCGTATGGGTGCTGGATGCCGGAAGGCCCAAATACCAGGTCCCTACGTTCCAAATGATTGCCGAAATGAGCAACGCAAACACCATGGCAAATCCTGCCCCCGACCCAACATTGAGAACGAGTTCTACGGGCAATAACGCCACAATCCCAAACGCGACCGCACCGCTGGAGGTGAGAACTCCCATCAAATTGCAAAATCCGGACCAAACAACCGCTACGACCGGACGAAGCGAGTGCGTATAAATAACGGTCGCGACCGCGTTGGCCGTATCGTGAAAGCCGTTAACAAACTCAAAACTGAGAGCCATGAAGAGGGCCAAGACCAAGAAAATTCCTGTTCCCAGAGCAAGGTGTTCGCCGAAAAGTTCCATAAAGTTTGGGAAGACACCTCGAGGAAAGAAGATATCTCCTCTGGATAGCAAACCTTAAAAGGTGACAACTCTGTTACAAACGCTGTCGTTCAGTGACAGAGCAACAGCTCAGGATCGTACAGTTTCGCTTTTTACTACTTGCCGCTCTTTCGTTTGAGGAAAAGAATCTGCAACCGAGCGGCTCTTTGAACCCGCTATTCCCCTGATGGCAAAGATTCAAGATTTCTTCAATAACTTTGATGCTCATCAAAGAGTACTCATTTCACTCGCGGTTGGCGTCATCGTTTTCCTGTTAACCCTGACGCTGCATCGGTTACCTCTGCAGCTGATCCTCTCGTGGAATGCCTTTGCCATTACCGCGATCTTGCTTGCCTGGCTCCGGATTGTTTTCGCGGATGCCAAGTGCGCAGTTTTAACGGCAAAGCTCCAGGACACGGGACGAGCGGTGATATTGAGCCTCGTCCTGGTCGGTGCTTGCGCCAGCCTTTTCGCCGTCGCGTTCTTACTAGGAACCGCGAAAGGGACGGCCGGTACGCGGCTGGCCGAACATGTCGGTTTGGCAGCTCTCACCGTCGTCTGTTCCTGGTTTCTGATTCACACCATGTTTACGATGCACTACACCCATGCTTATTACCGGAGCGTGGATCCTGACGAGGGCGGTAAGCATGGCGCGGGCGTGAATTTTCCGGGTGACGAAGACGACGAACCTGATTTTCTTGATTTCGCCTATTTCTCGTTCGTGATCGGGATGACCTTCCAGGTGTCGGATGTCTCTATTACCTCGAAACTGATAAGGCGCCTTTCGCTCTTGCACGCGATGCTCTCGTTTTTGTTCAATACTGTCATCCTGGCGCTGGCCATCAATCTGGCCTCCAGTTTGGTTAGCTCTTAATCAGTAACAGCGCGGCGTAGTCGGGAGCCCTACCCGCTACGGATTTCGAGGACGAAGGGTCCACCGGCTTTGCCTGAGGATCCTCGTCCGGATTCCGGGTCAGTTAAAGCGGGCGGCGCAAAAACTACCTTGACGGCGAAGCTAACCCTGATTAGGCGGCACCTATGAAATCTGCCTTTCTCGGGCTCTCGCTGTTGGCTTGCTTGGTCGGCGCTCAGGCGAAGATTGTAACAAAGACGGTCGCTTACGATCAGGGAGGCGCTCATCTACTCGGTTATTTGGCCTATGACGACGCTCAAACCGAAGGAAAGAAATTGCCCGGTGTCCTGGTGGTACCGGAATGGTGGGGTTTGAACGATTTTGTACGAGGCCGAGCTGAAGCCTTGGCCAAGCTTGGGTACGTCGCTTTTGCGGCGGACATGTACGGAGACGGTCAATCAACGACTGATCCGGATAAAGCGAAGGAGCTCTCCACTCCTTTTTATGGGAAACCTCTCATGGTGGAACGAGCGAAGGCGGCTTTGGATCAGCTCACCGGTTCGGGGTTAGTTGACGAGTCTAAGCTCGCCGCCATCGGTTTCTGTTTCGGTGGCGCGGCCTGCCAGGTGTTAGCTTACAGCGGGGCGCCACTTAAAGGGATCGTCAGTTTTCACGGAGCGTTGGTGCCGCTTCCGGCCGATGCTGCCGCGAAGACACACGCGAAATTCTTAGTCCTACAGGGTGAGCTTGACCCCCACGTCGACTTGGATCAGCGGCTCGCATTCATTAAGTCGCTTGATCAAGGGAAAATTGATTTTCAGTTCCTTGCTTATTCCGGTGCGATGCACGGCTTCATGAACCCGGATGCGGATAAATTCCATTTAGAAGGAATCAGCTATAACGCCGCTGTCGCTCAACGGGCCTGGAACCAAATGCAATTGTTTTTCCAGGAGATTTTTGGAACCGCAAAGACCTCGTAACTATCTAAGAAGCAAGGAAGCAAAGGCTGATGAAGCACATGGTGCGAGTCGCAATCGGAGTGGGACTGACGTTTCTGGCGAGTTGTGGATCGGAGTCGAGTAGCGTACAAGGACCGGTTGCCGGTGGCAGCACGGTCCCATCAAATCGAGCTGGAGGAAAATTTGCTCCGGCTCAGAACGATCGGTACGCGGTCACGACCGCGGAGTTGGGAGCCATCATTCTGGATGGCCAACATTATCTACGTTGGAGTTTTGCTGTGCGCGTCAAACAGCCGGTGGAGCTCCGAAGTGTTCGGGTGGAAGATGTTACTGACGGGAATTCAATTTCCTATATTGCCGACCAAGCTCCCCAGGTCAACGCTGGCCAATGGAGCGGCTTTAGCGGCGCGATTGAACCGAACGCGGCCGCGATCCCCTGGCTTTATAACGATGCCACCAGCTCCCGAATTTTTCGGGTCACGATTACCGATCTGAACAATCAGGTATCGGTTCTCGATCAAGCCGTTTCCTATTCGTCACAAAAAAAGAAAGAACTGCGCAAGTGGTATAATCTCGACTGACGACGCGTGCGGCGGTAGGGCGAAAGCCTGGGGCGGTATCAGCCGTACCGGCTTGAGCCGCGTGCGATACGGCCCTCAATCCACTGGCGAACGAGCGATTTAAACATGCACGGCTCAAGCCGATTCGGCGTTGCGCCGAATCAGGCTTTCGCCCTACCCATCAACAAATTTTGCTGCAATTGCTCGCTGTTTCTCCAGAACCGATTCGAGGTCGAATCCCACGATTTGTCCGGCGTCCACTCGAACCTTGCCATGGATGATCAGTGTCTCGACTTTGCGAGGGAAGCATAGAACGAGCCCTTGAATCGGATCCACGGCGCCGGAACTGAAAAGATCAACCTCCGGGAAGATAGCCAGGTCGGCGCACTTTCCTTTTTCGATGGTTCCAAGATCGGCCGACCGCCCTAAACAGGCCGCCCCCTCGATCGTAGCTAATTCCAGCGCTTTTTGCACCTTCATGGCGCCAGCGCCCCGAGCTACCCTCGCTAACAAAAGCGCCTGGCGAGCCTCAGCCAGAAGGTGCCCGGAATCGTTGGAGGCGCTTCCGTCGACCCCCAAGCTAACTCGAGCTCCAGCTGCGAAAAGCTTGTCGACTGGGCAGATTCCAGAACCCAAGCGCATATTCGAGCAGGGGCAATGAGCGATACCGATCCCGGCTGATCCGATCCGTGTTATCTCGGGATCACTAAAGTGGATACCGTGAGCAACCCAGACGCGGTCTGTTTCCCAACCCGCCTCAAATAAGACTTCGATCGGTCGCAACCCGAACAATGCTTTGGTCCGTTCGATCTCCGCTGGAGTCTCGCCGCAGTGCGTGTGCAACCGTAAGTGGTGGGCTTCGGCGTATCGAGCCGCTTCTCGATAGAGGTGACTCGATGCCGAAAGAATGGCGGTGGGAGCGAGCGCCACGCGTCTGAAACTTCCGGCGGCAGGATCGTCGTAGATAGCAGCGACGCGGTCGAAATCGTTTAGAATCTCACCGATAGGCTGGATGGCCCAATCCGCGTAAATCTCGGAGCCGGTATCCATCGCACCGCGAGCAGCGTGCAGACGGATTCCGAGGAGCGTTGCAGATTCGAACAGGCGATCCATCCAATCCAAGTTTCCACCGGTAAAAACATAATGATGATCGACGGTCAGAGTGCAGCCGGAAAGCATCAGCTCGGCCATCGCCACCTGAGCAGCCCAAAAGAGGTGTTCCGGTGTGGCTTGCCACCACAACGGAGCCAGGTGTTTCAGCCATCCGTATAAAGGCTGATCGGATCCGGGCGGATACGCTCGCACCAGCGATTGGAGCATGTGATGATGCGTATTGATCAAACCCGGCAGCACGATCCCGCCCTTCGCATCCACGATCCTGGCGCCGGGCGGGAACGCGGGATCGCCGGTTCCCAAATCGGTAATCCATCCATCCCGCGCGACGACATATCCGTTCCGCAGGATCGATCGGCTCGGATCCATCGTAACCAGAAATCCGATATTCCTGACTATCAGAGTCTCGGGACTAGATGAGACCCTCAAAAGACGCTCCGATATTGGTCTTCGGCGATCCCGACCCGATCCGGCGTGAAACGATCGGTATATACCTTCGACAGATCCGGCAGTTCCGAGATCAGCCCCATCTCTACCAGTTGCTTTCCCAAAGCGTCCCATCTCTGGGCGTCCACTTTACCGAATGACTCTCCTCTTTCCGGAAACCCTGGAATGAAGCGGTATTTCTTCAGCTCCTCGAACCCGAAGCGAATACCTTCTGCGTCAAGAAGCGGATTTTCCTTTTGGATTTCGGCTAAGGCCGGCTGCGGATCGTGAAAAAATTCGATCCATCCACGATAGGCGGCGCGATTGAAGGCCCGCAGCCAATCCGGATGCTCACTGAGCAACCGGTCGTTGGCGACCACGCAGCGATATGGATCGAAGCCGCTCTCGTAGATCATTAGCATTCGGGTCTGAACGCCTCCCCGCGCTGCATAGAACGGCTCACTAGTTGGGAAAGCTTGCTGAATATAGTCGGCGTTCTGCAAAAAATTGGCGACTGTGCCCGCATAAGGAACCGTGCGCGCGCGGTCCAAGTGATATTTCTTGGCCAGGAATTGCATGAAAATGACTCCCGGCGTTACCGCAATCGTTTTGCCGTTGAGGTCCGCGAAAGAATGGACCGGCGAGTCCGCGCGCACCATGATTCCTTGAGGATCGTGCTGGAAAAAATTTTCAATCGCGGTCAGCGGCAAACCGTGTGCGACTGCAACCAAGACTTGCTCTCCTCGGGCGATACCAAGCGTATTCGGCTCGACGCTGACGTGCTTTTCGATTTCGGAATTCGGACCGCCTTGAACAATTTCGACCTCAATACCTTCCTCCCGCCAATAGCCACGGAGAGCAGCGGTGTAGAACCCGCCGTCTTCGGGTTGCGCATACCAATGAGTGACAAACCGTATTTTTGGTAGATCAGCTCCATCCGTTTTCCCCAGAGCTAGAAAAAAAGAACCGAGAAGACAGAGGTAAAAACGGACGGCTGCGTTCCTCCGACCGTCAGTTGAGCGCGACATCTGTTTCCCCGTGCTCCGTAAACAGTTTCATCAATTGTTTGCGCATCACCAGGCCCGGTCGATCTACCGCCATGTGCTCTTCAATCCGGCGACTAAGATCAACGCTGACGTCGAAATCGGTCGATTCGAGTATCTCGCGGTCTTCGTTCGTTACCTGCCGATCAAACGCGATGATGTCTTTCGCCGCGGCTTGTTCTTCGGTATCGCTTCGGTAGGCAAATTGAACGATGTAACTGTTGCGATCATCGATCGGAGTGGCGGCTGTAACGATGCTGTGGACCAATCCATTCGGGTAGGTGATCTTGAGTTTGCGAACGAACGGCAGCCACCAGCGGCTGTTCATATTCCGCACCGTCTCGCTTTCCTCCATCTGCAGGACCTTCTTCTGAATGTCAGGATTCTTAACCGGAACGACGGTGTGCATCAGAAAGCCCCCCTCGATTTCGGTTAGGGTGAGCGAGCTCGGTTCCGGGTGATCAATCCGACCAAAAGATTTTTGGTGGACGAAGCTAAAATGGGCATTGTCGAACGAGTTTTCCATGACGCGCAGTCCAGCGCATCGCCAGATCTCGTAAAACTCGTGAATCTTGCGAAATTTCAGATCTCCCTCCTCTTCGAATTCTGGAATTGGTGCCAGCGGCTCTTCCAAACAGACCCAGGCATAGTCATACTTTTCCTGGCAATGGTACGCTGCCGCCGAAATTCCGTCCGGGTATGTTGTATCGCCCACTTGGGGTACCCGAGTACAAGCTCCGGTCCGATTGTAAGCCCATCCGTGATAAGGACAAACGATGTCGCCATCGCTAATCCACCCTTTCGAGAGCTTAGCGGTTCGATGGGAACAGCGATCGATGACGGCCGCGGGCGCTCCACCCGCGTCTTTCCAAAGGACGATGTTATGACCTAGCAGTGTGAACGATTTTGGACCAGTCTCGAGATGAGACATGGGCATTATGGGATACCAGAACTTTCTAAAAACCGGTTGTTGTGTCACTAACATGTCCTTTTCTCCGTTTCGGATGAGTGCTCATCAGCAGAGCGCATGCCAACGGATCTATAGCCAATAGCGATTAGCGGGGAGGGATCGCAGCCTGTCCGACATAGCTTTGATGCATTACGCTCAACGGCCGTGTGCTTCTGCGACTTCGGATCCTCGCGATCCGCGGTGCACTCGGGGTTAAAACCCAGGGCGGGGAGGGATCGCGTCCTCGCGATCCGCGGCGCACAAGGACGTGCGCCCTCCCCCTCATAAGACGCTAGATCAGAGCGCCCACTCGGAAAAACACCCGCACCGCGGGTTGGAGCCGCAGAAAGCGCCTAAAGCGCAATGCGACCGCTCCGCAGTTCAACTCGCCGAGCAGATGCTCCAATGCGGCTGAGATGCTGCTCAAGAGAATTCTTAAAGCGATCGAGATCATCGTTTCCGTTTGTCTCCGCGAGCGCTTGATCAATCGTTTGCCCGACCGCTTGATCGTAGTGGTCAAAAAGTTGCAAGGCTTTCGCCGTGTCTGTCACCTGCCAAATTACATTTGCAGTGAGGGAACGGCTTCCATCGAACGCGTGCTGTACGGTCGACTGCTGGGTTTGTAGAGAAAGTTTGCGCCGGCTGACGAATGGATTGGTCCAGAATAGACCGCCGCCCCGAATCGTACCCAGATATTTGTCGCCAGAAAAAAGCACTAGGGCCTGATCTCGGCGCATCAATCGAAACCCGCGCAGGACTAAAAGTGCCACCAAAAGTAAGGCGAGTCCCGGCAGAAGCCCAAGTGGCGCAGCTCCAGTGTTTGAGCCGGCGAGCCGTCCGAGCGCCTGGAACAAGATCAATAATAGGGCTCCAAGAACTAGAACAATTTCTATGATGGCTACTAGAGCGCCGTTGAGGAAAAATCCGGGGCGCTCGACGGTGGGATTTGGGGGAACATGCGCTGTCGCCGACATGAAAACAACATCGCCGGAGAGCGCGATGTTGACGAGCAGAAATTGTGTATTGCTTGAACCCGACGATCGGCTGCGCTCCCTTTAGCGCTATGGATAGAAATGTCGACCTGGGGTCCTCCGTTAAACGGCAGACTGGTTTCATTCCAGTTGAGGTCATGGAACGCTACAGCGGCTTGGAGGTTTTGCATCGCGTGAAGAATGGTCTGCTCCCCAAGGCGCCGATCAGCGAAGTCATTCCATTTGAGTTAACGGATATCGAATTCGGCAAAGTGACTGTGGTAAGCACTCCGAGTGAAAAATTTTACAATACGATGGGGATTGCCCACGGCGGTTACGCTATGACGCTTTTGGACACGTGCATGGGAGTGGCTGTCTATACGACGCTAAGTTCCGGTGTGGGGTACACGAGCATCGAAACGAAAGTGAACTTCGTGAAGCCGGTAACCGCGCAGACCGGACCATTGCGGGCGATCGGACATGCGGTTCATCTCGGAACTCGTACAGCTACGGCGGAAGGTAGATTGGTAGATAGTGAGGGCAAGCTGTATGCGCACGGCACCACGACCTGTTTTCTTTATCCGCTGAGTGACTCACCGTTGCCGAAGGAGAACGCCGGGAACGCCGGGAACGCCGGAACGCCGACAACGCCGGGAACGATGAGAGGTGAAAAGTGACCTGTGAAAGGTGAGAGGTAGGCGGGAATACCGAATGCGGGAGACGCAAAACGGTAGGCAAGGCTCCCGCTAAGCCGAATCGAGGACATTCCCGCGTTCTCCCTCTCACAGTTCACCGTTTACCGTTGTCGGCGCTCCCGGCGTTCTCGGCGTTCCCGGGCGCTCCTCACTGCAATATCTTCGCGTTCAAATCCTCAATTTGTTTCCCGAGCGCCGCGACTTTGTCTCGGATACCTTGGTAGCTCGTCGCCAGTTTGGAATCTGCGAAAACCGGTTTTCCGATGGCGGGGCCTTTGCTCCAAGTCCCCCAGTTGTCTGCGAAAAAATCTAACAATGACCGGTGCTCGTCGATGTAGTTCTGTAGCAACTGATTCCTTTTGTGGATGCTTTCCCAAGGAAACGTGGAGATCAGTTCCTTTCGTACCGGGTCCGCAATCTTCTGCGTGAGATGTTGATTGGTTAGGGCGTTGTCCAGGTCCGTATCCGCGCTGAGATAAAGCTTAGCCGCCAGATCTTTGCTCTGTTTGAAGTCGTCCAGCAGGGTTCGCCAGGGGTCGATTTCTTCTTTGGTCGAAAAACTGTTCGGATCCAAGCGTTCCGGCTTCTGGAAATAAGCAAACCGATTCCGTACATCTTTCTCCTGGTTCGTGATCCGGACCATCACGGTGTCGGTCGCCGCACCTATCCGTTCTCTTAGAATTTGTACAGCATCCCGATAGCCTTTCTGAAAGCGAGGATCGGAGGGATTGGGAGAAGCGCTTGGATTGTCTGAAGCCGACGATCGGGGCTTCGGTCCGGTCGGTGTCGAACTCGGAGTCTGCGTTTGGCCGAACGTGATCGGGGCGGTGAATAGGAGAGTGGCAAAGTAAAGAGCTGAGACTGGGTACTTCATGAAATGGTTTTATTGGGGAAACGGGTAACTCTATTCCTCGGACATGGCTTTGTATTGTAGATCCAATTCCTTGCCCGCGGCGATGATCTGATCGCGTAACTTCTGAAAAGTCACGGCAAGATTGGCATCTTGGAAAACCACCGTGCCACTTGCTGTTTTCCAATTTCCCCAATTTTTCTCATAGAAATCGAGGAGTTTCCCGTGATCGTTGATGTACTCAGTCATCAAGGTCGACTTTTTGTGGATGGTATCCCAAGGAAAGCCGTTTATGACTTCCTCTTTGAAACGGGCAGTAATTTGCTCATTCACCTTGGCATTTCGCAAGGAGATATCGAGATATTTCCCGAGGTTATTGTATAGATCGGCTACCGAGTCAGCCCGTTGCTTGAGCTCGGCAAGCAGTGTTCGCCACTGCGCAACCTCCTCGACCGATTTATAGGTGCTTGGATCGAGTCGATCCGATTTTTGAAAGTAGCCCAAACGCGTATGCACCTCGGACTCCTCGGTTTGGATTCGGTTCAAAACCTTGTTTCCCGCGTCGGCCAGCGATTGTTGGGCCGCCTCGAGCATTCTTTTGTCAGGAGAGCTCTGCGCCTTTCCGGATTTCCCTGAGGTAGTGGGAGAGGGATTACTGGCTGTCGGATCCGTGATCGGCGACTTCAATTTGGATTTGGCATCCTGAGCATGCAGCATCGTAGGCAGGGCCAGCGCAAGCGATGCAGCCAGCAATGATGATTTAGCCTGGAACCGGAAGGACGATTGAAGCGAGTACATAAGCTTGCGGCCGTAGTAAGAATGCATCTGGCAGAAAAGAGCAAGGCCGAATTCGCTCGACGAACCTGCGGCGACGCGCTTCGATCTCTGGATCCTCTGGTGTACGAGGAAAAAGTCTATGAGCTCTGGAATTCCCGATTCGCGAAAGCGCTGTGCTTGGAGCGGCACTGACGCCGATTATCTTCGCTACCATGACACGGAGTGGGGTTGCCCCTCGCGAGACGATCGACACCTTTTCGAGATGCTGATTCTGGAAAGTATGCAGAGCGGCCTGAGCTGGATTACGATTTTACGGAAACGCGAGAACTTTCGGCGGGCGTTCGCCGGGTTTGACGTTCAGGCCGTTGCGAAATTTAACGCGACTAAGGTCGCCAAGCTTCTGGAGAATCCCGGGATTATCCGGAACCGGAAAAAGATCGAGGCGGCCATAGCTAATGCCCAGGCGGTACTTCGGGTTAACGTCGAAGTTGGATCCTTGGCGGACTTTTTGTGGGGTGTCGTTGGGGATCGTCCCCTGGTCAATCGCTGGACCTCACTCTCAAAAGTGCCCGTCTCTACGGATGCATCGCGGCGCCTGGCAGCAGAATTGAAAGCTCGCGGGTTCCAATTTCTCGGACCGGTAACCTGTTACTCGTTTATGCAGGCAGTCGGTATGGTCAATGATCATTTGGTGAGCTGTTTCCGATATCGAGAGCTCACCAAAGCGGTACAGTAGCGACTAGAAAACCCGGTCGAGCAACGGCTTTCCAGTTTCGAAGCGCCGAAGGTTCTCCACAAAATGCCGTGCTAACCTCAGCGGCTCGTTCGCATGTCCGCCGCTGGTATGAGGAGTGATGTAACAGTTAGGCAAAGTCCATAGCTCGTGACCTGGCGGGAGCGGCTCAGGTTCCGTCACATCGAGATAAGCCGCCGCCAGATGACCAGCCCGCAAGGTATGCACTAAGGCCTTTTGATCGGTGGTTGTGCCTCTTCCGATAGCGTAGTAACAGCTGCCGGTTTTCATGCTCGCAAACCGCGCGGAATCAAAAAAATGAACCGTGTCCGAGCTGGCCGGAAGAACATTTACGACGTGATCTGCCTCAGCTAGAACTGCGTTCAATCGGTCGGGTCCGATTACCTCAGCGAATTGATCCGGAACTGGATTACGTCGATAGCCAAAGATGCGGGCGGAAAACGGCTTGAGCAGCTCGGCTAATCGGCGACCAATAGAACCGAACCCGGCGATCAGAATGGTTTTCTCGCCCAACAAATGCGACTGGCTCCGCAGTTCGTTTTGCGGCCAGGCGCGAGTCGTCAATTGGATCCGGAAAGCCGGATAAAATTGGCGAGATTCTGCGAGCAGCCAACCGAGCGCGTGTTGAGCGCAGGGTTCGGAGAATACTTCAGAACTATTGGTGAGCCCGACTCCCCGTTGCCCAAGCGCAGCTCGTAGGTCCGGCGTATCGTAGCGAGTGTATCCGGCACTTGATAAATGAACCCAACGAAGCCGCGAGCTTATCTTCAAATCTTCGGGGTTCGGTTGCCCAAATGCGATATCGGACTCTCTCAGCCGGGTGTCAGTTTCGCCTTCCTGGAGGACATCCTGACCGGGAGGTGCGATGATCAATTGATGATTTCGGGTTTCTTGGATCAGGTATGCTTCAGCCTGATCAGTAAGCCGGAGATTTGTCCAAATCGAGAGTCCCTGCATGCTACTAAAATCTAGCGAAGGCAGCGGAATGCTAGCAAAGATTTAGAGTGATTGGTTCGTCCTTTCGATTGAGTTCAAGGTTGCGAGCCGATTGGAATTCATTCATCATCCGTCATATGGCGTCGCGAAGCGGTAAGCAATCCTCCGAAGTTGCTGTAAACCGCGTGGATCAGGCGGATGTCCCCGAGAAACCAGATGACCCCAGAGTCGTGGCGATTGGCCGGATCTGGCGAATGATCATTCCGGTTGTGGCTCTCTCCATCCCGATCTGTACTCTCTCTCGCTTGGGTATCTTTCTGCCATTTCTGGCGGTCGCATCGGCCGGAGTTGGAACGGTTTGCGTCTGGATGTTTGGAGGCAAACGTGAGCGTGTCGAAGGTAGAGAAAATGAGCGACTGCATGCTCGCATAAAGGAGTTGGAGGAGAGGCTCGCCAACGTCGAAACCATTTCGCATTTTGAAATGCAGCTCGCCGCGCGAGAGAAAACAGCTTTGAGCGCTCAGGTTCAGCCGACATCTCAGGTGCAGCCCGTCAAGGAAGAAGGCGCCTAGCTCCCTCAACCCGGCAGCCTTTGAAAATCAACCGCTCTTGCCTTTGACCCACCGCACGGTGATTTCGGCGATTCGTCGGCCGTAAGCTTCAGCTGTTTCCAAATCGCCCGTTGACGGAGCTTTTCCGGGTTCCAAGCCGAAGCTTGATGCCATTGCTCCGAGGGAGGACGAACTCCGGTTCCAAGCGTCAGGGCCGGGACCCTCGATTCTCTGGAGGTACTCCGGTTTATTCGCGGTGGGAAGCATCCCAAGACTGACGTAAATCATTCCGTGCTGCATCGCATTTACCATGAGACCGAAGAGCGTATTCATCTTGTCGCCGGAAAAATTACTCGAGTTAGTGAATGCGCCTGCGATCTTATCTTTCCATGCTTGGGTGAACCATTTGCTGGCAGTGGCTTCTACAAACTTCTTCATTTCGGCGGACATGCTTCCCATGTAAGTCGGGCAACCGAAAATCATCGCGTCAGTTTGATCCAAATCGTTGATCCGGGCCATCGCTTCTTCTGAGGTCCAGAGATGCGTTTGTACGCCGGAAACCGACGAGGCGCCATGGTGGACCGCTTGGGCTTGAAGTTTGGTGTGACCGAATCCGCTATGATAGATGGTATGGAGAATGGCCATAAGGGTTTCTTAGTCTATACGGCTGTCCCCTTTTGGCATATGCGAGAATTAGGGGCTGTTAACTTGAACAAGAAGAAACCTTCCTTCCTGTCATGGGACACCGCCGCAGCCGGATATAGACTCTCGCAATCGACGGCGCCCGTATTTCGCAAGGGCTGGCGAGATCGATGCCTAGCGCCAAAAATAAGACGGACGTCCCAGCAGCATGACCCAATAGATCCGATTAGTCGCGCTTTTGGCGACACCAATTCCAATATCCTCTAATTCGGGATTCATCAAATTGCGGTAATGCGGCCCGCTGTAGACAAAGCTATTGAACGCCTCACTAACGCTTCTGTAGCCGGCGCAAATATTCTCTGCTATGCGCGCCCACGAATAACCTTGAGAAAAGGCTCTGGACCCAGGCGTGCTCGCGAATAATGGTTGCGGCCCGCGGTGACTAAAAAAGTTGAGCTCAGCCATTTCGTGCGCATGAAGATCGGCAGCTCGACACAAACTTGGATCGACCCTGAGCGGCGGGAGACCTCTCCCGGTCCGCAACAGGTTTGCTTCCAGAACCATGACGCGAATATCGTTCTGACCCGGGCGGTTATCCCTGGAATTGCTAATATCTGCTGCGACGCCTGCTTCGTGCAGGAAAAAGAATATCAAGAGAAGTCCGGTTACTCCCTGTCTCATCCAGGTGGTTTCTAATAATTATAAATTTTGTTATGAATGCTTTTACGCATGAGAATTCAGCACTGAAAACAGTCATTCCCCTCGCCAAGCGCGGAGAGATTGTCTTACTCCGTTTCGGCGTGCGAGCATTTTTTTGTGACAATTTTGGGAACGGTTCTCATCAGCGATAATCCAAGCAATCGCGTTGAGATTGCTTGATCTCTGCAAGCGCCCTAAGCTCGGGTCATGACGAACGGTTACCAACCGATCGAGAACTATGGCGTGATCGGCAATCTTCAGACCGTTGCGCTCGTTGGAATCGATGGCTCAATCGACTTCTGTTGTTTCCCCCAGTTCGATTCCCCAACCATTTTTGCCAGTCTCTTGGACGCCGAAAAGGGGGGGCGATTTTCCATCGCACCGATCCTCCAAAATAGTCGACCAAAGCAGAGTTACCTTCCGAATACCAATATTCTCCTCACGCGCTTTCTGTCTCCAGATGGCGTCGGGGAGGTAAGCGATTTTATGCCGGTTTTAGAGCGGGTCGGTACAGAAGCGGAACGGAACGAATGCTCAAGAATTATTCGGCGGGCGAAGTGCATCCGGGGCGAGGTTCGCTTCCAAATGTTTTGCGAGCCCCAGTTCGATTACGCCCGGGCTACGCATCAGATTCAGCAAGTTTCGGAAACCGAAGTGCTATTCGTCCCGAACAGTTCCCACGTTTCCAGCTTACGATTGCGCGCCCAAACGCCGCTGAAACCGGAGAGAGACGGTGTTATTAGCGATTTTGTTTTGGGCGCAGGTGAAAAGGCGTCGTTTGTGCTCGAACTCGATTGCGGGCCGCAGACCCGTTCGGAACCGGGCTGGGAGTCGGAAACATTCAAGCGGACATTAAATTTTTGGCAAAATTGGATCGGGCGATCAAATTACACCGGTCGTTGGAGAGAGATAGTCGATCGCTCCGCCTTGGTCTTGAAGCTGTTAACCAGCCAGCAATTTGGATCGATCGTGGCCGCTCCCACCTTCGGCTTGCCGGAGTTTATCGGCGGCCCCAGAAATTGGGATTACCGGTTCACTTGGATCCGTGATGCTAGTTTTACGCTCTACGCACTGAGCCGGTTAGGATTTACTGACGAAGCGCGCGCCTTCATAAAGTGGCTGGAGGCGCGTTGCGGAGAAGGCACGCCGGATCTCCCCCTCCAGATCATGTACGGGATGGACGGACGCCATGAACTCCCCGAAGAATTACTTCCTCATCTCGCCGGTTATCGAGGTAGCGCACCGGTCCGCATCGGAAACGCTGCCGCGAAGCAGCTCCAATTAGATATCTACGGCGAAATGATGGATTCGATCTACATCTACGATAAATTCGGGGAACAACTCAGTTACGATCTTTGGTGTGATATCGTCCGAATAATTGATTGGGTCTGCGAAAACTGGGATCGACCGGACGAAGGCATTTGGGAGGTTCGGGGTGGGCAACAGGCTTTTTATTATAGCCGGCTAATGTGTTGGGTAGCGGTAGACCGGGCGGCCCGGCTTTCTATCAAGAGAAGTTATCCCGCGCCCCGGCCGCGTTGGTTACAGACTCGAGACGAGATCCATCGTCGGATTTATGAACGCTTTTGGAATAAAAAAATGCAGAGTTTTGTCCAGGTGGAGAACGGTGATTGGTTAGACGCCGCCTGCCTCCTGTCGCCGTTAGTCCGATTCATCGCTCCGACTGATCCGCGCTGGATCTCTACTCTGAAGGCGATTGAGGAGAACCTGGTGGACGATTCTCTGCTTTATCGTTACCGGAGCCCCGATGGGCTAGATGGGACGGAAGGGACCTTCTGTATGTGTTCGTTCTGGTTTATCGAATGCCTGGCCCGAAGCGGGAATGTGCATAAGGCGCGCTTCCTGTTCGAAAAGATGCTGGGGTACGCTAATCATGTCGGCTTGTATGCGGAAGAACTTGGTCCTTCAGGCGAACACCTAGGTAACTTTCCCCAAGCGTTCACTCACATGGCTTTGATCAGCGCCGCCTTCGAATTAAATCGGCGACTCGACCGGATGTGATGGAGCGGCGACTGTCCGGCTAGATTGGTCGTGTTCGATGCCGGAGCGATTGCGGGCTCGGTGGGATTTATTTCGGCTCCTGGTCAGATGGTAATCGATTGGCGCTTAGAAAGTCAGAGGTCTTCCTTTAAGAAGCTCCAGCATAGACGGCCTGTTGCCGCTACTGAAAAACGATTGGTCCCCCTCAAACACCCAGCTTGCAGGTGCAAGCTGGGTGTTAAGAATGCTGCGGGTTCAGCCAGCGCTAACGCTGCCCCAAAGAGAGATCTTATGGAGCTGGCTGCGAGCCAGACGGCGAGTGAGATTGCACGATGGATTGATACGCGGCCTCGGCGTCGACCAAACCAAAGCCATCGGCCTGGTTGAAACCGGTACCGATGTTATTCTGAAAGCTGGCAATCACTTTATCCTTCTTCGGGCCAAAAGTAGCGGTGAACTTTGTCCCCGCACCGAGATAGTCCGACTGGCCACCCGAGACATGAGTCAGCGCATTATCCTGGTCGATCGTGAAGCTAACCGAGGCCCCGGAGACGAATTTTCCAGGCTTAAAGTTGAGCGTGACCAGCGGAGAGGCTGGGCCAGTAACGAATGATACGTCACCGGGCGCGATGCCTCTGGTCGTGCCGATCGTCGGAGATGGGTTGAGGGCCGATGGGTCGAAAATCAGTTCACCATTCGAAGCGTCGATAGTTAGACTCTCGAGTGATTGGCCGGGAGCGCCGACAAAGAAAACCGTAAAATAGTTGGGGCCATCGGTAGCACTTCCTTGGGCGCCTACTGATACAAATCCGCTAGAACTGGCGCCAAGTGCCCCGGCAAAGAGGGGATCGATATCTCTGGCTGGGGTTGTCGCCTCCAACGTGAGTTTAACCAATGCCGGGTCAACCGACCCAGGACCACCGGCAGCTTGAATCAGCAAGGCGGCAACCCCGGCGATATGGGGAGCTGCTGCACTGGTGCCAAAAAACGCAAACTGATTCGATTCGTACGGCCCACCGAAAAAAGTAGTACCGACACCATCGACGCCCGCTACTTCAGGTTTCGTGCGCACTTCCGGGACCGCCAGGCGATTGCCGTTCTGATCCAGGTAGATCACCACTGGGCCAGGCGATGTATACGCTTCGATAACTGGTTTGTAAGGCTTCTCATCGGTCCAATCGTATACGTAGGCAGCAACATCAATCGCTCCATTTGCCGCTGCATGACCGTACGTGGTCCGCACATCCAGAGGGCTGGCATGGAAGTATTTGCCGCTAATGTTCCCAATCCCGTCCAGGAAGGTTTGGATGCTGAGCTGATGAGCAGCCGGCGGAGTGGGAGCAAGCGGATCTTTTTTCTTGGTCCGGGTGATGGCAACCTGGTAGCTCGTTCCAAGTAGAAGGTTGCCGGTCTGTTGGTAGGCCTGCTGGATGGTAAACGCATTGCTGGTTCCGCTCAGCTCCGGATGGTAGTTACCGGCCGCGTCGAAAACGAGAATATTGAAGTCGGTGGTGATGCCGTGTGCTTGATCGAACGCATCATCCCACTGCAGAAACAGATTGTAGGTGCTGGGAACGCCAGGAACGACCAGAGTTGTCATCGGTTCCGTTCCACCGTTTGGATTCCAATTGTGCCACCCGCCAGCGGTCAGTGCGGGATTGAGGTAGTTCGGCGCCTTTGGGTCTGTCACATTCAGTTTAAGATTGCCGTGGTTGCTAGACGCGCGGACAAAATTATCGCTAAGATCCCGGTAAGTGCTGACGTATCCGTTATCGCCTTCGTTACCGGCGGAGGAGCAGTAGACCGCCGGATGACCGGGTAGGGAAGTGCTGGTAGCCACCGTATTGACTGCTTGGGCCAGGAGTCCGTCGGAGAAAACCGGATCATCGGAATAGCTGATATCATCAACAATGACGTCGCAATTGGCCTTGGCCCGCAAAGCGACGATATTGTTGGCGAAGTCGACTTCGCTGACGAATGCAGTTGCAAAGGCCAGATTGCAGTGCGGCGCCATATCGTAAACGATCTGACACATGGCCCGACCTTCATCGGTGCCGCCAAATCCCTGATTAGTGAAATCCTCAAGGACATTTACCACCGGTAGATCTCCAGTCGTCACATCCTGTGCAGCCGTTGTTGCTGGGGGACTCTGGACATTCAGAAGCGCCGTATTAAAGCTGTCAGATAAGACACCGACCGTAACGCCGTCTCCTTTAATACCTTGCTTATTCACTAAGTTGGTTTTTAGCACGACGGCACCTTCTGAAGTCACCGCTCCGACATGAGTGTGCGGCTTTCCCTCCATGGTGATCGCGCGGACGCCAGCCAAACGGGCAGTGGATTCAACCTGTGCTGGGGTTAAGTAGGCGGCCATGATACCCTGGCGGTAGGTTGCGTTCTTCCCCAACATTTCGATGCGCTGCGAATTCAACGCTCGTTCGATTGACTCGATGCTCTGGGTTCCATCCAAATGGATGTGAACTAGCACCCGGCCAGTCGCGTCAAATCTCCCCGGAATATCCCTGGTATCCAGCTGAGCTTGCGGTGTCGCAAACGTGTGCGGAGCCAGGTTAATGCTTTTCGCCCGCTCAAGCAGACGTTGTAGATGCGAATCGACATTTGCCGGAACCGACGGATCGGCGCCTAAGGTGGTGGAAAGGCTGGTTAGCCAAAGAGCACCAAATAGTAGGCAGCCGAAGCTGACAGCCATTGCAGACATCGATGTGCGCAACAGCCAGTGGACGGAAGAGTATTTTCTTCTCATAGATGGAAACAGACTGACGCTTTAGGCAGATGAGCACCCCAGGAAAAGAACCCCTATTGATTCACAAACTGGAAACAGTTTTTTGGACGGATGCTCGGTTCTGCTGGATGGATCAAGTCATAGAGTCAGCGATACCAAGTTTAGAAGAGTGCTGTCTACTACAAACCAAGCATTCAGACCCAAAGATTTATTCCCATTTTTGACATTAATTTTCTACTATTTCTAAGTCATAGTTTCAGATGTGAATAATGGAGTTAGTTGGAGGCTCGGTGGCGAGTAATCGCCCAATAGGCTGATGCAGTTCTTCTGCGATTGCCCGGAGTATTGCGACTGTGCCTCGTGATAGGGCTCGATCAGTTGCTCGTGAGTCCGTTCGAGAAAAAATCGGAAACGCTGGACTCACCTGGATCCGACGCCACTGAACTGCTCCCTAAAGCACCCAGCGTACTCGCGCACACCGGGTATTCGTGATCGGGAATTCTAGAAGTCTTTAAATAAGAAGGTCTGCCAGAACCCTAGCCCGTGCGTGGCTGCGCGCAAAATGCGGAACTTGCCTTGCAACTGGATGTCATAAACCTCGACGCGGGGAAAACCGACCCCGAACCGATGCCAATTGGTACCGCCGTTCGTCGAGGCATATACACCAAAGTCCGTTCCAGCATAGAGGTGATTCGGAAACTTGGGATCAATTACCAAACCGTTGACGGAAACATCGGGAATACCGGAGCCTGCCGGTTCCCAATCTGGTGTGCGTCCGGAGTTCAAAGCGCTCACCAGGTTAGTCGTTTTCCAGACTTGTTGACCGGGAGGTAATCCGTATCCGTTAAACGCGACGTACGCAACATCGGGATCGGTCGGACTTAGCACAACGCGAGTAATATATTGGGCGGGGAGTGGCCCGGTGACCTCGACGAGCGCGGAGGATCCTGTTGCTGTAGCAAAAAGATTCCCGGTCTGGAGACCGACTAAGCGGATCTTATCATTCAAAGGGGAGATACCAATAGCGCTGACTGTAGCTCCTTGAGCTTGGAAGGGAGGCGCGAACGGAAGAATCGGAGCCTGACTTACGACCTGCATCGTCGTGCCACGGTCGATGGAACGATAAAGCCGATCAGTGCCAAAATAAAAGGTATTCGGCGTACCCGGTCCCAGTGCCATCGGCGCGTAGAAGTTGACGTTATCGGTAATATTGATCCCGTTGAACGTGTCAGTGCTTCCGTCGCAGTAGACGAAAGTACTCACCGGCCCAGTGTATATTCCGTGAAACGACCACTGGCCCTCGCCTCCCAGGGGAGGGGTCGCGCACGAGGCACTAAGCACGCGACCAAATCCTATCAGTGAGCCGGTCGCGTTAAAATAGGTGTGATACATCGTCACATGCTCTGTGTCAGTCGCGCTTTGATCGATGAGCGCATAGCCGCCGTCGCCGAAATCAGCTCTGATGAAACTGCCGTCCGGTTTTCGAAAGATTGTGCCATTGTCTTGGGTTCCACCAATGGTGAACTGTGGGTCGGTTGGATGCAGTGCTATGCTCTCGAACTGAGTCGCCAGAAAACCGAACGTATTGATGTCCTGCCAAGTGCGACCTCCGTCATCTGACCTCCACACGCCACCGTCGTTTCCCGTATAAACTACGTTGGGCGAGGAAGGCGAAATAGCGATGGCATGACTATCCGCGTGTAAACCCTTCACGCTCGGAATGAACTTAGTTCCTCCGTCATTCGAGTATTGAAACGTCCCGCCGCCTTTGTGAGGTCCAGTGCCGTTGAGAGGATCGGTCACCGGTCCGGGAGTCGGGTTAGGAATTGGTGGTCCGTCACCATAAATGTAGCCTCCGCCGTGGCCATCGGGATCGACGCCCGCCGCGCTTACAGTACCAGCTAGGTAGACATTCAACGGATTTGCTTGGTCAATCGCGATCGCAATGTTGTAAAAGCCCTGTCCGCCAGCGAACCCGTTTCCATCTGGCAGAGTGAGCGGAAACGTAACGCCACCGTCGATCGATTTTCGCACCAAACCTTGGTCGACATAGACCGGAGTGGCGAACTCATCGGTCGCCGCAAGCACGATTAGCGCACCGGAAACCGGATCGCGCGCAGCCGCCAGCTTGACATTTGTTAAAGTAGGTAAGTTTTTGTCGCTGGGTCCGGTGATAGTTGCGCGTTTGAAGCTAGGCACTGGGTCGAGCGCGTTGTTAGTATAGTAAATACCACCTTGCGGATCGGTATCGGTCGGTGGACCGGCGACTTGGCCAAAGACGCTGCAGACCAAGTGATCGGGGTCTTTCGAATCCAACACCGCGCTGGTTACGATCGTGTTCGTTCCTGGGCCAACCTGAAGCCGCTCAAAAGTGGGGTGACCGCTGCGGAAATTCGTCGAGCGGTAAAGACCGCGGGGCGGCAAGACAGCGCCTGTGTTCGCGCCTAGTCCACCGACGCCAGATGAAGTAGCAAAGAACGCAACGTTCGGATCATTTGGATCAACCAGGATCTTGACGATACTCCGATTGCTGAACACGTCGTTTCCATTCGCGTCAAGCCGGTATGGCCCTTTCAAGTTTGGAAAACAAGATGTCGCTTCCTCTACCACATAAACACCCACGCCGAAATGACTGTCGCCTGACAAGTTGCCTTCCCCAGTTCCGACCAAAACTCTGTCATGATCCGTTGGATCAATCGTAATCGACCCGACAGCGAAATTCTTGGCTCCAAAGAATAAAGAGGCCCAGGTCTGGCCGCCGTCGAGTGAACGAAAAACACCGCCCTGAGCGCATCCAACGTACACAATGTTCGGATGGCCGGGATCGACCGCAATCACGCTCACCCGCCCACTCACCGGCACCTCGGGTCCAGTTCCAAGAATCTGGCCATTTGGAATCGGGCTCGGCCCGAGTGGAACCCAGGTCGGGCCGGATTCAAAAAGGTCAATGACAGATTCCGCTTCGCGGAGCGGTTGATTGGTTCGCAGTGGCAACCGTATTCCTCTCTCCTCCCGTAATACGTCCGATCTCATGAACGTTTTCCGGTGCAGGAACAAAGGATCGATTGCTTGAGCGGAATGAGAAAACCAGAGTGGCGCGAGGGCGACTGCCATGCCCAAAAGCGTGGCCTTAAATATCGAGTATGGGCTCGAAAGAAACCATTTCGGTTTCGCGGGCAAAGGTTGATTCATAATTGAAAACGATGTTTCTCGAACGGACCCGGTGTGCGGAGGGATAATTAAGCAGGGATACCAATATTCGAAATGTGGTGTCCAACACAAAGAGAACGACACTGGGCTAAAGATTTATTCCCGTTCTCGGAAATATTTTTAATATTTTCTGCCGGTTTGGTCCTAGATCGATCGACTCGCGACACGCTAGCCCGAGATAATTCGCCGGCTATTTGAGTTCCTAACCACGAATGGATCCGAATACACACGAATAATGGACTCTTAATTCTTGTCCATTAGTGTCTATTCCCGGTTTAAGTTTTCTGCCGGCTAAGAATGGTAGGGTGAGGGTCGCGCAGTCGGCGACCCAAAGCTAAGGTGGCTACTGCGAAATTTCGCGGCTCGGTTGGGCGTCGCGTCCAAGGTTGTCTCCGGGACGTTTTCCAGATGGGCGGGTGACCGAGCCGTGAGTTAGGATTTGGCGCACTTCGTCCTTGTTCGTAAACACCTGTGTGGCCACGAAGTTGGCGACACCGTCCTTGTTCCCAATTTGGCCGATTGCAACAGCTTCTTGGCCGGCCTTTGGTATGGTGAGCTGGCTCCCGCCTTGCATAGTTGCCACTAAAGACCGCGCGTTTGTGCCCCGCGTGCTGCTAACTGATTTGGAGTCGATGATGGTGAACGTTTTTTGTTCCAAAGCAACTTCGTTGATAACCCCATGGAGAGCTACAATCTTTCCTCGATACTGATCAGGATTGCTTAAGACCTGATCTACCTCGGTGACCTGCAATTTTTCCCCGGCAAAGATCCCGCTCGTCATAAGGCCGATGGCAGCGATGAGAGTTACTACTTTTGCTTTCACGGTTTTCTTTTTCCTAAGTAAATTGCCGCACGTCAAATATAGCGCGTCCCACGACGAGAATCTAACTAATAGGCTTCCGCTCTTTTTCCCTAGGTCGACTTCTTTTCCAGATCCCCACCAACCGAGCGCTGTACGTTGGGACGGCTTTGCTCGCCGGCCAGGTGAAGGATTACATCGGTCTTCGAAATGCTACCGATTAGTCGCTGCGAAGTTAGATTATCGACTACCGGCAAGCGCTCCGACCGCGTTTCCGAAAATTTCTTGAGAGCATCTGCCATACTATGCAAAGGAGATACGCGAGGAAAATTTTCGTCCATAATATCGGCAGCGATCACGACGGTCTCCAGTTCTGGTCGATCCAGAAACGCTTTCACGTCGTGGAGCGATACCGCTCCAAGTAGCTTTCTGTCCCGGTCTATGATGTAGATGTGTTGGAATTGATGTTGCACAAACGTTTGGGCGATCTGCGCGAAAGTCGCATTTTCGACCAAAGTAAGCGGATCTCGTTTGATCAGGTCGAGCAGATTTACTTCCGCGAGCTGGCTGTTGAAAAACGCGGCGCCTTTGCGTTCTAGCGACTCACCGTACATGAATCGGTGCTCGAAAAAACTGCTGCAATAATAGCCCAAAACGCAGGAGACCATTAAGAACGGAACGATCGCATAGCTCAGGGTCAGTTCGAACACCATCAATATGGCCATTAGCGGTGCGCCGGTAGTTGCGGCCAGAAAGGAACCCATTCCCATTAAACCGTACATGGCAGGATCGGGTCGAAGCTGCGGCGCGAAGTAAAGTACTGCTTGTCCGTAAAGCACACCGATGGCGGTTCCGATGAAAAGCGTCGGTGTAAAGACACCGCCCACCGCGCCCGACCCGAATGTTGCTGAGGTGGCAATGAATTTGACGATTAAGAGAATAAGAACCGTGGAAAAATCCCAATCCTGATGGAAGAGAGAAGCAACTAATCCTTGTCCGTTACCGCACACCTGAGGATAAAACATGGCCAGCAGCCCGACTATGGCGCCGCCTAAGCCGAGCTTGGCCGGCACCGGCAAAGCCAATTTAGCAAAGAGTGATTCGGTGCTACGCAAACCTCGCAAGTAGAGTGGTGCCAAGAACCCTAAGAAAATACCAATTGCGCAAAGCGGTACGACTTCCCACCTCGTATGGAGACCTAGATCGGGCGAGCGGTAAAGTGGACTTTCTCCGTGCATCGCCCGGGTTGTGAAGGTTGCGACGACCGAAGCAAGGATCAACGGTCCGAGCGACTCGACCACTACAGTCCCCAGCACGATTTCGGCTACGAAAAACGCGCCGGCGATGGGCGCATTGTAAGCACTAGCTATTCCTGCAGCCGCTCCGCAGGCGACAAGATGCCGCCGCTGCGGAACTGGGCTATTGCGCAACCGTCCAATTAATGAAGCGAGCAGCGAAGAGAGTTGGACCAGCGGCCCTTCTCGTCCAATTGAAGCTCCGGTGCCGATTGAGAAAAGTGCCGAAATCGTTTTGACCAGACTAGCTCGAAAGGAAATGACCCCATTTCCCACCACAACCGCTTCCATGTAGTCAGTGGTTGACTTCTGCCGGACGCTGGCGATTAAGCGATTACCAATCCATAAGGTTAGTCCGGCTAAGATTCCGCCGGCCACTGGCACCAGAAACCGTTGCCAAAGTGGCAGATGCTCAAAGCTAGTGATGATTTCGGCGTCCGATCCGGTAAACAAATAATGAAGAAGGTTGGTAGCCTGCCGGAAAGCCTCAGCGGCCAGCGCGCCAAGGACGCCAATTACTCCGGCCCAGACGAGCGTGACCTGCCGCTCGCCCAGCCGAAACCTTTCGATCAGCCAGACCTTAAGCTTGAGAAACCGGCGCAGGAGCGGTGAAAGGCGCTGCTGTTTCTCTTCTTGGTCCATGATGTATCTAAAGATCCGCGAACGTTTCCAGGAACTCCGCCATATTAGAGGCTGCTGTGAGCCGATCTAACACGGGTCGATTTCGCAGGTGTCGAACTAGAAAAGAAGTGAGCTCCAAGTATTCTCCGATAGCAGCTTTCGGCACGCCGATCAGCAGAATCAGCCGGACGGGCATCTCGCCGAAATGAACGGGTTCGGGACAGATTCCAACCGCCAAAACCAGGGATCGGACGCTATCGGTTCGGGCATGAGGAAAGGCAATGCCCATCGGGAGAAGAGGTGGATCGACCTTTTGGCGCTGAAGCACCGCGGCCCGAAGCTCGATCGGGTTTATCAACTCTGGGTGATTGCGCAGCGCGGCAAGGAGTTCGTCAATGGCTTCGGTATCGGTCCTCGCCAGGACCGGATTGATGAAAGCGGCGGAGCGCAAGTGCGCTATCGTCTCGCTTTTAACCATGTGAACCTCCGTTTTGCGCCAGTAGAATAACTCTCCGGGAGCTGTGTGCCTTGCCTGAAAACAACCTCAAATACGGTGGTCATGTTTCTATCCCTGAAATTCTCATAGCAGAAAAGGAATGAGAAAGCGAACAGGCTCTCATAAGGCATCATCGTGTTGACGGTTTATGAGAAGCCAAGTGCTGTGCGCACAGATCAGGAGATTGTCCCCCGAGGGACACAGCGAAAGTAGCCCAGCACTTTAGTGCTGGGATAGCGTTAAGACGCGTCCGTCCCGACAGGGACGATCGATTCACCTCTGCGCTCGTGAGGTCGCATTGGAAACCATTACCTCAACGTTTCGATCGTCCCTCGCGGGACGGCACCCCCCCTATACCATCTACCCAGTCCCGCGGCCGCGGGACTGGGCTACTATCGGTATGTCCCTTCCGGGACGGGACCCTGAATGCTTCTATTCTCAGTCCCACCGCTGCCGTGCGGTTCTCCGTCCCCATACGGTCTCACACCGTGATGCTCAGTGTGAAAAACACCCGCCCGGCCGGGTTGGAGCTGCTGTAGGGGCACCAAAATCCGACGTCGCGGGAGTCAGTTGAATTATTCGATTTTGGGTCCACTCACCGCCCCACTCACCAGCGGGTGCGCATACCAAAGACTTCATGTTTCCAGATCGATTACTCGCACTAGTGAGCCTAAGCTGGGAAAGCCGTCGTGGTGCCAGTCGAGCGCTGGCTCCTGCATCTGGCCAATCGGGCAGACGCGTTGGGCTCCGAAGCGAACCGCGAGCTCGATCGTTTCTGAATTCAGCGGATGGATGCCGATCGTGCTGATATGTTTTCGGAGCAAAGCGACACTCGCTTCTGTCTGGGCGACGATAGGTTTGATAACAAACGTCCGATGCAGCGGGCTAGGAGGAATGGTTTCGGCCGGATCGAAGAGCACCGTCCAATCCAGGGTGTCACGCTGGCTTTCCCAAAGGCGAGCTTGATTGTTCGCGGTCAGAAATCGCCAGTTTTCCCGGAATACCCGGATGGCGGCGGCTGCTTCCAGGGAGACCCAATGCTGTGAGGAGGGCTCATGTTGGTCAAGTTGCTGCGCGAGTTGTTCCGCGAAGTAACTGGCGCCTTCTTTGACCAGAAAGAACTGCGGAGAGAGACAACCCAATTGATCAAATGCGAAGCCATCTCGAATTACAGCTGAGACCTCGGTCTGCGTCCACCGCTCTAAGATCAATGCAAAACTGATTTTATGTCCGTGCGGGACAAACCGCTGCCATGGCCGCGCTCGGCTCGCGAATTCCTGGATCGTGGCATCGGAACCGAACACGACAACGGTCGCTGCGTTATCCAACCAGTCAGGCAGAAGCCGGCACGAAAGATTTGGCTGAAGCTCTTTCGGTAAAGACTCGGCAAAGGTGCGCAGTTCGGCCAAATCGGTCGAAGGGAGTTTGACCCAATTTTCGGCACCGACCAGAATGCCGCGGATTAAGCTTTGAAGGGCTGCGTGGGGAGTTTCTCCAGAGACGATGTGGAGAATGGGCGAGCAAGGAACGAGTTGTCGTTGCCGATCTCCATATTGTGCCCAGGATGAAGTCATGAACTCGACTCCGAGTTCTCGCGTTACCCAGTCGCACAGAAGCTGTGGGGTGATTTCGCCCAGCCAGGGAAACGATTCGGCGGACTTAGCGATGGCGGAAATTCGCTCATAGAAATTCATGCTCTCACCGACCCGTCTGAAGGATTTCATCTGCCGCTCGCGAACATCCTCGCGGCAGTGCGTTCGGGTCCCGCCCAAGCAAAAGAAATTCCCCACCCGATCCCCGCCGAGCCAGGTCCTGAGTCTGAATGGAAAGGACGGACCAGATGTTAACCAGATCAATGATCCGAACCATGCCAATCTCCCCAACTGAGGCCTCTCGATTTGTGGCCGGATCAATAATGACTACGCCAGTCCAGGGCGGCCCCGTATGCGAGCGGTCGACACCGGATGCATAGAATTGCGAGCTAAGCTCCGTCATCCCGTATTCATTCCAGATGCTATCGGCCGGAATCCCGAAGTAATCCGAGAGCTGCTGGTAAAGTTCGCTCTTCTCGATTGTTCGGTTACTCCCTTTAAATCCGCCGGTTTCCATGACCAGGCTTTGCTCGGGTAGTGAAAGCTGGGACCGGCCTGATTCCAAAAGATCCAGGAAGGCTAAAGCGGTTCCGAAAAGAATGACCGGTCCACGCGCTCGAGCGATGAAATTGCGGAGATTGGTCAAATCGAGGCGTCCCGGATCTTGCCAAAAGTATTGGTGCTCGACATCTTCACTCAAGAAAGCTCCCATTCGGGCTAAAGAAGAATAGGGATTTTGAACTGCGGTGGGCATCAGCAATCCGATTGGGTAACGCGGTAACTGGGCGTGATCCCAACCCTGCAACACCGCTTTCTTATATAGATCGAGTGACGGAAGAAAATGGCGCCCGTATCCCTCTCCGGTCGTTCCGCTGGTCCGAAATTCGAAACGTGTTTCCTCTGCCGGGAAACTTCGAATTTCGGAATGTTTGAATGCTTGTTGCGGCAGGCCAGGAATCTCTTTCCATGAAGAGACCTCATTCGGGATACCAAGAGCGCGACAATAGAGATCGTAGGGACGATTCTTCGCACGCTGAATATGGTAGAGCCGAATGGCGAGTTCCTCGAAGCGCTCCGGTTGAGGGCGCTCCAGAAAGGAAAGAATCTCTTCTTCGAGGTTCATTCGCCAATAATTTTTATCAGAACACGTTTGCGACGCTTTCCATCGAATTCGCCATAAAAGACTTCCTCCCAAGGCCCGAAATCCAGCTTACCATTGGTGATGGCGATTATGACTTCCCTGCCCATGATCGAACGCTTCAGATGAGCGTCCGCGTTATCTTCAGCGCCATTATGAGCATATTGGGAGTGAGGAAGCTCTGGTGCGAGTTTTTCCAGCCACTTTTCAAAATCCGAATGAAGACCAGATTCGTTGTCATTGATGAACACGCTAGCAGTGATATGCATGGCGTTTACCAATACTAAGCCTTCCCGCACTCCACTCTCGCGTAGACAAGATTCTATCTCCGGTGTGATTCGGATGAATTCGCGGCGTTTTTTTGTCTCGAAACTCAGCTCTTTCCGGTAGGTTTTCATCGCGAAATGGAATTCTTTTACTCGCTTTTCCAGCCGAGTGCCTGGGTTAGTCTGGCGACCCTCACCTTTCTCGAAATTGTTCTGGGAATTGATAACATTATCGTCATCTCTATTCTTGCAGGCAAATTACCTGCAAACCAACAGCGCCGGGCGCGGACGGTCGGTCTATCACTCGCTTTAATCACCCGGATTCTGCTTCTGTTAAGTATCAATTGGTTGATGACCCTGCACCAGCCTTGGATCACGATCTTCGGCCGATCGATGAATGGGCGCGACATCATATTAACGGCCGGCGGACTTTTCTTAATCGCGAAGAGTACTCGGGAGATTCATGAAAAGATGGAGGGTACGCCGCGTGGAGCGCCGCTGCCCAGAAGACAAAGATTCTTCTCGGTGATCGTCCAAATCATTTTGCTCGATATCGTTTTCTCCCTTGACTCGGTTATTACCGTGGTCGGTATGGCGCAACTGCTGGCAGTGATGATCGGCGCGATCATTTTGTCTGTGCTCGTCATGTTAGCAGCGTCCGGTTTGATTAGCGCCTGGGTGAACCGTTACCCGACCATCCGGATTCTAGCGCTCGCGTTCCTGTTTCTCATCGGAGTCGTCCTCGTAGCCGACGGCCTCGGACAACATATCGATAGAGGATATGTCTATTTTGCCATGGCGTTCTCGATGATGGTCGAGGTTTTGAATCTCCGATCCCGTTCCCGTCGGGGAGGGTAGGGGAGAGACGTATCGGCGTGGCGGCGTGATGGAGTGATGGAGTGATGGAGTGATGGAGTGATGGCGTGATGGAGTGATGGCGTGATGGAGTGATGGCGTGATGGAGGAATGGAGTGATGGAGTGATGGAGTGATGGAGTGATGGAGTGATGGAGTGAGCGGCGTGCCGGCGTATCGGCGTGACGGCGTGGCGGACTGATGGAGCGAGCGGCGTGGAGGAGTTGCGGCGGGAAGCCGAGCGCCGACTTGTCCGCCGAAGCATTCGTTGCAATGACCATTCGTGCGGAAGCTTTGCGAAGGCGGAAGGCGTGTCTCAAGATAGCCTAGGGTGAAGCCCTAGGAACCGGGAAAATAGGCGATCAAGCGCTGAAAGCGCGTGACAACACATATACGTATGATGTTGTAAACATGTGCCACGATCGTTGGCAAATCTTCTGGTTCATCGCCGCAAAATCTCGTCCGAAGAAGAATTTCTTTCTAAAACGACGTTAACGTGTGCCGTTCGAACGATATGTCTGGGACTAGGCTAAAATTGAAACGCACCTTCAGTGCGTGCTCGTTGGGGGGTGCCCGGTTCCTAGGGCTTCACCCTAGGCTATCTTGAGACACGCCTTCGGCGCTACCGGCTATCCCGCCGAACAAAACTGGTCGCTCCCTCGGTTCCGTCACTCCGTCACTCCGACCTTCAAGCGAGGATCGGTGGCAAGGATCTCGGCCAATCCTTTCCAGCCCGCGTCGTCCATGGTCTGAAACACTTGCAAGTAGACCGCTACGATCTCTGGTCGATGGCGTTGGAGTAATTGATCAACCGCTATTTTGAGCTTATCGCCGGATGGCTCCGGCGGAAGCGCATCCACGAACCCTTTTCCGTCATGCGGGATTTCCAGTGCATCGAGGAATTCGCAAATCAAATCTTTTTGCGCGCCTAGCAACCAGATCTGAAGGGTCTGCGCCGCGACGTCATCCGCCGGTTTCCGGCTCAGTGCTTGCTGGAGCCACTCGTGGCGCTCCGTTTTTGGTTTTCGTTCGACGAAGATCGGGCGCAGTTTCCGCTGGTTAGCCAGATTTTGGATAATCGCTCGATATACCGGTTTCTCGTGCTCGTGCAGGTAGGCGAAGATGGCGTTCGCCAATTCAGCCGAACATGCACCGAAAATTTCGTAACTCCTCATGTTTGCCAGGGCGGAAGAATTCACGCGGACAGGGATCCCGTCCAGCCGAAAACGTCGACCACGTCCAAAGTTGCCAGAGACATGGTCCGCCGGATCTAACCGGGCCCGGTTGATCTTCATTGCGACTGTGAGAGCTTATCGACGCCAGCTATGGAACCTCAAGGGCCGATCTTAAATCTCGCGGAAAGTGAAGTGCGGGATTGGTTTGCCGCAAAAGGGGAGAGCCGATACCGAAGTGACCAGGTGCTCCGTTGGATTTATCGGAAGCGAGTCGAACGATTCGACCAGATGTCCAATTTGCCGGAAATGTTGCGGGCGCACCTGGATTCATCTTTTAGGCTGCGTTCGCTCCGTTGCGTCCGGCAGACCGGCTCGAAAGACACGACCCGCAAATTTCTTTTTTCGTTGCCGGACCAAAACCTGGTGGAATCGGTTTTGATTCCGGCCAGCCCAGCTCTCTACGGATCGAGCTCAGATCGTAGGACCCTGTGCATTTCCACTCAGGTCGGCTGTGCTTACGGATGCAAATTTTGCGCGAGTGGCCTGGATGGTTGGACTCGAGATCTGGTCGCGGGCGAAATCGTCGAGCAGATTATTCAGGTTGAAGCGATCACGGGCGAGAAGATCAATAATTTAGTTTTTATGGGGATGGGGGAGCCACTGGCCAATTTTTCGAATGTGATGCGGGCAATTGAGATTATCAATGCACCCTGGGGTTTGGGTATCGGAGCCAGGCATATCACCGTTTCAACTAGCGGGCTCGCGCCCCGAATTCGGCAGCTGGCGGAACATCCATTGCAGATTCGGCTCGCGATCTCTTTGCACGGGGCGACAGACGATGTGCGCAATCAGATCATGCCGGTCAATCGCAAATACAACCTGGCGTCATTATTGGAAGCATGCGTCTATTTCACGGAGAAAAAGAAACAACGGCTCACGTTCGAATATATCCTGATCGAAAACGTCAATGACCAAATAGACCAGGCAATAGCGTTGGCTAGTCTTGCCTCACGACTCAAGGCAAAAGTGAATCTGATTCCTTACAACAAAGTGGAAGGGTTGCCCTGGAAGCGCCCTTCGTTGAACCGGCAGAACATTTTCTTAAGAACCCTCCAGCGTAGTGGCGTAGACGCGACGATTAGGCGCGAAAAGGGACACGATATCGACGCAGCCTGCGGTCAATTGCGCCTCCAAACACTACGCGATAAAAGCTTTGCAGGCTTGTCCGAGGTGAGATAAAGGTCGCCTATGGCTGATTATTTTGATGAGCCAGAACCTGCTTGGGACGAGTACGATTGGGAGCGGTTTCTTCAACAGCAGGACAGCAAGACGGAACGCTACATGGAGCTGTTCGAGAAGTATATCGACGACCCCAACCGCGATCAAATCATCGCCCGAGAAATGGGATGGCCACATCTTCTGGAACCGACTTCGGACGAATTAGAAGAAATCGAATTTGAAGGTGACGCTGGGGATGACAACGATGAAGATCTCCGCGAAACGTTCGAGTCGCACCCACTTTACCAAAGTGCATTTTCTTTGACGGTCTGGATCGATCAACTTTTTGATGAAGCGCCCATCGCCGCATCGAATCCCAGCGGGGTGCGTTTGGCTTCTCACGTAGCGGTAGCCAGCGCAAAACTGGCGGCCGCGTTGAGCGATCAGGAAAGCGAAGAGATCGGCATGACCATCGCCTACTTAAAACGTGCGCTCGGCGCGATATCTACCGCTCTCGAAGCGGCCACCCGGATGGATCGAGAAGGGATTCTCAAGCGCTCCCAGTTCGAGAACCTTTATCAACGGCTATTCCAGGTCCGAGACGGAATCATTGTTTTGATGGGTGAACTCAGGGCAGAATGGCGGCGTCGCTACGGTAGGTAATCCCACCTGTGATATTAGGATGCTTGGTTTGTGGGTTTGAATGAATTCCTCGGTCCCCCGTCTAAAGATTTGGCGGGTGACTATCGAATTGGATCGGCGGAGCCGGACGATTTCGATCTGGTGAAACGTTGTCAGGCGGGTGAAACCGGAGCCTTTGACGAGCTTGTCACTAAGTACCGCTCGAAGGTGTTTTCCATGATATACGGTATGGTCCAGAACGAACAAGATGCCTGGGATCTCGCCCAGGAGGGATTCCTCAAGGCATGGCGTTCAATCCATCGTTTTAAGGGCCAATCTTCGTTTTATACCTGGCTGTATCGAATCATGACCAATGTCACGATCGATGCCTTGCGCCGGAAGAACTTTCGAAGCGACACGGAGTTCGATGATCGGGTGGCACCAAATGAGGTTGAACCCGGTTCTCGCACCACGCCCGCGTCTGTGCCGTTACCGGATCTCACCATGGAACGGGCCGAGGTGCGTCAGCGAATCGAAGCGGCAATCAGCAAACTTTCCCCGGAGCACCGGGCGGTCATCATAATGAAGGAAATCCAGGATTTACAATATAGTGAGATTGCTGACATTCTTGGGTGCTCGATTGGGACCGTAATGTCTCGCCTGTTTTATGCCCGGAAGAAGCTGCAAACCCTTTTGAGAGATGTCTATGAAAACCTTTGAGGAGCGTTATACCGCCTACCTTGACGGCTTGCTGAATGAGCGGGAGGCAGCGATTTTCGAACAGGAGGAGCCCGCTTTGGCTGCGAAAAAGACAGAGTGGCTGAAACTAAGGGGAGTGCTTCGAGATAATCTCGTCCCGGTTGAGCTGACGAATGCGGATTTCTTTAATGCGGAACTACTCAGGCAAATTGCCCAAGCTCCGGTCCCGGATCGGGCTCCGGCAGCGGGAGGACGTTGGTTCGGAATTCCCCGACTTGCTTGGGGCGGCCTCGGCGCGCTGGCCGTGGGAACCGCGCTATTTGTCGTATTGATACCGCATGGAGACTTGTCTGACCCGGGATCCGGTTACGTCGCGGAAGTCTTGAAAACGACAACCATCGATCCAAAAGTCTCTGCCACGGTCGAGTCTGGCAAAGGGATTACAATTATTAAATTAGAGGGCTTAGATAAAGTGCCCGCCGACCAGGATCTGACGCACTGACTCGTAATGCTCATTTGGCCATCGTTTTTTGGAACATACGCCGCTGGAATTTGTTGCTTCCGCACCTTCGTCTTGGGAGCCGGATTCTTTCTTGCGACCAATAGTGCTCTGGCCGGAGGTGACTCACCCGCGGGTCAGGCTGTCTGGGGTTGTTTGTTGTACGCTTCCAACGGGCGTGCTGTCGAAAAAACACCGACCCAGATCCCGCCCCGGATTCGTAGCTACGATGAGCGCTTGGAAAAACTCTTGGGGTATGCGGCCCTGGAAACTTTAGGGCAAGGGGAAACGATTGTTGCGCCGAATACTCCTAGTTCCATCGTTTTCCACGGCAATATTCGAGTCGAACTGACCGGATTGACCCGGCAGCCCGGCGAACACTATCTGGTTGGTCTTCGGCTTTTTCTCGGAGACCACCAGCTCATCGAAACGCAGGCTAAAGTCACTCGCGGCAGCCCGTTGTTTATCCGAGGACCGCTCTGGCGAGACGGTCAGTTGGTCGTGGCGGTGATGGTTGTTTCCTGATCCGACAGGAACTCGCCGGCGCGGGACCGAAGCGAGAGAAAAGTTTTTTCCGGGGGGCCTGTAGGCACTGAGAAGCGGTCGGGCTAAGCGACCGGCGGGACCACCTGAGTTGCTGAATCCGGAGGGAGAGCTTCACCCTTGAATAAGGCCTTCACCGTCGGACGGGACAGTACCATCAGCGTGAAGATTCCGAGAATGATACTGGGGAAACCGAGCAGATCCAGAATGGCGACGAAGAAGCAAAACCCATAGCCGCGCTGCTTCCGAAGCTTACCGCCCGCCATGATCATCAAGATGCCGTAAATTACGGCAAAGACGAGGAACACGACCCCGAGCACAATAAAAATAGTGCCAGCGGCACCGGAGGACATCGTACTTTCATCGGAGGTGGGGGAGGTGGCGAACGCTATGCCAGTCACGACATAGATAATTCCGAAGATCACACCAAATACGATGGCGAGGATGCCCCAGATGGTGTGCAGTATTCCTAACAGCTTCAATTGGTCGAGGTCTTTGTTCATGGTGGTGGCGACCCTTGTGCCAGTTTTCGGATTTTAGGTCAATCCAGAGGATTGCCGCCGGAGCTAGGCGTGCCGGCATCCCGTATCCACGCCGCCCGATAGCGGAACTGGTGATGAATAGCCGCGAGAGAACGCAAAGAACGCAGAAAAGATTTAGCCCATCGGCAGTCGTCTATTCTCAGGCGTGCAGAATTTTCTTGGCGCCGCAGGACCTATTTGTCCCGTCCTTTTGCGATCTTTGCGTTCTTTTGCGGCTATTCATCAGCAGTTCCGCGCATGATGCGTGAGGCGTCTTGCTCTTCGTCATCTGCCATTTGTCATTCGCTATCGCAGCATGGATCGCAATTCGGCGATGTGACGACAAAGGCGCACGCACACTAAACGTTTCCTTTGACGCCCAATCGGTAGGAGCGTCTATTGGATGCCGCTCAGAGACCTTTCGGCCAAAGGCGTTCCTCCTGCCCCTGCGACAAGGATGTTACTCGCGACGTGAGAAAATCCCGCAGCAGATCGTTCGACGACAGCCATTCTAAAACATCGAGAGGTAACAATAAAAATCCGCTTACTACTTGCTATTGTAGGCTCGGCAATCAGCTTCGCTTTGCCGGCCTTTGCCCAACAAACAAACACGCCCGATTCACAGACAACCCAGAAGATCCGCGCTCTCAGTGAGGCGTATGACGAGGCCGTCAACAACAACGACGCAGCAGCCATCGCCGCGCTCTGCACGGAGGACGCGGTTTTTGTGACCGACAGAGGACCAATCTACGGTCGGCAAGCCATTGAGAATTGGTATAGAGGTGTGTTCCAGGTATGGCACCCAAGAAACCATATCGGCAAGCCCGATGGGAATACCCCTCACATTATAGGCACGGACGGTAATGAGGCATGGGAGACCGGAGAATGGAGTGAAACTGGTCAAGGCAAAGCCGGCCGCCCTATCCAAATCAAGGGCTATTGGTCGACGATTGATATGCGTGAGGGCGATGATTGGAAGATCGGGATGCTGATCTATAACCTAACCCCAGCACACTAGCACACGGCCGCGACTGCTGAGACGAAGTAAGTGAGAAGAGGCGAGACCGCCAAACAAGAACGCAGAAAAAATCTGGTCTGTCGGCGGTCGTTGACTCGCAGCCGTGTACAATATTCTTTGCGCTGCGGAACCTATCGACTATTTCTCATGATCCCTTGTCCCCGCCCAAAGTTCGGGCATAATAGAACGCTCGTTCGCATTCTGCGCCCCGACTTGTCTACGGGCCTATAGCTCAGCGGTTAGAGCAGGGGACTCATAATCCCTTGGTCGTAGGTTCGAATCCTACTGGGCCCAGAGCAGAAAGAGCTGGTTTCTTCTACACCTTTCTTCTACACCTAAGGTATGGCGAAGAAAGCCAAGCCAAAAGTGTGGTCGCGTTCACGAGTTTCTAACCTCTATCTTCACGTTCCGACTGGGACTTACTATGCGCGGGCTAAGGTCGCTGGGGTGGATCGCTGGGCGACGCTCGAGACCGAACTCTTCTCAGTCGCGGAGCAGCGTGTTCCCAAGAAAGTGGCGGAGCTAAAGCGCGGCCAGGCGGCGCTTCGCTCCTTAGCGCGCGGCATAGCGACCTTCCGCCAAGCGGCTGACGCCTACAGATCCTCCGTTGAACTCAATGTTCATCTTAAGGCCTCATCGATTGCTTACCGCAAACAGACGATTGACGCTCTGCTTAGCTCCTGGCCGGGACTGGCGGAACGAAAGCTAGCCGACGTGACGCGACGAGACTGCGAGCAGTGGGCGGCTGGCTATGCAAAACGGGTACATGGCACGCGCTTTAATAATACGCTCGACACACTGAGGCACATCTTTGAACTCGGAATAGACCGCGGCCTTATCCATTCCAATCCGGCGACGCAGGTCAACAAGGTTAAGGTGACGGCGAAAAAGCTTCAGCTTCCATCGCGCGAAGAGTTCACGAACTTGTTAAAGACCGTTGAGACCTCGGGTGCTTGGTGCGCGAAGGAATGCGCCGATCTAGTTCGGTTTCTCGCTTTCTCCGGCTGTCGAATCACTGAGGCTGCGCACGTTGAGTGGAAGCATGTCGATGGTAAGAAAGGAATGATCACCATCGAAGGCAATCCAGAAATCGGTACCAAAAACCTGGAGCGCAGGATCGTTCCAATTATCGAACCGATGCGTGCACTCCTGGAACGTCTTGCTGACCGCGACAAAGAGCCGCGCAATCTTGAGCGTTCAACCTACGTGCTTCACGTGGTGGAATGCCGGGAAGCCCTCGAGACCGCTTGCAAGAAGCTCGAAATCCCCAAACTAACTCATCACGATTTGCGGCATTTGTTCGCGACCCGTTGCATTGAAAGCGGAGTCGATATCCCGACCGTCTCTCGCTGGCTAGGACACAAAGACGGCGGAGCTTTGGCTATGAAGACCTACGGGCATTTGCGCGATGAGCATTCGCAGGCGATGGCGGCGAAGGTCTCTTTTTGAGGTTCTGTCTGAGAGCCATGAGCTCTGATGCAAATCGATGAACGACGCTTAACTCTCCAAGCATATAATCGAGCTCCGCAGGTGGTTGATGCTTGAACGCCTCAGCTCCGCCCTGCCGGTTCAAAGTAAATCGAAACCTCTGAAGAGCCGCGTAAATCTCGATAACACTCCCTCGTCCGTGGTTCAATCGGAGTCGGTGGACCTGTTTTCTCCTGAGAAGCGACTGTTCGGCTTCGCGTTCGATCCACCTACGGAGTCTCTCAGAATCCTCGAACCGATAACGCATGCCATGCATCCTAAAACCCGGTATCAGTAAAGCCTTCGATCGGATCGTTTCAGAAGAGCAAGCACACATCTCCGCTACTTCACCCACAGTCAGGTAACTTTCTGAAGCCGATAGGCGTTGGGAACGCTGTTTGGCGATCAGGCGCCGCCCGCGCTGGCCCGATAACATTTTTCGATTTTGCGACACCCAGTCCAGAAGCTCATCGGAGGATTGGATCATCAGGCGCCCGTTCGCCCCTCTTGTTACTCCGGGAACCTCGTCGCGATTTACCCGCACATTTAGCCACTGGCGTGTGATTCCGGCAGCCGCAGCTAGTTCTTTTACGGTCATCTATGATGGTAACACACAGATGGTGAGTTGACAAAAAGTACAATAGTGTGAAAACCAACGAAGCGCCGCGCCAAGAACCTCGGCTCGGCTACACACCGAGTGAATTTGCAAAATTATTCGGCCGTTCTCCGGTCTGGGGGTACAGGCGCCTCTACCGCGGAGATGTCCGCGCCATCGACTACAACGGCTTCAAAATGATCCCCGCCTCGGAGGTCGAACGTTTTGCCAACCGTTTCAAAATCTGATGCAAGATCCCTCCGCACCCGAAAACGGCGCGGGGCGTCTGTCAGGACGCCCGCGCAAAATGGCTGTTAGAAGATTCGCAGAGGATTTGACACGGCAGTTGCCCGGCTGCAAGTCTTCCGCGAGACCGCTGGCGAGTATCAAAGTTCGCTTTATCAATCGCGGCCTGGCGGTACCTCTACACCGTCGTGCAACGAAGGAGGGAGCATGAGGACGCGTTATAGGACGAAAATTGAGAGCCTCGACGAAATACGTGCCGTCCTGCCCAACGCGGATTTGACGCCTCATCCCGAGGCCGGGCCAGCAACGCCACAACAGTTATATCTACTAAGCCGAAATCGAATTGCCTGCGAGATCGACGCTTATCAAGCCGGGGTGCTCCTGCGGATTGTTGTCACACGGAGGAGGGCGGGCTTGGCTACTCTCCCTCAAATCATCGCGCTGGCACGATCGGGGCATAAAACGCCGGCGTTGGCGTTGAATGAAGACGCGAGACAGTGGCTTCAGGAACACGCCGGCCGGAATATAAAAACAACGAGGGCGATGGCATGAATGCATCAGCTTGCGATGTTGTTATGCCCTTCGGAAAGTTCAAGGGTAGGCTGCTTAGTCAAATTCCTGACTCTTATCTTTGGTGGGCCCTCATGGCCTTCACCAATCATCCGATCTTGCGCGACGCAATCGGTGAGTATCTGACCACGTCCACCAGGAGGTGCGATGGCAACTAACGGAAACGGATTAGTCACAATTGAGCGGCTGAATAAATTGTTACCCAAGGCCGTTCTCTTGCCGATTCCAGAACGGCAAAAGGGGCCGAAGCTGCCCAGTTGGCAGAACGTCACATTCGCCGCAACGCAAGAGGCTTCATATCGAAAAAGCTTGATCGCGCATGTTAACACAGGGGTCTTGCTCGGCCAGCCTTCCGAAAATCTTTGCGCGATCGATATCGACTCAGACGACGACATCGATCTGTTTTTGGCGCTCAATCCATGTTTTCGAAATACGCTGCGGAGCAAAGGCAAACGCGGCTGCCAGTTCTGGTTTTACGTTGATGGTGATTATCCGCATCGGGTCGTGAAACTCAAAGATCAAGATGGAAAGCACTTTGGCGAATTCCGCGCAGACGGTGGCCAGTCCGTCATTCGCGGAATTCATCCCGAAGGCGTGCCTTACGAGTTGCTCTGCGATGGGTCCCCTTTGCGGATTGGCTTTAATGCGATCATTTGGCCAACTTTTCTCATCTTGCCGTGGAAAACTCCGCCGCCAAAGGCTGAGCAAACCTCCAGGCCAGCCACACCAAAAGGGTTGTCGGATCGAATGCGTGCCTACTTAGAAAAGGTCGATCCTGCAATATCTGGTCAGGACGGACACGGCACAACTCTCAAGGCCGCATGTGCGTTGGTTTGGGGCTTTGGCCTCGATCCGGAAGAGGCCTTTCCATTCTTGAGCGAATACAACGCCCGCTGCCAGCCGCCCTGGAACGAGAAAGAGCTCCGACACAAATTGAACGAAGCGCTGAAGGTTCCGCACGAAAAACCGCGCGGTCATTTGCTCGAGGGAAAATTTCAAAACTCAACCCGCGAAAAAGAAGGATCGAGGAAAAGCAAAGTCGGCGAGCCAAAAGCGACCCGAGGGCATCAAGACGAAAACGGGCTGAAGCAGCTTATACAAAGCTTTGGACTGCCGGGATTTCAAAACGCACATGGAAAACTGTCTCGCCTCAGCGAGCCGTTTTGGGCGCAACTTCGCGCCCGAGAGGAGATCGGCGTTTTTGAGCCGGACGAAAGACAATTCTACAGGTATTCGCCGGAGTTCGGGCTGTTTGTTCCGCAATCGGAAGACTCAATTCGAAAAGAGTTGTCGGACCGTATTAACCGAGCCGCTTTCGATTGGGGGGACGAATGGTTTGCTCTGCAGCAGCTTCGCAGCGCCGGCACGCTCGCCGGAATTATAACTCATCTACGAGGCGAGATAGAACAGAAGAACTTTTTCACTACCGATGCTAGGACAGTTCATCTCGCCAACTGTGTTTTGCGGTTCAGAGATGACGGAACGTTCGTTCCTGAACAATTCTCGCCGCAAATGCGGAGCCGTAATAGATCGCCGATTCTCTACGATCCGAACGCGACCTGTCCAGATTTTGAAAAATCCATTCTCGGACACGTGGAGCCTGACGACCGCGAGCTACTGCAGAAATATGGCGGCCAGTGTTTGCTTGGCCGCAACATAACGCAGCGGATTACTCTACTCGACGGCGAAGGCGAAGCGTCCAAGAGTGCTTATGTACAGATTGTTCGAGGGATTGTAGGTCCCTCCAATGTTTACGAGTTGCGCACGAGGCATTTAGAGGAGCGATTCGAAATCGGGCGAATGGTGGGAAAGACATTGCTGCTTGGCGCCGACGTTCGCGCGAATTTCATGGCTGGATCCGGAGCCAGCCGGCTCAAGGCCTTAGTTGGTGGCGACACGCTTGAAGCCGAGCGCAAAGGAAGTAATCAGACGTTTTCTGTCGACGGTAGTTTCAATGTTCTGATCACCTCCAACAGCCGGTTGCGCGTTCACTTGGAAGGCGATCAAAGCGCGTGGAAAAGGCGACTAGCAATCGCCCGTTATGACAAGCCATTCACCGGAAAGAAGATTCCCGACATTCATGAACGTCTATTAAGTAGCGAGGGGTCCGGCATCTTGAACTGGTTTCTGGAAGGAACAAGGAAGCTTATCGAGGACATCTCGAAACATGGTGACATCGCCTTGAGCCAGAGACAGAAGGATCACGTGGAGTCATTGCTTCTGGAATCCGATAGCCTCCGACTTTTCATAAAACAAAGCGTCAGCCGAGTTGATGCCGGTGATCTAGCAGTTTCTGAATTGGTCGAGAAGTATATGAAGTTCTGTTCTGACAGCGGATGGAGCCCGATACCAGTGAGCGTCGTTCACCGGCAGCTAGACGACATCCTCTTGGAACTATTCGCGGTCTCTAGATCCAACAGCGTGCAGCGCCAAGGCAAGGCTGTTCGTGGCTACAGAGGCTTGAGATTCCGTTTACCGACAGAGGAGGAGTTCGAATGAACGTTGGGACGGTTGGGACGATTGTTTTTGAGACCGTCTACATGTGCCGGCGCACGCACGCATGTGCGTATGCGCGGGATCGTGCGCGCGAGGATGAAAATTACCCGTCCCAACCGTCCCAATTAACAGAAATTATTGTTTTGGATACGGTTTTCAACCGTCCCAAAGCCAACAAACGACTAACTCATGACTACCACCACCGAAACTAACCTTCCGCAGATTGTCCGAACCACCATCGGCGAGCTCGAGCGCTTACGAGCGCAGTTGCAAAGAGCCTGTGACGAATTTGAACGAAGCCCGTCTAATCTCACTCAATCCAAGCTTGCAGAGGTTCTCGACGTCGCCTGGCGCAAATTTCGTTCGATTCACTCAAACCTCGATCAACGAACGTCGATGTACCAACCGCTGGAAGTCCGCTCAGCAGTGAGCGCGGTCGGAATCGAGCCCCTTTCCCGCATTCCGGCAAACAGCGAGACGCTCAAGGAGCTCGTGACCCATCTGCAGCAGATGATCCCCAAATTAATTCGAAGCCTGACCAACCACCAACATCTCTTCAACTAATGAAAACTAAGACACCCCCAAGCGAAATCGCCGAATTGATCACTGACCTAAAGAACAAACATGCTGAAGCGGCAAAGGCGTTAGCGCAATTCAGCGAAAAGGAGCAGACCAGGCTAGCCGCGATAGCAAGCCTTCGGTCCGAAATCGACGAAACGCGGCATCAAGCAACGGCCCTTCTCGACGCGCCGGGCAACGCCACCGAGGTCGCCTCGCGGAAACGAAGACTTAGCGATAGCATCGAAATTCAAGAACACCGAATCAAGCGTTTGGAGATAGTCCTGGACGACGATCTCGAGGCTTTGCGCGCGCCCCAAAAGCCATTTTTTCGGTCATATAATCATCTCTCTGCCGGATTGGTGCGAGCCGCAGAACATAGGCGCCAACAGCTACTGGATGAGTTGGGGGTAACAATGCCAGCCCCGATGCCACCGAGAGATCTCATGCAATCCGGCCCTGGTCGGCTCGGCGTGAAGAGTCTCGACCCAGACGTTCTACCCACGCCCGTTAATCGCGAGCTTCAACAGTTTGAGGCGCTCGATTTCAAGCCGTGCACAGCGGATCTTAGCAAGCCAACACCACACCAGATCGAGAGTGATCTTAAGGCCGCAGAAGAGAAGTTGCCGCTCTTGATTGATAAAATCCAGCAGTGCGGTGAAGCCTTGATGCAAGCTCTCGCGCAGATTGACGCTGAACCAGCAACATCCTTAGCACCTGGACCCAGTCTGCGAAATAGGGGCAATGCGATTTTAGCCAAACACAAGGCTCTCCAGGAAACGAAGAGCCCCGCATTAAAACCAAGCGACACGCCGCGGCACGCTCCGGCAGGGAGGTTTGCACTTTGAACGCGATCGATTGGGAAAAGTGTTTGGTGATAGCCGCCGCCCACGGTGCGGCCCTCCTTGGTCGCAACAGTCCGCTGGCCCCGAAGGCTAAGAAGAAGAGCGCCGATCAAACGGCCAGGCGAGAAGTATTTCTCCGGTGGCGAGGAGGCGGGTGAGACCGGCGAAAATGATCCAGAAAACGAGCCGGGCAAACGCAAAAAGAAGCCCGCTGTAGCCGACGACGAAGAGCAGGATCTCGACTCACAATGGGAGAGTCTTCTGCGGAAAATCAAAGAGGGAAAACTCTGAGTGAATGCCTTTCGAAAAGGCGGGATAAGGTTGGGGGTCCCTCTGGATGGGTGGCCCAACCACGGTAGCGGTGCGACGTCCCTTCATGTCTTTAACTGAACTTTTTGGACCGATGTCACCAATACATGAAAAAGCCTAATCCGAGCCGAGACCTGGTCGCAGCACAGATCAGATTGCTTCGATTGAAAGTTGAGCTCGAGCGAGCCCATCGCCGACTCCTCGAGCAAGAAATTTGGCGCCTGTCAGCCATTGCCGGCGTGGAACCCTTTACACTGGACGAACTGATCGAGCGGCATTCGCAGCAAACAGCCAGGGCGATATTGGCGCAGGCTATCAAAAAGGGGATGTGATGACCGGAAAGGATGAGATCAATCAGCGTGGACTTTCCGAGCTTCTGCGCATTGATCGCCAGAGCGTGCATCGACTTAGCAAATCAGGGGTGTTTGTCGGCCGTAGGGAGGGGAGACGGACACTGTATAACGTTCGCGAAAATGTGCGGCGTTACCTCGACTATCGCCGCGACCTCCTGGCCAGGCGAGATCCTGCTCTGCTCAAGGCCAGACTGAGGCGAGCGGTAGCCGAGGCGACCCATGCGGAGCTGCGAGCTGCGACCTTGCGGCGCGAAGTCGTTGAGTCGTACGCAGCGGAGTCTTATTGGAACGCTCTCCGATGCTGGTTCACCCAGATCGGCCGCAAGCACGCCAGCCTTGTAGCGAAAGAGTGCCTTGGGCTGGTAGAGCTTGGGGATATCCACGAACAGATTAAAGCGGGAGTCGAAGCGTGGCTCCTTACGTTCAAAACGTTTCCGCAGAGCAGGGCTTATGAAGAACTTCAAGGTGAACTCAGCAGGGCTGGGAAACATGCTTAGTTTACAAAAAGAGCAGATTGAAAAGCTGGTAAAGTTAGGTGCGCTTAAGAGCTCACCGGACAACACCTTTGATCTCCAAGAATCAATCGGGAGTTACCTGAGCTGGTTGGGGCAGCAAGGGGATGAACGAAAACTGAAGCGGGAACTCGATGCGGCTCGAGCGCGAATCCATAGCGCGGCCGCTCTTCGGCATGAGCTGTTCGCGGATACCCTCGGAGGTCGGGCGCTGTTCCTTCGGGATATTCTTCGAAATTGGGAGGAGCAAGTGATCGTGATGAAAGGTCGGGCGTTATCTCTTCCCAGTACCTTGCCGCTACGGCTCATGGGAATGGACATGCCGGAACTGGAGAAAAAGTTAATGCGAGCTTTCGAAGATGCCGCCCAGCTGCTCGAGCCCTTTAAAATCGAGAATTACATGCGTCGCGGGGCCGACTACTTTTTTGACAACGGAAATGGGCATGAATTACCCCGCGTCAAAGCGCGGCGATCTTTCATTAAGAAAAAACTAACCTAGAAAACAAAATATGATATTCAACGTTGACCCCTACTTCCTTCCATTGCTTAGCAAGCGAGGGATGGCTGCTAACTCGGATGAGGGAACGTCCGGCGGAAGCCGCCTCTCCCTTTACGTGCATCGTCGGCGTAAAAAGAAACGTCGCCCCGCGACCAACAGCGTCGCAGGCACCGCGGCGGTCAAGCCGTATCGACCGCAGCGAACCGAACACGAGCGAGTCTCAGAATTGAACAATTTTCGATCGATCGGGACCGAGCACCTGATCAATGCCGCTATTCAGGACGGCCGGCAGCTGGTTGATATTCTCGATGAAGTCATCGCGGCGCAGCAGGAGTGGAACGGCGTGCTTGCCACTGCCAGGGAACACGGCCGCGCCCTATCTGGTTTTAGAGGCTGACGCGATGGCAACTTACTCTATACTTCGGCCTCTTATCGCCAGCAAAGGCGGGATTTCCGGGAGCGCGAAATATCAGCATTACAACCTCCACGAAGACGGCACCGACATCAACGTCACTACTCAAGGTAATCTGAACGCTACGGCCATCGAGCTGCACAGCCCTAGTCAAGATTTTCGGGACTCTGGATGTGACCCACGCCGTTACCTTCGAGGTGGGCGGCCAAACGCTCGCTGGCCATATCGCCAACGGGGACGGCGCGGGAGGGGACAGTTAGCCAGAAAGAGCTCAACCTCCTCACGCTTATGACGATATGAAATAATTGTGAGGCTCTCGTTTATCTCGCTATTTGCATCTGCATTCCTTTGCGCGGCCTCAGCCGAAGATCCGGTTCCGGTAACTTTTAGAAAGATCGATGAACCGCTTCGTCAAAATGAGCACAAAACAAATGAGTGGTTTAGACTCGGAGACGATTCCTATTCCATCACAGGAGCTAAAGTCTTCAACCGGATAAGCAATGACATTTACGAGGTCAAAGCTTCGGAGGGAGCAAGATTTTTCGTCGTTTACTATAAGGTCCGCGATGACTCCGATTTGCCCAGCGAGATACCAAGGGAGGGCTTGCTTCTTCAGGACAGCAAGGGAAGGTTTTTTTCTCAGGATGTAAAAGCGAATATCGCCATGGAAAACGATCTCATATTCACCCAGCTGCAGCCCGGAGTGATCAAAAAGACGGTCGCAGTGTTTGAGGTTCCTGAGGATTCCATACACAGCCCTTTAGAGGTCATAGTCCCTAAAAATGGGGAAGACGAAGGGTACGTGACCCTATTTCCTTTGCCATCCAAGGTTAAGACCAAATAGCCTTCGGAGCTTTGACATCTCGCCTCGGGGTGTATGATGGGGTATTCGGACCGCTCGTGTTTGGCGCAACGCCCGCGTGCTCATTCCGACCAACGAACCGCTACGAAGAGTTAGCCGGAAATAACGAGCTAAGCGATCTGGAGAGTTTCGTAATGAGTCCAGGTCAGGAGACGCCGATTGAAAACGCGGTCATAGTGCTCGCCGTCTCTAGGTCGAAAATAGAACGCGAGCCCGCGAGAAGGATTGGTCATTATAACAAGGGTTGTTGTCCGAAGCATAGTTTTAGTTTTTCGGGAGCTACGGTTCTCGCCCGTATCGACAAGCTTCTCCAATACCCTTCTGAAAGTGTTGCTGTCGCTTTTTGCGTATGGCAAATGTTGGATGCCCGCCTTGACCAGTGCTCGACGTTTCGGGTGAATCATTGTTCATGCCGCCTGGCCGTGGTATCTTTGAGATGTCGGATGAAGCGGCAATCGCCGCAAGCCCGGCAATCAAACTGACTCGAGCTTCCTTTCCAGATGCCCCGAGTAAAACCAGCGGTCGCTTCGACCATCAGGAGAAAACGAATGAATGATGAAACCCGGTTTAAGGCCGAGGATTTTGACGAGCCCTCCGTATTGGTTGGGCTCACTAAAGCGGAGATCAATGAGCTTATCGCCCGTGATTACAAAAGGGTCGATCAATGGCACGAGAAAGCTTGGCTGCTTGATATGGATGCAAAGAAAGCGCATGCAGAAGGCGCGCCGAATGCCGCGGCGTTGAGGTTCATGGCGGATAACGCGGACCAGCTTTGGCACGCCGCGGTTGATCATCACAAGGCGCTAATCAACCAAACGCCCGATAGCTGGCCGAAGCCAAGAAAACCTCAGATGATCACGAAAGCGGAGCACGTTGCCTTCTGCCAGAAGATGCTTGACGCCTGGAAGGCTCGGGATTCGGAGAACGCGCCGGCAACGGTAGAAGAGTTCATGATCGACTGCTATGGCAATTGGCCAGATTAAAGCGCCAAAAATTCCGCGGGTAGGAATTACCCGTCAATGATTGAGCCGCTCGGCTCTTTTACGCTCTTCTTCTCGAAGCGCCAACGCTTGGGCGAAACGAAGGTTTTCAGCTTGCCGCTGGTCTTCTAGACTGGTGTCTAGGTACGCTTCCGGAGGCGCGTTCTGGATATTTTTATGCAGTCTTTCGAGAGGACTGTCATTTTCATTTACCATAGAAATCTTGGCTCTTTCGCCAAGCCCCCTTACCTAACACCTCAAGGTTACTACTCTTCGCTTGGGCTATCAAGGAAGCGTTTCTCCCGTCGTTGTCGTAGAGTTTGAAGTTGTCGACGGTGTTGGCATAGCTGGGAAAAGAAGGCGGTCACCGTCCAAGCCGGTTTACATGACAAAGGACGAACACAGGGCATTCTGCCAAAAGCTATTGGAACCCTGGAAGTCCAGAGATCCGGAGAACGCGCCGTCGACGGTAGAAGAATTTATGGTGGATCGCTACGGCAATTGGCCGAACGATTGAAGGTGTGCCGCCTGACCTACCTCGCTTCCAACCGCCAACTTATTGTTTACTGGATTGCTAAAGGTACTGCTCCTTGGCTATTTTTGAGTTTGCACTTCGGGGTCACTCGATTGCTATGAAGAAGTATCTTGAGCTGTTGCTTCTATGTGCCGTGTTCGGTGTGAGCTGTTCTTCTACGTACGTGGCTCACACCCCGCCTCCAAGTGCTTATCGGCCGGTGTCACCGGTGCCGTATCAGCCCACGAAAGCGAAAGTCGAGATCGTCTCTGAGCCGGCCGGCGCGCGGATCGAAGTTAACGACAATTACGTAGGCGACGCACCGATCACAGTGGAGATTCCCCAGAACGGCGGCTACTTCACACAGAAGACCGTGATTCGAGCATTGCCAACCGAAGCAGGCGATTACGTGCAAGCCAAGCACTTCTCAGGAAACATCCCAGACGTTTGGTATCCTGAAACCATGGGTTCCAGGGACCAAATTCCCTCGCGAATCCTTTTTAACATGCACCTAGGTCCTGCCACGCCCAGCGTTAATGTGAATGTTATCCCTCCGAACTAGATTTCCCTCGTCACTCCCGGCCCGCGGTTTGAACCCCAATCATTCGACCTCGAGCTGCTCCGCGGCATTTATCCGAATTTCCGGCTTTCCTTTGTAGATCTCGATCCAGCGATTAAGTTTCTGCGTCAGTTTTTCTGATATCGTGAATACCTGCTAATTCCAATGGATCTACTTCTGGCCGACGACTTCTAGCTCGATGACCGTCAAGGACCAAGTTCAGGGACGTTGCCGCGTCGATGAATTTATCACGGGTAGTTGTATGCTCGGAACGGACACAAATTTGAAGGTTCTTGCAGCGATTACTAATGCTCTGGTTATTGAAGGTCTCAAATTGCAGGTCATGTGCGAAGTCGTTCCGAATGCGTCGAATTGTATCCAAATCCTGCCTTGCTTCGCGTGAAATGATGCCGAGATAATAAGCTAGGGCAATCCGCGCTGAAAAGGTTGCGAGCGGCTGCGTGCCTCTGAAGAAGTCTTCAACGTTATCGTCCTGAACCATGCGGCCCGATAGAACCTCCTCCAATCGGTCCTCGAGATAAGCAGACGCAACCAGAGCACAACCCCGATCACTCTCATTTTCGAGGAGTCTATAGAAATCTAGCTCCGCCTGTTGTTCAGGGGTCCATGCCATACGATTCGAGACATACGCGAAGCCGATTCTATGTTTCGGGGCGATTGGTGGACAAGGAAACGAGCACTCAGGGCGCCTGGAATTGCCAGTAAATTTGGCTTTCTGTGCCGTTTCTAGATTGTCACATCGGCACCAGGCCACGCGATGGCGATGGAACCGTTGTCGGCCGTTTTCCGACCGGCGTTACTGGCTCTGGTTCAATGTCATTATCAAAGCTGCTATCCCATAACGCGTCCGGGTCCTTTGACAGATCGATGGCGTCTTCGACCGCGTCTCGGGTGCTTTGATTCGAATGCATGCCTTCGTAGTTCTTGCAGATATCTTTGTCCGGGTAGTTCTTCATGGGGGGTGTTCCTTAATTCTTCCGATGACCGTGAGCGAGTCCAAATACGGAACCAATTTTCGCATGATCGCCTCTGCCTTGTCACTGACTCTACCAAGCTTTAAGCCGAGCCCGTATCCCGTACCTGAGCGGACAGCGCCAGCCTCGTCCCTGTCGATAACAAATGCATGTGTTGGATACATCTCGACGAGGCTTCGTGCAATGCTTTTAGCAGCAGTAAGAGGATAATGCGGCATCATCAACCGGGTAGCGTACTCTTCGGCAACTTTCAACTCGCGAGACTTCTTCACGTAATCGACCGTATCGATTTTTCCAGTAAAGGACGTGCGAACTTCGTCGCGTAATCGAGGACGAGTGGCAGACAGCCTTCTACCTTGCGACCGTATCGGGTGTGGAGCAACATCATCATTTGATCGATTGCGGATAATCCATCCCGCGCGCGGCCGAGCTCTTTTCGGTTGGATCTGATTCGGTGGGTCGAGCGGGGCAATTAATGGCGTCTGTCGCGACCCTCACGGAGGTAAGCTAATATTGGATGATGAGCAAACCGCGTTTTCCCCTCACCACCGAGGACCGAGAAAAGTACCACGAGAAAGAAATCTAATTTCGAAAGCTTCCAATTCAAAAAGGCCCACATGCGGGAGCGCGAGCGAGTGGAAGAGGTAAAGCTGATGATTTCCACTAACGGGAAAGAAGGGCGCGCAGATATCTTCCTCGATCGATGGTACAGCGACCACGGGGAAACTACCCTCTTCCACCTTGAAGAGGTTTCGTTTCGCGCCATCGTGGCAGATGGGACCGGGTTTTCTGCTAGATTGGTCTGCCAACGCTTAGTGGGAGAGGCCAGCAAGCATGCCTTCATTGTAAAAGAGCGCTCATTTGACCTCGAGCTGTGAGGCGGAATTTATCCGAATTTCCGGTTTCCCTTTATACATCTCGATTCGACCGGTAATTTTGACGCGCTTCCCTTCGATACCGGGTAGTATTGGCGATTTCGAAACCGGTGAAGCCAGCGGTATCCAGCCGGTGAAGGTTTGGTTCGGGTAGGCCGCGCCGATGTTCAGGAATGTATTTCCGCTCTTGGAAGTAAACACTTTGGCGACGAATCCTTCAACGGTCGCATATTCGCCGACGTGCGCTGCTGCTTCGTTGGCTGGAATGACGATGGCGGTCTGGGCGTGGATTACCCCTCTCGACAGAATCGCGCTGCAAACAATGATCAGGATAATGCAACGTAAGAAAAGGTTCATTCAGACCAACTATAGGTCATTCGAGCCGCTGTCGGTCTTTAGTCACAGAACGAGTGGATTTAGCGAACCTTCCCGGCCAAGCGATCAGAGAAGTCAGTATCACTGATAGGAATGTATTTGTATTTTCCGTCCCTCTCTATCTGCAATCGTGAACCGTCGACCTTGACGACCCTAACCTTAGTTCCGACTGGTATTGCTACGACCTCGGCTGATCCCTTAGAGTTCTCCGCCCTAAAGAAGACCGGCGTTCGGAGAATAACATAAGCAGGAACGGCACGAGGTGCGGAAGATTTCGGCGTGACAGAAGCAGGCTGGATATTTTTAAGCTGTGCAGAAGGAGTAATTGTTGCGGAAGCCTGCGGTGGAGTAACGGGGGAGTAGCACTAAATTCCGCGATCGAAACCGACGCTGGCGCGGAGTAAGTGTTGTGAGTTGGCAGAATAGTAGTGAGTCGAGAAACTAACCAAAGAGCGATACAGGCCGAACCTGAACACAGTAAAACAATTCGGAGCGAATCTCTCATACCCATTCTTCTGATGTTAAGTCTCTAGTCTTTGGGTGTCGCCTCGAAGTCTGCCTTTGACTGAGAAAACTGAACCAGAAAACTCTTAATTCCCACGTCGATCGACTGGACCCGCGCTGAGCACAGCTGATTTAACCTATGCAGCCGCTCTAGTCCGGCTTTCAGTTGAGTTTCCAATCCAGACTGAAGTTGCGAAACTTTGAGATTTATGCGTTGTACTTCCGCTGGTGGAACTGCTTTTGAAGGATCGAATTTAAAGCGCAGTTCGCATTGGCGGCGCCAAGTCATGAGCTTAGCATAAAAGCCCTCTCCGATGCCCGGAACTCTATGGCTCTCAGTCACGTCGAGTGCGGATTCGATGCCGTAGGAAAGCAATGAGCCAAGACGTTTTTGGCCGATTCCAGATATATCGGCATTAGTGAGCAAGAAACTGTAGATGTGCATTGCGAAGTAGCTGGCGTTTGCTCGCTTCAAGTTTCCGAATTTCATCTTTCCTGCAATTTTCCAATCTCTCTATCTCGTCGTGTTTAGCTCTGAGTTCATCTTTCGTTTTCTGAAATGCGCTTTGGTAATCGTTTTCTGTATCGCGAAGCTGGTTAATTGCCGAGTCGAGTTTCTTACGCGTTTCATCCATGCGATTTTGCCGCTCCTGTGCGATTGGACGATAGGTGTGAAAAACGCGCCCTCGGATCAAAAAGCCGCACGCAACTAGCAGGAGGCCAATCCCGAGTAGCCAGGAAACTGCGACTCCAAGAATGATGGAGAGGAACAAGAGGATCAGACCAATTTTGAATTCTAGGCGTTTCAATATAATGGGCTCAGGAAGTGGACCGGCAGCACACGGAACGGGCCTGACGTTTGAGAAATTGCCTGAAAGAAATGGCAGCGCCGCGAAAGTTCCGATTTTAGGCGAAAGGCTTACGTCTATGCGGAATATTTGCGGTGTAGTTGTCGCTCCGTTCACAAAAAAGTGTACCCCCGTTTCGATGGTGATCTTGCACCAAGGACAAGAAGTTAATTCCTTTGGAAACAAGTGAGATCTGGCTAGCTTGCAGAGCTCCAAAGATGATTCCAATGAATCGAGTGTCCTCACCCATTCTCCTGCTGTTGGGCGTGCATTCTGTCGCTCGGAGCCGCGCAGGAACGCGCGATCAAACATTTCGCGCAGTGGACGGGCGAGCATGCTGAAAGGAAAGGCACCTGGCGGAGGAGTGACCAGAAGAAGTTGACTTCTCTCAGCAAAAGCGAACCTAAATTCCGCTATGCATTGCTCAAGTGTCGTTTCCGACTTTGTCAGTGTAACGCCTGCAAACGGATGTCGACCCATGAATAGGATTTTGAAAATCAGTACCGCGAGGCTGAACAGATCGGTGTTCGCGGTACGGCGTAAACCTCGAAAGTCCTTGCCCTGCAATTCGGGTGCGGTCCAGATCGGCACGCCGACATCGCAAGTCCAGGTATGCCCGTTAGCGGTTAGCTGGTATGAGTCACAATCTATTAGTGAGACCTTTCCATTCTCACCAACAAGAAAGTTGCCCTCGTTTACGTCACCAACAACTGCGCCCACCTTGTGGATTTCGTCGAACGCTGCGCTGCAATTTCGCGCAGCCCTGATGGAAAAGTTCCATTCCTTGCCCGGAAAGGCCGTCGTCCTTTGAGTTCGACTGAATAATTCGTGAATCTCCAGGCGAAAGGCTCTTGGCATCAGAAATCCGACCAATCTTCGATGGCGGTCAAACACTAAAGATTTTGGCCACGCAGCAAATGCAAAGAGTCGTGATGCGTTCAGACCGATCATGTGCTCTAGTTTGGCCGCTCTTTCTTGATCTGCCCGCTGGTGGAAAATCTTTGCGATCACCCCTTGGTCAGAGCTGACTTCATAAACGCAGCCCTCACCGCCCCTGCGCCCGATCTGCTGACCGAGTCTCACCGGACAATCAGCTGAATCAAACAGTTCCATTCTGCAGCAAGCGAAATCTTCGTCTTGAGGCCAGCACCAGCGTTCTGTCATCGTCGGTTCGATTTCTGATCTCCTCTGTTGATAGAAAATCTTGGAGGGGAACGGTGAGCTTCTCGGGCGAAAGAGAATAGCGCAGCACGTTTAGAAGCGGATCGAAGAACGGCTCGAAAACGGTCCGGCTTTGATAATGCAAGACGAGACCTTGAATTCCATCGCTAAGTCCAGCAACCGAATCTATGGGGCCGCTGACGCTTTGAAATTCAAACAGGCTACTCCAATCAGGGGAAGTCAGAAAACATGTTTCGTTGGCATACTCACCACGAAATGGCCATGTCGCCGGGACTATAGTTGCTCCCGAGGTCACCAACCATGCGCCATCACCCAACTGGCCAAAAAATGCCTCTCGTTCGGAAAACACGGCGAACAATAATGTGCAAGCAAGGTCTCGGATTGGAATTCCTCGGCCTTTGGAGATTTCAAAGAGTCGGGTTCTTGCGGAGTCGCAAATTGCCAGACCGGAGTCGTAGTTAAGCTCTTCACCATATTCCAACTCCTCTTGAATTGTGTCTAATGCCGCCTGAACTGCGGCCTCAGCCCCAATATCCGAGCGCGCAGAACTGCCTGCGCCGTCCGAAATAGCAATCATCATAGTTTCGTTTGTAGCCAAACGATGAGCAAATGCGTCTTGGCACGGCGTGCTCGATCTGACGTGCGAGCATCCGGTCACTTTCGCGCCGACGAAATTCCACATTGGCGACGTGCTGATGTTAGATTTCGGCCCAACCTGCCGGAGAGTCTAACTTAACTGCTTCGCCCACGGTCGAACGAGATACTGCCTGTTGGGAGGCAGATAACCATTCAAACATTTTGCGGAATTCTAACCCCTGCAATTTAAGCGGTTCACGGACGCAAAGTTCCGACAGGCGATTCATATCAGCCCCTTCGACGCCAACCGCAAAAAAAGAAAATGAACGAGCAGCTTCTCCGTCCCGAACTCGTTGCTTCGCCTCTGTCCAAAAGTGACTCTGCACATCGGTCGGTCCGCCGTCAGTTATAAGGAATACCCACGGGCGGAAGTAAGAAATTCCATGTTGCTTGTAAACTGCTTTTTGGGAGTTCAGCAGGTCCAAGCCTTCGACTACTGCTTGTCCCATCGGTGTGTCACCGGAGGCCTCTAGCGCCGGAGTTACAAAGTTATCGACCGTGCAAAATGCGTTTAGCAATTCGACCCGTCCGCCAAAACTCAAAATCGCTATCTCAACTCTTTTGCGAGCTAAGGCGTCGGAAAAAAGCGAATCCCGATACACCTCAACGCCGGTCTGGAGCTGTCGAATTGGCGTGCCACTCATCGAGCCGGAAACGTCCAGAATCAAGAGCGAAGGACATCGAGGCTCCGGATTATCGACAAAGCTCTGTTGCACTTGATCTTGGAGAAAAGGGTTTTGATCCATAGATTCTAGAACACCGCCCAAATCAGACTAGCGGATAAAGCAGATCTCAGTTAAGCGAAATCTTATGAAATCTCAGAATTCCGAGCTTAGCTGATCAAGGTTCTTCGGTTCGTATCCGGAACGCTCTTGAAGAATTTTTTAAGAATGGCTGAGGATCCCAAGCAATAGCAGCGCCGTCGGCAATGCTAACACCAACAAGAGACACCCGCTTGCCCCTACGCGCTTGGTTTGGTAACTGATGCCGGTTCCGGGAAGCGAAAACGTTTCCCGGACGCCCTTTTTTGAGACGTTCATAGTGGCGCCACGGCCACCGATCGAGAGCGAAGAACCTTTCTTGCCGACATTCCAATAGACGCCTTTGGCAAGGCGGATCCGTTTGCGAAAGCGAAAACCCACTTTGGAAATACTTTTTACTTAGTTTCGATGTTGAGGGTATCACCGGGGCTGAGCCAAGCGGAGAGCGGATCCGATTCCTTACCCCACTGATAGAAGCCGGAGCCATCGTTGTCTTTTTGCACGCTGGTCAAACCGATCGAAGCGCAGATTCTCTTCGAATCGGCCAAATTGATACCGTCGTTCTCATCCTTAACCGAAACAGTTACGCCTGTTGCCAGGTTGCTCTCGCCGTCAAAGACAACCGTCACAATAAATTTCCCGGCTGGGAAATTATAGGCATGATCATTGAGTATGGTGGCTTGGCCTTTGGCCGAATAGAGTTTTTGCCAAGCCGAAAGCGGTCGATACAACGCCAATTTGACGGGAGCAAGGTAACCGCTCAGGGCTTGCTGCTTGATCCCTTTTTCAGTGTTTTCCGGTGCGTCGTTCAGTGCTTCTTCAGCGGATTGAACTGAAGTTTTCGATAGAAAGTCATCCGCTATCCAAAGTTCCTGCGTGTGCCCAGCTAACCTGATTTGTGACGGGCCCATAAAGCCATAGTTAACCAGAAACACTTTTGTGCCTTTTTTTAGTAGAGTAGCCTCACCGCTCGTAACGAGCTCCGCAGTGGCGCTCGAATCGTTGTCGACAGCGTACGAGATAAATTTCTCGTAAGCTTGCTTGCTGTAACCGGCGATACTGTCTTGAGTGATCCATCTAGCCATCGGCGTATTGTCGGCAGCCGAATGATGGCCAATTGCGGCTGATAGCGCTAAAGCAACGACGAGCGATCTGTTAATCTGGATTGCAAAAGGCATGATTGGGGTGGGGTTAACTTCCTTCCTGTGTATCGGCTAAGCCGCTGTTTGCTTGAGCGATACTTGCCGTTGCTCGGGCGGCATCATCCAGTAGCCTTTGCGGCGGCAAAAGGCACTTTGAGCCTTGTGCAGCGCGGTCGAGACCTTTACCGACCTAGCTTTTTGGTGCTGACTTCTTGCAAACACGAACACCCCATTTCCAGCATATCGGCTGCCCACGACTTCAAAACACAGCTGTTGGTGGAGGCGTAATTTTTGCTCCGCAGCTCTTGGTAATCCCTAAGATAGCGCTCGATTTCTCGCTCAATCGGTTCGCGGACATGCGCCAGGCTTTGCGGCACGATCTCCTGGGCGATCTGTTCGGCGATCTGCCGGTCTTTGGTCCTTAGCGAAACATAGCGGACACGGCCCTTCTCATCCTTAGAACTTGCGTACCAATTCCCATTCGGCTTTTGAAAGAGTTTCACGCCTGGTCTCCTTTCCACCAATCCGCGGAATCCGATACCGCGTTGGCCTTCCCTTCGATCAACCAATCGATGAGCACATCTTCGAGGCTCTTCGATTCGGCGCGGGAGATGGCTTCAGCCCGCGCCAGGACATCCTCGGACATCTCGGGCAACGCCGCTTCGATATAGACTTCCAGGAAGATGCCAAGGATGATACCGAGGCCCGCACACTCTTCGAGGTCCTCCGGCCAAACTCCCCAGCTCGGAGAATCAGCATCAAAGACGACGAGCTCCAGCGCTCGCGCCTGGTCAATCATGCGGGCGTAGAAGTCGGCGTCCTTCTCGAATCGGTGCCAGAACTTTTTGAAATAGGCGGGCGGAACGCAGCCGTTGCCATCAAGTTCCCCAAAGTGTTCGTGGATGCGTTCGGCGATCGCCGGCGGGACGACCGCGTAGACCCGCTCCAGATGTGATGGGTTCATGGAACGGCGTTTTTATACCATCAGCTCGCGAATGCAGCATATAAATAACACGTATTAAACGTGTAATATACTACTGTGCGTCACGTTATCATGTGTCATGCACTTTGCGAACTGCCTAGGGCTTGTCGTGGCGAGCTCGTTTTCGGCCGCGAGTAACTCGGGCGGGCAACACGAAGAGCGCTTCGCCGAGTGCTAAGGCAAAGTCGACGCAGGCCGCCGCATCCTCTGCGGAAGCATCGTCTTCGTCAGGGTGCCGCTCGTCATTCGCAGCCAAGCGGATCTCGTGCGCCCAATCGACCATTTCGGGAATTATGATGTGTTGGTCGGCGGCAGCCTTAATCTGCTTGAACAGGGAATCGGCTTTTATACCTTTGGCCTCGAGCATGAACCCGACCGACCTGGCCGCAGCTAGGATGCTGGGACTTGGAGCAATCGTCTTAGTGTGAATAGCATCGATAAGAGCTTTCCGCGCCCTGGATGGAATCTCCGTTGATACGGATAAGAAATTTGGCCAAATCTCATCTGGAGAAAGGAGATGGTTCACCGAATACGTCATCACGATCTTCTTGCAGCTGGAACAATGGAAGAGCTTCCAGTGGCCGTCGCAACGCACATTTGCCGGATGATTCCACCAGACTTGAAGCAGAAGGGGGCGAGCTATTTCGCAATGCGGGCATCTTTCGAGGTCAAGTTGGTCCGACATGAAGGCCCTTTATTTTAAAGGGTTTCTTCTACACCTTCTTCTACACCAAATCACTTTTTTTATGTAAAAGTGCGAAAGACCGTGAAAGGACTGAATAGAAACAACCCGTTCAACCCTAGCTACTTGTAACGCTGTGAAAGAAGATGAAAAACAGCGAAAAAAACTGTTTTAAGACTCATAATCCCTTGGTCGTAGGTTCGAATCCTACTGGGCCCAGGTAGTGGCGACTGTCCCAATCGCTATTGGGATCAGGAGCCCGGAATCGGTAGGGAGTGTCGCTTCGCGAACGTCGAGTCCAGCATTTGGCTGAACCCGTTTGGCCAGAGAGGATGAATACGGAAGCTAGAATCTTGAATCTAGAAGGTAGAAGTGAGAGAAATTCGCGCGCTCGACTTGCTACAACGATTTGCATTCCCCATTGAAGCTTTGGCAATTCCGCGGCTGACGGGTCTTGCCCGAGTCGAGGAGAATTCATAGGATCGGCGTCGGTTATGGAGCATAAGGAGAGAGTTCAGCTATTCGCTAACTACAGCCAGATCTTATCTTTGCCCGTGGCCATCCTTTCGCTCGTACTCGCGTTCGCAGGTCCGATTACCAAGCAATCAGTCCCCGGAAGCCCTGGGTCACCATCTCCCACGTCGTCGCTAACTTTCCAAAACGAGGACAACACAGAGCCGTACCGCGGACTCCAACGTTTTTGGGGAAACGACGCTATCAGTAATTTTTTCCAGAATCTGACCGAGCTTGTTGGAAGGTGGGCTGAGGAAAATCCGAGCACGGCAGTGGCTTCTGTGGCTTGCTTTTTGATCGCTATCGCTCTCTGGATATTTGGTGCTTCCGCGAAGGCGCGGAAGGCACGCAAGCCGCCGGGATAAAATGCCCACGGGGCGCAAAGTATAGTTGCCGCTATTCAGGCTTTAGCGCAATGCGGATTTTATCTGCTCCGTCAAGATCTCGTAGAGTATCCGCTTTCTCGTCGTCGCTTAGCTTTGACGCTTTGATTGTCTTCCGCATGGCGACGAACAACGCCTCGAACGCTCGATAGATAGCGTCCGCCTCGAAGAGCTCGCCGCGGCGCTGTTGGTTTGATAACGCCAGCTTGTCGGCTTGCTCGCGCGTGATCCGGAGCCTCTGGTGAAACAGGTCGCCGAAGACCACAGCGACTATTTGCGAGGCTAAGGGCTTAGTTTATCCGCGTTAGATGCCACAACAAAATGCCCGAATCTAAGTCCATGGAACCGGTGTCAGGGCCTGGGACTGACCGCAAATACCCTTCTGCTGCTTCCTCGGTAATAGGGCCAAGCGTAAGGCTTTTACCGTACTTTTCTTTGAGGGCGTTTAGCGCTTCCATCTGGAGAGTTTGAATATCCACACCCTCAGGACCATTGAGCTGTACGATCAGACGACAGTCCTGCTGTTGGTGATTTGGAATCGGCTCTTCGGCCAGGAGATAGGAATCTGCCATTCGCGAACGTGGGTCTCAGCAGAGAACGCCGCAAGTTCGAATACTACGCGCGGATCCGGGACGACAAGCCACTGAGACCCGCTTTAGCGAAATCAAGCTCTCCGTGCGGTCATCAAGATCGGGGAGTTGAGCAGGGAGCTAGAAGTTTCAAAGCAATCCAAAGGTGATCGGCATCCCATCGATGAGACGCCGAGCAAAACGGAACAACTGAAGCAGGCCGGACTATCCAAGAGCACAGCTAACCGCTACGAAGAGTTAGCCGGAAATAACGAGCTAACCGATCTGGAGGGTTTCGTAGTGAGTCCAGGTCAGGAGACGCCGATTGAAAACGCGGTCATAGTGCTCGCCGTCTCTAGGTCGAAAATAGAACGCGAGCCCGCGAGAAGGATTGGTCATTAAAACAAGGGTTGTTGTCCGAAGCATAGTTTTAGTTTTTCGGGAGCTATGGTTCTCGCCCGCATCGACAAGTTTCTCCAATACCCTTCTGAAAGTGTTGCTGGCGCTTTTTGCGTATGGCAAATGTCGGGTGCCCGCCTTGACCAAGCGTGCAGGTCGAGAAATCGCCAAAGGACACCCAACTCCTTAGCCAGTTAGCCGTAGTGGACGTTTCTCAATAACAAAGAAACGGCCGTTTCCGAAGTTAGACGTGCCGCCGAAATTACGCGGCGTTTTCTATGGTCAATTGGAGCGGGAACCGTATTGGGATCCGCTTCGGAAAGATCCGCGTTACGACAAATTGTTAGCTGAATTGGCGCCGAAGGACTGAGCGAAGGCTCACAGATCCTGCTTTCGCTGGATCTGTATCGCCCTACCCATCGCCGAACGCCAATCGCCGACTTGTCCGACGAAGCTTCCGGAGTTTGGGACGACGCAGCGAAGTCGGAAACACGCCATTCAATCTCGCGGCGCTAACTCCGCTAGGAGCTTCTCATACCGCGGATCTTTCCGGAGCGGTTCCCAGTATGGTTCACGCTTCAATTGGCCGTAGAAAATACCGTTTGGCACGTTGACCAAAGAACTCAATTTCTCGAAGGCCAGGTCCAACTCATTGGTCCATGCATAAACAACGGCTAGATTCTGCAGGATACCCGGACCATGCAACGCGTCCTTGGAGATCGGCAACAGTTCCACAGCGCGTTTGGCTTCCGAGATAGCTGTTTCTTTGTTGTTGAGCAGAGCGTCCACCACCGCCAACTGGCTAAGCAGGTCAGCGCTTCCCGGTGATTTCTGGACCTTTTGATTCAATTGCTCTCGCGTTTCGGCGAAGCTGGCGTTTGCGCCAGGTTGCTCTCCTTGGAGCCGCGCGAGCAGAATGGAATAGCAGCTGACCGGAACACTGATCTGTCCGTAGGCAAAGTCTATGCCTTTGTCCTCGGCGCCCTTCATCTTTTCAATAAGTTCTTTTGCTTGCGGCCAATCACGATTAATCAACGCGAACTCCAGTCGCCAGCTGAGGACCCCCCTATCATCGGCCATCGATGCCGGGAGCGCTGCGAGCGCCGAGCGGACCGCGGTGTCATCTCCGGTCTTTAAGAAGATTACGAACACTGGCTTTTGTGCTTTGAGTATCGGCTCTTCTGGACGGAGCTCGATCAAACGGTCGAACATCTGCTCAGCCGCACGAAACTGACGCGTTTGACAAAGCGTAATAGCTAAGTCTTCAACCAACGCTGAATTGCGCGGATCGCGCGTGATCGCGTCATTGAACTCCTGGATTGCTTTTTCGAATTGCCCCTGCTGGCGATCCATGTACGCCTCGAGCGCGATGGCCTCGGCATCGTTCGGAAGGCCGCGCCTGGCAATGGCTAGTTGTACCCGTGCCCGTTCGTAATCCCGGTAGACTCGGTAAAGGTGGTTGGCGTATGCTAGGTGAACCTCGGGCAGGTCGGGTTGCAACCTTAACGCGCTATCCACGGCTGCGTCTCCCAAGGCACGCTGTTCTGGGGTGGGATCGAACCAGCCATAGAGGAAGTCCTGCGCTTGCGTGGATGCACAATAGGCGAGCGTGAACTTCGGATCCAGTCTGACAGCTTGTTCTAGAAAACCGATCGCGTCGACCAGCGGTTTCTCAGCGTTTCCATAGCTCACAGAAACTTGAACGCTGAGAAGTAACTCCTTGGCCCGGAGATAGAGGTCATAGGCCTCAAGATTCTCGGTTGGTTTCTTTTCGATATTTTGTTTTTCCTCGGGCGAAAGCGTTGCGGCAAGTTTGGAGGCGATGGTCTGAGCCACCTCGCTCTGGATCGCGAAAATGTCGGTGAGATCACGATCAAAACTGTCGGCCCAAGTGGTCTTATCCTGGCGAGCGTCGATGAGCTCGGTGCTGACCCGAACCCGGTTTCCATTCCGGCGCACGGTTCCTTCCAAGACGTTGGCGACACCCAACGCGTTAGCGATCTGCCGCAGATCGCGTTTCTCGTCGGCGCGATATTGCATGACCGACGTGCGGCTGATAACCGTCAGTTGAGCAATCTTGGCCAGGTTATTGAGGATCTCATCCTGAACACCGTCAGCGAAATAAGTGTCGTCTTTATTCGCGCTGAGACTTTCAAAAGGGAGTACCGCGATGCTTTTTGTCGGGATAGTAATAGCCGAGGCGATCGGGTTCGGTTCGTTCGCTTTGCGAGTGTTTGTGGCGAAGAACCAGAGACCGCTAGCGATCAAAAGAGTGGCGGCTGCTACAGCAGTTCTTACTAACCAAAGTCTCTTCTTCGCGGACGCAGAAGATGCGGTCCGAGGCGCCGAATGCGCTTTTGTTCCTGGCACGAGCTTCGCTGGATTCGTGGCCGACGGTTCATCGCCGATTAACAACGTCTTCACTCGCTGGGTTAATGCCTCTAGATGTCGCTGCAGAGGAGGCTGAACCGCATCCAGCCACTGAACGGTATCCAGGAAATAACTCAGGCTTTGGTTTGGTACGACTGCCTCGAATCGGAAGGGAATGACCGCCAATCCTAAAGAGAAGGCTTTAGCCACTTCTCGTCGCACATGTTCCGAACCGTTAGCGTGCTCTGTGAATACCAAGACAAAGGCCCGGCAAGAGGTCAGGCCCCGCATAATTCCTTGAGTCCAATCGGATCCTGCTTCGATGTCGCGCGGCGCGATCCAACATCGGACCCCGGCGGACTCGAGCTGGTTGCAAATCGCATCTGCAATCGCTTTGTCCTTACTGGAATGGCTGATAAAGACCTTCGATTCCATGCGGATGGACGAGCGTTGTAGTCGATTCAGCCGGCAATGGCGAGCGCAAGCCGCAAGAGAGGGATCGCGTATCGGCACGTGAGGGTAGGGCGAAACAGATCCAGCGAAAGCAGGATCTGTGAGCCTTGATTAACGGAGTAGCAAACGGGTAGCGGTCCCGGGCCGCGCATGGCGTCAACATAAGGCAGCTCAGGTCTAATGGCAGGGAGGGCGCACGTCCTCGTGCGCCGCGGATCGCGAGGGCGCGATCTCTCCTGCCCGGGGTTTTAACCTCGGGTTTATTATTGACCCGGTCTGCCCTGGAGGGGCACTAGGAGCCAATGTCACAGCCACGAATCCAATGCGAGCATCGATTCTAGCGCTGCTTTCAGGGCGCATCCTTTGGAACACCTTTCCCAGCGTTAGAACCACGGGCGCGGAGGGATCGCGTCCTCGCGATCCGCGGCGCACGAGGACGTGCGCCCTCCCCCTCCGGGGCGGAGAACCAGACATGTCCTGTGACAGGGTTCCCATTAGATTGTTAACAGCGCGCTGATAGACATTTCCCGGGGTAGTCTGTCTAATCGGACACGCGATAACTTTGCCATCTTTGGTGAAGTTTTTATCCGATTTCTCTACACATTGTCCGGTATGAGTCAGCGGATCTATCATCACCGAGTATCCAAAAACCTGAGTAAATATTGTATCTACCCGGGTTTTACTAATATCCGTGCAACGAAGATTGAGTACCTGCGTCCGCTCTGCTAATCTGGAAATCACATTATCAATGCGGGCGTCTGTCTTATCCTCGAAACGCACGACAAGATGATGGGGCTCCTCTGGATTGTCCGTCATGCGACAGCCCGCAAAATGCGCGAGCTTGTATAGCATATAGGAACAACTCCTGGTTCGCAGAATGCCCGTTCCTCAATTACTTGGAATCTTCGAGGAATTTTCGAATCTTCTCCGACGCGGAACGGATCAAGAATTCCCCGGAGACGTTGCCCATCGACCCAGTACCACCTAAAGATGCCCATTCGCTCGGCTGCAGACCGCCCAGTTGAGTAGCTTCGGGGACGATAGCTTCCTCCACGTAGGGTTCGCTGGTTTCGGATTCTTCAAAATTCATTTCGCAACCTACGAATTCGGATTCAAGAGCCTTGGTTAGCTCATCCTTCCTCGAATAATTCGCCGGTACTTTGACCCGAAGAGCGCAGTTAGTGTAGAGAGGCATAGTCTTACCCTTCGTAAATCCGCATTGAGACCGTGCCTTCCTTTTTATGCCGGATCACTTTGACGGCGTGGCGTTCGTCTCGTGATGTTTCTATTGGAGGTGAGCTGGGTTTCATGGTTCTGGGGAGCAACGTGGTTACGGTAAAAAACGCCCAAGAGCCGGTTATCGATAGCTCATGGTGATCGGCTCAGGCAAATTACGCGGCTGTGCAATCCAGTCCATAGATTATGGCACGACGGCCCCGACTGGCGGTATCCAACACCCGCGCATTTGAAATTTGCGATCGGGCGGATCCAAGCGTCGCCACGACCAATCCTTTGCTCGACGCGAATTCGCCAATTTCGGCTTGCCGAACTTATGTTCGTATGAACACTATATGCCTATGAACAACTTTTCGATCGGTTCGCGTTCGCCGGACTTCGATTTCTACTACGCCGCGATTGATGGAGAGACCGGCGAGATCGTGGCTGTTGGCATGAGTGCGCCAGGTGTGCTGGCGTTGGCTGCGCAAAAGACTGGACGCGCGAAGGATTGTTTCGCAGTGCGCGAGATCACTCGAGAGAGGTACGAGGGGTTTGTGCGTTAATTTCCGGAGCATTGCCACCGCTCCGAGCCGTTGCTCTGCTACCACGTTAATCCAGGCTCACAGATCCTGCTTTCGCTGGATCTGTGTCGCCCTACCCATCGCCGAACGCCGAACGCCGAACGCCAAACGCCAAACGCCAAACGCTAACTCGTCATTGGAACCGGCGCGATGATCTCGGGATCATTGTTGACAGGCGTATTAACGCGCGAACTAATTTCCCACATCTGCATTTCCTCGGAAGGATAAGGGCGAAGTAGCGATTTCAGGTCCGCTTCGCTCGTGTCGCCGAGCCAGGCGGGAAAATCGGCTTCCCGCAATATGACAGGCATTCGGTCATGGATCTGCGCAATCAGGTCGTTCGCTTCGGTCGTGATGATCGAACAGGAGCGCAGCCATTCTCCATTTTCCGGATCTTGCCAAGCTTCCCAGACTCCGGCGAAGCAGAAGGGTAATCCTTCCTTAAGCTCGATGTGGAAAGGGACTTTTGGTGGGCGTGTTTTGCGCCACTCATAGAATCCATCCGCCGGGATCAGGCATCGACGTTTTTGGAATGCGTACCGAAACGCAGGGGTCTTCTCAATGGTCTCGGCCCGCGCATTAATCGTACTGTAAGCGACGCGCCTATCCTTCGACCAATAAGGAATAAGACCCCATCTGAGCCAGTCGAACGATTGCGCTTTTGTGTCTCGCTTAAGCCGGATCGCCAGTACCTCCGTGCTGGGAGCTATGTTCCAGGAAATAGGGAGATCGCCCTGGGCTGGAATGGGTATACTCCATCGCCGAGCGAGCTCTTCCTCGCGGGTGGTGCGCCGATAGCGTCCGCACATGACTAGATGAGAGCAGTACGTAGTATCGGTAATCAGTAATCAGTCACCGCGACTCGTCATGGAGACCTGAAATCTTTCGTAGAATCCGCTTCCGATGCCAGACCGTGCCATTGGCCTGCTTGCCGCTTACTGCTTACGGACTAGTTTTCCTTCAATTGCAGATTTTTGAGCCGCTCGAAGGCCTGCTTCACTTCGTCATCGCTAATGTATTTTTGGCCTTCAGATCCGAACTTGGATCCAATGGAGTTGAGGTCCGACTCGAAGCTGGTGAGTCGCTCCTGCGCTTTGTCGCAGCCGACCGGTGGCGTATTTGGATTCGAGGCGCTCAGTTTTACGAGTTCGGGACCCAATTCCTTCACTCGTTTAGTAAAGGTCTCAGTGGCATCGGAAAAGGAATTGAGCGCTTGAGCGAAATCATGGGCGTTGGCGACTTGATCCAGCTTTTTTCCTGAATCGCGGATGCTGGAGATAAACGTGTCTACCGCTTGCCCGAAATCGTCGCAGCCATTCGCGCCCGCCAAAGCGGTCGAGACCAATAGCACGCCTAGTAACGCCAAGAGTTTCATTTGCCTTTGCCTTATTCGCGAATTGTTAACAGCTCCCGTGCAAAGGGTCAAAGGAACTTTAGGGGTGGTGCGCCACCTGCGGGATCCTACCGTCCCAACAGCAGTGATTAATGTTTTTCTTCGTCGGTTGAAGGTCGTTGCGTGGCGTATTCGTAGAGTTTCACGGCGCCCAGGATCAGCAAAGCAGGCTTTAGCGCGAAGGAGAAAAGGCGAAACGCCAGACCGATAAGGCCCCTTATCGGTCCGAAGCTCAATAGCAAACCCACTCCAAATGCGATGAGAGCGGACTGCAACGGCCGCGTTCGAAATTGTTCTTCGAGCTCTTTCCAGCTCGGGCCGGGCGCGTCTTGGCCAAAAGATTCCATAGGAGGTAGGATACATGGGTCGGGTGACAAATGCCAACCGCCAAGCATTAACCGCTAACTGCCGGCCGTTAGCTCTTCCGGATGGTATTTTTTCCAATAGCGGCTAAGTCCAGTCACGCTCATGGCCGCCGGGTCGGCTTGTTCATAAACCGCTACTTCTTCCGGGCCAACACCTGAACCAAGTATTTCTTGCTCTGCGAAACGCTCAAATTCGGGGACAATGGCCTCTTCCGACTTTCCGGATCGCAAAGCGTCTTTCATCCATTTGGCCCACGCCGACAGTCGATCCCTCAATTCCTTGAAGTGCCTTTTCGGGTTACGGAATTCGCCAAAATGGGTCAGACAGAGCCGGTCGAGTTCGAGCTGTTGGATCCTGTCGATCGACAAGTTCCAAGTCTCTATGTCGATATCGGGAGGAGGGCAGGGCGGAAGGACCGGCCCGCTGCCGATGGCCACGCCGGCGAGGTCACCCGCAAAAAGAAGGCGCTCGGAGGGTAAGTAGTAAGCGTTATGGTGCTGGGCGTGACCAGGTGTTTCGACGACCTGTAAAGCTATTTCCCCGATCTGGATTACTTCTCCATCGGTGGTGGGCTGAACCGCGACCTCTGGAATCGCTTCGATCGGGCCCCAGAGATAATCCATTCGATCGCCGTAGATTCGGGTTGCGCTTCCCAGCAACTTCGACGGATCGACCAGATGCGGTGCGCCTTTCGGATGAACGTGGACGACCGTGCCATATTCTTTCTGCCAGCGCCAAGCGCCGCCGTTGTGGTCGAGATGAATATGCGTCGCGAAAAGATGGCGGACACGTTCGGGAGGCAGTCCCCGTTTTTGCAGCTCGTTGACCACATTTTCAAACACATTAGCTGGCCCGCAGTCGACCATGATCAGCGTGTCCGGGGCCGCTTCGATCACCCCAACACAAATGACATTTGAAGTATTCAGGTGAAAAGAATCGATCAAGTGAAGCATTTTAAGCGTAAAAGCAGAGTACAGGATACTGGCAGCCGGGAACGCGAAACGGTAGCGGGGAGTGCTGCGGGTCGCCACGAAATTTCGCGTTTTCAGCCTCGGACAGACGCTCCGCGCTCGGGAGGCTGCCCGGTTTTAGATTGATTCACTATCGCCAAATCCGCTATCCGTAGCGGATTATCACGCAGCAGATGAACTTTTTAACGCACCGGCTGACTCTTTGCCACGCATTGTCGACCCTTTTTCTCCTGGTTCTCGGCTCTCTGCCCGCCCAGGCTGACTTTTTGTGGTTTAAGTCGCAGCAGAAAGCGAAAGTCACTGCGCCAAGCCAACTCCTGACCACCCAAGCGCCGGCGGTTATCAATAAGGCAGCCTACGATAAATTGACGCCTGAGAACATTTCGATCGTGGTCTCCATCCCGGGGCAGCGGCTTTACGTGAAGGCTGGAGACGAAATCGCCATTGATTCGCCGGTATCGTCGGGAAAGAAAGCGCGGCCGACTCCCACCGGTACCTTTCCGATTCTACAAAAGGACCCGGATCACCATTCCAATGTATATGGCAACTTTGTCGATTCACACGGCCGCATCGTCCGGGGCGGGGTCAGCGCGCTAATTGATAGTGCTCCGAGCGGAACCCATTTCGAGGGTGCGCCTATGACTTGGTTTATGCGACTCACCTGGGAAGGTGTGGGCATGCATGTGGGGATTCTTCCCGGCTATGCCGCGTCGCACGGCTGTATTCGTTTACCGTCCGAAATTGCTCACGACCTTTATTTGAAGGTGAACGTGGGTACGATCGTGCGAGTGGAGAACTGAAAAAGTATCTTAGTTGGGTCAAAGGGTGCTGACTTTTTTTGAGTAACAAAAAAATTCGTAACTGAATAAAATTCCGGCGCAACGAATGGGCGACCGGTGGTCTGTCCGCGTTCTTATTTCATGATGTCAAGCACTTGACTTCGTGAGCGGTTGCAATAGAGAGGGGAAGCGTTCCCCATGTCGTCTCGTCCCAAGTTCAGACTTAGACTCTCTAGATTCCCCGAGGGCGGGTTGATTGTGGTAATCTTGGTTCTGGGGTTGCTCCTCACCATATTTGGCGGTGAGGTCGAGCGTCCAAAGATCGTGATAGGGCCTGATGGTGAAGCAACTCGAGTCACTCAAACGGACGCTAATGGCCAAGAGGTCCCGGTTCTCGTCAAAGTAAACAAGTTCTTGAACGCGGAAACGCTCACGCAGATCGCCAAAGATACGAGTTTTTTCGCGATCATGGCCGTCGGGATGACGGTAGTGATTATTACCGCCGGTATCGACCTTTCGGTTGGATCGATTTACGCGCTCGCTGCCGTGGCAGGAGCCCTGTACATGACTCAATTCGGATCGGATGGGAGCCCCTGGATGGCTTGCGTCGGGGTTCTGGTTACGATCGGGGTGGCTGTACTTTGTGGGTTCCTCAACGGTATCATGACTGTGGGATTCAATGTGCATCCCTTCATTATCTCTCTCGGTACGATGGCCATCTACCGAGGTATAGCTTTTGTACTAACAAACGGCCAATCGATCGGGAATTTCCCGCAGAGCTTTCGTGATTTTGTCAGACAGGGTGTCATTGGCGACCTCAGTCTCGTGCCTTTGATTGTGATGCTTTTGGTCTGCCTCGCGGGCGGTATTTTCCTCGCCCGGATGACCATCGGGCGAAGAATCTACGCAATCGGCGGAAATGAAACAGCCAGCCGCTACAGCGGCATCCGCGTAGGTAGGGTTAAACTCCTGGCTTACACGCTCAGCGGCCTTACGGCCGGTATCGGCGCAGTCCTGGCGCTTGGTTATTATGGAGCTGGATCATCCGGCGACGGCCAGGGATACGAGCTCACGGTAATTGCCGCGGCGGTCGTGGGTGGTGCTTCTCTGGTCGGCGGCAAAGGCAGCGCGCTGGGAGCGGTGCTCGGCGCCGTTATCTTGCAAATGATTTCGACCGGAATGGTCATCCTCGGTATCCCGCAAAACTATAGCCAAATTGTCACCGGTGTAGTAGTTATTACTGCGGTGCTTCTGGATCAGCTTAATCGCTGGATTAGTGATCGAAGATTGCTCGCGCGTACTGCTCACATCAAAAAAGAAGTCGTTAAAGCAAGCGATGCACCAGTCCCCGCTGCTCAAAACTGAAGCCCCCAATCCCCAATGATTAGAAAAACAACAGTAGCCGTCGCAAGCCTTCTTGGCTTGCTCGCAGCAGGTAGTTTTGCTGCGGATAAAACCTACACTTTTGGCATTGTAGCCAAGTCTAACAATAACCCAGTCTTCCAAGCAGCGAAGACTGGTGCTGAAGACGAGGCGAAGGCCTTGAGCGAAAAAAATGGTGTGACGATCAAAATCGATTGGCGAACGCCGAACGAAGAAGATCCACAAAAACAGGTAGAAGCAATCGAACAGCTCGTGAATGCCGGTGCTTCCGGTATTGCTGTGAGCGCCTCGGACGCCAATAAGCTCACCGATGCCATCAATAGTGCTGTGGCTAAAGGTGTGCCCGTAACCTGCTTTGACTCGGATGTGCCGAAGAGCAAGCGTCTCGCCAACTTTGGCACAGACGATATCGACTGCGGTCACAAGGTCATGTCGGAATTGGCCAAGGAGATGAACGGCAAAGGTGTCGTCGCGATTTTGGCAGGTAACCAAAATGCGCCGAATCTGCAGAAGCGCGTCGCGGGAGTAAAGGAAGAGGCGCAAAAATCGCCTGGCATCAAGATCATCGATACTTACTATCACAAAGAAACGCCGCAAGATGCTGCAGCGAAAGTCGAGCAAGTGATGCAAGCGCACCCAGAAATTACCGGATGGGCAATGGTTGGTGGTTGGCCGCTTTTTACGGACAATGCACTCAAGTTCTCCCCTGGTAGCGTCAAAGTAGTTGCCGTCGATGCTCTCCCAGCTGAACTCGGTTACCTGCGTGATGGTCACGTCCAGGTGCTACTCGCCCAACAGGTCTACGAGTGGGGCACCAAGTCGGTCGACATGCTCTACGCTAAGGCTGCGGAGAAGAAGAATCCGCCGTCGACCTTTGTGAAAGCGGATCTGATTCCGATTACCAAAGCGAACGTAGACGAGTTTGCCAAGAATTGGGACAAGTGGCTGCCCAAGTGAGTTAAGTAACTATTCTGCAATTCATGGTGCTCTCGAAGTTGCTGCTTCGAGAGCACCTCGTTCTTCCAGAGCCTTTCCGGCATCTGATGCGGACGCCGGTTCTTGTTAGCGAACGCTCCCGTAATTAACCTCCCAAATCACGTGGCCTTTCTCAGCGTCGAACATATTTCGAAGATTTTTCCCGGTGTGCGCGCATTGGACGATGTTTCCGTCGACTTCGAGAAGGGCTCTGTCCACGCACTCATGGGCGAGAACGGTGCCGGGAAAAGTACTTTGGGAAAAATCATTGCCGGCATTTATCAGGCAGACTCCGGCGTCATAAAGATTGAAGGGGAAGTGGTTTACCCCACCGATCCGCTTTCGGCCCAGAGATTGGGTATTGCGTTGGTACACCAGGAGCTGGCTTTTTGTCCGAATCTAAGTGTGGCGGAGAATCTTCAGCTCGGTACCACCCCAGAGAAATTTGGATTCGTCGATCGATCACGCTTGGTCACGCGAGCCCGGCAATTGATGGCGGAGATCGGTGTCGATATGGATGTCCATACTCCGGTGGCCCAACTGACCACGGGCCAAGAGCAAATGGTGCAGATTGCTTCCGCTATCGGAATTAACGCTCGTATTATCATCTTTGATGAACCGACCAGTTCCCTTTCGGTCAACGAAAGTGAGCAACTATTCCGATTGATCAGCCGGCTGAAGGAGCGCGGTACGACGATCATCTATGTCTCGCATCGAATGGATGAGATTTTTCGTCTCGGCGATATGGTGACGGTGCTGCGAGACGGCAAGCATGTTGCGACGGAGCCTATCGCCCAAACGAATCGCCAGCGATTGATTCGGCAGATGGTGGGTCGAGATGTCCTGGCGAAACGGCCAAATCACCTTGATTTGACGCCGGGCGAGGAAATCCTGCGAGTCGAGAATCTCTCCTCTATTGGAAAATTTGAGAAAATTGCACTGACAGTACGGCGCAACGAGATAGTGGGGATGGCAGGTCTGGTCGGTGCCGGCCGGACCGATGTCGCAAAAGCAATTTTCGGATTAGATAGGCTCGCGACCGGGGACCTTTACATCAAAGGAGAGAAGGTTCACCTGGGCAGGGTGAATGAGTCGATGAAGAGACGAATTGGCTACCTTCCGGAAGATCGCAAGAAAGAGGGTCTCATCTTGATGATGAGCATCTTGGACAATATCTCGCTCCCCCATCTGGATTTCTTCAGCCGTCTGGGATTTGTCGATCAGAGAAAAGAGCGCTCCGAAGTGAAGAAGCTAACCGATCGGCTGCGGGTAAAGGCTCCTACGCTTGACTCCGTTACCGCTGGTCTCAGCGGGGGCAATCAGCAAAAGGTGGCAATCGCCAAATGGCTGGCCCGGAGTTGCGATCTGCTCATCGTCGACGAACCGACGCGCGGCGTGGATGTCGGAGCAAAAGCGGAAATTTATGAGCTTCTCGATGAGGTCGCCTGCCAAGGGGTAGCAGTGCTCATGATTTCTTCCGAATTGCCGGAACTGCTGAGTCTAAGCCGGCGTATCATTACGATGCGGGAAGGGTTTCTCACTGGAGAAGTGCCCCATGACCAGTTTTCGCAAGAGGCTTTGCTCCATTTGATGGCGTGATTGGGGGGATCGGCTTCCGATTTCGCCAAATTGTCGGAGGGTGCGCCGCTTGCGGCGCCCGGAAACACCCAGCGCGATCCGAAATCCGCACACAAACGCCCAATCACGATCCTTGGCTCGATTCCTCGGTAGACGCGAGATAGCTTCCGGGCGCCGCAAGCGGCGCACCCTCCGACGTTGGGTGTGCCGAGTCGTTGAAAAGCAACGAATCTCACCGGCTCACACCAGCTTTTTCCGTAATAAATCCAGCGCTTGTTGCGACACCACTTGTTTGAACGTCAGGCGATCGGTGGGGAGATAGAGCTTCTGAACTTCGGTCGAGCCTGATGCGATGCCGATAAAAACCGTTCCGACCGGTTTTTCTTCTGTCCCGCCTGTCGGTCCGGCGATACCGGTCGTGGAAAGCGCATAATGAGCTTGGGACCTAGTCCGAGCTCCCTCAGCCATGGCTGCGGCAACTTGTTCGCTGACCGCGCCAAAACGTTCAATGAGTACTGGCGGAACGTTCAAGGTACGAATTTTGGCTTCGTTGGAGTAGGTGATATTTCCCTCCAAAAACACGGCCGACGAGCCTGAGACATTGGTGATCCGGTTCGCTAGCCAACCTCCAGTACACGATTCGGCGACGGCGATCGTTTCATTTCGCTTGGCCAGCAGCTCCACTACGATCTCTTCTAGCTCCCTTCCATCGGTGCTGATGATATAGGGTTCGAGTCTTTCTCGAACGATCTTGGCACCTTGCTCAACCGCATCGCCAGCTCCGGCAATCCTGAGGTCGACTGAACCGACCCCGGCACAATATCCGACCTCAACTCCGTTAACCATATCCAGCTCGGCTCCAACCATCTCTTGGATGAACGACTCTCCAATTCCACTTGTTCGAAACACGATGGCTTTCAGATCCGAATGACCGACGATTTCTGCTACTTTCGGAGCTACGTAAACCTGAAACATCGGTCGCAACTCCCGGGGAGGACCGGGAAGCAGAAAGAGATGCGGAAACGCGGAAGTCGCCGGAAGATAAAGTCCGGGTGCTGTCCCGAAATCGTTTGGCAAAACGGTTGCGCCGTCGGGAACGTAGGCTTGGCGTTTGATGGGGTCGGTCAGATGGAACCCTCGTTTCGCGAAATGTTCTTCAATCTGAGAGAAGATACTTTCATCGAAGCGGAGCGGCCGGCCGGTCAGCTCAGCCACGAGTTCGCGAGTTACGTCGTCGGAGGTGGGCCCCAATCCACCGGTTATGAACATCATCCGACAACGGGATGCCGCTTCTCGAACGGCATCGGCGATCGGCTGACCATCCGGAATCGTGGTCTGACGGTTGACCCTAAGCCCCAGCGGCAAGAGCTGTTGTCCGAGGTAAGCGAGATGCGTGTTGACCACGCTGCCGAACAAAAGTTCCGTACCGGTGTTAATGATTTCTACTGGCCAAAGATCGCTCATGTCCGGTTGAGCAATCGAATCCAAGAGGAAAGCTTAGTCGATTGATCAAACTCCTCTTCGCCCTCCAGGCTATAGGCCAGGTTAGCCAAAATTTGGGTGAGAATCAGCCTCGGACTGACCGGGTCCAGACTGCTCGATTCGAAAGGTAGACTTTGGTGACGGAAGACGTTCTGACAGTCCCGAACGGAGAGAATCTGCGCCTCGTGAAACGGATCGAAGAGGACGCTGCCGTGCCGGACGATAAAATGGCCCGGCAAACTGACGCCATCGATGATCCATCCGGCGCGAGCTGCGACGAATATGTAAACAAGGGAGAGCGAAGAGGGAATTCCTTGGCGTGCGTCGATCACGAAAGGGAGAAGTGAATTCTTTACGTCGTAATAATTCTCCGAATTACCTCTGAATCTGAGTTGTTTCGCAAAAAAATTCCCGAAGATCTGAACCCGAATTAGATCGGTTGACGCAGACGCTGTTTTCTCGCGTAGTTGGGATGCCCAGAGATCGAACCGCTCTACGTAGGCGGGTACATCGAGGCCAGGCAGGAAAAATTGTGCCAGCAACCAACAAGCCTCCTCCAGCGCCTGGGTGGAAGAGACGTCGGAGCAGAGCGTTTCCAATTTTTTCTCGGCATCTCCTACTTCAATCTCGGCGATAATGTCCTGAACATGGCTGCCGACCAGATCATTGCCATAGTCCAGTAATTCACGGAGGTCCGATACGATGGTAGGTCCGAAAGAGACTAGCTGACGTTTGGTCAGATCGATGGTTACTGGATCATCGTCGGTGAGCAAACGAAAGATTGCGTCCCGATGCTTCAACATAAAGAGTCGATCAGATAGAGTAGCTTATCCGAGGCGCATCGCTCCAGAGATTTTCCAAGGCGTAAAATTGCCGTTTCTGCGCATGGAAAACGTGGATTAAGACGTCATTGTAATCTATCACTAACCATTGGCTGGCCGGAGCTCCTTCCGAGGCCATCGGCGATAACCCGAATTGTCGGTGCAATCCTTCCCGAATCCCGGAGCTAATGGCTTTGAGATGCGGTTCCGAAGTTGCCGAACAAATCACGAAATAATCGGTGAAGGACGAGATACCTCGCAAGTCAAGGACAACGATATCTTCGGCCTTCTTGTCCTCGGCAAGTTCCGCGCAATGTTGTGCTAACTCCTCCGGGCCGATAAGCGCTCTCCTTGATATAGGTTATGATCCAGAATGTACCGCAAGACGACTTCTGGAACCAGATACGTGATCGGCTGACGATTGGCAACTCTGTTTCTGATATCCGTTGCTGAGATCTCGAAATGCCGGCGTATCACTGGGTATCGTTTTGGCAAACGCTTATCGGTGCGGCTCAGGACGATAAATCGGACGAGCTTCTCGAGTTCTTCGAACCGATGCCACTCCGGCAGGTGATCCGCATTGTCTTCGCCCAGCAGAAAAAAAAGTTCGGAGTTCGGAAATTTCTTTCGGATAGCAAGTACAGTGTCAATCGAGAAGGAAGTTCCCCCGCGATCGATCTCCAGAGAGTCCACGACGAAGCCCGGCTCATTCTGAACCGCTAATTTGACCATCTCCAGACGGTGCTCCGCCGGCGCAGTATGATGGTTTGTTTTGAACGGCGACTCGGCCGCTGGAACGAAGATCACCAGATCTAAATTCAGATCTTCTAAAGCTTGCCGCGCGAGAATCAGATGTCCGTGATGAATCGGGTCAAATGTGCCGCCATAAATCGCGATCTTCATCAATATCTGGCCAAATTAATGCTGAAAACGAAAAGTTATCATCGCCATCTTTCGACTCTCCCGTATCATGCGATTCAGCCTATGGAACGAAGTGATTTAGGTCAACTTTTGCTGGTCGGAGTTCCCGGTCCCGACTTGGATTCGGAGACTGCGGCCGCTTTTCGAGAGATCCAGCCCGGTGGTTTCGTTTTGTTTGCCCGGAACATCCGAAGTCCAAGTCAGCTCAGAAACTTGGTGGACGATTTGCGTGATCTCTCTGCGGTTGAGCCGCTCGTTGCCATCGACCAGGAAGGTGGCCGCGTTTCGCGCCTAAAGGTGATCGGTAATGAGCCGCCTAACGCTCAGCAGCTTCGGCAGAAAGGCGATGAAAGTTTGATTCGGGTCCATGGGGAACTCACTGGCAATCTGCTCCGGCTATTCGGGTTCAATCTCGATCTTTGCCCCGTTTTGGACATCTCGTTTGATGATGGAGCGGATAATTCGTTGCGGGGCCGTTGCTTTGGAACTTCGGTGGAACAGGTGATCCAATTTGCCGGAGCTTTCCATGATTCGCTACTGTCGACTGGCATTCTTACTTGTGGAAAGCATTTTCCAGGATACGCGGCCGCCGGCTTAGACCCTCATCATGATCTTCCCACGATCGAGCGTTCCCGGACTGAACTCGAGGCGTGCGAACTCGCGATCTTTCGAGCTTTTGCGAATCGGGTCTCTAGCATGATGATTGGGCACGCTTGGTATCCGGCGTTGGATCCAGAAAAGATTCCGGCCTCTTTATCCAGACGTGTCATTACCGATTTGCTTAAAGAGGAACTGGGTTTTACTGGGCTGATCACGACCGACGATCTCGATATGGGTGCGATCATCAATGAGGTCGGATTTGTTGAAGCGATCACTCGATCCGTTACCGCCGGAAATCATCTAGCGATGATTTGCCACCGCATTTCGATGGTGCGCGAGGCCTATGAAACACTTCATCGTCTCACTCCCAAGCTGCTTGATCCCGCGCTGTCTGCGATTGATGCCGTCAAGCGTCAGCTTGCTCCAGCTCGGCCGTTTTCGGAAGAAGCCTTTCAAGCCCTGGACGATCAGGTTTGGGATCTTCGGGTTGCCGTGCTTGGGTCCGAGTTGGCCAAGCAACGAAGCCCTGACGATGGCAAGCGGTCGCCAGTGGAGATCTACTGAGAGGTTACCGGTCGCAGAGTTTGGAAGATAGCGATTGGCCGTTTACTATGTGCTTCGCCATCCCGAGGGTCCGTATTCCGTATTTTACCTCCTGTTTCCAGTTTTCCGTTTTCCGTTTCTTGTTCTAGACTAAAAGCACAATGCTGCCCGAGATCGAACAGCTACTGGTTATTCAAGATCGTGACCAAAAAATCAAAGCCTACCAAATTGAACTAAATTCCGTACCGCTGGAGCGACAACGCATTGAGCAAACAGTAAAAAACCGAGGCGAGGCCTTCGATCAAATCAAACTGCGAGGCAAAGAGATCGAGGTGCAGAGAAAAAAGCTGGAACTTGATGCAGACAGCCGGCGCGACACCATCGCTAAATACAAAACTCAACAATCGCAAACACGAAAAAACGAAGAATTCCAATCACTCGGCCAATCGATCGCTCGGCTGGAACAGGAGATCGAGCAAATTGAAGACCAAGAGATCTTGCTGATGGAGCAGGTAGAAGCTGCGGGCCGAGAAACTCAGCAAGCAGAAGCCGAATTGAAGGCGAGCAGAGCTCAAGCAGAACAGCAGTTAACCGCATTGGCCAAGAAACAGGAGACATTGGAGCAACGGCTTCTCGAAACCGTGGCGGAGCGCAAGGCCTTGGCCGCAACCATCGACGAAGATCTGCTTTCTCGTTATCAGCGACTGTTCACGAGCAAAAATGGCACACCGATCGTGCCGGTGGAGCACGAGGTTTGCATGGGTTGTCACATGAAAAATACCACTACGACGGTGCACAAGGTGAAGCTGGCGCGGGAGATCGTCTATTGTGAGCAATGCGGCCGGATCTTGTACTAGGCTGAGAACCTCACAAAAAGAATAGCAAAGTGGCACCCTTCCCGTAAGGTTAAATTGCTCAGCGTCAATATATTTTAAAGATACGATCGCTCCCGCTGTTCTTTGGTGAGCTTCTTAGGCTATGGCTTACGATACGCGTCGGCAAGGTGGGTGCGGCTGTTGCGGAATGGTAGGGTGCCTTGGCGCGACGTTCCTGTTGGTGGTCGTAGCCGCAGTCGCTTTTTTTTCAGTGCGCTTCGCTTGGAGTCTTTACACGATCTCTTCGGATCAACCACTCGCGGTAACGCATAGTGCCATTACCCCGGGTGCCTATCAGCAAGCGCGCCGTAAGTTGAACGATTTCCTGCAGAGTGCAGAGATTCGCTCGGTTTCGCTTTCGGAAGCCGATGTCAACGCAATGTTAGCAGAGGCACCGGAGCTCGGTTTCCTTCAGAAAGGTGCGAACGTCGTGTTCCGCGAGAATGAGGCTGAACTACGTCTGCGAGTCCCGCTACATTTTGTGCCGTTTGTCACGAAGTACCTGAACTATGAAGTGTTCCTGCGACCGATCATCTCAGACGAAAAAATAACGGTGAACGTCCTACGAGTTACTGGTGCGGGAAAGCCGCTTGACCCGGTCGCTTTGCGCAGTTTTAAGGACCAAACCGAACCGACGCTAAACCAATTGCTTTCGGCATTGAACGAGATTCAACAAACCCGCGCGATTCAGAGCGTCCGTGTTCAGAATGGCGCTCTTCTTTTAGAGCGATAAGGGGAGCGGAGAATTCGCGCGTCGGCGGCCCACGATCGGTAGGGCGTGTCCTCCCGGACCGCCGAACCGGGAGCGTGACCGAACCCCGTTAGGCCGAAAAGGAAATTCGAAATCTGGGAGCTGCGATGCGCCGAGGCGGCTCAAACCCGGCGCGTGCACATTACTGATTTATATTAGCCCAGCGGCGCGCCGAGGTTTTCGCCCTACCGATCTTGGGGGATGCGCGCCGACGACGCTGTAACTCCTTTACTCCACCGGTTCCTTAAAGAATGCTGTGATTTCATGGCTCCAAAGAAGACAGCCGGATCTCCTAAAACCTCCCAGATTTATGCCGTTGTCGGCTCCGATGAGGGCACGGTAAAGAACCGGGCACGAGAGCTGGCGCAGCAGCTCACCCCGAAAGATGCCGGGGATTTTGGTCAGGATCTGATCGACGGCGCCGCAGACAATGCCGATCAAGCGGTAAATCGAATTCGTGGGGTGATTGACGCCGTCCAGACGCTACCGTTTTTTGGATCGGGAAAGCTGGTTTGGTTAAAGGATGTTAATTTCTGTGGCGACACCGTCACCGGCAGATCCACTCAAGTTTTGGCCGCTCTTGATCACCTGCAGCAATTTCTTTCCGCCGGTCTCCCGTCCGGTGTCTCTTTTCTGCTGAGCGCATCCGAAATAGACAAGCGTCGTTCATTTTATAAGGCGCTGGCCAAAGTGGCGACGGTCGAACAATTCGATCGAATCGACACCAGTCGTTCGGGCTGGGAGGAAGAAGCGGAAAGTTTAGCGCGCGGTCTCGCCGCCGAACGAAGGTTAGTCTTTCAGCCGGAAGCCCTCGAGATATTCGTCCGATTGGCCGGCGCCGACACCAGACAGCTGCGCAACGAGCTGGAGAAGATCGACGTCTATCTAGGCGAGAAGCGAGAGATCGATTCGGAGTTGGTCCGCAACTTGGTAGCCAAAACCGCGACCGGCGTCATTTGGGAACTCGGTAACGCGGTTGCCAAGCGACGGCTCACCGGAAGTCTGGCGCTGCTGGATCAACTGTTGTTTCAAGGAGAAACACCGATCGGGATTCTTTACGCGGCGATCATTCCGACGGTTCGCAACCTCCTGGTCGCGAAAGAGATTTTGGAAACGTACGGCGTGAAGCCGCCGAATGCGCCTTTCCAATTTGGTAGCGTTATTAACAGATTACCTCAAGCGGCTCAAAGTTTTTTGCCCCGAAGAAAAGATGGAAGCGTGAACGCTTATGCGCTGGGGATCGCAGCATGTGAGGCTCATCGATTCTCTCTCTCTCAGTTGGTTAGCGGCCTCGAGGAATGCTTGAGGGTTAACATCCAGTTGGTGACCACCCAGCTGGAACCGCGTCTCGTGTTGAGCAAGTTGCTCGTGATTCTTCTGGCCCCTTGAGAAAGAATCTCACGCAAAGACGCAGAAGAATCTCACGCAAAGACGCAAAGGCGCAAAGAAAAACGGGAAAGGTTGGCTTAGCGAGTAGCCTGATCCTCCTGGCTCAGGACATTCGTAGTTCTGGATCAGCCTCGGCTACGCAGGCGACCACTGCTCTTCAGGTAGGCGCCAATAAACCCCTTTTTCGCGCGCCAACATTCGATAACCCACTAATTCGCGTCGGAGGGTAGCGCTATCCCAATACCGGGTCTGCAGAATCTGATTCACTTCCGCTTCTCGATAGTGGCGGTCCAAATCGAAATGAGTAGCCAGCCACCGGAGGACCGGGTAACGCTTTTTGCGCATCGCTGGGATTAGCCGGAGGCGACCGTCTGGTTCAAGATAGTTTTGGATTACACGATCCGGCGCCTCGGTTTTGGGCTCGCCGCTCCAAGAGGCGATTTGCTCACGGGAAAGAAGTGACTTTGCCAGGCGCGCAAGTCCGCCCGCCTCGAACGCGTACCAGTGCAAGTTCCCTTCCGGGCGCAGCCGAACCAAGTCAGCTTCTCGCAGCAGACTCAGATGATGCGACGTTGTCGGCTCGGAAAGGCCAAGTAGGCCGGCCAGTTCCTGAACGGACCGGTCTTGCTGCGCCAAAAAGCCGAGCAGCTTTACCCGACTCTGATGGCTCAGTGCTTTAAAGAAACGCAGCAACGATGCGACCTCTGTTTCAGTCATCAGTTCTAAATTAGACAGATATCTAATTAGATACAACTCAAAATAGCTCGCCCGGCCCCTAACCAGCTACCCCTAAGCTCTAAATCAAGTCCGACAAGCTCCTCTAGGCTATCCTGACGCGCACCTTCCGCATTCGCAAAATCTCCGCACCATTGGTCATTACAAACGAACGCTTCGGCGGACAAGTCGGCGCTGTGCGCCTAATCACCGATCACCAATCACGTCTCACACGCTGTACCAACCCTGAGCCAGGAGGATCAGGCTACTCGCTGGAGCCAACCTTTCCCGTTCCTCTTTGCGCCTTTGCGTCTTTGCGTGAGATTTCGCCACCAATCACGTCTCACACGCTGTACCAACCCTGAGCCAGGAGGATCAGGCTACCTCAACGTTTCTTTGCTTTTGGTCCACGCCGGGAACCCTGAGGCGAGCGATAAGAAACCGGGCGTCGATTTTTGGGCTCGATCTTCGAAAGGCCTGTACCGTTCTTCAGCTCGTTGATCTGGTCGCGCAGCAATGCGGCTCGTTCATATTCCAGATTCGCTGCTGCCGCCTGCATTTCCGCTTCGAGCTCTTTTAGCACTTCGGTTAGATCAAGATCTGCACCGCTTTCGCGGATGATTGACTGCTCTAAATCGCGTCCACGGAGTATCGTGTGGAGGCTTTCCTGGACGGCGCGACGCACGCTCGTCGGAGTGATGCCATTGGCTTCGTTGTGCTCCATCTGTTTGGCGCGCCGGTACTCCGTAATCGCGATAAGCCGTTGAATGCTTTCGGTCATCGTATCGGCAAACAGCACGACCTCACCGTTCAAGTGACGCGCGGCCCGACCTGCTGTTTGAATCAAAGAAGTCTGACTCCGCAAAAACCCCTCTTTGTCGGCGTCCAGAATACAGACGAGGCTGACTTCCGGCAGATCTAACCCTTCTCGCAGCAGGTTGATCCCGACCAGAACATCGAACTCACCGGCTCGGAGGGAACGCAGGATTTCGACTCGTTCGATAGCGCCAATTTCGCTGTGTAAGTAGCGTACTTTCAGTCCGACATCGCGCAAATAATCGGTCAGATCTTCGGCAGTTCGCTTCGTCAAGGTCGTAATCAACACGCGTTCGCCTTTTTCTACTCTTTGCCGGCAGAATTCGATGGTTTCATCGACCTGATGCTTGAGTGACCGCAACGTGATGCGCGGATCCAACAAGCCAGTTGGGCGGATAATTTGTTGGGCGACTAAGCGGGAGCCTGGTGTGTGGACATCGAACTGGGAGGAAGCGCGGCCGGTTAACATCGGCAAAAGGACCGGTTCAGTCTCCTCTTGCCCAATCCGGGCGCGGGAGTGTGGAATATAGGTTTCATTCCCGACCACGCTATTCCGAATCTCAAATTCGGCTGGAGTCGCGCTGATGTAGAGTATCTGCCCGGTCATATCCATGAACTCCGGGAAATTCAATGGCCGGTTATCCAATGCACTGGGGAGCCGGAACCCATATTCGACCAAGGTCAACTTTCGAGAGCGGTCTCCCTCATACATTCCGCCAATTTGGGGGATGGTCGCATGCGATTCGTCGATCACGAGCAGAAAGTCTCTCGGAAAGAAGTCGAGTAATGTGTAAGGCCGTGAACCGGGTTCTCGCCCGCTCAGGTGACGCGAATAATTCTCGATTCCACTGCAAAACCCCATTTCCTGCATCATCTCGAGGTCGAACTCGGTTCGCATTTTGATCCGTTGCGCTTCCAGGAACTTGTTCTGGCTCTCAAACCAGGGAATGCGTTCGTCCAGTTCGACGCGAATAGCTTGAACTGCGCGCCGCATCTTTTCGTACGGTGTGACGAACTGTTTCGCTGGGAAGAAGGTGAACCGATCCGGGGCGTTAATGACAGAGCCAGTGAGAGGATCGAAGCGAGCGATTCGGTCAATCTCATCGCCAAAGAATTCGACTCGAATCGCTTCCTCGTCCGAAATCGCAGGATACACTTCGACGACATCTCCCCGAGCCCGGAATTTTCCGCGGGAGAGAGCAATGTCGTTTCGCTCATAAAGCATGTCGACCAGCTTGGCCAGAAAGAGCTCACGCGAGATTTGCTGTCCGCAATAGATGTTGCAGGACATGTTCGAGTAATCTTCCGGGGAACCCAACCCGTAGATGCAGGAGACACTAGCCACGACGATAACATCCTGACGCGAAAGCAGGGAACTTGTGGCTGACAACCGAAGTCGCTCGATCTCTTCGTTGATGGATGAATCCTTTTCGATGTAGGTGTCGGTCCGCGGGATGTACGCCTCCGGCTGGTAATAATCGAAATAACTGACGAAATATTCGACCGCATTCCGCGGGAAGAATTGCTTAAATTCGCTGTAGAGTTGGGCGGCTAGAGTCTTGTTGTGCGAAATCACCAAAGTCGGTTTCCCGAGTTGCGCGATCAAATTGGCCGCCGTGAAGGTTTTTCCTGATCCGGTTACACCCAGCAATGTTTGGTGACGGTTGCCCGCCTGCAGCGAACGAAAGAGTTGATCAATGGCCGCTTGCTGATCGCCTCTTGGTTTATATTCGGAGGAAAGCTCGAAGTTCACGAAGCCGGCAATATAGGGGTGCTTCGTCAGCCGCAACAGCTGCTTTTTATTTCCTTTCGAACTTCAATTCCGACCTGCGCGCGTATCGGTGTCGCGACTCCACCCTCAAATACGCGCGTGCTCAAACGGAGTCGCACTGGCTCGCGAAGTAGCCTGATCCTCCTGGCTCAGGGGTACAGCTTGTGAGAAGTGAGAGGTGAATAGTGGGTGGATACCGATCGGCAAAAATCTCTCACCGCCCTTACTAATCACTAATCACCAATCACTTCTCGCCTCTCACAAGCTGTACCCTTCCTGAGCCAGGAGGATCAGGCTACAGGCTACAACTCTTTCGTGACCGGGTTGCTTAGCACGCCAATCTTTTCGATCTCGACCTCAACCACATCACCAGGCCGCAAGAAATGCGGTGGTTTCATGGCCATTCCCACTCCATTAGGAGTTCCCGTAAGGATGACTGATCCCGCCAGCAGCGTCGTACTTCCGCTCAAGAATTCAATCAGCGTTGGAATGTCAAAAATGAGATTAGACGTGTTCGAATCTTGTCTTGTTTCGCTGTTTACCCGGGTTTGGATACGTAACTGGCCGGGGTCCGGGATCTCGTCTTTGGTGAGGAGTGCGGGCCCAAGCGGCGCGAATGTGTCAAAACTCTTTCCGCGGCAGAATTGGCCTCCACCATATTTCTTTTGCCAATCCCGTGCGGTCACATCATCTGCGACGGTGTAGCCAAGGACGAAAGAAAGGGCGTCTTCGCGCCGGACGTTCTTGCAATCCCGCCCGATCACTACCGCGAGCTCTCCTTCATAGTCGACCTCTGCACTGGCCAGATGAGTCGGAACGACGATCGGATCGCCCGGATGGCTAAGGCTATTGGGAGACTTAATGAATAGCATTGGCCACTGCGGCAACGGAGATCCTTGTTCCTGCGCGTGATCGCGATAATTCAGCCCGATGCAGAGCAAGACGCGTGGTTCAACCGGGGCCAGCAGCTTTACCATGTTCGCTTCGTGGTCTGTGACCTCGAATGCGTGGTAAATATCGCCAGAGAGATCAAAGCACCGCCCGCTTGGTTCCTCGGCTGCATAGCGCACGCTCCCTTCCTGAGCCAGGTACCGGACGATCCTCATGCGATGAAGATTCCTAAGAACCGGCTGCTGCCCATTCTCTCCGTTCCTCTGGAGAATCTGAGGAGTCGGGAGGATTGACGCTTCCCCCTTCCGCGGTCAACACGTCGCTTTGCGGCGAATTCGGTGTCTCCGGGGCACTCTGAGACTCGGGCGAAAACGGCTCTTGGCCAACGGCATGAACTTCGGGCTCGTGTGGTTTTTGATCGGAATGCGTCAGATCCTGTTTCTGTCCAGTTTCTGTGCCCTCTTCGGCCGGCGTGCCGAAAGCGTCTTCCCCGATTTGTTCTGTTGCCGTAGCCGGTTGGTCGGCTAAAGGCTCGTGCTCTACCTTCAGCGGATCGGTTTCTTTTTCGGAATGCAGCGACTTTGATATCGGAGATGCAGGGGAAGGAGCGTTTTCGGTTGGGTGCGCTTCCTTTTGTTCGGGGCTCTTGGGAGAAAGTGGCAAATCCAACGTGCCGTCAGAAAATTCGATCACATGGCCGGCTTTAGCTAACCAAAGCAGATCGGAGGCTAAATTCGTCTTTCCCTGCGCGTACTCGGGACTCGTTGGTTCGAGGCTCTTGTCGCCGATCAACTTCGCCAACACTTTTTCCGCGAGCTGCTTTCGAGTGATGCGCGGATACGAGCGGAGCGCAGCTAGAATTGCGGCAAGACCCGAGGAAAGCGAAGTTTGGTTCGGATCGAAGAGTTGTGGTCGGACGGTGGAAATATAGAGAATGCGCTTCTTGTGCTTAAAAACATGGAGACCAGCTTGATTTAAGCCGTGCCGCAATGCGCCTGCCATCTGGGCGGGAAAGCGATTTTCCCTGTCCCGTGCCTTTCGAATAGCCGCAACCACTGAACGGTCTGGAAGATGCCGCACATGGTCGCCGTATATCTCGGCAGCCAGGCACGGCCTGACTACTTTCTGAAAATAGTTTTGCCGAAAATGTAACTCTACGGCATTCAAATTTTCGAAGGTTAGCGGCTGATCGCCTTCTTTTGTTCGAAAAGTCATCGTCCTTCGCGCTTCTTCTTTCCACTGGTCAACAATTGCCGAATCGGTACTGATCTCGATAGTGCGCCGATATTCTTCGAAGCTCATCCGCCGGCTAAAGCGCTGATCGTACAAAGAACGTATGGTCTTCTGGAACGTGTGATAGTTGGTTGGGCCCAAGACCCGACCCGATAACGTACACCGAGCAACTGAGGTAAAGTTCCCTTTGATTGGTTCTTTTTCGACCATTTCGGTCGCATAAAACTCATCGCGTTTCTCAGCGAAGGCGATCCGTTCCAGAGCAACGCCTTCCAACGCAATCGGTCCGTGGTCGCCCAGCTGAAACAGCATCTTGTTGTTATCCAACGAGCGAATGCGTAAGCGATGGCGTTCGGGGCGTTCCAAGAACATTCGGGCCAAACCGAAGAGCGGATAAGCCGTATGGCCCTGCTTAATTTGTTCAATTACTTTGGAAAATGCGCGCTCCTCGGGCAGGAAATCCACTTGGACCGCAGCCGGCTCGACTTCCTCCAGCACCGGTCGCTGCTCATCGCGACGCGGCCGGTTTCGGTCCTCCGTTCGCGGTGGTCTCTGGCCTGGTGCCGCGTCGCGGGGGCGCTGTCCGCCGGGTCGCGGTGGTCGCGAACCGGCCCTTCGGTTATCACGTGGGTCGCGCCGTTGCCGGTCGGATGGGCCGCCGCGACGCGGACGAGAGTCATGTCGATCGCGCCGGTTTTCGCGAGCCTCTCCTTCGTAGTCGGCGTACCGATTTTCCTTCTCCGATTCCTTCAGCCAATCGGGAGTGAAACGAAGATCGAAGGAGGAAATTGGATCCGCCATGGTGGGGTTAGAGGTAACAATTTCGGGCCTAAAAGTAAACTTCTGTGGCAACTGGCAGGCAAGAGGCGTCTAGAGTGGCTAATCCAAACAACAGGTCAACACAAAAACACGTTAGCAGCGATCGATTAAACCGACCTAGCGATCTTTAGTTTGGGAAAATTCGCCCAAATATTTCCGCGGAATGGAGTAGCAGCACTTTAAGATAAATCCTTGAACCCCTCGCTCTTATCTATCCTCGTGAAACCGCCCGGCGCCAGAATCCCCGAGAACCGGAGGCGGCTGCCAGGTCAGCCCTACTCGTCAAAGAATTTTGTTGCTATTTGATGCAATTAATTTAGTTGCCATCACTGGGCAACGTTATTAAGGGTAGCCCGTCTTAACCAAAACGAGAAGAAACGCGATTTATGTCTGAGAAATCCATAGAAGATAAAGTGAAGGAGATCATCGTCGAACAACTCGGCGTAAATCCGGAACAGGTTACGCCTAACGCTTCTTTTATCGAGGATCTCGGCGCTGACTCGCTCGATACGGTAGAGCTCGTGATGGCCTTCGAGGAAGAGTTTTCGGTCGAAGTACCTGACGAAGATGCCGAAAAGCTGCAGACAGTTGGCGACGTGATCCGCTATATCGAAGAGCGCGCGAAGTGACGGGTGGTACACCCTTTGGCGGTTCAGGGCTCTCGGGAACTGCCAGGATGCACCGCTATTTTTGCAGCACGGTGGGTTCTCCCACCGTGTTTTTCGTTTTTCGATACCGCAGGGTTTCTGATGCCGGGTCTTCTAGACCAGAGAGACAATGAGCGCGATATTGTTTCTGAAGCGAAATAGGCTAGTATAGCGACTTTTACCTATGTACTCGGGAACCGACATCCAGTACGCGCTGGAGAACACGAAAGTGATTCATTCGCCCGATCGGCGAATCGAATCCTTCGGAACAACTAGCTTTCATTTCTATCTCGTCACCGAATTGATGGACAAGGTCAACGAGATCCGAGTGCGAGCCGGCCGCATCCAGGCTGATCGACCGAAGCTGTTAACTCCTGATAATCTGACCAAGCTTTTGCTTGATGGTTTCGGTGACGCCGCCAACGACTTTGCTCAAATGCTGCAAGCGCGCAACGCTGCGTTCCTTAAGTACGGATTTCAGATCCGGAAAGACAATGTTTCCGAAGATTTAGTTCACGACTCGCTTGAAGCGGTACTCGATCGCGTCATTAGTCAGCTGCCAGATTCGGAGCGAAGCGGTAGTGCCATCATTCGTGGCGTCGATGAAGGTTGGGAGATCTGTTTGTTGAAGTTCACGTTCGAATTGGTCGAACAATCCGCGCAAATCAATTGGTTCGATTTTCGGCGCAAAGGGTTGCTATAAACCCTTGAATTGCGGCCGCTTCGGCCGCTTAATGCGGCGTAGGCTATATCATGTTCCCCTGAATGAGTGTCTTCTGGAAGATCGGTGTCATTGGTTTCCTGGTCATTCTGATATTTGGGGGCGGAGCTTTCTCCGCCTATGAATTGTTTTTCAAAAAAGCCGGCAAACCCTCCGCCGGAAATCAGCCAGTAGTGACACCGACACCCGATCCCGGCATTGCCCTTCTCAGCCAAGCACAACAATTAATGGCCAAAGGGGACAACGACCAAGCCAAACAATTACTCATTTCTATTTTCCAGAACTTTCCAACTTCGACCAAAGCCGGTGACGCCAAGAAAATGGTGGGCGACTTGAACATTCGCCAATTTTTCTCCGACGCGAATCCGACCAAGACAAATTATGTGGTTGCTCGGGGCGACTCGATCGCGAGAATCTCTGGAAAAACCAAAGCGGCACCAGAGCTCATATTCAAAGCCAACGGGCTGGAAAGTCTAATGCTCCACCCAGGTCAGATATTAATTATTCCGTCCGGTCAATTTAACCTTCAGATCAGCCTCGCTAACAAAGACATTACGCTGTTAAATCACGGCGCCTTCTTCAAGTGGTACAAGCCGATCGATTATCACCTCCCAGCGAATGCGACTCCCGGACAATTTAAGGTCATCGGCAAAGAAGCCTGGTCAGCAGGTGCACCGGTCGCTTTTGGTGGCAAAAATTATTTGGGAAGTAGTCGGTGGATCGTTCTGAATACCGGCAATACCACAATTTATTCTGAGACCAATCCCTCCAATCCGAATGCCCAAAAACCAAAGTCTGGCATTGAAATTTCCGCGGACGAAATGGAGGAATTGTATTCATTAATCGGTAAAGATTCTCCGGTCACCATTCGATGAAGCCCTACCCTTTGGAATTCGAAAAGCCGATCGTCGAATTGGAAAAGCAACTCGAGGAGATCAAGAAACATACGAAACTACAGGCTATCGATCTTGAACGCGAGGTCCAGGCAATGGAAAGCAAGATCGAGGAGACGCGCAAAGAGATTTATCAGAATCTGACAGCTTGGCAGCGAGTCTTGATCGCTCGACATACGGCTCGCCCGTTCGCCTTAGACTATCTGAAGCTAACGTTCAGCGATTTCATCGAGCTACATGGGGATCGCTTGTTTGGCGACGACCAAGCGATGCCCGGCGGATTTGCCATGCTTGGGCCGTATCGCTGCATGGTGGTGGCGCATCAAAAAGGACGGGATACCAAGGAGAACATCCGTCGGAATTTTGGCAGCGCCCATCCGGAAGGATATCGGAAAGCGCTCCGGCTGATGCGATTGGCTGCCAAGTTTGGTTTGCCGATCATCACTCTGATAGACACGCCGGGAGCTTATCCGGGAGTAGGCGCGGAGGAGCGTCACATCTCAGAGTCTATCGCAGTCAACTTACGTGAGATGATGATGCTTCGAACGCCGATCGTCGCGGTGGTAATAGGGGAGGGAGGCTCAGGAGGTGCGCTGGGAATCGGAGTCGCTGACCGCGTGTTGATGCTTGAGAATGCCTACTATTCGGTTATCAGCCCGGAAGGTTGCGCCGCAATCCTCTGGAAGCATCGAAACCACGCACCGGAAGCGGCAGAGGCGCTCAAACTAACTGCCCAAGATTTGAAGAGCCTACAGCTCATTGACGATGTTATCGCTGAACCGATTGGCGGCGCCCAAGTAAATCATGAGCAGGCTGCGGCCAACTTGAAGGCAGCTTTGTTAGCCAACGTAGAACTCCTTCGGAAGAAGCCCAGAGATCGTCTACCGATTGAGCGTTACGAGAAGTTTCGGCAGATGGGCCAGGTTCTGGAAGGATGAGGTTGGTGTCGGTAATCAGTAATCAGTGATCAGTGATCGGTGATCGGTGATCGGTGATTAGACCGTAGCGCCAAGGGCGCGTTTCAAGATAGCCTAGGCGGAACCCTAGGAATCGGAAAAACAGGCGATAAAGCGCTGAAAGCGCGCGACAACAACACATATGTATAACGTTGTTATGTTGTGCGCACTATGACGTTTCATGTGGCAATACGCTGAAACGCACCTTCAGCGCTTGGCGCCCGGGGGGATCGGATTCCTAGGGCTTCGCCTAGGCTGTCTTGACGCGCACCTTCGGCGCTTTATCCCTCGCCACCGATCACTGATTACTGATTACCGATTACCGATCACCAATCACCGCCTTCCTCTCCTTCACGCTCGCGATGAACGCCTTGGCGGCTCGCGTGATTTCTTCGCCAACTTTCGCCTGTGGCTGCACATGCTTCGGGATGAACCAGGGCGAATATCCGACAAGATCGTGAAACACTAAGATCTGCCCGTCGCATTCTAGCCCGGAACCGATACCGATAGTTGGGATTGAAATGGATCGAGTGATGTCACCCGCGACTTTCGATTGCACCAGCTCGAGCACGACCGCAAATGCACCAGCCGCCTCAACCGCTTTGGCCTCATCGAGCAGAAACTGTTTCTCGGCATCCGTTTTGCCCTTCCGATGATAACCGCCCTCCTCGCGAATATGCTGTGGCAACATCCCAATATGGCCCATTACTGCTATGCCGGAGTCAGTGATCGCCCGGATTTGCGCACTCTGTGCTTGGCCGCCCTCCAGCTTCACCGCGTCCGCTCCAGCGTCAGCTAACCGCTTGGCGTTAGCCATTGCATCCGCAGGGCTTCGATAGGTGTTAATTGGCAGATCGGCGACGACAAGCGAACGAGATACGCCCCGGCTGACCGCTCGAACATGGTGAAGTATATCACTTAATACGACCCCGGTTGTGTCGGGCAATCCCAGCACAACCATGCCCAGCGAATCTCCAACCAGCAGAACTTGCACTCCCGCTTCATCTAACAAGCGAGCCGTCGGGTAATCGTAGGCGGTGACAGCCGTTACACCTTGGCCTTTTGCCTGGCGAACTGCCTCGGGGGTCATTCTATTCACATCAAGTCTCCAACTGAGATTCAATACGCATCACCTGCTCGTTGTCGGTCAGATTCTCCAGTAAGGTTCGAATCGTCTTTGTTTGACCAGGCAAAATGAGGTCGGGGGCAATTTCGGATAGGGGAGCGAGCACGAAACGGCGCTGCGGTAAACGTGGATGAGGAATAATGATCTCCGGATTGTTTAAAATCAAATTCCCGACGTACAGCACGTCCAAGTCAATCGTTCGCGGGGCGTTGCGCGGGCGTTTGGACGGCCGCCCCATCTCTCGTTCGATACGAAGTAAGGCGTCGAGTAGTACGATGGGAGGTCCGTCGAACTGAATCTCCACGGCTGCGTTCAGGTAGGCGCTGGTTCCTGGTGCGCAGTCGATCGGATTCGTTTCGAAGATGCTTGAAACCCGAGGTGGCTCAGCTGCTGTTTGTAAGTTTCTGATCCGGCGAAGCGCTTGGTGCAGATGCGCCAGTCGATCGCCGACGTTTGAACCGAGTCCAATTCCTGTGCGCATGTGGATTAACCTAGAATCCGGGTTCCTCGGTTTTTGGGTTAACAAAAATTATGGAGCGCAATTGCGGCTCGCGGTCCTCACCTCAAGCCGAGAACGTCCTGCATATCGTACTTCCCTGGCGCCCGTCCGACTAACCACTGCGCAGCGCGCAACGCTCCATGCGCGAAAGTGTCACGACTGGCTGCGCGGTGGATCAGCTCAATTCGTTCGCCGTCACCAGCGAACACCACGGTATGTTCACCCACCACGCTTCCACCTCGTACAGCATGCATGCCGATCTCTTGGGCGGATCGCTCGCCGACTATCCCTTGCCTCCCGTGACGAACGGCGCGCTCGTAGGCCGTTGACCCCACTTCAGCAATAATCTCACCGATGCGCTTCGCAGTCCCGCTGGGCGCGTCTTTTTTCAGCCTATGGTGCATCTCGACCACTTCGGCATCAAACCCTTCGCCCAGAATCTTCGCCGTTTCGCGAGTTAGCCAAAAGAGAACGTTTACACCGACACTGAAATTGGGAGCGACCAGGATAGGACAAGATGCCGAAGCTGCATCTATGGCTTTCAGTTGCGCCGCAGAGTGTCCCGTGGTGCCAATGACCAAGGGACGGCCATAGCGCTCACAGACCAATGCCAACCGAACAGAAGCCTCCGGAACGCTGACGTCGATGCCCACTTCAGTCTCTGCCACCAAAGGTTCTAGGTGAGCATCTTTGGCCGGCGCAGTTACTTTCCAATTGTCCGATTGCTCAGCGAGTCGAACGATGATTTGGCCAAGGCGGCCGGATCCGCCTTGGACAAGAAGACGCGTCATATCAACTTCGCGGCTGCGAGTGTTCGCTTTAGTCGATCCAGGTTACCAGGTCGCATCTCGCAGAGTGGTAAACGGTATTCCGCTTCAATCATTCCCATGGCAGCGAGAGCTGCTTTGACCGGGATAGGGTTGGACTCGATAAACAGGTCCTTAAAGATTGGGTAATAGCGGAGATGGAGATCTCTGGCTTCCTGAATATGTCCGGTCAGAAAGGCCTCGACCATCTCGCTCACCTGCTTCGGAATCACGTTCGAAGCAACACTGACTACGCCGACAGCCCCTACGGCCATAAACGGAAGCGTTAAGGGGTCGTCGCCGGATAAGATGCTAAACTCAGGGGGAAGGGCGCTCCGGAGAGCGGAAACGCGGTCGCAGTTGCCTCCCGCTTCTTTGATTGAAACGACGTTCTTACATTCTCGCACCAGCCTCACACAAGTTTCCACGTCGATCTCGCTCGCTGTCCGGCTTGGAACGTTATACAGCATGATCGAGACGTCAGTCGCCTCGCTCACAGCTTTGAAATGGCGATAGATTCCTTCCGGAGTTGGCTTGTTGTAGTAAGGACTTGCCAGAAGCACCGCATCGACTCCCAACTTTGCTGCGCCGACCGACAGTTCGACCGCTTCCCGCGTCGAATTCGAACCGGTCCCGGCAATCACCCGGCATCGCCCTTTTGCTTGGCTGACCGCAATCTCAATAGTCCGAAGATGCTCCTCCTGGTCGAGGGTAGCCGCTTCTCCGGTTGAGCCAGTCGGAACGATACCACTCACGCCGTTATCAATCTGGAAATCGATCAATCGGCGATACGCGGCTTCGTCAAGCGCTCCGGCTTTAAACGGGGTCACGAGCGCGGTATAAGTTCCAGTAAACATATAATCTCCGGGTTAAGGCAGTTCGATGGCTCCCTCAAAAGCGAAATCGGCTGGACCCATTAATGCCACATCGCGAAATTCTTCACCAGCACGAACAAAAGCGACTTCCAGCCAATCGCCGCCTCTAACCTTTATTCTGATCGGACTGTCGACCGATCGCAGCCGGCTAAAAATCAAAGCAGCGGCGGTTACACCTGTACCACAGGCCAGAGTTTCCGCTTCAACACCTCGTTCATAGGTGCGAATAGCGATTTTCCCCGGCGCAGTCTCTTTCACAAAATTTACATTCGTTCCTTTTGGACGAAATTCTGGATGATAACGAATCGCTTTACCCAGCTCGAATACCGGAGCCGCCTCGAGATCGTCGACCATCATGACCGCGTGCGGAACCCCTGTATTTACCAAATGTACGGTGACTTCTTTTCCTCCTACTTCTAGCTTCCGATTTAGGGCAAGCCCGTGAGCGGAGCCGAGATTTACGGTCACTTTCTCGCCATCGAGTTTCGCCCGAATGACCCCGGCCTGCGTTTCAAAGCTAAGCTCGGAAAATGGCCCAGCAAGCTTGCTGGCAAACCGAGCAAAGCAGCGAGCACCATTACCGCACATCTCGGCCTCACCCCCATCACTGTTGTAATATCGCATTCGGAAATCCGCGCCGTTGGAGGTCTTCTCCAGTAAGAGCACTCCGTCTCCGCCGACGCCGCGATGCCGATCGCAAAGAAAAGCGATTTCGTCCGAGTTCAGCCGAAGATGTCCGGAACGGTTATCCAACAGAACGAAATCATTCCCGGCACCATTCATTTTGGTAAATGAGAGCATACGTCGTTTTAGTTGGATTCTAGGGTGGGAGGGCCCATGGCTTGTCCGCCTTCGTCCTCCCATGCTCAAATATCAGCAGATCTCCGGTTGAGCAACTGCCAAGGCAGCAGCCTCGTGGCGACCGTCCCCATTGGTAGGGCGAAAGCCCGACTCCGCCAAGCCTACGTCGCGGCCTGGACTTACGGTATACAGTTAATCGAAATCTGAGGGCCGCGCCAAAGCGTAGCGGCGGCGGGCCTGATTCCGTCTCAGCGGGATCGGCTTGAGCCGACCGTTTTTGTACCTGAGGGCGTTGGCCCACCGATCGTGGGCGTGTTTCGCCGATCAGTCGACGCCTAATCCGCCCTTAGAACCGGGAAATCAGGCGTCTCGGTGTGCTCCGAGAGTTGGTTCCATGGAGGAAGCGGCGACGTCCGAGCGCCGTTAGCAAATTCGCCGGCGACCTCTCGCAGGCGCTCCAGGAAGAGCCTGGAAATTTCCGTTTCCCGAGACTGGGCGAACGGAATCTGGTTAAAGAAAGCCACATCCCGATATCGCCGAACGAAATCTGCCGCTGCTTGTTGATATCCCTCGCAAATGGACTCAAGGATGGCCGAATCGAATTTGCAACCTTCGCGTTCGAGGTGGCTTAGAACTGACAAGGCGATGTCGGAAACCATCCCCAATAACCCTTCCCGCGGTTGATCTGGATCCAGGGTTTGATGTTTGTGGTCGTAAAGAATTGCTAAATCGACTTGGCAAACTTCCCTGGGCTCCAGGAGTCGGTGAACCTCGCAGAGCGACCCGATCTCCAGCGCCCAGCCATTTTCGATCGGAAGCTGAACCGCTAGATCAGTAGTCAGTGCGCATTCGCCCGCGAGCGGATAGCGAAAGGAATCGATGAAGTCGAGCAATGGAAAGTGGCCGATCGCACGAACGAGCGAGCGCATGAGCGGGATCACAAATAGGCGGGTTACCCGGCCGTAGAGTTGCTCTTGTACCCTCGGATAGTATCCCTTGCAGAACTTATATCCGAGCGTTACGACCGGATCGATTAGACTGAACGGCAGCTGCGCACTGTAGTTCTTGATATCACAGTCGTGCATGACGAGCGCGCCAATATCGGTGTGCCGGCTGATGAATCCGAGCGCCATCCAGAGATTTAATCCCTTGCCTGGGGTCGAACGCAGGCCTTTGGCGGTAAGCCATCCCGAGAGGTTTGGGTCATCGTTCCACAGAATCCGATGCGGAGAGCGCAGTTGGGACCAAAAATGAGCAACTGTCGCGGTGTGGGCTTCGGGTATCCCGTTCATAGTGATAACGATCAGATCAAAGGAGGCGGACTTATTGAGAGTGTGGATGATGCCGGTGAGGGTATCCGATCCGAGGTCCCGGTAGTGGCATGGCAGGATTAACCCGAGTTTGATGCGGCCAACCGGGAGATCGCGATGGCGCAGCGGCTCGTTCAACTGGTGGAGGGTACTGATCAGGCCGTGCTGAAAGAAATCACTCATCGACGGGCGCAAGATAGCGCTTAGCGGCTGGGCTGCCACGAGTCTACTCAAACTCGATGTGGTACAATCAATTTGCGCTGAGGCGCAATAGACTATATCCCTATAGGGAATACCATTTAGTCACGATGCCCGCTAAAAACGTTGAAGAAATTAAGGCAGAAAGTCACTCCTTACGAGGGAAGATCGCCGAAACCCTGCAGCAGAGCGACCAAAGCCATTTTGCTGACGAGGAATACCAGCTGCTCAAGTTCCATGGCACCTATCAGCAGGATGATCGAGATCAGCGCACATCTCGCAAGCAGCAAAATTTGGATAAAGCTTGGATGTTCATGGTACGCTCAAAGCTGCCCGGTGGTGCCTTGTCGGCAGCCCAGTATCTGGACCACGACCGCATTGCGGACGAATTAGGCAACGGCACCTTGCGGATCACTACGCGCCAGGGATTCCAGATCCACGGAGTGCTCAAGGGAGATCTCCCAGCGTGTATTCGCCGGATTAACGAAAGCGGGATCACAACTTGGGGAGCCTGCGGAGATGTGGTTCGCAACACCTTGGCACCGGCCACGCCAATCGACGATCAGCCACATGGCGACGCGCAGCGGCTGGCCAAAGAGATCAGCGATACCTTTTTAGCCAAGACGGCGGCTTACGCCGAGATTTGGCTGAATGGAGAGCGCTTGGAGTCTCCGGATGGCGAAATTGAGCCCGTGTACGGACCGCAATATCTGCCGCGTAAATTCAAGATAGCGATAGCGATTCCGCCGCGGAACGATGTTGACGTCTACTCCAATGACCTCGGGTTCATTGCGCATATCGAAGGGGGCGAGACAAAGGGTTACACCGTTGTGGTCGGCGGCGGGTTTGGCATGTCGCACGGCAAAATTGACACTTACCCGGCGTTGGCTCAGCCACTCGGCTATGTCGATCGCTCCCGAGTGATCGAAGTCGCGAAAGCCGTGGTGACCACGCAGCGAGACTTCGGAAATCGGACGGATCGCAGGCGCGCCCGGCTGAAATATTTGATCGAGGAGGCTGGGATCGAGTGGTTTCGAAACGAGGTCAGTGCTCGCCTCTCTTTCAAGCTGGAGCCGGCGAGATCCGCGCGATGGACTACGGTGGGCGATCTCCTGGGATGGCATGAGCAGGGGAACGGCAAGCTGTTTTGCGGAGTTTGGGTGGAGGAAGGACGAATTCAAGATTCGGAAAAAGGTGCCTATCGGAGCGCTTTTCGCGAAATCGCCGAAACGATGCGATTGCCGGTCCGGTTGACCGCGAACTGCAATATTATTTTTCATGACATCGAGCCCTCTCAAAAGTCGCAGTTAGAAGAGATTTTGGTCAGGTACCGGATCCCTGGTCTGTCGAAGTTGAGCGTCGCCCGAAAGCTGGCGCATGCTTGCGTCGCGCTACCCACTTGCGGGTTGGCGTTGGCTGAGAGCGAACGAGTTTTTCCGGATGTACTGGCGGAAATCGACAAGGTTCTAGCCGATCTTTCGCTCTTGAATGAACCAATCTTGATCCGCATGACTGGTTGCCCCAACGGTTGCGCGAGGCCTTATAACGCCGATATCGCGTTCGTTGGTCGTGCGCCGGCGAAGTATGCGATGTTTGTTGGCGGCTCAATCACCGGTGAGCGTCTGGTCGGGCTCGAAGAAAAGTCGATTCACCAATCGGAGATTCCGATCAAAGTACGGAAACTGCTCGAAGATTTCGTCCGTAACCGCGTCGCGGATGAGACGTTTTCTTCCTACTGGGGAAGAACGCACGTGAATGGTCCAGCACCGAAACCGGAGCAATTTCACCAGGAACTAAAGAACAGGGAAAGCTTGGTGCCGGTGGAAGCATGATTGACACGGAGCGGCTTCCGGCGTTATCGCCTTGCCATGGGTAAGCAACACAACAAGGTCGAGAAACGCCGTCGGCGAAAAGAATATCTTCGTCGGAAGAAGCAGGCAACCAAGAGTCCAACCAAGCGGTAAACTTCGGTTTGGGAAGTTCCTAATTGCGGGTTGCCCATACCATGCGCTAGTTCCTGATCTATGGCGCAACCTGTCATTTTGATCATCCGGGATGGTTGGGGAATCAACCCGCGCGGCCGAGAATTTGCTGAGGCCGATGGCAATGCGACACTGCTGGCGCGGACGCCTCATCACGATCACCTCTACGCCACCTATCCGGTAAGTCGCCTGAGTGCGAGCGGCTTGGATGTCGGACTACCGGAGGGGCAGATGGGAAACTCTGAGGTTGGGCATCTCAATCTCGGAGCGGGGAGAATCGTGTACCAAGATTTCACGCGCATTAATCAGGCGATCGCCGCCGGTGAGCTTCAGCGCAACGAAACAGTTCGGAAGGCTTTTGCTCAGGCCGCCGAATCGCGGCTGCATTTTATTGGGCTGGTTTCGAATGGCGGTGTCCATAGTCACCAAGATCATCTGATCGCGCTGGTGAAGGCCGCTGCCGAAGCTGGCGTAAAGCAGATCTTTATCCACGCTATTACCGACGGCCGGGACACCTCTCCGACGGGTGGGGCCGATTTTCTCGCTACTGTCGAAGAGCAAGTGCGTTCCACCGGTGCCAAGATATTAACCGTGGTGGGGCGATACTATGCCATGGATCGAGATCGGCGCTGGGATCGCACGAAACTCGCCTGGGACGCTATTGTCTTAGGCTTGGGAGAGAGGCCAAAAGTTCCCATACCTGAAGCCGTGCGGCAGCGATACAAGGCCGGCCAAACCGATGAGTTTTTGAAACCGATGGTCTTTTCGGATCAGCCCGGCCCCCAAATTCGCGACGGAGACGTTGTCTTCTTTTTCAACTTCCGCGCCGATAGGGCCCGCCAGCTATCTCAGGCCTTTTTGTTTCCGGATTTCTCCTGCTTCGATCGCGGAATGTTTCCGAAGGTCCATTTTGTAACGATGACTGTGTACGACAAGACTTACGATTGCCCAGTGGCGTTCCAGCCACAGACTCTGGAAAATATACTTGGGAAGGTTGTAAGCGATGCAGGAAAGCGGCAACTTCGGATTGCTGAAACAGAGAAGTATCCGCACGTCACTTACTTTTTTAACGGCGGAATCGAGATCGCCTACCCGGGCGAAGACCGAGTGATCGTGCCCTCGCCGAAAGTGGCGACCTACGACCTTCAGCCGGAGATGAGTGCGCCGGAGGTTACCAAAGAGGTAGTAAAACGACTCAAGGACTATGACCTGGTGATACTCAATTTCGCGAATCCTGACATGGTGGGACATACCGGCGTCGTCGAAGCGGGAATCAAGGCAGTTGAGACCATTGACGATTGTGTCCGCCAAGTGCTTGAAGAAACGCTTCGATTAGATGGCAAAGCGTTGGTGACCGCGGACCACGGCAATTGCGAATTGATGCGGAATCCGGATGGTTCGCCCAACACGGCGCACACCACCAACCTGGTGCATTTCATTTACGTAGCCAAAGATGCGTCGAGTTTTCAGTTGCAAGACGGAATCCTGGCGGATGTAGCGCCGACATTGCTGGAGCTGCTCCGCTTAGAGAAACCATCGGAGATGACTGGCCATTCCCTGCTAGTCGAGAAATAGATGCCCCCTGAATGAGCACTTTCGAATCATGCGGCGTATTGCACCCCCTGATCGGTAGGGCGAAAGCTTGGGGCGGTATCAGCCGCGCCGGCTTGAGCCGTTTGTGCTTTTACCGAAGGACGTTGCCTACCGAATCTCCGCTTGCGTCTTCTCGGTTTTGTCTTAACTAGTTCTCCTTAAACTTTACCGCGTGGTGTAACGGTAACACAGCGCCCTTTGGAGGCGTTATTCATGGTTCGAATCCATGCGCGGTAGCCAAGCGGGGGTTTGGTTGAGCCATTCAGCTTCGTATCTTCTGATACCGAACTTCGGATTTTGACAATCGCCTCCGTCGTTTTGATATTTCACCAGTGAGTAACCTGGACTTAAACAGCTTATTGGACGGGTGGGGACACGAGCCCGGTCAAGTGAAGGCGCGCAAAATTATCGGGATTGATGGGCGCGAGAAGGTCCAGTTACGCATCGATCTTGGTCTGATCCAGATGGAAATGACCGGTCGGCCGGATGGGCAGCGTCCCTTTGGCTTTGAGTCTTTGCTGGAATATCATGAGGCTAAGCTGCGAAACGCCGAGTCGCGCGGTACGTCTTACGAGTTAAGCGAAGCGGAGTTGGTTGCCCTGCAACAGGAGGGCGTCCAGTACTACCACCGATATCTAAGTCTTTTCCAATTGCGGGATTATCCGAACGTTATTCGGGACACGGAAAGAAACCTCGAGCTGTTTAACTTCGTCGCTCAGCACACTCAGGAAGATGAGTCGAAGTGGGCGTTTGAGCAGTTCCGTCCTTATGTGATGATGATGAATATTCGAGCGCGGGCCTCACTCGAAATCCAGGAAGGCAATGCCGGCAAGGCTATCCGCCTGATCGAAGACGGCAAGCAGCAGATCGAAAAATTCTATCAATCCGTTAATCAGCCGGAATGGATTGAGTCTAGTTCCGAACTGGCTTTTCTTAATGAGTGGCTGAAAGAAGTGCGAGAGAATATCCCTTTGTCCCCACTGGAATTGATGGAGCGAGATCTCGAAAAAGCTATCGCTGAAGAGGCGTACGAGCGAGCTGCAGAATTGCGAGATGCTATTCTGAAAATTTCTCGTCGCCTTCCCGATGAATCCGTCGATCCTTGAACGCAAAGAACGGTGGGCCAAGAAAATGGCCGGACAGACTTCGCGTGTTCTGGAGCGCTCGAGCGCTCGGCTTCCACCTGGTCAGCATTTGACGAACGGGTTCCCGGTCCTGGATCTGGGCATCCAACCGAGCGTCGCGTTATCAGAATGGACGCTTGAGCTTATGGGCGAGGTGGAAAATCCAGTCAAGCTGTCATGGGATCAGATGGCTCAACTGCCTCGCTTCGAGGACCTCAGCGATTTTCACTGTGTCACTACCTGGTCAAAGTTCGATTGCCGGTGGAGCGGTGTTGCCTTTTTCACGCTCGTCGATCTAGTGAAACCCAAGCCAGAGGTAAGCAACCTTTTCGTTCGTGGTTATGACGGATACACCACGAACGTCCCGCTGGAGCCCTGTTTGGACGATGACGTCCTCATTGCCACTCACCTGGATGGTCAACCGCTGGCACGCGAACACGGAGGTCCCGCTCGTATGATCATCCCGAAACTTTATGCCTGGAAGGGCGCCAAGTTTGTGCGCTCAATTGAGTTTCGGTCCTCGGTCATTCGCGGTTATTGGGAGGATCGCGGGTACAGCGACTACGGTGATCCTTGGACCGACGACCGATTCCACCGGACGTAGCTTGATGCTTCAGACGTAGCCTGATGCTTCCTCCTTCGTCCCCCAAACCCGCAAACTACGGCGGACAGCCAGCCTCAGGGAACAGCGCCTGAGAGGTGATTGGTGAGAAGTGAATGGTGAACGCCTATCGGCAAATCCTGCCCGAAATCTCTCACCGCCCCTTTTACCACTCCTTTCACTAATCACTGATCACCAATCACCAGCGCCCTGAGCCGGAAGCATCAGGCTACCACAAATTTTGGTTGCTTCCGGCGAGAACGGTTGTAGGTGCCCCCATTACCTATCCAACACCTTTGTGATCAAACGCTTGTCTCGCAAACCGTTCCCGTTTTTCATTGACCAAACCGGCACTTCTACTCGCTCTACCACGTATTTAAAAGTAGCCAGTACAATCCTGATCGCGTCCGTCTGCAGCTTCACTACGGTTCGAGCGGGGGAACCGCCGAAGTCCGACCCGCCAGGTGATTCAGCAGCCCCCAAACTTCAGCTGAGCGACCTCCAAAATCAGGCGTCGCAGTTCGACACGGTTTTGGTTTTGCCGGACTGGGAAACCACTCCAGCTCAAGTAGACGCAAATGTCGATGCGGCTATCGCTGAGGCAAATAGCCAATTAGAAGCAATCGCCAAAGTAGATCCTAAGAGTGTAACCTTCGATAACACCGTCCGGGCCCTGAACGATGTTTATACGAAAATAGGCCAAACCGGGCACCGGGTAGGAGTTCTGGAACAAGCGCATCCCGATCCCAAAATGCGCAGCGCCGGCCTCGATGCGGTCCAAAAGCTAGACACATTTACTGTCGGAATCGATTATAGAAAGGATGTCTATCGTTCGATCAAGGCATACCTCGACACCAATCCTCAACTGGCGGGTCAAGATGCCCGGTTGATCGAATTTACCGTCCGCGGTTATAAGCGAGCCGGGCTCACACTTCCCGAAGAGAAACAGCAAGAAGTTGAGGCGTTGCGTAAGCAGCTGACGAGTATTGAGGCTCACTTTTTGGTCAATGTTAATAACGCCGCAGCCCCAGTGAAGTTTAATAAAGACGATCTGCAAGGCGTATCAGATGACTTTCTCAGCCAGGTGAAGACCGGCGAAAACGAGTACACGGTCGATGCCAATGTGCCTCCTCAGTATCTCAATGCGATGAAGAATTGCGTTAAAGAGGAGACGCGCAAGCGCCTCTGCCTGGTGCACGATTCGCGAGCGAAGGAGAAGAATCTGCCGTTGGTCAGCCGGGCTGTTGAGGTCCGCGCCCAGCTCGCCCAGCTTCTTGGCTATACGTCCTGGGCCGATTTCCAGGAAGAGGTCAAGATGGCCAAGAGCGGCAAGAACGCGCTCGATTTCGAAGAGCAGTTGAAGATCGCCTTGGAGCCAAAATATCAGGCGGAAATAGCCGAACTGAAGAAAGCGAAAGCGAGCGTTGCCGGGGCCACCTCGCCGGACGTGAAACTCTGGGACTGGTACTTCGCCTCCGCTCTCCTTCAGAAACAAAAGTACAATGTCGATGCCGAGGCACTTCGGGTTTATTTCCCGTTCGATAAGGTGCTCGAGGGCATGTTCAAAATTTACGAACACATTTTCCAAGTAGAAATTCGTCCGGTCGACCCACCGGCTGTCTATCAAAGCGACGTAAAACTGTATGCTATCCTTGATCAGCAAACGCACCAGCCCTTGGGAATGTTCTATCTCGATCTGTTCCCTCGTCCCGGGAAATACAATCACTTCGCCAATTTCGCGCTGATCGATGGCGGACTGCTGCCCGATGGAAAATATCAGAGACCGGTCGTGGATCTGATTTGCAACTTTCCACCTCCATCCGGTGATAAGCCCTCACTGGCCGATCATCAGGATGTGGTCACCCTTTTCCACGAATTTGGCCATGCCATGCACGCCATATTGACCAAGGTCAATTACGTCCGGTTTTCCGGGTTCAACGTTCCGGGCGACTTCGTAGAGGCTCCTTCCCAAATGCTTGAATACTTCGCCTGGGACAAGAAAGTGCTCGACAGCTTTGCCGCCGATTATCGGGATCCTTCGAAAAAAATTCCAACTGATGTTTTGGCCAAACTCAAAGAGGCTGACTTGGCGACAAAGGCATGTTCATACCGTCGCCAGCTCTGCTTTGGGCTACTGGATTTGTCGATCCACCAGCCGTTAACCGCCGCTCAGAAAGCGGATCTCAACGGCTACGCCAATTCGATCCTGTACGATGTTTTTCTTCCATCTGATCCGTCGACCGCTGTCTTGGCCTCTTTCGGGCATTTGTTCAGCGGGTACGACGCCGGTTATTATGGCTATGCTTGGGCGGACGACATAGCTGCCGACATGGCGTCGGTCTTCCAAAGCGCTCCGGACGGTTTTCTCGATGCTAACGTTGGCCGGCGATTGCGGGACGAGATCTATGCTGTAGGAGATTCGCGTGATGTTACGGTCTCCGTGGAGAAATTTCTCGGTCGCAAGCACTCGACTGATCCATTCCTGAAGAAGCTGGGAATCAACTAGCGGTACATTCCATGAATGTTCGGCTGATCCTTTGGGTAACCATTACCGCAGCTTCGTTTTTAGTTGCTACTGCGAAACTCAACGCTGCGAGTCCACCGGGATTGGAGGAAGCGAATCGGCGCAAAATACTGCTGCTTTGCGAAGGCACCGAGCCGCGGACCCTGGATCCCCAGACTGCGCAGGGAGTCCCAGAGCATCACATCATTATGGGGTTGATGGAGGGATTGATGGAGTATGATCCGAACGATCAATCGAAAGAGTTGCCTGGTCTGGCGGACCGCTGGGAGCACAATGAAGATTACTCGGTCTGGAAATTTCATCTGCGCGATAATGCCAAATGGTCGAACGGAGACCTGGTAACAGCTCAGGATTTCGTCTTTTCCTACAAACGCATTCTCACCCCGACGCTCGGCGCCCCTTATATTGATGCACTTTATATCTTGAAGGGCGCCAGAGATTACGCTGAAGGGAGGATTATTGATTTTAATCAGGTCGGCGTTAGAGCGCTCGATGATCGCAACTTGCAGTTCGAACTAGTCGGGCCGGCGCCCTATTTTCTGTCTGCGCTTCTGCACACTGCTTGGTTTCCGGTGCATCCAGCTACCATTTTGAAGTTTGGTAGGATCGATGAGCGCGATACCAAGTGGACGCGTCCGGGGAACTATGCCGGTACAGGTCCGTTCCTGCTTAAGACCTGGAAAGAAAATGACGTCATTCAAGTGGTCAGAAATCCGCTCTATTGGGATGCAGCGAACGTCAAGCTCAACGGGATCAATTTTTACTCGATCGAAGATTATAATACGCAGGAGCGGGCGTTCCGGGCCGGCCAATTGCACAAGATCCTTCAGACGCCGCTCGACAAAGTTCCGTACTACCGCCGCGAGCATCCCGAATTGATTCGGATCGATCCGTTCGAAGGAGTTTACTTTTACCGGATCAACGTGAAGCGGAAAGCATTGGCCAATCCGAAAGTGCGCTTAGCCTTAAATCTCGCAGTGGATCGGAAATCGATTGTCGAGAACATCATGCGCGCCAAGCAAAAGCCAGCAACCGGATATACACCGCCCGGAATGGGAGATTATGAACCGCTGGATGTGATCCACTATGATCCGGAACAAGCCCGCCGCTTGCTGGCAGAAGCCGGATACCCAAACGGAAAAGGTTTCCCGAAATTTACCATCCTCATTAACACCAGCGAGGCGCACAGGACTGTGGCGGAGGCGATCCAGCAGATGTGGAGGCAAGAGCTGAACATCGATGTTGGGATCGAGAATCAAGAGTGGAAAGTGTTCATGGACTCCATGAATAGCTTGAACTACGACGTGGCACGTTACGGCTGGATTGGCGACTTCATGGACCCGGTTACCTTTCTGGGCATGTGGCGCACTGGAGACGGCAACAATGCTACCGGATGGAGCAACCCCGCTTACGATCAGTTGTTGGACGAAGCTGCTCGGACTGCTGATCCGAAGAAACGCTTTGCGATTCTCCATCAAGCTGAACAGCTCTGGTTGAGTGAGCCGCCCGGGGTCATTATCTACTGGTACACAACCTTCTATTTGCTGCAGCCGAGCGTGAAGAATTGGAACCCAATGGCACTGGACAACCATAACTACAAATTCATCGACCTGGAGGAGACCGGAACTCCCCAGCTTTCGTCGGCCCACTAAAACCCAATGATCAAACTGATCGTCAGCCGGCTATTGCAACTGATTCCGGTAATTTGGGTCGTATTGACGGTCACCTTTTTTCTTTCCAAATCTATTCCGGGTGGTCCCTTCAGTGCGGAGGGACACACAACTCCAGAAGTCATTCAGAAGCTCAACGAATATTACGGACTGGATAAACCGCTCTGGGAACAGTATCTCCACTACATTGGCAACGTAGCCCACTTCGATCTTGGGCCCTCGTACACCTATCAATCCAGTTCTGTTAACGAAGTCATAGCCCGGTCCTTTCCCATTTCCCTCCAGATCGGAACGCTGGCATTTCTAATTGCTTTGGTTATTGGCGTCAGCGCGGGAGTGGTGGCAGCGATTTATAAAAATACGATTTGGGATTACCTGCCGATGTCGCTCGCAATGGCCGGCATTTGTGTTCCCACGTTCGTCCTGGGTCCGATCCTGGCCGTCTACTTTGGATTGACGCTAAAGATCGCTCCGGTAAGTGGATGGTATGGGTTAGACTACGCGCCTTTGCATCCGATGATTTTGCCCGCCGTTACTTTGGGCCTGTTTTATTCTGCTTACGTCGCGCGCCTCACCCGGGGTGGTATGCTTGATGTGTTGAACCAGGACTTTATCCGAACGGCCCGCGCTAAAGGCGTACCCGATCACGACATCATTTTCAAACACGCCATGCGTGGTGGCTTACTCCCGGTCGTCTCATTCTTGGGACCCCAGTTTGCCGGATTAATCAGTGGCTCATTTGTGGTCGAAAAGGTTTTTAATGTACCGGGATTGGGCCAGGAATTTATCAAATCGGTCTTTAATCGGGACTATCCTCTGATTCTTGGCACCGTGGCATTCTTTGCTGTGCTCATCGTGGTATTTAACCTGCTAGCTGATTTACTCCAGAGTGTGATGGACCCGCGCACTCGCAAATGATTCCCAGCGTGCTTGACTCTCCCGTAATCGCCGAAAACGAAGCGCAATTCGTGCACGGTAGCTCACTCTGGACGGATGCCTGGTACCGGCTTCGCAAAAATAAGTTGGCTCTATTTGGCCTCGGCTGCCTAGTCACTATCATCCTGCTTTGTCTGATCGGACCGCTAGTAACCGGTTATACCTACGAGAAAACGGATCTGACGCTTAAGGCCAGCCCGCCGTTAGACAAAATCATTCAACGAACGGAGACGCTAAAGAATGGCGAAAAGAAGGTTGGGTTCTACTCATTAACTAACATCGAAGATGAATTTGTGGAAAAAGCGCGGGACGAACGCAAACAAATCATTGCAACGTTAGCCCGCGGGGAGCCATACAGCGAAGGTGCATTCATTTACCAGAGTTCTAACCAAAAGCACCTGTTCGGTACCGACGCACTCGGTCGGGACCTCTTAACCAGAGTCTTGGTCGGGGGTCGGATTTCATTGGCGGTTGGATTTGTCGCCACGCTCATTTCGGTTATCATCGGTGTCGTCTGGGGTACGACGGCCGGCTTTGTCGGGGGCGTGGTAGACAATGTAATGATGCGGATCGTCGACGTGCTCTACGCCCTTCCGTTTACGGTAATCGTCATTCTTCTGATGGTATTTTTTGGCCGGAATTTCATCCTGCTCTTCGTCGCAATTGGTGCGGTGGAATGGTTGACGATGGCGCGAATTGTTCGTGGCCAAATCATCTCGCTCAAGAACCAAGAGTTCGTTGAGGCGGCGATTTCGCTCGGTTTAAGCGAGGGTCGCATCATGTTTCGGCATCTGATCCCAAACGTTATGACCGTGATCGTGATTTACGCGACGCTCACCGTGCCGGCCGTTATGTTGCTTGAGGCTTTGCTCAGTTTCCTCGGGTTAGGCGTCCCTCCGCCGATGAGCTCATGGGGCGTGCTCATCTCTGAAGGGGCTGCAACCATGGAGACTTCTCCTTGGCTGCTTTGGATTCCTGCCGCGTTCTTCTCGTTGACTCTGTTCTCGCTGAACTTTCTCGGAGACGGTTTAAGCGACGCCTGCAACCCGAAATCGGCGAAAGACTGAAGCCGACATTGACCGATTGAGGGAAACAACGAGGACCCAATTCTCTTATGCCATTGCTTGAGGTTGAAAATCTGCGGACCTACTTTCACACTCGCGCCGGAATCGTCCGAGCGGTCGATGGCGTTTCCTTCTCCCTTCGAGAAGGCGAGACCTTGGGCATCGTTGGCGAATCAGGCTCCGGTAAATCGGTAAGTTGTTATTCCATTCTCGGATTAATCCCGCAACCGCCGGGCCGGATCGAATCGGGGACGGCCCGGTTTAGTGGAACCGACCTTTTGCGTTGCTCGGGCGAACAGCTTCGTCGAATACGCGGCAAGCGGATCTCCATGATCTTTCAAGATCCGATGACCTCGCTCAATCCGTATCTCCGGGTCGCTGACCAAATCATGGAACCGCTGTTAGTCCATGAGAAATTGACCCGGCGCCGAGCCCTGCTCAAGGCAATCGCCGCATTGGAAGAGGTTGGAATTCGAGATGCCGCCCGCCGGATTCAACTCTATCCACACCAATTCTCTGGAGGGATGCGGCAGCGAGTGATGATTGCGATGGCCTTGATTAGCCGTCCGGAGATCCTCATCGCCGACGAGCCGACCACAGCACTCGACGTTACGGTTCAGGCCCAGATTCTGGAGTTGATTCGGCAAAGCCAGAAGAATCTCGGCATGGCTGTCGTCTTCATTACTCACGATCTAGGTGTGGTGGCTTCTTTCTGCCAAAACGTCAATGTGATGTACGCCGGTCGGATCGTCGAGTCGGCTCGGACCGAGGACCTGTTTGCTTTGCCCCTCCATCCCTATAACGCCTCGCTGCAACAGTCGATTCCCGCTTTGCATCGCAAGGGAGAGCCGCTATTCACGATACCGGGCGCGCCCCCGGATCTCTCGCGTGAGATCAAGGGATGCCCTTTTGTTCCGCGTTGTGCTTTTGCCAACGAGGTTTGTCAAACTACCGAGACTGTTTTGGAAGAGCCGGTGCCGGGACATAGCACTTCTTGTCAAAGGGTTTTGCGTGGTGAACTTGGTGATTTGCGATTGAAGGCTCAAGCCGTCGTATGAATGCATTTCTTGAACTGAAATCGTTAAAGACGCATTTCCCGATCTATCGCGGACTCCTTGTTCGACGCAAGATCGCATCGGTCCGAGCGGTGGATGGAATCTCGTTGAGCTTAAGGAAAGGTGAGATTCTTGGACTCGTAGGGGAATCCGGATGCGGAAAATCTTCGCTGGCCCGAACAGTCATGCAGTTGATTCGTTGCACTGGGGGAGAAGTCCGGTTGGAAGGAAAGAAGCTGTCGGATCTCAGCTCGGCCGAAATCCGAAGGTCACGGGTGAACTTCCAGATGATCTTTCAAGATCCATACGCTTCTTTGAATCCGCGCATGACGGTATTCGACACTTTAGGTGAAGCGTTGCAAACCCGAGTAAAACTGCGGGGCAAAGCACTCGTTCACAAGGTCGGTGAATTGATGCGCCAGGTTGGGCTGCCACCCAATCAAATGATGCGTTACCCGCACGAGTTTTCTGGCGGTCAGCGACAGCGCATAGCAATCGCTCGAGCATTGGCTCCTCAGCCCAAATTAATCATTGCCGATGAACCTGTCTCCGCGCTCGATGTATCCATCCAGTCACAGATCCTTAACCTCATTCTCAAACTGTGTCGGGAGATGGAGCTTACGCTGATTTTCATTTCTCACGATATTTCAGTGGTGAAATATATCTCGGATCGAATAGCCGTGATGTATCTGGGCAAGCTGGTCGAGATCGGTTCCGCTTTGGATGTGGTCGACCGGCCGCTGCATCCTTACACTCGAGCGTTGGTCAGCGCGGTACCGATCCCGGATCCGGTGCGAGAACGTCGACGGCAGCGAATCATCCTGCAGGGCGACCCACCGTCACCAATCGACCTGCCGGTTGGCTGCAGTTTCCATCCGCGCTGTCCTTTCGCTGTAGAAAAATGCAAACTGGAGGTTCCGGATTTGGTCGAAAAGGAACCGAGCCGCTTTGCGGCCTGCATCCGCATTGGCGAAATCTGAAGGGATCCCCTCGGGACGCAGTGAAAGTAGCCCAGTCTCGCGGCCGCGCATGCGCGATCAACATAATGCTTAGAAGTACGCGAAGAGGATTGGTCCCGGAGGGACTTAATGAAAGTAGCCCAGTACGAAGTGCTGGGAAATATGCAAAAAAAGACGCCCGTCCCGGCAGGGACGATAGAAGTGTCTTGGCTCCTGGTCCTCTCGTATGCGGCTTCACTAGCGTAAGCAACCCTCGATCGTCCCGTCCGGGACGGGTCTTTTTTTTAAACGCTAACCCAGCACTTCGTACTGGGCTACTTTCATTGCGTCCCTGTCGGGACGGACCCGTCTATCTATCTACACACCACCCAGCACGCTTACTGCTTACTGCTTACTGCTTACCAACCACCAATCACCAATCACCAATCACCAGTCACGCTCAGCACTCCATCACCCCTTCACCCCTTCACCGCTCCCGCAGTCAGTCCCGCGATAATATGCTTTTGGGCTGCCAGATAGAACACAATAGCTGGGATCATGGTCAAAGTGACAAACGCCAAAACCCGTCCCCAATCCGTACTATACTGTCCTTGAAATTGCATAATTCCCAACGGCCAGGAATAAAGGGCGTCCGAATTGATGGTAACGAGCGGCAAAAGGAAATTGTTCCAACTGCCAACTAACGCCAGAACGGCGACGGTCGCGAGGATCGGCCGAGAGAGTGGCAGCGTAATCCGCCAGAACATCTTCAGATAGCTGCAGCCGTCCATGAGGGCGGCCTCAAACAGCTCTTTGGGTAACTCTTGAAAGAACCCACGCAACAAGACGATGCTAAAGCTCAAGTTAAACGCAACCTGGGGAAGAATCACACCCCAATGGGTATCAAGAAGTCCCAGGTCTCGGACCCGAATAAAGACGGGTAGAACGGCGGTCGCGAAAGGGAAAGTCAAACCGAGCGTCAAATAACTTGCAATCCATCTTTTGCCGGCAAATCGCAGATGGGCCAGCGTAAAGGCAGCCATCGAACTAACCAGGACGGTGAACAAGACCGTAAAGAATGCGATGAAGGCGGAGTTGCCTAGGATTTGCCAGAACCGCGCCGACAAAAGAATCGAGGTGTAGTTGTCCGTCATCCACACTCGAGGAAGTCCAAGCGCGTTGGTACGCAGCTCCCCGGAGCTCTTAAAACCGCCGATGACGGCGGCCCAAATCGGAAGCAGGCACAAGCCGGCCGCAAGGAAAAGCAATAACCATCGGTAATAGGCGAACAATGGGATTCGAGGTCGCATAGGGTTAATTTGCTCGATCTTCGCGCAGCAAGAATCGCTTGTACAAAGCCATTACCACCACGCAGATAACGAAGAGAATGAGCGCAACGGCGCTGCCATAACCGAGGCGCATGCTTTTGATGCCGAACGTGTAGAGGTATGACACCATCGAGTGGGTCGAATTGAGCGGGTCGCCACCGGTGAGCGGTATGATCAAGTCAAAGAGCTGGAAGGAGCCAAGAACGCTGAAGAACAAGGAGAGCAGGATAACCGGTTTCATCATGGGAAGTATGATGTGGCGAGTTACTTGCCAGCGATTAGCTCCATCGATACGAGCGGACTCAATCACGTCATTGGGCACGTTTTGCCGGCCGGCGATAAACAGCGCGAGATGAAAACCGATATATTTCCAAACGACTACCAGCAGCAGCGCGGCCATTGCCCAACCGGGCAGCGCTAATACAAAGGGCGCCCGCCAGCCAAACCAATGGCAAATTGTTGCTACTAACCCGTACTCTCCATTGTAAAGGTATTTCCAGATCAGGCCGACGACGACCTCGGCCAAAATATACGGAATGAAAAAGATGGCGCGAAATACCAGATTACTACGCCTTGTGTCGGAGACTAGCAGGGCCAGCGACAATGCGATCGGAATCTGGATTCCTGCGGATACGGCAACGACCAGCAGATTGTTGACCAGCGAGTTTCGCAGGATAGGATCGTTGAAAGCTCGCTCGAAGTTCGAAAACCCTGCCCAATTGTGGGGCGCTCCGTACCCGTTCCAATTGAAAAAGCCGTAGTAAGCCGACTGCGATACCGGCAGAACAACGAACAAAGTGAAAATCAGCAGGGCAGGAGGCAAGAAGAGGAAGAGAGTCGGCCAAGGTCCGGTGCGCAATGTCCGGCCGAGCTTGATCCAGAATGGCGAAATTTTTCGCCTAAGCGCTGGTCGTTGGGGCGACACGCTCGGAGCTGAACCGACTCTTGCCTTCATGTCCCTTCTTCGTGCAAGGATTCAGTGCACTAAATATTTACACGGTAGGGACGCGCTCCCGCGCGTCCCTACCGCTCGACTTACATTTTGTTCTGTGACCAAGAATCCTGGATAGCTTTGACGGCTTGCTCGGGAGTAGCGCCTCCCCCGGCAATCGCTGCCGCCTGGTCATTGAACACGCGACCGGTGTCAGGCCCAAGAAACTGGTCCATCGCGATGGCTATCCAGTCGGTCTTTTCGGCTTCCTGAGCGATCGCGCGAAGAAACGGATCCTGAATCGCGGCGGCCGTGCCCTTCACCATGGGAATGAATAAGCCGGCTGCGGCCAGCTTCGTTTGGGTCTCTTTACCAAGCCAAACTTTGAAGAAATCAACCGTCTCTTTCGGTGCTTGCTTAGTTACCAGCCATCCATCGACGCTGGCAAAGATATCGTTGGCTTTGCCTTTTCCATCTTTGACAGCCGGAAAAAAGATCCAACCCATCTGATCGTTAGACAGGCCCTTTTTTGTTGCGGAATTCGAGCGGCCTTCGGTCAAATCCCAAGTCCCCATCAAGTGAAACGCCGCTTTGCCATCATGGAACAGCCCGCCTGCGTCTTGAAATTTCGCTGTTTGGTAACCGTTTTGGAACGGCTGTAAATCGCAAAGATCCTTGTACATTTTCCAGGCTTTCAGCACATCCGCAGTGGCCAGACCCTCTTTGCTGTCCTTGCTGACAGCCCCTTCCAGACCGCTCTTGCCCATTACTCGCATCATCAAGAAGGTGGGATAAAAGTGCAGAGGCCATTTGTCGCCGCCGCCGACAGCGATGGGTGTAATCCCAGCTGCTTTTATTTTCTTCACCGCTTCTAAAAAGTCATCCCAATCCTTGATCTTGGTGGGATCAACCCCCGCCTTTTGACAAAGCTCCTTGTTATACCAGAAGACGATCGGCGCCACATCGTTGGGCAATCCGTACAACTTGCCGTCAACGGTGAAATTCTGAATTCCTGCTGGATAGAACGAGTCTTTAAACTCGCCGGTGATGCGACTGGTGATGTCCTGACAGACATCCGATTGGACCTGTTCCTTCATCACTCCGCCGCCCCAGCTGTGGAAGACGCTTGGCCGGTCATTTGATTGGAGAAGCGTCGGCAATTTCGCTTTGAAGGCCTCGTTCTCGAGGTAGTCAAATTGAACTTTGACGCCGGAATGGCTCTTTTCGTAGTCGTCCGCAGCTGATCTCCAGATATCACGAATGGGCTGGAGAGGTTGGATGTGAAGGACTTTAATTACTGTTTGGGCCGACGCGGCCGCAGTAAAAGCCGCAAATATTGTGAACCAAGAAACGATTCTTTTTTTCATCATTGTGGGGGATTAGCTTTGTTTTCCGTCCTGCAGCCGTTCCATGCTACAGAGCTATCGGAAAACGCAACTGAGTCGGCTTTTTCTAAGCCGAAAGCAAGGGCAATTCAATGTCCATCAAAACGGTGCGAGAGGCGGCAATGAAGGATATATCCCACTCAACGCGGGTAGGGCGAAACAGTCCCGCGGCCGCGGGGCTGTGAGCCGTTGCGTTATGGCTCGCCCTCGGTTCGGCTCAAACGTCCATGTCGCTGTCGCTCAATGATGTGCCACCGTCGCTGCGCTTCCTCCTTCGCTAAGGATATGCGCAGAAGATTCGTCCCGGAGGGACTCAATGAAAGTAGCCCAGCACGAAGTGCTGGGTGGCGTTCCCAAAAAACGACCCGTCACGGGCGGGACGATCGAGCGGTTGTTTACGCTGGTGAAGCCGCATACAGGAGGATCTGGAGCCAAAACATTTCTATCGTCCTCTGGCGGGACGGACATCGCCTTTTGCACTATTTCCCAGCACTTCGTACTGGGCTTCTACTTTCATTGAGTCCCCTCCGGGACGAATCTTCTGCGCATACTTCTATGCCTTATGTATGGCGCGCATACGCGAGAGCGGGACCGCTACCGTGTCTCTCGCCGATCGCCCTACGAATTATTTCCCTTCAAGTACTCCAAGCTGACTTGGATCGCTTCAAAGGGATCGCCTTCGCAAAAATCCTGTTCAACAACAAACCACTCGCAACCAGCGGCTTGCCCCGCTTCGATGATTGCCGGGAAGTCGAGGTTACCGCGACCGACCTCGGCCATCTCCGGGACGTTCTTTTGTGGATTGAATTTGTAATCTTTTAAATGAATCAACGGCAGCCTGCCTTTCAGTCTCGTAATCCAGCGCTCCGGATCACCCCCGCCGAACTGGATCCAATACGTATCGAGTTCAGCAAAGAGCTTTGGGGCACTGGTGAAGATGTACTCCAGGACGAGTTTCCCAGCGTGCTTTGCGAATTCGAGGGCATGATTGTGGTAAGCCAGACGTTTACCGGCCGATGCAAAGATCTCTGAGCTATGTTGAAGCTGTTGGGCCAGCCGATCGACCTCCGGGCCTTTTCGAAAATCGACTCCCGCCGGAAACGGATATACTGCGAGGTCTGTCCCTAATTCTGCCAGCTCTTCGACAACTGCTTGTGGATGGTTGAGCAATCGGTCCTCCGATTCGTGAATCGAGGTGATTGCTAACCCATGATCGTCAGCCAGCCTCCGTAGATCTCGATTGGAAGCGAAGTCCAAGCGAATAAATTCGACGGCATCATAGCCGATCGCTTTGACCTTCTTCAAAGTCGCCGCCAGGCCTTTTGGGCTGTCACAGAAATCGCGAAGGGTGTAAAGCTGGAGGGCAACTTTGGAAAGCTTCATAACCTCTAGTGCACTCAATCCGAAGCATGTGCAATACGGTTAAGGAGCGGGACACTATAGCCATCGCGGATTTCTCTTATCGGCAGAGGCTTGAGGCAACGCCGACTGCTCTTTCATGAAAAATCGGGGATATGCGAGACTGGGCGCAAGGCGCGCGGCCGCTCACATCGGGACCGAGTAGTATATGCTTCGCCGCTGCCCGCCGTCTCGACAATGGCTTCCATGACTTCCAGAACGTGAAACGCGAGTTCTGCCGAAGCTCGATGAGGCACCCCAGATTGGAGCCCGGCGACCAGATCGGCTAAACCGATTCCCCGGTAATTTCCATCGCCAAACCCATGACTAGGACTGACATCCGTCCACCTTTCGTCTTGACTCAATCGGACCGCGCCTCCGAAGTAATTCGGATCTGGGAGTTGGAGGGCGCCTTTGGTTCCATAGATTTCGATGTAAGGATGGTTGTAGGCCGGAACATCAAAACTTGCGACGAACGTCACGATCGGCCCGCCGTGGAACTCAAGAATAGCAGATTGATAACTGAGAACTGAAACCGGAATCGATGTGCCCTTCCGTGGTCCGCTCCCGATGGTTCTTTGCGGAAGGGTAGTTCTACCAGCCGACCAAACCCGTTTGATCGGCCCCAGCAGGTTGATCAAAGCGGTAAGATAGTAGGGCCCCATATCAAAAACCGGACCGCCTCCCTTCTGGTAAAAGAAATCGGGGTTCGGATGCCAGCTCTCCGGTCCGCCGCTCATGAAAAAAGCGGTTCCGCCGATCGGTTCGCCAATCGATCCTTCGTCGAGCAGCCTGCGACCCGTTTGCCCCGCCGCACCCAGGAAGGTGTCTGGCGCGCAACCGATTCGGAGACTGCTGGCTGCGGCTGTTCTGAGAAGAGGTTCGGCTTCTTTGGTCGAGATACTAAGCGGTTTCTCGGAATATACATGCTTCGCCGCTCGCAGCCCGGCTTCAATTACCTCCGCGTGATTCTGCGGATTCGTCAGATTGAGAATGATGTCTATAGCGGGGTCCGCCAGCATTGTCTCGGTAGCGACCGCAGCAATACCAAATTCCCGAGCCCGCAATTCGGCCTGGGCATGCTGAACATCTGAACAGCAGGTGATTTTGAACTGTGGAAACTTGGTTCTCAAGTACGCGGCACTGATGACTCCGGCACCAATCATCCCAACCTTTAGCGGACTTTCTGTTTGCATAAAGTAACTGCTTCAGGAATTCAGAATTCTGTGCGGGGACTGTCCTTAGTCGCCCTGTAGAATTTTAGAACGCCGAGCTCGGCGAACGTGAACAGCAATCGGCTAACGGTCAACCGGAAATAGAGTAGAATCCACGATCTGGTGAGCTTCGGGTAGGCGTCACGTAAAATCAGGATGTGCGTGCCGTAACCCATTGCCCGGAGGGCGCGTCGCTTGCGACGCCCGGCAATAACCCATCGCGAATCGAGGACTCGAGCCGGCGGATCTGGTCTGGTATTGAATCCTGGGTAGTTCCCGGGAGCCGCAAGCGGCTCCCCTCCGTCGTCAGGGATCATTCCCCCCCGCAATTTTCTCGTCTCCACGCATCGGATTCAGGCGATATAGTTGCGTTTAGTACTATGATTCCGACACGCGAAGAGGCTTGGAAACTGGTGACAGAATACACCGCGAACGATTCGCTCAGGCGGCACATGCTGGCCGTGGAAGTCGCCATGCGTTCCTACGCGACGCGATTTTCTGAGAACCCGGAGGTGTGGGGTGTCGTCGGGTTGCTTCACGATTTCGATTACGAACGGTATCCGGATATTTCCGCGGAAGGTCATCCGTCCGTTGGCGCCGCTCTCTTGCGCGAGCGAGGGGTTGATGAAGAGATCGTTCAAGCCATCCTTTCGCACGCCCCGGAAGTGACCGGTCGGCGCCCTGAATCGAAACTTGAACGAGCGCTCTTTGCCGTCGACGAATTGACCGGCTTTATCATAGCTGTGACGCTGGTGCGACCTTCTAAACTCCTCGCGGAGGTCGAACTGAAGTCGGTGAAAAAGAAATGGAAAGACAAAGGATTCGCGGCTCCGGTCAATCGCGAAGAAATCGCGCATGCGGCATCCGAGCTCGGCGTTCCTCTCGACGAACACATTCAATTCGTCCTGGACGCTATGAAGGCCAATGCTGCGAAGCTAGGGTTGGGGTGATCATTCTCGCCCTAGGCTCGAATGAAATAGCAGATAGCAGATAGCAGATAGCAGATTCGAACGGCCAACCCCTAACCTGCAACTTGTAACCTGCACCCCGCAACCTGTAGCCTCTAACTGATCCCGAGCACCGGGTGCGGCAGATACGGTTCTTCGAGTGTTTGGATTTCCTCAGGATCCAACTTCACGTGCAGTTGATCATTCTCGCCCAAGGCTCGAATGAAATAGCAGATAGCAGATAGCAGATTCGAGCGGCCAACCCCTAACCTGCAACCTAACTGATCCCGAGCACTGGGTGCGGCTGATACGGTTCTTCGAGTGTTTGGATTTCCTCAGGATCCAACTTCACCTGCAGAGCTTTGATCGCGTCATCCAGATGATGAGCTTTGGTTGCGCCGATGATGGGAGCGGTAATGCCAGGTTTATGCAGCATCCAAGCGAGGGCGATCTGCGCGTTGGATACGCCTCGTTTCTTGGCCAGTCCGGTGACACGGTCGACGATCTCAAAATCGGAATCCTGGTAGTAGAGCCGGTGCGCGAAACTATCCGATTTAGCGCGAGTGGTTTCGCCTTTTTCCTGGGCGGTGCGGTTTCCAGCCAGAAAGCCTCTGGCTAGAGGACTCCAGGGAATGATGCCGACCCCTTCCGCGCGACAGAGCGGAATCATTTCGCGTTCCTCTTCTCGATAGACCAGATTGTAATGATTTTGCATCGTCACGAAGCGCGCATAGCCGTGGGTCTCCGCGACACAGAGAAATTTGGCGAATTCCCATGCGTACATACTGGAAGCGCCGATGTAGAGCGCTTTTCCTTGGTTTACGACTTCGGTCAAAGCCTCCAGCGTCTCTTCGATCGGGGTCGTTGGATCGTAACGATGAATTTGGTACAAATCGACGTAGTCCACGCCCAGACGCCGCAAGCTTGCGTCGATGGCATGACGAATATGCTTCTTTGAAGTGCCGCGTTCGTTCGGGGTATCTCCCATCGGGTTATACACCTTCGTGGCAATCACCGTTTGTTCGCGAGGCAACCCGAGCTGCTTAAGCGCGCGACCGGTTACCTCTTCGCTCGCTCCGTTAGAGTACATATCGGCGGTGTCGAAGAAATTGATACCCGCTTCGACCGCCTGTTTGAAGAAAGGGAACGACTGTTCTTCGTCGAGTACCCAATCGCGCCATTGCGAGGAACCATAGCTCATGCAGCCTAGGCAGATGCGAGAAACCTTTAAACCGGTATTTCCTAGAGAAAGATAGTCCATGACGTTTGAAATGTCTTGGTACGCGGATGAATCTGCATTGTTCTTGCGATGAACCCGCGACCGCTTAACTGCTACCGGCAGACGGCTAACCGTCAATCGATTCCTAAGACCGGATGTGGCTGGTACGGTTCTTCCAACGCGCTGATTTCGTCACTGTCCAATTTTACCTCAAGCGCTTCCACAGCATCGTCAAGATGATGCGGTTTGGTAGCGCCGACGATAGGAGCAGTGATACCTGGCTTGTGCAACATCCAGGCAAGTGCGATCTGCGCGTTGGATACGCCTCGTTTCTGAGCAAGTTGCGTAACCCGATCAACGATAGCAAAATCGGAATCTTGGTAATAAAGACCGTGGGCAAACTTATCAGATCTAGCGCGGGTGGTTTCGCCTTTTTCTTGTCGATTGCGATTTCCGGCCAAAAACCCTCTGGCTAACGGGCTCCAGGGAATGATCCCGATCCCTTCCGCGCGACAAAGCGGAATCATTTCGCGTTCCTCTTCTCGATAGACCAGATTATAATGATTCTGCATCGTCACGAAGCGCGCATAGCCGTGCGTCTCCGCGACCCAAAGAAATTTGGCGAATTCCCATGCGTACATACTGGAAGCGCCGATGTAGAGCGCTTTCCCTTGGTTTACGACTTCGGTCAGAGCCTCCAGCGTCTCTTCGATGGGGGTCGTCCGATCGTAGCGATGAATTTGGTACAAATCGACGTAGTCGACGCCCAGACGCTGCAAGCTTGCGTCGATAGCATGACGAATATGCTTCTTTGAAGTGCCGCGCTCGTTTGGCGTATCTCCGATCGGGTAGTATACCTTCGTGGCGATGACCGTCTCTTCCCGGCGCAACCCGAGCTTTTTCAGCGCGCGTCCGGTTACCTCTTCGCTCAATCCGTCGCTATACATATCGGCGGTGTCGAAAAAATTAATTCCTGCTTGGATCGCCTGCTTGAAGAACGGGAGTGACTGCTCTTCGTCCAATATCCATTCTCGGCGCTTAGAGGAGCCATAGCTCATGCAGCCTAGGCAGATGCGGGAAACCTTTAAACCGGTTTTGCCCAAAGAAAGATAATCCATGAATGCCCGAACTCTCTGTGTGCGTACCTGAATCTGCAAGCTGCGAGCCAACAAAAACACCAAAGGTGCGTCTTAGAATAGCCTCGCAAGGAGTTAGGAAACGGGGAACGGTAGCGGTCCTTGGGGCAACGCGTTATGGGAAATCTGAAAAAGACATCATTCTTTCTCCAGACTGTGTCGCAGCCGCGCTTTGTGAAAGAAACCGCTCCAGAGTTAGCTAAAGTGCGTTTCGAATTAAACCATCGGCTCGGTTACCAACGGGATCAACGCACCGGCCGATGCAAATGCGCGTTGAAAATCATCTGGAGCAATCCATGAAAATTTTCTATTTGGATCCGCAATACCCCGATCTCTCTGTCGAAAACGATGTGCTTGCTGGCACAAACATTCAGTTGGTTCCCTGTCTGGTAAAGAATGAGGATGACGTTATCAGGGTCGCTAAAAGTGCCGACGCATTATTGACGACGAATGTTCCGGTCGGCGCAAGCGTTGTGGCAAGGCTCGACAATTGCAAAGTGATTGTGCGTCTCGGCGTAGGCTACGACATCATCGACATCGATAGCTGCAAGAAGCGCGGCATTCTCGTCTGTAACGTACCAGATTACGGAACCGAAGAAGTAGCCAATCACGCAATCGCGCTCTGTTTTGCGGTACACCGCCGCATCCTCTCGTATGACCTCAAGGTGAGGAAGGGAGAATGGGGTTACGTGCTTCCGTGGCAAATCCCCCGTCTGAGTACCCTCCGCGTTGGGGTTCTAGGTCTCGGAAGAATCGGAACAGCCTTCGCCAAACGCATTCAGCCGTTTGTCCGTGAAGTTGTCGCGTTCGATCCCTTTCTAAGCGAAGAACAATTTGCCGCGATAGGTGTTGGTTTTACAACTCCGCAACAGATCTACGAAATCTGCGACATTATCAGCCTGCACTTGCCGCTCTCCAAGGAAAACCATCACCTAATCAACGACAGCACAATCGCGCAGATGAAACGGAAACCCATCTTAGTCAATGTCAGCCGCGGTGGTCTGGTTGATAGCGCTGCTCTAATCAGGGCGCTTCGAACCGGCCAAATCTGCGGAGCCGGGATCGATGTATTTGAGGAGGAGCCCAACGTTCCGTCGGAATATTTGGCGTTGGAAAATATCGTGCTGAGCCCCCATGTGGCTTGGTACTCGGAGGAAGCAAACCTGCAGCTTCGCCGAAGCGCGATCGAGGAGATTGTCAGGGTGCTGACCGGTCTTTCTCCGAAAAATCCGCTCACTTAACCAGACGCCAAGAACGAAAATAGCAATGAATCCCGGCGATCAATTTGGTCTCTCGTGTGCTTTGGCTTTGCCGATAGATAATGACTTGACCATCGACTATAGTCGGCTCCTTGCCCATGCGCGCTGGTGCTTGGATGCTGGCTGTTCCAGCCTAACAATTTTCGGCACCACCGGCGAAGGAGCCTCGGTCAGTCTCACCGAGCGTGGGCAGATTCTCGGCGCGCTTTTGTCCGCTGGAATCGATCCGAGCCTCCAGATAGTAGGCGGTGTCTCGTCGGCGTCGATTGGCGACGCCGTGGAGCAAACGCGCATTCTGAACGATACCGGTTGCCGAAGAATCCTGCTGGCGCCACCCTTCTACTTCAAGGGAGTGAAAGATGACGGGCTCTATCAATGGTTTGCCCGAGTTTTTGAAAAGATTGCGCATCGAGCACTCGGGGTAATCCTCTATCATATCCCGTCAGTAACCCAAGTGCCGCTCTCGATCGATCTCATCGGTCGACTAAAGACTGCCTTTCCTGAACTTGTGGTGGGTGTCAAAGATTCCGGCGGCGATTGGGCCTTTACCGAGAAACTCTTGGCTAATCATCGCGATCTCATGATTCTTATCGGAGACGAACGTCATCTTGGTGCCGGCGTACGCCTTGGAGCGAAGGGCGCTATCTCCGGGCTTGCCAATATTTGCCCCGCGGTTCTTCTGAAATTAATTGGGCGCGGAGAAGAAGATCTCCGGATTTCCGAGCTTGTCACAGAGATACTGAAATATCCGGTGACGCCAGCGGTCAAAGCTCTCCTTGCCCACTGCAAGGAGGAAAGCCGATGGTCGAATGTGCGACCTCCATTAACCCGGCTCTCGAGGGAAGAGGCAGCAAGTCTCGCCGCAGCTTACCGCACGATCTTTCCGACAGATTCAGGGATGGACAAAGTGGACACTGGCTCGTGAGTGATTCGGGGGTCCTTCGTGCTGCCCATGTGCCAGCACTGAAGTATTGGGCTTCTACTTTCGTTGGGCCCCTTCGAGACTGATCTCTCAACGGGCCTTCGGCAGTCTGATACTACCGCGCCTCCGCGATCACCTTCGCAACACCTTTTCGATTCGCGGAGAGAGGTCCGATATTCCACAGGATAAATCCTCCTTCCGGTCGCGGTTTGATCGAGCGCTCCAGGCTAAGCTGGTGGGCGATCTCGCTAGCCGGCCAACCGTAGCCAGCGCCAAGCCGTTCCAGAGCGATGCTTGGAAAAATCGGGACACCGTGGGGATTGGCTTCGCTACTGCGCCACCACTGCAGGAGTGCCGAATAGCTTTGGGGACTGGCGTCTCGCCAATAAAGTTGGGGAGAGAGATAATCAACCCAGCCTTCTTTCATCCATTTCACTGGATCCGCATATAAATCCCGGTATTGATCCAACTCCACGTGCACGGTCGGCGGCGCTCCGATCGTGTAAATTCCGAAAGGGCTGACTCCAAAGAGTGCTTGTGGCCGGGTTTCTTTGACGGCCACGTGTAGACCTTCGATTAGCAGATCGACATTGTGCCGGCGCCAATCGTCAATCGCCAGTTTGCCTCCCTCGGCCCGATATCGTGCGTAAGTTGTTCCATCCGGAAACGTGCCACGCGGAAAGCCTCGGCCTGGATAGGGATAGAAATAATCATCTAAAATCACACCCGCGACCGAGTAACGGCTTACCAAATCTTTGATAACATGGATCACGTGTTGCCGAACGGCCACATCACCGGGATCCATCCAGAGTGAAGAGCCTACCCGGCGAACTGCGCCTTTGTTCTGGTAAACTTCGTGTGTGCTCGCACACGCATTGCTCGCGGTTGCCACTGCGCGGTATGGATTGATCCACGCGTGGATCGCAAGGTTGTGACGTCTTCCTTCTTCTAGGAAGGTTGTCAGGGGATCGTAACCAGGAGCGGCGCCTTGCGTCCCGGTCAGGAAGCGGCTCCACGGTTCGAGACTGGATTCATAAAGCGCGTCTCCTTCCGGACGCACTTGGACCATCAGAGCGTTCAATCCAGCATTAGCGGCCACATCAACCAATCGCCGAATCTGTTCTTTTTGCTCAGTGACAGAAAGGCCCGTATGCGAAGGAAAATTAAGATTGTAGACCGAGGCGACCCAAGCGCCCCGCAGTTCGGCTCCGGTGGCAAAATAAATCTGTGAGAGTGCCAACAATAGCCCGGAAAGAATCCCGCGAAACGAAATCACCGGCTTAGATTATGGCAGAGAACCCAATTTGCAATCGGGTGATCGCCAACGCTCGGACTGGGTAGGGCAAAACGGTCTGGCGGCCGCGAATCCGCGTCAACCTAAGGCTTAGAAGCATGCGCAGAAGACTTGTCCCGGCTTGTCCGCCGTAGCCCGGAGACCGCCTTCGCTCTTCGAGCTTCGGCGCGAAGGAGGAAGGGACTGAATGAAAGTAGAAGCCCAGTACGAAGTGCTGGGGAATAATGCAAAAAGGGACGTCCGTCCCGCAGGGACGCGATGAAAGTAGCCCAGCAATTTATTGCTGGGTAATGGCATAAAAGGCGATTCCGTCCCGATAGGGACGATCGAAACGTTCAGTTATTGGTCTCCAATGCGATTTTACGAGCGCAAGCGGTGGTCGATCGTCCCGTCCGGGACGGGTCGTTTTTTTTGAACGCGAACCCAGCACTTCGTACTGGGCTACTTTCATTTAGTCCCTCCAGGACGACTCCTCTCGGTGCATAGTCCTTCCTCTTATGTTGGAGCCCATGCGCGGCCGCCAGACCGTTTTGCCCTACCAGTCCGGTTCGCGATCAGTTGTGATAACGGCGCGTGTACGCCAGCGCAAAGAATCACGGGTCTACGCGAACGGCGGGAACGATGATCAAATTGATACGCGACAGTCCCGCAACCGTTTCAAAACCGCCTTCGCTCGGCAATAGAACGAGTAATGGTCCACCGCTATCCGCAGCAACTGGTTGTCCGGCGTTTTCCCACACCAAGCCAATCTCGGTATTCTCAAGCTCTTCGATCGGGATCGAAACGGACTTGACGCTCAGACTTGCCGAGTCTTGATCTCGGGTGAGCCCGACAAATTCGACGTGCTTGGCTTGAGGCGATACCCCGACAAAGTCGAGCAGCTCATTGAGCGTACATCCGGTCCAGGAGTCCGGACTGGATGAAGCTAAAGAAGTGGCGCGCGATCCCGGTGCGGCAAATACCCTTTCAGAGAAATAATCCTGAAGACCTCGAACTGAAAACTGCTGGGTGCGACTGACAAGACCCGCAACGGTTAAACGAAATCCGGCGGGGCGATGCTCCTCATTAAAGGTGCTAAGCGTTGGGGAACTGATTTTCATACGCGCCTCCTTTGGCCGGAGTATACCCGACTTAATCGGTAGGGCAATCAAAATATACCCGATAGGCCAGGATTCGATCACTCAAAAGCGCTGGTCCGACTTGTTCCCGGCACCATTGGCTGCCAGGCCCGGATGCAAATCTCTGCGCAAAAACTCTTCAGCGAGCGCGCGATAGGCCGTCGCTCCGATCCCGTGGGGTTCGTATTCGATAATCGGTTTGCCAAAGCTGGGTGCTTCTCCTAATCGCACAGAGCGCGGGATGATCGTACGAAAAATGACGTTCTCAAAATGTCGCCGAACCTCGTCAACGACCTGTTGGCTGAGATTGGTGCGAGCATCAAACATCGTCATCAAAATCCCTTGAATGGTGAGACCCGTATTCACTATGCGAATCTGCTCGATCAGCTGGATAATCTTGGAAAGACCCTCCAGCGCCAAATATTCACACTGCAGCGGGATAATCAGCTCATCGGCGGCGGCTAACGCGTTGGTCATGAGGATACCGAGCGATGGCGGGCAATCCAAAAACGCGTAGTCAAAAGGTGCAGAAGCTGGAATCGTCTTCATCACGTCCCGGAGGCGGGTCAGATGATCGTCAAAACGGGCAACTTCAATCTCGGCGCCGGCCAGATCCAGATCTCCGGGAATAATGGACAAACCGGTGATGCGGGTCGGTTTTATCTTATCTTCTGGGCGCGCATGTCCAATGAGCGCTCGATACAAACTATTTCCTTCGCCGTCATCGTATCCGATCGCGCTTGTCGCGTTCGCCTGGGGATCGAGATCGATGAGCAGGACGCGCTTACCCTTTTCCGCAAGGCAGGTCGACAAATTGACGGCGGTCGTGGTTTTGCCGACACCCCCTTTCTGATTGGCGATCGCGAATAACTTCATCCGTGCCCTAGTTTCGTTTGCAGGGATCGACAAGCAAAGGAGAAAATTGCGGTAAACTGCAGCTCCCCAGTGAGTTCGAAGATCTCAACTGAGGCTTGCCGATTTTCGAGCGCCATCACCCATTCTTGGTAGGGCGAAAGCCTGATACCGTCTCCGCGGGATCGGCTTGAGCCGTTTCGTGGATCGCCAGAAATCTTCTTTCTGCCGATCCTAGCCCCTTTTGATGAACGCTAGGGGAAGGCGTAATACCTATCGTTTCCGCGCACGGCTCAAACCCGGCGCGATCGACATAAACAGGCATGGCAGCATTTCCGGCGCCGAGGTTTTCGCCCTACCTTTATGGGCGATTTTGGACGATTGGGGCGGTTCCGTGGTAATTTCGGGTTTTAGTTAATATTCTCTTTCCAACCGCGACCCGCTGGGTGGAAATCGAAAGACCCTCGGCTTATTTGTCGTTGCTGCGCCAGATCTTGCGGTCCGGATACGTTTGTTGTTCTTTACGCTCCCTATGTCGGCGGTTGAATTTAACGAGCGGTTCCTCATGGACGCGGGCGGATGGCAAGCGATGAAACACGCCCGAGCGCTGGTTGAGATGGGCCGAGTAGTAAGCTTTAACTATACGCCCCCAATCCTCAAAGGACTGGTGCGCGAGGGAGCGACAGAATATCGGGCTGGCCTAAAGATTCGAACCAGGACTGATATTGAAAATCTGTGTTCCTGCCGGGAATCGCAAGAGTGGGGAAAAATCTGTCCGCACTCCTTAGCGATCGGACTGGCTTACCTGCGACCGCGCGAATCTTTGACAGCCAAACCTTTGGCGCCGGTGCCAATCACGCCACGGGGTCCTCGCCTGGTTGTTGGCGAAGAGCATCCCGTTATCACCGCATTTTTTGTCATACCTCCTACGTTCCTCTCTGGCTGGGAGCGCAATCAAATCGTGCTTGGCTGTGAGATAGAGAGTGCTGGCAGACGATTACTAGCCAGTGCGCTGGATCGAACCAAAACGTATTCTTGTTCCGTCGAAGATCAGAGAATCTTGGACCGGCTACGCGAGTTTAATGACGGCGCCCTGCCAGGGATGATGATGCTCAGCCAGGAACAGTTTTGTCGATGCCTCGAGTGGCTTACTGCGCATCCGCGAATCACGCTTGGAAAACAAGATCCGATCGCGGTCGAAAGCGAACCGATCATACCAAAGCTCCTGGTTCAAGAGTTGCCGGACCGTCGTCGGAAAATCAGCGCATTTTTGGGACCGGACGTCTCAGTGCTGAGCGGGCCGCTTTCCGCTTGGGGTTGGATCGGGAAAAAATTTCGACCCATTTCGCCGGGACTCCCAGCATCGTATTTACAGATATTGCGTGAGGCGATCACTTTGTCTCCGGAACAGGGCGACAATTTCCTAGCCCACGAATTGTCGGCCTTGAAGTCGTTCTTCGCGGTTGACTCGATCGCTGCTCCTGCGCCGATCAGACCGGGCGTGCCCGAGGTGTTCGCGACGTTTGAAGGCTCACTCAACTTTCTGAAGGCGAAACTGCAATTCTTGTATGGCAAACGGATGATCACGATGGGCGCGTCCGCCTCATCGGAGAACTTCGTTTACGAGTCGGTAGAAGGCAGGGCGTCCCGCAATCCGCAATTTGAGAAACGATGCTTAGACGAAATTCGCCTGGCCGGATTTCAAGGTCCCGCTCCGACCGGTGATTTTACGTTAAAAGGACAAAATGCGATCCTGGGTTTTTTCGCACGAGTACTGCCGCATTTGCAGAAAAGTTGGAAGGTCTCAATTGGGAGTCAGTTCGCGAACGTGACCCGCGGCGTCGAACACATCTCCCCTCGGTTCGAGATCCTGGCTTCCGGAGTAGATTGGTTTGAACTCTCATACTCGTTGGAATCGACCCGCGGGGATCGTTTTTCGAATGCGGAGATTCAACGCCTGCTCCAGTCCGGCCAGAACTCGACTAAATTGCGCGACGGCACATCGGCTGTTTTTAACCCCGACGACATCGCGGAAATTGAAGCTGTGCTTCGGGATTGCGATCCGCATCAAACGCAGCCGGGGCGATACCGCATTCCCCGCAGTCAAGCAGGATTTCTTGACGCTGCCGCCAGTGAAGCCGGCGCCCGGGTTGTTGGCGATCATGGTTGGCAAGATTGGACGGCGGCGCAGAAACAGCTGAAACCGCTAACGCCGGTATCTCTGGGAAGCTTGGACGCGATCTTACGCCCCTATCAGAAGGAAGGAGTTTATTGGCTACATTTCCTTCGCGAGAACCAGCTCGGAGGAATCTTGGCCGACGAAATGGGGCTCGGAAAAACCTTGCAGATTTTGGCCTATTTGCGCACTGCGGCGACTCCATCGCTGGTTGTCTGTCCGGCCTCACTCCTTTTCAACTGGCGACGGGAAGTCGAGCGATTTGTTCCCGAGTTGAAAGTGCTTTCGATTGACGGATCCGACCGCAGCTCGCGCTTTCCTTTGATTCCGCAACACGATTTGGTGGTGACCAGCTATCCGCTCCTGCGGCGAGACATTGATTTCTATCGGCCTTTTCATTTTGGCGCGATTATTTTGGATGAGGCCACTCACATCAAAAATCCAAACACTCAGAACGCACAGGCCGCTACGGCCTTGCGAGGCGAACAGCGATTTGTTCTCACCGGAACTCCGGTGGAAAATTCCGTGCGCGATCTTTGGTCGATTATGAATTTCGTGCTGCCCGGGTATCTGGGTTCACGGGAAGAGTTCCGGGAACGTTACGAACTCCCCATCAATCGCGGGTCAGAACCGGAGCGGCAACGACTGGCCAAGCGCCTACGACCGGTCATGCTTCGCCGGCTGAAGAGAGATGTGCTTCAGGATCTTCCGGCAAAATTGGAACAGACCGCTTTTTGCGATCTTTCCGACGAACAAAGGGAGCTCTACGCGAAGCTGCAGGCAGAAGGCCGGAGGAAGCTGGATCTCTTGGCGAAAGAGAAGGGTAGTAATCAAGCCCGAATGACCATGCTGACCACGCTGTTGCGACTCAGGCAAGCATGCTGTGATGTACGCTTGCTTGGTCGCGAGTCCGAGGCTCGGTCCGCTAAGCTCGATCTTTTATTGGAGCTGCTGGAGGAAGCGATCGACGGAGGCCATCGGGTACTAATCTTTAGCCAGTTTGTCACCATGCTGAAGTTGATCCGGCCGGAGCTCGATAGTTTAGATATTCCGTATTGCTATCTTGATGGATCAACGAAAGATCGGGCCGCAGTGGTGGACCAATTCCAAAACCGGTCGGACATCCCCGTTTTCTTGATTAGTTTGAAGGCAGGCGGGGTCGGCTTGAATTTGGCGGCCGCCGACACCGTATTTCATTTCGATCCTTGGTGGAATCCGGCCGTCGAAGATCAAGCCACCGATCGCGCGCATCGGATCGGACAAGAACGGGTGGTCACTTCCTACAAGCTCATTGCCCGAGACTCCGTCGAAGAGAAGATCTTGGCCTTGCAAAACAAAAAGCGCGAAATCATCGATGCGACCGTCGAGAGCGAAGAGCCGTTGATGACCGGGCTTACCCTGGAAGAGATTTCCAATTTACTTGAAGCGGACTAGAGAGGCACGAAGGGGTGTCTGGTCTTTGTTCCGCGGGCAGCTTGAGAGTTCAAGCTGCCACCGCGGTAGATTTTTCTCCTCATGCGAAATCCAGGCTCAATTGTTCTGTAGTAGCGCGGCAAACGCTGCCACCTCCGCTTCCTCAAGAACTATTGTCACCTGTCTGTCGCCTGATCGTGAATCAATGAACGTCGTCTTGCGATTTCGGGATGAACAGAGCGCCATGTGGGGACTGCATACCGGTGACGATAGGAGTTACTAATCCGGTACTGAGATCCACCTTGCCAAGAATGCCATCGCTGTCACTCGCCGAGTAAGCTCCACCCGGTTGGAACGCGTCGCTCGTTACTGCATAAACTGCGCCCGCCTTTGTATCGACGACCAGAATGGTTCCGGACGGGGTGGTCGGGAAAACAGTGTCATCAACCGTGATCTGGTTGGCGGTACCGTTGCTCAGGTGCAGGCGTAGGCCAGCTTGGTCCTTGGCTCCGGGATGGTTGATAAAAATTAGGTCGCCATCCGCTTGGCTGGAGAGGACCAGGTCGTTTGCGGCATCGACCTTCAGCGAGTCCGGATCAGACTGCTGGGCAACAACTTTCTGGCCTGTCGCAATATCGATGAGTGATGCGTCACCTTGCAGGACGGGTTGCGCAGAAACCTGATTTCCGGAGAGGTGCGCTTTGACAATGGAAGGGAAAATATTTTGGCCGTTTGGTGTAGTCGGTGTCGGCGGTTGGAGAGGATTGGGATTCGAAGCGCTGATGAACGTTTCATCTTCTTTGAAGAAGACGACGTCATCATAGCCGCCGCCGTGAGGTGGCGTCTGAGAGTAAGTATAGTCGATTTCTTCTCCGGATATTGGATCGATGGTCGTCAGGGCTGGATTGGAATCCTCGTCCCGCAACGCCCAAAGCTTACGAGTAAAGGGATTAAACTTCAGTCCGTCGGCCTTCCCCAGTACGTTAAAGGTGCGCTGCATTACGCCGTCCAGGGTGTATTCCACGATGGAACTAAAGCCGCCGCTACCGTCTGGCTGCGTGCCGTTCGCGTAAACAACGTAGATCTTTCCATTCGCAATGGTGATGGAATCCGGATTACTTAGGCCAACGGGCGCAGCCGCGAAAAGCGATACGGTATACGGAAGGTTCGCAACTTGCGCTTCAGCGCACAGGGCGGATGCAACGATCACCGAGGCGATCGCCAGTTTTTTGAGGCCCTTGAAGGGCGTGAATCCATTTGTACTTCTGTACATAGTTTTAGAGGGTTTAGTCTTTGAAGGTCGCCGCCAGCCACGGTTATAAAGAGCTCTTTCGTCCGCAGATGGTGGTTCACCTCCGAAACTTGGACACGATAAACCGCTATTCCGGAAAGTGAGCGCCCGGGACTGTTACTTTTTCGTGACATTTCGGTCACTCATTGGTGCGCTGAGCCGTAGATCGGAAAGTATCAGTGTAATCGATTGGATGTTTATTTTTATCGATGCGACGTCCTATTCGTTCGCTTCCATTTGTTCGAAATGAACAAGGCGATCACGGACTTGCTCGCGAACGCCGGTGATAAATTCGGACTAGTAGTTATCATTGTTTTTACGCTGCTGGTCCTAGCCACCGCGATCACTCGTTTCTTATGTTCTTTTTTGCCGAATCGGCAGGAGCCAAAAACCAAGGCCGTTCTGGATAACTTAGTCGCCCGGTTGAACACATGGTGGATTCTGGTTTCCCTTTTTGCTCTCTCGTTTGTGCTCGGATCGGCTGCCACGGTAATTCTGTTCGCGGTTGGTTCCTTTCTTGCGCTGCGGGAGTTCCTCACCCTCTCCATAACTGAAACCGGCGACCACATGGCAATGGCGGTAGCGTTCTTGCTCGTGCTGCCTTTCCAGTATTTGCTGATCGCGTTGCACTGGTATGGGCTATTCGCGATTATGGTGCCGGTCTACAGCTTCCTGATCCTTCCAATCTTTCCGGTGCTTCGCCAAGACACGTCGCATTTTCTAGAGCGGATCGCCAAGACCCAATGGGGTCTGATCCTGACCGTATATTGTGTCAGCCACGCCCCGGCGCTGTTTTTGTTGACGATTCCGAATTACCCCAGACAGAACGGGCTGCTGCTATTTTTCTTGGTTTTCGTCACCCAGGTGAGCGACGTCCTCCAATATGTCTTCGGCAAGCTGTTTGGTCGGACACCGATTGCGCGGACGATCAGTCCTTCCAAAACTGTGGAGGGTTTAGTTTGGGGCGGACTCGGCGCTACGCTGTGTGGCGGTCTCCTGTGGTGGATCACTCCTTTTAATCCGATCCAAGCATTTGCTTTCTCCCTGCTCATCGTCGTTGCCGGTTTTGCCGGAGGCCTTGTTCTTTCTGCGGTTAAACGAAGTCTGGGAGCTAAAGATTGGGGCCGGGCGATCGCTGGACATGGCGGTGCATTGGACCGGTTAGACTCGTTGTCGTTTTCCGCGCCGATTTTTTTTCATATCGTGCGCTTCTTTTTTGCGGTGTGATCGCGCAACTTCGGGCGCCGGTAGGGCGAAAATTTATTTGAGCCGGGAACCCCTGAGCGGCTCAGGCCAAAGCGTTCGCCCTACTGATCGTGGGCATTGTTCCAGCGCTGAGTATTTGGCGAGCTAACGCGCAGCCCGAATCTTTCTGGACAACGAGAAATTCATGTTAAAGTCGGGGATGTCCCTCGAGGCCTCTACCGTAAACATTGATTTCAAAAATCGCCGGGTGCTGGTGACCGGAGCAGGAAAGGGCATTGGTCGTGACACGGCGGTAATGTTAGCTAAGTATCACGCCGAAGTAGTTGCCGTCAGTCGTACGGAAACTGATCTGAAAAGCCTGCAGGACGAGATAGGCTGCGAGACTATCATTGCGGACTTGGGCGATGCGGTGGCCGCCAAACGGGCTGCGGAGCAAGCGGGCGACATCGATCTGTTAGTGAACAACGCTGCCATCGCGGTTTTGCAGCCGTTTCTGGAGACGACTCCAGAGGCCTGGGACGCAACCATGGCGGTAAATCTCCGAGCCATTGTCATCGTGAGCCAGGTGATTGCCAAGCAGATGATCAGACGCGGTGTAGCCGGTGCCATCGTCAACGTTTCGAGCATGGCGGCATTTCAAGCGCTACCGGATCACGCTGCCTATTGCACGTCCAAAGCCGGATTGGATCAGTTAACAAAAGTAATGGCGGTAGAGTTAGGTGAATACGGCGTCCGGGTTAATTCGGTCAACCCGACTGTGGTAATGACTGAGATGGGTAAACGCGCCTGGAGCGATCCGGCCAAGGGCGGACCCATGTTACAACGTATACCTCTCAATCGTTTTGCGGAATGTAGCGATATCGCGTCCGTGATCTGCTTCTTGCTGAGCGACAGCGCCGGTATGTTGAACGCGCTCGCACTGCAGGTCGACGGCGGATTCCACGCGACGTGAATCGGGACGCGAGTTCTACAGGAGGACGCGAAGAAAGATTTTAAACAAAGAGATCGCGAAGGTCTCAGAGTGTACCTGATGCGCCAGCCTCAGGTCCCTGCGCGCAATGCGTCCGTAAAAGTTCGGTCGAACCCCAGGCTGGCAGCGCGTCAGTTTCCTGAGGCTTGAGCATCAGGCTACTTTGCCGCCCGTTTTTCGCCCTATGACGGGTAAGACACAATTCGAGGACGACGACGAGCACGAGGACGACGAGAATCTTCGGCGGCGAGCACCTTTGTGATACCGTAGAGTTGAAACTCTTCCGCCGCAGAGGACTATTCGAACCAGACTACTCTCTGAGACCTTAGCGATCTCTTTGTTCAAAAATCTTTCTCCGCGTCCTCCTGTAGAACCTCAAACCAACAGCAACAGCGCCAACCCGAACACCACCGCACCGATCAAAAACGACATTACGGTAAATCCCATTACGCGGCGTAGACTAATGCCGGCGATAGCGAGTACCGGAAGGGCCCAGAACGGTTGGATCATGTTTGCCACTTGTTCACCCATGGCAACAGCCATGGCGGTCGCTGCCTGCGACGCGTGCAATTCAGCCGCAGCTTTCACGGTGAACGTGCCTTGGACGGCCCAATGTCCGCCGCCACTTGGGATGAAAAGACTGATGATGATCGAAGCTATGAAGTTCCAAAAAGGAAGAGTGTGGGCGGAGGAAAAACTAACAAAAGCTTTCGCAATCACATCCGCTAATCCGGTCGCTTTCATGATTCCCATGATCCCACCGTAAAGGGGATATTGAAGAATTAACGGACCGGTCACTCGCGCAGCTTGGTTAACGGCCTGGACATAGTTGATTGGAGTCCAGTGCAGCAGCAATCCAGCCAGTAAAAAAAGAAATATCACTGAATTTATATCGAGCGTAGGGCCGGTTTTGGACCAGTTGATTGCCAGGACCGCTATCCCGGCTCCGACTAGAATTAAATTCAAAATCCAGGCGTGCTCTAAACGGCGCGCGATGGTCGGATTCTCCTGGCTCGAGGGAGCTATAATGTCTTCTGCCTTCAGCCTTTCGGAGTCAGCCGCTACGGTGTCTCGCTCCGTGGGCTGAATCGCCCAATAAAGAAGTGGCAGCAGAATGAGTAGAACAACTACGGGCACCCAATTGAAGGGCGCAAAAATCATGTCACCAAGTGGTATGATCTGGCCGGTTACCTTTTGCACTAGATTCAACGCTGAGCCAGGCGTCGCTTGGGCTAACGCGATCGAACTGGAGAACCCGCTCGCCCAAATGATCCACCCGCTATATGCGCCGGCAACGAGCCAGCCGAAGTCGATGCGCATCCGCTTAGCGATTTCGCGAGAAAGCAGACCGGCGACGACCAGACCGCAGCCCCAATTTACGAAACTGGTGATCATCACCGCTACGATCGTTAGGACGATGGCAGCGCTTCGACTTTTCGGCAGAGAAGCCAGCCAGTCGAGAAACCGGCGAACCGGACGAGAATTGGAGAGAGCGTAGCCCGTGACCAAGACCAGGACCATCTGAAAAGCGAACGCGAGTATCTCGAACAGCCCGGTGTACCACCCGCTAAGAATTTCCGGCGCAGAGCCTTTCGGTGCGAGCGCTGCAGCAAGCAGAGCGGTCACGATAGTTAGGACAACCGCAAAAATATATGGATCGGGCGTTATCCGTTCGAACAGGTACACGAAAAACGCGGTGATTCGATTCAGGATGTTCCTTTCCTGAGTCAATCCGGAAGGGGGAGTAACAGGAGCATCGGACATAGGGAATTCGGAGATTACGTGAAAACCGTTTCGCAGGCGATGTCAAAACGGAGGTCAAAGTCTTCCCGCAATAGCGTGATCATCTCTGCGTCAACCAGAAAACGATGAGGCCAATTTACGTCGTACGGGAACCGGCACTTTTAGAGACTTTCAGAGGAGAGGGATCAAATCCAGGTCTACTGACATAGTGTTGTCACTCCCCCGGAATACGTTCCTCGCAGCGTTCAATTGGGAGCCCTACGTGTAATCAGGTAGGACTGCTTTAGCGGGCGCACTCTTAGAAATGCGACACCCACAAAATGAACTCCTACATCAGCCTAATATTAGATGCCGAAGGGGCGAAAGCGGGGCTCCGAAGGTTGTTCCAAGCGGGTCCTGAATCGGAAAGGAATGATTTGTCTCTGATTAAGCCTTTTTCGGTCCTCTGGAATCAGCGACAAAGGCAAAAACGCGAGGTACGATCAAGGACCGCTCCCGCCGAAGTCATTGGCTATTGCAGCAAAAAAGGCAGGTCAGCAGCTCAGTGCGGTAGTCTTACCATCGAGGCGTGTGTTTGGATCGTCTGCTCTGTGCTCGTGGCTTTGGGTGTAGTTAAGGCTGCCTACAGCGCAGAGCCGCTGCTTTGGCTGACGATCTGGCCAGCTCCAATCGTCTTCACCTCCACGGTCATTATTTTCCTCCGCCAGGGTTTCCATTATCGGGATGGTGTATTTGTCCTCGGCCGGCGCCGTGGCTGACCGCGCGAATCCATCAGCCCGATGAATTGGTGTCGACGGTTGACTTCAGCCGGAGCGAAAATAGGCTGCCTTCATCTTACCTTCTTTCGGATTTCCTTATGGAGTATTCTGCGCAGATCTCTCTTGTTGGCGTTGTCGGTACGGGCCTGATGGGTTCAGGTATCGCGGCAGTGTTTGTAGCCGCCGGTCACAAGGTTGCTCTGTTCGACCAAGATGAGAAGCGGCTCAAAGAGGCCAGAGAACGAATCGCTGAGATCTGCGAAGAATTGCGCACAGCGGGTTTGACTTGCCTTTCAGGGACGGAGACATCGACTCGGGTGAAACCGGTTTCTAACCTCGCCGAACTCAAGGACGCTGAATTCATTGTTGAAGCCGTCCCAGAGGTGCTCGAGATCAAGCAGACGCTTTATCGGGAACTAGAGACCGTGATGGAAAAGCAGGCGATCCTGGCCAGCAATACCTCGGGTTTCATGCCTTCGAAGCTTTCGGAATCTCTGGTGCATCCCGAACGTTTCATCGTTGCACATTTCTGGAATCCGCCTCATGGGGTTCCTTTGGTAGAGGTGGTGCCATCCCAGCGCACATCGCGGGAGGTCGTCGAGCGAACAATTGGGCTGCTGCGCGCAATTCGAGCCGAGCCGGTGTTGGTCGAAAAGGAAATTCCCGGGTTTATCGGTAATCGCCTGCAGTATGCGATCCTCCGTGAGGCGCTTGCTATAGTCCGTTCCGGGGCAGCTACGCCGGAAGCAGTCGATACGGTGATGAAGGCATCTCTCGGTCGCCGGTACACGACAGTCGGGCCGATAGAAACTGCTGATCTTGGCGGTCTGGATACTTTTCTGGCGATAGCCTCGCACTTGATGCCAGAACTCGCCAAAGACGAGGACGTTTTGGAACTAATGCGTTCGCGCGTTGTAGCCGGAGACGTTGGGCTGCGCTCGGGCAAAGGATTTTACGCTTGGTCTCCCGAGCGGGCACGGGAAGTCATTGGTCGACGCAACAGCGAGCTCCTCAGACGACGACTCTCAGATCCGAACTGACGCGACCTGCCGATTTGACCAGTAGGCTGCTGAATGCCGCGTTTTGAGTCTTTTGGGTGAAGAGCCTTAGCCGCTGCTAGTGTCGCTCCAGTTCCGCAAAATCAACCACATGACAAACGCCTGCGCTTCCATCGGAAGTTCGCCCGGCAGGTCGATGAGAATCTCCTTGTAGGGATTAAAATAGCTTGTTGAAACTCTGCCGACTTGTTCCGCGTCTCGGTAGAGGCGGTAATTCTTCTCGGTGAATCCCATGGCCTTCAGGGTCCATACCTGACCTGCATAGGTCACGGAATATCGATTTAGGAAAGGTATTTGTTTGAGTGAAACAGTTAGATTGTTCCCTGACCACAATTCGAATTTCGGACCGACGACTCCTTTGCGGGTAATGGTAAAAATCTTTTCGCCCAGCTGGAAGGACATTTCATCATCTCGCAACGACGTGACCGGGGCTCCGTTGGCCGTTAATTCCAATTTCCCTGGTTTACCAGTGGCTTTGATCATAGGAGTGGAGGTCATCGCACCAAGAACAGCAGGGATATGAGGATCAGCTCCATTTCCGCCAGTGCTACTACGAAGCGTTGTCCGATTACAACCTCAAACCGGCCCGCTCAAGATCGGGCAAGTATCTGCAAGTCCTCCAACGTGTTGGAACCGTAGGTCGCTCATCGGCTGTCATTCTCTAGCCACTCGTACTCCTCCGGAATCTGGAATTTCTGGGATGTTTCGGCTAGGATGTTCGTTAAAGACGCTGCAGACTGGCGCGACACACCTCATGAATCCGACTGCATCGGACATCCTTTGGCGACCACCGGAAGCTCTTCGGATCAGCAGCAATTTGCTTCGCTACCAAACTTGGTTAGCCGAAAGCTGTGGTAGAGTTTTTCCGACCTACGATGATCTCTATCATTGGTCGATCACTGAGATCGGGCCGTTCTGGCGTTCGATCGCCGACTTTTTTGGTGTCCGATTTAATACCGAGCCTAGTGATCTGCTAATTGGCAATAGCCCCTACGGAGCGAAGTGGTTTCCGGGAGCAACGCTCAACTACGCGGAATACCTGGTCGACTCGCTAAGGAAGACCGGATCGAATCCGGCTATCCTCTTTCGTGGCGAATCCCAACAGGGTTTTGAGCGCCAAGAACTCACGGGATCAGAAATAGCCGGCGCGGTGGCCAGAGCAGCCAAGGCGTTACGTGTCGCGGGCGTCCGAAAAGGCGATCGCGTCGCCGGCTTTCTTCCAAATCGTCCAGAGACCGTGATCGCTTGCCTGGCTTGCGCGAGCCTGGGCGCGATTTGGGCTAATTCCCCACCCGAATTGTCGAGCAACGGAGTTGTGGAAAGGCTCCGGCAGATTGAGCCGAAATTGCTGTTGGCCACCATCGGCTATTACTACGGTGGGAAATGCTATGATCGTCGAGAGGTAGTAAGCGAAATTGTTCGTCAGCTGCCTTCGTTAGAGCGGGTCGTTCTCCTTTCCGTTGATTCAGAGCAGGAATCCGATTTGCCCAAACTGACGCTTCCATCGGAGACCTGGACTAATTGGCTCAGAGAGACCGAGCCTGAGCCGGTCCTCAATTTCGAACCGGTCTCATTCGATCATCCGCTTTGGATCCTGTGTTCGTCCGGAACGACCGGAATTCCGAAGCCGATTGTCCATGGTCATGGGGGCATGCTGCTGGAGCATCTCAAGGCATTGTCGCTCCACCTCGATCTGCGGAAAGGTGACCGATATTTTTGGTACACAACCGCCGGCTGGATGATGTGGAATTTCCTCATCTCCGGATTGGCTTTGCAGACTTGCGTGGTTCTTTATGACGGAAGTCCGAAATACCCGGATCTGTCGGTTCTCTGGCGCTTTGTGGACGAAGAAGCGATTGATTACTTCGGAACCAGCGCGCCGTTCCTTTTGGCGTGCGCAAAAGCCGGTCTGCAACCGGGACGCCAACTTGGACTCTCGAAGCTCCGGGCTATCGGATCGACCGGAGCGCCACTCCCGCCTGAGGGTTTTGACTGGGTATACCAGCAAGTGAAACCAAATGTCTGGCTTGGATCGGTTAGCGGTGGCACAGATGTCTGCACAGCTTTTCTCCTGTCCAATCCCTCGTTACCGGTGCAAAGAGGCAGGCTCCAGTGCCGCGGATTAGGTGCGAAGATCGAAGCTTGGGATGATGGAGGACGCTCCATTAAAGACGCCGTCGGAGAACTGGTGATTACCGCGCCCTTCCCTTGCATGCCGGTCTTTTTCTGGAATGACCCGGACGGGCATCGTTTCAGGTCGAGCTATTTTGATCATTATCCTGGTATCTGGAGACACGGAGATTGGATTGAGATCAGCGAAGCTGATGGTCAGTGCATTATTTATGGCCGATCCGACTCAACTCTGAATCGGGGAGGTGTGCGGATGGGAACAAGCGAGTTTTATCAGGTAGTCGAAGCATTGCCGGAGATAGTGGAATCTTTGGTGATCGACACGACCGGATATCAGCTGGGAGAGAGCAATTGTGTCGATAAACTATTGCTATTCGTCGTGTTGCGGCAGGGGATACAACTTGACGATGCGCTCCGTCAGAAAATATCAGATCAGATTCGACATGATTTATCGCCAAGATACGTTCCGGACGAAATATTCGCGGTAAGTGAGATTCCTCACACTCTGAACGGAAAAAAACTCGAGGTGCCGGTCAAACGCCTGTTCCAGGGCCTACCGCTCGATCGAGCAGTGAGTAAAGAAGCGGTTGCTAACTTCGCTGCAATGCGCCTCTTCGTAGACCTCGCGCATTCAATCGCGCGGGGTCGCTGAGATCGACCGACGGGCCGGAGACCCCTGAGCGGCTCACGCAAAAGCGTTCACCCTATCCGGTCGTGGGTGTTGATCGAGCGCCGGTAGGGCGAAAATTTATTTGAGCCGGGAACGCCTGAGCGGCTCACGCAAGAGCGTTCGCCCTACCGATCGTGGGCGTTGATCCAGGCGCCTACCGATCGTGGGCATTGTTCCAGCGCCGGTAGGGCAAAAATTTATTTGAGCCGGGAACGCCTGAGCGGCTCACGCAAAGCGTTCGCCCTACCGATCGTGGGCGTTGATCCAGCGCCGGTAGGGCGAAAATTTATTTGAGCCGGGAACCTCTGAGCGGCTCACGCAAAAGCGTTCGCCCTACCGATTGTGGGCGTTCACGTCAATGTTCGTCGGCTCCGAGGGGATTCTGATCGATGATGATCTCCGGCTTGCTCAGGCGTTTATTTCGCTTAGTGAAGTACATGAAAGCGACCTTTCTCGGGCACGCCGCCGTTTACTTGGAATTTGATAATACGCGTATCGCGATCGATCCATTTTTGACGGGGAATCCAAAGGCTGCGGTAAAGGCGGAGGACTTGGATCCTGATTTTATCCTGGTCACGCATGGTCACGGCGATCACGTAGGTGATACCCTTTCTATCGCCAAACGAACCGGCGCACTCGTGATATCCACCTATGAATTGGCATTGTGGTTAGGGAACCAAGGAGCCCAGGTATCTGCGCAAAACCACGGGGGTTGGTGCAAGTATCCCTTTGGAGCAGTTAAGTTCACTCCGGCGATCCATAGCTCTAGTGTGATGGCAGAAGACGGAAACCCCATCTATCTTGGAGAACCGGCCGGAGTCATCATTCGGACCGCGGATAAGGTAGTGTTTCACGCCGGCGATACGGCGCTATTCTCCGACCTGAAACTGATCGGAGACGATGTCCCGATCGATCTCGCATTCTTGCCCATCGGCGAACATTTCGTGATGGGGCCGAAAGATGCCGCGAAAGCCGTAGAATTCCTGCGCCCTAAAGCCGTCGTACCGATTCATTATGGCACCTTTCCGCCTCTATTCGGCGACCCGAAAGAGTTTGCTCGGTTGGCTGAAGGTAAAGGAGCGAAGATCCACATTCTCGAGCCTGGTCAGAGTGTGGAGGTGTGACGGGGACGGAGTCTAGAGTCTGGGATTTGGAATTTAGAATGCGGCTAGAGGACGTTCATTACCGCTCTTTTTCCGCCAATTTGCTAGCAGCGCCGGCAAACTCGCTCCTGAGAACCTCGTTTCAGATCAAAAGTCGGTGTTCGCTCTCGGTCGAAACAGATTTCGGCCGTCGAGATGGTGAATCCATCCTTTCTTGTCTTGGAGTTGGAGCAGATTTTTGCGGAAATCTACTTGACTGGCCGAGTTTCGTTTCTATATCAGAACGAAAGAAAACGAAAGATGTGCACCCCATGAGTTCTCTCCACTCATCCCCAGAACAGAGCCCTTCTCGGAGGTCTAACCGAGATCTCAACAAGCCCCCCTGCAGGCTTTTCGATAAGGATGTCCAATTATGGATCGCGTAACTCGACTCACCGCCGGTCAGGCCCTCGTCCGCTTCGTCGCTAACCAGTTCGTGGAACGCGATGGGAAACGTCATCGATTCATTGAAGGCTTTTGGGGAATCTTCGGTCACGGCAATGTTGGCGGGTTAGGCCAGGGTTTGGCCGAATTAGCGGGCGCTGAAGGCCTCCGGTTTTATCGGCCCCAGAATGAGCAAGCCATGGTGCATCTGGCAGCGGCCTACGCCAAACAACGCAATCGTCTGGCCACTTTCGCGTGTACAACTTCGATAGGTCCGGGCGCCACGAACATGGTAACCGGTGCGGCCGCCGCCACCGTGAATCGGTTGCCGGTCTTGCTATTGCCGAGTGACTACTTCGCTAACCGCATTCCCGATCCGGTGTTGCAGCAACTCGAGCATCCTTCTGAACGCGATGTCAGTGTGAATGATGCATTTCGACCGGTTTCCCGGTTCTTTGATCGAATCAGCCGCCCCGAGCAACTCATCGGCAGCTTGCCTGAAGCATTCCGAGTTTTGACCGATCCGGCCGAAACCGGAGCAGTCACGATTGCGTTACCCGAAGACGTACAAACGGAAGCATATGATTATCCGGTTGGGCTTTTTGAAGAACGCACCTGGCACGTGCGACGACCCGTGCCGGAACCGGAACTTCTTGAGGCCGCGGCGCTGCTGATTAAGTCGGCGAAAAAGCCACTGATTATTTCGGGCGGTGGCACCATCTACTCGGAGGCGACCGAAGAACTGCGGCGATTTGCCGAAGAGTTTGGAATTCCGGTCACCGAGACGCAGGCAGGGAAAGGTGTCCTAAATTGGAATCATCCAATGAATGCTGGTCCGATCGGATCGAACGGTTCAACCGCAGCTAATCGACTTGCCTATGAGGCCGATTTGATCATCAACCTGGGAACGCGGTTAAGCGACTTTACTACCGCTTCCAAATCAGCTTTTCAAAATCCGGCTGTCCATTTCATTGGAATAAACGTTGCGCCGATGGACGTGCATAAATTGCACGCCCTTCCGATCGTGGCGGACGCGAAGCGTGCGGTGGCTGCTTTGCATCGCGCTCTCAAAGAGAGCGGATATACTGGTACGTCGCCAGATTACCGGGACCAGGTCCACGCACAAAAGAGGGAATGGGATGCGGTGGTGACCGATCTCCGCACGGTCAAGACAGATGCTCCCGGGAAGCTGGCAGAGACCGCCGTAATTGGACTGGTTAACGAGAGCTTCGGTGGAAAAGCCACCGTCGTCTGTGCGGCCGGCGGATTGCCCGGAGAGCTTCTCCGGCTCTGGCGACCAGAGGATCCAAAGGCCTATCATTTGGAGTACGGCTATTCATGCATGGGCTACGAAATTGCCGGTGGTCTTGGCGCCAAACTCGCTGATCCGGAGCGGGAGGTTGTCGTGATGGTGGGCGACGGCTCTTATCTCATGATGAATTCCGAAATTGTGACGGCCGTGGCCGAAGGTATCCGGATCACGATCGTGCTGGTCGATAACCATGGTTATCAATGCATACTCGGACTTCAGCGAGCTGTCGGTGTGTCCGATTTCGGAAACGAATTACGATTTCGCGGTAACGGGAATGCGGCTCCGACTGGCTCATATGTTCCGATTGATTTCCCGAAGCATGCTGAATCGATGGGTGCTCGGGCGTTCTATGCGACCACGGCAGCAGAAGTGAAGGAAGCGCTGGTCCAGGCGCGGCAATCGGATCGCATCGCGGTCGTCGTCGTGCCGGTCGATCCCGAATCTCGCATGCCTGGAATGGGAACTTGGTGGGATGTGCCGGTGGCCGAGGTGAGCGAGCTCGAGAAAACGCGGAAGACACGCGAGTTGTACGAAGCAGCGACGAAGAATCAGCGCCCGATCATTGCATGAGAATCGCTACCGCTCCGGTCAACTGGAACAACGCCGACGTTACAAATGCACCAACCCTGAAAATATGCTGTTATGACTAACCCCACCGATTTTTCTGAACTCGAATCGTTAGCCCGACAAGGCCGCTGGCACGTCCTGCAAACTGTGTCTGCCAGTGGAGCGGGTCATGTCGGGGGGCCGATGTCAGCTATGGATTTACTCATAGCGCTCTTTTTTCGAGTTATGGCGGTTCGGCCGGACGAGCCGAAGTGGCCGGATCGAGACCGATTCATTCTTTCGAAGGGTCACGCCGCGATCGGCCTCTACACTGCGATGGCGCTCAGGGGCTACTTTCCAGTCGAAGAACTGAAGACGTTCGATAAGGGAAATTCACGGCTCCAGGGGCATCCGGATATGACCAAATTACCGGGGCTAGAGACTTCGACCGGTTCGCTCGGGATGGGTTTATCTGTCGGACTTGGCTTTGCCATCGCCGCTCAGAGGAAAGGCCTTGGTTTTCAAACGTTCGTCATGATCGGTGACGGTGAGCTCCAGGAAGGAATGGTTTGGGAAGCGCTGCATATCGCACCGCGATACAAAGTCGCAAACCTTACCGCGATTCTCGACTCGAACGGACTACAGCAGTTTGGGTGGTTGAACGAGGCTGGCGCGGTCGGGCGTGCGGATCGCCGAGATCCCTGGTCTGGAGCCGATCTTCCAATGGTCTTTAAAGGACTCGGTTGGAACGTGGTTGAGATCGACGGCCACAACTTTGGCGAGATTATTCCGGTGCTACAGGATTCGAAGTCTCGGGGACGAGTTGGCCAACCAACGATGATTCTGGCTCACACTGCCAAAGGGAAGGGACTCTCATTTACGGAAGGAAAATTTGAATGGCACTCAAAGGTGGCGAACAGCAACGAACTCGAAATTGCGCGGCGAGAGCTTGGGATAAAGGAGGTAACCAAGTGAAAGCGCTTCGGGATGTGTTCGGCGAGACTCTCAGCGAACTCGCGCGACAAAATGAATCGATCGTGGTCTTGGACGCCGACTTGGCGAACTCGACTAAAGCGGACAAATTTGCGCAAGCGCACCCTGACCGTTTTCTGGAAATGGGGATCGCCGAACAGAATATGGTAGGCACTGCCGTCGGGATGGCAGCGCTTGGATTTGTTCCCTGGCTGTCGTCATTTACGATTTTCTTCACGCATCGCGCGCTTGACCCGGTCCGGATGTTGGTGGCGCAAACCCATGCGAACGTAAAGATAGGTGCAGCCTACTCCGGCTTACTGACCGGATTCACCGGGAAGACTCACCAGGACGTCGAGGATCTGGCCATCATGCGGGCGATGCCGGGAATGACGGTGCTTGCGCCCGCCGATGAATTCGAATGCGCGGCGATGATTCACTGGGCGAGCGACTATGTTGGACCGGTTTATCTGCGTCTGACTCGTGATCCGAGTCCGGCCGTTTTTGGACCGGATTATCGGTTTGAACCCGGAGCAGTGCACCAGCTGCGCGACGGATCCGATCTGTTGATGATCTCCACCGGGCCGCAATCCTCTCGGTGCCTCGAGGCGGCGCAGGAGCTCGAGAAAGAAGGGATTTCAGCTGCTGTTCTCCATGTTCCTTCGATCAAGCCGCTACGGTACGAGGATCTCTTAAGAGTTTGTGAGAAATTTGATCTGGTGTTCACGGTGGAAGAGCATAGCCGTCTGGGTGGTCTGGGCGGTTTGGTCACCGAAATACTTTCGGAGTACTCGCCGCGGCGGGTATTTCGTCTCGGAATGCAAGACGAGTGGGGCGAATCCGCCCCGAACGAGTTTCTACTCGATAAATACCAGTTGTCGGCCCGGCGCGTAGCGGAGCAAATCAAAAGAAAACAAGCACGATGAGCGACGCAAAACTCCGGGTGGCTTTGCTAGGCGCCGGGCGAATCGGTCAAGAACATAGTAAGAGTTTGATTGCCGATCCCCGGGTTCAAGTGGTTGCGGTCTGCGATCCGCGTCTGGAGGCCGCCCGCAAAATGGCTGCGGCCATACCGGGTGCGACGGCCACCGATCAGACTGCCGAGATTTTATCTTCACGTGAGGTGGACGCAGTCGTCATATGCACTCCGACGGATAGTCACGCGGAGTTAATTGAAGAGAGCGCACGCAAAAACAAAGCGATCTTCTGCGAGAAGCCGGTTGCGCTTGACCTGGAGCGGACCAAGCGAGCCCTCGCAATCGTCAAAGAGAGCGGCGTTCCATTTCAAATCGGATTCCAAAGACGATTTGATTCAGGCTACGCGGAAGCGCGGAAAAGAATTGAACAGGGATTATTAGGCCGCATTGACCAGTTTCGGGCGGTGGGTCGTGACCCGGGGCCGCCACCAAAAGAATACCTCGCGAAAAGCGGAGGGCTTTTTTTGGATCAAGCGATCCATGACTTCGATCTCGCCCGCTTCTTGGTCGGTGAAGTGGAGTCCGTCTTTGCGGTCGGAGTCGCTCGCTTCAGCCAGGATGCCGCAGAGTTAGGCGACGTCGATACCGCAACAACAATCTTGCGTTTCAAAAATGGAGCCCTGGGAGTGATCGAGAATTCGCGGCGTGCGGTTTACGGCTACGACATCGTGACAGAAGTATTTGGCGAGAGGGGTAAACTAGTCGTGCAGGCGGAACGAAAAACTCCGTTACGCTTTTTCAGGGAAGGTGGTTCGGAGCAAGATCATCATCATTTCTTCATGGATCGGTTCGGGGATGCGTTTCGGGCCGAATTAGAATCTTTTTTTACCGCGGTCTTAGAACGGACAAGTCCGAGTCCCGGCGCTGCAGATGCAATCGGTGCATTGCGGATCGGATTAGCCGCAACCCAAAGCCAAAAGCTTGGCCGGCTCGTCCAGCTGCAAGAGATTGGTTAGCCACGATGAGAGCGATGATTGGCCAGGCACGTAAGGAAACTCTTCGAAGGCTTGCGTCAGACCTCCTCCGGCGGCGCGCACGAAGATTTTCGAGTCCAGGAGGACTTTAGAATGAAAACCAGCTCTACTATTGGGGTTGCTTTCCTTGGCGTTGGTCGGATGGGCGAAACACACCTCCGGAATCTCGGCGGCTTGTCGGATGTCCAAGTAGTCGTCGTGGCTGACCCGAATCTGGAATCAGCCGAATCCGGCAAACGGCTTTCCGGCGCTGAGATCGCTACCACCGAAATTGAAGAGGCAATCAACCATCCCTCGGTTGACGCGGTCGTGATTGTAACTCCGACCGACACACATGCTCGGTTAATCGAATTGGCGATACGCGCCGGTAAAGCGGTCTTCAGCGAAAAGCCGATCGCCTTGGACCTGGCCGAAACAAAACGAGTGGTCGAACTCGTCCGCGAGTCTAAAGCGCAAGTGCAACTTGGGTTTATGCGCCGGTACGATCCGGGATACGTGGCCGCCAAAAAGCGGATCGATGCCGGTGAACTCGGTCGGATCGAAACGTTTCGAGCGCTTAGCCGCGATACCTATCCGCCCAGTCTGAAGTTTCTTCGGCAAAGCGGCGGACTTTTTCTCGACATGGCTGTCCACGATCTTGATCTGGCCCGCTTTCTGGTGGGCGAAGTCGAGGAGGTTCACGCCTGGGGCACCGTCTTAATCGACTCCCGGTTTGCCGAGGCAGACGACGCCGATACGGCGGTAGCATTCTTGCGTTTCGCTAATGGCGCCTTTGGGGTAGTCGAGACGTCCCGCCGCTCCAATTGGGGTTATGATATCCGAACCGAGATCGCTGGAGCGGAAGGAAAAGTGGTGGTCGAAGCAGTTCAGAAAACTCCAGCCGTTTTCTCGCGCAACTTCGCGGCGAGCTTTGATCACTTCGAAAATTTCCCGGATCGTTTCGCTGCCGGCTACCGGCTCGAAATAGAAGCTTTCTTCAAGGCTCTCCAGAATGGCCAACCGCCGACCCCCGGCGCAGAGGACGCATTGGAAACGCTGCGATTAGCTATCGCGGCAACCCGTAGTTGGAGAGAAAAGCGGTCCGTGAAGCTTTCGGAGATTACTACATGAAACGGCATTACCGACCCGATTTAACCAGCCGGACCCGAATCGACATCACGCCAGAAACGGCAGGTTGGAAGTATCTTTCGTTTCGGGTGGAAGCGCTCGACCCCGGGAACAGTGTGGAACTAAATACCGGCGCTAATGAAGTAATTGTTGTGCCGTTATCCGGAAAGGGATTTTGCTCTTTTGGCAAAAGGGATCATCCGTTCGAGCGGGCCAGCGTTTTCGCCGGTCCTACTGACATTTTTTATCTACCGCCGCAAACGCAGTTTTCGGTCAAGGCCACCGAGCCGGCTGAGTTAGCGATAGGTGGTGCGCCGGCGGAAGGGCGACTTCCGACACGAGTTATCGGGCGCTCCGAAATTTCGGTCGGCATCCGCGGTGACGCTAACGCCAAACGCAGCGTGAGCACGCTGGCGGACTCGGATCAGCTGACCGAAAGACTAACCGCCTTTGAGATTCATACGCCGAGCGGCAACTGGTCGAGCTTTCCTCCGCATCGACACGACACGCGGGATCACTCGTCCTATCACGAGGAAACTTACTACTACCGGTTTCAACCAAGTAACGGATTTGCGATTCAGCGCATTTATACTCGCGGTACCGACCTCGATATCGCAATACCGGTACAGAACGGCGATTTGGTGTTAGTGCACGAAGGATACCACCCAGTGGTAAAAGCTCCGGGCACCAACGCTTACTATCTGAATTTTTTGGCCGGTGATGTTCGGCGCATCTCGGCGGTCAATGACCCGGAGTACGACTGGGTTGCGACGAATTGGAGTGGAAACCCCATCACCGTTCCGATTGGGGCCAAGTAACTAATACAACGCGCTAACCGTGGACGAATTTGGAATGACTGCCGAAGCGAGACGTCGCAAGATCCTCCTTTCGTTGGAGGAAGCTGGAAGCGTCCGGGTCGAAGACCTGTCCGAGCGCTTCGCAGTCAGTCAGGTCACCATTCGCAAGGATCTAACCGAGCTCGAAGAGCAGGGACTTCTGCAGCGAACCTATGGAGGCGCCGTCTTTTCGCACAGAAGTCGATTCAACATCTCTTTCATGGAGAAAGTGAATTTGCAGGCCGAACAGAAAGAAGCGATCGCCCGGGCCGCGCTGGAATACATTCACGAGGGTGACACCATCATCATAGATGCAGGTAGCACTACGCTCTCGTTGGCGTCAGCACTAGTCGGCAAATTCCAATCGCTCTACGTGCTTACAAGTTCAGTGCCCGTAGCGCTCGAGCTTTCCCGGGCCGGATACGAGTTGCTCCTGGTGGGCGGACAAGTTCGTAATCATAGTCTAGCGCTGATTGGTCCAACGGCAGTTCAAACTCTGGAAAGTTATCATGCCGACCGAGCTTTCCTGGGATCTTCCGGTACAACCATCGCTCACGGACACAGCACGCCGAATCCGTTAGATGCTGAGGTGAAACGCGCGATGATTCGCTCCGCTGACGAATCTTACGTGCTATCCGATGGGTCAAAGTTCGGACACGCTTGCCTGGCGACCTACGCGCGGCTCGACGAAATTGCGATGATCATTACTGATCCAGGTATCCCGGCTCATTTCTTGGAAGCCTTTGCCGCGCGAGAGATTCCCTATCGCCTGGCTGGTCCGTCGCCTGAAACATCTTTGGCGGAAGCTGTCTAATGCGCCTCACTGATTTATTCCCCAACCCCAACCCCCCAACATAATGATTAAACTAACTAAACTGCGTTTACTCGCGGTATTTGCCGTCGCCGCCCTGGCGATCCCTCTCTCGGCTCAGGCCCAGAAGAAACCGAAGATTATTGTAGTTACCCATGGTCAAGTATCTGATTCATTCTGGTTAGTCGTGAAGAATGGTGTCGTGGCGGCCGCTAAGGAAACGAGTAGCGACGTCGAATACCGTGCACCTGAAAAATTCGACATGGTCGCCATGTCACAGTTGATCGACGCCGCCATCGCTTCTAAGCCTGATGGTCTGATTGTGTCAATCCCGGATGCAGACGCCTTGGGAAAGTCAATCCAAGCGGCAGTTGCTGCGAAGATTCCAGTTATTTCGATTAATTCCGGCTCGGATGTCTCGAAGAAGCTGGGTTGTCTCCTGCACGTCGGACAAGAAGAAGAAATTGCTGGCAAAGGAGCCGGCGCCCGGATGAAGGCACAGGGCGTGAAAAAGGCGGTTGTGATCAACCAAGAGGTCGGAAATGTTGCACTGGACTTGCGCGCGAAAGGATTCTCGGAAGGACTTGGTACCAACGCCGAGGTACTTGCTGTCAAAATGGACTTCACCGAAGCTCGCAATGCGGTAGCCAGTTACCTGCAGAAGAATCCTGACGTCGAAGGAATTCTCGCGCTGGGTCCAACCGGTTCCGAACCGGCTCTGCAAGCGCTGGAGAGCGCAGGGATGGTCGGGAAAGTTAAGTTCGGCACTTTCGATTTGTCGGCGACTGTCCTGCAAGCAATTGACAAGAAGCAGATGGACTTCGCGATCGATCAACAGCAGTATCTACAGGGTTATTTGGCGGTCGTAATCATGGCAAACTACATCAAATACGGGCTTTTGCCGGCGAATGAAACTGTGTTAACGGGTCCGGGTTTTGTGACAGCTGAAACCGCTAAACAGGTGATCGATCTCAGTAAGAAAGGGATTCGCTAGGATAGAGCGGAGGAGTGATCGAGATGGAGTAATGGAGTGATGGAATGTTGGAGTCGTGCGATGATGGAGAGAGCCTCCGGGACGCAAACGAGGTTTCGATGGAAGGGACTGCCGTCCCGCACTGCGCCAGGATCGAAACGCTGGTCATCGATGAATCCAACATGATCTACCTCGCCAGCAGCCACGCCTTACTCCATTACTCCAACACTCCAATACTCCATTCTTAAACTGGAAGGCGCGCTGTGAATCTGCGAAAAATGCTTGTTCGGCCCGAGCTCGGGGCGTGCATTGCGGCCATCGCCATCTTTGCTCTATTTGCCACGGTCGCAGGTCAGCAGGGATTTTTGTCGGCCCAAGGAACGATCAACTATCTTGAGGTCTCGGCACAGCTGGGGATTTTGGCTACTGCGGTGTCGCTGTTGATGATAGCCGGTGAGTTTGATCTCTCAGTGGGCTCAATGATCGGCGCAGCTGGAATGATTATCGCTATTCCGGTTAGTCAATTTGGCTGGCCACTCTGGCTCGGAATTATACTAGCTTTCTCGTTCTCTTTGCTGATCGGCTACGTGAACGGTTGGCTGGTTGTGAAAACTCGCCTTCCCTCATTTATTATTACCCTGGCATCACTCTACCTATTACGAGGATTTACGATTGGCTTGACCCTCCTATTTACTAACTTCACTCGAGCATCCGGCCTGCGAGCCTATATCGAGGGCGATCTGCTCGCTATCATCTTCACGGGGCGCCCACTCGGATTACCGATTTCCATCTGGTGGTGGATTGTCCTCACCATAGTTCTGGGTTGGGTGCTGTTCAAAACCCCGTATGGAAACTGGATTTTCGCTTCTGGCGGGGACGCGCTGGCCGCACGCAACGTAGGCGTACCAGTTGCTCGCGTCAAAATTTCCCTGTTCATGATGACCGCCGCCTCTGCCACGCTCCTGGCGGTAATCCAAGTGTTGAACACGGGTTCAGCAGACGTGTTGCGAGGTGAACAGAAGGAACTGGAGTCAATTGCCGCCGCGGTGATCGGTGGATGTCTTCTCACCGGGGGCTACGGATCGGTCTTCGGGGCTACGATCGGCGCGTTGATCCTTGGCATGGTTCAGCAAGGGATCTTCTACACCGGGATCAGCACGGATTGGTTCAGAGCGGTGTTGGGCGGGATGCTATTGGCTGCAGTGTTGTTGAATAGCTATCTACGACATCAGGCCCTACGTTCGAATTGAGGCACCCGGTTATGGTTAATTCCCAAACAACGGCGAAACTAATGGAACCGATCATTGAGTTGCACGGGATCGACAAGGTTTTTGGAAAGGTAACGGCGCTTCAGGATATCTCGTTCAAGTTGTTCCCGGGCGAAGTGCACTGCTTACTTGGCGACAACGGCGCAGGAAAGTCGACTTTGATCAAGATACTTTCGGGTGTCCATCGGCCAACCCGCGGTGAGTTCCGTTTTCTGAACAGCCGGGTAGAATTGGATTCTCCAAGGCAAGCGCTTGACCTTGGCATCGCTACGGTGTTCCAAGATTTGGCGATGCTGCCGTTAATGAGCATCACCCGAAACTTTTTCCTCGGACGCGAACCGAAAAAGAGTTTCGGGCCAGTCCAGGTATTCGATTCCGCCAGCGCGGAAAAGATCACAGCCGAAGAGTTAAGAAAGATCGGGATCCGGCTGCGCGACCCGGACCAAGCGGTCGGGACTTTATCGGGCGGAGAACGGCAGGCGGTAGCGATCGCCCGCGCCGTCTATTTTGGTGCGAAGGTGCTGATCCTGGACGAACCGACTTCGGCGCTTGGCGTGAAAGAGGCTGCGGTTGTTTTGAAGTATACCGTTCAATCCAAGGCCAAAGGGATCGGCGTCATCTTCATCACCCATAACGTGCACCATGCGTGGGCGGTCGGTGACACCTTTACCGTCCTCAATCGTGGCCGGAGCTACGGGACCTTCCGCAAGGCCGATACCCACCGCGAAAAATTATTGCAAATGATGGCAGGCGGAGAGGAATTAGACGAACTTGCCGTTGAGCTCGATCTTATTGCGAAACGAGATACCGGACCGACGAGCGAACTGGAGCACAGAATCGCTGAGGATCTGGAAGCGAAAGATGATTAGAAAGAAATTGCTGTTATGACTCCCAAAGCATTTTTAATCGGGGGCGATTGGGTCAGTTCCACCCAATCATGCGAAGTGAGGAACCCCTATACGCATGAGCTGATCGGCAGCTACTTTCAGGCGCGTCCCGAACAAGTAGAACAGGCGTTTCAATCCGCGCATGAAGCCTTTTTGCGCAACCGCGAATTAACTCCGGCGGCACGAGCGCTCTTCCTCAGCGAAGTCGCCGCTGTTATCAAGCGCCGGAACCAGGAATTTGTCGACCTGTTGATTCAAGAAGCGGGCAAACCGGTTACTCTGGCCGAGGCAGAGGTGGCGCGTGCTCAACACACTTTTCTCTTTGCATCCTCGGAATGCCGCCAGTCCCATGGTGAACTCATCGCGATGGACGGAAGTGAATGGGGGAAAAAGCATGCCGGTTCAGTGCGCCGCTTCCCGATTGGAGTGATCTTTGGAATTACGCCGTTCAATTTTCCGCTCAATCTCGTTGCTCACAAGGTGGCTCCGGCCCTAGCCGCGGGTAATTCTATCGTTATTAAACCGTCGCCGCGGACGGTGCTTACCGCTTTCCTTCTGGCTGAATCGCTACAGGAAGCCGGTGTTCCGGCTGGGTTAGTCAATATCGTGCCTTTCGATGTCGGTCTGATGGAACCTTACTATACCGACGAACGGGTTAAAATGGTTTCGTTCACCGGCAGCGCTGCCGTCGGTTGGAAGATTAAAGAAAAATGTAATACCAAAAAAGTTTGCCTGGAACTTGGCGGTAACGCAGCTGCCATCGTTCACACGGATGCCGAGTGGGAAAGCAAGATTGCGCCGATTGCCAACGGCGCTTTTGGCTATGCCGGTCAATCTTGCATTAGCGTGCAAAGGGTTTACGTGCAGAGCCGAATCTATGGAGCATTTCGAGATGCTTTCCTCGGTTACGTAAGAGACAAAGTGAAAACCGGCGATCCGCGCGGTCGCGAGACGGTGATTGGTCCGATGATTGCGCCGGAGGCGGTGCAAAAGGTTTCCAAGTGGGTTGATCAAGCGGTTGCGGCAGGTGCGAAACTGGCCACGGAAAAGACGATCGATGGTCAGTGTGTCGGACCGATTGTCCTGGAGCAGGTGCCGGAAGATCAACCGATTAGCTGCGAAGAAGCATTCGCTCCGGTTGTTGTGCTTGAACCGTACGATGACTTCGCCGACGCGATCGCCAAAGTGAATCATTCACAATGGGGGATGCAAACCGGGGTGTTTACGCGTGATCTGAAACTCGCTCACCAAGCGTACGAATCACTCGAAGTAGCGGCCGTGCTCATTAACCAGGTGCCGACCTATCGGGTGGAGAACATGCCTTATGGAGGAGTAAAGCTGAGCGGCTTCGGCCGTGAAGGCGTGAAGTATGCCATGGAGGAGATGACCGAGCCAAAGACCCTAGTTGTGAATTTCGGAGGGTAGGGACGCGCTCCCGCGCGTTCGATACTTTACCACATCGTTCGGATATTTTCGGGACCGCTGCCGACGTAGTAATCATCCCTGGTTGGTAATCCCTGATTGGTAGGGCGAAACCCGACTCCGCCCACCATCGAGCGTAGTCCGGATCCTCTGGCTCCGGAATCGAGCGCTTGGCCAATCACACATCGCATTGCGGAGGCTGGAGCATCCGCCCTACCGTTGAGCGTAGTCCGGATCCTGTGGCTCCGGCATCGAGTGCTCGACCAATCGCGCACCGCATTGCGGAGGCTGGAGCATCCGCCCTACCTCAATGCGCGTCCGCGGGTTTACCGGGCGGCCTGAAATTCTTGATGACCAACGCGAAAGCCAGGCCGGCGCAGGCTGCGACGATCAGGCCGACAAACGAATCAAGGTAGGAGAGTAGCGACGCCTGCTGATTTAAAACGCTATACAATTGGGCCTCAGCTCGGTTCGCTGCCTCCACGGCCGAATATCCGGCATGCATGAATGCGCTGGTTACTCGTTGCAGCCAATCGCGGTAAATTGAGTTGTCGGGAGTTAGGTGCTGCGCAAGTACACTTTGATGAAATTGGCCGCGCTGTGCCAACATGGTGTTTGCAAACGTGATACCAAAACTGGCGCCCTCGTTGCGAAATAGATTCGTGAGACTGCTCGCCTTATTGTTCTTCTCTAGCGGAAGATAGGAATAGGCGACCTGCGTGATCGGGACGATCAGAAATCCGAGCCCAAATCCTTGCAGCATGCGCGCTTGGGCGAAGACCCAATAGTCGGCGGTCAGACTGAGATTCCCCAAATGCCACACCGCCACCGCCAAGAAGAAGAACCCAATCAAAATAAGCCGTTTCGCTCCGACGATCGGGGTGAGTCGTACGACGAACGGTGCCATGGCCACAATAACCAGAGCTCCAGGAGTCAGCGCCATTCCGGCCGTAGTAGCGTCGTAGTTGTCCAGCGTTTGCAAGAGTTGAGGCATCAGCACGGTGCTGCAGAACAGGATAAATCCGAACAAGAAAAACAGTATGCAAGCCAGTGCGAAGTTTCGATTTCCCAATAGCGTCAAATCGACCACCGGATCTTTGTGGTGAAGCTCCCAAATAACGGCAACGATCAGCGCAATCACACTGATCACTGTGAATGTGGTGATGAATGGGCTGCTGAACCAATCATCCTCTTGACCCTTATCGAGGACGACCTCTAGAAACCCGAAGCCGACCGCGAACAACAGAATTCCAAGGTAATCGACCTGAGCCTTACCGGAAGCCTTGATCCGGCGGCGCTCTTCGGTAAATGCGGGCGGATCGGTGACTAGCCGGCTTGTCAGGAAAAGCGACAGGAAGCCGACCGGAATGTTAATGAGGAAGACCCAGCGCCAGGAGGAATTATCTGTTATCCACCCACCGAGAGTCGGTCCAAGAGCCGGAGCCAGCACGATAGCCATACTGTAGAGCCCAAAGGCCGCTGCGCGTTTGGCTGGCGGGAAGGCATCCACCAGCATGGACTGTTCCGAGGGAGCTAGGCCGCCGCCAGCAATTCCCTGCAGCACCCGGCAAAAAATCAAGGTACCGAGGTTCGGAGCTATCCCGCAAAAGAACGAGCTGAGCGTGAATAGGGCGACGCAAGTCATGTAGTAGTTCTTTCGACCGAAGACGCGACTCAACCAGGCGCTCAGTGGAAGAACGACGGCGTTGGCTACCAGGTAACTGGTCAGGACCCAAGTTGCTTCGTCGAGACTGGTTCCGAGACCGCCCGCGATGTGCGGGAGCGAGACGTTCGCAATGCTGGTATCCAGCAGCTCCATGAAGGTGGCGATGGTCAGCGTCAATCCGATCCACCATGGATTTATCGAACGTCCGCTTGGCGTGATTGCGTGACTCATGTGCTCGTTTGCCGAATTGTTTCCTTCCGGAGTCGATTAGCGCGAATGGGCTCATTTCTCCGCGATCGCAACAGGATCGTTGGCGGCACCGAGTATGGCCGGCGGAAGCGGCTCAGCGCGTTGACCGCGTTTGGCAGAGTTATCGTGGACATTAACCTTCGGTTCGACCGATTCACCCGGCCAGAGCCGATCGAGATCTGCCAACGGTTCGTCGAAGACGATCTTCACCGGCACACGTTGCACGACCTTCACAAAATTTCCGGTCGCATTTTCCGGCGGCAACAAAGTGAATCGGCTACCAGTACCGATCTGAAAGCTTTCGACGTGGGCGCTGAAATCACGACCGGGAATCGCATCAACCCGCACGGAAACCGGCTGCCCAACTTTCATTTGCTTCAGCTGAGTCTCTTTGAAATTGGCAACTACCCAGACGTCGGGCGGAACGAGTGAAAAGAGGGTTTGACCTGGTTGGACATAGTTGCCCGGCTCTACACTCTTCTTAGTTACTCGGCCGTCAAAAGGAGCGAAGATCTGGGTATAGGATAATTGTAACTGCGCCTGCCGCAGTTGGGCTTCCGCCTGTCTCTCTGTAGAAGAGGCGGTGACATACTGAGCAGAAGTCAGTCGAACTTGAGCCTCCTGGGAAGCGATTTTTTTTGTGGCGGACTCCACATTGGCGGCAGCGCTTTTGGCCTGAGCGACCGAAGCGTCATACTCACGTCGATCGATCACATGAGTCTGGAACAGATGTTCGTTCCGTTTGAGGTCCGATTCGTCATTGTCCGCGGTTGCCTGAGCACTGGCCAGATCTGCTGTTGCCTGTCCGAGGCCTGCTTGGGCTACGGTTTGCTGCGCTTCTGCTTCCGTCAGTCTGCTTTGGGCCGACGCCAGGCTAGCCATGGCGCCAGCCAGACTGACTTCATAGTCGCGGGAATCCAATTCGATTAACAGATCACCCTTCTTGACTTGGTAGTTATCGTCAAAATGGACGGCTTTAACATGGGTCGAAAGTTTTGGGCTAACTTGGATCACGTGCCCCTCGATGGTCGCATCGTCGGTCGTTTCATAGCCAGCGTTGCTGATGTACCAAAAGGTGCCTCCGCCCAAGAGTAGTGCGCCAACGGCGCAAAGAACGACGAGACGACGACCGGACCGCGTCGGATTCGCCGTATTTGCAGGAGGGACCGGCCCGGCCGCCGGCGGTCGAACCGGATTCGCGGCTTTGGGATGAGGAGGCGATGTCGTAGCGGAGGAAGCGCTCATGGGGCTCAATGGGTCAGGTTAAGAACGGCGTGCCTGGCGAGTCAGTTCGGCAATGGCAGCTAGCGAAAAGCGGGCAATGTGGTCGGCTATCTCTTCGATTTCGGCCTTACCGATTTTGAAATCGGGATTTAGCCGCTCGATAATTGGCCGGGACTGATGGAAGTAGAGACATTGACCCATGACACTTGAACCGAGTAGGCTCAGCTGCCGTCGATTGAAGCGGCCGTCAGTGAGTTCCCGCAGAGTGGGCATCAGGAAATCATCTCGTAACGGCCGGATATTCTTTTCGACGAGCTCATCGAGCGCAGTAGTCGGGTTGGCCATCTCGCGGGCCATTAATCGTCGCTTCCAAGCCGGCCGGTCCGGGCCGAGCATGTACTCGAGGAAATGACAGATCAGACTGTGCAACCTTTCTTCAGGTGAATCGGCGGCCTCAGCCATCACGTCATGCAAAGCCGCGCTGGCGGAGCAGGCGTCCACGACAACGCGGTTGTAAAGTTCAGCTTTGTCTCGAAAATGGTAGTTTACTGCGGCCACGTTGACCTCGGCCCGTTCGGTGATCGCCCGAATGGTGGCGCCTTCAAATCCGTACTCGGCGAAGATTTCGCCGGCGGCATTGAGAATCTTGTCGCGGGTATTTTCCTCGCCGACCTCCATTGTTTCGATTTGACTGCGTCGTTCTCGAGTTACCACGCGACCATATTCAAACAACTGTTTGAAACAGTCAAGTGAAACATTTGTTTGATACGACCGTTTGAGTCTTGCAGTGCCGGAAGTCGGAAGTCGGCAGCATGGAGGAGAAAACAAGACATAGCCGCTTGTCCCCGGCGCTCGTAGAGGCTTCTCCCCTAAGACGACGCACCCGTGTCTCGCAGAAGATCGCATAGCTTCCGAAGATTTTTTTGAACAGAAGTTAGCAAAGGAAGCAAAGTCTAGACTACTTCCCGATCTGCTATCCCGCCGTAAGCTGGGCGGGGCTAAAGAAAACTAGTCCCGGAGGGCAGAATGAAACTAGCCCAGTACGAAGTGCTGGGTTGGTGTTCAAAAAAGCGACCCGTCCCGAACGGGACGATCGATGTCTGCTTGTGCTCGCGAAGTCGCATGCGAGGCAAAGAACCAACGGTTTCGATCGTCCCTGACGGGACGGACTTGTCTTTCGCACCATCCCCAGCACTTCGGACTGGGCTACTTTCATCGGGTCCCTCCCTCCTTCGCCTCGCGCAGTCGCTTTGCTGGTGGCCTGGCATCCGGGCTACGGCGGACAAGCCCGGACTGATTTTCTTTAGCACCCCGACGGAGCTGCGCGATCATGATCGGGTCTCTTGTGTTTGACGCGAATGGGAGTGTCCTGGCAAGGTGGTCCCAGGAGGCGCATCTAGAGCCCGACTAAACCCTATTCGGTCGAAAAATCGCAATGGGCCTGAATCCTTTACTGCAACCGTCGCTCCAGATAACGGACATCCCGGTGCGGATTGTGATAGTAAGCCGGAATCTCGTAGAACCCAAGAGCATGATATAGACTACCGGCTTTTGCCATCTTTGTTGGAATCGTATCTAGCCGCATGAGCGAGTAGCCAATAATGGTGGCTTCGTGGATGAGGTGTTCTGCGACTTTTCGGCCAAGGCCGTGCCCGCGAAATTCGGGACGGATGTAAAGACGCTTCATCTCGCAAATCAGCGGATCGGTGGAGCGCAATGCGCCGCAGCCAACGGGCGTGGAACCAGACCATGCCAGAACCAGGCGACCCGAAGGAGGTGCATACTTTCCGGGAAGGTTCGCCAGTTCTTGATCGAAATCTTGGAAACAAAGAGAAAATCCGAGCCAAGCAGCGTACTCCTCGAACAATGTTCGCACGATGCCGATCTCTTCAGCGGATTCGGCTGACCGGATGCTAATCTCTGCCATGGACAAGATTCTTCTCCCAGAATCTCGGTATGTTTTGGTGAGGTTCAAGAAACGTGAACTCGAGCCTTTGCTTCCTTCTGTTTAAAAATATGGTGCCTCTTTCTCTAAATGACACTTAAACGGGCTAGTACCTTCGGCCGAGGGGCGGTGATTGTTGCGCTGTGTTGTTTTCACTCTGTCGCCGCGGTCGCCTACGTCGCCACCGGAGTAATCCGAGCGCGCGACCTAGGAATTCCTTTCGAGGGCACGCCCGGCGAGCTCAATGCGATCACGGATGTGCACGGCGTCGAGGTGGGCCACACGACTCTGGTTGAAGGCGAGGGCAAACTGGTCGTTGGCCAAGGCCCCGTTCGCACCGGTGTCACCGCCATTCTGCCGCTCGGAAAAGATAACAGTAATACGCCGGTCCCTGCGGCAATGTTTTCCTTTAACGGCAACGGAGAAATGACTGGTAGCGAATGGGTTGAGGAATCGGGTTTCTTGGAAGGTCCGGTGCTGCTGACCAACACGCATAGCGTTGGTGTGGTACATGACGCGATCGTGGATTGGGGTAACAGGAAATTTCCAAACACGCAATATTTCAGCCTGCCGGTGGTTGGCGAAACTTGGGACGGCGAACTTAATGACATCAACGGTTTCCATGTGAAAAAGGAGGATGTTTTCCATGCCCTGGATGGCGCCAAGAGCGGCGCGGTAGCTGAAGGTAACGTTGGTGGAGGAACGGGCATGCGCGCTTTTGGGTTTAAGGCAGGCATCGGCACCGCCTCCCGCGTGCTGGTGAAGAGCGCCGACGGTTTTTGTGTGGGTGTGTTGGTTCAGGCAAATTTCGGCAGTCGGGAGAACCTGATGGTGGCTGGCGTTCCGGTCGGAAAGGAGATTACCGATCTGCAACCGGTAATCCATAGGAATTCCAAGAGGGAGGGTTCGATTCTGGTGGTCATTGCGACCAATGCGCCCTTGCTGCCGCAGCAATTGAAACGATTGGCCAAACGCGCAGCGCTCGGTGTGGCGCGCACTGGCGGCGTCAGCACTAACTCGTCGGGTGATCTGTTTATTGCCTTTTCTACCGCTGTGCCCGCGCGTAGCGAGGGCCGCCAGCACTGGTCCACCCTGGCAAACGATGATCTTGATCCTTTGCTTGCAGCCACTGTGGAAGCGACGGAGGAGGCGATTATCAATGCGCTGGTCGCAGCGAAAACGATGCGCGGAATTAATGACAATACCATCTACGCTCTGCCTCACGACCGTCTGCGCGAAATTCTCGGGAAATACAACCGTTTAGTGGGCAAGGAGCCTTGAGGACCCGCTTTGTTCTTAACCACGAATGGATCCTCCTTCGCTCCGTTATGGCGCGACCGATAACAACCGCGAAAACGCCGTAGTTTGGAGAGCGAAGGTGGTCTGCGAGCTACGGCGGGACAGGCCGCCTTCGCAGACTTCGGCGCGCCCTAGCAATGCATTTAAGGCACATCACAGAGCCGGCCGCGACATAGGCTTTGCGGAGTCGGGCTGCGAATACCCACGAATAACGAACTCTTAATTCGTGTCCATTAGTGTCAATTCGCTGTTCCCGAAAAGGTTGATAAATTGCGAGATGGCCGAAGCCCTTTACTTTCACGTTACGCTCGAACCTCATCACAAGCATTCGGGCTCGAAAACCGGCAGAAAGATACTCGTTTTAGTAGAGGTGCCGATCGCGTCAGCGAAAAAAGAGGCTGCTGATCCGGAGGACGAGGATTCGTTAAGCCAGGAAGCGCGACGCATGGCCGAAGAACTTGCGCCCCTCGCCATGACAGGCGTTCCGGTAGGGAAAGGAGAGGATGTGATGGCAATTTCATGTCATTCGCTTACCCAACCGTCCCGAGAGATCTTGCAGCGGGTCCCGGATGCTGAGCGCGATGGGGTTCGGGTGTGGCTTTTGGGAGCAAACGCTCAATAGAGCAGGGGTCTAGGTTACGAGATTCTAGAGTTGATCGAACTCGAGATCGAAAACCCAAGCAGGTAGGGCGTGTTGCTCCCGGCTACGTCCGCCTTTGCCGCGCATGCGCGTCAACATAGGGCTTAGAAGCATGCGCGGAAGACTCGTCCCGGGAGGGACTTAATGAAAGTAGCCCAGTACGAAGTGCTGGGAAATAATGCAAAAAAAGGGACGATAGAAGTGTTTTGGGTCCCCGGTCCTCTCATATGCGGCTTCACCAGCGTAAGGAGCCGTCGATCGTCCCCTCCGGGACGGGTCGTTTTTTGAACGCCACCCCAGCACTTCGTACTGGGCTACTTTCATTGAGTCCCTCCCTCCTTCGCCTCGCGCAGTCGCTTTGCTGGTGGCCCGGCATCCGGGCTACGGCGGACAAGCCGGGACGAGTTTTCTCGGCACACATCTCTTCCCTAGGTTAATGCGCATGCGCGGGGGCGGGCTGGGTAGAGGCTAAGAAAAAGTGTCCGTCCCAACAGACATGGTTTCATTTTACATATACCTATACAGGGTATATGTATGTAGTAATGAAGAACGAAGTCCGTGGTAAAATCCTTAGCCGGGTCAAGCGCATTACCGGTCAAGTCAGCGGGATTCAACGTATGATCGAAGAAGACCGGTACTGCGTGGATATTCTGAATCAAATATCTGCGGTCCGATCCGCGCTGGACGCGCTCGGGTTGGAGCTATTAACCAACCATCTGGAGACCTGTGTCGTCGGGCAGAGCAAAGGCAGTGTTCATCCTAAAGCCCAACCAATGAACCGCGCGGAGCTGCTCGCGGAAGTTCATCGTGTCTTGTCGCGGTTCCTGCGTTAAGGAGGAGATTATGGCGGTCCCAAAGGATTCCCATGACTGTCAGCGGGACGGACGCCGTCGCCAGGATCACGAAGTTCATCAGAGTATGCACACAGATCATCCGGCGCATAGTCCACGCAAGGCGTATTTCTGTGCGATGTGCCCAGGAGTCGAGTCGGATGAACCCGGAGACTGCCCCAAGTGTGGCATGCGACTGGAACCTAACCCCGCTTATCGTTCGCCGGCCCGCAAAACCATCTACACCTGTCCAATGCATCCTGAGATCGAGCGAGATCGTCCGGGTGATTGTCCAATTTGCGGAATGCCGCTTGAGCCAAAGAGCGGCATTGGTGACGAGCAGGAAGAGGATAGGGAAGTCCGATCTCTTGCGGCAAAGTTCTGGCTGAGTCTGATATTAGTGATGCCGCTGCTTTTCCTGGCAGTTGGCAAAATGGTCCCGGGTTTGAACGTGGATCAACTGGTGCCACCGAGGATCAACCAGTGGATTCAACTGGTTCTGGCGACTATCATCGTCTTTTGGTGTGGCGGCATTTTCTTTGTGCGCGCGTGGCGTTCCCTCGTCAATCGAAGTCCGAACATGTTCACCTTGATTGGGATTGGTGTTGGCACAGCATACCTTTACAGCGCGATTGCTACTATTTTTCCGGACCTGTTTCCCGACTCATTCAAGCATGACGGAGAGATAGATCTCTACTTCGAATCTGCGGCTGTTATCACGGTCCTCGTTCTGTTTGGTCAATGGCTTGAGGGGCGGGCCCGGAGTCAAACCGGCAAAGCCATTCAATCTCTTTTGGGGCTCGCCGCCAAGTCGGCCCACCGGTTGAATGCTAAAGGGGAAGAGGAAGAAACCCCGGTTGATGCCCTGCAACCGGGAGATCTCGTTCGAGTGCGGCCTGGTGAGAAGATTCCTACCGATGGAGTAATAGAGGAAGGATCCAGCTTAATCGACGAATCAATGATAACAGGAGAGCCGATGCCTGTTGAAAAAGAGGCGGGCGAACGGGTGATCGGTGCAACCGTAAACCAAACCGGCAGCTTTGTGATGCGGGTCGAGAAAGTTGGATCGGAGACCGTGCTCTCTCAGATTGTCCACATGGTTGCGGAAGCGCAGCGCAGCCGGGCACCCATTCAAAGGGTCGCCGATCGAGTCTCTGGCCTGTTCGTGCCTGCTGTTGTCCTCGTTGCGTTGCTTACCGCAGCGGCTTGGGCCGTTTGGGGCCCTCCACCTTCGCTGGCCTACGCAGTAGTGAATGCGGTAGCCGTATTGATCATTGCTTGCCCATGTGCGCTAGGTCTCGCGACACCAATGTCAATCATGGTCGGGGTCGGTCGCGGTGCGCAGCTAGGCATTCTCGTCCGGAACGCCGAAGCTATCGAAATCGCCGAAAAGGTTACCCATCTTATTGTTGACAAGACCGGCACATTGACTGCAGGCCGGCCGACAGTCACCGACATTGTTCCAGGTGCGGGACTAGACGAAAATAGTCTGCTTGCGGTCGCGGCATCAGCGGAATCTCAAAGCGAACATCCGTTGGCTAGAGCTGTGGTTTCTGAGGCCAACAAAAGAGGTATACCTCAGAGAAAAGTGGAAGACTTCCTCTCGATAACCGGTGCCGGTCTTCAGGCAAAAATAGATGGTAAGAAGGTCCTGGTCGGCAACCAGGCATTCATGCAGCAGAACGATGTCACTGGATCGAAAGAACTGACTGATCGGGCTAACCAGCTAAGCGCGCAGGCGCGAAGTTTCGTCTGGGTCGCGATCGATGGTGTTGCCGTCGGAGTCATCGGAATAGCCGATCCAATAAAGGACACAACGCCAGCTGCCATTCAGCAGCTCCATGCGATGGGCATCAAAGTGGTAATGGCGACCGGAGATAACCCACAGACAGCGAAAGTTGTCGCCGAAGAACTTCGAATTGATGAGGTTAGGGCCGGTCTACGGCCGGAAGACAAACTGCGACTTGTTCAAGAACTCAGAGCACGAGGAGCGAAGGTGGCCATGGCCGGTGATGGTATTAACGACGCGCCGGCCCTGGCAGCGGCCGATGTCGGTATTGCGATGGGAACTGGAGCGGATGTGGCGATCCAAAGCGCCGGATTAACCATCGTAAAAGGAGACTTGAGAGGCATCGCAAAGGCTCTGCAGTTGAGCAAAGCGGTCATGCGCAATATCCGGCAAAATCTATTCTTCGCCTTTATCTATAATCTGCTCGGCGTTCCGATTGCGGCGGGGATCCTCTATCCGTTCTTTGGACTTCTCCTGAGTCCGATGATTGCGGGCGCAGCAATGAGCTTTAGCTCTTTGTCTGTGGTGAGCAACGCTCTCCGACTGCGATCCGCGCTAAAATAGTTGCGTAATGCAGTTGCCCGAAGCCGAACAAATAAATAGTAACTGGGTCATAGCCAAGCAGGAATTCATCCCATTCCACGCAAATTTGCCGATCCTGTAGATCGCCTCTAAGCCCGATGCCCCACGCACTTCCGCTCATCTCCACGCTCGCCGTTGGCTTAGTATACGCCTTGTTCGGCGGCCTGATAGCTGCGCGCCTCCGTTTGCCTCCTCTGGTTGGATATCTTGTCGCCGGCATATTGGTGGGGCCGTTTACCCCGGGCTTTGTTGCGGACGTTCATCTCGCGCCGCAGTTAGCCGAAATAGGGGTGATTCTCCTCATGTTCGGTGTCGGGATGCACTTTTCGGTGCGTGACCTTATCGCCGTCCGGGCTATCGCTCTGCCCGGCGCCATTCTGCAGATGGCGGTAACCACCGGAATGGGGATAGTTTTGGCTTTTCTCTGGCACTGGAATCTTGGCGCAGGGTTGGTACTTGGGCTTTCGCTTTCCGTTGCAAGTACGGTCGTACTCTTGCGAGCCCAGGAGGCACAGGGAACGGCCAATTCGGATACCAGCCGCATCGCCGTGGGTTGGCTGGTAGTCGAGGACTTAGTCATGGTAGTGGTTCTCGTGGTGCTCCCTTTCTTTGCCAATGCCCTTGGCGGTGGCGTGCATCAAGACAACGACCTAGGTGCGGGTGGCAATAACCTGATCTTCACGCTCGCGCTAAGACTCGGGAAGATCGCACTATTCGTTGGGTTGATGCTCCTAGCCGGGAAACGAGTGTTCCCGTGGTTATTGAAGCTAGTCGACCACTCCGGCTCGGAAGAGCTATTTCTTCTTTCCGTAGCAGCCATTGCTCTGGGTGTGGCCTACGGTTCGGCTGAGATTTTCGAAGTGTCGTTTGCGCTAGGCGCCTTTTTTGCCGGCGTGGTGATCAGCGAGTCGGACCTGAGTCAGCGTGTCGCTCGCGAGCTACGTCCTCTGCAGAGCGCTTTTGCGGTGCTCTTCTTTGTAGCAGTCGGAATGCTTTTCAATCCTGCCATCCTTGTTAGGGAGCCGCTGCATATATTCGCGATAGTCGCCGTTATCGTATTGGGAAAGTCTTTGGTATCCGTCGGACTCGTGCTCGCTCTCCGTTACCCGCTTGGGACGGCTCTCACCATTGGGGCGAGCCTGTCCCAAATCGGCGAATTCTCCTTTATTCTGGCTAGCTTAGGAACTCGCCTTCATCTTCTACCGCAAAAAGGGCAAAGCTTGATTGTGGCTGGTGCTCTGATTTCTATTGCTCTCAATCCACTGGCATTCTTCTTGGCTCGGCTGGGAAACCAAAAAATGGTCCCTTTACGCTCCGATGCACTGAGCCACCCGGATCGGCTTCATCAGGAATAGTTGCAAGCAACGCCTCTCCCAACCTTGGCTCCTTCGAATCCGGGGCGACCGTTGCAAGTCGTGGATTGTAAAACGAGGTTCGCAGACCAATGAAGAGTTATCACATCGCAACCATTCCGGGGGACGGTATCGGTCAGGAAGTTGTTCCGGAAGGTATCCGTGTTCTAAACGCGGCGGGCCGCAAGTTCGGCATCGAGTTCGAGTGGGATCATCTGCCCTGGAGTTGTGAGTTCTATCAGAAGACGGGAAGGATGATGCCTGCAGACGGGCTGGACCAGATCCGCCATCACGATGCGATTTTTCTGGGAGCGGTCGGTTTTCCTCCGGTACCAGATCATGTGTCCCTGTGGGGTTTACTCATTCCGATTCGGCGTCATTTCCGCCAGTATGCTAACCTGCGCCCGGTTCGATTGATGCCCGGCATTGAATCCCCGCTGAAGAACCGCCTACCGGGCGACATTGATTTTCTGATCGTACGCGAGAATAACGAAGGCGAGTACTCATCGGTTGGTGGACGCATTTACGAAGGGACCGAGGACGAGATCGTGACGCAGCAGTCGATTTTTACCCGACGTGGTGTCGATCGCATTCTGCGCTCCGCATTCGAGCTGGCCAAGAAGAGACCGAAAAAGCACCTGACCTCTGCCACAAAGAGCAACGGCATTACGGTGACCATGCCGTTTTGGGATGAACGGGTGAAGGCGGTTTCATCCGATTATCCTGAGATTCGCGTGGATCAATATCACATTGACATTCTCACTGCACACTTCGTCAGCCACCCGGACTGGTTCGATGTGGTTGTTGGTTCCAATCTATTCGGCGACATCTTGAGCGATCTTGGACCAGCGGTTACCGGTACCATCGGCATCGCGCCTTCGGCTAACCTGAATCCGGAACGAGAATTTCCGTCGATGTTCGAACCGGTTCACGGTTCTGCGCCGGACATCGCCGGCAAAGGAATCGCCAATCCGATCGGCCAGATCTGGAGCGGCGCCATGATGCTCGATCATCTAGGTCATCCTGAAGCAGGGGCTGCGGTTCTAAACGCGATTGAAGCCGTTCTTAGTCAGGGCCCGCGAACGCGCGATATTGGTGGTGAGGCCACGACCGAGCAGGTTGGCCGGGCAATCGCCGAAGCTATTTAGAATTTCGTCCTCGTAGCTAGCCCAGCGCCGGTAGGGCGAAAATTTATTTGAGCCGGGAACCCCTTGAGCGGCTCACGCAAAAGCGTTCGCCCTGCCGATCGTAGGCGTTGATCCAGCGTTGGTAGGGCGAAAGTTTATTTGAGGCGGAAACCCTGAGTGGCTCACGCAAAAGCGTTCGCCCTACCGATCGTGGGCGTTGATCCAGCGCCGCTAGGGCGAAATTTATTTGAGCCAGGGCGGGCGAGGACGAAAGCTATTGCTCGATCGAAGTGTCTGGGAAAATCGTTGCCAAGCGACCTCGCCAATAAGCAGCGGCTTCTCCGATTCGCGGGGTTGCTTCATTGTATAGAACGACAAAGAGATTAATCCCTGTTCGGCCGCCGTTCTCCCCAAATGACGCGTAAACCAATCCGTCTCCCATTTCCGCCCAAGTGGCACAAATTTCTTCGCGAGGTACCACGAATTTAATTGCCTCCGACGCAATGGATTGGGTGAAGGCTTCCCACGCGTCGTTCAGGGGAACAGTAGAAGCGGTGTAGAGCCAACTTTGGCGTCCCGGGGCGCCCCCGAAATGCTCCAAGCTGTACCGCAGAATCCGCAACATGATTGGCCAACCCTTGCGCGTACCATGATATTCTGCATCCCAGTCAGTCGAAGGAAGAAAGCCGGAGTGCACAAGCCGTAACACCGTCGTGTCGCTATGCGATTCGAGATAGAAATCGATGGCAACCCGGACGGGTGAGGTCTTTATGCTTTTTTCCGGTTCCTCAGTGTTCATGGTCGAGTCGCGCTCCGCGACGACCCGCAAATGCTTCGGTGGTTCGAGCACTTCGATTTGTCCGGTTGCACCGGCCCCTTCGCCCCAGGAAACAAAGTATTCGCCGCCCGTCCGCAGATCGATCCTGGCCTCTGGCGCGTACCAGATCTGAACTTGAGAGGCATCCGTGATTGCTTTCCAGACTTGGTCCACCCCTGCGTGGATTTCAGTTATCGTTTCATGTTGTCGGGTTTCTTGCTTTGGTTTCATTTGGTTTCTCCTTTGGGCGAATCCGCAATGGGGTAGGCAGCGGTCAGGAACCTGAACGTACGTCCTCCGTGGGCCCGGCTATCGTGGTATTTCTTGGTTCGCCCGCCAAGAAGGCTTACCAATGTCGGGAGAGCGTCCCTTGACCTAAAAGCAAGTTCGGTCCGACAAGCGCGGGACCCTGCCCATCTCCGGCTAGCTCGCGCCTTATGTTCGATGGATCTTCTGCGGTAAACTGCTGATCCAGGTGCGAAGTAGATACTTTTCGGAATACAGCTCGTCAGTACCTTGATAACTGACGTTCCATTGGTAGTTCGGATCGATTAACTTTTCTGAGCCTTTAGCCACTACCTTCCCGGAACGATCCTTCACCTGAAATTCGAGCGAAACCTTGGGTGGGGTCGTCCGGTTACGAATCCGTAAATCGGAATTGATTCCGGGTGCCTCAAACGCTTCCCGCCCGGCCATGTGGACGTCCAAGATCCGGACATCGAGTTGGTATCCAGCCAGAGATTTGGTCCCTGCGTCCTGAATCGTACGCGACAATTCGCGGATCAACCGTTCACGGGCGCTGGCTGGAGTCATCGAGCGAAAGGATACGTCTGTGTAGTTCTCTGGTCTTATAAACTCGATACGGACGTTTGATTCCGCGCTCCCTCCATACGCAACACCGCAGGCAACAAGGGCGACGCAGAAAGTGAGATACTTAAGCAGCTTGCTCATCGAAGGGTAATTTGGAACAAAAGGGAGGGAACTCAAGAAGTAGGAAAAGTACAAGGGAGAGGGTTCAGAAGTTGTAGAATAAACGCGATTTCGCCGATCTGTACGGCCAAGGAACCCGAATTAGAGTCACATTCCTGTCTCTCAAAGCGATTTTCGGACTCGTGAACTTCCGGTATTTCTCGTACTCCTCTATACTCCGTGACGCAGAACTTACCGCCACTGCCATCCAAATTTCCTGAAGGCGAAAAGTACGTGGACGCTCTCGCAATCGCCCATTTTGCGCTTGGTGGGCTCTCGTATCTTTTCTCCTGTTTTCCGATTATTCACGTAGCGGTGGGATTTTCCATGCTGGTTGCTCCACCGAAAAACTCGGCTGGCTCTGTGGAAATCATTGGCGTTTTGTTTATCGTGATGGGCCTGGCATTCATGGTTGCTGGGTTCCTTTTTGCGAGCAGTGTCCTGGCCGCGGGATTCGCTCTGCGTCGCCGAAAGAATTATTGGTTTTGTTTCGTGATGGCGTGCGTCGAATGCTGCTTCAGCCCGTTCGGAACGGTCCTCGGAGTTCTCACCCTTATGGCCCTGACCAACGAAACGAACCGGGCGATGTTTGCGAATAGGCCTAGCTAGAGAAGAGAGTCAGTTAGGAGCATAGAATTTGGGCAGGATCCAGGGATTTCACATCCTGATCAGTCGAAAGCGCGGCTCTCCTAGATCAGTTGCGCTTTCATTCTGTAACTTCCGAACTCCTTTTCGCCTCGAAACCCGTATTAATACTCCGGAAATCGCCTGGCCCTACTTGACGACAGAGACATTATTTCACTATCTTTAAAGAAATCCCCCCATTCCACTTTTCCATTCGGCCCGACGGATGTTCATAACGTTGGGGCACAGATCTAACGACTGTGCGAGATCCGCTGGATCGACCGGAAGAGTTCTTTGGGAAACATCATTAGGTTTGCAAAATCTATGTCCCAAGACAGCTCGAGAGAGCATTTTCAAGAATTGGCTGCCGGATTTTTAGCAGGCAGAATCAGTCGACGGCATTTCATCGCCCAGGCGGCTAAGCTGGGAATATCAGCGGCTTTGTTGAGCCGGATAATGACTTCCCGAGCATACGCAGCGGATAGTAATTTAGTCGATTCGTCGCCCGACTATCCGAATGAATCACCGATAACGAATGAGCGCATCGCGTTTCTCAAGACGAAGCCCTACAAAGGCCAGACCATTAATATCATGGTTCTGAAAGCCACGGTTGGCGATGGCCTTAAGTACTGGGTGCCGAAATGGGAAGAGGAAACTGGCGGCAAGGTCAATGTGGCTGAGGTCCCGATTGATACCCTTCATCAGCAGATCTTCTCGGATCTACAAACAACGCATAAATACGATGCCTACATGACCGGCGCTTGGTTCTATGGCGACTTTTTTGTGCCGAAAGAACCTTACATTATCGAGGTTGAACCGTTCCTGAAGGATCCAAAGTATCCTTACTGGACCCCGGACGACTGGATACCGGCCATGAAGGGTCTTTATACGTGGCAGGGCAAGATCTACGGAGTTTTGTTCGATGGTGATTGTCAGATCCTATATTATCGCAGGGACGTTTTCGACAAGGCGGAGAATCAGCAGAAGTTCAAGGATAAGCTAGGTTACGACTTTCCGAACCCGCCGAAGACGTCGAAGGAGATGCTCGATGTTGCGACCTTCTTTACCGGGTGGGATTGGAATGGTGACGGCAAGGACGATTGGGGAATTGCGTTGCACGCCAAAGTCAATGAGCAGGGCTTCTTCCACTTCTTGACCTTGGCGGCCCCTTACGTCTGTTCGCCGAATAACAAATACTTCTGGTTCCATCCGGAGACGTTCAAGCCCCTGATTAACTCCGAGGGCCATCTCCGCGCTCTGGAAGATTACGTGAAGTTTCTGCCGTGCGGGCCGAAAGAAGCAATCAGCTGGACCTTGGGTCAGGGCTGGGCCTTGTTCTTGTCCGGGCACGCGGTCATGGAACCGACCTGGGGCGATCTTCCAACCTTTGCTCAGGATCCGAAGGAGTCGAAGGTCCAAGGTAAGGTTGGCGCAACGACTATTCCAGGAACAACCGAGGCTTACGATCCGATCAAAGGTAAATGGGATAAGTTCGACCTAAACTCGGTCGGGAATGTCAACGGCGGGACCTGGCATTGTGTTATCTCGCGCTTCTCCAAGAAAAAGGAAGTCACTTATGACTTTCTTGCGTTTATGGCGACCAAGAAGAATGCAATATACAACTGCACTCATGGATTTACTGGCGTCCAACCAGGGATGAAGTTTGAGTACTTCCCGCCGGTTGGCTCTGGCAGTGTCGAAGAGTGGGTGGCGCAAGGATGGGATGCGGACGAGGCCAAAAGATATCTGGACGCCTACTACAAGAATCTCTCATCGCCGGTGCAGGAATCGTACCTGCGCATTCCGGGAGCTGCTGAATATTGGCATGAGCTAGACGTCCGTATCTCTGCTGTCTTGGCTGGTCAAACTCAACCAAAGGCTGCGCTCGATGACTGCGCTAAGGCCTGGGAGCGAATTACCGAGCGGTACGGACGCGACAAGCAGAAGAAATTGTACGCGGAATCGTTCGCCTAGTCAGCTGGCTGGCTAGGAATCGGCAGGCGCAAAATGGGTTCGATGGAGGCGACAGCATCAGTTCAGAGCAAGGCGGAACGAGGATTCAAGTACGCCTTGCTCGCTCCGGCGGTTATTTGGGTCATCGGGCTGACCTTCTTCCCGATCTTAGCAGCGGTCCATTACAGTTTCGCCAACTATGTGCTTGGTGAAGGGATCACGAGCTACGTCGGGTTCGACAATTACGCCCGTCTCTTAACCGACAGCGGGTTTTGGTATGCAATCTTCATCACCGTGCTCTTCGTCGGGATCACCGTCCCGATTGAAGTTTGTGGCGGATTTATCCTGGCTTGGCTCATTACGATCGGGCTACCGGGGAAAAGCTTTTTTCGACCGGTACTTACCGCGCCGCTGTTCACCATGGAAGTTGCGATTGGGTATCTCGGCGTCACGCTTTTCACCGACCAGGGTGGTTTGATCAGTGCGCTCCTAGCCTCCCTCGGAATCCACATCGATTGGCTTTCTACTGCGTCCGGAGGACTAGCTGCGGCCATGATCCTAGATATCTGGATTTGGACGCCGTTCGTGTTTTTGATGTCGTTGGCAACTTTGTCTGCTATTCCGAACGATATCTACGACGCGGCGATGTTGGAGTCTTCCAGCCATTGGCAGGTTTTTCGTCATGTGGCGGTGCCGTTAGCTTGGCCGGTTCTGACGATAGCCATTCTTTTGCGGGTGATCGAAGGGCTGAAGTCTTTTGGGTTACCCTACGCGTTAACCAGCGGTGGTCCCGGAACGAGTACGCAGCTTTTTAGTATCATGGCGGATCTGACGACAATTCAGTTTACCGATTTCGGCCGGGGATCGGCGATGGGAATCATCTACCTGATTCTGGCATCTGTCGTGATTAGCTATTTCTTCAAACAGATGCGCAGACGGATCGAATAGAAAGTAAAAATGACTCGGATTGCTTATGGAAAATCTGCTTTGGACTAATTCAAGATGGGGTTCAAAAATTCTGGCCATGGCCATCGCCTGCTTGGCGGCAGTTTGGGTCGCAGTACCGTTCCTCTGGGCCATCGACAACTCCCTCAAAACGCATGCAGATATCTTTACACCAGGAGCGATTATTCCGTTCCTGCAGTTTACGCCGACGCTCGACGCGTGGAAGGAGGTGCTTGGCGATCCACAGGCTCTTAACTGTTTGTTCAGCAGCGCCTTGGTTGGCGTCGGGACGACCTTGTTGGTTCTCCTGATCGGCACGCCGGCCGCTTACAGTCTTGCTCGCTTTGAATTTGGAAGAATGAAGAGCAAGGACATCACGCTCTGGTTTTTATCGCAGCGCGTGCTACCGCCCGTCGTGGTGTTAACGCCCTTTTACATTATGCTCGCTCAGATTGGCATGATCGATACCTGGACAGGACTCATCCTTCTCTATTCCACCTTTAACCTGGCTTTTTGCGTGGTCATTATGCGTGATATTTTTCGCGACGTCAGCAAAGAGGTCGAGGAGGCAGCGAGGATCGAAGGGGCTTCCCTCTGGCAGATCTTTTGGATGATCGCTTTACCACTCTCGCTGGATGGATTGATCGTGACGGCCTTTATCGTTTTCGCTTTTTGCTGGAACGAGGCATTGTTTGCTTCGGCTGTTACTTCCCAGCACGCGGCTACCATGCCCGCATTCATTTTAGCTTCTCGGAGTACGAGGGGAGTCGATTTTAACTTCGCTGCCGTCAATACGATCTTGGCCATAGCGCCTCCGGTGATTATGTCATTCTTCGTTCAGCGTTATCTTGCGCGTGGCCTCTCATTCGGTGCAGTGAAAGGATAAACTTGTTCTCAGTCCAACAACGTTAGTGGAGTAACTGTGGCTATAGTCGAGTTATCTAAAGTGATGAAGCGGTACGGCGAAGTTCTCGCCGTTCAGGATTTCAATCTCACCACCACCGAGGGCGAATTCGTCGTCCTGGTCGGACCTTCCGGATGCGGCAAGACCACGACGATGCGGATGATCGCTGGTCTGGAGACAGTAACCGGTGGCGAGATCAAGATTGGCGGAAAGAACGTTGTCGGAATGATCCCGCGAGAACGCGACGTCGCCATGGTTTTCCAGAACTACGCTCTGTTTCCGCATATGAACGTATTCGGCAACATGTCTTTCGGCCTGCGGTTACGGAAGTTTCCCAAAGAGCGTGTGGCCGAACGAGTTCATTCGGCGGCAAAAATCCTGGGTATCGAGCATTTGCTTGAGCGCAAACCCAAGGAGCTATCCGGAGGTGAACGTCAGCGAGTGGCGCTTGGGCGTGCGATCGTGCGAGAGCCAAAGGTTTTCTTGATGGACGAACCGTTATCTAACATAGACGCCAAGCTTCGGGTCGAGATGCGGGCCGAGATCATTAAGCTCCAACGGCGTCTGGGCGTAACGACATTTTACGTCACGCACGACCAGGTTGAGGCGTTGAGCATGGGTGACCGGATCGTGGTCATGTCCAAAGGATTAGTCCAGCAGGTTGGAACGCCCAAGGATCTGTACAATGTGCCGATTAACCGGTATGTGGCGGGTTTCATTGGCAGCCCATCGATGAATTTTTTGCGTGGGCAGGTTGCAGCGGATGGATCGGTTTCCGCCGGAGAAAATTTCCGCTTACTGTTATCAAAGGATCGCGCTGCTGCTGCGACCCGGAAAGGGATCAAAGATGTCTGGGTGGGAGTTCGTCCGGAACACCTGTTGATCGAGAGAAACCCTGACAGCGCGACCAAGAACGTCATCAAAGGCATCGTCGAGGTAGTCGAGCCCCAAGGAGCGACCTCAATCCTCCAAATCAACATCGGCGAAGAGAAAAAGATCATCGCGCAGATCAACGAACAGTGGGGACGGGTAGCCGGCGAGAAGCTAACGCTCACCGTAGCGAGCGAGTTAATTCACCTGTTCGATCCGAATACCGACGAGAGTATACGGTAGGGCTGAGCTTCCGACTTCGCGAAGTTAGTCAAAAATCGTATCACCACCTGGTGGATGCTTCGTCGGACACGCCTGCTCGGCGGAATCAGAACACGGAATACAATCAAGCAAAGACGACCGAAATCTCACGCAAAGACGACAAGTTTTCGGATTAGAGAATTGGGATCTGACGCCAAGACTTGGACTAAGGGGAAGATTATATGCCACCACATATACAAGCGCGCTCTACAGGACTCGAACCTGTGACCGAGCGATTAGAAATCGCTTGCTCTATCCATCTGAGCTAAGAGCGCTTAAGGGCAATTGGTACCCCTCGACGGCTGGGTCGATAGGAACCGTAAAATAGTGACCGGGTCGAAAAACACAAGATCTCGATTCGGAGCCCAAGGATCTGGACTACGCGCAATGGTAATGGGGATGCTCCAGCCTCGGCAATTCGGTGCGCTTATGGTCGAGCGCTCGAAGGATCCGGACTACGGTTTGGCAAACAACTTCAGATCGATGGAATCCGCCATCGCTCGATAGCCGGCGTCGTTGAGATGTCCGTGATCACCCGAATCGTATTCAGCACGGAGTCGTGCCGGATGATCCGGGTCGCGGACCGCAGCTTCGAAGTCAATGACACCATCAAAAGCCTTACTAGTGCGGATCCATTCATTTACCGCTTTGCGTTTCGCTTCACCTTCCTCGTTGTGCAAGACATCACCCTCCTCTGGCAGGAGGGTGGCTCCAAAAATCTTGAGGTGGCGCGCACGTGCGCGAGCAATCAATTGTTTTAGGCCGCCGATAACCTGTTCTGAGCTGACCGCTTGTTCGGGAAGGGCATTGGCCACGGGATGGCCGATGTCAGTCACTCCTTGAAGAACGATCACAAATTTTACGGCCGGTACGCTTAACACATCTCGGTCGAAGCGCGAAAGACTGCTGGGACCACAAATCATTTCCGGAAGATCATGCAATATTCGATTCCCGGCGATACCTGCGTTCACCACGCCGAGCTCTTGACCCTGCTCATGCAAACGTTCGGCTAACCGATCGGGCCAGCGCCGGTTAGCATCCACTGTCGATCCGCGTCCGTCAGTAATCGAATCGCCTAAGGCGACGATCGTTCCAGCATTGTTGGGTGAGTTCACTTCGATTCGGGTCAGAAAATATCGTTCGGTTACTGTCGTAGCGTCGGCGATTGTCGTTGCGCCACTCTGATCGCCAGATTGGGAAAGATAAGCCGTCGCACCACCCAGCGGATGAATCACCGAGCCGCCCGTATCACGGGTTATGTAGAGACTGACTGCGAGCATCGTAAGGGGCCGGACTTCGAAATCCAGCGGATCGCTGAGCACCGGCGCTCCCGGAGGTACGGTGATCGTTGGGCTACCGTTGAAAGTCAGCACATGATCCGATGAAGGATCGATACTTCCCTTCTCCGGCCCAGCAATAGCCAAATGTGCCGCTCCAATGACTAACGGCTGCGTCCCGGTTTCATTGGACAAGCGGATCCGCACACGTTCGCCTCCTACGCTAATTCTGACAAACTGGCGAAGCGTCTGATTGGCCAGCTCCTGTCCGATGGGAAACGCCGGGGCGCAACCCCAGGTTGCGGCCCATTCGTCATCTTCGGGGGCTTTACCTGATTGATCTTGTGCTTGGGCGAAGGAACAAAAAATGAATATCGGGGCGAAAAGCAACGAGGCGAATTTTGCGGCTGGGCGGTGTGGTCCAAATGGTAGCGAACAAAGTGCGGCTCTCTCCATAGGTGGGGTCATCGTGGCCCAATCCAAACCCTCGTCAAGAGAGTGTCGTTGGTGATCGGTGATAGGGTGGTGGATTCCTATCGGCAAATTCTCGGCAGAGATCTCCCACCATTCACCAATCACTTCTCACCTTTCACAATCGTTGTGGCCGAAGCCATCGTTTTGGCCTTAGCCAGGACGCAACCTTCGTGCTACGGCGCGCCCGCCAAGGGATAAGGCCGCGCATAGCGACGGCGGGATCAGGCAACGCCGCACTAATCGCGAGTCACGAAACGCGGCGGCCAGTCTAGGCGTTGTCCGCTGTGATGAGCGCGCAGAAGTGCATCCGTGCAGAGCTGAAAAAAGTGGCTCCGGTCTTTGAACCCGAATTCACGAACGACGGTCTCGAGGCGTTCCAGATGCTCCAGGCGCACGCTGGTAGTTCGCTTCCCACTGTTCGCAAAATCAGCTGCGGGCTTGGGTTCCATAGGGTCCGGTCTGGAAGTCGAAGTAGCGACACCGCGCACTTCCAGGCAATTCGAAGACCTTTAAACAATGTTCCGATGCTACGTCGGACTCTGCCCGACGGCAACCTCATTATTCCAGCCTGGTTTTCTGTGAGAAAAAATCTTATAACAGCAATTGGAAAAGTTTTTTATTGCGGGCGGCTGCGGTCTGTTCTATAAAAGTGGACCATGCTTGTGATTCCTCACCAAACCAAGAACCTTAAATGCGCCTCGGGGACGATGTGGCGTATTTCGGTTGCGCCGCGTGGCGACGCTACCGATAAGCGGTGAGGGAGTAAGCTCAGAAACGACTAGAAAACTAGAGACTTTTCGACAAACCCACCGCTGAATCCCGGCGGTGGTTTTTTTTTGTGAACCGGCGGGGCGGCGGAGAATAGGAGGAATAAATGAACATGCCAGACATCCGTCTAACTGAAGAGGAGAGGTTCGTTGCCTTGACTCAGATCTATATGGAACTGGAACTGCCGTTGTCGGCCGCCGTCGAAGCAGCCAACGCCGATTTGCGTTTGCTGTATGGAGGTAGTGAGATTGCCGAAGCTGCTTGACACATCCCCGCTGGTGGAAGTGGCGACATCGGTCGTTCGACGTTTGCGCGACCGCGGTCACCTAGCCTATTTTGCCGGCGGCTGCGTTCGGGACGCGCTCCTCGGTTTTCGGCCAAAGGATATCGATGTTGCGACTGATGCCCGTCCTGAGCGGGTTCAGGAACTTTTTGCTCGGACCGTTCCGGTCGGCGCAAAGTTTGGAGTTATTCGAGTACTGGAAAATGAGTGGGAATTTGAAGTCGCCACTTTCCGATCTGATGGTGCCTATTTGGATGGCCGACGGCCCGAGACGGTGACCTTCTCTTCCGCGGAGGAGGATGCCCAGAGACGCGACTTTACGATCAACGGGATGTTCTACGACCCGATCGCCGACAGAGTAGTCGACTACGTCGGAGGGCGTGAGGATTTGCAAAAAAAGTTGGTGCGAGCCATCGGGGATGCCCAGCTACGTTTTGCCGAAGATCGCCTCCGAATGCTTCGAGCGGTGCGCTTTGCCGCGACGTTACAATTTGAAATCGGAGCGGAAACCTGGAGTGCGCTTCGGCGGGATGCGAAAGAAATACACGTAGTAAGTCCCGAACGGATACGGGACGAACTGATGAAAATCCTGGCTGACCCTCACCGCGTGCGGGGATTCGATCTTTTGGATGCCAGCGGATTGCTCGAGCAGATCCTCCCGGAAGTTGCTGCGCTAAAGGGCTGCGAACAGCCTCCGCAATTTCATCCGGAAGGGGACGTTTTCGTTCATACCCGGAGGATGCTGGAATTTCTGCCATCGGATGCCCCCGGGTTGCTGGCTTTAATGGTGTTGCTGCATGATATCGGGAAACCGCCGACCCAGACGTGCGATCCTGCAGAGGGTCGTATTCGGTTCAATGGGCATGACGAAGTGGGTGCCGCGATGAGTTTGGCCGTGATGGAGCGGCTCCGCTTTTCTGGTCAGGAAATCGAAACTGTAACGGATGCGGTTAGAACCCACATGATGTTCAAAGATGTCCCCAGGATGCGTCCGGCGAAGCTTCGTCGTTTTATGGCTCGCGGAAACTTTGGCCTGGAGCTTGAATTACACCGAGTCGATTGCTTGAGCAGCCACGGCGATCTAGAGAACTTTCAGTTTCTTCTGCAGAAGGAAAAGGAATTCGAGAAAGAGCCATTGATACCGCCGCCGCTGGTGAATGGTCATGATCTGATTGCGCTCGGCCTTTCTCCTGGACCGCGATTCGGACAGATTTTAGAGAGAGTGCAGACAGCCCAGCTCGAGGGGGAAATCCAAACTCGGGCGGAAGCGCTAGCTTTGGTGCAGCGATTAGCGGTGGAGGGTGGGGGAAATTGAATGTTGCGTGCAGGACACCCCTGGCTGGTAGGGCGAAAACCTCGGCGCCCGGGAAATCAATCGATACTGCGTTGTCTGGTTGGCGCCGGGTTTGAGCCGGTGCGGGAGCGATCCGTGCCGTCCACGACCCAAGACGGTACGAACGTGAGCCAAACGACATTTTTGGGTAGAAAAACGAACGGCTCAAGCCGGCGCGGCTGAGACCGCCCCAGGCTTTCGCCCTACCAATCGTGGGTCTGCGGCGACCCTACGAATTTTCAGCGACAGGTCGCTGCTTCCGAAATGAAGTAAGAATAAGCAAGCCTGCGGCTACACAGATGCAGCTATCGGCCACATTGAAGGAGGGCCAGGCGTAATCGCGGATGTAGAAGTGGAGAAAGTCCACCACGCTCCCTTTGAATAACCGATCGATGAGATTTCCGAGAATGCCTGCGGCTAGCAGGGCAAAAGAAATTTTGGTCGTCCAATGAAGTCGTCGTGAGGGGTCGGTCTGCCACTGATCGCGGACGAGCAAAAAAATTACAACGGCAAGCGCCAATAGCGCCAGAATGATGAAAAACAGATTATTTCCCTGGAGTAAGCTAAATGCCGCTCCGGTGTTGCTGACATGTACCAAGCTAAAAAAACCCGGCATAATCGGCACTTCGCCACCGTAGGGAATATCTTGTTGGATAAACCATTTAGTTAGCTGATCCAACAAAATGAGCGGCGGGCTCAGCAGGAGCAAAAATTTCATTTTTCGATCGCCATCTGGTCAATCACGGCCGCACAGCGGTCACAGAGTCCGGGATGAGCCGGGATCATGTTCACCATTGGGCGATGACGCCAGCAGCGTTCGCAACGGACGCGTTTGGTTTTCGACGCTGTTGCCATGGGATCGCCCTCGCGAGTCACGATTTCGAGATGGCTCAAGATAAGGAATTCCTCGACCTCTTCATGGTCCAACCGATGAACGCGATCGCCGATCGGCAGAGTCAATTTCACCTGGGCCTCCAGATTGTTGCCGATTTGTTTTTGCTGGCGGGCAGATTCAAGTGCTTGGGCGACCACTGCCCGGGCCCGCAGCAACGCTTCGACGTCGGCCACAGCTTGCGAATCGATCAGTTTACTGTCGCTCGTCGGCAAAATCTCGAGGTGGACCGAATCCGCTCGGCCAAAATGGGACCAGGCCTCCTCAGCCGTAAAAGCCAGGATCGGGGCCAACAACCGAACGAGATGATCAAAGGCCGTATGCATGACACTTTGCGTGGCCCGTCGCCGAGGGGAATCCGGGGCGTCGCAATACATGCGGTCCTTCGTGATATCGACGTACAAACTGCTCAATTCGATGGCGCAGAATTGGTTGAGAGCATGGTAAACTTTGTGAAACTCATATCGCTCGTATGCCTCTCGGCACTGGCGCGTCAATTCCTGCAGGCGCGTCAATAACCATCGATCCACTAAAGTGAGCCGGCTGGACCGATGCTTCTCCGAATCGAAATCGCTGAGATTTGCCAACAAGATACGGAGCGTATTCCGGATGCGGCGGTAGGTATCCGTCAACTGCTCGAACATCTTTTCGCCAAAGGGAACTTCATCAGTGTAATTGACACTGGCGACCCAAAGGCGAACGATATCCGCGCCATACTTATTAACGTAGTATTCCGCTTCGGTCGGTTTCGCGTAGGCACCTTGCTGCGACTTGGAGAGCTTCTGCTTGCTTTCCATGTCGACGACAAAGGAATGAGTGATCACTTCCCGATACGGAGCTTCTCCATGAATTGCCACGCTGGTCAGCAGAGAGGACTGGAACCAACCGCGGTGTTGATCTGTCGCTTCGATGTAGACATCCGCAGGCCAGCGTAGCTCGGGGCGCGTTTTTAATACCGCCTCATGGCTAACACCGGAGTCGATCCAAACGTCGAGTGTATCATTGCGTCTGGTTAATCCGGGCGGCAATCCTAATTGTTGAGCGATCGCCTCGTCACTCAATGCGTACCAAACGTTTGAACCCCGCTCGCGGACCAATTCCGCCACTCGCCGGATCCAGTCCGCGTCGAGGATCGGTTTACCTTTTCGATAGAATGCAGGGAGAGGCACTCCCCAACTTCGTTGCCGGGAAATACACCAGTCCGGGCGGGATTCCACGGTAGAATACATCCGATTGCGACCCCAGCTCGGCAGCCATTTGACCCGCTCGACCGCCGCCAATGCGTCATCCTTGATCTGATCAATCCGAATGAAAAACTGTTCGACAGCACGGAACACAACCGGGGTTTTTGAACGCCAGCAATGCGGATAAGAGTGCTCGAAGGTCTGTTCCCCCAGGAGCGCGCCCAGTTCCTTCAGCAGCTTAATGACGTCGGGATTTGCGTCGAAAACGTACTTTCCCGTCCACTCGGTAATTCCAACCTCCGAAGTAAACCGTCCATGATCATCCACCGGTGAAAGGATTGGGAGGCCATGCTTCAAACCGAGTTGATAGTCGTCTTCACCGTGACCTGGAGCGATATGAACGCATCCGGTGCCCGCATCGAGTGTCACGAATTCCGCGGTCAGAATTTCGCCATCGCGGTCGAGGAATGGATGGCGATAAGAGATTCCCTCCAACTCGCTTCCCAGGAGTTCCTGGATGGGTTTTCCTTCAGGGACCCAACCAGTAGCTTCTGTGAACGCAGCCATGCGCTCTTTTGCGAGTAAAAGCGTTCTGCGAGCTTCGTGGTCCGGATGGGCGAACTCTTGCACTACATAAGTGAATGTTGGATGCACCGCTACGGCCAGATTGGCAGGCAGTGTCCAGGGAGTCGTCGTCCAGATCGCGAGAGAGCAGCGGCCAGCATATTTTCCGGAGACCACTGGAAAGCCAACATAGATCGAAGGATCGCGCCGATCTCTATACTCAACCTCAGCCTCGGCCAAAGCGGTCTGTGCGCCGGTACTCCAATAGACCGGCTTCTTGCTTTGGTAGACCAACCCCTTTTCGACGATAGCCGCAAAAATCTGTAGGATCACCGCCTCGTAGTGCGGGTCGAGAGTCAGGTACGGATTTTCCCAGTCGCCGAAAACGCCCAGGCGGCGAAACTGGTTCCGTTGAATCTCGACATACTTTCGAGCGTATTGTTCAGATCGTTGCCGTACCTCGAGGGGGGAGAGTCCGCGCGATTCTTTGACGACCTTGAATTCGATCGGCAGACCGTGACAATCCCAACCCGGTACGAAAGGTGCCCGGAGGCCCAACATTGAGCGGCTCTTCACGATAAGATCTTTCAGGACCTTGTTCAGGGCTGTGCCCATATGAACGTCGCCATTGGCAAACGGCGGGCCGTCGTGGAGAACGAAAAGGGGTGCGTCTTTCCTTCGGTCTTGGATCTGACGATAGACACCGGTATTCTGCCATTTGGCCAAAAGTTCCGGTTCCCGCGCGACGAGGTTGGCCTTCATCGGGAAATCGGTTTTGGGCAAGTTGAGTGTCTCCTTGTAATTCATACGAAGAGTTCGGAAGCTAGCATTCTTTGGCCAACGAGCAAAGACCTTGGGAGTGGCGAAAACGTAGCCTGATGCTCCCTCCTTCGTTCCCGCAAAACCCACAAACTACGGCGGACAAGCCAGCCTCAGGAACCAAGCGTGTAGCCATTCGTGTCTAAAAGCACCGCTTTGCCTATCACAGTCGCCATATATCAGGGAGGGATCGCAGCCCGACTCCGCAAAGCCTGCGTCGCGGCCAACTCCAGCGCCTTTGGTCAACTCGTCTCTAGGGCGCGCCGTAGTTTACGAAGGCGGCCTATCCGACATAGCTTTTCGATGCATCACGCTCAACGACAATGCGCTTCTGCGACGTCGGATCCCCGCGATCCGCGCGCACGAGGATCCGAAGTCGCAGAGTTCTCAATCTTATTGCCCAAGACGTCCGATGAGCTATGTCGGACGGGCTGTGCGCCCTCCCGATCCTGGTTAGTAGCAGGCTAGTCGCCACTAACGAACCTGATCCCCAATTTGCGCCAGACTTCTTGGGGACTTACACCCTCGATCTCGATTACTTTATTGCGACTTTTCTCTCCCCGTTTGATTATGATGCTCGATTTCGCACAACCGATTAATTCCGATAGAAATCGAATCAGTTCAGCATTCGCTTTTCCCTCGTGGGCGGGTGCCTGGATCTTGACTCGGACCTCCTCTTGCATAAAACCGGCCACCTCACTCCGGCGCGCGTTTGGAACGACCCGTGCTTTAAGTGTGGCCCGCATTGGTGCACATTAGCGATAGCATTTAACCAAAAATCCGATGAGATGGTCCTTTAAGGTCGCACGAATTGCCGGGATTGATATTCGAGTTCACGTCGGAACATTCATTCTGCTCCTAGTAGGATTTCTCTTTATCTATTCTTCTACCGGAGATCGCAACGGTGCCTTGAATGCGGTGCTGATCTGGGTCTCCGTTTTTGTTTGCGTGTTGCTGCACGAGTTGGGTCACGCCTTTGCCGCAAAAGCCTACGGGATCGCAACAGTCGACATTACATTGCATCCGCTAGGTGGTTTGGCCCGGCTCGAGCGGATGCCGGAGAAACCATGGCAGGAATTGGTGGTAGCTTTAGCCGGCCCTCTGGTGAACGTCGTGATCGCTGTGGCCTTAATCTTGGTTCTTGCTGGTACCGGCAACCTCACACTTGAATCGGTTTTTGACCGAAAAAGTATGGATCCAATTTGGTATTTGGTTTGGATCAACGTATTGATGTTCTTTTTCAATCTGATCCCAGCCTTTCCACTCGACGGAGGCAGAGTGTTACGGGCTTTGCTCGCTACCCGAATGCAGTACATCCGAGCGACCCAGATCGCCGCAACAATCGGCCAGGGGTTGGCTCTTACGTTGGGCGTTATTGCTGTCTTCAAGGGCTATATACCGCTGATCCTGATTGCCATTTTTATCTATATGGGGGCGGAAAACGAATCCGCCATCGTCCAAATGCGATATATGACAGCCGGTTTGCCGGTTTCGAGTGCCATGGTCACACGCTTTGACACGCTAGATCAAAAAGCGACGTTAAACGAAGCGATAGACATGCTGCTGGGGACGTCACAACATGAGTTCCCAGTGCTCGACGATAATGGCGGATTCGCCGGCTTGTTGACAAAAAATAATCTCATAATGGCTTTGCGACGTTCCGGGCCAGAGACACCGGTGACCGATGTCATGACGACCGGATTACCTGCAGTTTTGCCCAACACCAATTTCGACAGCGCGTTGGCACTGGTCCAAAAGTCGGGCGCGCCGGCTCTTCCAGTCGTGGACAATACCGGCCGGCTGATCGGTCTTTTCACTCCGGAAAATGTCAGCGAACTGTTGCTGGTAAGAAACGCTCTGGGCAATAAGCAGCGACGAACGCAGAGTATGTAGTGCACTATGTGTTCCCCCCTCACATGCTGCTAAACACTCTGGTGCAGGATGAAAGTCCGAAGGTCCACCGCCGGTTGACTCGCTTCGCCGCGTTGCTTTTTATCCTGACGCTCGCGACCTGTTTTGTTGAGTTATTCTGGGCTTACCATCGATTGCCGGAACGAGTACACGCCCATTTTCCTTCCTGGACGCATTTCGCGGCGGAGGGACCCAAGTGGATTTTCGTCCTGATTTCAGGGGCTATTCCCGCCGCTATCGCCGTCGCTGCGCTCATATCGATCCGGCTAGTAAGAACCAGACCGGAAACTTTTGTACAGATTCCCAATCGTGACTACTGGATGGCCCCGGAACGGCGCGAACAGACATTGGATATGATCGTGTCCAGAATTTACCTTCTGGGCGCAGTAAAATTTGTCGCCGACGCTATTTTCATTTACGAGGCGGTTAGGGCCAATCAGGCTGGAGCAACGGAACTGGATCCGGGCCTTTTGTTTGTTCTCGCGTGTGGATTTATCCTGGCGAAGCTTGCGCTGGCCGGTCATCTGCTTTGGCTGTTTCGGTACCCCGAAAGAGGGATCGCGCGGTTGAGCGACTATAAAATATCGTCTGGCAAATAGGCATACCGTTCGAGACCGGCAAGGTCATTCGTCTGGCTAAGCCACGCGTGGTAGGACGACACGTCAAAGCTCCGGACTCTGAGCCCTTGCCATCTCGATCTTTGCTAATGGCTATTTATTAGCTCCCAACTCCTGGGTTCCGTATTTGGCCGCTAGCTGCGCAACTTTGGCATCAACCAGGATCTCTTCTCGAAAAAACGCGGAGGCCCTTTCATCCGTATCCTGGCACCGATCAGGCTCTATGTTTGAGCGGTATCGCTGTGAGAGCTCGCGATTGATTGGCGCCAACGCTCTTTGCCAATTCGTCTTCTCTTCCTGACATTGTCGGATCACGTCAGCAGCACTCTTCGCGTCATTGGCAGCCTCCGCCTGCTGACCGATCGAACGAACCGCGGCGATATGCTGATCGACCAGACGACTATAGTCGTCGCAGACATCGGCCATAACCGATGAACTACCAAACAGTATCAGCAACGAACTCAAGGTAGAGGTAAATGCTCGACTGCGCATGTAAACCATCTTGAACCAACCCCGAATAGCCAGCCTCTAGGCGGGAACCTCCAGCTTCCGACTTCCCACAGCTCCATCCGTCTGAGTTGCCAGATCGGTTTCTGGAGCAAAGCCGCGGCGCAAGGTGTTTTCCGTGACCACTCGCGGGAAAGTGAATTGAAGTAGGTAATCGCGTCCACCGGCCTTCGTACCTCCGCCGGACATCAGAAATCCGCCAAAAGGGTGGCGACCAACAATAGCGCCGGTTATGCCTCGATTGATGTAAAGGTTGCCTACGTTGAAAGACCTACGAACCTTTTCGATATTTTGCGGACTGCGGGAGTAAAGCCCACCGGTTAGAGCAAACTCGGTAGAATTTGCGAATTCCAAGGCCTCGTCTAAATCGCGTGCCGGGGTCACGGCAAGCACTGGTCCAAAAATCTCTTCCTGGGCCAGTCGGGCACCCACCGGAACCTGAGTAAATATAGTCGGCGGAACAAAATAGCCTGACAGATCTGCTGGAAGCTTCGCTTCAAAGGCGATCCGGTGCTCTTTTCGTCCGAGCGCCAGATAGGTTTCGATCTTGTTTTTGGCCGCTGCATCGATTACCGGACCGATGTCGGTGCCTGGTTCCTCCGGCAGGCCAATTCTCAGGGCTGCGGCGGCCTCAACCAACCTAGGCAAAAGTCGCTCCGTCGCTTTACCGACGGGAATCAAACGGGAGAGAGCAGAACACTTTTGGCCCTGAAAACCAAAGGCAGAATGAACGATTCCAAGCACTGCTTCATCGAGGTCGGCATCACTGTCGATGATCATCGCGTTCTTTCCGCCCATTTCACAAATCACTTTCCTTAAGTTGCGTTGACCCTGATGAGTGACACCGGCGATTTGCCAAATCATCGTTCCCACTTCTCGCGACCCGGTGAAAGCGATGAGATCGATATCAGGATGGGCGACGAGATAAGAGCCCACCTCCTCTCCAGTGCCGGTCAATAGATTCGCGACGCCGTCCGGCAGACCTGACTCTTGCAGAACCTCCATGAATAGCGCACCGATAACGGACGACTGTTCAGCCGGCTTAATCACGACCGTATTTCCCGTAACGAGCGCGGCAGCAGTCATTCCACAAAGGATGGCGAGAGGAAAGTTCCACGGGGCGATAATTGCGCTCACCCCACGGGGGATGTAGCTCTCCAGGCTCACTTCGCCGGCCACATCCTGAGTTAACCGGCCTCGACCTAGCCGGCGAGCTTCTTCCGCATAGAAACGACAGAAATCGATCGCTTCGATCACATCGCCGTCGGCCTCAATCCAAGTTTTGCCAACTTCAAAAACCTGCCAGGCGGCGAGTTCGTGTCGACGTTGCTGCAGGCGGTCCGCGACGCGATCCAGAAAGTTGGCTCGTTCTTCCATAGAGAGCCGGCTCCAACGCGGGAACGCAGTCCGGGCGGCCTGCACTGCTGCCACCACCTCTTCCTTGCCGCCCGCCCCGACCGAACCTACGATTTGATTGGGGAGCGCAGGATTGACGGAATTGAGTGATCCTTCCGTTTTCACCGGCCTTCCCCCAATCATTAGCGGATAGTATCGACCCAACTGCTGGCGCACTTTTGCGATCGCCTCGCTCATCTTATTCCGGGCGGCTTCAAGCGCGAAATCAAGCGGAGGCTCATTGACAAATCTCGGTTGAACAAACGCCGGTTCCGTACGTTCCGGTTCTTCTGCAACGATAGCGGCCGGATCCTCCAGTAGTTTTGTAATCGACGTGTTCGCGCTGAATTTAGCTCGGAGAAAGCCTTCGTTGGAAGTGTTCTCCAAAAGCCGCCGCACGAGATAAGCCATACCCGGGACCAGTTCGCCGATAGGACAATATTCGCGAACGCGATGTCCAAGCTCAACCAGAGCGCGCCGGATCGGTGTGGCCATGCCGTATAACATCTGAAACTCGTAATCGCCCGGCCGCAAACCCAGCTTTTCCGCGTACACCATCGCGTGCGCAATGCTGCGGACGTTGTGGGAAGCAAATGCCGGATAAACCGTTTCCTGATTCTCCAGAAGCAACCGAGTGACCTTCTCGTAGTTCGCGTCGGTCTCGGATTTCGCCAGGTAGACGGGAACTTTCCAGGTCCGCTGAGCCGCAATCACTTTTTCAAAATCCCAATAAGCTCCTTTTACCAGTCGGACAGTAAATCGACGTCCAGTTCTTCGACTCCATTCCAACAATGCTTCGGCGTCTGCTGAAGAATCTCGGAGATACGCTTGAATCACCAACCCAAGCTGCGAATACCCGGAAAATTCTTCTTCGAGCTGTTTAAAGAGATCAAGGGTCAACTGCTTAAGGCCGTAGTGTTCCATGTCCAGGTTGATAAACGCGCCGAGTTCGCGGGCCCGCGAGACTATGGGCCGGAGCCGTTGCAGAATTGTTTGAATGCTTTGGGCGGGATCGGTAGCTTGGACGCGCGCGCAGAGAGCGGATATTTTTACCGATACGTTCACCAAAGGAGGCTCAGTGGCGGCCAGCGGCTCTTCCGCCTTCCAATGACGAGTTGCCTCCGCCAGAAAATCGAGAAGGGCTCGGTAGCGCCCGGCGTACTCGTCTGCTTCCCGATCACTAACCACGGCTTCGCCCAGAATATCCACGGTGAATCGGGCGCGCTCTTTCCAGATTTGCTGAAGGTTTGGAAACGCCGTTTTCCCATCCGTCCCGGTGATGAAAATATTCGCCATCGCAGTGACGTTGCTTTTGATGACCGCTGCCGGGATGGCCGGTGCGATGCGACCAACCGTGAGCGCCCCGCGCAAGAGGCCCGAAACCGAGGTCTTCGAGTCCTTCAGGTACTCTGCCAAGTGCCTCACTACATCGGTTGACGAAGTCAGGGTGGGGAGTACGTCGACGAATCGGAACATCTGCGTCTTGAATGCTTCGTCCTTCATCGACCACTCCATCAGCCGGCCATAGAAATCGTTCCGGCGAAAGACGGCAGAATTGCCCTGAAACTTGTCAATGAGCGCAAAAATCTGGCGTCCGCGCTGCTCGATTTCGGATTGAAGGGGAGCGATCGAATTCATCAAGAGAGGAACTATAATGCAGTATCTGAGACCTAGAATCTAGAATTTGGAATCTAGAATCTGGAAGATCGCGTTGGTGAAACGGCCAGACCGGCAGTGGAAAACACATCGATTGGGGGAAATACACGAAAAGAAATCGCCACACGACGAGCTGGGGAGTTAGGTTTTGGCCCTAGGTCTGCTAACGCAATGATTTTCTCCTGGATCACTAAGATTATTGGCTTTGCCTATTTGGCGTTTGAGCTCTATTTGCTGGCGATACGACGTGGTCGTCAATCAGTAAAAAGCGCTGATCGGGGAACCCTCTCCTGGGTTTGGATTCTTATCGTCGGCAGCTGTTTATTTGGGTTCTTCGTGGCCCGTAGAGTCACTTTTCTGCGCTGGCCGGAGAAGCTGTGGATTGCTATTCTGGCCGACCTGCTCATTCTTACCGGCTTGGCCTTTAGATTGTGGGCGATCCGCCACTTGGGGAAGTTCTTTACCGTGGATGTCAGCATTCAGGAGGACCACCGAATTATTCAGGATGGCCCATATTGCTTAGTCCGGCACCCCTCTTATTCAGGTGCGATGCTGGCGATGGTCGGGATCGCCTGCCTGACGTTCAACTGGCTCGGGTTTGTTGTGATCGTTGCTTGCTGCCTGACGGCTTACTCGATTCGCATTTCGGTCGAGGAATCTGTGTTAATGAATAATTTTGGGGAGGATTACCGACAGTACGCGGCGCGGACAAAACGTATGATCCCTTGGATCTTCTGACAGTTACTTTCGATTCGGGTGGTGATGGTCACCTAGAGGAGATCGATGTTCTTTTCGTCTACCGGTAGCGGACCGCTGTAGCGTGCTCGCGGACGAATGAGCTTTCCGCTTTGCGTTTGCTCAGCGGCGTGGGCAATCCAACCGGCAGTTCTTCCAAGAGCAAAAAGAGCAAAAGCCGCATGCGGTGGAAGACGGAGGCTCAATGAGCAGGCTGCTAGAGCGAGATCAATATTTGGTTTTCGTTTCAGTACTTTGGCTGCGCTCGTAACTATCTCCAGCCAGGGTCGTGCGTCGGTCGCGAAGTATTGATTAAGTAAATCGAACAGCTTGGCGGCTCGCGGATCTCCATCCGGATAAAGAGGATGCCCGAATCCCGGTATCTCGATACCGGCTCGGATGCGCTGGAGGAGGAACCCGCGAACGGAGGACGACCCTTGCATCTCGACTAGTAATTTGCTCGCTCGCTCGATTGCGCCGCCGTGGCGGCTGCCCCGCAATGCGCACAACGCCGCGCTGACGACTTCGTAGATGCTAGTGCCCGCCGAACAAACGACCCGAGCGGTGAAAGATGAAACGTTCAGCTCGTGATCGATCGAGAGAATAAGCGCCGCATCAATTACTCTTTCGGCGTAGGCCTTGCCAGGACACCACGCTTTCCGCAGCTCGCGAGCCGTTTGGCTCACACTGGGATTCGGCTTTCGGGTTAATATTTGAAGAAAGAGGGAGAGGATGTGTATTCCATTTTCGACCAGGTTCGGTGGCGAAAAATCATACCCAAGAGGTTCGGTCAGCGCGGCTCGCAATAGTCCTTCATGATAAGAAAGAATTGGTTCTCTATGCTTTTCTTTTGGAGCGTGCATCGGACGGCTGCTCTTGGGTACTCCCTTATTACCAGTCCAGAACCAGGTCGCGACTTCCAGGAAAGTTTGGGAGGACGCCAAGGCGGTTGCTTCTTTGCCGCGATAAAACATTTGGCCGTCCGTGATCAACGTGAGGCCGGAATCCAGCAGAGGACTACCCCAGTGCAAAGCGCTCGACATCTCCTCTGAGGGTTCCTGCCTGATTCTTTTGCGCTGCTTTAATCTCTCGAGGTCCAGGCGATGATAAACACGCGAACGCTGATCGGCGCCATATTCTGATCGAACGAGCCCGCGACTGACGTACGCGTAAAGGGTCGCTTTGCTGACGTTCAGAAAATCGGCTGCCTCAGCGGCGGTTAAGTGAATCTTCATGGGGGAGTGGAAGATAGATTGATTTATGAATCAACATTGACGACAAGGCGAGACTGAACTTCGCTGGTTTATGTCAGCGATACCCTCGGCACCGGTGATCAACCAGGGACCCGAATATTTTGAACAACAGTTTCCGAAGGAGACTTTTCCTCAGTACAGCTGGCAGACGCGCCCGCCAGGGTTACCGACCCAAGTTTGGGTGACAGAAACTACCCATCGTGATGGGCAGCAGGGGGGATTGCCGCTTACCACGGAGCAGAGCATCCGAATCTACGAAATCCTGTGCCAATTCACGCGGGATTCGGGTGCCATTCGCCAAGCGGAGTTTTTTGTTTATCGCCGCTCCGACCTGGACGCGCTACGGCAAGTGCAAGAAATGTTTCGGGGTGGTCACCCGATAGAGCCAACGACCTGGATTCGGGCGTCGACCAAAGACGTAAGGCTGATCCAGTCCCTTGGCGTACGCGAATCGGGGCTTCTCGCTTCGATTTCTGACTATCACGTATTTCATAAATTTAGTCCGGGAGGACGAAACCAGGCGGCGTCGCTCTATCTGGATGCGGTGCAGATGGTATTGGATACCGGGATCCGTCCGCGCCTGCACCTTGAAGATGCAACGCGCGCCTCAATCGACTTTATCCTTTACTTCGTCGACGCCGTGCGGAAGAAATCCGTCGGTTTTCCGGAAAGCGTTAGACCCAAGTTTCGCTTATGCGATACCCTTGGGCTCGGCTTACCCGATCAGGACGTTCCGCTTCCGCGAGGTATACCGAAACTTTTTCAGGAATTAATCAAAGCAGGATTGGAGCCTGCCGATCTCGAGTTCCACCCTCACAATGATACGGGCTTAATTACCGCTAATTGTCTGGCCGCGATACGAAATGGCTGTGGAGTGATCAACGGGACCTGTTTGGGTAAAGGAGAGAGGACCGGCAACGCGCCGTTGGAGCTGGTGCTGATGCATTTGATCGGCATGGGATTTTTCGCGGAAGTACAGCCGGATTTTACGGCATTGAACGAGCTAGCTGAGCTGTACACTTCTCTTGGTCAACCTATTCCGGAAAAGGCGCCGCTTTACGGACGGGATGCACACCGGACGCGAGCCGGAATTCACGCCGACGGGCTCAACAAATTCTGGTGGATGTATGCGCCGTTTGACGTGCCTCGATTACTCGGCCGCCCCTTGGAGGTGTCACTTACTAAAGATTCTGGTCTGGCCGGACTCATTTTCGCAGCGCATCAGCGCCTGCAGGACCGTTTTGCCAAAGACGATCCACGAGTCAGGAGAGCCTTCGATTGGATGATCCAGGAATTTGATCAGGGCCGGCAAACCGCGATCGAGTGGGAAGAAATCGCCCATTTTTTTGGAGCAGCTGGTCAGTAAGCGACCGCGCCGATTCACTCTGATTTGCACAAGCGCGATGTCTCAATCAGCTCCGCGAAATAGAAACTGGGAGTCGGTTCTGAATCAGGCGACTGAGGCAAGTCGACAGGGCGCAACTGAGTGCTGCTCCAACGCGCTGGCCCCATTGGCGCTCACGACTACTACAACCGCTTGCGAAAATTAGCTAACATACCTGGTAGTTAGGGGTGCTCATCATCAAGACTACCAAATCTCGGATTGAGTTATCATCGAGTGGATGTGGTTTCGAATTGGCGATCTGAACAAATTTCTCCAAGAACTCCGGTTTTGGATTGGTCTGAAAAATGTACTGACACAATTTTTGGAGCGCGCGCCGTGAGTCACGCCGATCATCCGCAGTAAGAATTCTGCCGACCGGGAAAGCGCCGGTTAACTGAAAAGGGGGCGTCGGAGCGGGTGGTGGAATCACCGCAGCCGTGGATTTGGGGATTGGTGAATTGGTCGGTGAACTACTACTGGCAGGCTTTTGGGCGGAGACGGGAATTTGCTTCGCCATCACCGTAGGGCTAGGGGACGGCTTGGAAGGCGCTTTCGGCAGGCCGACCTGTTCCGGGCGCACTCCATATACAAGCTCTCGGGCTAACTCGTAACGGTACGCGAGTGTAGTCGTATTAATCCAGCTTTTGCCGCCGTCCCACCCCTTTACGTTAGGTGGGTAAAACGGGAGCTGACCGAGTTGCCGGTAAATAAGAGTCAAAGGCGCCCCCATTGGAGCTGAGACGCCGATCGTCCTGCGCGCCTGAACGATGTATTGGACCGGTGATTTAACGACTGGATTCCGTGCTCGGGCGCTATAAAATTCTTCTGAAGCAAAAATGGTTTTTAGCAGCGGCCGGACCTCATAGCGAGCGTCCCGAAATCTATTGGCCAAGGCCTCGATTAGCGCCGGCTCAGGATCCTCGTAAGTGAAGAAGCGCCAGAGCTTGGCTGCGATGAATTTTGCGCACTGCGGTTGGGCGAGGATAATATCGATAATTTCATCGCCGCGCCACGGGCCGGTTCTCCCTATGAAAGTTTTGGCAGAGGAATCAAACTGGTTCGCAACAAAACGAAATTCCTGTGTCTGCCCGTCTGTTCGATAGCCGGTAAAAGCACGGGCGGCTTCTTTGACATCGTTTTCCGTGTAATGCCCTTCGCCTAAGGTGAACAGTTCCATCAGTTCACGCGCGAAATTTTCGTTGGGATGTTCTTTCTGGCTCGCTCCGAGATCGAGCCAGACCAGCATCGCTGGGTCGCAGGAGATAGCTTTGACTAGGGTACCAAAATTTCCGAGTGCGTACATTCGCAGCGTCTCGTTCTGTAGCCACATCCGGTACGAGTTAACTTTTTCTGCGCTGGTCGCGAAATGCCCGTGCCAGAATAGAGTCATTTTTTCTACGAGCGGCGCGGCCGAGTTGTACATCCGTTGCGTCCACCAGCTAACCAAGTTGGCCATTTGTTCGGCTTTGCGTTCATTGAGTTGACGCTGCAGCTGCACCTTATCATCTGGGATAGTGTCTGGATTACGAATGCGCTGAAGAAGATCTTCGTCTCTGGTCGGATACGCCCAATCCGGAGGCGGGACATTGCCTGGCGGCGTGTGTGAGAGATGTTCCAGCGTGGAATCGAGCCCTTGGGTGACCCACTTTTCCAGCTCAGGGGGCGGTTCGCCAAAACCTGCTCGCAGAGCGAGGTGAGCTGCCGAATCGTAATTCCAACCTCCAGCGGGTATCGAGTTTAACATATTGAACAGCCGATAGGTAGATCCCTTCGGCCTTAATGCGCCATATTCTCACACGGCGACAAGATCTCAGACGGATCCGCCGCTCATTTCGTTAACGAAAAATTTGCTGTGCCGAAGTTCTCCTCCCCCCCAGCAGCTTCAGATGCGAAAGCATCCTGAGGAGAAAGGTGAATCCTTTGCCAGAGGAACCAATACGTAGATAAAGTATGGCTCACGTTGCGCCGCTCCGAAAAAGGTGAAACTTTCCGCGAAATCTAAGTGTTCTCATCCTATGCTCATTAAGCTCAAAAACATTCCGTTATTTGTCTGCCTCGGCTTGCCCGGTTCGCAATGGGCGTTTGCGGCCCCTCCCAAGCTGGAATCGGCTCCTGAAACCAAAAAGCAGCCGGTGAAAGACAGCTATTACGGAACCACTATCCAAGATGATTACCGCTGGCTGGAGGACTTGAAGAGTCCGGGGGTGAAAGCTTGGGCGGAGAAGCAGAATCAGCGAAGCGAAAAATTTTTAGCGGCGTTGCCTGGCCGAACGGCGATTGCCGAAGAGATGAAGAAGCTCATTTCCGTACAGCCGATCTCCTACGGCGCCATACAATTCGCGGGTGGCAAAATCTTCGCTCTCAAGTTTGATCCAAAGAAGCAGCAGCAATCCCTGGTGGTCTTAGAAAGCGCCGATCGGCCGGAAACGGAGCGATCGGTCTGTGATCCGAACGAGATAGACTCGGCCGGTACGACCGCGATCGACTGGTTTGTGCCCTCGCCGGACGGTAAATTGGTCGCAGTATCGCTTTCCAAGAGCGGTAGCGAAGATGGTGATCTCCATTTCTTTTCGGTAGCGGACGGAAAACAGACTGACGAAGTGCTTAAGCATGTGCAGTTCCCAACCGCGGGCGGCAGCGCGGCCTGGACGAAAGACAATACCGGAATTTTCTACACCCGTTTTCCGAGAGAAGGCGAGCGACCGGCCGCCGATCTGCACTTCTATCAGCAGGTCTATTTTCATCGGCTTGGTACGAACGAGTCGGAGGACGTTTACTCGATTGGTAAAGAGTTCCCGAAAATCGCTGAGGTTGAACTACAGTCGGTTCCGAAATCCGATTTCATCGTTGCGACGGTTGCGAATGGAGATGGCGGTGACTTCGAACATTTCGTCTTCGGATCCGACAAAACCTGGAAACAGCTCACCCATTTCGAAGACAAGATAAAGAAGGGCCGTCTCGGCCCTGGCGATTCCTTCTACGCCAATTCATTGGCTGACGCTCCGCGCGGAAAGGTAGTTAAATTTGATTTGAATAGCACCAATGGCGGCGAACCGACGGTGATCGTGCCGCAAGGGGATGGAGTGATCCAGGGACTGGCCCTCACTTCCGATCATTTGCTGGTGCCCACTTTGGTTGGAGGACCGTCAGCGCTGCAGATTTATGGCTTAAACGGAGGCGAGCCAACCACTTTGCCAGTACCCCCAGTTTCCGACGTGCGGGACGTGGTTACTGCAGAATCGGGCCCGATTCTGGTCGAGATCCAGAGCTACACGGAAAAACCGCGTTGGTTCCAATTAGACCCACAAAACAGTCAGTTCACCCAAACCGCTCTGAGCTCTCCCGCTACGGTGAGTTTCGCTGATATCGAAGTTACCAGAGATTTTGCCGTATCCAAAGACGGTACCAAGATTCCACTCAACATCCTGCGCAAGAAGGGCACGCCGCTAAATGGCAATAATCCGACAATTCTGTACGGCTACGGAGGATATGGAATAAACGAAGTGCCCCGCGAGAACGTTGTACTGCGGGCTTGGTTTGATCGAGGAGGCATATTCGTTGACACGAATCTGCGCGGAGGTGGGGAATTTGGGGAAGATTGGCACAAGGCAGGTAATCTCACCAAGAAGCAGAATGTGTTCGATGATTTTACGGCCTGTGCGAATTATCTGATCGAGCACAAATATACCTCTACGCCAAAGCTCGGAATGCTGGGAGGAAGCAACGGCGGACTCCTGATGGGTGCGATGATTACGCAGCATCCGACTCTAATGAAGGCAGTGGTTTCGGAAGTCGGGATTTACGATTCGCTACGGAGCGAACTCGAGCCGAATGGCATGTTTAACACCACCGAATTCGGGACCGTGAAGGATCCCGACCAGTTCAAGGCTCTGCTCGCTTACTCGCCCTATCACCACGTGAAGGAAGGGCAGAAGTATCCGTCCATCTTGTTGACCGCGGGTTTGAACGATGGCCGGGTCGCTCCTCACAATTCGTTCAAGTTTGCCGCGCGACTGCAATCGGCGGCTGCGCCCGATAATCCAATCTTGTTGAAGGTAAGTTCATTCGGGCACGGGATCGGCAGTTCTTTGGATGAAAGAGTTTCGCTATTTACGAACGTGTTCTCTTTCTTTTCCTACGAGCTAGGTGCGACCACCCAGCCGGCTGAAAACGGTCCGAAGCAGCGCTAGAAATGATTCGTTCCCCTTCCGCAAAGCGGAGGGGGAGACAAGTTAGGATTAAACAGGCGGGAGCTGCATTGCGGCTTCCGCCGTTTCTTTGGTCAATGAATATTGGAGAAATTCGTCGCTTGGCTAGCGCAACGGAATTCCCGGCTGAAGGTCGATAAACTGGACGGGGTGCTTGTCTTCCAGGTTTGCCTGCCATCCCTTGACCGCCGGATCGAGGAGGTAAACGCGGGTATACCAATAGATCGGCAAGAGTGGTGATTCCCGGATCAAAATTTCTTCGGCTTGGCGAAGCTTAGCCAGCCGCAGCGATGCCTCGCTGGTAACGCTCGCCTCTCGCAGCAACGCATCGAATTGCGGGTTAGACCAGCTGCTGTCGTTCAGACTGCTATCACTTTTCCAGATCTCGAGCATGGACAGCGGATCGAGAAAACCGGAGACCCAACCGTTGCGCGCAATCGTGAAGTGATGTTGATGCATCGATTGCAGGTAGACCTTCCATTCCTGATTTTCGATTTGAACGGAGATGTTTAACTCTTCTCGCCACATCTGTTGAATTGCTTCGGCGATCGAACGGTGCGCCTCGCTCGTATTTATTAGGATGCTGATCGGCGGGAATCCGGCTCCGCCCGGGTAACCTGCTTCCGCCAGGAGACTTCGCGCTCTTTCCGGATCGTATCTCGCGATATCTACTGGCTGATAGCCGGGAAACCCTGGGGGCGTCACTCCGGTAGCGGGGAGCTGATCACCCCGAAGCAAGTTTTGGACGATACTCTCGCGATCAAGCGCCAAGTTGAGCGCTTGTCTGACCCTGGCATCGTTCAACGGCTTTTGCGCCACGTTGATGCGATAAAAATAGACTGCGGCATACGGTTCCAAATGGATCAGTTCCGGGTGCTCGCGCCGGTAAAAAGGGACCTTGTCCAGCGGTATATCAAGTGTCGTATGCAGTTGTCCTGCCCGAAAGGCCCGATCTGCAGTATTCTGATCTTCGATCGAGTAGAAATTGACGCCGTTGAGTTTTACGTTTTCGGCGTTCCAATAAAACGGGTTACGGACGGTCTCAATGACATCGTTCTGTTTCCAGGTCTTCATGAGGAATGGTCCATTACCAACAAAAGTATCTGGCTGGGTCCAGCGGGTGTTTCGATCTCCGAGTTTGCCAAATCGAAGAATCGTTGCTGGGTGAACGGGAAACCAAAAATAATTTGTAAGAGCAGAGAGCAAATAGGGGGTCGGACCGATTAGCTCCAGCCGCAATGTATGCGGATCGATCACTCTCACTCCGACCTGAGTAAAGTCTTTGATCTTTCCTTTATGGAACTCTTCACCGCCCCGAATGATGTACAGATAGTCCGCGAAGAAAGCGCCAAGTTCCGGAGTCAGAATGCGCTGGAAAGAAAAGGCAAAATCGCTTGCTGTGAGCGGATCACCGTTTGACCATCTGGCGTCTGCTCGCAGATGGAATGTCCAAACCGAGGAGTCTTCATTATGCTCCCAAGAATCAGCGACCCCGGGAAATTGTTTGGTGCTGTCGCGTGGATCCGGAATAACCAAACCTTCAAACAAGCAGCTTAGGATTTTTGATTCCGGTATGCCGCGTACCTGTTGTGGGTCCAGGGCCGAAGGCTCAGTCCCGACGTGAAGTAGAAGAACTTTTTTCGCGTCGGCATGAGCCAGAGTGGGCGTCAAAGACGAAGCTCTCGTCGCCAGCCACCATCCGGCACCAACTATGGCTAATATAAAAGCGACGGTTACTAGCCAGGCCTTCGCTTTGCGCACGAGCGAACCCTTAGCACAACGGGGTCCGGATTGTCAGGAATTTCGTTAACCAACCGAAGGTCGAAAGGCAGCCTTATTCTCCGCTCGGCGTCTTGCTGGTTTCGGAACGTGCCAGCCAGGCCCGGACAAATTCGATTCCTGGCGGAATCATCGAGATTACGATCACGCCGAGGATCACCAACGTGAAATTGTGCTGGACGTAAGGAAGGCCTCCGAAAAAGTGACCCACCAGAACGACGCTGAAAACCCAGAAGATGCCACCCAGAAGATTGTAGAGGAAAAACTTCCCGTAATCCATGCCCGCCATTCCGGCGACGAACGGCGCGAAGGTGCGAATCACCGGCAGATATCGAGCAAGAGCGATCGTTTTGCCACCGTGGCGATCGTAAAAGCCGTGGGTCTGTTCCAGGTATTTGCGATTAAAAATCTTGGAATTATCCCGTTTGAACAACCTTCTTCCGAGCGCCGCACCAACCCAATAATTAAGCGTATAACCTAGGAAAGCAGCGAGAGTGAGCAGGAACAGGACGAGGTAAAGATTGAAATGCGTGGTGGTGGCGGTCAGAGCGCCAACTGTGAAAAGGAGAGCGTCTCCGGGGAGAAACGGCGTGACAACTATTCCGCTCTCACAAAAAACGATAAGGAACAACACAAGATAGACCCATCCGCCCACCTGCAGGGACAACTGGTCGAGGTGGTCATTAAGGTGGAGAAGAAGGTCAATCGGATTCCACTGCATAAAAAACGCCGGGGATGTCTCGGCGAAGCCCGAGCTCTCTGCAACCGAAAATCTCTGTTCGAAGAAAAATGAGCAGAAAACAAGAAAGTTTTAAACGGAACATTAGATCCCTTCGTCTAATGGTTCGGACGTAAGAATATGGTATTCGCTATGCTAGGGGCTTTTTTGGGACCTAGGCGGCTGATACCGGAACCTAAAAGACCTTGAAAGGATATCACGATGAAAAGGCGAAAAGTAACGAGTAGGCCGCTCTCGCTCGGCGATTTAATTTTAGCAGTTAGCTCCTATTCTAACAGCCAAGAGGAAACGGCCGCCGCCGTCGCTGACCTTCTTGCTTCAGGCCAAGTCAGCATAATGAACAACGGCCGGAAAATTAGAGCACGCGTGCGGTAGCAGTCCTGCTTACGCAGAGCGTCCGATAACTCGGACACAAAACGGGAGGGCGCACAGCCTGTCCGACATAGCTTATCGGGCGCCTTGTGCCATAAGATTAAGAGCTCCGCGACGTCGGATCCTCGTGCGCCGCGGATCGCGAGGACGCGATCCCTCCCCAGGCTCGATCGATTTCTCGCGAGCGTCGTATAAATTAGCGCCCCTTCAAGCTAGCAGATCCCCATCCGCCGGATTGCTACGGCAACGTGTTCCGGCCCAGCCATTTGCTGGTGCGCCGTTCTGTCTCACTTTCTCTAGCCGAAAAAACTGTTTCGTATCTGCGGCGGGCGTTTTAACGTCGAGCGTGATCCCTCGTTATTCGCGCCCGCAGATGCGGGATATCTGGTCGGAAGAGCGGAAGTTCTCAATTTGGCTCGAGATCGAGACATTGGCTTGCGAAGCCATGGCCGAGTTGGGCCTTATCCCCCGGGCGGACGCCGAAACGATTCGCGCGCAAGGCAAGTTTTCCGTGGCTGAGATTGCCGAAATCGAGAAACGGACGAATCACGATGTCATCGCTTTTCTCGAAAATGTCTCATCATATATTGGTCCGGCTGCTCGCTGGATGCACCAGGGTCTGACTTCGTCTGATATTCTCGATACCACGTTGGCGGTCCAGCTGGTAGAAGCGAGCGATCTGCTCGCTTCGGGGATCCGATCCGTCCGTTCGGCTGCGGCTCATCAAGCCATTGCTCACAGGCGCACGCCGATGATCGGACGAAGTCACGGAATTCACGCCGAGCCCATTACTTTTGGTTTAAAAATGGCGCTCATGTATGACGAGTTCGGGCGAGCGGAAACGCGGTTGCAACATGCGCGGGCTGCGATCGCTGTCGGAAAATTGAGTGGAGCAGTGGGAACCCACGCTCACCTGGATCCGAGGGTAGAAGAAATTGTTTGCCGACGATTGCAATTAGAGCCCGATCGGCTGTCGACTCAAGTCATTCAGCGGGATCGGCACGCAGAATTCAGTACGACTTTGGCGCTTATAGCGTCCAGCATCGACCGCTGGGCCACCGAGTTCCGGCACCTGCAAAGAACAGAAGTGCGTGAAATCGAAGAATACTTCAGCCCTGGCCAGAAAGGGAGTTCAGCGATGCCGCATAAGCGCAATCCGATTACCGGAGAACGTTTGAGCGGCTTAGCTCGAGTCATTCGCGGCAATGCGTTGGCCGCACTCGAAAATGTCGCGCTCTGGCATGAGCGGGATATCAGTCACAGTAGCGTGGAACGGATCATTCTCCCGGACTCCTGCGTGCTGGTAGACTATATGTTAAACACGCTGGCCAAACTCGTGGAGGGCCTGATGATCTATCCAGAGCAGATGCGACAGAACTTAGAGATGAGTAAAGGCCTTTACTTTAGTCAGTCGATTTTGCTCGAATTGACCAGGCGCGGAATGGAACGAAGAGCGGCCTATGAGGCTGTGCAAGGGGCGGCCATGTCAACGTGGAAGAACAACTCCGATTTTCTGGCTGAGATCCGGAAAATTCCGGAAATAACCAAGTTGATCTCAGATTCGGAGTTGATGAATATTTGCTCGGTCGAGCGACATTTCAGTCATATCGATGAGACGTTTCGCCGGCTTGGCCTTACGGAGGTAGCAGACTAGAACCTCCTCTGGATAAGGCGATGGAGAATTTAGTAGACCTAACAATGAATCTGCGCTTCACAATTCGCCCAGCCGTGATATATCTCCGGCAGATTTGTATGCGCCGTTGTTTATTGGTGTTTCTGTCGGTGTTACCGCTTGTCGTAGCGGGATGCAAGAAGGCGGAGAGTGATTCGACTAAGCCTACCCCGGGTCCAACGGCATCGGTAGCGACGACACCAAGCCCTGTAGTGCAGGCAACTCCAACACCGACTCCCGACACCAATCGCAATGCCAAATTCATCGTTCTTCTTTATCATCGCTTCGAAGATAGGGCGGCCGAGTTGGTAACGTTGCCGAACGATTTTCGCGCCCAAATGAAGGCGCTAAAAGATAATGGAATTTCCGTGATCTCAATGCAGGACCTGCTCGCCTGGCGAAATGGCCAAAAGCCGATCCCGTTAAAGAGCGCGGTCATTACCATCGACGATGGATGGAACTCCCAGTACAACGTGGCCTGGCCGATTTTGAAAGAATTCGGTTACCCATTCACGCTATTTATCTATACGCAGTGGGTAGGGACAGGCGGTAAGGCGATGACTTGGGGGCAGCTGGCAGAGATGCGAGATGCTGGAGTCGACATTGAAAGTCACACTGTGTCGCACCACGATCTGCGCCATGCTCCGAAAGGGCAGGATTATACGTCCTGGTTGCACAACGAAGTTTATAGCTGCAAAGAGACCCTGGAAGAGAAGCTCGGGGTTAAGATCATCGCTTTCGCCTTCCCATACGGCTTTCACAATGAGGTCGTCCGCAAGACCGCCAAAGAAGCCGGTTATGAGATGCAGTTTACGGTTTATGGCCGGCACATGGATATCAATGTGCCAGCCGATCAAATTGGCCGATACGCGATCGATTCTCTAAAATCTGATGTGTTCAAGTCAGCCCTGGACTTTGGGGCGAGCGATAGCACTCAGCCTGGCGTAGAAACCAGCCAACTCGCCTCAGCCGCGATGCTTACAGAGCCGCTGAATGATCAGCATATTACGGAGCCCAAACCCACGATTAAGGCCAACTTGGCTAGCATGGGGGACGTTGATCCCAAATCGGTCGAAATGCGGGTCAGTGGGTTCGGGGTGGTACCGGCGACCTATGATCCGAAGACGAAACTTGTAAGCTACGTATTTACCCAGAAATTGGTTCCGAAGACATACACGGTGATCCTGACGGCAAAGGTGAACGGCAAGAAAGTCGAGACGCGTTGGGGTTTCACGGTTGACCCAGCGGGGCCAGTCGCAACCAACTAAAAAGGGACAATCGGACTCGATTTTACCGGTGTTTGCTCAACTATCTGACCGGCTTCAGGATGTTTTTAAGGACCTCCGCGGTCACGGTGCTATTTCGGAGAGCAATATTACGGATGCCCTCCGGCAAGTCCGCTTGGCCTTATTAGAGGCGGACGTTCATTATCAGGTCGCCAAAGACTTCATTGCGCGAGTCCGCGCAAAATCGCTTGGACAGGAAGTCCTCCGGAGTATTTCTCCAGGCCAGCAAATCGTTAAAATTTTCCATGATGAGTTGACCGCTTTGCTGGGGGGGAACGCTGAACCCTTGGTTCTTTCGAGCCCTGCTCGCATTATGCTGGTCGGGTTGCATGGTGCCGGCAAAACGACGTCCGCGGCCAAACTGGCAAACTTGCTGAAGAAGCAAGGCAAAGCGCCGCTCTTGTTCGCCTTGGATTTGCATCGACCGGCTGCAATTGAGCAGCTTGCTACCTTGGCCAAGCAGGTGGGAGTCCCGGTTTTTCGTCCGGATCCTGGTGAAACAAATTTGCAGCCGGTTGGAAGAGCCGGCTTGAAATGGGCCGAGTCGCAGACCGGGAATGTTCAAATATTCGACACGGCGGGACGCCTCGAAATTGATGAGGTGCTGGTCGCCGAACTAAAACAACTCCGCGATTTTTTGCAGCCTCAAGAAGTTCTTCTCGTTTGCGATGCGGCGACAGGACAACAGGCGGTAACTGTGGCGACTCATTTTCACGAGGCGCTGGGCTTGACCGGTTTAGTTTTGACCAAACTCGACGGTGATGCCCGAGGAGGCGCCGCGCTCTCTCTCCGGGAGGTTACTCAGCGACCGATCAAATTCGCCGGTGTCGGCGAGAAGATCGATCAATTCGAGGCATTTCAACCCGAGAGAATGGCCGGGAGAATTCTCGGGATGGGAGATGTCATCGGCTTGGTCGAGCGCGCGGCCGAAGCAATTGATGCCGACGAGGCAGCGCGGCTCGAGAAGAAACTGCGAACCGCATCGTTCGATTTCAACGATTTTCTTGCCCAATTCAAAATGCTGCGCCGGATGGGGCCGCTGGAAAATATTCTTGGCATGCTTCCGGGGATGAGTAATGTGAAAGGCTTTTCGGTTGACGAAAAGAGACTGAAGCGAACCGAGGCAATTGTCCTCTCGATGACTCCGGGTGAAAGGAAGCAGCCCGACATCCTCAATGCGAGGAGGCGTCAAAGAATAGCTCGCGGCAGTGGAACCTCTGTCTCGGAAGTAAACACGGTTCTTCAAGGATTTAATCAAATGAGGAAATTGATGAAGAATTCGGGACAGCTTAAAAAAATGATGGCCCAAGTCCCAGGGGCTAAACCTTTTAGAAAATAGCGGGCAAGAAGGGACTTCGTTCGCGAACTTTAATTTATGGCAGTAGTAATTAGGCTGAGGCGAGAGGGCGCCAAGAACCGTCCCTATTACCGTGTCATCGTCGCGGACAAACGAAGTCCGCGCGACGGCAAATTTATTGAAATGATCGGTAATTACGATCCGAGAAAAACCGGAGAGAACTACGAGATCAACCTGGATCGCGTTGATTACTGGGTTAAGAACGGTGCCCAACCGAGCGAGACTGTTGCCAGCATGATTCGCAAGGCTCGCAAAAAACTGGCCGCCGTCCAAGCCTGATTTGTCTTGTGGAGAACTTCCTGGAATTCGTGATTCAGCATTTGGTCGAAGCACCGGAGGAAGTGCTGGTCACGAAGGTGGAACAGGGTAGCAAGATCTTGTTCAAAATAGAAATGCGGCGATCGGACGTCGGGAAAGTCATCGGACGCAACGGGCAGACGATCACCGCAATGCGCAACCTTCTGAACGCGGCCGCGGCCAGAAGCGGCCACCAAGCAGTTCTCCAGATTGTGGATTAAGCGTGCAGGCGTTGCAGAGTAGCCTGATCCTCCCGGCTCAGTAACCGAGGGTGCTGCGATTGTGAGAAGTGGTTGGTGAGAAGTGATCGGTGGATGCCTATCGGCAAAATCCTCGGCAGAAATCTCTCACCGCGCCTTTTACCACTCCTCTCACTAATCACAATACCATCACTGAGGCTGGCTCGTCCGCCGAAGTTTATGGGGTTGTGGTAGAACGAAGGCGGAAGCATCAGGCTACGTTCTACGCGGAGTTGGCCAAGCAAGCCGCGATAAATCCTTTAAAGAGGGGATGCGGCGCATTGGGTTTAGAGAGAAATTCGGGATGGAATTGGCAGGCGACAAACCACGGATGATCTCTTAGTTCAATCATCTCAACCAATCTGCCGTCGGGGCTGGTCCCGCTCACTACGAGACCATTTTCTTCCATCATCGAACGATAGCTCAGATTGAATTCGTAACGGTGGCGATGGCGTTCCATCGCCTGTTTTGCTCCATAAAGCTTGTGCGCCAAGGTCCCCGGAATAATCGTGGTTGGCCAGCTTCCCAGCCGCATGGAAGCTCCTTTGTTGCGGACTTCTTTCTGTTCCTCTAATAGGCAAATCACGGGATCGGCAGCCTGGTCATCAAACTCGGTGCTGTTGGCTCCTGCCAGCCCGCATACGTTGCGGGCAAACTCGATGGTGGCGACTTGCATGCCCAAACAGAGACCTAGATAGGGAATTCGATGCTCGCGGGCATAGCGGCAAGCGAGGATCTTGCCTTCGACTCCCCGATCGCCGAAACCGCCCGGAACCAGAATCCCTGCGACAGTACCGAGAAATTTGGCCGGATTTTGATTTTCGAAATCTTCCGAATCCAGCTTCAAGATTTCCACTCCACAATCGTTGGCTGCTCCCGCATGGGTCAGCGATTCGTAAATGCTCTTATAGGCGTCCTGAAGATCGATATATTTTCCGACTACAGCCACTTTGAGCTGTTTGCGGGGGTGAACGATGCGCTGAACAAACTTACGCCACTCCGACATGTCCGCTGCAGGAGTGTCGAAGTGAAGAAGACGGCAAATTGTCTCATCCAGTTTTTCATCCTGCAGGGTCAATGGCAGCTCATAGATGGTGTGTTCAACATCTCTGACTTCGACCACAGCTGGAAGCGGGACGTTGCAGAACAGAGCTAACTTTTGGCGAACTTCGAGCTCAAGGGGCCACTCGGTACGACAAAGGAGCACGTGCGGTTGCAACCCGATCTCTCGCAGTTTGGCAATGCTTTGCTGGGAGGGTTTTGTTTTGAGCTCGCCGGCGGCCTTGATGTACGGGACCAGCGTCACATGCATGATAACCACGTTCTCGGGACCGACCTCCAGTTGGAATTGACGGATTGCTTCTAAAAACGGCAACCCTTCGATATCACCGGTAGTGCCGCCGATTTCAGTGATGATAACGTCGGCCGGATGCTCGTTTGCCATCCGGGTAATACGTCCCTTGATCTCGTCGGTGACGTGCGGAATTACTTGGACGGTTTTTCCCAGATAGTCGCCGCGCCGTTCCTTGGCCAGAACGGTTTCGTAAACTTGGCCGCTGGTTACGTTATTGGCACGCGACAGAACCGTATTGGTAAAACGCTCGTAATGACCTAGGTCGAGATCGGTTTCGGCGCCGTCACTCAAGACATAGACCTCTCCGTGCTGGAAAGGATTCATCGTGCCGGGATCCACGTTGAGATACGGATCAAACTTTTGCATGATCACGCGGATGCCCCGGTGTTCCAGCAAAGTGCCTAAAGCCGCCGCGGCCAAGCCCTTGCCCAATGAGCTAACTACGCCTCCTGTTACAAAAATGTATTTCATCTCACTCTGTGCCGGCTAGGGTGCCGACGTTGGCACACCTCATGGCCGCGATCATCGGCCTGCCGGAGTCGCAGAGGTGCCACCATCGCTTAAAATTTGGCGTTCGATCGCGCTAGCATCCTCCGGCGTGTCCACACCAATCGAACCGCTCTTAGAGATAACGACGCGAATCTTCATGCCATTTTCCAGTGCGCGCAACTGTTCGAGCTGTTCAGTTGTTTCCAGCGGACTCGGTGCCAGCCGGACAAAGTCCAATAACGCTCTCCTGCGATATCCGTAGATGCCAAGATGCCGGAGCCACCCCGAACCAGTTGCGGAACGTGCGAACGGGATTTTGCTGCGTGAAAAGTAGAGAGCCGATCCTCCTCGGTCCACCACTACCTTAACGATATGGTCGTTCTCGGCCTCCTGGGGAGATACAGCGGTGGCGGCGGTGATCACGTCGGTGCTCCGATCCTGTTGCAGCTTCTTCACCAGACGGCGGAGCAGTCGCGGATCAACCAGGGGCTCATCTCCCTGGATATTAAAGATGAGAGAGACTTTCTTCATCTTTTTTGCCACTTCCGCTATACGATCTGTGCCGCTTTGGTGTTCAGCAGCCGTAAGAGCCACCTCGGCCCCAAACTGAAAAGCTGCTTCGACGATGCGCATATCGTCCGTTGCAACGACAACGCGATCAAACACTTTCGCTTCGACGCAACGAGACCAAACGTGCTGGATCAGAGGCTTGCCGGCGATGCCGTGTAACGGCTTTCCGGGAAAGCGGGTCGATGCCCAACGGGCCGGAATAATTGCGACGACCCTCATGAGCGAAGGTTGTACCTGAGCTAGTGGCGTAGAATCAAGCTCTTGCGCAGAAATTAGCTAGAGAACCGTTCTAAGGACCTGGCGATCGGGGACAAAATCAACTATCAATCGTCAATATAGGATGAATTGGGTTTGGCCGCGGCGGCTGCCGCCCGACTGCGGAACGCGCAAGGAAAAGCGATCGCCATTTACAAGTCGCCGGGATGGCATTGCAAAATCAGATCAACCGCTTCAGGGAAATTTTTCGCGATCCATAATCCCTCCCGACCGCTTCGTGCGTTCGGCTCGATCAGAATCGTCGCTTTGACGCCGGCTCGAGCCCCCGCTTCAGCGTCGGATTCGCTGTCTCCGATCATGAAACAAGATGCTAGATCAAGCCCCAAGTCGCGGCCGGCTTCCAACAACATTCCCGGTCCCGGTTTCCTCCGGTCGCTAGCTTGGTCCGGATGATCACCGCAGAAATAGGTCACATCGATTAAACCGAGCCCGACCCGCTGTTCGAAAGCAGCCTGAACTTTCCAAAACGTGTCTTCTCCGAAATAGCCCCGGCCAATGCCGCTCTGGTTGGTGACAACTATCAATTTGAACCCACGTTCCTTCAGCCGTTTGAGCGATTCGGTAACACCTGGAAGAACCTCCACCTTGGCCGGATCCGAGCAATAAGGGACGTTATGTATGAGGGTGCCGTCCCGATCGAGGAAAACTGCTTTAGCCAGGGTCATGACGATTGGGCCAGGAGAAAACTCTGCCGCAGCTCTTGCGGCGTCACCGTCGCGGTTCCAAATTTTGCCACTACGACACTGCTGGCGTAGTTCGAAATCTCCGCCGCTTCGATCGCGGTCGCACCGGAGAGCAATGCCAAGGTGTAGAACGCAATCGCGGTGTCGCCCGCTCCGGACAAATCGTAAACCTCTTTCGCTCTGGAAGGAATATGGTAGGGAGTTTTTTCCGGGGTAAACAACATCATTCCTTGGTCGCCCAGAGTGATGAGGAGCTGTTTGGGTCCCCAGGCGCTCAGCAGTTTTTGGCCGATCGCGAGTAGCGCGCTATCCTTGAGCGGATGATCCCCTGGTTCTTTCCAGGGTGCGTTTGCTGCCGAAAAGGCTTCGCTCCGATTTGGTTTTACTGCCGTTATTCCTCTCCATTGAAGCGGATTTCTCGGGTTCGGATCGCCTGTCACGACCTTCCCGCTGGCGAGCTGGGCTATTCGGTCGATAAAAGACTGTTGCAGAAAACCTTTTCCGTAGTCTTCGAGAATAATCGCATCGATCTGCGGCAGCAATTGTTGGATGGCTTCTACGCAGGAGTCCTCAATTTCTTGGGTTAGAGTCCAGGCCCGCTCACGGTCGACGCGAACAACCTGTTGCTGGCGGGCGATGATCCGAGTTTTGACGATCGTTTGGAATGCCGGAATGATCTGGAGGGTCTCATGGCCAATGCCATTCTCTCCCAAGATCTCGCGAAGGTGCGCGCCAGCCCGGTCATCTCCGACCAGGCCCATAACGTAGGCCTGCGTCCCGCATTCGCGGACGTTGCGGGCAACGTTGGCTGCTCCTCCCGGGTAGTACGATTCGCGGAGGACTTCAACGACTGGGACTGGAGCTTCCGGGGAGATGCGAGAGACGCGCCCCCAAACAAATTCGTCCAGCATCAAGTCTCCGATCACCAGGACACGCTTGCTGGGGAACTGATCGAGGATTTGCTCTAGTCGGGTGAAATTCATCGAAATGTCAGTCGGTCTGGAGAAATGGTAGCTCTGCTCGCACAGGTCAAGCGGAATACCGCAAAACTGTCCGTTGGGAACCGCATAAGTGAAGCGGTTTTCGGTCCCGGAGATAAACTCTCTCAGGCGAGCGAGTTGAGCCAGGAAAGACCTTCTGCGTTCGTACGATTCGGCGTTTGCTCAAAATGCAGTTTGCTTTTAGGCTGGGCCCGATATTTCGAGAGCGAGGACGCCTAAAAGCGGGAGATTTTAGCCACTTACCGCTAAAACCCGACCGATTTCTCCTATCGATTATCTCCCCAAAAAAGATGAAAAGAATCCTTTTCCCATTAGTTGTCGCGGTGGCTGCCGGCTTTCCCAGGCTGGTACTAGCGGACGCACCAGCCAGGCAGATAGATCTAAATCGGTTCCCGGCGACAAGATTGGATAATGTCGTTGTGCCTCTCCCAAGCGAGGTCTTCAACGTATTGGATAAGCTGGGCACGCCGGACTGGAAAGGCGAACTGCGCAATCCAAACATCAATAATCGGGGGGAACGGGCCCAGATCGCTCTTTTACTCGGGTCGGTAGTAGCGGAAGGTTTTGTCGCGGTGGAGGCGACCGACCGCGAGCGCGTAAAGCAAGTGGGTCGCGACGTGTTGCAGCTTGCTCGGGCGATCGGGGTGGAAAAGACGGTCTTGGCTCGGACAAATTCCATATTAACCAAGGCCGATTCAGACGACTGGGTGGGCGTTCGCCGGGAATTGGATGGAGCTCTATCTGATGTGAAAAATGCGATGATCGCGCTACGCGATGATCAATTGGCGCATCTGGTCAGTTTGGGCGGCTGGCTTCGCGGAACCGAGGTACTCACGTCGATTGTTGGTAAAAGCTACTCGGCCGATGGCGCTGATTTGTTGAATCAGCCTGATCTGCTCAAATACTTCCAAGAGAGGTTGGCTGGTATGCCACCGCGCCTCCGAAACAACCAACTGGTTAGCAGGATTCAGAAGAGCTTGGATGAAATCTCTCCGCTCATCAGTCAGAAGATCACACCGGCCTCAGTGAAGCGGATTCACGAGATTACCGGCGACATAGTCAAGGCGATCAATTCGAAGGCTTAAACAACATTTGTGAGACAATTAATCATTGCGATTAGTGTTCTAGCGGCGCAGTCGGCGGCTTATGCTACCGTAGACGACGCGATTGCTCGGGCCATGGAAGCGATCGATCCCTACGTGAAACAGGGATATTTGGCTCGCCAAGACGAGTGGGGAGGGGATTTGGGCGTCAAGCAGCAGCAGGCAATTACTCACACGCTTTTCAAAGGAAACGACTATTGGTTCTGTATGGGAACCGATGTCGACAATGCCCGCATTTCAATCCACGTTTACGATCCGCGGGGGAGGCTTGTTGAAAGCGATGCATACCAAAAAGGTCATTTTGCGGCTGCGCGGGTTATTGCTCCGGCCACTGGCACCTACTATATTATCGTCGAGGTCATCTCCTCGCCTGTCGAACGCACCCATTGGGCAATGGTGTACGGATACAAATAATCGTATTCGCAATGCGTAATCGGCGCTTACTTATTTTTTCTTTGGTGGAAGCGACTACTTGCTTTGCTTCGTTTCCGGTTTTCGGTAGACGGTAAGTTCTGCGTTGACCATCCTGACAAACCCCGCACGTCAATGAGCCATTTTACCAGACCGTTGCGATACGGTGCACTAGTGTCCTAGCCGCGAATTAACATGGATTTCGTTGCGATCAAAATGGGCCGTTGGATGCAGGGAGCGCCCTTAGGGAAAAAAACTGTACTCTTCCGGGAGCAGCCGGACGAACGGCAGACCATTTCGCGGACCAAACATTAGATGGTAGAATCAGAAACGCTTCAGTTTGAGAACGGGCGGACGCTACAAAACCTGTACGCGAACGATCTCCGGCTTTTGCAAACGCTCGAAGAGAAACTCGATCTCAAGGTCACCACCCGGGACGGGTGGTTACGGTTGGAAGGGGAACGCAATAACATCGAGAAGGCTCGCCAACTTTTTGGCCAGCTCGAAGCGGCTCGGCAACGTGGAATGCAGATTCACCGGCACGAATTTCAGTATGCTCTCGACATCGTGAGCGGGAGATCGCAAGAATCTTTGGGCCAGCTGGCCGAAGTGCAGATTCTTGGCTCGAGCAGACGGACACCAATCAGCCCAAAAACAAGCCAGCAGCTGGCTTACGTCCAAGCGATCCAGACGTACGATATTGTGTTTGGCATCGGGCCGGCCGGCACCGGGAAGACCTATTTGGCCATGGCTATGGCGGTGGAGGCGTTGAAACGAGAAGCAGTCAAGCGCGTCATTTTGACTCGCCCCGCGGTTGAGGCCGGGGAAGCGCTTGGTTTTTTACCAGGTGATCTCCAGGAGAAGATCTTTCCGTATTTGCGCCCACTGTATGACGCGTTGTATGATATGATTTCTGCAGAGGAAATTCAGAAATTCATGGATCGGGGCGTGATCGAGATTGCTCCCCTCGCTTATATGCGGGGCCGGACTCTCAACGATGCCTTTGTTATCCTCGACGAAGCGCAAAATACGACCAGGGAGCAGATGTTTATGTTTCTTACCCGTTTAGGGGCTGACTCCAAGTGTGTGGTGACGGGCGATCAAACGCAGATCGATCTTCCCGCGAACAAGACTTCGGGGTTGATCGAAGCACTGCAGGCGCTCCAAGGGGTCGCCGATATTCAGTTCATCGAGTTTTCGGAACGCGATGTAGTACGGCATTCGCTTGTGAAATCAATCATTCACGCCTACAAAGCGTTTAGGGAAAAGCGCAACCCCCCGGCCTCGGTAGCGCGCAAATAAGGCAAACTTAAATGTTAATGGGTATGTTTGGTTCACAGGACAGGAAGCGGTTGGTCAAGAAGGGACTTGCCTGCACAAAGCAACGGCGCAAGCCAGCGCCGAAGGAATGGGTCCGCAAGCTGGAATCGAACCCATGGGTGAAGGTCGGAATGTTCGCCCTCTTCATTCTGGTATTAGGGTTTCTTATCTTTTCTCGAGAGCATCCGGAGCCAGCGAAATATTTTCTCATTGGGCTCCTGGTGTTCATTACTGCGCTCGCTCAACTCTGGATCAATTACCCCGAAACCTTTCAGAAGAATTCTCGAATTGGCCTGGTTTTCGGGGTCATGCTTTTGCACCTGTGTATCGCGAAGCTCATCATGGTCTTCTGCAGCGATCCGCATGGAGCATTGCGACCTGAAATCGGTGTCTTACTGATACCGTACGCATTGGCGCCCCTCGTGCTGTCGGTGTTACTGGGCAAGAACTACGGTATTTATGCTGCTGTCTTCGTCAGCCTGTGGAGTTCGATTCTTTTTCGCGGGGTTGACGCCGTGTTGCTGGTGATGTCGCTCATTAGCGGGTTCATCGCCGTATTTGTGACGATTCAGGTACGCAGAAGAAGTCGTCTCTTGCGAGCGGGCTTCTATGTCGGTCTGGCCACCTGGATTTTAGCAGTCTCGTTCGGAATTATCTCCATCTCCTGGTTGCAATTACCACAGATGGACTGGGGCATGTTCGCGAAACAGTCTCTCGCTGCGATCTTGAACGGGATGTTGACGGCGATGGCAGTGGGCGGCGCTTTGCCGCTCCTGGAATCACTTTTTCATATCACCACCGATATGTCCTGGCTGGAAATGGCGGATCGCAACCATCCCGTCCTTTTACGCCTCAGCCTCGAGGCTCCGGGAACCTGGCATCACAGCGACGTGGTCGCCGATCTCGCAGAAGTTGCCGCCAACCGAATCGGCGCGAATGGCACGATGTGCCGCGCCTGTGCTTACTTTCATGATATCGGCAAACTCGTGAAGCCGAACTATTTTTCTGAGAATATCATTGGAGACGAAAATCCGCACGATGATCTGGCTCCGACCATGAGCGCGTTGATCATTATCGCGCACGTGAAAGAGGGCGTCGATATTGCTCTAAAGTACGGACTGAACCAAAAGGTGATCGACGTCATCCAGCAACATCACGGTACCTCTCTGGTCAGCTATTTTTACAAAAGGGCGCTTCAACAACAGCGGGACGCTCGCGAAGGAGGCAAGATCATGAATATTCGGGAGGAGGATATTCCCGAAGTTCGCGAGGAAAGTTTTCGCTACAGTGGACCTAAACCGCAATTCAAAGAAAGCGGAATTATCAGTTTGGCGGACGCCGTGGAGAGCGCGGCCCGCAGTCTGGATAAGCCGACGCCCCAAAAGATCGAGCAGCTGGTGAACGAAATCGTCAACAAGCGGGTCGCCGAAGGACAGCTTGACGAGTGCGATTTGACCTTGAAAGAAATCCGCACAATTTCCGAGACTTTCCGGTTCACGTTGCAAAACATGCTGCATACCCGGATCAAATATCCTAAGGACGAGGAGAAGGCGGAACAAGAATCTCGCCGGTTGCGCAATCTTCCGCCGGCGTCGGCAGCCTGATGCCGGAAATTTCGTTGCTGAATCGGCAGCGCGCCAAAACGATCGACCTTCGTCCGCTATCCTCCTTTGCGCAGCGCGCTCTGGAGAAGGTGGAAGCAGTCGAACGGAACTCCTTGCCGGCGGAAATCGTAGTCGTTTTTGTTTCCGATCGGCGAATCTCATCCATTCATCAGCAATTCATGCGGATCGCTGGCCCGACCGATGTAATCACTTTTCAGCATGGCGAGATAATCGTCAGTGTTGAAACCGCTGATCGCCAGGCGATTCAACTGGGCAGGGAGCTGCTCGCAGAGCTCTGCCTCTATGTTCTCCACGGGCTTCTCCATCTCGCCGGCTACGACGACACCACCAATTCCGCCTCTCGGGAAATGGAACAGCTTCAGGAGCGGTTGATGAGAGAAATAGGAATTGCGAGTTAGGGCGGTCCGAGAGTTTCCCATTAGGGATCCCGGGACGGCGTCATTCTTGCCAGATTCTCCAAGGCACGAATCCGTTCCAAGACTGGCGGATGGGTGAAATGTAGTCCGACCAGCAGTGGATGCGGCGTCAAGTTAGAAAGACTATCCTTACTGAGTCTTTTCAACGCCAGAATCAGCGATGCTGATTCGCCCGTCGACTCAGCTGCGAAGCGATCAGCCTGATATTCGTGACGGCGGCTCCAATAATTTAGTGCCACGCCTAAAATGATGGTAAACGGTTGCACGAGCAACGAAAACAGGGCGAAGCCTACATAATAGGATGGATGCGTAACCCCAAAAGCCGCATACAGTTCCGGACGGGAAAGACAAAGGGATGCTAGGAGAAACAGAAAGAAAAGGTTGATTTGCGCGATAATAAAATGCTGGATCACGTGGCGACGTTTGAAGTGTCCGACTTCGTGGGCCAGTACCGCGATTAGCTCGGGAATCGTATGATTCTGGATTAGTGTGTCGAAAAGCGCGATTCGCTTATTCTTGCCGAAGCCGGTGAAGAAGGCGTTCGCCTTGGAGGAGCGACGCGAGCCATCGATCACCAAAAGGTCGCGGAGCGCGAAATTTTGTTTTTGGCAATAGGCCATAACGCCTTCTCGCAATGGTCCGACCGGCACCGGAGAGAATTTGAAGAAGAGTGGCAGAATAAACGTCGGTGTTAGATACACGAGCAGAACCGAAATCGCTGCGGTGATTATCCAGGCCACCGGCCACACCCGGAGGCCGAAGAACTCCAGTAAACTAAGTACCAACGTGAGAAAACCGAACATAAGCAAACCGCCGAGGGCCCAACCTTTTAGGCGATCGAGCACAAAGGTTTTGAGCGTTGCGCGATTAAACCCGAATTGTTGCTCGATAACGAAGGTGGCGTATGCCTGAAACGGTAATTCTAGAAGTTCGCGAGCTGCCGCTAAGATACCCAAGTAGAGTAGCCCGGTTAAAACCGATCCTTGATGCAAGCTTCTCAACCAGACATCGAGCCGCTCGAAGCCGCCTAAACCCCAGAAAATCAATAGGCAAACGAGATCGAAAGTTGCGCAGACCAACTCAAATCGAGTTTTTACTCGCAGGTAGCGCTGGGATTGCCGATAACGGTCCGGTTCATAAATTCCGGCAAATTCGGGCGGTACTGCATCTTGCAAGCTTTTTACATTGAGAACTTTAGCAAATGAATCCAGAAGGTAATAGCCGATTAGAGCAACAAAGGATGAATGCGGCGACCATGCAAAGGAATGATCTATACAAATGCAACCTGCGGGTTGGCTCAAGTCGATATTCGATTCGGGTCGTTCCGAGGGCTGGGAAGGCAATTGACATTGCATAATACAAAGCGCTTGCGGTTGACCGATCGGTTTAGTATATTGCGTATCCGATGAAGCAGTGCGAGTCTAAGCTCAAGTTACTGAGAACCGCCCACGAGCTGATCTCGCGTCAGAGTTACGGCTCGGTAGGCGTGGACCAGATTTGCGAGCAGTCCGGGGTAAAAAAAGGAAGTTTTTACCATTTTTTTCGTTCTAAATCTGAATTGACTGTCGCAGCCTACGAGTATCACTGGGATCAACTTCGGGCTACTCTGGATCGTGTCTTTTCGGTCCAAAAAACTCCAGTCGAGCGGCTCGATTCATATTTTAGCCACATTTATCAAACCCAAAAAGAGCGCCTGGACAGATGCGGTCGATTGCTTGGATGTCCGTTTATTTCGCTCGGTTGCGAGCTGAGTACGCAGGACGAGAGCATTCGAAAGATGGCCCAACAAATCAGCGAAGGAAAATGTCGCTATTTGGAAGCGACTATTCGTGACGCTATCAACCGCGGCGACATTTCTCCCGGAGATCCGCAGGTGCTCGCTCGGGAGTTGCAATCATATATCGTCGGACTTGTTCAGGAAGCTAAAATAGCGAACGATCTGAGAGTCTTGGACCGGATGCGCCCCGGCGCATATCGGATCCTTGGTCTAAGCCAGCCAGCGCGAGTACTTGAGGGGTCAAAACCGGCTCCCGAGGCTGCTGTAGTTTGACGAGCAGAAGTCAGTGAATCGTGTGCGATTCACACGATGAAGGCGACTGTTCGAAGACTTGCGAACTCACCTTCCGGTTCTCATTTTTCCGCTCAAATCGGATCTGTCGGGCTCTTCATTGCGAAAAACGCGGGAGAAGCGTGCCTACATCGGAGGGGACTGAATAGCTTATGATTTCGCGATCTTCGGATGGATCTTCGCTCGATTTTCTCCCGATCTGTTCGATCGTTCCCTAGTCGCGAACATGACGATCGCGAGACCAAACAACAGCCAAACAGCATTATGACATTACAACCACTCTACGTAGCATCGGCGACTGTAACTTCCGGGCGAGAAGGTCATGGCGAGACTTCGGATGACAACGTGAAGGTCACATTCAGTCCTCCGAAAGAATTGGGCGGAAATCCAAAGCCGGGCGCAACAAATCCAGAGCAGTTGTTCGCTTTAGGCTATGCCTCTTGTTTCGGTCAGGCCGTCAAAGTGGTTAGTGGCCAACAACATGTGCCGCTGAAAGATGTGACGGTGCACTCGGACGTGACTCTTGGCAAAACCGGCACGGGCGGATTCGGTTTGGCTGTGAAACTGCTTGTGCATCTCCCGGGAGTGGATCGGGCTCAAGCGGAGAAAATCGTCCAGGCAGCTCACCAAATTTGTCCATACTCCAACGCGACGCGAGGCAACATTGACGTCCAGATTGGCGTTGAATAAGTGACCCCAGCTCGGACGGAATTATGGACCTACAGCTGAGTGGGAAATTGGCTTTGGTGACCGGTTCCACAGCCGGAATCGGTTTTGCCATAGCGAAGGGGTTAGCTCGCGAAGGAACGCGGGTGATCATCAATGGGAGGTCGGAAGATCGCGTAAATCGCGCTATCGACGTAATCAAAAAGCAACATGGTTCGGCGGAGATCGAAGCTTTTGTGGGGGATCTCAGTTTAGCTGATACTGCAGCTAAGTTGACCCAGTTGTATTCCGAGCTCGATATTTTGATAAATAACCTCGGAATTTTTGAGCCCAAACCATTCACGGAGATCAGTGATCAAGAGTGGATGCACTTCTTCGAAGTCAACGTGCTTTCTGGCGTACGACTATCGCGTTTTTACCTCCCTCGCATGCTCAAGAAGGATTGGGGAAGAATCATATTTATCTCGAGTGAGTCCGCGCTGCAGATTCCTCCGGAGATGATCCATTACGGCACAACGAAGACTGCACAGCTAGCAGTCTCCCGAGGGCTCGCTGAACTCACCGTGGGAACAGGCGTCACCGTGAACGCGATCTTACCTGGGCCGACTGCATCTGAAGGCGTGTCCGATTTCGTGGAAGGACTGGCCAAACAGTCGAACCAATCAACGGCCGAATTCGAAAAGCAATTTTTCGAAAAGATGCGTCCAACGAGCCTGCTAAAGCGCTTTGCTTCAACTGAAGAGGTCGCCAATCTTGTTGTCTACGTTTCCAGCGCCGCGGCGTCGGCTACGAATGGTGCCGCATTGCGCGTGGATGGGGGTGTTGTGCGCGCCATAGCCTAAAGCTCAAGAGATCGCCCTCGCCCCGCATATGGATCGCCTCGAATCGACTCAATTTGCCGAAGCGTCGCGTCGGCAAAGATGCTGCAATCCGGCATATCCATTCATCATACTTTCGAACCGGGCGATTTGGGCCAGCTGATTTTGATTCACGGAGTCCAGAACTTCCAGGATTACAAATTCAATGCTGTGCACGAGGCTTATTGTGCGAAGATCGCAGCGGCCTTCATTCTCGAATCGACAGGCGATCGATCAAAGGTTTGGTTGGCCAAACAAAAGGGGTCAGTAGTCGGGTCGGTCTTTATCTTTGAGCTACCGGAAAACCAGGCTCAGCTTCGGTTGCTATTTGTTGATGCGTCTATTCGGGGTTGTGGGCTCGGGCGTTGGCTGGTGGAAGAGTCTGTGCGCTATTGCCGTACATCGGGTTTTCGGACGGTGTTCTTATGGACCGTTCAAGGTCTGGACCGAGCGATTTCTATTTATTCTTCGCTTGGATTTAGACAGACCGAAGTGAAGAAGACATTGGCTTGGGGACGGGAGAGCGCTGAGGTCCGGTATGATTTGGTACTGACGTGAGATCCAGTAAGCAGTAAGCGGTGAGCAAAGCGCCGAAGGCGGTTTCAGGATAGCCTAGGGTGAAGGCTTAGGAACAGGGTCAATAACCGATCAGCGCTGAAAGCGCGTGACAATTGGGTTTGAGGTAATCTTGATTTCTTGCGCTCTTTCAGAGCGGACGCGCATTTTTGGGGTTACCCCCGGGGTTGCGCAAAGCCTCCACCCCGGGCTGAGTCCTTTAACGCCTTCGGCGTATCGGCTCCCCGATTACTGCTTACTGCGCACTGCACGCCAACTCTTCGATAATCCGGTTCAGTGCCGTCACCGGGTCCGGTGCTGCGGTGATTGGACGTCCGATCACCAAAAAGTCGGAACCGGCTTTGAGTGCTTCGGCCGGAGTCATCACTCGTTTTTGATCTCCTCGATCGGCTCCGATTGGCCGAACACCGGGCGTGACTATCGTGAAATACGACCCAAACCGTTCGCGGAGCGGCGCAATTTCGTGTGGACTCGCTACCAGACCGGTGATGCTTGCAGCCTTTGCCAGGGTCGCCAGCAGGAGCACCTGCTCCGTTACATTTGCCTTGGTCCCTACCTCAGCCAGAACCCGCTCGTTTTGACTCGTCAGTACCGTAACTCCCAGAAGTAAGGCGGACGATCCCGCACTGCCTTCGACCGCGGCTCGACACATTTCGGAACCGCCGGCTAGGTGGATCGTCAGCATATCCGCTCCCAAGGCACAGGCCGATCGGACCGCTTGCAACACCGTGTTGGGGATGTCATGAAATTTCAGGTCGAGAAAAACCTTTGCACCGCCATTTTTGATCTCTTCCACGATTGCTGGACCCATTGTCGTGAACAGTTGTAGTCCCACTTTGAACCATCCCACCTGGCCTACGAGTCGCTGCACCAGGACTCGTGCTTCTTCCGCGGAAGCAACATCCAGCGGAACGATAATTTTCTCTTTAGCCCGTAAGAGATCTTTCACAGGATGACCTTGCATGAGGATATTCACTCCGGCCAAGATTAATCTTACCCTCGAGATTCTCGGCATACGCTCGGACGGCTTCCATGAATTGGCCACCTGGATGACCCCGATTGCCCTATATGACATTCTAGCGATCGAACCTGCCACTGAGTTTTCTTTTGAATCAAATGTCCCAGGGTTACGGAGCGATGATTCGAACTTGGTAATCCGGGCTGTCGACGCCTTCCAAAAAGTGAGTGGAGACCGGCGGCTTTACCGGATTGTTTTGGAAAAGAACATTCCCCTCGGAGCTGGATTGGGAGGCGGTAGCAGCGACGCAGCGGCAACCCTTCGGCTATTGAATCGCATGGCGGGGGACGCGCTTCCGTTGGAAGCTTTGCGAGCGATCGCGGCCGAGCTGGGTTCGGACGTCGCTTTTTTTGTCGAAAGTCGGTCGGCCTGGTGTACGGGACGGGGCGAAAAAATGGAACCGCGAGAGTTTCCGGACGATCGCTGGATCTGCTTGGTGAAGCCCGGCTTCGTCGTATCCACCGCAGGCGCTTACGCTGCGTACACCAAGTTGCCAGAGAAGGGGAAACGGGGAGAGAAAGTGGAGTCAGCTTGGGGTCCTCTGCGCAATGATTTGGAACCCGCGGTTTTTCCTAAGTATTTGCTGCTCCCGGAAATAAAATTATGGTTTCGAAATCAACCTGAGACAGAGATCACGTTAATGTCAGGATCCGGTTCGACAATGTTTGCCATCACTCGCAGTCCCGCAGCGGCCGAAGCGTTGCGGCAGCGATTCCAGGCTGAGTTTGGCGAAAATTTTTGGACGTTCACCGGGCAATTGAATCCGTCGTAGCGCTTGACTGCCCATGATACCCAGACCACCTAAGACTCTGCATGTCAGAGATAGCCACTCTTGGACTTATAGCCGGTAACGGCATCTATCCGTTGTTGGTAGCTCGCGCGGCTCGCCAGCAGGGCGTTCGCGAGATCCATGTGGCTGCGTTTGAGAATGAGACTCGTCCCGATTTGGCAGATTCGGCCGACACGATAGAATGGCTGCGCGTGGGACAACTCAGCCGATTATTAAAATATTTCAATCGGGTGGGCGCGCAGCACGCAATAATGGCAGGGCAGATTGCGCCGAAGAATTTGTTCGAGCTTCGACCAGATCTTAAGGTGCTGATGTTGTTAAGTACGCTCAAAAAACGAAATGCGGAGACCCTTTTTGGAGGAGTAGCGACGGAATTGGCCAATGCAGGCGTTACGCTGCTGCCGGCGACGACGTTTTTGGAGGAGTCGCTGGCCGGTGCCGGTTGGTTGGCCGGACCAAAGGCGAAGCGACGCCTCTTGGACGATGCCGCATACGGATTTACCATCGCCAAAGAAGTAAGCCGTTTGGACATCGGCCAGACGGTTGTCATCCGTCATGGTACCGTTTTGGCAGTCGAAGCATTTGAAGGAACGAATGAAGCGATTCGACGGGGCGCCGCCCTCGGTAAAGGGCTGGCTGTGGTTGTCAAAGTATCCAAACCAAACCAGGATTTTCGGTTCGATGTTCCGGTTATTGGCTGTCAGACGATTGAAGTTGCGGCCGAGACGGGTGTAAAGCTGATGGCAGTTGAGGCTGGGAAGACCCTGTTGCTTGACCGGCCTGCCGTCGAGACTGCCGCGCAGCAGCATCAAGTTTCGATTTACGGAATGAGCGAATGAGCGAGTTAATCAGAGTCGGAGTTGTAGGTGTCGGCAGCATCGGGAAAAACCATGCCCGCATCTACGCCGAATTGCCGGATGCGCAGTTCTCTGCGGTGTTTGATATCAATCGTGAATCAGCTGAAGCAATCGCTGCCGAGTATGGAGCGAAGGTCGCCCATTCGTTGGATGAATTTATTTCGTTAATCGACGTCGCTACGGTAGCGGCGCCGACCGCGGTTCACTACGAGATCGGGAAAGCACTCCTCGCGCGCGGAAAGCATGTCTTGATTGAAAAACCGATCACCGAAACGCCGGTTCAAGCCGAAGAGCTGGTCCGGCTGGCCCGAGAAGGCTCATTGATCCTTCAGGTTGGCCATATTGAACGATTTAACCCGGTGCTGAGCGCCCTTGAACAGCGACTCACTCGTCCTCGATTCATTGAATCGCATCGGCTCACGCCATACCCTTTTCGTAGTGTCGAGATCGGCGTGGTCCTGGATCTGATGATCCATGATTTGGAAATCATTTTGCATCTAGTCCGTTCTCCGGTGCAGAGTATCGATGCGGTCGGTGTCCCCGTTCTCAGTAAGGGAGAAGATATCGCAAATGCTCGTATCCGCTTTGAGAACGGCTGCGTGGCCAACGTGACGGCCAGCCGAATCAGTCCGGAAAAAATGCGCAAGATCCGCGTTTTCCAGGAGGACGCTTATCTTTCACTAGATTACCAGGCACAAGCCGGAGAAATTTTTCGCCTAATTGATGGGCAGATAACTCGAGAAACCGTAGCCATCGAAAAAGAGGAGCCGTTAAAACGAGAACTGCAGTCCTTTGTCGAGTGCGCGCGCCGCGGACTGCAACCGGTAGTCTCGGGTTCCGGAGCCACTGCCGCCTTAGAATTAGCCACCGAAATTACGGAATTGATCGGAGCCTTTCTTGCCAGCCAACAACGGTGATTCCCGCTGGGCGGATTTTAGAAATTCGCTATCGTCCACAGCAGGTAGTTCATGAAGCTTTACGTCATAGCAGGGGAGTCTAGTGGCGACGCGCACGCCGCGGTACTGATGCATGAACTGCAATCGTTGCGGCCAGACATTCAATTTTACGGTGCCGGCGGTCCAAGGATGCGGGAGGTAGGTGGCTCGCAGATCTTCGAATGGGCCCACGAAGCTGTCGTCGGTCTCTGGGATGTGTTGCTGAAATACCCGTACTTTCGTGCGCAGTTCAACCGGATGTTCCGGGAGATCAGCCGACTCCTGCCAGACGCGGTGATTTTCGTAGATTATCCCGGATTCAATCTTCGGTTGGCAGATTACTTGCACCGCAAGGGCTATCCCGGCAAAAAGATCTATTACATTAGCCCTCAGGTGTGGGCCTGGAATCGGGGGCGGATTCCGAAAATGGCGAAGTATCTCGATCTGATGATGTGCATCTTCCCATTCGAAAAGCCACTGTATGAGGCGAGCGGCTTACGCACGGAGTTTGTCGGCCATCCGATGATCGCAGAGCTCGAGGCGAAGCGAATATCGGTGCAGCGTGATCCCCACCTGATTGGCCTGCTGCCGGGAAGTCGCGAACGAGAGGTGCGCCGGATACTGCCGATCATGCTGGAAGCCGCCCGCATCTTGTTGGAGCGAGATCCTTCCATCCTTTTCGAAATCTCGGCGGCATCGGAGAAGTTGCGCGAAATAATCGAGGAGGTTGCTCGTCGGAGCGGCTTTCCTGGTATTCCTATCAAAGTGCGTCACGCGAACGAGCTGATGCAACGGGCGTCCATTGGAATGATTGCTTCCGGCACTGCCACGATGGAAGCGAGTTTTTTCCGGTTTCCGTTTGTTCTACTGTACAAAGTTTCGTGGTTTACCTTCGTCCCCGGGCGATTGCTGGTGAAGATCAATTATCTTGGAATGCCAAATATTCTGGCGGCTAAACCGCCGATTATTCCGGAATTTGTCCAACACCATGCTGTTCCGGAACGGATCGCCGAATCGGTTTGGTCACTTTATTCGGACGAAGCGACTCGGACGACTATGATCAAATCGATGGACGAGATTATCCTTCAGCTAGCGGAAGGAGAAGCAGGTCATCGTGCAGCCGAAGCGATATTGCATGAGCTTGGGCAAGACGTTGCCCGAATCTAGCGTTTTGGGATCCGTTGCGATAGATACCGCTGGTATCGCTTTTCTGCCTTGAAGAGCACCCATTTTAACCTAAAACTCAGCTCTTCCGAAGCGGACCTGTATGCCAGAGATCAAGCGCTACAAGCAATACGAGATCTTGCAACATCCGGATGGAACGCAATGGGCGCTCGGTTCCGGGGCGATGGGCACGACCTACAAGGCGTTTGACACGAACTTACAGCGCCAGGTGGCCCTGAAGATTATCAACGATGCCTATCTTGGAAACGACATCGCCCGCCAACAATTTTTGCGGGAAGCACGCTCCGCTGCCGGTCTGCGCCACCCGAACATAGCTTCGGTCTACGATCTCGGAACGGATCAGGACCAATACTTTTATGTGATGGAGTTGATCGAGGGGATCACCGTCAAAGATAAGATTCAGCGTGACGGACCGCTCAATCCGTGGGAGGCCCTCGGCTTGATGTTGCAAATCTCATCGGCGTTAGCCGCCGCGGAACGGCAGCAACTGGTGCACAGGGACCTGAAGCCTGCCAACTTGATGCTGACCGAGGAAGAGGACGAGCAAATCGTAAAGATCATTGATTTCGGTCTAGCCAAAAAGATCCATCCATCTGGTGAAGCGTCTGGAGCGTTCACGATTGCCGGAGGATTTGTCGGCACGGCCGAGTTTGCCAGCCCGGAACAGATCCGAGAAAGCGATTTGGACGTCCGCTCGGATATTTACTCTTTGGGAGCAACTCTTTTCTTTATCCTGATCGGAAGACCTCCATTCACTGGGGCCGCGGGCGAGGTGATGAGCTATCATCTCTACAAAGCAATTCCGACGGAAGCGCTCTCGAACCAGCCGGAGTCGGTGGTTGAGTTGGTTCAACGGATGATGGAAAAGGAGCGAGAAAAGCGGCCCCAGACTGCCGCCGAACTCCGCCACTTGATTGAGGGTACTCTCCGGGATCTTTCCGCTCCGGCTGGAGCCGAGCGTTTTAAGCTGAAGGAACCCCAGGAAGAGACCCCCCAAGGACAATGGTTCCACGCGCTGGACGAGCGGACGGACGAGCCGGTCGAAGTCTTCATCTTCAATCGCGACATCCTATCCAGTCCAGGTTTTCTGGCCGCGTTGAGGACCCAAATTGAGCTAGTTCGAAATACACCACACCCGCTGTTGCGGACTGTCTATGCGTTAGAGGAGACTGCTGACCGGACCTTTCTGGTCGAGGAGGCGGAGTTCGGGCTTTCGCTGCAAGATCTCCTGCGAACCCGCCAACAGCTGACTCCTCCGGAAGTTGCGATTCTTCTGACTCGGCTGGCGCCTCTCGCCGATCACGCGCAGCGGCAGGGTCTGCGACTAGTCGACCTCACGTTGCCTGGCATTCGTTTGCGTAGTTCTGCCAGATCCGCCGATCATGACCCGACCCCGTTAGCGGAGCGCCGGCTTGATTCTTGGAAGCCGTTGGAACTGAAGGTCGATCCAATCGATTTGTCATTAGTGGAGTCGAGTTCGGGGACATCCGTGGGCGCAGCGACATGGCAAGGTGAAGTGACGTTGCTTAACGCCCCCGGCGCTGCTGGCCCAAGAAGCAGTTACCTCCGATTGCTCAGTCTGCTCGGTTACGAGTTGCTGGGCGGGCAAAGAAACCAGGTCGAAACATCTGGGCGGATGTCGCCGCTTGCCGAGATCAATGAAGAGGCGAACGTGATTTTGCGGAGAGGTGCGGTGGACGAATTCGGGTCAGCGACCGAAATGGCCAACGCATTCAAGCGGGCGTTGGCCTCGGCTGCGGGCGTCAGTTCGAAAACGCAGGATGTCTTCATCAGTTACTCGAGCAACGATAAAGCAGTCGCTGACGCTGCCTGTGCCATTCTTGAGCAGCAATCGATCCGCTGTTGGGTTGCTCCACGCGACATTGCGCCGGGAGCCGACTGGGGTGATTCGATCGTCGAAGCCATCACCGGCTCAACCGTTATGCTGCTCATCTTCTCCTCTCACGCCAATCGTTCTCAGCAGATCAAGCGGGAGGTGGAGTGCGCCTTTGGCGCCGATGTCACGGTGGTACCTTTCCGTATCGAGAAAGTGGATCCGACCGGCGCATTTCGGTTTTTCCTGGGCAACATCCATTGGCTGGACGCGTTATCGACACCGCTCGAGGTGCACCTTCTACAAGCTGCCGACCACATCAACGCCATCCTGGGTCGATCCGCTTCGGCTTCGCCCGAGCCATTACAGCGATCTTCAGGAAGTAGCGCCTTCCCGCCGGTCGATCGTCCGCCGGCGGCCGAACAATCGACTGTAATACCTCCCGTTTTGCCGCCGCCGTTGCCGGCTACTGCGTTTTCGGCGCCGAGTTCCGCGAGTAACTTGAAACGCGGATCGGTTCCGTTCGGTGACGTCAAACGACCAAAAGATCGGACGGCAAAGTCGGTTTGGCAGAATCCAATCATTTGGGTCGGGGCGGCTACGTTCCTGATACTCTGCCTTGGGGCTGTCGCATGCTATTTCACGATTCAACAGTTCTTCAAAGCTGCGGCGGAAAAGATCCAGCAGGAGCAAGTGGTCAAGAAAGAGAGCAACGAAAAGCCGGTCGAGGAGGAGAAAAACCCAAGTTCCTTGGCCAGAACCCTTGCTGTTCCCGAACAGTATGCCGCTATCCAATCAGCTATCGATGCTGCTAAAGCCGGCGATACCGTGCTGGTGAGGGCCGGAGTTTATAACGAAAAGCTCAAATTTAAGGAAGGAATAAACCTAAAGGGCGAAAACGCGGAGACAACGATTGTTCGTTATTCGGCGTCTCCGACCGGAGTGGCTGGTCAGAGCAGTTATGATGCTCCGCTCGAGGTTCGTAATTGCAAATCTGGTCAAGTAGAACAGTTGAGCTTTGAACAGACAGGAGCTGACGCGCGGCCAGCGGCCGGCAATCTTTTCAAGATCGACGCAATCATCATTATGAATTCGTCGATCATCATAAAAAATTGCCGAGCTACGAGTTCCGCGGACTGTGGAATCGACGTCGATGGTTCTGAGTCCGCACCGACGCTGATTGAGAACCAACTTCGCTCTAATGCGAGCTCTGGAATCGCGTTTTCCAATGGTGCCCAAGGAAGTGCTCAAAACAATGTCTGCGAGCAAAACCAACTGGACGGAATCTTGGTCATTGGGGGCGGGTCCGCGCCGACACTCACAAACAATGAATGCCGGCTCAATAAGCGGCACGGCATCGGCTTCCAAACGGACGCTCACGGCAACGCAGAGGGAAACGTCTGCGAACAGAATGACGATAGCGGGATTGGTGTGTTTTTTAGCGGCGCTGCCCCGGCGCTCATTAATAACACCTGCAAATCAAACAAGCATTTCGGCATTTATTTCGGCAAAGGGGCGCTCGGCAAAGCCGAGGGGAATACGTGCGAGCAAAATGATGAATCTGGCATCGGTGTGTCCGAGCTCGGCACGGAACCGGAGTTGATTAACAACCAATGCCGGTTCAACAAGGTTCACGGTATCTACTTATTTGGCGGTGTTCGGTCGAAGGTCGAGGAAAACGTGTGCGAACAGAATGAGGATACCGGAATTGCCGTATTTGATAACGGCAGCGAGCCTCAGCTGATCAACAATCAGTGTCGATCAAACAAGCATAACGGTATCTATTTCGGGAGAGGAGCGCGCGGCAGAGCCGAACAAAACGCTTGCGAACAGAATGAGCAGTTTGGGATTGCCGTATACGAACCGGGAACCGATCCGGAGCTGCTCAAGAACGTGTGCCGGTCAAACAAGATTCACGGGATCCATTTCACCAACGGCGCACATGGGCGAGCGACCGAGAACGTCTGTCAATCGAATGGGGATAGTGGGATTGCGATCAAATCCGCTGCTCCGTTTTTGAGTGCCAACGTGCTGCAACAGAATGCCCATTATGGCCTCGCGTACAACACGGAGTCGAAACCCACGTTCGGAACGAAAAACCAGATCAGTGGGAACGGCATGGGTCAGGTGATCAATAACGCGGTGTTCAAATAGCACCCCGTTCAACTGTCGCGCCTGGCGGCCGCGTGGGAAGACGTAAAATTCTGGTTGGCGGTTGCCGATTGGGATTCATCTTGTCGGGTGGATGATTTGAAGCCTTTTCTCGAGTCGCTCTGGGCGCCTTGGCGAGTGGAGTATTTTGAGCGTAATGATAACTCCGGCGATTTCCTGCGCCGTGCTGCAGAAAGCACCAACGACGTTGATCACTTCGTCGTTTATCGTCGTAAATCTACTTTCTTGGTAATGAACCTTTACCCATACTCGGCCGGTCATTTGATGGCGGTTCCTTATCGCGAAGTGTCGTCGCTGGAAGAGCTGGCGGCGCCGGAAAAACTCGAGTTGATCGATCTTTCGATTTACGCACAGCATCTCCTCCGTGACGTGGTCAAGGCCGAAGCGTTCAACATTGGGTGGAATCTCGGCGCTGCGGCGGGAGCTGGCGTTGACGCGCATTTGCACCTTCATATCGTGCCGCGCTGGGCGGGGGACCATAATTTCATGACGGTGACCAGTGGTACCCGGATTATTCCTCAGGGATTGCGTCCTCTTTACGACAAGCTTCGGCAGGCGACCGAGCGAATCACGTTTCCGGCTAGTCTACCTGCTTCTGCGCTCTAGGGAGCGCCGCCATCAGAGTTGCGCGAAGAAACGATATTTCTCGCCGCTGCGTATCAAATTTCCGCGATGCAGTGCGACGCGTTCGTTGCTGAAGCTCTCGCTCTGATCGGTCGATGCAAACATGCAAGGCAAACATGCGAGAATACTCGTTATCTCCAAGAAAAGATTGCAATGTTGGTCCGTCGAAGCTCGACTTCAGCAGGCGGCTCGAGAAAAATCTGCGGGACTCCCGTTTTCCGATGACTCACCTATTGTTATTGCGCGGTTTGCGAGCATCGATTTTTGTTTCGGCCTGCCTATTAGCTATACCTCTCAGTCCGGCTGAGCAGCCGATCAAGAAGACTCGAATTGGGCTGATTTCTCGTCAAAAAGGGACCGCCTACTTCAACGCAATCTATGAAGGTGCCAAAAAGGCCTCCGCTGAATTGGATGACGTCGATCTTTTCTATGACGGCCCAACGGACGATAGTCCGGAGAAAGAGGCCCAGTTCGTCGATCAGATGATTGCCAAAGGGGTGGACGTGCTAGCGGTGGCGGGCACTAATCCACCTAGTGTTGCACCCGCCTTGAAGAGGGCTCGGCAGAAAGGAATCAAAGTCGTTACTTGGGATTACGACGAAAGCAAAGACTCACGGGATTTTTTCATCAACCAGGTCACCGATCGCGATTTTGGATATGCGTTGGTTGATGCTATGGCCCAAGCGTTGGGCGGGGAGAGCCCTGAGGGTAAGGTAGCCGTTGAGACCACTTTTTCGGCCGCTGTCGATCAGAGCAGTTGGATTGCTTACATGAAGGAGCGGTTGAGTCTTTACCCTGGCATCCATCTTCTCGAAACTGAACCAACCAACGGGGATCAGAGCGGCGCGATCCAGTTAACCAATAATCTGCTGTTAGGTTATCCTGATCTCCGCGGAGTTTGGGCCTTAAGCGTCGACGCGTTGACCAGTTGTGCTGAAACGATCAGTCGCTCAAATCGAGATGGTCAGGTGCGGGTGGTTGGATTGGGTACTCCGGCAGCGACGGTGCAGTTCGTGGAGAGCGGAAAGGTTAGTGCGGTAGTGTTGTGGGACGTGCCAGAGCTGGGACAACTAATCATCTATGTGTGCGAGGCTTTGGTCAAAGGGCAGCTGAAACCAGGGGCTATCGAATTTACTTCTCCGTTTGGAGCGAAGCGGATTAATGGCGACACCATCACGGTGGGTCAACCCATTATTTTCACCAAAGAGAATATCGGGCAGTATAAATTCTGAGAAAACGGTGGCGGCGACTGGACCGTTGCGTCACCGGATACTGATCAATCCGATAGGCCCAGGGTTTCGCCCCCAAAGGGGGGAGGGCACACGTCCTCGTGCGCCGCGGATCGCGAGGATCCGACGTCGCATAAGCAGGCTGTCGTTCAGCGTGATGCATCGAAAAGCTATGTCGGACAGGCTGCGATCCCTCCCAGGATATTGGGGGCGGAGAACCAGGCACGTTCCTACCAACTCGTGTATCCGCCATCCATAACCAAATTACTACCAGTGAAATAGCTGCTTGCGTCGGATGCGAGAAAGACGACGGCGGAAGCGACCTCTCTTGGTTCGCCAACCCTTCCCATCGGGGTAAAGTCGAGCCAATACTTATACCAGTCGTTTTGGGCCATGCCAATCTTGGTCATTTCGGTGCCAATGTAGCCAGGTGAAATACTATTGACGCGCACCCCACGTTTGGCCCATTCGCCCGCTAACGACTTTGTCAGCATAATAACTGCGGCCTTAGAAGCATTGTAAGCGGCTTGTGGTTGCGGATAGTTGGAGATCAAACCTGACATCGACGCGGTATTGATGATGCTTCCTTTCCCCTGCTGGAGCATGACCTTGCCGAATTCTCGGCAACAGTAAAAGACAGCGTTTAGATTGATATCGATCACTCGGAGCCAGTCTTCCGTGCTGCATTCCTCCGAAGGGACGTTGCAGGCAATCCCCGCATTGTTGAACGCGATGTCGATGCGCGAATGTTTTGCTACGATGTCGCTAGCCAGCTTCGCGACCTGGTCCGGCTTAGTCAGGTCAACCGCAAAATAATCAGCTTCAAACTCATGCGCTGCTTTTTCCCCGAGCTCGCGATTGATATCAACAACGACAAGCTTTGCTCCGTTTTCGCGCAAGGCCCGCGCGGTCTCGAATCCAATGCCGCGAGCTCCGCCGGTAACTACAGCAATGCGGCCGTCCAGGGGGGTTAAAGGAGAGTAACTCATGATCGACGAACAGAATAAAGAGGATGCGATCGGTGGCAACGGTAAAGGTTAAGGGTTAAAGGTCGGAAGTGACGATTGCAGGTAAGGGTGCGGGCTGGGACTTTAGCTTCTGAAGCTGCCTCAATCGAAAACTCCAGCACGAAGCCTTAGGTGAAGGGCATGCGCCCGAGCACCGAAGGTGCCTTCCAAGATAGCCCAGCGGCCGGCTGAAATACTCTTGAGACAGGATGATCGGCCGGAACGGGTGCTAGGGAAGGCCCCATAAGGGCTGACTTCAGGTTTCCGGATTGGTTCGCTACCCCGAAGCGCAGAAGGACTCAGCGCCCCCATGCGCGTCAAAATAGAGCCGACACCTGGTTCTCAGCCCCCGGAGAGGGGTACTTCACTTCGCTTTCAGCTCTGCCACGTAAGAGCTTTCACCCTTCGCGAACGCAATCCAAACCGAGTGCGTCGCCGGATCAACGGCAAGGGTGTGCGTACCGGCCGGGGTCGCTACATCGCCTAGCGATTTAACGCCTTCCTCTGTCTCCTGCACGACCGTGAGTTTACCCTGACCGGCGGCGCAGTAGACCCGCTTGTTCCCGGGGTCAAACGCGATCTGGTCTACCCCTGCAGCGATATCGACCGACCCCATCGATTTCCCGGAAGCAGTGTCCAAAACAACCAGTTTACCGTTCTTTCCGGCGGAGAACAGTCGATGCGTTTCGGGATTCACGGCCAATCCATGAGGACCCTCGGCTGGCAGGGTTGACCAGGAAGCGGCAATCGAATTCGCCCCGGGCTCAATGACCAGCATGGTAGGTTGCGATTTGATATTCTGAAACAGTTTGTCGGTAGCCGGATCGTATACAATAAATTCCGGGTTGGGCGGAATCTTGATGGTCGCCACGATCTTCTGTGCGCCTGGATCAACGACCCAAACATCTTCTCCATCGTCATGGCCGACATAAACCATTCCATTCTTCGGGTTGTAAGCGAGTGAATCTGCCGGGCCGGGGAGGGCTACCGAAGCAACTACCTCGAGGCTCTGCCGATCGATGATGGCAAGCTTCTTCTGATCGCTCACACTCGCGTAGTACTTGTTGTGATCGGCGTCGACCACGGCCCCTTGCACCGCTCCCGTGCGCAAACTCTTGATTAGTTTTCCATCTGGAAGACTAATGACGTCCAGAGTCCCGTTAGCGGTGTGAGCTGCCAGAAGCCGTTTCAGTTTCTCATCGACCTGAAGGTAGTCGAACTTACCCTTCGTACCAGGAACGGCAATCGGTTGACCAAGAGTCAGCGGTGGACCTTCAGCCAACGCGACCGTCGGTAAGTAAACTGAAAAGAAAACAGCAGCGAGCGAGTAACTCTTTGAAAAGTTCATAGGTATGTGGTTGTGGAATTTGAGGTTGTTCACTAAAACTTAAACTTCATGCCCCATTCGTAGGTTAAATCATAGTACTCTCGTGGAATCGGCCGGTTGGCCTCGCTTCGTAAATCCGCCAGGGCGCATTGGTTAATTCTTGGCATTGAAACAGACGCCGGCGGCTTCATTCCGCATTCTTTAATCGAACGTGAGCGTTCGATTTCAGCAGATATTGGCCGTCGACAACCGCATTCTCGCCCTCTGCCACACCATGCTCGATGAGCGTTAGGCCTTCTTCGGTGCCGCCCACTTTGACTGGCCTGACTTCGGCCGTAAGATCGGGCCGGATCACATAGACGAAATCGCCGTTTGGTCCCTGGTTGATTGCCGTGGAAGGAAGAACCAATCCCTGTCTTCGGGTATCTATAAGCAGGCGCACGTTTACAAATTGGCCCGGCCATAGTTTGAGTTCTTGATTCTTGAAAACGGCCTTTAGCTTGATTGTGCCGGTTGTTTCATCGATCTGGTTATCGACAGCGCCTAGCTCTCCTTGATCCAGAATCTGATCATTCTCCCGGTCCATGGCTGCCACCTTGAATGTGTCGTATCCTGCACCAGGAGCCACTCTATTGGTAATCTCTCGTAAATTGCTTTCTGGCAGCGTAAAGACGACCGAGAGCGGCTGGATTTGGGTGATCATTACCAGACCTGTTTGGTCGTTAGCGTGAACAATATTACCCTGGTCAACCAATCGAAGCCCAACTCTCCCGTCAATCGGAGAAGTTATTTTGGTGAATTCCAATTGAACCTTGGCGTTCGACACCGCCGCTTCATCTGCTTTTACCAACGCCTCAAGCTGAGCTGTCGTCGCTTGCTGCAGGTCGAGTGACTGTTGGTCAAGTATCTTCTTGCTAAACAAACCAGTGTCTCGGTCGAGCACTTTCTGCGCATAGCCGAGTTGAGCTTGGTCTTGATTTTGTTTAGCCACAGCTTGGTCCAGCGCCGCCTGATACGGTCGTGGATCAATCTGTATTAACACATCACCCACCCGGACCTCTTGACCTTCGTGGAAACTGACTTGCATGATCTTTCCATCAACCTGGGCCCGCACCGTCACGGTGTTCAATGCTTGAACCTTTCCCAACCCGTTTAGGTACACCGGCACGTCTTGGCGGCGGACTTTTCCGGTTACCACCGGAATAGTATCATCGGCTGCTGATTTCACCGAGGACGGACGCGAAGAAGTTAACCAGACAAACCCGACTATGATAGCCGCAAGAGCCAAGACTGTTAACCAAATAAGACTTCGTCCGCGCATCAGAGGTCCCTTCGCTATGAAGTTACGACTTCTTCCAGAGAGGGTGCCTTCGTTGGCGATACTTGAACACCTCTGCCCTTCCGGCGTCTCGACCAGCCTGCCAGTTTGTCCATGTTCAGGAATATAATGGGTACCGTATAGAGAGTTACAAATTGCGAAACAAGCAGGCCACCAATGACCGCGACTCCGAGGGGACGTCTCAGTTCGGAACCAGCGCCACTTGAGATCACCAACGGTATGGCGCCCAGCAAGGCACACATCGTCGTCATCATGATCGGGCGAAACCGGAGCAAGCTGGCTCTGAAGATCGCTTCTTCAGCGCCCAGTTTTTGCTCTCTCTGCAGGCTCAGTGCCACATCAACCATCATGATCGCATTCTTTTTAACAATACCGACCAGCAAGATGAGCCCGATTAGCGTGATGACAGACAAATCGTAGTGGAGAAGCCACATCGCCAGCAATGCTCCGAATGTCGCCGATGGCAACGATGAGAGGATAGTAATCGGGTGGATGAAACTCTCATACAGTACGCCCAAGATAATATACACGACGAGAATAGCAGCGATGATCAGGATCGGCTGGCTAGCAATCGAATTTTGAAAGGCTTGCGCCGAACCTTGGAACGAGGTTCTTACGCTGCTGGGTTTATCGATTCCCAGCTCCAGCTTTCGGATGGCCGCGACCGCATCGCTGAGTGAAGCCCCGGATGCCAGGTTGAAAGACAATGTTACAGAAGGAAAGGGGCCGAGGTGATTGATTGCCAGCGGGGTAAAGGAATGTTCCAGACGGGCGATGGTGTCCAGCGGGATCTGCTGCCCAGTGTTCGGCGACTTTATCCGAATAGCTTGTAAGGCAGTGGCATCCAGGTGCCAGCTTGGCGGGACCTCCAAGATAACTTTGTGCTGGCTCAGTGGGCTAAAAATTGTCGCCACTTGGCGTTGTCCGAAAGCATCGTAGAGAATCTGATCCACGCTATCGGGCAAAATCCCGTACCGGGCAGCTTTATCTCTATCAACAACCACCGTCACAGAAGGCGCTGATGGATTTAGATCGCTAGCTACGTCTTCTAACTGCGGCAACGATTGTAGTTTCTCCTCATAGATTTGTGCCCATTTGTATAGCTGGGTAACGTCGCTGCCCTGCACAACATACTGATATTGAGTTTTCCCGCCGCCGCCGATTTGGATTTCCTGCACAGGCTTCATGAACACCCTAATACCCGGTACTGTTTTGAGCTTAGGGCGAAGGCGGGCGATAATCTCCCTTGCGGTAGCTTTTCTCTGGTCGAATGATTTCAGGTTAATCATTAACCGGCCGTTGTTCGTCGCAGGATGCGTTTCGACATAACTGTAAACATTGGCAACATCAGCATCCTGGCTCACGATTTCAGCTAATTGCTGATTTTTTCGCGTCATCTCGGCGAACGAAATATCGGGTGCTGCTTCGGTCGAGGCGCTGATCAGGCCGTTGTCTTGCTCCGGCACGAACCCCTTGGGTATGATGATAAACAGATAGACTGAGCCCAAGAACATTCCGATCGTTGCGATCAACCCCCACCGCTTATGTCTGAGCACCCAGGAGAGGCCGGTCCGATAAAAACTGAGCAACCATTTCTCGCCCGCTTCGATGGCACGATAGCTGGGTCTTCTAGGAGCATCTTTGTTGCGGCTCAGGAAGAGCCTGCATGCCACCGCCGTCTGCGTGATCGAGATCGCTCCGGAAAGAATAATCGCGACACAAACAACGACCGAGAATTCTCGAAAAAGCCGCCCAATGACACCTCCCATTAAGAGAAGCGGAAGAAAAGCTGCTATCAGGGACAGTGTCATTGATAGCAAGGTAAACCCGACCTCGCCGGCGCCGTCGATAGCGGCCTGGAGTCTTGACTTTCCCATTTCGACATGACGCATCACGTTTTCCATCACAACAATCGCGTCGTCGACGACGAAACCAACGGCGATGGTGAGACCCATCAACGAAATGTTGTCGAGGCTGTAACCGAACAGGTACATGAAGATGAAGGTCCCGATGAGAGAAAGCGGGATGGAAATCGCCGGGATGAGCGTCGCTGTGACGTTTCGCAGAAAGAGTAAGATGACCAGAGCGACTAAGCCTACCGTGATCAAGAGTGTCTTTTCGACCTCCATCACGGAGGCGCGGATTGTCCGCGTCCGATCGGCAACTACCTGGAGTTTGATTGCTGCCGGGACAGATGCCTCTAATGCCGGTAAAGCCGCCTTAATCTGGTCAACCAGCGTCGGAACGTTGACCTTAGCTCCGATTTGCTTGTGAATGTCGATGATGATCGCCCTGCTTTGCTGAGCCCACGCACCGGTCTTTGATTCTTCGGTCGCATCAATCGCTTGACCGATGTCCCGAACCCGAACAGGCGACCCGTTGCGCCATGCGATGATCTGATCGTTGTAGGGCTGAGCCTTCAACAGTTGGTCGTTCGCCGCGATAAGGAGCGTTTTCTTTTCGCTGTCCAACGTTCCTTTCGGGCGGTCTACGGTTGAACCGGCCAAAGCGACGCGGACGTCCTCCAAGTCCAAGCCATGAGCGGCCAAAGCAGTCGGATTTACCTGTACACGTATGGCCGGAACCTGGTCCCCATGATAGTCCACCACACCGACTCCGGGAAATTGGGACAACGCCCGGGCTATGACGTTATCGACATAGTCATATACCTCCGGGAGCGGCATCGTGTCCGATGTCGCGGCCAAGGAGATGATCGAAAAAGCACTGGGATTGACCTTTTCGTAGGATGGCGGGCTCGGCAGGTCCTTGGGTAGACCGCTGGCCGAGTTTATGGCTGCTTGGACGTCCTGCGCCGCTGCATCAATGTTTCGCTCCAACGAAAATTGCAGGGTGATGTCGGTCTGGGAGAGGCTGCTCGAAGACGTCATTGAAGTGACGTTCGGCACATTGGAGAGGGCCCGCTCCAGCGGGCCGGCGATCGAACTAGCCATGTTTTCCGCGCTGGCTCCCGGCATCGTCGCCCATACGTTGATCGTCGGAAAATCCACGTCGGGGAGAGAGGAGATCTGCAGCTGAAAGTAAGCCATTACGCCCAACAAAAAGAAGCCGGCTACAAGCAACACCGTCGCCTTCGGCCTTTCGATAAACGGTCTGGATAGGTTAGGCATGCGCGATTAAGCCGAAGACACGTTTAACGCAGTCACACAAATCAAAGTCGCGGTTTTCGCAGCCGGACTAAGGTGAGGCGGGTTTCCGATATCGCAACCACAAATCTGGTGGTTGCGGGTTCGCCTCACAAATCTCCCCTAGGCACAGCCGTCCGGCTTCTGCTCCAACTCTCTTTCCCTCATCATGGGATCGATGCCCCTCGCTGGAATCGCATTTGTCCAGCTCTAGTGCCTTTGGGTGATTTGATCCATTTGAATTTCAATAGTTCTATGGAAAATCAAATGCCCAGCCTCATCTGTATTCCCCAACGATGGGGCGCGGATCGGCGCCAAGCTACCGCCCAGGAAGACTGCACCCTTACATTAAGGAGGCACCAGCTTCAGCCAGCGGGCTGCGCTCACCCTTGGTCAGGCAAACATGGGCAGTGATCCCCTGATCTTTCAGCCGATTACGCGTATAAACGAGACCGTTTGAACGGCTGTCGACGTATGGATTGTCGATCTGGGCCGGATCCCCAACCATTACTAATTTTGAGCCTTTGGACATGCGGGTGACCACTGTTTTGGCTTCGAGCGGTGTCAATTGTTGTGCTTCGTCCAAGACGAAATATCGATTGGGGATCGATCTACCGCGGATATAGCAAAGGGCTTCTATTTCGACGATTCCTTGCTCGATCAGTTGTTCGTATGGCTTGAGCTGCGGCGTCGTCGCTGGGTGGACTTCGCTCGGTCTACTTTTTCTATTTCGCTTTCCGGAGTCGGTTAGGGGTGTGGCCGGAAGTAAAAGCTCAAACGCATCATAGATTGATTGCAGCCACGGTTTCATTTTCTCGTTCAGCGTTCCGGGCAAGTAGCCTAACGTGTCTCCCATGGAAATGACGGGACGGCTCACTAATATGCCGCTGAAAATATTGGACCAGAATAGGTGGAGACCAGCCGCCACCGCCAAAAGCGTTTTACCTGTTCCGGCCTGTCCATAGCAGGTCACGAGCGCGATTTCAGGGTCGAGCAAAGCATCCAACAGACATTGCTGCCCGAGGTTCATTGGCTTGAGATGAATCCCACGAGGGTTGGTCAGGGCAGGCGGTAAATTGAGTCGACGGCAAAGCCCGCCGCCGACGTGGCGAGCCGGCATGAGTTTGTGATCTCCACCGGAAAGGAATACGTACTCGTTGAGGTACAGGCCCTCAGCTGCCTTTTCATCCAACTGTAGCTCCCGTGAACTAGCGAAACGCTGCAAACTTCGTGGATCGATTTCGATCGATCGCTGGGCGTAGTCTTCAACGTCGGTAACCTCGACCTTGTCGTTTTCGTAATCTTGAGCCTCCAAGCCGATGGCTAGCGCTTTCAGCTGCATGTTCAGGTCTTTCGTGACCAGAATCGTGCGCTCTGGATGCTTGTTCTTCACATAAAGACAGAAGGCCAGAATCCTATTGTCCGGATGATCGAGGTCTCGAAACACTTGGTGAAACCGCCGAAACTCTTTATTGGTCCGAAGAACAGGAAGAAACTCATTCACGGCAATCCGGATGGTGCCGCCCCCTGGAGTCTTTGCTCCGCGCGTAACCAGCCGGCTATTCTGGTTGAAACAACGAGTCAGAAAACGGTGGACCGTCCGTGCGTTAGCGCCGCGCTCAGTCTGCTCGTTCTTGAATTTGTCCATTTCGCTAAGCACCTCGATCGGAATCCAGACATGATTGTCAGCAAACCGATATACACAATGGGGGTCGTGCAGCAGGACATTGGTATCCAGAACGTAATTCTTAACGTAGCTGCTACTCCCGTTCCTCGAGGGCGCGGGCAGCGTGACCGTGGGACTGGATTCGTGGAACAGCCCAGGTTGATGTTCGGAGTACATCTATTTAGCAACAGCCACAGCCGCCGGATCCACAGGAAGAGGTAGTATGGGAACTACTGATCAATCCGAACCCGCCGGAGATGATTCGGCGCACCGGTTGACCCGTCTCGGGATCACGCGTAAGCGGCGTGTCGTTCATGCTCTGCTTGACTTCAAACCTCCGAACCGGAACTTCCGGAGAATCCGGAACCGTTTCATAGATATAGGTTGCCATGCGATGGTGGCATACTACCGCTTGTGGGTACGATGGCAAGACAAAGCTGTTTTAGTCCGAGCTAAAGGCAGCTATCGAGCTCATTACGGCGCCAAAGAACCCGGAGGAAGCGACAGAAACACTTCAACAAGCGAGTGACTGAGGGGTCGAAAATTCAGGAGATCAAATCGCTAAACTGGTGCACGGCAAGCTCCTCGGTAATGATCCGAGAAGCCAATTCCCGAGCCACTTGCATTGAGACTTCCGTTCCGGTTTCCAGACTCAGGGAGGTCATTCGGACACCGGTGAGTCCACATGGAGTAATGTACTGAAACCCGGTAAGGTCAGATGACACATTCAACGCAAAGCCGTGCATGGTGATCCATCGACGAACGCCGACGCCGATCGACGCGATTTTCCGGTCCTCGACCCAAACGCCGGTTTTTCCCTCTTCGCGTCGGGCGGGCAGATGGAACGCTTCAACCAGCCGGATTACTGCTTGTTCCAGAGTTCGCAAAAAGCGATGCAGATCTTTCCCTCTTTTTCGCAGATCGATCACGGGATAGCCGACCAATTGTCCAGGTCCATGATAGGTGGCTTGTCCTCCTCGATTAATTTCGTGAACCGGATAGGGGAGTCGTTGCAGCCGGCCCAGGCTCGATTTATCAGGAAGCCGTCCGATGGTATAAACCGGATCGTGCTCGAGCAGAAAAAGAGTCTCTTCTCCGGTCGACCAGCATTTTTCCAGGGCCTCAATTTGGAGTTCCAGCGCTGCCGAGAAACTGATTCGATCGATGGGACGAATAGTCATAAGCTACGCGTCAGTGGCCGACGGGTAATGACCGAGTCTTCCATTTGGAGGTGAGTGAGTCCAATAGCTAGCGCGTCGGCAGCGTCCGGTTCAGGCGTTTCAGGCAAACTGAGTAAAGCTCGGACCATAAATCCAACTTGTGCTTTCTGAGCTGCTCCTCGACCAACCACCGCTTGTTTCACTCGCCGGGGGGCATACTCAAATATGGACAAGCCATGCTGCGCCGCCGCTAATAAAGCAGAACCGCGAGCCGCACCCAACGTGACGGCCGTTCTAGAGTTTTGGACAAAAATCACGCTTTCAACGGCGCAGCATTCCGGCAGGTACTGCGCGATGAGATCATTGGTCTGTCGATGAATTTCTAACAAGCATTGGGTCAGCGAAAGCTCTGTATTGTTGCGAATGACTCCGTAAGCAAGCGACCGAATGGTTCTTCCTTCTTTTTCCAAGATTGCAAATCCGGATTTTCGCAGAGCAGGATCAATAGCTAGCAGCCGCATTTGGGGGGAAAGGATAACGCGTGAGGAGCGGGGAGCAAAACGGATTTCCGGGGGCGGTGTTTAACTAACTACGAACCCATCTAAGCTGGCCGTGCCGCTGTCGCGCATGCGCGCCGACTAGAAGGCTTAAAAGTATCCGAAGAGGGTTGGTCCCGGAGGGACCAGATGAAAATAGCCCAGTACGAAGTGCTGGGAAATGGTGCAAAAAGAGGGGTCCGTCCCGCCAGGGACGATAGAAATGTTTTGGCTCCTGGTCCCCTCGTATGCAGCTTCACCAGGTATGCCGCCGTCGTTCGTCCCTCCGGGACGCGTCGTTTTTTTTAACCACCCCAGCACTTCGTACTGGGCTACTTTCATTGAGTCCCTCCGGGACGACTCCTCTCGGCGCATATCCTTCCCAGGCGGACAATCGCCGCTACCGAAGGGTGATGGCAAACCGCCAAACAAAAGCCCGAAACTTGCGAAAAGAAGGAGTTGAGGAAGGTTTCACCCCTTATCCAATTTGACCCATGACGCAGAAAATGAAGGCGCTGGTAAAGAAAGATCGCGCGCCCGGTTTATCCCTGGACAGTGTGCCGATTCCCGAGATCGGCGAATTTGACGTGCTCATCCGCGTGCAGCGCTCGTCCATTTGCGGAACCGATGTCCACATTTACGAGTGGGATTCCTGGGCTCAGAAAACGATTCCCACTCCGATGGTGATCGGACACGAATTTGTCGGAATGATAGAATCGGTGGGCTCTCACGTGCACGACTTCCATCCCGGCATGCTCGTGACCGGCGAAGGGCACCTGGTTTGTGGACGCTGCCGAAACTGTTTGGCCGGTCGCCGGCACCTCTGTAACAAAACCAGTGGCGTCGGGGTGAATCGGCCTGGTGCTTTTGCCGAGTATGTGGCGATTCCGGAGACTAATGTCTGGTCAGCTGATCCGAAGATTCCGCTCGATGTGCTCTCCTGTTTCGATCCCTTGGGAAATGCCGTACACACCGCTCTCTCTTTTGATGTGCTCGGCGAAGATGTGTTGATTACCGGCGCCGGCCCAATCGGAATAATGGCTGTGGCTATCGCGAAACATGCTGGCGCCCGCCATGTAGTGATCACCGACGTCAATCCCTACCGCTTGGAGCTCGGGAAACGCTTGGGGGCGACCGTTGCCTGCGATGTACGTGCGCAAAATCTGCAGCAAGTGATGGAGACCCTCGGCATGAAGGAAGGCTTTGATGTTGGTCTAGAAATGTCCGGCAACGGCCGTGCTCTCAACGACATGCTGGGAGCGATGTGTCATGGGGGTAAGATTGCCCTTCTCGGCATTCAGGCAAAAGAGGCTGCTATCGACTGGGATTTGGTTGTATTTAACGGGCTAACAATCAAAGGCATCTACGGGCGTGAAATGTACGAAACCTGGTACAAAATGACGTCGATGATTCAGTCAGGACTCGATATTACGCCTGTCATAACCCATCGTTTTCCATACACGGAGTACGAAGAAGCGTTTGCTCTAATGCGGGGAGGACAATCGGGCAAGGTGGTTTTGAACTGGTCCTAGTCGTTCATTGGTGATCAGTGATCAGTGATCAGTGATCAGTGATTAGTGATCTGTGATTGGTGATCTGTGATTGGTGATCTGTGATTGGTGATCGGTAGAGAGTAAGCAGTAAGCAGTAAGCAGTAAGCAGTAAGCAGTAAGCAGTAAGCAGTAAGCAGTAAGCAGTACAGATGGATCAGTTTGTTTCACACGCAATTTTCCGGGCTGATTACCAATCACCAATCACTAATCACCGATCACCAATTAGCGACGACCACTAGCTCCTAACTCCTATATTCTCTCTTGCTATGTTGGACGGCTTTCAAAGTCATCTCGAGGAACAGCTCCAATCGATCCGGACCCAAGGTTTGTTTAAGACCGAACGCTTGCTGAGTACGCCGCAGCGGGCGCATATCCGAACCACCGACGGGAAAGAAGTTTTAAATTTTTGCGCAAACAATTATCTCGGTTTGGCAGATCACCCCGAGGTCGTTGAAGCGGCCCGGAAAGCGTTGGACCAATGGGGTTTTGGGTTGGCCTCGGTGCGTTTCATTTGCGGCACCCAGGAAATCCACAAAGAGCTCGAAGCGGCTCTTACCCGATTTCATCAGACCGGTGATACGATCTTGTATAGCAGTTGTTTCGACGCCAACGGCGGGTTATTCGAGACTCTCCTCGGCGCTGAGGACGCGGTCATTAGCGACGAGTTAAATCACGCGTCGATTATCGACGGCATCCGTTTGTGCAAGGCAAATCGGTTCCGTTACAAGCACAACGATATGAGCGACCTGGAAGCGAAGCTAGTGGAAGCTCAACCGGCTCGGTTTCGCATGGTTGCCACGGACGGCGTATTTTCGATGGATGGAACAATCGCTAATCTTTCGGCGATTTGCGACTTGGCGGAACGCTATAGAGCCTTGGTTATGGTGGATGAATGCCATGCTGCCGGTTTTCTGGGTAAGACCGGACGGGGCACACCCGAACATTGTGGTGTGATGGATCGAGTCGACATAATTACCGGCACCTTGGGTAAAGCGTTAGGTGGCGGAAGCGGAGGATACACGACTGGGCGCAAAGGCATCGTCGAACTGCTGCGCCAGCGATCTCGTCCCTACCTTTTTTCTAATAGCCTCACACCGAGCATCGTCGCGGCTTCGCTCAAGGCGATCGAGATCGCTTCTCGCTCAACCGACCTCCGAGACAGATTGGAATCGCATACGCAATTCTTCCGCTCTGGTTTGCTGGATCATGGGTTGACCATTCGACCCGGGACCCATCCCATCGTCCCGGTAATGATCGGTGACGCAGCATTGTCGCAACAGGTCGCCAACCGGCTTTTGCAATTAGGGATTTACGTGATCGGCTTCTTTTATCCCGTGGTTCCGAAAGGTACGGCCAGGATTCGCACCCAAGTTTCTGCTGCTCACAGCAAGAGCGATCTGCAGACGGCTATCGACGCGTTTGCCAGAGTCAAAGAAGAGTTCGAGTTGAGTTAAGTGGTCCGGAGTGAGGTTTCCGCAAGCGTCGAACTGGTGCTGGTCGCGGCGTAAGCTTTCCGCCTTCGCCGGGCCTACGGCGCGACAAGTGGGCGAAGTCGGGTTTTTCCTTTCCTATGTGTCCTATGGGACTCCTAAGTCCCATAAGTTGAATTTCTTCGCGCGAAGTCGCGGACGGATATACTGAACTCCCCATGAAAGCCTACGCGATTGAGGAATTTGGCGACGTGAAAGGGTTGAAAGTTACCGATCGGCCGGAGCCCAAAATTGGTCCGCGTCAGGTATTAGTGCGCATGCACGCTGCTTCCCTCAATTATCGGGACTTGCTCGTATTGCGTGGACAATACGATCGAGTTCCCCAGCCTGGCCGAATCCCTTTGTCGGACGGAGCCGGAGAGGTGATCTCTGTCGGTTCGGAGGTGACGCGATTCAAGGCAGGCGATCGCGTGGCCGGTTGTTTTTTTCAGGGCTGGATTTCCGGGCGATTTCGTCCGGAATTTCACAAGACCGCGCTAGGCGGTTCGATCGATGGCGTGCTGGCAGAGCTCGTTGCCTTCTCGGAGGAGGGCGTAGTGCCAGTACCGAGTTATCTGACTTTAATCGAAGCGGCGACATTGCCGTGTGCCGGGCTAACGGCTTGGCAGTCTCTGGTTGTACGTGGGAAGCTGGCGGCCGGAGAAAGTGTTCTCTTGCTCGGGACAGGCGGCGTTTCGATTTTTGGTTTGCAGTTTGCGAAAGCGGGTGGAGCGAAAGCGATCATTACATCGAGCAGCGATGCAAAGCTGCAACGTGCGCGAGAGCCCGGTGCGGACGAGTGCATCAATTACAAGGCTACTAAAGATTGGGGAAAAGAGGCGGCCCGCCTGTCTGGCACTGACGGTGTTGATCAGGTCATCGAAGTAGGAGGCGCGGGAACATTTCTCCAATCAGTGCGAGCTTGCCGGCCCAACGGACATATCGGATTGATCGGGATTCTGGCTGGGAGAGAAATGAGCACTGAAATCTTCTCGATCGTTCCCAAGGGGCTAACCGTGTCCGGAATCTACGTTGGCAGCCGAGAAATGTTTGAAGAGATGAATCGCGCCCTTGAACAGAATCGGATCCATCCGGTTGTGGATAAGGTTTTTCCCTTTGCGGAAGCTGCTGACGCTTTCCGTTATATGGAAACCGGCTCACATTTCGGGAAAATCGTGATCGAGTTTGCAATCCCGTAGAGCGACGTTCCCCGCGACTGCGCACAAGGCCAGGTGAGCGCGCGGAGGGGCGTCGCTCGCGACGCCCGGGAACGATCCAACGCGCACCGAGGTATCGAGAGAAGGTCCGCTAGCTGTGTTCTAACTCTGGACTATTCCCGGGCGTTGCAAGCAACGCCCCTCCGCGCCCAGCAATTTAAAACGGTTGCCGGAGTCGCGCATCTGCTTCTTCCAGCCATTTGCGACCCTGATCGTCTAAGCGACCGTGTTGGCTTAATTCAAAAAGAGCATCGCTGGTAGCCTTGAACGCGGCATGAGCAGCGTCTGTGTCCCCTTTGCTCAAGAGCAGTTTGGCGATGGTGAGTTCTGTCCCGGCCCGACTCTCCTCGAACTCGGAATTGTTAGGATCCGCCGTTTTGAGTTTTTCCAGAATAGCTGCCGCCTTCTGGTAGGCTGCGATTGCGTCTGCCAGCTTCTGCTGGAGGGAAAAGATATAACCTATTCCTTCCCAAGCCACCGTCAGTTCTCGGTTCCATTCGGGATCATCGGTATCGGCTTCCGCGAGCTGTTGCAATAGATCGGTATTTTCCTGCCAAGCCGCCAATGCTAGATCGAATCGACTCTGAAAAGTGAGCAGCTGCGACAAACGTTTCAATAAACCAACTCGCTCCTTCAACAGGGCTACGTTCGTGGAAGTTGCGCCCGCGACTTCCGCGAAGAGTTTCCGGCTTTCTTGATAATCAGCTAACGCGTCGTCGTGTTTTTGGCGCGTCTGCAAGACATCGCCCAGCGCCTCCAAAACTTCGGCCAAAGCCATCCGATCTTTGAAATCATCCGGTTTTTGCGCGGTGATGGAACGAAGGATGCGTGCCGACTGCTGATATTCCGCCAGCGCCTCATCCATCTTGTCCTGCGCAGTCAATACGCCGGCAATGTTGCCAAGGCTCAGAGCGAGATCGCTTTGGAATTCAATATTAGACTGATCGCGTTGAGCTAACCAACGTCGGATGTCGCGGGATAATTCGAAAATTTGGCCTCCCCCGTTGGTTTCACCACGTTGTGCCAGCAGACTGGCGACAGCGTCCAAATTAACCGCTAGCTCTCTAATCCATTGAGTTTCGCCGACCTTGGAACCGGAAAGTAGGCGAACAGCTGCCAACACTTGCTGAAACCCGGCAAGTCCCTTGTCGATCTGATTTAAGCTAATCGCCGATTCGCCAACCCAATATTCGTTCGAGGCTAACCCGCGAGGCCACTCCACGTTTCCCGAATCCAATTGAGTGAGTTGACTGTAGGTCTGGCAAGCCTGGTCATAAAATCGAGTTGCTTCCTCGTATTGCTTCCGGAGAAAGGCCGCTCGTCCAATCTTAGCGAAGCTGACCGCCAGCTCATGCAGCCGGTCGACGTCGGACGGTTCTTTTGCCGACAGCTGCTTCCGTAACTCACAACTTTCTTGATAACATTTCGAGGCCCGCTCGAATTGCTCATTGCCGATCAGCATATCCCCCATTGATTCCAGCGTGAGAGCCGCATCAGCGCTGTACCGGGCATTCGACGGATCCTCTTTGGCCAGTTCTTCGAATAGTTGGCGACTCTCCAAGAATGCTTCTGTGGCTGCCTCTATTTGATGTTGCTCGCCTAACGAGAATCCTTTTTTGCGAAGCTGAACTCCTTGTTCCTCTACAAAACTCGTGCTTCCGGCTAGCTCAGCTGGGGCAGGATTCACCCAAAAAAGGGAGCCAAGCAGGAAGAGGCTTACGCATACAGGCGCAACGTCTTTCCACCGCACCGTGCTCAACATAACGGGCATAAAAACCAGATATCTTATACATGAGGTCAATCGACGTAAACTGGATAGAGACGGTCCGGAGACAGGAATAGAAAATGGGGAATCGTTTGATCGCTGGCTGAGATCGGGGGCAGTGTCGCTCCTATCATCCAGGCTCGTTTGACGCTTGCGGCGGCTCGGGAGGAGCAATAATCTTGATGCCGAACACTTCGGCAAGCTTAAGCAATTTCGCCATTTGATCGGGCGTCGGGATCACGACCGATGGCGTGATCCCCTCCATCAACCGAATACCTGTCCCTTTATTCCGCAGCGACGTGGGCTCCTTTTTCAGCGACGGAGCGTTTCATTAGCAGCACCAGAAAGGCGAGCGCGACCGCCACCGCGGCAAAGATCAGGAAACAATCGAAATAGGAGAGGGCCGAGGCTTGCTGGATGCGCAAGTTATCCAGGGACTGCCAGGTCATTTGCTGCGCTGCGGCAGGATCTCCAGTCTGCTGGAGGAAACCAGGCTGGGCCTGCGCGACGTAGGAGTTCACAGCTGGGTTCAATGGATCGAGATTCTCGTTGAGACGCAGAGCGTGGAATATCTCGCGCCGCTCCGTGATCGTCTGGCCCATTGAAGTCCCGACACTACCGCCCTCATTGCGGAGCAACGCCATGAGTCCGACGGCGGCACCGCGCAGGGAGCGCGGGATGTAGAGATAGGCGGCGACATTGATTGGCGCGAACACGAACCCCAAGCCTGCCACCATCACGACGCGTGGCCAGACTACCTGCCCGGGAGAGATATCCAGGTTCAGTTGCGACATCCAGAAATTCCCAGCGGCGACGATGAGCAGTCCGGCGGCGATCAGCCAACGCGCGTCAACGCCGCGGCCCAGCAACGCACCTCCGACGATGATCGCAAGAATTGTGAAAATGCCCGCGGGCGACAGCACCAGTCCGGCGTGAAAAGCGTCGTAGCCGAAGAGGGATTCCAGCATTGCGGGCAGCTGTGTGCTTGATCCGTATAAGACTCCGAAGGCGCAGGAAATGATAATGCATGAAATAGCAAGGTTACGGTCCCGCAGTGGCCGGAAATTCACGATCGGACTCGGGTGACGCGTTTCCCAAAAAAATAAGCCGGCGCCGCCGAGAACGAACAAGGCGGCCAATATTTGCACGCGGCCAAAGGCGTCGCTGAGCCAATCCCACTCCTGTCCTTTACTCAACAGGATCTCCCAACAAGCCACGGTGAGTACGAGGAGCCCGAGACCGACGGAGTCGAAATTCAGCGGCCGCTTCTTCAATTCCGTCCGCTGGTTGCGCAGATACTCTGGGTCCCGCACCATGAGCCAGCAGAGGAACAAGGCCAGGACGCCCACGGGAAGATTGATCAAGAAGATCCAACGCCAGGAATATTGGTCGGTGATCCAGCCCCCGAGGGTTGGTCCAATGACTGGAGCGAACAGAGCGGCGATGCTGAAGAGGCTCTGTGCGGCGCCCTGCTTCTCAGGGGGGAAGGTATCGAGCAGAATACCCTGGCTGGAAGGCTGGAGGCCGCCTCCGGCGAGACCTTGCATCACCCGGAACAGAATCAGCTGCCCGAGACTTGTGGCCATGCCGCAGAGCGCGGAGCTGATGGTAAAGATCGCGATGGATATTAGGAAGTAGTTGCGGCGACCGAGATGTGCAGCTAGCCAGCCGGAGATCGGGAGAATGATAGCATTGGCGGCGAGATAGCTGGTGATCACCCATTCGCTATCGGTAACGGTCGCAGACAGACCGCCGGCAATATAGCGCAGAGCTACGTTCGCAATGGTGGTATCCAGCACCTCCATGAAAGTCGGTACGACGACGGCGAGCGCGACGAGCCACGGATTAAAGATCCGCGGGCTGGTCGTTGCGACAGGAGTAGAGACGGCAATCAATCCGGCGTTCACAGGGCGGGCGGCTAACGGTTTGCGGACGGAGCCGGTTCGGTAGATTCCTGAAGAAACTTACCGGCGTTCGGGCCGGTGGGTGCAGTTCTCAAATCCACTGTCGGCGTGACGGAGAGACCAACAAAGAGCGGCAGTTTGTCAGAATCGTAGTTCATCACGTCGATCCGGACTGGCAAGCGCTGCACCACTTTCACGAAGTTGCCGGTTGCATTCTGCGCTGGCAACAGCGCCAAAGTGGAGCCCGTGCCCATAGTGAAACCCGAGATTCGTCCTTCGAAGGTCCGTTTGCCGCCGTACATGTCTAACTCAAGGTCTACGCGTTGACCGATCCGCAAATTGCGAAGCTGCGTTTCTTTGAAATTTGCGTCCACCCAAATGTCGCGCAGCGAGCGGATGGCCATGAGGCTCTGACCCACTTGCACGTTATTGCCGGGGTTCACGTTCCGGCGGGTGACAACGCCGTCGATCTCCGCAACGACTGTGCAATAACGCAAATTGAGCTTTGCTTGGTCGAGATCCCGTTCGGCCTGAAGCAAGGCGGCTTCGGCCTGTTTCAAGCTGGGCGCGTTCTTAATAACGTCGGCGTAGATTCGGTCAAGATTGCCACCGGGATCACGCCTATAGAATTCATCCAGCGTTTGTTTTGGGGTTTGATCGTATGACGATGCCACGACGCCGAGTTGCGCGGCGCCTTGGATCAGATCCGCCTGAGCTTGGCGAACCGAGGAAAAGGTCTGGTCGAGGTCCGCCGGTACCTCGGTCAGGTTCGTTCCGGCGGGCGGTTGGGCAGGCAGGCCAAGAGCGACGCGCGCCTGATAAACATTTTCCAGTGCCTGCTGGACTTGCGCTTTTGCTACGTCCAGGGTCTCGCGTCTTTGATCCCATTCCTCCGCGCTTATCACTTTGGTCGCGGGCAAGCGCTCTGCCCGGTCAAACTCTGCCTGAGCCAGCACCAGAGTGGCTTTGCTCTGTTCCCACGTGGCCACCCGCGCCCGCACGAGTTGTATTTGATTATCCACGTCTTCGATCGACCGGGCCAACTTGAAGCGCTGGCTCCGCAGTTGGCCCACCAAACCTCGCACGGCAGCCTGTGCCTCGACCAAGTTGGCTCGAGCGGAATCGACAGTCGCTTGTTTGATCGCGACCTGCACTTGATACGGCTCGGGATCGAGTTCTACGAGGACGTCGCCTGTTTTGACGCGGTTATTGTCGTCGACCAGTACGCGAGCCACCTGACCGATCACGCGGGGCGCGACGAATGTCACGTAACCGTTCACATACGCGTCATCGGTTGAGACAGTATTCAACGCCCGGATTATTCGCGGGATTCCTACGAAAATCACCGCCAACCCACAATCACACCGAGTATGAGCGGCCATCGGCGACGCCTATGCGCGGGTTTGGCCGTTGGTTTCGGCGGTGCTTCAGGGTCGGGGTCGACAGGTTTGTCGACCGGCGCGGGTTTCGATTCTTCGCTGGGCATTGAGGCGATTCTCCTGCGGGTTCAAGCATGACAAATTCGCGCGAAAGACCATAACTTGCCAGGTCGGACCGTTAGATCCCTGAGCTGAGGACACAATGATCCAGGTCGATGGAGACGACCAGCGGTTCCGGCACTGAATGGCCGTCCGCTTGGCGAGGGAAGATCCTCCTCTTCGTCGGAAAGACGATGCCAGAGAACTCCTTAAGATATCTCTTCGTTAAGAATGCTCTTCTCTCTGAATTTTAGCGAACTCAAGAAGCGCTCCGGTCGCAGCATCGGATACGACCCAGAAATCCAGACCGTTTGCATTCCAATAGACGAGATTGTAGCCCTCATAACCGGAGGTCGTTTCGCTGGAATCGGTTTGCGCCTTCCGCTCCCGGGCAACGAATAAACTCACGTAGTGATTCTTAAATCGATAGACCAGAACCGCTACATTTGAGCCGTTCACATAATCGAGCCGGCCGCCGATCAGCTTAAAACCTTGATCCGCGAAATCGCGGACAGGTGGTGAGAAATCGATCTTACCGGCAAACCACGGTTTCACCGTATGCTGGTCGCTCGATTCGACATCGATAAGATGGGTGCCGATGAGCGAGCGGATGTGATCCGACGTTATCTCAGCCACCATGGAAGGGATCTTGGTTTGAGGAAGTAACCTTCCAATGTTTGAATAGAAGAACGCTCCGAAAACCGCGGCGGCAGCGATAGCGATCGGAATCCAGACGACGGATGGATACGAGAGGATTTTTCTATCCGGCCGAGAGGATTGGCCCAATTTCCGGCGAATTTGGTCGGACAGCTCATCAGGAATCGCGTAGCGCAGTTCCGGATCTTGGAGCCTGCTCCGGATGGCTACTCGCAATTCGTATTGTGAGCGGCAGTCCGCACACGCACGAATGTGCTCATCAACGCTAACGGTTTTGACGAGGTCGAGTTCATTGTCGACGTAGGCGTCCAGCAAGGCCGAGGTCTCTTTGCAATTCATTGGTTCCCTCCTTCGCTTTGCAGGAGAACAGCGAGTTGCTGCCTCGCCCGGGAGAGGCGCGACATGACTGTGCCGACCGGTGCGCCCACGATTTCGGAGATCTCCTTGTAGGAAAATCCATCGAATTCTCGGAGAATAATCACGGTTTTGAAATCTAAAGGCAGAGTCTCAAGCGCTTCGTGAATTCGGAGTCTCGTTGCATTTTGAATAGCCAAAACATTTGGACCCGGTTTTGGATCCGGAACTTGGGTCGCATCCTCTTCATCCAGCGAGACGGTGGTTAGCTGCGATTCTCTGGATCGCAAAGCATCGTAGCAGACATTCCGGACAATTCGGAGCAGCCAGGCCCGGCCGGAATCGCCATGAAATGACTCGAAATAGCGAAAAGCCTTCAGGTAAGCGTCCTGAACGGCATCGCGCGCATCGGGTTCGTTTTTCATGAACCAGCGAGCCAGGTTGTACGCTTCCGGCATGAGAGGCAGCATTTGATTTTCAAAGCGAACGCGACGGCCTTGGTCATTCATCGGCAAGCAAGACCATTAAATAAGAATACCAGGTTTGGGGAAATCTTATTCCCGGAAATCACAAACCTGCGAGCGGTCGGGAATATTCTTGGGCTGCGGGCGGTAGTACTCGGTTAGCGGCTGCTTTTTTGGCGCCGATTTACCCACAGAAAGCAAGTTATGTCGGATTATATCGAAACTAATAGTAACGACGACGGGATTGACCGTCGGGGATTCTTGAAATGCATGGCCTGGGCCGGGACCGGTGTGGTGTACACCATGGCTGGCGGACTGGCGGTCTCCCGAATGCTGAGTACGGCTCGTGCCGCAGACGCTCCAGCCGGAGATTTTACCTTCGTCCAAATCAGTGACAGCCATATCGGGTTCAATAAAGAAGCGAATCCGGACGTAGTCGGAACGCTTAAGCTAGCTGTCGCCAAGATCAAAGCATTGCCTAAGAAACCCGATCTGATCATCCATACTGGCGATCTAAGTCATCTCTCCGAAGCAGGTGAATTCGATACGCTCAACGAGGTACTCAAAGACACAGGGGTGTCCGACATATTCTATGTTCCCGGAGAACACGATGTTATTAGCGATAATGGAGCTCAATACCGTGAAAGGTTCGGCAAAGGTACTCAGGGTAATGGGTGGTCCAGTTTCGATCACAAGGGAGTGCACTTCGTGGGACTGGTGAACGTCATGAATATCCCGGAAGGCGGCTTGGGTATTTTGGGGCCTGATCAGCTTAGCTGGTTGGAAAAGGATCTGAGCGGCCTTTCGGCCAGTACGCCAATCGTCGCTTTTGCCCACGTTCCACTTTGGGAGGTCTATCCGCAGTGGGGCTGGGGGACAACCGACGGTGCTCAGGCTTTATCGATGCTTAAAAAGTTCGGCTCGGTGGCGGTGCTCAACGGGCACATTCATCAGGTCGTACAGAAGGTGGAAGGCAATATGAGTTTTCATACCGCGATGTCGACCGCCTTTCCGCAGCCAGCTCCAGGAACCGCACCAAAGGCCGGACCAATGAAGGTCCCGGCAGATAAGTTGCGATCGGTGCTTGGGATTAGGGAGGTCAATTACGTGGAGACCGCGCATTCTTTGGCAACGATAGATTCTCCACTTGTCTAAGTGGGGGGAAGCTCGCTCCGACCCTACAACGTTTACCCGACGGAGGTGCCCGGCCGCAGGCGGCGTGGCTATCTTCGTCGGAACGTGTCCGCCACCTTGATTAGCCAACGATCTTTTTTCATTTCGCTATGCTTATCGCCACTAATTTCTTTGATGCCGGTTTCTGGGACCGGGTACACGGCGGCAGTACTCATTTGCCGATCGCTTTGGCGCTAACCTCTGCTCTTCTCGACGGTGTCGGTTCGATCGCACCTTCCGGCCGGATTCGAGAGAGTTTTCGTTTTTCCGGTTATTTCACCCTTCTCTTGGCCACTCTCGGCGCGGTGCCGGCTGTCATTTCGGGATTGGTTCTGGCCCGCTGGGATGCCGCCGGGTCGGGAATGACTTTACTTCACCACTATTTCGTTTGGCCCTCCTTTGGGTTGTTGATCGCCTTAACCGTGTGGCGCTCGATCGTGCGGCATCGGACTTCGAGAATCGGTTTCTCGATTTATTTTGTCGCGATCCTCGCTACTGCGGTGCTGATCAGCATCGCAGGTTTCTGGGGAGGCGAAATGGTTTTGAACCATTAGGCCTTGTCTTCATGAAAAACATTGAAGTTAAGGCTTTGGTTGCTGCTTTGCTGGTCTCGGGAACGGCGATCGGCGGTTTTCTCGGAGCGGCGCGGCTTGTTCAATCCAATTTTCCAACGCCTTCCGTTAAATCGACTGCGCAAAACGACGTGATAAAAAATCCGCGGGTAGCAGCGGGAGCAAAGTTGTTTTCTCTGAACTGTGCGCATTGCCACGGTATCGATGCAACTGGCGACGAGGGACCCGATCTTCACAAAGTTACCAAAACTGATGATCGAATTAAGTCTACGATTCTGAATGGCGTTAAAGGGGAAATGCCGGCATTCGGTAAGAAACTTACCGAGGATGACGCAACTACACTCGTAACCTTTATCCGCAGTTTGTCTTCCGGGTAGCCTGATCACGGCCTACTAACATCTTCGCCGACGGAATAAAACCATATTCAATGAGGTAGTTAGCAGTGACAGTAGAAATCTATGACAGGCAGGCGCACCAGTAGTTGGCCCAGCTAGGAATCTGCTCCCAGTCAAAGAAGGTCGCGGGCCGAGATCAGGCGGGATCGGGAGCTGCCATCGTGCCTTCCAAATGTAGTAGGGTCTTCAGCTTGCTTTTGCGCGTGCCAGATGCAAATCTTGGCCGGTCGAGGGAGAAGAGAAAATGAAACGTAATTTCCTAGTCTTAGCTTTGTGCGCGATAGGAACGCACATCAGCAGCGGAGCGGTTGTAAACGTTCCGTCTGACCGCATAAGCGGAGATCTCAAAGGCTCGCATCCGACCATCCGAGTATGGGCAGAGAAAAGCGCTACCCCCAAAGTAGATGTGGATAGCAAAGGGGTAATATTAAAAGGTTACGATGTTGTGGCCTATTTCGTTCAGAAGAAGGCCGTTAAAGGAAGCTCTAAGTACCAAACCGCCTATCAGGGAGCGATCTACTATTTCAGTTCCCCCGCGGACCTGGCAGTTTTTAAGAAAAGTCCTTCAAAATATGTCCCACAGTACGGCGGTTTTTGTGCGAACGGAGTGAAAAGCAAAAAGCTAACGGACAGCGATCCGACAGTCTTTTTTATCGTAAAGGGAAAACTTTACGTTTGCGCATCCCCAGCGGCAGAGAAAGAATTCCGCGCCCATGAGGACGACGATATTGTCACAGCAAATCGAAATTGGGAACAGCTGATCCATTAGCAGTCGGACGTCCGTCGAACCAAATATGGCGGCCTTTAGCAGGCCGCCACACGTCGATGCTATAAGCTGGTGATCTGATTATTTAGCTTCCGCGATCCGCTCTGCTTTATCCAGGTTCGACTGATCCACGATAAACGGCTTCAACACTTCATCGTGCAACGGGCTCTTATTCCGGATGTGATCCACAATGACCTGTAGGGCGGTTCGGACTTGCTTACCCGGACTCTGTTCGATGGTTGCGGTCTGATCGCCCGAACGAATTTTGGCGAGCGCTTCTGGCAACGCGTCGAATCCGATGACCAGCACTTTGCCCTTTGGCAAACCGGATTGTTGCAATGCTTCTTCTGCGCCTAACGCCATATCGTCGTTAGAACAGATGATCACATCGGGCGGAGTGCCGATGGAGGTCAAAAGGTTTTGAGTCACCGTCATACCCTGATCGCGCTTAAAGTTAGCGGTTTGATCAGCCAAGACTTTGTATTTGTCGCCAGCCGCTTTGAGGGTTTCCAGGGTGCCTTTCGCGCGGTCGATAGCTGGGCTGCTACCAGGTTCCCCGCGCAAGAAAATGATCCGTGCGCCATCGGGAAATTTCTTGATCACATATTCGGCCATGGCCACACCGCCGGCAACGTTATCCGCACCGACGTGTGCTATCGGTTCGGTGGTGCCGGCGACATTCCGGTCGACCGTCACAATCGGGATCTTTGCGGCGATGACTTCGTTGGCCGCAGGCGCGAGCGCGTTTACGTCGTTGGGGATCAGGACAATGCCATCGACGCCCTGGGTGACTGCGGCCCGCACCTCGCTCGATTGGGTGGGCGATTTACCTTGCCCGTCTTCCACAGTGACCTGGATTCCGAGTTTTTTGCCTTCATCTTCCGCTTGGGTCTTCATGAAAGCGAAAAAGGGGAAGGCAAGATTTGGAACGATCACGACGAGGCGCTCATTCTTGCCTTGAGCGAAAGTCGAGGGTTGGAACGCCACTAGTGTGAGGACCAATAGAAGCCCACACAGGGTATGTTTTATTTTCATTAGGGGGGTATTCGGGGTGTTGTTTTGGTTCAGAGAAAATTATCGAGTTGAGACACTGCCGCTCTTCGATTTGGCGAACGTGTCAAAAGCAACAGCAAGAACGATGATCACGCCGATGATGATTTGCTGGTAGTACGCGGAGACGTTCATGATGACGAGGCCATTGAGCAGCACGCCGATGAGAACAGTTCCAACCACGGTTCCGAACACGCCGCCCAGACCGCCAAAGAGGCTAGTGCCACCAATGACGACCGAAGCGATGACGCGCAATTCGAATCCATCGCCGGCAACCGCCTCCGCGGAGTCAAGGCGCGCGGTTTCCATAAAACCGGCCAGACCAGCTAGGAAACCCACGATCGCATAAACGCTTACCAATATTCGATTGACCCGAAGCCCAGAGAGCCGAGCAGCTTCCGGATTTCCGCCAACCGCGTACACTTGCCGACCGTAGCGAGTGTATTGCAACAAGATGAAGCCGATGACCGTGACGATCGCAAATAACCAGACTGGCACGGGGACAAATAGAAAACTTCCGCTGCCCCACCACCGCAATCCGGGCGAGAACCCGCTAATTGGCGAACCCTCGCCAACCACGAGTGTCGCGCCTCGCCAAACGGTCATTCCTCCGAGGGTGACAATAAAGGGCGGCACCTTCATTCGGGTGATGGCTACACCCTGGAGCCAACCGCAAATCAATCCAACACCGGTTGCGACCCCCAGTGCAACGAGCCAGGCGTAGCCGCCGAAGGCCATGGGATCTTCCGGAACGGCCCGGGACTCGCCGGTGCCTTTAAGCACAGCAGCACCACTCATCGCCGCAAAAGCCAGAATTGCGCCGACCGAGAGATCGATTCCTGCGGTTAGGATGACCAACGTCATGCCAACTGCCATGACGCCATAGATCGAAACGTCAGCTAGGATGTTAAAAAGATTGCGCGGATAAATGAACCGAACATTCTGAGTGGTGAAGAACGCCATCAGAGCTATCAGAAACAGGACGACGCCAAATCTTTCGAGAATGGTGATCCAGCGAATGCGCCTTTGTATCGCCACTGATTCGGTTTCAGGCGAGGTTGCTTCGCTCATAAGTTTATTACCAGTAGTTAGTTGATGGGGGTGTGAACGTGCGTTTCGCCGGCGCCCAACGTCATCAGTTTCATTAACTTCTCTTCCGTAGCCTCGGCTGCAGGCATCTCGCCCGTGAATCGCCCTTCTTTCACGGTAATGATGCGATCGCATAGCGAAATGATTTCCGGAAGCTCTGACGAAACCACGACAATCGCTGTACCGGCTGCAGCAAGCTTCCTCAATAGGTCGTGAACCTCTGCCTTCGCGCCGATATCGATCCCGCGAGTCGGCTCATCGACCAGCAGGATTTTGGGGTTCAGAGCCAGATATCGGGCAAGCACCACTTTTTGCTGGTTTCCGCCTGACAATGTCCCGACGATCACGTCTTCGTTTGACATGCGAATTCGGAGATTCTCTTTGAATTGGCGAATCAGGGCAGATTCGGCAGCCCGATCAACGAAATATCGAAACCGGCTAAGGCGGCGAAGACTCGGGAGAGTCATATTTCGCCGCACACTTTGGGTAAGGAAAAGCCCGTGTTGTTTGCGGTCTTCGGGAACTAATGCCATTCCCAAATCGATGGCTTTCCCAGGCGAGTCGATCTTTACGAGTTTTTCTTCGAGATAGATTTTTCCGGATTCGAACGGGTCCGCGCCATAGATGGCACGAACCAGGTCGGTGCGGCCCGCGCCTACCAGTCCGGCTAGTCCCAATATTTCGCCGGCCCGGACCTGAAAGCTCATGTCCCGTAGCATAACGGCTTGTGGACTAGGCAGCTTTTTGGTTCGAGAAAGGTGCTCGATCTTGAGGACAACCCGATTGGTTCGCTGGGTACCCGCGGAAGCGTTCACTTCGATGTTGCGGCCAACCATCAGACGCACCAGGTCTTCCAGCGAAGTGCTGGCGACCTCCCCAGTACCAGCCAATCGACCATCGCGCAGCACCGTGTACCGATCGCAGATTTGGGGAACTTCGATCAACCGGTGGGTCACATAAATCACGCTGATGCCATGTGATTTCAGATCTCGGACGACTGCGTGCAGTTTTTGCACCTCGCGATCGCTCAACGCCGCCGTCGGTTCGTCCAGAATGATCAATCTGGCATTGATGGTAAGAGCGCGAGCAATCTCGACCAGCTGTTGTTCGGCCACGCTCAAAGCGGAGACTGGAGTGGCCGGATCGACGTCAAGATCGAGGCGACTGATGGCGGCAACCGCAGCCTGGCGCATCGCCTTCCAATCAACGAAGTACCCGGGTCCCGGCTCCCGACCGATGAAGACGTTTTCGGCAACGGACATATTGGGCATCAGGTTGAACTCCTGATAAACAGTGACAATTCCTTGCCGCTGCCTTTCTGCCGGCGTCTCCAAACCTAATGGCCGGCCGTCGAATTCCAGGATGCCGCTGTCTTGGGCGTGAGCTCCTGCCAGAATTTTCAGGAGCGTGGATTTTCCTGCTCCATTCTCGCCCAGTAACGCGTGGACTTCGCCGGCATTTACCGCGAAGGAGACCTCTTGCAGCGCGGCAACCCCGAGAAAACGTTTACTGATATCGGTCGCTTGCAGAAGGGTCATATCGTTTATCCTTTAGCGATCGCTCGTTCCCGGCGAATCGGCCGTCCTTTCCTGCTTCGCCGCAAGGGCTGCGTCGAGGCTCGGACGATCAAGCGAGGGTTGAAGTCCCGCTTCGTTCCGCCCAGCGACCGATCATCAATGCGCCGAATAATTGCCCGCATCGCGGTTGTTCCCATATCGTAGACCGGCTGCGCGATCGTGGTTAAAGCCGGGTCGTATAGTTCTGCCATTCGAATGTTGTCATAACCGATGATCGAGATGTCTTCGGGAACCCGTTTTCCCATTTGCCGGAGTGCCGTGGCGGCGCCGATCGCCACGAGATCGTTGGCGGCAATCACAGCCGTCGGCGGATTCGAGAGCTGGAGCAAACGCCTGATGCCGGCTTCTCCGTCAGACACGTCAAAGCCACCATCGACCCAATATTGATCGATAATCGGCAAGCCATGATCGTGAAAGCCGACCTGGAATCCACTCAGCCGATCGATGCCGACGATGGTCGGCGGCGGCTTGATCACGCCGATCCGGCGATGGCCGATATCGACGAGATGGGCGACCGCAGCATAACCTCCTTGTTTATTCTTGCTGTCCACCACGACCGTTTTCGGATGGATGCGTAAATTACCGAGGATGACAACCGGAACGCCGAGCTCGATTAGTTCGATCAAGGTCTGCCGGCAACGCTGGCTCTCCATATAGCAGGCATCGATAAAACCTGCGATCGCATGCCGTCGAAGAAGCTGCAGATAGGCTAATTCTTTGTCGGATTGATTGTCGGAATTACAAAGGAACAAAGAGAATCCGTGCTCATGAGCCACGTCTTCAACGCCGCGCACAAATTCTGGAAAATAAGGATTCGTGATGCTTGGCACAATCACGCCGATCGTGAAACTCTTCCGCGCCCGTAAGCTGCTCGCCAGAATGTTCGGATGGTAATTGAGTTCATCGATCGCCTTTCTGACGCGCACCCTGGTCGGTTCTGAAATGCCAGGTTTGTCATTCATCACCGCCGATACGGTTTGAATGGAAACGCCGACGAGTCTGGCGACATCGAAGAGTGTCGCTCTGGTAGAGTTGGTCAGAGGCAGATCAGTCATCGGGGGAAGGTTCACATGAAGGTTCATGTAAACAGCGTGTTTCTCAGCGTTTCTGGCCTACTTGTCAAATCGGATCTCCATTGGAACGCCGGGAACGCCGGGAACGCCGACACGCCGAGAACGCCGAGAACGCCGAGAACGCCGAGAACGCCGAGAACGCCGAGAACGCCGAGAACGCCGAGAACGCCGAGAACGCCGAGAACGCCGAGAACGCCGAGAACGCCGAGAACGCCGAGAACGCCGAGAACGCCGAGAACGCCGAGAACGCCGAGAACGCCGAGAACGCCGAGAACGCCATCACGCCATCACGCCATCACGCCATCACGCCATCACGCCATCACGCCATCACGCCATCACGCCGACACGCCGACAGCCGTCACGCCGCACCCCTCACTCTCTCCTCCAGCCCTCCATTTCCATCCAACGAGCTAAACGGCGATCGTCCAGGGATACGACTGGAAACCAGTCTCCGACTTTTTCGCGCTCCCACCAGTCTCCTTCAGGATTCCCGGGGGCAGCGAATTTGTACTTATACCAAATCGCTCGAACGTAGCGCGGTGGATGATCGGGGAAAGGATTTCCGGCGAACAAGTGCAGCGCCAGCGGATCGTTGTGTAGCAACTTCCAGACGAGATGAATGGTCCATGGATATTCATTGGGTGAAGCCATTGAAGCGAACCACATCTGCCAATCGAAATGCAGCTGGTAGGGAGCTATCTGCGGAGGCATCTGTTTGACGTCGACTGGCACGCCTCGATACGGATATTCCTTCCAATCGGCATCGTTGTACGGGAGTTCGGCGTCGGTGCCTTCAAAAACAACGACATATTGTTCTCTGCCGATGCTGCCAAACGCGCCGTAGGTATTGACCAATTCGAGCGAATTGAACGAGGTATTCATGATCTGGTGTCTGCCGATCAAGTTTTGGACTGGCTGAATACTCAGGCCGGCGATCAAGCAAACGAGCAACCCCGAAATGACCAATCGGGGAATCCCCAAACGAGGTGAAGCCGGTGGGATGTGCTCGCGCCATCGCCGGGGTATGAATCTGCTCCAAAACGAATCATCGAAGCAGGCGACCACCGGGACCAAGGTCAGCCAATCGAGAAACGAGAGATTGCCGCTAATGATGAGCGTCCCGAAAAATAATGCGATCACGACCCCGGCTATGTGCCGGGCGATCCGAGGCCAAAAAATGAACCAGGGTGCGATCAGCTCGGCCAAAAAATTGAAGAGCACGCCAACCTGTAACAAAGGTTTCGGCAGAAAGTGAAACCAGCGGCTCAATGGTCCCGGGCACGGCTGCGTCTCAAAATAATAATACAGCGCGGTGAGATCGCGCCAACAAGAGTCCCCGCGCAGCTTGATTAGTGCCGCGCCAACTAAAAGGCGAAAGAGTAACCAGCGAAAAAGCCAGATCACTGCGACCGGCGCCGGACTCCTTGGAAACGGGCGGGGATCGAGGATCGGAGCAAGAAAGATGGCCAGAAACCCGGTCTCGCAGAGCTGCGATTCCCAGCCGTAACCGTACCAGTCCTGACCCACGTGGTTTATTGACAGATAGAGAAACCAAAGGATCGCGAAAATGATCGAGTTCCCAAATCCTGCCGCCACAACGCAGGCCAGCGCAAAGCCTGTCCAAGAAGCCAACAACAACGCTGTGTCGGAATGATTCAGCCAGAAGATCGAGGGAAACTGCAGGAATCCGGCCCAATCCGAACCCAAAGCATCGTGAACGCGTTGCAGAAAAAGATCAACCGGCAAGAGGCCGTGCGATCCAATCAGAGGGATCAGCTGTTGAGCGGCAACGAGGAAAGCGACTGCGTAGACGATCCCGAGAAGTCTGAGGAGAATAAAACGCGTGATCTGATACGTCGACTTGCTCCGCTGAAATTCGGCGGTCTCCGTTTCTGTTTCCACCAAGAATACATTGTGTCGAGAACGTGATCAGGATTCAAATAGGGAAACTCGGATCGACGCAGGCCTGGTCTCACTCACATCGCTTTTGCGCGATTTTTCACCAGTAACGACTCCGGAATATCCTGGGAGCGAAGTGCAGCTCGGGAATTTCTTCGGTTTCTTGATATACCGCTTGCGTTCGGACCCGAGCGAACTCTGACCTCCTCCGTGCTTCCGTCGTAAGTCCTAGATAGATGGCACGAATGACCAGTAGTGTAAGAACGATGAGCGCAATAAGAGCCATGGGGGCTGGCAAATTTGTTTAGATAATCAGTCTGAAAAATTTAGCAGTTCTAGCGTGGTGCTGGCAACAACTTTCTTCAAATGTGTTTCTGGCTGGAGCTAACGCATAGGGGCGAAAACGAATTGCATATGGGGGCACAAAGCACACAACGCAATGCGTAGCGGCAATATATTTTGACCGGGTTCGCCCCACAGAGGTAAAGCGATTTACGGAAAAGGCGCCAGCAGGCCGCGAACGTCAGAAATGAGAATAGGCCAAAAGAATCAGGACCAGGGCGACCACCGACACGATGAAGAGAACCAGCCACATCGTGCGCGTTATTGGTCTTCCGAAATAGTTCGCGCCGGTTATCGCTGCCAAGACAATTGCGAGAAGTATTATAGCCATAGGGGGGTGAAGGTAGGTTAGATCCAAATGCTTTTTGTCTGCAAGCTTTGAGAGCCCTGGATCGAGGCTCGACAAAATATGACATGCGCCGAATGAATATCGCAGCGATTTATTCGAAATATACTAACACAGTGCTCACATGTTATATGTGATCCTAAACGGAAGTTTCGGTTGCTCGGCGACCCTTTAATGCGTGCAATTGAGCAAACCCCCTAGGTATCAGCGACCGGTAACTCCGTTTCAGAACCGTTCAGGTTTTGATCCCGTTTGATTTATTCGATCACGCCTGTAGTCGCCCCGGTCATACCCAGGCGACCGTTTAGCAGCGATAAGAGAATGGGAGAAGCTAATAGAGCGGGGCGAGCTTCATGATCTTAGTTAAAGGACCTCAACCCTCAAAACCCTATGAGCCAACAAAGCGAGAACGTCGTCGGGAGGGGTGGTGGTCAATTTCTTCGATTAGTTAAGAAAAAGAACTGCGTTTGCTGCCGAGACCTCACAATTCAACCAATATTAGCACTCACACCAATTAGATTTCGTCGGCCCGAACAACCGGGGAATCGCAATGAAAACACACCTTAATTTCGTAATTGCACTGTCAGCGCTCCTGTTGGGGAGCCCGGGGATGGCTGCGCAGACCAGGGTGATCATCAATTTGTCTGATCAGAGAGTCTCGCTGGTACAGCAAGGGAGAATCACACTGGTTTCTCCTATTGCTTCCGGTAAACCTGGTTGGTCAACGCCGAGGGGTAACATCAGCGATTTTCAACAAAGATTCGTCATGTTCTCGGAACTTCGGGTTGGTCGTCGACGCTTACGGAAGAGTGGTCAACTCAAATGCGACTCCGAGCAGCCATGTACCCAGGGGCAGCCATTATCAACCCGCGCCGATGCCGTACTTCATGGAATTCAGTCCGGCGGTCGGGATGCACGCCGGTTACCTTCCAGGATTTCCCGCGTCCCACGGATGCGTGCGGATGCCGCGCGATCTCGCTGCCCTGTTTTTCGAGCGAGTCCAAATTGGGACGCCAGTCACGGTCGTCGGCAGCACGGACAACCTGGCTCGTGTCCGAAGGGCCCTTCCGATTTTGCGCACCGATTCATATGTGGTGGGTAAGCGTTGATGGAAGTAGCGGACCAAGGAGGAGTGTGCCGCTGCATAAACTAGAAAGGGCCACATTATGTTTTCGAGAACTCATGCCGCGCGCGGTAATCAAACCTATCGCTTTTCGGCAACCCACACTTTAAGTGACTTTCCACTCCTGGTCGGCGAGATCTTACGGCGAAGCGAACGCCGCTCAGAGCAGAAAGCTAGAGCTAGGTCGCTTATTCGCAGACGAAGCTAAGTTTGACATTCGCTAACTCTTCCGATTTGTTTTCTTCCGGAGCCAGGGTTTAATCAGATGGCCTGCCGATGCCGGGTCACGCCGGTTCGGTATCGTTAAACCGGCCGTAATCTACAGTTAGACGACCGTCAGAGGTCTCGGTGTAGATTTCCACAAAACGGCGGTTCCAGAGAATATCGTCGTAGGTGTAATCGGTCGCGCACTGGACTGGCGCTGGAATTACGGAGTCGATGCAGACGATCGATGTCATCAGGCGCGTGACCGTAGAAGGTATCCGGGTACATGTGTCCGTACCCAACTGTGTTCAGGGTTTCTACGCTGAAAAAAAAGGTATCAGAAAACGAGCCCGACGGTAGTTCGGCGATGCAGTTTCCGCCAAGTAAGTACAAGCCGGCGAAGAAAAATAACAAGATGTAAATGGCCAGGAGCATTCCGGCGAAGCGTGGCCAGGTTAAGGTCAAAATGAGATGATAAGTGTCTCGTATGTCAAAATTGGCGGCGTTAATTTTGACGAACTCCAAGTGGCCGGCGCGGAATGAGATTGACCTCGAACTCTTCCTCATAATGCTAGAAGCAAAACGGTTACGGCAAAACAACCTAAAACCGCTCTGTCTGCGACTTCTTCGCCATCGCATGGCGCTTTCTTAAGGCATCCGCAAGGCGATGTTTGGAGGCCTTCGCTGCGCTGATACTGAATCCCGGCTACGATTGAGCCTATGCGGATTTCAGTGACTGATGATTTGTGGAGGCGCGCCGCCAAGTGGTTGGCAGGCCGCTAACTGAGAAAATAAATATCCGGTTTATCAACCACCCCAACCTTCTGCATGGTTTCGCGCAAGTCAGATGAGTTAGCAAACTCTCGCGCTTTTTGGATATCTTCTGCTTCAAACAATAGGATTACCTCGTTTGGGTTGTCGATATTGCGCAGCAGATGCTCTTGTTTGAGACCCGCTTTCTGCCGGGCCTGTGAATGGGAATCGTAACCAGCTTTCCACGTGGAAAAGTCGGCAACTTTGTGACGAGCGAGCAAATATGGCATGGCTTGATATCTCTTTTCGGGGGGCTAGCGTTAGGTCTCTGGGAGAACGTGCTTAAGTCTGAGCGTTCTGGTCAGTTGCGTCAATCATAACTGGGGCTGCGACGCCATCGCCAGGGGGGATCGTCAGTTAGAAAAGTCGTTCGCTTTTGCCTAAGTTGGGGATAAGAGGGTGAGTCCGTATGGTACAAAGCGTTGGAAATGCTCTTTGTTTGCGGTGGCGAGGGGGCCCAGGCTGCGATTGCCGTGGCGGCAATCATACAGTAGATGTTAGTAAAACTATCATTTACGCATCAGGCTACGAATGAGCGAGTTAAGTGGTTCTACGAGGGGGAGCCGGTAGTCGGACTTGAACCGACGACCCGCGCATTACGAATGCGCTGCTCTACCACTGAGCTATACCGGCGAAGAGGAGGGGAAAATATAACAGAGAAAAGAAAGGTCAAGCTCCGGAACTGGCTGTCGGGGATGTGACTATTCCGGAAGACGCAATGCCAAACAGGACGCAGCCGCGAGCTGCAGTTACTAGCGAGAACGATTTTCGATTCTCTGCCCAGGAGGGGGGAGGGCGCACGTCCTCGTGCGCCGTGGATCGCGAGGATGCGACGTGAGGGGAGGCAGTAAGCAGTAGGCAGTAAGCGCGCAGCCGGATACGGCGGTTACGCCGGTACGCCGAAGGCGTTAGAGGACTCAGCCCGGGGTGGAGGCTTTGCGTAACCCCGGGAAACCCAAAAAAATGCGCGTCCGCTCTGAGAGGAAAGAGCGCAAGAAGCCTTCTACCGAACGGCCGCGATTACCGAACGCCAAATCACGGAGCTTTGACCACCGCGTCGAATATTATCGGGTCAATGGTTCGCCAATCGTCACTGTTGAGGTGCTTGGTGACAGCAGCAACAATCTGCACCGGCCGCCACCGAGTGAGGGGATCCAAGAGGGCGGTTGTCGCCGATTGGGCCGGCTAGTCGGTGGTCAGGGAGCCGGGTAATGAGCGCCGTTCTTCCAGACGGTCTTGCGCTCTTTCCTCCTTCAACCCGGCTGCGCGGGTGTTTTTCACCGTAGGAACATTCATTTAGTGGCGTAGTGGAGTCTTCCTTCGCTAAGAGGAGGGATGCAACGAGGAGGCTTGGCAAGTAATCCGCTTGCCCAGTGGTGTTTAGCAGTAACTAAACCCGCCTTTCAGCATGGAATCAGACGCTACGATTTTTTCACTGGTGGCTGGAAAGCACTGTGGTGCTTGCAAGACCCCGTTTATGAGAATGTCTCGATCTTTCGCCGTCTGAGCCAAGCCTCCTTCGTTGGCTAATCAACGAGAGAATGAAACAACACGAGAAGACAAAAACCAAGTCCGAAGCGCCAAAACCGTTACACGAGCCAGAGCCCGATGCGGCTGGCATTGATGTAGGAGCCAATGAAATCTGGGTTGCTGTAGCGCCTGATCGTAGCGAGAAGCCAATCAGAAGATTTGGTGCATTTACTCAGGAGCTCAAGGCCATTGTCCAGTGGCTGCGAGATTGCGGGATTCGTACCGTAGCAATGGAATCGACCGGTGTTTACTCGATTCCACTCTATCAGCTTCTGGCCGATGCCGGACTGAAGGTCTGTTTAGTCAACGCCCGGCATGTCAAAAATGTACCGGGTCGCAAAAGTGACGTGGGCGACTGTCAATGGTTGCAGTACCTCCACAGCGTGGGTCTATTGCGGGCTTCTTATCGGCCCGATCAAGCCATCTGTGCCGCGCGGAGCATTTACCGCTATCGGCAAAATCTGCTCACCCAGGCTGCTCAGCATCTCCAGCATATGCAGGCGGCCTTGGATCAAATGAATATTAAGCTCCACCACGTCATCGACGATCTGACGGGCATGACGGGGCTGGCGATCATCGAGGCCATTTTAGAGGGTGAGCGAGACCCACACCAATTGGCCAAGCATCGCGATCACCGAATCAAAGCTTCCCAACAAACCATCGTCAAAGCCTTGGAGGGCGATTGGCGCAGCGAACACCTCTTTGTTTTAAAAGTGGCCTGGGAAAATTGGAAGCAGGCTCAACACCAAATCCAAAAATGTGATCAACAGCTGCTGGAATACACCCGCCAATTGGAAGCCTGTACTACTCTGGCCAAGCCGATCAAGACCGTGCGCTTGAGCACGCAAGCAGCCCGCTCTCATCCCGTTGCCCGGCCCAGCAAACCGCGCAGGAAAACCAGCAAGAATGAACCCCCGGGGCCTTGGCGAGAAGAACTCTCTCGCTTCTTTGGCGTTGATCTGACCGCTATCCCAAGCATCAGCGTTCTCACCGGTATTACCCTGATGACCGAGCTAGGTAATGACCTGGGTGCTTTCAAGAGCGCACACCACTTTAGTTCCTGGCTCTGTCTGTGTCCGGATAACGAGACCAGCGCTAGCAAAGTCTTCGGCGAGCGACACGTCGCAGCCAAAATCGGGTTCGACAGGCATTGCGCATGGCTGCCTCTTCCTTGCACCATGATAAGAGCTACCTGGGAGACAAATACCGACGCTTGCGCGCCAAACTAGGTGCTCCCAAGGCTATCACCGCCATGGCCCACCAATTAGCCAGAATCCTCTGGCACCTCATCGTTCATCGAGTCCCCTTTGATCTGACCATCTTTGCTGCTTACGAAAAGGCCAATCAGACCCGACGTCTCAAACGACTCTCCTCTGCTGCCCGCCAGATGGGCTACCAACTGACTCCTATCGCTACCTGAGACCGATCTCCGCTGTGAACTCCACGCTAAACTCCACCATGTTCCTTATGAGAGCGCACGCGCATTTGGGAGGTCCCGGGGTTACGCAAAGCCTCAACCGCGGGCTGAGTCCCCTAACGCCTTCGGCGTACTCAGCGTATCCGGTTCCCAGCGCCCGCTTACTGCCTCCCCTCACGTCGGATCCTCGCGATCCACTGCGCACGAGGAACGTGCGCCCTCCCGCTCGGGGTTTTAACCCCGGGAAGGGTGGTCCAAATGTTGGGCCTTGAAACATCGCTACTCCGATATAAAAGGTTCGTTTCTCCTCGACAGGCGCAGACAAACCTAAGTAGAAAGGTGGCTTTTATGGCAAATGAGACCGACACGCCAGGCGGCGGGGTTTCCAATGAAGGTGTGCAGCCCTCTGTTGAATCTCCCGGGGAGTTAAGTTTCGGCTTGGACCAAGCCCAGGCTCTTTCGGAACAGAGCTATACCCCTCCATGGCTCCGGATGGATCCTGAACTGACCCGAGCTGTTCTGGCGAAGACTGAAGAAGAGCTTCTCGGCTCTTTATCAGCGCTGATGCGGAACAAGATTGAAAACGAGAAGGCTCAACGTGTGCTCGCTCGCGTCATGCTCGATGTCGAGGAAGCGAAGAAAGAGGTCGCGGGCGTCAAGCGCCAAGTTTCAATCGCCGAGGATGAGCTCAATACCCGCTTGTCGGATCATAGCCGAGTAATTGACGAGATTTCCCGCGCCCAATACCAGTTGCAAACGGACCGGCGCAAATATCTGCAGTGTCAGGACGAGCTAGTCACAATCAAAAACGAAATCGAAGACGCGAGAAGTCAGGTAGCTGTTGCTTCCGCCCAATTAGCCGAATTACACCTCCAGCACGGTGCCCTGCGGGATGAGATAGAAAGCGCGAAAACCGAAGTTACTGATTTGCACGAGAAGCGGCAGATCGGCTTGCAACAATTGGAACCGATCCGGAAGGAGCTGGATGAGCGTCTAGTAGCTCGAGAGGCACTGATCCAGGAGGTGACGGTGATGGACCGGCACCTGGCGGAGTTAACGAGTACCCGCGACGTCCGAACCAACGCTCAACGAATAGCTCTGGTTGGCCGCGGGACAGAATCAATGCGGGGCGAGATCCAGCAAATGAAAGAAGAGATTGAGCGGATCGATAAAGAGCGGATCAGATTGGCAAGTGAGCGGGATCGGGTCGAATCCGAGTTTGCCGGCTTGCAGGGTCGTCTGAATACAGCTCGATTTTCGTATGCCGAAACCCTGGAGCGGTTGGACGAAGCGCGCACCGCCCTGGCGACCACTGAGAAGGAGCATGACGAAGCGGTTTCTAAGTTGGTGGAAATTCAGGAACGTGAGCCGAAACCGGTGCCAGTTGTTGAGAAGGAACGCGACGATACGGTTTCCAGGCGAGTCGAAATTCAGGAGCCGGCGCCGCCGCCAGTTGTTGAGAAGCAGCATGAGGAGACGGTTTCTAAGGTTGTCGAAACTCGAGAGCCGGGGCCCTTGCCCGTTGCTGAGCAGGAGCAGACAATTTCTAAGTTAGTGGAAATCCGGGAGCCGGCGCCATTGCCGGTTGTCGAGAAGCCGCAAGAGGAGGAGGCGGCCGCCAGGTCGATGGCAATACAAGAACCGAAGTCATTACCTGTGAAAGAGGAACCGGTCGAGCCGAAGGATCGGGAACGAGACGAAGCCTTTGTCACTCAAGAAATTGTGCGTCCTGCGAAAGAACCGGCGCTTCCGCTGTTGAAGAACGAGCCGCTGCCGGCTGTGACTCAGTCCTGGGATTCTTATCGACTCGAAAGTGAGTTCTTTACTGAAGAAACCCTCGATGCGAACCGCGTGGCGCATTTGGTTTCGGAGCTTCCTGGGATCGAAAACGCTCTAGTTGTCCGGCAGCGCGGCGCCGTTCTAGGAGGCGACTTGCCGGAGCGTCTTAGCGAGCAATTGAAGACTCCGGGTCGCGATTATGAACTCTTATTCAAGAATTTGCCGAATCGAACGCAGGAACGACAAAGAGGGGATACGCGGTTAGCGACTTTTCAGGTGGGAGACGAATTTCTTACTGCATCGCAAGCCGATGACGTCTTCTTGGTCGTGTCGCACGAAGGTCCGAAACTACATCCTGGAGTCGAAGAGAAATTAGCGGTCGTTGCGGAAGAATTGGCCAAGATGTATCCGCTATCAGAATCCGGGAGACAGGAATCGGCAGGGGCGAAAGCCTGATACCGTCTCCGCCGTTGCAGCAGTCACGGTGGATATACCTGCAGATCGCGATTGCTATTGCGGACAAGTCGGCGAGATCGCCTTGATTCATTCGTGATTTTACCCCATCCCGGACGTTCGAGGCTCGATGCGTTTTTCGAATGCGCACCTGACTTAGGGCTGCCAACTACTTCCCAAAAACGCTGGTGACTGTTCGCTTGGTCACTTGGAGACCGCGGGCTTTTGGTCCCCGGACGATGATGTCGCTCGTCGCAAAAGTCTGCTCGTCAACCCGCGAACCTTTGGTGTGGCGATATTTAAGGCGAAGCTCTTTTACGGGCTTATCGGTGATAAAGCGGATCTTTGCTCCTTCCTGCGTACACGAATAATCGCGGTTCATGATCGCACCTCCAAACGCAAACCGCTTCAAAAAAGTGGCCTTCGACGTGCTATAGACGATCGTGAAAACTCGATCTCGATCGTAAATTCCGAAATAGAGTAGATCCTTATCCACAAACAATCTTTCGGGCGGAGGGATCATTTGATAACGCCCATTCTCCCAGACGAGCATCAGTCGATCCAACGGAGAACAGCGAAACGCGGCCTCACCTTTCACTTCCGATCCAAGGAACCCGCGTTCCTGATCGTACACGATCGGCAGTTCTTCCGCAGTGAGTTCGCGAACGTCAATCTCCTCTGCCTCAGTCAACTGGGTGCGGCGTTTGTAAGTCTTTCCGTATTTAGTGATGAGCTCTTCCAAGTAGGCAATCGCGTAGGGAACAAGGCGACGTAGATTCTGCCGAATCTCTTTCAGTTCCTGGACGATCTTCGCTTTCTCTTCATTATTTTTCTGCAGATCGAACTTGGAAATGCGCTTGATGGGGAGACCCAGGAGCATCTCTACATCTTCCGGAGTGATGTCACGAGTAAGCTGCGGCCGGTGCGGCGCCAGGCCGCGCAGCACCGCCTTTTGCACTGCTTCGTACGTCTCGCAATCTTCGATCTTCTTGTAAATGCGGTGCTCGATGAATAGTTGAATCAGCGACTTGCGGTGGAGTTCATCGTTGTTTTCGCTCTCGCTGATTTCCAATTCCCGTTTCAGCAAGTGAACCAGTTGATCGGTGTTCGACCGAATCACCTGCTCGACATCCATTTGGACGGGCCGGTCGCCTTGGATCACGACCAGATTGGAATGGATCGTCATCTCGCATTGCGAGAAGTGATACAGGGCGGCAATGGTTTTCTCCAGATCTTCTCCCGGAGAAAGCGTAATGACGATTTCCACTTTTGCCGCAGTGAAATCGTTGATCGAACGGATTTTGATTTTCTTCTTCCGAGCGGCATCTTCGATCGAGGCGATCAATGTCTCCGTGGTGGTTCCAAATGGCAGCTCTCGCACCACTAATTGGTTATTCTCTCGCTTCTCGATCTTGGCGCGTACTTTGATTTTGCCGTTTCCTTTGTTGTAGTCGGATGGGTCCATCAAGCCGCCTTGCGGAAAGTCCGGAAGAAGGCGGAAACGCCTATTTTGCAACACGGCGATCTGCGCCTTGATCAGCTCGACGAAATTATGCGGCAGAATTCGAGTGGAGAGTCCGACCGCGATCCCTTCCGAACCGAGCATCAACAGCAACGGCAATTTGGCCGGAAGCAAAAGCGGTTCGCGATTTCGGCCATCATAACTAGGAACGTATTCGGTGAGTTTCGGATTGAATAACTCGTTTCGCGCCAGTTCGGTGAGCCGGCACTCGATGTAACGGGAAGCCGCGGCGGGATCTCCAGTCAGTATGTTTCCGAAGTTTCCCTGTCCTTCGATTAGATAACTGCGGTTGGTAAGATTGACGAGCGCGTCTTCGATCGAAGCATCCCCATGGGGATGGTATTGCATGGAATGTCCAACAATGTTCGCGACCTTGTTGAATCGGCCGTCATCTTTTTCGTAGAGCGCGTGGAGAATGCGCCTCTGGACCGGCTTAAGCCCATCCTCAAGCTGAGGTATGGCCCGATCCCGGATGACGTAAGAAGCGTACTGGATGAAGTTTTCGTTGATCAGATCCTTCAGTGGATCTTCGGGGAGATGGAGTGCGGCAGAATTTTGCGGCATGGGTACTAGAGAAACTCACGCAAAAACGCGCAGGAGAATAGGGTGGAATGCAGAATACAGAAAAAATCTCACGCAAAGACGCATACGGAAAAATCTCACGCAAAGACGCCAAGGCGCAAAGAAGAATAGAGAATTTGGAATTTGGAATTTAGGAGATGGGAACGGTAGGGGTTGAAGACCTGAAATCTCACGCAAAGACGCCAAGACGCAAAGGAATAGGAGATTCGGAAGACGGGGAACGAGATTCGGTACAAGCGGCGACTGTCCGATTAGGTCGAACGCGTGCGATTTCTGGCGTTCGGGCAAGGGCATCAGGTGAGCCTAAACATAGAGCGCAATCGCTACCGCCTCACATGCGCATGGCGACTGTGTTTTGTGATTAGGCGCAAGTAGTCGCGCTGCGCCAGCGCCCCGAACTATCGAACGCTGGACCTAATCGGACAGTCGCGCCTACCGTTTCCCGTCGCCTAAATTCCAAATTCCAAATTCCACTCTATTCATCTTTGCGCCTTGGCGTCTTTGCGTGAGATTTTTCTTGCGTCTTTGTGTGAGATTTCAGGTCTTCAGCCGCTTACCGGTTCTTCGACGACGAGATTATCCATAATGTATTCCCGGCGCTGGGGAGTGTTCTTGCCCATATAAAACTGCAGGAGCGGTTGAACGGCGTGTCCGTCATCAACGGTGACCGGAGTCAGGCGCATTTCTGAACCGATAAAGTTTTTGAATTCGGAAGGCGAGATTTCGCCGAGACCTTTGAACCGGGTCACCTCGTGATTCCGGATTTGTTGCATGGCCTCATTCCGTTCCTTTTCTGAGTAGCAGTAAACGGTCCGCTTTTTATCGCGCACCCGGAACAGCGGGGTCTCCAGGATATAGACGTAGTTATGGGTGATGATGTCCGGGAAAAATCGAAGAAAACAGGTGATCAAAAGATTGCGAATATGTAAACCGTCGACGTCAGCATCCGTGGCCAAAATAACTTTGCCGTAGCGCAGATTCCGTACGTTCTCTTCTACGTTTAGCGTGCGCATCAAATTGAAGATCTCGTCGTTTTTGTAGACAATCGTGCGGTTGAGATCCCAAACGTTGAGTGGTTTTCCTTTCAACGTGAAGACAGCTTGAGTATTCGGATCGCGGCAACTAGTGATTGATCCCGCCGCCGACTGCCCCTCCGTGATAAAGATCATCGATTCACGACCGTTGGCCTTCTCGAGATTAAGATGAACTTTGCAATCTTTCAGCTGAGGTATTCGCAACGAGATGGCCGCGGAGCGTTCACGCGCGAGTTTTCGGACATCCTGCAATTCTTTTCTGACGCGTTGCGTCTCTTGAATCTTGGCTACCAGCCGTTCGGCTGCTTCACTGTTGCGGTGGAGGAGCGTTGCCACCAGCTCGCGGACACGCGCGACCAGCTCCGTCCGAATTTCGGTATTGCCGAGCTTGTTTTTGGTCTGCGACTCAAAGACCGGATCCTTCAGCCGAATAGATACGGCGCCAACCAAACCTTCGCGGACATCGTCTCCGTCAAACTTCGCTTGGGCAAAATCGTTAATCGCTTTCAGAATCCCTTCACGAAAAGCACTGAGGTGGGTTCCTCCATCAGTAGTGTATTGTCCGTTGACGAACGAATAGTGGTCCTCGGACAATCGGTTGGTGTGCGTGAATGCAATCTCGATCGTTTTTTCCCGGTGATGAAGGACTGGGTAAATCGCTTCGTCCCCTACTTCTTCTTCCAGGAGATCCTTTAAGCCATTGGCCGAGGTGTAGGTGGTCCCGTTGTATTGGATCTTGAGCCCGGCATTGAGATAGGTGTAGAGACGTAGCCTGCGTCCGACGTGTTCTTCGCGAAATCGGAACTCTTTGAAGATGGAACGATCCGGTTCAAAGACGATTTCGGTCCCGTCCGGCTGGGTCTGTTTTCCTTTTTTCTGCGAGTCTAGGACGCCACGGGCAAAGTCCGCTTGGAAGAATTGTCTATCCCGATAGCTCACGACGGTGAATCGAGAAGCCAGAGCATTCACCGCTTTAGTACCCACCCCGTTTAATCCGACGCTGAATTGGAAAACGTCGTCGTTATATTTAGCGCCCGTATTAATCCGGGACACGCATTCGATCACCTTGCCCAAAGGAATTCCTCGTCCGTAATCGCGAACCCGGACCGTCTCTTTTTGGATCGACACATCAATCTCTTTCCCGAAACCCATGATGTATTCATCGACCGCATTATCGACCACCTCTTTCAGCAGCACATAGATACCGTCATCATAGTGGGCGCCGTCGCCCAGACGGCCGATGTACATTCCGGTCCGAAGACGGATGTGTTCCAGGGAAGAAAGCGTCTTTATTTTGCTTTCGTCGTAATCATGCTTCCGCGCGGCCATTCGGGTGGAGAGCGTTACATGGAGCAGGGCGAGGTGCAAGATTTGAAGGAGGACTTCAAAGCGGGAGGGCCCGCGTCCTCGCGGGCTGCGTTTATCGGATCAACCTTTCCGAGGGTCGCAGAGATGTTGACCATCACTTGGAACTCAATCGTGTGCGTTCGGTAATCGCTGTTGGGAAAATCTCATCGTCGCGACGTTACCTCATGACCCTCGAGCGACACTGGCCTGGGCCAAAGAAGATGATTTTGCCCATTAACTATTTTTCCGTGAGTGAGGAGCATTGGGCGGAGCACCCGGAATTCCGGTCGAGGGTGTTAGGCGAATGGGAAAAGATCCCTCGTTATGAAAGTATGTTCCTTCGGGAGATCATGTCGCTGGCTCCGAGGTTCGAGGATAGGTGATCCAGTACGGGGCAACACAAAGAACGGCTCAAGCCGGTGCGGCTGATACAGAACGGCTCAAGCCGGTGCGGCTGATACCGCGCCAAGCTTTCGCCCTACCGATCATGGGCGTCGTTTCGCGGTACGCCGATAACTAGCGCTAACTGCGAGCTGCTTCACCACGAGGCGCTTCCGAACAGTTCCCGGCGCTTACCCCGCTTCTGGCATTCCCCAGTTTTTTCGCGATTGTGCCGGATGCGATGGTTCATCTGGGCACTTTTATCAGCAGTGTTCGCCGGACTTACGGCGGTCTTGGCCAAAGTTGGTGTAACGACAATTAATTCGAATCTCGCGACAGCAATTCGCACAACGGTTATCCTTATCTTCACCTGGGCGATCGCATTTGGGACTGGTGGAGTGAGCGATCTGGCAGGAGTCTCCAAACAGACTTGGATTTTTCTGGTGCTTTCCGGAGTGGCAACCGGGTTTTCGTGGCTCTGTTATTTTCGGGCTTTGCAGCTCGGTGACGTGGCAAAGGTGGCGCCAATTGACAAACTGAGTGTGGTAGCCGCGATGCTTCTCGCCATCACTTTTCTGGGGGAACGGCTGAGTGTGCGGAGCGCGATCGGCGCATCACTGATCGTTTCCGGAGCGGTGGTGTTGGCGTGGCCCTGAGATCGATAATGCATTGATGGCCCGCAGCGAGGGAAGAGTGCTATTTCCGATTTCGCGAATTTTTGTGTCATGATCTAGCAACGGGAAATGCTTCTTTCCCAAGCGACAATCAGCGCGTAACGAGGACTCGAGACCACGAATCCGTCCTCATTTATCGTGGACCGTTTTCGATCTGCGCTTGTCCCAACCGAGGGTCGATGCATCCGATCCTAGGAGTTTTGCGCATGTAGTAGAAAGACCCTGGCGAGACGGTTTCCGCTGGAGTTGCTGGGTTTGATACCGTTGCTATGACCTGCCATCGATGAGTGTTTTGTTGAAAGTGATTCACGTTTTTCGGTACCGCTGCTTGCCTGACAATTTTTTTGAGTGCTCCTAGCCGGAAGCATCATTAGGGACGGGAGCCCGGTGCTCCACCGGGCTCCTATACTAAAAGGGGAACGCCTAATCCAGCTCTCAAGCCGGAGACGCCGGCAGGAAAAATACCGCGTGATAGAAAACTCTTTGACAAAATTCGTTTGCTCCTTCGATGATGGTCGGCTCGCACGAACAAAGGTTTGCCTGCGCCGAGTGGACGAATTCGAAAATCAATATAACGCTGATTTGGTCAAGCTAGCGGCGAACGGGGACGAAGCTGCGTTCAGCATTCTCTATAGCCGCTTGGCTCCTGCCCTCTATGGGATGGCGTTCCGAATGATGAACGACGCCAAAGAAGCGGAGGACGTCTTACAAGAAGGTTTTACCTATATTTGGCGAAGAGCCGACAGTTACGATCCAACTCGCAGCAGCGCGTATGCTTGGGCGGTGATGATCGTGCGGAACAAAGCGATCGATAAACTGCGGTCTCGTCAGCGGGGCGAACGGCTGCGCGAGAAGGTAACCAGCGAAGCCGAACTTTTTGCGGAACAAGATGATGTTTCTGCGCAAGAGCCCCTTTTCCGCGAACGCAACGCAAAAGTGCGCGAAGCTTTGACCCAATTAGCTCCCGAGCAGCGCGAAGCGGTTCGGTTGTCTTTCTTTTCTGGATTGACCCACGAGCAGATAGCCGAGCGGCTCGGTATTCCACTCGGTACTATTAAGGCCCGCATTCGACGAGGATTGATTCGACTGCGCGACCTCTTTGAGGAGGGAGAGGTATGATCGCCGAGGAGAAACAGCAACAGGCAATCGACTACTTGCTGGGAGAATTATCCACTACGGATACCGCCTTGTTCGAGCAGGAACTTAGTCGGGACTTTGAGCTCAGGATCTTTACCCGTGAAATGGTAGAGACGCTTGGCCTGATCGGCGGCGGAGTGGCCTCCCTGCCACCGCCACCGTCGATCCCGCAAAAGATCTTGAGAAAAGAAGGCCGAAAGGTCGTGGCGTTTCCGTTCCTCCCGTGGGCCTTGGCCGCTTGTCTGGCCATTGGTTGCATGATTCTGGCAATGATGTGGACGCGATCCCGAAGCGAGATTGCAGCTCTGGAACGGCGCGACCTGCTCTCTCGGATTCAGATCGCAGCGTTGCAGTCGCAGGTTGATGCGTACGCAAAAACATCCGCGATTGTGGTCTGGAATCCGGACGGACAAAGCGGCGTATTACAGTTCGAACGTTTGCCTGCTTTGCCTGCCAACCAGGATTATGAGATGTGGGTGCTTGATCCGAAACAGCCGCAACCGGTGGCTGCCGGGCTGGTACCGAAAACCATCGACCAAGAGCGCCGCGTGACGATCCAGCCGACTAAACCGATCGGAGCAACTCCGAAATTCGCGGTAAGCATCGAGCCGGCCGGTGGATCTACCGTCCCTCGCGGGCAGATCGTGCTCGTGGGCGGGGAGTAGAGGAGAACGCCGACAACGCCGACAACGCCGGCAACGCCGGGAACGCCGGGAACGCCGAACGCTAAACGCCGAGCGCCAAACGCCGAGCGCCAAACGCCGAGCGCCAAACACCGAGCGCCAAACGCCGAGCGCCAAACGCCAAACGCCAAACGCCGAGCGCCAAACGCCGAGCGCCAAACGCCGAACGCCGAACGCCAAACGCCGAACGCCGAAGTGCGTCTTCCTTGAACTCCTTTTCCCGATGGGCGATAAAGCACGCGGATGAAATCGACCGCTACTCAGCTCAGTGCCGCTGATGGCAAACGCTCATTTAATTGGGTCGATTTGCTGATTTTTGTCGGCGTTTTAGGCTTGCTCTGGAGCATCCTCCAGTTTGGAGCCGGGATGATGGTCCATTTCGATGCGACGTCGCAATCACTACCGATATCGACCCATATCCGGCATATTCCGTATTACATTGGCCGGACCTTAATCCGAATGTGGATTGCGTTCGGCTTCTCGCTGATCTTCACCTTCATCATAGGGTATGCCGCAGCGAAGAACAGAATCGCCCGCGCGATAATCCTCCCGTTCCTGGACATCATGCAGTCCATTCCGGTGCTCAGTTTTCTGACGATCTTTTTTACTTTTTTCGTTTCACTTTTTCCCGGAAGCTTACTCGGAGCGGAGTGCGCGAGCGTCGTAACGGTCTTTACTGCTCAGGTCTGGAACATGACGTTTGGATTCTACCACTCGATGGTAACCATTCCCCAGGATCTACATGAAGCCGCGACGAATTACCGCCTCACTGCCGTCCAGCGTTTTCAAACGCTCGAAGTACCAGCTTCGATGCATAGCCTCATCTGGAATTGCATGATGTCGTTCGGCGCCGGGTGGTTTGCCGTGAGCGCCAGCGAAGCAATCACCGTGCTGGGCAAGAATATTCAGCTGCCTGGATTGGGTTCCTTTATGGCGACCGCGGTCAGCAAAGGGGATAACTGGGCGGCGTTTTGGGCGATCGCTGCGATGCTCGCCGTTATTTTGGCGACCGATCAACTCGTCTGGCGTCCGCTACTGGTCTGGGCGGACAAGTTCAAAATGGAACTGACGGAATCAGCCCATCCTCCGACTTCCTGGTTTTATAGTTTGCTGCGGCGAGCTTACATCTTTGAATGGGTGCGGGAACAGGTGCTGATCCCTATTAGCGCGATCTATGCCGACCTTCAGATGAAGCTGGCCGCGCGGCGAGGTGAGGTCCAAACGAAGCCGAGCAAGATTGGCAAGTATGTCTGGCAGGCCATTGGAGTTGTGGTGCTGTTAGGACTTCTCTATGAAGTTGTTCTCGGTGTCATGGCAGGGTTTTACGCCGTCTACCAGCATATTCCCCTCAGCGAAATTTTGAAGATTGTCGGCCTCGGATTTGTGACGCTGCTGAGAGTGTTAGCGGTGACTGTTCTGGCGACCCTTATCTGGACACCGATCGGCGTTTGGATTGGTTCGAGGCAACGCGTGGCCCAGTTTGCTCAGCCGCTTGTGCAAATATTCGCCTCGTTCCCGGTAAATATGACCTTCCCTTTAGTGGTGGGGCTGTTTGTCCGTTACAACATCGACATGAATTGGGGCTGCATTTTGCTAATCGCCATGGGTGCCCAGTGGTACATCTTGTTCAATGTGATCGCAGGCGCTATGTCGATCCCAAACGATCTAAAGGAGGCGGCGAAAAACTTTGGACTGCGCGGATGGCCGCTTTGGAAAACATTGATTCTACCAGCGATCTTCCCGTTCTGGATCACAGGCGCCTGCACAGCGGCAGGCGGGGCGTGGAACGCGACTATCTTGGCCGAAATCGCTACTTGGGGAGATAAGACATTGAAAGCAACCGGGCTGGGAGCTTTCATCTCGGAAGTGAGCTCTCAGGAAGGGGGTGCTGGGATACCGGCTTTGATCTGCGGAACCGCGATCATGGCGCTTTTTGTAGTTGTCATTAACAAGCTAGTGTGGCGACGATTATATAGTTACGCTGAGCATCGCTTTCATTTGGACTAATTCCCATGTCAACCGAGCTCATCTCATCCCCCAAAGCGGCCGGGACTGATGCCCCCGCCGTTGCCGAACTTCGCAACATTTCGAAGTCTTTTGTCGTCGAACACGGCCGAGAGCTCAAGGTCCTGGATCAGATCGATCTGGCGATTCACGAAGGCGAGCTACTGGCGCTGCTTGGTCAATCGGGGTCCGGTAAATCGACCTTGTTACGTTGTCTTACCGGCCTCACCAAACCGACCTCCGGGCGAGTACTCTGTTACGGAAAGCCGCTCGAGGGAATTAATCCGAACGCCTCGATCGTCTTCCAGACATTTGCCCTCTACCCGTGGCTCACCGTAGAACAAAACGTAAGCGTCGGTTTGATGGCCCAGAGGATGACTCGGGCCGAGAGAGCTGAGGCGGTGGAAAAGGCGATCGATCTCATCGGTCTGAATAACTATCATTCGGCATTTCCACGTGAAATCTCCGGCGGGATGAGGCAGCGCGTCGGGATCGCACGAGCCCTCGTAGCTAAGCCCAAGATTCTCTGCCTGGATGAAGCATTCAGCGCGCTGGACGTACTGACCGCCGAGAACCTCCGCAAGGAAGTTGTCGGGTTGTGGCAGGGCGAAGGTACCGGGTTGAAGAGCATTTTCATGGTGACCCATAACATTGAGGAAGCAGTGGAGATGGCGACACGCATCTGCGTTCTGTTTCCGCATCCGGGCCGCCTCGGACTGGTTTTAGAGAACAACCTGCCGTACCCACGCAATCCGAACCACCCGGAATTTCAAAGGCTTATGCGAGTTATTCACGAATCGATTACGCAGCAGGCTTTACCAGATTTGCCGCCGGAACCGGCTCCGGCACCGGGGCGTCCGGTCTCCCGTGCGCGCAGTCGAATGGAATCGATTCCAACCGTTGGTGTCAGTCAAATTCTCGGCTTGCTCAGCATTCTCCACGACGAGCCCGACCTGAACAACGTTTACGATATCTCGAACGAGATCGGCAAAGACTTCGGCGAAACGATCGCCATCGTTAAAGCGGCCGAAATCCTCGAGTTCGTCAATACGCCGAAGGATGAGGTTCAATTCACCGAATTGGGCCGAAGATTTTTCCAGTCTGACCGGGAAACGCGCCAAACGATTTTCGCTGAACAGGTGCGAAAACTGCGTTTGTTCCACATCATTCTGGCCTATCTCGAAACCCAGGAAGAAGTGCCGGCCGAAACCGTAACGCACGATATAGCTACTGCGCTCCCGTACGAGAACGCGGAAAAAATTCTGCAAACGATGATTGCCTGGGGGCGGTACGCCGGTTTGATGGATTTCAATGCGAATACCGGGATGGTCACCCTTCCGGAAGACGAGGAGGAAGAGGAAGAAGCTGCGGCGGAGAAGTAGCCTGAGCGGCAAGTAATCAGTAATCGGTAAGCGGTAAGCGGTAAGCGGTAAGCGGTAAGCGTGATGCTTCGTAGCGATCGCGAGGCTGCGAGGTGAGGCCAACGGGCTAACTGCTAACCGGCAGGGATCCCAACTCGCTTGCACTGATGGCTCGTTTGCGTTGGGCACCGGTAAAAAGAATCGACACCGCCGCGATGATGCAGAGGTTGCCAGAGATCAGGAAGGCGTGGTCGTAGGTCCCTTCGACCGTCCTGAGCATACCGGCCATACTTGCGGCTGCCGCGGCGCCGAGCTGGTGAGCCGCAAAAATCCACCCGAAAACGAGTCCGACTCGATCGCGACCGAATATCTGAGCGGTCAGCGCTACCGTAGGAGGTACCGTCGCGATCCAGTCTAGGCCGTAAAAGACTGCGAAGAGGGGCAATTTGAACGACTGAAGATCGAATGACCAGGGCAGGAGGAGCAGTGAAAGACCGCGCAGGCCGTAGTAAAAGAAAAGAAGCCAGCGATTACTAAATCGGTCGGACAGCCAGCCAGATAGAGTTGTGCCGATGAGATCACAGATTCCCATTGCAGCCAAAAGATTTGCCCCATGTACCTCCGAGAACCCGTGATCGACGCAGGCTGGAATCAAATGAGTTCCGATCAGTCCGTTGGTACTTGCGCCACATACGAAAAAACTCCCGGCCAATAACCAGAAAGCGGGACTTCGCGTCGCGTCAGACAAAGCACGCAAGGCCGCGATGATTGGATTCTCCGTTGCTGATTCGGCTTCATCGTGATCGCTACCCAACCGGCGAAGCCCTAGGTGATGCGGTGTATCCCGCATAAAGAGCGCGACGAATGGGATCGCTAACGCGATCACGGCCGCGATTGCCCAGATCGCAACGCGCCAGCCGTGCTGGACGGTCAGGTTAGCGAGCAACGGCAAAAAAAGAAGTTGGCCAGTTGCGGTGCTCGCGCTCAGTACACCCAGAACTACGCCACGATAACGATCGAACCAGCGATGGACGACCGTCGCGCCAAGAACGATGGCGCTCATTCCTGTTCCGACTCCCACTACTACTCCCCATAGCAAGAGCAGTTGTTCGAGGCGGGTGACAAAGGGGGTCAAAGCGACGCCGATGCCCAGGAGCGCAAGAGAAGCGACCATGATCTTGCGCGGACCGAACCGCTGGATCAATCCCGCTGCGAACGGCCCGATCAAGCCGTAAAGCACGAGATTTACCGAGATAACGGTAGAGATCGAAGCAGGAGTCCAATGAAATTCGTTTTCAAAAGGGACAATAAGGACGCTCGGCGTTGCCCGAATCGCTGCAGTGAGCAGAAGGGTAACAAATGTGACTGCGGCCACGACCCACGCGTAATGGAAGGGGAGAACCGGCGGCCTCAAGCCTGATTTCATGATAACAAATTAGGAACGATTAGTGCCTGAGCAACTAATGGTAGCCGCAAACCAGGCCTTCCGAGTGATGGCCGGCCATAAATTCTGAATCTAAAGTCATGAATCGCTCGCACATTCGGAGACCCCGGTCCGGAAACCGATGGTCTCGAATGCTAGAATGGGAGTGCAAAACATAGGATCTTGATATAATAGCGGGCGTTATTGAAGAAATACCATCAAGGAGACTTGTCGGTGGGAGTCATGCGTGGGAGCCCCTCGGGGTGCTTCGTTTGACTAAACGCTCGCCGCGGCGAAACCTCGGGCAGAGTCCTCTCTTCCTCCTTGGTCTTCGGGCAATACGGGGACAAGCCGGGGAAAGGATCTGTCGGCCGAGACCAATCTCATGAAGCAATTAACAGCAACGTCCGATCTCGCACGGCCCACAGTCAAAATGGAACGGACGGGCGACCAGCTCAAGTTAGTGTTCGGCGGTGATTGGAGTCTCAAATCGCCTGAGCGTTTGCGTGCGGAAACGGTCCTCGCAGGTCTGGAGCGAGAACCTGGCCTGCGGTTGATCCAGTGTGTAACCAGCGAAGTAAAATCTTGGGATAGCAGCCTTCTCGTCTTTTTATGGGAAGTGGAAGAGTGGTGTAAGAGTCGTCAGGTCAAGTTTGCGGAGGACGACTTGCCGAAAGGAATTTCTAGTTTGCTCCATCTGGCTACTGCGGTCCCTGAGCAACAGACCGGACGCGGGCCCAGCGTTCGGCACTCTCTTTTTTATAAACTGGGAAATTGGGTTCTGGGCAGAATCGGCATGCTGAATGCCGCCTTCGAATTCACCGGCGAATGCGTCCTCAGCTTCCAAAGAATTCTTTCCCGACGTGGCAAAGTAGACTGGCGTCTGTATTGGCTCACCTTGCAGGAGTGTAGTGCCGAAGCTTTGCCCATCGTGGGCATGATCAGTTTTTTGACCGGTTTAATTCTTGCCTTCGTCGGTGCTATCCAATTACGGCAATTTGGCGCCGGAATTTACGTTGCGAATTTGGTGGCAGTTGCGATGGCTCGCGAAATGGGAGCAATCATGACGGGGATCATTATGGCCGGCCGAACCGGAGCGGCTTTCGCAGCGCAAATTGGCAGCATGAAAGTTTCGGAGGAACTCGATGCCCTGAGTACGCTCGCAATTTCACCGATTGATTTTTTGGTTAGTCCACGGGTAGTGGCGCTCTTTTTGATGATGCCGTTGCTTTGCCTTTATTCTGATCTGATCGGTATCGCGGGCGGAGCAGTCGTCGGGATCGGACTTCTCAAGATATCGTTGGTGCAGTATTGGAACCAGACGCTGGGTTCTATGGGTTTGACCGATATTGTCATCGGTGTGGTCAAGAATTCGGTGTTTGGGGTGATCGTCGCGCTGACCGGCTGTCAACGCGGTATGAAGTGTGAGAATAACGCCGCGGGTGTCGGCAATGCAGCAACCTCGGCAGTCGTTCTGGCAATTACTTGGATTGTCGGCTCCGATGCGATAATCGACGTGCTGATTGAGGTGCTCAAGATATAGCGGATTGCGCCTGAAGCCTAGATGAGATCTGAATCCACAGCGTTAGGCGACTCTAACTCCCTATCTTTGTCACCGGCCAAAGTTACACCAGAAATCGAGGTACGGGATCTCGAGATGAGCTATGGCTCATACGTGGTGATGCGAGACATTAACTTCACCGTCGCAAAAAGTCAGGTACTGGCCATTATGGGAGGGAGCGGGTGCGGCAAAAGTACATTGCTGAAATACATGATTGGGTTGAAGGAAGTGACGCGCGGCGATGTCCTGTACAAAGGCAAGAGTTTTGTCAAAGCTAGTGAAGAAGAGCGCGCGGAAGTTCAACGCACCTTCGGGGTACTGTATCAGGCTGGCGCCCTGTGGAGTTCGAGAACCCTGGCCGAGAACATCGGGCTACCGCTCGAAGAGTATACGAAACTTTCGGCGAAAGAGATCCGAGAATTGGCCTCCCTCAAACTATCTTTGGTTGGTCTGAAAGGCTTTGAGGATTTCTATCCTTCAGAGATTAGTGGAGGAATGCGCAAACGAGCAGGGCTGGCGCGCGCTATGGCGTTGGATCCGGAAATTCTTTTCTTTGATGAACCTTCGGCCGGCTTGGATCCGATTAGTTCACGTCGTTTGGATGAGCTGATTTTGCAGTTGCGGGACAGCCTTGGCACTACGGTCGTGGTTGTTACGCACGAATTACCCTCGATCTTTGCCATAGCTGATACCGCTATTTTTCTGGACGCGGAGACTAAACGCATGCTGGTTCAAGGCGATCCAAAGGTATTGGTTAAAGAAGGTCCTCCGGTAGTGAGAACTTTCTTGCTACGTGGCCAGGAAGTTTCAGCCCAAGCGGATTCCAAACAACTTACGATGGAGAATCGACCAGCGAATAAATGAGTCAGAAAGCGAATCCCACGTTAATCGGCGTTTTTGTTTTTGGAGCGATATTGATTGGTATCGGAGCGGCAATCTTTTTTGGCTCTGCCGATTTTCTCTCTAAGAAGCAGATTTTCGTCTCTTATTTCAATCAATCGGTAAGCGGACTGCAAGTTGGTTCCAACGTGAAGTTCAAAGGGGTTACCATCGGCAAGGTCACCAAGGTGCAGTTGGGCTTTGTCGGTGAAGATCAGCCGGTCTACGCCAAAGTGTTTTATGAAGTCGGCGAGAATTTTGTCGTCAAAGAGTTTGGCACGGGCGCAATTAATATTGATCTCTCCGATCCTGAACAGCACTTGAAACGAGTCGAGCAGGGGCTACGGGCCAGGCTCGATTTTGAAAGCTTAATTAGCGGACAACTTTATGTTGCCCTCGATTTTGTTAAGGTCGACGCGGCGCCAGCAGTCTTCCATCATGTAGAGTCCGATGGGGGGGTTTTGGAGATTCCGGTTCAACCTTCCGACATTGAGGCAATTCTGGCCAATCTCACCAAAGCGATCGGAAACCTGGGCAACGTCGATTTTCTTGCTATTTCCAAAGACCTTCAGTCTTTGATTGTGAGCGCTCGCGAAGGCATCAATGCGTTGAATCTGGCTGAGCTCGGAAAATCGTTGGATCACTTAGTTAATGGTCCGGAGCTGAAGGGGGCGTTAACCAGCGTGAAAACATCTTTTGACCAGTTGGACGCTACTCTGAAAAAATTGGACAAGGAGTTGGATCCGATCTCTAACAACTTAAATCCGACCTTGGAAGAGGCTAAAAAGACGATGGCCCAATTGCAGTCGGCGACAGCTCAGCTAGATAAAATGCTGAGCACGAATTCATCTTTCCGTTATCAGTTAGATAGTGCGCTGTCCCAAATCGGAACGGCGGCCGACTCGTTGCGCCGGCTCTCGGAGTTCCTGGAACGTAATCCGAATTCGATCATTTTCGGGCGCAAACCGGCAAAACAGCAATGATTGGATTCGGGCGCCAGTCGCTGATTTTGATTGGAATCATCGTCAGTGGTTGCGCGACGAGTGAGCCCCTCCCGACATTCTATACTCTCGGTCCGGGACCGGCTGTCGAGGCGGCGGCCACCCGCGCAATCAGGGACTCGGTGCTGGTTTATGTGAACCGGGTTATCATTCCTCCTTATCTCACTCGAACTAACCTCGCTAGTTTTCGCAACAATCAGGTCGAATATTCAAGATCTGCGTTTTGGGCCGCATCGCTCGATCAAACGATCGCCCAAGGAGTGGCACTGAATCTGGGAGCGTTGGGGATTTCCGCCAGCGGTTTTCAACCGATGTCGAGTCCACCACCGCATTCTTACGAACTGACAATTCGAGTCACTCAATGCGAGGGATACGATACGGGAGAGGTCGTTTTGGCCGGCGTGTGGGAACTGCGCTCAGCCGGTGGAGGAAGCAGAATCGCGAGCAAGTCCTTTGTTATACGCCGGAGCGGCTGGCAGCCCGGGCATTATCCGAGTTTGGCTGCGATGCTGGCGGATGAGGTGACTGAGCTTTCCCGGCAGATTGCAGCGAAGATACGTCGTTAGTGCCCTGTTATATCCGTCCTGGACTTGCTAACAGAACTGCCGAGCTACTGAAGAAATTGGTTCGACATCGCAGCACACCTGCCCTATGTCTGCGTTCGTCGGGAAAGGAGACGACCAATCTCTATGCGCGACATCGTACAATCGACTACCGAATTCGAGAGCTGGCTCCGAACGCAGATAACCCTGCGGGATGACCATTTGCTGACAAAACACGACAAGATGAGCGAACAGCTCTTCGAGTTTTTTCGAGCAACCTTTTATCGGTGGTGTGAGCGTTGGAACGAGGCTTGTCCCGAGTGGGCTCGCGCGCAGCCGGTTGTCGCGGTTGGCGATCTGCATGTTCAGAACTTTGGAAGCTGGCGGGATGGCCGTGGTCGTTTGATTTGGGGCGTCAACGATTATGACGAAGTGGCTACATTGTCGTTTGCCATCGATCTCGTGCGCCTCGCAGCTAGCGCCGAACTCGCCTCCGAGGTTATTCCGGATTGCGAACTAACATTGAGCGAGATCTGTGAAGCGATTCGCGATGGATATCTGGCCGGCCTGGAAAGAGGAGGGGAGCCTTTTGTTCTGGAGCGCCGGCACGCCTGGTTGCTCCGGATGGTTCGCGCGGTCCTGAAAGAGCCTAAACGCTTTTGGAAAGGCTGGTTAAAGTATAAGACTCAACCTGTGGCGGAAGAAAAGATTCCGCAACGGCTGGCGACGTTGTTGCGGGAAGCATTTCCTGCCGGAGCCGAAGTAGAATTTAGAGAGATGAAGCAGGGGCTGACCAAGGGCCTCGGAAGCCTCGGCCACGAGCGCTTTTTTGGCTACACCGAACATCAAGGAGGGCCGATGGCGGCTGAGGGGAAGAGCGTCGCATTGTCGGCTGCGATTTGGGCCAGCGGCCAGGCTAAAGGGGAGCTGGAAATGGATAAACTCTTGCGACCCGAAAAGCGGCCATTCAGTCCCGGCACGATGATTCGTGACGGATGGCTGATTCGTCCCTTGATGTCAGACTGTGGCAGGATTGATCTCTCGCTATTGAATGTGGGCCTGGATCCGACAGCGGCCAGCCTGGATCCGACAGCGGTCAACCGCGATCCGACAGCGGTCTACCTGGATCCGACAGGGGTCAGCCTGGATCAAGATCGGCTGCTCACGGCGATGGGCTTTGAAATAGCCAGCGTCCATCTGCTTTCAGCTCCAGCAGATCAGTTGAAAGAGGCAATTACGGAGTTCCGAGTGCCGCCTTTCCGTAAGACGGTAGCATCCATGATTGACCTCGTACGAACCGACTATAAGGCTTGGAGAAAGCACTGGCGGGAGACTCGTGCACGGAGTGCAACGCCGGTAAACTGAAGGCGTCGACCCACGCGAACAAATTGCAGCCGTCCCGAAAGGGATTCTGTCGTAGCAGGTCCGGCGCTAGGATACCCATGACAAAATCGTCATTTGCCGAATGCACTGAAAGAAGCGAAATGGCTGAGGCTTTTTCCTAATGACAATTTCTCTCTCCGAATCTGATAGGGTGCTGTTTTTCGCTCCCCATCCGGACGATGAAGGCTTGGCCGCTGCAGGGCTACTACAGCGGGTCGCCTTAGTAGGTGCGCGCGCTCACCTTGTTTTTGCGACGAACGGTGACAACAACGTCTGGGCCCAACGCTACGTGGAACGGAGATGGCGGATAACCGAGAGCGATCGGCTTCGGTGGGGAGAGCTTCGCAAGCGAGAGGTGCGAGCCGCGGCCGAAACTATGGGGTTGGGAAAACGGGGAACGTTGCGATTCTTAAATCTGCCGGACCAAGAAATGACCTCTCTTTTGCGGAAAATTCCGGCCCGATTGTCAGCGATTCTTCGGGAGGAGATTGATCAATTCAAGCCGACTTTGATTATAGCGCCGTCCATTTACGATGCGCATCCGGACCACAGTGCATTGAGCGTAGCCATCGGCCTGGCCACGGAGAGATCTGCGCGTCCGTCGACGCCCTGTTATTGCTATATCGTTCATCAACCGCACCGGCTACCGGTATCGCCAACCCGAGAGCTGCACCTCACCGAAGAGGAACGGCTTCGCAAGCGCGCGACGATCGATTGCTACGGCAGTCAGCTCCATCTTTTCCCGGAGAGATTTACTCGGTTCGCTCAACCGACCGAGGCCTATTATCAGTCAGATCCGACGGAAACGGCTGCGGTTCATCACGGCTTAAGAGTGAGCCACGGACCGCTCAGTCTGAATCTGGAAATAGACGCACCTCAACTACTCCAACGTGCGCGCGAGATACTCTTCGTCTTTTCTCCTTACGACGCCGACCCTATCACTTGGCGCATCAATCTCAGATTCGGCCGCAGGCCGTTCGTTCTTGAGGATGGCGGAACTGGAGCTTTCTTGGGCAGGTCGAGGGTGAGAAGAGATCAAATCATCTACGACTTTCGCTGCCGATCAAGCTGCTACCTGAATCACAGACCGGTTATTTGAAAGTAGTCGCTCGCACGCTCTTTTTTGACCGGTTTGGCTGGCTCAGAGTGGCGGTACCCGAGCGGACCGAGGAGAACGCAGCGCCCCAAAAAAGGGAGACAGAATTCGAAACAGAACAGTTCTCACTCAGCGAGACCCCGTTGGACCCGGAGGCGCATTGAGCGCATCCTGACCGACGATGCAGCAGAAACCTGGAGGCCCCAACGGGGCACCAGACCCATCTTTCGAAGGTCGAAGAATTCAGTGGCAGGTCTGGCTATTTAGGTTCGCAGTCGCGCTATTCGTCGTGTCTCGGGTAGTGCTTGCCTGGTGGCAGGAAGCTAATTCGGATGAACCGCAGCATGCTCACGTTGCCTGGGCCTGGGTGCACGGCCTAGTCCAATACCGGGACGTTTTCGATAACCACACACCGCTCTTTCACCTTTTAAGCGCACCGCTGGTAGCCCTGATCGGTGATAAGGCCGATATTCTAGCTCTCCTGCGATGCGGCATCATCGGCTTAAATCTGGTGACACTGTTCCTGGTTTGGCGAATTTGCATTTTTCTATTTTCCGCTCAGGCCGCTCGATGGGCAGTAATCGCATTGGCTTTTTTCCCTCCGTTCTTTCTCGATGGAGCCGAATTTCGTACTGACTCGCTGTGGACCACGCTCTGGATCGGTTGGATTGCGCTGGTCACGTCGAGGATAGGTCGGGGCCCAAAATGTTTCTGGGGCGGGTTACTCTTGGCCGCGTGCTTAAGTGTCTCGTTGAAATCAATTTTGCTGCTACTCGCGGCGGCTGTCGCTTTTGGTGCTGCCTTGATGTTGCGAGCTCGGTTTGACTCGAGACCAGGAAAAGCGCACCTGGCCGCCGTGCTTAGGGGATCGGCGTTAGCCTTGGCCGGCTTCTTGGTTTTTAGCGGAGGCATTCTCTGTTTTTTTATCGCGTTAGGTGCCGGACCAGCGATGTACCGCTGCGTTGTCGAACATAATTTGGGCGGAGACAATGTTGAATTTTCCCATCGATTGCTACGCGGTTTGTCTGATCCCCGGTTCTGGTTGTTTATTCCGGCCGTTTATTTTGTCGCGTTTCAACTCCGAAAATCGGACGACCCGGAAAGACGCTTCCGAATCGCGTTTCTTGTGCTATTCGCCGGACTTTACCCGTTGCTCCTGCTCGGTCTGTGGCCAGTGGTTACCCTCCAAGATTTTCTCCCGTATTATCCTTTACTGCTCGCCTGTTTATCTGCCTTGTTTCTCTTTTTCTCGCAGCGACTTGGATCTTGGCAGCTAGTCAGCCCAGTCTGTTTTGCATTCTTGCTTTTAGTGGAGGGCGGTTGGAATGCTTCGGTTTTACGGCGCAAGTGGCGATCCGATCCGATCGAAGCGCGTCGTATCGGTGAAGTTCTCCGGCTGACCAAATCCGACGAAACGGTGCTGGATCCTAAAGGTGACGTCATCCTTCGTCCCCGGCCAATCTATGAGGTTCTGGAGTTGTTTACCTTGCGACGATACCGCCAAGGCCTGTTGCCGGACCAAATTCCGGAACAACTTATGGCAAAACGGACCATGGTGGCGGTCCGGTCAGATCGTTACCCGGAGCGTACCCGCCGATTTTTGCGGGAGAACTACCTTTGGACCGGACAGCTCCTTGTTGCCGGTTTACAAGCGAATGGTGATGCAAAAGGCTCGATTCAATTCCAAGTCTCGTTGGGCGGTACTTATGTGTTTTTAAGCAACGGTCACTTGGTTTCCGGCAAATTGAATGGAGTCTCGGTTCCCGGAAAAGCTGAAATGGAGCCCGGCTCTTTTGAGTTTGTTTCGGATAGCCCAGTCTCCCAAGTCACCATCGAATGGGCGAGAGCGTATCAGATGGGTATCATCGGAAGTCGGATGTAGCGCCAAGCCGGGATTTTGAGCCTGGGCCTAGCAAGCTACCGGTTGCGCGGAGCCACGCCATAGGCTTTTTTGCGAAAGGCAAAAGCTGTAGTGACCCAACCAGACGGCGAAGGAGTATGCGAGTGACGGACTCTCCGGCAAAATATCTTCTTGGGTTCGTATTTTGTGCTGTGATTTTGCTGGCCCAAGAACCTGCGCCATCCCCGACGGCAGGCCGAATTCCGTTGCGCCGCCACGAGACTCCGGAGATGCCGGAAGGGGCCCAGGCGCAAAAGGTTCCAGAACTTCTGCCCAAATCGGATGCGCTACCAGGGACCGGGGCGCGGCTCGATCTCGGCACAAACGCCGCGACCCCAGCTCCGATCTCGCCAGAACAGCAAAAGCAGAACGAAGCTCGTTTTACTGCGATTCGGACCGCGGCGATGCGGACTGCTCGGCCGATCTATTTGCTTGAGCAATCGCGTGGGGCATTGACAGATGAGGCCCGCAAAAATTATATGCGAGCCTACTATTATTCGGTATGCGCAGAGATGCGGAGGATCGAGCCCGGTCTTAAGCCGATGATCAATGCCTTTGAGAGAGAGCAGATCCGTAGTTTGGCCAAAGGCAGAAGTCCCCTAGTCACCGTCGGTCGAAGCAAACCGAGTGCAAAGAAGAAGCAGTAGCTCTCCGAGATGGCCGCGGAAACGCTGAACGCTCTGCTCCTCCGTCGGACCCGGTTTTCCGACACCAGCCTGATCGTTTCCTGGTTTAGCCGGGAGCGGGGAAAACTGAAGACAGTGGCGAAAGGGGCGCTCCGCGCCAAAAGCAGTTTTGCTGGAAAGCTGGATTTGTTTTTTCGATGTGAGTTAACGGTGGCCTGGTCGCGACGAAGCGAACTGCATACGTTGCGCGAAGTGGTATTGATCGAGCCCTTTACTGAGATACGTCGGAATTACGCCAGCACGCTGGCGGCCGGATATTTCGCGGAATTAGTGGACGAAACGACCGAGCCAGAACACTCCGAAACGGCCATATACGAGCTCCTGATTCGAGCGTTTCTTTATTTACAAGCAAAGCCGGTGACTCCTCGCGCAGTACATTTTTTTGAGGAGGAATTAGCCAAGACACTCGGTCTGGAGAGCAGTAGGTCAGAGCAAACCGTCAATCATTTGCTCCACTCCCTTCAACGAGCCCGAGCTACGCGCACCAAATTACTGACGCTGCTTCAAGCGTGAGGAAGAAGAACAAGAAGTGGTCCGGCGGTCGAGTGATGGAGTGGATATTGCGCTCCCTTTTTTTCTTTTTCGGAAAAGCCAAAGTCCATGTAGCTTCGGCTCGCAATGGGCACTCAGGGAAATTCTGCATCAAGTTTGTTGTATCGCCTGGACGATCGCTTACCGCTGCGCATCGCGTTCCTGGTTGGGATACAACATGTTCTCGCAATGTTTGTCGGAGTGGTCAGCGTACCGCTATTGGTTGCTCAAGCGTTGAACTTGCCGGTCGAAGAAGGAGCCTATTTAGTGAGCATGGGTCTGTTGGCCTCGGGAATCGGCACGCTCGTCCAAGTTCATGGTCTCGGTTGGTTTGGCTCGCGCTTGCTCGCGGTTCAAGGAACCAGCTTCGCATTCCTGGTTCCGCTCGTTCAGGCGGGCCACGCGGGAGGACTAGCGCTTATGCTCGGAATGTCCCTCCTTTGTACTCCGGTTGAGCTGGTGCTCGCCCAATTCTTAACCAGGTTGCGAACAATCTTTACCCCGCTGGTCTCGGGAATCGTCGTTCTGCTAATCGGCCTTTCCCTGATTCCAGTGGGCTTCAAAAGTATTGGGTCTGGCCTGGGTGGTACATTACCCCCATGGAGCGGACTCGCAGTTGCGGCATTCGTTGTGACATTTGTTCTCGTGCTTAACGCGATCAGGTACGCCTGGGCGCGGCTAACCGCCATTCCGCTCGCGCTAATCTCAGGATATCTCCTTTGTTCATGGATCGGTGCGGTTCAACCAAATGGGGTCTTCGCTGCTGCCAGCTGGTTTGAGTTCCCTATTCCGTTTAAATACGGGCTAAGCGTGCGGCCGGAATTCTTGCTCGCTTTTCTGTTGCCGTACGTAATTACTACGCTCGAGACATTGGGTGATGTAACCGCAACGTCTCAGCTTTCCGACGAGCCAGTTGAGGGCGAAAAATATTGGCGGCGGGTTCGGGGAGCAGTGATGGGAGACTCTTTGAATAGCGCGATAGCGGCGGCTTTGAACAGCTTTCCCAGCACAACGTTTGCTCAAAATAACGGCATCATTCAACTCACGGGCGTCGCTGCGCGTCAAGTTGGTTATTGGGTCGGCGCGATCCTTTGTCTCTTGGGCCTTTTGCCTGTGGTCGGCCGCTGGATAGCCGTGTTACCGGGGCCGGTGCTCGGCGCAGTTACCTTCTTCCTCTTTGGGTTTGTTGCCACTGCCGGGATACGCATTTTGCAACGTATCCCGCTCGGCCACCGCGAATTATTGATTCTGGCATTCGCGCTGGGAACCGGTATCGGTGTTCAAAGCGCGCCGGATATCCTCGACCCGTTGCCCGAGTGGGCTCGCATCTTATTTTCTTCCGGTATTACGACCGGTGGATTAGCCGCACTGTTATTGAATGCCGTTTATCCCAGAGCGGTTACCGGGTCGATGGCGCAGGATTGATGTGCAAATAAGTAAAAACGGGACCACCGCTCCATCAACCTCTCTGCCTGGGAGGAACTGAAAATGCAAGGTCGTCGACTGCCAGCGCCGCTTCCTTCACGGCTTCGCTCATCGTTGGGTGAGCGTGAATCGTACGCCCTATATCTTCCGCACTACCGCCGAACTCCATTACACTGACCACCTCTGGAATTAGCTCTGATGCGCAGCCACCCAATATCTGTGCGCCCAGCAGTTTATCCGTGCGAGCATCAGCCAAGATCTTCACAAAACCGAACGTCTGATCATTAGCCAGCGCGCGACCATTAGCAACGAAAGGGAACTTTCCGATCTTCACTTTTCGGTCCTGTTGCTTAGCTGCTTCTTCGGTCAAGCCAACGCTGGCTGCTTCTGGATTGGTGTAAATAATGTTTGGGACAATGTCGTAATTTACGTGGCCGGCCTTGCCAGCGATGAGCTCCACGCAAGCACTTCCATCTTCCTCTCCTTTATGGGCCAACATCGGGCCATCGATCACATCGCCAACGGCGTATAATCCGGGCAAATTAGTGCGGAAATGTTGATCGACGGCAACTCGTCCTCGGTCAGTGAGCCGGAGCCCGAGGTCCTTGGCGACTGCTCCTTCCACATACGGTTTTCGGCCTACCGCCACCAGTACCTTACTGGCCTTTAGTTGGATCGGTTGCTTATCCTTGCCTTGGGCCGAGATAATGGCTGTTCCCTTTTGGATCGCAACCGAGTTCACGAGGGTCTCGAGGTAGAATGTGATCCCTTCGGCTTCCAGGCTCTTCTGCAGCGCTTGCGATACATCGAGATCAAGAAAGGCTGCGATTCGCGGCAGGAATTCGATGATCGTGACTTTGCTTCCGAGGCGTGACCAGACCGAGCCCATTTCCAAACCGATCGCTCCGGCGCCGATCACCAGCAGTTCCTCAGGAACCTTGGCGAAGGAAAGTGCTTCTTCACTCGTGACGACGATTTCACCATCCAAGGTAATATTGGGTAGGTCCATCGGTACACTGCCGGTGGCCAGGATAATATGTTTGGCAGTGTGCTCTTCGGTCCCGCCGTCTGGCCTGGTCAAGGCGAGTTTCCCGGGTGCGACCACCTGGCCGGCGCCGCGCAGGCGGGTAATCTTGTTTTTCTTCATCAGGAATTCCACTCCTTGGGTGAGCTGGCGCACCACATTCTTTTTGCGCTGCATCATCTTGCCGAGATCGACGCTAATTTTTTCGAGCTTCAACCCGTGACGTTCAGCTTGATGTTGAGCGAAACGGACGTGATCGGAGGAAACGAGAAGCGCTTTGCTGGGGATACATCCGATGTTAAGGCAGGTTCCCCCAAGCACTTCGCGTTTGTCGATTATCGCGGTGTTAAGGCCGAGTTGGGCCGCCCGAATTGCACCGGTGTATCCAGCTGGGCCACCGCCAAGTACGATCAGATCGAAAGACGCCATGCGGCTACGGTTTACCGAAAGAAGGTCGCAATCAAGATGATCGGAACTTGCGTAGCCTTCTCCTGATGACGAGGGTTGGCGTTTCGCCGAGCAATATGAAGCAATGGTCGATAGGTCCCGCATTCTTTTTGGCGTTTAGCCTATGTTCCTGTGCTGTTCACTCCGGGGTGAAATCGTCCGCGACCGCACAAAACGATGCGGAGTTCTGGCGGGGAGTTGCAGTTGCCGATGTGATTTACGTCGGCGAGGTGCACGATGATCGAAGCAACCATGAGTACGAACTCGAGTTGATCCGGGGAATGATCCGTCGGGGAATACGTTTCGCGGTCGGTTGGGAAATGTTCGATCGAAGCCAGCAAACGGAGTTGGATCGGTTCGATCAGCGGAAACTTTCGCTCGACGACATGGTCGCACAGACCGGCCTCCAAAAATCTTGGGGAACGTATTCTCCGTTGTACGCGGAGATCTTGCGGACGAACGGTAAAGCAAAAATAAAGAACGTTGCACTAAACGCTTCTTCGGAGCTAGCACACAAGGTCGCCCGTGGAGAGCAGTTATCTCCTGAAGAATCGAACAAGATTCCGACCGAGTTTACGATTCCGGCAGGTGCTTACCAAAATTTCGTTCAGCTGTTAGGCGAGCATCCGGGGATGCAGGAAGCTGATTTATCGCGCTTCTTCGCTGCGCAGAATCTCTGGGATCAAACCATGGCGAAAACGATATTAGAATTCAGGCGAACTCATCCAAAGACGAAGCTCTTGGTGCTCACCGGCCGGGATCATGTGAAAGGCGGATTTGGTATCCCCAATTACGTGGGCCAAAAGTCGGCGGTAAAGCAACTGGTGCTGTTCCCGCCGGCAGCTAACGACATAGCGAGTGGTCAAAAAGCGATCTGAGCGCGCCCTGGGCGGGAGGGATCGCGTCCTCGCGATCCGCGGCGCACGAGGACGCGCGCCCTCCCTGGGGCAGAAGACCAGACGTCGGCCTTATGTTTTTGACGCGCATGCGCAGCCGCGGGATTGGGCTACTTCATTGCGTCTCTGCGGAACAATGACGATCGCTTCAATGTGTTTTCAGACCACGCAAATCGTAAACTCGACCCCAGGGCGACTCGGAGACGGTCGGCAGGTGCTCCCAGGCCCGAGTCGTGCCCTGGTAGTTCTCTTCTTCAAAGTTACCCCAGAACAAGTAGTCGGCATTTAACTCGCGAAAAGCATCTTCCCAACCCGATTGACCTAACATTCCTTTATTCAGCAGCTCGAGATAGGAGCGATAATCTAGACCGTGGCTCCAAAGGTGGCCTTCATAGCCAAGAACTGCGCGATGGCCTGTTACTAAAACCGGATGGTCATAGGTGGGATAAGTCGCAAAAACAGCTTCCGGCGAGAAATTTTTGAGGCTATCGGCAACGCCGTTCCATTCAGCTTCTTCACCAATGTCGTAACCGTTTTCCTGGCTCGGCGCCAAGCCTCCCGCTAAACTGATAAAACCGGAAAAAAATAGGGCTATAAAGATCGGGATGCGAATCGCTGGATGCCAGCGGCGGAGAAACGCTTCCCAGATGCAATACATTAAGAGCATATAGGCCCAGAAAAATAGTTTCGTGTTGTCCCAGGCCCACGGAGCAAAGCGAATCAACGCGCAAGCAACAAAAGCGACGACGGCCGGAAAGAAGAAGCGACGAAGCACAGTCTTGCTCTTGTAGATATCGTTTCCCTCCGGGATACAAAGATAGACGAGGAGAGCCAACGAAAGCGGCAACACGAAACCGAAATTGTTGAACCAAAACCACCAGGGCGACTCGTTGGCGGGATTCATCCAACCTGGCTGCCAAGCCAGAGCGTCGGTTTTGCCGAAGCCAGTAACGCAATAAACAAGGAGAGTTGCTGGTATGATGGAAAGAGCCACCAGCCTGACGAGGTGCAGGCGCCAGTTTGGATTGCCGAACAAAAACCACCAAAGCAGCAAGAAGGAGAGAAAGATAAAAGTGTGCAGATGGAATACAGGCATGGTGGCGTACAACAAGCATTCGCCCCACCAAGGCAATCGAACCGCTTCCGGTCTGTCCGAAAAGAGGGATCGCCAGTGCGTAAGCAACAGTAGTCCGGCGGGGATGGCATAGAGCAACCCGCGTTGCGTTACAAACAAGGCCAACGGAATCGACGCCCATGGCAGTTTTGCTTGAAAGTCCTGAAGCTCCCAGCCGTGAAAAAATTGGAATCCAGCCAGTCCTCCGTTGAACAAAAATGCAGCTACAATGAACGGCCCGCCGAAAAGGAATAGCGAACGGAGCGTAACGACAGAGCAAAGCAGCGCGATGAGAATCATTCCAAGTCGCGGCTCGATCCCGACCAGTTTGAGTTCCGCGTTGAACAGATCTATTCCGACCGGATAGCGAAGCTGGTCAAACGCATAGATCGGATTCTCTGGCCAGAATTGGGGGTTCGAAGCCAGAAAATTGATGTGTGTCAAATGCAGGCAGATGTCGCCGAGATTATTCGGAGAAAGCACCTTAATCGTGCCGTCTTCTGTCCAGATCAGTTGGAGGAATACGCGGGCCGCAAACGCGAGAAAGATCAATGCACAGATCACTCCGGTGATCTGCACTTTCTCGAATGGTGAGAAGAATGGTTTCCGCTCAAACAACACTCCGATCGCTGCAAGAATAAATCCGCCCGCTAGCGAAATCATTGCGGTCAAGGGAGTCAACCCTAACGGAGAATAGCCAAAGGCGATGCCAAGACAGGTAGCGATCGCGATCCAGGCCAGAACAACGAGCGAAAATTTCATTCCGATGATTCCGACGCTGCTACTGGTTCAAATTCGGGAGTTCGCCCCGGGAAAATATCCTTGAATGTGTCGTATCGAAAATAGGCTCTGCACGGGTCCATCCCATCTCTGAGCCGGAATTCGGTGACGAAATAACGTTGCTTGAGTCGATACTCAAGATCCTCAAAATCGGAACCGTCCACGGCGATGAAATCTGCATCGACATTGTCGGGCCACTTTTCGTCTCCATTCTCGTAGTATGCGACGTTGCGAAACTCGTCGATCACCCACGGTATTGGGAAGTAACTCTTGAGCAGGATCAATCCTCGAAGCCGGACCTTGGCGGCAGAGTCTTTCTGGCCTTTTTTAACGATCGGATCTACGAATTTCTGGTAGTCGCGGTACGTTTGCACGTACGCGTACATTTCTTTCGGATTATCGTACCGGACGTAATTCACAAAATAGGAGCGATACCCCATTAAGCCGAAAAGCGGAAGGGCTCCGGCCACAGCGAGCGGCTTGACGTATCTGGGAAACAATTTCCAGAAGAAAACCAAGCAATCGCCGGCCAGAAACAGGAACGGCCATTCGATCGAAATAATGCACCAAGGTGTCTTGTAAGCGATGATGCTATAGGCGAACAAGACGCCCCATGCGTAGATTGCGAGATACCGAAGAGCCCCCTTGCCGCCAACGAGGTAACGAACGGAGAAAACGAGGCCCGCAATAGCTATCCACTCATAGACCGCCAGTAATTTGATCCAATACCAATTTAATTTGATCTTCGCCAAACTGGCCAGAACCGGAACGTGCCGGAGAAAGTGGGGAACGACCGAGATATCGTAGTCTGGTTTTTCGTGACCGGATTGGGCGCCTACTCCGGTGTTTAGCCAGTGAGAGAACGTTCGATAAAGGCCCGTCAGTCCGGACCAATTCAGAAAATTTCCGGAATAGAAAAAAATAATCAGGGCGAGGCCGACCCCGGTTGCGACGCCGACGTGGGCCCAGGGTATCCGAGCGCGGGTTCGTTCGATCGGTTCGGACGGCGGGCGAATCAATCCAATTATCCAAGCGAAGAAAGCTGCGAGCGCGAAAGCAAGCAGATGAATGACGTAGGTCTCTTTTGTAAGAATCATCCCGGTGATTCCCAGGATGGTAGCCCAGACACTCCACGGGGTGGGATCTGAGTACCAGCACAGAAGACCCCAAAGTGTGATCAGCAGGAATAAGACTAACCAGGTTTCGTGGATGGCGTACCGTTCGTAAAAGACGAAGGCAGGAGAGATCGCCATAGCGAACGCGGCGATATAGGTGACAACTTTTCCGAAGAACCGGCTGAAAAGAAAAGTGAAACCAACTCCCGCTATTCCCACTAAAACGGTCGGCAATCGTAATGCCCAGAGGTTCCGGCCGAACAACGTCAAGAAGAGCCGGAGCACGTAAAAGTGAAGAGGGCCGTGGTAATTAGCCGGATCGTACTTGTAAAAACCTTGGGCGGCCATCTGATCGCAGAACCAACCATTGATCCCTTCGTCGAAGTGCGGGGGCTTGATGTCCAAAAAAATCAACCGGACAATCGCGGCAACCAGCAGAATGAGGAGCGGAATTAAAAGTTGACGTCTGATCATTTCTTGCGTTTAGGAGGCGGTGAACTCGGCACGCACGGAGCGCGCCAGGTGTCCGACGCCACAGAGGCGGTGATATTATGCGAACTCCGCGACATGTCCACACAGATTCTGCCTCACCTCTCACTCGTAATTCCGGCTTACAATGAGGCGCGGCGATTGCCGGAAACCCTGCGGGCGCTCAAGGAACATTGCAGCCGCTGGACTTTTCGATTCGAGGTTATAATCGTCGTAGAATCTAGTACTGATCAGACACTCGCGATAGCTCAAGCGGCCACCAAAACCTTTCCGCAATTAAAGGTTATCGGGAACCGGGTACATCGAGGCAAAGGGTTCGCTGTCCGGTCCGGAATGCTAGCCAGCACCGGAGAGCTGGTATTTTTTACCGACGCCGACCTAAGTACTCCATTGTATGAGATAGACCGCGCTTTGGCAGTTTTCGAGTCCGAGCGCGATCTGCAACTCCTGGTGGGCAATCGCCAACATCCGGACAGCGAGATTATTCAGCATCAAAGCTGGATGCGGGAACGGATGGGAAAGACCTTTAACGGTCTGGTGCGTTGGTTGGCCGGAATCAAGATCCGAGACACGCAATGCGGTTTCAAAGGATTTCGGCAGACCGCGTGTCAGGCCATTTTTCAACGGCAGAAAACCGATGGATTTTCTTTCGATGTCGAGGTGTTGCTATTGGCAAGAGCATTGGGTTTCAACGTGATGGAGATGCCGGTGCATTGGTCGAATTCCCCTGACTCCAAAGTGCGGGTAGTGAGCGACAGTCTGAAAATGCTGCAGGACGTGGCGGTCGTGCGGCGGTTGGTCCGGCGCAGTCTAGAAGAGAAGCCCTATTTTCCGGCTCAGGCCGATAGGGGCAGCGGCGGTGCGTGGAGAAATGACGGGTGGGCAAATGGCCCACGGCCGCGCGGAACAGCCATTCCGCCGATTATTTGTCATATCTCATTTGCCGTTTGTCGTTCATCTTCGGGTGCCTCGACCGGAACAGCCTCGCAGACAGTTCGCCAATCGGGAAACTGCCATTCATTAGGGAAGCCGGCACATTGCGCGGGCTTGACGTCGTGGATAGCGCAATTTCGTCCGTTTAGGAAAATGCAACTCCCGTCCACCCTGTCCTTCAGTGCCAAACCGTCCCGGTGCGGCCTGAGCCGCGTGTAGTTTTGAATGAAACGGAATTCGGATTGCTCGAGGTATGCAGCGATTCTGGCGATATCTTCGTCGGTCAAGCGCACAAAGCCGGGCCAGCGACAGCAATTCGTGCAGCGCTGGCAGATATATTTGAGAGTGGACATTGGATTTTGAGATCCTAACTTGTCGTGGGGAGTGCGACCCTGAATTGGCTCACAGCCTTTGCTTTTAGTTCCCTGCCGTGCAAGCGTACTCCTTGTGAGTCAAACGCGAACCATCGATCCGGACGTGACGATGTCCGACTTGTTGCAGGAGTTTCCGGGCGCCCAGAGGGCTTTGTTTCGGGCTTATCATATTGGCGGTTGCTCGAGTTGCGGCTTCCGGTCAGACGAGACCTTGGCTCAGGTTTGTCAACGGAACAACGACTTGCCGGTCGATCAAGTAATCGAAACAATTCTTTCTGCGCACGATGCTGAGCAGAAAATGCAGATCGAGCCGGAAGATCTATCGCTACGGCTCAAAGATGGATCCGGAGCCGATCTCGCAATCGTTGATGTCCGGAGCCGGGAAGAATGGGACGCTGTCCACCTGGACGAGTCACAGTTCCTCACGCAGGAGCTTATGCAAGAAATGCTTACTTCCTGGCCGAAAGAGCGCGACATTGTGTTTGTTTGTCATCACGGGGTCCGCAGTCTAGATGCAGCCGCGTTTTTCGCCGGTCATGGATTCACTGAGGCGAAATCCTTAGCCGGCGGTATCGATGCCTGGAGTGTTCGCATCGATCCCGCACTGCCCCGTTACCATCTGGAGTAAAAATGAGCGCGCCCGAAGATATTTCCCGTCGGATTGAAGAAGCGATTAAAAGCCCAAAGAACCTGGGTGAGCTCGAGGGCGCCGATGCAGTGGGTACCGTCGGGAACGCCGATTGTGGCGACATGTTGCGGATGTGGATTAAATTCAAGGAGGAAGATGGCAAACGGGTCATTGATCGAGCGACTTTCCAAACTTTCGGTTGTGAGACCGCGATCGCCGTAGCGAGTGTGGCAACGGAGCTCATTACCGGCAAGACCGCCGAAGAAGCGTTGTCCATGGGAAGCACCGAATTGTCAGCTCCCCTGGGGCCGTTGCCGCCGGTCAAGATTCATTGTGCCCAACTGGTTGAGGGAGCGCTGAGGTCAGCCTTGTCGTCCGAGGAGAGTCCGCAGCAATCACCGGTTGCTCCAACATTGCTTCAGCAATTTCAGGAGCAATCTCCGACACCCAAGAAAATTGTTTTAGAAAGTTCCAAATGAGCGACCACAACGAGATCGAATTGTCGCGGGATTGTGAAGCGATTCAAATTCCGGCTGGATTGAAAACTACGATTCCGAAAGGTACCAAGGTCATCATCACGCAAAACCTGGGCGGTAGCTACACGATTGCGTGTGATTACGGGCTTTTTCGAATCAATGAGGAAGACGCTGATGTTTTAGGGCTGGAACGCAGCGCCGACCAAAACGAAAGGGAACGGTCGAACGGCGACGTAGAGGAAGCCGAAGTATGGGATCTACTTCGGACAGTATATGATCCAGAAATCCCGGTAAACATCGTGGACCTTGGGTTGGTTTACGACTGCCAAGTTACGAAATCGCCGGAAGCGGGAACGCGCGTAGACGTGAAAATGACTTTGACCGCTCCGGGGTGCGGGATGGGTCCGGCCATTGCCCAAGACGCCAAGTTAAAGATTTTGGGAATCTCGGGCGTAGACGAGGCATCCGTTGAGCTGGTTTGGGATCCGCCTTGGAACCAGCACATGATCAGTGAAGTCGGCAAAATGAAGTTGGGCCTGATCTGATCGGAAGCTGGAAGTTAGAATTTAGAAGCTAGAAGGCTTCGTCGCGAGCCGGTGATGGGTGATCGGTATTCGCTAGAGCGCCGACTTGTCCGCCGTAGACCTGCGTTGCAAAGATTGTGGGGGATAGATTTACGAAGGCGGAAGGCGTGGTTCAACATAGCCTAGGAAGCCCAGGGTTACCGAATGAAATCGCCGATAGGCAAATTGCCATTGGCCATTTGCTATTGGTCATCACTATGGTAATTTCGGCGTTCCAATCGAGGTACTTTCATGTCACAACATCGGAGTCTAAAAGGGGCCAGTACGATCCAGACAAAGCGCAACGTGCTCAAGCGTTTCGAGAGGGTCGAATTACTGAAGAAACGCGGGGTATTTAAACCTGGCGACCGGGTTATCGGTTTGCCGAAGACGAAGCCGGACGCTTAATCGCTCCCAACAAGTTTGCGAAAGGCGCCGGTAATGCGGCGCTTTTTTTATTCCCATGCGCCTCAATCGATTTCTGGCATTGACCGGAGTAGCTTCCCGCCGCGGCGCGGAGGATCTCATCCGCGCGGGCCGAATTTCGGTGAACGGAAAGGTTTGCACGGAGCTGGCGACCCAGGTCACGACCGAGGATCACGTTCGAGTCGACGGCAAAATCGTTAAAGCCCAGGAATTCGTTTATCTGTTGCTGAACAAGCCGCCTGGATATTTGACGACCAAGTCAGACGATCGTTCGCGCTCGACAATCTACGACTTGTTGCCAAAACATTTGCCTAGACTTGCGCATGTCGGCCGGTTGGATCTCGAGTCTGAAGGATTGTTGTTGCTTACAAACGACGGCGAGTTGGCGCTTCGGTTAACTCATCCCCGCTACAAATTACCAAAGGAATATCTCGTGACTCTCGATCGCGACTTCGACATGGCGGAATCGGCGAAGGTAAAAAAGGGAGTTTACTTGGCAGAAGGGAGGGCCCGATTTGACGCGATCTACAAGGTCAATCCACGTCAGGTTCGTGTCGTGCTAACGCAAGGGATCAAACGACAGGTCCGTCGAGTATTTGCCGCGCTGGACTATAAGGTGAAACGCTTGGAACGAACAAAGATAGGCCAACTAGTCGATCCAAGCCTTAAACCAGGCGCGTTCCGGATGTTGCGGGCTGCCGAGTTGGAAAAGCTGAAGGGTGGGAAGCGGGAGTCCAGTGTCCGAAACCGGCGAACCGTGAACCGTGAAGTGCGAACCCCTGTCCGATAGCGGCTGACCTATTGCCTCATGAATTACGTGATTAGCTCTGACCCTACCTGGATCGATATCGACGTTGTTTGGCGGTTTCTTTCAGAGGAAAGCTATTGGGCGCGCGGCGTACCTCGGGAAATCGTGGCGAAGTCGGTAGCTCACTCGATTCCTTTTGGTGTTTATCAGGTCGGTCCGAAAGACGAACCTGGATCCGTCCGGAAACAGGTAGGATTCGCCCGGGTAACGACTGATCGGGCGACGTTTGCTTACCTCGGAGACGTCTTTATTCTGGCCGAGCATCGCGGCCAGGGACTGTCCAAGCGCCTGATCCAGATTGTTCTTGCTCATCCGGAGTTGCAGGGTTTACGGCGCTGGTTGCTGGTGACGGCCGACGCGCATACTCTTTATCGACAATTTGGTTTTTCGCTCGTCGCCCGGCCTGAACGCATGATGGAAGTCCATCGGACGGATGTATACGATGGGCCGCCGATCGGTAACTAGTGATCGGTAACCGGTGAGCCGGACGGCGGGAGATGGATACGCCGACCTGTCCGACGAAGCCCTTCTGTGACGTCGAACCATAGCTAATGGTTGGCGAAGTCGGAAGGCGTCAAAGGACTCAGCCCGGGGTGGAGGCTTTGCGCAACCCCGGGTAACCTAAAAAATGCGCGTCCGCTCTCATAAGGCGCTAGAACGAGACGCCCACTTCGGCAAAACGGCCCGCATCCGCGGCTCCGGACCGCCGACTAGCAGCCTATCGGGGCAATCGGCGCACGTCCTCTGCAGACCGCTGCTGCCATCACCGCCGCAGTGACCAAGCACCCTAACAGGGATCAGTTACCCAGTCACCGGTCATAACATGATTCGCGATCGTTGCGCTCCTCGATAAGGCGCTAGATCGGAGCGCCCGACTCGTAAAAGCACCCGCGCAGCGGGTTGGCGTTGGGATTGAGTCCTTTGAAACGCCTTCGGCTCTGAAGAGCGCAAGACCCCTGATGCGATGACCGATCACCGACCGCCGATCACTTACGACGGGTGACTGGGTGTACCGATCGACCTGACCGCCGATCACTCAGGACCCGGTGACAGGTGTTTCGTGACTGATCACTGGTCACCGTCACCGGCCACAGGCCTTTCAGCATAGTCACGAAAAAGGGCGGCTGCTTCCGCCAGTTCACCTGAAGCCGGGAACGGCAAATAGTTCTGACGGCGGAACCAGGTAAGTTGGCGTTTCGCGTATTGTCTTGTTGCGAGCTGAATTGCTTCGATGCAACTCTTTCGGCTGCGGCGGCCTGCCAGGTAATCCTTGATTTCGGCAAAGCCGATCATTTGCGCTGCGGTTTGGCTAATTTGATCTGTCGCCCTCACTTCCTCGATCGCGCCGTCTTCGAGCATCTTTTCGACCCTGTGATCGATTCGCCGGTTTAGATCTTCCCGGGGTCGCTCGAGCAAAAGGGCGGGCACGTTCGCACGGCTTTGCCGGCTGACTTTAAAGGCGGAAAACGGTCGGCCGGTTACCCGGCATACCTCCAAAGCTCGCTCAATGCGCCGACGGTTATTTCGATCGATTTGGCGGAGACAGATGGGATCCCGGGCTTCGAGTTCAGCCAGTAGCGACGTGAGCGAGCGACCGGCCAACTCTGCTCGGATAGCTGGATCGGCGCCTGGGAGTTCCGGAAGAGGATGGGTCAACGCACTCAGATAAAATCCGGTGCCTCCGACCACCAGCGGCCGGAGTCCTCTGGCGTTGAGGCATCTGATTTGTTCTGAGGCCAGTTCGGCGTATCGCGCGGCGTCGCAGGTTTGGGCGAGGGGAAGCACCCCCACCAGATGGTGAGGAACCCTCTCTCGGAACCCAAGCGAGGGTTTGCCGGAGAGGATGTCAAGTCCAGCATAGATTTGAAAGGCGTCGGCCCCAATAATCTCGGTGCGTACATACTCGGCTAGACGCACGGCCATTTCACTTTTCCCAACGGCCGTGGGTCCAGCGAGAATGAAGAATTGCAGGGGGTCCACGAACAAAGAAAAACCCGCTTTCAGTAATACTGAAAGCGGGTTTTATAAGTTTGTCAGGAGGGGGTAATCAGGCTGCGCGCTCCATATCCGGAGTTTTAGCGCCACTCACCACTAACTTGCGTCCTAAGAACTCTTTGTCGTGCAGTTCTTTTACTGCACGCCTCGCTTCTTCGATAGTAGTCATCTGAACAAAAGCGAAGCCTTTGGACCGCTGAGTGTATTTGTGGCAAACCACTTCTGCGTTGCGGACTTGGCCGACTCCGTTAAACAGGTTGAACAGGTCGCTTTCGCTGGCGTCAAACGAAAGGTTACCCACATAAAGTTTGGGAGAGGTAACCTCAACCAGCTCAGGCTTACGGCTGATTTTTTCCTTCGGAGCGACGACGGTCGCGGTCTGTTTTTCGCGACTTTTGGGCGGGGCAACGTTCTGTTTAGTAGAGCCCGCGAAGAAAGCTACGACTCGCTGCCAAAATGTGGGTTTTGACGGCTTTGGTATCGCTCCTCTACTTGGTCCTGAACCTGTACGTTTGCGGCGTCCTCGACGAGAGCGGCGTCCTGAGTAATGCATTGATTGGGATTTCATTGGTCACGATTTTGAAGTGCTTCCGGTGAAGGGCATGCACTACGCACACTGAGAAAGAACAGTTTGGGCCGAACTTAACCCTCAAACCCAAGGCCTTCACCAAAACTTCCAGGAGAAGCGGGCCTGGAGTGAAGTGAGCGCCTAGTCGAGCTGCCCTATTGCCAGGCGACCGCAATCTTTCTGCCTTGAAAACTAAGCTGGAAATCCTGCGATATTGCCCACTAGATTCTGGGGCTCACTAACTCTCTTTGCCCTAGATCTCCCGTGTTACTGCTGGATATATAGATGAAGGATTGACTTCCGGCAACTTTTTAGTCGCAGGTTGCCGATGAATGGCAGTGAAACTAGCCCAGAATCGGGGCCGATCGGATGCGTATTTCGTTGAATCGGAGTGCGTTACACGCGGTGGATCGCCGATTTAGGTAGCGCAAAAGGTGTGATCTGAGGGATGCGGATCGGCTTGCCGCTCCGGGTTCTCGCCTACGCCGACGGGCGAAATTACGCCACTCGGCCGTGGCAGTTCTTGTATTTTTTGCCGCTACCGCAGGGGCAAGGCTCATTGCGGCCAACCGATACGGTCTTCTGGCGAGCAGCCGGAATAACCAGTTCCAGCTCGTTATTTCCGTTTTGGTCCTGCATCTCTCGGTCACCGGCCATTTGTTCGCGGCGGGCCATTGGAAGGGGACCTGGACCGGTCGGCATCGGACCCATGCCCGTGAGGTTGAGCCCGACCGGCAGAGTAGACAAAAACTGCTCGAACGCCATGAGGTTTGTCGTGCTGCGAAACAGATTGCTCAGCACTTCGTTCTTAATGCTCGCCATCAGCTGGCTAAACATGTCGTATGCCTCGGTCTTATACTCGATTAACGGATCCTTTTGTCCGTAGCTGCGCAGATAGATGCCTTCTCTGAGACCGTCCATTGCGTAGAGATGCTCCTGCCAGAGACGATCAATCGCATTGAGCAGGATATAGCGTTCGAGACCGGAAACCGCTTCACTTTCCTCCAAATTGATTTTCTGTTCGTAGGATTTCTTAAGCTTCTCGACAACAAACTTTTCGTTTTCTTCGACCGTTCGGCTGTCTAACTGAGCAGCAGCTGAACTTAGTCCCAGCGGGAACGTCGTATTAAGCCATTGGAGTAATCCTGCCTGGTCTGGCTCAGAACCATCTGCCGGTTGCAGATAATCCCGGACCCGTTCAGGAATGACTTCGTCGACAATCTCAAAAATCAATTTACGTGGTTCGGTTGTCTCAAGAGTCTCATTGCGAAGTGTATAAATTACTTCGCGCTGCTTGTTCATGACGTCGTCAAAATCGAGCGTGCGCTTCCGAATCTGATAATTTCGCTGCTCGACCCGCTTTTGCGCGGTTTCAACGCTTTTATTGAGCCAAGGATGCTCAAGCTCTTCGCCGTCCTTTAAGCCGAATCGCTCCATCATCGCAGTCATCCGTTCGGAGGCGCCGAAGTTGCGCATCAAATCATCTTCGAAACTGACATAGAATCGCGACGCCCCTGGATCTCCTTGGCGGGCACAACGACCGCGTAGCTGCCGGTCGACCCGACGAATCTCGTGCCTTTCTGTTCCAAGGACATAGAGTCCGCCCGCTTCCGGAATTCCTTGGCCGAGTTTAATGTCGGTTCCACGGCCGGCCATATTGGTGGATATAGTGACCGTTCCCTGCTGGCCAGCGCGAGCCACGATCTCTGCCTCCTGGCGATGGTATTTCGCGTTAAGAACGTTGTGAGGGATTTTTTCCCGTTTCAACATCCGGGAAAGTAATTCCGATGCTTCGACTGAAGCGGTCCCAACCAATAGTGGTTGGCCACGGCCGTGCGCATTTTTTATCTCGTCCAAAACCGCATTATATTTTTCGCGGCGTGTCTTATAGATTCGATCGTTCCAATCTTTCCGGATCACCGGCCGGTTCGTAGGAATCACCAGAACGTCGAGGCGGTAAATGTCGTGGAATTCGTTTGCTTCTGTTTCAGCCGTTCCGGTCATCCCGGCCAGTTTGTGATACAACCGAAAATAATTTTGGATCGTGATCGTGGCCAGAGTCTGCGTTTCCCGGTCAATCTGGACTCCTTCCTTTGCTTCGACTGCTTGGTGCAAACCATCACTCCAACGTCGGCCCGGCATCTTTCGCCCGGTGTTCTCGTCAACGATGATCACCTTGTTTTCTTCAACGACGTAATCGACATCTTTTTCGAACAGACAATAGGCTCGCAACAATTGGGCGATGTTGTGAATTCGCTCGGCCTGGCTATCGCAATACTGTTGGCGAGCTCGTTTCCTTTCTTCCTTCTCCTCGGGCGTCAGGGAGGGGTCGAGGTCGATCTCGGTAAATTCGCTGATGAGGTCGGGCAATACGAAGGCGTCGGGATCGTCCGGATTGAGATAAGTACGCCCCAGTTCGGAGAGGTCTGAGTCCTGGTGCTTTTCGTCGATCGTAAAATTCAGCTCTTCCTTCAGAGCGATCAGTTCCTCCTTGCGAGAGTCCTGGTAGAACGAGAGTTCCGATTTATCGAGCGCCTTGCGATTTTCCGGATCTTCCATCAATCGAAGCAACCCTTTGTTTCTCGGCTGTCCGAGTTTGACCTTGAAAAGGATCCGCCCACCTTGTTCCTGATCGCCGCGTTCTAACGCTTCTTTTGCTTCGGAAACGAGCCGGTTACACAGCATCGTCTGCCGCTTCACCAGTTGTTCTACGATCGGCTTGAACTTATCGTATTGATGGGAAGAAACGGTGGCGGGACCGCTGATGATAAGAGGAGTCCGCGCTTCATCGATCAAAATGGAATCGACCTCGTCGACGATCGCGAAGTAATGACCGCGCTGTACCTGCTGGTCCTTTGAAGTGGCCATCCCGTTGTCACGCAAATAGTCGAATCCGAATTCGCTGTTCGTGCCATACGTGATATCGCAATCGTATTGGGCCTTTCGTTCAGAAGGCGATTGATCATGCTGGATACAGCCGACCGTTAACCCGAGAAATTTATAAATCTCGCCCATCCATTCGGCATCGCGCCGAGCGAGATAATCGTTCACGGTTACCAGATGAACACCGCGTCCGGTGAGTGCATTGAGATAGAGAGGACAGGTAGCAACCAAAGTCTTTCCTTCACCGGTCGCCATTTCTGCGATCTTACCTCGGTGCAGCCCGATTCCGCCGATAAGCTGCACATCGAAGTGAATCATGTTCCAAACCGTTGGCTGATCGGAAACGAGCCAAGATTTATCCCAAAGGCGGCGCGCCGTATTTTTGACGGCGGCGAAGGCTTCCGGTAGCAATTCGTTCAACCGTTTGGTTAGCAGATCCGGATCCTCGATGACCGACAATTCCTGCTTCCAAGCTAAGCTCTTGGCTTGGAGATCTGCATCACTAAGCGACTGGTACTCCTTCTCAATCCGATTGATCTGTTCGACGATCGGACGAAGTCGGCGCACTTCGCGCTGATTTTTCGAACCTAAAATCTTCTTTAAAACCCAGCTTACCATAACATCACTCCTACTTACCTGCTTCCAGGTTTGATTGCCGGGACATCTCTTAAGTCTGGCGGCAACTGGTCCGGAGCGAAAGTCTCTACCTGAAGTTGTAGTAAACTCTCAAATTTACATCCAAAATCGGGTTTGTCTTGGCCGCTTCGGTCCACGATCGAACCCACGGCAACCACCCTACCGCCGTGAGAGCGCACGATCTCGATCGTTTCTAGCACTTTGCCTCCCCGAGTGACGACATCTTCCGCAACGATAAATTTTTGATCGGGAAAAATCTGAAAACCGCGCCTCAGCACCAGTTTTCCTTCCTGTTTCTCCGCGAAGATATGCCGTTTCCCCAAATGACGGGCGACCTCCTGGCCCACGATGATACCGCCCAGAGCCGGCGAAATCACGGCATCACAGGCGACATTTGCCAGCTTAGCGGCCAAACGTTGACAAATGGCAGAGGCCAGATCCGGGTGCTGCAGGACGAGGGCGCATTGGAAGAACTGACGGCTGTGCAGCCCGGAACTCAGAATGAAATGGCCGTGCAGTAGAGAACCGGTCCGTTCAAAGATTGCTAATATAGATTCTTCCACGGCTTACGACGGTTTGAGGGCAATTGCCTCGATCTCGACTCTGGCCCCTTTTGGGAGGGCCGAAACCTCAATAGTAGATCGGGCTGGGGGAGTGTCTTGGAAAAAAGTAGCGTAGACCGAGTTCATTTCGGTGAACTGGGATAAGTCGGTTAAGAAGACAGTAGTCTTTACAATATTCGCATAGGACAGCCCGGCGCTCTTGAGGACTGCCCCCAAATTCAGTAACGCTTGCTTGGTTTGCTCTGCGACATCTTGGCCGACCAATTCTCCTGTAGCTGCCTGCAGAGGCACTTGGCCGGAGCAAAAAAGAAAAGGGCCGGCGCCGATCGCCTGCGAGTAGGGCCCAAGAGCAGGTGGAGCGTCAGGGGAGGAAAAGACCGTTTTCATGCGAGCGTTCAAGGGTACGTAGCCGCCGAGACCTGTCAACACGCGCGCGGAAGTGAGCGCTGACGACTATTTAGGTCGAGAAGTCGCTTCCGGATCGGTTTGCTTCAAGAGCAACTCGAGCTCAGCGAGTCTTTGCTTAAGTTCCTTGAGTTGTTGGAACATCCGCGGCAGCCGTTTTGCCACTCATCTCCCGCCTGAGACCATCCCGAAGCGGCCGAGACCTGGCCCCCATTTTCCATCTGCTCCGAGGCAGCGCCAGGTGGATGCGATTCAAGGGGATGGGGTCCCAGATAACGGCGTTTTCACTGGATCACGATATTCCAACTGTCGGATTTCCCTACCGCCAAACGCCTGGTCACCGCTTCTGTTGTCGTGGTCTCGGCGCGATAAATGATTGAGCCAGCTTGCGCTTGTAGGGCTGTTATTTGAAGGCGTTCCGTCGAACCGGTTTTCGCCAGAAGAGTGATTGCGTACCGCTCGCTCCCGACCGGGAATTCGCCCAGATCTACTCCGTTGAGCTGCAGATGCACCGTCCCCGATGCCGTTCCCTCATCCGGGACGAACCAAAAGGTAAACGCGGCCACTTTCTGCTGATCAAGATCATCTGATAGCGATTTGGCCAGAGGCAACAGAGTTTGAGCTATCTGCCCGTGAGTCAGTCCAGATTTTGCCTGATTCAAGGCATCTCCGGAAAACTGAGAAGCTGCCTCGGACCATAAATAGAGTCCAATTCGCTGATCCGATTGGTTCTGCCGGAGCAAGGTCTTGGCTAAATTAGTGGTTTCAGGGTCAATATCCTGGTCGGTCAGCTCCAACATTTTACTCTGTGGATCTGGATCCTCGAACCCGCCGTTAGCCAGCAGGAATCCGACGATCACGAAGAGAGCTAAGACTCCGAGGCAGGCCAAGGTTCGCACCGCTAATGGCAGCCACCAGAAGGTGAGATGGTTTTTTCCGGATCGAGGGGGGATCTTCCCGGATCGGGGTGTCACACGCGAGCGGGCACGACGGGAAGACGCTGCTGGCATAAACCTAATTTGATTTTGCCTTATCGGAGGCTTGCTGCCAAGCCTGCTTTACCGAAGCGGCAACATAAACTCGCGATCAGGATCGCGCAGTTCCATCGTGCGCTAAAGAAAATCAGTCCCGAAGGGACCCATGATAAGAAGCCCACAGTCCTCCGAAGTGCTGGGTGGCGTTCAGAAAGCGACCCGTCCCGGACGGGACGATCGACGGCTCGGATCCGGGTGCTGAACGCGCGCCCGAGAGAAACCAGGAGCCAAAGTTTCTATCGTCCCTGCGGACGAACTTCTCTTTCTGGCATAGTTCTCCCAGCACTTCGTCCTGGGCTGCTACTTGCATTGGGTCCCTCCGGGACTTCCGGCCAAAAAGTTGAGGATTTTCACCAAAAACGAGCCAGCAATCGGCTCGAAAAACCATGGATACTGGTATTCTCAATTGATACCAGATTAATGGGACTAGAAGAATTCCTATTATTATGATTGCCATAATAGCGGCTATTTTGATAAATGAGACTCAACTCTGGGGGAAAACTCCTCGAAGTTAGTCAAAACCAATAAAATCTTATGATCAGAAAATTTCTCGCGGCAGCAGTAGGATTGGTCTGCCTAGTAGCGACGCCTGCAGCTGTATTGGCGCAGAATATTCCGATTCCTAACGGCGACTTTAGCGCGCCTGGCAATGTAGGAACCTTTGGTGGAATTCTCGGATCCGGAGGACCTACTCCGATCGGAACTGGTCCCTGGAATGGAACCTTTAGCGGTGTGCTTGGGCTATTGTTAGGCCCGACGTTGTCGATCAGCACAACCGGCGGTTTCGGGGGAGTCGGCGGCGCTGCGACCATCAGCGGGATTGCCGCAGTTAACGTTTTGGGCCCAGTGAACAACTCAGGTTTTTTCACCGACTCGACTGCGACGGCTTATCTTCCAAACACCGTTTATCAACTCACCACCGCTGTAAACGTCAGCTCCCTCCTGACGCTTGGGGCCCTGACCTCTTCAGGCGTCGGTATTGGTTTGCTCGATGGTTCCGGAGCGACCCTGGCATCAACGACCACGGGCTCGAACCAGAGCATCAGTCTTTCGTTGCTAAGTGGGAATACCTATTTGCTTACATTAAATTTCCTGACCGGCTCTACGGCTCCGACCGGCAATATCGGCATCAAGCTGTTTGACAGTCCGAACGCCGTGGCGACGGCTGGCCTGTTTTCTACGGCTATTTTCAGTAACGTTAGTTTACAGGCGCTTCCAGAGCCTCAACCGATGGCCCTGGTTGGAATCGGGCTGGTCGGGTTAGCCGGCTTGGGCCTTCTCCGCCACCGCCACTTGATAGCTCGCTAAGATTTTTCAGTTCGAAGAGAATATCTGATTTTATAAGAGAGTGCGTTTCCAGGCGCTGGGATAGCCCAGCGCCTGTTTTTTTTGCTTGGTGCCGTGCTACTAACTGTTGACCTTTCGCGGCAGTTGCGGTCCCCAGTCTCACATGCCCCAGCAAGATGCGCGACTGTCGCTCAGCGGTTCGCCAAGCCGGTCTTCTGGATTCTAAATTCCAACTTCTCGCTTCTAGCTCCCAGCTTCCTCCGCTCAACTCCTAGCCCGCCAACTTCAGGATCCCCTGGAACTCTTCCTTCGTAAGAGGCATGACCGATAAGCGTGCTTGTTTGAGCAATGGCACCCCTTGCAGTTTTGGCTCGGCTTTAATCTGATCAAGCGTGACGGGTGGCGTCACAGCTCGCTGAGGCTTCAGCTCGACTGACGACCAATCACCGTCGGCTGCAGTCGGATCCGCAAACGCTTCTTTGGTCACGCGGGCCACGCCGACCACCGCCTTGCCGTTGACGCTGTGATAAAAAAGGACTTCGTCGCCCAGTTTCATGCTGCGCAGGTTGTTCCGCGCTTGAAAATTTCGGACCCCTGTCCAATCAGTTTTGCCGTCGGCAACAAACTGACTCCAGGAATAAGCGGTCGGCTCCTGCTTCACCAACCAGAACTGGTTCATGACAGCGCATATCATGGCCCGCGGCGGTCGAGAATCAAGGATTGTTCTTGCATCCGCCAATTGCTTGTTTCTCGAGCTCAGAAGTGCGTGCCATGTCGCGTGACGTGCACAATCTAGAAGCGCAGTCGCCACAGCTTTGTTCAAGCGAGGCGCTGCCGGCGCGGAATTGATCTCCCGATGGCGACTGGAGCTTGGAGCACCACTAACCAATTGCTTCGGAGTAACGATTCGGTGACTAGAGCCCAGGCGCGTAAAGGGACGTACCGTTCTCGCTAAACGGCTGAAATCGCCGTAGCCAAAATCGGCTATTTGCTATTGGCTATTGGTCATCACGCTATGTCCGGTATCTTGATCACTTTTGAAGGCGGAGACGCTTCTGGTAAATCGACTCAGGTAGCGCGGCTGGCCCGGAGGCTGGAGGCGGCTGGCCGATCGGTCACCGCTGTACACGACCCGGGATCAACCGAGGTGGGCCGGTCGATCCGGCAGTTATTGCTGCATGCGCGGGAAAGCGCGAGCCTTAATGATACGACCGAGTTGCTGTTATTCGCCGCTAGTCGATCGCAATTGATTGGTGAAATCATCCGGCCGGCGCTTGCCAAAGGCCGAGTGGTGATTTCCGATCGGTTTGCGGATTCGACGGCGGTGTACCAGGGCTATGCCCGCGGGCTCAACCCGCAGTTTATTCGAGAGCTGGAAAAGTTCGTGCTTGGCGAGATCCGGCCAACGTTGACGTTCGTGTTCGATCTGGATTTGGCGACGATGCGGAAACGGCAGCTCCGGCGCGTGCGCCCTGTCAATGAGACTGATCGCCTCGAGCAATTGCCGGATGAATTTCATGAACGAGTGCGGGAGGGGTATCTAGAGCTTGCCCGGCGGGAACCTGACCGAATTCGAGTGATCGACGCGTCATTGCGGGAAAATGAGATAGAAGAAACGATTTGGAAGGAATGGAATGCCCTTCTTAGCCGCTGAAGCCGCCGAATACCTCGTTCGGGCCCACGAGCTTGGCCGATTGGCGCACGCCTTTTTAATCACCGGTCCCGATGGATCCGGAAAGCGTAGTTTGGCCGAGCAATTCTATCGCACCGTCAACAAAGTCAGTGACCCGGCGCGCGATCCCGACTTTCATCTGGTCCAACCGGAATCCAAATCTCGGCGCATCTTGGTTGAGCAAATTCGCGGGCTGGAGGCGGAGCTACGCATGCGCTCGACAACAGGGAAACTGAAATTCGGTGTGATTGCTGAGGCCGATCGGATGATGCCGCAGTCCGCCAATGCATTTCTGAAAACTCTGGAAGAACCTCCAAACGGATCACTTCTCTTGCTTTTGACTTCATTGCCGGAAGCCCTGCTGGAAACGATCCGCTCTCGTTGCGTCATTCTGCCGTTGCGAGCGGCAAGCGCGCGCCAATTGCAGCCGGCGGAACGCGTCTTTCTTGATTCGTTAGCTAAACTTACTGACGAACGATCCTGGACAGTCGGATCGGCGCTAACTTTGGCTCGCCTGTTTCAGGACCAACTAGCGGACATCCGCGGAGGTATTGAGGCCGATCACGAGGAGAGGCTCAAACGGGAGTCGGATATTTACAAGAACTCGACCGACGGAAAATGGCTCGAGCAAGAAGAGGAACGGCTCGATGTGCTAACCGAGAGCCGTTACGTGCACGCGAGGATGGAATTGGTTGAGAGAATTCTGGAGTGGTTTGGTGACGCTCTCAGAGCGCGTCAAGGTGGAGAGGAAAGGGATTTAAACGACTATCGTGATGCCACGGCCGGCTTCGCCCAAAATATTCCGGTTAATGATTTATTAGAACGAGTTCGCGCGTTTCAGGAATTGCGAGAGCATCTTTCTCGCAACGTTCAGGAAGGCCTGGCAGTCGAAGTCGCGTTCCTCAAAGGGTTCGGTCCATCGCGAGGGGCGCCGCAGAAGCAAGTGAAGACGAGCGGACAAGAGCGGTAGGCGGCCCCGAGGTGGGGAGGGTCGCATCGTCCTCGTGCGCCGCGGATCGCGAGGACGCGATCCCTCATAATGTCGCCCTCCCCGGGGCAGAGAACCAGACTTGGGTGCAATCCGAATCGCGGGACGCTCCATTTTCCTCCTCTGAAATATCTCCATGCGTCGCTGCTATCAATTCCACAGACTTGTGCACTAGTATACAATCCACCATGAACCTCTACCTGCTGCGTCACGCCGAAGCCGAAGAGGAAGCAGCCTCGGACAAGGAGCGCCGGTTAACCGACCGGGGCCGCGAACAAGCTCGGACGATTGGCCGATTTTGTGCGCGACACGATCTGTATTTCGAAAAAATTGTCACTAGCCCTCTGGCCCGAGCGTTGCAGACGGCGAAGATCGTTGCCGATGAGCTAAAGATTGCTGACCGCGTTGAGGTTGGTGAATTCGCCGCCCCCGGGATGACAACAGAAACCGCTCTCAACGGTCTTAAGCCCTATAGTAGCCAGCCCTCGGTGCTGCTCGTCGGTCACGATCCGGATTTCAGCGAATTTGCTGCCGCGTTGATCGGCGGCGCGGAAGAGTGCATTCGGTTTCGTAAAGCGAGTCTCGCAAAAGTCACTTTACCAAAACTCAAAGCGGGTGTTGGTAGACTAGAGTTCTTGCTCCCCGTGAAGTTCCTATGAAACCCGAGATTATTCGCACCCGCTCGTTTGATGAAGATGCCGCTCGCTTCATCGCAGATTCCGCGCGGGACGCGATTGATGAGCGGGGCCATTTTCGGTTAAACTTGAGCGGCGGGAAGACGCCGCGTCCGGTTTATCAGGCGCTAGCCTTAAAGGAGTGTCGCTGGAGCAAATGGATCGTGACCTTTGGCGACGAGCGATGCGTGGCGCCGGAAGATAGAGAGAGCAATTACCGGATGGCGTCGGAGTCGTTTCTTTTGGTGACCAGCCCGGGCGAAGTGCTGCGAATGAAAGGAGAGCTTCCGCCCGAGGAAGCCGCAAACGATTATGAGACAGCGCTCCAACATATCGCCAAACGATTCGGGGAAAAGCGTTACCGCCACGATTTGATTCTGCTCGGTCTCGGAGACGACGGCCACACGGCTTCGTTGTTTCCAGGTACTGCCGCGGTGAAGGAACGAGAACGCAATGTGGTAAGCAACTTCGTTCCGAAGCTCAATTGTTATCGGATTACTTTTACTTTTCCGCTGATCAACGCTGCCCGGCGTGTTGCATTTCTGGTCAATGATCCGCAAAAAAAGAGCCTTGTTGATCAGGTTCTTAGCGGAAAAAGTGGGTTACCGGCGGAGCATGTTCAGCCCGAAAAAGGAGAACTCATTTGGTTTTTGGGGACGTAGGCTCTAGCGAGGCCGGGGGGGAATCAGTCCCGAGGAAAGCCTAGGGTAGAAGCCCTAGCATTTAGTTCTCGGCAATGGTGCAAAAGGCGCCGAAACGCGTCCCGGAGTGGACTTTGAACCATCGGCCAGCTTCGGCATGGGATGCCTATTCACTTAGACCAAGCGGTGATCGATCGTCCCTACCGGGACGTAGCGCTAAAAAACGCGAACCCAGCACTAAAGTGCTGGGCTACTATCGAGCGTCCCTCCGGGACTTTTCTCTTCCCGGCCGCACTGAGTTGCTCGGCTATTGACACGGCGTCCTCCGGGACAATCTCTTAACCCGGCCGGCGCGTGTAAAACCACTGACCTGGGAGATCGACGGCCATCCAAACTCGTGATAGGACTACCGGTATGGGCAAAAGTTGCGAGGGCACTGGCATCGAAGAGTTGATCCGCGTAATCGACCGCTGCGGTGTGGGAGCGGCGTTTAGCGAAGGCGTGTTGTGGCGAGCGGGTACCGATCCTGCCGCGAATTGGCGCAGCTGGCAGACGTTGCTATTTGGGCCTTTGGTGCTCCCGCATTTGGCGGAAGTCGTCGATTTAGCGCTGCGACATTCGTTTCGCGAGATTGTACTTCTGGATCGATCGCTGCAGCAGTTTCTCAACTCATCGCTTTCGCGGCGAAGCCAGCTGGCGGCCGAGCGGCTCCTACAGGCTCGACCGCCCAAAGGTGATCGGATGGTTGCCCGTCTTCAACAGGCGATTCGAACCGGAGAAACTCCGGGGCACTTCGTGACACTTTTCGCGGTTCGCGCGATCTCTTTCTCGATCCCAGCTCGAACGACGATCTTCGCCTACGTCTTACTCGAGTTGATGCTGGAACTTCCCGATCGAGAGCAGTTCGAGAAGCTGTTCGCAGATGCCGCCAAGACGGTGAACGATTATTATCGGGAAGGTCTTCATCCGGCGGCGGAGAAGATCCGAATCCATGGCTGAAACGCTCGAGGAAACAAAATCAGCTACCCAGCTTGCTACCCCTTGGAACGTCGTGGTTCACAACGATCCGGTGAATCTTATGAGCTACGTGACCATGGTATTTCAGAAGGTATTTGGCTTTTCTGTAGATCGGGCGCGGCACCACATGCTGGAGGTCCACCACAAGGGTCGTTCCATTGTTTGGACGGGAGATCGCGAAACGGCCGAGTTATATGTTCAACAACTACATGGGTACTTGCTCCATGCGACTCTGGAGAGAACAGAAGGATGATGATCCGCCGGTCGAAGGATAAGTCGATAGAGTTCTCCCGGATCGAATCGATCGAAGCTGAACTGCTTAAACAAATCCCGACTGCCGGCGATTCGGAGGGCGAAGAGAAAGCGGAGGAACGTCTCTACCCGTCGCCCACCAGTCAAGGAACTCCTGGAATGGTCAAAGATTGGGAGGAGTTTGTGCGGCCGGAGTTGCGCCACCTGTTTTTGAGTGCGCGAAAAGTGGTGGAAGAAGATCTTGCGGCGATGACCCGCCGGCCCGGCAAAATTAGCCATCTCTTGGTGCCGCTGGTTCACGCGGAATCTTGGCTCAATGCGTTGAATCAAGCGCGCCTGGTTCTGGCCACCAAATATGATTTCTCTGAGGCGGAACTATCGTTCAACCAAACACCAAAAACCTTTTCCCGACGCGACTTGGTTCTCTTGCAGATTAATTTCTACGCAGCGGTACAAGAACGATTGATAGAAATCTTGGGGGAAGGTTCTCTGCCGAAAAAATAGATTAAACGTGCGCCACCCATGGAAAGGCGAGCGGATCGATGCGGTTAACTCATTGCTAGCGTTGACGATTTCCAGCAACCGCGAGTACGTTCCCGCTATGAGCAAACCCGTTGTGGAAGTACAAGTCCGGGCCGTGATCCCGACTAGCGGGGGTTGCGCCGTCTTTGTTGGTAACAACGAGAAAGTTTTTGTGATTTACGTAGACCAAGGGGTTGGTCAGGCGATCACCATGTTTATGCGGGGGGCACACAAGGAGCGTCCGTTGACTCACGATCTTCTGGCTCACGTTTTGCGGGCGCTGGGGGCCCAAATTGAGCGCGTAGTGATCAACGACCTTAAGCGTGGCACCTATTTTGCCCGAATGATCTTAAGCGCGGAGAACGAACTGCATCAGCGGAAGATTATCGAGATCGATGCGCGACCGAGCGACTGCATTGCCATGGCGACCCAACAAAGCGCCGCGATTTACGTGAGTCGGGAGGTTTGGGAAGAAGTGGAAGATATGACTGAGATCTTGCGAAAGATGGAAGAGGAAGGGCCAGCCGAAGGGGAAACCGAAGAGGAAATCTAATTTTTCGCAATTGTCTGCATATTTCGCATCAGCCAATTGCATTTGAAAGCTGACCACTTAGTTTGCGCGAAACATGTCTGAAAGCTGGGATATTCCATCCGCCGTTTCCCTGTATAACATTGACCGTTGGGGATCCGGTTATTTCTCGATTAACGCCGCCGGGAATGTTCAGGTGATGCCAACCCAGCAAGACGGCTGCAACATCGACCTCGTCGAAGTAATCCAGGAAGCGCGCGATCGAGGGATGGCCTTTCCGCTGGTTATCCGTTTTCAAGATCTGCTTCGTCATCGCGTCGAAACGGTAAACCGTGAGTTTCAAGCCGCCATCGCTGACGCGGGCTACAAAAACGTCTATAAAGGAGTCTTTCCAATCAAGGTCAACCAGCTGAGGGAAGTAGTCGAAGAGATCATCGATGCCGGAGCGCCTTTTCATTTCGGCCTGGAGGCTGGAAGTAAACCGGAGCTGATCGCGGCATTGGCTGTTCACCGCGATCCCGAAAGCCTGATCATTTGCAACGGCTACAAGGACCCGACTTTCATCAAGATCGCGTTGCTTGGCCGGAAACTAGGCAAGCAAGTGATCATGGTGGTGGAAAAGATCGAAGAGATCCGGCAGATCGTCCAGCTTTCCAAGGAGATGAACGTCTCGCCGATTCTTGGGCTGCGCGTTCGTTTGCAGGCGAAGAGTTCCGGACGCTGGGCAACCAGCGGCGGAGAGAACGCGAAATTCGGGCTTTCCACAGCCGATTTGGTCGCGGCCAGCCAGTACTTGAAAGAGGAGGGGATGGCAGACGCGTTGCGGCTGGTGCATTTCCACGTCGGCTCGCAAGTCCCGGACATCGGGGTAGTCAAGCGAGCGGTCAGAGAAGCGGCCCGGTTCTTTGCTAAGCTGGCAAAAATGGGACATCCGATGGAGTTCCTCGATGTGGGCGGTGGTCTGGGCGTTGACTACGACGGTTCCCGGACCGCTTTCGATAGTTCGATGAACTACACTTTGCAGGAGTATGCGCGCGACGTCGTTTATAACATCATGGATGTTTGCGACTCCGAGAAAGTGCCGCATCCCACCATCGTCAGCGAAGGTGGTCGGGCCATAGTTGCCCATCATTCGGTGTTGGTGGTCGAGGCCTTCGGCTCGATCGAGAAAGCGACCGGCAACTCATCCGTCGAAATCAAGGAAACCGATCCGAAACTGCTAGCCGACATCGTCGAAATTCAGCGAACGATGAACAAGCAGAACCGGATGGAAAATCTACACGATGCGCAGCAGACCAAGGAACAAGCGCAATCGATGTTCGAGCTCGGTCTGCTGGATTTGGAAAGCAAAGCGAAGATTGAGTCGATTTATTGGCAAATTGCCGAGGCTGTCGTCAATTTTTGCCGAGGGATGAGGTACGTGCCGGAGGAGGTGAAGGAACTCGAGATCGCGCTGGGCGATCAGTATCTCTGCAATTTTTCGGTCTTCCAATCGCTGCTGGATCACTGGGCTTTGGGACAACTCTTTCCGATCATGCCGGTGCATCACTTGCAGCAGCCGCCCGATCGCAATGGTACTTTGGTCGATATCACCTGCGATTCCGATGGGAAGGTGAACAAGTTCATCGACCTGCAGGATGTAAAGCAGACGTTGCCGTTGCACCGGTTTCGATCGGGCGAGTCGTATTACCTCGGCTTTTTCCTCATGGGCGCCTACCAGGACATCATGGGGGACCTGCACAACCTCTTTGGCAGGGTAAACGAAGTTCACGTTTTCCTCGATGAAGATGAGGAGTCGGGTTGGTACATCGAGGAAGTCATCGAAGGCAGTACGGTTGGCAGCGTGCTTTCGTTAACGCAATGGGATCAAAATGAATTGATCCGTCTCGTGAAATCTCAAGTCGACGCGGCGATAAAGTCGGATCGACTCAAGCCGAATGAGGCGATGCGTCTGCTCAATGAATACGAGCGCGGTTTGCGCGGATATACCTATCTCGATTTTGGGCGGTAGTTGGCGCCGGTGTCGCTGTCAGTGAAGGCGACGGACGCTTGCCGAGCACTTGAAACTTGTAATCGTAAACCTGCCAGTGCCCAGAGGTTCTTGTTACCGAGACAACTTCGTCCACCGGTGGCTTATTCGGAAAAGTGGCGCGAAATTGGAACGTCATATTGGGCGACTCGCTCAGCCCTTGCCGGTTAACCCAATTGCGTCCAATCGGGACACCGAAAGGCGCTCGTTTGCCTTGCATCTGAGTAACCCACGTTGTGCCTTCCTGGTGTGACTTTATCGGTCCCGCGTAAAGGTCTAAAGCACTCTTATAATCCGCGCCGTCGCAGAGAGTCAGGAAGCTGGTGGCCACTGAATACGCGTTGATTTGTTGAAGCGACAATTGAGAAGACGAACTAGAACATGCCTGAAATGCGGCGAAGCAGACAAAAATGGGGAAGCACACCACGATTTTACTCATCGGAGCTCTCTAATTAACTTGGTTGGCATTAAACAGGCGAGACTTTACCTACGGTCCTCGGCGCGAGAAACAAATTCTTGCGCGAACGTTGTGTCAACGCCGGCTGCCAATTGATAATGGGAGCTCGACCGTTAGGCGATGATCAGGGGGTTAGCGTCAATCCATACTGAGCTATAGACAATAAGAATTCTCCATGACACCGCATGAAGAAGTCCCCATTTTCTACTTTTCGTTCCGCAACCCGTCCTCTTTTCCACGAAAATTAAGGGAAGACTGTTCCCACTTTTTAGCCCTCTGCCAACCTGGCAATGGAGGCTCCAGCTGAGCCTGAAGCCCAATCGGACAGTCCCCGCTACCGAGGAACCACCCTCGCACTTCGCTCACCGCTTACCGCTGACTCCCGCTCCTGACTTCCTGGATTATCTTCCAAACAAGTTCTGCAATGAACGAAAGAAACGTTGTGGGAAGTTGCCTTCGTTCCTGGCCGGTTCTTCATCGGGATTCAACAGTCGGCCTTGATGAACGAGACAACTTTGCTGCGGGCACATCGACTGTGGTAGCGCGATCTGGTAAGCAGTTCCTGCTGCCTGACAATCGGCTGTTGCTAATTGATTTGAAACCGAACAGAGCTGAACCTGAACGAGCTTTTCCGGGGCAGGAAACTCTCCATCCGGATACTGCTGACGCGGGGCTTTTTCCATGATCCGAACCCAGATCGGAAGCGCCAAAGTTGCACCATAACCTTTTTGTTCAATCGTTTGCGGTTGATCAAAACCGACCCAGACACCGCAGGTCAGTGAATTAGTGAATCCAACGAACCAAGCATCTTTGTATTCGTCGGTCGTCCCGGTTTTCCCGGCGGCGATCCGATCGAGACCAAATGATTTAGCTGATGCTGCCGTTCCGCGTTCAATCACGCCGCGGAGCGTCTGCGCCACCATCCAAGCGATCGCCGGGGAGAGAATCTGTCGCTGTTGGGGATGTGCTTGGTAGATGATATTTCCATCCTGGTCATCTATGCGTTCGATCAAATATGGCTCGCGCCGTACTCCTCCCCCCGCCAATGCACTGTAGGCCGCAGTGACATCTTTAACCGTCGATCCGAAGGCCCCAAGATAAATGGCCGGTACCTTCGGAATGTCGCTCCCAAATCCAGCGAGGTTTGCCAAGGCTTGTACCTTGTCCAAGGTCGCTTTTTCGCCGACCCGGACAGTCATCGTGTTACGGGAAAAAATCAGACCATCCCGAGCCGGCAGCTGTCCACGATTTGTTCCGTCGGAATTATTCGGCGCCCAACGCGGTGCGGTACGCACCTCGCCCAGTTGCAACGGATCATCACTAATCAGTGTCCCGGGGAATAGTCCCTGTCCGTAAGCGGCTGCATAAACAAATGGTTTGAAGGTGGAGCCGATCGGCCGAGAAGCCTGCAATGCTCGATTAAATTTGCTGTCGCGAAAATCCCGTCCGCCTACCAGAGCGCGGATACCCCCGGAGCGATTGTCCAATACGATAGTGGAGCCTTGCAAATAAGCAGTCGGAGCTTCGGCCGCGCGGTCGGCGTCGGTATAACCCGATTTTCGGGGATGTTTGTAGTCAGTTCTTTTTTCGACCTGCTGCAACCAGCTCTCCACGGACGATTCGGCCGCTTGTTGCAGAACCGGATCGAGAGTCGTGTAGATCCGGAGCCCACCGGCGTCGATCTCATCTTGGCTCACGATTCCCTCCAGTTCGCGGTAGAGCGCGTCCATCGCATAATTTTGCTGGGGAACCGACGTACGTTTATTGGCCGTTTTCAGCGGCGTCGATTTCGCGGTCTCTGCTTCTGAGGCCGTGATCATATTGAGTTCGACCATGCGGTCCAGCACCTCATTTCGCTGGATGGTGGCGCCGTTTGGATTCTTCTGAGGCGAATATCGGTTCGGGCTGCGGATCAAGCCCGCCAGCGTGGCCGCCTCCGCCAGGTTTACGTTCGCCGCCGGCTTTCCGAAGTATGCTTGACTAGCTGTCTCTAATCCGTAATAGCCCGATCCGAAATAGATTCGGTTCGTGTAGAAATCCAGTATCTGATCCTTGGTAAACGATTGCTCGATCCGCAGCGCGACGAACGCTTCCAGAATTTTCCGGCTAAACGTTTTGCCGCCAAGATCGAAACTGTTGCGAGCGAGCTGCTGGGTAATTGTGCTGCCCCCTTGCAGCAAAGTGAAGTGCATCAGATTGCTCCCCAGAGCGCGAAACACTCCTACAAAATCGATTCCGTGGTGCTCGAAAAAGCGAGAATCTTCGCGAGCGAGCAAAGCCTTCTTGAACAACGGCGAGATCTGGTTTGACTCCAACAAAATCCGGTTTTCGCCGTAGAGCCGGCTGTAGAGGTTCCCATCGCTGTCGTAAATCCAGGAACGCTCAGGAATATGGCCGACCTGTCGGAGGTCGAAAGTAAGCGACCAAACGAAATAATACAGGAACAACAGAAGCGCGGCACAACCCCCGCTGAAAACCAATCCGAGCAACAGTCGCCGGATCCACCAGGTGTGATCTACCAGGGAACGAATCTTCATTTACACCGCGATGGCTTGCGGTTTTCGCGGCACGACCTCCTTCGTATCAATACGCATCATCTATGAGATCTGGCCGGGCTGCAGCCGTCTTTTTCTTCGCTTGCTCCAAACGCCATTGGCGAATCGCTTCATGATTTCCGGAAAGCAGAACTTCAGGTACTTTCCATCCCCGGAATTCGTTCGGCCGCGTATACTGGGGGTGCTCGAGCAAACCGTCGCTGAACGAATCATGGGCGGCCGAGTCACTGTCGCCGAGCACTCCAGGAATCAGACGAGCCACCGCATCGACCACCAGTACGGCTGCGATCGCCCCGTTGGTAAGAACGAAATCACCGACCGATAACTCCTCGTCCGCCAGGTGTTCGGAGACTCGATGATCGACCCCTTCGTAGTGACCGCCGATCAAAATCAGATGTTCCTCTTTTGCCAGTTCGGTCGCGATGGTCTGATTAAAGCGGCGTCCGCCCGGTGACATGAGGATCACCCGCGAGCGGTCGGTTCGAATTGCTTCGACGGCGGCAAAGATCGGTTCCGGTTTCATCACCATGCCAGGTCCACCGCCGTAAGGTGGTTCATCGGTCAATCGATGCTTGCCGGTCGCCCAATCGCGAATATTCAGACAACGGACGGCAATCAGTTGGTTCTCCTGCGCCTTTCCGAGAATACTCTCGGTGAACGCGCCTTCGCAGAGGCCAGGAAACAAGGTTAGGATGTCGAAACGGACCACGGCGGTGATACAAGAATTCGGAATACAGAATACAGAATACAGAAGGGGACGCCAGAAATCAGGCTGGTAGGGCGAAACACACCGTCGAGCGACAGCGAAGCAAGGTGTGTGAGCCAACAACCCAATGCTCTGGCCTGTTGGGTGGGATGGGTAACCCTGAATGCACAACGGAATTAGAAGGCAAGTAACCCGAACCGTATACCGCTGACCGCAAACCGCCACCCTCGTAAGCCGCAACCTTTAACCCTTGACTCGACTGGTCGGGGCGACAGGATTCGAACCTGCGACCTCCTGCTCCCAAAGCAGGCGCTCTACCAAGCTAAGCTACACCCCGTCGTTTACGAAGAGCGGTTATTGTAACGCCGAAGCGCAAAATCGCGAATGATTTATTGGAACACCAAACAAAGCATTTCTGAACAGGACGACACGATGCGCGTAACGCATCGAAAGTGATCGGTGAGAAGTGAGAGGTGATTGGCGAGAAATGGATCATCGTCTGCTCGCGGTTTATTTCCATTTTCCTATTTCTGCTCTTGCGATCTTTTGCGGCTATTCCTTTTTCTCATTGCTCCATGCTTCCGCGGCGACTTCCCGCTTGCAATTTAAGAGAGAGGTCGCATCTTCGGATCTCTTTCATCATCGGGCCGTAGCACAGCTTGGTAGTGCGCTTGAATGGGGTTCAAGAGGTCGTGGGTTCGAATCCCGCCGGCCCGATAGCTATTGATGCGCGCGGTCGATTCGCGTGCCAAATGCAGTTTTGGCTTTTGCAAAAAGCTGGCCACATCGACGGTGTAGGGTATAAGTTCCTCCCATCTATCCAGGACACCAAAATGGAATTCCTGGTCAATATGAAAGCGGCCAAGCACGATCACGACCACCAGGCGGTTCCTTCGGATCTGACCCTTCGCGTCAAGGCACTCGAATCGTTGCTCGTCGAAAAGGGACTGGTCGATCCGGCGGCTCTTGATGCATTGATCGATTCCTACGAGCACAAGATCGGCCCGCGCAACGGCGCGCGAGTGGTAGCACGAGCCTGGGTCGATCCCGCTTACAAGAAGCGTCTGCTGACCGACGCCACCGCTGCGATCGAGGAGCTCGGCTTCGCCGGCGAACAGGGCGAGCACATGGTGGTGGTCGAGAACGGGCCTAAGGTGCACAACCTTATCGTCTGCACGTTGTGCTCCTGCTATCCCTGGCCGGTTCTTGGTTTGCCGCCGGTCTGGTACAAGTCCGCGCCTTATCGCTCGCGGGCGGTGATCGACCCGCGTGGCGTGCTGCGCGAATTCGGCCTCGAGCTGCCTGAAGATGTGGAAATACGTGTTTGGGACAGCACGGCGGAACTACGCTACCTGGTGCTTCCCGAGCGGCCGGCGGGCAGCGAAAAGCTGAGTGAGGAGCGAACTCGCGGCACTGGTGACACGTGATGCGATGGTCGGTGTCGCCAAAGTTAAGTTGCCGAAAGCAGGAGCCAACCCATGAATGGCGTGCATGACATGGGCGGCATGCACGGGATGGGCCCGATCCAATACGAAGAAACGAACCGGTATTTCACGAGCCTTGGGAAGCCCGGGTGTTCGCACTCAACCGCGCGATGAGGGCCTGGGCAAATGGACCACCGATGCTTCTCGTCACGCGGTCGAGCTTATTCCCGCGCCGATTATCTGCGGATGAGCTACTATGAGCAATGGCTGCACTCACTCGTCGAGCTAATGGTTAAGAACGGGCTGGTCAGTCGCGCGGAAGTCGAGAACGGCAGGCCGGCGGCAGGCTCACCAAAGGCCACGCCCGCGCTCATTTCGAGTGCCGTTCCCGGCATGCTCGCGAAAGGCCGACCCAAGAGCCGAGAAGTACGGGTGACGGCTCGATTCAAGGTGGGCGAGCGCGTACGTGCCCGCAACATCCATCCGACCGGTCACACGCGACTGCCACGCTATGCGCGCGGTAAGCTTGGCACAATCCATCTGGACCATGGCGTCTACGTCTTCCCGGACACCAACGCCGATTCTCTCGGCGAGCAGCCGCAACACCTGTACACGGTTCGGTTCGCCGCGCGCGAGCTGTGGGGGGAGCAAGTCTCGTCGCGCGATGCCGTGTATATCGATATGTGGGACGAGTACCTTGAGTCGCCTGATTCTATATTGGAAACCGGGCGCCTCCAAGCGCGCTGCCGCGAGACGAGGGTGGGCCGGTATTTGCCGAGCCTTGGCAGGCCCAGGCGTTCGCGCTCGCGGTGAAGCTCTCCGAGCAAGGGCATTTCACATGGAAGGAATGGGCGGCTGCACTCGCCAACGAGCTCGAGACCGCCACGAGCCGCGGAGAACCCGACGATGGTTCGCATTATTATGATGATTGGCTGGCGGCTCTCGAACACTTGGTCGCGGCCAAGGGCTTGACCGATCCCGCTTCGTTGCTCGCGCGAAAAGAGGCCTGGGCCGAGGCGTACCGACGAACCCCCCACGGCAAGCCGGTCCAGCTAGGAGCTGCCAGCGGGTAAGCGAAACCTATATTAATTAAGGGGATCAGTGGCCGTTTCCGGCCCCCCGTCTTCCCGTGCAGCATCCGATATCCCGTGTCTGTCTCCGCGCTCCTGACTCTTGCTCTCCCCAATCCCCAATCCCCAATCCCCAATCACCAATCACCAATCACCAATCACCAATCACCAATCACCAATCACCAATCACCAATCACCCACCGCTCATTCCAGCTGCTTTCAGAAAGTCCAGAAAATCATTGCCCCAAATCTTGATACCCTCTTCCCAGCAGGCGAATCCGAATTGTCCTTCTGCATGGGTCGTTCCAAATGCCGGATAGATTTTTGTTCGGTTTGCGCCCCCTTTATTGCTGATGATCGGACCAAGCACGTTAGAGGGTCCCAGGGTATAGTCATTCTCGGCTTGGATTAAGAACACCGGCACATTCATACGCTGGACTGCCGCTATTGCTCGCTGTCGTATTTCTCCGTTGCTCCAGGAGATCGCCCCCGGGCCGAAGGCAATACAAGCACGTAGGTCGAGACCTTTTTCTGCTGCGAGCAACGACTGTAAACCGCCGTACGCCACGCCGGTAATCGCGATTGAATCGGCTTTTGTAAACGTCTGTTTTTTCAACCAAACCAGAGCGGCGACAACGTCTTCGTTATACTCCTCTTCGAGTGCAACCGCCTTTTTTTGAATAGAAGCTCGGTCTTCGCCAGACGCGATGTACTCTTGGATCGTATCGCCAAAGTATTCCCCGGGCGACGGGCTATGCCCATGCCGAACCGGCACAAAGACTAAGTAACCGTGTTGGGTGCAAAACAGACCAAGCTCGGGCCGAGCGGAAGGGATCTTTTCCGCGCCATGATTCCAAACGATCGCTGGGAACGGACCATGGCCGGCTGGCTTGTAAACCCAGCCGCGGAGAGTCAAGCCTTTACTGGGAAACTCCACCTGTAGAGCAGTCTTCCGAAACGCTTTTACAGCGTCGGACTGCAGGTGCCTCGGCTCCTGGGCCGAGCTGGCAGTGGCGTCTTCCGCAGAGGCTGTAGTTGGGAGCGGCGTCGATCCTGGTGTCGATGTAACTGCGCTGGCGGGCGCGAGTGACAACGCAAAGATTGACCCAGCCCAAATCAACCCAGGCAGAGAATCGCGCATAGGCTGTTCATTGAATGGTATAATCCGCTTCGGTCGTGGAAATTGTCAATCCTACTGGCCTTCGGGGATGCGCAAACTTGTTATCGAGCATAGGCTGCTTTCAGACGGTCCGGTTTGCCCTTTTTTTCGAGTAAACCCGCGCTAGTATCCCAAACTAGTTATGGTGCGGATTTTCTTGGTCGTAGTTTTCTGTTTTGCAGGGGTCACTGGGCGGGCCCAAACCGCGCAACCGAGCGCGTCGGCCTCGCCGTCACCTTCCCCGTCGCCATTAAGTGCCCCTTCGCCTTCAGCCTCCGCCTCATCTTCGCCTTCGCCATCGGCGACACCGATCCCGAAAATACCGCGCGATCTTTTGCCAAACCCGGACAGTGTTCCGATTCCAACTCCGCCACCTTCCGCCCCCGATCTCCTACCAGAATCCGGCAAGTTACCGCCCACACCAACTCCCGGTCCTAATCCGGCCGACCTACTCCCTCAGGGCATACCGATCGGAACGCCGACTCCTAAGCCCAAACCGCTGGCTGAACAAGATGTGAAAGACAAGGTTCGATTTCGCCAGATTCAGACCATCGCTCAACTGGATCCTACTGCCATCCAGATGTGGGACAATTCTAATAAAGCAGACAATTTCGAGTACCGGCGCGAGTGGTTGCGGCAATACTATGATTACTGCAGCGGTATGATGCGAAAACTTGAGCCGCGACTGAAGACCACGATCGATACGTGGGAACAGACTGAGCTGAGTATACACACGCAGCAGAACATCAAGCCGACAGTTCCGTTGCGTGACTTGCAGTCCTCGAAGCGTTGACGCCGCAAATTTCGTTCTCTTACGTAGCCTGATCCTCCCGGCTCAGGGATCCAGCGCATGAGAGGTGACAGGTGAGAAGTGATTAGTGGATGCATATCGGCAAGTTCTCGGTAGAAATCTCTCACCGCCCCTTTTATTAATCAGTAATCAGTAATCAGTAATCAGTAATCACTGATCAGTGACCTTCTAATTCGCGGACGCGCCCGCTTCCTCAACGAATGCTGGTTCGTTAGAAACGTAAGACACTAGCGACTCATTTTGGACCGAACCAGTGAGCTGATTAAGTAGACGCTTAGCTTGTGCGATCCCTATGAGACCGGCTCGATTCATTCGACCTGGAGCCTCAAGTTCTTTGGCCATTCGCAGCCGGCCAGCATCAAGACCGACAAATCCACTATCCGTGACTAATTGATGAACAATTGCTTTTGATGTTTGGTAATCGCCGCAGTAAAACACGACCAAACGCTGAAGCGGGCCGGTTCGGTAAGTCGCGTGCGGAATGAAAGACGCAGGAATGGTGCTGAATGCTTTAACGACGCGAGCATTTGGAAGTTTTTTAGCCAGCTCTTCGCCCGCCGAGGTTGACTGAGGCAGAGAACGGACCATCCTGCCGTTCGGATTCCACTCGACCGGGTTTGTGACATCGATCACTGTCCTCCCTTTCATTGGTCCCGCGGCCTGCTAATGCATCGTCCACGCCCCAGAAATTTGGCGAGAACAAGATTACATCGCCAAACAGAGCCGCATCTCCAACGTCGCCGAGATACGCTCCTGGTCCCGCTTCTTCGACTAGCACTCTTAGGCGCTTTGGATGACGCGAACTGAAGAGGACTTGATGTCCGGCTTTAACCCACAACTTTCCAAGGCCACCGCCAACTTTCCCCGCTCCGATAATTCCGATCTTCATACAATTGTCCCTTAGCCGCTTCAAAGGCCCCGTAGTCAGATCTGAAACGGCCTATGATTCTTGCCCGGATCCATAAGCTTCTCCAATACCGTTCCCGAAGGGTTGCTCTCGCTTTTGCGTATGGCAAAAGTCGACCGCCGGAAATCGAGGATGGACTGGCCAGACTGTAAAATTCACTTTTCCAGTCGCGCCAATCGCGGGAAAAAATGGGACTGGAAAGAGTCGCTTTCGGCTTTAACCGTATTTACGGTCGCCCAAGGAATGAGCCCACCCGTCTCAGTGGCTCAATTCGATCGCAGAATATTTTGAAGGTCGCCAGGAGGGGAACAGCGAGCAGAGTGCCGGCCACACCCCAGAGGTAGGACCAAAGAAGAAAAGTCAGCAGGATGGCGATCGGGTTCAGGGTTAACCAGCGCCCAAGGAACAGCGGCGTCGCTAGGTTTCCTTCAATCATCGCACAAAAGACATAGGCCAGAGGTGGCAACAGGGCGTACCAGACCGAATCAAAATGAATCAGTGAAACAAGCGTCATTGCCACGATGCCACCCGTTGATCCCACGAAGGGAATGTAATGGAGCAAAAACGCAGCAACACCCCAAAGCAACGGATGGGGTAGTCCCAGTAAACCGACGGAGATCCAAACACTCACCCCTAAACCGGCATTGATCAGCGTGACCGAAGTAAAGTAACGCGCGGCGGTTTGCTCAATCTCGGACGCGATTTCGACGACGTTTTGTTTCTCTGACACACCCGGGATCATATCGACGAGCTTTTTGAGGAGCCGGCCTCCGTACAGCAGAAGGAAGAAAGCAAGTACGTGAACAATGACCAGAATCGCCAAAAATTTCGGCGCGTTCTTCAGAGCCATCTCCACAAAGCTTGGCCCGCGGATGCTTACCTGAAGGATGTTGCCTGGGTTCAACCAGGCGCCTAGGCGGTCGATCGATGGAGAACTTTTCTGGACAGCTTGAAGGATTGGCGTCAAACGTTCCTGAATGTGATCGAGATAGCGGGGGAAATCAGGTTCGAACCTCGCTAATGATACACCCAGCGCGGCAAAAAGGCAGATCAAGATGGTCAAAAAGCCGAGGGTGCCGACAAGCGGTGCCCAAAAGTTTGACAAACCGATTTTCTTTAACCATCTGGTGATAGGCGTTAGCAGGAAACCGAGAAAACCTGCAAGCACGATGGGGAGAAAAAGGTCAACCGCTACCTTCAGGGTGTAGAAAAAGGCAAAGACGAACAATCCGATCACTGCAACTGCGAACCAGAGATTGACAAACTTTCCGAGGTCCTCGGGGGTTGAACCATCCGAACTGTCATTTGGGGGGACGGGATGGTTCATAGATGCTTAACTGCGTCAGCTCGCTTGTGTCGGGTTTTCCGCGCGCGCCTGGAGTTCATCACCGACTTGCGGAACCAGAGAAGCAATCCCTTCAACCGCCTGATCGATATTGGTGTAAAGAGCGCTTCCGGAAGACTCCTTAATTCTTCTTACCCATCGCGCGGCGCCTTCGGTTGGCACACTCCAAAGGCCAACCAGAATCAGAGCATCGGGGAGCTCAAGCTTAATGGAATGCGCCATTCTACCCACGGTGATTACCGATCTTGACTCGATCGCGGAGAGCAAAATCCACGGGGCTCTTAATTCCTTCAGACGATCCACTTTCTCCACGCGAAGAGTTCGCCAGGATAACAAATCCGTGCCGATCCCTTTAGCAGCCAGCAAACGCGCGATAACTCTCCCCACAATTTCGTCGCCTTCGCCCATGAACGGCACGATAGCCGTTCCGGGCTGTTTAGGTGTTGATTGTTCTGGCGGTGGCTCCAATTGCGTTGAGCCTTCAACAGTCATTTCCTCGATCAGTTCGCGCAGTTCCGCATAAATCCGAGACTTTGTTGGATTAGTTCCCGGATAAAGATCGTTTTCGACTGCTCGGAGAGTCGGCAAAATTAGTTCTTCGGCGATTCCTACTGAAAGTTGCATCCCTCCCAATGTCTGCAGGAGTGCTTTGGCCTCCGGAAGGCGGTTTTCCGTAAGGAGAAGAATGAATCTTGTTTCCGAGGAGGAGGGTGGCTCTGCGGCTAACAAAACACTGCAAATATTAAATGCCGGAAAATAGCGACCCAACACTACCAGGCAAGCGGTGAGCGGTGTCGCGAGCAACAAACCGATCGGACCCCAAAGCCACGTCCAGAATAGGGCGGATACGATTATGGCCAGCGGTGACATTCCGGTGCTACGGCCTAAGACAAAAGGTTCCACAACATTGTTGGTGAACACTTCCAGCGACCCGTAGAGGGCCAGAGTCAGTATCGGCTCCTTCCAGCTTGTGGAAATGGCAATAGATAATAGCAACGGGAAGAAAGCAGATATCCAGAGGCCGACGTATGGCAAAAACCGCAATAGCAGGGTCAGAACTGCCCAGAGCAGCGCGTTCGGGATACCGATTAGAAAGAGCCCGAGCCCAAGCAGTAGTGCATATCCGGTGTTCACCAGCAACTGCCCCAATAGAAAACGGCTTAATTTGGATCCGACCTCGTCCACTGCAAGATTGGTCGTCGCAACGCGTGAGTGTCCAATCAGGCGAAGAAACCGAACGCGGAGTCGGTTTCGCTCTAAAAGCATAAAAACTACGAGCACAACGACCAGGGCAAATTCCCCGATAGGACCCGCTACCGGCGTCAAGCTATTCTTCACAATCGCAAGTACACTGTCAGCACCGCTAACAATCTGGACCTTGGTTGCCTCCGGCTGTCGAACGCCTCCAGATGCCGTGACTTTTCCTAGATCGGTAATCAGCGCGTCAACGTTGCTAAGTGCCAGATTGAGCGGGCCGGGCGGCCCCTGCTGAATGGCCGCCCATCTGGCATGAATATTATCGCGGTATTTGGGCAGAGAGTTTACTAGATCCAAACCCTCCAGTGAAAGCGTCGAGCAGAGGCCTCCGATCAGGGCGAAGACAACCGCAACGACGCTAAGGACGGCTGCCGTGCGGGGAAATCTCCAACGTTCCAGGCGAGACACAACGGGCGCTAACAAAAAGCTGATCAGAACCGCCAGAATTAGCGGGAGCAACAGCTCCTTCGCCCAAGCAAAGGCCGAGAGAATGACAACGAGGTATGCTACCTGGATTAGCTTCCCGAGTTCGACCGGCTTTTCAGATATGAGGTTGTTCGGCAAGGCAAGAGATAAAAATTGTTATTACCCCGAAGTAAGAAACATTCCGATTGCGGCCAGCGCCATGATACCGGCCGCCGCCCATCCAACAGCTTTTAAGTAGACGGGAAGATGCAGCTGACCAATGATCTTTGGATTGCTGGCCATCAGCATCATAAAACACATGACTGGGGCCGCCGTAACGCCGTTGATAATTGCCGCCCAAACCAGCGCTTTGATGGGATCGAGCTTTGTGAAATTAATCACTAACCCTATCAGTGTCGCAACTGCCAGTACCCCATAAAATGCTTTCGCTCCCTTGAGCTTTCGTTCCAGGCCCACTGGCCAGCGCAAGGCTTCCCCTACGGCGTAGGCTGCCGAGCCACCGAGAACTGGCAACGCTAGTAAACCTGTTCCCACAATCCCTAGGCTAAAAAGCAGCGAAGCAAAGGGTCCTGCAATCGGACGAAGAGCCTCAGCAGCCTGGGCCGCGCTGCCGATATCGGTCTTCCCATGGGCGTGCAGAGTAACTGCGACAGTCAGAATGATGAAGTAGGCGATCAGATTGGAAAACGCCATCCCAAGATAGGTATCGATCGCGATCCTTTGCATCGGCTTCTCCGATGCCTGACGGGACCCTTCTCTAAGCGGTCTTTCTTTCGGAGTGGCGTGCATTTGTTCAACCTCTTCGCCAGACTGCCAGAAGAATAGGTATGGACTTATCGTCGTTCCCAAAACAGCGATCAGGGCTGCCATAGACTCACGATCAAACAAAAGCGTCGGAAGGAAGGTTCCGCGCAGAGCTTCCGTCCAGGATATGTGTGTGACAAAGACTGTACCTACGTAAGCAAAAAGAGACAGGGTGAGCCATTTGAGGACCACTGAGTATGTTTTGTAGGGGACGAAAACCTGCAAAAGTACTGAGATGACAGCGAAGATCACGCAGTAAACCAAAGCGGGGCCACCAATCAACAGATTGACCGCAGCACCCATTGCTCCGATATCCGCTCCAATGTTGATGATGTTTGCCAGCAATAGCAGCGCAACGACCGAGTACAATGCCCATCGGGGATAGAATCGGTGAATGTTACCGGCGATGCCTCGACCGGTAATGCGACCCAGACGTCCGCTGATCTCCTGAATGGCGGCCATGAACGGATAAATAAAAAGCATCGTCCAAAGCATCGAATACCCGTATTGGGCACCGACGCTGGAGTAAGTGGCTATGCCGCTCGGATCATCGTCAGCTGCACCTGTAACCAGTCCCGGACCCAAGATTTTTAGAACATTCCGTACCCAGGAATGGCGTTTGCCAGGACCGGCTTTTCTGGGCACGGCAGAGATTATTGTGTCGCCTTCCGCAGCCGCGACTTTGATTGCGGGGTTGACCTTAGGACGGCCCGACTGTTTTTTGCGTGCCAAATCTGAAAAGCTTTTCTGGCGAATTTCAGCTTTTGTCAATCCCGTTCGCCTCACCTGTGCCGAGCACTTTATCCAGAGACTGCCGCCGATTCATCCGCCTCCGAGCACCAACGCCATCCGGGACCGGACTTTGAACTTTACTTCACGCAGCCACGTTAATTGCGGCCTTCCCCAATTTAGTCAACTTCTGGTCGGTTGCTCTTTCCTCTTCAAGTCATCTGAAGGAGAGTAGCTACAGCGTGCCATGGCTTTGAGGATGTGCATATTCGCACTTGGAGTCCTTCTCACTATCTCGCTGAAGAGAAAACCTAAGGACATACAATGAGTCGCATGGAAGTATACGCCTAGGTTGATCGGAGACATTTTCGCCTTCCTCGATCAGGCGGTCTACCGCCAGCGGTTGATCTTTACTCAACTGGCTGCGGCCGGGTGCTCCGGCCACAGTCTCCACTTTCACGGAAGAACAACGCGGACGGCTTAGTTGTTTTCGCGTTTAACAATCACTTTCTGTCCGGTCTTGTTGTCCCGATATACTTCTTTCGTGCCCTTTTTCTCGAGCAGTTGGTAGCGCGACACGTTTTGTTGGACTTGGTCATACGTCACTACCGTCTGCGAAGACTCGATCGCCGGTTGAACCGTCTCAACCGACTTTTGAACTACGGTAGCGGTTACCGGTGCCTGCACAATGAGGCCGGCCTCATTCACATAGACCACCTGTTCGCCTGTTGTGCCTCGCACCGTAACAACATAGATTCCGCTGCTGTCCCGTACAATGCGGGTGACACTTGATGCATCCGGAATCCGCGTCTCGCGAATTACAGTAGTTTGCACGGTCTGCGGCAAGGTAGTAAATCGAAGATCATCTGCTTGTGCGCTCGCGCCGAAGCAGAGACCGGCACCCATCGCTATGGCTAAATTAGTAAACTTTCGCATCATGTTCCTTTGTCTTTATGTAATTTTCTTGTCTTTGAATTCTGATGGTTCCGACGGGTCACTGGCCGATTCTTGGACTAACTCTAGAGGCCGCTCCATTTTGTCGTCGTAAGAGAATCGATTTAACTAAGATCATGAAGCTCTCCCGGCTTCATTAGCTTCTCCCATACTCTTATCGATGCGTTACTGTCGCCTTTGAGTATGACGACGGGTGACGAGAAGAACGAAGGAAGGCTTGGAAACAGCGGTTCCCGCAGTGAACGAATATTGTTTGATGGTGCTCGTGTCCCCCAACGCCTCTCTCGCCAGGCTTTGCTATACCGGAAGGCAAAGGTAAGTCTTCGAGCACTGTATGACAGAAACTCATCGGGCCGAACGAGACTCGTCATGTTAGTTAGCCGATCCTCTCGTGACAGCAAATTGGGAGGATGCTATAGATTGAGACCAGCAACCGACCAGTCACTTGTCGGAGTAATCCGAGACTGCTCGCCGGAGCTGAGAGCGTAGAACGAACCTATGAATCCCTCCCGACTTCCCTATCTGCTCCTGATGCTAGTCATCTGCTGGTTTGGTGCGACCGCAGTTCATGCAAGCGATCCTGCATCCCCGATTGGATTCTGGAAGGGCCATGACGCCACCTTTGAGATGTTCGAAAGTGAAGGCAAACTTAGTGCCAGGATCGTTGCTTTGAGCGAGCCGAAGACAAGTGAGGGAAAAGAAGATGTCGCCCGAGAACAAAGAGCGACAAGTAGCCAGTAATGCTCTCGGTGGGATTTGAAGTTTCAAGCGGCCATAACCGCAATGGACATGCGCCAGTCAGACAGTCGCGGCGCAGACTTGGGTCAAGGTCTCCACGAACTTAGAGACGACTCCGGAATAGAGTCCGTTTTTTTTCCAGACAGCCCCGAGCGGTATCCTTACGGGTTGCGGTGCCACCAAATCTCTGAAAACAACATGTCTGGCCGGAAACTTTTTGATCGGTTGGCTGACCAGAGCGACGCCAAAGCCAGCCGCGACCATAGCGAGGGCACTTGCCGCCCCGTCTGCTTCCCTTACAATGCGTGGAGTGAACCCTGATTGCTGGCAGACGGTCTGCAGCCAATTGCCGTACGCGGGGTACATCCGATTTAAGCCAATGAAAGGTTGCTCTTTGAGGACCGGCAAACGGATTTGCGACCGGACTGCTTGCGGGTGGGATTTTGGCAACGCGACCGTGACCGGGTGCTCTTTCAGCAGCTGAACTCTCAACAATTCAAGGATTGGCCGATCGCTGAGCACCAGGATGCCCACTGCGATGCGCCCGTCCAGCAACGCGCGTTCTTGCGCTTCTGGGTCCATCTCTACGCAGTCGATGATGATTCCTGGCGAAACCTTCTGCCAAAGCTCCAGTGCTTGGCCTAGAAACTCGTGGGTCAGCGCCGCCATATGACCGACAATTAACTCTCCGAGCTCTCCTCTGTTGATGCGTTGGGCTTTTTTCATTGCCTGATCGCAGGCTTCCAAGATCCCTCGCGCATCAATCAAAAACGCCTTTCCAGCTGCCGTCAGTGCCACTCCTTTCCGTTCTCGCTGGAACAGGTTAACTCCTAGCTCGCCCTCCAAGTCCTGGATTTGTTTGCTGAAGGGGGGTTGCGATACGTGCAGCCGATCGGCGGCATGGGTAAAATTCAACTCCTCAGCGGCAGCGACAAAATATTCCAGATGGCGAAGTTTCATTAGCGGCTCAGGTCTATCTGCCCGCGTTTGGGCCATTGATTCGTTCCGGATTCGTTGAATCACCCGAGCAACAGAAAGATCCTCTTAAGGATCATACGTTTCGCCATAACGGAAAGCAATGGGGAACGCTTCAAAAAGAGTATTGGGAAACTTCCTGAACCGGGTCGATCTAGCTCTATGAGACGGTCGGCCCTTGTGCCAAAAATCAGGGTAGACGGCGACCGCAAAGTAAACTCGTGGCCGGGTTAACCGTTTCTGACCTAAGTAGGCTATGTGGTAAGCAGGATTCCAAATATGGCAAATGACAACGTCGAACTCCTAAGGTTGGGTCGCAGGATTCAGGCCGAACGCAAGATCCTGGGGTTTAGCCAAATCGGCTTTGCCAAGGATTGTGGACTGAATAGGAGTTTCCTTGGAGGAATCGAGCGGGGCGAACGAAACCTGACCTTCGCGGTCCTCTGCAAGATTTGCAACCGCCTTCACTGCGATATTGCCAATGTGACAAGAGGAATTCCGCGGGCGTCTTACGTTCGCATCCTTAGCGATGGCTAATAAATCCGCAGATCATGGTCGCTGATTGGACGGTCGCCTTTGGCCGTTTGCTTTCGTACCAATCAACTCCAGCCCATCTCCATTACCGTGTTCATCAAAATCTCTCTTAGCTGTTCACCCACCGAAAACCGGTTGCTGTGATTTCCACGGAGCGAGCAATGTACATTCCACCTGGATGCCGCTCACTAGCCGCTTTCCAGTCCATTAACATTTCGGTGAGATCGAGAAGCTCATAGTGACTGGTACATCTAGATCCCGTGCCTTTTGATCCCTGGGGCTCCAGGCCTAGAGACCTCGACCTGTCACGAGCTTTATTACCAGCACAATCACAGCGATCACCAAAAGAAGGTGGATTAAGCCCCCGGCGACATGGAAAATCGAGAAGCCGAGAAGCCACAATACGACCAAGATGACGATAATAGTCCAAAGCATACCCGCGATCGTAATTTTCGGGCTGCGATCCGTTCAAGCTCTTTCTTTCGTTCAAAAAAGATGCCTCACGAAACTAGTTGAGTCGTTACCTCTGGGCGAGTGGATCTGCGAAATTAAATTCGATGGCTTCCCGGGCTTTAGCGCCCGTTTTAAGATTCAAGTTGATATGAACTATTTCACGTCCGCTGCATCACGCAGATCATCAAGGTCGTGGGCTCGGGCGTGAAAAAGGGTGTAGCTATAGTGCCCAAAGTCAGCATCAGACCTAATTGTCCGGTGCGCTGGCGCTGGTCAAGGCCGAGCGGCCTTGAGTCCGCCGAGAGATAAGGCCAGCAGGTCCACCCAGCGCAAGATCCGGAACGAACTACGGATTGCTATGGCTCGTCCGCGAATCGGGCTAAAGAAAGCTTTTACTACCAGATGCTCGGAACTCACTCGCCGATAGGCCTCTAGAGATGCACGTCGATCGACGGGCGGTCTGACGGGATGTATCCGCGGGAGTAGCGGCCTTCGTTGTAGGGGTGTCCGTTGTACTCCCCGCTATTGTAGGCGTTCCCGTCGTAGTAGTTCCGGTTGTAATAACCGTGCTGGTACCCACCAGATGTATCCTCGCACGATAGCGTAGCTAATGCGCCGAACACGACAGTAACTATATTAAGAATTAAGAGGCGTTTCATTGTAATTAAGATTGTTAGATCCGATTTTTAATAGTCACGTGTGCAGCAAACTGCACCCTAGAATCGAGCTAAAGCCTAGACCGAGCGATGGCGACAAATCGGCCCTTCGGAGAGGAGAAGGAAATTGCGCGAGTAACGTTTCTTGGGATTCTTTTCGCACGAACGCTTAAACTTCTCCAAGACTTCTTTTGAAGCGTTGTAGTTGCTTGCGGATATGGTGAGCTTGGTGAGGAGATCCGCGACCGCACCGCCGAAGGCCTGCGATTCTGCTTCGACCATCCTTCGTTATACCTAAAGGCAACGCTAATCCGTGGAGAAAAGTATGGGAGAAGCTGACTAAAGAGGGCTAAACTTATTAACAATGAGCATCGAAACATTAGTTATTATCATCGTCCTGCTAGTCCTATTTGGCGGTGGGGGCGGTTATTGGTATTCGCGACGCAGGTAAACGAAAAGCCTCCGGACGCGTCTTCATTCTGAACCAATGGGAGACGACTTGCACTTAAGGTTCCGCAAGCCGTCTATGATGCCTTTTTCGGCACACACTCTCGATGAATTGCTACTTGCCGTACAAATTGGGTCTGTGGATCGCCTCTTGGTCCGAATATTTACTGAATCATTCTGTCACATGTTCAATCGAAACCTCTTTGGTTTCACCGTCAAACGAGCCTCCGTTCATCTTCACAATTCGTGCTTGCTCCATATGTCCAGCGATCAGGATCGAAGGAGCACCGGTTTACGCAAGTCCAAGGAGGCTGGGCGGTTTTGATCATGGACGCACCCGATTTTCGGAAAGCCGCCCTGGGTTAGGCTTAGGAAGTAAATCTACTTGGAGAACATTTAATGGAAAAAATAAACGCAGAGAGACCGACAGACGTTGCGTTGATGGAAGCGGTCGTCCGCCGAGATGCGGATGCCATGGCAGCAATTTATCAACGCTACGAATCGACGCTACGGTCAGTGATTCTAAGTGTCCTACACGAAGAAGGTGAGACCGACGATGTCTTGCATGACGTCTTTATCCAACTCTGGAACCGTGCGGATCGAATTGTTGCAGAAAAAGGATTGCACGGATTTCTAGTCACTTTGGCGAGGCGCAGAGCGCTCGATCGTTTGCGCCACCGTCTGGTTTACCGGCGCGCGACTGACCGATTGGAAACGCAGATGAGGGCAGAATTTAATGATACAATACGAGGGCCCGGAGTGAGGCCGACCAATTTCGATTTGTTCGAGCTCCTTTCCAGAATGATCCGTTTGCTGCCGGAGCCGCAACAAGAGGTGGTGCAGCTAACATTTTTCAAAGGCATGAGTCAGCGCGAAATCGCTGCACAAAAATCTATTGCTGTGGGCACTGTGAAAACCCGGTTACATCTGGCTCAGAAGAAACTGTTGAACCGGTTGGTGCCGATCCAGAATAAAATCTGAGTAATCGATGATCAGTGATCGCGGCTCAGTAAATCTGTGTTTTAAATTGGAGGATCGCCCGACCGATCACGATAGGGCGAAACCCAATTGCGCATCGCGCCGCCCCGCCGCAGGCGAGAGACTTCGTCGCGGACCACATGTTAGGGATATGCGCATCCTCAAAGCCAGGGCACCCCAGATGTAACGAAGGCGCATCGGCGGCGCTGGATACTGGCAGCGAAAACTGCTCCGACTAGGCATCCCTGGCGATCAGCACCGGACAGGGAGCCTGACGAAGCACTCGCTCGGCATCGCTCCCGTGGATTAGGTGATCAAACCAACCGTAACAATGCGAGGCCATCACGATCAGACTAGCGTTTAGTTCTGCGGCTTCGTTCACGATCTGTTCAAATGGACTACCAATTCTGAAGGCGGTTCGGCACTTGGAATACTGACCACGCAATAGCTCTTCCAAACGGGCAATCTCACGCTCTGCGTCTTCTCTCGTTGCATCCAGTAATTTACCTGCCCCTGCACCAATCTCTGTATCGGAAGAATAGGACTCCGCAAATACATGCAAAAGCACCAGATTAGCTTCGAACTTTTGCGCAAGCGCTAGCGCAAAACTGAGCGCGACTCTCGAATCAGGTCGCAGATCTGTCGGCACGAGAATTGTTTCCAAATGGACAGCTGGCCATACTATCTTTTCAGCTGAGCTTGGTTCCATACTCTCACCGCTTTCCTAAGTCATCAATTCACACAAACGTTGCTCACAAGTCGCGAGGCGGTTGGAGAGCATGGATCGCTCAGAAAGAAAAGCCTTTCAATCGTAGCTGTCGACGGGTGCAACCCTAATCCAATCTACTACATCTCGGTCCGGATATAGTCTTTACAGCGCCGGAAGCGCGCGCAATTCCAATCTGTCACCCTATTCGACCGCGGCGGATCACGTTGACCACGATCACGATGACGGCAACGACTAAGAGTAAGTGAATCAATCCGCCTGCTGCGACGTGAGTGAATAGGCCTAAAGCCCAGAGCACGATGAGAACAATGGCTATTGTCCAAAGCATAGTTTTTGATTCTTTCGATTAGTTGAAGTGAGTCCTGGGGTTTGTCCGAGTTATCCGTTATCCGGCACCATGATTCTCGCCCGGATCCGTAAGCTTCTCCAATACCCTTCCCGAAGTGTTGCTGTCGCTTTTGCGTATGGCAAAGTCGAGCATCGGAAGGAAGCCGTTAGCAGATTTGAATACTGATCGATAAGGCCGTGGGTAACCTCCAGGCTGCCGCCCGGGGTTTCTTGAGCTTCCACAAGTCAACTTTGTGTCTGGCGACTTGTTGCTAGCCCAGTATCGTCAGTAGCGGACGGTTCGATCTGCCACACGGGAATCAATAGAGAAGCGTACAGTTTTTTCCGTTTGGTGGGGTAACCTCGAATCGTCAATTATAGCCTTATGCGCAACTTTAAACTCATCACGACTTCGGTCTTAGTCATTTTGGTAGCAATCCTCGTCGTCCAGAACAGGGAGCCCGTAGAAACGCACCTGCTATTTGCAACAGTCGTCATGCCTCACGCCGTTCTGCTTTTCATCGCCTCCGCGGCCGGATTCGCGCTTGGAATCCTTCTCACTATGTCGCTGAAGAGAAGGCCTAAGGACATACAATGAGCCGCACGGAAGTATACGCCTGGGTTGATCGGAGACAATTTTCGTCTTCCCTGATCAGGCTATCGACGCCGCTGGCGATTTCCTGATTTTCTGCTTCCTGAAAAGAAGGATACCACCCGCGCAAAGAAAAAGAGCAGACCCACCAAGAGAACTGCCACCAACGTCAGCAGCATTGTCGATAACGATTGTCTACGCCCATACGCACCCTTGGATCGCAAAGTCTTTGCTTTTGATTCGGAGCCGATCTGTGCGGTCTCGGCCTCTCCCTGCCCGTCGCTTAGCGTGTTTTGCGCTGCGCAACCAATTTCATCCGCTTCCGCTTTTTTATCTTCCACAGCAGCCATCAGGTGGTTGCTCAGGGTGTCTGCTGTTTCTAGGATATCGTTTGTTCTCTTCATAATTGCCTTCTTTAAGATGTTTCCATCGATGTACGGCCAGCGGGTTGATCTCAACCGGTGGCGCCGGGTCCTCCAGCCACAGTCTCCGCGTGGGCGGAAGCGTAACGTGGACGGCTTAGTTGTTCTCGCGTTTAACCATCACCTGCTGTCCGGTCCGGTTGTCCCAATACACTTCGTTCGTGCCCCTTTTCTCAAGCAGTTGGTATCGCGACACGTTTTGTCGGACTTGGTCATACGTCACTACTGTCAGCGTGGACTCGATCGCCGATAGAACCGTCTCGCCTGACTTTTGAACCGTTGTAATGGTTGCCGGTGCCTGCACGATGAGGCCGGCCTCATTCACGTAGACCACCTGTTCGCCCGTTATGCCTCGCACCGTAACAACATAGATTCCGCTACTGTCCCGGACAATTCGGGTGACACTTGATGCATCCGGCATCCGCGTCTCGCGAAGTACAGTACTTTGCACCGTCTGCGGCAAGGCAGTAAATCGAAGTTCATCCGCTTGTGCGATCGTGACGAAGCAGAGACCGGCATTAATCGCTATGGCTAAAGTAACAACCTTTCGCATCACGCTCCTTTGTCTCTATGCTAATGGCTCCGGCAGGTCACCGGCCGCTTCTCAACCCTAAAGGCCGTGCCATTCTGTCGCCGTAAAAGAAGCCATGTAACTAACGTCAGGAATCTCGCTGGGCTTCATTAGGTTCTCCCATACTCTTATAGACGCGTTACTGTCGCCTTTGAGTATGACGACGCATGACGAGAAGAACGAAGGAAGACTTTGAAACAGCGGCTCCCGGCGTGAACGAATATTGTTTGATAGTGCCTGTGTCTCAAAAACACCTGGTTCCTTTCTCTCGCTTGTTATACCCGAAGGCAATTGTAACTCTTCGAGCAATGTATGGGAGAAGCTTATCGATCCGGGGTGAGAATGCCGGAACAAGTTATGATAAACGGTTCAGAGATGACGAAACGATATCTGGTGGCAAGCGACTTTGATCAGACGCTGAGCTTTAACGATTCAGGGATTGTGCTGAGCGAGGTTGTGGGCGTCTCTACATTCCAGGAGAAGGTGGCCGGACTCGCGAAGGCCAATCTGGTCCAGCAGGGCGCTGAGCTTGCCTACCTGCTAAGGCACGACCCGGAATTCCGCACCGTGCGCAGAGAACATCTGATTGAGGCTGGCAAGCATGTCCGTCTGAAAAATAACGTCGATCTGTTGGCGGAGTTCTTCGAAAAGGGTCTCGCCGGCTATAGTTTTCCGTTTTATGTAATCTCGGCTTCCCCCCAAGATGTCGTTCAGTCGGCTCTCGAAGGGATTGTCCCAGCGGATCGCATCTTTGGCACACAGCTCGAATACGATTCTTCGACTGGCGAAATTTCTGCCGTCAAACGCGTTTCCGCGGGCTATGGCAAAATTGCTGTACTGCAGGAACTGGAAACCAAGCTGCAGATGACGCCAGATCATACGATCTATATGGGCGACGGCAGTTCGGACCTATTCGTGATGCTGCATGTGAACAGTCGGGAGGGCTATACTATCGCTGTCTCCGAGGCCAAGTTTCTTGGCCGCATCGCCAAACGGACAGTGCTCAGCGATAGCGCACTCAGTGTTCTGGTACCGATCCTCGAAGATATTCTGAAATTGAATTCGGCCCAGATCCGCGAGGTGTTTGAATCGTATGGCCTCGCTCTCCAGGAATGGGACAAGACTCGCGTTGACTGGCTAACGTTTCAACAATACATCCGACCTATTCCCGAAACGGCATCGGTTGGATCAGGAAGGCGGCACAACAATGCCGGTTGAGGTCTTGACCAATGAAAGGGAAATGTTCGTAGCCGCGAGGAGCAGTCTGCGGGTTGAAAGAACATCAGTCGTCATACTCAAAAACAACGGTAACGCGTCGCGAAGAGTATGAGAGAAACTAATCGATCCGAACGAGACTTCGTCACGGTAGTTAGCCGATCCTCTCGTGACGGCAAATTGGGAGGATGCTCTAGATTGAAACCAGCAACGGGCCAGTGACTCGCCGGAGTAATCCGGAACTGCTCGGCCCGAACTGGGAGCGTGAACCTATGAATACCTCCCGACTTCCCTATCCGCTCTTGGTGCTGGTCACCTGCTGGTTTGGAGCGACCGCAGTTCACGCAACCGATCCTGCATCCCCGATTGGATTCTGGAAGGGCCAAGACGCCACCTTTGAGATGTTCGAAAGTGAAGGCAAACTTAGTGCCAGGATCGTGGCTTTGAGCGAGCCGAAGACGAGTGAGGGAAAAGAGAAGACCGATATTTACAATCCAGATCCAAAGAAACGCAACTATCCAATCATCGGGCTTGTGTTCATATCTGGCTTTACAAAAAAAAGCGACACTCGCTGGGAGAACGGGACGGTTTACGACCCGAAGAGCGGCAAAACCTATTCCTGTTTTATGGAACTGCAGGGACCAGACAGGATCAAGGTCCGTGGGTATATTGGTATCGCATTAATGGGCCGAAATTACATTTGGACCAGGGCGAATTAGTATCCGCAACAGCGTTCCCTACCCACTTTCCTGTCAGTCGTCATACGCGGAAGCAACAGTAATACTTCGAGAAAGGTATGGGAGAGGCTCAACGATCCGGGCGAGAATGATAATGCCAGATGGTGGAGTCTCCGACTATGGCGAATCTGAACTAAACCGGGATGAAAGAAACGCTCAATGACTAGAGACAAGACAATCGCACGAAAGCGAATGTCCATGAAGCTTTTGACCGCTTATTCCGCTGACAGGTGGATAGGAAATGCGCCGCTCCGTGTTTTATACCACTGCACCACGTCCCCAACGCGAAGCAGTCGAGTCGTAGTTCTAAAAAAAGACCACCAACATGAGTACTTTTCTATCCTCGATAACGGACTAAATCAGCCGGCTCATGGTCACATACTTTTTAAATGATGAAATGCCAATGAACGAACCAATTGATGAAAATGAGCCAGCTTTCGTTAGCGCCTCCGGAACATCCGACGTTCATCCTACCTGGGAAGCTAAGGAAATCGCCGACGCAATCGATCGAATCAGGCGGAAAAGACTCTACTCCGGAACTGTCTCGGGAAGACTGGACCGGCTAGCCGTGTGACATCGATTCACGCAAAGGTCCTATCGACCGAGAAATACGGCGAACAATATCGCCTCATTATCGAATGGGTGCCTTCCGAGTTTCCGGGGCCGTTCGAAAGGGTGAGGTTCAAGAAAAATCCCTACTGCGGCTCCTTTGGTGTTTCTCTCACTAAAACCTGGCTTACGCTTGATTACCCCAAAAGATCCTGGGTTCAGGGCAAGCGTTTCCGCTTCGGAGGAACCGACTAGGATGTGGAAGCTTGGCTGCAGAAAGAGGTTTGGCAAAACCACACCATTATGAAAACTAAATCCGCCATCGACCAAATCGAAGAACTTGCGCCAAGAAAGCTCAAAGAAATTGTGCGTCGCGAGGCAAAGAGTTTGGGGCCCGAGGCTTCGGTCCAGGAAGCTTGCGAAGAGCTGCGATCTGAGGGGATAACTTCGTCTCCCGTGACCGATAAGAACGGCCATATACTCGGAACGGTGTCGGAGAGTGAGCTTAACCGCAAAGTCAGTGGTCTCGGCCACGACCCGAAGATCGAACTCGCGCAAACGGAACTGAATCAGGAAACGGTCTATTGCTTTGAAGACCAAACCATCGCTGAAGCTGAAAATTTGATGCGTGCAAGAAACCTTAGCCAACTGCCCGTGCTGACTCGTGAAAAGCGAATGATCGGCATTGTCACGCTCGAAGATATCGTCCGAGAACAAAGAGCGACAAGTAGCGAGTAATAACCTCGGCAGGATTAAAATTTGTAGTAGCCATAAACGCAATCAATATGCTCTCAATCGGGCAGTCGCGGCGCAGACGCCGGTGCTTTTCGATGGAATTGCGTTAGTGGCGATTTGATGCGAAGACATTGCGTGTGCGCACCGAGCACGCCTGAGCGAAATCGGCGTGATGTAGATCGTTCCGGAGACCCCAACCGTTAGGATTGGCGAGTTCTTAAACGAGGTGGCACGTCGCCACCCAACGTGCGGCGCGCTCGTGGCCTACGCACTTTCACTCGTCGACCGCCCAGAACCAATGAATTCGGGGTCATCCCCCAACATCGATGAATGGTGTTACCTAGCTTAAATATTCCATGATCAGCCGATTAAACTTTTCGGGGTTTTCGATGAACATAAAATGCCGGCCGCCCTCAGCTTCTTCGAATACTTCGAACCGTGAGCCTTTAATTTGCCTGTGAATCCATTCTTGTGATTTCCACGGTATCACGCTTGCTCGACCACTGATTATCAGGGTAGGAAGGTTGATCCGCGGGATGAGGTCTCGCCAGTCCGTATGCCGGTGATTGTAAATTAGAGTCCCGGCAAAATTCCGGGGCATCTTCAAATTACATTTGGACGATCCACTCTCTCATCTCTGACGTTGCTTGCTTCGTCACCATCCTATCGATGATCTGTCGGGTGACCTGTTCTGCTTCCTTGCTTCGTAAGGTGGCAACAGTATCCAACACTTGCTGAGCGGTACAAATAGCGCCGGATTCTTCTAATTCTTGTTGCGTCCAATGCGGGTCCGAAGTGATGAACGGCGACTGATCGACTAAAATAATCTTCGACAAGCGTTCAGGACCGAACAGGTCCAGATAGCACCAGATTACTGATGCTCCCATCGAGTGACCCAATAGCGCGACATCATTGAGGTCCAGCTCATTCAATAGTTCGCACAGGTCCTTGGATAACCGCGAAATCTTTAACCCGTAAGACACTTTCTGTGATTCGCCATGAGAGCGTTGATCGACAGCTATTACATCATATCGCGCGCTGAGCGCCTCGATCTGATGTTTGAATTCCTCGGCGCACTGGGACCAGCCGTGGATGAGAACGACCGGGAGACCACTTCCCTGCCGAATATAGCTTAACTGCACGCCATCGGAGGTGACAAAAGATCGTCGGGGGAAATTCACGACTCGATTCTGTTCCTCCAATCCACCGTGTCAATCGAACTTCAAGAATACATAATAGCCTACCCATTCTTTTGCCGTATTGGTTAATCATTCTTTCGGAGGATTGAAAGTCAAACCAAGTCTGTCTCTATCATCTAACGCATGGACCTCTCTATAATTCTTGGCTGCGCGCTTGTTGCGGATGCTATTACCTTGAAATTGATTCCGCAGCGCAGGCAAGTCGCCCGGTTTGTGTGCATGTCAGTTTTTTTCGCGACGGCCACCGCACTTATCGTGGCGCTTATCGGTTCGCCGCTTAACCCTGTCTATCGACCGGAAGACGTGCCACGAGAGTTCTGGCTCCAGATTTTAGCTTGCTGTTGGTGGGCCATGGCCGCGCGCGAGCTTATCTCTTTCCTTGCCTTGCTGACGACGCTGCGCAGAGCGGTAATACAAAACAAACTCCTTTTCGATGTCATCGCGGGGACCATCTATGTCTGCGGTGCACTGGCCATGATGGGGTTTGTGTTTCGGTGGCCGCTGCAGGGGCTGCTCGCGACTTCCGGTGTTATCGCGATCGTACTCGGCTTGGCTCTGCAAAGTAGTTTGGGGGACGTTTTTTCTGGAATATCGCTGACCATCGAAAGGCCATACCGCCTCGGGGACGAAATCCTTTTAGAGGGCGGAGTCGAAGGTGAGGTGATGCAGGTGAATTGGCGTTCCACCCACCTTAGGAACGCCGCAAACGATGTGGTCGTCATTCCGAATAGCGCAATCGCCAAAATGCGGATTCAAAACCATAGCGCCGGGAGCAAGCGCTATAGTGGAACCTTAACTGTGGCGGTAGATGCCCGGAACGAGCCGGAATTCACGATGGAAATTCTTAAACAGGCAGCTATGACGTGTCCGGCTGTACTGGAGCACCCACCGTGCATGGTTTCCGCAACGGATCTTAAGGGCGGCCGGATCTCTTACGAGATCTGTTATAGTACTTCGCTCTTTACTTCAGCGGGAGACGCGCGATCGCAGCTGGTTGCCCAGCTTTACAAACGGGCGCGCCCAGCAGCCACCCCGCGAGAGAATTCCGGGTCGATGACAGTCCGCGATGCGCTCAGTTCATCTCCCATTTTTCTGTTCCCGGAGAACGAGGTGCTCGATCACCTGCCTATGCTCGAGCCACTGACTCCATCGGAAAAAGCCGGTCTGAACTCAAAAATCATTAGGCGCCACTTCCAGGCCGGAGAACAACTTTTGGCGCAAGATGAAAAGACTGAGTCGGTCTACTTTATTGATTCAGGCGTTATTCAAGTTAGCCGCCAGGTCCAGGACGGGCGCATACTGAAGGTGCGGAGGTTGGGACCTGGGGACACCTACGGCGAGGTATCTCTTCTGACCGGCATGCATTCGGTTGGCTCATTCGCGGCTCTGACCTCAGGCCTCTTGCTCGAATCAAAGTCCGAAGACCTTAAGCCGATCCTCGAAGCGCGCCCGGAGTTGGTAGAATCGCTCAGCCATTACGTCGCCAAGCTGCAACAGTTTGTCACCATGTTCGACCAATCCGCGATTCAGCCAGCCGTGATCGGACAGCACGATCTCTTGTGGCGCATCAAGAATTTCTTTCGCCTAAATGTAAAGGACTCGCTTAAATAGAGACAGAGATACTTGAATGAAGTTCTCATGAAGGCGAGTCCGACCGTAGTCGATCCAGGATCGGTCAAAACCGAGGCGTTGATCAGCAAAAAGACCTATTTGCGCGGATCGTTAGGCCAACCCCACCGATTTCGAGGACGAGTACGAGGACGATGAAGAAAAGGATCCCGGGCGTTCCCCTCCGCCTTCGATTGTGTCCGTGCTCTTTGCACTGCTGACAGCGAAGAAGAACTATTTTCAAAGAAGAACACCGTGACGCATAGCCCCGATCCAAACTCGTCCTCGTCGTCGTTCTCGGCCTCGCTTCGTGGGTGATTTCCCGCGAAGTGGCCTCGATCGAAGGCGTTGATCAGCAAAAAGACCTATTTGCACGGCCCGTTAGGCTAACGGCACCGTTTTTCGAGGACGAGGGACGACGAGTACGAGGACGAAAAACCCTCGCTGCCCGTTGCAGGATGCGAGAGGGGTTAGCTGTTTACTTTGGCCTTCGGTCTGCAATCTTTAGTGACGGGCGACTGCAGCTATTAACCGCTACAACGCAGGCAGTGAACTAACCTCAACAAATCGGACATGCCATGCGCATTGGAATTGCCACCGACCACGGTGGATTTGGTTTGAAGGAGGAGTTGGTTACTCAACTCCGGGCGGTTGGTCACGAGGTCGTTGATTTCGGCGCTCACACGTTAACCCCCGACGACGACTATCCCGACTTCGTCGTTCCACTCGCGCGAGCGGTGGCAACGCGTAAAGTGGATCGTGGCCTGGCGATCTGCGGCAGCGGGGTGGGTGCGTCGGTGTGCGCCAACAAGATTGAAGGTGTCCACGCCTGCCTGATCCATGACCATTTCTCGGCTAAGCAAGGAGTCGAGGACGATCACATGAACATCCTTTGCATGGGCGGACGAACGGTGGGGCCGGCGGTGGCCTGGGATCTGGTCCAGACGTTCTTAGCCGCTGAGTTCAGCCAAGCCGATCGGCACCTGCGGCGCCTGGCTAAAGTGGCTTCGCTCGAAGCAGGAAAGGAGTAATGAACAGCGTAATTCCGCCAACGATTATGATCCCGGCTACTGGCGCCCAATCGTCAGCCTACGACCCATAATAACAGGTCGTTCGCGAAAGAGCGCCACGATACCCTCAAAGAAATGAATTTCGCCTAAACTCCAAGATTTCATGGAAACGCGTGCGTTTCCATGCGGGCCGGAGTAATGGAATCTTGACTAACCAAATGGGTAGATAGCAAAACCTTCTTTGGAGTCATAGCCAGCCAGAAGCTCTGAATTTAGACTCGGTGCCAATTCGTATGAAACCCCCTTGTAATACATATCGGGCTCAAAAGTTCCCGATCGAGCGGTCAGCGATTGCCGAGAAATAACACTATGAAGGCGACTCAAAAGCTCCACGATCTGGGCCAAAGTCTCTGGCTAGACAATATCACGCGGGATCTGCTGAACAGCGGTACGCTCCGCCGCTACATCGACGAGTTCTCTGTCACCGGGCTGACATCCAACCCAACGATCTTCGATCATGCCATCAAGAATAGCACCGACTATGACGTGGCCATCCGTCAGAAACTCAAGGAAGGCAAATCAGGTGAGGAACTGTTCTTTGAGCTAGCTCTCGAGGATCTCACCAAGGCCGCTGACCTGTTCCGACCAATTTACGATCGGACTTGCGGTGTCGACGGATGGGTTTCGCTGGAAGTCTCTCCCTTGTTGGCTCATGACACTAAAACCACCCTGGCCGAAGCCAACGATCTGCACGCCCGGGCGGGGCGCCCCAATCTCTTTATCAAGATTCCTGGCACCAAAGAAGGTCTGCCCGCCATCGAAGAGGCGATTTTTGCTGGGGTGCCGGTCAATGTGACCCTGTTGTTCTCCCGTGAGCACTATTTGGCGCAAGCCGAAGCGTACCTGCGCGGCATCGAACGGCGTATCGCAGCAGGGCTGAAGCCAGATATTGGTTCGGTCGCCTCGGTATTCATTAGCCGCTGGGACTCTGCGATCATGGGCAAGACGCCCGACACGCTCAACGACCAGCTCGGCATCGCCATAGGCAAACGCATTTACAAAGCGTACTGCGACCTGATCGCTTCGCCGCGTTGGAAACGTGTGTTCAATGCCGGCGGCCGCCCACAGCGACTATTGTTTGCCAGCACCGGAACCAAAGATCCCAAAGCCTCTGACGTCCTTTACATCAAGACGCTGGCCGCACCGCTCACGGTTAACACAATGCCGGAGGCGCACCTTGAAACTCTTTGTCGACCACGGCGAGGTCGGCCCAATTGTGCCCGCCGATGGCGGCGATTGCGAAGCAGTATTGGCCCAGTTCGCCAGTGCCGGTGTCGACATCAACGCGCTGGCCGCAAGGCTCCAGGACGAAGGGGCCGATTCATTTGTAAAATCCTGGAACGAACTCATGTCAGTGATCGACTCGAAGAGCGCCGCTCTTCAGGAAGCGAAAGGAATATGAATATGACCACCGGTATCCAATCAGTCACCGCACGCCCATCGTGGAAAGAGCTCGAATCCCACTATCACAAGGCGCGGGAATTGCATCTCCGAAAACTCTTCGCCGATGATCCCAAACGCGGTGAACGTATGACTCTCGAGGCAGTGGGCCTCTACTTTGATTACTCGAAGAATCGCGTTACCGACGAAACCCTCAAGCTCCTCCTGCAATTGGCGCAAGAATGCGATCTGCGCGAGCGGATCGATGCCATGTTTCGAGGCGAGAAGATCAATATCACCGAAAACCGAGCCGTCTTGCATGTCGCTCTCCGGGCACCGAGAGGGACGTCCATTGTCGTAGACGGCGAGAATGTGGTCCCCCAAGTCCATGCGGTGCTGGACAAAATGACTGATTTTTCCAATCGGGTTCGGAGCGGCGTGTGGAAGGGCCACACAGGCAAGCGCATTCGCAACGTTATCAACATCGGCATCGGGGGCTCTGACCTCGGGCCAGTGATGGCGTATGAAGCACTCAAGTATTACAGCGACCGTGCGATGACATTCCGATTCGTATCCAACATCGACGGAACCGACTTCGCGGAAGCCGTCCGTGATCTAGATCCATCCGAGACCCTTTTCATCGTCTCCTCAAAAACTTTCACGACCTTAGAGACAATGACCAACGCCCACTCGGCGCGTGACTGGTCGCTCAAAGGGCTCGGCGGCGATGTCAACGCCGTGGCCAAGCATTTCGTCGCTGTCTCCACCAATGCCGCGAAGGTATCCGAGTTCGGTATCGACACGGCCAACATGTTCGAATTCTGGGATTGGGTTGGTGGACGTTATTCCATGGATTCCGCGATCGGGCTCTCGACGATGTTAGCCATTGGATCGGACAACTTCCGAGCAATGCTCGACGGTTTTCACGAAATGGATGAGCACTTCCGCACCGCGCCTTTCGAGCGCAACCTGCCTGTGCTCATGGGCCTGCTGGCGGTGTGGTACAACGATTTCTTCGGCGCCGAAACTGTGGCGGTTCTACCGTATGAGCAGTACCTCAAGCGATTCCCCGCCTATCTGCAGCAGTTGACGATGGAGAGTAACGGTAAACACGTTACGCTCGATGGGATCGAGGTAGATTACCCGACCGGGCCGATCTATTGGGGCGAACCGGGAACCAACGGCCAGCACTCGTTTTATCAATTGATTCACCAGGGGACCCGGCTTATCCCGTGCGACTTCATCGCGTTCGTTGAGGCACTCAATCCTCTGGGCCGGCACCACGATATGCTCCTGGCGAACGTCTTTGCCCAGACCGAAGCGCTGGCGTTCGGCAAGACGCCCGAGCAAGTAAAAGCCGAGGGCACACCAGATTGGCTCGTGCCCCACCGGGTCTTCGAGGGCAATCGTCCGTCCAACACGATCCTCGCTGATCGGCTCACGCCGCAGAGCCTCGGCAAGCTCGTTGCACTCTATGAGCACAGTGTCTTTACCCAGGGCACGATCTGGAACATCGACTCGTTCGACCAGTGGGGTGTCGAATTGGGCAAGGTACTGGCCCAGCGCATTATCCCGGAACTCGAATCCAAAACAGAACCCGAGCTCGGACATGACAGCTCCACCAACTGCCTGATCCGCCGCTACCGTCAACTCAGGAACAGAACGTTATGAATATTGGTTATAATAAACCTCTGTACATCCAACCATTCGATCACCGCGGCTCGTTCCAGACAAAAATGTTTGGCTGGAAGGGAACACTGACTGAAGAGCAAACAGCACAGATTGCTGCCGCTAAACAGGTAATCTATGACGGATTCAAGGTAGCCGTCGCCGCTGGCGTGCCCAAGGAGAAGGCTGGCATTTTGGTGGATGAGCAATTCGGTGCAGCTATCCTCCGCGATGCGAAGGCGGACGGTTATATAACCGCATGTCCAGCCGAGAAGAGCGGGCAGGACGAGTTTGATTTCGAATATGGCGAGGCTTTCGCCAAGCACATCGAGGCTTTCGACCCAACCTTCTGCAAGGTGCTGGTGCGCTATAACCCTGAGGGTGACGAGACCTTGAACAAGCAACAGTCTGCCCGCCTCAAACGCCTATCTGATTACCTGCATTCGGAGAGTCACCGTCTATTCATGTTCGAGCTGCTTGTGCCGCCGGAGAAAGCGCAACTCGACCGAGTCAACGGCGACAAAAAGGCCTATGACCTTGAGCTTCGGCCTGGATTGATGGCGCGGGCTATCGAGCAGCTCCAAGATGCAGGAGTTGAGGCTGACGTCTGGAAGATCGAGGGGCTCGACCGCCGCGAGGATTGCGAGAAGATTGTAGCTGCTGCGCACCGGAACAATCGAGACAAAGTCGGCTGCATAATCCTCGGCCGGGGCGAGGACGACAAGAAGGTGAACGAATGGCTGACGACCGCGGCTACAGTCCCGGGGTTCATCGGCTTCGCTGTCGGTCGGACGGTCTTCTGGGAGCCACTCGTTGGGTGGCGGGACAAAAAGATTACGCGAGAGCAAGCCGTGACCGAGATAGCCCGTCGCTACCGAACGTTCGTCGACATCTTTGAAAAGGCGCGCGCTTCCTGAGGGGAGACATAAGGCAAAGAGGCTAGGGAATAGGAAAAGACGAAGTGATCTGGCCCGGTCCTGCCGCGGGCCGGTAAACAACCACGTAATGAAATTCATCTAAAAAGAGCAATCAGCTCTGAAGAAAGGAACCCTGTAATGCAACTCGGAATGATCGGGCTCGGAAGAATGGGCGCAAATATGGTGCGACGCCTTATAAAGGCGGGGCATGACGGTGTAGTCTTCGACGTATCACCGAAGGCGGTAGAGGAGTTAGTCCAGGACAAAGCGGTTGGCACCTCCTCGTTGGCCGATCTCGTTAAGAAACTCACGAAGCCGCGCGCGCTCTGGTTAATGGTGCCGGCCGCAATCGTGGACAAAACCATCGCTGACCTCGTGCCGTTGCTCGAGCCAGGCGACATTCTTATCGATGGTGGCAATTCCTATTACGTAGACGACATCCGGCGAGCCAAGGAACTCGCGACGAGGAAAATCCATTACGTGGATGTTGGAACGAGCGGAGGTGTCTGGGGTTTAGAGCGCGGCTATTGCATGATGATCGGCGGCGAACCCGCGGTGGTGAAACATCTTGATCCGATCTTCGCAACGCTGGCGCCGGGTCTCGGCGACATTTCGCGCACCCCAGGACGGGAAAAACTGGGTACCACATCCGAGTCGGGTTACCTGCACTGCGGTTCCAACGGCGCCGGTCACTTCGTCAAAATGGTCCACAACGGCATCGAATATGGAATCATGGCGGCGTATGCCGAGGGGCTAGGCGTCTTGCGCGACGCCAACATTGGCAAGCGGCAACAGGCAATTGACGCTGAGACGACGCCGTTACGCGATCCCGAGTATTACCAATATGACCTCGATCTTGGTAACATCGCCGAGGTGTGGCGGCGTGGAAGTGTGATCGCCTCGTGGTTGCTGGACCTGACGGCGATCGCCCTGGCCAAAGACCCCGTGCTCTCCGGTTTCTCCGGTCGAGTCTCAGATTCGGGCGAGGGGCGATGGACCATCAAGGCCGCCATCGATGAAGGCGTTCCCGTACCAGTACTCACCACGGCCCTGTACGAACGATTCAGCTCGCGCGGTGATGCCGACTTCCAGGACAAACTCCTTTCAGCCATGCGGTTCGAGTTCGGCGGACACCTAGAAAAGTCCGCGAAATAAGGAATAAACCATGACTCCTCTCCATTCGGATGCTCTGGTATTTTTCGGTGCCACCGGAGATCTGGCTTACAAGAAGATTTTTCCTGCCCTGCAGGCGATGGTCAAACGCGGACACCTGAACGTGCCAGTCATCGCTGTGGCCAAAGCCGATTGGAACCTCGACCAGCTCAAGGCTAGAGCGCGGGATAGCGTCGAGAAACACGGAGGTCTCGATGCTGCGGCATTTGATAAGCTATCTGCCTTGCTGCGCTACGTAGACGGCGATTACAAGGATTCAGCAACGTTTCAGGCTATCCGTAAAGAGCTTGGCTCGGTCCAGAGACCGGCGCATTACCTGGCCATACCGCCCGTCTTATTCGGGCTAGTCGTCGAACAGTTGGCGAAGTCGGGCTGCACCGATGGTGCTCGGGTTATCATCGAAAAGCCCTTCGGCCGGGACCTCGCTTCGGCCCAGCACCTCAACCGGATTCTACTCGGGACGTTCGACGAGAATAGAATCTTTCGCATCGACCATTACCTGGGGAAACGGCCGGTGCATAACATGCTTTTCTTCCGTTTTGCAAACGCGTTCCTGGAACCGTTTTGGAATCGCAACTACGTCGAAAGCGTGCAGATCACGATGGCCGAAGACTTCGGGGTCCAGGGCCGAGGCGCTTTCTACGACGATACGGGCACTATCCGCGACGTGATTCAGAATCATCTATTTCAGATTCTAGCCAACCTGGCCATGGAGCCTCCTCCTAGAAACGACAGCGAGTCGATCCGAGATGAAAAGGTCAAAGTTCTCAAAGCGATTCCGCCCCTGAAAAGCGAGGACGTGGTTCGCGGGCAGTTCCGTGGCTACCGCAACGAAAAAGGCGTCGCGCCAGACTCTCAGGTGGAAACCTTTGCCGCGCTGCAACTGGAGATTGATTCCTGGCGATGGAAAGGCGTTCCTTTCTACATTCGGGCGGGGAAATGTCTTCCCGTGACGTGCGCAGAAATCGTCGTTCGGCTCCGTCAGCCCCCGACAATGTTTGAGCAGTTCAATCTGACGCCGAACTATTTCCGGTTTCGGATCAGCCCCGAGGTCACCCTGGCCCTCGGCATGAACGTTATCGCCCCTGGAGAGGATACAGTCAGCCAGTCTGTCGAGATGATAATAAGCCGGCAGCCTCGCGCGGACGAGATGGATGCTTACGAACGCGTCTTAGGAGACGCTATGGCGGGGGACCCGACCCTGTTTGCCCGAGAGGACTATGTCGAAGAGGCATGGCGAATCGTCGATCCGGTACTGAGTTCGAGCACCCCCGTTATTGAATACGAGCCGAACAGCTGGGGACCGAGCGAAGTCGATCACAAAGTTTCACCTCCCGCGGGCTGGCAGAACCCAATTGTGAAAGGGTAGTCCCGATATTGGAGACGTTTACATGAAGATTGAAATATTCGCAGATGCCGATTCGGTGGCCCGAGAGGCCGCCAAGATTATCGCCGCAGAGGCGCGAACAGCAGTTGCCGAGCGCGAGCGTTTTATCATGGCGGTCAGTGGCGGGCACACCCCTTGGATTATGCTCCGTGCTCTGGCCGGAGAGCAGGTTCCTTGGGAGAGCGTGCATTTGGCACAGGTCGACGAACGGGTGGCTCCGGCGGGAGACCCCGACCGCAACCTCACTCACTTGCGCGAAAGCCTGCTGAAGCATGCGCCGTTACCTCCCGAACAAGTCTACGCCATGCCAGTGGAATCGACCGATCTGGAAGCGGCCGCGAAGCAGTATGCTGAGGTGCTCGCGAAGATCGCCGGCTCGCCGCCGGTGCTCGATCTCATCCACCTGGGACTCGGACCGGATGGGCACACCGCTTCGCTGGTGCCCGGCGACGCCGTCCTCCAAGTGAGCGACGCAGACGTTGCCGTGACCGGGATCTATCAAGGGAGGCGCCGGATGACGTTGACATACCCGATTCTCAATCGCGCTCGACGCATCCTTTGGTTGGTCACTGGGAGTGAGAAAGCTGGAATGCTTGTCCGCCTCCGGGAAGGCGATCCGTCAATTCCAGCCGGACGCGTAAATCAGGAAAGAGCTTTGGTGCTCGCAGATCGCGCAGCGACAACACAGCTCAAATGAGATCAAAAAGGAAGACACATGCTTTGATCTCCTCCTTCTTGGTCGCTGAAATTCAGTCGCGCTGAGCGGCTCTGCGCCCCTGCAAAATGTGGCTCTCATAGAAGTATAAAACCATGACCGACAACCAGCCTTCGTCCTTAGCTTCCGAAACCTATTCTTTTCCAGTCGTCATCCTGGGCGGGGGATTCGCGGGTACTTACTGCGCGCGAGCGTTGACCGCAGGCCTGCCTGATGCCGCTGAAAACGTGGCCCTTTTAGCGGACCAAAACGCAATGCTCTTCCACCCGATGTTGGCTGAGGTAAGTGGGTCGTCGATTTCACCGCTCCACGTCGTCAATCCACTCCGCGAATTCTGCCGAGGCAGCTCCATTTTTATGGGATCCGTGGAGGAAGTTGACCTTGATGCTCAGACCGTTCGCTTTTCTCCGGGGCCCTTTGTTCGCGATGCCACCTTGAAGTTTGAACATCTCGTATTTGCCATTGGCAGCGTAGTGGACGTGAGCCGCGTTCCGGGAATGCCGGAGCACGGGTATCTGATGAAAACTGTCGGGGACGCTATCCGGCTGCGCGCAGAAGTGATCCAACGGTTGGAAGAAGCGAGCGTGACCAGGACCAAGGCATTGCGCCAAAAACTTCTCACCTTCGTTGTCGTTGGCGGCGGATATTCCGGTGTGGAGACCGCCGGCCAGATTTACGACCTGCTTCGGGATGTACGCAAATTTTATCCGAGACTCGACCGCAAAGATTTTCGCTTAGTTTTGGTTCACAGCGGTCCTTATCTATTGCCGCAAATCGGCGAGGAGTTGGGGCGTTATTGTGGTGAGCACCTGGCGAAGCGTGGAATTGAGGTGCGGCTAGACACTCGAGTAAACGCCATCACCGCCGAGCGAGCTATTCTGAGCACGGGCGATGTGATCGAAACCAACACGGTGGTGACAACGGTCGGGAATGCGACTCACCCGGTGATCCAAAAATTGATCGATCGATATCAGTTAGCCAACTCCAAAGGGCGACTGGTCACCGAACCGACGATGCGATTGAAAGGGCACCAAAATCTCTGGGCGGCTGGCGATTGCGCTGCGGTGCCGCTGACCGATGGAAGTGTCTCGCCGGCGACTGCGCAATTCGCGATTCGCCAAGGCACGATCCTGGGGAAGAACATTGTCGCTCTGCGAAGCAAGAGCCCGCTGCAGCCTTTCGGCTTCAAAGCCCTGGGAGAAATGGCTTCTCTTGGGCATTTGAACGCTGTAGGCAAGGTTTTCGGGTTCAAAGTCTCTGGGTTGTTAGGTTGGCTGATGTGGCGAGCCGTATACCTATCCAAACTGCCGGGATTGGAGCGGAAATTGAAAGTGTTCATGGAGTGGAGTCTGGAGCTCTTGTTCCCTCGGGACATCAGTCTTCTGGATATCAAAATGACCGAGGTGGTCGGCCGCGTCCATTTAGAGAAAGGCGACCCGGTCTTTCATATCGGCGATCCAGCTTTCTCTTTCTATATCATCGAAAAAGGAAAGGTGGAACTCTCCGACGAGAACGGGCCGGTTCGCGCACTAACGCCTGGCCACCATTTCGGCGAAAGGGAACTTCTCCAAAACCTGAGGCGACAGTTTAACGCGACGGCCTTGGAGCCCACGACGCTGCTCGCCCTGGACAAAGCTACTTTTGACGCTTTGGCTCAAAATAGTCTGACGCTGGGCTACCTCTTCCGCCGAACTTCAGTCCAATACCTGACGCTGGATGAACGCAAGGCCATTGTTAATCGAGCCTCTCCAGGAATTCGTCAGAAGCGAGTCGCGGATTTCATGCGGGCCAACCCGATCGTGATTCACGAGACTGATTCTGTGATGTCAGCGCTGAAAACATTCCAGCAGGCTGCAGCATCGATGCTGCCGGTGGTGAATCAAGATCAACAGTGCAAAGGATGGTTACGCATGGAGTTCGTCTTTGATCTGTTGCAACAGGGAAAGGTTCGCGGGGAATCGGCCGTGCAAGATTTGTTGATATTACCTTTTATCGGCACCAAACCGGATGAGCTCGTTGACCAAGTCTTGCTCCGTTTTGCTCAAACCGCCGATCGCGAATTCGCCGTCGAAAACAGTGGCGGCCAACTGATTGGCACCCTGGCGCTGTTAGATCTGGTTCTCGCGAATGTAGCCGATTCTTCGGCGAGGCAGCTGGCTGTTCGATAAGACGCTTGGAACGCAAAAATAGGCTAACGCCCAGGATATGAATCCCATGACCAACCAGGAATTAGATCAATTGTCGATTAACACAATCCGCACCCTCTCGATAGACGCGGTGCAACAGGCCAAGTCCGGACATCCCGGCACGCCGATGGCGCTGGCGCCGTTGGTCTATACGATCTGGAATCGCGTCATGCGGTTCGACCCGGAGGACCCGATTTGGCCTAACCGCGATCGGTTCGTACTCTCGAACGGTCACGCTTCGATGCTGCTCTGGTCCGTGCTACACCTAACCGGGACCAAAGCGGTGAACGCCGATTACGAGCGGCTGGGACAACCCTCGGTCTCGCTCGACGACATACGCCGTTTCCGGCAGCTCGACAGCAAGGCGCCAGGGCACCCCGAGTACCACTGGGTGTCGGGCGTCGAGACCACCAGCGGCCCACTCGGGCAGGGCGTTGCCACCAGCGTAGGTATGGCGATCGGCCAGAAGTGGCTCGCCAGCCGCTACAACCAGCCTGGCTTCGATGTTTTCGACTACCATATCTATGCCGTTTGTGGAGACGGTTGCATGATGGAGGGCATCGCTTCGGAAGCGGCGTCACTGGCCGGCCATCTGGGTCTCGATAACCTCTGCTGGATCTACGACAACAACCACATCACTATCGAAGGAAATACGCGAATCGCCTTCACGGAGGACATCGCGACCCGATTCCTGGGTTACGGGTGGAACGTTCTTCGGGTCGGCGACGCTAACGACATCGATCGGATCGAGGATGCCCTGCAGGTCTTTCGCCAGACGAAGGGCCGTCCCACCTTCCTCATTCTGGACAGCCACATCGGCTACGGTTCCCCACATAAGCAAGACACTGCCGCAGCCCATGGGGAGCCACTCGGCGACGAAGAAATCCGCCTGTGTAAACGCAGCTATGGGTGGCCTGAGGACGCGAAGTTTCTGGTCCCCGATGGCGTCCGGGAACACTTTGCGGCTGGAGTGGGTGTGCGCGGGGCAGAAGCCAGACATCAATGGACGGACCTCTTCGCCGCCTACGCAGTCAAGCACCCTGGACTTGCTAACGAGATTGACCTGATGCAGCGACGGGAGCTCCCCGTCGATTGGGACCGCAATTTACCCGTTTTTCCAAGCGACCAGAAGGGCTTAGCGGGGCGAGATGCCTCCGGCAAGGTGCTTAACGTACTCGCGCAGAATATTCCCTGGTTACTCGGGGGCTCCGCGGATCTGGGACCTTCGAACAAGACCACCCTGACCTACGAGGGTGCGGGAGATTTCCAGGCTGACAGCCCAGGTGGGAAGAATCTGCATTTCGGCATTCGGGAACACGCAATGGCGGCGACCGTGAACGGGCTTTCTCTGTCTAAGATTCGAGCCTTTGGTGCGACATTTTTTATCTTTAGCGATTACGCGCGACCTGCCATCCGACTATCTGCCTTGATGGAGTTGCCGACCCTGTTTGTCTTCACGCACGACGCTATGGGTGACGGAGAGGACGGCCCGACGCACCAACCGGTGGAGCAACTTCTCTCGTTGCGGGCCATCCCCGGACTGGTCACGCTGCGGCCGGGCGACGCTAACGAGGTGGTTGAGGCTTACCGCTACATCATGCAGTTACGCCACCAGCCGGCTGTCCTGACACTGTCGCGCCAGCCTTTGCCAACGTTGGATCGGAACAGATACGCACCGGCATCCGGCGTCGCGCGTGGCGCCTATGTACTTGCTGATGCCCCAGACGGAAATCCTGAAGTGATTCTTATCGCGTCGGGCAGCGAGGTCAGTCTCGCTGTAGAAGCCCATGAGAAGCTGTTGGCCGAAGGCATCCGCGCCCGCGTGGTTTCGATGCCGTCTTGGGACATCTTCGAACACCAGACGCCGGAGTATCGGAACAGCGTGTTTCCGCCAAACGTCAAGGCGCGAGTCGCGATCGAGCAAGCTTCCACTTTGGGGTGGGAGCGCTACGTCGGTCAAGATGGCCGTGTTGTCGGCATGCACACCTTTGGTGCTTCAGCGCCGCTCAAAGAGCTTCAGAAAAAATTCGGCTTTGAGCCTGACCACGTTGTGACCGCGGCAAGAGAACTCGTAGGGAAAAACTCATAAGTCACATGGGACCTATGAGTCCTATACGACCCATGAGTCCCATGAGTCCGACGGGCCCACCAATCAAATATGGATCGCTCTAGCTGAATGCGGCGCCGGCCGCTTCATGTACAGCCTCGCTGAGAGTCGGGTTAGCGTCTCTAGCCTGGGGACTGGCTATGACCCAAACAGCTGACGCCAGCGATTATAGGTTTCGTCCAAATTCTGGGACATATTTTTCTGGAACTCTTCTACGCCTTTCTTTTCGCTGCAAAAGTAGAGTTTTCCCTTGTAGAGAAAGAACACGTTAGGATCGCCGTTCACTAACTTGCCTTTTCTTAGGTTATTGACGCAATAGCCGCCGTAAGCTGGCGCGTATTTGTCGGGGTTTTTGTCGAATTCATTTTTGTCGGCGGCAGAGGCAAAGTAGAACTTCGCTCCTTGATAAACGCTTTGGTTAGCTGGCGAACCTTTTACCGGTTTGTTTTGCTTAAAATAAGCGATAGGGTCGTAGCCTTGGATCGCTACGCCCTGCGAGTCTAGAGCAAACCTAGATTTCTTTGCGTCAGCAAAAACACAAGCCGTTGCAATGAGAGTTACCAGGAGAGTTGAGATAGTTTTCATTATTTTGCGATTTTTCGTAGTTCATCCGGTATCCATCATTCTCCTGAGTAACAGATCTCTCAAGCAGATGTTCAGACGGTTTACTCATCATCTCCGGCTTGCTCCAACTGACTCGACTCGAGTTGTATCTTAAAAAGCAGCAGTAACGCCAGTTGGCCAGCATCGAAAAATGCTACCGCGCCGCGGGGGGTAGGAAACTGACGGCCCGGCAGGCGAGGCTTGGCAATCAGGCGATCGGTTTCATTGACCCCCTTGCGGATGATGAATGGGTAGGTCTTTCGGGTGGAGAAACCTGGCCCGGTCTACCAATGGCGATGCAAAGAGCTGCCCGTTAGTATCTAGAGTAAGAGAAATAGAATTGAAGGGAATGAAAGTAATGAGGAAATTAGTGAAAAAAGCGGCTCTTCCAGTTATTGCGTTGACGTTTGCGGCGAGCGTGGCCGATACCAAGGCACAGCCGGACTCTCCTAAACCAGTAAAGGCCGCTCACTACCAGGGCCAAGTAAGAAATTCGTGCAACGAAACCGAAACATATGATCTTTGGCGTCAGCTGTTTGGGTGTTGAAAAGTCTCCGAGATAATTACCGCGTGGGGCTTGTGATGATCCTGATGGGAAGGGATTCCCACCAGGATGTGGCGCGCCCTTTTGAGAATTAGCAGAATGCCCGGTGAGCCCTGTGCTACCGCGTGTTGTTTGACTTGTACAACTCATCTCGCTGTCGCTCGACGCCGTCTCTAGGCCAACTATCTTGAGCCTTTCTGCCTGTTGGGAAGCGGGTCAGGATTTTTTTGATTTTCTCTTGACGAACTGTTCGCCGTTTCGTTATCGCTTGTGAGCGCTTTTCTAGTCAACGTCGCGAGGCGCGGCGGTAACCTCGCGCAATCAAGGAAGATAAAATGTGTTTTCCGATTGGCTCCTACCTCCGGCTGGGTCTTAGAGCTTTATTTGTCGCGAGCTTGCCGCTTTTGGCCGCAGCGACAGTTCACGCCCAGGACTCTGACTCGAGTGATGTTGCTGCTTTGAAGGCGCAGATGGAGAAAATGCAGCGGGAATCCGAGGCCCGAATGGAAAAAATGCAGAGACAGTACGAGGACCGTATCTCGAACATGGAAGCCGAGGTCCAGTCGCTCAAATCCAAAGCGGATTCCGGATCGATTCTGAATACGCACGTTCTGACTGATGCAGACGGCAAGCAGTATGAAGGCAAAGGCCCGGCGCTTGACGAATCGTTCCTCAAGTCGCTGACCCGGAATTTCACCTTTTCGGCTTATGTTCGCGTGGGTGTCCAATTTAATGGCAATGGTGGCGGCGGTAACTTCAACTTCGAACCGCCCGACAACGAGGGCGGCCGTCCGCGTCTCGGCAACGAAAACGACACCTACATGGAGTTAACCTGGCAACAAGTCCATATGTTGGGTGATAACCCGGACGTGATGGATGTCTCTATGCGATTCACGCCCGCAATTGTTTACCAGCAGAACCGCAACACCTTCACCGTCGCGCCTTCTACTGGAGTCGAGGAAGCTGGCAACGATTTTCGTTTCGTCTTGCGCGAAGCGTTCCTCGAAATGAGCAATGTGTTCAAGGGCGCTTCGGAAATTACCTTTTGGGCAGGTGAGCGGTTCTATGACCGCCAGCAGGTCGAGCCGATGGATTATTATTGGCTCGACATGTCCGGGTATGGCGCCGGGGTCAAGAACATCGATGTCGGCATCGGTAAACTCTGGGTGGCCTATATCGGCGGCCTGAATGACACGCTTTTCTCCACCGCTACGGGTACGTTCTACAAGCATAGTCTCGATGTCCGGTTGAAGGATGTCTCGGTTGGTCCCGGGAAATTAATGCTGTTCGGTATTGCCAACTACGAGAAGGGCACAACGTTCACCCAGGGTTACGATGCGGAAGGGAATGTAATCAAATTGACCAATCCGCTTCACACTTCCGACGCCTGGGGCCTCGGTGGCGGCGCGGCCTACGCGATCGATCTCAGCGCCATCGGCCCTAAGAGCCTCCTCGAGTTCTGGGCTTTGTTCGGCTTTGGAGCGACCAACTTCAGCGCCGGGACTGACACCGCCACAATCACAGGATTCGAAGGCGCGTTCCTGGCTAAGAATCCTTTGACCCCGGCTGGGGTCCGAATCGATGCCGGAAACGCAATCCAGAAGCAGCGTGCCTTTCGAGCCGGTTGGTTCTTTGTCTGGAATCCCAACCCTTGTTTCACCGTTGCCAACTGGGGATTCTGGCAACAGGATTCGGCCGGTTTTCGCACATTTGGCAACCAGGGCCCAGGTACATCCTTCCGGGAAGCTCCTGGCACGCGTAACCTGTTCGAGGCCGGTATCAGACCTTACTACTGGATTGCCGATAACATCGCGATCGGGGGACAAGCTTTCGGGAGCTACCAGGATAACGTCCGCGGTTTTCAAGGAACCACTGCCTACGGTCGCAGCGGATCGATGGGAGTTTTCACTATCGCTCCGACGATTAAGCCGAAGGGTGGATATTTTACCCGTCCGGAGCTTCGCGTCTTCGCAACTTACGCCATCTGGACCGACTCTCTGCGCGGCGCTACCACGTCAATTGGAGAAGGTGGCAACATTGGCGGGTTTTCGACTGCGCCCTACGCCAGCGCCAAATCCAACGACGGCTGGTTGTTTGGTACTCAGGTTGAGTGGTTCTTCTAATCGCTCGGCTGAGCGAAACGTGGCCGTCGAACCTTCGACGGCAGCCCGAATGGAGTCTTGACTAACCAAACGGCTAGACAGCAAAACCTTCTTTCGAGTCATAGCTAGGGGACTTTCCTGGGTATAGGATGGAGACGCCATGCGAGAGCGCGTCCCATGTATCAGGATCGTAGGCGGTGGTTTCGGCGGTCTGACGACCGCCAAGGCTCTCCCGCTCAAAGAGTTTCAGAAAAGGTTCGGTTTCGAGCGGAGCGCGTGGTGAGTGAACTCCTGGCGAAGGAAAGAATCCATTAATCATGAAACCATACAAAAACGAAAATCGTATACAGCTGGTCCTAGCCGACGTGGACGGAACACTAGTCACTCAGGAGAAGGTGCTCACTGCCAAGGCTCGGGAGTCGGTGGCCAAATTGGGCGAAGCGGGAATCGCATTTGCTATTACCAGCGGGCGGCCGCCGCGCGGCATGCAAACCTTGATCAGAGATCTCAGCATCACAACGGTAGTGGCAGGATTCAACGGAGGCGTTTTTATTACTCCCAGACTGGATCCCATTGTGATGCGTGATTTACCGAAGGATGCTACGGCCCGCACGATCGAGTTGATCGGGGAGCACGGGCTGGTTGCATGGCTTTACACCGATACAGCATGGTACGTCCAAGATCCAAAAGGGCCGCATGTCGATCGGGAGAGTAAGACCGTCGGGTTTGGGCCGGAGGTAACTTCGAACTATTCCCAATATCTCGCGCAAGCGGCAAAAATTGTCGGTGTCAGCGATGACCTCGAAGCAGTGGCAGAGTGCGAAAAAAAAGTACAGGAAGAGCTGGGCAACCACGTTTCGGCGGCGCGATCGCAGCCGTACTATCTAGATGTTACCCACCCCGCTGCGAATAAGGGGAGCGTGGTTGATTTTCTGGCGTGCGTTTACCTTATACCGAAGAGCAGCATCGCCACCATTGGCGATATGCCCAATGACGTATTGATGTTCAACAAGAGCGGGATGAGCATCGCTATGGGTAACGCCAGCAAGGAAGTCCAAGCGGAAGCTAACTTCGTTACTGATTCAAATGAAGAGGAAGGGTTCGCTCACGCGATTGAGCGTTTTGTCCTGAATCAAACCGGCATTTCCTCGGGTCCGTCTCCTGCCTAACGCGGCAACCCCACCGGAACGGAGGCTGATCGCTATCGGTGATGATGATCAGCAATAGGTTTGCCGAAATTGGGTAAAAAAACTTCCCGGAGCCAGTAATTACTATTTCTTTTTCCAAGGTGCGCTTATGGATTCAATAGCTCAGATTACTACCTCGTCAGGGGCCAAACACTCTCCTCATTTTGTTAAAATAGTGGCGGCGACCGCCGCGCTGGCCGGGCTTCTGTTCGGCTTTGATACCGGAGTTATCTCTGGCGCAATTCTCTTTATCAAGGGAGAATTCGGATTAACGCCATTTGCTGAAGAAGTCTTAGTGAGCGCGGCTCTGGTTGGAGCCGTTTGCGGCTCTGTTCTGAGCGGACGCTTGACCGACCGCATTGGACGCAAATGGGCGATCCTTATCACTGCAGGCATTTTTGCCGTCGGATCAATTCTGTGCGCCATAGCCACGAGCACCGGGATATTGATCGTGGGGCGAATCGCGATCGGTCTCGCGATCGGTGTCGCTTCCTATACCGCTCCACTCTACATCGGCGAAATGGCACCGCCCAAGCTGCGCGGCGGCCTCGTCACGCTGAACCAACTGGCCATTACCGTGGGCATCCTCGTTGCCTATATCGTTGACGCCGGGTTCGCTTCGAGCGGGAACTGGCGGTGGATGTTTGGCTTTGGCGTTTTCCCGGCTTTGGCACTCGGGCTGGGAATTGCTGTGCTGCCGGAAAGTCCGCGTTGGTTATTGCTGCACCAGCACAAACAAGAGGCGCTCAAGGTTCTGTCCCGGATCCGCGAACCCAAAGAAATCATGCCGGAAGTAAACGACATTCTTGAGCACGCAGAGTCCGGCCGAGGCAAGCTGGCGGATTTGTTTTCGCCGTTTGTCATGCGGGTACTCTTCTTGGGCGTCGCACTAGCCATCATTCAGCAAATTACCGGGATCAACACTGTTATCTACTACGCTCCGACGATCTTCCAACAAGCCGGCTTTCAGTCCGCCGCAGGCTCCATCATTGCCACCGCAGGGGTAGGACTAGTGAACGTGCTAGTGACCGTGATTTCAATTCCTCTCCTCGATCGGGTAGGTCGCCGGCCTTTACTGTTAGCGAGTCTAGGTGGGATGTCTTTGTCCCTTGCGGCCCTCGGTCTGGGATTCGCGATCGGCGGAGTAGCCCTGAAGTGGATTGGGGTGCTCAGCCTGGCTCTCTACATCGCCTCCTTCGCTATCGGGCTTGGACCGGTTTTCTGGCTGTTGATCTCAGAAATTTTCCCACTCAACATTCGGGGTCAGGCGGCCAGCGTCGCTACAATGGCTAACTGGCTTAGCAATTTTCTGGTGTCACTCACGTTTTTGAGCCTGCTGAATAAACTAGGCAGTGTTTCGACATTTCTCTTGTACGCCGTCCTTTCGTTGGCCGGCCTCTGGTTCTGCTTCCGCTTCGTTCCTGAAACCAAAGGAGTGCCCCTCGAGCGGATCGAACGGGATCTGCGTGCAGGACGTCCGTTGCGAGAATTGGGAGTTGACTGAAACGCCGAGAACGCCGAGAACGCCGGGTGCGCCGAGAACTGGTCGATGGCTGCTTTAGGGGCGTGATGGAGGTTTTACTCTGCGAATCGCCGGCAGCGCCGACTTGTCCGCCGAAGCATTCGTTGCAATGACCAATCGTGCGGAAGCTTTGCGAAGGCGGAAGGCGCGTCTCAAGATAGCCTAGGGTGAAGCCCTAGGAACCAGATCCCATGAGTCCGACGGGCCTCGTCCTACGCCGGCAAAACCATGATGGAGACTCAATCGATTGATGTCCCAGGTGCTCGATCGGGTCATTGAAAACAGTCCTTTGGAACAATCGAGCTAACAATAATCGAGTGGTAAGTTTTGGTATTTCACAAGAACATGTCAAAACGCTATTGCATTACAATCATATTAGGGTGCGTAGTTGTCTACTTCCTACTAACTGCTTTCTGCTTAAGTCAGCCACCACACTACGGACTTGCTGGCGATCCGACTCTGAAAGGAAAAGGCAAAGATGGCGCGTGTATGGATTATGCCTTAGCGCTTTCTTCGAGGCTGGCAGCTGACGGGATTCACGGCCAACTGATATTCTACCGATGGCATATTCGCAATACGGCAGTTGAGGGTAGTCACGTTTTTGTTGTGTATCGTTTACCGGACGACAGCGAATGGATCGTAGACAACGAAATCCCCTATCCGAAGAAAGTCCCGAGAGAGGCTAGCCCTATGCAGCTCGTCTTTCTACTAAGTGACGACCAGTCTGCCCCGGTTGATGTGGAACTGGAGAACGGTCTCAACCATCTAAGTTATTTTTGAGCCGCGTGAGAAGGTAGTCCCTGCCGTCGATGGAAAAACAAGACGTATGGAAGCGTTCATTTTTCTTTCCAGTCTCTTTCTGCTTCTCATGGCGATGGCCGTGTTGAGGTAGGTCTGCGCAGTGCGAGTTCCGCCGGGTCAAAAACTCGCGTAGTTTTGCCTCATCGGATGACCAGGTAGGTCAGGTGATCGACATATCGGTGGCCGACATGCGTTGAAAAAAATCAGAGACATCGACGACCAGGTCGCTTACGACCGGGAAAGTGCGCAGGGAATCGAGGCGCAGTGGTGAGCGGCCATCCCAAACGTCACTCACCATCTCGGCCAATTTCCGGCGATCGGTAGTGTCGTCGTTCGATTACTGATCACTTGCATGCGTTAGAAATCCTGAGAGATTTGGGGACATACAGGCTAGCCGGCCGACTGGTTTTCACCCCCACTCTAACGAGTAGCGCAAAACAACTTTCTCATCCAAGACGCAGCGCTTAAGTTTTCATTGCTTGTTAATATCATGAAATCGTCCGCAACAAACACCATTCGCGTTTTGATTGCGGATGATCATCCGGTCGTTCGCGAAGGTCTGGCTGCCATTCTCCGATCGGAGAAAGATATAGAGGTCGTAGCCGAAGCCACTGATGGCGAGGAAGCCTGTAAGCTGTATGATCGGCATTCTCCCGATGTTCTTATCCTCGACCTTCGGATGCCGAAGAAAGACGGGCTGCAGGTTGTCACCGAACTGATGTCCAGCAGACGACCCAAACCGCGGATTATCGTGATGACAACCTACGAGACAGAAGAGGATGTTCGCCGAGCTCTCCGGGCCGGCGTCAAGGGTTACCTGGTGAAAGGAGCCTTATCGGAACAGATTCTTGAGACTGTTCGGAGAGTTGCCCTAGGAGAATCTTTGGTCTCGCCGAAGATCGCCTCCAAACTCACGGAATCGTTGGCCCATCCCGAGCTCTCGACGCGTGAGCTTCAGGTTTTGCGGCAGATAGCGATGGGCAAAAGCAACAAAGAAATAGGACAACAACTCTACATTACGGAGCACACAGTAAAGGCCCACGTGAAATCTATTCTGACAAAGTTAGATGCCATGGGCCGCACGGAAGCGATTGCTGTTGCTACGAAGCGGGGACTAATTCCAGGAGGTTAGCTCGCTGGATATTCCCGCTCTTTGTTTAGTGAGACTTTGCTCTCTCTCTTCCTCTACGCGAGCCGACGGCTGGGTCGGACTGCTTCGGATTCATGAGAAGAAAGCCGCGAAAATATCGAATCCTTCCACTTCCGCGGATCAGGTCCGGCAGCCTACCCGACATCGGATAGTAAGCATCGGTTGTACTCTTGCAAATAACCATTTGAGAACCATTCCTTCCTGCCGAATCGGCAATATAGTGTACTGATATACCCAGCGGCTCGCTATTAGCCAAAAGAGTGGTTATCGGTTACCCGAAGGATGGATAAAAATTATTCGTCTTTGCCGAATCTGCAGGCAAAATTGTAAGCCTCAGCGAAGAGAGAATAGCAGACCGCCAGTTCCGCTGGATCCTTTGGCGTATACACGAGCACGGCGCCGGCCGGCATCAACCCGAACGATCGAAGGTAGTGTGGCTCGGCCCATCCGCGCACGATTGCCCAGTGAGCGGATACCAAGGGTAACGCCAAATATATCGTCGGAGCTCCCAGAAGCACCCGAGCAAACTCCCTCGTGCTGATAAATGCTGAAGAGTTACTGGTGGTAGCCGCTTCCTCCAAACGTATGGGAATAGTATCCAAACGGCTAGCAGGTGGCGTAGACTCAACGTGAGGCCAGGTCAGCACGTCGTCGACTAACTGGTTCAGATATTTTGGATCACCGTGTCCGTTGCATTGAATGTGCAACGGCCCAATCAATGTTTTAGGTCTCGAGCCTCTTCTGACAGGAATGGTGTCGGGCGGAAACGGATCCGCCGTCATATTTTCTCTCTTTTTTGGCATAATCCCTGCATTATTAATTTCCATATGAATCTTCATTTCACCCTTTGCTAACACAATCCCACCTGCGAGCGACTCTGCGCTGACCCGCTTGACTGATATCCTCCGCCGCGGTTCCCCAAACTCCATTCGGACTGACGGAACCTACTCTTGGTAGGCTAACATTTGACAATTTCCATCGCTACTGGCCGAAAGAGTGTTTTGTAGCCCCTCCGATGGATTACTTTTCTTTAATCGCGGAAGCCCGCACTGAGGCGATTTACGTTTTCGATTTTGCGATCCGCGTCGGACGCTTGAGCTCGTCTCGACGTATCGAGTTCCACGGATAGAAATCGTCAAGGAGCCGAGCGCGCAGTCGTTTTCCGGCAACAAGACTCAGCAGCAGAATCGTCAGACGGGGTGGACTTGATTTTACCAAACGAAACCAGATCAAAAACGCCGGGTGTGTATGTTTCGGTTTGGCTAGGCTCCAGCCTAGACTGGTGAGTAGATTCTTTAGCTTTGATCCCTTGTTTCGGGCGGTGCGGGAGGCGATACGGAGCGTTTGGCTTTCGCTGGATAGGGGAGTGAATTGAGACGAGAGGAGACGGAGCAGAACGGCAAACTCGTATTGCCGGACAAAGTTCTTCTTCATAGCTCGAGCGAGACATTCAAAGCTTTGAGGAAATTGCTGCGCCGGACTCTTGAAGCACTGGCTGGTCATGATGAACTTCCAAGTGGACTTACCTCGACATTTCTTGTGGAGGAGCCGCTTAGTAAGTAAACCTTCCCAGCGTTAAGACGGCGGCAGTTTGGACGTTAAAAAAAGTTTAAGCCACCGGAGGACCTCGCGAAGTAGCCTGATCCTCCTGGCTCAGGAACCGAGGGCAGCTGCGAATGTGATAGGTGATTGGTGATTGGTGATTGGTCGATGCCTATTGGCAAAACCTCGGTAGAAATCTCTCGCTGCCTTCTCACCAGTCAATAATCACCGATCACTGATATGCTTCCTGAGGCTGGCTTGTCCGCCGAAGTTATGGGGGGTGTGGGAGAACGAAGGAGGAAGCATCAGGCTACGCTTTTTGAGGGCGCAACGCAGAACCGGCTAAATCGTTTCTCTTCGTCGCGTGCTGCGAATCAGCCGGCACAGACTGGCCTCATAATTCCGCCTCCAGCGGATAGCGCGTACCGTGTCTGAAGCGATCAGCAGAGAACTGATAAACAGCCAGATCAGATCGAGAACGATCCCATAGGGATGAACAAGCGGTAATGACACGCCGACTGTGAGTACCAGGCAATAGCCGAGAAATCCTTCTCCCAAAACCAGTTTCGGTCTACGTCGCCACATCCATTCAGCGCGCACGTGCTCCGGATGATTTCCGGTTGGATCATCTAGCAATTCTTGGAGTTGCGACGGAGCCGTGTCGGGAAATCGCCAATCATTCTCGCTATTAAAGTCCTTCCAGAAATTTGACCACATTTTGCCCGCTCTCATTCCTGCCGGGTTGCACCGACCCAGAGATTAAGATCCCGCTAGTATTGTGGCGGTGGCCACTCAGGAGTAGAGGCATTCAATTCTAGCGCATTCATTTCCGTATCCATTTGGACAATCATTGAAAAGGCTGCCAAAAGGATAAGGCAAGAGGTCGTAAAGAGTGCGAGTAATTTCAGGATCATCCAGTTTGTCAGACTCGCCTTCATATCTTTGGTAAATGAGGCATATCGATAACGCAGTGAGGTCGTCTTGGGCCAACTTTCAATTTGCGACGATCTATCAGAAGATTCTTATCCTGCTAAAGAATGCTCGCCATTTCGCCTTCCGAGTATTCCGCGTTGCGGCTCTTCGGAGAATCTCCCCGATTAGTAAGGGGTGATCGGATATTGTTTTAGTTTGTTGAAAAGCAACTCGTTTATCCATAACCGCTCCACCTGCACCATTTTTCAATTCGTCGATCCTCTAATGATATTCGGACTAACCGAAACTACTGTATGGATAGTAATGGTGAGCACGTTCTGCCGCTATTAGCGGAAGGGGTCTTTTATTCCCTACCCGGAGGGATTACTTCTTCTTAGTCCCGGAGGCCTAAAGACCGTCAGATTGCCAGGGGCCCTTGTCATTCTGGAGCCGTTCCCTGAGAGCGATTCTCTGCCTGTTTGCCACGGCCCGCGGTCGCGGATGTGCGGCAGACATAAAAGGAGGAGATATGTGCGAGTGGATTGGTCCCGGAGGGACCCGATGAAAGTAGCCCAGTACGAAGTGCTGGGAAATAATGCAAAAAGAGACGTCCGTCCCGTCCGGGACGATCGAAGCGTTTTGGCTCCTAGTCCTCTCGTACGCGGCTTCACCAGCGTAAGCAGCCGTCGATCGTCCCGTCCGGGACGGGCCGCTTTTTTGAACGCCACCCAGCACTTCGTACTGGGCTTCTTTCATTCGGTCCCTCCGGGACGAGTCTCTGCGCATGTTTCTGCGCCTTAAGTTGAGGCAGATGTGCAGCCGCTGGACTGGGCCCTATCCGATGTCCCTGTCGGGATGGGACCGTCTCTGTTTCAATCAGAGCATGCTTACTCGCCAGAAGAATCCTTGCTCTTTGCGACATCGACCTCGGCTGCGGCTCGCAGGTTGCAAATCTCGCCAAGACTTATGATGGCGATAACTCGGTCTTATCTCCCTGGAAACGAAGTGATTAGGAGTGCTAGGCCGGATTTGGCACGCTAAACGCTTTTTACACCAGACCGCCTTATTCGTGGAAAGCTCAAATATTTCTGGCGCAATGAACGAGCGCATGACTCTTGGAATGAGTCCGCTCAAACTAACCCGCGCGATGCGGAACCAAGAGAGACTATCAGTCCCTCCTTTCTCCTCGACGTGAAAGTCGATGGTGCGCTTAACGAATCGGGTTTTGCACCCGGCTCATCCAGTCCTGACGGACCCCCGGCGCTTCCGAACGATCCGACGCTTTTACTTAATGAAAACCGCAGATACGATATTCGCCATCCCCACCTATCGCTTGCGTGATGTGGCCGAGACAATTGAGGAATACGACGCAAATTTTTGGAGCAACGGTCACTCGGTGAAGATCGTTGTCTTCGACGATTCAAGCTTAGCCAATCACGAGAAGTATTATTCAAAGCTGGAGAAGACCAGAACGGTCAACGACCTCTACTACGTCGGTCCTCAGGAGAAGGAGCAATTCCTCAAGTTCTTGAACAGGAAACTCCGCGACAGAAAGCTCGAGTCGCTCGTGCGCACCATTTTTCGGCCGAGTTATGGAGGCAACCGCAATTTCTCGCTGATCTACACCTTGGGCGCATTCCTGGTCAGCGCGGATGATGATATGCGTCCGTATGCGCTGGTCGAGAGCAGTCCCGAATCGTTGAAACCGGAGGAGGTCAGTCGCGGCCGTTTAAAAAAACCGGGCGAAAACGGATACATCGACAAGTCGTTCGACATTCTTACATCATTCAAAGATGTGCTGGGAAAAAAGGTGAGCGAGTTGCCGGCTAATTTCGAATCCGGGAACCTTCTGGTCGACACGTCGATGGACCTCGAGACAAACGTGACCAAAGAATTTGTTATAGAGAACTCGCTCCTACTCGAGGATGGGCCAGTCTCGAAAAATGCAATCGTTAAAATAGCGCAGAGTTTTCGAACCGGCACCAACGACATCGACGCCCTCGACTACGTGGAGATGTATCTGCATGACGAAGATCAACGGCAAAAAGATTTGCACGAGATCAATGAGGTCTACGTGCTGGAAAATTTCCGGCCAGTTGTCACCAACAAGAATTGGCGAATCGATTGCGGAGTTGCTGGTTACGATAACCGGCTCGGCCTGCCTCCTTTTTTTCCCACCCGGCTCCGCTTTGAGGATTATATCTATCGATTGTGGATACAGCAGGACGGGATTGTGGCAGCTCATACCGACGCCGTGCAGACTCACATCAAGAACAACTATATGCGAAGTCCGTTGGCAACGGACGTCTTCAACGAAGAGATCTGTACGTTGTTGAAGAAAAAAATTAAGTCGTCACTGGTATCGGTTGATGATTTATCGATCCGATTCGAGTACGAGGGTGAAGTAACGCTGCAGGATAGCGAAGAAATTCTGCAAAGCATCACGGCAGTTCATACTCGTGTCCTGAACGCTGCAGCTTCGACGAAAATCCCCGAGCGAAAAGAGGCGTTGCTGTTATTTGCCGAAAATCTGGCGCGCTCCTTCTATGGTTTCGAACCGGATTTTTTTCAACAAAATGTGTCGCGGATCGTTGATGACGTGGTGAGCCAAATTCATGCTACCCTGGAAATCTGGCCGACGCTGGTCGAGATTTGTTACTTCCATAAGGACAAACGAGAGTTCCCCCAACGCAAAGTACAAAACAAGCGGATCAAGCGACGCCACGGCGCCAGCTAAGTCGGAGCAGTCCTACAATTCCCGCGGCGTTGTGCAGGTCAGCCCTTGGGATTTCCCGGTCGGTCCAGCAATCGGGCATTCGTTGAACGGGAAACATCGGAGTTCGAGACACGAGCGCTTCGCGGGTTAAGACTTCCGAGATGGCGCCTCGTATGTGATCTATCCAGCCAGCGTGTTCAAAAACTCGACGACTTTCCGTTTGCCCCCGCTCAGTAGAGGTTGGCCATCGCAGAGCAGTAATACATCAAAGTCGTAATCGAGCAGTTTGCGTAGCGAGCGTTTGAGCTTCGAGGAGTCATCGAGCTTGGGCTCCGGAATCAGACCCAGTGCGCCCGGCGGGTTCCCGATGATCGCATCGCCGAGGAGCAAGATGCCGCCCATCTCCCGCGAGAGCGCATGGTGTGCTTGACTAAAGTACAGCCCGATCTCGCCGGCCGATTTGCCGGGGAGATGAATCACGCGGAGAGCACCAGCAATCAGGTCTCCTTCGCTAACCGCTTCGTCGACCGCAATGGGGGCGAGTTGAGCCACCTCATCCGCCCCCACGACGAGCTGAGCGCCGAAGCGTGTCCGAAACAGCTCGGCGTCCCGGACATGGTCACGGTTGGTGAGGACGATCTTCGTGATTGGCTTAATCAGGTTGAAGCTCGACCAGTCATCTTCGGGTGCCGGTGGGTCAACGAGTATCGTGCATTCTTCGAGCCTGATCGCGTAACCGTTTAAGTCCCACGGCCTGTCGGCGTAGGTCGAACCCCACGTGAAGATGCCGGGAAGAATTTCGCGCATGCTGTTGATAATGTGCCCGACCTGGAGGGGACATGCGAGCGCCGATTGGAGCGAGCGGGATTACATCCCGCATCAGGACCCGGTTCGAGCAACGGACCGGGTCCATCCGCGGACTCATCCATCAAATCCATCTACAGCCGAATCACGCTGCTCTCTCGTTGTGTGATAAAAAGAGCGCGATGGTGAGCGATGCCGCGGCCGCAAGGGCCCCGGCTGTTCGCACGTGATTCCACACCATCCAGTTGGTGAAGTAGCCAGCCCATAGGTTGGCGCCATCGGCGCTCGTCGCGTCGACGGCTGCTAGCCCCCCGTTCAACGGTAGATTGAATACGAGTGTTACCAGAATCGCGCCGACGAGATAGAGCAGGCTCCCGGCAAGATGGAAGATCCCAGCGGGTTTGTGCCACATGAACAGCGAAGCAACACCCAGAAGAACGCACGCAGCAGTCGTTCCGCAAAACGCCGCCCCAAACAAAGGATTGAACGCCGCGGCATTTATGAATTGCATGGCAGCAATGCTCTGCGTGGCTGGCAGGCGGCTAAGGCCATTCATGACGAACGCCGAAAAAGCGAAAAAGACACCGGCCATCAGCCCGCAGCTGAGTGCCGAGATAAAGGTCAAAGCAAAGAGTAGGCTGTTGATCATTTGGCGCCCCTTGAAAAACTTGCTAAGTCCCGGAACTAACCCAGCCACGCCGATCGATGATCGACGGCGAATTTTCGGAAAGGAGTTGGCTTGCGACCGAGCAACTGCTCCGTTGCTCCTGTAACCTCACTACCTAGTCCGGAGTCCCGGATCCAGGCGTACAATTCCGCCAAGCCTGCAGCAAAGTAAGGATCAGCACCGCCAGCGCGCAACTCAGCTTCCAGCGCGGCAGCGGAGATCGATTCGTAGCGAATCGGTCGACCAATCGCTGATCCGATCTGTTCTGCCACCTCGGAGGTATGTAACGCTTCCGGCCCGCTCAGATCGTAAGTGTTGCCGAGATGCCGATCCTCCCGCAGCACCGCGACGGCTGCTGCGCCGAGGTCGCGCAGATCGAGATGACTGATCCGGGCATCCCCCAGCGGCAGGAAAATTGTTCCGGTCGTCCGGATAGTGTCCCCGTAGAAGGCCGTGAAATCCTGCATGAAAAAGTTCGGACGCAATATCGTGTACGGAATGCTAGAGGAGCGGACTGCTTCATCAATCACGGGGTGGCGGCGACTGAAACGAGCTTCATTTTTCGGGCTTGCGCCAAAGCTGGAGAACCAGAGAAGCCGTTTCACCCCGGCGGATTGAGCCGCGGCAACGACGTTCAGGCCGAGAGCCTCCATATCGATGACGTCCGGAATAACGAACGCAACCGTGGCGATCCCCTGCATCGTCCGCGCCAGAGTTTCGGGGTCTCGCATATCGACAGCGACGCCAGTCGCACCGCCGATCGCCAGCCCGCGTCGACTGCCGGCCATCACCGAAAAATCGCCCGCGGCAAGAGCTGGAATCACATGGTTTCCAATAAGTCCTGGAGCTCCGAGAAACAGTACTGAGGTAGAGATAGAAGGATTCATGAGGGCAACCTGCTGACCACGGGCTGATCTCTCCAAGACTCTTTACAACCTCGATTGATTCCGCAAAAGTATCAGACGTGGATCTAGTGAAGCTCCGGTATTTTCGAACGGTTGCGCAAACTCTGCATTTTCGGCGAGCGGCTGCCTTGTTGGGCGTTTCCCAACCGCCTCTGAGCAAGAGCATCAAAAATCTGGAGGACGAATTGGGAACCCCGCTCTTGGTGCGAACCCGGCGTCATGTCGAGCTAACGCCGGCCGGTCAGGCCCTCCTCGAGCAATCCGAAAGAATTTTTCGGGAACTAGAGACTGCCCGGATCGAGGTCAAGCGACATGGCACCGGCGAGAAAGGGTTGCTACGGATTGGCTGTGAGGACGGGACGACGTTTACGATACTGCCGCACCTCCTGCAGAATTTCCAAAAGCAGTACCCGGCCGTCCGCTGTTCGATCGTCACCCAATCCATGACCGACCAAATCGCGGCTCTTCGCGCCGGCGATTTGGACGCCGGCATTCTGCCGCTGCCGCTGAACGATCCGAACCTGGAAGTGATAAAATTGGGTAGCTGCGCGATGATTGCGGCCTTCGCGGCCAACCTGCCGCTGGCCGGAAAAGAGAGACTTCAACTCCGGGATTTACGTCATCAATCGGTTGTTGCGCTGCAAGACGACTCTGACAATCTTTACGCCGTCATCTTGCCATATCTCAAGAAGCGGAGGATTTCCGTCAATCTCGTTCGAGGAGCGTCCGATCTAACTACCTTGTTACTGATGGCTGCTTCTGGTCTTGGCATAGCCTTGATTCCTTCCAGTTATCGAGAATGTGGGCCGCCCGGTCTGGTCTATCGTGAGATCGCCGACAGCACCCTGGATCTTTCCGTCGGACTGGGCTGGAAAAAGGGGACGGCCAAAGCCGTCACTTTGAATTTTGTGCGGGTAGTGAGTGGTATGGACGTTCAAACGCACAGTTAGGTCGCGTCGGCAATTCAAAGTGGTAGCGGCGCACCTAAAGACCACGCGCTTGCGACCGCCGAAAAGCACGCCGCAGGGCAAACCCAGATCGAGATCAATCTGAGTCGCCCCGCGGAACGCTGATTTCCTATCTGATTTCCGCTACTTTTTCTCTACCACTTATTTCGGTACACCGTACCGACTACAAAGCTCCAAGTTTACTTCCAATACGTTCACAAACTTCTCTCCGGCTAGACCCGAAAAAGCCGCGGAAGCGTTGGATTGCAAAATTTGATCGATCTCCTTGCGAACCTCCGCACCATCCCGTTTGGTATCGTCCGCCCATTTGGATGCAACGCGATCCAGTTGGAACTCGGCGTTTTGTAACGTGATATGAGGATCGAGACCGGAGCCAGATGCTGTTACCAGATCAGCGGGAACTTCTTGCAGGTCAGCATCCGGATGATCTTGCCGCCACATTTCGAAAAAGTTGCTTTGCACATCGGTTCCGTCCTTTACCGGTTGGATGGAGGTCTGGGCCTTACCGTCAGTACCCGTTTGGGTCACGGCTGAAGGGAACATCCCAGGATGATCCTTGGAGAAGTTCTCGAAGAAAACGACTGCGAGATCCGTTGCCTTCGGTTGCGGCGTGCTCGGGTTATCCTTGACCCACTGGGCGACTAAATCGGGATGGGCCTTTGCCCACGCGTCTACATATTGGGCGTGCGTTGGGTCCGCATTCACCCAAGCCAGGGCCACGGCGTTGTGCAGGTCAGCCCATTGCGCGACAATTTGTTGGTTACCCGCGAATTTGTCCTGCTGGAACCAAGCCTCGATGTCGGGTGCAACTAGTTGCCCCGTTTTCGGACCACTTCGGTACTTCACAATCGGTCCTAGCACGGTAGCAACGCGGTTGCGCAACAGATAGTTGGAAGCTGCATAGGTGGACGAGGCCGACGCAGACGCGTCATAGGACGCGGCTGAAGGACGTGGTTGGAAATACTCGTCCTTGGTGAATGGTTGAGCGATCAACTTCGAACCAACGACCGATCCATCCGGACCCTTCAACAAACTACCGTTGGCCTGGAACGGAAAAAAGACTTGTCCGATGCCCCAGACTGCCAGCGGATAGATAACACAGCAAATAACAATAGTTAGTCCTAATAACAAGATGCTCTTTGTCAGATAACGAAACATATAAATATCCCCAAGAGTAAATAGTGAAAGTTCAAGCAACCAAATGGAAGGCGACCATTATCAGATCGATGAGTTTAATGCCTAGGAACGGAAGGATGACGCCCCCTAGTCCCCAGACTAATAAGTTTCTTCGCAGCAACGCGTCTGCTCCCAAAGGCTTGTAACTAACCCCTCTAAGGGCTACCGGAATCAATGCTGGAATAATGAGAGCGTTGAAAATGACCGCCGATAGAATTGCTGACGTCGGCGAATGCAACTGCATGACATCAACCGCTTTCAGCCACGGCAAGGTGCCGGCGAAGAGCGCCGGAATGATCGCGAAATATTTCGCTACATCATTGGCGACGGAAAAGGTGGTTAACGCTCCTCGAGTCATTAAGAGTTGTTTGCCGATTTCGACCACTTCGATCAGCTTGGTCGGATCGCTATCCAGGTCGACCATGTTGGCGGCTTCTTTGGCGGCCTGCGTTCCGGCGTTCATGGCCAGGGCGACATCGGCTTGCGCGAGGGCCGGCGCGTCGTTAGTGCCATCGCCCATCATGGCAACTAGCTTGCCTTCTGCTTGCTCTTTGCGGATGTAAGCTAGCTTTGCCTCCGGGGTTGCTTGCGCCAGGAAGTCATCGATGCCCGCTTTCTTCGCAATGGTCGCAGCCGTCAAAGGGTTATCTCCGGTGATCATGACCGTGCGTAAACCCATTCTGCGAAGCCGTTCAAAACGCTCGTTCATCGCAGGTTTCAAGACGTCTTCGAGCACTACGACGCCCACCATCTGATTATTTTCAGCAACAACGAGCGGTGTGGCGCCCTCCGAAGCGACTCGGGTAACTAACCCATCAAGCTCTGCTGGGATACTGCCGTGCTGCTCCTCGACAAAGTCGACGATAGCGTCTGCTGCCCCTTTGCGGATTTTACTTCCGTCCGGAAGATCGACTCCGCTCATGCGAGTTTGAGCGGTAAAAGGTATGAACTTGGAACCGTCTGGCACGCTCATGGCCGCCTGTCTAGGCGGTTGCAGCTCTTTGGCTTTAGTGACAATCGTCTTCCCCTCCGGCGTTTCGTCAGCGGCCGAGGCCAGGAACGCCAGGCGACCAACGTCGGCAGCGGCGTACTGCCCGACTGGAAGAAACGCGGTAGCGTGCCGATTTCCGACTGTGATAGTTCCGGTCTTATCGAGTAATACCACGTCAATGTCACCAGCGGTCTCGACCGCCTTCCCGCTTTTCGCGAGAACGTTGGCTCGAAGGGCGCGGTCCATACCGGCGATCCCGATTGCTGCTAAGAGAGCACCAATAGTTGTCGGGATCAAACAGACCAGGAGCGCGATGAGAGTTGGCACGTCGGTACCGAGACTTTTCAATTGGTCTGTTAAGCCGAGATAGCTCTTCATGTACTGCTCGGCATTGAACGCCATCGGCCAAAGTGGTATCACCACGATGAGGAAGATGAGTGAGAAAGCGCTCAGCACCAAAGTCAACGCAATCTCGTTCGGTGTGCGCTGCCGAATCGCTCCCTCAACTAACCCGATCATCCGATCGAGAAACGATTCCCCGGCACCAGAGGTGATCTTGATCACTATTTGATCAGAGACTACCAGCGTGCCTCCAGTCACCCCGGACCGGTCCCCTCCCGACTCGCGAATGACCGGGGCCGACTCGCCGGTTATGGCCGATTCATCGATCGACGCAATGCCTTTGACGATTTCGCCGTCGCCGGGAACAAACTGTCCTGCCTTTACGACAACCTGATCGCCTGGCAGCAAAACCGCCGAGGAAACTTCCTCGATGCCGTTGCGGGACGTCAGCCGATGCGCAATCGTGTCGTGACGTACCCGCCTCAGCGACTCCGCCTGCGCCTTGCCGCGTGCTTCCGCTACCGCCGTCGCAAAATTTGCGAATAGCACCGTTAGAAAAAGCCAGATATCAAGCGCTACGAAGTAGCCAATCGAAACCTGGCTCTCGGATTTCCCGAGACACGCTTGAATTAAGTAAAACAGGGTTAGAAAAGCGCCTACTTCCACCACAAACATCACGGGGTTCTTCCACTGGATGTCAGGGCGCAACATGATAAACGCCTGCTTTATGGCCGGTCCTACCGTACCCGGTGCCAGTAAGGGATTCTTCCGCCGGAAAGGGAGTCGTCCCGGCGGCGTAGTGAGCTCGCGTGAAGCCTGAGCTGGATTCAATACCTTTGCCATCTGAGTGAGTTTTCTCTTAGGGAATGTTAAATGCGTTCCAGTTAGTCAGGGTTATATTCAGCCCCCGAACGGGATAGGTCCCAAATGCTCCGCGAGCGGCCCGAGGGCGGCGACCGGCAGGAATAACAAGGAACCGATAATTAGAATAGTTGCGCATAGTAGGAACCCAAACGTCGTTGTGTCGTCACGCAAGGTGCCTAGTCCAAACGGAACCGCCTTCTTCGCGCCAAGACTTGCTGCCATTGCGATCGGTGCAATGATCGGCAGAAAACGACTGATGATTATCACCAGGCCGGTAGCAATATCCCATGGCACAGCCGTCGGGGAAGGATTCGGATTGTTATTAAGTCCATAGGTGACTCCGAGTCCGTCAAAGGCTGAACCGTTATTGGCCGAGGCAGAAGAAAACTGGTACATGATCTCAGAGAAGCCGTGGGGTCCTGGATTGTTCTCTGCTTTGGTACCCCAGTCAGTTGCCGAAAAAAGTCCAGTCGGCCAAAGAATCATGATTGGGTGAATGAGGAGTGCAATCATTGCCAGCTTCATCTCGCGGCCGCCGATTTTCCTACCTAGATATTCGGGAGTTCGCCCGACCATCTGGCCGGCAACGAAAACGCCGACTATCAAAAAGAGCAATAGGTTAATCATGCCGACGCCCTTGCCCCCAAAGATACAGTTTAGCCACATGCCAACCATCGGCGACAAGGCAGCTATGGGATTGAGACTATCGTGCTCACAATTTACCGCCCCGTCAGTGACATCGACAGTGAGAGCGGCAAAAGTCGCACCTGCTGAAGTCCCGAACCGTATCTCCTTGCCTTCGAGATTACCGAGGTGTTGATCCACCGGCAAAGATGCTACCGCCGGTAGGGTGACATCCCGTTTACCTCCGGGTGCGTTTGGACTTGGCATCTGATATGTCTGAGCCGTTGAGCGCCCGGTCAGACCTGGGTTGGGCTGTAGCGTGTCAAACCAAATAGCCCAGGCCACCGTACCGATCATCAGCACGGCCATCACGCCGAATATCACCACGGAGTGTCGTATCCTCTTCAACATTCGCCCGTACATCAGCACGAGAGAGAACGGGAAGAGCATCATCGCGATACAGGACAGAAAGTTAGTAACGTCCGTCGGGTTCTCGAACGGATGGGCGGAATTCATGCCGTAAAATCCGCCCCCATTCGTGCCGAGCTGTTTCATCGGTACAAAGGCAGCCAGAGGACCTACTACAATCGTTTGTTGCTTCACCTGTCCATTGTCACCAGTGCCCATGGCGGCTGGCTCGAGAGTGGAAACCTGATGAGCGCTATCGAATGTCATCGGGCTCCCTTGCTGCAGAAAGACTATTGCTAATATAAACGAGATCGGCAGGAAGGTGTAGATGACCACCCTCCACATATCGACGAAGAAGTTTCCAATTTTGGAGTCGCCCCGCAGTGCCCTGATTATCGCCGAAAGTCCACAGAAACCGATTGAAGCGGATAGAAAGAAGTTGGTCAGGCAGAAAAAGATCTGGCTGAAATTCGAAAAATGTTGATCCCCCGAATAATGCTGTAAATCGGTATTGGTCATGAACGACACGACGCTGTGAAAGATCGTAGTCGGCGCCAGCATACCTCTGCCTAGACCATTCAAAGGCATCCAAGGCTGGAGAAAGAGCACTATAAATCCGAACACGAACAGAACGGTATTAAACAGCAGTAAGGAAACGGTATACTGTTTCCAATTTTGCGGACCGCTATTTAGCCGGGTCTCGATCGAACGGAAAAATGGTAATGGCCGATACTTTCCGTCCATTATCCAGGCTAAGTATTTGCTCAGGGGGATTGCTAATAATGTCGTTACGACAAGAATTGAAATCGGTAGAAGCCACATGGTTCTAAACTCTTTCCATTGTTAGGTGGTTACCAAACAGCCTGGTTCAAAACCATTCCGGACGAACCAGAGCAACAAACAAGTAAATGAAGAGCAGGAGCGCTATAAGAGCCGTTAGGAAGATCATGTTCGTTTTGCCTTAGATTTCTTCGCATGCCTTCATGAAAAGAAAGCACCCACCCATTGACACCAGACCCAGCAAAAACATTGCTGGCAACCAAATTTCGAGCTGCATACTATTTTATACTTTCCGATAGAATGACTGGCCCCGCTGCCCTCAATCGCAGCACGAGCATCCACGACGTAAGTCTGGTCCTAGCAAGAGGGGGGTATGCCAGAACTACCAACAACGTATCGCGCTTGGGGCAGGAGGAGCACCAGAACGCGAACTGTTAACTACTAACTGCGTTCAGCTAAGAGGATTGCTGAAAACAGTTTCACTAATTGGCTTTCTCTGCCGACGAGAAGTTAGCTTTACTCATGCCAAGTTTCTCTGAGCGATACTTCTCAGCGGATCGCCCAGCTGTTTTTATCGAGCCGCGACCTGGACGAAGATTTCTGGGAAGGCTCTCATTCTGGCATCGTGCGAGGTGTGCATAAAAGGAGGCTCGCAAACTGCGATAGCTTTAAGAGCGACGCTCAGTGGTCCGCCGTTTGAAGACCAACCCAGTACGAGTGGTGGGACATGATGCAAAAGAGATGTCCGTCCGGGACGATCGAAACGTTTGGCTCCTGGTCTCTCGGGTGTGGTTTCACAAGCGTGAGGAGGAGTCGATCGTCCCATCCGGGACGGGCCGCTTTTTTTGGACACCAACCCAGCACTTCGTACTGGGCTACTTTCATAGGGTCCCTCCGGGACGATTGTCGCGGAGCACATCTCTTCCCCCTTATGGGCTAAGTTCCCAAGGCCCTTCCTATCTGCATGCTCGGCCATTCCGAATCAACCTGACTTTGCGACTTTCTCCGAAGATCGCGAGAGTGAGATCTCCTTGGGGTCTGCGGTTGCGGACAGGAGACGGCTCGAACGAATGCCGTCTAGAGTCCTTTGCTGCCAGTCGTTCCTATCGCCGGCCTCGTCTTCCACGAAGAAGACGCGGAGTTTCTCACCGCCAGTGAAGTCACGGTATTTTTTCCGGATGCGGGGCTACGAGCTTCGAGATATACCCCGGCCCGTTGTGCTCGCAGCAATAGTTGATAAAGAGATCGAAGTTGAACGACTCAGGCACAACGACGATTCGGAGCGAAATCCAGGCTTTTTCTCAAGCTGCTCTTGGCTTGCAAGAAGATCACAGGGCGTCAAGCCCTCGAAGATCGCGTCACTTCTTTTCGGTTGTTTCGAGCGGCGGCAATGACAAAAGTGGCATAGTACCAGTACCCTGGAGCAAAGTCAGTGGTAACGCACCATTCCAACGGTCTGCTTTGGCGAGGTCGATCACGAGAGGGCTGGTTTTCAGGATTTCAGCATTCATGCGGAGTACTGCTGCACGTGATTCACCCTCAAGCCGTATTCCTTCGGCCCTGCCCTGAGCGCTCAAAATCGTCGATTGGCGGTCTGCATCAGCCAATTTGAGTTTCGCCGCGGCCTCGCCGTTCGCCCGCTCGACTGCTTGCTGAGCTTCGAATCGGATCCGATTCACAGTATTCTCGGCGGCAACCGCCTCGTTCTTAGCCTTAACTGCAGCTTCAACCGAAGCACGGAAACTATCTGAATAGATGATGCCGGCGATCTGGAAATCCACCACTTCTATGTGGTAGAGGGTACCGAGATCATTCGATAGAAGGGTTTTGAGGGCGTTTAAAATTTGGTCGCGGTTTTCACTGATTCGAGTCGTATTCTGCTGGGCGAAAATTTTCGCGGTTCGATCGGCGACGATCCGCTCGAAATTCTCTGTAATATCAAAATTACCCGCGCGGCCAACCTCATAGAGAAGCGGCAGCACCGCCTTGGGAGGAATGCGATAGGTAAGACCGACAGTCACTGCTATCGGCTGGTTATCGATTGTGTTCACGGTAAGCCTGTCGAGCTTAAACGTGTCCAAAGACACCTGTAACCGATCGACCTGGTCGATGAACGGCAGCTTGAAATGCAGGCCCGGTCCGAGGGGGTTGGTGGTAATAACTTGTCCAAGGCGTCGCACACCCGCCATCTCTGTGGGTTCGACGACGAAGTATGAATCGAGAGCGAAGAGGGCAATGAGGATCACAACGACGATGCCAACAACCAGGCTAAACAGGAATGATCGGCGAAAGATCGGTTGCCCTTGACGCTGCAAAATAAATTCTGGTGGTTGTCGATCGCTCATTTCAAATTATTTTGGTACTCCGTACCGTTTACAAAGTTCGAGGTTAATTCCAGCACGTTAACAAACTTGTCACCAACCAGCCCCTCAAACGGGGCCGAAGCGTTCGCCCGCAAGGTTTGGTCTATCTCTTTACGTTTATCGGCTGCATCACGCTTGGTGTCGTCCCGATCGAGCTGACGCTCAACCCTTTCTAGCGGACAACTTATTGCTAGAGGCGACCCGACATCGCCACACTTGGCACAGAGCTTTACTCGTGCCAAGCTGATTTGCGCCTTATAAAACTGTTTTGCGAGGGGCGCGGCAGATTACATTAACAGCTAGTATCGTAAGCACTCGCAGACTGCGAAGTTCACTCAGGATTACTCTTCCGCCAAACCGAGTATAATCCGATTCAACAAGAGGGATAAAGATCAGAGTAAGCCCCCAGTAAGATGCGCTGCTTCAGAGCATAGAATGAAGCCGGCAGTAATCGCTTTTTAAATGTTGGGGACTCGCAGATTGCTAGTGTTTCGGTAGTCGAAGCTCGCGATATGCTAATTCAGTCGCTGTATTTTGGTTAGTAGCATTGGGTGGACTCGCGGAAAACCAGATTCCTGTGAGAAACTACCCGGTCGGGCATGCGGTTAGCTCAGGTTCTTGTTTCGACCGAAGAATAGCATGCTCGATCATGGGCCCGTATCCCCAAAGAATTTCAACCACGCATTTTTTCGCGCCTCTTCCGCGTTCCAGGCATCTAAGACTCGACAGGCACGGGACTTGGACTCGCAACCGCTGGAGAAATGGCCGTTTCGCACGGAGGAAACATCGGCTCCGCAGAGTACGCGGGGAACGAGTTCTATTTTGACCTTCCAACGACTAATAACGGAGTTACCGCATGAATGAACGGCTTCTCATTGTCGATGACGAGCCGAATGTGCGTCTGAACTTTCGGATTACGCTTGAAACGGAAGGCTACGAAATTTTTGAAGCCCGTTCAGGAGAGCAGGCGGTACAGTTGCTTGCTACGCATTCATTCGCCCTTGCGATCCTCGCCATGCGGATGCCTGGGATGGACGGATTAGAACTGCTCGCAAAGATACGCGAAAGCGGAATTGGAGTCCCGGCGATGATCGTTACCGCGTACAGCGATGTCACCCATGCGGTCAAGGCCATGAAACTCGGCGCAATCGACTTCCTGCAAAAACCGCTTCGCCCCGAGGAATTTCGAAGCATTGTGGCTGAAATTATAAAGCGGCACGGTCGACAGGACGACACACCAGCCGAGACTTTCAGCGCCCACATAGCCGCGGCGAAGCGCTGCCTCAATCTGCGCGCGTTTGCCAAGGCTCGGCTGCACTTAGTGAAGGCGTCGGAGCTGAACCCGAAGTCGGTCGAAGCATTCAATCTAGCTGGCGTCTTGGCCGAGATACTTGAGGACTACGTCAAAGCGAAAAAGTACTACGGCCGGGCGATCAAGCTCGACAAAAATTACGAACCCGCCCAACAGAACATGCAGCGCCTGTTTGAAGTGGACCACTTCGGTTCAAGTAAGGAGCCTGTCAATCTTGGGGACAAATGAGATCTGTGGACGCCGCAAAGCGGCACTGCATCGGACTTGAAGGCCGAGGTAGCACCTCTTTCTTGAGAGAAGGCTAACATCGGTGGCACAGGATAGAGAATTCTCGGCGCATGCCAGCAAAGAAAAAGGCCGCTTTGCCAGGACGGCGAAGCAGGCATACCGCATGCATCATGACGCGCATGAGAGAAAAGCCGCTAGTGTAGACGGCTTGCCGGCAGAGAGTATCAGACATAGCGAGCGATAGTTAACCGTTTAGGGTTTGGGCCCGGCGTGTTCCGCTCTCGGCAAAAAGGGCTAGCAGGTCGGCGAATCGCCTCTCATAGGAATGGCAGGTAGGACTGTCGCCGTTCGGCGCGACCCACTCCGGATTTTGCTCGCGTAGGGCGTCGTGCATGTGCTGTTGGAGTTCTGCGTAGGTCCGGATTGCGTCGTGCATGGCAGGGGAGGGCTCGGGATTTAGTAGGTCGAGTTTTTACTGACCACGGCGGCGGATTGCACTTTGCTCCGGAAGCGCACAGCGAAGATGCTAAGGCCTGCTGATGGGCTTCGTTCCTGAAGTGATAGACCGCTATTCGCCATGGGAAAGAGCATGTCCTCCCGCACGATCGCTCGCTATTGATCAGGTGAGCAGACTTTGGCGCTGCCAATGTGACTACCGTCGTATCGCTCTTTCGAAGGAAGAGTTTTCGGCTAGCGATCAGACTTCGAACGCCCGTTTGTTGGGGAAAAGCTGGATGGCGGCAGGCCCGGATTCTCCCTTGGCAGTTGAATGCGTCGTCGCCTTTCTTTGTTCGGAGGAGGGAAGGTGGGTTAACGCTCAGCGCCTGAAGGCTTCCGGGCGGAATGTTTCTCTAAGTAAGAGACGGGCCATTGCCTCGAGCGTCGCGGTAGAGTGCAGCGCGAAGATCGCGATCTCGAGGAAGGTCGTTGCCTTGTCACTTCAGACGGTCGGAAACGCCGAGGCCTCAGGGAAATCACACGCAACGCAATGTCAGAAAATGAGCGGCAGGCGAGGGGACGCGTCTTTTATTGACGGTCCTCTGTTCTTTATTTTATTGTATTTATGGTAGTTGAGGCTGTTCATGCCCCCCAATCGCGATTTGAAAGCATTCAGCGCGGCCGTTCTGGAGTCCAGACCCGGTTTGAGTGCCGGCAATTATGCCGAGTGGGCTTTCGGAATTATTGCCCGTTTCCGGTCCACTGAATTACCGGTTTACGGCGCGCTGCATGCCGCGACGCGGCAGCTCGCGTTGACGCCAACCCAGGCGCACAACCCTTTTTCAGGGGCCATGAGCAAGATCGGGAAAGGGATTTATCCTCACCGCCCGGAAAACATCAAGCGGATCACCAGAGGGCAGAATTATATCATATGTCCACGCTCCTCGCCAAGAATGCTGAAGTCCTGGTCACAATGGATAGCCAACGCCGGGAATTGAAGAACGCCGGGCTTTATGCCGAAGACGGTTTCATTAAACACGTCGGCCCGAACGAAGAACTTCCCCTCACGGCTGATACCGTGATCGACCTGTCCGGGCAGATCGTCCTGCCAGGTTTCGTCAATACCCACCATCACCTCAACCAGACCCTTACGCGCAATCTTGTCGCTGCGCAGAACAACAACCTTTTTCCCTGGTTACAGGCCCAATATCGCATCTGGGCACGCACGACGGAGGAGGCCTCGCGCGCCAGCACGCTCGTTGGGCTGGGGGAGCTAGCGCTCTCCGGTTGCACGACGGTCTTCGACCACACTTATGTTTTTAAAAACGGGAACAATGTGGATTGCCAGATCCAGGCGGCAAAGGATCTTGGTGTGCGCTTCCACGCCAGCCGCGGCTCGATGTCCCTTGGCCAATCCCAAGGGGGGCTGCCGCCGGACGATTGTGTAGAGGACGAGGCCTTTATCTTGAAGGACAGCGACCGTGTTATTAAGGCTTATCACGACGCGTCTCCCGGTTCCATGACGCAGATAGTCCTCGCGCCCTGTTCGCCGTTTTCGGTCACCGTTTCGCTGCTACGCGACTCGGCCGCGCTCGCCCGCCAATACAAGGTCAAACTCCATACCCACCTTTGCGAGACGCGCGACGAAGAACGATACACGCTCGAGCGTTACCAGCTTCGCCCGGTGGATTGGATGGAGACACATGGCTGGCTGGGTGACGACGTGTGGTTCGCGCATGCGATCCATGTCGATGACGACGAAATCAAAAAGTTCGCCCAGACCGGTTGCGGGGCGGCGCATTGTCCGTGCTCGAATATGCGTCTTGGCTCCGGCATCGCGCCTATCAAGAAATATTTGGCAGCCGGCGTGAAGGTCGGTCTAGGCGTCGACGGGTCTGCCAGCAACGACGCCTCGAACATCCTGTTGGAGGCCCGCCAGGCCATGTTACTTGCCCGGCTGCAAATGGGCTTGCTCCCGCCCGAAGGTCCGCGAAAATACTTCCTGCTCTCGCAGTCGCATCCGGTCCGGGCCAACGAATGGATGACGGCGCGCGAGGTGCTGGAGATCGCCACACTGGGCGGCGCTCGCGTGCTTGGACGCGCCGACATCGGTTCGCTCGAGCCTGGCAAATGCGCTGACTTTTTCTCCCTTGACCTGCACACGATCGGGTACGCCGGCGCGCTGCACGATCCGGTGGCTGCAACGCTGTTCTGCGCTCCGCAAAGCGCGAAGTTCACCATCATCAACGGCAAGGTCATCGTGCGGGACGGCGAAGTCGTCACGATGGAAATGAAACCAGTTATCGAAACCCACAACCGCTGCGCCTCCGAAATGGCCAATGCCTAAGAGATCTAGACGCCTCTATTTATGGACCTAAACACCATCACAGAAGTACTGCGGCCGGCCGAGGCGGACGCCGTAAAAAAATGGGAAAGCGGGTACGCCTGGCTGGCGGGCGGGACCTGGTTATTCTCGGAGCCGCAAGTTGCGACGCACACGCTTATCGACCTGGAATCATTCAAATGGCCCTCGCTGTCCACCTCGCCCGAGGGACTGGAGATCGCCGCGACCTGCCGGATTATAGAACTCGATCGCTTCAAGGCGCCGCCCGAATGGAAAGCAGCGCTGCTTTTCCCGGAATGCTGCCGGGCGTTTCTTGCTTCTTTCAAGATCTGGAACGAAGCGACCGTTGGCGGAAACATCGTCATGTCGCTGCCGGCCGGACCGATGATTTCCCTTACCGCGGCGCTGGAGGGCATCTGCACGCTCTGGCCGCGGAACGGGGCGCCTCGGAAAGTGCCGGTGGTCGACTTTGTGACCGGAAATAACGCAAACGTCCTCGCTCCCGGCGAATTATTGCGTTCGATCTTTTTGCCCGCGTCGGCGCTGAAGAAAAGCTATGCATTCCGCCGCTTCACTCTTACCCATTTGGGACGCTCGGAGGTTTTGCTGATCGGCACCCTCTGCCCGGAACGCGTGGAATTTCTCCTGACGGTCACCGCCTCCACGTTGCGACCGATACAGCTGCGCTTCAAGAGCCTGCCCTCCGCGGAAACGCTGGAGAGCGCCTTGGACGACGCCGCGCCTTTTAACCTCTACCTCGACGACGTCCATGGCTCGCCCCGTCATCGCCAGCATCTGACCTATTACTTCGCCGAGCAAATTCGCCAGCAACTTTCTAACTGAAGCATTTTTATGAGATACAAGATCAACGGGAAACTCTTCGACGCCGAACCTCGGCCTGGCCAGTGTTTGAGAACTTTTGTCCGCGGCCTCGGCTGGTTCGGAGTCAAGAAAGGCTGCGATGCCGGTGATTGCGGCGCCTGCACTGTCTGGCTCGACGGGAAACCCGTGCATAGCTGTCTGGTTCCGGCTTTTCGCGCGGCGAACCGCGAGGTAACGACCATCGAGGGCCTCTCCAGCAACGGCGATTTGCATCCCATGCAGCTGGCGTTTCTCGATGCGCAGGCGTTCCAGTGCGGCTTTTGCAGTGCGGGCATGATCATGACGTCCGCCAGCCTCTCCGAGGAGGAGAAGCAAGACCTTCCTTTTCGCCTGAAGGGCAACCTTTGCCGCTGCACCGGTTACCGCAGCATCGACGATGCTCTTCATGGAAGAAAGTCCACAGAAGAGGACATCGCCGGCAAGGCCTGCGGAGCGGGCCTTGGAAATCCGTTCGGCCCTGCGATCGTCACGGGAAAGGCCCGTTACACGATGGACGTGGCGGTGGACAACCTGCTGCACCTCAAGGTGCTACGCTCGCCACATGCCCACGCGCGCGTCCGAAGCATCGATACCAAGACGGCGCAGGCGATCCCGGGCGTTGTCCAGATTTTTACTTGGGAGGATGTTCCCCGTCGCCTTTTCAGCACTGCCATACATGAGGATCACCTGGTCGACCCCGACGACACCTATGTTCTCGACAACGTCGTTCGCTTCGTGGGCCAGCGGGTGGTTGCGGTCGTCGCCGAGAGCGAAGCGGCTGCAGAAGCCGCCTGTCGCGAGGTCCGGGTGGATTACGAAGTTCTGCCCGCGGTTTTCGACCCGGTGGTCGCGATGGAGCCGAATGCCCCGATCCTCCACCATAAAGGGGGCGAGGCGAAGGGTAATATCTATGCCGAAATCCATGGCGAGGTCGGCTCCGTCAAGGATGGGTTCGCGGCAGCCGACGCCGTTCACGAGATGACCTACTCAACTTCGCGGGTCCAGCATGTCCATCTGGAAACGCACGGTTCGATCGCATGGAAGGGGGACGACGGCCGGATTCATGTCCGCACCAGCTCGCAGGGGCCGTTCATCGTGCACCAGAAGCTCTGCCATATCTTTGGACTCAACCCGGGCAAGCTCCACGTTTTCACCGAGCGGGTGGGCGGCGGTTTCGGCGGCAAGCAGGAGATGGTATCCGAGGATCTCTGCGTCCTGGCGGTCCTTAGGATTGGCCGGCCGGTCAAATGGGAGTTCACGCGCGAGGAAGAGTTCATCGCCGCAACTACGCGTCATCAGATGACGACTCATGTGAAGCTGGGGGCAAAAACCGACGGGACGCTCACAGCGATTCAGGTAAAAGTCGTCTCGAATACCGGCGGCTACGGCGGCCATGGAAGCGAGACGCTCGCGGCGGCTCTCGGGAGCCCTCTCTCAGCATATCGCTGCACGAACAAAAAGGCGGACGGCTTCGCTGTGTACACCAACGTTGTTCCCGGGGGTGGCTTTCGCGGCTATGGCGCCTCGCAATCGACTTTCGCGATCGAATGCGCGATCGACGAACTGGGCGAGCTGCTCGGGATGGACCCGTTTGCGATTCGTCGTCAGAACATGGTCCGCCCCGACGATTGGATCGAGTCGGTGTGGAAGGATCCGAGTGACGTCGGTTTCGGCAGCTACGGCCTCGATCAATGTCTCGACTTGGTCGAAACGGCCTTAGCCTCAGGTCGTGGGGCTTCCAAGCCCGAGGGAGACGAGTGGGCCGAGGGCACGGGCGTCGCGCTCGCCATGCTCGATTGCGGCCCGCCGACGGAGCATCGTTCCGGCGCCGTCATGATCCTTCTACCCGATGGGCGTTATCACCTTGCGGTGGGCTCGACCGAAATGGGCAATGGATCGGTGACCTCTCACCGTCAGATGGCCGCCTCCGTGCTGGCCTCGCGCGCCGATAGCATCGACATCATCAATGCGGATACCGATCTAACGCCGTATGACACTGGGACTTTCGCCAGTACCGGAACTGTGGTCGCGGGCAAGGCGGTGGCGCTGACAGCCGCCGCGCTCAGGGACAATATTCTCGAATATGCCGGGCAGCATACCGGGACCGACCCTTCGACCTGGCGGATCGAGGATGGCTTCGTCGTCTCTGGCGGCAATCGGGTTTCCCTGGTTGATCTCCATGCCGCTGGTATCCGGGACGGCCATCGCTTCGAAGCGAAGCGAAAGGCGTACCTGTCGCCGCGGACCACCGCATTCAACGTTCAAGGGTTTCGACTGGCCGTCCACCTGGTTACGGGCGAAACCCGTATACTCCAAAGCGTCCACGCCGCTGATATCGGTAACCTGATCAACCCCGTGCAGTGCCGCGGCCAGCTGGACGGCGCGATCGCCATGGGGATCGGCTGGGCACTAACGGAAAACATGGTTCACAACGCAGAAGGCCGGATCGTGAACCCGGCTCTGCGCAATTATCGCATTCCGGCCTTCGCCGATCTCCCGCGTAGCGAGTTGTTTTTTGCCGATACCTACGACAAGATCGGACCACTTGGGGCGAAATCGCAGGGCGAGTGTGCGATCAATGCCGTGGCCCCAGCCATAGCGAACGCGATCAAGAACGCGACCGGCGTGCGCTTCACCAGCCTGCCTTTCACTGCGGCCCGTATCTTTTCACAGCTGGCCAACGGGGCGCCGCCGGTCAAAGGAGCGCAGGTAGCCGAGGAACCTGTGCTCGTAGGGTCCAAATGAGCGCGCCTGCCGTTCTAATTGCCAGCGCCAAACTTCGCCCCGGCGAAGACCAGGCCTTCGCCGCCTGGCAAGCGCGCCACAACATCGTCATCGGCAAATTTCCCGGTTTCATCAGCAGCGACGTCATCCCGCCCTCGCAGCCGGAAAGCAATGAATGGACGATCGTCCTGAATTTCCGTTCGCAGGACGAACTCACCGCTTGGCAGCGGTCCAGCGAACGAGCCAAAATTGTTGGCGAGGCCGTCCCGTTGTTCGAAGGCGGCAGCCTCGGCGAGGTCGCCCAACCAGACCGGCCCGGTGAGCCGCCGGGCACGAACGTCACCGAAGTGATCATCTCGAAGATCAAGCCCGGGATGGACGACACGTATCGCGAATGGGCGGTAAGAATTCAGGCTGCTCAGGCGAAATACGCGGGCTACCGCGGGATGTATCTCCAGCCGCCGACCGAAAAGGACGGCCTTTGGACGACCATCATGCGCTTCGACACCGCCGAGCACCTCGAAGCCTGGATGGAGGCCCCGGAGCGGGCGGAACTGCTCGCGGAATCCAAGGCCTTCATCGACCACGAGCAGTTGATGCGCCTGGCGACGTCCTTCCCCGGCTGGGTGCCGATCAATCCGATGACCGGCAAAGGTCCGCCAAACTGGAAGACCGCTCTTCTCGTTATTCTGGGACTGTTTCCGATCGTGATGCTGGAGATGCGTTTCCTCAGCCCGATCCTTACTTCGTTGGGTCTGCACGCGTCGCTAGCCACCTTTGTCGGCAACACCATTAGCGTGTTCGGAACAACTTTTATCACGATGCCGCTTTTCATCCGTTGGTTTGACTGGTGGCTTTTCACGGAAAAAAAGACACCGGCCTGGATCACCCCTGTCGGGCTCGGATTCATGGCAGGCCTCTTTGCTGTCGAGGTTGGCGCGCTCTGGTATCTGTTGCCCTGGTGAGAGTCAATGACGGTTGGCCTTGCAGCGCAGCCCTTGCGATCTCTCGATGATTGTTTTCACGTTGGCTTTGTTCGGTGCTTTGCCGCCGTGCTCCTATGCTTCGCCTCCCTTCTGCCATCTGCTCGCTGCGCTGAGCCGCCGGCGGAACCGGCGGCCTCGGTTTCAGACCAACTGGCCGTAAAAGTTCCCGATTCAATCACCGGTAACCCGGCCGCTGAGAACGAACTTCCCGGCACCGGTCTCGCAGGGCGCTTGCTGCAATTGCCGTCTGAGTCCGGACTGCGGCTCGGCGGTCTCTGGTTGGTGGATACGAACGGACTTATTTCTGGCGGCGCCCAACCCGGTAAATGGAGCTGGAATAGTGCACTGATCATTGGTGCGAATTTCGACGCCGAAAAGCTCCTGAACTGGCAAGGCGCATCCTTCGCCATTCAGTTTCTTCAGTTCAACGGGCAGAATACCAACGTCCAGGCTGGCAGCGTGCAAGGCTATAACAGCCTGCCGGGTGCCAAGCCGCTGGATCGCTCAGAGCTTTACCAGCTTTGGTACCGCCGGACTCTCTTCGACGATAAGATCGTCTTCCGGATCGGGAAAATCGTTCCCACGTACGATTTCAACAACGTGGCGCGTCCCGTTCCTACCCAGGATGAGGCTTTGAGCATTCCTGCTGTGACCGGTCTGCTTTATACGCCCGTTTTCGTCAATCCGACGCTGCTCGGAGCTATCGGCGGCTATTATAACTCCGTCTACGGTGTCACCGTGACGTTAGCACCAACGAAAAACAGCTACCTTAACTATGGATTCTACGATGGGAATGTCGCTCGTGGAGTGCAGACGGGCCTGACTGGTCCGCACTTCAATGGCTATTATTTCAATATCTTGGAAGCTGGGGTCGACTGGGTGGCTGCGGGAAAATACCCAGGGCAATTGGGTGCGGGTTTATGGTATCAGACCGGCCATCTGCGCGGACCGCCAGGCATCTCCGAAAATGGCACTGGCGGATTCTACCTGTTCGGCGGCCAACGCATCTGGGGTCGCTCGTCAGAGAACACTGCATCGGATGGCAAGGACGAGATCGTCATTCCAGCGAGCGAACGGGAGCGGAAAGCCTCTATTTCGACCTTCGTGCAATTCGGCGTCAACAATTCTGAAACACTGCCCGTGAAGGAATACCTCGGCCTGGGCTTTACTGGCTTCGGCCTTGTGCCGCATCGGCCTGGCGATTCCGTCGGCGTCGGCATGGCTTGGTCATGGCTAAACCCGGACCTGTTCGACCGCTCCAGTGAACTCATGTTCCAGGGTTACTACCAGGCCCGCTTGGTCGCCGGCACCTTCTTTCAACCCGCCGTCAGCTATATTCCCACGCCGGGAGCAAGTTCCAAGTTGGGCAGCGCCTGGGCGCTAACCTTTCGGTTTACTTTCCTCTTTTAAACGTGAGAGGGATCCTGGCTGAGAAAGTAAATATCCGGCTTATCAACTTAACCTGTGTTTACGCCCGTTATGATAGCCGATATAGTCCACTCGAATGTCGTCGATACTCGAGCTGCTCACTGACTTTGAAGTGCGTCGGTTTAACACCGGTCAGACTGTCATCAAGGAAGGGGAACGTACCGGTCTCTTGTATTTTCTGATTGAAGGCGCAGTCGAAGTCCGCAAGGAAGACGTGCTCCTATTCGCCACTTCAGAGCCGGGAACAGTATTCGGTGAACTTTCCACGCTCCTCGGCGGCAACCACCTCGCCACTGTTAGTGCGGTAAAGCCGTGCGCTTTTTATATCGTGGCAAATCCTCGTGCGTTTCTCGCATCGTCGCCTGCGTTATGTTTTTGTGTATGCGAGACGCTGGCGACCCGGCTTAACGCGATGCTGGAATACCTCCGCGACATCAAACGCCAGTACGAGGATCATGATCATATTGGAATGGTCGATCAGGTTCTCGAAACCCTGATGCACCGCAAGCCCCGCGCCCGCATGCGTCCGAGCGATTCAACTATCCGGCAAGGCCAGCCGCTGGATTGACAGTTTCTCCATCGTTACCGCATTCTGTGCTCTTCATTCGGGCGAGCGTGGAAAATGCCCAACTTGGAGATCATCGAACCTTTTTCCGCCTCGGCCAACAGAGTTACTGAGGTGAGCAACGCAAAAACTGTCGTTATCAAAAAAGGTAACGCATAGCGCTCCTCATATGGCACCAATACGCAGTTTGCCGCAAATAGTGCGATGCCTGTCGCGAGCGCCGACCAGCTCATAAGAGCTGTGCCAGAGATTTTTCGGTCAGCTACCCAACCTAGGCCAGAGAGAAAAACGGCTATTACGACCAACAGTCCGAGCGGCAAGCCGTGCCAAAGATTAACATACGGATCACGTCTAGCAGCATCCAGGATCACAGTTGCCTCCGGCAGCTCCACAAATGGCAAGTTTCTCAGCCTGGTCTCAGCGTAACGGCGTTCGCCTTCATTCTGCGCGCCCCACAAGTTCTGGTAGAAAGGGGTGTCCGCAATTTTAGCGTTGCCCGAGTTTAAACCCTTGGCAAAATCCGTCCAGATTACGCCGATCAGAACCGGATGGAATGTCATAAGGTAGCGCATGGTCCCAGCCTCGAGAACTCGGTCATATTCGGCTTGGACTTTAGCCGCCGGCACCTGCAAGCGACCTAATTCATCGAAAATCGCGCGATCGACGGCACCATAATTAGATCCCGCCGTTGCTAGTGACTCGATTGCGACTGCGACCGCTGAATTCGAGGCGTTGGTCTGGAGATCATGAGCCAGCTGGAGCCGCGCGGTTACTGGCATTTTAGCGAAGAAAGGTTCAAGGCGAAACCTGATGGTACGTCCAATAGCGGAACGATACTCGTCATGGACTGATACTATCATCGCTCGAGCAAGCAAAACGTTCACACTCATCGCCGCGATACCGATCGATGCTGCAGCGACCAAAGCTTGCCAGGGAAACGCTTTAGCTTGTGGCGAAAGCCATCCGATTCTTGCGGCAAAGCCAAGAAAACCCAGCGTCATGGGCAGCCAGATAACGAAAACAACGTTGATGTGCCGGATCCCGATCGCGAAAAAGAGCGCGATGCCGTACGCGATCCAAGCGGTCGGCTTCGAACCGCGCATGATACTTAGGCCGGCCGCTAGTACCACAAACATCGCGGGTGCACTCAATGCCTCTGATCCGCAAGACTGCGCGTAAGCGAAGACACCGCTCATTGATGCTAAGGACAATGCAAGAAGGCCGCGCAATAGGCGGTTTTGAGTAAGAGAGATGACCGTGTAGGTAAGTGAAGCGATTAAGATGATATGCTGAAAAACGATTAGAAGATAAACGCCCGCCAGTGATGGCTCTTGCTCCTGGTATAAAGACACTGGAGACCCGCCAGCAATCCAGGTGACCACTGCAAAAGGGATGCGACCAAGAAAACAATAAATTGGCGGCCAGCCCAGAATGTTTATGGCTTCCGCCCGGGATGTGAGTTGACAAGTAGCGTCGATGCCCTTCCAGAGCGGCGGATAAGAACTGAGGAAATAAATCGACGGAAGAGAAAGGACCAGGGGAGGCCATTTTCCCGCTACCGCCAGGATCGATCCGCCGGTAGCGCTAAGCCGCCGAATCCAGACCGATGCGACTTCCTTTCGCTCACTTAATCCAACGGAAACGCAGATTGCCGCGGTTACCCAAAACGCGAAGCAGCCGAAGAGAACCGCTTTCGGGATATGCAGTGGCAAATCGGCGCTATAGCTTCTTCGATTTGTGCGCGGATCCGAGTTATCAGAAGTCGAAAACGTTAATCGTCCCTTGGCCGGAATCGAAAGGATTCCTTGCCCAATACCGGTGGCGTCCGTGTCCTTTGATGAATAGTGGGAAAAAAGTTTACCATCTTCTCGTAGCCTAACAGACGCGGCTTGGGGACCTTTGGGCGAGTACCCAGCGGGCAAAGGGGCCGAATAGCCAAAATCCCCAGCCGGGCGGAATTTACCCGGATCAAGGGCAATCACCTTGCGAACAGGATATCCGACCGTCCCTTGGATGACACAAAGCCCCAGAGCGAGTGAGGCAACGCAAAAAGCCCCCAATGCCAGCGCAAGGAGGTCTGGCCCAATTCGGATCGTCTCATTCGGCGAGTTCGTGCTGCTAATTCAATCTACGGGGGTGTGTCAATCATTCACGCCAATGGAAGTTCGCGAAATCTACGCGATGCGCTGGCGGCATTGGAAGCCAAAACTATGCAGCAAGCCCTAGCAAGCAGGGTGTTGTGTTTTGTGGACTACCTAGGAGAAATGTCGAGAAATGTCGTGTCTTAGAGGGTATATCGCTTCTTTCTCGAAGGAGGTCCACTTCGCCGTCATCGTGTCGGGGTCGAGCACGATATAGGTTGGCCAGGGACCTGGTTGGCGCCCTACATTAAAGACCCACGTTTGGCCGATGCGATCTATCCACGAACCTCCTTCGTAGAACGGCGCGTTGTGAATGTGACCGCTGAGCACAAGGTCTGGACCAAAGCGGGTGATCGATTCTCGCAAGAATTCATCCCCCGCGAACTTTGTGCCGTTCCAACTAACTGCCGAACCGGCCGGGGGAGCATGATAAACCCAGATCCACGGTCTTTTGCTGTTACCGGCCTGCCGCGCCAAGTCTGCTTCCACTTTGGCACGTGAAACCGCGCCGTCCCACCATGGACAAATCGTTAAGAGAGCGCCGGAGAGTTCGACGCTGGTGCCGTCGACAAAGAGATTTTCGGCTTTCACGTCGTGCAGCCAACTTGCGACCGCTTCGCCTGCGGCATTGCAACCGTCAAGATCGTGATTGCCTGAGCAAACGACCACGCTGGTGTGCTGGCGAAGGCGATAAAGATATTTTTCAATCACCATGATCTGGATGTCAGCGTCCAGCACCGAACCCAGGTCGAGGAGATCACCACCTATGATGACCGGGTTGTAATTAGCCGCACTGGCTATCAGCCAATCAAACTGTTTGAGTGCGTAGTGCAGGTCGGCGACAAAGAGCATCTTCATGCGGCGCCAGACATCATGCCCACAACCAGCGCGATGCGTCGATCTTCAATCAGACCGCCAAACTCTGCCGGGAGGGCCAAAAAGGAACTCCAAGTAGGGTTATGTCTTAACTTGCAACAGCCTGGATGCCAATGGCCCCCGGTCCTATTTCTCTCAGTGCGTCGTCGATCGTTTCTCGGCGACGGCCGACAATAACAGCTCCAGCGGAGGCGAGGGTACTGCAGTTAGTGACTGCTCACTTGTTCGCATACATAGCCGAAGGAGTTGGTGGCAATCTGAAAGGCAATTCCGGCAACTGGGACAAAAGAGGACGAGTCCCTGAATTTTGGCCTCTAGTTCATTTCATGTAATCCAAAATCCGGGCTTTTCGTTCGGATCTTGGGAACATTAACAAAAAAACAATTATTCATATTATGCAGTTTCACAATGTTAGGTTTCTAGGATCGGTCGCGGCTTTGGCACTTCTGGGAGTTAACGCAGCACTAGCTCAGTCTTCCGACTCAATCCCAGCGAATGTGCAATCTTCCAGCTCAATCCCAGAGAATGTTGCCGGCGGCTTCGCCAAGTTCACTCCCAATTTCAAGGTCAACAGCCTTGAAATTGGCGCCAACGGAGCTCTAACCCATACTACGGCAACATTTCCGATACCCGCCATTGCAGGCCATCCGGCTGTTGCAGTACTCGCGCTGAGCCCGGGGATCTTTCCCCAGGGAATTCTCTTCCTGCCCATGGATCCGCAATCGCAACCGGCTAAGGCCGGCGATTTCGCGCTGGAAGGAGGAGTCTCTGTCTCGTATCCGCAAGATGGGTTATTTCTTGAATTCACCGAATTTCGCGAAGATACCTCCGGAAACCTCTTTGCCAGATTTTCCGCCAATGGACGGGATGTCGGGGGAGGAGAAATTGAACTGGCGACCGCGACAGCTGCAAGAATTGGCCTAACACCCGACAAAACGCAATTCACCATATCGGAGAACCTGCAAATCTCTGCCGCCTTCGCTCAAGCCGTGAATACATTGTTCCATGCAACCGTACTTATGCCGGGTCAGCAGATTGCGACCGCAGATTTAGTGGCGGATGTAGCCAAGTAAAAAACTGATTATATTACTCTGTTCCGGAGGTCGCTTGGAGCAAGCGGAGTATATAACCCTAAACCGGGTAGATTAATCGCTACCCGGTTTCATTGAAACGGCAAGCGGTGCCCGAAGACTTACCAGAGGGCGAGGGTAGGGCAACGTGTGGGTGAACTATCGATTCAAGTTCAACTGGGGTCTGTCTTTAGTGACCTCAAGCGATATATGCTTTCCTGCCTCACGGACGATCGAACGCAACCAGACGTGTGCCGCGTCAGTATTCATTCGGGGATGCCAGATCATCAGGTAGTTGAATCCCTCGAGTTCGGCTGGCGCCTTGAGGATCTTTATGGCCGGATTCGAGGCTTCCAATTCCGCCATGCGTCTGGGTACCGTCGCGACCAGGTTTGTGCCGGCAACGCTGCGCATCGCGGCCGTATGATAGGGCACCCAGATCGGGCAGTGGCGCTCGGCCCCGACCGCGGCTAATCTCTTCTCCGGGATAGTTTGAATTCCTCGCAGCACCCCGATTCCGATGTGATCTGCAGCCAGATACTGCTTCAGTGTGAAAGCACGCGAGAAGCGGCTTTCCTTAGCCACGACACAAACAAACTCCACCTCGAAGATGGCCTCTTTTGCCAGGTGCGCGGGAGCGTAGCCGTCGTCAGCATTCAGCACCAGATCGATTCGGGCCTTTTCCATCGCTTCGAACGTCCCGTCGTGCAGCGGCATGAAATGAAAAGAGATCTTGCCTGCCGGTGCGAGCACGGTGCGGCATAGCAGCGGACAAAGTACGTGGGAAGCGTGATCGGTGGTAGCGATCTGGAAGGAGGTCTCTTCCGCAGCCGGGTCGAAGTCCTTCCCGCTGAGCAATCGGTCCAATCGTGGCAGCGTTGATTCGAGTTCGTGCAGAAGGCGTTCGCCCTTGGGAGTGGGCTGATACCCGGAGGAGGTCCTGATCAGGAGGTCATCGTGGAACATGTCTCGCAACCGTTGCAACGCGCGGCTCGCTGCCGGCTGGCTGAGCGACAACCGCGCCGCGGCGCGCGTGACATTTCGTTCTTCGGCAAGCACCGTGAAGACAATTAACAGGTTCAGATCCGCTTGACGTAAATGTGTTATGCGCATGATCAGTATAAGCACTATGCATTAGAGTTATTGTTTGGCGATGTCTAATATTTGAACCATGACAAATACATCAACCAAGACTGCCATCGTAACTGGGGCATCCCGTGGCATCGGCAGCGCCGTCGCCAAGCGACTGGCGCAGGACGGCTTCGCCATCGTAGCGAACTATTCGGGGGGCGAAGCGGAAGCTGCTGCGCTCGTCAAGAAAATCAACGCGAACGAAGGCCGCGCAATCAGCGCGCAAGCCGATGTCAGTAAACCGGTCGAGGTAGCGCGCCTGTTCGATGCTGCTGAAAAAGAGTTCGGCGGCGTCGACGTTCTGGTCAACAACGCCGGGATCATGACACTGTCGAGCGTCGCCACTACGGATGATGCAACGTTTGACCGCCTCGTTGCCGTCAATCTGAAGGGCACGTTCAACGGCCTGCGCGAAGCAGCCAAACGGCTTCGTACCGGTGGACGTATCATCAATTTCTCTACCAGTGTCGTCGGCCTCAGGCTGGAGACCTATGGCATCTACGCCGCGACCAAGTCTGCCGTCGAAACGCTGACCGCGATCCTCTCCAAGGAACTCCGCGGCCGGTCGATCACGGTCAACGCGATCGCGCCAGGCCCGACCGGGACCGACCTATTCTTGAACGGAAAATCGCAGGAGCTCATCGAGCGCATGGCGAAAATGAATCCGCTTGAGCGCCTGGGGACGCCGCAAGACATCGCTGCTGCCGTCGCTTTCCTAGCCGGTCCGGACGGATCCTGGATCAATGGCCAGGTGCTTCGCGCCAATGGCGGCATGGTCTGATGTTTCCATCACTGAAAAGGAGATAAGCAATGAAGGAAGTAATTGTCGTCACTGGAGCATCGAGCGGTTTTGGTGCTCTTGCTTCACGCGCTCTGGCCAGCGCCGGTCACACCGTCTACGCCGGAATGCGGGATACGGAGGGCGGCACCGCGTATCAGGTGGTGCTGGCTCATGAGTATGCCGCGAAGCACGGTGTTGATCTGCGCGTCGTTGAGCTTGACGTTGTCTCGGATAGATCCGTCGAAGCTGGCATCGGCAGAATCATTGCCGAAACCGGGCGCTTCGACGTCATCGTCCACAATGCCGGCCATATGGCTTTCGGACCGGCGGAGGCGTTTACGCCAGAGCAGTTCGCCCGGCTCTATGACGTAAACGTTCTCAGCACCCAACGCGTCAACCGGGCCGCGCTGCCCCAGCTCCGCAAACAGGGACGAGGGTTGGTGATCTGGGTTTCCTCGAGCAGCACCCGAGGCGGTACGCCCCCGTATCTGGCGCCTTATTTCGCGGCGAAGGCGGCGATGGACTCGCTGGCTGTTTCCTACGCTGGCGAACTGGCGCGCTGGGGTGTGGAGACCACCATTGTCGTGCCGGGTGCTTTCACCAAAGGCACCAGTCACTTTGCGAACGCCGGCTCTCCGACCGATCAGGCGCTGGCGGCGGAATATGACAGGGGGCCTTATGCCGGATTGGAGGACTTAATCCTGAAGGGTATCGCATCGCTCGAGCCCGCCGGCGCCGATGTCGGCATGGTCGCAGAAGCGATTGTCAAGGTCGTTGAGACCCCATTTGGCAGGAGGCCTTTTCGGGTTCACGTCGATCCTTCGCAGGATGGCTGCGAGATCGTCAACGGCGTTGCCGATCGGGTACGAGCTGAGCTGCTCCGATATATCGGTCTTCAGGATCTTCTGACACCGCGGAACCTTGCGGTCGAATCGCAAAGAGCGGCCTAGTTACATGGCCGCCGAGCGATAGCTCTTCGCGTTAATCACGGTCTGGTCGTGGCTCAGCAATTGTGTTTCCCGCTAGAACTGCTGCTGAACAAATTTGGCCTGCAGGCACCGGAACCTAGGAAGTGCCTTGCCTAAAAAGAAGACGTGCGAATTGTCTCGCCTACGAGGCAATTCGCACGGGTACCCCTATCTCCCGATGTCCTTCTTGTTTACCAAATCCCTGCGACCTTCCCACCGCTGATTACAGCTCCTAGGTCGTCTGGAAAATCCCCTATGTTTAGGACAAGAACGGAACGAGAGAGAACTTTCAGTTCATGACCGAAGCGGCCTCCACCGTTCTATACGGCGCCGGTCAGCGCGTTAGCACCGAAGGACTGTTCTACCAGATCGGCTGCAACGGAGAGTCCGTTGGTCTTCACAATCGCTTTCTGGATCCGGCGAGCATTGTCACGGTAAGTCGCTTCGGTCAGCACCTCGCCGAGAAGATCTGAGAGATGGGCCGCGGTTAACTTATCTAACGACGTGACCACGCCGGTTTTGTGGTACGCTATTCTGGCAGCGATACCGGGCTGATCAAAGGTTACCGGGATAGCCACTTGCGGGACACCCTGCGCCAGCGATTCCAGCACGGTGTTCACCCCTGAATGCGTGATACAAACCGAGGCCCGCTTTAATAGTTCCAATTGAGGTGCTCGCTTGACGATGATCGCATTGCTTGGAACCGGCCCGATCTGCTCCGGCTCGAGTTGATCGCCAATGGAAAGAACCAACTGCACGCGCTTGTGCTTCGCAACACCGGCCGCAATGGTGCGGAAAACCTCCGCTTGACCATTCAGGATTGTCCCCATTGAAGCGTAGATCAGCGGCTCTCCGGTTAATCGTTCCCAAGGGAAATTCACCTCGTCCCGGCCTTTGCCATCATGGAACGGCCCGGTGTGATGAAACTGCGACGGCCAATGAGAATTTTCAAAATCGAACTCTCTCGGGACTTGGGTGAGCCACGCGATATCGGACAAAGTGAAACCGGGATTCTCCCAATCGATTTTGAAGCCGGCGTTCTTCGCATAGGCTTTGACCCCGTCGTTGCTAAGCATTTTAGCAAACTTGACCACGCCTTTCCGATTTCTGGCTATCGCTTCAGGGGTGGTCTGGTGAGGATCACCATAGATAGCGAGGGGTGTGTAACCAGAGTAGTCACAATGAATGGCGACCGCCACGTGGATATAGGGTATGCCCAAGTTCATCGGCGCCAGTTCGGCATAAAATTGGATCGGGTCGATGATGAGACCATCGATGCCGTTCTCCTCGATCATGGCGGGCATTGACTTTAGCATGGCCTCTGTTCGCTGCACCAGTAGGCCAAGGGCAAATGCTAAGGCATCGTCTCCTTGCAGCTTGCTCACTTCGGGCCGGCTCTCGTTAATGGGATCCCTATCGTCACCGGGAGCACACGGCAAACCGTTAGCGCTCGAAGAATAAAGGAAGACAACCTCATGGTTGCGTTCCTGCAGATGACGCGCCAGTGCCGTCATCGGATTAAGGTGACCCGGTAGATTTAGACAAATAAAACCCAGTTTCATAAATAGTACGCTCTCCTAAGATTTGCCTGCAGCCTTGACCGGATGGTCTGATTGCACGCGTTTGGTTCGCCGTACTAAAGCCCGCCGCTTTGGAAACAGCCGTTAATTTGTCCCAACTGCCGCAATCGTTGCCTCAAATGAGATTAATCATACCAGCGCTTAAGACGTGGCCCATATCATCTGCTCCCAACGTTCTCTCCCTGGCTTTCCTGATTCCGGTTAGTTCCGTTCTGCGAAACCATATAGGCAATACGGGGAGCTTCGCCCTGCGAATCACCATTCACATCTCACCAATCACGCAGGTTTCTATTATCCGCGGACTTAACGATTTGCGGAGTCCGAGCGGTTGACGATCGGGATCGGCTTTAGTTGGGATAAAACCTTCTGGAATCGCGGGTCGCTTCGCAACGAATCCCAGTCCGGCAACCTGGCGAGATCACCATACGTTAATGCCCGGGGGACTTGTTCCAGCATCTCGAGTTGTTTGATAGCCAACTCGCGTTCGCCGGCCCACGCATAAACCTCCGCCACTTCCGCTGCTAACAAGGGCCCGTCAATCGCATCCCGCGAGATCGGTTGCATCGCCGTTGCCTGACGCCCTTCGCTCAGCGCGTCTTCCGTATGCCCAAGCGCCGCATCGGTGAGCGCCAACATCGTCAAAGGGTTCGGGTCATCCGACCATTTTTGAACATAAGCGAGTTGCATTGGACGCGAATTCACGAAGGCAATTTTCGCTGCTGCGTCATCGCCTTCGGATTTTTTGATCCACCCGAGCAGAAAATCCCGGCAGGCGAATCTCCGTTCGCCGACCTCAAACTCTTCCTTGGGATCGGCCGCCAGAATCTGCTCAGCTTTGGCAAAATTCCGGTCTCCCAACGCGGCGGAGATCTTCAGGAGCGTGGCGCGTCCGCTGGCCCGGAGCGGTCCGGCTGGCTCATCCAGAAGGGCATGAAATCCCGAAGTATCGCCTTTCTCCTGCCACGTAAGCACTGCTTTCTTGTAATCGATTGATTGGGTACTCGCACCGGCTCTCGCAGTTTCGGCCAACCCCCGGTGAACCTCTTCGTACTGCCGATGGAAATCGTAGATTCCATACAGACCGATGATCCAATGGACGTTTTTCGGATCGAGGGTTGATGCTCTCTCGTAATCTTGCACGGCTTCGCGCCATTGCCCTTGGCGCGAGTTGACACTGGCCAAAAGACCGAACAGGTAAGCCGAATTTGGCAAGGTGCGACGAGCGAGCTCGAGTTCCCGGCGAATCGCGGGATAGTCGCGAGTGGTAACCGACAAATGGTGACCTGCCTCGAGGTGAACTTCACCGAGGTCTGGCCGTAACTGCAGCGCTTTCTGCAGGGCGTTTTCAGCAGCCGTCCGCCTGCTTTCGGTATGGTCGGCGCTGTGCCAATACAAACCGTCATTAGCTTTTGCCAGCATGGCCCAGGCCAGAGCAAAGCCCGGGTCCCGGTTGACAGCTTCCTCTAAAAGCCGCACCCCGCTGTAGAACGGTTCGGCACTCTGAGTCTGTTCGTCATAATTCGCGATGAGTTCTTTGGCGTGAAGATAGAGCTCATAGGCAGCGAGATCGCGGGTTGGGATCTCGCTGAGCGAACTTTTTTCGGCCGTAGAAAGTTTGGCGCGTAGTTCATGTGAGATCCCTTCGGCGAGTTCTGCCTGAATCGCGAAAACATCGGTTAACTCGCCGTCGTACCGCTCTGCCCAAAGTTCGCGGCCAGTCTGGGCTTCTTCCAGTTGGGCCGTCACTCGGATCCGGCTGCCTTCGCGTTGGACGCTCCCATTGAGAAGGTACCGGACGTGGAGCGCCTGACCGATTTCCCGGGGAAGCGGGCGGTTCGCTGGGTTCCGGTAACCCTGGACGCTCCCGCGGCTGATCACCTGCAGATCGGCGATTTTCGCAAGGTCAGTCAGAATATCGTCCTGGACCCCGTCAACAAAATAGGAGTCGTCGCTCGCCGAACTCAGATTGTTGAAGGGTAAAACCGCAATTGATTTCGCGGTGCTATCTTTTGTGAAAATCCCGCTTTGGAAAAAGAATAACATCGCCACGATGAGCAGGCCCAACCCGGCAATAATCGCTGTCTTACTGCCGATCCGCTTCGTTTTGGCGATTGCTCGTTGGCATTTGGCGATGGCTTCGACCAGCGCCCGTCCACTCTGGGGTCGATCCTCCGGGGCAGCGCTTAAAAGCGAATCCACCAGTTTCCTAACCTGTGAAGGAATCCGCGCGGCCTTAAGCTGGGCAATCAGCGGCTCCCGATGGATCATCTGCTCTGGCAGTTCACAGATTTGATCGGCCTTGAACGGCGGGCTGCCGGTGAGCAAATAGAAAAGGGTGCTGCCCAAAGAGAAGTAGTCGGACCGCTGATCGATCTTTTCATGGGAAAATTGTTCTGGGCTGGCGAAGGCCGGCGTCCCGATAAAGCCGTCGTGGGTGATCCGATCGCTCGGTTCCTGAGTACTTATGCTCTTGGCGAGCCCAAAATCGATTACCTTAACACTGAGCCCCGTGTCTTTGAGCAGCATGAGATTGGCCGGTTTCAAATCGCGATGCACCAAGCCCTGTTTTTCGACCGCTTGCAACGCGCTCGCTACCTGAGCAATCACCTCTAAGGCATCCGTAACCGGCAAGGGGCCGCTGCGCCGGACTCGCTCGGCCAGCGTCTCACCTTCGACCAGCTCCATCGCATAGTAACACTGGCCATCACGGGCGACGCCATAATAAAGGACGCTGACCACGTGCGGATGCCGCAACCTGGCGGCGGCGCGGGCTTCCCGGAGAAAACGTTCCCAATTGATTTCCTGGCCGGCTACGCTGAAGTCGATGACTTTCAGCGCTACTGGAAGCTGGAGATTGGTGTCGAGAGCTCGGTAAGTGATCCCCATCGATCCGCGACCCAGCTCGACAAAAGACCCGTCCGAATGGGTCAAAACTTCATAGGGCTCGAACCGATTACTCTGGTCCTGTTCGAGCAAATGATCGGGTTCAAGCGCAGGATTTAACAGGCAGGGAAGGCAATACCCATGATACGAACGCTTAGAGCTGATGATCGCGTGACAGCGTCGGCAGGTCGTTTGTTCGGGAATTGCAGCGAGAGCACTCATCAACACCTCCGATGAGCATCCCTTATTTCCACCCGTGGAAACCCGCGCATGCGGCACGTGCTATCGAAAAAAGCGAGGATTGGCAAGCCTTCGTGGAGCCGAGGTAGGGACGAGCTCCTGCTCGTCCGGGAGGCCGCTGAACAATATCGAATCGCAGAACGTGGCGCGAAAAACCGCGGACGAGCAGGAGCTCGTCCCTACCGATGTCGTCACGCGTTCAACCACGCGAGCCGTCCAACAGTGAGGCTTGAAGAGCCCGAATCTCGGCATCGAAATCGGCGGAGCTAGCTACCGTTCGGGCCACTTCAGCTCGTAAAATCTCGCGGTAGCGCACTCTCAATCGATAAATCGCTGCTTTGGTGGCCGCGACAGTGAGACCGGTTCGTTGTGCTACCTCAAGATAAGAACTTTCCTCGCCGCCAAGCAAAAAGCCGGACAGCTGATCAAACAAATCGCGTTTCCCGGCCTGTTCCATCTCGAGTTTCAAGCGAGCCAGTGTGCCTTCGATCAGCATCATGGCCCATTGCGCATCGAAGATTTGTTCTGCGGTGAGACCAGGATCAATGAGCTGATAAGCTCCTTCGGCGGTTTCATCATCCAGAAATACCAGTGTCGTCCGGCCGCCCCGTTTCTGGGTGCGAGCTCGCTCGTCTGCGTGTTGGAGGAAAAACTCCAGCGACCTCAGCAGGAAAGTACGAAACTTGCCCTGGCCCGCTACGGCTCGACCAAACCCGTTTTTTTCCACCAGATGAACAAAGAAATCATGCGTCACATCCTGGGCATCCTGGCGGCTATAGCCGCGCCGGCGAACGAAAGAATAGACCGGATAACAATAGCTGTGGTACAGATCCTCGAGCGCGTCCCGGCTCGTTTTGCCTTCGCCCGCGGCGGCAGAGACCAAGCTCCATTGGGTGGTTTCGAATCGGAGCTGTCCACCTGCGCTTGAGCTTAGCCAGCCTGTCATGCCGGTCTTAGGTAAACCCAGCCCCCGTGGTCGATCAAGGTAATCCTGGACTCGTGGAGCGGCACAACCGAGTCTTCCTCCCGCCGTCGTCGAAACGCTCCACGATCATGGTAAACGAGCAAACAACCGTTGGGGGGCAGGCTTTCTCTCGTCGTCATCCTCGTGGCGATGCCTTTCCACTGCAGTGAACTAGAACGGATTGAGTTTTGCAAAAGGCGCAGTGGCGGGACCCTGTAACTAAACCCTTCGACCATAAGGACGAGTTCGAGGATGAAAAACTCTCCCGAAAATGGGTAACCTGTACTTAACGCGAATATCCCCAGGTTGAGGACCTGCCAAAGGCGAAGAGCCGCAACCAAGTCGTCTTCCCGCGAGCGAACGGATAAGCGTACAAACAGGAATTCATCATTCGCGCAAGGCGGCGAACGGAGTGGCCGGTGGGCCGGCCGACTCCATCCAAACTGAAAAGCGCGCAACTTTCATTTCTATTTCCGTACAATAGTAGATATGGCGGCTCGGCTTTTCCCAATACGTTTCAATCGCAATGCTGTTAATAGGCAGCAACTCGAATCTACTCTGCTGGTCGGACTCGCTTTGGGCAACAACATCGCCTTCGATGCGGGTGGCGCGACTCCGCCAGGCGGGGCGTGGTACGGTGGCGAGCGTTTCATTTACAAAAGGCCGGCCTCTGGCCGGCACAATACTCATAATTGTGCGCTAGCCAGTTGGGTTATGGGATGAGGGCTATTTCGAGATGTCATGGGTAAAAGGGAGTACTTATGAGTTGGATACCGGATAGGTTCGGTTTGGCGGTTGGGTCCTTCTTTAGTTCTGCCAGATCCGCTGGGCTAACCGAGCATCAGCTTCAGCGAGTTACCATCTCGGAAAAGCTTTTAATTCAAACGGTTCTTTGGTGGAAGGGATCGAATTGGTAGCTCCGGTTTTCCCTATCACCGAACAAATCGAGCTTCGCTTTCTGAGTGGCGCGATGGACATACGCTCTTTTGCTCGATTTTCCCTCTGATTTGTAAGCATTACGGACTGAGGAGTCCATTAAACCAGATAATTAGAACTATAATGTCGCCTAGAACTACTATGTTACACTGTTCCAATACGATCGATCAAAGCAAAGCGATCGATTCGAGTCGAAGTACCACTACCCAACGTAAAGTCAGGACCATTGCCACACTGGCTTACGCCTGGATTCTGTTGGTTCCCTGCGCGCTGTTTGCGCAAGCCACCACCATCGGGATCTCTGGGCTGGTTACCAAATCCACCTTTCTGTCGCCCGCTGATGCGACCCAGGAGATCGGGGTGGCGTTGTGCTTACCACTGTCAGATCCTCATGGCGCCGCTGAGTTTGCCCGGCGCGTTTCCACTCCTGGGGATGCGCTATTTCATCAGTACATCACGCCGGAAGAATTCGCGGCCAGGTACGGAGCCAACGCAGCGGATTATGCCGGCCTGAAAGAATGGGCGACTTCCAACGGGTTAAAAGTGTCACAAGAATCCATTGCTCGTACGGTTTTGAGTGTGCGCGGCACCGTGGGTCAATTTCAAACGATCTTTAGAACGCAGATCAACAATTATCGGGGACCGGATGGATCGGAATTCTATTCCGCTAGTTTTAACCCAACCATCCCAAGCGCCATTGCTTCAAAGGTTTCTGGCGTGCTCGGACTAACCAGTAGTAAACAATATGCCCCGTTAGTCAAGGTCGGCCAGAGGCTGGGTGAATCACCGGAATTTGGGACGGCTGACGCGAATAAGACTAACGGCTCACATGGAACGGGTCCGGGTGGAAGCTATGATGCCTCCAATTTGCGCACTGCCTATAGTATTCCGACCTTCGGCAAACTTCAGAAGAACACGGTGGTAGCGCTGTTTGAACAAGGGGGATTCTATGTGACGGACGTCGCCAAGTATTTGGATGCAAACAAGCTGCCACTTCCCAAAATAACCCCGGTGAGCGTTAACCACTCCCCCACGACAGTGGTCACGAGCCAGCCGGTCATTGAACTTGAGGCGGTGCTCGACATCGACATGGTCGTTGGGATCAATCCTGATGTGTCAGAAGTGCTGGTTTACGAGGACTCGATCGACACATTCCAAACTGCTCTGCTCGACGCTATGACGCAGGTTGCCGATAACGATAAAGCGCAAATCCTCAGCATCTCTTATGGACAGGACGAGGGTTACCAAGGTACTTCCGCGATGGTGGCCGAAAACACGGCACTGGAACAACTGACGGCAGAAGGTATTACTGTGCTGGCCAGCTCAGGAGACAGAGGCGCTTATGGCGACGGATTCTCCTATCCCTACAATGTCGCCGACCCGGGTTCACAGCCTTACGTCACTGGGGTTGGAGGTACCACTTTGTTTACCGGTCCAGGGTCCCTGTACGAAGGCGAACAGGTTTGGAATGAATTGGCTTTTAACGAAGGTGCAACCGGTGGTGGCATCAGCTCATACTGGCCGATTCCGCCCTACCAATCGGGTGAACCTATTTCTGGATACGTAACTAGTCACGGTGGATCGTCCACTTTTCGCAACGTGCCAGATGTCGCAGCGGTTGGCGATCCATTCACTGGAGTTGGCATCTATTCCAAACCCAACGGTGGCTGGGTAAACGTCGGTGGTACCAGTGTTTCCTCCCCGATCTGGGCTGGCTATCTCAGTGTCCTTAATGCAGCCTTCAAGTACGCCGGTCTGGGGCAAATCGGTTATTTCAACCCGCTCTTATACGCTGTCGGTAGTCCTTTTAACGGTGGATCTGGGGGTTTCGCGGCTAACTACTTATATGACATTAGGGAAGGCTCCAATGGTAACGCCGGGCTGGCCCAAGGGAATCCCGGTTACACCGCGGGGTACGGCTATAGTAACTGCACCGGTAACGGGTCGCTTTGGGGTGGACAGTTTGTCCCGCAACTCATGATCTTGGGTTTCCAACCTGGGACGGCTCCTGGTCCGGTCAATAATGTCAATGCGACCGCAGCAGCGACAACAGCCGATGTAACCTGGAGTGCTTCGACCGGAGCGACGGCTTACGTCGTTTCTCTATCGAATCTAAGCGTCGGCACTACTTATTATCCTACGAACTCCTTCATCACAAAGAAGACGAGCATGAAATTGACTAGTCTGACTCCGAGCACGAATGACTACGTCGTCACGGTATGGGCTATTAATCCTAGTGGTTTTGCCCAGGGTAGTTTAACCTTCGCGACAAAGAAGTGACCGTGTTTTGGTAACTCGCCAAACTTAGAAAAATACACGATCCGGCAGCCAGCTTTGCGGCTGCCGTTTTTTTTGCCTGGCGGCAGACAAATATCTGAAAGGCATCAACGTGGGCGACCGTATTGGGGCAGAGAATCAAACGGCGGCCTTAGGTTGACGCGTGTGCGCAGCCTTGGGATTGGGAACAGAAGCAAAGACGGCCCCGTCCCGGAAGGGACATGGTGATAGTAGCCCAGTCCCGCGGCCACGCAATACGCGTCAACATAAGAATGGTTTGCCTGCTCCATCGCCGGGAGGGCGCGCGTCCCCGCGCGCCGAGAAAACGATCTCTAACCTGGGGGAGGCAATTTAACCCTTGGTATACAAACGCGCTTGGGTCCGGCCACAACGGATCGCGGGGACGCGATCCCTCCCCGCGTTGGGTCTCGCGGCCGCGCCCGCGGGACTGGGTAAATGGTATAACGGGGTGCCGTCCCAACCGGCGGAAGCGATGATGAGATCGAATCGATCTTCCTCCGAGCCCTTGAACAGCTGTGGAATCGGCGTAGTCTGCGGATCGTTTCATCTTCGGGATCTGGGCTAATCCGTACTCAGCAACCAAGAACCAAGACTTGGCAGTCCAACAAAGGAAACCACTAAACCTGAGGCCTAATCGAGTTCCTCGCCGGAGTTCTATCCTCACGTTATTCATGAAATCACTCTCGTTGATCTCTTCCGGAGTCTTCCTGATAATGAACGTCGCAACTGCCGCACCTGAACACCTCGTCTCCTACAACTCCACTCGCGTCGACGGTCTCGAGATATTTTATCGAGAGGCGGGACCGACAGGCGCGCCCACGATTCTTCTTCTCCATGGGTTGCCGTCATCCTCCCGGATGTATCAACAGCTGCTGGAATCGAGTCTGAGCGAAAAATATCGTCTGATCGCGCCCGACTATCCCGGTTTCGGTCATTCCTCTTGGCCAAATCCTAAGGAGTTCGCTTATACCTTCGATTCGCTCGCCAAAGTCATAGAGGACTTTGCGGAACAACTGCATTTGGATCGCTACACACTCTTCATGCAGGATTACGGCGGGCCCGTCGGTTTCCGCATGGCTTTGGCTCACCCCGAAAAGATCCAAGCGATGATCATTCAGAACGCCGTTTCCCACGAAGAAGGACTATCTCCGATTTGGGCAGTTCGCCGAGCTTTTTGGGAGGATCGAGCCGCTCACGAAGCCGAAGTACGCGCCAATCTGCTATCACTGGAGGCAACCAAGAAGCGACACGTCGGAACTTCTCCTGACCTCTCACCATACAATCCCGATCTCTGGGTCGATGAGTATTACTTCCTGAACCAGCCCGGACAGGCGGATATTCAGTTGGACCTGTTTTACGACTATCAAAACAACGTCAAATCGTATCCAAAGTGGCAACAATGGTTACGCGATCATCAACCTCCACTCCTAGTACTTTGGGGCCGCTATGACACCTCCTTCACCGTCGCCGGCGGCGAAGCGTATCGCAGAGACGATCCGCGCGCCGAAGTACACATCCTCGATGCGGGACATTTCGCGCTGGATTTAAAAGCAGAAGAGATCATCAGGCTCACGGAGGCGTTTCTGGATAGACAGCAGACCAAATAGCGGTCTGCTATTGCCTACCGGCGGTGACACCGCCGTCGCTGCGTAAACCGAATTGAGCCTCGCGCAGATGATCATCACGAAACGGATCGCGACAGATCCGCCGTCCCGAGGCTATGGCGGAATGGCTGCGATCGCTTCCGACGCCGGGCGGAGACGAGTTGCAGCAAGCAGCCGGAAAACCGAAAGATACAGTAATTGTGAAAAACATTGTATTTCTGATTGTCTGGCCGGCTGAAGGCCCGCTAACCTCGTGAAATGAAATCTATCGTTCACGTTTCGACTGACGGTCCGGCTGTCACAGCCACTCAAGGAGGAACCAGACTGTGAATCCCGTCGTGGCTTCAGATAAACTTGAGCGTGTGCAGGTTCGAGGAGCGGATGATCCTTCGGTCAGGTGGAACGGTGCTTTCGTTCTCTATGGAGGACACGGGACGACCCAGTCGTCGACGATAGTCTACGAGATCGAACCCGGAGGTCGACTCGGCTGGCACACCGATGCCACCGAAGAAACCCAGTATATTATCGCCGGCAGTGGTGAGCTGCATATGGAAGACGGTACCATTTATCCGGTCAAATCCGGTAGCGTTTTTGTCCTCCCAACCCCAGTACGGCACGATCTCGTTAACGTCGGCACCGAGACGCTGCGGGCGGTCGCTTTCTTCGCCGCAGCAATGTTCACGCAAACATTCGACAATGTGATGCTGCCGCCAAAAACGCGTATCCTCGGCACCCCAAATCGCACCGGTTAGCTCGCGACTGCTGGCCTCTCTCCAGATTTTGTCGCCGGAACCGGATGTCCGCCTTGCAGCGTCTGAGATAGTTGAGCTTTTTACCCTCGATGTTGCGGGTTGCCGTCACCACGCACTCGTAGGCCAGTTAGGGCAAGCGCGCGATAGCGACGGGTGGCTTCAGGAAGGAAATAGGGTAGGGTGAAGTTCGTCTGAGCGTCGATCCCTTCCATGGCGATGCGTTTTCGAAACGCAGGCCTATTGCCTTCTAGTAGTTTGTAAATACGCCTCCAGTTTATCGAAAGATCCGGTCCAGCCTTGCGTCATGCCGCCTTTGGCTTTGATGAAGGTTTCGAGCTCTTCGGGCGTTGTCGGCTCCGTAAGGTTCCCAGGTCACGGTCACGCGCGTTCGGTCCGGTCCTTCCTCGGTCAATTGCACCGTCGTCAGCATGGTTTCGGGCCAGGTGGGAGCCATGGGATGGCGGGAGACTTTCTCATTTTCATCGCAGAACTGCTGGGTGTAGACGATGCGATCGGGTTTCTCGATTTTCAGATATTCGGCTCTTCCGTACATCTTGACGTCTCCGTCGACCGTCATGAAATAGAAGCGTGCTTCCGCCGGGCTTGATGTCGGACCTTGATGAATTCCATTTTAAAGCCCGTCGGGGGCAGCCATTGGGAAAAATGTTTCGGGTTCGTCCACATCTCGAACATCAATTCAAGCGGCGCATCGAAGGTTCGATTGATGACGAACTTCTCCTTGCCGGAGGATTCTTTTTCCAGGTATTCGGCGAGTCGGTCCCAGGTCGAGTCGCCGCCGGCTTTCTTGATGAATTTGCGGGTTTCCTCGGCGGCTTCGGGCGTGGGCAAGGTCATGGTCATGTCCATCTTCGTCTTGCCGTTGATTTCGGAGAAGAGGACCGTCACGCTGGAAGAGGGGAGGCCGATCGTCGTTGCCGCCGTGGTCGTAAACCAGTTTGGAGTGTTTTTCGACTTCGAAATAGTTCGTCTTGTTGGGGTAATCGACGCCATCGGGGCCGTGCATGGTGTAATTCCAACTGCCGCCCGGCGCAAATCCTTGCTGTGGGTCGTGAGGGTAAAGCCGCGCGGTCCCCACCATTGCGCCACTTGCTCGGGATCGGTCCAGGCGTCCCAGACGGCTTGAACGGGAGCATCGTAGATCCGGGTGATTCTGATCTCGTTGGATTTATTTTTTGCGGGCATTTTTCTTTCCTTTCGCATTCTTTTTTGAAGTGACGGTTTTCAAATAGGCATCGAGGCGATCAAAACTCTCTTCCCAGAATATTCGATACTGTTCCATCCAGTCGGCCACGTCCTTAAATGCGTCTGCCGTTGAGTTTGCAGGGACGCCATTGCGCCTCGCGGGTTTTGGTGATGAGGCCGGCTTTTTCCAGGACCTTCAGGTGCTTCGTGATCGGCCGGCAGGCTCATGTCTTTCAGAAATGGCTTGGCCAGATCGGAAACGTTGGCCTCCCCTTTGGAGAGCTGGGCCAGCATGGCCCTTCTGGTCGGGTCGGCGAGTGCTGCAAATGTCTGGCTGAGGGTGTCGGGCATTCTATTATACCGATAGGTTAATTAACTAATTAGTTAAGTAAATGGCATGTCGAGTCTATGTCAAGAGCGTAGTTATGTGAAATTCACGGAGTCCCCACGCCCACTTTCATGAAGGAGCAGGGACTCAAATAGCGAATTTGTTCGGTTAGGCTATATCTCGAGAAAGTCTGAAAACAGAAGGCAGCACATGAACAGAACAGATAACCCATTTGACCTAGCCGTAAGAAATCGACAGCAAGGAAGAACTTCGCCGGGCAGATTTCGCAGTCGGTGGCTCGATATGTAACCGTTTTGTTTGGTTAGGACAGAATTATCAGTTAGCTTTGACGCCGTTGATATAGATCGTGATATCCTTCAGCCTGCTGTAGCAAGGTAGGTCAGCATGGTCGGTAGTGTGCCAGCGAACATAGTCGCCCTTTAGCTCATCAACGATAACCTTGATAGGCTTGGCGACAGGAGCGCATTTGTCCTCGTTCGTCATTTGGACCAAGCTTTGACTGTCGCCCTCGAGTATCAAGTCGTACGCTTTCTTTAGATCCTGCTGCGAGTCGGCAAAGGTAGAATTGGCGTGCACTTCTCCGCTAATGGGGGCATCAGCAAGAGTGCGGGTGGCTATGCTAAAGCTTGCGGTAGTGAGTAGAAGTAATTTGATAATGGTGGCGACGGTTCTCTTGTGCATGTTTTTGTGGATCGTGCTTGAGGGTAACGGTCAATAAATTGGTTGCTTGAGCTTCAAATCGATTCGATCTAGCCCGGCAAGCGGTGCGAGTAGATTATTTCCTCGGCTCTAGCGTCCGTTTCCGGTATTGCGAGCGCGGGGGATTGCCAGAACGTTGCAGATTTCGAGCGGGTTTGTCGAACCTACGTTGGTAGCGCAAAAAGCTCGCTTGTGGCGATCTGTATCGCCACGCACACCCACTGCGGTCGCCTCCGAAAATCTCCTTCAATTTCCTATTTTCTTTAACGCTCGTATTTAATACCCCACTTATTGCGATGTTTCTCGCTAATGTAGTTGTTATTTTAATGATTGCATAAAATAGCTTGATGCAAATGAGTTGGGAACAGAGCTGATCCGAACTAGCAGAAATTGCGCTGTTCTTTCGGAAACTGCTTGCAATTACAGTGGCTAGACTGACCCGCGTGCAATATATCAGACGGATCTTCTGAAAGAAGTTGTGTCCCATCGAAATGGCTGTTCATATCGCCGGGTGAAAACCTTTCAAAGTCTCCGGCAAAGGTCTGACGGCGCTTTTCGCCGCTATGCTTCGGGAGGGATGTCGAAAGTCGTTGGTGGAATTCTGGTGGCAACGGTTGCGATGCTGGGTGTCGGGTCGGCGCAGACAAGATCGGGCATCCCACTTAACCACTTCATCTATATCATCCAGGAAAATCATACGTTTGACAATTACTTCGGCACCTATCCGGGCGCGAACGGGATTCCGCCGGGAACCAAGTTGCCGGAACTTCCGGGTGGTCCGCCTAAGTTTAAGCCTTATCACTCAACCGCTACCCGTATCCATCATGATCTCCAGCACACTTGGCAGGCGGTCCGGACAGCCTGGAATCAGGGCGCATGGACGGGTTTATGTGGGCTGAATGGCCGGAGGCGCTAAGGTTTTATTGGGGAAGCAAAACTGTTCCGACCCCGAATCCTGAATTGGTCGAAGGTGGTCACGTTGCGACGCAACCGGTGGTGACAGCGCTTTCGCCTAATGGTGCAGTCGACGATGAGGATGAGAGCGCTCCTGATATTGAAGAGCAGACCGCAACGGCTTTACCCCAGCTGCGACCCCGAATCTGGCTCCCGCCCGCCATGGTTATTGACACGCTGGTTACTCAGATTTCCACGAAATCCCGAACTACTGGGATTACGCCCGCAAGTTCACGTTGTGTGACTATTTCTTTTCGTCCCTCATGGGTCCGAGTGAACCGAATCATCTCTATACCGTTGCAGCACAATCCGGCGGCTCGTTAACAACCCCGGTGGTCCGCGCGTCGAACCAACCTATTCGTTCCCAACCATGGTCGAGCTGCTCCGTAATTCCGGTGTCACTTGGAACTATTACACGGGTCAGCCAAATCCTCACAACCATTCGCTTTGGAATCCCTTAGTTGGTTTCGAACAGGTTAAGAGCAACCCCAGTCTGATGTCACATTTTGTTAAGAAGGAACAGTTCTACGATGATCTTAAGGCGGGGACGTTGCCTCAAGTTTCCTGGATAATTCCGAGCTTCAAACAAAGTGAGCATCCTCCAGAAGATATCCGGTTCGGAATGGAATACGTCACCGATCTGATTAATGCGGTAATGCAAAGCACTTACTGGAAAGATACGGCAATAATTTCGGTGTGGGACGATTACGGCGGTTTTTACGATCACGTTCCTCCCCCGCAGACCGATCTCTACGGCTGCGGCCCGCGCGTACCCGCCATCATCATTTCTCCTTACTCGCGAGCGGGTGTCGTCAATCACACCCTGTTCGATTTGACTTCACCTCTCAAGCTGATCGAAACCAGGTTTGGCCTTTCGTCGCTGACCGCTAGTGACCGAAGTTCGAACAACATGTTGGACTGTTTCAATTTTTCGCAGAAACCGCTGCCACCACATATTATTACATCCAGTACCAAGCTGGATTTCAGCGGGATGGTCACCACGGTGCCGTGATAGTAGCTTCGTATCGCCTGTTTGAACAGATAGTGAACGGCGGCTTTGCGTCAGTGAAAATATGGCTAGGCTTGCAGTTCGCGCCTTCGCTTACGCCGGTCTGGAGCAGTACGACAAGGCCATCATCGATTACACTGAAGCGATCCGGCTCAAGCCTTATGTTGAAACCGACTAGTAGAACCGCTCCGATGCGCTGGAAAGTAGACGCAGTCCATATCGCCAACCAAGGCCGCGCGAGTCCTTGCATCACTCCTCGGAGCGAGTAAAAAGATTCGAGAATTGCGCGGTTAGAAACGGAGCTTCGCTGTAGTGAGCGAACGTTTATCGGCTTGAACTGCTTCTTGAAACTCGATTTGGATAGCGTGCCTTTGCGCGAAATCCCGAACGAATTCGGAAAAACCTGGTTCGTTCACAGAGAAAGAACTCAAAGATCCCGAGCGACAAAACAAGCAAAAGACTTCATCTCTCCAGCCCTGGTGAACAATGTTATTAAACTCGCTTTCAAAAGCGGATTATTCTGCGCTTTGACGTCTCTCTCCAGCGTTCTATAAATTAGCTCTGGTGTCCGCCCTTAAAAGGCGCGTGCGGTCGTTACGTCAATCATAATTCCTCCTTGTTTAATAGTTTACGGCGGAATCGAACGTTGTTAAGGCAACGATCCGCCAAAAATAAGATAAACACCACACCATCAAAATCAACTTGCCGATCCAATGCGGGTGAAGCTAGCGTGCGAAAGAGACGCCGACAGGCATTGGGACAACGGCTAATACTCGCTTGTGCTATCGGGCTCTGCTGAAGGAAATAAGATCATCGTAATCACCATTATCAGCTCGCTTGAGGGCGGCGATGTATTTAGCCCGGAGTTCGTTGGTATCGATCAGACTGCCGCCTCCCCACGTAAATTCAGGCACGCCTTCCTGTCTCGCGATGATGTCGGCGATTAGCCGAGCATGGCGTCCGTTACCGTTCGGGAACAAATGGATCTTTACCAATCGGTGATGGACGCGGACCGCGATCTCCGTTACATCAAACGCTTTCTCCCGCAGCCAATAACGGACATCATCTAAGAGGGTCCGCAGCTCGACCCGGATATTGTAGAACGCAACTCCGATATTCTTGTTCCGCCTTCGGATAGTCCCGGCCCATTTCCATGTCTCGCCGAACATGCGCTTGTGCAGCTCAATAATATCTTCTTCCGCAAGTGGGTCGAAACGATTCAGCACCCGTTTCGAGAGCACCCACTTCCGTCCTAATAAGATGTTCTTCTCCTCCCAAACATCCAGCTCCTCTTGAGTGGTTAGCGGGGAATCAGCGCTTCCGCTTCAGCAGCATCGATTGGCGTCTGGCCCTTTTTGAATTTGAGGATCATCCTTCGTCCCACAAAGAAGCATTCGGCGTCGCTGCGAATTGCTTTGACAGTTCGTCAAGTCGATCGCTGGCCGCCTCTGTGGATTGGCCTTCCAGCATCATTGAATGGGCAACCGGGCGCACCAGTTTCTCGGCCTGTTTCCGCGCCTGGTTTTCGATCATCGCCTCCAACGAACCAGCACGCGGAACAAGCGCGTAAACCAAGTCGCAATCCATCGCGTCGGCTGCGCGCCTTAGTGATTTCAGGGTGATTGTGCCGGCGGCTTCATTTTTCTCGAACTGCCGAAAACCGCGCGCAGTTACACCGAGCTTTCGCGCCGCGTATGTGCTGGGCATTCCCAGCGCAACGCGGATTGCCTTCAGCCATCCGCCGGTGGGGAGGGTAAGCTTTCCAATCTCTCCAAACTTTACCGTTTTGGAACGGAGCATTTGGCGCATAGTTTTTCTGAAAGTCGTTTTCATCGGGTTGCGTATACTGGGACGGAGGTTATAACCTCCATTGTTATTGCAGATAAGGTAGCGATAACTACCGTTGGTATCACAAAAAAGTAGTTATAGCTACCTTTTTTATTTATAAAAGGAAGTTACAGCATCCCTTTTATCGGGATCTAAAGCGAATCTCTACCGAAAATCTCCTCCACACCGTAGAACCGCGGGCACCTAGCGGGATTTTACCTTGATTAGTGATAGTGTTCCGAAGAACACTATTGGCCCATGAGTTCATTCGGTTCTCCTGCTCCAAAATTTGAGGTCTACTACGCAGCGGTTGATAAGGCGAAAGGCGAGACTGTCGCAGTCGGATTTAGCGCGCCAGGTGTGTTTGCTAAGGCTTCCGAAAAGACCGGATTACCAAAGGATTGTTTTGAGGTCCACCAGATCAGCCGGGAGGAGTACGAGGCACTGCGTTGTTAGGAGACCCGACGGCTTTTTTGTTTAGATTCGGTCTCCTTGTGAGTATCGAAAAGAAAGGTGGTCAATGTGGCTGCGGCACCCACGGCTAACTTCGCGTGGCGTGCGCCCAATCCGGTTGTAGTGCCGTGCTTCCCATGACCGGTTCCATAAAGACCGCGGAGTTCGGCGAGGCCGTTTCCAATCGTGCCGAGATTGCTCAATAGGCGTTTGATAACGTCTGCGCCTCGCGTCGCATCTGGGATACCTTCCGGGATCAGCTTTAACTCTTTCAGCGTGTCTTTCGTGAGCGTGGAGACATCGGGGGTCCCGACCACAGGCTGACCGCGTTCGGCGAGGATCGTCTTGCAACACGTCTCAATCAGTTCTTTTGCCGTCCCGATGGCGAGGCTCGGGTCCGTTTCGATTGAAGACTCCATTCGGCGGATCTGTTCCGCGAGATGTTTAGCATTGAGCACTTTTGCCTGTTCCTTGAGCGGGGTCAGACTCGGACCGCCGGCAAGAAGGCGCGTCGCAATCTGTCTGCACCCATCTGCTAACGGTTTCGTCTCCGGTTCGAGATCAAGAGAGACGCCGTAATCGATCAATTCGAGCAAGAGTTTTCCCACTACGTGGTCTGATTCCAATTTCCAGAGCGCGCGAAGTTTCTTTGCCTTTGAGGTGCCTTCGCTGGTATAACGCTGAGAGTGTATATCCAGGCCGGTGTTCTCGGATACAAACTCTCCGAAAGTGTAGTCCGAAAAATTGAGCACATAGCCTGAAGACATTCCAAGAAATGCTTCAAGGCTGTGTCTGTCTGTCGCGCGAAGTGAACTCATGACCTACATAGGCAGGCTACAAATGCGGATAGAGGATTAGCTAACACCCGTTTATAAGGTCTGTGCAAAATTTATCGCTTCGCCTGGTGCTCTGAGCCGACCGCGGGAGTCCTTAAGCTGCTTTTTCCTGCTCGGTTCCGAAAGTAAGTTTTTCTGTCGAAGCATCCAGAAGCTGCACAAGTTTCAGCAGCTCTTTCAAATCAGCCTTCAATGACACGATTGCATTTGCATCTCGATTACCGCCTCTTCGTGTCGGTCGACATCATGTTTTAGATTCATTAAGTCGGTCTCGTTCATGGAATTCAGAGCCGGTCGTAGGCGCGGGCTATAATATCAATCTGTTCTTCAAGGGCCTCTAATCTTTCATTGGCATTATGAGTATGACGTATTTCAAAATTACGCCGAGAGGTTGATAAGCTGTATAGAGTCTGTTTCAGCGCCTTGATCGCTTTCTCGACCTTCTCTAATCTTTTTATCGTTGCCTGTTCTGTTTCCGTCATAAGTCAGGAGTCTAGACAGGCGCGTAGACGGTATCGAGTCCAAGTTGCTCAAAAGGAATGGCCGGCAGAAATGCTAATTCCGGACGAGCACTACCCAAATTAATTACGGTGGACCGAGAAATCGCGACGCCATGCTGCTTTAACCAATGCAATGCCTTCCAGTTTTTCTGTTGAATGGCATCCAGGATTTCAGATCTAAACTCCTTAATAAGGAATGTTTCTTTTAGCTCCGGACTAATCTCGCCGACTGGAAACAGGCTAATGTTGCTACCCTGGCGCTGAATAAAGCCAGTTTCCGAATTCCAGCTGGCATCGGTTTGATTTTGCTCTCTGTGCTGGAAGTCTTGATTTTCGATTCCTCCGAAATGGATCAAGATTCCAAAATCTGATTGTGGGGGTCTATGGTAGAGCCAGAGATCTAACCGCCATTCGTCATCGTCTAGTGTGACTCCCGCGTAGGCAAATAGTTCTGATCGTGGCCGTAAGTAAAGCTCTGTACCAATAATTCTTGAATTTGTGTTATCCATAAGAATTGGACTAGTACCACAACATAATGGACAAGTAAGGTAATGCGGGGGCTACCTGTTGTGGTTTCCTCTGCCAACAGAATTGAGTTAACTCCCGACCAGAATCAGGAATCGAGCCCTCACGCACAGCCAGAGAGCCATTCCGCACCCGTCAGAGCGCGACAGCCGCCAAAGCTCTCGCTCTTTGCCCTTTAGTGAACGGAGATTTGCTTCTGGGCATTAAAGTCGATAATGAGGGCTCTATGAAACGCTGGCAAGGGTCGCAGATAGGTTCCAAATACGGTAAATCAACGGTACGACGCAGGCTCTCCCTCTAAAAACGCTCGCCCTCTCAAGGCCGGTGCACGGGTTCGAGTCCCGTACGCTTTCCTCTAGAGAATAATGCCGTCGCCCTAAAAAATGAGGGTCGCATCGTTATCACGCTCTCCGAGCACAGCAACATTTTTACAAAATATTGTTAAAGACGTGACCCCTACAGAACCCGACCTCACAGGACGCCGGCTTTGCCGGCTACAATCAAAGGTTCTAAATCCTGCCAGACACTTTCGGGGATCGGCCATGCTGCCAGTTGAAGCGTTTGTTCAACGCGTTCAGGCTCGGTGATACCGACAATGGTTGAGACGATCCGCTTCTCGCGAAGAGAGAACTGAAGCGCCGCCGCTGCCAAAGGCACGTATTCGACTGACAGATCAGCTGCATCTTGTGGACCCGGACTAACGTCTCGACACTTGCTGGCTGGTAACAATACTTCGGGCACTAGGCTGGGACCTTTGACCAGCATTCCTCCTCCGTACGGCGCGGCGTTCACAAACGCGATGCCCCGCTGAAAGGTCGCGGTCAATAAGGGTTCAGCTGACTGATCGACTAGGGTGTAACGATTGTGGCTGATGACCGTCTCGAATGCTCCGGTACCGACGTACTGGAGCATCAGGTCAATGGGGCCACCGGCTACTCCGAGATATTTGATTATTCCTTCGTCGCGCAGCCGGATCAGAGCTTCAACGGCGCCCCCGGGCGCCATCGCCTCGGCGAATGTTATCTTCTCAGGATCGTGCAGATAGACGACTTGTAACTGGTCCAGACCCAGGCGTTGAAGACTCTCGGCCACAGACGCGCGGATGCGAGCGCCGGAAAAGTCGCGGCTGCCGGGCAAAGGGTCGACCTTAGTGGCGAGCACGAAACCGGTCGGGATGCCTCCCAACTGCTTTAGTACTCGACCGATGCGGCGCTCGCTCTCGCCCCCGCCGTATTCATTGGATGTATCGATGAAGTTAATCGGTCCTTGGAAGACCCGGCGCAAGGTTGCAGCGGCGCGCTCATCGCTTACCTCATATCCGTACTGCGCAGGAAAATTACCCAACGCGCTCGTGCCAATGCAGAGTGGAGTCACCGATAAACCGGTGCTCCCGAATGGACGTGGTATCATGGAGTTCCTCTATTCGCTAACTATCTTATGATATGTTGTTTATATGATTCGTTACACGTAACGCATACGCGCAACAGGGGAGGGGATTTAGTTAGGCTGGGGGCGCTCCCGTGCTGGCTCTCACCAACACTTGCGGTTCAAGGGCTGAAGTGGGGGAAAGCGGTGAACCTCGGATTTTGGCCAGAAGATGCTCGACACAACGTCTTCCTAATGCCGTGAAATCTAACCGAACGGTGGTGAGCGAAGGTAGGAAGTAGGCGGCTTCCGGGATGTCGTCGAATCCGATGATGCTCACATCGCCAGGTACACGTAATCCATTCTGTTGCAGCGCTTGCAGGACGCCCAAAGCCATTTGATCATTCGCGACGAAAACGGCGGTGATTTCGCGATCACGAACGATCTCGAGCCCTGCCCGGTAACCAGATGCAGAGCTCCAATCGCCGGCAATAATTTTGTGGGCGACGGAACGCGCTGCAGTCAGTTCTTCTCGCCAACCACGGATGCGGGCATCGGTGCCAAGCCAACCTTCCGGGCCGCTCACGTGCCAGACTGATTTGTGTCCGAGATTTAACAAATGTCTGGTTGCCAGACGGGCTCCGAGCACCTCATCGATAGCGACGCTGGCCGCGCCGGTTACAACGCTTGGTTGGAACATCACCAGGGGGACTTCGGGAGGAACTGCCTGGACGGCCGCCCTGGCGCCTTCGACCGGCGCGATGACGATGATGCCGTCGACGCTATTCGCTATCAGATGATCAATGGCGGCGCGAGCGCTCTTGGAATCATTGTTTCCAAGACTAACCAGGCTGGTAGCGTAACCGGCTTGGCGGGCGGCGTCGGCGATACCGAACAACACGTGGGTCGGACCGTACTGCCAAATATCGAAGCTGACGATGCCCAGATTCATTGATCGTCCTGTCGATAACGCTCGAGCCGCGGTGTTTCGCCGATAACCTAACTGCTGGACCGCGCGTTCAACCCGCTCGATTAACTCGCTACTAACATTCGGATTACCGTTCAGCACCCGAGAAACAGTCTGGTGGGAGACACCTGCCAGTTTCGCGACATCCACCATTCGCGGGTTCCGTCGCTGGCTTGGCGGGTCAGCAGGCTGTTTGGTCATTTTCATGATTCGGGTGAGACGCTCTTCAAATCACAGCTCAGTCAGCGGCTAAACGGGCGCCCAAGCAAATGATCAACGGTCATGTATGCCAGCGCTTGAATGGTCTGGGTAGGATTGTACCCGTGATAGCTGGGGAATTGTCCCCCACCGATCACAAACAGGTTTTTGCATTCGTGTGAACGGCCAAAGATGTCGACCACCGAGGCCGCCGGGTCCTCTCCCATGCGATGCGTGCCAACTTCATGCGTGGAGAGATGATATTCGGGACTAGTGGTTTCTTCCCACCAAGTTGTTAGGTTCATCTCCTGCGCAATTTTCCGTTTTTGCTTGAGCAGAAACTCGACCCCGCGCTTGTCCACCTCCCCCCAGCCATGAGTCATTCGGAGCGCCGGTTGGCCGTACCGATCTTTGTGGTGCGGATCCAAATCAACGTAGGTCTCATGAGTTGGGATGTTGGCTGTCTGCGAATACATCGCCCAGATTCGGGTGTAATTATCCCGCATCCAATCTCGGAAGCTGGCTCCCCATCGAGGCGCATTAGCGGGCATGGCATGCACAATTTCGATCGGCTGAAAATCGCCGGGCCAGCTAATGATGGGTGCGCCCCAGAGAACACTTTCGTCATAGTCGTGCACCAGTTCTCCGCTAAAATCCTCGATAGCGGTGGACGCTACCAGCGGGCCCATGAACGGGTTCGAAGACTGCGGCGTCAACCCCATAAAGAAGCCGAACGCATGCGTCATGTAGTGCTTCCCAACTTGACCATTTCGGTTAATCCCGGAAGCCAACATCAAGCGCGCGTTTTCCAGCGAATAACAGGCCAACACAACTTGTTCGGCCTCGACGTCGATTGAACGGCCCTGTGAATCGAAGTACGATACTCCGAGCGCGAGACGCCCATCGTTCGAAAGGTTGACTTTGTAGACCCGGCTGTAATCGCGGATCTCCAGGTTGCCACTAGCCAGTCCACCCGGAAGCGCGGCCACATGCGTGGATGTCTTAGCGTTCACATGACAGGGATAGCCGTGGCAAAACCCGCAGTAAGTGCAGCCGGACCGGCCTTTGAATGGCACTGAGGCAATGGCCGTTGCGGTCCGAAACGGATGAAATCCGAGCCGGGTACAAGCGTCGGCGAACCGTTGATCAGAGGGACCTGCGCGCAAAGGAGGCATCGGATAATCCCGACGACGCGGGGCTTCCCATGGGTTATCTCCCTTGTCGCCGTGGCCGGAGATATTGCTGCCGCGACCGGAGATCCCCAGTTCCCATTCTACTCGGTCGTAGTACGGCTCCAGATCTTTATAGCTAATCGGCCAGTCGACGAGCGTGTGATTCTCAGGAAGCGCCTTTTTGCCCAGTCGCTCTTCGATCAGGGTTTTCATGCGGAATTCGCTCTCGCGAAAACGCCAACAGGCGCCTCCCCAGTGAATGGAACCGCCTCCCGTACCTAACGAGGGCGGTAAATGCAACGGGTTCGCGGTTCCGAGCGGCCCGGAAACCCACGGTAGAATCGTGGCCGAGCCTTTGCTGCCCTCGCGCCACGTCATTGGATCCGTGGTCATGTGCGGGACGATGGCTCCTCGCGCATAATAACAAATCTCGTCGTACTTCAGACGAAAGTCCTCATCCGTGTAGCGAGGCCCTTTGTCGAAGCAGACGACTTTTACCCCGTTCTGGGCCAGTTCTGATGCAACGATCGCCCCGGAAGACCCCTGCGCCGACTACGATAGCGTCGATTTTTTTTGGAGGCATTCGATTACTTTCGTTGGATCCCGTATTGGGCGTTATCGGGTAGGTTGTTCAATTCGCGCCGGAGATCGGCCAGCGTCTTGATCGGAATCTGCCTGGCATCGAATCCGGGCTTCATTTGCTGGGCGGTGTAACCCCATTGGACTCCGGGGAATCCGACTAACCGCCAACCGACTGCGCCGCGATTCCCGCCGTAAATCGGATCACAGAAATATCCTTCGACCGTGTGTTCACGGATCACCGCGAACATCGAATGAAGCAAAGCCAGTTCGATTCCTTCTGCTGTTCCTTCATTCTCTGCCATCTCTCGAAATGGAGATTGGGTACGGTCCAATTTATTGCCTCCTCCGACCTCATCTCCGAGAAACCACTGGATAACTTGATTCTGTTGCTGCTCAGTCAATTCCACGAATTGCGAGGAAAATTGCCGTTCGCAGAAACGTTCCAATTCGCGTAGCCCGAGCCGGTAAACACGTTGGAGCCCGGTGCTGAAACCAGCTGATTGCCCGGTCGATATGAAAACGACTCCAGCCTGGGCCGCACCCCCGTGAACCTTATCCCCTGGGATGATCCGTTCAGCGATGGCTTCGACGGTTCTGGCTTGAAAGTCGTTAAAATAGGTAAGCGCGTCGAGATCCGACGAAGATTGCGAGCTGTCTCTTTGGCATGATCGTACCTCTCGCCGGTTAATGCGAATTTCCGTCTGGCAGAGTAACAAAACCCCGCGCTTCACTAGTTCCTGAAGCGCTTTGCCGCGAGTTTCAGCCTTCGCGAAGCCAGCCTTCTTTAGGGGGCTCCTTGAGGTACTGGTTCTTCGGTAATCGGCCGCGAATAAATCGCTGCGTATTGCTCGGTGCGCAGATCCTTGAACTGATTGTAGAGTCCGTTAGCGGTGCGAATCTTTCGCAACGACTCCATGTCAATCACCGTATTAACAAAGCAATCACCGGGTGTCCAACCTGCCTGCTTGGCCACAATCGTGCCGCAATTGTTAACGATCATTGACTGCCCACCAAATAGATCGATCACGCTGCCATCCTTCTGGATCTGCGAACCGAGGTTCGGCGCAACGACATACACCTGGTTAAACATTGCGTGAGCCCGGTTCTCGAGTTTTCACAGCAGTTCATAACATGGGGTTCGATCAGAGTCGAGCGAATGATGATCTCAGCGCCGTTCATGGCAACCCACGCACAACCTCCGGATATACACCTTCGTAACAAATACAGATGCCGATGTTGCCGATTTCTAGCCTAGCAACAGGATAAATCGCTTCCATCACATAGCCTTTTCCCTTCTTCTCAATCCATTGGTCCCAAACGTCGTGCGGATTTGAGTTGCCGAGCATCCCGCCTTCGTAGGCGTCTTGGGTTGCCTTATACCGTTTGTAAACTACCTCGCCCTTTGGACTAACGATGAACCCAACGTTGTAATAGCGGTCGGAAAAATCGTTGTCGCGCACCATGTAAAGTTCTGTGGCGATATAAGAGTTAATTTCCCTGGCTTTCAGCCGAGTTCCTCAGTCTCATGTCCAGGGATTTCTGTGGCGAACTTCGCCTCGATTACCCAGTTTCCGGGGATGTTTGCGATTAGGCCTTGGATGGCCATTTCCGGGATAACAATCAGCCGAACAGGTAAACGTTCCCAAGCGCCCACCATGCAAGCGTTGTCCATAAATCTGCAAATTCGCTTCACGTTCTCGAGCGCTTCTTCGCGCTTCTCGATGGTGAAGGTCCGGGGAGAAAGACCGACAATTGAATAGGGTTCAATCATACAAAGCAATATTGTTATCGACAACATCGTGGCATGTCAATCGACTGTTTTGAAGATAGTAAGTGCAAGCGAGTAGGTCAACCTGCGAGATCATCGCATACATGTAACATTATTTATGCGGATCTATCACTCATTTAGAGATCAAAATTGCATCATGAAATAGCAATATATTCGCACAAAGAGACGGCTATTTAGCTCAAGTTAGCGATAACAAATTTGTTGACTTACGAAAACGGTGCGGTGATAACTAGCGACCATGAAAGCCCCCCTTAACTCCGGTATCCCCATCGCTACGATCCTCCCCAGCAGAACCAGTAGAGACTCCAGAAACGGATGGGAGGTGAGCCAATGAACCGGCGTTTCTCCTTGCCGTCAGTGGCGTGGTCGCAGGCCTGTCCACTGTGGCCGGCCATATCGCAAAAGGAGCCGATCAAAAACAGATCGTAATCGGTTATTCGCAACGTCGGGTTGCGGGCAGTGACTGGTGGAAAACACTGATCGCGGGCGTTACCAGCGAAGGTGAGAAACTGGGCGTAAAAGTTGAGGTCCTCGACGCCGGCGGCGATACTGTTCGCCAGAACTCCGATGTGGAAACGTTGATTACGAAAGGCGTCGACGGCGTGATTATGAACGCTAATGATCCCCGCGGCGTTTCCGCGTCGGTGCTGGCGTTAAAAAAAGCGGGTATTCCGTTGGCTGAGGTCAATAGCAATTTGGAAACCCTCTCTCAGCTCCCGACACTTTTTGTTACGTGGCAGAGGATCAAGTTGCGACGGGGGCTAAGGCAGGCAAAGGCATCGCGGAAGAGGTCGCCAAAAAGTTTAAGCCAACCGATTCTATCAAATTGGCGATTATCGGAGGATATCCCGGCGATGTGATTTCTGACCTGCGCAAGACCGGGTTTCTTCAGGCGTACGACGAATACTTTAAGGATCATCCGGGACCGAAGACGACCGTATTACCAATGCGATACGGACATTGGCTACCGGATCAGGCGCTCGGACCGATGCGGGATATCGCCACAGCGAACCCGGATTTGAAGGTTGTATACAGCGAGAGCGACGTGATGCAGGCGGGGATTGAGCAGGGCCTGAAGCAGGCAGGTATCTGGAACGATATTCTCGAAGCGACGTATGACGGCCAGATGAGCACGATCAAAGAAATGATGGACAATCCCGACGGCCCCATCCGTTGCGATGCGTCCAATCAGCCTTGGGACCAAGGCATCACCGCAATGCAAATGATCGTAGCCGCGGTCAAGGGGGACAAGACTGCTTGCAAGGGCGGCGTAAACTACATTGATACGGTACTAGTCACACCGGCGAACGCCAAAAGCTATTACCGGCCGGATAAGAGTTACGTTCAATCTGCTCCGTAAGAATTTTCCGATGGGGAACCGAGAAGGAGGGCCTGCTTTCCTTCTCGGTTAATTTGCGTTTGAGCGATACCAGAGGTGTGTGCGTAGCTTCCCTTCAACCTAGCGATGCAACCCCGGTGAGCAGCGGTTCAGCCGAACCGACGCTGGAAGTAAGTGGAGTATCAAAGACTTACCTCGGCGTGAAAGCTCTCCAAGGCGTGAGCTTATCCTTTGTTTCAGGTGAGGCCCACGCGATTGCCGGCCAGAACGGCGCCGGCAAATCGACGTTGATCCGGATCCTCTCTGGCGCTGAAGAACCGGACACCGGCAGTATTAGTGTTCTCGGTTCACCGGTCTCCTTCGATACACCGCATGATGCGCAAAAAGCGGGGATTGTCACCATCTATCAAGAACTCAGCCTCGTATCGGGCCTCTCGGTGGCTGAGAACATTTTCATGGGAGATTTGCCGCTAAAGGGGCTAACCATTGACAGGCGAAGGATGCGTCGTGAGGCTCAGGAAGCGCTGGATTGGCTTGGATTCGCCATGGACGTCGAGGTGCCAGTCGGCTCCTTGGCCATCGCCCAACAGCAGGCGGTTGAATTAGCGAAAGCTCTCCATCGAAAAGCCAAAGTGATTCTTCTCGACGAACCGACTGCCACACTCCCGGCGCCTGACGTCAAGCGGCTGTTGTCAGTCCTGAAAACCCTGCGAGAACGAGGTGTGGCGATCATTTATGTATCCCACAGAATGGAAGAGCTTTACGAATTGTGCGAAAGAGTCAGCGTGTTGCGCGACGGCGCCCTAGTTGGCACGTATAGCCTGCCCGACACCAAACCATCCGAAATTATCCGCGCGATGATCGGCCGAGCCTTGAGGACTTCGCTGCTCGGGCAGTCGCTCGACGATTCTCACCAGAGACCGCGTCTGGGCACGGGGGACGCATCGGAACCACTTCTGTCAGTTCGAGGACTCCAAGATCGCTCAATCTTGCGCGACATCAGTTTTGATTTGCGACGCGGCGAAGTCCTCGGCGTTGCCGGTCTCGTCGGAAGCGGTCAACCGGAGTTGGCCAGGTGTCTATTTGGAGCCCGAGAACGGGTCGCAGGAGAGATCTCCATCGGCGGGCGCGCGCTAAGGTTGCCGAATCCACGGGAGGCGATTCGCAACGGTATCGGGTTATTGCCCCAAGATCGCAAGGAACAGGGGTTCGTCCATTGCATGTCCGTAACCCAAAACATCACGCTGGCCAGTCTGCCTGCGTTCAGCCGCTACACCCTTCTGTTCAAGAAGAATGAACGTCGCATCGCCCAGGAAATGATCAGCCGGCTGATGATGCGATCCGTTGTCCCCGAAAAGGAAGTCGGTGCGCTGAGCGGAGGAACCCAGCAGAAAGTGGTTTTCGCCAAATGGCTCGCCAGCACGGCCCGAATCTTAATCGTGGATGAACCAACCCGAGGAATCGATGTTGGGGCAAAGGAGGAAATTTATGAGCTCCTCAGCCAATTTGTCCGACAAGGCGGATCAAGTCTTGATGTGCACCTCTGAGTTGCCAGAAGTGATGATGGCCGACCGGGTGCTTGTCCTGGCGCGCGGGCGGTTGGTAGGCGAGTTGGCACACGAAGAGATCGATCTTCACGGCGATGCGGTGCTGAACCTATTTCATTAGCCGCCAGTTACCTCGAGATAGACATATGGCTCAATCAGTCCTGAAATCGGAAGAAGTTCCTGTGGCAAGCCAACCGAAGTCCGACCGAGTGATTCGCGTCCTTTCCAGGATGTACTTGTTCATGGTGTTCGCGGTTATCATTCTAATCGGTGCGTGCCTATCGCCTTACTTTCTAAAGATACGGAACCTGACGAACATCATTACCGCGGCTTCAATCACGTCCGTATTGGCGGTTGGGCAGTTCTTTGTGATTGTGACAGGGGGGATTGACCTCTCCGTAGGCTCGTTAGCGGCGCTCGCGACCGTCGTAGCGGCAATAGCATTAGCGAATCATTACGTGGCCGGAGTTGCCATCGTCTTAACCATTCTGATTTGCGCGGCCGTGGGTCTGGCCAACGGAGCATTGGTTGTTTACGAAAGAATCACCCCGTTTATCGCGACGCTGGCCATGCTGAGCATTGTGGAGGGGTTCAGTTACATCATTCAGACCGGCGAATTGATCCAAATCTCGGACACCAGCTTTACTTCATTTTTCGCCGGAATGGTCGGCCCTATTCCCACGCCGGTGATCATTTTCCTTGTCATTATGGTGGTGGCGGCCTTCGTGATGAGCAATACGACGTTCGGACGCGAACTCTACGCCATCGGCGGCAATCGTGAAGCTTCGAGGTTGTCAGGCCTGCCGATTAATCGAGACCTGTTGATCGCGTATACGATCTCCGGTGTCTTAGCCGGTCTGGCCGGCTTAATGCTCGCTTCTCAGCTGCTTGAGGGAAGTTCATTGGTCGGGCGCGGGTACGAACTTGATTCGATTGCCGCGGTTGTAGTCGGCGGCGCTTCCTTGTTTGGTGGCAGCGGTGATCCAATTCGATCTGTAATCGGAGGGCTCATCATCGCGACTATTCTGAACATCATGAACCTTATGGGAATCCAATCGCAGCCTCAGCTTGTGATTAAGGGATTGGTGATTCTGATCGCGGTATTCTTCTCAAGTGGAGATGCTCCGCGTAGATTGTTACGGTTTTTCCGATCGTTATCCAAAGGCCGGACTTAACGGCCCAGGAGATTTCTGTAGGTCACGTCTTTGACGAACGGTCGGCCTGAAGAACCCGGGCAACTGCAGTTAAGGGTCCAATGATCTGCGCTGGGTGTTCAATTCTGTAGATCGAGTGATCACGAGGAACGGGAACGCTGTTTGCATGTTCGATGTGGGGCATGTCTGTCGGCTTAGCGGTTGCGAAACGAGGTAGAGGTAACAATCCCAAACAGGACTCTGAGATTGCTCGAGCAAGTACTAAGCTAGAGTCGCTGGTTTCGAGCCTACCGGATGATCCCGAATTGAGCGATGCTTTATACCTCCGCTTTGACGATCGAAAATTATTAGTCAGAAAGTATCGCCCAGCTTCGCCATTTCAAGCCAACAAACAAATTGTTGTGGATCTCAATCTTCCAAGCGTCGCCTAACACCCGCGCAACTACAGTTAAGATAAATAAACGAAGCAAAGCACCGCAATACACAATGATGCTCTAACTGTGATTTTAATGTACGTCGAAGTTAGCCTCAGTACTGCTTTAATCATTGAATCGCGTAATCTGTGTAATCGCGATCGTAGTTCTAGGCGTACGTCTTTGTCGACTCTTCTAAAACTCGTCTCTACCGTTATACCCACAATCGCGCACCTGCTTGAGGAGAATTTCGAACTCTTTGAATTGACTAACGAACAAAAGCGTAGAGACCTAGTCCTTTTTTAAACAAGCGCGTTAACCGATTCCTATCTATGCCGAATCAGCCACAGCAGCCAACAGACTAACATGCTCTAGTTCTCAAGCAGCCAATTTCATACGGAATACTACGTGTGAGGGTGCCGAAAGGCGCTGACGTGGAGCGTATTACCTGGCTCACTCTTCCCGCATGAGTTTGGATGGATCGAGGGCAAGCGCTCGCAGGGCTGGAATGGCGGACCCTGCAATGCCCAGCAGCGCCATCGTCAGCACCGCGCCGCCCACGACCACGGGATCCTGCGGATTCGCCTGATACACAATCTGCTCCAGTAACCGGCTGGCGAAGACGCCCGACAGCAGCCCTATCGCCGATCCAACCCCAAGCAGCACGCATTGGCCGCCCCACCGCCGCGCTGATCACGTGCCTCTTGCCCGCGCCCAATGCCACGCGGATGCCCAGCTCCTTCATCCGCCGGCTCACGCTGTAGGCCGCCATACCGAAGATGCCCGTCACCGCCAACATCGCCGCCAGCAGGCCCATGACGCCCAATGATACGGTCGCCGCCTGTGCCGGGAACAGGACATAATATCCCAGCGTATCGGACCAGCTCCGCACCGTGATTGGCACATTCGGCTCGATGCCGCTCAGGGTGCGTTCGAGCGCCGCCGCCATCTCGTTCGGCGCCCGCGGCGACCGCACCACGAAAATCGCGTCGCTATCCTCGTTTTGCGACAACGGCAGATACACCACAGGCTGTGGCGACTCTTGCAGGTCGTGGTACTTGCCGTCCTCCACCACGCCCACCACTTCTGTCAGGTGACTCGACACAATAAAGTGTTGTCCAATCGCTGGCGTTTCGCTCCACATCTTCCGCGCGAAGGTCTCGTTCACGATCGCCACATACGGCGTCTTTGTGGTGTCATGCCACGAGACATCCCGCCCGTTTTGTAGCCGAGTGCCGGCAGCCTCCAGGTATCCCGGCGACATCGTAAACACGTACGGCGCCAGCACAGAATTCTTCAGTTTGAACTCTGTCGTCCCGGGCCGGTAAATAGGAATCCCATGCAGCCCGCCGGTCATGGGCGTGCGGCTCACCGTACCAACCGCCGTGACACCGGGGATGCTCCGGGCCGCCTCAATCATCTCTTTCTGTTTCTCGAGCGCAACGTCGCCTTCTTGTTCCGCCTGGCTCAGGTCCAAATCGGCCAGCATCGCGCCCTGCGGTTGGAAGCCCAGCGGAGCGTGCAGCGCGCGCACCATGCCGCGCACCGCCACCAGCGAGGCCGTTACCAGCAGCGCGCAGATTGCAATTTGTGCACCCAACAACAGGTCCCGCAAAGCAAACCGACGCAGAGGCATTGAATCGACCGGTCCGCCCTTTATTATCTGCAACGGGCTGATCTGCCACGCCTGGCGCGCCGGAACCACCCCGAACAGCAGCGCGCTTCCCAGTGTCAATGCCAGACCTGCCAGATACACACGCGCATCCACGCTGACTGCCAGATGGCCAACCGAGGGATACCACCGGTTCAGCACGCCGAGAAACAGGTTTGCGGTCGCCAGCCCCGCTGCTCCGCCCATCAGCGACACCACCATCGCCTCGGTCAACAGTTGCTTCACGAGCCGCCGCCGGCTTGCTCCAAGGGCCGCACGCAGCGCGAGTTCCCGGCTACGATCCGCCGCGCGCGCCGCAAATAGACTTGCCAGGTTGACGCTCGCTGCCCCCAGCACCAGCAGGGCCAGCACGGTCACGCTGTAAAGAAACCCGCGAATGGTGTCACCTTGGTCCCCGTAAAGTCCTGGATGGATCAGCCGAAGTGACTCTCCGTCGTCGCTCTCCGGATACTCCTTACCCAGTTCGGCCGCAATCGCATTCAGATTTTCGGTCGCTTGCTGCGGCGTCACGCCCGGTTTCAGCCGCGCAATCACGGTAACAGCTACGGATGTCCGGGTATGTAGGTAATCCGATCCCTCCACCTGCTCCTCGTTCACAATGGGTATCCAGTAGTTCGGCCACACAAATTGCTCCGTGCCGTGGAACTGCGGCGGTGCCACGCCAACCACCGTAAACGGATGCTTGTTAAGTTCCACGGTCGTCCCGACTATGTCGCGATCCGCATTAAACGCCCTTCGCCAAAGACCATCGCTTAACACCACAGACGGCGCTGAATCCGGGCCATGCTCATCCGCCGCGTGGAAGAACCGTCCTACCTCCGGCTGCACGCCCAGCAAATCGAAATAATTGCCGGTGACTTCATCACCGGAGACCTCAATCACCGCGTTACGCCAGCTCAGTACCGCACTCGAATATGCATTAATGCCGGCCATCCCGCTGAAGGTTGTGTTTCGCTGCCGAAAATCCTCAAACGCGGGATACGACGTAGTTAGCAGCCGTCCGCTCATCCACGCCTTATGGCGAATCTGGTACAGGCTCTGTGGGTCGCTCACATCCAGCGGGTGAAGAAGGACCGCATTCACCACTCCGAAGACGACGACGTTTGCCCCAATCCCCAGCATCAGAGTGAGTAAGACTACGAGCGTGAACGCGGGAGACTTCCGAAGCCCGCGAAGCGTATAACGAACATCGAGCAGCAGGTCCTCCAGGAATGGCAGGCCCGCTTCGGCGTGGTAGTCTTCCCGAACCGTCTCCAAAGCTCCGAACTTCAGGCGGGCCTGCCGGCGGGCTTCCTCGGGAGTCATGCCGGCGCGGATGTTCTCTTCAGTCTGGGTCGCTAGATGCGATTCAATCTCTTCTCTGAGCCGTTCGTAGCCGCCGCGCCTGGTCGTGAAGTTGAGAAGGCGTATGAATAACCGATTCAAGGCTCTCATTCCAGATCCCCCGCTTTCACTTCAAAGAAGCGCGCGATGATCGCCGCTGTCTGCTCCCAGTCGCGCTTCTCGGCTCCGAGGAGTTTGTGTCCCACCCGCGTCAGCCGATAAAAGCGCGCCCGGCGGTTGTTTTCCGACGGGCCCCACTCCGATGCAATGGCTCCTTCCTGCTCCAGCCTCAGCAGGACGGGATAAAGCGTGCCCTGATTGACCGAAAGCAGGTCGCCACTGATCTGCTCGATGCGTCGGGCGATGCCATACCCGTGCAACGGTCCGAGCACATCGAGGGTCTTCAGGACCATCAGGGCCAGCGTTCCTTGCTGGACATCCTTTTTCCGTTTCATGCGGCTTCGTTCCGTACACCGGTCATTTGGTTTACCAACAGGGAAATGCCTTAGTTCTATTGGGAAAGCAACAGGTAACGTGCGCGAACTACAGTTTTCAGACGGATTAAACCTGAGAATCGAAGGCAAAGCGATCCGCAGATTCCGCTGATTACACAGATTTGGATTGGCTCTAGAACTGCTGAATTCTTTAATTTATGACGTCGACGGCAGCCTCGGTACCTGTTTTAGGACTCATTGAATCTGCGTAATCTGTGTAATCTGCGGATCGTAATTCAGAGTGCGGTGGACGTTTCTTCGATCCCCCGGCTTGAGTTTAGGCTTTGGCGCGATACATTTGCGGCTCCCACTCGGCGCGTTCGTCTAGTCGGTTAGGACACGGCCCTCTCAAGGCCGGTGCACGGGTTCGAGTCCCGTACGCGCTGCCAATAGAACCTTAAGTTTGCGGTCGTTACGCGGCTGATTGCGAAACCTCAATTGAGAGTAGACATCTTCACTATCGCAGACTTCGCTGAGGAACACGCAGGCAAGCTGTTCATAACCGGATCATTTGACGGCATTATGGCGTTTCAAGTTCCCTATACCCATCCCGCCATGTCGGTAGCTATTCGGCTTCGATTCGAAGATACCGAGGCGGGAGAGCATACCCATCAGCTGTTGCTGATCGATGAGGATGGCAAATACTTGGTGAAAGCAGAGGGCAGATTTGAAATCCAATTGCCGCCAGAACGACGATTTACTTCGGTACAATATGTCATGAACTTCCTGGGCATTCAGTTTGCTCACTACGGTGAGTATGAGTTCAGGTTGCTGATCGACCAGCAGGAGGCTGCGACCACGTCGTTGTTTATCGCGGAGCCTCCGCCCCATATGAGACCTCCAGTTTGAGATTTTCTTCTATAGCGCAGCCACCGTTCTCAATCTGGGCGTGCTGAGCGAAAGCAGCTGGGGGAGCTATCGGTGCTGGGCGGACCCGGCGCTCATTAGCCGTTTGCCGATCGTAGCAGGTCAAAGATTCATCCGGGGCTAGACGATCGCGGATCATCGGGCGAGAGAATACTCATGAGTACTTCTCTGACTCGAAGACTTGGTGCACATGAGATCCCAGCGATTGGAATGGGTTGTTGGGCTATCGGCGGTCCGTTTTGGTTCGGTACACAACCGCTGGGTTGGGGCGAAGTGGACGACAAAGAATCAATCGCCGCCATTCATCGAGCGCTTGATCTCGGAGTTCACTTTTTCGATACGGCCAATATTTACGGATGCGGACATAGCGAGCGAGTTCTCGGGAGTGCTCTCAAAGGTGTCCGCGAACAGGTGATTATCGCCACCAAATTCGGCAACACCTTCGACGAATCCACCCGGCAAAAAATTGGTCAAGACGCTTCGCCGGAAGGGATTCGCCAGGCGTGCGATGACAGCTTACGGCGATTGGACACTCCCTATATAGATCTCTATCAGTTTCATCTCAACGATTACGATCCGGGTATGGCCATTGAAGTTCGCGAAACCCTGGAGGGGCTGGTAACCGCCGGCAAGATCCGCTCCTATGGGTGGAGTACTGATTTTCCGGAGCGGGCCAAAGTGTTCGCGGAAGGAAAACACAATGTAGCGGTGCAGCATGAGCTCAGCGTCTTCTACGATGCTCCAGAAATGCTCCGGTTTTGCGAAGAACGGGGACTGTCGAGCATCAATCGTTCTCCGCTCGCTATGGGAGTGCTTACCGGCAAATTCGATGGGAAGTCGCGATTGAACCCGGACGATGTGCGGGGGATTCAGCCAGAGTGGCTTCGTTACTTTGACAAAGGTCAACCCAAGCCAGAGTGGTTGGCCCGCCTGGCCGCGATTCGAAAAATCCTTACTAGTGACGGAAGAACCCTCACCCAAGGTGCTCTGTCTTGGATCTGGGCCCGAAGTCCGCAGACAATTCCTATCCCGGGATTTCGTACGGTGAAGCAGGTGGAGGAGAACGTGGCCGCGCTTCGATTCGGACCGCTCAGCGACACAGTAGTTCGAGAGATTGCCGGCTTGCTCCAGAAGTAACCGCAGAAATCTAGAAAGCCTCGCGCCGCGTCCGCTGCGCGAGGACTCATTGCAGCTTACGTCGATTCGAAACGTTGATCGGCTCTTACGGCTGATTCGCTGGAACATAGCTCGATCAAAATGTTTCCGTGGCAGGCCTGCGGGTAACACCAGCATCCCAACACTTTGCCGCGCAGTTCGTCTAACCGCACCAGTAAGTCCGGCCTATGTAAGATGTAGGTGCGGTATTCGTCGACCGCCCGAGCATGATCCGTTTTCCGGCCTTTGGCCGGATTAAACCAAAGCGAACGATGGTAGGAAGTGTGGCGTACGGCGTCACCGATATAAATAAAGCGACCCGACCCCTCGGCCCATCTGATGAGATCTTCGTCCGCCCGCTGTCCTCGAGTTTTTCTGACATTGGCGACAACCGATCCGCCGGCTTCAACTATCCGTTTTCTCTCAACTTCGTCCGGTCTCATTTCGGGAGAAGAAATCCGGCCGGGGAGAGCGATCCAAGAAAAGTAGACGGCCAAGTTGACGAGAACGAAAACCATCGCCGTGATGCCGATTAGCCAAGCCAGGATTGCGAGGAAGGTGGTATCACCGATTTTTTCGCTGATGGTTGCCGGTACACTGACAATCTGCGCGCCCACCACTTCGCCTTCCTTCCAGCCGAAGCCGTTTGTGCTGCCATAGAGTTTGATCATTCCCGCTGGTGCTTTGTCGGGAGTGCTGTGGCATTCCAGACAACTTTTCTCGGTTTTAATAGGCGCACTAACGAACAAGGAAGGCCCAATAGGCGTATCACGACGCCCCGTAAGCTCCGTCTTCGACGAATCTTTCCTAAAAACACTCACGACGTCTGCTTCCCAATCTACTGTTCGATCGCGAGGGTTGGTCGGATTGAGAGTGGCTTCTTTGTAAGCGTAATCTGGATGCGCTCGTTGAAAATAATTAAATGCCTCGGTCGCAGCATAGAACGGAATCGACTGCGGATAAAACTGCCGCTCCGGTAATGACTCATCATTGGTTACGCCGGCTATCTTATGCAACGCATCGATCAAGTTTTGCCTTTCAGTGCGATCCCGGACCTTTCCCAACGCCTCCAAGGTCTGGCGGACGACTTGCGTGCTCTTATCGATTTCTGCCTGTTGGCGCTCCAGGAGAGGCGCGACCTGCTCCGTCGTATATACTCGCGAAGCTCGCGCTGTCTCCAGCATCAGGTTTGCGTTCTTGAGTACTTCCTGCTCGGCGCCACCGCGTAATTTATCATGGATTATCGCGGCGCTTGCGCAAACGCCTGCGATCAAGATTGGCACCAAAGCCAAATTGAATCTGATAAGCGATCTGCGCTCCTTCGAGGGATTGCTGGCGAATCCGCCTGCTCCAACCGCTTGCTTCACCGGTTCCGGTTGAATTGGCTGTATCAGTTGGGCGTCCGGTTCTGATCGGGTCTCCGTTGCACCCATGACAGACCCTGTGTTCTCCTCCAGCAGCCGTTTCACCTGGTCAGTTAACGCGTTGAAATGTTTCTGCGCGGGCGGCGCCATCGCGTCGAGCCAATGAACCGATTCCAGGAAGTAACTCAGACTTCGGTTTGGCAGAACAGCCTCGATCCGGAAGGGAATGACAGCTAATCCGAGCGAGAAGGCTTTGACGACTTCGCGTCGGACATGTTCCGAATTGTTGGCGTGCTCAGAAAACACCAGGACGAACACGCGGCAAGAGGTAATCCCCTGCATGATTCCTTCGGTCCAATCGGAACCGAATTCAATGTCGCGAGGAGCGATCCAGCACCTGATACCGTTCGACTCAAGATGATGGCAGATGGCATCCGCCGTTGTTTTGTCTTTGCTGGAATGGCTGATAAAGACGTCCGACTGCATTGACTGCCTGACTGTTACGACTGATCGGTTCGCTTAGACTCTCTTTTCGAAGCAGACGGCCGTAGCGTCGTTCTCGAAGGGAGGAAAGTTCGGCACACGATAGAATCCAGATTTGCCATAAAGCGCGATTGATTCCGGCTGCTTCACTCCGGTCTCTAACCGAATAGCGTTATATTCAAACTCTCGAGCAAAACGCTCGAGTTCTTCCAGGATTCTTCTGGCCAGCCCGTGACCACGTTCATCGGGCAGGACAAACATCCGCTTTATTTCCGCCACTTCTTCGTCCATGGGCACTAGTGCGCCGCAACCGATCGCTTTTCCTTCCGATCTCACTATCAGAAAAACACTTTTGGGAACTGACACCAGTTCGGGGTCGAAATAACCGACATCTGCCGGAGGCTCGTCGTAACGTTTTCGAACCTCCTCAATAAATGCCGATAAAAGCTCCTGCGCCTCTGGGGAGCGCGGATTTTCCGGTTCAACGGTAATCATCATCGCATAGAACTCCTGGTTGGACTTTCTGACCTGTCCCTTTTTCCGTTTCACCGAAACTAGCTCAAGAGGGCGCTGAGATCACTGAGGTAAATCGAGATTCGCTGAGAAGTCGGTGTTGAACTCCCGGCCCGCCTTTTTATCTCGATATTTTGCGTGAATCTATGGCTTTTGCCTCCAATTGCCTACCTGTGGACTGCCCGAGGGGATTAAGCGTTCAAGTCAGCTTTTTTTTGCTTTACATTTCAAGCGTTGGTGGATCTACCTGTTGCTCGCGGACTGGGTGCACGGACGCAAACAATTCCAGATGAAGTTACCCAACATTTTTGAGAAAGAGGTGACTCCTCAGTCGTTCTCCGCCGGAAGCGTTATATTCCGGCAGGGAGAGCAGGGAGACTCGCTCTACGTCGTCAAATCAGGCGACGTTGATATCTATATCAGTGATCAGCTGGTTGAGACTGTCGGTGTTGACGGCTTTTTTGGTGAAGTAGCTCTCCTTGACCACGTTCCGCGCAGCGGTACGGCTGTTGCGAGGACGGATTGTACGTTGATCCCTATAAACGAGCGGCATTTTCTGTTTATGGTCGAGGAGACGCCTTTCTTTGCCATACAGGTGCTGCGAGCGATGGCAAATCGGCTTCGCCGGCAAAACGTAGTCGCTGCGCGCTGAGGTTAGTAGATAGGGGGGCGCCTGGGGCCGGTCTTGTTGAAAGGTATCGCTCGGAGGGGCGTCGCAAGCGGCGCCCGGGAATAATTCAGCGCTCACCGAGGGATCGAGCCAAAGAGGGAAGCAGAGGTTGTCCAATCCTGGGCGATTCCCGGGCGTCGCAAGCGGCGCCCCTCCGAGCGTTTTTCTACCTTTCGACAGGAGAACAGAACCCATTCTGCTACCGTAATTCCCCATGAGACTAGCGAACAAAGTCGCCATTGTGACGGGAGGGGGGAGCGGAATCGGGAAAGCAATAGTGGAACGTTTTATGGCCGAGGGAGCGCGAGTGGCCATTGCCGATCGCGACAGCAAAGGAGCCGAAGCATTGGCGAAGAAGCTCGGTGGCGATGCGTTCAGTATTCCTTGTGATGTAACCAGTCAGGAATCAATCAATGATTTGGTAAGAGCTGTCGTCGAAAAGGGGGGATCGATCGACATTCTGGTGAACTGCGCCGCGATCTACGCGCTCACGCCAATCACCGATGTTCCTCGCGAACAATGGGCGACTATTTTTGCGGTGAATGTCGACGGAAGTTTTTTCACGATGCAAGCAGTCGCCAAACAGATGATCAAACAAGGGCACGGAGGCAAGATCATCAACCTGGCGAGTCAGGCTGGACGCCGCGGCGAACCGCTCGGAGCGGCCTATTGCGCTTCGAAGGCGGCTGTTATCAGCTTCACTCAATCGGCTGGGCTGGCACTGATCAAACATGGAATAAACGTAAACGCGATCGCTCCCGGAATTATCGATACTCCGATGTGGGATGTGGTTGATAGCGAGTTTGCTCGCGTTGAGAAGCTGCCGATTGGAGAGAAGAAACGTCAGGTTAGTTTGGCGATACCAATGGGCCGGATGGGGCGGCCGGAGGAGGTGGCCGCCTGTGCTGCTTTTCTCGCTTCCGAAGATGCCAACTATATCGTTGCTCAAACGTACGGAGTCGATGGAGGCAATTGGATGGCGTGAGGCTGGGGCAATGCGGCGCAGCCGCATTCGAATTCGTCCTTATAGTCGAATTACCCCTGACGGGGAGGGCACGCGTCCTCGCGCGCCGTCGTTGTTTCACCCAGGGACGAAACCAGACGATGGAACGCAGATGTCAGCATCGTGGGTTAGGCAGCGGATTGCGGGGACGCAATCCCTCCCGGCGTTTCCTCGTTGGATCGCCCTGGGAATCGAGGACGACGACGACGAGCACGAGGACGAAAATTCAGCCGTGCGGAACCGCAGGCGGCACAACAGAGCCATCCCTCCCGAGCTTGACAAGAGTCGCAGGAAAGACATACACAGGTGGCGAAAGGTTAATCGTTTAATTAATCCTTTCATCGAACAGATTCGATGGACCCCCGAACGTTAACACTTATCTTTCACTTCACTGGACAGATTTGGCTGCACCGGTGCATAAGTATTTAGTCCTAATGAATCAACTAGCTCATCACTTCGTGTGGCGAGCTCAACCCCCAGAAACAAGAAATAACATGCTCATTCCCTTCAGTCGTGCAGCGTTCGCTGCAGTGGTTTTTTTATGTTCAGCACTTGCTAATCAGGTGCTTGCCGCTGGCGAGGAGGTCGCGGTCGTGGTCAAGATTGGCGGTATACCCTGGTTCAACGCCATGGAAAAAGGCATCCAGAAGGCCGGAAAGGAAAACAACTACAACGCTTATATGATCGGCCCGACGACCGCTGATCCTGCCCAACAGGTGCGCGCCGTCGAGGACTTGATCGCCAAGAAAGTAAAGCTGATCGCTGTGGTGCCAAATGACGCCAAGGCACTTGAGCCAGTTTTTGATCGCGCCAAAGAAGCCGGAATTCCGGTCATTACTCACGAATCGCCAGGTCAAAAAGGCGCGGTGTGGGATATAGAAATGATCGACAACAAAGAATTCGGAGAATTACACATAAAATCCCTCGCGAAGGCGATGGGAGAGGAAGGCGAGTATATCGTTTACGTGGGCTCGCTTACCGTGCCGCTCCACAACTTGTGGGCTGATGCGGCGATCGCCTATCAAAAAGAGCATTATCCCAAGATGAAGCTCGTCGCCGACCGTTTCGGCGTCGCGGAGAGCGTGGATGACAGCTACAAGACCGCCGTCGATATGATGCTCGCGCATCCAAATCTGAAGGGGATCCTGACGTTTGGCAGTCTAGGTCCGATCGGCGCGGGCCGGGCTCTCAAAGAGAAGGGAAAAGTCGGCAAGATCGCGCTAGTGGGGGCATGCGTGCCTTCGCAAGGGCAAAAACTCATCAAGGAGGGTGTGATCCTCGACGGCTACATCTGGAACCCGGAGCAGGCTGGTGAAGCGATCGTGAATGTAGCGAAGATGGTGATTGACGGAACACCCATCGCTGACGGTACGGAGATCAAAGGGCTCGGTAAGGCCACGGTCAATCCGGAGACCCATGTCATCAAAGTGATCAAGTATCAGGCGGTCAATAAAGACACAGTAGATCAGCTTGTTGCGCTGGGGCTCTGAGGAAGATTGATCCCGCGATGATTGTGCCACGCGAGCTTGCCGAGCACGACCAGTCTGAAGCAGCGCCCGCGTTCATCGAAATGCTGGGTATCAGTAAGCGTTTCGGTGGGGTTCGTGCGCTGACCAACGTCGACTTCACGATTCGTCCCGCAGAGATCCACTGCCTCGCCGGCGAGAACGGATGCGGCAAGAGCACGCTGATTAAGATTCTCGCCGGCGTTTATGCACCGGACGAAGGGAAAATCATTCTCGACCAGCAAGCGCATTCGCATCTGTCGCCCGCTGCGTCTCAACGCGCGGGCGTACAGATCATTTATCAGGATCTTTCGCTATTCCCGAACCTTTCGGTTGCCGAGAATATCGTGTTTAGGCACCACGTCGAAACGCCAGCGCGACTGATACGCTGGCGTGAGATGGTGAGGCAAGCCAGAGAGGTGATGTCGCGGCTCGGAGTCGATCTGCCGCTGGAAGAGGTGGTTGGCCGACTCCCGATTGCTGGCCGCCAACTGGTCGCGATCTGTCGCGCGCTGGCGGCGGAAGCTCGTCTGGTAGTGATGGACGAGCCGACCGCATCGCTCACCCACCACGAAATCGATGCGCTTTTGGAGACGGTGCGCGGGTTGAAGACCCATGGGATCGCTACCGTCTTCGTCAGCCACAAGCTGGAAGAGGTGATGCGGATCGCAGAGCGCGTAACAGTGCTGCGAGACGGTAACAAAGTCGGAACTTATCCCGCGAGCGAGATCAATCGTTACCGACTCACTGAACTGATGACGGGTCAAAAGTTCGAGTCCTCTCTGAGACCAACATTTTCGAGCGAGGTCGCCCCGATTCTCGAGATCCGCGGTCTAACCCGGCGCGGCCATTATGAAGAAGTCGACCTTGTTCTACGTCCCGGCGAAATTCTTGGGATCACCGGCCGGTTGGGCTCCGGTCGAACGGAACTTGCGCTTTCACTGTTCGGCATGAATCCTCCTGATGCCGGCGAGATCCGGATCGGTGGCAAGCCGGTCCGGCTGCGCACGAATCGAGCGGCCATCCGTCAGGGGATTGGATACGTTTCGGAGGACCGGCTCTCGCTCGGGCTCGTGATGCCACAGTCGATTGCCGACAACATCGTCGTCACCGTATTGCGCAAGCTGACGGGTGTCTTAGGGCTTATCGACGGTGGGCGACGGCGGAAGACAGTCAATCGTTGGATCGATGAACTGCACGTGAAAACCAAAGCGCCCGATCGGCCTGTGCAGGAGTTGTCGGGTGGCAACCAACAGCGGGTCGTCCTCGCCAAATGGCTCGCGACCGACCCGCGCATTCTAATCCTCGACTCGCCGACGGTTGGTGTCGACGTCGGAGCCAAGGTAGGAATTTATCAGATCGTTGACGCTTTAGCTGCCCGCGGCATCGCCATTATTCTTATCACGGACGAGGTGGAAGAAGTCCTACATCAGGCCCACCGCATCCTCGTGATGTTGTCGGGGCGGATTACCGCGACGTTTGATCCGGCGAAGGTGACCGAACAGGAACTCCGGGAGGCGATTAGTGCCTAAGTACATCAGCGCTGCCTTCCGTCGCCACGACATCCAGATTGGGATCATCATTGCGATCATGGCGACCTTCTTCTCAACGCTATCCCCAGGGTTTCTGACGCTCGGAAACGTGGCTGATTTGCTGGAGACCTATTCGGTCATGGCGATAATGGCGGCCGGCCTTTTGGTTGTGCTGATCTCCGGCGGAATTGACATTTCATTTGAGGCGATAGCCGCCGTCAGCCAATTCCTGGTTGCGACCATCCTGGTGAGGTTCGGAGGCAATTGGTTTACTGCCTTCGCATTCGCCGGCTTGTTCGGTGCGTTACTCGGTGTGGTCAACGCTTTGCTTATCTATTACCTCGGCGCGATTTCGGTGATCGTGACGATTTCGACGATGACCTTTTACTTTTCCATACTGATGTTTGTGACTCAGGGCAGGTCAATCTATGATCTGCCAAACTGGTTCACGGGCAATATTTCATTTCTGTCGATTCCCTTCCCAGTCATGGTTGCTGCCATCGCCCTGCTAGTGACGCTCTTCCTCCTAAGCCGGCTGCCGATAGGTCGCCAAATTTATGGCCTTGGAGGGAATCCCGAGGCAGCGAAGCGCATGGGCTGCAACATCGTGGGACTGCAGTGTTTCGCTTACGGTTATTCGGGCTTCATGGCCGCCATTGCCGGTATTGTGCAGGCGCACCGTGTGGAGGAGGTTGTGCCGTACGCCCTGATTGGGCGAGAGCTCGATGTGCTTGCTGCCGTCGTCCTTGGCGGAGCAAGCCTTTCTGGTGGCATTGGGACCGTTAGCGGCACGGTCTTGGGAATCCTGCTGTTAGCCGTTCTCCAGAATGGCCTGACCCTGCTCGGCGTATCGTCTTACTCGTTCGGACTCGTCACCGGCATCGTAATTTTGGTGAGCGTAACCGCTACTGCATACGCCGCCAGACGCCAGCGAAAGAGGAGTGTTCGCCATGCCATCTGATATCGCATCCAGGTCGCCGTCGGCCTCAAGGCCTCGTTTTGCCGGCCTGCTGCGGACTGACCCGACGATCACGATGCTTGGTGCTCTCATCATAGGTGCCGTAATCATCTTCGGTGCGCTCTCGCCAAGCCGGTTTCTTTCGGGCGATACGCTGCGCGCGATAGCGTTGCAGATGCCAGAGCTTGGCATTCTGTCGCTCGCGATGATGGTACCGCTGATGAGCGGGGGACTTAATCTCGCGATCATCTCGACCGCGAACCTCTCCGCGCTGGTGATGGCAGCAATTCTGACGCACCTGATTCAGCCGTCGACTCCGCCCTTAGTCATCGCCGCCGTCATCGTGCTGGCCCTGCTTGCCGGGATGTTAACCTCGCTGGTAATCGGGTTTTTGACCGGGGCTATCGTTGCCTTCTTTGGCGTTCACCCGATCCTCGTTACGCTTGGGACGATGACCCTCGTCAAAGGCACCGCCGTCCTGGCGACGAGCGGCACCGTTATCGGTGGTTTTCCATCGGCAATCCTGTTCCTGGGGAACGGAACCCTATTCGGAATCCCTGTGTCGATGATTCTTTTAATACTTTGCGCGGCAGTCGTTGCTGTGATTTCGACCCACGCTCCGTTTGGGGTTTCGGTGCGCCTGATCGGTTCGAATGAAAGGGCCACTCGCTACTCCGGTGTCCCGACGGAATGGGTGCTTGTTGGTGTGTACGTCCTCTCAAGTCTGCTGTGCTGGGTAGCCGCGCTGGTGATGATGGCTCGATTCAATTCGGCTAGCGCCGGCTACGCCGAGTCGTATCTTCTAGTTACGATACTCGCGGCGGTCCTGGGCGGTGTCGATCCATTCGGTGGCTTTGGCCGCGTTCTCGGCCTTTTTCTCTCGCTGGTCCTCCTTCAGGTAATCTCGACCGGCTTTAACTTACTCGGATTTAGCCCGTACCTCACGGCGGCGATCTGGGGTGCCACCATGATTCTGGCCATTGTCATCGCGGTGGTTCGAGATCGATGGATCACGCGGCTTTGGCCCGCTAAGGCGAAGTGATGCGGAAAAATTCGATGCCACAAAGGCAGCAAGCGGTCAGAAGCCCGCGACCAACGATTCGCGACGTTGCCGAAGCGGCAGGCGTATCAACAGCCACAGTATCAAACGTTCTACGTGGTACACGGTTTGTGGGCCCAGACCGTCAAAAAAAGGTTCGCGATGCGATTGAGTTGCTTGGATACAGCCCCAATTGGGTGGCAGCGAGTCTGCGCGCACGACGGTCGGGTGTGATCGGTATCGTTGTGCCGGATATCACAAACAGCTTTTTTGCTGCCGTGGTGCGCCGGATTGAGGAACTCGCTGCGCGCAGCGACTACCAGATCCTTCTGGCGGACACGCAAGAGGATCCCGATAGAGAACGGGAGCGGGTTCTCGCGCTCATTCGCAGACAAGTAGATGGGTTAATTGTGACGCCCTGCCGCGATCAGTCGGAGACGCTCAACGATATCCGTAAAAGCAAAATCCCAACCGTAATCGTCGATAGAGTCGAAAAAGGAACCGAATTCGATAGTGTCTGTGCCACCAACATCACAGCGGCCTGCGAAGGATGCCGTCATCTCATTTCGCTCGGCCATCGCAGGATCACCATGCTGGCGAGTGAACCGCTCCTTCGCAACGTCGCAGAAAGAATCCAGGGTTATCGAAATGCGCTCGCTGAAGCGGGCCTCTCCCGGTTTGCAAAGGTGGTCGTTTCCGGGATGAGTTCCGAACAGGCATGGAAAGCTCTTCGGCCAATACTAGCAGAACACGATCGGCCCACCGCTGTTTTTGCGGCGACCGGTTCCTTGGCCCTCGGTGCGCTTCGGGCCATCTGGGAAGCCGGCCTCTCTGTACCCGAAACGATCTCGCTGCTTGCTTTCGACGACTGCGAATGGATGACGGCGCTCCGACCCTTTCTTTCTGCATTGCACCAGCCAATCGACGAGATCGCTCGCGATGCCTGGTCTGCTCTGACCGATCGCCTTGCAGGGAAACGAGCCGAACCCTTGTGCCGGGAGTTGCCCTGTACTCTTCTGGTTCGAGAATCTACTGCCAGTGTTTTTGCCAGCTAACACACTTCGGTTTGACGGGCCAAGCGCTGCTTACTTTCAAGGTCCGTTCGGGAATTACGATTTACCCGGCAACCACGCTTTCTTGCCGGATTGAAGACGTTGCAGCAGTAGCGGACCGCCGGCTCCGAGAACCACTAAGATGCCGATGACGCAGCGGTCGTAATAGGAAGAAACGCCGAGTAGAATCAGCGAGTTATTAATAATAGTCACCAGGAAGACACCCATCAGCGTTCCAAAAACGCTTCCCCGTCCTCCAGTAATGCGAGTACCTCCGAGTACCACGGCTGCTAACACGTTGAGTTCGGTGCCAACCAGATCAAACGGGTTGGCAACGCGGATCTGCGAGCCATGAACGATTCCGGCGATGCCGGCAATAATTCCGATCACCACATAAACAAAGAATCGAATACGCGCGACCGGGATGCCCAGCCGATTGCTGGCGACTTCGCTTCCACCGATCGCGTAGATGGAGCGGCCGAGCATTGTGTAACGCACGAGAACGGCAACGGCAATTGCGACAATCACCAACGCTAAGGTCGTTGCTGGCAGACTGAAAAGACTGCCATCAGCTAATTTACCACGGTAGAGGAAGGTTCGAGATAGCTGAAGCATGCAATCCGGGATGTCAGTAATATGTTTAGTCCCGACAAATGTCAGGAGGATGCCCCGGAACAAATTCAATGTTCCCAGAGTCACAATGAGGGTGGGTAAACGGAAGAGGGCAATGAGTGTGGCGTTGAAGGCGCCGAGGATCCCTCCAATCACAGCGGCAACTAGAAAGACCGAAAACAGTGAAGCATGCGGGTCGATCTGTACAAAAAGTTTGACCGTGGCGTACATCGATAGTGCACCCACTGCGGTGAAAGAAACGTCGAGTCCGCCGGAAAGCAGAGCCAGGTAAACCCCTAAAGCAAAGAGGCCCGTCGTAATGCTGTCTCGAACCAGGTCGAGCAGATTTGGAGCGCTTAGAAAAACCGGGTTGATGCAGGTGACGACGGTACACAGAACGACCATCGTCAGGAGGATCACTCCTTCGGACGAGCGGAAGTATTTCGACAACCAGCGCATCCGTTACTCCATCGTTACCTCGCGCGCCAGAATCTGAAGATCCAGATTCAGAGCGGAATGTTCGTTCGTCAATTTGCCGTCTGCTATCACCAGAATGCGATGGCAAACGCTGAGCAGTTCAGGAAGATCGTCTGAAACGACTAGGATGCCGGTTCCGGCCTTGGCCAAGGCGGCAATCAGGAGGTGAATTTCATGTTTCGATCCGACGTCGACCCCGATAGTGGGTCCGTTCAGAATCAAGAGCTTCGGGTTCAGATCGAGATAACGGGCAATGAGGACTCGTTGCTGGTTACCGCCGGAAAGGGTTTGCACCGGGTCGCGGCCACTTTGCGCCTTGATATCGAGCTGCCGAATAAACTCCTCGCCGTCGCGACGAATCCGTTCGCGATCGAGGAGCCCAAAGGAAGTTCGCCGGCCCATGTTCGCGATGAGCATATTGTCGAAGATCTCCTGCTCGAGAAACAGACCTTCGCTCAGCCGATCCTCCGGAACGTAGCCGATTCCTAACTTCTGCGCTTGGCGGACGGTTCGAGGATGAATCTCTGCCTCGTCGAGCCGGATCGTACCTTTGTCTGCCGCCATCTGACCCGCCAGACTCAGCGCCAGTTCGGAGCGACCCGAGCCAAGTAAGCCGGTAAGGCCGACGATCTCACCATGCCTAATCTGAAAGCTGATATCCCGGTAGTGCGGCTCGGCGGTCAAAGATTGCACTTCTAAAAGCGGCGGGATATCGGACGGGGGAGCGGGCGGCTGCAGCCTTTCGATCTGGATCCGGCGCCCGGTGATCGCTTCGCTAAGTTGGGCTGTAGTGAAATCGCTGATCGCCCCGAAAGTAACCACTTCGCCGTTTCGGATGACCGTCACATGATCGCAGATTTCGTGGATCTCTTCTAACTTGTGGGTCACGAAAATAAAGCTGACTCGATCCTGCCGGATAGCTTGGACAATTTGGAAAAGCGTGCGGACTTCGCGCTTGGTTAGCGCAGAGGTCGGTTCGTCCATAATGATAATCTTCGAGCGGTTGCTCAAAGCGCGAGCAATGGCGACGAGCTGTTGGTTTGAAACCGGTAGCTCTTCGATCAGTGCGTCCAACGGGATTTGCACACGCATCTTTTCGAGAATTAGCTCCGCTTGCCGTCGCAGCCGCCGGAAGTCGACCGACTTGCGATGCCGCGAGACACTGTCTAAAAAAGTGATGTTCTCGAAAACGGACAGGTTGGGGAGCAGCGAAAAGTCCTGATAGATTACACTCAGGCCGAGATCGATCCGGCCGAGCGCATTCACCTTCGTGGCGTCATGACCGTCGATAAAAACCTCTCCATCGTCCGGTCTCAAGGTTCCGGCGATGATCTTGATCAGGGTCGATTTGCCAGATCCATTTTCGCCTGCCAGACAGTGAACCGATGCGGGTTCAACCGCCAGAGTCACGTTCTTAAGAACAGGGACGCGAACGTAAGTCTTCGAAATATTCTGAGCGAGTAGCGAAGCCATGTTGTTTTCAAATCAGAAAAAAACTCACGCAAAGGCACCGGGGGTGATGAAGAAGCCGAGGAAACAGAACACAGAATACGGGAGTCAGTGGCAGCGACAATCCGGCCGGGTGCAGCGTAAGATAACTACGCTGCGATCGCGCAGAGCGACTGACTGGGACAATCACAAAACGCAGTCGCCTTCGCGTGATCAAACCGGTGGCGGCTGCGTCAATCAAGGTGGGGAAAGCTGCGATCCCGCCCCGCTGGCCCTCCTATTCCTCCTTACCTAAAAGTCAAATTTATCCATGTTATCCTTGGTGCAGTCAATCCAGCCATTTCCGTAGATAACCTTATTGTTGACCAATCTGATTTTCTCGTATCCGGGTAATCCGAGGTCCATTCCGTCAGTGACCTTCTGACCTTTCAGAACCATGACCGCGAGCTTATCCATGGCGTAACCGGCGATCGAAGAATCCCAAAACGAGATCATGCGCACCGCACCGCTCGGCAAATATTTTTTGACCAAGGAGGGAACACCGGTGCCAACCACTACCACTTTATCCTGGAGACCGGCCTCTTCCACGGCCAAACCGCAGCCTGGGGCATCGGTTGAGGCGCTACCTTGGAATCCTTTGATGTTGGGGTGGGACCTGAGCAGTTCTTTCGCCTTCGCGTAGGAAACTTGCTGGTCGTCATTGGTCTCGATCTTGTCCACGGCGAGCTTCATCTTGGGATACTTTTTCTTTTGCAGAGCGATCGCGCCGTCGGCCCATTCGTTATGCGTTTTTGAAGTCAGGCTGCCGACGAAGACGGCATACTCGCCTTCGTAGTTCATTCTTTGGGCGAGATTTTCCATGATATGTTCGCCAAAAGCGGTGTTATCGAAAGCCTCGAGATCGTAGTCCGCGTTCTGGATATTGGACGCTTCGTGAGCGATTACCACGATGTGGTTATCCATTGCTTTTTTCAGCACTGGTTCCATGGCCGGCGGCTGAAAGGGAACCACGCAAATCGCATCGACCTTCTTGGCGATGAGGTCTTCGATAATCTGGTTTTGTTGGGCGGAGTCGGTAACCGGGGGACCGAGTTGAACGGTTTGATTCCCCGTATCCTGGGCGAATTTCTTTACGCCCGTTTCCATGTAGTTGAACCAATTGATGCCACTAATCTTCACGACGGTGGCCAGATTATATTTCTTATCCTCGGCAGAACTTCGGCTGGCAAAGCCTGTGAGGAAAACAAGACAAACGACGACAAGGGAGGGAACCAAGAATTTTGGTCTCATGATTTTTCTGCAGTTGGAATAACTTTTTTGGGGGGTACCTATAGCGCTATAGTTAAGCTCTGCTTAGAGATTCGGGCTAGGCAGTGTCAAGAAAAAGAAAACGTTTACAGTCTTTCGACTGGCTCGCGGAGAAGTTTATGCTAAACGCTTTCCAGCCGTGAACCGAGAAGCCGTCCACGCCCCCCGAGACAAAAAATCGCGCTCCTTGTCGGAGAACGCTCGCTACGTGATTCGGTTGGCGATTTTCACCGTAATCATCTTTGTAGTGTTTTGTGCGCTCCGACCGGGGGCCTTTCTCTCGGCCGCTAATCTGAGCTCGATGGCGTACCAACTTCCCGAGTTCGCCATTCTCGCGTTAGCTATCCATCCGACGATGTTAACCGGGGGTATCGATCTGAGCGTGGTCAGCGTGGCTAACTTAAGCGCAATCATCGCTGCATTCCTTATGCGCAGTCTGCCGGAGCAGATTTTTCTGCTGGCTATGCCCGTGGCATTGCTGGTTGGAGTGCTCGCCGGGGCGACCAACGGCCTCCTTGTCGCCGGTTGGCGTTTGCCGGCGATTCTAGCAACGCTTGGGACGCTGCAATTCTTCGCCGGAGTCGGGATCATTTTGACGAAAGGGAGCTCAATTACCGGCTTACCCAGCGGCTACGCATATGTCGGTAATGGGGCCTTTTTCGGGATTCCGGTACCGCTGTTAGTTTTTATTTTGGCGCTTGGCGTGATCTACGTGGTCACCGCGCGCATGTTACTGGGCAAACAGATGCGGCTGTACGGAACTAATTCGCGAGCTGCCCCTTTTGCTGGCATCCCGACGTTCCGGGTACTCATGCTGACATACATTCTGAGCGGGGTCATGGCGTCGTGCGCCGGATTGCTAATCCTGGCGCGGGCGAATAGTGCGAACCCCGATTACGGCACTTCCTATCTCCTCTTGGCCGTATTGATCAATATCCTTGCGGGAGTCAATCCGAATGGCGGTTCTGGGACCGTGTTGGGTTTGGTGTTAGCCGTACTATCTCTTCAATTTCTGTCGAGCGGTCTCAATTTGCTGTCTGTGAATAATTTTGCTCGCGATCTTCTCTACGGGGCGTTGCTTGTCACGGTCATGGTCGCGAACCGGCTACAGCGCCGGATTCATTCGACCCGGGTGAAGACGTAGGGTGGAAGGAATCTAGAATCTAGAATTTGGAATTTAGGAGCTAAGAAGCTAGGAGATATCGGCGAGCCAGCGGGGGATGTTCCCGCGCGTCAACTCGACTTCCGCGCGTAAGCATAAAGCCGATGTCTGGTTTTCTGCCCCGAAGGGGCGGGGAGGGATCGCGTCCTCGCGATCCGCGGCGCACGAGGACGCGCGCCCTCCCTGCGCCTCCCCGGGGCAAAATCGCTACCATGATAACAGACCCCGACCACCCCCTCGAGCCCTTCTGAATGAGGTCGGATCTTGTTTGATCCGTGCCTGCAACGCTAAGAGTTCTTGTCTGGCCCTTTCGTGCTCCATTCTGAACGTGCTCTTCGAAGTATATCCGTTTGGCTGTTCGATATCCCAGGCGAGCGCTCGGTCTATCGCCCGGACAAGGGCCGCGGAGCGTTGCTCAGCCTTCTCGTAAATCGACTGCCCCACGCTCTCAGACAAGAACCAAAAATGCGCCTGCTCATCGGAAGGTTCGGAGATTTTTCCTCTGGCCAATAACAGCAGCCGGTAGCGAAGTTCGCCCACGTAATACCAAAAGGCGGCATCTTCTGTCCGTCCTTGTCGGAACAGCTCGGTGGCCAGCGCAAAGTAGGTTGCCGGCGGCTGATTCTGAATGCCCTGCTCGAGCTCTTCAATGGTTTGTGAGGCCTCCGGCTCGCGAGCAGCGGCCATTTGGCAAAGGACCAGAGAAGCCAGCGCAGAAGCAAGTAGTACGCGAGACATAAGATTATGAAAGAAGTGGACTCACCGAAGTCCGGATATTGATCGGCAGCAGGACATAGTAACATCGCATTCCAAAATCAACGCGCATTCTCTAAACCCATTTTTGAAAACCCAGGTTAATCATAGTTCGCAGTAGAGCCCAAACTTAGCCTATCCTCAAAACCAAGCATGAATAGAAAGCAAGATCATGGCAATCCGCACGAGCCGAACCATGGCGCTCATCCGGGCCATGGTCATCAGGGCCATGTCCACGCGCCGGCAAATTTCGGAACTGCTTTCGCTCTCGGTGTCGCTCTCAACTTTGGTTTCGTTATTATCCAGGTGGTTTTTGGTGTACTTGCGCATTCCGTCGCTCTGGTGGCTGATGCCAGCCACAACTTCGGCGACGGCCTCGGATTGTTGCTCGCCTGGTTGGCAAGTTATCTGAGCGGCAAGCCGGCAACGGAAAAGCGCACCTACGGGATGCGCCGATCTACGATATTGGCAGCGTTAGCCAATGCGATTCTTCTCTTGATTGCGATCGGCGGTATTTCCTGGGAAGCGATTCGGAGGTTTGCCGAGCCGGCGCCAGTAGCAGCCTGGACCGTCATCTGGGTGGCTGCCGCCGGAATTGTCATCAATTTGGTGACTGCTCTGCTGTTCCGGGCCGGACGAAAAGGAGATCTCAATATTCGCGGTGCTTTTCTGCACATGGTGGCCGATGCGGCCGTGTCCGCCGGCGTCGTCGTAGCCGGCATCCTTATTTTGCTGACCGGGTGGCGATGGCTTGACCCAACCGTAAGTCTCCTGATCAATGCGGTAATTCTCTGGAGTACGTGGAGTCTTTTGCGCGACTCAATGAATTTGGCACTTGATGCCGTGCCGGAAGGAATCGATGCACCGGCGGTCAATAGATACCTGGCGACCCTGCCGAATGTCACGGGAGTTCACCACCTGCACATCTGGGCACTTAGCACCACTGAGACAGCTTTGACGGTTCACATTGTCAAACCCACGCCTGAAGATGACGATGGTCTCCTGCAAAGGGTTCAACACGAACTCAATGAACGCTTCCAGATAAGCCACGCCACAATTCAATTCGAGCGGCAAGCTCCGTGTCCTGAAGACTAGCTGGTATTAGAAGAGCGCAACGAGACAACAGCGCGCCTCACTCCAAAATCAACGCGCATTTTCTAAACGTTGTCTGCAATGCTGCGACCGCGTCACCTTTGGGAATGAATTCGTGGGCGACGTAACCGCTGTAGCCAGTCCCCTTAATCGCTCGCAAGATTGCGGGATAATTGAGTTCTTGATCGTCGTCCAGATCGTTTCGACCAGGATTGCCCGCAGTATGATAGTGAGCGATCCACGGATGAGCCGTCTCAATCGTCCGGATAACGTCTCCCTCCGTGATTTGCATGTGATAAATATCATACAGGAGTTTCACTCGCGGCGAGTTCACCTTTCGGCAAACTGAGACACCCCACGTGGTATGGTCCGCTTGATAATCGGGGTGGTCGATCTTACTGTTCAGTAGCTCCAAGATTAGGGTGATTCCTTCTCGTTCGGCCAGTGGAGCTAACAGAGCCAGGCCTTCAGCTGTGATCTCGGCGCCCTCATCATCTCCCAAACCGTCTCGGTTTCCGGTAAAACAGATCAGATTAGGAATCCCGTGGCGAACCGCATCGGCAAGCTTGGCCTCTACCTCTTTTTTAATTCGGCCGTGCTGATCTCGTTTGTTTAGTCCCACGGTCAAAGACTCGTGGCCGGTAATAGCAGCTATCTGAAGCCCGTGTTCTAAGACCAAAGAGAAAAAGTCCGGTGGCACTAAATCCAACGCGACATAGCCGGCATCTGCGGCTGCTCGAATAAACTCCTTCGGAGTCAGTTTTTCGGGAACGAAACACCACCAGGAGACGGATTGGACGATAGCGGGCATAAGAGGGGGACAGTATAGCAGATAGCCGATAGCAGATAGCCGATGGCCGATAGCAGATAGCCGATGGCCGATAGCCGATAGCAGATCTAAATGACGGATGACAACGTAGTCTGATGCTCCCAATGTGATTGATCGGTCGGGGGTACATTGAGTACAAGAAAATAGTCGATAGCCAATAGCCGAGATTAGCTGATTGGATATCGGCTATTGATCCTTACCTCCCCCCCTCCCCAGATGAATCAGAGAGTCCCTGATGGCTACGCCCCGCTGAACGAACATTCGGTTCTCGATTTCGTCGACCGGATTCCCGTAGTGCGCGAACTTCTCGGCTCCGACGCGAGCACCTGGCAAGCCGGCGAGGTTGGCGACGGTAATCTGAACCAGGTGTTTATCGTGCGCGGATCCGGCCAGGCCGTGGTCGTGAAGCAAGCTCTACCATACCTGAGGATCGTCGGAGACGCTTGGCTCCTACCGTTGCGCCGCAGCTTCTTTGAGTATCAAGCGCTGTCCGAAGAGGCCCGTCACGTTCCTCACCTTGTCCCGAAACTCTATCATTTCGATGAGTCAGCTGCCGCCATGGTGATGGAGTATCTCACGCCCCACATCATCCTTCGCAAAGGATTTATCCGGGGCATCGTTTATCCGGAGCTTGCCAGTGATATCGCTGAGTTCATGGCTCAGACGCTTTTCAAAACCTCTGATTTGTTCCTGGATGCGGCCACGAAGAGGAAACAGGTCGCTCTCTTTTGCGAGAATATCGAGCTTTGCAAAATCACAGAAGACCTCGTATTCACCGATCCTTATCGGATTGCGAAACTGAATCGTTGGACGACTCCCCAACTCGATGCCGTGGCCGCGGAGTTTCGACATGACGACGAGCTGAAGGTTGCAGCGCAGCGCTTAAAGCTGAAATTTCTAAATTCGGCAGAAGCACTCATTCATGGCGATCTGCACTCGGGTTCCATTATGGCGACACCCAAAGATACCAAAGTGATCGATGCGGAGTTCGCTTTCTTTGGCCCGATGGGCTTCGACATCGGCGCCGTGATCGGGAATCTGCTCATCGCTTTCTTTGCGCAGGATGGACACGAATCGGTACCCGGTGCGCGGGACGACTATCGGTCATGGTTACTGCGAACGATCGAAGAGGTGTGGCACAATTTCGCCGATCGGTTTCTCGCTCTTTGGCGAAGTCACCAGGCTGGAGACGCTTACCACATCTCACTCTTTGCCGATCAAATTTCCCAAGCTGCACTCGAGACCGAGCGTCAACGATACCTGCATCAGCTCTTTTCCGACACTGTAGGCTTCGCCGGAGTCAAAATGATCCGGCGCATTCTTGGCCTCGCGCATGCCGAGGATCTCGAAGCAATCAAGAATCCTGAGACGCGCTCTCAGTGTGAGCGCAACGTACTTCGGCTCGGTCGCCAGCTGGTGGTAAACGCTCGCCAAGTTCGTAATGTTCGGGAAATTTGTGAGCGCGCGGTTACCCAGCGCGGGTAGGGTAGTAGTCCTGTTCCCGCCGTAGCGCGAAGAGCGGGCGGCCTCCGGGCTCAAGGAATTGAGAGGGACGATGCGCCTAACGACGTGTCTTCGGTCCACTCGTGGTCTTTTGATTTATCAAGATCCGTGGTTCTTCGAGGGCGTGAATTATCCTTTTGACACCGCCAACGAATAATTCAGTCTAGCGGCACCTTAGGTTTCAGCCTTGGTGTATGGATGACCCCTCTATTCCAGCCTCTTCGGTAGGGCCGTCAGAGATCGATCCCAATCGGCGTCCGATTAAAATGCGTTCGGCAGGATGGGCGCAGGCGTTGGCCAGCGCTTGCGTGAAGTTGGGAGTTACACCGAATCAGGTTTCGCTGTTCAGCGTGCTCTGCGGCTTTGTCGGAGCGGGTTTGTTTTTCTGCGAGGCGGTTCGTTCGGGGTCGCCTTGGTTTCTGCTCGGCGCGGCGGCCTGTATTCAGTTGCGGTTGCTCGCGAACATGCTGGATGGTCTTATCGCGGTGGAAGGCGGCCGCCAAACCAAACTCGGCGAGCTTTACAACGAGATTCCGGATCGAATTGTTGATGTGCTTTTCTTGGCATCGGCCGGTTATGCCTCGCATCACGCGAATTGGGGAGTGGGTTTGGGATGGAGTGCGGCCGTACTGGCGTTGGGCACCGCGTATCTCCGTGCCCTGGGTGCTCGCCGCGGTGCGGCCCAAGATTTTTGCGGGCCGGTGGCTAAACAACAGAGGATGTTTTTGCTGACCGTAGGCTGCTTGCTCGGCGCTGGAGAAAACGTGGTGCGCTGGCCGTCCCAATCGCTCTTTTGGATATTGGTCCTTATCAACATCGGCACGTTCGTGACCTGTATTCGTCGCTTATTGCGCTTAGCACAAAGGATAGCTTTGTGATCGCTGGACTGCTCGCTGGTTTTGTCCGTCTCTTCACCGGTGTCCAAGCGCGTTGGGTCGGTTGCGCTCCGGATGATACGCGCCGGATCTATTTTGCTAACCATACGAGTAATTTCGATTTCTTGGTGCTCTGGTCGGTCCTGCCGGAGAAGGCACGAAAAAGAACCCGGCCGGTAGCAGCGAGTGATTATTGGCGGGGGGGAAGACTTCGCCGGTTTTTAGCAGAATCGGTTTTTCGCGGTGTATTGATTGAGCGCAAGAAAGTAACGCGAGCTAATAATCCAATGGATCAGCTGATCCCGGTGGTAACTAAGGGAGAGTCGCTGATTATCTTCCCAGAAGGTGGCCGAACGACCGAGCCCGACATGCGTCCGTTCAAAAGCGGCCTCTATTATCTTGGCCGAGCCGTGCCCGACGTGGACCTCGTCCCGGTCTACATCGATAACGCAAGTCGGGTTTTGCCAAAAGGTGAGCTCTTACCTCTTCCACTTTTGTGCTCAGTTATTTTTGGGGGGCCATTGCATCTGCAAAAGAATGAATCGAAGGAAGCGTTCCTGACCCGTGCCCGCGCAGCGGTGGAGTCTCTGGCTAGTTTATGAATTTTCTGAGCGCCGACCGGGAAATGCAGATATTGGCGGCTGGGGTATTGGCTGTGTTGGTCGTCGCCTCGATCATCGGTTTCATCCTGCATCTCCAAGTCAAGAGCGACAAAGGGAGAGAGGTGATCGCGAACCTGAATGCCCGCATCAAGACATGGTGGGTGATGACCATTATTTTCTTTCTGGCGCTAGCAACCGGTGGCATCGGTTCGGTGATTCTCTTTGGTCTCATCTCTTTCCTCGCTCTTCGCGAGTACATTACTCTGACACCGACACACCGGGCGGATCATCGAGCTCTCTTCTGGGCCTTCTTTGTCATAACGCCGCTCCAGTACCTGCTCATTGCCTTCCACCGTTACGGCATCGCGGTGATCATGATTCCGGTCTACGCGTACCTGTTTATTCCGATCCGCAACGTGATTGCCGGAGAATACAAAGATTTTCTGGCCCGCAATTCGAAGATCCAATGGGGCCTGATGATTTGTGTCTATTTTGTGAGTTACGCGCCCGCCTTGCTGTTGTTGCACGTTCCGGGGCGAGAGGGGCAGAACGGAAAGCTACTCTATTTCCTGGTCTGCGTGACGCAGATGAGCGACGTGCTCCAGTATATTTTTGGCAAATGTTTTGGGCGACACAAGATTGCTCCGAACATCAGCCCCAACAAAACCGTCGAAGGATTCATCGGAGGGGTATTGGGAGCGGTTCTCATCGGAACCGGATTATGGTGGATCACCCCTTTTAACTGGTGGCAAGCTTCGCTGATGGCACTAGTGGTCGCGTTGATGGGTTTTTTCGGAGGGCTCGTAATGTCAGCAATCAAACGCGATCGAGGTGTGAAAGACTACGGGGCAATGATTCCAGGGCATGGCGGAATCATGGATCGTATTGATTCTCTGTGTTTCGCTGCGCCCGTCTTTTTTCATCTCACGCGTTTCTACTTCACCTCGTAGCAGCGGGGATCAAGCGAACCGCTAAAACGTAAAGTCGAATCTTAGCCCGCTTACGAATGCGTTTGGATGATTGCCGAAGGCTCCCGGGTGGAGGATATACTGCAGATCGGGTTGTAGGTAGATGTGCTCGTTTAGTTGCAGCTTATAACTTGTCTCTATAACAGTTTCATGGCCAGAATGAATGACTCTGCCATTTTTGACAACGTCATCGCCGATCTTGGTGAAGCTAGCGGCTATACCAAAGATGTCATTCCCCCGACCGGGCAGGAGACCGAGATAATTGCATCCTACATCTAAATAGAGAGAAACGAGATTGCGATCACTCGGCGCGACGGCACAACTTGTGAAGATAGAGAGACCTCGCTGACTCGACTTTTCATCGACATAAGGTTCTGCGCGGTAAACCACTTGATCGGCAATAGCATACAAACCGCCGTTGGCACTGTGCGCAGGGTGAACGAAGTCTCCGGTGTATTGCCGGGAATCATAGTATCCACCCAGGGTATAGGTGCCCACGATTCCGCGGTTTGCTGTCGTCGGGCGGACTTGATAGACGCCTTCCGCGACAAAAATCAGACCGGCATTCGGGCTCAAGTGAAACCGGGTCCCGTGCTTGTCGTTCAGGTTTTGGATGCCCGGATTGGAGTCGAATAGTGCTGCGCGAAAAGCCAGAGAGCCGCTTGGCCGGTAATCGATTCTGGCGCCGAGTCCGCCGACCGGGTAAATCGGCAGATTAGTTCCGAGGCCAATCGTCGGGAAGGTGCCGAAGCAACTGTTGATAAACAGATTTGAGGTCGTTGACTGATAAAATTCCAGGTCGGCCGAAATCTGACCGACTCGGATCGAGAACAGATCCCCGAAAAATTTTTGTTGGAACCAAAGTTCGAACAATCGAACGGTATCGTAAGCATCAATGTTGCTCAGCCCATTGAAATCACCGGTGTAATGGTCGGTCAGCCCTTCTCCGTGCGGGTAGAGCATCGAACCATAAACGGTTGCCCCTTGCCAGCATGCTACTCGGGCTAGGTCTAACTGTAGAGAAAGCCTGAGCAAACCTTCATAGGTCGCTCCGCTCTTAGATCCGCCCGAGAGATTTCCGAAGACTTCGCCGGTGTATTCGGCGACAAAGGTGAGGGCGTTCTGTTCCATTGCCAACTTAACCTGTTTTAGGAAATCGCTCGGCTTGCCGTGGTCATCCGCTTCGGTGAGCCCACAGAGAAAGAAAACTCTGAGAAATATTATGCATCTAGCCCACATGGCGTGTTTTTTAGTAATTAGCGCTGACGCGTTGGCTAGAACGGGAATTCCATAGCAGAGAGGTGAATGACGTTTTGCCGGGCTTTAACCCTGGGTATGCGTCACCCACGCGTTTCGCCCTGAAAATGGCAAGCCTAGTTGGATCAGTCCCACAGATATCGCTCATCAAAACGCATTCCGTACAGTCCTCGATGAGAAGCGATGTTCAGCTTAGAGGATTCTTCAAGGATCAAGCAAGAGGATGCTTGAAGTGCGGCGGCGCGGTGGTCTCAACTTCTCGTGATGAGCCAAGCGCATTAGCTTGCCGGCAGCCCGAAGATCTTACAGGAGCCCCGAAGACAGATTTTAAACAAAGAGATCGCGGAGATCTCGCAGGGGGAAATTGGTTAAATTTTGCGGTTCACGCTCGTACCTTGAGATAGTTCGGTACGGCGAACAAGAACGAGCGAGCTCGGATCAGCCACCTAAGTGGGACTCGATTCAACAAACCGACTTCGGCGACGCTGCCTATCTTGAGTGCCCGCCGTTTTCGAAGGCCGAAATATCTTATCTTCTTGGCTTGCGCCGAAGAGCAGAACGCAGCCGGAGACAAAAACAGTGATAAGCAGCGGCAGCGTATACCGAGGCTGCGCGTAGGCGAAGATACAACTCGCCAAGTCAGCGATAGTTCCCACTCCAATGAAGCTGAGCGCAATGATGAATAGTTCGAGAGAGAGTCGCCGGCGCAAAAGTCGCCAACTCCCAACAAGAACAAACGCGAGGCACCAAAGAACGATCGGTATGCATTGCCAATGGTTAATGAACGGATCGCGGTCGAGCCTTGTCATCATCCGCTGCGCATTCACGGGCTCAAACATTGGTAGCCGAGGAAGATTGCCCCAACGGGATGGAACCTCGTCGAGAAAACCAGCGAAACGGAATGTTGTTAACGGGCTGGCGCGCGCTACTCGGTAATCGCTAGTGGGAACCCAGGTTCGAACAAACTCTTTAACGATGATGGCCAGCAATTTCGGTGGTGCAGCCCGATAAAAGCACTCGGTCGCACGGAAAATGACGCGATCTCTTTCCGCCTGGAGTTCCTCGCCGCTTAAGCCCTGTTCCGACAATGCGTGCTCGATGAGTTGATCGCCCCCCAGATGATACGAGCCGAAACTGAACTGTCCTTCGATGGCCAACCGCACGTTGGCGTTGTCCGCCAACGCCAACGCGGAAGCTAGGAATTTGGCGCTTTCAGCCGGGGACAGGCGGGCGATAACGGTGCCAAATCGGTCACTAAAAGTTGCTCCGTCTGTTGGACGCTCAATCACGGAGAATCGTTGGCATAGAATGGAAACGAAACCTTTCTCAATTCCGGCGACGCTCAAGCTGATGAGCAACGCCAGACCGGAGGTCCGCAAAAGGGGTGTCAACCCGGTCTTCTCTTTGCGCAGGGCCAATTGCCCCGCCCACAGGCAGACCGCAATGATTGGCAACCAAAGAAGCAGGATGTCATTCACTTTGCGCGAACCGGCGGCCAGCAACAGAGCAGCCGCATAGGCGATCCAATCTCGCCACCCGGCGCGCTGGAGCAAAGTGCGAAGGCCGGCGGAAAAAACAATAATCCAACTCAGCGCTGTCATCGCTTCAGATCCGGCGGTGTGGGCAAATGTGTAAAAACTCGCCACCGAAGCGAGCAGAAGAGCCGCAATTCCGCGGCTCCGGTCTGACCATCCGGCCGAAAACAGGAAATAACGGAGAGCTGCCCAGAGTCCAAGATGCTGACAGAAAATCAGGACCTGCACGGCCAATAACGACGGATGTTGTTCGCCAAAGACCGACGGTGCAGCTCCATATATCAGCGTGTCGGTTAACCAGAATGGGAGCCGAGCCAGGAAACAGTAGATCGGCGGCGAGTGTAAGATATTGAGGGAGCTAGGCGCGGTAATCAGCTGGGTAACCGCGTCAACATCTTTCCAGAATGGATGATAACGGATCAATAACCAGACCGAAGGAAGAACCAGAACCGCGAGTGGATGCCTGCCTACCCAGTCAATAGCCCGACCTAACACCTTGCGAATCAGGTATAAAAAAGATAGGAGCTTCTGGTTCATTAACACCGTTCTAGGTAGGCAGCACTAAAGCTCCTTCCTGAATCCCGGCGACTGAATGTCAATTTTTCCGACGTCAACAGGCGCGTGATGCTTGCGAGCTTTTTCTGCGGGGCATGCTGTCCCGGCTCAAGCGCTTTTGCAACAATTAGTAGCGTGTCTCCGATTCTAACGTTAAGAATTCGACTGTGCGATACCTTCTTGCTGTGGCTGGATTGATCGCCAGCCCCGTCCTAGCAAACGGTGAGCTGTTGTTTCGAGATCAGCACTCGACATCGGACAACAGTCAGATTGTTTATAGCTTTGAGTCGAAGGTCCAAAATCCCAAGACTAAGGTTGAGAAAATGGCGGCCGGCGCCGTGGGACTAGCTTGGGCGCTTCGATTTTATGAGATTCAGGACGCCACCATTGTCAGTACCGAGGTCAGGACCGATCCAATGCAATATTGGCTGGTTCGGCTGAACGGCTCAACGCACGGACGCCGTGAGTTGTTCTACGCAGCCGTTCTGCCCGATGGTTCGATTGTGACCCCGACTGTCACACGGCCCGGCAGGACCGATGAATCTTATGTCGACCTGTCTTCCTCTACGATCGTCCCTAAAGCACCACCGCTTGAGATCCATGGTGAAATCGACTTTACTTTTGGGGTGGGGAAAGGTTACGGGCGTGCGGGAGAGTACCCACTCCTGGATCCGACGCGGGTTCGACCGGATTGGCCGCATGCCGGCCAGGCACTCGAACACCCTTGATTTCTTTCGTCCTTTTATTGCCATATCGGGCTCGGGTTTGCAGCTTGGCCCCGACCGCTCATCACCCGATAGGGTTAAATCCTTTCCTCGATTCACCGTCTATCCTGTTCTCTGCGTAAATCGGCGCGTTCGGAATTATCGCTTGCCTAGCGGTGATCGAGTGATCGCCGCGTTAAAGCACCAATGAGAACCGCGCCTGGTCCCGTGTATGCGGGATCAGGCAGGGTCCCTCCTGGGGAGGACCCTGGTACCACGAAATATCTTAATGGCCGCACATACCCAGCTCATGAGGTTCATTTTCAGGGCCCATCTTTTCCGCAATCGGGTGGTCCAGGTTTCTATACCGGCTGGTGACGCTTTAACGGTAACGGCGCCGCCGGGCCATGACTCGGCCAAAGGTCATTGACTCGTTGAATCGCTTGTTCCACTAGGGGCGGAGTTCAGTGGCATACCCTCGGCCCCCATCTGCCAGGCTGAGGTATCGGAACAACCTGCCAGGCAAACCACGCCACAAAATAAAATAAGCATAAGAAGAAGGCCGGTCCGCTTTTTCATGGACGTGAAAGTACCTGCAGGGCGAATCAGCGCCAACGGCAGGTGTTAGGTTTTCCGCTGGACGGTGAACTCGGAGACTAAGCCGGGTTCCGCAAATTTTCCGAGGGCAGAAGCAATTTTGTTTCGCCAGTCCGGAGCACGCAGGAATCTGCTTTCAAAGGGTTTGACTTCCGCAAAGGAGAAGCTGAACATTTCGCGCATTGATCGAGGGTTCCACTTCCCAAAGTAGGTTCAGCTTGGGAGATGAACGCAAGGAAGAGGTAATCTTCGATTGTTTCCCCGTTCCTCTTGATTGGGTTCATGGCAGAGCAGCATCGAGAATTTTCAGTCTCTTCATCTTCAGCATCTATTGACGAACCGGTCCTGGCGCTGCGCGGAGTTAGTAAATCGTTTCCGGGTGTGCGCGCACTCGCCGATGTTTCCTTCGATGTCCATGCGGGCGAGGTGCACGCATTACTCGGAGAAAACGGTGCGGGTAAGTCTACGCTGATCAAGATTATTTCTGGGGTTTATCCTCCTGACACGGGCGAGATGTCGGTTGCGGGCAAGCCGGTCCATTTCCTCAGCCCACGCGAAGCCCAGGCCCAGGGGATAGCCACGATCTATCAAGAGTTCAGCCTCTACCCGGAACTTACGGTCGCCGAAAATATTTTCACGGGACATATGCCGAGGAGGTTCGGTGGGCTAACTTTGGATTGGCGCCGCGCCGCCAAGGAGGCAGCGGCAGTCCTGGAGTCTTTGGATGCCGGCGACCTAGACGTGAACGCTCGGGTCGGAACGCTCTCTGTCGGAAACCGTCAAAGAGTGGAGATCGCCAAGGCGCTATCGCGTCGTGCTCGTATTTTGATTTTAGATGAACCAACCGCGGTTTTGACCCAGCACGATGCGGACAGGTTGTTCGCCATTATCCGGCGTTTGGCCGCGCAGAAAGTTGCGGTCATCTATATTAGCCATCGCCTGGTTGAAATTTTTGCGCTAGCGAACCGGGTAACTGTCCTGCGTGACGGTAACTTGGTGGCGATAAGGCCCGCATCCGAAACTAAAGAATCTGAGCTGATTCGATTAATGGTTGGGCGGGCCCTGGAGGAGGAACCGGTCTCGCATGCGGAGCGATCGGTTAAAAGGGGCCCACTGCTACTGCGAGGACGCAATTTAGCTCGGCGACCGAGTTTACGTGATGCCAGTCTCGAACTGTACGCCGGAGAGATAGTCGGGTTGGCTGGCCTGATTGGATCAGGACGGTCCGAGCTGGCCCAGGCGATTTTTGGGGTGATGCCCCCCGAGTCAGGAACGGTAGAAGTGGAGGGCTCCGAGGTGAAGATCAACCGTCCCGAAGAGGCGATGAAGCTTGGTATCGCTTATGTGCCCGAAGATCGGCAACGCCAAGGCTTAATTACTGCCATGACGGTCGGCGAGAACATCGGGATGACACGGCTCGGCTCCCTAACCAGAGGACCTTTCATCGATTTTGAGGCAGAGGATGCCCTGGCTCGAGAGTATATTGATAAGCTTCGAATCAAGACTCCCAATGCAAGGCAAACAGCCCGAAATCTTTCCGGCGGAAACCAGCAAAAGATTGTGCTTGGCAAATGGCTGGCAACCAATCCGCGTGTTCTCATCGTGGATGAGCCCACCCGGGGAATTGACGTAGGCGCGCGGGCCGAGATCCATCGATTGCTTGACTCCTTGGCTCGAGAGGGGGGGTTGGCCATACTCGTCATCTCGAGCGATCTACCCGAGATCATGCGGTTGAGTGACCGCATCCTGGTCATGCGCGAAGGGTTATTGGTAGCTGAATTTCAACGGAAGGAGGCCACCCAGGAAGCAGTCATTACCGCTGCATTGGGCAGGCACGCTCCTGAAGCCGAACAGATCCGGCCGGCTGAGAATGGGGATTCCGCTGCGGCCGGAGACGGGAAGCTTTTGGTTTAGACGACGCACTAGATATTATGTCGACGGCTCCTCCGCCTATCCACTCCGCGAAGATCAGTTCAGGGGAGAGTAAAGCATCCTCGCTTGGTAGCTTGCTGAGATTGTTGAATCAGCAGGAGACCGTTCTTTTTGTGGCGTTTTGCGTGGTCTTTGGCTGGGTGGGTTCGCTGAATCATGGATTCCTCGAGCTCAGCAACTTCCGGGACATGCTCTACAACTGCTCCTACATCGGGGTGGCAGCCATCGGCATGACGATGATCATCCTATGCGGCCATATCGATATTTCTATTGGAGCCGCACTTGGCGTCTGCGCTACGATCGCAGGCAAGCTTGCAGTAGCCGGGCTGCCATTGGCGGTAGTTTTCCCGGTGACTATTCTTGCCGGCGGATTCATCGGTCTTATCAACGGCCTATTAGTGGCCTACGGTAGGATACCCGCCATCGTTACCACATTGGGTATGGCAAGCATCCTAAAGGGGAGTCTGATCCTTTCCACGGGCGGGCGCTGGATTTATGGGTTACCGCCTGGGTTTGGCATCAGTCGCACTTCGATTCCAGCTTGGATTCCTGTTTACGGCACCTTCTATATTCCAGTGCCGATTTTCGTATTAATTTTGCTGGGGATCGTTTTCGCGCTCTGGCTGAAGCATTCCGCAAAAGGTAGAGAACTCTACGCGGTTGGTGGCAATGCCGAAGCAGCGCGGTTGTCAGGCATTTCTGAACGCCATGTGACCATTCTTGTGTTTGTAATGAATGGGCTTCTGGTTGGGATGGCAGCTATTTTGTACGCGACCAACTTTACTGCGATCCAAAGCAATGTCGCGCCGGGATTTGAGCTCACTGTAATCACCGCCACCGTTATCGGAGGAGTCAGCATCCTCGGCGGAACCGGAAACGTGATCGGAGCGCTGCTAGGCGCGCTGCTTCTTCAAACCATTGGGAGCGCGCTCGTTTTTCTCCACATTCGTGCCGAATGGTTCCTAACCGTCCAAGGAAGTCTGATTCTACTGACCATTCTGCTCGATGTGTTCCGTCGCCGGCAAACAAGTGGCGCGGTAATTGCCGGGGGAGGGAGCGGACAGGCGGCTTCGCCGGGTGTATTTCGATTACGTTGGCTCAGTCTTCAGGAAGTGGTTCTCGCTGGTGTGCTGGTGATTGCGGTGATCACGCTCTCTTTTCTATCAGATCGGTTCTTTACGACCGCAAACTTGTTAAACCAAACCCGCTTCCTCAGTGAGGTGGCACTTATGGCCGTACCGATGACTTTCCTGATCATCATGGGTGGGATCGATCTTTCGGTTGGCTCGATCGTCGCGTTCAGCGCCGTTCTGTTGGGCTTCTCGTGGCAGGTGCTAGGCTTTCCACTCTGGTTCGCAGTCATCGTTGGGATTGCTGGCGGAACGCTGGCCGGTTATTTGAACGGGCTCGTGACGGTCTATCTCGGTGTACCACCATTGATCGTGACCCTGGCGACCTTGGCGATCTTTCGCGGTCTTGCTTATGGTATTAGCGAGTCGCGTTCATTCAACGGATTCCCTGACTCATTTGCATTTTGGGGCAGCGGCGAGATCGCTGGCCTACCGGTGCAGCTCTACCTGTTGATCGTTGTTTTCGTAGTGAGTGGACTAGTTCTTGGTGCCACGCCGACCGGCCGTAGGATTTACGCAATTGGAAATAATGAAGTCGCCGCTCGCTTCGCCGGCCTCCGGGTGGGTCGGATTAAACTGCTCGCATACACTTTCAGCGGGTTTATGGCCGGTATAGTCGGATTTATCTTTACCTCGCGCGTTACCTCGACCCGGGCGGACGCCTCCACAGGTTTGGAGTTGGATGTGATTGCAGCGGTCGTTTTCGGCGGCACGAGCATTTTTGGCGGACGCGGCACGATTCTCGGTACAGCGCTTGGTGTCGTCACTATCCAACTCTTGAAGAACGGACTTCAGCTAGCCGGTTTTCGCGGAGAAGCCACGGTCGTTCTGATTGGCACGGTCCTCATTCTTTCCATTTTGCTGAATCAATTTTTGGAGAAGTTCATCCTTTCTGGACGCGGCTTCTTCAAATTACAGCATAAACCGCAAACCATAATACGAGCCCCCTAGACTATGATATCAACTAATCCATCGCGCTTTCTCAAAGCGCTTATTCTGTTGCTGGCGACGTCTGCTGCCAGCGTTTTCGCTGCTGATGCGCCTTACGATGGCGGGCAGCCGGCTAACGCGAAAGATCTCAAAGGCAAGAAGGTCGTCCTGGCCGATGTTCCGAAATTGATCGGCATCGGGTATTTCAATGCCACCGCGAAAGGAATCGCGGAAGGGTGCGCAGACCTGACAAAGAGCGGCTTACCGACAGAAGTGACCACGGATGCTCCGACCGAGGGCGACATCCAAAAGCAGATCGAGTTCATCGATACAGCCATATCTAAGGGTGTTGACGGTATCTTTTTCGCCGCCAATGACCCGGTAGCGATCTCGCCCGTGCTTCGCAAAGCGCTCAAGGCTGGAATTCACGTGATCGGCTACGATGCCGAGTCGCAGCCCGACGCCCGCGAATGGTTTGCTCAGATGTGCACGCCCGACGGAGTCGCCAAGGCTCTCATCGACGACATGGTGTCTCAAGTTGGTGAGCAAGCCGATATTGCGATCGTCACTAGCTCGATGACTGCTGCCGGTCAGAATGCCTGGATCGCCGAGATTAAAAAATACATCCCGCAAGCTCACCCCAAGATTAACATCGTGACAATTGTGCCTGCGGAAGAGGATCAACAGCTCGCATTCAAGAGAACTGGCGAAATCTTGAAAGCCTATCCCAGTGTCAAAGGTATCATTGGATTATCGAGCGTTGCGTTCCCAGGCGCAGCGGACGCGATCACTCAAGCCAATCTGATCGGGAAAATCGCTGTCGTCGGTTTGTCGACCCCGAACCAAATGAAGCCTTTTGTGAAAAACGGCGCCGTAAAAGATGTCATCCTGTGGAACCCGGTCGATCTTGGTTACTTATCCGCTTATGCGATGCGGGCCTCGATTGATGGGAAGTTGAAACCAGGTGCGACCGAGCTCGACGCCGGAAAACTTGGGAAGGTAAAAGTTATTAACGGGAGCCAGATTCTCTTAGGCCCGCCCAAGGTATTCAATAAGGAGAACATCGATCAGTTCGATTTCTGAGGCCCTGTAGCCTGATGCTCTAGCCTTCGTTCCCTCCAAAAACGGTGATTAGTGATCAGTGATTGGTGAGAGGGTGGGAGATTTCTCCCACCAATCCACCAATCACTTCTCACCTCTCACAATCGCTGCGCCATGGGTCCCTGAGCCAGGAGGATCAGGCTACTCGAAAGAGATCGACTCTGGCGTTGACAAAGCGCTATTGAGAGTCATTTTCAGTAATAATGAGCTCTGCTGCCGTTCGGTCCGCATCCCCAAGCGCCTACCAAGTCCGGCCCATTCTCCGGATATTGCTTCTGATCGGCGCCTTGATGGTCGCCGGGATTTTGGTCTGGCAGGGTGTTACCGCTAGCGGAGCCCCAGATCCAACGCTTCCGCACAACCACCCAACCGTCGCAGTGCTCGATATCGGAGTCCTGGTTTTCCGCGAGGGGTTGGAATGTATTCTGGTGCTCTCGGCGATCATGGCGAGCATGGTCGGTCCGAATGAATCTCAGCGAAAACCGGTCGCGGCTGGGGTAGGGGTCGGCGTACTCGTAACCCTGGTGACCTGGTTCATTGCGGTAGGCGTCATTAACGATCTCTCAAAGAATGTTTCGGCTCTCGATCTCCAGGCTGGAACCGGTCTTTTGGCCGTAGTGGTTCTGCTGACGATAATGAATTGGTTTTTCCATAAGGTTTACTGGGGCGGTTGGATTTGCGCTCATAACCGGAAGAAAAAGGCGCTCTTAAGCGGCGCTCAGGGATTTCAAATTTCGCGAACCGGCCTGCTCTGGGGCCTTGGACTCCTCGGATTCACTTCGTTTTACCGTGAGGGATTCGAGGTAGTGTTGTTCCTTCAGAGCTATCGCCTGCAAATGGGAAATGAACTGGTCCTGGCCGGAGCACTTATCGGTGTGCTGCTGTCGGGAGTTGTGGCGGTGCTCACGTTCTTCGCGCATCGCCGGCTGCCGTATCGGAAGATGCTCGTCCTCACGGGTACAATGCTTGGATTTGTGCTCCTAGTCATGGTGGGCGAACAAGCGCAGGAGATGCAACTAGCGCACTGGATCCCCACGACAAAGATCGATGGGCTGGCCAATTTTACGCCCGACTGGATGGGCGTTTGGTTTTCTGTTTATCCTACAGTTGAGACATTAAGCGCACAGGCATTGGCGGCTCTACTCGTTATCGGCTCCTACCTTCTCGCTCGGCGTCAGAGGAGCGCGGATCCGATCGCCGCGAATGCGAGCCCGGCGTAAGATCGGGTGCTCGTCAGCCAGAACTCCATCTTCTAAGCTCGGGCCACAGTGGGGCTAGATCGTGATCTTGCACCGCGATCTTGGCCCAAACCCGATTGCTCGAAATTGCTTCTCGCACCGCCCGACGCGCTTCGTCCAGGCGTCCGAGCCGACAGCAGTAACAGCCGATTTGGAAAAGAACGTGGCCGTCGTCTGGAAAATGTTGACGCGCTGCTTCGAGGAGTTCGAGGCCCGCTTGCAACGATACTAAGTTTCGTGTTGCATCGGCCAGGCTTACCCAGCACTCCGCTTCCGCCGGATACAGTTCAACCATCTTTTGGGTCAGTGAACGCATTTCCGGCCATCGCTGCGCCATTCGTAACGCCGCGCTCCAGACGCTAAGAACGCTCAACCGTTCGCGGCCACCGAGCGGTGCGAGCTCTTCAACGGCATCATCCAGCATGCCTAGTTCAAAGTAGCCCATGGCAGTATCAATTAGTTTCTCGTTCTCCGGCCTCACAACAGTTCTATAAGGGGTACGGTCCGGATTCCGGTTTGGACGTAGTGGTCATTTCGCTACCGGCTGCAATTTCGCGATGAACTCTGGTCCTACTCATTTTGGGCGTCCCACTAGTGGAACGGCGATCCCAATTACGGATGAGCTAGATCAAAAGAACAACTATCAGAAAAATCACATTTTCATACGTAACCATCTTACAATCAGCATGTTATAAATTAAATGAATTGCGTGGCACAGCACTTGCATTAGGTGGAATGCGAGTCATGAACGAATTGAAAACAGGTTTTCTGATGATCTTGGTCTGCGTTGCCTTCTACGTGCAAGCAGACCCTAGGTTCTGGGGAGGACTCTGCCAGTTCGTCGGCCGACTCGTAGGCGTTTCGCAATGAACCAATGAAAGCTTTGCTCCAAATTCTGTTTTCAGCCGGTACCCAAAGAGTGGCGAGAAATCATAGTCGCCGGGTCGCTGGCACCGAGGTGAGCGCGAAACGAGCCCCGGCCCGCACGCCTACACTACTACTTTTTCCAATGTCCTTGACGCTTGAAGGCTATCACGTCTGCGGGGGGCCAGCCTTTGAGTAGTCTCGGCGGGCGGCTGGGCGACCTTTTTGGTTGTCCCGGCCGCCATTGCCGAGGATGAACTCTGAGAACCGCGGAAATTTGATTCTCGCTGTCCTCGAACAAAATGGCCAGTCGCCGATAGCCGAAATTTGCTATCTGCTTTTGGTCATCATCTACAGAGTTTCCGGTTGTTCGAGCAACGAGACCATTCGTTGAATCAAGCGGCCAGCGGCGCCACCATCCAAAATCCGATGGTCGAAGGTTAGGGTAAGTTCGGCCATTAAGACCGGCTTAAATTGTCCGCTTGCTTCGTCCCACACTGGACGCTTTTCGCCTCGACCAAGGCCCGCGATCAGCGTTTCGGTTGGCAGCGGAATCGGCGTGGCCCAGGTGATTCCCAGTGGGCCGAAGTTCGTGACCGAAGCGATGGAGCCGGTGCGCATCTCTTCCGGCAACCGACGAGTGCGAGCCGCACTGACTAGATCTTGATAGGCCTTGCCTAGTTCGGAAATTGGTTGCTGATCCAGGTTACGGAGCACCGGAACGATGATGCCATCCTCCACTTCAACGGCAATCCCGATATCGATGGATTGTGGCAGAATGAGCTGGTCGCCCGCCAAACGGGCAGCGTAAGCGGGATGTTCAGCGATCGCGACGGCAAGAGCCTTGGCAACATAAAGAGCGGGCCCCGGCGGAATATCTATCTGCTTGCGATGAGCAAGGATTGGATCCAAGCGAAAAGCTACGCCGGCGGTTGCGAGCGGCCGAGCCCAGCTGCGGCGCATGGAATCAGAGACTGCCAAGCGCATGGCTGACGCTTTTTCGGTGGGGCTGGATTCAAGCGCGACCAGATAATTTTCCAAATCGCGAGCTGTCACTCTGCCACCTTTTCCAGTGCCGGCGAGCAACCCGATCTCCTGTTGACTCCAGCCCAGGTCGTCCATCCGCGCCCTAACGCGTGGAGAGATAAAGGGGCCACCTTGGGATCGGATCGGAAGCTCCCTTGCTCCCTCGCTAGCCTGAAACGAGACCGGCTCGGATTCAAGCTGTTGCGTGGTATGTTCCGCAAGAGGACCTGATCCGGCGGCATTCAAGCGTTCGGCATCCTCGACGCTGGCCTCGACATATCCCAGCACAGTCCCGATCGGATACACCTCGTTAACCGCTGCCGAAAAGCTTTCGATCTTTCCGGCGCATGGTGTCGTTACACCCATCACCGCCTTATTAGTTTCGACCTCGACGATTTCCTGATCGGTCTCGACCGCGTCCCCAACTTCGACACAGAAACGTACTATCGTCGCTTCGGCGATCGACTCACCGAGCTGCGGCATAATGATTGGAACTTTGGGCATAGGAGCGATTTGGCCGGTTAAAGACTACCACTGCAATATTTGGCGCACCCGTTCGACGATCATCGCGACGGAGGGCCTCGACGCGAGCCAGAGTTCAGGGTGATAAGGGATAGGCACATCTCGGCTATTCAGCCGCTGTGGAGGCGCATCCAATAGATGAAATCCTTTGGTGGCCACCCGGGCGATGACTTCGGCATTTACGCCTCCCCAGGGCCACGATTCTCCGACACAAAGCAACCGGCCGGTATTTGCGACGGAAGCAAGCACGGTTTCAGTATCAAGCGGTTTAACTGTTCGGAGATCGATCACTTCGACTTGGATACCGGATCGAGCCAACTCCTGCCCAGCCACCAAGGCGTCGTGCACGGTCGCGCTATACGTAACAATGGTCAGGTCTCTGCCAGGTCGAGCGATCCTGGCCTTTCCGGCTGTTTGGCCATTTGTCTCCGGTAGTTTTTCGGCCTTGATTCGATTGTAGAGAAATTTGTGCTCGCAGAAAATCACTGGATCATCGATCGCAACGGCCTCAAGCAGCAGGTCGTAGGCGTCTTCCACCGTCGCCGGGGTCATCACGATCAATCCGGGATAGTGCGCATATAACGATTCCAAGGCTTGGCTATGAAACGGACCGCTGCCCGGGTTTCCCCCTGAGGGCATCCGAATCGTAATCGGACAAGGTATATTGGTTCGCCAATAAAAGGCGGCGGCTTGGTTGACAATTTGATTGAAAGCAACGGTAGAGAAGTCACTGAACTGCATCTCGACGATGGGCCGCATCCCTTCGATGGCGGCACCCACGACGCTCCCGACCATAGCATCCTCGCTGATGGGCGAATCCAATACGCGCCCCGGAAATTCTTTCGCGAGATTCTTTGTTGCTTTGAAGGCGCCACCGAAATCCGCAACGTCCTGGCCGTAAATGTAAACTCGCGGATCGTCGCGCAGCGCTTTAGCTTGGGCTTCTCGAATCGCTTCGAGATAGGTGATACTCATTCGCTAGAAATCAAAAATCGGCCAGCCTTCGGGTTGCAAGAGGCATCCAATCCTCGTCTGCGGGGGAACAAGCCGGCTCGCGTTGAACCTGTTGGGTTGCAGCTTCGACTTCCGCTTTCGCCTCCCGCCTCCAACTCGTCAAGGTACTTTCGTCGGCCCATTGCTGTTCTAGGAGAAAAGATTCGGTCACCTCGAGGCAATCGCGGCCTAATGGCTCCTTGAAAAGGTGTTCGTCCATGTAGGATGCGTCATCATGTTCCGCGTGACCAGTAAGGCGCAGGCAAGCTGCTACTACCAATTGCGGGCCGGCCCCGCTTCGGGCGCGATCTACAGCGTGACCGACGACCTCAAGACATTGTCGTAGGTCGGTGCCATCCATCGCATAGCCTTCAATTCCATAGCCAATGGCCTTGTCGACCAGATCATGACAAGCGAATTGCCTGCTGTTTGGTGTGGAATACGCGTATTGGTTATTTGTCACGACCAGGACCAGGGGCAGTTTCTCGACGGCGGCAAAATTTATTCCCTCGTGGAACGCGCCCGTGGAAGTACCGCCATCTCCGATGGAAGTCGCTCCCACAGTTCCGGTGATGCCTTTCATCCGACGAGCGAGCAAAGATCCTGCGACCACGGAAATCATCGCACCTAAATGACTGATCATCGGGTAAGTGCCTTCTTTCGGACGGCCGCGATGAACGTTACCGTCACGTCCGCGGGTCGGAGCCGTTTTGACTCCTAGGTAAGTTCTCAGGATATCCAGTACCGGCTCTCCAAAAGCCAAACGGCCGGCTTGATCACGAATAAGTGGCGCGAAGATATCACCGCGTTTCAACGTCGTACCGATCGCAACGCTTACCGCTTCTTGACCCTTTCCGATGTAGACTCCGCCAGCTATCTTGCCGGCGCGCCACAGATTCGCGACTTTTTCTTCGACCGTTCTTGCGAGAAGCATCCACTTGAATGCCTTCACATACTGTTCCTGGAACCCAGATTGGAGGGCATCCCTCTGAGGTTCCTTGAGGGTGTTCAGCATCAGGAACGAATATCAGCATTCCTCTTGGGCATGCAAGGATTTCGGAATCGATCTTCCTTCAAAAATGCAATCGCAATCCGCCGTAAAAAGTCCGTCCAAGCGCCGGAAAACCAAAAACTTCCGCATATTTTTCGTCGGTTAGGTTTTCAATACGCCCAGTCAGACTGAAATAATCTGTCACTCGAAACTCACACGCGAAGCGTAGCACTGTGTAGTCTTCCAAGTTGACATTGGGGGCACCGAAGTTTTCATCTTGGCGAGCGTTAACCGTCACGAGCTCTAACGTGGTGTCGAGGCGATGACACCATTCGTAAGATATCGAGCCGTAAAATTGGTTCCTGGGTCGTCGAGGTAAGCGAGAACCAGCAGGTTGGCTGATGTCGGCACCCGAGGTGGTAATGGCGTCGAGGTAAGTATAGCTCGCTGCTAAAGTCAGATTGGGGAGCGGATGCACGACCGCAAACAGCTCGACGCCCTGAATCCGATCTTTGCCTAAATTGAAAGCTTGGAAATTGTTGTTAAAACCGACCGTATTCGAAGAAGTGCTGTAGAAAAAATTGGCGCCAATTCTCAGCCGGTCGTTGGCCAGCGGTTGCTCGAAGCCAATATCAAATCCCTTGTCGCGATCAGCAAAGAGGTGCGGATTTCCGCCAAAGATTTTATCCTGACTGCTGGGTGGCGTAAATCCAGTACCATAGCTGGACCGCAAGATCGTTCCGGTGCACGGAACGAGATAATTGGCCGCTAGCCGATAGGTGAAGCGTCCGGCGAAACTGCTAAAATGGTCGTAGCGGATGCCGCCGTACAGGTCGAGGTCCTTTAATGGAGTCAGCTTAAGCTGGCCAAAGCCGGCAACGTTTTCCGTTTTATCACGGATCAGAGGATTGCCGAGCAGCGTTTCGGGCCGCTCCTGATAGACGTCGGTGTGGTTGTAATAGGTTCCGGCGGTGAGCGTCAGCCAAGTCACCGGCGTAATGTCGGTCTGATATTCGAATTGAAATCGCCGGAACATCCCGCGAGTTGGGCCAGTGAATGGGTCGAGCCGGTTAGGATTGTTAATCTGGCGCTCTTGGTCGTAAGCGAAATAGACTTTGTTCCTCCACCAATCCGTGGGTGTGAACTCCAGCGTCGGAGCCAAGAGCACGCGCTCGGTGCGAAAGTTATCGTATGGCTGGGGATTGAAAATTGTATTTGGCAATCCAACGTCTGCGTAATTGTAATAATAGACGAGCCCGATCCGCAAAGCCTTAACCGGAGAAAAGCCGATGTCGCCCAATAACGATAGCGAACGATACCCGTTGTTTTGTCGCGAGTTTTCCGTGTCATATCGACTGATCCCGAATGAGAAATCGATCGGACCAAACTGACCGCTGGCACCGCCTGCTTCGCGGAACGAATCGTACGACCCAGCCTCGAAATATGTCGACCCGGTCGGCTGCCCTTCACCGCGGCGGGTGATGAGATTAATCACGCCGCCGGAAGCTTGTGAACCGTAAAGCGCGCTTTGCGGTCCCCGAATCACCTCGATTCTGCTGATATTGTCATTGGTAAAATCCGCGAAATTGAATGCTCCAGAGAGTCCTTGATTGAAAGGAATCCCATCCAACAAAACTTGAGTCTGGTCGCTACGGGTACCTCGAATAAAGACGGAAGTTAATTGGCCCGGAACTCCGGTCTGAACGACGTTTACTCCAGGTACAGACTGGAGAGCGTCGGAGGCAAATCGATACTGATGCAGCTCGATGTCTGAATCCGATATCACGCTAATCGCGGAGGGCGAGCGATCCTCGGGAGTTTCGAGGCGAGTCGCGGTCACCGTGATCGGTTGCATTTCCTGCGCCGGACTTGGCGAGGGGGTTTGAGCGAATGTAGTTAAGGGAAACGTCGCCATGCAAACTGCACAGCACAGAACGAAGCGTTTGGTCATAACAGGTCATTGTAGATCTTAGGGAGAGCGACCTGTCGTCTGACGGCCTCTCTCATTCTTCTTTTTTTGCGAAGAAGTTTTTCCGCAACGCCCTACTCTGGGCGTGCGAATGAGGGCCACGTCGAACAAATATTCTGACTCCTGGCTTCAAACCTTGTTTTCGCCTTCGCCTCTAAACCAAAGAGACTGGCATCCGAAAACTTGTATCCAGATACAGCAGCGCAACTGTCCCCGATTCTCACGGGGTTCCTCATTTCGACGCGCGCTTTTCCAAGATCGGTACACCGGCAGCTATCGCTCGGTGCAGCGCTCTCGGAGGCTAAATTCGCAAAGAACCGGTGTGATTTCTGAGCGCTAAGCAGGCCATTAGCAAGCAATTTTCTTCCGTTCCGGATTCGTCGAAGAGCTGGGGAGAAACGTAACCTTTTTCAGGTCCGAACGCCTGGAGGTGACGGTTAGAACTCGCAGGGTAACATCATACTGCATTTTGAGCCGGGAACCCCCTGAGCGGCTCACGCAAAAGCGTTCGCCCTACCAATCGTGGGCGTTGGTTCAGCGTCGGTAGGGCGAAAATTTATTTGAGCCGGGAATCCCCGATCGGCTCACGCAAAAGCGTTCGCTCTACCAATCATGGGCGTTGATCCAGCCCCGGTAGGGCGAAAATTTATTTGAGCCGGGACCCCCTGAGCGGCTCACGCAAAAGCGTTCGCCCTACCAATCGTGGGCGTTGATCCAGCGCCGGTAGGGCGAAAATTTATTTGAGCCGGGAATCCCCTGAGCGGCTCACGCAAAAGCGTTCGCCCTACCAATCGTGGGCGTTGATCCAGCGTCGGTAGGGCGAAAATTTATTTGAGCCGGGACCCCCTGAGCGGCTCACGCAAAAGCGTTCGCCCTACCAATCATGGGCGTTGATCCAGCGCCGGTAGGGGCGAAAATTTATTTGAGCCGGGACCCCCTGAGCGGCTCACGCAAGAGCGTTCGCCCTACCAATCATGGGCGTTGATCCAGCGCCGGTAGGGGCGAAAATTTATTTGAGCCGGGACCCCCTGAGCGGCTCACGCAAGAGCGTTCGCCTACCGATCGTGGGCGCTATTCCAGCGTCGGTTGGTGTTGACGTGCAACCGGCAATTCGAAGTGGAACCCCCACTTACGACGCCAAAAACGAACTAAATGGTGGCGCGGAAACCGAGTAGGCGCTTGTTCGCGGCGGCAAAACGCCTCGACCCAATTTTTTCCAAAAAAAGATTCCAGCTGGCCCGGGACCAGCTGTACAAGGTCTTTCAAAACGCCGCTGACGAGCCAGATTTGCAGTGTCCGCCATGATCCGGTAAAGAACAGGCTAACGTGAAATGACTACCGGATTGCCACTGATGGCTGACCCGACTATAGTTGGAGAGCGGAGTGATTAAGAAGTACAAATGAACGAAGAAAGAGCACCCGAGCATGGGGGTTATGGTGCCGAGCCCGCAACTCCTCTTGAATTCCTAGAACGAATCATCGCAAGTCTGCCACCTGGCGATCCAACCCGCAGCGAATTGATAGCGCTGCGCTCGAATGTTGCCGAACAGGAGGAAATGATATCAGAGGCTCGGCAAACGATCGAGAAGCTGGACGAAGTAATCAAGAAGGTCACCTCTCCGGCAAATCGCATTGGAACTTATCTGGGTAGTCCGAACAAGGAGACCGCCCAGATTGTCGTGGGTGGTTCGGATTATTACTGTAACGTCGATCCTCGAATCAGTATCGCGAAACTAAAGAAAGGGACTCGGGTTCTGGTGAATGAGGCGTATGTCGTCGTCGGCGACCTCGGCTATGATCCAGCTGGCCCTGTCACCAAGATTACAGAAATCCTTGGTCAGGATCGGTTGCGGGTTGGCCAGGAGCACGGCGTACAATCTATCGTTCTGCAGCGCTCACAGGATCTTCTGAAGGAGGCGTTGAAGGTGGGCGACGAAATCCGAGTCGATGCCAGTTATCGGATTGCCATCGAACTGCTGAGTCAATCCAATACGCAAGACTATTATTTGGAGGCTGTTCCGGAAATTTCTTGGGATAAAGTGGGTGGCCAGGCCGAAGCGCTCAGCGCGATTAAAGACGCGATCGAACTACCTCTGCTTCATGCCGACCTCTTTTCGAAGTTTCAGCACCAGACGCCGAAAGGATTTTTGCTTTATGGCCCGCCCGGTTGTGGAAAGACGCTGTTGGGCAAGGCCACAGCTTACAATCTGACCCGGCAGCTGAAGCAGAAGACCGGGGAAGATATGCTGCAATTCTTTATGCATATTAAGGGCCCGGAAATCCTTAACATGTGGGTTGGTGAATCGGAGCGAACTGTTCGCGAGATTTTTGCGACTGCTCGCGAGAAACGAAAGGAAGGATTTCTCCCATTTATCTTCATCGACGAAGCCGAGAGCATCTTGGGCACGCGGCGAGCCGGTCGTTATTCAAACATTCTGTCAACGCTGGTTCCGATGTTTTGCACGGAGATGGACGGGATCGAATCCTTAAACCAAGTTGTCATTATTCTGGCTTCCAACCGAGCCGATTTGATTGACCCCGCGATTCTTCGGCCTGGCCGAATCGACCGGAAGATTAAAGTGAATCGGCCTAACCGAGATGATGCCCCGGAGATTTATCGCATCTATCTCGCGCCGGATTTGCCTTTCGACCCTGAACTGGTTCGTCGGACGGGAGGAGCCGACCAAGCGGTTGAACAGCTTGTTTCTAAGGTGGTAGAGGCCCAGTTTTCCCGAAAGGAAGAGAATCGTGTCCTGGAAATCACGCTTCGCAGTGGAAAACGCGAAACCCTCTATCGCGGAGACCTTGTGAGCGGCGCTATCATTGCGTCTATCGTGGAGCGAGCAAAGGAATTGGCGATCAAGCGAGCGATTAATACGATGCAGGAGGAGGGGATCAGCGAATCGGATTTGCTGCTTTCGCTGAACATGGAGTACGCGGAGAATGACATCTTTCCGCCGACCGATATTGTAGAAGATTGGCTCAAACTGATCGATTACGATTCGGAGAATGTGGTGAAAGTCCAGCCGGTTCGTCCTGGACCAAGATCCTCCGCACCCTCTGGAGTCATCTGATGTTTGCATCGTCTCTCTGCTGATGAAACGCGTTTTTGGGATCGAGACCGAGTACGGCATTACCGTAAACGGAGTCGATAACGTGGACGTGGTCGCCGAATCGATTGAACTGGTTCGCTGCTACACTGAGCATGGAGCGCTCATGAAGTGGGATTATGAGCTGGAAGACCCACACCTCGATGCTCGCGGTTTTCGAGCCCAAACTCTTTTACAGGACACCGACGAATCTGCTTACTACGAGCTCGATAAGAATCGTCCGCTAAGCTACGAAGAAATTAAGAGTGACTTGGTGCTCAGTAACGGCGCCCGGTTTTATAACGATCACGCTCATCCGGAGTATTCCACGCCGGAGTGCACCCGGCTGCGCGAATTGGTTGCCCAAGACAAAGCTGGTGAGAGGATTCTGGCGGAGTGCGTCCGTCGCCGTAATCGGAAAATAGCTCCTGAACGGGAAGTGCGGCTCTACAAGAACAACACTGATTTCGTCGGACACAGCTACGGATGTCACGATAACTATCTCATGAGTCGCACGGTCCCCTGGGATCGGTTGGTGGCGGAAGTCGTTCCGTTTTTGGTGACGCGACAAATTTTTGCTGGAGCCGGGAAGCTCGGTATTGAGGGCGAAGGATCCGTCGGACAGCCTGGTATTTTCCAAATCTCCCAGCGTGCGGATTTCTTTAGTGTGCTCGTCAGCATCGATACGATGAACCGCCGGCCAATCGTTAATACTCGGGATGAGCCGCACGCGGACCCTGGGAAGTATCGACGGTTCCACGTGATTTTGGGGGACTCCAATATGAGCGAATTTGCGACGGCGATGAAGATCGGAACAATGTCGCTAGTCCTGGAGCTCATCGAGAAGCGGGAAGCACCGCAGCTAGAAATCGCGCAGCCAATCGATGCCACCAAGTCGATTAGCCGCGATCAGACTTTCGATTGGATCATTGAGTTGAAGGACGGTCGCAAAATCTCCGCGATCGATGTTCAACGAATGTATCTGGGGAAGGCGCTGAAATTCTGTGATCGCTCCAATCCAGACACTGAGTGGGTTCTGACGGAATGGGAAAAGATTCTTAACGATCTCGATGTGGAGGTAATGAATTGCGTCGACCGCATCGACTGGGTCGCCAAAAAATTTCTACTGAACACGTTTCAAGAGAGCGAACGTCTGGACTGGAGCGATCCGTGGCTGCAATCGATCGATCTCGAGTACCACAATATCTCGTGGGAGCAGGGGCTACATGCTGAGTTAGTCCGACAGAATCAGATGCGGAGGATTTTGTCTGAGGACGAAATTAAGAATGCGGTGTTCAACCCGCCGGAAACGACTCGCGCTTATTTTCGAGGTCGAGCCGTTGCTCGATTTAATCCGCAAATTCAATCCATCCACTGGGATGAAGTGGTTTTTGGCCAGGATGCTTACCAGTACCGGGTATCTTTTAATCACGCTTCTCGGGAAGAAGGGGTCGAGCGGTTAAACGCCACGATCCGCGACGCGAAGAGTTACGACGATCTTTTGGATCGTCTGGCTGCGCTGGATCGCTCAGAGTAGTCTTGGAGAACTGGCGCCGCGACCAGATCTGTCGTTTGGCGGCGTTTCAAGGCCACGCGCGTTCACTGCGATGAACTTCGCTGAGAGTATTTTGGCGATGTCACTTGTTTTCGAATCCCTTGAAAGAGGTCGCTGACGCTCTGCCGGTTCGCTAAATTGATGGCAAACGCTGGCAAGCCACCACCTCCGTCGGTAATTAGATCGTAAGTGATGGTAGTCCTCTTTCCATCGTCGGTCGGTTCGAGGTTCCATGAACCTTCGTCGAGGGTAATTCGGATCACGCCAGGAGCTGGCGCCGGGCCGAGAGAAGTGATCGGCTCCCATCGCAGTCGATAACTAGAGTTCCCGTCCGCATGTTTAGCGGAGTTTTCGGTTATGGCTACTGTCACGTCCCGTGCTCCGATGATCGGCGGGTCCCAACGAAAATAGACGATGGCCCCGTTCGGTCTCCGTTCGATCAGCTGGGTCTTCGATGTATAAGGCATGAATTCGGGGTAATCTGCAACTTCCTCCAGGAGGTTTCGAACTACCCAACTCGGCGCATCGACAATTCCGACCGCTCGGATCTCTTTTATCGAGCTGCCCGGGCGATCTTTAGCATAGACGGTTAAGTTCGGGTTGCTATTGATCTGAACCCATTCCGCTCCCAGCAAAGGAATTATTGTAGCAAGAAAGAAACCAACGCCCACTGCCACACCGACCATCCGCTGCCTGCTTACCGCGCCGACGCGATAATCTAGGTGGACTGGTTTTGTTTCGTTCGTTTGGGACGGGTAATCCGTATCCGACATCTTTCTCGCGGTGTCTCCAATATTTCACTCTCACCGGACACTAAAAAATTCGCGTGTCACCGGAGTTTTGCGCGTACTTGTCTACGGACCGCCGCGCTAAGGTTCCGGGGCCTCCTTTGTATCACGATTTTCGTTCTCGTGCTTCCCCCATCGTATAATCAAGCGAATGGGCTCTAAGCTTTTGACCGGCCTGTCAACCTGAAAAACATAGGAAACTGCAATTTTTCCGGCGAATTGCGCACTTTTTGGCGATGAACGTCTTCCTCGAAGTTGCTTCGTGCTCGCATTTTTTTAGCAATCTGATAGCTGAGAGTCGACTAATACGTGCACTTATGGCGAAAATTCTTCACTCACTCTGGCGGCCCGGACTCTGTGCTTCGGTCCTGATCGCGTCTGTCTGTACCACTCAAGCACAAAGCCCTACCCCGTCAGGAACCACTGCGGAGCAATTTGTAAAGAGCGGTAACGTGCCTTCACCGAACCTCCTTTTCGATGAACTCGATAAAGCATTCCCCAATTTCGATTGGAAGACAGTAGTGGAGAAAGAGGTTAACGACCCGAATTTCCAAAAAACCGATTATCCAACCAACGTCGCAAAAATCTCGAATCTGGGTGTCCGGTTGGCGGCTGCATTCATCGCGGTCCAAGCGAAAGACTACGATGCTTTACAGAAAGCCGCTTCCGCTGCAGTTGAACTGACCAAGTCTTTCAGTGTCGCTGGGACCATCAAATCATACGCAGATACAGCGGAACAGCAGGCGAAGGCCGGAGACTGGGTCTCCGTGAAGGAAACCGTCAAGAAAATCGCCGATGAAGTGGGTAAGGAATTGAAGACCGGTAGCCGCAAAGAGGAGGCGACCATGGCCATGGCCACCGGGTGGCTGGCCGGAGTTCATCTAGTAACAGACGCACTGGCATCCCAATACTCGGAAAAGGGTGCACTTATCATTCGGCAAGGCCCTCTGCCGGCGCTTATCGTCCAGCAATTAAAGGCATTGACCAGCGAAGTGAACAAGAAAGGTGGCAACAAGGGCGACAAGACCGTGGACCCGACGCACGACAGCTTTAAGGAGATCACCAAAGGAGTGACCCAGATTGCCGAACTCGTCACTAAGAGCCAGACGAAGCCTTTGACGAAGGAAGAGGTCAACAACCTCCGGGATCAAAGCGCTAAGCTGATCAAGCTAATCGAAACCTGAGGCCAGTGCTGGTCCTCGGGTCTGCTGACGACGAACGCGGCATGTTTTGCGAGCCGAGCGCTGCGTTCTTCGTATCTCGATCGGAGCTTGGCCTTGGCCTCCAGCCCGAATTCGGAAAGCGAGTTAGCTGGGCGGTATCAGCCGTCTGCTCTGCGCTTAACAAGGTTTGTGGAGTCTATTTGCGAGAGGGATTGATGCGCATCTTCAGTCTTGCCTGCAATCGCCAGGTTCGCTGCAATGAGCGTGCTCGGACTGATGAGAGGAGCGGAGATTCCTAGCTTCATGTGAATTGCTCTCCTTAGAACCTTTTAGTTTTTGCGCGCCATGACGGATCAAGAAACTCCGATATTCCTGAAGAACATCCTCTATCAGGATGATGTCACCGGGAAAATCATCAGGGTCTTTGGAGCGTTATCGACGCTGTTTCCCAGCGAAAACGACCCGCGCTCTAAAGAGGCTCGAGCCAAGATTGACGAAGGAATTTCAGATTACCTGGCGTTTAATTTTCCTGGGGAGAGCGCCACGGTCCTGAAAATGGCCGTTGAGCAGTCCAGAGAATCTGGAATCTCTTTCCAATCGGCGCTCCCGGGCCTAAATGCTCGCTGGGACGCTTCCGCACGGGCGTTTTTTGCTGTTAAGCTCTGCGAGATTCTGCGACGGGCGGAACCGGATTGGACCCGCTTTCTCCGGCCGATCGGCGCTGGTCTCGAGCTTTCGCCTGCGGATTTCGAGTTTGTTCGAGTGGCTGTCGATCCCGCCTCAAAGGGAGAAGCGACCGAAAGTAAGCTCGTTCATTTTGAAATAGGTGCCGGCGATTCGGAGTCTTGTTTTCATGTGCCGAATCTCGCAAATCTATTTTTAGTTACCCGGCGGCTTCGAGAATATTATGTGTCGAGCCAGGCGGCCGATGCGCTGCTCAACGGAAAGCCGATACCAGCTCAATTCACCTTTCGTTTCAGTTACCTGGACGAGCTGCAGTCCGGAAAATTCCGATTGCTGTTTCGTGAGCTACAAGTCTTCTATCGTTGGTTCACTGCGGGAACGAAAGGGATCCCGAGTTTCACGCTGCGCCAGAACGGCCGGCCGATTCTGGATCGTCCAAGTGAGAACCACAATTTGCGAACCGTTGCCCTGAAGCCAACCCACTTACTAGTTCGGGAGGAAGATCATGAACAACGATTCGAGTGGGGCCAACAGATTCAACTCGATGGATTAACCGTTCCCGTTTCTGAGACAGCCGAAGTTATCTTGGCTCTTCCCCGTGGGGAAGCCATCGAAATCGACGAACGGAAACGCACGACTCGATGTCTGCTCGAGCTGAACAACATTTGCTGTAAGTTCGGCACCAAGCCCGGGCTTACGGACATAACATTTTCAGCGACGGGCGGCCAGATGGTCGCGGTGATGGGACCGAGCGGCTGCGGAAAATCCACGCTTCTGGGGACGATGACGGGCAGTGTGCCGCTCTCGTCTGGAGCGATCACGATCGACGGAGTCGATCTCACGAAGTTAGTCAAAGAAAATCCCCGTTTCTTGGGCTACATGCCGCAGGACGACTTGCTTTTCGACACGCTCACTGTGGCGGAAAATCTGCGTTACGGGGCGCGCCTTCGTCTGCCGAGCGCGGGAAAGCAGGAAATCGAAGAGCGCGTCACCGAAGTGCTTCAGGAAGTCGATTTGAGCGATCGGGCGACCCTCATTGTCGGTGACGTCAATCGAAAGACGTTGAGCGGCGGTCAACGTAAACGGCTGAACCTTGCCCTGGAATTGTTGACTCCAAAAACTCTGCTTCTTCTCGATGAGCCGACCTCTGGTCTCTCCTCAGGCGATTCAGAGAGGATCTTGCAGATCCTGCGAGCCCGCGCTGACTCTGGAGCGCTGGTTCTGGTGGTTATACATCAGCCTAGCGCAACGCTATTCCGCTTGTTTGATCGACTTTTGCTTTTGGACCGGGGTGGAGTGACTGCGTTCTATGGCGATCCGAAGAATGCCGGTGCTTACTTGGCGGGAGTTGCGCCTGTCAGCAATGTTGCCGAACTGGAAGAACTTGATCCGGGTGCATTTTTAGCCGCGTTAGAGACGCCATTCCGGCAAATCGACGGTCGAGTCGAGGAGCGGCGGATGTTTGAGCCTCATTACTGGAAAGTACGATTCGAGAGTTTCCGGAAGACCCACTTATCTCCGGTGCTTGCCCCGGTGCTGAAGCGGTTTCGGACAACAACGCCGGCTAGTCAACTTTCCCTCGTCCAAAACCTCGTATTATTGAGCCGATCCATAAAGTGTAAACTCCGAGACTATTCCGGATTGATTTCCCTGGTTGGTGCTGCCTGTGTCCTAGGGATTATTACCGGCCTCATCTTGCGTAGTTACTCCAGCAGCGACCCCGTCAAATTTGTGAGGTCATTCGGTCTGTTTCCCGTTCCCTTTTTCGATGCCGCTTACGGTTTGGACAAGAATCGCCTCTTTCTGTCTTATCCGTTTCTCTCGGCTATCGTGGCGCTTTTCTTGGGGATGTCTTCGAGCATTACGGAGATTCTCAGGGAGCGAGCGATCATGCGTCGTGAGCGTCTCCTGAAGGTCAACCTCACTATTTGGTTGGCCTCAAAATTTGTGACGCTCGTTGCGACGAATTTTGTTCCAATTGCTCTCTACACCGCTATTACGCTCTGGCTTTTGGAGGTCCACGAGCTCTTCTTTTTTTATACCCTGTTTCTGTGGCTGGTTTCTGCAGTGGGTGTAGGTCTGGGCCTCATGCTCTCAAGCGTACCTAACATCAGCTCCGCAGGCGCAACCACGTTGCTGCCCTTAATCCTAGTGCCCCAACTGATTTTATGCGGATCGAGCCCTTTTGAGTTCAGCTCTTTACAACATCTCGATCTGGGAAATTGGGGGACGCAAACCCTGCAGGCTTTGCACCTCCAGCCGAGTTCTGCCTCGAAAAGCGAAAAAGGCATACCGGGTGTAGCCGAGCTTATGCCTTCGCGTTGGGCTTATGAGGGATTGATCGCGCTCCACCTGAATAATTCTCGCTATGGGACGATCGAGATTATTGATCGAGTAGTGGCGAAGCTCCGAACAGCGGCCGATGACGCCTATAACAAGCTGAAAACGCCGTACGACGAAGCGTCAAACAACGAGGATTTAGCCGAGAAGATCAGGACCCGCAACGATACCCTATCCGATCAGCTTAACACTCCCTACAAAATTGTGAACGCACTTGATACGGCGCTTTCTGCGACGGGAGGCACAGACGTAGAAGGGAAAAAACTTCAGCAGGACGGGTATTTTCTTCGTTATAAAACGCAGCTGGACAGCATAACCTGGGACAACAATCCCCTGCACAACGGGCAAGGAAGAGCGGGGAAATTGCTCCAGCGATTCAAATCGCTACCGTTTGTTTCCGAACATGACCAGCAGGATCTGACGAAATGGTATAACCAGATCCCGACCGAATGGTATAACGCTGTTGTTCTTGTTTTGCTGGGCCTGGGCGCGCTGGTTATTTCGCGCCTAATGATCTGGTACGGTCTGCGGTGATGTTGCTGCTGCAGTTATGAGAAATGGTTCACTCAAGAATGTTCGGTTCTTTGTAGCCGGGGATTCGACCTTTGCCGGACTAGCTGCCGTCGATCTGGCCAGGCAGGGTATTACTACCAGATTAATTGCAGCACCGGATTCCATCGCAGTCTCGATTGCGGCCGCAAATGCACTCCCGTTCGAGCCGATCAATTTCTCGACCTTTCTTCCCCAGTTTGGATTGAGCGAAGCTTCTCACCTATTGCTATTCCCTGCCGACCTCTGCGAGATGGTCTTGTGGTTGACCAACACGGCGGATTTCCTGGAACCAAAAGGCCGGCGCACCGCATTTCAAGTTTTTGTCGGGGCTCCAACAATTGAAAGTTTCTCGACCGTGCGTCGGGGTGCTTTGTCTCCCGAAGCGAACCCCCGTATGGCCATCCGATTTTTCTTGCCGGAACAGGATATCGCGAGGGACTTCGTCTACGAACATTTCACGCAAAGTACCCGATCTCTAGTAACCGCTGATAGCTTCTTGCTCGCCGGATCGGGCCCCATTGCCGAATCGCTCGCGTTAAAGATTGCTCGACTGGGAGGACAACTGGACGGCGCCAAGCCGACCTTGGATTGGGCGGTACCCTGCGAATACGCGGCGCATATTCGAGCCGCCTATCCAGAGCTCAAGGAGGCTTGTCTTTTGACGCTCCACTCTTCCGATACCGGCTTACATACTGTTTTGGAATCTCTGGTGCTTCCGACTCGAGTTTTAATCCTGGCGGAAGGTGCGAAAGCTCTTGAAATGCTGCTCGGCACCGGCGAAAAGAAAACCCTGAGCCGATTCGCTGGGACCTATGTCACCGATTTCCGAAGTAAAAGATTAAACAATATCCTCAGAAAAAGATTTGAGTGGGGAGCTGACTTGGGAAGCATCCGATTTTTTGGCGATCTTTCCTGTATTGCGTCGATCGAACGCTTTCAGGAGGAAGGGCGTTTCGGCTTACCGAGGTCAATCCACGAACGCTACTGCGAGTCGCGCGTGGCAGCCGGCGAGATGGTCATGGACAATTCCAGCCTCCGATCATGGGATCAAATTGGCGAAGATCTGCGTCAGGCAAATCAGGAGCAGGCAGACCACATCCTGTATAAACTCAGTTTGCTTGGCTATGGGCTGGAAAATGATCAGCAGACGAAGGGGCCTCCCATCGTCTTCTCAAAGGAGGAGTTTGAAAGTTTGGCGAAGTTGGAACACTTGCGCTGGAGCGCCGATCGCAGGCTAGCCGGTTGGACCTACGGTAAGATACGGGATAACGAGCTACGCCGTCATCCGATGCTTGTGCCATATGACGAGCTACCAGAATCCGAAAAGGAGAAGGATCGCCAAACGGTCCGGGACGTGCCTCTCGTTTTGCGAGCCGCCGGACTGATCCCTCGCCGACTAGGATAGCAGCCTTTGCTAGAAGAATGATGAAAGTAGGAAATACGCAAACATTGCTCTTGGGTTGTGTCACTATTTTGATCGCCTTCTCGGCGCCGACACACGCCGGCGATGACGCGAGTATGCCTCGATGGCTCAAACGTCGTCCGGTGGCCAACCCGTTTGGGTTCGATCCGATGTTGCTGCTCCAGACGGACAACATGAAAGCCGAACTTAAACTGACCGCCGATCAGAGCGAGAAGATCGCAAAACTCGCTACGGAATATGGCCAGAAGCTCTCAGACCAAGCCGGTGACATCCGGTTGGCTGGGTTGACCGAGGAGGAGCGTGCCAAGAAAGAACAAGAGCTTCGCGCGGCGACCGATGAAATAATGGAGGCGGAGCGCGCCGACGTTGAAAAAATTCTGACGGCCGAGCAGCTGGATAGTTTCAGACGCATTCTGCTCCGATTAAGCGGCTCTGATGCTTAGCGCATTATTTCATGAGAGTCCGCTATCCGCCTTGCGAGATATCAAAGCACTACCAGATCGGTAATACGCGTTGACTAATCACTTTTCCCTGCCGCGGAGGAATCCGTTATCGGCGGCCGAGTTTGCGGCTTCCTCAAGAGCAAAGGCTCCAATCAAGTCGGCCGCTACTCATTGTGCGCACCATGCTTTCTTCCCATGAAATTATCAGATCAACACCCAATTCTTGAGCTTCCGTTTCTTAAATTCATGTTCGGATCCAGTTTTGTTCGAAGTCAGTGGGTAGTCATTTCGTTGATTTCCGCGATTGGCACTCTGCATGCCGCTGGCAGCGACTCTGTCCCACCGCCAGAAACGGCGCAGATCACTTCCAAAGTTTCGTTAGTTCACCTTGGGAGCATCGATTCATTCACCATCACCGAACAGGGAACGCAGGCCGGGCGCCTCCTGCTTACCGCCCTACAAAGTAAGACCCTTGATGATCCGATGAAGGCCAAGGCGATCTACGACAAGATCGTTCCGATCGAGCACTACGGCGGGGAATACACAGCGTTGGAATGGTTTTGCGACTATTTGGTGGGCACCGATCAACAACGGCAGGATATGCTGGCTGACCGGTACCACCGCAGCTTTTTTGAGTTCTTCAGCGCAAACGATTACGCCAACCTTAAGGAATACCTGGGTCGTAAATATCACCTGACCAAATTCTCCGATGCCGACAATGAAGCGGGGCGGGAGCGAGTCGCGTTTTTAGAAGATTTTATTCTGTTCAATAATCCGCGGCGAGAAGAGTGGGAAAAAACGAGCAAGATTGTCGACTGCGTGAAAATTACGCCAGGAATGACTATCGCGGACGTAGGTAGTGGTCCCGGTTACTATACGTTCAAATTCTCCGAGCTGACTGGAAACAACGGAAAGGTATACGCGCTCGACACTGTCCAAGCCCATCTCGATTACGTCAAAAACGTCGCGGAAAAGTTCGGGCTCAATAATATCGAGACCCGTAAGGATCGCCCGGACTCGACCGATCTGCCGCTCAACAACAGCGACATGGTGTTCATGTGCTCCCTCTATCACATCATCTACGCTACTGCGACCGAAGAGGTGAAAGATCGATTTATTGATAGTATCAAAAAAGCGTTGAAGCCGGACGGGCGGTTTGTGGTGGTAGATAACGCGGTGGTTCCGGCGGGCAAACTACCCTACCATGGTCCGCACATCGCCAAGGAGCTGATCATTGGCCAGCTCTACTACTATGGCTTCGATCTGGTCGAACAGTACCAGTTCATTCCCCAGCGCTATGTGTTGATCTTCAAGAAACGGGCGGGTTCCTAGCGCGCGAGTGAATGATCACGTTATCGGTGTAGCTGCCGCGCTGGGTTCAGCTGCCTCCTGGGCGGTGGGAACCATTCTGTTCAAAGGCGTGGGCGCCCAGTTCTCGCCGATCGCCATGACTTTCATAAAGAGTTTCGCTGGTTCTCTTCTCCTTTTAATTTTGCTACTGTTTGTTGGCTGGTCGCTGCCGCCAAGCGACGCGCTTGGTTGGTTGGCACTGAGTGGACTTTTAGGGATTTCGGCGGGCGATACGTTTTTCTTTGCGGCGCTCCAACGCCTGGGTGCGCATCAATTGATCATAATCATGATGTTGGGTCCGGCGATCACGGTGCTCATGGCCGTGCTGATTCTGGGAGAGCTTCCGAGTCTTCTCGCATGGATTGGGATTGTCTTGGTCTTGAGTGGAGTAACGCTCACTCTTTTTGGCGACATCCGCGAATCTGAGCAGCAGACTGGCACCCGAGCAGGAATGATATTCGGCCTGCTTTGCATCCTGTCGATGGCCGGATCGATCATTGTGGCCAAGGTAGGTCTCCGGCACCTCTCGGCTTTGGAAGGAACTTTTCTGCGGATGGTATTTGGATTTTCCGGAGTACTTTTGGTTGGACTGCTCCAACGAAAGATTGTTCCTTGGCTTCGACCTCTCCGGCAAGGTGCTTTGCGAGGCAGGTTCGCTTTGGCGACAGCAGTGGTCACTTTCGGCGGATTTTGGCTATCGTTGGCCGCGATCAAAAATCTGGATGTCTCGATAGCTAATACGCTGATCGCGACCGAGCCCCTTTTCGCCTTACCGTTGGCAGTGCTCTGGCTCCATGAGCGACCAAGCCGTTTGGCCGTGACCGGTGCTTGCATCGCCTTTCCCGGTGCTCTTCTGCTGGCCTTAAGCGCCTGACCAGGCTCCGCCTGAAGGCTCTCTTGGCTTGACCTTTTCCTCGAAAATCCCTCAAATGGCGACTCTGAAAAGGCGCAAGCGCACTGTTCAGTTGCATCTAATCACTATGAATACCGCCCTGGGGCAAGACTTGAAGGTTTCAGATTCGTTAATTCAAAAAGCACTCAGTCGAGTGGCTGATTTTAACCGGTTCAGGGAGGAAGGATTGATTTGTCGCGATGGCGATTTTTTCCCGTCGGTGCACTACCCGCCTATCACCATGTACGACGAAACCGACGAGGAGGAGCTCTTTCGTGACTACAGTTTGCCGGCTGATGGAAAGTTCGACGTTTACGCCCATATCCCTTTCTGTAAGCAGCGCTGTATTTTCTGTCACTACCCGGTGATGCTCGGCAAAAAGCAGGCCGAAATGAATCAGTATCTTGTTGCCCTGGAGAAGGAGATGGACATCTACATGGCTCGGTTAGGCATCGACAAGATTAAGGCGCGTTCGATTCTGGTTGGTGGAGGAACTCCTTCCTATTTGAGCCCCGAACAACTCAAGCATTTTTTGAAATTCTTTACCAAGCGGCTCGACATGTCTGAAGTCGAGCAATTCAATTGGGATGTCGACCCGTCTACCCTGGTCGGCGACATTGGCTTAGAGCGATTGAAGATTCTTCGCGACTTCGGTTCCGATCGGCTGACTTTAGGGATCCAGTCCCTTGATCCGCGCGTGCTCAAGATCATGAACCGGCCACACGACAAGCAAGTGGCTTTGGAAGCGATCGAAAACTCGCAGCAAGCTGGTTACCAGGTCAACATCGAGTTCATTTTCGGTCATCCCGGAGAGACGATTCAAAATTGGATCGACGTCATGAAAGAGGCGGTCACTTTGGGAACCGAGGAGATTCAACTCTATCGGCTGAAGATCGAGGCGTATGGCGACTATCAAGGTCCGATCAAAAATTATATCGAGAAACGACCGGATGAGGTGGTCTCAAACGAAGAGACCATCATGATGAAGCAACTAGCAATCGATATCCTGGCCGAGAACGGATACAACGAAAACTTGCGTCGAGTGTTCACCAAAGAGCGCAAGCACTACTCCTGTTACGCCCATAACCAATGCTGTGAGCTATTTGACGAGATAGGGTTTGGTCTCACCGCCTTTAGCAGTTTGCGCGATCGTTTCGTGCTCAACACAGAAAACTTTGGCGAATACTACAAATTGATTGAGGAGGGCAAGTTGCCGCTCAATCGGGGCAAATGCCGTGACCGCGATGCTCAGATGCGCTGGGCGATTGTCCTCCCGATTAAGAATCGGGACGTTTATAAGTCTACCTTCAAAGAAGTCTCCGGCGAATCGCTCGACAACGTTTTCCGGGCGAAGATCGAACGACTGAAATCCTATGGTTTATTGCGGGAAGACGAAGTCACTCTGGGTTTGACTCCCTACGGGGCGTTTTTTGCCGACGAAATCGCTCAGCAATTCCATGCTGCAGACCACATTCCGTATCCGCGCGAAGAGTACGCTGACGGTCCTCTGAATCCATATAACGATACCGAACCGTACGCCGCCGAGGAACCGGTCCTGGCGATAGCTTAGTGGCAGAGCAGTGGAGAGCGGAACGGGAAGAATGTATAACGAATCTATGATTGCTCCTCGCGCGCCTGAGCGAGGCCTCCGGTCGGAACTCGACTCAGAGTTCGCGCCGTTGCTCGATTCCTCTTTTTGGAACAAAGAGACTTTGGGCTTTTGGCTGCAGGTCAGAGGAGAACCGCAGGAACAGCTTTTCGCCGCAGCGCGTGCCGCTAGGGAGAGGGTCTATGGCCGACGGGTGGTGGTCCGTGGCCTGATCGAAGTCACCAATTTGTGCCGGGTAAATTGCGAGTTTTGCCCGATGCGCCGCGACAACACCAGACAGAATACCATCTTCGAGCTCAACGAAGACCAGATTCTGGAAACTGCCGCTAGCATTCGGGACGCTGGGATCAATATCGTTTTCCTACAAGCGGGCGAGGTCTCGAGGACGACGCAGCTCGTCGGCAATGCACTCCCGAAAATTCGGGCGATGTTTTCTGGGCCAGTAGAGTTTCTCCTCTGTCTGGGTAACAAGACCGAGAAAGAATATGCATTTCTCAAGGACCAGGGCGCCACGAGCTATATTCTAAAGCACGAGACTAGCGATGCCGAGCTAAACGCCCGGATGCGGCATGCTTCATTGGAAGAGCGATTGGCTTGCCTGCGTACCCTGGTCCGGCTCGGCTATAAAGTTGGTACCGGAGCTATTATTGGACTGCCCAACCAAACCCAGGAGAGTTTGGTGAATGATCTGCTCTTGGCCCGCGAAGTCGGAGCTCACATGGTCAGTGGCTCGCCGTTCATTCCGGCGCCCGACACGCCGTTGGCGCATCTGCCGCCCGGAGATGTCGAAGTAACCCTCAATTTCATAGCTCTGGCCCGCTTAATGAATCCACACTGGCTGATTCCAAGCGTTAGTGCGCTCGAGCGCCGCCAAGGTGGCGGACAGCTCAGCGGCCTCGCGGCGGGTGCGAATGTCCTGACCATCAACTTCACGCCGGAGGTGGAGCAGAGTAAATATTTGATCTACGGAAAGGATCGCTACGTGGTGCGTAACGACCATGTGAGTGAAATCGTTGCCTTAGCCGGGATGGAACGAAGTCCTTCCGTGTTTGCGTAAACGCAAACGGGTGTTCGTGCGCCCCAGCGGACCGGAACGCTTCGCTCTTCTAAAATCCGCTGACCCTTAATCCCCGGGGCTGAAATCCTGGGCGGGGAGGCGACATAGCTTTTGATGCGTCGCGCCCAGCATTCTGCAGCAGATTTCCAAAAGGCCATGTCGGACGAGCCGCGGCGTCGTAAAACTACGGCGCGCCCGGGAGACAAGTTCTGAGCAAAGCGCTCGAGTCGGCCGCGACGCAGGCTTTGCGCGAGTCGCGTGCGCGCCCTCCGTGCTGATCGAGAGCAGATGAAATTTCCTCGATGCGGAGGTAAACTTGAGCAGGATGCAATCAAACGCCTATCTGGTGCTTTGGGACGGTGACTGTGGGTTCTGCGCACGTGCAATCGCCTGGCTTAAGCGGCATGATCGGCAACACCATTTTCAGTTTGTCAGGTACCAGGAGGCTCCTTCTCCTCCAATGACGGCGGAGCTGTATCGAGCATGCAGCGAGGCCGTCCACGTGATCGACCGAGAGGGCTCAATTCGTCGGGGTGGACGAGCGACTCTTTTCATTCTCGAACGCGAAGGATGGGGACCAATCGCCCGACTCCTGTCGGTTCCGCCTTTTATCTGGTTGGTGGAGCTTGTGTATCGGATCGTCGCCACGAATCGGTCGTTGTTCAGTCGATTCTTTTTTCGGTCCGAGTCCTGAATTTTCAGCGTCCCTTTGAGCGCTGCTTGGAATACTCAGAGGTTCGATGGTAAAAAAGATAAAGTCGGATGAACCAGTTCCTGCTTTCCTGTGAATTGTTCTTCCTCGTTTGCTTTTGTTCGTTCGGCTTGGCTCAAGACGCGAGCCCGACGCCAACGCCCTTTAAGCAACGGGTAGTTGACGCCGAGGAGATCGGTGGTCCGCGACCGATTGATCAGGACGACGCACTGGCGCGCCAGTACGTAAAAGAAATGACTTGGAGTCTCTCAGGAGATCCCGCGATTGCTGGTACTGAGGATGCCGTATCACTTTGGAATCTGGTGCAACAGCACAAGGATAAATTAAACCTGCAAACGGTCATCGATGTCTCGGCCTATGGAAACAAATCATTTCCGGCCGAGGTTCAGCTAGTTCAAACCTACCCGTACGCCTTCATATCTGCGTACACTGCGAAGTTGGAAGGCAAAGAGCCCACGGTCCAGCGGTTGGATCGATCCGAGGGGAAAAAATAGAGGTGTCGATAGGTCGGGCTGCTGCCAGGCCGCGAATCGGGAGTACCGCCGCCTGCAACGGACGCGCAGGAATTCATTCCTACCGACGATTTGGCAGAACCCACGACCGGTAGGGTCTCCGGCTCCTGTCGGACCGCGAACCGCGGGATCTGCCACGCGACGTGGCACTGAAGCTTGCGTCGTGATGGAGAAAGCGGACGCGCGGGAGCGCGTCCCTACCGACGATTTGGTGGAGCCCATGACCGGTAGGGTCCGGCTCCTGTCGGACCGCGAACCGCGGGATCTGCCACGCGACGCGGCACTGAAGCTTGCGTCGTGATGGAGAAAGCGGACGCGCGTCCCTACCGAATTTACCAACTTCGAAGTAAGCTTTTACCAACTTTCTTGGTATTAGACGATCTCTTTCGTTCCTAGTCATAATGCCGTCCGGAACGAAAATTCTTGCTTAATTAACTATGCTATCTTTTCCGGGAATTCGGGTCTCTCTGCCAAGAACTTCACTCGCTACGTCAGTATTGTGTGTCTAGCTGCGGGATCTGCGCTGCTCAAAGCCCAAACCCCTTCGCCATCGCCCGCCTCTGGTAGCGACCAAGGGCAACTGAGTCAGATCACGGTTACCGCGGTGCCGCCGGAAGACCAGGTTGTCCCGACCGCTCGTCCGATTAGTTCAGTGTTTGGCCAGGATATGGGCATCGTCGACACGCCGCGCTCGGTCAACATCGTTACTCGTGCGCAACTCGAAGACCGGCAGATCTTCTCGGTGCAAGATCTCGGCCAATTCTCGTCCGGTACCTATACCCCTGCCGAATACGGTTTGGATGGAATCCCCTATATCCGCGGTATCTATGCGGAACTTTTTCAGAACGGACAACGCGAGATCTTCTACCGGAATAGCGTTGTTCCGAGCTTCAACCAGATGGAGTCACTCGACATCCTGAAAGGTCCGGGGACAGCCATCTACGGCCCGTCCGGCGGTGGTTTGGGTGGATATGTAAACTTTATTACGAAGGCTCCCCAGTTTGACGGATACCATGAGCAACTGGAAACTACGATTGGTGATGTCGCTGGCGGAGGGCAATCCTGGCACCACTACGAATGGACAGTTGATAGTACTGGTCCGTTGATTCCGAATCAACTCGCTTACCGTGTCTCCTATGAAGGCACAGACGGGACCACCTACTACCGAAATACCCGCGACGATAAACAAGACATCTATGGAGCATTGACCTGGATTCCGACTCCCTGGTTAACGATGCAGTTTTACGGGCAATATTATGAGATTCGAGATAACGAGGTGAACGGCTTCAACCGGCCGACCCAAGCGTTGATCGATAACGGATCGTATATCACCGGTCCTTACGCTCCGTTCGCTAACGGTAGTTTCCTGGGTTTGGTAACGCCGACCGGCACCAAGAAGATTTACGGCTACCAGTCACTGAATGGACCGGCTGACAGTGCTCGCGGTAACAAATTGTCACTGCAGCTCATTACCACTGTGACCCTGGCACCGGACTGGAAGATTGTTAACTATCAGTTTTACGAACATTTGAAATCCCAAAAGAGCGAACTCTACGGATATGACGAGTGGGTGCCGGGCGTGAGCTTGTATGATACCCGGACGGAACTGCATCACGATTACGATTTTTGTTTGTTCCAGAGCACCGTAAAGAATAACGACATTGCGGGCGTCTCTTTCCGAGCACAATGGGGGAAAACGTTTTCCGATTTCACGATTGAACCGTATGCAGCTTACGATCTGAAACAGAATCCGAACACCTTCAATATAGCGAATATTGGACTCGGCTCACCGCCATCAATCGGTGCAGGTGGAGCATTCGGGGGTTATCAGATCAAGGGACATCCGGGTTACAGCGCCGGAATTAACGACGGTGCGCCTTTCTTCACCGCAGGAGGTACCGGAGAGTATCAAGTCTATGATCTTGGAATCTTTTATCAGCATCAGACGGATTGGACGAAATACCTCAGTTCGCTGGTCGGAGTTCGTGGCGATTACGTTGACGGCGAGTCAAGACTTCCGAAGGGGGATCTGATCGGGTACAGCGGAAGCGATCTCGGAAGCGGCGCGCGAGTATTTAATTGGTCGGTCTTCGGCAGTTTGATTTTGAAACCGACCCAAGACTCCTCTTTCTATGTTACCTATAATCGGACCAATGGTTTCCAGGGTGATTCAAATTTCGGCGGATTGATCGTTTACGCCACGAACAACGATGCGGCCGGGCATAACCATTCCGTCAATTCCGGATTACTTGATAACTTGAGCCAGCTGTACGAGGCCGGATACAAAGTCTCCTTGTTCAAGCAAGCGCTCTTCTTCAACATCGACGGTTTCTACCAAACCCGGATTGAGGCCCCAACCAACACTACCGGACAGCGAGCGGAGGTTGATTCGCGTGGTCTGGAGGTAGATCTTGATTACCAGCCGACCAAACAATTCAGCTTTGTCAGCAACTTCACTTATCTGCTAGCCAACTATCATCAGATCAGCTCGGCCTTCGAACAGACGGGTAATTATCTGGATGCTTTCCCGCGCGGCTTTATCGTTGATGGCAAACCCGGAACCGGCGTGGGCAGCCCAAACTTTCATACCTTTCCGACGGGGAACTATTCGTTGCCTGGTACACCGAAAATTTATTTCAACGCCTACGCAATCTACAAGACTCCCTGGGGCCTTGGTTTTGGTATTGGACCACAAGTCACCGGTGAGCAAAAAGCGAACTTAAGCGGCACTCTTAAGATTCCCGCTCAGGTGACCTGGAATGCAGAAGTCTTCTATCGGCAGCCTTGTTGGGAAGTGCAGGTGAACTTCTTCAACTTCACCAACGAGCGGAACTTCACCGTGATCGACCCGACGTTTACCGGAAATGACGCAATCCTTCAACAGATGCCATTCCACGTCTCGGCCACATTCAAAATAAGATTCTGACTCATGACCCGAGTGGGTTGAGCATGCCGGGGTGGAGAGGATCCTCAAAAATGCGCCGGCTCACGGTAATGGGGTAGGCAACGATCCGTCTCCTAGACAGGGTCGAGGCTGGGCTGTTCTGCGTAAACTCGGGGGTTCAATGCCGCGGCCGCGGTTTGTGCCGCAGCCAAATGCCGATCAGCGCAAGCAAAATGATTGTCAACGCAATGTACGTATCCATTTTGGATCTCCGAGTACCAGACCATGTACGGATAGGCCCACTATCTAATTACGGTTCGAAGAAGTGACGCGTTACAGATGCTTACTTGCGCCTTTATTTGGAAAGAAAGTCCAAGATGGCGCTAATCAAGGTCGCGCGTCCTCTTTCGGCCCGGTCCAGGTGAACAAAATGGGTTGCTTGCGGTAAGGTAAGAACGCGTACCTGTTTAGCGTTAATCAAATGGCTGGCCAGGGTCTCGACGTCTGCGGTTCGGCTCCAAAAGTCGTTTTCCGAACGAATGATCAGCACGTTGCTCAGAATCGAGGATCCATCGTAAAGCTGCCGGCCAATGGCTTGATAAAAACTGTCTTCAAGGGCACCATTAGGAGCACGCAAACTTGCTGGATGGCGGGAAAAAGAGGTCGGATCGCTCGCCAAAGCTGCGTCTTGGTAGGCTTGAGCAACCGCGGGATCTCTCCACAACGATTTGTCTTGCTCAGAAATGGACGCGTCCCATCGGGCAATCAGCGAGTGCGCATCCGCCATCGAATACGCACCGGCCCTTTTCTCATTGAACCTGCCCGGACGCTCAGGATCTTCGCTGGCAGACCCGTGACCAAGCATTGGATGTTCGGTCGATCCACCGTATAAGCCGTTTAGAAGAATCAAATAACTAATCGTTTCGGGATACTCCGAGGCATACATGCCGCACCACATAGCTCCGGTTGCCCATCCGAAAAGAGCGACTTGGTCGGTGCTGTTCCGATGTTGAACCTCGCGGACTACTGCAGCAATATCGCGCACAACCTCATAAGCGCGGGACAGCGGCCGATTTTCTTCTGCGGGCTGATCCATCGCTTTGGGCCTGGTAGAGTTGCCATAGCCTCTTGCGTCCATCACGTAAATGACGGAGCCCCGCCTCGTTAGATCTTCGGCCAACGATCCTCCCGGCACCGGGAGATCGAACGATGCAATCCCGGGGACCCGAGCGCCATGGACCAGAATAACGGGTGGCATTTTGTTTACCTCACCTCCCGAGCGTCTTACTTCACGAACGGCTATTTGGAGTCCATCGTTGGTCACCACGTGAAAATCGCTTCGGACGAACTGAGAAGTATTTGCTCTCGCCGGTGTTGCCAAGAAAAGCACAGGCAGAGCCCACCAGACCCAAGAAGCTCGTACCAACCGGGTACCGATTCGGATTTTCATAGGCAGTCTGTATCTTGGTCAAGCGGTGGCAGATGATCGAGCCAAGCGAAGAGCCGCCGCGACTAAGTCGGCATTGGATTTGGCCGTCGATCCATCTGGTAGGATCGACACATCTTCGAGGCCGATCCGGGTGGAAAACCCAGATTTGATCGCGCGCTGGAGCAACGGCCATGCCGAAGCATTTGCGCCATGCATGAGAATCGGTTTTCGAGCACTCGATCGTCTGAGCACTGAAAGAATTTCATCTGTGATCGCCAGGGCATGAGGGAGCTCTTGCTCGCTCACTTCCACAAGTATGCGCAAAGCAAACTGCTCAAGATCGAGCGCGAGCAGGCGCTCTGCATCGCTGGCCCCTGCCAGTCCAGCCTCGATACCTATGCCCACTCGGTGAAGTCTTTCGATTAGGGCCGGAGCGTTTTTCTCGCTCAAGTTTACGGAGGCGTAGTCGGGCAAGGCACGCCAACGCCCTACATAAGTCAACAAGCGATCATCATCTTTCTCTATCCATTCGCCCGTGCTGATCCCGATCAGCGTGCCGGGAAGCTGAGCTTTCAAATCTGTTATCGTTGCATCGACGCAATCCGGGTGCAGGCTCTCAAGCCCGGTCTGGTCACGAACGTGAACGTGCAACTCGTTTGCGCCGGCGGCCACAACCCTGCAGCCATCCTCGACGATGGCCTGGATGGTTACAGGCAGGTGCGGATGATAGTTCGGTGGGTGCGCGCCGTTCAGGCAGGCCTGCACGATCATCCGAATTTGTACGAGGATGCTGGCTCCCGGTCAAAGATAAGTGCAGAAACTCTCTGACTAGGTATGCTTTCCGGCTAAGCCTGCGCGGATTCGTCTCCTGCTCGACCTGATCTTATTCTTCTCGCCCCAATCCGCGATGGCCTGCAGCACCGGCCGAAGCGAGTCGCCAAAGCTGGTTAACGAATATTCAACCCTGGGCGGCACTTCCCGGTAGACGCGACGGCGGACCAAGCCATCTTCCTCCAGCTCCTTAAGCTGTTGAGTCAGCACTTTGGCACTCGCTTCCGGTATCCGCCGAGCAAGTTCTCCGGGACGAATTCTGGAATCCTTCAACTCAAATAGAATGCTCGGCTTCCACTTTCCATTCATTAGTCTGAGGGTTCGAGCTACCGGGCAATCTTTCAAGCGCATAGGCAACAGTGTCGAAGCGGTAAGTATGGCACAAAATAGTGGGGACTTGCCAGTGAGAGGCGGGTTGGTAGGGTCGCCGGCAGAAGCGAATTCCATTTATGATTGCCGAGTACATCCGTTATCAAGTTCCCTCCGACAAGAATGAAACGCTGCAGCAAGCCTACCAGCGAGCCAGCGAGCCGTTGAATGAATCACCTCATTGCCTCGCTTACGAATTGGCTCGCTGCACCGACGATCCAAACGTTTATATTCTACGAATTGAATGGGACTCGCATGAAGGCCATCTGCAAGGGTTTCGTTCTAGCCCAGAGTTCAAGCGCTTTTATCAGGAGATTGCGCCCTACGTGCCATATATTCAGGAAATGCGGCACTACGATGTTACTAGTGTTGTTGCCCGAAAGTCGTAAGACCAGCACCGGTTCTCCGCCCCGGAGGGGCGCCAGGAGGTCCGGGGGGTTTAGCCCCCGGGAAAGCATGTCGGTCATCAATCGTCTCCTCGATATATCCGATACGCTGTAATAGAATGGGCCATGTCTCCCCAAAGTTTAGTCGGCAGATCTATCCTGGTCACTGGGGCAAGTTCCGGCATCGGTAAAGCCACGGCCAAGCTACTGGCGGCCAGCGGCGCGCGGTTGATTGTTGCCGCTCGTTCTTTCGACAAACTTCAGTCGCTGGGAAAAGAAATCGAGGCGTTCCCGGTAGCTTGCGATGTTACCTCGATTGACTCGGTGAAAAATATGGTGAACGCGGCGCTTCAGCATTGCGGGAAGCTCGATGGTGTATTCGCCAACGCCGGGCTCTACCTTTCTGGTAACGTTGCGGATGGTCTGCCGGACGCTTGGTCTCAATTGATCGACGTCAATGTGAAAGGCGTGATGAATACCGTCCACGCGGTATTGCCGGCTATGCTGGCCCAGGGGAGTGGAGATATTATTGTCTGCAGTTCAATCTCCGGACATCAAGCTATTCACTGGGAGCCGGTGTATAGCGCCTCCAAACACGCCGTCCAATCATTTGTTCATGGTCTCCGACGGCAGCTGCTAAAAAAAGGGATCCGGGTTGGAGCAGTCGCGCCTGGTATGGTCTTGAACGAACTATGGGGCATTCAAGATGAGGAGGAGATCGATCGCCGGGCGGAAGCTGGTGAAGGCTTGCGATCGGAAGACGTGGCCGAAGCAGTCCTGTTCATGTTGACGCGACCATCAAACGTGACCATTCGCGATCTGGTCATGTTGCCGCGAACGCAAGACCTTTAGAAGGTAGGCGGATGCTCCGCCTCCGCAACGGGTCGCCCCGTTTACAGCACTATCCCGGGCTTGGTTCCGGAGCTAAAAGATCCGGCTACTTTCTTTTGCCTGCGGACTAATCTTCGCTGAGTAAGTTTAAACGTTACTATGCGATACCAACTACTTGGAGGAAGTGGGTTGCGAGTTTCTGAAATCTGTTTGGGCACCATGACGTTTGGCGAGGATTGGGGTTGGGGCTCGTCGAAGGAAGAGAGCCGTGGGATTTACGATCACTTTCGGGAATTGGGCGGAAATTTCATCGATACCGCCAATGTTTACACGAACGGGACAAGTGAACTGCTCCTCGGCGAATTTATGCAGGGACATCGGGCCGAGGTCGTCCTTGCGACCAAGTTCACCAACGCCCTGCCTGGCAAGGATCCCAATGCGGCAGGCAATCATCGCAAGAGCATGATGCAGTCGGTCGAAGCCAGCCTTAAACGGCTAAAGACCGACTATATAGACCTTTACTGGATGCACATCTGGGATCGCCTCACACCGGCTGAAGAGGTGATGCGCGGCTTTGATGACCTGGTGCGACAAGGGAAGGTCCTTTATGTCGGAGTTTCCGATGCTGCAGCCTGGTGGATTGCCAAAGCCAATACCTGGCCGAGCTGCGCGGCTGGTCTCCTTTTGTCGCGTTACAGATTGAGTACAGTCTATTGGAGAGAACCCCCGAGCGAGAACTCCTTCCGATGGCTACTGAATTCGGCATGAGCGTGACCGCCTGGAGCCCCCTGGCGGGCGGTTTACTGAGTGGCAAATATCGAGTGACGGAACAAGGGATTCAGAGCGATGACGGTAAAAGTCGGATGGACAACAACCCCGATATGCAGCAATTCGCTCATAATCGAGAGCGTACCAATCGTGTCCTTGATGCGCTGCGAACGGTGGCGAAGCAAGCGGGGCTGTCGCCGGCTCAGGTCGCATTGGCGTGGCTACGACATCGCAAGTTGCCAGTCATTCCAATCGTGGGTGCGCGGAGGCTGGACCAGCTGGAAACGAATGTTGCCATCGTGGATCTGAAGCTATCAGCGGAGGAGGTTCGCGCATTAGATGAAGCGAGCCAGATCGAGCTCGGTTTCCCGCACGATTTTCTCGATAAGCCCATGGTGAAAACCTTCACCCACGGTGGTGTGCGGGATCTGATTGATGCGTAGCTGGGCGCAATATCTTGGCGGATAAATCGTTTGCGGTCTGCTGCCTCGCCTTTTTAGAGAAGCCGGTAGCCTAAGCCAAACAGAAACTTTCTGTCGGCCCGGTTCTAGATCACCGGGCTCGGACCGCGCTTGACTAGAGCTGCTCAAGGACCCGTTTTGTGTCCATTCGCGGTTTAAAGAATTCGCGGAGGCAAACGATGGTTTCCGATTCCGTCTTTGAACAAACTCGCAAAAAAATAATCGAATAAGACGTGAAAGCGTCCGTCAAAGCGGAGAAAAGAAATCCTCCTTCTTGGTTTCGAGAAGTAGAGGGATACTGGTTCTCGTAGTTTTCGGCGACAAGGATGTGACTGACTTATGCCACTAATTTTAAGGAGCTGATCATGGAGTTGATATCACTTAGGAATGACTGCAATTGGCCTTGGTGCGAAGGAATACGGACCGGACTGGCGGCCGACCGGGCTTTACGATGTCCGGAGGACAATCTCGAGACGACAAAACAAAGGGGGGAATACTAAATGGAAACGTATCCTAAAGGGTTGAACCAATCGAGGGTGCAGCCGTTTTCGTAATGCCGCGGATTTCCGGAGCTCACCGAAATCTTTTCGCTGCCAAGCGTGGATTTGGACAAATCCGCAACGCCGCCAACGGAAGTCGGAGGTTAGCGTTGGGCACGACGGGAGCGCCGCATAGGAACAACTTTCTGCAGCTTAGGCAGATTACCCTCGCCGTCAGCGGAAACCCACAAAGCGTGTTCGGCTCTGGCTAACTCATAAAATTGTTTGTCCACCAATGCAGCAGACACCACAAGCTCGCTAACCTGGTAGATAGATCCGAGCGCAAAGACCGCGAGCATGAGCATGGTGCCGAGAAACGCCCAGAGGAAAGGTAGAAAAAGGAACCCGATGGCGGAAAGACCGATCAAAAGTATGAGACCGAGGGACCAACAGATCAGGGTGATCACCACCCGCTTTTCGTGAATTCGGCCAGCCAGGAAAAGCCGCAACGTGAGCAAGGCGCTGACACTGCATCCCAATCGGCCGTTTTGGTAGCCGAGGATAAAGTCATCGTGCGACATGATGTCTGGTTGGTTCAATCGCTTAGGGGGGAGGGGTTAGGGAACGAAGATCGGATATATCAGATGGGCATTAAATCCGAAAGAATCATCCGTCAGAAATGCGTCAAATTTTTGATAATGTTCATTGATAACATATTTATCGACAATTTTGTTTGTTCTTTAAATTTCTTGCGCTATTTATGTCGCCGAGTGCGCCATAATGGATGGCGCAGGTGGTGTAATTCAGAGGGAGGGATGTAAATGGGATCAGGAAAGTCTATAGCGAGAACGGCGTCGTTTGAAGGACAGCCAGCAGCGGTGTCGCCCCCTTTCGTGAAGTAATTTGAAAGGTAAGACATGTTATTTCGGAGCACAGGATGGCTTTGTACTGCGACGATCTGCCAGGCATTAGCCCAGACGGCGGATGGTCAAGTGGGGGCGCCTTCTCCTACCCCGAGCGCGGTACAACCGGCCTCGGAATCAGAGGATTGGAAGGTCGAGGCACCTGCCACAGAGCAACAGGCTCCTACCCTCGAGCCACCACCGCAGTCTCAATCCCCCGATATGAATGGCGAGCGGGAACCAGGCTGGTCAGGCGAAATCAACGGATTGGCCCCGGAAAATAAGCCCGAAGAAGAACAACCTCAGGTTGCGCTCGACCCGCGGTCAGTCGGTTTGAGGCTTTTGTTCGGTCCCATCGACATCCGCCCCGAGATGAGTTTCCGCACGACCTACGACGACAACATCGAAATCAGCAGCACGAATCAAAAAAGGGACTTTGTCTATCTCTTGTCGCCTGGGGTCCTTTTCGGACTTGGGGATTACCTCCAGAAGGAGGCTAACTTCATCACTCTTGAATATATCCCAACTCTCACCCTCTTTAATCACTACAGCAGTCTCAATACACTAGACCAGCATGTGAGGGTCGAAGCGCAATACGCTTTCAGCCGCCTCAAAGTCGGTAGTTACTTTGAATACGACAAGTTGTCTGGGCCGAACCGGGATATTGGCGCGCGCGTGAATAGCGACATTTATGCTGCCGGTCTAAAAGCGAGCTATAACATCAGCGACAAGACCTCGCTCGATCTAGATGGCGGCGTTACCTTTGTGCACTACCAGGGCCAAATTGGCTCGAAGGAGTTCCTCAATCACGACTGGCTGAATTACAACCTTACACCCAAAGTGACGGTTGGCGTGGGAGGAGCATTTGGGGTTCTCCAACCCGATAAAGGGGGTAGCCAACCCTATCAGCAGGCGCTGTTCCGGGTCCGATTCGTATCGACGGCGAAGTTGAGTTTCGATGGGAATGCTGGAGTCGAGTTCCGGCAGTTCTCCAGCAGCGGCGGAACCCGCGTCACTCCGATATTCGGATTAAGCGCGAACTACGAGCTTTCTCCGGGCACTAAGCTTAGTCTGAACGGGGCACGCAACACGACTAACTCGGCCGCGATTAACGGCGACAATTATACTGCAACGAGGATATCAGGCAATATCGATCAGCACTTGATTGGCGATTTCTTTATGGGTCTGGAGGGTGGTTATGAAAACGATGCTTACAGCCAAGCGACGGCGACAAGCACCGGAAATGGGCAGCGCGAAGATAACTATTTCTTTATTCGTCCCAGTCTCACCTACCATTTGAAGGACTGGGCGAACATCTCCGTTTCGTATTTCTATCGAGATAACAGCTCCAATATTCCCGCGCGAGGGTTCCGTAACAACCAGGTTTGGGTGGAGGTGCGCTTTGGCTTCTAACGTCTAAGCCAAACCTTATGAAAACCTATTTTGTTTTGCTGGTACTTCTCTCCGCGCTGGCGGTGAACTTGCCTGGCGTAAATGCCCAGACAGCGGTCGCACCTCAAGCCCAACCTTCGGCTGCGCCGGAGAATTATATTCTTTCACCGAACGACGTTGTCCTGGTCAAAGTTTTTGAGGAGCCTGACCTGGATTCCCAGCACCGGATTTCCCAGGACGGAACAATTAATTTTCCGCTCATTGGCGTCGTTCAAATTTCTGGCCGAACCGTTGCCCAAGCGGCCAACACGCTTCGGGAGAGACTGATGAAAGGCTACCTGCGCAATCCGCAGGTTCGAGTGAACGTGATTCAATATGCCGGCCGGCGGATCACCGTGTTAGGTCAGGTCCAGAGGCCGGGAAGCTATGTTCTCCCGAGTGAAGAGCACGTTGATTTGCTCCAGGCAATCGCCATGGCCGGCGGATTTACCCGCTTAGCCGATGAAGGGAAGGTGCTCGTCCGGCGAACAGTCAACGGTGTCGAATCGGTCATTGAAGTAAATGCCCACGCTCAAACCAAAAACACCTCCTCGCAGCTTTTTGAAGTCCAGCCTGACGATAAAATTACCGTTCGGGAACGCATCTTCTAATTGCCAAAATGAACCGATCCTACTGAAACGAGGCTATCCGCGTGAAAACGAAATTACCATCTACAACTGTGAGTGATCAATCCCATGCTCAAGTTCGATTTCGGTTATCTCTTTCGTCTATTGCTATCTAGGGCGTGGGTCATCATTCTGGTTATTCTCCTCACTTTATCGGCCGCGATTGTCTATTTGATACAGGCTCCGAAAATCTACGAATCGCGCGCCGTTATCCAGGTTCAGCAAGAGGCGCAGAAAGTAACTAACATCCAGGATATTAATCAGGAGGACTACAAACAAGCTGACGCGCTCAAGACGGTCGAGCAAAACCTGCTAAGTGACACGCTCCTTTTGCGGGTCGTTAAGGCCAATGGCCTGGACAAAGATCCAGAATTCGCTCCGCCCAGAAAAGACGGTTCATCTTATTCGGACATTGAGCTGGCGGAACATTTCAAGTCGAAGCTTTCGGTGTTGCTTCGCCGGGGCACGCGATTGATCGATGTCACCGTAGAGGATAAGGATCCGATACGAGCGCAGCAGCTTGCCCAGTCGATGATTAAAGAGTTCGAGGACCAGAACTTTGCCCAGAACTCGTCTGATTCAAAGGCCGCCAATGACGCCCTCATTCAGGAGGCTGATCGCCTCAAAGAGAAACTCCACAAGTCTGATCAGGCAGTTCAGCAGTACCGGGAAGACCATCACGCAGTTTCGCTCGAGGAAAAACAGAACATCGTCGTCGAGAAACTCAAAGAATTGAACCTGAAGGTGACCGAGGCCCGGGGCGAGCGCATCAAGTTGGAGGCAGATATTGCCACAATCCAGCGTGCTAAAAAGAATCCCCAGGACTTGCTGCTGCTTTCCAGTGTCACTTCCCTTCCGGTTGTGGCGGACCTGCGGAAGCAGATTTCCGAGAAGGAAGCCGATTTTGCCCAGCTCAAGGAACGCTACGGGGAACTGCATCCGAAATACATCGAGGCCCAAGCGCAGATCAAAGATCTTAAGCAGAACTTGAGTCGAACTCTGCTTAGTGCGGGCGACCTGGTAACGAAGTCGTATGAAGCCGCCAAAACCACGGAAGACAAACTCCTGGCGGAGCTCAGGGATCAAGAAGAAGCGGCGTTGGAACTGAACAAAATTGCTATTCCTTACAACGTCCTGATCCGTGAAGTGGAGTCCGATCGTGCGCTCTACGAATCCGTTCTCAGGCGCATGAAGGAGACAAATGTCTCGAAGAACGTTGAGGAGAACAACTTCCGCATCGTCGAGACGCCGATGGTGGCTGTCCAGGCCGTCTAAGCCAAGCAAATTGAAGATTCTGGCGCTCGCACTTTTGGGCGGCTTCGTCATTGGCAGTGCCCTCGTAGTCGGCCTCGACATGGCCGACAGCTCTATCCGTAGCGTCAATCAGGTAGAGGAAATCTTGGGGCTGGGGGTGCTAACTGTTGGTTCCCCGTTCCAAACGCAGACACCTCGATAAAGAGCCCGTGCTAACTGCTGACCCGGCTTCGCACGAAGCGGAAGCGTTCCGTTCGCTCCGCACCGCGCTCTCTTTTCTTGGACAGCGAACAAGACTTTAAGACGGTTTTGTTCACCAGCGCTAATCCGGGCGAAGGGAAAACCTATTGCTCACTTAACTGTGCAGCGGCTCTCGCGCAAACGGGACTTCGAACTCTCCTCATCGATGCAGACCTGCGCCGGCCGAATCTGACCAAAGCTCTACTAGCCGATACCAAAACGCGAGGACTCAGCGCTTGTCTTACCGGAAACGCAACCGTCATGGATTGCTGCAAACCGACCGGCATGGAGAACCTCTTCATCCTCGGGGCAGGCGCGCGAGCATCGAACCCGGCCGAATTGCTGGCTGCGGGTGACCTTGCTGGCTTGCTCAAAGAAGCTATGATTCACTTCGATCGGGTCGTGCTGGATAGCGCTCCCATCAACGCGGTCAGCGACACTCAGCTTATCGCCAAGGAAATTGACTCGGTATGTCTCGTTGTCCGGGCGGGCAAAACCCCGCGGCGCGCTGCTTGTCCGGGCATACAGTCTGCTGGAGCGAGCGACTCACCGTCCCGGATGCGGTCGTCTTGAACCGGGTGCGGCGACGCTCTCGCGATGATTACTACTGCGCCCGCTACGTGAGTATGTATGCCAAGGCTGATGCGTATCGGAGCGAAAGCGCTGTTAACCTGAGCAAAAGCACGATTGATCAATATTAGTCGCTGATTCAAATGACGATTGGGGGCTAGGAAGGAGGGCCCAAGGAAAATGGAAACAGGTTTCAGGGTTATGTTTGGATAGGCACGCCGCAGGCGATACCTGCCAAAGTATCTATGTAGTCCCGACGCTTTAGCTAAGCTCATTAGGCAGCCGCCGGCGACCTTACCAAAGTCGAACCGGCGTGATGAATAACCGGACCCCCCTGAGCATTACGTGGATTCAATGTTCACGAAAGAAATTTTGTCGATTCCAGTCCGAACCGCCAGGTTCGCGACCAAGGGCGGCAGCATGCCCGGAATTTTTCTAATGCACAGGTCAGCTACTTACCATGCTTCTAACCGCTGCTGAAATTCTGCGTCACCAACCGACCGGCTCATGGTTCTGCCTGAAGGGCCAGCCCAAACGGGAACATATCGCAGCCGCTTGCCTGCGTCAGATTTTCGAAATCGAGGTCTTCTGTCCTCGACTGCGATTTCGGAAACCGACGAGTCGTGGGCCGATCTGGTTCGTCGAACCGATGTTTCCCGGTTACCTTTTTGCTCGATTTGATTATGCAGCCTTCAATCGTCGAATCAGACAGAGCCCAGGCGTGAGTGGCTTCGTGCAATTCGGGGAGCGTCTGGCTCTTTTGCCTGATGCCTTGGTCAGCGAAATCAAAATCCGCACAGGCGAAGAAGACCTTCTGGAGGTCAATCAAGCACTAGAGCCGGGATGCAACGTCCAGATTACGCAAGGCCCATTCCAGGGTTTGGAAGCCTTGGTCACTCGGCTCATTACCGCCAAGGAACGTGTTGAAATTCTGGTTGAGTGGATGGGGCGCAGTCTCCGTGCGGAAGCGAGCGCCGCAGATCTACTGCTACTGACCAAATCCAGTACACTCTCTCGTCTATAACCGCTCCGACGGCGCACTAGTTCGCACTTAACTCACTCTGCCTGATCCAGAATATATTATCATATGCAAGAGCTCTTGATCGAACCCGGACGCACCGAAAAGAATTACTGGAGTGACCTTTGGCGATACCGCGAGCTTTTCTATATCCTCGCCTGGCGAGACATCAGCGTTCGCTATAAGCAAACTGCGATCGGCGTGGCTTGGGCGGTTCTGCGTCCCTTTCTGGCAATGCTCATTTTTACCGTGGTGTTTGGCCGGATTGCCAAGATGCCTTCGAACGGAATCCCTTATCCAATCCTGGTCTTCGCTGCGATGTTGCCCTGGCAGTTCTTCGCCACTGCGCTCTTGGAATCCAGCCATAGTCTGATCGTTAACGATAGGCTTATATCGAAAGTCTATTTCCCGCGTCTGATCATTCCGGCCGGGACAGTCATTACCAGCCTGGTTGATCTATTTATCTCAGCGGTGCTGTTGGGAATTCTGATGATCTGGTTTCGCTTCATGCCGGACTGGCGAATCATTACCCTGCCTTTTTTCACGGTGCTGGCCTTTTTCGCGGCGCTCGGCCCGGGTCTGTTTCTGACCGCGCTCAACGTCAAATTTCGGGATTTCCGGTACGTCGTCCCGTTTATCGCCCAATTTGGACTTTTCATTTCGCCGGTTGGTTTCAGTACCGATGTGATCCCGGAACAGTGGCGTTTGGTCTATTCGCTGAATCCTATGGTCGGAGTTATCGATGGATTCCGCTGGGCGGTTTGCCGGGGTGGAATCAGGCGAATTTTATCTGCCGGGATTTGCGCTCTCGCTGGTAATTATCTTTCTCTTCCTGTTTGTCGGAATCTGGTATTTCCGCAGGACAGAAAAGAGCTTTGCGGATGTGATCTAACTCCAGAGCGCGGATTCGTCTGGAGATTTTGCGACAATTGGGGAATCGCAAACGCATGCGCGATTTCCGTTCAATTCGCAATCTCATAAATGTTTATGTCTGATACTGTTATCTCCGTCGAAAATCGTCGGCAAAAGTTACACTCTAAGCCACAAGGCGAACGGCGAGCCGGTATACCACTCTCCGCGACGTGATTGCCCGGCAGGCGGCAGCACCATTCAAAGCAATTGGCAAGAGAATATGAGGCCGGAATGGTTCAAACGGTTCACATCCGCATGCTTGCCAGTTCTGCTTCTTGAACAGGTCGTGTTGAGACTTTCTGGGCGCTCAAAGACGTGTCGTTTGAAATCAAGCAGGGGGAGGTTGTTGGCATCATCGGGCGAAATGGCGCGGGCAAATCCACACTTTGAAGATTCTGAGCCGGATCACAGAGCCGACTGAAGGTCGAATTCGCATCAGGGGTCGCGTGGCCAGTCTGCTTGAAGTTGGCACTGGCTTTCACCCGGAACTAACCGGACGGGAAAACGTTTATCTGAACGGTGCGATCCTGGGGATGAGCCGGGCTGAGATTAAGGGCAAATTCGACGAGATCGTTGCGTTCGCTGAGGTGGAAAAATTCCTGGATACTCCGGTGAAACGTTACAGCAGCGGTATGTATGTGCGACTAGCTTTCGCGGTCGCAGCCCATTTGGAGCCGGAAATTTTGATCGTGGATGAAGTACTGGCGGTTGGTGATACTGAGTTTCAGAAAAAGTGCTTGGGCAAAATGGAAGATGTGAGCCATTCCGGACGCACAGTGATTTTTGTCAGCCACAACATGGCGGCCATCACATCACTTACCAAAACGTCTGTCCTACTGCAGGCTGGAAAGTGCGTTTTCTTTGGCGAAACCCAAGAAGCTGTCGGAAAATACCTAAGCTCAATGCATTCCCAGGAGTCGCGCTACGAGGCGGCGCCAAAGATCGGCAAGCCGTCGATAACCAGAGTCGAAGTCTTCTGTTCACAGCCAAGTTCGGTTCATGAGTGTGGCGCCTCAATGAGGGTTGAGTTTGATTTTGACCATTCGGAGCCAGTTCCCGGAGCATGCCTCTCATTTCAAATGGTTAACCAGGCCCAGGTCCCTGTGCTTCATTTCTCCGCTTGCGACGATCCCGTTGAAATCTGCAAGAGTTCAGGCACGACGACGGTAGTATGCCAGATACCAAGGCTGAATCTCAATGTTGGCCAATATAGCCTGACGGCATATTTCACCGAACCACCGGGAGGACAACCGTATCAAATTTTGGAAGAAATCTGTCAGTTTCGCGTCGTGATTTTAAATAAGACAGCCCTATTTGGGTGGCGTCCTGAAGCTTGCACTTACCATGAGGAGGCAGAATGGGTAGCTCTCTCGAAGTAAAGAACAACAAGCTCTCACAGGCGCTGGAATCGGACGGTTACCTGAGGGAGCGATTATACCCACACCCTAGTGGTTCTTTTTATTTGCACTTGGCCGATGTGCGTGAAGCGCTTGATCTCCATAAAACCTCTGAAAAAATCAGCATCCTCGACTATGGCTGTGGAGGTTCTCCCTATCGCAGCCTTTTCCCCAACAGCAAATATTTCCGGGCGGATTTTACGCCCTGCGACGGGCTGGATTTTCTGTTGCCGGCAGACTCTTCGGTCCCTATGCCCGATAGTTCATTTGACATGGTTCTTTCGACACAGGTTCTGGAACATGTACCGGAGCCTGCTAACTATGTCGCAGAATGTTTTCGTGTTTTAAAACCGGGCGGTTTTTTGATTCTCACAACGCATGGTCTTTTCGAGGATCACGGCTGTCCTTACGATTTCCAGAGGTGGACCGCGGATGGCTTGCGTCTGTTGTTGGAGCGCGCCGGTTTCCAGATCAAGGGAGCGAAGAAGCTGACTTGTGGCCCCCGGGCGCTTTGCTTCTTTATCAATCAGTTGTTTTGGCAGTTACTAGCGCCAAAGTCATCCTTATTTGGCTTTGCGACGTGGTGTTTTCGTATCCTTTGGCGCTTCAATCCAAGCTGGCTGAACCGCTGCGCCGATAAATATTTCAAGACGGCTGGCGTCGTAGACGCAGAAATGCCCGATAACAAAACGTACATCGCGCTCTTAATGCAGGCAGAACGTCCAGCGCTTGAGTGGAAGACCTCAGAAAGGCCTCGAGAGATCATCAAGCAAGGCTTGTGAAGCCCCGGGGAAACGGAGAGTAGACGATGAGAATCGGAATCATTTCGACAATGAGAGGAAACCCCTGGGGCGGTAGCGAGGAGCTCTGGGCGGAAACCGCTCTTGAGGCGTTGGAGGTCGGGCATGAAGTCTTCGTTTCTGTCCTGGGATGGACTAACAAGGCGCCCAAACTGCGCGAGCTTGAACGTCGCGGAGTGAAGATTTTGCAAAGGCATAATCCGGATTTTCCGGTTCAGGGATCGTCATTCGTGGCGGCATCGAGTTATCGTGACCTTTTCAAGACGAATCCCGATGTGATCGTCATCAGCCAAGGATGGATTTTCGATGTCCTATCGCAGTCAGATCTGCTGGAGTTGCTCTACGTTACACCAATCCCTTTTATTATAGTCTGCCAGCTTAATGACAGCCTACCGGTGCTGACCGACGATTACCGTCGCGAGCACGCTTGCAACATTTTTTCACGGGCTTTTCGAGTGCTTTTCGTCTCGAACCAAAATCGGATAGACGCCGAGCGGCAGCTAGCAAGGAAGATTCCGAATTCCCATCTTATACTAAACCCGGTCAATCTTTCCGATCGTTCCTATCTTCCGTGGCCCGACTCGGGAACTGCCCGTTTCGCTAGTGTTGCTCGGTTAGAAGCAAAGTACAAGGGACAAGATATTCTCGTCGAGACGCTGAGCACGGATAAATGGAAGCAACGAGATTGGCACCTGACGCTCTACGGATCCGGTCCCGACGAACGCTATTTGCGTGCGCTGGTCGAATTTTTTGGGTTGCAGGAGCGAATAACCTTCGCCGGACACCAAAGCGATGTACGGGCAATCTGGGTTCAGGAACAGGTGCTCGTGATGTTATCCCGCTTCGAGGGTACCCCCCTGGCACTGGTGGAGGCCATGCTCTGTGGGCGGCCGGCGATTGTGACTCGATGTCGGAGGCAACCAAGAATGGGTAACTGAAACGCAAAGCGGATTCGTGGCGGAAGCGCCTGTCATCGGACTTGCGCGAGACGCACTGGAGCGGGCCTGGTCCGCTCGCCAGAGCTGGAATGCGATGGGCGTGCGGGCCCACGAAATAGCAACGGCCAGAATCAGCGACCCCAGCATCCCTACTCTGCTCGAAATTCTCTCGAAAGCTAGCCGATGCAAGGGACTGGCTACGACCGCTCAAGAACTGGAGCGTAAAAAGCGCTATCGCGAGCTGATGGAGCCTACAATTAGCACACGAGCAAAGAATTTCGTCGAAACGGAAACCCTGCGTTTGAAAAACGCTGTACACCGTTGGCGGGCCACGCGCGCCGCGTCTCGAGAGCGCTCGCTCCTGCGTCCCACCCAGGCAAGGAAACTGCACTAGCTGCTTGTCTTGCCAAGCTTCCGATTTCACGTTCCGCGCTCCGCAATCCGCGATGAAGTTTAGCGTTATTATCTGCACCCACAACCCACGAGAGGATTATCTTAGGCGAACGATCGAGGGGCTCCGCTATCAAACCGTGCCATATGCTGACTGGGAGTTGTTGCTGGTCGATAATGCTAGCAATGAGCCGTTAGTTTCGCGGGTAGATCTTTCCTGGCATCCTCGGAGCAGACATATTCGCGAGGAAGAACTTGGCCTTACCCCGGCTCGATTTCGCGGCATAGCCGAGGCAACCGGCGAGCTGCTCATATTCGTGGACGACGACAATGTACTCCAGCGTGATTATCTAGAAGCGGCTTCGCGAATTGCAGCAGCTCATCCGTATCTTGGAGCCTTTGGAGGTAGTATCGAGGCTGAGTTCGAGATCGAACCGGATCCGCGTTTCCAATCGCTGTTGCCCAGCTTAGCTATCCGAGGTGTTACAGAGGCAAAGTGGGCCAATTTTGGGATTGAGTCGGTGCCTTACGGTGCGGGTCTTTGTGTAAAAGAGAAAGTAGCGCAAGCCTACACTGGCAATACAAGGGACTCGGCGATTAGGCGATCTCTGGGACGTCGAGGCGGTAGCTTAATGGCAGGCGAGGATCTGGACCTAGCGATGACTTCTTACGATTTGGGGATGGGAGTTGGGCTGTTCGGGGAACTCGTCGTGACGCATTTGATCGATAAACGTCGACTTTCGCCACAGTATCTCCACCGAGTCTTTGTGGGCGGCGTTTATAGCACACACATTCTCAGCTATCTACGCGCGGGGGTTGCTCCGCGAGATCGCGGAACAGCAGGGCTTGTTATAGACTGGCTCAAGCGAATGGTAAGGACGTGTCTTGGGCGACCGTGGCCACCCGCCGAGAAGGCGATCCGAGAGGCGGAAAGGCGTGCGGCCCGTGATATTCGCCTTCTGCAAATGGAGCGAAAAATCGAGATTCAGCAAATGTGAGAGGGCAGATGGTGAACATTCGTTGGTGGACTGAGGAACGATCGTGATTCGAGTTCTTTAGTCCAAACGCTGAGCAGGACTAGTGCGTACGGATACTGCCTGCTGATTACTCAATTACCAATCTCTCACCAATTACCAATCACAAGTTACCAGAGTATGTACGATCTTTCTTTAGTCATTTGTACCCGCAACCGCGCCGCCCGGCTTGCTGAAACGCTTAAAAGGGTTTGGGCGATTCGGTCGGAATTGGATTGGGAGCTAGTTATCGTCGACAACGGATCGGCCGATCGGACAAATGAGGTTGTGCGGGAGTTCGCTGCGACTTTGGATCGTCCGGTCCAGCTAATCTATAATCCGGACCGAGGCGTGTCGTGCGCTCGAAATGCCAGCTGGCAATCGGCCAAGTCTGACATCGTTGCGTACATCGACGATGACTGTTACCCGGCGGAGGATTATCTCGATTCCGTATTCGATTCCTTCTCAAAAGATCCGAGACTCGGTTTTGTGGGAGGACGGATTCTGTTGCATGATCCCACTGATTTCAAACTTACGATACAAGAGTCCTTGGAACGGCAGTCTTTTCCGCCTGAAAGCTTTATTCGACCAGGCGCAATTCATGGGGCAAATCTTGCCTTTCGGCGGGCCGCTCTCGGTGAAGTCGGCGGCTTCGATCCATGGTTCGGGCCAGGATCATTCTTCATCGCGGAGGAGGTGGAATTACTCGCGAGAATTTCAGCGGCAGGGTGGACCGGTGCATATGATCCGAAGCCACTCGTTTACCACCATCATGGGCGAAAGACAAAGGGCGACGAACGGCGCCTAATGCGGTCATATCACCGCGGCCGTGGAGCTTATTATGCGAAGTGCATACTTAATAAGCGCATGCGCCAACGTCTATGTTAGGAATTGGCTGTTGACACGGCGATGCCATTCATGGAAAACGTCGGCTTTGGAAATTGTCGCGGGTCTTGAATACGTCGTGCGTGCTTTTTTCGCCCGCCGTTCACCTCGTAAACAAAATGATAGAGTTCTCGCGGCTTCCCGACTATGAGCCATCAGATTAGCCTTTCTCGACTCGCGATTTGCGATCCGCAATCCGCGATCCGCAGTTTCAAAGCTCATGTCTGACGCCGTTATCTCCGTCGAAAACGTCGGCAAGCTCTATAGCTTACGGCACAAGAGCGGTGGCGAACGTTACACGACGCTTCGTGATGTAATTGCCCGAGGGGTGGTCGCCCCATTTCGGGCATTTTCTGGTAAAAAACGAAGCCACGGCGGCGCAAACGCTAAATCGACTGGCGATTCCGATTTGATGCATTCCGGCAACTCTGCTGAGGACTTTTGGGCTATCAAAGATGTCTCCTTCAAAGTTGAACAGGGAGATGTAGTCGGCATCATCGGTCGGAACGGCGCTGGCAAATCCACCCTGCTGAAGCTTCTGAGCAGGATCACAGAGCCAACCGAGGGCCGGATCCGTCTGAGAGGTCGCGTGGCGAGCTTGCTTGAAGTCGGGACCGGCTTTCATCCGGAACTAACCGGGCGCGAGAACATTTATCTGAACGGTACAATACTTGGAATGACGCGGGCCGAGATCAAAGCCAAGTTCGATGAGATCGTAGCATTCGCTGAAGTTGAAAAATTCCTGGATACGCCGGTGAAGCGCTACAGCAGCGGTATGTATGTGCGGCTCGCTTTCTCGATTGCTGCCCATCTCGAGTCTGAGATTTTAATTGTGGATGAAGTTCTAGCGGTGGGTGACGCAGAATTTCAGAAGAAATGTTTGGGCAAGATGCACGACGTGGCAACCGGTGGTCGCACCATTTTATTCGTCAGCCATAATATGCAGGCTGTCTCGGTCCTATGTAACCGCGGGATGTTTCTTCGGGCAGGCTCGCTGGAGTATACTGGTAGTATTAAAGAAGCGATTGACATATACGTCTCCAGTTTTTCCAAGGCAAACGGTCAAGATGATAATCCAGATCGCAGATATGGCTCTGGCGACTATCGCTATACGTTAGCAGGTCCCGATCGACCAATCTTTGGGGGGGTGGAGGAAAAAGTTATCAACTTTGAAATTGAGCGTCGGGGGAAGCTGGTAGGAAGGATGTGGGTATGCGCCCGGATAGTCGATTCGAATGGGATAGTTCTTGCCCAATGTGATTCGCGTCTGATAGGATTCTGGGTAGAGGATTGCCCCCGGATTAGCGGACGGTTCCGGTTTACCGCGCCTTGGTTAAAACCTGGGAGTTATCGCGTTGACCTTTCGCTCGGGGCTCCTTGGACCATGGATTATTGGGAAGGTGCCTGTTCGCTGATGATATCTCCTGTACTACCATACTCACATTCCGCCGGCCCAGAGGCTTCGGCGCACGGATTGGTCTTTGCCGACTTCTCGTGGGAGGCATCAGAAACGAGAAAAGAGTTTGTATCCAGCATAATTCAGGATGATGCGAATGGTAACATGCCCAAAATTGGGCACTCGGCATTGGAGACCTAGGGATTTGAGGGAACTCTGCGCGCGAAAACTCCATGGCCGACAGTTTGTTCGATCTATCCTTACTGATTTGTACCCGCAACCGCGCTACCCAACTGGCTCAAACGCTCGAGCGAGTTTCGGCGATTCGATCACAATTAAAGTGGGAGCTTATTGTCGTAGACAATGAATCGACGGACGGGACAAGTGCCGTTGTAGCGGAATTTGCCGCAACCTGTGACCGCCCTGTACAAATGATCATTCAACCGGGTCGGGGAGTGGCCTGTGCGAAAAATTCCGGTTGGCGATCCGCCAGATCTGCCATTGTCGTTTGTATCGATGATGATTGCTATCCGGAAGAGGACTATCTCGATTCGATATTTGAGTGCTTCTCAAACGATCCTAAACTTGGTTTTGTGGGAGGGCGGATCCTGTTACATGATCCAACGGACCGCAGAATCACGATACAAGAATCTTTGGAGCCTCTTTCTTTTCCGCCAGGCAGTTTTATCCAACCCGGTGTTATTCAAGGTGCAAACATCGCCTATCGCCGGGCCGCTCTCACCGAGGTCGATGGCTTCGATCCGTGGTTCGGAGCCGGAGCACTCTACAGCGGTGATGAGACGGAATTGATGGCGAGAATCTCGGCGGCGGGCTGGTACGGTGCGTACGACCCCAAACCACTTGTCTACCACCATCACGGGAGAAAAACCGCAGAAGAAGAGTGGCATCTTATGCGGTGGTACGACCGCGGCCGTGGAGCCTACTACGCAAAGTGTATGCTTAACAGAGCAATGCGGAACGTCTATGTTAAAAATTGGCTCCTCACCCGGTGGCACCATTCATTGGGGAAGACGGCCCTGGAGATTGTGTCTGGTCTCGATTATATCGCTCGGGCTCGTCTGGCCGGGCGCTCATTGACAGGCAGGAACAGAATTGTTCCATCCTCTATTCGAGACTCGGAAGAGGTGCGCTAGAGATCGGTAGGCCGTCTTCGAGACGACAAAAAGCTTCTTTTACCCAAGCAGTACAACAAATAGCGGCGCTGGTTGACAAGGAACGGCTCTGGGTGATCGCGACGTTTCCCGGAGAGTGAATGGAATCAACGCTTACTTTAGTCCGATGAAAGGGCTTCCTGATTGGTTTATAGCACTCTGGTGCGTTTTGATGCCGCTTACATCATTCTTGGTCATCCCCTCCGCACAAGGAAGCATACCCGCCTATGTTATGGCATTTGCTTCTGTCTTCTTTGTTATCCTGAGTCGCAGCAGCGGGCAACCAAGTATCCAGCGAATCCGCTACTTCAAAGTGGCCCTGGTAGTAGCGGGGATCTGGCTTCTCCTACTATGCGGGAGCCAACTAGGACACCTTGTCTCGGATAGGCACGACTTTGGTGATATATTCCTGAATAACCCGAGCGATACACGGGTTGTGTTTCGCTCCGTGCTTTTTACACAGACTTTGTATCTGGCTGCCTGCCTTTGCATCGCCTTGTTCTTTCGCTTCTTCTTTCGGGCCGAGTGGATGCGTTATGTCCTGTGGGGAGGCTGGTTTCTTGCTATCTACGGGATCTATGAATGGCTTTTCTTTTTAATATTCCAGCAGCCGGGGGATTTCTTGGGCAATCGAACCTACGGGGAGGATTTCCATACGGGAAGCTGGTCACAGGTAATCCAAGTGGGTTCTCTCAGCTTACTACGTATAAAATCCACGTTTGGGGAGCCTTCCTTTCTTTCGGCGGCTGTTGTCCCTTATCTATTTCTGGCTGTGGAAAACAAGCGGAAATGGCTCTCTGCCGCGCTTCTCTTTTGCCTCGTGTTCTCGGCCTCCACCTCGGCGTTTATGGCACTCCCTTTTGCTCTGATTGTTTATAGCTTCTTTCAAAGAAAATTGAGTCTATCAATTGTTCTTATTGTTCTTTTTTTCGCGGGAGCGCTGGTGACTCTCTATTATGCATTTCCGGAAACCTATGACGGAATGTTCACCGCCAAACTGAACGCCGAGGCCGGCTCAGGCGATCTCCATGAGCAGGCCGCGCTAGCGATGCACGACACCGTAAAGACGTTCACATTGATGAACTACCTATTCGGGATAGGTTTTGGCTACTATTATGGATCGGTGTTTTCTGCCGTTCTGGTTAATACCGGCTGGATCGGCATGATTGTCTACTTTTACGCGTTTCTCAAGCCGGCCATATTGTTACGATCAGAAAATGGAGGTCTTGCCCTTAGAGTAGGAGTTGTGGTGCTTTTCTTCCTATACTGGATTAACGTATCAGAGCTTTTTTTGCCAACGACATGGATGTTTCTGGGCTTGGCTTACTGGCGACTTGATCAGCAAAGGCAGGAGAAAAGAGCTGCCGATCCCGGCCGAATCGGATCGCCCGTCGGTGGATACCTCCTCCATCCGGGGAAGACCTAACACCAGCCATTTGGCTAGCTAGTCGGGTTATGACGTTGGAACGTGTTGCCATCTACGCACGCTCGGACAGTGCGGCGAAGGAATCTGCTCAGCCTGTTATCTTAAATGCCGGCAAGCTGAATTCAGTAAAACCGATAAGTGTAACTTTCTCGCGCCGCAGCCGAATGCCTGCCTTGCTTGCTCCCTGGTCGCCACGTAGCCGACACGAAAACAATAACGACTGTGACGGAGCCTAGCCCAAGCGTCCTCCAGCCGAAATTACTTTAGAATCTCGGGCCGAGTCCTGTTGTTGCTCCGTGCTCAGCGAACAAAGTTTGTCTATGTTCTCAGCGAAAAAATTCGAGTGGATCGCCAATTTTGTCCGGGTATCTGCTCTCAGCGTGAATTGTCTGTTTGTTGTCACGGCTCAGGCAGTTTCCGACAGCCCCGGACGAGACGACCGTATCGGCGTATGCACACATTTCTCCCACGATTGGTCGGTGGAAGAAATCATGCCTCTGATTGCGAAGTCCGGTGCGGGCTGGATCCGGGATGATTTCGGTTGGGCCGCCATGGAGCCGACACCCGGAAACTATCACATCCCAGCAAAGGCCAAGGCTTGGATTCAAGCCGCGCGAAAATCGGGGCTCAAGGTAGACCTCATCCTGGCCTACGGCAATCCGGCGTATGCCGACCATTACGATACCGCCGCCTATGCGAAGGCAGCGGGTTGGCTCGCGCGCGAACTCGCCGATGATGTTCAGGCCATCGAGATTCTTAACGAGCCCAACAATTTCGGATTCCGGGATCTCTACGGCGGACAGTGGAATGGGCATGAGCTCAACGGTTCCGTCTCACCTTATCTGCAGAAGTATGTGCAAATTCTGAACGCGGCTGCCAAAGAGATCAAACTCGCCAATCCGCATATGGCGGTGATTGGCTTGGGTACTCCGGCACCGGCCAGTTTCCGGATGATCGCGCTCGGTTTGGCTCCCCAGGTCGATGGTCTGACGGATCATCCCTACGGTGATCAATTGCCCGAACTCGTCCCGTACGCCTCTACCCCATATTTGCTTCTTCGCGATGGGATCGCCACCGCTGATGCGGACGGGACCTTGGCTTCCCAGGTCTCGATGTTCCGGGCCCAAGCAAGAAAATGGGGCGCCACTGAGAAGCTCTGGCACACTGAGTGGGGCTATTCGTCGGTGCAAGCGAAACCCGGCAAGCCAGGTATGTCGGAGGAAACTCAAGCGGTTTACATTCTCCGGCGGCTTTTGGAGAGCGAGGGTACTGGGGTCGAGCATACGTTCATTTACGATTTCAAGGACGACGGGGTTGATCCGTATTCGCACGAACAGAATTTCGGACTGATTCACAATAATCTTTCAGCGAAACAGTCTTATTTCGCCCTGCAAAGGCTTACCGGCTTTCTCGCCGGAATGGCCGCGGCGCCTCCCGCAAAACAGGCCTCGATTGAGAATGATCCCGCACTCAAGCAGGAGGGACTTGGTTATCGATGCCATACGTTCTCCAGTTCCGATGAACAAACGACTGTGGTCGCTTTTTGGGAAGTCAAACCGTGGGATCCGAACGCGACAACCGCCAACGCCGTGATAACCTTGCCGCTAGCCCGGGAACACCGTCATGTTTTCCTGTACAATCTTCTGACTGGGAACCAGACCGAGATCTCCGGGAAATGGTCGGAAAGCGTGTCCGACCAAGCTCCTGCGACGTCTCAAATTAAAGACAGCACACGGGCGAAACCGGATCCCCACGTTTCCGTACCAGTCTCGCTGTCCGGCGCTCCCCAATTACTGATTATCCGTTAGCCCATGGAAAGTGCTGAAATGGGAATCATCATTGCGACGAAAGCTCGCCCGACGACATGATCCAGCGATCATCTTCGATCAGCCGACAGATGTCCCTCATTCTGGACATCGTTCGGTTCGCGGCCGCCTGTCTTGTGCTCTTGCATCACGCCGGATTCGAAAAATTCGGCACCTACATTCCCTGGCTTTTTACCCAAACGGCCACTGAGCCAGTGATCATATTCTTCGTACTGTCCGGATTTGTCATTGCTCTCACGGCTGAGACTAATGATAGGACAGCCTCCCAATATCTCCTGAGCCGCGCCACAAGGTTGCTCTCGGTGACCATTCCGGCTGTCGTTCTGACCATCGCTCTCGATTACGTAGGTAGTGCGATATTCCCAGCTATCTATGCCGATCACTGGACCGACCCCGCGACCATGGCCAATCTGGCCACACCGCTTCCGATACAGTTTGGCGCGACCGTAACATTCATCAATCAGATTTGGACCTTGAACGTTTGGCCGGGGACAAACAGCCCCTTTTGGTCCCTTGGATACGAAGCTGCGTATTACCTCATTTTTTGCGTCGCTTACTATGAGCGGAGAGCATGGCCGCGCGCGATAGGTCTCACTCTGGTATGCATTGTCGTTGGGCCAAAAGGTCTCCTGTTACTGCCTATCTGGCTGATGGGAGTCGGCATGTGGCACATCTACAAGCGGGCCGTCGTCTCCCCTCTCGGCGGCGCTGTGCTGTGTGTAGTTTCGACCCTCTGCTATGTCGTGTTCATGGCCAGCGGCGCTCGCTCCGCCTTGGACCACAGGACCGAGATTCTAACGACTGGCCTGCCGCCGGGCATGATCGGAATGTCGAGTCACTTTCTCTCGAATTATGTCTCCGGCGTGCTCTTTTCCGGGTTGCTTATCGGGCTCAAAGGTCTGGAGGGCGCGCTATCTCCGGTGCTGTCTACATTTAGTTCGCCGATCCGTGCCCTGGCGCACTGTACGTTCAGCATGTACCTTTACCACTACCCGCTCGTCTATTTCTTTCGGGCAATCGCGGCCGTCGTGGGCGGTCAGCGGGAACTGAACGTCCGAAACTGGCCCATCACAGCGGTCGTTGTTGTTGGGACGAGCTTATCGATCTACCTGCTAGCACGCGTTACCGAGCAAAGGAAAAATGAATTCCGTAGGTTACTCGTGATGCTGTCTAAGATGAGCCGGCGACCAAAGATTGCCCAGGTTTGATCCCAGATTTTGGGCAGATTGTTCCGCACAATGGAAGGTTCCGCTATCGGCCAGGCCCTTAGCGGCATCGCACTAGTCGTATTATGACCTTGAAACCGTGTGTTAACCTACGCACGCTCGGACACCCCACCACAGGCGTTCAAAGATATCTGCTCAGCCTGTTGCCTCACATGCCTTCCGGGTTGAATTCAGTAAAACCGTCACAGGCAATGCAGGGCATCAAAGGGCACCTTTGGGAGCAATTTTATCTTCCTACTCAACTCAAACGCCAGCTCCTGTGGAGTCCTGGTAATACCGGTCCTCTGGCGGTGAGCCGGCAAGTAGTAACCGTGCATGATGCGGCAGCCTTAGATCATCCTGAATGGTTTGAGCGCAAGTTTGCGCTGTGGTACGCCGCCATGCTGCCGCGACTTATTCGCAAAGTGAGAGCGACGATTACGGTCTCTCATTTTTCCAAAGAACGGATCGTCAAACTAACCGGCGTAAAGTCAGAGAATGTTCATGTTATATTCAACGGCGTCGATCGACGTTTTCGTCCTGTAAATCCGAAAACGGTCAGAGAAGCGCTAACCGGCTTGGGACTAACTCGCCCCTATATCCTGTTCGTCGGTTCAATCGAGCCTCGCAAGAATCTAAGAATGCTGCTCGAGGCGTGGCAGTTGGGCAATTTCAATGGATCAATGTTAGCGGTAGCGGGAGCGAGCGGTCACGTATTCCAAAAATTGCAGTTCGATTCCATACCCGAATCAGTCCGTCTGCTTGGCCGGGTCGAAGACGGCTTGCTATCCGTCCTGTATTCGGGCGCGGCCGGATTTGTCTACCCATCTATCTATGAGGGATTCGGCCTGCCGCCGTTAGAGGCTCTGGCGTGCGGCTGTCCAGTTGCTGTCTCCGATATTCCTGCGCATCGGGAAATATATGGTGGAACAGCCGAGTATTTTGATCCGTTCAGCCCGCAAGATCTCTCGAGCAAGTTGGAAGCGTTGTTGCGGCTTGATAGTATACAACGAGCATCACTGGCAGAACAAGGAGTGCAGCGAGCCGCCCTCTACAGTTGGGAGACTGCTGCGTCGGAGACCTGGCGCAGACTTGAGCTCGCAGCAAATAGCTAACCTGGATCTCTTGTCCAATCGAAGAGGAAAGCAATACGAACGAGCTTACTAAATGCGACTTTCCTGAGAACCCAGGTGGCAATTGTTCTGCACGTTTAACTGTGAATAGTTATCCGGATACAGGACGCACTGTTAAGTGTGAACTAATGTTAGTCAAAAATTACGCTAAAAGCTTCGGTCCGAAGTTTGCTAATACCTCACATGCCTAAAACAACCAGCTGGAATATTGGTATCCAAATACTTCGCGGAATTGCTGCAATGCTGGTGGTATCCCATCATTCATTAGAAGAATCGCTGGCGATTTCTACCAAGATCGCGCCAGAATGGCTTATCCGAATCGGAGCTTCCGGCGTTGACATCTTCTTCGTGATTAGCGGTTTCATCATCTATAGCGTGACGTATGGACGAGAGCCCCGGAATCCCGAACAAGCACCCCGGTTTTTGTTAAAGCGGTTCATTCGCATCTTTCCATTATATTGGATTTGGCTGCTGGCCACTCTGGTCTTGTGGTTGAGTGGTTATTTTTATCGGAGCCTCCATCTCGATGCCCAAATTTTGGGATGCTCCTTCCTTTTGCTTCCCAGTAGCAAACTGATCATTGGTGTTGCTTGGACGCTGGTTTATGAAATGTACTTTTATTACCTATTTTCACTCACACTGTGGTTACGTAACGCGCGAATTGCGATACTCACCACGACTTGTCTCATTGGCACAGGATTAGTGTTGAGCAATCTTCTGCCGGAAGGTGATATCAAACACTTTTTATCCAACCCGATTGCACTTGAGTTTTGTTTTGGACTTGTCCTTTCATACTTCATCCATAATCAGGTACTTAGCGGGGTTTGGTTGCGATATATGTGGGTACCGGGACTAATTCTGATGGCTGCTGCAGCGGTTTTCGCAGAAAATACTTATAGCAATACTGCAGGACCAGCCCAAGACGTTCGTTATCTAGAGTGGGGCTTGCCCGCTCTGCTTGTGGCCGTCTCATTCATCAAGATGCGATTTGATAAATCACTTCTGACTAGGATTCTTGTGCCTATTGGAGACGCATCTTACTCCATATACTTAACTCACCCGACGATGATGATACTGTTCGCGACTCTGGTAAAATATCATGTTCTAAAACCCATTCCTTATCCCATTATTTTGCCGTTGTTGTTGGTTGTGATTTCTGTCGTCTTCGGTCTTCTCATTCATTATTCGATAGAGCGTCCGGTTCTGGCTTGGTTTCGAGGTGGCCTCCATGCGCAAGACCGGTTGCGGAAGCTCGCTGTCGCTTTTCGTGGCTTTGTTGGAATTAACCGAAACAGTCCCGCACCCGCGAGTAAGCTGGGAGTGACGGCTACTTCATCAGAAGAATCGCGTTTTACGGCGACCCGGCCTGTCGACACGGGATCGATTCTGAGCCCGGAAGAACCCTAATGAATTCACTGCGTATTGGCATGGATGGGGACGCATTGCGCGCTCCGCTTTCTGGCGTCGGCCACTATGTCTTCAACTTAGGCCGCGAGCTTGACGCGCTACTGCCCGAGGCGTCGTTCATCGCGTACTCCAGGCTGCCGGCTGGCGCAGTCCTGTTGCCGTCACCACGTTGGCAACTGCGCAGCGAACCGGTAAGTGCCTTTCGGCGACTGCCGTCGTTTGTTTGGCTCAAGACGCGCTGTCGCGCCATGTGCGAAGCGGACCGGGTTGACGTGTTCTGGGCTGGACGCACACTGCATCCAAGACTTGCCGGCGGTGCGCGTACCGTGTGCAGCGTGCATGACCTGAATCACCTGGTGGTTCCGGAGACAATGCAGTTCCAATCTCGGTGGTCGAGTCGACTTTGGTTTCGGGGGGACATTCTCACCGCTGACTGTGTCCTGGCTAATTCATACGGCACCGCCGAGCGCATCCGCACGATGGTTGGGGGAGAGGTGAGCGATGTCGTTTGGCCCGGTGTGAGGCCACAGTTTCGGCCTTCACAGTCAGCAGGTGAAATCGAGATTCCAGAGAATTTGTCGCGCCTTGGTGTGAAGCGACCTTATCTGTTGTCAGTCGCAACGCCAGAGCCGCGCAAGAATCTCGATGCTGTGCTTCGTGCGTATATCGATCTGAAGAGGGGCGGGAAGTTGGGCGAGCATCGGTTGGTGCTCGCGGGCCCCACTGGGTGGAAGAACCGAGCGTTGAAGCAGAGACTCGGCGAGGCCCGCGCATACGGTCTGGTGCTGGCGGGCTATGTACCGGACGAGTCGATGCCTATTTTATATGCCGGAGCCGACGCGCTAGTCTTTCCATCGCTCTATGAAGGTTTCGGCATGCCTGTTCTTGAGGCGCGTGCCTGTGGCGCGCGTGTGGTCACCACCGATATCCCGGAGCTGAGGGAGGCAGGGGATGAGTATGTCATCTACGTACAGCCGACTCTGGAAGGGATCAAAGCAGGAATTCTGCGAGCAATAGGTTTACCGAAATCGCCTCCCGCGGTCGACCGCCCCTGGAACGAGTCTGCCCGGATTCTGGCGCGTGCATTGTGTGAAGGATGGGAGTCTCGGGTGATCCCTGTCAGTTAGTAGTATCTCCTCTCGCCAGACGACATACCAGGTTCCGACAAACTCTTTCGAGCACGGAGTAAGATGCAACTATTGTTAGATTGTTCGCTATCGTTGATCAACCGGACCGGTGCGCACTACATTGCTGAGGATCTCGCTCGGGCATTCGGCACCAAGGGAATCGTCAGAAGGTGGCGCCTGTTGAGACCGCAACTCCCTACCGGCATAGCTCGGAAGATATTCGGGCGTTTGATGCTGCGGGAGATTGCGCGATTTGGTACATCAAGCAGGTTTCTCTGGCCCGAGCCGAAAGCAGTAAAGCTCAAGCGGCTTTTTCTGGATCCACTTTATGTTAGTCGCTCCAGGCTGGAGTCCTCGGACATCGTTTTGTGTCACGACATCGGCCCGGTGAGCCACCCGGAACTTTACGACAGCGGCACGGTCGGCGCATACGAGAAGGCCTACAGGAAGATCGTTACGGCGCGGCCCGGAATAGTCTTCGTCAGCAACGCCTCACGATACGCTTTTGAGGCGAAATTCGGCACAAACTTTCGCTTCCTCAGGGCGATTTCTTTGTACGTGCGCGCGGGCAGCCTGGTCGGCCATTCCGAACCTATTCCCGGGATCCAACGGCCGTTCTTCCTCACAGTCGGAGCACTCGAGACAAGGAAGAACCAGCGTACTGCCATTGAGGCATTCGAGCGATACGGCTTCGCTAAACGCGATGTAAGCTACATACTTTGCGGTGCGAGAGGCGCAGGTGCGGAGGAAATTGTGGCGACTGCAGCGCGTACGGCGGGAGTTAAGGTTCTAGGTTACGTCTCGGACGCACAGCTGCGCTGGCTGTACCAGGAGGCGAGTGCGTTCGTGCTACCAAGCCTGCTCGAAGGCTTCGGCATGCCAGCGCTGGAAGCTGCGCTCCACGGGCTAGTTCCTATTATTTCCCGAGACAGTGCCCTCGCCGAGGCTGTGAACGGTCTGGCGATACAGGTGGACCCGCATTCCGTCTCGGATATTGGCGAAGCAATGGAATCTGTTCTCGCTCTCAACGAACGAAGGCGTAAAGAGTTGAAGAACGCTCTTATAGTTCATGCCCAGAGTGCCACTCGCGAAAAATTCCTGGCAGAGTGGGGAGATTTGATCAGCTCGGAGCTGCACTAATTTCTACTATACGCATCCCAAACGTTAAGGCTGCAGAAAGAGTTAATTGTTGCTTTGAACCACGCTCCAAAGGTGAATTCGACGTGCTCGCTGTTTGTTGATCTGGAGACATTTCAAACACCCGCTTACCCATGAACAAGGGCCCGCTCGTTTCAATCGTGATTTGCAGCCACAACCGGAGCGCCGACGTTTCGGAATGTCTCGGCGCGTTGATTCCTCAAATCGGCGCCCAAGCCGAAATCATTCTCGTCGACAGCGCTTCAGATCCGAAAAATAAGGCTGAAATGGAGAAGCTGATAATCCTCTATCCGGCTGTGAAATTGACACGAGTGGACCAGCCTGGCCTATCGCTCGCCCGTAATTGCGGCGTCCACTTGGCGGCTGCTGACTGGGTGGTGTTCCTGGACGACGACGCCGTGCCATTTCCGAACTGGCTGGGAAAGTTATTAGCCACTCTGGCCGCCGCGTCTCCAACCCAGGCCGTCATTGGCGGGGGAATATATCCGCAATGGCCGGATGGTATCAGCGGGGAGCACCTCAGCAAGCGGTGGAAAATGTATCTCTCTCTGGCTGAAGCCGACAGACCAGGGTCAGTCACAGACGGCTACACCGTGAACGGCGCCAACTACGCTATCCGTCGGCGCGTCTTGCTAGATATCGGCGGTTTTCCAGAAAAGCTCGGCCGCGTCGGCAGTAGCCTTATCAGTGGTGACGATTGTCAGGTCACGCAAAGCGTTTTGGATGCGGGGCTGGGCGCCGGTTTTGATCCAGCCTTCAAAGTTTACCACAAAATTAGCCGGGAAAGACTAAAGATGTCATGGATTCTAAGGCGAACGTTCTGGGAAGGCATTAGTGAAATTCGGATTTTCCGATCTCGTGATCTACCGCTTCCACCTCATTTACGACCCATCAAACTGATAGCATCCCTACCTATTCTTTTATTTCTGGCGATTGTCCGTTTTCAAAATCATGACTATAAACTTCGACTGGCGATGTGCATCGGCGCCTGTACGTGCCTATTAAGAGCGACACCCCACGATCGATCCGGTTAGTAATCAGCGGATCGGAGCACTTTTTCGCTTCCGGAAAACTCTGACGATTTGTCAAATGAAACATGCTGGCCAAGGGACTCTTCCGGACAGAAACTGTCCCCGACTTTCATCTAATTTTAAAACTAGCTAAGAAAATGGCGAGGAATGGATTCCATTGTTTTGAATAACCTCATCAATAGGGTAGATACGGCTAGTCAGCCTCCGAACGACAAGCTAGCGGGTACTTCGATCAGTGTAGTGATCGCTTCCAAAGGCCGCCCTGATTCTGTTAGTGAAACTATCGAAAATCTTCGGAGGCAAACGCTGAAACCGAAAGAAATCATTATTGTTGTGCCCTCAGCCGAGGACCTGCCTGGGAAACAATGGGGGGACGACGTGCAGTACATCGTGGGGCCCCTTGGACTAACGGTGCAAAGAAACCGGGGCATAGAAGCAATCTCGAACACGGTGACATACATCGGATTCTTCGATGATGATTTTGAGCTGAAAAATGACTATTTGGAGCAAGCTGTCGCGTTTATGAACGCGAATCTCTCAGTCGTGGGGATCTCTGGCCGTATTCTCGTAGACGGAGGCGTTAGCCGAGAGGAAGCGAAGAAGTTGATTGCTAGTTATCAACCCGGAGGAAACCCGAGAGGCGTGTTCTTCAGTCAGGGAAAGCATCATATTCTTTACGGCTGCAATATGATCATCCGGCGGGCTATCCTAAATTATGAGACATTTGACGAAAATCTTCCGTTTTATTCCTATGGGGAGGATTACGACCTATCAATCCGCTTGGAGCGTTACGGTCTCATCGGCCGCTTTGCGGGTTGCGTCGGGGTCCATCTGGAAACGCCGGGAGGCCGGGTGCGTGAAGTATTACGGGGATATTCGCTCGTAGCGAACAATTGGTATTTTCTAAAAAAAGGAGTGACGCATCTGCCCGCTCTCAAGTCCTGGACTCGCTTTTGGTTGATCTGTTTTGGCAAGAGCACGTGGACGAGCCTATGGAATCTACTGAAGGGCGATCGCTCTCTGGATTGGAGTGGAAGGCTGAAAGGACATCTATTGGCTCTAAAGGACATTTTCCTGGGCCGCTGTCACCCCTGGCGTATCAAGGAAATGTAAAGCATCGCCGCACCCGGCACCGGTAATTAATAAGCCAATAACGTGAACAAATTTTAGGACGCCTTCGTCTGAACCAGGACAATAAGGAATTGGAAAATCGTGAGCTGAGGGTAGAGGAACTTGGACAAGGCACTGGTATCGGTAATTATTCCAGCATTCAATGCCGCGCTAGACATTCGGCAGACGCTTAATTCTGTCCTCACTCAAACCTATCAAGCGATCGAAGTGATTGTAGTTGATGATGGTTCCTCAGATGCCACCGCTAACATCGTTGAAGAATTCGTAACAAGGGATGCCAGATTTCAGCTCGTCCGGCAGAGTAATGCGGGAGTGGGCGCCGCGCGGAATGCTGCGATACGGAAGGCGCGCGGCAAATACGTTGCTCCCTTGGATGCCGATGACCTTTGGTTTCCAGAGAAGCTTGAGAAGCAAGTTGCCCGTATGGAGCAATGTGGCAACGAAACAGGTCTGGTGTATTGCTGGTCCAAATTGATCAACGAGCAGGGTAACCTCGTGGATACAGGTCCTCCCGATACATTTGAGGGTCGCTTACGTCATGCAATGGTTTTGCAAAACCTCCTTGGCAACGCCAGTGTGCCGCTATTTCGTGTAGCCGCTCTCGAAAAGGTCGGCCTTTACCTCACCCGAGTCGAGCAAGAAGGAGCCCAGGGGTGTGAAGATTGGGATCTCTATCTGCGGGTTGCCGAGTGCTTTAGCATTCGTGTCGTTCCCGAACATCTGGCCGCATATCGGCAGAGCAGCTCGGCCATGAGTCGTAATGCTGAAAGTATGATTGCATCGTTTACCGTCACCATGCGTCGAGTGCGTCAGCGTAACGACGACTTGCCAGCCGCCACGTTTCGTTGGTCCGGTGGTTACTTTTATTTGTACCTTGCAGATAAATGCTATGATTGGGGGGATTACCCCGGGTGCCTCCGCTACTTGAAGGAAGCTGTCTCTGCTAATCCGGTCTTGTTGTTGAAAGCCGGTATCTACAAGACTTTCGTCAAAAAGTGTGTTCAATCTAGTCACTCGCCCGACCAGCCAGGGGAGCGAAAAAGCTATCTTGCATGCCAAGAAAAGAAGGAAGCGTCCGTTCATATTAAACGCGATTTTCAGACACTTTGAGCTGGCGCGCTGGTCTGCGGCGTTGGACGACGGAGCTTAATCGATGGCTGTTCTCGTGCATGCTCTTAGAGCCCTCTTTCCCTTACTGCGCCTTCAGCGTTGGATGCTCTCGGTCATGATTATTCTCGGGGTACTGACTGCGTTGTCAGAAGGTCTCTCAATTTCACTATTGGTTCCGCTCGTACAGAATCAGATGGGACCGGGGATGCCGGCGTTCTTGGTAGGATGACAGCTGTGTTCCAGGGAATTCCGGCCGAGACGCGGCTTTGGTGGATCGGTCTCAGTATTCTTTTGTGTGTAGTGCTGAAAAATATTCTCAGCTACGCCTACTCGTTGCTCTTCCAGTGGGTGAATGCGTCCATCAGCCATCGGCTTCGTTGCGGTATTCTTCATCAATTGCTCAGCGTGAGCCAGAGCTACTTGGACGCGAACGATTCCGGGAAATTACTGAATACCCTGGGCACCGATACCTGGCGTGTCAGCTCCGCGTTCGCAGTGCTCGCTAACGTGATTATTAATGCCTGTATGACGCTGATCTTGGGTATCCTACTACTGCTGATTTCCTGGAAGCTAACGCTGATCACTGGCTGCTTGCTGCTATTGATCTCTCAAATCGTTCAAAGGCCTCACCGGCCGCGCGAAGCAGCTCGGTCTTCAGGCAACAGCCGCAAACGCAACCCTTTCTCAACGAATGCTTGAGACGTTTCATGGCCTGCGGCTGATTCGCGCCTTTGGACGTGAAAGTCACGAGCAGAACCGGTTTAACGTAGCTTCGCGTAAGGTGAGAAAGATCTTCTGGAAACTGGAGAGCACCTCCGCATTGGTTCATCCGTTGTCCGAAATGCTTACGGCGTCTTTGTTGCTTGGCATCGTGGCGGTGATGGCAATGCGCGCTCCCGGACAGATGGCGGCCTCGTTCATTTTTCTGATCCTGCTGTATCGACTGCAGCCCCGCATTAAACAGTTCGATTCGCGATCGGGTGGCGCTTAATGCTTTCTCAGCTTCCGTCGAAGAAGTGAAGAGACTTCTCGATGAGACCGATAAGCCCTATCTACGCAGTGGTGCCCGGGTGCCTGAGTCGGTCGAGAAAAGGATCCTCTTCGAGAATGTCTCACTCTATTACGGCTCCGAAAAAGGTCCGGCTCTAGATCAGGTAACCTGTTCGATCAACATTGGCGAAACCACTGCCTTGGTTGGTCCGTCGGGCGCCGGCAAGTCTAGCCTGATCAGTTTGATCTGCCGCTTTTACGATCCTTCTTCAGGGCGTCTATTGATTGACGGGATTCCGCTGCCCGAGCTTGATCTAACCTGGTGGCGTAACCAGATCGCGGTAGTAAGCCAGGACATCTTTCTTTTTAATGCGAGTGTGGCCGACAACATCATCTACGGGAAGCTCGATGCCACCCGCGAAGAACTCCTGGAAGCGGCCCGTAAAGCGCATGCCCTGGAGTTCATCGAGGATCTGCCAGATGGGTTTGAAACGATCTCTCGGGGATTGGGGTCTCGCGCCTCTCTGGCGGTCAACGGCAAAGGCTGGCACTGGCGCGCGCGTTCATCCGAGATCCACAAATTTGATTCTCGATGAGGCGACAAATTCGCTCGATCTTATCTCGGAAAAAGTCGTTCCAGGATGCCCTTGAAGAGTTCGGACACGGCCGAACCGTATTGATCATCGCCCATCGGATCAGCACCATTGAGCATGCCGATAAAGTTATCGTGCTTGATGCTGGGAAAATCGTCGAGAGCGGGTCGGTAACGCAGCTTTTGGCCACGGAGGGCTTTTCTCGCGTTTCTACGCGCTTCAACTTCGGAAGAAGCATTCAGGCGAGAAGTTACGAGCCCATGCGCTATCGACTCGGTGAGACAGAAGTCACCCACCCTCTGGGGTCTTTAGAGTTTGGACCTGATGAGAACGGAGCGGCACTTCTTATCCGGCGTAACGGGCGACCGATTGGCTTTCTTATGCGAGAAAACTGCGGGCAAACTGACCTGGTCCCCAGAAGAGTTGAACCGCTGGATCGGTGATGAGCTGAAAACGAAAATTGTTGAGGAAGCAATTCGCGACGAGCTTGCCCCGCCGCGGACGAACGTTTCCTTTCCGTCGCTCTCGGTTGCCATTTGCACCAGAGATCGAGTTGCGACCCTTAACCGCTGTCTCGATTCGGTTCTTCCGCTGCAGCGGAAATACGGCTTTGAACTTCTGGTTATCGACAATGCGCCTTCTGACGATACAACCGCCAAACTTGTTAAAAGGTCCTCACCGGCGTGCGGTACGTCTGGGAAAGACGCCCGGGTCTGGACTTTGCGCGCAACCGAGCCTGGATGGAAGCGACCGGGGAGCTGATTGCTTATCTCGACGATGACGTTGTTGTAGACTCGGGCTGGTTTGCGGGTTTGCGAGGAAGCGTGGGGCGAGAACTCCGGATGCTGCCGCTGTTCACCGGGCTAGTGATGCCGCTGAGACTGGATACGACAGCGCAGGTGCTCTTTGAGAAAAGGAATGGGTTCCGGCGTGGCTTCGACAAGAATCGATTTGGCCGAGAGATTGCCTGGCAATCCGCTTTATCCGTGCGGCGCCGGTATCTTCGGCGCAGGTTGCAACATGGCGTTCCGCCGCGACGTGCTGCGCGACATCGGCGGATTCGATGAAGCCCTCGATACCGGAGCTCCTCTTCCGGGCGGTGGCGATCTTGACATTTTTTATCGGATCATCCGAGCCGGCCACGTGGTGGTCTATGAGCCCAGTTACATGGTCTTCCATGAACACCGCGCCTCCGAATCGGGTCTGCGACGCCAGTATTACACTTGGGGTTTGGGATTCATGGCCTTTGTGGAGAAGAGCTATCGGAACGATCCAGCCCAACGCGCCCGATTTCGTCGTTTGGTGATCTGGTGGATCCGCGACCAGCTCCTACAACTCTGCGAAGCGTTCCGCGGCAAGCATGTTCTGCCTTTCTCGATGATATTTGCGGAATTCTGCGGAGGAATGGTGGGTATTTTTGGCGAATACCCCCGCTCCTTGAAACGCATCGCAACGGTTCGAAGGGATTTCGCATGAGCGATCCTGATCGATGGGAAGTCATTCAGGTGAGGCTCAATGAACCGCTTCGCGCGATGAGCACACCCGGAAATGCCGTGGGAGTATACCTTGTGTTTTGGTGGAACGATATCCCACTCGGTCATACACTGGTTCACGATGGTGAGTTTCCACTCAATGAAGCCGACATTCAGCGGAGAGCTTTGCGCGCGATTGCTCCTGCGGTTGGGTATTATTCATTGAAAAACGGCTTCAAGCCATCCCTTCCGATCCGGCGGCCGAACCCTGCTGACAATTTCCCTGCGCCGCTCGAATCGCTCGCTGCTCTGAGCCAGCCGCTGAAGAATCTGACAAGCAAAGCTCTGCTGGCCCCAAGACAGGTTCCGGTTTCGGTGATCGTGTGTACCCGCCGGCGTCCCGAGAAATTGAGACGCTGCTTGACCGCTCTTCAGCGACTGGATCCGTCCCCGGCGGAAATTATCGTGGTTGATAACGCGCCCGAAGAACCCTGCACCCTCAATGTGGTCGAAGAGTTTGCCGGAGTGATTTATCGGCCGGAGCCCGCTTTGGGACTCAGCCGGGCGCGAAATAGCGGCATTTTGCGTTCTTGCGGGGAGATCGTGGCGTTTACTGACGATGACGTGCAGGTTCATCCACGTTGGCTGCTGGGGGTTTGGCAGGCATTGTCGCACGACACAGTATTCGGGATTGCTGGATTGGTGCTCCCAGCGGAATTGGATACCGAGTCACAGATCCGTTTCGAACTAGACTTCGGCGGGTTCAGCCGCGGTTACCGTCCGATCGCTTTCGACTCGTTTTTCTTTAATAGCATGCTGGACCGGGGGGTCCCCGTCTGGCGTATTGGGGCGGGCGCAAACATGGCTTTCCGCCGGAACGCGTTCAGCCGGATTGGGCTTTTCGATGAGCGTCTTGGTGCAGGCGCTTCCGGTTGCAGCGAAGACTCTGAATTTTGGTATCGGATGCTGGCAGCGGGAATGTCGATTGTGTACGAGCCACGCGCGGTTGTATGGCATTCGCATCGCGTCGATCGCGACGCTTTCAGAAGCCAGATGAAGCAATATATGCGCGGCCACGTCGCGGCGTTGTTGGTGCAGTTCGAAAAACACCGGCATTTTGGAAATATCCGGAGGCTCTTTACAACGATTCCATATGCCTATTACCGGCGGCTGAAGCGGATGCGGCTCAACGACGATTGGAGCTCGTTTTTCGGCGAACTGCTCGGGTGTGCTTCAGGATTCGTGACCTACTTCCGTCAATCACAGCCGAGTGCTTTCACGTCCTCGTTGCGCTCAAATCTTGATCCTAAATCCAGCTCACATGCCATGCCTCACCGACACAAACGGGCTCTTGCCGATTTTCTCAATGACAACCCATTTCCAGGTCCGTATACGCAAGGTCTTTTCTACCGCGAAAAAATGCGGGCGATCCATCGAGTCGCACCCGATGCTCCGGTCGTAAAGATTCTAGAAGTTGGCGGTGGTCGCAGTGGAGTCACTTCGCTGCTATACCCAAACGCTCAAGTCATAAATATCGATCTCAATGGCGAATATGCATCGGCTCCGTGTAATCAGCGGCCCGGTGTCCGCTTTGTCTGCGGGGATGCGACCGATCTGCCATTCGAAGATGAAAGTTTTGATGCGGTCACCATGTTTGATCTCCTGGAACATGTACCGAATGACCGCCAGGCGGTGCGGGAGGCATTTCGCGTCTTGCGCCCCGGTGGATTCCTGCTGGTCAGCACGCCAAATGAAAACTGGCGGTTTCCTTTTTATCGATTCATGAGAGCGTATTGTCCCCCCGAGGAAAACCTGTTTGCTGAATGGGGGCACGTTCGCCGCGGCTACTCGCGAACCGAAATCGAGAAGCTAGTTGGTTTTCCAGCTGGCCTGACCGCTAGTTTTATCAATCCACTAACCGTCCTGTGCCACGATGTCGGATTCTCAAATCTGACCAGGCGCTGGCGACAGCTTTGCTGGGCGATGCTCGGCCCAATCACCCTGGCCGGGTATGCGTTTCATCGTGCCGGGACGAAAGGGACAGAAACTGCTTATGCATGGATCAGACCTCGCGTTGGACATCGACCCGAGCAGAGGCAAATCACCTCTAATCAACCAGCCCAGGCCTCCCGATAGGCTGCACGTCGCGCTATTGCCGTGGGGTCATACCGTCGAGGATTTTCTCGATGGACTCGGAGTATCATTTGAGCAGTTCTGCATGGAAATGACCGGTGGCTGGCTTTTTGGTTATGTCCGGGCGCTTCAGCTTGTCGGTTTTCAGGTCACTATCTTTTGTTTCTCAAGCCGGGCCCGCGTGGTTGGTTCGAAACGACATAAATCCACCGGCGCGGAAATATGCCTTATTCCGGCTAAGCGATCCTACCTTTGGATGCGGCAGTTTTTTGCAGATCCCTATGCCTGGGAGACCGCCAACATGTTCGCCGGCCGAAAGCTGCTCAAGCCGGCGAAAAAACTTCTTCGACACCTTCTCCCTTACTTCGCCACGCCGCCGTGGAGTCTCCGGCGAGAACTCAGACGCAGGGGCGTCGGCATGATCCTTTGCCAAGAGTACGAATATGCTCGCTTCGACGTCGTAACCGCGCTTGGGCGCCTTCTCGATCTTCCCGTTTTTGCTACCTTTCAGGGCGGTAACTGGCAGATCAGCCGGCTGGAAAAGATAACGCGCCCGCCTGCAGTAAGGCAGTGTGCAGGGTTGATTATTGGTCCTAGCAACGAAGTCGCAAGAGTGCAGTCAGAGTATCGGGTCGCGCCTGACAAGATCGCGCGCCTTCCCAATCCTCTTGACCTCACTGAATGGCAGCCGATCCCCCGCGCGGAAGCTCGAAAGACGCTGGATCTACCACTCGATGCCCGAATAGCGATCTCGCACGGGCGCATCGATATCTTCCGAAAAGGTCTGGATCTATTACTTGATGCTTGGTCTAAACTTCGAGCAGCACATCTTGGTCAAGATTGGCGGCTCGTCCTCATCGGCTCCGGCGACGACGCTCCCAAATTCCGTGGCATGCTACATGGGCGACATGATTCATCCGTTCTCTGGATCGACAGTTACATTCGTGACCGACCCCTCATGCGTACGTGGCTTTCCGCCGCCGATGTTTACGTGATGGCGTCCCGGCACGAGGGCTTTCCGGTTGCGCCTTTAGAAGGGATGGCTTGCGGATTGCCGGTGGTTGCGACGGCCGTCCCAGGTGTGGCCGAAATCATGGGTGATGAAGCGCCGTTGCCGGGCATAATAGCTCCGATTGCGGATGTTTCTGCGTTGGCGAGTGCATTGGAAAGATTGCTGGACGATATCGAGCTATCACAAGATCTAGGATTTCGCGCGAAGAAACGGGCTCAAGATTTCTCTCTGGTGTCTATCGGCACGGAATTGCGGAGTTTCCTGCTGGCGCGCGCGAATCATAAACAGAACTAACCTTCTCCACGGTCGGAGACCTCGGCGTGCCTGTCTTGCTTGTTCCTCGTGGTCAGCTGCGCCCGCTGAAAAAGTATATCTATGTTAACATCGACGGGATTTAACTGGAACCAAACCGAGACTCCGTGGAACTGGCCGCCAGATCTCCGGATTTCTGTCACTGTCTCGATCTCTTCCACTCACCAATTGTTGATTATCCACTAACCGAATGAGCACGTTCCTTCAGACGGCAGATGAATGCCTGACTCACAGTACTCACCAGCATAGTATCGACTTCGACGGTATGCGAGTGGCCATAGTTCATCATTGGTTTATCTCGCTGGCAGGTGGCGAACGGGTCGTCGACACCATCGCAAGCATATTCCCAACTGCCGACGTTTTTACTCTTTTCCTGGATAAGCAAAAACTTCCGCCGGCGTTACAGAAACGTAAAATAACTACCTCTTTTCTCGACAAAACCCCAGGCGCGCGCCGAGCCCATCGGCATTTTTTACCATTTTATCCTTTGGCTGTGGAAATGCTGGATCTGAGCGGATACGATCTGGTCATTACCTCGGATAGTGGGCCAATGAAAGGGGTAGTTACTGACCCGAATGCGACGCATATTTGCTACTGCCATTCTCCCATGCGTTACCTCTGGGATGGGTACTCAGCATATTTACGTCAGATGTCTCCGCTAGCCCAAACAATTTTCGGGCTAGCCTCTCACTATGTACGGAACTGGGACTATTCGGCGGCCCAAAGAGTGGATCACTTCATCGCAAATTCTAACTATGTCGCCGGGCGTATCCGCAAGTATTACCGGCGAGACAGCACTATCATTCATCCTCCAATCAATACTTCCCAGAGCTTCTTGGCCAGGAAGCATGAGGATTACTACCTAGCCGTAGGACGACTTGTTCCATATAAGCGTACGGATATTTTGATAGACGCTTGTAGCAAGCTCGGCCGGAAATTAGTGATCGTGGGCGACGGGCCAGAAATGAAGCGGTTGAAGAGGCATTCCGGCCCGAATATTGAATTCCTAGGAGAGGTGGATGAGGCCCAATTACGAAATGTCTATGCGCAATGCCGAGCTTTGCTGTTCGCCGCAGACGAAGATTTTGGGATGGTTCCCTTGGAAGCGCAATCGTATGGTCGCCCGGTGATCGCTTTTGGAAAGGGAGGATCTCTGGAAACTGTCGTAGGCGTCTATGCTCCGACTCGGCAACAGACGCTCGAAGAGGGTAGCGCGATTACCGGTGTGTTTTTTGCGGAGCAAACGGCGGATGCGTTAGCTAACGCAATCCTATCCTTTGAGTCTTCCGAGGATATGTTCGTGCCGGAACAGATCCAGTTACATGCCCGCAGGTTTGATACATCTATTTTTATTGATCGGCTGCGCAAGTACGTCGAATCGGTGATGGCCAATGGCTGCGGCCTCCCAGAACGAAAAATGACTGAAAGAGGGTTAGTTGCCAACAGACTAACTCCTCTGGCGGCATCGGAGTTGTAGGGTTCCATCGAAATCTAGCTGATTTTATTTGGCGCTGGGCGTGCGGCCGAATTTCGGCAAGGTAACGCAACATAGCGTTTTGGATCATGAGCGTGAGGCGTTATCCCACGCAATTCTGAGATGATCAACTAACTACGATCCAGTTCAGGCTGTGTCGTGAGATTCGATGGACAAATCACTTGACTTTGGGGGCCTTCTTTGGTCGTTTAGCGGGGTTCGGGCTGATAATTTCCAGAAGAACTGGAAAATCATGCCGAGCGCCGGGTATGGGGGATACAATGCAACATGTTACTGTTGCTTCAGGGAAAAAAAAGGAGGGTAGGGTTGAAAATGTTGGAGCGTCAGACTTGGTCCTAAATTGTCTGCGTCTCGCTCCGCCGGTTTTCTTTCACCACGCTGAGTTTTCGTCCCTGAATGTTTTTAGGGATGCTCCTGAATATAAGAATTTGGTCTTACGTCTGACTGAAGTCGAACACGGATGACGATATGTCGATTAACGAGAAATTGTTTGCTGGGAAAGTAGTTTCGGAAGTCTCAGGTTTGCCGGATGGAGTAGCTGATGCCAGAAAAGTTCTCTGGTCTTTTCCGACGCTGGATGAGCGCGCCCGCCGGGGCCGAGATCTGGGTCAGAAAATAGTCGCTGTCGCTTTCGCAGGAGACATTCTGGTCATCCTGTGCGCGCTCTTGTTAAGCTTCTACATCCGATTTCAGACGCCGATCCGTGAATGGGGAATTAACTCGCCACCCGAGATCGGCGAATATCTCGGGTACATCATTCTCGCCTCCGTGCTTTACGTAGGGATGCTTTGCTACGGAGGAGTCTACGACCATCGCAAACTGCTCAACTTACGGACTGTCACTACCCGGATTCTAAAATGGTCAGTGCCCTGGGTCGGATTCATCTTGCTCGTATCGTTCATAGTCAAATTCGAGCCGCCCGTTTCACGAGTCTACTGCGCAATGGCTTGGGTGATCACCCCGAGTATGCTGGTGATCTGGCGCAGCGTGTTCCAGCTACTCCTGATTCGGACTTCTGCCCTTTCTGCGCTTCGCCAGCGTGTCGTCTTTGTCGGCTGGAACCAGCATTCTGCTCATTTAGCGCGGAATTTTATCCACTCCCCCGGTTCGGGGTACCAAGTCATAGGCTACATTCACGGTCACGCTGACGAACGATCGGAGATCTCCATTCCGTATCTAGGCGCAATTGAGGAAGCAGAGCGCATTATTTCTTCGGTCGCGATCGATATCTTGATTTTGGCTGATCTCGATTATGACCGGCAACGCATTCTTCAATTGGCCAACGCCTGCGAGCGCGAAATGGTCGAGTTCAAAGTTGTGCCCTCCTATTTCCAGATCCTGGTCTCCGGACTGAACCTGGACACCATCAGCGGAATACCAGTTTTGGGAGTCAGCCGGCTACCTCTCGATCGAATCGTGAGCCGGGCAGTCAAACGGGCCGTTGATATCGCTGGAGCAACGGTAGGGCTTTTGCTCTCATTACCGATTCTCTTCATTTTTGGTGCGATCGTATATTCTGAGTCTCCGGGTCCGATTTTCTACCGGCAACGGCGATCCGGAAGAAACGGCAAACTCTTTGATATCATTAAGATCCGCAGTATGCGGCTAGATGCGGAGCGGGAAGGGGAAGTTGGGTGGACCATCCAGAATGATCCGCGGCGATTGCGAATCGGAGCCTTCATGCGGAAATGGAACATTGATGAAGTGCCGCAGTTTTGGAACGTTCTTAGGGGGGAAATGAGCTTGGTCGGACCTCGGCCGGAACGCCCCGAATTAGTCGCTAGGTTTAAACACGACATTCCACACTATAATGCTCGTCACAATGCGAAACCGGGAATAACCGGTTGGGCGCAGATCCATGGATTGCGAGGCAATACAGATTTGGGGGAACGGATTAACTACGACGTTTGGTACTTGGAAAATTGGAGTCTGATTCTCGATCTGCAGATCATGGGCATGACTTTCTTTAAGCGCCATAACGCTGGATAGAGCGGATGCCGCAAAGACAGTCCGGCCGGACGCGATGATAGTGACCCAGCATTTCAGGGATTTGAAATTTGGTTGCGGCTGTCCAGTGAACGGGTTTAGGCGCATCGACCGGCAGGCTCATGGGCGCCGGCTCCAAATTCGGAATTGGTGTTTGAATGAGACTCATTTTTTCTGCAGTGCGAAGGCGCAAAAATTCGTTCGCGTGCATTAACCGGTCACTCTTCGGCTGGCATAAATGGCTGCTAGGAAACTTGATAGTGACGAACAACCATAATGACCCAACAGCTATTCAGAAGGAATCAGATGAAGCCAAGCCAGACCGACAGCGGTAGCCGCCTGAAGGCCCTGGTAAAAGCGACGCCCGTCCTTGGCGCGGCCGCGCGCTCTGTCGCGCGCATCCCGGTGGTCAAAGAGTTGCGAGGGTGGCGGCGTCGCTTCCGGGACTCCTCGTCTTACTGGGAGAAGCGCTACCGGCAGGGTGGCACCTCGGGTCCCGGCTCTTTCGGGCGCCTCGCAGAATTCAAGGCGGAAACCTTGAATGGCTTCGTTGCGAGAATGGGCATCCAATCAGTCATCGAATTTGGTTGTGGCGACGGCGCGCAGCTCACCCTTGCGGAATACCCGCGCTATGTCGGCATCGACGTGGCGGAGAGTTCGGTCTCTGCTTGCCGCCAGCGCTTCTCCGGCGACGCGGCGAAAAGCTTTTATCTCGTCAGTCGGATGCCGGCGGATCTCGGCCGGCTCGATCTCGTGCTCTCGCTCGACGTCATCTACCATCTGGTCGAGGACAAGGTGTTTGACGCCTATATGCGCTCTCTTTTCGCCAATGCCGGCCGATTCGTTGTCATCTACTCAAGCAACAAGGTTGAGCCGAGCGATGCGCCGCATGTCCGCCATCGCTTGTTCACTCATTGGATTGAGGAGCAAGAGCCGCAATGGCGGAAAACGGACTATCTCCCTAATAAATACCCCTATGATCTCGCGCGACCGGCCGAAACGTCCTTCGCCGATTTCTATTTCTTCGAACGACGCTAGAAACCGCTCCCAGGGCTCTTATTCCTGTTGATGGTAGTTCTACCTCGCTCAACTTTGCAAATGCACATACGATTCGACCGGGTCGGCGCCGAAAAGATTGCTGCGAGATTGCTCGGCCTGGAATTCATTGTTCTTTAGATGCTCCTGCGCAGTGCCGAGGAGAAAGGTTCATTTCCGGGGCTGACCCAGTGCGCTATAGCGGTTTGCTTCTATGCTTCTGCAAACGGAATCCATTAAGAAACCACGGAATAATCGAGCGGGCTTGAACCGTCCGAAGATGAGAATTGCCTTCCTGCTTGATATATTTCCGAAGACCTCAGAAACGTTTATTGTCAGTCAAATTGTCGGATTAATTGAGCGTGGACACACGGTAGACATTTTCGCCCGTTATCGGAATAGCGACGATCTAGTCGATCCGCAGGTAAAGAAGTATCAACTTATCGACCGGACGCAGTATCTCACTTCCGCGAGCCGGAAGGAACGTGTACGGGCTGCTGCAAAAATCGTCCTGAAGTGGGGTTGGCGAAGGCCTATGCGCTTACTGCGATCGATGTATGTTCTCCGATACGGCAAGGCGGCGATCCATCTCGAGATGCTTTACCGTCACGCGTTTTCACCGGCGTATGACATAATCCATTGCCATTTCGGAACAGCGGGCGCTGTTGGCCAGCAATTGCGCGATATCGGTGCCCTGCAAGGTCCCCTGCTCACCACGTTTCATGGATACGATATTGCTTCCTATGTTGCGCAGCATGGCACAAGTGTCTATGACGAACTCTTCCGCAAGGGAGAAGCTTTCACTTGTTCCAGTAAGTTCGTTCGCGGAAAATTAATTGCCGCGGGCTGCGATCCTGCGAAGATTTTCAGCTTCAGGCTCGGTACGGATCTTACGAAGTTCGATTTCCTCGAAAGAAGAGTCGATTCAAATGGCGCCATCCGGCTGATTACAGTCGGTCGCCTGGTGGAAAAAAAAGGGCTCGAGTACTCCATCAAGGCGGTTGCAAATCTTGTCAGGCAGTTCCCAAAGCTAGAGTACACAATCGTCGGAGAGGGTGTTCTTCGCCAAGATCTGTCTCTTCTCATCGAACGACTCAATCTCCAAAAGAATGTCACGTTGGTCGGATGGAAGACCCAAGACGAGGTTCGCCGGCTCTTTGCCAAATCGCATATTTTTGTCCTCGCGAGCGTCTTAAGTTCCGATGGCGATTTTGAAGGCCAGGGCATAGTTCTTCAAGAGGCGCAAGCTATGGGTTTGCCGGTTGTCTGTACAAATCACAATGGTTTCTCTGAAAGCATCCTGGATGGGCAATCCGGTTTTCTTGTTCCTGAACGCGATACGGACTCGCTTACGGCAAAGCTGGCGGAGTTAATTGGCCAACCGGATTTATGGCTTGAGATCGGCAGGAAAGGGCGTGCCTTCGTGGAAGCCGAGTTCGACCTGAGCAAACGCAATGACGCTCTGGTAGAATTGTATCGTAGGGTGATGACACAGAAGTCACCGAACTAACTTACCTAGGTTCTGCCTGACGGATACCGGTAGGCGATGGTAAACTGGCTTCATGGCCAAGCGTGGTATTAGTTGTTAGAGCGGATACCCCGAGACCCCTGCTGAGCGGGCTTGGACACGTTATTCCAGGGATCGTCTTACTTGAGTTGGTAATATAACGAACCAACATGCGGAAAGATGAGGAACCTTGAGACATGGGCCCCTTCGAAATTTGTGTTAAAGCATGGTCAACTCAGGGCCTCCAGCAACCCGAAGGAGATCAACCCGGGATCAAGACTGGTCGGCGAACTGGTCGCGAGTTGCTACCATACGCACATGAAGAGCCATTGTCGTGGCCGCTTGCTGGATCTAGGCTGCGGGAAGGTTCCCTTCTACGGCCTATATCGAGAATATGTCTCTGAAACCGTATGCGTAGACTGGAGCAACTCGCTGCATGGCAGTGACCACCTGGACGCGGAGTGCGACCTTACAAAGGATTTGCCGTTTGCCGACGCGAGTTTCGACTCCATTCTTCTCTCAGATGTTCTCGAGCATATACCCGTGCCCGAGCATTTATGGCGTGAGATGGCCAGATTACTCAAGCCAGGCGGCAAATTGCTGTTAAATGTGCCGTTCTTCTACTGGTTGCACGAAGAGCCCTATGACTTCTATCGATATACAAAGTACGCGCTCCGACGCTTTGCCGAAGCAACCGGATTCGACGTTATCCTAATCAAAGAGGTTGGGGGCGCACCCGAAATTGTCGTGGATATTTTTTCAAAATCCATTTTACGGTTCGGTCCGATCGGAGAGTGGACTGCGGTCACGTTCCAAGCTCTCTGTCGAAGGCTGGTCGCCTCGCCTCTCGGGAAAAAAGTATCAGAGAAGACTGCGAAACACTTTCCTCTCGGCTACTTCATGATTGCCCGAAGGCTTGGCAGCTTTACCGGAACTTCGGGCCCGAGTTCATGAGCGTGCGTCTGCTCCCCTCCTAAATGGGGAGGCGGGAATGATTAATGACCTGATGACCCAGCACCCAGGTGCTGGGTCAATTTCTTTTAGAGGCATCCCGACTACGGACGCTTAAGCCCGATTTGTGCCGCGCAGGCGGATTGAGTTTTAAGAAGGTCGGAATCGTCCGGGTTTTCTACGTTCCGGTAAGGTTGTGAGATGCAATCGTTGTAGACTAGGATGGACTACCAACCCCCCTACCTGTTCCGCCTGCAGGATGATTTTAATTGTATCCCGAAATAATTCGGCCTAGGATTTCTCTAATGCCGTCCCCCGGAACGTCGTCGCCATGGCGGTACACCCTATTCGGAGTGGTCATCACAATCGTACTGCTCCTGCCGTTGTACTGGGTACTTTCGGGGAGTTTTATGACTCCGCGCGAGCTTTTCGGTGTGCATCTCGCCCTTTGGCCACGGGAGTTTGTTTTTCAGAACTGGTCGGACGCACTCCGCCGGCTGGCGCCCCACGCGGGGACCAGCTTCGTGGTGAGTCTGGCGACATCGGCGCTTACTCTTTTGGTCACCGGTCCTGCCGCCTACAGCATCGTTTGGCTAAAGCCTCGTGGGCGCAAAGTGCTGCAGTCGTTCATGCTCACGAGCCAGATGCTTCCGGCGATCGTTTTCGTGATTCCGCTATTTGTGATGTTTTCGCGGTCGAACCTGGTGAACACATTGCCGGGTCTGATCTTGGCGGACATGACTCTGACCGTTCCGTTCGCCTTAGTCATGCTTTGCGCCTATGTGCGCGAGTTCCCCTACGAATTGGTCGAGGCGGCCCTGGTCGAGGGAGCGGGTCAATGGAGAGCGTTCCGCTCCGTCGTCATACCGGTGATGATCCCCGGTTTTGTCACGATTGGTATTTTCAGTTTCCTGATGGCGTGGGGTGACCTCATTTTTTCTCTGAGCCTCATCACCGAATCTAGTTTACAACCCCTTATCCTCGAACTGTACAAGGCGGTCGGGCAATTTGGTGTGGATTGGAGCTTCCTGCTTCCTGGAAGCGTGCTTACAGCGATCCCTGCCGTCGTGGTCGTGCTGTATGCGAGTCGGTTTATTATTTCCGGATTGACGCGGGGTGCTCTGCGTTAATTCGAAATTGTTAATCGGATGCAAACTGTAACGCAAATTGGGGGCGCAAAAGACGGGCCCGGTCTGTCTGGGCCCGTCAACTTGCGCTCTCCGAAAAGGCGTGCCGGGCGTTGGCGGCGTTTGTTTGCGCCCTACAGTTTCGTGCTCCCGATTGTTCTGTTTGCGGTTCTATTTTTGGCGTACCCGGTAATCTACAGCGTGGCACTTAGTTTTCGGGATGCGACGATCGATACATTTGTGGGCGGAGACATGCCTTTTAATGGATTGACCAACTATCAACAAGGCTTGTCCAATCCCAGCTTTTGGCGGGCGCTACTGAACACCGTCCTTTTCACGTTTTTCAGTATCTTATTCCAATTCACAATTGGGTTTCTGCTAGCTCTGTTCTTCCAAAATGAGTTTCCGCTGAAGAACGCACTCGTCGCCCTTTTGCTCGTTCCCTGGCTGGCTCCGATCCTTACAGCCGCCAATACATTCAAGGGCTTGTTCAATGAAGTTGGCCCGCTCAACCAGATCGGACATTTATTTGGTCTTCCCACTTTTCCTTGGTTAGCCGATCCGCAACTCGCGTTCGGGGCGACGATCGTCGCGAATATCTGGATCGGTTTTCCGTTTAACTTTATCCTTTTGTATGCCGGTATGCGAGCTGTGCCGCTCGAGATTTATGAGGCGGCGAAGTTGGATGGCGCTTCTTACTGGAAACAGGTTAGCCACATCACCATACCGATGCTAAAGCCGGTTACAGTTGCTGTGCTGATGCTGGGAACGATCTATACCGTGAAGGTTTTCGACCTCGTTTGGATAATGACTAAGGGCGGGCCCGCCAACAGCACCCACCTTCTTTCGACCTACGCTTATCAAACCGGATTCTCGGTCTTCAATTTCGGACAGGCGGCCGCAATAGCGACCGTCATGGTGCTTCTCATTCTTTCTCTGAATCTGCTCCAACTCGCCCTTCAGCGGAGGTAAAGCCTTTCTGCATGAAGCAAACCCCAACCAGAACCCCCAAAACCCCCGTGAAAAACGATCCCCAAATAATGCGCCGAATGCGGTGGAGCTTGTCCGCCTGCGCTCTGCTTATAGCGGCTTTAACCGGATCTGCCCGGTCGGAAGTCACCACAGTTGAAATCGTTCATTATTTCAATGTCCAAGGCCAGTTAGACGGCCTGGCTGCGATCAAGAGCGATTTTGAGGCGGCAAATCCCGACATCAAAATCCAGCTCACTTATGTACCATTTGCTGAGTTGCTCAGCCGAACGCTCCAGATGGCGGCTGTCCACAAATCGCCGGCCATCTCCTGTATCGACAACCCGGACGTATTGCGCGTAGCGAAAGCGGGCGTCCTAAAGGACATCAGTTCGGATGTTGCGAAATTACCAACTTGGCCGGACACCTACGCGGGGCCTAAGTCGGCGGTCAGCGATGGCGCAAAAGTTTATGGAGTGCCGATCGGCAGCAACAGCTTAGCCATCTTCTACAATAAGAAGATGTTCAGTGACGCGGGTATCAGTACTCCGCCGGCAACCTGGGCCGAGCTAACAGACGACGCTGCCAAACTCACCAAGGCTCCGGTGTACGGGCTTGATTTCTCCGCTACAAATACCGAGGAGGCAACCTGGCAATGGGAACCATTCCTTTGGTCCAACGGCGGTAAGCTGCTTGACCTGACCGCTGCGCCGGCGAAAGTAGCGCTCCAGTTTTGGGTCGACTTTGTCCAGAAAGGATCGGTCTCGCGCGATGTGGTAAACTGGAACCAAGGAGATGTGGCGGACCAATTCATCAGTGGCCGCGCGGCTATGATGGTGATGGGACCCTGGATGCTGGGCCAAGTCCACAAAAGCGGATTGGACTTCGGTGTGTCCCCGATTCCGGTTCCGAAGGCGGGGATGAAACCGGTGGTCCCGCTCGGCGGCGAAGTCTGGTGCGTCTCTAAGACCGACGACAAGACCGAAGCAGCTGCGATGAAGTTCATCGCATTCGTCCAGGATTCGGCTCGTTTGGAAAAGCTCTGTAATACTTTTAACTACATATCATCGGTTCGAAGTGTCGCCATAAAACAAGGTGAGGCGAACGCTGAACTTCAGCCATTTGTGCTCCAAATGGACACCGCCAGGGCGCGGCCGGAAGAAGGCGGAGCTAATTACCCGGCCATCTCTTTGGCTGCTCGTACTGCTATCCAGAAGGCTTTGACTGGACAGTCGCCGGTGGATGCGGCCCTGTCCGAAGCAGCGGAGAAAATTAAGTCGGTTGCAGAAAAGAAATAAGGCTAGCCGAGGAGTACTTCTCTTATCGGTGCAGCGCCCCGGATGAAAAGCAGCCCAGTCAACGCGATTTTAGTCGGCTGCGGAGCCATGAGTGGCGAGTGGCTCCGAGCGGCGAGCGAGCTTGAAGTTCAAATCGTTGCGCTGGTCGATATCGATCAGCGTAACGCCGAAAAACGGCGCAACGAGTTTAATATCTCGGCCCCGATTTATACCGATTTTCGAGAGATCTTCGGTTCGATTGCGGCTGATGCTGTATTCGACTGCACGATTCCGGCGGCTCATCGAGAAGTCTCCGGAGCGGCTCTGGAAGCAGGACTCCATGTGCTTGAGGAAAAACCGCTCGCTTTGACTCTCAGCGACGCGTCCGATCTGGTCGATCTGGCTCGGCGCAACACGCGAGTGCACGCCGTAGTACAGAACCGGCGCTTCAATCGGGGAATCCGGCAGATGCAAAAGATGATTGAAGCAAAGGTGATCGGAGATGTAACAACTGTGCACGTTGATTTCTTTGCCGGCCCTCATTTCGGGGGATTCCGGGAGAGCATGCTGCACGTGTTGCTAGCCGATATGGCAATTCATCCGTTTGACGCCGCGCGCTTCTTGCTGGGCACGGATGCCGAAGCGGTCTTCTGCGAAGAATGGGTGCCAAAGAATTCCTGGTATCGAAGCGGTCCGTCTGTGATCGCAGTCTTCCGGATGGCTAACGACGTTCGATTCACTTACCGAGCCAGCTGGTGTGCAGACGGGTTTCGAACTTCTTGGGATGGAACATGGCGGATAATCGGGACGGAAGGGACGCTTTTATGGGATGGCAATGAGGATGTCAGAGCCGAACGGCTGTTGTTTCAGGAAGGAGTTTTTTTGAATGAGACGCAACCGGTCTTGCCAAAAGATGATCCTGCAGCGTTCGAGACTCGTGGTCATTTCAGCGTGATGAACCAGTTCGTCCAAGCGGTCCGCGGCGGACCGATGCCAGAGACCAATTCGGCGGATAATATTCAAAGCTTGGCCATGGTCCTTGCCGCTGTGGAGAGTTGCGAAACGGGGCGATGGACGGCGGTTCGGGTTTCTTAGCCGTTTTATTGGGCGGACCCCAAGCGCGGAGGGGAGCCGCTTGCGGCTCCCGGGAATAATCCACGATTAGCAGAGCTGGCGAATCCCTGGTCTCGAGCACTCGGTGAACCGCGGGCCATTCCCGGGCGTCGCAAGCAACGCCCCTCCGCGCCCGGGGGACGCGATCCCATCAGACCGCATTCGTGTGTTGTTGGGGATGCAAGAGCCGAAACTGATTTGGCTGCATATCGAAGAACCGGCGGAACATACGCCGAAAGTAGTCGGGATTTTCGTAGCCGCACGCCAAAGAAACCTCTTTCACGGTCAGAGAACTCAAGAGAAGCAGGTTTTTAGCGTGATGCATTCGGACTCGATGAATTCCGGTCGTTAAGCTGCAGCCGAAGGTCTCTCGATAAACTCGCCCGAGATAATCGGGATTGCAGTGGAGCATCCGAGCAATCTCGGATGTCGCAATCGGTTCCCGAAATCTTTTACCCAGCGCCGTCTGCGCAATAGCCGCTAGTTTTCGACCTTGTTGTGGCGCATCGCCATGGTGGCTTCCGATCTGAGTCGCGATCTCCAGCAGCATCAGTTTAACCAGTGCACTGGCGTAATTGGACTCAAGACGTCGGTTCTCCTGGTCGTCAAGAAAGCGACGCAGCAGCTCCACTAATCGGAGTGGTTGTGAGAGGTAGGTCACTTGTGGGACCGTGACAAAACTGAGAGAGCTATCCTCTTCTTCGAGATGAAAGTGCAACCAATAGAACGACGTACGAGGTTCATAGGGTGCTGCTGGACCGTGACGACGCCCGGGCCACAAAATTAACGCGTGATGAGGTGGGAGAACGATTTGGCGCTCCTCTTCCCATAGTCGGAGCACGCCGGACCGGGCAAAAATGAGTTCGTATGTTGCGATGCAGCGCTCCGGATGGGAACGGCCTCCAGGGGATACTAGCAGACCTGCATTAGCAGCAGACAATCGAGTTCCCGTGCTGATTCGGAGCTGAGCTGGATTGCATACTAGATCAGGGGGCATGGTAAAAGTCGGAATCGTCCGGCCTTTCTACGTTCCAGTGTAGTTGTGGATCTGCCGGATCTTCAATAGAAAATAGATATGGAGTCTGAAGTAGGTTGGTCGCCCTTACCGCGTAGCCGAGTCGTCATTCACGGCGGCTTTTGGAAAGAATGGCGAGACCTGATCGGAAGGACGACCCTGTTACACCAACTTGATGAGATGCGCGCGGAAGGGCACGTCGATGCCCTCCAGCTTGATCAAAGAATGCACCGCGGTCGATTGACCGGCGATGATTGGTATTGGGGTGGCAGCATCTTCTGGGACTCCGACTTGGCTAAGTGGCTCGAAGCAGCTTCGGGATACCTCGAACAAGTCAAAGACGACGGTCTCGAGCGGGCGATGGACGATATAATCGCCCGCTTCGAACAGGCCCAAACTCCAGATGGCTATGTAAATAGTCATATCCTCACGTGGCGGCCCCGCCATCGGTTTAAAAACCTCCGAGATCTCCATGAACTCTATTGCGCCGGTCATTTAATTGAAGCGGCGGTTGTGCATCATGAAGCGACGGGCAAGCAGTCACTGCTGAATGTTGCCCGCCGTTTCGCCGACCTTCTGGTCAAGCGTTTTGGACCCGGTCCCGATCAAATATCCGGTTACTGTGGACATCCGGAAATCGAGTTGGCCCTGATGCGGCTCTACCATCTGACCAACGAACCTAGCTATTTTGAGTTGAGCCGATTTTTTGTGGATCGCCGAGGCCAGGAGCCGAATTTTTTTGATCTCGAAGCGGCGGCCCGGCTCGACTCGAAACCATTTCGGCCGGAGCATCCCGGTTCCCCCTATGCCTATATGCAAGCGCATCAGCCGATCCGCGAGCAGTCGAAAATAGTCGGTCACGCGGTGCGTGCCATGTATCTGTTCTCCGCGGTCGTCGATGTCGGACTCGAGACGCGAGACCCAAGTCTGCTCCAAGCCGCCGAGCGGGTCTGGCGCGACGTCATTGATACCAAGCTGTATATTACTGGAGGCATCGGTTCCGCATCGGAAAATGAAGGGTTCACCCGCGATTACGATCTGCCGAACGAACGCGCCTATGCAGAGACTTGTGCCTCGATCGGCCTATTCTTGTTTGCCCACCGCCTGCTCCAAAACCGCCTCTCGTCTGAGTTTGGCGATATCATGGAGCTGGCCCTGTACAATTGTATCCTGTCGGGGATTGGTCTGGACGGTGAAACGTTCTTTTACGATAACCCGTTGGCCAGCCAGGGCCAGCATCGGCGGATTCCGTGGCCGTGGTGGTGTCCCTGTTGCCCTCCGAACCTGGCCCGACTCATCAGTTCACTATCGGGTTATGTGATCAGTGAAAAAGAAGGAGCTATCGCCATCCATCACTATATAACCGCAGAGGTTACATCCGATGGCTTTCACCTCGGGCTCCAAAGTGGTTTCCCCTTTTCCGGCGAAAACCGAGTCAAGATTACCGTTGACGAACCGCGCGAGAAAACTCTGGCATTTCGGGTACCAGGGTGGGCGGGTGCAACCAAGGTTTCGGTGAACGGAGCGGAAGATAAATCTGAACCCGCGGAGGGTTATATTTATCTTCGCCGGACCTGGCAAACTGGCGACCAAGTCGATTTGCAATTTGAAATGCCGATCAGGAAGATGTTCGCCCGATTCGAAGTCGATGCTGATCGAGGAAGGGTGGCTCTTATGCGCGGACCGCTGGTTTATTGTTTTGAGGAGGCAGACAACGGTACCAACCTCGACCGACTTGTTATTTCCGGTGAGGAGCAGTTTCGGTCAGCAGAGTCCAAGGATTTGTTGAAGGGAGTAGTCACGCTGCACGGCCGTGCTGCTCGCGAAAGGCCAGACGAAAACAGAAGTCTTTACGCGAATAGGCCACCCGAAATCGAAACCGTCGATGTAACCGCGATACCCTATTTCGCGTGGGGCAATCGCGGAGCTGGCGAAATGCAGATCTGGATGAGAAATCGGTAGGTCAACGCTTGCGTGAGCTGGCGGGTTCCGGGCTCAAATGAATTTTTTGCGCTTTTCTGTCCGTCCAATCATCTGCGAGCCATTTTGAACCGGCGCCTGCCGATGGTTGCAAGCGAGGGCGTCTTCTTCGACAAATGTTCGCGCAAAATCCGGCGAAGCTCGGCATTTGCTTGTGGAAGTTTATAGGAGCCATGATCGCCAGGAACAATCAATTCCGACTCTGCCGAGGCGAGGTGCGAGCTCCAGTACGGAACGACTCTGTCGCTGCTATTTGGCGTGTCGCCACGCCCGCGGTCACCGATAATGGAGTGGTGTGGAGCGCGAATCGGGAGTCTATCTAAAGCCGCCAGGAATTCGGATTTCGGTGACAATCCGTGGATGCTCGTTGGGATGCTCAGCCGTCCCCCCGCTCGTTCGTTGACGACATCGCCGATTGCGTACGTCATTTCCTTAACCACCGTAACCGGTAGGCGAATTAAGCGGACTGCCATGCGGCCCACGAATCCGATCGCTAACTGGCTGCCTCGATGGGGCGTATTCATGAAAACGATCCGAAGCACGTTAGGATCGGTTCGAAAGATCAACGCTCTTTTCACCAGACTATTCTCCTTTATCCGAGAGTACGTTCGGTCGGCATCCGCCTTAAAAATTCCGTTCCAGATCGCTCGGCCAATCGCTGAACCCGGCTAAGTATGCCACCCATCTATGGCCAACCAACACAATGCCGTTTCTGGGTCGATAGAGCCATTCCGCTTGAGCCAGATCGTTTCGCAAGTAGAGGCTGGATAAAGGTACGGGAAGGCCGGTCGGATAGAAAAGACCCAGAACTGGTAGTTCTTTCGGATTACTGGATCCTCATAAAGGTTATTGATAGTAGGCGCCCACATCTCAGGCACAGACAGGAGGCCATGGACGAGCACCACTGGGATCCGGTCGTCCCGATACGGTTCCAGAACGTATAAGCCAGTGCGATCACTAATCCGATCAGCGTCCAGCAAGCCAAGGAAGCCGAGCCAGAATTGGTTTATCTTCGGGAAGTAATTGAGAGGCGCCGTGAAATCCGCTGCCAGACGCTTTTTCTGGCCGCGGACGAACACAAATTCGGCAGCAGTTGGGTCGTTCAACTGCCAAGTTACCGCGCACGAGTTTCTGGCGCGATTCTCTTGGAAATCCAGCGTTGCCGTCAGCGGAACGTGATACCCGCTGCGAGGCGCAAAACGATCCGGTCCAGTTCTTGGATTGGCTTGTCGACGTATGCCTATAACGCTCCGCCGACTCCAGGCAACAGAACAGAGGGTTTAACCAGATGAGCTTTGACTCTGCTCGACGCTTTGACCTTTTGAAAATAGGTTGGCGTCCAGGCTCCGATTTCGGCGGGCCGGATCCAGTATGATTTTCCGCCAGCCCGAAATTCTTGGGCGCTCAGAATTCCGGTCCGGTAAACCTGTTCAGAAAAATTTGCGCAGGCAGAGTTATAGGTATTTACGACAGCCTGATCGTGCAGATCTCTGGAAGCGAGATCAGCAGCGACCAGATCCCAGGCAGCGGCTTGTTGAGCGGAGATTGTTTCCGATTGACCGTTGCGGAGAGCTTGACGCGCTTGGGCGACGAGCGGCGCCTGGGGATTAAGCGTGACCGGGTGTGTTGCGCAACCCAGCAGCGCGAGCAGCAATATCGAAGCGATGAGCAAAACATAAAATCTTCGGCGCATACATAGGGAAAACTGCGTAGGACCAATTTGGGCAGATCAGGCGGTCATTGTGGGAAGCATGTTCTGTAGGATGCCGGACTTGGGCGCGTCAATTCAGAAACAAGTTGGATGGCCGAAGAATGCCGGGCTCTCATTCCGCACTCGACGAGCAATGACGCATTGCTCTAGTGATTGTTGCGATGAAATTGTTGCGCACCATTCTGCTGGTTTCTTTGCTTCCGATCGTCGGCAGCACGCAGTCCGACAGTGATTTACTTCGATTTGAATCCCAGGGATTTAGCATCGACGCCAAAGGATTCAGGGTTAAGCGTTCAGATTTTGGTACTGCAGCCGATCAGAGCCCGACGGTCGTATTATTTCTTACGCCAACCGGAGGGTTCGCCCCGAACGTGAACGTACTGATCCAAGATTTCCCTAGCTCGATAAATGACTATGTCACCCTCACAAAAAAGGAATTCGATTCGGCCGGAATCAAAATACTCAGCGAAAACGTAGTCTCTCCGAATGAATGGATGGTCGAATATGAAGGGATCTTGAGTGGAAGATCGCTGCACTGGTACGCTCGGGCGGTTAAGAACGGAGACAAAGTCTACTTAACCACTGCAACCGCGACACCGGAACAATGGAATCAGCTCTCGTCCAAATTGAAGCAGTGTGTCGATAGTTTTGCCTTAATGAACGCCCCTCAATCGAGCGTGCCCCAACAGGCGTCATGAGAGAGCATCACGCGCGGGTCAAAAGATTGGAGCGGAATCGTGACGGGTACGACGGCTGTCTATTCTGTTCCCGTAGCTGACAACGCGGTCCTCTTTAGGCGTGAAACTGTGCGGGTGCAACGAGCCGGTAAAGGACGTGCTGGCGGAGCGGGTGACCAAGAGGGACGAGCGGATGTTCAAAGTCGTCCACAGGAGAACGCGTCATGCCGATACGTTCCATTACATTTCGGGAGCGTTGGTTGGCTGGAACAGTAAAGGAGACTATCTGGTTGAGCCCGAGATGCGTGAATCCATAGTCACGCGCAGCGCAGGCGGCCTCAGTCGCGTAACCGAAACCCCAATAGTCGTGAGCCAGTCTCCAACCGATCTCCACACATGGAGTGAAGTGGGCCTGGAACCGCGGCACGCCAAGACCGGTAAATCCTATAAAATCAGCGACACCAATCACCTCGACAGCCCATAGACCAAAGCCGTGTTGAGTGAAGTGTTCCCTAATACGTCCAGCGACCGCGTCGCTTTCCGTGCGGTCGAGAAGTTTCGGCATATATTGCATAACGCGAGGGTCCGCGTTTAGCGCTGCGAAGCCCGGCAAATCTTTGTCCCGCCAGAGCCGTAGTCTGAGACGTGCAGTGGTCAACACCACGACAATGGCGCCCTCTATGTCTCTGCGCTTTTTGTTCCCAGCAATAGGCCGACCGCCACGAAGAAACCTCCGGTAATACAGTCAATGACTCTCCGCATACCTGGAGGTCGCGCGATCGCCGTCCGAGCGGAATTCGTTGCTAATGCATATCCCGCGAGAACTACTGTCTCTACTCCTATCGCACTGAGACCCAGAAGAAAGAACTGAGGCAACAAATCGTGAGTTCGATCGAGAAACTGCGGGAAAAGAGCGGTCCAGTAGAGCAAAGCCTTCGGATTGCCTAGTTGGGTTGATATTCCTTGCAGCATTGGATTTAAGGCGCGAACGCTGACGGCGGATTCAGCATTTGTTGTTGGACGCACGGAGGCAACAATCAGCCGGAGCCCCAGATAGATGAGGTAGATTGCTCCGGCCCAGCGCACCGCAGTGAACAGAGGCGCGCATGCCACAAGCAGCGCAGTCAGACCCGTGGCGGAAGCGAGGACGTAAATGGCGTTACCGATTTCAATTCCAACAATCGCCCGCCAAGCCGCGTCAAACCCCTTCTTGAGCACATTGGATGTAACCAAAAGAACCGCCAACCCTGGAGTTAAGGCTGCCAGCAACGTCATTCCGATGAAAATCAAAAGCATAGAGGTACCGAGTGTGAAATTTGGATTGGAACCGGATCGGTATCCTCGGCTGGAAGATCAAGTCAATGAAACCTTAAGAAAGCTCACCAGCCCGGAAAGTCAGAACACCCAAGATGACGGAAAAACGCGGTCGCGAGTCTCCTCCTGGTCGATCTAGCGAAGTTTCGTCAGCACCTCTCGCCCTTGCTGCTTGGTCTCGGGATCGTCCTTTTCCGTATTCTGCATCGCCAACCCCTTGGTAATGCAACGTCGCGCGTCGTCGTTTCGGCCCATTTGCGCGTACACGCATCCTAGCTCGATGTAGTGCATCGGGCGGTTGGGATTGATTTCGATCGCTTTCTCGAAGCACCTAGCTGCCTCTTGGTACGTAGATTCCGGCAGCACCTCGCCGTAAATAAGTTGCGCTAGCGTCCGCTTGAGCGCGCTAACATCGGCCACCCCCGTGTGCCAGCGGCCTAGCACGTGCCAGCCCAAATCGTTGCGCGGATCAAGTCTGACCGCCTTGTCGGCGGCCTCCTTGATGATACGCGAGGACTCGATCTTGTCCCAGTTGCCCTCAAGGGGTTGCAGTCTTCCATAACTGATCGCCACTGCTAGCTGGGCGTCCGGGTCATTCGGCCCGAGAGTTACAGCGCGCTTCGCGTAGGCCACCGCAATGCCGCCGAGTCTGCGCTTCTCCTCTGGCTTGGTGGCGTCGCTCGCCAGATGGCGGTATTCACGCGAGATCCGCACCAGAAGGCGCTCGTTGCTCGGCTCAAGTTTTTCGGCGGGCAGATAAAACCTGAGCGCGTCGGCAGCCTGCAATTTTGCATAATAAACATCGCCATTTTTGATGAGCTCATCCGCGGACTGCGCCCGGAGCGCCGCCCCCGTGAATAGGAGCGACACGACCGCAGAAAACGCGGGAAACACGTTGGAAAGAGCAGGATTCATCGCTTTTTGCAACTCGATGGTGCAAAATGTACCGCTGGTGAGTGTCATTCTAGCCGCGAAGTTCGCATCGGCAACTCGAAACCGCGCCCGCATGCGGAGTTTTTAGTTAGCGCGGATTTCGGGGGCTCTAACGCGTCGATCAAGCTGTGAGCGCTTTGCCTCAACCAGGCGGCCCGCATTGAGGAGTTCCGCTTCGCTCAACGGGGGACCGACCGGCGTTTGCCGAGAAGGACATCCTATGGCTTGCGTGGTATCGCGACTCGACGTTCGGCGGTCGGTGCGTTCACGGCAGTCTCAACCAAGTGGCCCGCATTGAGAAGTTCCGCTTCGCTCAATCGGGGTCCAACCAGCTGCAGGCTGGTGAGGGGAATTACCCTGTCATCCTCTGGAATCGGTACGGCAAGAGCAGGATTTCCGGCAAGATTCACGGGAACAGTATTTTGTAGAACCAACATTCTTGCTTCAAAAAGAGCAGTACTCCCAAGGGGAGGACTCGCTGGAGGCAGGGACTGCAGGGTGGGCAGAGCGATGAAATCCACCTTTTGGAAGACTTGACGGAGGGCAGATTGCCACTCCGCTTGCCTCTTCAGGGCGTTCTGGTAGTTCGTCGTGTGCTCGTATTCACCTAGAGCAATTATCGCCTCGGTCTTGGCGCTTACTCCTAGTTTGCCAAAGTATTTTCGATAGCTAAGCCAGGCGCCAGCCGCTGCCAAAGTATCTCCGTCCTTCTTGGCCTGTTCCCACTTCGCCTTAAATGCTTGGTCAAGCGAGATGACTTGAAATTCTGCTTGGGCCAGAGCGTAATCAACCGCTTTGTCGACTTTAGCGTCAGTGCCGCTCAAGTAGAGCCGCCCTATTCTGATTTGTTTGGCCGAAGGTCTGGATGCAACAACTTTTCTGTATCGTTCGGCAAACCCATTCTGTAACAGGTCCATTCCTTGTACCACGTGGTCCACATCTTTGGCCATCGGGCCGACGGTGTCGAGGTGCGTCGGTTCAACCGGGAGGACGCCATTCAAGGAAACAAGGCCGAAGGTCGTCTTCAAGCCAACGATGCCGCAACAAGCTGCCGGAACCCGGACGGAGCCTGCTGTATCGGTTCCATAGGCGACGTCTGCCATGCCACTTTGGACCGCTACTGCGGAACCGCTGGACGAACCTCCCGGGATAAGCTTGAGCCTCTTGCTCAAGCGATTCTGAGGAATTCCGAAATATTCGTTGAAGCCGGAGGGAGCAACCGCAAACTCGCTGAGATTGGTTTTCCCGACAATCCGCACGCCTCGCTCTCGCGCTGTCGCTACGCACTTGGCATCAACGGTAGCCGGCGAGCGGGTCTTGGCGAAATATTCCGAGCCGGCTGTGGTCACAACGCCTTTGACGTCAATGACATCTTTCACCGCGAGGCGCAATTCCTTACTGTCATTCGGAGGTGGCCAGTAAACGATGAACGCGTGATTGCCAGTCTGACTTGCTGGACGTGTAAACAGAGACACGCAGCCGCTCAAAAAGATGATCGACAAGAACCCCACCGAAATCAATGGAGCGGCGACAAAGCGATTTTTTTTCATTTTACTTTTATGATTATCACGAAGGGCTCCTCGCTCCTGGCGGAAAAGGGACACGTGGTAACGCTCCTCATGGTCGGTGCCGCGCGTGGTGCGACAGAGACATCCTCAGCGAGAAACGGATGTCGCATATTTCGTTGTCATGACGTGTCGACCAGGTTGCGGCTCGGCCTCGATCAGGCGGCCCGCATTGAGAAGTTCGGCTTCGCTCAGACGCGGCCCGACCAGCTGCACGCTAGTTGAGGGAATAGTCTTATCATCCAACGGAATCGGTATCGCCAGCGCAGGATTTCCAGCAAAATTCACAGCAACGGTGTTTTGCGCGCCCAACATTTCTGCTTCAAAAAGGGCTATTTGCGCTTCCAAAAGGACGGTTTTGGCGATGGGCGGAATCCTTGGCGGCAGCTTCTGAAGAGTCGGTAGAGCAATGAAATCAACCTTCTTAAAGACTTGACGAAGGGCCTGCTGCCACGCCGCTTGCCTCCGTAGAGCTTTCTGGTAGCTCGTCCTGTAATCGAATTCACCCAAGGCGATTATTGCCTTGGTCCTGGCGCTTACTCCTATTAATTTGTCGAAGAATTTTCCATCGCTGATCCGAACGCCGGCTGCCGCCACCGTGTCCCCATCTCTCTTAGCCTGGTCCCACTTCGCCTTGAAGGCTTGGTCCAGTGGGACCACTCGAAAGCCTGCCCGGGCTAGAGCGTCATCAATCGCTTTGTCGATCTTAGGGTCGGTGCCACCCAGGTAGAGTCGCCCGATTCTGATGTTTTTTGCCAACGGTTTAGCAGCCACCGCTGCTCGGTATCGTGCCGCAAACCCGTCCTGCAAAAGGTCCATCCCTTCGACAACATGAGCCACGTCTTTGGCCATCGGACCGACCGTATCCAGATGCTTTGGCTCAACTGGAAACACGCCCCGCAAAGAAACAAGGCCAAACGTCGTCTTCAGACCGACGATGCCGCAACAAGCTGCGGGTACGCGGATGGAGCCGGCTGTATCCGTTCCAAAAGCAACGTCCGCCAGTCCGCTTGCGACCGCCACCGCTGAACCGCTGGATGAACCTCCCGGGATAATCTTGCTCTTCTTGCTCAAGGGGCTCCTGGGAGTTCCGAAGAAATCGTTGATCCCGGAAGGGGCCACTGCAAATTCACTGAGATTCGTTTTTCCTACGATCTGCACGTTTCGCCGCCGTGCTATCGCCAGGCACTGCGCATCACGTGAAGCGGCTAGACTGGTCTTAGCAACATATTCGGAGCCGGCCGTGGTCACCACGCCCTTCATGTCGATGAGATCTTTGACTGCCAGGCGCAACCCTTTGCTTTCCTTCGGAGGAGGCCAATAAACAATGAACGCGCGATCGCGAGTCTCCCTCGCCGATCGGCTCTGTAGGATCGCGCAGTCGCTGAAACATGTAATCAAGGAAAGCCCAACGAGAATCGATCGAGCGGTGACACCGCGACTTTTTTTCATTTGATTGTATTGGTCATAAGAAAGCTCTACGCATCCCACATGATGGGACACGTTGTAGCGTTCGTCAGAGAGCGGGTGCAAGCCCGCAAATGCTTCCTTTGGTCTCGCCGATTGTCGTCGCACACGATCGGCGCACTAGAATGACACATTCTCAAGCACCGTTCGGTTGCCCGTCCAGGTTGGCAATTCTGCCAATTCCGGCCCGATGAACAGATGATGCCAAAGCTGAGTCGCCACCACCGCCGTCAACCCCAACTCCACGGAGAGGCGTGGCAGGGAACCAATCGGCATCTGACGGAAGGCCCGCCGCCAATGATGCACCGCAGCAATGTCAAAATATCCGGTGCGTTGCAGCGATTCTTCACTTAAGAGCTGAGCCACGAACGCCGGCTCCGGTTCGATATGGAAACTATCCAGGGGAGCGCGGAAGATAACCTTGCGGCGCCGGTATACGGACGGCGGCACCCAGCGTTCGGCTAGGAGGCGGAGCAGGTGTTTGTCCCGAAACCCACGGAGTTTCCAACGTGGATGCAGCCCGGCCAAAAAATCGAAGACATCTTCATCGAGGAAGGGATATCGCACCTCCACAGAGGAGTGCATCGCCACTCGATCGCCTTTGGCCTGAAGCAAGTGTCCGGCCAGAGTAACGCGCGCTGCGACCCAGATGCCTCGGTTCAACGGGTGCCAGCGGTTGGCACGATCCAGCGGCATTCTAAGATCAGCCCAGGGATTGGTTTTCTCTAGCACTTCCCGCATTGGCGCAGCGTAAAATCGAAGCTTGGAGATTCCGAGCACCCCGTAAGTATCAATCCAGGCGTTGGGACCGCCGACGGATTCCTCGAGGGTACGCCGAAACTGCGCCGGATATTGTGGTACGTGGTGCAGCCGAAGATAGGCGCGGCGCGCCCTGTCGCTCAGCGGCAATCCGGGCAGTAGGTCCAGGACACCGATGGCTTTGGCCGCTTTGTACCAAGGATAACCGGCTAGCCACTCATCAGCCCCTTCACCCGTGAGGACCACTTTCTGGCCACAGGTATGAACACGTTGCGCTAACAACAGCAAAGCCGCACAGGAGGTATCGACTACCGGTGCCTCTGCGGCTTGGATCAGCCGGGGATACGTGTTGAGAGTGTCGCTAGCGCGAAACTCCTGGACGATCGGCTGCTTCGTGCCGATATGCCGAGCCACGAGGTTGGCCGCACTGAGTTCGTCAAGCTTAGGAGCGTCAACGCGGATCGTGTAGGTGTTAATCGCTGGACCCTTGAGATGACAGGCGAGGGCAGTGATCATGCTTGAATCGACTCCGCCCGACAAATAGGCTCCCACCGGCACATCTGCCCGGAGTCGCTCCTCCACGGCCTGCAACATTATCTGCTCGAAGCGATCCACCAGAGCGCGCGGGTCTCGTCCTGGGTCTTCGTCGCCGCGGTCCGGGAAATCCATCTCCCAATAGGCGTGCTCGCTGATGGCGGGTGCGGCGCCACGATTGTTACCCGGGACTATCCGCAGGTAATGCCCAGGAGGCAGGAGCTGCACGCCTTCGAAACAGGTTATCGGCCCAGGCAGGGCGGCGAACGTAAAAATGTGGTCAATACCGCGAAGGTCGGGTCGCGCCGGCACTAGACCGGAAGCCAGCAGGGCCTTGATTTCTGACGCGAACAGGAGCCACTCTCCCTGGCGCGTCCAATAAAGCGGACAGATGCCGAAACGGTCGCGTCCAAGTACCAAACGACGCCGGCGCTCATCCCACAATGCCAGGGCGAACTGGCCACGCAAGCGTTCGAACACTCCTTCCTGACTCTCCTCCCAAAGGTGTGGGATGATTTCGGTGTCGCAATGTGTGACCAGGCGATGCCCGCGCGCTTCCAGCTCCGCGCGTTTCTCAGGGTAGTCGAAGAACTCACCGTTAAACACCACAGACACACTCCGGTCTTCATTGGTGACCGGCTGCTGGCCGTCCGCTAAGCCGACAATACTGAGCCGCCGCGACCCCAGGACCAAGCCAGGACGCTGGAAGTAACCCTCCTCGTCAGGGCCGCGGTGAACTACCGCCTGCGTCATCCTTTGGATAATGCCGTCCGCTACGGTTCGGTATCCGGCCAGATCCACGATACCTGCGATGCCGCACATATTATTTATCAGCCTTAGTGCAGAGCATGCCCACCAAACAACCGTTTTTTCGACCACTTTCGCTTTAATCGAATAAGGACTGGGGAAAAAGGGACTAAGAAAAGAAGAAAAAGGATGAAGCTTATAGCCATCGATTTCACTCGGACGCCCCTCGTCGTGCTTAGTGCCGCCGCCCTTCGCCCGCCCGGTGTTTGACCCTCTTTATAGAGCCCAGCACAGCATTGACTTGTCACGATCGGAATTTTCCCTTAAGGCTCCGGTCACATCAGGTGACTCACTTCTATGCATAAGGATCGTATCGCCGTCATCGGAATCGGCTGCCGTTTTCCCGGCGGAGTAAATGACACAGGATCATTCTGGAAACTCCTCGTGGAGGGCCGCGAGGCGGTCGGTGAAGTGCCGGCCGACCGCTGGAATGTCGACCGATTTTTCGATGCGGAGTTGGGCCTGCCGGGCAAGTCGATCGCTCGGCGCGGCGGATTTTTGGAGGGGATTGATCAGTTCGACCCGCAGTTTTTTGGGATCTCGCCACGGGAGGCGCCCTACGTGGATCCGCAGCACCGATTGCTGTTGGAGACAGCTTGGGAGGCTATTGAGGATGCGGGCCTCGTGCTCGATCTCGAACGGGGGACTGACGTCGGGGTTTTCGTCGGAATTTCTCACAATGATTATCAGGCGATTCAGGGCACTCCTTGGGAGCATTCCGGCATCGGTCCGCACTCGCCCACCGGCTGCGCACACAGTATTGCCGCCAACCGCGTCTCCTACTGCTTCAATCTACGCGGGCCGAGCGTTGCGATGGATACTGCGTGTTCGTCTGCGCTAACGGCGGTGCATGCGGCGTGCGAACACATTAGGGCGGGCCGCGGCGATGTGGCGCTGGCGGGTGGCGTCACCGTCATGATTACGCCCGGCGGATTTATCGGCTTTTCTCGGGCCTCGATGCTGTCCCCGGAGGGCCGGTGTAAGGCCTTCGACGCGTCGGCCGACGGTTTCGTCCGCGGCGAAGGAGCTGGCATGGTGCTCCTCAAGCGGCTCTCTCAAGCGCTTGCGGACGGCGACCCGATCCATGGGGTAATCATTGGAACGGCTCTTAACCAAGACGGCCACACCAACGGGATCTCGCTTCCCAGCGCTGAGGCGCAAGCGCGGCTTGTGCGTGACGCATGCATCGACGCCGGCGTTGCTCCGTCTCAAATCGGATTTGTCGAGGCCCATGGCACTGGCACGGCGGTCGGTGATCCGATCGAAGCCCACGCCCTCGCGGCAGCTCTCTGCGAAGACCGCCCGGCGGATGCACCTCTCCTCATTGGGTCAGTAAAGACGAACCTCGGCCACCTGGAGACCGCAGCGGGCGTCGCCGGTTTGGTCAAAGCGCTGCTGGTACTGAAACACCGGCGCATTCCGCCCAGCTTACACTTTGAGATACCCAACCCAAACATCGACTTCGCTGCCCTGAAACTCCGCGTGCCCGTCGCCCTGGAGCCCTTTCCGGAGACCGGCGGCGACGTACGCATAGCGGGCGTTAACTCGTTTGGTTTTGGTGGTGCGAATGCCCACGTCCTTCTCACGGAGGCACCGCCGCGCCCCCAGCCGGAGCATGTAGGCACCCACTCAGAGCGCGCGTGGCCATTGGTTCTTTCCGCCCGATCCGAGGAAGCTCTGCGCTCCTCGGCATCGCGGTTGAGCGCCTGGTCAGATGAGCGGTCCAAGGCGAATGGCAGTTCGCCGGTGCTGCCGGATCTGGCTTACACCCTTGGGGCCAAGCGCAATCATCACCCATATCGGCTCACCCTCATTGCCCATTCGATGGGAGAGGTCGTCGAGGAGCTTAACGCCTACGTAGGGGGAGAGAAGGGCTCGAAGGTGCGCATGGCCTTCGCGCCGAGCCCGGAGCAAGCGCCGCGAGTCGCTTTTGTCATGAGCGGCCAAGGCCCACAGTGGTGGGGTATGGGCGCTGAGCTCATGCAATACGAGCCCGTATTCCGACAAAGCATCGAGCGGTGCGATGCCGCGATGCGGCCATGGGCGCGGTTCTCGCTGCTGGAGGAACTCGGCCGCTCGGAAGAGGCCTCACAAATGCATCGAACCGAAATCGCGCAGCCAGCCATTTTTGCGATGCAGGTGGCGCTAACGGAATTGTGGAAATCCTGGGGCGTTCAGCCGGCTGCAATCGTTGGCCATAGTGTTGGAGAAGTGGCAGCGGCGTGCGTCGCGGGAGTGTTCACTTTGGAGGAAGCAGCGCGGGTGATCGTGTTGCGCGCCCGATTCATGGATGACTGTGCGCGGGGTGAAGGAACGATGCTCGCGGTCGGTCTGGACGAGGACGGAGCGCAGGCGCTGATTGCCCGGCATGACCGCACGCTGACGATCGCGGCGTTCAACGGACCTCGCTCGTTGACGCTGGCAGGTTCCCGGCTATCACTTGAGGCGATAGCCGCCGAGCTGGAACTCCAAGGGGTTTTCGCAAGACTCGTGCGGGTAGACCACCCGTTTCATCACCCGTTGATGCAGCCTGCTTCCGAGGCCCTGGAAGAAGCGTTGGACGATCTCAAGCCGCAGGGAGAAGGGGTGCCGTTTTTCAGCACGGTGACTGGCCTGCGGTGCGCCGGACAGGAGTGCAACGCGGCTCACTGGGGACGTGGAGTGCGCCAGTCGGTGCAATTCGCGTCTGCCGTCAACGCGGTGTCGGACTTCGGGGTGGACGTTTGGTTGGAAATCAGCGCGCACCCGGCGTTGATTCATTCGATTCAGGAATGCCTCGCTGGGCGGGGCGGCAAAGCACCGGTGATGTGTTCCGCACGCCGGGAACGCGAGCACGAATCGGTGCTCGAGACCGCGATGGAGCTGCACCGCTCCTGCGTCCCGTTGGATTTCGCGAGGATGACGCCATCCCGGCGGCTGCTCTCACTCCCGACTTACGCCTGGGACAAGAGCCGCTGGTGGCATGAGTCCAGCGACTGGCGCGAGGGCCGTCTGGGTTCCGGTGGTCGCGGATTGCTCGATGTCCGACTGCCTTGGGCCACGCCAACCTGGATCGCGCGGCTTGATGCCCGGCACATGGCCTTTCTGAAGGATCACAGGGTCGAGAATTTAGTCGTGTTTCCAGCAGCGGCCTTTGTCGAAATGGCACTGGAAGCGGGCGTGCAGCTCTTCGAGGGCCGGCCTTTTGTCGTCGAGGACTTTGAGATTCGCAAGCCGCTCATTTTGCCGGATTCCGTTTCGGGGCTTCACGTCGAGTTTTCCTATAATCCGAATGAGCGCACTTTCTTGATCCAGAGCAGGTTCGACCAAGGCGCTGCCTGGTCACTGCATGTCGTAGGCTCGATGCGTGGCGAGCGCACCGAATCGGGCTTTGCGTCGTCACCCTGGGAACGCAAAGCGGCGGCTGGCGTCGCGCCGGTAGAGGTGGAGGGCTTCTATCGCCACATGAGTGACATGGGACTTCGCTACGGCGATGAGTTCCGACCCATCCGCGAGCTCTCGGCTGGCGATGGCAAGTCGGCGGGCCGGGTTTCGTTGTCCGACGCGATTGCTCATCGAGCGGGTGAGTATCCGCTCCATCCCGTTCTGTTCGACGGAGCGATGCAAATCCTTTCGGCAGGAGCCGCGACGGTAGAGGGTCGCAAGGCTCAACTAAAACTACCGGTGCGCTTTGCCAAGATTCTGTTTCTACGCTCGCCGGGAGCCTCCAGTCTCGTTCGCGCCGCTGTGCAGCAGTGGAATAGCGAGTACCTCGAAGGCAAGATTGAATTGTATGATGAGGCAGGAAGGCCTTGTGTGCTGGTGGATGGTTTCCGGGCGATCAGCGTCTCGGGGGCGCGCCGATCCGGCGCGACGGGAGGAAACCATAATGTTCTTTATCATCTCCTGTGGGAGCGAACGCCGGCAGCGTCGCGCCCTGCATATCGATCACCAGTATCGTTGGACCGCATGCGCGGCGCGGCGCAGGATGCAATGGAGCAGGTGATCGCCACGCGAGGCCGGACCGAGCTTCAGAATGCCATGGAAGCCGGAGATGACCTCGCTGCGGCGCAACTCGCCCGTGGTCTCCAGAAAATGATAGCTCTGGCGGCGCTAAGCGAAGGCTTCACGGCCGATTCTCTGCGGGTGGCAGAACCGATGCGACCTGTGTTCGAGCGTTTAACCGCGAGCCTCGTGAAACGGGGCTGGCTCATAAGAGAAGACGACAGTTACCGGCTAACGCCTTCCTTTACGAGCGCGGCAAACTCCGCCCAGAAAAGCCTGCGGTCATTCATCTCCACTCATTCCGGACATTTGTCCGAGGGCCTCCTCTGCGCCGCGAACTGCGCCGAACTCGGTCCTATCCTGCGTGGTGAGAAGGATGCTGTCCAGGTGCTGTTCGGCGGGACCTCAGCGGAGTTACTGGACCAGTTCTATGGCGAGGGCCTCTACACAAGCCACTGGCTCGCGGCGATCGCTGCAGCGGTGCAGGAAGCAGCCCGCCATCTGCCAGAGGGCCGCGGACTGCGCATCCTGGAGGTTGGGGCTGGCACCGGTGGACTAGCCTCGCACGTGCTGCCGCTGATCGAACGCGATTTACATTCCTATACCTTCAGTGATGTCTCTGCGGCATTTTTTAGCGGCGCCATGCAGAAGCTGGCCGGCTTTCCTGAAGTGGAATACAAAATCCTTGATCTCGAAAAACCAGGCGTCGAGCAAGGCTTCGAAGCTGGGGCATTCGATTTCATCATCGGCACCAATGTGCTACATGCGGTGAGCGATTTGCGTTCAACGCTGAGACATATTCACGAACTGTTGGCGCCAGGCGGGAACCTAGTATTCATGGACGTCGCTAGTCCACAGTTATGGACGGAAGTAGTGTTCGGTCTCACGACCGGCTGGTGGCGGTTTACCGATCGCGATTTGCGTCCGCTCCATCCTTTGTTGGAGCGCTCTCAATGGGAGGTCGTCTTACGGGAGACGGGCTTCGAAGAGACCGCTTCACTGCCAGGACTGGTCGCTCCGGAAGGCGAAGGCCAGATCGGTCTCCTCGCGCGCAAGTCCTGGCACGATTCTGCCGCCGCTGTCTCTCCTTCAGCGGAGACACCCTTGGAGGTGCCGGCGGAGAAGTCATGGCTCATTTTCGCGGACGCCTCCGGTCTTGGTGACGGGTTGGCTTCGCAATTGCACGCCTTGGGCGTCCGCTGCCGTGTCGCCCGACGGGGCGACCATTTTGCACTGGAGGGGACGGACACATTCACTTTGCGGGCAGAGGTGCTCGACGACTGGAAGCAGCTCCTTCACGAATACGCTGACGACGCTCCACCGGAACGTTTTGTTTACCTGTGGAGTTTGGACGAGCCGCGGCCAGACGCCGCCGGAGATGCTGCGCTAATGGGCACCGATGCGTTGCTCCATCTGATCCAGGCGACGGAAGATATCAAAGAACCTGCAAAACGGCGCATCGATTTGGTGACGCGCGGAGCTCAGCCGGCGGGACGTGGGATGAATACGACCAGCGTAGCGCAATCACCCCTCCTCGGGTTGATGCGCGTCATCCGGAACGAGTACCCAAATTTCTTGGGCCGCGAGATCGATCTGCCACCCGAACCTTCGGCATCTGACCAGTCCTTGCTTTGGAGCGAGCTGCTGCGCGAGGATGCCGAGCGTGAAATTGCGTTCCGGGGCGAAGCCCGATACGTTCAGCGCCTCGTTCGTGGTCGGTCTTCGCGCGAGGAATTACTCGATCCGGCGGTGCCGCTGCGACTCGTGTCCCGCGAGCGCGGGCATCTCGACGCCCTGCGCTTCGTGCCTTTCGCGCTGCCGGCCTGCGGTGCCGGCGAAGTGCTGATCGAAGTGAAAGCGGCGGGAATGAATTTCCGCGACGTGCTCAAGGCGCTCGCACTGTATCCCGGCGAAGCGCCGGATGCTCGGATCTTCGGCGACGAGGTGGCTGGCGTGGTGAAAGCGGTCGGCTCCGGAGTGGAACATGTCATACCCGGAGACCGAGTCTTTGGCCTCGCCGCGTTCGGGCTCGCTTCGCTTACACTGGCGAGAGGCGGTGACGTACGCCGCATTCCTGGTGGACTATCGTTTGAGCAGGCGGCTACGTTACCCGTAGTTTTCATGACCGCGTGGCATGCGCTGTTGAATATCGCGCGGGTGCGGAAAGGTGAGCGAGTTCTCGTCCACGCTGGTGCGGGTGGCGTTGGTATGGCTGCCATCCAGATCGCGCACTATCTCGGGGCGGAGGTCATCGCCACCGCCGGCAGTCCGGCCAAGCGCGCGCTGCTGGAAACGCTGGGAGTAAAACACGTGATTGATTCGCGACGTGCTGATTTTGTAGACGCCGTAATGGAATTGACCAGCAGGCGGGGCGTGGACGTGGTCTTGAATGCGCTCGCCGCCGAAGCAATTCCGATGGGACTTTCATGTCTCGCAGAATTCGGCCGCTTCATCGAGATCGGCAAACGCGATATCTATCAGAATGCCCGGATCCCGCTCTGGCCCCTCCGCCGCAATGCGTCATTTCACGTCATCGCGATGGATGCGGTCTTCTCGGGTGATGAGGCATTGACCCGAAAAATACTGGAGGAAATCTCCGGACTCATCGAACAGGGCGCGCTCGGTCCGCTCCCGTTCCGTTCGTTTCCCGCCTACCGGGTTGACGCAGCGTTTCGGTTGATGGCGCAGGGCAAACACATCGGTAAAGTCGTCGTAGCGTTTCCCGAAGCGTTCCTTCCCCAGCGTGGAGAACCGCTTCGGCCGGCTTTCGCGATCAATCCGGACGGGTGTTACTTAATCACTGGGGCGTTTGGCGGTTTCGGGAAAGTGCTGGCGCAATGGCTGGTCGACAGCGGCGCCCGCCATCTCGTGCTTACCAGCCGGACCGGCGGAGCCACGCCCGAAGCAGAGGCGTTTGTGCAAAGCCTTCGCAAGGTCGGCGTCGATGTGAGAGTGGTGCGGGCGGATATCGGCTCATCACAGGACGTCGCGCGACTCATCGGGGAGATTCGTTCAGGCGATCAACCGCTGCGGGGCTTGTTCCATCTGGCGATGGTAATCGACGATGCGCCACTCGTTTCGCTTACCCGCGAGCGGGTCCGCAGCGTGATGGCACCCAAGGCGCATGGAGCGTGGTTGCTGCACGAAGGCACCCGAGATCTCGAACTTGACTGCTTCGTGATGTTCTCATCCGTCTCGAGCATCTTTGGCAATCCGGCACAGGGCAGTTACGGCGCTGCCAACGCTTTCCTCGACTCGCTGGCCCATCACCGCCGCGCATTGGGCCTCCCAGCGCTCACGGTCAATTGGGGTGTTCTCGGCGGTGAGGGTTATGTGGCTCGCAATGAACGCGTCGCCGAATTCCTCGCGCGACAGGGCACGACGGAACTCTCACCGAGGGAAGTGATGGGACTTTTGGAATCGTCCCTGGCCGCAGGCGTCACGCAAGTGATGGCGATCCGCGTCGATTGGGCGAAATGGCGCCAGTTTTTCCGCGGCATGCAGGAGAATCCTTTGCTCGAGCGCATTTTTGCATCCGTTGAAAGCCAGGAGACGAGCGGTGCAACGAGCGACTGGCGCCTCAAGGTCGAATCGGCCAAGCCGGAAGAGCTGGAGGGCATCATCAGGCAAGCGGTGCGGGATGTCGTTGGCTCGGTGCTGCGCGTGAAGCCGGAAACTCTACGCGACGACCAGCCGCTCACGGAGTTGGGGCTCGATTCGCTGATGGGCGTTGAGATCGAAAACTCGATCGAAAGCGCAATCGGCGTGGCGCTGCCATCAGCCAGCCTGATCCGGGCGCGCACGATCGCTCAAATCGTTTCATTGATCGCTGAGCACATGGGCGCAAAGAGGGTTGATGGGGGACTCGCGCCAACCACAGCACGCGCGGCGGCGCCGGACGAGGCGTCCACCGACGACGTGAATTTGGAAGCGCTTTCGGACGAGGAAATTGAGGGATTGCTCCGCTTTGATTCGGCCTCGGATGACGCTTCTGATCCCCAGGACGCCGTGCGCTAAGCGAACCCGAGATCCACATGTCAGGAGACAAGCGCGCCCTTCTTAAAGAGTGGCTGGCCAGCGGAAAAGCAAGCCTCCAACCGCTGACATTTCCCCAGCGGGAATTGTGGGAGGTCTCGCCGGTAGCCGTGACGGATATAGCGAACCACATCTGCTGCCTTATCCAGATGCGGGGCGTCATTACGCGACACGCCTGCGAGGCTGCGATTCAGCGAGTGGTAGAACGGCAGGAGGTTATGCGCCTCTCCTTCTTGCCCGGCAAAGATCGGCCGCTACAGATGATTCGCCAGGGCGGAGAAGCCAATTTCCGTTTCCGCGAGCTTTCGTCTACGCAGAGGCACGAAGAGGCGGTCGAAGATCTGGCGAGAGAGATTTTCAGCGAGCCATTCGATCTGGTGCAGGGACCTCTTTACCGGGCCGAGGGGCTCCGGCGAGCTGCCGATGACCACGTGCTAGTGTTCGCGATTCATCACGCCATTGCTGATGGCTGGACGCTGGGTGTGTTCGTCCAGGATCTGTGTGTTGCCTATGTGCAAGGGCTCATGAGTCTGCGCGAGGGGCTTCCGCCATTGTCGCTCACCTACCCGGCTTGGGGAGCAGCCGAACGCGCGTTCTGGCAGCCGGCGGAATTGGAGCGACGGGCCGCTTTCTGGAAATCCAATCTCGCGGGAAGCCGGCGGCTCTGGAACTCCCTGGAAGGACCCGAGACCGGGTCGAGTGCGCCCGATCGATGGGTTTCGCATCTGCCGGTCGATCTGGCCGATGCCGCGCGAGAGCTGGCCCGCGTCACTGGCACAACGCTCTTCAACGCACTGCTGGCTGCCTTTCAGGTCACGCTCGCCCAATGGACAGGCGAGAAGGACATCCTGGTTGGTACGCCCGTAGCGAATCGAGCCAAGCAGGCCGTGCGGGAAACGATGGGGTACTGCGCCGGTATTGTGCCACTCCGAGGCCAGGTCGATGTAGACCGTCCGTTCTCCGCGAGCCTAAGGGCGGTGCATCAAACAACCGTGGATTCCTTCGCGAATGCCATGCCATTCGCTGAACTCGTACCGGCGCTTGGAGACTTGCCTGCACCGGGGCACAATCCCATTTTTGAAGTGCGGTTCGCCTTGCAAAACCATCCTGTGCCAGACATAACGGTGCACGGACTGTCCGCCCGGCTCCGGATGCGCTCGACCGGTACAGCGCGTTTTTACCTGGGATGCGAAATCACGGTAGTGGAGGAGGGATTGGAGGTAGTATGGCTTTTCCGACCGAAACTGTTCCCTCTAGCGGAAATTAAAAACTTAGCGTACCTGTTCGAGGCTGTGCTCGCAGGCACTTGTCGCTCTCCAGAAAGTCGGATCGCCGCCCTTATGACCTGAACGCGATGAATACTACGCCATCAACAGAAACGTTGCTCGAACCGCAACAACCCCATTGGGTGAGCCGTGCGGCTTTCCCAGTCCTCGCCGCCGTTTTCTTTCTCAATCAAGCTGCACTGGGTACCGCCCTGTACTTTGGATCTATCTGGTTAGCTTTGCCGCTAGTGTTAACGGCCAGCCACCTTATGCACGGGATGTTGATCGGCTTCCATGAGGCATCTCATGGACTGCTTCGAAAGAGCCGGCGCTTGAATGAAATTGATGGCATTATTATTGGGGTCTTTAGCTTGATGAGCTTGAGCCTCTACCGCGCGGCGCACCAATTGCATCACGCATATCTGGCCACTGAACGGGACATAGAACTCTGGCCCTTCGTCATTCCTGGAACGCCGCGCTGGGGCAGGGTCCTGGCCGCAATTCTGGAACTAAATCTCGGCTTGTTTTACACGCCGTTTTTGTTCGTACGCACTTTTCTCCGCACCGGTACGCCGATTCGGAACAAAAAGCTGCGCCGGCGAATTTGGGCGGAGTTCGCCCTGATGGCTGGTGTGTGGTTTTGTATCCTGGCGGCGGTGACGTGGTGGGGCGCATGGAAATATTTTCTGTGGATGTACCTGGCGCCTGCGTTTCTGGCCGCGAACATGCAGAGCTGGCGCAAATACATCGAGCACGTCGGACTCACCGGCTCGACTGTAAACAGCTCTACCCGGAGCATTGTGTCAGAGGGGCCGCTCGGCCAGTTCGTCGCCTTCACTCTGCTCCATGAGCCCTATCACGGCGTTCATCACCGGCATTCCGGCGTGCCGCACGCGGAATTGCCCCAACACGCTTCGGAACTCGCGCCGAAGAACCCCGGCGAAGTATCTCCATTTCCGAGCTACCGGCATGCGTTGATGGACCTTCTTAATAGTCTTCGCGACCCGCGAGCGGGAGCCCAGTGGCGCACAGCCACGCCACCTTGAACAGGAGTGTGCAGCCCATAGGCGCAGCTGGGGCGAACACGCGACGACCGATCTTGTGAGTCAGCATTCATCTATTAGTCAAAGTACATTGGAGAACCCGACCACCGCACCTTCGAGATACGTGTTCGAGGCGATAGGGCTCGAGAAAAAATTCGAGGATGGCCAAGTCCAGGCCTTGCGCGGTGTAACTTTTAGCGTGGTCCAGGGAGATTTCGTGGCCATTACCGGTCCAAGCGGCTGTGGAAAAACCACACTGCTTCAAATGCTGGGTGCGCTTGACCGGCCTACTGCTGGAACCTTGCTCTACCGTGGAAACTCGATTCCTGATCTGCCTGATCCATCGAGTTATCGCGCTCATCAGATCGGCTTCATTTTCCAGGCGTTTCACCTGCTGCCGACCTTTACTGCGCTCGAGAACGTGCAAATTCCGATGTTTGAAAGCGACCTTCCCGTTTCGGAGCGCAAATATCGAGCCATGACCTTGCTAAAGTCGGTCGGACTGGAGCACCGCCTCAACCACTTCCCAGCTAAGCTGTCCGGCGGAGAAAGGCAGCGCGTTGCCATCGCCCGCAGCCTGGCTAATACTCCTTCCGTCCTGCTTGCGGATGAACCGACGGGCAACCTCGACAGCGAGAACGCACGCCTCATCCTCGAGCTGATCGTTCGGGTCCACCTGGAGGAGAACATGACGCTGGTGTTGGTGACGCACGACCCGAGCATCGCCCAGCGAGCATCACGAATAATCCACATGAAGGACGGGCGCGTTGTATCAGATCGCGAAACGGCCGTCGCAGGAGCATAATATGACTTTTTTCACAGTGGTGGTGCGTGGGCTGACACGTCGTCCGATGCGAACCGGGCTGACACTCTTAGGCATCTCAATCGGCATTGCCGCCGTCGTTGCATTGGTCGGTATCTCGCGCGGGTTTAATCGGAGCTGGGAGTCAGGATTGAAAGCGCGTGGCACCGATGTGGTAATCAGCAATATGGGCAGCTCCCTGATCCCGAAGCCGTTTCCCGTCTCGGTGCGCGACCGGATCGCTCACCTTCCTCACGTGGCTGACACGTGCGCGATATTGGTAGACTTGATGAGCGTTGAGAACACCGAGATGATGATGGTGTCCGCGCGGGAGTGGGCCGGATTTGCTTGGAAAAATCTCAAGGTAATCTCGGGGCGAATGCCGCGCGACCCGGCAGAGCCAGCCGTTGTCTTGGGCCGTACAGCGGCGGAAGTGCTTAAGAAAAAAGTTGGTGATCCGATTGAGATCGAGACTCGTGAGCTGACCGTGGTTGGGATCGTCGACGGCAATGCGTGGGTGGAGAACGGCTCGATCATTCTCTCTCTCCCCCTGTTCCAAGAAATCTCTGGGAATGAGGGCAGGATCAATATTGTCGACATCAGCGTCACGCCCTCAACCAGCGCCAAAGATGTGGACCTTCTCTGTGAGCAGATCAACCGCCTGGTCCCGGAAGGCCGCGCCGTGGTGGCGAGCGAGAATATCACCAATAGCGAGGCGTATCGCATGGTGCAGGCCATGAGCTGGGGCACTTCTTTGCTGGCGGTGCTCGTCGGTGTACTCGGCGTAATGAACACGATGCTGATGAACGTATTTGAGCGCACGCAGGAGATTTGTGTTTTGCTCGCACTCGGATGGAAACGAGGGCGGATCGTTCGGATGGTTCTGTGGGAGTCGGCCCTGCTCGGTCTGCTCGGCGGCGTGGTAGGCGTGCTCATCGGTGCTATTGGTGTAAAGTTCCTCGGCGCGACGCCTGCCATCCGCGGACTCCTGGAGCCGGACACCAGCTTCATTCTCCTCGCTAAATCTGTGGGGATCGCCGTTGTGGTAGGCGTTATGAGCGGTCTCTACCCTGCATGGCGTAGTTCGCGGCTCACCCCGGGCCGGGCCTTACAAGGCTGACTTTCGACACGAACAATCCATGAATCTGCTGTACTCGATGATGTTACGCGTTCCAGCCATTCTCGGCCTTACGCTACTTGCTTCGTTCGCCCGCGGCGCCGACACTGCGCCACCCGCAATATCCGCCAAGGACCTCGCCGCCCGCCTTTCCGCCCTGCAGGATGGCGTGTCTTACGTGCGTCTTCGTCTTGAAGTGAAACAGCCTGACGGCACCACCAAGGTCGCGCTTCAACTTCAGATTAAGCAGCGCCGTACGAAGACGGCCACCGACCTCGTTTACCAAGTGCTTTGGCCCAAAGAGCGAAAAGGAGAAGCCGTCCTCTTACACAAAGTAGATGGTCACGCCCCGACTGGTTCGCTTTTCACGCCTCCTGATCAGCTGCGCTCTCTAGATACCTCACAGATGAACGACGCCCTGTTCGGCAGCAATCTATCTTACCAGGATATCATCGAGGACTTCTTCGATTGGGAAAACCAGTCCATCGCTGGCAATGAGGTCCTGAATGGCGTGAACTGCGTCATTCTTGAGTCGAGACCTGGCAGGGGAGAGTCGTCCACTTACGCGAGCGTGCGCACTTGGATTGATCCCCGCCGATTCGTTGCGCTCCGCGTAGAAAAAAACCTCGGCGCGGGCCAGCCAGCGCGCCGCATTGAGACGACGCGGGTGGTCACAGACGATCTGGGTCGGTCCATCCCTGGCAATCTGCTCGTGCGCGGTCCGCGGGGAGATTCCGTGACCGATCTGGACGGCTCCCGTATTAAACACGACGTGGCCTATGCCGATCGAGAATTCACTCCAGAGGGCCTTAGAGAAGTCTCCACTCCGCACGCCGCACCCGAATAGCGGTCGTTGCGGTGGGGGCCGGAGCGGATAGTCCTTCCAAGAAAAAACAGTGATCCTATTGTATTAACGCAGTCATTCAGACGAATCGTGGGCCGGCTCTATATTTGAATGCCTCCAGGGTTCATCACACTGTGAGCCACGCGAATTGCCCGCGGATTGAGACTGCGGAGGTTTGTGGCAAACGCTGAATCAGTTTGAGGAAGAAAATACGATTCGGGCGACTCTTACGGCTGTTCTCAATACACAAAACAGAAAAGGTAACTCATGCGTATTGCAGCTCGGAGTTGTATCATCACAACGAGCCTGGTTCTGATTTTCACTTGCTCGGGTGCACCAATGCACAGCCAAACTTCGAACAGCGGAATCACGCTCAAGTCCGCGGGTTCAATTATTCAAGTATCGTTTTCAACGCCTCCGGCTGATCCGCTGAAGCAGGCCATTCAAGTCTGGATTACCAAAGCAGCAACGGCAGTGAGCGCTTACTACCGAAGATATCCCGTTTCCATGGTCAACATCACGGTGAATCTTCGCAGTCGATGGGGTGTAGACAACGGGCACGCTTCGGGCTGGAAAGGTGCGCGAATTGAAATCGCCGTAGGTCGAAATAACACTGCTGTGCAATTCGACGATGATTGGATCATGACCCACGAAATGGTGCATCTCGCGCTGCCTTCGGTGGCCGAAAAGCATCATTGGATCGAAGAAGGGTTGGCCACCTACGTTGAGCCGATTGCCAGGACGCGAGTTGGCCAATTATCGCCGGAGAAAATTTGGGGAGACATGGTTGATGGCATGCCGAACGGCCTTCCCAAAACCGGCGATCGCGGTCTGGATTACACGCCGACTTGGGGTCGCACCTACTGGGGAGGAGCCATGTTCTGCCTTTACGCCGATGTTGAGATCCGGCGCCGCACCCGCAATCAGAAGGGTCTGGAAGACGCCGTGCGAGCAATCCTGGAAAAGAACGGCAACATCCAGACAGAAGCAGAACTAACCGACTTGTTGGCGACGGGTGACAAAGCCACTGGAGTTCCGGTCTTAACAGAGCTTTACAACGAATGGAGGGCAAAGCCAGTAACACCCGATCTGAATGCCCTCTGGAAACAACTCGGAGTGATATCGAATGGGAAAACAGTGCGTTTCGACGATAGCGCTCCATTGGCGTCCGTTCGCCGCGCGATCACGACCGGGCAGTAGCCTGATGCTCCAGCCTCAGGGAACCTCGCTGCCGGCTCGAATAGTGCACGTAGAGGGTCTTACGGACTCATAACGCCATGGATTCCTGAGCCAGGAGGATCAGGCTACGCCGTGGTGGTCGCGATCTGAGATTGGACGGGAGCCTGTCTTTTAGACGCAACTTCGATACGTAACTTTCGTCATTTGACATGTAACCTTGGAGTTACATATTGGCAGTGATCTTATGGTATTGGGTCACTCCAAGTGCACTCCCCGGCAAGACCGCATTTTTTTGTCGATCGCTGACCCGAATCGCAGACTCATTCTCGATATGCTTGCTCGGGGAGAGCAGCCAGTCGGTCGAATCGCGGAACAGTTCGCCATGAGCCGGCCTGCCGTCATCAAACATCTGCGGGTACTGCGCACGGCCAAGTTGATCACTGTTCGCCGGCGCGGCCGCGAGCGGATCCAAACGCTTAATCCGGCTCCACTCAAAACGGTTCGAGGCTGGCTGTCGAAGTTTGAAGCGTTCTGGGATGAGAAATTGGAAAATCTCAAAAAGCAGGTGGAACAGGAGCCATGAGGATCATCCGCAAGGAAATCACTATCAAAGCTCCGGTTGAGAAAGTATGGCAACATCTCACCGATCCGAAGAAGATCGCCACTTGGTTTCTGCCGACAGATTTTGAAGCCTGCGTCGGAAAGGACTTCACACTTCGATGCGAAGAACAAGGAACGATTTACTGTGTGGTGCGAGAAGTCATTCCCTGTGAAAGGTTAGTCTATAGCTTTAAAGCTGCGGGCGCCAAACCTGAGACACTCGTCGCCTTCGCGCTCTCGCAACTCGGCCAACACACTAAACTAATTTTGACGCATTCCGGCTGGGAAGGATTGCCACCGCACGAAACGGACATTTTCGAAAAGTACGAACAGGGGTGGGGAGACCGTTTCTTGAAACGGCTGACTCAGTTGGTGGAAACGCAGGAAGCTGGATGATCCCGCTTACACGATTGGTTCGGAAATCTCCCAAACAACCGGAGACATTGTATGACAGAAATACCCCCCAAAAAACATAAAGTAGTTTCGCAAACAGAATGGCTTGAAGCCCGCAAGGGCCTTCTGGCCAAAGAGAAAGAGTTCACCCGGCTGCGAGATCAGCTGAGCCAGCAACGAAGAGAGTTGCCCTGGATAAAAGTGGAAAAGGAATACGTCTTCGAGGGTCCAAAGGGAAAGGAGACCCTGGCGGATCTCTTTGAGGGAAGAAGTCAACTGGTTGTCTACCATTTCATGTTTGACCCGGATTGGCCTGAAGGGTGTCCGTCCTGTTCATTTTGGGCCGACAGTTTTAATGGCATCGGCGTACATCTCAATCACCGTGATGTGACCATGGTTGCGATTTCCCGTGCTCCATTGGAAAAGCTGGAAACGTTCAAGAAGCGGATGGGGTGGAGTTTCAGGTGGCTATCATCCTTGAAGAACGATTTCAACTACGACTACCACGTATCGTTTACGCAGGAGGACCTAAAGAAAGAGGTTTATTACAATTACGGCAGGCACAAGACCGATTCGCCGGAATTGCCGGGAACCAGCGTTTTCTACAAGGATGGATTTGGAAATATATTCCACACCTATTCCTCTTACGCCCGCGGGATAGATGTGCTGAATGCGGCCTACAATTACCTTGATTTGGTCCCCAAAGGCCGGGACGAGGCCGGATTAGATTTCACGCAGGCGTGGGTGCGCTATCACGACAAATACTAGGACGGCCGTCCTGAGTAGCCTGATGCTCCAGCCTCAGGGTGCGTATCAGTGATCAGTGATTGGTGATTGGTGATTGGTGATTGGTGATTGGCGGCGGGGAGATCTACGCCGAGAATTTGCCGACAGGCATCCACCATTCACCGATCACCTCTCACAATCTTTCTCGGTAGAACGACGAGCATCAGGTTACTTTGGGACTACAGAACCAACCCAAGGCTGCCCAATTGTCGAACCACTCCTTAATGAGCGCTTGCCAATCCACATCTGTCCGAGTGCTTTGTTCCACCGCTTTGAGGCATGCGTCCTCCAAGGTGGATCCGGCAGCTAGCGCTTCCAGCATAACGTAGCCTTCCGGTTCGAGCCGTTTGAAATAGATCATGTTGTCGAATCGGTGGACCGCGAGATAGGTTACTTCGGGTTCGGGTAGCTGGACTTGGGCCGTTTCGCCCTTGTTGGTTGGAGCAGCGTTGACTGCATTGCTAGCCTCCCCACGCAGAGAATCGGCGTCTTTTTTTACTGCGATAAGCAAATCGTCGACCGGGTAATCGAGCTTAAGAATTGATAAATAAGGTTGCAGGCCCAATCGCAGCCCTTCGGACGAGCCGTCAATTAATTCGTCTGGCGTGACCACCGGCTTCGATGGTCCGTCGAATGCGACGACCTGGGCCCACTCGAATCGTGCCATATCGATCGCGCACGCGTTGTTTGGATCGGCCCAATGCGGCTCGTCTCGAAGAAATTTTTCGAGGCGATCCCCTAGGTTCCGCAGTGTGTAGGATTCAGACTGATACTTTGTTAGGTAGGCGGTGGCCAGCTTTAGAAATTTTTCTTCACCGACAACGGCGAGAAGCCCGGGATAGTCGTCATAAAGGCAATCGAGGATCCGAAACCAATATTGCCGATTGTAGATCTCGAGGCGGTCAAAGGAACTCAGGCGGTCGTTTGGCTTAATGAACTCGGCAGCGAAATCCTGCATCGAGCGGCCGTCACTCGACTCGCTCTGCATATTCCAGTCATCGGTCAGCGGTCGAAAAAGCGCGCCGGCCATCGCGCGCTGCAACTCGAGTAATTCTTCCCGACTATTTATTCGCTTGGGAACTTGCGACGACATTGTCTTTGAATTGGTTGGCTTTGAGCGCTTCATTGTGAACTTCCTCAAATGTCGGGATTCGATCGTCCCACTCAAGAAGTGTCGCGGTGTTTCCGCAAAGCTTGACCGCGTGAGCGTACATCTGCCAAACCGGATCCAAAACCGGGTGATCGTGCGTGTCGAGGATGTATTTCTCAAACTTTGAATGGCCGGCGATATGGATTTGGCCCACTCGGGAGTGGGGGACATTATTTAGGTAGTCGTAGGGATTGAAATTATGGTTCTGAGAGGAGACATAAATGTTGTTTACATCCAGCAAGATTCCACAATCTGCTTGCTCAACCACCTCTGAGAGAAATTCCCATTCGGTCATTTCGGAAAGATGATACTCGGCGTAACTGCTGACATTCTCGACGCAAATCGGCACCTCAAGATAATCGCGAGCTTCACGGATTTTTTGGGCGGTATGCCGCGCGACGGCGAAGGTGTAGGGCATCGGCAACAAATCGTGGGTGTATCGGCCGTCGACGCTTCCCCAACAAAGATGATCCGAAAGCCAAGGCGTCTGGGTGTATTTGACGAGTCGTTTCAGCCGCTTGAGGTGTTCTCGATCAAATTTATCGGCCGAACCAAAGTAGATTGCGACCCCATGTTGGACGACGCGGTACTGTTCCAAAATCTGATCCAGCACTTCAAGTGGTCGACCCCCATCGACCATGAAGTTCTCGGAAATGATCTCGAACCAGTCTACTACCGGCTTCTTGGCTAGAATGTGCCGGTAATGTGGTACCCGTAGGCCGATGCCGATACCGTATTCAGTATAACCGTTGAATGGATTTGCTGGCATAAAATCGCGATCGGGTTGCTCGTTGATTTTCAGGTAAGGGAGAAATCTCCGTGCGTCAGTGTTAAGATGGAAGGACTATACAGATTATTCCATGATGATGCGAAGAATCGTGGTCGAGCGATGCTTGCGGAATCCGAATAAGGTAGGGACGCGCTCCCGACTACGCGAAACGCTTCGTCGCGGGCGGTTCTACGGTGTTTCTCAACCTCAACGCTAGGGCGCGCCGTAGTTGCGAAGGCGGCCCGCGCGTCCGTTTGTAATTGTGTAGCCTGATCCTCTTGGCTCAGGAACCCAGGGCGGAGCCATTGTGAGAAGTGAGCAGTGATTGGTGGAGCCTATCGGCAAATCCTCGGAGAAATTCTCCCACCGCCCTCTCACTAATCTAATCACTATTCACCAATCACTAAGGTGTTCCCTGAGGCTGGCTTGTCCGCCGTAGTTTTGGGGTTGAGGGAACGAAGGAGGAAGCATCAGGCTACTTGTCCGCGGCCGGCCGAGTTGGAGACGCGTCCGAATCATTGTTCAGCCGGTTCCTCATTCAGCTTGGCATACCAGTCCCTATCGCTTTCTATGGCAACAGCGCCCTGGCCCAGGGCCCAACTGAGAAAGCCATCCGGAGCGTTACGGACACCGTAAACGTTGGCCAATTTGATGGTTCGAATGTCTTTCCATTTGACCCCGCGCAAGTCAGCGTCCCGTAGATCCACTCGACTGAGGTCCGCGCCCCCAAGATCCGCCTCAGTGAGATTAGCTCCCATTAAATCTGCGTCCTTGAGAACCGCATTTCTTAGATCTGCCTTGGCAAAGTTGCCGCCCCGTACATTGGCTGAAGTGAAATCGGAAGATTCCATTTTCGCTTTCTCGAAGCTTCCACCCCGGGCGTCCGTGCCATGAAAGTTGCTTCGATCTAAGCGCGCTTTATCAAGGCGCACCCTGAACAAGTATGCGTCGCTAACATCCAGTCCAACCAAAGAGACCTTGTCTTGGAGAAGCTCTTCTAAAGCTTCGACTCGGCCGCCGCTGCCTCCTTTGCCCTGAGCGGTGTTGATGACCTGCCAAGCTTGATAGTTCTTTTGCTTGGTTCGATTTCCGCTATCGGCAAAATAAAAGATGATCGCAACCATTATCCCCAGCGTTTGAACGTATTCCAGCACTTCAATGAACGCCCAGCCGCTAAGCCAGTAGGCCAGCCACTCCCAGACCCACTCGAAAGCCAGGAACGGCACCATCCAGCTTTGCTTAGCCTTAGCGCGATGAAGTGACCACTCTTCGGGCCGTTTTCGTTCTGTCTTAAGCAACATGGGCCTTTGACTTGCTCGATCGGGGAGTCTTTACTGCTCTGACAGAGACCCCCTCTTTTGGCAAAACCATTTTGCGATGATGGCATCGAGAGAGATCTTTCCTGGACCAAACGCCAGAATGACCAGCGCGGCGAGCAAAAAAGGGAATGGAGCTGCCTTAAAAAACTGATGCGGATGTGGGTAAAAGCTGAACAATTTGGTCACGGACTCAATATCAGCCGTTAGGTAGGCGACAATCATCGCAACCACGATCAAAAGAGCCAGAGGTCGCGACGCCAAGCCGACAATCAGCAACAAGCTACCGAAACATTCGAGCGAGCCTATGAAGTAGGCATTCAGAGTGGGCAGCGGGATTCCAAGGCTCGCGAAGAACTCCGAGACTTTTGCGATGTTAAGAAGCTTGCCTTTGCCGGCCAGGAACAGCTGCCAGAAGAAATAGACTCTTAATATCAGGAGAAATGGCGCCTGCAAAGAATTGAGCAGAGAGACCAGCAGTCGATATTTATCGGCCACCGATTGGATGAAAGGATTCATGTTGAGGCTAGGCTAGTTGTTTGGATTTTAGACACTCAGTAGAGACAGAACAGCACTCGACGATTCCAAACGAACTAGAAATTTCGGATCTGGCGCACCGCTCTCGAAATTGGAGAGGCGGGACAGGACACGGTTTAGCCGAATATTCAACCGTCAATTCTTTATCTGAATTGACCTGTCAGGGACGGCCAAATCCAAGCTGGAAATAGAAGGTTCCCCATACTGATTCTGATCAGCAGGGGAACCTTATCAGAGTAGGTAGTTATTAAGCCTTCGGGGGTTTGCTGCCGTCGGTCGCGCAGCCGCCTTTGCCCTTGCAAGAGTTCTTACCCTTGCAACTATTGTCGCCAGTTTTGCAGCCGCCTTGTCCTTTACAGCTATTCTTGCCTTTGCAAGCATGCTTGCCCTTTTCGGCGTCTAACGTTTGGATAGCAACGCCCGCCTTGCTCGGAGTGGTGCTCGCCGCATAAGCTCGAGCGGCCACTGAACCGGTAAGAAGACCGGCGATAGCTGCACCGGCAATAAGTGCTTTGGATGGTTTGATCATTTCTAGATTCTAGGTTCGATTTTGGATTATGGATGCAACAGCGGATGGCTGTGAGCCCCGAACCGTAGTTCAGACTCGTAGCCAATCCTTGTTACTAGGAACGCTGGTTTTAACTTTTATTCCCAGCCGCGATCGTTTTAGCTCCAAGCCAACTTGGGGCCGGCGATCGGGAAGCCGGGCAAATGCGCTCTCTGAAAGCAACGTGCGCCGCAATCGTGATGAGAGATGCGCAAATTCATACTTTCGTCGATTCGCCTTGCCCACATTGGAGGACGAGAGAACAAACACTACGAAACGGAATAAAACAATTTCGATGAGATCCGGCGAGGAAAATCGAGGCTTTCCGCCGCGCCGCCGAGCAACCGCGTGGCGGAGTCCTATGATACAGTCCACTAGATTATGAGCGCCTATGACTGCGTAATTGTCGGCGGGGGCATCGTGGGTCTAGCGGTGGGTTTTGCCTACCTGAAGCGCGTCCCCGGTTCGCGAATCGCGATTTTGGAAAAGGAGGATCGAATCGCCGCGCATCAAACCGGTCGAAATAGTGGTGTTATTCATTCGGGAATCTATTATGCGCCCGGTAGCGCCAAGGCCGAGCTCTGCCGCAAGGGCGCCGCGGAGATGATCAGTTTTTGCCAGGAGCATGGCATTCCGGTTAAAGTAACCGGCAAGATCATCGTCGCTACTAAAGAGGGCGAATTACCCGGACTGGCCACACTGGCTGGTCGGGCAAAGGCTAATGGAGTCCCGGTGCGCGAGATTGGACGAGAGGAAGCCTTGGAGATCGAACCGCACGTGAATGCGATCAGGGCATTGCACGTGCCAACGACAGCTGTGGTAGATTTTCGGCAAGTCTGCCAAAAACTGCTGGAATTAATCCAGAGCGCCGGCGGCTCGATCCTGTTGAACCGGCGCGTCGAATCGATCGGCAGCAGCGCCTCCGAGTTGCACATTCGAACGTCCGGTGACGTGTTGAGTGCTGCGCACCTGATAAACTGCGCAGGATTGCAAAGCGATCGAGTTGCTCGTTTGCAACTTAACTCGCTTCCGGTCCGAATCATTCCGTTCCGCGGAGATTACTTCGAATTATCCGAAAAAGCAGAGCGATTGGTGAAAGCGCTCGTCTATCCGGTGCCAAACCCCTCGTTCCCTTTCTTAGGTGTCCATCTTACTCGGGGGATTGACGATACGGTACACGCGGGCCCGAGCGCGGTTCCAGCGCTTGCTCGGGAAAACTATGGAAAATTAGGGCTTAACGCCGGTGATGCGGCAGAGATCTTGTTATTTCCGGGGACTTGGCACTTAGCTGCGCGGTTTTGGAACACCGGGATCTCCGAAATCCTCCGAGCGCTGAGCAAGCGCCGATTCTTGGATGCCGTGCAGCGGTTAGTCCCGGCAATCCGAATAGAGGATCTGCAGCCGGCGGATTCCGGTATCCGCGCGCAAGCGGTGCGCTTTGATGGTTCAATGGTCGATGATTTTTTGATATTGGAGGGGGAGCGCTCCACCCACGTGTTGAATGCACCTTCACCTGCCGCGACCGCTTCGCTCGCGATCGGTCAGCGAATTGTCGACCGTTTACCGAAGCCCACGCAGCGAGTCTTTGGTTCCGGGATTTGAAGATTTGCGGTCACTACCATGGTCGCACGTTGATCCAAGTTGAGGCCGTTTCGCCCGTCGTTCTATCGTGCGCGACGATCTCGTGACGGCCCTCCCGAAGCAAGACTGTCACATGATCGCCATCGGCGCGACAATCAAGCGAGGCGGATTTCCATTCCAGCGATCCACTTGATTCGGCACTCAACACAAGTCTCTGATCGTTGGCCGGCAGGTCTGGGTCCAGAAAATAAGAACTGCCCGGCGCAGGCTGGAGGATCTGCAAACGCTGAGCGGGCGACCGAAGGAGCGGTATAGAGGTATTTTGGCTGCTCTCCAGCCAGGCGGAGTATTCAGCTGGCAGTCGTACGTGGTTTGCCGAGTCATAGTCTTCGGGCCGGGCTGATTCAGGTCGGAACGCGAAGATTTCTTCGACTGCACGGGATTGACCCTTCATAACCTCTCGGCCGGTGAGGGGATCAATCCAGCAATGGTCGATCCCAGGCGGACTGTGATACCAGCTAGTTCCGCGTTGTTCGCGAAGGTGCAGCATGACCTCCCGAAATATCGGCGCTGCCCCGGTTACTCCAGTGATGCCTCTCATCGGCGCGTTATCTGGATTGCCGACCCAGACGCCGATCGTCCACTCCGGGGTGAAACCGAGTGTCCAATTATCCCGATAGTTCGAACTTGTCCCGGTCTTACACGCGACCGGAAAATCAAAGCTCAAATACGAATTCAGTCCAAATGTCGCGGCTCGCGCGTGATTGTCGCTGAGCATATCCGCCAAAAGATAGGCCGCCCGCTCATCAAAGATCCGGTGACCCGGAGCGCCTAACTCGCCTTGCCGTGAAAGAAGGCGGAACGGACGATAAATTCCCAGGCGCGCTAATGATGCGAATGCATTAGTTAGCTCGAGCAGTCGCACTTCGCCATTGCCAATCGTCAATCCCAGTCCGTAATAGGCTGCCGGATGTCCGAGAGTCGTGATCCCGGCTTTTTGTAAGGCTTCGTAGAGAACTTCCGGACCGCCGGTCTGCTCAAGTACTTTAATTGCGGCCACGTTAAGAGAATTGGCCAGAGCAAAGCGCATGGTGACTGGTCCGTAGAAACGATGGTTGTAATTGTTCGGATGATAAAGGCCGGTCTCCGTAGCAAAATCCGTCGGGACGTCAGCAACTACCGTCCCCGGAAAGGCGCCTTTCTCGAGCGAGCGCAGGTAAGTAAACGGTTTCAATGCGGATCCCGCGGACCGAGCACTCCATGCTCCATTGATTTGGCCAGTCCCAGGTTCGAAATAGTCGCCCGATCCGCAAAGAGCCAGTACGTCGCCCGACTGATTGTCAATGACGACCACTGCTGCGGCAGAGACGTTCTTTTCCGACAATGCGTTGAGTTGACGACCAATCACCTGGTCGATCCATTGGTTTAACGACAGATCAACGGTGGTGTGCACAGTGCCGCCTTCCGGAGGCAATGTGCCGCGCCGCTCCAGCAGCAGATCGACAAGAAGAGGTGCTTCGAAATCCCGGCTCCGCTGATGTAATCGGAGAGGTTCAGCAAGGGCCCTGGCATAAGTTGCGTCATCCAGATAGCCATTCGCCCGCATCCGGCTGAGTACCCAGCGCTGGCGGGTCTGCGTCGCGATGAAATGTTTGAATGGGTCGAGCCGTGAAGGCGCCTGCGGAATCGCGGCCAAGAACGCAGCTTCCGCCACGCTCAGATCACTTGGAGGCTTTTCAAAGTAGTCCCAGCTGGCAGATGCCAATCCAACTTGCAGGTCTCCGTAATCCAGCCGGTTTAGGTACTCTTCCAGAATGCGCTCTTTGCTCCAATGCCGCTCGATACATAGAGCGCCCCAGATTTCCCTTAATTTCGTGGGAATTGTCCGGGGTTCTCTACTCTCGCCTAGTTTCACGAGCTGTTCGGTGATGGTCGATGCTCCTGAGTGGGTGGTACCGCTGTTCACGAATTGCAGCAATGCCCGGCCTGCCGCGAAGAAGTCGATCCCGGAATGGACGCGGAATCGTTTGTCTTCCGCGCTGAGAGTTGCTGCGATGGCGTTCGGTGAGATGTCGCTCAACGAACACCGCGAACGGTAAATACGCTGGTCTTGCAGGACGCGGCGCAACGGTCGTCCTCTGCGATCGACAAACTTAACGCTCTGCGGGAGCGACGTATTTAGTGCCCGAGGAACCGGAGTGGAACGCAACGCGATCTCCCCTCCGAGCCAACCGAGGAGGATAGTGGCCGTTCCGATAAGTAGATATCTATTTAGCGCCATTGGTCATCGGCCTAGGCTTTCTCGCGAAAGCCTTCGTCCTCGTGCTCGTCGTCGTCCTCGAGAGCCGTTGTGCCCCGTGACTACGAACTCAACTGATGTTCGTTTTTGCACCAATGCAGTCCTTCGGTGACAATCACATCCTCTCTCCAGGTCATCGATTTGGTGGCCCTTTCTTCGAGCGTGACCACGAGGACGATTGCGCTCTCAAGCACACATTTCTATTCGCCCTCCGCCGCCGTGCTTCTCACTCGATCGGTTGGGCCAAGCCCAAATCTGGCCGGTCGATACATCTCGACGACTTTCGTGGGTGGAACGGCTGCTTCTCCAACAAAGCGAACCCGACTCAAATAGCGAAATGTGTAGTCACCAGCTGCCAGCTGGTCGCAAAAGAACTGGACCCGATCTCCGTGAATCTCGCGGTAGTCGGCATAATCCTCGTCTTCTGCCGGCGTGTTCGTGCCGGCGTTATCTGGTCGAAAATTTGGATTAATAGCTTCAAAGACCGACGGAACCGGATCATCAATCGCCACCAATCTTCCAGGTCGGTTCGATTTCACGTTTAGAGTGACGAGGATGCGATCGCCGACCCTGAACTCGGTAGCGGGTTGCAACTTACCGTCGTCGCCAATTTTCTGATAAGATCGCGAGACGGCATAACCTCGATCTTGACGTGGTTGTTCGAGGAGAGCGGGATAAACCTCGAATTGAGCTTCGCCGAAGAGGGCTCCTGTCCCTTCGCGGCGGACGGTAAGCGCGTGCACAGGTTTGGCCGGATCCAACACCATTGAGGTGGTCCAGGACGGCTTTTGGCGGGTCACTTCAAAAGCGAGGGGTTGTCCTGCCGATAGAACAGTCCCGCTCACAGACTTACCGCCGGACTCTGATGTTCGATAATAATTTGCCAGCGCCAGGAGGGCCCAAGCGTTCTCCTGGGTCGTATCCCAGCGCCCGAAATGACGTGTTCCCAGCAATTCTTTCACCAATGGAGCTATTTCGGGCGCACGCGGTTTATAGCGGGTCCAGGCAAACAGGAGAAGTGCGTTCTCCCGGGCAGTCCCGCTATACAAAGACTCGGTTTCCGGTGCTGCCGCTTTCACGTCCAGCAGAGCGTCCATGGCGCCCTTACCAGTCCCGCCACCGGTCAGCATCGCCATAGCCACGATCGCGCGCGTTTCGCGTGATAGCTCTGCTTTTCGACTGATAAATTCTTCGTAGTAACTCGGTTCAGCACGACCGGCTGCCGCGAGCGCAAGCAAGACGAACGCTTCCTCGTTCAGGCGGAGCTCATCATGGATTTTTGGTAGGCCGCGAAGGCTTTCACTGAGATAATCGAGAAGGTGTTTCCACTTTTCCGATGGGACCTCCGCACCTTCTTGCTGTAGGCCGGCTGTAACCCAGACGGCGTAAGCGCTGGCAAAAAGCGCTGGTTGGCTGCCCTTCGGCCAGAGCGACAGACCACCAGATCCGGTCTGTCGATCAAAGAGTAAGCTCAATGTTCCCGCCACATCCGCTGGCTGAGTGCCTCTATCGGCAATTTGACTGGGCAAAGCAGATTTTAGTTGATCGCGGACTAACACCGGAACCAGGCCTGACGTCAGTTGTTCTGTGCACTGATACGGGTAGCTCCGCAGCGATTGGATCGCTTCTCGCAAGGAAGTCAAACGCGTGTTCGAAAGCGTGAGGTTAAGCGTGCCCTGCCCTTCGAGGAGCTGTGGATTGATTCCGGTAAGCAGATCCATTTGCCTATCGGTGAGATCGCTCAAGTAAACCTCTCGCAGAGTTGGTCCGGCCGGCTTGATCTCGGTCGTGGCGGCAACACGGTCCTCATGATGATCCGATTGGACCGACCATTCCCAATGGCTTGTGCCGGGGTTGCCGGCTTGGATGGGGAAGTCGATTGTGCGCGCGCTTCCGGTGGGCAAAGAAAAAGCGGTCGTCGTTGGTTGAGCAGCGGAAAACCGTTCATCCAAGAGCAGCTTTACCTGGACATTCTCTTCCTGACCGGTGTCGTTCCGGATGACCGCACGTGCCACGAGCCGGTCGCCGGCGCGAGTAAACCTGGGCATCGTCGGTAAGATCAACAACGGTTTTCGAATAGTTACCGATGATTCGGCGGATCCAAATTGACTGTTTCCAGCAAAGGCAACAGCTACTAACCGATAGCGCGTGATCGCATCGGGTGAAACGAAATGAACCTTTGCATGTCCGAGCGAATCGGTGCGAACCGACGGAACCCAACAAGCGGTTCCTGGAAAATCGGTGCGAAGTTTAGCTCCCGGGATATCCAGACCTCCACCGCCAATCAGGTAGCCCTTATTTGTGAACTGTAGGTCCTGCGGATCTTCCGCCAACAAAGAGTCCAATGTGAGGCCCATTTGCACGTTGAGCGGAAATGTTTTGAAAAAAGTAGCGTGGGGAGCGGGTCTTTGATACCCGGTCAGTGCGAGCACACCGTCATCGACCGCAAAAAATGTAACTTCACCGTTTGAAACAGGATGGTCAGAACCATCTTTGACATCGACCTCAACATCCACTGGTTCACCTGGTTCGAACGCCGGCTTCGAAGGAGTGATCGCAATGCGGAGTTTTGTGGCCGGGTCAACCACTGAGAGATTCGCGATTCCGTACCGAAACTCCGGAACCTTAACTTTTCGAGTGCTGGCAGCCGAGCCACGAATGAGAACAAGCGAGACGTAAACATTGGGAGCGTCGCTTGCCACAATGGGGATTTCGATGGTCGGAGAGTTACCATTGAGAGTGGCTCGTTCCGAACGAAGGATCTCAGGTCCACGCGCGATGTTCACAATGGCTTCGCCCGAATATGGACTTTTCACTAATATCCGGGCGGTTTCCCCCGGATGATACTCTGGCTTGTCCGGAACAAGGTCGATCTGTGCGGCGTTGCGAAAGTCCCAAGCGACCTCGTTCTCACCAGAAACATAAAGACTGAACTCCGTTGTAACCTGCTGTCCATCTGGATCCCGGGCATTTGCGCGTACCAGGTATTCGCCGGCTGCAGGCAGCGTAATCTCGGCAGTTTTTCCCTCTGTGATCAGCCATTGAGAAGAAGTCAGGACAGGCTGCAGGGTTTGGCCACGGGTTTGGGCGATCGACTCTTCGACTTGATTCGTTCGAAACGAAACGCTCTTGCCTGCACCCTTAACTCGCACCGTCTCGTTACGCTTTTGAATAACCTCAACCTGTACATCCACCGCCTGCTCCAGCGGCTTGCCTTCAGGAGTTACTGCGATGCACTGAATCGGCACGCGTTCTCCAGCCTTGATTACGGAGTTTTCCGCGCGAGCGACGCCGAGATAGAAGGCGGCCGGGTCTTTGTGGAAAAGCCGAGATTCAGTGACGGTTTGCTGATTCAGATCGGTCATGTCGACGGTCAAGACCCCCTGCAGGAGTCGTCCGTTGGTTTTTGGCAGTTCCGGATTGATCACCAAAGGATGGACGCCATCATAGCTGCCAGAGCCGGTGACGGTCGTCGTCTTTGGTTGCGGGTCTTCGGTAGCGAATTGGAAATTTTCAAATCCGGTTGGAGCGAAAACAGCTGATGTTGTTTGGAGTGTCCAGCGGACTTGTGCGCGCGTGAGTGGAGCGCCAAACAAATATTTCCCGGATACTTCGGCGCGGGCCAGTGCGCTTGGCGTAAACTGCTCTGGCATGTTGAGATCGAGCTGGAAAGCATTTGGCTCGTAATCGGCAACTTCAAAGCTGGCTTCTGCCGATCCGTAGCTTTCATCTGAGTCTTCGGTTTCGGCTCCGAATCTGATGCGCAGCGATTGGCGGCCGAGCGTTGTTGCCTTCAAAGGGATATCGGTCTGGAAAGCTCCTTGAGCATCCGTGAGAACTTCGCCCGAGAATACTGTGTCTCCATGAGCATCGATTACGTTGGCCTGACCTTTCCAGGCCTTGGGCGATTCGAGTCCGGAACGTTTGAGCGTCCGGACAAATCCTCGCACATGAACGGTTTCTCCCGGCCGGTAGAGGGGCCGGTCGGTGAACAGAAAGGAACGGACGCCTTCGGCAACTTGCTCCGCCTCCCATTGCGGGTAGTAAATCTGCAGATTGAATCCCGCAGCCGGAAGCACGCTGGCTTCTTTGCCTAGGTTGAGAGTGTAGGAGTCATCGCGTTGCTTAACTACTACCCATTCGATTTCTGGCGAAAAGGGAACGCTGGCGGAGCCGGTCCCGTCGCTAGTAACGCGATTGAGCTGAACGCGGTTCTCATTCAAGAAGAGAATTTCGGCTGGCGCCAACGGGGCGCCCGAACTCAGAGAAAATAATGAGAAACGCAATTTATCCGATTCACGTGTCCAAAATACGCCGATATCGGTCAATTGAATGAGCGCCTGCGCACCAATTCTTTGATTCCCGGTTCCCGAGATCGGGTCGCCTTCCACCGTGAGAAGAATCATTCCGCCCCGACTGGCCCCTGCAATTTCACTCCAATCAAGCTGCGTCTTCAGTCGGGCGTCTACTTCCGCTCCTGCGACTTCGAACGAATGATCGTAAATCACTTTTCCGCGGATCTTATCCTCTGAGATTCGCTGATTCGGTTCATCCTCCGGTGCCGATCTTTCTTCGTCATGATCGTAAGTTGCGAATGCTTTCTTCGCCGCCGGTCCATTTGCCGGGTCGACTAAAACAGCGCGGACTTGCAGCCGCCGGACGTTGACCGAAAGCACTTCAAATTGCCGATGGCCATTTCGATACTGATCGCCGGAAATCACCGGGAGGTAGACCCGTGGCTTCACCGGTGCGAATTGGAAGGATCGCGAATGTTCGCCTTCCATCGGCATGCCAAACTTGTCGACTATCTCCGGACTGAATGTGATCTGATAGGTCTGGCCTAGTGTGAATGCTCCGAAAACTTTAACCTGGTCGAAGTCACTTTCGTATCGCAGATGATCTACCGCCGGTTCGATTCGGATGAAGCGAGCCGCCGATTCTGCGGTGATGTCTGGCGCTAGCTCGCGCGAGAACTCTACCGTCAGCGTTTTACCGGAATGGATGTAGTTAGTTGGAAGAAGATTTTTAACCGTGAACGGTTTTACCACTCCGATCGGAACAATTTTCGCTGTGGTGATTACTTCGTTTCCAGAGATTGGCTTCAAACCAGGCGCAATCTCCAGCTGCCACTGTTTTCCCGGATCAAGCGGTTCCTTCGGTGTGACGATGAGACGATCGGGCTGCGTCTTTTCCTGATCCTCTTCGCCGTATTCTTGAGTGCTGGCGCTGGCTCGGTCGCGATTTTCCCATCGCCGATTCCAGTCCAACAATTCAGGGGCGAGCTGAAAATAATCGATGGTTTTCGCGTAACGAACTTCCCCGGGTACAGAGTCGCCGGCTTGATTTACGAACCGAAACAACTCAGGGCTCAGCTGCGTATCGAGGTTCAAGGCGATGCGAACCGCTGGTTTGGGCGAACCAGCTTCATCTTCCGAAACAACGGCACGGGTAATAGCGTAGGCCGGCGTTTTGACTACAGCGCTAAAATCTTTCCCGATTCGGCGTCCACTCAGATCCTGAAAGTCGGGCCGAATGCTGACAACGAATTCTGTTCCCAGCGGTGGCGGCCGGCTCGGCACAAAGACACCGCTCCGCTGGCTTAACCAAGTGAAAGCACCGGCCAAAGCAGGTCTGATTTCGATAGGCGCAATGGCCGGAACCGCGCCAACGTCATCCTTAGTCGCTACCGCGGTAGCGAACCGAAATTCGAGAGTACTAGTGGGTTGTAGAAACTCTGCGTCAGCTAACAGCTCAACATCTTTATCCGCAGCAAGAGCTGCCGGAGCCAGGGCGCATGCGATTAGCGTTCCGAGGAACGCTCGAGCATTTTGAAACATAGAGGAGACGCCATGGTCTCAGCTGGCGACCCGGAAAACGAGCAAAATTCGGCGTCTGTCTACTCTATAAATTCAATTGAAGCGTCTTTGACCGGAGCCTGGCGAATAGTGATTATTCGCTGAATTACTCGCGAGGCGTAACACAGCGCGCCAGCAACCGGAGCGGCCAGAAATGGGGGTGGCGGAGAACTTGCTGATTAAGAAAACACGGAAAATCAGGAACCGGAGCACTCGATCGCGAGAATACGACGGAACGGCACGCAATCGAAGTTGTCCTTGAATCATTCCAAGACCATTCTTCCTTCGGCACTGAGTGGATCATGAATACCGCGGGCGAAATGTTTAGGAAGAAGGTCTTCGGGTTCTACGGCTTTTTGGCCGCGGTCAATCTTTCCGGCTGGGTTTGGGCGTTAATTGCATTCCGAGATAACACTCTTCTGCTGGGGACGGCGTTAATTTCTTACACGTTCGGATTGCGACACGCGGTCGACGCAGATCACATTGCCGCAATTGACAATGTGACCCGGAAGCTCATGCAGGACGGTAAGAGGCCGGCTGCCGTGGGATTCTTTTTCTCCCTTGGACATTCGACGGTTGTCCTCATCGCATCGCTGGGAGTCTATCTCGCGGCCTCAAGCCTGCAGAATCAATTTGTCGCTTTGAAAGAGATCGGGAACTTGGTCGGCACCTCGATTTCGGCAATTTTCCTGATCGGCATCGCGCTAATGAATATTTGGATCCTGGGAAACGTGTATCGAACCTTCCGAAGGGTCAAAAACGGGGTGCGTTACGACAACCGGGAATTAGATGGACTTCTCATGCCCGGTGGGGTGATGGCGCGAATCTTTCACCCTTTGTTTCGGTCGCTTTCGTCGAGTTGGCAGATGTATCCAATCGGATTTCTGTTCGGGCTCGGCTTTGATACGGCAACCGAAATAGCGGTTCTTGGGGTGTCCGCTGCTGCGGCCACAAAAGGCCTTTCGGTAAGTTCAATGATGGTGTTCCCGGTCCTGTTCACTGCCGGCATGACATTCGTTGATACGACAGACGGTATCCTAATGGTTGGCGCATACGGATGGGCGTTTGCTAAACCGATCCGGAAGCTCTACTACAACATGACGATCACTTTCGTCTCCGTCGTAGTAGCTCTTGTAATCGGTGGTATCGAAGTGCTCCGTTTGCTGAGGGATAAGCTCGAATTTCGCGGCGGCATCTGGGACCTGATCGAAAATCTGAATAGCGGATTTGGCGCGCTCGGATTTTTCATTATCGCCTTTTTCATCCTGAGTTGGGGCGGTTCGGTACTTCTCTATCGGCTCAAGGGATTTGATCGCCTTGAATAGGGGAGCATCGGTGAAAAAAGCCGGCTAAATGGCGACAAAAACGGCAAAAACGTGGTCTACGAATATGATGCAGTAGTGGTTGGTGCAGGACCAAACGGCTTGGCTGCTGCCATTCGAATCGCGCAGGATGGTTTCTCCACCCTCGTATTGGAACGTAATAAAGAGGTTGGGGGCGCTTGCCGGACCGAAGAGCTGACTCTGCCAGGCTTTCAACACGATATCGGTTCGGCGGTTCATCCATTGGCTCTGGGGTCACCTTTTTTCTCTTCTCTGCCCCTCGAAAAATATGGTCTCAGCTGGTGCCAGCCGGAGATCCCTTTAGCCCACCCAATCAATCAAACAGAGATCGCAACTCTTCGGCGATCGGTCAGTGAAACTGGCGACGTTCTTGGACGAGATGCGAAAGCGTACCGGAACCTGTTTGAACCGATGGTTTCGCGCTGGCAGAGTTTACTGGAGGAGTTTCTCCAGCCGATCATTCACTTTCCCCGGCGTCCTTTCCAGATGGCGAGGTTCGGAAGTCTGGCACTGACTTCCGTTGATCACCTGGTCCGAAGCCGTTTTTCGCGGGAGCCCGGCAAAGCACTTCTGGCGGGCTTAGCTGCTCATTCTTTCTTACCTCTGACCGAATCCGGTTCTGGAGCGTTTGCTCTTATTCTCGGGATGCTAGGTCATGCAGTTGGCTGGCCGATTCCAACCGGTGGAGCGCAAGCAATTGCTCGCGCTTTGGCTCAACATTTTCAGGCGCTTGGCGGGAAAATTCAAACTGACCTCTCTGTTGCCAGGTTGCGGCAATTGCCAGAATCACGGGTTGTTCTATTTGATGTAACGCCACGACAGCTGGTTCAAATTTTAGGCGATCTCCTTCCGTCGAGTTACCGGCGAAAGCTCGAGCGATTCAAATATGGCCCCGGCATCTTTAAGATCGACTACGCGCTCGATGGTCCCATTCCGTGGATCCATCCGGATTGCGAAAGAGCCGGCACGGTTCATCTTGGAGGAACTTTTCAGGAGATAGCACAGGCCGAGTACCAGGTTTCTCGAGGCAGGCACGCCGAGCATCCATTTCTTCTCCTGAGCCAACCGACGGTGGTCGATTCCACGCGGGCTCCCTCAAACCAGCATATCGCCTGGGTGTACGGTCACGTACCCAATGGCTCGTCGTGGGATATGACGAAACTTTTTGAAAAGCAAATAGCTCGATTTGCTCCCGGGTTCAAAGACCGCGTTCTGGCCAGCCATGTCACTCCGGCTGCCGAGCTTGAAAAAATTAATCCGAACTTGATCGGCGGAAGTATCACCGGAGGCGCCAATAATCTGGGGCAATTGATTGCTCGACCAATCCTCAGTTCAGTACCTTATCGTACTGCGCTCAAAGGTGTTTACCTTTGCTCCTCGTCAACTCCGCCAGGAGGAGGCGTCCATGGAATGTGTGGGTTTCACGCTGCTAACGCCGCTTTAAGAGATTTGCGTCGGAATATTTCACGCTAACTATTCGAAAGCCCCATAGGTCGCATAGGTCCCATGTGACTCATTGGACCCATATTCGCGTCTATCGAGCTCTTAAAAGATTTTGCTTGCAGGAACGGGTCGGCGAGCCGAATGCTAAACCGCATGGTTAAATATCTCGAGGCAGCCTCTCTGGATGTAATCTTCGCCGCTTTGTCCGATCCAACCCGTCGCCGCATCCTCGATCTGCTGGCTCACGCGGAACTCTGCGTGACGGACCTAGCCAAGCCTTTCTCTATTTCGCTGCCGGCGGTTTCCAAGCATCTGCGTGTCCTCGAGAAAGCTGGCCTGATTACCCGAGAGCGTGATGGACGCGTGCATCGCCTGCGACTCGAGGCGAAGCCGATGCGTGACGTGGCCAACTGGATCGAGCGTTATCGGGGATTTTGGGAGGGGCAGTTTGATGCCTTGGCAGATTATCTGGAAAAACAACAACGACAAAAGAAAGGCAGATGATGGACAAGGCGGTTGAAGAAAAGCCGGTTCTGCAAATGAACCGCGTGATTGCAGCTCCGTGTGAACGCGTTTTTGCTGCTTGGACCACGCCGGAAGCAATCAAAATCTGGTTCGGACCTGAAACGTGTCGCGTTCTGGATGCGCGGGTCGATCTACGGGTTGGCGGCGAGTATTGTTTTCATCTGTCGGACAAGAAAATGGGTGAGTTGAGGTTACGCGGACAATATCGGGAGGTCACACCGCCGTCGAAGTTGATTTATACCTGGTCCTGGGAAGGCAACTCGGAACTGGAACTCGAATCCAGCATCGTCAGTGTCGAATTTTCCGAGGTCGGCGGCTCAACCGAGATTCGACTCACTCACGAACAGCTGCCCAACGCCGAAGCGCGGGACGATCATGGTCAGGGCTGGAGCGGAACTCTTGACAAGCTGGAAAAGTATCTGGCCAGCTGAGTTTCTCCGTTAACCAATAAACGAAACGGGGATCATCGTCGACACTGACCCAGCGAAGAGAAAAGGAAAGACAGAGCATGAGTGAGGCGGCTGAAGAAAAACCGGTCCTGCAAATAAGCCGCGTGATCGCAGCACCACGCGAACGCGTGTTTGCTGCTTGGACTAGCCCGGAGGAGATTAAAATGTGGTTCGGGCCCGAGGCCGGCCGCGTCCTGGATGCCCAGGTGGATTTGCGTGTTGGTGGCGAGTATTGCTTTTACACATCAACTCCAACGCTGGGTGAGGTGAGAGTACGCGGGCAATACCGGGAAGTAATACCGCCTTCGAAATTAGTTTACACCTGGCAGTGGGAGGGTAATCCGGAATTTGAAGTCGGATCGAGTTTGGTGACAGTCGAATTTGTCGAAGTCGGTGGCTTAACTACGATTCACCTCACGCACGAGCAACTGCCAAGCGCCGAGTCGCGTGACGCCCACGCGCATGGTTGGATCGGTGCCTTGGACAAACTGGAAAAATATCTCGTGAGCTGATTTTCCTGTTAAACAACAAAGCAGACCCCAAAAAAAAAGACCAAAACACATGGAACCCTCAGAAACCAAACATGGTCAGTTCAGTTGGAACGAACTGGCGACGACCGATCCGGCCGGAGCAACGAAGTTTTATACGCAGCTGTTCGGGTGGACTAGTCAGGAGTGGCCGATGCCTGAGTTCACTTACACGGTGGTGAGACCAAGCGGCAGCGAAACTGGTCAGGGCGGTATCATGCCGATACCACCAACGGCGAAGGGCATGCCGCCGGCCTGGATAAGCTATGTGACCGTGGACAATGTCGATACCACGGCGAAGCAGGCAGAGAAGCTCGGCGGGAAAGTTATGGCGCCGCCGCGCGATATTCCCGAAGTGGGCCGATTCGCCGTGCTTCAGGACCCGCAGGGCGCCGCCATTGCGATAATTGCTTACGCGACGAAATAGATTAATCGCGCGTTGTCTACACGGAGCTCGACGAGTGAAAATGGCGCGAACGCGTCGTTCGACCTCGTCGAGTGCGCGTTGGAAGAGCGCGGTCATCAACGGAAGGACAGGCATGTACGCCGAGAGGAGCCGTCCCGCAGGGACCCAATGAAAGTAGCCCAGCAATTTATTGCTGGGTAAGTTTATGAAAACGTGTCCGTCCCGCAAGGGACGATCGATCACCGCTTGCGCTAAAGTCACAATGGGAGGCCAATAACTGAACGTTTCGATCGTCCCTTCGGGGGCCGTCGGACTTCGTGATGTTTTTTCCGCTTTTTTTTGGCGGAAGGGAGACGGTAAAGGGGAGGATTGCGATCAGCTTTGAGGTAAGCCGTAATTTTCCGCGAAGGGAGCTGCGGGTAGGTGCAGAGCCTTTTTGTTTTCTTTAGGCCAGTTTGCGCAGGTTAAAGGCCAAGCAGACTAGTTGCCATTCGGTCTGAACTTTTTGCAAGCCGCGTAGACTGAAGCGCTGAAAGCCCAACGCGCGTTTGATAAAACCAAAAGCACCCTCAGCTACCGTTTGGCGCCGACGTTGCAACCACTGTCCGTGGGGGGACTCGATGCGTTTTTTGATTAAATAACGCATGTGTCGCGCCAAGCGTTGCCTATGGCTGTTGCGATGTTTTGGTCCACTAGCACTGACTTGGATCGGACGGGGAGGATAATAGACTTTGGTGCCAAGGCTCTTTTCCAGCTCATAGGCTTTGGGTCCGCTCTCATAGCCACAATCGACGACCACTTCCTTTACTGCTCCTAACTCGGGAGCGAGCTGCTCAAGGACTTGGTTCAATAACTCCGCGTCGCCCCCTTTGGCACTGACGGCATTAGTCACAATCAGGCCTGCACCTTGGATATCGACTCCAATTTGGGCGTTATAGCCAATGACTGTACCTGCCCCTTTACGGTGTAAGATCCCACAGTCTGGATCGGTCAAATTCATCCGTACCTCCTTGGCCTGGCTCTGACGACCGCTCTGGGCTAATTGCTCTTTTTCGGCTTGCTGCTGGGCTTCTCGTTGCTTGATGCGCTCTAGAGCTTCTTTGATGGCCTTACGGCGCTTTTGCCCATCGGCTAACTCCGCTGGCAAGCCTTCAGTCTCTGCTTCGCCCTCTTCAGCTTGATCAGCCGCTTCCCCTCGTTGGATCAGCTCGCTAATGAGCTCTTCGACTCGAGCCCTTTCTTGCTCTAATTGCTCCCGCGTGCTGAAGCGATGGCGATTGGCGTTGGCTTCCAGTCGCGTTCCATCCACTGCTAGCTTGCCCACTCGAACCAATCCTAATTCCCGCGCCAACAATAACACGCTACGGAAACACTCTCGAAATAACGCTCCGTTCTCTCGCCGAAACTTCGCGATGGTATCGTGATCCGGATGGGTGTTGCCACACAAGTAACGCACCGAAAGGCTTTCGTAACTGAGTTGTTCGATGCGCCGGGAAGAAAATACTCCTCGCGCATAAGCGTAAATCAGTAAGCCCAACATCATTCCAGGCGGATACTGCGCACTACCGCTACCCCGCTCATTGGTACAAGCTAGCCGTAGATCGCATTGATCGACCGCCTCCGCTATCAAGCGCGCCAAATCATCCTTTGCCACCCAATCTCGCAAATCGACCGGCAACAACATCGGCGTCTGCCGATCAATGACTACATATCGCTCTGGCATCCACCTTTTTACCAGATCTGCTACCCAATTGAAAAGTCCGACAAGCCCCTTCGGGACGGGCGCAACTTTTTAATCTAACCCCAGCAATGAATTGCTGGGGTACTTTCATTGGATCCCTGCGGGATCGATTTCTTCAACCCGTGGCGCAACCTGTGCGAGCCTGATTGCGACCCTTGCGTTGACGCAGCTACGCGCCGTCCGATTGAGCCAGAATCCTCTATTGACGGAGAGCGGGTTCTGCCTGTTCGACAACCGGTGGCGGAGCATTGGATGGCACTCGGAGGAAAAGGTTTTTGCACTCTAAGACCAGCCATTTCCGAACGCCGCGTAACATAAACCTCAAGGATCCGGGACCGGGGCTGAATCCGGGCAGGAACAGCCGGGTGTCCAAGTTCTTAAGGCCGTAGGTCCCGGCCGTGATTCTTCGCTTAGCGATCGCCGCCAAGCGCCGATTATAAAGTCGCATAAATCGGCCAAATATCTGTCCAACCGGGCCGCCATACGGGAGCTCCGAGTAGCGACGAGGATCGTTGCTGTACGCCTGTCTCACCGGGCCAATAAAATAGGCTCCGATATCCAGATAAAAAGCAACGATCATCAATTCCACGTCACCGAGATAATAATATTTGTCCTTATAAATGCTTTCAAACCAAGTATGAAATTGCTTCTGAAAAAGGCAGTTATAGCGATCTCTGGCTTTCGTAATATCTTTGCCAGCCAGAGCGTCCGAAAGGATTTCAAACACGCCGCAGCAGGTATACGAAATAAAATCGAATCCCTGGCTGTAAAGGGGATCCAGAAAGCCGGAAGCGTCCCCAACTAAGGCCCATCCATCGCCAATGGATTGCTCGCTATAGTACGCGAGATTGGAACGGGCGTGGACATCCTTCTCGATATATTCGGCATCGCAAAGCGCCTTTTTCCCTAGGGGATGAGTCATCAGATGTTCCTTCAGCCTCGCACCTAGATTTGCTCCGGGAGGCAATTGAAAAATCCGGCTGTCGTAAACCAGGCCGACACTGCAGTCACCACCCTTCAAAGGAATCAGCCAACCCCACCAGCCGTTTCCCATCAGATGGTTGGTCGCCCATTGTCGCATCGCCCAGCACGGTTCGGTAAAATGAGGAGCGCTTTCCCAGATCTCAGGTCCGTCGAGATCGGTTGTGTTGCGGAATCGCGCCCATACGGCATTGATCGGATGCGTTTCCAACGGACGATAGAGCTTTAGCTTGCGTGCGATCACTGCCGTCCAACCGCTCCCATCAATCACCCAGCGTGCAGTCACAGTGCGAATTTCTTCGCCTATTCGAACGCTGATTTGATTTTTTCCTTCTCCACCCAATTCCAAATCCTGCACTTTGGCCGGACGCCATAGTTCGCATCCCGCCTTCACCGCTTTCTGCAGAACGGCTTCATCGAGCGTCGCGCGATCGAGCTGAAACGCCGGCAGGCGGGTCTGATGTTTTGGACCGAGTTCGGCACAACGCGTGTAGCAATCATTACTATCGCGATAGAACCACATTCGCAGCCCGGACTTCGTAATCTGCTCATGCCCCAGATGATTACTGAGATTCAGCACCCGCATGAGGAAACAAGCGCCCACTTCGCTCGTTGATTCCCCCACTTTGCGGTCGAATTCTTCCGCCTTTTCGATAATCAGTATACGCAGCGCTGGATCCTTGCGTTTGAGCAAGAATGCAGTGGACGCCCCGGCAATGGCACCGCCGATGACTACGACGTCATGCGAACACTCCATGCGGAGCAGAATTCAGTTTAGTCGCCGATTAATCAAGTTCATTCCCACGGCAGGGAGCCGGCCCCGCGCCAGTCCGCTTCCATTCTTGTCGTGATAGTTTCAATGATTTAGCAGGCTGTATCTAAACACAGTCGTACTTGCGTATAGTACCACTATATGAAACCGCCCAATAGCTTCCGAAAAGTCTAAGACACAAGGATGAGACCGATCGAAAAACAAACGATACTGATTACTGGCGCAATCGGCGGGTTGGGCCGGGAGCTCGCTCAGGCTTTGGCGGACCAAGGCGCAACCCTTTTGCTGCACGGGCGCGACACGGAACGCGGCCTGGAAACCGTGCGCAAGCTGAAAGAGGCAACGGGCAACGACAGAATTCAGTTTTGCCGCGCAGATCTTTCTTCGCTCGCAGAAGTTCGGGAATTGGCAAAGCAAGTCATCTCTAGTGTTACCCGGCTCGATGTGCTCGTGAATAATGCAGGAGTTGGCTTCGGCAAAGACGCTTCCAAACGCGAACTTAGCCAAGATGGATATGAACTTCGTTTTGCGGTAAACTACCTCGCTCCCTATCTCCTGACGGAGCGATTGCTTCCGTTGCTCAAAACATCAATTCCTGCTCGGATCGTAAACGTCGCTTCGGTCGGCCAAGCGCCCTTAGATTTCGATAATATCATGCTGACGCGCGGGTACTCCGGCGTTACGGCTTACCGGCAAAGCAAACTCGCGATGATCGCCTGGACATTTGATCTGGCCAGGCGCTTGGCGGGTACGGGAGTGACTGTCAATGCGCTTCATCCCGCCTCTCTGATGCCCACGAAAATGGTCCTTGAAGCCGGCTGGGAGGTGATGAGCTCGGTGGAAGAGGGATTGAATGCAACACTGAGACTGGTAACCGATCCGGCACTCGAGAATGTGACCGGAGAATATTTCGATGGGCTTAGCGTAGCGAAAGCCAGCGCTCAGGCCTACGACAAACAGATGCAGCAACGATTGGCGGCGCTTTCGCAGGAATTGGTTTCGGTCTGACTCCTCGGAGTGCCGCGAATGGATTTTCCTTCGCTGTGCTGGCGGTATGGTCGCTCTGATCGGGATTGCCTAAGGACGGGCTAAGAGCCTCCTGATGAGTCGTTCTACCAGGAGTAGTGTGACCAGCAATAAAGCGAGGAATGGTGTCATCAGACAGCCGCAGCATCCGCAACCGGAGGGCCGTCCGGACGAATATTCGGCATAGAATAGTTGGGGTCGTCTGCGAACGCGTAATCCCATGGAGGAAATTGGCGCAAACGGGCGTTCACTGCAATTGGTTTGGCTGCGGCGTCAGAGGACCTGCTCGGACGCGGGCATTCGCGTCATTCACAAGTCCAGGGGCACGGGACTCTAGCTCTTGAAAATTCCGCCTGACCTCCCTTTGCGGCTTGCTGAACGATTTAGGTGATCTTTTCCTAAACCGAGCGACAGTATTGCAATGGCAGAGCGTGTAGAAATGTCCCGGCGTACGACAGTCGTAGACGGCAAGGTCTATTCAGTGAAGCGGCAGTCTGAACCGGTTTTCTTGCTTCGGCTTAACGACCTCTCTACGAGGTATCTAGTGGTAACCGCAGACGCAATCGACTTCCATGGATTCGAGCGATTCGTCTGGCCGGTCAATGCAGAGCAAATTTCTGTTTTTGAAAAGCTAGATGACGCATCCGCTTATTTTCTGAAGCTCACGGGCGCATCGACAGCTTAAGCAACGTTTCCGCCTGTACTGCAACCGGGGAGAGATACGCATTGAGAAATCGTTGTGAAATCTGCCTTGTTCTGATCAAGCCGTTCGGCCAGGAAAGAGGTCGGGCCAAACGCCAGTTAGAATAATACCGGCGTTCGGCCTTCAATTCGGTAGCGGATTGACTCTCAAATCAGGCGTCACCAACGAGCTAAATCAGGGCAACGGTTCACTCACTGCCTTTTGTGCGTTGATGAATCCGTAGCCATCAACCGGCGTCCAACCTGGCCCAATCTTGTTGGTAAAGGTTCCCTGGAACGGGGTTCCATCATCTAAGGTTCCAGAAAATGCAGCTCCGATTCCGACGAACTGTCCACTTGGGAGGAGGACGCCTTGGCCGAGAAGATCTGCCGCGCCGCCGCCGCTCGTGGTCCCTCCACCCGTGCCGCCGCGCGTTGGCGAATACGAAGAATGTTGTTCGAGTCGGGCTACACCGAACCGAAGAATGGCGCCTTTCACTAACTTATTTGGAGTGAAATTCAATTTCACGCGATAGCACTGCCCTTTCACCGAGGGGGCCGGCGCTTGCTCATCAAAGGCTGCCGTCACGTCCGAGTTGGTGATGCCCACCGAGTCACTTCCAACGGTAAATGGAAACCCACCGGCTCCGTTTTGCGGATTCTGGGGCCTGGGATCAAAAACTTGTCCCTGGTAAGCTTTGTAAATATTGCCGGCGGTCGGATCGGCATCATGCAGATCGATGGAGAGAGAGGAAATGGATCCTTTGCCAAAAAGCTGAATGGTGTACTGATCCGGATTATCTTCAGAGACCGTGTTATCGTCCCCATTGGCCTGTATCAAAACGGTGCGGCCCGAAGTATAGGCGAGACCCTCCGCGTAGTAAGGGGTGAGAGCATGATCGAATGTGCTTTTCTCCAAAATCTGCCGCATTTGTTCCGGCCTTACCGAACCGGATCCGCCGTGAGCTTCAAGTACTAACGCGGCAATTGCTGCGGCGTGCGGCGTCGCCGCGCTTGTACCGAAAAAGTTCGGATACGTGCTGGTATCCTGGCCAGTCATACTACCAAAGAAAGTCGTATAGGCGCCATCCATGCCCGCGAAGTTCGGCCGTTGTCGCACTTCCGGCGTACTCAACTTATTGTTCTCGTCGTCAAAATAGATCGTTGCCGGCCCCGGAGAGGTATAAGGTTCTGGAGCAAATGGTCGAAAAGCACTGTAGGCAGCCACCCCGTTAGCCCCATTGGCGCAACTATGGCCGTAGGTGGTTGGGCTAGAGAACGAGAAATAGTCTAGCGGCACGGTGGTCGATTGCACCAGCACGTATCGCAATTGATCCGCCGGATGCGGACCAGTCGGGATATTCGATCGCGCAATGACGAGCTGGAATTTGCCATACGCCGGGATGGCAATAGCCATGGCCGGTTGTTTTGTCGCGATCGCATCCATCGTAGTTGCAGCGATGAACGATCCATATTCGTCGAAGAAGAGAAGATTATAGTTGCAGCTGATGCGCGGCGAAGGAGTCACATTCACCTTGTTAACTTTTACGTAGAATTCTCCCAGGGAGCCGAATGCTCCGCTAACGACGACAGTGTAGGTTCCGGACAAAGGTAGAGCCACTTCTTGGGGCGTATACCTTGATTGAGCCACAAAGATTTCCTTCCCCTTCGGGTCAATAATGGCGACATTGGCGTTGACCGCGCTACCCTTGGTTGGACCGAGTTCGATCTGTACCAAAGTGTTCGCTGCCTTCATGTCCAACGGAAAGCTAACCTGTTGGTTGATGGTGGTGATGTCGCCAGTCGAATTCAACAATAGTTTGCCTAGAGGGTAGCTCACGTAGGCATAAGGATCATTCCACTGAAAGATCATACCGCCGGAACTGAAATATCCGCCCATCAGCTCCTGGGCAATATCTTGACCGCCGTCGGTACGAAAATTGTGAAATCCGCCGGCATACAGACTCGGGTCAACACCGGTGAGGTTAATGTTGGTGCCTTTTAATGCGGCCTTTGGGTGGGTCGGATCGACCCAATTAAAGGTGGCAGCGTATCCTTGGATTCCCGGCGAATTTCCTGCAGCCGAAAAATAGCCAACTCCTTTAGAAGCTACATAGTCGACGGCTTGGGCAATTGGGCCGTCCTGGAACATGGGTTCCTCGTAATACTGTACGTCATCGCAGATTACGTCGGCTCCGAATTTGTCCTTTAGCGCGCGGATATTGTTAGCAAATTGGATATACCCGGTAGCTGCAGTAGCGAACCCGAGTTGCGCTTTGGGCGCGATATCTGTCACGATCTGCAGCATTGCTCTTCCCTCGTCGGTACCCCCCACAAACGTGTCATCAAGCACAGTAACCGGCGTCGTATTTCCGTAAGGGTTACCTGGGCCCGGCAAGTCACCGGTAGAAATATCGACAGCTGCATCGTGAGCGGGATCGGAGGATGCATAACTGTCATAACTATCAGATAGCACGCCCACCTTGACGCCGGCTCCGGTATACTTGCCCGCAATATCGTTCACCCGATGTTGAATGAATCCCTGGGTCGTAACCGCACCAATGTTTAACCTCGGCTTCCAAACCAAAGAAAGGGCCGCGATACCGGGCTTTTGCGCGAGATCAGCAGCAGCTGCGGGTGTCATGTACGCCTCGATTGTACCCGCTTGGAACGCATGATCTTCGGCGATAAAAGTTACATCTTTTTGCGATAGGAGCATCGCCCGCACCGCCGCGATTGATCGGGTTCCGTCCAGGTGGACATCCACCATGAAGCGTCCTTGCTCATCCTTCAGAGCAAACTTAGATAGCCGATCCGTCGCGGTTGGCTTCCGAACCAAACTTTGCTGGAGGGCAGGGGAAGCTTGGCTCTCCTGAACTATTTCGTACAGGCCGTCGGCGAGATTCCTGGGGGTTCCATCTGCATAGGTACTTGTTTGATACAAGAACGGAGCAAGCAGAAGGACAACAAGCAGTATATTTCGTTGGATTAGGGAATAGCTTTGCATTTCATCCATCAATTGGTTTTGGGAGCCTAAGACAAACCACCCGCGCGATAGCGCGATCCACAGATGCAACCGAGCCTGTTACAGATAGCGCGATCCTCGATTTGTGAGATCGCGCCTGCTGCCAGCGCCCAGTGGCAAGTTCCCAGGCCCCTAAGTGAAAGACTAAACGGCCGAGGAAATCAGATTAGGCGGAGCATGGCAACAATTTTTAATTTGTGCCCAAAATTAGTTCGTCCAGAAGCCAAGGGATTGTTGGGCATTCTGGATAAGCGGCCGATACGTTCGCCTAGCTTCGAGGGGGGCGAAGTAAGCCGACAGCAAAGAGATAGCCCTACTACGCTCGACGAAAACACAAATGGGAGAATGGAGAGAAGACATAACGAGCCACAGGAAATAGTTCAGTTTAATCGACCAGTCATCTAACGAGAGCGGGCTACCGGAACTGAAAGCGTCGCGCACTTCGTTACGCAAGCGCCAGCCGGTCGAAGTTCGTTCTCATGCAGCACGCGCCAAATCCGAGGCTTCCGTTGCGAAGCGACGGAGTCAGAGAAATCGCTTCCTAAGGAACGCGATACCGGAACCGGTTTTCAAATAGCGTTCGAATTCGGAAGCTCGATGCCGTCTAGCGAAACAGATGGCTGTTCGTAATCGCCAAGGCCTGAACGGTGCCGTCGATCCCACGATACCTTGGTTATGATGACCCAGACGCCGGCGAACATTGTTTGTGAGTCCGACGTAATAGCGTTTTGGATGAGATATAGAAACGATGATGTAGACGAAGTGCAGGACGGGTGGCTTGTAAGCGCTTTGGTCTTAGAGTCGTCCACGGCACTTAATAATACACAATCTATTTCTGTTGTATATATTTGGCGTAGCTTCGGACGCGTTCTTTGCGGGGATTCGCATCGAAAAGAAGACGGCCTGAATAAAAATGCAGCGAGACTACGGACGGCGAGCTAGAAAGCGAAATAGCCGAGTCGATCCGAACGAACCCGGGAATTGCGGGAAAGCCCTCCTGCGCTCGGCTAACGCCGAGCTAAGAAGGGCATACTTCGCCTTGCGATGGGTAGAGCGGACCGTGGGCAAGGTAGATAATGGCTTGCCATACGACTTGTCCGACGAAGCCGGCGTCGCTTCCATGAGCGTACGACAATTGAGCGGAGTCGGAAGCCACCGAGCTTACGAGGCGGCGAAGAAAGCGCAACGGAGTGATGAGAGAAGGCCCTCCTACGCTCGGCTGACGCCGAGCTACGAAGGGCATACTTCGCCCCAGTCAAGGGTCATTGGCGTGCCGGGGAAAAGTATGGCTTGCCATACGAAGCCGCCGAGCTTGCGAGGGGGCGAAGTATGGGCAGGAGTGGATTCGAACCACTGAAGGCGTAAAGCCAGCAGATTTACAGTCTGCCCCGTTTGGCCACTTCGGTACCTACCCTTAACGATCTGCGGTTCACGTTTGCCCGTTCTCGGTTCAGCGCCGGAAAGCGGTTGATCGCGAATCCGTGAATACCGGAGCAGTCTATATAGAACTCAGGGTCCGAGCGCGCAAGGGGATTTTGGACGAATCGCGTGGTCCTTTCTTCGGCAACGAAAGAAATTGGCAAGACGTCATGTTTGCGACAGCTACACCGTTTGGTTGCTGGGGTTGAACTCCCGAAGCGGGTCTCACTATCCTGGGCCCCGGCACTTGCGCTCTGTGTCTAATGTTTCGCGGGCGGAGTCGCGGTTTGAGACCGGTCAAATATATAGGCGCGCTTCACTTCGATTTTGTCGACCGGGTTAGCGTTGGTATCCGCTACCGCGTGACTAATCTCAGTCAGCCCATCCAGCCCAGATACAACATGACCGAACACAGTGTCCTTACCGTCTTGGGTTGGGATGGGCCGCAAACAAACATAGAACTGGCTCCCATTAGAGAGCCGTTGGGGATTGACGTTATCCGGTAAACGTCCCATGGCTACGGCACTGCGCACATGCTTTAGGCGGATCTCAGGTGGCAAGGTGTAACCCGGTCCTCCAGTGCCGATAACATTTCGATCCTTCTTCTTGCTCAACGGATCCCCGCCCTGAACCAGGTAGTCCGGGATGACGCGATGGATGGCGGTCTTAAGATAGAACTTATCGCGAACGAGTTTCTTGAAGTTGGCGACGGTAGCAGGTGCAGCAGCTTCGTCGAATTCGATGACGAAACTGCGGGTCTGCCGTGCTTTACCCTTCCCCCATTCCAGATCAAAAATTGCTACTTCATCGGCGCGGACGACGGAATCGGCTACAAAAAGTGCGACCAGAAAGACGATAAGACGTTTCATGATTGAACGAACGGAAGGCTGCGGACTTCGGCGCTACCAATCAAGCCAGAAGTCGTGGATCGTGAAACCGGATAAACGGAGCCAGGCCGATCGAAGCCTCGTCTTAGATAGGCGAGTCCGATCCAGGCATCGAGGTGAACACTACGGCAGGCACTTGTCACGGTGCCGATTGGTTTGCCGTCATCCCGCACGAGATGGTCCCCAGGTTGCAGATCCGGGCCGTCTATCAGGAGAATCCCGCGCAGATGCCGGTTCACGTGACCGACGCTCTTGATTCGGCTGATTATCTCTTGGCCCAAATAGCATCCTTTGGTGTAGCTGATGGCCCGCTCATCCAAGCCGGCTTCGTTTGGGATAACCTCCTCAGAAAGCTCAGCACCCCAACGCGGTATTCCTTGCTCGACCCGGAATTGCTCCAATTCCGCGTCGGTCAGAGGTGTTTCCTTTAGCAACTTCGGCACCACGCTTTTTAACGTGACTGGAACGAGCAGATCTTTGCCATCAACGGCAAAGCGATTACTGGCGGTGATGGTTGCTTCGGGCAGGATTGCGTCTGGCAGCACCGTGTTGCAAACATGGAACAGCGCGAATTGTTCGGTGACGTCTTCGAGCTCGACTTCGTCTGCGATAAGGTATTTCTCCAAACGAGCTGGTATCGAGTCGCGCAGCGCCCGTTCGTAGTCCAAAATGACAGCGTCGTTTAATGGAATTACGAATAGATCACCGCAAAGCTTTCCTTTGGCGGATAGGGCGCAAGCATGAACCGAAAAACCGGGTTGTAGTTTGGTTACGTCGTTGGTGAGTTGCCCATTCAGAAAACGGATTCGGTCCGGGCCAGTGACCCGGAGCTTCGCTCGATCGGATAAGTCAATTAACATTGCTCGACGGATCGTGTGCCGCAGAGAAAAATGCGCCCCATTAACGCAATAGTTCGTAGCCCGGTAGAGTGAGAAAATCGACGTAGGTGTCGTTCGTAGTCAGATCAGAAAACAGTTTGGATGCTTCACCGTAGCGGCCTTTGGCGAAGCGTTCTTCACCAACGCTTGTCTTAATCTTCTGCAGTTCTTCAGCGAGAATGCTGCGAAAAAGGTCCGCTGTCACTTTTCTTCCATCATCCAATTTTCCTTTCGGACTCCGGATCCACTGCCAGACTTGCGCCCGCGAAATTTCCGCCGTCGCCGCATCTTCCATCAGGTTGAAGATTGGTACTGCTCCCGACCCCCGGAGCCACGCCTCTAGGTATTGCACACCGACGCTCACATTTGTCCGGAGGCCTTTTTCGGTGATCGGTTCTTCCGGACCGAATTGCAGCACATCTTTGGCAGTGACCTGGACGTCTTCTCGTTTGCGGTCGATCTGGTTGGGTGTCTTCATAACGGCGTCGAAAGCCTCCAGAGCGACCGGAACGAGGCCCGGATGCGCGACCCAGGTACCGTCATGACCATCGCTGGCTTCCCGTTCCTTGTCTGCTTTGACTTTGGCGAATGCTTCAGCATTTGCCTTCTCATCATTCTTAATCGGAATCTGCGCTGCCATTCCTCCCATCGCGTGAATGCCGCGACGATGGCAGGTCTTGATGCACAACAGCGAATAAGACCGCATGAAATGTGTCGTCATCGTCACCAAAGCGCGATCGGCTAGAATGAAGTCAGGTTTGTTTCGGAATCGCTTGATACAACTGAAGATGTAATCCCACCGGCCGCAATTCAAACCGGCCGAGTGATCGCGCAGTTCGTATAGGATCTCATCCATTTCGAATGCGGCCAGGATCGTCTCGATCAACACCGTCGCGCGAATGCTGCCGCGCGGGATACCGATTTCGTCCTGAGCGAGGTTGAAAACATCGTTCCAAAGTCGCGCCTCAAGATGGCTTTCCATCTTAGGTAAATAGAAATAGGGGCCACTACCGCGGGAGAGTAATTCTTTCGCGTTGTGAAATAGATAGAGTCCGAAATCGAAAAGGCCACCGGCTACCGGCTCGCCGTCCACTAGCAGATGCTTTTCGATCAGATGCCAACCTCGAGGCCGAACAAAGAGGACCGCCAACTGATCTTTCAGCCGATAGGCTTTACCTTCCGGGCTTTGAAATTCGATTGTTCGTCGAATGGCGTCGCGAAGATTGACGTGACCATCAACCATGTTGTGCCAAGTGGGAGCATTGGCGTCTTCGAAATCCGCCATAAAAACCTTTGCACCGGAGTTTAGCGCGTTGATCACCATCTTGCGGTCGGTAGGTCCGGTGATCTCGACCCGTCGGTCCGTTATGTCCTTCGGAATGGGAGCCACTTTCCAATTGTCCGCCCGAATCTGCGCGGTTTCCGGCAGAAAATCTGGAATCTTGCCGCTGTCGAGTTCAGCTTGCTGACGGTTTCGGCGTTCCAGCAACTCCTGGCGTCGCCCATTGAAGTTCCGGTGTAGTCTAGCGACGAGTTGAAGCGCTTCGGGCGTCAGGATTTCTCTAAAGTGGTCGGAAAGCGGTCCCGCGATTTCGATGCCGTCGAGGTTCTGTTTGCTAGCACTCATGGATTTGCCGATTGATCAATTAATCTGAAAAGCGGTTAACCGAAAGCAGCCTGCCGGCGGCAACGGGAAAGGACAATTTCGCGGGAAGCTATGTTTTCTGCACTTCTGCGTCAAGGGGTTCAGGCGCTCACATCAAGCTGGAAATTAATCGTGATTCTTAGTAAAAAGTGTAACGAAAATTAAATATTCGCGTCTCAACCTACGTCGAATCTGGTTGTCTGATCATGCAATTATGAAAAAGTGGTTTCTGATCTTGGGTGTGGTTTTCACCCTTGGGATGCTGACGCCTCAGTCGTCCAAGGCCGGGTGGTTTATCGGATTCCCGATTCCAGTGCCGGTGTTTTACGGGCCCAACTATTATGCGGGTCCCGGATATTATGCGCCGGGCTATTACTGGGGCCCCTACGGTTACGCTTATTATAGACGTCCGTATTGGCGCCATCGGTATTGGGCGTACCATCATTGGCGCTATTATTGAGTTGGCGCGTCCCGGGATGAATTGCTGACAACTCTGGCGTCCGTTGAGGACCCCGTCCAGACATGTCAGAAGTCTAGGCATGTCGCCAATCTCACGGATCGACCCCGAAAAAGGGGCGACGCGGTTGGCGACTTGGTTTGGACAAAATTATGGACAGATGGAACGCCCAGCGGGCTGGCCCATCCACGTGGACTCTGCGGCATGTCATCTAGCTGCCCGGGGTCCGGACCATGCCAGCACAGAACTGACTGGCACTATTTCTGATTCTAACCCCGATCAAGATTCTAGTCCCAATCACTATTAGAGCGGTCCAAAGCCCTTTTTTTGAAAAACTCCAGCATCGAGGCTGGAGAATCATGTAATTATGTGGTCCAAGAGTTGGCATATAGGCCAACAGTTATGGCTATCAAGCGTTTGGGGCTACTCATGGCGACGACCGGCTACGCGGATCCGCAATTTCCGGGCGTGGCGGAGAGCACCGCGCATCTCAAAGAGCTGACCGAGCTGCTCCAATCTGGGGAATTTGGCGGGTTCTCGCTCACAGTCTTAGTTGATCCAACCTTGGCAGCTGCCCGGTCCGCGATCGTCGACCTCCTAGCGAACCGCGACCCCGATGATCTGGTGCTCCTGTATGCTATCGGCCATTTAGTAAAGCAGAGCGATGATACGCTGTTTCTGGCCCTCCGGGAGACCGATCGATCTGACTTACAGAATACTGCTCTGGCGGCAGAGTCCGTACAGCAGCAACTGCAAGAAACCGCGGCAAAAAGCCAGATCATCGTCCTGGATGGCCGGTTCGGAAGCATTGTCAGCCCAGAAATCTTGGTTGATCGCGACCGGCCGATGGATGTCGGATTGAAATTTTATGTGCCTAATCGTGACCAAGCCATCGTTGCGACTAGCGACTATCTCTCCTTCTGCCTGGCTGGTGCGCACTACGTCGCTGTCAGGTCCGGCCAATCCGCCCTAACCGAATCGATCCTCCGTGGCCTGCGCGATGGCGCAGCCGACGAAGAAGGAGATCGACAAGTGACGGTAAATGAACTGTTGAGTTACCTCAATAAAGGGTCGGTTCGAAGGGATGAAATGGTGGCTGGTTGGGTGTCGCAAAGGGCTGGTGACCTATTGTTCGCCGCGTATCCGGAAACGGTAGCCCATCAGGTTAGAGAGCCTTCCACCGCTGAGCCGGAGGTTCCACCTGGTCTGGAGGCGAGCAGAGCCTCTCCGCTTGACGAGAACGTGAAGTTCACCGCGTATCGTCCGGCGGTTATGCGTCCCGAGCAGTGGCGTCGCATGATCGTTTTCATGCACCTGGATGACGAATTGGAACCGCGGGATCCAAAGCATGTTTCCGCATTTGAAGAGGTTGAAACCAGGGCCCGTCAGATTCTTGGTGCCGAATACGATGACTATCGCGATGTCGTCGGTGAAAGTCGGTTTCCGATTGCTCGGGAAAGCGAAATCACCTTGGTACCTGAAGTTCCAGGTATCCAGTTTAATCCACCTCGCCGCAGCTTCTTTTGGGCGTCCGGCGTGCGGGTGCATGAAGAGAGTTTCTTCATGCGTGCGCCATTTGCCCTGGCCGGAAAATTAATTCGGGGTCGATTATCCATTTTTTTCGGTCACCTGCTTTTGGCCGAGATTGCATTGAACTTGCGCGTAGGGGAGGACCCAGCGCCGATTCCGACAACCAAGGAGGAAAACTGGGGAAAGGATGTTGCCAAACCGTTTCGAAAGATCTTCGCGTCTTATTCGCATCAGGATGTCGAAGTCGTTGAAGCGATGGAGAAGCATATTCGAGCGATTGGCTACGAATATCTGCGAGACGTCGTTCAATTGCGGAGCGGTCAGCGTTGGGATGAACGGCTGATCGCGATGATTACAGACGCCGACATCTTCCAGCTTTTTTGGTCGCGCAATTCAGCGCAGTCCGTTCAGGTTGAAAAGGAATGGCGCCACGCGATCGCCCTGCAACGGGAAGCCTTCGTCCGTCCCGCTTACTGGGAAATCCCTATGCCCGAGGCGCCAGAACCGTTGCGTCGGCTTCACTTCTATCTTTTGCCTGGCGTTCATGCGGTGGTCGACCGGCGGAAAGGCAATGATACAGACCGGGAACCTTCCGAGCCGGTACGAGACAAGGGAACCTCCGCCGAGGGATCCAGAATCTCGGTGGTTGTGCCGCCGGCAGAACCTTCGGCGCCTACCGAGTCAAAAAGCAGCTCGAAAGGGAAAACTGGACGCACAGGCTCGCCTCCTTCTCCAGATGAAAAGCGTTCTCGTGGTGCGGCCCAGCCGAATGCGCCGCTTCCCCCTCCGGCCGCCGTTCCTCCCCCGGCTAACAATCGACGAGCTCCCGATTTAACTTCCGGGTCCGGGCCAACCGATCCGGTGAAGATTCGCGGGAAGACAAATCTCAGATGGGGCACGGTTCTTGGGACGTTGATCGGCGGCTGTTTTGTCGTTTTTCTCTCGATCAATTTGATCAACCGAAGCTTTTTTAGTACGACGCATCCGATCTCTGCCGCTCCATCCCCTACGCCGACTTCGAATGCTCTTCCTCCGGCGATCGGTACTCCATCGGCGGTGGAGAAAGCTCCGGCCTTGGCGACCCCAACACCGATCCCTGCGGAGACTCCGACTCCGACGCTAACCAAACCTTTCGTCACCCCAACGCCCCAACCGAACGCAACACCTTCGCCTGTGGAGCCATCGGTGAAGCCGTCACCGGCCCTGATAGCTTCGCCTTCACCTTCGGCTCCAGAGCCATCGATGAGCCCATCGCCGGCCGCGGCAGCTTCGCCTTCGCCGGACGAAACCGCGTCGGAGAGTCCGACCAATACTCCTCGGCACCATCGGTACCATCGGCACCATCATAAACGCTGAGTGCGGGCTTTACCTTCCGCCACTCAGCAGTTTTTGGGCGACTAGAATCGCTCCGATTATCGGTAGCGGCGCAAACGCCAAGCGGATTCGAGGACCACTAAAGTATTGGGTAAGGTTTGCGCCCGTCTGTGCTCCGATCGCCGCACCGGTTTGCATGACCAGAGCAATGAGAATGTCCACGTTACCATTCATAGCGTGCCTGGTGGCGCCATATCCGGCGGAAACGATGATTTCGAAGAGATCAGTGCCGACAGCAATGTGCGTTGGAATCCCGAGCAGATAAACCATGGACGGCATCCGAATGTAACCAGCGCCTCCTCCCAAGAATCCACTGAATAGACCACCAATCAAGGAGACTAGGACGATCGACCAGATCGAAATAGATTGGATCCCGGACCGTTTCAAATTAACAAACGGAGGCAACTGGATTCTTTTCATGGCGCGCGCTAAAAAGCCGAAGGCCAGAACATCCTGTTTCGGGTCGTTGCCTCGGGTCGGATTTCGATGGAGCTGTATAGCCCTCCATGCTTCCACGCCGCAAAGGATACCCAGCAGGGAAAAGACGACGATGGACACGGTGCCAACTACCAGGTTCAGCTGAGAGCTCTTTTTCAGATACTCGATCGCTTGCACGCCGGTTTCGGATCCGGCGATCGTCCCAATGACCATGATCGCTGCCAATTTAAGGTCAATGTTCCCGAGCGCGCGATGTTCTCGAGCAGCAACCACTGACTTCCCCATAATGTGGAGAAGATCCGTTCCGATCACAAAATTAAACGGAACGCCGAGGGCAAAGAGAGCTGGTCCCGCCAGAAAGCTTCCCCCAACACCAAAGAACCCGCCGAGTATACCAATGACGAAGCCTAGTACGATCAGAGTCAGCGGGTCGAGATGAACGCCCGATATAGGAAAATACATTGCTATTTCTGGCGGCGGCGAACGGTGAGGAGAAGGCCGGTCGTCAAGCGCTCCAGAGCGAATGCCTGAATAAGCATAAAGACTAGACCAAGACCCGCGTATAGGACTCGATTTTCGTTGAAGACTGCCGTGAGCCAGTCGCCCAGGAAATGAAAGACCAAAGACAGGTAGACTACGACCAGGGCGGCATAGATGAGCAGCTCAAAAAGAAAATCTGTAAATGTATGTTGTCTAGACTCTTTCATAAATATCTATTCGGTTCGGAAACAGCTCACGGCTGAAGCACTCGCCGCGCCTAACCTGATCAAGTGTTGGCGGAAAAACGCGTAAGAGTCCAGTATTAGCGATGCCTGTCTTCTTGATCGGTTTTTCGTGGGAAGTGGACACGGCGTTTGAGGGGCGCGTCGCGACCGGAATGCCAAGTCTAACTTAATCACAAGTGTTGGCGGAAAAAGGTCACAGTGCGCTTTTCTACCTGTTGACGCAAAGCCGGATCGGGTACCATATGGGTCGAACCGCGGAGCGGGAGAAACTCGAAGGAGCGCCCGCCGCGTTCGAGCTGGTCTATCAATTTCAGGCTGTGGCGCAAGTAGACATTATCGTCGGCAGTTCCGTGAATCAGGAGCAACGGATTGTGCAGGCGGGGGGCGTCTTCGAGTAGAGAAGCTGCCGTATAGATTTCTTGCCCCGGCAGACCAAGATATCGCTCAGTGTAATGGGTGTCATAATCGAGCCAATCGGTCACAGGAGCGCCGGCGACGGCGGCTTTGAATACGCCCGGTTGCCGCAGTACCGCTAGCACCGACATATATCCACCAAAGGACCAGCCGGAAATCCCGACCCGATCCAAGTCCAGCTCCGGATAAATCGAGCCGAGTGAGCGTAATGCCGTCACTTGATCTGCCAGCGGGATTTCTCCTAGCTTCAGATAGATGGCGCGTTCCCAATCTCGGCCGCGACCGGGAGTTCCGCGTCCATCCATCGAGACCACAATAAAGCCCTGGTCCGCGAGCCATTGATCCATGAGGTAGTTCCGGGCCGATTGGACTACCCGGTTGAAACCAGGTCCACCGTAAACGTCGACTATGACCGGATATTTCTTGTTTGGGTCGAAGTCGCGGGGACGAATTAGAACAGCGTAAAAAATGGGATCGCTATTTACTTGAGTAAACTCGATCCGAGGAAAGTAAGGTGGATCCTCGGCGCCGCTCGGTAGCTCGCCTAGTGTCGATCCGTCAACCTGCCGCACGAACGTCTTTGGCAAAGAGTTGGGTGTCGCGACGATGTCTAGGTACAGAGAATTCGGATGTTCTCCAAATTCGACCTCATGTACACCGCCTGAGACTTTACGCGCTCGCGTTCCGTCTATTGCGATCTGCCAAAGCTCGCGGGTGGTGGGATCTTCATCGGCCAAATAGAAAATTTGATCGGAAGTAACACCGCCGAGGCGCCAATAATGGGCACTCGGGGGAAGTAGAACCTTTTCCAGCTGACCGTCTGGCCGGCGCAACTCCAGCTGCCAGGCTCCTCCGCGTTCGGTGGTCCAGAGGAATGTTCCTCCTGGCAACCAGTGTGGCATCTGCTGGTCGATATTTACCCAGGCCGGATCATGTTCCTCCACCAGTGGATGCGTTTGACCGTTCGACAGGTCGACCGACAGAAGAGCCAAATCATGTTGTTCTCGTGTCTCGACGGTGATGGTTAACGGGCCATCCTCGGAGGCGGTGACCCGCACCAAGTACGGATATTTGTCGTGGTCCCATTCGATCGACCGGACCACCTCGGGTTGTTCGACAGAACAGAGCGCTAGCCGGACCGACACATTCGCTTTTCCTGGACGTGGGTAACGGCTAGGAAAAGGGGGATTCTCTGGAAACGCTGGATCCGCGATGTTCCAGATCTCGACCTGTGAATTGTCATTGACCTGGTAAACGATGGAGCTGCTGTCGGGTAGCCACCAAAACCCGCTCGTTCGATCCATCTCCTCTTGGGCGACAAACTCGGCGATCCCATACGATTTTAATTCGGTACCATCTTTGGTGATGGCTTGTTCTTGGTTCGAGCGGAGATCGTAAACAAAGAGATTGTTGTTGCGCACGTAAGCCACGCGTTGGCCGTCCGGCGAAAAAGTCGGATCTATGGCTGAGCCTTCCCCGGTTTGCAACTGCGTCGCTTTTCCGTCGGCGCGGTTTAGCACGAAGATTTGTCCATTCAGATTGAACAGAACCTGCGAACCATCGCGGGAAAGCTTAAACGCGACGATGCCCCTGGTAGTCGTGCGAGTGCGCTCACGTCGCGCCTTTTCTTCAGCAGAGAGATGCTCGGTAGCACCGTGTAACAACTCATCCGGTGTCACCAAAGTTTTTGTCTCATGGGTCGCTCCGTCAAATTCGTATAACGCGTTCGTTCGATCTTGGGCTGAGATTGCGCGTAGAAAAATCACCGACTTCCCGTCGGCCGTCGGCTCGGCGTGGGTAGGCCGTCCGAGCGAAAAGTTTTGGGTCTCCGTTAACCGCCGAAGATATTGGTCGGATTCGCTGGCTTGGTCCGCCCAGGCCAGGGGTGCTACGAACAAGAAGGAGAGCAACAAATTGAAGCGAGCGACCATAGAAAATTATGAGGCGGTTTGGATCTATTGAAAGGATGGGATGCTTGAGAATTCTCCTATTGGACCCCAGTAGGCAAGTCTGAGGCTGCGTTAGCACGCTAAACCCGCAGGTGCGCGCGTAAACAACCGGCGCGACGGGCCTGTTGCATTAGCACATGGGCGTGGGACGCGGTTTTGGACACAGCGAAGAGATCCGTCCCGGAGGGACAGAATGAAAGTAGCCCAGCAATTTATTGCTGGGAATTGAACCGAAGGCGATCCCGTCCCGAGAGGGACGATAGAAGCGGTCAGTTATTGGCCTCCAATGCGGATTCACGATCACAGGCGGTGGTCGATCGTCCCTACCGGGACGGACACGTTTTTTAACCTTTACCCAGCAATAAATTGCTGGGCTACTTTCATTGCGTCCCTGTCGGGACGGCATCGCCCTTTCACGCGATTTATCCAGCAATAAATTGCTGGGCTACTTTCATTCTGTCCCTATCGGGACGAACTCGATCTTCATCCCGCACTGATCTTCTACTCGACTTCGCCCGCCGCCAATCGCTTGAGTTTGCCACCCAACGAGGCTTTGGCTGCGGAACTCATCCGGTCGATGAAAAGCACGCCATTGAGGTGGTCGACCTCATGTTGGGCGGCACGGGCTAACAGGCCTTCCGCCTCGAATTCGATCACATTACCTTCCAGGTCAGTCGCTTTCACGGTCACCCGGGCCGCGCGCGTGATTTCACCAGTTACTTCGGGAAAACTGAGGCAACCCTCTGGGCCGACCTCAGTTTCGCGGCTAAGCTTTAGCTGTGGATTAACTAAAATGAGAGGCATGTGAGCTTCCAGGTCGACTTCTTGACCGTCAATCCACATTTGGCTCGGCCGGTTCTCCGCATTGCTTACGTCGATGACGGTAAGCTGCAACGCTTCTCCGACCTGTTGAGCAGCCAATCCTACGCCCCCGGCTTCGTTCATCGTATCGATCATATCGGCAGCGAGTTGGCGGACATCATCGTCGATTTTTGTGATCTTTCGGCCCTTCGTCCGCAGGACGGGATCACCGTAAATAACGATCTCCCGAATCATTTCTGTTCTTTTGGTTGAGTAAACGTCGGCAGGTTTTTGATACCGGCCTGTTTCAATGCATCTAATACCTGCACCAGGAAGCCGAACGAGACCTCCTTTGAGGCACTCATCGCAATTGAGCGATTAGGTGATTTCTGCTGAAAATCTTTCAAAGAAACGGCAAGTTCGTCCACATTGCTCACCGGTTTGTCGCCGAGGTAGAGTTTTTCATCCTTGGTGATCGCTAGCACCAACGGCTCTTCGGTGTTTTGACCCTGCGACGCACTTTTGGATTCCGGGAGATTGATCGAAAGCTGCGACTGCGCGGTTTTAAACGTGGTGGTGACGATAAAGAAAATGAGCAACATCGCGAAGATGTCGATCAATGAAACGATGATAATCTGCGGGGTTCTCTTCCGTTTGGTATAGAACCTCATCGAGCTGCTTCCTCCCAGGGCCGCACTGTTTTGGGTCGATCCTTGAATGCGGTCGATTTATCAGCCGGTTCTGACGCGTCACCAGCCTCAGATTCGGTTTCTTCACGCGTACCACCGTTCTGGTAAAGCTTATCTACCAAATCGGTGACCATGGATTCCATTTGCACCGCCACGGTTTCTACCCGCCGGGTGAAAGAAAGAAAGGCGATCAACGACAGAATGGCGATGGCCAAACCGACGATCGTTGTGCTCAGTGCCTCGCCGATGCCCGACGCGATCCCTTTGAGGTCGCTGGTGGACATCACCCCTGACCCGATGTTGCCGAATACGTGCACCAAGCCGCTCACGGCACCTAGCAGACCGAGCAGCGGAGCGATACCCACGATGATCTCCAGAATGAACAGCCCGCTCTCCAGGCCCAACATTTCGCGGCGCGCGCGCGCTTGTATTGCCTCGACGGTCTCGCCGCGCGATGCATGGTAGGGGCGAAGTGCCACGTCGACGATCCTGGCTAGCGCCGAGTCATCTCCTGCGACGAGTCGACGAAGATGATCGAGTCGCTCGCCTGGCTGGTAGGAAGCGATCGTCTTGGCAATCAGGCGCGGAACGATTTCTCCTTTGCGCAGCGCGAACACACGCAGCAAGATCACAGTCAAGGCGACGAAAGAGCAGGCGAGCAGCACCCACATGAAGACTCCGCCTTTGATGAAGAAATCGAGTGGGTTGTCGAAGAGTGCGAGATAGTTCATGGAAGCTTACAAATTTACATTTCGGTGAATGAGAACGTGAACTCGAGGCCGCTTGCGGGCACTAGAGTGGCGAGTTCCGGAGGCATCTCCGGGATACTCGCATCAAGAATGGATTGCAAAGAAACGCTTCCAAAGGTTTGATTAGATGAATTGCTAATAATCCTGGCGTCCTTTACCCGGCCGGAAGGCATTATTCTAAACTCGATGCGGACGGTTCCGATTTCAACTAGGTCGGCGCGCTGGCCGACGTAGTAATACCAGCGCGATCCGATGGCATCCTCTACGGCTTTTTGAAACCTTCCTTGCGGGGTACCAATCGCTCCGACGGAAGAGTGGCCACGGTTCGAGACATTTCCCTGCATCCGCGTGATTATTTGTTGAGGACGATAAGCGGTCTGAGGGGCTCCTTGTTTCTGCTTGTTCTGTTGTTGGGCGTTGTTTTGCTGGGGGTTGGGCGGAGGCGTTGGAGTAGGGGTCGAGACGAGCATAGCCAGCTCTTCTGGGTCTGGCGACGAAGCCGGGCTAGGCGAAGCGGTTGGCGTAGGAGCGGGGGTTGCCTGGGCCGGTTCGCCGCCATTGGCGCTTTGGCGATTATAGTCTGCGCCCTTTGTATCGAGCGAGAAATCGTGATTCTTGAACATCAGATCCTCTAAGTTCTTGCCCTCCTGTTCAGGAAGAGGACCGGGAGTTTTACCCTCTTTCTCGGAAGCGGCCGCTGTATCCTTATCTGATTCAAACTGTGGATCGTCGGGCTTTTTGTCCGTTTTCTGATCGTCCTCGGTCCGAACATACTGCCGCTGCTGCTGACCCGGAGGCGTGTCCAGTAAGGTCAGCTCGGGCAATTTATCGTCTGTCTCCTTCGCCGGCGGATTCGGCGGGGGCGGGAAGACCGCATAATAGCCGACCACACTGAGCGCAAGAACCAGGTGCAAAAGGAGCGACCCAACAACCGCTAGTGTTACCTTCTTCCGGTTTGACATCGACAAAATCGCGGTAGACTAGGCCCAGTTTTCCGATCGCTCAAGCGCGAAACGCTCTGCGGTGCGTTCTTCAGTCAAGCGGTCATTTTTGCCGGAACAACGGCTTCATCGCGCATAACGCCGACCATGTTGTAGACTGATAGTTGGCTGCAATCCTGCACATCGTTCCCTTTTCCGAGCGCCAGCAAAACGCGTCCATTTTGCGAATTGCGAAGGCAAGTCTCGAGATCGTCGCGAACCTGATCGTACAGAGAGCGCACCATCGAGGCGGCGTCCGAGTAATCGTTTCGCTTGAGGTTGGCCAAAAGGGCACCTGCCCCGACGGCGTCTTCCAAACTAAATCGGTCGCCGGTCCCAGCGCAGACCAACAGCAGATGTTCAGGTTCGGTCGCCCGAATGATCGCCGCGAGTGCAGCGATGTTTACAAGAGCGCCAATGAAAACCGTTTTTGCTCCTCGCACCCGCGCCAACGCAACCGTGCCGTTCGTAGTCGTTATGATGATTCGCCGATCGCGGAGGTTCTTGAATTCTGCCGGAGAATTACCCAAATCAAAATCAGGAGGAGGAATCCCATTCCTTTCTCCAGCCAACAAGAGATCCGGGTCTTGCTGCTTCCGGGCCCTGGCCGCTTCGAGCGTGCTTACCGGCCAAAACCAGGCAACATCGTGTGCTAGGCCGGTGACCATGCTGGAGGTGGCCCGCAGCACATCAAAAACGACAACGGTCGTTTCGCGTAGATCGGTTTCGGACAAATGGCTGATCTCGGAAGGTGAAAGTGCGACGTCAATCATGTCGTTTCCGATAGGTCATCCGCCAGTGGTGAAATAGGTACTGCTGGGCATAACCAGCGTAGGGTCCGAAATAGCTGCAGAATTCCGACAAACGCGCCGCTCCGATTTTCTCGTTCCCAGAAAAGTAGGTTTGCTGTAACGCCCGACCGATCCAAACGTCGATTGGTACGGCGTCCATTCGTCCGTAGGCAAAGAGTAAAACGCAATTAGCAATCTTATCGCCCACTCCCGGAAAGCGACAAAGAGTCTCGCGCACTTCAGCGGTTGGCAGGTTGGCGAGCGCCTCGAGTCGAATTTCGTTTGCTGCTACCATTTGCGCTGTGGCCAGGACGTTTCGGGCCCGAAACCCGAGCCGGCATTCCAGCAGGTCGGTTAGCTCGCTGGCTGCAACTACCTCGGGCGATGGAAACGTGTAGAGCTCGATTGAGCCAAACCTTGCGGATTTTCCCAGTCGCTTGCGCACCGCTAACGATATGCTCCGGATGTGACTCACCTGTTTCATCGCGGAGGTTAAAAAGGTCGCGAGACATTCCCAGATTGGTTGGCGAATGATCCGGATGCCATGGCTGAATCTTGTGGCGGCCTGTAGAGCTGGATCAACAGGAAAGCTCGCTTCAATGAGATCTATCGGATGATCCAGAGAAAGATAATGACTTACGAGAGCCTCTTGACCCTCGGGTACCAAAAGGCTGGAGTCGACGGGTTCCAGATAACAAGGTGTCTCCCCGATCGCGCCGGCAAAACCGCTCTCACAACGAGTCCAATGAAACACCTGTCCGCACTCTAAGGTCTTGGCGAGATAGATTCCGTTACCGGAAATTCTGACCAGTCGCGGTTTGTCGACAGGTATGACCGGCGTCAAGGACTGAGTCGATCGATTCGCCATGATCCATCGCTTTGGCGCGTGTACAAAAATCGGTCGTGCAACCTGTTCTCGCGGCCCTGCCAGAACTCGATTCGATCAGGGGAAACACGATAGCCGCCCCAAAAATCCGGTACGGGAGGATTTTTGCCGGAAAACTGTTTCTCGGCTTCTTTCAGTCGATTCTCCAGCTCTCGCCTGCTGACAACCACCTCGCTCTGTGCGGAAATGATCGCGCTTAGGCGACTCTTGAGGGGCCGTTTATCGAAGTAAATTTGCGATTCATCCCGGCTCACTTTTTCGACCGGACCCTCGATCTGGATTTGTCGCTCGAGCCACGGCCAATGAAAATTCAGCGCTGCCCGGGGATTCCGCTCAAGGTGCTCTCCTTTACGGCTTTCGTAGTTTGTGAAAAAAACAAAACCTTGGCTGTTGAAGCCTTTCAACAAGACCACTCTAACGGATGGGTAGCCGTCAGGGGTCGCTGTCGCGAGAGTCATCGCGTTAGGCTCACGATCTCCCGCCGATCGCACCGACTCTTCAAACCAGCGACCAAACTGCTCGAATGGATCGGCTAGCAGATCCGTGCGATGCAATCCGCGCAATGTGTATTCTTTGCGCAATTTGGCAACATCGATGCTCGCATCCATCAGATGGCGAAATAATAGCGCGAATCGAACCTTGTCGAGGTCCTTATTTTTTTAGCGCTGACTTGTCTCGCCGTAACTGAACGTAGGCGGATGCTCCAGCCTCCGTAACCCATTGTGATGCGATCTCGCCGTTGATCCCCAATGTCTAAGGGCGTGCCATAAGAAATCGCTCACGCTGGGTGCTGAGCGTGGACGATCAGGCTACCCTGTAGGTTCTCCACGCTTCGCCGGGCGCCGAACCTACCCCTATACAATCAGCGTAACCCGGATTATTTAAGAGACGTCTAACCCCTCAAACCAACTTTTTGGCTATGAAGGCGATTTTTCTGGCGGCCATTTCTTCGGTCTTCACGGCCGGAGCTGCATTGGCTCAATATTCCGTCGAGATAGATCTTGGAGACCAAAAGGCGTATCTCCTCTATGACGGACGAGCCGTCATGGAATCGCCGATCAGTAGCGGCCGATACGGGCATCTTACTCCGAGCGGTTCCTATCGGATTACTGATAAAGACCTAAATCACACTTCCAGTATTTACGGGAAGATAGTCGATCGGAGCGGCCAAACTGTGGTTACCGACGCAGATGTCGATATGGTCACGCCCGCCGGCACCCGGTTTATGAACGCTCCGATGCATTACTTCATGCAGTTCGCTCCGGGATTCGGCCTCCATGCCGGCTATCTGCCGGGGTATCCAGCTTCGCACGGTTGTGTTCGCATGCCGGAGCAGAAGGCGATAGCATTCTTCCAAGCTGTGTCGATCGGAACGCCGGTCACCGTATTCGGAACGACGCCTCGAAATAGACTCTACCAAGCCAGCTATCCGAACGACCAAACACGGGACATCGGCGAACCAAACCGCCGGCCACGCCGTTCGTTCTGGAGTTTTTTTGGTTTATAGGACGGATTAGCCGTTACCGATTCGGGATTCCTCTTTCTTCTGGGTTCAGGAATCTCTCTTCTGCAGACAGGGCTCGATCTCACGCTCCTGCGACGGTTGAGGCGCTTTCGCCAGTTACGCGCACCTGGCTTTAAAGACGTGCATTTCCTAGGACGCAGCTAGACCCTGCCGATTCCCGTCCTCCTGTAACCCCATGGCACACCAGTTGCTAACTGTCGCACCGGTGAGCTGCTTCGTGCTCATCAAACGCTTCAGTCAACTTGCCCAAATTTACCGATGGATGCTGCTCCCGCTGCTGAACTCATTGATCGTCCGAACCCGTTAAAATCATGGTTTCAACTAGCGGCTCGCAAGACCACCATCCGTCGCGAAGTCTTGGCCGGACTGACAACGTTCGCGACGATGTCTTACATCTTAGTGGTCAATTCGAGGATTCTCTCTGCCATCGGCATCGACACTGGAGTGCTGATCTCGGTAACAGCCCTGGCTGCCGCTCTGAACACGGCCCTCATGGCGCTGGTAACAAATTACCCATTGGCTTTGGCACCAGGGATGGGAACCAACGCCTTTTTTGCTTACCAGGTTTGTTCAACCATGCACGTTCCCTGGCAAGCGGCCTTCGGTCTCGTCTTCTACAATGGAATCTTGTTTTTGATTCTAGCCTGGAGCGGCCTTCGCCAGATGGTTCTCGACAGCTTTCCTCCGACCTTGCGTGTCGCTATTACCTGCGGAATCGGCCTCTTTATTGCCATTATCGGGCTGCGAGGCAGTCATGTTTTGGTTGCGAATTCGCAGAGTTTTATCGCGCTGGGTGACCTCACGTCGCCCGAATGCTTACTCTTCTTTGTGGGTCTCATTTTCAATACGCTGCTCATGTGGCGCGGTGTCGCGGGGTGCTCTTATTCTCGGAATTTTTCTCGTAACCGTGTTGGGGCTTTTTATTCCGAGTTCCGCTGGCCACGGGACGGTTACTGGCTGGCCGGCGGCTATTGTGGCTCCTCCGGTTTCGATCGAGCCAACTTTCTTGAAGCTCGACCTTGGCTTTCTCTGGACGCACTTCTCGTTGGCGTTCCCCATCGTTTTGGTCCTGTTTTTCAGCGATTTCATGAGTGGGATCGGGACGACGCTGGCGGTTTGTCAGCGGGCCGAACTTCTAGATGAAAATGGACAGCTTCCTCGGTTTCGGCAGGTACTTGGGATGGATGCGCTGGCCGCTTGCACCGGCGCAGTCCTCGGGACGTCAACGGTGGGTCTCTATCTGGAATCCGCTGCAGGTGTTGAAGCCGGCGGACGAACCGGATTGACCGGTCTTGTTGTGGCAATCTGTTTTTTGCTGGCGCTGCCGTTGCATCCGATCATTTCGATTATTCCAGCAGTCGCCACCGCACCCGCTTTGATGATGGTGGGAGTCTTGATGATGCAAGGGATCACCGGTTTGAACTTACGGGATCTCTCCGTCGGGGTGCCGGCTATTGTTACCATCATTATCATGGCTGTCGGCAATATTACCGATGGGATGGCCGTTGGAATGATCCTCCACGTATTGATCATGCTCTGTTCCGGCCGAGTCAAAGAGGTCCGTTTCCTCACCTACGTCCTAGCTCTGGTTTTTGGTGCTCACTTTTTCATTAAATGATGACAGAGAGGTTTGAATTCAGCGAGGAGGCGAAGCAACGCCAACAACTAACACTCGTCGCGTTGGGGAAGCGGCCGGCAGACGCCCTGATTCGAGGCGTAACCATCCTGAATGTCTTTTCCCTGGAGTGGTTGGCTAACTACGAAATCGTTATTAGCGGTAACCGTATCGCTTGGATCGGACCGAGCGGGTCATGGACAGGGGAGGTCGAAACGGTTTTCGATCGGGCCGGGCTGTTTGCGGTGCCGGGCTTTGGCGAGCCGCACAAACACATTGAAAGTACGCATCTGACGCCGGAATACGAAGCCGCATTGGTTCTCCCCGATGGAAATACTTGGACGGTTGAGGCTTCGCATGAATTCTCGAATGTTAATGGTCGAAAGAATATAGAGTTCTGGCTCACACCGAGAAAGTACGGTAGCCCTTTGAAGATCTTTCCGGTACCAGGCTCGGCGACGCCGCCGACCGCCTTCGAGTCAACCGGGGGATACAACGGGTACACCGAGATTAAGGAAGATCTGAATCAAGACCCGTGGGTGGCCGGCTTGGATGAGGTAATGGATTGGTCGGCTGTGTGGAACCCGGAGAATCCTGGACACGGCCGCATCTGGCAGTCCATGCAGGCGACGTGGGAATCTCGCGGTGTCGTTGCGGGACACGGCACCGGTCTGAGAACTCTCCCGGAGATCAATGCTTTCGCGGCTGCTGGTTTAGCCAGCGATCATGAATCGATGGAGCCGGAGGAAGCCTGGGACAAAATGAGCCGCGGAGTCTTCTTAATGCTCAAGCCGCGCCGGAATGGAATTCAAAAAGTCATTCCTTATTTTGTCAAAAGGGGTCTGCGCGATTGGTCCAATCTATCGTTGACCACGGACGATCGCGACGCAGCTGAAACGCTCGAGAAAGGCAGCTCGGACTACAATCTCCGTATGGCGATAGAATCTGGCGCGCCGGTGGAAGCAGCTTATGCCATGGCCAGTTATTATCCGGCGCGGCATTGGCATCTCGAACATTTGGTGGGCTCCCTCGCGCCCGGACGCTTCGCCGATGTGGTTCTTCTCACCGATCCAAAGAATGTTGCGATCGAAGAAGTATTCGCAGACGGAATCCGCGTGGCAGAACGAGGCAAATACCTCTTGGAAGTTCCGAAGATTGACTGGCCCGAGTGGGCGACCAATACGATTCGAGTGGGCGAACCATTTGTCGCCACAGATTTCGAGATCACGGCTCCTGCTTCTGCGGTGAACGGGAAGGTGACTGCCGCGGTACTGGAACCGTATCACTGGCAGCCCGACTTTATGACGCTAGAGCTACCGGTTCAGAGCGGCCTGGTCCAACGCGGCGACGAAGCCACCAAGGTCGCAATTGTCGACCGTTACCACAGTGAAAAAAAACTAGGGAAAATGTTTTGGAAAAACGTTGGCCCCAAGACCCCGAACTCTGCGTTGGCCTGTTCGGTAAGCCACGATCATCATAACCTCTGGGTGCTCGGTAGTGCGGACGAATCCATGGCGATCGCCGTGAACAAAGTGGTCGAAATGCAGGGCGGCTGGGTCTTGGTAAACAATAACGAAATCGTCGCAACCGTCAGATTCGAGGTCGGCGGATTGATGACTGCCCGGCCCGCTGAAGTACTAGCGGCCGAGCTACGAGAGCTTTGGAGCAAAGCGGAAAAAATGGAGTGGCACGGCGGCCAGGGGTTCCCACGGCTGATGATCTTTGCAACGCTCACTTGCACCCCTTGGCACTGGGTCTTGGTTGTACCGCAACCTGAATTTCCGAACGGGTTTGTCAACGTAACAACCGGGGAGACACATCCTATCGTGTGGGCAAACGGCTAATGGTTGGCGAACTGAAGAGAGAATTCAGAATCTGAAATCCGGCTTGTTCAATATTCTGTATCAGTGTCCGGCTCTTATACGCGTAAACTCGCCAGTTTGGCCAAGGCGAACCACTTTCATAATACTCAAACCTGTCGGAATGGATGGCGCGCTTCGTCCGGAAGGCAGCAATGTTTCTAAATTCTAAATTCCGGATTCTGTTCCTAGGGCGTTGCCCTATAAGCGTTAACTTAAAGTTTTGGGAGTGGTTCTCTAGCCCAGCGGGCAAGAGAGACTCAGCGCTGCCGATGCGCAGCAACTTCGGGCCGATACCTCGCTCTCTGCCCCAGAGGGGCGCTAGGACTCAGCCCGGGGTTTTAACCCCGGGAAACATCCAATCAAATGATCGCCCTGGAAGGGCGCTAGTCGAGCGAGTCGGTTATTGCGTCTATTACAAGCCAAGAAATTCTTCGCCGCAAAATGACGTTCCAAGAGAGTGTCGGACATTTCTGTACAAACATGGATTCCTTTCGATAAGCGATAGGCGTGGGACTGATCCAAGTGAGCCTCGCGCCCTTATGAGGGCGGGTCGTTTGATTGGATGTTTCCCGGGGTTGAAACCAGGTTGAAACCCCGGGCTGAGTCCTCCTGCCCCGTTGGGGTAGAGAACCATTACGAAAACCTTGAGTTAACGCCTATGGGGCGTGCCCTAGGTTTTCTTGAATCACGCCTTCCGCCTTCGCAAAGATATTGATCTCGATTTTTGTAGCGAAGGCTTCGTGGGACAAGTTGGTGCTGCGGGTCGGCTAAAAGCAAATCGGCTCACACCAAATTATCGTCCGAGCCGGAAAAGGAGCTGTCTGAGTCGAGCCCGGCATCATCACCTCCCGCGAGATCGTACCCCGAGTCTTGGCCATCTCCGCCACCTGCCGCATAATCACTCTGATCATCTCGGAAGGCTGCGTCTTGAGTTAGATCGGCTTTCTGCGACGGTTCGCCCGTTCCCAGATGATGCTGTTCGGAGGTCCCGGCCGGATCAGTATTATAATAATTGTTAACAATTTCGGTTCCGCCGCCCGTGCCGCCCGGGTAAAGGCCTTCTCGAGAGCCGAGAGCCGGTCCGAAGGGCCCGGCGTTGCGTCCAATCAGACTTTCAATCCCTTGAAAAAGAAGCTGCCCGCCCGCGACTCCAGCCGCTGTAGCCATAGCGCTTTGGAGGAAGCTGCCGCCGGAACTGGGTCCAAGGCCGACCGTTGAGGGGTAGGGAGTGGTTTGGGGCACCACGGTAATCGGTGGAGGGGCCGCCTGCGCTGGTTGCGTGGCCGCGACTTGCTGCGGTACCGGAGGAGGCACAGCTTGGGGCTGAGGCTTCGAGCCGAAGAAACGCGACAAGAAACTGCCACCAGCAGCGCTGGGTTGAGCCTGCTCATTCCGTAGGCGATTTTCCAGCTCAGCGATTCTTGCCTGCGCGTTCGCGAGAGCATGCTCTTGGACCAGCACGGCCTGGACAAGTAGATAGGTTGCCGACGGCAGCTCGGCAGTTTTGGCCCGAATCAGCTCTTCGGCCTGGGCATCTTTTGGGCTCGTATCGGCTTGTCGCAGTCGCTGAAACAATCCTTCGATTAGATTCTGTTCTTCTGGTGTCATAAAAACTCCTCCTGATTTCGACATCGGGAAGCGGGTTCCGTTTGAATTTGGAACCGGCGCTATGTTTCGCGCTACCAACACGTTCGCAGGCCTTTTGCTTGAATCAAGCGTCCGTCCGTGTATCTGTCGGTCCGTCAGGCGGTTTGAGGCGCGCCGAACTTTGAGGTTTCCGAGTATGCGCAGAGGCACTAGATACAACGAACCTTCGCTGCATTAACAAGCAACTGAACGGATGCGAACATTTGAACGGTTGACTGCCACCGAAATCGCTGTTGAAAAAGAGCAGCGTTGGGTTGACCGGCGTTCCAGCAGGCTCAACCAATTCCTAGCGTTTTTATTGGTGCTGGTCGCCGCTGTTTACATCGGGACTTCGGGAGCGCCGCGACTTTTTGACCAAATTGATGGCCAGTACGCCGGGGCTGCCCGCGAAATGATTGTCCGCGGAGATTGGCTTACCCCAACTCAAGATGGGATTCCGCGGCTGCAAAAGCCTCCGCTCGTATACTGGTGCGAGATGGTTTCGCTCCAATTATTCGGAGTAAAAGAGTTTAGCGCACGGTTGCCCGTAGCCTTGGCTACCGTGGCGTGGTTTTTTGCGACAGCTGCCTTGGTCGAACGAATCTCAGGTCGTCGGATTTTCGGAATCTGCGCAGCACTCATTCTCGCCACGTTCTTTGGGACCTATCTTTTCACGCATTTAGTCATGCCGGAACCATTTTCGGCGTTGCTCCTCGTCTGTACCTTTTATGGGTTAGTTCGGGCGTTGCAAAGCGCGTCCGGACCGGTCCGAGATCGGTGGTTGTTGTTGGCCTGGGTTTTCATAGCCGCTGGAACGCTGACCAAAGGTCTGCACGCTTTGGTCATTCCTCTCGCCGTCGGGTGTGCGAGCTACGCCTTTAAGAAGTCCACGCGTGAGGTGTGGCACCGATTCTTCTTTCGGCCGCACGGCTGGATCCTGTTCTTCGTCCTGGTGACTCCCTGGTATATCGCGACGGAGCTGCGATATCCCGGATTTCTGGTTGATCAACTCGGGAATGAGCAGATTGGCAACATATTGAATCACCGTTGGCCCGTTGACAGCGATCGCGTACCACTACCCCAGTTTTTAATAGAACATCTCGGCCTTTTCCTGCCTTGGAGTTTCTTCTTGCCCGGAGCGGCCCTGACTCTTTGGCGTTCAAGAAAATCCTGGTTACAAGGTGAGTGGCACCTGCTGCTCTTTCTATTGCTCATCAACGTCGGCGGAATCCTGTTCGCTAAGATTCAGGATTATTATTTGCTGATTTCGTGGCCGGTTATAGCTATCGGATTGGCCTCACTTTTTGTCTCAACGCCTGACATATCTCGCCGCTTATTTTCGGTCCCGGGCTGGCTCTTTGTAGTCGGAGGGGTGGTTGGCCTGTTGACCGCGTTCTTTTTGATTTGGCATCCACTTGGCGCGAGTAAACTCGCGGATACGGTCACGCACGGTAGGACGGTCTGGGAGGGGATCGGAGGTATTTCATCCGAACAGTTATCGGGGCTCATCCCCTTAATCCTGATTGCGAGCTGCGCCTTATCGGTGGTCGGAGCGGCTATAATTTATTTTGCCCGTAAAGGGCGGTTTCTCGAGATTGTTGGCAGTTGTGTGGTTTTGATGATTGTCCTCTTCTTGGCGAGCAATCAAGCGCTCCATCTGGTCGAAGACGCGTTTTCGTCGGCTCGGGTAGCATCGACGATAGAAACATTCGGCGGCACCAACTATCAGGTCGTCTGTGAATTCGAGACCAACGACCTCACCAGTCTCTTCTTCTACCTTCCTCATTCCATTCAGTGGTTACATGCCAACCCGGAAATGGAGTTCGCTACGCGAAACCTCGGTATTGGTCGCGATCTCTATTTAGATGAAGAGCGGTTCCAAACACTTTGGCGCAGCAACCTGCGAACATTTCTGATCACCGATCAAGGTCGACTTGATCATTGGCGCAGTCTCCTGCAGCTAGACGAACAACGCGGGTCACCTGTGGCAATCGTTGGTACGAAGATGATTCTGATGAACCGCTAAGTGTGAGGCGGACTTGCTGGTTGTTTTTATCGCCTTTTGTTTGTGGCCAGGCTTAAAAAAATCTGCGTAATCTGTGAAATCTGCGGATAATTCCTCTGCGAAAATCCGCGGAGTTGCTTCATGAAATCGGGCAATCGGCCCTTTAGTCTTTTCAGTCGCTATCTGGTTCGAGCGATTTTTTTCTGTTCTTGCCGAGTGCATCGCTCCTGGGCCGTCCCTCCAGCGAAAGATGGCTACATTCTCGTCGCTAACCATATCAGCCATTTTGATCCTCCGATGATAGGTTCCTGGTTCCTTCGCTATGTCGATTGGATGGCGATGGAAGAACTATACCAGGCGCGCTGGAGCGCCTGGTTGATGGACGCACTAAGCGCTTTCCCGGTGAAGAGGAATAGTAAGGACGCCGGTCCAATGCGGACAGCTCTCCAACGGCTAAAGCTTGGGCGAGTAGTCGGAATCTTTCCGGAAGGTGGGATCCGAGCAGGCGCCACCTCGGTTTTAGAAGGAGCGCCGACTTGGCCGGGATTTGTCGCAGCGAGTCTGCTCTCGCAAAAACCGGTTGTCCCGTGTGTGATCTTGGGCACTGATCGGCTCTATCAATCACGCAATTGGTTTCCGTTCCGGCGCGTACCGGTTTGGATGGTTTCCGGAGAACCGATCTGGCCGCGAACTGATTTGCCGCGCGCGGAAGCCCGCGAAACGCTTTCGAGAGAAGTATCGGCCGCCTTTTTGCGATTAAAGCAACAGGCGATAGAACAGTTTCAACTGGAGGAGAGCGATTTACCGGCAGCACCTCAATCGCGAAAGCGAGAAAACTATCTTCCAGCTCTCAGAAGGAAAAAGAGTGAAGCGCGAGAATCATGAGAGAAATTTACGCGCGCACACAGGCCGAGCTAATTGACGGCATGATGTGTTTGATGCTCAACCGGCTGCAACCGCGGGGGAGCGAGGCGATCTACCCTCTGGATCTTGAACGCTACGTCTCGCAATGTAGCGGACTGAGCCTGGAACAATTTTACGCGCTGGAACCGATGAAGGAGGTGAGGGAGACATCCCGTATCTTGCGCTGGCGTAGCCCAGTAGAGACCAGCTTTCCGGAAAACGCCACCGCCCATGCCAGCCTGTTTTTTTCCGCCGCAGCCGGATGGAGCGCGCCGACCGTGATCTTTTTGCACGCGCTGATGTCGGCGAGTGATTTTGGCTATCGAAGAATCGCCAGGCGATTCAACCAAATCGGTTGGAACGCGATTTTTCCGCATTTGCCGTTTCATTATTCGCGGGTTCCGCACGGGCATTTCAATGGGGCTCTTGCGCTCACGGCGAACTTGCCGCGGAACGGAGAGACCCTTCGGCAGGCAGTCAAGGAGATGCGGCAACTGATGGACTATTGCCGCGCCCGCGGGTGCCGGCGTTTTGGGTTAATCGCGACGAGCTACGGCGGATGGATCGGCGCACTGCTTAGCTTTGTCGAAGCTGATTTCGAATTTATTACTCTTCTTCAACCAATCGCCGATGTGGAACAGGCGATTTGGGAAAGTCCCGCTGGCAGTGCGATCCGAGCGCGGCTCATAAAGGCGGGAGTCAAAAGGGGTACTTCATTACAGCATGCGCATCTTTCTTCCCCGCTTCACGGCAAGCCGCTGCTTGACACCAAAAAAATTACACTAATCGGCGGAGCCTACGATCGCGTCGTCCCGGTCCAAACAATCGAGCGACTTGCCCGAGCTTGGGGTGAGCTTCCCGTGACCGTCGTTCCGCAGGGCCATTTTGGATATCGTGCCATGGCCGTCGCGCTGCGAGAACTCTTGCCTTGATAAAACGCCGGGAACGCCGGAGGGGAACGCCGCGGACATCGCCGACAACGCCGGTGAGAGTGGACGCCGGCCAGGCTAATCGCCGAGAAGTCCTGATTGGTAAGCGGGAGCGTCGCCCTATGTTTGTGTTCGCAGTTGGAATTCAAACGGAGCGCAATACTTCGTGCTCCCGCATTATGTTCGCTGTCACGGCGATGCCGGCGTTCTCGGCGATGACTGTCCGGCGTTTTCATCCCGCCCGGTAGTGCAAGCTCACGGACCGATAAACCTCGTTGTTTCGTTCTGCCGAATAGAAGAAAAGCTGAACGCTACTGCCCGATTGATCCCATTGGTAGCCAACCACAGTCTCCATCACATCGCCCTCCGGTTTCTTGTCGCGCGCCAGAACGGTCGGCGGTCCGTATTTTGCTTCCAGTCTTTGTTTTATGCTGTTGAGAAATTCTTCGTAGGCCGTCAAATTCCACTCTGTATGCTCATACTGCAGTTCTACTTCGACCAATGTCTTTTCTGAGCCAAAGTAAATGACCGTGCGCTTCAGCGCCGGCTGAATCAGACCTTCCACGGTCCAGGCATCACGGCCCCGGATGCTATCGCGTGTGACGATGCGAGCCTGAGCGCGGGTAATAATTTTTTCGATATCTTTTTCCGGCTCACCCCATTGAAATCCAAACGGCGGATTTATTTGATCCGGTACCAAGTTCTGACTGTGGCCTGTCAGGGCGAACCCGAGAATCCCCCAAGCAATCAACGCAAAAAACGGTTTGTACCGATCTGTACCTATCCGAGCTAAACGAAGAACATTGTCCACGGTCATAAGAGTCGCGCTACCATCGGCTCTTTTTCATCCCAGAACCGGCGGCGCTGGCACCTTTATGGATTCTAAGCTGGTGGTGCTGCAAGATTCGTCGCAAGAATTTCAGGAAAAATCCCTTTCGTTCGTTATGAATCGGCGGTTTTGAGGGTGGATATTGCTGGGTCTGCGATCCCCAAAAGCAGAAGTTATTAACAATTTGCTCGGGATGTGGCAGCCTACCAGAGGTAGCAAATAACTAGTCACATCATGTTCAAGCGAATTGGCAACCTAATCCGCGGCTTTTTCGGGCTATTCGTGAGCGGTCTGGAGAAAGAGAACCCGGAGGCTCTGCTCGAAGTGGAGCGCGAGAATCTGCGCAAGCAGATTGCTCAATATAACCAAGGTCTGGCGGCGCACGCCGGTCTCTGCGAACGCCTAATTACCCAGGTTAAAAAGCTGGAAGGGGAAGAGCGAGAACTTCGCGCCAAAACGACGGCGCTATTGCGTTCGGATAACCGCGATGCAGCTGGTCAAACTGCTTTGCGTCTCCAGACGATCCAAAGGGAACTGACGGAAGATAGAACTCAACTCGAGCAAGCCGAGACGACTTATCGGGAATTAATCCGCGCGCGGGACGTCTCCATCAAGAATGCCCAGTCCAAAATCGAGGCTTTGCGCTTCAGTTTGGATGATTTGAAAATCAAGAAGGCGACGGCAGAACTGACCCAGATGGCCTCAGGAATGATCACGCAAATCGGCGGATCAGGGGACACTTTGGAAAGGCTCCAGAGCATGGTCGAAGAAGAACGACAAAGGGCGGCTGGGGCTGCGCGCGTCGCGCGCGATACGCTTGATACCGGTGGAGTCGCGATCAAAGAAGCTGAACACAAGGCATTGGAAGAGCAAGCGCTGGCCGATTTTGCAGCTGCCGAGGGGATCTCGCTCAGCGCCAAGACACCGCCGCCGAAGACGGATGAAGGAACGAAGACCATGGGGCCTGTTTCGCAGTAGCGTCGCTTGGAGGAAGGCTGCTGCCGAGGTGGAGCTGCCATGAATCCGCAATTAAGAATTTGGAATCCAGGGGTGAGGGAGGGACAGTTCCGGTGAGGCCGGTAAATCTCGCAGCTAGAATCTAAAAGGCTGCGGCGTCGAGCGGTGGACCCTTTCAGCACCTTTCCCATGCTTAATTCACTCTTCAATCTCTCCCACAAACGCATCCTGGTCACAGGTTCTAATGCGGGCCTCGGATTTCACATCGCCCGCGGTCTCGCTCAGCACGGCGCCCATGTGATCCTGAACGGACGTAACCAGGCCAAATTGCATTCCGCTGCCGAAGAATTGCGCAAAGAAGAACTCTCTGTCGGTGAGGCTCAGTTCGATATCACGCGGGAGAACGAAATTCGTGATGCGATCAATCGGATTGCCGCCGAGAGTCCAATTGACGTCCTTGTGAATAACGCCGGCATCCAGCGTCGCATTCGCTTAGACGAAGTCTCTCTTCCGGTTTGGACTGAGGTCCTCGAGACGAATCTGACGAGCGCCATGTTGGTATCTCGGGAAGTCATCAAAGGGATGATCGAACGCAAAAGTGGTAAGATTATTAACGTTTGTTCCCTCCAAAGCGATTTCGCCCGGACCACGACCGGCCCCTATACGGCCGCGAAGGGTGGACTGAAAATGTTGACTAAAGCCATGTGTGCTGATTGGGCTCGATTCAACATTCAGATCAATGCAATCGGCCCAGGTTATTTCATTACTGAGATGACCCAAGTGTTGGCCGACGACCCAAACTTCGATGCTTGGGTCAAGCAAAGAACGCCCGCTCAACGTTGGGGTTCTCCGGCCGAACTTGCCGGCACAGCGGTATTCTTGAGCAGCGATGCTTCAGCGTTTGTAAATGGGCAGATTATTTACGTGGACGGCGGCATGAGTGCGTCTTTGTAACGACCATGCATCCTGTCAACTCTGACTACGGTTGCCAGTCACCCAAGAAGAGGCTATGCAATTCACCGGTACGAAAACAGACCAATGAGTTACCTTCGCGAGACCCTGCCTGAATGGGCTAAGGAGATGATCGCCCTCTACGAGAGCGACTCCGCGAACCAGTTCATTTTATACGGGAACATTTACGACCGTTTTCTATTCGAGGTCGATGATGAAACGGTTCACGGCTCGCTGGTCGATTTTCTAAAGCGGATTCTGATGCCGCAATTCGAGGTGATCTTCAACTACGATCTGGGTAACGGGCTCCGAGTTGAACGCGGAGGCGAAAAGCTTAAGCAGTGGCCCCCGATTCAAGTGGCTCCGGAGCTGCCCAAAGCGCCGCGGCCAGCAGCGGAGTTATTGACGAGGTATTTGCGCTACTGTGCAAATCTCGGCCGAATTAACCGAGGACGCGTTTCAGTTGGAGTCATCGTGGAGTCGTCGCATTTGGTTTCGCCGGCGGTTCCTGGGGTCCTCAACTATGATCTGAACGCGCTGGCGCTTCTGTTTCGCGACTGGGGCACTGAAGAGCTTCTCCGCGGGCATCCGGTGGTCACTTGTCTATTGACCGAAAATCTCAATGATCTTCATCCCATCATTGTACAGAACCCGCGAGTGGCCAGGATCAAGATACCTTTGCCAACGGTCCAAGATCTGGGCAGCGCCATCAATCTCGTCGGTGGCAGCTATCCAACAGCGCTTTCTGGTTACCACGACGATTCCGGCCGGCTAGCCAAAGGTTTGACGGGCATTACGATCAACGGATTAGACCGGCTGCTTCGCTTGAAAGAATACAAAAAGGAGGCGTTGTCCGATGCCGATCTAGCCGAACAGAAACAGCTGCTGGTTGAGGAGGAATGTCAGGGTCTCATTGAGTTTATCGAACCGAAACGGACGCTCGATGATCTCTACGGCCAGGAGAAGTTAAAGGAATGTTTCCGGCAGGACCTGGCTTTGTGGCGCTCCGGTGACCTCCGCGGTCTTCCCATGGGTTACCTCATCTGCGGACCGGTTGGAACCGGCAAAACATTTTTGGTGGAATGCCTGGCAGGTGAAGCGGGCGTGCCGGTCGTCAAAATCAAAAACTTCCGCGATCGTTGGGTCGGCAGCACCGAAGGAAATCTCGAAAAAATCTTCCGCCTGCTGCAAGCGCTTGATCGCTGCTACGTCTTCGTCGACGAAGCGGACCAAGCGCTCGGGAAGCGCGACAGCAGCGGCCAAGACGCGGGCCTTTCCGGTCGCATCTACTCGATGATGGCCGCCGAAATGAGTCGGCCGGAAAACCGGGGCAGGGTTATCTGGGTTCTTGCCTCCAGTCGGCCGGACTTGATCGAGGTCGACCTCAAGCGACCCGGTCGAGTCGATCTCAAGGTGCCGATCTTTCCGACCAGCTCGCCCGAAGAAGGTTATCAACTGCTCCGCACTTTGGCTAAGCGGTACACGCTTGAACTCGCGCCGACCTATGACAAGCCGGTGCCCGATCTGCTCACGCCAGGCGCAGCGGAAACGATCATCCTGAAAACATATCGGGTGATGCAGACCGCTGGAGTCACCGCCATGGAAGCGCTCGATCGTTGTTTAGCGCAATATCAGAGTCCGGTCGCTCCCGGTATTCTGGAGGCACAGATCAAGTTAGCGATTCGGGAAGCGTCCGACATGGAGTTTGTCCCGCCAAAGATCCGCGAGCGCTTCGGAGAATAGCGACCTTCTGACGGCGCGAGCTGTGTCGCATCGGTCCCATGTGACCCATGTGTCCCAATGTCCGATGTGTCCCATGTGTCCCATAGGTCGCATCCACCTCATGCATCCCATGTGACAGATGGGGCGTCACCGCCGTCACGCCGCCACGCCGCGATTGACCCGAAGTCTATTTTATTGCGGCTTTTTTTGAGGACTCGAGTACAACCGAGTGCTGATGCGAGCGCCTGACGATGAATAATAGATCCCCGAAGCAAATTCTTGCCTGCAAATCGATCGACAAATTAGTGGCCGACTCGGAGAACTCGGGCCGCCGCTTGAAAAAGAGCCTTGGCCCCTGGAGTCTCACTGCGTTAGGCATCGGGGCCATTATTGGCTCAGGTATCTTTGTCTTGACCGGAACGGCCGCAGCCGGCGAGCACTTTGCAGCGCCTTCGTTCCTGCACGCGCAGGTGTTGGATCTACTGATGAATTTCTTTCAGCACGGCGATCTCTCGGGAGCGCTCTTGCACGGCCGTCCGCCGGCGGGTCCAGCTATCGCCCTTTCATTCATCTTAGTGGCAGTCGCCTGCGGCTTCGCCGGGCTCTGCTATGCCGAATTGGCCTCGATGATACCGATAGCCGGAAGCGCTTATACCTACTCCTATGCAACGCTAGGTGAGATTTTTGCTTGGATCATCGGCTGGGATCTCATCCTCGAGTATGCGGTGTCCAATGTCGCGGTGGCTGCCAGCTTCAGTGGTTATTTGAAGGCACAACTTGCCGGATTCGGCATCGTTTTGCCGGACCAATGGTCGAGCCCGGTCTGGACTGCAGGTCAGTGGACCGGATCGTACTTCAACCTGCCTGCTTTCCTGATCGTCTTTTTCCTGACGGTGTTGCTGGTGCGCGGAGTACGCGAGTCGGCGAGTACAAACAATTTTATGGTTGTAGTGAAGATCCTGGCGATCGTTACCTTCCTGGTTGTGGGTGGTAGCCTCGTGCACGCCACCAACTGGCATCCGTTCGCGCCATCCGGATTCACGGGTGTGCTGGCCGGTGGGGCGATCATTTTCTTTACTTATATCGGCTTCGATTCGGTCTCTACCGCATCCGAGGAGGCCAAGAACCCGCAGAAGGACATTCCGTTTGGCATCATCGCGTCGCTCATTGTTTGCACCATTCTTTACGTCGGTGTTGCGGTGGTCCTACTCGGGATGATGAAGTACACGACGTTCGTTTCTGGTGCCGCTGCCGAAGCGCCCGTGGCGTATGCCCTAAAGGCGTTGGGCGCTTCCCCCATATTTCAATCGGTCATAATCATCGGAGCGCTCACTGGAATGGTTTCCTCGCTGTTGGTGTTCCAGTATGGACAAGCCCGCATTTGGTTCGCCATGTCGCGCGACGGACTTTTGCCGAAGCTCTTCTCCTCTGTCCACAAACGTTATGAAACTCCCCACTGGTCGACCTGGATCGCCGGCTTTGCCGTTGGCATCCCCGCCGGGTTCGTGGACATTGGTGACGCGGCCGACCTATCGAACATCGGTACACTCTTTGCTTTCGTTCTCGTTTCTCTGGGTGTGATCTTTCTGCGGAGCAAGGAACCGAGCCGTCCGCGCGGATTCCGGGTTCCGTTCTCGCCGGTTTTTCCGCTGATATCAGTTTTCCTGTGCACCGGATTGATGACTGGCCTCACAGTGATCACCTGGATTCGTTTCTTTGTTTGGCTCGCCCTGGGTCTGATTATCTATGTTCTCTACAGCCGCACCCACAGCGAGTTCTATAAGAAGAAGGTAGAATCGGGAAGCTAGGAGCTGGGAATCCGGGATTGTTCTCTGCCCCAGAGGGGGAGGGCGCACGTCCTCGTGCGCCGCGGATCGCGAGGACGCGATCCCTCCCCGCCCGGGGTTTTAACCCCGGGAAAGAGATTCGCGGAGTTGCATCTCCGCATACCATCTTCAGGCGATCACCAGCTTAAAAATCAGGCCGGCGAATCCGGCGCCAAAAACGACCGGTATAATTTCCCACTTCCATCTGACCATTCCGATGAATGCAACAATGCCGACGATGATAGCGAACCAATCGACCGCGCCATTGCCAGGAAGTATCACGTGCAAGGCAAACCAGACCGCGAGATTTAAGACGACACCGACAACGGCGGCGGTCACGGCGGATAATGCCGCACTCAGTCCTTCGTTGCCTCTAAGTTGTTCAATGTAAGGTCCACCCAGGAAGATCCAGAGAAAGCAAGGGACAAAGGTGGTCCAGGTGGTTACCAACGCTCCAAGGGTGGCGGACAAAATGGGCGGTAAGCTGCCAGGATAGTTCCACCCACCGAGGAAACCAACAAACTGTGTGACCATAATGAGTGGACCAGGCGTAGTCTCCGCCAGCCCAAGTCCGTCGAGCATCTGACCGGCGCTAAGCCAGCCATAGTGTTGGACGGCTTGTTGGGCCACGTATGGCAGAACTGCATAAGCTCCGCCAAAAGTGACTATGGCCGCGGTGCTGAAGAAGACCCCTTCCCGAAACAGCGTGTGATTTGGACCCAGCCAAAGGCCCAGCAAAAGGACAGGCGCCCACCAGAGTGAGACCCAGGTAACACAAACCCGAAGCGCGCGATTCCAGGAAGATTTCGCGTGTTCGGGGATTGCCGATGTATCATCCAAAACCGAGTCGCTCTTTCCCTGTCCGTGACCGCGGATGACAAGGAATTTATCTCGCCTCCGTTTACCTCCGAGAAATCCGATGAGTGCCGCACTGATGATGATCAGAGGAAATGGAACATGGAGAAAAAAGATGGCTGTAAATGCGGCCGCCGCCAGCATCCACATCACTTCATTCTTAAGTGCCCGGCGTCCGATGCGGATCACTGCGGCAGCGACGATCGCGAGCACCGCTGGCTTCAGACCGTAAAAGATCGCTGCGACCCAGGGTAGGTTCCCCAATGTCACATAGATATAGCTGAGCCCCCAAAGAATGAAGATCGACGGGATAACGAAAAAAGCTCCGGCGACAATGCCGCCCCTCGTCTTGTGCAGGAGCCAGCCGACATAAATGGCCAGTTGCTGAGCCTCCGGACCGGGCAGGAGCATGCAGTAATTGAGTGCATGGAGGAAGCGCGCTTCGCTGATCCATTTTCTTTTCTCCACCAACTCGGTGTGCATGATCGCGATTTGTCCGGTCGGCCCGCCAAAGCTGATGAATCCAAGCTTTAGCCAGAACCGGAAGGCTTCCCCGAAGCTGGGATGCTGCGTGCTCTCTGGTCGAGCGTCATCGACGTTTCCTGAAGCGGACAAAGTTTCCATCACCTTTTGAATTGGGCGTAGAGCGCGTCAAAACACTCGAATCCCTTCGCGAGAATTTCTTGGTCCCGCAGGCCCTGTTTGGCCCAGCCTTTGAATATTTGCTCAACTCCGAAGCCTTCGACTCGGCGAAATTTGTCATCTTCGACGTCGGCATCGTGAATGACTTCAGCTAACCGGAGCACGGCTCGGTCGCGAATACCGAAACGTTGGATTAGCGTTTCGAAAGTGCAGTGGTCCCCATGATGGCTGAACTCTACCTCGAACATGTCGTACGGAATTGCCTGGGGGAACTCGGCGGGAGTATTGGCAAACACGAATTTGGCGCTAGGATCGATGAACTTACGGATTAGCCAGGCGGAGCCCACCCGATCGATTTCCGGGCGAGGACGAGTAACCCATGATTTGCTTCGATAATCCTCGGCTCTGAGCCGTATTGTCGTTACAGGCTTCTTTTTGGGAGATTCAAGGGCTTCTGCTTTCTGCAGGAGCCTCTGCAAATCTTCGCCGCGTGAGCTTTGAAAATAATCAATGTCCCGAATCTCCTGAAAACGCTGGCGAAGCTTCCGCAACTGATTGGAAAACGTCTCCGGGGATTGTTTGCGAGCTTTGCTGTCTTTGATGAGGAGATTCAAGGGCTCAAATAGCTCATCGTAATCGCGGGCGCGTGCTTCGTTGAACAGGGCAACAATCGCGGCATGAGGCATGCCCTCGATGTCTTTGACCCGCACCAGGGTGGCCTCTCCTCCGGTATCAACAATCTCTTTGGCGAGCCACTGAAATCGCTCGTAATGGACTGGCTCGTCCGGGAGCACGTAGGTCGACGTTTTAAGCTGGATAGCGCCAAATTTTTTCAGCCGGCGCCACACTTTGACCCGATCGCTGGATTGCTTGGCAGGCAGATTAAACAATAAGAACAGCCAAGAACCGGGCGTCTTGTCTGAGATGGATATTTCTTTTCGTAACACGTGTAACGTCGTTTATTCGATCTCCCCTCGAGAGTCAATCTTTTCCGAACAGTCCATCCTCGTGCGCGGCCGGACCGCCGTTTCGGGCGGGGCCCGCCCCTAACGGCGGTCACCACGGTGGAGTGATGGAGTGATGGAGTGATGGAGTGATGGAGTGATGGAGCGATGGAGCGATGGAGCGATGGAGCGATGGAGCGATGGAGCGATTAGCGATCGGGCTTTGCGCGGCGGATAGCCGCGAGCGCCGAAGGCGTGTCTCAAGATAGCCTAGGGTGAAGCCCTAGGAACCAGAAAATAGGCGATCAAGCGCTGAAGGCGCGTGACAACACATATGCGTATGATGTTGTAAACATGTGCCGCGATCCTTGCCGAATCTTCTTTTTCATCGCTGGTTCATATCCAGCGAGACTTCCGCATACATGCCTGGTTTCCCTAGCTCAAGCCGGACACTGGCTCATCGGGAGTTGGCGAAGCAGCGTGAGACACAAGAAATCGGCGTGGTGGCTTGACACGGATATTGCTATATGTAACACATATAACTAATCAGGAGAGTTTCCCATGAAGTGTCATTTCTTTCGGTGTGTGAACAAATTCTTGGACCGGCGAGCACTTCTGGCGTCTAACATAATGTGAATTTAGGATTCCGCAGGATTGGGGGAAAAGGGTTGCGAACGAGTTTGCCCGCTTTTCCCAACAGTGATCCGCCAAGGAATGACAAATGTTCCCCCCCCGAGAACGCAGGGTGGAACATATGAGTCGATTACATCAATCAGACGGATTAAGCATTCTTGCGCGCTACACCAGCGTCGCAGCCATCGCCGTTGCTTCTTCGGCGTTGCCGTTGAAGAGCGCAGCTAACGAGCAAGCTCGAGATGATCAGGTTAAGGTTGAAGCTAGCGAAGATGATCGGCCTGATACAGGCGATCCTTCCGCCTTTGATTAATCGACATGTTGCTGACTGGATGGCAAGGCCGTCCGAGACTCTCTAACTTCGGCACGGGAATCATCCCGGCCTGAGTTAGTCAACGAGGAAATAGAAACCGTTTAGCATGAATCAAATTGGCGCTCCAAACCCTGAGAAGTTGAACCTCCCCTGGCGAAACTGGATTCAACTGAGCGATTACGGGAGCCATCAGCACGCGAAGTGCTCGTTGGTTTACTCGGTCGGTTGGTCGCCCATTTTCGCCGGCAACGGTTTCAGGCGCAAGCGAAGATCCGGTTCGGACGACGATTGCGGCAGCTGGTACAGAAACGACCGGCCTCTCAAATCCTTGTGTTTGTTACGTCATTAACACACACAGGAATCATTCAATTGGCTTTGCTGTGGAGAGCAAAGGACTACATTCGTCGGCTCGGCGAGTAGGACAGCCAGGACATGCGTTCTAGAATCGTCCCGTTGTGGATGTTAACCGCATACCTCCGATTTTGCTGCAAACGTTTTTGACGGTTGCTGAAGCTGGCCAAATCTCGGAAGCAGCTCGCCGGCTTCATCTCTCCCAGCCAGCTGTTACCGGCCACATCCGCAGGTTGGAAGCCAACCTGGAAACAACACTGTTCATACGCTCAGCCAATGGAGTCTCTTTAACCGAGCGCGGCGCCCATCTGCGGGAAAGAGTGCAAGACGTCTTTGCCGAACTCGAACAGATTTTGCGGGAGCTGGATGGGACCCGGGAAGTGAATGGGACACTGACTCTGGCGGCCAGCACAACTGTGGCGAGATATTTTGTGCCGAGAATTTTCCTTCGCTTCCATCACTACTGCCCGGCGGCTGCTCTGCATCTGATCGTTGGCAACACCGAAGAAGTGCTGGACCATCTTCGACAACAGCGCGTGGGGCTCGGGCTAGTTGAGGGCCACCAGCGTAGTCCAGGTGTGCGCCTGGAGCCGTTCATGCCCGATGAAATCGTTCCGGTTTGTGCGCCTCGAATTCCCGACCCCAAGCTCCGCCGCGCGATTGAAGGATTGAAGTCCGTTCGAGACCTGGAGGCTCTGCCTTTGATTTGGCGGGAGTCTGGGTCAGGTACGCGAGCTATTGTGGAAAGTGTGTTGAAGGATGGCGGAGTGAATCCGAGGAAGTTGGATCAGCGTTTTGAATTAGGAAGCCCCGAAGCGATCAAATCACTTGTGATTGGGGGTCTTGGGGTGGGCTTCTTTTCCTGTTGGGAGATTCAACAGGAAATTGCTATGGGACTCGTTCGACAAATTAACATTCCTGGTCTTCGAATTCAGCGGATGTTTTCTTGGGCCCTCCCCAGCGGCGAGCTTGGAGGACTCCCTGGTGAGTTTTATCAGTTCGCCAATTCGATCCGAAACGAGTTATCTGCGGTGAGCGTCCGCCCTTAAAAGAGGCTGCCTAAGAACCGCAACCAGGTCTTGGGTAAGAGATGGTAATTGTCCTCCAGAATGATCCGGCCACCTATCGTGCTGGCTGATATGCGATCAGAACACTCGATTATCCGATAAGGGTACCCGAGACCACAGTCTTTCCAGAAAGATTGTTTATGAGACTAACAAAAGGTTCACTTACCGGCCTGGTTTTGGCCGGCATTCTAGCGATGATGCCCATGGCTGCATTTGCTCACGGAGGCGGCGGTGGTGGAGGCGGCGGTGGTGGAGGCGGCGGCGGTCATGGCGGGGGAGGCGGGGGTGGTGGCGGTCATGGTGGGGGAGGCGGATTTGGTGGAGGTGGCGGCGGTCACGGATTTGGCGGTGGCCACGGATTCGGTGGTGGTCACGGATTTGGCGGATTCACCGGGACGCGGGGATTTTCTGGTGGTCGATTTTCTGATCGTGGAGATCACGGGCGCTTTGGTGACCACGGTTTCCGTGGACGCGATCACGACTTTCGCGATCGTCACTTTCACGAGTTTGATGGGGACTTTTTCGATTTCGGCTTCGCCGGCTATGGATATCCAGATTACTACTACCCATATTCGTACTACAACTACTACCCATATTCGTACTACGACAGCGGCGTCGAGCGTGCGGTTCAGGAAGAGCTAGTCGAGCTAGGCTACTATCACGGCCCAGTTGACGGCGCAATCGGTCCGCAAACACTCAGAGCGATTCGCTGGTTCCAATCAGTCAATAAAGTGCCGGTTACCGGCCGGATCGACAGTGCAACGTTGAAAGCGCTGCAGATCGGTTGAGATCATTCCTTTGCGTCTGCAATTGCGGCAACTATCTCCAGCGGCCTTACTAATCGAATGAAAACCATAGTTAAAACTAACAAAATCGATTCTTTGCCGGACAGGAAAAAGCCAAAGGAGCAGAATCTATAAACGACAACAACAAGCCTTCCGAAGTTTTAATCCCGCTCCCACTTGACCGGCGGAAGGCTTGTGATCGTCGCAGATTTAAGGCCGGTGCTTCTGCGAGGTTGGCCGCCGTAGTTCTCAGCTCTCGTCAGCGGCAGCGCCAGATATTTAGAGAATTACCGAAGCCCAAGATGGGCAGAGCGCGAGCGATCTGGAAGACAAGCTTACGTGAGGACAGCCAAAAGAGCCTCTTGCCGCTTCCAACCGATCGTCGCGAGGTCGAATCGTTCTGGAATTCTTTTCTCTGTCCAACATCGGCGCTTTCAACCGGTGGCTGGTCCCGGCAAGTGAGAGTGGCAGACTCTCCGATCTCCAAGGACATAGTCGGGGGCTAAATATGCGCCTGACCGCTGGCGGCAGCCGCGAACTTGATTGGCAGGAAGCGGCAGAATGGGCGCTGATGCTGACTGGCACTCGCGCGAATCACTGCAATCGATAAGAATTCAGTACCAAGTTTTCCGATGATCGCTCAGCCGTTCGCGGTGAAATTATCCGGAGGGAACCTTCCACTTGATTCTTTGCGACACCGTTCTGTCCACCGCTTGCTATTTTGGCCGATAAAATTCTCAACTGCATTTTCGCAGATCAGGTGGATGGTTTCGGGAACCCGAGATGATCAATGAATTCGTGCAGTAGAAAGGTTTAGAGAGGTGAATGTGGAAGAGTTTCGTGTGCCAGCCTTAGTTCTGAATGGTGAGCAGGAATCCCCAATTTTTTCGTCATGCCGGAATGATGAAGCAACTCATGCCTGGCGTCCGCGCGGATCATTCCCGGTGCCGGTCATCTTTAGAATCTGGATAACTCGGAGGATTTCGATCGGGTGATTATACGGTTTTTGGAAATTGCTGGATGACCAATCTGTCTTTGGTGCGAGCCTCTTTATGCTTTCTCTTATCGCTCATGGTCTCGGCGAGCGCTGTGGCCCGTCCCGCGGTTGTGGTGATTGATCCCGGACACGGCGGGCGTGATCGAGGTGGAATGCCGGGCCAACGTCTCGCCGAAAAGGGGTTTACACTCGACACCGCCAAGCGGCTGGCGCGGGTACTCGGGAATGGTACCGGCATCAAAGTTGTTCTCACCCGAGACGACGATACGTTTGTGTCTTTAACCGAGCGAACGAACGTCGCGAACCGGTACGCGGGACGTGACGCTGTCTTCGTCTCGATCCATTTCAACGCGGGTCGACGCGAAGGAGCCTACGGAATTGAGACCTATTATAACCAACGCGGTTTCCGCCTGGCTGCTTTAGTGCATCCCCGGGTGATCCAGGCGATGGCCAGCATTGACCGGGGCGTCCGCTACCGCGGGTATTCGGTTTTGCGAAAGAATCGATTGCCCGCAATTCTGGTCGAATGCGGGTTCTTGACCAACGCCGCGGAGGCTGCCAGGATCTCCGATTCCAATTCGCGTGAACGCCTCGCGAGAGCAATCGCCGCCGCGATTGTGCGGTACGAATAGTGAATTGGTGACGGCCTGAACGTCGAGAAGGTCTAACCCATGGTAGTGAGGCCCGGAAGGACTCAGTTGCAGGGGGCTTGGTTTTGCGAGGCAAACGGTGCCGTAGCTGTCAGATGGCCGGCGGTGAGGGTGGAACTCGTGGACCAGATCTGAGTGCTATTGGAAAAAGGACCACGGATCTAGTGTCTTCCGGAAGCCTCAAAGTCTGAAGAATTCTTAAGGATATCTTCAGGAACGTTTCCCCCAACTTAAGCCGTAGACTGATTCGTCATTGCTGGCGGAGAGCCAAACAATCGAGGCGCTTAGCTTGACACGGATATTGCTCCATGTAACACGTATAACGTACATCCTTGGGAGAACCTCCATGAAGTGTGAATCTTTTCCTTTCCTGATGATATTCGCTAACGTCAGCCTCTCTACTGTCCTCCTCTTTTTGCCCACTTCGATCGGTCTCGCTGCCGAAAGCGGCCTGGACACCGCCAAGATCGAATCCATCACTGGCCTTAAAGGCGTGCTGAACGAAAAGGAGAATACCTTTAAGGTCAGTAAACCCCGGAATGATGTTGCTATTACCGTTGAGCAAGTTCGGCTTGCCTCCTTTATGGGATTTACCTCCTGGGCGACCTTCACCCCGGGAGCGAAGGATAGTGTGATGGTGATGGGCGACATGGTTCTCTTCGAGGATGAAGTGAACCCAGTGATGAGCGCAGCGCTGGACAGGAGTCTGGAAGTCACCGCCCTCCATAACCACTTCTTCTTCGACGAACCGAAGGTTTATTTCATGCACATCGGCGGTGAAGGCTCCGTGGATAAATTGGCGGAAGGCGTGCGGGCAATCTTTGATAAAGTGAAGGAGATCCGCACGGCGAATCCTCAGCCGGCAAAATCTTTCGGCTTGAGCCAGCTGCCCGAGAAGAACTCGATTGAGGGCGAAGCCATTAGCCAGGTTTTTGCCCAAAAGGGCGATGCGAAGGATGGCATGTATAAGGTGACGATCGGGCGCGAGACAAAAATGGCGTGCGGATGCACCGTCGGAAATACGATGGGAGTCAACACCTGGGCGGCATTCGCTGGTACACCTGACGACGCGCTCGTCGTTGGCGATTTTGTCATACTTGAAAACGAGCTTCAGACGGTCCTCAAAACGCTTCGCCGCAACGGGATTAACATCGTTGCTATCCACCAGCACATGATTGGAGAAAACCCGCGGATGATCTTCTTGCACTACTACGGCCGGGGCAAAGCAATAGCTTTAGCTGAAGGCGTCAAGTCCGCCATCAGCACGGAGTCAATGGCTGCCAACCAATAACGAGTCCGCACAACCAACTCTGACCAACTCTAACTATGCGTTGGATTACTCGCGAACGCCCGAAAATCGACCGCGTGGCATGTCCATGGTTAATCTCTCGCTTTATCGATACCAAAGCGGAGTTTATTTTCGTACCGCCGGATCAGGTCATCGGAAAAGCTCAAGAGCTGGATGCGATCCCTTATGATGTGCACGGAGTAGAACTCACCCATGATGGAGAGCTTTGCAGTTTTGATGCGTTTCTCAAAAAGTACAATCTGGACGAGCTAGAACTACACTATCTAGCATTGATTGTGCGTGGCGCGGATACGGATCGGCACACTCTAACGCCGGAGAGCGCCGGTTTATTTGCGATTTCCTTGGGTCTCTCTAACCTGCACGGTGATGATGATCACGCGATGCTTCGGGACGGGTTTGTCGTTTATGATGGCCTGTATCGATGGTTGAAATTCTGCCGTGGCGAAAAGCATCTCTGGTTCCCGTCAAGTATACCGAAGCCGGCTGCCGCCGGTTGAGTCGTCGTTATTTTTCGATATGCGAATCGGGTCGCTATTTTGCCACGTCGTGTTCCTGGTTGGGCTTACGACCGCTGTCTCAGCCAATGGGAAAGCCGCTGAGGTGCTACATTTAGAAAAGGAATTCCCATTACCTGGCGTAGAGGGTCGGATCGACCACTTCTCTGCGGACGTCGCTGGACAACGTTTGTTCGTAGCCGCTCTCGAAAATGGCTCCGTCGAAATCCTCGATACGCGGAAAGGGGAGCGCATCGCCGAGATAAAGGGACTCAAAGAGCCGCAGGGCGTTTACTACGATTCGAAAAGTGGGAGACTCCATGTCGCCAGCGGAGGAGACGGTAAGCTGCGGGTCTACGATGGCAAATCTCTAGCTCTGCAAGAAACGCTGGAGTTTGGTGATGACGCCGACAATGTCCGGTATGACCGTCAGACCGGAGACATCTGGGTAGGCTACGGAAACGGGGGAATCGGCATTGTAAACTCGACTGGTCAAAAAGCCGGTTCGGTCGAACTCGGATCGCATCCCGAATCCTTCCAGTTCGAGGAGAACGGAGGTCGCGTTTACGCAAATGTCCCGAAGCAGTTTGGCGTTGCTGTGATTGATCGGAAAACACGCGGAACTGTTGCCAAATGGGGACTGGGAGGTGTGTTGGCAAATTATCCGATGGCTTTGGATGACAGTAACAAAAGGCTATTCATCGGATGCAGATTACCTGCGCGCCTGGTTGTTCTGGATACGAGTTCGGGGCGGATCGTTGTTACGTTACCCACTGTTGGTGACACCGACGATGTTTTCTACGATGTCGACAGGAAATTTCTCTACGTCATAGGTGGCGAGGGTGCCGTGGAGGTTCTCCGGCAACGTGACCCGGATCATTACGAGCGCGTTGAAAGAATACCAACAGCGCCAGGAGCAAGGACTGGGTTCTTTCAGCCAACCTCCGGTCGCCTCTATGTCGCTGTACCCCACCGTGGGTCGCAGGCGGCCAAGGTCTTGGTTTATACCGTTGCCAAGTAGCCTGATCCTCCCGGCTCAGGAACCCAAGGCAGCAGCGATTGTGATAAGTGAAAAATGATTGGTGGATGGCGGTGCCTATCGGCAGCCCTCGGCAGAACTCTCCCACCGCCCTCTCACTAACCTAATCACTAATCACAGCCGACTCCCTCCGCCGGAGTTTTGGGTTTTGGGGGAACGAAGGGAGGAGCATCAGGCTACTTTGCGAGTCTTGTAATTGATCCTCAAGGCCTTCAACAACTTGGGGTCGATCTTTCCGGTAACAGGCAATCCTTGCGCCGTCTGGAAGGATCGGATCGCTTGACGGCTGCCGGAGCCAATCGCCCCGTCTATCGCACCGTGGTAATAGCCGCGCTGGGCAAGTCTCGATTGCACGGACACGGCCAGATTACTCCAATACTGGTAATCGTAAGTCCGTCCGTAGTCATAGTAGGAATAATCGTACGGATACCCATAATACGGGTAATAGGGATAATAGGGGTAGTCGGGATACCACCCAGGGTAGCCAAACGCGGGGAAATCAAAAACGAAGAAGAAGCGGTCGTGGAAGAATCGGTCATCGTGATCGAACTCACGATCATGGAAATCGTTAAATTCGTGATGCCGGAACGAATCATCGCGATGGTCCCAATGTCCAAATGCGCGACTAGATCCCCGACTGCTAGCAGAATGCGGCACCATCCCCATGCCGCTGCGTCCTCCGATGCTGCTGCGTCCTCCCATGGCGCTGCGCCCTCCCATGCTGCTGTGTCCTCCCATGCTGCTGTGTCCTCCCATGCTGCTGTGTCCTCCTCCCATGCCACTGTGTCCTCCTCCCATGTTGCCGCCGGCCGCGGTTTGTATCGTGCCCGGCAATAGCGCGGCGAGAGCCGCTACCATAAACCCGCGAAAAACGTGTAATGATGTCATAAAATTCGAAGAAACGTCTAGCGCTCCGAGCTCCGGAGTCCACGTTGGAGGGACCCGGTTCGGTCCGCTCTTTAAGTTTTGTACAGCACGACTTTCGTATCGCCAGCAATCGCCGCGAAAAATGTAGAAGCCGTCTACTAATAAGATCGTTTCTGGGCCTTTTTTATTCCCGATAACGACAAAATTTCTGTCTGGATTAGCCGCGCAGTCGGGATCGGCGTAATCCATCTGAACCTTGCGCCCTTATGAGGGCGCGATCGTGACGGACGGTTCCCCGGGGTTAAAACCGGGTTAAAACCCCGGGCTGAGTCCTTGTGTGTTTCGAGTCTGGGTAACACATTTGTGTCACTATTGAGGTGACACTGTGTGTCATAATTTGGGTGACACTTTTAGCTTATCAGTGCCGCTACGTGTTTCACGATTGGGTGACATTTTGGTGGGGAGTGCAGGCTGAGTTTTTCGAATTTCGACCGTCGGACGGAATTCGAAAAATTCAGCCTCGTGCAAAGTGCCCAGGAGCAAATGGGTCAAATAGATCTCGTAGACTCCGGAGGTGATGAACTTGAGGCCAACGTCATATCCACTGAAGGCCTCACTGATGAAATAGCGTTGATTGCCCCACCAAAGGTCGCCTTTTTTATCCACTCTTCTTTGGGGCAAGCCAGCATAAGAAAACGGCTTCTTGGGCGGAAGATATTGGAGCGAAGATTTGCTGTAGATCTCGGCCGGGCAACGCATTTTCAAAGCCTCATGGGGGCGTTGACAGTTAAATTCTTTGACCCAGCGACGGGTCCGAATTGCCTGGTTGCCAAAATCCCAGCCTGGTGGCTGGCAAAGTTCACTCTGGTAGCTCAGGTGCAGGCGCTCATGACGCCCATTTTGATAGGGACTTGCCGGGTCGATAAATTGCACCTCGATTCCGGCCAAACGCCATTGGAGGCTGAGCTGAGTGAGCCCCAGCACGTTGCCACCGCCAAAGGGCCGGCCGTTGTCGACTCGAATCGCCTTGGGTCGGCCATAGCGAGCAAACACCTTCAGAAGCCGCTCCTGGACTAGGTTCATCCTTTCGGAGCTCAAGAGCTCAAAGCACAGGATGAAGCGGCTATAATAATCGCTGACCGTCAGGGGAAAGCACTTGGTCTGATCCCCGGTCCGAAACCATCCCTTGAAATCGACTCCCCAAATTTCGTTACAGTCTTGGTCTTTGCTCCAGCGTTCAATAACGACCACCGGCCCTTTTCGTCGGCGCTTCTTGCCCTTGACCAACCCGGCTCTGGCAAGCACTCGATGAACTCTCGAGCGCGAGGGCTGCTCTGCTTCGGACAATTGCCGACTTAAGAGCGCCTGAATCTTCTTGGATCCCCAAAACGGATGCCTCTTCTTAAGCTTCAAGATCAAGGCTTCGATCTCGGGCTCTCTCGCTCCTTGCTTGGGACCCTTTGGGCGGTCTCCTAAACTTTTATTTCCTTCCTCTTCGACCCTCTTTCGCCATTTGTAACCGGTCTTGCGACTGATTCCAAAACTTTGGCAGATGAGCTTAAAAGTCTCATTGGCGCTTTGAACCGTTGCTAGAAATCTTCCTCGCTCCCTCCGACTATTCGTCTCTTTCCAAGGCATAAGCCTCGGAGTTTGGCCCTCTTTTCACCACCCTTTTCAATCCATCCGTTTTCCGCCAAAGTGTTACCTTTTCTCTGACACACCCCGTGGCCATTTCGCCTTCCAAGTGTCACCCAATTAGTGACACAAAAGTGTCACCCAAATGTGAAACCGGACCTCCTCCTGCCCCTTCGGGGTAGAGAACCATCCCTCGAAAGACCCCGGGGGAATGCCTGCGCGCGGCCGCTTGACCCCACAACGCTCTGAGACTAACGCGGGAAAACCGTTCGAGCCTTCTCCCCTTTGCGCCTTTGCGTCTTTGCGTGAGTTTCTCTTCGGTCCCGTCGCGCGCCAGGCGTTTTAACGGGCCATCGCATCCCAGCCGAATTTAAGGAACGGCAGACCGATCCGAGCGAACTGAACCAATTCCTTGGGCAACGCCTTGGATTGCACCATCTTGTTGGGGAGGGGCCGCGTGATATAGAACGACTTGTATTTCAGATACTGGGCGGCTGGTGAATCGGCGAATTCTTCGAAACCGCGGGGAACGCGTTTGAGCATTTCACCGCTGGTCACTTCGAATCCCGAGCTTTCTAGCTGAGCAAGAAGCTTGAGAAAGACTTTCTGCCGATCGACGATCGCTTCCCGAATCTTTGTCAGGTCGGGTGCGGCCGGCTGATGAAATCCAATTACCGCAAAACTTTCGTCCGGGACGATGTGCACATAGAGTATGCCATCTGTTTTTCTTTGAGCAGTTCGATCGAAGACCGCGCTTACATGGGTTTTGTACGGGCTCTTGTCGGGCGAGAATCGGGTGTCGCGATAAACGCGAAAAACGGAACGCTTGGGATCGGCCCGCAGAGGGATTTTTGCGTTCCTGAGCAGATCAGTAGTCGTCAGGATTAGCTGGGCTAACGGTTCCTGCAGATCTTGCCGAAAAGCTTCCTTGCGTGGATTGAACCAATCGCGCTCGTTGTGCACAGCCAGATCCCGAAGGAACTGAATAGCCTGGCCCGAGAAACCGCTAAAGGAAGGTTCGCTCATAACAAGGGATGAGTGTCTCGCAAATCGAGTTTCAGTTTGCGCGGATGCAAAGCACGAAACGATCAATTGGAGTAGAGCGAATGCCCGTCCTGAGGTCAACGCGGAACAATTTAACACGAATCATCGTCAAGTCTGCACGCACAAAAAACAGCACGGTGAAGCTACAATCGCAATCGTCCTCGTGCTCGTCGTCGTCCTCGAAGCGTCGAATTACCCCTGACGGGGAGGGCACGCGTCCTCGCGCGCCGTCGTTGTTTCACCCAGGGACGAAACCAGACGATGGAACGCAGATGTCAGCATCGTGGGTTAGGCAGCGGATTGCGGGGACGCAATCCCTCCCGGTGTTTACTCGTTGGATCGCCCTGGGAATCGAGGACGACGACGAGCACGAGGACGAGGACGAAGAGCTTTGCGGAAACGCGTGAAATTCTCAGGCTGTGATACAAGAGACTAGTTAGCAACCGAGACCCGTTTTTTGTTTAAATGAAGGGACCACACTCCAAGTCATCTGTTGAACCCTGGCTGAATCGCACGGTGCTCGGAATAGCGTTGGCATCGCTTTTCAGTGATTGGAGTCACGAGATTGCAACTGCAGTATTGCCGGCTTTTCTCGGTTCACTGGGCGTTGCAGCAGCTTGGTTGGGGATGATCGAAGGTGTCTCCGACGGATTGTCCAGCTTTGCCAAATTGGGAAGCGGCTTCTATACGGACGGGCTCCCTCGTCGCAAGCCTATCGCGGTTGTGGGCTATCTGGTCACGACTCTTGCCACCGCGGCTTTTAGTCTGGCGACTTCTGCGTGGCACGTCCTCATCGCCCGCGCTACCGCCTGGTTGGGTCGAGGCGTCCGTACCCCGGTGCGCAAGGCGCTTCTGGCTGCCGCGATCGACCCCTCCGAATATGGGCGCGCTTTCGGTTTTGAGCGAGCCATGGACACAGTTGGCGCAATTGTCGGCCCGCTAACCGCACTCTGGCTACTGGCTGCGTTGCCTGGAAATTACCGCCTCGTTTTTGCGATCACACTTTTGCCAGGATTAATCGCAGCTGGTTTGATCGGTTTCGTTGTTGAGGAAACGCAGCGGGCACCGGTACCGCATGCATCATTTGGGGAACGGTTCCGCTTGTTGCCAAAAGCATACCGGCAATTCCTGTTGGCAGCAGGGATTTTCGGCGCTGGTGCGTTCGCTCACACACTGCTCATTCTTTTGGCCACCCAACGGTTAACGGAAAGCCTGGGGGCAGCGGGCGCTGCGAGTGTAGCCGTAGCGCTTTACGTGCTGCACAATGTTTTTTACGCGGGGTTCTCGTATCTAGGCGGTTGGTTGGCGGATCGTTTTCCGAAGAAACTATTGCTTAGTGGCGGATATGCACTGGCTGTCTTGATGGCCGCAGGAATTGTGCTCTTACCAGTAGGTATAGGACCGCTGGCTTTGATATTTGTTCTGGGCGGAATCCAGGTCGCGATCGAGGAGACACTCGAAGATTCATTTTGTGCGGAGTTGGTTAATCCCGCCCATCACGGAATGGCCTTCGGAGTGTTGGCAACCGTCAACGGAATTGGTGACTTTTTATCGAGCGCAGTGGTGGGATTGCTCTGGTCGGCCGTCAGTCCAACTATAGCGTTTAGCTATAGCGCTGTGATGTTCCTTCTCGGCGCACTGTTAGTGCTGCGAGTACGCCCAACCGCGACGACGCCAATTGTATCTTAGAACTTCTGCGCTATAGTTTCGGCGCGTTTTGATGCGAAAAATTGGCTCCAGCGTAAGGATCTGGTTGGCGTTGTGCTTGACGATCGCTTTGCCGTTGGGCAGTCGCGCTGTCGAAATCCGTTCTACCTGTCACATGGCCTGCGCGAAGGGAGCCAAGGCTTGTCACTCCTGTTGTACAGATAAACCGAGCTGCCAATTGACTTCCTCAACCGCACTTCCGGTTACAGCCGGCGTATCAAGCCTGTTAGATGCGCAGGCGAATTTATCGTTGTTAGCATCACCTGCGGCGGTGCAGCCTCTGGTGACTTTGCCGGATTCTTTGCCGGCGTTTGAACGCAATCGCGATCTTGGGCCGCCACCGCGCGACCTATTAGCTCACGACTGTGTCCTTCTGCTCTGAGACCTGATCCTCGGTCAGCCCTGTTGGCGTCTCAGCCAATGAGGTAGCCGATTTTTTGGCGCTGTCGCGACGATTCATCGTCGCTCTGCTTCGCTTTTATCAGCTTTCAGTACATGAAAAATTTTGTGCCCTTTGGCGCCGATCCTGATGCTGAGCTAATGCTCCGCCTCAAAAACGGCGAAGACCTCATGCTAAACGAGCTAATGACTCGTTGGCAGCAGCCGCTTGTAGCCTTCATCTATCGGTACATAGGTCACCAGTCTGACGCGCTGGACCTTGCTCAGGAAACATTTGTGCGTGTTTACCAGGCGCGCTCCCGCTACACGGCGCGCGCGAAGTTTGCTAGTTGGCTCTTCACTATTGCGGCGAATCTTTGTCGAAACTATGTGCGGCAATGGGAGCGAGCGGGCGGCACCGCTCTGGAATCTTTGGACGCAGATTCTACCAATACCTCTGAATGGATCGTGACCTCGGATGATTCTCCTGATCAAGCCGTGATCAAGTCAGAGCTCATTTCGAGCATCAAAAAGGCACTCAGTAAGCTTCCGCACGAATTAAAGACGGTCATCCTACTTTATGAGTACGAGGACCTGTCGTATGAAGAGATTTCGTCCGTGCTTGGATGCAGTATCAAAGCGGTCGAGATGAAACTTTACCGCGCGAGAAAGTTGTTAAAAGAGCTGCTATCGCGCGTCGATCTCGGTGATCAAGACGCGCGACTAGAACAGCAGTCTTGAGCGCCACTGTCTTTGCAGCGGCGCTTCAATGTGAACCGTTGTCTCAGGAGTTCTTTTTCGTCGAGTGAACGAGGTGGGCGTTCTTTTTCCCAGTCTTAGTTGTTTGCTTCTGTTCTCCAACGCCCTGTCCCGACTTACTGACAGCGATGGTCGCCGGTTTCTGGCTTTCTTTACTTTTGAAGTAAGCTCCTGGGATCGGAAGTCCGTGTCTCGTGAAAATGTCTGGCGTTTCAGCCTTGCCAGGCAAGGTGGCTGCCCAAAATGCTCCCGCGACAAGTGTCGCCAGTCCGAATTTACCAATGGTTTTCATTTGTGTGTTTTGTGATTTAAGCGCGGCTTGCGCTCACAGGTAAAACCTCGATAACGGCCAAAACCCTCAAAAAAAATCAGCGTCAGCTCTTTGGCTGCGGTGTTCCCATGGACTTTTGTTCCTGTCCTGACACCGAATTCCCTAGGGTTGGTTATTTTGAGCCATGGACAGTGGCAAATAGTGAACAGCCGGCGGTCTTCTCGCTCTGCTAAATCAAACCGCGTGGGAGGAGAACTCCCGGTTTTCGGTTATCGCATGGATCTTGCTTACGGGATACCAGATGCGCTTGCTCGTCTGTGTTCTGGTTGCGGCACTATCCTTGCCGCTATCTGCTCAATCCAAGGTTTTGCGCGAAATTCCTTTCCAGTTTCACGACGGCTTAATTTGGCTGAAAGTAGAAGTCGCCGGGAAGAGTAAGGCATTAAACTTTCTATTGGATTCGGGCGCTGGTGTTAGCGCCGTGGACCTCCAGACGGCATGCTCTCTGCGTCTAAAGCTGGGACAACGGCAGACAGTGCAAGGAGTAAGTGGGCAAGGCTTTGGTTATCGGGTGGACGATTTGCATGCTGTATCCGACGGTATCGATCTGCCAACGTCGGTTCTGGCAATCGACCTTCGAACTATTAGTGAATGCTGTCGGCAGCCCGTTGACGGAATTTTGGGCGCCGACTTTTTCCGGAACCGTGTGGTGCAAATCGATTTCAAGGCGGGCAGAGTCCGGGTGCTCGACAATTGCGACGTGAACCTCGCAAATTGCGAAGTATTACCGATCAAAATGTGCAACGACGCGGTCTGTGTCCCAGTGCGAGTTGCCGGAAATCCGGCCCAATGGATGAGGCTCGACACGGGCTCCGATTCAGCTTTGGAGTGGGTCGTTAGTGGGTCAGGAAAACGGGCGATTGCGCCTACCTCTATTGGTCTATCACGTACCTATAGGAAATCCATTCCGACCGCGGTGCAGATTGGAAAACAGCACTTCACAATTCCAGCGGTTATTCATGAGGAACCGATTTTTTCGGGCGAAGGTGGTTTGCTCGGTAATAGTCTACTCTCAAAATTTCGTTTAACGATCGACGGCCCTGGGGATAGGGTTATCCTCGAGAATTCGAAATAAAGGCTCGGGTCGAAGGATCTCGGAAGAAGCAACGGTGCCCTAACTAGCGGTCGCTTGAGCTTGAGCAGCCTCTAGGAGATTTGTTCGGGCCCTAGAGCTAGTCCCGCCTTGTCCGCCGTAGCCTGCAGGCTGCGCTATAGCAAAGCGACGGCGAGGCGAAGGAGGAAGGGACATTCGATAGTAGCCCGGTACGAAGTGCCGGGAGATGGATGGTAAACGCGCCCGTCCCGCGAGGGACGATCGAAAACGTTCGGCTCTTCGCCCCGATAGTGATTTCGCGATCCCTAGCGGTCATCGATCGTCCCTCGCGGGACGTATCACTTTTAAAAGAAGCTTACCCGGCACTTCGTACCGGGCTACTTTCATTGGGCACCTTCCTCCTTCGCCTCTCCTTCACTTTGCTGTGGCGCGGCCTCCGGGCTACGGCGGACAAGTCGGGACGATGCTCTTGAAGTAACGGACATCAACCCTGGGCGTCCTGTCTTACTGATAAGGTTTCCGCAGCAGCTGCATCTCGACCAAAAAAAGGCAGAGGGTTTTCTCTGAACTCTGTGTTTTACCCAACGTATGGATGATGATCAGCTCAGGCAGAAGCTGGCCTCGTGGGAGGTTCGACCAGAAATCCCCCCCGATTTTCAGCGTAATGTTTGGCAGAAGATAGCGGTTCGCGAATCAAAGCCGAGATTGCCGTTGTTCGGCAATTGGAACATTTCGTGGCTACGGGCCCCGCAGCTTGCGACCTGCGCCATTATTTTAGGAGGTTTGGCAGGTACCGGGTTCGGACTCATCGAGTCATCTCAGGCGAACTCAAGAAATTGGAAAAACTTAGAAGCAAAATATGTCCAATCCGTCGATCCCTACGAGCATCTCCGAACGTACTAGCATCAGCTATTGGCTGCTTTTCACCCTGATCGGGGCGCTTGCCGCAGGTGTGATTGCTTTTTGTGGGGTTAACTTCTTTGGCACCCGCGATCTTCGTGAAATCGCGAAAGCTCCCGATGGAGGGTTGGAGTGGTTACGGCGGGAATTTCATCTGAGTGACGCGCAATTCCAAAAGATTGAAACCCTGCAGTCAGAGTATGCGCCAGTCTGCAACGAAATGTGTCGTCGGATCATGGAAGCTAACTCGAAGCTCGATCGGCTTGTATCAGAAAACAGTGAGCTGACTCCAGACGTGCAAGCAGCAATCAAGGAGGCAGGTTTGGTTCAGGAAGACTGTCATCAACAGATGTTGGCACATATTTACCGGGTAAGTGCACAAATGAATCCCGCTGATGGTCAGCGTTATCTCCGTTTGATGAAATCACGAGTAATCCAACCGGCGTTATCCAGCGATACCGCAATTAGGGCTGCAACGGAATAGGGAAGCAAGCGACCTTCTCAAACTTAAGTCCATGAAGCTTGGAGTACTTATGATTTGCGTCCTTACTCCTGCAGCAGCGGTCCTGGCTCAGGAGCCGATAAGCAAGGCCAGGCAGACCAAAACGGGTCAACTAACTTTGAACGATGCCGTGACGGCCGCCCTGCAGGACAATCCAACCATTAAGGCTGCCCGCGCCAAATGGGAATCTTCCAAACAAAGGATACCTCAGGCGGCTGCTTGGGAAGATCCGAAACTGAGTGTGAATTCGCTGCTTGGCCGTTTTGTTGATATTTCGCGAAACGGTTTTGCCGATCAAATGATAACGGTCGAACAGATGATTCCCTTCTCCGGCAAGAACCGGAGCAAGGAGCGAATTGCTGCAGCGGAGGCTGTCGCGAGCTTTGAGGATTTCCGGCGTCAACAGCTCGACGTGGTCTCGAAGACAAAGGCGAGCTATTTCCGTCTGGCCAATTTTTATTTGCTTCTGAATCTCAACGAACAGGAAGAAGCCGCGCTTTCCCAGACCTTGGATGCGAGCAAGGCGAAATTCGAGGTCGGTACTCAATCACAAGCAGACTATTTAACCGCCGACGTTGAGCGACAGAAAATCATCGAAACTCGCCGCGACCTGGAACAGAAACTCTCAGATGAACAAACGAAATTGAAGGTGCTGATGCACCAAGACCCATTTTCTCCGTTGGGTCGGCCGATTTTGGGTGAGGCGTTGCCACAAGATCTTTCACAAGAGCGTTTACGCCAGCTCACCCTGGAAAACCGCCCCGAGATTCGCCAGGCGCAGTCTATGGTGATAGGAGCTTCGGCCAAGGTTGAGTTGGCGAAGCGAGAATGGATTCCCGACCCTTCTATAAGTTTACAGGCGCAGCATTACAACGCCGGCCGGCAGGCCATTAGCGAACTTAATGCGGGAGTGTCGATCGATCTTCCCTGGTTTAACCGCAAGAAATATCGAGCGGGTGAAGGCGAGGCTCAGAGCGACTTTCTGGCGGCCCGACAGACTTTGGAGGGAGCACAGACCGAAGCGCTCGGCATGCTTCGAGATCAGTTGGAAAAAATCGTAACCCTTCATCATCACATCGAACTCTACCGGGATCAGTTACTGCCGCGCGCGCGTCAGACCGTGTCTTCGTACCAAGCCGATTACGAGACGGATAAGGCCACTCTGATTCAGGTGCTTACTTCCGAGAACAACCTGCGAGAACTGGAAACCATGTATAACCAGGATCTGACCGATTATCGGGTCGCAATTGCCGAGTTAGAATCACTGGTCGGCACAGATTTGAACGTGAGAGATCAGAGCTCGCATAGCTCAAAACCGCGGCAGAAAATGAAAATCCGTTTTTACTCAATACTAATGCTCCTGAGCATCGGCTTGCTCGTACCCTTGGTATTGAGCAGTTGCTCCAAACCAGCTGACAAAACGGCTGCAGATACTGACGTCGATTACTACACCTGTACGATGCATCCGTCGGTCCATTCCAAGGATCCGGGCAAATGTCCAATTTGCTCCATGGATCTGGTACCGGTGAAAAAGAAGGGCGCGAATGAAACCAAAGTAAAAGAGAATTCCGGCGGGATGACCGATAGCGGCTCGAGTTCCATGGGCTCGATGCCGATGCCCTCTCCGAATCAGGAGGCCGGCAAATCAAGCGAGTTTTCCGTTCCCGTCGAACGGCAACAGCAGATTGGGGTGACGTATGCCACGGTAACCAAGCGACCGATCCAGCTGTCGATCCGTTCCGTTGGCATGCTGGAATCGGATACATCAAAGATGTTTGACTATGTATCCCGCGTCGATGGTTACGTACAGGAATTGAAAGTCAGCTCACCGGGGGAACTCGTATCGCAAGGCCAGCCCTTGATAACGATCTATAGCCCTGACCTGCGCAGTACGGAGCAGGAGTTAGTCAATCTCTTAAATGATCGCGATCGCAGCGGTACCAGCCGGGTTTCCAATGATCAACTGATCGAGGCTGCCAAGCGGCGGCTCAAGCTTTGGAATGTGAGTGATCAGGAAATTGCTGAACTCGAAAAAAGCCGAAAGCCGTCCGACCAACTGATCCTCCGGTCGCCGTTCGACGGAGTGGTAGGTGAAGTGATGAGCCGTCCGGGAATGAATCTGAAGATGGGTGACAAACTGGTAAGTGTCCTCGATCTTTCCAATCTCTGGGTTTGGGCTGAGTTTTACGAAAACGAGATTGGCCTCTTAAAGCAAGGGCAGCAGATCGATGTGAGTTTGCCCGCCTTTCCTAACCAGACCTTCCAGGGTCAGATTGCGGTCATCAATCCGGTTATTGACGCCGCCAAGCGGACAGCTCGCGTCCGAATCGATATACCGAATGCCAAGGCTCAGTTGCGTCCAGGCATGTACGCAAACGTTCAGGTGAAGATCAATGGGGGAGAAGGGTTAACGATTCCGGTGCAAGCGGCGTTGCCGACGGGCGAGCGGATGCTGGTCTTTCTGGATCGGGGTCAGGGAAAATTGCTGCCGCGCTATGTTCAAGTCGGCCGCTCGTTTACCACCTTCGATGGTCAACAACAGGAGAGTTATTACCAGGTAGTTAATGGACTGCAGGAAGGTGACCGTATAGTCGCGAGCGCAAACTTCCTGATCGACGCGGAATCTCAAGTGCAAGGGGCGCTCAAAGATTGGGAAGGAGAGGAGCCGTCCGGCACTCCCGCGATGACCGAAAAGCCACCCAATCAATCTTCAAACTCGAACTTCAAGGCCGCAATCAAACCGGTGCTGGATTCCTACAAGAGACTTCATGAACTCCTGGCCGAAAACAAGTTTTTGCAGGTTGCCGCTGAGGCCGAGACGCTGCGAAAACAGGTCCACCCGCTGCTGGATATCGATCCTCCGTCTAAGCCCGAGCGCTACAAGGATTTGGTCGATAAGCTCCATGGCAGCGCCGACCAGTTCACTCCCAACGACATCGATCAGGCTCGCATCGAATTCGGCCAATTCAGTGCGGATCTGATTGCTTTTCTAAAGGATTTCATGCCGCAGCTGGATGATCCGCTTTACACCATCAGGTGTCCAATGTGGAAAAAATCGCCTGCGATGTGGTTGCAAGATTCGACTCAGGTAAAGAATCCTTTTCTGGGACCTGACATGCCGACCTGCGGCACGGTGCAGGAGACGCTCCGGGCCGAAAGGTAGATGCCATGGCCGAACCTTTAGCGCCGGGAAAGCGCCCGGAAACCATCATCGAGCGGATTATCGATGCGAGCGCACGCAATCCATTCTTGGTCGTTGTGTTCGTGATACTCGGGATTGCCGGTGGGATTTATGCTTTATACCAGACACCGCTCGATGCGATCCCCGACCTGAGTGACGTTCAGGTCATTGTCTACGCCGATTGGGAAGGTCGTTCGCCTGACCTGGTTGAAGATCAGATTACCTATCCCATCTCGACCAAATTTATCGCGGCGCCGAAGGTCAAGTTTGTCCGGGGCGAATCGATGTTCGGTAAGTCCTTTGTTTACGTCATCTTTCAGGATGGCACGGATATTTACTGGGCCAGGTCCCGAGTGATTGAATATCTAAACTCGGTTCGCGGATCTTTACCGGAGGGCGTCAATCCGGTTATCGGACCGGATGCCACCGGAGTTGGTTGGGTCTACGAGTACGCGCTCATCGACAAGAGCGGCAAACATGATCTGGCGCAGTTACGTTCGCTCCAAGATTGGAATATCCGGTACGCGCTGGAATCGGTGGAAGGTGTTGCCGAGGTTGCGCCGGTCGGCGGCTTTGTCAAACAATACCAGGTCGACCTCGATCCGAATAAGCTTCTCGCTTACAACATCCCAATCGGCGACGTCGTCAATGCGATTCGGATGAGCAATCAGGATGTCGGCGGCAAAACGTTCGAAGTCTCGACGACCGAATTCTTTGTCCGAGGTCGCGGTTACATCAAAAGTTTGGACGATTTCGACAACATCGTCCTGAAGGTTCAGAATGGCACTCCGGTCTATCTGAAGCAGGTGGGCAACGTGCATCTTGGACCGGACCTTCGGCGAGGAGTTGCGGAACTGAATGGGGAGGGGGAAACCGTTGGCGGCATCGTGGTGATGCGCTACGGCGAGAATGCTCTCAAGGTCATTGATGGGGTAAAAAAGAAGTTCGAGGAGATCAAGAAGGCGCTCCCGGAAGGTGTTCAGATCGTTCCGGTTTACGATCGCAGCACCCTGATTCACAACGCCATCGACACGCTGCGAGAAAAGCTGCTCGAAGAAAGCATTGTCGTAGCCCTGGTATCGATTCTCTTCCTTTGGCACATCCGTTCCGCTTTGGTGGCCATTATCACGCTCCCGATAGCAATCATTCTGTCGTTCGTACCGATGCTCTGGTTGGGGCAAACTTCCAACATCATGTCGCTCGGCGGAATCGCCATTGCGATTGGTGCAATGATTGATGCGGCGATCATTATGGTCGAGAACGCGCACAAGGCACTGGAACATTTTCGTGACGAGAAGGGACACGATGCCCGTGGCCGGGAACGCTTCGAAGTCATTCTGTCGGCGGCCAAGAGCGTCGGGCGGCCGCTGTTCTATTCTCTTCTGGTAATCACCGTTAGTTTCGTACCGGTTTTCTCGCTAGGGGCGCAGGAAGGACGATTGTTTCGCCCGTTGGCGTTCACGAAAACATTTTCGATGTTCTTTGCCTCCATCTCTAGGAATAGTCCTGGTGCCGGTGCTAATGGCCTGGCTCATCCGGGGAAAGATCACACCCGAAACTAAAAACCCGATTAATCGCTTCTTAATCTGGGCGTACCAGCCATTCGTCAACTTTGCTCTCCGATTCCGCTGGTTGACGCTCTTGCTGGCGCTCGTGGTGCTCGCCCTGACTTATATTCCTTTCAGTCGGCTGGGGAAGGAGTTCATGCCTCCATTGAACGAAGGAACGCTCCTCTACATGCCAACTGCGATCCCTGGAATGTCAGTTACGGAGGCCACCAAAATCTTGCAGATCCAGGATCGCATTCTTCGGAAATTTCCTGAGGTAGAAAGCGTTTTCGGCAAAGCCGGCGAAGCAGACACTCCGACCGACCCGGCACCCTTGTCCATGTTCGAGACGGTCTTGCAACTAAAGCCGCCGGACCAATGGCGACCTGGAATGACCTGGGAGAAACTGATCGCCCAGATGAATGAGGTCAGTAAGACACCGGGGATGGCTCAGATCTTCTGGATGCCAATCCAAACGCGAACGGAAATGTTGACCACTGGATTCCGTTCGGTTCTGGGGATCAAGGTTTTTGGTCCGGATTTGAAGGGGATTCAGAACGTCGCGATAGCCATTGAGAAAGCTCTCTCGAATTTTCCGAACACTCGCAGCGCATTCGCCGAGCGTACCACCGGCGGTTACTTCCTCGATTTTACGCCAAACCGTCAAGCCGCGGCCCGATACGGACTACGTATCGACGATGTCAACCAGATCGTTGAAACAGCCATCGGCGGAAACACCATTGGCATGACCGTCGAGGGACGGGAACGTTACCCGATCAGTGTTCGATACGCTCGTGATTTCCGCGACGACATCAATCAATTGAAGCGGGTGCTGGTCGCCACGCCGACGGGAGATCAGGTGCCGATCTCGCTCCTCGCCGATATCCATTTTCGCACCGGCGCGCCCGAAGTGCGTACCGAGAACGGCCAATTAGTTGGATTTGTCTTCGTCGATATCACCAGCAGCGACATCAATGGATATGTCAACGCGGCGAGCCAAAAGATCGATCAGGAAGTAAAGTTTCCACCCGGCTATTACCTCCAATGGGCAGGCCAGTTTCAGTACCTGCAAGAAGCGGAGAAACGTTTGTCGATCCTCATCCCGTTCACTTTGCTCATTATATTTGTGCTCATTTACATGAACACGAGTTCGGTCACCCGAACATTCATTGTTCTACTGTCCGTCCCTTTCTCTTTGGTCGGAGCATTCTGGTTGCTTTACCTACTTGGTTACAACATGAGCGTCGCGGTTTGGGTCGGGCTCATTGCTTTGGCTGGTCTAGACGCTGAAACCGGTGTGGTGATGTTGCTTTATCTTGATCAGGCATGGGACAAATACCGTCTCGCGGGGCGAATGAACCATATCGGCGATCTTTACGAAGCCGTGAAAGAGGGCGCGGTCCAGCGTATTCGACCCAAGATGATGACGGTCTGCGCCATCCTCTTCGGCCTTCTGCCGATTATGTGGTCTCCAGCGCTACAGGCGGGAGCGGATGTGATGAAACGCATCGCCACACCGATGATCGGCGGCGTGATCACTTCAGCAATCCTGAACCTCGTGCTCTACCCGGTCATCTATGTTATTTGGCGGAAACGTGAGCTACCATCGGGTGGCCAGGTCGAGAGTGGGCCGCTGATTAGTACCGGCCAAAGACGAGCAACGACATTCAAAGGGCTGCTTCGCTTTCTGATCGTCGCGTTAGTCGCGGCCGCTCTGATGGCTGGCGGATTCGCTGCTTGGAACTGGTGGAGCTCTCGTTCCCCGACTACCGCTCAAGTCCAGGGCGAACCGATCGCCACCCGTACAGTCGGCGACCTAACGATCAGCATCTATGGCGACCTGCACAATGGACAAAGCGAAGTGTTAGTTCGGTTCACTGATGCTAAGGGTCAACCCAAAGATGTCGGTGAGGTGAAGACCGATCTCATGATGAATATGCCGGGCATGGTCATGAATTCGGGAAGTGACGTGACCAAAACCAGTACGCCGGGAGTTTATCGAGTGAAGCTTCAACCTCAGATGGGAGGTGACTGGGTGGTGAAACTTTCGTGGAAAGGTCCGGCCGGCGAAGGGCAGGTTGAGATTCCGGTGAGCGTGAAACAGTAGGGATGGAAGCCGATCCGGATGCAGAGTTGATGCTTCGCCTGAAGAATGGAGAGGATCGGATTCTGAACGACTAATGGCTCGTCGGCAGCAGCCGCTCGTTGCTGTATAACCGACAATTGCGGCGCCCAAAATGGAACGATCCGAAGGAACTCTTTGCGAGGATTCCGACCGATTGCATAACCCTACTATCTTTTGTTGTTCGCGTTTGCTGAAATAGATTCCGCAATCCTCTCAAGTTCTTCTGTGACGATCTCCACTCTTTGATTCGATTAGCCAGGTGCTTCATCTGCTCATCAAGCAAAGCTTCACATTGCTGCAATTTTTGTTTGGCGCATCGCGGAATCTGAGCATGTTCCAAATTTCCTCCAACCTCATATCCAGCGAGAGGCAGTGCCGGATGAATTGAAGATGCTCGAGATGGACCTCTTGCAATCGACGAAGGGACCCGCCATCATGTCGACGTTTTTTCCGAAAGAATGAGGATTCCGGAATAGCGAACCCTCAAAGTCGCTCTCAAAGAAAATACTGGGCAGCGGCGTCGCAAGTACACCGAGACACGTTTTACATCTACCCACACGATGAAACCTGAGGTATTGACTTCTGCCCGCCGAAATCCCGCTGTAACGGACAAATGCGCGATGGGCGTTATGATCAAGACGCCCCGAAACGGCTTTTCGAAAACCCGCCTTTCTCCACCGTTTTCACTAGAGGAAGCGGCAAGTATCAGTCGTCGTTTTCTAAAAGATACAAGCGCGGGGATCGAGGCCTTGAGCCACGCAGATCCTTTCGTGGTGGGTGTCGCGATTTACACGCCGGTTGGGTCCGAGGGTGATCTTGGGGAGCTTTTGCCACCAGGATTCAAAATGATCGCTCAGCGTGAAGCCGATTTTGGCACTCGGCTATTAGGCGCAACCGAAGATCTATTTTCCGTCGGATTTTCCGCGGTCTGCTTGGTGAACTCCGATAGTCCCACCCTTCCGTTTCATTACTTGCAAGACTTGGCAACTTTTCTCAAAGAGCCCAAGGATCGAATAGTCATCGGACCCAGCTTGGATGGAGGCTATTACGCCTTAGGGCTGCGGCACGCGCACGCAAGGCTTTTTGAAGACATTACCTGGAACACGGACCGGGTTTATGGCGAGACCGTCGAAAGATCGAAGGAGATCAGCCGGCCGGCCATCACACTGCCTGCTTGGTACGACGTGGATGACCAGCCCTCGCTGAATCGCCTGTTATCTGAGCTATTCCCAGAACGCGCAAATGAGGCGGTACCACAAGGCTCACCCGCTCCATACACCAAAGAATTCCTGCGCCAAATTTTGGTAAAAGAAGGTACCGCCCGAATCTGGCCTCAAACGTCCGCCTCGATGCGAACGGTATGAGTGAAGAGTTGATCTCTCGCAATCAACCAATCCGGCAGTCGACCGAGAAGCAATGGCTAGTGACACTTATCGGCGTCGGGGCCCTGCTATTGATTATCGAGCTTTATACGTTTGGGGCACATCGCCACGACCGGTTCTATTTGGTGCTCTTATTGCTGTCGATTTCCGGGATTCCTTTTGTTTTTGCGGTTTGGTGGACGTTCCAGCGCAAGAAATTTCCAGCAAACACTCTCTTGATCATTCTGATTGGGGGTGCGCTGTTTCGATTGATCCTGGTGCCACTCGATCCTCCCCGGCTCTCAACCGATGTTTATCGCTACATCTGGGATGGGCGGCTCCAGGGAGCCGGGATCAATCCGTACCTCTATTTGCCGGTCGATCCCCGGCTCGCGGGACTGCGCGACGATTCCATTTATCCAAACATTAACCGCAAAGAATATGCACACACGATCTACCCACCTGTAGCGCAAATCTTCTTTTTCGCAGTGACGCGCGTGACCCAGAGCGTTCCCGGATTTAAAGGCGTGCTCGTTCTGGTAGATCTTGTGACGGTGGGATTGGTGGCGGCCACTCTGAGAGCGATCGGTCAGCCAGCGGAGCGAGTGATCGTCTATGCATGGCATCCTCTACCAATCTTCGAATTTGGTGGTTCGGGGCATATCGATGCGCTCATGATCTGCCTAATCGCCCTTGCTCTATTCGCGCGCGCGCATCAGAAATTTGGGATCGCCGGATTTGCGCTAGGAGCCGCAACGTTAGTCAAATTTATTCCGGTCATTCTGCTACCAGCTATCTACAAAAGATGGGATAAGAAATTGCCAATCGCTTTCACGATCACTCTGGTCGTTTGTTATCTTCCTTATGTGCTCGGTGCGGGCGCCGGAGTTCTTGGGTTCCTGCCGCAATACGCCAAAGAAGAAGGGCTACAGGACGGTGGGCGCTACTATCCACTTGTCCTCATCGATTACATATTAGGTTGGTGCGGAGTCGTGCACGATTTGCCGCCGGCCATCTTCACGTCGATGGCGTTGGCCGTTCTTGGAGCGATCGCCATTTGGGCTTGGTATCGAGAGCCACCTTTGGGCAGAGAAAACGGCGAAACTCGAGGGCGATGGATCTTTTCTGCGTTCGTCCTCGCGCTCACGTTTTCGATCCTGCTCTCTTCGTATTATCCTTGGTACTATAGCTGGTTAGCTCTTTTCCTCTGTTTCGTTCCCAATTCCGCCGCGCTTGCCCTGACCTTGATCACTTGGCCTCTTTACCGCTCTCTTGTTGACCAATCGGCGGACGACCTCTTTCGATTCGAGTCTCGGGTTTTTCTTCCGTTTTTTGCCCTCCTCATTCTGATGTGGATAATGCGCAAACGCAGTTCAAGAACAGCGACGAAGAGTTAACGAACAATTCATGTCATTCTCCTCTCAAAAAAAACGGGCGCTCGTCACCGGGGGTGCCGGACTCATCGGTTCGCACATCGTCGATCTGTTGCAGGCGCAAGGTTGGTCTGTCCGTGTTCTCGACAACCTCGAACCGCAAACTCACCGGGATGGCAAGCCGCCCTGGCTGCAAGCAGCTATCCAGAACGGAGCAGAATTCGTGGAGGGCGATATACGCGATAGAGAAGTCGTCGAGTCGGTGCTGGATGGAATCGACGTGGTATTTCACGAAGCAGCATACGGTGGTTATATGCCCGAAATCTCAAAGTATGTGGCGGTAAATAGTTTCGGAACGGCCCAGCTTCTCGAAATTATTCGAGAGAAAAATCTCGGCGTCCGAAAGATCGTGGTAGCTTCTTCCCAGGTGGTTTATCCGGAAGGGGCGGGAGAATGCCCCCAACATGGACTGGTCTTTCCTGGGTTGAGACCGGTCGAACAGCTTCGGCGCGGCGACTTTTCAGTCCGTTGCCCGGCATGTCAGAGTCCGACGAAATCCGTGCCGACACCGGAGTTTGCGCCCATCGGAGGAGAAACGGTCTACGCAATCACAAAGGTGGATCAGGAAAAACTCGTGCTCACTTGGGGAAGGCAGGTTGGCATCCCAACCGTAGCATTACGCTACTCTTGCACTTTCGGTCCGCGCCAATCGATATTTAATCCGTACACTGGCGTCATCGCTATTTTCTGCACGCGGCTACTCAACCATCTACCACCCGTGATTTACGAAGATGGAGAGCAAACTCGTGATTTCAGCTTTGTAGAGGACATCGCTCGGGCCAATTTTCTCGCCGCAACTTCGGACCTGTTAGACGGAAAGGCTGTGAACGTCGGAAGCGGTCGAGCGGTCACAATTAAACAGATTGCCGAAATGGTTTCCGATGCACTGCAAATACGGCTCGCGCCGATCATGAATCGCGAGTTTCGGCCTGGTGAAATGCGGCATCTGATATCCGATACTACCCTGATTCGGAACGCTGGTTACGTGCCAGCAGTGAGCCTGGAAGAAGGGATCGAACGCTATCTCGAGTGGATTGGCCAACAGGGCAGCGTCAAAGATTATTTCGCCGCTGCCGAACTCATTCTCCGGAAAAAGGGCATTCTCCAGAAGGTCGACAGCTGAGCACGTTGCATCAATCATGGTCTGCCTAGTCATTCCCGCGTTGAACGAAGCGGAAGTTATTGGCGAAGTCGTTCGCTCGGTTCCGCGTACCGTCGTGAATCAGATCATAGTCGTTGACAATGGAAGTACCGATGCCACTGCTCAAGCCGCGAATGACGCAGGCGCAACGGTAGTCAGGCAGCCGACTCGTGGCTACGGCAGAGCCTGTCGAGCCGGCATGAACGCAGCAGTTAATGCAGGCGCCGATATCGTCGTGTTCATCGACGGCGACGGCAGCGACTGTCCGGAATTTATGAACGAATTGGTCCGGCCAATCCAGGAGAACCGCTTTGACTTTGTGATCGGCTCGCGTACCCGCGGGATACGAGAACCAGGAAGTCTCAATACGCAGCAAATTTTCGCGGCTCGCTTGGCCGGCTGGTTACTGCGCCTGCGTTATGGCGTGAATTTTACCGATATGTCTCCTTTTCGCGCGATCCGATCGGAGCTGTTGCAGTCGTTGCCCATGCGAGAGGAGACTTACGGCTGGAATCTGGAGATGCAGATGTTGCTGGCACAGAAGCGGGCCCGCATCTTGGAAATTCCTGTGAATCATCGCAGACGCCGCGGTGGCGTCTCCAAAGTTTCCGGCACTTTCAAAGGAACGATTCTCGCGACATTCCGTATCGCCGCGACTTTCTTTCGCGTCGCCTTTAGTCCGCATCGCTTATCCGCCCGGGCGGAAGATTAGGGAGCAATGCAGCGGCGCGCTCCGACTTCGTTCCGTCGTTTGAAACTCCGGCAAGCTTCGTCGGATGGGCCGGCGTTTCCTGAGAAGTAATCGGTGATCGCTAAAACGTGGTTCATGATTAAAGGGAGGCGCAATCGAAGACCGGTAGGGCGAAACAGTCCGGCTAAGCGCGCGCTTTTCCATTTTGGCAGAATGCCGGACTGTGAGCCTGGACCAGCGGGTTGTTTTTCTTTGGCGGTTCACGTATCTTTGCGCTGCTTTTCCCGGCAAGAATCTTGTGTGGTGCTACGAACGTCGTCCGGGGAAAAACAACGCGCTGGGCCAAGCTCACAGTCCGGCAATTGAATTACGTTTGAAAACTGCGCCGTTAGCCGGACTGTTTCGCCCTACCGGCCATGGGTTTTTCACCGATCACGGGAATAACCAAATCGGCAGCCGCATCTTAACTACATGAAGGCAACCAGCCGTCCTTACCGGTTCCAATGATTCCTGGCCCCAAGCGACAAGGGCGGACAGACCTCAACGCGAGCCGGCTGATCGTCCGAGAACTCTCCAAGAGATCGGGTGCGCCGAGCATCGCATTATTGTTTCGCGTAACCACGAGAGATGACGTTTGCTAGGGGTGCAAGGATATGAGAACAAATCCATTTTCCGACGCGCTGGAGTTCCTTACTCAGGGTGAGTGGACGAGCTATGTTTTTTGGGTGCTGGTGATTGCTTGCATAGTGATTGCAGGAGTCAATCTTCTCCGCGACTCAAGCCAGCGCTCGGTTCTACACCTGTGGAATTGGCTGGCCCGATTCTTTATCGGGGCGTTGTGGTGGCAGCAGTCCTTGTGGAAGCTCCCCCCGACTTACACTGATAACCCTGACGGCTCCGGCGGTCTGCGCTACTGGATGGACGAAATGGCGAAATGGGCCAGTACTGGGCTGCAGCGGCACTTTGTGAAGGACGTAGTGCTGCCGCATTTCTACTTCTTCGCACCACAAGTCTACTTCTCAGAGGTGTTGATAGCCGTCACTCTGATCCTTGGACTATTCAGCCGGTTGGGAGCTTTCTTAGGAGCACTGATGGCCATCAATCTTTGGCTGGGCCTTTATCGTTCTCCCGCGGAGTGGCCTTGGACATACTTCTTCCTTATTGTTGTCCAGATCATGCTCCTGGTTCAACGACCGGGACGCAGTTTGGGCTTGGATGCTATCCTGCTGCGACACGAGCAGGAGTCTTCCGACCGCGGTTTATGGGGCCGCCTAGTGCGACTCTTGTCGTAATTCCATGCTAAGTTCGGCTCAACCATTCTCTCGCATTCGCCGGGTTGCTTTATTATTCGTTCTTCTTGCCGTCCCATCGGCTGGATTCACAAAGTCGCCAGTCGAATCCATTCCGTCACAGGCTGTCCAGCTGCGAAGCACCGATATCATCCACCGACCCACCAGCCAGCCTTACACAGGGGACCTGTCGGTTTTTGAGGACCCCAAACGAGATAAGAATCTGCAGGTCAACAGGGTCATGGACTTGCTGCGGATACACACCGGGTCCTCGGTTGCCGACATCGGTGCCGGTTCGGGTTGGTTCAGCGTGCGTGCAGCACGCCGGGTCGGAAGCAGCGGTCGGGTCTATGCCGTCGACATCAACCGGTCCTATCTCGATTACATCCGTGATCGCGCCCAAAAGGAGAAGCTGCCCAATATCCGCACCATCTTGGGCAAGAGCGATGACCCTCTGCTCCCTCCCAATAGCGTCGACGCAGTGCTCCTCATGAAAACCTACCATGAAGTAGCGCAGCCCATCGTGCTGTTGCGGCACGTCCGTGCTGCCATGCGTCCTGGGGCCCGCCTGGGAATCATCGATCGCAACGGCCAGGGTGATGATCACGGAGTGAATCGCGATGTGGTAATCGGGGAGGTCGAAAGGGCGGGCTTTGTGCTGGCCGCGGACTACAATTTCGTGAAGCCTGACGGCGCTGACTACTTTCTTATCTTCGGACCTTCGCTGACCGCTACGGAACAGCAGGCGCCGGGATTTGATTTCGATGGAAGCCGCCTTAGGCTTATGCGTTTAAGCGCGTGGATGAACCAAGGCCGGTCGAAAGCTTGGCGGATCGTGAGCCAATAGCGTATGCGAATCAAAGCGAACATTGAGCTCGACGCCGGCGTTAAATCGTTTGCCACCGGCCTGCTGCCCGAACTAATTGCTGCACTGCGCCGATGTAGCCCGGGCGATCTCCTGGCCGTCATTAGCAGCGAAGGGGGTCTCGGGGCCGACCTTGAGGCTTGGTGCCGCTTTACGCGCAACACCTTGGTCGAAAGGACTGTCGAGGCGGGCCGCACGCGGTGGGTGATCCGGTGCGGGGAGGCTCCAGCGAATGCCGACGCCGATCGCCCTGTCGGCTCGCGCCTTTGGCTCTACACGAATTTCGACTGCAACCTGCATTGCGACTATTGTTGCGTGCGCTCCTCGCCCAAAGTACCGCGGCGGGAGCTTGGCCTCGTGCGTGTGCAACGAATCGCCAGCGAAGCGGCCGAACTCGGCGTCAGCGAAATCTTCGTGACCGGCGGCGAACCCTTTCTGCTTGCGGACATCGGCGACATCCTGGCTGCGTGCGCCGCCACCGCGCCGACGACGGTCCTCACCAACGGTATGCTGCTCGAGGGGCGGCGGCTTCAAACGCTCCGTTCATTGCCGAGCGATCGCTTGACGTTGCAGATCAGCCTCGACAGTCCGACGCCCGAACGGCACGACCGCCATCGTGGAAAGGGCACATGGGTGCGTGCATGGAAAGGTATTGAGCACGCTCGCGCGGAAGGGTTCCGGGTGCGATTGGCAGCGACCGTCTCCACTGACCACGAGGCCGAGGAGTTCAGTCGCTTTCTCGATGAAAAGCGGATTAGCGAGGAGGACCGGGTGATCCGCCGCGTTGCACTGCGGGGTTCTGCCACGGAGGGCGTCGCACTTGCACGCGCTGATTTGGTGCCTGAGGTCACTATAACAGCGCAGGGCGTCTACTGGCATCCAGTAGGAGCCGAGGACGCCGATCTGCTGATCACCCCCAACATCTTTCCGCTCGCCGAGTCCTTCGCTGCGATACGTCGCGCCTTCGAGCGCGAAAGCGAGCATCGGCGCCGATTGGCAACGATCTTCAATTGCGCGTGACAGCTGACGAGAGAAGGAGGCTCAAACGTGAATTCACGCCTCTGTCGGCATCGGGCGCTTGAAGAAACCCTGTTGTGCGGACGCCTGCCGCAGAGAGTCGTACCCATCGAGGTGCGGCGGCTCCCAGCGCCGGAGCCCCTCAGCATCGAGCACGGCGCGGTGGCTCGGGTTGTCGTAGCTCATTCCGGACAGGGCTTCGGCGAACCGTTGCTCCAATGAAGGGTCTAGATCGGGTCGAGCAGTGAACATGCAGTGATTGTAGGGCGGCGACGTCCAGATCTCGGTTAGTGCGCCCTCCGGCACCAAGCGCTCGCTGCGCACTCTCCTCCAGAACGGACTGCCGATTGCGCCGGCATCGGCGCGGCCGTCGAGGACCGCGCGGACGACCTCGACCTCGCTCGTACCAGTGTCTCCATGCTTGCCGACGTCGCTATCGAAACGCAACGCGCGGTAGTGCTGCCCCTCGACCAAGCCTTCGCGCTCCAGAAAATGAACCGGGAGGATCGCGGCGTGGCCACTGTCGCGGCTGCCGAGCGCCAAGGTTCGATTTCCAAGATCGGCAAGCGCAGCGACTGGACCTCCGTTGACCGCGACGATCTTGGTCGTCCAGGCAATATCGGTATCACGCATCGCGATCGCCCGGCAGCGATGGTCGCTCCACGCGTCGGCCTGTAGATACGCAAGGTTTGTATTCCAGGCGATGTCAATTCGCGGGCTGGGATCGCTCGGCGCGGCCAGCAGGGCGCTTACCTGCGCCTCGTAACTCTGAAACAGCACGACCTCTACTGACAGGCGCGCCTCTTCGTGAAAGTAGCGTCGCATGCCTTCCCAGATCGTGACCACCTTCGGATCGTACGCGACGGCGCCTAGCCAGATTGTTCGGCTCATGATTGCTTTCTCGTTAGAATGCGTTGCGACCGAATACGATCATCCGGTCGATAAGTGGTTTATCAGCCCATGTGGTCCGGTTACTCTTATGCGTATGCGGTCAGAAGAGCGGCATCCCCAGGACCGCCCTGGCGATGAATTCTCGCAGGACGTCGCCCGTCGGCGCCATCACGGCACCGGCATGGGCATCGCGGAACAGTCGCTCGATAATCATGCGCTTCGAGAACGCCGCACCCCCGCACATCCGCATCGCAGTTGAGGTGACGCTGATGGCGATTTCGCCTGCGGCGGCTTTGGTCTCGAGCACACGTAGCAGTGTCGTATCCCGAGGCCGCTCGAGGTGCTCCACCAGGTCGTCGACGCGCGCCGAGAGGCCATCGGTGTCGATCTGTATCGTTGCGAGCTGCGCACGCAATGTCGGCAAGCTCTCTCCGAGGCTCTGGCCCAGATGCTCGAACCGAGCGCTCTTGAGATGCCTAGCTGTTGCTGCGACCACGGCGCGACAGAGCCCTAGCGCCACGGCTGCCGCGCCCAAATTGAACTGCGGGAGCACCACGTCCAGCATGGCCTGGAAACCTGCGCCGTCGTCCGTGAGCTGGAGCCCGGATGGCACCTCGCAATCATCGAGCATCATTGGAGCGGAGGCGTTGGCCCGCAGCCCCAGGCCGTCCCAGGAGCCTTCTACTGACAGCCCGCGAACGCCTGCTGGAACAAGATAGAGCGTCGAATCGAGAGGACCTTTCCCTTCGGGCGCGAGCGAAGAGACCACATAACTCTGTGCGCAGCCAGCGCTCGTCACCCACGACTTCTTGGCCGTAATATGCACGCTCGTGCCATTCCGGCGGGCGCGGGAGACAGGCGCCCAAAAGTGACTGCGTGAGCCGGACTCACTGAAGGCGAGGGTGGATAGATGCCCGCCGGTGGCAATCTCTTTCAGCATCTGCGCAACGGCGGCGTCCGGTCGAGCCGAGGCGATCATCGCGGTGGCGCAGATATGCATCAGATAGACCATCGCGACTGATGCGTCCGCCTCGGCAAGTGTCGCGGTGACGGCCGCGAATGTGCGTGGCCCGAGACCCGCACCGCCGAACTCTCTCGGCAGCGTGAGCCCAAGAAACCCGGCTCGCCCGAGCGCATCAATAGCCTCGGTCGAGAACCGGCCCTCCTTATCGTTCTGCCTGGCGTCCGGGGCCAGCACACCATCAGCTATCTCTTTTGCTTTCGAAAGCGCGGTCTCATGATTCATGATGCCCCCGATTTACACCGTGTCGATAGGGTCGCACAAAAGCTGCGCAAAGTTTGTTACATAAGGCACGGGTTAATTCCACTCGCATTCTTAAAATTTAGCAATTCTTTACTGGGCTTTAGATCGCGCCAGTCTTTAGTGCTGAGTGGGGTAGGGATCTTAATCTCGGACGACAAAATTAAACCTCGCGTCACAAGAAGAGTTCTAAAATTCAGTGCCAACTGCGATTGTGGCACCAAGAAGTTCTTGGCGACTCGGCACCTTCACTACGGAGCGACGAGATCGATGACGGAAGCAGCCTCTCGCGTGATCGGAGTGCTAGTCCCATAGCAAATGGAATCAGCTCTTAGCCTCATCGGCCTTGCTATCGTCGTCTTCGCGTCGACAAATATCGACGACGCGTTCGTTCTGGTTGGCTTCTTGGCCGATAAAAGCTTCCGCGTACGCGATGTCGTTATCGGCCAGTATGCCGGTGTTAGCGCGCTTTGTGCAGTGAGTGCCATCGCAGCGCTGATTTCGCTAGTAATTCCCCCGGCATACATCGGTCTGCTTGGCCTTATTCCGATTGCGATTGGAGCCAAAAAACTGTCCAACCTATGGCGCGGAAAGGAGAACAAGAAAGAGGATTTGCAACCCGTTTCCGGCACCGGAGCATTCGGCAAAAGCTTGGCAGTAGCGGCGGTGACGATGGCGAACGGCGGAGATAACCTGGCAGTCTATACCGCTCTTTTTGCCACCCGGAACGGTCATGAGGTGTCCGCAATGGTGATCGTGTTCGCGGTTATGACCGGTCTCTGGTGTCTCGCTGCTCACTGGCTCGTGAGTCATCGGGCTCTGGGCGCACCCATTCGCCATCATGCCCACCGCGTGGTCCCTTTCGTACTGATTGGGCTAGGGGTCCTCATCTTAATGAAAACCGGCGCCTTTCGGCTCCCAACGTATTGAAGATTCTTTGCGATCGTCGCGGAAAAGATGCTTCCCGACGATATGAAACGAGTAAGATATTGAGAACCTGCATCACTGAAGTATGCGAATTGGCCAACTTGCGAGATCGGTCGGCGTGAGCGTCGAGACTATCCGATACTATCAGCGGATCGGGCTGCTCGAGCTTCCGCAGAAGCCTTATGGAGGGACACGCTCCTACGGCGCTGAAGATTTGCAAAGAGTGCGTTTCATCCGTCGTGCTCAGCAGCTAGGATTCTCGCTTGACGATATCCGCGCGCTGCTGGAGCTCTCGAGTGCCGATTGCGAGCAGGTTCAAAAACTTGCGGCGGAAAAGCTGAACTTGGTTCAGGAAAAACTCGGCCAGCTTCAACGGATCGAGTCAGTCCTGACTAAGACTCTCGAACAATGCGCAAAACGTAAAGGCTATCAGCCGTGTCCGGTCATCGAATCGCTCACTGAATCAAATAGCCGTTGACACCGTACCCGAGTACGGAGCGTAGCATGGGTCATCGACAAATTCATCCTATGAAACAAACGATAGTAACAACGGCGCTGGTAAGTTTGCTGGGCGTCTCGTCGGTTTTCGGCGAAGGGACCAAAATCGCGGTCGAGGCAGACCGCATCAGTCTATTCGAAGTGCCGTTGAGATGTGAGGCAGCGCCGGCGATCGGTTGCGGCAGCCGTTCCAAGCCAATTTTGCTGGAATTGGAGGGTGAGCCCATCATCATGGAGGCCTGGCTGAACGGCTCGGGAACAGTGTTAGCCGTTGTCGGGAGTGAGGGATCCAGTCGAGAGTCGCGGAACAAAGCTGTTCAATCCGTCGTGGAAAAGAATGGGGCAACGGCTCGGGAATTGGACGGCGAAGGTCGTGAGACCGAACTACAGAGTTTCGTTTCCCGCAATGCCTGGTACCGCGGCGCTGAAGTAGACAGCCTCAGTAAGCTGGAGGCCCGGACTATTGCCGCAAGACTGGTTCGCCGGATTCAGACGAAGATCGCGTTGCCGGAAGAAAAAGCCAAAGCCTTGGAGACCGGCTTGGCGAACGTTTTCGAGCGCCGATTCATTGGCAACCTTAACGATTCAGATCCAGGATGTAAGAAAGAGCAGATCGCCGAAGAGCTGTCGGTAGTCGCACATGAGAGTCTCGACGAAAGGGGGGTCGTTGCCTTGCAGGAAGCCTTCGCAAAGGGTATTCGCCCGCAAGTCGACGACGACGATGGAGCGAAAACTAAAACAGCTACGCCAGACTGCTGCGCGATAAAATCTCCTGCTCAAAGCTGAATGAAACCATCAGTTTCTGAACTGAAGAAGTCTGCTACCCGAAGCGGTTACGCCTTCCTGGTGGCTGGGATATTTGCGGCACTTGGAGCATCACTATGCTGCCTCGGTCCGCTGGTTTTGCTTACGCTCGGGGTAAGCGGGGCCTGGATCAGCTCTCTAACTGCGCTCGAACCTTATCGGCCAATTTTCATCGGACTAACGCTGCTGTTTGTTGCCTTCGCGTTTTATAGTCTCTATTTGGCACCTCGAATCTGTCTACCCGGATCGGCCTGTGCCAATCCGCGCACGTTGAAACGCCAGCGCTTAGCGTTCTGGATCGTTACGGTTCTAGTTTTTGGTCTGATCGCCGTACCCTGGATCGCCCCTCTATTTTATTCGCTATGAAATTGCTTATGAACCGTTTCGTCCTGCTGAGCGCCGCCGGCGTCGCCCTCCCTTTCAGCCTATTCGCTGGAACCTTACAAACCATTACTCTGGACGTGCACAATATGACCTGCGCGGTTTGTCCGATCACTGTTAAGAAAGCACTCGAGAAAGTGCCGGGCGTGACCACCGCCAGGGTGGATTTCGACCAAAAAACTGCCAGTGTTACCTTTGACCCGGAGAAAGCCAGCCCGGCTGCACTTAGCAAAGCGACTTCCGATGCAGGTTATCCTTCCACTCTGCACAACTGAATTCGGTAATGAGCAACGTTCTTCTTGAATCCGTGCTCGTGTGCCCGGTCTGCGGTTTCGCTAAACGCGAAACGATGCCGACTGACGCGTGCCAATTCTTCTACGAATGCAACAGTTGTAAGACGCTACTACGCCCCAAACCGGGTGATTGCTGCGTCTTCTGCTCCTACGGTTCGGTGAAGTGTCCACCAATGCAGGGAGAGAATCGCACATGCTGCGCAGCTGAGTGATTTGCTCCCACCGTTTGAATCAGAGTCCCGTGAGACATGCACTACTAACCGGCCGGATTAGTGCAGTTGCACGCTGATCGTCTCCGGAGGTAAAGGTAACCCACGCCAATCGAGGCTAGAGTTAGTAAGGCCATGAGCGGCTTGCCTATTCCAGCAGCTTTCGAGCCGAAAAGACTAATATAGATCGGTAGCATCGGCGAGCCGCAGCAACCGACCAGAAAGCATCCTGCTGCCGGAAGCAACGCGACGAGGCTAACCCCACCAAGCGCTCCGACGGCCGCTGCCTGTCGGCGGAAGTACAAAAAACGTGCGGTAGCCCACACAGCAAAGCTGGCACTCAGCGCATAAGAAAAACTTACGAAATAGTCTTGGCTGAACAGATAGCTTTGCCAGAAATTGGCCCAAGGATTGAAATTGTCCGCCCAATCCTTTTGCGAAGGGCTCGTCAGGTAGCGTAGATAAAGTACGTGACCAACGAAGACCGCGACGAAGGCTGCTGTCCCCAATAGCCGGTTGAGATGCGGAATGCTTTCTTGTTGCTGGCTTTTCACTCCTTAGCAGCCTCCGAGACGTTCTGGGCAGAAAAGACCAGCCCGCGATCCGATTTTTCGAGGACTCCGGTTATACGAACCGTTTGCTCAAGTTTCGGAGGAGCTCCGTTCCAACGTACCGGGATCTTTCGAGTATCAGGTTCGCTAAAACAAGAAAGACCACAAGCTGCATATTCACGCTTATCAACGATAGTAAAGCCTTGACCACTATTAATGGCCGCCACGACGCCAACTACCGAAACTTGCCCTAAATAAGTGGATGGATCAGACGCTAGATCATTAACTGTCGTCGGATGACGACCAACTCCAGCCGTTGAGTCGTTCGCTTGTTGAGAATAAACGCAGGGAGCCAGAAAGCTCGCTGCGGTCGTAACCAGTGTGATGATTGCTTTCTTCATGGCGTGGGGTGGAGGCTATGGTTCTTGGCAAGAACAGTCCAAATCCTCGCACCGTTCAGTACGCTGACTGTTTTTCGAAGGCAGGAGGCCCAAGGCTGCATCTTGTTCGTAATGCGAGCCAGTCTTCAGTGCAATTTCTGCTTTCGCCAACTCACGGCCGAGATAAGCTGCGTGATCGAGCTGCGTTAACAGTCCGCGCTCTATTACCGTCGCGGCGATTAGCGCGGCCTGAGATCCTTCGATCACGTGCGCCAGGCGGCCACTATTCTCGTAGTGCTCACACACAATCACACCGGTCGCAGCTTGGGGGAGAAGAACAAAAAATCCGGCCTTGTCGAGATGCAAGGTTTTCGGGGCAGCAGCCTTTAACCGTTTAACCCGAGATGCAATTTGATTGGAGCTGTCCGGTGTCTGGAGACTGAGTGTCGGGGCGGGCTTCTTGGCAACTTCGCTGGCAGCTTCGATGATTTTGCTGACAGCTGTTACTCCAATCAAATTTACCAGTTCGATCTGTTCCCGAAATCTGGCCACGTCGAACAAAGTCAAGTTTTTCAGTATCGGTCGCCACGAAGCCGATTCCAGGACTCGCATGTTCGGATCAACGCCTCGCTCCTTCAATCGTAGGAAAGCATCTGCGGCCCGATGTCCCGGTGCCTCGACTCCACAAAGAATGAGCCAACGAATCCGAGAGTTTGCCAACACATTGAGTACCACTTTCTCAATACCTATGTTTTCCGTGTCGCATCGGCCAGCAATAGCTAGGTCGGGTCCTGCCACAGCAATAAGCTTCTGTGGCAGCTCCCTATTAGAGAGGGTGCAGATCGCAATTGAGCCTGCGGGATTGCCAACGATGTACTCACCTGGATGAGGTGGCCAAGAACACTCATGCGGCCCATTGGTGGTAGTGGATATGTGCTCACGCTTGGTACCACCGTCGCTGCCATCGTTAGAACATTCGCTCAGTGCGACTTGCTCAAAACGATTGGCCAGCTGAATAATTGCATCAGCACCCCAACACTTTTTGCAGCCAATGCAATCATAAGCGATCGGCTCCATCGCGGTCTCATGCCCTTCGATCGTTGGAAGAAGACCGCGGATTTCCGGTTCCTCTGCGTTCCGAAAGGTGCGCCTGGCGGCGTCCAAGGCTTCCTTCATGCAACCGCACTTGCGACACTTAGGAAGCAGCATTCCCCGCTCGATTTCATGGAGAGCGGGAGCCGCACGCTCTGGCACAACTATCTTAGTCGAGGACATCTGCCAGTTCCGGTTGACCGAATCCTACGACGCATCGGCCTCCTTCCCGCAGCTGCAGCCTCTTTTTGAGCCGCTTTGCGTCTCGGCGTAATTGTTCGTCGCTGCCAAGCTGTAACTCGGTGAAGATGCACTTAATCAGCTGTGAGTAGCGGGTCGAGAGCGAGTAGTAAATCCAACGACTTTCCTTTCGCGTGGTCAGCACTCCTGCCTGACGACAAATTTGTAAATGACTGGACAGCGAAGACTGGCTAATGCCTAAAGCGTCCACGAGCTCGCACACGCAAAGCTCTCCGTGCCGCAAGACGGCTACAACGCGAACGCGAGTTGGATCGCCAAGCACTTTAGCAATGCCGAGAAGCTCGATCACAGGTCTTATATATCGCCATTCATCGATATATGCAAGTGACGGAGGCTCGATTGGCGTTGAAACCGGGCTTTTCGCCGCGATAGTTTCGCAATTCTATGGGACGCCAATGGCTCCAAGCAAAACGGGAAGTTGCGCACCTGAAAAAGGGTCAGGCTGTCGGTAAACTCGTCAAAGAAATCATGGTGGCTGCCAAGTCGGGCGGCCCTGATCCTGGTGGAAATGCCCGCCTCGCGGCAGTCATGGAAAAGGCGCGAAAAGCCAGTGTTACCCGCGATGTGATCGAACGGGCCATCAAGAAAGGGGCTGGAGTCGGTGATGAGAAACTTGTGCTCCATTCCATCGTTTTCGAAGGTTACGCGCCGCATAAAGTCCCAGTGATCGTCGACGTCTTAACCGACAACCAGAACCGTACGGCGCCGGAGATTCGAAAACTTTTCAAATCCGGTCAGCTCGGAGCCCCTAGCAGCAATAAATTTCTCTTTGATCATGTTGGACTGGTCGAGGCTTATCACGCTGGGACCAACGTCGACGCGGAAGCCGCGGCGATTGAAGCCGGGGCCAACGAACTGGAAACGCTTTCACATCTGGAGAACGACAGCATACCTGAAGGAGTCACCGGCGCCCGTTTCATCACCGATCGACCATCCACCCACGCCGTGTCTCAAGCTTTAACGAAGGAGGGTTGGACCGTCGTAACGAGCGAGACCGGTTATCTGGCGAAACAGTTTCCGTCGCTTTCCGATTCCCAACGCGCGGAAGTAGGTGAATTCCTGCAGGCGCTGGAAGATCACGACGATGTCCATCGGGTCTGGGCGGCGGTGAAGTGAGGCGCACAGATTAACGCAAGGACGATAGCGTATCGGCGTGGGGCGTCTTTAGGAACTCGGGCGGGTCCTCCGCCGCCCAATGCCTCAACATAGCCGATTTTCTGGTTCTCTGCCCCGGAAGGGGGAGGGATCGCGTCCTCGCGATCCGCGGCGCACGAGGACGTGCGCCCTCCCGCCCGGGGTTTAAACCCCGGGAAACGTGTTCCAAACGTTGCGCCTTGAAAGCGGCGCTAGATTAGGTGCTTTTGACATAAGCCGCAGTTGCCATTCTGAATCTGCGGCGGCCGCAATTGTGAATCGCGAATGAATAGCCGCAAAAGAACGCAGAGATCGCAAAGAAAGACGAAAAGATGGCGCAGAGAACATTGACCACGGCTGCGAGTAAACGACGGGTGACAGGTCAAATTCTCTCTGCGTTCTTTTGCGTTCTTTTGCGGCTATTCTTCAGAGCTGATCCGCTAAAATCCACTGGCGAGGACTGAGAATGTGAGCTTTTGGTCAGTCGATCAGATCGCTATACTGGCGCAGTGCTTATTTGTTTAAGTCCTGTGTTTCATGCCCGGCTCCGGAAACTGAGCCCATTGTTCAGATTGTTCTCCGTCTGCACCTTCATCCTCACGCCGCTGCTTCTCGCCACTTGTTTGGTCGATAAGTTGGAGGCAGCTACCTTTGCGCGCGACTCTCAGACGGAGCTCACGATTGATCCGCCTGGTTCCGCCGGCGCGAGCTCTGATTTTAGCTTTACCCGTTATGCCGATGCGTCGCCCGACGAAGATTTTTACTTCGGCGGTACGCTGAAGTTGGATGGGAGCGTTTATCGAATGGAAGAACAGCCGGATCAGAAGAGCAATACCAAAATCGCGATTGAAGGCGATCTCGACAGTCAGCAACTGGAAGTGAAAGCGTCTGGACTGACCGACCAGCGAAAGAAAAGCTATGACCTCAGCGGTACTTATCGAAAGCTGTCCAATGAAGAACTGCAGCAACGAGCGCAACGGCGTTACGACGAGGCAGACAGCTGGCTGAACGAGATCTATGGGCAAGCCAAGAAAAAGCTAACGGCCGGCTCTTTTGCTGATCTGAAGAAGCGTGAGGGAGCTTGGATCCAGTATCGGGACGATTTTGCCGACCACAGCGGCGAAATTGCCGAGAACACTGAGTCTCGGCCAAAAGAGGTCGCTCGGCTGGAGAGCCTTCGAGACCTGACCATGTCCCGAATCAAGTTTATCCGAAGCTTGCTCGACGATAGTTTACCCGCGGGTATTAGCGCTGTGTACAATGACGAGTATGGAGGGGAGTTGGATTTGGAAAAAGACAGCAAAGGCATCAAATTCAGTTTGAACGTGGTTCGCGGCCCGACCCTCCATGTTGGCGACGTAAGCGGGCGCATCATTTTGAAGGGTAGAAGCGGCAGTTATCGGGATCCCGACCCCTTAGAAGGCCAGCCGCCGGCAGAAATCAGTTTTAGCTTCTTGGATGATCGGCGCGTCGAAATCAAAGCTCGCAATGACACCTATCTGCGCGGGGCCCGCGCATATTTTGACGGCGTCTATTTCAAATCCGGCCCGCTGACCAAACCGATCGAGCTGGAATAAACTGGCTGGCGTATCGCGCTGAGAAAATTCGTTAAACAATCGTTCGTGGCAGACCGCACAGTATTCGAGGACGATTTAAAAATGAGAAGGCCAGGAGTATAACCCTGGCCCTCGATAGGAGGAATGATTCGCGACTTGTTAACGCCGCTTCTCGGCGACAATCGCGATGCACGATTTATTCTTCCGCAGGAAGTGCGAGTCTATGCGTTCTATACCATCGGAAGGCACGCTCGTTTCGGCCGGAGTGAGCGCCATTGTTAATGAGACTAACGGACGACATCGGCGTCGCCAATTTCCACCCGCTCAATAAAGGTCACATCCAATAAAAGCCGCCGACCATTCTTGGTGAGCAAGTAAACGGTCTCTCCCGATGGAGTAAGCCGAGCGGCATCGGGGCTAGAAATTTCGAAGCGTAGACCATCCCGTATCACAATGGCGAAGGAGTGAAAAGGTTTCGCTCCGATCCGTGTACGCAGTTGGTCGCCTGAACTCATGCTGCTGAGTTAAGGGAAGGACCCTAGCCAATAAGTTGCTGCTCGCGCTATCCACTTTCCGCAAATTTATGGAACGAAAAAAACTAAAGTCGGCTCACTCCATTGTCGAACGGCGCGGAGCCCGCTCATATTTTGACGGCGTCTATTTCAAATCTGGTCCGCTAACCGAATCGATCCAGCTGGAATAAACCGGCCGCAGCGCGCCGAAAAAATTCGTCAAACAATCGTTCGTTGCAATCGCACAGTATTTCGAGGACGAGAGGACGATTAAAAAATGAGAAGGCCAGGAGTATTAACCCCTGGCCCTCGATAGGAGGAATGGTTCGCGACTTGGTCACGCCGTTTCTCGCGACAAGCGCGGAGGGTTCATAGTCAGGAGACCTTTACCAGGATTCCTGAGCTGCGCACTGAACTGCGCCGTGGCATAAACCAGTTAAAAAAGCTCGTCCTTCGGCGTCCACTGAGGAAGTACGGGTTCTGTTCTCTGGGAATTCTTGAAGTTTTCATGATGAGACTCCTCTCGAGCTCTTTTAGACGTTCGTTAATCACCGTTTATTCGGTCCATGTCGATAGAACAGGTTTTGTGCCACTGTGAGTCAATAATTGTAAATCGCTTACAATTAGGATGTTGTGTTGAAGTGACATCGAAGGTGGTTTTTGAAACAAGGCGTCACTTGATGTCGGCATCGGGACAGCAAATCCCGGCAGCGGGAGGGTTGCCGTTCCCCAAGCGCTTGGCAACGTCAAAAATACGAGCGGGACCCAATCGGGTCCCGCTTAGAGATGTAGGGCGGCGGATGCAGCAATGGTGCCGCCCTACAAAGCGCGAGGTTGTAAAGCTAGCTGCTTAGAAACCGTCGGGCTCGCCTGTGATCGGATCCAAAAAAAGGCTGGGCTGATTGCCGTTCTTGAAGTCGAACATGTTTACCAGCGATCCAGCCAACGCATCGAAAGAGCCGTTCCCAATTGTCCCTAAGCCCCAATTGTCTTCGATGAATCGCAAGATCGAGGATTGATCGGTAATGGTGTGATCAACAAAGTTTTTCTTGGCAAATGGAGAGATGACCAAGAGCGGAAGCCGTGGGCCGTATCCGGCTCGGCCTTGGAATCCATTCAGCGGAGGGTTTGTGCCGGCGGTACCTGGGCCGGTCAGAGCGTCGTAAATCGTTTGAGATTGATTCACGATCGGGGACATCACGTGATCGTACCAGCCGTCGGAATCATCCCAGGCAATTATGATCGCCATATTGCTCCATTCAGGTGACTTCATGAGCTCGTTAATCGTAGCGACCAAAAATTGCTGTTCCAGTAACGGATCAGAATAACCGGCGTGACCATCTTGATACGCCGGCGCTTTTAAGAAAGAAACAGCAGGCAATTTGTGGGCACGCAACGCCATCCAAAAACGGGTGATATCGTATTGGTGATTGGCCTGATCTGTTTTACCAATCATTGCCACGGAGGTCGGCGGTAGGTGGGTTGGGTTAGCGGTCTGCGGATAATATTGGAATGGCTCGTGGTGCGGAATGTAATCAGCTTTCGGCAGACCGTTGCTCCCGGTATGAGTAATAGCCGGATTGTCAAATCCACCCTGGAACCAACCCCAGGTAAGATTGGCATTATTCAACAAGTCGCCCACGTTTAGGCCGGACATCTTAACATTGTCCCGAGTCGTCGCGTTATCCAGGGTGGGCTGCGGATCACCAATTACCGATCCCTTCACTGAATCGGGTCCAAACGGGGTTACCAAGTCTGCGGGGATTGATCCATTGGTGTTGCCGGAGATGAGGTTCAAGGCACCAACTGTCGACGGGCCGAATTCCGTGCCGTAAGAATTGTCGCTCATGGCGAAAGCCTGAGCATAATTCCATAGTGCGGTGGTTGTGTTACCGTCGAAATAGTCCATGACCTTGCTGGGTCCGGTTCCTTCGGGCACGCCGGTAAATTGTACGAATTTATCCATGAGGCCGGCGTCAAAAGCTTGTTGCTCAGCCATGTAGTTATGGTCCTGGTCGGCAGTATTCACATGCGAACGATCCAGCCGCACCGGCTGCAGCGTATTTGGATTGTTCGTCAACAAGTTCTCATTCAGGCCGTTGACCGTCGGAGTGCCGGGTTTGGGATGGAAAACCGGTTCGCCTGGCGGGTTCACAGCAAAGGGGTACGTCGCAAAATAATGGTCAAAGGAAACATTTTCCTGAAAGATCACCACCACATGGCTGACAGGATAAGCGGTTTCGTCATTCTTATCCGCAGCTACGCTGGGGAGGATTGTCGTTGCAGCCGCCAATAGAGCGACTGCGCAGATTCTTGGAGTCGAGCGCATATATTTCTTTGTCTTTCTTTTGTTAATGGAGCTCGTGAGGCAGCTCATCGGCCGCTTGACTGGCGATTCCTGGGATCGAAGACACCGCCTTTGCGAACAAGGAGGCGGTCATCGTCGATGCCAAGAGTGCAGAGGGCTACTTGAGGCGACCGAGTTTTATAAACAGTGTCTGTTTAACCCTTTCGACCACCTCAATGTAATGACGAACATGTTACATTTTCGTCACGAGATCAGGATTCGGAATCGCGGCGTAAAAACATGAAAATAAGTGGATCTGAAATGGGAATTTTTCAGATGAACCATGGCCTTCTATATTTTAGTCCCGACGGCCAAAGCGTGCGGGGCGTTCATAGGGACAAAATTTGATCGTTCCCTTTCTGGTACTTATCCCGAGGAGCAGGCTCGAGCCGGATTGTGGATCATCGAGCCAGATCATTGCCGGCTTAGCTGTGCTCGGATTTGCTAAGGAGGGCAACGAAGAGGTCCTTGATCGAAGAGGATGAGCTCAGCACACCGCGTTCGCCGGGTTGGACCATCCCGGTTGCGGTCATTTTCGAACGCTAATTTCCGGCTTGGCTAGCGCGAACCTTTGAAGGGGTCTTCATAGGAAGGACTGCGCGGTGGCTGATAATCTGGGCTTTCATCGGGAGTCGACCCGATCGAGTGCAGAGCCGCGGAGTTGTCATTGGTGGCGGAACTGCTTCGCGCACAGCCGCTACTTGTCGCCAGCAGAGCGAGGCAGCCGATGGAGGGGAGCCAAAGCGAAAGATTCTTCATGGGATTCGAAGTCCGCTGAACCGTATTAGGTCGGGAAGGGTTTGCAACAAGCGATGAACCCAAAAGTTGAATTCAGAATTTCGAAGGCGGAATCTAGAAAGCACGCCGACGAACAGTGACATAAGGCTCGCGATTTCGATTGGTTTTGTCCCGCCGAGAGATGAAGAAAAGATGTAGCCCTGGATCCCGAAGGGATGCCACGAAAGTAGCCCAGCAATTTATTGCTGGGTAAAGATTGAAAAAACACGTCCGTCCCGGATGGGATGATCGACCACGGCTTGCGTTCGTAAAGTCACATTGGAGGCCAATAACTGAACGTTTCGATCGTCCCTGTCGGGACGGGACCGGTTTTTGCATCAATTCCCAGCAATAAATTGCTGGGCTACTTTCATGGTATCCCTGCGGGATCGGTGGCTTCGGCCCTTCGGACATCGATACGCGGCTCATTGCGTCCTTCCGTTTGCGCCCATGCGCGGCCGAACCGCCATTGATTGGGGGTTTTCGCTTGTGGTTGCAGTTAGGTCGCGTTTCTCTGGGTCCGTCTTCCGACCGACAAATCAATGACGGAAAAACTCGATCCTTTCTCCAGGGTTTTCATCGGAGCTGTCTCGCTGTTTCTTCTTTTGGCTGGATGTGTTTTACCGCAACACGTGTCTTACCAGCTGGTCAGGCCTACAAAGGAGTTATCCGAATGCGATCAAATGATCCTGGTCAAAGTGCCTAGCTGGAACGCGGTCAGCGGCGTTATTCAGCTATTCGAACGCAATCAGGCCGGAAAGTGGATCGTGGTGCGTTCGAGTTTCCCCTGCGTTGTGGGAAAAAATGGGTTGGCTTGGGGAATAGGGTTGCACGGCACGGGCGTGCTCGGAGAGCCGCGCAAACAGGAAGGTGATGGGCGAGCACCAGCGGGCGTTTTTCGATTGAATACTTGTATGGGGATTGCGTCGCGACGGGACGCGAGAATTCTCTGTTTTCCTTATAGGCAAATCATCGCGACGACGGAGGGAGTCGACGATACAAGGTCCCGCTACTACAACCGAGTGGTCGATCGGAACAAAACGAATCGACCAGATTGGTCCAGCGCAGAAAAGATGTTCCGATCGGATGGGTTGTATCAATGGATCGTGGTGGTCGAGCATAATTGGAAGCCTAATCCGGGCTTTGGGTCTTGCATATTCTTGCACCTTTGGCAGGGCGAAGGAGTTCCCACCGTTGGATGCACGGCCATGGACCTGAACAATCTCACGTTCCTGATTCGGTGGCTGGATGCAGAAAAACATCCGTTACTTGTCCAGCTACCGCAGCCGATTTACCGCGATCTCAAACCGAGCTGGAGACTGCCGTGAAGAGTTCCTCAAACTGTCTCGTTAAAAATCTCGCGACCGATGAGTATGCGACGGATCTCAGATGTGCCGGCCCCGATCTCGTATAGTTTGGCATCACGCAAGAGGCGACCGGTCGGGTAATCATTAATATAACCGTTACCGCCTAGCGCCTGGATCGCTTCAAGAGCCATCCAAGTCGCCCTCTCTGCCGCGTAGAGGATTGCTCCGGCGGCATCTTTTCGCGTCGTCTGGCCGCGGTCGCATGCTTTGGCCACCGCGTAGACGTAGGCGCGGCAGGCGTTGAGAGTCGTATACATGTCGGCGAGTTTGGCCTGTATCAGCTGAAATTCGCCAATGGGTTGGCCGAATTGTTTGCGCTCATGAACATACGGAACCACCACATCCAAACAGGCCTGCATAATGCCAAGTGGCCCCGCGGCCAACACCACACGCTCATAGTCAAGGCCACTCATCAGCACGTTGACTCCGCGCCCTTCGGTACCAAGCACATTTTCATTCGGCAGTTTGCAGTCAGTGAATACTAACTCGCAGGTTGGCGAACCACGCATACCGAGTTTGTCGAGCTTTTGGGCCACAGCAAAGCCCTTCATACCCTTTTCGACGATGAAAGCAGTGATCCCACGGGGACCGGCATCAGGATCAGTTTTGGCGTAGACCACGATGGTATCGGCTTCCGATCCATTGGTGATCCACATCTTGGTACCATTGAGCACGTAGTCATCACCTTTGCGGTCCGCTCGAGTGCGCATGCTCACCACGTCGGAGCCCGCGCCGGCCTCGCTCATCGCCAGAGCGCCCAAATGCTCGCCACTGATCAGTCCCGGCAAGTACCTCTGTTTTTGTTCCGGAGTGCCGTTACGGCTAATTTGATTGATGCACAGGTTGGAATGTGCGCCGTAAGACAGGCCGACCGATGCTGAGGCGCGGCTTACCTCTTCCATGGCCACGACATGGGCCAAATACCCCATACCAGCGCCGCCATACTCCTCTCCCACCGTGATCCCATGGAGTCCGAGAGCCCCCATTTTCGTCCAGAGGTCGCGAGGGAACTTATCTTCCCGGTCGATCTGCTCGGCTCGCGGTGCAATTTCATTGTCGCTAAAAGCACGAACGGTTTCGCGCAATTGGTGGATCTCAAAGCCGAGATCGAAATCGAGAGTTGGATAGCTATTCTTCGTTACTGTGGACATCGCCGAATGGTTGGAGCAGGGGATCCGAGCCCTCAAAAGCAGATTGGAAGAGTACGGTGCCGGCCAACAAAAGACAAGGCCACACCGGAGGAGAGGAGTATTAATGAAAGGAAGACGAATGGCGGTTTCAACAAGTGCGGGTTTAGCGAGATTGGGCTACGTTCGCGACCTGTTGATTGGGCAAGTTGTGTCCTTTCGAAATGAAGTGGGCTGTGGCACACTCCACCGTCTCATCACTCCATTGTTCCTCCTTCGATGAAAGTATTAGTACCGATCAAGCGAGTCGTTGATTTCACGGTAAAGGTGCGGGTTAAGCCTGATGGTTCGGGCGTAGATCTCGACAACGTCAAGATGTCAATGAACCCGTTTGACGAAATTGCGGTGGAGGAGGCGATTCGTCTGAAAGAACGCGGCGTTGCGACTGAGGCGGTCGTGATTTCTATAGGTTCAGGGGCTTGTCAGGAAACTCTCCGAACCGCGCTAGCGATGGGTGCGGACCGCGCTATCTTGGTCGAAACCGAGACTGAAATACAACCGCTGGCTGTCGCCAAGTTGCTCAAGACTTTGGTGCTGAAAGAGCAGCCTCAAATGGTCATTCTCGGGAAACAGGCGATCGATGACGATGCCAATCAGACGGGTCAACTGCTGGCTGCTTTACTAGATTGGCCACAAGCGACGTTTGCTTCGAAACTAGAAGTGGCAAACGGAAAAGCTGTGGTGACGCGAGAGATCGATGGGGGATTGGAAACATTAGAACTTCCGTTGCCTGCGGTGATCACGACCGATCTGCGTCTCAACGAGCCCCGTTACACTACTCTGCCGAATATCATTAAGGCGAAGAAACGGCCATTGGATATCCTCAAAGTAGCAGATCTGCAGGTCGACGTAACTCCCCGACTCACGACTTTGAAAGTCGAAGCGCCCCGTCCCCGGAAAGCAGGCATTCGAGTGGCGAGCGTAGAGGAACTCGTTTCCAAACTCCGAAACGAAGCGAAGGTCATATGAGACGATGGAGTAATGGAGCGATGGAGTACTGGAGTAATGATAACGAGAAAGATATCAGCGCGCAGATCCTTTTGGGGCCCACAGCTGCATCCCAACACTCCAACACTCCAATACTCCAACACTCCATTACTCCAACACTCCATTACTCCATTACTCCATTACTCCATTACTCCATTACTCCATTACTCCATTACTCCAACACTCCACTGCTCCATTCCTCGCTTTCCCTGATTTGTTATGGCGATCTTAGTTCTTGCTGAACACGACAATGTCTCCCTGAAGCCTGCTACCAGGCATGCCGTAACCGCTGCTAAGAAGATCAGCGAAGCGGGTGGAGGCCTGGAGGTCCACGTTTTGGTTGTGGGAGAGAATTTGCAGGGGGTGGCTGATGCGAGTGCTCGCATAGAGGCGGTAAACAAGGTTTTCCTGGCCGATGCGTCACATCTGGGAGCTCAGACGGCAGAGGTTGTTTCCGCCCAGGTGTTGCAGCACGTTCAAAGCGGTGAGTATTCGCATGTATTGGCGCCGGCAACCACGTTTGGAAAGAATGTGCTTCCCCGGGTTGCGGCGCACCTCGATGTTCAACAAATCTCGGGCGTCATCGAGGTAATTGGCGTTGATACGTTTGTTCGACCGATTTATGCCGGTAATGCCCTGGCGACGGTCCGGTCAGCATCGGACACGATTGTTGTCCTTACCGTTCTTTCCACCGGATTTGATGCTGCGGCAACGACAGAAGCGAGCGCTCCGGTTGAGCCGGTAAAGGAGATTGTCAAAGACACGAGCGGCACCCGACTAGTTGGCCGCCAGGTTTCGGGCGGTGAGAAGGTTGAGTTGACCGCAGCCAAGGTAGTTGTTTCCGGCGGACGCGGTCTGCAAAAGGCTGAGAACTTCAAATTGCTCGAAGCGCTAGCAGCGAAGCTCAACGCAGCAGTTGGAGCCTCCCGCGCTGCTGTGGATGCTGGTTATGTTCCCAACGACTACCAGGTCGGTCAAACCGGTAAGATTGTAGCGCCGGACCTATATATCGCGATTGGGATTTCAGGAGCCATTCAGCATCTGGCGGGAATGCGAGATTCCAAGGTGATCGTAGCGATAAATAAAGATCCCGATGCGCCAATCTTCCAGGTCGCCGACTATGGTTTAGTGGGGGATGCCCTTGAGATCGTCCCTCAACTAACGGCGCAGCTTTGAGAGGAATGATGTGATGGAGTGATGGAGTAATGGAGTGCTTCCCAGTTCCAACACTCCTTTGATTTGTTTCCCCCTATGCTGACTGTTCCGGAAAAGATACTGTTCGTACTGTTAGCAGCGCTCTCGATCTATTATACTTATCTTGGCTTCAGACAGATTATTTCTGTCATTCACCGAGGGCAGCCGGAATACTATTCGAGAACGAATCGAGTCCTGGAGCGAATTCGGGAGGCGCTGTTTCGGACTATCACCCAGGTCACCGTCTTTCGAAATCGTCCGATCGTAGGATTCTTTCACAGTTTCATATTCTACGGATTCAGCTTTTACGTGCTAGTTAACCTAGTCGATCTAGCAGAAGGCTTTCTTCCGACCAACTGGCTGGTTTGGCTGGGTAACTCGCTGGTTGGAGATTTGTTTCGCCTGGGCGCAGATATCTTTGGATTTTTAGTTCTGGTTGGGGTGATCTTCTTTGTTTGGCGCCGTTTTATCCGGAAAGACACCAAACTGGAAAGATTCAACGATTCGGTCCTCCTTCATCCAGCCGTCCAAGGTGGGGGCGTTCGATGGGACAGTTTGATTGTCGCGACGTTTATATTTTTGCACGTTGGATTTCGTCTTTTTGGAGCCGGATCCTTATTAGCCGCTGAAGGTCACGTCGATCAGTGGCAGCCGGTAGCAAGTGCGATCGCGCACTCTTTAGGATTCGGTGCGAATCGGATGATCGGATGGCACATCGGATGGTGGACGTCGCTTGGGTTGATTCTCGCTTTTCTCCCTTACTTTGTGCGTTCGAAGCATATCCATATTTTTGCAGCGCCTATCCGTCTGGGGTTAGGGCGGCGCGATGCCGCCGGTAAGAAGGTGGGGAGTGGAGCCCTTGATCCGCTCAATTTCGAGGATGAAACGCTTGAACAATTTGGGGTAGCAAAGCTGGAACAGTTTCGCTTCACCCAGTTATTCGATCCTTACGCGTGTATTCAATGTAACCGCTGTACAAACGTATGCCCGGCTCACGTCACAGGTAAGGCTCTGGCTCCGTCGGCGATCGAGATCAATAAACGATACGAACTCAACGCGGTCCGGGCCGGCCTTGCGGCGGGTGATCCAAGTCCCAGGCCGGTGATGGAATTTGCGCTCAGTGAAAGCGCGCTTTGGGCCTGTACGGCTTGTGGGGCTTGTGTGGAGGCGTGTCCCGTTGGCTGCGAACAATTGACCGATATTGTGGATCTAAGACGAGATGCGGTGATGACCAATGGCCGGTTTCCCCAAGAGCTCAATGGCGCGTTCCGTAACATGGAGCGTTCCGGAAATCCCTGGGGTGTAGCCGAGGACGCTCGGTCGGATTGGCCAGGACGCGAATTGAAAGTGCCTACCGTGGCCGATAATCCCGATTTTGAGGTCCTGTACTGGGTGGGATGCGCAGGTGCTTATGATCCCTCTGCGCAGAAAGTGGCACGTTCTTTAGCCGAGATCCTGACCCACGCAAAAGTGAGTTTCGCCATTCTCGGCAAGAAGGAGAAGTGCACCGGCGATCCGGCTCGGCGGGCAGGGAATGAGTATCTATACTTCAACCTGGCGACCGAAAATGTAGAGACGCTGAACGCCGCACTCGGGCCTAACGATGGGCGGAGTCTGAATGAGCGTAACGCCAAACGGGTGGTAACGACCTGTCCCCATTGCTTTAACGCCTTAGCCAACGACTACCCTCAGCTGGGCGGAAATTACCGCGTCATGCATCATAGCCAATTGATCGAAGAATTGATTAGGGAAGGAAGGCTGCCAGAGATGATTCTCGGCGAAAAGACCACTTATCATGATCCCTGTTACCTTGGACGTCACAACGGCATTTACGATGCTCCTCGCAATGTTCTTTCCGGTGGCGATTCGAATCGATTGACCGAGATGCCTCGAAGCCGGAACAATAGTTTTTGTTGTGGTGCGGGAGGGGCCCAGTTCTGGAAAGAAGAAGAACCAGGGACGATGAGGGTTGCGGAAAACCGCTTTCGAGAAGCCGAAAAAACCGGCGCCCAAATTGTTGCTGTCGGTTGTCCATTTTGCAAATCGATGCTCTCCAGCAGCGAAAGCGCAGGTCAACCCGGCGCGCCCCAGGTTCTTGACATCGCCGAATTGGTCGCAGAAAATTTACGACGGGCCAAGGCGAAACTAGGACTGTCTTGACTGCCCTTCGGGTGATCCAATATCAAACCGGCAACGCTGGAAAGCCCACTCGTCCTCTTGGTCGTCGTCGTGCTCGAGACGCGACCTTGATGCAAAAAGAGCTATCGAAACGTAGCTTAAACCCTGTTAAACTCGTCTCTGGCTTTGGTCGAACGCTTCGACCCTGAGCGGTGCCTAGGGCGCGTCAGGAACAAGCAGTTTCGAGAAACGAGGACGACCACGAGCACCAGGACGATTTTACCAACAAATCACGTAACCTGAATCAAGCCTATGAGTACTTACGAAGCACCACTCAAGGACATGCAGTTCGTTATCTGCGAACTTGCGGGACTCGAACAGTTGATTGCCCTGCCAGGTTGGCAGGATAATGACGCGGAAGTAGTCAGCGCGATCCTGCAGGAAGCAAGCCATTTTGCCAGTGAAGTTCTAGCGCCGCTTAATCAGGTAGGAGATCAGAAGGGTGTGATTTGGAAGGATCGCAACGTGATCACGGCACCTGGGTTTCGGGAGGCTTATCGGAACTACATCGAAACTGGTTGGAACCGCTTAGGATTAGATCCGGAGTATGGCGGTCAGGCGGTTCCCAGCTTGGTTGGTGCAGCCGTGCAGGAAATGTGGAAATCGGCTAACCTGGCGTTTTCTGCCTGCTTCCAGCTTACTCAAGGAGCGATCGAGGCTTTGTTGCTGCGCGGTAGCGAAGAACAGAAGCGACATTATTTGCCTAAGATGGTAGAAGGTCGTTGGACCGGCACGATGAATCTCACTGAACCTCAGGCCGGCTCAGACCTTGCCGCAGTGAGAACCCGAGCCGTTCGGCAGCCCGACGGTACTTACCGGATTTTCGGCCAGAAGATTTTTATCACGTACGGCGAGCATGATTTGTCGGAAAATATCATTCACCTGGTGCTGGCGCGCACGCCCGATGCTCCACCCGGAGTCAAAGGGATTTCGCTGTTCATCGTGCCCAAATTTCTGGTCAACGCCGATGGCAGTCTGGGGCAACGAAACGATGCAGTCTGTCTTTCGGTTGAACATAAGTTGGGCATACACGGAAGTCCGACTTGCGTGATGTCGTATGGCGATGAGGGAGGCGCTGTCGGTTATCTGATAGGAGAAGAGAATCGGGGACTGGAATACATGTTCATCATGATGAACGTGGCCCGCTTGTCCGTTGGTTTGGAGGGAGTCGCCATTGGCGAGCGCGCCTACCAGCAAGCCTTAGCTTACGCCAAAACGCGTATGCAAGGGCGCGATCTATCTGGAGGGGGTGACCCAGTACCCATCATCCGACATCCTGATGTGCGCCGCATGTTGTTGCTTATGAAATCGCAGACCGAGGCGACTCGGGCCCTTGCGTATGTGGTTGCCGGTGCACGCGATCTGGCCATCCGCCATCCCGACGAATCGTACCGCCAGCGCAGCCGAGCTTTCGTCGATCTGCTGACTCCGGTGGTAAAGGGGTGGAGCACGGAAACCGGTATCGAGATTGCATCCCTGGGAATACAGGTTCATGGAGGCATGGGATATATCGAAGAGACCGGCGCTGCTCAGCATTGGCGCGATGCTAGAATCACGACGATCTATGAAGGAACAACCGGGATTCAGGCAAACGACCTAATCGGGCGGAAGATCGTGCGAGACCAAGGTATGGCGATTCACGCTCTCCTGGCCGAAATGCGGCGATTTGGCGCCGAGTTGGAGACAGAAGCTTCCGACCCATCTCTGGCGAGTATCCGCAGCGAACTGGCTCGGGGTGTGGATGCACTATCAAGTGCCGCGGAGTACATCCTCACTAGTTATGCTGCCCGTCCAAGACAGGTAATGGCTGGTGCGGTGCCTTTCCTGAAACTCTTCGGGATCGTCGCCGGTGGTTGGCAACTTGCCCGGGCAGCGCTGGTGGCGAAAAATCGATTGGCGGAGGGAAGGGGAGATCGCGCTTTCTACACAGCTAAGATTGCCACTGCGCAGTTCTTTGGAGATCACGTATTAGCCGCTGCGGCAGGTTTAGCCCATACCGTGATTCATGGGGGCGAGAGCGAGGCTGTGCTTGCAGAGGGCGAATTTTAGTTAATTCACTTGAGGGGTGGGCGTCAGGAGTTGGAGAAAGGCTGTCCTACAAGTTTCTAACTCCGCGCGACCGGAAAACCGGTCGAGAGGCGTATCTGATCTCGTCACTGCCGCGATCCCGCTTTGCCGGGCGGCCATTGCGATCAAATCTTACGAAACACCACACATGAGTTGATACCGCCAAATCCAAAGGCGTTACTCAAGGCATAGGTAATCTGCTTTTCCCTGGGTTGGTTGGGTACGACATCCAGATCGCAGGCTGGATCCGGTGTCTCGTAGTTCAGCGTAGGGGGGAGGAAATCGTTTTGCATCGCCAGTAGGCAGACGATGGCTTCAATCGCCGCACTGGCTCCAAGCGGATGACCGTAGAAGGCTTTCGTGCCGCTCACCGGAACTTTCGTTGCTCCGTTCCCAAATACCTTTTTCACACAGGTGCATTCATTCGCGTCATTGAGTTGGGTGGAACTGGCATGCCCGCTGATATAATCGATTTGCTCCGGATTAATCTGCGCGGAGTTCAACGCGTCTGTCATAGCCCGGATACAGGAGTCACCGGATGGTAAAGGCGCGGTCATGTGGAAGGCGTCGTTGTTGAGGCTGTAGCCTACGACTTCCCCATAAATGTGAGCACCGCGGGCTTTAGCATGTTCAAACTCCTCGAGGATCAGGCTGGCCGCACCTTCCCCCATGACGAATCCATCCCGATTTCGATCGAAGGGCCGGCACGCGACTGCTGGATCGGATCGGCTCATGGTTCGAATAAAGGCGAACGCTCCGAATGAAAGAGGGCTCAAAGGCGCTTCCGCACCGCCAGCGACAACCACATCTACCCAGCCATCGCGAATGTACCGGTAGCCTTCACCGATTGCGACATTGCCACTCGCACAACTGTTTGAGTTTGTAGTGCCGACGCCGCGTAGCCCGAATTCAATCGCGATATTGCAATGAGCGGAGCCGCCGAAAACCTGTAGCGCAATAGTTTGATGGACCGATTTTGGGCCACCGTGAACGAAGGAGACATGCTGCTTTTCCGCGTTGGAAACGCCTCCCAAAGCAGTACCAAAGCTGACCCCAACCCGCGACTGGGGATTTTCCGGAGAAAAGGAAAGGCCGCTATCTTCCAGAGCAAGTTTTGCCGAACCGACAGCGAATTGAGCGTAGCGATCCAAACGTTTTAGACGCTGAGATGGGAAGAATTTTTCAGGTTCCCAGTCACTGATTTCGGCTGCACTACGAGCGTTGAACAGGCTGGGATCAAATCGAGTAACCGGTCCAATGCCAGATTTGCCGCTGTTTAGTCCTTCCCAAAAAGCTTTTTTCCCGACGCCAATTGCTGTGATGGGTCCTAATCCGGTAATGACGACCCGTCTCATGCGCGCTCCAAATGGGCTTTCATGTGCTTGAGTGTTTGGTTGGCGATGTGGCCGATAAAGAAATTGCCAATTATCGGCTCGGCCAGAGGCGCCAGGTTCGGGTACCGGAAGCGAAGGTCATGGATGATGGACACGCGGACGCCTTCCTCGGTTTCTGCGAAGGTCCAGACGACTTCCATGCCTTTGGTCCAGGCCTTCAGGTGCTTAAAGCGTACTTCCAGCTTGCTTCGATCGATAATTTCTTCTGATACCCATGAGATGGGGATGAAGTCGCGGCGTGCCGCCATCCTCACCACATTCCGTTCCGCACCTCGCTCGTAATAGTGAATAAATCGGTAATGGGGTAGAAACGTCGGCCACTTCTCGAGATCGGCTGCGGTTTCAAAGATGCGCTCTTTCGGTGCGCGCATAACGATCGAGTTGATTTGATGCATGCAGTTAGAGGATTCGTCGGTACCGGAGATAACATTCATTGTCTCCGCGATCGATATCGATCAATTGAAACTGACGGCTGGCCGGAAGAAATTGGCCCGGCGGCCCGGTTAAGCCAGGTGCAACCGATCCGCCGAAAATCTTTGCGGCTATCGTCAAATATATTTCGTCAATTACGTCGGCGTTGGCCAAAGCTTTTACGAGGGTCGGTCCGCCCTCGCAAACCAAAGATCGCGCGTGGTAATTCTCATACAGGTGGCACAGTATCCAGAAAATATCGAGCTCGTCACTTTCTGAGAAATGGAGCGTCGCAAGCTCGCTGAGCAAGCGTCGTTGGGACTCCGGCATTGTTTTTGTCGAGTAGATCACGATCGGGGCGTTTCCCTTCTGAAAGACCGCAAGCGATGCCGAGATATTCCCGGATTGGGAAAGAATAACGCGGAGCGGGTACTCGGATTTGCCTTCTCTGAGGCGGCGTTCTCGTAATTGTTGATCGGGCAAATCCATCGACATCTTGTCTTTCTCCAGCGTGCCGCGACCCACCAGCACGGCGTCACCGAGTGCCCTGATCTCCAACAATCGCCGCTTATCGCGAGCAGAGGTAAATTGAGCAGGTGTGTGGTTGACGGTGGCTACTTTACCATCCGCGGTGACAGCGAAATGCAGGATAACTAGAGGTCGCGGACGCGACTGAGCATCACCCTGAATCGACGAGAGATTCGTCATCGTTTTTGAATACTGCGTTCCAACGCTGCAGAGCGACGCCTATTTCTGCAGGCGTTACGCTCGCACTAAGCTCCCAAACCAAAGGTACAGAGGCGGGGACAAGCGGAATCAAGTTTTCCATTGCTAGCTCACCGGTGAACGGAACCTGGTGATCGTGATCCGGGAATATTACATCGTGTACGTGACACCCGATTAAGCGCGGGAGCATTTCGGTCAGCCATTCTTGGTGGTCCAAGAGTGTAAGATACTGACGAACCTGAGCGTGTCCAAAATCGTGCCAGTAACCGACCACGTCGGCCCCAAAATCCTTGAACAATTGTCTAAATTCTTTTTCCGATGGAAAAGTCTCAATCCCAATGCGGTTCTCCACGCCGAGCAGGATGCCAGCTTGTTTTGCGTGTTCCGCAATCTCGGCCAGCCAGTGCCTAACGCGTGAATAGTAGTCGAGCTTGACCCGTTTTCGGACGGCTCGCTCTTTCCAATTCACAAACTTTCGATCTGATGTCTTCCCGGTCCGAAGATAATCAAGTAACCGCTTCGATGCTTTCGACATCGGTACCGATCCGAGATGCAAGACCACACGTTTCACGCCGAGTGCAGCCGCCAAATCGATCGTTTGGAGCGTATGTCGCAGAGCTCGCTCACGCTCATTGGAGCGATGTGAGGTGCATTGGAAGCAATCTGGTGCGGCCTGGCTGACATCAATTGGTAATGGACAAAAGTTGTGCAGGCTGGTGACTTCGACAGCGCCATTGGCAACGAAGCGCCGTATACCTTCGACCAAGGGGAGACGAATCCCGTGACTCAACTCGACTGCGTTAAAGCCTAGATCGACGATTTCCTGCAGCATTTCGTCGCCTCGCCGATGCCGAGCAGAGTTCCAGCAGGTCGAGAAGGCGAGCTTCATGGCGGGGTCCAGAATCTAGGAGAAGGAAACGGAACGGCGGGCGCGAACCAAACTGATTGGTGAGAAGTGATTGGTGAGAGGTGAATGGTATTTCATGAGCTGACAAAAACCGCTTTATAGCGTCGCCGAGCCCACGCCTCAGAAATCATCGCCTTAGTTGCACGCGATGAGCGGCGGATTTGGTCGGTCAGCGAATATCGCTCATCCAGGGGAAAACTCTTAGTCGCTTCGAAAATCTCACCGGCCGAGGCCCTGGCAAGTTCGTAAACTCTCAAATCGCGGAATGATTTTGCCGCACTCATGCCACCTCTCACTTCTCACCAATCACCTCTCACCCTCATTTCGCCCAGGTAATCAACCGCAGCTCATGGTCCTGACTCAGATAAGGATGGGTCGGGATGACGCGGACGTTGAAGCCATAGCTCCCGCTCTCGGTCGCTTTGATCGTTCCCTTAAACGTGAATTGCCCAGGCGCCGTTCCTTTTTCTATCTCTTGGAGATCAATCGTAAACGGTTCGCTGAGGGCCCCATCATCGCTGTGCCCGAGGTAGGCTTGTACGCGCACATGAGACGGATCAACTGGCCCCAGGAACACTTTCGCTTCCACCTGCAAGACGTCTCCGACGAATAGATCGCTGGTGTCAGAGGGGGAAGCATTCACCTGCTCGATGCGAATCTGACCCCAGTCGGCGCGAGTCTTTTGTTTCCAATCGGCTAGCTCAATCGCGGCTCTGCAACCATTTGCGCTAAGCGCCTGCAGCCCTTTCGCGGCAGTCTCATAGAGCCGTTCATTGTATTCTTTCACCATTCGGTGCGTATTAAATACCGGTGTTACGCTCCGAATAGATTCCCGCATCAGCTGCAACCAGGCGATCGGCAAACGACCATCCGGTTTCGCGTAGTACAGGGGAATGATCTGGTTTTCCAAAATGTTATACAGGCTGTCCGAATCGACCTCGCTTTGAAATTCGACGCTGCCGCCCGTTATCTCCGGTCCAATCGGCCAGCCGTTCTTGCCGTTATAACCTTCACACCACCAACCATCGAGAACGCTAAAATTCAGGCCGCCGTTTGGCGGAAGCTTCATTCCGCTGGTGCCGCTGGCCTCGAGAGGTCGAAGCGGATTATTAAGCCAGACGTCTACGCCTTGGTACAAGCGCCGGCCGATGTACGTGTCGTAATCCTCAACAAAAACAATCGAATGTTCAAAACCGGATTCCCGGGAAGCGGTGTAAACTTCCTGGATCATCTTTTTGCCCGGCTCGTCTTTCGGATGCGCTTTGCCGGCGAAGATGAACTGGACGGGTCGTTCGGTGTTCTGGATTAGGCGGAGCAAACGCTCTTTGTTGGAAAAAAGGAGCGTGCCTCGTTTGTAGGTGGCAAATCGCCGAGCAAAACCGACCGTAAGTACATCGGGATTGAGCACACTGTTGACGTCGCGGAGCTGTTGAGGAGACTCGCCAATGCGCGCGCGTTGGATGCGCAGCCGCTCCCGAATAAAATCGATCAGGCGTTGCTTAAGGAGTTGGTGAGTCTGCCAGAGAACCTCGTCCGGAATGTCGATCACCCGGCGCCAAAATTCTCCGTCTGTAAGATGGTCTTCCCAATCCGCGCCCAAATATTTTTGGTACATCCGATGAAACTCGGGGGCGGCCCAAGTCTTGGTGTGAATTCCGTTGGTGACACTCGTAATTGGCACCTCTGGCAAAGGGACCCCGGCCCAAACGTCTTGCCACAAACTCTTGCTGATTTCGCCGTGTAGCTTACTGACGCCGTTCGCATGCCGGCTCGTACGCAAAGCGAGGATGGTCATGCTGAACAATGGTGGCGGATTGAGCATTGGCTGTCCCAATGCGAAGAACTCATCGAAGCCCAATCCAAAATCGTGTGCGTATTTGCCCAGATAGCGGCCGATTAGATCGCGGGAAAAAGCGTCGTTACCGGCGGGGACCGGCGTATGGGTCGTGAAGATGTTCGACGCTGCTACCATCTGCAGTGCCGGATAGTAATTCATTCCCTTTTCCTGCACATACTGCCGAATCCGTTCCAGCGAGAGAAAGGCCGAGTGTCCTTCGTTCATGTGGAAGACTTCCGGCTTGACGCCGAGCGCATTGAGAGCGCGCACTCCGCCAATACCGAGAACGATTTCCTGCCGGATCCGCATCTCCAAATCGCCCCCGTAAAGCTGTTCAGTAATTAAGCGGTCTTCCGGTGAATTCTGTGGAATGTCCGTATCCAAAAAGAACAGCTTGATGCGCCCGATCTGGAGTTCCCACACTTTCGCGGTGACGTTCCGTCCCAAAATGTCTACCGTCACGAACACGGTCTGATCCCCAACGCGCGCGTCGCGGATCGGCAAATGGTGGAAGTTTTGGTTTAGACTGACCGCCTCTTGCCAACCATCTTTGTTGATTTGCTGCTTAAAATACCCGTGTCGGTAGAGCAGCGTGACAGCGGAAAAATTGAGATCTAGGTCGCTGGCCGATTTGCAGTGGTCACCGGAAAGAATTCCCAGACCGCCTGAGTAGTTCGGCACCGATTCGTGGAAACCGAATTCCGCCGAAAAGTAGGCGATTTGCGGCCCGGGCCGTTGCTTACCATAGGTGTCAGTTCGACCCATGTAAGCTCGGAACTGACCGGATACCTGACGGAGGCTGCGGAGATAGTTCTCGTCCGAAGCGAGTTCCACCAGCCGGGCTTGCCTGGACAGTTGCAGCATCCGAATTGGATTGTGGTTAGTCTGGTCCCAAAGCGTTGGGTTCACGTCCCGGAAAAGCTTGCGGGCGTCGGGCTCCCAGGTCCACCAGAGGTTCCGAGCCAGATCATTAAGCGGTTCCAGCACCTCGGGCAACCGAGGCGATACGTTAAAAGTCCGAACAGGTTGCATAGCTGTGTCTCCTAGTGTTTTCTCCGGTTCCCCGCCACACACGGCGTTCGAATGGGCTACATCACTCACTGATCCTTAAACAAGCAAGTCGGAAAATTTGCGAGGCGGAAATGAGCAGGAAGAGAGCCAACGATTGGTAGCGGCGTTTCCCGCTATTTTGAATGCCCGCTCCTTTGCGACAGTCCCCCGAAGGGGGAAGAGGAGGTCCGGTTTCATATTTGGGTGACACTTTTGTGTCACTAATTGGGTGACACTTGGAAGGTAAAAAAGCCTCGGGGTGTGTCAGAGAAAAGGTAACAGAGCCTGGAGTTCTGCTTCTGGGCTTGGAGGCTCTTGGTACGCTATCACTGGCGGGCGCGGCGCCACTCCAGATCAAGCTCAAATCCGGCATAAACGGCCTCCTCCCTGCCTGCGGCAGGTCCCCTCCATTTATTCCGTTTCGAGCTTGATCTGGAGCCGCTTCGCGCCAGGAGTTAACCACATTTTGCGTTCGATCTTCGTTCGCTCGTTCCTCGCTCCCTCCAATGAACCGCAAAACGTTGCACGCTCCATCCTGAGCACCGCACAAAGCAGTCTAAGCGTTGTTCTTGGGAATTTCCGCCTGCCCACCAAAGTGCGCTCTCTCTGCTCACAAGTGTCACCCAAATTATGACACAAAGTGTCACCTCAATAGTGACACAAATGTGTTACCCAGACTCGAAACACACAAGGACTCAGCCCGGGGTTTTAACCCCGGGTTTAGTATTAACACGGTATGCCCTGGAGGGGCACGAGGATCCGATGTCGCAGCCGAGAATCCAATGCGAGCATCTATTCTAGCGCCGCTTTGAGGGCGCAACGTTTGGAACGCCTTTCCCGGGGGAAGGTTAAAAAGACGTGTCCGTCCCGGAAGGGACGATCGATCCACCGTCTGCGCTCGCGAAGTTGCGTTGGAGGCGAAGGGCAACGGTTCGTTCGTCCCTCCGGGACGGACGCCTCTTTGGGCCATTTCCCAGCACTTCGTACTGGGCTTCTATGAAGCCCAGTTTGTCAAGACCCAGCGCCAAAAGAAGGTTTCTTGAAGGTTTGGATTAGTTTTAGCCGGGATCGGACAACAAGCCACCTGTGGACCGGCTTTGAGCTTGCAACCGGCGCTACCAGGCTCGGATCATGGAGGCTGAGACTTTTTCGATTAGCGCTAGATCTCTTGCTGTTTTTAGCGGCTCTCTTGTTGCTCTTTTTGGCCTCTGACCAACGTTTGCTGTCCCAACGCGAGCTTCTATTGATTGCTCGGTTTAAGCTTCTATCGGTTGGAAGGGGAGCTTCCTAACACGGTGATTTATGCAATTAAGCAAAGAAAAAGGACAGCAACGAGCGGCCTCATCTACGTTTCGGGTTTTAGCCCAAGCCCAGTATCAGACGCGCGCCGTTGCTGCCAAAAGAGTCACTCTAGAGAGTCACAGATTTGATGCTGGAGAGCCTCCTCAGAGGCTCTGCCTATTGGTCTGCAGGACTAAACCCAGTTTTTCGGCCGTGGTTTGTCCGCTTGATAAACGCCATAAATCAATGGCTAAACGCCGGGCCGCTTTGACTACCAAGCGTCTCTTGGCGCGCTTGCTTTTGACTATGCCAGCCGCCAGCTGACGCACCGGCCCATAGTGGGGCTGCCAGATCATCAGCCGCCAGACCATCTCCACCAAGCTCCAGCGCACGATCCGATTGCCACAACGGTTGATGGACCCCTCTTTGCCTCGGCCATCACTGAGATGGATGCCGGGACATAAACCCGTATAGCTAGCCACCTGGCGCCGATTGTTAAATCGCCTCCAACCCTTCATCTCGTATTCCAACACCGCCGCGCTGTAGGCGCCCACTCCTTTGGGCAGGATCGCCGGAGCCAGCGCTTCGATCCGTCGCCGCAAGCCTTTTTGCTGCTCCTCAGCGCTTAATACCTTCTGGCGCCAGCCTTCTAGCTGCTCTTTGATCCACTCTTTGAGCCGGGGATCAGAGTTGAGTTCTCTCCACCCTTTGCCCTGCCACCAGCGGCCTCCGACTTCGAGCCCTTGGGCACACAGTAAGCCTTTACCTCGGGCCTCAGAGCGTCCTCGATCGGCCATGATCTGGCGATGGTAGCGGATCAGCGCTCGCTTCTGTTCCTGTTCAACACTGGGTACGGCCACCACACTCAAGGCTTTATCCTGGCCTCTGAGATAACGATCCAGCGAATCGACCAACTCTGCGCTATCGCGCCGATCGGTCTTTTGCTGCTTGCCTCTCTTTCCCATCGCCTTGGGCACAACCACCAGGTTCTTGACTCCCAGCTCTACCAGCTGCCGATGTAGCCAGTAACCGCTGGCTCCGGCTTCGTAACAGCTCTCAATCTGCCAGCCTTGAGCCAACTTCTTGTTCACCCAACTCCCAAAAGCCTGATGACTCATCTTGCCCACAGCCTTGATCCGGCCTCCATCCTCCTGCATCGCCACCGTCACCTGCCGATAGTGCATATCCAGTCCCAACTTCAGGACCCGATTGCCATGCTGCATCACACTTGCTTCGTTGCCGCCACTGCTCAATATTTTCTGGTTATATTTATTCATAAGAGCCGACAGTTTAGCAGCGGGTGCTGTTAGCTGTCGGCTCATGTCATCTACTTTCATTGAGTCCCTCCGGGACGAGTCTTCTCGGCGCATATCCAACCTCTTGTGTTGACGCAAATGCGCGGCCCGCAGGCTACCAATCCGTGACCTCCGCAAATCCACCCGGTTGCAGTAAGGGTCGATCCACACAATAATGCCGTTTGCGTCATGAAATATCGCACTTATCGCAATACCGATCTCACCGTTAGCGAAGTCGGTTTCGGTCTCTGGACTATCTCGACCGGTTGGTGGGGCAATTTTTCCAAATCCGAGGCGACGGCACTTATGCACCGGGCATTTGATCTCGGCATCACGTTATTCGATGCGGCTGATACCTACGGGAACGGATTGAGCGAGGATCTGATTGCCGAAGCGTTCCGAGATCGACGCGATCAAATCGTGGTGGCGACCAAGATCGGGTACGACTTTGTAAATTATGGAAATGAGCGGAGGGGTCAGCGCGAGATCCCGCAAGACTTTTCGCCTGAGGCGATCCGAAGAGCGACCGATGCGGCGTTGACCCGACTGCGGACCGATCGAATAGACCTCCTGCAACTGCACAATATTCGGATGGACCAGGTCGACGACGACTCGGTCTGGGAAACGTTGGCGGAACTCCAGGCGGAGGGAAAGATCCGTTATTTCGGCGTGGCCCTTGGACCCGCGATCGGCTGGCTATACGAAGGCGTGCATTGTGTCCAGCGGAGGAATCTGACCAGCCTGCAACATATCTATAACCTTTTAGAACAGCACCCGGGAAAAGCGATCCAGGAAGCCGCCGCGGAAGCGAGTCGCGACACTATGTTCCTGATCCGCGTAACCCATTCGTCTGGGATGTTGGAAGGGCATTACACTGCGGACACTCAGTTTCCACCGAACGATCATCGGAATCACCGTCCGCGAAGTTGGTTGCTGAATGGCGTCAAGAAAGTCGAGGAACTGCGATTTTTGGAGGGTCCGGATCGAACTCTGGGACAAGCAGCGCTTCAGTGGCTCCTGAAGGACGAGAGGATTGCCTCTACGTTGCCCAACATCTACGACGAACAGCAGCTCGTCGAATTTGCTTCGGCACCCGATACTCCGGCGCTGACTAAGGACGAGATGGACCGGATCCAATCGTTGTACACTGCCAATTTTGGCGTCGAGGAAGAAGCGCCCAAATTCAAAGGGACAATGGAGCTAGCCGTAGGCAAAGATCACTAATCACGAAGTGACGACCTGTTTCGCCGAAGAAGGAAAGCGCGCCAGAATAGCCTAGCAGGGCATCGGACTTTGCACGATGGAACGAACCAGGCGGTATTTGTACCATGCTTGGTCAAGGTAGAGCAGCAACGGTTAATCGGAAGCTGTTAGAAAGGCAATCGTTCGCTCAATCACAGATCGATCTCGCATAATCCTCCAATGCCCGGCTCCAGGAGTCGCTATTAATTCGGCACCTGGCCACGCCGCCCCAATCGCTTCTCCATGCGAGAAGGGAAGATCACGGTCCGCCGGATCGTGATAGACAACGAGGGGGATATCAAAGTTCTTGGCCATGAGTGGAACCGAAACGACTTCCGCCAAATACCGGGCCGCGAATTTCTGCCTCAGCTCAGTGGCAAGCGGTTCTGCGATTTCCCGCAAGCGGATGAATTCTTCTAGCAAAGCTTCGATAAGAGCAGCCGGAGCCAGGAAAACGACCCGCTCAGCGGTGAGACCCTGAGCCAGGGCTATCGCGCTTCCGGCCGCACCCAGCGAATGAGCAACGATTCCATGAAACGGACCGTTCACTTCCGCCATCATCCTGGCCGCTCGGGCGAATGCCGGACCGCTCGCAAATGAACCCGAAGAAGCGCCGTGCGCCGGAGCGTCAAAGGCGACGACCTCAAAGCCCGCGTCGACCAGCCCTGGAATGAGGGCGAAAAACTGAGCGGCTTTCCCGCCCCAGCCATGAACGAGGAGCACCCTTCGACCTGGCGATCCCCAACGGTAGTAGGTAATGCGTTCTTCCGGGTTTTCCGTTCCCGGTCGCAAGGTGACCTCGGCGTGATTAGCCATCGCCAAAACCTCTGTCTCGCGCTTCAGATGGCGCAGTGGCGGAGGCGGACGCAGAAATTCTTCTAAAGCCGAGGCGGAGTCCATTGGGCAGAATCTAGGAGCACTGGGCGTTAATCGCTAGTCGGTAAGCAATCGGAGCGCCAACCTGTCCCGCCATAGCGCGCTCCGATGAGCGGCGAAGCCGTGATTCAGGATAGCCTAGCCTGTAGGGTTTCGGACTTCGCTTGATCAAAATTGAGGAGCGCGGGTCTTCAGCGGCGAAGCCGCGTTTCAAGATAGCCTAGAGGGCGAAGCCCTAGGAACAAAATCAAAAGAGCGGTCCTAGCGCTGAAGGCGCGTGGCAAACACCGAATCCGCGAGCGTCATATCTTTGTACGACCATCGTCAAAAGGCCGGTATCGCTGCTATTTCAATTGAGCCGCGCTTTCAGCGCTGGCCCATCTTAAATATGCCTATTCCTAGCCCTGCAGGCTAGGCTATCCTGAGTCGCGGCTTCGCCGCTGAAGACAGCCGATCGGCGTAGTGATTGGCAGTTTCCTCTTAGCGCTCGTCTGGGTGAATCGGTCACTCTCGTTGCTTGGAATCGATCCAAATGGTGACCGGACCATCGTTGACTAGACTGACGGTCATGTGTGCTCCAAAGACGCCGCGCGCGACCGGCCGATCCATTTCCATCGAGAGCCGTGCGCAGAATTCGTTAAAGATCTGTTCTGCAGTATTGGGAGGCGCGGCTTTGATGAAGGAGGGGCGATTTCCTTTTTTGGTGCTGGCGTACAAAGTAAATTGGCTAACGACCAGCAACGCTCCGCCAACATCCTGGACCGATCGATTCATTGCGCCGTTTTCATCGGCAAATATCCGCAAACGAAGAACTTTGCCGGTTAACCAATTGAGGTCTTCTGTCGTATCGGTTGCTTCAATTCCTACGAACAGTAGCAGACCCTGACCGATTTGGCTGACACATCGGCCCTCGATCTCGACCAATGCACTCAGGACCCGCTGAAGGAGTACGCGCATACCATTGTTTGACACAGAAGGGCTCGGAGATCACGCAGAACGGGCGCCGAAGCAACGGCACCTGAGCGTGGGCGGTCAGAATACTTTGATTGCAAGTCCGCTACCACTGGATTTCGCCAGGACCGGTCGATCGGTAGACCGAAGGCTAATCCAGTGTAGTATCAACTCTTCTAGTTTCGAATGGACCTTGTTTTATCTGTGCTGGTGCTGTTGTTGATTCCCGTCGCGCTGGGAGTCTATGGGCGCCTGTTCTGGCGGGTTTATGCCCATGCTGGAGGCAAAGTGTTTATTGGAGCCTACTCGTTGCTCGACGCGCTTTTTGCTGGCGGACTCATAGTTATCGTAATTAGCCAACTCTTCGCTAACGTTGAGTCGAGTCGCGGATCTTTGCCGGCGGAAATCGACACGCGAAGCCTTCTCCTAAGCGCGCTTTATTTCTGGGGATTGATTCTTGGCACTATCCTGCTTTCGCTCCGGCTCCGTGGATTCCGGATCTCCGCGGTGTTCGGGTTAGATCAATTGCCTCTTCGGAAATCAATCCTCTGGGGTATTTCTCTGCTTGTTTGTGCATTGCCTCTGATTCTCGTGGCGAGTTATTTGGCATCGTATTTTCTGCACACTGACCCGACGACCGATGTGCAGGAGATCATCAAGGTGTTCGAACGCTCGAGCAGTATCGGTCAACGCCTTCCCATTATTCTGCTGGCGGTGGTGATTGCTCCGGTTGCGGAAGAACTGGCCTTTCGCGGCTATCTTTACGGAGTCATGCGACGCTACTTCGGGGCGCTGCCCGCCCTGGTGTTTACCGGAGTACTTTTTGCCATTGTGCATTTAAATATTCCGACCTTGTTTCCGCTCTTCCTCCTCAGTTGCTTGTTCACGGTATCGTATGAGGCGACAGGTAGCCTATTGGTGCCCATGACAATGCATGCGCTATTCAACACTCTGAACCTGGTAGCGATCGCCTTCCAAACGAAATGAAGGAGGCGAGCCGACAACGACCACCGCGCGGAATGCGAGATGCTGAGCTGGCTGCCATTGGTGAGGATATTTTGGTCGCTGAGCTGACCAAAAATTTAAAGCTGAACTCACGGGTTAAGATGGGTCCCGGAGATGACTGCGCTGTGGTGAAGTTCGGGAAGCGGTGGCAACTATTGAAGACTGACTGCCTAGTGGAAGGTGTTCATTTTCTGAAGGAGTCGCCGGCGGTCTGGATTGGTTGGAAAGCGCTTTGCCGGACAATCAGCGACGTAGCTGCGATGGGCGGTAAACCGATGGATGCGCTGGTAACAATTGCCGTTGATCCTCAGGTGCGAGTACGCTGGCTGCTCGGTGTCTATTCAGGCCTGCGGAAAGCCGCTTCGCGCTACGAGGTGAACCTCGTAGGTGGTGAAACCTCGCGTTCACCCGGGCCGGCATTCATTTCGGTGGCGTTGACCGGGATCGTCGAAAAGCGTCGTGCGTTGCTACGATCGGGCGGCAAACCAGGCGACCTGCTTTATGTGACCGGCCGCTTGGGGGGATCGATCCGCGGGAAGCACCTCCGCTTTGAGCCAAGATTAACCGAAGCCATGTGGTTGGCGGACCATTTTCCGATCAATGCAATGATAGATCTCAGTGACGGATTGGGGAGCGATTTGCCAAGACTGGCGAAGGCAAGTGGCGCCGGGTTCGAGATTGATCGAGAACGGTTACCTCTGAACAAAGGATGTTCGAGTGAGCAGGCGATCGCAGACGGAGAAGACTATGAGCTCCTCTTTGCCGTGTCTGAAGGAACAGGCGCAGCACTGGAGGAACGCTGGACCAAGAAGTTTCCGGAGCTGCCGTTGACTCAGATCGGGTGGCTCACGGAGCTGAGCACGCAGAAATTCGGTGTTTCCGGATCCGATCAACTCAGCGTTTCCGGGTTCGATCATTTTCGAGCCGCGAAGAAAAAATGAAGCGATTCGCCCATGGGCCAGAAGAGACTCGAGCGCTTGGACGGGAACTCGGTCTTGCACTTCCCGAAAACGCGGTGGTCGGCTTGTCGGGAGATTTGGGCGCGGGCAAAACCGAGTTTGTCAAAGGAATGGCCGAGGGCCTGGGCATTACAGATTCAGTGACCAGCCCGACGTTCAGCTTGGTGCATGAGTATCGGAATGCTCGATTGCCATTGTTCCACATGGACTTTTATCGGTTGGAGAACGAGAAAGAGTTGGATGAGATCGGGTTTGACGACTATCTCCGGGAGCCCGGGATCTGCGCAATCGAGTGGGCGGACAAGTTCCCAAGTCGGCTGCCTGCCGATGCGGTCTGGGTAAAAATTCAAATAAGTTCTGCAAACGAGAGGGTGATTGTCTGGTGACTAGTATGCCGTTTCATAGGAATCTACCACGGCGCCGGCAACCGCTTGGCAGACTCTTATGAAACGGTGCACGAAATTAGTGATCGAAAATTCGGCAGCTCCAGGCAGTCTGGTGCTAGCAATCGATGGCGCGATAGTCCGCGAAAGTAGATTTCAGGGTGCCGGGGAGTTGGCGGCCGAAGTGGCTAACGTGATCGATCTAATCGATCAACTTGACGAAGTAGTGGTTGGTATTGGACCGGGTTCGTATACCGGTTTACGCGTAAGTGTGGCGACGGCGTTTGGGTTAAGTCTCGCGACCGGATGCAAGAGATTTGGCTGTCCCTCGATCCTTGGATTTCCTGAAACTGACTACGCAGTAATAGGCGATGCGCGACGGGGGTCGTTTTTCTTCGCTCGGGTTGCGAATGGGTTGATCGCGGAGGGGCCGCAATTGTTACCAAAGGCCAGCCTACCCAATCTGCTCGGCGATGGGCTTGGAACTCCGCTTTTTGCTGTCGGACCAATCGCCGAGTTACCGCAAATCGAAGTGAAAGCTCCTGCAGCCCGATTTCTTTTAGGTAGGGAAAGTTGCTATTCCCCGCTCGGCGAGCCGATTTATTTAAAGGAACCGCACATCACCGTAAGCCGCGGTCGGTGACGGCGACGATGGTCCCGTCCCGACAGGGGAATCGCGAAAGTAACCCCAGTCCCGCGGCAGCGCGTGCGCCAACATAGCGCTTAGAGGTATGCGAAAAGGATTGGTCCCGCAGGGACCGGGTGAAAGTAGCCCAGTACGAAGTGCTGGGAAATAGTTCAAAAAACGGGCCGTCCCGGACGGGACGATCGACGGTTGCTTACGCTGGTGAAGCCGCATACGAGAGGACCGGGGAGCCAATACACTTCTATCGTCTCTGGCGGGACGGACGTGTCTTTTGCACTATTTCCCAGCACTTCGTACTGGGCTACTATCATTAGGTCCCTACGGGACGACTCCTCTCGGCGCATATCCTTCCTTATGTTAACGCCCATGCGCGGCGTGGGACTGGGCTACTATCATAGAATCCCACCGGGATCGACGGCTTCAACGCGTTACTTCAATTTCCGGGAATAGGCTATTGGCTATTAGCTATTGGCTATTGTATTGGTGCAGCGGCCATGAAAATCGTTGTCGCATATTCGGGCGGGCTCGACACGTCGGTTATTTTGAAATGGATCAAGGAGGTCTATTCGGCCGACGTAATCGCGTTTTGCGCCGACATTGGGCAGGAAGAAGAATTGGATGGGTTAGAGGAGAAAGCCCTGCGGACCGGCGCGACAAAGTGTTACGTCAACGATCTGCGGGACGAGTTCGCGCGAGACTTCATATTCCCGATGTTTCAAGCCTCTGCGCTTTACGAAAATCAATACTATCTCGGGACGAGCATCGCCCGTCCGCTCATTGCGAAGCGGATGGTAGAGATAACGCGGATCGAGAAGGCCGAGGCGGTTGCCCATGGAGCGACCGGCAAAGGAAACGACCAGGTGCGTTTCGAATTAGCAGTAGCGGCACTGGCTCCGGAAATCCGCGTAATCGCTCCCTGGCGCGACGAAGTTTTCCGGCAACAATTTCCGGGTCGGACCGAGATGATCCACTATGCGGAGCAGCATGGTATTCCGGTGGCTGCTACCGCGAAAAAGCCATACTCGATGGATCGGAATCTCCTGCATATCAGCTACGAAAGCGGCATTCTGGAAGATCCGTGGATTGATGCCAGTGCAGCCGACATGCGTGATATGTATAGGTTGAGCGTTTCTCCAGAAGATGCTCCTAATGATCCGGAATATCTCGAATTGGAATTCGAAAGCGGCGTGTGTCGAGCACTGGGTCACGCAAACTTGCAAGCCGAATTGGACCAACTCGGGTTTACCGGCGATCTGGTTAAGACCGCTGAAGGAAGAATCCGACTTTCGCCGTTTTGGGTGATGAAGGTGCTCAATTTTTTCGGCGGACGGAATGGCATTGGGCGGGTTGATATGGTGGAGAATCGTTTCGTGGGAATGAAGAGCCGTGGGGTATATGAGACCCCTGGAGGCTCAATTCTATTTTTCGCGCATCGCCAGATCGAATCGTTGACGATGGACAGGGAGGTGATGCATCTGCGTGACACGCTCGGCCCGAAATACGCGGAGCTGGTTTACAATGGATTTTGGTTTGCCCCGGAACGGGAAGCGATTCAGGCGCTGGTCACTGAGTCGCAAAAGCATGTCTCCGGCGTTGTCCGAGTGAAACTCTATAAAGGAAACGTGATTGCGGCCGGCCGAATGAGCCCGGTCAGCCTGTACAATCCTGAGATTGCCACGATGGAAGCCGACCCGACGCAGGCCTACAACCAATCTGATGCGACCGGGTTCATCTCATTGAACGGATTGCGACTGAAAGTCGCGGCGAGGGTACATCCGAGACGGTGAAGTGGTCATAAGGGTGGGCGCGTACGCCGAGAGGAGTGGTCCCGAAGGGACCCAATGAAAGTAGCCCAGCAATTTATTGCTGGGTAAAGGTAAAAAAAACGTGTCCGTCCCGATAGGGACGATCGATCACGGTCTGCACTCGCGAAGTTGCGTTGGGAGGTAAAGGGGCAACGGTTCTTTCGTCCCTACGGGGGCCGTCGGACTTCGTGATGTTTTTTCCGCTTTTTTTTGGCGGAAGGGAGACGGTAAAGGGGAGGATTGCGATCAGCTTTGAGGTAAGCCGTAATTTTCCGCGAAGGGAGCTGCGGGTAGGTGCAGAGCCTTTTTGTTTTCTTTAGGCCAGTTTGCGCAGGTTAAAGGCCAAGCAGACTAGTTGCCATTCGGTCTGAACTTTTTGCAAGCCGCGTAGACTGAAGCGCTGAAAGCCCAACGCGCGTTTGATAAAACCAAAAGCACCCTCAGCTACCGTTTGGCGCCGACGTTGCAACCACTGTCCGTGGGGGGACTCGATGCGTTTTTTGATTAAATAACGCATGTGTCGCGCCAAGCGTTGCCTATGGCTGTTGCGATGTTTTGGTCCACTAGCACTGACTTGGATCGGACGGGGAGGATAATAGACTTTGGTGCCAAGGCTCTTTTCCAGCTCATAGGCTTTGGGTCCGCTCTCATAGCCACAATCGACGACCACTTCCTTTACTGCTCCTAACTCGGGAGCGAGCTGCTCAAGGACTTGGTTCAATAACTCCGCGTCGCCCCCTTTGGCACTGACGGCATTAGTCACAATCAGGCCTGCACCTTGGATATCGACTCCAATTTGGGCGTTATAGCCAATGACTGTACCTGCCCCTTTACGGTGTAAGATCCCACAGTCTGGATCGGTCAAATTCATCCGTACCTCCTTGGCCTGGCTCTGACGACCGCTCTGGGCTAATTGCTCTTTTTCGGCTTGCTGCTGGGCTTCTCGTTGCTTGATGCGCTCTAGAGCTTCTTTGATGGCCTTACGGCGCTTTTGCCCATCGGCTAACTCCGCTGGCAAGCCTTCAGTCTCTGCTTCGCCCTCTTCAGCTTGATCAGCCGCTTCCCCTCGTTGGATCAGCTCGCTAATGAGCTCTTCGACTCGAGCCCTTTCTTGCTCTAATTGCTCCCGCGTGCTGAAGCGATGGCGATTGGCGTTGGCTTCCAGTCGCGTTCCATCCACTGCTAGCTTGCCCACTCGAACCAATCCTAATTCCCGCGCCAACAATAACACGCTACGGAAACACTCTCGAAATAACGCTCCGTTCTCTCGCCGAAACTTCGCGATGGTATCGTGATCCGGATGGGTGTTGCCACACAAGTAACGCACCGAAAGGCTTTCGTAACTGAGTTGTTCGATGCGCCGGGAAGAAAATACTCCTCGCGCATAAGCGTAAATCAGTAAGCCCAACATCATTCCAGGCGGATACTGCGCACTACCGCTACCCCGCTCATTGGTACAAGCTAGCCGTAGATCGCATTGATCGACCGCCTCCGCTATCAAGCGCGCCAAATCATCCTTTGCCACCCAATCTCGCAAATCGACCGGCAACAACATCGGCGTCTGCCGATCAATGACTACATATCGCTCTGGCATCCACCTTTTTACCAGATCTGCTACCCAATTGAAAAGTCCGACAAGCCCCGAAGGGACGGCACCTCTTTTGGACCGTTTCCCAGCACTTCGTACTGGGCTATTTTCATTGGGTCCCTTCGGGACCACTCCTCTCTATCCGATCTGTTTTTCCTTTGATGTTCGGAGCGGTTGTTGCTGAGTGGGCCCCGAGCCATCGGCTGGAAAGAGCGTCGCCCGAACATGCGGAAACATCCTCGGATCTCTTTGTTGGAGATAATACAAAATCTTTTCTCTCACTTCACAGCGAAGATCGAAGAGGTGACCAGCCGTATCGGAACTAACCAAGATTCGAATCTCGACCGTCTGGTCTTTCCAATCTGTCACATGCACGGCGTACACGCGTTTATCCCAGAGTGACGAGGTTGCGACAATCTTTTCGCCGGCCCGGCGCAGATCATCGATTGAGATCATGAAGTCGGCATACAGGAACACCGTTCCGAGCAACTCCGAGCTGGTGCGGGTCCAGTTCTGGAACGGTTTTTCCAGAAAATAGGTGATCGGCAGGATCATCCGGCGCAGGTCCCACAATTTCACGACTACGTAAGTCAGCGTGATTTCTTCGATCGTACCGAATTCACCTTCGACGATCACGGCGTCATCGATTTTCATCGGATTGGTCAACGCGATCTGCAGACCGGCGATAATCGTGGAGAGAGACTTTTGCGCCGCGAACCCGAAGATGACACCGGCGACGCCCGCCGAGGCGAGTAAACCAGTTCCGACCTGTCGGACCCCGTCGATATTCATTAAAATCAGGCCGATGCTGATAATGACGACCAGGAAGACAAGTAGCTGGCGGAGCACCCGCAACCTCGTCCTGAAACTGCGCAATTTGTAAGTGTCATTTTGCCGCAGGGCGGTTCGACTGATCAGCATGTCTTCTACGGCGCTGATCATCTGGATGAAGGTGACGCAGTTAACCACGGCTGTTGCGATCGAGACGAGCTTTGTGCCGAGCGCTTGGGTAGATCCAGGCAGCTGAAGCAAGGACAGAAGCAGCTGAAGCGAGATCAGGATGAAATTATAAAAGAGCAGTTTCCCGAGGAACGGGAAGGCAGGATAGTACCACTTTCGCGGCTCTCGCTTTGCCCGAATTGCGAGCCAGGAATTGATAAGACAGACTAGGTAGTAACAGAAGACGATTAGCGCCGCAAAATACCCTAGCTCCGTAAGCTTGCTGACCAGGGGAAAGACTCCCTCGTTGTGTAGTCCGATGGCGATGTGAGGAAGCAAGGGCGAGACGAAGAGAAAAATGGCAGTGACCCAAAAGAAAATGCCGAGTGCCTTTCGCAGAGCGCGAAGAATGCCACTAAACCAAAAGCCCTTGGACGATTCACTGGGGCGCTGTCGGTGAAGCAAGGCTAACAGCAACCGAAAAATCTGCAGAACCGCCAGAGCTACGAGGGCCGAGATGATCCCCAGGATGATTTTGGCCGGGGTGATCTTCAAAAAAAGGTCTTGCTCGCTCCAAGGGCCTAGCGTCTGGCTTAACTGGACGCTGAGGCGGTCGATCCAGGACGCGAACGATCGACTAAAGTATTCAAGATTGAAGTCATGAAGCTCGGCTCGGTTCGGGTCGGCTACCGCTTCCACCACGTTTTTCGGCGACGAACTGGCCTCAGGTTTTGGCGCCGCGATCTGAGCTTCTGCTGTCACAACGCAGCATAACCAGATGAGCGACAAGATTGCTTCCCGCATCACGCAGCCTTAACGCTGGAGCAAGCAATCTCAACCAAAAGATGGTGGGGATCGGACAAAGCCACGCGGCGACCAGCGTTAGAAGTTCTGGCGGGGCTGGCTAGGAGTGTATCCGTTTGACGAATCACATGGCTGATGTTGTCGCCACAAAATTCGGAGGGGCGGGTCGCTCGATACTAGCCGTTGAGTTGCTCCGACGTCTTCAACTGATGGTTCGACGAACATTACGCTGGGCCGGATCCTTCCGGCAAATGATTCGGACCGCCCTAAAAGCAAATGTGCCAGTGCGGCATTCCGCACTGGCACTCCCGTTCGCTAACCAACTCCAACTGTTCAAACCAAGCTTCGCCAACCGCCTCTAAAGGGCCATTTCGGCGTGCGGGTTACCGTTCGCGTCGATGTAGAGCGTGATCTTTTTGATCGAGAGCAAATCGAAGTCTGTCCAATCGCAATAAACACCGTTCGGGTAAACAACCCTGATATCATAGTAGCGGGCGTTTGGGGTGCGAAAGAATCGCATCGTTGTGTTATAACCGTCCGGTAGCGGGCCGGTTAACCAATTAGCACCCAATGAATCCCCGTGAGGTGCAACGTACACTTCGGTAATGGCTGCACCGGTCTGGTTATCCAGCACGAAATCCATCGGAGTGTTGGCCTTTGCTGAGGGCTGCGGTGCAAACCACATCGCGCAGAAGGCAAGTGCTAGCAGTAATTGTTTCTTCATGTTTTTTAGTTGTTAATTCTTATTTGTTGCGGCGGTCGGTTCCCGATTGGTTGGTCTTTAGTTAGCGACTGCCTGAATGGTTCTTGAAAAACGGATTCCGTTTGTGACGGGAAATCCTAGTTCCCGTGCGCGGTTCGCCAGATCTGCAACGCCTCGCGATAGAATTGCATGGCCTTGGCATAGTCACGCATCTGCTTCCGCAGCCGGCGCAGATCGCGAAGGACGGTTGCCGCCTCTCGATCGCTGTTACTATGAATCTTTTGAAAGATGGGGAGGGCTTCTCTATAGAGTCCTTCGGCTTCGGCGCGGTCGCTAAGAGGTTTGTCGGGCAAGGCTGCGCTGTAGAGCCTCTTTGCCGCATCGAAATCATTCTCCTTGCCGGTCATTTTTGCCGAGAGCGGGAAAATAAGCAGACCAGAAGTGAACAGGAGGAATGGTAGGTGTGTAAGTAGTCTAGCCATAAATGTTCACTAGCTTCCCTAGAGCTCACTGGTATGAACGTGGTTCTGTCGGTTGTCGAAACCGCTTGGGCAATCGCGGACTCTGATTTGATCCCTGAAAGAACAGAACGATCTTCTGATCGTTCTGAAGTTCAGCTGGCACGACTTTCACCGCGCCAGCGAAAACCGTCAATGATGAGCTGACATGCTGTATATAAGCAGAACAGCTACAAGCTTGATTCCGATAATCAGAAAGAATCTTTGGATGAATGGCATAGTGTTTTTGCTGTTGGTTAGTTTAATCTCACCGAGTTAACGGGAACCGCTTCTTGCGGGGCGGTCAGTTTGGCTGACAAGAACCCGATGTGAGTGTCTGACAAGTTCTTGCGGAAAGAACCGGTTCTGTGACAGAGAATGGGCGGCTAAGCGTGGGCTAGGGCGCTGGCTGCCACCACTGTTCAGCTCCAATTCAGCGCGGCTCGCCAACCCGCAGTGCATCCAAGATCAGCCGGTAGGCGATCAAAATCTTGAAGAATGAAACGATCAATACCGGAGTCGGCCGAAAGAACCACCTGCAATCAACTCTGCCCTCTGATATTTCTCTAGGCGTTGGCTCCCCGGGTATTTCATTTCTTTTGTAACTCTTTCGCTTTCGCGTAATCGCGGTTCGCTAGTTGGTCATTGCCAAGTCTGGAATAGGCGGCACCGCGGCCTTGGTAAGCATCGGCGGAGTCTGGCTCGAGGCGGATTACTTCGGTATAGTCGCTGACGGCCTCGGCATATTTTTTTAGCTCGTAGTACACGAAGCCGCGATCGGAGTAAGCATGTGCGTAACCAGGCTTAAGTGTGATTGCCTTGGTATAGTCGGCGATGGCTTGGTCGTATTTTTCAAGGTCATCGTTCGCGAGGCCGCGATTGAAGTAATAGGCCGGCTCTTTAGGATCGAGACTGACGGCTCGGTCGAAATCGGTGAAAGCTTCCTTATATTTCTTGAGAGAAAGATACGCCCTTCCACGTTCGTCGTAGGCATCTGCGTAGTCTCGGTTGAGCCGAATCGCTTCAGTTAAGTCGTGAACCGCCTGTTCGTATTCTTTTTTTTCGATTTCGGTTTCAGCGCGATCATAATAGCCCTGTGCAGAGCTGGGAGTGCCGCCCGGCGTCGGTGTCGATGAAGGCCAGAAGTCATCGGGAAACGGCATCAGCGGATTGAGATCTAATGTGGGTGCGGGCTTGGGCGTGGGCGTGGGTGTCGGCAAGCGCCACGATGGAATAGGCGAAGGCGCCGGAGTCGGGATAGACGGTGGCGCGCTCAGTTCACCCGCCTTGTTTCCGGAACTCTTACTGGGTACGCCGAAACTTGGTTTAGATGCGCCGTCATAGAGAAGACCGTATTCTCCGTTCTGGATCAGCTGATTTCCACTCAGAAAGGGTGAAGCATTTGTCAGCCTTAGACCGTTCTTGTCGTTTTTTTCGCAGATGTTGCCGGTGGCCTTCCCCTGGCTACCATCGGAGAACAGGATTCCATCGTAGCTGTTGGCCCGACACTGATTACCGGTCAATACGGGGTTCGTTCCGGTGCCGAATAGGGCTATTCCCGAATACAGGTTTTTTTCGCAAAGATTTTGGTCGGCTTTGCCCTGGCTGCCATTGGAGAATTGGATTCCGAAATAGCTGTTGGCTCGACACTGGTTGCTGGTCAGCTCCGGATCAGTTCCGGTACCGGATACCAATATGCCGTCATATTTGTTCTGTTCACAAACGTTCTGGATGGCTTTGCCTTTTGCACCGCTGTCGAACTGGATGCCGTGAGATTTATTAGAATCGCAGCGATTGTTGACCAACTCCGGTGCCGTCCCCTTGTTAGAAGCTGAGATCCCGCTCCACCCGTTCTCATGACAGATATCCTGGAGTACTTTCGCTTTCCCTGCCACAAGACTGATACCGTCCCGCTTATTGTCGTGACACTCGTTTGCGGTCAAGGTTGGTGCTGAGTCTTCACCGGACACATAGATTCCGTTTCCTGCTTGGCTGCTGATGCGGGAATTCTGCAGGGTGATCGAGGAGTTGAAGATTTCCACGGCGTTAATCGGAAACAGCGTAAACGATCGCAAGTCGGGTTGGTTCTGTTCGAAGGTCAAGTTCTTCACGCTACCACTCTTACAATTCTTAACTTCTAGCGGCGAAGCATAGCTGGCTTGGCTATCCGTTATTGCTGGCGTAGCTGGCCACCGTACGATCGTACTGTCCCGGTCGGCGCCGCGCAATTCGATGCCCTCCTTAAACTTGAGTGCTTCGTGGTAAACTCCTGCTCTTACCAAGACCGTGTCACCGGCTTTGGCGGCGTCAATGGCCGACTGAATCTTGCCGTATTGGTCAGGTACCACCAGAGTCTTCGGCAGTTTCGCCAGGCGTGCCTTCTCTTGTGCTGCCGCCTGTTCTTGGGCAATCTTGTTCTGACGCTCTTTTTCGTCAGCGGGCATTTTGAATCCGAAATAGTAAATAGCTCCAGAAATTAGAAGTGCGACTGCTAAACCGGCCAGGATCAGGGATGGCCAAACCCGTTTTACCGGCCGGGTAGAAACTTCCAGCATCTGGCGCCACTGCTCGACGCTCTGAGGCCTCTTTTCCGGCCAGGCGGCGAAGGCTGCGTCCAAAGCCCGGAGAAAGCTCTGGGAGTACTTTCCAGCGTAGCGCCGGGTTAAAGGTTCATAGGGATCGCGATTGCCGAAGCGATCGATTGATTGAGGAGGCGCTTCTCCGGTGATGGCCTGGATCATGATCCCAGCAAGCGCGTAGAGGTCGGTGTATGGTCCTTGTGGGCTATTTCTTTGGTATTGCTCGATGGGAGAAAAGCCGCGCCGGACAACTTCCGTTTTTGGGTTGTTTCCCAGAGCCGCCCGCGCGCTGCCGAAATCCAGAAGCATCGGACGCCCTGCTTCAGTGATCATCACATTTTCCGGACTGATATCCCGATGCAGCAGAGGCTGTTGATGCACGTATTCCAGACCATCGAGCAACGGCAATAGCAGAGCTTTTAGCTCCTGTTCGCGCGGTTGCCGATGCGCTTTGCATCCAGCCTTTGAAGTTCTGCCCGCGCACAAACTCCATCACCAGGTAGGCAGTGCTATTGAGTTCGAAATAGCGGAAAAACCTGACGATGTTCGGATGGTTCAACCTCACCAAAATGCGCGCTTCGTCGATGAAGCGCTGTTTGGCCCAAGCGAGGTCTGGCTCGTCGGATTGCGTAAGCGGAACAACCGTGTAATCCTGGCTGCGAGTGGCAAAATCAGTGGGCAACAACTCTTTAATTGCCACCTGATGATTCATGCGGGTGTCTTCTGCTAAATAAGTAATGCCAAATCCGCCTTGGCCCAGCACCTTGACGATTCGATATTCCTCAAGCTGGAACCCGACTGGCAAAGCAAGCCGGTGCTCAGGAGAGATTGTATCGGGCGGGGGCATGGCGGCCGTTATTACCTTTTCTTGAGTCTGTTCAGTTCAATTCCCGTCCTGACGAACCGTAAAAGGCAATCGCGTCATCAGTCCTGATGCTCAGGATGGCTCGTATTCTTTTGATAAATTCCATACGCTTCCGAGGAATCTCTTTGATGTTGTGGACGATGTTCGCTGCAGGTACTTGCGATCGGAGTTCGATGATTAGCCAAGGTTGCATGTACTACTTGAGCCTCGCTTGTTCGTTGTGACAGAAAGAGCTTCATTGCCCCGAGGGACTAAGATGCAGATAGTTTTTATTTATACTCCGCGAATAGAATGTTTGGCTGGCGGGTGAGGGGGCTGGCGTGCCCAAATCGTGAGGCGACTTTTTGGGTCACAATTGATCCGGATATCTCAATAGCTCTGATGAATTGAATTACCGTTCGCAATCTGACCGAGAACGGCTTTCGTGAGATCGACTACCGTGCCCTGATTCTCTTTTCCGCATGCCCTGATACCCGGTTGGCGACTCGCCACAGGTGAGTTCTGCCCAACCGGGAAAACAAAAGGAAAAACATGCAAATCAAAGAAAGAGAAATGAAAGACCGTTTGGCCGAACTGTTCGGCCAACTCCGCCGCTACCGCGCGATCGGCTTCTGGTGCGGAACCTGCGGGTCGGAGATCTGGATTGCCGACCATACCTTCCACCAGTGCCTGGTGTCGGTCCGGTGCCAGTGCCGCATGCAGTTTATCGAGCGGCACCAGCTGCCGCAAACGCAGCGCGAATGGGTGGAGTTTTGGGAGCCCTGGCCGAAAGGGTAGTTTTGAAGGAGTGCCCCAGGATTTAGTTCCTGGGGCGCAAACTCCATTCCCTTACTTGCATAAAATTCTACGGCCGGATGGTCGAGCGACACACGGCGAGCCAGAGAAAAATCTATGACCTTGTGCACTACGCCTTGGGTCCCTGAGCCGGGAGGATCAGGCTACTTTGCTACTTCTTAGAGGTTCCCTGCCAATTGGACTAATCCTCGCAGAAACTGGAATCCGCCGAATATAATCGCTCCCCCAGCAATGATGTAGTGCCCGCCTCCGGAAGCTGCCTGATACGTTAAGGCTGTGACCAGAGTCCCACCGATGCACCAGATTGCCCCGAACACCATATTCTTTCTGGCGACCTCGCGGTTAGCCTTTTTCTGCAACTTGAAAACATGTTCGTCTGCCGTTCTTTCTGTTTCGTTATTCATACTTCAACTCTTAAGAAACAGGGCAACGCATGTGACAAAGCACTTGCCACATTCATCGTTTCAGAATGCTTTTGAGGAACAGGACGAAGGCCGCGAGAGGGAGGCCGATGAGCAGGCCGATAAACGTACCCGTTGCCCGGTTGGAGAGACCTAGGCATAAGAAGACGACTATCAATATCCCAATCCAAATAGTCGTATACAGCAGTCTGCGAATGTCATTTTTCATCTGTTAGCTCTTGAGGAACAGCCCTACTGATGTGACGGAAGAATTGACGCGTTAGAAGGGATCTTCACAGTAATGGCCGTTAGCTGTCTAACCGGTCCGATAGATTCCCGATCCGGGGTGCGAGCACTGATTGGACCTCGCCGGTTCGCATGGGGCTAGCGTTAGGACTTGGGCGACCAACGAGTCGCACTATTGAAGACCCGCGCTGGGAAAAGCCTCAATTGGGCGAGTCGTGTTTAACTAGCTCGCGCTTACGCGCCGACCGATGAGATCGAGCGTGGACTGATCGTGTACCAGAATCCGGCGGCTGCTGCGAGGATGATGACCAAAGCTAAGATTGGAGTAAGCACCGGAACCGGGATCGCGAACATTGCCGGCAAACCTCCCAGGGCTACTGCCAGCCCAAGTACAAGGCCGGTTGCGGTCGCTGGGCGAGTCGGAAGTAAGCGGGCCATCGCCGCGATGGAACATGGAATCGTAGATTGCAGCAAAGCAACCCCGGGTAACAAATACCCGAGCCGTTTCCCACCGAAGGCGAGGAGAGGCGCGGCGATAGCCAGCGCAAGAAACGTCCATCGGCGGTAGCCGACTCGCTCAGCTAGAAAGCCCCCGATAATTTTGCCAATTCCGGCGGCGACTCCCAGCGCTACTAATGCGCCAATATGGCCGCCGGACGCTAACTGGAGCGTGCTCCAGATCAGTGATCGAAGCGATACCGCAGTCAATAGACCAATCATGATCCAGTCATGCGATTCAAATATCGGCTGCTGTTGCCTGGTGAGCTTGAGCGGAACTTGGGTTTGATTGGGCCAAAGCGCGATCACGAAAAGAACAACGATTAGTCCGATCTGAAATAGGAAATAGGGATACCAGTTGCTTACGGCCAGTGCGCCTCCGATGGCCAGACCAACAACCCCGGGTGCTGCGAATAGGCCAGCTCCATCCGAGCGGCCGCCGCATGACCTTAAAGTGAGAGCGCCAGCACCAACGTGGAAAGCAGCTGAACCGATTCCGGCCAAAAGAACGGGCAACGCAAAACCCCCGATTGGCATTGGCAGCAGGGACAAGGCGAGTAAGCAGAGGCCGGCTATAGCGGTTGCCCGACAGCGATCCAATTTGTCGGCAAACCAACCAACCAGCGGCTGAGCGCCGAAAGCGAGCGCGTTATAAATGAAGATGAGTAAAGCTACCTGCAGCCCCGGACAAGCAGCGGGCAGATGGCCAAGCAATAGTCCAGCCGAACCGTCGGCAACGCCGTGGGCGAGTCCTAGAACTAAGGGAAGCCGGAGTGAGGCCGAAAAACCAAAATTATTCATTGGCGAGCAGGAGACACACCTGGGCTTGGGGTAGAAAACCGCGGGTGATTAAATCGATATTCAATCTCCGTTGGTGGATTGAGGAATGTCATCATCATTGACCAAAGAAAGAAATAGGAGGCCAGATTGATGACTCCAGACAGAAGCATGGCGCGACCAAATCCAGTGGAACGCTTAGCTGCTTTCAGAAGAACTCCCTCTATGGCCACAGTAAGGATGAAAGCTGCAGCAAACCAAACTGCAAAGGGAAGCCGTTTCGCCAAATCTGGGAATACGACGATGAATCCGGTTCCTATGAGTGAGGTGACCAGGTTAATGAAGAAGCCGGTTAGTAGGACAGGGACGATTTTTCCCCAGCGAAACAAGCGTAGAAGGACGCTTTCGATCAGAACGATAACGCAAAAGCTGGCTGCCGACCAAGCGAAGAGCAATGGTGACGTGACGTAAAAAGGTGAAGCCATATCGGCAAGCATCATATGATAACCAGTGAATTGTTGTTCTTAGTCTTAATCGATGACGAGAGCTTGTGACAAGATATCTACAAAAGTCCTTGATCTATGCTGATCGTCCGGCGGGAGCTGAGTACGCTTTTCTGTCACAGAGCGAACGTTAAAGTAAGAATGGTTAATATGAGTGCCGGCATAATTACCAGGATCCTGCCTCCATTTCTCTTTGGGGGATTTGCGTTTCTCGCAAGCCTTTCAGCGATTAGCCAGCAGACCGAAAGTGGCTTTATGTGTTTCATGACGGCTGTCCGCCATTTTTGGCGTGTAGGCCAATGCCCGGTGAATAGGCTTCCAATGAATGACGCCATTCAAATTGAAGCGCGACGGCAGTGGGTTGAATTAGTTCTTTACCCATAGTCTTAGGATACCAGACGTCGTAAAAGTGGAAGTGACAACGGGAGCGAAGTGAATTGGGTTGGCGTCAGCCCGCGCCATTGCGTAAAAGGCTTATGAACCAAGCTGAGATTATCTGCACGCTTCTGATTGTCGTTGCGGCGCTGCCAATCTTCGCCAAAAAAGTGGCGTTGCCTTACCCGGTGTTGCTGGTGATCGGCGGACTAGCTCTTGGGTTTGTTCCTGGCTTGCCAGGGGTAAGGCTAGAGCCGGACATGGTGTTTTTGTTTTTGTTGCCCCCGTTGCTCTATCCGGCGGCGCTCTTTACTTCTTGGCGAGATTTTCGCACGAACCTGAGCCCCATCTTGTTGCTCGCGATAGGGCTTGTCTTGTTAACAACCGCGTTCGTGGCCGTTGTCGCGCACGCGTTGACTGGTTTGCCCTGGGCGAATGCATTTATTCTCGGCGCAATTATTTCGCCTACGGATGCGGTTGCAGCGACCGCGATCGCGAAACGTCTGCGCATACCACGAAGAATCGTTACCATTTTAGAGGGCGAGAGTCTCGTCAACGACGCGACGGCGCTCGTCGCCTACCGCTTCGCAATTGCGGCGATGATGAGCGGAACGTTCTCACTCTCTGAAGCAAGCCTCCGCTTTGTTTTAGCTGCCCTTGGCGGCACGGGAATTGGGCTGGCTGTCGGTTGGCTCGCTTCCCAACTTCAGCGCCGTCTCGACGATCCGCCCGTTCAAATCACAATTTCGCTCCTCACGCCGTTTGCCGCTTACATTCCGGCCGAGCGTTTGCATGTCTCCGGCGTACTGGCAGTGGTCGCGTCCGGGCTGTTTCTCGGCTGGCGTACGCCGCAGATCCTCACCTACCGAACGCGGCTCAACTTATACGTGTTTTGGGAGATGATGGTATTCCTGTTGAATGGTCTGGTCTTTGTCCTGATCGGTCTGCAACTGCCGCGCCTTCTTCATTCGTTCTCCGGCCGCTCTCTAAGACAGCTTTTTTGGCACGGCGCGCTGATAAGCTGCACCACCATCGTCGTGCGCATCGCTTGGGTCTTTGCATCAACCAACGTGTTGCGTCTGATAAGCATTTCTTTGTGCAAAAGAGATCCATATCCGGCGTGGCAGAACCTGGCGATTGTTGCCTGGACAGGGATGCGCGGTGTTGTGTCGCTCGCAGCTGCGCTCGCGATACCGCTGACGCTTTCGGACGGCAGCCCGTTCCCTGGACGCGACTACATTTTGTTCATCACCTTTTGCGTGATTCTCGCGACGCTCGTGCTCCAAGGTCTGAGTTTGCCCGCGGTGATCCGCCGCCTTGGAGTGGTAGATGATGGGCTCGCAAAGGTGGAAGAAAGGACGGCGCGGCTGAAAGCGAATGAAGCAGCGCTGGCTTACCTTGCGGAAGTCGATAGCCAGTTCCCGCCGGACATCGTGGAGCGCCTCCGCGCTGAATACGATGACCGCATTCGGCAGTTAGAAGTATACGCGAGTACTGGCGGAGACGGCTCTGATGGATTGATCGCGCCCTCCTACCAACGCTTGCAGCAAGACGCGCTCGATGTAGAACGCCGGACCATTATTCAATTGCGCGATGAATATGTGATCAATGACGAAGTTTTACGCCGCATTCAGAGCGACCTCGATCATGCCGAAGCGAGGCTGCATGCGCCCGGAGTAGAATAACGAGTTTACCGATCTGTTTATCTCCTCGCGAGGTCCTACAGGCTTTGACCGAGTTTTACTAACGGTGCTCACAACCTGCCTGATTACCAGGTTTCACAAAGCGCGCCGCTAGAGGTTAGGAGTGGCTATAAACTTAGGAGTTATTCAGCAGCTGATCAGGGCTCTGTGTTTGTTGTTACCAACGCCGAAGACTGGCCCAGAGGAAGAGAACGCAACATAGAGGACAATTTGCGTCACAACTCAGGAGTATTCGGTAAGGAACTATTATGGTCACTCTCACGAACAACGAACTTCATTTCAGTTTTCAAGCCAACGCTGGGGAACTTGATCGACTCGTCCAGACAAAACATACGGAGGTTTTTCGTCGGATTATTGCAGAGGATCGACGCGCAGCAGTCACTCGCTTGTTTGCCGAGGATTTCGGGTATCGCGATATGAACGCATTCGAGAGACAGTCGACCATCGAAGGGGTTCTGGCTCTCCCTCCTGAAGCCATCTGGAAGGCGATCGCTAGCGCGATCTCTCCTTTTCTGCCGGTTGATTGGGATGGAGAATCAACGGTAGGCGCGACGATTTCCTTCCTGCGCACGCTTCGCATTCCGGATGATGGGAAAACCTATCCACTTCCACCAGGTTTGGGCAGCTTCCCGCTGCAGCATGTTGCCGATTACGCTCAGCGGATCCCTGCGAACTGGTCGAGGCACGGTGGCGTGATGATGCCGATCTATCAATCCGAGGCGCTATGGCTCAATTTCCATAGCCGCTTTCCGGTTGCACTCAAGGTGGGTACGGGCAAGATCAACGCTGTCTCGGGAAAGGTTTGGCGCCCATGGTTGAGTCAAGATCCCCAGGATTATGTAGTTATCCCCGATCAGCCGTGGCTTGATGGTTACTGTGTTGAAAAAGGCTTCATCCGCCAGTTCGTGGCCATGCCTCTAGGGGAAGGCTATACTGCGGAGGAGCAAATCACCGGAGAAGAGCCGCATGGCGGGCTGCAACTCCAAGCCTTTCCTTTGAAAGCATCGGTTTATTTCCGGCAAACAATCGAACCGAGATTTCCTAAATCACTCCTGCAGCTTTTGCCGAGTATCATTCCTCACGAGAGAATTATAACCAGGTGTTCCCGCGCGATCGTTCCCACGCCCGCTTGTGCGGCACCAGAGATGGGACTTGGTGCCGGGGGAAGGATGCAGCACGAAGTTTATAAGGATCTGCGGCCACTAACCGATTGGGACCTGGAAACCACGTCTCGCTGTTTTGTTCACCTCTGCAATTCCCAAGTGTGGAGCCGGATCACTGGCACGAAGCCGCCGTATAAGCCGATTTCGGCTAAGGAGTATAATGACCGTGGCCTTCCCTGGTTTGACTACTATCGCGAGGATGTGCCGGCGGTCCCCGGTTCAAAAACTCTCCAGAGCGTTAAGACTGTTAGCCGCGTGGCAGAAGAGAAAGGTGAAAAGCTTTTCGATGATGACGAGACCGTGCAGCCCACGATTGTTATTCAATATGGGAAAGAACGTCGGCCGGACCAGGTTCGCGAATGATTGGAAGACTTTCGCGGGGACGAACGACCAAATCATGACTGAGGCTCATGAGACAGTTCGCAAAATGCGTGGGAGCTTCCTTTGTCCCGGCTGAAGCAACAGCTAAAACGGAAATACCGATTGGTTCGCCGATCGCGCTAAGGCGAAATTCTCGATGCCAGCGGGTTCCGTTATGAGGTGACGGAGACGTCACTTCGTAGCCGTTGGCTGCCGAACCGTTCGAATGAATTTCCAGATTCAGCGCCGGCGTTTATGATCTGCCCAGTGCGCATCAGGCGGATTAAGATTTGGCCGAAGAGCCGAGTATGGAAGAGGCTCGTTGCGACTAGCCTCAGTTGAGTGAATAGTGCTTTGCTAGCTCGGAAAATTCTTGAACTTGTTTGGCTTCCCAAGCGGCATCGCGTACCAATTTTTCCGCCAAGAGCCGAGCCACCCGAGGCGCCGCCTCCACGGCAGCCTTAGAATCGAGCAGAAGCGCTCGAGTCCGGCGCGACAGTACGTCTTCAATCGTTCGAGCCATTTCGTGGTCGATCGCCCAGTTTGCCTCGGCGACTAAATAGGGCAAACGACTGTGTAGCCTGTCGCCCTCTTTCGCGTCTGCCTTGGCCATCTGCTCGATACTTTTGCGATCCGTTCCGTACACGGCAAGATGCTCCGGTGCAGCGAAGATCTCAGAAGCAGCCGAGTTGCCGTGGAGACGCAGATCGGCGGTCTTGGATGGTCTGTGTTCGAAACCTGCAACTTCTTCGGCGTGGTTCAAACAATCCTCACCCATGTGACGATAGGTAGTCCATTTACCACCAGTAATCGTCACCAGACCGGACTCAGAGACAAGTACAGTGTGATCGCGAGATAGCGCGGCCGTACTCTTACTGCCAGCGTGCTTCACCAATGGACGAAGCCCGGTGTAGCATGCTAGTACGTCGCTTTCAGTCGGATCTTCGGCCAGGTACTTAGCAGCTTCGGAAAGGATGAAGTCGACTTCATGCGGTTGGATCCATGGCTCTTCCTCCGGCTTTGGCACGCCGAAATCGGTCGTTCCGACGACGAGTCGGTCGTGCCATGGAATCGCGAAGAGAACGCGACCATCTGAGGTCTTGGGTACCATTAAGGCCGACTTACTCTTAAGAAATTTCTCCGGAAGAACGAGGTGGGAGCCTTGTGCGACTGCAATGATGTCGACCGCTTGCGGGTCATCCAAATCTCGAATAGCATCAGAAAAAATCCCCGTCGCATTGATGATCACTTTCGCTCGAACGGAGTGCTCTTGGCCTGTTTCGGTGTCGCGGATCACCGCCCCACAAATTTTGCCGCTCTCCTTGGTCAGCGATACCGCCTCGGTGTAATTTGCTACAAACCCACCTTGATCCTGGATGGTGCGGAGAAGGGAAATTGCTAATCGAGAATCGTCGAACTGACCATCGAAATAAGATATCCCGCCTTTCAGTCCGGCTCCTTCGACGTTTGGCAACTGGGAGACAACTTTTTTTCTGCTGAGGACGCGCGATTTTCCCAGCGAAAGAGCGCCAGCAAGCGCGTCATAAACTTTTAGCCCGACGCCATAGAACGGCAGCTCCCAATATCGGTAGGCTGGGATAATGAACTGGAGTGGATGAGCGAGATGGGCTGCGTTCTGCATTAGTAGGCCGCGTTCATGCAACGCTCCGCGCACGAGTCCGATGTTCCCCTGTTCGAGGTAGCGAACGCCTCCGTGAACGAGTTTGGTCGATCGACTAGACGTGCCTTTGGCGAAATCGTGTCTCTCGACCAATAAGACCTGATAACCACGCGACGCAGCTTCGAGAGCAGTGCCCAGCCCTGTGGCACCGCCCCCGATTACGAGGCAATCCCAGACCTGGGAGCGGTCCGAGATTGCCTGTATAGCGACCTCCCTGTTCACGAATCTAACTGAGCCAGCCCTTGGCGCGCCCTAGAGCCTTCTTCCATTCGGCTTGCAATTTCTGTCGCTGATCCGCTGACATCTTGGGCTGGAACGTGCGATCTGATGCCCATTGGGCAACAATATCGTCGGTCGATTTATAGAAGCCTACGGCCAATCCGGCGAGATACACAGAGCCGAACGCGGTCGCCTCGGGGTTGGCGGTGCGCACAACCGGAATTCCTAGAATATCTGCCTGGAATTGCATTAGGAGGTTATTGCCGGCAGCGCCACCATCGACGCGGAGTTCCGCGAGCTTTACCCCCGAGTCCGCTTCCATGGCAAACAGAACATCGGCCACCTGGTAGGCTATACCCTCCAAGGCAGCACGTGCAATGTGAGCCGCGGTCGAACCACGGGTCAAACCAACGATTGTGCCTCGTGCGTACGCATCCCAATGCGGAGCTCCCAATCCAACAAACGCCGGAACCAAGTAGACGCCGCCGTTATCGGGAACTGATCCGGCCAACTCTTCCACTTCGGCTGACGTACGGATGATCTTGAGCCCATCGCGTAACCATTGCACGACCGCACCCGTGATGAAGACGCTACCTTCCAGTGCGTATTCGGTTTTCTCTTTACCGATTCGCCACGCAATGGTGGTTAACATATTGTTCTTGGAGGGTACGGGTTTAGTGCCGGTATTAATCAGCATGAAGCTGCCGGTTCCATAGGTGTTCTTGGCCATACCCGGTTTCAGGCAGGCTTGCCCGAACAGAGCGGACTGCTGGTCACCAGCGATACCCGCGATCGGGATCCCCTCCAGCGTACCTTTGGCTTTTCCGTAGACCTCGCTCGAACTACGCACTTCCGGCAAAACGGATCGTGGAACGTTCAAAATGCCCAATAACTCATCGTCCCACTGCTTGGTATTCAGATTGAGGAAGAGAGTACGGGAAGCGTTGCTCTCGTCCGTGACATGAACAGCTCCATCCGTGAGTTTCCAGATCAACCAGGAGTCGACGGTTCCAAACGCCAGCTCGCCGCGATTCGCTTTTTCGCGAGCTCCGGGAACATTGTCGAGCAGCCAGTTCACTTTTGTTCCAGAGAAGTAGGCGTCGATTACCAGTCCCGACTTCTCCTGAATTAATTTTGCATGCCCAGCCGCGCGCAGCTTGTCGCAGAAAGGCGCGGTGCGACGATCCTGCCAAACGATAGCGTTATGAATCGGTTCACCGGTTTTGCGATCCCAAACAATGGTTGTTTCGCGTTGATTGGTGATACCGATCGCCGCGACATCTTTGGCTGAGGCGCCAGCGCGACTTAGAGCCTCGGAGGCTACACCAATCTGGCTTGCCCAGATCTCCTTTGGATCATGCTCAACCCAACCGGGTTGCGGGAAGATTTGGGTGAATTCTTTTTGTGCGACCGCCACGACTTTCCCGTCATGATCAACGACGAGTGCGCGTGAACTAGTGGTGCCCTGATCAAGAGCAAGTATATACTTCATATTATCGAGACTGTTCTAATTTTGTGGTTTAAGTAGTGGGAGTGGGAAATGAGCCGAGAGTCCAGGTATAGATAAGAGCTCCCAGGATGCCACCGATGATTGGACCGACGACGGGGATCCACGAATAACCCCAATCGGAGCTACCTTTCCCCGGTATCGGCAGTACAGCATGAGCGATACGCGGGCCAAGATCACGCGCCGGGTTAATGGCATACCCAGTCGGACCACCGAGCGAAAGGCCGATGCCCCAGACCAGAAGTCCGACGATAAAAGGAGCTAAAGCCGGAGCCAAACCGGTCTTCTCCACCAGGTTGCGAGTGGAGAGCATTGAAAGCACCCCAAACACCAGGGCGAACGTACCAATTATTTCGGTTACAAGGTTCCAACCGGGCGTACGAAGCGCCGGGCCGGTGCAGAAAACGGCTAATTTTAGCCCTTTGTCCTCGGTCGCAGCAAAATGCTCGTGATACGCCAACCAGACGATGACGCCGCCGATGAATGCACCGGTAAACTGACCAAGGATGTAGAGGATCGCCTTGTCGACGGTCAATTTTCCGATCGAGAGGAGGCCGATAGTCACAGCCGGGTTAATGTGCGCACCGGTGTATCCTGCAACGGCATAAACGCCGACTACGACGGCCATCGCCCATCCGGTCGCGATAACAATCCAGCCGGAGTTTTGTCCTTTCGTCTTACTTAATACGACGTTTGCAACGACTCCGTCGCCGAAGATAATCAGCAGCATGGTGCCGATCAGTTCTGGAAGGAATATGTCCATAATTTGAATAGATGTCTTGGGGGGTGTTTAATTGGACAGGTCAGATTGTGGGCAGCCGAGCCAACAACCTGAAAAAATCCAAATCGCCCGAGTGACCCCATTAGCGGGTCAATCAAGCTTCAGGTTTTTTGTTTTTGGGTGGGGTTTAAGCGAGCTGGACCAACCCAGCCGTACACCGAACGGTAAGGTCGACCGCAAACAGGCGGCTAGACCACACCAGGCTGGGGGAGGTGGCTCTGATTGTGTCCGTTTATCGCACACTGAACAGTTTGTCAATGAGTTTGAACCTTTGTTCACTGTCCTCGACGGAAGGCATCTCTGTAGTATATGGTCTGCCTTTCACGATGTCGCCATCCGAGCAACAAAGGGCTTCGGCGGTTCAGGTCGCCCGACTCTATTATTATCAGGGGTTAACAACCGAAGCGATCGCCGCCGAGTTGAAGCTTTCTCGTCCAAAGGTGTCGCGCCTGCTCAGCTTTGCCCGGTCGAGTGGCCTGGTAGAGATTCGAATTCAGGATTCACTAGCTCACCCGCAAGAGCTAGAGCAAGCAATTCAAAGACAGTTCCAGGTAGGACAAGTTAGGGTTATTCCAGTGCCAGCCAACTCGCGCGAAGATGAGTGGCTGGAACGTGTAGGCAACTTCGCGGCGAATCATCTCAATGGATTAATTCACTCCGAGATGACGGTCGGAATCGCTTGGGGAACGACGCTGGATGCTATTTCCCGGCGGTTGCTGCCAAAACCATGTAAAAACGTCGATCTAGTGCAATTGAACGGTTCGGCCAATATTCTGGCATTTAACAATTTCTATATTGGCGAAATTTATAGCCGCTTTGCCTTGAATTACGGGGCCCGGGCCCATCTCTTTCCTGTTCCGACTTTTTTTGATTTTCCCCAGACGAAAACCGCAATGCTCCGAGAACGTTCAGTTCAACGGATCTTGAAAATGATCGCCCGCACCGACTTGCTGGTTTACAGCATCGGCGCTTTTGGTGCGCGTGTCCCGAGCCATGTTTACGTTGGCGGCTATTTGGAAAAGGGGGATTTTCGTGAGCTGAAGAAGGCGGGTGCGGTCGGTGATATCGCCACAGTTTTTTTTCGAGCGGACGGTAGCTTCCACGACATCCCAATTAACCATCGGGCCAGCGGTCCGGATCTAACAATCTTTCAAGAGGCCAAGCACGCTCTTTGCGTAGTTTCGGGTCTGGGCAAGGTAGACGGATTGCGCGCAGCTCTGCGCGGCGGTCTGATGACCGAGTTGATCGTGGATGAGCCTACGGCGGCAGAGTTGCTGAAACGCGACTGCTCGGATTTCTCCGAACGCCCAGAGTAACTGACGGGAAGCGCTCGGACACGAACCTTCCTCGCGCACCCGATTCCTTGCTAAACTTTGGTGCGCCTTGGCGGAGAGTTTTCGCCTAACGTTAGGGGCCGACTTTGTTCCGGACTGGTACGATTGCCAGCTCGGCATCAAGGAAAGCTTTGACCCCCGAGGGACCCTTGAGTGTCAACCAGCAATCGTCCGTTGCGCCGGTGACCTCGACCTGAAATGTCAGGAAAGGACAACAAAGGCGTTCCAGGCTTATCCACTGTGCGGTCTCTTGCAGGGAAATCTTTTTGCCATCCAGCCGGAACAGTGTACCCGTCGGAAAGCTCGCGCCGCTCCCTTGCCGCGCTGTACAGCAGACCCAAAAGTTTCTCATAGTGAGGCCATTCCGCCGCATCGATCCCATTGGGATTACAGGCCAAAGCCGGTGATGGAACGTCCTCGGCTACCGCAAATGCGCAGAACAAGGACCCGAACAAAACTGCCGCTATCTTCATAGCCGAATCCTCCGACTTGAAGTACGGTTTAAGTCAAGCGCTCGGAGCAACTTCTATGACTATCGGCCAACTCGCGGCAAAGTGTGGAGTGCCTACATCGACGATTCGCTACTACGAACGAATCGATTTACTACCTCGACCCGAGCGTATTGGCGGGCGGAGACGGTATCGGTCGGGGGATGTGGACCAAGTCGCCGTCCTTCGGCTGGCCAAGGCTTGTGGCTTCCGGCTTGCTGAGATACGCAGACTCGTGAACGGTTTCGATCCGGACGTCCCACCATCTCAGCGTTGGCGCAAGCTGGCTCAAGAGAAACGGCACGAGCTCGACGCGCAGATGGCCCGCCTATTACTGATGCGCAGCCTAGTAGACAGGGTGGCCCGTTGCCGATGCGTTGATCTGACAGAATGCGGGCGCAGAGCGTCTTCCGCCAGGTGAGCCCAGCCTATTACGTGACCCCTGTCTTCGCTCATTTCCGCAAATCCGGTTTGAGCCCTTGCCAAGGTACAGAGTCGGCCTCAACCCGATCGGGTCACTCTATAAGCGTTCTGAGTGGCGCTATGGATCGCCCCCTAGAATGAGGCTGGAACTGATGAGAGGCTCTTAGAGAATTTGCCGTCGGAATAGGCGAGCGCTTAACAAGCTCTTTAATTTGGATCACTGTCACAATAGTTTTTTCAAAATGTCTAAATTGGACATAACGAACACATCCAACGAAATTTTTGGTGCTGAAACCCGAGGAGAATGGGCCAACCCCTTTGCTCAAATTGCAACGGAGAGCAACGGGCCCGGGGATGAGGAGCTTGTTTCCAAGGCTCAGGCTGGTGACGAGGTCGCCCTGGAGAAATTGGTACGTCGCCACCAGCCTTGGGTTTTTAATATCGCTATCCGAATGATGTGGCGGCGCGATCTGGCTGAGGACGCCACCCAAGAAATCCTTATCAAGATCGTAACGAAGCTGAGCACATTCCGGGGTCAGAGCCAATTTCGGACCTGGTTGTATCGTATCGCTGTCAATCACCTGCTTAACGTGCGCAAAACCGAAATGGAAGAGAGGATGACCTTTACCGATATGGGTCGTTCACTTGATGCCACGCCTAATCTTGATCTGCCTGATCCTCAGGCCGTTCCGGTCGAGCTACCGCTTCTGGTCGAAGAAACTCGACTCACCTGCATGAACGCGATGCTTTTGTGCTTGGACCGTCGCCAGCGTTTGGTTTTCATCCTTGGCGAAATTTTCGGTGTTAGCAGCGAAGTTGGAGCCGAGGCGATGGAGATCTTGCCGGACAATTTTCGGCAACTCCTCTCTCGCGCGCGACGCGATCTTTACCAATTCATGAGTGACAAGTGCGGTCTGGTTAACGCTGCTAACCCCTGCCGATGCGCGAAGAAGACCCGAGGCTTCATGCAGGCGGGCTATGTGGATCCCGACCGTTTACAATTTACGAAGGGTAGATTGGCCAGCGTAGGCGATATTGCGCCGCACCGCCTAAATGAACTCGAATCGCTCGACCGCAAACACGCCGAACTATTTCGCGAACATGCGTTTCTGGCGCCGGCTGATTTAGCTACCAAACTCCGCGAACTGATCACCGGATCCGGTTTCGATTCCGGGAACTAGTCCCTCCGGGGGCCGTCGGACTTCGTGATGTTTTTTCCGCTTTTTTTTGGCGGAAGGGAGACGGTAAAGGGGAGGATTGCGATCAGCTTTGAGGTAAGCCGTAATTTTCCGCGAAGGGAGCTGCGGGTAGGTGCAGAGCCTTTTTGTTTTCTTTAGGCCAGTTTGCGCAGGTTAAAGGCCAAGCAGACTAGTTGCCATTCGGTCTGAACTTTTTGCAAGCCGCGTAGACTGAAGCGCTGAAAGCCCAACGCGCGTTTGATAAAACCAAAAGCACCCTCAGCTACCGTTTGGCGCCGACGTTGCAACCACTGTCCGTGGGGGGACTCGATGCGTTTTTTGATTAAATAACGCATGTGTCGCGCCAAGCGTTGCCTATGGCTGTTGCGATGTTTTGGTCCACTAGCACTGACTTGGATCGGACGGGGAGGATAATAGACTTTGGTGCCAAGGCTCTTTTCCAGCTCATAGGCTTTGGGTCCGCTCTCATAGCCACAATCGACGACCACTTCCTTTACTGCTCCTAACTCGGGAGCGAGCTGCTCAAGGACTTGGTTCAATAACTCCGCGTCGCCCCCTTTGGCACTGACGGCATTAGTCACAATCAGGCCTGCACCTTGGATATCGACTCCAATTTGGGCGTTATAGCCAATGACTGTACCTGCCCCTTTACGGTGTAAGATCCCACAGTCTGGATCGGTCAAATTCATCCGTACCTCCTTGGCCTGGCTCTGACGACCGCTCTGGGCTAATTGCTCTTTTTCGGCTTGCTGCTGGGCTTCTCGTTGCTTGATGCGCTCTAGAGCTTCTTTGATGGCCTTACGGCGCTTTTGCCCATCGGCTAACTCCGCTGGCAAGCCTTCAGTCTCTGCTTCGCCCTCTTCAGCTTGATCAGCCGCTTCCCCTCGTTGGATCAGCTCGCTAATGAGCTCTTCGACTCGAGCCCTTTCTTGCTCTAATTGCTCCCGCGTGCTGAAGCGATGGCGATTGGCGTTGGCTTCCAGTCGCGTTCCATCCACTGCTAGCTTGCCCACTCGAACCAATCCTAATTCCCGCGCCAACAATAACACGCTACGGAAACACTCTCGAAATAACGCTCCGTTCTCTCGCCGAAACTTCGCGATGGTATCGTGATCCGGATGGGTGTTGCCACACAAGTAACGCACCGAAAGGCTTTCGTAACTGAGTTGTTCGATGCGCCGGGAAGAAAATACTCCTCGCGCATAAGCGTAAATCAGTAAGCCCAACATCATTCCAGGCGGATACTGCGCACTACCGCTACCCCGCTCATTGGTACAAGCTAGCCGTAGATCGCATTGATCGATCGCCTCCGCTATCAAGCGCGCCAAATCATCCTTTGCCACCCAATCTCGCAAATCGACCGGCAACAACATCGGCGTCTGCCGATCAATGACTACATATCGCTCTGGCATCCACCTTTTTACCAGATCTGCTACCCAATTGAAAAGTCCGACAAGCCCCCCAGGGACGAATGAAAGTAGCCCAGCAATTTATTGCTGGGGAATGGTGCAAAAGACGCGTCCGTTCCGTAGGGGACGATAGAAACGTTCGCCTCTTGGGCCTTAATGTAACTTCATGAGAACAGATAAGGGTCGATCGTCCGGACGTCTCGGGTAAAAAAACGCTAACCCAGCACTAAAGTGTTGGGCTACTTTCATTCGTCCCTGTGGGACAAGTCCTCCGGACGGCTGAGAAGCCGGCATCGATTCCTTGGTCGTTGACGGACCAGTCCGAGCCTAATTGCAAGTCCTCGTTTTGGCGCGCACGCATGACTGCGAGGACACCACCGCTGTACGTGAGGTGCGCTGGTCCGCCAAAAAATGTTCCCGGGAAACTGTCACAACGCCCGGCAGTTCTTGTCTGAACCTATGTCGTCCCAATAGGGCCGGCCCAAAGCAAGGAAACAGTCATGAACACCGAAACAATTCAAAAAAACGAAGAGAAGATGCGCGCGATTGTCAGACAACGATATGGCGGTCCTGAGGAATTAGTGATTCAGGAGCTAGCTATTCCTGAACCAAAACCCGGCCACGTGGTTATCCAAGTCAAAGCATTCGGAGTGAATCACGCCGAGACCTACATGAGAAAAGGGGAATGGGGCGATGTAGCCAAGGTGAGTGGCATCGAATGCGTGGGTTTGGTAAAGGCCGATCCCGAGGGCCGGCTCGCCGAGGGCCAAAAGGTTGTGGCGTTGATGGGGGGCATGGGGCGCACGATCGATGGCAGCTACGCCGAATACACGCGCGTGCCGGCGACGAATGTGATGCCGATTGAGTCCGACCTTTCTTGGGAGGAACTCGCGGCAATTCCGGAATCCTATGCGACAGCCTGGACCTGCCTGCACGGTAATCTTGCGCTCGTCCCTGATCAGACTCTCGTCATACGGGGAGCTACATCGGCACTCGGACAGGCGGCTTTAAACATCGCTGCACAGGCTGGCGCGCACGTTATCGCAACAACCCGCAATCGCGATCGGATTTCGATGTTGGAAGGCTTAGGGGCGGAACACGTCGATCTGGAAGGTCCGGACCTTTCCCGCCGCGTTCGCAAACTTTATCCAGAGGGTGTGGACGCGGTGTTGGAGTTGGTCGGCAATAGCACCCTCCTTGATTCGCTCGCTATGGCGCGCTGCGGCGGACGCGTCTGTCTGGCCGGGTTCTTGGGGGGTCTTGCTCCGATTGCCTCTTTCAATCCGCTGCTCCAAATGCCGAGTGGCGTGCATTTCAGTTTTTTCGGCAGTTTTATGTACGGCATGCCGGATTTTCCTCTATCGGATGTCCCGTTCCAGACGATAATCGATCGGGCTGCTGCCCGTGCGTACAAGGCAAAACCGGCGAAGGTTTTTCCGTTCGAAGATATCCGGGAAGCCCATCGCTTGATGGAGTCAAACCAAGCCAACGGCAAACTAGTGATTCGGCTCTGAGCATTCGTTCACGGGCAGCACCAGGGAAATGAACGTGCTGCAGATCTTGTCGTTCGCTAGTGGGAAATAAGGCCCCAGCTAAGGCAGCCGAAGCGCACGGGCAACGATCCGGCGCGAACGGAGCCGCTGGTGGATAGCTTCGTTGCGCCAGCTGAACACCTTTTCTGATAAGATCACGATAGCGTTTGCTCCGTCGTTTCCCGCCCTTTGTCGAATGTCGGCGATGGCTTTTTCTCGATTAGCATCCGCGTCGGTTTGCACTGTGATGGTCCCTAATGCTTCGTATGGTGGACTCGGCAGCTGATCCAGAACGCGCACCGAAGTTAGCGGCACGGCCGGGTATGATGGAGCGGGCGGCGAGACCGACTTCCGGGTTGTGCATCCGGTTGTGGCCAAAATGGCTAAAAAACTGGCACTCAATCCGAACCGGAGCCATGTGCTGTCCATCGCAGGTATTCAAAACCACGAATAAACGCGAATGTATCCGCCGGCGTCCGGCATAACGCGGCAGTCGCCTGGTAGCGACGGACTATGGCGGACAGGCACGAATAGGGATCTGGTTTTATTCGCGTCCATTAGTATCCAATCGTGGTTTGATAATGGCGGGCGGGCCCGAATGAGTTTCCTCATTTCCGTCTGCGTTTTCCAGTTTCGCTATTTGCTGTTTTCGCCTGCAGCAATCGCTAATTGATGCAGCATCACGGTTCGACCGGTGCGGTTGTTGTAGTTTTATCCAGATTTGGGAGAAATGCGGTGAGGAGTCCAATAAGGGGGAGAAATGAACAGATCCAATACACGTACTCGATGCTCGTGTGATCTGCCAGCTGGCCAAAGACGGCGGATCCGATGCCGGCCATTCCGAAGGCTAAGCCAAAGAAAAGCCCGGAAATGAGCCCGACCTTCCCTGGAAGCAATTCTTGAGCGTAAACCAGGATGGTAGGAAAAGCCGAGGACAAGATTAATCCGATCAGGATGCTGAGCACTACCGTCCAGAAAAGACCGACGTACGGCAACAGCAACGTGAGGGGCGCGACGCCCAATATCGATATCCAGATTACGTACTTGCGTCCAAAACGGTCTCCGATTGGCCCTCCGATGATGGTTCCGGCCGCGACCGAAAACAGAAAGAGAAACAGAAGCAACTGGGCGTGCTGTACCGGTAGCTGGAACTTTGCGATGAGATAGAACGTAAAATAGCTTCTCATGCTCTCGAGATAGAAAAACTTCGAAAAAATCAAGCTAATGAGAACAGCCAGGGCCACTCCAACTTGTCTCGGAGGAAGATGCGTGTGGGTGACTGGTCGCCTAATGTGCTGATGCGCTCGGGTCAGGTTTTGTTGATACCAGCGGCCCGCGTTGTAAAGCACGATGATTCCGGCTAGTGCAGCCAACGTGAACCAGATGACGTTGCTTCTGGCTCGCGCGCCAATTATCAGTGCCGCCAGAAGAGGTCCCAAAGATTGGCCGGCATTGCCTCCGACTTGAAAAAGTGATTGGGCAAACCCGTAGCGGCCGCCAGAAGCGAGGCGGGCTAGGCGAGATGCTTCGGGGTGAAAAATGGAAGAGCCCAACCCAACGGAAGCTGCGGCCACCAAGATCATTGGGTAGTTATTAGCGAACGCGAGCAGAACCAGCCCTACCAAGGATAAGGCCATTCCGATGGCTAACGAAAATGGCTGCGGCCGATGGTCGGTATAAAGACCCACCAGCGGCTGCAGCAACGAAGCGGTCAGCTGGAAAGTTAGCGTGATCAAACCGATTTGGGCAAAGTTGAGCCGAAACGAATCCTTCAGAACCGGATAAATCGCCGGGATAAGGGATTGAATGGTGTCATTGAGGAGATGGGAGAAGCTGGCAGCCACCAAAACGAGTAAAACGGTTTCGCTTCCTGCCGGTGCTGCGTTCGATTCCTTCAAATTCCGTCCTGTGTCTGTGGCCATGAGGGTAAAGCAAATCCATAGCACTGGTTGCTGAGGGACGAAAGCGACCTACGAGCAAGACGGCTTGCAGCTGATCAGTGATGTACTCTGAGACGATGCCAGCAAAATCTAACGGTGCGCGGATTTGGCTGCGTTGAGAATCTCTGTGACGTCATCCATCTCATGTGACCAGAACCAAGCGCGGAACAAGAGGATATTTCCCGCTCTTACGCCCGCGACGAGCTTCGCCTTGTTGCCTTTGATGTCGCCATCGGAGATGCAGAGGAGCATAAAGGCCCCAGGGAACTGGTTGCGGGTACCGGCGGGATAATCTGAGACGCCTCCCACTGCAGGAGAAGAGACCCGGAGCTCTTCATAGGGAGCAGTGACCCGCGAGTAGCTGTCATTCGATCCTCCGGTGCCGTTGTTGTAATATTCTTCTGGGCAGAAGAGGCAATCCGGATGGCGCCGAAACAGTTCCTGATAAACACTGGCCGGATAAATGCCGGCGCGGTCTTTCTCTCCGATGTATTGTCCGTCGTCCCCATTCGAGTCGATGTAAAAGATCGTACAGCCCCACCTGTTCTTTGCGTAGGAAAGCTTGGCGTCTAGATCTCCGACTGCTTGGGCGCGAGATTTATAATAGGATTGGTGAGTCTGGGAGACCGGAAGTCCATCCGCCTTTAAGGCGATCGTATCGGCACGTAAGCAGACGCCGATCCTTAGCCCGGCCTTCTTAAAGATCGCAAACATTTCGTCTGCGATTGAATCCACCTCTGGAGCACATGCATGGGTGAGCCGGGGATCACCGAGGAAGGTCAAATACCCTCGGCCTTCGCCTTCAATATCCCACACAATAACGCCCTGACCGCCAACTTTCAGGATGTTGTCCCGGGTGGTCGCGCAGTAAGCCAACATCTTCTGATGGAAATCTGTTAGCCCGGCCGGGGTCCGGTAATCGACGTTGGGCAAATTCCATTTGTTCCAGTCCGTCCAACTGTCACTCCCAGGAGGATCCTCTTTTCCCCTACTAGCCCCAGCCAGGATCAGTTGTCCGATCGGTCGGCGGTCAGTCCAGGTTTGCCAGATGAATGAATTTTCTGCCTGATGCTCGACCGGCGACGGCGTGGGAGTCGACTGAGCGGCTGCAAGGTAGCAGGTAGTAAGCAACGTGACCAGGGCCAGGGATAGCCAGTCGCTCGACCACCTCTTACAGCGGGGTGACGGCCAGATATGCTCTTTGCAGCGTGGCCCACCGCGGCGGGCCGTCCTAGATGGAGCCATGACAGATGAAGTCGGTCTCAGGCCGCGTCCTTGAGGGCTGCAATCCTGAAACAGCAGACCAAGGAGCTGGGTGCACATCATTCAGTGAAAAGATAGATGCGCAGGCTCGCGCCGTTGTGCAACAGACAAAACGCTGACCAAGCCTAGGCCAAGCAACAGCAGAACCCAGGTCGAGGTTTCCGGCACAGACGTAACCGTTACATTAAATTGGCCGCCGTTATCTCCGTAGTGTCCCGGAGGTCCCTGCACGTTATCTGCATCGGCGATACCGAGGAATAGATTGGTAGCGCCATTCGGAACAATAAACTGTTGAACGGTGCCATAGCCGGTTCCGGTCAGGCCGTCGCCGATGAAGAAAACCTGACCGAGCGCTGGAGCAAGGGTAGTGAAGTTCGTTCCGATAGTGTTAAAATCCAGAGTTGGCGGCGGGTTGGAAGATTGGCCGGCTGCCGGAAGGAAGACTCCGACAAGGAACCCAGTGTTGGGGGCCTTTATTCCCGAAATACCGCCGAGTGAATTGATATCAGTCGGGCCCTGGAAGCTGCCCCCGTCGGGACCGCTTTGGCTGGTGGGTGTGGTGTTATCGAGGATTATGGTGCCGGTCGTCTGGAAGGTAAGGATCGGAACACTATTCAAGGTCAGGTCAATCGGCAAAGAGCCGCCGCCCGCCGGTAAATTCGGAACGGAGGAGAGGCCGGCCGCAAAAATATCTGAGGTGCCAGGAACGGTAAGCGAGACAGAGGTTTGAGCTCGCAGGGGCCCGCAGAACCACGCGGTTGTCAGGATCATGCAGCAGACACGAAGGAACTCGAGAGGAGTTAAAGTCATTCTCAGCTAAAATTTTATGATTGTATCGTTCGGCTGCAGCCGGAACCGATCTATTGGCTGGCTTGGATGCGCCAAAACCTTGACTGGATCTGTGATAACTGAGTAACGACGCGCGCCGAAGCGGGTTTCATTTCGAGTCGTAGTTTTAATTTGAGCTTACTGCACTGAAAATAATGGGATCGAATAAATATGGGAGTTATAAGGAGAGCTCTTATGCTTGGCCGTCGAAACCCGGCCAGTCCGTTACTGGACGAATCGTAATGATCATCGTTTCGCTCTTCCTATTCGCGAGCTGCAAACCGGCCCGTACCAATTCAGTTGACTGGCCAGATAGACGCCCCATCGGCGCGTTATTTCTTGCCCGAGACAATGCCGGCTGGAAGGGCAATCCACGGGGCTGGTTTAACGATGAACATCTTGACGTTACGACACCGGGTGGACGCGAGGAATTTCGACGAGCGCTTCTCGCTTATGCCGACCGATCCGTTCAGTTGCTCCGAGAAATGAATGCGCAAGGTATGATTGTCTGGGACGTTGAAGGCGAGCAATTTCCACATCCCAATCCGACATACATTGGCAATCCGGGAATGTTGGCGCGCATCGCACCCGAAATGGACGAAGTTGTCGACGAGTTCTTTCACAAATTCACGGAAGCGTCCCTCCGGGTCGGGGTTTTACTCAGACCTCAACATCTCGAATTTGCAAAGCCAGACCGCTATGAGCAAAAGGAATATTATTTCGACTCCGATGCAATTTACGACGAACTGGATCGCAAGATTGCCTATGCTCGGAGGCGCTGGAACTGCTCTTTATTTTACATCGACTCGAACTTTGGTTTCTGGAATTTCGGATTGTATGACATCGGCATCTTTGAACGACTACACGAGAAATATCCCGATGCTTTGCTAGTTCCGGAGTTTGAAAACGCGAGTTATTTTAGTTGTTGCGCGCCTTATTATGATCCAGCTGCACTAGAAAAGTGGCCCGGGACTCGTACCCCCGCCTGGGAGCACTACACGACTTCCCCGAAGGCCTTTAGTGTGGTTTATACCGGCAACGTTGATCTAGCGCGTGTGCGCCAGCCGATTCTGGATGCGGTACGGCATGGAAACATATTGCTCTACCGGAGCTGGTGGCGGGGTCCGGAATTCGAAGAGGTAAAGCGTATATCCGCGGAGGCCCAGATCTCTCCCAACTAGTACATTGCGTTGCGGGAATAGGCGCACTCGAAGCTCCATGCCTATGCAACGCGGGCGGCGCGAGCAGCGAATCTGGAATTATCGGTATTATTGGCTTCAGAAGCCTGGTAAAAAGCCGATCTCTCCAATTACAGGCTTCTACACTACCGATTTTAATCCCGCCAAAATGAGAGAGACGCAAGATCCATGATTTGTCATTATCCAAAGATGATTTTGCCCGCTCTTTGTCTTCCCGAATCGAGCGTTGACGTGTGGACCATATCTTTGGATAGGCCAGTTGAAGAAGATGATTGGGATATTCTGGAATCGACTGAACGGGAGCGGGCGCACCGGTTCCGAAGAGAAATCGATCGCGAGCGATTCGTAGTGTGTCGTTCCATTTTAAAGAGGATTCTGGGCGCTTACCTGAACCGTGCCCCAGAGCGGCTGAAGTTTGAATACCAAAAACGGGGGAAACCTTTCTTGGCGGAGGCGGGCCTGCATTTCAACGTGTCTCACTCGGACGGAAAATCCCTGATCGCGGTTACCTGTGTCGATCCGGTCGGGGTTGATATCGAACCGGAAGCGCGTGCCCTCGATGAAGATGAATTCGCGCGGACCGTTTGCTCGCAATCAGAATGGCGAAGAGTTTCAGCGTTACCTTTTCCGAGTCGCCGTTTAGCACTTCTCCGGATCTGGGTGGCTAAAGAGGCATTTCTAAAATTGACTGGGGAAGGACTAACGCAACCGCTCAACCAGCTGGATGCAGGCGAACTGGCGGTCAGTTTCCTCGATGCGATACCCGGGTTTGTTTCGGCGATTGCGTTGCCGCGCCTTACACTGCCGGTACGACTGGTCTCAAGTGAGGCGGCCGAGTGTCTAAACAAATGACGTCGTCTCAGGTCAGCCGGGCCGGATCTATGGAGCGCATAAAAAACATAATAACCGTAACAGAAGTATTTTCCTCCTTAGGCATGCCTGTCTTTAATGTAGTCAACACCAATCTTATTCTGCTACTGGAGGACCGTGCGAATCCTTGGGGTTAGCGGATTAGCGAACGCAGTAAAGTTTAAGTCGTCCCATTGGCCGAGCGCTGATATCCGAGAACTCCGCATTTCTCAGGGGCACGACTCGGCGGCAGCGCTGGTGACTGATGGTCGTTTGGTCGCTGCGGCCGCCGAAGAACGCTTCAATCTAAAAAAACACACAGGCGATCTTCCAGCGGGGGCAATTCGCTATTGCTTGGCCGAATCGGGCCTTAATCTGGAAGACATCGATTTGGTCGTTCACGCTTTCGATTATTCCCCGTACCAAGAGGTGTACAATCTGGACCCTGTTTCGGCGGAACTATATCGGACTGTTTTTTCCCGAGAAGCGCTTTTGCAAAACCTCCAAAATGCTTTCCCTGGACTGCCGGAGAGCAAGGTAGAACAGATCCCGCATCATCTTGCGCACGCTTCTAGCGCTTTTCTTACTTCCGGATGGGACGAATGCTTGGTGATCGTTATCGATGCGATGGGCGAGACTCAAAGCGTTACGGTCTATCACGCTGATAAAAACGGACTTGATGAAATCAAGAAAATATCTGCCAACGATTCGATTGGCATATTCTATTCGCTCGTTACGCTTCACCTTGGTTTCGACTTTAATGCGGACGAGTACAAAATCATGGGGCTTGCCCCATACGGCGATCCGAGCCGGTTTCGCAGTTTTTTTGAAGAGGCAGTCGAGCTGTACGCAGATGGAACGGTACGAATACCGCCGCTCCGTCTGAACCAGACACGGGAAGAGCGCGAGAATTACTTAGCGACCCGCCGTTTCCTGACCGAGCGACTGTTACCAGCCAGGTCGCCCGAAGAGAATATCACCCAGACCCATCGGGATGTTGCCGCTGCTTTGCAGGAGTGTCTGAACAAAGTCATTCTTCATATCTGTGGTCACTTCGGATCCGAGACCGGCTTACGCCGGCTCGCCTTGGCCGGAGGAGTCGCGCTGAATTGTACTGCTAACGGGAGTTTAATGCGTTCTGGGACCTTTGATGAAATCTATGTCCAGCCGGCTGCGGGTGACGACGGCGCCGCGGTCGGCGCTGCTCTGTATGGTTCATGGGCTAACGATTCGGTCCGGAACATCCGCATGCCCGTGCCGTTCTATGGTCCAGCATATTCGGCCAAGCAGATTGATGCGGATATAAGTCAGTTTGCTGACGAGATTGTGGTGGTCGAGTTCGAGAGCCTGGAAAAGACGTGTCAGGAAGCTGCTCGGCTGATAGCGCAGGGGTGCGTTATCGCGTGGTATCGTGGCCGAATGGAATTTGGCCCTCGAGCTCTCGGTAACCGTAGCATTCTGGCGGATCCTGGAAACCCGGCAATGCGGGACCGGATTAATGCAATGGTCAAAAAAAGGGAGGCTTTCAGACCATTCGCGCCGGCCGTTTCTTTGGAGCAAGTGCACCTTTGGTTTGATGTGTCGCCGGGAACAGAACTGCCTTACATGATTGCTACGGTGCTGGTGCGAGAAGAATACCGGAAGGAGTTACCCGCCATCACCCATGTTGATGGAAGCGCCCGAGTGCAAACTGTCTCTGAAAAAGATAATCCTCAGTTTCATCGTCTGTTGCATGAGGTGGGGAATATTACCGGTTGCGAGATGGTATTAAACACCAGTTTCAATGTTAAAGGGCAACCGATAGTAAATTCCCCGAAGGAGGCAGTAGAAACATTCCTTGGGACTGGAATCGAATATTTGTTCCTGGAGAATCGGCTGATTCAGCGTCGCCGGAAGGTGCGGAATGTAGATGATCATCTTGAGTGCGTTGCCATTGAGAGGTCCTAGAACATCGGACGAAACTCTGGTGTATCGCGGAGTTAACCGACTGAGAATCGGTGTCTCCGAATTCTGTATGGTAAATCGAAAACGATCCGGAAGGCGGATATTAACTACAATAAACGCAATCTCCGGAGCTTTGTAAGAAATGAGGGAAAACGCATTACCGTACACCGCCACTCGCGAGATCATCAGCGAGAGTGAAGCGGATGAAATCTTCGCCGCATGGAACGCGACGGGCACTGAATACCCAGAGGAAAAATGCATCCAGGATTACTTTACGGAACAAGTGCGGCGGAGCCCGGAGCATACCGCCGTAATTTTCAAAGGAAAGAGCCTTACCTATCGAGAACTAAATGCACGTGCCGAAGCCTTAGCTGAAGTGCTTAGTAAGCTCGGTGCGCGAGCGGAGGTAATTGTTGCAGCTTGTGTTCCCCGGTCGGTAGACCTGATCGTGGCGCTTTTAGCGATCCTGAAGACAGGCGCGGCCTACCTTCCGCTCGATCCGGAGTTCCCGGATGAACGGCTTCAACTCATGTTGAGCGACTCCGGAACGCCGATCCTCATCACCCAGAAATCCTTGGCCGATCGTTTCTCGAATGCTTTGGTTCAAATGCTCTTTACAGACCAAGATTTGCCAGACCTCGATTTGAATCGGGAGCCGAGTCAGCGGAGTAGGGCGCAAGGCAGCAACCTCGCGTATGTCATCTATACCTCGGGGTCGAGCGGCGTTCCAAAGGGAGTCATGATTGAGCATCGGAACGTTAGCAACTTCTTTGTGGCCATGGACGAGTTTGTGGGCGGCGGACCGGGCGTCTGGTTAGCTGTCACCAGCATTTCGTTTGATATCTCGGTGCTGGAGTTGTTTTGGACTTTGGCGCGGGGATTTACCATCGTCCTGCAAAGTGATGTCGACAAGCTCGCGCTAAATGGAGAATACACGATTCATCGTCTAATCGAGCGATATCAAGTGACGCACTTCCAGTGCACGCCGTCGCTTATCCGGTGGTTATCCGAAAGCGGAAATCTCCGAGATGCCCTTCGCTCGATCAAAAGGCTGGTAGTTGGAGGAGAACCGTTTCCGAGTTCTTTAGCGGTGATGCTTACTGCTTCGGTATCTGGCGTTGTGCTAAATGCATACGGACCGACCGAGACCACCGTATGGTCGGCAATTTACCGCCTGCAAAGTAGTGAGCAGACAGTTCCGATCGGTAAACCGATAGCCAATACAGAAATGTATGTCCTCGATGAGGATCTTCGAAGGGTGCCGATCGGGGCGCAAGGAGAGTTATTTATTGGTGGTGCCGGAGTCGTCCGTGGCTACCTGAATCGGCCGGAGCTAACCGCGGAAAAATTTCTGGTTAACCCGTTCGATCCACGGCCAGGTGCGAGATTCTACCGGACAGGTGATGTTGTTCGGTATCGGCCAAACGGTGAGTTAGAATTTCTTGGTCGAGTTGACAATCAGGTGAAGATCCACGGGTTCCGGATCGAACTGGAGGAGATCGAGTCGCATCTTCAGAAGCATCCGCGAGTGGGGAATTGCGCCGTGATTGCAAAGTCTGAACGGTCCGGCGAGCAGACGCTTCTCGCCTATATCACTGGCGCAGACCAGACGGTGGTTCCTCCGAGTGAGCTTCATGCGTTTCTGGAGACGATGATACCATCGCACATGATTCCTTCTGCGTTCTTCTACATCGACTCAATGCCGTTTACGCCAAACGGCAAGGTCGATCGTCGCGCCTTGAAAACTGTACGGACCCCAACCGTTGCGTCGGCGCACCATCTCCAAAATGCCTCGAAGTTGGAAGAAGTTGTTGCTTCCATCTGGTGCGAGGCGTTAAACGCACAAACGGTTGATCATCAAAAGAATTTCATCGATCTGGGAGCGAACTCAATGTCGTTTGTCGAGGTCGTTACGAGACTTAGGGAACAGTTGCGAATTAGCGTCACCCTGCCTGAACTGTTTGAGCATTCGACGGTCGAATTGTTAGCTCGTCATTTGAATGGTACGATCGAGGGCGGTACCTCCGGCGCAGATGGAACTCTCCGCGGTCAATCCCGGCGCGAAGCGTTGCTGCGACGCGGCAAATCAAAGCCCGGAAGATCCGAATAGGAGGGGCTTCATGCCAAGCTTTTCATTTGAAGCATCAGGGTTCGACAGGGTAAAGGCTTCAGTTTGCTCATCGGATGCTCAAGATAAACAAACAAAAGTTTTTGATCTATCGACTGTTCTTCAAGTTTTTTCGCCTCGATGAATCAGCCCGAGATCAACAGCTCTGCCATCGCAGTGGTCGGGATGGCAGGACGTTTTCCAGGAGCGCAGAGCCTTGATCAATTTTGGGAAAACCTTCGTGAGGGTCGCGAATCGATTAAGGATCTAACAGACGCCGATCTAGAGGCAGCCGGAGTCGATCAATCGATTACTCAGGACGAGCATTACGTTAAACGAGCTGCTGTACTGGAAGGAATAGATCAATTCGATGCCGATTTTTTTGGGTTCAGTCCGAGAGATGCAGCAATAATGGACCCGCAGCATCGCCTGTTTCTCGAGTGTTCCTGGGAAGCATTAGAGAACGCTGGCTGGGATTCGAGTCAATTCCCCGGATCAATCGGCGTATACGCAGGTTCGGGCATGAGCAGCTATCTGATTCACAATCTATTGCCGAACCGGAAGGTGATGGAAACATCGGGACTCTTTCTGATTAAGCAAACCGGAAACGATAAAGATGTCTTGGCGACGCGAGTCTCATATCAGCTCGATCTAAACGGACCGAGCATGTCGGTTCAGACGGCCTGCTCCACCTCGCTCGTGGCCATTCATCTCGCGTGTCAGAGTTTGTTGGGTCAGGAGTGCGATATGGCTTTAGCGGGCGGCGTAACTATCGAAATACCTCATGGCTGCGGCTACCTTTATCGCCCTGGCGAGATTCTTTCGCGGGACGGGCGTTGCCGTCCGTTTGCCGCCGACTCAAGCGGCACAGTATTCAGTAGCGGACTAGGCGTCGTAGTGCTTCGACGTTTGGAAAACGCCATTCAAGACGGCGATCGAATTCATGCCGTTATTCTGGGGACGGCAGTCAACAACGACGGGGCTCGCAAGGCAGGCTTTTTCGCGCCGAGCGTCGTTGGCCAATCCGAAGTGGTGCGGCAGGCGCTAGCTGTTGCTGGTATTGAACCCGAGTCGGTTGCATATGTGGAGACCCATGGGACCGGCACCGCTGTTGGTGACCCAATCGAAATCACTGCCCTGACCAAAGCATTTCAGTCTACCGGTGCGAAAAGGACGTGTGCCATCGGCTCCCTCAAAAGCAACGTGGGACATCTGGATGCTGCCGCCGGAGTCGCCGGCTTTATTAAGACCGTCTTGGCACTGGAGCGCCGTCAAATCCCGCCAAGTCTTCATTTTACGAAGCCGAATCCGTTGATCGATTTCGAAAATAGTCCGTTCTACGTTAACGCGCAGTTGTCCGAATGGAAATCGCTCAAGGGATCACGGCGAGCTGGAGTCACGTCGCTGGGAATTGGGGGAACGAATGCGCACGTTATTCTGGAGGAAGCGCCGCCCACGGCTTCGTCACACTCGCAACGCTCTCCGCAGTTGCTGACGCTGTCCGCTAAAACGGAGGCAGCATTGGTTAGAGCACTGCAAAGAATGGCGGACCATCTGCAAAATGATCCAGACGTGAATTTAGCCGACGTAGCATTCACTTGTCATCGAGGGAGACGGGCTTTTACTCATCGCTGGGCAGCGGTATGCGGCTCGGTCGCTGAAGCGGTTCAGGCACTGCGCAACGAAAATGGAAGAAATGTCGTGAGTGGCGCCGCGCCATCGCGTTCTTCCCTGGCTTTTTTATTCCCCGGACAGGGCACCCAATACGCCGGCATGACGAGTGATCTTTATGCGGGTGAGCGAGTCTTTTCTGGAGAAGTCGATCGCTGTTCGGAACTTTTGCGGCCCCATATTGGCATTGATATTCGAACGTTACTTTATCCCACCGAATCTGGGCGGGAAGAGGCAACGAAGCTTCTCAATCAAACCAGGTTCACCCAACCGGCGCTTTTTGTAGTAGAGCTGGCGCTAGCAAAGCTTTGGTCGGCCTGGGGTATACGTCCCGACTGCATGATTGGGCACAGTATTGGCGAGCTAGTGGCAGCCACCATCGCTCAAGTATTCTCCTTGGAAGATGCTCTGAGCATTGTGGCGCTCCGAGCGCAACTCATGCAGAGCATGTCCCCAGGCGGAATGTTGGCGGCGAATCTGCCGGAGTCGGAAGCTGCAGCGTGGCTGCCGGCAGAGGTTTCCCTGGCAGCGGTAAACGCGCCTGATCAATGTGTATTTTCGGGGCCGGAGACTGCTATTGATGATCTGGCGCAGCGCTTACGCCGCGCAGATAAGAGTGCCCAACGGTTACAGACTTCGCACGCTTTTCATTCTGCTTCGGCTGATTCGATTCTCCAACCATTTGTTGAATTTGTTGGGCACTGCCGGCTAAGGCCGCCTCAGATTCCCTTCGTTTCAAACTTCACTGGAGATTGGATTAAACCGGAGCATGCCATTGATCCTGGGTATTGGGCTAAACAGATCCGGAGCACAGTCCAGTTCTCGAACGGTATTCGCCAGGTGATCGAGCGAGGTGCAGGAGCGTTTCTGGAGGTTGGTCCGGGACAGGTGCTGTCCGGTCTGACCAAGCGTCACGTTTCGAAAAATGATTTTGGAAAAGTGTTCTCGTCAGTCCGAGGACCACGTGAATCGGTAAATGACCAGCAGCTGCTTCTCACCACACTAGGTCGGCTTTGGGCTGTCGGCGCCGATGTTAACTGGACGGAGTTTCACCAGGGCGACAAGTGTCACCCAGTTCTGCTTCCGACTTATCCATTCGAGCGACAACGATTTTGGATTGAAGCTCCCGCCGAAGTTCAATTGGCCAAAGCGGTTCCTGAGGTCGTTGAAAAGACGAAAAATAAAGAGTTAGTTTTTTTTCAGCCGGTCTGGCGTAAGGCTGTCGAATCTCCATCGCACCTGACGCAAGTTGATACGACGGGTTGGTGGCTGATCTTCAGCGATCCGCTTGGTTTGGGTGACTGCCTCGCAGGTGAACTGCGAGCGCGAGAGGTTGACACGGTCAGTGTAGCGTATGGGTCCGAATTTGGGGTGCTGAATCGAAATGCTTTCCGAGTCGATCCGGCATCTCGATCCGATTTTGATCTTCTGTTGCGGCATTGTTTGGAAGATCGAGGTGCGCCCCGGGGAATCATTTATCTATGGCCCATCTACGAGCCAACTTCGTCGCGATCCACCTTGGATGGCGAAGGTTCGTTCCAGGAAAGATGCTTTCATAGTCTGGTATTTCTAGCGCAGGCAATTGGCGCCCAAGATATCAACGAACCCATCGAATTGACCGTCGTTTCAAACGACCTCCATTCCGTCGGGGGGGAAGAGATCCTGAGCGCGGAACGGGCAGTACTGATGGGACCGATCAAGGTCATCCCGCGGGAATACCCCAGGATAAACGCTCGCTGGATCGACGTGCAATCACAAGAGGCCGCTTCCGGTCGGAGCGGGCTACTTCGGTTGGCCCAACAGATTCTGGCCGAACAGAGCCAAGACAACAACGATACTATTATTGCGTATCGCCAGGGTGAACGTTGGGTCTCGGCTATCGAATCCGTTCAGCTTGCTCCGAGATCTGACCTGCAGCGAATAAAGCGCGACGGGGTTTACCTAATCACTGGGGGCCTGGGTGGAATCGGTTACGCTGTATCGGAATTTCTTGCGCGAAAGAAGGGTGCGAGGATCGCGTTGGTCGACCGGACTGGGCTACCGGCCAGGGCGGATTGGGAGAGTTTGTTGCTCACGGCCGCGGAGCCGTTGCAGGAAAGAATTCGAAAAGTAAAGCAACTGGAAAAAATGGGTGCCGAGGTCATCGCTTTGCGTGGCGATGTCACACTTCTGGACGATATGCACCAAGCCGTTTCATCGATTCTGAACCGATGGGGAACGATCGACGGCGTGTTCCATTGTGCCGGCACGATTCATGACGAAGTGATCCAATTGAAAGAGAGGGATCGCGCGGAAAGCGTGCTGGCACCAAAGGTCAAAGGTACCTTGAATTTAAATGCGGCTCTTTCCGGAATCGATTTAGATTTTTTTCTGCTCTTTTCTTCGATCAGCAGTCTGATAGCACCGGTTGGACAAGTCGACTACGCGGCAGCGAACGCTTTTGAGGATGCGTTCTCCCAAATGATGCATTCACTGGGTCGGAAGAACGTCATGGCGATTAACTGGGGGCGGTGGCGGGACGTGGGTTTAGCAGCAACGAACAAGGTCCAGCCTGGTTCAGATTCAACCGGACAGAGACCTCCGAATTGGCTCGCCGGTCGATGCGTTCGCGCTAACGACCAGGAAGTCTGTTACGAGCAGGAATTAAGTTTCGAACGCCACTGGGTACTGAACGAGCACCGGTTTCACGGTGCAGAGGCTTTGTTACCGGGCACTGGCTATATAGAAATTGCTCGGGTTCTCGCATCCAAACATTTCCGCGCCGGAGGCTTTGAGCTGCGAAATTTGTCTTTCGCGGCACCGCTGATGGTCGATTTTGGCAAGACCAGGGCGATTCAGAGTCGAATTTTCAAGACTGGGGACGAGTGGCGATTTTCTGTCTCAGCAGCGCGACGGCAGGAGGGAAAATCTCCGACGACCGAATGCGTGTCCGCTACCCTGCACTTTCCCGAAGAGACTTCGCCGGAGCGCTTTCCTCTAGATGAAACGTTGCGACGATGTAGTCGCAGCACACTGACATTTTCATCTGACGTGCAAAACACGAAACAGGCCAAGTTTCTGTACTTCGGACCGCGCTGGCGTTCCTTACGACGAATTCATTTTGGAGAACGGGAGCTGATTAGCTTTTCAGAGTTGCCGGAGGAGTTCACATCTGACCTAGAAAGTGTGGGGTTACATCCTGCTCTGTTAGACGTTGCGACCGGATCCGCGATGTTCGCTATCTCTGGCTACGAAAAAACGGAGGATCTCTACGTCCCGATTCTGTATCAGCGTCTCCGCGTCTACGGTGCGTTACCTCGCCATTGTTATGCGCATATCACGTGGACGACAGATAACAATATTCAAGATGAGATCGTCACTTTCGATTTAACGTTATTGGATGAGCGCGGCGCGGTGTTGGCTACTGCCAACGAATTCGTTCTGCGGCGAGTAACGGATATCGCGATGTTTTATCATGAAGGCACGGAGACGGACTTTGACCGGCAACGGCCTATTCCGGTCAGTTTTGAATCGAAGACCGATGAAGAAGAAACAGCGATAACAACCGATCAGGGAATTGTGGCTCTTGAGCGCCTACTGGAAGCTGGTTTGCGTCCACAACTCATTGTTGCACCGGCCTCTCTGCAGTTGGAGCGCGCGGTTGCGCCAGGCCAAAGAAAATCTACTCCGCGGCACAATCCTGAGCCCTTAGTTGGCGGAGATGAAATAGCGCCGGGCGATGATATCGAACGCACCCTAGTTTCGTGGTGGAGCGACCTTCTCGGAGTTGAGCAGGTGGGCGCGCGCGATGACTTCTTTGATTTGGGAGGGCATTCCTTAATCGCCGTGCGCTTGTTCACCAAGATTAAGAAGGGCTTTGGGCTTGATCTCGGAGTCGGTACGCTTTTTGAGGCCAGAACCATTGAAAGCCTCTCTCGCTTGATTCGCGGTGGCCACGCAGTCGCAAGTCAATGCATCGTGCCGATCCATTCGGCAGGCTCGAAATCGCCGCTTTTCTTTCTTCACGCGGTGAACGGCGAGATTCTTTTATATCGGCATATCGTACGCCATCTGGAACCAACCCAACCGGTATTTGGAGTCAGGGCGGCGCAGATCGACAAAAATCCTGAGGCGGTGTCTTCGATGGAAGAGTTGGCTGCACTTTACGTCGAAGAAATTCTGCGGGTTCAGCCAGCAGGGCCATACAACCTGGCTGGATATTCTTATGGCGGTTTCCTCGCATTCGAGGTCGCGCGTCAGCTTAAGTTAACCGGAAAGGAGATCAGCCTGCTAGCAATTTTAGACAGCGTCACCTCGGAGCTGAACATTCGTTGGTCATTCCGAGAGAAGATGGCACAGCGGGCAACACGGATTAGATACCGGTTTAGCATTCTCAAAAGCCGCGGCTGGAAGGATTGGGTAAGTTATCTACGGTGGAGAGCACACTTGGCCAAAGAAAAGATTTTGGAGAAGAGAAATGGCTCAAGACCGGAATACATCGAATGGGTAGAACCGGAGCATCAGCATGTGGCCACTGTTCTTCGGAAACTATCGTCTGAATGGGAGCCAAAACCGTTCGCCGGCGCTGCGACACTTCTCCGGGCCCGCGATCGGAGCAAGACGATCGAATTCGATCCCCAGAATGGTTGGGGAAAGTTGATATCTCAGCTAGCTATTTGCGAGTTCGATGGTGATCATGTCTCTTTCATCCGTGAGCCAGGAGCGGAGGACGTGGCCAGGAAGTTGACAGGGTTACTTAGTTGTCAAACAGGGGCGCAGCCTCCCATTCAGGAGCACATAGTTTTCAGGAAAGCCGGGCCGTAGGCACCCAGGCTTTTGGCAAGCACTGCTGGGTGCTTGGACTGTATCACGTTGCGTGACTTTCGATCTACAGCAGCGCTCGGAGTACAGGTATGGGAATAGCCGCAATTTTTGTTAGGGCAGCGCTTTAGAAGCCACCAATAGGGTCGATCTCCTCCATTCGATGGACTTTCAAGACACCGATTTGATTCCGGGCAGGAAGAGGGAAGGCATAGGATCCGTGATCTGTGATTACCTTGAGGTGGTTTCATCCGCGTGCATTCTTCCAGAATCGAGCCTCCATATATGCAGGGTATCATTAGATGTGGCGGTCGGAGACTGCGATTGGGATATTCGAGAACTAATTGAACCAGAGCGAGCGTACCGGTTTCGAAAGGAATCCAATCGCGACCGATTCGTGGTGTGTCGTTCTGCTTTGAGAAGAATTCTTAGATCCTGCCTCGAGCACGCTCCGGAGAGGTTCTTTCTGGAGTCACTCTGTCGGCGCGACCGGTTCCAAGTGGATTGGTCGGATGCCGCGAACAATGATGCCGCGGCGCTATGACCGTTTCCTCGACCAATCAACTTACTTATTCCGCAGTCATAGCCACGCTGGATCGACCAGATTCGCTCGCCATGGTTCTCGATTCGCTGATGCAACAGACCAGGCCACCATCCTCGGTAATATTAGTGGATGCTTCCTCCGGCAATGAAACGAGCGATCTTGCGGAGCGGATAAAAGGCAATCTGCCGCTACTTTACGTTCGAGCCCCGAACCCAAGCGCCGCTGAACAGCGGAATCTAGGTGCGCTGTCAGTTTCGACCCCCCTGATCGCGTTTGTTGACGACGACGTTGTTCTACCTCCGCAGACCTTTTCTCGGCTGGTGGCTCCTTTTGAAGCCGAGAACGGGCATACGGTCGGTGGTGTAGCTGGGCATATCGAAGGTCTTGGCCATCCTAAGCCTCGAGGGCTGCTTTGGTGGTATTATCGGCTGCAGGCTGGCTATTCACATCCAAACTTCGGCGCGCGGCTTTTTGGCCCAGCCATCAACACTCACCCTTGTTACGAAGAACAATCTGGTTTGATATCTTCAGATTGGTTGAACTCGACGTGCGTTCTCTACCGGTCGGAGTTGTTTGCTCGAGAGCGTTTCCCAGATTTTGAGGGCTACAGTTTCATGGAGGACGTTCATTTATCGGCCCGGATTGCGAGAACGCACCGCTTGCTTTTCGAGAGCGAGGCCGTTTATGAGCACAATTCTGCACCCACGCCTTTCAAGATGGATAAGGCTGCCTATGCAGCCGCGGCGATGCGAAGTCGTCGGATTGTTGCACGTGATGTGATGGGTCTGAGCGGCCTCAAGTTGGAAATAAAAATGTTTGTTCATCGGCTGTTTGATACAATTGCGTTGGCGAAAGCGCAGAACGAGGGCTGGCTAAAGGCGATACGAGGCACATGGAGTTGATGATTCGAGCTTGGGTTGGTCTTTGCTCTCGCTTCCAGGCATTTTTGCTTCTTGCGCGTGGCGTCCGAATCGAGGGTAAATGTTGGCTTCGGAGCGTACGGATTCCGCGAAATCCCTGGGATATCGCGATTGGTCAAGGGGTGATGCTGGATGAACGAGTAACGTTACTGACCACTGGCGATCGCCGACAAAAGCCTAGGATCATCTTGGGCCGGCAAACTTACATCAATCGGAACACTTTTATCGACGCATCTGAACTGGTTGATATTGGAGCGGGATGTATGATTGGTCCTTTCTGCTACCTGACTGATCACGATCACGACCTGGAGGGCAGCGCCGGCGCGCTCGTCAGTAAGCCCACCGTCATTGAAGACGGTTGTTGGCTCGGCGCGCACGTAACCATTTTGAAAGGCGTAGTCGTCGGCTCCGGTTCCATTGTCGGTGCCGGGAGCGTGGTCACAAAATCACTTCCGTCAAAATGTGTGGCAGTCGGTAACCCAGCGAAAGTGATTCGCCTGCTCAAATCAGCAGAGAACCATGCGGAATAGCCATGAGCTTGGAAAGAGATACCGGATCGGCCGCAATCTTCTTATCGGGTCAATCACTTGAAAGTAGGTTGCTCTACAGCAGCCCGATCGAGGACAGCTCTCCAGTTTTTGTATATTTCCGGAAATTCGTCGGCAGTATCGACAATGAGACTAAGTTTTGGGGGCCAAACTTCGAATAGCTCTTCAATATGCGCGGCCAAACTTCGACTTTGGGTTGGCTCAAATGTTGCCCCATTGGGCAAAGAGTTAACCTCAGCTGCAATCGCGCTGTCGGTCGGGCCGATAAACACCAACGGGCGCGGCAGCTTCTTCAGCAAACCGAGTTTACTCGGCCATAACAGACCTCGGACGCTGAGTCTTTGGGTAACAATGAAAACATGCGCGCGCAACAACGACTCGATCAACTCGGACTCGGCTGCGTAGCTTCTCCAGTCCACTTGTCTCAATCCGGCGATGCTAGCAGCCTCCTCCGCCTTCGCGCGGGATGCGCCGCCGCCTTGAAAGACTAAATAGATTGGCAGGCTACGGGATTCCAATATCGCTTGCGCCTCCAGCAGTATTTTCCATTCGTGCGCGCGACCCAGGTTTCCGGAATAAATCCAGAAGAATGGCGTTTTCTCAGGGAACGGTGCTGATGCCGGAAGCGCAGATTGGAGGATCCATGGTCGAATGACCGAGGCTTCGACTGCGTACTGGCGATTTAAGTGTGCCCGCATATCCTCGTCTAAGGTGACGATTTGGTTACTCTGTCGATAAGCCTTTCCCATCAGCCAATAGGAGAAATCTTCGAAAACTCTGGGCCAACGTTTGCCCAAACGAAATACCAGCTCTGGATAGAGATCCATTGCCCAATGAATACAGCGCGCTCGCTTGAGCTTGGCGACAATCAGGCCAACCACCAGCAAACCAGGCGGTGAAGATGTGGATATAACGGTGTCAGGTCGCTCAGCTTTTGTCGCATGGTAGAGAAGGCCGAGGAGGGCTGTCAGTTCATCCATTAGCCGAAAAAGAATGCCTCTGGCGCGAGATCGGTACCGCTGTTTCGTACCAACAATCTGCACTTCATAACCGTCCCGACGAAGCGCATCGGCAAGTCGGCCTACGAGCTGTGCGGTCGGCGCTGGATCGGGGGGAGCGAATTGATTGAGAAATAAGATGCGCACTAATTTCCTTCTAGCGTTTTCACAACCTTCGCTGGGTTCCCGCGAATTAGGACTTTCGGCCCGAAGTTCTCTAGTACGACCGAGCCAGCGCCTACCACGCTACCCGGACCAATCTCTACCCCTGGACCGATGAACGAGTTTGCCGCAATCCAGCTGCGCTCACGAATGAAGATTGGTTTTGTTATCAGATCGAAGCTGCTTTTCCGATAATCGTGGGACCCGGAACAAAGATAGCTTCGCTGGGAGATACAGATGTTTGATTCGATAACGACCTGCGCCAGGCTCAGGATCCAGACTCCGTCGCCGATCCATACATCGTCCCGGATAACTAATCGCCAAGGGAAACTGATATTTACTTGGGAGCGGATCGTGACATTCCGACCGACCTCTGCCCCAAACCATCGAAGAAGCAGTGTCTTTAGTTTGCTGGGATAAGGCAGCGCGCTAAGGAAAAAGAAGCTCCGCACGAGGATCCAGAGGCCTTCTTTCCATTTGGGGGCGCCCCGATCGAAATCCGCATTGGCAAAAGTACTCAGGTCCATGTTTTGCTACTGGTCTGGCCGTCTCTTGCGAGGCTGATGGCTTTGAACCCATACTGGCAATAAACTTTCTTGCAACGAAGGGCTTCCTGAATCGTAGCGTCATTTCCATGACAGGCGTAAGTGCGATGTTAATAAGCCCGGGCACCTAATCGGACTGTGATGGGACAAACGAGGAATATCCAGAACGGGGTTTTGGAGGCACGGACTGACCAAGAATCGCAAAGGCTATTTGCGCCGAACAATTCGCAAGTCGGATTTTAGATCGCGCAAGATATGCCGGATCCGAGTCCGTTCCGCGAGCCGGACCCTCGGGCCATTGCGGTAAAACAGGAGTGCAAGCCAGCCTGCCAACGCCGCCAGAACTACAGAAGCGCCGCAACTGATGGTCAATTCGAACCCGTGCGGATTGTTATAAGCCCTGAGCGCAAAACCGAGAGCCAGCAAGCCGCATAAAAGGGCCAGCGTACCTAATGAGAGTCGGATTTCTTCACGCACGACGACAGAGTGAGTAGAAATACGATAACAATCATAAACACTAGATTCAAACAATTATTTCACGTCTGTATGGGCGGTTTCTTTTTTAATTCAGACCCGAAATAGTTGCGCTGTGGGCACGTGCTGACCGGACTTGCTTCCGGGGTTCTCGGGAGCGGGCTTGACTTTTTCTGTCTTTGGCTTGCCGGACGCTAGACTTGAGCTAACCTCTACGCTGCGAAAACGCCGCTTATGCGCTGGATCTAACTGGCCCGGGATCTCTTCGCAGAATGAGGTGAGCGCCGAATGGCAGTATCGACAAAGCATTCAGCAGTGGAAATTGGTGCGCTCTCTTTGGAGAGAACCACCGCCCTCACTGAACTAACGGCTCTTCTCGAATCGCATGAGCAGTTTTCCTACTTGCGAATGGGCGACGGTGAACTGCGCTTTCTACTCCGCTTGCAACAGGGTCCCCTCGAATCGATTGCGCGGATGCCCGAAGTGCGATCGGTCGAATTTTCACGCGGCTATCCCGGACTTGACGCTGAACACCGCGACCGGCTGCTGCGGAGCTATGAGCAATGTGATTACCTAGATTGGTATTGGAACCAGGAATTCAATCGAACGCACAATCGAGACCTTAGACTCCGATCGAAATCGTCCCAAGTGCAGAAAGACTCGCCCGAAAAATCCGGGCTATTGACGGATTGGACCTGGTTTGAATTCCCGGGATACATTCAAAGGCATCGGATAGTAATTTGCGGAGCGGAAGCTCCGCTTCTACGCGAACTGCTAAAGGATTCCGACTACTGCCAGATCGCGGCGCGATGTTTCGATGGAGCAGCCGGCATCCGATTTGTCCAGCCTATCGGTGAGGGACGGGATCTCTCGCGGAATCTGGATGAGATTAAGGCGCAGATTGCAGCGGCAGTTCGCGAGAGCGGCGCCGATTCTGCATTTATCTCGCTGGGGGGCGCCGCCAAGATCGTCGCCCAGGAGCTTGCTGAGGAACTTCAAATTCGAATGATCGATTTTGGGAGCATGCTCCGTTCATTAAGTTATTCCGGCAGCGCAGGCCACGCTCTCTGGCGCGCGGATCATCTTCCATTTTTTTTTCATGTTCCCTTCCGGACATATATGCGCGCACATCGGAACGCTTTTCCGGAGGCCGCTCCGGCGACAATTTTACTCAAGGCGCAATGTCAGGTTTGCCTGGAGGTGCAAAAAAAACGTCCTCGTTTCAGCACTCCGTCAGATGCAATCGATTCGCGCAACTATCATCCAACAGAAGAGAATCTGGCCCGATTTAAGGAAGCCTACAACGACTATCGGCGACATTATCGCTGGCTGGGATTGGTTAGCCGCGAAAGTTTGACCTTAATCGTTGCCTTCGAGTGGTGGATCATAAAAAAACAACTCGGCTGGAAGGGCCGTCTATTTAGTCTGCTGCGGCAAGTGCGTCGAAGAGTCATCCCCGACCAATTCTGGCGAGCGAGTAAGACTTGCCTTTCCGAATTTGCCCGGAAAGTATCGGGATTGGCAAAGCTACAGCTCAAGAACGAACGAACCGAGGACCGTCGCGGGCGTTCTCGCCAATCAAATTCGCGACTAAAGGATTCTTCCAAAGGGCCGTAACTAACATTACTGCGGGAAAAATGGATGTAGATATGCAAGCTACTGGAGAATCTGCTTATGAGGTTCAGATCAAGCCAAACGCTAATTGGCTCGATTTCCCCGTGCGGGAGCTCTTTGAATTCCGTGATGTCTTGTTCCTGCTCGTTCAGCGCGATTTTCTGCTGAAGTACAAGCAAACGATTTTGGGTCCGCTCTGGTTCTTATTGCAGCCCTTGCTGACAACGCTGGTGTTCACTGTGATCTTCAATCGCGTTGCCCAGCTGCCAACGGATGGCCTTCCTCCGATTCTCTTTTATCTTTCCGGACTAACGATCTGGTCTTACCTATCGTTGAATGTAACCAGCACCTCCAACATCTTCGGAAATTACGCTTATCTTTTTGAAAAAGTGTATTTTCCGAGACTCATCGCGCCGCTCGCTAGTACATTTTCCAACGCGATAGCGATGCTCGTTCAATTTATTAGTCTGGTTGGCTTTGTGTTTTTTTTAAGCTAACCGGAGCAAAGTTTTTCCCAAAATACGGCGAAGCTATTTACATTATCCCCCTTTTGATGCTGCAAACCGCGTTCCTCAGTTTAGGGGTGGGTCTGCTTTTTTCGGCTTGTACCGCGAAATACCGGGATCTAACCCACTTAATCGCATTCTTGCTCCAGATCTGGATGTACGTCACTCCTATCGTTTACCCGGCTTCGCGGATTAGCCAACAATATCACTGGATCATCCTGGCAAACCCCGCTGCGCCGATCATCGAGAATTTTCGCGGGGTAGTCCTCGGAGTTTCGACGATTACGGCTCGAGAAAATATAATATCGATTGCCATTACCGGAGTGCTCTTGATCGCGGGGCTACTCATATTTCGACGGACAGAACGGACGTTCGTGGACTCGATTTAGCACGGGATAACGATGAAACCGGTAATCGAAGTCTCCAATCTTTCAAAACGTTACCGCTTGGGAACAATCGGTGCCACTTCTTTGAAGGAGGATCTCCAAATATTATTTTCGCGTATTCGGAAGGAGAAGCAGGCCGGCCCCGGAGGTATCCCTAGCGCCAAAGACAAATCGAAATGGGTCTGGGCGCTCCGCGACATTAGTTTCCAGGTTCAGCACGGTGAAGCACTCGGATTTGTGGGAAGCAATGGAGCTGGTAAGTCTACCTTGCTCAAAATCCTTTCGCGGATTACCGAACCAACGGCGGGCGAGGCGGTGTTGCGACAGCGAGTTGCCTCGTTGTTGGAGGTTGGCACCGGGATGCACCCCGATCTCACCGGGCGCGAAAATATCTTCTTGAATGCCGCCATTCTTGGCATGCCCCAGAAAACAACGCGACGGAAACTGGATGCTATCATTGATTTCTCTGGAATTTCACAGTTTATCGACACTCCAGCGAAGCGCTATTCCAGCGGAATGCGCGTACGGCTAGCATTCGCTGTGGCTGCGTTTCTTGATGCCGGCATTTTGATAGCCGATGAAATTCTGGCGGTGGGCGACGCCGAGTTTCAGAAGAAATGCCTCGGCAAAATGAACGACGTGGCAAAAGGTGGGCGTACCGTGCTTTTTGTCAGTCATGATCTGGCCGCGGTGCAAAACATTTGCTCGCGGGTGATCGCATTGCGGGAAGGGAGAATGATTGCCGATGACACCCCGGCTCGGGCGATCCAGGCTTATCTGAACGTGGTGGCCGAGCAACCGCGATCCGTAAGACCCAAAATTGCTGGCACACCATCAGTGATTTCCGCGACTGTGTCGCAAGGCCAAGATACTTTGCAAAACGTACTAACTACCGGCAAGCCAGCCCATTTTCAGGTTGAGGTCGCCTCGATGGTACCAGGGGCTCACTGCGCGCTGGAAATCTACAACGAGAATTTGGTTTATGTTACAGAATTTAGCAGCGAAAAAGCAAATCTCGGTCCTTTGACGGGAGATATTACCTTGCAATGTATTGTGAATCCGTTGCGCCTTAACCCTGGGCGCTATCATTTGTTCGGTGCGGTCTACCTCAATAATTTCCAGGTGCAAAAGGCTGAGTGCTTACTTGAGTTTGAAGTGGCGCCGGGGTGGATTGAGGGACTCCGGATGGAAAATTCGCAATGGTCCGGCTTGGTGAAATTGCCGTATACTTGGGAACTTCGTGAGGACATGGAACTCGTAAGCTCGCAGGCGGACGCCGCAAATTTGTGAACTTTCCGAGTCCGGGACATCTCTATTGGCGGCTCCGGCGCGACATTCGGCGGGGGCTCGGAGCGACTTGGCACGACTATTTCACGCTCAACCGCGTGTTGGGCCTACGGCTGCCCGGAACCGCTGACAACAAGGATGTCGCTCTCCACGTCGTGATAGGGAGTGAATACTGGATGTTGGGTCTCTGGATGTTAGCGTCTTTCTTCGACGTGACCGATCAGTCATGGCCAGTGGTTTTCCACGATGACGGTTCGTGTAATGAGCCTATTTGGCGAGCTATCGCAAACGTGGCTCCCGATGCGAAGATGGTCAGTCGACCGGAAGCAGATGCTCAATTGACCGAGACGCTTCGGCGGTGGCCGGTTTTGCTGGAACTTCGAAGGAGACTTCCACTCGCTTTGAAACTACTTGATGCCCCGCTGCTTGGTCCCCCAGGCAAGAGACTTATCCTGGATTGCGATATGATTTTCTTTCGGCGCCCGACCGAAATTCTTCAATGGGCGACGCGTATGAAAAGCCCCAATTATTTTTTGACTGACGTTAAAGAGGCATCTGCCGTTCCGCCGGAGGCGATAGAGGCACGAGTCGGCGTGAAACCGATTTCCAAGCTTAATAGCGGGATTTGCGCAATCTCCGCTGATTTCATTGACCCTGAATTCCTGGCTGAAGCAATCGTTAAGACGGCTCTTTTGGAAACGGAGCGTCGTTGGACCTATGAGCAAACCCTCTTCGCAATTGCAGCGGCCTGCCAACCATCCCAGTTGTTGCCTTCATCTTACTCGGTAACGATCACGGCCGAAGCTCCGCCGGATATCATCATGCGCCACTACATCGGCGCTGTGCGGCAACGTTTTTATGCTGAGGGATTGGCGCTGACAAGTGCGCGCCTTCTGAAAAGGTTCCGCCGGGCCTTTTAAAGGAGCCGGCACATCGTTTGATGGATTATCGGATCATTTTTGCGCCTGACTATACTGCGGGGAATCCGTATCAGACCCTGCTGGCCAACGCTCTTCGAGCGCTTGGATTTCCAGTGCAATTTCTTAACGAATATCGAAGGGGACTGCCACTTTGGCGCAGTCTGCGACGAGCACGAAACGCAATTCTTCACCTGCATTGGCCGGAGCATTACTTCAAGTTCGGCGGCCCGATCCACCAACAGGTTAGGCGTGGACGCTACCCGCTTGACCTTGTTTTGGCGACCAAGCTTCATCCTCTCGTTGTAACGGCTCATAATCTGAAGACTCACGGCATCGAATCGTTGATCGACCCTCTCATTAAATTCACTTATCATCGAGCCGGCACAATCATAGCGCACTCTGATGAGGCGAAACAGGTCATTGCGAAAGCTGCGAATTTGTCGCCGGAAAAAATTCGAGTCATTCCACACGGCGATCTTCTGGAGGCGCTGCCAACTCCGCCACCTCAATCAAAAAGTCGGACAAAGCTTGGTCTTCGACCCGATTGCAAGTACGCGCTCATGTTCGGCCGCATAGAGCGGTATAAAGGAATTGATGAGGTAGTCGATTATTGGAGAGTGGCTCGACCAACAACGCATTTAATCATTGCCGGCGATTCTTCGGAAGCGTCCTATCTGGCCGAATTGCAAGCCCGAGCCATACCAGGCCATATAACATTCACGCCCAGAGAGCTGAGCGATCTGGAACTGAGCCAGCTTCTAGGTGCGGTCGATTGTGCCGTTTTTAACTATTCCTCGATCCTGACCTCTGGCTCGGCTGCTCTGGCGCGATCTGCTGGGATTCCGGTGCTGCTGCCGGAGCGGCTACGCACGGTCGATCTGGGGGAGCCGTCACCGATGGTTTTCCGATTTCACAATCTGGATGAAGAATTTTCGCAGTTACTGCATTGCGCTATCAATGCCCCAAGAAATCCTGAGGAAGCGAGTGCCTGGCGGTTCTCGACCCGCTGGTCATTAGTTGCCGAGCGGACGGCGGCAATTTATCAGGAGCTGGCGGAGTACAAAAGATGAAGCCGAAGCTGACTGCCGCGATCGTGGGAGGGGGACTGTGGGAATCTGTCGTCACTAGACTGAACGATCTCGAAGTAGCCAGTAAAATTGGAACACCGGTGCTGCTATTTCATAGGGTCGGAGTGCCATCGAGAAATGCGTCACATTCATGGCTCTACGTTTCGCACGAGACGTTCCGCAGATTGGCAGGGGAGCTTACTCGCTCCCAATTTCGGGTCATCTCATTGACCGAACTCATCAAAACTCGGTTCTCTAGCTCACAAAAGAGAGCAGTCATTACCTTCGACGACGGTTTTGCCGCAACCTTAGAGCTTGCGGGCATTCCGCTACGCGAGCACGACCTAACCGCAATCCAGTTTCTGGTGGCGAATCGGCTTGGCCAACACAACGAATGGGATCGCGATAAGGGTAGCACCATGGAGCCGTTGATGGATCGATCGCAAGTTAAGGATTGGCTGAGTCTGGGGCATGAGATTGGAGCGCATACGTTGACGCATCCTCACCTGACTGCATTGACTCTCGATCAGGCAAAGCGGGAGATCGTCGATTCCAAGAAGAAACTGGAGGATCTTTTCGCGGTCCCGATGCAGCACTTTGCTTTTCCGTACGGCGACCACAATAAGGCATTACTCGATATCGTACGGGAGGCTGGTTTTCTTTCGGCTTGTACAACCGAGCCCTTCGTCATGAGCAGCGAATTTAGTCAATGGGCGATACCGCGCCTATATTTTTTGGAGCGCCGATTCGCGGTTTCTAAATTGCAATGGATGAAATGGGGGGCAGCGGTGCTGGTTAGCCGTGTGAAAGGGATATGTAGATCCTTTCTTTCGAGTAATGCATCTTAAAATGTTAACCAGGAGGGACCGAATCAGAAAATGAAGGTCACGATTGCCATCCCGGTATATAACTGTGCTCAATGGATCAGGAATTCGATCCAGTCGGCTATCGACCAGACTTGGTCCGATAAAGAAATCGTGGTGATTGATGACGGCTCCACCGATAGCACCCCCGAAATCTGTCGTGAATTCGGAGAACAAGTCACCTTTCTATCCCAGGATCATCTGGGCGGAAACGCAGCCCGCAATCTAGGACTGGCTCGAGCTACGGGTGAGTGGATTCAATTTCTTGATGCCGACGACTACTTATTGCCAGAGAAGATATCTTCTCAGCTTTCGGCGCCTCGGTCCGACGCAGACGTTCTGTGCAGCCCGACGGTGGAGGAACGATGGGTCAACGGCACAATGGCTGACCGCATCGTCAGGACTTTCCCTTCACCAATAGATTGGTATGCACTTTGGATTAGCTGGTCGATGCCACAAACGGGTGGTGCAGTTTGGAAAACGGAGGCGCTGAGAGAAATTGGAGGCTGGAATGAAGCCGTTCGTTGCAACCAGGAGTACGAGCTCTACTTACGCGCGTTTCGTGGCGGTTTGCGATTTGTTCAAGCGGGCGAACCGCTTTCGGTATATCGAATTTGGTCAGAATCGACCGTCTGTCGCAACGACAAACGCGCAGTAATCAATTTAATGACCAGCTTGATTTATGAGTTCCTCGATTGGCTCAAAGAGAGAAACCGGCTTACACCTCGCTATCAGCAAATTGCGTCCCAACAATTTTTCAGACAAGCTCGGCAGCTGGCAGTTCAGGACATCCGGTATGCCACTCAATACTACAAGCAACGCAAGGGAGAGGGTCTTATTGCTACCGCAAACGATGTCGCTCCATGGAAGTATAAAATTGCGTTGCGGTGCCTTGGTTTTGGGTTAGCCGAAAGAATAGCGCGAGCTGCGCGAGGCTGATTTTCTTTTGCGCGATAAGTTGGTTTTCGTCTGGAAACTTCTAAAGTGCGTAGAAAGATAGTTGCCCGTCTTGAAAACAGATTCTCTCTCCGAGAACGGTGAATTAGTCGGATCGCAAGTTCGATCAACGGTGACCGTCTTGATTGCTACCCGGAATCGGAAAGAGTCCCTCGGTCGCGTGTTAGCTTCGGTTGCCGCTCAAACGATTGTTTGTCAAGTGGTGTGTATCGATGACGCCTCCACGGACGGAACTACGAAGTTCATCGAACAGTCTTTTCCCAATGTAGTTGTCAAACACCATGAGACCAATGTGGGCCCGGCGGCCTCGCGCAATGAGGCAGCTCGGTTGGCCACCGGGGAATATCTGGTCACGCTTGATGACGACTGCGTCTTGGCGAGGCCCGATAGTATCGAGCTGGCCTTGACCTGGTTCGTTGATCCTACCATCGCGGCGGTGACGCTGCCTTTCGTCAACCTGCCGCAAGCAGATGGCATCCGGACGGCTGCTCCGGCCAACGAAGGTGTCTTCGCGACTGTTGATTATTACGCTGGGATGGTGATTTTTCGACGTGCGGCCTACGCGGCGATTAACGGTTATCGAGAGGCCTACTTCATGCATCATGAAGAAGCTGATTTGGCTATTCGGTTATTGAATAACGGCTGGATGATTCGAAGTGGGCACGAGGTGCTGATTCACCACCATGAATCAGCCATTCGAAACAAGGAACGTTTATGGCGCTTGGGAGCGCGAAACATCGTGCTCTTCACCTATCTCAACGTACCGGCTCCGTCAATCCTGTTCCATCTGCCTGCAACCGTGTTGAAGACAAGCTTGTACGCCGCTAGGCGCCACGCTCTGCTTCTCGCGTCGAAGGGATTATTGGAATCCATTCCGGCCTGCTTACGGAATGCGCGAAATCGAGCCGCCGTCTCTCGTAACGCGTATCGGGCCTTTCGTTTGTTGCGGCGAACCGGCCCTCTGCCGTTGGAGCAAATCAAGAATCTTCTCGAACGTGCTTAATCTAGCTTTTGCAGCAACTAATCCATGTCATCTTTATCCCCTGGCACAGGCCCTCGGTGCGTTAGCCAAGAACGTTTCGTATTTCAGCGGGTATCCTAAGTGGAAGTTGCGACCGCCCTATCCGGGCGATCTTCATACCCACAGCTTTCGCACAGTGATGACGTACGCGCTGCTTCGCCTGCCGGAAAAATACCGTTTCGCCAACCGCACCTTATTTTTGTGGCAAGACCAAGCCTTTGACGGCTGGGTAGCGGGCCAACTTCGATCCTACGACTTCATTCATGGTTTGCCAGGGCAATGCCTGAAAACCTTTCGTCGGGCTAAAGAATTAGGGATTAAGGCCGTACTAAATCATGCTACCGGGCCCTCAAGTCACTGGATTCAGGTCATGAGGGCCGAATACGAAAGGATCGGAACTGATATCAAGCGAATGACAGTCTACGACGACATTTACCTCGAGAGAGAGAAGGAAGAATACGCGCTTGCTGATTTGCATTGCGTAGCGTCGACGCTGGTTCGCGAGCAGTTAATGGGCATCGGAATCGACCGTCAAAAAATCTGGCTAGTGCCCTACGGGGTGGACCGATCTGTTTTTTGGCGTAAAACAGGTAAAGACACGGGGCAGTTCCGTATTATTTTTGCGGGCAAGTTGAGCTTGCGAAAAGGGGTTCGAACGCTATTGGATGCGCTCCGGGCGGCGGGTGCAGAGCCTTGGGAAGTCGACTTCTACGGTACGATCGGCCCTGAGGTGTCCACCGATCTCAAAGAGTATCGGGGCGTGATACCTCTGCACTTCCATGGCGCCGTGCCTCAAAGCCAATTGGCCCAAGCCATGAGAGAAGCATCGGTGCTTGTTCTTCCCTCATTGGAAGAAGGGTTCGGCTTGGTTGTCGCGCAAGCTTTAGCCTCCGGTATTCCTTGTATTGTTAGCGATCGAGTTGGCGCGAAAGACCTTATAGAACCGGGAAAGAACGGCTCGATCTTCCCTGTGCAGGACCATATCGGGTTGCTGCACGAGCTGCGGATTTGGGCGGAAGAACGGAGAATTGTCGATGGCGACTTCTCCTGGGAAAAGTCAGCGCGGGATTTGATGGTGCAGTCGAGTAGGGCAATAAAGAGTGAAACCGGCCAAATTTAGTCTGTTTTATGCCTGAATTTCTACCTCGAGAGAATAAGCCCTATTTTTTGGCGACGACCTTTTGGATTCTGGGTCTCATCATTACCTATTTTATTCTCCCAGCTCCAACACCGGAAGAGATCGCCAGCCATGGTGCGGTGGGCGTTGGGATTACCTTAGTGGGCGCGGTTGCCATCGAATGGAGACAGAATTGGCGAGTTCTGCTGCGTCCGGATACGCTCGCCTTCAGCGTTCTGTATTTTCTTACTTTTTTCGAATTCCTGCTCCCCCAAGGTGCGGTGAACGACATGACGACGCGTACATCGATGTATTACGCTTGTTGGCTTTGCTTGATGGCGTTCGGGGCGATGGCCGTTGGGCGGCATTTCGCTCCTCCGATGCCAAGGGCCCTTACCAGGATCGTTCAGCAGCCTACTCCGTCTGCCGCCCTGCTTTGGGTGTTCGGCATTAGCCTGCTCTTTGGGACACTCTACATGTTGCTGGCGGTCAACTTCAACGTCTTCGCGATGATTGACCAGATGATGGGACCGCGATTTACCCAAAGCTGGGGAAGAGGAAAGTATGGGGATTGGAAGGCGCTCTTAAATCAAGTGGGGGAGGTAATCCAGCTGGTGCCGCCTCTGGGCGGCCTGATCCTGGCTCGCCGAGAAAGGTACGGCTTTTTGACCGTTGCGCTCGTCACTCTGGGAGTTGTCTTCTGCATTTTCCAAGCCTTTGCCGGTTCGACACGAAACCTGCTCGCTACTTACCTTATTACTTTTCTGATTGCTTACGGGGTTAATACCGCGCGAAATCGATATCCAGAATTCTTGGTTTTGTGCGGTTTGGCGGCAATCGGATTTTTTCTAGCTTCGCCGATTATGTTGACCACTCGAACCATCGGTTTGAAAGAATACTTTATAAATGGGGCTCGCTCCGGGCGGGTAAACGAACAGCCATCAACTTTCTTCGTTGACTTGAATCTCGTGAATATCGGTGAACTAACAAAGACGTTCCCAGATAATTATCGATTTCTCGGCTTAGAAGTTCCTTATATCGCGTTAGTCGGACCTGTTCCGCGAGCTCTTTGGCCTGGCAAGCCTCAGGGTTTGAGTTTGTCGCTGGAAGACGCCCTTGATGTCAGCAATGGGATGACCGTTTCGACAACTTACATCGGCGAGGCTTATATCGCCGGAGGCTCCTGGGGTGTGGTCTTAGCTGGTCTCTTTTTTGGTATGCTCGCGAGTTGGTGGGGGAAACTAGTGTCGTTAGTTCGGTCAGAATTTGGCTTTCTGATTTACGCGTCAGGATTTCTGGCCATGGCCATCTCGATGCGGAGCCTGTTTGCCTTAACGACCGCAGCATTGCCCACGGCTGCCTCGATAATCTTGGCACTTGTCTTCACTCGACGAACCACTGTGCCAAGCGATTTGACCTCCGACATTTCGTCCCCTGCCAAAGAAACATGAGCGGACTCGATCTTGCGATTGTTTCCGTCGTTCCTTCACCGTATCAGCGCGATCTCTTCCGCGCGATAGCTGCGCACCCGAGCCTTCAACTCCATGTCTACTACCTGGAACGGGCCGCCCCGGATTCCCCTTGGCCAGAAAAACCTTTGGAGCCCTACGAGACCGTTCTCCCTGGATTCTGGTTCTCGGTCGCGAACGCGAGATTTCACTGTGTACTCCGACACCCTGTTCTCAAGCGTCATAAGATCCTGGTTCTCAATTCGCTCACTTCTTCTTTATCTCAATTCTGTTTGCGCAAGAAAGGCAGGGGGCAAGGTCTTCTATTTTGGGGCGAATCTCTTCGATATCAGGCGGGCAGGCTTCGCCGCGGTTTTCAAGATTTCCTGACCGCACCATTAAGGAATCTGGATGGTATCGTCGCGATCGGATCACGAGCGATGGAATCCTATCAAAGTCGTTTTCCGAAGGTGCCAGTCTTCAACATCCCGTATCATTGCGACCTCCAACCATTTCTTGAGCGGAGTCCAGCGATTCCGAACGCGTGCACAGAAACTGTTTTCCTTTTCTGCGGCCAAATGATCAGTCGAAAAGGTGTCGACCTCCTCATTCAAGCTTTTGATCGCATGATCTCGCAGGGACTTAAGGTTCGATTGGTGTTGGCCGGAAGAGAGGCGGAACTACCCTTGATGCTGCAGCAGGCATCGGCCAAGGCAAGAGAGCACATCGAATACATCGGTTTTGTTGGTCCCAGTGATCTCCCGAACGTGTTCGCTCGCGCTCACGTATTTGTTCTCCCAAGCCGTCACGATGGCTGGGGCGTGGTGGTCAATCAAGCTCTGGGAGCTGGCCTTCCCATCATCTGCTCAGATGCTGTTGGTGCTGGGGCAGATCTGGTTATGCCCGGCGTGAATGGGTTTCGTGTCCCGGCCGGCGACGTTGAACTGCTGGCGGCTGCCATGAACTCGTTGGTGCGAGATCCCGACCTTCTTCGCCGCATGGGCGTTGCTTCGCGGGAAAGAGCGGTCGATTGGACCCCTGCGCGGGGAGCCGAAAAGTGGGCGCAGCTACTCCGGCAGATTGCTTAGCCCCATGCGCATTTTATTGGCGTCGAGCAGCTCGGGGTCGCGCGGTGGCGGAGAGCTTTTTCTGGCTGCGTTGGGCGAAGAGCTCAAACGTCGTCGTCACGAGATTTTGTTTTGGACATCTACGGATGAGCGGATGGATGAGCTTGCCCATCGGTTTAACAGCTTTGCGCAGGTCCTTCGTAGTGACTATCGGAATACCTACTCTCGGCGTCTCCGGAGCCTGAGTGCTTTCCTGGATGCAAAGACCGCCGCTCAGATCAGTCGCGAATGGCTCGCCCTGACACCGGATGTCATTCACCTGAACAAACAAAATCTGGAAGATGGGTTGGATCTGATGGCAGCAGCTCGGAATACTGCGCTGCCGCGAGTCTGCACGGTACATATCACCCAGTCAGCTCGTTCATTGAGAGCTCGATCGGCCTGGGTCCGGGACCTCGTAGCATATCGGGGACTTCGGCGGTTTGGTGGACCCGTTTCCGCTGTGAGCGAAGAGCGCCAAAAAAGTCTGGAAGCATTCCTTGGGAACACCAACGGCGGGCGTGCGATCGTGAACGGCGTCCAGATCCCCAGTCTTCAGGAACTCGAAAGAGATCGAGCCGCGATGCGCGCGCAGCTTCAGATTAAAAACGGAGAGATTTTGCTTCTCGCCGTCGGTCGCATGGTCGAACAAAAGCGTCCACTCCTTTTTCTGAAACTGGCCGACACTATTCGGCAGAAATTACCTCACGTTAAGTTCTGCTGGATCGGTGATGGTCGGTTGCGCACCGAATGGGAAAGAACTGCCGCATCACTTCGATTCGATGATCGGCTGCTTACGATGTCTTGGCTAGCTAATCCGAATCCCTACTATGCCGCGGCAGATGCCTTTCTGCACACGGCGGAATACGAAGGCTTACCGCTCGCCGTTCTGGAAGCGATGGCGGCCGGTCTTCCCTGTTTTTTGACGAGCAATTTGGCGGAACAATTCGGTTGGCGGGATACGCCGGGAGTAGTCTCCATCGACCAGAAGGATCTAACTTGGATTTCGAGGCTAAGCGACTCCGAAAACAGGAAGAAGCTGGGTGAAGCGGCCCGGATACGGGCGAGTAATGAATTCTCCCTTTCGCGCATGGCTGACGATTATCTCAAGCTTTACCGACTTGCGATCGAGGGGAGAAAGTGAGAGTAGCGTTTTTCATACCACCAGCCGCGCAGAGAATTGGTGGTCTGGATCTCGCAATCAGTTCCTTGCAGCAAGCCATTGACTCGGAATCTTGCCAGGTCGTAGTAGAGCCCTCTCCCGCGATTGAATTTGATTTGGCCCATTTTCATGGCCTTTGGCAGCCGCGTTTCAAGAAGCTCGCATCAATCTGCCGCCGAGCCGGCAAACCGTACGTAATTTCTCCGCATGGCATGCTGGAGCCCTGGGCCTGGCAGCACAAGTGGTGGAAAAAGTGGCCCTATTACCATCTCTTCGAACGCAGGTTCCTGAGTTCGGCTGATAGTTTATTGGCTACCAGCACACTAGAGGGCGACAACCTTAGAAAATTTGTTAACACCCGAGTCGTCGATATCCCGCTTCCGATTACGTCTTCGGCTGGGCCAGACTACGAGAGTCCCCGCAGAGAATTGAACATCTCGGATCGCGAGTTTGTAATTCTTTTTCTTTCTCGGCTTCATCCGAAGAAAGGACTGCATATCTTTCTGGAAGCGCTTCTCGATCAAGCGCCTTCCCAACATCCGCTGAGACTTATCGTCGTCGGCGATGGCCCCTCTCGTTATGTCGATCATCTTCGCGCATTCATCGCAGCGCATACGGAGCATCTACCCCCCATTGAATTTGCCGGCCCGATTTGGGATTCCCGAAAGTGGCGCTATCTTCAAGCCGCCGATCTTCTTTGTCTTCCCTCTTTCTCGGAGAACTTTGGCTTTGTGGTTCTCGAGGCCTGCCAAGTGGGAACTCCGGTACTTACGACCGTCAATACACCTTGGTCGGAGTTTCTCCATAGCGGCGGCTTGCCGATTGCTGAACCAACGGCCCAGTCGCTACGGCAAAATCTCAATGTCATTTTGACTGCTGGGAAATGGCCTCAGGTCAGACGCGAAAGCCTCGCCCGGCGGGCCCGAGATGAATTCGGTTTAGAGGCCATCGCGCCAAAGTACAGAGACCATTATCTTTCCTTGGTGCATTCCACCTAGGAAATTCCTGCCTAACTCCGAAGGGCAAGGCGGCGACGCTGGAAAGTTAAATCGCGTAGTCGGAATAGGCGATACTCGGAAGAATTGCGCAATTCAGAGAATAATTGTCCAAGAAAGGTCTCAAACTCGCGCCTTGGATCTAAAATTCTCATAACTGCATCGCAAAAAAGACTTGTAAATAACTTAGAATCAGGATATACGGCCCGACTCCCCGCGGTTTAGTCGAGGTCGAGAGCTCGTTAGCTTTTTCTGTCCGGGATCATTCGGTTCCGGGTAGACGCGTTTAATTTATGGCTAGGAGAGCTCATTATAGCTTTTCTTGACTATCTCGCTAGTCAGACACCGATCGCCGGTATTACGTCGCATTCGCTTAAGTGCACACGATAAGATCCGACTCCTCAAATAATGGTTCTTCGTGTTGCGTATGCAGGGATTTAAGTTGTCGGAAATCGGTTTGCGCACGGATGTTCATCCTTTATTGCTTCGCGGTTTGCCGCAGCTCCAAGCTGCGCAGAAGTTTTCGCTTCGATGGGACGTCAGTTGGGTTCCAGCTGCGACGCTGTTCCTGAACGATCTTCTATTCTGGCCAATTGTATATTTTCTGCTGTCGCAGGTTCGTCTGACATTCTTTCATTCACCAGGCGAACTGCAATGGCACACGCTGGTCATCCCTGCCTGTGCGACCATCGTGGTGCTTCACACCGTTGGTGCTTACGATCGTCGGATTAGGATGCTGAGTGTTAACTACGCGGTGGATCACACATTAGCATTGGCTGCCGCTTTCGTTCTATCCGCCTTCTTGCTGTACGGAATATTTGCATTCGATCTAGTCAAACCGAGCCGGCTCGTTTTTGCCTGCGCCTTCGCTGTCTATGCTGGGTACAGTTTGCTGGTTCGTCGCTGGGTATCCAAATCTCTTCGTATCCACAATTCTGGCCGGAAGTACGTACTAGTCGCGGATGCTGCGACGGCGTCATTTTTTGCGAAGCGTTACGCTGAAAGCGACACTCCTCAAGAATTGCGAGTTTATGCGCTAGATCCTGCCGATGTGGGCCGTGGCGTTTCGACGGAATCAGGCTTGGAGTTTGCCGGCGACTTAAATCAAGCGCTGGAAGAATTAGATTTGCATACTGACGGCCTGATTGTTGGTCTCCCGCCCTGGCAACTCGATCCCAAAATCGCACAACTCCTGAGCTACGTGCATTTCCGCCGAATTCCCGTTTATACCTTCGAGTCCTTTTACGAGAAACAATGGCGTCAAGTCCCAGTCGAACATATCGGGGGTTGGTGGGCATTCGCCCAAGAGTCGTTACTGGCCCGAGACTCAATTTATGACCAGGTGAAGCGCGCTCTTGATCTGGTCTTTTCGGGCATCGCCTTCGTATTGCTCGCTCCGTTGATGTTATTCGTGTCGATTCTGATTCGCCTCGATAGCTCCGGACCGGCTATTTTTAAACAGGACCGGTTTGGGCGCGACGGGCGAGTTTTTACGTTGTTGAAATTTCGGACGATGCGAGTCGGATCAGACTCCGGGGAACTTTATACTGCGCGTCGGGATGCCAGAATTACTCGGGTTGGTCGATTACTGCGCATGACCAGGGTGGATGAGTTGCCACAGTTGATCAATGTTCTACGGGGTGACATGAGCGTGATCGGACCTCGAGCGGAGTGGGTAAAATGTGTCGCGAGCTACGAATCGCAAATTCCTTTCTATCATTATCGCCACCTAGTCAGACCGGGCATTACCGGTTGGGCGCAAGTCAACTATTCCTATGGCGCGAGTGAGAGTGACGCCTTGGAAAAGCTGAAATTCGACCTTTACTATATACGGCACTATTCGGTAACTCTAGATCTTGCGATTGCTTTGAAGACTCTGCAGATCATGGCTTCGGGCAAAGGACAGTAAGTGAAGTGTCAACCTGGAGCGTTGGTTCGGACGAAGGAGTCGCGGAGCTGTCTGTATAAGATCGAATACAGTTTAGATGCCGTTCCATGCCTACTCGTCTGCAAGCCATTCTATTTTCCCATGGGCGTTATCTGGCCACACAACGAATCGTTTTCGCTCTCACACTGGTCATGACGACAACTTTGGTAGTGTCAGCCCAGGAATCGATTCGGACGGTTGAACTTTCCGGATTGCGGACGTTTCGACCGCCCAGCGAAACCAACCTGATAAATTTTGGCCCTTTTCATGGACTGGCCACGTTGGGCGTCGGATACGACTACAACGATGATGCTAACATTTCCGGCAGTCTTCCGACAGCGACCAAACTGACCCGAAACCAGATTTTTGAATCACTAGGCTTATCGCTGGCGTGGCTGATCACTCCGTTGAACCGGGTCGATTTACAAGGTGGGATAAAACTCGACGAGGACTTCTATTCTAATGGCCGCACCAATGTAGAAGTCGAAATCTCGCCGGGTACCGAGCTTCGTCTCCAAGCGCTGATTGGCGACGTTAAAGTCCAGGCATTCGAACAATTTTCGATCGCCCAGGACTCGGCGTCTGATCCGACGGTAACGAATCAGACCAACTTAAACCGGCTTACCAATACGGTCGGCGTTATTTGCAGCGTTCCAGTATTTTCGGCCGAACTTTCCGGTGGCGCTGACTATACTTATAGCGAAGCTCTTTCGTCGTCTAACGCGGGATCGTCGTCTAACACGGGATCGTCGTCTAACACGGGAGTAAGTCAGACCCGGAATACGTTCCGCCTTTCCGGGGCTGCGACCTTTTTTTGGAACCCAAGCATTCAATACGGCGCGGACGTTTTTCTGAATCACAGTTGGGGAGCTATTTTGTCGGATGTGAATACCATCAGCTTCGGTCCGTTCCTCCGGGGTCACCTAACCCGGCTCATCGAATTGGATCTCTCTGCCGGGCTGACCCTCCCCGAAAGCGGGAACCTGCCTTCACCGGGTTATTACCTGGCCGCTCTCCTAAGACATCAAATAAACCGTGACGTGCAGTTAATCGCCAGTGTCTCCCACGATTTGCAATACTCTAGCGGATTGGAACTGGACGAAGTCACTAGCGTAATCGGTGGCGTTGAATACAGGCTCAGTCGCAGCGCTAGAGTTGCGGGGACCTTGTTTCTGAATGTGGGCCATGTGGTCTCTGGTATGACTCCCGGCAATTTCACCCAATATGGCGGGCAGATCAGCGCTGACGTTCCGATATATAAACGTGTCTACGCCACTTTATCCTACAGGTACGTTGGGCGAGAAGGCGCCGGCTCAACGACCGGCGGGGGAGGCAGCTACTCCCAAAACGAAATATCTCTTGGAGTATTTTATGCGTTTTAACCGATCATTAACTTTATTTCTCCTGACGTTGATTTCCTCAATTCCGCTGCTCGGCGAGGGCCAAACGACGAGCGGGCCGCTTACTTCGATCGATCAGCTAGACAATCAGACCTCTATTCAAATTGGAGATCAACTCACGTTCCGCATTTTGGAGGATGAGGATCCGGCGACTTTGTTGACCGTTAGCGATTCTGGTCAGGTACAAGTCCCTTACGTCGGCAGTGTGATGGCTATGAACCGAACTCCGCGTGACCTGGCCTATCAGATTAAGCGGGCGCTGGAGAGCAATCTATACAAGAAGGCGACGGTAATGATTTCCGTGGAGAGACGGACTGTTCGTTCACCCGGACGGATCTACTTGACCGGTGAGATCGCTCGACCTGGGCCGCTCGAGTTGCGAGCGAATGAGTCTTTGACCCTGGCCCAGGCAATTCTGGAGTCAGGCGGATTTTCGGATTTCGCGAATAAGCGGAAAGTAAAACTGGTACGCGCGTCTGCCCCCAAAACTGAGATCAAGGTGATCGATGTTGCAGCGATCGTGACCCAAGGAAGAGCCGACCTAGATGTCGCGCTCAAACCGGGCGACGTGATCGTGGTGCCGGCAAGATTTTTCAACTGGTAGTGCAAGTTATGAATTCCTTCGATTTTGGAACGTTTTACGCCGAGGTTCGGCGCTTATGGTGGTTTCCAGTCATCTTGATTTTCGGGGGACTGTTAGCCGCAGGATGGTTAAGGTCGCACGAAGCGCCACTGTATGTCAGCGAGGCGAAAATGGTGATTGCTGGGAAGATCAATTTGGATACAGGGGCCGTTTACACGGAGAACGGAGAGGACTTTCTGGGAACGCAGGCGGCCATCATTCAGGGCGATGCGGTGGCAGTGCGCGCTCGAAAAATTGTAGCTGATCGCGGGCTTATACCACCGAAATCCAGGGTCGACCTTCGGGTCAGCTTCATACCGCGAACGGCCATCTTCGTGTTGAGCGCAACCGGCACTGATCCCGTTTATACGCAAGCGCTGCTGGAAGCGAGCATGCAAGCTTTCTTTGCCGTCCGTCGCGACATGCGCCTCCAACGCACGGAGGCTGCTTCCTCGGCGGCGGCCCAAGAGATCGTGAGCGTGCAGCAGGAACTGGATCGGGGAACGCAAAGCCTGAACGAATTCCAACGCCAATTCAGCGTCATTTCTCTAACCGAAGATGTCACGGCAACCACCGCGTACCTGAACACACTGCATAAGCGAATCGCGGATCTGCGACTCGAGAGGTCGGTAGCTGTCACCGGTAGTGGGGTCGACGCGTCGGCCGCGGCCGCCGCGATTCCCTTGGATGGTTCTATTTCCAGCGGAAGTACCCAAGTTGACGGAGCCCAAGATCGGGTGCTAACGACCCAACAAGACTTGGCGTTGCAAGAATCTGAGCGCGAACGCCTCCTCAAGAACTTGAAACCGGAACATCCGAAGATCAAGCAACTGGACCTAAAGATAGCCGGAGACAAAAACCTACTCACGGTTCTTCGTTCACAACAGAAAGATCACCGAAGCGATCAAATCAGTGCCATCGATCGCGAAACGGAAGGCCTGGAAAAAGAAGTTCAACAGAAACAGGCTCACCTAATCGATCTGAACGACAATCTGAACAAATACCAGAATCTGAAATCGAAGGTAGATAGCAGCCGGGAGACCTCTAACAAACTGGTGAGTCAGCTTCAGAGTATCGATGTCGGCAAACAACTGGAACAAGAGCCGATCGCAATTTTGGAGAGCGCCTCGGATGGGACTGAGGTGATAAAGTCGCGGTTTCTAAGTTACGTGCAGTTTGGAGCTCTTGGGCTTGTCCTGGCTCTGGCTGGAATCGCTTTGTATTCCCGGTTAGTACCGCGCTTCATGACGATTGAGGGAGTCCTTCGTGCTTTGCATCTCCCCATCGTGGGTAAGATCTTACGCGATCCATGGATCACCAAACAGAAGACTGTGCTTGATTGTACGCCCGAGCACGTCGGAATTGCGGAATCGTTTCGTCATCTGCGCTCCAGCGTTCTTCGGCGACCGCAAGAATTCTTAGCTATGCAGTGCGTGGCCGTGACCAGCGCCGTTCCGCGGGAAGGTAAATCTTTGGTGGCAACAAATTTGGCGATAGCCTTAGCGGCCACAAATGCGCGTACCCTACTCATCGATGGCGACATGCGGAGAGGCCGGCTCCATCAGTTGCTTAGCGTCGAAAACGGGGCCGGTCTTTCGGATCTCCTAACGCGACAGAAAGGCTTGCAGGAGACCCTGTGCGAGACTCGAATGCCGCATCTCTATTTGATGCCATGCGGCCAGCGGATTCAGAACATCACTGAGCATTTGCTTAGCTTTGATTTAGCTGAATTACGCCAAGAGCTTAATGCGCAGTTTGATTATATTCTAATCGATACTCCGCCGGTACTCGCGACGACCGACGGCGTAGCCCTGGCCGCGTACGCCGACGCTACGTTATTTGTTGTTCGACTCGGCCTCAGCCGCCCAAATGATGCAACCATGGCGCTAGAGGAACTGAAGTTTCGGGAAATTCGCGTCTCGGGCTTGGTAGTCAATGCCGTACCAAAACATCTGAGTGGTCGCCGTTTCTACGCGGATTACAACTTACTAGAAAACCGCCCGTTTCGGGGCTACGGTGGGCGGGCGCCAGCTCTGCCGGCCTGAAGCCGATTTCGCCCGCCCATGGCAAGACGGTAGCGTACCGGATCAGGGCAACCGGAGTTTTCGCGGTATCGGCGCTTTACCCGTTTCCGTATCACTCCATTTTGGAAGGTCGCAATGGAAACATTTGCCGCCAAAAAAGCTGCGAACGAAAGAACCACGGAAAAAGGGCTGGCGACACCGCGGACACTTCCAGTTGGCTAAGCACGTTGCAGAAAAATAGTAGGCCACAAAAGTCAATGCAAACACAAGCCCAGGAAGAAACTGCAGATAACGCAGCTCCAGCATAAAGGCCGCAAAAAGCCCGATAGCAAAGAAACGCAAGCGGCGGTAGCCGGTCCAGGCGCGCCGGAAACTCGATCGCACGCGAGTAACTTGATCCTAAGCAAGCGCATTTCCAGGGCCTTCTCTTTAATGCGAAGATTTTTGTGGCCGCTGAGGCTTCTGCCGGCGAGCTGACTCTTGCCGGCCATCGCGAAGGGGGAGCGTAGCTGATAGGAGTCAGGTCGGGTTCACTTCGGCGGGACGCAGCATCCGAGCGATTTGCTCGGCGCGCTTGAATCCTAAGAACCGCAACATGATTTCATACTTCCAAGGAGCAATCGAGCGGTCGATTCCGATCGAACCTATCGCCTTCTGCTCTTGGTAGTAGTGGGCGGCCAGTTCGATATCAGTTTTCGCAATCTCCCGAGCGAAAAAAAAACGCTTTCGTTCGGCCAGATCCTGCAAGGTATCGGTCCAGCGACCTTGTGACTTCAACCAAGTCTCACATCGTTTCATTAAATCGACGTAAACCAGGCACATTTGATTGCGGTATTCTCGGCCCAATGTTCCGACAGACCACCAGCGCCACACCGCCAAGGGATTCTCAACAATATGAAGCCGCAGGTTGGCCTGGAGAACTCGGAGATAGAGTTCATAGTCTTCGCCGGTCTGGAGGGACTCGTCCCATCCGCCGATCCGTAGAAGTGCGGTCTTCTTCCAAAGGCACCCGGCGATCTGGGGAAGTTTTTGAACCATCCAGAGTTCCAGTAGATTGCTTGATTTGCTAATAGCGTAGGAACGGCGGATAACCGCGTTGCCATCCTGCAAAGTCTCGATCAGAAACGAACCGAAAATCACGTCGACCTCGGTGAGACTGTCTGTCGAGCCTAATTGCGCTTCCAGTTTTCCTGGCAGGAGGTAATCGTCCGCGTCGAGGTATTGAATCCAATCCCCTCTTGCTTCGCGCAAAATGCGATTCCGCGCAGCGCTGACTCCCAATTTCCCTTGGGAGAAATAACGAATTTGGTGGCCAAAATTCTGACAGAGCCGTGGCGTATCGTCGGTGGAACCGTCGTCGACAACCAGGATCTCTTTCTCTGGCCAGGTCTGGCTCAGAGCAGATTGGATGGATTCTCGAATCCAGGCCTGGCAGTTTCGAACTGGAACGCCAATGGTAACTTTCATCTGGCGGCGCGCTGCGGGACCATGCTCTGCTCCGACGCCGCCCTAAGGCATGTTTGGACTACGTCGGCTAAATACCCGACACTCGGCTGCTTGAACATTGAGCCATGGCCGCCGGGTATATAGTGAATTTCAATCCCACCCTCCGCGAGTTCGGTCCAGCCTCGATCCGGCCGAAGCTCGTATCCTTCGAGGTCGTTCTCCGGTAGGATGAGGGTGAGCTTCCCGGGATAGCACTGAGGCGTGTAGGCCTGTTGCGCACGATTGAGGATCGCTTCGATTTCGCGTCCGAAAATCTCATTTGGCGCCGGCCTTTCACTGGAAGCACGATTGAGGATGCGCTCCCGCCACTTATTTGCGTGGCGCTTGACCCGGCTGGCCGTCGTGCCCATTTTTTGGCGGAGGGAGGTGTTCTTCGTGAGGACAGCATGGCGACGCAACCGCTCCACCAATGTGTGTCGGCGTCGCGGCGTTGCCGGATTGTTGGTGTCAAACAACGCCAACAAAGCGACTTCTTCCCCGACGGCATAGAGTTGCTGAGCCATCTCGAAAGCGATCACACCGCCCAGACAGAACCCACCCAGGTAATATGGGCCGACCGGCTGCACCTGAAGTATCTCGTCGATGTAGTACTTGGCAATTGTTTCGATTGAGGTCTGTCGGAGAACGCCTCCGTCTTTGTTCCGGGCCAAGAAACCATAGAACGGCTGTTCGGATCCAAGGCAACCGGCCAGGAGGCCGTAATAGATCGCCGAACCGTAGCCGTCGTGCACGTTGAAAAAAGGCGGCCGCGCACCGAGCGGTTGGATGGCCACCAGCGCGGAGCACTCTTTCTCCCGCTCTTGTCGGCGCAAGACATCGGCCAGCGCTTCCACCGTTGGAGCCTTAAACAGCGTCGACAGAGGGAGCTTCCTTGCGAGGGTTCTCTCGATCTCGGAAAAAATGCGAACAGCGAGAAGCGAATGTCCACCAAGTTGGAAGAAATTGTCGGTAACACCAATAGCAGATGATTCGAGTATTTTCTCCCAGATTCCGACCAGGTGGGCCTCGAGAGCGTCTCGCGGTGCAACGGCCACCCTTCCCTGATCCGCTCTCAAAGGTTCCGGTAAGTTGCGCCGGTCGATTTTCCCATTTGAATCCACCGGCAGTTTTTCGAGGGTGACGATCGCAGAAGGCACCATATAGTCCGGCAGCTTCTGTTTGAGAAAATCGCGAAGTGATTCTTCGTTCAGTTGAGATAAGTCACCCGCTGCATAAGCCAAGAGGCGCTTTTCGCCATTACGTTCCCTGAGCTGCACGGCTGCGTGTTTGACCGCGGGATGCTGATTCAAAACCGCTTCAATCTCGCCGAGCTCGATGCGAAACCCGCGGATTTTGACTTGATGATCGGTGCGGCCAATGAATTCGATCGTTCCATCCGGCAGCCAACGAGCCAGATCTCCGGTACGATAGAGGCGCACGCCGGACTCGTTCGAAAATGGATCTGCAACAAAACGTTCGGCCGTCAGTTCAGGTGCCTTAACGTACCCACGTGCCACTCCGGGACCCCCGATGTAGAGCTCTCCAACAACTCCGATCGGAACCGGAGCCTTAAACCGATCGAGCAGATAAATTGTAGTATTAGAAATCGGTCGTCCAATGGAAACGGAAATGGCGTCCTCTTCCAAGTGTTTGATATCCAAACATGTCGTAACGACCGATGCCTCGGTAGGCCCATAAGCGTTGAAGAGATGCGCCGGGGCTCCGCATCGCAGAACCCGCGAAACGCTCTGAGGGTCGGCTGCTTCCCCGCCAAACACGACGTAATTGAGCTTTGCGAACGCTTCAGGAACCTCGTTGGCCATCAAGTTAAACAGCGCTGTGGTAGTCATCCACGCCGTGATGTTGTAGTCTTGTAAAGCCTGTTTGAATCTCGGCGGAGATAAAAGAACCTCGTTATCCAGGATCACCAACCGGGCACCGTGGAGAAGCGCTCCCCATATCTCCTGTACCGATGCATCAAAGCAGGGGTTGAGTGTTTGAGCGATCACATCAGACGCTCGGATGCTGAGGAAGTTGGATCCGCGAAATAGCCGAACGACTCCCCGGTGAGGAACCATCACACCCTTAGGTTTTCCCGTCGAACCGGAGGTGTAGATAACGTAAGCAATGCTGTTGCCCTGCGACGGAGGCGAAGGAGTCTCGATTGGGGGAGCCGAAATCGAGGCAGATGTAACGGCTATATCCTCGATGTAGATCACTCGAGCTGAACCAGCAGAAACGGAGCTGGAATAGCGTTTCGCCGTAATGACGATTGTCACTTGCTCAAGCATGACTGTACGCCGCTCTGCCGGATAGCCGGGATCGATTGGCACGTAGGCTCCACCAACCTTCAAAATCGCCAACATTCCTGCGAATAGCTCCGGCGAGCGGTCCAGGAACAGGCCAACAAACGTTTCAGCGCCAATACCTGTTTGACGAAGAATCTGAGCAAGTTGGTTCGCTCGCTGATTCAGATCCTCGTAGCTCCATTGGGTGTCTCCGGACTCGATGGCAATCGCGTTCGGTGTCTTGCCGGCTTGCTCCTCAAAGAGTTGGTCGATGCTGGCGCCGGAAGGAAACTCAGTCTGAGTTCGGTTCCACTCGACCAAGATCTGCTCGCGTTCCTCTTGGGTCAGCAGGGGGAGTTCGGATATTCGAGCGTCCGGATTTGCGACAATGCCGGAGACAAGCGCACAGAAATGCTTAGCCATCCGTCGAATAGTCGCGGGGTCAAAAAGATCGACGCTATAGATTAGCGAGCCACGGATTTCTTCGGCGCTGCTGAACAAGTACAGCGTCAAGTCGAACCTGGCTGTCTGTTCTTCGAGCTCGATCGGAACGATCGTCAGATCTCGTGAGGAGTAAGTCTTGGGCCGAGCGTTGACCATGACAAACATGGTCTGGAAGAGCGGGTTTCGGCCAGGATTTCGTTCAGTCGCCAACTCTTTCACCAACATCTCGAAGGGAACATCCTGATGCTGATGAGCACCCAACGCGGTATCACGCACCCGCCGAACCGTTTCCCGAAAGGTTGGGTCACCATCCAGCTTCGTGCGGAGCGCCGTCGGATTGATAAAATAACCGAGCAGATTCTCGGTTTCGGTCCGGTTGCGATGCGCGAAAGGCGATCCCACAGTGACATCTTCCTGGCCAGAGTAGCGCGACAAAAGTACTTTGAAAGCCGCGAGCAGGACCGTGAATAACGTCACTCCCTCTTGTTTGGCCAAGGCTTTTAAAGATGTCGCCAGGTGAGTCCGCAACTCGATTGACTCCGTCCCGGCGGCGTAGGAGGGAGCAAGCGGGCGCCGTCGATCAGTGGGCAGCTGCAGATCCGGCACGTCGGCGAGATTCTTACGCCAGTAGGCGATGTGCGATTCGCGCACTTCGCCCTGCAAATGTTCACGTTGCCACTGCGCAAAATCCGCATACTGAATCGTCAGCTCCGGCAGCACCGGCTCTCGGCCATCAACGTATGCCTGGTAGCTTGTGACCAGCTCCTGCATAAACAACACCTCCGACCAATCATCGGTCACGATATGGTGTCGGGTGGTTATCAGGACGTGCTCATTCTTAGCCGCGCGCACCAATTTCGCTCGCATCAAAGGGCCGCGGGCGAGGTCAAACGGTTCCGCACCCTCCAGCGTGATCAGACGTTGTTCCTCCAAAGCGCGTTGGTTCGGTTCCAGCGCGCTCAGATCCGCAAATTCGAGCATTACATTGCCTGCGGGAGCGATTACCTGCATCGGAAGACCGTCGATTGCGCGCAAGGTGGTACGCAAGACCTCATGCCGTCGCACAATCTCAGCGAAACTACGTTCCAAAACGGCAACGTCTAGCTCACCAAGCACTCGAGCAGCTGTCGGAATGTTGTAAAGCGAGTTTCCCGGGATGAGTTGATCAATAAACCACAAGCTTTCTTGAGCAAAAGAAGTCGGCAGGACGAAACTATCTTCAGTTGGCTCAAGTTGAGCGACGTCGGGCATGACGGGCGTTTCCCTCATAAAACGCTCGACTAGCTCCGACTTTGGCGTATTCGAGGCAAAACCTTGATCGCATCTTGTGGCGCTGGCACAGGCTCGAGTCGCCGCTGCGCTCCGTTCCCATTCTCAGGCCCTATCCCAGCCGCTCCGTTCATCTCATCCGTTACCTGGAGAAGCTCCGCTAGTTCTGCGATGGTCGGCGCTTCCCACAGCACTACGGCTCGCACGGATCTACCGATTAATTCCTGTACCCGATTTGTCGCACGGACGGCAAGGAGGGAGTCTCCGCCGATTTCGAAAAAGTCGTCGCTGATTCCGATAGGCTCTACTCCCAGAATTTGTTCCCAAATCTCCACTAACTGCTTTTCCAGCAAGCTACGCGGGGCGATCCTCACTTTCTCGGTTGGAACAACCGAGATCTTGGCCAGGGCATCGCGATCGATTTTACCATTGGCATTGATCGGGAATTCTTCGAGTGCCACAATTACCGACGGAATCATGTAGTCGGGCAGGGAAATTTTTAGAAATTCACGAATTTCTCTTGGAGTCAATTTTGCTGTGTCTCCGGCAACATAGGCAGCAAGTTGTTTGTCTTTTCCGCTATCACTCCGTACTTCGACCACTGCAGCCCGGATCGCTTGATGCCGTTTTAAGGCAATCTCGACTTCAGCGAGTTCGACGCGAAAACCACGGATCTTAACTTGGAAGTCCGCTCGGCCCACGAAGTCGATCGATCCATCGGGAAGCCACTTGGCTAAGTCGCCTGTCTTATAGAGCTTTGTTCCGTCATCGGCAGAGAAAGGATCCGCAATGAAGCGTGCCGTCGTCAACTCGGGCGCTCCGACGTAACCTCGCGCGACCCCTGTTCCACCGATATAAATTTCGCCGAGCACCCCGATCGGAACCGGCTTGCGACAGTGGTCGAGTATGTACACTCTGGTGTTCGCGATCGGCTTTCCGATCGGAATCGTTTTTGTCCCCTCGAGTACTGACTGGATTCGATGAGTTGTCGAGAACGTCGTTGTTTCGGTCGGTCCGTAAACGTTCACCAGTCGTTCCGGCGGCCCATGTTGCAGGACTCTCCGGACATTTTGTGGGTCTAATATCTCGCCACCGATGAAGACATGGCGCAGCCCGGAAAAAGCTGTCGGCATTTCGCGGGCGAGCAGGTGGAAAAGCGAAGTGGTGATCCACAAGATTGTGACTCCCCGTTGTTTCATCTCGCTGACGAAGGTCGAAGGAGAGAGTTGCACCTCGTGATCAATGATGACGATCCGACCTCCATTTAAGAGTGGACCCCATATTTCAAACAAAGCCACGTCAAAGCAGATATTTGCCCGGAAAGCTACAGCGTCGGCCGGATCGAAGGCGATATAGTTTGTGTTGAGCACAAGAGCCGAGACCGATCGATGCACGATCGCGACTCCTTTCGATTTACCCGTCGAGCCGGAAGTGTAAAGCACGGCAATAACGCTCTCTCCGTCTGAATGCCCCGGAAGATTTTCTGCGCTGGCACTCCTTAGGTCCGGACTGTCTACGCTGATGGTACGCGCCGGACCCGTAGCGAATTCGGAGATTATTTTATCCACCGTCAAAACCAAAGATGCGCCTTCGAGCATGAGTGAGCGTCGCTCCGCTGGATATTCAGGATTAATCGGTACATATGCGGCACCGGCCTTGAGGATGGCGAGTTTGCCAATAATCAGCTCGATCGATCGGTGCATGCAGATAGCGACGAAGTCTCCCGGCTGAATCCCTGCAATCCGCAGCGTATGAGCGAGTTCATTGGCACGCTCATTCAATTCCCGATACGTTAAGCTGCGATCGTTGTGTTCAACGGCTATCGAATCCTCACTCTGCTTGGCCTGATTTTCGAAGAGTTCACTAATGCTAAGGTGGTTCGGGAATGGAACCTTCGTTTGATTCCATTCGATCACCATCTGTTTCTCCTCGCTGTTGGTGAGAATTGGCAGCTCCGAGATCCGCATATCGGGATTCGTGACGATCCCTTCCAACATCGTACCGAAGTGCCCGATCATTCGTCGGATCGTTGCCGCTTGGAAGAGGTTGGAATTGTAGATCACGGAGCCGTCCAGGCCGCTTGCCCCGTCGCTCAAAACGAAAAAGAGATCCGATGCGATATCCGCGAGAACCAATTCGAGCGTTGGGGACGGCCCACGGCATAACTCGGCTTCCCTCAGAGGTCTGGGAAAACATCCAAACGAGACTTGACACAGGCGTTGGAAACTGTTGGGCCCTGGCAGCAAAGTTGACACTTGCTCGGTCGAGATTTCCGAATGTCGCAGCATGTCGGCGGTCGCAGCCTGGACGCGATTCAAGACTTCCCGAAATGAAAGATCAGAATGGAGACGGGTCCGTAAGAAAAAAAATTTCGGAAGCTGCCTATCACCGGCGGCGGGTTCCTCAACTTGGCGGCCAGCCTGGAACGACGGAATGGCTACGACGACATCTTCCTGGTTGGTGTAGCGAAATAGTAGCACTTTGACCGTCGCAAGGAGAATCGAGGAAACTCCGCCGTCTCGCTGGCCTTCGTACTTCCAGAGCGAAGACCCGAGCGTAGCTGACAAGGTGAAAGGCTCCGTCGCAGCGGCGTAGGTTTGGGTCAGCGATCGCGGGCAATCAATTGGTAATTCCAAAAGGGATGAGTTAGCCAATTGACTCTGCCAGAATTCAAGGTGCGCCTGGGGTGCCGGGCTCGGATCTTCGCGCAGCATTGAATCTCGGCCATCGCACGCAGATACGGAACCGTTTCCTGCCTGGTGATGAAGTATCATGAGTATAGAGACTATGGATCGGACTATTGGGGCGGGAGATTAGTAAGTTCTCGGAATATTGTGCAAGACAAGAGCGCCACCGAATTCGGTGAGGCGGTAGTCAATATGGAAAATACAGTGGATATACAGATCGCCGCAATTTCCCGATTGCACCGGCGTCCAATCGTGCCGATCGGTTCAATCCTTCAGAGTGTTTCGGCGGCCGCCATGCCCGAGTTTTAGTGACTTGGCGCTAGCCCGCTGGTTCGCGCCAAGCGATGGGAGATTGACCTCTCGAAATTCCTAACCTTTGTACTGACGCGGACGATATCTATGTAGAATCTAACTGCCGCCCGGCGGCTGCGCCGTTTGATGGTGGAGGTTTTTGCAAATATCCGACGGGTGATAACCGCAATCTCAGAAATGAACAGAATCGAACGCCCGTCCCAAGCCACCGAATCAACAGGAGAAGTACAAAACTCGAAAAAGCGAATTCTGGCAGTCGATGCTTTGCGAGGATTAGCTTCCCTGTCGGTGTGCCTTTTTCACTTGGTTTGGGTTAACGGTCACTTTATCGACAATAACCCAGTGCTGCTCTTTTTGAGCAAGTGGGCCCACGACGGAGTTTTTGCCTTTTTTGTGATCTCCGGATTCGTGATCCCCTATTCGATGTTTTGCTCTAATTACCATTGGCAGGACGCGCCGCGATTTCTTTTGAAACGCGTCGTACGGATTGACCCGCCGTACCTCATCTCCGTTGCCTTGGTGCTCGGGCTTAACTACCTCAGCTCGTTGGTTCCGGCTTTGCACGATCCGCCGTTTCAATTCAATATTCCGCAGGTCCTCGCGCACGTCGGTTATTTGAATGCGTTCCTGGGAATGGATTGGCTGCAGGTGATCTACTGGACGCTAGCGATAGAATTTCAATATTATTTGACCGTCGCGGTTCTCTTTCCTCTGATCGACTCGCGCTCAGCGGTTATCGCCAATGGTGTCATCCTCCTTTTTGCTTTAACGAACCTGTTTATCACCCAGTCGAGTTGGGTCTTCGATTACGCGGCAATGTTCGCCGTAGGAATTGCTACCTTTCGTTATCGGGTTCTGAACCGCCCTGTATTTGAATATCTGGGATACCTGCTGATTATGCTTCCGATTGTCTGGAAGAGTCAGGGTTTAATAGCGGCTACCATTGTTGGCGGCACTTCTCTCGCTATCATTTTCTGGAAGCCCCGGAGCAGGTTACTGATTTTCTTTGGCCTGATTTCCTACTCCCTCTATCTCGTTCACATACCGTTCGGCGTTCGGCTCGTCAGCTTGGCTGCCCACTTGCCAGCGTGGAAATCATTTTCCTGGATCATCCTTATCTTGATATGCGGACTTACCATTCTGTTTGCCTGGATTTTTTATCTTATTTTCGAGCGGCCCTCCATCAATGCTTCGAAAAGCATTCTGCCCTGGCGGCGGAAACTTCCGGAAGTCTCCGGTTTGGAGTCAGTGCCGCTACAAACTTGATAACGAACCCTGGCGCGAGTCTAGTTTGGGAGAATTTGGACTATTGTCGCACTCGCCGCGGGCAGGTCGACGATAAAGCGGTCGTCCTGGCGCGCCACCTGGGGTAGAGCGCGCGGCACCCACTCGCCGGCTGGGCCGATTGAGCTTCCGCCGAAGGTGAGCCCTGATTGACTGCGCGCCGAAGGCGCAGTCAGGCGTAGTAGGGTGGCTTTGCGCCCTTCGACGTCGATGCGTACCCGCTCGGCTTGGGAGAGATTGATGTTCACAAAAATGATTCGACGTTCGCCACCTGTGCCGCGTACTGCGAAGACCCTTAGGGTAGGTCGAGAGGCCTGCAGCTGGGTCGGTACAATTGATCCGCGGCCAGCCTCAGCAAAAAAGAGCATCGCGTAGTAAATCGGCTTCGGCACGAATGAACCTTTCGCAGTTTGCACAATGGGATTGTAAATACCTCCGCCGCCATGAAACGTCACACCGAGCCATCCTGCAGCAGCCAGAGTAAACATCACATCAACACCCCAAAGCGCCGCTGCTAAGGTGTCGCTGACACCAGATTGGCCGCCTCCCGTAACCGAATTTATCTCCGCCATCCTTACCCGTAAGCCCGTCTCCGCCGTCACCTTTTTCGCATATTCGAGGACTCCGGCAAGTTTTTGAGCCGATCCCAACATGTTTTCGATTCCCACCTCTGGACCGCTCATCTGACCCTCGCTGTAATAATGACAGGTTAAGAAGATCAGCTCTTGTCCGACAGCGGCCGCAAATGGTGCGAGCCAACTAGCATCGAACCCGACGTCTGGTCCTGCCAGCCGCGCACCCGGGACCCGCGCCCTGATTGCCTTCGCGAAGACGCGCCATTCAGCGATGTAATCCGGATGATTATAGTTTTGCGAGCGGAGCTCGTTTCGGAAGCCGTCGGGCTCATTGCCGATCTGAAACGCCATCAGTTTCGAGCCCACTGCTTTTGCGACCAGCTCTGCCTCAGCAGCTGCTTGCTCCGGCTTCCCGGTACCGAGATTGAGTCCGTAGATGAGTCGCCAACCAGTTTTAGACAGGAAGGCCGCGAGATGCTCGATGTGGACGGGGCTGACGTTTACTCCATCGCGCAGAGAAGCGCGGTCACTCGAATTGCCGCCAATGCGGATCACTCCCGTTGACCCAAGACGCCGAACAAGTGAAATGAGGGAGCTATTCTGAGGTAAGAGTAGCTGGTCCATCGTCAGCACGTCAGTGTCATAGCTAAAGCCCAGAAAGTCTGATGGAATAGGTTTTCCCGACGCGTGGAAGTCAACCGAAAGCTCGTTCTCCTCGCCGGCCGCACGCAACATGGGAACGGAAAGCCCCATGCCAAATAGCCCTGCGGTACTCAGCAGGAAGCGCCGGCGATCAATGCGATTCATTATCGTCAGGACGCCGTCAAAGGGCCAAGCGGAGCTCGCAGTCCGTGTCGCCACAAAGCCGGAATAGGAAATCTTTTGACCATTTGGATCAGTTAAGAGGGCAGTTCCGAATTGAACTCGGGATTTATCATAATCTTACCTTCCAGCCTAACAAGGAGGAAAGCGGCAGGAAGTTATCATCATCGAAGATAATCTCGATCGGGACAAACGGTAACGGCTAACTGCTTCCTCAACTCCGCCCTACTCAAGCCGCTGCTTAATTCGTCGTTATAGTGCAATGATGCGCGTAGCCTTTGCTCCGGATTATCGGGAAGTGGTGCCCTATCAGCAGCTTTTGGCAGATGCCCTATCGAAGTGCGCGACAAAGGTCGATTTCCTGCAAGGATATCGCCGCGTCCTCCCTCTGTATCGCGGTCTACGCGGCATGTCAGTCGATATTCTGCATCTGCATTTTCCGCAGTACTACCTGATCAAGGGCGACAAACTAGATTTTTGGCGAAAACTGAGATTTTGTCCGGAGCTTTACTTTAGTACGATGAAATTGCCGGTGGTTTACACGGTGCACGACCTTTATCCACTCAACTATCGAGATGATCTGCTTACCAGAGCTGCAACGGCGTGCCTTCTCCGGCACTGCTCGGGAGTGATCATCCATGCCGCGGCGGCGAGAGAGCAAGTGATAAAGGATTTTCGGGTTTCACCGGAAAAATGCGCTATTATCCCCCACGGGGACATGTCTGGTTCCTATGGTCTACCGACGTCTCGGGAAGAGGCACGCTCTCGACTTGGTCTCGGTCCTGAAAAGATCTGCCTCGCGTTCGGGACGATAGCTCCAAACAAAGGGACTGAAGAAATTATAGAATTTTGGATCGCGAACCGATCGGAACTGAAGCTCGCGATTGTGGGACGGTCGATCGACCCAGAATATACACGTAAGCTCAGTACGCTCGCCGCTAGATCTTCTAACATTGTGCTGAAATCCAATTTTCAATCTGACGAGCAAGTCAAGCTTTGGTTTTGCGCTGCGGATTGCGCTGTTATCAATTATCGTAAGATATTCACTTCAGGGGTGGCCTGCCTGGCCCGTTCTTTCGGGCTTCCCATCTTGCTTCCAGCACGATTGACCACAATCGACCTCCAGGAGCCGCATCATTTGGTTTACCGATTCGATGACCTCAGAACTGACTTTGCCGAAAAACTGCGACAAACCCTTCAGCAGAAGCCTGATTATGGAGCGGCCGACGAATGGAGAAGGGCTACAGCTTGGGACGTGGTGGCCGCGCGCACCATGGCGGTCTACCAAGCTGCAACGCGGGCCAAGTAACGTATTTAGAGGACGAGAGTGTCGGCTGTTAGGTCGATCAGACGCTCACGTGTTCGCTGAAGGTCGCGCGAATGCACGCATCTAATTTTTGCGCTGTCGTAATTACATTGGGCGGCTGAAACATCGTCGAGTGCTCGCCGGGAATGTCATGAATTTCGAGACCGTTTGCTGCAAGCTCGGTCCATCCGCGGTCGTCGGCGTATTCATAGCCATCATAAGCTCTCGTTGCGCGAAAGAGCGCCATCCGGCCAAGATAGATGCGCGGCTTATAGACAGCGCGGGCCTGATCCAGCACCGGCATGATTTGCGATGAGAGTTCCTCCGGCGACAGCAAACCGCGGTCAGGTTCGCTAACCTCGGTCTGTTTAGGTCGGTAAAAGATGCTCTGCACATCGTCGCCCCACTTCTTGAAGTTAGCGTTTACCTTGAAGGCAGCGCGCTGGGCGAAATATTGCAGCCTTTTCCCGGGAGAAAGAACCGACGCCGTTTGTAGTTCGCGATTCAGTCGCTCTGCGACCGTGTAACGGCGCGGCGGCAGCGCTGGATTGTTCGAGTCGAACAGGGCCAGGAGCGCCACTTCTTCACCGGCGGCGCGGAGTTGTTGCGCTATCTCGAAAGCGATCACGCCGCCAAGGCAATAGCCACCTAAGAAATATGGGCCGGCCGGACGCACCTTATGGATCTCGTCGAGGTAATAACTTGCGATCGCTTCTATCGATGTGTTTTTGATGGGGCGACCGTCGAGACCCTCCGATTGAATACCGTAAAATGGTTGGTCTGCACCGAGGTATTGCGCCAGCTTCGCGTAGAACATTACAAACCCAAACCCGCCGTGCACGCCAAAGAAAGGAGGGCGGGAGCCCCCCGATTGGATCGGTATAAGTACCAACGACGGTTTCCAATCTTGTGGTGCAAAACTCCTCGGGGGTTTTTGGACAGTGGCCGTGCGGTAGGTTGAGTAACCAAGCTCTTCGGCGATTGCTAGTGTTCGCTCACCGAGCGAATCTTCCCGATAGTCGCGGCGCCAGCTCTCGGCCACCTCCGCCCGAACCGCTTTATGTTCTGCGAACTTGTGATCGCCGACCTGCTGTGAATCGGGATGCACACCATCAGTCATGCGCCCTTCCTCGTATGGTCTGAGCATAGCGGGAGCAAAATCGATTTGCGCCGCAGTGCAGAACGCTTCCAAAGTCTTTTGGGGTTCTCGAACCAGCTGCTCGAACTGCATCCGGTGCTGCCGCTCGTCCGGGATCTCCTTAAGAAAGGTCAGAATATTCTCATGCGAAACCAGCCAAGTTAATTCCGCCATTTCGCGTCCGGAGAAGTTGTGACGTCCGCGGTAGGGTGACTCGAGAATCAGGCGGCCCTTCTCGTAACTGCGAATCATGCCGAGCGGATGCCGCGCGAGATGTACGTAAAACGGGTTCTCGAAGCATTGCTCTGCGCGACGCAACACCTCGATGTCCATTGCGTAGTCGGGAGTCTTATCGACGAGAATTCGTGGAGCAACCCACTCCTGCAATTGTGCATAAAAGTCGGGTACAGTGCAACCGCCGCTTGCCAGGTCGGCTATGCGCGCCTTCGCCTGCTCCATATCGCAGTGCTCGATCTCCATGATTGCCCGAATGGTTCCCTCCAGCATGTACCGATCATAGCCGGCGAACCCAGTCTCTCGCTCCGACAACGTTGCAAACTGTAGGAGGTGCAGCTCTGGCGGTGCGAACAAACCCCGGTGGCCAGAGAGCATTATGCGGGTAAGTGTGGAGCCGGACCGCATGGGGCTAAGGATGAATATCGCACGCGGATTCTTCTTTCGGTTAAGGATTGCCAAGGGCTTGGCTGGCTCGATCAGTGCGCGCATCTGTTCGATTTTGGGGTCGTCAATGCCTACACCCGCGTCTTCCCGCTGTGACCCGCCGCCGAGGTCAAAATTTTTCTCTAATAGCTCCGCCAGCAGCGCCACGGTGGGAGCTTGTAAAATCACTACGGGCGAGACGCGCTCTCCGGTCAGCTCACGTAGTTGATTTACCACGCGCACGCTGGTTAGCGAGTCACCTCCGAGTTCGAAGAAATTATCCTCTGCACCGACGCGTTCGACTCCAAGCACACTCTTCCAAATCTCCGCCAGTCTTCGCTGGAGCGGTGTATTGGGTTGGACGAATCCATCGCTCTGTTGCGTCGGTTCGGGCAGTGCGCTTCGATCGACCTTTCCGTTCGAGTTGAGCGGCAATGTTTCCAGAACAACGATCAACGCTGGCACCATGTAATCGGGCAATCTCGTTTTAAGAAAATCACGCACCTCGGAATCCCTCGCTCGCGACTGTCCGCTGGCGACATAAGCGACCAGCCGCTTGTTGCCAACTGTGTCTGCTTGCAAGACTACAGCGGCGTCGCGCACCGCTGGGTACTGTTTTAATACCGCTTCTATTTCGCTTGGTTCGATACGAAATCCGCGAATTTTGACCTGGGTGTCGACCCGTCCAACATAATCGATGATGCCATCCGGAAGCCATTTGGCGAGATCTCCAGTCAGGTAGAAGCGCGCACTCGATTCGGCAGAGAATGGGTCAGGTACAAACCGTTCCGCCGTAAGTTCTGGAGCGCGATGGTAACCGCGAGCAACTCCGGGTCCGCCAATGTAGAGCTCACCTACCACACCGATTGGGACGGGATTCAGGTGACGATCGAGCAAATAAATTGTCGTGTTCGAAATTGGTCGACCGATGGGAATTGATATTGCTCCCTCTGGGACGGACCGCACTTCATTACATACCGCAAAAGTTGTTGTCTCGGTCGGGCCATAACCATTCACGAGATGTTGCGGCGCGCCACGTTGCAGCACGGTTGCAACGCTGCGTGGGTCGGCCGCTTCGCCACCGAATACGACGTTGCGCATTCTCGCGAAAGCCGTTGGCGCTTCTTGTGCCATCAGATTGAACAATGAGGTTGTCAGGAACATCGTTGTGATTCCTCGTTGCTCGATCTCGTGAGCAAAATCAGATGGGGACAGCGTAATGTCCCGATTGATAACAACTAGCCGAGAACCATTCAGGAGCGCGCCCCAAGTTTCAAACGTTGCTGCGTCAAAGCAACAGTTCGAAACCTGCGCGACAACATCCGATGTGTCGAAAGCGACGTAATTCGTATTCAATACCAGCCTGGTTACGCCGCAATGTTTAACCGCAGTTCCCTTCGGTCGTCCGGTCGACCCTGAGGTATACATTACGTAAGCCAGGCTCTCTCCATTTGAATGGCGGGGAAGAGCTGGTAAGTCGGCGCCGCCGAAATGCACGTCTTCAACCCGGACCACACGCGCTGGGGAATTGGCGAAATCGTTTGCGAACGCTTTGGTCGTCAATAATACGGGCGCGCCTTCAAGCATGAGTCGGCGTCGTTCCAGAGGGTACGCCGGATCGATGGGAAGGTAAGCGGAACCGGTCTTGAGAGTCGCGATCATTCCCACGATCATTTCCGCAGACCGCTCCATGCAGATGCCGACCAACGAATCCGCCCGCGCACCAGCCTCGTGCAAAGCGCGCGCCAGCCGATTCGCTCGCTCGTTCAATTCGCGATAAGTAAAGCGGATGGTTCCATGCTCAACTGCCAGGGCGTCTGGCGTCCGTTCTGCCTGCTTTTCAAAAAGTTCATCAATACTTGAGTTGCGCGGGAACTCCGTGGCCGTCCTATTCCATTCAACAATCAGTTGTTCGCGTTCTGCCGGGGTGAGCAGCGGGAGTTCGTGCACTTTTTGTGTCGGGTCAACCGTGATACCCGTGAGTAGCGTTTTAAAATGTCCCAGCCAGCGTTGCACCGTCTGATGCTCGAAGAGCTCGGAGCAATAATCGCACTGCACTTCGAGTTCTCCTCCATCCTTTTCTGCAACATTAAGATAAAGCTCACACATCGTCGTACCGAGTGGGCCACGATATGGGAACCCTTCCGTAACGAGCGCGATATCGAGGCCTGCGGCCTGCTTGCGGAACTCGCCGCTCTCATAGTTGAACAAAACGGAGAAGAGGGGGGAGCGCGCAGGGTCGCGAGGCAGGTTCAGTGCATCGAGAATGCGTCCAAAGAAATATTCCTGATGCTCCGAGGCATCGATAACCAGTGTCTTCGTTGCATCGAGATGATCGATAAATCGCGGATTTGCTTCGACTCGGCTGCGGAGCGGAAGCACATTGGTCGTGTTGGCGAACAGTTCGGCGCCACCTTCGAGTTCACGGATGCCACTGGCGTATGCTACCCCGACCACGACGTCGTCTTGCCCAGTGAGCCGGTGCAAGAGAGTATTGAACGCGGTAAAGAGTGTCATAAACATCGAGCAGCGTCTGGTGGACCCTACCTGCCGCAGGGCGCGGCATAGCTCCGCGTTGAGGGTGGTCACAGCCCGACCACCTTTAAACGAACGCATCTGTGGACGAGGACGGTCGAGCGGCAGTTCCAGCGTGGGCGGCAACTCGGAAAATTGGGCGAGCCAGAAAGTCTTATCATCCGGACTGGTCAGCGCCGGCTGCTGGCGAACGAACTCGCCAAGTTGCATTGGTACCCGAAGTTGCATCCCTCCGGCGTAGATGCCGCAGAGTTCCTCAAGAAACGTCCAGTACGACGGTCCGTTGCCGAGGAGGTGATGGAACGTCAGGCCTAAGAGATGACGCTCTGTGCTCAGCTTAACTACCACAGCCCGGAAGTATGGCGCTGTACCCGGGTCGAACAGTTTGGCGGCAACCTCTTCGAGGAACCCGCTAGCTTTGGCTTCACGCTCCTCTGCGGGCAGTTGGCTCATGTCAACGAGAGGCACCTCGATAATTGCGCGCCGCGTAATGATTTGGGTTTCGCCCTCTGGCCCGACATAAGTGCGCAAGGCCTCGTGACGATCGACAACCCTTTGGAGAGCTTGCCGCATCTTTCCGTGATCGTACAAGCCGCTCAGCGTGAGCGTTACGGCTTCATTATACGCTCGCCACCCCTGGGAGTCCGTCGTGCCGAGCGCCCAAAGGCCCCGTTGAGATTCGGTCAAGGGTATGACCCGACCGAATTTACATGAGGCTTCGACCGGAGATGCACTCCCGCTACTCTCAGCTTTACCGGAGATGGATGAGGGGAGGGCAGTTGGCATCGCCGTTAAGTCGTCACTTACTCCCGGATCCTCAAAGCGGCTCTTTAACTCAACCAGCGGAAGTAGAGCTGCTAGAGCCGAGTCATGGTCAACGCCGAAGTCGATGAAACAGCCGACCTCATCAACCCCGATCGATTGCAGATGCTCGACTACCTTTGCGCACGAATCGGGAGTGCCGATGAGAGCTTTGCCTTCGACGTAATCGTTGTAGGCTCGGTCGAGCAAATACTCGACGTCCTCTTCGTCCACGTTCACCGGTCCGCGCTCGCTCTCGAGCCGCTTCTGACTGTTATCCAGGAAGGAACGCAAGTAATTGCGCAACGGTTTACGCGCCTGTTCGCGAGTGCGAACCAAGTCTTCACCGACGAATGTATGCACCAAAATAGTTACGTGGCCACGCGCGGGATCGTGCCCGTTCCGGACGAGGGCCTCTCGGTAAAGACGAATCTTTTCGGACACCTCCTCGATAGTTTGGTTCATCAAGTAACCGAGCACGCCGATCCCGAGCTCGCCGGCTTTCACGAAGGACTCTGCGTGAATGCACGTCAGCCAGATTGGCAGTTCACGCTGCTTTGGCATCGGAAAGATACGGAAGCTGAAGTCACTGCCAGCTCCGGCTCTCATAGTGATCTCTTCGCCGCGCCAGAGCTTTTGAATTGTGCTCAGATGTTCCAGGTTTAGTTCGCGTCGACGATCGAAATTGTCTGGCGCGAAAATGAAGTCATTCGGATGCCATCCAGACGCAATGGAAATACCGACGCGTCCGCCCGAGAGGTTGTCCACGACTGACCACTCCTCGGCGACACGCACGGGATGATGTAACGGGACTACGACGCTACCGCCACGCAGTTGTAATTTCTTGGTTTCGCGCGCCAGGGCAGCAGCGATGACGGCGGGGTTTGGTGAAAAACCGCCGACTGAATGGAAATGGCGCTCGGGAAGCCATATCGCGGTGAAACCATGGCTGTCCGCGAACTTCGCGGCTTCGAGCACGAGCCGGTATTTGTTCTCTGCATACTCGGCAGGGTAGTTGCCAAAGAAATACAGAGAGAACTCCATCGTGCGGCTTCGTAACCTGGGAGCCGGGGAGTCTGCTACAGCGGAGTTCTTGCTGGTTCTCTCCCCGTCGAGTTGAGACGCAGAAACGCTGGAGGCAGCCACCGATATCGGCGCGGCGCCATTTGAGAGCACCAGGGCAGCGCGGGCGGGTTGGACCGCGGTGTCCGTTTTCTCTCCACCGGGCAGGAATGCGCCTTCCTGCATCTCGATTACGCTCTCTTTGAATGCCTCGATAATCGTTTGCAGGTCGGCATCGGTGTGTGTGGTCGATAGAAAGCAGGGCCTGCCTTCCCAGATGTGGATGCCTTTTTCACGAAGGTGATAGTAGAGTAGACCGCCCCAGCGGACTGACTCGTCGAAGTGCAGGTAAAAGAGCGATGCGAAGTTTTCGATATGCAGCGGCACCTCTCGTTTGACCAGGAAAGTGTTGAGCGTCCGCACAAACTCGCGCGTGCGCTCGTTCAGCCGCTCCTGCAAGCCGGGTCCTTCTCTTTTGAGATAACTCAGCATCGCCCAGGATGAGGCCATCGTGAGCGGGTGCCGAATGTAGGTACCCGCGAAGAAAGTCACACCGACTTCCGGGAACGAGTTGTCACCGTAGCTCCAGTGCCCGCCATCCAGGGCATCCATGAATTGCGCGCTGCCTGCCACTGCGCCGATGGGCATGCCGCCACCAATTATCTTGCCGTAAGTGGCAATATCGGCTCTAACGTCGAACCAGGCCTGGGCACCGCCCGGATGGCAGCGGAAGCCCGTAATCACTTCGTCAAAAATTAAAGCAGTTTCGGAGTCCTGAGTGATCTTGCGGAGCTCATGCAAAAATTCGCGGGGTTGCAAATCAGGACGGCGGCTCTGAACAGGCTCAACGAGCACCGCCGCCAATTCGTGAACGTGCTTCCTCAAGATCTCAAGCGACTCGGACGTCCCGTAATCGACAACCAGCACATCGCGCACGACATGTTCGGGAATGCCCGGTGCGATCGGGACCGAACGCCGGACGCCGTCGATGACGTTCGCGCGCACGAGCACCTCGTCGCAAATGCCGTGGAAACCGCTGGTAGTGGCGATGCGGGACCGGCCAGTGACCGTCCGCGCCACACGGATGGCGGCCAGCACGGCTTCAGAGCCGGTGTTACAAAACGCTACTCGATCCATGCCGGTGAGTTCGCACATCAACGCAGCAACGTCGCTGGCCAGCGGCGTCGAGGGGCCGACCTCCATTCCGCGTGTGAGCTGTGCAGCAATTGCGTCTTTGATGAATTGCGGCGCGTGGCCCAGAAGATTCGTGCCAAACCCCATCGTTAGGTCGATGTATTCGTTGCCATCGACATCCCACATCCGGGCACCCTCGGAGCGCTCCACAAAAATCGGATAGACCATCTCTTTCCATGCGCGGTTGAAGCTCGACACGGCGCGTGGGTCAGCAAACTGTTGGCGATGCTTTTGGGTCTGAGTTTTTGATTTTGGTGTACGGGCGTTGTAGCGAGCTGTCAGCGTATCAAGATGTTTCTGCTGGCGTTCGGTTAATCCACTCGATGATACCTTATCGATCGGCTTGAAGGGACCGAAGCGCTTCGGTTCTCCGTTGGATGAGCCTTTCGTTGAGCTGCTGACGGTAACCGGCTCGATTCTCGATGGCGTCGCGCTACCGGTGCTAGCGCCAGCATTCACCTGGCCTCCGCGCAACGCGTCGAGTTGCTTCGCAATCGCCGCGAGCTGTTGTGACATTTGATCGAGTAAACTGGATTGGACCGCCGGCTGTGGAGTCACGGTGCCGGCATCGAGCGGCGCAGGTTTTTCTACTGCGAGAGAAGTTGCTAGCACCGGATTCGGTTGCGCCTGCTGGTCAGGAGGTAGCTTCTCGTCAAGGTGAGTGGCCAGCGCGTCAAGCGTAGCCAGTTCCTCGAGTAGCTGCCTGAATGTGACCTTGACGCCAAATTCCTTCCGGAAGGTCTGGCCGGCCTGCGTCAGGAAGAGCGAATCGAATCCAAGCTCGAAGAATGTTGCGGAGGGATCGGCATCACTCAGTTCTTGCCCGGACAGATTTTTTAGTATGCTCTTGAGTTTGGCCAGAATCCGATCCCTTCGTGATTCGTTGCTCACGGCTTGGTCTGATACGAGTGCGGGTTGGGTCGAAGGAGACGAGCTCAAAGTGGGAGGCGACCCTGTGGCTGGGCCAGCCGTTGGCTGCAATGCGACGGCCGGAGCTGCGTTATTCCCGAGTTTAACCGGTTCAACCCAATGTTTCTTGCGCTCAAAGACGTATCCGGGGAGCGGCACGCGACGGCGTAATTCATTTGATTGTGTATAGAATGCAGCCCAATCGATATCCTCGCCATTCAACCAGCGATTCGCCAGCGTGCTTAGGCTGTCACTTGCGGTCACAGGCTCCGTTGGCCTCGGTGAGGTCTGCCGCGTGAATACGCGCGCTACGTCGCGCTTGTGCAGCACCTCGATCGCATCCGCCACGTCGCGGACGAACACCATTCGCCGATGCTCGAACGGCCTGCGTCCCACCTGCAGCGTGTAAGCAGTGTCGGGGATTTCGAGTTCGGGGTGGTATTGCAAATGCTGAACTAGTGCGCTCGTTGCGGCCTCAAGTGATTGGCGTGTCTTGGCCGAAAGCAAGAGAAGATGCAGGGCGCGATCCGGAGCGAGTAGGGCAGCGCTTTCCGGTGCTTCCTCTAGCACAACGTGGGCATTTGTTCCCCCTACGCCGAATGAGCTCACACCGGCCCGGCGGGGTGTACCGTTGCGCGACCAGCCGAGTAGCTTTGACGCCACGAAAAACGGGGTGGCGGCAAAGTTAATCTGCGAATTAGGCCGCTCGAAATGCAGACTCGGTGGGATCTTATTGTGCTTGAGCGCAAGGGCGGTTTTGATCAGACCGGCCACCCCAGCGGCGACTTCGAGATGACCAATGTTTGTTTTTACCGAACCAATTGCACAGAAATTTTTTGCGTCGGTACTTGCCCGAAACGCCTGGGTAAGCCCGGCGATCTCGATCGGATCTCCCATCGGTGTGGCAGTTCCGTGTGCCTCGACGTAGCTGATCGTCTGTGGATCAATTCCCGCCATTGCGTGTGCCATGGCAATCACCTCTGCCTGGCCGCTGACGCTTGGTGCGGTGTAGCCGACCTTTGAGGCCCCGTCGTTGTTCAGGGCGTAACCAGTAATTACGGCATATATGTGGTCACGATCGGCGACCGCTTCGTCGAGTCGCTTGAGCACGACGATGCCCACGCCGTCACCAAAGACAGTCCCCTGTGCCTTGGCATCGAATGCGCGACAATGACCGTCATCTGACGCCAGACCACCCTGTTCGTGCAGATGTCCGCGTTTTTGCGGGAACGAAATCGAGACCGCACCTGCCATGGCTATATCACACTGATAGTTGAGCAGGCTTTGGCACGCCTGCGCGACCGCGACCAGCGATGTCGAGCAAGCTGTCTGGATGGTCATGCTCGGGCCGCGGAGATCGAGCTTGTAAGAAACGCGGGTGGTAAGGTAATCTTTGTCGTTGCCGAGCAGGGTCTGGTATTCACCAGTTTGATAGTTGGCGGTTAGTTCTGCAGCAACTTTTGGCTCCCGGCAAAGATTAGCGAGCAGATAAGTGTTGAGGCTCAGCCCAGCGTACACGCCGATCGCGCCCTTGAATTTCTCCGAGTTGTAGCCGGCGTCCTCGAGTGCATGCCACGCCGTCTCGAGGAACACACGATGCTGCGGATCCATCAACTCAGCTTCGCGTGGCGTGAAGCCAAAAAATTGGGCGTCGAACAAGTCAACCCCCGCGAGTAGCCCGCGCGCCTTGACGTAGGACGGGTTGGACAGCGCGGCGGGATCGACGCCTGACGCAACGAGTTCATGGTCATCGAACCGGGCAATCGACTCCACGCCGCCGCAAATGTTTCGCCAGAACTCGTCGATGTTTGGTGCGCCGGGGAATCGCCCGGCTATCCCAATGATCGCTATGCCTTCGTTGCTCATGTTGCCAGTCTTCGTTTCGCCGCGAATGCTTGTTTCTGCTTCGCAGCGCGCTCTAAAATTTGCTTGGAAAAATTGTTATTTGGGTTCGTACCAAGATGCGACGAGATGCGACGGATCGTGGGGTGCTCGAAAAGCGTGGCGATTTCGAGGCTGTCGCCAAAAAGCTCACGCAGCTTGACGTGGACCCGTGTCATGCGCAGCGAATCGCCACCGGCATCAAAAAAATTCTCGTCGGCACCGAAATTCGAATGACCAAGTGCTTCGCGCCAAATTTCGGCGATCGTTTTCTCCAGATCTCCTTGCGGCTGGGTAACGCCACCTACAGCGGTTAATGCTTCGGGCGCCGGGAGTGACCGCCGGTCGACTTTGCCGCTCGGCGTGAGCGGGAAGGCGGGTAGCGCAACGAACAGCGATGGCACTAGATAGTCAGGTAATTTCTGTCGGGCGAAGTCGCGAAGTGTGCCGACGGTGAAATTCTGTCCACCGATGACGTACGCGATCAGCCGATTGTTTCCGCTCGCATCAGATTTCGCGACAACGACTATGTCGCGCACCGTGGGATGCTCGCTCAGCATAATCTCAATTTCTCCAGGTTCCACCCGAAAGCCGCGCACCTTGGCCTGTCCGTCTATGCGACCGAGAAATTCTAGATCGCCGTCCGGCAGGCGGCGTGCGAGGTCTCCGCTTTTGTAAATGAGCTCGCCGGTGTCGAGAGTCACAAACTTGTCCGCTGTGAGTTGCGGCCGGTCGAGATAGCCTCGGCACAAGCATTCACCGCCGATGCACAATTCACCGGCCTCCGCTTTTTGGCCATTCTCGTCGATCAGATGGATCATCGTGTTGGGAATCGGCCGACCGATCGGGGGCAGCGGTGGCCAATCGTCCGGCATACCTCCGAGGGTGTACGCGGTTACAACATGAGTTTCCGAAGGCCCATAATGGTTGTGGAGGGTGGAGCCTTTCAGGTTGCGGAACATCCGCCGAATCGGCGGCGTGATCCGCAATTGTTCTCCGGCGGTGATAACGTCGCACAACTTGCACGGTTGGGTGGCGACTTCAGCAAGCTGTTGCAGCGCAACAAATGGTAAGAAAAGACGCTCGATTTCTTCGCGCACGATGAATTCCCAAAGACGCGATGCGTCCCGTCGTAACGCCTCATCGATCAAGAACAAGGTTCCACCTGCGTGCCAAGTCGAAAAAATCTCCTGAAACGAAACGTCGAAGCTCAGTGGTGCGAATTGCAGAGTCCGCGCAGCAGCGGGCAGGACGTGTTTTTGCCAGTGCAACAAATTGACCAGCGGACGATGGGGCATCACCACCCCTTTTGGTTTACCGGTTGAACCCGAGGTGTAGATGATATAAACGGGGCTCTCCGGAGAAACGAATCTGGTCGGGTTTTCGTCGGCAGATGGCGCGCTAAGGTCGATCGTGTCGAGGCGCACGGTTTCGGCTCGGTGGGCCGGCAACGAGCCAGCCAGCGCACTTTGCGTCAAAATCAAAGGCGCACCACAGTCCTCGAGCATAAAGGCTAGACGTTCGGACGGATACGCCGGATCAAGCGGCACATAGGCGGCGCCAGCTTTCAAAATTGCAGGCACTGCTACCATCTGCTCAAGCGAGCGCTCCGCGCAGAGCGCGACAAAGACACCCTGGCTAACTCCACGAGATTTTAGGAAACTCGCCAGGCGATTTGCCCGAAGATTGAGGTCCCAATAGGTCAGGGATTGGCTACCATAGCGGACCGCGACGGTGTCTGGTCGCAGCCGTGCCTGTTCCTCAAGTAAATCATGAACTAACCGATCCGCTGGGCCGAATCGCGACGATTCCTCAGCGCGATCGAAGTTACTAAATTTAAAGGCATGGCCACTCGTTGGCGGAGTCGGTCTTTCCGCTTCCTGCTGCAGCATATTTTGTATTTCTTATTCAAGTCGACCACGAGTGTTCAGTCATTAGCAATTCGGTCAAAAATCTTCGAGTAATACCCAAACAAATTGATCAAAACGATGCCTGTTACCGCAAGTATGGTGATTATATAAACGCCTGCGAACTGCGCGTACTGACTTTTCTCTCTCGCTAGTCAGACGGGTCTGCATCACGGTGCGGCAGGTGAACTTGTCAGGGTCGCAGGGCGGTTTCGCTGCAATAGGATTTTTATGCGATCTCGAAGTCGATCCATGGGCTGGTCAACGAAGTGAACGATCAGACAGGCAGAACCAAACGCGACCGGCAGCGTCGTCACCAAAAGAGGCCAGTTGGGCGTGTTCGAGTGGAGGACGCACTGACCCACGAGTAGGCCGGCTAGCCAATGAACCAAATAGAGAGGATACGAAATCTTCCCGAGATACTTGCAGAATCCTCGCAATTTTTGATTTTCGATCTGCACGTGCAGCGCGCCGGCAATCAGAAATGTGATGATCAACAAGTTCAGATAGAACGGAGCTGCCATTCGTTGTTCCATTGGCAAGAGCATCGTCAGGGCGAGATTCAGAGTGAAAAAGACCAATGCGGCCAGAAAAGTCCAAGGTCGGACCTGTCGGAGCAAACTGCGCTCTTTCATAAAATAAAGACAAGCTCCGATCGCGAAAGGAAGAAGGCTCGGTTTCAGATCGAAATATCGATGATACCAGGAAGCGCCTACGAGAACGAGACCTAGAGTGTAAACCGATCCGAGAACCCCCGCTGCAAGAGCCAGCCGAAAAGAACGGGATAACAATAACCACAACACGAGATAGTAAACGAGTTCGACTGCCAGCGACCATGACGGCGGGATCAATCTTATCGAGCCCGTTGGAAGCAAAGGAAGAATCAGCAGGTTACTAAGGATCTCCGCGGGAGTTCTTGGGACTTGCAGCGAGGAATTGAATTGCGCCGCTCGGTCACCGAAAACGAGAACTGCGCAAAGTGAAAGAATAGTCACGGCGTAGTAGGCAGGATAAATACGCAAGAACCGATTCAATAGGAAAGCTCCACCCCCCCGGAAAGAGAGATTGTAAGTACTTCGACTGACGGCGGTAATCAGGTAACCACTGATAATGTAAAATCCGAATACAGCGTAGGTCCCGAAGTGCTCGCAGTTTTCCTGGCCCGACAGATGCGAGAATAGGACTAGCAACGCCAAAAGAAGTCGAACCAAATCAAGCATCAGATGAGGAATCGCCGTTATCCTTGAGCCAGCGCCCGATAATCGTTTCTGATTCACCACCGGAATTGTCGAGCGCCCAACCTGAGTAGACATCAGCGGCGTCGATGAAATTACCGCCCGCGGCCGCATAGGCATCCAGGCCGGCGTAGGACGTTTTCTCATCGGCAGTCCAACCAAAAACGTTGTCACCCAATGGCAATGGAAATACCTCGAGTTTGGTTGATGCGATCCTTGCCATGAGTTGAAGCTAAGCGGTCTTTTTGGGAAGTCGAGCAGACGCCCGGGAGCGCCGGGAACGCCGGGAACGCCGTCATCGCCGGGAACGGGTGAACGGTGAGAAGTGAAAGGTAGGTGGGAATACTGAATGCGGGAGACGCAAAACGGCAGGGCCGGCTCCCGCCGAGCGGAATCCAGGACGTTGTCGGTGTTCAAGCGTTGTCGGCGATCCCGGCGATCCCGGCGTTACCAACGTTTCCTACGCGCTCGCTGCCGATAATCGGTGCAACTCGTCTTTGGTCAGCCTTAGATCAGCGACCCGCAAAAGTTCGGGCAACTGATCTGGAGTTCGAGCGCTGGCGATTGGTGCGACGACCGTCGGCTGAGCGGCGAGCCAGGCCAGAGCTACCGAGGCCACCGGAGCGTCGTGGGCAGCTGCAACCTCGTCCAGAACCGCTAGGATTCTGAGTCCCTTGTCGTTCAGATACGCTCCAGCTCTTTCCGCTCGTTGGCTTTCAACTTTCGCGCCCGGCCGGTACTTTCCAGTAAGGAAGCCTGAGGCTACAGCAAAATAGGGGATTGACGATAAGCCTTCCCGAGCGACCAGATCGGCTAACTCGCCTTCATACTTATCCCGTTCAACCAGGTTATAATGTTGCTGAAGCGCAACGTACCGCGCGAAGCCTTCGCGATCGGATGTCGCTAAAGCGTCTTGCAATCGAGCAGCTGAATAGTTCGATGCCGCAACGTAGCGGATCTTGCCATCCTGGATAAGTTGGTCGAATGCCCCAAGCGTCTCTTCGAATGGCGTGCTTTCGTCATCCACATGCGCAAAATACAGGTCGATGTAATCAGTTTGCAGGCGCCGCAAAGACTCTTCGGCGGCTGAATGGATCGTGCGAGCCGATAAGCCGGACAACTTTGGATGCATGCCGACTTTCGTAGCGATAATCATCCTTTGTCGATTGCCCCGATCCTTGAGCCAACGCCCGATGATCGTTTCGGATTCGCCGCCTGAGTTGCCGGGTGCCCAAGCTGAATAGACATCAGCCGTATCGATGAAATTACCGCCCGCGGTCGCATAGGCATCCAGGACGGCGAAGGACGTTTTCTCATCGGCGGTCCAACCAAAAACGTTGCCACCCAGTGCCAATGGAAATACTTCGAGTTTAGTTGATGCGATCCTTGCCATGAGTTGAAGCTAAGCGGTGTTTTCGGGAAGTCGAGCAGACGCTCGTACGCTAAAATGAGGTCGCTTGTGTTGCCGTCGTGTGGAAATATCCGATTTCAAATGACAAAGGCAGAGCACGTACAATCAATGGCTGAAGAAATAGCCAACTGTATTAGCCACGGGGTCGGCTTGCTTGCTGCAATTGTCGGTATTCCGATACTAATCCTGTCGGCGGTCGGTCGAGGCAGCGGCTTTGCCCTAGCTGGCGCTGTAGTTTTCGGGACCGCGGTGTTCTCGCTATACTTTTTTTCTACGCTTTATCACATCACGCGTCATGGACAACTGAAGCAAATTTTCCGTGTGTTCGATCACGCCGCAATCTTTCTCTTAATCGCTGGCACCTACACGCCGTTCCTGCTCGGTGCCTTGCGTGGCTTTTGGGGATGGACGCTCTTCGCTGCAATCTGGACGTTAGCGATTTCGGGCATCGTTTTCATTGTGTGTGGTGGCTTGAAATACCGGATCGCCAACATCTGTTTCTGTCTCGCGCTAGGGTGGGTCGCAATCCTGGCCGGCCGCCTGTTTTGGTATCATGTCGCTCCGACCGGATTAATTCTGATCGGGGCTGGCGGCATCGCGTATACCGTCGGCACCATTTTTTATGCGTATAAGCGTATTCGTTTCGGCCATCTTGTGTGGCATCTTTTCGTACTCGCTGGAACCGTTTGCCATTTTTGCGCCGTGCTATGGTATTCCGGCTAGGCTCTAGCTCATTAAGCAGCCCCTAATTTCTCTCGATCGGGCAGGATTTTCACCCAGCATGATTTAAGATCGGCGCTCCAAAGTTCTGAACGAGCGGCAAAGCGCGCCGGCTTTTCGTCGTGCCAGCGGAATGGCCAACCACCGTACGTATGGTTGGCCATCGCTTGAGTTTATGGTCGCTTTTAGCGCGATCAGAACGCGAACCGAACGCCTGTACGGACGAGACCGAAGTTATTTTTGGATTTATCTACGATCTCGTAGCGACCGTCCGCAAATACTCCGACGTGCCGATTGAAACGATACTCGAGTCCGCCGCCGAAGTGACCCTCCAAAAGGATATCGTCTTGATTGTTTTGTCGGATTGTTCGGCTCACCCCGTTGGTGACAGTTTCGAAAAAGTTTGAATTCTGCCCAGGAACAAACCCACCGATCCCGGCAAATGCGTAAGGCGCCCATCCGGAATTGCCGATGGGATAGCGGACCAACCCGTTCAGTGCGAACTGGCCGCTGACGTCGCCGGAATGCACAGCACCCGTGCCACGTAAAATGTCTCCCTCTAAACCTAGGCCAAAGTACTTCGTGACGAAGTAGTTGATATCTGCGCCTCCGCCCCAGGCATGGTCTCCGAGGTACCGGCTACCATGTTTGCCGGCCGGTGCATAGGCACCGAACAGATCGAGCTGCCATTCATTCGCTCGGTAAAGTTCTTGGATAGGTGCGGGTGGAGTTATTACTTCTTTTGAGGGTACAACAGGTTCTCCTGCGAATCCGGTTATGGCTTGTGACGTAAAGCCGACAACGGCTAAGGCAATTATTTTCTTCATATTACATCGTTAAGGATCGATCCATGATCGAATAACACGTTACTGCTGGTTCTAAATTTCTTTGTTGTAAAGTGAAAGTAGATGAAAGCTTTGTAATCTCCTCGCCACTCCGCTCCAGCAAAGGATTGGCGACACTCGTCGTTAAGCGCTAAAATCGGGAGCTTGGCAAAAGAAAAAAAGCTGTGTGTTAGCACTAACTAACGCTAGTACCATAAAATATAACCTTTTGTACCAGTGGGACTTAATATCGAAATCGGTTATTTGGCGAGCAGCTTAAGCCACCGGTGAGCGAACAGTCCGGTAAGCGCAGCTTAACCGGTTGCTTATTCACGATCGCGCGGCAATTTCCTTTCCCGCCATGCACGATTTTTCTCAATTGGGAAAACGGTTGCCGCTTCGCGTCCTAGTGCCATTGATCGTGGCCTGTGCTTTGTTCATGGAGAACCTCGATGCGACCGTTCTCTCGACCGCGTTGCCGGCGATCGCCAAGGATCTTCAGGTGGATCCAATTCAACTGAAATTGGCTCTCACATCGTATCTGGTGACGCTGGCGGTTTTTATTCCCGGCGTCCGGGTGGTTTGCGGATCGATTTGGCGCACGGCTCATTTTTCGGCTTGCCATCGTTATCTTCGCAATTGGTTCGGCCTGTTGTGCATTCGCGAATTCAATCGGCTGGCTGGTAGCGGCTCGCGCATTACAAGGAGTGGGGGGAGCGATGATGGTCCCGGTCGGACGCTTAGTAATTCTTCGAACCGTACCGCGTTCTGAGATCGTCGGCGCGCTCGCCTGGCTTACGATTCCCGCGCTGATCGGACCGGTGATTGGTCCACCGGTCGGTGGATTTATCACGACCGTTTTTACTTGGCGTTGGATCTTTTGGATCAATCTTCCGATCGCTGCTCTCGGCTTGATCCTGGCCACTCTTTTTATCCCAGACGTGTTCGGCGAGGAGGTTGCGCCATTCGACTTTCCCGGATTTTTGCTTTCGGGACTTGGTCTATCAGCGTTGGTATCTGCCTTCGCTGCCCTTGACGCGAACGCCGTCTCGCCGCTGCTGGTTGTCGGCCTATTCCTGGTAGGGTTGGCTGGCATCGCGCTATACGTCCGGCACGCTCGACGTACAGCGGCTCCTATACTTGATCTTGATCTGTTCCGGTATCCAACCTTTCGGGCCGGTGCAGTGGGCGGTTCACTTTTTCGTATTGGAGTCGGCGCGGTCCCGCTATTGTTACCGCTGTTGTTACAGCTGGGCTTTGGTTTCAGCCCGCTCCGATCGGGCCTTTTGACGTTTGTGACCGCGCTTGGCGCAATTGGAATGAAGACTGCCGCCGGCAGCATCCTGCGAAGATGGGGTTTTCGAAGAGTTCTGATTTTCAACTCCGTCGTGTCGGCCATCCTGGTAGCCGCACCGGCCGCATTTACTCCGGATATGCCGATTCCTTTGATGGTGGCAATTCTATTTGTGGGAGGATTTTTTCGATCACTAGAGTTTACTTGTATCAACGCTATCAGCTATGCAGAAATCGAACCGGCCAAAATGAGTGCGGCGACGAGTCTGCAAAGTGTGTTGCAGCAGTTCTCACTCAGTATGGGGGTTACCGTCGGAGCTTCAGTGCTGCAGTTGACGCTGGCGCTGCGGGGTAGCCCGACGCTGACGCCGGCAGATTTTTGGCCTGCATTTCTGGTGGTAGGCGCTATTTCGTTTCTGGCAACCTTTAGTTTTGCGCGTTTGCCCGAATATGCTGGCGAAGAATTAGCCGGCCGCAAGCAAACCGGATCTGTGCAGGTGAACATTTCGAACGTTCGAAGCTGAGCCAGGTTGTCTCGGTGACCTGCTCATTGGGTCAGGACATGCATTTCCAGTGGCTCCAGCGGCGTCCCGGAACCCAGTATCACCGCAAAGAAAGCCTGGCGGAAAGTTCCAATCTGACCATTGAACGAAGCGACGTAGTGAGGGATCGGCTCCGGTTTGAAATCGACTGATTGTAAAAAGACGTCGTGGGCACCGTAAAAACTTTGGGCCCAGGTTAAAGCGGTCACACCCGCTTTATGCTGAGCCTCTGCTGTGTCGGCAAGGGCGCTAACTTCAATATTAGCCGGAACTCGAAATTCATAAATCACTCGAGTCCGGTCAGCTTTCGTCATGTTAAACTTAAGCAACGGTGCGCTCTGGGCACCGGCATGCATCGAAGCAAGCAGCAACAGGGAAAGGATCGGAGAAAGAATTCGCATAGGCCTCCAATTGGTTTGACGTGGGCTTTGATTAGAGAATTCAAACCTTGTGGTCGCTTCACTTTCGTTTCCTAGCTGCAGCGACCGGAGACTCGTGCAAGGGTGTTATGACTATGAATTACCGCAGATTAGGTAAAGCAGGAGTGAAGGTAAGCGAGCTCTCTTTGGGTTCTTGGGTCACATTTGGTGATCAGATCTCCGATGACGTAGCGGAAGATTTGATGATTAAGGCGTACGAAGGAGGCATTAACTTCTTCGACAACGCTGAGGGCTATGCTTCCGGCCAGTCGGAAATCGTTATGGGCAAGATCCTTAGCAAGCTCGCATGGCCTCGCGACACTTTTTTGGTCTCCAGCAAGGTGTTCTTTGGCTCAGCCAAGCAACCGCAAAAGCCCAATCAGTACGGATTGAGCCGCAAACACGTTTTCGAAGCGTGTCACGGCGCTTTGCGCCGACTCCAGGTCGACTATCTAGACCTCTTTTTCTGTCATCGGCCTGATCCGGAAACTCCGATCGAAGAGACTGTCCGGATAATGTCCGATCTGATTGCTCAAGGCAAGGTAGTGTACTGGGGAACAAGCGTCTGGAGCGCTCAAGAAATCATGGAGGCGCACGAGGTCGCTCGAGAATACCACCTGGTGCCGCCGACCATGGAACAGCCATACTACAATCTTTTGCAGCGCCATAAGGTCGAGCTCGAGTATGCCCGGCTTTACGACACGATCGGTCTCGGGACCACGATCTGGTCACCCTTGGCCAGTGGACTGCTGACTGGAAAATACAACCAAGGAAACCCGGCTGACGCCCGATTGAGTCTTGAGCGCTATGGTTGGTTGCGTGAGTGGGTCCTCAAGCCGGAAAGGCTGGAAAAGGTGCGCAAGCTTGGTGAGTTTGCGAAGAAGCTTGGCGTTCCTCAGTCGGTTCTGTCGATCGCTTGGTGCCTGAAGAATCCCCATGTAAGTACGGTGATCCTTGGAGCGTCGAAAGTCGCGCAGCTCGAAGAGAATCTGACTGCTTCCAGTGCTGCAGAAAAGTTGACGCCCGAGATTCTCGAGCGAATCGACGAAATCATGGGAACGAAACCTAAGGATCCCGACAACTCGGATAATCATTGAGGCGAAAAGTAGCCTAATGCTGGAGCATCAGGCTACATCACCAATCACCAATGCCCTTCCTGAGGCCGGAGCATCAGGCTACTGGCGGTTCTCAGTGAACCGGCTTTGCCTAAGCTCATTCCATGTTGGCGAGCACGTCGAAAAGTAATCGCCAGCGCTGCTGACTCCAGATCCAGACTCGCAGATAATATCCGGCGCCTTCTTCTGTTCCGTAAGTAAATCCGAGATTGCCGGAGATATTCGCGCCAGCCTGGGCGAGCTGCGTTCGTTTCGTCTGCAGCGTAGCCAAGAACGGCTGATAAGCGCTCTCTCCCGCCATCAACGGCAAATCAGCTCTCTCAAACACGGTTTCCGGAAGGATGACAGATTGATAGGTCTTTGCTGTTTCGACGCCTCGGCTGAATTGCTCGCGCTCAAAAGTCAGAAGCTCCAAAAAGTCAGGTGGGCCGGAAGCAGACGAAACATCGTAGGCCTGGAAATCTTCCGCGAGATCGGAAGATTTTGAAGCGGGAACGCCAATATCAGCCGCCACTCTCCACTTCCCGTCAGATTGCTTCTTCCAGATTGAAAGAAAATAGCCGAACGACTGCTTCCCCGTTTTGCCTTCCAGGACGTATGGGCCGGTACTTACGGCTAGTTCGGCGGAGCTGGCGACCCGAACAATTTTTGGCTCCCAGGTCAATCGAGGCATCACTGAGGCTGCTTCATGCTCAAGGTCCGGGCGCGCCAAACGGGGTCCGGGCTCGAAATGGATTGCATCCGAAGAGAAATACTCGAGGAAAGAATCGCGGATTCCTATCTCAGCGCAACGAGACGAAAACGCGCGTTCGGTTTGCGTAACGATCTTCGCCGAAGACGCGAAATCTTCAGAGCGGGCAGTAGTGCCCAAGAGCAAGAATGTGCTCAGGAGAGCCAGTCTGAAACTGAGCGAGTTCCTCGGAGGAAGTAAATGAGTGCGCATTGCCAATCGGACAGCCAAGCGATCATCAAGCCCGGATAGAGGGCTAGAATCTACCCAAAAAATCGGTGATATCGAAATAGACGATGGCCGGAGTATTGACCGAAGTTCTAATTTCCACGCGATCATAGGCCTTTCCCTCCTGGTGTAGCAGAGCCTGTTTTATGATGGCGGAACCCGGAAAATGCAGAGAGAGGTAAGTGTGTTCCGCTCCCACCCCTGCGCTTTCGTCGGTCGCGCCGAGAATCACGACGGCTTTCTCTAATGACGAGCCGTCGCCGCCGGAAAATTTGAGAGGTGTCGATGGATCCTCGGCGCGAATCATTGGAGCGGAGTAAATCAAGAGCACGCAAACAAGGGGATATGCCCGGTCATGCTGTCCACGCATTTGCCTGCTATCTAGAATTACCAGCTCGTTAGCCGGAAAGCCAGCGGAACAGCAGCGATTTCAAAACAGATCAATACTCAGATCGACCCTGAGATAGGGTGCACCCTTGCTGCGGTAAATTGGGCCGGCGCGGATGTAGTCGTAGGTCCGCTCAAACGTCCAGCCCGCAATGGCCTCCAAATCGATGCCCTTTCGCAACGTGTAGCTTACACCCAGTCCGGCACGCTCTTCTTCGTACTCGATAATGGCGTTGTTGGTTCGGCGATCGTTGGTTGGACCGTTGCGGTAGCTATCACCTATGAGTTCTCCGCCCAGGTAGATTTCAAGTTTGTCATTCGGCGTAAAACTCAAACGCGGTCGAGGAAACACCGCCCGAAAGTTAAACAGATCATTTATTTTCCAATTGAAGCCGCCGATCGGAAAGATGATCGGGTTCGAATACACATCGATGCTGCAGCCAAAGATGACGTACAGATTTTCCGCGAGCTTAAATCCAGGGGTAAGGCGAATTGGGAAATCGAAGGAGTTTCGGGTGACATGATCGCGCGTGTAGTAAATGCCAGGCTCCAGTTCGATCACTGGATAAAAACTGTCCCCTGACCAATAGGAGAACAAAATTTCGCCGGAGAGGGACGTAAATGAGTAGGGAAAGATCGAGTTCGCGCGCGAGAAATCGAACCGCTCGTAATCGGCGCCGAGCTGCAGATAGTAGTCTCCGGAGATCCGGAAGTTGCGTAACACTTGAAGTTCGTATCGGTATTCCGCTTGGGAGCCTAGATTGGCGGCTTTTTGGATGCGGCTGCCGAAGGTGTAAGTGCTATTCAGGTCGAATGACCATGGTGCTCCCAAGTTTTCCAAGTTCGGCGTAGGCGAGGGTTGCACCAGCATGTTGCCTCCGGCAAACGCGATCTCTCCAAGGCAGAGAAAGCCTAAGATGCACCATGCGGATTTCATGCCTTTTCTTTTTGACTCAAAAGATGCGCGATCGAACGCGATAGTAATTTCATTGAGACGTACATCAGGTTCGGCTCGGATCGATTTTGCGCTCGACTCGCCTCAATCAAGCGCTTTCGACGGAAGACACAACGCCGATTTTCGATCTGGACCGACGTTCGGGCATCTTTCGGACGGTGTGGAGTCGGAGCCGGAAGCATGTCTCTGGTTTTCGCCCGGCCAGTGCACCGTTGGCGAGAGTAATTCGTCCCTGCCGCTGCTATTGCCCCCTGTCGGGCGCCATCAGAACAGATCAATTTTAAGATCTAGTCGCAGATAGGGTGCGCCTTTGCTTTTGTAAACAGGACCTGAGCGGATGTAGTCGTAAGTCCGCTGAAACGTCCAGCCCGCAATGGCTTCCAAATCGATGCCCTTCCGCAGATTATAGCTGACGCCGAGTCCAGCACGTTCTTCGTCGTACTCCAAAATGGCATTGTTTGTACGGCGATCATTTGTCGGGCCATTGCGGTAACTGTTGCCGAGAAGTTCTCCGCCTACATAAATTTCGAGCCTGTCATTTGGCGAGTAGCTCAAACGAGGTCGCGGGAACACCGCCCGAAAGTTAAATTGATCGTTAATTTTCCAATTGAAGCCGCCGATCGGAAAGACAATCGGGTTTGAATACGCGTCGATGCTGCAGCCGAAGATGACGTATAAATTTTCGCTTAGCTTGAATCCCGGAGTAATGCGAATCGGGACGTCGAAGGAGTTTCCGGTCACATGATCGCGCGTGTAGTAGATGCCGGGCTCTAGTCGGACGACTGGATAAAAACTGTCTCCGGACCAATAGGAGAGCAAAATCTCGCCGGAAAGGGAGGTAAAGGAAGAGGGAAAGGTGGAGTTAGAGCGCGAGAAATCGAATCGTTCGTAGTCGACACCGAGCTGCAGATAGTAGTCTCCCGTGATCCGGAAGTTGCGTAAGGCCTGAAACTCGTATCGGTATTCCGCTTGGGAGCCCAGATTAGCAGCCTTTTGGATCCGGCTACCGAAGGTGTAAGTGCTATTCAGGTCAAACGACCATGGTGCTCCCAAATTCTGCGCGGCGGGAGAGGGTGAGGGTTGCAGCAATGTATTGCCTCCGGCGAACGCCACTTCTCCGAGGCAGACAAAACCCAAAATCGACCACGCGAGCTTCATGTATCCTTTCGTTAACGATTTCGCCGTCGAGAATAACTGAATTTTATCACCCCGTATATCAGGGTCTATCCCAATACCCATATCAGGATCGACTACGATTGCGTTCGGCGCTGCGAATAGCCGCAAACCAAGCGAAGACGTATGCGAATTTGTCGAGTCGAGGGGCGGAAAGCAGAATACGGGAACGGCAGGCAACAGGCCTAATCCAAGCCGGGTTCTCCCGGCCTCCGGCGGCTGTGAGTTGCTAAGACGTTGGGTTCCTACGCCTTATAACAGTATCGCTCGACCGAGTAATTATATCCTCCGGTCGGGGTGGGCGCCCGCGTGGAGTCACCAAGCGCTCACGGAACAATGAGATTCGTACCCCGTGCATCCGCGGCTCGAACTTCTCGGGAGCCCACCGAACTAGCGCAACGCCGGCAGAGATAGTCGTAGAGCTCGCGATCGGGCAGGATCAAGAGCAGTTTTTCGTACACCGGCTGAGCGGATCGGCATTTGGGACAATAAAGCGAAGAAGCACGCAGCGTTTTGAATTGACTATTTGCCGTTCGGTCCATGCTGTTTCACCTTGGCTCAATAGAAGAAATGGTCAATGCCAACCCAATTCAAAGATTATTATCAGATTTTGGGTGTTCCCAAGCAGGCCTCCGAAGAAGATATCAAAAAGGCCTTTCGCAAGTTAGCGCGCAAATATCATCCCGACGTTGCGAAGGATAAGAAAGGCGCGGAAGAAAAATTCAAAGAGATCAACGAGGCGTATGAAGTCTTGGGTGATTCTGCTAATCGCCAAAAATATGATCGTCTGGGAATGGATTGGCAGCAAACTGCCGCTGCTCCGGGAGCAGGCCAGGGATTTGGTGGGGGACCCGATGGAGAACCGAACGTAGAGTTTCATTTTGACGGGACCGGCTTCAGCGATTTCTTCGAGGAACTTTTCGGCCGCCGTTCCCGGTTCGGAACTTCGCCTCGATCGAGTGAAGGCAGGACCGCTCGCGAGGAGCGGTCTGCCCGCGGCTTTGATATCGAAGGAGATATCTTGGTGACTTTAGAAGAGGTAATGCGAGGCGCGATCCGGCCCATATCCCTTCAGCGAATTGATCCGCAAACGGGAGAAACGGTGACCCAGTCGTTCAAAGTGCGGATTCCACCTGGAGTCCAAGACGGTCGCACAATACGTGTGCCTGGCCACGGGGGCGAAGGTTTTGGAGGTGGGCCTGCCGGGGATCTTTACCTGCGCGTACATTTCGCCGCTCACCCTTATTTTCGCGCGAATGGGGCAGACCTCTATTATGATCTGGACTTAGCTCCTTGGGAGGCCGTGCTGGGAACCACCGTTTCGATTCCTTCGCTGGATGGTAAGCTAAACGGTAAGATTCCGCCTGGTATTGATAGCGGCGAAAAAGTCCGATTACGGGGACGCGGCCTGCCCCAGGGCCCGAAAGGAGAACGTGGTGATCTTTATTTGGTGGTTACTATCCGAGTACCAAAGAAGGTAAGTGACAAAGAACGACGGCTTTGGGAAGAGCTTCGCAGCGTGTCGTCGTTTGACCCGAGAAAAGAGGACTAACCCATGGCGAAGTCATCTAAAAATCAGGCAATTCAGGTTTTTGAGCCCGACCCTGAAACCATTTACAGCATTGAAATCACGGAGCGACTTACCCAGATTCCTCGGCGGACGATCGCGATCTATGTGAGACATCGCTTGGTCTCGCCAGTGGTAGAGCCGGGTGGGGGCTTGTTCTTCGATGAGGAAGCGGTTCGAATGCTGCGCCGGATAGAGCAGTTACGCACCAATTTCGGAGTGAATCTTCCGGGGATCAAGGTGATCGTACGTCTGCTGGAAGAGGTTGAGCAGCGCCAGGCGGAATCGCGTTTTCGGCGGGGGTAATCGGCTTGTTCAGCGGACGATTTCTTCGTTGCGACGTAAGCGTCCGGTTAGCGTGCGCATAACGGTCAAAGCGAAGAACGGTGTTTCTTCGACCATAAATAGAAAACTCTTTTCGTTGATGGGAATCACCGAGCAATCGGTCTTAGCAATTGCCGTAGCGCTCCGGGCTGCTTGGTCGATCAAGGCCATTTCGCCAAAAAATCCGTCTACCCCGAGAATTTCAACGGTTCGGCCGGCGACTTTGAGTTCTACTTGCCCAGACTGAACGACGTACATGGAGTCTCGCTTTTGGCCCTCCGCAAAAATCACAGTTCCAGCAGGGAACGACAACGGGGTTACTTCCTTTTCAAAAATGTTGGGTAGCTTCATGGTTTGCTCGCGCTCCTGACAAATTTGCCCTTACATTAGATAACCGCTGGGTTCGAGACAGAAATCGTTACAACTTTCAGACGCGTGTGCCCGCTCCCCTTCGCGCGAAACAGGCTCCGAAGCTGCGTTTTGCATGAATAAACCTTTGAGGCGCGAAAGCCCACGATCGGTAGGGCGAAAGCCTGGGGCGGTATCAGCCGCGCCGGCTTGAGCCGTTTGTGTTTTCCTCACCGGCATCGCTTGGCCCACCAGTTCCGCCGCTGAAGAACACACGGGGTAAAAAAGTGTAACACGGATGAGAACGCGCGCGGCTCAAACCCAGCGCGAACCCGATCACAGATCTGCGACGTCTTTTTTCGCGCCGAGGCCGCCGCCGCTGCGCTTTGGCGCGCCCTGGCCAAGCGTTTGACGAATACCACAGAGTCAGCCGCGACGTAGGCTTTGCGGAGTCGGGTTTTCGCCCTACCGACCCTGGGCTTTCCACCAATCACTCTCACCTCTCACATTCTTCGTAGCCCTGGATTCCTGAGCCAGAAGGATCAGGCTACTTTGCTATCGCGGCGTGCGGTTTGAGAATTTCTGACAGCAAGTCTGGTTTCGCGGAGTCGCGCTCGAGGTGGGGGTATCGTAGTCCCTGGGTATAGTCTAAATGCAAAGTCTCATAATAGTCGGAGCTATTCACTAGGAGATCGACTCCTCGGGACTGGGCGCTCGCTCTAATGGCGTCTTCCAATTTTTCCGGTGTATATGTTCGCGAATTTACTGCCACGATTTTCATGGCAGGTGCTAACTTCGCCGCGTCCGCGGCCGTGCCCGCGAGCACGTCGACAATCGTGCCATCTTCCTTGAGGATGAGACCGATCGAGTAGCGCTGGTCGAGTTGTTTTTCGCGTTTGTCTCGGTTCTTAACTACTTCGTTTGGTTGGTCTGTGTAAATCAGTTTCCAACCGCCTGCCTCGATGCCAGATAGAGGGGCCCGCGGCGAAAGCGAATTGAGGTGCTGCAACCAGAACGATCGCCAATCGAAAGGGCAGACTTGATTTAGGTCGTCTGTCACTTCTTCAAATGTGTATGTCTTGACGCTCGGCGCCCCGCTCTTTCCACCGTGAAAAAGATGGCAGAAATCGTCGAGCGATTTTCCGCTGTTGGTTCGCTGGCGGATGATTGTGTCAGCCTCCAGCCAGAGAAGAACCCCTTCAGGGTAAAAATCAACTTCCCTTCTGCGATCCGCCCACTCATGAGGCGTATCGTAGAGCCGCGAAGCAAAATCCGCTGTGTCCTGAAGAGAGCGCCACGTCCGTCCGCTTCTGTGCTCGAGTTCGGCCGCCTCCTCGGCCAGCCACTCGCGACTCAGTTCCCCGTTCCGCAGGCCGGACCGCGCTGTTAGTAAGCAACTTCCCAGATACTCAGTGAGACCCTCATAAACCCAGAGCATGTCATCGAGCATCGGTTTTTGAAAATCGGGCGTAGTGAGGCTGGCCGGCCGGCGATATTTCCCGTTCCAGGAATGAACAAATTCGTGCGGCAACAAGTCGGACTCGGTCGCCAGCAGGTCTTTGTCCGTGAACGCCTTCTCCGTCACCGTATTGAGACTCGATTCATGATGCTCGATTCCGTCGTGATAAATGGTTTCGGCGAGCGCAACGAGGAAGTGGTAGTGCAAATAGTGGGTAGCTCCGAATAATGCTGCGGCCTCGGTCACCAGTCTCCGGTATTGAGCAATCTTTTCTTCAGGCAACTCCAGGGCACCGGAGCTATCCGCGACGATGTCCATCTCGTTCGTTGGCGTCGACTCTGCGAGCTTGATGTTTCGATAGAACTTACCAGTAACCACCGGGGAATCGACGAGCGTCGTGAGCGATACCGGCTGAAAACGAACCGCGGGTGTACGCTCAGCGACGGTCAGAGCGGTTCCAAACTGCCATCCGTCCGGGAGGCGGAGCCCGGCTTCAACCACAATGTCATCTGTATTGAACCCCGTTGGGTACAGAAGAACCTGGTTCCAGTTGATGAGACCAAGGAGGGCGGTCGAAGAACGGCCCTCTGAAAAACCTTCGGCATCCGCGGGGATCACATAATCGAGTGAAATGTCGAGCCGCGAAACGCCCGCAGGAATCTCACAATGGATCAGATAAAGTTCGACGAGATCCCGGCGCCAAGCGAGGGGTTGTCCATCGACCGAAAGCTTTAGGCCGACCAGGCTATCGATTGGTCCAGTTGGAGCATGTTCGCCTGGAATCCATTGGGGATAAGCGAGCGTCAGCGGACCGGAATTGACCGGTAACGAAAGTTGCGCGTGCAAGAGCTGGCGGCTGATCTCGGTGGCATCGACGGTCAAAGCCATCGGACCGGCTAGTCGCGGATTTTCTCCTCGCAATGAGAGAGGGAGAAAAACGATGACGAAGAGAATGAATTTTCGAGTATATCCGGACGCGCCCATCGCCGTTCTTAGCGCGAACCATCTAGCTCAGCAACGATTGCCTAAAAAAATCATGCGGGCGCTCCGAAGCCTGCCGGAATGCAATATCGTAATCGTCTAAGCCCTGGATTCCGAATTCCGGGCAACCGTAAGAAGCGGTGTGCAATTCTCAATCGATTTGGTACGCCGGAGGGGGGAGGGCGCACGTCCTCGTGCGCCGCGGATCGACAGGCTGCGATCCCTCCCCACCCGGGGTTTTACTTTTGCTGGTCCCGGGGTACTACCGCTCTGCGTCCGTAGATGAATTCGGCGGCGATACCGAGCAAGAGGGCCGTTGCGCCGAAGCCACAAACACCCCACCAGCCTGCAACGTGCCAGCACAACGCGCCCAGGTAGGAGCCAAGCGCGCCGCCAATGAAGTAACAGAACATGTAAACCATGTTGAGCCGACTCCGGGCGCTCGGGTCGATGCTGTAGATGCGGGTCTGGTTGGAAACGTGACCGCTCTGCACGCCCAAATCCATCAGAATGACTCCAACAATCAGGCCGGCGAGGTGTTTGCCCGCAAAGCCCAAGAAAAGGAATGAGAACAGGGATAGCCAGAGCGCGACCCGGATGGTGAAACGCGGGCCGTGTTTATCGGCAAGGTGACCGACCGTCGGCGCTCCTACGGCCCCGACGGCGCCGATCAGGCCGAAGAAGCCAGTAATGGCGCTGGCGTTGGCGTAGTGGTAAGACGTTCCGCCGAGAAAAAAGACCAGCGTGGTCCAGAAGGCGGAGAATGCCGCGAAGAACATCGCGCCCAGCAACGCGGATTCGCGGAGGACGGCGTGCTGGCGGACGAGTTGGAGCGTCGAGCGCATAAGTTCGGGCCAGGAGAGAACCACTTCGGGACGGCTGACGGGGAGTTTTGCGCGGACGACCACGGCGAGAATCAGCATGGCTCCCGCTGCGATGCCGTACACGGCGCGCCATCCAAGCAGAGCCCCGATCGATCCGCTAAATGTGCGTGCGAGTAAAACGCCAAAAAGAATTCCGGCTACGACAGTACCCACGACCCGGCCACGTTGTTGGGGAGCAGCGAGATGAGCGGCGAACGGAACGACGACATGCACGTTGGCGGCAAAAAAGCCAACCGCAAAGGCGGCGCAGCCGAGCCAGAGGGCGTTCGGTGCGGTCGCCATCAGCAACAGCGATACGAACCCGCCGATTACCAGAAGAAGAATCAGCGAGCGGCGCTCGTATTTATCTCCCAGAGGCACGAATAAAAACATGCCAAGCGCCGTGCCGGCTTGGCTGAGCATGGCAACGGTGCCGGCCCGCGTGACTGACAAACCAAAGGTGTTCGCAATGTCCGCCAGCAACGGCTGGACAAAATAAATGTTGGCGACGATCACACCCACCGTGATCGCCATCAGCCATACGGTGGTTTGTGGAAGGAGTGCCTGTTCTGCACGCTCTGCGAGTGGTTCAGTTCCTGCCTCGGCCATATCCAGTCCGTGATTTTGAGCCTCGGGTTTTGAGCGTCATACCGCGCTGAAGCGTAGCTTTTAAATGCGCTCACGCAAAACGCAAAACCGCAAAACACGATTGCTAGGTTTGGCTTGGCGACTCGTTGGGGAAACCATAAGCGAAGGCTCCAGCTGCCGATTGCGGCTAAATTGTGGACTGGTTGCCACAGCGCCTTTCATAAATCCGCGGTCGGATGGGACCGTCGCGTCAACGCGCGGCTGAGGCGCTTTTCCTTAGCTAGAACGGGCGTTTGTTTTTGCCAGAGAGCCTGATGCAAAACTACTGACATATTGACACGGATTCTGGCTTAGCAGCCAACCCTATGCGTGTGCAGCATTCGATGGTAAAGTCCTTTATGCTACACACGGAACTTAAACGCAGGTATCGAGACATACTCCTACATGCTCAACCGATATCCGCAAAGACAGGCTTTGCCTTAGAACACATCATTGATAGCGCTAACGGCAACAGACCTATCACGAAAGACGAGACGAAGAAGATACTCGATGCTTTGACAAGCTTAGACTAGCACGGGGAGCAGCAGGACAGAGCTAACGGCCTTGCGTGATCAGCTCTAGGGGAGCGTTTAGAGGCGTCCAGGTCAGGAGCCGACGGGGAGAGAAAGAGTCACCCCGGCATTGCAGGGAATTATTTCCAAAGCAGTCGATCCCCGAGAACAAGGGGTGACGATGGGCTCGCTGACCTCCATTAACAGTTTAATGGGCGTAATCGCCCCCCTGGTTGGCACTCCCCTCCTTTCATTTGTTGCGCACTATCCAGCGACCGACTGGCGGGCCGGTGCGACGTTCTATGTTGCGGCTGCCGTTCAGGCCTGTGCGCTCGCCTTAGCGTATCGACACTTCGGCGGCGCCGCCCGACCGATGGATACCAGGCCGTCGACAGAATCGCTCGGAGCAAATTGACAAACCGATTCTGGCTCCTGCCTTGACTCCCTCACGCTTTCAAGTAAGAGGCGGATGTGGAAACGGGAGCGGACGATCAATTGGCGGCTGTGCCGAGTCAATCGCCGCCCTTGCCAGAGGAATCAGAGAAGTGTCAGTCGTGCGGAGCGGAGCCAGAACTGGTATTCGCAATTCCGCTTTGCGAAAGTTGTCGAACCAAAATGGCCCGGCTTCCAATCCCGATTGGAATCAAACTAGCCGCTGCAGTCATCGTGCTTTTACTGATTTTTGCGCTTACCAGAATCCCATCTTCCATTTCGGCGGCGATTGCATTTGAGCGCGGTCAAAACAGCGAACAAAAACTTAAATTCGGCGAGGCGGAAAGCGAATATGAAAAAGCAGTCCTGGCATTTCCGAGTTCCGATCTTGCCCATGCGCGGCTATTTGTAGCTGCTTACAGAGCCAGGGATGGGGGAACTGCTCGTCACGAGTTCGAATACCTGCGTGGTCGGAGAATGGATGCGAAACTGACCGGCGAGATCAGTGCCCTGCTAGGCTCACGGCACTAGATGGTCTACTAAATATGTTCCTCATTCCGGGTCCGCTCATTGCTTTAGTAACGTTTCCTGGCGTTATCGTTCATGAACTGGCTCATCAATTGTTTTGCCGATGGTTTAGAGTACCAGTTCTCGAAGTCTGCTATTTTCGCCTGGGTAACCCTGCCGGGTTTGTCATTCATGAGCCTGCGACAAAGAGCTATCAATCGCTTTTCATTTCAGTTGGGCCTTTTCTGATTAACACTATTGCGGGAGCGTTAATCGCATTTCCGGCCGCGCTACGGGTCATCAAATTTGGCGCGGGGGATTTCCTCGATTATCTGCTGATCTGGCTTGGTGTCTCGATGGCCATGCACGCTATCCCAAGTACGGGAGACGCAAAGTCGTTATGGCGATCAATGAAAGGATCGGGAGTCTCCTCGGTTGTGCGATTGATGGTCGCGCCCATTGTTGGGATCATCTACCTGGCCAGCGTTGGAAGATTTTTTTGGTTGGATCTCATTTACGGCATCGGGGTCGCCATCGGCTTGCCGACCTTGCTGGTCTCAGTTTGCTCCGCCTTCGGTTAAGGCGACAGCTACTTCCTGAAGTTAACGTTCCGCAATCTTCATCTACCTTCCAGGCGTAGGACGTAATCCAGAGCCTTGGCGATTGTGGCCGACTTGGGATTGGCTGCCTGTAGCTGGATCAATTCCGCTTCGGATTCTCGGAAGAGTCCCGCTCGGGCCAACCAAAAGGCCTTGAGCAAGTGAGAAGAATTTGCCGTCGAGGAACTAATCGTTTGGAGGTCAGACTCGGGAGCGATCTTGAACCGGCCGGATGCCAATAGTCTGACGGTGTTATCAGGCTCTTCCGATGTCGCCACGTTCCAGCGATAAATGTTTCCGCGTTGGAGAGGAGCCTGGATAGTGAAACTGGAAATGCTTCCGGGCAGTTCGCTCCGAAGAACCGTTTGGCCGGTTCCGCAATCCTCTACAGTTAAGGTTTGGGTCGAGGAAATGGCAGCCATTGGGCGCCAGCTGAGTGTGGGCTTGACCTCACGAATGATCACGCCGTTGGGATTTGCGTACGGATCTGAAGTGCCGCGCGGCAAGATCACAATCTCTCCAAAAATTTTCCGACTGAAATAATCGTCGGTGGCTGGAAGCTTCGTATCACCAGGCGAACCGCTGGCCGAGTCCGGCGTGCTCGAAATTCCGCGCGTAAGGTCCGCCGATGGTTCTGAGGATCGAACTAGATCGAATAGCGCGCTGGCCAGGACATTGAGGGCTTCGGAAGGTAATTGTGTTGATGCCTGCACGTGTCCGGCCGATTGGACTTGAAAGGTCAATGTTCCATCTTGAATGGTTTCGGCGGTTGTTTGTCCCGCAAATGGTAGGGAGGAGGAGAATCGGCCAGTAAGGAGTGCGAGAACAATAAGCAGAGCTGCTGCGGTCAAGCCTCCGGTTAGAACGATGGGTTTGGTGAGGGAATGAAGGAGTCCCGTCCAAAACTCGGAAACGGAATCGAAGATGCCTTTACGTGCGATCGATTCACCAGGGGTGTAGATCTGGGCCGGTGTCTCTTGGAGTTCGGTCCGAAAGCTCTGGAGATCGGCCAGAGTTACTCGACAGAACTCACAGCTGGAAAGATGAGCCTCCAGCAAAGGCCGATCTGCTGGGCTCAAGTCCTCATCCACGTAAGCGGCCAGCAAATCGGGGGAAGGGTGGTGGTTGGCCGGCGCCTCTTCGCCCAGGATCTGGTCAACGACAGAATGAAGTTGATTCGATCTCAAATTGTTCAGACTTCCACGACACAATGCGCATTGGTTAAGGTGATTGCTGGCAACCAGAGTTTCTTGGGGTGTCAACGCTCGGGCTAAAAACCGTTGCTGCATCGCTAGGGAAAGGTGGGACATCTTGTCAGAAAAGCTTGGGCCGTCCTATGGCAGTTCCAAAGCGCATCCAAGGTCGAGCCGGACAGGCGCCAATAACTATACCATCATAGGGAGACGCGGAAATCCCGCTGATATTGGTCATTATTAATATTATTTGGTTGCCTTTAAGGAAGCAGTGAAGTCGGTGCTCTTGGAGAGACGCCGGCGAAGGGTGGCGCGCGCCTGGCTTCTGAGATTGACGACCGTTTGTCTCTGGACCCCCAGAAGCCCAGCAATCTCGTAGTCATCTAGGGGCAAGCGCGGCAGAAGTCGAGCAAGCTGGTCGACCGAAAATTCAAGGATATGAGCGACAGTCTCCAAAGTGGCCACCTGGCTAATATCAAAATCAAGCAAATCCTCGGCTTTCAACAAAAGCACCGCTCGCTCTTTGCGGTCCAGAGATTGGATCTCCTCCCATACCAAACGCAGCCGATCTTTGTTCAAGGATTCCTGGCCAGCGGTCCCCGGGTCATTTGGTGTTCCTGCTCGTAACGCCTGGTCCAGAGTTGCCGGGTCGAGGGAGACTCGCTCGGTCTTGACCTGCAAAATGAGAGCAACCGATGTCACGAAGTCATTCCAGGGCAAAGGACCTCCCGCCCGACGAAGAACCCATTCTGCGACCTCCGGTAAAGGTGTTTCGGGGCGCGGCATATTTTGCGGCGGATCCAATTCGGGCGGCTGCAGCTGCGCAACCGGGACATTCTTGCGCCGCCAAAGTTCAAAACCAGCGACGGGTCCTTGGTTGTCATGGTGCCACTTTACGAACCCGGTGTGACCGGCAGAACCACGGCAGAGATAGGCTAGCCGGCCAGAGAGGCGAGCCCAGAGTCGGGCATCGTTGCGTACGGCACCCCTCCAGGTGTTGAAGGTGGCCCCAGCGACGTAAGAGCGGAATTCGGTGATCTGGTTGGTTTCCGGGGCAACGTGAACTCGCCACAAACGAGAGGTCAGAGCAACTAAGGTCTGTTGGTTAAGGTCTTGTGCATCGAGATATCGCGGATCGGCGTATTCCTGGCGTGACTGGAATGAGGATAGCCCTAGCCTTTGATTGACGATCTTGCGAATGATCGGTACGGCTTCGTTACGCAACAGGGTATCAAGCTCGGCCAGAGCTGACTGATCCTCCAGGGCGGAAAGAAAGGGATGCAATAAGGGATCTTGTCCCTCAAGGCGATGCCGCAGGCCTTTTTCCTCTTCCATGCCGGTGCACGGTACTCCACCTGATGACTTGTGCTAGGTTAGAGCACGATTCTAAAATGGGCGGAAGTGCGAAAGCTAAGACTTCCAAATATCAATTAACTAGTCAACATCGATGCGATTGTGGCGACGCTGTCCTAGGCCCAAGTTATCATCCCAACTACAATTTTCGCCATGTCTGGAAAGACAATAATCTGCCTCATTGCGCTGGAAGTTTTTTCTACGCTCGGTGCTATTGCGGACATTAGCGGATCCTTGAGGGAGCAGCTTGTCCAAGCCAGAGAAGCGCGCGAGAGCGGGGATTATGCCAAGGCGGAGGTGCTTGCTCAACGATTGGTAGAATTAGCTCACGGCTTGGTGCCAAGCGATCCTGTTTTTCTGGCGAAGGCTTTGCATGAAGCCGGCCAAGCGGAATTGCTTTTGGGGCGCTTCGACGCTGGGTCAAAAAGTTTCGCAGAGGAACTGGAGATTAGTCGCCCTTTGCAGACTGCTGAACCTAACTTGATGGCTCGGGCGCTAGCTGATCTGGGTGAACTATCGAGTCAGACCTGGGACTACCAGAATGCGAAGAAGAAGTTGGAAGAGGGCGAGGCTCTCTGCCAGGACAAGACCGCCGACGGGAAGCTTTTACTAGCCTTTATCCTCCGCGATTTAGGTGAGGCGGAGACCGGCTTGAGCCAATTCTCACTCGCCGAATCACATATTCAAGCTGCTCTCCAGACACTCAAAACTATCCTCGGTGATAGCTCCCCCGAAACCATCACTGCTATGAATGGCGTGGCAGAGCTCCGCATCGGGAAGCGCCAAATGAAAGAGGCTGAAGACCTCTCCAACCATATACTGGAACAGAGAAAGAAGGTCCGCGGCGAAAACCATCCGGAGACAGCGCAGAGCCAAGCACAGCTCGGATACGTTCGTTACATTCAAGGCGACTATGCGGCGGCAGAACCGCTTTTTCTGCGAGCCAAAGAAACCCTGACTACTGACCTCGGACCCGAGCATCCGGCTGTACTCTCCATACTAAACTTCGAGGGAATGCTGAAGATTCGACTCGGCTTGTACGATCAAGCTGAACCTTTGTTGCAACAGGCATTGACCGGGAGGCGAAAGTGTTATGGCGAAGAGAGTCCAGCGACGGCCGAAAGCCTCAACAACCTAGCGGCAGTCTATTACAAGAAACATGATTTGGAGAAGGCGGCTTCTTTGCTGGAAGAAAGCCTGGCCATTACCGAGAAGAAATTGGGAGATTCTCCCGACACTGCTGATAGCGCGAATAATCTGGGGCGCGTCTTCCAGAAGTTGAAAAAGTACGACAAGGCCGAAGAATTTTTTGTCCGCAGCTTGAATATCAGACGAGCTACTTTACCACCGGGTCATCCCGATACCGCGGTTTCCGAGTTTGTTCTCGCTAAACTTTACGATGAAGAAGGCAAGTTTGGGTTGGCGGAGCCGCTGTTGCAACAGAGCGTCAGCGAATTTAGCACCCCACTGGGTCCCTTGCATCGCGACCTCATAAACTTCTATTACGAATATGCTCTCAACCAGCTGGATCTGGGACACCGTGATCAGGCAATTGATGCGATTCGAAAATACACCAAAGCGAGTGAAGCGTTGCTTGCCAATGTGCTAACGTTTACAACCGAGGAAGAGCGCCTCGGGTTTAGAGAGGCCCAGGACCCGTTCTCTTTGTTGGTCAGCGCTCACCTGAGTGAGGACCTGGCAAACGTAATCCTGCGTTGGAAGGGGATCGTACTGGATTCGCTGCTGGAAGATAAAATTGTAGCCTCCCAGGAAGGAGATCCAGTGATCAAGGATCTCGTGAATAGTCTCCGTGTTCAGTACGACGCACTGGATAAATTGCCCAGAGAACTCGCTGCCAACTCCCCACAGGCAAAAGCTGACCTCACATCTCAGGAAGCGATTCGATCGAAGATCAATGACCTGGAGAAACAGCTCGCCGAACGCGTGAGTGGTTACGGTCGTGTGAATCAGGCGCTGCAGGTCACCTATCAAGACGTGCAATCCGCTCTTTCGGGTCGGATGACGTTAGTCGAGTTCATTCGGTGCCGCGTCTATCAGGGCAAAGGAGTTTGGTTGGATAAATATGGCGCACTGCTCATACCGCATGAAGGTATTCCCAACTGGATCGAATTAGGTGATGCGGGCACGATTGATTCTGCCATTCTACAGCTTCAGCCAGAGGTTGCTGCGAAGTCTGCTGATCTGCATTCACTTTGCCGCAAGCTGTATGATCTGCTAGTCGCCCCAATCACCGCAAACCTAGCGACCAAAGTAGATCGCCTCGTCTTGTGTCCCGATGGTGAACTAAATTTTCTCCCGTTCGCTGCCCTTTTGACTCCAGACGATACGTTCTTTTGCCAGCACTACACCATTGGCTATGTCTCGAGTGGTCGCGATTTACTAAGGAGAGCTAAGTCAATGGCACCTCGGTCGAATGAAGTGGTTGAAATTTTTGCTAATCCCGATTTCAGTCTGCATTCGTCCGCGCCGCTGGTCGTTGGTAAACCGGAACAGTCGTTGTATCGCGAGCTTGGTCAGAGCCTCTCCTCTCAGATAACTCTTAGATCGCTCCCCGGCACGGTAACCGAGGCGACATTGATTCGCCGGATGGCGGAGGCGAATGGAGTTAAAGAAATCGTAGTGCTTCAAGGAAAAGAGGCTTCGAAAGCAGCTCTCCTTCGCTTGAAATCGCCATGGGTGCTCCACCTGGCTACGCATGCGTTTGTATTGTCCAAGGATCGGTTGCCGATTGAGAATCCGATGCATCGATGCGGTTTGGCATTGGCCGGTGCACAGGACACACTGCGTTCTTGGGCCCAGAGCGATTTTCCATCCCCGGAAACGGATGGAATCATTTTGGCAGACGAAGTGGGACGGCTTGCGCTCCAAGGCACTTGGCTAGTGACCCTATCCGCCTGCGAAACTGGGGCTGGGGAGGCAGACATCGGAGAAGGCGTCCTTGGTTTACGCCGTGGTTTCACGATGGCAGGCGCCGAGAACCTTCTCTTCACGCTCTGGCGAATTTCCGATGCGGAGACCGCCGAGTTCATGTCGGCGTTCTACCGTCGGGCTTTATCCAGTCGGGATGTCTTTGGCGCACTAGCTGAGACGCAACGTGATACCCTCGTTCGACTTCGACAGGAGGAAAGTCTTGGGATGGCAATTCAACGTGCCGGACCATTTATGCTGTCCGCTCAGGCCGGTCTGGGTAATCGATAGCGTAGGGGCTGCTGCCTTTTCTCGAACCCGTAATCGGTAGGAACTCACTCTCGCGACTCCGTTTGTGGCCCCCCAATAGCGAAGATTCGCCAGTCAAACGGAAGCGGCGAGTTTTCAGAGTATTCTGAGCTGCATTCTGCCGTCACAAATAGGTAAGGAATCGTAAGATTCAGAGCAGCGTTGCCGTGCGTCTGCCCGTAAAAGACAAGGACCAAGCTCTAATGACCGCTCAAATTCACGACATCGTTCTTTACCAAGAAATTGACTTTGCTCTGGTTGGATACCGCCGTCCCGAGCCGTTTAATCCGGTGGACTATGACTTGCGGCCGGTGGAGCTGCACCCGGCATGCTGGCGTGGATTCTGTTTGCGCTACGAAGTGATCGATTGCGAATTGCGTCTGGAGAGCCTGACCATTGCACTATCGACTAATGAGGTAAAACCAGAGATTCCCGATGCATATCCCGTGCTATTTCAGCGCAGGCCTTTTCGGGACGAACGCGGCGAATACGTATACACCGAGTTGAATCGACCTTTGAACTACACCGGCAGGATATTGCTGGGTGATGATTTCATCAACGAGCTGTACGAGCCTCTGGGTTTCCATCCTCCATGGAAGTTCCGGGCGGTGCGAGAACTGACATTTCAAAAAGGGAAACTTGTTCTGGACGAAGATCACTCGGACTACTTTGCTGAAGTTCGCGATGAAGAAGTAACCAGAATGAAAACCCGCGATCCCGGTTGGATCGCTAAATCCTTCCGCAGACAATATTAGAGTTTCGCGCTCAGCGACCAATGAACAAATTCAAACAGGAGAGTACGCGGTTCCTGGTAGCCGAGTTACAAGGACCCCGCGACGAGCAGCAGGACATGGGATGCTATTTCTCGGCTGACCAACATAGGACCGCTTTGCTCGTTGTGAGTGACGGCGTCGGTGGGAATAGCGGCGGCCGGCTTGCCTCGGAGACTGTTGCAGAAGTGGCGCGCCAGCTGTGGGAAAAACGCAGTGGGCAATTTGATGATCCCTGGGCTGAGCTGGATGCGCTGTGCAAAATGGCGCACGAGCGAATGAATGATCAAGGCGCAAAAAAAGGTCTTTCTCCGCGCGCCACGATCGCCGCGCTTTACCTAACACCAACCAAAGCATTTTGGGTGCACTCCGGAGATAGCCGGCTTTATCACTTCCAATCTGGACGGCTAATCAAGCGCACCGAGGATCACTCCGTCCTCCAAGTAATGGTTACGCGTGGAATGGTGTCCGAGGATAAAATGGGCGAGCACCCGGATCAAGGGAGTCTACTCCAGTCACTTGGCGGCGAAAATTATAAGGAACCGGCGCGCGATATGGCTGACATCTCCGGGGCAGATGCGTTCTTACTATGTACGGATGGTTTCTGGGAGCGCACCAAAGTAGAGGAGATGGCTGACATGTTGTTTAGCCGAAGGGAAAGGGTAGCCACTCTGCTGCCGCAGGCTGTCGAGCGCGCGGTAAAACGGAACGGACCTGATGGCGATAATGTAACGGTTGTCGTCGCCTTGCCGGAAACCGAGGGAACAGGGGGAGCAAACCGGCGGAGAAACGGCGCGGTGATACCTTTCGTGGTAAGTCTCTGCTCTCTTTTGGCGCTGGGTGTTTTGTGGTCATCTCTGGGTGGATGGATGAACTCGAGGCCTGCCCAGACGGCTGATGCTCCGACTCCAACGGCCGGTTCCTCACCAAGCGTTCTGGCTAATCCTCCACCAACGGACACGGGCTCCAGGCCTGAATCCTCGGAAACTCCAACTCCCACCCCAACCGATTCCCCGCTGCAAATAGGACCGTCTGACCAGGCGATACCCGACAACGGGTCTCAACCGGTAACACCATCAGATCGCAATCCGCCGGCGGGATCGCCTACTCACAAAGCCGGCGCAAAACGACATCGAGAGATGAGTGAAATGACGGTAATCCTTGCGCGCCTGAGACAGGTATTCGCCTTTTTTAGAGGCGATTCTTATTCCACGCCTGCCGATCGCAACCCACCCTCGACACCGCCGCCTCACAAAACCGGTGCAAGACGACATCGGGACCGGCATGAAGGCGTAGCCGAACTAGTAGCGCGCATTCGGCGGATATTCTTTTTTTAGTAGGAATCAAGAGCTGCCCGGAGATCGCGTAACTCTTCCTCTATTGCCTGGTCAGTGGGCTCAGTCAAGGTATCGGCGATCGCGGTGCGCACCGCTTCGCGATATCGGTCGCGTAAGCGCTTGATCGTTTGGCGCAGGGCGGCCTCTTTCAGGCCAATCTGCAGCGCTAGTTCTTTGTATGGCATCTCAGCAGAGCTGCCTCTTTCGAGGTACGGCTCTAGAATCCTGAACATTTCGGCGCGTCCCGCTCCTGCCTCATCGGCTGCGAGATAAGCCTTGGCCGAGTCCAGGATCGAGTGAGCCCACGCTTGATCGAAAAGCCGCTCCGGCGTGACTCGGTCTGCAGGCTCGTGCCGATAGCGTCGTTCACCGTCGTCAAATTCCTCATCGAGTGATTCGATCTGCTGGCCGCCTCCGCGTTTGCCCGCCTCACCCCGGTCTCGCTCTCTCATCAAATAGCGGCTAAACGCGGTCAATAGAAACGTGCGCAATTTTCCTCGGTCTGAATCGGCGACAGCAAACAGATCTTTCTCAAGTACGTACGTGAAAAAGCCTTGGGTCAGGTCCTGAGCATCATCCGGGGAACGGCCCCACCTGCGGGCGTAGGCATAAAGTGGATACCAATAAGCCCGATACAACCTATCAAATGCGCTCTTAAACTCTCTGGTATCTCCGGACTGCCGGGCCCGCAGGACAACACTCCAGTGGGTGGTAGGAAATCCAGCGCGATGGCGCTCGGCAGGACCAGTTGAATCGACTGTGTTGCTCATCTTGTGCGGAAGCTTGCACGAAGAAACAGGAACTCGTGCCAAGCGGTTACCGAAAGAGATGCAAGGAGTGATGGAAGCATACTTGGAGAATGCGAAAAAATTGCCCCAATTCGCTGCGGGCGATTTCGTTCGTTCGGAATCGTGGCTGGCTTCCCGTCACAAAGAGCAGCTTTGCCTCAATACCACAGAAGGGAAGATAGGTCAGAGCCACACGGGGCCCCAGCGGTCGGCATCTTCGATGGCGGCTGCTGGGTGCTTTTTAAACGCCGAGAACGCCGGGAGCGCCGAGGAGAAGGTGAAAAGTGAGAGGTGATTAGTGAATGGATGCCTACCGGCAAATCGCCGGGAGCGCCTTCGATTCGGCTAGGCGGGAGCCTTGCCCTGCTGTTTTGTTTCTCCCGCATTTGGTATTCCAACCTACCTTTCACCGTTCACCGTTCCCGGCGTTGTCGGCGACGACGGCGTTGTCGGCGATCTCACCTCTCACTTTTCACTTCTCCCGGCGTTCCCGGCGTTTCGGTCAAGCTCCAGGACGCACCGGAAGCCTACTGTTAAAGCCTTGCCAGTCGGGTTATCATACCTGGGTGTGTCGGGCGTCGGAATATTCTCCCTTTTGTAGTCGCTCCATGAAGCGCCCATCCGAAAGGCCTTCCCACCCCCTTCATCAGAGCACCATTCCTCGACATTGCCACCCATGTCGTAAAGGCCATGAACGTTGGCGGGGAAATGCATCACGGGGGCGATCGTTGCATACCCGTCGTTGTAATTTGGGATAAATTCGCCATTTAAATTCATTTTTAGGGTTCGCTCTGCAGTCTGGTCCATATAATTCCCAAGGGGTTTCTTCTCCTGGTTATATGGAGGGTAGGGAAGCTTTTCTGTGCTACCCAGAGCGGTTCGCCATTCGCTGATAGTAGGTAAGCGATAGATTCTTCCGTGCTGCTCTTTGTTAGAAAGCCTTTTACAGAAGTCTTTGGCGTCCTCTTGACTGATATTTACGACCGGCGCGTCGTCCACCGGGTTCCCTTGTTCGTCAGCTCCGACCCTCACTCCACCGACCTCCTGAAGATCCGGAGCGGTCTTGAGCGAGGCATAATCCCTTCGTCGCGTCTGATGGATACACAACAAGATCAGCCGATCTTTCGCTTCCAGCGTCGGCACGGGCACGAATTTCATCTGCAAAGAATTAGTAAACGGATTCTCCTTCGTCGCCTGTTCAGCTGCGAGATTGGGATCGGTTTCTCCCGTACCGTGAAGAGGATTTGGATTAGGGTCTGGGGGGGTCGGAAAGAGCAGATGACCGAAGAAAATGTAACCGGCAACTAGGGTCAGGAGAATCGGCGCAGTCGCCGCCAACCAGAGCAAAGGGGTCACTCTTCTCTGCTTTTCCGGTGGAGGCGCGCTCTGCGGCTTCAACATTCGACGCCATTGAGCTACGTTGCGGGGCCGATCCTGAGGCATCACCGCAAATGCGGCTTCAATAGCCCGGAGAAAGCTCTCGCTATACTTCCCGCGGACCCGCTGGGTCAGCGGCTTGAAGGGATCGCGTTCGCCGGTGCGATCAATAGCCTGTGGAGGTAATTGTCCCGTAATACAATGAATCATTACTGCTGCCAGCGCATAGAGATCGGTAAACGCGCGCTGCTGAGAGACCGATTGGTACTGTTCGATCGGTGAATAACCCTCGCGAATGATCGTGGTTAGCTTGCGGCCGGTAAGAGCCGCCCGCGCGCTTCCGAAGTCTAGTAACACCGGTCGACCCTGCTCCGTGATTCTGATGTTTTCCGGACTGATATCGCGATGCAGGAAACCTTTCTGATGAACGTATTCCAAACCGGTAAGCAGCGGCATCAACACCGCTCGCAAATGCTGCTCGCTCGGGTGCCGATGAGCGTGCATCCATTCTCGGAGATCTTGTCCGGGAACGTACTCCATGATCATGTAAGCCGTTCCATGCCGCTCAAAGAACCGGAAGACGCGAACGATGTTCGGATGGTTCAGGCTCTTCAGCATCCGCCCCTCTTCGATGAACCTCTGCTTAGCCCAACTGACCTTCTCTTGGTCCGCTGGAGTGCGCGCTCCAACCCGGATGCCGTCCTCGCGAGTGACGAAATCTCTAGGAAACAACTCTTTGATCGCGATGCGGGCGTTCAGCTGAAGATCATTGGCCAGATAGGTGATGCCAAATCCTCCGCGTCCGAGGATCTTCAGGATACGAAAGCCCTCAAACTCAAACCCGATTGGCAGACCTAACCGGTCCGAAAAGATTTCTTCTCTCGGCATTATGACGCATAGCCTCCTAGTCAAGAGGTAGGACGGCCAGGAAACCGGAGCCGCGTCGGGCTGGCCTCATTGCGACGCGGTCCTCTTTGCTCTGTCTGGCGAAAGCTTCTGCAAAAGGTAACCTATAGGTAATGCGTACAGCGCTTCGCGATCGAAGAAAATCGCGTCCTTCCGTTCAAAATACATCTCATCCCTGAACGCTTTCAGGATCTGAGCGCCAGCCAGCAATTGATCCTCGCTGAACACGGTAGCAACTCGCGCGACCTCCTTGCTGACGGCCGACTTGAGTTTCGGCAGATCTGACGTTTTTACATCGGCCGGCACCTTGTCCAGGTCGGGATAAAGCAACTGACTCGGGTTGGTCCTAGCCATTTCATAGAAATTGTCGATGTCAGCAGCGCTGGTTTTTACCCAAGTTTGACTCTGATCGTAAGGATGCAGCAGTGTCACCATGGCCCAGGGAATTCCGCCGGAGAGGTAGACTCGGCGCAGGTTCTGCAATCCGGGTTTCTGTTGAACTTCTGCGCGAATCGCCGGGATCAATTTATCTTTGCAGAGCGCCTCCGCGGCTACCAAGAATGTGCCGTCGCCGCGAGCCTTATCGATTGCAGCGGTCCAGGATTTTGTGCCCCAATCGACGTCGAAAGGCATGAATTGCGATTCGGGCTGGGTTTGGGCGATATAACCGCCTTTGCTGTTGCCACTGCCAATATCGAGGACGACGACCTGGTTCAATCGCTTGGCCGGCACGATGCCAGTAAATTGCAGCGCCGCCTCCTGTTCCACCGTAAGAAATTCTATCTTTGCTCCTTTTTCGAAAATCGTTTTAGCCAGCTTGTCTTGCACGGCAGACGGTAGGCCGCTGGTTCCATAAACATAAAAATGCTGTTCGGGAATTTTGAAATCGCTTTGCATCTGCTGGAGAAGTGTCCCGACAGCTTTTGCGATGTCGCCGGACGCCGTTCGTTCCCAAAAGCCGGCATTCAAGTCTAGCGGAGGATAAGCTTTCAGAGTCTTGGCCGGGCCCTCGGAATCTGATCTTACTGTTTGAACAACTACGGCTTTGATCCCGCTAAAGCCAACTCCGACGACCGCGTAATTCTCACCTGGAGCGATAGCGGCGTACAACGACGCCGCCGGCAAGAATGCCGCAGTCAGAAGACATAATAAACGTTTTTTCATAATTGATGGTGGCTCCCAACCGCTCCTCCCAAGGCCACAAATCGGTTCGTGGATCGAAAGGAGCCCGGTAGCGGCGCCTGATTCGGCCCTGGCCGCAAATATTTGGTTATCTCGCGTCACAATGGGCCATCTAATAACAATAAGAGTGAGAACCGAGGTCTAAATACTTGAACAATCGAAAGGACCCGGGGCCAAACCCGTCGAGGACCCTATCCATGAGCAATCCATTAATTAGTCGGCCAAAGAGAACGGCGATAACCCGGCTGATGATTCGGCTCGCACTAGTAAGTGTCAGCCTTGCGCCGATGCCAAGTTGGGCGCAGACCCAAAAGCCTCTGAGTACGGTAACCTATGGCCCAGTTACCGACCACAAACTGCGGGTCGATTTTTTGTTACCCCCAGGCCAGCACTACGCCGTTACTTCGGTCGACGTTTCTGCGGGTGGCATTCCAATTAGCAAGGACAAGATCGGATTTACAACTGTAGACAAGGTTGGGAACTACCGATGTGCGGTCCTGCTTCTGGTAGACAAGACGATCGGAGCCGGAAATTCTGCCGAGGCGCAAAAAAAATTGTTAAAAGTAGTGAAGAAAACGCTGACGAATTTTGCGCGAGTTGGGGCCGCGCCTCCTTACCAGCTGGAGATCGCAACGATTTCCGCGGCGGGCAATCTCGAAGTTCTCGCGGATATGAACAGCAAAGAGCCGGTCATTAGTAAAGCGATCGAAACGCTGGATATCGAGGGCGGGGGCGGCTCACCGGTACTCTATTTTGAAACCAAGCACGCAGTCGAGTCACTCAACGCGGTCACAGCCGATCGCAAATTCGTTATCCTCTTCTCAAATGGCGTTTCCAACGACAAAGAGACGTCACCATCCGATGTCATAAAAGCTGCGCACGACAGCGATGTACACATCTGCACGGTTGCTTTCCCCGGTCCGAGCGGGGTAACTAACGGCATTCGGAAACTGCAAGAGGTCGCCGAGCAAACCGGCGGTTACTGGATTAGTGCCGAAGGAGCCGGGCTACTGCCTGATTCTGAGGTGGACCTTTTGAAATTCACGGTGAGCGGCGCTATGGCCCAGGTCGACCTCACAGGCCTGAATTCCCCGGCGAACCTGCAATTCACCGTCAAGGCTGAGTATGACCGGACTTACACATTTGCGCACGTCGTTGAAAATCTTCCGCCGGTGGCAGCGCCAACGACGGCCAAAGCCGCTTCGGTGCAACCATCTCCGTCTCATTCGGTCTTCAAGTTAACCAAGGCATGGCTTTTTGGCCACCCGATCATGGCAACGGTTGCTGCGATCGCGCTGATCGGTCTGATTGCCTTCATTGTTGGGCTCTTCCGGATGGTCACGAAAAAACCAGCTGCTGTCACTCCGATCTCGCCGGATATGGCGGAAACGCCGGAGACTCACCCGAATTTCCAGGAAGAGGAGTATCCGTCCGCCTGGCTCGAGACGTTGGATTCCGAACAGACTCGGTATCCGCTGAGTAAGTCAGCGATCCGGATCGGTCGAAAACCGGATAACGACATCGTCATGAAGAACGACAGCGTTTCCGGGCATCACGCCGAAATTATCCGCCGCGGACAAGAGTTTATTATCGCCGATCTGGATTCCTCGAACTCCGTATTTGTTCGCGGAAAACGGATTGAGAAAGTGGCGCTCCAAGATGGAGACATCGTGGAACTAGGAGAGGTACGCCTGCGATTCATTGAGCAGAACTCCATTTAATCCTATGAAAATAGTCACTATCGGCCGCAAAGGCACCGACATTATCCTTCAGACAAGAGATGATGAAATTAGCCGTCTCCACGCTGAGCTAACAACTACCGACGACGGCCGGTATTACTTGGTGGATTGCGGCAGTAGCAATGGCACCGAGGTAAGGCGCGAAAATGGCTGGAGCTCGATTAAACAGGAGTACGTCCAGCTCGATGACCAGGTGAGGTTTGGCGGGGGTTATACCGCCACGGTTCGAGATTTGCTCAAAGAAGCCACCTAACGACAAGAATATAGCAACTAACAATAGCAACAGAACAAGATAACAAGAAAGCTACATCGAAGGATTAATAAATATGAGTGAAAGTGACGAAAATAAAACGCGGGTCGTCAGGCCCGCTATTAGTCGATTGCAGCGGCCGGCCGACCGGGATGCGAATGATCCGGATGAAACTCGAAAACTCACCGAGGACGGTGGGCGTAGTCGAGATAGAAAAGGTCCTCCACCTCTTCCTAACGAGACTAAGAAGAATCAGGGAGAGACACAGCTGGTCCGCCCAAAATTAACGCCAGAAGCAAAATTTGATCCGTTGGGCGAGAAGAGCGCAGAAACGGCTAGTGATCCGGTGGTCGGGTGGCTCGTCGTGGTCAAAGGGCCGGGGCGGGGTAATGCCCTGCAACTTGGTTACGGGTTTAACGACATCGGACGCGACGCTAGCCAGCGTGTGCGGCTCGATTTTGGAGACGAGAAAATCTCCCGCCTCAAACACGTTAGATTGTTCTACGACGCGAGGGCGCGAAAATTTTCATTAACGCTAGGTGACGGGATTAACCCGACCTACGTCCGGGGCGAGGCCTTGCTTGCTCCGACCGAGCTGAAGTCCGGCGATCGCATTCAGCTGGGAGATACGGATCTGCTCTTAGTCGCTCTGTGCGGCGAGAATTTTGAATGGCAGGACGAAGAATGACGCCTGAACTGGATTTTGCGGGCCGGCAGGTGAAGGGCACGCGCAAGACACAGGATGATTACTACAGTTTCTGTCCTCTAACTGTCGATCCCGACGGCTTAGATGGTTTGCTGTTAGTTTTGGCGGATGGCATGGGCGGCTATGCCGGTGGCTCCCTGGCCAGCCGGCTGGTAGTCGACGCCTTCGTTGAACACTTTTGCTTTGCTCGGGGATCGATTCCGTCTCGCCTTTTAGGTTCGCTGAGGGCGAGTGAACGCCGGTTGCGGGAGGAAATCGCTCGCCGAGATGAAAGCCTTAACCAGATGGGTTCAACCCTGGTCGGCGTGCTCTGGAGACCCGGCCTGCTGTATTGGGTGAGTGTGGGCGATTCCGGACTCTACCTGTATCGGGACAAAAGCTTCCGGCGACTCAACGCCAATCATTCTATGGCGCCTGTTCTGGAAGCGAAAGCCGCTCGCGGCGAAATGACGGCAAAGGATGCAGCGACTCACCCCGATCGCGGTATCTTGCGCTCGGCCATCGCGGTCGATCCGCTTGAACTCTACGAACTGCGCCATCTCCCATTCAAGTTAGAGGCAGACGACCTTGTCGTTGTTGCTAGCGATGGCTTGGAATCGACGCAGCCAGAGGTCTTAACTTCAACCGTCCAGCTCAACGCAAACAAGACGGCCGAAGAAATCGTTGATGCTCTTTTGGACACAGTTAACCAAGCGCAGAGACAACAGCAGGACAATGCCACGGTGACGGTCATTCGGAACTCTGTCACAACCGTGTAAGAACCGGTAAGACCGTTGATGACAGCAGCCAGTAAGTAATCGCTAAGTACAACCCAACTGATAAACAATTCACACCATTGAAGAGGTGATATGAGAACTATTATCGCAAGAGTCTTAATCGGTCTGTCGATCTACATCTTTGCGCCGGCGGTAATCTACGGCGCCCAAATCCCTGACGACCAACTGAAATCAGTCGTTAGAATCTATTCCTATGGTTATCGTCAACGCCCCTGCGGCTAATGAAGGCTCTAAGCCGAGCACACCGGCTAAGCCGAGTCAGCCGAGCAAGCCCGCCCAGAGGCAAGTACACATAAGCAGCGGAACTGGTTTTGTTGTTAGTAATAACGGTCTGATTGTAACGAATAATCATGTGATCGCATCGACCGCAAATAGTGCCGATCACCCGTACAACTATATTGTGCTCCAAAAGAAGGGAAACCAGGTGCTTATGTACCAGGGCGTCTTTGTAGCTCAGCAGCCTAATGCGGACTTGGCTGTCATCCGTTGTACCGGGCTCAAAGCGACTCCGTTTCAGTTATTGCTCCCACCACCGCATGAGACTGACGAGGTCTACAGCGCAGGCTTTCCCGGAATTGCCGATCCGGGAGATACATTTGGTCCCTTTTTCGCGGCAATTTTGGAGAAGGCGGTGAATAGCGAAGCAAGCATGCAGGCTGGCGTTGATGTTACGGACTTGATAAAGAGCAACGCGACCTGGGAGGGCTTCATCGTGCCGACCGTTTCCAACGGAAAAGTCGAGAAAATTACTGACGTGCCGGGTTACACGGCTGGCGCCACAGGCCAAATCCGAGTAATCGAGCATAGTTGTAACATTCGACATGGCAATAGCGGCGGCCCTTTGCTTAATGGTGGAGGCCAAGTCCTCGGCGTGGTCGGACACTCGTTTGTCGACAAAGAGGCAGAAGACGTTGAGTCGACTGCCGCGACCAGCGAAGTGCAGAAGTTTCTCCAAGCAAATGGAATCACTGAATGTACCTTCACGGACAAAGCGTGGACCCCACCGGTTTTTGACCCCAAGGCGCTTATTATAGGTACGGCAGCCGCGATTGCTTTGGCTATCGCTGGTATGACCATCGCACTGATCCGATCAGGAAAGAGACCTCGCGAAGGAGTGACTTATCTGCTGGACGAGCTGAAGAAGCGAGGGGTCTCCTTGCGTTCATCGGTGTTGCGATCGGTTCCTGTTCCCCAACCGTCAACGGGCAATTGGCAATTGGTCGGACGAACACCAGCGGGCGAGAGTTTAAAGCTCGATATTACCGGCGGTATGTTCGCGAACAGTGGCGACAAGTTAGTGCTTGGGCGCGCGAGCAACGTCTGTCACCTCGTCGTAAATGATGGCGCGATTTCACGGCAGCACGCGCATATCAGGAGAACAAACTCCGGGTTCACGGTCGCTGATCGCAACTCTTCCAACGGAACGGCCGTCAACGGACAGTTCAGCCGCAAGCCATTCGTCGAAATGCCATTGAGAGTCGGCGACACGATCACCTTAGGGGAAGTGAAGCTCGACTTCAAACAGGTATGACCGCTTTAGTGTGGCCAGGTCATTTGATCGCTTACGGCAATTCGTTTAGTCGGGTGGCTGGGCCAGGAAACGCGAAACACCGAATGTAGACCGGTTGACTAAACGGCTGTGCGCCCCAGCGATGAAATACTTCAACTACTCGCACAAGCCGCTGCCGGCCGGTTATACTTTGGACGTTTATCAGTTCGAGCAAGTCCTCGGTAGCCCCGGCGCATTTGGGATCACCTACTCTGCGTGGGAGAATGGACGGAACCGTCGCGTGGCGATCAAGGAATTGTTCCCATCCGATTTTACCGTGCGCCGCGGACAGGATGAAGTGATCGCCCAAAGTGACGCCCAGGAATCGATATTTAATGACGCCAAAAGGATGTTTCGGCGTGAAGCTGAAATTCTTGCCCGGGTGAGGCACGAAAACGTGGTGAAAGTACTCGATTACTTCGAAGCCAATAACACCGGCTACATGGTAATGGAGTACGAAGATGGCTACGATCTTCGCCGGCATCTGGAAATCCAGAAACCTGGCCGCTTGAATGAGAACGAGCTAAGGAATCTTTTGCTGCCGTTGCTCGACGGTCTCGAAGCGGTGCATGATCTGAAGTATTTGCATCGCGATATCAAGCCCTCGAATATCTACTTAACGCGGGGGCACAAACCGTTGCTTCTGGACTTTGGCGCCGCTCGCCAGCTCGTCGTGAGTCGAAGCCGGCCAGTCGAGCAGATCCTAACGCCGCCTTTTGGCGCCATCGAACAGTATGGTCACATTTTACCGCAAGGACCGTATACCGATATTTACGCGCTCGGGGTGACGCTCTTTTTTGCCATGTTGGCCGAGCAGAGTTTTCCGAATGCACCCGACCGGCTGCATAATGACCGGGTCGTTCCGCTACAGAAACGGCTCCGCAACCAGGAGTATTCGACCAAATTTTTGGAGGCTGTCGATTGGGCGTTGAGATTTGAGGGGAAGGACCGACCCCAGAATATCGCGGAATGGCGTAAGGCGTTATTGCCCTCGTCAGGGAGAAAGTTGGACCCTTGGAAAGAGAAGCGCGACGAAAAGAACGATATTCGGAGAACGATAACCATTGCGCTCGCTGTGACCGTCGGCGTCGTCGTGTTAGGAGGCGCGATCTTCCTTCTGTTGCAATGTTCGATGGGTGGCTAGCTCCACTCCAAGTCCGGCGGACCAATCCAGGCCGCTGATGCGATTGGCGGCCGGTTTCTCACTTAGTAGAGCGATTAGGGGATGCACCAAGTCCCGGAGGGAATCGGTGAAAGTAGCTTAGTACTTTAGTGCTGGGTAAAGTTGATTAAGACGGATACGTCCCGAAAGGGACGATGGAAATGATCACGATTTCGATCTTCGATGCGACCAGGTTCGCCACCAAAGTTCCCAAGCCCGTGCTTGAATGCTGGATTCGCGCCAATTCGCGCATTTAAGAAATATTCGCGCTAGGGCTACGCGGGCAGCCGCAAGACTCTGTTCATTCTCCAAGTATGTTTCCGCGCTTCTCGGCATCTCCTAATTAGGTGAACTGTCGCACGCACTCGGCAACGCAGGACCGGAGCAATCTGGGTCACATCGCAAGAACTTTGCTCAAGAACAGGGCAAACCGATTTACCGAGACACCTTTCGGCGCTGACAAATGCCGAACCCGTGTCGGGGCATCGGAAGGAATATGAAAACTGAACAACATCTGCTCGCGCTTCAGGCCGGCCATCTACTCGGGAAATATCGCTTTGAGGCAGTACTCGGCTCGGGCGGCTTCGGTATCACCTATCTTGCGGAAGACACCTCGCTGGAACGAAAGGTAGCAATCAAGGAGCTGCTACCCAACGACTTTGCTACCCGGTTGGACGGTACCACCGTTGTCGCGAAAACTCAGAGCGACAAGGATAGTCTCGAATGGGCACGAACGCGTTTTCTGGAGGAGGGCCGAGTATTAGCGGCCTGTTCACATCCCAACGTGGTTGATGTCTACGAAATGCTCGAGGCGAACGGCACGGCCTACATGGTAACCAAGTACGAGGAAGGTCAGGACCTAGAGCACTGGCTTCGCCAATTGGGTCGCCCGCCGTCCCAAGACGAGTTGCGCGGGATCCTGTTACCCTTGCTATCAGGGCTGGAGAGAGTCCATCAGACCGGCTTTCTGCACCGTGATATCAAACCGGAAAACATTTATCTGACTACGGATGGACGTCCCGTGCTGTTGGATTTTGGTAGCGCGCGTCAGTCGATCAGCAGCCGGAGCCGGATGTTAACGGCAATCATCACCCCCGGATATGCACCCTTTGAACAATATCATGAAGCCGGCAACCAGGGTCCGTGGAGCGATACCTACGCGCTCGGCGCGGTCATGTACAGGTCGATCACGGGTAACCGGCCACCGGAAGCAGCAGCTCGATTGATGGGAAACGATCCATGCGAAACGTTGGCGCCAAACTATGCAGATCGCTATGACGTCGAATTCTTGCAGGCGGTCGACCGGGCGCTCAGCGTAAAGGAATCGGATCGGCCGCAGAATGTCGAGCAATGGCGCAAGATGTTGGATTCCAATTCGGTGCCGCAGTTAGCCTCGGAACCGAAGGTGTCCCGGGCGAAGCCACCGGAGATCAACCAGGTAACGGCTCCAAAGGTGGATCAAATGACACCACCTGAAGTAAGCCAAGTCGGGCCAGGGAAGGTGGACTATCTAAAAATAGTTTCGAAGTACGCGCACCAATACCCGGCCCGAATCGCCGGTAGCGCTGCTGCGCTCGTCGGCATTGGGATCGCCATCTGGTTTGTCGCCGCCCCGAAACCGGCCCCGAACAACCAACACAACGACTTGGTCGTTAACGATGGGAACGGTCAGAATCACCTTAGTGAGGTGAAGCCGATTGATACTAATCCTACCCCAGATCAACGGCCAACGATTGGCGTCAACAAACCGATCGTCGAGCAGATTCCTACTCCGACGCCGGCACCGACCCAGCCGCTTCAGACCGTACATCTCGGTCCGGTGGTGAAAGTGCAACCGACGCCAACTCCACCGATCGACACTAGCCTCATTACACCGGTCCCTAACCCTAATCCTTCACCGGTCGTCGCTTCGGTTGTCGACCCGAGGCTAATTGGAGCTTGGGAAGGAAAACATAAAGGTACCGGCTGGACTGAGAAATGGGACCTCAAAGATGACGGAAGTTATACCTTGTCGGGGACTGTCAACGCTGAAGGCACTTATACAGCCGGCGCCGGCAAAATCAGTGAATACTTTCCATCGACGCAGCAATCGATTGAGCTCATCTACCAGCTCGATGTGAGCGGCAACAATTTCACACTGACGACGACAGCCCCGGATGGGACCGTGACCGTTTGGCGGCCAACGAAGACTGACGTAGCAAGTCAGCCCTCCGGTTCGAACCAGGAACGGCCTCGACAGCATCATAACAGGCAACCTTCGGGACATCCGTCTGCTGGCGGCATTATTGATAAGGTGATTAAGCACTTCGGTTTTTGAAGCGGTTAACCACGATTGGATAGCCGCTAACCCCTAATTCCCGACATCATCAGGCCGATCAGGTTGCGATTGCTATCGTCAGCCGGGACGATTCCCATGAGTTTACCCCGGTAGAGCACCGCGACGCGGTCGCTCAAGGTCAGGATCTCTTCCAGGTCACTCGAAATTAAGAGGATGGCAGCACCTTGAGCGCGCTGTAGCTCTAACTGCCGATAAACGTACTCGGTTGCTCCAATGTCGAGACCGCGAACCGGGTTAGAAACTACCAATAGCAACGGCTGCCCATGCAATTCGCGAGCGAGCACGATCTTTTGCTGGTTCCCTCCAGAAAGTTTGCGCGCGGCAATCTTGAGATTCGGAGATCGGATATCATAACTTCGAAACAGTCGTTCAGTGAGGGTGCGAATCTCTTTTTTGCGCTGCCAGCCGAACCTGCTGAGAGGAGGGCGATTGTAGCCGCGTAAAATGAGATTATCGGAGACAGGCATATCCAACAGCAGCCCAGTGGTTTGTCGATCCTCTGGGATGCGTCCGATGGACACTCTTTGCAGTTGGGCTGGCTCAGCCTCTGTTCGATCCTTTCTTAGGATCCAGATTTTCCCTGATTCGGGTGGACGGATTCCACAAATAGTTTCAAACAAAGCGGTCTGGCCATTTCCCTCGACGGCCGCCACGCCAACTATCTCACCACTATGCACAGTTAGCGAAACACCGTGGAGACCTTCACGATCGGAGTCGGCGCGAACGTGGAGGTTTTCAACATGTAGCGCAGTTTCACCGGAAGTCTGTCGTGCTATTCTGGCATCGCGAACCGTGAGATCTACCGGACGTCCCACCATCAGTGTGACCATTTCTTCTTCGGATACTTCTCCGGTCTTCGCTGTGGCGACTAACTTTCCCGTTCTCAGGATGGAGACGCGATCGCTCACTTCTTTTACTTCCCGTAGTTTGTGAGTGATCAATAACACTGCGCCTCCGTCCGTAACAAAACCTCGAAGCAGGGCAAAGAGCTCCGCGACTTCAGGTGGCGCCAGGACCGCGGTCGGTTCGTCCAGGATCAAGAGTTTGGCCTTTGCTACCAGCGCTTTTAGGAGTTCCACTCGCTGTTGGCTTCCGAGTGATAGCTCCTGTACTGGAATATTGAGATCGACGCGTAGGGAAAAGGCGGAGCAGAGGCTTTCGAGCGACTTCCGGAGGGCGGTCGTGTTCAGCCATGCGCTCCGGTGCCCGTGCATTTGCAGAGCGACGTTTTCCACGGCGTTAAAGCAAGGAACCAAATTGAAATGTTGGTGAACCATGCCGATCCCGAGCCGCATGGCTTCCCGGGTGTGGCGTAGGTGAACGAGTTTGTCGTTCCAAAAAATGCGACCCTCATCCGGATGAACGAGCCCATAAAGAATGTTCATCAGCGTCGATTTGCCCGCCCCGTTTTCTCCCAGCAGCGCATGAACCTCGCCTCTTTCTACCTCGAATGTGATTCCATCGTTAGCAATCGACATCGGGATAGACCTTCGTTATATTTTCAGCGCGTAACAAGGGCATGGGCAGACAGAATCCAGAATCTAGAATTCAGAAGACACGATACCGAAAACAGAATACAAAATGCGGCAGTCAGCGGTTGTAGTGAGTAGCATTGAGCTGGGGTCTATCTGCCATCTGCTATTGGCTATTTGCTATCGGGAACGTGACCGGTGGAGCGTTTACGTTTCCATCCCGTTCGGTGGTATAGGAGATGTGTAGTCTCCCGGATACCAGTGCTTCTTTCCAAAGAGAGACCTTTGCCGCGATATCCTGGGGAACCAATCCATGATAATCAGCTAACTCTACTCCGCTGGCATCGAATCCGGCAATGATCGGTTGACCGTCGAATTTCCCATCCATTATCGCCTTCACCTCTTTCTCCATGAGGTCCGCAGTATGCATCACCTCGCTGGTGATCACCGTTTTTGGTGCTAATGCATTTTGGTCTACACCCCAGCCGATCGCTTTGATTCGCTTCTCGTCTGCTGCTTGAATTACGCCGATACCTGCCGCATCCGCGATGTGGTAAATCAGATCTACCCCGGAACCTATTTGGGCCAGGGCGGCCTCTTTGCCTTTCGACGGATCGTCAAAGGTACCGAGATAAGTAACCGACAATGTAACATTGGGATTGGCGGAGCGCGCTCCGAGCCGCACTGCCTCGACTTGTGCCACCAACAAAGGGAAATCCATGCCGATAACAGCACCGATCTTGTTCGATTTGGTCATGTAACCGGCTACCACACCACACAGAAACGCAGCATCTTCTGATCGCCCGCGGATCGACGCGACGTTCGGTCCACCCAAACCAGTGCCGTCCGTCACCAGAAAATATTGTTTTGGATAGTCGGGAGCGATCTTCCGAGCAAGATCCGTAAACTCGAGCCCGTGCATGATAATGATATTATTACCGTCATCTGCAAAACCGCGGATCACACGTTCATAGTTTGCGGTCGGAGTGTCTTCCGAGAAGGCGGTTTCTGCACCGAGGTCCTCCTTGATTTTAACGAGACCGGCGTAGCCGCCGGCATTAAAACCTTTGTCGCTGATCAACCCAGGCAAAACCAATGCGACACGCCACTTTTTCGGCGCTGCCGATGCAGGGACGAAAGCCCATGCGACGAAAATTATCAAAATGGCACGAACCGCTTGGGAAAGCGAAACCGCCATCGTCCTCGTCCTTCGTTCTCGCAGGGAGGGGCGCCAGATTCGTCGGACCGGACTGAGCCTCGAAGGCTGCGTCGAACGCATCCTTTCTCGCAGAAATGAACACTGGGTTGGTTCAGGGAATTTGAGGGTCTGCATCGCGTCTCGAGGAAAAATAGGAAAATCCTTGATTATCATCGGTCGGTCAGGAGTTGGTTGAGATGAAGCGGCTCAGCTTTAGCGCCAGAATCGCGTTCGGTCATTAGAGGAACAACGAGCTTTCCGGACGTAATCGCTTCTTTCCATCGATCTACCTCGCTCCGGACAGCGGGTGGAACGAGATTCGGCGCGATTGCCAGCGCCACGCATGGTGAGTCGAGTCCGTACACTCTTGGACGACCGTCGAAGCGCTTTTCAGTGATCGCTTGAATGATGTCCAGCATCATGAATTGTGGATCGGAAATCTCCGTGGCGAACACAACTTGCGGTGCTAAATGATTTTGATCAGAGCCATACCCGATGATTTTCACACCTTTTTCGGCAGCGCCTTGGATTACACCAATGCCCGCGGTGTCCGCAATATGGTAAAGGACATCGCAGCCCTCATTAATTTCTTCCAAAGCCGCCTCTTTTCCGCGAGCCACATCGTCGAACGAACCTAAGTAGATCACTTTTAATTCGGCGTTTGGATTAACCGATCGGAGCGCCCAACGGAATACTTCGACGTCGGCTACGATCAACGGGAAGTCGAAGCCGATAACGGCTCCGACCTTATTCGTCTTAGTAGTTAGTCCTGCTAAGATGCCGGCCAGAAATGCGGCGTCCCGGGTTCTCGGTTCGATTGAGACTACATTGGCCCCGCTGACCTCATGCCCGTCGGATACGACGAAAAATTGTTTTGGGTAATCTGGCGCGATCTTCTTGGCTAGATCGCCAAATTCAAGTCCGCGGCAGATGATCACATCGTTCCCATCATCGGCAAAGCCCCGGATCACGCGCTCGTAGTTTGCCATTGGCGTGTTCTCTGAGTAGACGATGGCGGCACCGAAGTTCTTTTCGATCTGGAGCAGACCGAGATAGGCCACCTCATTAAACCCCTTATCACTGGTAGATCCAGGAAGGACGAGTGCAACCCGGAGCGGCTTTTTTGCCTGCGCGTCGCCTGCGGCTAGACATCCACACAATACGAAGAGCAGCGTGACCGCACGGCAAAACAAGTTGAAACGGGGAGATGAAAAACGCACAGGGCCTAACGAGCATCTTCGATGCCACAGGGGAAACGGAGGAACGCCGGGAGCGCCGGGAGCGCCGAGAACGGGAGTGATCGTAATCATTAGCCAGCATTCAATGGTCATCGCCGATCGGGGCGAGTGAGCCAGAAAAGCTATTGGGAATTAGCAAATCAAGCGCAAACGCTGGTTCGCCGAAAACAAAGACCGGTGACCAAGCCATTCCCGGCGCTCGCGGCGTTCCCGGCGTTCCCGGCGTTCCCAGCGTTCCCGGCGTTCCCGGCGCTCCCGGCGCTCCCGGCGTTCCCGGCGTTCCCGGCGTTCCCGGCGTTCCCGGCGTTCCCGGCGCTCCCGGCGCTCCCGGCGCTCCCGGCGTTCCCGGCGTTCCCAGCGTTCCCGGCGTTCCCGGCGCTCCCGGCGCTCCCGGCGCTCTCGGCGTTCCCGGCGTTCCCGGCGTTCCCGGCGCTTCCGGCGTTCCCGGCGCTCCCGGCGTTCTCGGCGTTCCCGGCTGTTGGTACGTGAACTGCTAGTGGCAACGTCGCCAACTCAATTATCGCCCCCAATGTCGCTCTTTATTCGGAAATGGTACACGATCGTCGACGAAACATGGTCGAACGAGACTGGTGAGTACGACGGTGAACCTCTCGTGAAAATCGCGGTAGCCGCGGCGATCCGCAATCCTTATGCTGGACGTTACAGCGAAGTTTTGGATGAAATCGTTAAACCATCCATTGAACTCGGGGGAGCCTTTGGGAAACGGCTCGCTAGTGCTCTTTCCGGAAAGCTGAAAGGGGCACAAAGCTACGGCAAAGCGGCTATCGTCGGCACAGCCGGAGAATATGAACATGGGAATGCCTTTTTGACGACGGCATTCGCAAACCCGGTCCGAGACGCACTTGGAGGCGGTAAGGCGTGGGTACCGTCCACCGGTAAACGCGGAGTCCTGGGGTCACCGATTGATGTACCCCTCGCTTGCAAGGACGCTCTCTATGTCCGCTCCCATTACGACACGTTGACGGTCAGCTTCGCCGACGCGCCGGCTCCTGACGAAGTGGTCGTTATCGTCGCAGTCGCCACCCGGGGACGGTTGCAGGCTCGTTTGGGCGGTCTCTCTCTCAGGGAAGTTAAAGGGGAGGATGGCCTTACGTGAAGGAACGTACGGTCATTACCAACCTTGGCCGAATCCTCAGCGGCAGCCTCGATCAGCCCGATGTGCCGGGAGACACCGTTCTCATCTCAGACGGAAAGATAGAATGGATTGGACGGCGAGACGAAATCGACCTGGATTCAGTGCCTCGCCTAATCGATGCCCACGGCACAACCGCAGCTCCCGGCTTGATTGACACGCATGTTCATATCGTTTTTGGCGATTGGACCCCGCGACAAAATGCTCTTGGCTGGATCGAGAGTTACATGCAGGGCGGCATTACTGCGATGATGTCAGCTTGCGAGGTCCACCTGCCTGGTCGACCAACCGATCCCATCGGCGTCAAGGCCTTGGCAATTACTGCGCAACGGGCCTATGCCAACTACCGGCCCGGAGGGGTGAAGGTCTATGCGGGCTCAGTGATTTTAGAACCGGGGTTGACGGACGGCGATTTTGCCGAGCTAGCAGCCGCCAATGTCTGGCTGGCGAAGATGGGGTTTGGCGGTTTCGCAAAGAATCGAGATGCAGAGCCGCAGATCCGAGCTGCGCAGAAGTATGGATTCCTAGTCATGAGCCATACTGGAGGCGCGTCCATTCCTGGCAGCAGTGCGATCACCGCAGATGATCTGCTCTATCTGCGTCCGGACATCGCGGGCCATGCTAATGGTGGGACTACGGCCCTACCTGAGAAAGATCTGGCACGTCTGGTTCATGACGCGGACTTCTACCTGCAAATCTCCCAGGCCGGGAACATCCGATCGGCGATTAAGCTGGTGGAGCTGGCCCGCGACGCCGGCAAACTTTCGCAGATTCTCGTTTCCAGCGATACACCGACTGGGACAGGCGTCATGCCGCTCGGTACGCTTAAGTCGGTGGTTGAAATGTCCGCGCTCACCGGGCTATCGGCCGGCCAAAGCTGGGCGCTGGCTACTGGCAATAATGCGGCCGCGCTGAGAAAAAACCTCGGTCTTCTCCAGCCCGGCAAGGATGCGGACATCCTCATTATGGATGCGCCTATTGGCTCCGCTTTTTCCGACGCGGTTCAAGCTATCGAGGGTGGCGATCTTCCCGGAATTTCCTGTGTGATGATCGATGGCGAAATTCAAACCATGAAGAGCCGAAATACTCCCGCTGCGAGCAGGCTCGCCAGCGTCCATCCCAAAAAAATGAATGCGCCTGCGTGCCTGGAGGGTTTTGTGCCAGCTGGAGAGTACCTTGCGCCACCGAAAAAAGGAGTCGCGTTTTTCGTGGAGCGGGGTCAGCGGCTCCAGATTATCGATGTCCGCGGCAAACAAGTTGGCGATCTCATCGCCTACAACGCGCATGATTTCGAAGAGTACCTTTCACCAGCTCACACGATCACCCAAAATTGGTCTATTAATCTGAAGCCTGGACATTTTCTGGCTAGTAATCGTCGCAACAATCTTCTCCAGGTGACAGAGGATACCGTCGGGTATCACGACATCGTCGTCCCATGCTGTGACCGGGAGGCTTATCTCAAGCGCTACGAACTACCCGATCATCGGAGTTGTAAGGCGAACTTCGAAGAGGCCCTGCAAGCCATCAATGTGCAACTACCTGTCCGTGGGGAAACCGCCTGGAATATTTTCATGAAAACAGAAATCGGATCAGAGGGTGAGATGGTCTATCTGGAGCCGACCCACGGGCCGGACAGCTTTCTGATAGTCGATGTGTTGCAAGATCTTCTGATCGTTCTCTCCGCTTGTCCGCAGGACCAGACTCCAACTAACGGTTTTGATTGCACGGAAATGGTCGCCCGTGTTTGGGCGCGTTCAATTCCCTAGAATGAGCGTTCTCCAAAAGGTTGGTCGAGATATTATCACCGCGGGCCGGATCATGGACGGACTTGGACTGACCGAGGGATTCGGGCATGTGAGCGCCCGAATTCCGGAAAGTGAACTGATCCTTATTACTCCGGCAGTCGCTCCCGGTCAGGCCATGATCGATGATCTGATCCAGCTTTCGGTGGACGGACAAGTCGTCCAAGCTTCGGCTTCCGGTTTTCCGCTGGCGCTGGAAACGCCGATGCACCTTGCCATCTACCGAAAGCGACTGGACGTCGCCGGGATCTGTAGAACCCACTCTCCGAACGCAGTGGCTTGTGGAAGTGCCAGCAAGTCGATCCGTCCAACTCATGGCTTCGGGGCGATCGTAGGTGAGTTCATACCAGTCCACCCTGAATCCGATCTTATAGTCGATCCGGTTCTTGGGGATGCTGTGGCGAAGACACTGAGCTCCTATGGCGCCGTGCTCTTGCGCGGGAATGGTTGTTTAGTAGTCGGTGATTCCATCGCAACCGCAGTCGTGCGGGCCATCTTTTTGGAAGAGTCTGCGCGAAATCTTCTGCTAGCCGCAAGCGTTGGCGGGGCTCCGCCTTTCACCCAGAAGGAATTGAGAGATCGAGCGCGTTGGTTCGAAAACGAGATTTCCAGGGCGTGGACCTACTACTCCCGAAAATTTGGCGCGGAAACTGCCGGTGAGAAGTTGCAATGATCACGCAACCGGCTCCGTCGCCTTAAACACCGATGAAAATCAAAATCGAAAATTGTGCCGTCCTGGATCCGGTAGCTCCATGGGGATATTCCGCCGGCCAAAACATCCTTATTGAAGATCAGAGAATTAAGAGCGTTTCGGGTGCGCCGATCGAAGAGCCGGTCGACCGCGGGATCAATGGAGATAAGTTCTTAGCGATTCCTGGACTGATCAATGCACACACGCATTCTCCGGAGAATTTTACCCGAGCCACTGACGATCGATTGCCCCTCGAGCCATGGTTGGTTCACCTCGTATGGGGATCCGATTCATTCTCAGAACGAGACCATTATCTTACAGCGATGGTCGGTGTGATCGAGATGTTACGATCTGGCACTACCTCCGTCCTGGATCATCTTTCCTTGCCGCCGAAGCCCAACCTCGCGGGTATTAACGGCGCCATGAAAGCTTACCGCGATAGTGGAATTCGTGCGGGTGTCGCACCGATGATCGGTGATGCTTCCTATGATGTTGAGGATGGAGAGGATCGCGGTCACGAGACTGTTCGAACCGTTTACGCTGGTGCGCAAGATGAGCAGGGGGAGGCAGATCTCTTTGGCATCATCGAGGAGTTTTTTAAAAATTGGCATCACTCGGAGCAAGGGCGGCTTCGTTGCTGGGTCGGTCCAAGCGGCGTTCAATGGGTTACCTTAGACTTCCTCCATCGTTGCCGGGACCTGGCTCGGCGTTACAACGGCGGCCTTCATATGCATCTCATGGAAACTCGGGTCCAAGATCATGTCTGCCGAAAGGTTTACAGCAGCACTGCTACATCCATGCTGGCCAAGGAAGGATTGCTCGGTCCCGACGTTTCTCTTCCTCACTCCGTTTGGTTAACAGACAAAGATGTAGAGCGGATCGCGAGTGCCGGTGCCGTACCCGTTCACAATCCAGCGGCGAACCTAAAGCTAGGCAGCGGATTTGCGCCGATTCGAAAAATGTTCGACGCCGGTATCATCCCTGCGCTTGGCGCGGACGGGTCCAAGAGTAGCGACCATCAAGTCATGTTCGGCCATCTTCATCTGGCCGCTCTGATTCATAATTTAACCTTGGCCGAGCCGCACCGTTGGCTCGCCTCGCGTGAGGTCTTTCGGATGGCCACGGAGGGCGGAGCCGCAGCATTGATGCTCCCGCAACAGCTTGGCCAAATTCGGCCGGGTTACCTCGCAGATCTCGTCCTATTGGATCTGGAAAGTCCCTCGCTGACTCCATTCAATGACGCCTATCATCATTTAGCTTTTACTGAGCTGGGTCAATCCGTCCATACGGTCATTATCGATGGCAAGGTCGTCGTGGAAGATGGCAAGATAGTTACTTTCGATGTCAAAGCGATCCTCGAAGAAACCCGCGAAGCGGCCCGCGAGCGAGCCTATCGTAAACCAATGCCAAAGGAATGGGCGGTCGCTATGGAACGTTTCCTTTCTTACCAGCAGGACATTGTGCATAACACGCGATTCGAGGAGGATTAGAGAGACAAAAAAGTAATCAGTGATCAGTGATCGGTAATCAGTCATCGGCAGCGGTGACTGTCCGGGCCGGTACGGCTTCTGTCCTGATTACTGATCACTGATCACTGCTTCCCAATCCGTCCCGCCATTACTTCCGCATAGCGTTCCACCACCGCTGGTGTCAAAGCCCGAAATAGCCCCGGGATAACTCGATACGGTTTGGGGACAATGAGGCGCTCATCGGTTTCGCGAAGATAGCGGAGCCGTACGAGGTCCAACTCTGCGTTCAGGATGCCGGCACCAGTCCTTTCGGCCACCAACCCTTCAGGCGAATAGACCACACACATTCCATCCTCGACCCCGAACAAGTTGACGCAGGTCGCAGTGAAGACTGTGTTCTCTGCGGCTCGAGCGAAGAGAATCGTTTTCCAGCTTGATGTCAGCTCGTAGATGACCCCGCCGGTTGGGGCGAAAATCACGTCGGCTCCCAGTGCGGCCACCATGCGGGTGATCTCGGGGAACCACATCTCCCAACAGATCACGATTCCTACGCGTAAGCCGTCGCAATCGATCACCACGGGATCTTTTCCCGGGATACTTTGTTCGCCGCAGGCCGGGATCATTTTCGAATAACTGGTTGCGACGTTGCCTGCAGGACTGACGGCGAAGCAGGTGTTCTGGCCACCACCTTCTTCGAGGGCGGACGTCCCGTTGTAAAACACCCAGATTCCGTGCTTCTTGGCTGCGCTGCACATTCGGATTTTGACTTCCTCAGCGGTAAACGCCTGATCGCTCAGACTTCTCGGGCCAGGGTACATCTCCGGAAATAACAGATATTCCGCACCGGCCGCGGCGGCTCTTGCAATGAAGGCTTCCGCTTCATCGAGTTGCGACCGTTCGTCCGGGTCTTCATCTGCGAAATGAACTGGCCAGGCTTGCGCCCAGCTGCGTTCCCAATTTCGTGGATGGACGAGAGAAATCTTCGCGGTTGTTCGCATGACCAGATTTCGTGCAAAAACTGAGCCAATCAATCGAATCGTCGGGAGATCATCCTTGCAAAATTCTTCTGCTCCGGCTAATCGTGGCATGCAACTGGCTGATAATTTCATCCAGTAGGTCAGCAGGGGCCGCCCAGAAATGGGGACGGTGCCCGCGCGAGCCAAACGAGGTAATTAGCAATCGAACAAGTCGCCCCGTCGACTGAACGAGGTTGTGAAGGTTACCGCTAAAACGTTTGTGATTCGCGTATGAATGTTGATCTTCTCATTACCGGTGGCCGAATAGTGACGGCCTCGGGCCGAGTAACGGCCAATATCGCGATCAACGATGGCGTCATCGTCGCCATTTCCAAGGAGCGCGAGAGTTTCAATCCCAGACGTACGATTGACGTCGGCGGCAAGTATATCTTGCCAGGGATCGTCGACAGCGAAGCGCATCCTGGCTGTTATGTTCCCTTCGAGAAGGATATCAAGAGTGAAACCCGTGCCGCCGCCGCCGCCGGAGTCACCACCTGGGGTGTGCACGCGCCCAGTACGCGCCTTGGGGCCGAACCTTTCGTCGAATACGTCCAGGGCGAAGATGTCGGTCCATTTCTGGACGTATTGCCGACAGCCGCCGAGATCATTCGGCGTTCTTCTGCCATAGACATCTGGATCACTCCGATGATCGAGACAGACCTCCAAACGGGGGAAATTCCGGACCTGGCGAGAAAGTGGGGAGTTACCAGTTTCAAGTTGTACCTCCAATCCATGAAACCGGAACTAGACAGATATTGGGCTGGACGCAAAGCAGGTCTCGGTCACGGGTTCGACGATGGCATCGTTTTCCAGACAATGGAACAGGTGGCTAAACTCCGGGGTTCCGCAATCACCCAGATCCATGCTGAGAATTGGCAACTCGGCCGCATCTTTGAGCGACGCCTGATCGAAGCAGGTCGCACCGATTTCGCTGCCTGGACCGATCGCTCTCCCTATTTTGCGGAGGTTCATCATGTTCGCTCCTACGGTTACTTGGCGAAAATCACCGGAAGCCCACTATACATTCAACACGCGAGTACCCGCCAAACTCATGAAGAAATCCGCCGTCTCAGAGGGGACGGAGTCAAAGTGTATGCGCAGACCGGTCCGGTTTGGCTTTATCTGGAGCCAAACGAGAAGGCCTGGCGCATTAACGTTCCGGTGCGCTACCGCGAAGACATCGAGGCAATCTGGGAGGCACTGGCAGATGGAACTGTGGACGCTGTTGGGTCCGACCACGTGATCTCTTGGGATCCCAATCAGCGGGAAGAGATGTATCATCCAAATATCTGGAAGCTACGAACCGGCTTCACGAGTCGTGTCGAAATGTTAGTTCCAGTTATTCTGAGCGAAGGAGTGAACAAGGGCCGGATTAGCCTGGAACGAGCAGCCGAGGTCCTCTGTGAAAATCCAGCAAAAATATTCGGGGTCTTTCCAAAGAAAGGGTCGATAACCGTTGGCGCTGACGCAGATTTTTGTGTCATCGATCTCGACCGGGAAATCACTGTCAAGAGTCAAAACGTCGTCTCCCGTTCCGGTTGGTCAGTGATAGAGGGGCAGACTCTCAAAGGGTGGCCTGTCCTTACTATTCTACGCGGTAGGGTGATTTCAGAATGGCCCGTCGATGCTGACCGACCGCAGGTCGTCGAGAGCGGAACTTTCGGGGAATATCTCGCCAGAAAGAGCGGATGTTCGCTCTATCCAATCGAATAACGGAGCCACGAACTTAACCATCACGCTGCATAACTTTGTATGGCAATCTGGGATGACATAATTCCGTCGGAAGACCAGCTAATCTACGAACGCGCCGGATGGGGCAAACCGGTGGGGTTTGGTCAAAGGCCGGCCGTTCTGATCGTAGATGTCATCTACAATTTCGTTGGTGAGCCGGAAGAACCGATTCTCGAAAGCATCGAGCGCTGGCGATACAGCTGCGGAACAATCGGTTGGGATGGAGTACGAGCCCTCCACAAGTTGTTGAGCAGAGCCCGGGAGAAGAAGATCCCCCTTTACTATACGACCTGGGAGCGCCGTGATGATTTTCTCGATATGGGTCGATGGAATGACAAGAACTATCGGGTAGACGATGGCATTGATGCCATCGGACATCGCGGTAATGAAATCGTAGAGGAGATAGCGCCCGGTCCCCGCGACATGGCCTTCGTTAAGAAAAAACCAAGCGCCTTCTTCGGAACCTCTCTGGCAAGCTATCTGATCGACTTCGGAGTCGATACTCTGATTCTTACTGGTACGACCACTAGCGGATGTATCCGTTCAACCGCCATCGATGCATTTAGTTATAATTTTCGCACGATCGTGCCGGAGGAGTGCGTTTGGGATCGTGGCCAGCTAACCCACAAGGTAAACCTCTTCGATATTCATTCAAAGTACGGGGACGTGGTGAAGCTAGACGAGGTACTTCTGTATCTGGATAGGCTTCCCGATGACATTTTTGCAGATCGTTGGCCGAGACAGATGAAACGTAGCAAGTGACAAAAAAGCACCAGATATTGTCGCCTTTTGATCAGTCGGTAATCGGCACAGTTACAGTTAGTGACTTGGACGACGTTGCCGGTTCCGTGAGAAGGGCGACCGAAGCCTTCCCGGCGTGGTCCTCGATTTCAGTCGGAGAACGCTGTGATCTGCTCGAGCAGGCAGGAAATCTAATCGCCGGGAAAGCAGAACAGATCGCACGCTTGTTATCTAGCGAAAGTGGCAAAGTGCTGGGTCAGGCTGAGTTCGAAGTGCAGTTGGCCGTGGCGCTCTTAAAAGCCAACGCGGAGCGCGCACGATATTCGACTGGGATTCTTTTGCCGACGGAGAGTTTGGCAAATACTGCGAATGATATCGCTTGGAGTCGACGGGTGCCACTCGGGACAATCGCTGCGCTCCTTCCGTTTAACTTTCCAGTTGAATTGCTTATCGAAAAAGTGACAGCTGCTTTAGCAGTCGGTAACACGGTGGTGTTGAAGCCTCCGGAGCAGGACCCCCTTGCAGTCTTGTCGGTTGTGGAATGCTTTCATGAAGCAGGTATTCCGAGGGAAGTTCTTGAGGTCGTGATCGGTGACGCCAAGGTGGGTGGCAAACTGATCTCGGCGGATGGGATCGCGGCGATCAGTTTGACAGGTTCTACTCGGGCCGGCGTCGCTGTTGCGGAAACGGTGGCTGCCAAGCTCCGGCGCCTTCATCTTGAGCTGGGTGGAAACGATGCAGCCATCATTTTGGAGGATGCAGACCTAGACCTAGTACTAAAGGAGATTGTGGCCGGCCGGATACTAATGAATGGGCAGTCCTGCGCAGCAAACAAGCGACTGGTCGTTCATCGAAAAATCGCCGCTGAATTGACCGAGCGGCTGGTGAATCGCGTCCGTGAGCTGAAGGTAGGAAATCCTCTGGACCCGAATTCGGATCTCGGACCTTTGATCACAGAGAGCGCTGCGGAACATGTGATCGTGCAAGTTGAGAGAGCGGTCCATGAAGGCGCCCGTTTGGTAGCCGGTGACGGCACCACTCAGCACGCGATGGTTCAGCCGCATGTGCTAGCAGATGTTCCCAGGACGGCCCAGGTAGCGAACGACGATGAAATCTTTGGTCCCGTTTTCACGGTAATTCCAGTCGCGTCAGAGCGAGAAGCCTTGCTGGTAGCAAACCAATCTTCGTTCGGGCTCAACGGAGCTGTCTTCAGCCGGGATATCAGTCGTGCACTCGCTCTGTCCGAAAGATTGCAGACCGGAGGTGTAGTGATTAACGGCTCCGGAAATTATCGACCGTTATTTGTACCTTTTGGCGGAGTGAAACTAAGCGGACTCGGACGAGAGGGGCTCGGCTTCACGATGGAGGAAATGACACAGCCAAAGTTTACTGTGTTGCGAGGAATTCGCCGGGCGGCTTCGACCACAGGACTAACTTAAGATGAACCACGCAATCGTCATCGGGGCAGGCCACAACGGGCTCGTTTGCGCAACTTTCCTGGCTCGTGCTGGTTTTCTGGTGACGGTTTGTGAGCAAAGTGAACGGGCTGGCGGGTGTACAGTCACCGAAGAAGTTATTCCCGGTTTTCGTTTTAACACGGGAGCTCTGGAGCTCGAAGGGATGGTTGCAAGCGGAGTCGCGGACGCGCTTTCGCTCGACAAGTACGGGCTGAACTGGATTCGGGGAACTCATCTGCTCGCGTCGTGGGTAGGAGACGAAGTCCTTTACCTATCTCGGTCGCTGGATGAAACCCTTGGTGGAATCGCGGGATGTTTTGGCAAGGGAGTCGCCACCGAGTGGAAGAAATTCGCGGAGTTTGCCGTCCAGTTACTCGATCGATTGGGTGGAATGCAACATGTTAAGTCGGCTTACAGTGCCGCCTCTGGCAAGATAACAGAACATCCGTTCAGTAAATTGAGTGGCGAAGAACTACGCGTTGTTCTGTCGTCCGCCGAGAGCGTGATCACAGAACACCTCTCCCATCCGTCGCTGCAAGCGGCAGCGTTGGCCTACAGCACGCACCCGGAGATGCCGCCTTGGACGCCGGGGAGTGGTGCCCTCGGTTGCCTTTTGGCCTCTTCTCATGGAACGCAAAGTTGTCGGCCGGTTGGAGGTACCGGGAAGCTCATCGAGGCGTTGACAGATGCGCTTGCGGCCGCTGGTGGACGGTTGCGTTGTCATGAACCGGTTTCAAAAATTCGTACAACCGGCGACCGGGTGGTCGGCGTCGAACTTTCGGATGGAACTTTCCTTGAGGCAAATACCGTTGTTTCGAGCATCGATGTGAAGCGAGTCGTCTCCCTCTTAGACTCGTCTGCTGTTCCGCCGGAGCTCAATAGGGTATCGGCCCGAGCGCACACCGGCATTTTCAATGTAGGAGAAATGAAACTGGACTTAGCGTTGGATCGTCCGCCACAGATGATTGGTCTATCGGACCGTCACGCTGGCTCGTTGTACTATCTTCAGGAAGATCCGAAGCATTACGGAAGGGCGATGCAAACAATCTTTGCGGGCGGGTTACCTGATCCATTACCCATGATGGCGGCAGTGCCTTCGGTTGAAGACCCTTCCTTAGCTCCCTCTGGCCAGGCGGTGCTCTGGCTGTCGGCTTTTGTGCCGGCACGTTGGTCTGACGGTTCCACTTGGCCGCAGGCAAACTTGCGCGTCCAGGAAGTGATGTTGAATAGTTTTGAACGATTTGCACCTGGAACCAAGGAACGGGTGGTTGGGATTCAGGCTACCGGACCGGGAGAATGGGAGACGCGAACCGGCAATTTGGCCGGAAACCCAAATCATCTCGACATGACTCTGGACCAGCTTTTTACGCTGCGTCCTGGCCCTGGACTATCTAACTATCGGACGCCGATTCGAGGTCTTTATTTGTCGGGAGCGGGAACTCATCCCGGCGGTGGGGTCCACGGTGTCCCTGGCTTTCTGGCGGCCCAAGCAGTTATTTCGGACTCAAGAGCCCATGGTTGACATCGATCATTATCAAGCGCTGACGAGTTATCAGATTTCTGCGGTCTTAATGGCAGGCGTTGAAACCGGGTTATTTCGCTTTCTCAACGGTTCTTCGGCGACCGAGGCAAAAATCACTGAGCGCCTGAATTTATCGGAAACGGGCACGAACGCTCTTCTCGGTGCACTCGTGGCTCTTGGTTATGTCGACAAAGACGACCGGAACCCGGCAAACTACCATCTCAGTCAGACCGGACGGCTGTTTACCGAGACCGGTTCGACAGGGCTAGCGCGACTTACCATCAAAGAAGCTTTCTTCTACCAGCTTTGGGGCAGGCTCAGTGAAGTGGTCCGCTCTGGTCATGCTTTGCTACCTCCATTTTCGGAAAGGGTGAAGACCGATTTCCCTTTTGTTCGAACCTTTCTCTTGGCGCTAAACGATCTCGCCGAAAAATCGAGTGCAGGATTTCTCAAGACCGTCAGTTTTGATGGGATCCAATCTATGATCGATGTCGGGGGCGGTGCCGCCGGCTATGCGACCTTGATTGCGAAACGCTACCAGGATCTGCGGATCACTCTGATTGATCTGGCGGAAGTTATTCCGCTTGCTCGAGAGACTGTCATGCAAAACAAGTTAGCCGACCGCATTGAGTTGCTGGTTGGTGATTGCTTCGCGCTCGGCTTCGGTATTGACCGCAAAGAGTTCGACGCCGTTCTTCTTTCGCACCTTCTGCACGACTTCTCTGAACCGTTGTGCAAGGAGATCCTGCAGCACGCTCTGACGGCGGTGCGTCCTGGTGGCCGTCTGATTATCAACGATGTTTTTAGCGAAACGGACTCACTCAAGCCGAACGAAGCCATGTTCAATCTGATGATGCAGGTCGAAAACCCGGGCGGCCGCTCTCATCCATTGCGGCAGGTCTGGGAGTGGCTTGACGAAGTTGGTTGGGGAAGAATTTCTTACTGCCCTCTTTATTTCGGGGGAGTAATTCAAGCTAGTCGACCGCAGGAGAAGCGGGACCTGAAATAGAAACGGGAGGTAGGGATATCGAACACAATTACTGAGCCGCAGACATAATCCGCCTGTTCGGGCGGGATTAAGCACTAACCAATTAGGTTAGATCCGCAGTTAGCCAGAATCGATTCGGGAGTGGGTGATTTTGCTGATTCACATTCGGAGGCAGGGATCATTTTGTCTAACGAACATCCGGAAGGAGAGAGCGTATTTTTACGACTTCCTTCCGTCCTAACTCTTTTTCTCGATATAAGCGCATGCCGCCGGGTGAGTCTCCGCCGATAAAGGCTGTTACAGAACGGAGCGTGTTTCGGAAAATCAATCAAGTGAAACCTTTAGACTTTGCCAACTGATTGTCAATACCTGGCCGAGTAAGCCGGAGCGAGTTTATGAACTACTTTCTATTGAAAGTTGTTAGTGTTTTGGACGGCGGTCGCTGGGGTGCAGTTTTTTGCCCACTGGCGCTGCCGTTTTTTGTCGCAATTGTATTAGTTAATACTGAGGTAATTGTTCACGGTCAAACGCCGAGTCCCACGCCAACGGGAAACGGACCAGGCGAAGCGACGGCTCTGTCGCAGATCATTGTTACAGCGGGAATTCCCATTGAAAACACCGTGCTACCTACTGTGGCACCCACGGATTCCGTAACTGGATTTGACCAAAACGTTTTGGATACCCCGCGAAGCGTGAGCGTGATCAGTAAGGCCGAGTTGGAGTCGCGGCATCTGGAGGATATCAATTCGCTGGATCAGTTTGCTTCCGGCGTGTTTACGCCATCTGTCTTCGGGACGCAAGGTGTACCGACAATCCGGGGAGTTCGCTCGGAACTCTACCAGGACGGTCAGCGACTACTCTTCAGCAGTAACGGTGTTCCACCAAGCTTCAACGGTGTAGAGGCTCTCGATATTGTGAAGGGTCCGGGTACGCCGGTTTTCGGTCCTTCCAGTATCGGAGGAGGGGGGTACGTGAATTTTGTGACGAAGCAGCCTTATTTCGACGCGTGGCACGCGACACTGAGAATGACAATCGGCGAGTACGTTCCGGGCGGAAGTTCGTACCTCAACCCTGAATGGCAAGTCGACTTTGGCGGTCCGCTTATCCAAGATAAGCTGGCGATTCGAGTGAGCTATCTGGGAAGGGAAGCGGACAGCTACTATCGTAACGTCAAGGATAGGACCGAGGACATTTTCGCAGCGGTCTATTATGCGCCTATACCCGCCCTGACCTTCGATTACACCATACAAATGTATGAAGCCCGTTTTGTGGAGAACAGCGGTTTTAACCGGGTGACCCAACAACTGATTGACAGCAACACGTATGTTACCGGCCCCATCACGCCTCTCTTCTTCGGAGGAACGACCAGCGTGCCGTATGCCGGTTACGTGATTCCTAATGCGAACGGCAGCTTCCATACGGTAAAGCTACATAACTATGATGTTTTGGTTGCCCCGGGTGACGCCGATTACGGAAAGCGATTCACTACCCAGCTAACCACTAAGGCGCAGATCAGCTCGGATTTTCAAATCGTCAGCAGAATCCTTTTTGAAGATGTGCAGTGGAGAAAGTATTTGACCGAAGGATACGATGAATACGCGCCCATTAATGATTTGTTTGATGCCCGACTCGAATTGCATTGGGATATGCATCTTTTCGGAGGCGAAACCAGCAAGAGCACCGGGGATCCAAAGAACCCTATCGTAACGGAAGAGCGACCCGGAATGTTAAATCGGCTCGTCGCCGGCGTCAGCTATCGTCATGAAGAAAACCGCGATTATCAGGACTATTTCGTTGAGCCGTATACGGTCTTTGATCTTTCCCAAGTGCCGTATATGAGCTTTCCACGGTCTCTGGTATTCGGCGGGCGAGTGATCCCTGATAAGCCAAGTTACAGCGGAGTCGCTGACGGTGTCGAATCTTTGAACTCGCGACTGAGCGATGTCGGCTTATTCATCCAGGATAATTTGGAAGTGACAAAATGGCTGAGTCTCTTTGGCGGAATGCGGTTGGATTATGTGGCAGTAGAATCAAAACAGCCAGAATTGGGACCGAACCTGGACGGTACTGGGGGCATCCTCAATGCCACCCCCTACAAGGACGCAAGCGCCTGGAATCCTTCATTTTTCTCGAGCATAACGGTTAAGCCGACTTCATGGTTGACGACCTATGTCACGTATGATCGGACCACTGCGTACGAAGGAAATCAGAGCTTCGGGGGATTCCCGCCAAATTTTACGAAAAAGCAGCTGGAAAACGTAGTCGAACTCTATGAAGCGGGAGTGAAAGCGAGTCTGCTTAATAATACTCTCTTCGCCTCCCTAGCTGGGTATTACCAAACGTACGACGAGTACGACATCAAAAATAACCGGCTGCAAGTGAGATCGAAGGGGCTAGAAATGGAGGCGACTTGGCAGCCCAACAAAAACTTTAACGCAACCGGTAACTTAACGCTGTCGAGCGCCCAGTTTGTTAATCTCCATTCCGCGATTTTCACTCAGACCGGAGATTATCTTGACAGTTTTTCTCCGGCTTTCGTGGATTCGAATGGCGGCCGTGGTAAGGGAGGAACGAATCCTGTGGCATTCAGTCCGAACTACCAGGGAGTTACTTACAGCAAAACCGATGCCGACGTAACCGGAATACCGAATCTCATTTTTAACGCTTACTTCACTTATCAGTTGGATTGCGGGTTGGGTCTCAGTATTGGTCCCCAGGTAACTGGAGAAATTTACGAAAATCCGCAGAAGACATTGAAGATTCCCGCTCAAGTAACGTGGAACGCGGCTCTCTTTTTCAAGCAAAAGTGCTGGGAGGTGCAGTTGAACCTTTACAATCTGACCGATGAGAGAAATTTTTCGCCGGTCGACACGTTTGCGGCTAACGATCTGATTTTTCCGAATCAGCCGTTTCATGCGGATCTGACGATAAAATTGAAGTTCTGAACGTAGCCTGATGCCTCCTCTTTCGTTCCCCCCAAAACCCGGGGAGCGTGATTGGTGATTAGTGATCAGAGAGAGAGCGGTGGGAGATTTCTCCGAGGACTTGCTGATAGGCATCCACCAATCACCTCACCTTTCACAATCGCTGCAGCCCTGGGTTCCTGAGGCCGGAGCATCAGGCTACTCCCTATCTGATGACGAATGAAAAATTCGAGCTAACCTAGCGAGCGATGCGCCGCGCTCTAATTCCTATTGCAGCAGTCCTGGTCGCGCTGCTTGCGGGGTCGATCTTGATCGCCGCAGCCGGCGTCTCGCCGACGACCGCATACCTGCAACTATTGCGCGGGGCTAGTGGAATCAATCTCGATTGGAGTTGGGGAGATTCCTGGTCGGACTTGATTGCTCAACCGAGCCGCCTCGGCAATAGCTTAACCGAAGCCACTCCGCTGATCTTGGCGGCGTTGGCCGTAGCGGTTCCGTTCGCTGGCGGCGTCTTTAATATTGGAGCCGAAGGTCAATTGCTGATGGGAGGACTAGGAGCAACGCTCGTAGGCTTGGCCGATACAGGTCTGCCTCCGGCGTTGCATGAACTTCTCGCCTTGCTCGGCGGATTTGTCTTTGGAGCGTTTTGGGCAGCTATTCCGGGCTGGTTGAGAGCCTATCGGCACCTGAACGAAATTATTACGGCGATCATGCTGAACTTCCTGGCATTCTGGTTGATCAGCTACCTGGTCCACGGTCCAATGAAGGACGCGCAAGGTTTTGGTTATCCGTGGTCTCCAGAGATTCCGGCCGCTCTTCATCTCCCGAAGATTTGGGCGGAGGCGCGGATGAATCTTGGGATTGTGATCGCTGTTGTTTCAGCTCTTTGCACTTGGCTCCTGCTTAGCAGAAGCGTCGCAGGTTATGAGCTTCGCGCTGTCGGTACCAATCCAGTTGCAGCTCGGTTCGCCGGAATGCCGGTAGAACGATTAATGTGCGCAGGAATGATCGGAGCAGGGGGGCTGGCTGGGCTAGCGGGAGCGTGCGTGATTCTGGGAGTGCAGTTTCGGTTAAGCGATTCCTTCTCGCCTGGTTACGGATACGACGCGATCGCGGTAATGTTTATCGGTCAAGGTAACCCGCTGGGAATTTTGATCGCGGGAATCTTCTTCGGAGCGTTCCGGACCGGGGCGGAGGCTATGGAACTATCTGCCTCCGTGCCAAAATCTCTTGCGACGGTAGTACAAGCGGTTGCCCTTCTGTTCGTCATTCTCTGTCAATCTCGCCGTCTAGCTGACTGGTGGGCCAAGCAAAGCACCTTTAGGCGCCGGACTTCGCATGGATCTGTTTCTGATTCTTCTATCCGCTGATTTTCTTAAGGCAGCGATTCGGGCAGCAACGCCTTTGATCGGCGCTGCCACTGGCGAAGTCATTTCCGAGCGCGGAGGATTCGTCAATATAGGACTTGAGGGAATCATGCTGTTGGGAGCTTTTTCAGGAGTAGTCGGATCGTGGTGGATGCAAAATGTTTGGGTGGGCGTTTTAGTTGCGATTCTGGTAGGGGGCCTGGCCGGACTGTTTCTTGCAGTGACTTCTCTTCTTTTGGGTGCTAACCAAATCGTTACTGGAACGGCTTTGAATTTGGCAGCCGCGGGCATAACGACTTTTCTCAACCGTGAAATTTTTGGCAAAGCGCCGCCGCCGGTTCCTTCGTTTTCTGAACTTGCCATACCTGGTCTTGATCGGCTTCCCATCCTTGGCAGCTCGCTATTCGACCATATTCCGCTTGTCTATGTAATCTATTTCATCGCGCCTCTGTGCGGTTTATTCCTGTTCTTTACGAATCGTGGATTGCGGTTGCGCGCAATCGGGGAGAAACCGCGTGCTGCGCAAAGCGCGGGTGTCCCTGTCCGCCTCTACCAGATCTTGGCTCTCATCTTCGGTGGGATGATGGCGGGCCTAGCCGGGACCTATTATTCGCTGGGGAACGTAAAGTTTTTCACTGACAATATGACTGTCGGGAACGGTTTCATCGCGTTGGCGGTTGTGATCGTTTCGCGCTGGAACCCGTTTTTCGTTGTACCCGTTTCGCTTCTATTTGGTGCTGCGAACGCTCTGGCGCTGAGGGCGCAGGCGTTTCACGTGCCCTTGCCGTACGAATTCCTTTTCATGGTGCCGTATCTCCTAACATTGCTTGTTTATGCGGGAGTCATCGGCCGTTCCAGGATGCCGGCCTCTTTGGGCGCCGATTACACGCCGGAGTAAGGTAACCCGATCCCGCTGTCGCTGTGGCGCGGCCTCATCGCTTGGCGGGCGCGCTGTAGCTCGAAGAGCGGAAGCGGCGTCCAGGTTCAGGTAGACGGCGCGGTGATTACTGAAGATGAAGGCGTATCGACGGTTGGGAGTGGGTCTTTGAGCCGGTTGGAGACAGCCGGGTTTTCAGCAGGGACCAAGCTACCCGGCAGCGCGTCCGTTGGGATGTTCGCGTAACGATCACCGAGACGCGGGCGCATCTCCGTGAATGGCCGACGACGTAGTCGCCACCGGCCTAAAAGAAGCCTAACACCGCTTTCGTTATTCGGACCACGGATTATAGCTTCCGAAGCTCCAGAGATGGCCCTCTAAGTCGCGGCAGATGTAGCCTCGCCCACCGTAACTGGCGTCTGCTATCTCAGTGACGATCTCGGCACCAGCCGCCACCGCCCGGGCATAATGAGCGTCCGGGTCTTCTACAACCACGTAGGGGCCCTGGGTTTCGATACCATCGAGCTCATCCGGTTGCTTGATCCGCTTTCCGTACTCGTTGTCGCGGACGGAGCCCAACATCATCATCCCATTACCCCACGTGAGTTGGGCATGGGCGATGGTGCCGTTCTCTCCGGGCACCACCAAGTGCTTTTCGAACCCAAACGCCTGGCAGAGCCATTCTATCGCCGCCGGAGCGTTTCGATATCGCATCGCTGGGATAATCGTCGCAGGTCCATTTTTCGATTGGTTAGACATAGGTAATTTCTCTTTTGTTTCAGTTGAGGTGTGAGTGACGCTAAAGGCACATCAACCGTCCGTATTGAAGAAATGTTTCCCTATAGGGGAGAACTCAAGAAAGGGAAATTTATGCACGCCAAGCGTCAATCCTCCTCGGAAACAACGCATGTGATTAGGCCACGATCAGTCACCTACGGTAAAACGTTTCTTCGCGCTTTCACGCGGGAGAAGCGGTATCTAACGTGCATAACTTTCCCTTTCTTGAGTTCTCCCCTTGAAGAACTTGGAATCGGTAATCGCCAGTTGGCGGTTGATTCGGTTAATGACGCGATTTCGTTCGCCACGGTGAATTTGATTGTGCGAATATGCCAAGTAACTCCGAAAAGAGTACGCCAGATAGGTCAAGCGGAGGCTGAGGTTTCACGTGACAGAGCACGATGTGGCGGACGGTCTTGAGATAATGGTGAGAGCGGTTCGACGATCCAGCGAACTGATTAGGACCAGTCCACTTCTTGCGCACTTTCCCAAGAAGTACTGCATAGAACCAGGACCGCGGAATTTACCTACCGAGGCCGCGGCAGAAGCGAGGATTAGCCGCCTAGCGCTGTTGCCTAGATTGACCAGCCTCATCACTGCACTTTCGGTGTCACAAGTGGGCTTTGCCAAACAGGCTGCGGGAGGCGGCGGACATGAAGGCGGTACTAGCGGTGGGGCAGTAGCAGTAGCAGCAGCGGTGGAGGTCACCCATCAGCCCCTGCAGTACATGCCACCACTGAGGCAGCGCTAGGTGATCTCTCGGCTACCACACATGCATACTGTGATCAGACCGGTGATCTCTCGGCCGCTACACACGCGTATCTTAATCAGGTCAGCAGTGAGATCTCGTCGACTGCTCGGCCAATGGACATCGCGGCGCACTGCTGCGCTGACAGCTCCATGGGCCACATCTTCGCTGGCATTGCGCAGGCGTTGTCCGCGCCGTCCATGCACCCAGCGCCAATGAGCTGGCAACATTAGGCCGAAGACAAATGCACTGATATTTCTATGAAAACCAACACAATTTTCTGCCTATTGATTATGACGGTTACCCATATCGCCTTTGCGCAGCGCGGCAACCCACAGACGAAACTCGGAAGTCAGACTCCTGATGAGATGATCGCCGGATTCATGCGGGAACACCAGATTCCTGGCATGACCCTCTCAATCGTGCAAGCGCCCTATATTTCGCGCGTGGTGGGCTACGGCACATCAGACGTTGACCGACGCCTGCTCGCCTCGCCTAACACGCTTTGGTCGGTCGGAGAGATGACTCAGGCCTATACGGCGGTTGCCATCATGCAACTGGTCGAGGCCGGCAAGCTGACGCTGGACTCGCGGCTGAGCGATTTCATTACCGGTCTGCCTGAGGAATGGCAATCGCTCACTTTGAGGCAGTTGCTCGGTCACGCCTCCGGGTTGCCTGACTACATGTCGCAACCGGCGTTCGATGTAACCAGAGATTATGAGCCTGCGGAGATTCTTGGCCTGATTAAGAATCTGCCGCTCGCTTTCAAACCGGGCACGCAGGTCGCTCGCAGCGCCTCGGATTTCTTTCTACTCGGGCTGGTCATCGAAAAAGCCAGCGGAATGACCTACGAAGAGTTCGTCACCAAGGGTCAGATTGAGCGGCTCGGTCTGCGGAATACACTGTTTCCGTCCGCGCTTTCCAAAATCAAACAGGAGGCGGTCGAGCAGAATGGCAACTGGCACAAACAGTTTCTTTCCGAGTCTCCCTACATTGATCCTACGGAACTTGCGACCGGTTACGTTGAGACAAATGGGAAACTAGCCCCCGTGCCACGCAGCAGCCAGCGGGCGCTCTTTTCCAACGGAGCGATCCTTGCATCCGCTCCGGACATTAGTTTATGGGACATAGGACTCGCGGGGGGAATACTTGTGAAAGAGCCGGCGAACCGCGAGATTATCTACAGCGGATTCAAGCTAGCAGATAGCACGAGGTACCCGGCTAACTGTGGCTGGCGCTTTACTGCCCACAAGGGTTTCATGGACATTACCGGCAACCCGCCGGGGTTCTCGGTTTACTTGAGCCGCTTCACGGATAAAGCGGAACTCGTCTGCGTCACCCTCTGCGCGAACAAGGACGGCGTGAATCTCACTGAGTTGGCGAGGCGTGTCGCCAGTTGCTTCGATGCCAAGCTCGGGCCACCGACGGATCCGGCGAGCATGACGTGCCTTGAAAGTAGTTTCTCCGTGAACGTCACGATGGACCGTCTCGAAAGCTACTTGAATTCGCAGGGCGCCGGCATCGTTGCGCGTGTCAATCACACGGACGCCGCGAAGAGAGTCGGCCTCGACTTGCGACCCACCGAGACGCTCATTTTTGGCAATCCGGCCGCCGGCACGCATCTTATGATTAGCCAGCAGGAGGTGGCGCTAGACCTCCCGCTCCGAATGGTGGCGTGGTTGGATGAAAAAGGAAGTGTCTGGCTCGGGTGGCATGAACCTTCTTTGCTCGCCGAGCAGCACAACATCACGGATCGCGCGGAAGTCTTGGCGAAGATGAGGGCCGCGCTTGATATGGCAGCCAGACAGGCAACGTCCCCTTACTAAAACCCTAGGCCCACAAGAAGGGGTCACTCCTCCGTTTGTAAAAAATTGTACGCTTAGCTTCCCGAAGCTGCTCGGTCGACCGTAATCGGCACACCAACCGGGAGTAAGGGTCTAAATCGACCTTCAGCAACGCGGCGGTTGGCGTGCCAAGTGTAATCCCCAGTCAGGTTGATGTGCTCCCATCCGATCGGCGAGACGTGCGTAAGGAGCGCATCTGGAAAGACGATCCCATGTTCGCGCAGTGCATTGAAAGGGCGCTCGAGATACATCGTGTTCCACAATATGATCGCGACGCGCTGCTTTTTGGTCGAAGTCCAGCGTTCCTCATGACGTGCCCTCGCACTGCCGCCCACGAGGAGACAGAGCTCCTTACCGTACTTAAAATTCCATTTCGTGTGCGGACCCCTTAGAGAAAAAAAGAGGACCGTGAAGTTGACTAGTTTTCAGCGCCAAGCGCTGCCTCGATAGCTCGCTCCCTTGCAACATCAGCGATGTCACGAGCCACGAGCGCGGTCCAGCCGGTCTGGTGACTTGCGCCAAGACCGCGACCGGTTTCACCGTGGAAATATTCGTAAAACAGGACCAGTTCACGCCAATGCGGATCAGCGGCGAATCGTACATCGTCTCCGTGGCACGGGCGCCGACCCGCGGCATCGGGCAAAAAAATACTCGCCAACCGCGCACCAATCTCGTTTGCGACTCCTTGAAGATTCATCATACGCCCCGAACCGGTAGGACATTCCACCTGCAGCCTATCGCCATAGAAATGATGGTACCGTTCCAGTGCCTCGATCAGCAGATAGTTGATGGGAAACCAAATCGGTCCACGCCAGTTCGAGTTACCGCCGAAGAGGTGGCTGCGGGATTCAGCGGGATCATAGGCGACACGATGCTCTGCGCCGTCCGCGATAAAGACGCACGGGCTTTTCTCGTGGAACTTGGACAGGGACCGGATCCCATAAGGCGAGAGAAACTCGTTCTCATCGAGCATATAACTCAGCACGCGCTCCAGCCGCGCACGCGATGGAATCGCCAGGAGAAATCGTTGACTGTCACCGTGCTCATAAAAGCTGATGTTGCGAGCGAGGTCGGGACGATGGTTAACGAACCAGGCCCCACGTTTGTAGAAACCTGGAAGTTTCTTAATTGTTTCCCCCTCCAGGACTTCGCTCGCGATCAATGGTAACAGCCCGACCAGAGAGCGCGTCTTCAGGGGGATGGCGCTCTGATTGGTCCGTAGCTGATCGTAATAAAAACCATCCTCTTCGCTCCAAAGCCCGCTTCCGCCGAGTCGGTTCATTGCATCTACGATCTGAACGAAATGCTCTAGAAACTTCGATGCCATATCTTCATAAGCCCGATGAATACGCTGTCCTTCGCCGGCCGCGAGTTCCAGCGCGATCGAAAGCATTGTGGCGCAGTAAAATGCCATCCAAGCTGTGCCGTCGGCCTGCCGAAGCGTAGCTCCGTTTGGTAAGACCTGAGAGCGATCGAACACGCCGATGTTATCCAACCCAAGGAATCCGCCGGAAAACAAATTCTCACCCGTCGCATCCTTACGGTTCACCCACCACGTGAAATTGATCAGCAGCTTTTGAAAGACGCTTTCGAGAAAGTCTCGGTCACGTGCGCCCCGCTCGGCCGAGATTTTATAGACGCGCCAGGCGGCCCAGGCATGCACTGGCGGGTTTACGTCCCCAAAAGCAAACTCGTACGCCGGAATCTGGCCGTTCGGATACATGTACCACTCGCGGAGCAGCAGAATCAATTGCTCCTTGGCAAACTCCGGGTCGATGTGAGCGAGCGGGATCATGTGGAATCCAAGGTCCCACGCGGCGAACCATGGATACTCCCACTTGTCCGGCATTGAGATGATGTCGCGACCGTAAAGGTGACTCCAATCTTTATTGCGGCTATGCATCCGGCGGGCGGGCGGTGCCGGACCTGTCGGATCGCCGGTAAGCCAATCCTGGACGATGTAGTGATAGAATTGTTTGCTCCAGAGCAGCCCAGCGGCGGCTTGGCGTAACACGCCCTGCTCGATACCGTTAAACTTCACCCGGTAGAGAGAGGCGTAATAATCATCGGCCTCACGGATGCGTTCAACGAACACCGCGTCATAGTTCGGCTCCTCCTTCGAGGAGTCCTGTTGATTGAAAAGCCGCAAGACGATTGTTTGCGCGGAATAGGACGGGATTTGTAACACATAGTGGAGAGCTGCCTTCGTGCCGCTCTTTGCCGGATTGACGGCGTCGTTCTTACCGTGAATAACGTAATCGTGAAACGCGTCCTTAAAAAACGCGGTTTCCGGCCCGAGATTATACAAGCGGCGCGTGTTCGTCTCATTCTCTGTAAAGAGCGCAACCGGACGCGGAATATCCGGCGCCGCGCCACTCTTCAGCAAATAATAGCCGAGGGACTCATGACGGAGCGAGAGAGTGTCTTCGCCTGCCAAAGTGATACTCGGTTTGATCGGACTGCGCTCATCGATCGCGCCCCATGACCAAGTGTTACGAAACCAGACGGTCGGTAGTAGGTGAAGCATCGCTGACTGGGCGCTGCGATTAGCCGCAGTGAGGCGAATCAGGATGTCGTTCGGCCCGTTCTTTGCATACTCGGCCGTGATATCAAAGTAACGATTGTTGTCGAATACGCCGGTATCCAATATCTCGAATTCCGGATCGTCTTTGCCACGGCGTCGATTCTCCGCCAACAGTTGCGCGTAAGGGTACTCGGCCTGCGGGTATTTATAAAGCGCCTTCATGTAAGAGTAGGTCGGCGTCGCGTCGAGATAGAAATATTCCTCCTTCACGTCCTCTCCGTGATTCCCTTCCGGACCCGTCAAGCCGAAGAGACGCTCCTTCAGAATCGGATCCTTGCCATTCCACAGGGCCAACGCAAAGCAGAGCCGGCATTGACGATCGGTGATGCCAAGCAGGCCGTCTTCTCCCCATCGGTAGGCTCGGCTTCGAGCTTGATCGTGCGGAAAATAATCCCAACAATCGCCACCTTGGGAGTAGTCCTCGCGTACCGTGGCCCATTGCCGCTCTGAGAGGTAAGGTCCCCAGCGTTTCCAGTTTGCCTCACGCTTCGCGTCGGATGTCAGACGCTCCTTCTCGGCATTGCTCGTCATCGGTTGTTTCTTCAGGCGTGAATTTGCCGCATGCTTTCAGTTCATCGCGCGGCAACTAAGACGGTCTGTCCGACGTCGCGTCGCGGCCATTGGTTTATTGTCGGAGTATCCGCACAGTCGGGGCGCGCTCGGCCACGATTCGATCGCTGCCGTCCGTCAATTAATGCGCCGCTCCGTGGGCGGTAGCTGGTGGTGGGGCAGACTCCTTTCTGGCGGCGAAACGTCCGGAGCCGGTTTTTTCCCGAACTCACTGATCCCCTGGACAAAGACGTAACAAACCGGAACCAGGAAGACACCCACCACGGTTGCGATAGTCATGCCTACTTGCTTGGCGTGTATTGGGTAACCTTTGTTCCTTGCAATCCTAGTCCGCCCATCAGGCCCTTCTGATTGAAAAAGAAAACGTAAATACCCTTGTTAAGGGTGGTGGTCGAAAGCGAGCCTGCAACCCCGGAATCAACCACAACCAAACTGGGAGCCGTGCCAACTTCCCATCCGCCACTTTTTTTAAGATAGTTCAGGGAAGCGTCGTTCATAAAAAACATCGCATAGCTGGATTTTTGAACGCCGGCCTGAAGACCGTAAGAGCCACCCACGACGTTGTAGAAAGCGACCGCCCTTCCGTTGACTAGGAGAGCTCCATCTCCGCGGTGCGCCGCGACTAAAAACCCGCCCTTTACTACGTTTGGAAACACGAGGACCGCCTTACCTTGTTTGCCGATAGCCTCCGCTTTCGGATTGGTGGCGTAGAGGACACGCAGAGCCGCTTTTGCGTTCTGTTCGAGTACTGCCGCACTGGCAGCATGGGTGTTACCCGGCACGAAAGTGACTGAAGCGACGGCTAAAAAAATGGGGGCAAGAGAGGAATTGATTTTCATGGAAGCAGATGCGCTTTTAAAAAGTTGTTTCTGGAGGGGTCGAAATAATAACCTATTCTGAATTAGCGTGTATCAAAGGGACTTCCCGAAATCCAGCCCATTACGCTCTTTACATCGCGGAAGCTGCTTCGCATAATCCGCGCAAATTTCCCCTTCTCATGTGTACATCATGTGAAAAATCGTTACCTACCGGCCGCGTTCATTTACCTCGCCGCAAGTTCCTGGCACTTTTGGGCGCGGCATTAGCCGCTCCACTTAGTGTTCGAGCGGCTGAAAAAGGTGCGCCGCCTAAACCTCAAAACGCGCTCTCCCCTGACCAAGCTTTGGATCGCCTGATGGAAGGCAATCACCGCTATGTTAAAGCCAACATGCGCCGTCACGACTTTATCGCGGAACGTCCCGCTTTAACTCTAGGCCAAAACCCTTTCGCTGGAGTCCTCAGTTGCGCAGATTCACGGATTGGGCCTGAATACGCCTTCGATACCGGCCTCGGAGACGTTTTCGTTTGCCGGCTAGCCGGCAATTTTGCCAACACAGATTCGATTGCGAGCTTTGAATATACCGTAAGCGCTCTTGGCACGCCCCTAATATTTGTTCTTGGCCATGGGTCTTGCGGCGCTGTGACTGCAACGATCAAGCAAGTAAAAAACGGCACCTCGTTTCCCGGGCACATGCCGTCGTTTACGAATGCCATCACGCCCGCAGTTAAAGCCGTTCTCAATCAACCCGGAGACCTACTGGCGAACGCCATTAAAGAGAATGTGCTATTAACGGTCCAAAAGCTCCAAATCACCGGTCCTATTCTAAGCGAGGCCGTCAGCCAAAAGAAATTGAAGATCGTGGGTGGCGTTTATGATCTTCACACAGGGAAGGTAGAATTAGTTAATTCTTGAGTTTGAGTCCGTCTTAGTCGGGTGTGCCGCGAAGCGATTATTAACGGGAAGACGATTGGCAGTTAACTCCTCGCGCTGTGCTCAGGAACCCTCTTTGCGCTCGACTAACGCTCTGCCAAGCCGCTCGAGTTCAAGCGTGAAGCAGAATATAGAAAACAGCATGGCGGAGAGAAATACGAGTCCCCAAGGCGAGATCTCTAGTTCATTGAAACGCACCAAGTAGACTGCGGAAAACACAACTGCAGCGAATATAAATTAAGCCGTTATAGAAATAGAATTACGTGACCAAGAACTGGATTGTGGCCCAGCCGAAGCGTCGCGAATCAATGTTACGGTGATATCCGCGGTGAGCAGATGATGCGGGTTAAAACCAAGCGGCAGGCTCTGCATGTTCTGAAAACTGCGAATGAACAACCCCCCGCCAACTAAGAGCAGACAGGCTAATGCTACTTGACCGGCCACAAGGGCGGACTGCGTTCGTTAGAAGTGAGAGGTGATTGGTGATTGGTGGAAAAAGCCAGTAATCAGGGGGTTAGTGATCAGTTTAGGAGCTGGAAGTCACGACTTTTCCCGACTGAGTTCGCGAGCTACTGAACTCCTGCAACTCCTCGAACTCCTTTTCTTTGCGTTCTCTGCGCTTTTTGCGGCTATTCTGGATCTCATCTTTCCTTGGCGTCTTTGGGGCTTTGCGTGAGTTTTTCTGGGCTATTGGCTATTCACGCAGCGCTGTCACCGGATTAATTCGGATAGCGCGCAGGGCGGGTAACAGACAGGAGACTAGCGCGGCCAAACAAAGGATCAAAATGCTTAGCCCAATTGTAGTTGGATCGTTACTGCCAACGCCATAGAGCAGGCCTGCCAGAGAATCACTAAGGGCAAGAGCGGTTAACAATCCGATAACAATTCCTAACCCAACAATCGTGAATCCCCGTTTGAGTATCAGTATCAGAATATGCCAGGAGAGCGCACCGATTGCGATACGGACACCGATTTCGCGAGTTCGCTGACTCACCATATAGGCCAAGACGCCATATAGACCGACGGCCGATAGGAATAATGAGGTGCCAGAGAAAATGGTGACTAACAGCGCCGTCAACTTCCTGGCGCCGAGGCCTTGCGCAACGGCATCATCGAGGGTTATCACCTTGCCCAGCGGCTGATCGGGGTCAATCGAGGCAATGATTCTTCGCAGCGCCGGCAACAGGCCGCGCGGATCATTGGCCGACCGCAAGACTAGGACTTGGTAATTAGTAAGATGTTGGTAATAGGGACAAAAGGCACTGAACTTTGGCGAAGGCTGATCCAGCCCGGCGTGTCGCGTGTTCCCCACAACGCCAATGACGGTGTAGGTCTTTGCCTCCATGTAAGACGCGGGTAATTCTATCTGTTTTCCGATGGGGCTACGGCCGGGGGAAAATGCTTCGGCTAACGCGCGGCTGATAATGATACCAGGATTTTGGAAACGCTGGTCGGAGGGACGTTTATCGATCTCATCAAAATCACGTCCTTCAAGCAGCGAAATTTGCATAGCATTGAAGTAACCTGGCGTAACCAGCTCCAAATTTAGCCGGGGTTCGTGCCCCGGTTCGGGAAGGGGCTGACCTGGGACAGTAAACGGTTGACCAACATCGTGAAACCAGACGAAGCAAAACGGATTATCACTAAGGGCAGCCGCCGTCACCCCCGGTAGATGGCGGGCCTCTTCCAGGAGCGCAGCGAATAGACTGTCAGCCTGCGCTTGGTCGCGATACTTCTTATTCATCAAATGGATTTCGGCCATCAGCACGTTGTGCGGATCGAATCCCAGCGGAATATCCTGTGCAGCCTGGAAGCTTCGAACGAGCAATCCAGTACCGATCAGCAGGACACAGGCAAGCGAGATCTGGCCGACCATCATCATCGATTGGGCCAGCCGATGCTGCGGTCCAGCTGTGTTACCGCGGTCACCCGCGCCTCGGAGCGCGGTCCCGGCATTTGTTTTCGAGGACAGCAGCGCCGGGAACAGCCCTGCTGCGAGCGCCGTGAACATCGACACGATAAAGAAAATTCCGAGTACCTCTGGGCTCAGAGAAAGGTCGATAACACCAGGCATATCTTCAGGACTGAGCCACTTCATGAGCTGAATACCCAACAGGGCGACCGGGATCCCAAATAACCCGCCCATCAAGGAGAGTAAGGCGCTCTCGAGAAGCGACTGAACTATCAAGCGAAACCGCGAGGCTCCCATCGCGGTTCGGATCATCATCTCTCGCTGGCGGTCAGATGCTCTGGCCAGCAGAAGAGTCGCGACGTTGGTCGTCGAGATCAGAAGCAGTCCCGCCGCTGCGCCAATCAGCAGCCATAGAGTCGCGCTGTACGGTTTCGTCTCGGCAAAATAAGTGCCGTCGACGCGGATCCCGTAGCCTTTGTCTTCCGGATAACGAGCCACCAAATTACGCTGGATGACTTCAAGATCGGCCTGGGCTTGAGCCAGGGTAACACCGTCCTTCAAGCGTCCCACACAAAACAGGGAATGATTGTCTCGCCCGCGCCAGTTGCCCCATTGGCAAACCACATCCACCGTGTTTAACGGCAGTAAGATTTTTGGGGGATCATTATATTCACTGTTAATCGGTTGAGACACCCCAATGATCTGAAAAGGGTACCCGTTCAGAACGATATTCTGACCAATGACATTTGGATCCGCGCTGAAATGGGTTCGCCAGAAGGGTTCACTGATAACAGCCAATAATCGTCCCCCCGGTTGTTCCTCTTCCGCGGTGAACGGTCTGCCTATGATAATAGGGACTTCAAAAGCCTGAAACGCACTGGCGGTTACAAAGCTGCATTTGATGCGTTCAGCATTTCCGTTCTTCGCCACGTCCAGCCACTCCCAGACCGATAATCCCAGAGCGCTAAAGGTATGTTGGCTAGCGACGTAATCAAGATAGTCGGGATAGTCAAAAAAACCATCGGGCGCGTGCTCACAGGGCATAGAAACGTTAGCCATCCTCTCAGGCCGTGGGTACGGCGGCGGCTTAAGAAGAACGAAATCGATCAGGCTAAAGATCGCCGTGTTAGCGCCGATTCCGAAGCCGAGGATGAGGATCGCCGTAATTGTGAAGCCTGGCGCTTTGAGGAGCTGGCGCGCGGAGTAACGCAAATGTGATAGGATGCCTGGCATTTGGTCTGAGTGGGGGATATCCAATCGAGCAGCACGTTTTATGCTCGGGGACGGCTGGAGCAATAGCCCTCCGATTCGATGGGGCCCGCTGAGTAGCGTTAAAAATCTAGTCTCAAACTGACAATGAGCTGTCTCATTCTGGGACGGGGATCTCAATCTCAAACTGTGCCGATTACCAGGCTCTCACGCGCTGCGTCGACGACAGGGGCGGTGACCGTGACGAGCTGATTGATTTCCAGAATCCGCCCGATTTGCGAGAGGAGCCGAGGTGCTTTTCAATTCCGGGCATGCCAATTAGGGGAGAAGTCAAGAAACGGAAATTTATGCACGTTAAGACTGGGCCTTTTGTATACTTCGGAATCGAAGTGGCCGAAAACGTCCTGCGGCGACTCTTTTGTTGGCGTGCCAAACGTAGTCTCCGGTCAAATTAATATGCTCCCAGCCCAGCGGTGACAGATGTTTTAGCAGAATATCGTCGACCGGCTGTTGCTGCCGCAGAGCCAAAATCACGCGCTCAAGGTACATTGTGTTCCACAGAGCGATGGCGGCAACTACCAAGTTCAAACCGCTGGCTCGATAACGTTGATTTTCGAAGAAACGATCGCGGATTTCGCCCAATTCGATTGAAGAAAACCGCTCTCGCAAGGGCGTTGCGTGCTTCTCCTTTGTTAAGGCCGACCTGGACGCGTCGCCGCAGCTCCGGACTTTGGAGCCATTCCAGCGTAAATAAGGTCCGCTCAATGCGCCCTAGCTCGCGCAGTGCAAGCGCCAAGCTATTCTGCCGCGGATATGATCCAAGCTTTCGTAGTATCAGCGATGCGGTAACCGTTCCTCACTTGATCGATGCGCCCAAGCGCAAAATCTCAAGAAAGTGTTGCTCGATTAGCTTGAGGTTTAGTGAACCGCCGATCAAAGGCGCAAGCGCAGGCCACTGGCCCGGTTTTCCGGGTACATAAAGTCTCTTGTCTACAAGATCACGTATCTGCGGAGCAAAACGAAATCCCAGAAAATGGCAGAGCGCAAAGACGTGGTCGGTGAACCCGGACGTATCGGTGTAGTGCTCCTCAATACGTAAGTCAGATTCGTGGTAGAGCAGACCGTCCAGAACGTGGGTCGCGTCCCGAACTGTCACGTTGATAACCTTGGTGTGGAAGGGCGCGTACTGATCGGAGATATGGGTGTAAAAGGCGACACTCGGGTCACTGCCGTAACGGGCGTTTATTTCGGCGGCCGCTTCTCCGCGGCCGCCAGCACGATAACGCTGTCCGTCGGAAGAGGAGGTAGTTCCCTCGCCCCAGTGCACTGCGAAAGGGATTCGGTGACTCCAATAATTGGTCGAGCTTTCTGCGTTGCTCATCGGTCAGCGACTCAGTCAGCGCTCTATGAACGTAACGCTGCGCCCGGGTGGCGACTTCCGCGCAAACCCGCTCGATCACCAGAACCGGTGGCAAGACGATGCGACGCCTTCGAAGTTCCTCAATGACAGCTTGAGCAAGCACGAGACCTTGCGTCGTTTGCAACGCGGTTGGCAGTAACCATTTCGCGATCTCTCGGTGAGCGACCCGGTCAAATTGCTTGAGGCCCAGGCGGTCCAAGATCTCTTGTAAATGCTCGCGCCGTGTCTGATCGCGATTGGCGTAGATCCCAGACACCTGGAGAAACCTTAAGCTGGGGTGCAACTAGGCCCAGGAGCTTTGCGTGAGGCACCTCGTCGGGACCGAGCACCTGACCGAGATGGCGCAGATAGCACAGTTGGATACCTACACCCAACCGATTATGATCTCCCCGATGCTGCCCGATAAAAGCAAGATCTTCTCTCGATAGACTCGCGACTCTGAGCAGCGCCCCATCATCGTGCGGAAGCCCAAGCAGCTGTTCTCGTTCAGATGACGTTAGGAGTTCTCGCCGAGGCATAGACCGAAGTTGCGGAACACAGCAGCGGCAAAACAACGCTCCGTCCGCAACTGGATGCCTGCACATCGCACCTTAGCGTGCATAAATTTCCGTTTCTTGAATTCTCCCCCTATACGTCGATAGTCCCGGCATCCGGCGAATAGATGCGGACCAGTTCGACCGGTGTCAAACCGGAGAAAGCCTTGAAATCCCGGATCATATGCGCTTGGTCGCTATAACCGCTTTCGGTGGCAAGCTGGGAGGCGCTGATGATTTTCCCAGAGTTGAGCTCTTCTAGCGCCCGGCGAAACCGTAAAACCCGGGCGAGAGCTTTTGGCGGGATACCAATTTCATCCCGGAAAGTCTTGATCAGCCGTTTACGAGTCCAGCCTAGGCGACCCGTGATTTGTTGGATTGGAATAGCTCCGCGTGAGAGATCCAGCTGTCGCCAAGCCCAACGGATTTCGTCCGATGGCTTTTCCGATCGTCGAAGCTTCGAGAGCAGAAAATTGTCTAAGGTGACAAATCGGCTATGCCAATCCGGAGCTTCGAAAAGCTGTTGAATAAGGCGATCGGCTTCGCGGCCTAACAGGTCATTCAGCTCAGTGGTCCGTTTTGAGACCAGATGCATCGGAAGTTGCAGCAGCTGACGCGCGCCGATGGGAGTAAAATCGACCTGTATGGCAGCGCCAGGTATCCCTGAATCAACGAGACTGTACGTATCGTCCAGCCCTGCGACGAAGGTCCGGAGAGTACCCAGTGAATCCCCGGTTACCGGATCAACCAACTGGTAGTGCGGACCCAAAGAAATGATCAACGCCACTTCACCAGAAGGCAGTTCACGACGTCGAACGAGTCGAGACGAGCTTTCAAAATATCCATTGTACCTGCGAATATGCATCGCCAGCTCCGGGTGAGGCAGCCACCGGAAGCTTTGCCAGTAGCCACATGGAAGTTCTCCACCCGATTTGCTGATGATCCTGCCCGGCGTCACGGCATCTAGAGTATTCGAGCAGGGCCAAGGTCGCAAACCGGCCTTGCGCAGTTGCATATGGAGCCCCGATCTCGTACTCGGTCGCCCTAGCGGGACGGACCCGTTTTCCTAACCCTTACCCAGCCTCGCGGCCGCGAGACCCAAGGCGGGGAGGGATCGCGTCCCCGCGATCCGTTGTGGCCGGACCCAAGCGCGTTTGTATACCAAGGGTTAAATTGCGTCCCCCAGGTTAGAGATCGTTTTCTCGGCGCGCGGGGACGCGCGCCCTCCCGGCGATGGAGCAGGCAAACCATTCTTATGTTGACGCGTATGCGCGGCCGCCGGGCTGGGCTACTTTCACAAAATCCCTACGGAATAAAAACCCACGCCCAAAGCCGATTGGCCAAACGCGCCAAGCGCTCTGACGAGCGTTTTAGAATTTCAATTTTACGGATAAGTCGGCGCTGAAGGGTTCGTTCGGAAAGATCAGATCGTTCTGAGCAAACGGATCAGTCGGTGTCCAGTTTCGTTCATCTGTGAAATTGTAGAGATTAAGCTGAACTTCCCAATTCTTCTGTTTAAAGAAGACCGAGGCATTCCAGGTGACCTGAGCCGGAATTCTCAGCGTCTTCTGCGGATTCTCGTAAATTTCACCTGTGACCTGGGGACCGATGCTCATACCCAAGCCACATGGCAATTGGTAGTAAGCATAGGCATTGAAAATTATGCCCGGAAATCCACTATAATCGGTCCTGGAGACAGGAGAAGCGTAGCCTTGATAGTTCGGGCTGAATCCGACACCATTGGGATTTGTCGGGCCACCGTTGCCTCGGTGACCATTGGTATCAACAAAACTCGGAGTGAACGTATTCAGATAATCACCGGTTTGGGTGTAGATCACGTTTCCACCCGGATCGCCAGCAGTCGATTGCAGGCCGACATATTGAGTATGAGAAAAGGTTAAATTGGCGCTGAGAAAGAAGCATCGACTTGGTTGGTAAGTAGCTTCCATCTCGATGCCTTTTGACTGGATCTGCTGCCTTTTGTTATTCACGTCGTATCGGTCGTACGTCATGTAATAACTTACGAACTGAGCGAACAGAGTGTTATTGAACAGGCTAGCTTTGAGACCGGTCTCGTACAGCTCAACTTTGTTGGAAAGATTTTTCTTCGTGTAATTGGCCGGCAAGCCACCGAAATTGGAGTTGCCCTCCACTGCAGTGGTTCGATCGTAGGTCACGTAGCCGGTCAACCACGAAAATGGTTTGACGGTTATGCTCGCAAATATCGAGGGATTCCAAACGCTTTGATCGTTCGAGGGAGTCGCCGCTATAGGGCCGGACGTACCATCGAGTGTCGGGCCGAGCCCCGGAAAGCGGGACTGGGCGGAAATATAGTCTAAGCGATAGCCAGCGTATCCGCTGAGCCACTTGGTCAGGTCGAGCTCATCTTGAATGAAGAATCCGACGTCATCCTGATGTGATTCTAAAGCCGCGCCGGCTTGGCCAGGCCCGGCGCCGGTATAATGCCCGCCCCCGGGGATAGAAGCGGAACCGGGAATCTGGTGACCAGCTAGTACCACCGAAGGCGGAAAGGTCATGAAGGGGACCCGCGACAAATCGTAGACAGCGAAGGGCTCGTTGTTGAAGTCCTGGTAATCCTTATGATCCTCGTGGCGATACTCGACGCCACCAACCAGGCGATTCAGGATTCCAGGATGCTCGACGGTCGTCGCGAGCGGGGTCTTACCGTCCTTGGCGTAACCATGGTTTTCCGTTGACGTACTTTGGAAGAGGTGAAAGTCCCAATGGAGTTCCAGTCTGGAATCGATCACTTGATTGACGGGCGCCCACTCATCATAGCCATAGCCAGAAAACTTCCGCGTCGCCAAATTCTCATAAAGGGTCTTTTCCACGATTTGAAAATCCTCACTAACCTGGGCTTTCACGCTGAGTTGGCTAATATAATGTTTCCCGTAGGCGGAATCATTGGAAGCTTCCAGAACGTCGTAGTTATGGATATGCACAAACTGGCTTGGTAGATAGGTGCCCTTTGGTCCGAGCGGTGTCACATATCCCGCCCAGGGAGGGCCGGCAACACCGCCGAAGAAAAGAGGCGTGATGGGACCCGAAAGATAGGTGTTGCTGTCGATCAGTTGCTGGGTGACTCGGTTTATACCAACATTCTCGTTGAAGCGCGATTCCAGGAATTGAAAAGTGTAGTCAAACGTCAACCATTTCAGTGGTGTGTAGTAGACGGAAACAAAAATATCCTGCACGTCATCCTTCAGATAGCGATAATAGCTGTCGGCTTCTCGGCCGAAGTAGCTAACCCGGATCGCAAGTTGGTCTTTAATCAGCGGCCCACTGACATCCACTTGCCATTCCTGGCTCTTGTAAGAGTCGCCTCCCGGAACAAAAGTTCCGATCGTCGTTCTGATACTGCCGTGCCAGGCGTCCATGAACGGTTCTTTGGTGACGAAATTTACGTAGCCCCCGCCACCGATGCTCGATGGACCGAAAATCGCCGTGCCGGGGCCCTTCACGATGTCGAGCGATTCGGTGCCATTGAAGCTGGGTGGGAAACTATTTCGATAGTAGAGTAATCGTTGGCCGTTCTGGTACAGCTCACTCGGGACACCCCGAATCGACGGCAGTCCCTGTGCTCCGAAGATGGACGGGCTGTACACGCCGGAGGCGAATTGATCCAGGTTGTTAATATCTTCCATTCGCCGAATCTCGAGCTCTGCTTTGCTGATCACACTCACATTGCGCGGAGTATCGAGTACGTTCTGATCGAATCCGGTGACGGAGTCAGTAGGAGCAATCGTCGGTAAGACCGTCTCTTCAATCGGAATGCCGGCCGTAACAATGATCTGGCTGAGCTCCTGGGCTGGTCCAGCGGGGCTTGGTGAGGGACTCGCGTTCTGCCCGAGAGCATTGAGTAGACTGAATCCGAAAATCGAAAGGACCAGCAGAGACCGTCTGGCGAATTGCGTTTTCCGCTCCCGAAACAGATGGGGGCGGTCGTGTAGTAAGAAAAGGTTTCCCATAGAAATTTCCCGGTAAGGCAACGACCGGCCCGATTATGTGGGAAATGCTGGGGAACCGTCTAATATCAATTAAGTTGGTATTTCGTTTGCCTAAGATATGAAAGAAGAGAAAACGCTGTTCTCGACCACGAACAGATGCTCCTTCGCACCGTCTCCGTTAGCGCGAAAATTTATTTGAACCGGGGACCGCGGACCGGCTCACGCAGAGCGTTCGCCCTACCGATCGCGGGTGTAGGTCCAGCGTTGGTAGGGCGAAAATTTATTTGAGCCGGGAACCGCGGAGCGGCTCACGCAGAGCGTTCGCCCTACCGATCGTGGGTGTAGGTCCAGCGCCGGTGGGGCAAAAATTTATTTGAACCGGGGACCGCTGAGCGGCTCACGCAGAGCGTTCGCCCTACCGATCGTGGGTGTAGGTCCAGCGCCGGTAGGGCGAAAATTTATTTGAGCCGGGGATTCGAGCGGCATCGGATCCTTCCGCCGCCCATTTTTTCCCCATCAAGCGGCTACGGCCGCTATCTGCTGCACCTGTTCACGGATCGGATTCAAGTATTGTTGACGATCGCGCTTACCCATGTCGACTTCATTGAGGCCATCCGCTACGACGAAGTCCAGATCCGTGATACCGATGAATCCTAGTATTGCTCGGATCCAGGGCTCTTGAAAATTGTAGGGCGCGAACGGAGAGCCGCTCCGGTACGCACCGCCGCTGCTCGTGATTACGGTGACTTTCCTGCCGGGCAGCAACCCTTTAAATCCCGATTCGTCGTAAGCGAACGTTCGCCCGACCCGAACGATCTGATCGATATAAGCCTTGAACACGGCCGGCACCGAAAAGTTGTACATGGGCACTCCGAAGACATAATCGGTAGCTTTCTCTAATTCGGCGATCAATTCGTTAGAGATCGCTTGAGCTGAGCGCAGTTCCGGCGAGAGCGAATCTGGCGGAGTATAGGCAGCCGCGATCCACGCCTCATTCACAAACGGAACGGGATTGTGGCCAAGGTCGCGATAAATGATTCCTCCGCCTGGGTGCGCCTTTTTCCAGGCGGTCGTGAAATCTTGGGTGAGCTGGCGCGAGACGGAGCGCTCGCCGCGTGGACTAGCATCTAAATGAAGTAATGTTGGCATAGTGTGAGTTGTTTTTACTTGGTCTGTCCGAGTAGTTGTTCGAGCCGATCCTTCCGGCTCCAGGCAACGATGCTGCAGAGAATGAGAAGGATGATTGGCGGGATAGGCGTGCCACCGATCACAAAAAGATGCGCTAAGACAGCACAGATCATTGTGGCTAGTAACAGCAGAGCACCGATCGGGACTACCGCCGGAATAAGCAGGAGAATCGCTGAGACGATTTCGACGCTGCCGGTGAAATGGCGGAGCCATTGACCGAACCCGACTTTGGCAAAAGTTTCGACCATCATCGGTTGGCCGGACAGTTTAGAGAAGCCGGCCGCCAGGAAGGCTAGGGCAAGTAGGCCCTGCAAGACCAACAGGAGGATATTTTTTGTCTTAGGTACAGTTTTCAGTGCAGCACTCATAGCGAATCAGCGGACTAGATATCGAACAATAGCTGTTTAAGCAACATCTGTCGTCTAAACTACATTAGACGTTTTGGATGTCAACGGCTATATTGTTTCAGAGGTGACCACATGTCCCAATGCTCCGAACACCTAGACCCGCGCGTTAAACGTACTCGCCAGTTTCTTCTCCAAGCGTTCATGGAGCTCCTGGCTAAGAAGGATTTCGAAGCGATCTCCGTCCAGGACATCGCCGAGAAGGCGACGGTCAATCGGGCCACGTTTTATGACCATTTTCCGGATAAATTCGCGTTGCTCGATTACTTGATAGAGGACGATTTCCGGCAGATGCTCCACGCCAGAATGGAAGGCGCGACTCCCGCGGAGCCAGAGGGCCTTCGCCGCATTATTCTGGCGCTGTGTGATTATCTCGAAGAGCTTGGGAAGCGCTGTCCCAAGCACCAGCGACAATTCGAACCGATGGTCGAATCAAAGATTAAGACGCTGGTTCGGGACATTTTACTTACCTCATTGAAGTGTCCGAAGGGGGATGGGCACGCCGCTCCCGAATTGGTCGCGACGATGGCGAGCTGGGCCATGTACGCTGCGGCGCTCGAATGGAGCCGGAATCAAGCTCAGCCTGCCAAGGATTTTGCTGTTACAGTGCTGCCGCTTATAACCGCGACCTTACAGCTGCCTGTCGCGCCCCAGTACCGTGACGCCGTCCTAGGAAAGATCGCGCCGAAAAACGGTTAAACAGGAGCTAAGATCTCGCGAAATCGGTACCGTGGATAAATTTTTGGGCTAGCTCAACTAATCAGCGTATCGGGCGCCTGATGCAGAGCGACCTCTTTGTCATCGGTCCTATGGAGTCTAATTGGGTCGGGTGAAGCTTTCCCGAGCACCGGACAGCGGCGAGCCATGGCCACCACCGGCAACACGGCGTCGCAATATTCCCTGGCCGTGTTTCTCAGCGCGGGCAAACACGACTTTGTAGACCTCGCAATAGGGATCCTTGGCCATTATTGTGCCTCGAGCACTATAGGTTCTTACTGGGCAGCCACCGTGGCAGATAGAGAGATAACGACAAGATAGACAGTCTTCGTGCTCAACCAGATGCTTTGGCCGATCGACGAAATCTCGTCGCGCTCGGCTTGTTTTCAGCATCCGCGTGAGGTCGGGCTCGCGGAAGATATTGCCGAAGAAGTATTCCGGATAGCTGGTGACCCAGCAGTCGCATTGAGCGACCGATCCCTTGGCGTCTACCGAAATGAACTGATTAGAACAGTTCTCTTTCCAGATGCAGGGTAAACGCGCCGGTCGACCGATGAAGTGATCAATCAACGCGTCGAACGGACCGAGCGAAACACCGGAGCCGTAGCCGCGCTGGATCCAGACGTCAAAGAGCTCACCGAGAAACCGGGCCAGCTCAGCGGAATCGAGCTCAAAGCCGCCCTCGACGTCCTTCGCGGGACCACCCGCAAAAGGCGTGTTGACCTGGAAATCGTCGAGTCCGAGGTCCTCCGTGAAATACTGGTAAAACCGTTCTGCGCCAGCTTCCAGACTTGCTTGATGAAGCACCGCGATTACGCCGATTTTGATCCCTGCCTCTCGCGCCTGGTGAAGCCTTTTGGTCCAGAGTTTGGTGTAAGCCTCTGGGCCCCCCTTGAATAGTTTGCGATGCACGTTGGGGTAGTCCATCGAGGTCCCTAGCGAACCCTTGAACATCTGGTGGATCACATTGTTCCAGGCGGCCGAGTAGCTGATGAGATTGGTTTGCAGATAGTGAACGAACTTCCGACCCCTCTCGAGCGCAGCTCCGTCCATAAGAGCTCCGGCATTCGTGAACCATTCCGGACCCATGAGCATTGCCTCTCCACCCTGCCAGTAAATCTCACATTCCGCGATCCCCTCGCTTTGCAGGTGATCAAGCAAGCGTCGAGTTAGCAGCGGCAGCAACGCTGGCGAAAGTCGATGCGGCTCTTTGTGTTCGAAGCAGTAATCGCAGGCGACATTGCATTCTGATGTCGGAAGGAGAATCACGCTAAAGACTCGTCCGCTCATGAGGAGTTGCTCCTATTTTGTACGAGCACGCCTCGGATCCAAATTCCCCAAGCTGCTCTGATGGGCCGGCCTGATCTCGGTAGGCAAGTTCTTGCCTCATCTCATCCGCGGCAGTTTTAATGATGGAAAACAACTGTTTGACCTCTCGGCAATCATAAGCGGGATCCGGCCACTTGAAATATCCTTGGCAAATCTGCTGCCAAGGGCAGGTGGCGCACTCGGCGTTCTGAGCGATGAGCTCTTTGAAGCGGGTCGACACAAACGTCGGGAGTGAGATCTCCGGCGATGGAGAACCGGCAACGCCCGATGATTTGAAACGTTCGTCAGAACTTTGATGCAAGAATATCGCCGGGTCCTCTTCAAGAATCGTCCAGAGCGAACCGGTATCGGCGCCGCACATGAAACCCAGCACCGAGTGGAAAAACTCCACTGGCGTTTCAACCATGGGATCACGAAGGTAGAAGGTCACAGCCTCCATCAATTCAGTAAACGCATCCGGAGACGGTTGTGCCGGAAGAAGGCGCACCGGCAGCCGCAATGCTACGGCCAACTTGAGCGCCCTTAAAAACCCGGGCGAGGCCGGCATACTCACCCGCACATCACGCACCGCACAAACGTCTACGAGTCGGTATAAATCAGAAAACTGCAACGCTGGATTGGCGAGAAAGACATCCAACGGAACATTCGATGTGCCTTGTGCCGCCTGCAACCACCCATCGGCATCTCCCAGCAAACCGTGGACTTCGAGCCACTGTAAGCCGGCGAGCGGATTGCTAAGCCACCGGTTAAGTTCTTCTCGAGTTTTGACGATTGCGACAAATGGGTCGCCTCTCTGGCCTGACACCAAATCAGACGGTACGAAAAGAATGGGCCAATGAGGTCCCGGCAGCACGCGACCGCGGCTAGAACCAACGCCTACCAGCGGTTTATCCATGATCCTCCGCCGCCATAATTCCGGCGGTTGATCCAGCCGCCTCCGCCACCGTTCACCCAGCTCCCCCCGCCGCCCCAGCCACCCCGGCCATTGATCCATCCGCCGCCACCATAACCCCCGCCGCCTCGCCGATTAATCCATCCAGCGGCCTGAGAGGCGGGCGGACCGGCGAACCACACGCTCCCGAAAATCGCTGCTGCGATCGCCGCGCCTGACCATTTGCCCATGCTCTGAAGAAACAGCCTCCGCTCCAGCAGCTTCATCTGTTCGTCCGGGCCAACATCAATAGGTGATTCGTTGTTCATTGTATGAAGTCGACCGTACTACTGTGTGTCTTTGGCACTGGCTTCTGAGGCGCCCGTCAAGGTGGAAAAATGCATAGCAGCGACCAGCCAATGGCCACTATCTTTCGCGACTGTCAGAGAAATATTGACGGGAAACGCGAAATCTTTTCCGTCCTTCTTACCCGTCACGTTTCCGGAAGTCATCATCCAGCCCATCTCTGATGTCAGCCCCCCAATCCTGAATTGGTATTCGAACTTTTGTTGTCCCTTGTCGAAACCCTGGAAGAAGTGCTCATAGGCTACTTTGATCTCATCTGGACCTGACCAGATTTCTCCGGGTCCGGAGCCCATAATTGCGGCTGTTTTCGTGAAGCACGCTAAGACCCCATTGATGTCCTGATTGGTAAAGGCTTCATCGTGCGCCTTTAACAGAGCGCGAATCGGTTCCACCTCTGGATTTTCGGACGGGGAGGCCTGCACATTCACGACCGTGGGCAGGGCGGTGGCAATGCCAACCACCCCCGCGATAATTGCTTCTCTTCGGTTCATAGACTGATTTCTTTAGAACCCGTGGTGCCCCAAATCATGCGGATAAATTACGATGACTTTAGAGCATCTTAATTGGAGATGCCTATTGGACCTTAGTCCAATATGCCTGCGGAGAGACCTGAGCGCAGCGATCGATGGAGCAACGGTTCAACCAGCCATCGTTTGATCGTGCCTTCGCGGCCAAGCCAGTGCTACTCATAATAACGCAGACGCTCCAAGTTCTGGATCGCCGCCTGGCCTTGCAGATCAAAAACGACGCTTAGCGACGGCTGAAAAAGATGTTGGCGGGGAACAACGCCTGCCTCCAAATAATAGGTCGCAGCGGCCTGTAGTTCGAAATTCTGAGTCGAAGCTGTATCCGTGGTAGCAGTGAGGGCGTGTTGCCCCGGATTTGTATGGTAAACGAAGTAGGTACCATCCTGCAGCGTGCCAATGTCTATGCCGTTGTCTTTGATATCCACTCCCACCGCTGCCCCAGACGAGTTATGTGGGCGATAGAGGTAGACCGTCGCCAGTTTCGCGCTGGGGTCCGAAACTGTCGAGGACTGCTGGGCCGTTTGCACGGAGCTACAAGCGGTTAAAAGGATCAGCAAGCATAGCGTGAGGCCTCTAAACCTCATCGAACAGCGCAACCATTGTCGAATTACATTTAAAAATGGAGTGTTTTCGCCGATCATTGGTGGTCCGAGAAATCTTGTGTCGGCAGGCTTCGCGCTAGCGAATACTTGAAGAGCCACGGGGTAATCCAGGCCTCGCGGATCCCTGGGAGTCCTTCCCGGATTCGGCTGGAGAAGGCCGGATCGCGATCGGCAGCGCGCGCGCGATCGTCGATGTAGCTTAGACGCCTGAGTTCGGCAAAGGGCAGCGACGTGTCAATCGCCCTCAGTTCGTAGGCGCGTTCGGCGATAGTGCCATTCACAAGAAGCTGCCAGTCCCATGGACGCGCTGAGCCGATGTGCTTGATATGGGTTCGGATGTTCGTGGTGCAATTGCTGGTGAGCTCGTTATACCATTGCGCTTGTTCGTGGAGCTCGTTAGCGCTTTTTAGGTAATCCAGAAAAAGGCCTCGGGCCTTTTCCGGGGTTGCGGCAAGCAGGCGATAGAGATAGACATCTTCAAGCCGGTAGTTAGTGCGTACCCGCACGATATCCCGTTCGTCGCCGATAACGTAGTAGAGCTCGAACTGCCGGTATAAGCCCGCGAGCGCTGAATAATTCTGGCCCTTCGCCATCCGCGTTTCGATGGAAATGCAAACATAGCCGTCTGGACCAAAGTCGAAGCTCAGGAAGGTGTGACAGATAAGTTTTGGTCCCCAGAAGTTGGTGAAAAAATCGACGGCGCGCAGATTAGAAAGCTGCACGATCTTGGTATCCCATCGCGGGCGGAACTCGGTTTTGCTGAGGTAGTCGAAGTTATGGAAGCTGTGGATTACGACGCGGTCGCCACTAATTTCGGCGTAGGGCGCTTCGGCTACCTGGGGCTGCCAGTCGCGCGTATTGGAAGGTGCGATCGTCAGCTCCCATGCCGCCACGAGCGCAATTGCGCCGGCTACGCCAACCTGCGCTCGCCAGTAGGGCCGCACGAACACGAGCGCGGCGATTGCGCTTACCCCGAACGCAGCCGCTAGAGGCTGACGCAACCCTGTGAATGGAAAATCGAACCAGACCGCGCCAAAGGCCCACGCGACGCCGATCAGCACTATGCACGTGAGGACGCTTAAGACGAGCAGACGAACCAAAAAACGGCCCACCCCCATGGCTCGCAGCTTCGTCGAGGGCTCCGAGGCTTTCAGAATCTTAGTCTGGGACATACGACAGCGATGCTAGTTCTCCGGGGTTACTCTCACGGCTCAGACAATATGCATGCGCTGAGAAATTGAGTGTCGGCCATCGCGCTTGGGATCCTAGTGCTCAACACGACGCGACGTCTATTGGACTTTAGTCTAACACCTCAGATTCGCGGCCTCTGTCCTAGCGGTTAGACAGGACATGAGGAAAGGGCTCGAATCTAAATAGTCAACGCACAGATATATGCTGTATCGAAGATTTCAGATGTGACCGGGCTCAGAGGGTTCTCATTCTTTCAAGACAGGTTTGCGTGCCTATTGCTAATCGCTCGCTATGCCAAGCGAGATCAGAAGCGTTCGGTCGATAATCGCTTTCACCCTTTGGGAGTGATCGATCTGGAACATCTGTATTGCGATCCCCGTATTTTGGCCGAGATACCCATCGACAACGCCAGCGTAGTACCGCCGATTCCGCAAAGCGATCTGGACTTTTCGGACGATGGCAGGGTTGGGGTGATAGATCGCTGGCCGCTCGATCGGCGGGACCTGTCCCTGGGTACACGCTCCCAGAGAAACAGTCACTCCGATTAGAAATGCGAGCCGGGGTATTCTCACAGGTAGTGTTTCTGAGTCTTTATTTCGGGAAAAGAAACTCATCTGAAAGCGAAGCTGCCAATCGGTCAGCGTTTGCAGCGACAACTGCGCCACTCAGCAAAATGGACGAAAGAAAAGGAACAACTGGCGAAGCCAAAACAGTTGTTAACAGCACGCTTTTCATACGCTTTCTTATTTTCTCCTCGAAGCAAATATTGTATCAAACCGGAACGGATCTTCCTATTGGACCTTAGTCCAATAGGGGCCTACCTCTGTCCACCACGGTTTGGTTAGTCGGGCGGTTTGGAAAGTACAATACCGGAGATGTCCGGCTCAGCGTTTCGATGCGCGATTTCGGCCTGTAACTAGATAGAAATCCGTCTCTCGTCCCACCGTTATGAGCGCTCCTGATCTAGAGATGACGATGTCCATCAGAGTTAGCGCCGCGAACAGAAGCGCTTTCCTTGGCAACCAGGTTGGCAAAAATGGCTACCAGTTTTATCGCACGTGTGTTAGCCATTGAGCTTGGTGCGTGCTGCAGCTCCCGGATTCGAGGGCGCGTAGCGGACTCAACTTTTCGGAAAATAACTGACGAGAAAGCCCCCAATGGCTGTTTGCCCTGTTAAAGGAGGCACAGCTCCGTTCTCAGTCGTCGTTTAAGTCTGCGCTCTGGGCTATTGGACTTTGGTCCAATAGAAATTCCTGTCGGAAAAGTTTAGTATCCAACCCGATCTGCCCCCTTTTGAGGTCCGAGTATGCATCTTCGCCGTATGTTAAGCGCGTGGAGCCAGTCGGTAATGGAAAATAGTACGAAGCATGGCATGCACCGCCGCGCATCGTCCGCGCTGATTCTGATCGCGATTTTTTTTATGGTTGGAGAGCTGGGTGCAGTTCGAGGGGACAACGTTCTGCAGGCGGATGGCCCGAGTCAGAACCTAATTTCCATTAGCAAGATTTATTCGACAAGCACCGCTCAACCGGTAATGCTCGCCATCCGGGGTGGGACCATCTTATCGGTCAACGATCTGATCGCGATTCTCCCCACGGGAGGTTTAACCGGGCTACAGGCGCAGGGCATTGGAAGCCGGATCACAGCAGAGAACCTGAGCATAGCAGGATTAGGGCTGGGGCAGACCGGAATATCGGCTGCGAGCGGCATTGACGGCGGCTCGGTGATCCTCGACGGCGGTAAGATCGAAATCGTGGGCAACAATAGCTTTGGCCTATTCGCTGACAACGGTACCGTCAGCGCAAAGGGCGCGTTAACCATCTCCATGAAGGGAGTTGATTCCCACGGGGTCGAAGCGCGCGGAACTGGCTTAGTGGAGATAAATTCCAACACCACAATTGCGACTTCAGGAAGCGGCGGTTTCGGCATTTTCGCTTTGACCGGCGGAACGGTAACGGCCAACGGAATCACGATCACGACCTCGGGCCTCCTGTCGCCGGCCGGATTCAATGCGGACGGAGCGGCAGCGTTGGGTGGGACAATCGATCTGCAGAATTCCAGCGTCAGAACCAGCGGCGTTAACGCGGATGGTCTGCACGTGTTTGGTGCCAACGGCAAGATATTTGGAACAAATCTGACCATTGCAACATCGGGTCTGGGAGCGGCCGGTGCGGAAGCCGATAATGGTGGCTCGATTCAGTTGAACGGCGGCTCAGTTACAACGGCCGGCTTAAGTGCGTACGGCGCGTTTGCCTCCGGTGCCGGCAGCAGTATAGCCTTTACCAACAGCGACGTGCTAAGTTCAAAAGGCAGCGGAGCGTCCGTTGACAATGGTGCGAGCCTCACTTTCGCCGGATCAAATCTGACGGCGCTTGTCCATGGCATTGTAGCTACGCGCGGTACCGCGAATACACCCAATTCAATTGTCATCAGTGGAGGGAATCTCATCACGGTATTTGGTGACGCCTTTCAGGTGCAGAACGGAGCTGCAAATATCACTGTCAGGAACGGCGCGACCGTCACGGGTAATAGCGCACTATTACGCGTTCTTGATCCTACGTCACCAACGATAGTTAACTTCAACGCCAGCCATGCCAGCCTGTTCGGTGATATCTTCGCTGACCCGGCGAGTAAAACAGCATTCAATCTTACTGATAGCAGCGTGCTGACCGGCAAAGTGAATCCGCGGCCGCTCGGTATGGGCGTCGACCTGAGGATCGACGGCAGCAGCCAATGGGTCTTGACCGGAAACTCCAACCTCAAATCGTTGAGCGTCAGCCCTGGAGCTGACATTCTGTTCCGCGCACCGTTCATCGATCTTCGCAGGACGCTGACTCTCGGAAGATTGTCTGGCACGGGCGGTACCTTCGGCATGAACATCGACCTCAAGCGTGAGGTTGGCGATCTCATCGATATCACCGGCACAAGCGCAGGTTCGCATCTGCTTAGCTTTTTCGACCGGGGAGCCGGTTCGGATCTTCGAGCGAACGCAGCGTTGCTGGTGGTGAAGACCTCCGACGGTGTCGCTGGATTTTCAGGAATGATCGATCGTGCCGTCTTCAAGTACTATGTTGTCCATGGTGACGGTTCCAGCGCTACACCGATTCCAGACGATTGGTATCTGGTGCGTGCAGACCGGATTGTGCGAGATCAAGTTATCCGGCCTTCAAACCTGCCTATAGGCTCTGCTAACACGCCGGTAGGGTTTTCACCTGTTGACGCTCTTTCGAACGCAGCCAACGCCGCGATTGGGACCTATGCAGCAGGCGTCCCTTTGTTCTATGCGGACATGGATACGCTAATCCAGCGACTCGGTGAGTTGCGTCTTCTGCCCGGAGGCGGCGCTTCCGTTGACTCCAACGGCAAAGCCGTGTTGTCAGCGCATCCTGAGGAAACTTATTCAACGATTGGGACATGGGTTCGTGGATTTGGTAACGGAGTGCGTATCAATGACCAGGTGAGCCGCCCCTACGATCAAAATACGGGAGGTTTTCAGCTGGGTGCCGACAAGCGATTTGCTGCGCTCCAAGGCGATCTCTATCTAGGCGGCTTTCTGAGCTACTTCAATGCGTCACGCGATTTTCTGGATGGGGGCGAGGGTTCGACTAACGCTATCAGCGTGGGGACGTATGCGACTTGGATTGATCCTAAAGGCTGGTACGCCGATCTCGTTCTCAAATACACCCAGCTCTGGAACTATTTTCACACGCCTTTATCTGATGGAAGCCTCTCCACAGTATATTACAGCATTCCGTCCCTAGGCGGTTCCTTGGAAGTGGGTAAACGCTTTGATGTCGGAAAACTTTTTATAGAGCCGCAGGCGCAACTGGCTGGAGTTTGGTTGGCTGGAAACAATTACACCACATCGAACGGCTTGATGGTGGGCGGATCTGATCAGTTTTCGCTGCGAGGGCGATTGGGTTTGAGAGCAGGGATGCATTTTTCGCTCAGCAACGGGATAACGTTCGAGCCGTATTTGAAAGTTTCGGCCGTCCATGAGTTCCTCACTGGAGACGGTATCACACTAGATGAGACCCCCTTTCAGCCAACAGTTAGCGGGACTCGGGTGGAGGCCGGAGCCGGACTAGCAGCCAGATTAAATCAGTCTGTCTACCTTTACGGCGAGTACGACTACGCCAACGGCGACAAGATTCGACAACCGTGGGCCGTCAATGCCGGAGTCCGGTGGCAATGGGGTGGTGCACCTAAAGAGGCAGAGGTGGTAGAACAGCCATCGGCGAAACAATCCGCTGGTAAGCAAGCAGAGGCTAAGGTAGTGGAACAACCGTCGGCGAAGACGACTGAACCTTGGCAAATCACTGTTGGCGCCCCCGGCTGGCTAGCCAACGTCACCGGCACCACCGGATTTCACGGAATCAACTCTAACATCGACGTCCGGGTCGACCAAATTCTCCGAAATATCAACGCTATTTTTTCGTTCAGCGGCGAAGTTAGAAGGGGGCGTTTTGGTGCATTCGGTGACCTTCTCTATTTGAACGGTCAAGCCGGTGCTAGCGGAACAGGTCTGGTATCAAAGGTAGATCTGGGCTTGCAACAATTCCTCGGCGAATACTTTGGTTCTTGGAGAGTCATTGAAGGATCCTGTGGTTGGCTGGATCTGCTGGCCGGGTTTAGATATACCTATCTCGGCCAGCAGGTCGGCTTGCAAGCCAATAACCTCGCTATCGATGCGGCGAGCACCCAGTTGGTGGACCGATTCGCTCAGCAACTGTCCACACCTGGCTCCGACCTGCGGACTCTGGTCCAACAAAACATCGTAGATAAGCTAACCTCGCTCCTTGGGCGTAATCCAACATTGCCAGTGGCCCCGGTCGCCGGCGGCGAGCGGGATACGATACGGAATTTGATCCAACAGCTGCTCGCAAGTCGGCAGCCGGAGCTAACAGCTGCGATTCGAACTCGCGCTCAGGCCAGAGTTAATCAGCTAAAAGCTCAACTGGCGAGCCAGGTTGCCAACAGTCTAACGGGCCAATTGAACCGAAGCTTTTCTTTTTACGATGACTGGTTTGACCCGCTGGTCGGTTTACGAGGGCGATTTAATCTGAACAAGGCGTTCTATCTCACTGCTGAAAGCGATGTCGGCGGGTTTGGCGTTGGGTCCGACATCGCTGTACAGGTTTACGGCGCATTAGGCTGCCAACTTACTCGTAATATCCATTCTGAGGTTGGTTATCGGTATCTCTATGACGAGTTCCGCGACGAGAGCGCCGGCGATTTCCTCTATAAGATGTCATTACATGGAGTGCAGATCACAGCCGGGATTAACTTTTAGGAGCGGCGCAAAGACTTGCGAAGAACGCAGTTCCGGCGGCAGGGTGGAGGGCTTTGGCGATTTCCTCAGTTAACTCCCTCTCGAATCTTGGCGAATGACTAACATAAAAGCGGTCCAATGTTTTGAGAGAGCTTCAGCATCCGGCCCGCTACTGGCCGAGATGCGCAAGGGCGTTGCGTAGGGGAGCGCTGGAGATCTGAATCAGCCCCTGGAAAGGCGCGTACATCTCCAGGATCAAGAAAATCGCAGCTGCAGCCGATAGCGCGAACAGGAATAAAGTAGTCATAACGGTCGCATTGCGAGGAGCAAAGAGGCCGAAGCTGCTGAAAATAATGGCGAGCCAGAAAACGAGCATCGCCAGCAATGGCATCGAAATGAAGCTGCTTCCCTGTTCGAACATCAGTCAACGCATTTTTCCGAGATCAATCGCCATATTTAACGCCTGAGCTTGGAGCGAGCGTTGAGTATCGTTCTTCGGCGATAATTCCTGAATTTTATCAAGGATAATTTCGCCCCCGGCTGCCGTCGGTTCCACTTGGGGATGTTGCCGACGGTCTTGCGGCCAAAGCCGATCGAGCGTGCGGGCAACGGCGCCATGCAACAGATCACGGACTTCCTTCGTCTCTGGCCCGTAATGGGCCAGGACCCGGTCAAGTAGGACGATCTTGGCGGACATCTCCGTCAGTTCGCTACTCTGGGAGTCATAGAAACTCTTGGCCGACGCGACTAGTAGACCAAGAACCAGGGCAGTCATCGTCCCGATCAGCCCCATCCCCAATCTCACAATATCTTTCGAATCGCCACTCAGATGATGCTCGGGCAGACGGGCACTGAGAAACATCCCAAACAGCGCACCGCCAAAAACGCAAGCGAACACGATCAAGCCGACAGCGATGGAATTCATGATCGCCACTCCATAAGAGGAATAGTGGTTGTTGGGTCGTCGCGATCCCCCTTGTCGTCCTCTAGCTTAAGACGATCCTATCTCCTTCCTACCCATCCCGGTCCACCCCATCCGCGCCACGTGTCCCAATTCATCGATGCATCCTGGTTCATCTCCGCGGCTTCAAGGTTTTCGTTAGCCAATTTATTCGCCAAACGAAGCTGCTTGTAAGCTTGATATTGTTCTGGGCTACCCACGTAAGCCTGGTTGTTAGCTGCGTCCGGGAAAACGTAGTAGGTCTTCCCGTCTTTCTGGACCAAGGTCACTTTGCCAGCCGGAAGTGCTCCGAGTTTTTGTTGCTGCGCGGCGGTACTGGGGACGATGACTTTGAAGCCTGCCGCGATCAGAAGGTTCTCTTTATTCTGCGTCTGCATGCTGGTGCAGCCCAGTGCCAACACCAGAAGCGTGAAGGCGCCGATAAGATTGAATCCGGTGAATATGTGTTTCATGGCTTTCCCATTTTTGTGGTTAGGTGTCTGGTCTGGGTTTGATTCACACTAGTTAGGTATTAATGGTTCGACTGGTTTTTCCCGCCGCAGCGAAGTCGAATTTCCAAGGTGTAGCCCGCCCCCGCCCTGTGCTTTCCCTTTCCAGTTCGGCGGGCGGCCCTGGCGAGCCCGCCCGCCGTGAAGGTCATTTCTGTTACTGGCTGGGGCCTTTGCTCGCCGCCTCCGCCTGTTCCATCTTTTTCGCCATCTCCGCTTTCACTGCATCGAGGTTGAAGCTCGCGCCCCTTTGCATCGGCGGGTAATCCAGGAAGGTCTGGAGTTCCTTGCCCATCACCTGCTGGACGAACACAAAGCGCCAGAATTGATACTTGAACCAATCGAAGTATTGCTGCCCCCCTTCTTTCGTCCCCTCGTTTGGCCAGCCCGTGCGCTCGAACGGATCGAGGCGAAGGTTGGTGATGTAAGGCACGTCAGGTTTGGTCTTCTCACCAAGCCAGCCTTGGGGTTGGTCTATGAAGCGGAACTTGTAATCGTCAATGCGCACCGCGCCGACGGTGCTTTCGCCGAGGTAGAAAATTTCATGACGTGTGGACGGGCCTTTGCCGGTGATGGCGGCCATCTGGTCGTAGCCGTCGAGGTGGTTCTTATAAGTCCGGTCGCCGAGTTTCACACCCTTGAGCAACTGGTCGGTGATATTCGGGTTGCCAGCGGCATCGAGGAAGGTGGGGAACCAGTCCATGCCAGAGAAGATGCCGTTCTGAACGGAGTCCGCCGGCACATGGCCGGGCCAGCGCAGGATGCACGGCACGCGGAAGCCGCCCTCCATGACCGTCCCTTTGGCCTGCGCGAACGGTGTCTGTCCGCCATCGGGCCAGGTGAAGACTTCGGTGCCGTTGTCTGTGGTGAAAACGACGATCGTGTTGTCATCCACGCCCATGTCCTTGAGCTTCTGCATCACCAAACCGACGTCGTCATCGAGTTGGGCCATGCCGGCTTCTTCTTCCGACCAGCCATTCTCTGAGTTGCGCATTTTCTCATACTTGTCCGAGAGGTGCGTGACAATGTGCATGCGCGTCGGATTGAGCCAGCAGAAGAAGGGCTTGCCGTCCTTTTGGGCCTTTTCCATGAAATTCAACGCGAGGTCGCGAATCTCATTATCCACGGTTTTCATCCGTTCGGGATAAAGCGTGCCGGCGTCCTCGATCTTCTGTTTGCCGATCTTGCCCCAGCGCGGCATCTCGGTGGCGTCGTCCGTATCGGTGGCCCAGCTATGGACCATGTTGCGCGGGCCGACGACGTTCAACAGATTTTGCGGGTAGTTGGGATGCGCCGGGTCTTCCATCGCGTCCAAGTGATAGAGGTAGCCGAAGAATTCATCGAACCCGTGGACGGTAGGCAGGAACTCATTCTTATCGCCAAGGTGATTCTTGCCGAACTGGCCGGTGGCGTAGCCCTGCGCTTTAAGCGCGGTGGCAATTGTGCAAGCCTCGGCCGGCAACCCTACCGACGCACCGGCTTGGCCGACCGTGGTCATGCCGGTGCGGATCGGCAGCTCTCCGGTGATGAAGTTCGCGCGACCCGCCGTGCAGCTTGCCTCGGCGTAGTAGTCGGTGAACAACATGCCTTCTTTGGCGAGCTTGTCGAGATTCGGCGTCTTCCCGGCCATCAAGCCCCGGTGATAGGCACCGATGTTCCACATGCCGATGTCGTCACCCATGATGACGACGATATTGGGCTTTTTTTCCTGCGCTTGCAGTGGTCCGGCTGCGCCGATGAGCGCAATCGTGGCCGCCGAGATAATGGCAGCCGAAGAGGTCAGAACGGACAGACCGTAACTGACTACTTTTGGTTTATATTTCATTAGTTTTTTGGGGTGTTAGTTCTTCGGAATTCTTTGCGCAAGAAGCCGCTTATTTTGCGAGAGAAGGTTTGCTTCCAACCGAGCGGCTAACTTGCGCGTTCTCGCCAGGGATTGCGTTGTCACCAGGGATCACACAGCGGAAGCCTGTATGGGACGAACCGGTGTCGGGTGGGGTTCCTCGACGCGCACTGGGGCGATAACTCTCGCAGTAGGAGGGGTTGCAAAGGAATGAACCTCCTTTGACGACGCGCTTGGGAGAGTAAGGATGGCCTGGATCATAACTCTCCGCCGGTCCACGGGGGTCGCGACAGACATTTTTGCTAGCGGCTTCGATATGGCTATCGACACGATACCAGTCACTGCACCATTGCCACACGTTTCCAGCCATGTCGTACAAGCCGTACCCATTCGCCGGGAAGGAGCCCACCGGCGAAGTACCAACAAATCCGTCTTCGCCAGTGTCTCGAACCGGGAATAATCCTTGCCAGGTGTTCGCCATGTGTTTGCCACCCGGTTGGAAGTCGTCACCCCAGACGTATCGCTTTGATTCCAGCCCGCCGCGTGCAGCGAATTCCCACTCAGCCTCCGTGGGTAGCCGTTTACCTGCCCATTGAGCGTAGGCTACCGCGTCGAACCAAGAGACCTGAACGACTGGATGATTTTCTCTTCCCTCTATAGAACTTGCCGGGCCTTCAGGGTGCCGCCAGTTCGCTCCGTGCACCCAACGCCACCAAACCGAAAGATCGTTGAGCGGGACTGGTCTAGAAGTGGGAGTAAAGACCAACGCTCCAGGATCTAGAGCGCTGTCGTCCGGCTTCGACGTGCCCGGCGGAAGCTCCTTCTTTAGGTCCTCCCAAACAATCTTATGTTCCGCCGTGGTTATATACCTGGTCGCTTCAACAAACTTGGAGAACTCCGCGTTAGTTACATCGTGCTCATCCATCCAAAAACCCTGGACCTGAACGAAGTGAGCAGGCCGCTCGTTGGGAACGCTCTCCTCGTCATTGGTTCCCATTAGAAACGTGCCTTCGGGGATCCAGACCATCCCGAGCGGTACCTTCCTTAGAGTTTGACCCCTGGACGGCTCATCCGGATTGGAGCCGATGGCATTGGGACTCGCCATCGTTACACTTGAAACCAGTAGTTTCCAGGCGATCCCAAGAATTCCGCAAAGCAACAGAGCCAATTGAGCACGTTTCGCAATCGTGGCTGTTGCGCCACGAACAAAGCTCCGTCTTTTCATTCGCGAGAAATGCATAGGCGATCCCCAGCAGGCGTAATGAACAGTGGACAGCTTTGAATTGTATATTGCACTTTGGTGCAATAGCTACCGGCAGCGCCCTGCGAATTTTGCTAAGCGTTAAGTCAACACGGCTACGGCGGGCACGAACCCGTATTTCCACGCCGAGCGCTCACTCTTCGAGACGCATTGGAACGACTGCTAACCGGAAACAACGAGATTACGAGAAGAGATCACGGAAGTCAGAGCCTCGCTAACTGTAAGCATTCCTCTCTCGTCAGATTCTCATTATAAGCTGATAGGAGTTTAGAAAGATCGTCTTCCCACCTTGATGCGAAGGCCAGAAATGCGCCGCAATCTGCGACTTGGGTCGCAAAATCTGCACTCTGCGTCCTCGTGATGACGACTAGCTGAATCGCTCGCCATTCTCTCGAATCGTTTAGGATGCGAATGAAATCCATGCCACAAATTCCGGGCAGTTCAGAGTCGAGAACAATAAGTGTATATGGTATATAGGCCAAGATTTTGAACGCCTGTTCGGCCCGCTTGATCGGGTGCACCAACCAGCCTTGCTTCCTAAGAAATTGCGCTACGGAAATGCGAAGAGCGTCTACTTCTTCGATGACAAGGGCGCACCGAAAGTCCAGACGTCGCAACTGTTCCTGGGGATTCTGCATAAGAGCATGGAAGCAGCCTCGTAAGCAAGCTAGTCCAATGAGGTCGAGAAACTGTCGATTTAGAAAATGTCAGCGAACTACAAAAATCCCTTTGATCTTCTCAAAAACCAATCTGCGCCTAGCTCGCAACTCAGAGCGGCGTTCACTCCGACGCAGGATCTCGCCGATCAGGAGTGGAAAGTCACTTAATGTGTAGGTGGTCGAAACGCGATAGGTTTCATTACCGCGCGCGGCATGAGTTCTTGAAAGCATAATTTGGCCCTTTCTGATTTACAACGGGTGCACAGAGCCGACAGCTGTCAGGTCCCGCAGTCACTGAGGCGGGCGCCGTACTAGCTGCTTACAAAACAAAATCTATCCGCCTGAATCGAAAGCGCTATTGCACCTTAGTCTAATAGCGGCGGTGCACTCCTCCTTAGTCCGCCACTTCCATCAACGCTGGTGCAACTCATATGAACCTATGGGCAATATCGGAAGGGCCTTTCGGACGCGAAGCAGGTTGTGCGTGCTGCCGATGACCGTGACTGGCGTTCCAATTTGCACCCGCTCGAAAAACAGGACAGCGAGATCTCGAGGCATCCGCACGCATCGACGACCGACCCGAAGCTCTGAGACCGATGGTCGATATCCTTGTTGAAAATGCTGAAGTTACCCCTCGGCGCGGCGTTGACCAACCAAGTTTACCTTGAAGCAATGGGAGAGACCAGTGTAATCCTACCTTGCTCTACCAGAGAGGCTCTCTGATCAGACAAATTGATGATCACCCTGGTCTCCGAAGCCAGCCCCGCGTTCCCCAACAGGAGCGCTAATAGTGCGATTACGCAATTAAAACATGTTTTCATTGTGACTCCGGATGGTTCGCGTTGAATTGTGAGATCTGAGCCCCCAACGCAGTTCTTTTTCTTAACTAATCGAAGAAACTAACGTTTGCTATTGGACTAAGGTGCAATAGCGGACGCCAATCGGTCCGGTGAATACACAGCAAAGCCGAAATCGTCCTCGTGCTCGTGCGGGTGGTTGGGGAGGGATCGCGTCCTCGCGATCCGCGGCGCGCGGACGTGCGCCCCCAGGCATGGGCGGTCATCGCCATTCGACGACGAGGACGAGAATCCTCGCAAGAAACAACATTTTCAACTGTAGCAGTATTAAAAAATCGGTAACCAACCTCGGAATGGATGTTGCCGGTAATTTTGGCAGCGTGTCGCGATGTATGCCTGCACGGCGATGTCAGATCTCATTCCCGAACCCGCCAAGATCGCTTCCAGCGCGTTCAGCTCTCCGAGGCCATGGCTTGATTGACGGCGGCGAGAAAAGCGTCGTCGTCAAAAGGTTTCACGAAATAGGCGATAGCGCCGCCCTCTATTGCCGTGTTTCGGACCGAGTCCTCGTCGGTTGCCGTAATTATAATGACGCGCGCCTTGGGCCAAACGGCTTGGAGCTCTTTCTGGACCTGGAGGCCGCTCATACCTGACATCCAGATATCAAGGATCGCCAGAGCCACAGAATTGCACGTAACGTACGAGAGAAAAGCGAGCGGCTCACTAAACAACTGTGCCTGCAAGCCAGCTGACGAGAGCAAGCGATCGAGCGCTCTGAGCATCGAGAGGTCGTCGTCGACGAGGCAGATTCTCCCGGCGGCGGGAGGCAAGACAGCAGATGAGTTAACGTCCAATTTTGTTTTCTCCGGGTCACAAGACAAAGCGAGCGGTGATTGAAATGAGGAACCTTACCGCGGCCAGCAGGCCGGTGATCAACGCGAGATCGAGGATGGCTTCGATTAGGCGTACAATCGGGTTACTTTTCTTGCTGCGTTCACGCATTGCGTCATAACGCTACTCGCTCAGATCGCGCGTGGATATTAGACCTTAGTAGCATCCGGCGACGCCGGTGCGATCCCTGCCCTTTGCGCGAGGATCACGAGCCCCGCCACGGACGGCGCCCCCATCTTCTCCATAACGCGCCCGCGATGGACCTTGATCGTCCCCTCGGTTGTGCCGAATTGCGAAGCTATTTGTTTGTTGAGCATGCCGGCAATTACGCATTTGAGCACGTCAAACTCGCGCGGTGTGAGCGTCGCAAGTCGATCACGCACTTCCTTGCGCTGCGAACGCTGGATCCACTGCTCGGACGAACGTTCGAGCGCCCGCTCGACGGCGCACAGGAGATCTTCGTCTCGAAAGGGTTTCGGCAGATAATCGACTGCGCCGGCTTTCATCGCCTGCACACAAGTCGGCACGCTGGCACCACCCGTAATGAAAATGACCTGCTCCGCGCGCCCCCTTCCCGCCAGCGCGTCCTGAAGTTCGAGACCATTTACTACGGGCAGGTTTAAATCCAGAATGACGCATGAGGGACCGGTACGGGGAGCCCGAGCAAGAAACTTTCGAGCCCCCGTAAACATCTCTACCGAGTAATCCTCCGATTCTAAGAGTCTTCCGACTGCCTTCAGCATCGACCTGTCGTCGTCAATGACGTAAACAAGCGTGTCAGCATGCGTCATACGCCGAGCTCCTGTGAAATCGGGAGTCGCATCCAGAACTGGGCGCCGCCGCCCTCCGCATTCTCCGCGCGGAGCGCGCCATTGTGCGCGACAACGATTGACCGCGCAATGAACAACCCGATACCCATGCCCTCCCGCTTAGTCGAAAAGGATCGGTCGAAGACCCGCTCCGGTACGTCAACCGGCAACCCGGTGCCAAAGTCGCGCACGCATGCTCGGACCGCGCCGTCGCCGTCGGGCTCCGTGCGGATGATGACGCGGCGTCGGACTCTCGGCACCTCTTTTGAGGCTTCAAAGGCGTTCTGGATCAGGTTGAGAAACACCTCCTGAAGTTGCACCAAATTAGCTTCGACCTTTGGCAGTGCCGGATAAAGCTCGGTCAATACTGAGCAATCGTGTGCGAGCGCGTCGGAGCGCGTCAGTCTGAGCACCTCAGCAATCACGTCGTTAAGGTGCAGGAGCTGCCGGACACCCTCTTGCTTGCGCACCATCCCCTTAATAGTGCGGATTACCTCACTGGCCCGCCTGCCATCCGCGGCGATATCCCGAAAAAGTTCGCGCAATTTCTCGTCACTGAGGCGTTCGCGTTCCAGGAAACGCAGGGCAGCGCCAGCGTTGGTCACAATTGCGCCGAGCGGTTGATTCAACTCGTGCGCAAGCGACCCGGCCATTTCTCCCATAATCGTGACGCGGCTGAGGTGCGCGAGTTCTGCGCGGTGCTGCAGTGCTTCCGCTTCGGCTTGCTTGCGGGCGGAGATGTCTACGATGACGCTCAAAACCAGCGTGCCTTCGAGGCTTTGAATCGGGCTGATCCCGATCTCGACGGGAAATTCGGTCCCGTCTTTTCGTCGGGCGAACAACTCCCTGCCAACACCCATGGCCCGCGCCGCAAACGTGGCATGAAAACCTGCCCGATAAGCCGGGTGTGCGCCGCGGAACCGCTCCGGCACGAGGAGTTCAACGTCTTGCCCGATGAGCTCCTCGGGTCCATAACCAAACAGTTTTTCGACGCACGCGTTCACCAGCATTATGTGACCCTGCGCATTAACCAGGACGATGCCGTTGGGCGAAGCTTCGACGACGAGCCGGAACCGTTCCTGCGCCTGCTTGCGCTCGGTGATGTCAATGCAAGAACCGATGTAGCCGAGAAACGTGCCATCGGTGGCAAAGCGCGGCGTTCCGCTATCCAGAACCCAACGATATTCACCGTCGCTTCGCCGCAAGCGATATTCCATCGTGAACAGTTGCCGTGCGTCAAAGGACTTAACATAGACTTCAAAACAGCGGTCGAGGTCTTCGCGGTGAACGTTCTCTGCCCATCCATTGCCAAGCTCCTTCTCCAGCGGACGGCCGGTAAAGTCGAGCCAACCTTTGTTGAAAAACGTGCACAGCTTGTCCGTGCCCGCCATCCAGATCATCACAGGCGCTGCGTCGGCCAAGCTGCGAAAAAGAGCCTCGCTTTCCCGCAGCGCGTCTTGCGCTTGCTTTTGTGCGGTCACATCCATCGAGACGCCAAGGAGCCGGGTGCCTTTGGCCTCTCCGATGTTCATGCAGTGGCCCCGCGCGCCGATCCAGCGTAGTGTCCCATCTGGCAGCAGTATGCGATACTCCATGGCATATTCACCCTGGGCCTCGATCGCGCGCCTAATCGCCGAATTTCGAGCCGGACGGTCTTCGGGATGCACCCGCGCAATCAGCGCCGCGTGATCCAGGCGAGTGTCTGGTGCGAAGCCAAACAGGGCGCGTCCCTTGTCCGTCATCCAAACCTCATCTTTCGCCACATCCCAAACCCACATGCTTAGTTTGGCGGCTTCCGCCGCGAGGCTCATGCGCTCCTCGCTGTCGCGCAACGATCGCTCCGCCCGCTTCCTTCTCGACCTCTGAACAACCAGCCCCAAAATAAGCGCTGACTGCAAGCCAACGACCGCAGCCGTCGCGACTATCAGGCCGCTGTGCCGTTCCCACGGGGTTCGGTTCCGATATCGCGCCGCGGCTTCGCCGGGAATTTGGCTCTCGGTAGCGCGAGCTTCGATCGGCCTGCCGGCCGCGGCGTTGAGCCACGCAACGCAGAACACAGGGATGAAGGCGAGCAGTTGGATTCGGTTAAGCAGGATGGGCATTCCGGTATCCTTCTTATTTCGTTTAGGTCGGCCGGGAATCCCTGCTCGCCACAGAATGGCGGCACTGCGCCGGTTCTCCACCCGGCAACCTCCGCTTAAGCGGAGAGCTATAACTATAGCAGAGATTGATGCATCCGCCATTGGACCTTAGTCCAATCAGCCAATTCATTGGACTAAGGTCCTATATACCTGGTAGTCGCTGATTGATATAATCGTAGTGACATAGAGCCAGCGCTTGGGAAGAGAACGCGGTTCCCGTTCCGACAGTCAAAAATAGGACTGAGCTTGGATCACACGCTTGGATAGAGGTTCTGTTGTCAGATACAGGCAAGAACTTATGAGAGAGGCTGTTTATTGGGCGGCATTGCCCGTCGTCATAGCTTTCACTTCATGCCAGAAACCCGCGTCGACGGTTTCTTCCGGTCCTCCCGAGGTTTTGGTCACCGAGGTCATCCAGAAGGAAGTACCGATGATCCGTCAGTGGGTTGGCACGCTGAATGGATCCGAGAACGCAGATGTCAAGGCCAGAACGACCGGATATTTGCAGAAGCGCGCCTACCAGGAAGGCGGCTATGTAAAGCAGGGCGATTTGTTGTTCGAGATCGATCCCAGACCTTTCATCGCGGCGTTAGATCAAGCGAAGAGCCAGCTGCAGGAGGCCCAAGCAACTTTACTTGGCGTCGAGCTGGACGCGAAAAGGGCAAAGGAGTTGTTCCAGGGCAAAGTTATCTCTGAGCAGGAGTACACGAACAAAACACAGGATTACCAGACCAAAGTAGCGGCCGTAGCAGCGGCCCAGGCAGCAGTTGAATCAGCGCAACTGAACCTTGATTACACCAAGGTGGTTTCGCCGTTGGACGGCATAGCCGGTCAGGCGCAGGCGCAGATTGGCGACTTGGTTGGAACCGGGTCCAATACGGTTTTGACCACGGTATCCGAGATCGATCCGATCCGGTGTTACTTCCCGATTAGCGAACAAACCTATTGGGAGTTTGCCGACCTTTTGAAGAAGGCGATGGCGGTGCCGGAAGCCGAACGTGGAGAAAGAGTAGAGCTCATCCTGCCTAACGGCAGCGCTTACTCCCATAAGGGAAAGTTCGCTTTCGTGGATCGGCAAGTCGATCCAAAGACTGGAACTATTCAAATAGCGGTCAGCTTCGCGAATCCCGAGCTCACGTTGCGACCCGGACAATACGCGACGGCGCGTGCCGAGATCGGGTCGATCCCCAACGCGCTGTTGATTCCACAACAGTCTGTGTCGCAACTGCAAGGCGGCAACCAGGTAGGGGTGGTGAGTCCGGATGGAAAGGCAGAAATCCGTGCCATAAAAGTCGGACCGACTTTTGGTCAGATGATTGTCGTTACCGACGGTTTGAAGGTGGGCGAAAAGGTGATTGTGGAAGGGTTTCAAAAAGTCCGGCAAGGCATACAGGTTTTGGCCAAGCCTTATACGGATTCAAGGAAGGCCCAGGAAATACAAGACGCATCAAAGAAGAGTTCGTCTGCTGGCCAATCCTAGCTTCGGGGGGATCTCAATGTCGAAATTCTTTATCAATCGTCCGATCGTTTCCATGGTGATCGCTATCATCATGGTGATCGTTGGCGTCGTCTCGTTCCTCAGTCTGCCGGTTGCACAGTATCCCAATATTGTTCCGCCGGAAATCGCGGTCAACACGACCTTTGTTGGCGGGGACGCGGTAACCGTAGAGCAATCGGTTGCGACGCCGATCGAACAGCAGCTTAGCGGCGTGGATCACATGAACTACATGTATTCGCTCAACGCGAGCAACGGTTCGATGAAGGAGACTGTTAACTTCGATGTGACCACCGATCCGAATACCGATCAGGTACTCACTCAAATGCGCGTCTTGCAGGCGCAGTCACAGCTGCCTTCCAGCGTCCAGAATTACGGTGTGACGGTGGCAAAATCGACTTCGGCGCCGCTCATGGTCATTTCCTTATACTCGCCGACGGGCCAGTTCGATTCCAAGTTTCTGGCCAACTACTCTTACATCAATTTGAATGACGCGATTCTTCGGGTGCCCGGCATCGGAAGCGTGTCTGTCTTCGGAGCGGGTCAATATGCGCTTCGGATCTGGGTTGATCCGAATAAGCTGGCCGCACTGAACATTACAACTCCGGAAATCGAGCGAGCAGTTAGCGCCCAGAATACGGTGAATCCGGCGGGGCAGGTCGGAGGCGAGCCGATACCAGCCGGACAGGCTTTTACCAATACTGTTTTGGCGCAAGGACGCTTAGAAACAGAGGAGCAGTTCGGTAACATTGTCATACGGGCGAGTTCAAATGGTTCCTTCGTGCGGATCAAAGATGTTGGACGTGTCGAATTAGGTGCTCAGACCTACTCACAGATTAGTAGTTTCAACGGCAAACCTGCGGCGGTTCTTGCCATTTACCAACTGCCCGGTTCCAATGCAGTCAACGCGGCAAAAGGTGTAAGGGAGCTGATGGGCCAGCTCAAACAGCGATTTCCTTCGGGACTCGATTATTCCATCTCTCTCGACACCACTCTGGCGGTGACCGCAGGGATGGAGGAAATCTATAAGACGCTGGCAGAGGCGATGCTGCTGGTCATCCTGGTTGTTTTCGTTTTCCTCCAAGGCTGGCGAGCCACTTTGATCCCACTTTGTGCCGTACCCGTATCCCTGATTGGTACATTCGCAGTGTTTCCATTGCTTGGATTCTCAGTCAACACGCTGTCACTCCTTGGACTCGTTCTGGCCATCGGCCTGGTAGTCGATGACGCGATCGTGGTAGTCGAAGCAGTCGAACACCATATTGAAAAAGGCTTGTCGCCGAAAGACGCTGCGCTTAAGGCCATGGAAGAGGTCTCCGGACCCGTTATCGCCATTGCACTGATTCTGGCGGCGGTTTTTATCCCAACCGCATTTATTCCGGGAATCACCGGGCGGCTTTACCAGCAGTTTGCAGTTACCATCGCGGTTTCAGTGATCTTCTCAGCGTTCAACGCGTTGACATTGAGTCCCGCGCTTTCGGCGCTTCTCTTGCGGCCCAAAAAAGGACCTGGCCGAGGACCATTGGCGTTTTTCTTTAACGGATTTAACAAAATCTTTGGATCCGCGACGAACGGCTACATACGCGTCTGTCACCTTTTGATGCGACGCGGCTTTCTTTGCATTTTGTTCCTGATTCTGGTCTTGCTGGCGACGGGTTGGTTGGGTGGAAAAATCCCGCAAGGATTCGTTCCAACTGAGGACCAGGGTTATCTGTATGCGAATCTGTCGTTGCCGGAAACGGCATCATTGCAAAGGACCGACGCGGCTTGTAAACAGGTCGAGGATATCCTCCGAAAGACCCCAGGAGTGGAAGGAGTCACGACCATCGCCGGATTCAGCCTTTTGAGCGGCGTCAGCACCACCTATAACGGCTTTTTCTTTGTGACCTTGAAGCCGTGGAAAAAGCGAACTTCTACGGAAGAGCATCTCAGAGCGATCCTGGAGAATGCGAATCAATCGCTCACCAAGATCCCGGAGGGAATTGTGTTTGTTTTCCCGCCCCCGTCAATCCCAGGTATTGGAACATCCGGGGGTGTAACTTTCCTCTTGGAAGATCGTGCCGGAATGGACGTGAATTTCCTCAATCAGCAGACCCAGAAATTCATGGATGCTGCCCGAAAGCGCCCGGAAATTGCCAGGATCACAACCACTTTATTGGGAAGCGTTCCGCAGTTTTATCTCGACGTCGATCAAGACAAGGTCCTGAAGCAAGGAGTCAATTTGTCCGATGTTTATAAGGCCGTGCAGGTCTTTATGGGTGGCTCGTTTGTCAATTACTTCAATCGGTTTGGGCGGTCATGGCAGGTGTACGTCCAAGCGGATGGACCATTTCGAACCCAACCGGAGGATGTCGGCCGGTTCTATGTGCGTAATGATGAGGGAAATCCGGTTCCACTTTCTTCGGTGACACGCATCGAGCGGCGTTTTGGGCCCGAGTTTACGATGCGTTACAATCTTCGGCGATGCTCGCAGATAAATGTGAATGGGAAATTGGGTGTTAGCTCATACCAAGTTATGGCAGCGCTGGAAGATGTTTTTGCGAAAACGATGCCGGCGGAGATGGGATTTGACTATAAGGATATGTCATTCCAGGAGCAACAAGCCCAGAAAGGAGTGCCGCCCACCGTAATCTTCGGGCTATCGCTTCTGTTCGTCTTCCTGATACTTGCTGCCCAATACGAAAGTTGGTCGCTGCCGTTCAGCGTTCTCCTCTGCACGCCGATAGCTGTGCTCGGAGCATTTGTGGCCCTTGTCGGCAGACTTTTCAAAAACGACGTCTATGGTCAGAGCTCGATCATTTTCGAAAACGATGTCTTTGCTCAGATCGGTTTGGTCATGCTCATTGGGCTGGCAGCAAAAAACGCAATCTTGATCGTCGAATTTGCTAAGGCCGAATACGAAAAAGGGCAACCAATCGCAGATGCGGCCTTGGCTGGCGCCCGTTTGCGGCTTCGTCCAATCCTGATGACCGCGTTTGCGTTTATCCTCGGGTGTGTACCCTTGTGGTTGGCGTCCGGATCCGGCGCTGCCTCGAGGCAGATCCTTGGGACAACAGTAATTGGTGGGATGTTGTCAGCGACATTCGTCGCAATATTTCTTATCCCGGTATTGTTCTATTTGGTTGAGAGGATTACTCAGCGAAAGGGAAAAGGTGAGCCCGCAGGGCCTCTGGTTGAGCAGCCTGCTGGTGTTAGCAAACACTAAACCCAGAAGCGCCGGTTCGTTCCTCAATTACGGACGATCGTTAGTCATTCCGTCCGACGTTCGCGGTATCGAAGGGATCGATTTAAAGGATAGATCGCTACCGATCATGCGGTCAGCAGTGCTTAGCTGGTGTCTTCCGCATGGCCAGTCCACCGAGTATGCTGATCAATGTCGCGTGCGCTGCCGTATTTCGGTCTGCCAACTCGTCGAGCGTGTGCGCCTCAGTCAGCCGGCTCAGCTTCACCAGTGCTCGAATCCGTTGCCGGCGCGTTAGCTTCAGTTCCGATGAGCGCCTGGTGAAGAGAATTTTAAGAAGCTCGCCATCGCCAAAGAGCGCATTCAGCTCTGCAGCCGAGGTGTAAATCAGAAACAAAACGAAGATCCAGATCTGAACAGCGAAAAACCGGTGCCAGGAAAAATGAGTAGCCAGGTATTCGGAGATTCCGCCGAGCGTTCCGCCGCTGAAGCAGTATTCAGCGAGCTTTTCCAGGAATCGAACCATGAAGACGACCGCCCAGTAGACGATGGTCTTGAACAAGATCGGCCGGATTAGTGGGGCGGTGTCGAAACGGCGCAAAATTGGTAATGCATTGGCAATCAGTACTGACTTGCCGACGACCAGAGCAGCCACGGTTGCGACCATGAATTTCGCGAAACTAACCAGGTAATCAGCGAGAAGGAGCTGGGTGGTCAGGACAATGATGTTGAATCCGATCGCGAAGAAGAGTGTCGGAGCCAGGACTTCCTTTAGCTCCTTAATGACGAATCCGAAGAGTCGTGAGTTAGGCATTGAGAAGATTCCGGTAAGTGGGAATTCCTACCGCGCGGATGCGGTCAGGGTACAAAACGGTCGCTCGCTTATTGTGCTATGGGAAAGGCTCGGACCCTGCTCCGATATACTCGGGCATCGAGATAGTCGCGAAGGAGTTATTGAATGTCGCCTCGTGTTGGTTCCCGAGTTCGTACGATTAATCGTCCTCTGGACGATCGTGGGGCGTCTTTGGTCCGACGATGGCGGCGTCGGTCATCGCAGCTAATCTTGGTTTAACTGTTGCAGGTCCGGGGTCGTTGGAACGCTAGGGCGCTGAGGAGGAAGCGCAATGCGTCCGCCTTCCAGCGGGAAATGCATCCGGAAAAGAGCGCCCAACATGGCGACGGAGTTGTCGCTCCACAGTCCGCCGTGACCCCAAATAATATCCTTTGGCACCCTAACAATCCAGCATGGTACCCGGGCATTACCCGAATAAACGAATTGCCATCGCCGCCAAACTTCTTTTCCGGTAGATGGTCTGACCTCATCGGGATTATAGCTGCCATTGCGGCAGAAACGGTTTTCGTGGCCATCGTTACGTTCACTGGTATAAAAGATCTGGTCGCGCACGTTTTGCCTGATATTGGCTTCGAACGCTCTGTTCTCCTGCGCTCTTAGATCGGATGGCGCGGTGGTTTCCCCAAGATGTACGACGTGATAATTGACTAGATACGGGTTGTTGCCCGGTGTCCGAGTGTAGAACTCCTGTTCAGATACTTTGCTTCCGTGCCTACCGGGCACCGATACCTTATCCCAATGGTAGCGAAGATTGATGGTGTTGTACACTCCCGTCCCAATGGGAAAGAATTGGCCCGTCGCCTGATCGTTCTCTGATTGCAGGATGACCAAAAATGGACGGTTTTCCTCTATGACCACACCGCTTTCCAGAGACGTTCGAGCAACATACGCATGCCGTTTTTCATCGTATTTATACAGGTAATTGAGTTCCGCCATCAATTGCCGGGAGCCAATGGAACTATCTGCTGAATTAAACGCCACCGCCATGTCCCATGGACTGGAATTGCGTACACCGTTGCTGCCGGCATCGAGAATGGAATGAGAAATGGTATTCCCCAGCACCAACCCGCCAAATGAATGGCCTAATAGCACACAATGGTGATATTTCTTATCTGGCGCTCGAGCAGCCAATGCGAGCTCGCTGATGGCAGCTAGGCAGCCGTTTTGTGACGCAACTATCTGACCTGCGGACTTGCGACTCCAGAATGTCAATAAACTTAGTCCTGGCACAGTAAGGTCTCTGCCACGCCATGCGATATAGACGCCGATTACGTTAATCTTTCGCGCGGTCATCTCCGGAATGCGCGACATCGTATCGATGAAGTGTTCGAACCGGCAGACGTCTCCCGAAATCGCGTTGTTTTGCCAGCCGTGGATGTAAACGAAGAGTAGCGGACGCTCCGCTTTACCGATTACTTGGAGAGCAGCGCCTAGTTGCGATGTATCTAACATTGACCCTTGATCCCCGAATTCGATGAACGCCAATTTGTAGCGTCCGTCCTTGGGTCCTCGTACTGAGTTGAATTGTTCTTCCGATGTATTCGCGTGGTAGGGGCCGTAAGCGGCACAGCCCGCGACGAGGATCGGGAAAACGAGTGTCACAAAGCGCAAACAACCCGAACCAAGATTCCGCGATGGACCGCGTCGGTGCCACCAATTATTCCTGATCCACGCTGCCGGAATCAGTCTGGCAAAAATGGGTACTCCCTGACTGTATCTCCCCGGACATGGTGTATCAGTCATTTGGGTCAGATTTTAGGTTATCAGCTTCTGCTCCGTCTATGGGACTAAAGTCCAATAAGAGACGGTGCTTCGTACCTTAGTCGGCAAATCACCCAATGAGATGGATGGGCCACGGCAAGTCTGCCAAAAGACGAAAGTCGACACAATGGAAACGAAAACTGCGGGGAGCGAAACCGAACCGAAACATTACCGCCCATTGAATCGCTCCCAAACCGATTCCACGGCCGTTCCTCCGCGAATGAGAAAGTAGCGAAAATGTTGAGCCGCCGTAGCGCAAGTATGGAAGAATTCGAAGCCCTGTTTCTGAGAGGAAACTTGCTCAGGTCGAGCGAATGGCCGACGCGATGCGCGGATCAAGCTCCAGGGCCCGAGACGCTACGCGACGGTACCTTCATTGGAAGGAGCGCCGACGGCTCGGTCGGCGTCATCGGGCGACAGAACCGAGGCCCGCAGAAGAACCGTGTAAGGGTGGTGAGGGTTCGAGAGCACCTCACGTGCAGGTCCAGTTTCAACTACCTTACCTTTTTGCATGATCATCACCCGGTCGCTGATGTAATAGGCGGTGGCCAGATCGTGCGTGATGTAAATGATCGACACTTTCAACTCGTCGCGGAGCGATTTGAATAAATTGACGATCGACATGCGGAGCGAGGCGTCGACCATTGAGACAGGTTCGTCTGCAACGATGAGCGCCGGCGACGAGACAAGAGCGCGGGCGATAGCGGTTCGCTGAAGCTGTCCTCCGGATAACTCATGCGGAAACCGCCCTTTCACTTCGGCGAGCGACAGCCCAACCTGCTTCAGAGCCCGGTCAGCAGCTGCCTCGCGAGCGTCCCGTCCACGGAGTCCTACGAAACGGCTGGCGGAAGCAAACAGATAGCGATCGACGCGTTTCAACGGATTGAAGGCCTCGAACGGATTTTGAAATATCGGTTGCACGTGGCTCATGAATTCGAGCCGGCTCCGTCGCCCGCGTATCTTCGAAAAATCAGTTCCGCGGAAAGTGATTGTGCCTGAAGTCGGCGCGAGCATGTTGAGAATGATACGGGCGAGGGTCGTCTTGCCACTGCCGGACTCGCCTATGATCGCAAAGATTTCCGGCCGGTCGGCCTGAAGAGAAAAGCTGACCTTGTCGAGGGCGGCAAATGCGGTACGGCCCAACATTCCACCGGTCGAATAGACCTTGGTAATATGATCGACGGTGAGAAGATCGCTGCTCACGGGACAAGTCTCATAAGTTCGGGATCCGGACTCGCAGCGGACGCGGGCGCAAGCTCTGCGCTCGGCTTGACGAGCGGACTCACCGCATAGCATGCGACCCGGTGGTTGGCCGCTAGCGTCGTGAGCGCGGGATGGACCTGGCGACAGATGTCCATGGCGAGTGGACAACGCGGGTGGAACCTGCATCCACTCGGCGGATCGGCCAGGCTCGGCGGTGCCCCCGAAAGCGCTTTTCTTGGCGTCGCGTCGCCGATCCGCGGCAGACTTGCGACGAGATGGGTAGTGTAGGGATGCATCGGATTGTGGAAGATCTCCGTCGTCGGCGCCTCCTCCACCAGCCGCCCGGCATACATGATGCCAAGTCGGTCTGCGATATTTGCGTGGACGGTGAGATCATGCGTAACAAAGATCATCGACGAGCCGAGCTCTTGCTGCGCTTCGCGGATCATCCTCAGCACACTTTTTTGAACGACCACGTCGAGCGCAGTCGTGGGTTCGTCGGCGATGATGAATTCCGGCCGGCAGATTGTGGCGAGCGCGATTGCGACCCGCTGACGCATGCCGCCAGACAACTCATGCGGATAGGCGCTGAGGACAGTCGGCGCCAAACCCAGACGGGAAAGATGGCTCTCGACAATCGCAAAAAATTCTCTCTTTGACCGGCCCATATGGCGAAGGGCAAAGTCGATGAAGGATTGCCGCACCCGGCGGATCGGGTTCAGGACGTTCATCGAACCCTGAGTGATGTACGACAGATGCTTCCAACGGATCGCGGAAAGTGCTTCGGAGGAAAGGTGGTATATGTCGCGGTCGAGAAAGCCGTACTTGATGCTGCCGCTGACCACTTCGAGCGGTGGCCGGATTGCGGCCGCGATGGTCTTGATGAAGGTGGTCTTGCCGCTGCTCGACTCCCCGGCGAGCCCGTAGATCTCGTTTCTCTTTACTTCGAGGGAAATGTCATCGACGGCGCGGACTTCGCGAGTGACGCCGAAATAGCGCATCAAATAGTAGGCCCGCAGGTTCTCGACCAACAACGCGGCTTCCATAGTCACTAGGCCCCCATTCGGGCCAACCGGCTGCGTGGATCGATGTATTCATTCATCGATATTGAAAGCAAGAATAGGCCGATGAAGCTCATGACGACAAACGCGGTCGGAGCGACAAACCACCACCATACTCCGGAAATCATTGCGCTGTGCTGGTTGGCCCAGTAGAGCATGGTACCGATCGTGGGCGTTTCGACGTCGGTGAAACCGAGCACCGACAACGTGACTTCGAGGCCAATCGACCAGTTGATATTGGCCATGGTGGTCGCAAACACGATGGGCAGTACGTAGGGCAGATGCTCTTCCAGAAGAATTTGGCGGGTACTCATCCCCGAAAAGATGCTTTGGGTTGTGAATTCCCGGGTCTTGAGACTGAGTGTCACGGACCGGATCAGCCGAGCATCAAACGGCCAGCCGAGACAGCCCATAATCAGGGCAAGCAGACTCCAGTTCATATGGTCGCGCAGGACGAAATAGAACATTACCAGAAGCGGGAAGAGCGGGATCACTAGAAAGGTGTCGTTGAGCGACATCAGCACGCGGTCGAGGCTGCCACCGTGGTATCCAGCGATGAGCCCGACCAAAAGTGACAAAACGCGGCTGATCAGAGCGACGCTGAACCCGAAAAACAGCGAATTGCGCAGCGCGAACGTGACTTGCCAGAAGGTATCTTGGCCGCGCGAGGTCGTTCCGAAGAGATATTGCCACGAGGGTGGAATGTCAGGGGGCACCACGTAGGTTTGGTCGGGCGGATATGGCGAAAAAGCGGACAAGGCCGCGATAATCAGCACGAAGCTCATCAGGATTGCGCCGACAGCAAACTCCGCGTTGTAGCGGAAGAGATCGCGGATGATCTTGAACATCGTTTAGCCTGCCTGAATGCGAGGGTCGAGAAGCGGGTAGAGCAAGTCGATCAGAAAGACCGCTGCTGAGACAGTAATAATCGAAACCGTCGTGACGCCTAGCACGAGGCTATAGTCTCCCCTTTCGACGCCCGATACGAGGAGCCGGCCGAGGCCCGGATATCCAAAGACGACCTCGGTAATGATCGCGCCATTGAAAATCGAGCCGAGCACGATGGCGAGTCCGGTAACTTGAGGCATCAACGCATTGCGCATCACATAGGAGGTAAGAATTCTGGTGCGACCGACACCACCAAGCTCCGCGTAAACCACATAGTCCTCGGTGACGATATTTGAGACGAGCGCGCGCATGCCGAGGAACCAACTACCGATGCCGACCAACACCAGCGAGAGAATCGGTAGCAAGGAGTGCACGACCACGCTCAAGATGAAGTCGAGCCGATAGCCCGGCTGCATGTTCATGTCATAAGCGCCGGTTAGGGGCAGGATCGGCCAGAGATATCCGAAGACGATCAGAAGAACGAAGGCAACGATGTAGTACGGGACGGGATTGAGCGCCATGAAGATGACGCCCGCAAATTTCAGGAAGCGGCTGTTGCGGTAGTAGCCGGCCAGGCCGCCGATGAAATTCCCGAGAACCCAGGACAGGACGGTGGCGACGACCAGCAGTCCAACCGTCCATGGAAGGGCGCGCCCGATCAGCGTGGACACCGGCGTCGGAAAGGTCGAAAGGGACGGCCCGAAATCGGCAACGAGAATCCGCTTCCAGAAGACGATGTACTGATCGAAGAGCGTTCCCTGCAGCCCGTAAAGTTCCTTCAGGGACTTCCGCATCAGTTCGACCGCCTCGGGCTGAGAGCTCGAGAACGCAGTCATGGCGCTGACCGAGGCTTCGACGGGGTCGATCGGTGAGATGTGGGTAATGAGAAATGTCAGGTTTATACCAATGAACACGACAAGGACGAACTGCCCAAAGCGCCTCAGGATATGCAGAAGGACAGTCCTCATGTCACACGTCTCATGGCGCGTCTCCTCATCGCACTCGATGTCAATTGGCGCCCGTAGGCTTCAGCTTGACCATCATGACCCGGGAGTTTCCCCAGTTTGGAACCGGGTCAGTGTACGGGTCTGTCTCGGCGTTTGGGTATCCGGTCCAGTACTTGGTGTCCATCGCAGTGAACACGTTGTAGGACATTAACGGGATCACGGGCATTTCCTTGACCATCAGCTTTGCGTACTCTTGGCCGAGTTCCAATCCCTTCGGATCGTCGAAGCCAACGGTGCGGATCTGCTCGATGATCTTGTCGAGCTCCGGACTTGACCAGCGCTGCCAGTTGCGGGGTGCTTGGCGTTCGCCGAATTTCGCGACGAATTCCGAGTGCCAGGAGTCAAGGAAGAACGAGAGATCGGGGTGTCCGCCCCAGGTCTCTACACTCCAGTTGAGTTGCACCTCGTAGTCACCGAGCGGTACGCGGGTATCCATCACGGCGTGCGTGATGATTTCGGTCGAAGCGTCGAGGCCGAAGCCCTTCCATTCCTGCGCGATCAACGTTCCGGCATTCGTCATAATGGAACGCGCGTTGCCTTCGACAAGGATCTTGATCGTGAAAGGTTTTCCGTCAGGCATCAGCCATTTACCGCCCTCTTTCTTGAAGCCAGCCTTCCCGAGCAGTTCGGCTGCCGCCTGAGGATTCGGCTTCCACCAACCCATCCCGATCGAGCGGGCAATCGCCGCCGGATCCGACGGGATCGCGTTACCCATCGATCGCCGCAACAAGTCGGCTATCTGCTTGCCGACAGTCGGATCGTAGGGGTGGATAGTTTGCTTGCCCGTGTCGATGGTGAAGTCCTTCAGCCACTGTTGCAATGGATCGAAGTAGAACTTCGGATAGTTGCCAGTCGGCGGCACCGCGAGTGCCGAAATCGTAGCAGCACCACGATAGGCAGCCATATCAACCGCCTTGGGGTCGATGAGAAGCGCCAGTGCCCAGCGCACGTCCGGATTCTTGAACTTGTCGAGCTGGTCATTAAAGATGACCATCGGCAACGTCGGATCCGGGTGCGCATAAGGGAAGCCCTTAAACCAGGTCACAAGCGTCTTGCTTTGCTTCGCCAGCGTGAACATCGCTTCGGGGGAGAGGTCGTGAATGATGTCGAGTTGATGATTTAGCTGAGCAATCACTCGTTTTTCTGGCGGTCCGGAATCCACGTAGGCAACATACTTCGGGGCGGGTTCACCGAAACGGGCGAGCGATGTATTCTTCCAGTCGTCACGCTTCTCCCAGATGAACCAGCCGCCATTTGGGTCGAAGCTATGCAGCTTGTACGACCCGATCGTGACCGGCGGGTTGAAATCGTACTTCGCCGCGTCTGCCTGCTTCTCGAAGATATGCTTCGGCATGATCCATAAGGCGTTCCAGCGCACGGTGAAGAGCGCATGGAAGCGCGAGTTCGGCTTCTTCAGCTTGAAGACGACAGTGTATTTGTCGGGCGCCGAGACGCTATCGACATTGATTGACACGGCTGGATGCCAAACTGCGAGACCTTCGTTCTTTTGGTGTTCCTGGATGGTGTAGACCACGTCGTCCGCCGTGAATTCGACACCGTCGCTCCAGGTCAGGCCCTGGCGCAGCTTCACCGTCATTTCGGTGAAATCTTGGTTGTAGATCGGCGGGTCAGAGGCCAGCGAATTATCCCAGACCTGGTTGTTGATGCCGTTGTCCGGGTCGATGTACCACAGCGTGTCCAATCCCAATTGCTGCAGGCCGTTTGACCAACCGCCGCCATTTGCCGCCCAGATGTTGAACCATCCCGGGTTTCTGATCGTGCCTTCCGGATTGTCGACAATCAGGGTCTGACTTCGCGGCAGACTCGTAATGTCTTCTGCTGCATACGCCTGCAGAGCGAGCATTATCGTGCCAAGCACAATCGCAAACGGCTTGAGCATGCGCATGAGTTTTCCTCCCTCAAGCGCGATCGCAGAAACAAAAGACGCTGCCAGACAGTAGATAGCTGTTTTCATTTTGGGGGATCTATTTTGGGGGAACGGGATGTTTATTTCGCTATATAAAAGAATTCAACTACCGATCAAGGTTTTTGTCGGAGCGTGCCCCTCGTACGAGAGCGACAGCACACCCCACAAGGTAATGCAGCTTGGCAGCGACGTTGTCCGGGCGAATGGAATGTTCCTTGCGCTCATTGGTATGATTGGCGTCGAGCAAACGGTTGAGTGTTCGTCGGCCGCAACAGACCAGTTCAATTGGCGATCGCTCGTTCACTCCGATTTGGTTTTTGGGAAAAAGTAAAATCTTTCTGGGTCAGTAGCTAAGCACCAAAGTGTTCCAGGAGAGTGGCTGCAATCGGGTCGCGATTTTGTCCGAGCGAAGGGAAAGTTCAGTATGCTCGGTCGGCTGTATCTTACGCGGTGTCTTAGCGGAGTTGGTCGCAAGCAAGTCGTCGCCATGGAGCACGAGGACTTTGCCGTCCTGGATCGGGGCGAAGCCGCGTAGATCGATCGACAGATCAGTCGGTGCGTCGGTCGACCGGTTCAGAAGAAAAAGCACGATCTTACGGTCCTTGGCGTTGTGGATAGATGCCGCCAAGAGCTGAGCAGAGTCACCGGCGGTTTTGGTTGAGTAAGATCCTGACCGTACGTTGGACTGTAGTACGGAACCTCGGCCGTATTGGCTGGCCAGCTTGAACGGATGGAAGATCGTTTGTCGCCAGGCTGGGCCGCCCGGTTCAGCATAGATCGCTCCGATAACGTTTACCAGCTGGGCCAGACATGCCGCCTTCACTCGATCAGCATTATTGATCAGCGTGATCAACGCGCCGCCAACCATCAGGGCATCCTGCAGATCATAGATCTCTTCGAGTAACCGGGGAGCGAAAGGCCAGTTTGCTGGTTCCGTGTCCTGAGTGGAGCGAGCCTTGTACCAAACGTTCCATTCGTCAAATGAGAGCATGATTCTTTTGGACGACCGTCGCTTCGCTGCAACGGCATCACTCACCGCGACCGCTTCCTTGATGAAGCGATCCATGATTTCAATGTTACCGAGAAATTCGAGCACATCGTTGAGTGGGTTCTCGTAGTACATGTGCAGCGAAAGGAAATCGACACAGTCGAAGGTGTGCTCCAGCACTTCGTATTCCCAGGCTCCGAACGTCGGCATGTTCCGATGGGAAGAGCCGCAGGCCGCCAATTGAACGGAAGGATCAATCAACTTCATTACCTTCGCGGTCTCCTTCGCGGTGCGACCGTATTCAGTCGCTGTCTTGTGACAGATTTGCCACGGCCCATCCATCTCGTTCCCTAAACACCAGAATTTGACACCATGGGGCTCCGGATAACCATGTTTCGCTCGCAGGTCGCTCAGGTAGGTACCGCCAGGATGGTTGCAGTATTCGAGGAATTGCCGGGCCTCATCCGGTCCGCGAGTGCCCAGATTTACGCCCAGCATCGGTTCGGTTTCAGCCGTGCGGCACCAGTCGATGAATTCGTTTGTACCGAAGCGATTTGGTTCGGTACTAAGCCAAGCTAGATCGAGTCTAACCGGTCTCTGCTCGATCGGACCAACACCGTCCTCCCAATTGTATCCGGAGAGAAAATTGCCGCCTGGATAACGAATAATCGTCGGGCTCAGCTCGCGGACCAAATCGACCACATCTTGGCGGAAGCCTCGCTTATTTGCGGTGGGATGCTCCGGTTCGAAAATACCGGTATAAACACACCTTCCGAGGTGCTCGACAAATGAACCAAACACCCGGCGATCGAGTTCGGAAATAATAAAATCGGAATCGAGAATAATTTGTGCGGTCGTCATGAGCCGAATGTGGTTTCGTTTGGTCGGGGGAGAGATGGTCTGTGAGTAAGGCAAGAGCGCCAAAACCGGGCATCCGTTCCGGGTAGACCGCCGGCGCGAATTGCGGCCTGTCGCCAGAGCCATAGCGCAACCCTAGTTTCCATAAACATGCTTCACAACCGAATTGAAACGTAGAAAAGCCGAACAATTCCGACTGTCCTGGCCACAAACGACGCAGAGATCGCAGCCTGGCGAAGCGTGAGCAGTCAAACCCGACTGGTGATTGGACAGCAACACGACCCCCGAGTCCGCGTTCCGGAGAATCTCGGAGTATGGCGGCGCGGTCTAAATTACTTCGAGGTAGTTACGATCAGGGATCGTAGGAAAAGCGGCATGAGGTTCAGTCTGATACCAGAATGCGGTGGATGCCAGGTCGTCCTGCAAAGGTAAGTAACGGCGTTGCCCTTCAAGCGTTGAGCGCCAACCTAAGGCTTGAATCGTAACTCGAAGATCTTCTTGGAATCGAATCGGGTCCATGATGTGCCACCGGTACATACCGAATCGTTGCTGGCTCTGGTAAAGACCATCAGGTTTTATGACCTGGGGCAGGCCCGAGTATGGTGTAGAGAATACGCCATATTCTCCTTTTGGATGCTCGAAGTTCCAGGCTCCACCAAAGTAGTCTTCTGTTCCTGTACCGCAAATGGTGGGCCACTCACCGTCGCCGTCCAGGTAGTATTTGATCTCACCCTCCCCCCACCATCCGGTGCTATGAACAGCCCAAGCGAGGTAAGTACCAACGTAGTGTCCGTGTCCCTTGAGTCCATCGACGATCGAGTGCACTCCTTTGTAAGGTATCGGGTTCGTGCGCCTCCATTGGGCGTGGAAATAGGCCGCGTCATCTGGCACCTCCGTCAAGGCGTAGGTAATTTGGTAATAAAAACCTTGGATATCGTCTGGACTGAGATTTTCGATTGTGATCAGGGCATTCCGTCGGAATGGCATTTCCCAATAACTGTTAAATCCGCCAGCCGGGTTCACGGCAATCGCCAGTGAGGCGATATTACAGCGTACACCCCAACCATGGCAGAAGAAATCGCCGAGCGGCACCTCGACCGAAGGGCGGTCTTCTCCGTCCCAGAACATTCGTAAAATGAGTTTGCGCCAGTGGTCGGGGTAGACTGTCAGCCAAATATGCTGAATCGCCCCAGGGCCGGCCATTTCTGCAAGCACAACTGTACTAAGGCCTCTAATGTCGATACTAGGCGAGACCTTCCAACCTTGTCCTAACTCACGTGCCGGGAGGGCGCCGGTTCCCTCAGTTGCCATTCCACCGTGACCTTTGGCACCCGAAAAATTCTCAGGGCTAATGGATCTTGTCTGGGCGTTTGAGAGGCGAGAGAGATTACCGAGGCACATTCCTAAGCCGGTAAATGGGAGATTCATGGGAGGAGAGATTTAGCACCTGTTGAGGGAGACGACACATGATCGCAGCTTGGACCGATCGAAAGTTATTTTATCAACTTGAGGAGATGGGGCGATAAGAGTGCGGCATTATTGTAGTGCGCTCCCGCGGATCATGCGCCTATTTTAAACCGGTCGTCTTGATCGATTCGACGAGCTGGCGTTGAAAAAAGAAAAATAGCAGTAGTGTTGGCAAGGCGACGACGGCCGAGGCAGCCATGATATAGTTCCAGGCCGCTGAATACTGGGCGTGAAAGCTAGCGATTGCGACCTGTACAACCCACAACTCCTGATTCGTCGTGATGGTCAATGGCCAGAGAAAGGAATTCCAATTAACGAGAAAGAAGAAAACGGCGAGCGCTGACAAAATGGGCCGGCTCAAAGGAAGCATAACATTCCAATAGACGCCCCAATAACTGGCACCGTCGATGATCGCTGCCTCCTGTAACTCGCGCGGTATTGCGATATAAAACTGGCGTAGAAGGAAAATTCCAAAGGCATTAAATATGGCGGGTATTATTAGTCCTGCGTAGTTATTAACCATTCCAAGTTGTCGGACGAGGATAAACAACGGCACGATAATGACCGGTAAGGAGACTAGGAAGGTTGAAAAGATCCCCATAAAAATAACATCGCGTCCTGGGAATCGCAGTCGAGCGAACGCAAACGCCGCCATCGAGTGAAAGAACAGGGCGACCACCGTGATGGTTCCGGCCACGAAAAATGTGTTAACAACGTAGCGAAGAAAGGGCAGTTGAGTGAATACGTACTGGAAATTATCCAGAGTGGGATGCTGAGGGATAATGTTAGTCGCGAAAATTTCGCTAGGTCCCTTAAACGCCGCTGAGATCATCCAAACTAGCGGTGAGGCTGTGAGAATAGCGAGCGTGGCGGTCGCAAGAAGAACTGCGAATCGCCGCAGGCGAAACCTACGCGGCGCCGGCTTGTTCAGAGTGTGATGGGAGACTTGCGGAAGCATCGTCTAGTCGAGGTGAAAACGTCCCCCCCGAGTAAGGGCAAATAGAGCGGTCGTGATGACTAGAAGGACAACTACCAAGGACGAAGCCATGGCAGCGGCGTAGCCATAGTTGTTAAACTGGAATGCTTGCTGGTAAATATAAAAAATAGCAAGCGACGTGGAATTAGCGGGTCCGCCTTTGGTCATTACATAGATCAAATCGAAGGCCTGAGAGCCAGCGACCGCAGTCACGGTTGATACTAGGAGTACGAAGAAACTAGTCGGCTGCAGTAAAGGCAGGGTGATCTTTGTGAACAGGGTCCAGGGAGTCGCTCCGTCAATTTTAGCCGCGTCATAATACTCTCGGGGTATCTCCTGTAGGCCGGTCAAAAAAATTATCATATAATAGCCCATCAAAAACCAGATGGTTACAATCAGGATAGATCCTAACGCGAGATTAGGCTCTCCCAACCAGGAACGGCCAGAAATGTGTATCAGTTGCAACATCTGGTTTATGAACCCGATCTTGTCGATGAGCATGACTTGCCAGATCAAACCGACAACGACAAGACTGACGACGTACGGCATGAAGAAGAGGCTGCGCCAAAGACCGATCAGAGGAATTCTCTGACTCACTAGTAAAGCGAGTCCCAGCCCGGTCACATAGAGACCAGGGACCAACACTAACACATAGACCACGGTCACCCATAGGCTCTTGAGAAACAACGGATCGTGAAACATCCGGTTGTAGTTCGCGAGACCGGCGAATTGGTAACCACCAAAACCGTCGACAGTAAAAAATCCGAGACTTAGAGCGAGTAGCATCGGAGCGGCCACGAAGACAAGAAGCCCGAGCGAATCGGGAAGAATGAAGAGAAACGCGGCCAAAGATTCCTTCCTCGAGCGCGTCCAAAAGAGTGCGGGTCGCGGTTGAGACGATTGATCCCGGCTACTGCCTCGCGAACTGTTGGACTTTGCCGAGACATACGACTTGGCCCGAGTAAGCGCTTGAGGCAGTATCTTCATGAAGCGAGCTGGTTTCTCCGTCCGATTCTCCTCCGTCGGGACAGCGATCAGCGCAATGATGCGCCTGTGTAGCCGGCCAAAAAGCTCTCGATCCGTTGGGAGGCTTCCTCAGCTTGCTGCTTGGGATCGGCTCCGCCAAGTTGGCAGGCTTGGATAGCGTCCGATACCGCTTTGTAAACCTCTGGTGGAACTCGGGGCTCGCCTCTGCCGGTTGGGAAGATGTCATTCTTGAACAGCTTCATCGGACCGCTGTCGTACCCTCCCTGCGCGGTTGCCTTGTCCAGAGCCGATTTGCGAGGGGATACGTCGCTCTTGGCTTTGATGCACCAATCGACAACTCTCTGGACCGAATCTTCTTGCATTGAACCGAGCGCCCAAACGCAAAATTTCGCGGCTTCCTCCGGGTTCCTGCCCTTGGCGTTGGCAACGAAAGCCCATCCGCCGAAAATTGTTCTCGCCTGTCCATTTGCAGGCAGGGGGAGCGGAAAGACACCGTATTGAAAATCTTTAGCGTTCTCCCGCAAAGCGCTAACGCCCCAAATGCCGAGATTTTGCATTGCGCAATAGCCGGAAGCTAAATTAGCAACGACATCGCCGCCGCCGCCTCCCAGTCCATTGCGCGGCGCAAAGTTCTGCTGGATCGTATCTTGCCACAATTTGAGCGCCTGAATCGTACCGGGAGAGTTAAATGCACTTTTTTTCCCGTCGGTGGTGGCGATATCCCCGTTCCCTTGCCACATGAACGGGTACCAGGTAAAAGTTTGGTAGTAGCCGGGTCCAGTTTCGAAGAGACAACCGAAACGGTTGCCTTTGGTTAACTTGCGGGCGATCTCCAAGAAGTGATCCCAGGTTTTCGGAATATCTGCCTCGGAAAGGCCGGCTTCTTCGAAGGCTTTGACGCTGTAGTACATCGCCATCGGCTCGGCTTCCATCGGGAGCCCGTAGATTTTTCCGTCGACGATCCGAGTCTCCATCACGTTGGCAAAGAAGTCGTTTCGGGCCGCTTCTTCCATATAGGGGGCAAGATCAACCAAAACCCCGCCGTTGTAGTACCGAAGGAAGTCGCCGGGGCTGATAATGAAAATATCCGGGCCCTGACCCGAAGCGAAAGCGGTCTGTAGCTTTGAGCCGTTCATATACTCGACGTTTGGCACATACTGAAGCTCGACCTTCACATCGTGCGTGGCGTTCCAGGCTTTAACGCAATCTTCGAACCATTTGCTCTGAGTGCTACTTTGCCCTCCCGGGGCATAGAATTGCCAGAAGGACAGGGTCTTTACCGGTGCTGCTTTGACATTAATCGTGAATGGCGAGAACGCCGACGAGACTGCCGCTGCTACAACAATTTTTCCACTTCTGGTAATCAACTCTCGGCGAGTGATACCACTCAGCGCCGGGGAATTGTCCTCATCCTGGGATACATCGGTAAGGGGTCGATCGAGCATAAGTTATTTCTTTTGAGTTTAGGTAGACTGCTTTCGGCCTGTCCTGGCCCGGGCAACCGCGGTTCGCGCATCCCTGTTCGTCCACACAATGCAGCCTTTCACGAGTTAGCTCGGTGTTGAAATGAACCAGGAACAAGTCTTCGCATCGTTGCGGAAATAGTGGCCACTGCATCGACCGGAGCCGACGAGCTTCAGAGACTGAGTGGCACTCCTTCCGCAATGCCAGCGTGGACATACTTGCCTTGAAATGGGGGGGCAATGTAAATCTTTACATCCATTAGTCGTTTCACCTGGGCTTGGCAAGGAAAGATTAGCCCCAGAGAGGGCTTGGCGAGCAGCGGCCAAGTCGGATCTCAGCCTGCGGACTTGGCTAGGCTGTCAAGATTCGACTGCGGGTCGCCTGAACAACTGGTAACAATGTAGCTTTAATAGCTACATATATAACCTGGCCGATTGGTTTCTTCATCCTAGCCAATCTGATCATTGGCTCGACGATTCCGGCAAGCTAGCGCACCCGCAGCGCCGCCCGGATTTCGCCAGCGCCTGGTAGCCCCAGAAGATGCGCGATTCGGGTTGGTGTCATTTCCGATAAGGAGAGTGTGCGAATCGTTTCCTTGATTATCGGCACTGCGGTTGGCGCCACACTCAATACTCGCAAACCTAAGCCAGCCAGCAACGGAACAGCTACCGGATCGGACGCAATCTCGCCGCAGATTGAGATCGGGAAATTTCGCTGATTCGCTAAGCCAATCACTTGCTGGCAGAGCCGGAGCACGGCGGGATGCAGTGAATCGGCAAACTCTTCCAGCTGCGGATTGCCGCGCTCTGCGCTGAGGACATACTGGGTCAGATCGTTCGTGCCGATGCTGGCAAAATCGAGATGCTCGATCATCTGATCGAAGGCGATTGCGGCGGCAGGTGTTTCGATCATAATACCGACCTCCACTGGCCACCGATGGGGGACATCGCGCGTTTTCAGCGACTCGTGCGCAGTCTGTAAATGCTGTTTAAGCTGCAAGATTTCGGCCACTGAAGTGACCATCGGCACCAGAAGTTTGACCGCAAAAGTCTGAGCGAGACGCAGGATCGCGCAAAGATGAGATCCGAAGAATTCCGGATTACGCAATAAAAGGCGGAGTCCGCGTACCCCCAGAAATGGATTGCTCTCTTTGCCAGGGGAGAGAAAAGGTAACGGCTTATCACCGCCAATATCGAGCAGCCGAAGGGTGACGAAGAATTCTGTCGAAGCTAATTGATCTGCATTCGAACCAGCTGATTGGGGCGGTTGGCTCGAACTGAATTTTCGGCGCGGGTCGGCCAGAATCGGATCAAGGGCGTCCCGGTAGGCGGCCAACTGTTCCTCTTCGGATGGGAGCGTCTGGAAGGCGTCAAAGAGGAATTCAGAGCGAAACAATCCGATTCCGTCTGCACCGTTGTGAAGGGCGAGTTCAACATCGCGCCGTTTACCGGCGTTGGCCGCTATCAAAAACTGTACATTATCGGCAGAAACCGCCGGCACCTGGCTCAGCTGTACAGCCTTTTCGTGGAGTTCTCGGGTTTGCTTTTGTCTTTTGCGCCATTCCTGAACCACTTCCGGTGCGGGATCCACGAGTAGTTGGCCATTGCTGCCATCGATTGCAACTAACTGGGCTGAACGGAGCACGGGCTCTAATCGGGCAGCGTTACCGACTGCAGGCAGGCCAAGTGATCGGGCCAGGATCGCTCCGTGGGAAAGGGACCCTCCGCCCAATTGGATGGCGCCAACGATACGCGTCGATTGGATCTGATCGATTAGGGTAGGGGTTAGTTCCTGACAAACCAGGATGGAGTCTTCGCTCACATCGGCAAACGGATCAGTCTTACCGATCAATTGCTGGACCACTGCGGTTGCGGCCTCGCGAAAGTCCACGGCGCGTTGCCTCAAATAGTCGTCACCAGCCCCAGCTTGATCATCAGCAACCTCAATCAATGTCTGATACCAGGCGGCGGCGGCGTTGGCTGGTTTTGACCGAATGCGCTCCTGGGCGCGGGCCACGAGCGTCTGGTCGGACAGGATCAGTTGTTGCGCTTCTAAGATTGCCAGATCTGCGGGATCCAAGGAGGAACGGAACTTCGCGACTCTTTGTGAAACGTGCTGTTGTGCGACTATGGTGGCCTCGGTCAAGCGCCGGCATTCGGTCTCTATCTCCTCCGGAGTATTTGGTCGAGTATCGGGAATGCTGATATCGGCTTGGTCGTCAAAGCGGACGCGCCCGAGAGCCAGTCCAGGAGAGACTGGAATTGGTTCCTGGTTTACCGATCCATCTTTTGCTGCGATCGGTTGGGGATGGGCGTCCTCATGCTGCAGTTGTTCCAAAAACTTTTCCAGCTCTCGCTTGACGTGAGCGGTATTTGGGCCTGAGAGCAGGAATCGGATGGTGTCTCCTTTCTTGCCTTGGAGTCGCGCAATATCTACGAGACTGGCGGCGATCACGGGACCTCGTTGGCCCGTGACATTTTCGATCTGTACGCTTTTCGCATCGGGCCCGAGCGATCGGATAAGGGCAGCCACGGGTCTTAGGTGCAGTCCATAGACATTCTCTAAGACGGCTTGGAAACTCTCCGTGGGCGCCACCAGAGCGCCCGATCTCTCCGTAACGTCGACGGACTCGCCTAATTGATCCTGCTTCGGAAGAAGGCTGCGCTGAGCAGCGGAGACGACGTCCTCCGCTGTTGAACCGGCCTGAATTTGGACAGCAGCCGCGATTCCTCCCTCAACGAGTGGACCCGAACAAAGCCGAACATTGGATTTAATTGGCTCGTCCAACAAATCCTTCGCCATTTCGGCGCTCAGAATCGCGCTACCCAGGTCCATCAGCACCAGTACGCCATCAGGCTGGGCTACTGATTCGATGCCCTGTTGGATGTCGATGACATCGGTTCCAATTTCGGAGTGCGTTTCGCCTACGCCGCCGGCGGCCGCGATCGGCAGCGTTTCGCTTACGGTACGTCGGATCAGGTCAACCGCAGCTTCGGCTAGAGCGCGAGAATGGGAGACAAGAAGAAGTCCAAGCATTACTGTGCCGTCCGCGACATAGCATGGCTTTCGCTGCGATCAAAGGCCATTAGCTTTTCAACGACTCAGCGGCGGCCTGGAAGAGAAGGGCGGTTGAGGTAGCGCCCGGATCCTGATGCCCGGCGCTTCGCTCTCCGAGATAACTGGCTCGCCCTTTCCTTGCCACAAGCGGGATTGTGGTCTTCGTGCCTTCCCGAGCGGCTTCGTCCGCTTTTTTCAGCGCTTCAGCGAAGGACCCTCCTTCTTTGACAGTCTTGCGATAAGCTTCTACCGCGGGCTGCATAGCGTCGATCATGGTTTTGTCGCCCGGCGCGGCTTTCCCACGCTGAATCACGCCGTTAACCGCTTTTTCCAAAAGTGCTCCGAATTCTTCGGCTGAGATGGTTGATTTCCCTCCAGCGGCTAGCGCAGCTTGCAAGAAGAACGTGCCGTACAGCGGACCACTGGCACCGCCAACCGTCGAAATCAACGTCATCGCGACCGTTTTGAAAACGGTCGCGATGTCTTTACCTTCATATTCCGGCTTTTTGGCTAAAACCGCCTTGAAGCCTCGATCCATATTGGCTCCATGGTCGGCATCACCGATGGCGGAATCGAGCTGGGTTAAATGATCCTTGTTTTCGGCTACGAGTGCGGCAAAGCGCTCCAGCCATTTTACCATTTGATCTGAAGTCAATTCCGACATTGCGCAATCTTGCAAGAGTGGCTGACAACAATCAATCACACTCCCCATCGAAGGCCTGGCGTGTGGACGGGGGCGTCCCACAGTTTGGTAAGTTGGTCGTCCAACTTCAAAACGGTGATGGAGGCTCCAGCCATTTCCAAACTGGTGATGTAGGGACCCACTAGGTTGCGGGTCACTTTAATCCCAGCCTTGGTCAGCATCTCGTGCGCTTTCCGATAGATAACGTACAACTCGATCGCTGGCGTGCCGCCCATACTGTTGACAAACAGCAGCACGTTATCTCCAGACTTGAAAGGGATGTCCTCAATGATCGGCTTTAGCAGCATTTCGGTGATCTCGTCCGCACTCGCCAATTTCATCCGTTGGCGGCCCGGCTCACCATGAATGCCGACTCCCATTTCCATCTCATTCTCACCGAGTTCAAAAGTCGGTTTACCGACATGCGGCACGGTACAGGAGGTTAACGCCATGCCCATACTGCGGCCTTGTCCGTTTACCTTCTTGCAAAGGGCAGCGACTTCGGCCAGCGACTGACCGGCTTCGGCAGCGGCACCACAAATCTTCTCGGCCAGTACGGTTGTTCCGACGCCTCGGCGCCCGGCTGTCCAGGTGCTATCTTTGACGGCTACATCGTCGTCGATGACAATGGCTTCGACTTCGATGCCTTCACCGCGAGCGAGGTCGGCGGCCATTTCGAAGTTGAGAACGTCCCCCGTGTAGTTTTTAACGATGTGAAGGACACCTTTGCCGCCGTTGACGGCTTTGGTGGCTTCATGCATTTGATCAGGGGTCGGGCTAGTGAAAACCGCGCCCGGACAAGCAGCGTCGAGCATGCCTTTGCCAACAAAGCCGCCGTGCATCGGTTCATGACCGCTGCCTCCGCCGGAGACGATCGCTACTTTGCCTTTTACCGGTGCATCGGCGCGGAACAGAAAGTTGGGATCGAAATGTGCCTTCAGTAAATCGCCATGAGCGGCGACCATGCCCTGCATCGCTTCATGAACAATGTTTTCAGGGGAATTGATGAGTTTTTTCATATCTGGGGGTGAGCATTATAAATAACGGGCCGCGCAACGCGCGTCGAGGACACATTCGCAGCTCCGGAACAGAAGAGACTGAACGAATGTTCAACGGGCCGTAAAATTTGTCCAAATCAAGAAATTGTCAAAGCGAAACCAAAACAGAATCCGGAATTTAGAATCTAGAATCCAGGAGAGGAACTCGGAAAATCATGGGGCAGGTAGGCCCAGAGATCGCCACCAGCGATACGAAAGATGGCGAGCGCGTTTACTGGTCAGGTCTGATCGGCCGCTTCCCGAGATTCTTAGGGATAGGTGTGTGCTCCCAGCTCTGTTGGATCCCGTGAGCGTGTATTCGCGTAATTTGGGCCGATGTCCGGTTCTCTGCCCCGGAGGGGGGAGGGCGCACAGCCTGTCCGACATACCTTTTGGATGCCTGCTGCAGAACGCTTGAGTGCGACGTCGGATCCTCGTGCGCCGCGTATCGCGAGGACGCGATCCCTCCCCGCCAAGCGCTTCCTCATATCATGACGCGCATGCGCGTGAGCCGGACCTCTGCACCTGGCCACCAATCGTCAACGGCCAACTCGCTTCGAGGTCCGATAGACCTTGGGCCAGATTGCAAATACCACGGGATTTCTACCGCCAAGTTTTTCACGACTCGACTGAATCCAAGCGAAGTGCCTCAAAAAGAGGTCGCGCCGGTAAGAACCTCTTCCAAGATGTTCACCTCGAAAGGTTCCTCCAAGAGATCCCCGACCTCTTGTTGCAGGTGCTGATAGTGAGGGGAGGCTACATGGTCAGCGAGCGCCGCCTGGCTTTCCCAAAACTCGTGAAAATAAAAGCGGCCGTAGGTGTCGGACTCATACAATTCATAGAGTAGGCATCCCGGTTCGTGCTGGGTAGGAGCGAGCATGCCTTGCAGCAGCGCTCTCAGTTTGTCTTCCTTTCCCTCGCGAGCCACTGCTCTTGCGATCACTTGGACTTCAGCCATGGTTTTGATCTCCTTTATATACTTGAACGGCAGTTGCCGGATGTTTGGTGTCGTTTGTGTTTCAAGCGGAATTTAGGGGGCGATCCTGATTCAGGATTTCGGATCGAAGAGAAAAAGATCCGTCTCAGGATCTTCCTCCTTTACCAGAGTAGCGGGTTCGTCGGTCAAAAATAGCTCCAGTGTCGGCCACACAGTCGCGCTGATGATGTGGCCGCCTCGTGTGGTGCCATCCGGGAAACCAACCACGGCATGAGCATGGACCGCAGGCTTTCCGTTGACCAACCCAATGTCTCCGATCAAAGATGCTACTTCGACCTGGTCAGTGATTGGGATTTTTCGGTAGGCCTTTTTCTCGCCATCGAACCACCCAAAAAGGGCTTCGTGAAAAGCGCCGATTGCGGTGAAATGGCTCGCTGAGAAATGGTTGTTCTCTGCGAACTCAGTGAGCCCGGCCATAAACTCATCGTCTTTGCCAAAGACGATGGCGTAGGTTCTGGCGTTTCCCCGGGAAAGTAATTGGCTCTTCAGGGCCGGAGCGCTCCCTCGGGCGGTAACGGGCCCGGGCCGGATGTAATCACTTGGTAAAGGCTCTACCGCCGCTGATCCGTGGCCGCCCAGTAGCATCGAGCAGCCTGCCAAGGCGGACAGCCGCAGGCAGCTGCGCCGCGACAAAAAAACGTCCTTCATGGTGTATCGATTTGATTCGCTTGCCGCGGTCTTGTGTTCCGCCTGGGTTGACCATCCTGGTCATCCCGATATCCGGGCGTTCAATTTACGCGCTCAACTTGCGGAAATAATGCCCGGAATTCTATCGCTACACTGAATAGTTTTTCTCTACTCGATCGAGGCGGGTCGAATTCCCTGCAGGGACCCCACGAAGGGTGGGGAGGGCGCACAGCCTGTCCGACATAGCCTTCCGGATTCCGGTGCAGAATGCTTGAACGCGACGTCGGATCCTCGTGCGCCGCGGATCGCGAGGATCCGACGTCGCAAAGCGCACGGTCGTTGAGCGCGATGCATCAAAAGCTATGTCGGACAGGCTGCGATCCCTCCCGCCGGGGATCGCAAACCGTCAACTGCTGACCCGTTCTACTTCACGATGGTAACTGGCGTACCGATATCGACGTTGTTGTAGAAGATTAGAGCCATTTTTCCAGGCATCCGGATGCAGCCATGCGACGCCGGGTAACCTGGCAAATAACCCTCGTGCATCCCGACGCCCCCTGTAATCCGCATGAAATGAGGCATTGGAGCTCCTTTGAAATGGGCACCCGGTGGCACTGGATCTTTAGTTACATCAACATCCTTTTGGACCACATTTCCGGCTGCATCGACGTAGTCACCGTAGAGACTGGACGCGTGGTCAGGATCTTTCTGCATAATTTTATAGGTGCCGGCCGGAGTATCGTGGCCTTCCCTTCCAGCGGAAACTTGGGAGATGCCTACTAGCTGATCGCCCTTATAGAAATAGGCGCGTTGCTCGTTCAGAGCAATCGTCACAGATGGCCGACCATTTACTCCATCGCCGTCCCAGTAGGAAATTGGATCGTAACCGGAAGTTCCAGAGGACTGGGCACCGTAAGTTCCTGCCAGGTAGGGGGTTTTGGGATTTGACAAACGAGCCTTCTCACCGCCGTCGCAACTGGCAAGGAATAATGCGGCCGAAATGATAACCAAACCTCGTAAGCTCATAATTATTATAGAGGAGAATTCTATTAATTGGCTTCCTGGAAATCGTCAATACGCCTTTACGGTTGGGCCGACCCCTGGGTATGCACAGTATGGTGCGGGGAGATCGTTTCCAGCGCATCCCCCGCGCTTCCATTGCTGAACGGCTCCGGATCTGCTATATCCATATCTTTCAGATCAGGATATGCCGACGTACGAGTATCGATGCGAGAAGTGCCAGGGTACCTTTGAATTGTTTCAGTCGATGAAGGATGCACCGATGGAGGTTTGCCCAAAGGAACTTTGCCGTCTCGATACCTGGGGTCAAGGGAAAGTCAAACGGCTGGTCGGAACGGGAGCCGGCCTTATTTTCAAAGGATCCGGATTTTATGTGACGGATTACCGCAGCTCGAACTATAAAGAATCAGCCAAAAAAGAATCTGGGACTAAAGAGACGGGTTCGAAAGAGGCTGGTCCGAAAGAGAGCGGCGGATCGAAAACCGATTCAGGCGGAGCTAAGTCTGGCGGGGGAGCTTCTTCATCTACGAACAAGCCGGCGAATTAGCTGGTCTTACCGCGGTACGAGGTGCCAGTCTGGAGGGGCTGTGGGTCGCTAAACGAGCATGAAGGAGGCTACAGCTTCCGCTCTATCCTCACGTCTCGCGGCTAGACCCGCGGCGCTCAAACCCACTTCCGATATATCCAGTGCACTGACCGCACGCCCCTGTGACCGCTGCGCCGCCTAAAAAAAGGAAGAATTCAGATAGGCTCCGTTCGATAGCGGAGCGCTATCGTAATCATCCGGCCATCCGCCATTTTGCTACTCAGATTTCTGTTGGTTCTCGGAATTAGTTTGGTAGCGGCGATTATCCTGGCGATTTTTGAGCGCCCGGATCATCTACCAGCCAACTCCACCGGTAGTGGGAAAGGGATTGAGGTGATGCAGGTGATCGCCCAGGCAAAGGCCTCTCGCGGGGCGGATGTAGCGGAACTGACCGAAACGGAAATCAATGACTATCTTCGCCAGCGAGCGGGTCCAAGAGGATTTCTTTTCGGCGATTGGTGTCGATTTGATGGCGTCTTGTTAAGCTTTCGATCCGGAGTTTGCTACGCATTTACGCGATATGTCTTTTTTGGGCTCGAGTTTTATCTCTCGGGCACCTACAACGCCACGGAGGATGCCGGCCGGCCAACTTTCAAAAATCATGGGGGGGCGATCGGGCGCCTGCCGGTGGCTCCTGCATTCATGGCCATGGCCCAAGAGCTCTTTTTTGGGGAGATATGGCGGGGGCTGGTTCTCGAGCGGGAAACGATCAATCGTTTCGGCAAAGTGGAGTTTGGTCAGGCGACAGTGAGACTCGTCCCGATGCAGTAGCCACGGTGATCGGTGATTGGTGATCAGTGAGAGGGTGGTGAATAGGTGTCGAGAGATTTTCTACCGAGGATTTGCCGACATGCTTCACCAATCAGTCTCACAATCGCTGTACCGCTGCATGACAAAACAGATCGGTGCCGTATACTGCTCGGTGATTCGGTTGACGCGTCGCGAGCAGCTCTTCATATTAGGCCTCTTTTTCGCAATATTTATTGGGGCGATGGTTAAGCATTTTCGGGATGGAGTTCCGCGTGTTCCTGCGCCCTTGGAATCGAGAGAATAATCGCTATGCAGAAATCGTTTCAGGAGATGGTCGAGCGCGTTGTCGAGAAAGATCCGCGTTACGACAAAGAAGCGTACGATTTCGTGAAGGAGGCGCTCGAATTCACCATCAAGCAACAGAAAAAGGGCCAAGCGGATCCGAGCGTACACGTGACAGCTGCTGAGTTAATGGACGGGTTTCGGCAATATGCACTCAAGGAATTTGGTCCGATGGTAATGACCGTCCTTGAACATTGGAGAGTAACATCGTCCGAAGACGTTGGGAATATCGTTTTCAATCTCATTGAGGCTGGCGTTTTTGGAAAAACCGAATCCGACCAACCGCGAGATTTTCAGGCGGCGATCGATTTCCACGCCGCGTTTATCGAGCCCTATGAGTCATTGAAAAGTGGTAAGCGTGCCTAAGGGTGCCTCCTGCGATCCAGTGCACTAGACGACAGGATGCAACGCATGGAATTTCCGGAGATTCGCGTCGAAAAATTTGAGCTCGCGAATGGCTTAACGTTGCTGGTTTCTGAGCAACACTACGCGGGGGTCGCAAGTGTCCAAGCCTGGTGTCAAACCGGGAGTATCCACGAACAGGAATGGTTGGGCGGGGGATTGACGCATCTGCTGGAGCACATGTTGTTCAAGGGCACCGCTCGCCGTACCGCCACGGACATTAGCGAAGAGATCCATCGAGGGGGCGGTTATGTCAATGCATACACCTCGTTCGATCGAACAGTTTTCTGGGTCGATTGCCCAAAAGCGGTCGTCGGCACGGCGCTTGACGTTCTGGCTGACATGCTCTTCGGATCATTGATCGAAGCAAGCGAACTCGAGCGCGAGATGGACGTGATCCGGCGGGAGTTTGAAATGGGTTATGATGATCCCGATCGCATGCTCAGCCACCTCACCTTCGCAACTGCGTACCAGTTGCACCCGTGTCGTACACCGGTGATCGGATTGCGACGGATATTTGATCGGATCACGCGTGATGATGTGCTCCGCTACTACCGTCGAAGGTATGTGCCAGACAATGTGTTTATAGCGGTTGCCGGTGATGTAGATGCTGAAACTGTCCGTCAACAAGTCGAGGCTTCCTTCGGAGCGGTCTCGCCAGCACCGGTTGCCCCGATCGTTGTCCCGGAAGAGCCACCTCAGCTTGGGTGTCGCCGAGAGTCACGAGTCTTTGACTCGCAGTTGGGGTATTTCAGTCTGGCTTGGCATGTGCCAGGCGTGGCGCATGAGGATCTGCCGGCGTTGGATATTCTTTCAGTCTTGCTGGGGGGAGGAGCCAGCTCTTTCCTCTATGATGAACTGCGGGAAAAGAAGGGAATAGTCCACGGGATTGGAGCCTACGCGTTTACCCCAGGGTTTCCCGGACTTTTGACCGTGTCTGGAACCTGTCCGGTGGAGAATGTCGCCAGCATCGAGCCCGCGACGCTGCAAAAACTAGCCGAATGGCGAAAGCGGCCGCTTGCCGGAGAGCACCTGGCCAAAGCAAAACGCATTATTCAGGTCAGCGCCTGGGAGCAGCTGCAGACGGTGAAGGGGGTCGCCTCCGATACCGGATTGAATTGGCTCTACACCCGTAATCTTCAGTTCAATCAACGCTACCTCCAGCGAGCGCAATCGGTGTCCCTGGATGAAGTCTACGCAGTTTATGACCGGTATCTTTACGAAGATAACTTAACTGTAGGGACACTCCAGCCGCAGAGCTCGATAACCTCACGTCGTCCCCGATTGGTAGCCGAGAAGACCCCGGAAATGCGCCTTGCCCCAAACGGCGTTCACGTCGTCTTCATTCCCGATCATCGGCTGCCGATCCTGCACGCCTCTATCGTATTTCGAGGGGGGGTCTTGTCCGAGAATCCGAAGAACAGCGGTATCCATCGCCTATATAGTCATAGCCTCATTAAAGGAACAAAGAATCGCTCGAGCGCTGAAATCGCCGACCAGGTCGAGTCGCTCGGAGGCACCCTTTTTGGAGACTCTGGCTACAACTCTTCGCGTATCGCATTTAGCTCGCTGGCCGGGGATTTTCAAAAACTCCTGGCTCTGGTGGAAGAAACTTTGACCTCGGCGTCTTTTCCGGAGGATGCTATCGAACGCGAGCGGGCCAGCCAGATCGCGGCTATCGAAGCGGAAGACGCTCAGCCGGGGATCTTGGCCAGGAGTGTTCTTCGTGCTGCGATATACGGGGACCATCCGTATGCCATGAATCTTATTGGCACCCGAAACTCCGTCGCCAGTATCCGACGGGAGGATTTGATCCGACTCCATGGCCAGATCATTGATTCGGCGCCATGCTCGTTCGCCATTTGCGGTCACTTCGACGCAGACGAAATTTGGCCCGCCGTAACAAAGTTTCTCGGTATTCTCCCCAAGCGATCGTCAGCGGCCCATTTCAAGGTGCCCAAAGTCGCACCGATTACGTCTCGCAAGCTGGTGCAACACCATCAAAAACATCAAGCCTTTGTTAGTATCGGTTACCTGGCTTGCACTTTGTTTGATCGAGAACGGATCGCTTTCGAGATCCTTGATGAAGCTACCGGGGATGCGAGTTCGCGATTTTTTATTAAACTCCGGGAAGAGCTTGGATTGGCCTATTCCGTGGGCAGCTCGCTTTCCCTCGGCCTGGCACCCGGGCTGTTCAGCATCTACGCGGCGACCGGACCAGAGTTTACTGACGAAGTCGTCCAGCTTTGCCACAAGGAGATGGAAAATTTGGCCGAGGGCGCTCTTTCTAGCGAAGAACTGGAGCGGTCAAAAACCAAGATGCTCGCCCAGCTCGCTTTCCAGAAGCAGAACCTGGAAGCGTACGCTCATGCCCTGGCTCTGAATGAGATCTATGGCTTTGGTCTTGAGTACTTAGAACGGCGGCAGCGAGAAATCGAGGCAACGAGACTGGAAAATGTTCAGGCAGTCTGCCGTAAATATTTAATGGATAAACCTGCCATCACGGTCATTGTTAAGCCATAGTCGTTTGATTCACGCGTATGGCAGAATTTCAGAATACCACGGCCGCGTCAGGTGAGATGGCGCAGCGATTCATCGAATTTGTCCTCATGCAGGCGCAGCATGCTGCTCTGTTACTCGGCCAGATACCGCATCCCCAGACGGGCAAACCGGAAGTGAACCTCGAATTTGCCAAGCTGCTGATCGATCAATTGGCGATGATCCAGGAAAAAACCAAGGGTAATCTGAACAAAGACGAAGCACAGATCCTCGCCAATACGTTGTCCAGTTTGCAGTTGGCGTATGTGGAGGCAGTGCGAGAGAAACGATCCGAACGGAAGGCTGATACGAGACCCGAACCCTCGACCGCCGAAACGGAACCAGTATCCAAGATCGAAAACCCAATCACAGGGGCTCCTTCGGCTGGCGAGAGCGAAGGAAAGAAGAAGTTCGTCAAGAGCTACGGCTCGTAAGATTTACGCCTATTCCGAGGAGAATCTTGCAACGGAATTGTTGCAGAGCCGTCTCTCCTTTGAGCGCCGCTCATCTTTGCACTCATGCCGGGCAGCAAAACTTTCCAGATCGGGCGAATTCAGTCAGGCGGAAGTACACCCTTTTTTATCCTTGGACCGTGTGTAATTGAATCGGAAGATTTTGTTTGGGCGCTCGCTCGCCAGCTAGAGGAGATCTGTCAAACTATCGACGTTCCCTGGATCTTTAAGGCTTCCTACGACAAAGCCAATCGTACTTCATCGAAATCGTATCGCGGAATTGGATTGAAAAATGGCTGTCGAATCTTGCAGGCGATCGGAGAGGAGTTGAAAGTGCCGGTTACCACCGACGTGCACTCAGTCGAAGAAGCGCAAGCGGCCAGCGAGTTTATCGATGTCCTCCAAATTCCGGCTTTTCTGTGCCGGCAGACGGATCTCATTCAAGCTGCTGGCGCCACGGGGAGGGCGGTTAATGTCAAGAAAGGTCAATTTCTGGCCCCCTGGGATGTGGCTAACATCGCGGAGAAGCTAGAGGCTTCCGGCTGTCGGAACTACGTTTTTACAGAGCGGGGTACCACCTTCGGGTACAATAATCTCGTGGCCGACATGCGCTCGTTGTATTGGATCAGAAAACAGGGTTACCCAGTGGTATTCGATGCGACGCATTCAGTGCAGCGACCCGGGAGTAGCGGAACGAGTACAGGAGGGGACGGCGAGCTCGCCCCAGTTTTGGCCCGATCGGCGGTGGCCGCCGGTTGCGACGGTATTTTCATAGAGACTCATCCAAACCCGAGTGAAGCGCTATCGGACGGACCAAATCAAATCCGGTTGAGCGATTTGCCACAATTATTGTCTCAGCTTAAGAAAATCCATGAAGTGGTGCGCTAAACCTTTGGCGGCTCTAGCCCTCTGCTTCGCTCTAGGGGGAGAGCTCTTCGGAGGATCGCCCAACGGTGAGCGCAAGATTGTGCTGCCGGTCCCGATTGGGCACGATGTCAAAGGTCTGCGGATTCCCTTTCGGAACGACGAGGGGAAGATCGAGTTTCGGATGGACGTCGAGTGGGCTAGACGCCTGGACGAGCAAAATGTCGAGATGCGTTCCTCGGTGATCCAAACGTACAGCCAGGAAACTTACAAACCGGATGCCAAGATCGAGCTGAAAACTTCGGTGATGAACATGGATACAAACATCGTTGTCAGCCATGATCCCGTCATCGTCAGCCGGGAAGACTTTCGCCTCACGGGTGACGCAATGGAATTCAACACCAAAACGCGCCAAGGGAAGGTCATCGGGAATGTTCGTTTGATCATTTACAACCGCGATGCGTTGACCAACAAGAAATCGGACGAAGATCAGCAGCTAACCAGTGAAAAAAAGTAGCATTTTGGCAATAGCCTTTGGGGCCGCGATCATCGGCAACTTGTCGGCCCAACAGCCAACCGCGAGTAAACCAAAACAAGTTAAGAGCCCGACCGCTCGAAGCTCAGCGTCTCCCAAGAGCAGTAGTTCGCCCGTGGGCAAGCCAAACAAGGATGCAAAGCAAAACGGGGCTCTCCCGGGATCGACCCAGAACAAGGGACCAACCGAAATTACGGCCCGGGAGCAATTTGAGTTTGACGGATCAACGCGAACTGGTGTGTTTGTTGGGAACGTTAAAGTGGTTGATCCCGACTTTACGATGACCGCAGACAAATTGACTGTGCACATGGCCAAACAGGAAGAGGGGGGTGGGCTCAGTTCCGCAGAGGCCGAGGGTAACGTGATCATTGTGCACGCCAACGAGACAAAGAATACCAAAGACGGCTCCAATGCCGGAGCCTCTACCCCAACGCCGACACCTACACCGACTTCGACACCATTCTCCGTTCTCGCGGATCCGCCGAGCCCAACTCCTTCGCCGACTCCGCCTCCGGTCCTTTCGACTGGACGGGCGCAAAAAGCGCTGTATGACGCTAAGGATCAATCAATGACGCTGATTGGATGGCCCCAGATTACGCAGGGTATTAACACGCATATCTCGACAGAAGAAGGCACCAGAATGATCTTGTATCGCGACGGAAGACTGAAGACCTTTGGCGCAAGTCGAACTATTATTCAGGACAAATCCGAAGGAACCAAGGCCGCTCCCCCGGGACAACAATAGCAAGAATGGCGACGGGAAATCTACAGGCTGCGCCGACAACCGATGTCGCACCGCAGAAGCAAACCGAAGCTCCGATCCTACGGACGGATAAGCTCGTAAAAATCTACGGTGGGCGCGCAGTGGTGAATGGGATCGATATTCACGTCGATCGCGGTGAAATTGTCGGTTTGCTCGGACCAAATGGTGCTGGCAAAACGACAACTTTTTATCTTATCGTAGGGCTCGTGCGACCAAACGGCGGTCGGGTTTACTTCGAAGACGGTGATGTAACGCGCTTCGCTATGCATCGCCGGGCGCGAATGGGCATGGGGTACCTTCCCCAAGAAGAATCGATTTTCCGAAAACTCACGGTCGAAGAGAACATTATGGCGATCCTGGAGATGATGCCAGGTAATCGTCGCGCAAAGAAACAGAGATGCGATGCGCTCTTGCGGCAGTTTGGAATTGAGAATCTAGCCAAGCATCAGGCATTAACCCTCAGCGGCGGTGAAAAGCGTCGTTTGACGATCGCTCGTTCCTTGGTCACGCACCCCAAGCTCATCATGTTGGATGAGCCGTTCAGCGGGGTAGATCCGATAGCGGTATCCGAGATCCAGCAGCATATCTCCAATTTGCGCAAATCGGGTCTGGCCATCCTGATTACCGACCACAACGTCCGGGAGACACTCGAGATCGTTGACCGGGCTTACCTTATCTACGACGGACGCGTCGAAAGCCAAGGGACTCGAGAATTCCTGATTAATGACCCCATTAGCCGTCAACTCTATTTAGGAGAACGTTTTCGTATGTAGCAGAGCTGGGAAGCCCTCCCTGCCCGCTCGAACCAAAGAAAAACCAATATTGTTTGTTACAATCGAAAGCCGCCGGGCTGCCACAGACTTACACCACGTACCTTCCGGCCTTCGCGCGGCCGAAACTTGGAACAGCAATTAACCTTAAGAAAGGGGCAATATGCAGATAAGAAATGCAAATCCACCCATCCGGGTGACCGGAAGACACGTCAGCGTGACAGAAGCTATGAAGGAGTACTGCCGCAGAAAAGTGGCGACGCTTCACCTCGATTATCCCAAGATTATTGAGGTACAAGTTATTCTCGACGTTCAGAAATACCGGCATCAGGCTGAGGTGATTTTGCACTGCAGCAATCACATCACCATCGAGGCTCGCTCAGAGTGTAACGATATGTACGCATCGATTGACCAGGTGGTGGATCGCGTGGCCCGGCAGATGCGCAAATGCAAGACGCGTCTTATGAGAAACCATCGCCCCAAAAAACAGGGGATGCGACAGTTCGAGGATCGCATTGTGCGCTGGGATTGGATTGATGTTGCCGCTGAATTTCCGGCCAATGGGGAGGCACCCGTGGAAGAAGAGGCTGTCCGCGAGATCGTTCACAGGGAAAAACATCCCGTCAAGCCGATGTCGCCGGATGAAGCAGTTTTACAGATGGAACTTTCAACGAAGCAGTTCCTGGTCTTTCTCAATTGCCAAACTGAAAAAGTGAACGTTCTCTATCGGCGTAAGAAAGGTGATTTTGGTTTGATTGAACCGGCGTTTAGTTAAAGCCTAGTTCCTATTATTGAACGACCGGTTATTTATCAGCTTTGTGCTCGGACTGCGAATCGACACCGACTCGCAGTCCGGCGCAACTTCAAGGGCAATCTGATCGCGCTCGAACTCGGGGCGGCGAGCCGATGAAACGAGGAAAACTGCCGTTTGCCCGAGTGGGTGAATTCTATACCCGTCACGGGGAATCACTTCACCTGAAGCTGTTTGGCCCGGCCAATGGGTTTGACCGGAAGATTCGAGAACCAACGATTAACCGCCCCGGGCTTGCTCTCTCCGGATTTTTTGTCTATTTCGCGGATAAACGTGTGCAAGTGCTTGGAAACGCAGAAGATAGCTATCTAAAGAGCTTGACTCTCGACGAGCAGCGCAAACGCTGCTTCCAGCTTTGCCAGCAACAAATCCCTTGCGTCGTCGTCTCCCGAAACCTCCCAGTCCCCAGAGCTCTTACCGAGGCCGCTGCCGGAAATAAAATTGCCATTTTCCGTACGCCAATGGTGACCATGCGCTTCATCAATGCCGCAACCATTGCATTGGAGATGGATTTTGCGCCCACCAAAACCGAGCACGGTAGCATGGTCGATATTTTGGGCGTCGGAACATTGATTCGAGGTGACAGCGGCATCGGTAAGAGCGAGTGCGTCTTGGGGCTGATCGAGCGTGGCTATAGCCTGGTGAGTGACGATGTCACGCGATTTCGAGCAATCGAAGGACGCGAACTCGTCGGTACAGCCCCTGACCTGACTAGATACCATATGGAGGTCCGCGGCCTCGGAATTATCAATGTTGCTTCCATCTTTGGCGTCGGTAGCATTCGCCTCGAGAAACGTTTGGATTTAATCGTGACGCTCCGCGACTGGCATGAATTGGAAGAGGTTGATAGAATTGGACTCGAGACGGAATACTACGAAATTCTCGGAATCCAGATTCCACACATCACGATCCCGGTCCGCGTGGGCCGTGATTTGGCCCGACTAGTTGAGGTTGCAGCGTTGGATCAGAAGTTGAAGAGTCTTGGCCAAAATAGCGCTGTGGAATTTAATCAGCGCCTCTTGAATTTGATGCAAAACAACAAGGAGATCTAATGGGGCTTTTGAGCAAGCGGTCGGGATCCGGCAAAATTCTACGAGAAGTGACCATCGTAAACAAGCTTGGCCTGCACGCGCGGCCGGCTGCCATGTTTGTTCGCATCGCTAACAAGCATCGGGCCGAGATCTGGGTGGAGAAGGACGGCGAACAGGTCAACGGAAAGAGCATAATGGGCTTAATGATGCTGGCGGCGGGACAGGGATCCAAGTTGATGATTTCGGCCGAAGGATCCGATGCCGAACAGGCAGTCAAGGAGCTAGAGTCATTGATCGAACGGCGTTTTGACGAGGAATAGTTAAAGTTTGATTGCTATCCCATTTCTTGTTTTCGCACCCTCAGAACCCCGCACTTTCCCTGACCCGCTCTTTTTGGTCGAAAGTTGACCAGGTTTGATTAGGCTCAGATCCGGCAATGAGCGATCAGGAAGTAACACTGCGAGGAGTAGGCGTAGCGCCCGGTTTTGCCCGCGGAATCGTCTTTCTGCATCATCCAGACGACGAAGAGCCACCTAAGCGTAAGCTCGACGAATCCGAGATGCCCGCCGAAATTGCCCGGTTCGAGGCGGCCCTCATTGCCACCCGTGCCCAAATCCTGGAAATGCAACAACGGATCGCCGAGGCGATCGGCGCGAAGGATGCCAGCATTTTCGATGCTCATCTGATGGTCGTAGAGGACCACACCTTGATCGATGAAGTACTGCGGGCTCTGCAGCGTGAGCGCTGGAATGTGGAATTTACCTTTAGCGAAGTAGCCAACCGGTACGCCAAGACGCTGAGTGAAATCGACGACCCTTATCTCCGGGAACGCGCATTCGACATTTACGACGTTACCCGGCGGGTGATCCGCAATCTTCTTGGACGATCTACCAGGACGCTGGCGCATCTCGACTCCCCTCACGTCATCGTCGCTCATAATCTAACTCCGTCGGATACCGCGATGCTGAACCGGCCGATGGTTCTGGGGATTGCGACCGATGTCGGTAGCCGGACTTCCCACACAGCGATCATGGCTCGCTCTCTGAATATTCCGGCCGTAGTCGGGCTGAAGGATGCGACCACCACTCTCCAAAATGGCGACCATGTTTTGCTCGACGGCAGCAAGGGGCTGGTCATCGTCAATCCCGCCGACCAATCACTTTGGGAATATGGTGAGCTGGAGGTAAAGCTAGAAGAGGTCGAGGAGCAGCTGACCGGTTTGCGAGACACTGATAGTGTCACGGCGGACGGCAAACGCATAATCCTCTCGGCTAATATCGAATTGCCCGAGGATGTGCCGCTGGTCATCGCAGCGGGAGCGCAAGGGATCGGACTTTATCGAACAGAATTCTTCTTTCTAAACAAGACGGAACTTCCGGACGAAGAAAATCAATACCAAGCTTACCGCGCTGTGGCCGAAGCTCTCCTTCCGCAGCCCGTTATTATTCGAACCCTCGATTTGGGAGGAGACAAATTTCTCAGCCATTCGCATCTTCCAACCGAGATCAATCCGTTTCTGGGATGCCGAGCGATCCGATTCTGTCTGGAGCGTCCCGACGTTTTTAAAGCGCAACTGCGAGCGATTTTGCGGGCTAGCGCGCTTGGCAATGTTCGGATGATGTATCCTTTGATTTCCGGGCTGTCGGAGCTCCGACAGGCGAACGAGGTCCTGGAAAGTTGCCGCTCAGAGTTGCGAACTGAGGGAGTGCCTTTTAACGAGAACCTCGAAGTAGGCATCATGATTGAAGTACCGAGCGCGGTCCTGGTTGCTGATGCCCTGGCTAAGGAGGTCGATTTCTTCAGCATCGGAACGAACGACCTAATCCAATATACCATCGCAGTCGATCGGGTGAACGAACGAATCGCGCACCTTTACGAACCCACTCATCCGGCCATCTTACGCCTGATGCAGATGGCTGTGACAGCCGCCCACACCAACGATATTTGGGTGGGAGTCTGCGGCGAGATGGCCGGTGAAATCTCGCTGACACCGCTCCTGATAGGTCTAGGAGTCGACGAATTAAGCGCTAGTGCCGGCTTGGTGCCGCGGGTCAAGAAAGCGGTCCAAACCCTCGACTCCAAAGAATGCGCCACGTTTTTGGCCGAGGCGCTTGAGCTCGACTCGGCGGCTGAAATTCTTACGCGCTGCGAATCAATGGCTCGCCAACATTATCCGGAACTGCTGACGTAATCGCGCATGCCGTTATCGGTTGCTCGCCCGAATCAGAAAACCCGTTTGCCGACGAGGCATCCTCGCCTTAGGCCGGATAACTGCCGGTGATATATTTCTCGAGATGGTCGATCGTCGCGTCCTGCGCAGAAATCACCCATTTCAGTACATCACCGATAGATACAACGCCTACAACCTTTGATCCCTCCAACACCGGGAGGTGTCGCACCCGCCGCTCGGTCATCACGCGCATGCATTCCGTTATGTTGTCATTGGGATCGGCCGTGACCAGATCTTTGGTCATGATTTCGCTGACCGAAGTTTCTTTCGATGACTTTCCCTGCAGAATGACTTTGCGAGTATAGTCGCGCTCGGAAATGACCCCGGCTAGTCGGTTGTCCTCCAGCACGAATAACGCGCCAACATTTTTCTGCGCCATTAATTTGATGGCCTCGTAGACCGTAGCATTTGGTCCGATCGACCAAACCGAGGAGGAACCCTTCCGCTCTAAAATTCGGCTCACTGTGCCGGTGACGTCCATACGGGGGGAGTCCAACACTATGCAGCAAATTGCTGGAACATTCAAAGGGAAATCGTGTCCCGGCCCTCGATAAATCGCGACTCACTCCCCGGTATCTGCTCCCATTTTGCCGGTCATTGGAACAAACCGCACCGGTAAAATGGATTGCTGCACAACTGATTCACCGTGCTTTTCCAAGAGGTAGAGAGATTGGTTCCCGGCTGCCCCAACTGGAATGACCATGCGACCACCGTCACGTAGTTGATCCACCAACGGCTGCGGAACGCGATCGGGAGCACATGTCACAATGACGGCATCAAACGGAGCGTGTTCGGGCCACCCTTTATATCCGTCGCCGATCAGGACCTCGACATTATTGTAACCGAGCCGCTTGAGGTCAGCCATCGCGCGGCGGGCAAGGGGTTCAATAATTTCGATGGTGTAAACGTGCGCAGCTAGCTGCGACAAAATAGCGGCTTGATAACCAGACCCAGTTCCGATTTCCAGGACGCAATCGGTTGGCTTCAGATCGAGCTTATCGGTCATAAACGCGACCAGAGAAGGCTGAGAAATTGTCTGACCATAGCCAATCGGCAGGGGCTCATCCCGATAGGCAAAATTTCGTTCAGATTCCGGTACGAATTCGTGGCGGGGCACTGAGCCCATAACATCCAAGACCTTTCGATTAGTGATACCTCGGTCAGATGCGGCGATTTGTTCCTCGACCATCTTCCGGCGAGCCGCCGCGAAATCGACCTGGGTTAAAGACTGCGAGTCGCAGACTTCCGTTGACAGATGGAGCAATAACGTCGCCGCAAGTGCTCGACGTGTGCACCATAGGTAATGCTGTTTCGCACCGTTCGCCACCGCAACATAAACTAGTCCCAGATCATTGAACTTCCAAATGTGGGCCAGCGATCGGAGGGGCGTTGCTTCCGACTTCGCCAGTTTGTGGTAATTATTTGGGATCGGAAGAGGCTTCCGACTTCGCCAACAGTGAATGATGGTTCGAACATCGGAGTAGGCTTCGTCGGACACGTCGTCGGGACACGTGCGACGCCCGGAAACTACCCAGCGCTTATCGAGGAACCGAGCCCAATCCGGGGTGTTTCCTCGCTAGGGGTTGTTTCCGGGAGCCGCAAGCGGCTCCCCTCCGTAGTCACGGGCGATTCCGGCGTTTTCTGAGCTCAGAACGCAACCTGTCCCAGAACCTTCTCGCCATCAGAAATTGTGGTCCGCCATTTGGCAGAATCGATCTGATCTACGCTGATTGGGTCCTGAGGATCCTCATTCCCACTGCGCAAAGTGGCTTCCATCCATTGCACGTCATGCCAGGTACCAAGTTTATATCCCACTCCGTGGTAGATGCCGATTGATCGAAATCCCATCTTCTCATGGAGTCGAACGCTTCCCGGATTAGGGAGAGCGATTCCCGCGTATGCGCGATGAAAACCTTGTATCCGAAGAAGTTCAAGAATCGCCTTGTAGAGTGCGGTGCCGATACCCTTTCGACGAGCGTCTTGGTGAAGGTAAACGGTGACGTCCGTCGACCATCGGTACGCGGATCTCTCACGATGAGGGCCTGCGTACGCGTATCCCAAAACATCTTTGGAGTCTGCGACAACCAGCCAGGGGAAGAATAAGGTTGTTTTCTCGATTCGCTGCCGCATTTCACTCAGCGACGGACTCTGCGTTTCAAAGCTGATTGATGACGACTCACAAATCGGTCCGTAGATGGCAAGAATCGATTCCGCGTCGTTCACGCTTGCCTGTCGAATACTAACTTTTGTCCTCAACGTTTGGAAATCAGCGGTTACAGCAAAAGATTACACACATTTTCCCGGATGAAAACGGAGGGCTAACTGACGAGGGAATTCTGCAACGGGCTCAAGCCAATCCGCGACGGAATTGCAATTGAAGCAAATGAAATAGAGGTTGTTCGCGTCGATTAGCGCTAGGCGGCATCTGAGGGAGTATTCGTCGCGGCGGTCTTCGACGCTAGTCGCCATTTAGCGCTCTGGTAGTACTGTTGATAGAGATCGTTTGCTTCAGCGAGCAACCGTTGCGCTGTGGACGAATCGAGGCTTGCGAGTAGTGCTGGTCTAAGCGTTTCCCGGAATCGTGAAGGACGGTGGACAATGCGTTCGTTAATACCACCAAGGCTGTTGGTCTGGTCCTCGTCAATCTTCGCAAAGGCCCGGGATCTCGCGATCTCTTCGCCCAATCGCGGCGTCAGACTCAGACTCCAACGCGCCGCGAAGGCTTCGACGACTCGTTGGAAATCGGATGTGACTTGATCGAACGGTGCGACAAACAAACCGTCCATGTAGGGAAGGAGAACCTGATGGAACTGAATGTAATATCTGAGTTGGTCTTCAACAGTCGAACCGAGCAAAATTGCGTATGAAATCGCGCCATCAATCGGTGAGCGACAGAGAAAAAAGACCGGCTTGCCGATTTGGACGGCGCGAATCAAAAAGGGGGGGATGTGATGATGACTCCAGATTCGCAGATTTGGTTCGTACATCAGCTGGAACATGCGCAGCGCGTAGGTATTGGCGGAGCGCGGAAATCCATCGACGCAAAAGTCATAGTCCTCGAAGAGGACGTTTCCGCGAGCGCGCAACAGGCCTAAAGGCCAATACAGGGTTGGTCGTTCCCAAACGAAGCGTCGCGTATGCCGGTGCAGAAATTTGTCCATTTCAATGTTCGCTCGCTTGGACACGCCTGAGGCCTGGCTTTCAAAGGGTGGATTATAAGTAGTAAAAGTATGGAAATTACAATAAATATCGACAGTTCGGGCAACCCGAAGTTACCATTCTCGGGATTCTCCAAGCCCCGTTACGGATATCCGACCTGCAACGAGTGACCCAGCGGCCGGCTAGGGAAGATTTTAGGCTCCTGCAATGACGGCCTTATTCGACAATGGCCTTCATCACAGGCGACAGATTTCACAGAGAGCAGCCTGTTTCCGATAACGGCCAGAAGAGGCAATCGTTCCCGAAGCTTGCATGCACGGCCTCCAAGCTTCATCTTCAGAAGCATGGCACCGCATCCCCCTGCGGATATCCGCAACTTTGCCATCGTCGGGCACGCTTCGTCCGGCAAGACGGTTCTTAGTGAGGCTATGCTGCTCTGTAGCGGCTCTATCGGCCGGATGGGGCGCATAGCCGATGGCTCGACCGTTTCCGATTACCACGTCAGCGAAAAGCAGCGACAAATCTCTACCCAGACCTCCTTGCTTCACACGTCGTGGATGAACAAAAAGTTGAATATCATGGATACGCCGGGCTACCTCGATTTCATCAGCGAGGCGCTCGCAGCGTTACGCGCAGCTGATTTCGCGCTGGTCGTCGTTCACGCGCAGCACGGCGTCGGAGTTGGTACCGAGCGCGTTTGGAATTACGCCACCCAATGCGGCATCCCGAAAATCATCGTTGTCAATGCGATGGACAAGGAGCACGCGAAGTTTGACGACGTCCTCGCCGATGCGCGCGCGCAGTTCGGTGCACGCGTATTTCCGATGAATGTGCCGGTGAACCCCGGGCCCGGCTTCAACCAGATTCTCGACGTCCTCCGGAGTGAGATCGTGACCTATGAGACGACGGGCCGGGGCCGATTTACCGAGGAGTCCGCGACCGGCGAATGGAAGGAGCGTGTCACCCGGCTTCACGGCGAGTTAATCGAACTCATTGCCGAGTCCGACGACAGGTTGCTCACGAGGTTTTTCGATCAAGGTGGGCTTTCCGAGGAGGAGTTCCGGAGTGGTATCCATGCGGCGGTCCAGCGGCAGCTTTTCATCCCGCTGTTCTGCATTTCCGCCGAGACCGATGTCGGTGTTGCCCGTTTAATGGATTTCATCGCGAAGTATGGCTCGTCGCCTGTAGACCGGCAAAACGTGGTCGCTCTCGACGGCAGCGGCAATGAGGTCGAAGTCACCCTCAGAGATACAGAGCCGGTGGCACAGGTTTTCAAGATAATGAATGAGGAGCAATTCGGTGAGCTGTGGTTCTTCCGGATTTACTCCGGCGCGGTGAAGACTGGGATGGACCTACTCAATAGCGCACGTAGCACTACTGAACGGATTGGCCAGATCTATTTCCTTAATGGTCGCAATCGCTCAGCCGTCAACGAGCTCGGCGCCGGCGACATCGGGGCTACAGTGAAGCTCAAAAACACTTACGCCGGCAACACGCTTTGCTCGGCCCATCGTCCGATCAAGCTGCCGGCACCTGCTTATCCGAAACCTACGGTCCATTCAGCGCTTCAGCCCAGGGCCAAGGGGGAAGAAGACAAAATCGCGGCGGGACTTGCCACGTTGCATGAGGAGGACCCCGCATTTGTGTTCACGACTGACCCTGAATTGCACCAGACGATCGTGGCTGCGCAGGGCGAGCTGCATCTCGATGTCGTGGCCGAACGGCTCCGCCGACGATTCAAGGTCCATTTCGATCTCGTAGAACCGCGGGTGCGTTTCCGTGAAACGATAAAGATGGCTGGTGATGCGAATTATCGGCATAAGAAGCAGACGGGCGGCGCCGGGCAGTTCGCTGAGGTAGCGCTACGGATAACGCCCGTAGCGCGCGATTCCGGTATTAGATTCAGCGAATCGCTCTCTGGGCAATGCGTGGATCGCGTATTCGTTACTTCGGTAGAACGCGGGATCCAGAACGCGTGTGCTGAGGGCGTTCTCGCCGGCTACCGGGTTGTGGATTTGGCAGTCGATTTTTACGACGGGAAAATGCATCCCGTCGATTCAAATGATATTTCCTTCCAGGTTGCCGGGTACTGGGCGTTTAAAGAAGCGTTCCTTAAGGCTAAGCCGTGCTTGTTGGAGCCAATCCATTCTCTTGAGATCCGCGTACCGGAGGACTGCATGGGGAAGGTAATCGGAGACCTTTCGAGCCGCCGTGGCAAGATTCTGGGGATGGACACGGAGGGCCACTTTCAGGTCGTCCGCGCCCAAGTTCCGGCCAGAGAACTATACCGATACGCCAGTCAGTTGAGGTCCCTAACCGGTGGCCGCGGTCTGCACGGCGAAGAGTTCAGCCATTATGAAGAGCTGCCGGCCGAGATTGAGCAGCAGGTGATCGAGTCTGCGAAAAAGGCGCGGACCAATCATTAGGGATTTGTCTTTGCGTGCGACATCGCCCTGGGCTTCGCAGTATCCTTCGGCGGACGATAATCCATGTGCGCGGAGGGGAGTAGCTTCCGACTTCGCCAATTTTCTGCGAATTGGTTTAACGCGGGGGTAGGCTTCGTCGGATGCGTGCTGCTCCCAGGAACATCCCGCGATAGATCAAAAGGCAGAACGCATCCGTGCTAAGATTCCCCGGCTCGTGTGGATCTCGCCCGCGGCGTCCCGCGCCCGCCGATATACGCGGAAGGATATGCGCCGAGAGGAATCGTCCGCGGAGGGGCTCAGTGAAAGTAGCCCAGTACGAAGTGCTGGGAAATAATGCAAAAAGAGACGTCCGTCCCGTCCGGGACGATAGAAGTGTTAGGGCCTGGTCCTCTTGTATGCTTCACGAGAGTGAGGAGCCATCGATCGTCCCATCCGGGACGGGTCGGTTTTTTTGAACGCCACCCCAGCACTTCGTACTGGGCTACTTTCATTGAGTCCCTCCGGGACGGCTCATCCTTCTTTTCAACCTTCAATCGGCCATCGCTCCCAGCAGCTTATCAACCTCATCACGATGTGGCATTGACGGCGCGGTTCCCGCTCGAGTCACCGATATCCCGGCGACTGCGCAACCATACCGCGTAGCTTCCACAATCGATTTCCCTTCGGCCAACGCCACTGCGAAACCTCCAGCAAAAGCGTCCCCAGCACCGGTCGTCTCCACAACTTTACCTATCGAAAACGCCGGAACAAACTCGCGAAGGCTGGCATTTTTGACGAATGCACCTTTCTCACCCAAAGTCAGGACAACGTTTTTGGCGCCTGTTTGGAGCAATCTGTCGGCCAAAGTGTCCAAATCTTGTGGATCGATCGATGTGTCACTGCCGATCAGGCCAAGCGCTTCCGTTTCGTTCGGTGTCAGATAATCGACCTTGGCTAATATTTCGGCCGGAACAGGAAGAGCGGGTGCGGGATTCAAGATGACCGGGACGCCAGCTTCGTGAGCGATCTCAATGCCGCGGATCGTCGGCGGGATGGGAAGCTCCAGTTGGGTGAGAAAGATATCAGCCGAGGTGATCTCATCCCGGGCGGCCTCGACTTCAGCAACGGTCAATTTGCCGCAAGCGCCTGGAACGACCACAATCGTGTTCTCGCTGGTGGCGTGGTCGACCAAGATTGTCGCGGTGCCGCTGGACTCTTCTGCATCCTCAAGAACGTGATCGAGGCTCATCCCTTGTTCTTCATAGAATTTGCGGGCCATAGCGCCGAACGCGTCTCGGCCAAGTTTGGTGATCAAACGGACCTCAGCGTCGAGGCGGGCCGCCGCAACAGCTTGGTTCGAACCCTTGCCGCCGGGTCCCATCTTAAATGATTCACCCAGGATCGTCTCACCCCATTTTGGCATTCGGGCAGTCCGGCAGGTAAGATCGGCGACAAACGCACCCAACACGCACACTTTCGGTTTTGGCATACGCTATTTTGGAAGAATTACTCCCTTTTTAATGATGACGCAGCCGTAGGTGCGTAGTTCGCCAGTGGCAATGATTGCAAACGCCTTCTTCGCGCGTTCATAGAATGCATGGCGCTCGATTTTGACCAGGGGAATATGCTTGCCTTCCTCCTGATCGATGACTTTCTGAAACTCCTTTTGAACTTCCGGGATTTCATTTGGATCTTGGACCACCTCCATCCGGAGGGCCGGATCATCGACAAAAGTATCAAGGGGAATGAGCTGGAGGCAGGCCTGAAGAGCAGCCGGCGCGTTGACCCCGTCCAAACGGATTAACTTTTTCGCCATCGAGACTGCCGGGAAATGCGCATCGACGACGACGATGTCGTCTCCGTGTCCCATCGAAGCAAGTGTGTGCAACAGTTCGGGAGTATGTAGGGGGCTGAGGTTTTTGAGCATAGGATGATAACAGTTACAGGTTAAAGGTTGGAGGTGGGAAGTTGCAGGTTCATCGGGGCTGAACGCGTCAGGCTTTATATTCTGAATTCCATGTTCCGTAAGTTCTTCATTTAATTGCCCCCATGGTCAGACCGCGGGTCAGATATTTTTGAAGAAAGGTGGCCAGCACCAGGGCCGGCACAATCGCGATAATTGCCGCAGCTGAGATCTGTCCCCAAAGGATTTCGTGTCCGCCGGCAAACTGGGCAATAACGACTGGCAGCGGAGTTACGTTCGATCCACTGAAGATCACAGCGTAAGCAAAATCATTCCAGGCAAAGATAAATGTGAAAAGCGCGACAACCACCAGACCAGGAGCAACCAGCGGGATCACGATGTTTCGAAAGATCTGAAATCGCGTAGCTCCATCGACCTTTGCCGCTTCCTCGATTTCACGCGGAAGGTCTTCGATAAAGCCTTTTAGAATCCAGATCGCAAAAGGCAAGTTGAAGACGGTGTACGACAGAATCAGCCCTAGGTACGAGTCGACCAGTCCGACGAAGCGGAAGATAACAAAGAGGGGAAGGATGGTCGCGATCGGTGGAAACATTCGGATCGAAAGAATCCAGAAAGCGAGATTCTTTTTCCCGATTTGAAATCGAGCAATCGCATAGGCGGCCGGTGCGCCCAGCAGCAGCGAGACCAACATGGACGAAAAGGCGATCGTGAAACTGTCGGCTAAACCTTTTAATGCCCCCCGGCCAAGGGAATCCGGATAGTTTGACCATTCGGCATGCGATGGAATCCAGACCGGCGGACGCGTAAAGAATTCACCCCGGGCTTTCAGGCTGCTGGAGATGATCCAAAATAACGGAAACAGAAAGATCATCAGTACGCCGAGCAATGCGACCCACTTTAGGAATTCGAGCACAAAACGCTTGGACATGTCTAAATACTCCCCTGTTTGCGCATGACACCTAGGAAGCCCTTAGCCGCTACGGTTACCACGACCAACTGGATGAACGACATGGCAGAGGCATAGCTTGGGTTAAAGAATTTGAAGCCTTCCAAGTAAGTAAAGAATGTGAGGGTCTCGCTGGAATTGCCCGGGCCCCCCTGGGTCAGGATATAGACGAGGTCGAACGTTTTAAACAGATCGACCCCGCGCAGTAGAATCCCGATGCCGGTAACCGGCAATATCAGAGGCAACGTAATCCGGCGAAACATGGACCATCCGTGTGCACCATCCAGCCGCGCCGCCTCGATCAATTCCTGCGGTTGACTCTCGATAGCGGCGAGAATCACCAGCGCAAGGAACGGAGTCCATTGCCAGGTGTCAGTCAGAAAGACCGAAACCAACGCCGTCTGGGGAGAGGCCAGCCATGCTGGCCCCTGGATTCCGAATCGCGCCAAGAGATCGTTCAGCGGGCCGTACGAAGCATTAAAGATCATTCTTCCTTGCCACCCCGCAACAACTGGAGAGATGACAGCCGGAATTAGGATCGGACTCAGAATTAACGCCCGGTTTCGTCGGACCCGGGAAAGCAAAGAGGCGATGAAGTACCCGATGACAGTTTGGGTTATCACACCGGCGATTACCAACAACAAGGTTCGTCCCAATGCGCTTTGGAAACGACCATCCTTCGTAATCAGCGTGAGATAGTTGTCGATCCCAACCCACCGCATCGGCTGCGGGGCGCTGAACTGGAGATTTGTAAATGAAACGACGAGCGAGAAGAGGAGAGGGGCGATCGTCACCAGGAAAAGTAACGCGACGGCGGGACCCACCATCGTCCGGGCGAACCTTTGATCGCTCGTACCGCCCGACCGATTTATCGGTTCGGGGTTCACAGTGGCCGGTTGGAATTCGGAGTTTGGTGGCGGCGACTGTCCAGTGACGTTCATCGTTGGCTAATTGAGTAGCACGGTCGCGGAGCAACCGATTGCGCCAGATCTACCGAATCCAGTCGCCCCTCGTGGGGAGGGATCGCAGCCTGTCCGACATAGCTTTGATGCATCGCGCTCAACGACCGTGCGTTTTTGCGACGTCGGATCCTCGCGATCCTCGGCGCACTAGGACGTGCGCCCTCCCCGCCCTTTGGTTAGGCTCAATTAATTCTCTTTCTGGCAGGCCTCGCAAAACAGTTCTCTTTTAAGATTGGCAGGACTCCGCGGCCGCGGGACCGCTACCCCTGCCTGGTTGCTTCACTTAAGGAGGCCGGCCGCGCGGTAGCTAGTCAGCGCGTCTTTCCAGAACTTCCCTTGGTTTTCTGCTCCCAGCCGGTCGGTGATTCCTTTCCAGTCCGTAGCCACACCATCCAACGCCGTCTTCGGGTCCGCTTCTCCGGAAAGGGCTTTAGTCACCGCGACATCCAAAGCGTCGATGTATTGGGCTGCTCCGGGAATATTCAAATCGGGGAATCCGTTTTTCAGGTTTGCTTCGACTGCTGCCAGATAGTCTTTCACCGAGGCTTCATCTGGAAACTTGTAGTGTGAGGTATCAGTGAAATGGCTGATCCGGTAAGGATCTTGCCCGTTCCAATTGGCACCAACCGTGATTGAACTTTTGTCCAGAGAAAGATATTTCGCGACCCAATAGGCGGCTTCTTTGTTCTTCGAATTTGCCGGTATCGCTAAAACCCGGCCTACCGGCATCGGTGCCTTATGCTGAACCTGACCGTTCACCTCGGTGCCCGGAACTAGCGCAAATCCAGCTTTCCCCACGATCTTACTAAGCTGTGGGTCGGCGGTCTTTTTTCCGACGTCCGACCACTGCACTACCATGGCCAGATCGCCGTTAAGGAAACCGTTCTTGAGTTCTTCGTACCCATAACTCAGCACGTCAGGGGGACAGGATTTCAGGCTGTCGATCATGTTTTGCAGACCTTCGACCGCCGCCGGCGTATTGATCTGCGGATTCATGTTTTCATCAAAATAAATTCCGCCAGAGCTGGCAAACCGAGCTAGAAACCACCCATAACTGAAACCGCGGGCCCCATACTCGCCGGCGCCGTAGAAAGGATGATCGAGTTTCTGTCCGGCCAGTGTATCACCCTGTTTGCGAGTGAAGAATTCCGCGACCTGCAACCATTCTTTCCAAGTCGCCGGAGGAGCCAACTCCCGATTATATTTCTTCTGAAAAGCAGCTTTCTCTTCCGGGTTCTCAAAGAGATCCTTGCGGTAGTACAGAAGAAGCACATCCCCGTCATAGGGTAAGGCATAGGTTTTTCCCGCCCACTTGCAGTAGACCTCGCGGAAAGGTGGCTCAACTTCGGCCAGGTTCGGATCCCAAACCGAAGCCGGCGATTTCTTCATGTACTCATCGAGCGGCGACAGGTAACCGTTGCCGGCAAAGTCTCCGATATACGACGGGTAGAAGATGACCATGTCGTACTCGTTCGAGCCCGCGACAAAACTGGTTTTGAGTTTGTCGTAGAGGCCGGTGAACGTCGCTCCGACTTGTTTGATCGTGATACCGGCTTTCGTAAAATCGTCCTTGTACCGGTTGAGCGTTTCCATGTTCTGTCCGGCATCGCCGATAACAGTGACGGTGACATTATTGAAATGGGGCAGTTCGGCGAAGCCGGTGCCGACACTTGCGGCCAGCCAGGTAAGCCACAAGGGGAAGAATTTGGGTTTCATAATTGTTTGGGGGACGATCTTCTAAGGTGGAACGGGGGGCGCGGCTGCGACCGGAAGCCATAATCCTCTTGCCGGAGCGAGTCGACTCTGAATGGCATTTAAGCCCATTGCTCAACTGTTGTAAATTACAACTTTTGTTGAGCGCGATCAACATTTGAAGGATTTATCTACATTTGTTGTTTGCTCCAAAGATATGGTTGTGACAAGCTTGAGTAAGGAATGAACCGCTCGCTGGTCACGACCTGAAATGACGGGGAAGCGAAAATCTCGGTCTCGGAGAAGTGCTCCCCGGGTTTCTTCGGAAGAGCAGAGGGAGCATTTAATGGTGCAAGCGGCAAAACTCTATTACGAGCTGGATCGCACGCAAAGCGAGATTGCTAAACAGTTGGGCCTTACCCGCTGGCAGGTGGGAAGATTGTTGCATGAAGCCCGGGCACTCGATGTCGTTCGGATCGACATCTCTCCCCGGGCGCCTCGTCGACCAGATCTGGAAAGCGCCTTGCAGCGCCAGTTTGCTCTGCGGGAAGCGGTGGTCGTACCGGTGACAGTAGATAACGACGGATTTATTCTGGATGCGGTGGCCCACGCCGGCGCCCGTTACCTGGCTTCTTTGTATCCGCGCCCAAAGACACTCGGCATTTCCTGGGGACGAACGATGGCGGCGTTGGTTAGGTGGATGCCTCATCAATGGAATCGCGGATTGCATGTGGTGGTGCTCAACGGTGGAATTGGTCGAACGAATTCCCCCAGTCAGCCTGTCGACGTTGCCGTCAGAATGGCTGCTTCCGCGGCTGGTTTCGCCACAATCATGCCGGTCCCGGCGATCCTCGGTCTTCGCGCCACCAAAGAAGCACTCGAACAGGATCCAACAATCTCTAGTGTCCTCAAGGCTGCAGAGAAGACGCCGATTGCTTGCTTCACAGTCGGAGCGCTGTCGCACCGGTCGGTGCATGTGGAGTCGGGCCATTTGACGAAAGCCGAAATCGCTCATCTTCGCCGGAAGGGCGCAGTTGGTGACATTTTGGGTCGATTTATCAATCGCGATGGTGAGATTGCAGATGACGCGATTAATGCCCGGACGATCGGGCTCGATCCGAAAGCGCTGCGGGACAAGGAATGTTCGATTTGTGTAGCCGGCGGCAGATCCAAACACGCAGCGGTTCGGGCCGGCTTGATCGCGCGATATTACAACGTGCTAGTGACAGACGAACAAACGGCTAGCTTTCTTTTAAAAAAAATGAACGGAGGACGAACCTATCGACCGGCGCATTCTCCGCCCAGTGGAGATCGGAAGTAAATGAAATCGTCAGCGACAACGCTCGAGCAGGTTCAAGCGACCCGTATAGCATCGCGCAATCGTAATCCGGGGATCCAGCTGGATCTCGACTGGGTCCGCGATGTCCGGGTGAACCTGAGTGCAGTTGAGCGCCGGTCAGCCAGCCTAACTGGCCGCCGCACGGTGAAGAAACAATGGCAAGCGGCCTGGCTGCTAAAGGCGGTGAGCTGTATCGATTTGACCACTCTCGCAGGGGACGATACCGCGGGAAAAGTGCGCCGGCTTTGTGCCAAGGCTCGGCAACCGATTCGACCGGATTTGTTGGAGTCTCTCGGCGTGACTGATCTCGGTCTTACGGTCGGAGCAGTCTGTGTTTATCCGACCATGGTGCCGGCCGCGGTTCAAGCGTTGCACGGCACAAACATTCCGGTGGCCTCCGTCGCCACGGGATTCCCCAGTGGCCTGAGCCCAATGCGTCTGCGATTGGAAGAGATACGATATGCGGTCAGTGAGGGTGCTGCCGAAATCGACATCGTTATTACCCGTGAGCACGTTCTGACCGATAACTGGCAGGCGCTGTACGACGAGATACTCCAATTCCGGAAAGCCTGTGGCGAAGCTCATCTGAAAACGATTCTAGCAACCGGTGAGCTAGGAACATTGCGGAATGTTTACCGCGCGAGCTTGGTCGCGATGATGGCGGGCGCTGATTTCGTCAAGACATCAACCGGAAAAGAGACCGAAAACGCTACGCTTCCAGTTAGTCTCACCATGGTTCGTGCGATTCGAGGCTATCAGGAGCGGACCGGGTACAAGGTGGGCTTCAAGCCTGCCGGAGGTATTCGTGCCGCGAAGGATGCGCTCACCTGGTTAATCCTGATGAAGGAGGAGTTGGGTCGCGAATGGGTCGAACCCGAGCTATTCCGTTTTGGCGCTTCTACGTTGCTTACCGACATCGAGCGGCAGCTCGAGCACTTCGTTACCGGCCGCTATTCGGCGGCACATAGGCATCCTATGGCTTAACTATGAAAGGCGAAAACAGAAACGCCGGGAACGCCGGGAACGCCGGGAACGCCGGGAACGCCGGGAACGCCGGGAACGCCGGGAACGCCGGGAACGCCGGGAACGCTAGCAGCGGTGACAACGGCGGGGGTCATGCGTTTAACGATCTTTTGCGGAATCGATCGTTGATCGCCGAGGGGAGTTGCTTACGACGCCCGTGTACAGCACATGACCTCCTCAATGTTGATCCCGTTCTCAGCGTTCATGACATTGTCGGCGCTGTCGGCGCTGTCGGCGTTCCCGGCGTTATAAAACTATGAGCACTGTTCGCGAAATTTTTGAAACGATGGAATACGGCCCCGCACCGGAGGCGCCTGATCTAGCCTTGGATTGGTTAAAGAAACATCAAAACAGCTTTCGCCCATTCATCAACGGCCGCTTTCGAGATGCGCCGGACGCGAAGACGTTTGTAAGCATCAATCCGCGCAACGGGCAACCGATAGCGACTCTCACTCAATGTGGTAAAGCCGAAGTAGACGCAGCAGTCGCGGCAGCCGGAACAGCATTCCCTGAGTGGTCAGGCCTCACCGGCCATGTTCGGGCGCGCTACCTTTACGCTATCGCGCGACAGATTCAGAAACATTCCCGGCTATTCGCTGTCTTAGAGACGCTCGACAATGGGAAACCGATCCGCGAATCACGTGACATCGATATCCCGCTTGTCGCGCGTCATTTTTACTATCATGCAGGTTGGGCCCAATTGGTGGCCGAGGAGTTTCCCGGATACGAATCAATTGGTGTCTGCGGTCAAATTATCCCGTGGAACTTTCCGTTGTTGATGCTGGCCTGGAAGATAGCACCGGCGTTAGCGGCGGGTAACACGGTCGTGTTAAAGCCGGCCGAATTTACTTCGTTGACTGCTCTGCTTTTCGCCGAGGTTCTCCAGCAAATACATTTACCGGCCGGAGTGGTTAATATTATTACCGGCGATGGTACTACCGGTGAACTGCTGGTGAACCATCCGGGAATTCAAAAATTGGCGTTCACTGGATCTACGGAGGTTGGACGCATCATCCGGAAAGCGACCGCAGGGACCGGTAAGAAGCTCTCCCTGGAGTTGGGCGGTAAATCGCCGTTTATCGTGTTCGACGATGCCGACCTGGACAGCGTCGTCGAAGGCGTCGTGGACGCTATCTGGTTTAATCAGGGACAAGTGTGTTGTGCCGGTAGTCGGTTGTTAGTGCAGGAGGGTATTGCCGAGCGCCTCGAACAAAAGCTGCGTGCCCGAATGGAGAATTTGCGAGTGGGCGATCCACTGGATAAAGCGATCGACATCGGTGCAATCGTGGCTCCGGTCCAACTGCAAAGAATTGAGAAACTGGTCGAGCAGGGAAAGGCCGAAGGGGCGACCTGTTGGCAGCCAAGTTGGGCAGTTCCTCAGGAAGGGTATTTTTATCCGCCCACATTATTCACGAATGTCGAGCCGGCGTCACAGATCGCTCAAGTCGAAATTTTTGGTCCGGTCCTGGTCAGTATGAGTTTTCGTACGCCGTCAGAGGCGATTGAGCTGGCCAACAACACGGTCTATGGCTTGGCGGCATCGGTCTGGACTGAGAATGTAAACTTGGCACTAGATATCGCGCCAAAGCTAAAGGCTGGGGTTGTCTGGGTGAACTCGACAAATATGTTCGATGCTGCATCCGGCTTTGGCGGCTATCGAGAAAGCGGATTCGGCCGGGAGGGAGGCAAGGAAGGGATGTATGAATATTTAGTGCCAAGCTGGGAGAAACAGGCTGGGCCGGCGGACGAGTCCGAGATTGAGCTAACTCCCGGGCCTTCGGCAGGTCTCGTTGAGACGGCATCCGGAACGGGAATCGATCGAACCCCAAAATTGTATATCGGGGGAAAGCAGGTACGGCCCGACAGCGGATACAGCTTCTCGGTCAAGGACAGTTCGGGAAACTATTGCGGGGAAGTAGGACTAGGAAATCGAAAAGATATCCGTAACGCCGTGGAAGCTGCGCATAAAGCGGCGAGTTGGTCACGCGCGCCTGCTCACTTTCGAGCCCAAGTTCTCTATTATCTTGCAGAAAATCTCTCGAGCCGCGTGCGAGAATTTGAGGATAGGCTGGCAGTCAGTGCCGGACACTCGCGCGAGCAGGCGGAGCGCGAAGTTGGCAAATCGATCGAGCGCCTTTTTTATTATGCGGCCTGGGCCGATAAGTACGATGGGCAGGTGCACGCGGTGCCGTTCCGTAACGTCACGCTCGCAATGCCTGAACCATGGGGCGTTCTCGGCATCGTTTGCCCACCAGAGAATCCGCTACTGAGCTTCATCTCGCTCGTCGCGCCACCTGTCGCATTAGGCAATCGGACGATTGTTATTCCATCTTGGCGATATCCGCTCCTCGCAACGGATCTTTATCAGGTATTGGACACCAGCGATGTGCCGGGAGGAGTGATCAATCTAGTAACCGGCGACCCCAATGAACTTGGGCGGGTGCTTGCTCAACATGATGATGTGGCGGCCGTGTGGTGCATCGGGTCGAAAGAGCTGAGTGAGAAAATTGAGCGAGACTCTTCCGGAAATCTTAAGGCAACATGGGTGAGTTTTGGCAAACGCCGCGATTGGTTCGATGATCAACAGGCGCAGGGCAAAGAATATCTTCGACACGCCGCCCAGGTGAAAAATATCTGGGTTCCTTACGGCGAGTAGAATCGAAATGACAATCTTCCGGTGAAGATGGCACGCATCTCTCCGATTCCCGTAGTTTAACTACCGTATAACCCCAGACATAATGAAAAACCGATATAGCACCCTATTCCTCCTTAGTCTCAGCCTCTGCGTCAGTCTAACCCTAGCCCAGTCCAAGACGCTCAATATCGCAGTTATCATCAAAGCAACCGACTCCGATTTCTGGCAATACATGGTTGTCGGTTCCCAGAACTACGCGAAGGAACATCCTGACGTGAAGATTACCGTGGATGGTCCGGCTTCGGAGGCTGACGTCGACAAGCAGGTGGCGATACTTGAGAATATCGTCTCGCGGAAGCCAGATGGCATTTTGATCGCTCCGACCAGTTCTGACGCTTCGGTTCCGGCGATCGAGGATGCCGTACAAAAAGGGATCCCGGTCGTCACGGTCGATAATCGCGTGAATTCGAAAAAGCCGGCTGCCCACTTGGCTACCGACAACCTAAAAGGGGGAGCCTTAGCGGCCGACAAATTGGTCGAAGCAATCAAGGCGTTAGGCAAAGAACCTAAAGGAAAGATAGCCTTAATCAGCGCCTACGCTGGAATCGAGGTTCTGACCAAGCGGGACGATGGTTTCACCAAGCGCCCTCGCTGAAATTGCTCCGGAATTGAAGATTCTTCCGGTTCGCTACGTTGACAACGACATCCAAAAAGCGATCTCGTCCGCCAACGATCTGCTATTAGCGAACCCCGATCTCCTTGGGTTCTTTGCCGATAACAATCATACTGGTGACGGGGTAGCTGTGGCGCTGCGGGACAGCGGCCATACTGGAAAGGTCGCGGCAGTTGCGTTCGATTCAGACCCGGAGGAGGTGAAAGCTCTGGAGGCGGGTGTGCTTTACGCACTGATTTTACAGGATCCGTATCAAATGGGGTACAAAGGTCTCGACTACGTCGTTCAAGCGGTCGATAAGAAGCAGCTGCCTGAGTATACGGATACTCTTGCTTACGCCGTAACTAAAAAGAATATGGACGAGCCCGACATGAAAGGGCTGTTGAATCCGCTCAGCCGGAAGAAGTAGCCAATAGGGGAGGGATCGCGTCCTCGCGATCCGCGGCGCACGAGGACGTGCGCCCTCCCCGTCTATAGGTCGTGACCCTATGTCACCTCTCATCAAGATTGAAAATCTGAGTAAGAACTTTGGCGGTGTCCGAGCGCTTTCGGCTGTCCACTTCGAGGTGTTGCCGGGCGAAGTCCACGCTTTGGTAGGCGAGAACGGCGCCGGGAAATCGACGCTAATCAAGATCCTGATGGGCGTTTACCACAAGGATATCGGATCGATTGTGATCGATAGTGTTGAACAAGATATTCGAAGTCCATCGAAGGCCAAAGAACTGGGACTGGCCGCGGTCTATCAGGACGTCATGTTGGCGCGCCATCTCAGTGTTGGTGAAAATTTTTTCATGGGATCCCTTCCTTTGAAAGGAGGACTAGTTGACTGGAATCTCGTCTTTAGAAAAACGGACGAATTTTTGGCCGGTCTTGGCATAGCGGTTGATTCGCGGCACTTAGTTTCCGAGCTGACGATCGCCCGGCAGCAGCTCGTCGCGATCGCCAAGGTGGTTTGGCAAGGAGCACGCCTGATTATCTTCGATGAACCAACCGCTCTCCTTACTACCGCGGAGACGGATATGCTTTTTGAAATTATCCGTCGGCTGAGGCGAGAGGGTAAATCAATTGTTTATATTTCGCATCGAATGGAAGAGATCTTTTCGATCTGTGATCGGGTGACCGTGCTGAAGGACGGACGCTATGTCGCCACGTTGCCGATTGCCGAGACCAACAAGGATCAGCTTGTTTCGTTGATGGTCGGTCGGAATGTCGAAGATGCGTTTCCGACCCGAAGCTCTCGCCTGGGTGAGAACGTTCTGGAAGTAAAACATCTTTCGTCGGCTCGGCATTTTGCCGATATTAGCTTTTCGGTGGCTCGTGGCGAAATTTTCGGAATTTACGGACTCGTCGGGGCCGGACGATCGCAGTTGATGCATGCGTTGTTTGGCGCGGACGGGTACGATAGGGGCGAGATTTTGTTAAACGGCAAACCTATTCGTCCGCGCAGTCCGATGAATATGATCAAGCGAGGGTTTGGACTGGTGTGTGAAGACCGGAAGCAACAGTCCTTGGCACTTCCGCTCGATGTCCGAACAAATCTCAATCTGATTCATCGTCGCCAAAGCACACGGTTTGGTTTCCTTCGGGAGGGCGTCGAGCGCGAGACAACATCGCGATTTATGCAGGCGCTTAACATCAAGGCGAGCTCACCGTATCAAAAGGTTGCCAACCTGAGCGGCGGTAATCAACAAAAGGTAGTGATCGGGAAATGGCTTTCAATCGAACCGCAGATTTTGTTGTTCGATGAACCGACCATCGGAGTCGACGTTGGCGCGCGCCTTGAGATATATAATTTGCTACAAAAGTTAGTAGATGATGGAAAGACAATCATCATGATCTCGTCCTATCTACCCGAAGTGATCGCGATTGCAGATCGCATCTTGGTCATGAGAGAAGGAAAATCGATGGGTATCGTCGATCATGAAGACGCGACCGAAGAAAAATTACTTCGGATGGCATCGGGTCTCGAGAAATCGGCTAGCGCCTCGTCCGAACAAGCGATGGTTTAGTGGCTATGGCGACCGCTCCACTAACGAAACCGGAATTTGCCCGCCGCCCAAGGCGAGGATCGATTCTCCAACGATATGGAACCGAGGTGACTTTGGCGTCGATCCTCATGGTGCTGTGTATTTTTTTGACTTTTGCCACCCCGGTATTTCTGACGTCCGGAAATCTCTCGAATCTAGTTAAGCAATCGGCAATTAACGGAATCATCGCGCTGGGAATGACTGTAGTCATTATCACCGGCGGGATCGATCTTTCGGTCGGATCGGTTGTCGGTTTAGCCGGAATGATAGTCGGGATGCTGATGACCAGCGGGATTGCACCCTGGTTAGCCGCTATCGTCGCAGTCGGTGCCTGCTTCCTGGTGGGCGTAGGGAATGGAGTAATGATCCACGAAGGCGGGATTGCTCCATTCATCGCGACTCTTGGGTCAATGACCATGGTTCGTGGATTGGTCCAACTCCTCACGAACGCGAGAACGATTTCCGGCTTACCGGAAGGGTTCCTACGATTCGGCAATGCCGATTACTTCGGCATGCCTTCGCAGTTTTGGGTGTGGGCAATTCTCGCCGTCGTTCTAACGGTCGTGCTCAATCGCACCCGATTTGGTCGGAACGTTTACGCGATTGGCTCCAGCCCCGAAGTGGCTCGGTTAAGCGGCATTAGCCTCCGAGCAAACTTATATCTTGCCTACGGGATCAGCGGGATGATGGCCGGTATAGCCGGCGTGGTATTGACTGCTCGGGTGCGTATGGCTGCGCCGACCGCAGGAAGCACTTATGAGTTATACGCTATCGCCGCAGCCGTCATTGGCGGCGCCAGCCTGAGCGGCGCGCAAGGAACGATCTTAGGCTCGGTCCTCGGCGCCCTGATCATGACCACCATCGCGAGCGGGGGCAACCTGTTGGGCATCGACGCGTTCACGCTGCAGATTGCCATTGGTGCTTTGATTGTTCTGGCCGTTTGGATTGATCGGATTCGAAAAAACAGAACCGCTACCTAGGAGAAGCGACTGCTGGCGAAGGCTTCGTCACGCTGGGTCAGGGTGTCAATTACGCTCATTGGGATGTTTGTTTCTATTTTGGCTAGGCTACGTCGGCACCGTAATGGAGCGCTTCTCGCGACTGCAGCTGCTGAGACGTTTTCCGGAGAAGCCCAATGAGTGAATAGGAGTGGATGAGGAATGCCCGTGGCACTGCGTAGATCGGTATTAACACCAAGGGGAATATGAGGCCGGGTCCCCCAGTAGTCACGCCGATCGCCACTGCATCAACCAGGTCGGCCATACCGAACAGGTTCCAAGCGATGGCAGCGCCGCGCCCGTAACTCTTTCCTGAATACAACCAGTAAGCGACGAGAGGTGCGAAGATCCCGGTCAAGACATCACCGACCCCGGCCGGTATCGCAAAGAACCCTGGCATTTCGCCCTGAAGATACCGCACGATGAATACGCCGCCGAGAACGCGGAAGGTCTGGATCCCGATCAACCAATGCTGGGGAATGGCTGCGATGATGCCGCGAAATGAGGTCGAAAGCAGAAGAAGGTACCCAAAAGCCAGGGTTAATACCATGGCCATGGGAATCCGGGGCGGTAGGCCGTCATTACCGAAAAAATTGTTGGCAGCGAGCAACATGATCGCGAGGAGCCAAGCCGCCGACACGATGGTGGTACCGACGAGCCATGGCCATCGGCGCGGGTTCGGGCCGGCCCAGGTCCTGATGCCGAAACAGAGCCCGAACCAGTGCAACGTAGAAGAGATAGTTTGAGTGATTACCTGGAAGACGATGAGAGTCATGGGATAGCTCCTTTCGAGAGCGAAACAGACAAGTTCTTAGTTAGCATAGTTGGCAGGTATGACTTATAGTGACCTTGGTACGATACAGTACCGTCACTAGCCATTACATGGTACGATATCGTACCTAATGCAAGCAGTTTTTTGTTATGAAGCTTAAGACCGCGGAAAAATCGGATTCCACCGAGCCCAAGCGCCAGAACGAATCAACTCGTGAACGCATGCTCGAAGCAGCCTTTACTTTGTTCTGCGAACACGGCTTTTCCGACGGCGAAGAGATCGCCATAGGCCGCCGGAAAAGAAAAATCCGATGGCAGCGACGGTGATACAACTCCGGGAATCAAAAAGCTAAGCCCGATGAATCGGAACGTGTGGGGAACCGCCAATGCGATAAGCGCTTCTGATCGTTGCGCCATTCGGAGCCGGGGCCAGATATAAATCTTAGTGACGATGCCAAAGGCAACAAAACTCATCAGGACACTGAGCCCGAATAACGGAAGGCCATTCATTGTGCTTGAGGTTGCTAGAATAGTCGCGCCTTTTTGACTGCTCAGCTCCGGGTACTGGCCGCTGTGCAGACACCCATAACCAAGCAAACACGTCCTTCTCGAAGGTTTCGAGCTAAGTTGGCCGACATTTCAGCGAACCGCGGGCCCATAACGACCCCGAGATTAAATCCTTGAGTAGGCGGCTTTTGTTGGACGATCCATTTAAGCGCTTCCTTGGTCACATCGTTCCATGCGGTGATAGTAAAGCCGGCTGTCACCAGAACGGAGCTGGTTTCGTCCTGGGTAAGCAAGAAGCTTGTCTCGCTACTTTCGGCCCATGGCACCGGAAAGTGCAGCTCCAGATTAGCGTCGGCAGCCAGTACATCAAAAAAAGCAAGCTTGCCCCCGGGCCTCAGGATGCGCCTGAACTCACGGTAGACTCGCTCTCGGTCTGGAATATTCATGACGACATGCTGAGTCCACACCACGTCGAAGCTGCTGTCAGGAAAAGACAGAGCCAAGAGGTCACCGGTCTCGTAGTTGACCCAGTCGAGCAAACCGGCTTTTTGCGCGAGCAGCTGTGCTACGGCAACAAACGACGGCGAAAGGTCCACGCCGATAACACGACAGCCGTAGGTGCCAGCGAGATAACGCGATGGGCCTCCCAGACCCGATCCGGCGTCAAGGATGGCCGATCCCCGTTCAATCGCCGCCATCTGCGCAAGCTGTTCGGTCGCTGCGAGTCCCATGACATGAAATTGGTCCAAGCCAGCAAGCTGCGAAGAGTCGACCGATCCATCCGGTAGAGATTCCAGGATTTTAGTGACTTTCGAGAGCAGGCTGGCCTCGGTTTCGTTCTTTTCGTAGTGCTGTCTGGTTAGTTTAGATAACTCGTTCATGGTTGTGCTTTCTAGATGATGAAGTAGTGAATTTGGTATCTGCTATTTGTGCGGTGTGCGGTCTTCGCCACCTCAGGCGAGCGCTTCCTTCAACGTACCGCCCTCTACAACTAAGCCCTCGATGCCGTGGCTCGCCGCCCAGCCGGCGTCATCGAGCGCAAGATGCGGCGTCGGCGGCATCGGCTGCTCTTGTGCCCGGTCGTAGGTCTCGGGATTGAACCCCGGCAGTATCGGTACCGTTAGGAAGCGCGCCAGGACAGCGAGCCGCACACGCAGACTCTGGCGCGATTCCGGCAATGCCGCGTGACGACGTGCGACCGTCTCGAAGTCCTCGGCGTCTTTTCCGGTGAGCTCGCGTACGGTATCGTTGGGTGCACCGATCGCGAACGCGCCGCGGTCCTGGTCTTGAAAGTAATGTTTTAATCCGCTGAGCAGAATAGGTTGTTTACCTTGTGCCTTGGCTGCCTTGTAAAAGATCCCGAGCCGTGTCCTGACATGCCGCACTTTGTGGCCGACGACGCGGCCGATGATCGCCGCCATTTCAGTAACGGTGAGGAGCTTCGGCCCAGTCGGCCGGTAGCTCTTGCCCGCGTGGCGTGCTGGATCCAGGAGCGCGGCGACCGCAACGCGGGCGATATCGTCAACCGAGGGCGGGGCGTTCCGGCTCTCTCCGGCGACTGGCAGCGGCAAGATCCCGAGATGCGCCGCTATGGGCATCATCTCGAGAAATGGACTATCAGCGAAGAAACCGGGAGTAACGGCGGTGTGCGCGATGTTGGGCAGCGCAGCGAACATCCGGTCGATAAGCCACTGCTGGCGCGTCATTAGCGCTGGATGGTTAGGTCCAGCGAGCCATTGCGAAAGCCCGACGATCTGTTCCAGACCTGTCTCACGCGCTGCCACGGCAAATGCCGACGCACTCTGGATCACAAACGGATGGTAGGGCGGACAATAATATGCGCGCTGCACGCCGCGCATCGCGTCCATCAGTTGGTTAGGATCAAAGATGTCGACCACAACGATCTCAGCGCCCCGGCGCTGGAGCCGATCGCTGCGTGCATCACGTACGCGGACGGCGGCACGTACGGGCCAACCTTTCGCTAGTAGCTCAGTGACTACCGCGCCCCCGGTTTTTCCGGTTGCACCGGTGACCAGAATTTTTGGTTTAATCATGGCAAGAGAAGAGGAGTAGCGTTTTAACAGGAGGTACGATATCGTACCGATATAGCCGAACATTGGTACGAGTCGTACCAAAAGCAAATAGAAATGTCGAAAACCAACCAATCTCAAGCTGACTCACCTGAGTCCCCGGTCCCATCCAAGCCGCTCTCCATCCGCGACCGCGTGTTGGCCGCGGCTTTTGACCTCTTTCGGGAACACGGTTTTTCCAGCACCAGCATGTTGGATATTGTCACCCGGGCTCGAGTTTCTAAACGTGATCTCTACGCCTTATTCAAGAACAAGCATGCCGTATTAGCGGCCTGTATCGGGGAACGCACCCAACAGATGCGTCTCCCTTTGGATCCGGCGGTTCCTATGCCTCAGACCCGGAGCGCACTAGCGGCATTGCTCGTTGAATTAGGCATATCGATTTTAAAAACGGTGTGTCACCCGGAAGTGCTGACCGTTTTTCGGCTGGCGATTGCAGAATCCGACCGCGCCCCTGAGATCGCGCGAGCACTCGACAACAGCGGCCGGGGAGCTAACCTAAAGGCGCTCACGGAATTGATCGAAAAAGCTCAAGCCCTAGGGTTAGTCGTCGCCGGGGATCCAGACGTTCTGGCCGCCCGCTATTTTGCCGCGCTCTTGGCCGATCTCCAGATCCGGCTATTGCTGCGCGTGCGCCAGGCGCCAACCAAACGCGAAATCGATGCCCGTGCCCGTACTGCAACGGAGACGTTGACGGCCTTGCGGTAGACACTAGCGCGTAATCAGTGAAACTGGATCACCAAACTTGCTGAGCTAATCGTTGCGAACCGCAACCGTCGCTCCGGCATGATTTTGCAAGCTAGCACCTGGAATGCAGTCAGACGTTCCCGCCGTGCTTCAAAAAAGGGTGAGACTCCTTGCCCAGTGATGCCGGATAAGCGCAAAACTCTATGCCAAGATAATTCGAAAAGTGACACCAATTCACCCCTGCTGCCTAGAACATTGTAACATAACGTCCTTTATGGGATTGCGGGTAGGGGACCTGGAATGGTTACCGCTACTCTCAGCCGGCAGACAGTCGTAAGCCTACAGGGTGGGGGGCTCCTCCTTAATATTTCACCCGAAAGCTCGGACTGTCTTCCGGCTTACTCTTGCGCCGGTCATAGAGCCGCGTCGTCGATACGTTAGCATGCCCAAGCCACTCCTGAACCTTGGCGATATCGTCTATATCTCGAACGGTGACACCTAAGAGCTAGCTCAAGATTCACGTCAGACCATCTCTCTGCGTTCCGTCCCTCTAATTTGACGGTCGGTTTCCGGTTAACTGCGCCGCGAGGTCCTCAAGATCGGTCGCGACGATATCCCAGGGACCTTCCGGTTCCAAATCCTTCGTTTGCGATGGACCGTATTCGGTCGGTCGTGGGATGAAACCTGTTCGTAGGCCGAACGATCGGGCAGCGTGCAGATCATAATTATGCGCGGCTACCATCATCACTTGGCTGGGTGCCAATCCCAACAGAGAGCAAGCTCCGAGATAGGTTTCCGGATCCGGTTTGTAGTGGCGGAAAATGTCCGAGCCGAAAATAAAATCCCAACCGAGACCGGCGAACTTATTCAGCTCTACCATGAGCGAAAAATTTCCGTTAGAAAGTGGTCCGATCAAAAATTGGTTTTTCAAACGAGCCAGACCCGGCCGGGCATCGGGCCAAGGCTTCAGCCGATGCCAAAAGGCGGTCAGATCGTCAATATCATCGGTGGAAAGCTGCTCCAATTTGAAAGCCGGCAGGAGCTTGACCAGGGCTGCTCGATGCAGCTCATCAAGAGTAGTCCAGGCCAGCTTTCCTTTTCGGACATTGTCCATACTAGGCCAATAAGCCGAGCGCCATTGGTCGACCAGCTGGGACCAATCGACATCAAGTAGACGGTTTTGTCCGAACTGGGAGAAAGCATCAATCAAACTGGATCGCCAATCGACAACTGTTCCGAAAGTGTCGAACAGGAGTGCTTTAATTTCATTTGCGCGAAACATGCGGTGAAAGAGTGACGGGTGGAAAATAGCAGATAGCAAATAACAAATAACAAATAGCAGATAGCAGATAGCAGATAGCCGATAGCCGATAGCAGATCCTCCTGGCTAGCTTCGTTCCAGCGAATTCGGGAAGAATTCGGTCAGCAGCTCGCCTGAGAAAGACATGCACAGCCCCCGGGACAATTCCGGCCATCTATCGAGCTGGCCGATATGCGATCAGAACATCCGATTACCCCTTCAGGTTGCCTGAGACCACAGTCCTCCAAGAAAGATTGTTTATAAGATTAATCCAAGGGTCAGTTGCCGGTCTGGTCTGGCCGGCAATCGAGCGACGCTGATCCCACCCGGAGGGTAGAGGTTTTATGGTAATCATCGAAGAAACAAATAGGAACAAGCTTGGAAACCCCGAACGGCCTGACTCAAGAGAGGGCCCTGACGAGGTGCCGTTTCAGAAAATTATTGACTTCAAATCAGGTCGAAAAGCGCTGGAAAAGGCTTCATCAGAGAAAGAGCAAATTCGTGCGAAGCTCACGGAGCGCAGTCGTTTACCAGGAAGGCTTCCCAACGATTGGCCCGAGTTTTTGGTAACGATCACGCTGTTCTTCGCTTTCCTGCTTGACCTTTACGTCGGACTGACTTGGTCCTTCCGTTTCTGATCGCTCTCCAAAATCGCACGCAAAGACGGAATCAAAAATCTCACGCAAAGACGCGAAGACGCAAAGGTTTCAGACTAAAGATTATTACCCGCTCGCTGGAAGCTATTCTTGAGAACTGCTTCACCAAAATTGATTTAATTTTCGGTCCGAAGCCAAGACCATAAGTCGGCGGTACGTAAAACTGTTTGAAATAGACCGGCTCGATCTTTGCTAACATCATGTCCCATGATGGGGGAGCGCGATCCGCAGAAGCAGCTGTGGAACTATCAAGTGAACTTGGATAAGCGGTGCGCAGCGATTATCCGCTACGGCGAATTGACGAGACGCTGGAACTGGATTTCGTGCGGCTTACTGCCGTCCATCCCTGCCACCACCCCAATGAGCCAGACGTTCGAGCAACAGCCCGTTAAGACGCGTCCCCTAAGGCTTCGCACTCTGAATCTTAGCGGGTTTGTGAATGGGGCTGCTCGGGAGGGGCGTTCTAAAAGCCCTTGCCAAGGTACTGATCGACGTTAGAGGCATCCACGCGAGTTGATTTGAGAACGATCTGATCGGGCACCTGTTCGCCAATCGCAAGATTATAGGCATACTGGATTCCTTCGGGTGCACAGAATGGATAAGTAAAAGTGGCTGCCAATTTGCCGTCCTTGATGGCCTGAAAGGCGCTGTTTTCGCCGTCAATACCCACTATCGTGATCTCCTTCAAGCGGCCGGCGTCCTCGACCACTTTCAGGGCGCCGAGAGCCATTGCGTCGTCGTGCGCATAGATTGCCTGAACTTGCCCAGGTCCGAACCTTTGAAGGATCTCCTCAACAAACTTCATCGCCGGCTCCCTTAAGTAGTCGCAGAACTGGTCTGCCACCACTCTGATCCTCGGTGCCTCCCTGAGAGCGTCGCGAAAGCCTTCATGGCGATCGGTGGTCGCGGATGCGCCTACGGTACCCTCAATTTCGATGACGTTTCCTGCGCCGTGCAATTTTTCAATGATGAATTTACCGGCAGCAACGCCAATGGGCCTGTTTTGAGCGCCGATCCGACAGGTGACTTTGGTGTTCACCTCCCTGTCAAGCGTGACGACGGGAATGTTCGCCTCCATCACTTGTTTCACAATAGGGGTAAGCGGCTGAGCCTGCGCCGGGCTGATGATCAGGACCTTAATGCCCCGCGCCATCAGGCTTCCCACATCACTGACCTGCTTAGTAGCCTGATTCTGGCCATCGGTGAAGATTAGCTCCACGTCGGGATAATGCTCTGCCGCATATTTTTTATTCCCGTCTACCATGGCTACTCGCCATGCAGAATTCATTGTGGCCTGAGAAAAACCGATGACTATCTTTTCTGCCGCCGGCGTGTTGGACCCAATGCTTACCAGCGCGATGGGGGCCCAGAACAAGACAAAGCCTGCGCGAGTTATTATGAACAGGTTTTTCATTTGGCTATTTCTATTGTTTTCTCTCACGTTCAATCATGGGCTAACACAAGGCAAACTGCCATAGGACCCACTAAGGGGTCGCCACAGCGTTTACTCTCACCTGTGAGCGCAAGTGCCACGCCCCGAAGACCTGCAAGGAAAGAATCGATCCAGATCAGAATAGATGTGAATTATGCTTGCGCCTGCTAACACCCCAAAGTCTACTAGTTAGGTGCAATGCGCTTTGCAATTAAATCGCCTCTAAAACAATCTCCCAAACGATCCGTTCGTGACCCATTCTGCGAAGAATCGCCTTGGACTTCGAGCAGAAAGATACCATTCTCGCTAAATAGGAGAGTGCCTAATCAATCTAGGTATTAGCCCAAATGAGCGCTGCATCCCCCCTCCGAAAGAAGCTCATCATATATTTCATCGGCTTAACGGCGGCGCTTGCCGGTCTGCTTTTCGGATTAGACATTGGTGTCATATCCGGGGCACTGCCTTTTGTGAAGAATGCATTCAAGCTCTCGATTGAGGCAGAAGGAACCGTTGTTAGCGCCCTGCTATGGGGAGCGGTGATTGGAACGCTGGTCAGCGGAGCGCTTTCGAGGAACTTTGGGCGCCGTAAAACGATCCTTATCAGCGCGGTGATCTTCGTCGTTGGTTCGATCCTCTGCTCGATTGTGCAGTCGGAGTATCTGCTAGTCGGCGCGCGCTTGTTTCTTGGTATAGCCGTGGGCGTGGCGTCGTTCACGGCGCCGCTCTATCTCTCTGAAATTTCCCCGCAAGAGGTGCGCGGCTCACTTATTTCGATGTATCAACTAATGATCACCATCGGAATCGTGCTTGCGTTTCTGAGCAACACTTGGCTCGCGTCCTATGCGACGTTTGGCGGGGTGACTGGCGGCCACTGGCGCATCATGCTCGGTGTGATTGCTATTCCGGCAGCGATCATGTTCTTGGGCGTACTCTTACTGCCCGAAAGCCCGCGGTGGCTGTTCCTAAAAGGGTTCAAAGATCGCGCTGTGGCCGTGTTCAAGGGAATGTACCTGGATGAGGGCGAGATCGCCGCGGAGGTCAAAGAGATCGAGGACAACTTGAAAGTTAAACAAAATGGATTTGAGATGTTCAAGACCAATCCTAACTTCCGCCGCGTTATTGGCCTTGGGATTGGACTGCAGCTCATTCAGCAGCTTACCGGCATCAATGTCGTTATGTATTTCGCACCGACGATTTTTCGCATTGCGGGGTTTGCGACCACGGAACAACAAATGTGGGGAACGGTGATCGTCGGAATAATTAACGTGCTTGCGACCTTCATCGCCATCGCGTTTGTGGACAAACTGGGGCGCAAGCCGATCATGTATGCGGGTTTTGTTACCATGGGCGCCGCCATGATTACTGTCGGAACGCTCTTCAACATGGGGATCGAAGAGCATCCCGGATTTGGCTATTTCGCCATCTTTGCATTGCTCATCTTCATTATTGGTTTTGCTATGAGCGCCGGCCCTATCATTTGGGTGCTTTGCTCGGAAATTTACCCACTTGCGGGCCGCGATCTTGGAGTGACATTCAGCACCGCGACAAACTGGATCGCCAACGCCATCGTGGGTATGACGTTCCTGTTGCTCCTCGCCGGGCTCGGCAACGGCAATACGTTTCTGCTTTATGGCGCGCTGAACATACTCTTCATCATTTTCTTTCTGATCTTCGTTCCGGAGACGAAGGGTGTGTCGCTGGAGAAGATCGAGGCGAATCTTCTGTCGGGGCTTCCGTTGAAGCAGATTGGACGCCCACCGCGCGCCCGCAGGACTGTGGAATTGCGGCCACGTCCCGCGCGCGCGCACTAGCCCGCGAAACTCACACGCTGTATGGATCGACGCGCTGGTTTGCGGGCTAGACTAGTTCACGGAACGACATATTATATCAGGCGACCGAAGGCCAAGTGTAGGGCACATCGGGCGAATCGGGTGGCTTTCGGTCGGATTCGCTGGGATCGTTTGGAAGGTCCGAGCAGTTCGCGATGATCGCGGTTCCCGGCCCCAGGCCTTGCACGCCATACCACAGATGCGGAGGGATGGTCAGCAGCGCGTAGTGATCCATCCCTTCCCCGAGCAGATACTCGTCAAGGCATCCGCGCGTCGGACTGTCCGGGCGATCGTCGTAGATGACAACCCGGATCATGCCCGCGGGCACCGCATAGTTAAGTGTCTTCTGGCGGTGCCGGTACCAGCCCTTAATCTTTCCGTGCCGGACGCCGGAAAAGTAAATCTCACCGAATGCGCGAAAGTGAGGATCGTCGCTGCGCAACATGTGCATGGTGCATCCGCGATCGTCCGCGAACTGCCGAAGGGGATGCAGTGCGACTCCCTCAATCATTGCCTGCGTCGATCCAGGCTTGGTTGTATTTTTCAATTTGCGAGTCGGTGAGTGCCGGAACTTTGGAGCAGTCGTGATAATTGCGATACCAGTGAACGGTTTCGCTGATCGACTCCGGATAGTTCCAGGTCGGCTTCCAGTTAAGATAGTGGTGCGCGCGGTCGCAATTGAGTTGCAGCCAGTGGTCCTCATGCGGAGCATTCGGATCGCGTTCAACCACCACTTTGCCGCTACCCCACAACCGGATAACATCCTCGACGACTTCGCCGACGTTCTTGTTTGCGCTATTGTTCGGACCGAAATTCCAGCTCTTGCAAAATTCGGCGCCCTGAGGTCCGCCGAGGCAGCGTCCGAGGTGCAGATAGGCGCCGAGCGGTTCGAGCACGTGCTGCCATGGACGGGTCGAATCGGGATGGTGGATTTCGATGGTTTCCTCCTTGCGCAGCGCGCGGACGCAATCAGGAATCAGGCGGTTCTCCGCCCAGTCGCCGCCGCCAATGACGTTACCAGCGCGGGTGGATGCGGCATTGAGGCGCCCTGCTTTGGACAGAAAAGACGTCCAGTAGGCACCGAACACGAGCTCAGCGCAGCCTTTGGATGCGCTGTACGGGTCTCGCCCCCCGAGGGTATCGGTCTCACGATATCCCCACTCCCAGTCGAGATTGCGGTAGCACTTGTCTGAGGTGATGAAGACCAGCGTGCGGACGCTCTCGACGCGGCCGACGGCCTCGCAGACGTTCACTCCGCCCATTATATTCGTGTCGAATGTCGTCCTGGGATCGCGATAGGCTTCGCGCACCAGCGCCTGGGCGGCGAGATGGAACACGATGTCGGGCTGGGCCTCGGTCATCGCGCGGGTAAGGTGGTCGAGATCGCACACATTTCCCTCGACATGCCGCATCCTGTCGGCGAGCTCCAGCAGTTGGAAGTGGCTCTCGTCATAAGCAGGCGGCAGCGCGTAGCCGGTGACCTTAGCACCGAGCTTCAGTAGCCAGGCGGAGAGCCACGAGCCCTTGAAGCCCGTGTGGCCGGTCACGAACACGCTTCTGTTTTGATAGAAATTTCCAAACATGGCGATTTCTTCGAGCTCCTATTAGATCTTGATTTCACCGAGCCTCCACGGAGCCTCGTTGCTCTCCCACATCTTGTTGAGCTCCTGGACGTCCTTTTTCATATCCATGCATTTCCAGAACTCCCTGTGGTGATAGGCCATGAGTTGTCCGTCCTTGGCAGCGAGCTCGAGGGGCTCGTGTTCGAGCACCGTCGAATCGCCTTCGATGTACTTAAGGAAGTTCGGCTCCATAACGAAAAAGCCGGCATTCACCCAGCCCTCACTATCGATAGGCTTTTCGCGGAACGCCTTCACAATATTGTTGTCGCCAGTTTCGACCACGCCGAACCGTGCGGACGGGCGAGCGAGGGTCATGGTAACGAGTTTTCCATGACTCCGGTGGAAGTCGAGGAGCTTATTGACATCGATATTGCTGACGCCGTCGCCGTACGTGCACATGAAGGTCTCATACTTGAGTAGCGGGGTGAGCCGACGGAGGCGCCCGCCGGTCATCGTGTTCAGGCCGGTGTCCATGAGGGTAACCTTCCAATCGAGAACCGAGCGGTTGATCGTTGACTTTTCGCCGGTGGTCATGTCCATCGAGAAGTCTGAATGGAGCGTGTAGTAGTTCAGAAAATAGGATTTTACGTCTTCGGCCTTGTACCCGAGGGCGACGACGAAATCTTTGTAGTTATAATGCGCGTATATGCTCATGATGTGCCAGAGCATCGGTTTGCCGCCGATGGGCACCATTGGCTTCGGGGTATCGTCGGTGTATTCCGAGAGCCGTGTGCCGAAGCCGCCAGCGAGGATCACAGTTTTCATAGCGTTTGCTCGGTTTGCATAGTGGTTGGTTGGGGTTTTTGAATGTTGAAAACGAACCAGCTCAATGTCATCAGAACAACCGATGCGATGAGCGAGGCTGCAATGTTGAGACCTTCAATCAGACCGCCGAAGAAGGAAATCATTCCAAAGGAAAACGCGTTGATGGCAGCCGTGATGCCCATGATTTCGCCTTTGCTATCTTCGGTGGCGATGTCGGTAAAGAGAATAATCAGCGCCCCATAACTCACGGCAACCGCGACGGAGATCGGCAGAATCAATACCCATTCGAGCAGCATCGAAGGGGCAAGGACGCTGCCGACGAGGAATGCCGAGGTAACAAACAGGCTCCATCGCGTGATGTCCCGGGTGGAGTAGCGTTTCGTAAGGAATGGCATCGCGACCGCGAAACTGAGGCAGAAACCGATGCCCATGACCGACATGAACAGGCTTGCTTCTGTGCCGGTCACCGCAAAGCGATTGAGCAGGAAGACCGGAACGAAGTAGAAATAGGCGCCCCAGGCCATTTCTTGGAGCAGAAACACCCGGGAAACTTGCCGGAGCGCTCCGGGCGATGCAAACGCGGAGGCAAGGCTTCGAAATCCGCTGATCACGGAAAAGGGAAGCCGCTTCACCGAAGGCCGGACGGTCTTGCCCGGCTCGTGAAAAAGCCATGCCAGGAGCACAAAATTCACCCCAGCCAGGAGCGCGGTCCCGTACAGGGGCGTCAGAAGATTAAACCACGAGACGATTTGCGCATCGGATAGCAAACCGCTGAGAGCCGGCCCAATGACAAACCCGAGCGAAGAAGAAAGCAATCCCATGCTGAGCCAGAAATCTTTCCGCTGAGGACGGCAGACGTCGACGAGCGCTGCGAGGGAGATCGCCTGGCTAGCGGCGGTGAGCCCTCCGAGGAACCGACCCGCCATCAGGAGCGAAACCGATCCCCATGCGAAGGCTGCGCTGATCGTGATGTAGCTCGCCACAATCCCGCCCGCGCAAACGAGGAGGATGACCTTGCGACCGACGCGATCGGAAAGCTGGCCGAGGACTGGCGCACCGAAAAACGTCATTATCGGGTAGAGGCCCGTGGCGAAGCCGTACACAAGATTACGTGCATTCGCGGAAAGCCCATTTTGGAGTGCCGCGTTTGAGCCCGGCGCAAGCGCCGATGCCAGGAGCGGCGTCAACATGGCGAACCCGATTGCGTCGATCAAGATGAGAAGCAAGAGAGGGGCGATTGCCGCCGGGCTTGAATCCTGGGTTCTCGCAGACGGTGGCATCATTCGAAGAGGCAGTGTTGAGGCGCTTTGACCGCCTTCTTGCACTCGGAGGCATAGACCGGCCATTTCGTGAGCAGGTTCCATGGTTTGGGGTCCCAGAATTGGATGCTCAACCTCCTCACCGGCCGCTCCCAGTGACGTTCGCTTCCAGTCCCAACAACCCAACCCGATTCCAGCCAACCTTCCAGCTTTTTGGGGACCTGCGAACCCGGCCTGCAGCGGGTGCAGGTGCTGTTGATTGTGGAGGAATCGTCCATGTTGTGGCTATCGAAAAACCGATGCGCACCGGCCCGCCCGCAGTCCCTGGACCGGCGGAAAACTCAGAATTTTTTCCCGCCTCGTCCCTGCCAATCACTCAAATTCTCGGGTTCTACGGACTCGACGATCGTGTCATACGTCCCTTCCTTGTACTTGAGATTACAGACGATATTCCCACCATCCGTGGTGTAGATGGGTGCGGATTTCTGGCCTTTGAAATTGTCCGATGAACGATGAATGATGCCCAGCTTCGCGTACGGCAAGTAAGGTTCCACAAACGCGTCCCGTTCTTTGTCAAACAGTGGTAGGCATTGATGGCATAGCCAGTTGCAACTGGCCGACAGTAAATGGATGTTTTTTTTATCTGGTGCGTCGTAATGAAACTGATCGGGATGTTCGAATACCGCCAGGTTCAACGCGGCCTGTTCGATGCAGTGGTGGCGGCCTTTGGTCAGCGAGAATCGAATGTTTTCCTCCCATAATCCCCAAATCGGGGAATCCTTAGGCATCGCGAAAACGCCTGCATTCAGAATAGGGTAGTAGGAGTATTTTTTCACGTATTCCTCGCCCCAAGTTCCGGCATAGAGCTCCACGATGAAGCTGTGGAATTCCCTGCTGGCGGTGTAGTTGGCGCTGTACGCGCGGTGAATCTCCGGGGTAATGGCGAGGGCCCCTTTCTGGGCGCCGGCGAGGTAGGTATCAATTGCGAACCAGTCCTGCACCCAAGCGTCCGCATCCAGGTGTAGGTAAATGTCGTAGCCCGGGAAATACTTGCGCAATAGTGGTTTGGCCAGAATCGCCTTAAACGGCTCGCGAAACCCGTCTTTCTCTGAAAGGCCAAACTCCCACTCCGGTTTGACGATATTATTGACGTAATCCTTCATCCAAGCCAGTTGCTCCGTCGTCAAACCGAGATCGTACAAGGAAATGTGAAGGTCCCTACTCTGAGGTTTTTCCCTGACGGACAAAATCATTCCCTGAACAAAATGAAAATACTCAGCGGTGGATGCCGTTGCGATTGTTATCTTTTGATTCATGGGGGGGCCCTGGTTCTGACGGCACGCCCCGGCGAAATAATCGATAAGGCAACCAGAAATTAGCGACTATGACTTTAACCGCCAGTAGCTTTCCGTGAGGGAAAAATTGCTATCAAAACGATCCCAAGCCGTCAACAACATTGCTGGAATTTATCACTGGTGTAATCGCTGTGGTGTAATTTCTGCTAGACCGAGATTCATAACTCCTGATTAGGCCTCGTCCCCCTATCAAATACGCCCTATCGGGCAACAGCCTGTCGTGTGGTGATCCCTGCTTTGTTAAAATTGATGGGCTCGGTCTTTCTCTTTTGTCTCCGGTCTAAACTGGTTTAGGTAGAAGCGCCTTGAACATGCAACTAAATGGTGGCATAATTCCCGGCTGTGAAATGGACGAGGTATTTAAGGCACTGGCTGACGCAACGCGCAGGATGGCCGGCGTCTTGAGTAGTCTCAAGAGTCCTCTGGAAAGTGGTCGTTCGCTTGAATTCGTATGGAAGTGCTAGCGGAGCTTGTAAAATAGCGCAAGAGGTGGTGGATGCTCTTCGCACGTGAAGTATGCACTGGTCTCAGACTCTATTACTTCGAATTTGAAGGCTTTGCGTCTTGGCGTCTTAGCGTGAGTTTTTTGATCCCGCCTTGGCGTGATACAGCTACAATCTGAGCGCCGCAGGGAAGCTGTCTAATCATTGCAACAACTGCGGAAGATAAAAAGCAAGGGCCGCGAGGGCAACGCCGCCGCAGATGAAGCCGAGGCCGTGCGGAGTTCCGGCGATACAATGGCCAAAGCCGGCCAGAACCAGACCGATCGCCAGGATCCAAGCAAATGCAGAGAGTGCGATTCGGAACCAGGGATTCGTTTTGATGTCGAGCGGTTGGGTGAGCAGCTGTTTTTCGATAGATACAGAAGGTTGAGCAGGATTGAGACTGCTCAATGCTGATGCAGCGGGAGGCACATGCTTAACATGCGCGGACTGCCAGATTTCGGTGCCGATCAAACACCCGAGCGCGATGACTGCCGCCGCAGCTCCAGCGAGAATAACCCGGCGATAGGAATTCGTTCGCACCGCACCCTCATCTGTCTCGGTCAGCCAACGCACGATTCGACTCTCGTCCCAACGCTTATAATGGTCTCGTTCCAAGAGGCCTTTCAGCAAGAGTTGCCATTCGGCCGGCAAATTATCGGGGATCGGGATTTTGCCTTGAACGATTTGGTATCCCGCGATCTTGGAGGAGCCAAACCACCGTAGCGGATTCTGCCCGGTGAGCATTTCGATCAAGATGATGCCGAGGGACCAATAATCGCTCGCCCGAGAGTACATGCCGGTAAGAGTCTCCGGGGCTGCATAGGCGAGGGTTGTCCGCACTTGGGTCAGCAGCGTCATGTTGGCAAGCGCAGACGAACCGAAATCGGTTAGCACGATTTCAAGGGGAGTTTCGCTTCTGATCAGAATGTTGGATGGTTTGAGATCGCGGTGCTGAATGCCCGCGCGATGCAGCACGCCCAACGCCTCAACCAACTGCCGCAGTAGCAATCTGGCGATTGACGGTTTGAGTGGGCCATCCCTTTGGATCAGATGCGCCAAACTGCCGCTCTCGAAATAAGGTGCGATCTCGTATGGGCGTCCATTCCAAGAGCCGGTTAACAGTGCAGAGACGATGCGCGGATGCCGAACCTGTCTCTCATCGACCGCTGTGCCCGGTTGCACACCAGGTCGATAAAGCTTGAGAACACATTTCCGATGGTCTGGATCCAGCACCAGATACAAATCACTTTCCGCACCTTGATCAGGGGCTAATCCAACGATTTGAAACCCTTGAATACATTCGCCGGCCGCCGGATGCATCGGACTTTCTCCCACCGGCCCTTCCGAATGCGGCTCCGCGCGCACATCTACCGCGGTGGCCTCCTGAGAGTCCATTCCATAACTAACACCCGTTCCGTTAGCCGCGCCAACGCTTGATGCCGGTAGGGCGAAAACCTCGGCGCGCCGGAAACGTTGTGATGTTTATTGCATGGCCGCGCCGGGTTTGAGCCGCGTGCGGAACGATCGCTGATGCGTCGTGTTCTGTGGTTTATCGGCAGGTATGAGGATAAGCGAACAAACGATCGCTTTGGGTAAGACACAAATGGCTCAAGCCGATCCCGCTGAGACGGGATCAGGCTTTCGCCCTACCAATCGTTGCTTAGTTGTGTCGATTCGCGGTTTGCAAAACTGGAGAAAATACCCATTTGTTCACTGAAAAAGATGAGCCTGAATTTTGAACCACCGGTCATGCGCGTCCTCGACGAGGTCGAGCGGTTTGGTCTTTCTCATGATCCCGCACAGGCCGAGCGCAAGCACAAGATGCTCAACCTCGAACGAACCACCGCCGAGCTTATTCATATTTTGCTTCTCAGCAGCGGAAGGAAGCGTGTACTGGAGATCGGCACTTCGAACGGCTTCAGTGCAATCCTCATAGGCGCTACTCTGCAATCGATTGACGGAGCCGTTCCTTTGACCACGATCGAGCAGGACCCGCTTAAGGTGGCGGGCGCGCGCAGGAATATCGCGCACGCTAACCTTAGCTTCATGGTGCAAGTGATCCAAGGTTCCGCGACCGAGGTGGTCGATGACCTAGCCGGACCTTTCGATTGTGTTTTCTTTGATGCGGACCGAGTGAGCGCGCCGGAACAATTGAAGATCCTGTTACCAAAATTGGAGCCCGACGTTTTGCTGCTGGCCGATAACGTCTTGTCTCATCCGCAAGAGGTTGAAGCATACATAGCGACGATTGCGGAGCTACCCGATTTTGTCACTGCAACCGTACCGGTTGGCAAGGGCTTGCACATTGCATTTCGGCGCGAAGAGACAATTCCGTACGGAGCCAACTTCGCTGGCGCGTCCGGCATCTTCTGAGGAAGCAGAGGCTGATGCGCTCATTAGTATCCATTCGCGGTTGAGGAACGTCGTTTAACGGCTTGAGTCTCAGGATCAGTGGATAGGAATACGTCATGCCTCCCTGTTGACAGTTTGGCTTGGCGAGCTCTTGTAATCGCTACTGTCATGGCAGTGGTAGACGGTTTGCGAAGCGCATACACCAAAGTGGGTGGCCTGGTTTATTTCGGCAGGATGCTCGACAAGATTCGTCTGTCCGACCAAAATAAGCTTCCCGCAGGCTACAATCTTGGGGATCAAAATCCGATTTGGTTTGATGGCAATTGCTGTCGATTCCTGCAAATCGAGTACGCGGAAGCTGTGAACCGAGTACGTTTAGGCCATTCGGACGAGGAGATTTTGCGATGGGCTTATGAAACAGGAAAACACCCGACTCAGGAGGAGGTTATGATTTGGAATTCGTTCATGGCAAAACGCGGCTGGCGCGATAAAGCCGCTCCCTCATTAAATCGCTGGAAGTGTGAGCTCGGATTCAAAGACCGCTCGGATATTCAAACCTTTTTTGATTTATATGATGCTGACGAGGGAAGGGAAATTGGCAATTATTTGGACTAGTGATCCGCTGATTGCGCTTTTTCGAAAAGCAGCGAGCCAGCATCCGTAAATGTCAGATTCTTGCGAAAGCGTCGTCAACGCCAAAGGTTTCGAAGGCGGCCGGCCAAATTTTACCGCGTTCATCACCTGCCTGGGATGTGTCGTGGTGTTGCTCGATGTTTCGATTGTAAATGTAGCGTTGCACCGGATCTCGGAAGGGCTGGGCGGCAAGGTCAGTGATTTACAATGGATTGTTGATGCCTACACATTGGCGTTTGCCAGTTTCCTGCTGAGTGCGGGCACCGCGGGCGATCGCTATGGCAACAAGCGGGTGTTTGCGGCCGGGTTTGTTTTGTTCACGCTATCCTCTGTTTTCTGTGGTGCGGCCACCAGCTTGGCAGGACTGATCACAGCCCGCGTTGTTCAGGGAGTGGGCGCCGCACTGATTATTCCTTGCTCGTTAACGCTATTGAATCATGCATTCGATGATCCCGCTCAGCGGGCGAAGGCCTTCGGCTGGTGGGCAGGTAGCGGCGGAGTCTCGGTAGCTGCCGGACCCCTGATCGGTGGGCTTCTGGTGGATACGTTCGGTTGGCGAAGCATTTTCTTCGTCAACTTGCCGATCGGTTTGGTGGCTCTACTCCTGACGATCCGATATATACAAGAGGAAAAACCAGTGCGTGGCCGAAAAATCGACCTCGGTGGGCAACTAACTAGCCTATTTGCTCTGGCCGTATTGACTACGGTTCTAATTGAAGGAACAAACTGGGGATGGTTTTCGCTGACGATCATAGGTCTGATTGTCGCGTTCGTCGTCTTGTCGCTCCTGTTTTTTGCGATTGAGACTCGACAATCCGATCCGATGCTACCGCTGACGCTCTTCCGATCCGTCCATTTCTCGGTCGCGACCTCACTTGGTTTCCTCCTAAGCTTTGCGTTTTATGGATTGATCTTTACGCTCAGCCTCTATTTCCAGCAGGTTCGCCACTACACACCGATGCAAACTGGCCTCGCCTTCCTACCAGCGACTGGCCTATTGACGGTGATGAACATTGCCGCTGGACGGTTGGCGGCCGAACGAGGAGTGCGTTTTCCGATGGTTGCGGGATTCGTCGTCGCGACGTTCGGTTTTTTCTGGCTCGCGTTTGCGACGAATGAGAACGCCGGCTACGCGGTTATTTTGCTGCCGCTACTGAGTATTGGAGCTGGAGTACCTCTCATACTTCCGCCGGTAACATCCATTGTGCTAGCTTCGGTCGATAGATCGCAAGTCGGTTTGGCTTCGGCCACCCTTAACGCAGGCCGCCAGACCGGCGCGGCCGCCGGAGTTGCGGTTTTGGGTTCATTGCTTTCAACCGGTCACAGCTTCGTTAGCGGCTTTCGGACTGGGATGGTAATCTCGGGTGTGGTATGCCTAATCGGTACGTTGTTAGCGATCCGATTCATTCCGTCTATGGGGGATCAAAGACTTGGATCGAACAATGAACCTTTGGGGAAAATCGATTGATCACGGATCCATCGCTCGGACAGGTAGGCGTATAGTCTACAGGATTGGGTGCGCCCGTCGACGCGTGATTCGGATCTGATGCCGGCCTTGTAACATCAGGTGGTGATGCATTATAACGGAGGGGCGTGCCGATAAGAAAAGAAACCGCTTTGCTCTATTTGCTCCTGACTGCTCCGCTTCTTTACGGCCAAAATGAAGGAGCCGAAAAATTCAAACTCCCAGTGCACGCTGCTGTCGTCCGCAATCAGTCTTTGCGTCCGGAAGATGAGATTGGCAACGTAATGGTTACCTACGCTGACCAAACGACGGACACCTGGACTTTGAAAGGGAATTGTGCCGAGCCAAAGGTTTCAGCAAAGGGCGCCGTCGGTTGGGAAGTCTACAAGCTGAACCCGGACGGGAAAACATTGGCTAACTACAACGGGCTATACATCAATGATCATGTTGCCGTGTGCGACCGCGGCAAAGTGATCGCGAATTTGCAATCCGCGAAAGGCTTTATCGAAGCTTGGGATTTCACGAAAGATGGGGACCGCGTGGTGATCAAGTCACGCGGAGCGCATGGGCCGGCGACGATCGAGCTTTTTCCGCTGCACAATGGTCCGCCCGAGGCATCGGTTCAAGCTTACGAGAAAAATCTACCAGAATGGGCTGCTGCCTACGCGGACTAATGCTTCGAACCAGAGGCTCGGGTCGTTCGCAATAAGGGCTGACCCGTGTGCGCCAAACTATGTTCTGTATTCTGCGCTTTTTTATCTTCCAAAAACCGGAGGCAAGTAGTGGAAAACGGGAGTGAATAAAAAAGCGCGCGGACCCTGACCGTTGTGAATACCGTAGCCGACAATTTGACCGGAGCTATTGATGCCGTTCGCGGATTGTAAGGTCCAACTTGGATCAGAGGTAAGGTTGTTCAGATCCAGCATTTGCCGGCCGCTATACTCAAAGGCGTGTTGATCGCCGCTGGCGACATTGGAAAAGCCCACGACTACGCCGTAGTCGTTGATGGCATAGGCGAGGGCACTTTCGCCTCCTAGTGTGCCCAAATCTCGCATGTTACCCCAGCCGTCGTATAGAAAGGCGTGCTTGATTGGTGTGTTATTCGCGTCTACGCCCATCCAGCTCCAGCCTACTGCCTGGCCCGAGTTGTTTTCACTTAATGCAGTGTTATAGATACCACTGAGACCGCCAAGATACACAGGTAGGCCGTGCACGGGATTGTACGCAAACGCGTCCCTATAATCATTATTTGGCTGGCTGCCATAGCCGACGATCTGGCCCATTTTGTTGACGCCGTTGGCATTGTAGAGAGGAAGTTGCAGTAGTTGGCCGCCATAATCGCTAACGCCGTGGACGAAGCCGTTGGAATCGGTTGAGGTGCCAACAACGACGCCAAGGTCGTTAATTGCGTTCGCATGATTGTAAGTACCGCCTAGGCCCCCGAGATCCTGCAGCTGGCTGCCGGAGTAAAGGAAGGCGTGAGAGTTGCCGTAGAGCTCACCGGACCAACCAACGATCTGCCCCGAGGCGTTGATCCCTTGGGCGGTGCTCGAAATGAAACCAGGAAGGGTTCCTAGATCTCGGATTTGTCCGCCGCTAAAAAGAAAGGCATGAGGGTGGCCGTTGGCGGTATTGGCCCAACCGACGACTTGACCAGAGGAATTGATCGCATTGGCTTGGCTGGTGCCACCGCCAAAGTCGCCTAGGTCGGTAACGGTATAAGTCCAATAGCCTCTCGGCATGTTGGCGGTCGATAACAAGGGCTGCAAGATGAACCCGAGTACTATCCCGACGGCGCAAAATCGTCTCCAGAAACTAATAGGGTTGGGCGTTGGTTTGTGGCTGAGCATAAATACACTCCGATACAGTGGCAGTTAGTTGGACATTCTTATTTGATCCCTCGCGGAATGAACCGCGTAAGTCGAGTTGGGCAATCATGCAGGGCTCGTGCCACGGTTTTCAAATATCCGGATCTGCCTCGTAGAGAGAACGTTAGGTTAGGCACGAAAGATGGCCGTGAGTTACTAGATCCCGAACGTGGAACCAAACAATCCCAGTATCGAGAAACCTATTTCCTGTCTCTCCCAATGGGACACCAAACCGTTAGAAACCAGGCGTCCGGAGAGGAGATAGGGGATGAACAACGTCGAGCGGACCTCAACCTCAAGGGGTCAACGATTAGTCAGGAAGCACGCCGTTTATAGTAATTGGTAACTCGGCAGACGCAGAGCAATTCGTTCGTTTCTTCGTGCAAGATTTTCACTTCGTGGACTGCCAATGTCTTGGAGCGTCGCAACAAGTAGGCCGTCGCTCGCACGAATCCACTAGATGCGGATCGCAAGTGCGATCCATTGATTTCGATACCGACCGGAAACACGGAATTGAGGTCGATGCCCCAACAGGAGTGCATGCTGGCCGCGCTCTCCGCCAACAACAAACTGATTCCGCCATGCAGCAATCCGAACGGCTGCCGGGCTGCATCGGTGATTGGCATACGCAGAGTGAGCGAGTCTTGATCTACCGAGATGACGTGTGCGTCCAGCGGCTCGAGCGCAGTATTTGGAATGATACGCTCGAAATCGACGATCGATTGTTCCCTTTCCATTAGCGCGGTGTGATCTGGTTGCAATGTGAGTAGAAGCTCACACTCAAACTAGCGGGTGCGCCTTCAGCCATTGCCAGGCTTCATTCGCGCTCTGGTCGGGCGGAAATACAGGATAAAAGACTTTTGTGATGACGCCGCTGTCGATGATCAGGGTTGATCGTTTCACCAGCGTCATTCCCCTAAATTTGAATGTGGGCAACCGGAGAGCTCGAGCGAAGCGCAGCGTTGCGTCCGAAAGAAGCGGGTAGGGAAGATGGAGTCGTTCGGCCGCCTCTTTTTGGTAAGACGTATCCTGTGTGCTCAGACCAAAGATATGATTGGCACCCGCTTGGAGTAGCGACTGATAGGAATCGCGAAAGCTGCAAGCCTGAGGAGTGCAGCCTCGAGCGCCCGGAATCGCATCCCAACCGTCCGGAACTGGCTCATTTGGCCGCCCTGTTCTCGGATAGCAAAAAAGGACAGTGCGTCCAGGTGAGCGAGTTAGGTCGATCAATCTGTCGTCCGTTGCAGGAAGTTCTGTGGAAGGAATGTGAAAACCCGACAGATGAGCGCAAGCCCCGTCGTCGACAGGGCGTGGCAGGTCAGCCGGCAAATCGAGTGAACGGCTCATCTCCCAATCAATCACGAATCCGGCGCAACGACAAATTACCAGACGTAGGTCAGCGCCAGCGCGAATAGAAAGAGAACCAACCAAGCAGCTCCGGCAAAGGCCAGGAGCTTAAGACCCTGTGTCCGAAGCAGTTCCAAATTAATCTGCAGACCAATTCCGCCCATCGCGGCAGCGATCAGGAAGTTGGTTGGGAGTATAGAAGATTGGCTTGCGATTGCGATGACCGTATGCACAGAAGCCGGTAAGGCAGCAGCGGCAGTCATAATCGTGCCGGTTACGAGAAATCCAATTACATACCATGGAACCAACGGAGTATGAGTACCCGCCTTATCTTTCGCTAGATCTGATTTGCGCGCGGTAAACCGAGGCAGGATAGCGATGACCGGAGCCAGGAAGAGGACCCGAGTTAACTTTGTTAACATACCAGTTTGAAACGCGTCGGGGATCGGGCTGACGGCAGCTGCTACTTGGGCGACTTCATGAAGCGTGGAACCCGCCAGGACCCCGTAGCTCTGCGGGTTCAAGTGGACCCACGAGTTCAGTGAAATCAGTAGAAATGTGGCAACCGTCCCCACTAACGTACAGACGACGATGGCCAGGGCAGACGTTTCGCGTTGGGCCCGCAGAGAGGGCGCCGCGGCCGCAATGGCAGACGCGCCGCAAATCGATGTACCTACCGCGGTCAGCATGGCTAGCGATGCTTCGAAGCCAGCCGGCGAAGGACAAGTGCGACGAAAAGAATTCCACCGCCTATCATCAAGAGGTCGAAAGTAATCAGCTTTGGACCGGCTTCGGCCAGAAGGCCAAGGTTTAACCGAGTACCAAGGAGTACGATGCCAACCCTGAGCAACGTCTTGACGGCGAACTGGTATCCCTCACCTCCAGTTACTCTTGTTCCGGCAGCAGCGCGCCAGAACATACCTAGGACTAACGCGAGCGAGATGCCGCCAAAATGATCTAGCCATGGCAGGCCAGCTAGCCAAAGAGCCGCCCAGGCGAGCGCAAGCGCCAGAGCGAGTTCTTTGCCGAATCGGATGGATTGAGAGTTCACGCGCGGAAAGAAAGGTGATTCCGGTGCTCCGAGTAGTCGATTTATTGGATGTGGTATCAGCCATTCTGATGGACAGGAATCAACGCCAGTGAGATCCTGCTGCTGGTGCGTTGGCAGGATCTGGATCTACGAATTCTCCGTTCTTTTTTGGCGGTTGCGCAAACGGGCACAGTCTCCGGAGCGGCCAGAGAACTGCATCTTTCCCAGCCGGCAGTAACGGCCCATCTACGCCGGTTGGAAGAGGTCGTGGGTCAAGCTCTACTGGTGCGATCATCCAGCGGCGTCAGGCTTACTCGATCCGGACAAGTTCTGAGGCAACTTTCTTCGGAAATTCAGGGCACGATGGTCCGCATTGGGGACGTCTTTCGTCAAAAGAAAGAGCTGACTGGTCGATTGTCTTTCGGCGCGAGTTTGACCATTGCTGCCTACGTAATGCCACTATTTGTGCCGGAATTCGTTCACCAACATCCTGCCATCGAGATCGAAATGCGGGTAGATAACAGTGCAGCTATTCTCGGTGCGGTACGGGAAGACCTTTATTCATTCGGACTGGTGGAGGGTCATGCGCGAGCAGGTGGACTTCGATTGTCGGAGTTTGTGCGCGATGAAGTGGTCTTAGTGGCGGGCGTCCGTGGCGTCTCGAAGTCGTATGCGAAGCTGGGAGAATCGATTTTAACGGTCGGTGATCTGGCAAAAGTGCCGATTATCTGGCGCGAAACTGGTTCCGGTACGAGGGCAGTGGTGGAATCTGCTTTAAGAAAAGCGGGATTATCGCCTAAGCGACTCGATCATCGCTACGTGATCGCAGATATCACAGCGGCGAAAACGGCTGTTAGGCTCGGGATGGGATTTTCCTTTATCTCTCGGTGGGCAGTTCGGGAAGAGCTGGCGATCGGACATCTCAGAATCATTCCTGTCTCAGGCCTGGCCATTCAACGAGGATTTTATTGGGTGCTTCCCGGGGGCGCCTTGGGTGAACCGGGAGATAGTTTTGTGCGATTCTGCGAGAGCCATCGAACGCAATTGAATCGCGTTTCCGGATGAGGCGCCGGTTCAGAGAATAGCCCGGTAGTGATAGAGCTATTTCCGAATGGGGTAGGGCGCAGCCATCATTCTGGGAGCGTGAGCAATTTTCCTCGAGGGGTGGGGGAGGGGGGGAGTGTCTAAGTCCCCAGGCCGTAGGCCAGAGAGGCGGATGGGCGTTGAGAATTTTCCGTTCCCGGGAGGCTTCGTCCTTTCACAAGGCTTTTGAGCTCGTCAAACTGAGACGCTAGTCGGCACGGGATCACGGCCGTTCCCGACATAGCTTCGGACGACCTCGGACCCCGGCCATGCGCGGTGCGCGAGGATCCGACGTTGCTGCTGAAATAGGCAACGTAATGTGCGTTCGATCGGGCCGGATAGGCTCTGGCTTCTCGATCAGAGGGTGGGCCAAACGTCTAGCATTTTCGCTAACGAAGACGAACGAAACGACGATCGGCGCGAGAGAGAGAAACAGGAAAGAAAAACGTAACGAAATATGCTTGACAAATGATAACTATATTATAAAATGTTATTTATGAAAGCAAATCGCTTCATATTCTGGGTGCTGCCCATTGTAGCGTTGTCGTTAACGCTCTTTTTTGGTCGCTCCGAAACCGCGCCATCGGTTACGGAGGTAACAGAACTGATTAAAGCCAGAATTAACCGAATGACTTCCGTGCTGGTCGCACGCGAAGCAGAGACCGAGGCTTATCGCGAAAGTCAGAGCTTCATAACCAACGTTTCGACGAACCAAAAGCATCGAACTCCCGCCGAGATCGAAGAAGCGCTTTTCGCTAGATGCGAGAAACAATTAGCGAATCTCACAATAACCAGCGTTTCGGTTGGTCAACCCGGGGTCACCGAGTTCGGTGACGATAATCGCAAGGCCAAGTTTTGGCCTGTGGAATTCCAGGTATTGAATCCCACAGATCCGACCCAGAACTTGCATGCCGTCATGTTTTGTTACCGAGATTCTCAGGGTGAATGGATCGCCAAGGTAACAAAACTAGATTCGATTCAGAATGGAACAGTGTGTGCCATCCCCAAATATGCGTTTCGCGAAATGGGTCTAGAATAGAAGAGGTAAGCAGCGGTGGCCTGAGTGGGTGGCGCTCAGGCCGCAACGCTGCAATGTTTTTACAAAATCTCACACAAAGAGACAAAGACACAAAGTATGGATAGAGGGCTGGAAGAGATTGCGCGTCATGCGATTGATGGCGCACTGAAGATCCACACCAAACTTGGTCCGGGTCTGTTGGAGAGCGTTTTATGAAGTCTTGTTGGCGAGAGAGCTCAAGCTTAGGGGACACGAGGTCAATCGACAGGTTCCGGTTCCGATCGTATTTGAAGAGGTACACTTCGGACGAAGGTTTCAGGGCCGATCTGATTTTTGATGCCGGTTCCTAATCGAGCTCAAGTCTGTCGAAAAACTTGCACCGGTCCAAGGGAAACAGGTTTTGACATATCTCCGTTTGCTCAATTTTCGCCTGGGCCTACTTACGAATTTTGGTTCTGCCTTGATGAAGGACGGAATCAAACGCGTCGCCAACTAAAACGCTGTGTCCTTGTGTCTTCGTGTGAGACAAGAGCGTTTACCACTCCAGTGTTTGGAAACGGTGTGCCACTTCCTCAGCGTTCTCTCGCGAATTGAATGCCGAGACCCGGAAATAACCTTCTCCTTGAGCGCCAAAACCAGATCCCGGGGTTATCACAACCTGAATTTCCTTGAGTATCTTATCAAAAACATCCCAACTCCGATAACCATCGGGTGCCTTGACCCAAATGTAGGGAGCGTTTTTGCCGCCAAAGACTTTGAGGCCGGTCTTGGCCAGAGCGGTCGAGAGAATTTCGGCGTTGCCCAAGTAATGTTCAATTAGCCTTCGAACCTGTTTCTTGCCGTCTGCGGTGTAGATCGCTTCCGCGCCGCGTTGGACTGGATAACTTACGCTATTGAATTTCGTGCTGAAACGTCTGTGCCAGAGCGGAAAAATAGGTCGTTTTTCTCCCGTGCTTGTCTGAGCCAGCAGTTGTTTTGGCAACACGGTAAATCCGCATCTGACTCCGGTGAAGCCACCATTCTTGGAAAAACTTCGAAATTCGATCGCGCATTCGTTCGCCCGTGGAATTTCATAAATGGAATGCGGGATATCTGAATCTTGGATGTAAGCCTCGTATGCAGCGTCAAATAAGATAATGGCGTCGGCTGCCAGTGCATAATTGATCCAGGCGCTCAATTGATCTCGGGTAGCGACCGTCCCGGTTGGATTATTTGGATAACAAAGATAAATCAGATCGACACGCTCATCGGGAATACTAGGTACAAAATGATTCGCCATATTGCAGGCGAGATATACCAATCCGGAATAGGTACCGGTGGCATCTGCCTCGCCGGTATGGCCGGCCATTACATTTGTGTCCACGTAAACGGGATAGACCGGATCCATAACGGCAATCCGGTTTTGATGCCCGAAAATGTCGAGAATATTCCCGCAATCGCATTTTGACCCATCTGAGACAAAGATTTCGTCATCTGCAACCTCGAGACCGCGCTGGCGATAGTCGTTCTCCGCAATAGCGTGCCGGAGGAATTCGTAGCCCTGTTCTGGACCGTATCCGCGAAAGGTCTCTCGCTGGCCCAGCTCATCGACGGCCTTGTGCATTGCTTGGCGGACCGCCTCCGGGAGAGGCTCAGTGACGTCACCAATCCCGCAACGAATTAGGGCTTTTGCGGCAGTCGGATCCGCTGCTACAAAAGTGTTTACTCGCCGGGCGATCTCCGGGAAGAGATAGCCCGCCCTAAGTTTCAGATAATGATCATTAAGGAATGCCATAACGCTGGGCACCCACGCCATCCTTGTTGCCTTCGGATGGCGATAACCAATAGCAAATAGTGATTATCGGCTATTGGTTATTTCATTCGGGATGAGGACGAACCCCAGGCCCTCTCTGACTAGAGGGCGGCTTCGAAATTCTTCTCGGCCTGATTCCAATTGACGACGTTCCACCAGGCTTTGAGATAGTCGGGTCGCCGGTTTTGATAGAGGAGATAGTAGGAGTGTTCCCAGACGTCTACCCCGACTACAGGCTTTAAGCCTTCCGAGATGGGGGTGTCCTGGTTGGCCGTAGACATGATCTGTAGTTTACCCTCTTTATTCACTACCAGCCACGCCCAGCCACTGCCGAAACGACCTATGGCTGCCTTTTGCAGTTCCTCTTTGAATTGATCAAAGCCACCGAATGTAGAGCTAATGGCCTCGGCTAACTTACCTTTCGGAGTACCCCCGGCGTTTGGGCCGATTATTTTCCAAAAAAAACTGTGATTGGAATGACCGCCAGCGTTGTTTCGAAGCACAGTCCGGATTGATTCCGGAATCTTGCTCAGATCTGCGAGCAATTCGTCCACCGGTTTGGCGGCGAGGTCCGGATGACCTTCCAACGCTTTATTCGCGTTGGTGATGTAGGCTTGATGATGCTTGTCGTGATGGATTTCCATCGTTTTAGCATCGATGTGCGGCTCGAGCGCGTTGAAAGGATAGGATAGAGGAGGTAGTTCGTAAGCCATAGAATTCTCAGAATATGAAGTTTCTGCGAGCCCGGCTCTGCCATCCATGACCCGCGAGTTAACCTAGAGCAGGTCTTCTCAGGTCGTCAAACCGCGATATGGATTCGCCACAAAGATACCAAGAGCGGTTGAGGAGAGGGTAGCGGCGACTGTCCCGCTACGTCCGGTGTCCGATATTTCAGGCGCGCACGCACGGAGCAACTCATTGCGCCAAAATCACAATACGCAGTCGCCATTTGTAGACGGCAGCGGCGACTAAGATTCATGGTCGCGCCATACCGGGGTCTCCGCGCGAGCCTTCGGGTCGCTCCAGAACCAGAGAAATAGCGGGGACAGTCGCCCCCACCTTCCCGGCTACCGATGAAACGATTCGGTCTCAGTAATGTTGGAGCTCTTGGGCGGTTCGCTTATCGCGCCTTCAGAGAAGAGTGTCGATTCGACGGTCTCGGAAGGGGGCGGGGACCGAGGGAGCACGTGTTTGGCCAACCCTTCTTCGATAAGGCTGGCTGCACAGACGTGCATTGGCCTCTCGCGATCTGCGCTGAAACGCCGAAGAGCCTGTTGCATCTCTTCCGTCAAAATAATTTGGAGAAACGTCTTTTTCTCCTCTTTCAGGCGGTTGCGTCGTCGACGTTGAGCTTCACGCAGTTGAATTAGCCTTCTCTTTCGCTTTTGGGCGGCAGGCTGGGACATACTGGGGGGAGTCTGTATATGATAACTTCAACTAAGCCGAAGTCGAGAGGCCATTTCCAAGCTCGAGAGTAGATCTCATTTAGACGCTATGGGTTGACAAAGGAACGGCCTCGCCTATGCAAAGGGTTTGTGCTCCCCTTGAAGTTCTCCTCCACACTTCCCGCCGATCGGCGGGAAGAACTAGAAGCATTGATGTTTTTTCATCCGCAGCAAGGGGAGCACGAGTCGAGCATCAACGCCTCAATTCTCAGCTACGGGTTTCCCAAGATCATTCAAGAGCGCGACTATCTCCGCATCGGGATTGAAGGCAAAGAAGTGCAAACGCTCTATGCCTTTGTCAGCAGAGGAAAACTCGAGGACCTGGCGGGCGTGATTGTGTACACGCGCACTTCGCTAGATACGCTTGCGTTGCTTCATATGGCGGTAAAGCCAGAATACTCTTACGCCGACGGCTACAAGAATGAACTAGTCTTGGTGAGAATGTTAGCGCAGATCCGATCGATCGCTAAGCGGATTAAGGGAGTAAAGAGGCTTTCGATTGCCTATGCCGGCCAGATTGTACCTCGGGCAGAACTAGAGTGAAATCAGATGGGCTAAACGGAGGCGAAACTGATGAACAAAGAGGGAGTGGGTCTCCAAACAATGGTTTCTTTCGCAAACGAATTGTTGGAGGTGGCGCAGATTGAAGATTATCCGGGAGCTGTCAACGGACTTCAGCTGGAGAATCGAGGCATCGTCTCGAAGATTGGAGCGGCGGTTGATGCGAGTACTCGGACGATCGAGCTGGCGATTGGCCAGAAAGTCGATCTCTTAGTTGTTCATCATGGGCTTTATTGGGGCGGAGGAGCCCCGGTCACTGGAGCGGTTTATCGGCGGTTAGCCAAAGCAATGGAAGCTCACCTAGCGATCTACAGCGTCCATCTTCCCCTCGATTTTCACGCTGAGATAGGCAACAACGTTCTGTTCGCCGCGGCACTCAACCTCCTGCCAGTTTCGCCGTTCTGGTTTGTCAAAGGCAGAGCGCAAGGGTGCGTTTCGACAGTATCCATGGAATTAAGTGAATTGATTCTGCGAGTTGAGCGTCTTCTTGGGCGCAAGATCTGGTGTTGTCCGGCTGGACCGTATCGCACCCACCGCATCGGGATAATAACCGGCGGAGCCGGAGCTTACATCGCCGAGGTCGCTGCCGAGGGAGTGGACACGTTCCTGACCGGCGAGGGGCCTCATCATACCTTCGTTTTGGCGGAGGAGCTTGGAATAAACCTCTTGTATGGTGGTCATTACGCTACCGAAACCTTCGGGGTACAAGCCTTGGCCGAACGACTTAGCGTGCGCTTCGACCTACCGTGGATATTTTTGGATCATCCGTCGCAGCTGTGAAAATCCCCGCGAAAAGCGGCGTTCCAGCCCGGACCTTCTTCGAGCGTGACCCATTAACGTGCGCTCGCGATTTGCTCGGATGCGAGTTGTTCTGGGGGGGCAGCTCGGGAGTGATCGTCGAAACAGAAGCGTATGCAGAATATGGAGACGAGGCTTGTCATACGTTTTTGCGGCGGAGCGTGAGAACGTTCATTGAGGAGCTCCCGCCAGGGTCGGTTTACATCTATCTCAATTACGGAGTGCACTGGCTCCTGAATTTCTTGGTGAAAGGAGTTTCTTTTCGCGGCTTTGTTTTGATCCGCGCTTTGGAGCCGCGGACCGGTATCGAAACGATGCGGCAACGACGTGGAGTCCAAAAGTTAACCGATCTCTGTTCTGGGCCAGGTAAGTTGACTCAGGCAATGGGAATTACCGCGCAGTGGAACGGAGCGGATTTTTTATCCATCCCTGAAGTAAGTCTACTACTTTGGAGAGAACCGCCGGCGATCATTGCGGATCAGCGGATTGGTATCACCAAATCGGCTGAACTGGAATGGCGCTATTATGTGGGCGACTCACCTTTCGTGAGTGGAAGAAAAGGAAAAACCCGCCCCAGGAACAGCTGAGGCGGGTATAGACACTCCTAAGGTCGAGACCTTATTTGGAGTAACCGGTCGTAGTGTGTGCCGGCGGGGGTGCGGTGGTCGTTTCCTTATGGCACGCCGACATGCCGAGAGCAGCAACAGCGACGGCCGCTATGGTGATGTATTTCACGATCTTCATTTTCAGTCTCGCCTCCTTTCTTGGCTAGCAGCACCTTGGTATTATGCTGAACCTCCCAAGGAGACAAATGTATTTTCAGAATTTTGTGCGAATGCCGCCCGCAATCGCGCTAACCTCCTCTCCGAGAATGGTTAAACGTTAGCGCTGTAGCTTTTACCCAAGAATTTCCACTTCCGTTCCAGGTTCAACTAGATCAAATAAATGGACAATATCCTCATTTCGCATGCGAACGCAGCCATGACTGGCGGGCTGACCAATAAGATGTTCTTCGTTCGTACCATGGATGTAGATAAACCGCTCACGCGTGTTCTGGTTGTGAGGCTCGATACCGTCTAACCAGAGGATACGAGAGGTAATGAGGTCGCTTTCTTTTTCCCAATCAGATGGGTTGGTGACGGGTACGCGTCCGCGAAACACGGTGTTCGCTGGTTGGTCGCCGCCGATCTTTTCATGAATCCGAAAACGGCCGAGCGGCGTCTGAAAACTTCCGGAGGCCTGGCCCGATCCGAAGCGGGACGTTGAAATGGGGAATTGATGGATCACCTCCTGGCGGTGGAGGAGTTGCAAAGTTTGCTCTTTTATATCGATCCTGATCTTGTGGCTGCTCATTTTCTTTCTAAAGTGTCGGGGCGCTGATGAGTAAAACCTATCACTTGGCAATCGTCGGGGCTACCGGAGCCGTCGGAACGGAATTGATCCGGTTGCTCGAGCAAAGGGACTTTCCGGTAAGCAGCCTGAAGCTGTTCGCCTCGCCGCGATCCACTGGTAGAACTCTGAGCTTCCGGGGTGAAAAGATTCCGGTAGAGACTCTGACAGAGGATAATCTCGCCGGGCTCGACTTCGTCCTTTTCAGTGCTGGAAGCAGCACTGCTCGCACCTTTGCTCCGATAGCAGCGAAAGCCGGTGCGGTCGTAATCGATAATTCCTCCGCTTTTCGTATGGAATCGGACGTGCCGCTCGTCGTTCCCGAGATCAATCCCCAAGATGCGGTTCGACATCGCGGAATTATTGCGAATCCTAATTGTACGGCCCTCATCGCGCTCATGGCACTTTATCCTTTGCACAAGGTGTTTCGAGCTAAGCGCGTGATCGCCGCGAGTTATCAGGCTGTTTCCGGCGCCGGCGCGCGGGCCATCGACGAGCTAGATCTTCAAACAAGAGCTCATGTGAGCGGTGAAAAAATCAAAGCGGATGTTTTTCCCCACCAAATTGCTTTCAACGTCCTCCCACAGGTCGACCAGTTCTTGGATTCGGGATACACGAAAGAGGAACAGAAGTTTTTAAATGAGTGCCGCAAGATCATGCATCACCCTACCTTGCGTGCGTCAATTACCTGCGTACGAGTACCGGTCTTTCGAGCTCACGCGGTAGCGATCAACGCCGAATTTGTTGAACCAGTTTCTGTGGATCGCGCCCGTGACGTCTTGGCCAAGGCTCCCGGACTTGAATTGGTCGATGATCCGGGAAATCAGCGATATCCGATGCCGCTGAACTCGGCAGGCAGGGATGCGTGCGAAGTCGGACGGATACGAATTGACACCGCATTGGACAACGGCCTGGCATTTTGGGTCTGCGGAGACCAACTCCTCAAAGGAGCCGCATTGAATGCCGTGCAGATAGCCGAGCTTTTGGCGAAGAAATGATCGGTAGGGCGAAAGCCTGATACCGTCTCAGCGGGATCGGCTTGAGCCGTGCGTGTTCTACCCAACGTGTGACGCTTCCCCGATCCGGACCCGGCTCAAGCCCGGCGCTGATGACGCAACAGACATCATAACATTTCCGGCGCGCCGAAGCTTTCGCCCTACCGATCAGGTTGTCTTACAGTCCGCTGCGCGGCAATCCACGCGAAATAACGCAATTAGTCGCATAAAACGGAATAAAACTGCGGAAAACGGTAGACAAACGCGTCGGCTTACAGCAAAGAATCAGCCATGATCAATGCGGAACTGTTCCCGGTAGAGCGCCGTGACCAGATTCTTGATTTGCTTCAGAGCGAAGGAAAAGTCGTTGCATTTGATCTGGCTCGGCGGCTTGAGGTTTCGATCGACACCATTCGTCGCGACCTGGATCATCTTGCATCGACTGGTTCCATCCGGCGTGTGCATGGCGGCGCGCTGCCCGCGGCTAAAGCACCCGGACCGCTCAAACAAAGAACGGAAGAAGAGCCTGGCGCCAAGCAAGAGTTGGGAAGACGCGGAGCCTCACTCGTTCGTGCCGGGAGCGTGGTGTTGTTCGATTCCGGAAGCACCAACTTAGAAATCGTAAAATCACTGACTCCCGACCTTTGCTTTACCGCAGTAACGCCGTGTCTCCCGATCGCTGTCGCGCTGGCGGAGTTACCTGAAGTGGAGGTGATTGTGCTGGGCGGACGGCTGCATCGCCGCGAATCGATGACGGTCGGGCTGCGCGCAACCAAGGAGCTCGAAGATTTTCGAGCTGATCTCTGTTTTCTGGGCGTTTGTGCTCTCCATGCTGACGTGGGCATTTCGACTTGGTCCGTAGAGGAGCTGGAGATGAAACAGACATTCGTCCGGTGTGCTGGCGAAGTCGTTGGGCTACTGACGGCCACCAAATTCAACAAAGCTGCTCCGTATGTGGTCGGTTCCATTGGAATTCTTACTCGTGCGATTGTCGAATCGGGAGTTGGGACGAGCGAACTCAATCTTCTGCGACGCTACGGAGTATTCGTTGAATGAAGCCGGGCGAAATTGGATCGACTTCCTATCAAGGTCTAACCTGGAAGAGAGGCTGCCTTCCCTCCCCGACGAATGGCGACCGCACTTTGCGGTTTGGCTCGATTGAATGCGCCGGGCTAACGTTTCGGGAATATCGCGCGACGAGCGCAACCGTATTCTGCGACCTAGGGTCGCTAGTGAGGAACCCGAGAGAATATGGAGCCGGGAGATAGTAGGGCAGGGATAGAACAGGTTCGCGAACAACCTCGACCGCGCGGTCAGAGTGCTCGAAATCGGATTGCCATTTCGATGGTGTTCTTTCTGAACGGATTTGGTCTAGCGAGCTGGTTCATCCATATACCCTCTGTAAAAGGGAATCTTGGTTTGGACGAACAGCAGTTGGGTCTAGCGCTGCTCGGGACTGGCCTCGGGTCCTTACTAACGATGTGGCTTAGTGGTTGGTTAATGGGGAAATTCGGAAGCCTTCGGGTTCTGACCATTTCGACCTTATGCTTCGCGTTATCGTTGCTGGCCCCGGTCTGCGCTCCGAATCTTCTACTTCTTACGATATCGCTGGCCTTCTTAGGCGGTTGCAACGGCTTGATGGACGTGACCATGAATAACCAGGCCGCGCATTTTGAAGCGTTGGCTGGTCGGCCGGTCATGTCGTCGTTCCACGCAACTTGGAGTTTGGGCGGGTGGTGCGGCTCTCTGCTGGGCAGCCTCTTCTTGCTCGATCATCGATTATCGGCCTGGCATCTCGCAATCTTGTGTCTTTTGATCATCGGAGGAATGATCCGGATCGCCCCCAGCCTGCTTCGGACAGTCGCCGAACCTGGCCCCATTTTTGCGCTGCCGACCAGAGAAATCTTAATCTTTGCTTTGCTCTGTCTGATTGCCATGCTGTCGGAGGGTGCAGTTGCCGACTGGGCTGGAGTGCATTTGCGTGATGATTTGGGGACGCCGTACGCATTGTCCGGTCTTGGTTTCAATGCGTTCGCTATCTGTATGGCTAGCGGAAGATTCATTGGAGACAGAATCGTAGCGTGGATCGGGAGAGAACGCACGATAAGCACCGGCGCTCTCCTCGGGGCAATCGGATTCTTGGTTGCGGCATGGGCGCACACCCCGGCCTTATCGATTTTCGGATTCGGATTGGCGGGTCTTGGTATGTCGAACGTCGTCCCGGTCTTGTTCTCATTAGCGGCCCTGCGAATCCCGGGAGCGATTGGGCGTGCGACCTCTTCGGTCTTTGCGACCGGTTATCTTGGCTTTTTGATCGGCCCACCATTGGTTGGGATCTTCGCCCAGCGGTTTACGCTCCCGGTCGCTTTAGCCGGCGTTGGGATCCTCGTGGCCGGGATTTGCGTATTCAATCCGCGGCGGCGGTGATCGGTAGGGGATCGGTAGGGCGAAAGCCTGAGGCGGTATCAGCCGCGTCGGCTTGAGCCGTTGTGGTGAACCCCCGCGCGTGTCCCGTGCCCAGAAGACCCCGGCGGCCGCGCAACCGAAAAGGGGACCACAGATTGATCCACGCACAGCTCAAGCCGATGCCGCTGAGACGGTATCAGGCTTTCGCCCTACCGATCTTGGGCGTGTCTCAACTCACCGCTAATACCGATCACCAATCACTAATCACAATCACCGGCTCCGCATCCTTAGCGCGCCGCTTGTTGTTGTTTTTCCGAGGGCTTGGGTGTGGCAGGACTGAGATGCTCAGCCAAGAATTTTTCCATTGCACCATAGAAATCGAATCGATTCTCTTCGTTGCGGAATCCGTGGCCTTCATTGGGCTTGACCATGTATTCGACCGCGACATCTCGCTTCCTCAATGCATCAACAATCTGGTTCGACTCATTGATATTTACCCGCGGATCTTTTTCACCTTGGGCGACGAAGAGAGGAGTTCTGATTTTGTCAGCGTTCAATGCCGGTGAATGCTCCTGGAACCACTCTTTATCTTTGACGGGATCGCCCACCATTTCGTGCATCATGTCCAATTCCGGTTTCCAGTATGGCGGAATCGTGTTGAGAAAAGTAAAAAGATTTGAGACCCCAACATAATCAACACCAGCGGCGTATAGATCGGGCGTCTTAACTAAACCTTCGAGCACGGCATAGCCGCCGTAGCTTCCGCCATAGATCGCTATGCGCTTCGGATCGGCGATCCCCTGCTGAATAATCCAGTTCACTCCATCCGTAATGTCGTCCTGCATCGTGCCACCCCACTGTTTGAAGCTGGCTTCGAAAAACTTTCTTCCGTAGCCGGTCGAACCCCGAAAGTTCATCTGCAAAACCGCATAGCCACGATTCGCCAGGAATTGCACTTCGGGGTTAAATTCCCAGTCGTCGCGCGCCCAAGGTCCGCCATGTGGATTAATCACTACCGGCAAATTTTTTGGATCGCGCCCCTTCGGCAGTGTGAGATAACCGTGAATCGTGAGGCCATCGCGCGATTGGTAATCGATCGGTTTCATCTCGGCCAACTGATCCGATCGCAACCAAGGACCAAGGTCGGCCAGCTTTCGCAGGTTCCGCGATTTCACGTCGTACAGATAGTAAGATCCCAGCGTTCGATCTCCGGTTAAGACCACGACAAACTTGTTTTCCTCTTTGTCGCTTCCGACCCTGGCGACATCGAAGCCTGGGAGCTGTTGCTCAAGAAACTTGTAAGCCTCCTCGGTAGCGGGATCGAAAAACACAATTTGTTGTTTCCAGGTCTTGTAGGTTGCCAAGGTAAGCACTTTCCGCTTGCGCGAGTAGGAGAGGCGGCCAACGTCGACGTCAGCATTCTGATAAATTACCCGAACCTCTTTCGCGGTTTCGGGATCGAATTCGACTGCAGCCGATTTATCTCTTCCGATGTTGGAAATACCGTATAGATGCCGGTTATCGAATGAGAAAAATTCTGGATCAAAACTCTCTTTGAAATTTGTGGTCAATACCGTCTTCCAAGGGGACTGCTCGGTCTTGCGATAGAGCAAGCTCGTATTGACGCCATCGGTTGTGGTAGCGGCGCGAATCTTTCCATTCCAGTCGGTGATCCACTGCTGGATATTACCAGGATTCTGGGCAACCAGACTAATCTTGCCGGTCACTACGTTCAGGCGGTAAGCGTCAAAGACCTGTTTGTCTCGCTGGTTGGTCTGAATGATTACGTCGGATGGATTGTCGTCAAGATCGTCGACGAGCGTAACCCTCACTCCCGCAAAAGGGGTCAGATCCCGTTCATTCTTGCCATCTCGTCCGACAGCGTACAGGTGAAAATTTTCGTCGCCTCCGTTATCCCTCGCGTACAGGATGACGTCATTTCCTTTCCAGCTCACTCCGCTGATGTCGCGGTCAGTGACTGAAGTCACGCGCTGGGGCTCGCCACCTTCAACGGGCTCAACCCACACATTGAGCCGGTTGCTCCAGGGTTCCAGGAGAGCAAGGTATTTGCCGTTGGGCGAAATCGAAAAGCCGGCTGCCTGCGGATTGCGAAAGAAATCCTGCAGAGGGAGTTGCGGCGGAACTTCATTTTCGGCTCGAGCGCACGCCAATGAAAACAGAAGAGAGGTTAGGACGAAAAAAAAGGATTTCATTATTTCGTGTGCTTTAAATGCTTTTCTAGAAAGGATTCCATCGCTTCATAGAAGGCGAACCGGTTTTCTTCGTTTTGAAAACCGTGTCCTTCATTTTCTTTAACCATGTACTCTACATCGACTCCTCGTTGCTTGAGCGCTTCGACGATTTGGTTGGATTCATTGATGTTCACGCGAGGATCTTTCGCTCCCTGAGCTACCAAAAGGGGTTTGCGGATCTTTTCGGCGTTCAAAGCCGGAGAATGTTGCTGGAACCAGTCTTTGTCTTTCTCCGGATCGCCTACCATCTCATACATCATCTCAAGGTACGGGATCCAATAGGGGGGTACCGTCTTGAAAAACGTGAATAGATTAGAAACGCCCACATAATCTACGCCGGCGGCATAGAGATCGGGCGTTTTGACGAGACCTTCCAGAACAGCGTATCCGCCGTAGCTTGCGCCGTAAATAGCCACACGCTCTGGGTCTGCAAGACCTTGTTGGATTAACCAATCAACGCCGTCGGTTATGTCGTCCTGCATCTTGCCTCCCCACTCTTTGAACCCGGCCTCCCAAAACTTACGCCCGTAGCCGGTCGAGCCGCGGAAATTCACTTGCATCACCGCGTACCCACGGTTGGCCAGAAACTGGACCTCCGGAATGAATGTCCAGCTATCGCGGTGCCACGGTCCTCCGTGGGGATTAACGACTACGGGCAAAGATTTTGGATCGCGACCTCTCGGAAGGGTCAGGTATCCGTGAATCGTCAATCCGTCTCGAGCCCGGTACTCGATCGGTTTCATTTCAGAAAGCTGGTCTTCCGGCAGCCAAGGAGCCCGATCCGCGAGCTTCTTTAGCTCTTGGGCCACAGAATCATAAAGATAGAAAGCTCCCAGCGACCGATCGTTAAAAGTGCGAACAACGAAGATGGTTTCATCGTCGTTGGCTGATGTGATGGCTACTTCGTATCCGGGAAGCCTTCGTTCGAGTTCTTGGTAGAGCGCCTCGGTCTCTTTATCGAAAAAAAGTCGCTCCGTTTTCCAAGAAGTGTAAGCGGCGCTTGTTAACACTTTGCGTTTTCTGGAGTAGTTCAGCCCCGAAATGTCTACCTGCGGGTTTTCGGCCAGTACTTGAACCTCTTGAGCAGTCTCCAGGTCTAGCTCGATCGCGGCTAACTTATCTCTGCCGAGATTCGAGACGCCGTAAAGTCTCCGGTTATCGAAAGTAAAAAATTGCGGATTGAACGACTCGCGAAAGCTCGTAGTCAGAACTGTTTTCCACGGCTGTTCATCTGAACTTCGGTAAAGTAAGCTGGCGTTTACTCCGTCAGTCGTGGTGGCGGCGCGAATATTTCCATCGTGATCGGTCACCCAATGTTCGATCGTGCCCGGATTTTCGGCGACGGAGGCAATTTCACCGGTTTCTACGTTTAGCCGATAAGCGTCGAAGATCTCTTTGTTTCGTTGGTTCAGGGCGATGATGATGTCGCTTGGATGATCGTGTAGATCATCCACTAGTCTGACTTGTACCCCCGGGAAGGGGGTGAGATCGCGAATATGCTCGCCGTCCGGATCGGCCGAAAAGACATGGTAGTTTTCGTCCCCTCCACTGTCTTGAAAAAAGAGGATGTGCCTGTCCGTTTTCCAGAAGTAGGATGTAATATCTCGCTCGGTGACCGCTGTGACGCGGCGCGCTTCTCCGCCTTTGACCGATTGAACCCAGATATTCAACCGATTCTCGTAGGGACGCAAAAAGGCGATTGATTGGCCGCCGGGAGAAATCTGATATGCCGTCGTCTCAGGATTGCGGAAGAAGTCGCGCAGCGGGATGTGGGGAGTTCGATTATCGGAAGGTTCATCTGCGGAACGCATGGCAATACAAAAAGCAGCGGTGAGTTTAAGCTGATCGCCACTGGGTCCGATCAGGCGGGAATGAAGACCGTCCATGCGCGGTGTGCAAGCTTGTATCTCCGCTTTTCGGCAACGCGTAACCCTGGATTCAGCATTTGAGTCGATAAGAGAGCAATGGAAATAGACGTCCGGCGGAAAGGGTTTCTGCGAATAGCGTTTGCAATCGCCGCTATTGTTGACCAAGCACGCGCGAGCTAGACAACCCATCGATCGGTCCAAGGAGACGCGCACCAAATGCATCCACAAAATCGAATCGAATACTTGGCGATCAGCGATCCCGCGCGTATACCAAGGCGAACCACAAGGGATGCGAAAGAGGGGTTTTGACAAAATATGGTTATCTCAGCTGGCCTGCGAAAGATTTGTTCCGAACTTGATAAATTTCAGGTCGCGACCGCGGTCGGACATACTTCTAAGGACGCCGTCACCCTTTGGAACCTCTCTTTTGCGGAACGACTGGGTCTTGAGGAGAGTGAGATGAAAAAGGTTGAGCTGCGCAATATCATCATACCAGACGGAACCATTGCATTGGAACCGCCCCGCTCTGAAGACTCGTTGCCACCAAGCCCTTTCACGGATTGTGTCATTCGAATTCCTGGGCATGAGCGGCAGATTTTAGGACGCTCGGTGCAGCGCGAAGATGGATTTATTCTGATTATCTTAGACCATGCCTCTGGGAACCGGGGAATAGAAGAGTACGCGCGGGGATACGTAATCGGTCAAAATGAAGAACGACAACGGTCTCAGCAGATCGTTCATGACAACGTAAGCGGTGATTTACTAGCGGCATCGTTCGCTGCTGAGAATGTGAGGCAGAAGCTCGAAGATGCAGGAAGACCAGAGGCCGAGGACCTAAGAAATGTAATTCACCTGATCGAGAAGGCGATAACCGACCTGGTTACTGCGTTTAATTCGGAACCACCAAACAAGGTGCTCAGCGAGCCCGAGCCGGGTTAGAGGTTCCTCGGAATTTCGGATGAGCTTTGATTGAGCCGGACGGTGATGACAATTATTTACGACGAGGCGGCGACTGAGTTTGGCCAGCCATGGCACCCTGAGCGCCCCGAACGGCTTTCCATGACGGAACCCCGACTCCGTGAAGCATTCCCGGAAATTACGTGGAAAGCACCTTATCTTGCTGATAACCAAGATTTGCTCAGAGCACACTCGGTTGCCCATCTCCAACGGTTCACCAAGTCCGAAGATTTTGATGCTGATACTCCTTACTACCCGAGAATTGAGGAGCACGCGCGTCGCTCCGCCGGTGGCGCCTTACTCGCGGTGGAGTGTGCTTTGAAAGGAGAAAAGCCGTTTTCCTTACTTCGCCCGCCGGGTCATCACGCGACGAGAGATCAAGCGATGGGTTTCTGCTACTTTAACTCCGTCGCGATCGCCGCGTTCCGAGCGCTCGCTTCTGGATGTGATCGGGTGGCAATTTGGGATTTTGATGCGCACCACGGGAACGGTACTGAAGCTATTGTCCGCGGTCACCAGCAAATCCGCTTCGGGTCTGTCCATCAGTACCCCGGCTACCCTGGAACCGGGACAAGCTCGTTCGAAAACATTTATAATTGGCCAGTTGCTCCGCTCACCCCACGAGAGGTACATGCTGCGAAAGTGCATGAGTCATTGGATCGACTTCTAGAGTTTCGTCCGGATCTGATTCTGGTATCCGCTGGATTCGACTCCTATCGAGAAGATCCGCTGACCGATCTTTCCCTCGAAATAGATGACTTCTACCATTTCGGGCACTGGCTCGACCAGACGGGGGTTCGGGCGATGGCCATTCTGGAAGGTGGCTACAGCAACCGATTGCCCGAATTGGTGGAAAATTTCCTGTGCGGCTGGAACGCCCGGCGCCCCGCATAGTTTGCTTGGCGATTTGCTTCGGCTATCGGAGCGTGCTTGGGTCGGACACCATGGCTGAGACGCCGAAGCAATCGATTGAATGAGCTGGTTTAGTTTTAGCTGGCAAAATTTTTGGTTTTCCTATCTCGCATTGGCATTCGAGGGATTGCCGTTTGTGTTAGTGGGCGCTCTCGTCTCCGGCGTGATTGCAGCCTTCGTGCCTTCTCGAATGATCACCCGGTTTTTGCCGAAGAACCATCTGCTCGCTAACCTGATGAGCGGGCTTCTCGGGTTGATTTTTCCGGTCTGTGAATGTGGCATTGTTCCGGTTGTTCGCCGCCTCTTGGATAAGGGATTGCCGTTTTCTTGTGGAGTCACCTATATGCTGGCATCACCCATAGTGAACCCGTTGGTGATCATCAGCACCTACGCGGCCTTTCGCGGTCAAGCGCCAGAGTGGAATACTGCGATCCGGTTGGTCTCCGGTTACACCGTGGCGGTCGTAGTGGGCTTGTGCGTGATAAGAGTCAATCCGGCGAGAGTCCTGCGGAGCGGCAGCGGACGGGCCGCGTTGCGGCGGCGAGCCGTCCTCAGTATTGCTTCGTTGCCGGAAGCTGCCGCCGATAACGCTAGCGCGACTTTCATCCAGCGGCTGATCGCGGCGATCCAGCTCGCTAGTGAAGATTTCATCGATACCGCCATCTATTTTATGATCGGAGCGGCCGTGGCCGCGGTTTTCAATACCGCAGTCGATCAAAAGGTGATTTTGCCGCTGGCGAGTAACGCTGTTTTGTCCACGGCTTCGATGATGGGTTTCTCGGCTATTCTGACCCTGTGCAGTACTTCTGACGCTTTCATCGCAGCCACGTTCGTCAGTTTTCCCGTTGCGGCGCGGATGGCCTTTCTTGTTTTTGGTCCGATGTTTGATTTGAAACTCTGCTTCCTATACAGTGTCTTGTTTCGAAAGCGGTTCGTTGCGCTTCTGGGAATTGGACTTTTTGTGCTGGTCGGAATAATTTCAGCGTTCATTTTGCCTTATCTCTATGCGGCTTTGGGCTACTAAATTTCTAAATGGGATAACCCTGCTTGGGCTCGGTGGAGTCTTGATCAGTTTCTGTCTGAAGGGGAGAATCGATCAGTATTTGCATCCGCAGTTTCGGCCTTGGGTGTTAATTGGGGGAATCGCTTTTTGCATCGCGGGAACGGTTTACCTAATGGCGAAAAAGTCGATGGACTGTTGCGTCGATGGCGAGTGCGTACACACGAATCGGCAAAGTCCGTGGCGAGCGGCGACGGCTTTTGGAGTGATTGTTTTACCGTTAGCGACCGGTACTTATCTGTCGAAGGACGGATATGACAAGCAGGTCGTTTTGAATCGCGGATTCGTTCAAGACGTCAGCAAGTTGCCCACCCGCAACCCGATTGGGTCAACCACTCTGCCGCAGACAATTCCGCCAGGCGCATTGGGTGCCGATCAGGATGAACGAGCATCGGCCGAGCCGCCGTTGCCGCAAGATCAGGGTTCATCAGGCGCGCCGCCCAAAGATCTCGCGAGGGCAAATGATCCGGCCCAGACCGGCGGCAATCCGGACGATGGAAGCGAGCAATACCTCCCACGAGCGGCAGATGGAAACGTGATGCTCGAGGTAACAGATCTCCTCTATGGCGAAAGCGAGGAGAGCCTAAGAAAAGAGTTCGCCGGCAAGACTATCGAGGTTGTCGGCCAGTTTCTGCCAGGAGCGAAACCGAATGAGTTTAAGATCGTTCGCATGCTAATCGTTTGCTGTGCGGCCGATGCTCGTCCTATCGCTGTTCCAGTACAGGTGGAAGACCCGGTTTCCATTGCCGATATGTCATGGGTCAAGGTTATTGGGACAGCAGAGTTTGTGGAGAATGGCGGCCCAAAAGCCAAGGTTACTTTTAAGGCTGTCAAGATCGAGCCGACCGATCCTCCGCAAGATGCGATGTTGTATTGAGCCCGCTCTAAACAAGCGAGTGCGGTGAATAATGGGACTCATAAGTCCCATGCGACCCATGAGTCCCTCCGACGTCTCGACGACGGATACCGCCCCGGGCGCTCGCCCTACTGTTCGGCGGACCGCATGCACATACTGGGCGGCAAAGCCGCTAACTCAGAACAGCAAACACCAACTTCCGGGCTACATCACCATCCCGCCGTCGACGGTGAGCACTTGGCCTGTAATGTATTTCGCTTCTGGACTTGCAATGAACGCGACCGCGGCAGCAACATCTGCACTTTCGCCAAAGACTCCGAGTGGGATTAGTTTTCTTAACTCTTCCCGCAGATTTTCGGGTAGATGCGCTGTCATATCCGTTGAGATAAACCCCGGCGCTATAGCGTTCACAGTCACTTTGCGGCCGGAGATTTCCCGCGCGAGCGCCTTGGTAAGTCCGATAAGGCCGGCTTTGCTAGCCGAGTAATTAACTTGACCCGCCTGTCCGATCAAACCGCTGACCGAGCTAATGTTAACGATTCGGCCGTAGGATTGTTTCATCATCGGTCGTTGCAGATTGTGGATGAAATGAAATGCGCCTTTCAAGTTGGTATCGAGAACTGAATCCCAATCTTGCTCGGCCATTCGCATGCTCAACCGATCCCGGGTAATTCCGGCATTGTTGACCAGGACGTGCACCTTGCCAAAGGTCTTTAAAATCTGATCACAAAGATCGGCGACTGCCTCACCGTCGGCCACATCGACGGCGTAAGCCAAAGCCGTTTCGGGTTTGTTTTGATTGAGCTGACTGGCTGTTTTCCGGGCATTTTCTAGTGTGCGACTCACGACGGCAACTCGGGCACCTTCCGCGGCAAGGCGTTCGGCGATAGCTTGTCCAATTCCTCGACCGGCGCCGGTGATAACCGCGACTTGATCAACAAAACGATTCATCACGATCGACTCAAAGCGGACGTTTGCTGCTGGTCAAGGACCAACATGATTGAAAGTCCGTGTGCGACCATTTTGTTGGCCAGAACGAAGGATAAGTCGCGGCGAGCGAAACCCTGCCCGCTGCGATCGTGAGAAGTGATTGGTGGATGCCCATCGGCGAGCCCTCGGCAGAAATCTATCATCGCCTATGACTGATCACTGATCACCAATCACCTTTCACCGATCACACCCTCCCTGATGCTGGAGCATCATGGCGTACCAACAAAAGCCTGATAATTTAGGTTGACGCGATCGCCGCACACCTCTATTAGAAGTGTAGTTCTTTGAAACTACCACTACATATTGTGGTATAACCATGAAAAAGTGCCTCTAATCATGCTTAGAGGAGAATAGGGAAACAGGTGTAAATCCTGTGCGGTAGCGCCGCTGTAACGAGGGACGAAGATCTCATAAAGCCACTGTGCGGGAGCACGGTAAGGCGGGATTGGTAGGACGATCTCGAAGTCAGAAGACCTGCTTTTTCATGCTCATCAAGTCCGCGGCCGAGGGGTCGAGGCATCTGTCTCGCCAAAGACAGGATGGGAATTTGAATGTCTTTTTCGCAACCCCGCCGGTTGCTCCAATACCTTCAATTTTCCCGATCGGGCTTATTGAAGGTCTTTTTGTCTTCTCGAGGTTCGACGAACAAACGTGCCGTGGCGGGCACCTGCGAAGATTATGACCGAGACATCATCAACTTTTAAAGAAGCGATCTCGAAAGAGAAGGGGGAGGTAGTCTATACCTTCCAAAACAAAACATTCCGCCTGAACAAGGAGAGAGCCCGCCAGCGGCTCGAGGGCAAGCGAGTAATCAATGGCCTTCGCTCGGCTGAACTGAACATTCTGCCGCTGAAGTACCACGAGGCATATCGCATCTACAAGCAGATGAAGGCAAACCACTGGGAGCCTGATGTCATCGATATGACGAAGGATTGTACATTGTGGAATTCGTCCAAGCTCAATCACAAAGAGCGGTGGATTATCGAAATGGGAGTCGGCTACTTTTCCGCAGCCGAAGGGATCGTGGGCGACAGTGTCCTGCATGTCATTGAAGAGAACCTGACGGCGGCTGAGTTGAAACATGCGGCACTCCGGCAAATCGCCGAAGAATCGATCCATATGGATTCGCTGCTCCACATTTTAGGGAGTTTGAACATCGATTTGGACGAGGTGACGGCCAAATTCGAGGATATCCCCTCCATCCGGCACAAGAATGCATTTATCACGCGCCACATGCCGGAACTCAAAATGGGTCTGGATTTAACCCGGACGGCTACTAAACAGAAGTTTGCCAAAGCGCTGTTTGGAATCACGCAGGTGATGGAAGGGACGCAGTTCTATGCGCTCTTTGCTATGATCTTGTGTCTCCATCGACAGAACAAGATGACCGGCATCGGTCAGATGTTTCAATATACGCTACGAGACGAATCGAATCACATCGCGTTGGGTCGTTATTTGCTGCAGGAGCTGATCAAAGAAAATCCAGATGTGTGGACCGAGGAGTTTCGGCAAGAGCTGATCGATTTTATGCGTGAAGGGGTGCAATTGGAGAAGGAGTTTGTTGTCGATTGTTTGCCGGAAGACTTTGTCGGCTTAACCCAGAAAGACTTCGGCGATTACGTTGATTACAATGCGGACCGCCGCCTGATTAGCCTGGGTCTGCCTCCGCTCTCCGGCGTAAAGAACAACCCGTTTTTATGGCTCGACGAAGTGATGTTCCTAAAAAAAGAAAAGAACTTCTTCGAGACACGCGTCACCGAATATCAGACCGGCGGCAGCGTGAAAAACGCTAATGAGGACGACCTGATCTAGTGCCCAGAACTGGAGAGCACCATTATGAGCGCATCGACATCGGAACTGGCCCAGAACATCGGCGGCGTCGGGAGCGCCGAGTTTCCACGGGTGATTCGCCGCGACCTGGCGCAATCAAGTTTGCAAAAGCCGCGGGTGGTACCATGGCTCGGCCATAAGATCGAGAAAGCGGTGGACGCGGCCTGTTCATCGGCGGATCACCTCACCGTTGGCAAACAGATCAGAACAGAGGTTGAGATTCGGATAAGAAGAGAACACCCACTTTTCGTTCATATCGAGGAAGTTCAGGATTTGGTCGAGAACACGCTGATCGAACTAGGCCATGCGCGGGTCGCGCTCGCGTATGGCAAATACCGCGCACGTCGCGCGGCGTTACGGGAAACAAAAGTTGTGACTGGCGAAAGCGGAGAGCAACTGGAGTTATCGACCCCCAGTGTCAATGCCGGTCTTCGAGCAAGACTTTCATTTGCTCGAATCGGCCTGGACCTAACGGTCTCGGAAGATGAGCTCATGGCACGCTTGCTCCGCGGCGTTTCTATGTCGCTTACGCCGCAAGAGCAGCGCGAGACGATCGTGCTCAACGCCAAAAATCTGTTGGACGTTGATGCCGACTGCCGGTTCCTGGCCGCCCGCATTCTCCTTACTTACATTTATGAGGAAACGCTTCCCTGGAAGATCGAGGATGGAATCGATCAACTCAAAGAAAGCCATCGCAAAGCATTTCTGAATTACATCCGGCTAGGGATTGAGGCAAAGCGTTTGGATCCTCGACTGGCCGAGTTTCGGCTCAAAGAGTTGGCGGACGCCATCGATCCGTACGCGGACCTGCAATTTGACTTCATCGGTATTCAAAATCTCTATGATCGGTACCTGATTCACGTGAAGGACTCATCTGTACCCGACGGGCGCCGGCGGATTGAGGCTCCGCAGATTTTTTGGATGCGAGTGGCGATGGGGCTCTCCGTCCTAGAGCAGGATCGGGAGGCTCGAGCAAAGGAATTCTACGGCATCTATCAAAGCAAGCGCGCTTGTTCTTCGACCCCGACCCTATTTAATTCCGGTACCCTTCGCCCCCAATTGTCCAGCTGTTACTTGCTCTTTTGCGGTGATTCGATGGAGGAGATTGCGGAGACCTGGACCCGGTTTTCACTGCTATCAAAGTGGGCGGGGGGCTTGGGTTGTTCCTGGACCGCGGTGCGCGGCAGCGGCGCGCATATTCAAGGAACCAACGGAGAGTCGTCCGGAGTAATTCCATTTCTCAAGGTCTCTAACGACATCGCCGTCGCGGTGAACCAAGGCGGGAAACGCCCTGGTGCACTTTGCAGTTATCTCGAACTTTGGCACGCCGATATCGAGGATTTTATCGATTTGCGTAAAGAGACAGGGGACGAACGCCGCCGTACCCATAACATGAACACGGCGCACTGGATTCCCGATCTGTTCATGAAGCGCCTGCGAGATATCTCCGCGGGAGAACTTTCGAAGGAGGCTACTTGGACACTTTTCCGTACGAGCGAAGTGCCTGATCTGCCTGAGCTCTACGGCCAAAAATTTGAGGAACGTTATCTCCAATATGAGGCGCTCGTCGATAAAGGCGAATTGTACGGAAAGAAGATTCGTGTCTTAGCGCTTTGGAAGAAGATGATGGAGGCACTATTTGAAACCGGTCATCCCTGGATCAGTTTCAAGGATCCCTGCAATCTACGCTCGCCTCAGGATCACGTGGGCGTCGTCCATAACTCGAATCTTTGTACCGAGATCACATTGAATACGAGCAGCGAAGAGGTGGCCGTATGCAATCTCGCTTCCATTAATGTCCCGGCGCATCTCACTGCGGATGGATCGATCGATCACGCCAAACTTCGGGGCACGGTCACGAGTGTTATGCGGATGCTCGATAACGTAATCGACATCAACTACTATCCGGTGCAGGCGGCGCAGCTTACTAATTTGCGCCATCGTCCAGTCGGACTTGGTGTGATGGGGATGCAAGACGCGCTCTATGGAAAGCGTGTTCCATTTGATGATCCCACTGCCATTGATTTCAATGACGAGTTGGTGGAGGCGGTCGCCTTCTATGCGTACAGCGCTTCGAGTGATTTAGCTGCCGAGCGTGGCAGATATCCATCGTACCAAGGCTCTAAATGGGATCGAGGCATCCTGCCGTTTGATACACTGGACCTTCTAGAACAGGAGCGCCGTATGCCGGTGCTGGTGGATCGTAAGAAGCGTCTCGATTGGGACGGCTTGCGAACGAAAATCCAGCGTCAGGGTATGCGCAATTCAAATTGTATGGCGATCGCGCCGACCGCCACGATCTCCAATATCATGGGTTGCACTCCATGCATCGAGCCGAGCTATAAGCACATTCACACTAAATCGAATCTTTCTGGAGAATTTGTCCGGACCAACGATTTCCTGGTTAAGGAGTTGATGAGACTTGGTCTTTGGGACGCGGAGATGCTTTCTGATTTAAAGTATTTCGACGGTTCAGTTCAATCGATTGATCGGGTACCAGAAGATCTGAAGCGGCTTTATAAAACGGCATTCGAAATCGAGCCAACCTGGCTTCTTCAGTGCGCGGCCGTGCGACAGAAATGGATCGATCAATCGCAATCGGTAAATCTTTTCCTTGCCGAGAACGATGCACGCAAAGCGTCCTTCCTTTACCGAGAAGCTTGGGAGCGAGGCCTAAAGACCACCTACTATCTGCGGACGATTAACAATTCCTCCATCGATTCCGGCAACCGCGATCGCAAGCCGGCGACCGAGGAGACACCGCTTTGTTCGATCGATGCAAAGGGTAATGGGACAGTTTGCGAATCGTGCCAGTAAACCCAACCTGAACTGTTACGAAATGGGTATTTGTTCTGATCAGTGGATACGCCAAATGGTGCGAAAGCATCGGATGATCGACCCGTTCTTCGATGGGCAGTTACGCAAAACGGAAAAAGGAGTCTCAATCATCAGTTATGGACTTTCGAGTTACGGCTACGACTTGCGTGTCTCAAATGAATTTAAGGTCTTCACCAACGTATTTAACACTGTGGTCGACCCGAAGGCTTTTGATGAGAGGTCTTTCGTCAACCTCGAAGCGGATATCTGCATCATCCCGCCAAACTCTTTTGCCCTGGCTCGCAGTGTGGAATATTTTCGTATTCCGCGCGAGGTGTTGGCCATCTGTCTTGGCAAATCCACCTATGCGCGCTGCGGCATCATCGTGAATGTGACGCCGCTGGAGCCGGAGTGGGAAGGGCACGTGACACTCGAGATCTCTAATACGACACCGTTGCCGGCACGCATTTACGCTCAGGAGGGACTTGCCCAGATAATCTTTCTGAGTGGCTCGGAAATATGTGAGACCTCGTACGCAGACCGCGCGGGGAAGTATATGGGCCAGCGCGGAATAACGCTTCCTCAGTTGTAAACGCCGGGAACGCCGGGAACGCCGAGAACGCCGAGAGCGTCGTGCTCGCGCAGGGGACTGGCCGAGACAGTTGTACTTAGAGAGTGGTTGGGAAAATAGGAAACGAGTGCCGAGCGCTTCGGCACATCACTTTCAAGATTTAACGCCGTTCGCGCAACTCCCGCGCTACCAGCCTTCCCGGCGTCCCGGCGTTGCCGGCGGTCCCGTGCGTTCCCAGCGTTCCCGTGCGTTCCCGGCGTTGCCGGCGTTTAATCCCCTCCGTTCCCCGCTGAAATTTCGTGCAGTTTGTTACGGAGCGTCCGGATACTGATACCGAGCATCTGTGCGGTATGTGTCCGGTTACCGTTCGCTTTTTTCAGCGCATAGAGAATGTATTCTTTCTCGACGGTCTCGAGCGGAACGACTTCGTTCGGAAAAGTGGGAGTGGAAGGCGCTGGCTCGATTTCGCTGCGCATCTGCTTCGCCATTTGAGGAAACATGGGTCCAAGTACCGCCGGCGAAATGGGCTCGTTTGGTTCGCTCAGGATGACGGCTCGCTCAATTACATTTTGCAATTCTCGCACGTTTCCGGGCCAATCATACGCCTCAAAAATGGCTAAAGTCTCGGGCGTCAAGGTGGGCGACGCAATTCCGGTACGCTGAGTGATCCGAATGAGGAAGGCTTCCGATAACGCTCGGATATCCGCTTTACGGGTGCGCAGCGGGGGAACGACGATCGGGAAAACGTTCAGCCGGTAGAATAAATCCTGCCTAAATTCTTTCTGTTTAACCGTTTTTTCCAGATGCCGATTGGTTGTTGCCAGCACCCGAACATTCACTTGAATGGGACGACCGCCGCCAACCCTTTCGAACTCTCTTTCCTGTAGGACGCGCAATAATTTAGCCTGCAGCTTCAAAGAGACTTCGCTGATCTCGTCAAGCAAGATGGTTCCCCGGTTGGCTAATTCAAATCTGCCCTCTCGCTTTTCCGTTGCACCAGTGAAAGCGCCTTTCTCGTGGCCGAAAAACTCGCTCTCGATCAATGTCTCCGAAATGGCCGCGCAGTTTACTTTGATAAAAGGGGCTGAGGCTCGGCCGCTGGCGCGAAATATCTCGGTGGCCACCAATTCTTTTCCGGTCCCGTTCTCCCCGCTGATCAATACGGTCGCTTCGGTAGGTGCGACTTTTTGGATCATCTGACGAAGCAGCCGAATTGGCTCACTATCACCGATTAAAGGGCTTTGGTCAGAAGTTTGCCGCGCCAGAACCTGGCTAACCTTAACGGCTTGCGCGAAATTTTCCGCTTTATCCAGAATAACGTCGATTTGTCCACTCGAGAACGGCTTGATGATGTAGTCGAACGCTCCAGAACGTATGCAGGAGACCGCAGCCTCCACCGTTCCGTACCCGGTCATCATAACAATCATCGGTTTATCGGAACGGTTGCCGAGGCGAGCTAGCAGATCGGTGCCATCTCCATCAGGCAATCGAACGTCCACGAACATTAGGTCGAAAGCCTCCTTGGCTAGCAGCTGTTCGACTTCCGCGATGGTCGTACAAAGAGAGACGGCCAGTTTCTTTCGGGTGAGCTGCAGCTCTAGTGAACGACGGATGATAGGCTCATCGTCAAGGATAACTACTTTCTCGATCGCCATTTTCCAACGAGAACAAACTGCAGACCCTCATGATGCGGCAAGCTGGCATTGCTTGCTCCTCCAGGAAAAATAGGACCTGGGAGTGCCAGTAGCAATGCTTTTCAGTCGATTTGCTGCTTTTTCGCGATTGTCTGCTAAATCGTTGCAAAGAAATGCCGATAAACCATTTAGTGAATGAATGCGCCCCTGAAGGATGGTTGGATCAAGCAGGTGCAGCAGTCGCCGAACAGAGAAAGTGTCGTTACGGCGCTGATGGAGCTGTGCTCAGAGGGATTTTTCCTCGGCACCCTGAAGATCGAGCAGAGTTGGTCCGTGACCCAAAATACCCGAGTGACGTAGTGATTCGGGAAGTAGCGCGGAAATTGGCAAACCTTTTCTGCGGAGAATGACGCCGGTGCGTCGAACAAGGAACTCGGTATAATGTCGAGATTCGAGCCGGCAGACGATGCGGCTTTCAAAGCCGAGCTTTGGCGTTTTCTTCTCCTTCGAACCATTCACGACCTTGGGAATAGCACTTCTGGTATTTTAGCTCTGAGTACGCACCACTTGCGCCATGAGTCCCCGATCGACGAAGTAAACGAAAGCTTCAGGCTGATTCGGGAGAGTGCTGAATCGGCCAGGCAGATGCTCATAACGGTCGGTTCCTTAGCGGCCGAAGAAGGCCAGGGTCCTGAACTCGTTAGCGTACCCGAATTTCTTACAGATCTGCTCGGACAAATGGCTCGCATTGTGCCGCGGAGTGTAAGCCTTTATCTCGACGTCGAACCGAGCGACGCGGTAATTCAAGTGGATCCTTGCAATCTGCGCCAAGCCTTTGTCGCGCTGATAGCAGCAGATTGTCTTTCTTTCGGTGCGAGATCCGGGACCGTTCGCTTGGGCGCAGAAGCTGATTCAGGAAAGATTTGGATACTTTACAGCGCAAATCATAAACCGGATTTCGACATTGGCTCTCATGTTTCCAGCGTGTTCGGGAAAGTAAATCCCCCTCCAGATGATCTGGCTTGGAGCGAAGCGGATAAGGAACTGAGCCTGAGAATAGGATATTTAGCCGTTATGGATTTGACGGCCGGGGTTGAATCGCGAATGGACGAGAAGAGACTCGCGTGAGCAGAGCACGGTCACCAAGGAAATGCCTGCCAGTTTCTTGAAATTTGCTAATTTCGCGGGAAGTCATGGCGCCTGATCGCACGATTCTAGTTGTCGATGATGACGCGATTGTTCTCCGAATCCTGGCGGACCAAATCGCTCGAGAAGGCTACGTCGTTGCGTCAGCCACTAGCAACGCGGACGCGCTTCGGCATCTCAACCAAACATCGTTCGGAGTAGTGATTGCCGATCAGACTATGCCGGAACTTTCGGGTATCGATTTTCTGCGGACCTGTCGAGCGCTTCAGCCTTTGGCCTCTCGGGTCCTCGTTACCGGCAATTTTGGCCTTCCGGAAATAGATCGGGCGTTGAGAGCGGGAGAGATTTGCCGGTTACTTATCAAGCCTTGGACGCGATTCGATCTCAATAGCCTGCTACAGCAGGCCTATGAGCGGCATGATCTTCTCCGGGAGAATGGAGAGCTGCGAATTGAGATTACGACTCTGGAAAATCGGGTGACCGATCTTGCCCGGCGGCTTCAGTACGTTCCCCGGGAACTACATGCATCGGCAGGGCATCAAGCAGACCTCCAATCAATGAACGAGAAGCTTTTGCGTGCCATGGAGGAACTGCGGGATAGACAGCAAAAGGCGGTTCGGGAAGCACGCTTGGAGGCGCTCGGCAAAGTGGCAAGCGAAGTGGCGCACGAATTTAACAATGCGCTCATCCCGATCCTGGGATACACCGAGCTGATGCTGGAAAAAGACCAACTGCTGGAAGACCAAGAAAAGGCTCGCCGATACCTTCGACTCGTCCGCACCGCAGCAAAGGATGCCACGCGAGTAGCGGACAGATTGCGAGAATTTTATCAACAAGCAGAGAAATCAGAGGCCCCCGAGCCAGTCGACCTCGGCTCGGCTGTTTCCGAACCGGTACCTTTGACCGAAGGAAACGCTCACCCTGCTGAGACCTTAGGAAAGAAAGTGCCCAGAGTTCTCAAAGTCTTGATAGTGGACGACGAAAAGACTTCGCGAGATCTTGTCTCTTTATTCCTAGAAAACGATCTTCACGAAGTAACCGCGGCGACTAGCGGGGCGGAGGCGCTTCAATTTCTCCGTCAGGGAATCTATGATCTTCTTGTGACCGATCAGGAAATGCCGGGCATGACCGGCGCGGCGCTGGTCGATGCCGTCCGCGAGGGCGACGGCGAAAGGTCACTGCCGATCATCATGGTAACAGGGTTCGGCGAATTTATGAAAAGTTCCGGCACGCTGCCAAGCGGCGTCGATCTCGTTGTGAATAAGCCGGTAACCATCGAAGCTCTCCGGTCCGCTTTACTGAAAATTTTTCCCGAAGAGGCTGGCGACGTTACTTAGTTAGCGGCTGGCTCATCTTCAAACGATTTGCACTCGAGCCGATCAAGCACTCGGGAAGCAAGTTGCTCCACCGTCAATTCATCGAGGCGATGAACGGCAAAATCGGCGTGCTTTAGCAGTTCGATTGGATTGGTAGTGGCAACCGCGACTACCTGCATTCCCCCGCGATGGGCGGCCTCAATGCCGACCAGGGCGTCTTCGAATACCACGCATCGTTCTGGTGGTAGTCCGATGCGAGCTGCTGCGGTGAGAAACACCTCCGGATCCGGTTTCCCGGCGCGGACATCCTCGGAGGTGACTACCGCAGTAAAACGCTCTCTGAACCCGAGAATTGACAATCCGGTGTCTATGTTCAGTCGATGGGTGGACGAACCGATCGCACACGGTATTTCGTGGTCGCGCAGGCGGTCCAGCCAAGACACGATTCCCAGCAAGGGCGCGATGCCCCATTCTTTGACGATCTCGCGATAAAGTTCTTCTTTGCGAAGCGACAGCCGATGGATCTCGGTCGGATCGTGGCTCCAGCCGAGCAGGTCTGGAATGATCTTTTCATTTTTCATCCCGAACCCTCGTTTGAAGTGTCCTGGTGGAAGTATGTGGCCGGTTTCAGCAGCCAAACGCTCCCAACTCTCTGCGTGGTGCGCGGACGAATCGATGATCACTCCATCCCAATCGAAGATGGCGCCCCAAGTCATAGGCGTTGCAGGGCGGGCAAGGCATACAGCGCCTGCAGTTGTTTCGCGGTGCTCTCGGCTTGGCCCGCATCAAGGTAAATCACGCGCGGGTCTTCATTGAACTCGATTTTCTGAAAGCCGTTTTGGGGCGCGCTAATGGCCTGGGCGAGATCATCGAGGTTGCGAATCTCTCGATCGTTGACCCGTTTAACAATCAAGTAGTTCAACTGCTCGTACCCGACGGTGTCCGCCGTTGGAATCACTTGGCTCAAAAAGACCATTTTCCGCTGCTCAGGAAAAAGCTCGGATTGGAAGCGGTCGTAATAGACAAATCGTTGCGGAGCATCCTTGGCCCAATTGCTGCCCCATTCGCGGAGGTATTGGCGAGAAAGTTCCTGAAACACCAATCCACCTAAAACGAGGTAACGGGGCGCGCGATCGATCACATATGGGTCGATGACGTAGCTTTCCGCAGGCTGCCGGAACAGCTCCACCGGAATGTCTTTTTGTTCGCCGTTCCGGAAGACGGTCATGTTCGCCGTTTGCCCGGAATATAATTCCGTCGTCGTCAGGTGAGTAATCGAGAGCTTACCCAAGACTGGATGAATGTAATTTCCGTCGGCATCAATCGTTTTTCCATCAATCGCTAGAAGGATGTCGCCCGGTAGAATTCCAGCCTTTGCGGCCGGGCTGTTACGTTGCACGTCATCGACAAATACACCGCCGTCCGAGTCCGGTAGTTTCACGTAGCGACGCAAGACCGGGTCCCGCAGGCTGGAAAACGCGACGCCGATCCGAGGAAAACCGCGATAGGGATTGTTTTTAGCCTCACGCAGGAAGTGCTGGATTACCGGACCCGAAATTGCGTCCACGGTTTGGGAGCGCGGATCATAACGGAGCAAAATGGCTGCAAGTTGATGATCCTTAACGATCGGCAGGGTAAAGCTATTCTCCCGATACTGCAGTGGGCAGCTCATTTTGAACAGAAGAAAGGAACAATCCTCGAGCACGTAACGACCGACTTCTGCACTCGTGACCAACCCTTGCGTCGAGACTGGCGTGCCATTCGCCTCGAGTTGGATTACCGAAAGTTGATCGCCCACCTTAACCGCAGCTTCGGTGCCGAGCGGCTGAAGGCTTTGCAGGAAATGTTCATCGTTTGGCTTCAGCAGGGCCAAATTAGTTTCGTGATCGATGGCGACTACCTGGGCCGACGTTCGTTCGCCGCTCTCCGGTTTTTCTAGTTCGATGAAATTGCTGTTGGCTACCAATTCAGCTGCAACGACCACTTCGTTCCCGTCGATGACTGCTCCAATGCCCCGGCGATTGAACGGCGCCTTCTTATTCCAAGGACGAAAGAAATCGTATTGCTGATTGGTGGAGTTGACGCGAACGACCGATCCCTTTTGGAGTTCGGGGACAGGTTTGTCTTTTGGCGTCGGGGCCGCTGGGGCGAGGGTGTCCTCTGCCACCGCCAGTGTCGACGAGGTCAGCGCAACAATAAGCGGAAAGAGAAGCAGGGACTTCATTATAGTTGTTCTTTTCCCAGGTTTTGATCAATCGGAACGTTATAATTTCTCTTGATGCGCTGTTGAGCTGCTTCCACCGCGCTCTTTTCCAGCACAGCGGGGCGGCTGCTTCCGATAAACTTGATCACGTATTCATCGGCCGATGTGGCGAAAGCATGAGCGACATCGCTCAAATGCTTGATCTTTTTACCGTTAATCTCATCGACGATCTGAAAACGAAACTCTGACAAATAAGCGTTCACGGGATCGGCCAAGATATTCGAGAGCACGATGATTTCCGGATGCTCCTCGTATAGGTCGTCGGTGATGTAGAAATCATAGTAATACCGAACGCGCAGCTCGTCCGGCTGATAGGCCTCCATGAAATTCCGCGAGAGCGGTTGGAAGACAAGACCGCCAAATAAGACGAAGCGCGGGTTTTCCTCATGGAGGTACGCTTGCAACAGGTAAGAGTTATTAGGCTGTAAGTCGATTTCTACGGTCAGCGGTTGATGGTTGCGCAAGACTCCGATCTTCACTTTTTCTCCCTTGAATTTGCGCTCCACTATCTCGGCCAGCTCCAAGCTATCGCCGTCCAAGCGAACCGTTCCGTCGCTAGCGATTAGATGATTGTCGATCGAGAGCATCACGTCGCCTTCCTGCAGTTTTCCGGCACAGGAGCCATCCTTTTCAACGGAGCTGACCAGCACTCCGGTATTGTCGTCAGGAAGACCCAGCGCATGGCGTTCTGCAGCATTCAATAACTTAAATGTGGTGATCGACAGATCGACGTACCGGTTATAACGACCGCTGGAGATATCCTTGAGAAACCGCAGGATTACCGGCGTCGGAATCATGTAGCCAGTATTCTGAGCGACGTCGCCCGTGTACCCTTGGAAGGCAACTCCGACGACTTTTCCTTCTTGCAGCACCGGCCCACCGGAGTTTCCAGGATTGATCGCCGCGTCGATCTGAACGGCCAAGTGCTGATCAACGCCGGAGTAGGTGTAATTCTGGAAGTCGACCCGAGAAACGATTCCTTGCGTTACTGAAAGTCGTTGACCTCCGATCGGATACCCGTAGACGTCGACGGCGGATTGTACTACCGGCAGTGCTCCAAATCGGACCGGGGCGGTTCCTTTATAGAAATTGGGATCCTGGACCCTGACTATAGCCAGGTCACAATCCCCGCCGATGAATTCTACTTTCCCGATATACTCCTTCGGGTCGTTCTCCTTCTCGACCACAATCAATCGACCGTTGCTCACGACGTGCGCGTTGGTCAAAATCCGATTCCCGTCGATCACAAAACCTGCTCCGATTCCGACGGTGATATTGCCAGGATTCCATGGCACGCGGTAATCGGGGTCCTGCGAGCTCGTCGTAATCCGCACGAGACTCTTATGAATATCCGGCTTCGACGTTTCGGCAACGGCGTTAGCGGCGATCGCTAAGACGAAAAAAACAGCACAACGAATCATCGTAAGGGCGGAACCTTGCCTATAAGACCCCGGGTGTAAAATGGTTTCGGGCTAGATCGGCAGAGACGCGCTGGCAAAGTAGCCTGATGCTCCAGCCTCAGGGATCCGATATGGAGAATCGATGATCTTGCACTTTTATAGCGATGAGTTCCCGAGCCAAGAGCATCAGGCTACTAGACGTTGAATCGGAACTCCATCACGTCGCCATCTTTGACGACATACTCTTTGCCTTCAATCCTCAACTTTCCGGCCTCCCGAGCCTTACCAAATGTCCCGAGCTGAATAAGATCTTCAAAATGGACGGTTTCGGCAGCAATGAAGCCGCGCTCAAAGTCGGAATGGATGACCCCGGCGGCGGCCGGAGCCTTATCACCGGCATGGATCGTCCAAGCTCGCGTTTCCTTTTCTCCTGTGGTGAAGTAAGTCCTTAAGCCCAAGAGGCCGTACACCGAACGAATCAAACTTCCGACTCCGCTCTCCTTTACGCCCAAACCGGCGAGATACTCGATCGCTTCGGTGGCGGATAGATCGATGAGTTCGCTCTCGATTTGGGCGCTGATCACCACCGATTGAGTGGAAAGATGCGAAGTGACATAATCGCTGACCCGGGTGACGTATTCAGACGCCGCGGTTTTGGTCTCCTGGGAGAAAGCGACTAAATCGGATTCTGCGACGTTACAGGCAAAAATTGTCGGCTTTCCCGTCAGCAGAAGGAAGGAGCGGACGATCGCGGCTTCTTCCGACGAGTACGGAAACGTTGTGGCTGGCTTACCGTCGTTCAGATGCGGTAAAATCCGCTCGATGAGAGCGGCCTCCGCTTTTGCGGTCTTATCGCCTGAACGGACTTGTTTTTGCAGGCGGTCGCCGCGTTTTTGCAGAGAGGCGATATCGGCCAGGATAAGCTCGGTGTTGACGACTTCAATATCACGGATTGGGTCGATGGACCCGCTTACATGGTGGATGTCCCCGTCCGTAAAGCATCGGACCACCTGAACGATTGCATCCACTTCACGGATATGGCTAAGAAATTGGTTACCCAGGCCTTCGCCTTGGCTCGCGCCGCGAACTAGTCCTGCAATATCGACAAACTCAATCGCAGCCGGGACGACCTTTTGAGACTTCGAGAGGGTGGCAAGCCGATCTAACCGCGAGTCCGGAACAGTGACTACCCCTTGGTTTGGCTCAATGGTACAGAATGGGTAGTTAGCCGCTTCCGCTTTCCGCGTCCGCGTTACCGCGTTGAAAAGAGTGGATTTGCCAACGTTAGGCAAACCGACGATCCCCGCGCTTAACATAGAGCGGGGAAAGTAGCGCGAAATCGCCGCCTGCCAATCGAAACAATTAAGTTAGTCTTGATTCTTGCGCACGAAATCTTGACATTCTGAGGGCGGATTTTACGATCGCCCCCAATTCTTGTCTCCTATATAATTATAATCTATGTCTGGACCTTCTGCTTCAAGCGATACGGGACTTCCCTCCAACGTGGCCGCTGGGCTCTGCGCAATCTTCGCGCCGCTTGGAGGAATCATCTTCTATTTCATCGAGAAGAAAGACAGCTTCGTCAGGCACTGGGCGGTACAGAGCATCTATTTCGGGGTCAGCGCTATCGTTGTGTTCTTTCTGATTGCGATTCTTACGCAAATCTTTGCGCACATACCGGTAATCGGAGTGCTCTTCGCTATCCTTCTTGGATTGCTGCTCTTTGTCTTCTGGATCGCGTACTTCGTTGTCTGGATTCTCGGTATTATTAAGGCATTTACCGGCGCACGCTGGGAATATCCTTTCTTGACTCCACTCTGGAAGAAGTGGTTCCCGAACCTGACTGCCTGAGTTTTTCGAATCGAAAAAAAGGCCACGGCAATGTGGCCTTTTTTGTTTGGTCGGGAATCGTTGGGCCAATTCACGGTTCTGCGCGCTGGACTGGTCCCGCCGTCGCTATGGCGCGGCCTTATTGCTTGGTGGGCGTGCTCGAAGAGCGTAGCCTGATTCTCCTGGCTCAGGAACCCAGGGCTGCAGCGATTGTGAGAGGTAAGAAGTGATTGGCGAGTGGCGGGTGCCTATCGGCAAGCCCCTCGGCTGAAATCTCTCATCCCCCTTTCACCAATCACTAATCACCTCTCACCGATCACCGACACGCCCCGCCGTGTTTTTGGCTTTGGGGGAACGAGGAGGAAGCACCAGGCTACTTCTGCGCCGATTTAACCGCTTGCACCATAGGCCGAACGAGTTCCCGGAGTTTGACAGCGATCGCAGGATCATTCGCTAGTTCCCCAATCCTCCGAACGATCGCGCTCCCCACGACGACAGCGTCTGCCAGGGCGGCCACCTGCGCGGCTTGTTCTGGAGTCGAGATTCCGAATCCGACGGCAATCGGGAGGGCAGAATATCGTCGAATCTTTTCTACTTGGGCGGCAATCGAATCGGATAATGTGCTTTGCTCTCCGGTCACGCCCTCTCGTGAAACGTAATAAATGAAGCCGCTGGCCCGTGCGACAATGGTTCGGATTCGATCTTCGGTTGTAGTGGGTGCGATCAAGCGGATTCGGTGCAGAAAACTGCTCCGATCTGATACCAGATGCTCATCTGGTGGCAGGTCCAGGAGCAATAGTCCATCGATTCCGACGGCAACCGCGTCCTGCTCGAATTGCTCGAATCCATATTGATAGATCGGGTTGAGATAACTGTAGAGAATGATCGGTATCGGAATTCGGCTACGAATCTGAGAAATGGTATAGAGCAGTTTTGGGAGAGTGGTTCCCGCGGCTAGGGCGCGCTGCGCTCCCAGCTGATTGGCGATACCGTCCGCCAACGGATCAGAAAAAGGAACTCCCAGCTCGAGAAAATCGGTCCCTGCTTCTGCTAGCGCCACGGCGATGTCGACGGTCTGCTCCAAGTTAGGATCTCCGCCGGTGATATAGGCGGTGAACCCAGCTCGACCCTTGCGACGAAGTGCCTCAAACTGCTCATCGATACGATTTTGCATAAACCCAGGAGCGGCGCGCATTCTGGCGCCCGCAGTGCACGATGAAGCAGAAGGCCCGTTCTTGCGAAAGCTTTTTCCCTGTTTGAAGGTCGGGCATGGGGAAAGCCCAGTGCAAAAGCAGTTTTTCTGCAGCATTGTTAGCTGGAGGGCGCTCGGTTCGGATGGGGTGGGATAAGGCGCAGATCGCGGTGAACTGGGAGGGTAAAAGCGTACCACTCTGGGTACGGCAGCTTCGAGTCTTGCGGAGCTTGGAACCGGAGGCTCTGTTTTGCTCCGGTCCCGCTCGATCGGAAGATCTCAGCAGTGCAAAAATAGTTGACGACGAATGGCCAGACGCTGGTCCCTTGAGCGGGATCGCTTCTTGCCTGAAGGCGGCGACTACGGACCTGCTACTATGCTTGGCTGTCGACGTTGCCCGAATTGAGGCGCCAATCTTGCTAAGCTTGCTCGAAAAATGCAGTGCCGGTTACGGAATTGTCCCGCGAATTGGCGAACATTATGAACCGCTCGTCGCGGTTTACCCGAAGACGTCGCTTCCTTTTGCTATCGAACAGATTTCGAAACGAAACCTCCGGCTGCAAGACTTCGTTCAGCGGCTCCTGAGCGAACGACTCGTTGGCGAATACCCGGTTCGGGATGAAGAGATTCCGTTGTTCGCCAATTGGAATACGCCGGAAGACATCGATAACAAGTGAAAGTCCATTCGTGTTTGATCTTCTAAAGTCAGGCTGGCTCGCATGCGCCTCGGCATCATGCCGATTTCTGGTTCTCTGCCTCTCCGGGAGGGCGCACAGCCTGTCCGACATAGCCCTTTCGATGCCTGATGCAGAATGCTTGAGCGCGACGTCGGATCCTCGTGCGCCGTGGATCGCGATGATCCGACGCCGCAAAAGCGCACGGTCGTTGAGCGCGATGCATCAAAAGCTATAACGGACAGGCTGCGATCTTTCTCAGCCCGGGTTTTGACCCCGGGCAAGGTATTTGAAGCGTTGCGCCCTGAAAGCGGCGCTAGTATTAGAATGCTCCCATTGGGTTGTCGGCTGTGACGCTCGATCCTGGTGCCCCTACAGGGCATACCGCGTTAATACGACTGATCCCGGGGTTAAACCAGGGTTAAACCCCGGGCTGAGTCCTCTTCCCCCTTCGGGGGATTGATCGGAGCTTCCTCATGTTGACGCGCTTTGGCTAACGCGGAGGAGCACTCGGTGACGGTGTCGGCGAAGCATCCGTCTGATCATCATCATCATCCGTTGCGCTCGTTGCCGAAGCGAGTTGATCTACTCGAACTAGCCGCCCGGTGTCTGCAATCTGCAGCTCCAGATAAGGTTGCCCGTTCTGGTCGATCGCGATTTTGTAGATGATGGAATCGCCCCACTGAAATGTCTCAATGTTTCGGACGGTTCCGTTGCCAGCTTGCGCTTTAAGCGTGTTGGCCACCGGTGTCGGGAGGGAATCAACGGTGGGCTCATCGGCAAGGCAAAGAGAGCTGGCTACAGTCGCCAGGGCAAATAACAACAAACTGCGCATGAGGGCTAAGTTACCGTTCTGGCTAAAAAATCCAGTGCGAATGGTACGCGAGACTTTTCCGGTTTGGGTTGATCCGTGGCCGTGCGCGAAAAACGTCACGATAACTCTGTCTAAAGGTGAATAGAAGCGTTACGACAACTCGCTGGACAACGAATTGAACCCGCGCGAAGAGGGTGGTTTGGCGCGACATAAAATCGAGTGAAGAAGGGCGTACGCCGTCGATATTTATTGGTTGGGATTGCCGGCGGAATCGGAACCCTCTGCCGCTTCGGCGTCGCCGAATGGCTGCATCCTTCGTGGCCGCCGTTGCCCACGTTGATCATAAATTTCACCGGTTCGCTCTTGATTGGAGCCCTGCAGGGTCTTTCCGAGCCGGATAGCCGCTTCTATTTGGGGCCTAACGCCCGCTTAGTCTTAATGACTGGGTTTTGCGGCGGATACACGACCTTCAGCGCATTTAGTGCCCTGTCATTTCGATCGTTGCAAAACGGGGACTGGAATGAAGCGTTGCTGAACATTCTCGCATCTCACCTGCTCGGCCTGGGCGCGGTTATCGCTGGCTATTTTGTCTGCGTTGTGACCGGGCGATTGATGGAAGCGTTGGCGCGGCGGCTCCAGCACGGGAGGGAAGAATGATTGGCGTGATCCTTCTCGTTTTTGTTGGGGGAGCCATTGGCAGTATCTGGCGCTACGGCTTATCCGGCTGGGTGGCTCAACGGATCGGAGAGACGTTACCTTTTGGCACTCTGGCGGTGAACCTGACCGGGAGTTTGCTCATCGGATTCGCACTCAATTACGCCAGACCCGAGCTGCATCGTGCCTTAGCCCAAATCGTTCTCGCTTTCGTTGTGGTTGGCATTTGCGGGGGCCTGACTACCTTTTCCTCGTTTATCTTGCAAACTTTTCACCTTCTGCGCGAAAAACGTTTTTGGATAGCGTTGGCCAACATTTTTTTCTCAACTATCCTCTGTATCGGAATGGTTGCGGCGGGTTGGTGGTTAGCGACGCTTGTGCTTGGTTAAGTCTTCGGAGACAGAGATGGATGTCCCTCATGATGCGATGCTCCTGCGGGTCTATATCGGCGAGGCCGACGAGTGGCAGGGCAAATCACTCTACGAACAGATTGTGTTGAAGGCGCGAGAAAGAAAACTTGCCGGAGCGACCGTGCTCCGCGGTCCGATGGGTTTTGGTAAATCGAGTCATCTGCACACCACAAAGATTCTTCGACTCTCCATGGATTTGCCGATCGTAATCGAGATAGTCGATAGCGAGGAAAAAGTTAGAGATTTTCTACCCGTGCTGGATGGATTAATTACCGGCGGGTTGGTCACGCTCGAGCGGGTCCAGGCGATCGTCTATCGGGGAGCCGCGAAGTAGACTGATGTTCCTCCTAAGACACCTAAGTCCCATGTGACCCATAGGTCCTCATAAGTCTTATGGGACTTAGGTGTCTTAGGCTCAAGCATCGCTACCGCGTTACCAACTTCGCGGTCCCGGCGACTATCTGGGCCGGCAAACGTTTCGCTTCCGCTACCTTGGCGAACAATTCGGTGCGAACAACTTCGACATTCGGTGACGGAGTCAGGGTGACTATAATCGATTTGGACGTAGGGGTATTACTTATCGCGGCGGCGCTGCCGATCGGGACGAGAACGTTACCCTCCGGGAAATAAGTCGCAACGCACTGTCGAGGAATGGAATAAGGGGCCACCAGGAAATGCTGAGCCTCGCGTTCCTGACCTTCGAAGCGGCTCGTGATATCGACAGGCTGGCCCTGTTGAAGGCCAGCTTGCTTCATATCCTCAGGATTCATGAACAGAACGCGGCGCCCATTGTAGATGCCGCGGTAACGGTCATTGAGTCCGTAGATCGTGGTGTTGAACTGATCGTGACTCCGAATCGTCGTTAAGACAAAATGGGCCGGCGGAATATCGAGGATCTCGAGTTGGTTGATCGTAAAATTCGCTTTTCCGCTCTTTGTTCCAAACTCACGCTTGTCGCGCGGCGGATTTGGCAAATAGAAAACGTGTTTCGCAATACGTTCGTTGAAACGGTCAAATCCGGGAATGACGGCCTCGATTTCGTCGCGGATCTTCGAGTAATCGTTCATCCATTGTTCCCACGGGAGCTGGCTTCGTTCTTTGAGCACGGCCCGGGCGAGACGGGCGACGATCGCCGGTTCGCTCAGCAGATGTTCGGAAGCGGGGAGGAGCCGTCCGCGAGATGGGTTGATGATACCCATACTATCTTCAGTCGTTACGAATTGCGGACCGCCTTTCTGTTCATCGATTTCGGACCTTCCGAGGCAGGGGAGGATCAATGCCTGCTGTCCCGTGATGAGATGTGAACGGTTCAGTTTGGTTGAGACGTGTGCAGTCAGACGACAATTCTGTAGAGCTTCAGCGGTGAATTCGGTGTCAGGAGTTGCCGATAGGAAGTTTCCGCCCATGGCGAAGAAAATTTTGATCCGGCCCCAGTGCATAGCTTTGATCGTATCAACGACATCGGTTCCGATCTCACGAGGCGGCTCGAAGTGATACCGTTCCGCCAACTTATCGAGAAGCTCAGGTGACGGCTGTCCCCAGATACCCATCGTCCGGTCACCCTGTACGTTGCTATGGCCGCACACACGGCAAGGGCCCGCGCCGGGTCGCCCAATATTTCCGCACAGCAGCAGAAAGTTAACGATTTCTCTCAGAGTAGCCACGGCGTTGCGGTGTTGGGTGAGGCCCATCGCCCAGCAACAGATGATACTCTTCGCGTTCATCGCAATTTGCGCCGCCGGCCGGATCTGATCGCGGGTCAACCCGCAGCTCGCGAGAACCGGCTCCCACGGAGCGGTCCGAAGCGAATCGATGAAAGGTTCAAAACCGTCGGTGTACCTTGTGATGAAATCGTGATCGAAAACCGATCCAGGCTTTTGGTCTTCGGCCGCAAGCATCTCTTTCATGATGCCTTTAAACAAGGCGAGATCGCCGTTGATTTTTACCGGCAACCACAAATCGGAAAGGTGAGTGCCACTACCAAAGGTGGACTTCAGCGCAGTTACCGGGTTTTTGAAGTCTTGCGGATTCTTAAACCGAAAATTGCCGGTCTCAGGGAGCGGATTAATGCTTACGATTTTCGCGCCGCGCTTTTTTGCTCGTTCCAGAGAAGTTAACATCCGGGGATGGTTAGTGCCCGGATTCTGGCCGACGATAAAAATTGCCTCGGCTATGTCGAAATCATACAGGGTCACGGTGCCTTTAGCGCTCCCAATCGTTTCCGATAAAGCAGCGCCGCTCGATTCGTGGCACATGTTGGAACAGTCCGGGAGGTTATTCGTCCCGAACTGCCGGGCGAAGAGTTGGTAGAGATAAGCTGCTTCATTACTGGTCCTTCCAGATGTGTAGAACGCGGCTTGATGGGGGGATCCGAGCCGATTCAACTCTTCCGCGATAAGGGAGAATGCTTCGTCCCAAGAGATGGGTTCATAATGCTTGGACCTGACTCGTAAAATCATCGGATGGATCAACCGACCTTGCTCGTTGAGCCAGAAGTCAGACATCAGGAGGAGTTGATGGATACTGTGTTTCGCGAAAAACTCAGGCGTCAATCGGCGCAACGTCCCTTCATCCGATATCGCCTTGGCGCCGTTTTCACAAAACTCTGCGATATGGCGATGGTCATCGGGACTTGGCCAAGCGCAGCTCTGGCAATCAAACCCGTGAACCTTATTTAGCCGGAGCAACGTCGAGGTACCGCGAGTCACTCCCATTCTTCCTATGACGTAGCGCGTGGTTTGCACGATCGCTCCAAAACCGCCCGCGACTTTATGGCGCTTTGCTTGTTCGGCCGGATCAGGCTCTATCGGTGACTGCGATCCTGGCACCGATCCATCAGGCATCAAATCGCGATCAGGTCCTTTCTGCTGCGACGAACGCACGATTCGGCCGTGATTAGACGACGAGTTGTGCTGAGCCATGGCAGCGCTGATGCTTGCAAGCTAAGTAGTCGCGAACTGCTCAGCCGCCGCCGGCATTCGTTGGCGACCCGAATAGAGGTTGAAACGGGTGCCTCGCAGAAAACCGATTAAGGTGAGATCGTAGCGTCGCGCAAGTTCCACCGCCAGCGAAGAAGGGGCTCCGACCGCCGCCATGATTGGAATACCCGCCATGATGGCTTTCTGAACCAACTCAAAGCCTGCCCGACCGCTCACCATAAGGATAGAGTCCGAGAGATCGATCGCTTTTGAGAGCAGGGCGTGACCAATCACCTTATCTACGGCATTGTGTCTCCCGATATCTTCGCGGATCGCGCGGATCTTTCCATCTGAACTGAGCAACGCCGCGGCATGCAGGCCTCCCGTCTTCGAAAAATGGGCCTGCTGCTCAAGAAGTCTCTCTGGGAGGGCTAATACTGTTTCGACGCTCACCTGCGGCGTGCGATCGGGGAGAGAAATCTCACGATTAATAGCGAGCGCCTCGATTGAGGTCTTTCCGCAAATGCCACAGCTCGAAGAGGTATAAAAGTGCCGTTCCAGCCGTTTCAAGTCGACCTCTTGATTCAGGGACAGGAGTATCGAGTTTTCTTTGTCACTTTCGACATCACTGGCTTCAATCCAAGCGGCTGCGTGGACAATTCCCTCCGTAAATAAAAATCCCACCGCGAGTTCCCGATCGGATCCCGGTGTACGCATGGTCACCGAAACCGGTTTTTGAACAACGTTTGGGCCGCGGCGAAATCGAACACGGATCTCCAACGGCTCTTCGACCGTCACTGTGTCACTAGCGTTTTGCGGAGGTCGCTCTGCGCTAAACCGTTCGATCGTGAGTCGTTTCGATCCTACCAGCATGGTGTCTTCAGGCGAAGCCACCTATTAGGATAACTGCGCTTCTCGAGGTCTGCAACGGGGAGGAGCACTTGGAACGCCGAGAGCGCCGTCATCGCCGGGAACGCCGAGAGCGCCGAGAACGCCGACAGCGCCGCGACCCCGGGAACGACGACGACACCGGCGAACAGTAGTTTAGCGATCGCTCGCAGAATCGACCCCTGGCGGCTGAGAGGAAGTTGATCGGACTCCCACACATTCCTTGCGTTCACGCATTCTCGACTTGCTTTTCGTTCTCAGCGTTCATCACATTGTCGGCGTTCCCGGCGTTCCCGGCGTTCCCGGCGTTCCCGGCGTTCTCGGCGCGCTCTCGGCGTTCCTCATTTGGCAGGAAGGACCGAAGCGTTTATTCTAAAGTGTGGTACTAGTTGAATTCGATATTCGGCATCTTTACATCTCTCCTGGTCACAACTTTGTCGGCCACCACGGGAAAGAGCCATCCAGCCATCCCGCGCAAGAAGTTAACGAGATTCAGTGTGTCGTCGGCGAAGGAATCGAGGGAGACCGTTATTTTGGTTTCAGCGAAAACTACAAGGGTCAGATCACTTTCTTTGCCGAGGAGGTTTACGACGAGCTTTGCCTCAAGCTCGACGTTTGGGATCGTCCGACTGAAGTATTTCGCCGCAACGTGATCACCCGCGGAGTGAATTTGAACGATTTGATCGGTGAGACGTTTGAGATCCAGGGCCTCCAGTTCCGGGGAACGGAAGAGTGCCGCCCTTGTTATTGGATGGAACGCGCTTTCGGTCCTGGTGCGCACACTGCACTTAAAGGAAATGGCGGTCTGCGTGCGGCGATTGTGCGGGGTGGGGTGTTGCGACGTACCGGTTAGAGCTGCCCAATTTTGTGGCAACCTTGTTTGGTTGGCCGGGATAGGAAGCGCCTTTCAGCACGATTCTATCGAACGCTATGACTGCCTTATCGATTGTGTTTGATTGTTACCGTGCAAATTCTCTTTGGCTGCCTGTTCACGCATCGTTTGCATGAACGCCTCGGTACTTCTCTTCTTGTTGGCTATTTTCTCTGACGACGGCTTCTCAATCTTCTGCGGATCACCTTCCATAGTGCGCAAGACGATGTCCGCGCCATCCACCGCTAATGAAGCAATTGTGCCGTACCCCGGGATCTGAGCGGCGATGGTGCTACCCGCTTTGAACATTGCGCGGCGTCCGTAGATTTTTGCTATTCGAATTGCTGCAATGCGCTCCTGTTCGCTGCGGTTAGGATCCAGAGCACGCTTGAAAGCACTTTTCGCGTCCCATCCGTTTTTGGCAGTCTCCGCTGCTCCGATGGCGATACCTAAAACCGGGACTTTGCGACTTCCAGCTTTAACGGTTCCGCCGATTAGCGATTCTTCTACGCCCATATCATTTAATCTCTTCGATTTTGAACGAACTTATTAATCCAGATGTTAGCGGATCCATTTGCAGAGGGCAAGAAAAAACAAACAGAAAATTAACATGTTATTAGGTTATCCATATTTGATTGGTGGTGCCGTAGGATTCGTGGGTCGCATGAGACTTATGAGTCGCATGTGACCTATGAGGCTCCATAATTCAGGCGCTATCGAGTCATCGCCAGCCAACTCTAGTAGCCGATAGCGCAGCCGTCCTTACGACTCTCGGAGGCACCGTAGTAGACGCCGGTTGCCGGGTCGCGCATGATCGCCTGGTACCCGCCGTAGCCACCAAGATCGAAACGGACGTTGTGTCGCCGGTTCATCAATTCGCGGATGCTTTCATACGGGAATCCAGTTTCGACTTCGACGTACCCGCCGTTGTTCATAACCTCTCCAGTCGGCTCTGAAGATCCTTCATGGTGCCAGCGCGGCGCGTCGCCCGCTTCCTGAAGATTCATCCCGAAATCGATCAGATTAGTGAGGACCTGGACATGGCCCTGAGGTTGCATGTCGCCGCCCATTACACCGAAAGAAAGCCATGGTTGGTTTTGCTTCATGACGAATCCGGGAATGAGTGTGTGGAACGGCCGCTTACCTGGCGCATACACGTTAGGATGACCCAGCTCCATCGTGAACAACTCGCCGCGATCCTGAAACCCAAAGCCAAGACCCGGAACCACGATGCCGGAACCCATGCCACGATAGTTGCTTTGAATGATCGAGATCATGTTTCCCTCCTTATCCGCTACGCAGAAATAAGTGGTATCGCCTTGGGCCAGCTTTCCAACGCCGGCGTCATAGCGTTGCGCAGCGTGCTGCAAGTCGATGAGATTTCGTCGCTGAGCGGCATATTCCTTCGAAAGCAATGTTTCCAAGGGCGCTCGGGAAAAAGCCGGATCTCCAAAAGACCGTGCCCGATCTTCGAAGGCCAGCTTCTTGGCTTCAATCATCACGTGCAAAGTGTCAGCCTTCCCGAAACCCATCGTTTTGAGATCGTAGCCCTCCAGGATATTGAGCATCTCGAGGGTAGTAGCACCCTGCGTATTCGGCGGAAGCTCGTAGACATCGTAGCCGCGGTAATTCGTGGAGACGGGCTCGACCCATTCTGAGCGGTGTGCCGCAAAATCGGTTTTGCGCAGATAGCCGCCGTTCGCGCGAAAGAACGCGTCGATCTTTTCCGCGACCTCGCCGTTATAAAAAGCGTCGCGTCCCTTTTCTGCGAGAAGGCGATAGGTATGGGCTAAATCGGGATTTCGAAAGATGTCGCCTTTGGCCGGAGGTTTGCCGTTTACCGTATAGGTCTGAAGAATTGCTCCTGGCTGTTTGGCCAATATCGCAACGTTCCTGCCCCAATAGTAAGCGATCAATTCGCTGACCGGAAAGCCCTCTTCAGCGTACTGAATAGCCGGGGCCAGGTCTTGACTGATCGGAAGCTTGCCGAATTTTTGGTGAAGCTCGAACCAGGCGTCGACCGTTCCTGGCACGCTGATCGGTAAAAAGCCAAACTTCGGAATTTGCTTCAGACCGAGCTTGTCCAATTCCGACTTCATTTGCTCATAAGAAAGGCCCAGGGGCGAGTGACCACTTCCATTGATCCCATAGAGTTTTTGGCTCTTGGCGTCCCAGACTATCGCGAAGAGATCGCCGCCGACGCCGCAACTGATCGGCTCCATCAGACCGAGCGCTGCATTTGCGGCGATGGCCGCGTCAACGGCCGACCCTCCTTGCTTCAGAATGTCGATAGCGATTTGGCTGGCAAGCGGCTGGGCGGTCGCTGCCATTCCGTGGACCGCAATTACCTCGGATCGCGTCGCGAAATGCTTGCCTGTAATTCGATCCACTTGACCGAACGAAGTTACGGTACATCCGCAAAGCACGAGACTAAGAAGGACGCCAGGCTTCATGGCTGTATGATTGTTCAAAAGCGTCTTCAGATTCAACGATCATCGGCTAGGACAACGAACAAAACTAACTGTTGAGCTCGGCGCTCTTTTCCGGCAAAACCGTTTTCCGTGGATGAGTGGAATTTTCCGGCTGGACAAAAACGCAGACAATTTCTTCGCACCTTCCAGTCGCTCGCGATCGCGACTATTGGTTTGATTTTCAGCGAACATGGGTTTGGTCAAACCCGGACAGTCGGCAAAGTTATGCAACCAATCCTCCTATCAGTGGAAGTATGGAGGGAAATCAGAGCGAAGCAGGGAAGCAATCCGCACGAAATTCCGATCCAGGTTCAACTTACCATCGATCGCGGGCGGGCGATCGACGCTCGTGTTTTCAAATCATCGGGCTTTCCGGGTGCCGATGCTGAGATTAAACGGTGGTTAAGCGATCGTTCGACTTTCAAATCCGATTTTAGCGGAACCTACGTATTGGGGTTGGTGATCGATCCGAGAGACCCGCCCAGGGTTCGGATGAGTCGTGGCGCGTAAAGACCGGTCAGACGGTAGTGCGCCGGTTCGCCAGCTTGATGCGACAGGCTGACCGCGGAGGCCGGCTCCTTGGCAACACGCAAAGCGGTGCGATGGTTAAGACGATCGCTCCAGTGAACGCCCAAACGTTAACCATCAACGAAATCTATCAGTCCGTGCAAGGGGAAAGCACTTGGGCCGGCTTGCCATGCGTATTTGTGCGACTAACCTTTTGTGACCTTCGTTGCACCTATTGCGACACCGCATACGCGTTTTATAAGGGCACCAAGATCAGTCTGGCGGAGATTGTTGAACAGGTCCTAGCGTATGAATGCCCTTTGGTCGAGATCACCGGCGGGGAGCCGCTGCTGCAAAAGAATGTGTTGCCGCTGATGCGGGAACTTGCTGATCGCGGTTTGACCGTGTTGATCGAGACAAGCGGTGCGCATGACATCAGTCCCGTTGACCCGCGCGTACATCGGATCATGGATTTGAAAACGCCGACCAGCGGTGAGTCGCACCGTAACCGGTTAGAGAACATCGAACACCTGAACGAGCGCGACGAAGTGAAATTCGTGATCGGTTCTCGCGAAGACTACCTCTGGGCGAGAGAACAGATCGAGAAATTTGGCCTTGCTGGACGATGTGGGACCATTCTCTTTTCTCCCGTTTTTGGAAAGATTGATCCGCGCGCAATTGTCGAGTGGCTCCTCGCAGATAAGCTCCCGGTTCGGTTTCAATTGCAACTACACAAGTTCATTTGGGCGCCGGAAACCAAGGGGGTATGAAAGCACGTTTAACCAAGGATTTTCGATTCGAGTCCGCGCAAACGCTACCAAAGGCGCCGGAAGGGCACAAATGCCGGCAGATGCATGGGCACAGCTTCAAGGTGGAAGTTTCGGTGGAAGGAGAGGTCGATCCGGCTACCGGCTGGATCTATGACCATGCGCTGATTAGTGAAGCGATGAGTCCGCTTCTGGAACAGTTGGACCACAGTTATCTAAACGAGATTCCAGGATTGGATAATCCCACTATCGAGCTCATGGCGGCTTGGTTTTGGCAAAGACTAGCTCCGAAATGTCCCGGTTTGAGCGAGATCGTGATTCACGAAACGCCTTCTGCCCGGTGCGTTTACCGGGGGGAGACGTAGCTATGAAATGAGCAATCGTCGATAGTCGGATTTGCTATTATTCGATGATGAACCCCGGCAGCCGAACTCCCTATCAAGCGGTCGTCTTCGATCTCTTAAGTGCTCTGCTGAATTCCTGGAAACTATGGAACGAGGTTGCCGAGTCGGAAGAGATCGGTCTTCGGTGGCGGAAGAGATATATTCAACTTACTTATGCCGCTGGGAACTACCGACCCTATGATGGCATCGTGCGGGAAGCTGCTGCTGCAGAAGGGATTTCAGAGGACCGGCCGGCCCGGCTAATTCAATCTTGGAACAAGCTCGAACCGTGGCCTGAGACAACAGAAGTCCTTGGGGAATTGCAACGACGAGTTGTACTTGCGGTTGTGACAAACTGTTCGGAAGCGTTGGGGGCGATAGCGGTAGAAAAGACTGGGATTCAATTCGCCAACCTTGTAACGGCAGAACGCGCCGGCTTTTACAAACCGCATCCGCAAACCTATCGGCTTGCGTTGGAGGAATTGGAGGTTGAGCCAGCCCAAGCATTATTCGTAGCTGGTTCACCGGCCGATCTATCGGGCGCTGCGGGCGTGGGGATGCCCGTTTTCTGGCATAATCGCCTGGGCCTGCCGCTGCTCGATTCTTCGGCGCGCCCGAAATTCGTTTCCGATTCATTGTGGCCGCTGATTGAGGTGGTTGGTGCCGCGGCATAAAAATGCCTGAGCTTGGACGGGCCCAGCGCCGGTAGGACGCGCTCCTGTGCGTCCGTTGCCCTGCCATGGATGCGGTCCGGCGGGAGCCCATACGCGTCAACTTAAGAATGGTTTGCCTGCTCCATCGCCGGGAGGGCGCGCGTCCCCGCGCGCCGAGAAAACGATCTCTAACCTGGGGGAGGCAATTTAACCCTTGGTATACAAACGCGCTTGGGTCCGGCCACAAGGGATCGCGGGGACGCGATCCCTCCCCGCGTTGGGTCTCGCGGCCGCGGGCGGGAGCCTGACCCTACCGACCGAGGATGGGTGCCGGCGCAGCGGCAGCCTCGCCATCAGGCAGCTCCGCCGAACGAGACAAAATCGTCCAGATCAAGCAAATCGAAAAAAGTTTGTATGTCATCTCGATTCGGGGCGAGTTCTTGGACCGTACTGCTCAAGAATTCGCGGCCCTCGTTATCGGAAGGACCGCGTTGTAATTGGAACTGCGTCCACGACGCGATCTCGAAGTCGGATCGCTGGCTGTGCTCGCGAACCCACGCCAGAACCTCGGAATCTGATTTTCCTTCCTTCAAAAGCTGGAGGATATCGTCAGCCTTCAATCCAGCGAAGCCCGCGAAGCGCTGATCCAGCGGACAGTTGAAATGATATTCCCCGGCTTTGCCGGCGAGATGAGCGCGGCCTTTATCCAACATGCGAGGTAATAGGACATATCCGCCGAGGGTTACGCGTGGGCTCCGAGGTGGACGTTGGGTGAGATCGACAATGTTCATCGCTCTTACCTGAACACGGACTTCCGAAGAGGTCAAAATGACCAAACGCCCGCCGGTTCAGCGTATCAGAAATTTCATAGCCGTTTTGGGAGGTCCCGGAATAATTCTCCCGCTCTGTGGTCATAGCCTGTGGTGGCGCTGTATCGGTATTAAGCCGACACACATTGCGCCTAAAGCCCCCTGAGGATGGTTTGGATTGTAACAAACTCGCCATTTTCTTGCCTGGGCGGAGGAAGTTGACTATGAACGACGTCGTGGTGCTTCGCTCTTGGTTGATCGCCCTCGCGGCAGGCTTGTGGATCGTGCCTTATCCGGCTACGGCCGATACCTTCGTTTTCGATCCGACAACGAGTTCGAAGCTCGATATCCCGGCCTGGATGGGTGAGCGCCCGGTCGCGGTGGCAAAAGATCGCGCGGAACTTTCCTTCCCGGTTACGCCCGGGGCCGAAGATGACGACATAGCGCTTACAGTTGTTTTTAACGAGGAGCCCGGCGCTTATCTTAGTGTCTTTTGGCAAACCGGGCAGGGAGATAGACAGCTGCTATGCGACAATTTACTCGAGAATATCGGGCTGCCGAACCAACGGACGTTGCTGATTAGCCGGCCGACAATGGGTGGACCTGGAAAGATCGTTCTCCAGTCCAGCACGCGATTTCTGAATGTGATTCGAGTGAGGATCGATTGGGTTCGACCTGGGGTTGTTAGGTTAGTGGACTCAGCGCCAAATGGAGCGTTGGTGATGAACGGAGGCAAAATGTTTGCGCCGGAGGAAGTAGATGGTAGTCGATTGACACCGGTCGCCGATAGCTGGGAAGGGAAGATTTTGACCACTTCGATCACCGATGGAGCCGAAAGGATCGAGAACGGAGTGTCGTTTCCGGTCACCATCCCAACGCACCTGAAACGGGCTCGAATCGAGGTGATGGTGAACGGTTTGCCGCTCAACGGTGCATTGAAAGTCTGGCTGAACGGACAGGTGGTTGGAACGCTATCCTTTGAGGTCCCGGACCTGACCGATCCTGGTTATGGGGCGGAAAATATCGGTCAATTTGTAGGTTGGCGAAAAGGGGCCCTTTACTTGCCGCCAACGCAATTGGTCATCGGCGACAATCAATTTCAATTTGAAGGTCCAGCCGGGAACCCCATCGCTATCCGCGACTTTTTGCTGCAGGTCCAATATGCCTCTGATTGACTTGAAACGCCTTTGCATTAATTTCGTTTCTCTTTGTAACGCTGTATGAAATCCCCTCTCGCGGCCGGCTCGAAGTCTCAAAAAGCTCGCATACGTCGGCACCGACGTGCTGGTTATACTTTGATGGAGATCATGTTGGTTGTGGCTATCATTGCGGTGATCGCCGGTGGCGTGATCATCAAGATGACAGGCATTCTGGATGTCACTAAGATCCAACGGTCCGAGCAGGATATCGCTAATATTTATAGCGCGTTAAAGCTGTACGAAGCGCGCAATAACCAGATGCCGGATCAGGCCCAGGGATTGGAGGCGTTGGTGAATCCGCCAACTACGGGCACCCAACCAGCTAATTGGATTCGATTGATGGACAGTTTGCCGGTTGACCCCTGGAATACCCCTTATCAATACCGCAATCCTGGAAAGCGCGATCCGTCCGGCATCGATGTCTATTCACTTGGACCTCAACGCAAAGAGGGAGACGGTAACATCTTTCGCCGTACTCAATAGGCGTCTCTGCTTATGAGCCGGCGCGTCAGCAGTGCGGGTAGTGCGCGTAACATCGACATGACCACGCACCCTCGGAACGCGCCGGGATTCACCTTGTTAGAGGTTTGCTTCGTCCTCTTCATCGTAGCGGTGCTATTCGCCGTGGCAGCGCCACCAACCGCGCGACTCTTCCAGGAGGAGCAACTTCGCCGACCCGTGCGCGAGCTACAGAGTTTCGCCAAAGAAGCAAGGCGATCGGCCATCGCGGAAAACCGATCGTATCAGCTGCTGCTGCTGAACGGCGAATTTGTGTTGCAGCCATCTGACCGGAAAGCGGAACCTCAACGGCCGGACGAGAACTACCAATTACCTAACGATGTAACCTTCGCCATTAAACGACTTAACGAAGATGACTTCAAAGGGAGCGTTGATGCTCGTTGGATCTTTTTGCCAAACGGCTTGTGCGAACCGCTGATCTTCTTGTTCCAGCGTGGTCGGGATTGGATCAAATTTCGGATCGACCCGCTGACTGCTCGCATTGAAGACGAGGAATCGTTTATCCCATGAAAAGTTGGTTTTCTTTTCTGGAGCGGGCCCGAGATCGGCCCGGGAATAAGAGCGGCCAAAGCGGGTTTGTACTTTGGGAGATGCTGCTCGCGCTTTCTATTTTTTGCATAGTGGGGCTTTCGTTGACAACCGCGCTCCAGCAGGCAGCGGACACTGCCCGACTGCTTCGACAAGATTCACAGGTACGGCACGATCTGGAGAGCATCTTGGTCGAAAGTTCTGCCACCAAGCTGGTCGCCGGAAAGAATGAGGTCGCGATGGGAGATCAACGTGTCCACTACCAGCGTGAAGTCGTGCCGGTGCAGGCAACGAATTTGAAGGGCCAACCGCTTGACCATCTTTGGCGAATCACAGTGCGAGCGACCTGGCAAGAAACTAAGCAGTCGAGGTCCAGCCAGGCGGAAATAATCGTTTATCAGCCATGAGCCGCCTGGAAGAGATAGGCAATAGCCAATCACCGATAGCCAATATCTGCTATAGGCTATTGGCTATTTATGATTGCCGGCCGAGAACGACCCCGGCTCCCAGAAGTAGCGGTAGCAATGTCGCGGTCGCGGGCCGAAGGCGCCGACCGGCGGCCGGCTACTTGCTGCTGGAGGTCGTATTGGCCTTGGCGATCCTGTCCATAGTCGTTGTGCTGGTATTTCGGATCATCCAAACAACGGTCCGGGTTACGACAGACGTCCAGTATTTGCAGTCCGAACAAGAGCATGCCGACGGCTTATACGAATTGTTGCGAAAACATTTCGATTCGATGCCGCAGACCGCTGAGTTTCAGACGCGCCGCCTCCAAAATGCGCTGGAGTTGGTCTTTTTGGAGGTCCCGTTTCATTTTTCCTGGACGCCGAGCGGCCCTCAGTTTGGGTCTACAGTGATCGCGGCCCGACCGCAGGCGGATGGCCGCTATACATTTGCGGTGGTGCAGGAGCCGGAAGACGCGACTATCAGCTACGCGAATTCCGGGGAACCAGCGCGGGCCAAGTGGGTTCGCGTCGTCAGCGGTCTGCGTGAATGCAATTGGCGGTTTTTCGATGGGCGCACACGTGAATGGAAGACTGATTGGACCGATCCGGGCGCTAAGCCAGCACTCTTCGAATGCACGTTTGCGGTAAGCGGTCAGGCTAATCCGACTCGAGCAATCTTTCGTTGGCCAGTTGCACCGATTGAGCAATGAAGCGCGCGGAAAATATGCGGCGGAATTGGCATTTAGTGGATCGAAATGAGGAGAACGCGTCGGCGCTATTACTTGTCCTGTTCACGATTCTCTTGGTCTCCAGTTTGGTCGTGTCGGTCATCGCCTTTCTGAAATCGAGCGTGGATGAGTACTCAGCTTTCAATCACCAATTTCGGGCTCGCCAACTAGCGGAATCGGGGTTGGCCTTCGGACTAAACCCTCAAACCGCCAATACGGATAACGCACTATTGAATCAAAAGTCGAAGGATGGAGGCCAGTTTCAAGTGACAATTACCAGCGAGTCGACTCGGTTGAATGTCAATTTCCTGTTGCAAAACAATCGAGACGATATCTTGGAAAGTCTATTTCGAAAATGGGGCGTCGAAACCAATGCCGCTCTGGCGGCTGTCCAAGGGCTCCGGGATTGGGTGACAGGCGGTCAGGAAGTTCCGGAGCAGGGAAGTAATCAGGCGAAAGAGCTTGAACAGCAGCAGCTGGATGCGACGGCCGGCCAGAACGGGGGACAAACCCAAAATCCTACGCAGCCCGTCGTCCAGCTCATCCATCCTTTTCGGTCGGTAGAAGAAATGAGCCTGGTTTCGACGTTTGCGCCGGTGGCGGCGGCTCAACCCGACTGGACGAAATATTTCACAGTTTGGAGCGATGGAACAATCAATGTGAATGCCGCAGAAGCCGACACGATCGCTCTGGTTACCGGGATTAGTCCAGGACAAGCGAAACACTTTGTCCAGCACCGGTGGGGGCCGGACGGAATTCCGTACACCGCAGACGATACGCCTTATGTCACGATGGATCAGGTACGGACTGAACTGGGAATGACGCCGCAGCAATTTCAATTGGTGCAAGGCTTATTGAGCATAAACAGCACGGTGGATCGGATCGTCAGCAAAGGAATGGTCAACGGGTACACAGATACTTTGACAGTTGTCGCCCGACGCAACACTATTCCGATCGCTTATCTGGTATGGCAGGAAGAATAGCGGGCTGGCTTGGAAACGTGAAGGGGAGCAACATCGATCAACTGACAGTGGTGCCAAACGCTCATGTTCTTGGCAGCGAAAGACAAGCCCTATGACAGACAGTGTGCGCGACCGCTCTCAGCGTTCATTCGTTCGCTGCACCGCGACGGAAGATTGGGAGCTCTGGACATTTTCAAATTCGAAACGGGCCCAGTTTGTTCGTCGAATCGCCAAGCCGGCTGATGCGCCGGGGGAGACGATAGTGGGCTTGCCGGTGCGACAAACCGTCACTATGGCGACCTGGGTTGCCACGGGCGATCGCTCTCTGGTTCCCGAAATCGTCCAACTGCAACTCGAGCAGCAGGGATTAACCCAGCGAAATGGCAAACGAACCGATATCCGGGTTCTGGAAACTCAAGCAGACAAGTCGCTAGCGTTGGCCACCGCTCTGCTACCCGAACTGGATCCGCGACTAGCCTTTGCATCGGCAGTCCAATTTGAACCGGCAAGCTTTGTGCTTCCGCTGCCGCAAGATCGCTTGTGCATCTGGCGCGAGCAGGGGCGGCTGGCTATCGCGGTCACCCGCGGTAGAAATCCGATCCATTTGCAAATCTTGGGTGAGACGGAGGTCGGCGCGGAGATGATTCACGAAGTTCGCTGTGCGCTTTTGTACTTAGGAAGTCAGCGGCTTTCTGAGTCAATGCTCGGTGTAGTGCTTTGGGGTGACTTTTCCGACGAGGAAGTCGAGCAGTTGCAAAAAGGACTAGCGCTGCGGGTATCAAGAGAGTCGTTTCCGCCACCTACTTTTCCGGCCACGCCTTCCAAGCTGCTTCCAAACGAAGTGGAGGTGTTGCATACCCGCCGCCGGCGCCGCCGGCGCGTTCAACGCTTGCTATTGGCAGCTGCGGCGATTTATGCCGCGGTGATCTTGGCCTTGGTCGGATATATCGGTTGGCAAAAATTTCAGCTCTCCCAACTGCGCAGGCAGTTAGCCACCGAGGCTCCGACGGTCGGGGCGATCCAGGCGACCGCAGATGAGTGGAAGAAGGTGGAGTGGGCGGTCGATCCGCAACTGTATCCTGTTGAAATCCTGCACCAGGTCGCGGCTCTCATTCCGCCCCAAGGGCTGCGCCTCACGGCATTCGAAATAACGAAGGGCAAGCTTTCGATTCGGGGCGAAGCCAGTGCAGCGGCCGCAGTTTTTAAATTTAGTGAAGACATCAAGGCGAATCCGAGCTTGAACCTTTTCCAATGGCAGATGCACAGCCCGAGTTTGCGACCTGATGGACGCGCGGAATTCACGATCGAAGGAGACCCGAAAATTGCGAAAATTGACTAAGAACGAGAGACGTCTGTTGGTCCTTTTCGGGCTGGCCCTATTCGTTATGGCGAATTTCTACGGTATCAGTTATCTGCTGGACACCGAGAACGGACTAAATCAGCAGCTCGGGGAGATGGAGGCGACCGCCAAGACCAACCAGATGTGGCTCCGGGAAAAGCAGTTTTGGTTGACCAGAAAGCAGTGGATCGATCGGCAGCAACCTCGAGTAAATGGGGGCCAAGTCCCGCAATCCGAGCTCCTTCAGGCGGTAACCGCTAGTGCGCAAGCGAACCAGCTTGTAATTCAGGAGCAAAGTTTCGCAGAATCGAGGAATACGGCCAACTATCAGTCGGTCGCTGTAAAACTTAAGTTGTCCGGTAATCTAGAGAATGTCGTGAAATGGCTGGCAGAGCTTCAACAACCCGAGAAATTTCAGGCGGTCACGAACTTGTCGCTCAAGAGTGAAGCAGAGCCTCCCAAGGTCAATCTGGAACTGGAAGTGGCCCGTTGGTATGCCCCCCATGCGTGATTTTTTTCCCAGAAGGCTGCGGTCTGTTGTCCGATTCGGGGCGAGTGGAGCGACAGCCAGATTTCCGATCAGCTCGTGCGTATTCTGTTTAGTATTCTTGTCTTCCGTAGCGCTCGCCCGGGCGGATGATGCGCTGCCGACCGGATTCAAAGCGGAGCGGTATCGAAAGCTTTGGGAGCGAAACCCGTTTACGCTGGTCACTCCGGCCGCTCAGATTCAACCTGAGGCCTTCAATAAGTTGGCCGTTGTCTCTTGGCTAAATGAGGGAGGGAAGGACTCCTTGTTTGTTCAAGATGCCGACACCAACGACGTACAAAAGATTACGGATGTTCCCAACGACAAAGGTATTCGGATCGTCGAAGTCCGCGCAAAAGGCGGAAAGGATTTCCAGATGATTCGAGATTTCGAGGCCGTCATATCGAACGGTGTGGAACAGGGTACGATTAAATTCAAACCACAGGAACCTGCACCGGCAATTGCCGACAATCCGATGCAGGTCCAGCCAGAAGGCGGACAGAACAATCAAATTCCGCGGCAAATCAACAATCAAGTGCCGGGTGGAAGGGTTCAACCTAACATTCCGGGCGTAAATCAAAACGGGAACGTTCCTGGCGCAAATCAGAACCCAAACATTCCACCGCAAGCTCAGCAGACTCATCGTCGGCGAGTCTTGCCTTCAGCGGTCGCTAACGGGACTCCTGGTGCCGTGCCGCCTAGGCAGAATCCCGGAGTCAACCAAGGTCCTGGAATAAACCAAGATCAATAACGGTCAATTATTTTTAACTTTATGCTCCCACGCCTTCTCTTGGCTTCCTTGATCTTCTCGCAGGCGACGTTGCTTTGGGCCCAAAGCACTCTGACAACGCCACAGCCTAATCCGAGTCCCGACGAAGAAATGGTTTCGTACGAAGCATCTAATGCGCCGATTACTGCGGTGTTGCAGGAGTACGAAAAACTAACTGGTAAGACATTGATCGAGGACAGCAACCTAATGGCGAACGCTGTTCCGTTGACTATTTCGCTACCACAGCCGGTTAAGAAGAGTCAGTTGATTCGCTTGATTGAAGCCGCGCTACTCCTAAACAATTACGCCCTGATTCCCGGTCCCGGCGAGAACACGATGAAGATAATCAACCTGAGCACCGGCAAAAACGCCCGGAGCGAGGGAGTGCGTCTCTTCACTAGTCCGGAAGATATGCCGATTGGCGAAGAGATCGTCAGCTACTACATGCCGTTGAACCATATCTCAGCCAATGAAGCGTTAACGGTTTTTAACACGCATATTTTGCCGCGCGCCTACACCTCCTTTGTTCCAGTTAACAGCGCACAATCACTGGTGATCACTGAGACGACGAACGTGATCCGACAGCTGATTGCCTTAAAAGACCTGATCGACCTGCCTCCGGCTGCGACCTCCACCGAATTTGTTCAATTGGTTCGAGCCGATGCAGAACGCGTATGTGACACAATGAGTAAGCTGCTAGACGGCGGCAGTCAGCCGAAGAACCAGCTGGTGCAGCAGCAGGGCCAAAATGTCGTCGTTGCTAACCCCGTGTCCACGGTAATTGCCGGTTTGCAGGCGCAGCTTATTCCTGATGCGCGTACCAACCGAATCTTGATCGTTACCCGTCCCCAGAACATGGCTACGCTGAGAGGGTTGGTAGAAGCGTTTGACCAGGCGACAGCCGCTGCTCAGCCGCTCGAGTACAAGCTGCGATACATCTCCGCCGGCGAGGCGCTTCCGGTTCTGGCCGACTTACTAAACGAAGAGCAGCAATACGGTGCCGGCACAAACCAGCTGCAGAATCAGAATCAGCCACAACAGGTCAATCAGAATCGAACCGTTAACCTCGGGAGTTCACGGAGTTCGACCGGTATGACGCAGTCAGGTGGGGGCACCGGTGGCTATAGTTCGGTAAATTCGTCGGCCGGATCAGTCGGTGCCGGGCAAGACTTGCTGCAGGAGCCGAATGAGCAGCTCGGTCCGCAATCGTTAATTGCTGGAAAAACGCGCATTATTTCAGACGCCAAGGACAACAAGATTATCGTGATTGGACCTCCGGAAAGCGTCCAGAAAGTTCGCGCTTTGCTCGACCGTCTCGATCGCAGACCGCAGCAAGTCTATCTGTCTACCGTCATAGGTCAGCTCCAGCTGAGCAGTGAGCTCGATTTCGGAGTTGATTTTACGCAGACCTACAAAAAGATCGCTTCGGGCCAAGGGATCGCCTCGAGCAATCTCAGCAGCACCGGAACTCAAGCGGGTATCTTTAATCAAAACGGCCAAGTCGTAATTGATCCCCGGCAAATCTTGAACACGGGGCTCGTGCCGGGTACGCAGGGCCTAGCCATCTACGGCAGCATCAATGACGCAATCCGCGTTTTTGTTCGAGCGATTGATCAACGAGACAAGTTCACGATTCTGGCCAGGCCGGCCGTTTATACCGCCAACAACAAACGAGCGGTGATTGCTTCAGGGCAGAGAGTGCCGGTGCCAGGCACTACGTTAACAAACGTTAACACTGTCAACAACAATACGGCCGCTATTCAAGCTACTATCGAGTACGAAGACGTTGAACTGCGGCTCGAGGTGATACCGTTAATCAATTCCGATCGCGAGGTTACGTTGAAGATCGCGCAGATCAATGACAGCTTGGGTAATAACGTGACTATTGCCGGCAACACTGTACCGATCGTGAATAGCCAACGCTTGACCACCACTGTGACGGTACCGAGCGGTGCAACCGTCGTCCTAGGTGGATTAATCCAGGATACTATCAAACACAGCGACTCCGGAGTTCCCATCGTCGATCGGTTGCCCTATGTCGGCAATCTCTTCAAATTTCAAACGCATACTCGCAATCGAAACGAGCTTCTGGTCTTTATTCAACCGACGGTGGTCGAGAATAACGTCGAATCTTTCCGGGCAAGCTTGAAGGAAGAAAAGAGGACGAAGGTTGGAACCGATATGAGTTCGCTGGCGCATCCGGATGAATATGCTTCACCAACCCCGGACGAAGGGACGAAGCGGCATCGGTCGGAAAAATAAAGAACATCCGGAAGCAGACTCACGATTCGCTTTTGCAGGCCATGGCCTTCTGGATAAACGTCTGAATTTCGGGACGAATTCGCAGGCACCGATCCTCTTCAGAGGCAGGTTAAGATTGTTCACAAGCTGGAAATTACTAGAACGTAGCGTTTCCAGTTTCTGTCTCTCAACTGCTGCTTTCGGTGGCGGGTTGCTGATTGACCTTTATCGACCTTAAGGGCAATACACTGATGTTCGAGAAAGCCAGCACGACTCGCCGGCGAAACCCCCAATGCTTGAAAACCCCGGAGACAGTTATGGCAAATCCATTCGCGCACGTTGAACTCAACACAACCGATCTCAGCAAAGCAAAAGCCTTTTACGGAAAGCTCTTCGACTGGAAGCTAGAAGATTTTCCGATGGAAAATGGCGCATACACAATGATTAAAGTCGGCGAAGGCACTGGCGGAGGAATGATGAAACATCCCATTCCCGGAGCGCCTTCAATGTGGTTAGCCTATGTCTTGGTCGACGACATTAACGCCTCAACCCAAAAGGCCCAATCGCTTGGCGCGACGGTCATGAAAGAGGTGACTGAAATACCGGATGCCGGTTGGCTGAGTATCATCGCCGATCCGACGGGCGCGCCGCTTGGTCTGTGGAATCCAAAATCGGCCTGAACGCGTTTCCAAAGATCGAATCGGCCAATCGCTGACAAACTAATGTAGGCGAACGGCTTCGAATCATCCGCCTTGGGCCCGGGGCGACGGCTGCTGCTGTCGCCCTGAGCTAAATTCCGCCAGCCTTTCGGCTAGCGGTTAGACTCTTTCGACAGGCTTCGCGGCGATCGGCTCGCCCACCGCGCGATGGCGCCGTAACACCAATGGCAGCACGCTGGAAACCAACATTATCGCCGCGATGATGGTTAATGCGCGATCGTATTTCCCAGTAGCCTGACGGATATTGGCTATCAACAGCGGCCCAAAGACGCCGGCGAAACCCCACGCGGTCAGCATCAGTCCGTAAATCGATCCGATCCATTTCGGACCAAAATAGTCGGCAGCGAATGCGGGCATCGTACCGAAGCCGCCACCGTAACAGCTGATGATGATGAAACACACGGTGGCCAGCAGCGTGAACTCCCGCAGCGAAGGCAAGAGGAAGAAAAGTACCGCTTGCAACAGGAACATGATCAAGAAAACGGTCCGACGTCCAATCGCATCGGACAACCAAGCCCAAAGCAGCCGGCCAATGCCGTTGGCAATCGAGATGATACCGACCATGCCCGCGCCCACCGCGGCACTAACGCCGCTGATTTCTTGCGCCATCGGCGAGGCCTGCGAAATGATGCTGATGCCAGCCGTCACGTTCAAGAAAAGCATTGCCCAGAGAACGTACCATTGCCAGGTGGATAGAGCCTCCTTGAGGGTGTAATTCCGCGCCTGCAATTGCTCTTGTTGCTTGGCGGAAGGCTGCCAACCTTTGGGCACCCAGCCTTCGGGCGGATTGCGCATAACAGAGGCACCAAGCACGACCAGGATCAAGTAATCTATACCGAGAATCGCTAACGTCTTGAGTACCCCGACACCATCGATCAGATGCTGGGCCACCGGAGCTGTGATCAAAGCTCCAGCTCCGAAGCCGGCCACTGCAAGTCCAGTAATAAAGCCGCGCCGATCAGGAAACCATTTTACCAGGGTGGCCAAAGGAACAATGTACCCTAATCCGAGTCCCAACCCGCCAAGCACTCCGTAGGTGAGCCAAAGGATCCAAATATTGCCACTCGAAAGGCTCGCCAAGGCGACGCCGAGACCATAACAAATCCCCGCGGTGATCCCGACGACACGAGGACCGACTCGTCTCATCCAGAGGCCACCGAGAAATGCGGCGAAGCCCAAAACCAGGATGGCTATGGAAAAGGTGGTTGTTACGTCTGAGATAGACCAACCAAACGTCTTGATTAACGGATTTCGGAATACGCTCCATGCATAAACCGCTCCTAAGGCTAGCTGCATTAGTACACCCCCGCCCGCTAGCAGCCAGCGATTGGGCAATCCCTTAGTTGTTTCTTGAGTCATAGGCGTCTTCAATTCACAGCTTTAAGAAAGGTTCGTGCTGCTCGGCCCCATTGGCTCGTTCCAACGTGGCGGAAATCTCTTTGTAGGCTGGAATCTTAGCGAGAGGTGAACGCGCCTGTGGATCCACTAAGACATTGCCTTCCGGCCAGTGGACCTCTAGCGTCCCGGCTGTAACCGGCGCAACGCGCACTTCTCCGTCGTAAGTACCGAAATCGTTGTGTAATCGCACCTGATCACCGGACGTCAGTCCCAGCCGGTGGGCGTCCTCCGGATTCATCAATACGCCGTCCCGTGGCGCATTCGTGCTGGCATCGATATCCTCGTGTACCATGCTGTTAAATTGTTTGCCTCGACGAGTAACCACTCGAAAAGCTCCGGCTGGCACCTCTACTTGTGGCAACCTGATGGCCTTGAAATGGGCTTTGCCGTCGACCGTGGAAAACTTGGAGCCTGCACAGAGCATCGGGCCGCCATACTGGAAGCTGTCACCCCTCTTTTTCAGGTGCTGTATGCCCTCGTAAAAGGGGATCATCCGAGCGATTTCTTCGCGAATGGCACCCGTTCCGGCAAAGGTGAGTTTGTCCGCAAATTTTGGCTGTACGCGCCGGGCAATCTCCAAGAAAACTTCCCACTCCGATCGGGCTTCATCGACGCGTGGTCCCGGAATTTCGGGGCTGAATATAACCCGTCGTTCAGTGCTGGTCTCAGTAACCCCGCCTGGAATCTCGTATCGAGTGGTGGAAGGAAGTAGTACAACTGTGTCTTCCGGCTCAATCAACATTTGCGAGGACAGCACAATATCCTGGTGAACCCGAAGGGGGATCGTTTTAAGAGCGCTCTCGATTAACTCGGGATCTGGCATCACCTGGCGGAAATCTCCGCCCATCGACCAAAGCACTTCGAGCTCGCGCTGCAGAGCCAATTCAAACATCTCGGGAGTGGTTAGGCCCGGCTTTTTCGGCACGGGAAATCCCCATTGCTGGGCGAACTTCGTCGCGTTCTCCTCATTGATCGGCAAGCCTCCGGGAAAAGCCGTAGCGTAGGCTCCCATCTCGGCTCCACCTTGAACACCCGAGTGCCCGCGGATGGGCATCAAGCCGCAACCTTCTCGGCCGACAAACCCTTTCGCGAGGGCCAAGTTGACAATAGCATGAACATTATCCTCTCCGCAGGTGTGCTGGGTAATTCCCATTCCCCAGACGAAAACCGCGCGTTTCGCGCCGGCCACCAGTTGCGCAAAGTCTCGCATGGTGTTCCGGCTAACTCCGCTGGCGGTCTCCAACTCTTCCCAAGAGAATTGGTTCACCAACGAACGCAACTCCTCGAAACCGGCAGTGTGTTCGTGAATGAACTCATCGTCTAGCCAACCCTCACCGATCATGTGTTTCAGAGTCCCTTGCAGAAAAGCCACATCGCCCCTCGGTTGGACCTGAAAGAAGTGCTCTGCGACTTTGGTGCCGAAAAACGCGCTCTCAACATCAGATGGTACCCAGTAGCGTTCCATGGCTGGCTCGCGGTAAGGATTAACCAGCGCCACTTTGGTACCCGCCTTCCTCGCGTAATAAAGGTACTTCATCATGACGGGTTGGTTGTTGGCGACATTGCTTCCGAAAAAGACCACTAGATCCGTGCCAATCAGATCAGTATACGAACAGGTTGTAGCCGCTACGCCGAGCGCCGCTTTAAGAGCAAAAGTGCTAGGCGAATGGCAAATTCGGGCTGCGTTATCGATGTTGTTTGTACCGAGTGAACGCGCTGCTTTTTGCGCCGCGTAGTATGTTTCGTTCGGCACACCACGACTAGTCAGGTAGAAATAGATGTGCTCTGGATGGCTTGGTCTGATCTTAGCTGCGATCTTGGTCAAAGCCTCGTCCCAAGAAATTCGGCGAAACCCCGGCTCTCCTCGCTGACGGATCATCGGGTACGGGATGCGGCCGAATGCGCGCAGGTCGCGCGAGCGTTGCGATTGAAGCGCATGGACGTTCTCCAACAGCTTGCCATCTAACGCGGGCATCGTATTAAGCCGAAGCAGGCGGAGCCGGACGTTGCACAAGTGAAGCCCGGTCATGGTCCAGTCCTTCATCCCGCTGGTGCCGAGCGAGCAGCCATCGCAGACTCCTTGATCTAAAATCCGGTAGGCGTAATCGAGGTTGTCACGGTTTTCCCAAAGAGCCCGAAAAATTTCCGAAAAATTATTGGGATGTTGCTCACCGATTCCAAAAGGTTTGAGGCTTGCCCAGAGCGCGGGCATCCAACCGTTCGGGACTGGGCGGATCGATCGCTGTACTTTAGCTTTCGGCATTCTGGGGGGAGAATTGCGCTGCTCTTAAAAGTTAGCTGATACTCTCACGAAGGAAAGCGCAAAAGAGGAAGTAGCCGGATCCTTCAATCACTAATCCCTAATCACCAACACCCCTGAGGCTAGAGCATCAGGCTACGATAGCTTCCGAACCGTATCGCCGACCTGGACGGCGCCAGGGACAATGACCTTGGCATTGAGACCACGTAGCCGGAGCTGCCGGCCGACGGCGGAGTTTACGAATCGGCGCGCATCTTGCCCGAAACGCTCGGCGAACTTGTTGCAACCGAGATGAGGCGAGTTAGTTACCTCGATGACTGCGGATCCGAGCTGCAAGCGCGTGCCTGCCGGGATGTTGTCCTCGCTCAGGTCGAGATCGACATAGAGCTGGTCGCCCGCAAGTTGCCGCCGTTCCGCCTGACCGGCCACCAGCAGCGCTGCGCGAGCGTTCATCACCGTCAGCTGCGTGTCGAGATGCGCCGATCCGTTAGCCCAAGTGTCGCCGACGAGACCTTTGGCAGAATCCAGCATTGCCTCCGGGACGACTTCTCGCTCGTTCTCGGCTGGCCGGCGAACGATGAGCTCCACTCTCCCCTGGTCAGCGGGGGAACGACGGATCTGGTCGAGACCGCTCTCCAGGAGGGTGGCGTTGACGTATCCCATCCGCCGATATTGGCCCAGGGCTGGAATGTTGGTCGAGCGATTTCGGATGGCAGTGTCTGAAACCGGATAGGAGCGGTTGTCGTCCCTGGCTCCTGTATTCTGTATCCTGTATTGATGTTTCAAAAAGATTTGGGCATCATCCGCGCAGAAAACCTCCGAATGGTTTCCGCCTCCACTTTCTCAGCACGCAAGGATTTGGTCTTTTTGGCGCCTGCCGTTCACGAACTTTTTATCAATCACCGGCTCCCCTGAGTCGATTAATTATCATGCGAATCTTTGTCCCCAAAGAAGCTGATCCAACCGAATTGCGCGTTCCGATCTCGCCCGTTACGGCCGGCAAATTGGTGAAACTCGGAGCGGATTGCGAGGTGGAAAAAGGTTTGGGAACATCGGTAGGCTGGTTAGACGCTGATTATGAATCCGGGGGTGCAAAAACCAGTTCCGATCGGGCAGCCTCCTTGAGCAACGCCGATCTGGTATTGCGGTTGCGTAAACCGGCGATGGAAGAAATCGCGCAGCTGAAAACAGGGAGTATTCACGTCAGCCTGCTTGATCCGTTTAGCGAAGAAAAATTGGTCCATCGACTTGCGGCTGCAGGAATTACCGCAGTGAGCATGGAAATGATTCCTCGTGTGGCCATCGCGCAAAAAATGGATGCTCTGAGTTCGCAAGCCAATCTCGGGGGATACGTCGCCGTTATTCTGGCCGCCGGCGCAATCAAACGGATCCTGCCGATGATGACTACTGCGGCCGGAACGATCAAACCGCTGCGCATGTTTGTGATCGGGGTTGGGGTTGCCGGGCTACAAGCAATTGCGACCGGCCGCCGACTCGGCGCCTGGGTGGAAGCATTCGATACTCGGCCAGTCGTCGAGGAACAGGTGAAATCGTTGGGAGCGAAATTTGTAAAGGTTGATTTGGGCGAGACTGGCGAAACAGCAGGGGGTTACGCCAAAGCGCTCACACCTGAACAACTACAAAAACAACGCGAGGTGATGGCAGACCATGTAGCGTTAGCGGACATCGTCATTACCGCAGCTCAGGTCTTTGGCAGGAAGGCTCCTATTGTCGTCACCACCGAAATGGTTAAGAAGATGCGGCCAGGAAGCGTCATCGTCGATACAGCGGTAGAGACCGGAGGGAACGTCGAATGTTCGGAGTACGACGAGGAGGTCGTGCTGAACGGCGTCAAAATTCTGGGTTATGCGAACTTGCCGGGACGCGTAGCGACGAATGCCAGCGAGATGTATTCCAACAACCTTGGCGCCTTCGTTGAACATTTTTGGAACAAGGACACGAAGGCGTTCGTTCTCGATTTGAGCAATGAGCTGCTCAAGGGCTGCGTCATCACCCACGCCGGCGAGATCTGCAATGAGACCATTCGGAAAGCTTATGGAGCTTAGCGGCAGCACAGCGATCCGGCGGACGATCAGGACCACGCCAGCTATCTTGGACACGACTCATGTGTCCCATCGGTCACATAAGTCTCATGAGTCCCATATGTCCCATGTGTCATTTAAAAATCGTCATCACTAGGCTATGCCCGCTGAAACACTAATCGCTACCTTTTACGTTTTGATCCTGGCGGCATTTCTTGGCTACCAAGTCATCTCGCGAGTGCCTTCGCTTCTTCACACCCCACTCATGTCAGCAACCAACGCGATCTCCGGAATTTCGCTGGTCGGTTCGTTAGTGACGGCAGGCGCGCATCTAACAGCGGTGAGCGCCGTGCTCGGATTCTTAGCCGTGACCTGTTCCACCATTAACGTGGTCGGCGGTTTCGTCATTACCGATCGCATGCTGAAGATGTTCAGAAAGCGGGAGACTGTGAAAAAGGAGGACTGAGCCGTGGACGTACGCACCCTGTTTATTGAAACCAGTTATCTCCTGGCTTCGATTCTTTTCATCCTCGGGCTCCGCGGGTTGAGTCACCCGGACACCGCGCGGCGCGGCATGCATTTAGCCGAGTTTGGCATGCTGCTCGCTATTTTGGGCACGTTGGTCAACCGCGAGATAGTTAGCTATGAGTGGATCATCGCGGGGCTCTTGATTGGCTCAACGATTGGACTGGCCATGGGTTTATGGGTGCCAATGACAGCGATGCCGCAGCGGACGGCTCTGTCACATGCATTCGGTGCGCTCGCCGCATCTCTCGTGGGAATCTCGGAGTACTACCTGCACGGCGCTGGGCTCGGACAATTCAAGATGGGCGCGCTCAGTTTTGAAGTCTTGCTTGGCTCGCTGACCACCACTGGCAGTTTGGTAGCATTTGCTAAACTCCAGGGTTTAATACCAGGCGCGCCCCTCACGTACAAGGGCCAAAATATCTTCAATCTGTCGCTCTTGGCAGTCACCATCATCTGCTTCGTTTGTCTGCTGTTCTTTCCGGGAGCGTCTGTGTTGTTCTATCTAATGTTGATCCTGGCGTTTGCCTTTGGCGTTCTGCTCGTGCTGCCAATCGGCGCTGCAGATATGCCAGTAGTAATCGCCTTGTTGAACTCGTACGCAGGCCTGGCGGCCGCTGCGACCGGGATGGTGATCGGCAATAATGTATTGATCATCGCGGGAACCTTAGACGGCGGTTCCGGATTTATTCTTTCGATCGTGATGTGCAAAGCGATGAACCGTTCGATTACAAACGTCCTATTCGGCGCGTTCGGCAGCGTTTCAGAGACGACGCAATCGAGCGAAGGACAAATGCGAGAAATAGGTTTGGACGACGTTGCCGTACAGCTCGCTTATGCGCGCCAGGCGGTTTTTGTGCCTGGCTACGGAATGGCGACTGCGCAAGCCCAACATGTCTTGCGGGAATTGGCCGATGCGCTTGAAGAACGGGGTGTGACAGTGAAGTACGCTATCCATCCGGTGGCCGGAAGAATGCCCGGACATATGAACGTTTTGCTGGCCGAAGCGAGCGTGCCCTACTCGCAACTCCAGGAGCTAGATGTAATCAATCCGGAGTTTCCCTCTACCGATGTGGCGATCGTGATTGGAGCTAATGACGTTGTGAATCCGGACGCTCGGGATAATCCCAAAAGTATCATCGCCGGAATGCCGATTTTAGAAGTCGACCGCGCGAAAACGGTTGTCGTGCTCAAGCGAGGACAGGGGAAAGGATTTTCCGGTCTGGTTAATCCCCTTTTCTTCAAGCCCAATTGCGGGATGCTGTATGGCGATGCGAAAGAATCGCTGACCAACCTCGTGCAAGCGGTGCATAATGCATGATCGGAATCGCGCACAGCACGTTGACAAGGGGTTGCCATCTCTATTAGCATTTAAGAAACATTTGCTTTGAGTTCTTCCCCCGTTTTGCCTGAATCGGCCCCTTCGTTGCCTACCGGACGCGCCGACTTGCGACCCGAGCACATTCGCGACGCAGTCATTCGGCTGGCCGGCAATTCTCAAGATGGCATCCAGACCGCTGGCGCGTTCCTGGCGCGCTTAGCAGGACGTAGCGCGCAGGATGTAATCACGTATATGACGATTCCCTCGACGATTTCGGGGGGACCATCGATCTTCCAAGTCCGCATCGGTTCCGGGGAAGTACTCTCGGCTGGTGATGAGGCGGATTTCCTGGTCGCTTTTTATCAGCACAGTTACGAAAACCACCTCGATTTCCTCCGGGAAGGGGGCGTCCTGCTTTACGATTCGGATCAGGTTCAACCGAATCGTGAGGACAAACGGTTTGTCTATGTGGGCGTTCCGATCACGGGACTCACGGTTGAAGCGCTCGGTGGAACAGCCAAGGACAAAGGGAAGAACATCTTCGTACTCGGGCTCTTAGCTAGTATTTTTCATCTTAACGCGGAAAAACTAAAAGGGCTCATCCGCGAACGGTTTGGCGGCAAAAACGAGAGCGTCGTGAATACCGCCCTCATGGCATTCCAAGCCGGATACGCCTATCCGGTACGCAATCTCCTCACTACACTTTACGAGTTCGAGCCGAGCCCACGAACTTCGGACCGCGCCCAAGTCACGATGGATGGAAATCAGGCCCTGGCCTACGGGTTGATTGCCGGCGGCGTCCGATACGGTGCGGGTTACCCGATTACGCCCTGGTCATCGGTAATGGAAATTCTTCGCTCAGAATTCCCCAAATATGGTGGCCTGTTCGTCCAAGCTGAAGACGAATTGGCCGCAGTTTCGCTGGCACTCGGATTTTCCTATTCTGGTTCGCTCGCTGTCACTGGGAGCGCCGGACCCGGCATTTCGTTGAAAGCGGAAGCGATCGGTTGGGCTTCGATGGCGGAGATTCCGCTAATCGTGATCAATGTTCAGCGAGGCGGACCGAGTACCGGGTTACCGACGAACGTGGAGCAGAGTGATCTTTATCAGGCAGTATTTGGCGGGCACGGTGACAGTCCGCGCGTAGTCCTCGCTGCGGCAACCGTTGAAGATTGTTTTTATATTGCGTTGGAGGCCACCCGGATTGCCCGCAAATACAGCACGCCGGTGTTCATTTTGAGCGATTCTTCTTTGGCCACTCGAATCGAAGCTTTCGACGAACCTGATTTAGCCGAGCTGATGCAAGAGCCAAAACCAGATCTGCAACCGCGTTCGGCTGGCTTTAGGCCATATCCTCTGGACGGGATCACTCAGCATGCCCCACCGGGGACCCGCATACTGGAAGGCAAATATCCGGTGGTAACTGGGCTGGAGCACGATGAAATGGGCCACCCAACCGCATCGCCTCGTCTGCACGCGGGCATGACGGCGAAACGGCGGAAGAAATACCAACAGTTGGCGGACGAACTGCCGCTGCCTCAAGTCCACGGTAGTCCCGAGGGCGACGTATTGCTGGTGGGCTGGGGTTCGACCTATGGCCCGATTTACGAGGCTGTCCACCGAGCGCGCGACCGCGGCCAAAGTGTTTCCGCCTTGCATCTTCGTCATCTTCATCCGCTCCCGCGTGGATTGGATTCGATCTTCGAGCGGTTTCGCAGGATCGTCGTAGTCGAAATGAACGACCAAGGCTTGTATGGTTATGGCCAACTTGCGACGATCTTGCGCGCCCAGTTTTGCAACCCAAAAATTGAGAGTCTGACTAAGACCGATGGATTGACCTATCGCGTCCGCGAAATTCTGGAAGGAGTATTCAAATGAATCCAGCAGATGCCGTCCCGGCAACACCACCGGAACGCGAGAAATTGACGAAGAAAGCGATTACGGCTGATCACCCTACTTGGTGTCCTGCATGTGGGGATTTTGCCGTCTTGGCTTCTTTTTACAAGGTGTTAGAAAAGCGGCAGCTACCGCACGAAAACATTGTAACATTGGCAGGCATCGGTTGTTCCTCTCGTTTTCCGTATTTCGTCAATACGCACGGCGCGCATTTCATCCATGGGCGCGCGGTTCCGTTAGCGTCCGCCATCAGTCTGGCCCGTCCCGACCTTCACATATTCCTTTTCGGAGGGGACGGTGATGGCTTTTCCATCGGTGGAAACCATCTTGACCACGGAGCCCGCAAGAACATCCGACTGACTTACGTGATCATGGACAATTTTGTCTATGGTCTGACCAAAAAACAGACCTCTCCGACTTCACCAATTGGCTATCGATCCAAGACTGATCCGACCGGGGCAATCGACCACCCGGTCAATCCTATCAAAAAACTGATTGCTGCGGGTGCCACGTTCGTCGCGCGCACGCATGCTGCCCAGGTCAACCATATGATCCAAATGATCGAGCGAGCGATGGATCACGATGGATTCTCGGTGATAGAGTGTTTGTCGGAATGTATAGAGTTCTATCCCGGGGCCTTCGACGCGGGTAACCCGCGGAAGGGGGGCGAGTTCAAGCTCATAGATGAAAAGAAGTGGGACGATTCACCCGAGGACGAAGCGCGTCACGACTTGACCGACGAAATCGCAGCATACCGACTAGCCGATGTGCCGTTTCCGGGTCTTTTTGGTGTCTTTTACGAAATTGATCGTCCAACGAAAAACGCTCTCGAACAGAAGTGGATTGAAGCGAGCCGGGCAAAGACCGGTAATGCCAGTGATCTGGAGATCCTGCAAAAGACGTTCGATCGGATGAAATAGAGCGGGCGCCATCCGTGGCGTTGGCACTACGATAACGTCCGAAATGGAACCTCTCGATTTGACGACTCGTCCGCCACGCAGCCCTTATCAAAAGATCGAGGGTCTATACATGATGCCGCGCACGATCGATAAATTGCGTGCGAAGCTTCCCGGCGGCAAGATCGGCGCCTACACCATTCGCGGTATGAGCACGGCTTTACCCGGTTTGAGCCTTGCTCTGCTCGACGGGATTGAAGTGCCGGAAGACCGCCTTCTCGAAGTCGTTGCGCAAGCCTCGGTCGAAGATGAGATCGCTCAATGGCTTCGCCAGAACGCTAATCTCTCTCAAAAAGATGCGCTCAACACGAAGCTTCAGGGAAGGCGGATCGAAGATCTGCTAGCCCTTCTCCCAATGGCCACGGTGATTAAGGTCTATCCCTTTGTGGAAGAAATGGCGAAAACAACTCCGATATTTGAAGTTCTCTTGGAGGATGATCGCCTCCTGTTTCCCGATGACTTGCCCTGTAGCCGCAACTTGGGCTCTTGAGCCAGGTTTGTCCGCGGCAGTTTGTGGGTTGCGGGGGGAACGAAGAAGGATCGGACTTTGCTGGCTGCTTCGCCAGATCTGAAGGATAACCACCGGCGGTTAACCAAACAGGGATTCTTCTATTCGCAGGTCGCACGTGATCAAGCCCGGCGCAGGCGGCTCACATGGTTTACCTCGGCTGAAATCGCGTGAATCACTTTCCGAAAAACTGCTTTGTTCTTTTGGCAGAACGTACTGAGCGATCAGCTTATCGGCATCACGACTGAGGATCGTGACAACGAGCGGTGTTTGGATCGGCAGTTTCGGGTGCAAAGAGGGATAGAGGGCAGAACTGCGATAGCGTAATCCAACGATCAATTCTCGCGCTGAAAAGGAGCGAAAAGGCAGTTCGCGGCCATTCACAAAGACCTGGTGTTCCCGATGAAATTGAGCGTCAGCGGAAAACTCTAGCCGGGTTATCGAGCTATCGACGAATCGGCTCGTGGTCTGGCCTTCTACGGGAGTGTCGGTCAACAACGACCAGGCTTCTAAACCTTTGCGAATGGTGAGGCCTTCCAATTGGAGCAGGGGAGGAAAGCGCCATTCCCATATCTCGCGGAATAGCCCAGGATCAAATGCGAAACCGAATTGGGCCAACTCAGTGAGCACATCAGTGAGATCCCTCCAGAGGAGAGTCGGCAAGAAAAATCGATCATGCAACTCCTGTCCCCACTGTTTCAGGGCCGATCGATATGGCTGCTTGAGCAGATAGGCGAGGGTGGTGCGGAACAGCAAAGCCACCGCCGTTGCCCACCGTACCTTTGGCAGACTCTCGATCGCCCGAAACTCGAGTAGACCCCAATTTCCAAGCGGGTATGACCAAAATTTATCTACACTGATCTCGCTCCGGTGCGGGTTTCCGCTCGGATCGGTGTGCAGATGGCGCAAGATCTCATGGATGCTTTCGCGTTGATCGCCCGGACCCAGGGATTCGAGCTGACGATAGGCGAGCTCGAGATCAAGGAGATCGTGCCCGCACTCGTCGGGACGCGGTGCCTGAGAAGAACCTCCAACGTAGAGCCCGGTAAAGAGGTAGGAGAGAGCGGGGTGATGCTGCCAATAGCGCCCGATGGAAGCCACCCATTGCGGCCGGACGAAAAACGGATTGCGCTCGAGAGAGGGTCCGCCAAAGAGCACGTGGTTGCCACCGCCGGTTCCCACCGTCAGGCCATCTTCTTTGAAACAGCGCAAACCGTGCTCTCGGCTAATCGTTTCCAAACGCTCCAACCAGGATTGGTAGGTCTTCCAATCAGGGCACGCAGGAAGATTGACTTCCAGAACACCGGGATCGGCGGTCAGGGCGATTCGGGACCATTCCGGAGGAAGATCGACCGGAACATACCCCTGCCAATGAATGTCAGTTGGTTGGTCGAAGGCGTCGTAAATCATCCAGACCAGCAACGCGAATTCAGTCGAAAGAAGAGGAGGGAGAAACAGGTCGAGGTACGTGGGTTGCACTTCGACCACTAGCGCGCGTTTCGTCAGGTTTTTCGGCAAATCCACCAGCGGCAACCGTAATCCGGCTGGGCCGTTGGCTGGAATGAGCTCCAACTTTCGCAGATTCCATTTTTCGCTTTTCCATTCTCCTTCTGAAAAATCCAATGGGAGCACCCAGATCTGCTTTTTAGGTTCACGCGGATCGTACGCTTTCATCCAGCGATCCTCGATCTTCAAATGATCGATTACCGTGTCTCGCAGATGTTTGAGGCTCTTTTCGTCGGGAGCAAATGCCTCTTTGGTCGAAGCTGGAAAAGGCTGGGGAGGTCGCAAGATGTTGAGAGCCCAACGAGGATCGATTTCGTCTGGGTAAAGCTTGCCTGGCGTGTAAAGGATGATTGCGCCGGGCCAATCCGATTCAACGATCGTGTTCGCGATTTGGTAAGCGTAGGTAATTTTTGTCGGACCGACCGCCGCCACCTTCCATTCGGCTCCTTCTGGATGTTCCGGCACAAAGGTCGGCTCGCCTCCCAGGGTGAGAGCGACCCTTTCAGTAGCCAGAGTCTGCTCGAGGTTTTCGGCCAGACGATCCAGATCTTTTTCGACCACCAGCTCAAGCTCCAGTTTCGCCTGAAAATCCGACGGCACTCTTTCGTTGCCAAAATAGCTCCCTTCGACCGGTGCGATATCGGCCATAACGATGCCAGCCGCGGTGGGGATGAATCGATGGTCACAAAATGTGCCGTTCGTCGGATCGATGCCGACCCAACCGGCTCCTGGAAGAAAAACCTCTATCCAGGCATGGAGCGCGCTATCCGCTCGCCGAGCCCGTACATCGACCTGAAACTCGCAGAGAAACCCACTCACTAAGCGAACAGCCAATCCCATTTTGCGTATGATGGATGCTGCCAGGAGGGCAGTATCACGACAGGCTCCGGACCGTAATTCCAGCGTACGCGACGGAGGCCGCGCTTCGCCGTCATCCCGTACCTCGTAACTGATCTCGGAATGCAACGTGCCAGCTAAATCAACCAGGGTATCGACCGTGCTTCGCTTCCCTTCGAATCGCCAGATTTCATCCGAGTCGACTTCATCCGCTGCCAGAGTCTCAAGGTACGGCGCTAAGACTCTCGCTTCTGTTTCGGTGTAACTGAACGGGAGTTCTACGGCATAGGGAGCCAATAAGAAGTGGAATGGGTTCCTCGGCGACAGTTCGACTTCAAGCTGGATCCTTAGTTCCAATGTTTTGGCCGGCTCCGTGAAGAAACAATTAGCAATCAGGTTGTCATAAAGATCCCGCCGGTATTGAACATCTGCCGGAATATTAGCGAGCGTTTGTAATCGGTGAGTAACGATCGTCGGATCGGTCCGCGGGTAGAGACGAACTTTGTGGGGCGAGAAGCTAACCGGCTTCTCGTAAGTGTATCTCATCCAGTTCTCGATTTGGACACGCATAAGCAGGGTCAACCGATTGCCGGCAAAGAGTTCTTTTTGCGTTCGACGGCCGGTTCGCGTAGCCGTCTCACTTTAACGCGGACTTTCAGGGATTGTTTGCCTCCGCCTTTGAAGGTGCCGTGCACGGGGGCGGCATCTCTCGCGTCCCGACCGAATGAGACAGCGATATGCTGCTCGCCGCACCAGCGATTGTTCGTCGGGTCAAGGGCCACCCAAGTCTGACCTGGGACGAAGGTTTCCACCCAGGCGTGCGTGGCAATGGAGCCAACCAATCGCGGAGCCCGGGAATCAACACTCTCCGGCAGGGCTGTTTCGATGTAGCCACAGACATACCGGGAAGGCAGACCCGCTATGCGCAGAACGCTCAGCATCACGTGCGCAAAGTCTTGGCAAACACCTCGCCGCTGTTTCCAAACAACGGAAAGATCCGTGGAAAATTCGGTTGAGCCTTTCTGGTACTCGAATGATTCCCAGATCGCATGATTCAACTCTTCGAGGCCCTTCCGAAGAACCACCCGCCCGCTAAGATATCGTCGCGCCCATTGGGCCGCTTCCCGACTTATTTTCACCATCTCGGTAGGCTGTAAATAATCGTACACGAATGGCAAAGCGGAGGCTAATATTTGACGTGATTCCTGGATGGATAGTTCGAGGCACTCTACTGGCAGAGGAGGCCGGGTTGTTGCCACCAGCGCCTCGCTGGAAATCCTGAGCCGCAAGTGTCTAAACGGCAGGGAAATGAAGGAGACTTGGTTCCCGAAATAGTCTTCGTAATTTGAAATTTGGACGTTCGGCTCAATAACCAGTGCATGTCGTTTCACTATCTGATCACGGCGACTTAGAGGAGTGAGCCGCAGTTCGAGATATGCTTCCGCGACCGGGGTTGGATAGTGGTAGTCGGTCTGGTGAGAAATGCGGAAGAGCATGTCGTCGGAGGCATTGATATGCCATGCCGAGGGCGGAAAGCAAATTTCGTCGAGTTCGGAATACCGGAGATGGTACGGCGAATAAACGTGCCGGCGTGGGTGTTTGGTCAAGCCTACCCGGGATGACCCAGAACTGTTTTTTCGATCGGGAGAAATTTCCCACCTGTAAAAAAACTCTGCGGAGATGCTTCCCCGCAGAGTCTTATCGAATTACAGAGTCAAGCGTTCAATTCTGTGCGGTCAAGTGATCTGCAACGCCCTCAATGTGGGATCGTCGATCTGTCCGGTGACAGGTACCTTATTGACCGATTGGAACCAGCGAATCGCTTTTTGCGTTTCCGCGCCAATCACGCCATCGATCTGACCGTGATAATAACCGAGTTGAGTCAGCTCCTTCTGCACAGCAACAACGGTCTGACTTGAAAGATCCTCAGCCGAGTAGGTTTGTCCACCGTAGTAGTCGCTGTAGTAGCCGTAGTACGGATCATACGAATAGGGATATCCGTACCAGTAGGGATCGCCAAACCCAAAAAACCCTCCAAAGTGCCTAAAGTGGTCGCGGTCGCGAAACTCGAAATCATGACCACCAGCCCTGTCAAAATGGCCTCCCCCGACATGTGAGGCGCCAACGAAATGTCCGCCGCCAAAATGGCCCCCACCGCCCCCAAAATGGCCGCCACCCCCACCGCCGAAATGCCCACCGCCTCCACCACCACCAAAATGGCCGCCGCCAGCGAATGCGGCCGTGGGCGTGATTGCTAGAATGCCGGCTAAAACCAGGCCAGCAAGTGAACCCTTAAGTAATCTCATAAACAACCTTTCTTGTGGCAATGTCATCCCGGTCACTTAGAGGGGGTAATCGGATATTTCGATCGCATATCAGGCCGGCTGATAGGCCTTAGTAGCCCTTGTCGAGAGCTCGTGAACCTTATAAAGTTCGCCGCGCCCTGGCAGCCGCCCATGCGCGTCAAGGTAAGAGGGATGTCTGGTTCTCTCGGGGAGGGCGCACGTCCTCGTGCGCCGCGGATCGCGAGGACGCGATCCCTCCCCGTCCCTTCGGGGCAGAGAACCAGACATCAGCACCCTTAACTTAGCGCATGGGCAGCCGCCGGACGTAGTCGGGCTGCTATATGCGAACGCTAACTGTGGATAGCTCGCTTCGAATGGAATTGGCGAACCGGTAGAACTCGGCCGGGAGCCCGCCAAGTTCGCCACTGGGGAGGCCCCAAGAGAACATCCGCTCGATGCGCAGACCAGGGACGTTCATTTGTCGTACCAGCCCCCTGGCAATTTCCTGTTGGATTTCCCAACAGGAAAAAAAGCCCACACCGAGACCGGCCACGACCAGCGATTTGATGGCTTCAGTGCTTCCCAATTCATAACGCTGATCCAACTTCTTCGGGTTCACTCCGCCTTCCTTCAATACGCTTTCAACCACCGTTCGCGTACCTGCTCCAGACTCGCGCCAAATTAGTGGCAGAGTCTCAAGGTCTCGAACCGACTTCACTCCTTCAATTGCGCGGCGGAGCTTTGGGTCAGAAATTCGAGCGGCACAAACCGGAAGGATTTCATCAGGCATGAATGGCTCCAGGCGCACACCCGGACTCCGCTGATGGCCCTCGACCAGACCGAGTCCAACCCTATGTTGTCGAAGATGCTCCAGCACTTCTTCCGTATTTCCCACAATTAGATGAAGAGCAGCTGCCGGGTAGTAATGATGGAAGCGAATAAAAATCCTGGGCACAAAATATCGCGCCAGAGTTGTGCTGGCTGCAAGAGTCACAATTCCAGTTACTTCGCGCGTCTGATCCAGGTCCTGCAAAATCTGTTCAAGCTCAGCAAAGACATCTTGCAGTCGTTCTCGGAGAGTAGCTCCTCGAGGGGTCAACGACACGCCTTGGGCTGAGCGGATGAAGAGGGTTGTTTCCAGGTCGGCTTCCAATCTACGGATCTGCCCGGTAACGGCCGGTTGGGAGAGATGAAGCCGCCGAGCTGCTTCCGAGATTTGGCCAGCTTCAGCAACTACCAAGAAAGTCTGTAACAGAGCCGGTGGTATACGGTTGAGATCCACAAGTCCCAAATGTAGCTGAAATCCGCTTATGGATCTGGGTTTTCTGGCGCCGCTCGCCCTTAGCGCCGGTGCTTAGTGATCGGCGAGAGGTGCTGCTCTAGCTACCGAATCACAAATCACCAATCACTAATCACCTCTGACCGATCACCGGTCACCGGATACCCTCACGTATGCTCTTTCAGGAAATCCTCGGCTTCTTTCGTGTCGCTCGGATCTCCAAATGCTTCGGCACCGGCTCGGCTTTGTTCTGCGAGTTTTCTTGCTTCCGCTGCTTTTCCCTCATCTGCGTACCATTTCGCTAGCGTCAACTGACCTGCATAAAGGGCCCGGGGACTGTTCCCCGATTTGGCTAGCGGAAGCGCCTCCTCGATCAGCTTAATTGCTTCCGCAGAGTTCTTTTGTTCCGCTTCGAACTCCGCTAACGCAATTAGCGCAAACGGCACGAAGACTTTCATCTCGTTGCGCTGCCGCAATTGAAGAGACTTTTGGAAGTTAGCTCGAGCCGCATCAATCTCGCCGGCGGCTTGTTGCAGGTAGCCGATGTGTCTCACCACGAACGATTCCATCCGTTCGTCGCCGGTCTTCTGGGTGAGTGCCAGCGCTTGCTCGAAGATCTGGCGTGCATGCTGATTGTCATCTTGCATCTGATAAACCAGCCCACGATAAAACATCGCCTCGCCGAGTCCCACTTCATCTCCTAGCTCTTGGTAAACCTGAAGTGCTCGGTCGAAATCGTCGGTTGGTGGCCCCCAGTCTTTGGTGTTGTCCAGCGCCTTCCAATAGGTGAATCGGCCTTCGGCCATTTCCAATGTTGCGAGCGCCTGCTTGTCGTCATGCGCCTGGACCGCGGAGCGAGCTTCCGCTAATGCGGTAAGTACCGACGCTTCATCTTTGCGAAAGTAGGTATTCCAATCCGTCGCAAGATGAGCTAACTCTGCTTTGAGTCGTGCTACTTCGACGGCATCTTGCGCTTTGGTCAGCTGCTCTTGAAGAACTGCTTTGGCGTCGTCCCATTTTCCGGCTTCTGCCAAATGTCGCGATTGCTCGGCGATTGTGTCCATTGAATCCGCCAAGCTCGTTTGGCTTGTCGCGGAATACGCCACTATGAGAGAAGCGATAAGCAGAACTGAGTGCGCGTTTTGAACATGCATAGGTGAGTTCCTCGTTCGGGGTAAATACACAGCGAGTGAGGCGAAAGTTGTAAGAAAATCTTTGCATCCCAAGCGGGCGTAAACCCTCCGCGGCTAGGCCGAAAGGCTCACAGATCCTGCTGTCGCTGGATCTGTTTCGCCCTACCATCACGCCGACACGCCGATACGCCGTTACGCTTTAGCGCCCCCTATCTCCTGACTCCTGCATTCTGAAGATCATTTCCTTAATTGACTCGAGAGCGGCGGGATCTTCTAAGGTCGTCAAATCGCCGGTGTCGCGTCCCTCCGCAGCTGCCAGAATCGCGCGCCGAAGAATCTTGCCCGATCGCGTTTTGGGCAGAGCTCGAATCAGGTAAATCGCAGCCGGACGGGCGAACGATCCGAGTTTCGAGACCACGGTAGACTCGATTTCTTTCTGTAACTGGTTCCGTTTTTCCTCGCCTTCGAATACCTCGGCTTGCTTGACGACAACGAAGCAATGGACTGCTTGGCCGCGCAATTCATCCTTCGCGCCGACCGCAGCAGCTTCGGCGACCGCGGAGTGGGAACAGATTGTTTCTTCAATCTCGCGCGTGCCGAGACGATGACCGGAAACGTTAATCACATCGTCGGAACGACCCAGAATAAAGAAGTATCCATCTTCGTCCTGGATCGCGTAATCGAACGTGGAATAGAGCTGCTTTTCGGAAAATTGGCCGCAGTAATGTCGAGCGAAAAGCTCGTCATTTTTCCAAACGGTCGGCATGCAACCGGGGGGCAAGGGAAGTCCGAGTGCTAGAACGCCTTTCTTGTTTGCCGGCAGTCTCTGGCCCGATGCTGGGTCAACGATGCTAGCGTCATAACCAGGCATAGCAATCCCGGGTGAGCCGGGCTTGATCTTCGGTTCCTCGATTCGCGGAAGCAGTGTGAGGATTGGCCAGCCGCTCTCTGTCTGCCAGTAATTGTCGACTATCGGAATGCCTAGTGCCTCGTGAATCCATCGCCAGGTTGGTTCGTCCAAAGGCTCACCAGCAAGAAACAAGTAACGCAGCGAACTTGTATTATACTTTTTGAGATAGGCCGGATCTTGTTTTTTTAGCGTGCGAATGGCCGTGGGTGAGGTGAACATCACCGACGCCTGGAACTGCTCCACAATTTTCCACCAAATTCCGCCGTCTGGCCGGATGGGCAATCCTTCGTAGAGAATTGTTGCCATTCCGTGAATGAGCGGACCATACACTCCGAAAGAATGGCCAACTGCCCAACCGACATCGGCGGCCGTGAACATAGTCTCGCCAGGATTACCAGCGAAGATGTTTTGCATGGCCAGAGCGAGGGCGACGGCGTGGCCACCGGTATCGCGCTGGATACCTTTTGGTTTGGCCGTTGTACCGGAGGTGTATAGCAAATAACATATTTCCGAGCTCTCGAGCCACTCTACCGGTACTTGGTCTTTCAAATGCTCTTCACGTAAGGTTGCATAGTCTCGATCACGGCGGGGATCAGACGGCATATCCGGATCAAGGCCTCGGGCGCAAACGAGCACATGTCGCGGCGGTCGCGAAGCGAGGGCGACCGCCTCGTCGGCCAGGCGTTTCAGAGGGATCAACTTGCCGCCGCGCAGACCCGCGTCGGCGGTAATCAAAACGCTCGCTTCGGCGTCATCGATGCGAGTAGCCAGGCTGGCCGGTGCGAATCCGGCGAAGACTACGGAATGGATTGCCCCAATGCGAGCGCACGCTAACATCGAAAAGATTGCCTCCGGAATCATCGGCAGGTAGATGATCGCCCGATCACCGCGCTGCAGACCGAGGGAACGCAGGATGGCAGCAAAGGTGTTAACTTCCTCTGCTAGCTCGCGGTAGGTAAATGAGCGTTGTGCATCTATTTCTGTGGAAATGAAGTGGAGGGCAATTTGTTCGCCTCGTTCGCCGAGGTGCCGGTCGACCGCATTGTAGCAAAGATTGGTCTCACCGCCGACAAACCAGCGAGCGAAAGGTGGCCGGCTAAAATCACATACTTGGTCGAACGGTTTGTGCCAAAAGATGCGTTCAGATTGTTCTTTCCAAAACTGATCGCGCTCGGCGAGCGATCGGCGACAAAACGCGAGAGCTTTTTCAGGGATGCTCATTGGGGGGTGCAGCGAATAACGAATACCAAATGACAAATGACAAATCCACTAAGCAGTGTAGCCTGATCCTCCTGGCTCAGGGGGCTACAGCGTGTGAGAGGGGATTGGTGAACGCCTATCGGCAGATCCCAGGCAGAAATCTCTCACCGCCCCTTTCATTAAACACCGTTCACCAGCGTTTTCCCTGAGGCTGGAGCATCAGGCTACTCTAGAACAGCATCGGCTCTGGCTCTGAAATAATGCTTTGGTGACTCAACAGATGGTCAGTGACCACATGATGCAGCTCTTGGATTCGGTCGAGCAGCTCGCCGATAAGGGCTACTAATTCGTCGCTCTGTACTACGAGTTCGGTGTCTTCGACATCCGAGATGAAAAAGGCATACCAATCGAGCCGGCGCACCTGCCGAATGATCCCTTGCAAATAGGTCAATCCCGACTCGGCGTTGGCGGAAGCGGCGGGAAGCGAGGCGGCGAGGAGCCTGGAGCAATTCTGTAGACAAAACATGACCGAGCGCGGCATCTCAGAGTTTTGCCAAAGAAACCCGAAGACAGAGGCCGGTTCCGATCGAGCTTGATAAATGCGACGATAAGCGTCCCGACAAGCGAGCAAACGGAGAAAGGCAGAGAGCTCAATGTCCAATCCCTGGCGTGTTCCGGCACGCTGTTTGATCGATTGGGCGACCCCATAGGTCGCGTTTGCCGTACCGACCGCTCGCTCTATGTAGAGCCCGAGCTCGCAGAAACGCCAGCCATCATCCGCCAACATTGTCTGTTGGGCGATGGCAATAAATTGCGGCACCAGCGACAGCACGGATTGAGCCAATCGCCGCGTCAATCGGCGGGCGTCGGTATCGCTGATGCGCAGCTGCAAACGTTTACGTTCAAAACGACTCTGCAACTCCGAAAGCACCGACCAGGCCTCTGGACTAATTGCATCCCGGAGAGAATTTGCGTTTGCTAAAGCCATTCGAATCATCGAAGCGATCGATCCAGGTTGATCAACCTCGAGAACGAGCCGGTACCGCTCCTTGACGTTACTGATGCCGCGGCGGCCGCGTTTGCCGGGTGTATCTAGCGGAGGCAATAAATGGTTCCAGATTGGCCGATACAATTTCCGCTCAACCGCATTGAGCTCTTCCATCTCGACCGTCTCGACGAATTGGATCATCCGCGCCACTTCTTGCGAACGCTCGAGGTAGCGGCCAAGCCAGTAAAAAGCTTCGGCTACGCGGCTAGTAACGCGCCGCGACAAAAGAACCTGAGCGGGATTGGGTAGGTGTGGAACTGGCACCGATTGGGTCGGCGAACGAAGGACCCATGTATCTTTTCCTCCTCCGCCATATTCGGACTCGGTTCGCCCTCCCGGCTTCGCTGAGAGGCGAGTCAACGCTCCGGGAAAAAGTTCGAATCCCTCGCCGTTCCGCATTCCGTAGATGATATGATCTTGCAGGCGTTCCACTTCCCGATTCTTAACCAATCCGATCGTTCTCGCGGCATCCTCTCTCGGTTGGGCGACGAAGAGGTGGGGTGTTCTTCTGACCAAAGTGCGGAGCTCATCGGGGCCATTCTCCAGATCATGCACGGTAAGGAATCGTTCTCCCGTCAGTGTCCGAATTTGGAAGGCTTCGGGGTTTTCCAGCACGAGTTCGCACTGGTCCAGGTCGCCGAGCCAATAGGTTTGGATGGTCGGCAAGATTGGCCACTCTCCGAGGTAGTAGCGAATGATAACGTTTGAGAAATGCAAAAGGCTGCGATCATCAGCCAGTTGGGAACCGATGGGATTGACGAGCGCTACGGTACCTTTTCGCAAGCAATGGATGAGTCCGGGTACGCCGATGCGGCTGTCCGATTGGAAAACGAGCGGATCGAGCCAAGGGTCGGCAACCCTCGAGTAGATCACGTCAATCCTCTCCAGACCTGAAACGGTTTTCAGGAATAGAGAGTCGTTCAAAACGAGCAGATCTCCGCCCTGGACCAGCGGAACACCCATACGACGTGCCAGAAAACTGTGCTCGGAGTAAACGGCACTTGCGACTCCCGACGAAAGGAGGACCACCGATGGATCGCTCGTTCGGGCCATGCTCCTTAGCCGTAACAAAATCTCGGTCGGGACGTCCGCCATCGGCTCGACCTGCTGATCTTCGAACAGATCTGGCACCACTCGTGCGAGCAGGCGCCGATCCTGAATCATATATGAAATCCCGGAGGGATGACTGAAATAATGATGCTTTACCGTAAGGCGTCCGTCCGGAGCGCGGCAAAGGCAGAGCCCATTCAGATGGAGATACCGTCCGTTGGTCGGTTTTAGGCCAACGGCGCTCCGCTGGAAGTGAGGACTACCGATAATCAGGGCAATCGGTAGTACGCCTTCCCGGAGGATTTCTCTTTTGCCGTAAATATCCTGCAGCAAACTCTCGAATGCGCGCACCCTTTGCTGGAATCCCCGTGTGATTAGATCCCACTCTTCGGGCAAAAAGAGGTGAGGGAGTAGATCTGAAAACCAGGTATTTGCTCGATCCCTCTGAGAACTCCCAAAAGTGATGCCCAGTTCCCGCAGGCTGGCGTGCAGGCGCTGTTCCAGCTCGCGGAGATAGGGGGGTGGATAACTTTTGAGCTTGGCTAGAAGGTTGGCATACTGTGGTCTCGAATACCCTTGGGTATCGAAAATCTCATGCCACCTTGCTACTGCGGGCCGGTCATTCCCAACCATCTGGAGTCTTTTGGGTTAACCGCAATCGGCCGCCGGTTCAATACGAAATGACAGATGACCGATGACAAAAGACAAATGACAGAGGACAAATAGGGCAAGCTTACCGATAAAAAGTCGCGGTGCCTATCGGAGGGTGCGCCGCTTGCGGCGGCCGGGCGTGACCCAAGGTTGATCTTGTCGGCGGGGGGGATGCATTTGTCATTTGTCATCCCTCCAGGGTTGCGGAGTGCGGAAATGCGAGACATTCTACGGGCAGTGAAACGCCAGTTTCCCAGACCTCAACTCCCCTCCTGAATCGAAAAAAGGGGCCGCCCGCAGCGCGGCCCTTTGTCGTATTCGATCCGTCTATGCAGCAAATCTATAGTGACCCGACCTTTGAAATGGCTTGCGATCAGTTTCACTTGATCGCGGATTATTTAGGGATTCCGGATAATCTCCGTGAACGCCTCATGTACCCGAAGCGGTCGGTGACTGTAGCAGTGCCAGTTCATATGGACGATGGTTCGACGAGAGTATTTCAAGGCTATCGGGTACAGCATCATCTTTCAATGGGACCAACCAAAGGAGGCACGCGCTTCGCACCTGGAGTCACCCTTGGCGAAGTCGCTGCTCTTTCGATGTGGATGAGCTGGAAATGTGCGTTGAGCGGTCTGCCGTACGGTGGGGCCAAGGGTGGAATTGATTGCGATCCGCGCAAACTTTCCCCCGGCGAATTGGAACGCCTATCCCGGCGCTACATGCAGGAAATGATTCCTTTCATCGGACCTCATACCGACATCATGGGACCGGATATGGGAACCAATGAGCAGATCATGGCTTGGTTTATGGACACCTATTCGTCTCACCAAGGGCATGCGGTCCCGGAAATTGTAACGGGAAAGCCGGTTAGTGTCGGCGGGACGTCCGGACGCCGCGAGTCGACAGGGCGGGGAGCGGTTTATCTGGTTGAGCGGGCCGCTCATCAGTTGAAGTTAAAACTAGCCGGAGGGACGGCGGTGATCCAAGGCTACGGGAACGTTGGCGCGGTCGCCGCTCGCGGCCTTGCATTCAAGAGCGGGATGAAGGTGATTGCCATCAGCGATATCTCCGGCGCCTATCGGAACGATGAGGGCATCGATATCAAGGCGGCCGACAAGCATGTAGAAAAGTATGGCGCCCTTGGCGGATTTCCCGGGGCGGATTTGATTTCAGCCGATGAACTTCTGATAATTCCTTGCGATGTGCTGATTCCGGCCGCAGTAAGCGGCGTCATCAATAAGAAAAATGCCGCCAGAATCCAATGCCGAATCCTGGCAGAAGCCGCGAACGGTCCCACGACCGTCGAAGCCGACAAGGTTCTGTTCGAACGGTGGAACGAGATATTTGTTTTGCCGGACATTCTCTGTAACGCCGGTGGCGTCATTGTATCGTATTTTGAATGGGTGCAGAGCTTACAAAGCTTTTTCTGGAACGAGACCGAAGTAGTGGATCGCCTCTTCCGGGTTTTGGAACAATCCTTCGGGGCGGTGATCAAACGGGCCAAAGAAGAAAGGATTCCACATCGGCTCGCTGCTCTGGCCATCGGAGTAGAGAAGGTAATGCAGGCGAAGAAAGCTCGTGGGCTCTTCCCTTAAACAAGCCATGGTGGAGCAACCTCTAGCAGTCACTTGAATTTCTGTATGATTTTAGCGCAGTTCGAAAGACCTATTGAAAGGCAAGCGAACACCAAGCGACGCACCTCTGATCGACCACCGCTTCACAACCATTGATTTTGTATGCAGATTCCGACTACCGAAACACATGACGTCGCCAAACCAGCGAGCTCGAACTGGTTTAAAGGCGCCATAATTTATCAACTTCATATCAAGACCTTCTGCGACGCTAACAACGACGGCGTCGGAGACTTCCAGGGGTTGCTCAGCAAGCTCGACTACTTGCGGAATCTTGGCGTTACCGCGATTTGGTTGCTCCCATTTTATCCGTCGCCCTTGCGCGATGATGGCTATGACATCGCGGATTGTTATAACGTGCATCCGTCATACGGAACGCTCGATGATTTTCGGCAGTTCCTGGAAGCCGCGCATGAAGCCGGTCTCAAGGTAATCACCGAGCTGGTGCTCAATCACACGAGCGATCAGCATATATGGTTCCAACGATCGCGACGGGCGGTAGCTGGTGATCCGTGGCGCGATTATTATGTTTGGTCGGATGATCCGAATAAATATCAGGAAGCTCGCGTCATCTTCAAAGATACTGAAATCAGTAACTGGACCTACGATCCGATCGCGAAATCGTATTTCTGGCATCGCTTTTATTCCCACCAGCCCGACCTGAATTACGACAATCCCGAGGTCTGTTCAGCTATGCTCAAGGTCGTCGATTTCTGGCTCGATATGGGAGTGGATGGGCTGCGGCTCGATGCGGTGCCCTATCTCTTTGAACGCGAAGGAACGAGTTGCGAGAATCTCTCAGAGACACACGAATATCTTCAAAAGGTTCGAGCTCACATCGACGAAAAATACGTCGACCGGATGCTTTTGGCGGAAGCCAATCAGTGGCCGGATGACGCGGTAGCTTACTTTGGAAATGGCAACGAATGTCATATGGCATTCAATTTTCCCATCATGCCGCGGATCTACATGTCGCTGCACATGGAAGATCGTTATCCGCTCGTCGACATCCTCGACCAAACGCCGAACATTCCGGAAAATTGCCAGTGGGCGATTTTCTTGCGCAACCACGATGAGCTGACGCTCGAGATGGTGACAGAGGAGGAGCGTGACTACATGTATCGCGTCTACGCTCGCGATCCGCGCGCTCGCCTCAACCTCGGTATCCGGCGCCGGCTCGCTCCGCTCTTGAGCAACAACCGACGTAAGCTCGAGTTGATTCACGCCATCCTGTTTTCTATGCCAGGAAGCCCCATCCTTTACTATGGCGACGAGATCGGAATGGGAGATAACATCTATTTGGGCGATCGCAATGGAGTCCGTACGCCGATGCAATGGAGCGCGGACAAAAACGCCGGCTTTTCTCGAGCCAATCCGCACTCTTTGTTTCTGCCGGTTAACATCGATCCGGAATTTCACTACGAAGCGATCAACGTCGAAGTACAGGAGACTAATCTCTCTTCCTTTCTTTGGTGGATGCGCCGGATCATCGCGATGCGCAAACGGTTTCCCGCGTTCGGTCACGGTGATTTTCGGATGCTGTTCCCAGCAAACAACAAGGTGCTGGTCTTCACCCGCACATATGAGACGCAGACAATCCTGGTGGTAATAAACCTCGCCCGTTTTACCCAAGCGGTTGAGTTGGATCTTCAACCCTGGGCAGGTTGGACGCCGGAAGACGCGTTCGGTCACGGCCGGTTTCCAGTGATTCGGGACGGTCCTTACCCGATCACGCTCGGCCCAACCTCGTTTTATTGGTTGTTATTAACGCCGCCGGAAGTCGCAGGTGTTTCCGCCGGTGAAAAATATCTTCCAACGATTGCTTACAACGGCACCGCCGCGTGGTGGTCTTCACCGGCCGGGGCAAGATTTCTTGAACGTGACCTCATCAATTATATGCGCGCTGCCCGATGGTACCGGAGCAAATCGCGCAGCATTGTTAGTACCGTTTTGGTTGATCTGGTTGATCTAGGCTCCGAAGACTCAACCCTGTTCCTCATCATTGGCGTGAATTTTTCAGAGGGAGCACGGGATCTGTATGCGCTACCCGTCAAAGTTGTTTCGGGAGAGGAGGCCAGATCGATCGAAGTCGAATACCCGGGTGCAGTCATTGCCAGGGTTGGCGCGGAGGGCGATTTAATGGTGGATGCGGTTGCCTCGACGAATTTCCATCGAGTTCTCCTGAAATCGATCGTTTCCGGAGGATCGGTCCCAGGACGCAGCGGCCAGCTTAGCCCGAGCCGTTCCAAGCGACTACTGGAGATGGCCGATAACGGGCTTCCGGAAGTCTCTAAAGCATTGAAGGTGGAACAGAGTAATAGCTCGATCATCTACGGCGAGCAGATTTACCTGAAACTATTCCGGAAATTGGATGAGGGACTAAATCCTGATCTGGAAGTCACCAAGCAACTGAGTGAACGATGCGGCTTCCCGCACGTTCCGAGTTATCTGGGCGATATGCAGTACATTGCTCGCGGTCAAGATCCGGCTGCGCTAGCGATGGCCCAAGTATTTACCGGCAACGAGCAAGATGGCTGGACCCACACGCTCGCGGCAGTCGATCGCTTTTTCGATCGCGTTCTTGGTGACCCGACCCTGCCCGAGCCGCCTAGACTCGGGCTGTGGGATCAGATCCCGGAGCAACTACTCACTGTGATCGAGGGAGTGCACCTTGAAACGGTCCGCCTTTTGGGCCAACGAACTGCCGAAATGCATCTGGCGTTGGCGGCCGATGCCGATTCGCCTGATTTCCGACCGGAGCCATTCACACTGCAACACCAACGATCGGTCTACCAATCGATCCGGAGCGAATCCAAGCTGACTTTGACTTTGCTCGGGAGGAATCTGAGCGGATTGGAAGAGTATCCACGAGCGCTGGCGGACCAGGTGATGTCTATCGGTGATAAGCTGATGAGTTCGCACGAGTATCTGCTACACGACACCATTCATGTGCATAAGATTCGAATCCACGGAGACTATCATCTCGGGCAGATCCTGTTCACCGGAAAAGACTATGTGATCCTTGATTTCGAAGGCGAGCCGGCTCGCCCGCTCGGGGAGCGCAGATTGAAGCGATCCGCCATGGTTGATATTGCCGGCATGCTTCGCTCTTTCCATTATGTCGCGCACTACAGTTTGTTTGAGTCACGAACCGTACGCCCGGAAGATCGCCAGACACTAGGTGCGTTCGCCGATCTATGGGCGACGCGGGCCGGCCAGGTCTTTCTAGGCGCTTACTTGGAAACAGCCGCTAACGCTGTCTTTGTTCCTTTTGATCGAGGTGACTTACGTGCTTTGCTGCGCAGCTATTCGGTCCTGAAAGCGATGTACGAATTGCGTTACGAGCTAAACAATCGGCCAAAATGGACGGCGATCCCTTTGCGCGGCCTCTTGCAGGTAGTGGGGAGCTAGAAGTTGCAGGTTGGCGGTTTCAGGTTGCGAGTTCTATTGTGCCCGATTCGCTGACCCGACGTTTTTATTCTAAATTCCGCTTTGGACATGCGCATAGTCAGAGACCCGTTGAAGCTGCGGCAGATCATCTCCACAGCGCCGCGCCCGCTTGTGCTGGTTCCGACCATGGGCGCGCTACATGAAGGCCACCTCGCCCTGGTGCGGCGGGCTCGGAAACTTGCCCAGGGCACAGGTACGGCCGCCGCCAGCATCTTTGTGAATCCGGCGCAGTTTGGGCCTTCAGAAGATTTTGCGCAGTACCCGCGTCCGTTTGCTACAGACTCGGCGTTGCTCAAACAAAACGGTTGCGATCTGCTCTTCGCCCCGGCGGCGTCCGATATGTATTTTGGCGATCGATCAGTCGTGGTTGTCGAAAACTCGCTTTCGACGGTGATGTGCGGAGCGTCGCGTCCAGGTCATTTTGCCGGGGTCTGCACGGTCGTGGCGAAACTGTTGAATCTATTTTGTCCCGACGTCGCGATCTTTGGTGCCAAAGACTTCCAGCAATTTGCCATTATTAGACGATTGGTCCGCGACCTGAATTTTTCTGTCCGGCTTGAGGCGCATCCGACGGTTCGAGAACCAGACGGGCTGGCTCTGAGTTCACGAAATATTTATCTTAGTACGGAGGAACGCGAGCAAGCACCTGTCATCCAGCAAGTATTGCAACGAGCGGAGAAGAAGGTTCGCGAGGGCCGGGGATCAGTTACGGGTTTGGTGAAATGGATGCGGGCCGAAATGGAACTCGCGTCGCTAGCGAAGGTCGACTATGTGGTAGCAGTCGACCCTGAGAATCTCCAGCCTGTTACCAGCTTGCGCCCCCCCATGCTGCTCGCCGCGGCTGTCTTCTTCGGAACAACGCGACTGATTGATAACCGGCTTCTGGAATGAACCAGTTCGATTTTGTCATTATTGGCAGCGGGATCGCTGGTCTGAGTCTAGCCTTGAACGTCGCCCAGTATGGTTCGGTCGCACTGGTGACGAAACGAACCCTGGGCGAATCGAATACAGCATGGGCGCAAGGCGGAGTCGCCGCGGTGACAAGTGCGGAAGACTCCTTCGACTTGCACGTGAAAGATACGCTGATCGCCGGAGCCGGCTTGTGTCATGAAGACGTCGTCCGGACGATAATCACCGAAGGTCCCGCGGCGATTCAGGATTTGATCAAGTGGGGTGTGCATTTCGATGAACGGGTATTGGAAGATGGTCACCGGGAACTCGATCTGACAAAGGAAGGCGGCCACTCTAAGCGCCGAGTTCTGCATTACCTTGATATGACCGGTCGAGAGATCGAGCAGCGCTTGGTCGCAGCGCTGGAAGCGACATCAAACGTCACAGTTCTATCAAATCACATGGCGGTCGACCTCATCACGACCGGAAGGCTGGGCTACGCTGCGGAGGATCGAGTCGTCGGCGTTTACGTATTGGATGAAGAAACCGGCGCGGTAAAATGGTTACGTACAGATCGGGTGATTCTTGCTACCGGTGGCTGCGGCAAAGTTTACCTCTATACAACAAACCCGAACATCGCTACCGGCGATGGCGTGGCCATGGCTTGGCGGGCAGGTGCGGCCATCGCCAACATGGAATTTATTCAATTTCATCCGACCTGTCTTTTTCATCCTGCGGCTAGGTCGTTCCTCATTACCGAAGCGGTGCGGGGCGAGGGGGGGATTTTGGTGGACGCCAATGGTCGCGAATTCATGACCAAATACCATCGCCTCGGGGCTCTTGCGCCGCGTGACATTGTTGCTCGGGCCATCGATGCGGAAATGAAGCGGACGGGCGCGCCCTGCATGTATCTCGATATCACGCGGAAACCGGCCGCTTTTATCAAAGAACGATTTCCCAATATTTACGAGACTTGCCTGGGTCTGGGGATTGATATCACCGTCCAGCCGATCCCGATCGTACCGGCCGCACATTATCAATGTGGAGGTGTCCGAACTGATATCGATGGCGCAACGACTTTGCGCGGGCTCTTTGCGATAGGCGAAGTGGCTTGTACCGGCCTGCACGGAGCCAATCGCTTGGCAAGCAATTCGCTACTTGAAGCGGTGGTTCTAGCCAAGCGTTGCGCGAGCGCCTTGTTGCGGCCGAAATACTCTAAATACCATCAGGAAGTGCAACTACCAGATTGGCGGCCTGGTCACGCTCAAGATGTCGATGAACTGGTCGTGGTCTATCACAACTGGGATGAGATCCGCCGGCTGATGTGGGACTACGTCGGTATCGTGCGCACCAACAAGAGGCTCCAGCGGGCGAGCACCCGACTGCGGAATTTGCAGCGGGAAATTCAGGAATTTTATTGGGACTTTAATTTGTCCACCGATTTACTCGAGCTGCGCAACCTTTGTACGGTGGCGAGTTTGATCGTGGACTCTGCTTTGGCTAGAAAAGAAAGCAGGGGCCTCCATTTTACGCTCGACTATCCGGAAACAGACGAGTCCGGCTATCGTCGCGATTCAGTATTATTTCGATACTGAAAGTTATTGAAATTGTCCTAAATAAGCTAAAGTAGGGCCCATTCGGACCGTAGATGGCGAAAACACGCAGATTTGAGTTGTAAAAATGCAGAAATCTCTTGCTCTTTGGCTCCCGCTGCTCGTAAAACAGAAAAACACACTCCGCATGCGGTCTTATTTTCCCATCTTGGCGTCGGTCTCGTTCTTGTTTGGTGGTGCTGCATTTGCCCAAACTCAGTACGAGAGTAGTACCGATTTTGCGAAGTACGCGATGAAGTTGCGGGAAAACGCGCTACTTAAGGTCGAACCGAAAGTGATCATGTCGCCGACCAAAACGACATTCACGGGAGGTGGACCGCGTTATCAGAGTGGTCCTTCATTGATGGGTCGCAGCAACGGTCTGGCGATCGGTTCCGGGCGATACCCTTGGAAGCTAAACATTGTCACCACCATTTTCTGGATTGGTGAACGGCCCTCTGGCAACAACCCGGTACCTAACGACAGAAGCTCTTGGGACAAATATTGGAGCAGCAGTTACGGAGGATACGATAATCCGGACCCGTCTGGTCGACGCAATTACATCCCGGTCAATTTCATTCCGCGGCAAAACCCTTTTTATGTAGCGTTGCCCTACAACGACGTGGAATACAGCCACACTAAGCCGGAGGCCGCCCAGGTCGTTCCTTGGTTCAAGCAATCTTTCGTTCGTGACGGACAAACGGTTCTAAAGAGCCGCTGGCTTTGTATTCGGCACGGTAACCGTATCTGCTATGCTCAGTGGGAGGATTGTGGTCCGTTTCGTACGGATCACTGGCAGTATGTCTTTGGGAACGAGCGTCCGCGCCCGAATCTCAACCAAGGCGCTGGACTGGACGTTTCGCCTGCAGTTCGCGACTACCTTGGTCTCGGGAATAAAGATGCCTGCGACTGGCGTTTCGTAGAATTCAAAGAGGTTTCGCCTGGTCCTTGGGCGATGTACGGCGAGAATAATACATTTGTGATTCTGCGTCGCCAAAGCAACGATCGCTTCGCGCGGCGGAATATTCTGAGCAGCGAGAGCAACCAATAGTTGCCGCATTCATCTCGCTAAGGCAAAGCCGGAGCATCGGTGCGCCGGACTGGGGCTTCGTCGGGATTCTCAGCGAATGCCTTCCGGCGTGGGTCAGCGCCCGGGGTTGAGGTCGCGCTGCGCTAAAGAATAGAAGCGTCGACCGGAAGTTCGTCGACGAACTCACGGTAGAAAACTGCCGGATGTCGACCTCTCATAAAACACTTAGGGCGCTTGCAATGCTTTCCTGGCGAGTTCGAGAAATTTCGATTCATCAATGTCGACAGCTCCGTCGACTCCCAGAAACTGAATGAGATAGTCTAGCGCGCGTTGTCGGAGCGGGGCGTCGTCCAGTTCATGGCCGATCTTTTCCAGCCGGTGCTTCGTGCCAATTTCCGTATCGGAGGCTTCACGGGCCTTTGCGATCGCCGATTGGAGATAGAGATCGGGCGTTTGATACGACTCCCAGCCGATTTCCTCGATCACGGAGAGCAGTTTCTGATCTTCGCTAACCCTCAGGGGAGCATCTGCAAACATGCCGAGGAGGAGAAGGTCCACCACAGCTTCTCTTTGTTCTTGCGTCATAGAAAGCACGAGGAGTTCTGAGTTGATGTCAGGTGCACGACTGCCATTCAGAATTGTCAGACGCGGAGTCCCTACTTCTTATTCGGTAACTCCTTTATTCCCAGATCTTTTGCCACCACTTTTTATTCCCGTTCACGGGCTGAAAATTCATCTTCTTGTAGATCTCTTGGATATCCCAACCGGTGAGATTGGCGAGATTCTCCGCTTCCGTTCGATGGCGGGTGTCGAGGGATCTAAGATAGGCTCTGGCCGCCTCGCATTTTGCTTCGCCGGTCCAGGGGTGGCGCAGAATGTATCTTCCCTGAAAATTCTCGCGATCGCCCGTCTGTTGGAATGCCAAATCCTCGGGGAAATGCGCGGCATCGTAGCGCAGATGTAGCCGTGTCACGAATACGTTGGTTCCGCCGTAAGGTCGAACAATCGGACGGTTGCTACCAGTTTTGCTAGAGGGCGGGTCAGTGTCGTCTAACCAGAAAACGCCCAGCTTTCGTAATTCGTCGTTGGTTAACGGTTCCGCTGCGCACGGATCGCACCATCCCATATCCCACGCGTATTCCAGGAAAACGACCCGCATGTCTTCCCGTTGCACGGCACGATCAAACATCGATCGATAAAAATGGGAGAAATCATCTTTGATAAACAGTGGCACTTCCAAATCCGAGTTTAGTTTCACCGTGCGGTAGTTAGTGGTTTCCACGCGGCCTTGCCGGCTCAAGGCAAATACAAACAGTTCCTGGCTGCCGTTCGCGTTCACCGTCCCGAGCCGGATCGGTAACATGAATTTGCTGCTCTCGTAGGCCAACTGGAGCGGCCGCAAATAAGTGAAACCGAGTTTCCCCTTTTCTTCCAGATTCACTTTGGCGACGAAAAAGCGCAGATTCTGTTTGATGTAACTCTCCAGGACGCTGGCGGCGCCACTGGGGATTTTGTAACCACTCTCCGTCAGCCAGGTTTCCAGCCCGTTACTCTGCTCAGCCGAGAGAATCACGATATCGTATTCGCCGACGGTGTATTGGGCTTCGATCTTTACGCCGAGAGCTGAAGCTCGACTCTGATTTGGAGCGGCGGCCCCGCTCGGCGCATTTGGTACTGCTTGAGCCCGATAACGAATTGCGCAGGGGTCTTCGTCCCAATACTCGACGAGCCGCGGCGCAGAATAGGCATCAAGATGGTCGATCAACGCATTATCCCCGACATGGATCTGGCCTTTTTCCAAGACCGTCGGCACGGGGATTACCACCGCAAAATCTTTGGCGTCGCCTTGGAAATCGTTCGCTAGAGTCAGGACGGTTCGATCGTCATCCCGCACCATTACCACTTTGGAAGCCTGGTTAAAAATCTTCGTGTCGGCCTTAGCTACATAGAAACCGCAGAAGGCGCACAGGTCTGCGCTGGATAAGCAAAGGACAGAACAGATGAGGAGGAGGGAGAGTCGGGAGGTCGTCATAGGATCACAGCGATTCAATTTCAATGGAACGAGAAAGCGTAATTTAGGTGACTGGCCGGTCGGGAAAGATGGAACGAGTCCCTGAGCCCGGCACTTTAGTGAGCTGCGACCATTCGTAGTGAACGGCCGGAAACAATAAGTCGATGAGCGGCACCGACAGCGAGAAGACCGCCAAGCTGAAGAAAAGGCCATTTGGGCGGTTCAATACGAATTGAACGAAGCCGGTACCGAGAACGACCAACAGCGCGAAAATCAATCGTCCGATCCAGGAGTTCGGAGTACTTCGCGGATCGGAGATCATGAAGAAAGCAAACAACAGCAACGCTCCGCTTTGCAGGCGATGCCACGGAATGGTCAAGGGTTCGCCCAGCCAGGCCGAGCGACCGAAAAGCAGGATGGCGTAGCCCACCAGGAATGCGAACGAGATATCCGCGCGACGTGCTCGATACACAACCAATAAACCAAGACACACAAAGAAAAAGGTGAGCACAGTTGTCGAACCCCATTGACCGGCGGAACACCAGGCGATTCGCGGACCCGCTATCAAGAGAATGACCAAGCCGAAGTTGGCCGGGTTGAACAAATGTTTACCTCGAAAGCGAATGACAAATTTGCTAAGAATCGCCGCTGCCGCCGCCACTGCGGCGAACCAGACGGTGTTGGTTCGCAAGAGAAGACAGAGCGACAAACCCGTAATGAGGGCGCTGCGTATATCAGACCGCGCATCCGCTCGAGTCACCCAGGCCAAAAGGAGCTGCACACCGACCGCGGCCGCCAGCGTCAGAGTGATCTGCAACCCATCGATCTCAAATCCTAGCCGGGTGCAGCCATAGAATAGAAGAGAGCCCAACGCGGCGATTTGAAAGTAACGCGGATCGGCCCGGAGTAGCGTCTCACGCATTACTGCCATCGCGCCCTCTATATAGGCTAAATTCCAATCGCCGACAATCTAGGTTTATGTGGGTACTCCGCAGGGTCTCAATGCACGTAGGGCGAAGTTCGCTCAGAGAGCCGAAAGCGGGACTCAGGATAGCCTAGGAGGGTGTCGGACTTCGCTTGAACAAAATTGCCGAACGGTTTCAGCGGCGAAGCCGCGTTTCAAGATAGCCTAGGGCGAAGCCCTAGGAACTATAATAAAACGGGCGATCAGCGCTGAAAGCGCGTGACAATAATACGTGAACATAACGTTGAACTAAGGTAAATGTTGACACGCACCTTCAGTGCGTCACGGGTTGGGGGGGCGTATTCCTAGGGCTTCGCCCTAGGCTATCATGAGTCGCGCCTTCGGCGCTGAAAACCCATTCATCATTTTGTTCGAGCGAAGTCCGACACCCTCCTAGGGCGAAGCCCTAGGAATGGTTCCCAATCGGAAATTGTCCTCTTATCACCTTGCGCGCGCTCGAATCTAAGACTCCGTTCAAAGCTTATGGCCAGCCTACAACTGCGGAGACTAATGCCGCTCCTGATTGTGTGTTCGTTTCCGCTACTTACTTCGGCGGATGAACCGACCGGCGATCAACCGGCCAAGATTATCGAAGCTTCCAAGGCCGCTACGGGCGGTAAGAAGTGGGACGAGATAAAATTCTGGCACGAGACCGGCAAGTTGAGTGTCGGTGGAATAGACGGAAAATACGAGGCCTGGCTTGACCTACCTGACCTCCGCGGCGCCCAGATCTACAATCTTGGGCCGGCCAAGGGTTCCCAAGGTTGGAATAGTAAGGTTTCCTGGTCGACGGACGCGAGTGATCAACTCCGCATTGAGACCAGTAGCGAATCCATCGCCAATGCAATCAAAGAGTTTTATCAGGCCACCCATGGTTTCTTGTTTCCCGATCGTTATCCGACTGAGATGCATTACAGCGGAGTAAAGGAGAATGAGGGAAAGCCGTGTGATGTCATTACGTTCAAGCCGAAAGCGTCCGATCCGTTCGAGGTTTGGTTTGATCAATCGAGCCATCTAGTGGTCCGAATGGTGGATCTCACCGGCGAACAACCGCAAACCAGCTACTTCTCGGACTTTCGCGATGTCAATGGTTTGCTGATCCCATTTCAGACCCGGGTGAGTATAGGAGATCCCAAATATGATCAAAAAATTTACTCAGAAAAAATTGATCTCAATTCGGAGATCGCGGCAGAACGTTTTGATCCGCCCAAAGAGGTAGTTGATGCCTTAGTCTTTCCACCGGGCCAGAAAGAGGTCACCACCTCTTTTCGATTGCTCAACAATCACATCTATCTCCCGGTCCGTTTAGACGGAAAAATGGGCGAGCATTTTATCTTCGATACAGGCGCTACGAACACGGTTAGCGCTGAGCTGGCCAAATCGGCGGGAATCAAAACGGAAGGAGCGCTCCCGGGCGGAGGATTCGGTGATAGTGTGTCAGCTTATGGCCTGGCCAAGATTGCTCAAACCGAAGTCGCGGGGACCAAACTAAAAGACCAAGTTTTCACGTCGTTTGACTTGAGTGGGTTGGCCAAAGTCGAAGGCGTCTCCTGCGATGGTCTAGTCGGCTACGAAATTGCTCGCCGAGCCGTCGTGAAGATCGATTATGCGAACAGCAAACTCACAATAACTAGCCCGGAATCTTTCCATCCTCCGAAAGGTGCCGTCAAAATCTCGTTTACCTTCAGTAACCATGTTCCGGTAGTGCAAGGAGAGATCGACGGGATTCCGGGTGAATTCGAGATTGATACAGGAAACCGGGCATCGCTTTCGATCATGCGGCCATTTGCCGAAAAAAATGAGCTAAAGGAGAAATATAAAGCGACGACCGAAGTGATCGGAGGTTATGGGGTTGGGGGGCCGGCTCGGGCTCTCCTGGTGCGACCGCATAAGCTGAAAATAGGAACCGTCGAGGTGACCGCGCCAGTCGGTATGATTGAGCTTGGTGAAAAAGGAGCGTCTGCATCGACACAGATCGCTGGCAATCTAGGAAGCGGCCTGCTTAAGCGGTTTACGGTGACGCTCGATTACGCGAATCAAGTCCTCTATCTTGAGCCTAACGCAAATTTTACCAAGCCGGACGTGTTTGATCGTTCCGGGCTATGGATCATGAATGATGCCGACGGAGGCTGCGAAGTGAAAGATGTGGTTAAAGATGGGCCCGCGGCAAAGGCTGGCCTGCAGGTGGGTGACCACATCTTGGCCATCAACGGATCGAAACTTAGCACTACTCAAATCAGCGACCTTCGGGAAAAATTCAAACAACCGGCAGGGACCCAGGTAAAGCTTCAGGTGCAGGGCAAAGATGGGCAGCGAAAGGTAACGTTAGTGCTCGCCGATCTCATCTAGTCGGATAAATCGTGGAAGAATCGTAAGGCTGCCAGATGCAACCGCATGATTACCGGCGCATCTCGCCTAGCTACTTCTCCTTTTGCGGGTCGGTTTCACTGGCTTGGAGTCAAGAGACCAGCGACCGAGGCGATAAGTGCGGGAGTAACCAGCAGTGAGGTTAGCGATGGTGATGGTGAGGGAGCCGCCGGAATCACATTCGTAGCGCTCCTCGATCTTTTGAGCGGCCGCCCCCGGTGAATGGACGACGGCAGTAGATTGCAGATCAGGCGCATTCGCGAATGCAGGATCGAACGGAAAGCGGATCTCATCCCAGAGCGCAATTTCGTCGCTAGGCGCACCAACCGGGGAGCGGTGGCTGCATTCGAGGAAACGGAAATGGCCAATATTATGGACCGGGGAATAACAGCGCGAGATAGAGAGATTTGGCTCGCCCGGTGAAGGCAGGGTGAGTCCCTTTTCAAATAGCGGATCGAAGATGATGGATGAACCGCAGTTCCCCTCCCTCCAGACGCCAAAGGAACGCGAAAGGCGCTCGCTTAGGCGATAGGTGCCGGGTTGATCGGCTTGAATCGCGAGGCCGATGGCAGTGGCCGAGCGTGCATAAGCGGAGCGGCGCACCCGGCGGCCGAACCGTTCACGGAGCATGCGAGCGATTAAAGGCAGTTCGCTCCCGCCTCCGGTGATGTAAAGCACGTCACATTGGAGGCTCAGATCTTCGGCTGCGTGGATGGTTTCTTCCACAGCTGGACGGGCGGTTTCGTAAAACTCAGCGACGGGAATTTGAACAGGCTGCCAGTCCGGGTGCGCGTGCTCTAAATCGATCGTGATGCGGCGGGAATTCGGATTCAGTGCTTCTTTTTTTTGGCGGCATTCTTCGAGCAGGCGGAACCAGGCTGCAGCTGGAAGACTGTCGCCGGCCCTTTGATCGATTCCTGCGGCTTCGAGCGCCAGATCAGCGAGGATCTGGTCGAAGTCGTCCCCGCCAATGGTCGGGATGCCTTCGGAGGCCACGACGTGATGGACATTTTCGTCGAGCGTGACCAGCGAAGCATCAAAGGTACCTCCGCCGAGGTCGTAAACGAGGATGGTTTCGGGGCTCGCCTTGCTCTGGCGTTCGCGATGGCCAAACTCGATACTGGCGGCGCTGGGTTCATTCAGTACGCCGAGCACTTCGAAGCCTGCGTTCCGAAACGACTCCACCGTCAGGAAGCGCTGATTGCTGTTTGCGTGGGCTGGGACGCCGAGGACGATCTGCAGCCGCTCGCCGGAACGGATGCGCAGATTCGAGCGTTGGCGCAGAGCGGTGAGCAGAGCGCTGGTGAGACCGTCGAGCAGCCCGGCGAGTTTGAGCTGTTGTTTACCCAGATCGAGTAGAGTTCGCGGGCCGGCGTCTTCCAAGAGGCGCTTGATAGAGCGGATCACGGTCCAGGATTCGTTGCCTTGGTTATCGTAGGCGTCCCACCCATAGAGGCGCTCGTCACCGCAGATCGCTACCAACGCAGGAAACCAATCGGGTGACGTGCCATCGGCAGCTTCGAAGCTGACGAGCGGATAATTACCCCGATCGGCAGCGGCTACAACAATCCTATTGGTTCCGAAATCAACTCCCAACTTCACTACTTTTCTAGTCTAACGACAGTCGGGATAATCCGCTAGGGGTGAGTTGAAATATTGATGATGTTTTAATGGCTCTGGACAATTCAGTTCCAGTGCGCGCGCGAAACGAACACATTCGGTAGCGGCGATCGCCGGTCCGACATAGTCCGGTGATCAGTCATCGATAGGCGCAGAAATCTGAGTCGCTGCTCAGAAATCCCGAAACTCGGAAAGCGCAATTCCTTAGTACCGAGTTAGAAGGCCAGCCGTCCGCAACGCTAAGGCTGACGCTGAGCAGTAGAAAAAACCGGTATGAAAACACTACTAGGATCAATCTTGGGCGCGCTCACTCTCGCAGGGCTGGTCCTGCTGCAGTCGACCAAAAAGCCCAAGCTTTCAGGTATGGCAGACGAGCAACTACCAGACTTAAGAGACGACCGAGAAAACGACCGACTGGATCGCAAGGATCAGAGCCCTTTTGGTCCGGTCTGAAGTGGGCGAGATTGTACTTGAAGCCACCTCCGTTCTTGACGGGAGGTGTCGCGGACACGGTCCAGATCAGCACGCAATAACTTTGTCCGGTTCTATTAAATTCCATGTCGACACCGAAATTATCCGCTGCTTTAGTTGATTTGCTGCTCTGAATGAGAGATCCCAGTGAATCAGGAGCACGGTTCGATATCGGGTGACCCAGCGCAGTTTCGCACTACTCGCTGGAGCGTGATCCTTCTTGCTGCGGAGAGCCATGTGCCAGGGAGTCAAGCCGCGCTCACCGAACTTTGCCAGCACTACTGGTATCCCTTATACGCTTTTGCTCGCCGCCGCGGACAGGCGCCGCACGACGCGCAAGACCTTACCCAAGGATTCTTTTTGCATCTGTTGGAACACCGAGCACTTAAGCGCGTCGATCCATTGAAAGGCAAGTTTCGATCATTCTTGCTCGCCTCATTCCAGAATTTCTTGGCGGACGAGTCAGACCGGGCCCGTTCACTCAAACGCGGTGGGAATCTTGAATTTGTGGTTCTCGACGCGGAGGATGCTGAGAATCGCTACCAGCTCGAACCAACCGACCAACTAACGGCCGAGAAGATTTTCGACGCTCGTTGGGCAATGACTTTACTGACTCGGGCGGTAAACCGTTTGCGAGAACAATCCGCTGCATGTGGCGAAACAGCGCGGTTCGAAGTGTTAAGAGTCTTTGTCGGAGTGGACGTTGGTAAGGCTCCGCCATCGTACGAGGAAGTAGCTAAAACGCTCGGTGTCAGCGTCGGTGCGGCCAAGACCGCGGTCCATCGATTCCGCAAGCAATACGCTGCATTTCTGCGGCAGGAGGTCGGCCGCACGGTTTCGGATCCCGCTGAAATCGATGAGGAAATCCACGCTCTATGCGAGGCCTTGGTCGCCGCTGAAGGCCGGCTATGAATGAGGGACCAAAAGACGCAACGGTTCATAAGAAAGCTGAAGCGACTGGATCCAACAAGGCGATTTCTAGCTGTCCGAAGTGCGGTACAAAGATTCCGGATTCGCTTCCCTCCGATCGATGTCCGGTCTGCCAGCTGCGGGATGCGCTCGATCCCGGAGTAGCATCAAGCCCAACGGCGACTGACAGCGCCCCGGTGCTGGGTGGCGGCAAAGACCTAGAAGCGCCGTCGCCCCACAGATTTGATCATTATGAGCTTCTAACCGGTGGGGATGGTATGCCGATTGAGCTGGGGCGCGGGGCGATGGGTGTGACTTATCGGGGATTCGACAGGAATCTTCGCTGCCCGGTAGCGCTCAAACTTATCAATGCTCGCTACCTGAACGACGAATCGGCGCGCCTTCGGTTTGTACGCGAAGCTCGTGCCGCGGCTCGCCTTCGCCACCCTAACGTCGCGACTGTTTTTCATCTCGGAACGAAGAATGGTGACTATTTCTACGCCATGGAGTTCGTGGAGGGCGAAGCGCTAGACCAGGTCATAGAGAGCCGAGGGCCGATGCCGGTGGCACTGGCTCTCGATATTGTTGACCAGGTCGCGGCAGCGCTGGAAGCCGCTCACCAGGAACAAATCGTCCATCGCGACATCAAGCCCGGGAATCTTATGCTCCGCTTTGGCGAAGGCGGTAGCGTAAGCGTTAAAGTCATTGATTTTGGCTTAGCTAAAGCGGCATCCGGCGCCCATTCCGATCCGGCGGTTTCCACGCCAGGTACATTCACCGGGACCGCTCTTTTTGCCAGCCCGGAGCAATGCGCAGGCGGTGAGGTCGACATTCGCTCCGACATTTATTCTTTGGGTGTGACTCTCTGGGAGATGCTGACGGGTAAGGTGCCCTTCACCGGTACGACCGTCCAGGTAATGGGCCAGCACCTACACGCACCGCTCCCACTCGAGCAACTTAAAAATATCCCGGAGCCAACAGTCGTTTTGCTCAAACGCCTGCTGGAAAAGGACCCCGCCCGGCGCCCGCAAAATCCCTCCGAGCTTCGAGCGGCGGTGCGCTCGGTCAGGCAAACGCTGGTGTCAGAACGCGGATCCGTAGCAGCAGTTGCGCGGAAGGGAGGGAGGAGGCTGGCAAGATGGGTTGGGATGGGCATGACGCTTCTGGCAGTTGCTTCTGGAATTGGGTTTTATTTCTTGATTCCCAAATACCGCTCTGACTTTGCGGCCGCCAAGTCCATCGCTGTGCTGCCGTTCGATAATCTGAGCGATAGCAAGGAAAATGAGTACTTCAGCGACGGACTTACCTCTGAGGTGATTTATCAGTTATCCAAAGTTGCTGATCTCCGAGTCATTGCCCGCAGTTCGATACTTCGCTATAAGGATGTTACCGGTGCGCACCGTCCACCATTAAATGAGATCGGGGCCGAGCTAAATGTTGGCGCAGTTCTGGAAAGCACAATTCAGCGGGTCGAAAATCGGGTTAAAATCGTAACGATCCTTTATGACGGACGCACTAACCAGAGGCTCTGGGGAGCGTCGTACGATCGCGAGCTCCAGGATGTGTTTGCCATTCAGACCGATCTGGCGGAGCAAATAGCCACGGCTCTACGGGCAAAACTTTCTGCCGATGAACGCGCCAATCTCCGGCGCGGACCGACCGAAAACTTGACCGCTTACGACCTTTATCTCCATGGACGAACATTGTGGGAGCTCCATCTCCAGGAAGATAACGACAAGGCGATTGAACTGTTCAAACAAGCGATGGAACAGGACCCGAAGTTTGCCCTCGCCTATGTTGGGCTGGCCGACGCCTATATTGACAGAGTCAAGCGGTTCCACGGAGACAACTTCTGGCTAGACTCCGCTGTTAACCTTTGCCAACAGGCGATTGCGCTCGACGCGACGCAACTACGCGCCTACACCTCGCTGGCGGGCGCGTTCAGCCTCAAAGGTTGGTTCGACCGAATGGACGCGCCGGTGCGCAAAGCCTTGGAACTCGCCCCAAACGACTGGGATGCCAACCGCATGGCAGCTGCCGAATCTACCGAATTCAGACGCCAAGAGGAAATGTACGCATCGATTCGAAAGTGTTTCGTCACTAACCCATTCGATTCCTGGGCGCCTTATGAGCTAGCCCTAATCTGCTGGACCGTCGGAGAAAAAGAGCTCGCCGAAAAATGGATGCAGCGCGCTATCTACCTGGAGACGAATCCGCAGAGACGTCAATTGATGGAGAACGAACGGCTCGTGTACCGGGGAGACTACGCAATGGCGCTGCCCGGATTGCGACAGTTGTCTCCGGACCTGAAAACACATTATACGGCTGCCGGCGATTTGGTTCTTTTCTGTTCCATGCAAGTCGGGGATTGGCCGGCGGTCATTCGAACCATCGAAGCTAAATCGGACAAAGATAATCCGACGAGCTTGCTCCGCCTGGCTCTGGCGTTGCGCGGAACGAAGCGAGAAGAGGATGCCCGCCAGGCAGCGGAGCGGGTAGTGGCTTTGGCTCAACAGAAATTGCCAACCTCAAAATCGCCGCGTTGGATGCGTTTTGACCTGGCTGTCGGTAATCGGCTGCTTGAGCGCAAAGACGCCGCTTACCAGGAGCTGCACAATTTAATTGCCAATGGCGGCTTCCCCGATCCGGTGTTGGGAAGAGTGGATCCCGGCCTCGATCTATTTAGGTCCGACCGCGAATTTCAGAGCATTCCGGCCGAGTTGGACAAAAGGAATGCGGCGGTCCGCGCCCGCATTTTGGGGCTAGAGAAGAATTTTTGAGATTCGGGTCCCCGGGGGCTTGAAAAGACAGTTTAACCTCGGCGCGGTGGAGCGCTACTCCGTCGGTTGAGCTTGTCCGCGCCGGATTCGCCGCGCCTACCGATAGATTTCTGCACCCGATTTAGCGAATTCCTCCGCCTTTTCGTGCAGGCCCGTAACTAACGCTTCGTTGCTGGAGACCCCTCGCTCCGCTGCGTATTTGCGGACCTCTTCGGTGATCTTCATTGAACAGAAGTGGGGTCCACACATCGAACAGAAATGCGCTGTCTTCGCACTTTCCTGCGGGAGTGTCGCATCGTGATAGGCTCGGGCGGTTTCCGGATCGAGGCTCAGATTGAATTGATCCTCCCACCGAAATTCAAATCGCGCTTTGCTGATCGCATCATCTCGGTATTGCGCGCTCGGATGTCCCTTGGCCAAATCGGCGGCATGCGCAGCGATCTTGTAGGCGATCACTCCCTGTTTCACGTCGTCGCGGTTTGGCAATCCTAGATGCTCTTTGGGTGTTACGTAACAAAGCATCGCTGTGCCGTACCAACCGATCATCGCTGCACCGATCGCGCTGGTGATGTGATCGTACCCGGGCGCAATATCGGTAGTCAGTGGTCCGAGCGTGTAGAAGGGAGCTTCGTGACACCACTCGAGCTGCTTTTCCATGTTTTCTTTGATCATGTGCATTGGCACATGACCCGGACCTTCGTTCATCACTTGCACCCCAAGTTCCCAGGCCCGTCGGGTTAAGTCTCCCTGCGCTTTTAGCTCAGCAAATTGGGCCTCATCGTTGGCATCAGCGATTGATCCAGGTCTCAGGCCGTCGCCAATAGAAAAGCTGACGTCATAAGCCGCCATGATCTCGCAGATTTCATCCCAATGAGTGTAGAGAAAACTTTCCTGGTGATGAGTCAGGCACCATTTTGCCATAATGGAACCTCCCCGCGAAACGATGCCGGTCTTTCGGCGAGCGGTGAGGGGAATGAACCGCAGCAATACGCCGGCGTGGACTGTGAAGTAGTCAACCCCTTGTTCGGCCTGCTCGATGAGTGTGTCGCGATAAATTTGCCAGGTCAGTTCTTCCGCGCGGCCGCCGACTCTCTCGAGTGCCTGATAAATCGGAACGGTTCCAATCGGGACTGGACTGTTCCGGATAATCCATTCTCGCGTGGTGTGAATGTTTTTCCCAGTCGACAAATCCATGACCGTATCTGCGCCCCAAAGGGTGGCCCAACGCATCTTCTCGACCTCTTCTTCGATGCTCGATGCAATGGCGGAATTGCCAATGTTTGCGTTGATCTTTATCAAGAAATTCCGGCCAATGATCATCGGCTCAGCTTCAGGATGATTGACGTTCGCTGGAATGATCGCGCGACCCCGTGCGACTTCATCCCGCACATATTCCGGCGTGATATGCCCGGGAATCATTGCTCCCCACGGCTGGCCAGGATGATGGCTGCCATTGGTTTCTGCTGAGTACTCGCGACCCAGATTTTCGCGGATCGCGATGTATTCCATCTCGGGAGTAACGATGCCTTTTCGAGCGTACCAGAGTTGAGTGACTGGATGGCCGGCCGAGGCGCGCAGAGGCCGACGTCGCAGACCTGGAAATTGGCCATTCGTGGCATTCCGTTCCGCGGCCTTTTTGGCGTGAGATTCGCTTAGATAACCGTCGTCCTGCGGACGCGCGGTCCGTCCTTCATACTCAGAAACGTCGCCGCGCTTTAGGATCCAGTCTCGACGGAGTGGGGGAAGTCCTTCTCGAATATTATGTTCCTGGTCCGGGTCACCCCACGGTCCGCTTGCGTCGTACAAGTTCACGGAAGAATTAGTTTCCGAATTCCCGTCCGGCAAACGGGTAGGCGATTGTTCGACTTGTCGTAGGCTGACGCGAATGTCCTGCCGCCCATTGACGTATATTCGGCGGCTCCTTTGAAACGGGCTTGTGGTCATGAGATTAAATCGCAGGACCACTTTGGCTCCCTTCGGCGGCATTACCCGCATCAGGTTCTAAGGGTTCCCCGAAAAAAATCGAGGATCTCAGCCAACGGCTCCCCTGCAGGAAACAAACTATTCCGGGAGATTACTAGTACGCAAGGGGATTAATTCCGTAACTCTGGATGCCGGAAAATCTCACGCAAAGACGGGTAGGGCGAAACAGATCCTGCGAAGGCAGGATCTGTGAGCTTGGCGGTTTGGTAGCGGATCGGCGTGACGGAACGTTTCGCGGTTGCCGTCGCCGATAATGGTAGGGCGAAAACCTCGGCGCGACATATGACGACAAGGGATCCCTGGCCTGCCCGCGCCGGGTTTGAGCCGCGTCCTGCGCCGCTACCAATACGCCAAGCTCACAGATCCTGCCTTCGCTGGATCTGTTTCGCCCTACCCGCCGTATCGTTACGCCGACACGCCGTTACGCCGACACGCCAGAACACCCGCCCTCTATTTCCTCCGTTACCTTCTATTCAAATCCGTCTTTGCGCCTTTGCGTCTTTGCGTGAGAATTTAAAGGGTTTCACCGCCTCGCACGTTCCGAATTACTTCCAAAAACGCCGGGACATACTTCGCCATTTTCATCTCGCCTACACCTCGGATCCGCCGGGCGGCCTCCGGCGATTGGGGCCGAATTCGCGCAAACGATTTCAGCGTTTCGTCCGAAAAGATCAGATAGTGGGGAACGCCGCCCTCTTCGGCTGCCAGTTTGGCTCGGAGCTTGCGAAGCTCCTCAAACAGGCCGACATCAAACGGGAGTTCGGAGTCTTCCGGGATCGCTTTTCCGAGTTTCTTTGTCTTCTGCTCGACCGGCCAAACGATTTGAAATGAGGCGCGATCCAGCATCACGTCTACTCCCGCTGGTGTCAGACCGATCGTTGGATACTGGCCGCCGGTGGAGTAGAGCAGTTGCGCTTCCTCCAGCTCCCGGAACAGGTCATGAAGATAGTTTGCAGACTTCTCTTTCAACAGTCCGTAGGTACTGAGCCGATCCAAATGCGTATCGGCCACTTCGCGCGCCTTGCTCCCAAGCAGCACCTGGATCATCCGGGTTCGTCCAAAGCGCGGAAGAAAGCCTTTCTCGGTGCGTTGCGACATTCTGGCGACGCCGCTCAACAGTTTTCGCACGGTCAAGCGCTCTTCGTCGCTCGGCTCACGGACATTCTTTGAGCGATCTTTCGTGCACCGGTCGCAGGCTCCGCAATTCGCCGCCGCGGGATCGCCAAAGTACCGGAGAATCATGCCTTGCCGGCATTCCCGCCCGTAAGCGTAATTGATCATGGCCCTCAGCTTGGCTTGATCTCTCTCTTCCTTTTTTCGAAGGCTCGCGACATCGATCGGCAAACGAGCCGCTAATAGATCAGGTCGAAGAAGTTTAGTTCCGCGCACCTTTCTTCCGGGAATGTCGTAACGATCTATGATCTTGTGCCGGTCAAGAATTGTCAGCGCAGAGCGCACGGCCATTTCGTTAGTGCCATCCCCGAGCCGACCGGCCAGATCCCGAATCGGCACCACCACCTCATAGGTGTCGCCTGCCAGATTTCGCAGTAGCAGATAGACGTTTCGAATCAGTTCGATCGGCGGATTACTTCCTTCAATGAAAAACTCTTGTACGCGGGTGTCGGCATAGTTAAATAACAACTCGCATACCGCGGGTTCTCCATCTCTGCCCGCACGGCCAGCCTCTTGATAGTAGGCTTCGAGCGAACCCGGGATATCGAAGTGCGCGATGAAACGCAGATCCGCGCGATCGATGCCCATACCAAACGCATTGGTCGCTACGACGACGTCGCACTCGCTCTGTTTAAACTGATTCTGGGCGGTCCGTCGCGCTTCATCCTCGATGCCACCATGATAATCCACCACCTTCACACCCCACGACTTGAGCTCTTGAGTGATTTGTTCGACTCGTTTGCGGGTGGCGCAATAAATGATTCCGGTTTGATGCTGGGCGATTAGCTCCCGAAGCCGTGCGTACTTTTGCGCCTCGCTTTCCGCATTGGTCACAAGAAAGCGTAAGTTCGGTCGAGCGAACCCAGCGACAAAGAGGCTTGGCTCTTGCAGACCGAGTTGTTGGACCACATCCGATCGTACCTCAGGTGTCGCCGTTGCCGTGAAGGCTGCGGTCTGGGGGCGGCCTAATTCCTCCAGAACGGCGCCGAGGCGATAGTAGTCCGGCCTAAAATCATGACCCCACTGGGAGATGCAATGCGCTTCGTCGACGGCAAACAGCGCGATCGTTACCCGACCGAGCGCTTCCAGAAAAGAGCGGCTCCGGAACCGCTCGGGCGCGATATAGACCAGACGAAATTCGCCGTTACGCATTTGCTGGATTCGGCGTTGTTGCTCGCTGGCTGGGATCGAGCTGTTGATCTGCGTGGCTGCAATACCGCGCGCGGTCAGACTGTCCACCTGATCTTTCATCAGGGCCACCAGAGGTGAAACTACAATAGTGACACCTTCCAACAGAAGCGCCGGCAGCTGGTAACAAAGCGATTTCCCGCCACCGGTCGGCATCAGTACGAAAACATCCTTCCCGGCCAGGATGTGAGAGATCACTTCCTGCTGTGGCTCTCTGAACTCTGGAAAACCGAAGTACGCCTCAAGGGCCTGGAGCGGATCCATGGATCTTGGAGACGAATAGAATCACAGCCTGGCCAAGCCGCAACTGGAGGTGACGTCTGTGCCGGAAACGATGAGCGAGGATTGAGAAACAAGCAGTGAGAAGTCAGAGGAACGCCGGCAACGTCGACGACGCCGGAAACGCCGGTAACAGTGAGCGCCAAACGCCGTAAGGAAGTTAAACGGAACATGTATTGTCGACTTGCACGCCGAAGGCGTAAGAGGACTCAGCCCAGGGTGGAGGCTTTGCGGAACCCTGGGTTCGCTCGTAAAGACACGCGTCGCTCTGAAGGAGCGGGAGAAGGGAGTCCGAGTCGTTCGAGTGCTTACCACAAGCAACAATAGACCGCTAACGGCTGGCTAACACCTTCAGCCCATCAGAAATTGAAGCCAATCTTCAGTCGAATCTCGTTCCGTTCGTGGCTATTCAAATCCAGAGATCCTGACCGCGATCCGCCGGCGTGCCAACCAGCTACCTGCGGCAACCAGGTTAGTGTCGCCCACCACTGGCCAACTGCGTAGTGAAGCGCTGGACCAACCGAGAACGCCCAATCTACCTGGTTTCGAATATTCGCATTCGCCAACTGGGTCGCGTAGCGCGTCTCCAAACCAAGAAACCAGTTCGAAGCGAACCGGTAGCTCACGCCGGTGCTGATCTCCGGCTTGAAATTTGTGGTGAAACTTTCCCCGTGGGACGGTCTGGGCCGCTCCCACTCAGTTTCGTTTGTTAAGTTCAAAACTGCGATCAGTCTATCATCCAAGAAATTTTTCTGAACGAGTAAACGCGTTTCGATCTCCCACTCGAGGAACTTGTCACCCGAGGGGCTATCCGTGAGCGCGTATTCGGGCTCCACGAAGAGAGCGATTCCAACCGGATCCTTGTAAGGACTGGAGAAAGCGTATTTCAGTTCGAGGCCGTTGCCGACAAAAGAGAATCGGTTGCGCCGGAATGGTGTATTTGAATCTGGAGTTTCTCGACCGGCTCCACCCGTGAAATATGTATGATTTTCCTTCCACTCCAGAGCGATTTGGAACCGATCGGTGACGCCATACTCAACTTCCTGCTTCAGATCGAAAGCGGAATAGGATCCGGTTCCTTTGCCGAAGCGACCCGTGGTCCAACTATATAATTCCCATTTTCCTTTTGGTAGGGTTTCGGAGCCGAAACTGTACCCGAAATAATTTTCGTCGGCACGAGCGGGAAAAACGAGGAGGGTCGCGGAGCACGAGAGCAGGAAGAATCGCCGGGCGAGAGAATCCACGCTCTAAACTGAGAATGATTCTCATTTGCAGTCAAGTCGCTTTTCTTAGCATCTGGAAAACTTAGCAAGCCGCACAGCAACTGGACGAACGCGATCCCGTTCCCGTTTACTGCTTACTGTTTACTGCTTACTGGCAACCTCTACCCGCTCCACCGTCATCGGTTTGCGCTCCCGACGCTTCTCAGGGAAAGAGCTCGTCCAATAGGGAACGAAAAAATGGCGCGGGCTGCTTACGAAGTTCGCTTTGACCTCTCGCTGCACGAACGTGGAAAAGAGGGCGATCCAAAATCTTTTTTCGTCAAACTCGTGCGCGTTATTCATACACGGAAACAGGAAGCGGCTGCAGTAATCCAAATACCGAGAAAGATCGGATTCGCACTAGTTGGTCTTCGGGTTGGCTGCCGAACGTAATACGGGGACAAGTAGCGATTCGATGCTGGCTGGATCGCGGCGTTCCTCGGGTGGGACCGGAAGATCTCCGTCCGAATCATGCTCGCCCACGAAACGAGTCGCTGGCCTGGCTTGAGCATTACCGTCAGCTTGGCGGAGTGCTCCGGCGATCGGCCGCAGCGCGTTCGTCAGCCCGCCGACAACGGAAAAGAAATACCAATCGAACACTACTACTGTCACCAGTGAGCTGACTGTCAGGATCCCTGCAGCAGCCACGATCGAGTGGAGCCAATTGGACCGCTTTCTGTAGCCGTTCTCTTGGCGTTTCTCGGTAGGTGACTGCCCCTCGGACATCCCCCAAAGGTTTCGGTTTGGCATCCGCGTAAGTAGAATGTGCTCTACCGGCAAGCCAGTGATTCCGGATGGACGCGGAAAAAGCCTGACGAGTGGCGAGAGAAGGGAGTCGAGCGCGGGGTGTTCTGGCGTATCGACGTTGGGGGGCGGGTAGGGCGAAACAGATCCAGCGAAGGCAGGATCTGTGAGCCTGGCGGTTTTGGCGGATCGGCGTGATGGAACGTTTGGCAGTTGCCGTCGCCGATAATGGTAGGGCGAAAACCTCGGCGCGACTTTGCGCGACAAGAGATCGCTGGCGTGCGCGCGTCGGGTTTGAGCCGCGTCCTGCACCGCTACCCAAAACCACGAAGCTCACAGATCCTGCCTTCGCTGGATCTGTTTCGCCCTACCCGCCCGTCGTTACGCCGACACGCCAACACTCCCACTACGCGCTCAGTCGCTCCTTATTCGCGTTGGACAAGCAATCCCCCGCGCTCGTTGGCAATCAATTGATGCCTAACAGCTTAACTCTACCTTGATTGCAGTGCGACGCCCATGAAAACCAACAAGATCCCTCATGAGCAAAACCCCTTTCTCTTATCCGGGAAACGGCGGTGGCGGCTGTTTCGTTGGATTTTCCGGCGCACCAGGCGTGACGGTGCGACAAATAATTTATTGAGTCAGGACCCTAAGCCTGCCTAATTGATTGTTTCGTAGTGCGAAAAGATGAAACGATCCGCTAAAGAACGATGAATCCGTGATCCGTTTTCCTCTTTTCTTATTGTATGCTGACGCTCTGGGTAACGATTCGAGCGTTATCGAAAAATCTTTCAATTTTGGTGTCGGAATTCCGCTTTCGGCTCTTCTTCTCATACTAGCGCTGCGCTCAAGCGGGGAGAATCGCGTCGCCCGTCTGGGTTTCGCGGTATGCGCGCTCACGTTTACTTTGGGAGCCTCTGTCGCACAAATAGCCTTCTGCCTTGGTCAGTCGACCTCTTCACTGGCGGTCGTTGTGCCGCGCAACGTGGCTTTCTGCGCGGCGGTTGCCTGGCCGCTGACGATTCTTGGGCTCTGGGCGCATGGCCCCTATACCTCGATTTGGAGAAAGCAGCTTGGACGAGTGGTTTTTGCACTAGCTGGTTTGAGCACCGTGTTCCTGAGCTTCGGCCATGTTACCGGACTCCTTCCGCAGGACATTGATTATCTGGGCTCTGTGGATAGTTCGGTAGGCCCCCGCTTTGATTTTGCAGCTTACAACGGCGTGTTCTTCCTTTGGATCGGTGCATTAGTCTTCTTGCCTGGCCGGCTTCGAGGCCGGCTCTCCTGGATCTCCGCAGCGGCATTACTGACCGGTATCAGTCTGGCAACGATCCATGTGGTAGAGGAGCATATCGCGAATCCTCCTGCCTGGTTGGACTCGCTGGTTATCTTTTCCAAGCAATTCAGCATACTGCTCGTTGTCGCCGGCGGTCTTTTCGGATTCTCTCGCTTTCGCTTTAGCGATATTTTTGCGCAGAAGGGCCTGCGTATCTTGTTGGGGGCCTTACTCGCGATGGGTAGCGCACTCCTCGCCCGCGGGATCTTTTGGTCCACGCTGAGTGCTAATGGGCCCTCCCGCGGCCTGGCGGTACTTGCCTTCGCCGTGATCGTTTGGATAGGAATCATTTGCTACGCGAAAATTACGACGCTGAGCGATTGGTTAGTCGATCGACAAATTTTTCGGCAAGCCGATTACCAGCGCGCGCTCAAATCGTTTCGTGAGACCATCGCCCGCGAATCTGAATCGCTTCGGATCTTCCGCACCGGAGAAGAATTGGTACGAAGCACATTGCGGATCGCGGATGCCACTATTCGCTCGAACGATACTCCAGAGGATCTGCCGCAGAGTCATCTAGAGGCGCGCGGCTTTAGGGTGAAGCAGGTGATGAACCTAACGGACGTTAACGATAAGACGGTCTCGGGGATCTGCTCGGAACCAGGCCGCGACTGTATATTTCCAATTCAGAAAGGCGAAGAGCCGGCGGCATTCTACTTGGTGATTTCGCCTGGACCCCGTCGCCACACCCTTTTCAATGCGGAAATCGATTTCCTGCGGGAAGTCTGTTTGGCGATCGGCCGCCGCCTGGAAGCGATCGACCGTGAAAAAGAGAATATCGAACGCGCTGGCCGCGAGGCCCAACTAGTTAAACAACTAGTCGAAGCGGAACTCCGAGCGCTTCGAGCTCAGATCAATCCGCATTTTCTTTTCAATTCCTTGAACAGTGTTGCCGCTCTGACCGCAGCGGACCCGCGAGCGGCAGAGGAAATGATAATCCGGCTGGCAAAAATCTTCCGGCACGTACTGACTTATCACGACCGCCCATTCAGTTCGGTCAACGAGGAAATCTCGTTTTTGGAAACGTATTTGGAAATCGAAAAGGTCCGGTTTGGTGAACGATTGCGAGTCAACTTCGACGTTCACGAATCGGTTGCCCAACTGTCAGTACCTACCTTGATCCTTCAGCCGCTCGTGGAAAACTCGATCAAGCATGGTTTAGGACCGAAGGTTGGACTGAATGAGTTGACCATTCGCGCGCGTCGACAAACAGATTACCTCGAATTGACAGTCGAAGATAACGGGGTCGGCGCGAACGCACCCAAGAAGCTAGCCGAGCGCAACTCCACCGGATTGGGGCTCCGTAACGTGGAGGAACGGCTACAAACCGTTTACCACGGTAGCGCTCGCTTCTTGTTCGAAAGCCAGCCGCGCACCGGGTCGCGCGCCCAAATTTTGATACCGATTCCAGTGGTGCATGAAAAAACTGCGCTCGTTGCTCATTGATGACGAACCCAACGCCCGGTTGCGTCTGCGCCGGCTCTTGAACGACGAGGAACATGTCGAGGTAATTGGTGAAGCCAAAGACGGACTAGAGGCTGTTGGTGAAATCCAGCGGCTACGGCCAGACTTGGTATTTCTGGATGTTCAGATGCCTGGGCTGGACGGTTTTGAAACGCTCAAAGCGCTGCCGGCGGAAATGACATTGCCGTTGATCATCTTTGTTACCGGCTTTCACGAGCATGCCATGGCCGCATTTGACGCTAACGCGATCGCTTATCTGCTGAAGCCAATTGAGCCGGAACGATTACGCGAGATGGTGGAACGGGCGTGGCGACTGCAACATTTCAGCGAGGATCGCGCCCAGGCCACCGATCAGATACAACATTTCACGGCAAGCGTGCCGCGCAATTTTCGGCAGATCGTAGCGCGTAAACTCGATCGTTTCATGCTGCTGGATCCGGCCGAGATACTTTATTTCTTCATCGACAACGGCATCGTACGCGCCCGAACCAGCAACGACACCGTGTGGGTTAACTATCAGCTCGGTGATCTCGAGCAAGGTCTGAGCGAGTTCAACTTCTTCCGGGCCCATCGTTCGTCACTGGTGAATCTAAGCCGAGTCAAAGAGATCAAACCGACGGCGCGTAGCGCCTTTATGCTGGTCATGGATGACGCTGCCGGCACGCAAATTGAAGTGAGCGAGCGCCAAGCTCGCGCGCTGCGGCTCATCATACCGGGGCTTTGAATCTCACGCAAAGACGCATCAGGAGCTTCGCAAAGAAAAACCTCACGCAAAGACGCAAAGCCGCAAAGAAGAGTGGGGAAGGGTAGATCCCACCCAAACAACCTAGCGTTGAAAGAGTTTGGTTCGGCGGACGCCCATCGGCTTGACGCGCGGACACCGGAGACAAAACCGTCTCGAGGCTCTTCCTCTTTTGCCTTCCGTATTTCTTTGCGCCTTTGCGTCTTTGCGTGAGGTTTTCTTTGAATCGATTCTGATGCGCCTTTGCGTGAGCTTCTGCCGTTTCGAATTGACGCGGCCCGGCCGGCTCGTGCTAAGCTCAACATCCCAAAAGATCTAACCTCTCGCGAGGGTAAGACTATGTCAGCTTCAGCACCATTATCCTGGGTTTTCGACGCAGATTACCTCCAGGCTTGCAATTGCGATTACGGGTGTCCATGCGAGTTTTCCGCTCCTCCGACACCCGGCTTCTGTGAAGGCGCAGGGACGTGGCGAATTAAAACCGGCCGATGCGGGGATGTGCCGCTCGATGGCCTTTGTCTGGCTTTTGCAGCACATTGGCCGAAAGCGATCCACTTGGGCGGTGGCACTGTCACAGTGTTCGTCGACGAGCGCGCCAATGAAAAGCAGCGTAGAGCGCTCGAGAACATTGCGTTGGGCAAACTTGGTGGGCTTCCATTCGAAATTCTGGCAACGACGTTCTCTACCGTCCAAGAGACGAACTTCGTACCGTTTGAATTTCGCTTGGCCGGGCGTAATAGCGGGGCACGAATCGGTGACAGCGTTGCGTTCGATCTCGAGCCGGTCAAAAATCCGGTTAGCGGGGAGCCGGAGTTTGTACGCATCGAACACGCCACAGGGTTTATCTTTCGAGGTGCAGAAGTGGTTTCGGCGCGCGAATTACGCGTCTCGGCCGGCAGTATAAATTTCCAATGCTCTAACAAAGCAGGCTTTGTAACCGAAGTTCATTACCAAAACTAACCGCCTGGATACCAGCGGCCATGCCGAAAGTGATCGAGACTATGGTGCGGCGAGATCGATTGGCGGTCGGCGTTGCGCTTGCAGGGATTGCGGGTGTGGCGTGGTTTTACCTTATCTTCGAGACCGAGAGATTCGCCGCGACCGGAATTTGCCACTGCGCGGCGATGGCAATTAGCGGACCTAACTTAGCGCCGTGGGCGCCGCAAACTCTGGTGCCTCTCTTTCTGATGTGGGCCGAGATGATGGTAGCAATGATGCTTCCGGCGGTCGCACCGCTTGTTCTCCTTTTTTCAAAGGTCTCACGTTCCCGCGCCGATCGTGGCCAACCGTATGTGCCAACGGCTTTTTTCATTTCTGGATACTTCGTCGTCTGGACAGCTTTCAGCCTGGGCGCTGCGATTGCCCAATGGATCTTGCATGGTACTGCGCTGCTTTCACCTCAGATGGTCACCAAGAGTTCGATTCTTTGTGGCCTACTTTTTGTGGGTGCTGGCCTGTTCCAGTTTTCACCCCTCAAGAATGTTTGCCTGAATCATTGTCGATCGCCATTGACGTTCCTGATGACTGAGTGGCGCGACGGGCGAGCCGGCGCCTTCCTGATGGGATGGAGGCACGGTCTGTTCTGCACAACTTGCTGCTGGCTGCTGATGCTCCTGCTTTTCGCAGTCGGTATTATGAATCTTCTCTGGATTGCGTTGCTCGCGATATTTGCATTGTCTGAGCGCATCGCGCCAAGACGTTGGCGTTTGTCGCAGGTATCGGGCTTTGCTCTCCTCGCGTTCGGAACATGGATGCTGTTTTGTTCACCGCCAGTCGATTGACGAGACATCTTCCGCCCCATACGTTGGGACTTCATGGTCAAACGTTCCCTGCTTCCCGATGCCGTCGAAAAGTATGTAGCACAGGTAGTAACCAAGGAAACCGATGTCCAGCAACGGCTCCGAAGAGAAACGGAAAAGCTCCCAGACGCCGTCATGCAGCTCGGTCCGGATCAAGGAGCCTTTTTGGCGTGGCTGGCGCAGCTGATCGGCGCCCGACGCGCCTTGGAAGTCGGCACCTTTACCGGCTTCAGCGCTCTCAGTATCGCCATGGTACTTCCAGCCGATGGGAAACTGGTTGCGTGCGACATCAGTGCCGAGTGGACTTCGATTGGTAAACCGTACTGGAAAGAAGCTGGTGTGGCCCATAAGATCGATCTTCGCATCGGACCTGCGGCAGTAACGCTAGGACAATTAGCGCGCGAGTTCGGCCAGAATTCGTTCGATTTTGCCCTCATCGATGCAGATAAGTTGGCGTACGACCTCTACTATGAAGCCTGCCTTGAATTGGTCCGCTCCGGTGGTGTGATCGTGCTGGATAATGTTCTACGAGGGGGAAATGTCGCCGATAACAAAATCGACGACACCGAGACCCAATCGATGCGCCGGCTCAACCTCAAGATCCGCGACGATCAGCGAGTCTCTGCTGTAATGCTGACCTCGGGTGATGGCTTGACTGTGGTCCGGAAGCTCTGACTGGGGCCTGAACGCGTCAGGCCAGTCGCGCGAACCACTCGAATAATTTCTCGCGCTGGCAAGTTTCGACTTTTGGTTCGCCCGAGACCGGACCCTGGAGCACCCCGTCCCCGACCTTAGGGCGCCCGCCGTGCTCGCTGCATCAGAAACTCGCGCATGGCTGGATCCTCGCACAAGCCGATAGCGCGGCTGTAGGCGATACTGGCCTCTTCAGAACGTTGCATCCACTTGAGCAAATGCGCGGCAAGTGCCCAGTAGGGTTGGTAGCTCTTGACCGCCTCGACGGGGATGGCTTCGAGCAGCGCCCAACCAGCCTCGACACCGCGCGCCTCGGCGACGGCGGCGGCGCGGCCGACCAGCGCGCCAATGGTTGGCGCAAATCGCACAAGCCCTTCGTAGAGCAGGGCGATCGCTTCCCAGTCAGTGTAGCCGATCGATGCTCGGCGGGCGTGTACCGATTGAATGGCCGCTTCAAGTTGGAAGCGCCCGATTTGGCCAAATTGCTTGGCAGCGATTAGGAGCTGCTCTGCTTCCTCGATCATCGGGTTAGACCAACGCTCCACGTCCTGTTCCAGCAGCGGCACATAGCATCCCGTTGCTGTGCGTCGTGCGTCCCGGCGCGCCTCGCAATGCAGCATGAGTGCCATTAGCCCGTTTACTTCTGGCTCGGATGGCAGGAGCCGCAGAAGCAGTCGACCCAAATCGATTGCTTCGGCAGCCAGTCCCTTGCGGCGCGGGTCGGCGCCCGCTACATCGTCCCACCCGCTGCCATAAGTCGCATAAACTGCCTCCAAAACGGCGTCCAGGCGCGATGGCAGCTCCTTGGGTTCGGGTGGTTCGAACGCAATGCCGGCATCGCGAATCTTCGCCTTCGCTCGGGTGAGCCGCTGACCCATCGTGGAAGGCTTCACCAGAAACGCCGATGCGATGCGGGCTGCGTCTAGCCCCAGCACAGTTTGGAGCATAAGCGCCGTTCGAGCAGAGGCGTCGATCGCCGGGTGGGAGCAGATGAACAGAAGCTTAAGCCTCTCGTCGGGGAACACGGTATCAATGCTCGCCAGTTTCTGCGCCTCCTCGGTCGCTGCGAGTAGAGCCGGTACCGAATCGGCGTGGACGCGAGCGTGGCGGGCACCGTCGATCAGCCGGTGGCGCGCCGCCGTAAGCAGCCAGGCCTCGGGTTTTTCCGGCACGCCGGTGCGCGGCCAGGTCTTCAGTGCAGCGTGGAAGGCATCAGCGAGCGCATCTTCCGCCGATGCCACATCGCGCGAACGGGCGGCCAGGTAGGCTAACAGCCGGCCGTAGGAATCCCTTGCCACTTTTTCAACCGCACGACTCGCTTCCATTCGCGGGCGTCTTTCTACGCATGGTACTTGTCATGCTGCTGTGGTTGTGATGCGCGCCGGGCAAAAGATTCCTCCCGTAAAACGTCGAAGCGGCTTCAACTCATTGGTGGCAGGTTGGGCCGCACTTCGACCAATCCGCCGGGTCCGGCCGGGTAGCGGGCTGCCCAGTCGAGCGCGGTATCGAGGTCCGGCACATCGATGATAAAGAAACCACCGAGCTGTTCCTTGGTATCAGCATAAGGTCCGTCCTGTACTTGCCGCTGGCCGTCGCGCAGTTTCACGATGGTGGCAGTCTCTGGTGGCTGGAGGCCGGCTCCGCTTACCACTACGCCCGCGTCTTTGAGCGCTTGCATATAAGGGAGAAAGCTGCCCCAGAAGGCTTCTCTCTTCTTTGGGTCGGTGCGGGCGGCAAATTCGTCAGGGCTTTGATAGAACAAGAGCGTGTAATTCATAGGTTATCCTTTCATTGTTTGTGAGCGCAAAACGTTGCTGCTCGATACGCTGACGCGCCGCAGAGCAGGATTTCGACATCGCTCACAAAATTCTTTTCGCCCTGTGCGAACGTCAAGCCCGCGCGCTTGGATTAGAACCTAAGCAACGAGGAATTCGGGGGTGGAACCCTTTATCTTGCCTCGGAGGGGGAATTCTCTTTCCATGCATTGGCGGAAATATACCCAGCGATCGGAGGGGCGTTGCTCGCGACGCCCGGGCGTGATCCAACGCGCGCCGAGGAATCGAGACCAAAGATTTCGCACCCAACCGCGGGCTTCGATTTCACCGTGGGCTATTCCCGGGAGGCGTACAACTTAGCGAAGTCAGAAGCACCTCCCCTCCGCCGCCCGGAGGCATGCCGATTCTCAACCGATCGGAATTCAACGGCCGAACGATCTAGCGGCTGGTTTTCTCAGACCCCGGCCGCCTATCGCAAAATCGCCCGATGTAGTCGCTCAAACGGAGGAATCCGGTCGTTTCCAGCCGGTAATAGCGCAAGGTAGCTTCGCGAGTTTCGCTCACTAAGCCGGCCTCCCGCAAAACTCTCAAATGCTGAGAGACGGCTGGTCTGCTCATGTCCAATCCAATCGCCAATTTGCCGACGGGAAGGGGACCAAACCGGAGCCGCTCGAGCAATTCCCGCCGAGTCGGATCAGCCAATGCTTGAAACAACGCCTGGTTTGCCACTGTTTACGTAAGTTTGTGCTTAAATATATATAAGTTATTTCTTACGTATATGTAAACGAAAACTTACATATCACGATGTAAAAACGACAAATAGCCCGCAGCGAGTAGCAAATGCGGCTATTTGGCTATTTTCTCGGACTCCAGGATCAGGACTCCGGCCGCCTTCATCTCGGCAACAGCCCGTTCTCCGTCGTCAGGATCTAGATTCACTGCCCGACAGGCGTCGCGGATGACCCGAGTATCGAAGCCGAGGCTGACGGCATCGAGAGTGGTGAACTTCACGCAATAATCGAGGGCCAAACCTGCCACGAAAATCTCATTCACGCCTTGCTTCGTGAGATATTCCGAAAGCCCAGTCGAACGCCTTCTCCCGTTATCGAAAATGGCGCTGTAGCTGTCGATTTCCGGATCAATTCCTTTTTGGAAGACCGCTCGGATGGGAGTTGTATCCAGGAGAGGGGAGATTTCTGCCCCCTTGGTTCCTTGGACGCAATGGACCGGCCAAAGGATCTGGGGCTGACCAGCCAAAGTAACCATCTCGCCCGGCTTACGCCCCGGATAATTAGCCGCAAAACTACCGTGATTCGGCGGATGCCAATCCTGAGTAGCGACCACCAGATCGAACCGGGAGGCTATGGCGTTGATCACTGGGATCACCTCATCGCCTTCTTTGACCGCCAGAGCACCTCCTGGAAGGAAGTCGTTTTGGATGTCCACGATAGCAAGGACGCGCATCTGTAGAAATTTAGATCATCGGCTTTTGAATTCCAGCATGCAGAATTCGGCGGTTTTGGCGCTTCTGATGACGGGAATAACATTAATCTGTACTAAACATAATATGTCGCGTAACACGCTAAAAAAATGCGACTTACACCGTGCGTTAACTGCGATGGCAGGCGAAAAATACGTCGCCGGCAGGGGCGACTGTCTCACCGGCTCGTAGATGCGCCGTTCCGTGACTTTCCTGCGAAAGCAATCAATCGGCTGTAGCCGTTGGCCGCCGGGAAGGAGGCGGTGAAACCGCGCAAAACAACTCATTATGCTTCCACAAGGGAACCGCGAATGGACGCGATGAGACGGGAATGCGATATCCTTCTTTCGCGTCCATTCGCGGTTAAGATCTCTCCAATCCAATGAATAACGAATCTAAAGTAAGAGTTGTTGTCACCGGCGGAAGCGGCAAAGCCGGACGTGCCTGTGTCCGAGACCTGATCGAGCACGGGTACGAGGTGTTCAATGTCGACAACGTGGTGCCGGCGCAGGCCTTGTGTCCCTTTATAGTAGCTGATTTGGCCGATTTTGGACAAACCGTCGATGCGCTCTCGCCGGCAGGCCCGGATGGCAAAGTCCTTCGCCAGAACTTTGACGCAGTCGTGCACCTGGCGGCAATTCCGGCCCCGCGGGTCTATAGCGATCCCGTCACATTCCGCAATAATACTTTGAGCACCTACCATGTTTTCGAGGCCGCGCGCCGCTTAGGAATCAAGAATATCGTTTGGGCTTCGAGTGAGACAGTATTGGGATTGCCGTTCGAGACACCGCCTCCGTACGCACCGTTAGACGAGGAATATCCCGGCCGCCCCGAAAGCGCTTACTCGCTCACGAAGCTATTGGGCGAGGAGATGGCGAAGCAATTCTGCCGATGGGATCCCGAGATGAAAATCGTCGGCCTCCGATTTTCCAACGTGATGGAGCCCCACGACTACGCCAGATTTCCCAGCTTTGAGCAGGACCCACACAGCCGTAAATGGAACCTGTGGGGATACATCGATGCTCGCGATGCGGCTCAGGCGATCCGCAAATCGCTGGAGGCGCCAATCAAAGGAGCCGAAGTCTTTATCATCGCCAATGATGATACGGTCATGACGCGTCCGACATCCGCTTTATTAGCAGAAGTCTTTCCGAGTGTGCCGATCAAGAGGGCCCTGTCAGGGAATGAGACTGGGCTTTCCAGCGAAAAGGCGAAACGGTTGCTCGGCTACCAGCCTCAATATAGTTGGCGTGACCCGGCCAGCCATAAATAGCTACCGCGAATTGACTAACTAATCTCGGCAGCGCAAACAAATAACCTAACTGGAATCACTGAGCTCAAGTTTCCAAATCGTTATCCAATATGCGTTAGTCGTTCGCCAAAATGCGGCGGATCATTCCACGTAGCGTTCGAGAACTACCAGCAGCTTGCGCAACTTGCGGTGCGCTTCGGGTTGGTCTGCTGCCTCACTGATGCAATGATCGGCATGCTGGCGAATGATGACTTCGGCGAAGGATTTGAGGCCTTTGCGGGCGGACACTACCTGGTTCAGGACTTCTGGACAATCCGTGTCTTGATCGATCATTCGCTCGATCGCGGCCAGCTGTCCGGAGATTTTTCGAACGCGGATTTTGAGTGCTCTTTTTTCTTCGGGAGAATGCAGATGAAGCTCGGCCATAGGGCTTAGTTTATTGGTTGCGATCTCCTAACCATAGCAAAAAGGGAACGGTTTGACAATATGGGTATAGGGGGCATACTCCATGCGGATGGACAATTTCTCTCAACTGCTCCAGCAGGGAGCAGCCAGCGCTTGGCTCTTTCTCCCTACCGCCGTCGTTCTCGGCGCGTTGCACGGCCTCGAGCCCGGCCATTCCAAGACGATGATGGCCGCGTTTATTGTCGCTATCCGAGGATCCATTGCCCAGGCCACCTTGCTTGGTGTGTCGGCGGCAATTTCCCACTCTCTAGTCATTTGGATTCTGGCCGCAGTAGCGTTGAATCTGGGAAGCCATTGGAACGCGGAAGCAACCGAGCCTTACTTTCAGATCGCTTCAGCCGTGCTCGTCGCAGGTCTCGCGATTTGGATGTTCTGGCGAACTCGCCGTGACGTACAAGCGGCGACGGTTCATCCAGATCATCATCACGATGATACCGACCATCACCATGATCATGACCACCACGGACCAGGTGAGTATGAGGACGCCCACGAGCGCGCCCACGCCCAGGAAATTCAAGACCGTTTCGCCAGCCGAAACGTGACGAATGGGCAGATCGTTTTGTTCGGACTCACCGGTGGGCTCATACCGTGTCCAGCAGCCTTTTCTATCCTGCTCATCTGTCTCCAGGTTAAACATTTCACCCTGGGATTTTCCATGGTGCTTGCTTTTAGCGTCGGCTTGGCATTGACCCTGGTTGCGACCGGTTCCATCGCCGCATGGAGTGTCAGACACGCGGAAAAGAGATTTAAAGGATTCGGGAACCTGGCGCGAAGATTGCCTTATCTCTCCAGCGCATTTCTGGTCCTTGTCGCGATGTATATGGGTGTGATGGGCTGGCGAGGCCTCGGTCATTGAAAGTAGCCTGATCCTCCCGGCTCAGTGTGTGAGAGGTGAGAGGTGAGAAGTAATTGGTGATTGGTGAATGCATATCGGGAAATCCCGCCAGAAATCTCTCGTCACCCTAATTTCACCGTTCCTCTCACCAATCACTTCTCACTAAGCTACCCAGTAGTCCTCAGGCCGCTCGCGATCGCGTTGATACAGACCAGCAGATCCGAAAAAAGGTGATCCGACGCCGCGTGGTCTTGTTGCTGGCGAGCGACCCGCCACTGTCGCAATAGCGCAACCTGTTGAACGTGCAGGGCGAGGAGGGCGTCCGCCCGAATCTGATGGGTCATGGTGAAACGAGGCCGGCGATCGCCCGACCGGCCGCCTAACGTCTCCGGAAGCAGTGTTCGCGTTAAATCGAATTCTTTTAGTATGGCCCGAAAAACCGATTGAACTGGTTCGGTTTCAGGCGCTAACGATGCGTAGAGCTCCATGATAGATCGTTCGGCGCTCTGCATATTCGTCTCCGCGTTGGTCAAAACAAAACGCAGAAACGGCGATGTTCGGCCCGCTTCGATCAATTTACTCCAGGCGGGCGTTTCATTGATTTCGGCCAGCGCGGTTCCCAGCCCATACCACCCAGGCAGATAGAAACGCGATTGGGTCCAACTGAATACCCAAGGTATGGCCCGGAGATCCGCGAATGAGGACTCACCGGTGCGGCGGCTCGGTCGCGAGCCGATACTGCTCAACTCCAGTGCATCGATCGGTGTCGCAGAACGAAAGAATTCCAGAAATCCCGGCAGCTCCAAAAGATGGCGATACGCGTTCCGGCTGGTGTTCGACAGCTGTGCTACCAAACCGCTGTTCATCTCCTCTGGCTGCTCGTGACCTTCTTGCTGCAAAGTGATACCGGCAACGCCCGCCAACAGAATTTCCAGGTTATATGCCGCCGTGATCCGGTTGGCGTACTTCTGCGCGATGGTTTCTCCTTGCTCGGTCAGTCGAATATCGCCCCGAACTGTTCGGTGAGGCAGCGCTTCGAGAAAACGATGGGTAGGGCCGGCTCCTCGGCTGATCGTTCCTCCGCGGCCATGAAAGTAGCGTACCTGGACACCGCTGGAATCGGAGACGCGGGTGATCTCCCTTTGCGCACAATGGAGGGCCCATTGACTGGTCAGCAGACCGGAGTCTTTGTTGCTATCGCTATAGCCAAGCATGATCTGTTGCACCGGAAACTCGCTGCCGCGTATTTCCGCCTGGATCTGAATGCTGCGCTTCACAAAAGGATGTTGCAGATACTGTTCAACAATTTGAGGTGCGGCCTCGAGGTCTTCGATCGTCTCGAACAGGGGAACGACATGAATTTCCGACGCCGGACCTTCGGAGGTTTCCCGCCAGAGACCGACTTCACGCGAGAAAAGATAGACAGCAAGGAGATCGGCCACGCCCCGGGTCATACTGACAATCAGCGAACCAATTCCGCGTAAACCGTATTTATCCCGATAATCCTTCAAGACCCGATAACAACCCAGGACCGCGTCTGCCTCCGGACCAACCGGAGCTCCGGGCGACAAGAACGGGCGTCGTGATTCCAGCTCAGCCAGCAAAAATGGGAGCCGCTCCTTCTGGCTTTGGTGAACGAATTGGTCGGCACCGGGAACCCCGGCGGCGGTCATTAGTTGCGCGATCGCCAGATCATGGAAGTGGCTATTTTGCCTAATATCAAGGACCGCGCCGTGAAACCCGAACACATCGACGATGCGAATCACCCGTAAGACTTCTGCTTCCGCGATCCGGCGGGCACCGACGGCTTCCAGCGAAGAAGCGAGCAAAAGCAATTCTTTTCGCAGTTCTGTAGCAGACGCAAAATGCGGCTGTGGAGGAATTTGCGTGAGCTTTTTCTGTATTAAGTAGGCAAAACGTCGCCACGGCTCTTCTCGGAACAAAACGTCATCGGAATGGGTCGACGTCTCTTCAGACAGCCGGTTGATCGCCGCTTCCAGGTAATCGGGCGCAATCTGATCATTGCCGGAAAGGGTCAGCTGATCGATCAGACGTCCGAGCGCGTCTTGCAACGCGTGCAGAGCCGCCTCTCGTAGATCCTGAAAGGTCGCCGCAGTTACCTCCGCCGTCACGAGAGGGTGCCCGTCGCGGTCGCCGCCGACCCAGGTGCCGAAGCGGAGGCGAGGCAGCTTATCCGCCGAAGCGAGCACGGCTCGATCGAACCCGTTTTCACCCCAGGCCTGCCTCAACCGCAAGTCGACATCGGCGAGTACCGCGGGAAACACGTCTCGAAGATAATGAACAATATTGCGCCGCTCCTCGAAAAGCCGTGGTTTGGTCCGGTGAACCTCGCCGGTCCGCCAGAGCCGTTCGAGCGTCACTTTGATCTCATCGCGGATGGCTGTCTGCTCCTGCGGCGTGTACATGCGATTTTCCCGCTGGACGAGGAGAAGGTACAGCGAGCGATGCTGTTCAAGGACGGCAAGACGCTTAGCCTCAGTCGGATGCGCCGTTAATACTGGCTCCACTCTGATTTGGGGCAGACGCTGGACGATTTGGCTTTCCGAGAGCCCGGATTTCTTCAGTTTTTCCAGCTGGTATGCCCAGAGGCCCGGCTCACTCGGGAGACCCATTTCGGATTCACGAGAGCGCCGCACCTGTGCCGCGACATTCTCCTCGACCATATTGAGAAGCTGAAACGCGACCGAGTAGGCCTGGGAGAGGCGAGGGTTTGGCCGATCCGAGATTGTAACGTCGCTGATCCAGGGTAAACGCTTGGCCAGATCCTCTTCGCCCAATTCCTCGAGCACCTCGCGGAAACAATGCATGAGGAATGACAGATCCTCACGAATCTTCTCGAAGCCGCGCGACAGATAATCCGGTTTCATAACGTGCGAACGCTGGGAGTATCTGTCGCGGACCTCGTCGCGGTGTCAATAACTTCCACTGGACCAAGGGGCGGCTGGAACGGCGAGGGAACGATTCACAAGTTATTCACAATCCTGGATTCCTTTCGGAGCGAGGCGCATAAGCATAACATCATACAATAAATGTCATATAAAATACGGTAGTAGTCGCACCTACTAGTTGCGAGGTCCTTGGGTCTGGTGAGGCAAAGATGTGGAATACGGACGTTTCCGGCACAAACGCTAGGCACTCCCTAGGAAAGCGAAGAACTTCTTCGAACCAAAGTTGTGGAATTGCCTGACAGTGACCGATTCGTCCTCAGACGCTCGTCGATACAAAACTTGGTACTTTTGCTGCAATTCCGAGGGTCAGGATAGCCGAGGACCTGAGAAAGGCGCTCTAATCGCGTTTTAGAGCGTTTTGTAGACTGACACAAGATTTTGACAGATTTGACCATTCCAGTCTGCTGTCCGTTGCCGTCCGCTGAAGTCAAGTTTAGGACATTTTGAAGTGTAGGGGAATTCTTTTCAGGCAAACACGTGAACTTCTCAGCCGGAGCCTGCTGCCGGAAACTACTCCCCTTCTCGTTTTAACTCTGTTTCGTTATAACTGTCTCAGTTCCAGTGAGAAAGGTCCGTTCTTACAATAAATCTAAAGTAACTGCTGATGATCAAACCGCACCAGATTTGAATGCAGCAAACATGAATTTCCGGTTCGGCAACGTTTACGTATACAGCTTTCGGGAGAAAGGTTCGTTAGCGCTGCTCTCTGTCCATTCCGATTCGGAAGAATCGCTGCGCAGCGACGTCGGATTCAGGGCCTCTTGCCAATGGCGGATTCTCCCGCCTGGAAAATCCATCAGGTTCAAGGCATCTCAGATTTGGCTTCCCTACTGCTCCGATTGTCCTCGCCGCTTGCTCAGCGGTTTCGGGCCGTGGCGGATTAACCCGAGTCGAAAATCGGGCTGCTGTAGTACTAAGGTATTATATGGGACTGCGATGCAATCTGCTACAAGTGGGTCATAGGCTAGTTTCTATGGAGACCAGGAGATCTAGCGAAATTGCATCACTCAACGTTACAGGAGCTGTCACTCTGTTCTGTATTGCAGCAGGCACTCCGCTACAACCGCACCACCGGACGGCGCTCCGACTCCTGCACCTGGGCGCCCAATTGGTAAAAAATAACAACGGTAGAGACTCAGTAACAAACAAACCCAATGAAAAAGTTGCTCGCAGTTCTAGTAAGTTTGTCGGTCCTCGGACCGTTGAGGCCGGGTCACGGCTTCGAACTCAATTTTGATTCTCACTTCGCCTTACACGCGGCCCAACCGCAGTGGAATGCCCAATATGTGATCCCATACATGGCGGAGATTGGGACCACCTTTATTCGCGATGACGTGGACTGGAACAATATTGAGCACACCGCCCAAGGCGTTTACGGCCTGTTTAGCGATGAACTTGCTTTTCTCCAATTGGCGCACCAGAACGGCATAAAGGTAGTTGGGCTAGTGCAAGCTGGAAGCGGATATAGTTCGCCTTTTTATACTGACAACTTCGATGTGACAGCCTACGCCAATGCTTGCGCCTGGCTTGCCACTCAGATTAATACCGATGGGACGCCACTGGTGGCCGCTATCGAGATTTTGAACGAGCCCAATAACGGTTTTGCATCCTACTACGGAGGACATCCGTTTGTTGTGGATTCGAGCAAATGGCAGCAAAAATACGTGACCTTTGCGAACGCAGCTTATGCTGCAATTAAGGCCGCTAATCCATCTATGACGGTCCTAGCGGGTGGCGCCCAGGGATCCGATTTGCTTTTGATGTTGAGCCTTGGATTGAAATGTGACGGCTTAACTTTCCATCCTTACGACGACGGTAGCGAAATTCCTGAGCGCGTATATGAGCCTGAAGCCGCTAGCGGATATGAGTCATGGATCGCTAAGGTTCGTGCAGCCGCTCCGAATATCCCGATCTGGGAAACTGAGACGGGCGCTGACTATTCTGTCTCAGAATATTCTGCGGCGCTCTGGAATGCGCGGCGTTACCTCATGACCTTCGGAATGGGGGTCGAACACACCTTTTTCTACGAGATGATTGGTGATGGCGAATTTAGTGGAGTAGGCCAAAGCTGGCTCAGCTATAACGATAACTCGCGACAAGTCTCACTTGTTCTCCCACGAATCGTAGACCAACTAAACGGGCTACACTCGACGACCCAAAATGTTACGCTCGCCTCAACCCAAAGCGGATTCGATGCGACGGATTTCAAATCCTACGTCTGGACAGTAACCGAAGGCCGCACGGTTGCGGCCGTTTGGTTCGGCAACCATGTGCCTTACAAGGCGGATGTCGCGCCTGCGCCACAAAGTTGCACCGTCAGCTTTGCGCTCGATCACCCGCACTATTACAACGACAGCTTTGTGCTGGATCTGATTACCGGCGCGACCCAGCCGGTGCTGGAACCCGGTGTCGCCAATCCGAATGGCCTACCCCAATGGACCGACTACTACGGATCAATCGCAAACATCTACGTGAGCGAGCGACCACAACTAATCGTCGTCCAATGAAGAAACACCACCAGAACGAAGAACTGTACTGAGCGTAAGCCTCCCGTCGGGAAAGACGGTAACTGGCACAGATTCGGCCGGCGAGCTACGCAGCGACGCTCTCGTTGTCCGCTATTATCAGGACAAAATCTTTCCAGGACTTCAAACCCAAATTACTCAGGCCGCCGGATTTGAGCTGCCAATCGATGTTCAGTGGAATGCCATCGCTAAACCGGGCGATGCGGAGAACTACGCGAAGGCAGATTATTGGACAAACATCTATTTCGAGCCGTTGATCGATGCGCTAAAGAAAATTACGGCTGATGACATGGGGAAAGCAGCGCTGAAAAAGAGTCTACAAAAAGTGGTAGTGACTTACGACAAGGCCTCGGCTCCGGCGAGCGCCTACGACAAAGGGCTCACTTTCGAAAGCGGTGCCTTGACGATCAATTTCGAGCCGTATGCAAACGCTTCCGAAGTTGCTCCGCGGGCAATGGCGATCCAGAAGCTGCTTGAATCGAAGCTGTAGTTAAACGGTGCCATCCGAACAGGAGTTAACAGAGGATACGAAGATGGCCGTAGATCCAGCGATTTCAGGTGTCCTCCCGCGCCTGGTGTTATCGAAGGGTTCTAATTCGCTGGAATCAGTGTGGATCATCGGCCATCATTTCGATCCATGAGTTCCTTCCGCGGACCAACAGGCTCATTCCTCACCGTCGTAGTAGTCCAGCGGCTCGGATCGGATCAGGCTGTGCTCGGGTGAGATTACGCTCCATTTTTTGCTATCGGGATAGTGGCAGGAGCCTCCAATCGGATTATCCGCGACGATGTAAAGAATGAGATCTTGGGCGCCGTCATTGGTTAGCTGATGTGGTTGCCCCGGCTCGAAGATGAATGCATCACCAGCTTCGATTGGAGTGGTCCCATCAGCGTACCGGACAAATCCCTGGCCCGAAATCACGTGATAAAACTCCCATTGAGCACTATGCGAATGATAAGGCCAGTTCTTCTTGCCTGGCGGTATGCGGCAAATCTCAATATCGAACGGATGCCGCTCCTTCAGGTCGAGGGACAGCGGCTTGCGTCCCAATGCCACCGAGATCTCCTTGCTCGCTCCGCCGAACTTTCCTTTTGGTGAAGTCCAAGACTCCTCAGCAATATCCTTTACGTTAATCTTACGCATATCGTTCGAATTGGCCTGGAAGCCGACGGCATTTCCCGCTGTTTTAGCTTTAGGGAGTTGTTCTACGTTCGCAAAAGGAGCTCGCTTTCTCGACGGATCTGAGTTCGTAAGGCGATGATATCTGTCCACCAGCACGTGGAATGGGCCAGTCGCCGCTCTGATTGATCTGAGATTCAGTGGCCCATGGGTCAGTGGAGTCACCGTCGCGTCGTCGGCACGCTTAAACGTTTGGCGCCATTACTGATCATCTAATCCCTTTCCATTGAGAATTTGCTGCATACATTTTTCAACCCTTGACTCCCGAGTTTTGGATTGTTTGGGTGCAGAAAAATAAAGAATGTATCCTCTTTGCCGTCCCGGCGTTAATACATCAAAAGCAGTTTTCAAAGCAGGGATTTCATCTAATTTTTTTTGAAATTCTTCAGGAATTATGAATTCTGAAGTCTTTTTATAATTCACTTTCAAACCGGCTTTTTCCACTTCAATGGCTTCATCGATATAGGCTTTCAAGATGGCTTCCATCTCAACTATTTCTCGAACATTGGTGAACGGAATCCGGCGTGCCGCCTGCCAGCCAAATTTTTTAAGAATGCCATTGGGATCAGTTAACAAGGCACCTTTGCAGAACAAAAGCGCACAGAATTCTTTAAATCCTTGTATTATAACGATGTTACTTTTCTGAAACGTGTAACAAGGCTTACCCCACTTCAATTCTTCGGTAAGCTGACAGTCAAGAATGATCATTCTCAGCTTCTCCAATTCTTTACGCCACTTTTTGGCCTCACTGAAATACACATCAACCTTAGGATTCATTCTATTCATTTATTGACGGACCTGAGAGTCCTTTCTTTCGCAGGCTCCTGTGAGGCTAAATATTCCGCAACTGAATTGAATTGGGGGGACTTCATTTCTTTCCGACTGCCTTTTGCGGGTCGTTTCTTCATCGAGCGTGTTCAAGTGCCTAACGATAAAGGTCAGCCACCGCTGACCGCGCAGCGGGCAGCGGTTGGCTGCACTGCATGGATAGGCCCGATCACTTTGAAGGTTGCGCACGAATCACCAACCAAGTCTTCCGCGCGATGAATAGCGCGACCTGACTCAGGACAGCCGCCCCATATCCAGACAGCTGATATGCACCGAGCCATACCGCAACGCCAATGATGGCGAAGAATACGCCTGAATACATCCAAAATCCGGAAAGGACAATTACAGGAACGAAGACAAACCGAACAGCGGCGGCGTATTGTTCAACTTCCGAAACTGGACCATAAATGTAACCGAGTATCGGAATGCTAAAGATGAGGTGAATACAGCGAAGAATCGAACGTTTGGTGGCATTCGTCACAGTCTGTTATTTCAATTTGCTCACTATGCCTTGTAATCGGTTATGTGCCATGTTTATGCCCTGCGCCATCCCTATTTTTAGCACCTGGTCTCTTTGGGCAACCGATTCATATATTACGTGCATATTGAGTTTGCTGGTGTCGTCAGTGAGTTTTTCAAATTCATAGAACTCAAGCTGGACGCCAAAAGGCGTATTCTCCATTTCAAATGTCCGGGTGATTTTCTGGTTCGGGCTAAACTCATGGATTGCCCCATTGAACCCGTATTTGTTTCCTTGAGCATCGGTTGTTTCAAATTGGTAACTGCCGTGCTTTTTACTTTCGAGTTTCAGCACTTTCGTTCCCATCCATTGCTCAACAATGTCGGGCTCTACATACGCTTTAAAAAGTAATTCCAATGGCAAATCAAATTCCCTGGTAATCACTAATTCTTGTTTGCCGTCTTCGACATTGATTTTTGTTTTTTGTTCCATATTATTCTATTTTCTTGATTTGTATTTTTTCATTATGGTTTCCAATTTATTAAACCTATCATCCCACAGTTTGCGGAATGGTTCGATAAAGTCGGCTACTTCTGTCATTTTTTTTGCGTTGATGTGATAGTAAATTTCCCTGCCGTTTTGCTCCGGTTTAAGCAATTCACACTCGGTAAGTATTTGAATGTGCTTTGAAATTGTTTGCCGTGATGATTTGAAATTGTCGGCAATGGCTCCTGGCGTTAATGCCTGCACCGCAAGCAATGTGAGAATTGCCCTTCTGGTAGGGTCGGCAATTGCTTGAAATACATCTCTTCTTGATTCCATTATGCAGTTATTTGACTGCAAATATATGTGCAGCTATTTGACTGCGCCACTTGTTTTTTAAAAATAGCCAACGACTCTGGAAAGGCGCTCTAATCGAGTTTCAGAGCGTTGTCCGAAGAAGTAAATCCGTGAACTCCTGCCAGGCTTAACCAGAAGCCTAAATTCACCGGCGCGAATTTTGAGCGTAAGTAGTAAGGATCGCGGCGAGCATGTCGCCGAAGCGTTCCTTGAGTTCCGCGCAACGGGTCGTGTTGTGCATTTGGACGCCCTTGCGTTCGCTACGAATAAGGCCGGATTCGCGCAGGATTTTGAAATGCTGGGATAGGGTCGCCTTGGGCAAGGTGCGGCTGTCCAGTATGCGGAAGTTGGAACACGTCAGGGGGCATTCAGATGCGGCCATTTCCGCATAAATTTGGGCGCGCACGGGATCGGACAAGGCATAAAGGAGGCCCTCGACAGTAATGTCGCTGACAGCGGGATGGAAGAGCGGCCTCACAGAGTACTCATAACACGGCCTTGACAATAGTCCAATAGTTCATATGTATTGAACAATAGATCTATTGAACTAAGCGATCTATTCTACACCACATGAATACCAAAACCATTCTTATCACTGGCGGAACTACCGGAATCGGCCTGGCCACAGCCCAACTCTTAAGCGCCCAGGGCGCAAAGGTCATCGTCACCGGACGCAATCCCGAAACTCTTGCTTCTGCTAAAAAGACTCTCACCAACGTGGTCGTCCTTCCCTCGGATTCCGGTAACCTGGCTGCCGCGCAGGCGCTGGGTGACGAAATCAAAGCATTTGCGGATCATCTCGACGGAGCTTTCTTGAATGCGGGCATAGGCACCTTCGCACCGTTCGACGCTGTAACGCCCAAGAATTATGACGACATGTTCAATGTGAACGTGCGAGGTCTCTATTTCCAACTTCAATCGCTGCTGCCTTTGTTAGGCAATCCGAGCTCCGTCGTATTCACATCCTCCATCGCCGGTTCTATCGCCTTCGCCGGCACGTCGATCTATTCGGCGACCAAGGCTGCGGTCATTTCCCTCGGCAAGACTTTAGCGGTCGAGTTAGCCCCGCGCGGTGTACGGGTGAATGTGTTAAGCCCGGGACCGATTGACACGCCGATAATAAAGAAAATCGGCCTTCCCGCTGACCAGCAGAAGGGGTTTGAGGAAACGATTGTCGCCAAGTCGCTCTTAAAGCGGTTCGGCACATCCGACGAAGTGGCCCGGGCAGCAAGATTCCTGCTGTCGGAGGATTCGAGCAACATTACCGGCACGGAGCTGATCATCGACGGTGGTGTTCGACTGAACTGACCGTCCCCGAACTATCCCTTCCAACTGGGCTGTCGCCCAATGCGACAGCCCACGGCTTGAACGGAAGGTCTGGGCATAGGTCGCGTATAACCTATAAGCTACGGAGGCAGTTTTCCGATAGCTTCAGTTTCATCAAATCGCGGCGAAGCGCGGCCGCCCGAGTTATATGCGGTGTGGCAAATAGCGATAACTCGGCCACTCTTCTGGTTCAGCGGCTCAAGAATTTTCCGCGCGGACATCCGCCGTCATCAAGCCCTGAGCATTTCCTGAACTTCACACCTATTTAATCCCGCTCACTAACCAGGACTAAACGTTTTAGAAAATGAGGAGGAAGATGAACTCCTAGTGATCCGACATAACTAACGTCATCAATCAGACGACATTATGTTAATCCAGAAGTTACTTGGCGCGCACAGGCGCTGATCAGGGTGAAAAGAAGGAGGCGTTTTATGTATTGCAGAAGGCGTACCAGGAAGGCACAATCGGCTGCCCATGAAGGTGCTTTCGACATTCGTCGGTCTGACGTTCATAGTCGCATGCGGAAGCGCCCAGGCGAGCTTCGTGGACGACGAGAACGAATTGATTCAAGCGATCCCCGCACTACGCTCCGCGATCGGTAATCACCCACGCGTCCTGAAGATCGAGGTTCCTCCGAATGTCGTAACGATCGAGGCACAGGATCCTAGCAACCTAAACCATGTCAACCGGTGGCGATGTGTAAATCGCGTTCTGGGATTCATTCCGATGCGATGGGTAACGGGACCTGAGGCGGTCGATCTTCAACTGCTCGACCCGAACCTCGAAGCCAACCTGTTCGATCTCGACGCGGTCGCTTTTTCGGCGACATCAAAACTCAAGAAGGCCGCGATCGAGCGTGCCCACATCCAGGATGCGGCCGTCATCTCGCATATGGAGATCGCGCGAGTGACGTTCATCCTGCCGAAGCCAACCAGCGCCGATATCCGTTGGACATTGCACCTGACGAGCGGTCGGGAGCACGCCGAAGTGTTCGCCAACGCCCAAGGCGAAATTATCGGTGCCGACCTCAGCGGTACAGAGCGGGCGAAGTCCCTGAACCTGTTCAGGGAGCCCGAACTGATGGTGGACGCGGCGGCCGCGTTTCGCGCTGCGCACGGCTCGGAGCGAGTCCTGACGGCGGTGAGCATTGACACCCAGATGGTGAGCTTCGCCACGAATATCCGCGACACGACGTTCGGCAAGGTCATTAGCAACAGCATGCCCGCCAGCTGTAGCTACACCTGGAGCCTGGACGGATTGATCCAACGCCTCGGCAAGATCGACGTCAACGCGGAAATGGGAACGCCGGGACCGGCGCCGTTCAGCATCGACGATGTTGACTGGACGATACTCGCCAAGCTCGAGGCGAACTCGCTCGCGAAAGTCTCAATACCACAAGCGCAGGTGACCCGTATCGGCGTGGAAAAAATGTCGGCCGGGCCGGGCGAGCCGGTTCTCGCCTGGACGGTCCAGGTCACCGATCCAAGCGATGAGGTCACCTCCGTTGTCGCGGATACCAAAGGCACCATCGAGCGCGTGTTGTTGCCGAAAAGCCGTCGTCCCAAGATGGTCTGGCTGGACCCTGCGACGCTCGCCGGCGCAATTTCGCGCATCGGCACAATCTTCGGTCCGAATGTAAAGATAGCGTCGATTGTCGCCGATGACAGAGGCGGGCGGATTACGGTTGACGAACCCACCAATGGTGGCCAACCGGCAACATTTGATCTTTCCGCGGATGGCGTCACCCGCGCGGGGATTACTTTCTCGCTCAATTCAACGGGACCCCGGTTCGGCGTCGAGGACCTGGCGTCGCTGACCGAGCAAAAGATCGCGACGCTCGAGGCCGAAGCGCTGAAAAAGTTCGGCCAGGGCAAGAAGGTATACCTGGAGAGCGTCAGCATTGGCCCGCACCTATTCGTGCGCAAAGCCGGCGCCCGGGCCATCGAGGTCCGCGTCAGGGACCTGCCAGAGGATTCGGCCAAGGCAGGTTACGGTTGGATCGTCTATGATTTCAACGGCCGCGTGCTGGACTTCTCGGCGCCTTAATAATGACGCATCTCTCCCTCTCTCCGCGTTAGGCGCATGTACTGTTGGCAGAACTGCCTTTAGGCAAAGCGGGACTCATAAAGCACGAGTTCATCGAGCTTGGTCCCCTCACCCCGCTTCACCTGCTTCTCGCCGAGGGCGGCGCGTCATAAGCGCTAACTTAGGGCGTTTTGTCCCGGCTTGTCCGCCGTAGCGCTGAGACCACTTCGCTTTTCGAGCTACGGCGCGAAGGAGGAAGGGACTCAGTGAAAGTAGCCCAGTACGAAGTGCTGGGTTAGCGTTCTTAAAGAGCTATCCGTCCCGGCTTGTCCGCCATAGTCAGGATGACGAAGGAGGAACGGGACGATCGACCAATACCGGCAATCGCGGTGTGCGAGACCATCAAAAGCCGAACGTTTCGATCGTCCCTTGACGGGACGGACGTGTCTTTTTGAATCATTTCCCAGCACTTCGTACTGGGCTACTTTCGTGAGGTCCCTATGGCACTTGACTTTCTCTAACCGCTAACAGCGATCCTGATCGCGACCTATTAACTTAGCGCTTAGGTGGTGGCGCCTCGGCCGGTAAATAACCTTCGGTTTACCAACTAGGCTCAATTCTTGTGTGGTGGGTACAATTATAACGATAATTTTACCCACTGGTTCGACGGCAGTTAGATCGTAGACTGGAACATTTTCAAAGCAGCTTTTTGCAATTAAATCGAAGACTGTGTCTTACTTTTGCAGCCGCCTCGCTTATCGATCCGTCGGTTGCTAACATTACTGATTCAAAGCAACCGGACGAATGGTGTCGCTGCTATTGTGCTGAGAGCTAACAGATTTCTGTAGCGCTTTCATCCCGCAAACAGCGGCCGGCTAATACTATTTTGTGTTTTCATTATGTATTGTGCCGAAATCAGGTCACCAACTTCTTACTTTGGGTCTTTGTTCGAGGATTTCTGTTTCAGCTTTGTCTGCAGCTACCTGCACATGAGCGAAAGCGGCGTGATCCCGATGAGTAGGGGTAGAGAAAGGAGCAGATAATGCCCAAGGGGTGGTTCGGGGACCGGCGAAAGCGTCCGCGTATTTAGGTTGAGTTCCCTTATCAAAATAATTGTCAATTGTTGAGAACGACGTGGTGAATGGAGCCTTTGTCCTTTGTTTGGATGTCAATAACCGCTTTTTTCAACCCCTCTATTTCCGAAGATATCGCTGTTAATCTTTCATTGGCAGTTTTCAGAGCTGCGATTTCCGATTGCTGCTTACCTATCTCTGCTTTCTGCTCTTCTTCTATAGCAGTGAGGCGATTGGTATGAGCTCTAAGTTCGAAATTCTCTTTCTCTAATGCTTCAACCTTCTTTGCCAACTCCTGCGTGGCGCTGACATTCAGCATGCTGATCGCATCGTAATCGATCCCTTTCAGGTCCAGGCATTCCTTGCCGTAAACGAACACTTTATCACCAAGTGGTTCTTTGGTTTCCACAGTAAAGGCTTTGTCATTTACGACGTGGGCCACCACACTCAGCTCGTCGTTCTTCTCGGTAATTACGCGTAGGGTATCTCCGTCTTTCAAGCTATGTGCTTTTGCCAGACTGATTGTATAGACACCCGGTTTCTCCAACTTAATGGATTCGGACACTGCATAAATGTCTGGGGTGAACGTGACTCCTTTTAATCCGATCGGTTCAACTGCGGTCGGATAAACACATTCCACTTGTTGGGCAATGACCCTTTTTAACGGTCTGTTTCCATAGGTCACCGCATCTTTCAGGGTGTAATCAGTGACCTCGATCTGCTTAAGCGTCTCGAGGTCTTTCGCGCTATTCGAACGCCCGATAATATCCTTCAAACGTGTATCAGACGCCGTTAGTGTACCGCCATAAGAGATGAAGGAGTTCGCTGTAAAAACGGACTGACCGAACACCGCTGACGCGACATTCTGGGTTGTGGTAACTGTCTGCTGAGTTAACTGAGGGATGGTCGAATAATTAAAGAAAGTACGTACGCCTCCGGTCTCTGTTAGGGTGCTGAACCCGGGAACATCCAAGGGAGCTCGAGGCGTAGTGGTACCGACCCCCACATTTCCCTGAATAATTGCTCCGTTGGCCGGAGCAACGGAGCCGGAGGTGCTGGTGTACGTAGAATCACCAATTGCCAATCCTCCAGAGCTGGTCGTACCGTTAACGCTGAGTTTTGATTGGGGGTTGGAAACCCCAATCCCGACATTCTGTGCTGCGGCACTTGATACGAAAAGTAGCGTAGCGGAAGCACAAGCCGCAAATAGCGGCAAGCTAATATAATTTGGTGTTTTCATATGTATTGTCGCGCAGCGAGGCCACGCCATGAACTTCATACTTTGGGTCTTTGCCCGAGGATTTCTGTTTCAGCTTTGTCGTCAGTTGGCTGCGCTTGGGCGAAGCCGACGGACCAAAGTGACGCCGATGAGTAGGGGTAGAGAAAGGAGCAGATAATGTCCGAGCGGTGGCTCGGGAACCGGTGTCACTGTGGCCGTCAGATCAAAGAAGGAGGCCAGGCCGACATCTTGGGAGAGCACCGCACCGGAAACGTTGCCATTACCGGCCGTATAGAAATAGCTGTTGGGGTTTAAACCGCTCGAGCCGGTGAACGAATTACTAAAGGTGTAGTTAGGCTGAGGCGATCCACCGAAGAGAGCACCGGTTGCTATGTCGAAGGAATTGCCCGTAGTGATGGTAATGCCCACTATCAGCTGCGTGTTCGGCGCGATGGGGTTGGTGGTTTGGGCTGCGCCGGTGAGCCCGAAGCTAAAGACGCTGGCAGTGTTATTGTAATTGCCACCGGTCGTGTTGTTTATATTTTGAGTCAGCGCACTGCCAATCGCGGTCAGTCCACTCAGACCCGTGCCGGTGTCAGTACCGGTATAGAGGCCGACCGTGACCGGTACAGCGCTGCCGCTGGGAGAGAAACCCCAGAGCGAGAGATTGAGCGCCGTAACCGTATTACCGGCGGTCCAGGGCGAACTGTTTGAGCCGTTGCCCGTGCCCACAGCGACATAGAAGGTTTCCGTACCGCTCGCGGCGTTAATGTTGACGACGTCATTGTAGGGACCAGCGTTGCCACCAACAATAGTGGAGCCGCCACTATCGAAAAGCGGCGTCGTAGCTGCTGTCGCTGGGGCGATCAGGCCGACCAGCGGAAGCAGGAACATAAGATAGAAGATTCGCATAAGAGAAACGATTTGAGTTAGTTATCCGACATGGCGTCGCAGGCGCATAATCATTCTAAGCATTCCCGAACCGGCCAGGATCATGAACCCGGTCGAGGGTTTGGAATCGAGTCTGCCGTGGAAAGCTAGATTGGCTAAGCTAATGAGGCCGAGGACTAGACCGGCTATCAATAACGTCCCGTATTTTTTCATAACTCTCCTTGTTTTTGGAGCCGAGGCTCGTCAGAAGGCGATTGCATACTGCCCTTGGTCAGAAATTCAAAACCTGGTAGCAGCAAAAGAACGGATGAAGCAGAGCTCGCCGATCCTTCCCAACTGTGAATCCTCATTTCAATCGCGCAGACTACCAGAAAATCGTCGCTGATTGCTATAATACCAAAGTTCTATGGGCAAGTAGTCACATACCCGCGCAAGAAGTAAGCTACCTGGAAGCTGCCGGGAAGCAGAAGTCGGTTACTGTAGAGAAACGCCAGAAGGATCCTACGCGGAATCTCTTCGTTAAAAAGCGAACGAATCAGGAGGATGTGGATCTCGGTTACTCTTTGGGTAATTTCTTGCTGGAATCCGCAGCTCGCCGAAAGGTACGCACGTGCTGCGCGGGTTGCTTTCGGACCGCCCGCGATCGTTTCTTGGGATGAGATCCGGGTGCAGGTTCGTCGCTTTTCTCACCCAGAAGTAGATGCCGGGCTCCTTCCATGATGCTGAGTAGATCTCGGGAATCGATGCCGGTCTTCTCCAGAAACGTCAGCCCCTGAGTGACTGCCAGCAATAGCCGCCCCAGTTCGGAAGCGTCGAATTCCGTTGGAAGATCGCCGTCCTTTTTGGCCCGCTCGGAAGTTTCGATGAGAAGCTGTTCGATTGCCCCGTAGACCCGTTTCGAGATTTCGCGAACCTCCGCATCGTGGAGGGCCAGTTCCGTAGTGCTGTTGAAAAGAAAACACCCCGGGCAGCGCGCAGGCGAGCGCTTCCTTTTGTCAGGCATTCGAAATAGCGTTCTGAGCCGCTCGATGGCCGGCTTTTCACTATGGAGCGCTTCTCGGGCGTGAACCACTCTTTCATCCGCATACACCCTGAGGACGGCGAGGAAGAGATTTCTCTTGTCCCCGAAAGCGCCATAGATGCTGCCTTTTCCCAGGCCGGTGACGCGCATCAGATCGTCCAGAGAAGTGGCCGCATATCCCTGGCGCCAGAACTGATCGCGCACCGCTGCGAGTATCTTGTCCTCGTCGAACTGTCTGGGCCGCGCCACGTTGCCTCCACTATGCAGGCCGTCTACAAAAAGTACAAGAAAAATATTGACCGATCAGTCCGTAATCCACATAATGGACCATATGGTCAATAACGGAAGGCTTACTGGAAAGGTTGCAGTCATTACGGGCGGCAATAGCGGTATCGGCTTGGCGACTGCGCAGCGGTTTGTATCCGAGGGCGCACCCGTCTTCATCTCCGCTCGGCGTCAAGACGAGTTGGATAAGGCGGTCAAAAACGGAGGTTACCGATGATTTCTTTCGTAAACGATCCAGATGAGCTCAAGGGCAGACGCGCCCTGGTCACCGGAGGATCGCGCGGCATTGGAGGAGCGATCGTCCGGCGTTTGCTCTCCGCCGGAGCACAGGTTGTCGCTGTCGCCCGCACTCCCGTGGAGGATTTCCCAGCCGGTGCGGCCTTGATCCAGGGTGACGTGAGCCGCCTTGAAGGCGTGCAGGCGATCGTGGCACAGACGTCCGCGATTTTCGGCGGCGTGGATATTCTGGTGAACAACGCGGCATCGGGTCGCATTTATCCCGGCGGCTCACTGACGATTCCAGATTCCGGATGGCAGGACTGCTTCGATACGAACTTCTTCTCAGCGGTGCGCCTGACGGCTGCGCTTTTGCCGGGGATGCTGGAGCGCAAAAGCGGTGCAATCGTCAACATTTCTTCCGGAGCGGCGCTTACTCCTCCGAGTGGAGCGATGATCCACTATTCGTCCGCAAAGGCGGCGATGAACGCGTGGAGCAAGACCCTCGCTACCGAAGTAGCGCCGCATGGTGTACGGGTAAACACGGTGACTCCCGGCAACGTCGCCACGCCTGGAGCGGATGCTGTCCGCGCCGACTTTACCAAGGCGTTTGGCATTACCACGGAGGCCATGACCGCCACGATTCCTTTGCGCCGGATGGGCATTCCGCAGGATATTGCAGAGATGGTCGGGCTCCTCGTTTCGGATCGCGCCGGCTGGATCACCGGCGGCAACTTCATCGTGGACGGCGGACAGAATCCTTCGGTATGAGCAGTCGCCGCGGCCAGACAGGCGCCGAAGGCGAGACTTTTCTCTTTGGTCATCCCCTGCCCGTCGGTGGTCCTAGCTATCTAAAGCTTTACGGCGCTTAATTGCTGGAGCGCTTTTTCGAAGTTTCCCTTAGCTTCAGCGAAGCGCAGGAATTTGACATTTTCTACACAGATCTCGCTAGGGGTGGGCTCCGTCTGGAGAATTTGCATAGTCTGATCGATGAAGTTCGGCAGCGACATCATCCGTGGGTCGGTTGCGGAGCGGCCTGGGGTGAGGTCGGTGGCGACGGCGGGCGGGATGATTTCGATGACCTCGACCGGCGTGTCAGCCAGTTGCACTCGGAGCGAGAGCGTGTAGGAGTGCAGCGCCGCTTTGGTCGCGCTATAGGTGGGCGTAATGGGTAGAGGCACAAAGCCCAGGCCGGAGGAGACGTTGATGATAGCCGCTTGTGCCTGGTTCTGCAGGTGCGGGAGGAGTGCGGCGGTCAGACGGACGGGACCGAGCAGGTTCGTGGTGATGACGGCCTCGGAATCGCCGAGACCAGCCGGCCAAGCCTTAAGGTCTTCCATTTTCATGATGCCGGCGTTGTTGATTAGCACATTGAGGCCAGGATGCTCGGTTGTGACGCGGACAGCAAAGGTGCGAATGGCCTCGGGATCGTTGATGTCGAGGTTGATCGAGACCATTCCCGGGTTCGCTTTGGTGGTCTGGTCTAAGGCGTTCTGCCGTCTGCCGGCCACGATGACCTTGTTGCCAAGCTGATGGAGTGATTCGGCCAGACCGCGTCCGATCCCGGAGCCGCCACCGGTGACGAGAATGGTGTTGCCAGTGAGTTTCATGATATGGGCTATGTATCCATTGGAAACAATGCTGTCAATGGAAACATGCTGCAAATCTTTGGTAACCCGGTAAAGTGGTGAGGTTGCAAACTCACCAGCGTCCCTACCACCACGGTAATCTACCCGCGGCTCTGCTCCGAGCGGCGGAGGCAGCCCTGGAGGCGCGCGGTGCGTCCATGCTGTCCTTGCGCGAGCTGAGCCGCGTTGTCGGCGTCAGCCACACGTCGCCGCGCCGCCATTTTGCCGACAAACAGGCGCTGCTGGACGCTCTGGCGCGGACCGGCTTCCAGCGTCTTGACGCTACGCTGGCCCGCGTAGCCAAAGGGCGTGGCCGCAATTTCAGCGCGCAGCTCACCCAGGCGGCCCAGGGTTACGTTGGGTTCGCGCTGAAGCATCCGGCGCTGTGGGCTCTGATGTTCGAGTCGAAACACCGGGCCGACGCACCGCGCGATCTATTGGAGGCGAGCGACGCGGCTTTTTCTCACATACCGGCTATTCTCAAAGCAGGTCAGGCCGCCGGGGAAATCGTGGAGGGCGATCCGGCGCGCTTGTCCCTGACACTCAGCGCAGCGTTGCAGGGCCTGGTCACAATCTCCACGGACGGTAAGTTCAAGAGCGTACCGCTCGAGACGCTCGTACCGGCGACGGTGAAGCACATCCTGCTCGGCCTGCGCCCGCGATGACAACGGCGGTCCCGAGGCAGTGTCTCTGCAAGTGCACCGCTAGCCACTCAATGAGGAACGATTCTCCTGAATCCACTGCCGGAGAGTCATCGAAGGCGCGCCCGTGAGGTACGGAGTGTCGTCTCGGACGGTTCCGAAGTCTCCCATGCGGCCATCGGAGAATTGTTTCAGGAACTCGATAACTGCAGCGGCATACCAGCTCTCAACATTGTAGTCTCCGGTTGACGCCATGGTTGAGGCAAAATCCGCCGGCTACTTAGGGTCGCAGCGAATAGGTCGTCCCAAAGCCTCGGAGAAGAGCGTCGCGAGTTCCTCGCCACCCGCTACCTCCGCGCTGAGCCAGTAGTTTTGTCCACTGTGTTTCGCTGGACCTTCTCGCAGAACCGTGGCCGCAACGGCGCCAATGTCCCGCGATGCGATCCAACCCATTCGATCAGAGCCCCAGAACACCGAAAAGCGGTCATTGCGGATCTTCATAAACTTAGGGATCTGCTCCATGAACATGTTTGGATGGATGTGCGTCCACCCGATCCCGCTTGCCTTTTATCTTGAAGTGCACGTTTTCGGTGCCTACTCTGGAAGAGTTTTACGAACGTTATTTCGTTCGAACTCCTCCTCCCCCCAACGCGGTTCGTATTTGGCGTAGCTCGGTCCAGGGGTCGCTCGATTTCTAGGTGGCACACGAGGTCTATACAGGACTCTGCCACCAAATTTCAAGATCTGGAAAAAACCTAACAATAAGCCATAAAAAGATCGGAGAACCTACTATGACCTACCACGACAAGTTTCAGCTTACGCTCATCATCATTGCCCCTCCCGATCAAGCGGCGGAGGGCGACCGCTTCTTTCAGAGCCACGGGTCTTGGATGGAGTCTACGCACCACCGTACCGGGGCGAAAGCTCTCCTAGCTACAACGTGTCCAAGGGGCCGGAGCTCTCGAACCCGATGGATCTCAACTCTGCCCCGACCGGCAATATGTGTTTCATCCTGACCGAGATCTATGAAAGCAAAGCTGGTGTTGTCGATCACTTGGAGCAGACGGGTAGTTGGGGAGACTTCCCCGCCATGGGCAAGTGGATGGAGAGGTGCAAAGTCACGTTTGTGCCCGCAGCTTCCATCATTAACTCGCTTTGGTGAAGGAGCGGATTACCGAAGGCCACGATAGCAGACGAAACTGATCGTCGACAGTTATCTAGGAGTCATGACTGGATTAACGATCGGTGCTGTCATCAGCTGTTGTACATCACGGATTCGATTCTCCGCGACATCTTACCTGGGCTCAAGGCTCTAATTTGGTCTACTATTCTGAGCAGGCGATAAAATATGGTTGCTCAATCACAAAGAACTCTAGCGGCTCTGGAGAGGCGGGATCTTCCGGTGCCAGAGCTCTCCCGAGCTGGGCGTGGCGGATATGTTATCGTCTTTTTTTTCGCATTTCGCTGCCCTGCCCTTTTACTGCCGTTTGATCGGCAACTCCTAAGTCGGTCAGCCATTGGTTAATGTTGGCGCCGATAGCTTGAGGATGATCTTCCTGAAGGTAATGAGCGCCTGGACCAAGATGGATGACGCTGCAGTTCCTGAGCCCCTTGGCGAACTCTTCAGCGAACGCTGGCGAGACCAATGCGCCCGGATCTCCCACGAAAAGTAGCTTGGGGTAAGAGGAATGAGATAACGCCGCGTGTGCTTCGAGCATGGTGGAATACACGTCCGCCGGTTCGCCGGCGATTGGCAGCTCATTCGGGAATCGCCAAGTCGGGCGCCGAGATTCCGGAGTCGGAAACGGCGCTCGGTAAACCGCCATCTCTTCATCAGTCAGTTTTCGGATCGTCGCACCGGGAAGAATCTGTTCAACAAATACGTTGCCCTCGAGGATCATCTTCTCCCCTACCCCAGGTGTTCTGAAATTTTGGAAGGTTTCACGTGCAGGAAAATCATCCCAGCTCGGCATGGGCCGGATGAACTCCATGAAAGCGAGACCACGGACGAACTCCGGCCTGCGCGCCGCCAAATGAAAGGCCAGAGCCGTTCCCCAGTCCTGTGCCACCACGTAAGCCGACGATATTCCTGCTTCGGCCAGGAACGCATCCAGATAACGGACATGGTCGGCAAAGCGATAGGCGATATCCGGTTTACCGGATTGTCCGAACCCGATGAGATCCGGCGCGATACAGTGCGCTACCGGCGCAACCGAGGGAATCACGTTTCGCCAGATAAACGATGATGTCGGGTTCCCGTGTAAAAACAGCACCGTTGGCGCCTCGGGATCTCCTGACTCCCGGTAAGCCATGGTGGAATTCAAAACGGTACGTTGCCGTAGTTTGATGTCGGATGTTACGGTCATTTTTGCTCCTTAAATACGGTCTCAAACATGATCTTTTTGAAGCGTTCGAGTGCGACCGGCCCTCGTTCGACTTTCATGCGTAAGATGGCACCCTCCCAGGAAGCCAGTAAGAACTCGGCGAGTTCGGTAGCATCGAAACGCGAATCGATGTCACCTGCTGCCTGTGCCTCTACGATGCACTTCGCGAACGGGATACGCCATTCCCGGAAAATGGCCTCGAGACGTTTGCGCAAGAGCTTGCTCTGAGAGCTGGCTTCAAGGCTGAAGTCACCAATCAGGCAGCCACGGCTCCATTTGGCGGCCTTCAATATTCCGGTGATGATGTCGAGATAACGCCTCAGCCGCTGTCGCCCGGTAAGCGACTTATCGTTCAAGGCTTCGTTCACCAAGCTCTTGTTATGAGCAAAGTAACGGTCGAGCACTTCTTGGGCGAAAGCTTCCTTGGATCGGAAGTGATTCGTAAAGGAGCCCTGGGGTGCGCCGGCAGCGGCGCAGATATCGCGGACGCTAGCTCCGTGGTAACCGGTCTGAAACATTACCTGCAACCCGGCATTAAGGATATTTTCGCGAAGGGAAGGTTTGCTCACCAGGCAGCATCAATACGTACGTACGTATTTGTGGTCAAGTGTTATTTTTTTGTGCAGCAGCACAGGCCGCACGGCTCCTTCTCGTGTCCGGAAAAGGGGTGTCTTCGTCGCGCCGGTAACCCATCTAACGGCCGTCTACCGCCACTGGGATAAATTCAACGTAAATCAGACCGGGGACGGCACAGTCTCGATTCGCACGTCACCCAGGACAGCGAACCTTCACCGATCGGACGTTGCAACGAGTGACAAATAATTTGTCGCTTCGAGCACTTGCTATTTACTGAAGGAGAAACCATGCCGCAGATCTCGGAGAGAGAGTTCGAACGGTTGCCGCTGCGCGTGCACCGGTTCCTCGCCGGCGTCCCGCTGCACGACGTGTGGGCGGTCGACCTGCCAAGCCCGCGCGCCGGGATCACGCTCGACGAGTTTTTACGCGTTGCGAACGAGCGACTTTACACGCCCACGCCGGTCGTGCGAGGGCTGCTGGACCTACGTCTTCTTATCGGACGCCTCTTTGGCTGGGACCGCCCAGGACCGTCGACCGAGGCCGCGCCGACGTTCGCCGACCGGCTCACCGATGCCGATCGGGTCCGATCGCTCACGCCAGCGGGCGTTCGCGAGGGGCCGTTTCGCGTCGTCTATCGGTTCCAGAACGAAAAACTCGTCGAACTGATCAACCGGACGGTCCATGCGGCGGCGTTGAGCGCGTTGGTTGAAACCGCGAATAGCTACCGCTTTTACTTCGCGGTCTACGTCCGCAGCGTTGGCCGGTTGACGCCCTTCTACATGGCGGCAGTCGACCCGTTCCGAAGACTGATCGTGTACCCGTCGCTGCTGCGCAGCCTGCGCGCGAAGTGGGACCGAACGATGGTAGCCCTGGGAACCTGAGTTCGAGAGCCTTGTTGGCGAAAGCGAAGCTCTCGATAAACCTCCCTTGTTTTGACCTTGACCAACTTTCACAACGGCAAGTACGTCTTCGTCCAGCTGACTGTTCGATGATGCAACCCTCCCCTCTTATCCTTTCACTGCACCGAATGAGACCTCGAGTCCGAACCTTGACCCCACTCCTTGGACGGCGTCACTGCACGAGCTTCGAGAATATCTGGTGAGCTATCGTGATACGGTCAGCGATTGGATAGTTCTTGTTCGCCAGGATAATGATCCCTATCTGCTTTTCCGGAACGAAGGCGACATATGCCCCGAAGCCACCAGTAGTACCCGTCTTATTGATCAACACATCCCTGCGCGGCTCCATCGGCGGGGTAATTGGTGTGACGGGTGTCGCTTCTAAGATCATTTGGTAAGAGTTACCTTCCAACAATGTCTTCAGCTCGATCGGATAGGCATATTGCTCCCAGATCAGGTCTTGCGTCATAACGCCCGCCTGAAAGTAACCGGTGTGTGTATCCGTGATCGCGCGCTGGAGCTCCCCATTCAGCGTGATCATCCCCATATTCGCTTCCATGAAGTGGATCATATCGGTAGCCGTGGTTTTGACACCGTAGGCTTCCGCGGACAGGACGCCAGTGGCCATCCGGACCGGCTCGTCCTTCTCTGTGTAGCCCTGCGCGTAATCTGCCATCTTTGTTTCCGGCACGTTGATGTAAGTGCTCGTCAGGCCGAGCGCGGGAAACAAGCGTCCTTCCATCAGAGCGGCGAAGTCCTGGTTCATGCTCTTCGCTGTTATCAGGCCAAGCAGACCGATGCTCGGATTGGCGTAGGTTCTATAGGTTCCCGGAGCATAGGTTGGCTGCCATTCTTGAAAATACTTCATCAGCTGATCGTTGTTCGTTATGTTCTCGGGCACCTGTAGCGGAAGGCCGCCTGGCGTGTGAGTGCCGAGATGGAGAAGGCTGACTTCGCCAAACTTGGTACCCTGGAGAGACGGCAGATACTTGCTGGTTTTATCCGCCAAAGAGAGTTGGCCGCTGACCTGTGCCCACGACGCCAGCGTCGCCGTGAATGTCTTGCTGACTGATCCGATCTCGAAGAGCGTGCTGTCCGTGACAGGCTTGCGGGTTTTGCTGGAGGCGACGCCGTAGTCCAAAACGTAATGTTTTCCGCCAACCGTGATGCCCACTGCCATTCCTGGAATCTGGTACTTCTCCATGACTGGCTGGATCGCTTTGTCTACGGCGCTCTTGACTGCATCTTGCTCTTCGGCCGCGCTACTCACGCCTATCGAGACGCACGTGACAAAGAGTGTGGTCGTCAGAACGATGATGGCTTTGGATTTCATTCTGTGGCTATTTGATCAACAGGATCGCGTGCTGGATTGCTATCCTCTACTCAAGGAATCAAGAGCTGAGATCCATGCCTTTGGAGTGGTCCCAAAGGTTGCCCGAAACAGTGCCACAAAGCTGCTCGGCTCTTGATACCCGACTGAGAAAGCCACCTCCTTCACACTGTGACCGGAGACTAACAGTTCGACTGCCTTCATCAATCGCACTTGTCTTCGCCAGGATTCGAAATCGATACCAACACATCGCCGGAATGCTCTCTCCAGCGTTCTCACACTTACCCCGGCAGAAGCGCACATCGATGCCAGTGACGAGCGGAGAGCAGGGTTCTCTATCACGGTCTGGGCAATAGTAAGTGCCCGGTGATCTCGGGGAAGCGCAATTCCTGTTGGCACTGGTGATGCCTTTGTTAGTTGTTCGACCAGCACATCACGAAGTGCACATTCAACCTGGTTACGAATTCGGAGGTTACCAACGCGTACGATTTCGAAGATGAGCTCGCGAAGTAATGGGGCGACGTGAAGCACCATGCAATTGGCACCTAAGTCAGCAACGCCTGGCCGTAAATAGAGTGTGCGCATCGAAACGCGCTCTGGCATGCGAATTTGGTGCGGAATGCGCGCTGGAATCCAAAGACCAAAATGGGGCGGAATGATCCACAGGCTTTGGCCAGAAGCCACTTCCATGATACCGCGACTTGCGTAGATCAACTGATCGGACCCATGCGCGTGTTGTGGCACTTGGGAACTGCGAGGATACTCGCGAGCGAGCGTCGATATAGAGACACCGCGCCTCGGGTCGTTTTCCCTCACAATCGGCTGTCGCATAAAAGCGATATTATGTCGTACCAGCCGTCTTGCGACAATTCATTTCTACCGTCATGATCTCGTTGTGAAGGAGTATTGGGGAGGTCGACCATGAATAGGACGCATCATCGGACTGCGGCCGAACTTGGTCAATATTCTTGGAGGTTGCTTCGATGAGTCGAGCCTTGGAATTTCTCCGCGACCTAGGACATGGGCTGCGGACTTTACTTAAGAATCGCGCTTTCTCTACGGTCGCTCTACTCACATTGGCGTTGGGAATTGGCGCAAATACTGCCATCTTCAGCATCGTCAATGCAGTGTTGCTGAACGGGCTGCCGTATCCCAACGCAAATCGTCTGGTCATCTTGGATGAATACAGACTACAGCACGGCAGCCGCACTGTTTCCTGGCTGGACTTTCTTGACTGGCGCAAACAAAACCGAACTTTTGACGACATGGCGGCCTATCGGCTCTCCCATGTCAACCTGACAGGCATCGGAGAACCCACGCTGCTTCGCGTAGCGGAGGTTTCGTACCCATTTTTTAAGATGCTCGGCACACAGCCGCTGAGTGGCCGTACGTTTAGTGAACGAGAGGACTTGCCAGGCGCGAACCCAGCCGTTGTGATCAGCTATGAATTGTGGAAAAACCGGCTTAGTGGAGATCCGAATTTTCCCGGCAAGGCACTGACACTCGACGGTGTCTCTTACTCAGTGATTGGAATCCTGCCTCCTGAGTTCAATTTCTTCGATAAGCGTGTGGATGCCTATCTGCCTGTCGGGCTGCACGGCGCAGAAGATGAATGGAACCAGCGCGGTATCCATCCCGACCTTCTGGTATTGGCGCGGTTACGGGCAGGAGTGCCCTTAGATTCTGCGCGTTCAGAAATGATGGTGATCATGCAGCGGCTCGAACAGAGTTATCCGCAGTCTAACACCGGACTGATCGCTACCATTACCGGTCTTTATCAGTATCGTTACGGAAGCACGCAGACCGTGTTGTTGGCGCTGTTCGCTTGCGTTGGTTGCGTTCTTCTGATCGCGTGCGTGAACGTCGCGAACCTGCTCTTGGCACAAGGATCGTCTCGAAAAAAGGAGCTGGCGGTTCGAGCCGCACTCGGTGCAGATCGATGGCGACTCGCGCGCCAGTTGGTGACAGAAAGCATCGCACTATCGCTATTAGGAGGCGGTCTCGGCATCCTTCTGGCCATCGTGGGACTACACATCATAGCCATGATCGCACCTCACGACCTCCCGCAACTGGCCGTGATCAAAATGGATGGAACGGTCCTGCTATTCACCTTGGCGGTGTCACTGCTGACGGGCTTGCTGTTTGGCGTAGCACCTGCGATGCATGCCACATTTGGAAACCTTAATACGGCGCTGAATGAAACCGGCCGTGAAGGGAGCACGAGTCGAACTGGCAAAAGGCTTCGCGCCGCACTCCTGATTGCGGAAATGGCAATTGCTCTGATCTTGGTAACTACCGCGGGCCTGATGATTCGTAGTCTGATGAATGCGGTGAAGGTGGATCCCGGCTTTAAGGCCGATCACCTGCTGGCCCTGGACCTTGTCCTTCCGCCAACGAAATATGTTCGCGGAGAGGAGAAGTCCATTTTCTTCACGCAAGCCGTTCAACGCCTTCGGGAGCTTCCCGGCGTGCATGCAGCAGGCGCTGCCCTATGCCCGCCACTGGTGGGAGTTAGCACCGACAGTTCCTTTATGTTGGCCGACCACGCTGTTCAATCAGTTGTTGATATACCTACCGCGGCTTCCAACATCGTTGTGCCTGGTTACTTCGAAGCGATGCAAGTTCCTCTGCTACATGGCAGATTCTTTACAGATTTGGATACCCAGCACTCGCGCCTGGTAGCGATCGTCAATCAAAGTTTTGCTCGTCGAAATTGGCCCGCCCAGAGCGCCATAGGAAAGCTCCTTCGAGAAGGAGGGCCGAAGGGAAACCAGCCCTATCGGGAGATTGTGGGCATTGTGGCCGATGTGAAACAAAACGGGATGGACGTAGAGCCGCAGCCGGAGGTGTTTCTGCCGGTAACACAGTTCCCGTTCGCCCCATGGACGTCGTTGCAGGCCATGACATTCGTTGTCAGAACAGACGGTGATCCGCTGTCGATTGCCGAAAGCGCCAAGAGACAACTGCAAGTTGCGGACAAGGACCTTCCGGTAACGGCGGTCCGCCCAATGACCCAATACATGTCGGAATCGCTGGAGCGTCGCAGTTTCTGCACGCTTTTGCTGGCGGCTTTTGCTGTGCTGGCTCTTCTACTGGCTGCCGTAGGAACGTATGGCGTGATGGCATACAACGTCAGCCAAAAGACTCAGGAGATCGGCGTACGCATGGCGTTAGGCGCGACCACCGGCAGGATCCGTAAGCTCGTGTTGCGGGAAGCGCTATCGCTTGCTTCCTTGGGGATTGTTATCGGCTGGGCGGGGGCGCTGGCTTCGACTCGCTGGCTCACCAGCCTGTTGTTTGGCATACGAGCCACCGATCCAACTATCTTCGGCTGTGTTTCGGTCCTTCTACTGATGGTCGCGATACTGGCCAGTTACCTTCCCATGCGGCGGGCGATGGCGGTCGATCCTGTGACAGCACTCCGTGATAAGTGATGGGCGGCCGCACGCATAAATGAAATACTCCCCTTTTGTTCACACAATCGCAGCGCAGCACTCAGGAATTTCCCAGCGTTATATTCGGCTTAACCAAATTTAATCACCGCCGGCATCATCGCGGCTCGAGATCAAGCTCAGAAGCCATGAGCGCCGGCCGTGTCTAGTGTGTGCTCGGGGGGAGGGATCGCAGCCTGTCCGACATAGCTTTTCGATGCATCACGCTCAACGACAGCTCGCTTATGCGACGTCGGATCCTCGCGATCCGCGGCGCACGAGGATCCGACGTCGCGTCTCAAGCATTTCTGCATCAGGCATCCGAAAGGCTATGTCGGACAGGCTGTGCGCCCTCCCCGCCCTCCGGGGCAGAGAACCAGACCTCGTCCTCTTCGGCTATCGATTAAGTTTTTCCGGAGGATAAGTTGGGCATTCGTCCTCCGGCAGATTCAGCAGCGGGCAGTTTCCCAGTTCCAACACAAAATCCAGTTTCGGTTCCGTATTCAGATAATAGTGGAAATCTTCTTTAAACTGTCCGGTCTGAGTAACTTCGATGCCTTTTTCCCGATATTCCTTCAATACGCGATCGATCTCGTCCTGACTTACAAACTCCTTAAAGTGATGGAGCCCTTCTCCATGTTTCTGGATGAAGGCCTCGTAAATCATCGGGCCATAAACTGGTTGGATCAATTCGACCTGAATGTTTCCGATCCAGCTGATGCCGATCAAAAATTTGAAGGGCTCACTGACTCGTTTGCCGTCGACGTCCAAGTACTTCAACGTTTTCTCTGTAAAAGTGAGCACCGTCCAAGGGCCGACCTTCAGATTGTCAACCCACGCTTTCATGCTTTTTTCCAAATCTCGCGTTACCCAGGCGATTTGATGGATTCTGCGTTTTTTGTTCAGTTCACGAAGTTCGTCGTTAGTCATTTGGCTTGGAGAATGGGGGTTAAGTTCAGATTCAATATGCCAACCGACTCTGAATCAACGCAAGACGAAGCACCTTCCCAACTTTTTTCGCGGCCAAAAATATCCGGTCCCAGGTCCTGTTCGAAATCCTCACCGCGATGCGAGCTCGGTTCGCACGAGAGGAGCAACGCGCGTTCCCAGCAGCTCGATCGCACGCATCAGTTTGGCATGCGGCAACGCCGCGACGCTCATTTGGAACGTGAGCCGCGATATGCCTCCTAACGACTCGCTCACGCGCAGGATTTTCTCCGCGACGATTTCCGGATCCCCCGCGATAAGCGCTCCGGCGGGACCGAGCAGGGCGTCGAAGTGTGCGCGGGTGATGGGCGGCCAGCCGCGCTCCTTGCCAATCTCAGAAAAGCTTCGCGCGTAACCGGGAAAGAAGTCGTCTGCCGCCTGGGCCGCGTTCTCGGCGACGTAACCTAACGAATGGATACCCACCTTGAGCTGATCTGGAGAATGCCCAGCGCGCAGACCGGCCAGGTGGTAACGATCGATCAACGGCCGAAACCGGTGCGGTTCGCCTCCGATGATCGCGACCATCAGCGGCAGCCCGAGTGTGCCGGCGCGAGTGAATGAACTCGGCGTGCCGCCGACACCGAGCCAAATCGGCAGCGGGTTCTGGAGCGGGCGCGGGTAAACTCCCTGCCCGGTGAGTGCCGCGCGGTGCTTGCCCGACCAGTGAACATGCATGTTCTCGCGAATGTTCAGAAGCAGGTCGAGCTTCTCGGCGAAGAGTGAATCGTAGTCGTCGAGCTCGAAGCCAAAGAGCGGGAATGCTTCGATGAATGAGCCGCGCCCGACGACGATCTCCGCCCGCCCGTTCGAAAGTAGATCAAGCGTCGCGAACTCCTGAAACACCCGCACGGGGTCGGCAGCGCTCAGCACAGTGACGGCGCTCGTTAGGCGGATGCGGCGTGTCCGGACGGCGGCGGCGGCGAGGATCACGGTCGGCGCGGAGTCGAGGAACTCACGCCGGTGGTGTTCGCCGATGCCAAACACATCCAAACCGACTTCGTCAGCCAACGTGATGGCTTCAAGGAGTTCGCTGAGATGTCTCGCAGGCTCGATTGCCCTGTCCGAGACCCCATCAACGGATGCCGCTACGAAACTGTCTACGCCGATTTGCATCATTCGCTTTTTCTGGAGCCCCTATTCCCACAGGTTTGCCTCAAACCGGGTTGAAGCAAAGTGGTGGAATCGTCGGACAGAAAGGCTTCAAAAAAGCACAGATCCGGAGCGAAGTCCTCGACCTTCGAACCGACACTGAGGGCAAGAGGACACGGGATACGGCGAGGACGAGCGATTTCGGGGCGATGCACACAAGCCAAATGAACCACAAAGAGACGCGAATGGACCCGAATGCAGACCGATGGCGGCCGCCCAGGCACCAACATAAGGGACAGAAGGAGCCTCTCATAGATGTGCCCAAGGGATAAAGCACTCGATCCCGGAGGGATACAATGAAAGTAGCCCAGCAATTCATTGCTGGGAATTGAAGCGAAGACGGCTCCGTCCCGATAGGGACGATCGAAACGTTCGGTTATTGGCCTCTAACCTGACTTTGTGAGCCAAGCGGAGGTCGATCGTCCCGTCCGGGACGGACACATTTTTTAACTTTACCCAGCAATAAATTGCTGGGCTACTTTCGTTGTATCCCTCCGGGATCGAGTGCGCCCTCCCCCCCTTCGGGGTAGAGAACCACACCCGCGCGATCGTGGTCGCTCGGACGCAAGACTTGGAACACAAATTCGAATAGCGCCGTCACCTAGTTCAGATCGATCAACACTCTTTACCTTAATGAACGCTCCCGCAGTCGTTAGTCACAGTGTCCGGACTATGTTCATCAGATCCTCGATTTTGCGGACGATGGAGGACCGGCGCGAACTCAGGTTGTGCTCCATACTGAGTCCCGTAAAAAAAGTCAGGACCAATTCCGCAAGGGAGTCCGCATTCATCTTTGGGCGCTCGACCTCAATATTCTTGGCGATGAGCCGCTTCAGTTTGCTTCTGCTTCGAGTGATGATGGCAAAAGCTTCGGGCGGCAATATCGGAAGCTCACGCATGGAGTTCACGGAAAAACATCCCTTTTGTCCCTCCACGCTGCATGGTCCGATCTTGAGGAATCGTTCGATGTTATTCCAGCCCAGAGGCTCCGTTGTCAGCAGCCCCCTTTTTTCGACGTTTTCAAGGTAATATCGAAGGCTCTGCACAAACAGATCCTCCTTATCCTCGAACTCTGCGTAGAGGCCGGACTTATTGACTCCGGTAGCCACTTCCAATTCGTGAAGACTGGCGTCAGCAAACCCGCGCCTCCAAAACACCGGTAGCGCCTTCTCTAAGACCCCTTCCCGGTTGAAGTTTTTCGGTCGTCCCATCCCTGTATTATGGATTAATGAACCGATTGGTGCAAAATATTTCTTGACGCACCTTCTAAATCCAGTATCTGTGCCTGGTTCGGATCTACTCCGAGCCGCGCGTTGAGGGGCTTGGAATAAAAGCAAGAGTCTCCGTCCCGGATGGGACGCGGTGAAAGTAGCCCAGCACTTCAGTGGTGGGATAGCGTTAAAGAGGCGTCCGTCCCGCTAGGGACGATCGATTCACCCTCTGCGCTCGTGACGTCGGATTGAAAGCCATTACCTCAACGTTTAAACCCCTTCACCGGCACTCCCGAAAACAAGGCTGACCTCATCTCGCGAGTCCCAATGAAACGCATCGCGCAGCCGGAAGAGATCGCGGAAGGCATCCTTTTCCTCGCCGCCAACAAGGCTTCGTACATCACCGGGGCTTCACGTGCCGCCGAAGGCGGAAAACTGGCTCGCTAAGGGCAAAAGGGCATGGCGCCTTTGGCTGGTACCACATCTGAGAAATACTATGTCAAAGAAACTTGAAGGTAAAATTGCCCTTGTCACCGATTGCAGTATTTCGGTCGCGGCGCCGAGAGCAACCGGCATCAATGGCGTGACAGAAATGCCTGGTATCTGATAAAAATCACCTGAACTCCCGCCAGCTATGAAATCGCTCTGCTGTTCTCCCTTGTTGATCATACTGTTAGTCGGCTCGTTCGCAGCGCGTTCTGCAAAAATCAGATTAGCTCATAGCGTTAATCTTAAACTCTTATTGGTCATCGGTGTATTGATCGGCTGGCAACTTCCCGCCATCGCCCAAAACGGAGGCTGGACATCCCACCAGTATTATGACCACAGGTACCGAGCGTGGTGGGTTCAAGTAAGTAGTACTGTTCCACGAGCATTCACGCTCACTGTCAATTGGCACGGTAACAGAGGGTATGGCCGAGGAGTGAAAGGAAGCTTTGTGCTGCTAGTTCCGGCTTATCCGGGCTTTGGAGCTCCGGTCACCGCGCAAAAAGGTGTACCGGGAATCCACAATTTTGGTTACACGATTGTGCCCAATTGATGGCCGCCAATGGCTTCTTTCCGGCATTTCCCAACTACCCAGAAATCAATTTTACAATGGCACTCCGAGACTTGGTTAAGACAAAACCTTCGACGACGGGTTCGCGGACGGCCTGCCCGCCATAGCCCGCTCGATTGATTAATCGTGCTGAGAACTGGTCAGGCGACGGCGTCGCGGCAGCGGGACCCAACGCTGGGAGGGATCGCGTCCCCGCGATCCCTTGTGGCCGGACCCAAGCGCGTTTGTATACCAAGGGTTCAATTGCGTCCCCCAGGTTAGAGATCGTTTTCTCGGCGCGCGGGGACGCGCGCCCTCCCGGCGATGGAGCAGGCAAACCATTCTTATGTTGACGCGTATGGGCGACGGCGGGATTTGGTTGCGGCTTCGCCCTGCGGTGAACAATTCAGGCTGCGGGCTAGCAGTGTAGCTTGCGCAAAAGTCCGACAGGTTGAGCAAGAGCCCGCGAGCTGATTCTTTCTTTCGCCGGTAAGCTCGGCTCATGAAAACAAGGCCACAATCGAAAGAGGAAAGTCCTCTTATCCGCCCCAGCGGGCATCGCTCATCCATAGTGAACCGATTGGTTGTTTATCTAGGTTGAAAATCCAATTCCACGGTTACGAAAACTCTTCAGTCATCACCCACAGCAAAGAAAAATTATATGAACACTCCCACCGTACTTATCACTGGCGCACTCACCGGCATCGGTCGGGCCACGGCCCTGGCCTTCGCGCGTGAAGGAGCGCGGGTGGTTGTTTCCGGTCGACACGACGATGCAGGTCAGAACCTAGCCACTGAACTGCGCAAGCTCGGCACTGAGGCCGAATTTCTGCGCACCGATGTTCGGTATGAAGAGGAAGTCAAGAACCTCATCGACCAGACCATCGCTCGTTTCGGTCGCCTCGACATTGCCGTCAATAACGCTGGCACCGTGGGCAATCCCGGTTCGGCTGCCGATGTAACCACCGAGAGCTATCAAGCCATCTTCGACACCAATGTGCTTGGTGTGCTTCTGAGCATGAAGTACGAGATTCGGGCTATGCTCCCGCAAGGCAAAGGCAGCATCGTTAACATCTCGTCTGCGTACGGCAAAGTCGGTGGCCCGACCGCGGCGGTGTATGTCGGCAGCAAGCACGCCGTGGAAGGCATCACGAAGTCAGCGGCCCTCGAACTCGCCGGTACCGGCGTTCGTGTTAACATCGTTGGCCCTGGCCCGGTGGAAACGGGAATGTTCAATCACTTTGCGCAAACGAAGGAAAACAAAGCAAATTTCCTTGAGGCCCAAGTTCCTAACAAGCGCATCGGCACTCCCGAAGAAATTGCCAATGCCATCGTGTTCATTGGCTCTGACAAGGCATCCTACATCATCGGCGCATCCCTGGCGGTCGACGGAGGAATGATCGCCGACTGACGTCTCTAACTTGCACCGGGATCGTCTCTAATATTGGAGATAACGAGACCCTGCCAGCGCTCGTGACCACGACCCGGGAAGGTCGGGAAACCTAACCAGCGACAGTTTTCGATGAGGCAGGCAGATCAGGAACCGCTTTTGCGGTTCCTGATTTCTTCGACCTATGTAGACAGAAACTCACGCCATGTGAGTTGCGCGAATTTCACGTCTTCTTCCCCAGACGGCTGAGCGCATCTATCATTGACTGGGCAGTGTCAGTGTGGTGATGGACAATCTTCCAACCTCCAGATTCTCGACGATAGATGTTCGTGACGCGACAGTCGCCAGTCACCGGCTGTCCAGCCAGCTTAAACTGTCCATGCTCGACACCCAGTTCGTAGGCCGCGTCTCCGGCGACCTGAATGAATTGATCGCTCAGACTAACCTGCCCCTCCGTGGTTAGTTGAGCCACTTGTTCCCATGATCCTCTAACCTGATCCCATCCGACTTCGCGACCGCCGATCGGGTGCATTGTCGTCACAGTCGCGCTGTGGGACCAGATGTCTCCCAATGAACTGGCATCCCCATTGAGCATGCGGTTCAGTGCTAAATAAAATTCTTTTGATGCTGCGCGGACGTCGTTTTCTGTTGTCATTATTTACTCTCCCGCAATCTATGTTTGTTTGATTGACCGGATAGGTTTTCACGTTGCGGGGCGATATTCGGAGCCCGCCGCCTTCTTCATCGCTTTCATCGCGTCCTCAACGGTTAGTAAAGGCGTGGTTTTAACGGCCTTACAAGCGCCACCCGCAGCGAAGGCTATGGAAATCGCGCTCGCGTCCACGTTACTGGGCATCTTAACGATTAACACAACATCGTAGTCCCCAAACGTGAACCAAGCGCTCTCGATCGTTCCGCCGAGCTTTTCAATCGCTGGTCGCACCGCTTCAATGCGGTTCTGCGGCTTCTTAACTAACGCCTTCCAACCTTCAATTGAATACGCAATTTGTTGTAAATAGTGTGGCATCTGAATCTCCCAGTGTTTTTTATGGTTTATTGTCCGGTACTTTGCAGATCTTGAACTTGGTGGCAGAGTCTGGGCAGACCTCGGGTGCCACCTGAACATCGAGCGACCCCTAGACCGAGCTACGCCGCAGCCGAACCGCGTTGGGGGGAGAAGGAGCTGAAATAACGTTCGTTAAACTGTTCGAGAATATGCACAGGAAACGTGCACTTCAAGACAAAAGCCTAACTCTAAACTTCGCAATGATGGACCAATGGCGACATTCTCGACGCGATTTATCATAGTCTCCATGATTCTTGGGCGAGCCGGATCACTGCTGGTACCTCGCTCTTTATTGAAATAGAAACACATCAGCTTGACCGGCGACTACCAACGACGTCGCGACTGTGGCCTGCGAAAAACCGGGGGCGCTACGTTGGGAGGCATTTTTTGCTGCTGATCAAGAACACAAAAGATAATTGTGTGTCGGATTGATCTCTTTCGCAGACGCTGGAACAGGAATCAAAATCTGGGCGCGAGATCCGATCCGAGGCTGACTTTCAAAAGAGAACCGGGCGTTGCCGCGGTAAACTGTCTGCAGCCTCTCTTCCAGGTTCCGGAGCCCAAACCCGCTGGAGCTGCTTCCGAATAGCTTATTTGGCGCGCTGGCGCCGACGCCATTGTCTTCAACCGTTAGTTCAAGGTAATCCGTTCGCTGGCGAGCGCGAATCGTCAGTTGGTTCTCGCCGATCTTCGGGCCCAACCCGTGCTTGATGGAGTTTTCTACCAATGGTTGGAGGATCAGTGTTGGTACGGAGAACTGCCATACTGACTCCTGGATATCAAAGTTAACTTGCAGGCGCTCGCCGAATCGGACCTTTTCAATTTGCAAATACGCTTTTAAAAAAGAGATTTCTTCCTTGATCGAGCTAAAGGGGCGATCGTGATGAGTCAGCACGTGTCGAAAGATCTTGGCGAGTCGGATGATCATTTCCTCGGCGACTCGCGGTTCGGTCGTAATCAAGGCAGCAACACTGTTCAAGGAGTTGAACAGAAAATGGGGATTGATCTGAGCCCGCAGAGCTCGGAGTTGCGCTTCCACCAATTGCTTAACTAGCTGCGCCTCTCGGCGAGCCCTTTCGATATTTTCTTTTTCACGGTCGATTGCTTCCAGACGGCGCCCAATTACGAGACAGACTTCCCGAAGAAAATCGATCTCGGCATTGAAAAGCGTATGGCGACCGGGACCCGGCGAGATCGCGAGGCAAAATGGCGCCGGCTCCTCCCCTTTTTGGATCGGGAACATACCGTCCCGGGCGAAATCCGAGGAGAGTGCCCGGGCGAAGCCGACCTGCGAGGGGCCGAGCGAACGGACACTCGCGTCTTCGATACGCAGCGCGCTCCTCACCAGTTCTTTTCCAGTGTTAAAGATTGCCGCTGGTTCAGATTCGGTCGCAATGACTTCGCGAAATGATTTAAGCGCGCGTTGGTAATCAGCTTGGCGGAAAATTTGCCGATCGACCAACCAATCACTAATCATCGTGATTCTCGCATAGCAAATGATCGCTACCCAGACGATTGCAGCCAATCCGAGGACCGCTAAGCCGTCCGAATGCCCATTTTCATGCATCGACATTCCGAAAACAGTACGAGCAAGAAACGAGCTACCTAGAGCAAGCAAAGCGCCTAGCAAAATGCGGAGGCCCTTTTGCGCGAAAATGTCGCTAAAGCGAAAGCGGGAAAAGCCGAAAAGGCCACCAGCGACGACGAGCAGTACGCTGAACGGCCTGCTAAAGAGGAGCAACGATTGCACGCAGGACGGGACATTTTCGATGTGTTCTTCCAAGGCACACATTGTAACCAGAGTGATCCCGGTCAGTAATGCGGTTATGGATATCCAGGAGAGCCGTCCTCGCAGCCGGCCAGGCAAGAAGATGAATGCGCCGAGCCAAAGGAAGCATAAACCGTTGTAGGCAGTAAGATCGAGAGTTGCCTGTGGCCTTTCCACCCCCCGAACGTAGTAGACCGGCGCCGGAAGCAGTCCGGCAAGGTATGCGAAGCTCAACAAGACAGCGCTTACGATGGCCAACGCGAAAACCGCCCGGCCCAGACATCGTCTCCAATTGGAGGCATAAGTACCCTGTCCCCATAGCGCGAGAATCGTGACCGGCCAAGCCGAGGCTGCGCAGAATGCTAAGCTCCCAGCCAGAAGCACCGGTACCGACCGAGTCGATTGACCCAAGGAGAGAGCCACCTCTTTGACACAGGCACCTGATGTAAAAATGAGAGCGCACGCGGCGAAACCGAGACGCGCGACGCGATTTTCTCCGGTCGAGCGTAACGCCAGGACCAGGAGGAGCGCTGAGAGCGCGCTGCCGACGCCGAAATTGAAAGATCTTTCGATGACGATCGCATCGTTACTCAGCGCGTTAGCAACTAGTAACAACGGAGGAGGGAGAATCACAAATTTAGAGGTTCTCTAGGAGATCGTTTTATCCTCGTCTTACGCCGAAACAAACCCAGTGGTCAGGCTTGGCATCTTGGCTCAATACACTATTTGTTGCGCCGCGAAGCCGAGGAAAAATGCAACGAAATAGTTGCCACCGCAGCTTGCGGAATAGCCGGAAAGGATTGCGCTCACGAGGCGCTTTCTTGGTCATCATAAAGGGGTTTTTGGACAACCCGATGGTAGAACTGAGGAGCGACGCTTCAATCCCTTGCTGACAAGCGCGGAAGATTGCTTGTTTACGCGGCTAAGGAGCGCTGGACGCGGATTAGCGGGTAGTCTGATGCTCCGCCTCAGGAGATTGGCGCGCCTTGGATTCCTGAGGCGGAGCATCAGGCTACTCGCCCACCACTCGGACACTCCACCACGCAAGAACATTCCGCGCTCGACTCCCCTCTTCGACCACTCGTCCGGCTTTTTCCGCGTCTGTCCGGAATCATTAGGCCCTCAGTAGCCGAAGTCCTCTATTAACGCCGTATGGCAGACCGAAACCTTAGCGAATGGACGCGCGTGGGGCATGGAACCGTAAACGAACAGATTTCGGCCTGGCCGCTCAGCGCGAACGCCGCACTATGCATCAAGGATTTAGAATCAATTCTTATCAACCAGGAGTTCACAAAAATGAGTACTAACATCGAGCAATTCTCTTATTTCGCGAAGCTGGTCGCGCTGACCCACCAGTATGTAGAGCTGAGTCTGCCGTTGCCTGCCGCACTTCGAGCGGCCCAGGCAGATCTCCGGTAGTTTGCTCTTTTAGCTGCTTGGTCGGCCGCAGCACAAGAGTGCGTTCTAACTCATTCCACAAACGCTATGCCGCCCTCAAAACATGATTCTACTTGGTTTTGGCCCCGCTGTCAGACCCCCGGTTCTCGGCTCGATCGCCTTTAACGATCATTGTTCGCCCTGACATCACGCCACCACCCCATTACATCGACACGCGTTCGCGTAAGAACACTCCGCGTTCGACTCCCTTCTCTCGCCACTCGTTCGGCTTTTTCCGCGTCCATCCGGAATCACTGGCTTGCCGGTAGTGGACATTCTACTTACGCGCATGGCAAACCGAAACGTTTGGGGGATGATGTCCGAGAGGCAGTCACCTACCGAGAAACGCCGAGCAAACGGCGATAGAAAGCGGTCTAATTGGCTCCACTCGATTGTGGCTGGTGCAGGGATCCCGACAGTCAGCTCACCGGTGGCGGTACTAATCTTCGATTGGTATTTCTTTTCTGTTGTCGACCGGCTGACAAACGCGCTGCGGCCGATCGCCCGAGCACTCCACCAAAGTGACGATAATGCTCAAGCCAGGCCATCGACCCGTTTCGCCGGCGAGCATGATTCGCGCGGAGATTTTCCAGTCCCACCCGAGGAACGCCGCGATCGAGCCAGTATCAAATCGCTACTTGTCTCCATAATACGTTCGGCAGCTAACCCGAAGACCAACTAATGCGAATCCCAATTGTTTTCACGATCATTGTTCTATTCAGTGGTGTTCCCGGTGCCCATGGCCAGGAATCCTCCGGAAAAGATATCCAGAACCTCGAAAAGAACCCGGTGCCTCTGCCAACCCCGCAACCCCGCCCCCCTTACGTACTTTCGGCGGAAGTCGACTATTCATGGGTTGGTAGTACGAACTTCAATGATAATAACGCCGACTCTAGAAATAGCAGAGGCCAAAGATTTCCACTCGGGAATATCGGTGAACAAGACATCATGGGTAAATTGGACCTTCGGGTTCCGATTAACGATTCGCTAGCACTCGAAATTGGAGGATCCTACAAAGGGTTCTTCTTTAATCTTCCCCAACTGAGGCCAGGAACGAAACCGATGATTCCATTGCGGTCTCAGCTCGAAGAGATCGAGCTCGGCCTTGGTCTTCGCTATCGATATTCTGATAAGCTCACCCTATTCGGTGAGGTCACAGGTCGTGTCGCGTCGGATTTCGTCAGTCTCAGCAGCGATGATCTGGGGATAGGTGGAAAGCTCGGTCTACGCTACGCTCCACATGGCGACGATAGTCTCTATTTCATCCTTGGTGCCGCCATAGAGAGCAACTCCAGCCGGATAGTTACACCGGCGGCCGGAGTGCACTGGGAACCCAACGACCGTTGGACCTGCAATCTGATTTTCCCTAAACCGGAAATAGATTATCACCTGAACCCTCGAATCACACTCTTCGCCAATGCCGAGGGTCTTGGCGGAACCTTCCGAGTCGGAAAGAATGTCGGTACAAATACCCTCGGACCCAACGTCGGTAGCACGAAATATAACAATGCGTTGCTTGATTATTCGGAGGTGCGCGTGGGCGGCGGTGTCCGGCTACAGCTATTCAAGAATGTCAGGCTGGAAACCGAGGCAGGTAGCACAGTTTACCGAAAATTCGAATATATTCGTTTCGGGCAACAGACCTCACCGAACAATGCTCCGTTCGTAGAGACCTCGGTAAGAATCGTGTTCTGAGGAATTTCGCTTATGGGAATCTTTCAGTTCACGGGCATTTGGATGAGGATTTTTCGTGAAGTTAGCGCGATCGTCATGCTCTCGACAACTGCCTGTCTGCGGGCGGCTGCCTCTTCCGGCTGGACGGTTAGCGATCGGATACCGGTGAGCGGAGATGGCAACTGGGATTACGCCACTTTGCAAGCAGAGCCGCATCGGCTCTATGTGGCTCATCAAGATCGGATGGCCGTTATCGACCTATCGAATCGCACTGAGATTCGCTCGATCCCTGGCCGGGAGGTACATGGGGTTGCCCTCGTGCCCGAGTTGAATCGCGGGTTTCTCAGCGATGGTGACGCGGGAAACGTCATCCTTTTCGATCTGAAAACCTTGGAAGTAAATAGAACTATCCAAGCCCAGCCCGACGCAGATGCGATATGTTATGAACCGGTAACCCGTCGCATTTTCAGCTTCAATGGGGATAGCGGTAACACCACTATAATCGACGCGGTGCGCGCTCAGGTTGTCGGTACGCTGTCTCTCGATGGCCAGCCTGAATTCGCCCAGACCGATGGTCGAGGGGCAATCTTCGTAAATATTGAAGACAAGGATCAGGTGCTAAAAATCGATGCCGCCGGAGCCAAAGTTATCGAGCGCTGGCCATTGCCCGCGCGGAGCAGCCCCTGCAGCATGGGGATTGACCTGCAGCATGATCGGCTCTTTATCGGCTGCAGGAATCAGACTCTCTTGGTCGTCGACAGCCTCTCAGGGAAAAACGTGGCAACCCTTCCGATCGGAAAATGGGTCGATGCCACGGTCTACGATCCGGTGCGGCGCCGCGTCTTCGCCTGTTGCGCGGACGGCACACTGACGGTCGTCCGCCAGGATTCGGCCGACTCCTATACGATAGAGGAAGTAGTGCAAACCGAGTTGGGAGTTCGCACGATGGCCTTCGATCCCGCAACGAACACCATCTATGCGCCCAGCGCTAAACTGAGCCCGATTTCGCCGGAAGACCCACATCCGCATCCGCACCCGATCCCCGGCACGTTTCATATCCTGGTCTTAACCGAGACAACCAAGAAGTAAGCAAATGTTTCCATGCAATTGGCTATCAACCGGCTACGGCAGCGGAATAAGCGGTCGATAGCGGTCGCGAAACATCTGGTCTCCTCGCTCGCGCAAAGCGGCGTTACGGACGGCGGGCGGCAGGACCCAGGCCTGTGCCGCGGCGCGACTCTGCTCCTGGATCCAGTCGGCTCGAGGCCTGCGCCTTCGGACGTACGCCTCGAGTGCGGACTCGACGCTGTCCGCCCTGCGGAGGCAATCTGCCAACACCAGGGCGTCCTCCATGGCCATACAACCTCCCTCGCCCATGTGCGGGGGGCCGGCATGCGCAGCATCCCCAATCAGGACCACCCGGCCGCGATACCACTCGTCGAGCTCGACCCATTCAATCGGCCCAACGTGCAGCTGCTCATCACATTGCAGGGCAGCGAGATACGCCGGAACCGGCCCGCCGAATCCAACAAAGCGGCGTCGGAAGTGTTCCAGACGTCCCGCGAGGGGTTCCTCGAAGCGCTTCCCGTCGACGGCTCCAAAACCATAAGTATAGCCCTCGCCCATCGGGACCAGCCCGAAAAAGCATCCCTCGCCCACGAGAACCATCATGTCGACTATCCCTCGAGGGCGTGTCGGTATGATGCTCCGCCAGACCATCTGCCCAGCATAGCCGGGTGAGGAAGAGCTCACCGCGAGCTCGCGCACGGTCGAATAGATGCCGTCCGCTCCAACCACCAGATCGTAATTGCCGGACCCGCCGTCACTTAGGCTGACCCAGACCCCGTTATCATCCTGGGTCATGGCCGTAAGCGAGACACCCAATCGATGCGGTACAGCAGCAGCACCGGTTAGCAGCGCCTCCTGCAGTCTGACACGCGCAATGCCCAGACAAGGGCCTACATCGCGCCAGAGCTCTCCCAGATCGGTCTCGCAGAGCAGGTCCCCTTGCTGGTCAAAGAATCCCCAGCGGCGGAGCACAGCGGCGGTCCGATCGACAGCCTCCCCGACGCCGAGCGCCCGCAGGACCCGCACCCCATTCGCAGGCAGATTGATCCCTGCCCCGACCGCCGGCCACGCTGTGCTGCGTTCAACGAGCTCTGGAGTGTAGCCCTGACGGTGCAGGGCGGTCGCCAGGGAGAGGCCAGCGATGCCACCCCCAACGATCAGGATCCGATCAACGTCGGCCATGTCGTCCTCCTATCGTGCGCATGAGCAAATACTTCGCCGTCAGCAAAGCCACCGAAGCTCAAGAGGCTCGGCGTGGGCTTGTTTAGCAAAGTGGCCCTCAGGGCGAATGCCGAATCTCTAATCCCCGTATAACTATTGTTTGCAAGGGCGTCAACCCGCCGCCTCCGAAGAACCGGTGGTCAGAAGCGCGCGGAGTAGGGCTGCTTCTTGGGCGAGGACAATGAAGACGGCTGCGAATCGACTCGTAAAACCTCGATCACATCATCGTGGTTGATTACTGCCCGCCTGATCAATTCCACATTTCACGTGCTTATGAGACTAAATTTTCTTCTACCCCGAAGGGGGAGGGCGCACAGCCTGTCCGACATAGCCTTTCGGATGTCTGCACACGATACCCGGCCTGGACGCGATCCCTCCCCGCCCTGGGTAAAGACGATGGTCGCTGCTCTTGACTCCGAGCTCTAAGCTCTAGACTTTTTCCGTTGCTAGGACTCGCATCGTCGGTAGCATCCTGCTGCGTGTTGGCTGGCTTCTCCCCACACCGCCGTTTATGAGAATTGCTTTAGATGCGATGGGCGGCGACTACGCCCCCAAAAACACCATTGAGGGAACTGTCTTAGCGCTTAAAGAGCTCCCTCAGATCGAAAAACTGGTGCTGGTCGGTAGGACTCAAGCTATCGAAACCGAATTGCGGCGCACTGGTTGTCAGGATCCCCGTATTGAAATTTTTCATGCGAACGAGGTTATCGACATGCATGAATCAGCGGCCAGAGCCATCCGGCAAAAGAAGGACGCATCAATTTCTCGAGCAATCGACCTGGTAAAGAACGACACGGTCCAAGCGATGGTTTCGGCTGGCCATACCGGAGCCGTCGTTGCAGCATCGGTATTGAAGCTTCGAACGCTCCCCGGAGTCACCAGGCCCGGCGTAGCTTGTCTCATGCCGACCGAAACGAAAGTGTTTGTGCTGATCGATGCCGGTGCGAATCCCGATTCCGATCCGGAGAACCTGGTACAATTCGCGATCATGGGGAGCGTTTGCGCGCGCTATGTCCTCGGCCGGCTCAACCCGAGGGTCGCCTTGATGTCGATCGGCGAGGAGGATACGACGGGTAATGAAACCACGAAAGAGGCGTTCAAGTTATTGAAACGAACAACGTTGAATTTCCATGGAAACATCGAAGGCTTCGATCTGTTCGAGAATCCGGTCGACGTTGTCGTCTGCGATGGATTCACTGGCAATGTGGTGCTTAAGACTTCGGAAGCGGCCGCGCAGGCGATTTTCGCTTCGTTGAAACATCAGCTCTTCAAAACCCCCATTCGTAAGTTGGGCGCGTTTTTTGCCAAGGGTGCGTTTAAGACGATCCGCGGCAAGCTAAACCCGGACGAATACGGTGGTAGCCAGCTGCTGGGAGTCAACGGGACCTGCATCATAGCGCACGGAGCAAGCTCTCCCGTAGCCATTAAAAACGCCATCCGTGCGGCAGCAGACGCAATCAAGTATGAATTGAACCCACAGATTATTAAGGGGATCGAAGCGTACCAGACCAGTCTGAAGGCGGAATGAAGGCAAAACATTCGGTCTAGTCCCATCAAGAATCAGTCTCTTGCGCGATTTAGGTGAACCGTCGATTTTTACACCAAAAACGACGTGAAGTGTCCTGATCATTGTTATCTCGTTCGTCGCATGTTTAAACAAACGAAGACGTCAAGCAGGTGACACGACTATGATCGAAAAAAGGACGACATCAGAATATCTGCTGCTTTTCCGAAATACCGGTTGGCACAAAGATCTCTCTCCAGAAGAGATTCAGCAAAACATGGCTCGATTCACTGCGTGGTTCGAGCGACTAAGCAATGAGGGGCGGTTCAAACACGGGGGGCCCTTAGCGCACGACGGTAAAATTCTCTCAGGCGGGAATGTGATGACGGACGGCCCGTTTGCAGAATCCAAGGAAGCAATTGCAGGCTTCTTTATCATTCAAGCGGACAGTCCTGAACAAGCCACGGAGATAGCCAAAGGCTGCCCGGGTCTCGAGTTCGGTCAAACTGTCGAAGTGAGAGCTATGGTCTCGGAACCCGTTGAGCTCCAGATCGCACGCGCAAAAATGACCGATAAACGGATGCGCTAGACCAACTCCATGTGGCGACGCATCGGCATGTGGTCAGTCAGCGCACAATTTGAAACCTGAACACGAACTAAAAAAATTCGCTGTTCAAGTGCGTTGCCAGCTGGGCCGCCAGGTTTTGTCATGATTGCATGATCGGGGTCACTCCTCCGTTTGTAAAAAATTGTACGCTAAGGGTCTGTTACTAGAATAAGATGGCCTCTTGGAGGCAAACACGAGTAAGCGGCGCGAGCTTCTCTCCAGGGCTCAGAGAGTGCAGTTGCTAGCGTTACCGACCGGCCTTCGTGAGCTCGAAGAGCGCTACCGCTTCAGGCCGAGCGATTTGGAATTCATCGGCGCTCACAGGACCAATAGCAACCGGCTTGGAATAGCGGTACAACTGTGCTTTTTACGCCATCCGGGATGGGCGTGGACGCCGGAGGAACGAATTCCGGCGACGATGCTGCGTTGGATCGCTGCGCAGGTGAGCGCAGACCCCGGCGATATCGAAAGCTGCGTCCACTTCGGAGCCAACCGCTTCCCGACTTTGCCCCTTAGCGTACAATTTTTTACAAACGGAGGAGTGACCCCCTAAGGGCGAAGCGTTGTTGGCGAGGGTGGCGGGAGCCCACTCGTCGTAGCCGCCCAGAATCGCTGTTTCGATCTTGAGCGCATCCAGCAATGCGAGGAGATCGGACCCCAATGCCGCCTGTTGCCCGCTGCGCATCGTCGCCTCGGACAAAAAAGCGAGTTGGCCCAAACCCCCGCAGAAAGGGAACAATGACTCTTGCACCATGGCCGGCGAGTTGCGCCGCCACTTGCTCGTACGCGTGTACGTCGAATGGAAACCGGTGCGAGTGGATTACGGCCCAGCCGTTGGCTTCGCCGAACTCGAGGTAAGCCACTTCCAACACCCCTGCGCGAACCGTTTTAATATCGCAGGTCGGATTTTCTATCGACATGACAACGCCAGCGGGCCATTTGTTATTCACAGAACAAGCGCACGTAGCCCGCAACCACATCCGGACGTTCCCTTTGCACAAAATGTCCAACCCCAGGTAGGTCGATCCGTTCAAGCTCGGCTGGAAAAAGCTTCTCATTTCCGCGATAGCTTTCCGGCAAATTACACGCATCCGCTGTTCCGCAGACGAACACGGTCGGAACCGGAATCGGCGGTGTACCACGCAGCTTATTTTCCTGCTGCTCGTAACGTTGATTCCCCGGCGCCGCATTCCGGCGATGCCGGTAATAGTGAATGACGGTCTCAACGAATTGCTCGTTCTCAAGGCTGGGCACAATCGCCGCAAACTCGTCCGGACTAAATCGCCACTCCGGTGACCACACACGCCAAAGATAAGCACACAGGGTCGCGCGATCCTGTTCCAGCGCCAGCCGGCCAATTTCGGTATGAAACCACCATTGATACCAAAAGGCTTGCGCCTGACGCAACCGCAGCTCCGGATCGTCCGGACCTGGCCCATAACCCGTCGCCAATGCGATCAAACGGGTTATCCGCTGCGGCGCAAGAACGGCCGCCGCGTGCGCAGCCCGGCTACCCCAATCCTGGCCGATCAACCCGAACCGGTCGATCCCCAGCGCATCGGCGAAATCAAGAACGTCTTGTGCCAACGCCCCCACTTGACCAGTGTGCGCGTCAGGGACCGTCACTCGGCTCGGCCCGAACCCGCGCTGAAACGGGCGCAACAGACGGAGCGGTGCCCCATCGAGCTTTGCTACGACGCCGTCCCACGTATGCGCATCATCCGGAAACCCATGCAAGAGCAACACCGGGAACCCATCCGCCGACCCGCTCTCCAAATACCCAATTGCCGCAACAGCGGTTCGTATCGTCTTCATGTGAATAGGGCTTAGACACTTTTCAATTGCAGATAGTTAGATCGCAAAAAGCGAAGACTTCGGAGACGTCGTTCACCTCGTCGCTCCGTTCGGTCATTCGCCTATTCGCGCGATAATGTACGCTAAATAGCGTGGGAATTGACATCCGATGTTAGCAAGCCGATCGACATCGCGAAAACTAGTGCCAATATGATCTTGCTGGTTAGTCATTTCCTTTGATGCGGCGTGCCCGACGCCCGGGAGCATTGAATTGGTCCTTTGCATCGTCAGCTATACATGGTAAACCGGCGGTAGCCGATGAATAGAGGAACAGTACCTCGTGATTACGTATTTGTAGATGCCGGGCCAACGCCGTCATCGGATTAATGTGACCGGGCGTGTTAGGGCATATAAATCCTATTTTCACAGATCCTAAATTTTTTGGCTAGAGTCAGCAGCTTTTGCGAATCGTTCGTGCTGCTAGTAGTTCATGGCGCTCTAATAGAGCGCAATCTTTTCAATGCCGTTGGTTCTTGTCCGGATTGCCGGAAACTCTGGTTAGAAGGCCGGTATCTCAGCGCTTGGCCAACCATGCATCCACACTAAATCGCCCAGGGCCAGCAAGAGCGATGGTAATGAACCCACCCAGATACAGAAACATCGCCTCTCCCGGACTGACCCCGTGAGCGAAGAACTGAAAATGGACCACCAGCGCCCAGGCCACAAAGATGTTGCTGAAGATCAGCAACGCTGCCCAACGTGCGACCAAGCCTGCTACAACTAGGATCGAACAAAAGCTATCGGAACTCGTCGCCACGATGAAGCTGAAATGACTCCCAAGGTGCAGTGGATCAGGAAACTGACTGATCGCATCTGCCGATCCAAAGAGTTTTCCCAGACCATGTCTGAGAAATAGGCTCATACCTACCCAAACCCGCAGCATTAACAACGCGAGATCGACCCTCGATGAGATCGAGCCCAGAAGCAGAACTTGTCTCAACCTGGCCATACCGGAGAGAAACGCATCTCAAGTATCAAAAGCTCGCCTCGTGGATCGTTATGCAGGTTGCCGGCCGCGAGTTTCAGGATACCGGCCAAAGGCAAGCAAACCGGCAAACATCGAGGTAGCCCAAGCGTCGATAAACCGGACGGCCGGCATCTGCCTGCAGCGAAGTGCGTCTGATGCCGGTGGCCGCGTGCGCCGAATTGAGAGCGCGCCGGATGACGGCATCTGCATAACCCTGGCGCTGTGCGTCCGGCCTGGTTGCCACCAGAAAGAGGAAAATAGAGCTATCACACACGATTCCGCTGGGAACCCGTAGGCCAGGCAGTTCAGCTCGGCGAATGCACCGACGGTGTCGTCATCACGAATACGCTCGAAGCTCAGGTTGCGATTGACTTTCTCCTCCAAAGGCAGAATCTCGCCTGCCATGCCCGTTGCCGGCATTGAAGCGAGCTGCAATGTTTCAACTGGACCGGGTAAGGCACTTTGGGCCTTGTCAGTTAAACTCTCCAGCGGAACCACCATCCAGCCGGGACACGTCCTAGCGCGCATGAAGTCAATTCCCTCTCGTACTGTGTGCGCGAGTGCCTCTTCGTCGTATATTTCTGCTATCAGGCAGATGGCATTATAAAAACGGAAGGCGATGTTGGCCCATCGCGTAGCGATTCCGGGTCTGTCCGATAGCTCGGCCCCCTGGAACGGTCTGGTGCAGAGTTCCCAACTCGTAAGAAACTCCTGATTTAGAATAGCGATCTGGCTCCTGGTCTTTTCTTCCTCAATCATGTTGTAAAACTGGATTTCTTGTCTGAGTCTTTTTGTCTCGCGGAGATTCGTTGCACGATCCGAAAACGGCCTGGGATTACGTTCCAGCGGCTCGTTCAACTATGTCAGCGGCGACAGACAGCCCATTAGCCTTACCGATCTCCACTTGCAGTTTACGCGAGTTATTCCGGAAAGTGGGGTCTTGTAGAGCCTCATTTACGCACCTCGAGAGACGGTCCGGAGTCAATTTGTCAAACGAAGTGACCACGCCGGTCTGATAGTGTGCAATCCTGGCGGCAACACCGGGTTGGTCAAAAGTGACGGGAATGGCGACCTGCGGAACTCCCTGAGCTAAAGACTCCAAGACAGTGTTTAGTCCTGCGTGGGTGATGCAGAGCGATGCCTGCTTCAGCAGTTCTAGTTGAGGCGCTTGCTTCACGATAATGGCGTTCTTCGGCGCCGGTTCGAGTTGTAGCGGGTCAATCTGATCCCCGACGGAAAGCACCAGTTGTAGCCCCTTATTTTTGGCCACGGCCTCGACGATGGTCTGGAATACGTCTATCCGGCCATTGAGTATCGTCCCCATCGAGGCATAAACGAGCGGTTGCCCGGTTATTCTTTCCCAAGGGAAATTTACCGGCTCGCGTCCCTTGTCGTCATGGAATGGTCCAGTGTGGTGCCAATGCGATGGCCAATGTGAACTATCAAAGTCGAATGCTTTGGGAAGTTGATTAATTAATGCTCTGCTTGAGAGGGTGGAAGAGAGGTCGTCCCAATCGATCTTTAGCCCGGCGGCCACAGCGTGTGCTCTCAGCTCACTGTTGGCGTCTTGCACCGCCTGAACAAATCTCGTGACTCCATCTCGGTTTCTAGCCAACGCCTCGGGTGTAGTCTCGTGCGGCCAGTTAGTTAGGCACAGAGGCGTACGCCCGGAAAAGTCAAGCTGCAAGGCGTTACAGACATGTACATATGGTATACCGTACTGGATCGCGCTCAACTCCGCATAGAATTGAATGGAATCAATTACCAGCGCGTCGATTTGATTAGTATCTACAATCCTTGGCAACGACTTCAATGTTGACTCGGCCTGCCGCATCAAGGCGCGCATACCCTGCTGTGTCCCGCTCTCTCCGCTCTTTTTACTTATTTCCGCTCTATTCTCATTGAATTTGTCCTTTGCATCGTCAGGTATACATGGTAAACCGGCGGCTGCCGATGAATACAGGAACACTACCTCGTGATTACGTATTTGTAAATGCCGGGCCAACGCCGTCATCGGATTAATGTGACCGGGCGTATTGGGGCATATAAATCCTAATTTCATAGATTCTAAATTTTTTGGTTAGAGTCAGCAGCTTTTGCGAATCGTTCGTGCTGCTAGTAGTTTATGGCCTCTAGTAGAGCGCAATCTTTTCAATGCCTGTGAGTTCTTGTTCGGATCGCCGGAAACTCTGCTTAGACTGCCGGTACCTCACCGCTTTGCCAAATTTGCATCCAAACTGAAAAATTCCGGTTAGATCTGTTCATTCGAATTTCCTCCTTCTTCTACGTCCGACCGAACATTGGATCCGAAACTCGGCCTCAACGATTACCTAATTCCTGCCAGAGCGGTAAGGGTGTCCTACCATTTGACCGCTACAGATCAGTTATACTGGTTTTACTGGTGACCCGGTAACCTCCCAGGAGAGCTGTGGTCGGCGTAGAGAACAAATCCCGCTAAACAGAGCAACCCTACGTGTTCCGCTTAGCCAGTTCCTGGAGAATAGCGAGCCCGCTCTCGGCTTTTGATTGCGGAAAGTACATCTGCACGCTCATCGCATCTTTAAGTACTTCCAGATACTGCTCTGCCTCCGCCTCGGTGGGTTCCTTCTCCGGAGACAACGGGGAGTTGATATCGACTGCCTGACCGTATCTCTCCAGGCTGACTTCATGGTAGTAACCCGAGGAGCTGAGAAAGCGCGTCGGCTCATCAGTCCGATTGTGAAACGCGTGCAACGCGTTTGCCGGTGCAATTAGGGTCTCCCCAGGGCCGCAGCGTACCCACTCCTCCTGACCTTGCTCATCGATCCGGAGAAAGTCAGTATACCCGATAGTTACATAAAACACCTCCGCATATGGATGACTATGGATTGGAATGCCCTTACCAGGGGGCAGGTCCATTTCATAGATGCTATTGGCATAGCCGGTATCCACTCCCCTAGCTTTCCAAGTCAAGCGAACACCACCCACCTCAATGGTTCGACCATCCTTCGGACCAAGCTTCTTTACGCCATAGCTGGCAGAGATTGCTTGTACGCTCTGTTGTGTCTTGTGCTTGTGCATTTATTTATCTCCTGTTGATCGGTTGTAAGTCGCTTTGCGGTCCACGCGCGATTCGCTCGCGCAACAGCCGTTAAGAAAGCCGTGCGTATCCGGCCTTTCCTTGTGGTCATCTAATTTCATTTCAATACCTCTCCGTTAGAACTGTAGGCGACCAGTGCCCGAGTGTCGGCACCCAATTCTTGCGGAATAGTTTCTTATTCTTGCGCAGCTGCCGGTTAAGAAAACGCGGCCATCAGTATGGGCATTTCGGCTAATAATAACGGCGGTTGAGTCAAAAAACGGGCATTGCCACCTAAATTGCCGCTCTATTGCAGAAAATCCATAACCGGGGCTGAGTCGAATAAATTGGTACAGCCTGCAGCCGAGACTGGTCATTTCGTTTCAAGAAAATCTTCGAAAGTAAGACAGATGAAGAAGAGTGAAACCGGAACTAACTACTTGTATACCTTCTCTGGGCCAAGAATTAAATTTCGAGAACGCCGAGGTAGATTTTGGACGGATCTACACGACGATCAACGTTGGAAGTATGATGAGCTAGCCCCTGTCGAACCGCTTCAAAAAGCTGAGTTTCACTGTCAGACAGTACTCGAGGACGAGCTGGCACGGGTTAATTGGTTTTGGAGACGCCGGCCAAATGTGTGTTCGATAGTCGCGTGGATTTCTTGGTTGATTGCGGTCATGGGAGCGTGGTTCTGGGTAACGTTCCCATTCTCAGGAGTCTAACTTTGGTAGAAACTGAGATCGCATGAACTCGATGTATTTTTCTTCCGACGTCTCGCGCCTGGCCTTCACGATCGGCAAAATGTCATTAGTGGCCACATAACGCAGCCGAGTCGTCCCATCAGTAGCGGCCTCAAATATAACCCGGGCGACATCTTGGTCGCTCGCCAGTCGCTGTGCTCTCAGCTTCGCAAAGATCGCATTCGCGCCGGCCACGAAAGCGTCGTAATCGGCCAAAGCCGCATTCTGAGCTGCCTCGTCGCTACTCCTTTTTCCGAAACTGGTGCTCACACCACCGGGCTCGACGATCTTCACCACAATATTGAAGGGAGCGAGTTCGTAGGACAGTGACTCTGAAAATCCCTCGAGAGCAAACTTCGAGGCGCAATACGGCGATATCATCGGCAGGGCAAAGATGCCGGCGCCCGAGCTAATATTGATGATCAAGCCATCTCTATGCTTCCGGAAGTGCGGCAGCATGGCCCGTGTAACGTCCATTACACCAAAGACGTTAACTGAAAACTGCTCCATAACTTTACCCCGCGCAGTCGCCTCAAACGGGCCGTAAAGTCCGAAACCGGCGTTGTTGATCAGCACGTCTATTCGCCCGAAGCGATCGATGCCGGCCTCAATGGCCTCCCTGATAGTCAGTTGGTCTTCGACATCGAGCCGGGTCACCAGCACGTCACGGAGTTTAGTGAGCTCTTCTTCCCGGTCCGGTCGCCGCATGGTAGCAAGAACATTCCAGCCGTTCTTCACAAAAACTTTTGCGCAGGCCTTACCCAAGCCGCTGGACGTCCCGGTGATTAAGACTGTTTTTTTCATATAAAAATCCCGACCTTGGTTCTGATCATCGCGTACCAGCCAATAGTTTATGGCTAGACTCCCCTATTAATGATTTTAATACAGTTTCGAGCCATCGTTTCCGTTGCCTACTTATAGCTTTGTCTCCGGTCTGTAACGGAATACGCATGACTACCGTCGTCCCCTCTCCGACCGCGCTATGTGCCTCCAGCTGAAACGAACAGCCGAACAATCCTCTCAGTCGACGGCGTAAGAGGCCCAGTGCATGTACCGGCTGCCGGTCCGCAAAGAAAACTCGTTCGACTTCCATCGTATGCACACCCTGCCCGTTATCGCTGACGCTCATCTCTAGCCACGGTTCTATGGCGCGAATCGCAAGTCGCAGCAGCCCAGATCCAGAGGACGATCGAATCCCGTGCTGGATCGCATTTTCCACTAAAGGCTGGAAGGAAAAAGGCGGTACTAGCGCTTCCAACAGCTCCGGATCAATTGTCTGCTCGACAGTTAATTTCTTACCATATCGCAGCGATTCGATTTCTAAATAGGCGCGCACTAGCGCGAGCTCTTCTTGCAGGGGCACCAGAGTTCGTTCCGCTTGGTCGAAACTACCTCGAAGAAATTCCCGTAAGCGACCCGTAGCCTGAGGCACTTTACTCGGCGCTAGCATGGCCAAAGCCGCCACCGTATTCAGGGCATTGAATAAAAAATGAGGATTCATGCGCGTTTGCTGGGCGCGAGTCTCCGCCAAGGCCAACTCTTGAGACTGCCTCTCATGCTCATGCACGCGCCCAATAACAGCCAAGATTAATGCTGTGCCTGAACCCAGCACGCCCGCCGTACCCATCTCCTCGATTACGCCGCGCACGATAGATTCGTCCGCAGCGAATAAGGTCACGAACCAACTGCGCAGAAATGAAATCCCAGAAGCCAGACAGAATCCCGTCAACGGGTGCGCTGCAACCCTCGGGCGCCACTGATTGAGCAACCCCGCGGACAACCCTCCGCACAACAGATAGATCATCGTCGCCGGTAGCTGCAAACTATGAATGGCAACGGCCAACCAGCCAACAAATAGCCCTATCACCGTTCCTACCCACGGCCCCGATAACAGACCTGCTGCGCAGACCAACACGATGCGCTCATTTACAAAACCGGGCCGTGAGACGGCAATTTCATCTATCAATCCCAACACGGCAAAAATCCATAACGCTGTACCTCGTTCGCACCCGAATCGAAACAAACGCCTATGCCAGTGGAGACCCGGTACAAGGCTCAGCGTAACAGCGGCTGTTACCGATACACAAACTTCATTCAAAATGGGATTCATCTCTTCACAATTAGCGACGCTAAGCGGACTTTAGGGTCGCAAGGCAACGTCGAGTAGCCTGCTATGTAGCGGAGCGGATCTTTCTCCTGCAGAACCAGACTAGGGTTGCACAAACAAGTAAGGAAATCCCGAGTACAAAAAACGCGTCGTTGAAAGCCATGACATACGCTTCGCGCCTCACCATATTTTTGATTTGCAGCCAGGCTTGCAGATTCGCCGTGCTGTAATCATAGCCTTTACTCACAAAAGTATCCGTCAGAGTCTGAAGACGTGCCGCTACGACCGATCGCAATGGGTTAACCTGCTGCCCGATTTCAAAATCATAAAATTGCTCGCGACGAATAATGATCGTCTCAAGGATTGCGGTCCCAACGCTCCCTCCCAGATTGCGAGCAATACTAAAGATGGCAGACCCGTCTCCGATTTGCTTAGGTTCCAAGAACGAGGTAGCCAAAGCCGACAGGGGTACAATAGTAAACGGTTGTCCGAGCGCTCGAACGACATTAGCGACGGCCAATTGCTCACCCGCATAATCGTGGGTCATGGAAGTATTTAGCCAGCAACTGAAGGCAAAGACGGCGGTCCCAAAGAAAACAAGTACGCGGAGATCCAGCCACTTCATCAGGCGGGGTACGAAAGGAAAAATCAAAACCTGGGGAAGACCGACCCAGATCATCGCTTGTCCAGTCTGGAGGGCATCGTATCCTTGAACGGTGAACAGATATTGGGGCAATACATAGACGGAGCCGTAGAGCGCGAACCCAAGTCCAAAGTTAGCTGCCGATGCGACGCCCAGGTTACGGGTGGCGGCAAGACGAAGATTAACGAAAGGTTTTTTCCGCACTAATTCAATCAGGACAAAGGCCGGAATGAAGATCGCAGCTAGGACAGTACAAAATTGGATGAACTGACTGCCAAACCAATCGTCACGCTGGCCTTCCTCCAACAATGCGATGAGCGATCCGAGCCCAATTGCCATACAAGCGATGCCAGGCCAATCGCCATCACGTAATTCATTCAGCTGGAGCGAAGCCGGCCCGATGGCGAAAAAGATTGAACCGAGCGTCAGCACTCCCGGAAACAGATTGACGTAGAACACCCAGGGCCACCCATAGTTACTGGTTAACCATCCCCCAGCGCTCGGTCCGATGGCAGGAGCGAGGGTGGCGGCCATCCCAAACAGGACCAATCCGATCGGATGCTTGCTTTTAGGAAGTGTCGAGAGCGCAACCGTGAACGCCATCGGAATCAGAACACCACCGGTAAAACCCTGGCAGGCCCGAAACAGAATCATCTCACCAAGACCTCGAGCAAGGCCACAGCAGCACGAGAAAACCAGAAATAACGTGGTATTGACTAGCAAATACCAGCGGAGGCTAAAGACCCTGGTCAGCCAGGCGGTTAGCGGAATAGTGACGATTTCCCCAATTAAGTAACTCGTCGCTAGCCACGAACCCTCGTCTGAAGTAACACCAAGTCCTCCGGTGATATCTCGTAGCGACGCATTGGTTATATGAATGTCGACTATCGCCATAAAGGCGCCAAGCATGGTACCAACCACTCCGACCCAGGTCCGAAAGTCTGCTATCCGTTCTTCAGCGTAGGCCATATTACGAGGTCATTTTCTAATGCGAATTGTTCTCTTTCCGACTACCTGCTATTCTCCTATTGCCACTTCACTCGTATCTTTGGCCCGACTGAAAGGCCCGGAACAATCAGCTGCTCGTATCCGCGAACACTAGCTGCGTCGAAGACGATCTTTACGGGGACGCGCTGAACGATCTTGGTGAAATTACCGGTGGCGTTATCGGGAGGCAGTAGCGCATAGACCGCGCCCGTTCCGAACTGAAAACTGTCGACCTTCCCCTGAAACTTTCGGTTTGGTATCGCATCGATACGGATCTCCACCGATTGGCCAGGACGAATCCTGCCTAGCTGGTTTTCTTTATAGTTGGCGAGAACCCATACGTTGGGTTCAGCTAATGAGAGCCCGACCTGACCGGCCTGCACGTGTTGACCAGTCTCAAACTTCTTCTGGGCGACCCGCCCATCGGCCGGTGCGTAGACCGTCGTGTAAGACAGTTGTAGCTCTCCGTTCTGCACTGCAGCCGCCGCACTGTTGAGCTGTGCCATGGCAGCCTTTTCCAAAGCGTTTGTCACTTCCAGCTTGGCTTTGGCCACGTTAACCTCAGCCAAAGCCGCATCGTATAACGCCTCGTTTCCGTCCGACTGGTATTGAGTGTTGTCCAGGTCCTGCTTGGAAATTACCCCTTTGCCTTCGTAGAAGAGCTGCGAATTTCTCTGAAAGGTTCGCTTGGCATTTACCGACTGCGCCTTTGCCGCGTCCGCCTGGGCTTCTGCTTGTCTCCACTCCGCGGCGGCTTGGACCCGTTGTGCCTGACTCTGGCTAAGCTGAGCCCTAGCCCTTTCCAAATCTGCCCGGGCCTGAGAGAGTGCCACTTCGTAGTCTTTCGGATCTAACGTTGCAATCGGCTGCCCCTGTTTCAATAACTGGTTATCATCGACCAGTACTGCGGAGATGATTCCGGCCACCCGAAAACTAACTGGATGTTCATGTCCGGTAACATACGCATCATCGGTTTCTTCGAACCGGCTCAAATAGTTGCAATAAGCCACTCCGCTAATAATGCTGACGAGCGCGCCAACTAAAAACATCCAGTCTCTAATAGTTAGTGCCCGTTTCCAAATAGATCGCTTCACCGACCGGTTGGTCGGCGCAGAGACGGTTTCAACTGCTTCCATAATGCGTGATCAATTACTGATTTGTTCAGAGGACAGTTCATCTAACTGCAAACGGGTTAGTTCATATGTTGTGATCGGCTTTCAATACTTCTCCAGCACGTTCGCCGATAATGATGCAGGGAGCCATGGTGTTGCCGGTCGTTATGCGTGGCATAATGGACCCATCGGCAATACGAAGTCTCTCGACTCCATAGACCCGAAGGTTTCCGTCAACCACTGACATGGGACCCTGGCCCATCTTCGCGGTGCAGGTTTGATGCCAGTAGGTCATAGCGGAATTGCGAATAAACTCTTCCAGTTCCGCACCTTTCAGGTTGCCCGGCATCACCTCTCGTTTGATAAACGGTCGAAGTGGCATGGAGTTGCCCACTTCACGGCAGAGTTCTACGCAGGCTATCGCGGCCTTCAGATCATCTGGGTGAGACAAGAAATTGGCTTCGATCCGAATGGGATCTAGTGGATTGGGACCGGTCAGACGAAGAGAACCTCTGCTTTTGGGCCGTACAACGCCTCCGAACAATGTCCATCCAGCCGCCGGTAAACCGTACCTAGCGATATTCTCCGGGCTCGCTTTTGGAACCTCACATTGGCAGGTCTGCAAATCCGGAGTATCCAGGCCAGAATCGCTCTTCCAAAAGTAAGTTGCCTCGCCCATGTTGTTCCGCGGCGGTAGCGCCTTTGGATATTCCCAGACGCAATCAAAACCGACGTGGTCTTGAAAGTTCTGGCCAACACCGGGTAGGTGCTGCACAATCGGGATTCCGTGACGCTGCAACTCGGCTCGGTCTCCGATACCGGATTGCATCAACAGCTTAGGAGTATGGATTGCGCCAAGCGAAAGGACTACCTCGAGTCCCGCACTAACGCGGTGGGTTTTTCCGCCGTAGGAGAACTCAACACCCGTCACTCGTTTGCCCCCAAGTGTCAGTCGCGTCACCGCCGCATAAGTCAGAACCGTCAAGTTAGGCCGATCCAGATACGGATAGACATACGAGCGGAACACAGACTGCCGTTTTCCAAGGCGAGCGCGAATATCCGCGATGGAAGCACCACCATTACCTTCCATCATACGGCCATTCTGATTTTCAAAGGTTGGGATACCCAGCAATCGTGCTCCTTCCACAAAGGCTGGAGCAATCGGGTTAGGATCAGGAGCTGGCTCTACAAAAACCGGGCCGCCCGTTCCCCGATATTTCGGGTCTGGAGCGCCATGCCAGTCTTCGATACGGCGATAAATGCTAAGTACCGATTCATAACTCCAGGCTGGATCTCCCGCTTCTGCTGCAAAGAAATCCCAATCGTTCTTATGCCCGCGCGCCCAAACCATCACATTGATGCTCGATCCGCCGCCAAGGACCTTGCCCATGGACAAAGGAATCGAGCGACCGTTGACACCCGGATCAGGTTGGCTTTGGAAGCTCCAATCCCGATCACTCCCGAGGTTCAGCGGCCAATGGGCAGCCTCCATCACATCGGGGATGCCGTCCTCGCCGCCTGCCTCCAGCAGTAAAACACTAACATTTGGATTTTCAGCTAACCGCCGCGCTACTACCGATCCGGAGGAGCCGGATCCGCAAACGATAAAGTCGTAATATGGCTTGAGCGCAGATCTAAGCCTCGTTTGATTTGCCTTTATCCGCTCGGCAAAATCCGGCCCTTGATCATCGGGTTCAGGATTCGCGCCAATGTTTGAATCAATTTTCATATAGTTTCTGCATTCCCTTGGAAAACCTCAGTTTTGACCGGCTTCGTCTGATTCTCTCAATCGAAGCGTTGGCACAGAATGGGTCCGATCACCGAAATCAACGATTAATTAGTTCTTGCCGCAGTGGTAGGACTGACCTACCAGTAACTCGCTATGGAGCTGCGACAGCTTCAATATTTCGTCGCTATTGCTGAGGAATTGAGTTTTCGACGCGCCGCCAACCGCCTCCATCTTTCTCACCCGTCGCTCAGCCAGCAAATCGCTAATCTAGAGAGTGAGCTGGGCATGAAACTATTTAAACGGAGCTCGCGGCAAATCGAGCTAACAGAGGCGGGGCGAGTTTTTCTGTCCGGTATACGTCAGGCCTTGAGTAGCATTCGCAGGGCCGCAGCTCAGGCGCAGGAGGTTGCGAAGGGTGAAAGAGGCAGACTGGTGATCGGCAATATCGGTTTACTGACGCAAAGGTTTTTGCCGGGCGCGTTGGCCGCGTTTCGCGCACGGTATCCTTTGGTCGAGGTGACCGTCAGTCACATGAATTCCCACGCGCAGGCCGAGGCGTTGTTGGATGGATTAATTATGTTAGGAATAGGGTATTTGGACGAAGGTGTAGATGAAGACACTCGTCAGTTGCTGGCGACCGAATTGTTGTTACGATCACCCTTCGGCATCATTTATTCAGCACATCGCCGCTTTCCCAACCACCACACCCCAGTGCTTACGGACTTTCGCAATGACAGGTTCCTAGCCTTTGCTCCCGAGGTTAGTCCTATACACGCAAACTTGATTCACGAGCTTTGTCAGGAGATCGCTGGATTTGAACCCCACGTTGAGGCGATCGCAAACTCCAAGGAGGATATCGTCAGCATGGTGACGGCAGGGCGAGGTGTTTGGTTAGCGCCTGCGATCGCTGTGACCTCCCATCCGCAAGGAATTAATTTCCAACTCTTGGAGACAACAAAGCGGAGGTTTGAAGTGTTCGTGATCTGGAACAAACAGGTAGAATTACCTGCAGCGGCACAACAATTCGTAAAAGTCTTGAAAGAGTTTACAAATTCGGGAAACGATGGGAACCAGGAGCGAGTGGGCAAGCCGCGCCCAGCTCCCGAGTCGAAAAGCAAAAGCAAATCGTGAGCCGTTCGGGTCTACCGAGAAATGTTAGAATTGAGCTCTTCGGCGGTAAATATCCGGACCACATCCGCAAACAACCCGGAATCGGGCGCTAAAGTGGCTTGGCTTTCGGTAACCAACGCGCTTAGCGATTTCGAATATAGGCAGGCGAGTTTTGCGGAGAAGCTGTTTTGCCCGTTGCATTCGCGTGCGAGTTACGAACTGGAAAGGGGGTTCTCCGGTCGCCTCTTTGAACAGGCGGGCAAAGTGAAACGCGCTCAAACCGGCAGCTCGAGAAATCGAACCCAGATCAAGAGATTCGCTTAAATTTGCATGGATATATTCGAGTGCCCTACGTAGTTGATCGTTAGTCAGCCGTGGCGGACCAGAGAGCGGATATCGAACTTCGGCGTAGTTGCGGAGAATTTGCGCACATACCGCGTTCAGCATGGCTTCGATAAAGAGGTGCTCCGCCGGGTCCGGGATCGCTGATAGAATGGTAAGAGCCGCGGTGATTTCATGCAGCAGAGGATCAGCTGTCGCAAATGTTGGTATGAAGTCGAGTTGGCGGCTGATTCCGTTGGATAACGCCATCTCTACTAGATAGGCAGGTTCGACAATTAGATAGCTGTAAGACAAAAACCGGTGCTGATCGCTCAAAACCGGACGAAGCATGGTCGGTGCATCAGCGGGGAGGAAAGCAATGTCCCCTTCGGCCGTAATTTCCCGTCTGGTCCGTCCGTCTAAACTTCGATCGAATTTCATTGGCTCCTTGAAGTGGTGGAGGCACACGACATGTTGCTTTGGGTGGTGCAGCGGCAACGCATCCGCGCACTGCCACACATCAGAAAGCTTCGCCCGGAAATTCAAGAGTTTCACCTGACCCCTAGGAAGCCCGATGGACTTCAATAGAGTCGGAGGGTTTACGAATTCCCTTGGCGGTGTTTCGGAACCGTAGTCGAATGTCATGGCCGTATCGCGAACCCGCCATCGAGGTAAAGAGTGGTACCGGTTACAAAATCGGAGGCGTGCGAGGCTAGGTAAACGGCGGTTCCTGCGCATTCTTCTGGCGCGCCAAAACGGCCGGCCGGGGTTCGTTTGATGATGTCGTCGTACATTGGCATTTCCTTGAGGGGCGCTACCATGTCGGTGTCGATGAACCCGGGTGCGATGGCGTTTACCTGGATATTGAATTTTGCGAGTTCGATTGCCGTGGATTTTGTGAGTTGCACCAAAGCACCCTTGGAGGCGCTGTAAGATGGAACGTGTTCTGAGCCGAACAGGGCTAGTTCGCTGGCGATGTTGATAATTTTTCCTCGACCCTGTTGAACCATTGAGCGGGCCACGAGTTTCGAAAGCAGGAAACAAGCGTTCACATTGGTTTCAAACACCCGGTCCCAGTCCGCGGGATTAAGCTCGAGGACACCGCCCAGAACAGCTATACCGGCATTGTTGACCAGAATATTGATTGGCCCCAGCTTGTTCTCGACTTCTTGGAGGACAGCCGGTAATTGCGAGCGGTCGGCCAGATCGGTTTTCACAGCGACCGCAGGGACACCCAGGGCCTCAAGTTCGCCTACCACGCGCTGGTTTTTTTCTTCGTTGCGGGCCAGAACCGCAACTGCGGAGCCCGCTTGAGCCAAGCCCAAGGCAATCCCGCGACCGATCCCGCCATTCCCGCCGGTTACCACAGCAACACGTCCACTTAGATCAAATAAATTTTTCGATGACATATCTTTTTCTTCGGTATCCGAAGGAGTTACAGACAGGAAGTAGTAGACGCCAAATTTCAGGGCTCCCGCCGTTTTTGTCTCAAGCGCCGTAATTGCTGTCCGAGAAGGGATTGTTCCGAAACTTTCGTCGCAGACGCGCTTCTTAATAAGCCTGCCGGCTAAACACTGGACTCGCGATGCGCAATTCGGAAAGAACTTCCGGCAGCTGGAACAGAAACTGGCTGATATCTGCGATCCTGGCCTTTAGCTATGCGTATTCAAAAACCAGTCGTTGTTTAGGCACTAAGCAACAACACAATTTATGAGCACTACAAATCAGAATCCGCAACCGGATGGTGCTGACAGCAATCTTGCGGAACGCGTCCGGACTAATCAACAGAAACTCGCGTCTGAACTGAAACCGAATTACGATTTCATTGTCTGTGGGTCGGGTTCGTCCGGTTCAGTGGTAGCCCGGCGGCTGGCGGAAAATCTCAGTTTGCACGTGCTCTTGCTGGAGGCTGGCGGTCATGACGAGTTGCCAAGCATTACCTTTGTTGGGCTACCCCCCACAAGCAACGCACCAAAATACTTCCGAGATCCTTCCGGTTCGGTGTATCCACCGATAACGAAATCGTGCTCTTGTTGAAGCTTGAGCTTGAGCCATACGCCGCTACGCCTTTCCGCCTGATACTGGGAGCCTCGGCGCTTTGCGACCAAACCTTCCAGTCCTAATTCCCGAGCTCGACTTACAAGCTCCTCTACGTCGTGTTCAAAGGATTCTGAATACCGAACCAGGGGTCACTCCTCCGTTTGTAAAAATTGTACGCTAAGGGTCTGTTACTAGAATAAGATGGCCTCTTGGAGGCAAACACGAGTAAGCGGCGCGAGCTTCTCTCCAGGGCTCAGAGAGTGCAGTTGCTAGCGTTACCGACCGGCCTTCGTGAGCTCGAAGAGCGCTACCGCTTCAGGCCGAGCGATTTGGAATTCATCGGCGCTCACAGGACCAATAGCAACCGGCTTGGAATAGCGGTACAACTGTGCTTTTTACGCCATCCGGGATGGGCGTGGACGCCGGAGGAACGAATTCCGGCGACGATGCTGCGTTGGATCGCTGCGCAGGTGAGCGCAGACCCCGGCGATATCGAAAGCTGCGTCCACTTCGGAGCCAACCGCTTCCCGACTTTGCCCCTTAGCGTACAATTTTTTACAAACGGAGGAGTGACCCCTGATCTCCCGTTTCCCCACGACTGGTCCTTATCGTGAGATCTCTTCACCCGGCTATACTATGCCGCGGCCAATCTGCTGGTCTATCAGTCGAACCTCGACGCTGACATCGTAATCAAGTCCGGGGCACTCTTTGGCTATTTCCACTGCTTCATCGAAGCTATTCACTTGTAACAGAATATAGCCGGCAACGGTCTCCTTCGATTCCGCGAAAGGACCGTCGACCACAGTCCGCCCTTTTCCGGAAACAACCTTACCCGCTGCCGTCAGTGGTTGACCGGCTCGGGCCTTACCTTCTTGCGTCAATCGATCGAACCACGTGATCCATCGGCTCATGACATTTTGAATTTCTTCTGGAGACAAGCTCTTGTCCCAGTGCATACCTCGAAACAGTAGCATGTATTCGGAAGTTGTTGGCTCCGCATTCATATGGGTTTTTAGTAAGGATTCACCGTTCGATCGACCGTTTGCTCAGTTGAAGGAGCGCATACGTCTAGCCACCAGGTATAACAGTGACGCCGTGGACAGGATAGCAAGCGGCGTTCGCAGATAGGTCATCCCTGACAGTTAAAATCCGGCGCGGCGCGCGATCCTGATGGAGAAACGTCCGCCTGAGCAGCGAATGGTCAATGTCCGGCAGCTTCGGCTCAACCGCAGAAGGCGATTCCTGAATCTGATCAAAGCTATTGCTATTTCGCATTGATCTAAGTGCCGTCAAAAGATGAAAGAAACCATAATCAATATTCATTCCCGAGTTCTCCTTTATTTGGTTTGCTTGGTTTGTTCGTTTCAATAGATACGACGAACGAGCCAGCGGCATCAGGACACCTCTCGCGAATTTTTTTGGGGCCTGGGCGCGGTAGGGCGTATCCGGACCGGTACGTCGCACCTTGAATTCCCGTTGTGCCGGACACCTGGGATTGTTTTCTTATTTATCCAAAGGCCAGCGGAAAGAAGAATAGAGATCATGCGCAAGATTAATACGAAGGATATAGCAGAGCGCTCCTGGGCTTCGCCGAAAGGAAAATTCTGCGGTGCAGGCACACACGTTTCAGAGGCGCTCGGGCGTGACCCCTCTTCGACTGACATCAAAAAGCGCCATCCCTTTGATGTCGAGATCTGCCGCATTCCTCCAGGCAAAGCCAATTGCCCTTATCATTCTCATAGCGCCCAATGGGAGTTCTATCATGTGATTGCCGGAAGGGGTCTAGCGCGACACCAAGATGGAACAACCCAGATCGAAGCCGGCGATGCATTTCTTTTCGAACCAGGCGAGCCACATCAAATTATCAATAATAGTACCGAAGACCTTCTCTTTCTTATCGTCGCGGATAATCCAATCGGCGAATCCGCCTATTACCCAGATAGTCGGAAATGGCTAGTGCGCTCGCCCGAGACGAATTATATACGCTCCCAAGATCTGGAGTACTACGATGGAGAGGAGTGAGGCCGCGTAGCCTGATGCTCCGCCTCAGGAATCCAAGGCGCGCCAATCTCCTGCGGCGATTGATCAGGCTACTGCAATTCTGGGGACGCGTCGAGCCAGCGCCGTTGAGACAATGATTACGGCCACTCGGACAAAAAACGACCGATCGCCAAGATCCTGACCTCTAATTGACTTACCAAAGTCAGTCGTAAACGAAGAGATGATTCCACAAAACATCGATCCGAATCCGATCGGCGGCATCGACTACGGTTCTAAATGCACCCCGCCCGAGTTCGAGTTCGCCCCCCCTCCTTCGTTGTTGAGCTGCGTCCGGCTCAGGAGCGGTCAGGTGAAACTATTCAATCTGCAGGTGAAACTCAATCTGTGGCAAAACGCGTACGCTATCGCGCAGCATCGTCCAAAGCAGCATGTCGTCTGCCTCCATCATTTCGATCGGCCGATGAAATTCGATCGAAATTTGAACGGGCGCACCAGACGGGAGACCACGGCAAAAGGCGACATTGCTTTCCTTCCCGCTGATGTGCCGATCATGCTTCGTCCCGTGACGGACGACCCGCACCGGGTCTTGTCTTTCAGTTACCTCGTTTTCGAGCCTAGCTATCTGGCAGAGCTAGCGTTAACGAATGGGATCGGTCGTCCGCTCGACTTTATACCAACATTTGCGACACCCGACCCTTTCCTGCACGAAATCACCGCCGCTCTTACGTCTGCGCCGCGAATCAAGGATCCGGCAGCGAACCTCTTTATCGAGACCCTGCTGAATGCGGCGTGTGCGCAAATTCTCCGCAACTATGCCGAAGTCAGATACCCGCTTTCCGGCCGACCGCGGCTTACCGACGATCAACTGCGTGCGGCGATCGATTACATCCATGATCATATCGGAGAATCTCTTGAGCTGCGTTCGATTTCTCGAGCTGCCGGCTTAAGCGAATTTCACTTCGCGCGCTTATTCAAGACGGCAACCGGGGTTACCCCTTTTCAGTTCGTGACTCGTACCCGGATGGAACGGGCGAAGCAGCTTCTCCGCAAAACACGATTACCGATCTTCGAAATAGCCGAGCGCGTCGGTTACCGGAAGCCGAGCCACTTCAGTGTCCGATTTCACGCCGTTTCCGGATGCGGTCCGGATGCCTATCGCAAGTCCGCAGGATGTTGATCGGGGAATTACTATGAGGGTTGCATTCTTAATGCCCGCAGTGCCGGGACACGCCTATCCGATGAGCTCGCTAGCGCGCCGATTAAAGAGCCGCGGGCACGATGTCGTTTCGATTGGCACTCCTGACGCCGCACCTCTCGTTCGCGCTGCGGAACTGCCATTCGTCGCCTACTGCGAGAAAGAATATCCAACTGGTTCGTTTCGTAAGAAGATGGATCAGTTGAGCAGGTTGCAAGGGCAAGACGCACTAGAGTTCACTCATCGCACGATCGCTGAGATACTGCAGACGGAGTTCGACCGTCTCCCACAAGCGTTGCGCGAAACCGGCGTGGAGGCGTTGGTACTCGACGCGGTCCAGATAGAACTCGGGCTTGTTCCAATGCACCTGGACATGCCGTACGTTCACGTCTCGAACTCTCTCCACTACGATTTTTCCGGGCACACTCCGCTCTTTGCCTTTGATTGGCCACATGAGACAACACCGGAAGCGTTTGCTCGAAACAAAGAAGCTGTTCGCAGCTTCTTACAATTGCTCGAGCGGAATAGATCGATTGGGCGCACCTATGCCGAAGAAGTGGGCCTGGATTTTGATTGCAACGATCCGCTCGCTGGTATTTCGAGGCTCGCCTGGCTAACCCAAACTCCAAAGGAGTTCGACTTTCCGAGTTCGCATTGGCCGCCCCAGTTCCACCACACAGGGCCGTTCCACGACGGTTCTGGTAGGAACAACCCGGACTTTCCCTGGGATCGCCTAACCGGGGAGCCGCTCATCTACGCCTCGATGGGAACCGCCCAGAATGGTCTGGAGGATGTGTTCAACACGATTGCGCAAGCCGTCGGCGAACGTGCGGGCATGCAGTTAGTCCTTTCTATCGGACCGGTCCTTGATCCTCGGCAGATCAAGTCATTGCCGGCCAGCGCAATCGTGGTAAATCACGCCCCCCAAATCGACTTGCTGAACCGTTCTGCCCTATGTATCACCCATGCCGGCCTAAATACGACACTCGAGGCACTAACCCAGGGAGTTCCGTTAGTTGCGATTCCGGTTACCAATGATCAGCCAGGTGTAGCTGCGAGGATCGCCTATACGAAAACCGGCGCATTCGTGCCATTGAAAGAACTGACAGTTCCTCGACTAACTTTACTGATCGACAGGGTGCTGCGGAATCCGGAGTATCGCGAGAATGCGAATCGCATGCGGCAAGTGATAGCAAATATCAACGGACTGGAAAAGGCTGTTGACATTTTGGAACAGGTGTTTGCCCTACGGCGACCTCTGGCACAGAAGCTTTGACGTTGCCTCGTTGACTAAGTCGGCTGGCGGCCAGGTTCAGATATTGTATTGACATCAATACGCTTGATAACGATATAGATAGATCAATCCATCAGTCTCGGGGGAGATTAGCCAAATGAGCACCATCACAGCGTCAGATGCAGCCAAAGCGGTTGTCCGCCGAAATACCGAAGAAGTGCAAGGCGGAGGGGACTTCGGCGTGTTTGAAGAACTTTTCGCCGATGATTTCGTTGACCACACACCGCAGCCGAACACGACTCCTGACAAGGAGGGTGTACGAAAGCTTTACAGCTATATTCGTGCTGCGTTCCCTGACTTCCATGCGGAAATCCACTGGCAGCTTGCCGATGGTGAATGCGTGACGACTTTATAAGACGTATCACGGGAAGCATGAAGGGCCTTTCCTTGGCATCGCTGCTACCCATCGCAAGATCCACTTCGAGTCAGTCGATGTCATGCGCGTGCATAACGGGAAGATCACTGACCATTGGGGTGTGGGTAATCTCTTGTCCCTCATGCAGCAGATCGGCGGGTGGACTCCCCCAGCTGAGGCATAAACGATGAAGGAGCGCGGCAAGGAGAGAGCGTCCGCGCTTAACTAATTCGGAAAACCGTAGTCACCATTTCACTCTAATGAGCTGATTTGCAGGAGCAAGAGAATCAAAACCTCCATTCAACACTGAGGCGCAGACGTCCAGGAGACTTTGCTCCTCCGCGTTGCTGATCTTTTCTGTTATCTTGAGTTATTCGGTCCGTCGCCCTCACTGACACCGAGCGCTTCTGCGCGCCTGCCAACTTTTTTCAAAATGTTTTCGAGTTGTCGCAGCTCGTCCGAGGAAAGCTGAGAGAAGATTTTCTTCATGTCTGCCGCGTGCTTTCGAAAAACCGGAACGATAAGTTTCTTGCCGCTCGGGGTGAGTCCGACGATCCGGATGCGACGATCCTCGGCGCTTTCAATCCGGCTTACCAGCCCCTTGGCATAGAGACGGTCAACCGCGATGCTGATCGAGCCTGGGGTGAGATTCACCTTCGGCCCGATCGTATTTACGGGTAGAGGACCCTTGTGGAGGAGCACCTCCAGAACTCGGAAGTCTGAATCACCCAAACCGGCGTGCTGAATTCCGGCGGCGGCATGTCTGGTAATGGCTTGGAATGCCTTATTCAGCACGAGCCAAACATGAATTGCATCCGATGAGGTCTTTTTCATAAGAAATACTTGCCCCCAGGAGAATGAGCTAAGCTGTATATTGATGTCGATACTATTGACGGCGATGCATGAAGGCGCCCGAATAGATACTCCCATTGGATTCAGGCTGCGAAATTGGGTCCTAATGCCTTACAGCATCTGCATCCTGGCTTGGCGGGTGTTTTTCATAGTGGGCATCACCGCGTTGGTGACGCTTATGAGAAGTCAAGTGCTGTGCGCGTATGTCAAGAGATCTGTCCCGGAGGGACACAGTGAAAGTAGCCCAGTACGAAGTGCTGGGAAATGATCCAAAAAGACACGTCCGTCCCGTCAAGGGACGATCGAAACGTTCGGCTTTTGATGGTCTCGCACGCCGCTCAGCGATTGCCGGTATTGGTCGATCGTCCCGGACGGGACGGATAGCTCTTTAAGAACGCTAACCCAGCACTTCGTACTGGGCTACTTTCGTGAGGTCCCTATGGGACTTGACTTTCTCTAACCGCTAACAACGATCCTGATCGCGACCTCTTAACTTAGCGCTTATGGGTTTTAACCCCGGGAAAGCGTGTTCCAAATGTTGTGCGCTGAAAGTGGCGCCAGAAATGAGGCTCCCATTGGATTCAGGCTGCGAAATTGGATCCTCGTTCGCTTACAGCATCTGCAACCCGGCTTGGCGGGTGTTTTTCATAGTGGGCATCACCGCCTTGTTGACGCCTATGAGAAGTCGAGTGCTGTGCGCGTACGTTAAGTGATCTGTCCCGGGAGGGACACGCGAAAGTAGCCCAGCACTTCAGTGCTGGGATAGCATTAAAGACGCGTCCGTCCCGCTAGGGACGATCGATTCACCCTCTGCGCTCGTGAAGTCACAATTGCAACCCATTACCTCAACGTTTCGATCGTCCCTAGCGGGACGGCACCCCTTGATATCACTTACCCAGCAATAAATTGCTGGGCTACTATCGCAATGTCCCTTCCGGGACGGGACCGACTGGAGTTCCGAGTCGCGCAGCAGAGCCTCATTTGCCATGGTTCTCTGGAGGTATCATGGGAACGCGGGTGCTATGCATGAAGACGATCTTCCAGTCGCCTGCCCGTTTTTCGAGGAAGCCTGATTCGAGCCAATTCTGTTTCGCAGTACCCGAGGCGTCGGTGATGCTGCCTTTATTGACATAGGCAATCCAAGCGGTGTTGCCGCTAATGTGGACGTCGGGTTCGGTCACGTTCCACTCGTAGCGCTTGCCCGCAGCATGTTGGGCCTTGATGAAGGCCATAACGCTGTCTCCGTTGAATCGGGCACCTCCATCAAAAATGTAAAAGTCTGAGGCAATAACAGAATCGAACTTCGCAACATCGTCGGTGAGAGCGGCAGCGAATATCGTGCTGACTGTATCCACGATCTGCTGCTCTTCGGTGCCAGCATGCATATTTCCAACAAACAGCATCATGACGGCTAAGACTAATCGCGTTCTTTTCATGAAATTTTTTATAGTACCTAGTCCAATTCTGGATTTCGCCGGAGCAGCCGCGGTGATTCTCGCCCACTCAAAATGTCAGTGAGAAGAAACTCGACTATCTGCCAGGCCTATTTCTTTTTGTCTAAGTTGCCGTATTCGTCGTCTGAGCTGTTGCATCGTTCACCCGCCTCCGAGGGGCGGCATATCCTGCACTGGCCGCGGTCTTTCCGTTCTATTCTCGACCGCGACTGGGGGCGGCGCAGACGGACAGCAAATACGGCAATTTGGCCAAAAAACGGACCGGGTCTCTCCTTCTGTTGTCTAGTAATTCACATTTCGGAGGCTGACCTCGCGGGTGATTCGAAAGAGTTATTCGTTAATCGCCAATTATTTGAGCGCCCATCTCTCGTTGAAGTGAAAATGAATGAGTCTTTTAAAAACAACCAATGCATTCGTAGCCGCTCCTTCTGGAAGAAGCTTGGTTTCGCTAAATGTCTAGGCGAAGTCTGGCGAGACCTCCAAGACGATCCGCATTGGAAATATGAACAGTTATCCCCTGTTCAATTACTCGAAAAATCGGAGCTTCATACGTATCCAACCGATAATGATGAGCTTGCCCGTGCCAATTGGTTTTGGACTCGCCGGCCACGCTTACTTCCGGTAGCCAGCTGTATTGTTTGGATTATTGTGGCTCTCGGGTTGCCGTTCTGGCTATTCATCGTTCCCTCGATCGGAGTGCCGGCTCTCATGATAGCGGCGGTGATAGTCGACGTCGAGATTGTGCGATCTGTGCGGTGGCGGCGTCAGTACGAAATAAGTATCGATCGACTCATCCGCACTTCGACAAACGGCAGAGATACTTTCGGCGTGGATGTTTTCGCGTGACCAGCCCGGCTGTCCCTTTCCAAGCTCGTCCGCGGATGGAACGAGCAAGAAAAGCTTCTCCGCAAAACTTCCGATCTTCGAGTTAGCCGAGCGCATCGGTTAACAGAAGCATTGGTTTACTTCTGGCGCAGGGTGCAATTGCTCACCGCATCTCCTTAGGTGTAGCAGAAGTAGTTTCGGACAGCGGTCACGGCAGATGGGACAAAAAGCGACCGGTCCCTAAAACTAGCGCTAAGAAGAGATGTATGACCATCATCCAATTCCCGTGTCTCTCGTCTGACTTATGAACGCAAAAAACGTTGTTTTCGGCGCTATCGTTTTCGGCCTGACATCCGCCGCGTTAGCCGCCAATGATAATGAGCCCGCCGCCCAAGAATATCGCTGGGTCGTCATCGATGGCCCTTACGCTTGTCCTTCTAAGGAAGATCTGCGCCAGATCACGAAACATCATACCGATGAGACAGAGCTCCAAATGGTCGACGAGCTTCGGTCCTACTATCTCATCTCCGGAACCATAGTTCAGTTAGTTCAGGAGGACTCAGCCTCGGGCATGTCGCAGATCCATTTAGGAGGAATTACCAGAGATCTATGGACCTTCACCCAATTTCTCAGTAAGCGCCCGCTTAGAGACCCGTATGGGGTTATCGAAACCCCTGAAGCCTCCGGTCTAGTTTCGGAGGAGGCAATGCGTGCCAGCGACACCCGGGAACGGTCGGGTGCAACGCCGGCACCTTCTGCCAGCCCAATGCCCCGTACCACGCCGGCAGAACAGTAAATAAGATGACGAGACTGGTATTCAATATCTACCGATTGTCGTTAGCGGCTCTTGACTTGCGTGTGCACATCGGTCTGCCTGGCTGCTCTCGAGAATAGGCCAAAGCGGCGACTAACAATTCTCCCGTCTACCAGGATATCCATATCTCCAGCTGGTTGGCTGCCTATCCCGCTCAAATGGCAGCATTGAGCGTAGCGCTCTCAAGAAACTTTCATCTCATCATTGAAAAAAACGTGACATGAAAAACGTATCGCCTGTCCTCGTTGTCGCGCTAACTCTTTGGCTAGCAGGCTGCAACAACCAGCAGCCGGCAACACATGGCTTACCAGCCCCGGAGGTCACGGTCAGTAAGCCGGAGCAGAAAAGGGTCGTGAACTGGAACGAGTTCACCGGGAGAACTGCGGCGGTCAAGCTGGTGAATGTAACTCCTCGGGTCAGCGGTTACATTGTCGATATTCCCTTTAAGGAAGGCGATATTGTCCACAAGGGAGATTTGCTCTTTCAAATCGATCCCAGACCGTATCAGGATGCTTACGACCAGGCGGTTGGCCAGTTGCAGCAGGCGCAAGCCAATCAGCAACTGCAGGATGCTACCTTCGCACGCCAACAGCGTTTGCGAGAGACGGGAGTCATCGCGAAGGAAGATTACGATACGGCTTTGTCTAACAAGAACCAAGCCGCGGCGCAGGTGGTCTCGGCGCAAGCTGCACGCAATTCGGCTCAGCTGAATCTTGAATTTACTCACGTTACATCGCCGATCGACGGACGGGTCAGCCGCCAACTCGTGAATATCGGCAATCTGGTAAAAGCCGACTCCACTCAACTCACTACTATAGCCAGCATCGATCCGATTTATGCTTACTTCAGCGTAGATGAACTGGCTGCGCTGAGCTATCAGCGACTCGTAGGGGAAGGGAAACTTGCCGGCTCTCAGGACGGCAAGACCCCAGTCTATCTGCAGTTGCAGGATGAAACCGGGTTTCCTCATGAGGGAACCATCGATTTTTCGGATAACGCTTTCGACTCATCGACCGGTACGCTCCTCATTCGGGGCTCATTTCCAAACAGGGATGGTTTTCTGACGCCGGGAAACTTTGTCCGGGTGCGGGTAGCCTCGAGCCCGAAATACGACGCGCTCCTGGTAGCTGATCGGGCGATCGGCTCGGATCAGGATCAGAGCTTTGTGTATGTTGTAGATTCCACGAATATCGCCCGGTTACGTCATATAACGACAGGTCAGCTGGCTGAGGGATTGCGGGTGGTAAAATCGGGACTGCAACCGGATGATGTAGTCATTATCAATGGCATTATCAAGGTGCGGCCCGATAGCTCGGTAAAACCGCAGCCAGGAGCGATGGCGCAATTCAGCTCGAACGACATTTCGATGCCGCTGACCAGCTCACAATCGAGCGCCTCCGGCAGCGATGCGGACCGGAAAAAGGCAACACCTTAATCCTGGGGAGAATAATGAAGCTGTCTCATTTCTTCATCGACCGCCCAATATTCGGAATCGTAATCTCGATTGTTACCGTAGTGCTGGGGGCGATTGCTTATACGATCTTACCAGTGGCGCAGTTTCCTGAGATTGCGCCGCCAACGGTAGTAGTACAAGCGCAGTTCCCGGGGCAGATCCTAAGACGCTGGCGGATACAGTGGCCGAGCCGATCGAGCAGCAAGTCAATGGGGTCGAAAACATGTTATACATGTCCTCCGTCTCTGCCATGGATGGCACTATGCAGTTGACGGTAACATTTAAGTTGGGTACCGACCCGAACGTAGCGCAGGTATTGGTTCAGAATCGGGTAGCGATTGCCGAGCCGCAATTGCCGCTGCAGGTCAGAAATATCGGTGTCACCACGCAAAAGGAGTCACCGGATATTCTGATGGCGATCGGACTGACTTCTAAAAATAACACCTATACCCCTCTCTATCTCAGTAACTATGCATACACCCAGATAGAGGATTCCCTTAAACGAATCGATGGTGTGGGAAATGTCCTGGTTTGGGGCGCGCAGCCATACAGCATGCGCGTATGGTTAAATCCGGATCTGATGTTTTCCCGCGGGCTAACTGCGGATGACGTCGTGAGCGCGGTTCAGGCTCAAAACGTTCAAGTTGCCCCCGGAAGCCTCGGAGCCGAGCCGGCCCGGCCCAAGACGGAATTTCAGTTTATTCTCAACACCAAGGGCCGTCTGATAACTCCGGAACAGTTTTCTAAGATCATTTTGAAACGAGGCGATAATGGACAGTTGGTTTACCTGGGCGATGTCGCGAGGCTGGAACTGGGCGGACAGAGCTACACCAGTACTACCTATCAGGATGGAGTAGTGCCAGCCGTCGCTATCGGGATCTTTCAGTTACCGGGATCCAACGAACTGAAAACCGCAGCACTGGTAAAAAAGCAGATCGCGGAAATGGCGAAATCTTTTCCTCCGGGAATGGAATACACTATCAACTATGACCCCACTCTCTTTACTCAACAGTCCATTGACGCGGTCTATGAGACGCTGCGGGCCGCTGTTATCCTGGTTGTGATTGTGGTCATGCTATTTCTCCAGTCCTGGAGAATTGCCTTGATCCCGCTCATTGCGGTGCCCGTTTCGTTGATTGGAACCTTTGTGGTGCTGGCTCTGATGGGGTTTTCCCTTAACTCACTTTCATTGTTCGGACTAGTATTGGCGATCGGCATCGTGGTGGATGACGCGATCGTGGTAGTCGAAAACGTGGAACGATGGATCGAGCGTGGCCTGGACCCGAAAGAGGCCACCAGGAAGGCAATGGATGAAGTGGGCGGAGCTGTGATTTCGATTGCGGTCGTGCTGACAGCCGTGTTCGTTCCGACGGCACTGGTCAGCGGCATCAGCGGCCAATTTTATCGGCAGTTCGCACTGACCATTGCGATTGCCACCTTAATTTCGGCATTTAACTCGCTCACCCTGAGCCCGGCGTTAGCAGCCCTCTTGATCAGACCGGGCCACGCGAAGAAGGATCTGCTTAGCCGGCTGATTGACACTTTGTTGGGTTGGTTTTTCCGCTTATTTAATCGAGCCTTCGATCTGGGAATCGCTGGTTACGGAGCGGTGGTTCGCCGGCTGCTTCGAATCAGCGGACTGGTGTTAGTGGTTTATGTCGGACTTCTGGCGCTGACCGGGTTGCTGTTCCAGAAGGTGCCGGGCGGTTTTATCCCGACAATGGATCAGGGATACCTCATCGTTTTTGCGCAGCTACCGGACGGAGCCTCGCTCCAACGGACCGACGACGTGCGGCGACAAATTGGGGAGATCGGCAAGAATATGCCAGGGGTAGAGCTTACCTTCGCGATCGAGGGCTTATCGATTCTGGATTCGACTACCAAGTCCAATGCCTTGACATTCTTTTTCCCTCTGAAACCATTTAGTGAACGAATCGGTCATCCGGAGCAATCCGCTACGGCGATCGCAACGAAACTGCAGAGCGCATTTTCCTCGATTCAAGATGCGTTTGTGATTGCCATCCAGCCTCCTTCGGTTCGAGGAATGGGGAACGCGGGTGGATTCCAGCTCGAGATTGAGGATCACCGAAACGCCGGGTTGAACGCGTTGCAGCAGGCGACCGACGCAGTCATTGCGGCTGCGAACACGGAGCCGGGCTTAAGCGGAGTCTTTACGACCAACCGTTCCCAGGTGCCTCAGCTCTTTCTGAATATCGACCGGGAAAAGGTGCAGAGCTTGAATGTGCCGATCAGTTCGGTGTTTACTACCCTCCAGAGCTATCTTGGAAGCAACTACGTGGGCGACTTCAACTTCCTGGGGCGAACCTATCAGGTAAACTTGCAAGGTGACGCTGCTTTCCGGTCGGATCCTAATCAGATCCTAAGGATGTACGCCCGCAATAGCACCGGCGGAATGGTGCCATTGGGTAGTTTAATGAATGTTCAACGGATCAATGGTCCGGATACCGTCAGCCATTATAACGTCTATCCCGCGGCCCTCATTCAAGGGACGACATTGCCGGGGGTCAGTTCAGGCCAGGCGATTGAAAAGATGGAACGAATCTGTCGAGAGAATCTCCCGAGCCAGTTCTCGTTTGAGTGGACCCAATTGACCTATCAAGAGGTGACCGCGGGTAACACCGCAATTCTCATCTTCCCGCTTTGCGTCTTGTTTGTGTTTCTGGCGCTGGCCGCTCAATACGAGAACTGGTCCTTGCCACTGGCGGTCATCCTGATCGTTCCCATGTGCTTATTGTCTGCTATGGCCGGGGTTTATTTTCGAGGACAAGATAACAATATTTTCACCCAAATCGGATTCATTGTTCTCGTCGGGCTCGCCTGTAAGAATGCGATCTTGATCGTGGAGTTTGCCAGGCAGGAGATGCTGTCCGGGAAAGGGCGAATCGAGGCTGCGGCGGAAGCTGCCCGGTTGCGTCTACGGCCAATCCTCATGACCTCGTTTGCTTTTATTCTCGGTGTGTTGCCGTTAGTGATCGCTAAAGGGGCCGGGGCCGAAATGGATCAGGCATTGGGTACTGCCGTCTTCGCTGGAATGATCGGGGTGACCTTTTTTGGGATCTTTTTTACTCCGATATTTTTCTCTGTGATCATGAAGATTTTTACCCGGGCGTCCAAGAAGAAGCAGCAAAGCTCAATCGAGCGTCGAGCACTGAAGGAAAATCCAGTTCATTGATCCGCGGGAATGCGGTCGATTACTAAAAGTGCGCCGCTCTTCCCCACTCCATCTGTCCGGTTGTTGACGCATCACGCAAAGACGCAAAGGCCTGCCCGCAACGCTTCGCGTAGCGATGCGGGCGGGCGCAAAGAATGGGAAGCAGAATCTAGAAATGTTTGGCCTAGAGACAACGGCAAGAGCTCATTCGAACGCACACGATTTCGAGGAGCTTAGCCGAGTCGCAGAGGTCTCACTCGAAGCCCTCTATTTCCTCCGTCACCTTCTATTCAGATCCCTCTTCGCGTCTTTGCGTGAGATTTTCCGCAGTCATCGGTTTCTATTGACGGCAAAGCGTCAAGACAGGAAGAAGGTACGTGAAAAGCCCATGAGCGAGCCTCCAGTTAATCCGTTTGGTCCGGCCGATTGGTATCGAACCATCCGGGATCAGATCCAACACGAAGATAATCTGATCGTGCAACGATTGTCTTGGCTGATGGCGGCCCAATCCTTCTTTTTCACCGGGTATGCGATCATTGCCAATGCCACACCGCAGGCTCGCAATCCTTTATTGGCCAAACAACAAGACCTGCTCTTCAATATCATTCCAGGGGTGGCATGCATTTCCGATATCCTGATCTACTGCAGCGTCATTGCAGGAGTTTTGGCACTTTATCGTCTCCGGCTAGCTTACGCGACGCATGTTGCTTCGGTCGGAGGTTTTCCTGAGATCCAAGGAAGTCGGCTCACTCGCTGGTTGGGAATTGCCTCCCCGATTTTTCTACCGTTGGTCTTTCTGATTGCCTGGCTCATCGTTTGGAGCCAGGCGCATACTTGAAATAATCCGGGTGAGCCAACCGTTGTCAATCAACAGGTGTCCTGCTCATTGCCGCCGAATTTTGTTCTCTCCTGGGTCGCCATGCCTTTGCTGATCAAGATCGCTCCTCACGCGCCTTGGCGACATGCTCTGTCGGACGGTCACCGGACCACCGCCCCTCTACGTTTATGACAGGTCCAATCCCCATTTGACGGCAAGTCGTGCGGCGGGTAGCGACACGACGCCTGAACCTGGTAGGACAAATACAAAGAGATCTTTAAACAGAAGGTAGCAAAGGAAGCAAAGACTGAAGTTTTTCTTTCCGGGGAACGCGAGGTGCCACCAAGCCTGTGATGTATTCAGGCACTTGCCAAAAGCATCTCTATAAAACGAGACCCGCCAAAGAGGTACCTGTACCGCCTGAATCTTTGCTTCCTTTGCCAACTGACCGAAAGCGTAGGCGCGCGAAAGACCTTCCTTTGATGATGTCTGCGTGTACTATTGCTCGAAGTTCGAACCATAATCTGCAACCAAGGGTTTTGGGAATTAGGGATCGGCCGAACGTCGGGCGTTGGTCGACAAAGCTTCTAAGTTGGTTCCACCCCCACCAAAAATTATGAAACGCACCGCATCCGCAGTTTGGCATGGAGATCTCAAGAAGGGCCAAGGCACGCTTTCCACCCAGAGCGGCGTCTTAAATAAAACGCAATATTCGTTCGCGACGCGATTTGAAAACGGCATCGGTACGAACCCGGAAGAGCTGATAGCAGCGGCTCATGCCGGTTGTTTCACCATGGCTGTATCGGCATTTCTGGGCAACGCCGGATTCACGGCCGAGGAACTCTCAACTCAAGCTACGCTCACGCTGGAGCAGGTTGAAGGCAACTGGACCATCACAACAATTCATCTCGATTTGCGCGGGCGTGTGCCGGGGATTGATCCGGCGAAATTTGAAGAAATTGCCGACCAGGCGAAGGCCGGCTGTCCGGTTTCGCGCGTGCTTAAGGCAGACATTACTTTGACGAAAAAGCTAGAGAGGTAGCGGTAATAAGCTGTCGATTGCTTGCTGGGTCGAAAAACAGCGGCGCCGTATAGTGCTCGACATCGGAAATCTCTCCTACAAGAGATTCATAGCAACCATACGCCAGCCCGTTGCCAAACCCGATTAACGATTATGCATCATCCCGTCGTAAATCCTAACATCCCGCGGACCAAAGGTCCGTACTCTCAGGTAGTTCGCGTCGATCAACTCCTGTTTGTCTCGGGTCAGGCAAGTAGCGATCCCGGCACAGGTGAAGTGATCGGTGGCAGTTTTGAAACCCAAGCCAGGCAGGCGTTCGAAAATCTCTCGGCTGCGCTTCGAGCCGCAGGAAGCAGTCTCAGACACGTGGTGAAAACTACCATATTTCTTTGTGACCCCGCTAACTTCGGCACATTAAACGAACTTTATGCCGAGTATTTTCCGCAAGATCCGCCGGCGCGCTCGACTCCCATCACGAAACTTCCCATGGAGGAGCTAGCGATCAGCATTGAAGCAATCGCCACACTTCCCGAATGATCATAGTTGGGAACCAGATCGCGGCGCTGCTGCAGGCCTTCAGGCGGGAACTACCACTTCTTCCGTGGGTTGGATGGCATTGATCGTTGCCCCATCAATATTCAAGTGCGCCTGAACAAGCGCGGGCGGCAGATGCGTCAGCCATTGGTTCAGTGATACATCCTGGTATTGACTGCTCTTGAACATCTCAAGAAATATTAGATCCTCGGTCCCCGTATTCTCGATGTAATGCGGAAGCGTCTGCTGGACGTAGCCAACATCCCCTTTTTGGAAATCCATGGTACGGGCGTTGCCCTGAGCCGCGAACACCGTCATCCGCCCTTTGCCAGCCACGTAGTATTGCCATTCATCGGCGTTTTGATGCCAGTGCAGTTCGCGCATTCCTCCCGGATGAACGATGACATGCGCCGCCGCGATAGAATTCGATGCTTGGAAAACGTTCGAGTCGACGATGCGTACTTCTCCCGCCTTTGTCTTATGGGTCGGTTGCATCTCCATCATCCGAAAAGAGAAGTTCTGGGATGATAAGCCGACGTCCCCTGCCGCTACGCGCCGGTCCTCGGCCAGCGATGTCTTTGGCACCTCTGCTTGAAAAATGTAGAGCTCGTGGTCCGGAATTCTCGATAATGCCTGCTTCGAGACCCCGAGATTTTTGCTGAGCACACTCAGTGGCGTCCTCGCCAGCCAGTCTGCTAACAATACGGTGTCGTACTCGGAAAATGCGCCGTCATCGAACACGAGTAAGAACTCGCAACCGTCCGGCCCCAAACCCTGAATCGAATGGGGATAGCCGGTCGGAAAAAACCACAAATCTCCTTGCTTGATGTCGTCAATAAATGGTTTGCCGTATTGATCCAGGCACGTTATTCGCGCGTTACCGTATAGCATAAGCGCCCATTCGCCTGCCGTATGCCAATGCAACTCGCGTACACCGCCCGCGGTCAAACGCATATCCACGCCTGCGATCGTCTTCGAGATCGGCAAGTCCGCGATTGTCACCTGGCGGGCCCATCCGCCCTCCTCCGTTCGCTTGTGCGAAAAAGAAAAAGGATATTTGAAGGGTTCGACGCTTCCGTGATCAGTTGGAGGCGGCGTCACTGAATCAAAATTCTCGCTATGTAACGCCTGGTCATCCGGGCCCAGCGGACTGCTCCCGCTCCGATCGAGCTCGGCCTTCTTCGTGTCTTGTGGAATTTGCGCAGCCGCGGTTGCAGCCGCGATCATCGTAGCACCAACGGCCGCCGACCCTACTCCGAGAAATTTCCGGCGCGAGACCAATCCATCGTTTGTTTCTTCGCTCATTACTCCGGTAACCTAGCCAGTCGCCACCTGCTATTCTATTGGCAGGAAGAGTGCTTATCTGATGTCTATTTGGCTATTTCGTCTCCGCCAATTGGAGTAATACCAAACTTCCTCGATCGGGCCTGAGGGTTCGAAAAACAGGATATTCATAGCTCACATTCCTGGTGGCAAGAGTTGGGCAGCGTGCGCCCCACGATTTGCTGCGTCGTCTCCAATTAAGCGCAATAAAAGGGTTGCGCGTTTACGAAACTTCTCCATAGTGAACCGCAATCAGGAGGTTGCATATGAGCAATAGCATAGAGAAGCGTATCGAACTGAAGGCACCCGTATCCCGGGTCTGGCGTGCGTTGACCGACCACCGTGAGTTTGGCGAATGGTTTCGGGTGAAGCTGGACGCTCCGTTTGTGCCGGGACAGGTCTCGCGAGGCCAAATCACCTATCCCGGCTACGAGCACCTAAGGTGGGAAGCAACAGTGCAGAAGATGGAACCCGAACGGCTCTTTTCGTTCACCTGGCATCCGTATGCTATCGATCCCAATACCGACTACTCGAATGAGCCCACGACTTTGGTCGAGTTCAGGCTTGAACCGAAAGACAGCGGTACCGTTCTTTTCCTCACGGAATCTGGATTTGACGCAATTCCCAAAGACCGCCGGTTCGAAGCATTCCGAATGAATGAGGACGGTTGGACCGAGCAGATGAAGAATATTGAGCGCCATGTCGAGCATCCGGCCTAAACGCCATGCCGGCCTCAAGGGTCGGGCGTCGGTCTTTGCGGCTTTAGGCGATGAAACGCGGCTATCGCTCGTTGGAAAGCTGTCCAACGGGCCGCCGCAGTCGATCTCTCGACTCGCCAAAGGTTCGAAGCTAACGCGCCAGGCGATCACCAAACATCTTCAAGTACTGGAAGGCGCCGGTGTCGTGCACAGCGTACGCGTCGGCCGGGAGAGCCTGTTCGAGTTCAGACCACAGCCGCTCAAAGAGCTCCGGTCTTACCTCGACCGCGTTTCCGATCAATGGGAGCATGCGTTGGCGAGACTGCAATCCTTCGTCGAGGAATGATCTCACGCAAAGACGCTGCCGGAATGATCTCACGCAAAGACGCCAAGACGCAAAGGCGGATTTTAAGCTTTCACAAAAGCTCGCAGAGATCGAGAAAGACCTTCTTAACAGGAGCTCACAGAGGCAACGGAGAAACCGTGTCTCATGCAAAATCGCAAAGGCGGATTTTAAATAGAAGGGAACAAAGTGGGAACTTCGCTTTCGCAGCCACTTCAGCTATCCGCCCCAAGAAGCTGGTCAAAACAAAGAAAAATCGTAACCTAAAACCTAACCCAGTCTTACCGATGTTCTGACTGCCCCTTTCACCAATCACCGATCACTTCCTCTTTGCGTCTTGGCGTCTTTGCGTGAGATCATTCCGGCAGCGTGAGATCATTCCGGCAGCGTGAGATCATTCCGGTATCATCTAAGGAGATTTGATGACTAGCTCTTACGTGCATGGGTATGATCCGAGAGAAAGTCGGCGATTGCAGGATCAGGCATCCACGCTCGTAGAGCTATTGCATTCGGATACGATCTACCCGGAAGGCAGCAGCGTTTTGGAGGCTGGGTGCGGTGTCGGCGCGCAAACAGTCACATTGGCGTCCAATAGTCCGAAGTCGCTAATCACCTCCATAGATGCGTCTGAAGCATCGATCGTCGAAGCCAGAAAGGCTATTCAGGCGGCAGCCATCAAAAATGTCACGCTACGGCAAGCAGACATCTTCCATTTGCCGTTTCCGCCTGAGGCGTTCGATCATGTCTTCCTATGCTTCGTCCTGGAGCATCTGGCCCAACCCGTAGAGGCACTGAGAGCACTGAAGTACGTCTTAAAGCCCGGTGGAACGATTACGGTGATTGAAGGCGATCACGGTTCCACCTACTTCTATCCGGAAAGCGAATATGCGCGCCGAGCTGTTCGTTGCCAGGTGAAATTGCAGGCAAGAGCAAAGGGGAACGCGCTGATAGGACGGGCTCTTTACCCCTTGCTGACCGAAGCAGGATTTAGCGAGATCCATGTCTCGCCGCGAATGGTCTATGTTGATTCGAGCAAGCCCGAACTGGTCGAGGGGTTCACCAAGAAGACTTTTACTGCAATGATTGAGGGTATCCGCAAATCCTCCGTTGAATCGGGGCTCATGAGTGAAGCCGACTTCGATAGGGGCGTTGCCGATTTGCACCGAACTGCAGAAGCGGACGGCGTTTTTTGCTACACATTTTTCAAGGCAAGAGCCGTTAACAGTCCCCAGGCTGCCAAAGCATGCGCTTCTCTTGCGTAGCCTGATGCTCCGCCTCAGGAATCCAAGGCGCCCCAATCTCCTGAGGCGGAGCATCAGTCTACCTATCAGGATCTGTGATAGGCAATCATAACGTTGAATTATGCACGCCATCCGTTTGATCGTATCCAGATGCATGAAAAATCCAATATGTATCAATCCAAACTTCAATCTGCGATCACTCTTGATGGTCCTCGCTATTTCCTTGCTGGGATTTACTGGATGCTCCAGCGCTGATCCCCAGGCGGGAAAAGGATTCCACGCTGCGCTCATCGGCCAGATGGATCCGCAGCCCAATGAGCATGAGGATGTGGTGGCAGCGAACCGAGACTGGTACCAGATGAGATAAGCGAATTAGCAAGTGGCGACTATCAAAGAATGCAGGCCGAAAGCGTGTACCTCGGAGTGTCAGAACTTGGACAACCGTGGCTCTTTTGGTCCGCCATTTCTAATCAGGGTAGTGGTAAACAAATTTAGTTAGGAAAAAATCATGGAAGATACTCAAAAGCACTACGCCCAAGGCGAGGGCAACCAAGCTCGGCAATCGTCTTCAATTGGCCTGATCACTCGCCAGAAGGAGCCAAAGGTGTTGGAGACTCCCCTCGATCGGGTTGACTCGTTTCTGACTCCGCCGGAGCTGTTCTACGTACGCAGTCACTCCCCAGCACCGAAGCTAGAGCTGGCTTCTTACCGGCTGCAGATCGATGGCGCGGTGAAGAGTCCGTTTTCAATAACCTACCAGGAACTGCGAGACATGCCGGCCGAGACGCACATCGCCATCTTGGAGTGCGCCGGTAATAGTCGGGTCTTCCTCGTTCCCCAGGTTCAAGGAGCTCAGTGGGAACTCGGCGCAGTGGGAAATGCAGAATGGACCGGGGTGCCTCTGCGCGTTTTGCTCGAGCGCGCCGGTTTGGAAGCAGACGCTTGTGAGATCGTGCTGGAAGGACCTGATCGTGGAGTACCGAAGGAAGGGGCGATACCCCCCGGTCCGATCTCCTATGCCCGAAGTTTGCCTCGAACAAAAGCACTTCAGCCGGAAGTGCTGATTGCTTACCAAATGAACGGCCGTGACCTTTCCCCAGATCATGGATATCCGGTCCGCGCGATTGTACCGGGTCATTACGCAATGGCTTCTGTCAAGTGGCTGACGCGGATCTACGCTGTACGAGAACCATTTCAAGGTTACTGGCAAACATCGGACTACGCGTATTGGGATTATGTCGATGGAAAGCCAGTGCGACGCGCGCTGGGAGAAATAAAGCTGAAGTCCGAGATCTTCCGGCCAACTGCTTATGAAACACTTGCGCCGAACCAGACATACACAGTGTTTGGCGCTGCCTGGGCCGGGGAAACCGAAGCAACAGAGATCTCAGTAAGCACTGACGGTGGGCAAACCTGGGCCCAGGCAGAATTCGTAGATCCTGTTCAACAGCATGCGTGGCGACGTTGGAAATTTGATTGGGTTACACCGAAGAAGCCGGGCCAATACACATTGCTGTCCCGCGCAAAAGATGCCAATGGCGATGTTCAGCCTGACAAGCATGACGAGAACTATGCCAGTTACGTGATCAATCACCTGCTTCCAATTGAGGTAACTGTTGCAACCGAGATGAGCGCGAACTCATAGACAGCGAAATGTCGGAATTCTTTGAAGCGGTCGCGAAACTGTAAGTTACGAGCACGGAAGAGAAGGCAGCGCCTTTCTCCTCCCTCGCCGTCTTTTCATTCTCAAGGTCTGGCTCACCGAAAGTTTCGGTTCGGCCAGCGACAGGTGACGCTGGTTTGGACGGCATCGCTCGATGGACTGATGACATAGCCGATCAGCGCCGCCGCCTCTGAAAATCCGGACGTTTCAGTTCCCATGATGGCCGACAACCAATAACGTCATTTGCGCTTTTCGGAATCTTCTTGCGCCAATGTCCCCGAGTTTGCCAGTCTTGCTGGTTATATCGCGGTAAAGGCTGGTGCCCGGTTGACAAATCAAACCTCGTTTCGGGGCGCGGAGCCAATCAGACCTCGCCGTTTCCGTCGCACGATGAAAACCATCAAGGTTTTTGTTTCTTCTCCGGGAGATGTTCAAGCAGAACGAACTATCGCGGAACGGTTGATTCGCGCGATAGCGGAGGAACTGGGCATTCCAATCAGTGTTCAGTATTCGAATCTTCTGCGTGATTTGGAACCAACCGAGTCCCGAATTATTTCCGGCGAACCGGAATCGGGCGAACTGATTCTTTGTCCGTATTTTTGGGAATACCAGAGGTTTTCACCAGAACTCGGTTACCAGGACCAGATTCCAAATACGTCTCGCTTCGATCTGGTGATCAGCATTCTGTGGTCGCGCCTGGGCACGAAATTACATTCCCGTTTTCTGATGCCGGATGGGAGTGAACCACGATCGGGCACGGAATACGAAATCGCTTGGGCCAAGGCGCAGCGCGAAAAGACTCCTGGCGTACCGGCGCTGCAGGTGTATCGCAACCGAAGTCAACCCAACCCGCCACTCGATCCGCCGGAAAAACGAGAAGAATTTTTTCGACAATGGGACTTGCTCAAAGACTTTTTCGAGTCCTGGGAAAAAGACAGCAAGGGCCAGTTTATCGGGGCGTTCAATAACTATGACAACCTTGAAGGCTTCGAGGAATTGTTTCGGGAGCATTTTCGGGACTTCCTGTTGACTCAGGTTTCTGACGAGCGCCAACGGAGGTGGCTGGCACAGCGAGTGCAGGCTCGACGGTGGAAGGGCAATCCATTCCGAGGGCTTCAGGTTTTCGATTTCGACCACGCGGCCGTCTTTGCCGGCCGGACATCGGCGATCGATGGAGTTTTGACCGCACTGATTCAACAAGCCGAGGCTGACCGACCATTTGTGTTGGTGCTTGGGGCAAGCGGTTCAGGCAAGAGTTCCTTGGTCCGCGCTGGAGTTCTGCCGCTGTTGATTGAGCCGGGTGTGATTGAAGGAATAGGGCTTTGGCGGCGAGCGGTAATGCGCCCGGCAATGGCCGGATCGCAGAGCGACATGTTTGACGCGTTGGCCGTTGGACTTCTAGCGGAGGAAGCACTGCCGAAGTTGGCGGACCTCGAATCGAAGCAGCCGGTGAAAGACCTGGCCGCCGAGCTGCGCGCCAATCCTCAGGGAGTTGCCGATCGGGTTAAGGATAAGCTCAATCAAGTTTCCTTAGAATACTGTTTGCGTCAGGAAGAAAGGCTTCGCGAGCTGGAGTCAAATTTCCGACGGCAGCAGCGCGACGCCGACGCGGCTCATGCTCACCTGCAACTTGCTAAGCTCCAGGCGCCCCGGACTCGTCTGGCCCTGATTGTTGATCAGCTGGAAGAGCTGTTCACATCTGGTTTTTCTGAGCAGCTGCAATTGAAGTTCATTAGCGCACTCTCAGTGCTTGCCCGGAGCGGGCGGGTATTTGTGCTCGCCACGCTTCGCAACGATTTTTACGCTCGTTATCAACAGTTCAATGATTTGGTTGAATTGGTGAAGCCGGCAGGCAAATACGATCTCCGGCCACCTAACCCGGACGAAATCGGAAATATGATTCGACTCCCGGCCGAAGCGGCTGGCGTTCGTTTCGAACAGGACCACCTGACTGGCCAACGCTTGGATGAGGCTTTACGAGATGCTGCCGCAGCCACCCCGGAATCTCTGCCGTTGCTCGAGCACGTTTTATCGTTGCTATACGAAAGGCAGGTTGTGCGGGGCGATGACTTGCTCCGGTGGTCTGACTATCGCGAACTAGGCGAATTAGAAGGAGCGCTAGCCAAGCACGCCGAGGCCGTATTCAGCACGCTGCAACCGGATGAGCAAAAGGCGTTTCCGTTGGTGATGCGGTATCTGGTTACGTTGGGCCAAGGGGAAGAGGAAGTAGCCAACCGGCGGACGGTGCCTTACCGCGATCTGGTTGTTTCAGACAGTATCGGCCACGATCAGAAAGCCGGTGCAAAGGGCTTTGTTGATCTGTTCATCGAAAAACGGCTGTTGGTTGCAGACACCGATCCTCACGGAGAGGTCACCGTAACCGTTGCGCACGAAGCGCTGTTGCGGGAATGGCACCGCGTTAAGGAGTGGTTGAGCGAGAACCGTGAGTTTCTCCGGATGCGGGACCGCTTGGATTCCAGCCTGAAGCTGTGGCTAAGCCGCGGCAAACAGAAGGATGACCTCCTCAGGCCGGGACTCCCTCTGGCCGAAGGAGAAAAGTTGGTCAACGATTTTGGGCTGTCTCTCAGCCAGGAACAGACTAATTACGTCTGCGCGAGCATAGCCGAGCGGAAACGGAGTAAACAGATTCAAGAGCGGATTCGGTACGCGGTCATGGCTGCGATCAGCATTCTAGCAATCGTCGCCGGGTTTCAATGGTTCCAGGCGGAGCGGCAACGGCAGAGCGCAGCCCGAGCTTTTAAGTCTGAAGCGCAACTAACTGCGAAGTTGCAGGAACAATTGCGACAGGCGAGCTGGGCAAGCTTCAACCAGGCTGAGCGTCAGTTCCAGTTGGGAGAATGGCCGGAAGCCATTGCCCTTCTTGCGCGCGCGATCAAGTTCGACCCGGAAAATCAAGTTGCTGCAGAACGATTCTTCCAAGAGCTAATGGTTCATCGGGAAAGAGCGTTGTCACCACTTGTCGCCTCCTTTGCTCACGACGATGTGGTATATCATGCGGCGTTTAGTCCCGACGGTACGCGGATACTCTCGGCAAGCTGGGACAGAACCGCTAGGCTTTGGGAGGCGAACTCCGGCAAGCTCATTTTCTCCCTGGCTCACCAGGGTGCAGTCAATGCTGCCAGGTTTAGTCCGGATGGCACACTCATCCTGACCGCAAGCGCGGACAAGACCGCGAAACTGTGGGACGCGGCTTCGGGTAAGCTCATCGCCTCATTTACCCACCAGGACAGCGTCAGCGATGCGACGTTTAGTCCCGACGGTACTCGCGTCCTGACGGCGAGCGCAGACAAAACCGCCAAGCTTTGGGAGGCGAGCTCAGGCAAGCTCATTAATTCGTTTGTCCATGAAGCCAGTGTCAATGCCGCGGCGTTTAGTCCCGACGGTACGCGGATCCTCACGGCAAGCGCTGATAAGACTGCCAAGCTGTGGGACGCAGCGTCGGCCACCCTTGTCGCCTCCTTTGCCCACCAGGGTATCGTTTACTGTGGTGTGTTCAGCCCAGACGGTGTTCGGATCCTGACGGCAAGCGCGGACAAGACCGCCACGGTTTGGGAGGCGGATTCAGCCCGCCCTATCGCCTCCTTTGACCATCAGGATGGCGTTTACTATGCGGCATTCAGTCCGGACGGCACGCGGGTCATTACAGCAAGTGCCGACAGATCCGCGAAGCTCTGGGAGGCTGCCTCGGGCAAGCTTATCGCCTCCTTTGACCATCAGGATGGGGTCTATCATGCGGCGTTCAGCCCGGACGGCGCCCGGATCTTGACGGCAAGCTGGGACAAAACGGCGAAGCTTTGGGCGCCATCGGGTAAACTCATCGCTTCCTTTGCCCACGAGGATGAGGTGAATGACGCAGCGTTTAGTCCGGACGGCGGCCGGATCTTGACCGCGAGCTGGGACAAGACTGTAAAGCTCTGGGAGGTGGCCTCGGGCGAGTTTATCGCCTCCTTTGACCATGAAGATAGCGTGAACGACGCAGCGTTTAGTCCGGACGGCACACGGATCTTGACGGCGAGCGCGGACAAAACGGCCAGGCTTTGGGAGGCTGCCTCGGGCAAGCTCATAGCATCTTTTCCGCACGAGGATAGTGTGAACGCCGCAGTCTTTAGTCCGGACGGCGCCCGGATCTTGACAGCAAGCGCGGATCGCAGCGCCAAGCTCTGGGATCCAGCAACGGGTAAGCTGATCGCCTCCTTTATCCATCAGGAGAGTGTCAATGCCGCAGCGTTCAGCCCCGACGGTGCGCGGATCCTGACGGCGAGCGCGGACAAAACCGCCAAACTCTGGGATGCGACATCGGGGAAGCTCATCACCTCCTTCATCCATGAGGATGGCGTCAGCCATGTGGCCTTTAGTCCCGACGGTACCCGGATCCTGACGGCAAGCGCGGACAAGACGGCTAAACTTTGGGAAACGACATCGGGCAAGCCCATCAACTCCTTCGCCCACGAGGATAGTGTCAACCATGTGGCGTTTAGCCCCGACGGTACCCGGATCCTGACGGCAAGCGCGGACAAAACGGCCAGGCTCTGGGATGCGACCTCAGGAACGCTCATTGCGATTTTTACTCATCAGGATGGGGTCCGCTGCGCGGTCTTTAGTCCGGACGGTGCCCGCATCCTCACAGCGAGTGTGGATAACACTGCCAAGCTTTGGGATGCGGCCTCAGGAAAGCTCATCGCGTCTTTTACCCATCAAGATACGGTTCGATCCGCAGTCTTTAGTCCCGACGGTACCCGCATCCTTACGGCGAGCGCGGATGACACCGCTAAACTCTGGGACGCGGCTACTCCAACCGAGCTGGCTAGACTGGTGAAAGAATCGGACGGACACACAGCGCGAATAGGTTCATCAGTTTCGATGGCCGGTTCTCAGCCGCTCCAAATCGAAGCACTCTCAGATATCGCCAGCGGACTCCGATTCTCAGACGAGGGCTCGCTCGTTGCGGTCAATGAACAACGCAGATCGCAGCTGACGAAGGAATTAAAAGATTTAGCACAAGGCCTTCGTCCCGACGCACGGTTTTTACGCTGGTTTTTCGGTACGAGTGGCGACCGAACGGTCTTTCCGGCGAGCGACGTCAAAGTTGTCGACTGGATAGACAATGCCCTTTTGACGAATCCGAACGTAACAGAAGAATGGCTACGAAATGCCTTGGTTTTCCTACCCGATAATCCGCTGCTTCATGTCGCATTGGCAAAGTTCGAAACTGACTCCGGGCGCGCTGACTTTCTTCGCTCATTCGGCCTGGCCAGGCTTCCAAAAGACATTGTGCCTTGCACGCGCGCAAGCGAGATGCTCCTGGAGCAACATCAGCCAAAACTAGCGCTTGCTGCCATCGATAAGGGGCTTCTCGCGGATCCAACAGACCTGTCTGCCCAACGTCTTCGACTCAAAATTCTCGTCATGATTCCCCGATGACACTGGGCCCGGCACCGCCAGAAGTTGGCCAGTCTCGAAAAAGAGTTCCTTTGCGAGGATGCTACTGGTATAGATAGGAATTCTGAAAGGCGGCATCCGCCATGAAAAGCCTGCTAAACTCGCCGACGACTGCTTCCGTTAGGGCCGTGATTCTCCTTGCTGCAACCAACGCGTTTGGTATTTCCAGCGAGCATACGCCGTATTTTGCCGGGAATGGGCCAGGGACTGTGCCGAAGGTTCTGTGGCAAAGCGTTTTTCTGGAGGAGGAAAAAGTCCCCACCACAGCCAAGTTAAACGTCGACAGCCAAGGAGTTATCTTAAAAGGGTTCGATGTAGTCGCTTATTTCAAAGAAGGGAAACCGGTCAAAGGGAGTTCCGCGATGGCGAGCACTTATCGCGGTGCCACCTACTTATTCGCCTCCGCGGCCAATAAGGCCGAATTTGAAAAAGACCCCGCAAAGTATGTCCCGCAGTATGGCGGATTTTGTGCTTATGGGGTAGCTAGCGGAGTCCTAGCCGACCCGGAAGTCCCTACCGCCTTCATCATCTATAAAGGCAAGCTTTACATCTGTGGAAATCAGGGGGCACTAAAAGGCTTCAAAAACGATATCGACGGTAATATCGACAAGGCGGAGAAGAATTGGCGGCAGTTAACTGGATCTTAGTCCAGAAAACCTTCCTCCAGCATCGGCGCAAGCCTTTCGTCGCGGAGCCGCAGACAAGCTAGTGCTCTGCTTTGATCAAACGATACAATTTCACTCCTGCGGGAACTTTGGGCAAGCTTCGGATACCGATGTACTCACAAAAGAAGTCCGTAGGAGCAACCGTCGTCGCAAGAACCGAAAACGCCTCGGTGGTCAAGATCTCTCCTTTCCGGGTAACCGATTCCAGCCATCCCGCTAGGTCGACATTTCTGCCGGCGAAGGCGATCTGGCCGGTCAAAGGATTAAGCATCGAGAAGACCGGGCCAGCGTGGAGCGCAATGCTAATGCCAAGATCTGCAGGCAGACCATACTGCAGCCATTCCGCAGTACCTCCAGGCGGAGTTTCAAGGATTTCTCGAAGGCCCAGGGCGATACGACCTGCTTGGTCCACCTCTTCAAATAGTATAGAAAAGCCGCTTCCCCACGTGTTCACCGGCATAGCAGCTTCATTTGTAGAACTAAGCAGGCGCGCCGCCGCTCCCAAGAAGTGTTCGTGAAAGAGTGGCAATTGCTCTTCGGTCAATTTTTCGAATCCGACTACATTGCCAACGAGAATCGCTCTGAAGTCCTGTTGTACGTTGCTCTCGATGTGGGGGCCAGGCCGCTCCGAATGAATTGCCGGCTGCGTTGTTATATCTTGGATCGCGCCTGGGTCGCTCAACAAAGAATCAAGGCGAACAATTTCCAGTTTGGGTTTCGTTTGGCCTAGTGGTTGATGGAAATCGCCGTTCCAAAAATCAATGAAACTTGCCGTGCCGCCCCTGCCGAGGCCGGGCTTTCCGTTCCATACTGCCAACGCAATCAAATCGAGGTTCAGCTGTTGGGCCTGTACCAAGGCCCGACAACTGAGTAAACGGCCGGCGTACCAATAAGCCACGGAGTTATCTGCCGGATGATGCGAACTTGCCTCATCTACGGTTTTTGCCGAATCCAAAACCCGTTGAAATCGTTCTCCCCAATCGGCCCCGGCGTAGTTCACGCTTCGTTCCTTGAACTCGGCCTGAGGTCCCGACAACAGAATATGATAAGTTTGTCCCAAAGCCTGCATCTGCTCCAGAAACAAAATATCGGACCCGGCCGCGGCCGAAGAAAAACCGATTGCCGGTAGGGAAAGAGTAATAACCTGTCTGATTTCTGAAGCTACCGCCGGCTCAAGCGCTGGAGGGAATCGCCTTTCGCGCACAGGCGGGTGTGGAGAATCGAGCATCAGTCCCGAAAATACGAATACGACGGGGACAGCGAAGCAATCATCCAGAGCGTGCAGGTCTTTTCCGGCAGATTCCAGAATAATGCGAGCATGCCTTCGTGCCGAACAACGTTCTCGAACGTCCAGCCCGGCTGCGACGATATTCGCATAATGCTCGCGCGCTTTATCAAGATCACCTAGGCAGAGATACGCCTCGCCAAGGGTTGCATCGCGCCACGGGTCATTCTCTTTAGTCCTTTTTGGCCCTTGGTAGAGTTGCAAAATTCGTCTGGCCAACTCGTGGGCCGACCCGATGTCACCCCCTAGCAAAGAGAGACTAGCCTTGTTGATAGCCGGAAAAGGATCGTCAGGAGCAAGTTCTACAGCTTTTTGGTAAGCAGCTATCGCCGCTGATAATGCATCCGTCGACCCGGTGCGCAGCCACGTCTCCTTGAAGGTTCGACCGAGTAAACTAACAGTGTCGCAAGTTACACCACCCCGATTCAGCAGATCCGTTAAGACTGTCCGCGCCCTTCTGCTGTGGCCCATCTGAGCTAGAGCTCGGGCGTAAAGGTGAGGAAACCCCGGCTGCGCGGCAGTGTACAACGGGAGTGCCTCAAGGATTCGGAGCGCAGTCAGCGCATCCCCTTCACTCAAAGCAATCCTGGCCCGTTTTTCCCATTCTGCTTCTGGGGGCCGTTTTGGCATGGTCGGTCAAATAATAGATTAATGCTCTCCGCATCTAACCGTCGAATCTAAATAACCCAATTCGTTAGCCTAGGCGTCAGAAATTCTGACAACTTCTGAACCGCGTTTGGGTCCTAGATTGGCGCTTCTGGCTCATCGAATAGTTTCGGTTCGGCGAGCGACAGGTGACGCTGGTTTGGGCGGGATCGTCCCATGGACCGATGACCGCCTTGTCGGATGAGTAGTTAACGACGGCGAAATCAAGATCCCTTGAAAAGCAGATACCACGTCAACGACCTGTGCGGTCAAAAGGAAGGGGTGAGACTGAGTCCCCGCGTCTTCGAGGACCGGTATACATAAAAGGGGTTATGTCTGATTAAAGTTAGGGGAGGCTAAGTCTCAATTGTAATTTTCCAAATTATTTGAGGCCCTGATTTCCACGATAGTTGAAGTCCACAAACAACTGGGCACCGAGCCTTGCTTCCAGAAGTGCTCGGCGAAGATGCTACTTGCTCTGCGCTTTGATATCCGCTTGTCCCGATAAAGCGTCGATGTCTTTCGGCGTGGCAATGCGCTCAAGTTAAACCGAAGGCATTGCGGAGTTACCAGTTTTCCCAATCTGCTGGGACGCACTAAAACGATTCGTCGCAATAGTTCCGGAACCAGCTGACAGCCGCAGACGAAAGCTTATCCGCCCGTCTCGCTGTTCATAGAAATTTCGGGGCCTTCTCCAAGCTCGACGCGGACGTTTAGCTGCTCTCCGTCGAACTTGAGAGTCCATCGCTCTGCTGGTTTCCCTTGCCCGAGGATTAGCCTGTCGATCGCAAACGTATGGTCGTCTTGCCAAGTCCCCTTGACCGCGTTGACCCTCCGAATTGCCAACGCTTGAAGGTAGGTTGGCTCTCCCTTTCGAAACAGTCCGTCTAGTCCGATCGGGCCCGTAAATCTGGGACCAGATTTGGTTGTATCTCTGCCGTATGTCTCAATGTCGTAGTGTGGCTGCGGATCACTCAAAATCAGCGACAGCGACTTCACGTTTATCGCGTTAGGGGGAAACCTGTAAACCTTTCCTGAGATGATAGCCGCCATCTCAGGGGTCGGGCCGACTCCGGTCGACTTCTCGGTTGAGACATCGAGTATTTTATTTGCGAGCAGATTCGCGCTCGCGGCGTCAGGCGGGAGAACCGTGTCCGATTTCACCGAGCCGGAAATATAGTCGGCCAATTTGCTCAATAGGTAATTATCGCGGCCGGTCGTCACGGCCACAACGTCCAAATCGGGGAAAACCATGATCACCTGGCCATGGTACCCGACCGCCATGTAGACATGCTTGTCGGGAAGAACCCAGAAAAGGTTGGAATACCGGAGTTCCGGCTCGCCGGGCGCATGCGGATCCACCGTGGCGTGGGTCACCTTATCGATCCAATCGGACACAGGCAGTTGCTTACCTTCCCACGCGCCGTTGCGCAGGTACAGATAGCCAAGCTTCGCCATGTCGCGAGACTGCAAGTACAATCCCTGCCCCCCGTTCGAAATGCCTTGAGGATCTTGCCCCCAGGACAGATCGTTAATTCCTAGAGGGCCAAAAAGCTTGGCTTTTGCGTATTCCAGGGCGTTCATTCCCGTGAGTTTTGTGATGATCGCGGAGAGGAGATGCGCATTGCCGTTGCTATAGTTGAAGACGTCCCCTGGAGGACTCGACATAGGTCTATCGAGAACGAACTTGACCCAGTCGGGGCTGCGCTCCATTTCGAACATTGAATCGGGTTGCGTCCACTCGATGCCCGAGGTCATGTCCAACAGGCTCTGAACTGTTATCGCTTCCTTTCTATCGTCGACGTTTGCAATGCTGCGACGGTCAAAAAAATCGAGCACTCGACAGCTTGGACTATCCAGCAAGCCATCCTTGAATGCGATCGCCATTAAACTACTGATGACTGCCTTGACGGCGGAGTATACCGCGTGAGGAATGCCCGCTGCGTAGGGGGCGTAGTATGCTTCGGCGACAATCTTTCCATGCCGCACGACCAGCAGGCTGTCGAGACTGTGGGTTGTCCCAAAGTCAACCAGCTTAGCGAGCTCCTTTGAATCCACGCCCTGCTCTTCAGGGGAGGACGTCTGCCATTCCTTGGTTGGCCAAATTGGTTCTGTTGCACCCTGGCCGTGTGCAGCCCCCTCGCAAATTGAAGCTCCGAACATGAATACGCCTAGCGCAGCCGCCAGAAAGGCCAATTTGTCACTTTGCGAACTATTTGGCGGAACTTTTTGCGCGCTATTTGGCATATCGACGCCTGACCCGTTTCTTTCGATCATAAGACTCTCGCACGCCGCGTTGACCGTTGACCAACGCTCACTCGTTTGGCTCGCCAACTGCCTGCGGTGATTACTTGATTTAGTTTGCTATCACGGAAAGGGATGAACCGTCTTAAAGGTCATGGATAACAGCATTGTCTGCCCCTCATATTACAATCGCCGAATCAGATCTCGCGTAATTGAGCTCAACGTCGGGCAACCGGAAAGCGCCATGGCCAGATCGAATTCCTGACGCAACATTTCCAGAACATACCTGACGCCGGCTTCGGCACCGGAAGCCAGTCCCCATAAGACAGGGCGTCCAATGAAGACAGCGCGCGCACCGCAAGCGATCGCTTTGAGCACGTCGGTACCGCGCCTGATACCACCGTCAACATAGACTTCGACCTTGCCGCCGACTGCATCGACTATCTCCGGCAAAACCGAAATGGTCGCCGGAGTGGTGTCCAACTGCCGCGCGCCGTGGTTGGAAACGATAACCCCGGAGGCACCGTGTTTGACGGCAAGCAGAGCATCATCTGAACGCAGGATTCCTTTTACGAGCACAGGCAGCTTCGTAATCCCGGTAAGCCATTTAATGTCTTTCCAGGTCAACGCAGGATCGAAGAGAGAGGCGATACTAGGGTCAAGCCCAGAGCCAGTGGTACGGTCTGGAAACTCTTGCAGCCCTGCAGGCAGAAGATTTTTTACTGAAAGGTCATCCGGCAATTTAAATTGATTTCGAACATCGCGTTCGCGCCTGCCGAGCAGCGGCACATCGACCGTAAAGACGATGGCCTTACAACCGGCGACTTCGGCACGTTTCACCAACGATGCGCTGATTGCCCTATCCTTAAATACGTAGAGCTGGAACCAGACAGGTCCAGTGGCGACCGCCATGACTTCCTCGATAGAAAAGGTCGAAAGGGTACTTAAGGTCATCAACGTCTTAGCTGCGCCAGCAGCCTTCACTGTTGCGACCTCTCCTTTCGGGTGTGCAAGGCCTTGAAACGCTGTGGGGGCAATCAAAATAGGCATCGAAACCGGCTCGCCCAGCGCAGTCGTGCCCATATGCCTCTCGCTCACATCAACCAGCATGCGCGGCAGCAACGTTATCCGCTCGTAGGCCACGCGATTCTCGCGCAGCGTGATCTCGTCGTTGGCACCGCTTGCATAATAGTCGTACGGCGTCTGTGGCAACAATTCGCGGGCCTTCATTTCCAGCTCAAACAAATTGATTGCTTCTATCTCTTCGCTGCCGTTCTGCCGTTCTGCCATGGTCGTGGTGATAAGCGCGGGCATATAGGGCGCAATCGCTAAGCGTACTCCTCTGAAATGTCGCGGTTGGTGTAATCGGGCAGCAAGACCGTCGCGACCACGCTGACGATCGCACAGAAAAGGATGTAGACGGCGATCACATACCCCGACCCGAATGCCGCGAGCAGCGCGGTCGCGATCAGCGGCGCTGGGCCACCGGCGATGACCGAGGAGAGTTGGTAGCCGATCGAAGCGCCGCTGTAGCGCAGGCGGGGCGTAAAGCATTCCGCGATCAACGCGGCCTGCGGACCGTACATCAGGTGTTGCGGGACAAAAGACAACACGATGGCGATAAAGATCCAGCTCGGCATTCCGGTGTTGAGCAGCGCAAAATAAATGAACCCGAACACCCCGGTGGCGACCGAGCCGATCAGATACATGCGCTTGCGTCCAATGCGATCCGACAAATACCCGGCGATGGGGACCGTAAAGAATGACACGGCCGCTGAGGCGACGAGAGCGCTGAGAAGCAGGTCGCGCGAGCTTCCCAGCACCGTTGTCCCATAAGTAAGGACGAAGACCGAATAGATATAAGCGGGTGCCATCTCCCCCATCTTAGCCAGCGCCACCAGAATGATCGACTTCGGCTGACGTTTGATCACTTCGAATACCGGTGCCCGTTCGATCCGGTTTTCGGCCAGCAGCCGCAAGAAGGTCGGAGTCTCGAGTATTCCCAGGCGGATATAAAGGCCGACCCCAACCATGATGACGCTGAAGAAGAACGGGACACGCCATCCCCAGCTGAGAAACTGGTCGCCGGAGATCGCGCTGAATGCCAACACCGCCAAATTCGCGAGGAAAAATCCGGCTGGCGCTCCGAATTGCGGCCAGGACGCGATAAACCCGCGGTGGGCGTTCGAGCGCGCCCATTCCATCGAAAGCAGCACCGAGCCGCCCCATTCGCCACCGAGCCCGAGACCCTGGATGAAGCGAATGATGGTCAGGATGACAGCGCCCCAAATGCCAACCTGCTCGTAGGTCGGGACAAAGCCTACGGCAAAGGTCGCAAGGCCGGTCATCAGCAAGGTCGTGATCAGCGCCGCCTTGCGGCCTGTCCGATCCCCGTAATGGCCGAAGATCACCGCCCCGACGGGGCGGGCCACAAAACCGACGGCGTAGATGGCGAACGCCTGCAGCACGCCGACGAGAGGATCGGATCTGGGAAAGAAGAGCTTGCCGAAGACCAGTCCGGTCACTTGGCCGTAGAGGAAAAAATCGTACCATTCGATCGTCGTACCGACCGTGCTCGCGATCACGGCCCGACAAAGTCGCGCGCGATGATCGGCCTCCGACAGAGGGCTGGATACGTCGTCGATTGCAGTCATAGAGGCGTTTCCCCGAAAATCCTGCACTCCCCGATTGCCCCGAGCGTTTACCGCATTCATGATCGATCCGTCCGGATGTATAGACAACGAGCTTTCGAACATTATCGGCACCGAAGCGAAAGCGGCTCGACTGAGCGACTCAACTGAGCTCGCCGAAGTCTCCCCGAAGTTCTGCCGAAGTCTTTCGGAGTTCTCGGCGGATTTGCCAGATAGTTCCTACCGTGCGCTTGCGCGGAAACAGCCGCTTGGTTGGTGCCATCGAGCCAATCGAGACTCATGACCGCAACCAAGTTGGAAGCAGGTACTATGAGAATCAGCGGACCTCTCAGTGCTCCATTTTCTTGATGTCCGGTGTTCATAGTCTTTCTCCGAATCATTCAGGCTGCGATTAATTCTCTTGCGAGCGCTATCGGTGTCTCCTCTCCGGATTCGACACTTCCGGATAGAAAGCCTGAGACCTTCCCTTCGAGGTCCGTTCTCACGTTGATCGAAAGCTGACCGGCCAGAAGCAGACTCACCAGGAATAGCACCGATGCTCCAAGCAAGGTGTGAATGGGTCCGGCTACTGCGGCAGCGGAACTCCAGATCACTCCCCCAAACACCATGGCTCCTTGCGAGACCATGATGATTGTGGCGTTCATGCGGCCTCGCGCCCAGCTTGGCATCGCGCGTTGCGCTGCCACCCAGAGTTCCGAAGCAGACAGTGTCCATCCCACACCGGCAAGCGCCGCGACAACGAAGAACAGCTCAACCTGGCGAACAAGTGCCATCAACAAGTAAGCCAGGACGATCAGCAAATTGGCTGAGAGGGTGACTGAATCGGGCGAGAAGCGAGCCCTGAGCCAAGAAATGACGAACACCGCTCCGAACACCGAGCCGGCGCCCATACTGGTGAACAAAAGACCAAGCTGGAACGAACCCAGGTGCAACACTTGCAAGCCCACGATCGGCATCAATGCCGGAATGACCGAAATAAAAAGCGCAAACAGGAAATTTCGGGCCAAGACGATCTGAAGCCCCGGCACGTAACGGATAACCGTTCCGAAAGATTTGAAAAAGTTCTCCGACGGAAACTTTGTCTGCACGGTTGGTTGTTTCCATTGCCGGATTGCCAATACAACCAGGAGAAAACAAGCTCCATTGACAGCAAAAACAAAATTCGCTCCGGCCAGCGGGATCAAGAAACCACCTAACACCGGACCGATAATTCCCGAGATATTGAGTTGTAAACCGCTTAAGGTCGCTGCCGACGGGAGCTCGCCGTCTGAGACAACCTGGGGCACAATCGAAGTCCAGGCCGGCGCATTGAAAGCGAAACCAACGCCAACCAGAAATACGCTGGCCAGGATGGTGTAAGGATTTAGAAAATGCAGCCAACCAAGCACCGCTAATCCGGCGGCCATCGCCGCCAACCAAAGATTGATCGCACATACGAACTTCTGACGGTTCACCTTATCGGCGAGGACGCCGGCGGGCAGGGTGAACAAAAAGAAAGGGAGCGATGCCACTGTTGCCATGAGCGAAATCAAAAACGGCGAACCTGTGACCACGTTCATCATCCAGGTCGCCGCGCTATTGTGAGCGGCTACGCAGGTTCCGGAGATCACCGTGGCAATCCAGAGTCTTCTGAAAGCCGGGTTTCGTAGGGCGGTCCAAGTGGAACTCTTAGTCATCACCCCGTTACAAATAGATTCAGTCTTTCGAGTTTCAGGGCCTTGCGATCGCTTGGAATTTTGTTCCGAAACGTGACTTAGTGGGCTACTGTCAGTGCAACACGCGAATCTTGTGAAGCGGGAGCATAGTCCGCCAGCGGAGGGTGCTGCGAGTTTTCACACCACCCGCTGGACGATTGTCATGCGAGCCGCGCAAAGCCAGGTGCAAGGGGGGCCGGCGGCTTTGGCCGAACTGTGTCGGCTTTATTGGTATCCAATTTACGTCTTTGCTCGCCGGCGCGGGCATTCGCCGGAGGACGCCCAAGACTTAACCCAAGGTTTTTTCCTGCACCTGTTGGAACACCGGGCGCTTACGACTGTTGACCGGCTCAAAGGCAAGTTTCGGTCGTTCTTGCTGGCCTCTTTTCAAAACTACCTTTCCGTCGAGACATACCGGGCGCGCTGCCTCAAGCGAGGCGGTAACCGCGAATTTGTTTCTCTTGATTTAGAAGACGCCGAGAACCGCTATCGGCTGGAGCCAGTAGAGTATCTAACGGCGGAGAAAATCTTCGACGCCCGATGGGCACTGACCTTGCTTGACCGAGCGATGACTCTCTTGCGCGAGGAATACGCCGCCCAAGGAAAAACAACGGCGTTTGAATCTCTGAAGGTTTTCCTTGGAAGCGTCGGCGAGGACTCGCCATCGTACGAAGAGGTCGCAAAGGCGTTGGGCGTCGGTTTGGGTGCAGTGAAAACCCTTATCCACCGTTTGCGCAAACGGTATAGCTCTATATTGCGCGAGGAGATAGCCCGCACGGTGTCAGATCCGGCAGAGATCGAGGACGAGATACATGCGCTCTGCGAAGCTCTTCTCGCGTCTGGAGGGCGGTTAGGTCCATGAGCACGGAGCCCCAACGCACCTGCCCGGATTGCGGCAGTGAGTTTTTTGGAGCGATGGAATTCTGTCCAGTGTGCATGCTCCGCAAGGCTCTCGACGTTGAACCCGGCGAGTCTACTTCGGAAAATGCGGTCGAGCCCACCCCGGAACACCCGGCGCGACGATTTGAGCATTATGAACTTGTACAGGGAGAAGACGGGACGCCGGTCGAACTGGGCCGCGGCGCGATGGGCGTGACTTACAAAGCGCTCGACGTTGATCTGCGTTGTCCGGTGACCCTGAAGGTTATTAGCGAACGATATCTCGGTGACGAATCAGCGCGCCTTCGTTTCTTGCGCGAGGCGCGCGCAGCAGCCAGCGTTCGTCATCCGAACGTTGCCTCAGTATTGCACCTGGGCAGAACTGGGAGCAGTTATTTCTATGCGATGGAGTTCGTGGAGGGAGAGACCCTTGAGCATCTCATCAAACGCTCGGAGCGGATCGAAGTGAAGTTGTCCCTGGAAATTACAACGCAGGTCGCCGCCGGCTTGGCTGCGGTGCACAAGCAGAAGATAGTTCACCGGGACATCAAACCCAGCAACATCATGGTGAGCTTCGAGGAGGGAGGAGTGCCACTGGTGAAGATTATCGACCTCGGGCTGGCAAAGCTCACAACCGAGTCGCCTGCTGAAGCCGCGATTTCAATGCCCGGAGTTTTCGCTGGAACACCGGAGTTCGCCAGTCCCGAGCAGTTCGCGGGCATCCCGGTTGATATCCGCTCGGATATCTATTCGCTAGGCGTAACGCTCTGGGAGATGGTGACGGGCAAGGTGCCATTCCGGGGCACGTCTGCTGAGGTGATGTATCAGCATCAGCACGCGCCGTTACCGCTCGAACAACTCGACGATGTTCCGCAGCCAGTCGTTGTTCTGCTTGAGGTGCTCCTTGAAAAGGGTCCGGGTCGCCGCTTTCAGAATCCGGCCGAACTCTTGAAGGCGATGCTAACGATAACCGACCGTATCGACGCGCGGCGTAGAATTACACGTGAGAGCTTGCACAAGACGCCGTCTGCGGCCTCGCACCCCGGAACTTGTAGATCGACAGCGCGATTGGGACCGAAGAAAATTTCAGTAGCCAGATTACCCGTTACTGGAAGAGATGTTTTTGGTCGAGAGGAGGATATCGCTTTCCTGGACGCTGCCTGGGCAAATACACAGGTGAACGTCGTCACAATCGTTGCCTGGGCTGGTGTCGGGAAGTCGACGCTCCTCAACCATTGGCTCGGGCGGATGGCTGCTGAACATTATCGTTCTGCGCAGCTCGTTTTTGGCTGGTCCTTCTACCGACAGGGCACGAGTGGAGGCACTTCGTCCGCAGACGAATTCCTTGACGCTGCTCTGAATTGGTTTGGGGATTCCGATCCACGCATCGGAACAGCGTGGGAAAAGGGCGAGAGGTTGGCAAAGCTGGTGGCCCATCGGCGAACTTTATTAATCCTGGACGGCCTAGAGCCGCTCCAGAATCCGCCTGGTCCACAAGAAGGACGGGTACGCGAGCCCTCTATTCAGGCGCTTCTGCGCGAGCTCGCTGCCTTCAATATGGGGCTTTGCGTGATTACCACGCGTCTCCCCGTTGCTGATATTGCAGATCACGAGGGCAACTCAGCCCAGCGTCGTGACCTGGAACATCTCTCCAGTGATGCTGGTGCGAAGCTGCTGCGAACGCTGGGTGTTAAGGGGGTCGAAGCGGAGCTTCGAAGTGCGAGCGACGAGTTCAGTGGTCATTGTCTCGCTCTTACGCTGCTGGGCAGCTATCTGACAGACGCTTACAATGGAGATATTCGTTGTCGCAGAGAAGTGTCAGAACGTCTTGCTCACGACATGCGACAGGGGGTCCACGCGCGAAAGGTCATGGAATCCTACCAGAGCTGGCTTGGCGAGGGTCCTGAGCTATCGGTTCTTCGCATGTTAGGCCTGTTTGATCGACCCGTTGACGAAAAGGCGCTCGGAACCCTATTGAAACCGCCTGCTATCCGGGGCCTCACAGAGTTACTAACTGATTTGAGTCCGACCGAGTGGCGAACTGTTCTTGCCAAATTAAGAAGAGCAAGACTCTTGGCTGGGGAAGATCCGCAGAATCGTGGGCATCTGGATACGCATCCGCTTGTTCGTGAGTACTTCGGCGAACAGCTGCGGAGCCAACGAACGGATGCTTGGAAAGAATGCAACAGGCGGCTCTTTAACTACTATCGAACACTTGCGCCCCTGCTGCCAGACAGTTTCAGGGAAATGGAGCCACTTTTCTTAGCAGGCATCTGCGGGTGTAATGCCGGTCTGTTTCGCGAAGCGCTGCATGAAGTTTACATTCCGCGGATTCAGCGGGGAAATGCCTTCTTCGCGTCTAACATTCTCGGAGCCAGAGGAGCATTGCTCTTGGTTTTGGTTCATTTCTTCGAACACGGACGCTGGGGATCACCGGTGGAAAAGGGCGTCGAGGGGCAGAGTCTCACTGCAGAAGATCAGCTCTTCATTCTGATGCAGGCAGGGCTCTACCTATCAGCCACACGAGGGGGAGCACCGGAGGCGCGAATTTGTTACGAGCGCGCGGAGTCCCTGGCTCATTCACTTAATCGTCCCCTGCTCCTGTATTCGGCACTGATAGGTCAGTGGCGCTATTCCCACGCCACCGACAAGCTGACGGCAACGATGCAGATTGCCCAACGAGTTTACTCACTGGCGCAGGAGCAGAATGACTCTGCGCTATTGATAGGAGCATACAACGCTTTGGCCGGCACGCTCTATTTTATGGGCGATTTCGAGTCAGCGCACGAATACGCGATGCGTGGCGTTCAGATCTGGCGCTCGGACAGTGTAGAGTCTTACAAACGCGCCGCCGAGCTTTTGCCTATCTCCACTGACGGGGTGGGTGGAGTCCAAGAGGTTGGCGGGTCCGCCGTCAGTGTTCTATGCTATGAGGCGCAAGCCAAGTGGCATCTTGGAGAGATCGCCTCTTCCCAAACGACCGTGGCCGAAGCGATCTCACTAGCCAAAGAGATGAATGATACGCACGGATTAGCCGTGGCATTATGGCATGCAGCGGTTTTCGCCTACTACGAGGGTAATCCTGCAGAGGTGGAACGCTTAGCATCTAAGTCGATTGAACTGTCAACTCGTCATCACTTTGCGCATTGGCTGCCTCAAGGAGAGGTTCTCCGCGGTTGGGCGCGCAGCACTTCCGGCGATATCACTGAAGCCATCTTGTGGATCGTGGAAGGAATAGAGGACTTTCGGGCGACGGGCGCGTTCCTGGGTGTCCCATTTTTCCTGGCGCTGAAGGCTGAGGCCTTGCAGCTTGCGGATCGCACCATTGAAGCTCTTGAGGCTATAAGGGAGGCGGAAGGATTGGTCGAAAGATTCGGAGAGCGCTTGTGGCGTGCCGACCTGCACCGGCTTCGCGGTGTGCTCCTCACTGCTACGGGTTCTGACGAAACCCAAATTGAGGCTTCGTTCTGCGAAGCCATCCGCGCCGCAAAAGAGCAGAAGTCGATTTCACTGGCGAAACGCGCGGAAGCAAGCTACGCAGAGTACCGCAGCAAAAAGGCGAGAATGTTAGGTCGGCACGGGTTCCGACCGCCTCTTTGCTAACTCATTCAATTCCCCTGTCGTTCAACAGCTCGGCCAATCGACCGCCGAGATTAAGGCCGCGGCAGCGAACTTGTATCAACTCGGGTGCCTACATCTTTGCCGGTGCAGCCGGCGCCGGGATGGCTTCCACCGAATTACTACATTGGCTTAATCCAAATCCTTCTCTTCACTTAGGTCAAAATGGCATCCAAAAAGCCGAACTCCAAGATGGCGCGTACGATAATTGTCGATTTCAGTTAATTCGTAGACCAAATGATTTTCAGCCAACTCGATCAATGGCTCGATCAGTTAGTTCGCGGGTCCTGCCGCGGGCCGCCAAAAAAGAGCGGCGAGTCCGGTCGACCTCGTAAGCCGGACGCATCTAGGTACCGGTCAAGGATCGACTCCAGTTTATGGTAAACCGGCATCACCTTTTCTTTACCGCCTTTGGTTCGGAAACGTAGGAATGTTTGGGTTCCATTCCGAAAATAATCCTCGACCTTAAGGTTAACCGCAGCATTTCTGCGCGCTCCACCTCTGTTTTGGCTAGGGGACCGTCTTCTCCGTGGGGATGACACCAAGCTGTGTCATCATGCCCAGGCCGTCCATTAGGATGCGACTGTCCACCACTTTACCGGCCACGACGCGATCGATAACCATACCCTTCACGGTTATCTGCCTGCCCGTGGCAGGAACGCCGAAGAATTCGCCACGATGAGTTCCGTGCCACGTAAAGCGGCTAAATACCTTGTCCCCTTCCCCTACCATCTCCTCAATCACCCAATGAATGTCGGGAAACGCAGTGCGCAACCCGGCAATCACCTGTTTAAGACCTTCGCGCCCTTGCTGCTGGCCAGGGAGAGGGTCGAGTTCCACGAAATCGAGGGCTACGAGATCATTCACCCGCTCGAGCCGACCTTGATTAATCACTTCCTCGACGAAACTGCTGACCACTGCTTTGTTCTCCGCTGCCGCCATGAGGGTCTCTCCTTTTCAGCGAACTTCTCCAACTCTGTCAATCGGGTAGTTGGCTAGACGGACTCATTCGAACCGCCTCTCTTTTCCCGAGCAAGCTGATTTTTTATCGCCGGCTTGTGGCCGGCCTTGCGCCTCAGGATCTTCTGAAACGCTAGCAGCGCCTCAGAATCTTTGTTCGCCTGCCACGCCAGAGTGTGCTCGAGCACCGCTCTCCGGCTGTTGAGCGGTCGGAAAACCACGCCGCGATCGATCAAGCGCGTTAACGTTTCGGCGAACAATCCGATGCCGTCTCCAGCAGCAACCATCGCCAGAACTGCTTGTCCTCGATCCGATTCCAGGACAATCCGTGGTCTGAACCCTGCCGCCGTACACAATTCGTCAAAACGTTGTCGCAGCGCCGGAGAGGCGGCTCGGGAAGTAAGCACCCATCTCTCGTTTCGCAGCTCTGGCAATGACAACACCATCTTGGCCGACAACGGGTGACTCTCTGGTAGACCAACCATCCACCGTTCGGTCTTCCACACCAGGAACTTAAGATCGCTCGAATGCTTCGCTGGAGCACCTCCGATTAAACCGCCATCGAGAGTTCCATTCTCAATCCGCCGCAATTGATCTGCCGACGGTAGATCGACCAACTCTATCTGGCAGGTGGGTCGCTCGTGACGAAACGAGCGTAAAACCTGAATGAGGTCCGGCCCTAGCAACGCGCTGACGAACCCCACGCGCAGCCGCTCGATTTCCCCTCCGGCACTTCGATGCGCTGCCAAAGATGCTCGATCGAGGTGCTGTAAAATTTCCCGCGCATCACCCAGGAATACCTCTCCGGGCAGCGCCAATTCCACTGTTCGTGTTTTCCGCCGGAGAAGCTGGACCCCTAACTTCGTCTCCAGTGCTTGGATTTGGCGGCTCAACGGAGGTTGCGAAATGTGCAAACGTTTTGCTGCGTTGGAAAAATGCAATTCCTCCGCGACGGCGACGAAGCATTCGAGCTCCCAAAGCGATGGCCGATTCATGCAATAAAGGTATCAATCGTTGTCAACAAAAGCAATTTCGCAACACCCAAAATCCGGCAACGTAACTTATGAACATAAAAGGAAACAATGGCCTAAGGCATCCAGTGAGATGCTGATAAAAAGAGGAGACTTGTGTGGCTTCAATCTCTACGTCGACCTTTAAGTCCGGCGCCGTGCCGCTGCGCCCCATCTTCCATCATCATAGACAAGGGACATCGCCCAAGTCGCAGCGTTTCTTTCGCGTTGTTCGAGTTTCTCTTTCCGGTCTGGTTGATAGTTCCGCCTTTCAAGAGGTTTCTTTGGGTCGAGAAGTTTCGATCGTTTTCACTTCCACCGGTCCCCTGATTTACCAGTGGGAGGCCAATAACAGCGAACTTCGGGAGACCACGGGCCGTTAAAGCCTATGAACTTCTCATAATGTAGCTGTGCAGCCAACTCACCCAATGGTTCGAACGATGCACAAATTCTTCGCCTGTCGGGCAGGCATGAGACCGAAAGATCCAAAGGATAAAATCCCCGGAATTTCGGCAAGAGTTACAGCTCTTGATATGTGTGATGCGGATGCCAGTGTCATGCTTAAATGCATGAGTAAGAACCGCCGGATTCGAATATTGATTGTAGGTATTGGCGCATTGGGTGGAACAATCGCAACTCGCGCGATCAGCGCTGGAATCCCAGTCTGGCTCGCCACCCGCAGCGCGGAGTCGGCCAGAGTGCTTCGATCGTCGGGCCTGCAGGTATCGGGCATTGGAGGCACGGCGACCGCCAGCTCCGTCCATGTCGCAGCGATTGAGGAATACGGGGAAGCAGACAAGTTCGACTTGATCCTGTTGGCCACGAAGGCCCACGATGCGCTGGAGATCGCGCCATTCTTATCAAGCCTCCTGACGCGGGGCGGCACTTTGTTACCCATACAAAACGGCAGCGTATCCCAGATCCTCTCCGATCGGTTCGGGGACGGCGTCGTGCTCGGAGGGTTGTCCAATCTCGGCGCCACTATGGTTAAACCGGGCATCTATGAACAGCGGAATGCCGGTAATTTACTAATAGGCGAACTTGCCGGAGGCCTCAGTGATCGAGTTGCAAAAATCGCTCAGGCCTTGGCTGGAGCGATTGAAATGCGCGTGACGCCAAACCTGCGCGGTGCTGTCTGGGCGAAGCTGCTGCTTAATTGCTCGGTAACGACGATCGGCGCGGTCGCCGCTCAAACCATGCGTCAATATATGACGTCATTCGCAGGTCAGGAAGTCTTCCGGCGAATTTATGATGAAGCGCTGTCAGTTGCGCTGGCCAGCGGGGCGCGGCCGGAACGAATGATCGTCGATCCGATTCCACCGGGCTGGCAGGGAACAAGCGTGCCGGGGGATGATTATGACGTTTGGATCGATCAGATCATGGGGGGCTATGGAGATATCAAACCGTCGATGTTGCAAGACTTCGAGCGGGGCCGGCGGACGGAAATCGACTTCATCAACGGTTATGTGGCGCAGTTGGGGGTCCAGGTCGGCGTACCGATCGCCATGAATGCAGCGATGACCGATATGGTTCATCTGATTGAAGAGGGGCAGATTCAACCTCATCCAACGCGGCTGGATGATCTGCTGCAGCGGGTCAAGCAATTGTAATCAAATATAAATCAGAATCGCCAACCATGACCCTGCCCTTTTTCGGTCCAACGCAGCACTGGAGGCGATCCGAGTCTGCGCCGCGCAAGCTCTGCCGCGAGCGACCTGCTCATCGATCGAAGCCTCCCAATCGGCGACGCGGAAGGCGACGGTTTTTTGAATGCTAAGGCAGAAACGTTGGAGACAAAACGCAGGCCAAGCCAAATGTCACTAGTCCTGCAAGCAAAAGAAACGCGAGGACTATCTCGATCAACCCTGCTTTGATTCTCTCGATCGGAAGGGAATCGGGCCATTCAAAATTCATCTTTTCCGAAGCCGCACCCAAACCGTCACCAAGATGGCGCGGCGTTGAGGGATAGCCCTTTACTGGCAGCTTCATCTCGGCCTGATCGATTCCTCCAACACCGACCCGAGGCCGACCTGATCGGAGCGAGTTCATCTCCTGATCGCCGGGTACATTCACCAATGGCTTTGGGGACGATCCCTTCGAAGCGGACAATTGCTTTTGAAATTCTAAGTAGTACGAGACGCCATGCATAAGATCCATTTTGTTCTTCCTCCCAGTTAGTCCTCCAGACATTCATGCTGCCTAGGTTCCATTCCGGAATAGACGCCAAGATTTGGGACAGCGGCCGTTTATTGTGCCAGTTGTCGTATTTCTTATCCCAGTTGCCGACGCTGGAAAGACGTCACCGCAACGCAGTGCATGATAGAGCCTATCAGGATGAGATCTGCGGCGCCGCTCACACCCCCAGCCTCTCTTCCCAACATTGAGCGGGTTCGGATGGGCAAGGACGCCGAAGTTATAAAGGGATCCAATTCGCAGGTTAGTGGGCAGTAACTCGCTCGGTGGCAGGAGCGCCTGTTGAGGATCGGGCAGTTTCCATAAGATGCGGTGATTTGGCCCTCTTGATCATGCTATCAGCCTCCGCCGGATCAAACCACCAGGGAAAGTAGTCCGGCGGATGATTGAATCCGTTTGCGATTTTGCGAGCCAGAGACGGAATCTGGCTCGCAGCGCCCATCAGCTGCAAGATCTGGGGTGTGGGTGGGACCAGGAGCGAGTTAGTCCATTTCACCACCCAGTGGGCGTAATCCCAGAAGAGGTCGAAGGTTTGGTGCATCCACTGGGCATCAAACGGCTTGTTGCCGCGCTCCAAAATCCGTTGCAGGTAGATGCTGGCTGCCTTGCTTGCCGTATTCGAACCTTGACCCGTGATCGGATCATTGGTGGCAACTACATCGCCCATCCCAAGTGCCAGTCCGCCCGAGGGCAGTTTGCAGATTGGCTTGCGAACGATCGGCGGGAACCCTCCGGTCAGAATTCCATTGTTGTCGGTCAGTTCGATGTCGAGGCAGCGTTCCCCTTCCAGTGGCATGAATGTGTCCAGAATCCATTTACTCTTGGCCAGATGCTCCTCCGGAGTCTTCACATCATTCCAGCAGTCCATTGGGCCCCCGGGTACACCTTCGAACACCATGATCTCGCAAGAACCGGTGGTAGTCAGAGCAGGGAAAACGAAGTATTCGCCCACCCCCGGCACCAGGTTGAATGACACAGCGGTAAAAGGCTTTCGCGGAACCATCTTCTTGACGTAAGTCAGCGCCAGTGCCCGCATTGGCCGGTCAAAGGTAGACCTTTCCGCGTCACGCTCGAACAAACGGCTTATCTCTCCTTTGCCGGCAGCAACGAGCACCAGATCGTGGCTTTTCCCGTAATCGTCAACGTCCTGGAGGGAAGCGTCCTTGATCACTAGATCGCCGCCACGCTGAGTAAACTCTTTCATCCAACCAGCGAACTTTATTCGTTGGTCGACCGATTGCCCATAGCCATCGAGCTTGGCCTCCCAGAACAGCGCCTTGGTCTTGTCCGGTCCGGGAATGGTGAACGAGATGCCCTCGGTGATGGGACACTCACTTTCCCAAAAATTGATTCCCAAATCCCGTTCGTTCTGCAGGGAATCGTGAAACATGAACTGGCTGGAACTGACTCGGCCACTCAAGATCTGCTCCGCTGTGCGGTTAGAGACCAGTGTGACTTCGTACTGGTTCTGCAGCAACCCCAGCGCTAACTGCAACCCGGACTGACCGCCACCGACGATGGCAATCTTTCTCATGATTCGCTTCCCGCGCGGTTACCGCAAGCCTTCTCGACGAGCCTGACCGGCGACGATGTTTCGCCCTTGTTCGGCAAAAGCGACTGTCGTGCCCGATTCCAGAGGTTCCGCCAGCGGCGTCATAGCCTTTCCTCCATACTGTGCCCGGCGTTCGATCGGAAGTTTGGAAAAGTCTTCGAAGCCTTCCTCGCTAAACTCCAAACCAAGACCTGAGTCCTCATACGCACTGGGCGGAACGAAAGAATTTCAAAGAGCGTGCTTGCTAACCCATACCGTCCGGGCTCGCAGTTAACAGGAACCAGCGCGATGCGGCCAAAGAGAGCAATCTTTTCCAGATCAGTATTGGCAACCGCCCTCGAGTCATTTCCTCCCAGCTGCAGCGTCCCGGGTTTAAGCGCGCCAGCAGCAGATGCCGATACGCGCTTTCCTCATGTTTGTGGATCTAGTGAAGGTTATAAGGTCAATTCCTGAATGGGACGTCATCCAGGGCCACAGATCACGACCGCCGGTCACGACATTGAACACACCCGGTGGAAGCAATTCACGAATATAGTCTGAGATGCGTAGTACGGTTAGCGGGATAAGTGGAGACGGTCTCAGAACGACAGTATCACCAGCCAGTAACGCTGGGAGCACCTTCCCAAATGAAAGTATAACTGGCAAATTCCATCGGCTGATTACGCCGCCGCCATCGATGGGAACATAACGCTGCGTGATCCGCTCCATGGGTTGCCCATCTGGTTCTTTGTCAGGAGGCGCCATTTGCAGGAGGGCCGGTCCAAACGCTTTGGTAAGCAGATCGATTTCCCACTGTGCTTGAGCTAAAGGTCCGCCCTGTTCTGCCGTAAGCAGTGAGCACAATTCATCGGCGTGGTCTCCTATTTTGTTGAGCAAGCTAGCCAATATTGCTTTCCGGCGTCCGAATGGAACAGCACCCCATCCTGAAAATGCATTTCGCGCATCACCGATTGCTTTGATTAACAACGCGCGATCTACATCGGGGACCGCGGCTAGTTGCATACCAGTAGCAGGATTGATGACAGATAGTCTTTTACCGGCAGATACCTGCTCGCCGTCGATAATGTTGTAAAAACCATTCTCGAGCTTGGCCTTCTTCGCGTTGTCATCCCGTTCTGCGTCCACGGAAAGTACATCAATTGTATCCATCGTTCTTTCTCCTGCTCTCACGCCGGCTGGATGAGGACCTTGAGCTGACCAGTTCCCGGCGCAGTTAACACCTCAAAGCCATCGGGAACAGCCGCATCCAAGCTAACGCGGCTGCTGATGGTTTTTTCTACGGGAAGTTTTCTAGCGGCAATTAAACCGATCACGCGCGGCCACGAATAAATCGGGTAACAGAAACTGCCGCGAAGCGTTACATCTTTCAGCACCAAGAGCTGCAGATCGACATGGCAAGCTGCAGTAGCTAGTCCCACTTGAACAACGGTTCCCTGCCGTCGAACCGAATGAAGACAAGCAGCAAGGGAGTTTTCGTTCCCGGCGCACTCAATCGCGACATCGACGCCAACGGTTGTCTGTTCCTGGATACGCGCTGGCACGTCTTCGGTAATGGGATCGTACACCCCAGCACATAGTCCCCAGGATTCTATGAGCTTTCTGCGAGCTGGGTTCGGTTCCGCCACAAAAATCTGTGAGGCTCCCGCGGCATTAACCGACAGTACTGTTAACGCGCCGATGGTTCCAGCTCCCGAGATCAATACCGTATTTCCCGCTTGTAAGCCGCTGTTATCAACCGCATACAGTGTCACGGCTGCAGGCTCAACGAGAGCTCCTTGTTCGTCTGAAACCGAGTCAGGCAACTTGAAGACATTGTAATCGTTGAGCACTGCAAACTCGCCCATTCCTCCCCAAGCCCAATTTCTGATTCCAACAAAGGCGCTTTGATCGCTCAAATGACCGAGACCGCGGACTGAGTAATAATCATCTCCCGGCGTCAATAGGGGTTGGATGGCCACTCGGTCACCCTCGCGATATTCCTTTGATTCAGAACCCACTTCGACCACCGTCCCGGAGAATTCATGTCCCAGGATTTGCTGCCTCGGCATAAAGATCGGCCCCGTCGCGTACTCGTGAAGATCGGTGCCGCAAATTCCACACCAGGCAACTTTGACGATTACCTGTCGCGGACCGCATCCCTTTGGAGCGGCGATTTCTTCGACGCGCAGGTCTTTATTTCCGTAGAAACGTAGTGCTTTCATATTTCAGTGGAATATTAAAGAAGACGAAACTGCCTTGTGCATTGAGCTTGAGACGGAAGGGTTTGTTATCCTCGCAGGGTTACGCGATTGAACCTAATAAACGCTGCCCATTCAGAGACCGGCCCCCTTTTGTCCCAGTGGCCGTAATCGTTGTCCGAACCGCAGATTTGGCCCCGGAAAAAGACAATGAACACCAACGAACGTCAGCGAACGGGAACGAACGTCAGCAAAAGACAATGAACACCAACGAACGTCAGCGAACGACAACGAACGCCAGCAAAAGACAATGAACACCAGCGAACGACAACGAACGCCAGCAAAAGACAATGAACACCATGGGTTCAACAGGAGGACACGAAGACAGAATTTTAAACAGAGAGATCGCAAAGATCACAAAGAGGGGTTTCGGTTTTTACCGCTCGCATTACTGAAAAGGCGCGGCGACCTGAGCATTACGTTTTGACTAGGTACTGCCTTCTTTGAGATCTCTGCGACCTCCTGTTCAAAAATCTCGCTCTGCGACCTTTTGTAGAACTTGTTCCGTTCAGTCCTGAACGGGCGGCCGCGAACGTAAAATCCGTGAGTCCGTTACGCGGAAATCCGAGGTGATAACTCTCGATGCGCTGGTGAATCGCCGTTCCCGCAAGGCCAGTTGTTTCCGCATGAAGATAGTTGCTTGAGGATTACTATTATAGCGGTCACAGCATTCATAGCCGTGCCGTTTGTAAAAGCGAATCGCGTTCTCGAGATCGTCCTTAGTATCCAAGTACAGCCACTCGTATCCTACTTGGATTGCATATTGTTCCAGAGTCCGCAGTAATCTATCGGCTAACCCCCGTTTGCGGTGGGCGGCTCGAACGTAGAGGCGCTTGACCTCGCCACTTGCCGGCGGCGAATCGAGTCCGCGGAGGACGATGCAACCAACCGGCTCTTCATTGGCCAACGCCAGCCAGACACCGTCACCATCGCCGCCTAAATAGTCGGCAAATTCCTCTTTCGAATCGCGGACCATCACATCGACCTCCTGAAAATATTCAGCCACCAGCAGGAAAGCGATCGGGAGGTCCTCTGGTTTTGCCTGGTGTATTGAGTACGCGTTTTGGGTGGTTGCGTGATCGTCACCTGCTTTTTTCGTCACCTCTTTGTTCGGCATGAAAACTTCTCCTGCTCACGAAACTAGACAGTGCGCGACCATACGTCTAATATTTGATTTCCAGTGATTGAGACGTTTTAAATATGAATTCCGCGATCGAGTTACGCCATCTCCGTTACTTTGTCGCCGTAGCGGAAGAGCTGCATTTTAGCCGGGCGGCGAAGCGGCTAAGAATTGCTCAGCCGCCGCTCTCGCAACAGATTCGGCAACTTGAGCAGCATATCGGTCATGCCTTGTTTAACCGAAACTCGCGGACAGTTGCGTTGACCCAAGCCGGCGAGACCTTGCTGGAGCTCGCCCGCCCTATTCTAAAACGGCTGGAGGAAGACGTAGAAACCGTGCGAAGAGTGGGACGCGGAGAAATGGGATCCTTGACGGTCGGCTTTATCGGTTCCGCCATGTTGACTGTTCTGCCCGGGCTCTTGGGCAGCTACCGTTTGAAGTATCCTCAGGTCGAGTTGCGCCTGCGCGAGCTAATGACCAGCCGCCTCATCGAGGCTATTCGACAAGGACCAGTGGACATCGGCTTCTTACGAGATGCAGGCCCTAGCGATGGCCTATCGGTGGAAACTATCTTAGCCGAAAGATATGTTGTGGCGTTACCCGAGAAGCATCCGCTGGCTCAACGGAAGAAGGTCTCGCTGATCGCGCTCAAAGGAGAACCGCTGGTTTTGTTTCCGCGGGAGTTCGGACCGTTAGCTTGGGACAAGACGATTGAACTCTGCGAGCTCGCTGGGTTCCGTCCGAAAATTGTGCAAGAAGCGCCTGAATGGCTCGTGGTCCTGAGACTGGTTAGTTCCGGACTAGGGATCTCGATAACTCCCGCCTGCGTAGCGACGATCAAAACACCTGGTGTAGTCTGCCGTGAGTTAACCAGTTGTCCGATCTCAACTAATATCGAGCTTGCCCATCGAACTGATTATCTTAACCCAATTATGAGCGCGTTTCTCGTTGCGGCGCGAAGGGCGTTTCGCGACGGTCGAGCGTAGTCAGGCAGAGATCTGCGGCGGAGAACTTCCAAAGCAAGCTAACTTTCCTTTTCCTCTGTTTCCTCCTGTTCAAGGACTCTTGGAGACCTTTCAAGCATCGCGGCGTGTCTCAAACATTTGTTCTTGCTGCTGGTTGAAAGACGAACGGTCCCCGCCTCTATTTGGTATTTATCATACGCTTCGACCGATATAGTCATCGGTAAGATCATGAACAATAAAGTTCTCTCCCGTGTAGATCGTGAATCGGTGGCTGTTCTGACATTCGAACGCCCGACAAAGCTGAATGCTCTGAACTACGAACTCGTTGACTCGATTGTCCAAGCGTTGGACCAGATCGAAGAGGAGAATCATATTCGAGCAGTTGTTCTCACCGGGTCCGGGCGCGCTTTCAGCGCCGGCGCGGATATCCACCAGTTTTCGAAAGACGTGGGATTAGGACCCCAAGTGGCTTATCGCCGCTTTGTCCGGCGCGGTCAAAACATGACGAGACGGATTGAAAATTTCCCGAAACCAATCATTGCGGCAGTAAACGGTCTCGCCTATGGCGGCGGATGCGAAATCGTGGAGGCCACGCATCTCTCGATCGCGGTCTCGGAGGCGCTCTTTGCCAAAGCGGAGATCGCTCTCGGGATGCCTCCATGCTTTGGCGGAACACAGCGATTACCGCGGTTACTCGGACGCAAGCGAGCACTGCAGATGATACTCACGGCGGACTCGATCAATGCAGCCCAAGCAAAGGAGAACGGACTGATCAATGCGATCGTACCAAAAGAAAACCTCATTGATGAAGCCGTTGGACTCGGCCAGCGAATCGCCCGTTTTGCGCCGGAAGCAGTGGCGGTTTGCATTCATGCTGTGCAGCGCGGGCTCAACACCACAATTGACGAAGGATTAGCGATTGAAGCCGAAGGGTTCGCAAAGATGGTGTCCACTCCCGCTTTGCAACAAGGGCTCGCGAACTTTATTGCAGCACATTCCTGAACGAAGGCAGTTCTGCTTTTCGAAGTAGTCCTGTGGACACGCGCTGCGCACTGTACCAAACGCTTTTCAGCTCTAGTGCGCGAGCCGACGCGATCCCTCCCATCAGCGCCGTCACCGCCGCGCGGCGATGAGCAATGCCTCTCCTGAGGCGGAGCTATCAGGCTACTCTTATTGCGCGACGGGGACCGGCGGTGCCCAGGGACGCACCTCGACATCAGCCCCGTGGCGGAGGGCTGGGTGGGACTCTGCAACCTGGGTGGCCTCGGTTAGATCGTGCGCCTCCAGAAAGAGGAGTGCGGTGATGGGCCACGCATCGGCTGGGGTGGCGGCAGAACTCCCGCGATGCGCGCTTTCGGGCGCGAGAATATGGGGATCAAGCTTGTGGCCGGCCTCGTTTTGACGCCGGGCCCACGCTGCCGTTTCCTCAGCGCGGCGCTGCTTATCGGCGTCGGTAAGCGGGAGCGGGTTTTGGCGGAAGATGATGACGAACGATTTCATAGCGGCAGTTGGTTGGTTGGCAGCGGACAGGGTGTCGGCCGGCTGGGCTGGCAGGCTGATCTCCGAGAACAGGGCGGCGAGCACCAGCATCAGGCGGGGCCAGCGTTTTGACGTGACCCGACAGCGAAAGAGAGCGTCCATGCCCCCACCCTTACCGCAGGGACGCCGCAGCGTATTGTAAGAATTCGGCGTTCTAATTCGCCGAGGCTTGGCGGAAGAACGCGTCCGGCGCGCTGCCGGTTGCCCGGCGAAAATCGTTGATAAAATGCGACTGGTCGAAGTAGCCCGCGGCGTGCGCCGCCGCGGTAAATCCGGCACCGGTGGCCCGCAGTCGCACTGCGCGTCGCAGCCGCACCAAGGAGGCGAACTTCTTGGGCGAAACTCCGACAACCCGCCGAAAACGGCGCTCGAGCGCACTCTGGCTCAAACCGATATACCGCGTCAGATCGTCGATTCGTCTGGTTCCCGTTCCCCGCTCAAGCCAAGCCACAGCAGCGGTTACGAGCGCATCAGGCGCGGAAACACGAACCCGGGCGAGCAGGAAATCCTCCAGCAGCTTTATGCGTCGTTCGTGGTTTTGGACTCTGACAAGTTGTTCGTGAAGCCGGTCGAGTTCTTCCGGGCGACCAAGGATGCCAGCGAGATCGGTGGTTGTCCCGGAAAACTCCTGCAGCGACGGACGCAAGAAGGCGGTGGCCCCCACCGGCGTAAAGGTCGCCAACAGCACCGCGTGCTCATCGCAATGTTCGTGGACGCGCAACCTTTCGTACAGGCCGGTAAAGGCGGTCGGCGGCGCCCACCGGCCTCCGTCGATGCGACAACCTCCCCGGAAAGAAAATGCCGCGACCGGGCTGGTATCCGGCAGGTGCGTATCGCGGTGAAGGGATGGAAATTCCACCACAAGGAAACGTTGGATGAACGGCCGCAGAGCTGGGCTCGGTCCCTGCTCGAAAACTTTCACCAAGCTGCGCGCGTTCGCCTGCACGCTTTCATTCGTATTCGAGAAGGGGATACGCGCAACTCCCAACGCGCATTTTTACTTCATTTCGAATCACGAATTTGAGCGTCGAACCCTGGCACCGCGACCATGTTGCTGTCTCCACCGGCGCAGCCTGGACCCTGTGCTTACCGCAGCCGCTCGATCCCTTCCAGCTGACTGATCGTTACGTCCAGGTCTTTCACTAAGCCGTTGGCCAGGGAATAGACCCAGCCGTGGACGCGGAGGTCCTGACCGCGGGCCCACGCCTCCTGCAGGAATACGTCAGACGCTACGTTTCTCACTTGTCGGATAACATTGAGTTCACATAAACGGTCGAGGCGAGCATGCCGATCTGGCATCGCGTCAAGCTCTTGACGGTGCTCATGGAAGATCTCGCGGATAGGGTGCAGCCAGTGGTCCACCAGACCCCGCCGTTTGCCGTCCACAGCCGCGCTCACTCCGCCACAGCCGTAGTGCCCCACTACCATGATGTGCTGCACCTTCAACACGTCGACTGCAAACTGCAGCACAGACAGATAGTTGGCGTCCTGCGGCGGGGCAAGGTTTGCGACGTTTCGGTGCACGAAGAGTTCGCCGGGGTCGAGGCCCACAATCTCGTTGGCAGGCACCCGGCTATCGGAGCAGCCGATCCATAGATACTTCGGTGCCTGCTGGCGCTCGAGCCGCCTGAAAAAGTCGGCATCGTCGGAAACCATCCGGTCCGCCCAGGCCCGGTTGTTTGCTTTCAAATGATCCAGCAGCATGCGCGCACCCATACTGCTACTTGTCGTGCGCCACAAGACGGAGCGTCGCCTTAGGGAAGTCCGTTCCTGGCAGCTGGAGTAAAGTAGAGTTCGTTTTCTAAGAAAAAATGTAGAAATAGTCGCATGGCCCACGGATTGAAGGTCATGCGACGCGAGCCATGCCCAAACGGCGCCCTTGCCTTCGCGCCAGGAGCGTTGGAATTCTGCTGAACTAGCGGTCGTAAACTCTGCCGTCCACCTAAAACGTGACGCCAGCGTTCGCCTCGGCTTCCCCGCTCGGTGTCAGTTATCGAATGATTAAGGTGGCGATCTTGTCCTCTTGGATGGTGAACTGAAAATCTAACGAGATTGGACTTCCGGGAAAGTCGCCGGTGAGCGTGGCATTGAGGATGATCTTGTTGTCGCCTTTGGCGATGCCGGCCGGTTCAATGGTAAATTGATACTTCTTAAAAGTGTTGTCGATCCACTCCTTAATCGCAGTCTTGCCACGCATCTCACTTCCCTCGTCATGAACGACGGCATTGCCAGTAAAACAGGCGGCCACGGCGCTGCTGTCGCGCTGGTTCTCCGCTTGGACAAAGGCCGCGATAGTTGGGGGTATGTCTATTTTTTTAATCATAGCTTTTCTGAATTAGTAATCAGTGAGCTTCCGCATGATTTCTTACGGTTAGACCGTCGGAATGGTTCCTCCGTCGATGACGTATTCACTTCCATTGATCGATGCAGCGCGATCAGAAACCAGGAAGGCGACCAGTTCAGCGACTTCCTCGGGCCGGCCGGGGCGTCCAATTGGAATGCCTCCTAATGAATCCATCAGACTTTGCAACGCGGTTTCTCGGTTGGTCCCGGCATTCTGGGCCAACCGCTCGATGAGAGCCTGTGCGGCTGTCGTTTCGATAAAACCAGGGGCAACAGTATTGACCCGAACTCCTTTGGGGCCGACTTCATTGGACAGTCCCTTGCTGTAGTTGGTCAATGCCGCCTTGGCCGCCGCATACGCTAAAGTGGCCTCGAAAAGCGGGAGGCGTCGCTGGATGGAAGAGATATGGACAATGACGCCGGAACCCTGTTTCAGCATGGAGGGCAGCAACGCTCGGTCCAGGCGAACGGCAGACAGCAAATTTTGGTTTAGGGCAGCCTGCCAGTGGTCATCGTTCAACGCGAGAACTCCACCGCCTGGAGCGGATGAGCCGCCGACATTGTGGACCAGAATATCCACGCCGCCAAGGCGCTCCGCGATAGCTTGAATGACTTTTTCGATACCCTCGGTCGTGCTGATGTCGGCTTGGACGAACAGGTCACGGTCTTGCAGGTCGTCCGGGATAGAGCGGGCTGTCGTAATAACCGTCGCTGCTCCGCGCCTAAGACGCTTAACGATTGCTCCTCCGATACCTTTGGTTCCACCTGTGACGAGCGCTCGTTTGCCAGCGAACTCTTCCCCCTCAAACGGGATATTTTTCGATGTGCTCATTGAACTGAGCTGCACCATGGAGCAAATCACTGACAATGCTATGTCAGCAAGGTTTTTCGGTTACTAAGAGATCGTCCCCTTGCGGGGCCAAACCGTCACCATCACCAGGTGCAAGCCTCGACAGTAGCTGCACTTATCGCGCGGCCTTAAGCGTATGCGGAACGGTTCATCCTACAGGATAAGGTCCCTCGGCAAATGCCTCAGCATGGTATCCCTTTGACCCGATGATCCGCGCCAGACGACTTCTCGGATCATCTTCCGCTCTCAGACGCTCGACAACATAGCTGAAATCAAAACGGGGTCGCCAACCGAGATCGCTTCGGGCCCGAGAATTGACATACACTCTCTCAATGCTCGGAAACATCTTCCAGCCCCGTCGTTTATACTCGGTTTCGTAGCCCGGAACGCGCCGCCGCACGGCCAACGGTCCGTCCGCACGCAAGTCTCTTAAATCGTCAGGCAGGAACGGCGTGGTTGCACTGATTATGTATCGGCCAAAACCGATTGCGGGTGCGCGGTCAGCCGCCAGCACATGCGCACTGACGACGTCTTCGATATCTACGCGCCGGAAGAGATATTCGTTCGTCTTGACATTGTCGTCGGCGTAGGTCTCGCGCACGACTTTGTTGTCGTCCACTTCGGGAAAAAATCGCGACGTCCTGAGCACGATGCAGGCAAGCCCGTGGTTCCTGTGGAATAGCTGGCAAAGGTCCTCCGCCGCCACTTTGGTCACACCATAGATATTTTTGGGAACGGGCGTAACATCCTCGGTCACCCAAGTCGCCGGCGCTCCGGGCGGCGGCACAAGGGCATCACCGAAAACGCTGGTTGTGCTCGTGAAGACGAACGACTTGACACCTGCCGCTATCGCTTCTTCGAGCAGATTGAGCGTGCCGGTGACGTTGGTGTCGATGAAGTCCTGCCGACTGTGGGTGACAACATGAGGCTTGTGCAGAGTGGCGGTGTGGAAGACGGCGTCCACGCCATTGATGCACCCCTTCACGCAAGGTCGGTCAATGATCGAGCAGACGTTGGTGGTGAACCGAGTTTCACGAATATCAACACCAATGACCTGGTGTTTCATCTCCTGCAGAGTGCGGACCAGCGCTTCGCCAAGGTGCCCAGCGCTTCCTGTAACCAAAACCTTCATGCTCGTTTAATTACCCTTTTTAGCTCAGACAGCGTTGCCTACAGAAAAACCGCGCAGATGGCAACCGGTACGTGCTTTCGACTGTGCCGAGACATGAAACACGGCTTCGATTACCGCGACGCTCTGACCGGGCTCTCACCACTGTCACTGGCTGCCTGAATACCGCTTGACCTGGGTAAACGGCTACCTAGCCTTGGACGCATGACAATCGCTAGTGCGGAGTGGGAACAGCGAATATCGGATTTATGGGAGTCAATCGATGACCAAAGCGAGGAGGAGTTTCTGGCCCGGATGGACAAACTCGCCGCCGAGCTGCCGGGCAGGCCGGAGGCAGCCTTCGAACGGGCATCTTCGTTGGATTCGACCGGCCATTCCGACATGGCAGTGCCGTTGTATCAGCAGGCACTTGAACTCGGGCTGCAAGGTGAGCGTCGACGTCGAGCTGTGATCCAAATGGCCAGCTCATTGCGAAATATCGGCAGGGCGTCGGAGAGCGTCGAGCTGCTGACGGCCGAACGTGCTGCCGGTGATTACCTGGACGACGCGGTCGATGCCTTCCTCGCTCTTGCCCTTGTTGATGTGGGACGCGAGCGCGAAGCAGTTTCGATCGCCTTGACCGCGCTGTCCGGTCACATGACCAGATATCGGCGGTCGCTGGCCAACTACGCCCGACAGATCTCGGATCGTCCCTCCTCTTGAGCTCCGGGAGGTGTCCGGCTAACCGATCGTCACATCCGCCGAAGTGTATGAGTTTTAACCGAACTCCGCAGAGGAAATAATCCGCAGATTGCACAGATTACGCAGATTCAAAGAGTTGTAGCTGAAAACAGATCTGATCTTTGGTTGAGAAAAGTTCATCGATTTTTGATGATCCAGAACCAATCCGAATCTGCGTAATTCACGTAATCTGCGGATTTAGGTTCTTCCCGGGAAAGAACAATCCACAGATTACGCAGATTCAATGAGGGCAGTTGAAAAACAGACCTGATCTTTTGCTTGAGAAAGTTCACTGTTTTTTTGGTGATCCTGAGCCAATCCGAATCTGCGTAATTCACGTAATCTGCGGATATCTCTTCTGCGGAATACTTTTCGGTTTTCGGACCGGCATTTCCCGCACCAGCGCGTAAGCTCCCGAACGAAACTGCGAAACCGCAATAGGTGACGAGATTTCCTTCGCTGATCCCGCGGTAATTCCTAGTGTGGCGATTGCCAAGAGCATCGAACCAGGCCACAGACCAGCGATTGTGCCAAAACGCAGGTGCTTATATCTGCTCACGCGAGCAGTGTTCCAAAGGAACATTACAGCATCAGCGATGGACTGATTAAAAAACTGTCATGTAGCCTACCAGTTGCCGAGTCACCTCACGCCATCCGGAAATAGCCAGGAGGATCTGTGTCTTTTTGCGAAGCCGATCTGTATTACTCCACAAGCTTGCTTTCGATCGTCCCACGTTTGGCTCACACGCCTTATTTCGCTGTCGCTCAACGGCGTGTTTCGCCCTACCCGTCGTGGGTAAAGCCGCAATCAACCGATTTGGCACTCGTCGCTGTCGGGCTCTTTTGTGGCTTATGCAGAGTTATCCTTGGCTGTACGCATGCTTTAAGCCTTTTATGTCAATTTTTCCCATTTGAAGCATTGCCTCCCAGACCCTTTCTGATTTCTCAGCATCTTTGTCTTGCAACAGTTCGCCTAAAACCGAGGGAATGATTTGCCACGACAGACCAAATTTGTCTTTTAGCCAGCCACATCTGCTTTTCTCGCCGCCTTCAGAAAGCTTCTCCCACAGCTCGTCTACTTCTTGCTGCGTCTCACAGTCCACGAAGAACGATATGGCCGGCGAGAAGGTGAATTCAGGGCCACCGTTCAGCCCGAAAAATTCTTGGCCCTCGAGTTGGAATCTTACGCTCGTTACCTTCCCCTTCGTTCCTGGCCCTTCTTCTCCAGATCGATTAACGCTGACAACCTTTGAGTTTTTAAAAATAGAAAGATAAAAATTCATCGCCTCTTCGGCTTTGCCGTCGAACCACAAGAATGGGGTGATTTTTTGCATGTCGTTCTCTGTTTGCTTTTTTTAGATGATTCTGTAACTGAGTTCGATTGGACGACGAACGAGCCGGCCTGTTCAGGACACACACCGTGGCTATATTGTTTCCCGGCTATCAGGAATATCTTCGCCAGCTGTTATTTAGACGAAAGCTCGCTATTGGCTCAATAGTTTGGCGGCCGCCGGAATCCGCCGGTCACCGGCGAGAGGGCCTTGGCGATTGCTAGAAGCCGGGAGTCATTCCAACGCTTGCCCACCAGTTGGAGCCCGATCGGCAATCCGTCACGATCGAGCTTAGAGGGCAACACCACGGCCGGATGGCCGGTATGATTGAATAGGGCGCCGTGAGCGCTGACCATCCAATAGCTGACGTCCTTGCCATCGACTTTGAGCGGTGTTCCCTGCTCGCAGTGAGGAAACGCCGTGACCATAGAGGCCGGGCACAGCAGCGCATCCCAGTCCTCGAAGAACCGCTCCCATGCTATAATGGATTGGTCCCGCCGGTGCAGCGCCTCGAGGTACTGCACAAAGGTTGCCGGTTGCCCCTGTCCGCCGGGCTGGAGGGCACCGACTATCATGCCGATCAAATCGCCTGCACTGGACAGTTCCTGGCTGAAGTCGAGCTCGGGCAGGGTCGCTTCCTCGACGACCGCACCCGAGCGCTCCAGTTGTCGCGCCAGGTCTTCGACAGCGGCGCGAATATCGGCCGCTACCGGAAAACCGGGAAAGGTCGGCGCAATGGCGATCCGCAAGGTCTTGAGGTCGAGTTCCGGCGTATCGTCGACCGGTACGGGCCGCACCTCGGTATCACGTCCGTCCGGCCCAGCGATAATCTGGTAGAGCAGTTCCAGATCCTCGACCGTGCGCGCCATCGGCCCGATCGACAACATGATGCGGATACTTCGTGGCGTGCCTCTTGGATCTGGGAAGAGTCCGGTGATCGGGACTCGATTTTCAGTCGGCTTCAGTCCAAACACGCCGCAACAATGTGCCGGAATGCGAATCGAGCTGGAGAGATCGGTGCCGATTTCGAAGGGCGTCATGCCGGCAGCCAGCGCCGCTGCCGCACCGCCGCTGGACCCGCCAGGCGTGCGCTCGACGTTCCACGGATTGTTGGTGCGGCCGAAGATCGGATTGCTGGACTGATAGTCGGCCAGCATCATCGCCACGTTGGTCTTACCGACGAGGATGCCGCCGGCCTGCTTGAGGCGGGCAGTCACGGTGCTGTCCTCTTGAGGCACATGTTCGGCCAATAGCGGAAAACCCACAGTGGTCCGCATGCCGGCAGTCGAATGGACGTCCTTCAGCGTGAACGGCACGCCATGGAGCGGCCCCCATGCCTCGCCCCGCGCCAAGGCTTCATCGGCCTTTCGTGCCCGTACCCGGGCCCCTTCGGCATCCATGATGACGACAGCGTTCAGAGAGGGATTGTGCTTCTCGATCTGGGCTAGATGCGCTTCCAGCACCTCCGTCGCCGAAACTTGGCCCGCCCGGATCGCGGCCGCCAATTCCAATGCGCTGGAGAACACAAGGTCTCTGACGCTTGCTCCTCCTTGTCCTTTCTGCCGAGCTTTACGTCTCTTCTGCAGTAGAGGCTTCGTTTTCATATTTGTTCTTTGTTCAGAATTGATCGAGAAACCGCCTGTGATTGATCCGTGCGGCATTTAATCATCCGACGTTCTAGCCGCTGCACTTAGGACATTGCCCGGCACCTTTTTCGCGACTGGGTGTTTTGAATCTCGGAAGAGCGAGAAAATCTCACGCAAAGACGCAAAGGCGCAAAGACGGATTTGAATAGAAGGGGACGGAGAAATACAGGGCCGCGGCAAGCGAATGACTGGCCTCTGTCCGCGTAAAGCGGGCCGATGCGGCATTTGCCGCGGCGAGAAGGTCCTACGCCGTAGCGGGTGAACGAAGCAAAGTGCAGGAGTGCGTCTTCGGTCCCGGTGCCTGCGGCTGAAAGAAGTGTGTGACGGCCCTTTGCGAGATGGAGCCGGAGGCCAACCGCCGCAGTTTCCTGATGTACTACACTGCCCGAATTTTTTCTTAGCGAGAATTCCCTTTCACCAATCACCATTCACTTCTCATCAGCTAGATACGGCACCTGGGGCGCAAAGCCGCAGCCGCGCTCCCAGGTACCCTGTCCGGAATAACTCGTTTCGGAGAACGAATCAGCCTTACTTCTTCTTCGTCGTCAGATAAATTCCGCTCGAGGTCGTAGTAGCACCGCTTTGGTTTAGGGCATCCACTTGGACGAAATAGGTCGTCCCAGGCGCTAGACCGGTCAGCTCGCCGCTCGTACCCTTCGAAACGACGTTGTATGCAGCAAAGCTGCTAGTCGGAAATGCCTGGAGCAGATAACCAGTTGCTCCTTTCGAGACGGCCCAAGACGCCTTTATCGTCGTCGTTTGCGCTGTCCCGGCTAGGCCACCGAACGTACCGGGAGGCTTTCCCCCCTTAGTTGGCGTCAGGAGCAAACCGCTCGCAAACCCCTGGCCGTTCATCGATCCCCACCCGGTGCAATTATCATAACCCGGTCCGGCGTTGTAACCGGGAATGCCGAAAATCGCCGCGTTCCCGTTAGAGCCATCAAGGATGTCATTCAAAATGCCGAACGTGGTTGGGGCCAGACTATATAAGAGCGGATTGAAAAACCCGATCTTGCCGAGGCCGACTGTTAGACGAGCTGAGTTAAGAACGCTTATATAGCCGCCCCATATCGGCGACGAAACACTGGTTCCACCAATTTGAATCCACCCTCCGTTGATAGCAGAATAGACCGCAACACCGGTGGCTGGATTACCTACCGCAGAAATATCTGGGAAGTTGCGATTAGTGGCAGATCCGCCGTTGGGAGTTACTTGCGAAGGTATCTGCCAGGACGGAATCGCCCAATACGCGCTGACGCCGCCGCCGGTTGCGCCTAGGTTCGCTCCCAAGTCGTTCCAGACTTCTTCGGCGATGTACGCTTGATGCGTAAAGGTGAACAAGCTTGTGCCACCGACAGAAGTCACTAACGGTTGGGCTCCCGGGTCGCTCGCGTTCAAGCCCGCTCCGCTCCGGCCGTAGGCGCCTTGGTCTCCAGAGCTGACCAACACGGTTTGGCCTTGGGCCGCAAGCTGGACGAACTGCTGACCTTCCGCCTTGATCTGAGCGTTACCCTGGATCACTTCGTCGGTGCCATAGGATATGCTCAGAGTCTGCGCGAGGTTATCGCTGGCCACATCCGCCAGAGCGTCAATGAGAGCAACGCCGAATGGATCGTCTCCATCCTCGTACACCAGCACTTCGTTAACCGCCGGATTGAGACCGATGACCATGTCGATATCGAGCACTGCCTCAAGTTCTACCCCTGGATCATTAACCCCACCCCCATAGCCGTTCACGTTGCGCGCCGTGACCGGGACGTGCGGCAGATCGTTGGTCTTGAGATATTTCTCAACGTCTTTCGGATCGAAGCCACCTTGTTCAAACACAGCGACTATTTGCGGCACTGTGCCACCGAGCGCCGGGATGGAGTAAGCGGTTCGCAAATCAGCAGCGCTATAAGCTCCGCCCGGGCCGGTCCCTCCAGCGGTGTCTGGAGTAATTTTGGCTGCAGGCGTTTCACCGAGCTTCTTGTAAATTTGGGCTAGCGGTGCGAAATGCGTGCTGCTGGTCAAACCGATGACTCCTATCAGCTTGGCCGAGATTCCAATGGGGACCGTTGGTTTAGTGCTGGCCGAATAGAATTCATCTCCTTTCGGCGAACGGTAATCGCTGATGTGCGTGTTAAAAAGAGCCTCAAATTGCGCAACTGTGCCCCGCACTGTCAATGTCGTCCGGCTAACGGACTCTTGCGAGATTTTCAGCTTGTTGGTTTTGGCCCACTCCTTCACCGCCGTGTAATCCGCTTCATCTCCACCGTAGGTGGCAGCGAATTCTTGGGGGGTTAGAAATTTTCCATAGAGTTCGTCTTTAACGCTGGAAACGCGCTGAGCAAACTCGGCTGCACCCTTCGCGTCTTTCAGCGGCAGTACCAGCACCACACTGATTTCTTTCGTCGGGTTAGTCGATCCGGTAACTGTCGATTTAGCAACCAGCGGTGAGACATCCACCGTTGCTTCGCCGTGCGCGACCAGCGGCAATGCTAGTCCGCCCAACATAATAGTTCCGAGCTGCCGGAATTTAGCGGCGGCTTGAGTAAAGCGGGTCAACCCAGTCAGACCCCGCGTGTGAAATAGACCTTCCATAATGTATTTTTCTCTTCTGTTTGAGGAATTTCCGCGGTGCCTGGAAGACAGGAAGAAACTGGGGAGGGACATTTCTGTGTAAGCCAGACGCGCCGGAGATGTGTGGGCTATCATAGCCGCGCGCGTTTACACAAGCCTTATCACGTCATTTCTTTAACAATGTCGAAAAAAACTATGGGGTTTACAAATTCTCGATTTGTGTCCCGGCGAGAATGCACTGTGACTGGCTAGTAACAGGAGCAAGCCGGGAGTCTCTCTAAAGAGGAACTTCCCCAAAAAACCAAAGACCTACCCTACCGCACGATTGGCTATCGCCACTTCCTTGGCCCTTGCTTAACAATTAGTGCACCGTTCCCTGGACTAGCATTTGATTTATCAATCAACCCCTTTGTTACCTTCTGTTTAAAAGATCTCTGTGTTCTTGGCGTTCTTTTGTAGCTTTCAGATTGGGACGGATTCGCGTACTCGCGTCCATCCACGTCCTCGCTTCCTTTAAGCACTTGTATTTAGCGTCTGCTTGGGAATCACCGCACACCGGAACCGGGCGCATCAGGAGTCTACTGGCCTTCGAGGGCGTGCAGGCAGGCGATTTCACCTCGCCGCATCGATAGCGTTAAGAGAAGCGCATTCAGCACGCACGCGGGCGTTTCGCCGCGGGGCTGGTCGAAAGCGTCGTCCGGCAGAGCGTCCAAGTACTCCTCGGTCGAGGCGTATACCGCGCGCGCATAAGGTCGCAGGCCGCCAAAGTCGAGCCGCACCCGTTGGGCCCAGGCCCGCCAGTCGGTGAGATCGGAGAGCAAAGGCATCTCGCTGACGCCAGTGCGGCCGAACCAGGTCGAGAGCGCGAGCGGCGTTCCGCCGGCGAGCACTCCGTTCACGCTCAGGTCCTCGCACAACACAACCTGGGCGTAGCAAGCTGCGGCCGAAGCAGCCGTACCGGACGGACACCGGTGAACCGCTTCGGTGGTGATCCGTTCGACTGTCGCCTCCAGAAGCTCATGAGCAACCCGGAATTGCCAGCGAAGCAGAGCTCTCGCTGAAAGAGGGCCGTCGGCTACGGGGGAGTTCATTTATCACAGGAGGCTACGGAGGCGGCACAGCCTCTCGGGTCGGCAGGAGGGCCGGTAACCCGAACGCGGCGAACAGCCGCGGATCGCGGAAGATGGTTAGCGCAGTGATCGTGTCACCCTGGAGCGTGAGCAAGTTGATCGCGTGAGCTTGGTATTCGGGTCCTTCCTGGCTGCGGTGGTACACGGCAAAGGCTGGCTGCCGGTTCGCGGCGGTGGGGACGAGGGCAAAAGGCGCGTAGCAGGGCGACTCCCATGCCCAGGCGAAGAAGGCTCGGATCGCCTTACGTCCAAGATACCACTGCCGCCAGGGCGGCATGCTCAGGACTGCATCCTCTTTAAGCAGGGCAACAAAACCGTCGAGATCGGCGCCCTCCCAGGCCCGAACGAAGCGCTCGACCAGCGCGCGCTGCCGGTCGTCAGGTGCCGGATTGCTGCAGGGCCGGCCCGCGGGGAACCCTTTCGCAAGCGTAGCGCGCGCCCGCTGTAAAGTGCTGTTGACTGACGCGACCGAGGCGTCGAGCAGTGCGGCAGTCTCGGTTGCCGACCAACCCAACACGTCGCGCAGCAACAAGACAGCACGCTGCCGCGGAGGCAGGTGCTGGATCGCCGCAACGAATGCGAGCTGCACCGCTTCACGCATCTCATAGCGGGCTTCTGGACCCGGCGCGGAGTCGGCTACACCCTCGAGCGCCGCATCCGGATAAGGTTCGAGCCAGGTAATCTCAGTGGCTGGTTCGCCGTCGGGCGGCCGGTCGCTGGGTGGACCATGCATCTCAGGCAAGATTCGACGTGCGCTCCCGCGGCTCGCGAGGGCGTTAAGGCAAGCGTTGGTCGCGATCCGATAGAGCCAGCTGCGGAAAGAGGCCCGTCCTTCGAAGCCTTTGAGGCCTCGCCAGGCGCGCAGCAATGTTTCCTGAACGAGGTCTTCGGAGTCGTGGAGCGAGCCAAGCATACGATAGCAGTGGAGTTGGAGCTCCCGGCGGTAGGGCTCGGCGAGTTGTTGAAACGCGTCCTGGTCGCCCCTCTTAGCGGGGTCAAGAAGCGTCGATGGGTCCGGTATGTCGGCGGAGGGCATTTTAGCGCAAGGGAGATTCTTCTTCGACCGCGGCGAGATGTCGTCCTTCGGATCTTTCCTGTCGTGAGCCATCCCAGGGTGCATGAGCCTCGAAACAGGCTTCGCAACAAACCGGAGGTGTCTTTTCGTTCATAGAAGACCTTTTCTACCGGAACCGCGGATTCTAGTTCTGTAGGGCCGGCGATTCACCGCGAAACGCAGCCGCGCTACGACGCGCAAAATCCGCGAACGTAGTTGGTTGAATTCCGAGCAACTCGTGCGTGCCGAGGTACACCCTCGATTCGGTTCGTTTGCGCCGCTCGGCGAATAATTCGTCAAGAGCGTCGGCGAAAACCGAAGGGATCCCTGCCGCCAGCAAAGCGCGCCTTCTTTCCTCCGGAGCAACGTTGACATATCGCACCGTCTTCCCGATCGCCTGAGAGATCCGCTCGGCGATCTCAGTCATCGTCAGCGCTTCAGGGCCCGTCATGTCGTAGCTCTTGGCGTGATAACCTCCATTGTTTAACAGTGCAAATGCTACCTTCGCGATGTCGTGGATATCGACGGGCGCTAGCTTGGCGTTTTCCATGGGCAAGACGAGCGCGTTCTCGGTCACGATCGTCGGCACTTCCCGGAGATACACCTGCATGAATTGACTGGGACGCAGGTGCGTCCACTCGAGCCCGGACCTCTCGAGGTATCGTTCGATTTCTTCGTGCATCCGGGTGAAGCGAAAGTTCTCTGGGTTGAAATCGATACCCGATTCCGCACCGGAGAATTTGACTATGTGGCGGACGCCGGCCTTCTTAGCGGCGTCGATGAACGTGCATTGAGTCTCCACCATCCGCTCATTGCTGGAGGAGATCATGAGGACTCGGTCCACGCCGTGCAGCGCAGCTCCGAGCGTCTCAGGCCGAAGCATATCGGCCTCCACGAGCTCCACAGTGGACAACGTTTCGAGCGCATTCGCCTTCTGGCGGCTCCTGACCAGTGCTCTCACTGGCGTCTTCTGTCGGGCGAACTCCCGGATCACGATAGAGCCACTCAAACCCGCTGCTCCTGTCACGAGGATCATTTCGATCCATCCCTTCTAACGCCCTTCGGCAGCTCGCTTGAGCCCCCCAACCGACTCTTCTGGCGACATGATTTCACTTCTCATTACTCCTTTTTGTGATGGTTTTATTTCGTTTCATTGTTACGACGAATGACGAAGTGCTTTCAGAACACTTTCGTTGTGGTGATTGGCTCTTGTCGTGAAATTTGCCGGCCTACTCAGGGCGATGCGCGATGACGCGATCGCGGAGCGCTCGCTCGTTTTCATTTTTGCTGTGCCTTTTGTTCTAAATATCAGCGCGATGAAGCCGCGCAGGTGTCTTGCTGCAAGGTATGCCAGCGACGCTACGCACAGGATCACAAGGAGCATCCCGCAGGTACGTAGCGGTTGGTACCGAGAGTCCGACCCCATGGCAATGTAGGCAGCCAGACATGCCGGACACTTTGGCAATAGCACCAGGATGGCGCTCGGCACCATCCATCCGGCGATGTTGAAGCAACGCTGAACGAAAGTCCGGGGCTGCGGATCGCCATGCGCGGTCCGCATTCCGTCCGTCTCACGGGTTGAGTCGCTCGAAGCGTCTTCGCAGCAACGATGCGCGCTCACGATTAACCTTCGTCACTGTATCGATCGTGGTGGCGAACCCAAGCCATCGGATAGGGCAAGGCGTCTTCGTTGCGGCCTTTCGGCACGAGGTCGAGGTAGTAGTAAACGCCGAGCAACGGTTCGGGGCCGCGCCCGTAACTGGAATAGCTGTGGAAGACATCACCGGTCGCGTCCTGGTAGAACACGCTGGTGCCGGGAGCTTCTTCGCTCGGGAAGGCGCTGGTGTTGTAGTTGTAGGGCTTGCCATTCGCGAGTTCGTCCTTCGTGAACGACACGCGAAAGTCGCGGTTAAAGTCGTTCTCGTACGACGATACCCACTTGAACTGCCAGCCCATGCGCTTCTCGAACGCTTCGATCTTGGCTAGAGGCGCTCGCGAGACGGCCACCAACGTCACATCGCGATGCGCAAGATGCACGATGCTGCCGTTGATGTGATCGGCCACCATTGAGCAGCTCGGACAACCCTCCTCCCAGTCTGGGCCGAACATGAAATGATAGACGAACAATTGGCTGCGCCCGTCAAAGAGGTCAGCGAGCGTTTCCTTGCCCTTCGGGCCATCGAAAACGTAGTTCTTTTCGACTTTGACCCAGGGCTGCTTGCGACGCTCTACGCTGAGCTGATCCTGCAGTCGGGTAAGTTCCTTCTCCTTTTTGAGTAGCTCTTTGCGCCGTGCAAGCCAGTCTTCTGGCGACACAATCTCATGGTTCAATATCGATTTTTTCTCTTCGAATGTTTTTGTCTGCGTGCTCATAACTTTGATTTTATTTCGTCAGGTCTGGGTATCTCTCGAAGTGCGATATGCGCTTCCATAGATAAAGACCGGGAACCGGGCCGAAACTCATCGGTCGCCGCAGAGATTCTTTCGGGATCTGTGAAGAAGAGAAAATCTCACGCAAAGACGCAAAGCCGCGAAGAAGGATTTGACCAGAAGGTAACGGAGGAAAGGAGAGGGTGTTCTGGCGTAACGGTGTAACGATAGGGCGGGTAGGGCGAAACAGATCCAGCGAACGCAGGATCTGTGAGCTTGGTGTATTGGGTAGCGGCGCAGGATACGGCTCAAACCCGGCGCGGGCAGGCCAGAGATCCCTTGTTGCCCAAGGTCGCGCCGAGGCCGCCTTCGCGAGTTACGGCGCGTCCTAGTTTACAGGATTCGCATAGCCAAACGTGTGGCCGCGACGAAGCGTTGCGCGTAGTCGGGCTTTCGCCCAATTATTAACAGCGACCCGACGGCGAAACGTTCCGTCACGCGGATCCGCCCAATACGCCAAGCTCACAGATCCTGCCTTCGCTGGATCTGTTTCGCCCTACCCGCCGTATCGTTACACCTACACGTCCTCCGTTACCTCCTGTTCAAATCCCTCTTTGCGCCTTTGCGTCTTTGCGTGAGGTTTGTCTTTTCGTGAGGTTTACGTCTTTGCGTGAGGTCACTTCGGCTTCGACCTGAAGGCTTCTTGCTCGTTCCGGCGACCTTTCCAGGCCGGGCCATTGGGAAAATCGAATTGTTCAAGTGTTTCGGGCCGGACGGTAATGCTGTAGCCTGGCTTCTCGGGAGGCATGTAACGGCCGTTGCGGATCACGACCGGATCGAGAAAATGCTCATGCAAGTGATCGACATATTCGAGCACTCGACCTTCCAGCGAAGCCGACACGCAAATGTAGTCGAACAAAGAAATATGCTGGACGTACTCGCATAAACCGACGCCGCCTGCGTGCGGGCAAACCGGTACACCAAATTTAGCCGCCATCAACAGGACAACAATAACCTCGTTCAAGCCGCCCAGTCGGGCACTGTCGATCTGACAAAAATCGATGGCCTTTGCTTGCAGCAGTTGTTTAAACATCACGCGGTTATGACAGTGCTCGCCGGTTGCCACTCCGATGGGTGCGACCTGTTTTCGAATAGTTGCGTGTCCCAGAATGTCGTCCGGGCTGGTCGGTTCTTCGATCCACCACGGCTTAAACTCGGCTAGGCGACGCATGTTGCGAACGGATTGCTCGACATCCCACACCTGGTTGGCGTCCATCATAAGCTTTCGCTCCCAACCGATCTCCTCACGCAGGATTCGAGCGCGGCGAATGTCTTCCTCGATATCGCCGCCGACCTTTTGTTTAAAATGGGTCCAACCCGCGGCCACCCCTTCCCGCGCCAAACGGCGCACCTTTTCGTCGGAATACCCGAGCCAGCCGGCTGAGGTAGTGTAGGCAGGAAAGCCGGACTCTCGCATCTGACGCTCCCGCTCCGCTTTGGTCGCAGCATTGGCTTCTAGAAGCGAAACTGCTTCGTCAGATGTAAGTGCGTCGGTTACATAGCTAAAGTCAAGGCAACGCACTATTTCCTGTGGGCTCATGTCGGCCAACAGCTTCCAAACCGGTTTACCCTGGAACTTTGCCCACAGATCCCACACAGCATTAACGATTGCGGCGGTTGCCAGGTGAATTGCACCTTTTTCTGGACCTAACCAGCGTAACTGGCTGTCGCCGGTGGTCAGGTAGCGCCAGAATCCGCCCATATCAGCGAAGATTTCCTCCAAGGTCGCACCGACGACGAGTGGAGCGAGCGACTTCACAGCCGTCACCGCGATCTCGTTCCCCCGACCGATCGTAAAGGTTAACCCATGGCCGGCAGTTCCCTGCGGTGCATTTGTTTTGAGGACTACATACGTCGCCGAATAGTCGGGCGTAGGATTCATCGCGTCGGAACCGTCGAGCGAACGCGAGGTTGGAAAACGAATGTCGTGAACTGTTAGATCAGTAATTTTAGTCGGCATAAAAGTTCTCGTTTGCTCCAGGGAAGCGAAGAAATCTCACGCCAAGACGCGAAGACGCAAAGGTTAAGAAGAGAAATCGGTCGAGAAATTGGAGTTGGCCCATTCTCCGCTTTAAGCCCGCAGCTTCCCGTTGGTGGGGAATAACTGCTCCGGGTCAAACTCCGATCTCAAACCTTTGCGCCCTTGCGTCTTGCGTGAGATTTTAGTTCCGGGCGCTGAATCTCTCTGCGGCCCGAGCCTTCGCTCTGGCGGCCTCTTCTTCTCGGCTCTTCGGCGGCGCGTTCGTTTCGAGTGAATGGAGCAGACGAGCCGAGATACTGGCGATTTCATCGACTGCAGCCAGGAACGACGCTTCGTTTGCCTTCGACGGTTTGTTAAACCCGCTGATTTTTCTCACGAACTGGAGAGAAGAAGCTCGAATCTCTTCGGCCGTTACAGGGGGATCGAAGTTAAAGAGTGGTTTGATATTCCTGCACATTCGTAACTGAAATCTCAAGACGCCCGAGAATCTCACGCAAAGACGCCAAGACGCAAAGGTTTTGAATTAGAGAAAGAGATCCAAGAGCTGCGGCTTACGGGCCGGCCTCGCGCCTGCGACTGTTAGTCAATTTTGGCGAAGCAGTTCTCACAAATCGCATCCACTCAGTTGTTAATAATCTTTAGTCCGAAAACCTTTGCGCCTTGGCGTCCTTGCGTGAGGTATTTCTGGTATGGTCGGAGCTTAGCCGCAAAAAGCCTGGGCGCGCTTACCAATCTCTTCCGTTGTCAGGTCCTCTTTATGTGTTGCTAAGGACCAACTGTGTCCGAACGGGTCAGTTAGCACCCCATAACGATCGCCCCAGAACATGTCTGCCAGGGGCATCTGCACTTTGGCGCCCGCAGCCACAGCCCGATCGAAAGCGGTGTCCACATCTTCTACGTAAACATGGATTGTAACAGGCGTTCCGCCGAGACTGAGAGGCCCCAGGCCGCCCATCTGCGGAAACTCGTCGCTGAGGAAGAGCCGTGAGTCTCCAATTTTTATTGCAGCATGCAAAAGCGATTTGCCATCTGACCCCGGCAGTCGGCTGATTTCTTCTGCGCCAAAAGCCTTTTTGTAAAATTCGATGGCTTGACTCGCTCCCTTCACGACCAAGTGAGGGGTTAGCGTGTGATAGTCTTCTGGGATTGCCTTGATTTGATGTGTCATTTTTCTGTTTTTCTTTTCAGGTTTGGAAGTTGATGATGTGTGTTTCGGTTCAATGACGCGACGATCGAGCCGGCAGGTTCAGGACACTCTGAGTTAATTTATTTCCGCGGTAACCGGTTCGCCAGCGATTCTGCTCGATTGTTCGTCCCCCTCGTTAGTCGCCATATCGGTCATGGTGCCGCATCCAGTCGCCCATGTTATGGTTGGGACCAGTCTCGTTGCGGCCCTTCGGTGTGAGGTCGAGATAGTTATAAGCACCGATCAATATGTCGCCCCCGCGCCCGTAGCTGGAATAGGTGTGATAGATGTCATCGGTCGCATCTTTGTAGAACACGCTGATACCGGGAAGGTCCTCGGACGGTTCCTCTCTCTCGTCGTAGTTATAGAACATCTTACCTTTCGCCACCTCGTCTTTCGTGGCCGCTACGTGATAGTCGAAGTTGAAGTCGCTCTCCGACGACGACACCCATTTGAACCGCCACCCCATGCGCTTCTTGAACGGTTCGAATTCGGAACGGAGCGCTCGCGAAACCGCCAGCAGCGTCACGTCACGATGAGCGAGGTGCAGGTTAGCGCCATCAATATGATCGCACAGGAACGAACAGCCCGGGCAGCCTTCCTTCCATCCCGGACCGAACATGAAGTGATAGATCATCAGTTGACTGCGTCCATCGAAAAGATCGGCCAGGGTCTCCTTGCCCTTCGGGCCGTCAAATACATAAGCTTTCTCGACCTTGGTCCAGGGCAGTTGACGCCTCTCGGCACTCAATCGATCGCGCAGCCGGGTAAACTCTTTCTCCCTTTTGAGCAGCTCCTTACGAGCGGCGACCCATTCTTCTCGCGCGACGATCACATGTCCGGGCATGCCTCTTTTCGTTTCGGATGTTTTTGTCTGTGTCTTCATAGGCTTTCTAAAAAAGCAAAGGATGATTGTTCGCTAATAACGGAGTTCAAGAGTACGACGAACGAGCCGTCACGTTCAGGACATCCGCGCATCCTGTAAGCTAGGGAGCGCTGTTGCTTGCGAAGGTGGCCTCGGCGTGATTTTGATCGATTGGGAGCTAATCGCTTCACGCAGTTTTTTTGGCGGAACGAATACAGTCAGCGTACTGGAACAGTCGCCGCTGCAGAAGACGCTAAGCTCACAGATCCTGCCTTCGCTGGATCTGTTTCGCCCTACCGCCCTGTCATCTGCTATTTACTATTTGTCATTCGGCCTGAAGGGCCACCCCGCGTTTGCGTCGCAGCAGCGCGTCGAGGCTCCAGTCGCCGCCACCCTTCGCGGCCATGTACAGGAAGATGAAGCAGAATAGGATGGCGGGCATGCCCTGGTTCTGAACGGGTGCAACGCCATTCGGCGCGTGGAATTGCCAATACGCGACCGCCATCATGCCAGATAGGATGAAAGCGACGGGCCGGGTTGCCAGGCCGAGCACGATCGCGATACCCCCAAAGAACTCGAGGACCCCGCCGATACCGGTCTGGGACAATAGGGATGGAGTCCCAGGCTCACCCGGAATTCCGCCAAACCAGCCAAACAAGATCAAACCGCCCGTATGGACGAATAACAAACCCGCCACGACGCGAAGCAAGAAGTAGGTCACGCGGGTGGTGACGGATTCCCGCTCCGCGGGTACCGTGGCAGGATTATTCTGTGTGGTCATGTTATGTCAGTGATTTTATTTCGGTTAAACCTAACGACGAACGAAGGGCGACGCTCAGCAGCATCGGACACCCGAGCGCGCCCTCTCCTTTCACCTCCTAATCGAACGAGCCGGTGTCCAATCGACACTTTAACCAACTTATCTTCAGCGCGCCTCGGTCACCTCCACCAATCGCCGCTTGAGGAAACGTCGCTCGGTGTCGTTGGTCACCAGCGCTAACGCCTCCCGGTAGGCGATTGCTGCCTCGGGAAGGCGATCGAGACGGCGCAATAAGTCGGCCCGCGCGGCTGGCAGCAGGTGATAACCGGGTAGGTCGATTTTGTCGAGCAAAGCCAGACCCTTTTTGTAACCGTCGGCCATCGCAACCGCGATGGCGCGATTGAGCTCGATCACCGGCGAGGGATGCAGCTGGGCGAGCACGCCGTAGAGCGCGGCGATTTGCGCCCAATCCGTCTCTCGCACCGATGGCGCGCTTGCATGGAGGGAAGCGATCGCCGCCTGGATCGCGTAGCTTCCGGGCTGTCCGCCCCACACCGCCCACTCCACCAGCGCGCAGCCTTCGGTGATCTTCGAACGATCCCAGCGCGAGCGGTCCTGGTCTTCGAGGACGACGAGCGCGCCATCCTCGTCGGTGCGGGTGGCGCGACGCGCGTCGTTGAGTAGCATCAGCGCGAGCAGCCCTCTCGGCTCGCGCTCGGCTGGCAACAGTGCGACGATTTCTCGGCCGAGGCGAATGGCCTCCCCGCAGAGATCCCCGCGTACGAGGTCGGGGCCGAAGCTGGCCGAATAGCCTTCGTTGAAAACGAGGTAGACCACGGCGAGCACGGTCTCAACCCGGTCGGCCAGCTCCTCGTCCGCGGGCACTTCGTACGGGATGCCCGCGAGCCTGATTTTGGTTTTGGCCCGCACCAGTCTCTGCGCCATCGTCCGCAGAGGTACGAGAAAGGCGCGGGCGATCTCCTCGGTGCTGAGTCCGCAGATTGTGCGCAGGGTCAACGCCACCTGCGCTTCGGGCGCGAGCGCCGGGTGACAGCAGGTAAAGATGAGGCGGAGGGAATCGAGCGGCACGGGTGTGTTCTCCTGCGGTGCGGTCACCGCTGCGATTTCCTCGCGCTTGCCCTCGAGCAGCGCGCGACGCCGGATCTGGTCGATCGCTCTGTGCCGGGCCGTGGACATGAGCCAGGCCACAGGATTCCGTGGCGGTCCATCGGCGGGCCATTGCACGAGGGCGGCTTGGAACGCGTCTTGCAACGCGTCTTCCGCCATGGTGATATCCCGGACCACGCGGATGAGGCTCGCGAGGATGTGCCCATATTCGCGCCGGTAGAGATCGTCGAGGTTCACCCTGGCATCATGCGTTGGACCTCGTCGTCGGACATCACCGGCCGCACCTCCATCGAAAGACCCACGCGGAGAGCGGGGAAACGTTTGGCGATCCCAATCGCTTCATCGAGGTCTTTGCACTCAACCGTTTCGTAGCCGCCGAGCACTTCCTTGGTCTCGGCGAACGGACCGTCCGCAATAACCACTTTCCCGTTCTTCTCCCGCAGGGTCGTGGCAGTCGAAGCCGGGTGAAGCCCCACCGCCGCGCGAGCGTGCCCGCTCTTCACCAATTCCTGATGCCAGGCCGCGCAGTCGTGGTGGACACGGTTCTGTGCCTCCTTGGGCAGGTCCGCCCATCGCTGCTCATCCATGTAAACCATCATCATGTATTGCATATTAATTTTCTCGTTCGGCGATAAGTCGAACGAGCCGCCATGAAATCGACAACGGCGACTTTCTTTGACTGCGTCCGCATAGTTGCCTTTGGTCATGGTTTGATTCGAGGATTACAGCTGTTGATTTTGTCTCGCTCGAGCAAACCAATCGGGCTCCTGGATGACGGGCCTTACTTCGACAGTTACACCGTAGTCCAGACAAGGGTCGCTTTGGGCGATCTTTACTGCTTCTTCTAGACTGTTTGCTTGAATGAACCAATAACCCGCGATCGCTTCCTTGGATTCCGCAAACGGGCCGTCGCTTATCGCTTTTCTCCCAACAATGGATTTGCCCTCCGGCGCGATCGGATGCCCTTTCTTGATCTTTCCCTCATTGGTTAGGCGCTCGAACCAGGCAGTGAATTGAGTCAACACTTTCTGGAGCTCTTCCGAAGAGAGATCTTTATGCCAACTGGTGCTGCGGCAGAGCACCAGATATTGTGATGTTGTCATTTGTGTGCTCATAGGCGTCTCACATGCTTGGCGGGTTTCTTTTTTCAAAATTTTCGACAAACGAAACCGCGTGATCAGGGCACTTTGTATCACGTTTCAGGAAGAGACCCAAAGTAGACCTCAACTTCCTTGATCTTGTTCTCCTTGATTCTGAAGTATTCCGTGTTCCGGAATCTAGTGCCAGTTACTCGCTCACATTCATAACGAACAAAGGCTTCGTTACCTTTTTCAAAGAGTTTCTCAATGTGAAAAACGCTGATCGTCTCGCTATTCGGCCAACATCTCTGAAAGTAGGTCGTTCTATTGATGTGATTATCCAGTGGACTACTAAAAGTGAAGTCATCACTCAGCAAATCCTCCAACGACTTCCTATCGTTTGATTGATAAGCAGAATAATACTTACGAATGAGATCTGAGAGATTACTGATCATGGGAGTCTCCTTTCTCTTCCGACGAACGAGCCGGCGCAGAAACGACACTTTCATGCACGCCCATGTCCGTGTCGTAAAACGCGGTCAGCGCCGCAATGTCCGTGAGAGGTCAGAGCTAGGGGTCATTCACGCCTAAAGACCCGCGGGGTGGAGTCGTCCGCCCAGAGGAGTTCTAAGCTCTTGCCCGTCAGCCGTACGCGCAGGTCCTCAAAGCCTTCGACTTCAAAGAGGCCGGTCGCCGTCAGAGGCGACAGCACGGCGCGCATGCCGGATCAGTTGGCGCCTTGACTAGGTGAATCAACAGTTTCGGGGTGGTGGTAAAGTCCAAGTGTACCCACCCAGTTTCGAATTAGACGGCGCCTGAAGGAGATATTAATTTCTCTCGGAACTCATTCTTTATGACTAAGGACACTCTGAGCGCAGAGAATTCGGACACGTTTGATCGGTTCCGAGCAGATTTAAATTCGGGATTGCTGCAGTCGCGGACCCTGATCGTTGGTCCAACCCTGGATGAGAAGAACTACAATCTGGTCATCGCACAGTTAATTTTTCTTCAACAGCAAGATCCAAGTCAGGAGATCTCGCTCTGGATAAATTCCGATCATCCTTCGGAAATCAGCGCGTTAGCGATTTGCGATGTGATCGGATCCTTACCTTGCGATGTTCGGACCTATTGTGTTGGGAAGGCGATCGGGGTCAGTGCCGTCCTCCTGGCTTCCGGTACAAAGGGAAAGCGGACCGCGAACAGAAGCTCCAGTGTTTGTCTTTGCCAACCATCGATTAAGGTAAACGGCTCCGCCGACAATGTGGACCGAATGAAACGGCGTCTCGAGCTTGCTCGTGATCGCACAGCTGAGATCCTCGCAGGAATCACTTCCCGGCCGAAAACGGAAATATTGATCGCCTTCGATCGCGAATATTGGATGTCGGCTGATGAAGCCAGGGAGTACGGAATCGTCGATCAGGTAAAATAGCGCTACGGAATAGGCGCGGCTCAGGACCAGTTCAGTCTTCCGATAAGTGCGTACGTACTCTGTTCTGTTAAAGGCTGTTATGCGACTTTTCACGTATGCAGTGGATAAAACATTTTCCGGAGTGCAACCCCAACTCCGAAGCTAAACAAGCGGGCAAAGTGAGATCGCAAAGCGGAAGAATTGAACCGATCGGTCAGTACAGTGGTCCAATTCAGCAAAGGAATTGCTCAATTTCATGAAAATTTGCTTCTCTACCGTGACGGGTTTCCCAGCTCTACGGTGGAACTTTTTGGGTAGGTTTGTCTGCATTGCGGTTGCCTTTAGCTCTACCGCTTCCCTTTCTCTTGCAGGGTTCCAGAACGGCGATGTACACGCATCTCGAGGTAGCTTCAGAGGATCAGTTCCGCGCGTTGGACTTAATGAGCCTCACGGGAGCGTCGCTGCTCACAACCCGCGCCTCAACGGCGATCGCGGTCAAACGATGGTACAACCTGAGCACCGCGGTCCAATGGTCGTCCCGAATCTTGAGACGGTAAGAAGCCGGAATGGTGCGGATCCGTCGAACCAGGTCAGCACGATCAAACGACAAGAAGCGGTACCGCCGACGCGAGATCTCAACCGGTCCGAGTCGGCCCGACCCTTCGGAGTGCATGGTCAAGGACAGCAACGCGACTCGGCGGAAATCAATGCTCGCAGTGGCGAAGTTGGGGTACAACATCTCTCTCCCAATTCCGCGGCATCTGGAGACGACGCCAGGATCAACGAAAAATTCCAGCGGTATGAGAATAAGTTCGCCTCTTCCCCGCAGGTGTTCGACCACCGGAGAGAGAGGCTCGATCGGACCCGAGCTTTCTTGTTCAACCTACTCGGCCTCGGATACGCGCCTCTCACAGTTGATAGTTGGTGCGATGATCTCTTGGATGATCGAGTTGACGACGGGATGCCCGTGGACCTGGTTGACAGTTATTGGGGTCAACCGGTCGATACGCAGGAGTTCGTCGAATATTATGTTCCTTACGAGCTCTACACTTACCGAACCGACGACGGCAATTACCATCAGGTTACCTACCGGAACGGGGTTGTTTCCCGGCCAGCGCCCCCAATGTGACTGATGTCCGAACCCGATAGTCCTCCGTCGGTTGAAATCTCGTTCGGCCGCAAGAGACACAGCTCCTGCCTTGATGAGTCGAAAGCAACCCGATTTCTTTTAGGTAGGGAAAGTTGCTATTCCCCGCTAGGCGAGCCCATTTATCTAAAGGAACCGCACATCAGCGTGAGGCGCGGTCGGTGATGGCGACGATGGTCCCCGTCCCCGACAGGGAACCGCGATAGCAGCCCAGTCCGCGGCGGCGCAGGCGCCGACACAAGAGGAAGGACAATGCGCCGAGAGGAGTCGTCCCGGAGGCACACTGCGAAAGTAGCCCAGCACGAAGTGCTGGGAATAGCATTAAGACGCCTCCGTCCCGATAGGGACGATCGATTCACCCTCTGCACTCGTAACGCCGCGTTGGCCTTTCGAATTCGTTGCATCGTTCGCGTTCTTCCGCAAAATGGGAGTGATTGGTAACATAGCACCAAAGTACTATTTCCAAACCGAGCGCGATCTACTAATCTCGGCCTCCGGAATGCTCAAACGGCCGATGGGTTGCATAGCACACGGACGGTTTCCGGATTGGCGATGGCATGAGGTCAAACTTGTTGCTGGCGTTTCTATTTTCCGCGTCGGTGCCTTGAGCAGCTCCTTGAGCTCTTGAACTCCTCTATTATTATGAAAATCATTCATTCCGTCGTCGGAGCTTGTTGCCTGACCTTAACCCTGGGGGCTGCGAATGTGCTCGCCCAAAATGTTGGTATCGGCACATCAAACCCGCAGTCGAAATTGACCGTTAATGGGAACTTGGCTGTGGGCGCCGACTACAACACCGCTGCGCCAGCCAATGGTGCCCTCGTCGAGGGCAATGTAGGGATCGGCACTAAAACTCCTCTGGCGCCTCTGCATGTCGGAACAGCAAGCACTTTCAATTTTCAAAACAGTTCTGGCGTAACCTATTTCAATTTCAATAATAATAATACTACTGGTTTTACGGTTACTACCTTATCCGGAACCCAAGCCGCATCTGCGATTTTTTCCTCTAATATCTTTTCGGGTAGCTCCTTTGTTTCTACCAACGGGAACTTTACGGCCAGCGATGCGCGTCTGAAGAACATCATCGGACGGTCCGACAGTGCGAAAGACTTGGAGACACTCCGAAAGATTGAAGTCACGGATTACACCATGAAGGATACGGTGAAATTCGGAAATAGACCGTTCAAAAAGGTCATCGCCCAACAAGTGGAAAAGGTCTACCCAATCGCGGTCACTTCAACCGGTATAAAAGGGTTCACTTTTACGCCTGATATCTACGCGGTCTCGGAGTCGGTCAACATCGAAAAACCGGGTGTGTATACCATCAGCCTGGCCAAAGCACACGGCTTAAAGGACGGCGATACGCTTCGTTTAATTACGCCCAAGAACCAAGAACTGAATGCCGTAGCCCATGTCGTAAATGAAAGAACATTTACCGTCGAAACGAACGAAGCGCTGGGAGACAAAATTTTCGTTTATGGTAAAGAGTGCACGGACCTGAAGGCGGTTGATTACGAAGCTATCAGTATGCTGAACGTTAGCGCCACTCAGGTATTGGCAAAGCAAGTCGAGAGCCTCAAGGAAGAAAATTCTGATCTCCAGGACCAAGCTAAGCGGTTAACGGCTGCCGAAGAAAAGCAAGAACAACGGATCTCACAGCAAGCCGCTGAAATAGCGGACCAAGCCTCTGAAATCGCCGCTCTAAAAACCGCGAATGCAAGATTGTCCGCGATGACCACCGAGGTGGAAGCTCTGCAAAAAGCGGTGACAATTATCCAGGAGAAGGAGAGCCGCCGGGAGGAGCAGACGGTGGCGCTTGGGGAATGAGGCATGCTGGACGTCAGTGCCACGCAGGAATTGGCCAACCAGCTCGACGCAGTGAAACAGGAGAAAAAGGAACTTGCAGCTGAGGATGCTAGCGCGCGAGCAGAGATTGCAAAGCTGAAAGCAGAGAAATGAAAAATTGGCAGCGATAGCAGCAAAGATTGAAACACTGCAAAGGTCGTGGCAACAATCGAGGACAAAAAGACCAGCGGATTACGGAGGGCAGCGCTCGAGCAATGAGGAATGGGTAGAGGCGTTTCCCGCGCTCAAAACTCGTCAGTACCCGGGTCAGTCATTCGTCACCGGCATTCTCGACGACGGTGTTCTCCGCCTTCGCTCCGTAGTTCGAAACTTCGCAAGCTTCCGACTTCGCGAGACCATCTGTCATAGTTATTGAAGGTGGAGAGGGCTTCCGACTTCGCCGACCGTTAGTCATGGTTCGAACGTCGGCGGAGGGCTTCGTCGGACACGTCGTCGGACAGGTCCGACTTCGCCAACCATCTGTCATAGCTATTGAAGGTTGAGAGGGGCTTCCGACTTCGCCGACCGTTAGTCATGGTTCGAACGTCGGCGGAGGCTTCGTCGGACGCGTCGTCGGACAGGTCCGACTTTATTCCCAAAAAGAGTGTCCTGAATATGGCATCTCGTTCGTCGCATGATTGAGTCAAAAGAAGGGATCATCAACCTCAAAACGAAAGGGAATCTACCAGTATGCAAATAGATCAGAATCTCGTTACTACACTGGAAGCGCCGCGCTTTGAAGACGGCAAACCGCAGCTTATCGCCGGACTGCGCGAGCGCCTCACCGGCGACCCCGGAACCATACCTGGACTATGGCAGCGCTTCGCACCTTACATCGGCAACCTCCCCGGCCAGCTGGGCCGCGTTGCGTATGGCGTGTGCTTGTTTAAAGGAGGGGGAAATCTCGACTGTGAATCTTATCTAGCAGGGGTCGAAGTATCCGATTTTTCCGGTCTTCCCACCGAATTGAGCCAGGTGAGAATTCCGGGGCACAAATACGTGGTCTTTCCTCACCGTGAACATGTGTCGCGGCTCTGGAACACGTTTTACACCATAGGGCAACAGTGGCTCCCGGAGTCGGGGTATGAAGTCGCTAACGCGCCGGCCTTCCTGGAGCGTTACGGCGAGGATTTCAACCCGCGGACCGGAACGGGTGATATCGAGGTTTGGATACCGATTAAGGCGTGAACCGCAGTAGACTTTGATGGATTAGGCAGGGGTTCCGAATAGAACTGCCGCCTCACCCGTGAACCAAATAGTGTCTATCGAGATATCAGGATACGTGATATAGGATCATCACAAACGATTGTACCGCGCAGTTGGCGAGGCCTACCCTCGGATCAGAAAGAGGGTAGAATAGAAATGAAACTATCGAACTTAATCAAGCAACCGAACCAGTCGTTTGCCAGCGTTTTGTTAGCGTTCAGTTTGTTTGGTTTTCTTTGGCCGCATCATGCGAACTCGGCCAATGGGCGCCAGCATGTGAATATGATTCAACAGAGTGAGGCTCAGCCGAACGATGATTGGAGCAACGGTTGGTATACGCCTCCGCGGAGCCCCGGGTTCCACCAAGATTTTGGTTCGTAACTCAAAAGAGCGTAGGCTCCCGCGCCGGGTTAACTGCCCGGCGCGCTGTCCATGAAACAATTGCGGATCCAATCCCAAAAGGTAGAATCCGAAGTATGCGCTCCTGCCTACACTTCGTCGCGTTCTCCTTCGCAGGCATCCTGTTGACTTCCTGTGAGAAGTCTGATTCGCCGGTAGATGTGGCCCTGGCCCAGAGCATGACAACGATGCATTCGGCTATGCACGACGTGTTTTTCATCGGTAAACCCGACGCGGATTTCGCGCGGATGATGATCCCCCATCATCAGGGTGCGATCGAGATGGCAAAGGTCGAACTGCAATTTGGGACTGATCCTCGTCTCCGGCGGTTGGCTCAGGAAATACTGGTGACTCAGCAATCCGAGATCGATGTAATGAACGGGGCGTTGAAGGATTACAACCCTTCTCTACTTAATCAGAAACGAAAGGACTGGTGTTCCCGATGAAAGAGTTATCCGGATTGGCTCTCGTATTTTGCCTTTCTAGTAGTCTGGCGGACTGCATCGCCGGCCAAGCTCCCCACCTCGCCGACAGTTCCGATCTCCCCATCAGTTCGCATGATCGGGTTTATACAGGTGACCAAGCTTCAAACACTGTCTCGATCTACGATCCCTCCAGCAATCAACTGTTAGGGGTACTCCGGCTGGGTGACGTGATGCCCCAGAACTTAAGTCCGTTGTACGTTGGTCAGTTACTTGTCCACGGTCTCGGCTTTTCCTTCGATCACAAAACCTTAGCGGTCGTATCGATAGGTTCGAATTCGGTGACCTTCATCGACACGGCAACTAACGATATCAAGCACGTCACTTATGTGGGTAGGTCGCCTCACGAGGCCTTTTTTACTCCCGACGGCAGCGAGCTCTGGGTGACGGTTCGGGGTGAAGACTATGTGTCAGTGATTGACAGTGCGACCTATCAGGAAAAAGCGCGTATCCAAGTCGGGAATGGGCCCGGAATGACGATTTTCCGGCCCGACGGCAAATATGGGTTTGTCTGCTCTAGCTTCACTCCAGAGACGAAGGTCGTTGACGTAAAGACGCACGAAATCGTTGCGACCGTGCCTCAAGCATCACCCTTTTCGCCGAACATCGCCGCAACTCCTGACGGGAAGGAGGTCTGGTTTACTCTAAAGGACGTGGGCAAAACTCAGGTCTTTCGCGCTGAACCGCCCTTTGAGGTGGTGGCGACGCTCGACACCGGTCCGCTCACGAATCACGTGAACATTGTCCGCAACAAGAACGGCCAATTCGCTTATATCACCGTAGGAGGGGAGAATGTCGTGAAAGTTTACACCACCGGCGACAATCCCAAACTGGTAACGAGCATAGCCACCGGCGAACTACCACACGGGATTTGGCCCTCAGGTGATGGCACTCACATTTACGTTGCCTTGGAGAATGGAACCGGGATGAACGTCATCGACACTCTGACGAATAAAATCGTTGCCAGGATTTCCGGGGGCCAGTCGTCTCAAGCACTCGTGTACGTTCCAAATGCGGTGCCAAGCGGAAACGGGCTCGCCCATCTCCAACCTCTGGCAGATTCTGGTCTGGCTGTGCATCTCCTTTTGGGACCGCCAGGCGCTTCGTCCAAAGAGGCGCCTACGACCGTCACGCTCAATAACCAGGGCCTGATTGATCTGCTGCAGGCCGCTGTCACGGGCTTGAAACCAAAGAGCAAGTATCGGCTGGTTCTGTTGAGTAAGAACGAAGAACCATATGGTCCAGTTCAGCCTCTCAGCATGTTTCAGACTAATCCGGCCGGAGCCGCGATTGTAAACACCCTGGGGCCACTTCGGCAATTTTCGGCTGGGTCAGCCGGTCCGAATGATCGCAGATACCTTGCGATCGTTCCGGTCGATGGGGGTGCCTCGGAGAAACCGGTCCAGGTCCAGCTTTTGTCATCTCCTTAGCGCCTGACCAAACCGTAGATTAGCGCAGCAGCTCTCAGCTCCTCGAAGAACAAGTGGGCCTCAGTGCATTGGTGTTCACCAAGTGGCGCGTTTACTAGAGTTTTCTCCGGGAGGCAACTCATTTGGTTCGTTTAGACATCGCGACTTTGTTGGAAGAAAGCTCGCCAGTTTTTCGGCCTCTTTTACTGCGCGCGGCTCGTTACCCTCCAGGCCGCTCGCCGCCGGTCTGGTTAGTGCTACAATGGGCGTGTCTTCCCACGAAAGAAGCGCCAATGGCAACACACCATTTCCAGCCGACCCACTACCACATCGCGATTGGGTCCCATGAGCCAGTCCTGCAAATCGGCCACGGCGACACGGTGATCACCACCACTGTCGATGCGATGGGCAAGGACGCCAGCGACAGCCGCGTGACGCCGGGTGGAAACCCCCAGACCGGTCCGTTTTACGTAGTGGACGCGGAGCCGGGTGATACGTTGGCCGTACAGCTTGACCGAATCTCGCCCAGCCGGACGATCGGTTATACTGGCTCAGTTGTGGCAGCGAACGTGGTCGAGCCGGGGTACGTGCACGAGTTGCCCGAGCGCGAGCTGGCCGAGTGGCGAATCGACAATGAGCTCGGCACAGCGACGTTAATCAAGCCAAAGACGAAGCTTGGCAATCTATCGATTCCGCTCGCCCCAATGCTTGGATGCTTCGGCGTGGCACCGTCGCGCGGTCAGGCGATTTCGACCGCGACGTCGGCTGAACACGGTGGCAATATGGATTATCGCGGGTTCGTGGCTGGTGTGACCGCCTACTTTCCGGTGTTTGTAACAGGCGCGCTCCTCCACGTCGGCGATGGTCATGCAACCCAGGGTGACGGTGAAATCGTCGGGACCGGGATCGAGATCTCGATGGAGGTTCAGTTCACTGTTCGAGTGATCAAAGGGAAGCGAATCCACTGGCCGCGCGGAGAGAACGCCGAATATATCTTTGCCGTCGGCAACGCCCGCCCGCTCGACCAGGCGGTGCAGCACGCCACGACCGAGATGCTGCGCTGGCTCCAGGCGGATTACGAGCTGGATGTAATCAGTGCGAGCCTTTTGCTGGGGCAATGCGTCGAGTACGACCTGGGTAACGTTTTCGACCCGGCTTACACGATGGTGTGCAAGGTACCTAAAGCGCTGCTTCGGCGGTGATGCAGCGATTCAACCGCTCGATAGCAGGACGCCTCTAGAGATAATCAGGATTTATCCACGGCTCTTAGTTAACCGCCACTCCTTAACCGCCGTCCACCCGAAAGAACGGATCGCGGGGACGCGATCCCTCCCGGCCAGGGGCGCGGATTAGCTCCGTGACTGTAAGCTGCTAAGGGGCCTGACAGGAAAACTACGGCTTCTGTGCCACGATACCGAGATGCATCCTCGTTGCTTTGTGCTTTATACTTCAATTGTCAAATGCACCCCAAAGAACAAGAGATCCGGGGGCTTGCCTCAGCCAGCCCGTTCGCACCCTTCACATTGATCACCTCGAACGGCGAGAGATACAGAGTCTTCACTCGCGATCACATCTTCTTCTCGCCAAACACCAACGAGCGTGGTGACCCGCTTCCCGATGAGGATAGAGCGCAGGATTTTATCGTCTCCGGCAGTGGCTCGCGTTACCGAATTCTTTTCTTCGATTCGATCACTAGCATCGATACCGGCGTTGCCTCATCCGACAGATGATTTCAACTCGCGTGAATTGCATCGCCCACTCGCTTCGTCGATGAGCGCAGCCTCCTAAACTTCCGGAGAAAGATTCCGGACGAACGAGTCGATGAGCCAAACGGCCAGGGAGAAGCCGACACTCGATCTCTGTCAAATGACTTTTTGAAATTTGGGGAATATTCTAGTAGGCCTGAAGCGTACTGTTTATGGTGACTTGCCGACGCTCTAAGCAGTCAAGCTTCTTTCGCAACCGAGCGCTAGTTCGCGGAGGTCTATCGATGGCGCTGGTTCTCGGTTTGACTCTGCTCGGTGCGGTCTCTTTTGTCCTGATGATCGGTCCCGAGGCTCTGGTCGTCGACTCAACGCACGGCCACAAGTCGCAGTATTCGAGGAGCAAGCAGGCAATTCGACTACAGGAACCGAAAAGATTCGAAAACGACCGGCTCCCCATCGAGCCTACCTCAAAACCGGTCGCGACCGGCTCCGGTCAGCACGCCTGATGTTAGATCGTTTGCCCGCTGGAATTCCTCATCTGGATCGATCCGTCGCGGACACTTTGGTGACACAGACGCTTTTCGCGTCGCTTCGGGTCCGTTCGCAGTTCGAATGACCTAAGCTGATAATCTCAACCGAACTGATACCGCCAGCATGCCCATCAGCTCTTCTTCGTCGCTTCTGGTCGACAAAGGCCGTATCCGCCGAAGTTTAGCTCGATGTCGGCAACCATAGTAGGCTCAGCGCACTCAATACAGAGATATCCAAACTCCACATCTTCGTATTTGAGCGACCGATAGCTGGCGCAGCAGGCGCAGTTACCAAAAATAGGATGACTGATTTTATGAATTACAGAGTTCACGGGGTTTGTTCGAATGTTCCCATAGCAGCTTCAATACCATCTGAAGGCTCGAATTCACTTCCCCAGGGAGAACCCGTCCGAACCAGCCGAAATCACCCTGTTCTTTGAACGTGCAGGCCTCCCAGATTTGGGAAATCCGCTTGTTGTTTTCCCGAAAACGGAAAACCAATCGCGAAGATATTTTGCCGCTGACACAAAGACGCGAAAAACGAGTGAAGACTGTTGCGGTTACGGTCCCCGGCAGGTTTTGCTAGTCCGGATCGCCCTCCAACGCAGTTTCGATTATAAATGCTACAGCTTCCGGCTGACCCGAATCAATCACCTCCTGTGGGGTCATGTCGCTCAGTTGCGGGTCCGGACGATTAAGCCATTCTTGAAGGGCCTTTTCGTTTCCCCCGAATAGATACAGTGCTCGGTCCATGATCTCTTCAATCCTGCGACTATCGTTATGCTCTGGGGGAGGCATACCGCGGCTTCAGAAACGTGTCATACAAGTTGAGCATTTCTCCAGGCTGCATCGCAAATTTATTTTTCGGAGCTGATTAGAGAGTAGCCTGATGCTCCGCCTCAGGAGATGGCGCGCGTTGGATTCCTGAGGCTGGCTTGTCCGCCGTAGTTTGTGGGTTTAGGGGGGACGAAGGAGGAAGCATCAGGCTACGTTTGATTGAGGTAAGGTGGGAGTTGCTTGGAATGTGTGATAGACTTCGGGAGAAAACAGAGGTTCCGAAATGGATCAATCTCCCTCGACCCAACACTGTCCGGTCTGCGGCGCTCCGAATTTTCAAGGCCAGTCGATCTGTGCAGCATGCGAAGAAGCATTCAAATCAGCGGATGCCGACCCAGAGAACGCGAATGGTATCGATCTGAATCGCTACACCGCTAAGATGTTCCCTTGGGAACCGAGCGATATTACACCAAGACTTCTTTCTTGGGCCCAATCTTGGTCGGTCCTTTGCTTTGGACTGATCTTGATCGTGGTCCTGCTTTCTTTGTTTCGCACCCCTCTTCCCACTTGTTGGGAGACCTCTATGTAATCGCTCGTAGATCCTTGCTGTCGGCTATTGGCTATCGGCTATTTCGTTTTATGGTGGGAGGATTGCGGCTTCGATCCGTGCTCAGCCGAACCGTTTCTGCTATTGTTCCGCATGACCCAACTGCTTCGAAGAGACGGCAAAAAGGAAACTGCAATCTTTTGCCGGAAGCCAAGTCAGCATCGATCTTCCAATTCTAGACTTATCTGCGACGCTGGCGAACAAGCGGAGGGAAAATAAACATGGATTACCGCGGTCTGGGACGCAGCGGTCTCAAGGTTTCGCCGCTTTGCTTGGGCGCAATGATGTTTGGCGGCCCGACGGACGAACCCACCTCCGGACGAATCATCACGAAGGCGCGTGAGGCTGGCATCAATTTCATCGATACGGCCGACGCCTACAACAACGGCCGCTCTGAGGAGGTGGTGGGACGCGCCATCGCGGCCGAGAGATCCTGGTGGATTCTGGCAACGAAGCTGGCAAACCCGACGGGTGAAAGCCCAAATGACCGCGGACTGTCACGGCGCCGGACCTTTCACGCGGTCGAAGCCAGCCTTCGCCGCCTCGGAACCGACGTCGTCGACATCCTTTATCTCCATCGAGAGGACCCCACAACGCCGCTGGAAGAAACGGTTCATGCACTCGCTGACTTGCTGCGACAGGGAAAGATCCGGTATTTCGGAGTGTCGAATTTCCGAGCATGGCGCGTGGCCGAGATCTGCCGGCTTTGCGATTTGGTGGGGATCGATCGCCCCGTCGTGAGCCAACCGTACTACAACCTATTGAATCGTATGCCTGAGGTCGAGCACCTGCCTGCCTGCGCTTATTACGGACTCGGCGTCGCGTCATATAGCCCGCTGGCTCGCGGCGTTTTGACCGGGAAATACGCGGCGAACAGCGCCCCAGCCGGGGATACACGGGTTGGCCGGAAAGACAAACGCATCATGGAGACAGAGTGGCGACTCGAGAGCCTGGAAATTGCTCGTGAACTCGGTAAACATGCGAGCTCACGCGGGATTACCCCGGGCCAGTTCGCGCTTGCGTGGGTGCTCAACAACCAGATCGTGACAGCTCCTATTGCCGGCCCGAGGACCGAACCCCACTGGGAGGAGTACCTCGCCAGCCTTAACTATGATTTCACCGCAGAGGACGAGGCGTTGGTTGATCGGCTGGTGACCCCGGGTCACGCCTCGACCCCGGGATACAGTGATCCTCTCTATCCGATCGAAGGACGAATTGCGCGGACTGCGCTTCGAGGATGATCTTAGTTGCTGCCTCGTCTATGGTGACTTGGCAAGTTCATGACATCGCCCGCCCCCCCTGACTTCGCGCGCCTTTCAGAAAAGTTGGAAGGTGAACTTCATGTCGATGTGACGATGCGGACGCTCTATGCGACCGACGCTTCGGTTTATCGCGAGATGCCGCAAGCGGTCGCGTTTCCGAAGAGCGAAGCGGACATCATTCAACTGGTTCATTTTGCCCGCGAGCAGCGCACGGCGCTGGTGCCGCGTACGGCCGGTACCTCATTGGCTGGACAAGTTGTCGGCGGCGGCATCATTGTCGACGTTTCGCGCCACCTCAATCGGATCGTCGAGATCGACGCCGAGAACCGTCGTGTCCGAGTACAACCTGGCGTTGTCCGCAACGAACTGAATCTTGCGCTGGCGGGTCACGGACTTTTTTTTGCGCCTGAAACTTCCACTCAGAATCGAGCAATGATCGGAGGTATGGTTGGCAACAATTCGTGCGGCGCCAACTCCATCGTCTACGGCAGCACGCGCGAGCATTTGTTTGCTGCGCGCGCGGTGTTGAGTGACGGATCGATCGTCGAGTTTGGTCCGCTTTCACCGATTGAATTGGCGGCAAAGTCTTCCGGCACTTCGCTAGAGGCAGCGCTCTATCGCCAGATTAACCAGATGCTGGATGATGCCGATAACCGTGACGAGATAGCACGCGAGTTCCCGAAGAAGTCGATCCATCGGCGTAACACGGGCTACGCCCTCGATGCGCTTGCGTCCTGCGCACCGTTCACGCCCAACGGTCCAGCTTTTAATTTCTGCCGGCTCGTTGCCGGATCCGAGGGCACCCTGGCCTTTCTTACCGAAATCACGTTAGCATGCGAACCCTTGCCGCCGCCTGAAAGCGCTCTCGTCTGCGTCCACTGTTCTGCGATCGACGAGGCGTTACACGCCAACCTTGTGGCGCTGCGCTATGCCCCGCGTTCCTGTGAGCTGATCGACCACTATATTCTTGAATGTACTAAGACAAATCTAGAGCAGCGGAAAAACCGTTTCTTTGTCCAAGGCGATCCGGGCGCCATTCTCGCAGTTGAGTTTGCTGCTTTAACGCGCGGGAAAATTGCTACCGTAGCGACGCGCCTCGAGACCGAGTTACGCGATGCCGGTCTCGGGTACCACTACTCAACCGTTTGGGGAGCAGATCAGAACCGCGTCTGGAATCTCCGCAAAGCAGCACTGGGCTTGCTCTCCAATATACCTGGAGATGCTAAACCGGTGGCGGTGATCGAAGATACTGCCGTCGATCCGGAGGATCTGCCGACATTTGTGCGCGATTTCGATGATATCCTCCGACGTTACAATCTATCCGCCGTTCACTACGGTCATGCCGCTTCAGGCGAGTTACATCTACGTCCGATTCTAAATCTTAAGGCGGAAGATGGCCGGCGGCTCTTTCGGGTTATTGCGACCGAGGTCGCGCGTCTAGTGAAGCGCTATGGTGGGTCACTCAGCGGCGAACACGGTGATGGCCGGCTACGCGGGGAATTTCTGCCACTCATGGTGGGCGAGAAAAACTATGCGCTCTTCCGAGAAATCAAGCAGACCTGGGATCCGTCAGGTGTCTTCAATCCTGGCAAAATCGTCGAGACGCCTCCGATGGATGGAAACCTACGGTACGAACCTAGCCAGACCGCGCGCGAATTCAGCACCGTCCTCAATTTTTCGGATTCTCGCGGAATCCTGCGCGCAGCCGAACAGTGCAATGGCTCGGGAGACTGCCGCAAATCACACCTCATGGGTGGCACCATGTGCCCGAGCTTCATGGCGACGCGAAACGAGCGCGATACGACCCGAGCCCGAGCAAACATCCTGCGAGAAGTCCTCACCCGTTCCTCAAAACTCAACCCGTTCGACAGCGATGAAGTAGCAGAGGTGATGGACCTCTGTCTTTCCTGCAAGGGCTGCAAGTCCGAATGTCCCTCCAACGTGGATGTCGCTCGTCTCAAGGCCGAATGGCTCCAGCAGTTCTACGACGCCCGCGGGGTACCCTTACGCTCCCGCCTGATTGCCGGTTTTTCGCAGGCGATGACGTTGGCTTCGGTTGCTCCAGCCGTTTATAATTTGGTAGTCGGCAACGCTATAACCGGATCGCTCTTAAAACGATTTTCCGGCTTCGCTCAGAAGCGCTCAATGCCCGAGTTGTCTAAAACAACTCTCCGGCGCTGGCACCGGCGGTACGCTGAGCAAAGCGGCCCTTTTCCGAACGGACGCGTTTTTCTTTTTTGCGACGAGTTTACTAACTTCAACGACGCCGAGATTGGTATCAAAGCCACGCAGCTGCTCAACCGCTTGGGCTATGAGGTGATTATTCCGAAGCACGTCGATAGTGGTCGTGCCCAAATTTCCAAAGGCCTATTACGCGATGCGCAACGATTAGCTATCCGCAACGTAGAGTTACTCAAAGATGTGGTAAAAACCGACACGCCGCTTATCGGTATCGAACCATCAGCTATACTGGGTTTTCGCGACGAAGTGCCTGACCTTGTTCCGACAAAGCTAATTGGCGCGGCCAAAGCGCTCGCCAAAAATGCGCTTCTGATCGATGAATTTATCGCCCGCGAGGCCGATTCCGGCCGTATCCGGCGCGAGGCTTTCACCCAACAATCGCGGCAGATTAAGCTTCACGGTCATTGCCACCAGAAGGCACTTGCCTCGGTCGCTCCCACTGTCAAAGCGCTTGAACTACCTCTGAATTACAAAGTGCAAGTCATTCCGTCTGGTTGTTGCGGCATGGCTGGATCGTTTGGCTACGAAAAGGAACATTTCGCGATCTCAATGCAGATTGGAGAACTGGTTCTACTACCGGCGATCCGGGCAACGCCGGTCGACACGCTAATCGCCGCGCCCGGCACAAGCTGCCGTCACCAGATTAAGGATGGTACCGGCCGAATTGCGCAGCACCCTGTGGAGATCCTGGCGGACGCATTGGTGTAGCGATCGAACTAGTCCCACTTCTTAGCCGTGACTGGGGAAACTTCGTAATATTTGATACCGAATGGTCAGGCCACTTCTGCCAGCCTCGCCAGACTCTGGTGCGTCTCGGCCCAGTTCTTCTCACCAAGTTTGCGGCGAAGCGTTTGCTGGGCCTGATGCCAAAGCGGGAGAGCCTGCTTCAGGCGCGCAGCGCCTACGGGCTGTATTAGGACATTGCGAGTGCGGCCGTTTACATTGGCGACCTGAATCAACCCATCCCGCTGAAGAGCCGCAAGGTTTCGGGTTAACGTCGTCCTGTCCAGGCCCAGCGCGTCAGCCAGCTGATGCAATGGAATGCCGCCCGCGAAGCTGGCTGCGACCAGGATGGTGAATTGTGTGCTTCGCAGGGCAGCGGGCCGCAGGGCTTGGTCGTAGGCTCGGGTCACTGCCCTTGCGGCCATGCGCACTTTCTGACAGGCGCAAGTTGTCGCTGCCTCCTGTTCAGTTACAGATCGTTCTTTCGACATTCGTACAAACACACTCGACACCCAGAGCGTTGGTCAAGGATGAACGTGCTCCGGTGTTTGGCCAGTTACATCACAGCCGTACCTGGCGCGTCGCTCCTGGCGCAGTTTCATCAGAGATGCCAAATGCAGCACAATTGCGATTGGAACCGCATAAATCGGGATCATCACCAGAGGGAAGGAGCCGATCAGGATATTCGGCGCGTCCAGCGAAAAGATCTGGAAAGGCGATGGCGAGCTCAGGAAGCCGGTCGCCACGGCGATGACGAGATCACTAATGCCCACCCAGTTCCACAGCTGGACTAACCAATCGCTTTTCTCGCGGCGTTGCGCGTAACTGGCGGCGACGAACAGCGCAGTCAATCCGATGAAGACATCTCCGGCTCCTGCCGGAATCGCAAAGATTCCGGGCAGCCGGCCAGCTGCGTACAGGACAAGGAAGGTTGCGCCCACCACTCGAAAGAATTGAAATCCGACGAGCCAACTCTGGGGTGTGGCACCCAGGATTTCCCGGACTTGTTTGGACCCGCTTAAAAGAAGCGCGCCTACAGCGATCGGCACGCTAATGGCGAGCGCGATATAAGGGATTGGCCCGCGAGCGGGGCCGAAGACACCAAGCAAACCCAGCGAAAGCGCAATGGCGAACCACCCAAAAAGCACTGAACCGAACGTCGAGACGATACGACGGACATCGGCCGACGACCTGCCGGCAGCGAGCAGAGCACGCCTTATCCCCCACAAAAGGATTATGGTGATAAGGGCATTGGTTCCTACGATCGTGAGAATAAGAAAGGGGGAAGAGCTCATAAGGGAATATAGTGTATGTACACGGGTGTATATGCACCTCCCAGACGTTGTCAAGTGTCAACGCGCGGCCAATGACCAAAAGCCGTCTCTTGCCAGGCATACTAATGGACGTGTCGTGAACGAATCGGAGCCCCGTGACACGTCAGTTTTCGACCTGTCCTTGGGCTCGTTTTTCTCGCGTAATTGAGACGCAATGCGCGCTCAGTTGTCGCAAATTCCGCGGATAAAGCCACTTATCGACATATAACTACGAAAATTTCTATAAATTTGCGGAAAGTGGATAGCGCGAGCACCAACTTATAGCTAGGGTCCTCCCTTAACTCAGCAGCCCTCGATCGACTCAGCAGCCCTGCTCCGCTGTTGAGCGAACGGAGTCGGGCGCGTGGGCCGACATCTATATGGAAAACGGATGCTTATCAATGATTAAAGCGGTGATTGTAGACGATGATCCTGAGGTCCGAGAAGTCGTGGGCCGATGCTTACTTCGCTTCGGCGCATCTGTAACACTCTGCCAGGATGCGTTTGAAGCAGTAAGCGCAGTAAACTGCGTCCGGCCCGATATCGTCATAGTAGATCTGAACATGCCGGCTCGAGACGGGTTCGACCTTTTGCGTGACATCAGGTTCTTGGGCAAGGACAACGGTGGCAATGTCCCGGTCATTGTCGTAACCGGCGTTCGCGATCCAGATCTTGGGGCCATGACACGGAAAGCTGGGTTTGCCTATCATCTCTCCAAGCCGTTCAGTCCTATCGAATTACTCATTTCGATCACCCAGACTTTGGACGGAATAGCCCCCCTGGCCAGGAGCGTCTCTGCCGCGTCAATCATCGCCCGTTCTCCGGAGTCAGTTGCCCGGGTATAGGCGGGTTAGGCTACGACTGTTGGCAATCTATTTGACTAAAAGGACAGAGAACAATTGCGCTAACCTCAATATATCCCCTATTATCTCCATAATTTTTCATCGGCGAGTCGCAACTTTTCGGAGATGACTTCATGGAGACGATCGATCAGTGTGGATTTATTGACCGGCGGATCGAAACTTTTGATCCACATAATCTTCTCGAAGTGATTCGAGACGGTCGTTTCGATCATCGATTGTTGGAAGGCGGCAGCTTCGAAGTTCGACACCGGCGGGTTGTTTTCGGAAAATCTTCCTTGGATTGTGGTGACTATTCGCCGGCGTTCGCTGTAAATGGGCAGTTTTCCCCGGACCAAATTTGTCTGGGTTTCACGCCCCGGACGGAAAAGCCAGCCTGGTGCAACGGGTTCAGCGTCGGCAAAGGAGAGATCCTTTGTTTCACCGAGGGAGCCGAGCTGCAATTTAGAAATGCTCCAAGAACGTCTTGGCAGGCGCTTTTAGTCGACCGTCGCGAATTGCAAGAGGTTTCGACAATTCTGACCGGGCAACCCTTGGGATTGCCCGAACGCGGGACGGTCAGTTTCAAAGCTCAAGACCAGGCGACTAACCTTTCGTCGGTGATCGAAGTGGCCCTGTCCGATTTGGCCGGATCCGGAACACTCAATGGGCCAGCAGCAGGAAGCCTTTGCGAAGAAATAGTCAACGAATTTGTCCGGAGTCTGGCTAGCACAGACGCTCCTGCGGGTAGAACTCGGCAAAATTTTGCCGGCTACCGCTTTGCCGCCATGCGGCGGGCTGAAGAATTCCTTAGGGACAACATGGATAGTCCTTTCAGCAGCCGCGGATTGTGTACTGCAACCAGGATGAGCGAACGCAGCATCGAAATGCTTTTCAAGGAAGCATATGGTATTTCGCCTCGCGCCTGGTCTCAGATAGCTCGCTTAAACGCAGCAAGACAGGACCTTCTCAAAGACGAAGTTGAAGATGTTCGCGTAAGCGATGTGGCGGTACGCTGGGGTTTTTTCCATTTTGGCCGATTCTCCGCCATTTATCGTGAGCTCTTCGGTGAACTTCCGTCGGTTACTGCGACAAATACACGTCAACGCGCAAGAGTTTAGAAGTTTCGGATCAGAGGTTGGAAGCAGCTGGAAGTTGGGGGTAGAGGCTCGGCCTGAATACCGAGCCCTACCCCCTTCTGGTTTGCATGAAGTATGGGACTCATAAGTCATATGTGACCCATAAGTCCTATGGGACCCATGAGTCCTCCGACAGCGGATACCAGCGAACGAGAACGAACGCCAACGCCGTTGAGCTTGGCCCTACTGACCAAGCGAATCGAAAATCGTTTGCGCGTTTGCTCCTCTGTCCTCTTGGGCGCAAATTAGCTGACGGAAGGAGGTCCGCATGATATCCAAAGAAATTCACCGGCATGATTACGCAAAAGGTGGGGTTCGGTATACAATTCACGTCGAGGAGAGTGAAACCGGGGTGATGTGGGGTACATGGAATTGTCATGAATGCAACATCGGCGGTTCGACCAGCAAAAGATCGAAGACGATGGATGATGCTATCGAAACGGCAAAAAGCGACCTTGAGCGCCACCACATAACGAATCACGAGGTGTGACTTGCTGCGGCCACCCTGCCGGTGGCCGCAGTTTTTGGTGACCATTCCAGACACGAGTTTCTGTTCAGAATCTTGGTAGTCAGTTTCCCTCCTTAGCTTAGTCGCTTTGTCAGCTTTCATTGTCTCGCTAATTGGTCCTTCCCGGGGCAATCGCTCCATACTCGAAGAGTCGTAGAATCCGTGGACTCTCTCACGCCGATTGAGGACACGCAGTTCGGTCGATTCTCGGCCGCCTACTGGCATCTCTTCGGGGAGCTCTCGTCTGTCACTGCGACAAACCGGCGTGGGCGTGCACAGGTTTATTGAGAGCGTGTCTGAATGGTCTGGCGTGTGGAGTCTCCGCGTCCTGAGCGTTTCGAGTCTTCAGTTGGGCGGAGGCATTTTGAGTCTTAGGCTTAGGCAGAACGGCTGAGGAATCAATGTTGCGTAGGTCCAAAAAACTAACCACGCACCGCATCGAAATTTACCTGGAGAGCTTCTTCGGATCCCGGTGGTTCCTTCTCTATCGATCGTTGAGATTGGCGACCTACTTTATTCTGTTCGCGCCGAACCAATGGCTTTGCATTTATTTTGCGCAGTGCGCCGGCGTTGCGGGTCGGCGTAATAACCCCTGAGAGCGAGGTGCAAATTTGCGACCACTATGACTCGTTCCGAAGCGCAAAAGAGAATCGCGTTTTTGCGCGAGCAAATCCGCCGTCACGACTACCTCTATTTCGTGCTGGCTCGGCCCGAGATTTCCGACCGCGAGTACGACCAGCTCTACGCAGAGCTCGAGCGGTTAGAGAAACGATTTCCGGACTTAATCACCCCGGACTCGCCTACCCAGCGGGTTGGCGGCCAGCCGCTCAAAGAATTTCCGAGCCTCCGCCACGACCCTCCCATCCTCTCCCTGGACAAAACCTACAACCTAGACGACCTGCGCAAGTTTGACGCTCGCGTCCACAGGCTGCTGTCTGGCGAGGATATCGAATATGTGTTGGAGCCTAAGGTGGATGGCGTCTCGATCAGTGTGCGTTACGAAAAGGGTCGCTTCACCAGTGGGGCCACGCGTGGCGATGGGAGAACCGGGAACGACATCACTGCCAACCTGAAAACTATTCGCGCGATTCCGCTACAACTGACCGTCAAGAAAGCGCCCGAAGCGCTCGAAGTGCGGGGAGAGGCCTACATGACCGTAGAGGATTTCAAAAAGCTCAACGCCGAACGCGCGCGGACCGGCGAAGAACAATTCGCAAACCCCCGTAACGCCGCCGCCGGTTCGCTGAATCAGCTTGATCCGCGCGTTGTCGCCCAGCGTCCGCTTAGAGCCGTGTTCTATGGCGTTGGTGCGACTGAGGGGATAACCTTTAAGACACAGGCCGAGGTGCTGGAGAGACTCAAGGAGTTCGGTTTGCCTACGCAACGGTACTGGTGGCTATGCCAGGACATTGAGGAAGTCATCGCGAGAGCTGAGGAACTAAAGAAGCTTCAGGCGAGGCTGCCGTACGAAATCGACGGCGTGGTCGTCAAGATCAACAGCCTCAAACAATGGGAACGCCTCGGTACCACCGCCAAATCGCCGCGCTATGCGATCGCCTACAAATACGCCCATGAGCAAGCTGAAACCAAACTTAAAGGGATTACAGTCCAGGTTGGCCGCACAGGCATATTGACGCCCGTCGCCGAACTCGAACCCGTTTTCCTAGCAGGTTCCACTATCTCCCGCGCCACGCTGCACAATGAGGAGGAAATCAAACGCAAGGACATCCGCATCGGCGACACTGTGATCGTGGAGAAGGCGGGACGAGTCATCCCTGCCGTCGTGGGCGCCGTAAGAGAGAAGCGACCGCGCAATGCCAAACCATTCGACTTGTACCAGCACATCAAGGGCAAGTGCCCGGACTGCGGCAGTCCGGTACGGCGCGATCCGGAGGCGGTCGCCTGGCGTTGTGACAACATCGCCTGCCCCGGTCGGCTGAAGCACACTCTGCTGCATTTTGCTGCGCGCGACGCGATGGACATCGAAGGTTTGGGTGAAGTGCTGGTCAGCCAATTGGTCGAAGCCGGGCTAGTGCATGATGTGGCGGACCTCTACTCATTGACCGTTGAGCAGCTTATTCGTCTCGAGCGCATGGGCGAGAAATCCGCGGAGAAGCTCGCTAATGGCATCGCAGCGAGCAAGGAGCGCGAACTGTGGCGCTTGATCTACGGGCTGGGTATTTCGCACATCGGCCAGCGAGCTGCCCAGAACCTAGCCGAACATTTCCGCGATATTGACGCCCTCGCTAGTGCCGGCATCGAAGAACTGCAACGAGTACCGGAGGTCGGTCCCGTAATGGCTCAGAGTATCTACGACTTCTTCCGCAACCCACGCAATCAAGCGGTGATCGTTAAGCTACGCCAGGCCGGTGCGAAAATGAAAACGTGAAAACGCTCATTGGAGAGAGGTTTCTGAAAATGCTTGGCGACTCCGGATGACTCCTGGTGAAGGTTTAAACATCGATCCTACGGTCAACGCCTTGTCGTGGAATTTCCCGATAGGCATTCACCATTCACAAATCACCAATCACCTCTCACACGCCGAACTCTCTGATTCAGCTCGCTTTGTGCGCGAGCAAGTAGTTCTCTCACTTCCTCGTTTGTCGTTTGAGAAAAGTCTGCATAGAACTGCCCGACAGCACGGAACCACTGTGGCTCGATTGCGCAGATCGACTCATCCGCGAGGTTGCGGAGCTCGTCGCAGGTATCCGGTGCCCCGACAGGTACGGCGGTCACAATCTTCGCTACGCCACGCTCGCGCAAGGCCACGACCGCCGCCTTCATCGTCGCACCGGTTGCCGCTCTGTCATCCACGAGTATGACGATTTTGTTCCGAAGATCGACCGGAGGCCGTTCACCGCGATAGAGTGCCTCACGCCGCTGCAACTCCTGGATTTCCTTGGCCGTCACCTCAGCGATAGCCCGCTCAGGATTCGGGATTTGGGAGAGAATATCTGCGTTCAAAACGCGGACACCTCCTGAAGCGATAGCGCCTATCGCAAGTTCCTCGTGACCAGGCAGGCCGAGCTTCCGTACCACAAATACATCCAGCGGAAGTCCCAGAGCTTGGGCGACCTGATAGGCAACAAGAACACCGCCTCTGGGCAGAGCCAACACGACGGCATTTGGGTTATTCGCATAGTGTCGCAGTTTTTCAGCCAGGATCCGCCCAGCTTCAGCGCGATCGCGAAACGCAATCATCAGAGATTCACCTGTCCCTTTCGCAGAGCACAAGCTTCCTGACATCTTCGGTCCATTTTCTCTCCTTAAGTTCTCATCTCTCAACCAGCGTACAAGCCGAAGTGCGGTTCTGCGACAAAATGGGAAAAGACTTGGCCAAGATTGACGAAGCGAACCCAGGTGCCGTTGCTTTATGATTCTGTCGTGCGGTGGAGGGGACAGATTAAGAGATCCTTAGAATAGGAAAGTGCGGGATGAGCAGGCAAATCGTGGATCATGACGCCGCGATCATTCGGGCAGACGCGAATACTATTTCCTCTCCCAGCGATTACGACCCCCTCGTCGAGATGGCTGGAAAGGCGCAGGTCGTTTTAATTGGCGAAGCAACGCATGGCACCCATGAGTTCTACGCCACGCGCTCAGCGATCACCCAGCGTTTAATCGATGAACAAGGATTTCGCGCGGTCGCGGTCGAGGCAGACTGGCCAGACAGTTTCCATGTCCACCGCTACGTTACCGGACGTGCAGACGAGATCGACCCGGCCGGCGCCCTGGGCGGCTTCCGGCGTTTTCCGACCTGGATGTGGCGAAATACCGTCGTCGTGGAATTTGTCGAATGGCTGCGCGCGTGGAACCGCTCGGGGCGAGACCTCGCCGGATTTTATGGTATGGACCTCTATAGCCTGCACGCGTCGATTCAAGCAGTGCTGGAGTACCTCGACAAAAACGATCCTGAGGCCGCGCGTCGCGCACGTTATCGGTACTCCTGTTTTGATCACTTTGGCACAGATCCTCAGAACTATGGCTTCGCTACGACAGTCAAAGGGATAGAGCCTTGCGAAGACGCGGTTGTCCAGCAGCTAGTGGACCTGCGCCGCAAACACGCGGAATTGATCAGTCGCGACGGACGCGTTGCCGAAGAAGAGTTCTTTTCCGCCGAACAGAATGCCAGGCTAATTGTGAACGCCGAGCGCTATCACCGCGCGATGTTTCGCGGGCGAGCTTCGTCCTGGAATCTGCGCGACGAGCACATGTTTGAAACGCTGAACGAGATAATATCACACCTCGATAGTGGCCGTGCGAAAGTAGTGGTCTGGGCACACAATTCTCACCTGGGTGACGCTCGGGCGACGGAAATGAGCGAGTCTGGCGAGCTGAATGTCGGCCAGCGGGTGCGGGAGCGTTTCGGCCGGCGGGCGATGCTGATCGGCTTCACCACTTATTCGGGAACGGTAACAGCTGCCTCCAACTGGGATGAGCCGGCCGAATGCAAGCGCGTGCGTCCGGCCTTGAATGACAGCTATGAAAAACTGTTCCATGCGGTGGCTATCCCATGTTTCTGGCTCGATCTCCGGCAGGCGAACGCAGCGTTACTTCGCGAAACGCGGCTGGAGCGCGCCATTGGGGTGATCTACCGGCCCGAAACAGAGCGGCTGAGTCACTATTTCCATGCCCGATTAGCGGAACAGTTCGATGCGGTTATCCACTTGGATGAAACCCACGCGCTTGAACCGCTTGAGCGCAATGCAGAGTGGGAACGATCCGAATTGCCTGAAACCTATCCGAGTGCCCTGTAACGGTGAAAACAGAAGTTAAAATCCCTGCCGGCATGGTCTCTCTTGCAGGTAGCCTGATAGTGCCCGAAGGAGCCATGATAATCGTTCTCTTTGCGCACGGCAGCGGCAGTAGTCGTCACAGTCCGCGCAATCAATTCGTTGCGGATGTGCTCAACCAGGCAGGTCTGGCCACATTGCTATTCGATCTGCTCACATCCGAAGAGGAAACAGAGGACATTCACACAGCACGATATCGGTTCAATATCGGTCTGCTGGCCGAGCGGCTTGTCCACGCAACTCAATGGATCCTCGATCAGAAGCAGACACGCGGCCTTCGGATCGGCTATTTCGGTTCGAGCACCGGAGGGGCCGCAGCGCTTGTCGCTGCCGCCGAGCGGCCGCACGATATCGGTGCGGTGGTTTCACGTGGTGGAAGGCCAGACCTCGCAGGCGACGCGTTGGCTCGGGTGCAAGCGCCAACGCTGTTCATCGTAGGCGGTCACGACAAGGTCGTGCTTGAACTCAATAAACAGGCTCAGCAACAGATGCGCTGCGAAGTGAAATTGGAAATTATCCCCGGGGCCACACATCTCTTCGAAGAACCCGGGGCGCTGGACCGAGTGGCGCAATTAGCCAGCGAGTGGTTCCTGGGTCACGCAGCAGAGCAACCAAAGTATCTAGCACCGGATCGCTTAGCATAAATAGATGGCGCGTGAGTTTGCGGCTTTCGTGTCCGGCACCCGCTATCTCGCGTCTTCATACGCGTGTGCGCCCTGCCCTTCCGATCAGTTACTTCTTAAGCTTAATTGACTTGTAAGCTTTCATTGTCTCGGTGATCGCTTTTTCCACAGGCAGCCGCTCCATACTCGAGGCGCCGTAGAATCCATGGATTCCCTCAGTCCGATTGAGGACATACTCCGCATCGGATGGCTCCGAGATAGGCCCACCGTGACAGAGGACAAATACTTCGCGGTTCACCTTTTTTGCGGCGTCGGCGATTTCTTGAACCTTCGCCGGCGCGTTTTCCAGAGTGACGGCAGTAGTCGCGCCGATAGATCCTTTGGTAGTGAGCCCGAGATGCGCGACAACAATGTCCGCGCCCGCTCGGGCCATCGCCTCTGCATCGTCCTCGTTAAAACAGTACGGCGTAGTCAGCAAATCCATTTCATGGGCCAGACGGATCATGTCGATCTCCAGACCATATCCCATACCGGTTTCTTCCAGGTTTTGCCGGAACAATCCGTCGATGAGACCAACGGTCGGGAAATTCTGTACTCCCGAGAAACCGGCATCCATCACTTCCTTGAGAAACAGGGGCATCTGACGAAAGGGATCGGTTCCGCAAACACCGGCCAGGACCGGTGTGTCCTTCACAATTGTCAGGACTTCGCTTGCCATCTCCATGACGATCGCATTCGCGGCGCCATAAGGCATCAGGCCAGACAGAGAGCCACGCCCGGCCATACGGTACCGGCCGCTATTATAGATAATAATCAGGTCGACCCCTCCGGCTTCTTCAAACTTTGCCGAAATACCAGTGCCAGCTCCACCTCCAATAATCGGACGCCCTTCCGAGACAATTTTTTTCAGCCGTTCCAGAACTTGTTTACGCGTAAATCCCATAGCAAAGGACAATGAACACCAACGAACGTCAGCGAACGAGAACGAACGCCAGCTGTGCTCATTGTCGTTCGCTGGTGTTCATTGTCGTTCGTTGGTGTTCATTGTCGTTCGCTGGTGTTCATTGTCGTTCGCTGGTGTTCATTGTCGTTCGCTGTCGTTCGCTGTCGTTCGCTGCATCAGCTCAAGCATCATTTCGACAGCTTTAGCTGCGAAGAGTGGATCATTGATATTCAGATCAAGCTCGACCACCGGAATACCTGGTTTGAGGTTTGCCTTGATTGCATCAAACATGGCTCGGTCGGCATCTCGATCACAGAACATCTGACCGTCTCCATCCAGCATGGAAACACCTCTAAGCGGAATCAAAAACGCCACCGGACCAGCCGCCAGGTTGGCTTTCCTGGCAAAAATTTCGCCCATCTGACGATTTTCTTCCACGTTAGTTCGCATGAGTGTCACCGAAGGATTCCACTCATAAAACAGCCGCTTCGCCTGCCGAAATTTTTCCGGAACAGTCGATGGAGCACCAAAATTTGCCATATCAACGCATCCCGGCACGATGAGGTGCGGAATACCACGCTGCCCCGGCGCATCCAACCGTTCAGGACCTGCGCTAAAGATGCCGTGGCAAAGCTCATCGGCCCACTCGGTCGTGGTGATGTCTAGTACAGCTTCAACCAAACCGTCCGCGACCAGCGTTTCCATGGCGCGTCCCCCTGCCCCGGTGGCGTGAAACACTAGTACCTCAAATCCCTTTTCCTTTAGAATCTTTGAACAAGCGCCGACGCAGTCGGTGGTGTTCCCGAACATCGACGCCGTGATAATCGGCCGGTCGTCGGTGGCGCGCGGCGGTTCGTTTTGGACCATGCCGCAGATTGCGCCGGCAGCTCGAACGTAGATCAGGCGAGAAACACGATTCACTCCGGCTACGTCGACAATCGACGGGATCATGGTGATGTCTTTGCCACGGACATAAAAGGACACATCTCCGGAGGCGACCGTCGATACGAGCACCTTCGGCACCCCAATTGGCAGGGCCCGCATCGCAGAGGCAATAATCGCCGAGCCGCCTGACCCTCCCATGCCAATGATACCGTCGAATCGCCCCTGGTCATACAAGTCCCGGACAAGTCTGGGCGCACCTTGGTCGAACGCTTTCATCGCCGCAGCCTTGTCCTTCCCTGCCCGGATTTGTTCTAGATCAAGACCAACCGCATTGATTACCTCGTTCGCTTCGAAGTCTACGGGAAACAGCGTAGTGCTACCAAGTACGCCGATATTTACCGTAAGCACTTGCTGACCAAGTTTGAGAATTTCTTCACGCAAGAACGCGTGATCTTCGCCTTTCGTATCGAAGGCTCCAACAATACAGACTGTTTTGGCCATAAGCGGGACGGGAATTAGTTATCCTGTCGGTACTCGCTCTGGATGTGTCAAGGTCTTCGGGTAGCAATATCCCTGACTGGTAGGGCGAAAATCCGGCGCGCTGGGAAGGTTTCGATTTTTTTTGCGCGGGTCGCGCCGGGTTTGAGCCGTCCGTTGCATCAATCTGTGATGCGTTTTTTTTCGTCGCATTCATCAGTCGGACGGGCACGAACGGCTCAAGCCGGTACGGCTGATACCGTACCAGGCTTTCGCCCTACCGATCGCGGATTGGTCGAGCGTCCGAATGACAGGATGCTAGCCTCTCGGCGGGATGACTTTGCAGCCTGGAATTTCGCGCAGTAACCGTTCTGGTCCAGCCGGTGAATAGACGACGATGAGCTTCATTGTTTCCGGACCGGTGTTCACGGTGGAATGGTAAACGTCAGCCGGAATATATATACTAGCGCCAGGAGCAACCTTTACGGGTGGTTGGTCGTCCACCATTTGTTCACCCTCTCCGGATACGACATAGATAATTTCTTCGGAACCGGGATGGTTATGTCTTGCGTGCCCTTTTCCCTGCGACAATTCAACAATGCCGAAGCTGAATCGGTCCGCGTTGGTAACCGCAGGTTCACTGAGGAAGTGAATTTTTCCCCAGTCAAATTCGAGGCAATCAACGTCTTGTGTGGCGGTAATAACGCCAGATCCAAGTTTCTGCATAGCGGGTGTATTTTTCTCTATTTGCGGACAAAGAATTCGATCAGACCTAGCACCTTCTACGATTACATCAAAAGATGGGGGTTAGTCTGCTTTTTCCCACTTACCTGATCCCGCCGACCGGAGCACCGCATTCACAACTCTCTCCGTCTGCATCGCATCCTCAAAAGTAGGTTCAGCCGGTTTCTCTCCGTCAAGTGAATTCAAAAAATCCGCCACCTGATGGATAAACGAATGTTCGAATCCGATGGCCAAGCCCGGCACCCACCAATGAGCCATATACGGATGATCTCCATCCGTGACATGGACAGATCGCCAGCCGCGGAGTGATCCTTCATCCTTGTGATCAAACCATTGCAACCGATGCAGATCGTGCAGGTCCCAGGCGAGCGATCCGTGTTCGCCGTTAATCTCGAGGGTGTAAAGCGCCTTGTGCCCGCGCGCGTAACGGGTCGCCTCGAAGGTCGCCAGCGATCCATTCTTAAACCGGGCTAGGAATGCGCAGGCGTCATCGATCCCAACCTTTTCCTTTTTACCGGTCAAATTGTGTTTCCGCTCCTTTATAAAGGTCTCGGCGACCGCGGAGACGGAGTCCATTTCGCCATTTAGCCAGATCGCCGTGTCAATGCAGTGAGCCAGCAGATCCCCCGTCACTCCGCTCCCAGCCACGTTTTTATCCAATCGCCAAGTTGCCGCGCCGCCTTGCGGCACTTCGGCGGAGATCGTCCAGTCCTGTAAGAACTTTGCCCGGTAATGAAAGATGCGACCCAGCTTGCCGGCCGCGATGATCTGTTTTGCGAGCGTAACCGCCGGAATTCTGCGGTAGTTGTACCAGACCATCGTCCGGACACCCGCTTTCTTCACCGCATCGACCATCTGCTGCGCTTCCTGCAGATTCCGAGCAAGTGGTTTATCGCACAAAATCATTTTCCCGGCCCGAGCTGCAGCAACTGCAATCTCGGCATGGGTATCGTTCGGACTAGCGATGTCGATGACGTCGATCTCGGGGTCGTCGATCAATCGTCTCCAGTCCGCGTAATGCGACTTGTAGCCCCATTTTTGCGCAAATTGTTTCACCTTTTCCGGATCCCTCGCGGCAACCGCTTTGAGCACCGGTTGATACTTCAGATCGAAAAACTGGCTCACGGTTAGATACGCATTCGAGTGCGCCCGTCCCATAAAACCATAGCCGACCAGGCCAATGTTAAGTTTCTTCATAAAGGTTCAAAGTCTCGGATTATGCAATAACGATAGGGCGACAAAGATCCAGCGAAGGCAGGATCTGTGAGCCTGGGAGCAATGGAGTAACAAATTTCGCGGAACAATCACCAATCACCTCTCACGGCGTTTCCTAACCCTGCCACCCGTGGGCTTCGCGGACTGAACGCATCACGCCTAAAATCGAGTTCCATGTCTGCTGTTTCAACATCACCTCGTTTGGGAACATGCAGCCGTCCCAACAGATATGCTGGAAAGCCTTCGTAAGTTTCCCATTGTCGTCCCGTAACCAATGGCCGGCATCCCTCGCAATGTTCAGTTTCCCATTCGGATCGTCGGGCAGGCAATGCCTCCCCGTCTTATCATGCGAGCCGCCGCCTTTAACCGTGGCATCGTTTTGAGCAACGTGAAAATCGATGGTCCAAGGACGGAGGGCATGCGTCATGGTCTTCAAAGCCTCTTGCAGCCGCCCTTCATCTTTCCAGTCGAATCCGTGCGGTAATATGGCGTCTTCGGGAGCGTTATATCCCATCGTGTAGAGTAACGTGTGCGCCATGTCGGCCTGGAAACCGAGAGTCCGGGGCCGATCAACTAATTCCAAGAGTTCTACCATTCGCTTCCAACTGTGCATACCACCCCAACAAATTTCGCCTTCAGCGGCCAGCCGTTCACCTTGATCTTCGGCAATGTTGCAACACTCCCGAAAAGTCGATGCAATCTTCTTCGAGCCGTCCGGATCATTGGCCCAACTCCCAGGATCGGTCGCAGAATCGATGCGGACTATGCCGTACGGTCTGATTCCGAGTTGACGTAGGGTTCTGGCAATCCGGCTCGCCTTCCTAACCTGTTCGACAAAACGATGCCGGTCCTCCGGTCTGCCCATAGCGGATCCGCCCCCCGTAGGCGGCCAGACCGGCGCAACCACGGAACCAACCACGAGGTTTTTGGAAGCGATTTTGTCAGCGAGCTGTTTGAGCTGATCGTCAGTCGAATCAATACTAATATGCGGGTCGGACAGGAATAAATCGACCCCTTCAAATCGAAACCCATCGCTTTCGGCCGACGCGGTGAGATTCAGCATTGTATCGAGATCAATGAAGGGCTCCGATCCTGGCCCTTTGCCAACCAGGCCAGGCCACATCGCATTATGTAATTTGGGAGAAGTATTCATGATATGGAATCAAAATCGAAGAGCTTGAACGCGGCTCCGCCGCATAGCCTTCGGGGCCCTGCGTTAGCTCTCCGTCGGAGGTAATCCTAATTTTTTGAGTTGGGGGGTCTAACAGATATTAGACTTTACCGATCTAGTTTCAATCCTCATCGGTATCCCAATATCGCGAAGTTTTTCCAGAATTAGGTGCCCCTTGGGCTTCCAAATTTTCTTTTGAGTCTTTATTTAGTACAATTAATTCGGCTCACGCAATAAGGCCGGGAACCGATGTACCAAAGTTCTCCGCGGTGTTGCCTCCGAGCGAAGGATTCCCCCCATCAGAACAATTATGAAAATCGGCATGAATTTGCTGCTCTGGGCAACTGACGTCACCCAGGAGTACTACCCCCAACTCGAAAAGATCAAATCCACCGGATTCGATGGCGTTGAAATCCCAATCTTTGCCGGAGATGACGCGCATTATCACAAACTGCGCAAGAAGTTAGATGAACTGCAGCTAAAAACCTCTGCCATTACGATAGCGACTCCCGAGGCCAGCGCAATCAGCCCCGATCCCGCGATCCGGAAAGCGGCGGCGGAACGGTTGAAGACGATCGTGCGCCAATCGGCTATTCTCGGTGCGGATATCTTGTGTGGACCATTCCACCAGGCTTTGGGGGTGTTCTCCGGAACTGGACCCACCGAAGAAGAATTCAAACGCGCCGCTGAGGTTCACCGAGAGGTGGCGGATGAGGCACAGCGTCACAATGTGTATCTTGCTGTTGAGGCTCTGAATCGGTTTGAATGCTACTTCCTCAACACGACGGCGGCTGCCGCTACTTACGTTCGCCGAGTCGGTCATCCAAACTTCAAGGCAATGTTCGATACTTTCCACGCAAACATTGAAGAAGAAAACCTGCCAAAAGCCTTTTCCGAAAATGCAGCTGAGATAGTGCACGTTCATGTGTCAAACAACGACCGCGGCGTTCCGGGGCGCGGTCACATCGATTTCCCGGCTATCTTTCGAATAATGAAGTCGGGCGGATACAACGGTTGGTTGACCATCGAAGCATTCGGAAGAGCGCTTCCCGAGTTGGTGGAACCAACCCGAGTCTGGCGCGACTTTTTCAAAGAGCCGGACGAGGTGGTGACAGAAGGATATAAATTTATCCGAGACACCTGGAATGCGGTTTAGACTAGCAGCCTGTCGGAATTGAAAGCTGAGCTGAACGGCAGCTAGCTGATCTAATAGGAAAAACGCCAACCCTCTCGACAGGTTACCTCCGCTTTGCGAGCTGCGGTGCGTACGTCCAGAATGATGAAATGATGACCGGTCCAGTCCATGCCGAAAGCTGGACTCGATCCAGGCCAATACCGGTCCGAGGCAAGCAACGGCAAAGAGAACTCCTGGCCCAGCGCTCGTGAAGCGCGCCGATTTCCCGACGCTAGCCAGGGTCAAAACCACTCGCTTCTTGACACTGTTTTGCTAGATTTCTAGTCTAATTTGGTCCGGCCGGTATTCGGTCTAGCGACCGAGGTCGGACTTTTTTTTACCCCCCAAACAATATCTAAAGAACGAGGCGACATGATCAGGTGGCTTCTCAAGTCAGTAGGCGCTACCGTGCTTTTGGCCCTTAGCACGGCCAGTTACGGAGCAGAAAAACTTACGATCCTATGGGCGCAATGGGATCCGGCTAACTATCTGCAGGAGTTAGTCAAAGATTATCAAAAAGAGACCGGCGTGGAGGTGGTGGTGGAAACCACTCCGTGGGCCGATTTCCAGACCAAGGCGTTCACCGAATGGAATGCCCATGGCGATGCTTACGACATGGTGGTCGGAGACTCGCAGTGGCTTGGCGCGGGTTCGACCGCAGGGCATTACGTCGAACTGACCGATTTTTTCAAGAAGAATGACGTCGTCAACAAAATGGCAAAAGCGACGGTCGTCGGTTACGCGGAATATCCGGGAAAGAGCGGCCATTACTGGGGAATCCCTCTGGAAGGAGATGCGAACGGATGGGCCTATCGCAAGGACTGGTTTGAAGATCCAAAGGAGAAGGCGGCGTTCAAAGCCAAATATGGCTACGAGCTGGATGTGCCCAAAACCTGGAAACAGCTGCGCGACATCGCCGAGTTCTTCTATCGACCGAAGGAGAAGCGCTACGGTTGCACGGTCTACACGGATAATTCATACGATGCGCTGGTGATGGGCATCATGAACACGATCTTTGGCTATGGGGGTGACATGGGCGATTACGCCACCAATCAGGTAGAGGGCATCACCAACTCAAAGGAAGCGGTCGAAGGGCTCAAATTGTACAAGGAACTCTACGGATTCTGTCCGCCCGACTGGAGTAAGACGTTCTTCCTGGAAGCGAACCAGGCGTTCACTAATGGCCAGGTGGCGATGAGCATGAATTTCTTTGCTTTTTTCCCGGCGCTGGCCAATGAAGCCACCAACAAATACGCCAAGGCCACCGGCTATTTCTCTATGCCTGCCGGTCCTACCGGCAAGCGCTTCGCTGCTTTGGGCGGACAAGGGCTTTCGATTGTCAGTTACTCTAAGAAGCGCGATCAATGCTTCAAGTTTTGCGAGTGGTTCATTCGCCAGGACGTGCAGAAGAAGTGGGGCGAACTAGGAGGCTATACCTGCGATGCGAAGATTCTGGCGTCTGAGGAGTTCCGCAAGGCTACGCCTTACAACGAGGCCTTCTATGAATCGATGCAGATGGTGAAGGACTTCTGGACGATTCCCGAATACGCCGAGATGCTCTCGACGGCCCAAAAACGTTGGCACCCATACATCGTTGCCAATAAAGGCGGGACAGCCCAAGACGTACAGAATGCGCTGATGAAGGATTGGGAAGCCATCCTTAAGAAAGCAAATCTTCTGAAATGATGGATTTCGTCACGCGGGAGCGAAACGCTCCCGCGCGACCTTCCTGCTTTTGTAGTCGGTATGCGTTCACCGCCGCATACACTTCCTACGATTAGCCGCTCAATAAATGCATAGGGCTCAAACCAGAGGATCGTCGCTGGCAAGTCAGGGGATGTCAGATCTAGCGATCCGTAACTGGTTCATCATTCCGACGATCGCTTTCTTGATTGTCTTCAACATCTTTCCCTTGCTCTATTCGCTCGGCTTTTCGTTCACTGACTATCGCGCAGCAAGCAACCGGCCGGCCAACTTCATCGGCCTGCAGAACTACCAGGAGTTGCTGACCGATGATGGGATCTGGAACAACTTCACGATTACAGCTAAGTACGTGGTCATATCCGTTGCTGGGCAGGTGATAGTGGGCTTTGGTCTTGCCCTGTTGCTCAACCGTCCCATCCCGGGTAAAGGCCTGCTAACGACCATATTGCTGCTGCCCATGATGATGTCGGCGGCAGTGGTGGGGTTGTTCTGGCAGTTACTCTACAATCCGTCCTGGGGAATCGTGAACTATCTTCTCGGTCTGGAGAAAATGGAATGGCTCTCCAACCCCGACGTAGCCCTCTATGCGATCGCAATCACGGATATCTGGATGTGGTCACCGTTCGTGATGCTACTGTGCCTGGCCGGACTTTCAGCTATTCCCTCTTCCCTTTACGAGGCAGCGGCCATCGACCGCGCGCCGCCCTGGTTTGTGTTCAGGCGTATCACTCTACCTCTCGTCGCACCGCTTTTATTGATTGCCATCATCTTTCGCACGATGGAGGCGTTCAAGACGTTCGACATCGCGTTCATCATGGCGAGTTTGGAGGAAACCGAACTGGTTTCGATCAGACTCTATAAGCTGGCATTTCAGGAGTGGCAGACGGGCCGTTCCTGTGCCCTTGCTTACATCGTGTTGTTGGCGGTGCTTGCGATCACCACGATCTACATAAAGTATCTGAACAGGCTCAAGGAGCGCTAGAACATGGGGGCAGTTCAATCAAAAATGCACCGCCTCTGGGACCGCATCGCGATCGCTTTGGTGCTTGCTGCACTGGTAATCACGATGATCCCGCTCTACTGGATTGGTTCGACCGCATTCAAGCCGCGGGCCGAAGCTACCACCGTGCCGCCGACCGTCTTCTTCAAGCCGGAGATCACTGCTTTCATCAAACTCTTCACGGCACGGGTGGAAAGGCGAGGTGCGCCAAATAAGGAGGAGTATGCCAAGGCGCCATGGTGGGAAAAGCTCGTTATGGATGGAGGCGAGCGCTTTATTCGGGACGATAAGGGCAACATCGAAAGCTCCGGTTATGTCGGCCGGTTCACCAACAGCCTTATCATCGCCGTGACGAGCACTTTTTTGGCCGTGGCCATGGGAACAGTTACCGCCTATGGATTTTCTCGCTTCAAAATGCCAGGGGAGTCGGACTGGCTGTTCTTTATTCTCTCCACCCGCATGTTGCCTCCAGTAGTGGTGGCTATCCCAATGTACCTCATGTATCGCACGGTTGCATTGGTCGACACCCATATCGGGCTGATCATCCTCTACACTGCATTCAATCTGTCTTTCTCAGTCTGGGTGATGAAAGGCTTTATCGATGAGATTCCGATGGAGTATGAGGAAGCTGCGCTGGTCGACGGCTATACCCGCATGGAAGCATTTTTTAAGATCGTGTTGCCCCAGGCTGTAACCGGGATTGCAGCGACGGCAGTGTTCTGTTTCATCACGGCTTGGAATGAATATGCATTCGCACTCATCATGACCCTAAGGAAGGCCCAAACCGCACCCCCCTATATCCCGTCCCAGCTCGGATCAGGTCTGACGGACTGGACGACGATTGCGGCCGGGGCTGTCCTGTTTCTCCTCCCAGTAATGATATTCACATTCCTATTGCGCAATCATCTGTTGCGCGGAGTCACCTTCGGCGCAGTGAGAAAATAAAGAGACTTGCGATGAGACGCTATGCCAGAAGACTTGAGCTGCTGTCCATGCTGGTGATGATATTTGGGGTAATCGCCCTTTGCCAACCATGGAACCTGCTTCTACACAGCTACGGTGCGACGATCATTCTGGTGGGTCTAATCCTGTTCAATATCTTTTCCCGGATCAGTCCGCCAAAGACGCAGCAAACGCCCCGGTTGGAGCGCTCGTCCACGCACTGACAACCAAGACAAGCATCGCACTGTGGCCGAGCTAGATCTCATTGACGTCGAAAAGCACTTCGGAACGAACTGGGTTATCCGAAAGCTCAATTTACGAATTAACCACGGCGAATTTGTTGTCCTCCTCGGACCCTCCGGCTGCGGCAAAACGACGACGCTACGCGCCATCGCCGGACTGGAAGAAATCGATACTGGTGAAATCCGCATCGACGGAAAACCGGTCGAATCGTTGCCGGCGAGCGAGCGTGATATCGCTTTCGTTTTCCAGCTTTACTCGCTCTATCCGCACATGACAGCGTTTGAAAATATTGCGTTTCCGCTGCGCGCCTTCCGGATGAGCGACAAGGAAGTTCGCGAGAAAGTAAAGAGTGTCGCCAAGGTTTTGCGGATCGAGCACTTGTTGAACAAAAGGCCATCCACGTTGGCGGGCGGTGATATGCAGCGGGTGACTATTGGACGCGCCTTAGTCCGGCGACCGAAAGCTATCCTGATGGACGAACCCATTGGCGCGCTGGACGCGAAATTGCGTGAAGAAATGCGGGTTGAGCTACGTCGCCTGCATATCGAAAACAAGTCTACCACCATCTATGTTACTCACGATCAGGTGGAAGCCATGTCCATGGCCGATCGGATCGCAATCATGAACGAGGGTGTGTTGCAGCAGGTTGGCAGTCCAATGGAGGTGTACTCATGGCCCGCTAACCTGTTCGTGGCGCAGTTCGTTGGTAGCCCGATCATGAATGTGGTCAATTGCCGGGTCGAAGCGTCAGATTCGACGACCAAGGTGCGTTTCGATGGAATGGAATCTCCGTTCCAATTTGGTGGCGAAGTATACCGGCGCGTCGCCGCAGCCCAGCCCGCCGATATTGCGCTGGGTGTGAGGCCCGAGGCGGTGCTGGTCGAGCGAGCCGAGCAGCCCGGTTATGTACCGGGAGAGGTTCATTTGATCGAGCCGCTAGGCGCTTACGACATCCTGGATATCGGCATCGGGAAGGCTGTGATCCGAGCCCGCACGGCGAGCCGCTTTGTGACTCGGCTCCACGAACCGGTCTGGGTGCAACTGGACGAAGCCCGGACGCATTTCTTCGATAAGAACAGCGGCCTTGTGTTGAACAGAGAGCTATAATCAAAGTGGCAAAGTTATCTCTGAAGAATCTCTCCAAAAGCTACGGCGCGGTCACTGCGCTACGCAATCTTTCGCTCGATATTCAGGATCGAGAATTCTTCGTCTTGCTGGGTCCGACCGGCGCTGGAAAGACCACGACCTTGCGTTGCATCGCAGGCTTGGAAAAGCCAGAGAGCGGCGAAGTCTGGATCGGCGAAGACCTGGTGAACGACTGGAGCGCGGCGAACCGAGATGTCGCTCTCGTCTTCCAGCAGTATTCGCTTTACCCGAACTATACGGTGCGCAAGAACCTCGAATTTCCCCTCAAATCGAAGCTGCGCCAGCTTCCGGCAAAAGAGATTGGCCCCCGGGTACAAAAGGCGGCTGAGACATTGCGCATTTCGCATCTGCTGGATCGGCGCACCGATCGACTCTCTGGCGGAGAGATGCAGCGTGTGGCCATCGGCCGGGCAATCGTTCGTGAGCCGCGCTTATTCCTGATGGATGAGCCGCTCTCCAACGTTGATGCAAAACTGCGCGAGCTGTTGCGGTCCGAACTTAGACAGCTGCAATTGAAGCTAGGGGCGACGCTGGTTTTCGTCACTCACGATCAGGTCGAGGCGATGACAATGGGTGATCGCATTGGCGTGCTTTGCGATGGAGAGCTGGTTCAAGTCGGTACGCCCTACGAAGTCTATAATTCTCCCCGAAACACCTTCGTTGCTTCGTTTGTAGGGTCGCCCGCGATCAACCTATTCGATGCTGCGATTGATGGAGATAAGCTCATTGTTGTCCCAGAAAAGTTTGAAATCGTCCTTCAACCAACCATCCGTGAGCGGCTCAACGAGATTGCCGGCAAACGCAACTCCGTTCGTGTCGGTGTTCGCCCGGAGCATGTGGAGCTGATCGCTGGCGGCGACATCGCAGGAAGGTTATACGGTGCTGAAGACCATGGCGTTGAAATGATCTTGACGATCAGCATCGCCGATCACTTGATCCGCGCTACGTCCGCGGCCACTACCCGGGTACCGGTGAACGCACCGGTGCAGATTGCGTTTGCGCAGGACAAGCTGCATTTTTTTGATCTAGAAACCAGCAAGAATTTGGCCCAGGCATGAAATGGATCGTGATCACGCTTTTCGTGCTAATCGCAACTCATCCGGCCGACGGACAAGGCGAGAATGCCGGCCTAGGAAAAGCCCATCGCGAAACGTTCGAGGAAGCGCTGCGGTGGAAACTCTCTGCTGGCGATCCATCCGGGGACACCAAGATCGAGGTTAGCGGGAACCAAGTCAAAATTACGCTGACAGGAAGTAAATTCTGGAACAAAGAAACCGCGGGCCTCGATGCGAAGTATTTCGGGCTTCTTTGCTTGCTGTGGGATACCAAAGCGAGCGAGGAAGACCCAGACAAGTACGTGCTTAGCGACTCGTTTGACGTCACGTTGGTCCAGGATCCCGACAAGATTGTGGCCAAAGCAACTGTGAATCGCGCCGATTTTCCGACTATCGCCGACCTAAACATTGCGATCTTATTAACAAAATCTCAGGTGCGCGATATACTCAAGGGACAAGCCGTCCAAGTAAACTCAGTGTACTGAACGACGGGAGCAAGTTTTAGCAGTCAGCGTCATCCGCGACAGCCTTCTGCCAAGATGGGACGATCTCGATCATGGATTTGAGGTCGTTCACAAAGTTAAACCATCCGGTGGTGTAGTCGTCTGCGCTGTTGTCCGGTGCAAAGCCGCTGTGAGATTCAGCATTGTATCGAGATCTATGAAGGGTTCTGAGCCAGGCCCTTTACCAACCAGGCCGGGCCACATCGCATTATGTAATTTGGGAAAAGTATTCATGACTTGAAATCAAGGGTAGGACGAAGCTTCCAACTGCGCCAAATTTGTCGCCCGGGGTGGCGACCGCGAAGGCTTCGTCGGACAGGCCTGCTAAGCCGCAAAGGGCAGCGAACGAGAACGAACGTCAGCGAACGAGAACGAACGCCAGCTGTGTTCACTGTCGTTCGCCGGTGTTCACTGTCGTTCGTCGCCTCTCTACCGGAGGTTCTGCGGAGAGGCTTTTCGTCGGTGATAGTTCTTAATTTTTCAGTTGGGGGGATTCTGAATCTATGGCGAGGTCCGATACACAACTGACCGCGGCGTATTGGCCACCCTGTGCCCAAGGCTACTCGCCGCCCGCTCTAGATATTAGACTTTGCCGATCCGGTTTCAATCCTCATCGGTACCGGAATATCACAAATTTTTCCACCTTCCGGAAATGGATTTAGCTTCGGTCTCTAGATTTTCTTCGAATCCTGTTTAAAATAGCGCTAGTTCCCTTCGCGCGATAAAACCGGAGACCAGCGCGCCGCCCCCATTTTTCTTGACAGCATCCGAAAAAAGCGACTGGATCAAACCACTCGAAAAACCCCAAAGTTTCGATCCCTGATCGCATCGCCGACTCAGGATGTTGGGCTGAATATCCCCCCCGGAGACAGAAATTGCTGACGAGCGCCACGCGAACAAGACGACGTCGGGTTTGCACGCGCAGTAGCGGTCCGTACGTGTCACGTACGGTTCAAAGGAGGTGATGGTAAGGGCCCGCGACGAGCGATGCGGCACCAGTTATCGAACCCATGAGCCAGATCCTTCAACTGAGAAATATATCGAAGACCTTTCCCGGCGTGGTGGCGCTGCAGAATATCTCTTTCGACTTGAACGAGGGGGAGGTGCATTGCCTCTGCGGAGAAAATGGAGCCGGTAAGTCCACCCTGATCAAGATTCTTTCGGGGGCATATCAACCGGACGAAGGCGGCGAGGTCATCTTTGACGAGAGAGAGGTGAACCTGAACCCGCATCTTGCCATGAGTTTGGGCATCCAAACGATATACCAGGAGCACGTCGTCTTCGAGAATCTGAACATCGTAGAGAACATCTTTACCGGATCGGAAATCGTGAAACGGGGGTTCCTGCAGCAAAGTGAAATGAGGAAACAGACCGTCGAGGTTCTGAGATACCTGAAGAGTGACCTGAGCCCCGACATGAAGATGAACGAGCTCAGCAGCGGGCAGCAAAAGACCGTCGAGATTGCTAAAGGCCTGGTTTTCAAGAGGAGGGCCATCATCCTCGACGAACCGACGGCGTCATTCTCCTCTGTGGAGATAGATCACCTGCTCGAAATTATTCAGACGATTAAGAACAGCGGCGTGGGAATCATCTACATTTCCCACCACCTGGAAGAGGTCTTTAAGGTCGGAGACCGCGTTACGGTATTGCGGGACGGACGCAAAGTCAGCACTTACCGCCTCAATGGCTTAACCAAAACCACACTGATCAAGGACATGGTCGGCCGTGATCCTTCCACCTTTTATCAAAGAGAAAGTGTGCCGATCGGCGAAGTCGTCTTTGAGGCAAGAAACGTGACTGGCAACGGTGCAGAGAACATTTCCTTCGTTCTCAGAAAGGGCGAAATACTCGGGATCGCAGGAATGGCAGGTTCCGGGCGCTCGGAGCTCATGAATGTCCTATTCGGTAGCGCGCGTTTGGACTACGGCGAAATCTTGATCAAGGGAAAAATCGTCAAGCATTCAAACCCAAAGGCGTCGATCAAGAACAAGATGTGTTTCATCACCGAAGATCGGCAGAACACCGGTCTTTTCCTGCCTCAGTCCATCGCGCAGAACGTCACCGTCGCAAATCTGGTGAACACCAGGGAATTCGTCGTTCGGCAAGCCGATGACTGCCGGACTGGTGACCGGTTCGTCAAGCTGCTCAATATCAGGACAAATGATTCCCGTACCCGCGTCATGAATCTTTCCGGCGGCAATCAGCAGAAGGTAGTGCTTGCCAAATGGTTCAATACAAACGGCGAGATTTACATTTTTGACGAGCCGACGCGGGGCATCGACGTGGGCTCAAAGCAGGAGATCTACAAGGTAATGGTCGATCTGCTCAAGCAAGGCAAGGCCATCATCATGGTCTCCTCGGACATGCCAGAAGTCATCTCCATGAGTGACCGGGTCATCATTATGAAGAGTGGGCAGAAAATGGCCGAACTGACCGGCGACGAGGTCTCCGAAGAGAATATCCTGACCTATTCTATTGGAGATAAGGAAATATGATTAGTCAGGAGATTACAGGGCAGAAGCAAGCGGCTCGGAAATCTCTCTTCCAGCGACACGAGAATTTGACGGTATTGTCGATCTTCGTCGGGTTCGTTATCATTATCGTTCTTCTGCAACTGATAATGGGGGGCGGAAGCCGGTTTCCCACCTTCATCAGTCCCGTGAACCTGCTGAACATACTGCAGCAGGTCGGCGTACCGGGAATCATTGCTGTCGGCATGACGATTGTCATGATTTCCGGAGGAATCGATCTTTCGGTGGGAATGCTGGCTTCTCTCGTATCCATCGTGACCGCGCTGGGAATATCGAAGTGGCACTTCGGGATTGTTCCTTCCATTCTGGTCGGAGTCATGACCGCTGTCGTGCTCGAGTCCCTGATGGGTTACATCATTTCCCGTACTAAGGTGGAGCCCTTCATTGTCACGCTCGGTGGTATGATCACCTTTCAGGGAATAGCGCTCCTTCTCTGCAATTCGCGCGAGGTGATCATGAACGGAGAGCTGGATTTCTTTAAGGGTAACCTGATACAGGGGGCGAAGGATCCGGTCAGTCATCTCAACCTGATCATTCCACCCTACGTCTTGATTTTCTTTCTGATCGCGCTGCTTGCCGGACTGCTTCTGAACTATACAAAGTACGGTCGAAGGATCTATGCCGTTGGGACCAACCCTGACGCAGCCTACCTGGCAGGTATCAACGTCAAGAACATGAAGCTCTCGGTGTACGTCATCATGGGCTTTCTGGTCGGTATTGGCGCAGTCATGCTTCTCTCGCGCGTCAACACCGGTATCGTCACCTTGGGGCAAGGTCTGGAGATCGACGCCATAGCCATGGTGGTCATAGGCGGTACGGCGTTGAAAGGCGGCAAGGGCAACATCGTGGGCACGTTGATCGGCGTCTTCTTCCTTGGGTCGATAGGCAACGCCATGAACATGCTCCGTCTGCCGTCAGAAGTGCAGTTCGTCGCCAAGGGTCTCGTCGTGATAATCGCGGTGTCCGCGGGCGACGTTTCGGCCAGAATTTCCGGGTTCATGTCAAGGAGGAGGGAGCTGCGTTGGCGCGCAGAGCAACGGGTCGCCAAAGGAGAGAGACTGGAATCGACAAAATAGTCATAAACAACATGAAAGAAAGTGTGCACAAACAATCCAAGGCGAAGCAGACGAGGCGTCTGCCGTTATTGTTAGTAAGTTTTGCTGCTCTGTGGGCCATGAGCTTCCCAGGCAGCAATACGCAAGCAGCAGCTGGAGATAAGCCGAAGGTCATTGGTTATTACATGGACGCGTCTGATGACTACTACAAGGCAGGCTTCCAGGTATTCAAGGCTCTCGCAACCAAGTCGGGCTGGCAGGTATTGGACGTGGTGGGTCAGGGCACTGCGCCCGAACAGGTTTCTGCAGTTGAAAACTTCCTCACTCAGAAGGTCGATGCGCTGGTTGTCGTTCAGAACTCGCCGCAGACCACTTCCGAGACTCTGAAAAAAGCCCATGCCGCCGGGGTTCCTGAGTTTCACCTCACCCATAATCCGCCAAACGAGCCCGGGCTCGGAGGCTTCGCCGGATTCGATTGGGTGTACGACGGAGAGCTCGCCGCTCAGTCGGCCATGAAGCACAATGTCAAAAGACTAGTCATGATCGAAGGAAAGCTCGGGCAAGGAACCGCCGCCGGTCAGACTCAAGGCTTCCTTCAGGCATACAAGAAGGGCGGCAAGGATATCGGCAACCTTCTTGATAGCGTCGGCGTAAAGGGTGCAGGCGGGAAGGATCTTCAGGTCGTGTTCTGGGGCTCCGGCGGCTGGTTCGCGGATCCGGCCAAGAAAGTCATGCAGGACGCCATCACATCCCTCGGACCGGATGGATTTGATGGCGCCTACGTCCAGAATGATGAAATGATGACCGGCGCACTCCAGGCCATGCAGGAAGCTGGACTTGATCCAAGCAAATATTGGCTTGGATCGAGCAACGGCAAAGAGAAGTCCTGGGACTGGGTTGCCAAGGGATTGACGACCATGGACGTCAATCAGTGCCCCACGCTCGAAGCGGATATTGCGTTTCAGCAGATCACAGCCTACTTCGCAGGAAAACCGTATAAGAAGGCCGTATTTGTAAACTTTATGCCCTACGAGAAGGACACGGTTGACAAGTCTAAGATGATTCCGTGGATCCTCGATGACTACATGCAGAAGAGAGCGGAGAACGCCTTCAAGTACGACATCAACGACCCCGTTTTCAGGGCGAATCCGGCTTACCAATAGTGCAGATAGACGTGACGGAAACGTTGCCTGATTGTTAATCGGTACAAAAGGAAGGCTGTGTAAACAGCCTTCTTTTTTTTGGTGGGGTTTTCAGCGGCATGGTCGGTAGGGCGAAAGCCCTGATACCGTCTCAGCGGGATCGGCTTGAGCCGTGCTGGTTCTACCCAACGTATGACGCTTTCCCCGATCCGGACCCGGCTCAAGCCCGGCGCTGATGAGGCAACAGACATCACAACATTTCCGGCGCGCCGAGGCTTTCGCCCTACCGATCATGGGGTTGCTCTGTACGTCGGCGACGTGTCGGCGCTCTGCCCGGAAGTGCTGGGTCCTGACGATCGATCAGGGGTATCTGGTATCTGTTTCCCATTCTCTCCCCCAGCCTCCGCTTCCACCCTAATAACTTCACGTTATTAGTCTCGGGGGTTGCGTTCTATTGGAAGGAGATCTCCGGATGTCGCATGCTTTTCTCAGAAAGAGGTAGAACAATGATCACAAGTTGGTTATCAAAACTAACAAATCCGGCGGTGGTTCGAGCCGCTGTATTAGCTTTGGCGTTTAGCCCAGCTATTTGTTTGGCTAACACTCCAGCTAAAGCAAAAGGAGCTGAGAGACATATTGCGGTTCAACCGGTCAGGCCGGCTGTGCACTTCCAAGTACAAACATCGGAAGCTGATTGGGACCACGATGCAGACGGTTTCTATAAGCCGACCCAAAGCCCTGGCTTCGACGATCTCTTTGGTTCGTAATCCCCAGCGGATTTCAATAGGGGTTAGCACTATTACTCGGCGCCGGTTCGTCTAACGGCGCTGAGTTTACTTTTGCTGACCGGCCTTTCGAATAGGTCAGGCCGGGTCGCTTATCGAACTTAACTTCGTCAGAAAAAAACTGACTGCGGGCGAACGTTCATCACGTCTGTACACAACTGCGAGTTCCGACAGTTGCTGGATATCCGCTAAGGGTCGAAATACGACCGTCGGAACATGCATATAACGCAACGATTCCGGCACGATCGCCACGCCGGAGCCGCCGGCGACTAGGCCGATAATAGCTGTCAGCTTGTGCGCCCGCTGTGCGACCTCTGGGTTAAACCGTCCCTTTTCGGCGATTGCCCGGATGTGATCATCCAGAGCCGATTTTCCGTCTGCTCTGGAATACAGGACCAGTTCCTCCCGGCTCAAGGATGCACACGGTATGCTCTTGTATCTAGCCAGCGCATGGTCCTTGTGCACTGCCACCAGCAGTTTTTCGCGCATGACTACTTTGATAGCGACTTCAGATGGAACACTTTCAAGTGGTAGGCGGACGAATGCTAGATCTAGGTCTCCTTCCACAATGCGAGTGACTTGGTCGAAAGAATCTGCCTCTTCAAAATCCAGATGTAAGTCTGAAGCACATTCTCGAAATACTGTCGCGAGTTTGGCTAACAAACCGCTAAAAGGAACAGAATGAACGTAACCGATTCGAACCGAACCAAGCTTGCCTCTGGCAACTTTCTGGGCAACAACTCTAGCCCGCTCGGCATGTTCCAGCGTCAGCTTAGCTTCTTCCAGGAAATGCTTCCCTGCTTCGGTCAGAGCGACTGCGCGCTTCGTCCGCTTCAATAAAAGAACGCCGACGTCTTCCTCTAACGCTTTTATCTGCTGACTTAATCCAGGCTGAGAAACATGCACTAACTCGGCAGCTTCAGCGAAATGGAGTCGCTCAGCGACTGCCACAAAGTACCGCAATTGGTGCAAATCCATTACTTCGTTTTTCCCAGAAATCAGATTACCCGATGACGCTTCCGTCTCTCAGGTCGGGCGCTCTGGCTTCCATTCCTTTTCGGCGACGCAACCTGGATCGTGTCACTTAATGTACGTAGAAATTCCTCGAGTGCGAGCGATCGAAGACTATCCCTTCGGGTAATAAATACGGTCTCCGATCGAGCATCCTCCAGCGCTATCCGGTGAACCGCGACTTCTTTGCGCCGGACATACGGTTCAACTACAGAGAGCGGTAGCATCGTGATACCGAGACCCGCGCTGACGCACCCAATGATTCCCTCGAGCGTTCCAAATTCCAACTGGTTGATTAGAGTAATCCCGCGCACGCCGAGGAAACGCTCGAGACGCTGGCGGTAGGAACACCCCACCCGAAAAACAAAGAGTTTGTGTATTCCCCCTTCTTTCAGCGCGGTTTCCAAGGACCGGTGCTTGGGCGCACTCACGATGACCAATTCTTCAACGAAACTGAGAGTTGCCAGTAGATCGTCGTGCTCAACCGGTCCCGCCACGAACGCTCCGTCCAAGCGACATTCCAGGACAGCCTGGATGAGAACTCTGGTCGTCCCGGTTTCCACTGCAATATCGACGTTTCGATGCGTTGGAGCGTACGCTTTGAGTAGCGAAGGCAATCTAGCCGCCGCCGTCGTTTCCATGGATCCCAGACGAAGAGTTCCCTGCGGTTTTCCATTTGCCGAAACAGCGTCCCGGGCCTTCTGCCAAAGTGCCTCGGCCTGGTGAGCAAACGGCAGTAGGTCGTGCCCGGCCCGAGTCAACGTTACTCCTTGGTGATGACGTTGGAAAAGCGGTACGCCTAACTCCTGCTCCAACGAGCGCAGCCGAGTTGTGACGTTTGATTGGACCGTATTGAGTTGTTGGGCTGCCCTCGTGATGTTTCCATGGCGTGCGACGGTAGCAAAAAGATTCAGATCCGAGAACTCCATAGCCATCACTATAGCAGATGCCCGCTATACGAAAGAATCATTTCCCAAGATGATTGCAACCCGTTTACGGTCGGCTCATGGTAAAGCAGCCAACTATTACAGAGCTGGACAGCAGACGAGTTTCGGCCGGCCCGTCCACCGCCCGTACCGGAAACCGCGCGCTCTTCGCCGTTTGCTTTGGCTTTTTCCTGGTCCTCCTGGATACCACCGCATTGAATATCGCGACGCCGGCTCTGGGAAAAGAGTTCGGAGATGGCATCAGCGATCTGCAATGGGTCGTCAACAGTTACACCCTGGTATTTGCGAGTTTGTTACTTGCCGCGGGCGCTATCGGGGATCGAACTGGATCTAAGCGTTCTTATCAGATTGGTTTGGTTCTTTTTACCGTCACATCTCTCATCTCAGCGATTTCACCTTCGCTCGGCGGCCTGATCATTGCGCGGGCGATTCAAGGCCTGGGCGCAGCGATCATGTTGCCGGCGTCCCTGGCCCTCTTGTCGCATGCCTTTCCGGAGGCGGAGGAACGCGGCCAGGCGGTAACTGTTTGGGCGAACACCGCCAGTCTGGGCTTTGCGGCTGGACCTGTCCTGGGCGGCGTCCTCACTTCTTGGTTGGGATGGCGGAGCATTTTCTGGATTAATGTCCCGGTCGGCATTGTTGCGCTTTACCTGAACTATCTTTACGTCGAGGAATCGAAGGTAGACAAGCCGCGTCGCGTCGACTGGCGCGGCCAATCGGCTATAGGCTTTGGCCTTCTGGCCCTGACGTTTGGCTTAATCGAAGTCGGGCGCAGAGGTTGGAATGATGCCGTTGTTCTTGTTGCCCTAGCGGGCGCAGCACTTTTCTTATGTCTGTTTGTTGTCTGGGAACGTCAGAGTGATCACCCAGTACTGCCTGGCTTCTTGTTCTCGAAATTGACGTTTTCTGCCTGCATCGGTGTCGGTTTCGTTCTGAACTTCAGCATGTATGGAATCCTTTTCGTAGAATCCGTTTATCTGCAGAGCGCTCGAGGAATGGGGGCGTTTGCGACAGGGCTGATCATTACACCGTTTACCCTGCTTCCAACCATTACCAGCCGCCTACTGGGCAAGAGGAACGGAGGTCCTTATTTGCGTCCGCGCATCTCCTTCGGTTTGGCCTTAGCTGCGGTAGGATCCGCCGTGCTCATTGCTGGCGCATTTAGCACGGCGTTGTGGCCGGTTCCAGTCGGCCTCGGCGTGCTCGGAATCAGCATGGGCGCAATCATGCCAGCAATGACCGCTGGCGTGCTGATCTCTTCTGCACCGGAAAACGCAGGCCTGGCTTCGGGCGTACTCAATTCGGCCCGCCAGGTCGGCGGTACGATCGGCGTTGCGCTTTTGGGGACAATCATGCAAACGCTTTCTCCAGCGTCTGGATTAGCCTGCGCACTCGGTCTCACCTCTTTGGTCCTCCTTTTTGCGGCGGGTTTAAGCCGCAGGACATTGCGGTAAAGCGATTCATTCCTCGCCTTAGCCTCACCCGGAGTCGTGCACCGACCCTGACAACGGAGGGGAGCCGCTTCCGGCTCCCGGAAACAACCCATGACTAGGACAACGGAATGCGGCTTCTTGGGCTCGATTCCTCGGTGCACGCTGGATTGTTCCCGGGCGTCGCGAGCAACGCCCCTCCGACCGATGAGCCTCGGAACGTCGGTCGATTAGATACATCAAGCCCACAGGTTCAACTCACTATCAACCAATCCCTTGCGTTACTTTACACCTGCTTTGCGTGAAATCGCCAAATCATATGATCGGCGGAGTAAAGCAATCGCTTGGTCGACCTGATCACACGCTTGATGTAGAAACTTACCCAACCACTATTCGGGAGAATATGGTGGGGCTCGGCCAAGCCCGCCGCTATGAGTTCGTTGCGGACACTCTTCGGGAACGGGATATCTATGAGGTAATCCCCGTGCACGTGACCAATCTCTCTCCGCCCCAAACGATATTCGGTGCCACCAAAGCGATGAGCTTGGGTCGTCACCCCGGACCAACTCAGCGCGGCACTTCGGATCTGTTCGCTCGCTTTCAATAGCGGCACGTTAGTTGTATTCCAATCTAACACTGTTTTTTTCGGATTCAGCAGACTGTCGATTGAACTACCGAGTAATTCGGCCGACATTGTGTGTTGGCGATGCGGTCCGCTTCCGGGTTTGGATAGCGGCCGTTAGTGCGCTGGCGACGCAATCTTGAGCCGGGTTGCTCCGGTCCATTGACGTAATTGCTGTCCCAGGCGTGAATCCCAACATTTCCGAAATTCGCCTCGGACCAAATCGACCCTGTTCTTTTTTCATGCTCTTATCCCAAGAAACGTTCTCAGTTCCGTCCGTCGTCGTTGTCGGAAGTTATAATACGGATCTAGTCGTATGGTGTGACACGATTCCGGCCAAGGGCGAATCCCTTCTGGGCGGAGAATTCGAAATGTTCTGTGGCGGTCGGGGAGCGAACTGTGCCGTAGCGGCTGCGCGGGCTGGGTGTCAGGTGAAATTTGTCGGCGCGCATGGATCGGAGGTGTTCGGGAAAATGGCGCTGGAGCGGCTTGCTCGTGAGCACATCGACATTTCTCATTTCATCGAGCTGCCATCTTCCACGACAGGGGTAGCCCTCGTATTTCATGAGCGAATGCCCGGAGGTCACGCAGCTCTCGTAGCGAAATCCGCTAATAATGACTTCCCGGCCAGCCTGGTAACACAAGTCGAATCAGCGATTCGCCGGGCAGATCTGGTCTTTACTCAATTCGAAATCGGATCTCTGGCTATGTTCGAGGTTTTTCGCCTTTGCATTCGACACAGTAAGCGCCTGGTGGTTCACGCCTCTCCAGTTGGTCCTTCAACGCATCTTCCGGACGGCCTCTATTATCTATTGGTGCAAGACGATTTTGAAGCACTGTCGTTGACCGGGCAGAGCGATCTTCCTGCTGCAATTCGAGAGATCCATCGCCGGGGGGTACAGAATGTAATCGTCAAGCATGGGAGCGAGTCCCTTTCCTTTTCGGATGGGCGTGGCATACGGAGTCGAGCGATCCCCCACGTAGAATTCGTCCAGGCTGCTGGTACTGCGGAGTGCCTGACGACTTGGGCGGCAATCGCGCTGGCACTAACCGGTGATCTCTGGTATGCGACTCAGGTAGCGGCCGAAGCAATGGCATTCAGCCTTTCGCGGCATGGAGCACAGGACAGCATGCCCTACCCGTCGGAGTTGACCATTCACTGGCCTCTGACCGAGCGCCGCGACTTCCGGACTGGCGCTACCACGATGGGCTAAACTTCGTCGGTCCCGCCCGCATACCTGGCGCCGAATTGGGGTTTCGTTCAACCAGCCTCGTAAGGCAGGTATTCTGGAGTCCACTGGCTTTGGACAACTTTCCGGCGGAACTCCTCGGGTTCACTCGTGACGGCTAATCCCTCTTTTTGTGCTTCCATTCCAACGGCGTAAGCGATCTCGCGCGCGACGTCCCGAATAGCTGCGACCCGTGGCAGCAGTGAAGCGCTTGGATCTTTAAGCGCTGGAGAATTGTCGCCCAGGGCTTTGGCTCCCGCACGCATCATTCTATCGGTCACTCTTCGCGCCTGTGAGGCCGCCAAACCGAGACCGACCGCCGGGAATATGAAGACATTGTTGCACTGGGCAATCTCGATGCTTCTCCCACTGTATTTCACAGGTGGGAAAGGCGACCCCGTGGCAACGAGTGCGCGACCTTCTGTCCACGCTATGAGGTCCGACGGTTCCGCCTCTGAATTGCTCGTAGGATTCGACAGCGGAAAGATAATTGGGCGCTCTGTTTTTCTGGCCATCTCGCGAACAATCGGTTCCGTAAAAATACCTTTGACGGTAGTTAAGCCGATCAACACGGTGGCGTTTACCTTGCCGATCACTTCTGCTAATCCAATTTGACCTTGTTGATTGTGTGGCCAATCTGCGATCTCGTTTCGAGGTTTGGCGTAAGTCTTTTGCTCGTCCGAAAGGTCCCGGCGATCGCTATCTAGTAATCCGTCTTTATCGATGATCCAAAAGCGGGCCCGCGCTTCCTGCTCCGAAAGACCTTCTTCGACCATTGCGATCCGGAGGTAGTCTGCTACGCCGATCGCGGCCGAACCAGCACCGACGAAGACTATCTCATGTTCGCTGATGCGTTTGCCGGCGACCTTGGAGGCGCCAGCGATGGCTCCCAGAACAACTGCGGCGGTCCCTTGGATATCGTCATTGAACGTCAGTAATTGGTCCTGATATCGCATCAACAGCGGACGGGCGTTTGGCGTTGCGAAATCTTCCCACTGGAGACAAGTCTGAGGGAGTTCCTGCTTCACCGCCTGCACAAAGCGGTCCACGAAATCCAGATACTCGGTCCCTCTGACTCTCTCGTGGCGCCAACCGAGATACTCCGGATCGTTCAATTTCGGTCCGTTATTCGTGCCGACATCGAGAATAATCGGGAGCGTTCGTGATGGATGAATGCCTCCAATCAAGGAATAGAGCGAAAGCTTGCCGATTGGAATGCCTAACCCACCCACTCCTTGATCGCCCAGGCCTAGGATGCGCTCACCGTCAGTCACTACGATGACGCCTACCTCTTGATAAGGACGGTTTCGCAGGATTTCCGCGATCGAGTCCCGCAACGGGTAGGAAACGATGAGTCCGCGGGGCCGTCGATAGATGTGACTGAACTGCTGACAGGCTAGGCCGACCGTCGGCGTGTAGACGATCGGCATCATCTCCTCTACGTGATCCAGCATCAAACGATAGAAGAGGGTTTCGTTCGTATCCTGTAGCTGACGCAAATAGATGTGGCGTTCGAGATCGGTTGTCTTTGGCTTAAACGCCTCGTAAGCGCGGGTTGATTGTTCCTCGAGGGACTCAACCCGCGGAGGCAAGAGCCCATGCAGGCCAAACGTCGCCCGCTCATGATCATCGAACGCCGTGCCTTTGTTCCAAATCGGCGTATCGAGGAGATCCATCCCCCGGAGTCCGACGGGAACCTTAACTTTGCTTGAAGATGGCATAGTGAACTTTTTGATGGAAAGCATTCGTCTCGCGGTCAGATTGGCGAGTCCTGAAAAATAACTCATGAATGACAAGATTCACGCGGTCAATCTCCTGGAATTGGAAGGGCGGGCTCAAAGGTTGTTGTCGCAAACGGCCTACGACTTCTACGCGGGTGGCTCCGGCGATGAAGTCACGTTGCGCGAGAACCGGGCCGCTTACGAGCGAATAACTTTACTTCCCCGTGTGCTGGTAGACGTAAGTATCCGGAAAATGGATACGACCGTTTTAGGCGAGCCCGTCTCCATGCCGATTCTGATTGCGCCCATGGCATTTCAGTGCCTGGCGCATCCCGAAGGAGAAGTCGCGACTGCGAAAGCGGCTGGTGCCGCAGAGACCTTGATGACACTGAGTACGAACGCGACTTCCTCTATCGAAGAGGTCTTAGCGGTTGCCACCGGGCCGGTCTGGTTCCAAATCTATGTATTCAAGGATAAAGCGATTAGCGCGGCGCTGGTGAAGCGCGCGGAAGCTGCAGGTTGCAAGGCCATCATCCTTACGGTCGATTCGCCAGTGCTTGGTAGGCGTGACCGGGACGCCCGCAATCCATTCAAACTGCCGGATAACCTTTCGCTGAAAAACCTTCCTCCGGCCTGCCTGCATAAGATTGCGGATGGTATGGCCGGCTCCGCGCTCGTCGATCTAGCTTCTCTCTATGATCCTGCCTTAACCTGGAAAGATATCGAATGGCTCGCCGGTATAACAAAACTGCCGGTGCTGGTGAAAGGTATCCTGCGCGCCGATGACGCTTTGCTCGCCATCGAACATGGGGTCTCTGGTATCATCGTGTCAAACCACGGCGCGCGACAACTCGACACGACGCCAGCCACTATTTCAGTTTTGCCCGAGATAGCCGATGCGGTGGCCGGAAAGGTCGAGCTTTACATTGATGGCGGCGTGAGACGGGGAACCGACGTCCTCAAAGCGCTTGCGTACGGCGCACGGGCGGTTTTTGTTGGTCGCCCGATTCTCTGGGGGCTCTCGGTGGCCGGTGAATCAGGAGTAACGTCAGTTCTGGAGATGTTGCGCCAAGAATTCGATCTGACTATGGCGCTATGTGGTTGTCCGACGCTGACTGCGATCACCAGAGATCTGGTCCGCCAGCGTCGGTAGGGCGGAGCGGCTCACACGAGCGTTAGTGATTGGTGATTGGTGAAAGGGGCGGTCAGAGATTTCTGCCGAAGATCTACCGATAGGCATCCACCATTCACTTTCACTTCTCAAAAATACGCCCTAGCGATCGCTGGCGTGGTCCAATCACCAATCACTTCTCACCAATCACATTGCCTTCGTCGGTTCACATTTTGACGACCAATCAACGCTCTCTATCCTGATGAGAGGAGCGCAACTCAAACTATGCCTAAGGTCGTTCGTTTCCACGAGGTCGGTGATGCCAGTGTGCTGAAAATCGAAGAGCTTCCCAAACCGCAGCCTAAAGAAGGAGAGGTCCTGCTGAAAGTCGAGGCGATCGGTTTGAATCGGGCCGAGGTTATGTTCCGTATGGGGCAATACCTGGAACAGCCACACTTTCCGTCATTGCTCGGCTACGAAGCCTCCGGAATCATTGAGGCAGTCGGCCCAGGAGTAACTGGGCTTAAACCGGGTGATCGAGTCAGTTCGATTCCTTCATTCCTGATGACGAAGTACGGCACTTACGGCGAATACGTGGTCCTGCCAGCGCATGCGTTGGCTCCCTATCCGGCAAATCTTTCGCCGGTGGAAGGAGCGGCAATCTGGATGCAATATTTCACTGCATACGGTGTGGTTGAAATCGGCGGATTGAAGAAAGGACAGCATCTGCTCATCACCGCGGCTGCCAGCAGCGTAGGATTGGCTGCGATTCAGATCGCCAAAGCGCTTGGAGCCATTTCCATCGCCACAACCCGGAGCAAAGCAAAAGCCTCCGCTCTATCCGACGCCGGCGCTGATTTTGTGGTCAACACCAAGAATGAAGATCTCGTTCAGCGAATCCAGGAAATCACCGGTGGAAAAGGATTCGCGCTCGCTTTTGATCCGGTCGCTGGTCCCGGTCTGGAGACTCTGGCCAAAGCTGCCGGAGAATACGCGATCATCCTGGAATACGGTGCCTTAGATCCTGAACCGACTCCCTACCCTTTATTCGCGGCGATTGGCAAGGGGCTCAATATTCGCGGGTTCCGGGTTTCCGAGATACTCTCCGCTCCGGAACATTTCGGTCGCGCCAAAAAGTTCATCACCGACAAACTAGCCGATGGCACTTTCAGACCAATTATCGCCAAAACATTTGCGCTCGGCGAAATCGTTGAGGCGCACCGCTACATGGAATCAAACGAACATGTCGGAAAGATTGTCGTGACGGTCTGAGGCCGGTTTATCGGGCTGCTTCTTCCTTGGAAAGAGCGCCCGATTTCTTTTTCTCTTTCCACTTTTCGACCAGGATGTCCTGATGATCTTCTTCGGCTTCGGCTAGCTCGCTCAGCAGCTTACGAGTTTCGGCTGATTTCACTCTATTGAGCGCATCCTGATAAAAGCGCCGCGATTCCGCTTCCATAGCCATAACTTCGCTGAGCACACGTCGCGGTCGCAAGATTCGGCTCAACCAAATCGGTTTTCTCTTGATAAAGCCTTTTACATCTTGTCTTCGAACCAGCGGAATGTGATCGCCAAATCGGAGCTGATACAGCTCCGTCAATCGATCGCGATGAGAAGATTCCTGTTCGCACATGGTCTGTAGAATTGACGCAGTCTCAGGGTTCTTCTCTTTCATTCTCTCGCTAAAATCTCTGTAAATACGGCTATCCTCTTCTTCCAGAGCAATGGCCAACGCGAGGATTTCTCGCTCTTCAAGATCAGCAAATGATTTACGCATATATTCGTTTGGTGCTTCTTCCCGGGGGAACTAACGAAATACTAGGAACCAGTAGAGCCTAATTTAGACTATGAGTGAACGCTGGAATTTAAACGATCGTAGTGCCTTGGTGGTCGGAGGAACTCGCGGCATCGGCCGCGCCGCGGCCGAAGAACTGATGGAGCTTGGCGCCAAAGTGACCATTGTCGCCCGGCAAAAGAATGACATTGATCGGTTTCAGCGCGACGCGGCGCTGAAAAGCCTCAAACTGGATGGTGTCACGGCTGACGTGAGCACGCCGACAGGTCTCCGTACCATCAAACATTGGGCCGAGAATCGGTCTGCGCCGCTGCACGTTCTGATTAATAATGTGGGTACCAATATTCGCAAGCAAACCGTCGATTACGATTCTGAGGATTTCGACCACCTTATGCGCACGAATTTTGGCTCGATCTGGGAACTTTCGCGAATTCTGCATCCGTACTTAAAAGCAGCTCACGGCTCCTCGATCGTCAATATTGGATCAGTGGCTGGTCAGGTCGCCGTCGGGACCGGCTCGATATATGGTTCACTGAAAGCTGCTCTATCGCAGCTGACTCGAATCCTGGCGGTAGAATGGGCTCCGGACAAAATCCGGGTCAACTTAGTCGCCCCAGGTTTCATTAAGACCGACCTGACCGAGAAACTTCTTACAAATGAAAACCTGCGAAACGGTATTCTCGGACGCACACCCCTTGGTCGTATCGGAGAACCGCATGACGTGGCCGGATTGGTTTCATTCCTGTGCCTGCCCGCGGCCGATTATATCACGGGACAATCCATTGCTGTGGACGGGGGATTCCTATCCTCGGGATTAGTTGGAGAAATCATTTCAAGACGGGAGTAGAACCGTGGTGGCCCTAGCGCCGAAGGCGTGTTTCAAGATAGCCTAGGGAGAAGCCCTAGGAACAGGGAATAACAGGCGCGCAAGCGCTGAAAGCGCGAGACAGGACTTCGCAGAAATCCGCCGCAACTTTGCAACAGAGGCTTTGGCAGTCAGGTCGGCGCTGAGGAACGATGCTGATTTGTTTACGGCCCTCTTCCTCATCACGAGACACGTTGCAAGGGCGCAAATCTACGACTGGGGTGCTTTACTTTTGCACCAGACGGTGTTTCAGAAGATCATCAACCAGTACCGCGGACCAAAACATTTTATCATTCATCAATGAAATACCGTAAACTTGGCAAGACAGGCTTTGAAGTTTCAGAAGTCAGTTTGGGCACTTGGCAGATCGGCGCATCGTGGGGCTCCGTTTCTGAACAAGACGCCGTAAAGCTTCTGGAGACCGCAATCGACAACGGAATCAACTTTTTTGATACCGCGGACGTATATGGTGACGGGAGAAGCGAACGCCTGATCGCAGAGGTGCTAGGTAAGCGTCGCGAAAAAGTGTACGTTGCGACCAAAGCCGGCCGCCGCCTTCAACCTCATACGGCGGATGGGTACAACAAAAAGAACCTCACCGCATTCGTCGAAAGAAGTTTGACCAATCTGAAGCGTGACGCGTTGGACCTGGTACAACTTCACTGTCCGCCAACCGACGTCTACTATCGGCCCGAAGTTTTCGAGGCTCTTGATGCCCTTAAGCAGGCTGGCAAATTACTTCATTACGGCGTCAGCGTGGAAAAGATCGAAGAAGCAATCAAGGCGACCGAGTTCCCGGGCATCGCCACGGTTCAGATCATCTTCAACATTTTTCGACAACGGCCGAAAGAGTTGTTTTTTTCACTCGCCCAAAAGCGCGATGTAGGAATCCTTGTCCGACTCCCCTTGGCCAGCGGCTTATTGGGCGGCAAAATTACGAAGCAAACTCAGTTCGCATCCGACGATCACCGCAGCTACAATCGGCACGGCGAGCAATTTGATCGAGGCGAAACCTTTTCCGGCGTCGATCTGGATGTTGCATTGGATGCGGTTGAGAAGGTTCGTAAGATTGTTCCAGCCAATGTGAACATGGCGAGCTTCGCGCTGCGCTGGATCCTGGAGCATCCGGAAGTGAGTTGTGTCATTCCGGGCGCGAGAAATGAGCACCAGGTCCTCGAGAATATTAAGGCCGCGGGGCTACCAGAGCTAGCCCCTTCCCAAATGGAGTCTCTCACGCAGCTCTATCAAAATCAGATTCGCGCGCTGGTCCATCAACGCTGGTAGCCGGGGAAACAGCGAATAGCCGCAAAAGAACACAGAGATCGCAAAGAAAAAGAGCGATGATTTCCATGGTGGGTAGGGTGAAACAGTCCGGCAAGCGCTACGCGTGATACGGTGACACGATTTCTTGGGCGTGTTTCGCCCTACCCATCAGGAGTCACTCGTACGGTTAGAGATCGATTATAAATCGTTAGTCTCCTTCAACACCCAGTGCCAAGGCTCATAGATAAATCCATACCGATTACCGCGAACGTATGGCATGAGAAACCCGAATTTTTCTGCGTGCGAAGTTAACCATTGAAATGCCTCAGTGTTTTCGAAATCTTCCACCAGGGTTAAATGAGTCGGAGTTCCGATGTCGAGCGCCAGGCCGGTGTGATGTTGACTAAATCCCGGAGCAGCATTCACGGATAGAACCGTATTTAGGTCTGCGCCTTGTCTCAGTTTCTTCTCAATGATTTCGCATTGGTAATCGACGCTCCGAAAGCCGGAGATTAATCGTAGCTCAATTGCGTCTATGGCGGCAGCTATCTTCATTTCGCGCCATCTAACCGCGGCTTGTGGCGCCAGATAGTGCCGCCGATCGTGTCCCTCAACGGGAGTGAGCGTGGACGCCTCGAAGTAGGGAGTTAGATTCCGGGCGCTGGAATAAGTTGGTGGGATCCCGAGGGCGGCATGAATCGACTCAACGCGGCGAAGATACTCTTCCCGAACTTCTTCGCGAACCATCTGCGAGTCTACCACATTCCGTTCGCTTTTAATCTAAGAATGCTAAGAACCGGTTAAGGCGTGGGCCTGCATCACCAAATTGCTATTACGAGAACTCCTGACGGGTAGGGCGAAACACGCAAGAAAGGTAGGGCGAAACACGTCGTCGAGCGACAGCGAGATAAGACGTGTGAGCCAAACGATGGGTTCCGGAGGCTCACAGTCCGGCGCTTTATCGTGTCACGGTATCACACCTAGCGGCTTGCCGGACTGTTTCGCCCTACCCGCCTTGAAGATTATCCCTCTTTCTCTTTGCGATCTCTGCGTTCTTTTGCGGCTATTCACCACAAACGGCTCAAGCCAATCTGGCGCCTGCCAGATTAGGCTTTCGCCCTACCGATTACCGATTACCCATCGTCGGCTACCCACTAACATCCTCCTGCGTTAGGCGACCGTTTAACTGCCGCCAAATGCGGAGCCGATTAACATTCTGAAGTTCTGCCGGTAATAATTTTTCGGCGAAGTTCTGGAAGCAGACAGGTCGGGCGAAGCGCAGGATTGCCGCGGTGCCGACCGAAGTAAAACGAGCGTCCGTCGTCGCCGGATAAGGGCCGCCATGCTGCATCGCTGGGCAGACTTCCACGCCGGTCGGATACCCATTGAGAATTACGCGACCGGCTTTTTCAGCAAACGTTTCGAGAAAACAGCGACTGGATTCGTGTTCGTTAGCCGTGAGGTGCACCGTCGCCGTCAACTGCCCTGGCAACGACTCGATTGTCTGTAGTACTTCCGCTTCGTCCGCGCATTCAACCAGCAAGGTGGCCGGCCCGAAGATTTCTTCCTGGAGCACGGGGTTCTCCCGAAAGTCTTTCGCCGAAGCAACCAAAAAATGGGCGGCATGACTCACCCGGACGTACGCCTGCACCTTGCGAAGCGAATCAGCTAGTCGTTCCTCGATACCGCGATACAACATCGGCGCGCCTTCCACTTTGGCGAGCGCATCACCGAGCGCCTCCCTGAACTGGTCCAGCTCCGGTCCTCGCACCGCCAGCAACACCCCGGGCTTGGTGCAGAATTGGCCAACGCCAAGCGCCACCGAGCCGACTAAACCTTTGACAATTTCCGCACCGCGTTCTCGCAACGCTTCCGGCATGATCAACACTGGATTGAGAGAACTCATCTCGGCAAAAACCGGTATCGGATCGGGGCGGGCTGCTGCCAGATCGAAGAGCGCGCGTCCGGCGTGAGTCGAGCCGGTAAAGCCGACCGCTCGGATGACTGGATGAGTAACCAGTTTCGTTCCCGCTTCGATCGATGTGTCTGTTAACAAATAAAAAATTTCTTTGGGCAGACCCGTGTCCAATACGGCCCGATCAATCGCGTCCCCTACCAAAGCGGAGGTGCGGGGATGGCCGGGATGTCCTTTCACGATTACCGGACAGCCGGCTGCAAATGCTGAAGCCGTGTCCCCGCCAGCGACCGAGAATGCCAAAGGAAAATTGCTGGCGCCGAATACCGCGACCGGCCCCAGGGCTCGCAGCATCCTCCGAAGATCAGGCTTTGGAACCGGTTTACGCTCGGGTAGAGCGGTATCGATACGCGCATCGACCCACGATCCTTCTTCGATCAGGTCAGCGAACATGGCGAGTTGATTTATCGTTCGAGCACGTTCCCCTCGCAGACGATCCGCCGCGAGCTTGGTCTCTTCCTGGCAGACGTGGATCAATTCGTCGCCGAGCGCATTGATATGCTCTCCAATCCGGCGAAGAAACGCCGCGCGTGCTTTGGCTTCAGGCGCATGGAAGCCGGCAACAAGATCAAGATGAGCGGCCAAGGAATCTTTCATAAGCAATTTTTACACAGAAGGACGCGAAGATCACGGAGATGCGGCTCAAATAAATTTTCGCCCCACCAACGCCTGGGCCGGCGCCCCTGATCGGTAGGGCGAACGCCTTGCGTGAGCCGCTCAGGGTTCCGGTTCGTCTGTTTGTTCTTCCTAAAGGAAGGTCAGGCAACCTCGTTTACGAGTTCACCGATCGGGGCGGCGGCGATCCTGACGACATCGCCGGATAACAACGTAAAGTCATTCGGAGGAACGATGCCGGTTCCGGTCAATAAAAAAGCGCCGTCTGGGAAACTGATTTCACGATACAAATACTCCACCAACTCGTTAAACCGGCGGCGAATACGGACAAGCGACACACTGCCTTGGAATACGGGCTTATTGGAACGCTCAACTACCAAGGTTATTTCTGCGTTGAGGTCTAATGGCTGGTCGCTGATCCAAATCGCAGGTCCGAGCGCACAACTACCGTCGTACACTTTGGCTTGGGGAAGATACAACGGGTTTTCACCCTCGATATCCCGCGACGAAACGTCGTTGCCTAAAGTATAGCCAATTATCTGTTGCTCCGCGTTGATCACCAGCACTAGCTCGGGCTCCGGCACATTCCACTGAGCATCTTTACGCACGCGAATCTTGCCACCGGGACCGATCGCCCTCCATCCCGCTGCTTTGAAGAAAAGCTCGGGACGCGCAGCATCGTATACCCTTGTGTAAAAGACAGCGGCCCCGCTTTCCTTGGATTCCTCCCGGCGACCCTCCCGACTTCGCTCGTAAGTAACGCCGGCAGCCCAAATCTCCTGAGTCCCGATTGGCGCAAGCATTTCCTCCGGCAGCGGCGCTTCTATAACTGGCGTTTTGCGCGAGACGTCCACCAGATGATCATGCAGATTCGGAAGATTCAACAGCTCATCGAAATCGGTGCCGTGGACGTTGAAAAAGTGAGCGTCCACTCTCAACAAGAAGCCCTTGGTCGTTCGGTAAAGATGCATGGGTGGATCGGGATTCTGAATTCTAAATTCCGTATTCGGTCCTCCATCCCCCTTCCTCAATGCGACGGTCGCGGTACGTCGTGGCCCCGGGCGCCAAGAAGGAAATCAAAATCGGCGCCGAGATTGGCTTGCATCACTCGCTCGCAATATAGGCGTTCATATCCTCCGGACGGCAGCTCGGGCGGAGTCCAAGCGCTGCGGCGTTTTTCCAACTCCATCTCGTCTACCAACAACCGAAGAATCCGGTTCTCAACATCCACCTCAATGAGATCTCCATCGTGGACCAGAGCGAGCGGACCTCCAACCGCTGCTTCGGGAGCACAGTGTAAAACAACGGTCCCGTAAGCTGTCCCGCTCATGCGGGCATCCGAAATGCGAATCATGTCGGTGATGCCGCGCTTGAGCAAAGCCGGAGGTAATCCCATATTTCCAACTTCCGCCATACCTGGGTAGCCCCGTGGACCGCAATTCTTCAGGACAAGAATCGAGTTTTCGTCGGCCTCCAAGCCGGGGTCATTGATCCGCTCGTGGTAATGTTCAATGTTCTCGAAGACGATTGCTTTGCCCGTATGTTTGAGCAGGTGCGCACTTGCAGCGGAAGGTTTGATTACAGCCCCGTCAGGAGCCAGATTCCCACGCAACACGGCGATGCCGCCGGAATGAACGAGTGGCTTCGCCAGCGGGCGGATCACCTCAGAATTGTAGCATTCGGCATTTCGAATGTTTTCCCAGACGGTCGTACCGCTGACAGTCTGGATGGAAGAGTGAAGCAGTCCAGCTTCGGCCAGACGGCGCATCACCACCGGGAGCCCGCCGGCATAATAGAAGTCTTCCATCAAGAAACGTCCGGAAGGCATCAGGTCCACGATCGTTGGAACCGCTCGACCGAGCTTGTCCCAATCATCGAGGGTTACCTTAATACCCACTCGTCCGGCAATCGCTAGAAGATGAATGACCCCGTTGGTTGAACCGCCAACTGCCCCGTTCACCCGGATCGCGTTCTCAAAGGCTTCGCGCGTCAGGATCTTTGAGAGCCGCAAATCTTCCCGGACCATCTCGACAATACGGCGTCCGGCCATTTGAGCGAGGACACTCCGCCTTGAATCAACGGCTGGAATCGCCGCGTTGTGTGGCAGGGCCACACCCAGCGCTTCCACCATCGATGCCATCGTGGAAGCTGTGCCCATCGTCATGCAATGTCCGGCGCTTCGGGACATGCAGGCTTCCGCTTCCGAAAATTCACACATCGTCATCTGGCCGGCCCGCACCGCTTCCGAGAATTGCCAAACGCTGGTTCCTGAGCCGATAGTTTGCCCTTTGAATCGGCCGTTCAACATCGGTCCGCCGGACACCACGATGCTCGGAAGATCGCAGCTGGCCGCTCCCATGAGCAGAGCAGGCGTGGTCTTGTCGCATCCAGTCAGCAGAACAACCCCATCAATCGGATTGCCTCGAATCGACTCCTCCACATCCATACTGGCCAGGTTCCGAAACAGCATCGCAGTAGGCCGTAGGTTTGATTCGCCCAGCGACATCACAGGAAATTCGAACGCGACACCGCCCGCCTGCAGGACCCCCTGTTTCACCTTGTCTGCTAACCCGCGAAAATGGGCGTTGCACGGCGTGAGCTCTGAATAGGTATTACAGATCCCAATCACCGGCCGGCCGTCGAAAACATCGTCCGGCAATCCCTGATTCCGCATCCAGCTACGATGAATAAACACATCGCGACTGGTGCCTCCGAACCAGGCTTGAGAGCGAAGCGACCCGTTGGATTCAACTGTCATCTGAAATACCTTTCAAAATGTAATTTGTAAAATTCCGTAATAATCATCGTAATTAGCTCACCATCAGTGTCTTACTCCTAACGAAATAACGCCGGGAGCGCCGTCATCGCCGAGAACGCCGGGAACGGATCCGAGGCGTACGTCAGGTGTCGTGTCTCGGTGTTCCCGGCTCGCCTGAACAGCGTCCGCGTTTTGTAACTGCTTACTTCCAACTTCTAAATTCCAAATTCTAGCTTCTAAATCCTACCTTCCCTCACTGCTCAGCGCGCTCTCGGCCATAAACCAGCAGCATCGAAATGATGACGATACCGTAAATGACCTGACGGCCAGCCTCTGGCATCTGCACGACCGAAAGTATCGACTGCAGGAGGGTTATCAAGATCACGCCGGCGATCGTGCCGAGAAAGGTACCGCGACCACCTAAAATTCGAGTGCCACCCAAAACCACCGCTGCAATCGCGGGAAGAAGATAAGGGTCGCCCATTGCCTGATAAGCATGCGTAGAGTAGCCGGCCAAAAGCACGCCGGAGAGAGCTGAGCAAGACCCGGAAATAGCAAAGCAGATGAGGATCACCTGGCGCGTGTCGACGCCAGATAGGTAGGCGGCCGATTCGCGATTGCCAATCGCATAAATCCGACGACCTAAGACGGTTCGGGTCAGCAGTATGATTACGATGAGGGCGACCGCCCCCCATACCCAGAGCGCATTGGGAATGCCGAATAGCGACCGGCCCACCGCAATCAGATGCATGGTCGCTGTAGCGCGGTCTTGCGGGGCGTAGCCACTCGTATGGACAATCATCAACCCTTGGGCCAGAACGTTCGTGCTCAGGGTAAAAATCATCGAGGGCACGCGAAGATAGGCGACACCGACTCCGTTCACCAGGCCGACGCAGAGGCCGCACATTATGCCGAACGGGATGGCTAGCGTGGTTCCCATCTGGCCCCAGCCTCCCGCGGTAGTCGACATCATGCCGCCAATCGTCACGACCCATGGGATCGATAGATCGATCTGGCCGAGCAGGATGATGAGCATAAGTCCCGAGGCGATAATACCGAGAAAAGAAGCTACCTGCAGTTGTTGCAAGAGGTACTCCGGAGAAAGGAAATTGGAGGAGTAGAATGAACCGACGAACAGCAAAGCGATGATGCAGCCGGAGACGGCAATCACGATTGGATCAATGCGCTTCAATATCCGGGCTTGCATCGCCTATTAGCCTCCGAGGTAAATTTCTAACCTATTCTTGATCCGAAGTAGCCGGAAAGAACTGAGACTGACAGCGACGAGCAGAACGACCCCAAGGTAGAGCGGCTGCCAAAGCGGATCTAGATCGAATGTTATGAGCAGATCGCCGATGGTTCTCAGAACGAAGGCGCCGAAGATCGAGCCAATGGCACCACCCGAGCCGCCGAAAAGCGAGGTTCCGCCAAGCACGACTGCCGCGATCGAATTGAGCGTATAGGTGCTCCCTAGCACCGTATTCGCTTCTCCGGAATAAGTGATACAGGTCAAGAGCAGGCCGGCCATCGAGGCAAGGACACCAGCCATCAAATAAGCGAGGAACTTTGCGCGGCCAACTGGAATACCGGACATGAAGGCACCCTGCTCGGAAGAGCCTATGGCATAGGCGGCACGACCCAGGACCGAACGCTTATAGGGTAGCCAAAACAAGAACACCACACCCAGCAGGAGAACCAGGGTAACCGGAATGCCGCCAGGCAACGACCCTACTACGGCATCAGCAAAATCGGTGTTGATTGTGCCGCCCGGAGCAGGCCTTAACCAAAGGGCCAAGCCATAATAGATTGCCCCTGTAGCAATCGTCGCAATGATGGGCTGCAACCGGCCAAATACGACTATGGCGCCATTGATTGCCCCGCAGACGACTCCCGCAAGAAGGACCGCTGCCACTCCGAAGGCCGTCTCCAGAGGTGAGCCGACGACCAGCGTAGAGGCGATGCAGTTCGCGAGTACAAACACCATACCGACAGAGAGGTCGAGACCGGCGGTAAGGATCGGGATGGTTTGGGCCATCGCCACCAGCGCAAGCAAGACCCCTTTGTTAGCCGCCGTATTAAGAATTCGCGCGCTAAAACCGCCAGGATGTTTCGTGACGTAAAGCGTGAACATCACGAGGAAAAGCGCAACAGCGAAAAGAATTCTGCGCTGAGCGCCAATGTAAAAGTGCCAATCGCTCTTACGTTTGGATCTCGTCTCTGGGAGGGGTTGCGCCTGTCCGGCATAGCCTTCGTTCGCTCTGGCGGAGGGAACATCCATTCGGCGACGTCGGATCTCGTCAATCCGCGGCGCATGAGAATCCGACGCAGCTGGTTGCATCGACGCCGAGCTTGACGAGCCGAAAGCTATTCCGGACACGCCCGATCCTTCCCCTAGCCCCACCTCTGTTGACGCCGTTGCTGCGATTACGCTACTTCCATCTGCCACCGGTAAATTCAGAGCACTCGTGACGAGATTCCGCTCGGTGATCGCTTTCCCTTCGAGAACTCGCACAACAGTTCCGCCGTAAAGAACCAATACTCGGTCACAACAGCCGATCAGCTCATCGTAATCCGTGGAATAAAACAAGATCGCAGCCCCCTGGTCAGCCAACCGCCGAAGGCTTTGGTAAAGCTCCTGTTTCGTACCGACGTCAACCCCCCGCGTCGGATCGTTGAGCAGGATGATTCGCGGCTCGGTCATCAGCCATTTGCCAATGACTACCTTCTGCTGGTTACCACCCGAGAGTGAACCTACTGGACCATCGATGCCATCACAGCGAATGTTCAGGAGCCGGACGATCTCCTTTATCGCTTCCTCTTCCGTACCGCGCTGGATTAGGCCGAAGCGGGAAAATCGTTCGATTGCGGCGAAGGACAGGTTATCGCGCACCGACATCGGTAACATCAATCCCTCGGTCTTCCGATCCTCGGGAATCAGCGCCATACGGATATCCTCTCTTTTGGCCGCGCATGGGCTTCTCAGGGAGACGGGTTTGCCACCGACCTCGATTGTGCCGGAAACGCCACTCAAAACACCGAATAGAGCCAGCAGAAACTCGTGTTGTCCCTGTCCGTCGAGCCCGCCAAGACCGACTACCTCGCCAGGCCTGATCGACAGATCGATATCTCTCAGCCGTCCCGCCCAAGAAAGGTTCTTGACCTTGAGCACCGCCGCGCCCTCGGTTTTTTGGGCCGGCTTCGCTGGGAAAACGCTCTTATACTCTCTCCCGATCATCATTTCCACGATCGCCTCGTCGGTCTTGGTTCCGGCTTCGAAAGTCGCCACGTATCGTCCGTTGCGATAGACCGTGCAGTCGTCGGCGAGTTCCGCGATCTCATGCATGCGGTGCGAGATATAGACGATGGCCAGGCCCTCCGAGCGAAGCTGTTTTAAGACCCGAAAAACTCTGGCGACATCTGCGGCGGTCAATGCCGACGTAGCCTCATCGAGGATGAGGATCTTGGGATTGCGAGACAGTGCCTTGGCGATCTCAACCATCTGCCGCCGGGATAGGGGCAGATCTTTAACTGGCGAAAGCGGATGAATGTCCTCGGCTCCGGCTCGGGCCAGCGCCGCCTCCGCCAAGCGACGTTGAGATCGGCGATCGATTAGGCCTAGCCGTGTCGGTGGGCTGGTGATCGAAATATTGTCCGCGACGGATAAGTCGGCGATCAGCGACAGCTCCTGAAATATGCAGGCAATACCAGCCGCTGTCGCGGCAGCCGGATTGCGGAAGGTGACCGGTTGCCCCTCAAGTTCCGTGATGCCGGAATCCGGTTGGACGACCCCAGCCATTACCTTTATCAACGTGGATTTTCCGGCGCCATTCTCGCCTAGGACCGCGTGAATTCGGCCACGGAAACAGGCGAGACGCGCGTCTTCCAGCGCACAGACGCCGCCGTAGCGCTTCGAAATTCCATCCATACGGAATAGCGCAGCTGCATTTGTATATGAAACAGGTTCCACAAAAGGTCGCGAAGACAGATTTTCAACAGGAGCTCACAGAGGTCACAAAGAAAGTGATACTTGACCCCAGAATAGGATCAAATGGCCGTACCCTCTGAAGCATCCCAGGTCTTGGTAAAGCCGGAATCCCCTCTTTGAGATCTCTGCGATCTCTTTGTTTAAAGTCTCTCTTTGCGGGCTCCTGTTGAGTTAAAGCTGCGCGCTCCATAGAGACAATTCCACAAAAGGTCGCGAAGACAGATTTTTTGAACAGGAGCTCACAGAGGTCACAAAGAAAGTGATACTTGACCCCAGAATAGGATCAAATCGCCGGCACCCTCTGAAGCATCCCAGGTCTTGGCAAAGCCGGAATCCCTCTTTGAGATCTCTGCGATCTCTTTGTTTAAAGTCTCTCTTTCCGGGCTCCTGTTGAGGTGAGTCCACACGGTCCATAGAAACAAGTTTCACAAAAGGTCGCGAAGACAGATTTTTTGAACAGGAGCTCACAGAGGTCACAAAGGAGGTGATTTTTGACCCTAGAAGAGGATCAAATGGCCACATCTTTTGAACAATCCAAGGTCTCGCTAGAGCCGGAATCCCCTCTTTGAGATCTCTGCGATCTCTTTGTTTAAAATCTCTCTTTGCGGGCTCCTGTTGCGGTGAGGCCACGCGCTCCATCCAAACAAGTTTCACAAAAGGTCGCGAACACAGATTTTTCGAACAGGAGCTCACAGAGGTCACAAAGAAACTGATACTTGACCACAGAACAGGATCAAATGGCCGTACCCTCTGAAGCATCCCAGGTCTCGGTAAAGTCGGAATCCCCTCTTTGAGATCTCTGCGATCTCTTTGTTTAAAATCTCTCTCTTTGCGGGCTCCTGTTGAAGTGAGGCCTTGCGTTCGAGACTCACTGGTTGGCTTCAGTCTTGCCCATTATCTCTTCAGCGGTGAAGCCGATATTGCAGGCTGGAAAAGAATTTCCTACGAAGAAGTTGTCTTGGAGACTGGGATAATAATCTTGGCCTTCTTTCATGTTGGGCCACTCAACGTACGACACCGGCAAACTGATGGCCTGCGGGACCGGATTGCCCTGAAGCGCCAGGATGGCCGCTTTAATGGTCACAGCAACCTGGGCTGGACCAGTACCACCAGACGATCCATGGAGCCCTTGGTCGGCGTACTTCGCGCACAGCTTTCGATAACCGTTTTCCGTCTCGCCGGATACCGGGATCATTGGATGATGCGCATCGATAAGCGCTTGGACCGTGCCGGTAGAACCACCCTGTGTGTACACGCCCGCGAATTGTTTATGCACCGCAATCCCGTCGGCCGTGACTTTCTGAGCTGTTCCGTCATCCCATTTGCCGACCACTTCGATCACCTCAAACTTTTTTCCTGACTTGTCGAGTACCTCGTGAAAACCGTTGTGGCGGTCGCGGTCGACTGAGTTACCCGAAGGGCCCCGGACTTCCAGGAGCTTGCCGCTGTCCGCCTTGATTTCCTTCAACAGCCAACGAGCAGCCAGCCGGCCGAGCTCGACTTGATCGACATTGACCACGATGGCGTCGGGTGACTCGATCACATTATCAAAAGACAAGAGCACAACGCCTGCGGCATTGGCCCGTTTAACAACAGGGGCGAAGGCGGTAGGGTTGAGTGCGTTGACGATCACGGCGTCATAGCCGGAGTCGATGAAGTTATTCGCGGCAGCTATCTGAGCGGCGAGATCTTCGCCGGTCGAGACTACTTTGAATTCCTTCAGCTGACTTTTAACGTCGCCCTTTTCGGCATAAGCCTTGGCCGTCTTGATCATCTGGATACGCCAGGTGTTTCCAATAAAGCCGTTAACCAGCGCGATCCGATAGGGTCCATCCTTCTTGGGGAACTTGAAATACTTTGTGTCCGAACTCCATGGTTTCATGCAGTCGGCATCGGTACCAGGCCCGGAAACGATTTGCGGACCAGCCGCAATCGCCGTCATTGCGAAACCGCAGGACAGCGACAGAGCACTGACCATCGTCAGTACCCGGCCGCTGAGAAACGTAATTTTCATCAGATTTCTTTTCACTTTGGGGGGAGCGTATACTTACGCGTTGAATATTATCTTGAGAGGAACGGCATCGGCCGCGCTGGCTGCAAAACGCTGGACAGCGCTAGAGAATTGATTCTTTTCTCCGTTTTTGACCACATAGGCCAATGATGCCGGGGGGATGTGTGCTGAATTGGCGGGGCCGGGTGTCACCGACCACGCGCAGGTCATAGTAGGTAGCAAAATTTGGTGGTGTCAATCCTTTCATATGATTTAATTGAGCGATTGATGTACGATCGCATCCCTATTGATCGGAGGGGCGTTGCTTGCGACGCCCGGGGAATCCCTGGGTCATTTCCCCCACGAGCGAGCGAATTATGAAAATTAAGCGACCTCTCGCGACCAAAACGCTCCGCAAACCCAAACCGCGGGTCCAGCGAGAAGTCGTCACCACCCTCGCCCGGCGGATCCTGTCAGGCGAAATACAACCGCTGGTTTACTTACCAAAAGAATCGGAGCTCTGCGCCCAATACGGCGTTAGCCGCACGGTGATCAGGGAGGCAACAAAAATTCTGGAATCAAAGGGATTGCTCCGGAGCCGGAGTCGGGTCGGCACGCAGGTGCTCGACCCTAACGAGTGGAATATGCTCGATGCGGATCTGTTGGCCTGGGCAGGCTCCGAATTCCATGATCCGCGATTCGTTCAATCGCTCATGGAAGCACGATTTATCATCGAGCCGGCGGCTGCTGAACTCGCGGCCGAACGGGCCAACCCGAGGGATTTAGCCAGATTGGATGAGGCCTATCAACGGATGCACGTGTCTTTGCCCCCTAACGCGCCGCATGACGTTCAAAAATGTTCGGAGGCAGACCTGGATTTCCACACAGCGCTTCTGGTCGCCAGTCACAACCATGTGTTAATTCAACTGGCTAACGTGATCCGTGCGGCTCTGCGGGCGTTATTCGAGTTGACCACCCATCTTGGTTCAGCCCACGAACGAGCGCTTCATCTGCACGGCCAAGTGGTTGAGGCTGTGCGCCTGCGCCAACCCAACGCGGCGCGTGCCGCTATCCTGCAGATTCTGGATGCAGCGGTTGCAGATTTGGATCTGCAGCCATCACGGACAACGCCCGAAGTACTCCGGCCAATCGGAGTAGATGGACAACGCCGCGGTGGCCGAGCAAAAACGGAAGATGGAACCCGGAGAACAAAATCTCACGCAAAGACGCGAAGACGCAAAGGAAGGAAGGGTGGAATGTAACTGGACTGTTACTGCTACCAATTGTGGATTCCGTTTTTTGTATCTTGTCTTTCTTTGCGTCTTCGCGTCCTTACAGGAGCGAGAGCAACACTAAACCTTGTTACGCCGAAAAACTTGAAGACAGAAGGGTCACTGGTAGCGCGACACTCCCCCATTCTCGGTTACTGTTTGTCTTTCTTTGCGATCTCTGTGTTCTTTTGCGGCTATTCCTCATTTGTCATCTGTCATTTCTACTCCTCATGAACCTCGTTCAATTTTTGGACCTCAGCGGCGATCGCCGGGTCGCTAGCCCGAGCGATGATCAATCGACCCTTCGGATATTGGGTCAGTATGCTTCAGTGTATGAGCTCGCCAACGAAGCTATTCGCGTGCAAAGCACACTGGCAGAACTGGCCACGAAGCATCTGTCCGAACGAACCGAATCATATGATCAAGTCATTCGGGATCGACGGGTGCTCGTTCCATTTGATCATCCAGATCCGGCTCGATGCTGGGTTTCACTCACTGGTCTAACCCATCTCGGCAGCGCCAAATCGCGGGATGCAATGCACGTTAACCTGGCAGCAGATCCAAACCAATTGACGGATTCGATGAAGATGTTCCGTCTCGGATACGAAGGCGGAAAACCCAAGCCGGGAGATACCGGTGCGCAACCGGAATGGGCTTTTAAAGGAGACGGCCAATGTGTCGTTAATCCCGAGCAATCGATCGCATCGCCGGCGTTTGCCAACGATGGTGGTGAGGAAGCAGAGTTAACTGGATTGTACCTCATTGATCCGGAAGGCACGCCGGTTCGGATCGGATACGCGCTCGGCAATGAGTTCGCTGACCATGTGCTGGAAAAACAGAACTATCTTTATCTCGCGCACTCAAAATTACGTTCCTGCTCGTATGGTCCCGAGTTGTATCTAGGCGACCTGCCTTCGAGCCTGGCCGGCACAGTGCGAATCCGGCGAAACGAAAAGGAAGCCTGGAGCGGCGCCATCCTCACAGGCGAAGACAATATGTGTCACTCAATCGCGAACCTGGAACATCATCATTTCAAATATCCGATGTTTCGCCGGCCGGGAGATGTTCACGTCCATTTCTTTGGTGCGAGCATTTTGAGTTGTCAGGAAGGCTTTCAGACGCAGCCCGGCGACATCGTTGAGATCGAGTGCAAACCTTTTGGAAAACCGTTGCGCAATCCATTAACTTGGGCAGACGCCGAGGGATTCATCCCCGTTCGCACGCTTTAAGTAGCCTGAAGTAGCCTGATCCTCCTGGCTCAGGAACCAAGGTGCCGCAGCAATTGTGAGAGGTGAGACGTGATTGGTGAATGGTGCATGCCCATCGCAAATCCTCGGCAGAAATCTCGCGTCCCCTCTCACCAATCACTGATCACAGTCTGACAATCGCAGCAGCGCCCCTGATTCCTGAGCCGGGAGGATCAGGCTACTGATTTACGCGTCGGAACGCTTCTGAGGGACGCGGTCGCCTTCAAAGGGAAACCCGGCATCCTCCCATTCTGCTACTCCGCCTGCATAGTGCCACACGTCCTGAAAGCCGTGCTCGACGAGCTGTTGGTAAACTAAAACACTGGCTGTGCATCCGGGATTCGAACAGTACACGACAATCTCCTCCTTAAGATTGAGCGTTTCTAAAGCATGCTGCATACTCTCAAAACGGGTCGAGCCAGGAATGCGCTTACCCCGGAACGCCCACTCGTCCAAACAATTAACCAGCTTGAAGTTCTCTCTCCGGTCAAGCTTCTCCTTTAACTCCTCCCGAGTAATTTTATTCATAAAGCTAGTTTGTAGAGTTCAAAATCTGGCGCGTCACGAGTCTGTATTTATCTGACACCATTCTGGACTCCTTCTTCGATTAAGGATGCGGAATCGGCTGCGTATCCTGTCTCGGACCGCTCGCACTGCATCCATGGCTTTACGTTTGCGCCCGGCAGAGCATGCAGTCAAGTGAGCGGCAATCGGCAGCTAGCCCCGCCCGGCGGTCGCTTACCTGCCGCGGTGGCAAGGGCGCACCGCCGATCCGACGTCGCCAAATACCGTTGGATGTTCAGCAGGACATGCCCAAGGCGATGTCGGACAGGCCGCGACCCCTCCGTCCGTATGTCTGCGCGAGAACATCAATTCGAGTTAATTTACGGCTGATGCCAGATGCTAAATTCTAGCTTCTGTGGTCATTCTACCCATTGGCTTCACCGGAAGCTTTCGCTGGATCACACCGGAAAAGTTCGCAGAATACAAGTTTCGTCCCAGCCCCCGGGGAGTTTACGCGATGCTGAACAAGTTCTATGTCTGATGCCCCGATCCCAAGAGCTGTCGAGCTTGTTGCTATACTGTTGATTCCAAAAGAGCCGGAGGATCTTGAAGCGATAAAAAAGGGGATCGTGAGCACCGACGGAATCATCAGCGGTCCCCGGCTGAACGGTCGAGTCACTAGAGCGCACCTCATCGGTGATTTTGGGAGCAGCGGCCGGCTCTCAACCGTCACTCAGATTAACATTCTAACCTACGACGGCGCCGAGATTTCGATGATTGATCGCGGTGAATGGTGGGGTAGCAACGGAGCTTTGACTCGCATGTTAGCTAACGAGCTGGTCGCGCCTGGCGAGAGTTATCTGATCGGCGTCGCAAAATTCGAGACCTCAGAATCACGTTATAGCTGGTTGAACAACGGCCAATTTTTAAGCCACGCGGTGGGAGACCGCAACAGGCTGAAGATGTCGGTCTACCGGGCAGCAAGAGGAGAATCTTAACTGCAGATTACGCAGCAAAGGAAGCGTAGCCTGATGCTCCGCCTCAGGAAATTGGCGCGTCTTGGATTCCTGAGGCGGAGCATCAGGCTACTCGGCTTTCGCTCCAATCTGTCATCTGTCATCCGGCGGCTGGCATTTGCTATCTGCTCTTGGCTATGGGCTACGGGCCGCCGCTGCCGCCGCGTTCCATCCACCCATCCTTGAGCCGTATGATCCGCTTTCCGTAACTGGCGTTCGTTTCGGAATGGGTAACCTGAACGATCGTCGTACCGGCGGCATTCAGCTTCCGAAACAGTTCCATGATTTCTTTGGCTTGATCCGAATGCAGATTACCAGTCGGTTCGTCCGCCAGGAGTAATTCAGGCTTCGCTACCGTCGCTCGCACGACGCCAACAAGCTGCTGTTGGCCGCCCGAAAGCTGCGCCGGAAAAAGATCGCGTTTTCCCACGATGTTGAATTTGTCCAGCGCATCACAGACAATCGATTCACGTTCTTTTTTCGGTACATCGCGATATGCCAACGGCAGTTCGATGTTTTCGTACACCGTAAGATCGTCGAGCAGATGATAGGACTGAAACACGAACCCGGTATGTTTCTTCTGCAACGCCAGCCGTTCTTTGGGAGGCAACTTGTGTACCTGCTGACCCAGTAAATGATACTCCCCTTCCCAATTTGCATCATGCAAACCAAGGATATGGAGAAGTGTTGATTTACCGGCTCCCGAAGGACCCATAATCGATACAAATTCCCCCTCCTCTATCGTGAAGCTGATTTGTTGGAGGACGTAATAAAAACCGCCCTTCAATTTGTAACATTTCTCGATGTTTTTCAGTGTGATCATGCGGTGGTTGAGGGCTGCAGGTTACACGTTGCAAGTTGCAGGCTGCGAGTTACAACTTATCAGGTCTTCTCGTACTCGGGGCCGCTGCGCGTTGTGACGGGTAGAGTAGCCTGATCCTCTGGCTCAGGAATCCACGACCTCGATCCGTTTTTTGATCAGCTCCGATTTCCTGCGGCTGGAGCATTAGGCTACCCTATCGATTCTCGCGTTCTCCATTCTATCTTTCTGTATTCAGCCCCTTTTTGTGTTCTCCGCGTTTTCCCTTCTCATTCTCGGAGCGCCGTTATCGGGTTAATCCGCGTTGCCCGCAACGCCGGTAGCAAACAAGCTACTAACGCCGCTAGTCCGAGGACGAGAACAGCCAGCCCGAGCGTGATCGGATCGGTGCCTGATACTCCATAAAGAATACTCTCGATGAAGCGGACAAAGATAAGCGCGGCCATAATGCCAACGAGGAGGCCAACACCGACCAGCTTGAGCCCTCGCCGAATGACCAACCGTAGAATGTTGGATGCCTGTGCACCCAGAGCGATCCGGACACCGATCTCGCGTCTTCGTTGGCCGACCGAATAGGCTAATACGCCATATAAGCCAACTGCCGACAGGAACAATGCGGCTCCGGAGAAGATGCTGACCAGCAGTACCCCCAGCCGGCGCGCCCAAAATCTATCAGCAATTAGGTCATCAAAGCTCGTGAACTGGGTTACAGGCACCTCTGGATCGACTTCCGCAACAAGTTTCCGGACGGCCTGGACTAATACCGTAGGATCGCCCGTGCTACGTAAGAGCAGAAATTGCCGATAAAGGTTGTCTCGCTGACTGTATGGAAAATAGGTTTGAAATTGCGCAAGCGGATGGTCGGGACTGTTGTGTCGGGAGCCTTGGGCCACACCCACAATCGTCCAAGTCTTCTTGCCGTCCGATGCTCCGCGGGTCTGAATCTGTTTACCGATCGAGTCCTCACCGGGAAAAAAGCGTTGCGCTAGAGCCTCATCGACAATGACGACGTTCTGACCGCCGGCTCGATCTGCCGCATCGAAGTCGCGCCCTTTCAACAAAGGGATCTGCAGCGTTCTGAAGTATCCAGGGGAAATTTCCTGCGCGCACATCGTGGGTTCTTTTCCCGGTTCGGGATCGGATTTCTCAGGTATCCAAAAGGGAGAATTCGGGTCGCCAAAAGTGAACTCAAACGGTTGTTCCGAGTTCATTGCCGCATCGGTAACCCCGGGCAGCTGCTGAGCTTTTTCCAATACCGCATCGAACAAGTTCCGAAGACGGCCCATGTCCGCGTACTTTTTGCTCGTGGGATTGATGTCAGCAGTTAGGAGGTGATGTGGGTTGAACCCGAGCGGAAGACTTTGAGTCGCCAAAAAACTACGAACGAGTAGGCCTGCCCCGATGAGCAATACGCAGGCGAGAGCAACCTGGCCTGCGACCAGCATGGATTGCGCTCTTTGCCGTTGGGGGCCAACTGTACCGGCGCGACCGCCCTGCTCTTTGAGTGCAGAACCGAGACTCGCCCTAGAAAGACTCAGCGCCGGGAGCAGTCCTGATAACACTGAGACGAGTGACGTCACGCCGAAGATGAAAACGAGGGCTCTGGTATCGAGGCTAACCTCCTGGAAAGAACGCAGGTATTCTGGGCTGAACGCCTTAATTAAAGCGCTGCTCAACAGCGCAACCAAAAGACCGACAATGCCGCCCAGTAACGAAAGAAACCCGGTCTCGAGAAGAAGCTGACCAGCAAGCCGCAGTCGCGACGCGCCGAGCGTCGCGCGAATTGTCATTTCTCTGTGGCGCTCCAGGGCTCTAGCAAAAAGTAGATTAGCCACGTTTGCGCTGGAAATTAGAAGGAGACAGCCCACAGCGGCTCCTAAAAGCCAGACGGTTGACGAATAAGTAGCGACCGTATTGTCCAGTAGAGGGACGACGCGAATCCCATAGCCTTTGTCGGTATCGGGATATTGGGCGACCAAGTTACCCTGAATGACTTCCAAATCGGCTTGGGCCTGAGTAAGACTGACCCCTTCTTTCAATCTCCCAAAACCGAACAGGCCATGTTCCTCACGCTTCTGGAGCCATGAGCCGTAGAAAAACTCCGACACATGTACTGGCACGTACAGGATATCGACAGGAGGCGTAGTTACGTCTTCGGCTTGTCTCGGACATACCCCAATGACCTGAAAGCTTTCACCACTCAATATGAGGTTCTTACCGATAATGTTCGGATCCGAATTGAAGCGGGTCCGCCACAAGGATTCGCTCAGTACTGTCACCAGCGGTCCGCCGGATTTGTCTTCATCCTCAGTAAACGGCCGACCAAGAAGGAATGGCAGATTTGTAACCCTGAATAGATCAGGAGAGGCAAAAATTGCAGTAAGCCGTCTGGCCTCCCCTTGACCGCTCAAATCTAGATACCACCAAAACGATACAGAGAGGACATCGAAGCTATGGTTACGACTCCGAATATCCAGGTAGTCGGGATAATCTAACTCCGACCAGTACCCATCATTTGTTCTAGGTTGAGAGATGCGGATCAACCGATCAGCTTTGGGAAACGGTAACGGATTCAGGAGCACTGCATCGATCAAACTGAAGATGGCCGTGTTTGTACCGATCCCGAATCCGAGGATTAGAACCGCAGTAATCGTAAATCCCGGTGATTTCAGCAGCAGCCGGATGGTGTAGCGCAGCGATTGGAGCAAACCGTGCATCGTTCTGGGGGCAATTCTGCTTACTGAAGGCAGCTTGTATGCCACTCCGCCGAAATCTTGTGCTTTCCGTTCTCTGCCAAGATTTTGAGCCTCGAAAGAGGGCTCACGCTAAAACACCGAGCGCCGAAGCACCCTTGTCCGGCGGTTCGCCAACCCTTTGCGGCTTCGTGTCTTTGTGTGAGGTGACTTATCCTGGTAGCGACTGTCTCAAAATGAGAAGGAATTGTCCCATTCTGGAACTGCGAAATGCGACGAAGCCCTTGGCCGATGGATTGCTCGGAACCAGGAGTCAAAAGCGCGGCTTACAGACAAACAGAAGTGAGCAAAGAAGTTTTGAACAGAAGGTAGCAAAGGAAGCAAAGACTGAAGTTCCTCAGATTCTTCAACTCCCGCGAAGCCTCGGTAGAGCATGGTAAACAGAAGTGAAAAGCTACCGGCGAGGCCGCAATCATCGCCCCAACGTGTGTCTTCTATTCGAGCCTCTCGAAGAGCTAGAATTTCATGAACCCCTCGCCCAAGCACAAGTTTAACAGGAGAAAACAGAGGTCGCAGTCCATCGCTCTGCCGAATGGATCCTACTTTGCTTCCTTTGCTACCTTCTGTTCAAAACCTTCTTCGCTTACTTCTGTATAAATCTGTAACGAACCTCAGCGTTCATCACTAGCACCCTAACCATCGAATTACGGAAAATGCGCTATCCACCGATTTGAGTGCCATCCAAAAACTCTTCGAGGTCCGCCTTGTACTCATCAAAGAGGTTTGCGGATGTGTAAGTCACAACCTGGAGAGTGCCTTCCGTACCTCCGTAGTAATAACCATAATAGAAGAAGGCTATGCCCTTCAATGTGCCAGCCATTTTCATGCAAAGAACTTCCTTGCCATTCACGACACGCTTTTCCTCGAAGACAATCTTGGTATCAGGCGCCACGCTTATCGCGTTGTTGAGGGCTGCATTTTTGAGCCCATCCATCGTTAACTGGATGCGTTCGGAGATAACCATTGCATACGCATCATCTTTCTTGTGTTCAAACGTGACCTTGGAACCGGCTTCATCGGCCGGAGCTGATTGTTTCCACTTCTCCTCGTTAATCCAGACGCCAAAGGTCCCTCTCGTAGCCTTGACGAAAAGTTTAGAATCTGTGGGCCGATCATATTTACCCCCGGCGCTCTCCTTATCGGTCTGCTTTACGGGTTTCCAGGTTCCGTCTGGATAGACCAAGATTTTCCGACCGTCTTCGGTCGTGGCGGTTATGGGCGATTGTTGAGCTAAAACGCCGGCGGCGCTCAGGACAACGGAAAGAATCAAATAAGCGATTCTCATATTGTTGCTTGCCAGGAGGTCAAAGGAAAATTGCTGACCCCGCCCTTCATAACCGTTTCGCTGCGACAGATCAATGAAACGCTTGGATCGGATCGTTCCAGGTCAGGGGTCGGATGCGCGGCTTATCGGCCAACAGAAGTAAGCAAAGAAGGTTTGGAAGGTAGCAAAGGAAGCAAAGTAGGAAGTTATCGGCAGCTGCGAGCTGAATCATTCCGCAGGAGGCGTGTTTCCATTCGAACCGTTCGAACAGATAGAATTTCATGAATCCTCGCCCAAGCCCAAGCTATTCTCTTAGCGCGATGATCGGACTAATTCGCGTTGCGCGTAGCGCCGGAAGCAAACACGCAATAACTCCGGCAAAACCCAAAACGAGCACAGTCAACCCGAGCGTTAGCGGATCGTTGGCTGATACACCATAAAGAATGCTACCGATAGATCGGGAAAAAATTAGTGCCGCCAGAATACCGATGATCAGGCCGGTCCCGACTAGCGTGAATCCTTGTCGAACTACCAATTCGAATATGTTCGATGTGGGGGCCCCCAAAGCGATACGAATAGCGATCTCTCTCGTCCGCTGGCCGATCGAATACGCCAATACGCCATAGAGACCAGCCCCAGTCAGAAACAGGGCAAGAGCAGAGAAAACGCTTGCTAGGATCATTGAGAGTCGACGCCCCGCGAGGCTATTGCCCACCAGACTCTCCATCGTCTCAACACCAAAAATTGGTTGGTCCGGATCAACTGAAAGAACTGCCTTCCGCACCGAGTTCGTCAAGGAAAGAGGGTCGCTCTCGGCCCGTACGAGCAGCCTGATTACGGGCGAAGGATTCTGCGCAAATGGAAAGTATGCTTGGACATATTTTGGTTCAGCGTCTAGACCGTCGTGCCGCACGGTTGGAACGACCCCGATAATAGTGTACTGCTTACCAGGCTGCCCTTCTTCATTGTCGCTGATCTGTTGCCCGATCGGATCGCGATCGGAGAAATACCGGCGGGCGAAGGTTTCATCGATGACTATAACCAACGGCTTGTCCTGCCTGTCAGTAGAGTCGAAACCTCGTCCCCTCAAGACAGGCATTTCCATCGCCCGAAAGTAATCAGGCGAAACAATCTGTGCTTCATAGGCCGGGCCCTGCTGAGTTTCAGCCTGGCCGGGAATGACGAATCCTTGCTCCGAGTTATGGCCGCTAAACGGCAGGTTGGAGCTGACCGCTGCAGCGTGTACCCCTGGTATTTGCATCGTCCTTTCCAGGAGGTTCTCATAGAAGCCACGCCGATTTACATCGGCGGAATATTTCGAGGGTGGCAACGAAATTCCGGCGGTGAGCAAATGATCAGGCCTGAACCCTAGTTGAACATCCTGGACTTTTTGGAAACTCCTGCCCAGCAGTCCCGTTGCCATGAGAAGGACGCACGCTAGTGAGACCTGAATAATGACCAAAATCGCCTGACTGCGCGATTGCTGTCGGCCTATCGAGCCGCCTCGACCTCCCTCCTCCTTCAGTGCAGAGTTTAGGTCCGTTCTAGAAATCCTCCACGCAGGCACCGCTCCAAATAGAAAAGCGGTAGCAACAGTTACGAGCAAAGAGAAGACGAACACTATGCTGTCGACTCGAACTTCCTGAAGACGTGGCACACCCTTGGGGCCGAGCGCAATAATTCCGTCGCCAATCCAGAACGTGAGAAGGAGTCCAAGAACACCGCCGAGTATGGACAGAACGAAGCTTTCCATCATCAGTTGTCCAATGATCCGTCGGCGACTAGCGCCCAGGGCGGCGCGAACTACAATCTCTCGGTGCCGCCCAACAGCTCGACTCAGCAACAAATTGGTGACGTTAGCGCAGGTAATCAGCAGCAGGAAGCCAACCGCGCCCATGAGAAACCAGAGTGTTGCGCTATATTCTCCTACCACGCTCTTCAGTAGCGGGATCAGCTTGACGTTAACTCCCGCATTGGTGCCCGGGTAACGGACTTGAAGATTACTGGAGATAAGAAGCAAATCGGCCTCGGCCTGCTCCTGAGTAATTCCTTCCTTTAATCTCCCAATGCAATCGAACTGGTATCTGTCGCGGCTGCTCACGAAGCTCCGATCCGGATTCAGGCTCAACGGAACATAGAGATCGGCGCGCCGAGCGACGTCAAAAGTCGCCGGAATAACTCCAATAACCTCCAGGCTGTTCCCGTTGAGGATCAACTTGCGTCCAATGATTCCCAGATCTCCTTGAAAACGACTGCGCCACAGTCGTTCACTTAACAGGACAACCCTGGCCATACCAGCCCGGTCTTCCTCCTCGGAGAACTCGCGACCTACCAGCGGCGAAATCTTCATCACTCTGAAATAGCTGGCCGTGATGTACGCTCCTCGGAATCGCTCAGGATCGCCATCTTTGCTCAAGTTGAAGTCACTCGGTCTGAAGAGCGAAAGATCATCGAAAGTACGTTGGTTGGACCGCCAATCGAGATAGTCAGGATAAGACACCGGCGAGTATTCGCTAGAGTTCGGGAAGGTCTCCCAAAGTTTTATGAGTCGACCTGGCTCAGGATAGGGCAACGGCCGAAGCAATACCGCATCGACTAGGCTGAACATCGCCGTATTGGCACCGATCCCTAAACCGAGGATTAGAACCGTGGTAATGGTGAATCCGGGCGACTTCACAAGTACCCGGATCGTGTAGCGGAGGTGTGATAGTAGGCTGTTCACAATTAGCAGTTAGCAGGTAGTAGTTGTTCTCGTACTTCCGCCGTCGTCCCGCGTTCGCGCATACGCGTCAACTTAAGAATGGTTTGCCTGCTCCATCGCCGGGAGGGCGCGCGTCCCCGCGCGCCGCGAAAACGATCTCTAACCTGGGGACGCAATTTAACCCTTGGTATACAAACGCGCTTGGGTCCGGCCACAACGGATCGCGGGGACGCGATCCCTCCCCGCGTTGGGTCTCGCGGCTGCCCCGCGTTCGCGGGACTATGGCGGACAGGCTGTCCTCGTCCTCGAATCTTTCGTTCAGCGTCTCCAGGTTAGCGATCGGACCGGCGGGCCTGTCCGACGAAGCCTCAATTGGTATTAATTCAAAACGTGTAGAATTTTGGCGTAGTTGGAAGCCGGTCCCTACCTTCATTCTCTTAGCGCCGTGATTGGGTTAATCCGCGTCGCACGCAACGCCGGTAACAAACAGGCTAGCAACGCAGCGAGACCCAGCGTGAGCACGCTCAGTCCAAGTGCAACCGGATCGGTAGCTGACACCCCATACAGGACGCTCCCGATAAAGTGGGCAAGGGTGAGTGCCGCCGAAATTCCAAGGATTAATCCCACAAGAACAATGCTGAGTCCTTGGCCAGTTGTCAGTCTGAGGATGTTCGATGATTGTGCTCCCAAAGCCATCCTCACACCGATCTCGCGCGTCCTTTGACTGACCGAATAAGAAAGAACCGCGTATAAGCCGATCGCTGCTAACAGCAAGGCTGCTCCGGAAAATAGACTAACTACAATCACTGCGAGACGCTTGGTCGCGAACGTGCCTGCGATGAGGTCATCATACGAACCGATGTTTGAGAGCGGAAGGTCTGGATCGATTGCGGCAACAGTCTTTCGCAGGGCTGTTATCAGCGATTGAGGATCACCGTCCGTACGCAATACGAGCGTCGCGAATTTCAGCGTTTCGAAGCCTCCCGCTGATTGGGTGTATGGATAGTAGACCTGAAAAGGAGTTCGCTCGGTGCCCGGATCGTCATGCTGCACGTCTGCGACTACGCCGATGATCGTGAAGTAGTGACGCTCTTTACCGAAAAGGTTGCCTTGGTCATCGGTTTGCTTTCCGATCGGATCTTCTCCGGCAAAATAGTGTTGCGCGATGCTCTCGTTAATAATTACCACGTTCTTCTTCCCCGTTTGATCTCGGTCATCAAACAGTCGTCCTCGCAGAAGAGGAATTCCGAGCACACGAAAATAGTCGGGAGAGACAATCTGCCGGGCCATCCAAGGTAGGTGATTACGGTCGGGCGCGGGTTGACCAACGATGCTAAGATTCTCCATGTCGTTATTGTAGAACGGCAAGCAATCGTTTAAGCCGGCCGCCGTCACTCCCGGTAGATGGTGAACCTTATCAAGCAATGTATCGAAGAAGACTTTGCGTTTGCTGTCCTCGGCGTACTTGGTGTTACCAAGATAGATATTGGCCGTGAGAATGTGATGAGCGTTGAAACCCAGAGGTACACTCTGTAGAGCCAGAAAACTGCGTGTAAGCAGCCCCGCTCCAATGAGAAGAACGGACGCTAGCGCGACTTGTCCGATGACCAGGATGGTTTGGCTGCGTTGCCGTTCCGGGCCGGCTGTTCCGGTTCGCCCGCCTTCGTCGCGCAGCGCGGAAGTGAGATTCGCTCTCGAGACGACCCAAGCTGGAAGAAGGCCGAACAGCAATGTCGTGAGTAGCGTGATAGCAAACACAAAGATGAGGGCAGTGCCATCGATACTAACTGCTTCAAGTCGGGTAATATTCTCCGAGCCAAAGGTTCTGATCAATACGACTGCCCAATAGGAGACAAACAACCCAAATCCACCGCCAACGAACGCGAGCAGCAGGCTCTCGGTTAATAGCTGCATCAGCAAACGTTCGCGAGTCGCCCCCAACGCTGCTCGAATCGTAATCTCCTTTTTGCGCTCGCGCGCCCTGGCAAGTAAGAGATTCGCGGTGTTCGCACAAGTGATCACCAGCAAGCAACCCACCGCTGCCCCCAAAATCCAAAGAGTAGCTGAATAGTCGCCAACCACACTGTCCAAAAAAGGTACGAGCCGGATTCCGAAACCCGAACTGGTCTCCGGATACCTGGCAACCAGGTTCTGATTGATCACTTCGAAGTCGGCTTGGGCCTGTTGTAGAGTGACCCCATCCTTCAGTCGTCCGATGCAGTAATGCATGTGTCCACTGCGCCGTGACCTCAGATCGGCGAACATGGGCATAAGACTGAAAGGGACATACAGATCAATCTTCCCTGTCTCGTTTGCTTGCGGGGGTGTAACGCCGACAATTTGGAAGCTACGTCCACTCAGCGTTATGTTAGTACCGATCACTTTGGGATCCGCGTGGAAGCGGGTCCGCCACAGTTGTTCGCTGAGAACAACCACACCGGCGGCTCCGGTGTCCTCCTCTTCTCCGAAAGGCCTGCCTAGGACAAATGGTCTGCCCAGCACCTTGAAAAAACTCCCTGTGACATAGGCGCCGTCGATTCGTTCCGGGTCTCCGTTTCCGGTGACTTGGAAATCGTCCGTGCGATAAATTGTCAAATCTTGTAGGCTGTGCTGGTCTTGGCGGAAGTCCACATAGTCGGAATAGGCCATCGGCATTTGTTCGTACTCTCGAACTGGCTGGAAAATCTGGACCAGCCGATCCGCTTCGGGATAAGGCAGCGGCTTGAGCAACACGCCATCAATCAGGCTAAAAATCGCCGTATTAGCGCCGATCCCTAAGCCCAGGATCAGAATGGTAGTAATGGTGAATCCCGGCGACTTCAGGAGTACGCGAATCGTGTATCGATGATGTGATAGTAGGCTGTTCACGGTCAATAGTTAGCAGTTAGCAGCTAGCGGTAAGCAGTTCACTCTCGTCCTCGTGCTTCCGCCGTCGTCCCGCTTTCGCGGGACTATGGCGGACTGGCTGTCGTCGTCCTCGAATGATTCGCTCAGCGTTTCTAGGTTAGCCATCGGTCGGCGAGGTCGAGCTCTCGTATTTTGTCTTTGTGTTCTCTGCGTTCTTTTGCGGCTATTCTCTTAGCGCCGTAATCGGGTTAATCCGGGTCGCCTGTACCGCCGGTAACAAACACGCGAGTAATGCGGCAAGGCCGAGTACCAGCACGCTAATCCCCAGCGCTACCGGATCCGCAGTTGACACCCCATAGAGGACGGTGCCGATAAACTGGGTCAGTGTCAGTGCCACCACTATCCCAACTATTAGACCGAGCAGAACGATCTGGAGTCCTTGCCGGACTACTAGTCGAAGTATGTTTGTTGTTTGGGCGCCTAAAGCCATCCGGACCCCGATCTCGCGCGTTCTTTGGATAACGGAGTAGGATAGAACAGCATACAAGCCGATCGCAGCCAGGAACAAAGCTGCCGTCGAAAATAAGCTAACTATCACCGTCGCGATCCGGCGAATGGCGAACGTTTTCGAAACGAGGTCGTCGAAGGTGGTCGGACTGGCGACCGACACCTCGGGATCGATTTCGGCGATGACCTTGCGTACTGTCTTTGCGATGGCAAGCGGATCGCCCTGCGTGCGTACTACCAGCGTCCCAGAGTCTATTATTGAATCGAGAGCATTAGTGCCCTGAGCGTAAGGATAATAAGCTTGGAGAGGAGTTTGCTGCGATTCCGGATTATCAAACTGTACATTGCCCACCACGCCGACAATCGTGAAATAGTTGCGCTGGAGGCCGCTTATGTCATTCATGTCATGGATTTGCTTCCCGATAGGATCTTCTCCAGCAAAATAACGTTGGGCGATGCTTTCGTTGACGATCGCCACTCTTTGTTTGCCCGCCCGATCCTGTTCATCAAATACGCGACCCCGTAAAAGCGGAATTCCCAGTGCGTGAAAGTACCCGGAGGATATAAACTGAGGATCTAGCAAAGGCATATGGGCCATATCGGGATCGGGTTGGCCAGCTACCCCAAAGCCGTTCACGTTTTGACCGTGAAACGGCAAATTGTTGTTGATCGCGGCGGCAGTTACCCCAGGCAAATGCGCCACCTTATCCAGGAGCGTATCAAAGAAGGCGGCGCTCTTCGATTCATCCGCATACTTGGCGTCAGCCAGGAAGATATCGGTAGTCAGCACATTCTGGGGATTGAATCCGAGAGGAATGTTTTGCAGTACCTGAAAACTCCGTGCCAGCAATCCCGCACCAATTAATAAAATGGAGGCAAGTGCAACTTGTCCTCCTACTAGAAACGCCTGGCTTCGTTGCCGCTGAGGACCCGCAGTACCGCCACGCTCCCCCTCATCTTTCAGCGTGTAAGCGAGATTAGCCTTGGACGCAATCCAGGCCGGGAAGAGTCCAAAGAGGAATGCCGTGAAAAGACTTATACCGAGAACGAAGAGGAGAGAGGCGCTATCAACTCTGGTCTCTTGAAAGCGGGCAATATCCGGACCGAAAGCCTTGATCGCATCTACTGCCAGGAAAGCAATGGCTAGGCCGAGCGCTCCTCCGACCACTGCCAGGAGCAAGTTCTCAGCCAGAAGCTGCAGAACCAGGCGCAGCCGACCTGCACCAAGAGCCGCTCGAATGGTGATTTCTTTCCGACGCATCTGTGTCCTGCCGAGCAGCAGATTTGCGATGTTGGCACAGGTGATCAGCAGTAAACAGGTAACCGCTGCTTCCAGCAGGAAAAGGAGACCAGAATAACTGCCGACAACGCCATCCAGGTAAGGCATCAGCCGAACACCGAAGCCACTGTTTGTGACAGGGTAGCGAGCAGCTAGATTCTGGTTGATGACCTGGAGGTCTGCGTAGGCCTGTTGCAGCGTGATCCCGTCGGCCAGTCGTCCGATAGACACGAAACTGTGCGCTCCCCGAATACTTTTGTATCGCTCGAAAAGCGGGTCGTGACTCACCGGAACATACAAATCGGCTTTTCCCGTCTCATCAGCTTGCCCACGAGTTACACCGACCACTTGGAAACTCCTGCCGTCCACTGTGAGGCTGCTGCCGACAATCTTCGGATCAGAGTGAAAATGCGTGCGCCAGAGATGCTCGCTCACAACTGCCACGTTCGCAGCGTCTGGCTTATCGTCGGTTTCGCCGAATGGCCGCCCAATCAGGAATGGTCGGCCGAGCACCTTGAAAAAAGTACCCGTAACGTAAAGGCCGCTGATTCGTTCCGGATCGCCCTGCCCGGTAAGAGTAAAGTCATTGTTGTCGTAGACCGTGAGGTTCTCAAAACTATGCTGACCTCCGCTGAAGTCCAGGTAGTCCGCATAACCTAGAGGCACCGTGTCAAAATTTTGAAGAGTCTGGACAAAGAGCATGAGCCGATCGGCAGCTGGATAAGGGAGCGGCCTAAGCACTACGCCGTTGATGAGACTAAAGATCGCCGTGTTTGCGCCGATCCCTAAGCCCAGGATTAGAATGATAGTAACAGTAAAGCCTGGTGACTTCAGCAGCACGCGGATCGTGTAGCGGAGATGGGAGATCAGGGTGTTCACGGTCAGCAGTAAGTGGTTAGCAGTTCACTCTCGTCGTCGTCCTTCCGCCGTCGTCCCGCGTACGCGCATGCGCGTCAACATAAGGCAGCGAGCTTCTGGAAGAAGTTGATTCACTGTCGCTCGCTGGCGTTCGTTGGTGTTCACTGGCGTTCGTTGGTGTTCACTGGCGTTCGTTGGTGTTCACTGGCGTTCGTTGGCGTTCGTTGGCGTTCGTTGGTGTTCACTGGCGGGCCTGTCCGACGAAGCCTCAATTGGTATTCATTCAAACGTGTCCAAGTTTGGCGTAGTTGGAAGCCGGTCCCTACCGTCATTCTCTCAGTGCCGTAATGGGGTTAATTCGGATTGCCCGTAACGCAGGTAACAAACAGGCCAGAAATGCGGTTAGACCAAGCACGATCGCGGCTGTTAAAAGTGCGGTCGGATCGTTGCCCGATACACCATACAGCATGCTCTGGATCAAACGGGTTAGAGTGAGCGCACCGACGATCCCGATGGATAATCCAACGCCAACGATCCTGAGTCCTTGTGTGGCTACCAATCCCAAAATGTTTCCCGATTGCGCACCTAGAGCGATCCGAATGCCTATCTCACGAGTCCGCTGGGCAATGGAATACGCCAGCACACCGTAGAGACCAACCGCAGCGAGGATCAGTGCGAGAACCGAAAAGAGGCTCACTAAGATTACGGAGAGCCGCTGGGTTGCGAGCTTGTCGGCAAGTAGGCTATCCATTGTCCTGGCATCAAAGACCGGGAGATCTGAATTGACCGATTGGACTGCGTGTTTAACGACAGGAGGAAGTGCCAACGGATCACCCTCAGTGCGTACTAGAATGGTAGACTGAAGCTCTGGTTTTTGGGTCACGGGCATGTAGAGCTGAGCCAACTTGGGCTGTTCCTTGAGATCGTCGTGCCGCACGGTGCGTACAACACCGACGACGGTGTATTGCGTGCGCACGCCACTATGAATATTGTCAAAGATCTGTTGGCCGATCGGGTCCTGGCCCGGAAAAAAACGATTCGCGAGACTCTCGTCGATGATGACGACAGGCGGTTTGCCGATTCTATCCTCCGCTTCGAAGCTGCGACCGCGCAGTAATTCAACTCCCATAGCTCGGAAATAATCAGAAGAAACCGACGCAAATTCAGCTGATGGTTCCTCACCTGGTTTGGGATCTGGGCGACCGGCCACCGCAAAATCCATCTGCCAATCACTGCCGCTGAATGGGAGATTGGTACAAAGTGCAGCGATCTCGGCGCCGGGAAGATTCTGGATCTTTTCCAAGATTCGGTCATAAAAGGCAGCCATTTCTGCCACCTTCGCAGGCTGGCCAGGCTCGTTACGGTATTTGGAGCCGGGCAGCTTGATTCGAACTGTGAGCAAATGATGAGGATCAAAGCCGAGAGGAACCTTTTGCAGCGCCTGGAAGCTCTGGATGAGCAACGTTGCCCCGACTAAAAGAAGGCTAGCAAGAGCCACTTGGCTGACGACAAGCAATCCCTGACTACGCTGGCGTCCGGCTCCTGGCTGTACTGCCACGACCACCTGCTTGCTCGAGAACCGTACCGAGGTCCGTTCGAGAGAGCTTCCAAGCCGGCCACAAACCAAATATCAGGCCGCTGCCCAGCGTTAAAACAGCGGTAAACAGAAGCACCGATCCGTTCACTTGGATTTGCTGAAAGCGAAGCACGTCGTGAGGTGCCAAAGCGACGATTGCGTCGGTGCTCCACGCTGCAAAAATCAATCCGAGTAAGCCCCCGAGCACAGCCAATAAAATACTTTCCGTCAAAAGCTGCGTCACAATTCGACCCCGGTTCGCGCCGAGTGCGGCGCGCAGTGCTAGCTCCTTTTGCCGCACAACGGCGCGGCCGAGCAGAAGGTTCGCGACGTTCGCACAGGCGATTAGCAGCACGAGCCCAACAACCGCCAGAAGAAGCGATAGGGTCATCCGATACTCACCAACCGTCTTCTCCAGAAGCGGTGTCAGTTTCATTGCCTCGCCCGAATTGGTTTCTGGGTAGCGTGATTCCAGATTGTGCGAGATAACAGCTAGATCGGCCGCGGCCTGCTCGACAGAAATGCCCTGCTTGAGACGACCGATACAATAGAGACCTGGGTGACTCCCTCTATCGGTGAGATAGGGACGATCAGCGTAAAATCCAAATGGCGCGTAGACATCCACATTTTCCGGATTCATCAACTCCGCCGGGGTGACGCCGATAACTTCATAGCTGATGTCGTTGAGGACCAAGGTGCGGCCTATAATGTTCGGGTCAGCTCCGAAGCGGTTTCGCCAGAATCTCTCGCTCAAGAGAACGACATTCGCACCTCCCGTTCGATCATCGCTCTCGGCGAAGGTCCGCCCGAGTTTTGGTGCGAGCCCAAGGACTCGAAAATAACTGGCTGTCACGAACGCACCGTGAATACGTTCTGGCTCACCGCTACCGGTCAAGTTAAAATCATCCCGGCGATACACTGAAATATCTTCGAATGAATGTTGGCTGGCACGCCAGTCGAGATAATCGGGATAAGCTACCACCATCTCAGGATAAACTGGGTCCGTTTCCGATATTGCTAACAATTTTCCTGCATCCGGATACGGCAGCGACTGCAGCAGAACCGAATTAACCACACTGAAGATTGCAGTATTTGCCCCAATTCCGAGACCCATGATCAGAATGGTCGTGACGGTGAATCCGGGGGACTTGAGAAGGACGCGGATCGTGTAGCGGAGATGCTGTAGCAGGGTGTTCACGGTCAATAGTTAGCGGTAAACAGTTAGCAGTAAGCAGTCACTCTCGTCCTCGTGCTTCCGCCGTCGTCCCGCTTTCGCGGGACTATGGCGGACAGGCTGTCGTCGTCCTCGTGCTCGAAGTATTTGTTCGGCGTCTCTAGGTTAACGATCGGACCGGCGGGAGCCGGTCCCTACCGTCTCGCGCCCATCTCCTCCCTTGCGTTCTCATCTTCAGCCACTATTTGTCCGTCAAATAGATGAACCGTACGCTTCGCATATTGGGCGAACCGGCTGTCATGGGTAACCATACAGATGGTTGCTCCTCCCTGATGCAGCTCGGAAAGCAGGTCCATGACGGCATCTCCGTTCTTACTGTCCAGATTCCCGGTCGGTTCGTCCGCCAACAGAATCGAAGGAGAGCCTGCCAGGGCGCGAGCCACAGCGACTCGTTGTTGCTGACCGCCGCTCAGTTGATTTGGATAATGTCGCTGCCGGTGACTCATGCCCACTCGGTGCAACGATTCCAGAACGCGCTTCTTACGTTCTGGCCGGGGCATATCGCGTCGATAAGTTAACGGTAATTCCACGTTTTCATATACCGTTAAGTCACCAATCAAATTGAAGCTCTGAAAAATAAATCCAATCTCCCGATTTCGAATGTGCGCTCGCTCGCTCGCGTTCAGTTCCTCGACCTGTTTACCATTGAGCAGATAAGTGCCTTCGCTCGGCGAATCGAGAAGTCCCAGAATCGATAGCAGTGTTGATTTGCCACATCCGCTCGGTCCGGCGATCGCGACATATTCTCCTTTCAAAATCTCGAGATAAATTCCGGCTAACGCGTGGGTCTCGATCTCGTCTGTGAGAAACACTTTCTTCAGGCCGTCTAAGTGGATTAAGGCTTCGCTGGGCATAGTTTTAACGGTGGTAGTCTATGATCGTTGGGCAGTAAGTAATCGGTGACCAGTGATCAGTAATCAGTGCGATCATACCATAGCAGTATGGTCTGCCGATGTTTGACAATTCTGCGAAGAATCTCATGTTATATTGTGGATAGTTAATTACTGATTACTGACTACCGATTAGCTATTCTTCCCTAAGCGCCATGGTGGGATTTATATTCATCGCTCGGTGAGCCGGAAGGTAGTTCGCGATCAGACCGATCAACAGCAGCAGTACGATCACTCCGAGGAAAGTCTGCGGATCAGCGGTGCCGACGCCATAGACGAGGCCTTGCATCAGGTGCGTCAGGCAGAACGAGGCAAAAAGACCTGCAGCAATGCCGATCCCCATTAGCCTGGTTGCTTCACTCAAGACAAGTCGAAAGATATCGAAGCGCCGCGCACCGAGCGCAGCGCGCACAGCGATTTCTCGGGTGCGTTGGGCCACACCGTAAGAGATCACACTATAGAGGCCCATCGCCGCGAGAATGAGCGCTACTGAAGCGAAACTGCCGACAAACCAAAGATTCAAACGGCGATCGCCAACCGAATCAGAGATTAACTTGGACCAGAGGCTAATTCTCGAAAGCGGTACGGCCGAATCAATTTCTTTTATGTTCTGGCACAAAGGTCCAATGAGGGTTTCGGGATCGATTGAATCCGCCGCCCGAATCACCAAAACCATTCCTTGAGCCAAGCTTGCGCCGGGTGCTCCGTAGCCCGGCGCCTCGTTCACCGAATAATAGAATTCATCACGGACCGGCGCAGCTAAACCGAAATGGTGAACGTCACCCACTACGCCGACAATTGTGCCGACCCAGCCAGCTTCGTTATCGATCTTGTTTCCGATCGCGGCTTCTGCGCTCTTCCAGAAACGAAGAGCCATGGAGCGATTAATCAGAATGGTAGCGGGAGCGTCAGGTCCATCCCGTTCATCGAAGAGCCGGCCCGCAATCAATGGAACACTGGCAGATTGAAAGTAATTACCACTGACCACGCGCAGTTGAGCAACCGGTTGCTGACCCTGAGGAAAAGGCGGTCTGCCGGTAATCTGGAAGCTAGTATCGGTGTCTCCCGGCGTTAATGGCAGCAAACTAATCGCCCCAGCTGATTTTACTCCGGGTATTTGCGCCATTCTCTGTTGAGCCACTTGGTAGAATGACCTCACAGATTGATCTGTCGGATAGAGCACCGGTGGCAACGACAGCGAAGCAGTCAATATCTTCTCTGAATGAGCAATGCCAGAATCGGTCTCCTCCAATTTGAGAAAAGATCGGAGAAGCAACCCGGCACAGCTAAGCACGACCAGTGCACAACCAATTTCTGCAATGACCAACGCGTTTCTCAACATCGCTTGACGAACTCCCCCCACCGAGCTGCGGGAGTTCTCGCGGAGCGTGCGTTGCATGCCGTCGGATATGGCCAGCGCCGGTAGCAACCCGCAGAGAATACCGACCAGGATGGAAAGCAGCAGCGTAAAACCAAGCGCACGCGTGTCGATCTGAATTTCCGATGAACGCGGAAGCAGCGTCTCGGCCAAGAGCCTGAATAAATCAACTCCCCAATTGGCTAGCAAGATCCCCAGAACCCCACCGGCCGCGGCAAGCAAGAGGCTCTCGGCCAGCAACTGTTGCGCTAGGCGCCAACGGCTTGCCCCGAGCGAAGCACGAATAGCGAGTTCGCGCCTCCGGCTTAGCGCCCGGGATAACAATAGATTCGCTAAATTAATGGACGCGATCAGAAGCATACAGCCGACTGCTCCCTGTAGCAGCAAGAGCGCAGGACGCTGTTTCGCGACGATGTCTTCGTGAAGCGCAACCAGACGGATTCCGAGTCCGGTATTGTCGTTCGGATATTCGCGAGCGAGATCCGCTCCGATCCCCACCATTTCCTGCCTGGCTCGCGCTACGGTCACACCCGGCTTCAATCTACCGTAAATCGTTAGCCAGCGGTTCCCGCGATCCCGCAATTGCGCCTCGGTGAAATTTACTGGAATCCAAAGCTGAATCGTTTCGTCCGGAAAATGAAAGTCGGCCGGCATGATGCCAACGATCACGTAGGATTCGGCATCCAACTGAATCGAACGTCCCAAGACTCCATCAGTCGATCCAAACAAGCGGCGGCAAAGGCCCTGGCTGAGAACGGTAACGTGAGAACTACCTGGCTGATCTTCGTTCGTTAGAAAACCGCGTCCTAGAGTTGGACTCACTCCGATCAATTGAAAGTAATTTGCGGACACCGCTGCCGTCGTGATTCTCTCTGCTCTATCGCTTTGTTGGAGCGTAATTTCTCTGATCCGGCAGGCCGCCAGGCCGGCAAACATTGTGTTCCTGTCCCGCCAATCCAGAAAGTCTGGCGCGGAAACATTACTGCACGGCCACGCCGGCTCCCACTCCGAATACACGCGAACAAGTTGTTGCGGTTGCGGCAACGGCAGAGATCGCACCAAGATAGCATTCAGAACGCTGAATACCGTCACGTTGGCACCGATACCAATGCCCAACGTGACTACTGCCAACACTGCGAACCCGGGCGACTTTAGTAAAAGCCGCAGGGCATAGCGGAAGTCTTGGATCAGCGAAGGCATGGATGGTTGGTGGTTACAGGTTGCAGGTTACAGTTGGGTTTGTTATTCTTCTCTGAGCGCATTAGTGGGGTTAATATTCATCGCTCGATGGGCAGGAAGGAAATTCGCAACCAATCCGATCAACAACAGTAGCGCGATTACTGCTAGGAAAGTTGGTGGATCGGCGGTGCCAACGCCATAGACGAGGCCTTGTATTAGGTGCGTCAGGCAAAAGGAGGCTAACAGACCAGCGGCGATGCCGATTCCCATCAACTTGGTTGCTTCGCCCAGAACCAAACGAAATATATCGAGGCGTTGCGCACCTAGTGCTGCGCGGACAGCGATCTCTCGTGTTCGCTGGGCGACACCGTAAGAGACCACACTGTAAAGGCCCATTGCCGCGAGAATCAGCGCCACTAAGGCGAAACTACCAACAAACCAAAGGTTCAGCCGGCGATCACCAATCGAATCGGCGATCAGTTGAGACCAAGTGTTAACTCTCGAAAGCGGGACGGCCGAATCGATTTCTGCGATTCTCTGTCGCAACGGACCAATGAGCGTTTCGGGATCGATTGAATCCGCGGCGCGAATGACCAATACCATTGCAAGTGCATCGTTCGATCCGGCATCACCGTAGTGCGGCGCCTGGCTCACTGGATAGTAGAATTCGTCACGGATGGGGGCAGCTAAACCGAAGTTATGTACGTCGCCCACCACGCCGACGATGGTGCCGATCCACCCGGTTTCGCTGTCGATCTTGTTTCCGATCGCGTCTTCCGCACTATTCCAGAAGTGAAGTGCCATGGCGCGATTGATCAGAATTCTGGGGGGAGCGTCCGGCCCATCTTGTTCATCGAAGAACCGGCCAGCAACCAGGGGAATACCGGCTGCTTGAAAATAGTTACCGCTGATCACGCGAAATCGAGCAAGCGGTTGCTGACCCTGAGGAAAGGCCGGCCGGCCTACGACCTGAAAGGAAAGATCAGAATTACCCGATGTGAGTGGCAGTACGGTAACCGCCCCAGCCGACTTTACTCCCGGCATCTGCGTCAGCTTTTCCTGCGTAAGCCGATAGAAAGATCCAATAGACTGATCTGTTGGGTAACGAACTGGCGGCAACGAGAGCGAAGCAGTTAACACCTTTTCGGAGTGATTGATACCCGAATCGGTCTCCTCCACTTTTAGAAACGAGCGCAGAAGCAACCCAGCACAACTCAGCACAACCAGAGCGCATCCAATTTCTGCGATAACCAAAGCGTTCCGCAAAATTGTCTGATGAATTCCGCCGACAGAACCGCGGGAATTCTCACGGAGATTACTCTGGACACCGCTCGATATGGCGAGAGCCGGCAGCAACCCGCAGAACACTCCAACTAGGAGGGACAGTGCTAGGGTAAACCAGAGCGCACCCGCGTCGATCTGAATTTCTGATGATCGCGGTATGAGTGCTTTAGCAAAGAAGGTGAATAGGCCAACGCCCCAATTAGCCAGCACGACTCCCAGAATTCCGCCCAATCCTCCAAGCGACAGACTCTCCGCCAACAATTGCTGTACTAACCGCCAGCGACTTGCCCCGAGCGAGGCACGAATGGCAAGTTCTCGGCGGCGGCTCAAGGCCCGGGATAATAACAGGTTTGCTAAATTGATAGACGCGATCAAAAGCATGCAGCCTACCGCACCCTGCAGCAACAGGAGTGCAGGACGGTTTTTCCCGACAATGTCTTCTTGCAGCGGAACCAACCGGATGCCGAATCCGGTATTGTCAGTAGGGTCTTCGCGAGCGAGGCTCGCCGCGATACTCGACATTTGCGGTCCAGCTTGCGCCAGGGTTATCCCTGGCTTCAACCTGCCGTAAACTGTCAGCCAGCGAATGCCTCGATCGCGCAGTTGCGGCTCGCTGAAATGCAAGGGAATCCAGACTTGAATCTTTTCGTCAGGGAAATGAAAGTCGGCCGGCATGACGCCAACGACGGTGTAAGACTCGGCATTCAATTGAACCGAGCGTCCCAAAATCCCTTCGATTGATCCAAACAAGCGGCGGCAGAGACTCTCGCTGAGAACGGCAACGAGAGAATCGCCGGACTCACCCTCGCTTGGTGTGAAACCACGTCCTACGCTCGGACCCACGCCGATCAGTTGGAAATAGTTCGCGGACACAGCTGCCAGCGTGATCTTTTCCGCTCCCTCGCTTCGTTGGAGTCCAACGTCTTTGATCCGGCAACCAGCCAGACCGGCAAACATCGTGTTTCTTTCTCGCCAATCCAAAAAATCTGGCGCGGAAACGTAGCTGTCGGGCAAAGCCGGCTCCCAGTCCGAGTACAGCCTGACAAGTTGCTCTGGTTGCGGCAACGGCAGAGACCGGACCAGCACAGAATTAAGAACACTGAAGACCGTGACGTTGGCACCGATACCTACGCCAAGGGTTAAAACTGCCAGCGCTGTAAATCCAGGCGACTTTAGGAGAAGCCGCCAGGCGTACCGGAAATCTTGGAAGAGAGAAGGCATCCGAGGTGAGCCGTAATCAGTAATCAGTGTTCAGTAATCGGTGATCAGTGATCAGTGCGATCAGACCATAGTAGTAGGGTGAAATATATAATCGGCCAATGTTTGATGGTTCCGGGAAGAATCTCATGTGATATTATGGATAGTTAATTACTGATTACTGATTACTGATTACTGATTACTGATTACTGATTACTGATTACTGATTACTGATTACCGATTACCGATTACCGATTACTGATTAGCGCCTCACCGATCACCGCAGCTGTATCCGGTCGTGGCTATCGAAAGCGCTGGTATCAGATAAAATAACGCGATCATCGGGCCGGAGACCTTCTTCGACGACTGCCTTGGTAGCTGAGCCGCGGCCCAATCGAACTTTCACGCGAGTGGCCAAGGTTCCGTCAGGATCGAGTTTGAAAAGACTGATCGTGGAATCATCCTGGCCGAAAGCGGGCCGGCCCACGTAGATGGCGTCGGTTAGTCGATCTAACTCGATTGTTCCTTCCACACTCAGGTCCGGCCGGGCGCCGCGCGGTAGAGTCGCTCCGTTAAAGCTCACATCGACCAGGACTGTTCCCTCCCGCACGGCCGGATCAATCCGCGATACTTTACCGGTGACAATGCTGCCATTTCGCATATCGACTTGGGAGATTTGGCCGATTGCGATGTCGCGTGCTTGGGTTTCGGGAATCTTGATCTGCGCTTTTAATTTGGTGTTATCCGCTACTCTGGCGAGGCTAGTCCCAGCAGAGACACGTTGCCCAACATCGACCGGGATTTGCTGGAGCACCCCGTCCATTCCGGCTCGCACTTGGAGAGCATCCACTTGGCTGTGATGCAAAAGCGCTTGTGCTTTCGCCTGGTCCAGATCGCCCTGAGCGACTGCCAGTCGCGGTTCAATCGATCGCTTGGCAAATTCGTAACGTTGTTTTTCCACTTCGAAATTGGCGGCTTGCTCCGTGGCGGCGATCTGCGCCTTCTTAAAATCCAGAGAAGCGATTAATCCTCCCTTCGCCAATCTTTCGTCGGCTTCCATCTCAGCGGCCGCCGTATCCCGATCTGCCTGCGCCTTAGTGAGTGCTGCTTGCCGTTCCAATCGCTCGCCTTCCAGTTGGGCTTCGAGTTGGGTCAGCTTGGCTTGGGCACTTTTCACCGCGGCATCAGAATCCAAGGCCTGCTGCTCAAGCTCTGCGCTGCTCAATACCAAGAGCACTGTGTCCTTATTAACTTCCGTTCCTGGCCACACCACGATCCGCTCAACCCGCGCGTCCGTCCGGGCGGGGATCCAGCGCACATCTTCTGGTACTAGCGTGCCAATACCGCGAACATCGCGAACCAGCGGTCCATGCACGACCGTATCGATCCAAACAGAATTCCGATCGACTGAGGGCAACGCGGGCTTCAGTCGTGAGATAAAGAAAGTTAACCCACCGATCACCAACACCAAACCAACGCCAACAAAGAGGCGATTTCGCCAACGCTTCTGTTGGTAGCCCTTTCTTGGGATATCCATCCGCGAAGAAAGCGGGCTTTGGGTGGGACGCGGATCTATCCCGCTGCCGTTGCTTTGGCGGGCGCGGCTCATCACAACTCTTTCGAGACGTCAGTCGGGGATGGAGTTTCGTCGGCCAACTGACTCGCGCTCAGGTGGGAGAAGTGTTCACGCTGAATATGGTTCACATCGCTTTGAAGCTGGCTAAAGCAGAGAACGATGGACGCGACAGCGCAAACAACACAAATAGCCCATACCAAAAACTCGTCGCTCGCGCCATCTCGATACTGAAGAAGGAGCGACGAAGACGCCTTCAGGTTATTGGGTATTATGGCTTTCTCGTCCCTTTGAACTAGCGGAAATCGGATAATCTTCATGGTCATTCCTTGATTCTTGTCTCTCTATAGGCATGAGTCGTGCCAACTTGGCAAATACGTCGCAAATGCCTGCTTACGAGCTTGTTACGTCCGTTGCCATTTTGGAGAGAGCACCAAAACGGATTCCAAAATAGGATTCCCAGTCTCAAAATGAGACGACTGAGCGCTTGAACCGGCGCCACAGATTTGGCTCGCAGACGGCGAAAAAGCGGTGCTGATGCGGATGCTCGCAACCTAAGGTAAGGCCATGCGCCGAGAGCAATCGATCCCGGAGGGATCCGATGAAAGTAGCCCAGTACGAAGTGCTGGGGTGGCGTTCAAAAAAGACGGGCCGTCCCGGACGGGACGATCGACGGGTGCTTACGCTGGTGAAGCCGCATACCAGAGGACGAGGAGCCAAAACACTTCGATCGTCCCTCGCGGGACGGACGTCTCTTTTCGCATTATTTCCCAGCACTTCGTCCTGGGCTTCTTTCATTAGCTCCCTCCGGGATCGGTTGCCTCATCACTAGGGACAATTGTGCGAGCCTGATTGCAATGCTTATGCAGACGGAGATAAGCAGCCGCTGGATCGTTAGGACCTTTGGGCTGCCCCATTTCTTGGCTCACACATCTGATCTCGCTGTCGCTCAACGATGTGTTTCGCCCTACCCGTCAGGGGTTTAGCCCTACCTGTCAGGGGTTTCGCCCCACCCTTCAGGGGTTAAGGTCGCTTAATCGAACGCAGCTTGGTCGCGAAATCTTCAACGTGCGGTTGGGCAGTCCTCTCATAGTCACTATAGCTAAGCCTAATCGCATCGGTATGAGTGCCAGCCTCGAAGACGATATAATCTTCTTTGGCCAAGTTTTTATCTACGTAGGTCGGTAATCCATAAAGATCGCCAAATGGGGGCATGGTGCCAGGCGCACAGTCCGGAAACAGCTCTTTGAAATCCGCTTCGGTTTCCAATGAAGTGGGTTTGGCGGTTAGTTTCTCGAGTTTTTCCAGGTCGACGCGACAGTCCGCAGGCAACACGGCCATCAAGTGCTGGCCGCCGGATTTCACCATGACTACCTTGGCATGATGACGGCCCTTAACATGCTCAGCCGCCGCGACGGTTTGTGCAGTAAAGGCTTCCGGATGATGCAATATTTCGTAGGTGACTCTCTTTTCGTTCAAGTAGCTGATCAATTTTTTTGGTATTTCCATAACAGGCCTCCGCAGGGTCTTTTAGACTATTCGCGCCGGGTCCGGCTCGCAAGATTCCGGTGGGTTGCCAATCGAGATGAAATCTAACCGCAGAGGCGCGGAGATAAAGAATTCGGGAGCCAAGAATCAGCAGCGCATGTTCGGTAGCCGCAGGTCTGCCATTCGCGAATGCACCCAAACCCTTCGGGGCGAGCGTCACCGGCGGACCATTATCCCCTTTTGTCCATTCTAATTTACCGCTGCGGGTAGAATATAGTTTGCGAACAACTTACGCAGCACGGCGCTGCTATCGGGCAAGTTATAGAGCCCGGCGGTCACAACCACTACCAGATCCGCCGACGGAACCACCCATGCCCTCTGCCCGCCGTTGCCGAACGCGGCCGCCCAGGCGAATGTCTTTTCACTCCCTGACCACAGCCACCACTGGTATCCATACTGCAATTGATCCTCCACTGTAATGTGTGGAGCGAGCGAAGCATCAACCCACGTCTCGGGGATTACCTGCGCGTCGCGCCAGCGACCCTTATGCAAATAGAGTGAAGCGAATTTTGCGAGATCGCGTGGACGCAACCGCAAACCTGAAGCGGCAATTGGCCTGCCATCGGAATCCTTCAACCATTCGTATTCAGAAATTCCCAGCGGGCGAAATAGCACCTGTTCGGCATACTTATCCAATGGCAATTTCGTCCACCGCTCTATTAGGGCAGCAAGCAGCGACGTGCATCCGCCGTTATATTTGAATTGCTGGCCTGGTTTTGCGACGATCGGCCGCTCTAAAACGAACCGGTATCGGTCTGGCGCAGCGTCCATCTGTATTTCACTATTAAGAGGGTCGAGGTATGAGAGGTCTTCGTTCCACTCCCATCCGGCCATCATGGATAATAGGTCTCGGAGCCGGATAGCCTGCCGATCGGGTGTCTCCAGATCTTCATATTCAGGGAAATAGGAAAGGACAGGATCGTCGATATTCCTTTTTGGATCTTTGGTCAGCGCAATCCCAAATAAAGCGGAAACAACGCTCTTTGTGACCGAGCGCAAATCGTGGAGCTTCGAGGAATTGAATTGCACGGTACCAAGCGGCTCACCGCGACGTTCGTCCGGCCCATTGAAGTATTCGTCGACCGCAAGTTTGCCATTACGCACGATGAGGAGCGCGTGGATATTCTGAAATTCGCCGGCACGAATTTTCTGGATGAGGGTATTTAGAAGTGCTGAATCCAATCCGACAGATTCGGGAGAGGCTACTTCCCACCCATCGGAAGAGGATGCTGATGCTGCGGCTTGACCGGCGATAAGGGCCAATAGCGGGAGGAAGGCGAGCATAGGGATTCCCTGTTTATACAGTTTCGCCTTGTGATTGTTGTCCATGCTCGTTAGGACACACCACTCAGCCCGATTGTTTCGGTGAGTTTGCGCGTTGAAGAACAAAGTAGACTGATGCTTCCTCCTTCGTTCCCCACAAACCCAAAACTACGGCGGACAAGTTAGCCTCAGGGAGCTTGTTGGTGACTAGTGATTGGTGATTGGTGAGAGGACTGAAGCACGACGACAAAAGTGAACCATCTTGCAATCGCCGAGGGCATTCCTGACTCTCTACTCTGCGGACGGGCTTGTATCTGCATACGAGTCGGGTGATGTTTGCTGATCCCCAAACCGATCGACTTATGTCGAGCTCCGAACTGCGTCCTACAATCCGCGACATTGCCCGGAAGGCCGGCTGTCATTATTCCACCGTGTCGCTAGCTCTTCGCGACCATCCGCGGATCCCGGCACAGACAAAGGAACGAATCCAGGCAATCGCGCGCCAGCTCGGGTACAGAGCGGATGCCATGCTCTCGGCGCTTTGCGCTTATCGCGAAATGAAACGACCTCCGACAGAAAGAGGTGTCATCGCGTGGCTGACGAATCACCGCACCGAGAAAGGTTGGACGGCGTCGGCCTGCAACCGCGACTATTTCCAAGGAGCCTCCGCCCGGGCCGCCGAACGGGGCTATCGGCTCGAACAATTCTGGTTAGCTGCTCCAGGCATGAACCCACTCAGGATGAGTAAGATTTTTTGGACACGGGGAATCCAGGGAGTGTTGCTTCCTCCGCAAGAGCGATTGGGTGCGATCGATCTGGACTGGAAGAATCTTTCAGCGGTTACGTTTGGTTACACGCTCACCCACCCGCGTTTGCACCTGGTATCAAATCATGAGTACCGAACGATGGGCACCCTTTTCTCAGAGCTGAACCACAGAGGCTATCGCCGGGTCGGTTTGGTGAATCTCCGAAATCAGGATGAGCGAGTCGACCATAATTGGCTGGCCGCGTACTTGGTTGAGCAAAACCGTTTGTGCGCTGATCAAGCCATTCCGCCACTGATTCTGGAAGGCTGGAATGATCAAGATTTTCTATCATGGGTCGATCGCTTCCAGCCTGACGCGATTGTCACGAAACTGGTCGACGTGTTAGCCAGTCTCAAACGCGCTGGCTATCGAGTTCCCGAAGATATTGGCGTGGCTTATCACTCTCTAGATGAAGGCCGTCTTGGCTTATCAGGGATGAAAAAAAATTCGTTCCAGATCGGTGTTATGGCTGTGGACTTGCTCGTCGATATGTTACACCGGAACGAGCGCGGTGTGCCCGCACGCGCGTATCTCCTCATGGTTGAAGGCACTTGGTACGAAGGTCGCACCGTGCGAGCGCTGACAAATCAGGCAACAGAACTCAGCGCCGTAGCCTGATGCTCCAGCCTCAGGGCGGGGTGATTGTGATCGGTGATTAGTGATTAGTGAATGGTGGAAGCCTTTCGCCAATCACCAATCACTTCTCACCAATCACCCTCTCCCTGAGGCTGGAGGATCAGGCTACTCGGTCAACAATTTGAGCAAAGGGCGATTTTACGGACGGAGCACAATCGTCTTAACTCCTTCTCGGAACGCTTTTTCAGGGATCGCCGGACGCAGGGCTGGCGGTGGGGCCAAATCCTATCCCATTTTGTATGCCTCTCGTTAGCATGAAACAGATGCTGGCTGTTGCCCGACGCGATGGCTGGGCGGTGGCGGCGTTCAATCCGGTGGATTACGGTTCGATGAAAGCGATTGTTGCTGCCGCAACGACGCTAAAGGCTCCGGTGATTCTCCAAACGTCCGCCAAGACGGTGAAATTTTACGGGCACGAGCCAATCGTGAGCTGGGCCCATGAGTTGGCTGATGCGTCGCCGGCTCCTATCGCGCTACATCTTGATCACGGGAAAGACCCCAAGATGATCGCCCGTTGCATTGAAACCGGTTGGACGTCGGTCATGATCGACGCGTCCGACAAACCGTACGAAGAAAACCTTGCGTTAACGAAAGAGATCGTGGCTTTAGCCGGCAAACGCGGCGTCGGCGTAGAAGCCGAACTAGGCGAGATCGGTGGGGTCGAGGAAGACGTGATCGTTGCCGAAGGAAAAGATCACACTGCCAATGTCGAACAGGCTTTCGCGTTCTGCCGGGAGGTGGACTTAGCGGTGTTCGCGCCCGCGATTGGCACGGCACACGGTTTTTACAAACACGAACCAACCATCGCCTGGGATGTACTGGAAGCAATCAGTCACGGAACTTCTACCCCTCTGGCATTGCATGGAGGTACCGGTCTTTCCGACGAAATCATCCAACGCTGCATCAAGCTTGGCTGCTCCAAGGTAAACATCTCCACCAACTTGAAGCACGTTTTCATCGATAGCTTTGTCTCCTATCATCAGGAACATCCGGAAGAATACGAACCGTTGAAGCCGCTCGCGGCTCAGGCTGCTGCAGTAACAGCGCTGGCTACAGAGAAGATCCGGCAGTTCGGAGGTGCCGGAAGGGCCCAATCGGTTGGTACGTAGTTTCTCGATATGGATGCGCTCATTTTTGATTGCGACGGCGTCCTCGTGGATACCGAGCGAGACGGTCACCGCGTAGCCTTCAACCGCGCCTTCGCGGCTCTCGGTTTACCGTTTGAATGGAGTATCAAGGAATACGGCGATCTCCTGAAAATCGCGGGCGGTAAAGAACGCATGCGGTCCTATTTCGACGAGATCGGGTGGCCCGTGGAAACAGTCGATCGCGATGCGTTGATTAAGCGATTGCACCAGCTCAAGACAGACTATTTCATCCAGTTAATCGAATCCGGCGATCTGCCAGTCCGCAGCGGAATCAATCGCATCGTTGATGATGCATACTCAGCCGGCGTTCGGTTGGCGGTTTGCTCTACATCCAATGAAAGAGCGGTCACCGGCGTGGTTGGACGACTCCTGGGCCCCGAGCGGCAGGCCAAGTTTACCGGCATCTTTGCGGGAGATATCGTCAGCCAAAAGAAGCCAGATCCGGCGATCTATCAGTTAGCAATTCAACGTCTTCAACTTGATCCGGCACGCTGCTTGGTGATCGAAGACAGCCATAATGGCTTACTCGCTGCGATTCGCGCTGGAATTACCTGTGCGATCACGACCAGCGCTTACACCGTGGCGGAAGATTTTCATGAAGCCGCCGCCGTATATCCTGAGCTGGGTGATCCACCAGGACCGCACGTCAGCTTGAGCGATTTGCAGCGCCATCTGCATTCCCCGACCCCGTCAATGTAAGTTATGAAATCTATCAGTCTGTCGGACATAGAAAATGCCGTACGCACGGTTGCGGATACCGCCATCAGCAATGAACACTATTTTTCTGAGCTAGATGGGACGTGCGGAGATGGCGACTTTGGAACTTCGCTGGCCACCGGTTTTCGTACAGTACTCAATAAATGGGAGTCCTTGGACCGATCGTCGATCGGATCACTCCTCTCGGGCATAGGGATCACGATTACGGGTCACGTTGGTGGATGTTCCGGACCATTATGGGGAACCGGTTTCATTCGCGCCGGTGCGCTTTCGCGCGGCAAAGAATCAGTCACGCTCACTGAACTCGGTGCCATGCTGCGTAACGCCATGGCTGGAATCCAAGCGCGCGGTGGCGCCAGTCTCGGTGACAAGACGATTCTCGACGCGCTAGAACCAGTCGCGGCCACAGTCGAAGAGCGAGCTCAAGATTCTGAATGCTCGTTAATAACGACTTTGCGTGAGGCTGCCGACAGAGCAACTGCGAGTATAGAGGCTACCCGGCCCTGGGTTGCGCGCCGTGGCCGGCAATCGTTTACCGGAGAACGGAGCGCTGGAACGCTCGACCCGGGAGTGGTCGCGATCGCCACGATCATGCAGGCCCTCACTTCCCGATTTGCTCCGGTTACCTCTTAGCCGAATTCCTTCCCCGAATCCTCAGAACCACCACCAAAATCCCCCCATGAAAAAGTTCGTTAACGATCCCGCAGATTTTGTCCACGAAATGCTAGAAGGCTTGGCTTTGGCCAATCCAAAGACCCTGAAGTGGATACCGGAACACAACATCATCTATCGCGCCGATGCGCCGAACCCCAATAGAGTATCAGTCATTCAAGGATCAGGAAGTGGCCATGAACCTGCCCACGTCATGGTCGTTGGCCGTGGCATGCTTGATGCCGCATGTCCGGGTAACGTGTTTGCTGCTCCTCCGATGGAGTATGTGCTGGCTTGCACCAAATTGATGAATTCGCCCAAGGGAGTTCTTCATCTAATCAATAATTATCAGGGAGATCGGATGTGCTGGGATATGGCCAAAGAAGTGGCCGAAGCTGAGGGGATCAAGATCGAAACGGTTATTATCGACGACGACGTTTCTGTTCAGAACAGCACTTACACCGTTGGACGCCGTGGCGTAGCTGGAAATTTTTTCGTGATCAAAGCTTGCGGCGCCGCCGCGGAAGCCGGTCGCTCGCTCGACCAACTGGTAGAGCTCGGTAAGAAAGTGAATTCGGTTGTTCGGACGATGGGCGTCGCACTGACCGGTTGTACGCCACCCGCAAAAGGCAAGCCGATCTTTGAATTGGCCGATGACGAGATGGAGATTGGAGTTGGCATCCACGGTGAACCTGGCCGGCGGCGAGCGAAATTGCAGTCTGCCGACGCAATTGTTGAAGAGGTCTTTGAAGCGGTAGCCGGCGATCTACCGTTTAAATCCGGTGATAAGGTCGGATTGATGATTAACGGGCTTGGCGGCACGCCGATCAGCGAACTCTACGTGCTTTACCGTCGCGCGGCACAGCTCTCCGAAAAGAGGGGTCTCCAGGTCGTTCGCAACTATGTCGGTAACTATTGTACGTCGCTCGAAATGGCGGGTATGTCGCTCACGTTAATCCGCCTGGACGACGAGATCGACTCACTCCTGGCCGCTCCCGCCGAAATTCCGCTCCGGATATTCTAATGTGTTTTACCAATGCGCGCGGAGGGGCGTTGCTTCCGACTTCGGCAATTTGTTTCGCCATGATTTAGTCGGTGTGGAAGGTTTCGTCGGACATGTGCGACGCTTGGAATAGTCCAGGGCCGTTTCAGAACCAGGGGTGTTCCCGGGAGCCGCAAGCGGCTCCCCTCCGACCTATGGGCATGCGGGCACTGCCGGCCAGCATAGCAGCCTGACGCCAAAGAATATCGGAGCGAAACCAGACATCGGCGCCGCGCTACTTCGATCCGGCTACGGCTATGAGCACACTGGCAGCCAGCGGTTGATTTCTGGTTCTTCCGAGAAATCTTCGAATTTTCTTTTACTCTTGTCCGTCGAAACAGATCGTGAAAACGATCCTGTTCTCCCTGTTGTCTTTCACGATTTCGACAGGCGTGGCGGTTTCCGCTCTAGCGCATGGCGCCGGAGGGGGCGGCGGTGGTGCTGGTGGTGGCGGTAACGGGGCCGGAGGGGGGAATGGTGGTGGCCACGGTGGCGGCGATGGTTCAGTGGGCGTGGGACATGGTATGAGTCAGGGCTTTGGGCATAGCAACAACAGCAATACCGTATCGACTCGAGGCAGCCACTCACACAGCCTCTCGAAGGCAGGAACCAATCACGCCAGAGGCCGAGCCACTAGCCATACGACCTCTAGGGCACTCGCGCATCACTCTCGAGGCCATCATCATTCCGACCACATTACGCAAGTGGCTAAGAATGAAACTCTTCCCGGCAAGAAGAAGGGATTTGTTGATGGACTTCCGCCTGGACTGGAACTGAACCTCGATCGGGGCAGGGCGTTGCCCCCGGGATGGCAAACAAAGGTCGGTCCGGGTACAGTGTTGACGGACACCGATATCGCCGCGGAATTACAGCTGCCGCCCGGCCAGGAACTGAATGCGGATCGCGGAAAAGTGGCAATTCCAGCAGCCAATCCGCCGGACTAAAAGACCTGTCCGAATGCCCGATCACGGGCGTCCCCTATCTCGCGAGTTCCCTTACCGAGTCCCCCCACCACTACCGCGATCCTGCCGCCGCCAGGAGTGCTTCGAGATCGAGCGGATGAGTGTACATGGTGATCTCCCCGTCCGCCGCACGGGGCCACTGTTCCTTTGGCCGATCCCAGTATAGCTCCACGCCATTGTAGTCTGGATCGTGCAGGTACAGTGCTTCGCTCACCCCATGATCTGAAGCGCCATCTAACGGAATCTTTGCATTCAACAATCGCAAAAGCGCATCGGCAAGCCGCGCCCGCGTTGGATAGATAATGGCGAAGTGATATAACCCGGTTGCACCGGGTGGCGGCGGTTTGCCGCCCGCGCTTTCCCAGGTGTTCAATCCGATATGATGATGATAGCCGCCCGCCGAGAGAAACGCGGCGTCATCCCCAAACCGCTGCACGACATCGAAGCCGAGCACTCCATGATAGAAACCGAGGGCGCGTTCCAAGCTGGCCACCTTCAAATGCACATGTCCGATGCGAACGCCGGGATCGATAGACTTCCTAGAAACTGTGCTCATGGAGCCCGCCTACAACTAAGCCACAGATTACACGGATTTTCATAGATTACCGCCCCATAAAAACGTACCTGGATCCCGCGGGTGCGCACCTGCGTCAACCTGTGGCCGATGTCCCGGAGGGGACCCGGGGAGGGATCGCGTCCTCGCGATCCGCGGCGCACGAGGACGTGCGCCCTCCCACACATCGGCCACAGGTTGACCCACATGCGCGTCCGCAGGACTGGTAACTTACTTTCGATCTATTTCTGCAGAATTCGTTCCACCATCCAGTAGCTACCGGCTAACGTGACAGCCAGCGAGCACACCGGGACCCATTGTCGCACGAAGCCAGGATTGTTCCTGAGTTGCCACAGAATAGGGAGGACAACCGCCGCAACGGAAAGCTGACCGATCTCCACGCCAAGGTTGAAGCCGACGAGGGGCAAAACAATCCCAAATTGACCGGAGCCGATTCCGAATTCTTTAAGAGCGTCAGCAAAACCAAGTCCATGCACCAGCCCGAATGAGAACGTTACTAACCAACGCCACTTGGGAGCGCCGCCTCGAATCAGATTTTCGATACCTACATACGCGATGGAGGCCGCGATCAACGGTTCGACAATCCTGCCAGGCAGTCGAACAACGTCGAGTGCAGAAAGTCCAAGAGTGATTGAGTGCGCGACCGTAAAACAGGTGATGACCGTCAAAATCGAGCGCAAATCTCGGCAGACTACCAGCAACGCGAACAGGAAGAGCAGATGATCGTAACCGGTTAATATGTGCTCCACGCCAAGCATCAAAAAAGCGACGAAAGAGTGACTGATAGTCGAAGATGTGGCGGACGCTGCGACCGCCGGTAAGTCAATCTGAAACGAAGTATCCCTCCCCGAGAGCATTACTTCCCCAAGACTAGCGCCGCCCGTCGTTCGAGCCGACACAAACTCACGGTGGCCGAAAGGTAGCCTTTCGAAAAGCTTTGAAACCAGGCGTAACCGCGCGGCATTTGTTCTTTCAAAACGCAATAGAATTTCAATGTTCTGGCTATCTTTGCGTTTTGCGGTCGCTTGGTTGGGTCGCGCAGTGACCTCATCCAAGAAGAGACTAACTTCGCGTGGGACGAGAGACTCGAGTTGCGGCCGGTTCGTTTCAAATCCTTCGGTACTTCGGATGTCAGGTTGATTCCCGGTGGCGTTAAGCAGGGATTCAACATCCTTTTCCGCGAAACCGAGAAGTACTTCGATCCGTCGATCTCCGACAGTGACCGTCGCACTGCTCAGTCCAGGATCGTGCGCCCGGGCGTTCAATGCGCAGATGATGAAGAGAACAAAACTAGAACATAGCCGAAAACGAGAACTTAGGAATTGGGTGGGTGATTTCAAGGTTAGTCCGATTTCGTGGCGCCGCCGCAGTTAATGTAGCCTGATCGCTCGGGCCGCAGCGCGATTGGGATTGGTGAGAAGTAATCGGTGAATGGTGGATGCTTATCGGCAAACCCTTAGCAGAAATATGTCACCACCCTCTCACCAATCACTCATTACTGACTTGCTTCCTGAGGCTGGCTTGTCCGCCGTAGTTTGGGGGCTTGGGAGGAACGAAGGAGGAAGCATCAGGTTACGTTACTACGGTTGAGTGTGATGCTGGTTATCCCGTCCGTTGTGGGGCGTCGCCGCGTATGGAAATACCATGTTGTAGGTGATGTCGTTCTGAATAACGCCACCGACGTTGAACGTCTTGGGATCAAATCCCTTGAAAATCGTCGGCGGACTCGTCCGGAGATCGCTCAAGATAGCTATGACAGCGATCCCCAAAACATCATCGCCGAAGCGGCGCCCGTTTGGCCAACCCCCGGGGACAGTTCCATTACCGAAGCCTGGCTGTACCGTGCTGATCAGCGTATCTCCTCCGAAGATACCGAGTCGATTAAAACTCGGAGCTCCTGCTAGATTGGCGGGCCCGGTCGATAAGTCGACTTTGATCAAATCAGGAATGAAGATCCCGGCCAGATCGGTTCTGTTGGTTTGCAAGTTAGCCGGGTCTCCTAGCAGTTTGGCCAACTCCGGAGCCAGGGCATACTTTTTAAAGAGACTCTGATCGACCGTCGGTGGCGTCTCATTATAGAGATCTTTGTCCTTCCCGGCGACCAGCAACTCACAGAACGCGGGATTACCTTGACGACCGACCTGGACAAATTCACCCGAGTGCCGAGGAGCTCTTGGATCGCGCAACACGGTCATTGCTTTACGGCTGGTAGTTGCATACACGCCGACAATCTGTTGGTCACCACCCAATTCAGAGACAGGAATATTGATTACAATCGTGTGGACGTTAAATCCGGCTTGACTGTCTAACGGTCTTTCTGGGCCGGAGAAGGTCGTGTCGAGGTCGAAAATGCTCTGAATGTTCGCATAAAAGCCGTCATCTCTCTGTCCGGCAAACACGACATAGCCTTTGCCTAGCTTGTGAATCGTCTCGGAAGTATAGACATCCAATAGCGTGGGGTCAGCAACACCTTCTTTGGCGGGTAGATTGCCATTTTCGCCCTGGTTATAGTGCGGGGTAACTAGCCCCTGATTGTTTGGTGGGACCGTTAGATTCTCACCGAGAACCTCGACTCGATTTCCGCTATCCTCGCGTTTCTCGCTGCGGACAACTTTAGTGACGGTATAGAGTTGGGTCAGATTCTGGTTTGCGTCGTCAACATGTTGAATCGGTCCGAGGAAAGATTGCGCAATCGTGTTTTCGTTCTTGAACGTTGTTTTGAATCTGAATTGATAACTAATCGTCGCTTCCCCAACTGGCAAGTCGGCACCGGTGGAAACGTGGATCTCGTAGAGCACATTGTCATCGAAGTTATATTTGTTCGGACCGATGCTCGGCTCCTCAAATGGATAGACGGCGAGAGCCGCCGTGAGGTATTTGACCCCATTCACCTGTGAAACGAACGCGTATACGTCTGTAGTGTTAGCTGCCGGATCGAGGGTTATAAGGGGTGCATCCATATGACTGGATGCCGTGGCACTGCCTGGTGCGAGGACTAGCGCGGAAAATGCCGCACTGAGCCAGGTAATTGCAAAAGCTCTGCGTGGAACTTTCATGGTTCTTTTGTTTTTCTTGTTCATTGGGTTACTTGCTGAGCGTGATAGCGGGGGATTTTTCCAGCTCGTTGAGCGCAGCAAATTGTTTGTTCAAATCGTCTCTTTCTGAAGGCATCAGGGTCTGTTTGATTTGGTCGGCTCGCCTGAAACACTCTCGAGCATCCGCGTAGTCGCATCGCGCCATGGCGATAGACCCGGCATGATAAAAAAGTCGGGCGTCCAGCGTTCCTTCCTTCCGCGACCTTTCGGAGTAATCCCGCGCTTCATCGAGGCGTCCATTGGCTTTTAAGGCCCACGCAACGGCGTCCAGAGTAAAGACATCAGCGCGAGTCTTCAGTTCCTCTTCAGCTAGCGCGAGTGCCTGTTGGATTCGTTGACCTCTGGTTGCCAGATAAAGCGCAAACGTCCGCGGATCGTTAACCGCACCATTCCTGATTAATTGGCTCTCCACATCTTCCGCCGCCTGCGCTTTACCCACTTCTCTCAAGGCGTCTGCCAGCGTCCATTGGTACTCCGGCAGCGAAGTGAGAGTTGCTGCATGTTGGAGAGATTCAATAGCCTCCACACCTTTACCTTGGGTCAACAGGATCCGGCCGCGCAGAAGAAGCGCGACCGCGTAATTGTCTGTGAATTGCAGCGCGATTCCCGCTGATTTTGCGGCAATCTCACTATTGCCAGCTTGTAGTTCATAAAAACCTAACCGCGTATAAGCCCATGCGGTCGGTTCCGATTCACGCGGACTGCCTCCTGTCACCGCCATCTGCATCACTTCGATCGCGCCTTCGAGATCGCCCTTTAACCAGCGCATATGAGCTATCCGGGTATAGCTTTGCAGGTCCGGCCTGAGGTTAATCATCTGTTGATAGGAGACTACCGCTTGATCTAACTGCCCCTGTTCCATCAAGACATCTCCTAACAACCCGTGGTCGAGCGCCTCATTCCGAATCGTTACCAGTTTGCGCGCAACGGATTCCGCTTCCTTGAACTTGTGCAAGCTGTCCAAGATATGACCTTGGAGCAGGATGGCGTCTGGATCGTTGGCGTTCTCTGATTCCACGCAGAGTGAGCACTGCTCCGCGAGCTTGTAGTAGCCAGGATCGTAGCTTAAACGGGCCTTTGTGATGAACGCCCATCCCAGGCGTTTGATCGTCTCACTCCGCTTCGAAGCGGCCCGAGCTTCATCCTGCAGATGCCTTATTTCGTGGTCGATCTGTTCGACACCGCCGTGCGGCACGAGAGCGATTGCACACGGACTGTTGGGCGGAGCTGAAACTCTCTCCGTTGTTTTAATCGCGGGCGAAGAGACAACAGTCGAAACCGTGATTTTCCACAGCCCGAATCCGGCTAAGGCGCAACCGCCTAACAAAAAAGAAAGGTAGGAAAGCTTGAGCACGCGCGAATTGATGCGCTGTTCTCAGATTCGCGGATGCAAAGAGGTGGGTGTCGATTTGCTTTTTTTATTCGCTGAAGAATCTAAGCATCTAAAAATCGACTAGCTGCGCATCCACAAAACGCGTACGGAATTCTAATGATGCCCGAGTTTCAGTCGGTTCTAGTCGCAGGAATGCTTTTCTTTCTCGGGTTGGTGAGCCCAGGACCAAATTTTTTGGCGGTCGTTGAAAGCACGCTACGCGGGGGTCAACGCTCCGGACTTTTCACCGGTCTGGGCGCGGTGACCGGTGACGGGCTCTACGCAATGATCGGTCTCTTGGGTTTCTCAACCTTCACCTCGCAAGGCGAATGGCTTTTCCAGGCACTGAAGCTAGCCGGAGCTGCCTACCTCACTTTCTTAGGGATCCGAATGTGCCTAGGTAAAAGTATTGTCCCCGACGGTATCAAGTGCAGCCAAGTTCCTGGACTGTGGCAGTGTTTTCTTCGAGGTCTGGCCACTGATCTGTCGAACCCCAAGACCATCCTGTTTTTTGGCAGTATCTTCGCCGTATCGCTTCGCCTTGATACGTCTGGTTTAGTCAAAGTGGCTATATGGAGTGAGATTGTCCTGATTTCGCTGCTCTGGCGAATCGCGTTATGCAGCCTTTTCTCCACCCCTAGCCTCCGCAACCTTTACGTGAAATATCAGGTCGCCATCGAGCGTCTCTTTGGAGCCCTCTTTGTTATACTTGGCTGGCGCATGGCTGCTAGCGCGTTGGACAAGAAGCGGGACTAACTCCAACCAAGATGATTGATGAGAGGTGAATGTCGCTGAACGGAAAGGCTTTGGCTTATAGGGCCACAAACGAGACCCATTCGTGTCTATTCGCCTGCATTCGTGGTTGGAAATACCGCAAAGCTTTTGCGTTCTTTGAATATTGATTCACCGTTCTGCCGTGGGCAAAGTTTACGATGCGATTGACGAAAAGCTGTCCGCTTGGCTTTCTGCACAAAAGATATTCTTCGTGGCTACGGCGCCGTTGTCACGGGAAGGCCACGTCAATTGCTCGCCAAAGGATGGCCGCTCATTCCGCATTCTTGGCGAACGAACCGTCGTTTATCTAGACTTGACCGGTAGCGGTGTCGAAACGATCGCGCATATCAAGGAAAATGGGCGCATCGTTTTGATGTTCTGTGCCTTTGCCGGTGCGCCAAATATTGTCCGGCTGCATGGCCAGGGCGAAGTCATCGAGTCGCACCACCCAGATTTCGCCACGCTGCAGGCGCGTTTTGGCAGTACACCAGGACTTCGTTCATTTATTCGCGTGCACTTGACTCGTATTTCCGATTCGTGCGGTTTTGGAGTGCCCCTTTACGAATTTCGTGGAGATCGAAACCAGCTCACGGATTGGGCGGAGCACAAAGGCCCGAAAAAACTGGTTGTGTATCAACGCGAAAAGAATGTGACCTCGATCGATGGTCTCGGTGGGCTGGCTCCTCCAGTGGACACGGCCTGAGCGCCGACTTGTCCCGCCGGCGTGTCCTGACGACGTGTCCGACGAAGCCTCCTCCGATGTTCGAGCCATGACTTACGGTTGGCGAAGTCGGACTTGTCCGCCATAGCCCATCCCCTCAAAGCCAATATGCTAACAAGTTTGGCGGCGGCGGAAGCCTCCTCCGATGTTCGAACCATGACTTAGGTTTGGCGAAATCGGACTTGTCCGCCATAGCCCATCCCCTCAAAGCCAATATGCTAACAAGTTTGGCGGCGGCGGAAGCCTCCTCCGATGTTCGAACCATGACTTAGGTTTGGCGAAATCGGACTTGTCCGCAGCGGTACAACCTAGGGAATAAGAACCCGCCTCGAGATCTCTCTGTTCTCACCTGCGAGTTTTCCGGAATCGGAAATCTCATTCAAGAAAAATGCAAAAGACTCGTGTTCTTATCCTGGGAGCCGGCTTCGGCGGTGTTTATAGCGCCCTCGAATTTGAAAGACGGCGCGATCCCGATTTCGAGGTAACCATGATCAACCAGGAGAATTTTTTTCTGTTCACTCCGATGCTTCACGAGGTCGCGGCGAGTGATCTGGATCTCACCCATATTGTTAACCCGGTGCGCAAGATGTTACGACACGTGAACTTCATCAACGGCGAGGCCCAGCGTATCAATTTAGGTGAGCATACCGTAACGGTCACGCACGGCTTCGATCGGCACGAGCATGTTTTGGAGTTCGATCACCTCGTCTTGGGATTGGGATCAGTGACTAATTTCTACAAAATCCCCGGCCTCGCTGAGGGTGCGTTCACTATGAAATCGCTCGGTGACGCTATCGATCTTCGGAACACACTGATTGCGCACCTAGAGGAGGCGGGCACAGAGTGCGCCAGTCATCAAAGAGGGCCTCTTCTGACATTTGTTGTGGCCGGAGGCGGCTTTGCTGGTGTCGAGACAGTGGGGAGCGTTCTAGATTTCCTGCACGATGCGCTTCCGTACTACCCAATGTTGGCGCGGGACCAGATCCGGGTTGTGTTAGTTCACTCGGGAGATTTTATTCTACCCGAGCTGGGCGAACCTCTTGGCCGTTATGCCTCGCGAAAGTTAGTCGAGCGAGGCGTCCAGCTTTACGCTAATACTAAGGTGACCGCCGTCGCACCAGGAGAAGTTCAACTGAGCGACGGAGCGTCCATTAAGACTTTCACTCTCGTTTGGACGGCCGGCACTTCACCGCATCCTCTGTTAGCTCATGTCGACGTTCCAAAAGAGCGAGGACGGATTAAAGTAAACGCTAACATGGAAGTCGAGGGATTCCAGGGTGTGTGGGCGCTCGGCGACTGCGCGTTGATACCGGATCCGGCTGGCGGATGTTACCCGCCTACTGCGCAACACGCTTCGCGCGAAGGCAAAATTCTCGCTCAAAACATTGTCGCAGCTGTGCGTCGGCAACCACTCAAGCCTTTTCGTTTTAAAACACTCGGTCTCCTCGCTTCGATCGGTCAGCGCACCGGCGTCGCCCGAATTCTTGGCGTCAACTTTTCCGGATTTGTCGCCTGGTGGCTCTGGAGGACGATTTATTTGAGCAAACTGCCGCGCATGGAGAAAAAACTACGGGTCGTGCTCGATTGGACGCTTGACCTGTTCTTTTCCAAAGATTTTGTCCAATACCGGCACCCCCGAGAAACAGGTATCTCTACCGAAGATAATCACCACCACGGGTGATGGATCTCAGCTGCGAAGCATCAGGCTACGCTACTTTGCTACCTATTGTCCCGATACTCCAATGACGCCTTGGACGAAAAAATTCATCTCTGTGACTTTTTGCGGATCCAGCACTTGGCCCGCCTCAATGACCGGCGTGCCGTCCTGCCGCAGAATCGGTCCGCTCCAAAGCTTGCGTTGACCCGTCTGGAATTCTTTGGTCACAGTGTCCAGTTTTGGTTTCGCATCCGCCGGCACAACGCTGCCATACCCGGTCATCTGTAAAGCTCCACTGGCGAGCGTCGCCAAGTAAGCCTTTTCCTTCCATGTCCCGGCTTGTACCTCTTTGATAATATGAACCATCATCGGACCCCAGTGATAGTAATTGCCAACCAGCCACGCATGGGGTGCAAACTGGGAAGCGTCGTAGTACTGGCCCACGAAAGAAACGCCCCGTTTTTCGGCTACCTGAGCGATGGTCAGGTTTGAGTCGACCTCTTGAGCGAGCACGTCTACCCCTTGATCGATCAAGGAATTGGCCGCTTCAGCTTCCTTGATGGGATCCTTCCAGGTGTTCAAGAAAATCACTTGCACCGTGACTTTGGGATTCACAGAGCGCGCCCCGAGCGTAAAGGCATTAATTCCTCGCACTTGGAACGGAATCGGATGCGCATCGATATAGCCAAGCTTGCCCGACTTTGTGGCGTAGCCGGCGGCGATGCCAGCCAGGTACATCGGCTCCTCGGTTGAACCGAAATAGTTTCCGACGCGCGTCGCGATCTGGCCGTCTCCACTGTGCATGAAAATCACGTCCGGGAATCGCTTAGCAACACGAACCGCTTTGTCGAAATAACCGTAGCTCGCGGCGAAAATGATTTTTGCTCCCGCTCGGGCCATTCGTTCCATGACGCGCTCCGCATCCGCCGTTTCCGGGACGTTTTCTGCCACGATTGTCTCGACCTCCGGCATGTTCTGTTCGAGGTAGACGCGTCCGTCGTCCTGGGCCGAATACCATCCGGCGTCGTTCTTAGGTCCTGCATAGATGAATCCGACCTTGGTTTTAGCGAGAGCGGGTTGCGACAAGGCCACCGCGAGAGCGAAAATCCAAAAGCCGCGAGTCAGGAATGAGAATATCGTACGTTTCGCATTAGCCCCGAAAGGGCTATCGGGCCCAGGCCGGGATGCGAACCCCGGGTTTGGGAAACCCCAAGTGGTGCAACCCGACTGGTCGACTGTAGCTTTAGCGAAGGAGGAAAGGGCATCAGAATGTGGATCAAAAGAATATAGTAACATGATATGATAACGTTTCCCATACGGCCTCTTCTCGGCACATACCGGTTTTCGCCCTTGCCGGGCTAATCCTCCTACTACATGCAGACCCTAAGCTAAAACGCGGGTTAAGGACCGTAACACCTGTTGGGCAAAGAACTGTTCCCGCCATTTTAAGATCTGCCCGATACAAAAACGTCGCCTAAACTCGCCGGCACTCGGTTTAGCGCGCCGGCGAACTTGGCATCCAGAACGAGAAGCAAGATTGGAACCAGGTATGGCAATGTGGCCAAGAGATAAGAAGAAATTCCTAGACCCATCGCTTGAATGATTAGCGAAAGACTTTCCGAGAAGCCGAAAATCATGGCGACCGGCGTTGTCCAGAGCGGGTTCCATCGAGCTATAACTACCAATCCAATCGCCACTAATCCTCGCCCTGCCGTCATACCTTCCGACCAACCTTTCGTATAATCCACGGAGAGAGCTGCTCCACCGAATCCCGACAGGAATCCGCCCAAGAGAATTGCCGCGAAGCGGTATCGGACAGGATGAAACCCAAATCCCCAAGCTACCTTCGTCGATTCGCCAACGGCGCGCCAACGGAGACCCGTTCGCGTTCGGAAAAGAAAGCCGCCTAAGATGAGCGGAACCACCAGCGCTAACAGCATCGTGGGTGTGATCTGATGCAAAATCGCCTCCATCCAGTCTGGCACTCCTGCGATTGAAAATGGAGAGAATCCCGAAATTTGGCGACCAACATAAGGGATCCCGAAATAAGCGCTTAGGCCGCTGCCCAAAAGCAAAATGGCGACACCGGCGGTGATTTGGTTCGCTTTGCAAATCAGACAGAGTAGAGCAAAAATCGCCGACAAAAGCAGACCGGCAAGTGCCCCACCCAAAAGTCCGCACCAGGCATTTCCGGTCGTCGAAGCAACCGCAAATCCCCCCGCGGCGCCGACCAGCATTTGCCCTTCAACACCGATGTTCAATACGCCGGCACGTTGACCGGTAATTTCTCCCGCCAACACAAAGCTCATCGGCGTTGAGCTACGCAGGGCGGAGATCAGCAGACTTATTGACGATTCCAGGGGATTCACGCTTGTCCCTTTTTCTTAATCTTCCAACAGCAACAAGCACGCCGAATAAGAACCCTTGCAAAATTAACGCGGACGAGGAGGGCAGGTGTGCAGATAATTGTAACGCGTCGGCGGAAGCCAGAATTGCTCCCATCATTACAGACAGTGGCAGCAGCCAACGAAAATCGTGCCGGGCGAGCCAGGAAACCAAGTAACCACTGAGGCCGAAGCCCGGAAGAAAATGGGACTCAAGCCGGTTCTGGATCGCTGCGGCTTCACCTATTCCACCGAGGCCTGCTACCAGCCCCCCGGCTCCCATTAAGACCATGATGTACAGACTAAGGTTGACCCCGCACTGGGGTGCGAGCCGTGGGTTATTGTTGAGGACGCGAGTAATCAGTCCCCAACGCGTTTTGGAAAAGAGAAAATGCAAGAGGAGCGACGCGAGGATGGCAGCGATTAGACCGACATGCGTACGGTATCCGGGCTCGATCGCGGGAAGAACGGTGGCATCAGGAAATGCCACGGTTTGCGGCCAGTTGGTGGCCTCAGGAGCTTTCCAGGGGCCGTGGATAAGATAATCAAGCAGATCCACGGCCACGAAGTTGAGTAAGAGCGAAACCAAAGTTTCATTGATATTCACTTTCGCTTTCAGGAATCCCGGAATCATTCCCCAAGCAAAACCTCCGGCTGCACCGAAAAACAACATCCCGGGAATAATGACGAAAGGAGGCGCCGACATGGTCAAGAAAATCCAAGCCGCGCCGAAAATTGCGCCCATGTACATTTGGCCTTCCGCTCCAATCGAAATAAGGCCCAATTGAGCTGGAATCGCTATCGCCATGGCGCACCAGAGTATCGGCGTCGCCTTTACCAGCGTCTCCGAGACGGCGTAAGGGTCGCCGAATGAGCCTTGCCAAATCAGGGTAAAGAGTTGCATGGGCGGCAACCCAGCTGGCCAAAAGAACAACAAGCAAAGACCGGCAAAACTCACGATCGCGAGAATCCAAGTGCGGAAAGAAACCAGCACCGCTGATAACTTCATCATAGGCCGGCCATCCAGCTCCCGATCTGCGCTCGATCGGCCTCCCCTGTTCGGACCACTCCGGCGATTCTACCCTGAAAGAGCACAGCCAGATTATGGCTGCATTCCAACAATTCATCTAGATCCTCGGAAATCCACACGATCGCCGCACCGATGCGGGCCTGGTCGATTAATTTTGCTCGGATTTCCTGGCTGGCCACCAGGTCCAGGCCCATCGTGGGATAGCAGGCAACAATCAGATCTCGTTGCCCACCAAGTTCCCGCGCTAAGACCAGCTTTTGCAAATTTCCCCCAGAGAGCATCCGCGCCTCCAGGCGCGGATTAGGCGGATAAACGTTGAATTGTTCAATAGCGGCTCGAGCCCGATCAGACCAAGGCAGCGGATTGACCAGAGGTAGTTTCCGCAGCCTTTTCACTTCCAAGTTAGTTCTTAGATCAAGGCCCTGGGCCACGGCATTCAGGGTTGGGAATTCCGGGATGTAGCCAATGCTTTCCAAGTGTCCGCGGTCGATCTTCTTTCCAGCTATTGAGATTCGGCCGGCCACCGGTTTCTCGATTCCACAAATAAGCTCAGCCAACAGTTGCTGGCCATTCCCGGACACGCCGGCCACGCCCAAAATCTCTCCTTTGGCAACCGAGAATGTCACATTAGATATCTTCGTGTGAGCGCGCTCACCCGATAGCCCAACGACCTCGAGTTGAGTTGCTACTTCCGAGCGCGGCTCCCGCAGTCTGGATTCTGCCGGCATCTCCTTACCAATGAAATGTTGGATGAGATCCTGGCGCGAGCTGGCCGATACCTTTCCCACATGAACAAGCCGGCCGCGACGCAGAATGGCAACGCGAGTCGCGCAGGCAAAGACATCGTCTAGCTTGTGCGAGATCATGATCACGCTGCGCCCCTGCTCCGCTAGTGCGCGAATCCTCTGATACAATCTTTCCGCTTCGATCGGGGTCAGCACGGAAGTCGGCTCGTCCAAGATGATCAGTTGTGCATTCGCATTCAAAACCTTGGCTAACTCGAGCAATTGCTTTTCGCCTACCGCCAAATCTGTAACGGGCTTGTCAGTTCGCACGTGAGGCGCCAGTTCGGAAAATTGCTCAAGCACGGTTTCGGCTGATCGTCGCGTCAAAAACCAATTCCCGCGATCCGCGGCCAGGACCAGATTTTCCTTCGCCGTCATTGCCGGGATCAGATTGAATTCCTGAAAAACCATCCCAATTCCGGCAGCACGCGCGTCCGCCGGTGATTTGAAATGAACTGGGCGGCCGTTCACCTCGATCTTGCCTTCGTCAGGTTGGTAGAGACCGTAAAGCATGCGCATCAGGGTGCTCTTCCCTGCCCCGTTTTCGCCCAACAAGGCCAGAACTTCACCCGGGTTAATCGTTAGAGTGATCTGGTCATTTGCTAGGACCTGGTCGAAACGCTTTGTGATCTGATGTAACTTGACTTCCATTGTTCACCAACCCAGCACCGTAGGGCGAAAGCCTGGTGCGGTATCAGCCGCGCCGGCTTGAGCCGTTTCATACCTTTACCCACACCTTCAAATACTCATCGACACGGGGAGAGAAGACACAACACAGATTTTCCCGCGCGCGGCTCAAACCCGGCGCGCACCCATCAGCGAAACCTCGCAACGTCCCCGGCGCGCCGAGGTTTTCGCCCTACCATAATGGGCATCCTGGACAATTGCCGTGGGGCTTCGAGGCTGGCTTTGTACAGAAGTCACAAATCAATCCCCCACCGCCTCAAAATTTGACCTTCACCGTCACATTCATGTGAAATGGTTCGTTCGGAAAGATCGAGTCGTTTGAAGCGAAGGTCGCTACCGGAGTCCAATTGCGTTCATCCGTGAAATTGAAGAAATTTACCTGCACTTCCCAATTCTTCTGCTTATAGAAGATAGCCGCGTTCCAAGTGACCTGAGCCGGTATCTTCAATGTCTTTTGCGGGTTCTCCGCGATTTCGCCCGTGACTTGCGGACCGATACTGGCTCCTAACCCGCAATCAAATTGATAGGTGATATAAGCATTGAATAGCAGGTTCGGAATGCTGACCACGTCCGGTGTCGAAGTGTTCAGAAAAACGCCCGTATAGTTTGGGCTGAAACCGGTCGAGGTATTTGTGCCCCCGTTACCGCGCCCGCCGTTTACATCAACAAAACCAGGAGCAAAGACATTGAGGTAGTTATTCGTTTGAACAAAAACGGTGTTGGCCGGAGTGATGTTAGTGAATTGGGTACGAGAGATCGTCAGGTTAGCGCTCGCATTAAAGTTTCGATTCGGTTGGTACGTCGCTTCAAGCTCGATCCCCTTGGCGCGCGTTCTCATGGGGTTACCGTGGATGTCGTATTGGGTATAGTCTTGATAATAACCGGCCAAAGAGGCAAAGAGCGTATTTTGCAATAAGCTCACCTTTACGCCCGCTTCGTATAATTCCGTGGTATTGGCCAAGAAATTTCCGGTGAAATTCGGCGTGATACCGCCCCAGTTCGGCTCACCTTGTATCGCCGTTGTCCGGTCGTACGTGACATAAGTAGTCAACCAGGGTTGCGGCTTGACTACTACGCTCGCAAAATAAGACGGATCGAACGCGCCATGATGAATGTATGGAGTAGCCGGCGTGGCGCCCCCGCTCCCATTCAGAAACGGGCCTAGCGCCGGAGTTCGTGATTTGGCCTCAACAAAGTCGCCTCGGATCCCGCCGAAAAGGGTCAGCCATTTGGTCAACGTCAAAGTATCCTGCAAAAACATACCGAAGTCATCAGAGGCGTCCTGGTAGGTCAATGAAGAGGCGGAACCGCTATAACCAGGCGAGCCAGAGCCGGGCACTAGCTGACCTCCAAAGATGACGGAGCGTGGAAATAGCTTGAAGTTCGCACCCTGCGAAAGATCGTAGACGGTGAATGGCTCGTTGAAGAAGTCGTTATAGTTCAAGTTCTCTTCATGCCGATAGCTTATGCCCGCGATAATGCTGTTAAGGATTCCTGGGTGGTCTACTGTCGTCGAGAGCGGAGTCTTACCATCTTTCGCGTAACCAGCGCTGACTGTCGAACTACCGCCAAAAAGATGCATATCGTAGTGAAGCTCCAGCCGCGTTTCCACGACATCATTGAGCGGCGACCACTCATCATATCCGAAGTTATCTAGTTTACGGCTCTTCGTATCTTCGAAAAAAGTTCTCCAGACAATCTGGAAATCGCTCGACACCTGGGCTTTCGCCACTAGCTGAGTCAGGAACCGCTTCCCGTAAGCAGAATCGCCAGGAGCCACGAGGACATTGTTGTTGTGGATGTGGACAAACTGACTGGGTGCGTAAGTGCCATTTGGTCCGAGAGGAGTCACAAAGCCTTGCCAGGGAACAGTTGCGTTCGGAAACGGCGTAAATGGACCCGCAATATAGGTATTACTATCGATCAACTGCTGGGTGACCCGGTTGATCCCGTTATTCTCGGCAAAGCGGGCCTCATAGAACTGCAGCATATAGTCGAAACTTAACGCGTTGGTCGGCATGTAGCGGATCGAGGCAAAGATATCCTGCGTATGATCTTTCACGTTGTTGTAATAGCTATCGGCTTCTCTGCCTAGGTAACTCACCCGGATAGCCAGCTTGTCCGCAATCAGGGGACCACCAAAATCGAGTTGCCATTCCGGATAGATGTACGAATTGCCACCTTCTACAAAATCGCCTAGCGTAAACTTCAGTGAGCCGTGCCAACCGTCAAAGTATGGCTCCTTGGTGACCATATTCACGTAGCCACCGACACCTATATCGGAGATGCCGATCACCGGAGACCCAGGACCTTTCACGATATCGATCGATTCTACCCCGTTCAGGCTCGGCGGCATACTGTTCGAATAGAACTGTAATCGCTGCCCGTTCTGATAAATCTCGGCGTATTGGCTCCGAATGAAAGGTACCCCTGAAGCGCCAAAGATTGACGGGGTATATGTTCCGGACGCATACTGCCCCAGATTCGTTACGTCGACAATTTGGCGTGCCTCGATTTGCGCTTTCGTCAGCACGCTCACGTTCCGAGGCGTATCTAAAACGTTCGTATCCGATCCGAGAACAGCATCCGTTGGGCTAACCGTTGGCAACACGGTCTCCTCAATCGGGATCCCTGCCGTAACGATGATCTGGCTTAACTCCTGGCTCGAAACTTGAGCCGGTGTCGGCGAAGCCGACGGAGGCGCATTCTGTCCGGCCGCCTCGACCGCCAGCAAGAGCGCGAAGCAAAACTGCAAAACAACCTCGCTGCCCCTTTTCTTCTCCCCATAACACGATATTCGGCTCCGTCCGATCGTCCGCAAACAGTTGAATTGCCGCCTCATTTGACTTCTCTGTTGAGGCAACTTCTATGCCAGAACAGTTAGGCCAAGGATGTTACCTTACCGCAACGATCCGTTGACCGAAATTTCATGCAAACAGTTGAATTCTGACCGATCCCGGCTTCCAAATTCCGTTACTGATAATTTACTTAATGACAGTATCAGACAACAAAACACCGTCAGGCGCGTAAGCTATTTTCGCGCTCTTAGTTACTGACCAATATTCACCACTCGCTGTTAACAATTTAACAGATGTGTTAAAGTCGAGCTTTGTGAAAGTAATATCCCCGCTATAGCATGTTAGATCGACTTCGGTTCTTTTTGTTAGATAATTGAAACAAATTGCTTGTATCGGCGAAAATTTCACACTCCGGAGTGCACGTCGCACACCGCCTTATCACTTGATAGCCCTGAGTCCCCTCTGTCCGTTTTCATTGCTTAAGTGCGGGAAATCGCGTTGACTAACAGATCGATGAAGCGACCGGCGTCGAGATCCGCGGCTGCTGTAATGGTGGGCAAATGTTCCCATCGGAAATGTTCCCGGCGATCGACGACGGTCTGACCCAGTGTCAATGGACTTACTGTCTCAACGGCGACGCGAATTTGTTCGGTAGCAAATATCGACGGGTCAATGGCGGCAGCCACCGCCAGTGAGTCGATCAACGCACAGTAGGCGCGAAATCCCCGTCCCTCTAAAAATCTTAGAATACCTAGGAGAAACCAGCCGGCTTGAGTTTTCCGTGAACGAATCTGGTCGTAGTGATGCTGCGTCAGCTGGAGTTCGTCGCGCGCCGCAACGTCAAGCCCGATCGCCAGCAGATTGAAGTTCGCGGCGAATACCGTTTTGGCAGCGTCCGGGTCAACGTAAATGTTCCACTCGCTGACTGGATTGTCCCCGGTCGCGCGCGTCGAACTCACTGCGTGAAAGCCATAAGCACCGCCTAGGACGATCAACTGCGAAATTCGCTGTGGTAGGGTCGGGTCCTTGATCAGGGCTAAGGCAATATTCGTCAACGGGCCGGTCGCGATGACCGTGAGTTCACCCGGATGCTCGTTGGCCATCTGTATAATCAGATCGGGACCGAAGATCGGACTACTCGGAAAGCTCGGGTCGGGCAGCCCCAAATCACCGAGTCCATCTGCACCATGAGAGAATGGGTCGTGAGGAAAAGTTCGCACCAAGGGTTTCATCGCGCCGCAGCCGACTGGAACGTGGTGGACGTCGATCAGGTCCAATATTTTTCTCGCGTTCGCGTTGCACCGATCAGCAGGTAGATTTCCGGAAACAGTAGTGATCGCTGACAGCTCCAGCTCTGGCGAATGAGCCGCTACCATCAACGCAAGGGCATCGTCTATGCCGGGGTCACAATCGATCAGAATCTTTTTCATTTCTTCGTCAGAAAGGATTTCTCCGCTGAAAGACGTCGCAGACGACTTGCCCAACCCCCGATATCCAAATTGTTGGTCTGAGCGACAGAATTACGCCAATCCAACGGCAAGGCTGCCTCTCCGGCAAACGCGCCACAAATGGCACCGGCTATAGCCGCGACGGTATCCGAGTCACCCATGGTATTCCCTGCGATTTCGATCGCCTCGCGCGGATCACCGCCGGCAAAGTCGGCAATTGCGATTGCAGCTGCGATCGACTCCGCAACGGGTGTTCCCGCACCGATCACCTCCCCTGCAATTTTTGCTGCCTGCTCTGGAGAAGTGGCGGTCTGAATCAATGCTCTTGAAAACTTAATCTTTTGGCCAAGATCTGGCGCGTAGTGCCACCTTCCCTCCTCGGATCCGAGCACAGACCCCTCAATTGCCTGCTGCATGATTTCACTCCAGCTCAACCCTTGGATTGCTGCACTTACTGCTGCGGCTACGGCCATGGCTCCGGATATTGCCGGCGCCGTGTTATGGGTGGGAATACAGGCGGACAACACTTCCGAGAGCAATTCCGGTAAGGAACAGCCACGCAGACCACAGATGATTCCTATCGGAGCGATGCGCATCGCCGCCCCGTTGGTCACTCCCTGTAGACCGGTTTCCTCTACCGGCACGCCGCGGCCATAGGCCAACATTGCTTGCATGGTACTCGGACCGACCGCGAGCGAATCCGCGCCACCAACCTGTTCGAACCAGGCAAATAGCCGGCGCGCATAAGCTTGGGGTGAGGGTCCATCCGCGTCCTCATATGCGGACGTCAAGGCCAGCGCTTGCTCAGTATCATCAGTAATTCGGCCCCTCGAGTACCCGGCATGGTAGGGATTTTCCAAAGGACCGGGCTCCATTTCCGTTAGCCATCGAGGATGACGCATGAATGAGTTGGGCATCCCGAAAGCGTCGCCGCAAGCGAGACCCCAGAGCGCTCCACGAATGCGGCTATCGATATCCTTTTGGGATTCAGGAGTGTGATCGAACAATCCTTGGGCGCCCCAGACGGAACAGGCTCGAGCAGCCATCACGGAAGCGTCAGCGGCAGCTCTCGGAACATCGTTCGGATCCTGCAGCAGCCGGCCCATGAAAGTCCCGCCGAACACGTCACCTGCGCCCGTTGTTTCGACCACATCGGTCTTCACTGCCGGCACATAAATCGTTCGATCAGACCAAGTGATCGTTGCTCCCTCTCTTCCTCGGGTAACTATTCTGATGCGGCAGTCCTCTTCGCCGACCCGATGGGACTGGTGTTCATCAACCACAACTGTATGCCAGGGAAAACGAAGGCCGGCTGGCGGTGCTTCACCAATTAACGAGCAGGAGATACTGTTAGCTCGAGCTAGCTCAATGAGCCGGTCCGCCCACCGGCCCCATTTAGCCGTCACCACCACATGAGAAACGCCGCTAAGAATGTACGGATCGAAGTCGAAATCGTCACCTTGCGGAACGGTGGTCCATGAAGCCCGCTGTTGGCCGGCGTAAACCAGCACACATCGTCCCACTGGGCCCGAAAAGCGGGGACAAGCTGTCAGATCAATGCCCGCTCGCCGGAGCCGCGAGAGCGGGTAAATCGAATCCTGGGGCAACGGATGCCAGAGGCGGACCTTCACACCTTGCTGGGTAGCGGCAAGCGCGATCGTCATCGCGCAGCCACCTGGCAACCAGCGCCCATCGGCGTTGGCCAGGAGGTTCGCCACTTCGGAAGGACCCGGAAACCGGTCGACATGCAGGATCAGATCGAGCAGAGCGGCTGATCCGGCGACAAGGATGGTTGGGGGTTGGCTAAAAGTCTGTTCGGACATGCGATTGACTAATAGTCTAGTCTATTAGACTATCGCTTTTCCGCGTGCAAAACATTTCTCTTTAATGACCGCGAATGCTAGGACCTAGTCAGCGAATGAGCCACAGCCAAACAGCCGCTCTCCCTCTGCTTTGGGATCAGTTCTCGTTCACCTATCCCGATGCGAATTCGCCGGCCCTGGCCAACGTCTCTCTGGCCATCGAACCGGGTGAGCGCGTCCTGGTCATGGGGTCGTCCGGCTCCGGCAAGAGTACGCTTGGTCTTACCCTAAACGGAATTGTTCCAAGAATCACAGGTGGTCCCTCTTCCGGAAAAGTCCGAATCGGTGAGCACGATCCTTTGCAGTTGTCGCTCTCAGCCATCGCTAGTCTCGTCGGATTAGTCTTCCAGGATCCTGACTCCCAATTATGCACTATCACCACGCGGGATGAGATCGCGTTTGGGCCGCAAAATCTTCTGATAAATCGAGACGAGATAATCCGTCGCCTTGGTGAGACCGTTGAATTTGTCGGCCTGGCAGACCGGCTCCATGACTGGGTGTTCGATCTCTCTGGAGGGCAGAAACAGCGCGTAGCAATTGCGGCAGCCCTCGTTATGCACCCCTCGGTGCTGGTTATGGATGAGCCTACGGCAAACCTGGATCCCGCCGGACGTTCTGAGGTTCTCCGAGTGATGAGGGAGATTCTCAGCCATGCCGGAATGACGAGCCTTATTGTGGAGCATCATCCAGGAGAGTTGCTAGCCGCGTCGGAACGACTGGTGATAATGAAGGAAGGAACAGTTTTGCATAGCGGGGCTCCGCGCAGCGTTCTCTCCAGTTCGGTTCGCGAAATCAAAGAGAATGGCATCAGGCTGCCGGCGGCAGTCTCCTTTTGGGACGCGCTAGCTAGATCCGATCTTCCGGTTCCGTTGACTCTGTCAGAGATCGATTTTGATCGCATTGCCGGACCGAGTCTTGCTGACTCGGCACCACAGGTTGGTGTTCGATCCATTAACGGATCCGCACCGGTGCTCACGATCGAAAGAGTAGCGTTCAGTTATAACGAACAAATCGAAGTCCTCAGCGACATTTCGTTCGAGCTAAAAAGAGGAGAGATTGTTGCCGTTCTCGGAGCGAATGGATCCGGGAAATCCACACTCGCTTCCCTTCTCGTCGGACTGAACCGCCCAAAGAGAGGTCGCATTCGCGTCGACGGAAAAGATACCGCCACGCTTTCCGTTCGCCAGCTTTCAACGTATGTCGGCTATGTTTTCCAATACCCTGAGCACCAATTCATCACCGACAGCGTACTGGAAGAAGTCGCCATTAGCATTCGCCGGATAGAGCCGAACACCAGAGATGTTACGGATAAAGCGAAAGAACAGCTTGAACGCTTTGATCTTTTGCGATTTGCGGATCGTCACCCGTTCAAATTGTCGCAGGGCCAGAAACGTCGTCTGTCGATTGCGGCGATGGCCGTCTATCGTCCTAAGATTCTCGTTCTGGATGAACCAACCTTTGGGCAAGATCAAGCGCATACAGACCAATTAGCAGCGATCATCCGGGAACTAAGCGCAGAAGGAATCGGCGTCCTATTAGTTACTCACGATCTCTGCCTGATGGCCGAGCTGGCAGATCGCGCCATCGTTTTATCCGGCGGGAGTATTGTCTTTGACGGTGCAACTCTCGCGTTACTTGAAGCTTTGCACGCTAAACCGCGTTGGCATTTGGAACCACTGGAGGAATACGAGCTTTGGCGTGCTCTGGCCACTCGCATCTCTGACCTGAATTTTTGTCCTGATCCGGAACGCCTGGCTCGCGCTTGCCTGAACAAGACGGGCGCACTCCCCTGTCAAAGATGAGCCCTTTTGTCTACGAACCAGGAAGTTCGATACTCCATCGAGCAGACGCCGTGAGTAAATTTGTTTGGTTGCTCCTGGTCACGATCGCTGCCGTATTGGTTAGCAGTCCTCTGCAAGCGATCATTGTCTATTTTTCCGTGATCGCCACCGGGATATTGATCGGTCGGCTTCCGCTGTGGACGCTCTTCCGGCGAACGATTCACGTCGCGCTCGTCTCGGCCTGGTTGTTCATCTTCCTTACCCTATTCTCTCAGCAGGCGGAGGATTCCTATTTCATCCACATTGGTTTCGTTAAGATAGGGCCTTCCAACCTCTCCTATTCCGCGACGTTGGCCCTGCGCATTTTTACACTGGGAACCGCTTCGGCTATCTTCGTTCTGACCACTGATCCTCGGCGGATGGTCGCTGAATTTGTGAAGTATGGTCATCTTCCTTATCGCGCCGGGTTTGCCATCTATGCTGCGCTTCGTTTTCTGCCCTTGCTCCAGCATGAGGCCCGCATCATCTACCATGCGCACGCGATTCGTGCGGATACCTCTGGAAGCCGCGGCCTGATTTCCCGGTTTGAGCTTGCCAGGAGGTTAGCAATTCCACTACTGGCCGGAGCCCTTCGTCGCGTTCAAACCATGGCCGTGGCAATGGATGCACGCGGATTCGGAGCACACGCAACGCGGACCGAGTTAGACGAACTGCACCGTCACCCGGCCGGGTGGATGATCGCTGGATCCCAACTATTGCTGCTGCTGAGCTTAGTTACGTGGAAAATCGTCGATAGCACGGGACCCTTTCTAATCAGACCTCCCGTGGGCGGCCATTGATTAGCCAAAGATGAGGAAATTTCACCGCGCCGAAGAGAAAGTTCGAAACAACCAGTCGTCATGTCTGAGTTAGAAAATAAGAATCGAAACCCTGCCACTGTTCGAAGGCCAAGTTATTCCACCAAAGATATTCTGACTATCGCCGCGATTTCTGCCATCGGTGGCATCGTCGGTGCGTTCTTGATCGGTCCGTGGGCAAAACTTATTGAAGGTGTCCTAGGTCCATTCGGAGCGGCCCTCGATAACCCGTTTTTCATATTTTGGGCGACGCTGGCTGGAATCATCATCCCAAAACCGGGTGTGGCCCTGGCGACATCGTGCTTGATGAGCCTGGTCGAAGTATTAGCCGGTAGTTTGGATGGTTCGATCGTACTGATCTTTGGTGTCCTGCAAGGGATCGGACTGGAACTCGGGTTCGCGATATTCGCTTATCGACGACATCCTCTTTCCCCATTCGTGTCATGCGCTCTCGGCGGAGTTGGCTGTGCCATATCACTTATGTACGTGTTCGGATTTGTTCGACTCTCTGGGCCGCTCCAAGTTCTTTTGGTGTGCGCGTTAATGGCGGGAGACGGCATCATTGGCGGGCTACTAGCCAATGCTATCGCAAAGAGTTTACGTCGGGCTGGAGCATTCACTTGAACCTTCGACCACGAAACACATCGGTGAAGAAGCGTCGACTGCGAGGCGAGACCGGTCGCTTCAAGGCTACTGCTGGCCACCCTAACAACATCGCAGGGCTGCATGTGCTGCCGGTCGACCACTCCTCTTCGTTGCCGGCAAACGTTCAGATCGAGGAAGACCTTCGCCGTTTAATCCATTCGGAGCTGGCCGGGAAGGATGTTCGACTACCTCCCGAAACAGTGTTGGCCGAAATGTATGACGTCAGTCGTATGACATTACGGCAAGCGCTCCGGAGACTGGCCGACGCCGGTCTCGTCCGCCGGCGACCTGGGGGTGGCACTGTCGTCACCGCCACACCAAACACCGTGAGCTGCGATCTTGGCCTGATGTTAAGTATGACGCGGCAATTGCAATTGGCCGGTTACCGGACGCGGTCAGCTCTCCACGAGAGTTCAGTCGAGGTTCCATCGGCGGTCGTGGCTAACGCCTTGAAGCTCGGCCCTAGTGCTCGGGCTTTATCTGTCCGACGAATCATCAGTATCGATAACCAACCCATAGCCATGAATAGATCCTGGCTACCGCAAAGGCTCGTGCCAGGTCTGGAGATGCTGGATCTTGAAGAGGGATCTCTTTGGTCAACGATCGCCAAGCGTTACGGCCTGAGCCCAGATCATGCCAGGAACGTTCTCGAAATCGTGCCAGCAACTTCTTACGAAGCGCAACAATTGCAGACCGCCACCTCCGATACATTGGTCCGGCTGACCAGCCTGATCTTCGATCGCAAGAATCGTCCCATCGAGTATTCGGTGGTCCTTTGGACGAGCAAGAATTTGCGGTTTCATTTTTCCTCGACCCAGCGCGCCGAAAGGACAGGCCCCCGGAGGGGAGGACCAGTCCCGGAAGCCCAGTGAACTAGTCCTGCATTTCAGCGCAGAGCTTCGACCTTTCCCCGCCGAGACAGGTCGGGCTTCAACTGGCCAACACCGAGGCAAATAGGTCACTGTCGATATTGCTCCCGGAGTGGATCAAAGCGACACGTTTATTGCGGATAATCTTCTGCTCTTGCAGCAGTGCCGCCAGAGGCGCTGCGGCGGCACCCTCCGCTACATTGTGGGTTGCGCTGAAGTAGAGTTTCATGGCCTCCATAATTTCGCTGTCCGAAACCATGACGACGCGGTCGACGTTCTGATTAATGATGTCGACAGCAATAGGATTCGGAACTCGACAAGCCATGCCGTCGGCCAGCGTGTTCACGGCTGACGTGGAGACGGGTTTGCCTGCCTGAAACGAAAGAGCGTAGGCTGGAGCACCGCTAGAAACGACGCCGACTATTCTAGTTTTCAATCCCAGTGCATTCCTAGCCGCGATGGTTCCGCAAATACCGCTGCCCATGCCAATCGGGACATAGGCATAATCAAGGTTCGGAACACTCCGAAACAACTCCAGGGCGTAGCTCGCGACACCTTGCACAAGCTCAAGACTAAAGGAATCGACAAAATGGAGCTGCGATTCTTGCGCCAAGTGTGCGGCATGCTCCCAGGCATCTTGGAAATCGTTGCCGAATTCGATCACTTCAGCGCCCAAAGCACGCATCGCAGAATTCTTCTCCTTGCTATTGCCATGCGGAACAACAATCACGGTTTTGAGACCGCTATTGGCTCCGGCGAAGGCCACGCTTTGCCCAAAGTTACCGCGGGTCGCGGCAATCACGCCTTTCACCTCAGGATTCTTCCGCCGCAGCTCCGAGATGTAGAACAATGCACCCCTGATTTTGAATGCACCAATCGGCGTGTGATTCTCTTGCTTCACCCACACTTCGGCCTCGACGCGTTGACACAACAAGGGCCAGCGGATCTGCGGCGTCGCCGGCAAAATCGAATGGACGATTTCCGCTGCCCGCTCAAGTTCATCGATGGTAAACACTCTGTTTCGGCTCAATCGTCTATTGGCTATCGGCTATTGGCTATTGGTCATCGCGAAGCGTCAGTCCAACGGTACTTGATAGCCGTTAACCAGACGATTCGTCTCGTTGGCCATACCGATCACGGCGAGCAGCTCGCCGAATGCTTCGTTCGTCATTCCGGCTTTTCGAGCTGCCTTCGTATGCGAGTGGATACAATAGGTGCAATTGTTAGTGACGCTCACAGCGACGTAAATCAGCTCCTTGGTCAAAGGGTCAAGCGCACCGGGCGCCATCACTTGTTTTAGGCTCTCCCAAGTCCGGCGCAAAGTAGCCGGATCGTTTGCCAAGGCTTTCCAGAAATTGTTAACCTTGTCTACTTTGCGCGTTGCCATGATGTCGTCGTAGACATTCCGGACTTCCGGGGAAGCGTTCTCATATTCGATCAACTCGGTCGGCAGCATTCCGTATCCTCGTCACTGCAGTCCGCATTTCAACCGAGAGTTGGGGCAGATGTTTCGTCCTCCCGCCGTCGTCCCGCGGGAACTGGTACCCTCTCATCTCGAAACCAGCAGTCGGGACTATGGCGGGCAGGCTGTCCTCGTCGTCACGCCGTCGTCCCAGGGGAATCGGTACCCTCTTATCTCGAAATCCGGAAGCCGGGACTATGGCGGGCAGGCTGTCCTCGATTTTGATTTCGGTGACACGCAAAAATGCGACCTGTATTGGAGATAATGGGAACCAGCGCCAAGACATGACGGAAAGACGAAGCATTCTATCCCGGAGGGATGCAATGAAAGTAGCCCAGCAATTTATTGCTGGGAATTTGAAGCAAGGACGGCCCGTCCCGACCGGGACGATCGAAACGCTCGGTTATTGGCCTCTAATCTGAGTTTGCGAGCCAAGCGGAGGTCGATCGTCCCTTACGGGACGGACACGTTTTTTAACCTTACCCAGCAATAAATTGCTGGGCTACTTTCGTTGCATCCCTCCGGGATAGAGTGCTTTATCCCTTGGGCACATCTATGCGAGGCTCGTGGCGTCCCGTTTGTTCTGCATGGCTACCGCGAGATCCAATCGAATTCCATGCCCTGCTGCAATTAGAGGGGTGTGACCCAATCGGCTGGCAGAATCACTTTCCGCGGTCGCCATTGGTCTTCGTTCGTGTCCATTCGCGGTTCATTGGGCTTGTGTGGTTCGCCCCGAAATCGCGGGACAACGCCGTATCCCGTGTCCTGTCGCCCTCAGTTTCTCGATTCTAAATTTTAGATTGGTATCGATTGAACAGGACATCCACCGATCGCGCAAAGGCGGTCTCGGGCGGACCGTCCGGGCTAACCAGTTTCGCTGCGCTCTTGGCCAACGGGCTTCCGTGGCTCATCGCTACCCCCATCCCTGCCCAGATAAGCATCGGTACATCGTTTTCGCCGTCGCCGAAGGCGAGTACCTGCTCCGCTGGTACATCAAACTCGGAAGCAACTTTCGCCAAAGCGGTCGCCTTATTGACCCCGCGCGGCATGAACTCAAGATTCTCTTTCTCGGTCGAAAGCACATCGACTTTCCCGCGATAACGTTCCGCAATCTCTGGGCGGATTCTCGCGAGTTTTGCCGAATCACCATACCAAATAATCTTGAGAGCACGCCGGCCGTCGAGCTGGTTAAGATCAGGTAGAACCTCCGCTCTTTCGCCGACCCGGGACTCATAAAGATCCAGCCAGTGAGTGTGTCGCTCGGATACATACAGGTGATCGAGATGATAATAGATGAGCTGCACGTCATCTTTTTCGCCCTCTTCGATGATCTGGCGTGTCACCGCCTGGGGTAAGAAATGCGCTTCGATAACGTTCCCGCTCTCACCGTCCCGGATCAAGCCGCCCTGGCAAGCGATAATGGGTCCTTCCAAGTGGAGCTGACGTTGAAACCGAATACTATTCTGATGACGCCGACCGGATGCGATGATTACCGTGACATTACTTTCCCGGAAACGCTGGACAGCTGCGATATTTCCCTGACTGATGATTTTATCTGGCCCGAGCAGCGTACCGTCCAGATCGATTGCGGCCAGCCGGAATGGAAATGCTGCTTGGTGTGCGTTTAGTTCAGTGCTCACGCCGGGAACATTCATAGAAGGCCATTTGCTGCATTGGAATCGTGAATAGACGCCCGCCGATACGAATGAGTCTGCGTAGCCACGCGTCCATGCTTCTGCTCAGTCCTGACAACTAGAAGCGGATAGCAACCCCATCACCGAGCAAACAATATGGTAGGTTGGCTTTTGTACGTTGTTCGCTGGAATTCTTGATACCCGCATTTCTCGGCGACGCGAATGGACGGAAGATTATCCGGATGGATCAAACAGACCGTCCGGGCCGACCCGAAGTGCGCCTCGCCCCAAGTAATGGCCGCACGAACAGCTTCCGTCGCGTAGCCTTTCCCATGCATTCGAGAGGCGAGTACCCAGCCAAGTTCTGGTAAGTCTTGAATGGATGGCTCTATGTCTCGCTTGAAGTCGGCGAACCCAACTTCGCCGACAAAACCGCCAGTGGCCTTTTCCTCAAGCGCCCAATAGCCGAAGCCCATCAACGACCAATGCCCAGCGTAACGCAACAACTTCGACCAAACATCCTCCTTAGAGAATGGCTTGCCGCCGATGTACCGGACCACGCAGGGATCAGCCCACATCGTGGCGCAATCGTCGAAATCCTCAAGCCGATGGCCGCGCATTTTCAGGCGGTCGGTTTCGATGAGCGGAACTTCCCCGGCGAGACGGACCAAACTGGACATCAGATCGACAAGGCCCCCTTACTGCTCGCTATAGTTCCAGGTCAATCCCCCATCCACCACGATGGTGGTGCCGGTGATGTAATCCGCGTCGGACGACGCCAAAAAAGCGGCGACGCCGGCTACATCGCTAACTTGCCCTAGCCTGGCGAGCGGAATGTTGTCCAGGAGAGCCTTTAGCTTGGACGGATCGTTAAGCAACGCAGTGTTAATGGGAGTCTCAATCGCACCAGGGGCGATGTTGTTCACAGTGATCCCGTAGGGCGCTAACTCGATCGAGAGATTCCGCATCATCATCTTCATCCCGCCTTTGCTGGCACAATACGAAGTGAAATGCGGGAAAGGCAGTTCTTCGTGCACTGAACTGATGTTGATGATTTTGCCCGGTTTTTTGACGGCCATTCTGTGCTGGACGAAAGCCTGGCTCGCGAAGAAAGCGCCTTTCAAATTGATCGTGAGAACCAGGTCGTAATCGTGCTCGGTCGCCTCCCAAATCGAGGCGTGCTTTTCCACGCCGGCATTATTTATCAGCATATCGACACCGCCGAAGAAATCGATCGCTTGCTTCAACATAGCGTGGATCTGGTCCACCGATGAGATATCGGCCTCAACGGCCAAAGCCCGGCGTCCGCGCTTCTGGATTTGTGCGACGGTAGCATCCGCAGATTGTGAGCTTCCGACGTAATCGATCGCGATATCCGCACCTTCTTCGGCCAGCCGGAACGCGATTCCCTGGCCGATTCCCTGACTTCCGCCGGTAATGAGAGCAGTTTTTCCTTCAAGTTTCATTTTAGCTTAGATTAAGAAAGTCGAACCACAGATTACACAGATTTCGCAGATTAGGTTCTTCTTTGTTACGGGCCATCACTAATTAGAGACCACTACGCCAAACAGAGCGCCGCTCGGATTCATATTCGAGACCCCAGATTGGCACGAACGGTACCGAATGAAGATAGCCGCGAAAGGACGCAAAGATCACAAAGCACAGCGCCGACTTGTCCGCCGTAGCCTGCGTTGCAAAGATTGTGGCGGATACGTTAGCGGAGGCGGAAGGCGCGCTTCAAGATAGCCTAGGGTGAAGCCCTAGGATTGGTGATTGGATGAAAATTCTCGCGCGCAAGTGCCGCAAAACGGCACGCGTTCAAGTTAGGTGGACAGTCGCCGCTACCGATTCCTGTTCGGAATTCGTGGTGCTAGCATCTCTCAAGGATTACTGCGATCCCTTGTCCTACCCCAATGCACATCGTGCAAAGAGCGTAACGTCCTTCGATTCGTTCCAGTTGATTAACCGCGGTTACTACCAGGCGCACACCGCTTGCGCCGAGAGGATGGCCTATCGCAATTGCTCCCCCGTTTGGATTAACGTGCGCAGCATCATCTGGTAATCCGAACTCGCGCGTCACGGCGAGCGCCTGAGCGGCGAAGGCTTCATTCAATTCGATGACATCCATTTGGGAGAGTTTCAGACCCGTTAGTCCAAGAGCTTTCTGCGTAGCCGGGCCTGGAGCAATGCCCATGATTCTAGGCGCAACTCCTGCCGTAGCAGCGGCCATCACCCGTGCTCGTGGGGTCAGTCGATGCTTGGTTACGGCTCGTTCTGACGCCAACAGGACTGCCCCAGCTCCATCATTGATGCCAGAGGCATTCCCAGCGGTGACAGTGCCGTTCGCCTTCACAACCGTCCGCAGCCTGGCCAGTGCTTCAAGCGTTGTATCCGCTCTGGGATGTTCATCACTGGTTACGATCTTCGGCTCACTTTTCTTCTGGGGGATGGTAACCGGAACGATTTGTCGTTCGAAGAACTTTGTTTGATTTGCTGCCGCCCAACGCTGATGGCTTCTCAAGGCAAATGCATCTTGATCTTCCCGGCTAACCCGGAATTGCTCGGCGACATTCTCGGCTGTCTCGGGCATAGAATCGATTCCAAAATGCTTTTGCATCAAGGGGTTCACGAACCGCCAGCCAATCGTGGTGTCATAAATTTCGGCGCTTCGGCTGAACGGGGTGTCCGCTTTACTCAGGACAAAGGGGGCGCGCGACATACTTTCGACGCCACCCGCAATCATCAAATCAGTCTCCCCGCATTTAATGGCTCTGGCGGCTATCGCAACGGCGTCCAAACTCGAACCGCACAGGCGATTGACCGTCGTACCCGATACTTGTTCTGGCAATCCGGCCAACAACAGAGCCATTCGACCGACATTCCGATTGTCTTCTCCGGCCTGATTGGCGCAACCGTAGATCACGTCATCTACCGCCGACCAGTCAACGTTAGGATTTCGTTCGATGAGCGCTCGAATCGGAATCGCAGCTAAATCGTCGGTCCTAATAGAAGATAACGCACCGCCGTAACGGCCGAATGGAGTCCGAATCCCATCGCATAGAAAAACTTCGTTCATTTTGTCCTGGTCAGGTCGAGACTTTTGTTAAACGGTCCAGGCAAACCCGGGTTCGCCGACGCTCGATTCGGGATTTTCTGCGGGGTAGTCATAAATTTCATTTGCTGCGTCGAGCACTTATTCTTCTGGTCGCTTAAGCGGCTCCGAGAGTTGCGTACTTCCCGCTGTGGTACAATAGCGGCTCACGGTCTGGCCAGACTTGGGCATGGCTGATGCGGCCGACGTAAATAATGTGGTCGCCTGCCGGATGGGCGTCAAATACGTCACACGCAAGGTGGGCCACAGCCCCGTCAAGAAATGGCAAGCCCTCGGCCTCCACCCACGGGATTTCTAAGTTATCAGCGGGGCGGCCGGCAAAGTGTGTGGAAAGTGCTTCTTGGCCTTTGGCGAGAATGCTAACTCCGTATCGACCGGTTTCGGGCAATATCTGGTGTAGCCGAGCTCGTTGATCCACAGAAACGAGGACCAGGGGAGGTTCCAGCGAAAGAGAACTAAACGAACTCGCTGTCATTCCGTGTGCTGTTTCTTCTCGCAAGGTAGTGATCACTGTCACGCCGCTCGCCCACTGGGCTAAAGTCCTTTTGAATAGCGGCGGTACGATTAGTTCCAGATGAGACATATCAAAAATCGATCGGGCAGAGCTCAACGCCGTCTTCTACACGACTCTCCATGTCATGGATCTCTTGGGCCCAGAGCGCGTTGATTACGTAAGGATTCCTCGGAGCTACGCGGAACCGCGCAGCGAGATCGCTGGCGGTCGGAACGGTACCCCAGAGAGCAAAAGGCCTGCCGAGGAGCAGTGAAACTTCACTCGAGTCGCGACGTTCGAGAGCTGCTCGCACGCGTGTGCTACTCACTGCTCGACCGTCGATCAGAACCGGCGATACGGCATTTAATTTGATTCCGAGACTCTGGGCAACCGATTCGAGCAAACAAATTTCTCCGGACCGGTTTGCGCCGAAGCGCCAGCCTTGACCCACACAGATCTCGCGCAATCCATCCGCCGCATTGTGCAATTGCCAAATGAAGACTTCGGGTGCTGTTTTGGAAAACTCACGAGTGAAAACAATGGTCAACATGGCGTCCAGGCCAAGCTCTTCGAGCAGCTGTTTCTTCTGCGGCAAAGTCATTAAGAGACGCGGCGCTCTTTCGGGCCGCAGAACCCGAACAGGGTGCGGATCGAAGGTGACCACAACTGCACTTCCACCGGTCTGCCGGGCGTTCCGAACCGTCCGGCCAATCACCGCTTGGTGTCCCAAATGTATTCCGTCAAATACACCGATCGCGAGATGCGTCGGTCCAGGAACAGATGCCAGATCTTCTATCTTGTGAAGAACTCTCATTATCGAAATCTACAGCCTGCCGGCTGAATGAGACCGGCAGCCATGACAGTGCAGTACAATTGTGTCTGGACTATTTGCGCCCAATAACATTGACATCAGTCGGAGTGATTAGGTCGGGAACCGTCCACCCATTCACGTCATATTCCGCCATCGCCGATTCAGCAAACGCCTTCAATTCATCAGCTATCCCGCTGGCGTTCAGGTACGAGAGCGCTTGGCGCCGAATATCTTCATGGTTGCCAGTGTAATTTACTTCGTAAAGTTCGTGACGAGAACCGAACTCGCTGCCAACAGCATCCCACAGCAACTTCATCAATTTCACCCTTTGCTCCGACGAATACCCGTTTGATCCTCTGACAAACCGATCGAGGTATGCACGGAGTTCAGGTACCTTGAAATCCGACGCGTGCGAATTGAGATAGATCAGCCCGCTTGCGACCGTTTTCTCGACCAGATGCCTGATCGCCGGATAGGCCTCGGTCGAAAGAATTTGGTAGGCCTGAGCTGCAGCTGTATCTGGCAAGACGGTTCCTTCGGTCCACGGCTTCGCGTTGCGCGCCATAGCTTCACTCAAACCCCAGAAACAGTTCCGCCATGCGATTACTTCACCAATATTGGCTTGGACGCTCCGGTAGTCTTTCGAGCCGGTGGCCTCCACCGCCTTCAGTAAGAGTCCGGTAATGAAATCCAGTTTGACCGCCAGCCGCGTGCATCCATGCATCAGAAACCGTGGAATGAAACCGGTCTTGGGAAAGAAGTTGTTAGCTGTTTCTACATCGCCGTAGATAAACACGTCTTCCCATGGAACAAATGCCCGGTCCAGAATGAGGATCGCATCATTCTCGTCCAATCGGCTGGAGAGCGGATAGTCAAATGGACTTCCCACCACATTTGCCGCGTATTCATACGATCCGCGGCAGACGAATTTTAACCCAGGCGCATTAGTCGGGATCGCAAATACAATGGCAAACTTTTTAGTCTGCAGAGGAACGGCGCCGTGATGGGCCACAAAGCTGTAGTGCGTCAGCGCCGATCCGGTCGCTACCACCTTTGCACCACTGACAATAAGCCCACCGTCAGTTTCTTCGTCGACGTGAACATAGACATCACCCACTTCATCTGGCGCTTTGTCGCGATCGACAGGTGGATGAATGATGGCATGGTTCAGGAAATAGGTCCGCTCCTGCGCCTTGTGGTACCAGCGTTTGGCGTTCTCGTGAAACGGTTTGTAGAAATCGTTGTTTGCCCCAAGAGTCGCTAGAAAGGAGGCTTTGTAATCAGGCGATCGGCCCATCCAACCGTAGGTGATTCGAGCCCATTCTGCGATTGCATCCCGACTGGCAACTTGTTCTTCTACATTTCTCGGTGCGCGATAGAAACGGTGGGTAAACCCTCCGTCGTCGGTCGCCATCGTTAAGATGTCTTTCTTCGAGGGATCATGGAGGGCATCATAAAGCCGGGCGATCATCCTGCACGAATTGCGGAATGCTGGATGCTTAGTGACGTCCTTGACTTTCTCTCCGTATATCCAAACCTCGCGGCCATCATTTAGGCTTTCGAGGTATTCACTCCCGGTCAACGGTAGCGATGCCTTCCGGGATGTCACTGGTTCTTCAACAGATATAGCTGCGTTTTTCATTTTGTTCAGGGGGCTGATTGTCCAGGCGTTGAGATCCGGATGGCTCGAAATTACCAAGCGACAGGATTTACAACCTTTGCTCCAAAATCGATCCATACTGCTCTTCACAGAGATTCCAGTTTATGAGCCGAAGCTGTTCGCAGTTCTAGTTCCCGCAGAATGGCGAGTTCGTCTCCGGTTGGAGCGGGAGTCATTTGCATATTCTCCGAAATTTTCAGATCCCATCCGGTCATTGACCGAATCTCATCGATAGTCACGCCCGGATGCAGACTGGTCAGAGTTAATTCTTTCGAAGCACCATCCGGTTCGAGAATTCCCAGATCGCTAATGACGGCAACCGGACCTTTACCCACTAGACCAATCTTCTTGCGGTAATCGCCGCCCTCTCCGTGACCGACCGAGGTCGTGAAATCCAACAGCTTGACGAATGCTTTTGGAGTTTGCCTCAGAATAATGAGAACTTCGCCGGCAGAACTAGCGATTTCCGGAGCACCGCCTGCGCCCGGTAATCGCACGATTGGACGGGCATACGAGCCGATAACGGTAGTATTGATATTGGCAAAACGATCAATCTGCGCGGCACCGAGGAAACCGACATCGATACGTCCACCCTGCAGCCAAAAGGTGAAGATCTCGCTTGTTGATACGGTCGTGTCCGCGGTCATCGAGAGTTCACCGTCCCCAATGGAAAGTGGCAGGATCGTAGGTTTAGCTCCAATCGGACCCGATTCGTAGATCAGAACGATTTCCGGCGCGTGGGTTAATCGAGCAAGGTTAGCCGCCTTGGAGGGTAATCCAATTCCCACAAAACAGACCGCACCATTTTGGAGCATGCGCGCGGCCGAGATTGTCATGATCTCGTCTGCCGAATAGTCCTGCGTCATGCAACCTCCTCGATTTTGTTAGGAAATCTGTGTTTGTCTACTGATTTGCTCGAGACGTTGAGTTCCATCCAGGCAAGAAACTTTTCTCTCGATCGACTAACATTATCCCACGACTGGTAGAACTTGTTATCTCGCTCGTAGTAACCTTGCGCATACGACGGATAAGCACCGCCCGGAGTGAGAGAAACAGCTGAGACCACCCAGCTTGGAAGGATGCAGGCATTCGATGGTGCATCGAGTTGGTCCACAATTTCTTCAACCGTTACGATCGAGCGCTTCGCCGCCAGCACCGCCTCTTTCTGCACTCCAACAATTCCCCAAATCAAAACGTTCCCACGCCGGTCAGCTTTTTGCGCGTGAATTACCGCCACATCGGGACGAATTGCAGGAACAACCGCCAGCAACTCGCCCGTAAAGGGACAGGTGATCGATTTGATTCGGCCATTTACCTTGGGCAGATCGGTTCCAGTGAATCCGCGCAGGATTCCGAACGGCAAGCCGGCGGCTCCCGCGCAATATGCCTGAACCATACCCGCGTGGCTCAGCTCTTCGATGGCCAAGGGGTGCGGCCACTCCCGTTCGACCGCGTCACGCAGGCGATGCAGCGATCCGACGCCTGGATTGCCTCCCCAAGAGAAGATCAGCTTTGCCGCCACCCCCATCCCGATCATCTGATCGTAAATAAGATCTGGCGTCATCCGAATGAGGGTCAGATTCTTTTTTGTTGCCGAATGATCTCGTGACCGGCCGCAAACGGAATGAGGTGAGTAAACCCTTCACAAGCAACCTGATCACCGTCATGAATCAATTCGGCAACAGCGTCTGCCAGTGGAACGATTTTTGCCACTCCTTTGTTTTGCGGTTTACTACGCCTACCACTCATGCGCGTCCGGCCGAAAACTCTACTTGGTTACGGGTCTCTCCGGGTACCAGGACGAAATCATAATCGACCGTATAAAATGGAATCGATCGCCCGTACTTCTCCGCATCCTCTGGCGATTCATGAAGCACAAATTCCACGGTGAGGGAATCCTTCACGCCGAATACCGCATCGCTGTTAATGTAAGGGTCGCCAGCCACGAATAATTCGCTGATTACCTTTTCGTAGCCAGGCGCTTCAATAATCAGGTGAATATGAGCGGCGCGCATATTGTGGCGTTGTGCACCGTCCAAGATCAGGCCGGCCGGCCCATCCTTTGGAATTGGATACGGCACGGGTTTGACAGTCCAAAATCGGAAGCTGCCATCGTCCGTCGCCCGCAACCGGCCACGGCAGTTGAATTCCACCTGCGAGGGATCGGTGTTCTCGTACATCCCGTTGGCGGGAACCTGCCAAATGTCGAGCGTTGCGCCCCTGACCGGTGCACCATCCGTTGACACCACTCGCCCGGAGACGAGCGCCGGCGCGCCAGCGTCTTTCTGACGGCAGATATCGCCACCCATCGGAATCCAGGGAGCCTGGGCCCGGTAGAATGGGCCGAGCACACTGCTCTCAAACGCGCCGTCCGGCTTCTGATTGGTGTTGTAATCGACGACCATGGTCAGCCCCATGACGTCGCTCATGAGGAGAAATTCATGGCGACTAGCATCGGAGATCTTACCAGCTGCGGTTAAAACCTCGGCCAGCTTAATGAGTTCGTTGGTAGTAAGGTTTGTCTCGGTAGCGAAGGCGTGAAGATGTTTGACGGCCGCCTGCAAGAGCTGCTTGGTGCGCGGGTCGGGGGTATTATCAAACGAGCGGAGTGCGGCCTCGGTAATGGTGGCTGCGGTCGTTGGGGGGGCAACAGATTGCATAGCAATTTGGGGTAAGCGTGTTCGCACACCGAACAGTTGTGCGGACCAGCCTATATTCACCCAAACCCCTTGTCAACTTCGCATGCGCGATTTTCGGTTGCGCGCGTGCTCACTTTTGTTTAAAGGAGTTGCCAGCGTTCGAATACCGAACAGTCTGGCCGCATCCGCCCTATTGCGACAGACTTTAACGATCAACTAAACACGTGCCCAGGAAGCAGTTACCCGTAGCCTTCGCCGATTCGCCCGACTTTGTCGTCTCGCTGGCCCGAGGTCTCGATATTATCAAAGCATTCGGCAACGCCGAACGGGATTCGGAAAGTCCGTCGAACATGAGACCGTCGGACGCGCTGACGTTGAGCGAAGTTGCCGAGAGGACGGGATTAGCTCGGGCTGTTGTCCGGCGCTTCCTCTACACTTTAGTTGAGTTAGGATACGTGATTACTGACGGCAAATACTTTCGTCTTACCGCGAAGATTTTGGATCTTGGGTACGCTTATCTCTCTTCTTTTTCGCTTCCTAAGATCGCTGAGCGTTTTCTCGAAGAGGTAACACTAGAAACCAAAGAATCGTCTTCCGCCTCAGTTCTCGATGGAGATGAAATCGTCTATGTCGCCCGGGTACAAACGCGCCGCATCATGTCCGTCTCGCTCAGCATTGGCAGCCGGCTCCCCGCTTTTTGTACTTCGATGGGACGCGTGCTGCTGGCGCATCTCCCGCCTGAGGCCCTCGAGAAATATTTCAAGACCGCTAAGTTTCAGCGCTTCACTGAGAAAACCATTTGTGATCCGGCGGCCTTGCGAAAAGAGCTGAACAACGTCCTTAAGCAAGGTTACGCTTTGGTCGACCAAGAACTCGAGATTGGACTGCGTTCGCTTGCTGTGCCAGTCCTGGCCGGTCGCGCCAGAGCCGTCGCGGCAATCAACATCGGCACCCATGCGACGCGAACCTCCAAGAGCGAAGTAATGCAGCGTTTCCTTCCGGTTCTTCAAAAGGCTGCCAAAAACATCTCTTCTTGTGTTGGGCATCTCTAGGGAAGATCCAGGATTTAGAAAATGGCATCTAGAAAAATGGCATCGGCGAATCCAACGTCGGTAGGACTCGTCGCTCCATCGACCGCCGAGCCCCATGACAAGCCACGGCCTTGTTAGGCCCGTCGAAGGGCACGAGGGACGTCATATCTGTTCCCCGCACGTCCGTTATCGTTCCATTGCACGCGGTCCGGTCTAAAAGAGCTTTGGTCACCGGATATTTTCGGCGGTCGACGGGAGCGACCCACCCTACCGACGTGAGGGAACCGGTTTCCTATTGACAGTTTCGGCACTTTGTCGCAGGGTGGCGATTATCGTACAGGCGTTCGTTTAACGAACAGTTTTGAGCAACTAGGTGCTTCCGGGCACTCGCCTGACCCGGGGTGAGGCCGAACGGTTTAGGCCGCCATCGGTTTTCATCCGAATATAATCCCAACTCTATGCGTCCCCCGACAATGAGACCCTCGAATCCTTCATCCCGATTTTGGCGCCGGCGCGATTTTATTAAGACGATTGGCGCAACTGCGATCGCTGGACCAGCGATTTTGCACGGCACAACCGCCAAAGCAGCCACCTCGAAAGTGATCAAGATTGGCCATGTTAGTCCGCACACCGGAGCACTTGCCCCGTTTGCGGAAGCTGATGCGTTTGTCCTTGATCAAATTCGAACTGCGTTAGCGAAAGGGATTACCAACGGAGGGGTAACCTATGAGATCCAAATCATCAGCAAGGACAGCCAGTCAAAGACTAACCGCGCTTCAGAAGTCGCGGCCGATCTAATCCTCAAGGAGAAAGTTGATTTGTTAGTGTCTTCGAGTACGCCGGAGACTACTAATCCGGTCGCCGACCAAGCCGAAGCTAACGAGATCCCGTGCATCACTAGTATCACCCCCTGGCAGCCATACTTCTTCGGTCGGCACGGCACGCCGGACAAAGGTTTCACTTGGACGTACCATTTTTTCTGGGGCTTAGAGGACGTGATTGCTTCGTTCTTCGCTCTCTGGAAAACCGTCGAGACGAATAAGGTTGTGGGTGCTCTCTTTCCCAACGACGGAGACGGGAATGCTTGGGGGGATGCTAAGCTTGGTTTTCCCCCGGCTCTACAAGAGACCGGCTACAAGTTGATAGACACCGGACGCTTCCAACCGCTCAGCGACGACTACGGATCGCAAATCTCCGCTTTCAAGAATGCAGGAGTCGAAATTGTGACCGGCGTGGTTACACCGCCGGATTTCGCGACCTTCTGGAATCAGGCAGCGCAACAAGGCTTTAAGCCTAAAGTGGTGACGGTCGGGAAAGCGCTCCTTTTCCCCGCTTCGGTCACGGCTCTGGGCAGTCGCGCCGATGGCCTTTCTTCCGAGATCTGGTGGTCGCCGAGCCATCCTTTTAAGTCGGGACTGACGGGACAAAGCGCCAAGGAGCTGTGCGATGCGTATGAGCGTTCGACGAGTCGCAGTTGGACCCAGCCGATCGGGTTTCAGCATGCACTTTTTGAGGTTGCTATCGATGTGCTAAAAAGGACTAAGAATTTGGGAGAACCAGCTTCGATTCTGGAGGCTATCGTAGCGACTGATTACAACTCCATCGTGGGACCAATCAAGTGGTCGGGCAAACCGGTTAAAAACGTCAGCAAGACGCCTTTGGTCGCTGGTCAATGGCGAAAAACAGAGAAAGGCTTCGAGCTGGTGGTTTGTGAAAATTCGACAGCTCCCAGCATTCCCGCGCAGGATAAGTTGAAACTTCTTGCCTGATCTTCCCGTATTCCGCTGCTGGTCAAGCCCTGCTAACACAAAAGGGTCTACCCAAAGGCAGGACAATGTGTTTGTAACTAACTGTTCAGGCAAGGAGGCCGCGTCGGCATGAATGTAGTTCTCAGATTGGAATCTATCTCAAAGCGTTACGGGGCTGTGCTGGCCACGGACAACCTCAGCATGCATTTAGCCGAAGGCGAAGCTCTCGGTGTCATCGGCCCAAACGGCTCCGGCAAGACGACAATGTTTAATATTATCACCGGAATTACCAAGGCCGACAGTGGACGAGTATTCTTTGAAGGAGCTGAGATTACCGGCCTGCGAGCATTCGCGCGGTGTCGCCGCGGTATCGCTCGATCGTTTCAGATCCCCCACCCTTTTGCCGGAATGACCGTGTTCGAGAACCTCTTGGTTGGCGCCGCTTTCGGAGACGGAAAACCGGAACGCGCCGTATATGGCCGCTGCGCCGAGATTCTGCAGGAGACGGGTCTGGTAGCTAAGTCGAATGTCAGAGCGGGTAGTCTCACGGTATTGGACCGCAAGCGCCTTGAGTTAGCCCGAGCTCTGGCAACCAATCCAAAGGTCCTACTGCTTGACGAAATCGCGGGAGGACTGACCGAGCAGGAATGTCGAGTGCTCGTTGAAGAGATCGGCCGGATCCGGGCACGCGGCGTGTCGATTATCTGGATCGAACACGTGGTGCACGCATTACTGGCTGTCGTTGATCGGCTCATGGTCGTCAACTTCGGAAAGAAAATCGATGACGGAGAGCCGCGCACCGTGGTAGAGAGCCGCGCCGTGAAAGACATCTACATGGGAGAGGAAGATGATGCAATCTAACCTCCTCGAAGCCCGCGGCCTCATCGCGTTCTATGGCGATTTCCAGGCACTCTTTGGCATCGACTTCCGGGTCGAACAGGCCGAGACCGTAGCCATTATCGGCTCGAACGGAGCGGGCAAGTCCACCCTCCTGAAGAGCATCACCGGACTTGTTCGGACCAAGGCCGAAGCGATTTACTTCGACGGCAAGGCGATTGGCGGGGACCCCGCGTATCGCATAGTTTCGCAAGGGATCTCGATGGTTCCTGAGGGGCGTCGCCTGTTCCCCTCCTTATCGGTCGAGGAAAACCTCTTGATTGGCGCCTACCGCAAACGCCAGGGGCCGTGGAACCTCGAAGCCGTCTACGCGATCTTCCCTATGCTCAGGGAAAGACGCCATGCGGCTGCGATGGCGCTCTCTGGTGGACAGCAGCAGATGGTCGCGCTCGGTCGGGCACTAATGGCCAACCCCAGACTATTACTTTGCGACGAAATTAGCCTCGGGCTCGCGCCGGTGATTATCAAAGAGATCTATGCCCAACTCGAGCACATCACTGCAAACGGAACAACACTGGTAGTTGTGGAACAGGACATCAAGCAGGCCATGGCGGTCTCAGACCGCGTCTATTGTCTGCGAGAAGGACGAGTAGCGCTAGAAGGCAAACCGTCGAATCTCGGTCGAGCGGAAATCACTAAGGCTTATTTCGGAGTGTAGCGTCATGGACCTGGTGAGCACCGTATTGGACGGCATACTTCTGGGCGGACTATACGCGCTTTTTGCCGCCGGACTCTCCCTCATCTTTGGTGTGATGCGTCTGGTCAACATCGCCCATGGCGATCTCATCGTCTTTTCTGCGTTCATCGCCCTGGTGGTAGCTGGAGGGTTGGGTCTTCATCCGTTGGTTTCTCTCGTGTTAGTCGTGCCGCTCATGGCGTTGCTGGGTTATGGCCTGCAGCGCGGGGTTTTCAATCGCACATTAGGTGATGACATCCTCCCGCCGCTTCTCGTGTCGTTTGGCTTATCGGTTTTTCTGCAAAACGCCTTGCTTCAGATCTTCAGCGCTGACAGTCGCCGACTGCATGCGGGCAACCTGGAAACTTTGCACATCGATTTACCAGCAGGCATGGCTGTAGGGGTCTTGCCGTGCCTGATGTTTATCGTCGCCGTTGCTGTCATCGCCGCGTTGCAACTGCTTCTCTACCACACCGAACTGGGGCGAGCTTTCCGCTCCGTATCCGACGACCAAGAAGCCGCGCAACTGATGGGGATAAACAATGCTCATCTCTTTGGTGTTGCCATGGCTCTGTCACTGGCAATCGTATCAATTGCAGGCGTTTTTCTCGGGATCCGCGCAAATTTTGACCCATCGATCGGGCCAACCCGGCTGATTTTCGCGTTTGAAGCGATCATCATTGGCGGTTTAGGCGACCTCTGGGGGACGCTCGTCGGTGGAGTGATTCTGGGCGTCGCGCAAACCCTCGGAGCCAGACTCAATCCCGGCTACCAGATCCTGGCTGGCCATATTGTGTTCCTCGCCATTCTCACTCTGCGGCCGCAGGGTTTCTTTCCAAGAACTCGCTAAAGCTATGACAGAAGCCGTTCGCATTGAGCGAAGCACTCGGAGTAGCCGCATCTTCGCCGCCGTCGGTTTTCTGGTTCTCGTTCTTCTTGTCGCCGCTCCCTTTTACAGCGGAAGATCCGAATTATACCTTCTGGTCGAGATCTTCTCCTACCTTGCTCTCGCCAGTCTTTGGAACTTGCTGGCTGGTTATACGGGTCTCGTTTCTATTGGCCAACAAGCCTTTGTCGGGCTTGGCGGCTATTCGCTCTTTGCCTTGACGATTTTCCTGGGACTGCCGCCGGTCTTGGCAGTATTGCTAGCCGGTGTCGTCGCAGCCTTGTTCGCAGTTCCCACCGCTTGGATAATTTTCCGCTTGAAAGGTGCTTACTTTGCTATTGGAACCTGGGTAGTCGCCGAGGTCTACCGCCTAACGTTCGCCCAGATTAGCGTACTTGGAGGTGGCTCTGGTTCGAGTCTGCCCACCCAGATAGTTCAGAGTATGGCCCCGACGCGTGTGGCTCGAGACTACATGATCTACTGGACCGGTCTCCTACTAATCGTTGTAGTTCTGGCGACTATTTATCTTATTCTTCGGTCTCGCTGGGGTCTCGCATTGACAGCGATCCGAGATAGCGAACCGGCGGCCGAGAGCGTTGGCGTTGATAACTACCGCACCAAATTTCTAATCTACTTACTGACAGCCAGCGCCACGGGCAGCGTCGGTGCGCTGATCGCGCTTCAGAAACTCCGCATCAGCCCCGACGCGGCTTTCAGTGTCAATGACTGGACAGCATTTGTCATTTTCATCGTCGTCATTGGCGGTATCGGAAGAATGGAAGGACCACTGCTAGGTACTATCCTCTTTTTCTTACTTCGCGAGTTTTTCGCCGACATGGGTCCCTGGTATTTAATGCTACTCGGCCTCTTTGCCGTTATTATGACCCTGACCATGCCAAAAGGGATTGCCGGATTGTTAGCAGAGAGATTTGACATACAGTTCTTTCCGTTGCGCCGCAGGGTTCGCCTTCAGAACCCGCAGACTACGGTCGGGCCTGGTTTAACCAGTGTTCTTGAGCGATCCGAAAAGAAGTAACTACGCGGCCCAAATTCGATAGGATCCCGTTTCCTTCGGGCCGAACGCTTATCTAGATTTTTGCGAAGAGAATTTATGATGAACTTTACCTACGAAGCGCTACCGAGCCGCGTGCTTTTTGGAGCCGGAATTCGTAGCCACCTTTCCTCGGAAATCGAACGCCTTGGCTGCTCTCGAGCGCTCATGTTATCCACTCCCGGACAGGAAAGTCAGGCCAGAGACTTAGCGCAACAGATCGGCAGACTTGCTGTCGACGTATTTGCCGGCGCGGTCATGCACACTCCCGTCACAGTGTCGGAACGGGCGGCCGAAATTGTTCGTTCGGCTAACGCGGATTGTACGGTCGCGCTCGGAGGCGGTTCCACGATAGGCCTGGGGAAAGCCATCGCGCTGCGAACAGATCTGCCTCAGATCGTGATTCCCACAACTTACGCCGGTTCCGAGATGACTCCGATCCTTGGCGAAACCGAGGATGGTCAAAAGACGACGAAGCGCACCCTCAAGGTTCTGCCGGAAGTCGTATTGTACGACCCGGCACTCACGATCACTCTGCCGATTCCGATCAGCGTTACTAGCGGCATGAACGCGGTCGCACATGCCGTTGAGGGCTTGTACGCAAAAGACCGTAACCCGATTATTTCTCTGATGGCTGAGGAGTCGATCCGAACGTTTGTGCGGAGTCTGCCGGCCATTGTGACAAACTCAAAGGATGAATCCGCACGCACGGACGCCCTCTACGGTGCCTGGCTCGCTGGTACTTGCTTGGGAGCTGTCGGCATGTCCTTGCACCATAAGCTTTGCCACGTCTTAGGAGGAACATTCAACCTTCCTCATGCGGAAACTCATACAGTTATTTTGCCGCATGCAACGGCCTATAACTCGCCAGCCGAACCTGTCGTGATGAGTACGATCGCCGAAGCACTGGGAACGAAAAACGCCTGGGTCGGCTTGTACGATCTTGCTGGTCGACTTGGAACAAGACGCTCCTTGCGAGAGCTTGGGATGCCAGAAGCCGGGATCGAAAAAGCTGCCCTGCTCGCAACCCAGAACCCGTATTGGAATCCGCGAAAACTCGAGCTTCAGCCAATCCGTGAACTTCTCCGGCGCGCCTGGATGGGCGAACCTCCAACTCCTTAGCGAACTAGCTCCCTGATTTGCACAAATTTCAAGAGTATTACGTTCGCTTGTCCACACTCGTTTCCGTGACTTATTCTCGGAGGATGTCTGAAGCTTTTAATGTCCCTGCCTATCTGGCTCGGATTGGTCTGGTTGGGCCAATCACTGTCGACATCGAAAGCCTGCGCCGGCTTCAGTATGCCCATCTGATCCGGGTTCCATTTGAGAATCTGGACATTCACCTGGGACGGCCGATTCGGCTCGATCTCGCGAGTCTCTTTGAGAAGATCGTTAGCCGCCGTCGCGGTGGTTTCTGCTACGAACTCAATGGGCTATTTGCGTTCTTGCTAAGCTCACTCGGTTTTCAGGTAACCCTGCTGTCTGCACGCGCTGCCGATCGCGAAGGGTCTTTCGGTCCCGAATTTGATCATCTAGCGCTGCTAGTCGATCTCGATCAGCCCTATCTGGTCGACGTCGGTTTCGGCGAGGCGTTCCTTGAACCGTTGCGTGTGGTTGCTGACATAGAGCAGAACGATTCGCGAAAGACGTTTCTGTTATCGCGCAATGGCGATGATTGGCTGATTCGCGAACGCGCGCCGGACGGACCGTGGGAACCCCTATACCTCTTTACTCTCGTTGCTCGCCGCCTCGACGATTTCGCTGAAATGTGCAAGTACCACCAGACTTCGCCGGCAAGTCACTTTACGCGCAAGACGATCTGCTCTATGGCCACGCCGACCGGGCGTTTAACGATCAGCGGCGACCGCTTCATCGAGACTATCGAAGGAAATCGGGCAGAGCGGATGATCGGGAGCGAGGCAGAATTTCGCGGCCTACTTGGTGACCGTTTCGGTGTTACCGGTATTGACGACGGCATAAGAGCGTGATCAGCAGTGAAAGAGCGCTCAGTGCAGACTGGAACGATTTGGTGTGATATCCAATCTCGTCAACAGATGGAATGAGGCATGGGAATCTGGCGTTGAAACGCGCCTTCAGCGCTGGCCATTTAGATATGCCTGTTCCTAGCCCTGCAGGCTAGGCTATCTTGAATCGCGGCTTCGCCGCTGAAAACGTGGCGACCTATATGCCTGTTCCCTAGCCCCGCAGGCTAGGCTATCTTGACTCGCGGCTTCGCCGCTGAAAACGTGGCGACCTATATGCCTGTTCCTAGCCCTGCAGGCTAGGCTATCCTGAATCGCGGCTTCGCGGCTGAAAACGTGGCGACCTATATGCCTGTTCCCTACCCTCGCAGGCTCGGCTATCCTGAATCGCGGCTTCCGACTTCGCGAGTCTCTTCACCGGTAATTCGGTTTGTCACTACAGGCTTCGTCGGACACTTCCGACTTCGCGAATCCCTTCACCGCCAATTCGAATTATCACCACGGGCTTCGTCGGACGCGTCGCCGCTGCCGACGTTGTTCCAGCTCAGAAATTCCAGGCAGTACCGAGTTGGATATGACCAGAGCTATACCGATTCCCTAACTCCGCGTAAAAGCCCAGGCTGAAGAAGCCCAGGTCGATTCGCTGGCCTTCGAAATTCCAGGAGAAGCGACGGCCCAGTTCACCTCCAATCGTGTAGTACGAGCTAATAGCTGCGGATTGGAAGTACTGCGTGTAAATGCCATAAGCATCGAACACCCAATCCTTGCCAAATGGGACAGTGACTTTCAGCCCATTTTTCATGATCTGCTGGCTCACGCGTTTGGGAAAATTAATGTCGTCCGTCGTCCATCTTTTACCTTCGTAGAAGCTCATATAGTTACCGTAGGTGAGAGTGACAACACCCCACCGGTAGCTGATCACGTTGGTCAGGGCAGCGCCTCCGATAAATTCCTTGGTACCGGCCTCGGCCATTGCCACGGTGGGAGTAACATCCCAGGTCCAGGGTTGGACATCCGAGCGGCGGATAACGTTTATGGGAAGATTGAGAACCAAGCCCTCCTGAAACAGATGGTCATGCGGCAATTTCACGTATTGCAAAGGAATCACATAATCGAGCCGCACGCAGTCCGTGAGCTTGTACCCTCCACTGATCGGCAACGTGTAAACCTCGCCCTTTTGCCCTTTGATATCGAACTCAGCCGCGTCGAATGAGATGGCGATCCCGTTCTTGCCGGATTCCAGCGCGCGATCGGCCGGAGTTCCGAACCCGTAAAATGAAGCATCAGTCAGCATTGCCGTCGTGCTGATAGGTGTCCCGTCCCCGAGCTGGACTTGGTTCTTATTAGCAGCAGTGACGGCTGCTACGTGAGGCACGGCAGGCGTCGGCCTCGGGGTAGGCACGGCGGCGCTAGCGGGCGTGATAGTAACGATGCCATTTTTGCCATAGGCTACCTGAAAAGGGTCACCGAGCGGGCTAATAACCGTTCGAAACGTTCCGCTTGTCCCTAGGCCGGCGGTCAAGATGTTAAATTGACCGCTAGTTGGCTTGAATCCGTTCAGCAGCGTCAGCCGCAAGGTGCCATCTAGGGTTGCGTGCCCGCCAATAATTAATCGATCGAAACTGGAAGTAGAGGCGAGCCGGATATTGAGAGTACCGGCCGAACTCTGGGTGTAATTACCAGAGATTGTGAGGGTCCCTGGCGCGTCTCCCGGCTGAAGGAATCCCGAGTTGAAGAGGGTTCCAACGATTGTTCCCGGACCGGTAAGTGTCCCGCCAGCCTCAACGGTCACAACTGGAGAAGTCAGCGTTTGATTAACCTGCAATATGCCTGCCAACACTTTGGTGGACACAGGTGCGTTCAGCGCTTCATCGACAATCCAGGTCCCGGAGCCTTGCTTCGTCAGCGACCCAGAATTGGTAATCGTCCCCGTAATGGCTTGGCTAAGGTTCTGCGTTCCGGCTCCGTCCAGAATAAGGGTACTACCGGTGCTCGGACCGAGGTTGAGACCGCCATTAATGGTGCTGCCAGTGAAAATTTGAGCTGTGTTAGCACCGTTCCCTAGGTTGATGTTACCAAAGATCTGCCCACCGCTCTCGTTAATAAGGCTTCCGCCACTCGGACCGTAATTGATACCAACCGTGATCAGCCCAAAGTTATCCACTGTTCCCCCGTTAGTAACGATAGGAGTTATTCCAAGCGTAATGCCGCTGTTTACCCGGAGGACGCTCGTTGGCCCCGTAACGACAATGATCCCGGGAGAGGCGGAGGCATCAATCAGCGTACCGCCATTAACAAAGACATGAGCGGCCGGATCTAGGCTGGCGTTCTCTTGCAGCGTGCCAGGTCCGATTTTCGTGATACTGCCGGTGCCCCCGAAGACTCCAAAAAAGCTTCCGGAGCTCATAATGATGTTCCCGTTGTTTTGAATCGCCCCGAAAACTCGAAAAGCAGCGCCGTCATCAATTTGTAGCGTTCCGTTGGGGCCGATCGTCAAAAGATTGTTGACCACCAGGCTATGCCCGCCGCCGACCTCTACTGTTCCGCCGCCCGCCGGCAGTGCGCCGAAGGGCACGCCAATGGATAGATTATTAACCGTGGCATTGCCTCCAAAAATTTGGGCTATGCCCGTGTTGACGACAGCGGTTTGAGCGGGCCCCGGAACACCGAACGGAGTCCAGTTGGTTGGAGTGAACCAATTTCCTTTTCCGCCGTTATTCCACACCTCGGTTTGCACTTGGGAAGACGATGTCTGGGTCCCGACAAGTAGAAAAATCAGACAGAGAATAGCTAACCACGAAGTAGTAAACCGTGAGTTTGACCGAAGCGGGGGGGCGGGTTTCATGGTCGCGTGATCGTAACAAATTTCCGGTGGCCTGGAATGGCCGTGTGCGTTAAGAGCAGCCAAAGCGCTCAACGACCATGTTTTACATAGCCACCAGGATTTAGGATGCGCTCTGGTTCGGCTAGGAGCGAGCAAAATTCACGGGAGCAACCACTTTTGCTAACAACGGCATCGTTTTGGTGGCCTGGACATTCGATCGCAAGATCCGATCGGGTTCGCCCCAAAAGCGCTGAACTGAGTTTCTGGCTTGGTGCGACGGCCGCTAGTCAAGGTCAGTTAATGCCGGTGGCCTTAAAGCCTACTTCACTACGATCGCTGCCGAAGACGCAATTGAGGCAGGAACATTGCTAACATGATCTTTGAGTAAAACGACAAACGTCTTCCGCCGCCGCCAGACTTGTTAGCAGATTGGCTTTGAGGGGACCGGCTATGGCGGACAAGTCCGCCTTCGCAAAGGCTACGTCATTCGCTAAAGCCTTCCGCCGACGCCAAAACTTGTTAGCAGATCGGCTTGGAGGGCAGGGCTATGGCGGACAGGTCCGCCGCCGCCAGACTTGTTAGCAGATTGGCTTTGAGGGGACCGGCTATGGCGGGACAAGTCCGCCGCCGCCAGACTTGTTAGCAGATTGGCTTTGAGGGGACCGGCTATGGCGGGACAAGTCCGCCGTCGCCAAACTTGTCAGGGTATTGGCTTTGAGAGGACGGGCTATGGCGGACCGTACCTTTTAGAGGCCGCCGTGACTCCTGTCCAGTTCACCATCGGCCGGGCCCACGCCCTCCTCGCTAGCGCAAGAGTTCAAGATGAGTACCGCAGCCATGAGGGCAAGGAGCCAGAACCAAACTTTTCGATTCATCGTCGCCGACAATATTGTGCTAGGGCACAGCTGAACAAGATTCTTTTCATGCGCGTACTGATTTTAGGAGGGACTCGCTTCATCGGTTGGCATATTGCTTCCGCGCTAAGGAACGAAGGACACCACGTCGCGACGTTTCATCGCGGCTCATCGGAGTTTAAACATGAGCGCAACGAACGAATACGATACGAGAGAAATCGGCTTGCTCGTTTCGGGCTCAGGACCCCAGCATACAACCCATGAACTTCACAGTCGGGTGGTATCCAAGACGCAGGTAGAGCGGATATCCGGCCTCTGTAGCGTGTAGCACGGTTCTGCTGATGCCAGTCGCTTCGTGGGCTCTCTGTAGGGCATGTCGCACCACCGCTTCCCCATACCCTTTGCGCCGTGCCTCGGGCATCGTTGCCACCAGGAAGAGAAAGAGGCAGCCTTCGTTGATGATTGCTGTTGCGGTTGACACTGGCTTGTTACGTTCGTACGCCACAAATCCATAGGCGTGCTCGTGCCAAAGCGTGTGCTCTTTCACCAGGGAGGTGCTCGTCTCGACCGGCACATCGTACGAAACACAATTGATTTGTGCGAAATCCTGTATCGTTGAGTCATCCAGGATTCGTTCAAATCGAAGCGCCGGGTGTCCCGGTGCTTCCATCGGGAGGATATCGCCTGCCATGCCGGTCATTGGTATAGCCTGCACAAACTTTGCCTGGGCCACGATCGTGGATAAGGCTTCCTTGGCAGCCCCAGCCACATTATCCAGACACATGACGAATAGTCCCCCATTCGGACGGGCACGCATGTATGCAGCTGCTTCTTGCACTCTGTTTTGTAGTACATGTGCATCCGTCAGCCGTTCGGTCAGAAAAAGCGCGTTGTAGAAAGGAAAGTGCGTATCCGGCCAGGTTATCGCCAGTCCCGGTTTATCCGTCTGATCAACCCGTGGAAAGGGTCTTCCGATCATTTTCCAGATAGTTACGAATTGGTGGAGGGATTCGGCTAGTTCTGTAGTTGTTTGCTGCATGCTTTGCCCCTGGTGTATGGCTAAATGCCTGTTCTTCAGCTCCTCAGTTCGGTAACGATGCTCGGTCTTTTCGGCCTGGGAGAAACGTTAAGTCGGGAGCGCGAAGCCCTCGAGTCAGCATAATCATCGGATCGAGGTGTCCTGGTATCTGCGGAGATATAAAGGCAAATTCACTGCCCCGGTGTGATTTACACCAGGGTCTTGGAAATTGGCCATTTCTTGTCTCAAGTGCCGCAATTGTAGGCTGATTGGCGAAGCTCATAATTTGAGCGTGACCGATTGTTGGCTTCCCCAACAGTGGCCCGACTGCGCAAAGCCTACGTCGCGGCCAGCCATGTGGTGTTCTTCAATCGCACTGCCAGGCGCGCCAAGTATAGCGACGTTGGCCCGACTACACACCCCTTCTCGCCACAGGCTTGACTAAACACTGCGGCATTTCTGAACGCGCCGGTCCCAACACAAGTGTTGACTTCTGTCGTGTCATATCATAACACTCTATTATCTTGTATGACTAGATCCGAACTTGAGCATCGTTTAGAAGTCTTCCGGACCGAGCAACTCGTGGATCGGATCGAGATTTCCGAAGGTGTTGGAACCGATTTCCAAGTTGGTTTAACCCTGAAACCAAACGCACCTCTCAGCGAGCGGTTCATCCTTCGATTGGAAGCAATACTTGGCCAAGAAAGCGCATCTTTCTCGTTCTTTCGCGTGCGGACGAACGTGGTCATCCTCCGTTTCACTGTGCGCCGCAGCAGCGACGGTGGATCTGAGACTGACCGCATCGAGGAACTCCCTTCTCACTATGCCTGCGCCGGTCAAAGGGTTGCTCGTCGGGCTACGATCCGCGAAATGATTACCGCTTAAATATCCGCTAGCCCTCCCGCAACCAAAATCGTCCTCGTCGTCGTGCTCGTGCTCGTCCTCGATTTTAAGCGCCGATGATAAGGAATTAGATAAGGAAACCGGAAAATTGGAACTTCTGAGTGGGACTGAACTCTGGTGAATGCGTCAATGCAATACCTCGAGGACGAGCACCACGACGAGGACGATTTTGGTTGCGGGTCACCGGCCCGCTTCATCTTCATACTTGGGACCACATGATCGATTACAACGAGAAGTTCGACCGGCGGGAGCCTACTGTGTCATTGAGTATCAATGAGATCCGCGAGTTGGTGGATCCCTATCTTGTAGCGTCAAAAATTAAAACGATTTCGTTGCTCGCGGGTGGATTTATAAACTCTAACTATCGCCTCCATCTTGAAGACGACAGTTCTCTAGTCTTAAGAATTTCAGCCAAGCCACAAGGCGAGTTTAGCAAGGCGCTCCAAGAATACACGCTGACCCTCGTTCAAAGCAAGCGGGCGACCTACCAAAATGTAACGAACACGACCCGGCTCATTCACTGTGACTACAACCCAAAGAATATCATGATGAGACGAGTCGGTGCGAAGTGGGATGTCGCAGGGATCTTAGATTGGGAATTTTCTGCTTCCGGTTCTCCCCTCGTCGACTTGGGAAATTTTCTGAGGTTCGAGAACGAATCACCGCGTGGCTTCAATAGAGCATTTGTCGAAGGCTACGTTTCGGATTCGGTGACCCTGGTAGACAATTGGAGAGAAATCGCCAAGCTCCTGGATCTTGCGGCACTCGTGAATTTCTTGGAAAGCGAAAGCGAGAATCCCAAAACCTTTCGAACCGCCGTTTCCGTGATTAAAGAAACGATCGAAGACTTTCAGATCACGAGCCGATGAAAGTGGCTGTTCTCTGAAGCAGAACCTTCTTTTCTCGATGCAGTCTGGGAAGAGCGTGTACTGCTTCCCTGACAATTCGCTCGTTTTCGCGAGGACTTTCGTGCTCGTCCTCGTTCTCGATTGGGGCGTCGATGGGGAGGGCGCGCGTACCCGCGCGCCGTTGTTGCTTCACCCAGCGCCGAAACCGGACGATGGAGCGGAAATGTCAGGCATCATGGGTTACGCAGCGGATTGCGAGGACGCAATCCCTCCCCGCGTTTCCTCGTTGGACCAAATCGTCCTCGTCGTCGTCCTCGTGCTCTTCCTCGATGGGGCGAGGAAGGGCAAAACCGGAGCTCGTGCTCGTCTAGCGATGGCGCCGAATTATCCCTGATGGGGAGGGCGCGCGTCCTCGCGCGCCGTTGTTGCTTCACCCAGCGACGAAACCAGACGATGGAGCGGAAATGTCAGCATCATGGGTTAGGCAGCGGATTGCGAGGACGCAATCCCTCCCCGCGTCTACCCGTTGGACCGCCCTGGGAATCGAGGACGATTTTGGTTGCGCTGCTGCCTTCTATTCAAGGACCGTCTTTGCAACGAGAAGCCAAAACGGATCGCGAGGACGCGATCCCTTCCGCTTTGGGTGCGGCGCAATTCTAGGCGGGAGGGCGCACTTCTTCGTGGGCCGCGAACCAGACGCGCAGGAGCATCCCTACCGGTTATTCGGCAAAGCTAGCTAATTTCCGTTTATTCCGGTGGCGAGATCGCAATTCCCGCATTCGGGAGCGTATCTCTAGAATAATAGTGCCGCTGTCCCAGGGGAAAAACACCGAGTCTCGTCAAAAAATGCGCTGGCATGATCGGTGCTTAAGAAGTGACAGAGCTTCCGTGGAAACCGGAACAAGCAGCGCCATCAATGAATCGCCAGAAGATCTCTATAATAGGTCGGAAAAGACCTGATCCGACGAAGCTTTTCGTTGAAACGCTGCTCGATCTGGCCTTAATGGCGGGTTTCTTATCTGCGATCGGCTTCTTAGTTTCAGTCACGGGCCGGCTTGTCTTTTAGGCAGCGGGTCGGCCGCTAATAGGCCGGCATCACCGTCGGATCGCCGAATTTTTCCAGGTTTTTCTGCCAACAGGCTTCCACTCATCATATGTGGCACGTTACCTGCTCTCTCAAAAGTCCCCTATATGGGGTATGTAATCAGCTTAGGGTGCAGTTTTCGAAAACGAGGAACGGTGGTTCTCGAAGCTGTGCTCAAAACACTGCAGCGAAGTTTGTCCGATCTTTATCAGAAAGCTCGGTTCCGGGGTTGCGATCGTCCGCTTCAGTTGACGCGATCTGACAGCCGAAGGAAGAACCGGCGAGTTCCCGTTGCGCTGCTGGTTTTCCTGGCTCCCTATCTTCCAGTTAGTGCCTCTTCCCCTAGCGAACCTCTGCATTATCAGCTGGCCAGTGATCCCAGTCTCCACGGCAAGGGAAAGGACGGTGAATGTATGAACTATGCGTTGGCCCTTTCCTCCAGGCTCGCAGCTCACGGGATCCACGGACGATTGATTTTTTATCGATGGCATATCCGCGGCAGCGAAGCCGAGGGGAGCCACGTTTTCGTCCTTTATCACCTGTCTGATCGCAGCGAGTGGATTGTCGACAACGAAATCCCACATCCACTAAAGGTCCCAGCGGACGCGAGCCTGATGCGACTGGTCTTCCTTCTGAGTGATACCGAATCAGCACCGGTAGACGTGGAACTCCAAAACGGCCTCAATCGTCTGAGCTTCTTCTAGAAAATAAATTCACCGCATTCGCTCGTTAGCGACCCTGGACAAACCGTGTGGTGATTTTATTTCTCGGCAGCTCCCATCCGAGTGGTCTCCACGAATTCCTCGGTCGCATGATCAATCTCGCGACCGCTTCGTCCCCGAGCGGAGTGGATATACATCGATTGCCGGTCGAGATGTTCTGATCGCGCCGGCGGCAAAGAAATTTCATATTTCACCGGCTGACCGTGGTCGGCGATTTGAAGCTTTGGATCATAAACGCTATTAAACTTCCAGAGCATTTGCACGAAATTCGTCTGACCACGAATCAGGCGACCGGCGGCTAGTCCAGCGGTTTCGCGAAGCGCGGCGAACCCGAGATGTTTCATGCTCAAGACCCGCTGGGTTTCGACCAACTCGTGGTAAAACTCGGCCAAGGTGAGCTTGGTTGGCAAAACAGCGTGTTGAATGTCAAACAGCCGATAATCCCGGGTACTTAAATTGCGTGACTCAGTTCGCCAACTTTCGGTTCCGGGATAAGGCGTGTTGACGCTGATATTAACGATCTCAGGAATCTCCATGCACCATTCGCGAATAACCCGAAATCGTTCGCGATCCCAAGACGGGTCCGCGATGATGTTAATTGCGACCGTTACGCCAAGCGATCGGGCAAACTCCAGGGACTCGAAATTCTTCGAGAGCGAAACGCGCTTCCTGAATTGTTTGAGGCCCTCTTCATCGATCGCCTCGATCCCCAGAAACATGTACTCCAGCCCAATATCGCGCCAAAACCGGAAAACCTCCTTATTGCGCAACAAAATGTCTCCACGCGTCTCCAGGTAATACTTTTTGCGAATTCCTTTACGCGCAATCAATTCACCGATTTGCATCCCGTGTTCCGCCTGGATAAATGCCACGTCGTCTAAGAGAAAAACGCCCGGCTCGCGGATAGTAGCCAGCTCTTCAATCACACAATCCGGTGATTTGGTACGGTAGCTCCGGCCGTAGAACGTCCAAGCGCTACAAAAGACACAATCCCACGGGCAACCCCGGCTAAATTCAATCGAAGCACAGGGATCGAGAACTCCGATAAAATATCGGCGGCGGTGGCGCAACAGATCTCGAGCCGGTAGCAGATCGTCGAGGCTCGTTACGAATCGCGGACGCGGTCCCTCCCCTTCGAGGCTCATTACCCCTGGCACCTTGTGGAGCGATTTGCGATCGCTTTCAGCAGCTAACAAGACGTCCCTGATCACCGGTTCTCCTTCTCCTTTTAGAACGCAATCCAATGCCCCATCGGCATGCTCGAGTATTTCCTTTGCGGTAAAAGAAGCACTGTGCCCACCAACCATTATCAAGCTGTCTGGAAGTCGTCTCCGAGTCTCTTTCGCTAAATCGATGATTTCAGGGACATTTGCCAAGTAATTGCAGGAATAAGCGACCGCGTCCGGCTGCCATCGATCAATGATGCGGAAATAATCCCGCTGGGTTTCCGATTGCAGATCAATAATCTGGACGTCGTGACCTTCTTTCCGAGCGGCGGCTGCCACCAGCTCAAGCCCGAGCGGTTCCAGGCGAAGGTAGATCTTTGAGTACATTAAACAGCTCGGATGAACAGCAAGGAGTTTCATAAGGCCAGATAGACACTTTGAAATTACTCAACGAATGAAACGCCAAGATAGATTCCCACCCGGCAAGCCGCAATCAAATACAAACGCTCTTTCAAAACGCGAACGAGAGATGGAAAGCGTCGAATGTGTCCGGTCCAATTTGTTTCGTAAACTTCAAAGCAAGAAAGGCTTGATTCCTCGCTCGCCGCAGGAGAGAGATCTTGCCAACATTTTCTGAATGCCGTCCCTGGCTCCACTTTCTCAAAAATCCGCGAATACTGAATCGTTCATCGCGCCAGAAACTCGAATGCGCGAGTTCACCTGGCGCGCGCTCCTCACCGGCACGTTCCTTGGAATGGTCTTCGGAGCATCCTCGCTCTACCTGACGCTTAAAGTCGGTTTGACCGTTAGTGCCTCGATACCGGTCGCCGTTATCTCTCTTGCTCTCTTCAGAGGACTTTCCAAGCTTGGTCTGCGCGATTCGACCGTTCTCGAAAACAACATTACTCAGACCGCAGGATCCGCCGGTGAATCGATTGCCTTCGGCGTCGGAGTTACCATGCCGGCCATTCTCATCCTCGGTTTCGATCTCGAAATCACCCGAGTCATGATGGTCGGTGTGCTCGGCGGATTGCTTGGCATCCTGATGATGATTCCGCTGCGGAGAGCGCTCATCGTCAAAGAGCACAACATTTTGAAGTATCCCGAGGGAACGGCCTGCGCCGCGGTGCTTAAGGCGGGCGCGTCCCCCGAGTGCTGCGAGGCCGCATCCCCTGCCGCGAAGGAAGAAATGCGCGCCGTCTCTTTGGGCGGCCACGGCAATTCAACCGGTGCTAAAGTGATCTTTGGCGGCTTCGGTCTCGGATTGGTCTACAAGATCTTGATGGTGGCGCTCAAAGGCTGGAAAGATGTACCGGAAAAGATTTTTGGAGCACCGTTTAAGGCAGGTTCGATCTCTATCGAAATTTCGCCGGAACTGCTCGGCGTTGGCTATATCATCGGCCCTCGGATCGCCTCACTCATGTGCGCCGGCGGGGTACTTGCCTATCTTTTGATTATTCCATTGATCAAATTTTTCGGCGAGAACGTCAACGGCATCGTTCCACCGGGTACGATTCCCATCTCAGAGATGTCGCCCAACCAGATTCGGGGCGCTTATGTTCTCTATATTGGTGCGGGAGCAGTCGCTGCCGCCGGCATCATCAGCCTTTTGCGATCATTGCCAACAATCTGGCATGGCCTGCGCGGGGGGTTGGCTGATTTCCGTCTCACCGCCGCCGCCGGGAATACCAAAGAAACGGACGTTCCTCGAACCGATCGTGACCTTTCGCTCAAGTTCGTCGCGATCGGAATTATCGTCTTAATCATCGGTATCATTGCCACGCCGGCGCTGAACATGAATTTGCTCGGCGCCATTCTCATAATAATCTTTGGGTTCTTATTCGTGACGGTTTCGTCCCGACTCACGGGTGAGATTGGTTCTTCTTCCAATCCAATCTCCGGAATGACAATAGCGACATTGTTGTTCACCTGTCTGATATTCTTGCTCGTAGGCTGGACAGGGGGCGCCTATTACGTCACTGCGCTTTCGGTCGGCGCGATTGTTTGTATCGCTGCGTCCAACGGTGGTACGACATCGCAGGACCTCAAAACGGGTTTTCTGCTCGGGAGCACGCCGAAGTTTCAACAAATCGCGATCCTCTTCGGCGCGTTCGCGTCAGCTCTCATCATGGGGCCGATCCTGCTCCAACTAAACAATGCGGCAACGGTGTACGTTCCGGCCGCCAAGGTTGCTCCCGGCCTGGTGACTGACGTCTCTCGCCTCACCCACACCGAAAAGATTTTTGGCCCCCAATCACGTGACGACGCCAACTCCTACTTCTCCTGGCACAAGACCGATATTACTGGAGGACCACCGGGCAAATATCTCGTAGATCAGTCCGGTCACGCGGTTTGGTTTGTTGATCCGGGCATCAACGGAACAGTCACCGAACGTCCGGACGGTTCGAAGGTACGCAAATTCGACGCCCCTAAGGCCACCCTGGTTAGCTACATCATCAAAGGTGTCCTCGATCGGAAGCTTCCCTGGGCATTGGTACTTCTTGGAGTCATGACTTCCCTTACTCTGGAAATGTGCGGTATCCCGTCGCTGGCTTTTGCGGTCGGCGTCTACCTGCCGCTCTCTACCTCCAGTCCGATATTCGTAGGCGGACTGATCCGATGGCTGGTCGACGCGTCCCGACGGCGCCGGCTCCGAAACCTCACCGACGAACAGCTTGCTGCCGAAAGTGACAAAAGTCCGGGCGTGCTGCTTTCCTCTGGCTACATCGCCGGTGGCGCGATTGCTGGCATCGTCATCGCATTTCTGGCCGGTGCATTCGATCGTACTGACGCCGCACTGAATGACTGGTCGGAGGCCCACAATCCATTGTTTCACGGACCGTGGAGCGATCTGCTCGCGCTCATTCCATTCGTGCTGATCTGCGCACTTCTCTACTTCGTCGGTCGTGAGCGCTCCAATGTCCGAAGCCGTTGAGCAGGTCTACTTGCACGGCTCGTACTCATCTTCCGCCACCGCATAGTGGGCAGGAACCGTGTCATAGAATCTCTCGTTCTTTGAGATGAACAAATGAGCGTGATGATTCACGATCCTCAGCACCCAGACTATTTTCTCTGTTCCAGGCGGCAGCTGATACGGAGCCTGCTGCCCCTCCTCTAAATCCTCTTTGTTGAAGTCAATCGCAAGATAGACACCGCTTTTCCCTTTTGGAGTGGGAATCACGCTTCCCGAAAATCGATACTGTTTACCGTTTTCGCCGTATTCATCTACTAAGTAGTCTCCGCTCGCTCGGGCCCCGGTGACATCTAGATGCACCGTCTCCACGTACTTGAGCCCTTCTGATCGAAAACAAGGCGTTTCACCCAGTGCACCGATTGCGCAGAATAGGCCGAACGCCATCAGCACCGTTCGAGCGATCCGCACCTGCATACGCGTGTGTCCGTTCACTGCATCAGATTGCCCGGCGTCGGCAGCGGTCGTCAAGCGCATGGCGGTTTCGCAGAAATATAATGCTCATTCTCAGATTCAATCGGTCGAGCGGAGAAACCACAGCTACTTCGCGCTTCTGGCACAGCTGATTTTCTCATCTTGGTCGCTTTGGCGACCAGATACTTTCGCAATAGCGATACTTGATGTGGACAATCGCAGCATGACGCTGATGTTGAAAATGGCGATGGGTCGGTAATTCGTTGGACTTGTAGCCTCAAAAAATGTAGCGATGTCAAGGGTGTTCCTGTGAATCAAATTTGTTGTTCCATCACTAGAGAGCTGAAAGCGACTGAGCAAATTGGCGGATTTTATCTCCAGCGCTCATCTTGTTCGATCGAACTGAGTTACGAGACAGAGGCGGAAATTGCAGTCGTAGTTCGATGGCATACGGGCGCCCGCCTTTTGGGAAACGGCCAGAAAGACTGGCGAGCGAATGGTCTGGAAGACGCCTTCAAACGGTTTCAGGAATTTGCCCCGGCCGTTAACGTGCCATACCACGCGTGTGTGACTGAACTTCTTGCTCACCTACCGTCGAGCGCCAGCGCCGGAAAAGTGGTGACATTTCATCAGTTCGTCCCGAGCGGCACTACTGAAATTTCGGGCCAGGAAGAGCCGCCACAGGCCAAGCAAGCGCCCTCCGGGTCGTAGCAGGTAGCCTGATCCTCTGGCTCAGGAATCGGCCTGCCCGATTGTGAGAGGTGATTTGTGAAAAGTGATTGGTGGATGCCTATCGGCAAATCCTCGGCAGAGATTTCTTACCGCCCTGTTCTCCATTCCTCTCACTAATCACAGATCACTCTTCCTGAGGCTGGAAGCATCAGGCTACTCAACTCAGTCGCACGGCAAATGCGCGAGCAACTGCCTCCGCTGGCGTTCTTAAATACCAATCCTCGAAACAGGTGAGTAGCTCAGCCGCCAGCTCTGTCAGAGGAATGGGAGATTTCGCAAATTGGTCCAATGCGACGGTCGCATATCCTTCTACTGGTGGAGCAGACCGCACGTTGATCCCGATACCTAACACTTGGAAATCCCATCCGTTCGAGGTTTCTAATAGAAATCCGCCAAGTTTCCCTCCACCCACGTACAAATCATTTGGCGCCTTAATGGAGACAGGTCTTCCGATCCAGCGCTCGACAGTTTCTGCAGCCGTCACCGCCGCCATTTGAACAAGAACTGGACATTGATCGACGGGCAATTGCGAGCGCAATAAAATGGAGAACCAGAGGCCTTGATTAGAGCTAGAAATCCATTTTCGGCCATGCGTTCCCCGGCCGGCTGTCTGGTGTTCCGCAAAAAAGACGACCCCCTCGGCCGCACCCCCCTTGCCCGCCTGTCGCGCCAGGTCGTTGGTCGACGAAGTTTCGCGAAATACGAAGACCTCCCGACCGACGATCTTTGTTTCCAGACGCGCCATGATGGACTGCGGGACCAACCAGTCAGGTTCGCTCAAAAACCGGATTCCTTCGTCGGTCTGCTCAAAGGCAAAACCAGATTGCTTTAGGGATTCGAGTACCTTTCCCATTTCAGGAACTGAGATACCAACCTTCCTGCACAAAGATACTAGCGGAACCGAACCTATCGCCCCATGTAATCGTCGAAGAGTCGCTACCTCGCGCGGGTCAGTCATAGTCGGCCTCCTAGCTCAGGCTGCGATTGTGATCGGTGAGAGGTGAGAAGTGATTGGTGGATGCCCATCGGGGACCAGGTTCAGAACATCGGTAACACTTCTGCTCCATAGGTTCATTCTTCTTCCGGGGTATGAACGCTTCTTTTACCGTTCTCTGCCCAAAAAGTGTTACCTATGTATTGAACCTAAGGTGTTGCCTATGTTCTGAACCTGCACCTCGGCAACGATTCAACGCCCAAACCGGGGAGGGATCGCGTCCCCGCGATCCGTTCTTTTCGGCGCACGAGGACGTGCGCCCTCCCGGTCGAGGATGATTCAACGCCCAAACCGGGGAGGGATCGCGTCCCCGCGATCCGTTCTTCGGCGCACGAGGACGTGCGCCCTCCCGGTCGAGGATGATTCAACGCCCAAACCGGGGAGGGATCGCGTCCCCGCGATCCGTTCTTTTCGGCGCACGAGGACATGCGCCCTCCCGGTCGAGGATGAGCGTTGCGGAGTTTCGGGCGTGAAATTTTGTTCGAGATGAAGCATTCTGAGAGCCGGAGCTCATTTCACCCCAGAAAAATCAGCCTACCGGAGCAACAAGTCCATCTTCATGCCGATCCTTGCGTCCAAACTCGATCCGAAGTCGACCGAGTTCCGTCGTAGCGCAGAGGCCATGGAGGCGATGGTCTGCGATCTCCGGAAGAAAATTCTCGAACTGGCCAGTGGCGGTGGTGAGGAAGCACGCCGAAAACATCTTTCACGCGGCAAGCTTCTGCCTCGCGACCGGGTTAATCGTTTAATCGATCCAGGCACTCCGTTTCTCGAGCTGTCTCAGCTGGCGGCTTACGGCATGTACGACAACGCCGCGCCAGGTGCCGGACTCATCACCGGCATTGGTCGTGTTTCCGGCCAGGAATGCGTGATTGTTTGCAACGACGCGACCGTGAAAGGCGGCACCTATTACCCGATATCGGTAAAGAAGCATCTCCGGGCCCAAGAAATCGCCGAGCAGAACCGGTTGCCTTGTATTTACCTGGTCGATTCGGGTGGTGCGAATTTACCGAACCAGGATGAAGTGTTTCCCGATCGCGACCACTTCGGCCGGATCTTCTATAATCAGGCCAATCTTTCGGCGCAGGGAATTGCCCAAATTGCTGTCGTGATGGGTTCATGCACAGCAGGCGGTGCTTACGTACCCGCGATGAGCGATGAGTCGGTCATCGTGAAGAACCAAGGGACAATCTTCTTGGCAGGTCCTCCCTTGGTCAAAGCCGCGATCGGTGAAGTCGTCAGCGCCGAAGATCTGGGCGGCGGCGACGTCCACACCCGATTATCCGGCGTTGCCGATCATTTAGCACAAGACGATTCACATGCGCTGGTCTTAGCTCGCACGATCGTCGCTAACCTGAATCGCACGAAACCGGTACAGCTCCATGTCCGGGAACCAATTGAACCGCGCTCCGATCCACAGGAATTATACGGAGTCATTCCAACCGATCACCGCAAGCCCTATGATGTGCGGGAAGTGATTGCGCGCATAGTCGATGGTTCCGAGTTCGACGAATTTAAGGCTCGGTACGGCTCAACGCTGGTTTGTGGGTTTACGCATCTCTGGGGTTATCCAGTCGGCATCATCGCCAACAATGGTATCCTTTTTTCCGAATCCGCCCAGAAAGGGACTCACTTCATCGAGCTCTGCTGCCAACGCCGAATCCCGTTGATCTTTTTGCAGAACATCGCCGGGTTCATGGTTGGTCGTAAATATGAAGCCGAAGGGATCGCCCGACACGGCGCCAAGATGGTCACTGCTGTCGCCACCGCGCAGGTCCCAAAATTTACGGTGATCATCGGCGGATCATTTGGCGCCGGAAATTATGGCATGTGCGGACGCGCCTATTCTCCGCGGCTGCTCTGGATGTGGCCGAATGCGCGCATCTCGGTCATGGGAGGAGAACAGGCAGCGTCGGTATTAGCTACGGTCAGACGCGATTCCATCGAGGCAAAAGGCGGCCAGTGGAGCGCGGCAGAAGAAGAAACATTTAAGAAGCCGATCCGTGAACAGTACGAAAAACAGGGGCATCCTTACTATGCAAGTGCGCGCCTGTGGGATGACGGGGTGATCGATCCGTTAGATACGCGGCTCGTTCTTGGGCTCGGTATCTCAGCGTCGCTGAATGCCCCGATTCCGGAAACGCGCTTCGGGGTGTTCCGGATGTAACGAGGATTTAATATTTAGGAGCTAGTATTTAGTATCTAGGAGATGTGCTTTTCGAACGGGATCCAAGTCAAACGGCACCCTAGCTACTAACTCCTGACTCCTTGTTACTAGCTACTAAATCCTAAGTATTGCGTATGAATTACCAAACGCTTGAGCTGACAAGCACCGGTCCGGTAGCGACAGTTACACTGAATCGCCCGGATGTCTTCAACGCGTTTAATGAAGTTGCGATCCAGGAGCTTGGGGAGTGCGTCCAGACACTTGGAACCCGCAGCGAGCTGCGGGTAATCGTGCTCGCAGCTCGAGGAAAGTGCTTTAGCGCCGGCGCTGATCTCGCTTGGATGAAGCGTATGGCTGAGCTGTCTCACCAAGCCAATTTCGACGACGCTTATCGACTCGCTGCTATGTTGCGCACTATTTACAGTTGCCCCAAGCCGGTTGTCGCAAAGGTACAGGGTGATGCTTTCGGCGGCGGCGTTGGATTGATTTCCGCGGCCGATATTGTCGTTGCAGTGAATAGCGCAAGTTTCAGCCTTTCCGAGGTGAAACTCGGCCTGATACCAGCGACGATCAGCCCATATGTGATTCGCGCCATTGGAGCCAGATCCGCCCGCCGCTATTTTGTCACAGCCGAGCGATTCAGTGCCGCCGAAGCGCATCGCATAGGGCTCGTGCACGAAGTGGTAACCCCAGATCTGTTGGATGCAACCGTTCAATCGATCACGACAGCCATTGCGCTAAATGGTCCAAATGCCGTTATCCAGAGCAAACGATTGATTCTCGACATCGACGGTCGACTGCTGTCTGACGAAATTCTGACCGATACGGCAGAACGCATCGCGCAGGTCCGCGCTTCAGACGAAGCGCGTGAGGGTGTGCGCGCCTTTTTGGAAAAGCGGCAGCCGGGTTGGCGGCCGAACGCGCCGGGCTCGAAGAGCGAAGGGCCGTCTCGTCCGAGTTAGAAAAAGATGATGTTCGAAAAAATCTTGATTGCTAACCGCGGCGAAATCAGTTGCCGCATAGCAGCCACGGCTTCGAGACTCGGCATTCGAACGGTCGCTGTCTATTCTGATGCTGATAGAAACTCGAAGCATGTGGCCGTAGCCAATGAATCTGTTCACATTGGCAGAGCTCCGGCCAATGAAAGCTATCTCTGCATCGAGCCTCTCATTCGGGCAGCGAAGGCAACGGGCGCCCAAGCTATTCATCCTGGCTACGGCTTCCTGGCGGAAAACGAAGCATTTGCCGTAGCCTGCGCGGAAGCAGGACTTGCGTTCATCGGGCCCCCGCCCGCCGCAATTCGTGCCATGGGCAACAAAAGCGCTGCCAAGGAACTGGTCGCCGGAGCCGGCGTCCCGGTTGTCCCGGGTTATCACGGCAAGAATCAAAGGCCCGACGAGTTACAGAAGGAAGCTAAAACCATCGGCTACCCGGTGCTGCTCAAAGCCAGCGCCGGTGGCGGCGGAAAAGGCATGCGCGTGGTGGAGAAACCGGAGGAATTTGCTGAGGCTTTGGTATCCTGCCAACGTGAAGCGAAAAACAGTTTCGGTGATGCTTCTGTCCTCGTCGAAAAATATCTTCCCGACCCCCGTCATATCGAAGTCCAGGTGTTCGCCGATGCGCACGGCAACTACGTTCACCTCTTCGAACGCGATTGTTCGGTCCAGCGCCGCCACCAAAAAATCATTGAAGAAGCACCCGCACCGGGCCTGAAGGAGGAATTACGCCACTCAATCGGAGAAACCGCCCTCTCCGCGGCGCGGGCTGTAGGTTATGTGGGTGCCGGTACCGTCGAATTCCTCGTCGATCAAAACAGACATTTTTATTTCATGGAGATGAATACGCGCCTCCAGGTCGAACATCCCGTAACCGAAATGATAACCGGCCAAGACCTGGTCGAGTGGCAATTGCGTGTCGCCGCTGGCTTACCTCTTCCACGACTGCAAGATCAACTGACCGCCCACGGGCATGCGATGGAAGCGCGGATCTACGCAGAAAATCCAGACAATCAATTTTTACCTTCCATCGGTACTCTGCGGATTTTGAAACTGCCGAACGCAGCAGAATTCCAAGTCGGTCCTGGGCCTGACCCTGCTCCAGTACGCGTTGATTCAGGTGTTCGGCAAGGCGACGCTATTACTCCCTATTACGATCCGATGATTGCCAAATTGATTGTCTGGGGATTTGATCGGACAGAGGCGCTGGCTCGCATGCGACACGCACTCGGCGATTTCATTGCGTTAGGATTGCATACCAACCGAGCGTTCCTGTGGCGCCTGGTAAGTTCTCCGGACTACACCGCGGCAAATCTCGATACCGGGATTGTTGATCGCAACTTAGGTTCGTTGCTGACTCCAGATACTACCGTTCGAATCACCGCGGTAGCGCTGGCTACGGCTGCTCTGCTCAAGCGCGAGGAAGAGAATATGAAAGCTGAGACTTCTGATCCCTATTCGCCATGGATGAGTACGAGCGGCTGGCGGCTAAATGCCGAGTATGTTCGCACGTTGCACTGGAAGACGATCCATCGGGGCATTGAGGCCAAGCTCATCTATAGGCGAAAAGGCTATTCGCTTGAAGTCGATGGTGATTCAGCAAACGTTTCTATTCTCGAGCGTCAAGACAACAATTTCACTCTGTTGGTCAATACCGAGAGAATCACGGGCTCTGTGTATGTACAGAATGACGTCTTCGATGTCGTCGCGGAAGGTGAACAGGTGACCCTTCAATGGATTGATTCAATAGTTGGCATCTCAACCGCCGAGTATGATGAAGGGAATCTGACCGCACCCATGCCTGGAAGGATTGTGGCTGTGTTCGTGAAGAACGGTCAAACTGTAGCCAAAGGAGCACCATTAATCACGATGGAGGCGATGAAGATGGAGCATACCATTGCGGCGGCCGGAGACGGTGTCGTCGATGAGGTGCTGTTCAATGTTGGCGACCAGGTCGCCGAGGGCACGCAGCTATTACGATTCTCGCCGAGTCATACCTGATCTTCGAATCCGCTCCCATGCAGCAAAAAGTGATAGTCGTCGAAGTCGGACCGCGTGACGGGTTGCAGAACGAAAAAGCTTTGGTGCCGACTCCGATCAAAGTGGACTTGATTAATCGACTCGTCTCTGCGGGCATCACTAACATTGAGGTGACATCGTTTGTATCTCCGAAGTGGGTCCCTCAACTGGCCGACGGGACAGAAGTCATGCGCCAAATTGAGCGCAAGCCGGACGTAGTCTATTCGGCGCTTGTTCCGAACACGCAAGGTTTGGAAAGCGCACTTGCGGTTAATCTGACCGAAGTGGTGATCTTTACCGCTGCCAGCGAAACGTTTTCGCAAAAGAATATCAATTGTTCGATTGCCGAGTCGTTTGATCGGTTCGCTCCCGTTGCCCGGGCCGCCAAAGAGCATCGCCTCCGACTGCGTGGCAGCGTCTCCTGCGCGTTGGGTTGCCCCTATCAGGGCGAGGTGTCCATCACCTCAGTCGTCGACGTGGTCCGTCGCCTGCGTGAACTCGGCTGTGACGGCATCGATATCGCCGATACGATTGGGGTCGGTACGGCTAACCGAGTCAAAGGGGTGATTCGTGCGTCCGCACAGGAATTCCCGCTCGAGCGGCTGGCGGGGCACTACCATGATACTTACGGCCAAGCCCTGGCTAATGTACTGGCTAGTTTGGAAGTCGGACTATCGAGTTTCCACAGTTCAGTCGCCGGACTCGGTGGCTGTCCTTTCGCCAAAGGCGCTACCGGAAATCTGGCAACCGAAGATCTTCTCTATCTCCTGAACGGACTTGGCTTGGGAACCGGAATCAATCTCGACGAAATTGTGCGGACTGGCGATTTTATTTCTCAAGCGATCGGTCGAGAAAATAGCTCAAGGGCGGGACGCGCGTTATTGGCGAAAACGTAGTCGCATCAAAACGCCGAAATCCCAGTCTGAGCTCGTCCTAAAATCAAAGCGTGAATATCCTCGGTTCCTTCATAGGTATTTACCGCGAGCAGGTTCATCAAATGGCGAACAACATGGTACTCATCCAGGATTCCGTTTGCTCCGAGCATGTCTCGCGCTGTGATGGCAATCTCCAGCGCTTTCTTCGCGCAAGCGCGCTTTACCAAACTAATTGCTTCGTGCGTGCATTCGCCCTCGTCTAGCAGCCTGGCTACTCGCAAGGCAGCCTGGGTCATGAGCGCGATCTCGGTTTGCATATCAGCCAGTTTCTTTTGGATTATTTGATTGGCAGCGAGTGGCCTACCAAATTGTTTCCGCTCCACAACGTAATCTCTGGCAATCTTCCAACATGCTTCGGCTGCGCCGATCGTCCCAAAAGCGATACTGAACCGCGCCTTATTCAGTGACTGGAAAGGTGCGACCAGCCCTTTGGCTTCCGGCAACATGTTCTCCGCGGGGACAAAGACATTATCCAACCAGACTTCGCAGGTGGGCGCGGCGCGCAAAGAAAATTTACCCTCTATGTTGGCAGTACGCAGGCCCCGCGCGTCTCGCTCCACAATGAATCCGCGCACGATCCCCTCTCCATCTTTGGCCCACACAATCAACAGGTCTGCCGCGGTCGCTAATCCGATCCACTTCTTTTGTCCGTTCAATTGATACCCGCCCGCTACTTTCTTTGCTCGTGTCACCATCGAACCCGGATCCGAACCATGATCCGGTTCCGTCAACGCAAAGCAGCCAATGAATTCGCCGGCGCCTAGCTTAGGAAGGTACTTATCCTTTTGTGCCGGCGAGCCGCTCAGATAAATCGCTTCGGTAACCAGACTCGATTGCACACTAAAGACCGTCCGATACGCGCTATCAACGCGTTCAAGCTCGCGGGCAACAAGTCCGTAGCAAACATGGTTCAGGCCGCGGAAACCGTAGCCATTCAAATTGATACCGAGTAATCCCTTTTCTCCCATTTCTCGGACAATCGCTGGATCGAAATTCTGCGTCCGTGTGGCTTCGATTACCCGCGGCATCAGATATTTTTTGGGCGTATTCAGCGGCCTCACGTTGCACCGCCTTCTCGATGTCGCTCAGCTGTAAATCGAGTCTTAGCGGATCATCCCAATGAAAGGTAGCGCCCTGGGGCATGTTCTACAGGATACAGAAGACTGAAGACTGGAGAAAGTAGATCATGACCCGTTGGCCGTTTCCGGGCACCCCGCGGTCGCGCATGCACGCGACATAGGAGCGAAGAAATATGCGAAGAGGACTGGTCCCGGGACCAATGAAGCCCAGTACGAAGTGCTGGGAAATGTTGCACAAAGAAATGTCCGTCCCGCCAGGGACGATAGAAGCGTTCGGTTCCTGGTCACGCGCATGCGACTTGACGAGCGTTTGGATTCGTCGATCGTCCCATCCGGGACGGGGCGCTTTTTCTGAACGCCAACCCAGCACTTCGTACTGGGCTACTTTCATTGGGTCCCTTCCTCCTTCGCGCCGTAGCTCGAGCAGCGAAGGCGGTCTCCGAGCTATGGCGGACGAGCCGGGACGACTCATCCGGGCGCATATCTATTTTCCTTGTGTCGAAGCAAACGCGCGCCCGCCGATGAATCTAGAATCCTATCTCAGCCAGTTCGAGCTCTCTTTCCTTTTTCAAGGAGGTTTTGGATTAGTTCGGATTGATCGTTCAAACTCACGATATCGTCGATGTCCACTAGCGGATGAAGGAGCCGAACGCTCAGATTTTCCTTCCGGGCGGCGTCGAGCGTCTGACTAAGGACGGTGCCCGAACTCCAAGCTATATTCTTAAACAGATTAGCGTAAGGACCCGCCTCGAGCCCGTCGAGAGGCTTGTCGAGACGACCTGCCTCGAGCTTGTCGAGAGGGCTCTTGAGTCCAAGCAAGACATATCCCCCGTCTTGAGCGGGACCGATCACAACGTCGTGAGTATCCAATCCGAGATCAGCGTCACGGAAGTAATCAAGGCAAAGGCCCGGACAATCCCCGCCAATTAGGAAGAGCCGTTCGTTTCCTCTTGCAAATTCCGTGTCGACTACCATGGCTAGCCGATCACCAAGGTCACCACTGACTTGCGACAGGAAGCGCGCGTTCTCACGCAGGTGAGGCTTCAGCCAATTCTTCATTTCTTCCTTCGCGTCAGCCGGAGTGAAATAAACAACCATTTCCATGTCCGAAGGGATTTGGGCGGCTTGGTGCTCGACCAAGGCACGATAGATGATGGTCGCTCTTTCTGCGCCGACATCCTTCGCCAGACGGGTTTTCACTTCACCGACACGCGGCGATTTCAGGATCATGCAAATTGTCTTCAAAATCGGTGATGCGTCTCTCGCCAATTCAACTAATAACTGTCAAACAGATTTACTCGAACGAGGGCTCGCTTGCATTCCCTTCGATTCCGTCCAAATTCGCAGCCGGCGATGTTTTGCCGAGACTCAACGCAAGAAAAAGCCAAGTGCTAGCTCCATTGATCAGCTTGATCGTTCCAGTTTGGGAAGACGACGATCTGGCTGCCAATCTGGTAAACAACCTGCCAATCACGGCAGAGTTGGCCGAGTGGGTGGTGGTGGCAGTTCGACCCGGACAATCGCTTTGCGATTTGGAGCAGCGTGGTGTTATCCGCCTTATCTCCTGTGATAGACCGTCCCGCGGCCGACAGATGAATGCTGGGGCAAGGGCTGCTCGTGGGACCCTACTCTGCTTTCATCATAGCGACACCGAACTGCGCCCCGAGCACCTGGACGCCTTGGCTCAAGTAGCAGCCAGCCAGGCGATCTTAGGGGGTGCGTTTCATCGCCGCTTTCGTGTTCAACGAATGCTGTGGCGCGAGCCGATCATCAGATGGTTGAGTTCGCTCGGCGGTCCATTTTTTGGCGACCAGTCCATTTTCGTAAGAGCATCTGTTTTTCAGAAATTGGGCGGATTCGCCGACATCCCTTTAATGGAAGATCTGGAATTTTCTCGGAGACTTCGGCGCTTGGGACGCGTCGCGCTGTTAGATCCGCCGCTCTGGTCACCGCCCAGGCGCCTTGGTCGCCTTGGAACCTGGTGGCGAACGCTCCGCAACACCGCCTTCATTGGCCTCTTTTATCTCGGCGTTGATCCTCATACGCTGCATCGCTGGTATTACCGCAGGTCTTCGACACAGCCGAATCAAGACGTCAACCCCAATCGATGAGAACTCGTGGTGTTTCCCAGACTCCATAACCCATACAGCGTACCCCCGACGATCAGATTGAGAGATATAAGAACCGGGAGTTGGCGACGTCCGTCCGATGGGGCCGCGCGCGTAGCAATCGTATGAGTATCGCGAAGCGGATGAGCTTTTCTTTCGCCCTCATCTATGGGTGGCTCGCATGTTCGACCGCTGGCGGCGCCGCAAGTAGCTCGGTGACACCAGTGAATCCGGAAGTCTCTCAATCCCCTGCGGCCCAAGCAGAGACTCATAAGATTCAATCCGATACGATAGAAAAATCGCTCGCCTGGTTGCCCGGAAAGTTCATGGTTGTCGGCCAAGAGCCCGACTCAGGCAAGACCTACAGCGGTTCGGTCTCAATCACCCGACAGGGCGACCGGTTATTTGTCCAAAAAATAATTCAGGGAGGAGTGATTTCAGGAATGGGCACAATCATGTTCGAACCCGAAGCGCCCGTGCTTGAGGTCGAATATCATGTTGGGCTCAATACGGTCAGAGCAGGATATGAGTTCAGCTGTGGCGACAAGAATCAACCTCGAGCTAGCGGCTGGGTCTCTCCGGTAGATGGCGATTTGACGCATCGAAGCCGGCTCGGATTGGAAGTGTGGTATTACGATCAAGCAGTGCCTTCTCCCCCTTCCGTTCCCAATCAAGCCCCGAAAGATTCCAGCAAACGTAGTACCGCGAGCGATTTGCTCGGTTTATTCGAAGGAAGATTCAGAGTGATAGGACAAGAGCTTGGCTCAGGCAAGATTTACACCGGAACAGTTACTGCGAAATCGGACGGTTTGAAGCTCGCAATCAAACGCACTGTGAATGGCCAAGTGACTCACGGCGAGCTAGACCTCAATCTTTCGGCTGATGATCGATTCTCTCTAGTTGCGAAATACCGGGTCGGAAGGGAAATGGTTTTCTCAATGCTGAACCACTGGGCGGTCGGAGATAATTACCCTCGGCTCAGCGGCTATTTCTATTCAGCAGACGCTTCTGGGAAAGCGATTCTTAACGATAAACCAACGTTAGAAACCTGGTTTTACGATTGGAGGTGAAGGTACGGGCGACGTTCGTACGCCGCGTGGACTACCCTCCAGCTGGCCCTTACTTCAATCTGCGCTAGCGTGGACGACCTTAAACCGTTCGCAAACACCAACGCCCGCTCATCAAACTTGGAGCAATGATGTCTAAGATTCTAAATTCTTGCTTCCAGATTCTGTATTCCTGCTCCCCCGGCTGTGCCTTCCTCCGCCCTCTTTCGGAGCTCAGCCATCTCTTCGGATATAGGGCGAAATACTCCGTGTTCGGTGATGAGCGCTGAGACCAGGTGGCGTGGAGTGACGTCAAACGCGTAGTTCGCGGCCGGACTGGCCTTGGGAGTTAATCGGACCGTGTGCACATCGCCATTCTCACTCTCGCCGCTGACATGCGTCAGCTCTTCCGGCGCACGCTTCTCAATTGGGATGTCGCGTTTTCCGTCTTCGATAGTCCAATCGATCGTCGACACGGGTAGCGCGACATAAAATGGCACACCGTTATCGTGCGCCGCCAACGCTTTGAGATAAGTACCGATTTTGTTGGCGACGTCGCCGGCGGCAGTTGTTCGGTCACTACCAACAATACAGAGATCGACAAGGCCATGCTGCATGAGGTGGCCGCCAGCGTTATCCGCGATCACCGTGTGGGGTACGCCGTGGTGGCCCAGTTCCCAGGCGGTCAGCGAAGCACCTTGATTTCGTGGGCGGGTTTCATCTACCCAAACGTGCAGCGGGATGCCTGCGTTGAAAGCCTTGTAAATCGGAGCGAGCGCGGTGCCCCAATCAACGGTCGCCAGCCATCCCGCGTTGCAATGAGTCAGAATATTCACTGGCCGAGACTCCGCTGCACCCCCCCAAGCCTTTTCTATGAGTGTTTGACCACAATCGCCAATAGCGGAGCAGTTTTGCACATCGTCATCCGCAATTTGCTGCGCCAACGAAAAAGCCGCACTCACCCGTTCGGACGAATTGCGCGAGAGTAATGTGTGCCGCATCAAGTCCAGCGCCCAACGTAGATTGATCGCAGTGGGTCGAGTCCGAAACAGCATGTCGTATGCACGTTGCAGAGCGTCATCACTGGAATCCTCTTGCATCGCTAGGGCCGTTCCGTAGGCCGCCGAGGCGCCGATCAGGGGCGCGCCCCGGACGATCATGTTCCGGATGCCGTCTGCTACATCTTGAGCGGTACGCCAACGCACGATCTCAAATCGATGGGGCAAGCGCGTTTGGTCGATAACACAGACCGACATGCCGTCATGGTCCAACCAAATGGTTCGATAGGGTTGACCGTCAACATTCATAATTCAGTTCACAGTGGCTGCAAACACAACTTATCATCCCAATCACCCCATAGGACAAATATCAGCTATCTCAGCACATAACCGGGTCGAACTCAGGCTTCCAATGTCATTGCTCCTGATTGCTCGCCTCGGCTGAGCGGCTGCAGCAAAGGTTTCACTGTTGTCTTAATGAAATTGCTCTCGCTCGGTTGACCCGGTCAAAGCGGTGGTCGAGGAATTTCCCTGGGAAATGACCTGGGCAACGTCGTCAAAATAGCCCGCACCGACCTCTCGCTGATGTTTGGTTGCAGTATAACCATGTTTTTCAGCGCCAAACTCCGCGGTTTGCCAATCGGCATAGGCTGGCATTCCTCGTTCTCGGTAATCGTGCGCAAGTTGAAACATGCTGAAGTTCAGCGCGTGAAACCCGGCCAAGGTGATAAATTGAAACTTATAACCCATCGCACCGAGTTCTCGATTGAATGATGCAATAGCTGCGTCATCGAGTTTTTTCCGCCAGTTAAAGGAAGGTGAGCAATTGTAGGCGAGCAGCTTGCCCGGGTATTTCTCGTGTACCGCTGCAGCGAATTGCTTGGCTTCGGTAAGATTTGGCTCGCTCGTTTCACACCAGAGTACGTCGGCAAAAGGCGCGTATGAGATCGCTCGGGCGATCGCTTGTTCGATTCCTGGACGCACGCGAAAGAAGCCTTCGTTCGTCCGTTCTGCGGTAAGGAACTGTCTGTCGCGCGGATCGATATCATTTGTTAGCAGAGCCGCTCCGTTCGCATCGGTCCTTGCCACTAACACCGTAGGAACATCGCAAATGTCGGCCGCTAACCGCGCCGCGACCAGATTGCTAATCGCCTGACGGGTAGGAATAAGAACCTTTCCACCGAGATGTCCGCACTTCTTTTCCGCCGCAAGCTGATCCTCCAAATGCACGCCAGCTGCGCCGGCTTCAATCATCGCTTTCACTAACTCGAAGACGTTTAGGTTCCCGCCGAATCCCGCCTCCGCATCTGCAACGATCGGCGCCATCCAATGAGTACCGTTTCTGCCCTCGTGATGGTCAACCTGATCTGCCCGCAGCAACGCGTTATTGATGCGCCTGACGATCGCGGGCACACTATTCGCCGGGTATAGACTCTGATCCGGATACATCTGCTCGGAGAGATTCGCATCCGCGGCAACCTGCCAGCCGCTGAGATAGATGGCCTGAAGCCCTGCTCGGACTTGTTGCACTGCTTGATTCCCAGTCAGTGCCCCGAGAGCCGCCACGTATGGCTCCGAATTTAGCAAAAACCAAAGCCGTTCTGCCCCATGCTTAGCTAACGTATATTCGATTCTGATCGAGCCGCGCAGTCTTTCCACATCCTCCCGGGAATAGGGTCTGGCAATATGATTCCAACGCGTAGGATCACTCGATAACGGCAGTCTCGCCTCCGTACTACCGTCCGGAATCGCCGTTTGGGCCGGCTCGTCTGGCTTGGTAGAAGACATTTTCAGTCCTCCTTCCCTTGCAGAAATTCCGTATTTTCAAAGCCGAAATCTAGCAATTCGCTAGCCGAACAAATGCAGATGCCGGGGTATGGGCCGCTCTGTTCTTCCGGGTTGTCTTTCCGGGTGCGGGACGGTCGCGCCAAAGAGCCCGCGGATGATTGGTAGGCAGCGCGGGCAACGCCCAAGGTCGCCATGGTAAAGTTGTTAAGAGACAGTTTAGGGTTCATGGATCATGAGTACAGGTTTGGATTGGTTGTGTGAGCCGATTGGCGTTAACTCTCCCGAACGAGAGAGCTGATCCGGTACAGAATAGTCAACGCGCAGTAGTTGCGTTAGGCTACTCGTACCTTCGAGTAACCTACTGCTACCACTACACCGATTTGTTGACTAAACCGGATAACTGACATGAATGGCGGACAGTAGTTCGTAAGCCGCAAATCCGTCAAGGCGTAATTAATTGGATCGAATTTCCGCCAGAAAGCCGATCCAGACTCGAGCCCCGCGAGCAACTGGTTGGATGAACCCGACCGGAGTTCTATAAAATCGTTGCCCGCTGAATCGCTGCCCCTTCTCGTTGGAGACTCTTTATTCGCGTCTCGACCTGATCTACTTCGGCTGCATTCTGTAAAAATCGAATCGCAACTCGGCTTCGATACGATTCTCCTCCCTCCAAGATAGGCAGCCGTCCGGCGGAACGTTCGAACGGTCGCGGACAGGGATAGCTGGTTGCCGGTTCAAGCCCGGTTACATAACCATTCCGGAGCGGCGCCTCATTTTTCCAAAGAGTAAAATACGGTAATTCTTTCACGCTAAAGGAAACCGCCGCCCCGAGCCGTCCATCCGGGGATTTGAGGAGTGCTTCGGTTTGGCCTTGTTCATCACCCCAAAGCTCCATCAGATAAACCTCCTCCGTGTATCCTAGTGCATGAGGGCCGGTATACTGATTCCACCCATCGATACCTTCGGCTGCTCGCTTGTCACGCGGAGCCACGGTCTTGACCGGCGCAATAAACCGTGAGCCGGCGCCAAGCAAAGGTGGACCAAAATTGATATGATAAAGCGTTTCAAATTCCTGAGGCGAATCGCCCAAATTAGTGACACCGTCATTCAACCTAATTTCCGGTTTTCCTATTTCGGTAGAAATCTCGGCCGAAAGCCGCAATTGCGGGCCGAACATCATAGTTTCATCGACCACCGCGCGGAGAACGAGTTGTGGCGTCGGCTCGTCTTCGAATCGTACTTCGACACGACTAGCCGGTAAGTAGTTGATTCGCCCATGGAGGCCGAGTGGCGTATTGCCATCGATACAAGGCGCCCCCATTGACTCCAGACCGCAGCGCGAAACAAACTCGCCAAAGCCAGCGAGCCAACCGAGTCCACCCCTATCCGCTAAGTTAACGAATTGCGGATGCACAATCTCCCGAACCGGCGAGTCCCAGCCAAGACGAGTGTTTCCTGCGTGTGCTTCCCAGATGTTGAACCCACGACTTGGGACAACGGTGAACCGGAAAAGACCGTTATCGACCTGAATAACTTCAACCCCCTCTTGTCGCCCTCCGCTCAATGTCTTCTTGCTGACACTCCACCTTCCGGATGCGTCCCCGGTCTCCCGTGGGTCCAGACTCCACTCCTTGAGCGAAACGCCATTTTCTGCATCGGTTAGCACCTTGGAATAATTCATAGGCGCACAGAAAGTAGCAGCGCCGGGAAGCCGCTACCACAAGTCTTCGTCGTTCTCGCTGCCGGGCGGCGAACTCGATGGAGATAGGGCATGGGTGCTTCCGAGCGGCGGCGACTGCGTTTCGCGGTGATGCTATTCGGCAGCCTGCGCTAGCTTTTAGTTCGAGCGAAACGGGATAGTAGCCGCGACCGAAACGCTCAGCCCGTTTTAGTTGCGTCTGCGCGACGCCGCTTCGCTTCTCGCGCCGCGGCCCACAGTCGCATGCTTGAATTGCCCACGCTCTTGCAAGTGTTTGCGTTTCGGTGTCCAGCTCCACCAATCCGAACTTTCGCCACTTTTCGCTTGGTGAATAATTGCGGAGAAGACATCCCAAACACACGGGTCCTGACGTGTCCCAGTCATCTCTTCCAGGCGATGCAACAATTTGGTCGGTTGCTGGCGGGCCAGCTCTGCGACGGTTTGGATTCCCAGCAGGTGCAGATCCGCCAGGGTTGCCTTGCCAACATTCCGCAAATCACGAAGCCGAAGATCAACGCGGCTCATAGCAGCAATCTGTATCAGGGACGAAACCCTGGGTAAAGTTGAACTAGCGACAGAGTTGAAGGTTACCCCGGTTGGTTCGACGTTACTTAAACCATGGACGAAACACCTATTCTGATCGTCGGAGGAGGTCCGGTCGGATTAGCTCTGGCTTTAGGCTTGGCGCAACAAAACGTTCGTTCCATCTTGTTTGAGACCAAGCTAGAAATTGATCCACACTCCCGTGCACTGGGCATCCTGCCGCGGACCTTGGAGATATTCCGGGATTGGGGTGTTTACGACCGCTTTGTTTCTGAAGGGGAATTGCTTAGCAAAATACGAATGTGGGTTGCTCGTCGTCCCAACCCGGCGTTCGAGGCGGATTTGAGTGTTCTTAACAAGATCAGCGCCGCCAGTGGTATCTTAGTTCTACCCCAGAATCGGACCGAGGCACTGTTACTCGAGTCGGTGAAATCTGCTGGTCACACCGAGGTGCTGCTCGGACATAAGGTCACTCGCTTTCAACAGGACAACGAAGGAGTTTTGGTCGACGTCCAAAACGCCAACGGAGAAGCGAAGAGTTTTCGGGGACGGTTTCTAGTTGGCTGCGACGGCGCCCACAGTATCGTTCGCAAAGAGCTAGGATGGGAGCTTGAAGGGAAAACTTACCCGACACGAATTCTACTGGCTGATGTCCGTATTCAGGATGAGAGGGATCAACTTCCTTATCCGCTGCTGGCGCCCGGCGTTTCCGGTGTTCTCGCGGGTCTGCGTTATCAGCCGCAACACTGGCGAATCATCTCCACGCTTAATCCAGGTGAGAGCGAACAAGCAGCTTTGGAACCGGCGTCGATTGACGCCAGGCTTGTCCAACTATTCGGAGAAGGATCTCACGAGCAGCTTTGGTCAAGCGTCTTCCAAATTCACTGCCGAACAAGTCCGCACTTTCGCCAGGGTCGTGTCATGCTGGCGGGCGATGCCGCCCACATCAATAGTCCGGCGGGCGGTCAAGGCATGAATAGTGGCATCCAAGACGCACATAATCTGGCTTGGAAACTAGCTCGAGCGCTCGCCGGCGCCGATGCTGAATCGTTATTGACCTCGTACGAAACCGAAAGGCGTGAGACCATACTGAAGAGCGTCGATCGCTACACCGATCTGCTGACGCGCTATGGAATCGGTGCTTCCGAGTTCGTCCGCAACATAACTGGCACACTGGCACGTTTCCTTCCCCGGGTTGGACTGATTTCTTTGATCGCACCAAAAATGGGGATGCTTGATACCGCCTACTCGCGATCGCCCATTCTGTCCGGACATGGTCACTGGGTCGGTCGACGCGCTCCAGATGGCGAATTGACTGCGCCCGATGAAAGCCGCTTACGGCTCCTCGATCTGGCCGGTCCGCAACCGGTGTTGTTACTCTTTGATGACGGACGGCTGCCTAGTTGGGACCCGGATCGCATCAAAAAACATTTTCAAAATATTAACGACCTCAAAGTCATAGTAATCGCTTCCCCGAAGGCACCGAAGACGGATGGCGCATATGCGGCTTCGGATCCGCTATGGGGAACTTGGAATGCCTCGTGGGGCATGGCGGCGTTGGTCCGGCCAGATGGGCACGTCGGCTGGATGGAACGACGGCCGACCCTCCCGCAGCTTGACCAGGGAGTCAGGAAAGCACTCGGTTCGAATTCGTAATGGCACCCTCTATAATTGCCGAACGGATTCGTCGGCTTGGCGGCAACAGGTGGCAGAGGGCGTCGAGATTCCCATCGGACAACAAAGCATTTTTGGGTATGTACCTAGTCAAACTATGATCGCTCGTATTTGGAGAGGAAAAGCCACCAGTGCGGATGCTGACGCATACCATCGACACGTCACGACCGACGTGTTTCCGAAATTAACGAATCTCCCTGGGCATCGGGGCGCATACCTGTTACGCCGGGAGATTGACGATCACGTCGAATTCCTTGCCGCGACGCTTTGGGACTCGATGGAGGTGATCAAAAAATTTGCCGGAAACGATCCGAATACTGCGGTCGTGGCGCCCGAAGCGAGAGCCGTATTGACCGAGTTTGATGATTTTGCGACACACTACGACGTGGTGTACGGCTCGGACGGCGAAGCGCGATAAGGTCTCTGCCAATCCAAGACGGGTAGGGCGAAACACGCCGTTGAGCGACAGCGAAATAAGGCGTGTGAGCCAAACGTGTGGCGGTCCAGGCTCACAGTCCGGCGCTTGATCATATCGCCCTGCCACGCGCATCCTGCCGGACTGTTTCGCCCTACCCGTCGTGGGTAAAGCCGCAATCGATCGATTTGCCTCGCGGCACCGTTTATTCGCTCCAGCACAGCGAAGGCCGATCCGTTCGCGGTTGATTAGAGTTTCTCTTTTATTTGGATGCATTCGTGTCTGAGAGTGGGTTGATGCAATGGTTGAATGAACCTCCAATTTGGAAAGCTGATCAGGGGCGGCTGCAGGTCGCTACTGGTGCAAAGACGGATTTCTGGCGAATTACCCACTACGGCTTCGTTCGGGACAATGGACACTTTTATTATGAAAAAAGAGGCGGAGACTTCACGGTCCAAGTCAGGATAGAGGCCCAATATGATGCGCTTTATGATCAAGCGGGAATAATGGTCCGTTTAGATCATGCCAACTGGATCAAAGCCGGAGTCGAATATACGGATGGATCACCTCATTTTTCTGCGGTGGTTACCCGCGATTTTTCAGATTGGTCTTTGCTACCGATTGATTTTCGGGGTCCGATTTGGTTGCGGCTAACCAGGCGGGGTAACGCGATCCGGATGCAATATTCCGTTGACGGTGTTTCTTTTCCGATGCTCCGGCTCGCCTATTTGCCAGAATCCAACGATACTCTGGTCGGCCTGATGTGCTGCTCCCCTGAGCGAGAGGGATTCAAGGTCGAGTTTACGGAATTCGAAATAGGCGAACCAATAGCCGGAAGTCTGCACGAATAGTCAATCAAAATTGGTTATTTCGAACTACTAATCGTTGCTGAAAAAAGCTATGGCGGACGCGCCGCCTTCGCAGACTCCGGCGCGCCCTAGCAATGCATTTTGAGGAGCACGACAGAGCCGGCCGCGACACAGGCTTTGCGGAGTCGGGCTGCCAATGGGCACGAATGATCGGAGAACGTTGTACGGGCCTATTCGCGCTTATTTCGTGGCTTTTTTCGTGATCCGATACGCGCAACGCCGGGCGCCAGCCAAAAGATGCTCAATCCGCTCAACCCGAACGTTACGACCTAATACATGTTCGAAGATTGATTGTTCTGAACGGCAAAAGCCCGTACACGCCGCCGCCGCCGCACAGATTGGGCAATGGTTTTCCACCAAAAGGTAACTATCGCCCTCCTTCTCCCAAGTTGCCATATACCCTTCTTTGTTTCGGACTTCGGCCAGCCGGGCCACTCTTTTCGCCAAAGACGGTTCGTCGGCTATTAGTGCTTCATACCGTTTACGCGTTCCGGTTTCACGCACGTGAATCAATTTCTCCAAAGCACCCTCACCCAACACGTCTCTGATCTCGCCGATGAGTTGGGCTGTGAGCTCCGCATGCGCGTCCGGGAAACGCTTTTGCGCCGCCGGCGCGAGATGATAAACCTGGGCCGGCCGTCCCACCCCACGTACCTCCGATGTCGCTAAAACCAATCCCTCGTCACTTAACCGAAGCAACTGCTGCCGCACAGCTTCGGGAGTGATCTGCAGACTTGGGCCAAGTTCTGCAGCCGTCTGCGGTCCCTTCGTTTTCAACAAGAAAAGCAACCGATCAGGCGGAGCCAATTTTTCGAGATCTCTATTTTCCAAGTCTCGCCTTGACATATTGAGTGGCTGGATTTACCAAGTCCTTACTTCCTAAAATAAACGCCCCCGCACCAAATGCAACTTCGCGGGGGTCACCAGTGAGGTTATCAATGAAACTATTATCTCATAGGTTTGCACTTATTACCGGTGCCTCGCAGGGACTTGGTCGGGAATTGGCGCTGGCATACGCACGTGAAGGGGTCCGGGGTCTTTCCTTAGTGGCTCGGGGACGCGAAGCCTTAGAAAAATTGAAATCGGAGATTAGCGGGATCGCACCGGCCGTAAATACAGTAATTATTCAGGCTGATCTGGGTTCAACCGCAGACGTCGAACGCGTCGCAGCGGTGACGGTAGAGGCGTCCGGCGGCCAATTGGATATCTTAGTTAATAATGCTTCCACCCTTGGGCCAGTGCCAATGCCTTATTTGTTGGACTACCCAGCCGACGATTTCCAGCAGGTGCTGAACGTTAACCTGATGGGACCGTTTCTGTTGATTCAAAATCTGCTCGCGGCAATGATCGAACGCGGCGGATCGATCATTAACGTCACGAGTGACGCTGGTCGAGTCGGATATCCCGGTTGGGGCGCCTACGGCATCAGCAAATTCGGCTTGGAAGGACTGTCGCAGACTTGGGCTGCCGAGTTGGCAGAAACACCGGTGCGGGTGAATTGGGTTGATCCAGGAAACATGAATACGGCCATGCATCGGGACGCCGAGCCAAATGAAGATCCAGGCGCTTGGGCGGATCCTGCCACAGTAACCGACCTCTTTGTTTTTCTAGCTTCGGAAGCTGGCGAGCACGTTCGGGGTCAGCGTCTGGAGGCGCAGTCCAATTGGCGAAAAGCCGTAGTGAAAGGGTGACCCATGCTTCTTCCGCCTGGTCTGCCTTCGATCAAAAACAGGATATCAAAACCGGCGCCGATCGGCCGAGCATCCTCCTTTCATTTACCGCCGGAACTGAATGCCGATCGACCGCCGGAGCGTCGCGGGGTGGCACGTGATCGAGTCCGGTTATTAATGATTGACCGCAAATCAGACACATTTACGCACACTCGCTTCGACCGAATCATCGAATTCTTACATCCTGGCGATTTGTTGGTGTTTAATTCCAGCCGAACGCTCCCTGCCACTTTGACCGGTACCGTTAGACATTTGAGGTTGTCGATTGAGGTCCGTTTAGCTGAGTTGTTGCCGGATGGCACGTGGCTCGCTCTCCTCGTCTTTCCATCAATCCAAAACGATGCGGAGAAAATCCTGACTAAAGGATTGGTACTGGATTTTGGGCGAGATCTTAGCTCCGAGGTGCTTGATCGTGACCAACGGATTCCGCGCCTTTGGCGACTGCGATTTTCCAAGAGCGGAACTGAGTTCCTTGATCTGGTTTATCGCATAGGACAGCCGATCCGATACCGTTATCTCTCTGCGCCTTGGCGCTTAAGTTATTACCAAAACGTTTATGCGCTGCAGCCCGGCGCTTCAGAGATGCCGAGCGCAGGCCGCGCTTTCACTTGGCGGCTTCTCCTGCAATTGCGCCGAAGCGGCGTGGAGACCGCCGCGATCACCTTGCATACGGGTCTATCTTCGTATCTGGACAACGAATTGGATGGTCAACATCTCGCCTCCGAGGAAGAGTACTGGGTTAGCGAAGAGGCAGCCGGGAAAATTCAGCGGGCAAGACACTCCGGTCGACGAATTGTGGCTGTTGGTACGACCGTTGTGCGTGCCTTGGAGTCAGTCACGGCAGAATCCGGCGGGAGCGTCAGAGCTTGCCATCGATACACGCGACTCCGCATCACCGCGGGCTACCGACTCCAGGTCGTGAACGGTCTGCTCACCGGCTTGCACGAACCGGAAGCGAGCCATCTTGACTTGCTCGCAGCCTTTGTTCCGCCACAGACGATCTATGCGGCGTACAATGAAGCGATCCAACGCCGTTATCTCTGGCACGAATTTGGCGATCTGAATTTAATTTTGTAGCGGAGCAGTCCTCGCGGCGTAGCCTGATCCTCCTGGCTCAGGAACCTCGGCAGCTGCGACTGTGAGAGGTGATTGGTGAGATGTGATCGGCGGATGCCTATCGGCAAGCCCTCGGCAGAAAATCTGTCACCCTCTCACCAATCACCGATCACTAATCACCTCTCCATCAAACCGTTCCTGAGGCTGGCTAGTCCGCCGAAGTTATGGGGTTGCGGGAGAACGAAGGAGGAAACATCAGGCTACTTTGCGCAGCGCTGTCGGTTGCCTCCCCCATTGAGCGGTTATGTATGCCAATCCGAGACAACTCGCGATCAAGACCTCCTCGATTGCTGGAAGGACAAAGAAATAGTTCCAGGCCAGAATGGCGAATCCAATATAAGCCAAGAAGAAGCAAGCGATGATTGGCCGAATCTCTTTGAGGCCTCTCTTAGCAAGCGAAGCTAGCTGCCAAAACAGCACCGCTTGCACCAGGAAATTGATGCTGATGAATAGTCCGTATCCAAAAAAGAAATCCCAAAAAGATCGCATTGATCCCATCACCTCAAACCGATGAGATTTCATTGCTGTGATTACAGCGGCTTCTTCTGGCGTCGGCGCGGCATCAACACTGAATACTCCCCCCACGGTATGGCCAATACAGTGAAGCATTGTGAGAACCGAAGCGGCGCGCAAGAATAGACTGGGTCGCATTGGAAATGAAAAGGTCTGGGGTTGAAGGCTCATAGGGAGTGTGTCGGTGACTAGTGAGAAAGGCGGTGAGATTTCTGCCGAGGGTTTTCCGATGGGCATCCACCGTTCACCAATCACTTCTCACCTTTCACAATCATTGCGCCCTACCGGCTTCGGGTGAAAATCAGCCTTTGGGCAAAGAAGCACTCGCAGCAGACAAATCAAGATCTGACGACGGATCAGCGGCGAATCCTCATCGCCCTTCGCAATGGAATTTTTATCAGGCATTGTGCGAATCGCTGATTAGTTTGGCATATCCCTCCAACACGTAGGACCATCCACCGGGCTTATCGACTTCGGTGCGTAACCGATCTCCACTTTCGCCGTGTCGTTCGAAATGACGATGTTCCAGTTCGACTTTGGTTTTTCCTGGCTCCTCGCGAGTGAATCGAACTTCGACCTCGCTTGCTTGGGCAATATCAGGAACGAATTCGAAATCCCCATTTAGATGCCACGAAAAAACCAATCTCCGCGGTGGCTCGTAGACGCGTACTGTGCCCCATTCACACTCCGAACCATCTTCGTCTTTTTCGTACCAGCGGCCGCCGGTGCGCGGCTCAACCACAACCGTAACCATTGGGCTCCCGCCAATATGATGTTCCTTAGGCCACCATTGGACCATGTTTTTGGTAAAAACGGCAAAGGCGTGTTCCGGTTCAGCGTTTACCACGATTACTTTTCGAACGACTGGCTCTGTTTGTTGCATCTGGAAGATTCGGGTTTTGGGGTTGTTCGTTTTCGAGGAAAGTTTTGAAAGATGCGAGTGCGTCGCCCCAGAACCGATCGAAATACTCGCGTAAGATTTGGATCCCGGCGGGGTTGAGCTGGTAGATACGTCTGTTTCCGATCTGATGATCCAAGACAAGCTTGGCGTCCTTTAACACGCGCAGGTGTTGGGAGACAGCCGGCCGGCTAACTGGAAAACCTTTGGCAATTTCGTGCACCGCTGCCGGCCCTTTGGCCAAGCGCTCAAAAACGGCTAATCGGGTCGGATCAGCCAGAGCGATTAGTTGATCTGTATGGTTAGCCATCACTTACGGTAAGCGATCACTTACAGTATTTGGTGTCAAGAGAATAGATCGAGTAAGCCCTCCAAAACAGGCAGCGCCAGATGGGCCCAGGATCGGTAGGGCGAAAGCTCGGCGCATCTGCAATGTGGTACGTCTGGGAAATGCGGTGCGCCGGGCTTGAGCCGTGCGTGATCAACCCGTGGCGTGTCTTTACTTTGCTGTCCATGGTCGCTGGGTAATCGGCAAGACGACACCTCGGGCACGATCGGCTCAAGCCGATCCCGCTGAGACGGTATCAGGCTTTCGCCCTACCGCTCAGGGATGTGCGGAGACCCAGTGATGAGGGAGGATCTCGGAAAACGGACGCGGGAGTGTGTGCCGACGGCGGCTACAAAGAGCCCCTCATCGCCGCGAGATGACGTTTCATTTCGGCGACTCGACGGTTGTGTTCATGCCCACGACGAATAACGACGCTGGTCGCTAGAATGTCTATCAGAGTGAGCGCAGCTAATCGCGAAATCGTCGGAGTATAGACGTCGGTGTTTTCCAGAGTTTCGACCAACAAGACGACCGAACAATAATCCACGAGCGCGCCCTCTTGCCCCATGATGCCGATGACCGAAGCGCCACTAGCTAGAGCCGTCTTGGCAGCCTCTATCACCCCTTTTGTCTGGCCAGTGTTAGAAATGGCAACGACCACATCTCCGGCCTTTACCATCGATGCCGCGATAAACTGCTGATGAGAATCGCAGTGAGCTGTGCAAGGAACGCCAAAAAGCGGAAACTTCTGCTGGGCGTCGAGCGCCACAATCCCTGACGCACCAAAACCGAAAAACTCGATTCTCTTCGCCGCGAGCAATAAATCGACTGCCTTCTGCAGCGCGCGTTTGTCGAGCTTTTTTCGCGCCCAGTCCAGACTGTTCATGCTGTAATCGAAGATCTTGTTCGCAATGACCTCCGGCGAATCCGCCGGTAGAATCACTGAATGAGTAGCCGGCATGCCAAGAGCGACGCTTTGCGCTAATCTCACTTTGAAATCTTGGAAACCGACAAACCCAAGGGCTTCGCAAAAGCGGATGACCGTCGGTTCGCTTACACCGGCGCGTCGGGCGGTCTGATCAACCGTGCCGTTGAGTATGAATTGAGGCGCCGCCAAAGTTAGCTCCGCAACCTTTCGATCCGAAGGCCGAAGATCGGTTAAATAGGTGGAGATAATCTCCAACAGATTGCGGTTGAGATCTCGCGGAATCGGGGGTCGAGGACGTCTAGGCACGGCGAGGTGGACTGAAAGTGTAGCGGGTACCCACCTCTGCCTTCAAGATTTGAAGTTCCTTCGGAACCCCTAATGCTGCCTGGTCGATGAGTTCTGGCTTAATCGTATTAAAAGCGAACATGCCGAAATGTTGGCCAATCATTGCCGGAATTCCTGCCCGTAAGCAAAGCTCTATCGCTTCGGCCAGAGAAAAATTTCCAACAATGTTCTTTTCGGTGAGCTCCTGGCTGCGTCCGTTTACCGGCAGCATGGCGACATCCGGCCGAAGCTCTTGTAATTTCTCTACTAGTCCCTCGTACGGAATGCAATCGCCAGAATGGTATAGAGTGGTTTGCCCGCTCCCGAAGACGTAACCGAGAAAGCGGTGCCGGCCTCGCTTATCGCACTCAAAGCCTTCGTGAGCTGCCTTCACCGGAACGACCTCTATTTCATGACTAAAGGAGATGCACTTGTCTGCTTCAGCCCAGATGATCCGGTCGTGATCTAATTGCAGATTCGACACTAGGCTCTCGATTCCGGCCGGTAAAATAAAGCGAGTCTTCTGTTGTTTCTTGCCGATTGCTTCAATTGTGGGCACGTCCAGGTGATCCCCATGCATATGTGTGCAGAACACGTAATCTAATTCCGGCAGATCCAGAGTCCCGATCGGCGCCGGTTTCATTCTTTCATGTGAAAACACATGGTCCCGATATTTTTCCGCGAGATGGTTCGATAAATAGGCGTCAACGATCCAGGTCACGGTGGGCGTCCGGAAGAGAAAACCAGACTGACCTAACCAGTACATCTCGAGCTGTTCTATCGGCCTCCGAAGCGCGCCGGCCAGAGAGCCACTAAAACGCGTGATGCTAACGGGGAGCATGCGCAAAGAACGTAATCAGGTTTTCCGCCGCCTCAAGCGCGGCTCGGTCCACACTTTCCTTCGTGTACGCGCCTAGATGAGGCGTCGCAACCACTTTGGAATGTCCGACTAGCGCAGCGTTGTCCGGGTCGGCTTCCTCAAATACGTCCGAGGCGTAAATTCCGATCTGACCGGACTCGAGTCCGCGTAACACCGAGCTCTCATCTACTAATAGACGCCGGGCACAGTTAATTAGTATCAGCCCTGGTTGCGAATCTTTCAGTAGCTCAGCAGTGATTACAGCCCGTCCATCCGGAGCTAATGGACAGTGAAGAGTTACTAAGTCGGCAGAACGCATACCAGAGGCCAACTCTACTTTGGGGAAAGGTTCGGTCGGCACTTCCATCGGTTCCACCACAGACACCGAGGAACCAAATGCAGCGAACAGGCGGGCAACAATTCGCCCGATTTTTCCGAATCCAACAACCAAAACCCGTTTGCCATTCAATTCGTTCCCCAATGTCCGCACCCATTTACCTTCTTTGAGATGGCGGTCGGCCAAATGAAATTGACGGGTCGCTGCCAACGCTAAACCGATCGTGAGTTCGGCGACTCCTTGAGCGTTAGCTCCGGCCACACTGAGCACCGTAACGCCGCGCCGTTTCGCGTGCTCCAGACGGATATTATCAATGCCACTGCCGTTCCGGCTGATTACTTGCAACCGATCCGCCGCGTCCAACACCCGAGCGGTGATCTGCTCAACGCCGGCTAACCATCCATCGCATCCACTCACCAAGTCCAACAGTTCCGCTTCATCGGGTAGCCGGCCGCGAGGACCGAAGACGATTTCCCAGCCTTGATTCCGAAGATGCTCGATCGCAGGATGGTTGGAGCCGCTTAGAGAACGCGGAGTCACCAGGATCCGCTTCATGATCTTCCGCTCGCCCGCGCGGCCACTTGCGAAAGTCGTTGAAACGTAGCGACATCAGCGGAAATCTCTATGTCGAACACATCTGCAATGACACAGGTCCAGCCGTGAATAAAATAATCCCAACCATCATGAATCTCGAGTTTCCTTGGTTCCGCTTGGTTACGGGCTTGATGCAGAAAGTCGAGTGCACCGCGATAATTGAGTTCCCAAACAAATGATCCCAGGGGAAATGGCGTCGCGTCGGTAATCGGTGAACCCGGACGATCCTTCCCTAGTCCTGTCGCGTTGATGATGAGAGAACGCGGCGAAAGAGTTCGCATGATGGCATCGTTTTCTTCCGCCGTGCTGACCGATCGGATCTCCAGGTGCGGCGAGTTAGTTAGCCGTGCCAAATGGTCCAGCCGGTCCGCCGAAATATCCGAAACGACTACCCGGTTAGGTCGACCGAGTTTGTGTTCCCCTCTCAACAAAAACCAAGTAATGGCTACTCCGGCGCCGCCGCTTCCCATACAGAAAACCTCACCCTCTCCCTGTTTCCAAAAATGCGGCTGAAGCATGGCGCAAAGAGAGCGTCCAGCCGAAACCGGATCTTTCGCCTGCCCAATCAATTTCGTATGCCGCTTCGATATCGAACTGACTTCATGCATGGCAGTAGCAAACCAATCGAGTTCATCGAACTGCTCCCGGGCGGCCCGGAATAGATCCATTTTGTGAGTGGTTACTAACGCCCCGCGAGAACTGCCATCATGGCGGATGAAATTGACCACTTGGCGATAGATCTCCGGCGGAGCGTTCAACGGAATATCGATGCCATGGATGGCCGCGCCACCTATGCCTAGCTCGACAGCCCATTCTGGGAAAACTTTCATGATCGACGATTGGCTCGTCGAGACACCGACAAAGTGCATCGTCGGAACCTGGGCCGGCGACAACTGCAAGTTCATGCCGGGACCGCAGACTTTGCGATTTTGACGCTAGTCGCAACGGATTCCCGAATGGCCGCCCAATCTCGGTCCCGGATCCATTGCTTAGCGGCAAGCCAGGAGCCACCGACCGCTATAACCGCCGGCTCCTTTAGCCAGGCTTCCAGGTTATTAAGGTTGATGCCGCCCGTGGGAACGAAGGTTGGAGAGAACGCTCGAAAGGTTGTTGAGAGCACGCGTAACGCCCGTGTTCCCCCGTTTCCCTCGGCTGGGAAAAACTTGCACTGCGTGAGTCCGAGCGCCAAGGCACCTTGCAGATCAGAGGGAGTAGCAACTCCCGGCAGGTACGGTGTGCCCGATTCCAGGATTGCTTCCGTCAATGTCCGCTCAAATCCTGGCGAAACCAAGAATTGGGCGCTCGCATCCAAAGCCTGCCGAAGATGGTCCCGGGTTATGATCGTACCGGCGCCCACCAACATCTCGGGAAACCGTTTTCGAACCGCGCTGATGGCTTGGGCAGCGGCGCTCGTACGAAAGGTGATTTCAATCAGCGGCAGCCCGCCTTGAATAAAAGCTTCAGCCAAGTGGAGGGCATCATCAGCGGAATCCAGTTCGATCACTGGCATTAATCGATGATGGGCGAGTTTAGAAAAGAGGGTGAATCCCATAATAACGTCATTGTCTTCTGTATTCTTCTATTTCGCTTGGCAGGCGAACAGTGTAACGCGGGTTCGGCGACAATTTCCAGTCGTCATCGCCGTCGGCGACCACCAGAAGTTTGAATCCTCCCGCCTTACGAACAATCTCGAAATTCTGGCCGGCATCGGCAGGATAGGAAAAGAGGGTCGCGAAAATTGCAGAGCCAACATTCACGCTGCGATGAAGCCAAAAAGGCGGAACGTAGACCAGGCTACCCGGTCGCATTTCGGCCGCTTCCACTTTTCCTTCGAGGGTCTCCATCAGTAGAATGCCGTGGCCCGACAAACAGTAATAGGTCTCTGATCGGTCGCCGCGTTGATGGAGATGGCCCCGGGTCATGAAAAACTCGGATCCGACCTTCCCTGGATTCAAAACACTTATGCCCGTGATCAAATCGTTGCCCTGCTCGGTAAATCGGAGTTCGTTGACGCGATAAGCAATTTCCTCGCCTCTACTCTCCGCTATCTGCTGAAAACTCTCTTCATCGAAGTAGATCCCGCCGAGATCATCGATATGTTTCACGTATCCTCCTGTGTTCGGCTGAATCTCGAGCGACGTCGCACTCAAGAAAGCACGAAACGGCGAGAGATAATTGGCGGCACTCATGGAGCAAGAACGGGCGGAAATGTGTTTATACCCAGGCGCGGTACTAGGATGCAGAATGACTCCTTTTGCGTAGTAATACAACCGCGAAACTCGGATTTTTCAGGTTCTGATTACCAAACGGAGCCGATGCCAACTTGTCGACCACTCGAGAATCGAGTTTCGGATCAACTCATCTGCTGCGCTTCGTTGACGCGGCTTCCTTAGGCATTCCTGATTCCGTCGTCGCCTCTGGATGGGAAAGAGCTGAAACTTCTAAAACCAGATACGTCTTTGGAAAAAAGCTTGCTCGAAGTTGATAGAGTAGCAATACTACGAACTTGTGGCGCGCTTTCAGCGCTGAATCATCCCCGACAGGGAGGGCGCACGTCCTCGTGCGCCGAAAAAGAACGGATCGCGGGGACGCCATCCCTCCCGGCCCCGGGCGCTGAATCAACGCTGATCGTGTTTATGGTCTTATTCCTAGGGCTTCGCCCTCTAGGCTATCTTGAAGCACGCCTTCGGCGCTCAAGAATCTCCAGCACTCAAGAATTTTCGTTACCCTTCTCAATCTGCGAAATCTGTGTAATCTGCGGTTCTAAGGAATCTCTATGCCCCCAGCAACAAAGGATCTGTTACTCGCGATCGATGTCGGCACAGGCAGCGTGCGCGCCGCACTTGTCGATTTGCGAGGGGAGATCGTTGGATTTCATGCGGCGGAACATGACCAGCAGGTGCCTCAGTTTGGCTGGTCCCAACAGCGACCTTCCGATTGGTGGAACGGGGTCGTTCTTTGCATTCGATCGGTACTGGCCAAAGTGGAAGGAGCACCGGCGCGGGTTGCTGCGGTAGCCTGCTGTGGACAGATGCATGGAACGGTCTTGCTCGATGAGTCCGGTAATCCCGTCGTTGATTATGCTCCCCTCTGGAATGACAAACGGACCCGCGGAGTCCTCGACAAATTCTTGGAGAAGCATGACCAGGAAAAGTTGCTCCCCATCACCGGAAATCCAGCCGCCACTGCTTGGCCTGCGTTCAAGCTCCTCTGGTTCAAACATGAGCTTCCGGACGTTTATCGGCGGACAACCTCCGTTCTAATCGTCAAAGATTTCATTAATTTTCGCCTGACCGGCAACAAAGCGATCGACCACCCAGAAGCGTCTACCACCTACCTGTACGATGTCGGAACCCGATCCTGGAGCAGCACTGTCACCGATCTTCTGGAGCTAAACCAACAGCTTTTGCCCGAGCTGAAATCGCCGATCGACATTGTCGGTACGATTTCTAAACAGTGCTCGGAACAAACCGGTCTTTTAGCGGGGACACCCGTGGCGGTCGGCGCCGGAGATTTTCCGGTCACTTTGCTGGGATCCGGGGTCAGTCCAGTTGGAGTCGCTTCTGACTCGACCGGAACCTCGACATTACTCACCTTGCAGACTGAAAAACCTGTCCTGCATCCGATCATTAGCAACGTCGCTGGTATCGACCAAGGTTGGAGTGCATTTACTATTTTGGATGCGGGCGGGGATGCCATGCGTTGGGCTCGCCGCGCTTTCCACGATAACGAGCTGAGTTATGACGCGCTGGTGAAACTAGCGGCTAAAGTTGCTCCTGGATCTGACGGACTTCTCTTTCTCCCTTACCTTAATGGTGAGCGGCTCGGTCCACGAACCAATGCCAGGGCCCAATTTTTCGGTCTCACCTATGGTCACGGGACGGGTCACCTGCACCGGGCTGTCATGGAAGGAGTCGCGTTTGCTTCTCGTCGAAATTTGTCAATCATGGAGCAGAGCGGGAACACACTCAGTTACATGATAGCCAGCGGCGGAGGAGCCAAGACTCGGCTCTGGCTTGAGATTAAGGCGAGCATTTATCGAACACCGATCCGTACGACCAAGCACGCAGAATCCAGTATTCTCGGCTGCGCGATGATCGCTGGTGCGGCGGTCGGCATTTACCCATCCTTGGCCGACGCGTCAAAACGCCTCATTCAGCTGGATGAAGAGATCGTTCCTAACCCCGATTGGGTTCCGCGCTATGAAAGGCTCACTGAGCTGTTCGATCAAATCTACGACGATGCAGGGCCCTATTATCGGAAGCTGGATGAGTATGCGGCAGCGTTTCCATCGGGTGCCGAAGAGGCGTGATTCGGTCGAAAGCAGGGTTTCAATTCTCAGGTATTTCAACACCTTTTAGGTCGGGACGACGTCGGAGGGCGCGTCGCTTGCGACGCCCGGGAAAACCCGACCAATCGATGGCGTCGGCGTTTCCACAATCCAACTTTCAGGGACCAGGTTCGTGGTCTCGATTCCTCGGTATGCGGGGGGGTAATGTCCGGGCGTCGCAAGCGACGCGCCCTCCGACTCGTGGGTATATAGACAGGTTGAGGTTCGGATTTTTCTAACAAACGCGCCGCCGCCAACCTTCTAGATTCTAAATTCGAAATTCCGAATTCTTTCCCTGTCACGCCACGACCTTCAGCATTCCTCCATCGACAAAATACGCGGACCCGACCGAATAGCTTGCCCTGGGTGAACACATGAAGACGAAAAAATGGGCGACTTCTTCTGGCGTAGCAAATCGATCAATTGGCGCATATTCACGGGCAACGCCATCGAGGTGCGCCTGCCAATCTCCGCCCTTATCGGCGGTCAATTGTTTGGCGGTCTTGATCCAATCCGGGGTCAGCACCAGCCCGGGATTAATCGTGTTCACGCGGATATTGTCTTTGATCAGTTCGTTCGCGAGGGTTTTTGAGAACATCAACAGCGCAGCCTTGGTCGTGTTGTAGATTGGCTCGTACCAAAGCGGCTGGACCGTGCAGATCGATCCATTGTGCAAAATCACCCCTCCTCCACGCTTGCGCATCGACGGTACCAGACCGCGGGCAAGACGAATAGCGGCCATCACATGCAGATCCCAATAGTATTGCCATTTGTCGTCCGGCGCTTCCATGACCGTCTCATTGCTACCTGTGCCGGCGTTATTAATTAGAATATCGGCGCCACCGAATTCAGTCTCTGCAGCCTGGACGAGCGCCTCGGTGCCCGCAACCGTTGCCACATCCGCCGCTACCCCGATCGCACGCACCTTGAATTTTTCGGCGACTCGGTTCGCCTCGGTTTTGACCCGGTCTCCCTGGCGCGCCGCTAAGACCAGGTGTACGCCCTCCGCCGCTAGACCTTCGGCAACAGCCAGCCCGATTCCGACACTACCGCCAGTGATGACGGCCACTTTATCTTTTAACTCTAAGTCCATAAAAACAGTCGTATAGTGCTGTAACAGAGCGAATTACTTTACAATCACGATCTTTCCTCGATCGATGGTGAGGGCAACCGCGACAATGAGCACCAGCCCAAACACGATCTGCTGAGCAAAGATGTTCACTCCTATGAATGTCATCCCAACCCGGACAATCGTGATGATCAAAGCGCCCACCACAGTTCGGCCAATTCCGCCTGCCCCACCCGTGATCGCTGTACCACCAACGATCACCGAGGCGATGGCCGGCAGCAACAATTGATCGGCGAGGTTGGGAGAGCCGCTGCTTTGTCTGCCCGCCATTAGGACACCGGCCAAAGCCGCAAGGGCGCCTGAGATCGCGAAAGCGAGTACCTTGTAGCGGTTCACTCTAACGCCGGATGCCCAGGTGGCGGCCTCACCAGCGCCGATCGCAATACTGTAGCGGCCGAACGGAGTGTATTTCTGGCACCAAACGCCCAGGACGGCCACAATCGCCGCAATCCAAATAACATTCGGTAAATCGAACAACCGACCATTCACCCAGGTGAGATAGGCGCGGCCCGATTCTTCAATACTGATCGCTCGTTCGTGTGACAGCAAGAGAGCAGCGGAAACCAGCAGACCGCTGGTAGCCAATGTAACAATAAACGAAGGAATTTTGAGCCATACGTGAAACACCCCGCTCACCGTGCCGGCCAGCAACCCCATCGCCAACGCCACAATAAAAAACCCGTACCCGTAAGTCGGGAGCATCACGGCGACAATCACGCTGGCAAAAGAACAGATGGCTTGGATTGAAAGATCTATGCTTCCAAGCATGACCACAAAGGTCGAGCCGGCGCCTAGAATAAACAGAATGGCAGTGTCGGCGAAGGTCCCAATCAAGCTCTCCGGATTGAAAAAGGCAGGTCGCAAGGTGCCGATCACCAGTACTAGTCCGACCAGTACCAGTAGAGGCGCAAATGCACGAATCTGGTCGGCATAATTGATTTTCTTCAGAGTTGTCGAAGATGCCGGCATTTTCTTAAACCATGTGTCCGATCAGATCGATCTGGGCTGGTTTGTTGCCCGGCGGCGCATCGAAACGTGCCGTCACCTCGCCGTCGCGCATCACAATAATGGAATGGGAAAGCCCGATTGTTTCTTCCAGCGTGTCGGCTGTGAGCACGATCGCAATTCCTTGTTTCGAAAGCGTTCGCATTAAGTCATATACTTCCTCCTTGGCTCCGACATCGAGACCCCGAGTCGGATGATCGAAAATCAGAATCTTCGACTGCGCGTTCATCCACTTTGCCAGGACGACTTTCTGTTGGTTTCCTCCACTGAGGTTGAGGCAAAGCGCGTCGACGTTGGGGGTGCGAACATGCAACTTCTCCACCCAACTTTGGGCGACTTCCCGTTCTCGCTTTGTCTGAATTGCTCCTGTCTTCATCACGGTGGCGAGACTCGCTAGTGTAATATTGGAAACGATGGGTAGCGCCAGCACGAGTCCCTCGACTCGACGCTCGCGTGGAATGTATCCAATACCCAAAGTGGCCGCCTGATCTGGGGAGGTCAATCGAACAGGTAGCCCGGAAACTGTGAGTGTTCCGGAAGAATGCGGGAGAAAACCAAAAAGCGTTCGAGTCAATGCTTCGCGGCCCGATCCAATCACTCCAGCGATGCCCAAGATCTCCCCTTGTCGCAAGATAAAATCAACGTTGCGATAGGAACCGTCCACCGTTAGACGCTCCGCCCGAATCGCCACGTTCTCTCTGGGTGGAAGTTGTTGGGCCTCGCGGTAATACTCGGCGTGGAGTTCCCTTCCGACCATGAGCCGATGCAATTGTGGAACGGTCGTTTCCGTCGAAGGCATCTCGGCTACGACCTTGCCATCCTTCATGACATAGACGCGGTCAGAGATGTGCAAGACTTCATCCAAGCGATGCGAGACAAACACGAAACTGGCGCGACTGCGCAGAGCGCGCACCCGTTCAAAAAGAATGTCGATTTCCCGTTGTTCGAGGACGGAGGTCGGCTCGTCTAACAGAATCACGAGGTGCCGCTCCGTTCGCTCCTCCAAGGCCAAGGCTTTAGCCAATTCGACCATTTGCCTTTCCGCAAAGCTCAACCGCGCGGTTCGCGCAGCAGGGTCAATCGTTAATTGGACTTTTTCCAACTGGCGGCGCGCTGCCGCACGCAGGGCTGGCCAGGAGACAACGCCCCAGCGACTAAATTCTTTTTCCTGACCGAGATAGATGTTTTCCGCGACCGTTAGATTGGGAAGTAAGGATTGCTCCTGAAACACAATCCCGATGCCGTTCAGATTGGCTTCGCGTGGACTGTTCAGTGTGAGGGGTTTGCCGTCGAGGAGCAGGGCCCCGTTATCAGGCCGGTAGACTCCCGCCAATATCCGAATCAGCGTCGATTTCCCTGCACCATTTTCGCCAACCAAACCGACCACTTCGCCCGGCCGAATTTCAATCGAGACACGGTCTAGCGCCTGCACGCCGGCAAACGCTTTGCTGACATTGGTCAGGCTGAGAAATGCTTTTTCCGCCATGGCCTTATTTCACAAATTTCATCCGCTGACGATCGATCGAAGATGCCACGGCAATGATGATAATGAGCCCTTGTACTGCTTGTTGGAGTTCCGGGGAAATGCCAAGCAAAACCATGCCATTGCCCAGGACAGCAATGATCAAGACACCAACCAGACTGTTTAGTACCCCACCCGTTCCGCCGCTCAACGACGTTCCACCAACCACGACAGCTGTGATCGTCGAAAATAGCCGACCGTCACCGATAGTGGCGTTGCCTTGACCGAGCTGTGCTGCCGCCAAAACTCCGCCGATTCCATAGAACGCTCCGGCCAGGGTGAATACCAATATTTTTACTCGATTAACATGAATGCCAGAAAGCAAAGCGAGATCTTCTCCGCCACCAATGGCTAGAACATGCCGGCCGAATATCGTAAATCTTTCGATCAGCCAAGCCACGACCAGCACTCCTAATGAAACCCAAACCGCTAGCGGAAAATTGAAAAATCGAGTGAGCGCAAGTGCGCGAATTTCGGGATCGAGTACCCGCGCGTTTTTCCCGCCCAGAATCAGGGTTGCGAGCCCGATTCCAACAAACCAGCTGCCGAGGGTAACCATGAACGACGGGATACGGACTCTCACATGAATAAATCCGTTCAAAAATCCGATGGCCGCGCCCGCAGCGATAGCAAAAATGGGAGCAATCCAGCCGAAAGAATTCTGGTTCATGTCGTTGTGAACTGAGATGGCAACGACCACTGCACCGAGCGCGAGTACGCCCTCCACCGAAAGATCAACGCTTCCCAGTAGGATAACGAACGTGGCTCCGAGAGCGAGCACCAGCGGTATCGCCGCAGAATTAGCGATTCGGACAAAATTGAAGAAATCAAAAAAGCGCGGATTGCTCAGGCCGATTAGGAGCGACAGGACGATCAACGCGAGAAGCGGCGCAAAAGACTTGACCCGCTCCAGCCATTTCCGGGAGCGCGGTTCCTGTTTTTGCGGTTTGGCCTGGTCCAACTCAGTCTTTGAGATTGTACTCGTCGAAGATTTGTTCACTTCGCCAAAGATTTTCCTCGTCGTTCCCTGATAAATTCGATCGTAAGCGGACTCGTTGAAAGCGGTAGGGACGCGCTCCCGCGCGTCCGTTGTGCATCCGCGACGTGGGCTTTCCGCCTTCGCCAGGCCTCCGGCGCGACAAGTGTGCGAAGTCGGGAGCGTGTCCTTACCGACGCCCTCTGTACCTGATCGCGCGCCTTAGTTGATCGTACCCTCAGAACCATTCGTGCTGCAATCTGGCTAAAATGATAGGTAGATTTTAACATATCCTGCGCCCAGGTCGATCCAGGGGCACGGCTCAAACCCGCCCGGCGCCTGCCGGACGAGGTTTTCGCCCTACCCTATCGTGATTGCCTCATTCGAGAACAAGCACGACGACCAAGACAAATTATGGTTACGACTCCTGGTGCGCTCGGATTCCCGTCAGCTTGCGACGTTACCCCAGTAATCGGTCCAATCGACCTTAGGCGTAGTTTGAATGTAATTCTTTATGAAATCGTCGACCGTGTCTTTGGTTACAAGGATACCTTTTGCATTATAGTTACGGTGATTGTCCGGTTCTTTGGTGACCTCAAACTTGCCCGTCCGCGCACCGTAACCAATGGCCAATCCCATTCCTCCCTGCCAGTACGGATTCCAGGAAGCGGTCGCAGCCATATCGCCGCTTTTGACCGCTTCGACCGCGAGTTTGATTCCGTCCGTGCCACAAACGGGAATTTTGCCGTTTAGGCCCTCGGCTCGTAACGCTTCTAGCGCGCCACTAGCCATATCATCATTCGCAGCCCAGATGCCTTTGATGTCTTTCCCGAACTTGGTCAGCCAGGTGCCGGTGATCGTGAACGCTTCCGAAGCCTTCCAGTTGGCCACTTGGAAATCGAGCAGCTTCACATTCGGGTTGGCGGCGAGGGCTTTTTCCATGCCCTGCTTACGCTGAATAGCGGGTGTATTAGAAATAATACCGCCCAAACCGACGATCCCGCCGGATCCTCCGAATGTTTTGAATAACGCCTCGGCTGTCTGCTGGCCATAGGTCACCCCATCGAAAATGATGTGGGCTATGTAATACGGGTTAAAATCTTTCGGATGTAAATCGTCCGGTTTATTCCATTGCGTGACCACATGGGCTTTCGCGCTGACGCACGCTTCGACGATCGATCGAGCATCCGGTGAGTCGTTTGGATCAACGTTCAAAACCAGATTGCCACCGGTCTTCGCCAAGATGGCGCGGATATCAGCGATCCCTTTCTCGCTGTTACCCTCGGTAACGAGTGTGACGTATTCACATCCGACCGCTTTAGCGAAATCAACACCACCTTGATTCCAGGTGGCGTGATACGGATTGGCCAGAGAACGGATGGAATTTACCAGGACTGGTTTGCTATCTGCGGCGAACAGTTTGCGCGGCAGAGCCGTCAAAACTGCAGTTGCGCCGGTTACAGCCGCGGCGCGGCGAATAAACGTCCTCCGGGGGATCGGTTGACGGATTAGATCAGAGTTTTCAGGATTCATATCGCTCAACTCCACTTCGGCACTGGACTGGTAGAAGAAAGTGATTTTCGCCAGCTAGCGACGGGGGGAATAACGCGAGGCTATGTCTTACGCGTCAAAAATCAACTCGGAAAAAATACTACGGGAATAAACCGTCAACTATTTGGCCTGTCAGTCCTTCATCCGGCCTCTTTAGTTGCCTGAATCGGCTCCTTTAGCAGCGGAACGGGTTGCCAGATTTACCCGTTTTGAGTTTCTCCCAAAAGCCGGCTGAGATGGCATGCCCGTCGTTTTCGCGTAGTATTCTTCCAGTTTGCCATCGCTGATCGACCGTCCTACGTTTCCCGCCTATGGAATATCGATATCTAGGACGGACAGGATTACGCGTCAGTGAGCTTTGCTTAGGTGCGATGACCTTTGGTCGCGAAAATGAGGCGGACGAAGCGGAGAGCCACGCAATGCTCGACCATTTCGTCGGGGCTGGCGGGAATTTTATCGATACGGCGAACGTTTATTCGACCGGTGTCTCCGAAGAGATTCTGGGTCGCTGGATCAGCCGACAGCACCGAGATAATCTCATCATCGCGACCAAGGTTCGCTTTCCTATGGGTGATGGGCCGAATGATATCGGCTTGAGCCGCAAACACATCCTATCTTCCGTTCACGCAAGCCTGAAACGTCTGCAGACCGACTACATCGACCTTTATCAGGTCCATTGTTGGGATCCAGGTACCCCATTAGAAGAAACTCTTTCGACCCTGAATGATTTGGTCCGACAAGGATTGGTCAGATATCTCGGAGTCAGCAATTTCACCGGTTGGCAACTTCAGAAAGCCATCGATTTGAGCCGCACGAACGGCTGGGAACCGTTCGTTTGTCTCCAACCACAATACAATCTCCTTTGCCGCTCGACCGAGTGGGAACTCATTCCAGTCTCGCTGCGCGAAGGGCTTGGAGTCATCCCATGGAGCCCTTTACGCGGCGGTTGGTTATCGGGAAAATTCTATCGCGGTATGACGGCCCCGCCGGCCGGTTCCCGGATCGAAGTTGCTGAGAAAAAAGGCTGGTCGGAAAATTGGAGTGCATACAATCGGGAATCGACCTGGCGCACCCTTGACGTGTTACACTCCGTGGCAAAAGAGTCAGGACATACGCCCGCCCAGGTCGCTATTAACTGGCTCTTGCGCAAACCCGGTGTCACCGCACCGATTATCGGGGCTCGCCACCGTGAACAATTGGAGACAAATCTCGGTTCGGCTGGCTGGGAACTCACACCTGAACAGGTGCAAAAACTCGACGCCGCCAGCGAACCCGAACTTCCCTACCCGTACGACTTCATCCAGAAGCTCTCCTCCGGGCGCTGATAGGCGGTCGTCCGCATGGTGGAGCTCACCCGAAGGCGAGAGCGGGTAGGGCGATACAGTCCGGCAGAAAACGCGTGATTGGATCACATCGTCTAACGCCGGACTGTGAGCCTTGCGCGCACGATCTATCGTTTGGCTCACACGCCAGTCTCGCTGTCGCTCACGGCGTGCCGCCGTCGCTGCGCTGATGGCGCGCCCTCAGCCGTGCGTTTTGGGAACACCAGAGATCTAGCCGCGACGTAGGCTTCCGCCTTCGCCAAGCCTGCGGCGCGACAAGTTGGCGAAGTCGGGTTTCGCCTACCGGTCTTCACCCTGGATTGTGCCCGGGCGCCGCAAGCGGCGCACCCTCCGAGCGCTGGATATTGCGCTCTGCTCAACTCATGAGCTGATTGATTTCGGCAAAGGAGAGGCCCTCTGCAAATAGACCTTCCAGCGAACGATCATGAAGCAGCTTGGTCGCGATTTGTTTAAGTCGGCCAAACACGGCCTCCGACAATCGCGCACCCAAGCTCAACCTCTTCGCGCCGATTTTTTCTAATTCCTCAATAGTAGCTACCCCACGAGTTGCCAAAACGTTAAGCGGGAGATCGACCGATTCGACGATTGCACGAATCTTTTCCAGTTGCACCAAGCCGGGCACGAAGAAACCATCACCGCCCGCTTCCCGGTAGAGCGCACCCCGGCGAATGACTTCCGCGACCGCTTCCGGTTCTGGTACTAGAGATCGAAGAAATACGTCAGTTCGCGCATTGATGAAAAGCGGAACATCTTTGCGGCACGCGACCTCTTTGGTGGCACGAATCTTCGCCGTCAATAACTCCGGCGCTTTGCTTCCGTCTTCCAGGTTAATGCCGACTGCACCGGCATCGATAACAGCCTCGATGGTTGTCGCGAACGTCGTGAGATCGTCACTAAATCCACTTTCGAGATCAACCGTTACCGGTACATCGATGACGCGGGTAATTTCCCGGATTGCCTGGATAAGCATATCCACCGGTAGCTTCTCGCCATCACCGTATCCGTGCGCCCAAGCAAGTCCTGCACTGGTCGTGGCAACGGCCTTAGCGCCGGCTTCTTTCAAGATCAGAGCACTCAGCGCGTCCCAGGAATTTGGCAGCACGAGGATTTGATCCGTATGATGCAATTGGTGGAAGGCAACTGCTTTGGATTTCGTGGAGGTATTCATGGCGGAATTAGAAATGACAAATGGCCGGTGAGAAATAGCAAATAGCAAATAGCAGATAGCAGATAGAGGGTCGCCTCCGGGCCTGATCCAATGAAATTAGCCAGATCTGCAGATCAAATCTGTCATTTGTCATTTCTAATTTGTCATTCGGCCTGAAGGGCCGCACTGATACCGATGGCGCGCTTTGACCCCCGGATAGCAATAGTCGCAACTATTGGTTTGGTTGTGCAAATTGGTATCACGATCTTGGCATGGGGCGATTGGAGTATGTTTTTCGCCCATCCCGCCCGGAGAGAACTCGTCGTCGCTTCGGTTCTGCTGACCGTCGTTGCCTGTTTTTCCGGTACTTCGGGCATCAGTTCAGGCAAACGTTATTCTCCCGGAAGCAAACGCATTATTGTCTGGTTCATAGTCCTCTTCCTGTTCATGACCGCAATTCCTCCTTACTGCGACCGCCACGATCTCTGGGTAATTGATGGTGATGGAATGCGTTATCTAGGTTTAGCGCTCTTTTGGATTGGATCAGTTATCCGATTAATAGCTGTCTTTGTGCTCGGACGTCGTTTTAGCGGACTGGTCGCAATCCAACCGGATCACAAGCTAAAGACCGACGGTATCTACAAGCATATCCGCCATCCAAGCTATACCGGACTACTCATAGCGATGATCGGCTGGGTGCTCGTCTTCCGAAGTACCATTGGGTTAGTTCTGAACGTTATTTTGTTTTTCCTTTTGTTGAGCCGGATGGCCGACGAAGAAAAATTCTTGGAAACGGAATTTGGAAACGAGTATCGCGCCTACCGGGAAAAGACCCGGCGACTTCTGCCCTTCATTTACTGACCCGCCCTAAATTTTATTGCTCGTTCGTTATCCATTCCTAATGCTTATCAAACTCTCCGTTTTAACTAAGACGATCAGCGCCAACTTGATACTGGCTGCGGTCGTCGCAGTTGCTGGCACCACCAAACCTGTTCCGTTGCCTTCCAGCGAGCGATCCTTGATCCTTGACGCCAGCAGATTAAGAAGCGTGGGATCTTACCGCGACATCCCCACAGAGGTGCTGCGACTCTGTTTTCCAGGGCAGAAACCCGCGGATCCCGACAAGCCGTGGAATCCGACCGACGCTGTACAGGATCCTTCTCTTCCGTTCAGTCGGATATGCTGGATGGTCACCGACAATGAGCATTGGCTCATCGCCTGGGAGCACGGTGGGGTAGCCCATACGACAGGATTCATGCTCATCTCTCGGCTCGGAAATGAGTCGCCAAAAATAACCTGGGACGCTGGTGCCGCCGGAAAAACACTGAAAAATTTCGCAGAATTTCGGGACTACGTCCGCACCGACGGCGTATTTGCGCGGGTCAGCTCCGTTCGCCCTTAGTACTTTTAAGCGCGCCCGGGTGGGGAGGGATCGCGTCCTCGCGATCCGCGGCGCACGAGGACGTGCGCCCTCCCCGGCAGAGAACCTAGGACTCGGGTAGTTCCGCCAAGGAAGCCGACTTTATCGCCGCGAACTTCTCTTTTCTAACTCGAGAATGCTCCGAATGAATTCGGTCTTAGCCTCTGTATATCGCTCCCGATCTGTTCGGAACCGTTGCGCCAAGTCCTTTTTCAATTTCGCGTAGGCGGCCGCCACTTCTGGCTGATTTCGAAGGCAGTCACGAAAACTTAAGTGTTCGACAACGGGATGACTCGATGGCTCGCAGACGTAAAGGTGGTGTTTCGGAAGATCGATGACGCAGCGGAATGCTTCCCGCCCCTCGACGCCGCACGGTCCCCGATGGATATAGCCGAACCGCTCCAGCCGGTCGCGGACTTCGACAAATTCCGCGTTTGAGCGGATCAAGACGTCGACGTCGATAATTGGCTTCGCGGGAAGCCCGGGAACGCTGGTGCTTCCGACATGTTCAATCGCTATCGCAAGTTCGCCGAGGACGCCTCCTACCTCACTGGCAATCCGGCTAAAATCAGCCGGCCATCGCTCACTGTAATCGGCAATCTCCACGATATTCCAAGTCGTCGGTCTAAATCTTACCATCGCGTCCGCTAGCCACCATCGTGCTTCAGAGTGCAACCGCGGCCATACCTTGCGGAAATCGGAGAGGTCTTTTTCGGACGGACTTTTGGATTTGTACAGAAGCACGATTTCGGGAGGAAAGACCGGCAAGCCGCCTTGTGTATTTCCCCGGAAATGCGAGATCGATCGCACAATGGTTCGATCCCTCCGATACTCCCAAAGATCTTCCCGGCGTTCGTTGAAGAGAAACTCCAGCTGGCACTCGCCGCTGCTAGCACACACTTCGTGAACTGGCAATTCGAGCCACTCGTTTGAGTCCCAGCAAACCCGTGTTCCGCTAACCATCTTCTCCCAATTCCAGTTGGAAAGATGTCGTCGCAGCTCGAACTGATCTTCTCGGAAGATTGCAATGTCGACATCCCCGTGACTCCGAGTCTCGCGGCCGAGAAATAGATCGATGGCCCAGCCGCCCGCCACGAACCAAGGTCGCCGGAAGGACTCCATCACTTCGAGTTGGGATCGAAGACTGGCGAATTCCATCGGAGCTTTCATTGCATCGCTATTTGGAAATTTCACTATATTTGCGAGTATTCTCTTCCTCGAAATGTTGCACAGCGACTGACGGTAGGGCGAAAGCCTGGAGCGGTATCAGCCGCACCGACTTGAGCCATTTCATGGTTCCTCCCAATGCCTGTTCTCTTCCCATCTTCATGCACGGCGATGATCGCAACTAGAAAGATCTATCCAACACGCGGCTCAAACCCGTCCGGCGCCTGCCGGACGAGGTTTTCGCCCTACCGGTCATGGGCGTTTGCGAGCACGACGTAGCCTTCCCCCTTCGCCAAGCCTACGGCGCGACAAGTGGGCGAAGTTGGTTTCGCTCACCCCCCAAGGAGTCCGGTTTTCCTGTTCCATATTCTGTATCTCTATTGACGCTGCCACCTGACTTCGGTAGATGGACGAAGCACCCGTGTTATTGTCGCGGTAGCGTCGCTTGGGAATCGGCGAGGAAAGATCGCTATGTCAGAAAAACAGCGTTTAATCGAGATGAACAGCGGCGCGGTTAAGTGGCGCCGTTGGGGCCCATATCTCAGCGAACGTCAATGGGGCACCGTCCGGGAAGACTACAGTCCAAGTGGAACTGCCTGGGATTATTTTCCGCACGATCACGCACGAAGCCGCGCGTACCGATGGGGCGAGGACGGCATCGCGGGCTTTTCTGATGAGCACCAATTCCTCTGCTTCGCGCTCGCACTTTGGAACGGGAAAGACCCGATTCTGAAGGAGCGGTTATTCGGTCTGAACAACGCGGAAGGAAACCACGGGGAAGACGTTAAGGAACTTTACTACTACTTGGATGCGACTCCAACGCACTCGTATCTGAAGATGCTCTACAAATATCCGCAGCGCGAGTTTCCGTACACAGCGCTTGGCCAGGAGAACCGCCGGCGCGGCAAACTAGATCCCGAGTACGAGCTTATTGATACTGGGATCTTCGACGATGATCGGTATTTTGATCTCTTCGTCGAATACGCTAAAGCCGGGTCGGACGACATCTTGATTCAGATCACGGCAGCTAATCGTGGGCCCGAGGCCGCGATCATTCACCTGCTACCGCAACTTTGGTTCCGCAACATATGGTCCTGGGGTGATGGAAGGCCCAAGCCAACGCTCGAGGTGATCAACAATCACACGGTGTCCGCGAAACATGTGCAGCTTGGGAGCTATTTTCTCCGGACTGAGGGATCGCCTTCATTGCTCTTCTGCGAGAATGAAACGAATAGCGAGCGTCTCTTCTCCTTCAGTAACTCGTCACCGTATTGCAAGGATGGGTTTAACGAATGGCTCATTCGCAAGAACGGAAATGCGATTAATCCGTCGCAAACAGGCACCAAATCGGCAGCCCATTATCAGCTAGTCGTTGGCGCCGGGGCAGAACAAATTGTTCGTCTGCGGTTGTCCCGGCAAACGCTTGATGTGGGTTTCGCTGACTTTGAAGAAACCCTAAGCACTCGGCGAAAAGAGGCGGATGCATTTTATGCGGATCTGCAGCGCGACGTGACAGACGAAGATCTCCGCCGGATCCAGCGCCAGGCATTTGCCGGGATGATCTGGAGCAAACAATTCTTTCGCTACGAAGTCCGGCGCTGGCTCAACGGCGATCCGTCGCAACCGGCGCCGCCGCCGGAGCGAAAGAATGGTCGCAACCGTGATTGGCAACATCTCAATGGCACGGAGGTACTTTCGATGCCGGACAAATGGGAGTACCCCTGGTTTGCGGCTTGGGACCTCGCTTTCCACACTCTGCCTTTTGCGCTGATCGATCCGGAGTTTGCCAAACAGCAGCTCGTCGTAATCACCCGGGAGTGGTACACGCATCCGAATGGCCAGTTACCGGCTTACGAATGGGCTTTTGGTGACGTGAACCCTCCGGTGCACGCTTGGGCGGCTTGGCGAGTTTTTCAAATCGACCGAAAAAAACGGCGTACCGAAAATCCCGATGATCCTGGAGATCTTCCCTTTTTGGAACGGGTGTTTCACAAGCTTCTGCTAAATTTCACGTGGTGGGTAAATCGCAAAGACATAGCAGGCCGGAACATATTCCAGGGCGGTTTTCTCGGATTGGATAATATCGAGGTCTTTGACCGCAGTGCTCCGCTGCCAACCGGAGGCTACATCAACCAATCCGATGGAACGAGCTGGATGGCTATGTACAGCCTGAATTTGATGCGAATCGCGCTGGAGTTGGCCCAGCGAAATCACGTGTACGAAGATATCGCCTCCAAATTCTTCGAACACTTCCTGCAGATCGCGGAAGCGATGGACCAATGTGCCTGCGGGGTTGGTTTGTGGGATGACCAAGACGGATTCTTCTACGACGTGCTGAATTTGCCGAACGGCAACATGATTCCATTACGGGTTCGTTCCATCGTTGGCTTGATACCCCTCTTCGCGGTGGAAACTCTCGAGCCCGAGCTGCTAAACCAGGTCCCAGACTTCAAAAGTCGTCTAGAGTGGTTATTGAACCATCGGCCCGACCTCGCCGCTTTGATTTCTCGGTGGAACGTAATGGGAAGTGGTGATCGGCGGCTTCTTTCGCTCCTGCGCGGTCATCGGATGAAGTTGTTGCTGAAGCGCATGTTGGATGAGACCGAGTTTCTTTCCGACTACGGCGTCAGGGCACTCTCCCGCTATCATCGCGATCATCCGTACGTTTTTCATTGGAACGGGTCGGATACGGAGGTTGACTACGAGCCGGGCGAATCGACTTCCGGATTGTTCGGCGGCAACTCGAATTGGCGCGGCCCGATTTGGTTCCCAATGAATTTCCTGCTAATCGAGTCGCTGGAACGCTTTCACCACTACTACGGTGATGACTTCCGAGTCGAATGCCCAACTGGTTCCGGAAAATTTTTGTCGATCAAAGAGATTGCCGCAGAATTGAGTAACCGGCTCTTCCGACTCTTTTCGCGCGACGCCAGCGGTCGCCGGCCGATCTTCGGTGCCAACGAAAAATTACAGAGCGATCCACATTTTCGCGATTACCTGCAGTTCTTCGAATACTTCCACGGCGACAATGGACGCGGAGTTGGGGCAGCCCACCAAACTGGTTGGACCGGCCTGATTGCCAAATTGATCGCGTCGAGTTTAACCTGAGTTCCAGCCGCTTGGTGAGGCTCCAGGATGATTCCTATTTCCGACACTCACGAATGGCTGGAAGCGGACGGTCTCGGAGGCTTCGCCAGTTCGACAACCTCGGGAATTCGGACCCGGCGTTATCATGCAATGCTGCTCACGGCAACGACTCCCCCGTCGGGTCGGATGGTATTAGTCAACGGCTTTGATGCATGGATCGAAACGGAAGGAAAACAATTCTCGCTTTCCTCCCAACGCTACGCCCCCGATTTGGTATGCCTAAATGGGCAGCAATGTTTGGACAGCTTTCAGCTTCAACCCTGGCCCTTATGGCGTTTCCGATTTACGGATGAGACTTGGCTTGACCACGAAATTTTTGTTCCGCAGCGCCAATCGGCTGTGGTGCTGAGCTGGCGACTTGCTGGCCGGGTAAATCAGATTTTCACCCTTTCGGTGAGACCATTCTTGTCCGGCCGCGACTTCCACGCAACTCATCACGAAAACGGGGCCTTCGCTTTCGAACCATCGGTGAACGGCGACACAGTTCGTTGGCAACCGTATTTTGGAGTGCCGGCCATCGTCGTCCGTTCGCGAGGTGAATATCATCACGCGCCGAATTGGTATCGCAATTTCCTTTATATCGCGGAGCGGGAACGCGGCTTGGATTATACCGAAGATCTGGCCGCGCCAGGGACTTTTACTTGGCAACTCAACACTCAGGATCGAGAGGCTACCCTGGTCTTTTCTGCAGAAGGCTTCGCGGAAATCGGTGCCGATCTAGAAGAGTGGATCGCGAAACTCCGTCTCTCTGAACGCGAACGCCGAGGGCAGATTTCGGATCCGGTCGAGCGAGCCTCCCGCAGCTATTTGGTTCAGCGCGGTACCGGGCAAACTATCATCGCCGGATATCCCTGGTTTGGGGACTGGGGCCGCGACACGTTCGTTTCAATTCGTGGGCTAGGCATCGCTGTGAATAACCTTGAACCGGTCCGCGACATTCTTTTGGAATGGGCCGGCACGGTTTCCCAAGGCATGCTTCCGAATCGCTTTCCGGATCGTGGAACCGAGCCCGAGTATAATTCGGTCGATGCCTCGCTGTGGTTCATCATCGCGGTTCGCGATTTTTTGGAAGCAGCAGCAACGTGGTCCGGGTTGATTGATGAGCAGACCAAGCAAACGCTGGGAAACGCGATCGAAGCAATCTTATTGGGCTACTGCGCCGGGACACGCTTTAATATTAGAGTTGATAAGGATGGGCTGCTGGCGGCCGGTGTTCCTGGGGTACAGCTCACTTGGATGGATGCAAAGGCCGCTGGCCAGGTAGTCACGCCGCGAATAGGTAAACCGGTCGAAGTCCAGGCGCTTTGGATCAATGCATTAGCGGTCGCCAAGCGTTTCTCACCGAAGTGGGAGCCTCACTTCGAAAAAGCCTCACTGGCCTTTCCGAGCCGATTTTGGAACGAAGCGAGACAGCAATTATTCGACGTCGTGGACGTCAACCACCAACCTGGAGTGGACGATCCGCTGGTCCGACCCAATCAGATTTTTGCCGTGGGCGGGCTGCCACTCTCTCTATTGTCGGAAGAATGCGCACGGAAAGTAGTTGAGGCGGTCGAAGCCCAGCTTTGGACATCGACCGGTCTGCGTTCCCTGGCACCGGGTGAACCGGGATTTGCGCCGCGTTATGAAGGCGGAGCGTTCGCCCGCGACTCGGCTTATCATCAAGGCACGGTTTGGCCCTGGTTAGCTGGTCCGTTCATCGAGGCATGGGTACGGGTTCACGGTAATACGCCCGAGGTAAAACAGGAGGCCCGAGAACGCTATCTGGAGCCGCTCCGATCCTTGCTGCCTGCGGCCGGGCTAAATCAACTACCGGAACTCACCGACGCTACCGAACCATACACGCCGCGGGGCTGTCCATTCCAAGCGTGGTCGGTCGGAGAGTTTTTACGATTGGACAGGGTTATATTGCGTAATTAGTTCAAAAACAGACGCTGCACGACTGTTTGAAAAAGCCAATCGTGATGGATCTTTTCGGCACCTCGGGCGGAGGGGCGTTGCTTCCGACTTCGCCAATTTTGTCCGCATGGCCCGGCCTGCAGAGGAGGCTTCGTCGAGACACGTGCGACGCCCGGGAGCGATCCAGTGCCCAACGAGGAATCGAGTCCAAAATCTGCTGTCCGGATCATGGGTCATTCCCGGGAGCCGCAAGCGGCTCCCCTCCGTCGCGATGGGCTTTTTAAATAGTGTGTGCGCCGGTAAATCGTGCGCTTTTGACGAAATGCTCTTCCCTGAACACCAACATCTCACGGACGCACTCCAACCTCATCCAAATGATTCAGAAGATCGGATGGATCCTGATAAACTCGGTAGGCGCCCGCCCGCTCCAATTCATCGCCGCCATATCCGCCAGAGAGCAAGCCAACCCCCAATGCCCTCGCCCGCCGGGCAGCCAGCAAATCCCAGACGCTATCCCCGACAACGATTGAGTTGGTGATTGGCACACTCAGCCGAGCTGCGGCCTCCAGAAAAAGATGCGGGTCCGGTTTGGCAAAACGTACATGATCACGCGTTACCACCGGCGTTCCCGCCGAAAGATCGAGCAGCTCAAGTGTTGGTCCTGCCGTTTCCAGACGCCCGCTCGTCGCGATCGCGTGCGGCACCTTTCGTTTGGAGAGATGACGAAGCAGCTCACGGGCACCCGGCAGTGGGCGAATCTGTTTGCTCTGACGGCGGAAAGCGTCTGCGTGCAGCTGCCGCAGTTGGTCGGCTTCCTTAGGCTTAATCTCCCTGCCCGTTTCGCGCTGCAACGCGTTCATAAAGAGCCCGCCGCTCATCCCAATCCGGCGATGGATCCGCCAGACCGATAACTCAATACCAAGCTCTTCCAATGCCTCGCGCCAAGCGAGAACATGCTGGTAGACGCTGTCGATCAACGTACCATCCAGATCAAATAGGAACGCCGGTGCCAGCGAGTCGTTCGCGTAATCGCCCGGTTTCCCGGCTCCGGGCAAATCCGTTTGGCCCGGGTGCATCTTACTCCTTCTCCCTTCCCCGCGTCCACGCAGGTGGATCACTTGCCGGGAAACTCTCGTCTAAACTCTCGTCTATTTCCTCTTCTGACAGCGGTTCGGAATTCGTCGATTCACTCGCCGGCTGCTCTTCATCAGGGTCGTTGTGCATAGACTTCGGTTCCTGGTTTCGTCTCGGGCAATCTAGCCCCTTCTGTTTTCATCGCGAGCGCCGAAAAGCGTTTTGTTGAATTTGTTGTCTGCGGTCTTTCAACCATCCTTCGGCAAGAAAGCGCCCATGACGACGGAGGGGAGCCGCTCGCGGCTCCCGGGAACAACCCGTGACACAAACACACCGGAACGCTAGCCTCGATTCCTCGATTCGCCCTGGACTGATCCCGGGCGTCGCAAGCAACGCCCCTCCGGATCAATCGGCCCTACCCTACTTCGGCTCAAGAAAGTCGATCAGGCGGCCGAGTACAGCATCCAGTTGGAGCTTTAGTTTCTCCTTTTCCGAAGTGCCTTTAGGAACGCTTTCCCAACGCCGCTGCGCTTCCGCCAGCGTAGAATTGAAGAATGTTTCCTTGGCGTCGTGCATTACACCTCCGCCGTTTGCCTTCTGGAATTTCTCGACATCCTGATTTCCAACCCAGAGTTGCCATTCATCGGTTTTGGCAAAATAGGCAACGACCATCCCTTTCTGGCTGGTGCCGAGTGCCTCCGCTAATGCTTGGATAAAGTCATGCGGCGTTTGATCCGATTCGCTCGGATGAAAATCCTCATAGATCCGCGCGAAAATCTTTTCCCCGGTAAAACGTTGGAAATTGCTAAGCTTGTGATTAAATCCCATCGCCCGCGGCGGATCCACCGGAAGGAGATTTCCCGAGTCCACGAAATGCTCCACGACAGCACGCGGTTGAGCGTAGGCGAGTTTCAAAAACATTTCCGGATTAGCCCGAAACGCTTCAGCGTCCGATCCAATCCGTAAAATCCGCACCTGCATCTGATCGCCCTGTTGCACTTTCGGCAGAACATCGAGTCCTCGGACAACTCTTCCGAAAACGCTGTGGAGATAGTTCAGGCGGTTCTCTTCGTTCAGGGTGATGAAGAACTGGGAACCATTGGTATCGGGTCCATCATTGGCCATCGAGAGGATCCCGGCTGCATCGTGTCGTAATCCCGGAACAAACTCGTCAGCAAACTCGTACCCCGGTCCGCCTTCTCCGTTGCCTAATGGATCGCCTCCTTGAATAACGAAACCAGGGACGACCCGGTGGAAAGTCAGTCCATTATAGAATGGTTTGTGCGGCTCTGATCCGAGCGTTCCTTCGGCCAGACCGACGAAGTTCGTCACTGTCAGAGGCGCCTTTTCGTAAAAGAGCTCTGCCGTAATAATTCCACGCGGAGTCGAGATCTCTGCGTACAAACCGTCAGGGAGAGATTCCGCGGCCGGCACGTTAGTCGCGGAAATCGAATAGCATAGTAGCAGCCCCAGCAGGGGTAACCGTAAAGCATCCATCTATTCGGAGAGCTTAGCAATTTAGGTCTGGTTGCCCTCAAGCCATAAATGTGGGTGATAGGTCATTTGGCCATTGGCCATTGGCCATTCGGCGATAGGTGATCGGTCGCGTCATCGGTCGTCGCGCCAGGGGGTCAGTACGCCGAAGGCGTTAAAGGACTCTATTCGGAGAGCTTAGCAATTTAGGCCTGGTTGCCCTCAAGCCATAAATGTGGTGATTGGTGATCGGTCATCGCGTCATCTGTGGTCGCGTCAGGATCGGTACGCCGAAGGCGTTAAAGGACTCAGCCCGGGGTGGAGGCTTTGCGTAACCCCGGGTAACGCAAAAATGGGCGTCCGCTCTGAAAGAGCGTTAGAAATCTTCTGGCCATCGAGGACAACAACGCCGTTCATTGATCCGATAATATTCGACGCCATGGTCAGCCTCCGAGATTTGGCGTTCGGTAATGACGGCCGTTCGATGTAAGATTTCTCGCGCTCTTTCAGAGCGGACGCGTTTTTGGGGTTACCCGGGGTTGCGCAAAGCCTCCACCCCGGGCTGAGTCCTTTTAACGCCTTCGGCGTATCGACCCCTGACGCGGTGACCGATCACCAATCACTGAATGAACGGCGTGAACGAAAAACCCCGGGGTTACGCAAAGCCTCCACCCCGGGCTGAGTCCTTTAACGCCTTCGGCGTACCCAGCGTATCCGGCGTCTGGCTGCCCGCTTACTGTTTACTGCTTCCTGATTACTGATTACCAATCACCACATTGCCTCCTCCGGCTACCTCTTTCGGGGAGTTAGCGATTCTTATATGAGAATGGCGCTTTCACTTCTGCCGTTTGAACGCAGCCAATCGGGATTTGAATTCGTTTCTTGAAACAAATTCCACAGATTCAGGCAAAATGAGCAGATAGTCTCGCTGCGCGCCTGCCCGCAGGCGAAGTTGTTGAAGAGTGGCTTGGTCGTAGGATTGAGCTTTCCCGGAGGCTCGCGTCACACTCAATGTCACGATTTGCTGGGGACCAATGGTGTACTGCAATATTTTCCCTGGGCTGAGCTGGAAGTTTCCAACAGCGTTGTTGGAGTCAAGTAAACTGATCTCGATCGATTCTTGGGTCAGATTTGCTATCCAAGGCGTCGACAAAGCATCCATGCCCATCGAAAAGTCTTGGACAAAGAGTAGGACCAGGAGTGACAGGCCGAGTGTTCGCGCCATAGCGAAAATGTGCGGAAAATCCGATCCTAAACAGAAGACAGCAAAGGATGCAAAGCTCTTTCAACCGTAGCCCTCGCATCAGGTCGGTCGTCGCGCCCTCCAGAGCTGCTTGCTTTTCTTGACTAACCCAGGCTAACGCCGAGTCTCCACCCCAACTACGCGCAGCCTGTCTCGCAGCAGGCTTAGCGAAGACGGAAGGCGGGGCCTATCCCGGTATGAGGGCGGTCTTGATCCCTTGACGCTTCCAAGCGAGATCGAGCGCTTTCCCCCAATCTTTCAGCGGGATTTCCTGGGTCACGATTTCGTTCACTTTAATCCTGCCGTTATCGAGATAATTGAGGGCGCGTTCGAACGAGTCAATCTGCGCAAATGAACCTTTAATCGTCAGTTCGTTCCGAAACACGTCGAACGGGTTTATGGAAATAGTAGCCTTATCCGGATACACCCCGTAAATCAAAATTGTCCCCCGCCGCCGGACAAAACGAGTGGTTTCCTGACAGACCGAGGGCGCCCCGGTCGCTTCGATGACGGCATCGAATCCTTTCGGACTGATCTCCTGTAGCCGTTTCCGGTGGACTTCTGGGTCGTTACGATCCATGGCTACGACTTGATCGGCAGCTAGTTTGGCAACCAAGTCGAGTTTGGGGCCAGGCGGCGCTGCGACGACGAGATTGGCCGCGCCATTAAGTTTAAGAAGTTGGGCCATCACCTGTCCGGTCGGCCCTGCGCCAAATAGCAGGACGTCACTCCCAGGTTTCAAATCGAGGACCTCAACCCCGTGCACCGCACACGAAGTCGGTTCCACCATGATTGCCTCACGAGGGGAAAGATTCTTGATCGGAAAAATTCGATCCGCCTTGATCTTCAGGTACTCCGCGAATCCACCGTTCAAGGTAACGCCGTAGCTGCTCATGTGTTCGCAAAGCAGATAGTCACCACGCAGACAGTAAAAGCATTCGCCACACGCCATGTTACTGTTGCCGACTACGCGCTGGCCCTTTTTCAATCCATCGGCATGCGTTCCGACATCTACTATTTCTCCCGTAAACTCGTGGCCGGGGATCAGCGGAAAACGCGGTCCGAACTCGCCCTCATGGATATGCAGATCGGTGCCGCAGACTCCGCAAGCCTGCACCTTGATCAACACCTCATCGCTTTCCATTTTGGGATCAGGTACGTCGCGGTAAACAAAATTTCTGGGAGAGTCGTATACGATCGCTTTCATGTTGGGTGACTAGGGAAGAGGTTACTTTGCTACGTCGAAAGTTCAACTCCGGCGCTAGCCGCTTACGCGCTCGGACAACACTAGGTCAAATCTATCAGCAATGTCCAACCAGGTGTTAACCCGAGGAAAATTCCCATTCAGGACGTTGTGAGGGGCGGTGAAAATGAAGCTTTTGCCGGTGAAAGCTGCCAAGTTCTGCTCGTTATCGTCGATCATAAAATCGGCTCGGATGATGCTTTTGTCTCCGCAAAATACGATCCGGCGATCTGGGATAAACGGAAAATGCTCCTTAAGCCAGGCGTACTTAGCGGCAAACGAATTGGGATGATCCATTGCAGCCGATGTCACAAAAACTTCATATCTTTCAGAAAGCCGCTTCAGGATCTCTTGACTACCGTCCATCAACGGCAAATCGCGAAAGAACTCAGCGCGGTCTAAATAGGATCGGGCTGCCGCGGCTCCGCTCGTACCGACTAGGTCATAGAGTCTTTTGCCACGCAAGTCAGCTTTCGTAATCGTCGTACCGAAATCTCGGTTATAACATTCCAGCCACCTAGTGAGCGTGTCTGCCATTACTTCGTCCATATCGACTGCGACCCGCTGGGGTGAGGTATCGTGCATTGGCTAACTCTTAGAGTTGTGAAGTGTGATTAGGTTGTGAAGACAAGCCGCGGTCACCAAGGAGGCCGGCTTCCTGCGAGAACGCGTTTGCCAAAGTGTCAGAGTTCTCGTCCGCGAAGAAGGATCTTAGCTCGTCCAACGTTGGACTCGATCCTGAACGCAGGTACAGGCTGGGAGACGCAATCGCTAGAGGAAGACATTTTTGGGGTTCCAGCCCAAGCAATCGACCGACGATATAACCGGCATTGAAATGGTCGCCGGCACCGGTTTTGACTGCAGGCCGGGAGCAGCGCGGCGATGGCGAAATCTGGACCCCGGTCGCGTCGGCACAAGCGGCTCCCTCCTTCGCGTGTACGAGCACGACGTCCAATTTCAGGCTGCATCTGATTTCGCGCGCCAGGACATCGATAGAAGCCTCGTTCGCTGCCGAGATCTGCAGGAGCTTCGCGACCTGGCAGGCCTCTGTTCTGTTTAGGCCGAGGCATACGCTGCCAAAACTCTGGTAGCCCGAAATAACACCGAGCACCGTTTGGAGTTCATTCGACAACCGTTTCGCAGGATCTGCCAAATCGAAAAAGAATTTTGGCGCGGCAGGCTTGCTCAATTTCGGAAGAATTCTTTCCAAAATGCACGTCAAAATGTCAGTCATTCGTGAGACCATCGTCCAATCGACGAAGGCGACGACATCCGATTCGCCGACCAAAATCCGAAACCGATCCTCGCCGACCGTTTCGAGAATTCGTTCGTAAGTTATGGCATCCAGACTCGTGGCCATGCCGAGCATGATTTTGCCGTCGGAAAACTCCAACGCGGTCGTCGTACCTGGTTCCGCCAACGATATGACTTCTGTCCGCTCTGCGAATTCTTTGAACACCGGATGCAGTGAAGGCCAGCCAAGGGCGCCGACGTAACGCACCTGGCAGCCGGCCATGGATAGCGCGTTGGCAAGAATAGGACCGTTGCCGCCAACCTTCTGAAGGCGCAGAAAAAGCTCTATGTTCGCGTTCTTACCATCGCCCGCTTTTCGAATTAACTCCGCAAATTCGTGAGTCGTTTCGATGGGCGTGAATGAACTGCCTCCTCCGTAGCGCGTGGCCACTGGAGTTACGATGTTGTCCACAAATCCGTCGAAACCAACCAGAACCTTGCGCTCCCTCAAGGCAGCGGCGCGGTGATCGGCGGCCCGTCCGAAAGTCAAGTCCGTGGAATCCCCGATAGTGGAAGAATGGCTTGGCATTTGGAGAAAAGGAGCAAGACAGCAGAATGAGCGACTACTATGACACCGAATTAGAACCAGCAACTATCAACCGGATACCGCGCTCTTCGCAAAGCTTGCGGAGTATGTCGTTCGATCGGTCGGTCACGACTACATCGATCTGATCCAATCCGCAGACCTTGGTAAAATCAACGACACCGATCTTTGTGTGATCAAGCGGCACTACGACTTTTTGAGCTCTTTCAATTACTGCGATTTTGAGCTGGGCTTCTGCGAAATCTGAGACGGTAATCCCGTCTTCGCTAATTCCGCTGACTCCGATCAGAGCCGTATTAATGCGGAAAAGGTTAAGCATCTGCGTTGTCAAAGGTCCGGTAAGACTGCCGCCTACCAGCCGGAGCTGTCCGCCGAGCAGGATATGAGATATGGCGCTATTCGCCGCGATTTCCATCGCAGCTCTCGGTGCGTTGGTCACAACCGTAACAGGTCGCCGGCTTTTGCCGAGCTCGTGAGCCACGAGTTCTACAGTCGTTCCGCTGTCGAGGAAGACCGCCTCTCCGTTATTGATTTCCCGCAAGCATGCCACGGCGATAGCCTGCTTGGCAGACAGATTTTGGGTCGAGCGAACCTCCAGTTCACGTTCGGCCGGCGCGCGGATTGCGACTGCGCCGCCATGTGTCCGCTTGAGCAGTCCTCTTTCTTCCAGAACTGTTAAGTCTTTCCGCAAGGTGGGCTCGCTGACACCCAAAAGAGTGGTGAGCTGCGAAGTTAACACTTTCCCCCGGCAAGCCACTAACTCCGCAATCTTGCTCTGCCGCTCATCAGCGAACACCGGTCCGTCCTCAATCGGCTGATCCATACGTCCATTCTCCACGCTTTTTGTTTGGTTTCAACTATTTTCGTTTGACTTCGAATAATAGCGATACGAATCCATACGCAGTCACACGTATGCATTCGAAACAATACGTGTCGCCTTTGTAAACGTTCATGAAAGTCTCAATTTCACTTTGGTCTGCGGACTTACTAGACCTCGGAGCAGCCGTTGATCTCGTCGCACCGCACGTCGACGGCCTTCACCTCGACGTGATGGACGGGCTCTGTGTTCCAAACCTGTTATTCGGGCCGGACTTTGTCTCGGCGCTTCGGGCGCGGACGACGGCTTGTTTAGACGTGCACGTTATGATGTCGGATACCGACGGTTGGATCGAACGATTCGCAGAATCCGGATCCGATATTATTACGGTGCACCGCACCCTCTGCTCTGACGTCCGAGCCACTCTTTCGAAGATCAGGGAATTGGGCAAGAAAACTGGATTGGTCGTGGAGCTAGGAGATCAGATTGATGCTGAAAACCTTCATTTAGACCTTGTCGATCGACTTCTTGTGATGGGCACAGAGATCGGCGTCAAAGGCCAGGATATCGATGCGCGAATCGGTGAAAGGATCAGAACCATCGTCCACGAGCGAGATCGGACCGGAGTCGAAATTTTCGTCGATGGCGGAATCCGCCGTCACACAGTCCCTATGTTGGCGGCGGCCGGCGCCGATGGCGTGATCCCAGGGTCACTGGTTTTCGGAGATAAGGATCCGTGCGCTGCAATTAGTTGGATCAAGAGTCTAGGACGCCAAGCCGAGGAAGCTTTAGCATGACCAAGGAAAATCGATTGCTCCGGGTCGGGATTCTCGGTTGCGGTCCAATCTCACAAGCCGCGCACTTCGAATCGTGCATTAAAGCACGCAACGCGGAGCTCTACGCGATATGTGATGTAGCTAAAGACCTGGTCACCCGATTAGCCGCTTACTACCAGCCAAAGAAAACTTACCTTAGCTACGATGAGATGTTGGCCGACCCCGAAGTGGAAGCCATCATCATCGCGATCGCTGATCAATTCCATGTTGAGGCTGCTTCCAGAGCGCTGGCCGCCGGTAAGCATGTGTTGGTTGAAAAGCCGCTCGGCACCACGGTTGAGGAGTGTCTAGCGCTACGTGATCAGGCCAAAGCATCTCGCCTCACAGTTCAGGTAGGGACGATGAAACGTTTCGATCCGGGGATCGCTTTTGCCAAGCGATTTCTTCAGGAAGAAGGAGGAGAACTGCTGGCGCTGAAAGCTTGGTACTGCGATTCGATTTACCGGTACGTCCAAACTGATAACCTCCAGCCGATTCCAATCATCAGCTCTGCCAGTAAGAAGCCGGATGGGAACCCCAAAGCCAACAAAACTGCCTACTACCTTCTTGGCCACGGCAGTCACCTTTTCGACACCGCACTTTTCCTCGGTGGCCAGATCGTCAGCGTCCAGGCAGAGCTTACTGAAAGGTTCGGTGCATTCTGCTGGATGATCACCGCTAAGTTCGCCGACGGTTTCACCGGCCAGCTCGATCTCACCATTCCTGTCCGGATGGACTGGCACGAAGGTTTTCAAATCTACGCCGAACACGGGAGCGTCATCGGAAAGACATTTAATCCTTGGTATCTGCGCTCCAGCGAAGTCGAATGCTTTTCCGTCCGGGACGGGCAGTACCACCGTGCACTGGGAGCTGACGCGCATTTTTACAAACTTCAGCTTGAAGGATTTGCCGACACCATTCTCAAGGGAACGCCTCAACATGGTGCAACGGCGGACGATGGACTGGCCGTGATGCGAGCCTTAGTCGCTGTTTCTGACTCATGCCACACTGGGAAACCCGTGCAGCTCGCCGACGTCACCGGAGGAGTCCGATGAACCTGGGTATCTTTGCCAAAACGTTCCGCCGCGAAACTGTCAGCGAGATATTCGCTGCGGTTAGAGGCTGCGATTACTCCTGTACGCAGTTCAACATGGCGTGTGCTGGCCCTGTTTCACTACCAACCAATGTTAATGACGAAACAATAGATCAAATCTTATCAGCAGCGGCTAATGAGAAGGTCGAGCTCTCAGCGCTATCGGGCACTTTTAACATGGCGCATCCCGACTCCAGAATAAGAGCTGATGGGCTGGCGAGCTTGAAAGTGTTGGCTGGAGTTTGCGGGCGACTGCATATCCCGGTGCTAACGCTTTGCACCGGGACACGTGATCCGTTGAACATGTGGCGTCGGCATCCGGACAACGCGTCGAAGGAGGCCAGGGCTGATTTCTTGGATTCTTTAGAAGGCGCTATTCTGATTGCAGAGGGCAGCAACTTACTCTTAGCGATCGAGCCCGAACCGGCAAATGTGATCGATTCGGCTCCGGCAGCATGGCGATTGATCAAAGAGATCAAGAGTTCCCGGCTCAAAATCATACTCGATCCCGCAAACCTAATCAAAGCTGCCTCAGTCTCGGAAGATCGAGTCATCGTTGAGGAGGCTTGTCAGCTCTTAGGCGATCAGGTCGTCCTCGCCCACGCAAAAGATCGAGACAGTAACGGCAAGGTCTGTCCGGCCGGGAAAGGTGCTGTCGATTTCGCGCACTTTCTGCGATGCCTACAGGAAGTCGGTTTCCCAGGACCTCTTATCGCACATGGGATAGAGGAATCACAAGCTGCGCCGACAGCGCACTATTTGCGGGGGATCATTTTGGGAAAGGGGGCGGATCATGCCCAGCTTTAGAACATCCGACGCAACCTTCAACTACATCGACGAAGGTACCGGGATACCACTGGTGTTTCAACACGGCTTGGGAGGTGATGTTAGCCAGCCAAAAACATTCTCCGTTCCTGGCGTTCGGCTTTTATCATTCGATGCGCGGGGCCACGGTGGGACCATTGCCTCGCTTGATCCGGATCGACTTACGTTCAGCAGTTTCGCCGACGATCTTGGCTCGCTGCTAAATCATTTAGAAATCCGTGCCGCCGTGATTGGTGGCATCTCGATGGGTGCGGGCGTTGCGCTCAACTTTGCCCTCCGGTTTCCTGACAGAACACTTGGTCTGATTCTCTGCCGGCCGGCGTGGCTCAATGAACGTTTTCCGAAAAACCTGCGGGCCTATCCCCAGATCGCGAGTCTGATTGAGCATGAAGGAATCGTGAAAGGACGAACGCTGTTTGAAAGTTACGAGCTATTCAAGCAGGTCCTCGATCAATCGGTCGACTCGGCGCATTCGCTCCTGCGGCAGTTCGAACGCCCAGGAGCTGAACAGAACTTCGCCGTCTTAGATCGGATGCCCAAAGATGTTCCAAACAACGATTCGGCGGCCTGGAAGACTATCAGGGTTCCAACCCTGATTTTGGGAAGCCACCAAGATCCAATTCACCCGATTGAGTACGCGCAGCTGCTCTCTTCACTAATTCCGAGCAGCACGTTCCAAGAAGTAACACCCAAATCAGTCGACCCGGCTGGTCACGTCAAGGAGGTCGCAACCGCGATTTCGTTGTTCCTTCAGCAGAAGCTCCAATCAGTTCGCCCGTTATGAATCGCGCCGACATATCGAATTTAGCCGCTGTGTGGAAAGAGGTCGGGCTGATTATCGCTTGCGCCCGCCAAGGCATATAAGAGCCAAGTTGCGATCACTTCGATCGTCCCTCCGGGACGGCGCCTTCTTTTCAACGCTAACCCGGCCCCCCGGCCACGCATGCGCGTCAGCATAAAAGGAAGAATATGCGCCGAGAGGAGTCGTCCCGGAGGGACTCAATGAAAGTAGCCCAGTACGAAGTGCTGGGTTCACGTTCAAAAGAGACGACCCGTCCCGGACGGGACGATCGACGGTTGCTTAGGCTGGTGAAGCCGCACGAGAGAGGACCATGAGCCACAACACTTCTATCGTCCCTTAACGGGACGGACCTCTCTTTTTGCATTATTTCCCAGCACTTCGTGCTGGGCTACTTTCATCAGGTCCCTCCGGGACGGCCCGTTCTTTTTCAACGCTAACCCAGCAATAAATTGCTGGGCTACTTTCATTGCGTCCCTCCGGGACAAATCTCCTCGCGGCGCGCAGCTTGCGGAGGCGGCCTCGGCACCTATAGGCTAAAAGGAGCTTGTTTGTGTCCTCATCCGAAAATCCCTCCCCCTTGGCTCTTCTATATTCAATCTTGTAACCATTCGGTTCACCAATCCTTGATTGATGTGACAGCTCAAGGCTAATCTCATTACCGATAGTCACGAAGGAGCCTCACTGGTGAGAACAGGACCCCGCCGTCAGCAAATACTAAATCTTCTGGAAGAGACCGGTACCTTGAATGTCGGCGATTTAGCCGATCGTTTCGAAGTCAGCGTGGTCACGATCCGGAAAGATTTAGACGAGCTGGAAAGTGAAGGCCTCCTCCAACGGACTTTTGGTGGGGCCGTTTTCTCCCATCGCAGTCGATTTAATAAGTCCTTTTTTGAACGTGTTCAGATGCACCGTCAGCAAAAGCGTGCCATTGCCGCCGCAGCATTGGGATACATCAAAGACGGGGACACCATCATTCTGGACGCGGGGACCACCACCCTCGCCTTGGCCCAGCTTTTGAAGGAGCAGGTAAAATCCGCATTTATCATCACCTGCTCCGTCCCGGTAGCTCTCGAATTGTCCAGCGCCGGTTATGACATCCTCCTTTTGGGTGGCTTCGTTCGAAACAAAAGCCTGGCTTTACTTGGGCGGGAAACGCTGACCATTCTCGACCGGTATCGTGCGGACAAGGCCTTTCTTGGTAGTTCCGGCTTTACCGTTGAAAAGGGTCATAGCACGCCCAATCCGGAGGACGCGCAGATCAAAGAAGCGATTATGCGCGCTTCCGAAGAGACGTACGTGCTGGTAGACTCCTCCAAGTATGGGCACAATTGCCTTACCAGTTTTGCGCGTTTGCGCGACGTTGATTTGACGATCACTGATAGTCACCTCTCCAGCACCAAAGCGAAAAGCCTTGAGGCTGCGGGCGCAACGCTTCGCATAGTAGACATTCGGGGAGCAGATCTAAATTCTGACGCAAAAGGCGCGACCGTCATCAAGGAAACAGCGCGAACGCGCTCGAAGAAAAATGCACTGACTTTAGATAGAAATCGAAAGAGGTAGCACCGGTTTTTTCCAGCAAAGTCACCACTGCCAAAGGGTACCCGCCGCTAGATTGACGGCACTTCGACCACTTTCCACGTACGTGAGGCGGAACTTTGTGTCGCGGCTTGGACAAAGGCTAAGCCCTTGACGCCATCTTCGACGGTCGGAAAAGGCCGATCGATCTTGTCCAGGGGCTCTCCGCGCATTCTTGCAACTACGGCCCTGGCAAAATCAGAGTACAGGTTAGCAAAGGCTTCAATATAGCCTTCGGGATGACCAATTTGTACCCGTGTCACCCGCCTGGCGTCTTCACTGACAAATGAATCCTGGCGCCGCGTAATAATCTCTTCGAGACCGTCTCTTTTCCGATGGACCAAACGATTTGGCTCCTCTTGATACCATTCAAGACCTCCGGTCTCGCCAAAAATACGAAAACATAACCCGTGCTCGGCACCGCTGGCCGCGTTTGTAACCCACATAGAGCCACGCGCACCGTTCGAGTATCGAAGAAGCATCGAGACGTAGTCGTCCACTTTGCGGTTAGGAACGACATGTCCCAGGTCAGCGCACAGGCTTTCGAGCTCAAGCCCCGTTACGTAGGAGCCCAAATGGTGAGCGTGAGTCCCAATGTCAATTAGGATCATCGAGCCGCCGACGCGCGCCGGATCAAGTCGCCATCCGGGGGGCACATCCCCAGAGGCCAGGTATCCCTGGACGTATTGAAGATGAAGCTGGCGGATGGAGCCTATCGCCCCGCTGCGTACCATCGCTCGGGCTTGGCGCACCATTGGATATCCAGTGTAGGAGTGCGTAAGGCAGAACTCGAGTCCGGTTGTCCTAACCTTGCGCGCAAGGCTTACTGCCGAGGCAAGGTCCGTTGTTAGCGGTTTGTCGCAGACGACATGGAATCCGTTATCCAGCGCTAATGAGCAGATGTCATAGTGACTGTCATTCGGAGTCATCACGGCAATGACATCGACGCGATCTTTCCGCTCTGCCTCGCTTTCGATCAGCTCGAGCCAAGATGGATAGGCGCGTTCGTCTGAAACCCCGATGGCGCGGCCGTACCGACCAGATCGCCCAGGGTCAGATGAAAGAGCGGAAGCTACAATGTCGTAGTAACCGTCAAGGCGCGCACCAGCACGATGAACCTCGCCAATTACGGATCCGGGACCGCCACCGATGACGGCCAGTCGAAGCCGGCGGCCAATAGCTTCAATTATCATACTTGTGCTTTTTGTCTCGGTTAGCGGGTAGCAGATAATTTATGCTCGAGGCAGACAGCGAAAATCGAAATCACAGCGATAACGATAGTCGGTGTAAACCTGCGCTAGTTAAGACGCGATCCCTGTCGGCGTCACTCAGCCTGAATATAGCCGCGCAGCGCTTGCACCCCAAGCGCACTAATAAGAAAAATACCGGTGACAACATATTGCCAATAGGCGCCAACATTCAAGATGTTGAGCGCACTGCTTATAACTGCAAAAAACAGAGCGCCGGCGAATGATCCAAAAAGTGTACCTTCGCCCCCCCTTAAGCTGGTGCCTCCTATTACTACGACGGCTATAACAGTTAGTTCGTAGCCAGAAGCCATTACAGCGCTGGCCGATGATAGTTCTGCCGTAAGAAAAACTCCGGCTAAGGCGCTGCAGCCCCCGACAATAGCGAATGCCAGAATTCTGATGAGATCAACTGGGAGACCAGCCGTCCTTGCCGCGATTTCATTGCTGCCGACGGCGCGAAGGCACCGCCCGTAAACACTCCAGTTCAGAATCGCATAGCAGACAAGATACGTTGCGACCATTATCAAAAACGGGATCGGCAAAACACCAAACAAAGTTCCCGTTCCCAGGACATTAAAACTCGCATCTTCTACGGAGATGACTCGACTCCCCTGAGTCCAGATAAACGCCAGAGCAAGGTAGATGTTCATCATTCCCAAAGTCGCGATGAAAGCGGGGATTCGCAGTTTGGTCACCACGAGACCGTTTAGTAGACCCAAGAATAAACCGAGGAATAGGGCGGCAATCACGGTGAGGACTACTCCTAAGGAAGGTAGTAACCCAGAACTCACGACGCCACAGAGTCCGAGTAAACCGGCTACTGACAAATCGAAAGCACCGGAAACGATCAAGAGTGTCATGCCCGCTGCGCTGATTCCGGCAAATGAGGCCTGGAGAAGAATGTTCTCCAAGTTTTCTGCAGTTCCGAAGTACGGGTTCACAACAACAAGAACTACCACCGAGATAATCAGCAGAGACTGAATGTAATATTTCGTTAAAAAATTTAGGATAGGAATTCCGTAAGACGTTGGACGTTCGACCTTGGTCTGCGTCGTTTCGATCGGATCCAACGTCATAGGTCTAGGCATGGCTTAATAGCGACTTGGTAATGAAGGCGCGCCGCGCGGCGTCAATAGACAATGCGAAAATCAGAAGGACTCCCAGCGCTAAATACTGGTAAACCGCGATTATCTTTAAAATATTTAAGGCACTCGCGATGGTTGCCAAAAGCAGGGCGGCAAAGATTGTTCCAATCAAATTCCCATGTCCTCCCGAAAGACTGGTACCGCCGAGCACGCTAACAGTAATAGCCTGAAGTTCAAACCCGGTTCCCAGGGTTGCGTCTACGATCATGAGTTGGGAGCTAAGCATCACTCCAGAAATTGCCGCCGTTACGCCAACGAGGCCAAATACCGCGATGGTAGTGCGATCGACATTGATGCCAGAAACAATCGCAGCCGTCCGATTCCCGCCGATAGCGCATGCGTGACGCCCGAAGGGGGTGTGATAGAGCAAGACGCCAAGGACGATGAACACTACCAGCATGATAATGAAAGGCACGGGCAGCCCTAGGATCTTACCGTTATTGAGTAGTCCAAATTCGATATGCTTAGTGATCATCACCGATTGTCCCTGGGTGACGAGCAGCGCTATACCTCGGACGATGCTCATCATTCCAAATGTCACTACAAAAGCAGGAAGCCTGAGCTTACTGATCAGGACTCCATTCAGGACCCCGAGCACTAAACCGGTGAGCAAGGCCCCGAGAATCGCGAGCGGCGGATCAACCGCAGAAAGCAACCCAGCAACCGTAATTGCGGTCAATACTTGAACGGAGCCCACCGACAGATCAAAACCGCCCATGGCTATGGCAAAGGTCATCCCCAGACCAGTTATCGCGGTAATCGAGGCGGCGATCAGCGTGTTAGTAAGATTGGTGTAGGTAAAGAATCCCGGTGCAATGATCGATGCTCCAATCACCACGATCAACAACATGGCAAAGACACCAAGGCTCTCAGCAACTTGGATGAAACGCGTCGCGTTCGACACGCTGAAAATGGTCCGAAAATTTAGCCATTCGGGAGAGTTGCTCATCGGTTATCTCCCGTAATTTCTTGGCCGATCGCCAGCGCGGTAATGTTGTCCTCGTTAATTTGTGCCCGATCCAATAACCCCTTTGTCCGGCCCGCACTCAAAACCAGGCAACGATCGCTGACACTTACGAGTTCAGGAATATCGGAAGAACTTACAATGATCGCATATCCACTCTGAGCCAACTTACGAATAGCGGCGTGAATTTCGACCCGGGTGCCGACATCAACGCCACGCGTCGGTTCATTCAACAGCAGGATGCGCGAATTGCTCGTTAGGGCTCGACCCAGCATAACCTTTTGCTGATTTCCGCCACTTAGTTTGGTTATTCTCTGCGCTGAACTTGAGGCCCGGATATCGAGCGATTTGCGCATCTCCTCGTATTGTTTCTCCTCAGCGTTGGCATTGATCAGCAACTCGGTTAGTCGATGAAACAACCGCTTTGCGCCAATCAAGAGGTTTTCGCGAACCGTTAAATCTGGGAAAATGCCTTCCACTTTCCGTTCCTCTGGCAGCATGTAAATGCCGCGGCGCATGGCAGCGTTGCATGAGTTAAGGACGACAGGCTGGCTGTTGATCTTAACCTCACCGCTTGAAATTCGCAGAAGGCCGAAAAGTGCACACGTCAACTCATAACGCCCGGATCCTACCAGACCGGCGCAGCCCATTACCTCGCCAACACGCAGATCAAATGAGACGTTTCTCACAAAACCCGGAACTGTGAGATTATTGACGGAAAGAGCAGCTTTTTCAGAGACCGGAATTGGCTGGTAGATAGCCGCTTCTTTTTTCAGGGCGCGGCCGAGCATCATCGTCACCACGTCGTCTTCCGTGAGTTCATCCAAGCGCCGAGTATCAACTCGTTTCCCATCCCGAAGAACAGTCACTCGATCTGCAATTTGAAAAATTTCTCTGAGACGGTGAGAAACATAAAGAACCGCGATCCCGCGCCGCTTTAATCTCTCTATGATTTCGAAAAGACGCGCCACCTCGGCGGCATTCAATGCCGCCGTCGGCTCATCCATCGTGATGATCCGAAATTCCATCGACAGCGCCTTGGCAATCTCAACGAGTTGCCGGTCTCCGACACTCAAGTAGGCGACACGCTGACCTAAAGGTACACTGAGCCCCAGCTCATCAAGCACTTCCGAAGCGCGCCTTTTGATCTCTCGCCAGTTCAGCAGACCCATTCGCACAGTCGGTTCGCGTCCGAGAAATATATTCTCAGCAACAGTAAGCTCCGGGACCAGGTTAAATTCTTGGGTGATTGTACTGATGCCAACTTTTTGAGCCTGGATCGCGCTGGTGAGAATGACCTCTTCACCGGCTACGCAAATCTTTCCGGACGTCGGGTGCAGAAGACCACTGATAATATTGATCAGTGTGCTCTTGCCCGCGCCGTTTTCTCCCATTAGCGCGTGAACTTCTCCAGATAAGAGGCTGAAATCGACACTGTTTAGTGCCCTTACCCCTGGAAATTGCTTCGAAATTCCAGTCAGACTAAGGATGGATTGCTGGGGAGATGTCGGATCGGTTCCCAATCTCAGCCTCCGTAGCGACAGCATGGCCTAATAGTGCCTATGGTTCAAAACCTGCCGCGCCTACTTCTGGAGAAACTGATCGACGTTTTCCTTGTCGATTACCTTTACCGGAAAGAAAACTGATTTTGTCGCCGGGTCCGAATATTCAACAGGCTCGTTATTCATAAGCTTCGTTGCAATCTCAACGCAACTCTGCCCTTGACCGTACGGATCTTGCCGGATCGTCGCAGCCATCTCACCGCTCTTAATTAGTTCTAGCGCGGGAGGATCGCCGTTAAAGCCAACTAAAAATACATCCTTCACTCCATTCTTACCCGCCGCTTTCAGCGCCTGAACCGCTCCTTCAGCCATCGGATCGTTCGTTGCGTAGATCCCGGATAGGTTCGGATTAGCCGATAACGTGTTCTGCGTCGCCTGATAGCCACCTTGCACAGTGTCTTTACCATTCAGTGACGCGACTATTTTGTAGTCCGCGTGCTGCTTGATTTCATCGACAAACCCTTTTGTTCGCGGCACGCCTACAGCTACGCCCGGGTGCAATTCAATCACAAGAACCTCCTTCATCCCCGACTTGTCCTTGAGATGCTCTATCATGTATTGGGCGGCAAGCTTCCCCCCATCTTCATTGTTCGATAGAATAAATGCATCGTACTTGCCCGCCACGCCTACATCACCAATCACTACCGGTATATTTGCCTGATGCGCCTTATCGATGACCGCCGGCAAAGCGGCCGGCTCAATCGGTGAATTGATCAGGGCACTAATCCCTTGATTGATCAAGTCGATGCTCCCCGATACCTCAGCTTGCTGGCTACTCTTCTGATCGGAAAGGATGGATTGGTAACCGGCTGCCTTGCAGGCGTCTTGAATACCTTTCCAATAAGCCTGCCAGTAAGGCTGCTGCATATCGAAAACCGAATAACCGATTTTGACCGGATTCTTCTTCACAAACTTCGTTTGACCGGAAGCGAATGCGGCGAGAAACACGACCAGACTGAGAGTAAGCAACGGCTTCTCAGCGAAGAGGGAAAAGGGGATTATCGTCCATGCCTTTGCGGTCCGTGGTGACAGCTCTGAGCTATTTTTTTTCATTGTTCTTTGGGGGGTTCTTTCATTTTTTCTTGGGGAGCGAGACCTGGTTCGGCACTGAGGGAGAACCAAGTACCCTCGCGGGACTTTCTAATTACATTCGGAGCGATGTTAATTCGAAGCTAAGGTCGCGTTTGATCCAGGCACTCCTGGGTAACGTTATTGCCCGGCAGCCTTCGCAGCATGGCGCACAGGTTCTTCAGGCAATCAACGTTCTGACTGCAAAAACCTCTCCAAGTAGAGCCGATTCTCCCGGGCGATCGCCGTCGGATCCAACGGCGTCGTGTCCTGCTCGATGACCAACCAGCCATCGTATCGATGACTCTTTAGCACCCGAATGACGGCAGGAATGTTGACCATTCCCTCGCCAAGGGGCGTAAAGATAAACCGCTTGAGCGCCTCGAGAAAACTCCACCCTTGTTCATGGGACATTTGCAGGATTTTCCCGTCGACGTCCTTGATATGGGCGTAACGAACACGGCTGCCATACTTGTCCAGCATCCGAAGGGTGTCGCCGCCTCCATAGACAAGGTGCCCGCAATCCAAGCACCAGCCTACCAGCGACGGATCGGTACCATCGAGTAAGTGGGACGTTTCGGCCTCCGTTTCCACATATGTCCCGACATGATTGTGAAACACCACCTGAATGCCCGCTGACTTCAGCGATGCGCCCAAATCATTCAAGCCGTCGCAGAGCAAGCGCCATTGCGAGTCGGTCAGTCCACCGCTCGGATTGACGTGACCCGCTTCCTGAATCCTTCGCGAATCGCCGCTATCTCCGACGATTAAAAAACTCCCGCTAAGCGACTGGAAAAACTTCCCCATCTCCACGCCCTTTTGCATTTCCTGGTCGCGCTTGGCTGCCGTTCGGAGGTCTAACTCCACATACCCGCCAAGCAACCGAAGCCCACGCGCATTCAAATCCGTTGCCAGTAGGTTCGGATCTTTTGGCATTTCAGCTGCCCACTCCGTAGCCATGTAACCAGCCGCCTTCATTTCCTCTAGCAGCTGCGGATAGGGCGTCCAGGGACGGTACTCCGGTACGTGAGGGCTGTTCCAATTAACCGGCGCTGTTGCAATTTTCACATGAAGCTCCTCCGCCTTGCAAAATAATCGCTAGGCAAAAACAAGACCGGAAACGGATTCGCACATTTGGGCGCCGCGAACCGGAGCAAAGTCTGTCCAACCCTAAGTCTAATCGAATTTTTCATGCGCTAATCTTCTGAGAATCGCCCAAAGAAATTCGGACCAAAGACCTTCGCGCACCGCTTGAAGGGTTGTTTTTCGCTCGCGAATTTAAGGGGGAAACACACAATCCGGTCTTTCGAATTTCTTTCTTTTAGAAATGACTTAGCAAATCTCGATTGTCAAAGCAATTCGTTAGTGTTCCTATGGGAGCATCTATGGAATATCGCCAACTTGGACAATCCGGTCTCAGAGTCTCTGTGCTCAGCCTGGGCACCATGACCTTCGGTGGCCGTTCTTTTTTCAGCAAAGTGGGCGCGACGGACGTAGAGGGCGCCCGCCGTCAAGTGGACCTTTGCCTGGAAGCGGGAGTCAATCTATTCGATACGGCCAACATGTACTCCCAGGGGGTATCCGAAGAGATCCTTGGTCAGGTTTTGGAAGGTCGCCGCGACCAAGTACTCATTGCCACGAAATTCAGAATGGTCATGCGCGACGGCCCCAACGAAGGCGGCGCCTCGCGGTACCATATCATCAAAGAATGCGAAGACAGTTTGCGCAGGCTTCGGACGGATTACATCGACCTTTACCAGATTCACGAATGGGACGGAGAGACACCACTGGAAGAGACACTGGAAACGCTCGATACCCTCGTTCGCTCCGGAAAAGTGCGCTACGTCGGTAGCTCGAATTATTCCGGATGGCATCTGATGAAAGCTCTGGCGATTTCCGATCGCCGGAATTACGTCCGCTTCGTGAGCCAGCAGATCTATTACTCGTTGCAGGCCCGCGACGCTGAATACGAACTCGTGCCCATCGCGTTGGATCAAGGTCTTGGCATCCTGGTCTGGAGTCCTTTGGCTGGCGGCCTCTTGTCAGGGAAATATCGCCGAGGCCAAGAGACGCCGGAAGGTTCGCGGCATCTCAATAACTGGGATGAGCCGCCAATTCACAATGAAGAACAGCTGTACGACATCATTGACCTGCTAGTGGGGCTGGGAGAGACCCATAAGGTTTCGCCGGCTCAAATCGCCTTAGCCTACCTCCTGGGCCGTCCCGGAGTGACATCTCTCGTCATCGGAGCCCGAACCGAAGAACAGTTAGCCGGTAATCTGGCGGCGGCGAATGTGAAGCTGGCACCAGAAGACCGAGCTCGACTCGATAAGATCAGTGCACCGATCTTACTGTATCCTTACTGGCACCAAGCCAGGTTCGCAAAAGAGCGTCTCAGCGCAGCTGATCTTTCGTTGCTCGGACCGCACATTCAGTAACGCGTCATAGGGACGACTCGATTTACCAAATTGAGATGAAGGGAGCATGCAGGTGAAAACCGACCAGCGGCGTCAACAGATTCTGGATCTGCTTGAAGAGACCGGTACCTTGAATGTCGGCGACCTGGCCGATCGGTTTGCAGTCAGTGTGGTCACGATCCGGAAGGATTTAGATGAGTTGGAAAGTGAAGGCCTCCTCCAGCGGACTTTTGGTGGGGCCGTCTTCTCCCACCGCAGTCGATTCAATAAGTCCTTCTTCGAGCGCGGCCAGATGCACCGTCAGCAAAAGCGGGCGATTGCCGCCGCAGCATTGGGATACATCAAAGATGGGGACACCATCATTCTGGACGCGGGGACCACCACCCTCGCCTTGGCCCAGCTGCTGAAGGAGCAGGTAAAATCTGCATTTATTATCACCTGCTCCGTCCCGGTGGCTTTGGAATTGTCCAGCGCTGGCTATGACATTCTCCTTTTGGGCGGTTTCGTCAGAAACAAGAGCCTGGCCTTACTCGGGCGGGAAACGTTGACCATTCTCGACCGATATCGCGCAGACAAGGCCTTTCTTGGAAGTTCCGGCTTTACCGCCGAAAAAGGTCACAGCACGCCAAGTCCTGACGATGCGCAGGTCAAAGAGGCGATCATGCGAGTGGCCGACGAGACGTACGTGCTGGTAGACTCATCCAAGTACGGGCACAATTGTCTGACCACTTTTGCCCGTCTGCGCGACGTTGATTTGACGATCACGGATAGTCACCTCTCTAACAGCAAAGCAAAAAACCTCGAGGCTACGGGGGCAATGCTTCGCATAGTAGACGCTCGGGGAGCAGATCTAAATTCGAACTCCAAGGGCGCGACCACCACCGGCCCGTTCAGCTTCCATTAGCACCAGCACAATCTCTTTTTGCATGAGTTAATAGTTAATGGACTAATTGCCGCAGGCTTAGCTGTTCTTCACCTCTCCGTGTTCTAGATAGTAAATGTCGGCCGCGGAGAGCTGGGTTTCGACAGAGCGTAAGGAGTCCTGCAAATCGGCCACGGTTTTAGGACCCACGAGTGGAAATACCGGAAAGGGTTGGCCAGTAAGATATCCAAGGACGACCTGTCCTACCGAAAGGTCGTACTTTTTCTGGAGGCGACGCACTCGTTGGAATCGGGCTCGGTTTTCTTCGTGATCAAACAGCTCTCTCACTCTGGCGCCGGCCGGAACCTGGTCCAAAGTGTTTTGTTCCAATCGTCGGAAGTAGCCGTTCGCCTGGGTCAGATAGGGAAAAGCCGCCAAGCCGAGCTCGCTGTGCCACTGGGCGAATGGCTCGTCGATGTAAGCCCAGGTCGGATCAGCCTTTGACAAATCAACCTTGGCTAAGCTCCACAAATTCTGGCTCGCGATGAAACCTTGCAAGCCTAGGCGCTGGGCCGCCTGGCGGGCTTCTTCCGCGCGAGCTTGAGTCCAATTGGAGAACCCGGCGAACTTAATCTTACCGGCTTGCCGGAAGGCCTCAATCGTTTCGAGGATTTCCTCGACGGGGTATCCGGGCGCATCCCGATGCAGCCAGTAGAGGTCGACGCAGTCTATCCCTAGCCGTTGGAGGCTTGAATCCAGGTCCGATTGAATCTCCCCTCTGGACATCCGGGGGACCTCCATGGTCTCTAACTTCGGGTGAGCACCCTTAGTAGACAGGATAACCTCGTCACGTAGGCGTCGGTCGCGCAACCACTCGCCAATGACCTTTTCGCTTTGGTGCTCTCCGCCGGGAATCCAACCCGCGTACACCTCGGCCGTATCGATCACGTTGCCGCCAGCCTCGAGATACCGGTCCATGAGTCGCATTGACAGTTCACGGCTAACCGTGGTCCCAAAATAATCCGTTCCGAGAGCAAGTGTCGAAGCGTGCAAGTCCGTCGCGGGAATATTAACCTTTTGCATAGATGAATTGAAGCGAGGTGAAACTAATGTATTTGCGCGTTACAGGCATCCCCTTCAGGGGTCTCAAATTGGCTGGTCCCGACTCTCTAGAGAATGAATTTGTTTTGAATCTCGGCAAAAATCCTCCATAACCCTTTAGTTCGACTCTAATCCCCCTAGATGAATTCCGAAGTGGTGGCTCCATCGCATCCAGAAAAAGCAGTGCCGCAACGAACTTTTCGGCTTCCCCGCGAGATCGGCATTCTCGGCGCACTAGGGTTGATGCTTCTGGTCCTGGCTGTTTTCATCCCACAGTTTCGAGACATCCAGAACATTACGAACATCACCCGGAACTTCTCTTTTGTTGGGATCGTCGCAATGGGCATGACCTTAGTCATCCTGACGGGGGGCATCGATTTGTCCGTTGGATCGGTCTGGGGGATGACTGCGGTAGTCGTTGCCTTCTTGCTGACCCACGGGTGGCCCGTCCCGCTGGCTATTCTTATCAGTCTGCTAGCTGCCTCCGGCATCGGACTCATGAATGGGCTCTGCATTACCCGCTTAAAAATGTCGCCCTTCGTGCCCACCCTGGCAACGCTGGCGATCGCCAGGAGCTTCGCGCTCATCATCACGCACGGGCGACCGATTTCGATATTTGGTGACGAATATCAATCCTTTCTGTGGATCGGCGGCGGCGACATTTTCGGAATCCCCAACCCATTTATTATTTTCTGCGTTACTGCTGTTTTCTTTTGGATCCTGCTGTCGCGCACAGTGTGGGGGCGCTACGTTTATGCAGTTGGAGGAAACGAGAGAACCGCGCGTCTAACCGGTCTTCGCGTCGATCGACTAAAGATCATCGTTTACATCCTGTCTGCACTGGTCGCGGGGATCGCCGGACTCGTCCAATACAGCTATTTATCAAGCGTTACGGCCGACTTAGGGACCGGAGAAGAGCTGGCCGTGATTGCCGCCACCGTGATTGGCGGAGCTAATCTGGCTGGTGGCGAAGGCACAATTCTTGGTACCGTAATCGGTGCAATCATCTTGGAAGTGTTGCGGAACGGCTTGTTGCTCTTCGGCATCGATCCGTACTGGCAAGGAGTCTTCGTCGGAGCGGTGATCATTCTCGCCGTATCCATCGACTATTTTCGGAAGCTCTTACGTCATGATTGAGAGATTTTCGAACGGGTAATGCCACTGGGTGGCGGCATCCACTAAAACCAAGTTGTTCCCCTGATAATACATATGAAAAACAGTCCATTGTTTCTTTTAGCGGGCCTGGTGACCTACTCACTCGCTCTGCTGACCAGCGCTCACGCGCAAAAACAGAAGACGTTCGCTATCATTCCAAAATCGATCAGCATCTCGTTCTACAACGATGTGGAAAAGGGCTGCAAAGAAGAAGGCGCGAAGCTCGGCGTCAATGTTATTTACACCGGACCGGACACCGCCGATGCAGCGAAACAGGTTCAAGTTTTACAGGACCTGGTCAGCCGCGGTGTGGATGGCTTTGCCGTTGCCCCGATGGACGGCGATTCCGTAATCGGTGTGATCGAAGCTGCGATCAAAAAGGGAATTAAAGTGATTACCTTCGACGCCGACTCGCCGAAGTCGCAACGTGTTTGTTTTGTGGGCACGAACAACGAACAAGGCGGCTATGAAGCCGGCAAAGCGTTCGCCACCGCCCTACCGAAGGGCAAGTTCGCGGTAATAACCGGGGGTCTGGCTTCGGTCAATCACAACCAGCGAGGCGATGGGTTCCGGAAAGCGCTCAAAGAGGCGGGAGGCGAATACACCGAAATCTCCGGTTCGCCTTTCCCCTGCAATGATGACGCGGCGAAGTCGATCCAGATTATTCAGGATACTTTAACGCGTTACCCGGACCTGAACGGCTTCTTCTTCTCCGGCGGTTGGCCGCTTTTCGGTGCTCCGGAGGCTTATCTGCGTGCGGTCACCAAACATTTGGACGACATCAAAGCGAAGAAATTTGTAGTCATCGCTTTCGACACCTTGCCGGAGGAGCTCAAGATTCTGAAACAAGGCGCCTGCAATGGTCTCATCGGCCAAAGACCGTATGCCATGGGTGTTAAGAGTGTGGACATATTGAACGACCTCACCCAGGGCAAGACAGTACCAGCCGTCGTAGATACCGGCGTCGATGTGGTGACGTCCGCTAACGTAGACCAATTCTTGAAGTAGTATTTTTAAGTAACCGAAGGCTTCCTCCTTCGTTCCCCCAAGCCCAAAACTATGGAGGACAAGCCAGCCTTTGGGGAGGTAGCCTGATGCTCCAGCCTCAGGAACCCCGGGGGCTGCAGCGATTCCGAAAGGTGAGAGGTGAGAGATAAGAAGTGATTGGTGCGAGGTGATTAGTGAATGGTTCCTACCTATCGGCAAATCTTCGGCAGAAATCTCTCACCGCCCTCTCACTAATCACCAATCACCGACACACTCCTGAGGCTGGAGCATCAGGCTACCTATGCCGCCGATTTTAAAGATAAACGGAATCTCGAAGCACTTTCCTGGCGTGCAGGCTTTGCGGGACGTCACCTTCGAGGTCGAGGAAAAGAGCATACATGCAGTGATCGGCGAAAATGGCGCGGGGAAAAGCACGCTGATGCAGATCATCGCCGGCGTCCATCAGCCCAATGCCGGAACAGTTGAGTTCTCCGGTGAGACCGTCAAGTTCACCGACCCATCAGAAGCTCAGGCCAAAGGTATTGCTATTGTTTACCAAGAATTGAATTTGGCGCCCAACCTTTCGATCGCGGAAAACATATTCCTTGGCCAGGAACCGAAGCAATCAGCTTTCTTTTTAGATCGCAAGAAGCTGAGGGCCGAGACCATGGCCGTTCTTGGCCGCCTAGGACTTCACCATGATCCGGATACCGTGGTGAGCTCGCTCACGGTGGCTCAGCAACAGCTCATCGAGATTTGCAAAAGTCTCGTCCGAAATCCCCGTCTCTTGATCCTGGATGAACCAACCTCCAGCCTTTCCGAGACCGAATCTGCCATTCTGTTCCGCGTGATTGCCGATCTCAAGGCGCACGGCGTCACCATCCTCTACATCTCTCATCGACTTCCTGAAGTCTTTTCGCTTTGTGATACGCTAACGGTGTTACGCGACGGCCGGCACGTTTGCACGGTTCCAACCAAGGCCACGACAGAGGCCGAAGCAGTACGATTCATGGTCGGACGCGAACTCCTGGCCTTCCATCGAAACCCGGTTGAACCAAAAGGGGAAGTCGTCCTGCGGGTAAACAACCTTTCTAAGAAAGGCCAATACGAAGATGTCACTTTTGAACTTCGCTGCGGCGAGATCGTAGCCATGGCTGGACTCATCGGGGCTGGACGAAGCGAGATGGCGCTTGGCATTTTCGGTTCATTACCACCGGACCGCGGCGATGTTTTCTTGCGAGGAAACAAAGCAAATTTCCGCCGGCCGAAGGATGCGGTGATGGCCGGGATCGCCTATGTCCCAGAAGATCGCAAAACGATGGGATTAGTCCTGGGTGCGGAGGTCGGTTCCAATATCTCCAGCGCGGCCCTCCGGCGGGTGGCTCGCGGTCCGTTTGTCGATTACCCGGCAGAAAACCAGCTAATAGGGAAGTATGTCTCTCGGCTGCGCGTTCGCACGCCAAGTTTCCAACAAAGGACGGGGCTCCTGAGCGGCGGCAATCAGCAAAAGGTGCTCCTGGCCAAATGGCTCGCCGTTCAGCCGGCGGTGCTCATCGTCGACGAGCCAACTCGCGGTGTCGACATCGGAACCAAGGCCGAGATCTATGGATTATTTGATGAGTTGGTTCGCGAAGGGATCGCGATCTTAGTTATCTCAAGCGATTTGCCTGAGGTGCTGGCTTTGGCGGATCGGGTTCTCATCATGCGCCACGGCAGATTGACCGGCGAACTTACGCGGAGCAATGCAACAGAAGAAAAGGTGATGCATCTCGCGGCGCTCGGCACATCCGAGGCCAGCGCCCCACACTAAGTCAGCCGGCATCCTAACAAGTCGTCTCCGTTCATCTAGCTTGCCGAATCTTGGACTGTGGATAGAATCGGGTGCTCCTCATGGTTTGCCGAATCTTTGCGGCTGCGGGATTGAGCTTATGGGCGGTCCTCGTTCCTCAAGCGATTCTTGGGCAGACTGGCCAACTGTCCGCCTCACCTCGGGCGGAAAAGGATGCTATCAAGAATCCTTACTACTCACGCCCGAGCTGGAAACTTTGGTTCTTAGATCCGGCGCCGGTGAGTTACACCGCCCCATTCGAGAAATCGACGAAGACCACAACGTTTAAGCCGTTACCGCCAGAACGACGTCTGTTTCCCGATCTGTCAGCATTGCGAAATTATCCGATCGATTTCGTACGGGTCACTTCAGATAACTCACAGGATGTTGCCGGCTTCTGGGACGATGCCTGCGCGTCGCTCGATTTCGGACATTCGGCGCCGCTGGCAGACCCTGACCTTGGGAGCGGGAACAAATTCAAGATCGGTAAATACGTTGAAGACCAGTTCATGCGGATCGATTACGGCGTTCCGACTACGCAACAGTTACGCGATCTTGGCGTTGTCACAGTTAGCCAGTCGGAACGCCTTCACGGGCACCAAATTGCCCGGAATCCGGCCGAGTACACGCGCCTCGAACGCGAATTTCTGTTCGCCAATATCGTCTACAGCGCGCCCGCCCTTTGGTCGTACCAGGAAAATTTGCCGGATAGGACGACCGATCTCTACGACGCTCTGTCATCAGCGTACTTTCAATCGCTCGGCCGATCGAACAGCGAAATTCAGGGTCTCTTTAAGATGCTTTACGCCGGGGCATGTTTACCTCGGCCGACCAAGGAGTTACTCAAGCGGCATGGTCTATATGCTTCGGCCCTCCTGATGCTTTTTCGCGCCAATCTTCCGTTCGTCGATGCTCACGGAGCCGAAGTGCCATACGAAAACGAGTTGCGCCATCGTCCAGCCTACTATTCCAATGGCGACATCGGGGACTTTCCATATCCCGAAGCGGACAATCCCGCCGGCGGCTTGAAAGAGTTCACACCCTTCAACTCGGAGTTCCATCGTTACGACAATCTCCTTCATCTGAAACGCATGATCGAGATGGCCCGCTCGATGAAGGTAGCTCCTCCTGCCGCAATTCTCCGGCTCCGCTCTCTGACGGTGCTAGATGCGAAAGGAAATGTAATCGTTCCGCCCAGCACCCAAAACGAGCGCATCAAAGGAGTCCATGCGACGATGATGCGCTTCTGGCCGAAGCGCGGAGAAACCATAGTGACCGACATTGACCTTGGGCACTCTTATGATCTCCAGAATCTACCGCTAGAGTTCACCGTCCAACCGCTCTATCCAGAGCAGCGTAACGTTACGGTGGCTCGGCTCGACCATTCCACCTATCGAATCACAGTGCGGTTTGATTCGAAACTTCCATTGGGGCGAATCCCGGTCATCGTAACTGCGAGTAACGGTTCATTTAAGAGCAATCCGGCCTTTGTTAATTTTTTCTACCCGCAAAGCGGGCATTTCATGCTGGTCGACCAATTCTACTACAATCCAGCCGCGGACAGCCAAGATCGCGAAAATGACCCGAACGCTTCAGTGTTTGAGAACCGCCATCCGGTAATTCGGACGACCCTGCGCACCAACTCGATCAACGCCACGGTCGGGCAAAATGTGCGGTTCGATGTCACAGCGGAAGACCCGGAGCATTTCCCTGTTCACTTTTATCGCTGGAGCTCTGACGTTGGTAGTTTCGACGGAAGAACATTCACATTCGTCCCGAGTGCCGCTGACCGCGGGAAAACGCTGGAAACGCATTTTATCGCGACCGACGGGACCGGCGCCGGTTCGGCCATCAACATATCGATCGAAGTGAAGTAAGGCCGGGATTGGTAGCGGCGACTGTCCGACAACGCCGCGACCGCGGGGTTTTATGGATGGCTGACTTCGTGATATGTGTCTTCGTCCCAAAGGGGACGTCGTGATAGTAGCCCAGTCCCGCGGCCGCGGGACTGGGTAGCTCGTATAAAGGGGTGCCGTCCCGCTAGGGACGATCGAAACTTTGATGTAATGGTATCCGATCCGACTTCACGAGCGCAGAGGGTGAATCGATCGTCCCTAGCGGGACGGACGCGTCCTTAACGCTATCCCAGCACTTCGTGCTGGGCTACTTTCACTGTGTCCCTCCCGGGACAGATCTCGCAAGCGCAGTCGCCGCTACCGGCTCGGGTATTCTGAACTCTTGTGTTCTTCTCCCGATCATGTACTCCTAGCTGATCCTGATGAATCTCATCCTCGCGCCGATTTCCGTCTGCAAATGGATCCTTCTCTCATTACCCTTCCTTGCCAATGGCACTGGCGTTCGATTGGAGATCTTATCGCGTTCGCTCGACCTGAGCTCGAGTCGAAGGTCTGCTGTTCGAAAATAATCAGCAACCGTTTCTCCCTTTACTGGCCTTGAAGCCCGCCTCGCCGTCTCCCTCCGGTCGTCCCGCATTTTTGGTTGCCGCCGGGATCATGCTCAGTCGGATCGCCGGATTGATTCGAGATCGTTCCCTCGCCCATTTTCTCGGAAGCACCGACGCTGCCGATGCATTTCGAGCAGCCCTCCGTATCCCGAATATACTTCAGAATCTCTTTGGCGAAGGCGTTCTCTCCGCGTCATTCATTCCGACATACTCGCGGTTGTTAGGCAGCAACAATGATGAAGAAGCCGATCGGGTAGCCGGCGTAATCGGATCGCTCTTGGCGGTGGTCATTTCGATCTGCGTGATCCTGGGGATTTTGGCCACCCCTTTCCTGATCGATATAATCGCCCCGGGATTTAGCGGCGAGAAACGGCAACTTACCATCACGCTAGTACAGATCATGTTTCCAGGTGTGGGTGCCCTGGTGATGTCAGCGTGGTGTCTTGGCATCTTGAACAGTCACGGACGCTTCTTTCTCTCCTACACGGCACCTGTCGCCTGGAATCTCTGCATCATCGCCGGCCTCCTCATTTTCCGAAACACGAGTTCGCTTTCTCAACTGGTCATCTATGTCGGCTGGAGTTCCGTTGTGGGCAGTCTCGCTCAGCTGCTTGTTCAGGTGCCCACGGTGCTGCGGGTCACCCGGCGTCTTCGCTTTTCTTTGAAGTTATCTTCTCCGTCCGTACAAAGCGTCCTCCATAATTTCGTACCGGTATTCATCAGCCGCGGAGTGGTGCAGCTCAGCGCATACCTCGACTCGGTCTTGGCCAGTCTTCTGCCTTCTGGCTCCGTTGCCCTGCTTGGTTACGCCCAGAATATCGGACTGCTTCCGATCAGCCTATTTGGCATGTCGATTTCTGCTGCGGAACTGCCGGCGATGTCGCGCGCACTCGCAGGAGATGAGAAAGAGGTGCGTTCCGAACTGACCACCCGCCTCACGGCCGCACTCCGGCGCATGGCGTTCTTCGTGATTCCGGCGGCGATGGCTTTCGTTGCTCTCGGTGACACCATCGCGGCCGTTCTCTATCAGACCGGGCTATTCACCCACGTAGATACGCTTTATGTCTGGGCTTTGCTGGCGGGATCCGGGGTAGGACTGTTGGCTTCAACTTTCGGCCGGCTCTGTTCATCCGCTTTCTATGCATTGCGGGATACCCGAACGCCCTTGCGCTTCGCGATTATCCGCGTCGTGCTAACCGTGGCGCTCGGTTACCTTTTCGCCTTCCCCTTACCGAGCCTGCTGCATCTCGATCCAAAATGCGGTCTACCTGGGTTAACGGCATCGGCTGGAATAGCGGGTTGGGTGGAATTTCTTCTCCTGCGCCGATCACTGCAGCGCCGGATTGGATCGTTCGCCCTACCGGCCTCGCTTGGTGTACGGATTTGGGGAGCTGCCATTTTTGCAGCTGCCGTAGTCTTCCCTCTCAAACAAATTTGGGTCGATCTACACCCTCTGATTGCCGGGGCGATTTTCCTGCCTTTGTACGGAGTGCTCTATGCGGCTGGAACCATGGCCTTGCGAGTCCCCGAAGCGCGATTACTAACACGTTTCTGGAAGCGGTAGGGTGAGAGAGAGAATGCGGTAGGGACGAACGGCTCAAGCCGGCGCGGCTGATACCGCCCCAGGCTTTCGCCCTACCGAATGTGGCCGAAGGACCGGCGGGAGCCGGTCCCTACCTATTCTAAATCTTCCGTATTCTTTTCCTTAGTACAGCGAATTCGGGAAGTAATACTGCGCCGCGTTATCGGGCGTCACGAGCGGAGACTCCAGAATGTAGCTGCCGTTCATGGGAAGCTTCGTTACGAAGTGAAGCGCCGTCAGCTCGATCGCGACGCCAACCATGCTCGGGGAATACGTAATATTGACGGGCGTCTGCGTATCTTTGTCCAAGACCCGCTTGACCATTTCTTTCATTCCCCCACCGCCAACCACCCACATCTCTTTGTCACGCTTTGCTTGCCGCATGGCGTCAAGGACACCCAGCGCGATGTCGTCGTCCTGGGCCCAAACCGCATCAATATGCGGAAACCGAGTCAGGAAATCTTGCATAACTTTGAATCCGTCGTCCCGATTCCAATTCGCATACTTGGAATCGAGCACTTTGATTTGCGATCCTTTAATTTTATCCATAAAGGAATCAAAGCGTTGATTATCGATGACGGTCGGCAGACCGCGCAGCACGACGATGTTTCCTTTCCCACCTAATTTATCGAGGAAATATTGGCCGGCGATCTTTCCCATACCTGGATTATCACCAGCGACATAAAGGTCCTGGATGGTCGGATCGGTCAGAGCCCGATCTATCACGGTTACAAACACGCCTTTCTTTTTGACCTGGCGCACCGGATCAGTGAGCGGCGCTGACTCGTATGGCAGAATGACGAGTGCCTTGATTTGTTGGGTCGCCACCAGATCCTCCAAGCTGTTGGCTTGGTCGCTTGGGTTAGTGGCCGTAACCACCGAGACCTGAACGTTCTTGTAGGTCGATTCGATCCGCTTTTTCGCTTCTGCAGCGAAGTAATTTACGCCACCAGTCCAGCCGTGGTCTGCGGAAGGAATGGAGACGCCAATCTTAATGGTTTCTTGAGCCGTTGCCGATCCGGCGATGAGGCCGGCTGCACAACATGGCAGCAAGGCGAGGTATTTAGTTAACTTAGTCATTTTTTGGGGGGGTAATTAACGCGTCCTGCTACTACGCTGCAGCAAGGCAGCTCCTAAGATGATAATCCCTTGCACCGCTCCGTTAAGATACACGCTAATGAGGCTGGTCAGATTCAGAATATTGCCAACTAAGGTAAGAATGAGCGCACCGACGATTGATCCCCAGACTCGTCCAGAACCGCCGCGTAGCGCCGTTCCTCCTACGACGACAGCCGTAATGGCCTCAAGCTCCCAGAGAACTCCAGTTGAAGACGAAGCCGAACCGAGCCGCGGGACATACAGCAATGTCGCCAGAGCAACGCAAAATCCTTGAACAACAAAAGCCACGACCCGAATGCGGTTCACTCGGATTGCGGAATAGTGTGCGACCTCAGCGTTCGATCCAACTGCTCGGCAATAGCGGCCGAAGCGAGTCTTGGCCAGCACTACCCAGCCAATCGCTACCACCGCAGCCAAGACCCAAACAGGAATCGGAATATACAACCAGGAATCGTAAAACACCGGTCGATAGGTCTCCCGAACACTGGAGTCGAGCGTTAATGTTCCGCCGTTGGCAATAAACGTCACTAGCGATCGGAAAATGCCCATCGTTCCGAGAGTGACGATAAATGATTCGATTTTTCCCTTAGTTGAGAGGAATCCGTTGGCCAAGCCACTAACCAGTCCGACTAACAATCCGAGTCCCATCCCAGCAACGATCGCCAGTTCCTTTGCCCAACCGATTAGGGAAAGCTGATTGATCACGATGATCATCAGACCGGCGATAAAGGCCGCCATCGCGCCAACGCTTAGGTCGATCTGGCCGGTCACAATGACAAAAGTCGCGCCGACGCTAATAATCCCGACAAACGCGCTTCGAGTGAGAACGTTGGTAACGTTATCCCATCTTAAGAAATTAGGGTTCAGGATCTGACCGATAATGATCAAGAGTACTAGCGCGATCAGTGGGCCTCCCGCGCGCGCCCATCGCCCGATTGTTCTTACATCAAAACCCCTCTGCGGTCTCGGAGTTGCTTCGATCGATTCCGCTGAGTTCATGAAGTCAAAAAGGGTTCCGCCGGACGAACGCCGGTCGCGTACAGCATGATCTGATCTTCACTGATGGCGTCACCTTCCAGGCTGGCAACGATCCGAGAAGATCGCATCACAATCACTCGATGGCACAAGCCGACAATTTCTAAAAGCTCCGAGGAGATCACAATGCACGACCGCCCTTCAGCCGCCATATTCCCAATCCATCGATAAATCTGGGCTTTAGTACCCACGTCGATCCCTCGGGTCGGCTCGTCAAAAATAATGATTTCTGGGTCAATAGTAAGGATTTTGGCCAGCACCACCTTTTGTTGATTTCCACCGCTTAACTGGGCAACTGGCATGGCATAGTCGGAAACCTTTATTTGAAAGTGGTCGACCGCCTTTCGAAAGGAAGCTCGCTCCTTACGACGGTCGACAAACCAGGTACCAAAGCGATCCAGCCCAAGTAAAGAGTAGTTGGTCGGAGCATCGAATGATACTACCAATCCTTTTCCTTTCCGATCCTCCGGCAGATAGGCAGCGCGCAAGCGAGCAATGGCCTGAGGGTAGTCAGTGAATCCCACCGGCCGCCCGTCTCTCAGGACGGTGCCGGAGCTTGTCTTTCGCAGGCCCATCAAACCTTCAAACAATTCGCTTCGTCCCGCGCCAATCAGACCGGCAAACCCAAGAATTTCTCCTTTCTTCAGCTCGAATGAAGCGTCATTGACATAGCCGGGCACAGATAAATTGCGGACTTCCAGAACTCGCTGATCTCTTGCAGAAATCTTCTTCTCCGGAAAAAAATCCTGCAGGCTGCGTCCAACCATTAGGCGAACAATTTCATTCGGAGCCAGCTCGTTCGCCGGCCGTGTCGCCACCAGGCGGCCGTCGCGTAAAACGCTGATCCGCGTTGCGAGCCGTTTCACCTCCTCGAGGCGGTGGGAAATGTAAAGAATAGCCACGCCCTCTGCCGCGAAGGACTCAATGATTTCAAACAGGCGGTCCGCTTCAGGTTGGGTCAGCATCGCGGTCGGCTCATCTAGGATCAACGCTGTCGCCTGTTGGGAAATCGCTTTCGCAATTTCTACCAGTTGCTTCTCGCTGATGCGGAGATCAGATACGCGTGCATCCAAATCAACCTCTGCCCCGACCCGTCTCAATACTTCTCGCCCTTGCGCGCGCATCCGCGCCTCATCCAAAAAGAGACCGCGGCGAGGTTCCTCTCCAAGAAAAAGATTTTCAACGACCCGAAGATCCTCGGCCAAATTCAGTTCTTGATGAATAAAGCGGACTCCCCGCTCCTCCATCCTGCGGAGATCGCCGGTCTCGACCGTTTCGCCGCGGAAACGGACTTCCCCCGACGTCGGCTCGAGTAAGCCGGCCAAAATCTTCATCAAAGTCGATTTGCCGGCCCCGTTTTCGCCAACGATCGCGTGAATCTCGCCTCCAAAAAAGTCCAAGGTAACGTCTTGCAAGACTTTGACCGGTCCAAACGCCTTCGTCACCTCATGCGCCGCAAGCACTGGGGCCTTGGATGATACTACCGGCACGGTCGCCGATGGTGGATTCTGTTCGAGGGGGGGCATTGTCTCGCGGTGCGATTACTCACTTTCGACCAAAGCACCGCGGCAAAACGTCTACCACCGATAACTTCGCCCTGGCAAGGAGTTCATTGAGTGATTTCCTTCAACGGTCAAAAAAAACGCAGGACCGTGACCATGCTAGTGGAGAGCGTATAGGCTTTGATGGGGTCGGAGGGGAGCCGCTTGCGGCTCCCGGGAATAATCCACGATGGAACGAAGCCGCGGGACTCCTGGGCTCGATTCCTCGTTTGATCCTGGTCTATTCCCGGGCGTCGCAAGCGACGCCCCTCCGTACGTTTGAAGTTCGCCAATCCTGGCGCTACGCGACGTCGATTGGGCAGAGGATTTCTTACGCTCTTTCAGAGCGGACGCGTTTTTTTGCGTTACCCGGGGTTACGCAAAGCCTCCACCCCGGGCTGAGTCCTTTGACGCCTTCGGCGTACAACGATTCCCCGCGCCTAAGTTTTCGCCGCCGGTCAGGGGTTTTATCTCAGTCGGTGCCTGATCATTCCGATTTCTTCCGACCAACAACCCGACGCCACAGACGCACCTCCAAAGAAGACGAGACGCGATGACTGCGATCAGGCTAAGGACGTAGACCCAAAAAATACCGACGGTGATGAACGCCCAATCAGGGATCGTTGATGGTCCCAAGAAGCTGAAGTGTCCGAGACCGAGATGCTCGCAGATGACGACCGTTGGCAAAAGAAGTATGATGATAGCAATATCGCATATCGTTTCGTCAGATGACGTCATGGCATAGTAGCCGACGATCAGAACCAAGACGGCAATTAACGCAGCAATGCCGGCCACAATTGCGGTTCTCCGAAATCCACGTCTGTGGGATTCGGCGTTGTTCCGAGATGCCTTTGAAGGTTGCTCCATGCCCGAATTTCGTACGCTCGAGAGCATAGTGCATATCGATAGTATAGTTGTTTGTATTGTTTTATACGATGGCATCTAGGAGAATTCTTTTGGGTCAGAACTTAGCTCAGACCGCCCTCCCATCGGAATTGCAGCTCCGCCATCAGGGTCTGAGGATAGAAGCCAATCGATTAGAACGTTTACGTCATTCATTCTCGCGATGACTTCTCAGGTGCGCGTAGCGACAGGATTGGCGAATTTCCGACGCGCGGAGGGGCGTCGCTTCCGACTTCGCCGATTTGTTCCCAAAGGTGCAAGCTGCGGCGGAGGCTTCGTCGAGACACGTGCGACGCCCGGGAACGGTCCAGGATCAAACGAGGAATCGAGCCCAGGAATCCGCGGCTTCGTTTCATCGTGGACTATTCCCGGGAGCCGCAAGCGGCTCCCCTCCGACCTTATCGAAGCCTACACGCTCTCTGCTAGCATCGTCGTTGACCGGCGGATCCCGAGGTGCTTTACCCCACCCGAATCTTGCGAGAGGCCTCTCCAAGCTCGCGCACCCGAGCTCGAACCTCGTCCCGAAGACGGAGTCCATCCGCAAAGTCGTGACGAGTCGCGTAGACAAATCGCGGAATGATTATGCTGCGAAAGTCGAGCATCAGACTGTTGGCCAATCCCATTACGGACATGTAGCTGGAGGCTCCGCCAGCTGCGCACAAGAATCCGACCACTTTGTTTTCCCACGCATCCCCGGTTAGCTCCACCAGATTCTTCGCGGCCGCGTTGACATCGAAGTTATAGATGGGCGTTGCCACTATAATCACACGGGCCGAGTTCAACAGATTCTGAGCGGCCTCCACATTAGGATGGCCGTAGGCAGAGTCCGCGTCGCAAAACGGGAGCGCCACCTGACGCAGATCAAGCAAATGACTACTCAGCTTCGACTCGCGATAATAAGCAAGGAGCTCATTAGCCAAGGCTCGACTCAGACTTGCTTCGCGGAGAGAGGCTGATACCACAACATACTCTGCCGTTGGATCCATCGCGGCACCGTAAGTCTAATCGAGGTTCCGCTCTAGATGAAATCGTTGCGAGATACAACATCCTGGCGCTAGCCTGCTAAGGAGCTTCTCATCGCCGAAGTGCGGTGACTAAGAACAACAAACAAAAACGAACGGACTCATGACAACTGCGACATTTTCTGCAAACGCGCGGTCGCCTATTCTGGGTCAACGACAGCCAAGCCTGGGCAGGTAACGTCGATATGATTGCTTCGGCGCGCGTGCTCGCTCGCCCTTAAGAAAATCGATTTTAGTTCTTGCTATTGTCATTAGGCGAAGCTAAATCTCTGAGAGAGCACTAACTTATTGGCTCAAACTCAGGGGGAACTATGAACCAATCTGTCGAGACCGTTGAACCTGTTGCTCCAGAAAAGGGCTGGCGCTTCGAGCGAACTGGTCCCTCGCTGCCGGAAGTATATCGGTCGGTCAAAATACCCAAGGTTGGCCGGAATTGGTGGGGACTCCTGCGCAAGCTGCTGGCGTTCTCCGGTCCTGGCTACCTGATTGCGGTCGGCTACATGGACCCAGGTAATTGGGCCACTGATATCGCCGGCGGGTCTCAGTTCTATTACACGCTTCTTTCAGTGGTCATCATCTCGAGCCTGATGGCTATTTTCCTGCAACACCTGGCTCTTAAGCTGGGCGTGGCGACGGGACGCGATCTTGCTCAAGCTTGCCGCGATCACTTCCCTCCCGTTATCAACTTCATTCTTTGGGTGGGTTGCGAGATCGCCATCGCTGCCTGTGACCTGGCCGAAGTCATCGGTTCGGCCATCGCCTTGAATCTGCTATTTGGCCTCCCTTTGATTTGGGGTGTTTGTCTGACGGCGTGCGATGTGCTCGCTGTCCTTTACTTACAGAATAGAGGATTTCGGATAATCGAGGCGCTGGTACTCGCTCTGATCGGCGTGATCGCCGTCAGTTTCGGGATCCAAATCTTCCTTTCGAAACCGGATCTCGGCGCACTCGCGCTAGGTTGCTTGCCCTCGTCCGAAATTCTCCACAATCACGCTATGTTCTATGTCGCGATCGGGATCCTAGGGGCGACGGTGATGCCGCATAATCTTTATCTGCACTCCTCCATTGCTCAGACCCGCCACTACGAACTTTCACCAAAAGGAAAGCGGGAAGCCATTTTGTTCGGCACAATCGATTCCACGATCGCCCTCTTTTTTGCACTTTTTATCAATGCCGCGATTCTCATCGTAGCTGCTGCTACCTTCTATCGAAGCGGCCATCACGAGGTCGCGGAAATTCAGGATGCCTATAAACTGCTGAGTCCCCTTCTCGGAGTCGGTGCCGCCAGCACCTTGTTCGCAGTCGCACTGTTGGCATCGGGCCAAAACTCAACGCTTACCGGAACTCTGGCCGGTCAAATCGTGATGGAAGGTTTCTTGCGCCTCCGGCTGCCTCCGGTTCTACGTCGCCTGATTACTCGGCTTTTGGCCATCATCCCCGCTATCATCGTTACCGCTCTGTTGGGAGAGAACGGCACAGCTCAACTGTTGATCCTGAGTCAAGTGATCCTGAGCATGCAACTGAGCTTCGCCGTAATTCCTCTCGTGATGTTTACCAGCGACAAAACGAAGATGGGCGAATTTGTGAATCCGCGCTGGATAAGAATTAGCGGCTGGACCTTGGGGATCGTGATCGCCCTGCTGAATGGGTATCTATTGTGGCAGAACTTGACCGGTTCAACTCCTCAATAAGTTCGCGTACCGGTCGCGCTTTTCCGAGAATCCCAGGGTCGTAGTACCGGGCCGAGATCTCAATGAGACATAATGTATCGTTCATCATCCTCAGCGTATCCGGTGCCGTTGCGCTGTTATTTTCAGCAATCGCACAAAGGTCTTTCGGCGAACAACCTGACCCAGCTGCCCAGACCGCCGACAAAATTCAGTACAATCTTTTCAACCCTACGCCGTGTGGACAGCTACGGGACTTCGCTCCCGATCGACCTGACCAGACCGAAGGCCCTTTCACAGCAGATGCAGGCCATCTTCAATTCGAAGTCGGTATTTTCCAATACACCTACACTAACCAACCCCAAAGATATTCTGACATTCGCACTAAGAGCTATCAATGGTTCAATCCAGCAATCAAGCTGGGCGTTTTAAATAATCTGGACCTGGAACTATTTGTCCCGGTTTACAATGAAGTAGACGTTAAACAGGGCAACCTGAAGACTCGCATGAGCGGCTTTGGAGACTTGGTCGTCCGCGCCAAGCTTAACCTTTTTGGCGACGAAGGGAATCTGCCGGTTGCGTTAGGGTTCATTCCATTTATGAAGATTCCAACCAACCAAGGCGGGTTGGGCAATCAGGACATCGAGGGAGGGTTCATTCTTCCAGTAGACTTCAAGTTGCCTCTGGATTTTCAACTCTTTGCGATGACAGAAATGGATATCAATGAAGATGCCGCCAACACGGGTTACCATCTCGATTTCATCAATTCCGTTTCATTGCATCATCCGATTACCAAGAAGTTGGATAGTTACGTCGAGTTCTTTACTGCCGTCAGCACCGAAAGACACACAGGGTGGGTCGGAACGGTGGATGGCGGACTCGCCTACTCTATCAGCGATAACATCATTGTGGACTGCGGGATCAATGCCGGAGTCACCCGAGCGGCCCAAGATTGGCAGCCCTTAGTTGGAATAAGTTTTCGCTTCTAAACTCGGCATTCGGCAAATTTAAATCGCGAATAGATCCGCCTTCGCTGTGCTGGAGCGAAAAAACGGTGCTGAAAAAGCTATGGCGGACAGGCTAAGTAATGGACACGAATCAAGAGTTCGTTATTCGTGTGTATTCGCGTCCATTCGTGGTTAAGGACGCGCCGAGTCCCATCAATGTATCTTCGCAAATAAAAGTTTTTTAACGCAAGATTGCGATTGTTCTTAATTCGGATTCCGGCACAGTGAGCGCCGGTGCCGCTCGGCGAGGTCGGGCATCTACGGCGTCGGTGAAACCAAACCGTCAGTCTCTAATATATCCTATGACTAACACTGGAAGATTCTGTGCCGTGCTCGGATTCGTGTTCGCGGCCAGCGTTCCTTTTTCGCCATCCGCAAGAGCGGACGACGATGCCCAGCAGAATCTGGCGAGCGACGATAAAAAATCTCGGAAGGTACCATTGGAAAAGGAAGAGGCCGCCGAGTCTCAAAACTGGTTGTTCCACTTTCAAGGAACTGAAATTCTTCAGGGCCAGCCTGGCTTTCATGACCCCTACAGCGGAACCAATAGCCTACATTCAGGCGATAATTTTCGGCAATCGACGACAGCGGACCTTTTTTTTGGTGCCCGCCTATTGCCTGGAACCGAGATTTATTTTAATCCGGAGTACTATCAGGGTTTTAGTTTCGCCATAAGTCGCGGCATCGCCGCGTTTCCAAATGCTCAATCCTCCAAGGTAGGGAAGTATCGGGGAGATGTCTTTATTCCCCATCTTTTTTTGCGGCAAGTTTGGGGCTTTGGCGGCGAACAGGAACAAATCGATGGCGGCCAGCTTCAGCTAGCAGGTAAGGCGGATATTTCCCGGTTCACACTTACGGTTGGAAAAATGGCTGTCACCGACCAGTTCGACAACAACTCCTACGCTCACGACCCAAGTTCCCAGTTTTTAAACTGGGCCATAACCGATCAGGGCAGTTTTGACTTCGCCGCCGATTCCCTGGGGTATGAATACGGCCTCACCCTTGAATTGAACCAAAAACGTTGGGCTGCACGCTGGGGGATTTTTACGGTCCCTCGCGTTAGCAACGGTCTCGCCACCGACGGCCATTTTTTGAAGGCTTGGCAGCAGGTTGCTGAATTAGAGGAGCGTTATGAATTATTCGGCCATCCGGGCAAGGTGCGTTTCCTCGGTTATTTCGAGAGCGCCAATATGGGCAGCTACCAAGCAACGCTCAATAACCCATCTTTGCATGAAGACATTACCCGAACCCGTAGCTTTCGTTATACCTACGGGTTTGGCATCAATTTCGAGCAAGAGATCACTAAAGATATCGGAGCTTTTCTGCGCGCCGGATATCGCGATCCGAAGTATGAGTTCTGGCAGTATACCGACATCTCAAGAAGTCTTGCACTTGGACTGCAAATCAAAGGCAACGGCTGGTGTCGCCCGAACGATACCTTCGGATTGGCTGACGCGCTCGATGGGATAGGCCATGCCCAGAGAAAATATTTTGGCGCAGGTGGCCTAGGGATCTTGATTGGGGATGGGAAACTCCGTTACGGCCTGGAAAATGTAATCGAGACCTATTATAATCTGGAAGTTTTTAAGGGGCTGAACGTGTCGTTGGATTATCAGCTCGTCGTTAACCCCGCTTACAATCAGGACCGCGGCCCTATCAACATCTTCATGGCCCGCTTTCATTTCCAGTATTAGCAGAATGTTGCTTTTTATTCGTCCAACTCGCATCCTCTTAGGCTGGCTAGTTTTTTCCTTTTTTTCTGTTGCGCTCACCTGCCAGGCATCAGGCAATTCCACGATTCCAACAAAAATCATTTCTGGCGGTGAAGTCTCCATTACGGAGGTAAACGTAAGCTCTGATGGCGAGAACATCACTGTTTCAGGGATAGGTTTTGCAATCTTTCCACATCAAACCTGCGGCCATGCCGAGGTTGCATTGGTGAATGCGAGCGGACAAGTTCTTGCGCGAAAAGTCGCCGAATACGACACTTCCGGCTGGTACAACGACAGTCCGAGAAAATCTTCCAATCACAATCGCCTGGTCAGCTTTTCCCTTGAGATCCCGATGGCAGAAGCCGTGGCGTCAATATTGGTGCGGCATCAATCAACTGGCGGATGCGAACATTCCTGGAGCCTGCAACACACTTGGGACTGGCTGGTTGACAAATTTTTCCCGGGAAAAGGTAGTTAAGATATCGATACAGCCCTGCGGTTTCCGTGATCGGCCCACCTCGGCTGTTCTATCGAGCGGGTTCCGAATCTCGGTGAAAGATGCTGTAGAGCACGGGTAAGACAAAGAGAGTCAATAGAGTCGAGCTGAGAATGCCGCCGATCACAACGGTTGCCAGTGGGCGTTGGACTTCGGCACCTCGTCCGGTGGCTACAGCCATGGGAACAAACCCGAGTGAGGCCACGAGCGCGGTCATTATAACTGGCCTGAGTCGAGTTAATGAACCGACTCGGATCGCTTCGTCGCGAGGCTTTCCTTCCAAGCGCAGCCGCCGGATAAAGCTGATCATAACGACGCCGTTGAGAACAGCCACTCCGCTCAGAGCGATAAATCCGACCCCGGCCGAGATGGATAGTGGGATTCCACGCAGCCAGAGCGAAAGAATACCGCCGGTCAACGCCAAAGGAATACCTGTATAAATCAGCAAAGCGTCTTTGGCCGTTCCGAAAGACAAAAATAGAAGTACAAAAATCAGGAGCAGCGCCACAGGGACCGCGACCATGAGCCTTTTGGTGGCGCTTTGCAGTTGCTCGAACTGTCCACCCCATTCCATCCAATATCCGGCAGGCAATTTTATCTGCTCTTTGATCTTACGTTGGGCCTCGGCCACAAAGGATCCAATATCGCGGCCGCGAATATTACACGTCATGACGATGCGTCGTTTACCGTTTTCCCGGTTCACTTGATTTGGTCCCGGTTTGATTTCAAAGTCGGCGACCTCGCTTAGCGGAATGTAATTCGCACCGCTCGCTGAAATAGTTCGATTATCGGAGGGCTGTTCCGTCACGGGGAGCAAAATAGGAAGTCTCTTCAGCGCATCCAGATTGTTCCGGAGAGTTTCCGGTAACCGTACAACCAGCGGAAAACGTCGATCGCCCTGGAAGAACTGACCGGCGTTTTGCCCACCCATTGCCGTCTGGATAATTTGTTGGACGTCACTCACGCTTAACCCATAACGGGAAATGGCCTCGTACTTTGGTTGAATGGTGAGAAACGGCATACCGGTGAGTCGCTCCAGATTTACCCCTTCCGCTCCATGCACCCTACTCAGCACATCGGAAACTTTTTGGCCTGCCTTCAACAACTCATCCAAGTCGTCCCCAAAGACCTTCACGGCGACATCTCCTTTCACGCCTGAAATCAACTCGTTCATCCGCATTTGAATGGGCTGGGAAAGCTCGATTTTGTTGCCAATGTAATTGTCGATAACGTCATTAATCTCGCGGGCGAGATCGTCTTTTGATTTATTGGGATTGGGCCACTCTTTCCGCGGCTTCAACATGACGTAGCCGTCGCCAATGCTTGGTGGCTGCGCATCAGTGGCGATTTCCGCAGTGCCGAGCCGGGTGAATATTTCTTTCACCTCGGGAACTTTTAGCAACCCGATCTCCAGGTTCTTCTGCATCTGCAGAGCTTGGGTGAGACTGGTGCCTGGAATTCGGTTGATCCCCAGAGCGAAATCTCCCTCGTCCAAACTGGGTATGAATTCGGCGCCCATCCGGGATCCCAGAACTCCGCAGGAAACGACGAGTAACACTGCGACTACTACAATCACTCCCCGATTTTTTAGCGAAACGTTGAGCAACGGTAGATAGATTTTTTTGGCCCACCGAATCAGGATGCTTTCCTTTTCGTTCATCTTTCCCCGCAAGAGGATGGCAACAGATGCCGGGACAAGAGTGAGCGCGAAAATCATGGCTCCGAGCAGCGCCAGCAACACCGTCAACGCCATCGGGATAAACATTTTACCCTCAACGCCGCTCAAAGTGAGGATTGGCAGGTAGACCACCATGATGATGAATGAGCCGAAGATACTTGGTGTGATTACTTCCTTGCTGGCCCGGAGTACTGTGGCCAGCCGCTCACTTCGGTTAAGCAGACGACCCAGCCGGCGCTGCTCGTCAGCCAGGCACCGCACGCAATTCTCGGCGATAATAATGGCTCCATCGACGATGATGCCGAAGTCGAGAGCGCCAAGGCTCATTAAATTCCCGCTGAGCTTGCTCTGGACCATGCCCGTGATGGTGAAAAGCATTGCCAGCGGAATGATCGCCGCCGCGATCAATGCCGCTCGGAAATTCCCAAACAACAAAAAAAGCACCGCCACAACGAGCACCGCTCCCTCGAACAGATTCTGGCGGACTGTCTCGATGGTGGAGTCGACCAAGTTACTCCGGTCGTAAACCGTTGTTGCTACGACGCCGGCTGGTAGGGTCCGATTGATCGCTTGAAGTCTCTCACCCACCCGAGTGGCGACTGCGCGGGAGTTTTCGCCAATCAGCATGAAAGCCGTCCCGAGCACCGCCTCCTCACCGTCTCGAGTGGCCGCACCGGTTCGCAACTCTTTGCCCTCCCCTACATCAGCGACCTCTCCAATTCGAATCGGTAAACCGCTTCGAGCGGAAACTACAATCGCCCGAACTTCAGCCAGGCTTCTCACTTGGCCGGTGGAACGGATGATATACTGTTCGCCGTTCCTCTCAATGTAACCTGCGCCGGTATTTGAATTGTTTTTCTCGAGCGCGTCAATCAGGTCTCGGAACGAAAGGTTAAGCGCCACCAAACGGTCCGGATGCGGAGTGATGTGATATTGCTTCTCAAACCCTCCGATACTGTTGACTTCCACAACGCCAGGAACGTTTTTGATCTGTGGCTTAATGATCCAATCCTGTATCTCGCGCAGATCGGTCAGCGTGTAGGGCGCCCCGTCCGATTTCCTGGCTTCGGGCTTGGCGTCTACCGTCCAAAGGTAAATTTCCCCAAGACCCGTAGCTATTGGACCGAGCTCTGGCTTGACGTGGTCCGGAAGTTCGTCGTCCGCCTGGCGTAACCGTTCGGCAATGAGCTGGCGGGCTAAATAGATGTCCGTCCCGTCCTCAAATATGACCGTCACTTGCGATAGACCATAGAAACTAAGCGAGCGGACACTCTCGAGCTTCGGAATCCCCGCCATCGCTGTTTCAACCGGATAGGTAATTCGTTGCTCGATCTCTGGTGCAGACAGACCATACGCAGGGGTGTTGATTTGAACCTGTACAGTCGTGATGTCGGGGACTGCATCGATTGCTAGCCGCTGGAAATTGGAGACGCCAACCCCAGCAACACCGAGAGCCGCAAGCAAAACCAGCCATCGATATCGAATAGAAAAGCTGATGATCTGCTCAATCATCGAAAGGTTGCAGGTTATAAGTTTGGTTCTCCACGGTTCATTATCTGCTATCGGCTATCTGCTATCGGCTATCTGCTATGGCCTTCCAGCTCAGTCCTGGTCGCCGGCCTGACCCTTGCCCAGCTCCGCTTTCAATAGAAAACTGTTTGCCGCAACGTAGCGATCTCCAGCGCCTATCCCCGACACCACTTGCACGTTGCTGTCGTCTCGTGCCCCTAGCCGGACCTCCCGCGCTTCGAATGCACTGCCCTCCGGCACAAAGATCACAGTTTTTTCGTTCAAGCTCTGAATAGCGTCGGGGCGGACCGCGACCGGTACTTCAACTTCATCGACTTCGAGGTCGGCAGTGACAAACAATCCGGGTCGAAGCAATCCTTCGGGATTTTGGGCTACCGCACGGGCGAGCATCGACTGCGTGTTTTCCGATCCAAAAGGAGCGATATAAACGATTTTACCCGCAATCGGCGTGAGATTGCCCGCGTAACTGAGACGAACCATTTGTCCCTGTTTCAGGCGCTTGAAATCTTGCGGGAAAACGCTCAAATCGATCCATACGCTGCTCAGATCAGCCACCGTGAAGATCGGCTTATCGTCTCGCACGACCTCACCAACGGTCACCTCTTTTTTGATGATCGTGCCGGAGATTTCCGAGGTTACCTGATAGTTTCGCAGGCTGTCGTTGCTCTCAACAATCGCTAACACATCTCCCTTTTGTACCCGGTCACCCAGTCGCACGGAGACTGCTTTGACCACCCCAGGAAAACGCGGAGACACCTTCGCGACCGCGTCTTCGTTCATACCAATCTTTCCGTACAACTGGAGGGTCGTCTTGATCTTGGCCGAGCCCGCTACCTCGATACCCAGGTTTGCATTTTTGGTTTTCTCCTCGGTGAGTTCAATCCGCCCCACCCCGTTCGACTCCTTCACGTCGCTTTCCTTGCTTTTCTTCTCCCCGCTCTCGTTTTTGTCTTGGCCGTTTGGACTAGAACTAGGCTCCTCCGTCACATTCTCTTTCGGGCCCGTTTCCTTCTTTCCGCCCTGGTCTTTATCGACGGGGGTAACACTCGGCTTCTCGAGCTTACTTTTGTTGTTGCCCTTCTGGTCGTCTTCATCCGTGTCTTTGTCGTTCGGGGTCGGGCTCGGATCCCTTGCTGCGATCTCCGACGAAGTTTGAGGCGGCTTCTCCGCCAGAATTCGCCAATCAGCGAACAGCGCTAGTCCAATCAAGATCGCAATCGAAAAGATCTGCTTATTCATCCCGCGAGACCTTCTTATTTCGCTTCCCTTCGTAGCTTTTTGACAGCGATTCGTTCGACCCCGGCAACTCGACGGGTCCGGCCGTCAACGTATCTATCTGAACCTGGGCTTTCTGGAAATCTGCTAAAGCCCGAACGTATTGTGTTCGTGTTTCATTGTAGGTCCGCTGGGCATCGAGAACATCCAACTGGCTGAATCGCCCGGCCGCATAACCATCGGTAATTTGGTCAACTGTATTCTTAGCTCCCGGTAGTACCGTTTCGCGTAGAATTCGCACTTCCTCTGCCGCCCGCGCTAGTGTCTGGTAAGCTTCATTGAGCTCCGCGTACGCTCGCGTCTCGGCCGCCGCCCGCTCGTCCGTGGTTTTCGCCACGTTTGCCTCTGCTTCAGCGATCTTTCCTTGGTTTCGGTTCCAGAGCGGCAGTTGTATGGAAAATCCCGCTACCAGCGTCAGATCTGCATGACTCGCTCCAAGCAGACGAGGTCCGGCGCGCAGCGTGAGGTCCGGCTTTGCTTCCGCGCGGGCAAGATTCAAGGTGGCTTCGCGCTTTCGGCGTTCGGTCGTCCATCTAACCAGATCTGGGTTCCGATGAAGCTTCGCGTTCAGCGACTCCAAGGAAGGAATGGGTCCAATTTGATCCAAATTTCCAGTTACGCTGGGGAATGTCGCTCTCTTTTCACCCCATTGAGCGGCCAGATTTAATCTTGACGTCTCCAAGTCACGTTTCGCCTGGTTTAGTCGGATCCGAGCAGTGGCCACTGCTATATTCGTTCGGACCAGTTCTACGTCAGACGCCTTGCCGGCCTCGACCCTCTTCTGTGTGACCGGCACAGCCCCTTCAGTAAGGTCAACGTTCTCCCCAGCTAACTGCACATTTCGTTGCGCGGTTAGCGCGTCGATGAACGCCGAACTGGTCAACTTCAGAACTTCCAAGCGTTTTACCTGGTAGTCCCATTCGGTCGTTTCTCGGTCGAATTGCGCTTCTCGAATTCGTGAATTTCTCTTTCCTCCGAGTTCGATCAGTTGGCTAAGTTCGATGGTATTTTGCATGCTCTCGGTAGCCGACTTCACAGCGGCCCTAGTAAAATCCTCGCCTTCTACACTGATCTCCGGATTAGGAACCAGCTTGGCTTGAATGATCCGAGCTTCGGCCGCTCGGATGTCCCAGGAAAAGGAAGAAAGAACCGGGCTCTTTTCCAAAGTGAGAGCGAGCGCCCTCGCTAGCGACAGAGGACTTCCATCCGATTCGGTTCCTCGCAAAGGCAAAGGGTGACCGCACAAAATACAAACGACCAGAATACCCCCGAATATTACGCTGCGTGTATGGTGGCATTCCATCGCCGCCATGGTACCACGCGAACTCTCACAAAAGACCGCCTGGAAAATTACAATTCCATCAGTTTCGCCGCAGTCTTCGGATTCTGGCTTTCGTTATGAGGGCGGCAGCGGTAGCGGTTGCAAAAAGGGTATGAGTCCTTGCAATGATAAGGCACGCAGCATCGTCGAAGAATTTTTGAGGGCAGTAAGACCGGCAACGCGAGGTCCGCTTATTCATCATGCGACAAAAACAGCCGCTTTTTGAAGAACATCTCCTGCCTCACTTAGACGGTGCGTACAATCTCGCGCGCTGGATAGTCGAGCGGGATCAGGACGCGCAGAGGGTGGTCCAAGAGGCTTACATCCAAGCATTGAAGGAGTTTAGCCAATTTCGCGGGGCCGACCCTCGAGCTTGGCTATTGACCATCGTCCGAAACACTGCTCACAGCTGGCTCCAGGAGCATAGCCGTCATTCCCAGTTTGCGGAAGCGATTCATGTGGTACCGTCCGACAAGCCGTCGCTCGAACCTTCCCCGGAAGAGCGAAGACGAGATCTCCATAAAGCATTGAGTAGATTACCAGTCGAATCTCGGGAAATTTTGGCGCTGCGTGACGTCGAAGGATGGTCTAACGAACAATTGGCATCCGCACTGAACCTGTCAGCTGCGATGGTGATGTCTCGGCTCAACCAGGCCCGCCAGCGCTTGCGCCAGGAAATGATGGGGGGCAACGTGGGGGGTCGCAAGAATGAACTGTGAAGATGTCGATCGCCTCCTAGATCCCTACTTAGATTCCGAGCTCGAACCCAGCCGGCAGCTCCGACTTGAGGAACATTTGAGGAGTTGCCCAGCTTGCCAGTCGCTCGCACTGGAATGTCAGGAATTCCAGTCCTTCTTTAGAGAGAACGCACCGGCGTATAAGGCACCTCCTCAGCTGAGGTCCAATGTTTTGGCGATGTTTCGGCGGGAGAGTTCAAAACAAGCGCTTACATTCTTGCATCAGCCTTGGATCTATGCGGCAGCCGTGCTCGCCGTCGGCTTATGTGCCACAACCCTGCTTGTTCCGGACAGCGGAAAAGAACTCTCAAACCAAGCAGTTGGGCAGTTTGCCCAATCTCTTGCTAATAATCATCTTGTTGACGTTGCCTCTTCGGACGCGCAGGTGCTAAAGCCTTGGTTCACCGCCAAACTCAATTTTACGCCACCGCTGGTTGATCTTTTTGCTTCCGGGTACACCCTCCTCGGGGGACGTACAGATGTCATCCAAAATCGTTCGGTCGCGACGCTCGTTTACGGACAGGCCAAAAACGTTGTTACCTTGTTTTGCTGGCCATCCAACAAGGAACAGATCTCAACCGGCAACCATTCCATCGAAGGATGCAACGTCAGCACCTGGAGCAACGCAGACTGCAATTACATCGTCGTTTCCAAGATGGATAAGCGCAAACTGGACGACTTTGTCGATTCGCTGCGAGGCCGGGCTGAGTCAGGTTCCTATTTTTAAGTCCGTGGTCTCGCTTGACCGCGGCAGCGCCGGTATCCGACCTATGGAGATGGCGCACTAGGCTCGAACCTGAAAATCTTTGTCATCTTTAGCCGGCTGAGGGATGGGCTTTTCGCGAAAAAATTTGAGCGTGACGGTCGTCCCCTTACCCGGTTCGCTCACAGCGTTTACCGACCCGCCATGCAAATCCATGATCGATTTGACGATCGCCAGTCCCAATCCGGCCCCAGCCGAATCGGAACCGCGGGCCGGATCCGTTCGGTAGAAGCGGTTGAAAATCCGAGGCAAATGTTCCGGACCAATGCCGCAGCCGGTGTCCTGCACTTGCACTTCGACGGTTCCGTCGGTTTGCTCGACCACCGAAATCCGGATTTGTCCTCCTGTCGCAGTGTGTTGCAGAGCGTTTGAGACAAGATTGCTGACCGCGCGACGAACTAACATTGCATCGGCAGATAGATCTGCATCCCCTTCGCGGCTGAGCGCGATATTTTGTTCGCGTGCCGCCGCATCGTAGAAATCAAGAATTGTGTCAATTTCGGGACCAATCTCGAAGGTGTCGCGATCGAGCCGTGTTTCAGCGTTCTCGGCCCGGGCCAAAAAAAGCAAGCTATCAATCATACTGGCAAGGCCCTGATATTCCTCGATGCTTAATTCAATCACTTCCCGATATTCAGCAGCGGTCCGGGTTCGGGTAAGAGCCACCTCGGCTTCGCCACGCAGATTTTGAATAGGGGTGCGCAGCTCGTGAGCGAGATCCGCCGAGAAGCCTGATAACCGCTCAAAGGATTCTTTGAGACGGGCGAGCATGTCGTCGAAAGCCGCTGCTAGAGAAATCAGCTCTCTTGGCCAGCGACCACGATCAAGGCGCTGCTGGAGCTGCGAAGCTTGCACCTTCTCCATGGCGGTGACCATCTCGCGGACCGGGCGCAAAGCTTGCCGCGAGACCAGCAGCGCAACCGCAGCCGAGCAACCGGCTCCGCCCACCAGCATCGCGAGAAGCAGGTTGCGAAAGTACTCCGCAAAAGCTTTGTCGTCGGAGCGATCCTGCGCGATCTGGAGAACCACTGGACGCGGCGCGTTCCGATCAATTTCCGCCGGCGCAGACATCAAGAGAAACCATTTCCCAGAGGAAGTTTTATGTTCGGCGCCTGCCTCAGGAATCTGGCCGTCCGGTCGAGGCGACGGAAACACCGCTGGCGAAAGTCGTTTTCCCATCTCAGGGCGTTCGGCGATCACCTTACCCGTTCGCCGATCGAGCACCCTCACGAAATAGTCCGAAGCTTCGATCGGCACTTCATCTGCGAGCAGTTCTCCTTGATTTGCATTTTTGGCGGCCAGATCAGCTCGGACAGCCCGCAATTTGTCATTCAGGAAAAGGTTATCGTTGGCATCGCTATACCGAACGACCACATCGTAAAGAATGACCATCGCGACGAATAGGAGTGCGGTTGTGCCTAGGGTGTAGAAAACCGCTAGTCGAGCTGCCAGGGACCAAGGCCGCCTGGAGCCGCGCGCAACAGCCCTCTCGCTCTCAACGGGTTTCAAGAACATAGCCAATGCCGCGGACGTTGTGGATGAGCGGCTTTGCAAAGGGATCGTCAACCTTGGCTCGCAACCTTCGCATGGTCGCTTCAACTATATTGGTGCCGGTATCAAAGTTGATGTCCCAAACTTCTTCGACAATCCGAGTGCGCGAGACGACCTCTCCGGCTGACCGCGCCAGACAGCTCAACAGAACGAACTCGCGACGGGTTAGATGGAGGTTGTTCCCGGCCCGGGTGGCTTTATGGCGACGAGTGTCTATTTCCAGATCTGATATACGCAGCACCTCCTCCAACACCGCCGAGCCGCGCCGCAAAATTGTTCGTACCCGGGCTAACAATTCAGAAAAAGCATACGGTTTAACCAGGTAATCGTCGGCTCCCATTTCCAGCCCTTTGACCCGATCCTCCACGCGGTCGCGCGCGGTAAGAAAGAGAACCGGCGTCATGACACCGGCCTGCCGCAGTTCACCGAGGATGGCCCAACCGTCTCGCTGCGGCAACATGACGTCCAGAACGATGAGCGCGTACCCACCGGCACACGCGAGTTGCGATCCTTCGGCACCATCATGAGCCACGTCCACCGTAAAACCATTCTCGCTCAGGCCTTTCTGGAGATGAGCAGCGGTCTTTTTTTCGTCTTCGATGATCAGCAGACGCATGGATACCACTTGTTAGATGATCCTTTTCCATCCGAAGGGCAAGTCGCACAGCGTGCTTGAAATTAAGGAAACTCATAATGGAGGGATCGCGTCCTCGCGATCCACGGCGCACGAGGACGTGCGCCCTCCCCGTCATATGTGACCCATAAGTAGCGTAGTCCGGATCCTTTGGCTCCGGAATCGAGCGCCGCCAATTGCCCACCGCATTCCGGAGGCTGGAGCATCCGCCCTACCGAGGAACACAACACCCGATCGCAGCGACTTGTTTACATTCTCTAGAACAACCAGGAGACACCACCGAAGAATCCGCGCCGGGCGCCATATTGCGGTGCAAAGACTCCGATCCCCGATCCGGTACGTATCTGGTACCCCTTGTCAAAAAGGTTCACGACGTCGAATCGCAACTGTACCTTGCCCACTCGGGGCAAGGTGATCGTGTGCGTGAGTCCGATATTGAAAGTGTAGTAGGCCGGCACTTCGTCGGTATTCGCGAACCCGCTGCGCAGTCCATTGCCATAAAGCATGTCGGCATACACGGTCGTACCACGACAAGTGTAAGACGCGCCAGCTGACGCGGTGTAGCGCTGGTCATGATCGAGAAACACAAAATGATTCTTGATAAAAGCTAACCGGTCGGGCGCAAACAGGAACTGACCAGAGGTTATTTGTTTACCCGTGCCGCGTTGAAACGAAAAATTGGCGTACGCGTTGAAGCCGCCCTGAACATAATTCGCTGTCACGTCGACTCCGTACTGGTTACCGTGAGCATAGTTGAACGGCGAGAAAATAAGAGCCGCGCCAAACTGACCTTCATCTATTAGATCTCGAGCTTCCTTGTAATACGCATCGACACCAACAGAGAGCGATTTCGTGAACTGTTCGGTGATACCGGCATCAAAGTAGTGCGCTCTTTCTGGCTTAACCGAAGAGCTTTGCTGGACTGCGGACTGATTGGTGGTGCCGACAAATTTAGCTAGGTCAGAATTCTGAACCAGCTCGAGCGGAGGAGGTGTGAAGTACCGGGCGTAACCTGCGTGAATAGTAGTGCTCTTGGTAGCTTGAAGGACCACGTTAATTCTTGGGCTCAATTGATAGGCATGCGCATATTCGTCCACGACATCGAATCGCGCGCCACAATTGACGGTTAGTGGCTCGAATATCTTCCATTCATCCTGAAGATAAAACCCATAGACGAGCCCCGTTTTTCTACTGTTATCCGTGATCGAAGTCGGTACATCAGAACTTTGGGCACCCGTAGCATCAACGGGAAAGACAAGGTTGGTTGTATATGCTCTGGCCGCTTCCACGGTGAGTAGGAATCCACCGCGAAGTACGTTGCAATCATTCACCGCCCAACTGGCATCGAACTGAACGCCGTTGTCAAAGAGACTTCGATCCACTCGGCTGGCAATGCCATTAAAGATCAAGTCACCTTGTTGATCGGGAGTAAACAAGGTCTCGCTGTAACGCGAAAATACCGCTAATTGCAGGCTGACCGTGTCGAACGACTTTTGGTAAGCCAGAATCAGGTAGTGATTTTGCTCGTGCTGATTTTCGTCTAAATTTCTCGAGTCAAACTTCTTCGGGTTCGCGTTTGCCAGGCTAAATGCCGGAGCCTGGCCTGAGTTACTAGGGATCTGGAAGTCCGAATAGGTGCCGCTGAGTAGCAGCGTGATGCGACTGGATTCGTCAATGATATAGGAGAAATCTCCAAAGCCCTTATACTGCTTAGTCTGGTCGTGAATGGGATGATGACTGCTGGTTGGAGCTTCGATCCCTAAAGTGTTCGAATTGTAACTGCCCACACCGAAATAGTGGAACTGACCTTGCGCGCCCCCGAATTCAAAACTGGGATTGATTGTCCCATGCGAGCCGCCGTAGAACGAAACCTCGCCGCCGTTCAGTGCGGCCCCCTCTTTCGTATGAATATCGACGATACCGGTCGTCCGAAAACCAAACTGCGCCGGCAATGATCCGGTGATGAGATTCACGTTGTCAACCAAACGCGTATCGATCTCTTGGCCAAAACCGGTGATTCCTTCTGGGATTAAGACGTCGTCGATCCGGAACTGCAAATTGGCGTGCTCGTCGCGAACGTGCAATTGGCCGAAAGAATCCTGCGAAACACCAGGTGCCCGCAAGATTACTTGATTGAAGGATGCGTTATCGCCTTGTGATTGAGTCTGGATCTGGGCTTGACCGATAGAATACTTCGTAGCGCCCAGGTACGGAACAATCTGGTCACGATCCTCATTGAGTTGTCCCACTACGGTGATGGGGTCGAGCGTCTGAGTGGTTGTTTGGTTAGCTTCTGGAGATGCGGTTGGAACGGCGTTCTGACCGAACGCTGCGAATGGAAGAATGACTAAAGAAACGAAAAGAACAGCTGTGCGCCCGACTTTCTCTCGGATCGTTGCGCACGAATCATAAAGGTTAAACATATCAATTTTTCAAAATTCGGGGTTAAGGACTAGGAATAATTTCGGGCGTTACACCATGCGGTTCGCTCAAAGGATGTTGGCCTCTAGGCGCCACTCACCCACCACGGTAGGGCGAAAACCTCGGCGCGGCGGAAGGCGTTGCCATCAGTGTCCGAGAGGTTTCGCGCCGGGTTTGAGCCGGATGCACGAGCGACCCTTGGTGCTCCCGGCCAAACGAACGGCTCAAGCCGATCCCGCTGAGACGGAATCAGGCTTTCGCCCTACCGTTATGAGCTCAGCGTCCCTGATAAAGGACCTATTCGGCTTGATCCCTACCAGCTTCGCGGCGGACCACGACCCGGAATCAGGCGTTCCGTTTGAGCTGAGACTAAGACCTGGGAACAGAGACAGATAATGTCGAGCAGAAGCCACTTGGCGGGCTTCCCGACGTGAAGGAGATCGGCTGTGAGAAAGTGGATTCCGCCATTTGCGAATAACGTGACTGCACAATCATGGTCTTCGTGATCGGCATCAGGGTGCACCCACTCATGGAGCTCGGGGCAAACTGTCAGGGTTAGTGCCCAGAGGATCGATACGATGAGTATCGGCGTCAGACCGGCATGAAGTATCGACTGCTTCCTTGAGTGAGAGTCCATCTTTGGGACGAATCCAAGGGAGATTCAAGCAGGGCTAAACGTCTTTGCAAATGATTTGCGTTTAGTTTCGGTGGATTTTTACACCTGCGGTTTTGTTTCGGGATCGAGCTCTATTCCGTCGTATCCAGCGTCGGTCGGAGGGGCGTTGCTTCCGACTTCGCCAATTTTGTCCGCATGGCCCGGCCTGCAGAGGAGGCTTCATCGAGACACGTGCGACGCCGGGAAAGATCCAGCGCCCAACGAGGAATCGAATCCAAAAATTGCTCTCCGGATCGTGGGTCGTTCCCGGGAGCCGCAAGCGGCTCCCCTCCGTCGCGATGGGCTTTTTTAAACGAACCCGATAAACCGGAAAGGAAAGACCCAACTACAATAAAAATGCCAATTAACCGGGAATGTGCGCGAATACGCGCCAAAGTTATTGCTTGGCGGCACGCGGTCCACTCAAGTCGCATGTTGCCGGCTCAGCTGGGTCGGTGTCTCAAGCCAATATACGGGATAAGCCACCAGCTCGCGCGTGATGGCCCATAGGTCGTGCCAGCTAAAGTAGCGAGCATAACTAGCGTATGGGTCTTCAATCCCTGCCTTCCTAAAGGCCAGCCGGCAACGAGGCAGATGAAAATACTGAGAGATCACCATAACTCGCTTCCAGCCATGCTGGATCATTAAAGCGACCGTGTCCTCCGCGGTATCCATGGTATCGAACCCGCGAGGATCGAGAATGATCGCTTCCGCCGGAACACCGTGGTTCATCAGATACTGACGCATCCCCAGACTCTCGTCCGTTCCATTCTTCTCGATTGCCCCACTCACAACCATCGTCCGGAAAAGCTGTTGCCGAAATAGTTCAAGTGCGCGATCGAGTCGCGCTTTGAGCTGAGGCGAAGGCTCGCCGTTGAGGTAAACCTCGTTACCAAGAATGACTGCGGCATCCGATTGTTCTACCCGTTCCTTTAGGCCATTGGTAACGAGGACCACCGCCGATAGTAGCCACAGAACGGCCAAACAGATGACTAAGATGCCAACCCAACGAAGCAATTTGCGCATAGGTCGCGGCGACTGTCCCAACGACGCGCCGACGCGACCTAATCTGCGAGAGTCTCGCGAAGCGTCAAAGCGAACCGGTTGAAAAAGCGCGGTCGCCGCCTTTTCTCAACGCGGATGGCGACTGCGGCTTGTGGTTGTCCGGAATTAATCGCTTCGTGTCAGCTTTCAGATCTGGCAGGACGCGGCACGTAATGGGACAGTCGCCGCTGCGTCTTCAATGAAACCCAACTTGAGCGAATATGCCGCCGAGGCGTGCGGAACCGGTTTTAACGTACTCGTCGGCCTCAGCGCCGGAGTATTTAATTTCAGTCCGGATTTTCCCGTCGCCCATCTTATTCCGTCGCAGAGTCTCCGCCTTTTACTCACCGGTTTAATCTTTGCCGGCAGCGGCTCTCTCTTCGCCATCTCACCGCTCGGTAAATTGAGTGGCGCCCATATTAACCCTTCGGTCTCAATCGCTTTTTTTGCTCGCGGGAAAATGCACGCGCACGATTTTGCGGGATATCTAGTCGCTCAGTTCGTTGGTGCAACAATTGGCGCTTGGCTGCTCGTCTTCGTCTGGCGTGAGCATGCCGCGAACGTGCACGATGGCGTGACCGCTCCCGGGCTGGGTTATCCCATTTGGTTTGTTTTTCTGGCCGAGTTTGGCATGACGCTGGCACTCGTGCTCGCCATCTTCGCGTTCCTTAGCAGCGAGCGGTTAATGCGCTGGACTCCGCTGATGACGTGGATATTGGTCGCGGCTCTCGTTTGGATCGGAGCACCGATCTCCGGAACGAGCTTAAATCCGGCCCGCAGCTTCGGTCCTTCTTTCGTGAGCTGGTTTTGGTCTTACCAATGGCTCTATTGGGTTGCTCCACCTCTCGGCAGTCTGTGCGCTGTCTTGCTCTTTCAAGTGCTCGCGAGCGATCGGAAGGTGTTAACGGCCAAATTATTCCACGTGCCGCATTACCCCTGTATTTTTAAGAACGTTCACGTACCGCACGTGAAGAAGGTTAGCGAGGAATAACGCCGGGAACGCCGGCAACGCCGGCAACGCCGGCAACGCGCGCGAACGCCGGGAACGCACGGGAGCTGTTCGAAGGCGTTTCGCCAGAGCGTCTCGCCCACTCGCTCGTATCGCCGCTAGTCAGCAACGCCTGTCGACAGATTCTTTCTAAGACGGCGACACGAACTAACTGTCGCAAACGGCTTCCAAACAATTCTCGCGTTCTCGGCGTTCTCGGCGTTCCCGGCGTTATTCCCTGCAACGTGATGGGCAGCCGGTCACCAACTCACTGGACCGATCCGGGCACAAAATTCAGTTCGATCTTCTGGGGTCGGCCGGGCAGACTGAGGGTTGTCCATTTTTCCGGGGTATGCGCAATAATCTTCCCTCGGCGCATGACTAATAAACGGGTTGCCTTAAGGCGGATTGCTTCAAAGGGATCAGAGGCCTGAAGCAACACCAGATCAGCGTAGCATCCCGGCTCGATTCCGTAATGCTCCAGACCGAGAATCTTCGCCGGGTATGTCGTCACCGCATCGTAGCAGGACTGAACCGCTTCTCGCGACGTCATCTGCGCGATGTGTAGTCCGACATGCGCCACTTCGAGCATGTCAGCCGAGCCGAACGAGTACCAAGGATCCATGACGCAATCGTGCCCAAAGGCAACTGTCACCCCTGCTCCCATCAGTTCCGGAACACGCGTCAATCCGCGTCGTTTCGGATAACTGTCGTGCCTACCTTGCAAAGTGATGTTGATTAAGGGATTCGCGATCGCGGCAACTCCAGCCTCGGCGATCAGTGGAAGCAGCTTGGAAACATAATAGTTGTCCATCGAATGCATCGACGTCAGATGCGACCCGGCGACTCTACCTCCTAATCTGAGCCGATGCGTCTCCGCTGCCAACGTCTCGATGTGGCGCGAATGTGGATCGTCTGATTCGTCGCAATGCAAATCGACCCGAAGACCGCGCTCGGCTGCAATTTCGCAGAGCCGGCGCACCGAAGCAGTGCCATCAGCCATCGTTCGCTCGAAATGTGGAATACCGCCGACCACCTCAACCCCAAGATCCAACGCTCGAAGCAAATTCTTTTCTGCACCTGGCGATCGATACAACCCGTCCTGCGGAAACGCCACTAGCTGAAGATCGAGGTATGACGCGACTTTCCGTTTTACTTCGAGTAACGCTTCCACTGCCAGCAAACGCTCATCACAAACGTCGACATGACTCCTGATCGCCAGCAAACCTTGAGCGACAGCCATGTCGCAATAAGCCAAAGCGCGCTTGACCACCGCGTCGGCTGTGAGCTGGGGCTTCAGTTCGCCCCATAAAGAAATGCCTTCCAACAATGTTCCGGATCGATTGAGGCGCGGTAACCCCAAAGAGAGCGCGGCATCCAGATGAAAATGGGCATCCACGAACGGCGGAGACACCAGGCGACCAGTGACGTCCACTTCGGTCGCACCACTTGCAGCCAGGCCCTGCTCCAACGCGACGATGCGGTCACCGGCGATTCCAATATCAAAATTCGAACGACCGTCCGGAAGATTGGCGTGCCTGAAAATGAAATCCATGCCCGCGACGTTAGCTTCCGGCGGACCGCGGCTCAAGGCACTGCTTCGTAGCCTGATGCTCCAGCCTCAGGGTAACGCAATTGTGAGACGTGATCAGTGAGGACTGATTGGTGGATGCCTATCGGCAAACTCTCGGCAGAAATCTCTCAGCGCCCTCTCACCTCTCACCGACACCAATCACTTCCCACAATCGCGGCACCCTCGGTTCCTGAGCCGGGAGGATCAGGCTACTTCGCCTTACCAGACAAGCTTATCTATCCCAAAAAAATTATTTGGCCGAAAACTGCGCGACAACGACGTGCGTCCCGACCATGTTATCGCGTGCACTCTTCTCTTGGCTCACTCTGGCGTTTGCAGGCTATCCGGTTCTCTTTGATCCGAAACGAGCGGACGGAATTTTCCCGGCTCACAAACAGATCCTCATACGGTTCCCGATGAGCTCGGCGGCGACTTGCTCCGAAGATAATAAAGCCCGGCCGGAATCAGCAGCGCAAAATCCGCCTTCGCGCGGATTGATCTGCTTAGCGCTGATCACGGTCTACCTTGTCTGGGGTTCAACCTATCTCGGCATCCGTTTTGCGATTGAGTCGACGCCACCATTTTTCATGGCTGGCTCCCGTTTTACGGCTGCTGGGTTGATCATGATCGCAGTAGCATGGTTCCGCGGCGCACGTTGGCCAGGTGTCGCCGTTTGGCGAGACGCATTGATCGTCGGCAGTTGTTTGATACTCGGCGGAAACGGTTCGGTGACTTTCGCTGAGCGATATGTGCCCTCCGGAGAGACAGCCTTGCTGGTCGGTTGTGTGCCGATCTTTATAACGCTCTTTGCCTGGTTCGCCGGAATCACTGGACGCCCCGCTATCTCGATTTTCTTCGCGATGGCACTCGGCGTAGCCGGTGTCGGCGTACTCGCTCACGGAGCCACCAGCACGGGCCAGGCATCGCCCGGACAACACTTACTAGGGGTCATCGTGATCCTTGTCGGTTGCGTCATCTGGTCGTTTGGTTCCCTGTACGCCCGCCGAGCGCAGCGCGCTGACTCGGCTGTCTTGAACATCGGTCTACAAATGTTCACGGGTGGCGTCCTGCTGTTTCTAGCCTCCGTGCTTACTGGAGAGCCAGGCTCGCTCCACTTGGAATCGATCAGTCAGCGTTCGCTCCTGGCTTGGGTTTACCTGGTTACTATCGGTGCAGTCATCGGCTACAGTGCTTATGTCTGGCTTGTCCGGGTAGCGTCGCCAGCGCTGGTTGGCACCTACGCATTCGTCAATCCGGCTGTCGCCGTCTTCCTTGGCTGGCTCCTCGGTGCTGAACCGATCGGTGGCACCACGATTATTGGAGCCTGCGGGATCGTCGGAGCGGTCGCCCTTATTGTTCTGTCCCGGAGGTAGGAGCGCGCGGGAACGCCGGGAACGCGCGGGAACGCCGGGAGCGCCGGGAACGCACGGGAACGCCGGGAACGCGCGGGAACGCCGGGAACGCGCGGGAACGCCGGGAACGCGCGGGAGCGCCGGGAACTGTCCCGGAGGGACGCAATGAAAGTAGCCCAGTACGAAGTGCTGGGAAATAATGCAAAAAGAGACGTCCGTCCCGTCAGGGACGATAGAAGTGTTTTGGCTCCTGGTCCTCTCCTATGCGGCTTCACCAGCGAGCAGCCGTCGATCGTCCCGTCCGGGACGGGTCGTTTTTTTAACGCCACCCCAGCACTTCGTACTGGGCTACTTTCATTGCGTCCCTCCGGGACGGTTCCCGGCGTTCCCGGCGTTCTCGGCGCTCCCGCGCGTTCCCAACTATCCCGAGTAGAATAGCAACCCCTTCAGGGCGTCCACCGCGCGTTCGAGTTGTGAATCGTGCGCGTGCAATGCTGATTCTTTTTCAGCAGTGCTGGAAAAGGCGCCCCGACGGCGGATCAATAACGCTCGCTCGTCTTCCCGGCTCATAATGCTTACTATGTCTGGCTCGACCCCTTTTTCCTGAATCGTCTCCCGACCGGGTGTGTAGTAACGCGAAACGGTTAAACGCATCCCTGATCCATCCGGTAACTGAAACTGACCTTGGACCAATCCTTTGCCAAAGGTCGTTTCGCCGACGATAATTGCTCGCCGCCAATCTTTCATCGCAGCAGCGACGATTTCGGAGGCACTAGCACTTTCGCTGTTCACCAGCAACGCTACGGGAAAATCCCCCCGCTGTTTGCTGCGAACGTCGGTGAAATACTCCTGACGAGTACTCGGATCCCGTCCTTCCGTGTACACGACCATTGTTCTCGGTGGCAGAAAAACACCGCATGTATCGATTGCGCTCTGGAGCAGACCTCCCGGGTTGTATCGAAGGTCAAGGATAAGCGCGCGCATGCCTTGATCGAGCAACGCATCCACTTTTTCTCCCAGCTCGACCGCGGTCGGTTGGTTAAACTCTGTGATCCGGAGATAGCCTATCTTCGGTTCCGCCGCGGCCGAACTATCTAACAGATGCGCGTCACGTACGCTCGTCACTTTGTAGAGTTGACGCGATAGCGAGACTTCCCATCCGGCTTTGGTCGCAGGCCGGAAAACCTTAAGTTTTACTACGGTTCCTTCTCCTCCGCGCAGCAGCGGCGCAATATCTTCGACCGTCTTCCGCTCGACATTCACGTCATTGACCGCCAGGATTTGATCGCCTGCCATCAACCCAGCCTTGAACGCTGGAGCGTCTTCGACTGATGACACAATGGTAATGAAACCGTTGAGAGCCGACACCACGATTCCGATCCCGGTTAGTTCCCCTTTGTTCTCGTCTTGCGAATCCTGGAAGTCGCTGGCCTCGAGGTAGATACTGTGGGGGTCCAACCTTCCGAGCATCTGCTTGATCGCCGCGTGCACCAGACCTCTCGTGTCTGTCTTATCCGGGTCGACGTAATCCTGGCGAATGAGCTGAAAGGCCCTGGTGAACAGACCGAGGCGTGCCGAGATCTCTTGACCGGAGTCCTCCGCCTGTCCGGACGTGAGGATTCTTCCTCCGATGAGGAGGTCTAAGCCGACAAACAGAAGCAGAAGAATCAAGCCTAGTTTTTGCCTCATCCGTGAATTCGTGCTTTGCCGATGGTAGTCAGTTCAGCTCTCAAAGCAAGCTTCCCTAACCTCTGTTGACAGGGTCCGCTATTTCAGCGATCGGCTCTGGCACGTCCGATTATATCTATCAAAGAACGCCGATGATTTTTCTCTGGGTGAACAAACGCGATTGGCGACACCCGGGTCCGATTGTCAACATCGGGTTGCGGAACGCCTACCATCTGGCGGAGGCCGGTTTCGAAACCCACCTCTGCTTGGGAGCTGGATCGGAATCCGACACAAATGACGATCTGAAAACGTTTTACCGGCTTGACCCGACTCCCTGCCTGCAGATCCATCGTATCGCTCGGAAAGGACTAGTCGATCTTCGGCGCGGACGATATAAAGCGACCACCAGTCGGCGGATCTTTTCTCAAGTCTCCCGGTTGGTGAAGCGCTTTTGTGCCGAGCAGCCCGACCCAGTGATCATCCTCACCCGCGAGCCATCGATCCTGCCCCGCCTCGCCTGGCTGCGTCGACGCTACGGTAATCGCGTGCGTGCCTTCTATGAACCACACGACTATTACGCCGATCTTTCTTGGAAAAAAGAAGAGGGCCAGAAGATCAAATCCAGCGATCTGCGGCAAAGCTGGTTGGAGCGGCTTTTTCTGCCACACATCGATGGGCTGATTGGCATCACCGACGAACAGACCCAACTTTACGCCCGCCAATTCCCTCATTTGGCCTGCGTTTATCTGCCGCTGGGCACGGAACTGAACGCTGACGAGGGGCACATCGACGTAGAGCGACGACGAAAACAACGTCGGCTGGTCTATGTGGGGCGGCTGACCCAGAGCAAGGGCTTACAATCGCTGCTCCGTTCCACTGCTAAGTTAGCGGCCGCTAACGTCCAACTGGCCTTCTGGGGTGGCAATGAAACCCAAGGCCAAAAGGTGAAAGAAATGGCCCGTAAATTCGGGTCTGATCGTTGCCTGCAGACAGTCAGCGTGCGGTCCCCCGAAGCGCTGGCTCTAGCTTTGGCTACGGAAGCAAGTGCCGGACTTATTCCGCTAGAGGACGACTACTACAATCGGAATCTTACCTGCCCTGCTAAAGGACTCGACTATCTCGCCCATGGATTACCGACAATCGCCAGTGATCTACCTTCGACGCGTGGGCTCCTCGGCTCGAGCGGAGCTGCTCGCTATGTCGCCGCCGGCGATCCGAGCGGCTTCGCCCAGGAAGCGATCAGGCTCCTTGATGATGCCAAAAGATACCAGGCGGCAACCTCGGCCGCGCTGGCTCGGGCGCGAGAAGTAAGCTGGAAGTCCCGGGTCAGCAAGTTGGTAGAATTTGTGAGTGGCACGTTACCCGATGTGGGTAGGGACTCGCTTCCAACTACGCCAGACCTACGTCGCGGCTAAGCTTCACGTGTCCTCGGATCTCAGGCGCTTCCACAGAGGAATAATCCGCAGATTACACAGATTCTCCTAGAGACCTTACAAGCTCTGAGTAAAGGGCCGCTGGAGACGAAGGAGGCTTAGTTCTTTCTGTGGGATGCGCAAAGCTAAATGAATAGTTCACCCTGCTGGCGGCTTGTTGGGCCACGTAAACAGCCCCTTGAACACTCCAGTAAATCAATCTGCGAAATCTGCGGATTATTCCTCTGCGGAAGCCCGAGATCCGAGGACAGTGTAGAGCTTAGCCGCGACGTAGGCCTGGCGTAGTCGGAAGTTCCTACTGTGCCTCTTGACATATATCGTCCGATATATATCGTCCGATATATGAGAACAGATTGGAATGAACCCTGTGGCGGCCATTTCGCCTACCCTCATCACCCCCATTGGCGGCACATCGCCAAGTGGCGCATGCGCTACGGCAGGCGTCGTTTTGCCAAATTCGTTAGAGATTTCATGGGTCACTTCCGCGAAGAAGGTCGCGGCGGTTGGGGTCCCTGGGAAGATTGGGGACCATTTTCCCAATTCGCCGGCGGACCGCGAGGCGGGCGATTCTTCGGTTTCGGTGAAGCACGACTTGCGATTCTTTCCCTACTCAAAGAGGGACCAAAACATGGCTATCAATTGATCAAAGAACTGGAGCAGCGATCCGGAGGCCTCTATCGCGCCAGTGCCGGTACGGTCTACCCGACCCTGCAACAGTTGGAGGATGAAAAGCTGCTTCGGTCCGAAGAACAGGATGGAAGAAAACTTTACACCTTGACCGAGGAAGGTCTGCAGGAAATCGAAAAAGAAAAGGAGGCAATCGAACGCATTTGGCGCAGGGCAGAACGCTGGGGCGACTGGGGTCGCTGGAGTGGTCCGGAATCGTTTGCTTTCTTTCGTCCGCTGGCCGCTCTTGTTAAGGCAACCTTCCGTGCCGCCAAATGGGCTGCTGGAGATGAAAAGCGGGAAGAGCGCCTGCAGGCTGTGCTTGAAAAGACAATCCAGCAGCTCGACGAATTGCGCGAAAAGCCCTAGGCGCCCAAGGTGTCGGGCTTTGCACGATCGAAAGAACGTTTGGCTATCACAGCGGCGAGGCGTCCGACGAAGCATATGGTGATAATTTGCAATTGCCGGCGAAGAGATTCGCGAAGTCGGAAGCCTCGATTCAAGATAGGCTGGGGCGCAGCCCAGGAACAGGAATAAAAGCGGTTCCAGCGGCGAAGCCGCGTGGCAAAACCGAATCCGCGAGCGTACAAATGTTTGTACGAGCGTCGTCGGGATGCCGCATCGCTCCGATTTAAACTGAGCCGCGCTTTCAGCGCTGTCCTTCTTATATGCCCATTCCTAGCCCTGCAGGCTAGGCTATCCTGAATCGCGGCTTCGCCGCTGGAACCGCTTTTATTCTTGTTCCTAGGGCTGCGCCCTAGAGGCAATCTTGAATCGCTGTTTCCGGCTTCGCGAATCTCTTCGCCGGCAATTCGAATTATCACCACAGGCTTCGTCAGATGCGTCGCCGCTGGAAAAATCTGCCCATCAATTTGACCAAGCGAAGTCCGACAGGCTCCCAGGCCTTTCTTGAATCGCCCCCGCAGGGCTTGCTCACGCAAAATCGAGCACCTTACCGGTTTGGCTTGCAGTCAGAGGTTTTGCCGAAAAAGGTAACTCCATGGTTCGTCGCTATCTCCTGCTAATTGTTCTTCTAACGTTGTGCTCTCTTGGCTCGAATACCGAAGCGACCAATACTGCAAACCAAACTTTGATTCGCACCGAGCTCTATTTCGGGCCGGTCGCGCTGACCGACTGGAAACAATTCTTGGGGGCCGTGGTTACACCTCGCTTTCCCCAAGGCCTTACTTGGTATGATGTGCATGGCCAGTGGCAAGATGAAAAAGGGACCGTGCGAATGCTAGACTCCCGTGTGCTAGTGATTCTTTACGCCGACTCCGCGGCGGCGAACCGTCAGGTGGAAGAAGTCCGAACAATCTTTAAACAGAGATTTCATCAAAAATCGGTGTTGCGAGATTCAGAAAAGGTAACGGCCTCGTTCTGAGATGTTACAAGTTGCAGGTTACGGGGACTGCGTCTCTCCTGGATACTAGATACTAACTCGTAGCTCCCTTTCCATGAGTCACTCCGTCGAATCCCACTTACACCTGCAGGTCAGAGAATACGACAGCCTGATCCGGAGATTCATTCCCAGGTATGACGAGATGCTGGATGAAGCGGTCCGTTTTATTCGCAATTCAACAGCGAACGGCGGGCGCGCCCAGTTTGTGGATCTCGGAATCGGAACCGGGTCGTTGACTGAACGAATACTTCATTTGCTTCCGCAGGCGCAGGTGATCGGGATCGATGCCGATCAAAAAATGCTGGAGGAAGCCGCACAGCGGTTGTCATCAGACCGCGGGCGGATCGAATTGAGATTGCAGGACTTTTCCTCCGAGCTTCCGGCCGCCCGACACGCCTATTTTGCGGCTCTGGCGCTCCATCACATTGTTCGCCTAGATTCCAAACAAGCGCTCTATCGGAAGATTTGCGACGCGCTGATCCCGGGCGGTGTCTTTGTGAATGCCGACGCCATGTTTGATGACACCGGTTCCAACAACGTGAGAATGGATTGGACCAAGCATCTTATTCCCTCTGGATTCACCGAGGAAGAGGCTCTCGGTCATCTCCAAAGTTGGAGAAAAGAAGACAAATATTTCGGGCTGGAAACTGAACTATACCTCCTGCAAAAAGCCGGCTTCGTGGATTGCGATGTCTTGTGGCGATACGGTCCGATGGCAGTGATCACTGGAAGAAAAAAACAGGAGGTTCGTGCTGAACGAGTTACCTAGTACCGTAGCCAGCTGCTTCTTCCTTGCCTAACGCGACCTGATCCCATATTATCCGCGCCGGCTAATGGTCAAAAGCGCCGCCGTTTTTCCACGTGAATCACAGGACAACTTTGACGCGCGAGGGGACATTCTCGAAAAAGACGATCGTTCACTCGCTGCGCAACGCTTTCGACAAGTTTCTCCGGTCTCGGATGAAACCTTTGTCAGCCGGATAGCTTTACGGCGACTATCTACTCAGCTGATTTCGGATCACTTTTTCGGAGTAGTTGTAACTGCCGCGAATGCCATAAATCCAAAATCGGCTTCAGTGGGAATTCCGTCGCGCGAATTTCGCAGCAAGGTGGAAGATCTGCTCACTGACCTCCGGCAGCTGATCGTCGAAACTAAGACGGACGAACTAGTTGAAGTATCCGTGGACCAGCTTCGAGGTGCGGTGGAATGGGACTCTAAAGATCGATATCGTTCGCTAGCCGCTTTTGTTCGGGACGAAAAAGCACAGACTTCTTTTACTCCGGCAATATCCGGACAGGATGCTCCGGCGCTCTTTGAGCGCTTACTAGCCAAAGCCGATCGCACCGGTCCCGCAGTTCCAAACGTTTGTCGAAGGATCTGGGATAACTCATACTGGTGGGCCGACCCGGTTTGCTCGCGAACGTTAGGAGCGCTGTTGTGGCTCTGCTCAAATCGCAATATTGAGTTCCATTTTCGGGCTACGCTGACCTTGATCGATTTGAATGCAGCGGCCCTAACTCGGCTAAACCAACGTTGGGAAGTACTCCTCTGCACGGAGTCAGTTCGCGAAGCCGTCAAGCATGTAGCCAGGACACTAACCATGCCCGTCGTCTGTCTCCCCATGCCCATAGCGCCGATGGGATTACTGAAAGGATTTGATACCGATATCGTCGAACTCCGGAATCAAAATGTTTCGATCAGCGATTCCCTGGTCTGCCTGCCAGTTGACCACCCCGCCGCCACTCCGTTAGCCAAGGAGATCGGTCATCGGTCTGACGTGACTGATGTCCTGGCCGGATTACCCCACCTCATTGAATCACTGCCACCTGACGATCGGATTGAGTCGCAGCCCTTGCAGGTAGGCGAAATCCCCCAACCGGAATATCAACTGAGCCTTTGGTGAGCTGTTTCGGATCACGGGTAGCACTCCCCATCAGAGATATTTGACCATCCGCTTTCTATTGGTCGTCAACGCCAAGTGACATGCCTATCGGAGGATGTAGATTGAGGCATGCCAAGTCATACCTACCGCCTCACGAACCGGTGGACCGGCAACCTAGGCTCCGGCACCTCCGGCTATAAAGCCTATGGGCGCGATCACGAAATCAGCATCGCTGGCAAGCCGCCGCTGCTCGCTTCGTCCGATCCGCACTATCGCGGCGACCCGACGCGCTACAATCCTGAAGAGGAGCTGCTAGCGGCCATCTCCGGCTGTCATTTGCTTTGGTACCTTCACTTTTGTTCCGACAGCCAAATAATTGTTGTCAGCTATCAGGACGACGCCGAAGCGACCATGGAAGTAGCCGCTGATGGTAACGGCCGATTCACCAAGGCCGTCCTTCGTCCGCACGTGACCCTCACATCGGCCGACAAGATCAAATTGGCGGAGCACTTGCACGAGAAGGCACACAAGTTCTGTTTCATCGCGAACTCAGTAAACTTTCCGATCACAGTTGAACCGCATACCGTAGCCTGATGCTCCAGCCTCAGGGAGCTTATTGGTGATTGGTGATTGGTGAAAAAGGCGGCGAGAGATTTCTGCCGAGGAAAGTAGCCTGATGCTCCAGCCTCAGGGAGTGTGCCAGTGACTAGTGAGAAGTTACAAGGCGGTGAGACAAATCCACGGCAGAGATCGCCATCGCCCACCAATCACCAATCACCTCTCACAGTTGCAGTAGCCCTCGGTTCCTGAGCCAGGAGGATCAGGCTACGCTACGCCGTCGCAACCGGTTGCAGGATCGGTTTTGGCGTGCCGTGAGCAGCGGCCAACAGGACAATGAACTCCGAGCCTTTGCCGATCTCACTCCGGACGGTAATGATGCCGGCGTGAGCCTCGACCACCGCTTTCACCAGACTTAGGCCCAGGCCCAGCCCCCGCTGTGATCGGCTTTTATCACCGCGATACAGACGATCCCAAATTCGGTTTTGTTCGTCCGGCGGAATGCCAATTCCATTGTCCCGAATCGTGACCTCCACACCCTCAGCAATCCGGCGGCAACCAACCTCGACGCTTCCTCCAGGTTCAGTGTACTTAACCGCGTTGTCGATCAGGTTCGCAAAAGCTTGCCGCATTCGGTTCGGATCAATATCGGCATAGCATTTATCGCCGAAATTGATTTTTATCTCGATTGCTCTCTCCTCCGCTATCACCCGATAGATCTCGAGAACTTCCTCCAATAAATCGTTGACGGAACAGTGCGTTCGGTGCAACCGCATCATTCCGTTCTCAGCCTCGGTGACGTCCATCAGTGTATTGAGCATAGTCAGCACACGATCAGACTCCTCGACTGAGTCGGCTAAGGCTTCCCGCGCCGCTTCCGGAGTATCGGCCTGCAAAGCGAGCTCGGCTGTGCCGCGAAGTCGGGAGAGCGGCGACCGCAGATCATGCGCGACGTTATCGAGCGCCTCCCTCATTCCGCGAATTAACGTCTGATTTTTGTCCAACACCTGATTGAATTGGCGGGCCAACTCGGCCAACTCACTTTGAGCCTGACTTACCGGGACGCGCTCACCCAGATTTCCGGTGCTGATAATTGAACGCGCAGTCTTCAACATTTGCCGGACCGGAGCGGTCGCGCGATAGGCGAACACCGCGCCTCCCGCAATCGCCAGAATCAGCGTTGGCACGATCACTACCAAAAAAGCAGTAAAGAACGGCCCAAGCAATGTTTCCGGGCGATTGGTGCTTCGCCCTACTCGCAAGGTCGCGCCATCTGAGAGTTGCGCGGACTCGATCATGAAATCACTGCGCTTGTCTTTGGGAATGCGAAGCCATGCCGAATTCGACCCACCGAACATCGAATTCAGGCTGTTAAAATCGACCCAATCCGCTGGTGCGACCAGGTATTCGACGTTACCCCTGGCACCAGTTACTTCGATAAAGAACGGACCTTCGTTTTCCGTGAACTTTTGTTGGCTCACCAAATCGCGGAGCGCTCCTAACCCTCCGCTCTCATAAACGGCGCCGCACTCTTTGAGTCGCTCTTGAATGATTTCCCGCTCACTCCGCTCGAAGAACGAAGTCAGGAGAAAGTAAAGCAGCGCAAAGAGGACGATTGCGCTAAACGTGAAGGTTGCCGCGTACCAAAGACTGAGTCGAAACGTGAAGCTGTGCCAGAGCCGCTCAACCCGCTTTAATAACATATCCCACTCCTCGAATGGTGTGGATGAGCTTGATCGAAAAGCCCTTGTCGACCTTGGCCCGAAGCCGATGAATGAGCACATCGACCACATTGGTCTGGGGATCGAAGTGAAAATCCCAGATATGTTCCAAAATCATCGTCTTGGTTACAGGCCGTCCCACATGGCGAAGCAGGAACTCAAGCAGGGAAAACTCGCGAGGATGTAATTCGATCGTCTTGCCGTCTCGGCCTACCTCTCTGGTCAGCAAATTCATCGACAGATCGGCAACGCCTAAGTGGGTCGGTTCCTGAGACTGGCTCGCCCGGCGAATGAGCGCTTGGACCCGCGCCAATAATTCCGAGAACGCAAACGGCTTCGTCACGTAGTCGTCGCCTCCGGATTGCAGGCCGACGACGCGGTCATCGACGTTCGCTCGCGCGCTGAGGATCAATACTGGTATCTGCACTTTTTGCTGGCGCAACCGACGGAGCAGCGAAAGCCCGTCCAGCTTCGGCAGCATCAGATCGAGGATCGCGACGTCGTAGGCAATGGTGCTTGCCAAATCCAAACCCCGTTCTCCGTCAGGTGCACAATCTACGGCGAACCCGTTTTGCTTTAATCCTTTGCTGACAAAAGAGGCGATCTTCTCATCGTCCTCAACCACGAGAGCGCGCATAGACTCAGCCTCATCATGGCAGAGATCTTGCGCCTCAGAAAGAGGGATTGTCGTCGCGGCAGAGGGATCAGAGTGATTTTCGGACATGGGGCCTGACCTGAAGACGGGATATATTTCGATTTTTCCGGCTCCTTTTTCGACGGCAAACCCGCACAGTTGACACTGTGCGGGTTGCCGACTACTGCGGACCAACCAGCCCTACTGAGAATCACCTTCGTGCACGGCCACGTAGTGGCTTGCACCGTTTCGGTATACCTTCACCAAGGTTTCACCGCTCGCCTTGCCCGAGGTCGCATCGACTGCTTCCTGAGCGTTCTTAATCGGACGATGATTAATTTCTGTGATCACGTCACCCACCTTAAGCCCTGCTTCCGAGGAGGAAGAAGTTGGATCAACCTCCTCGATCACCGCACCTTGAACCGAGCCCGGAACTTTCAACTCCGTTCGCAACTCTTGATTCAGTTCGCCCACCGTCACTCCGTTGAGTGAACCTTGATCCGTGTTTTTGGGAGAGTCGTTTTTAGCGACAGATACGCCCGAGCGTTCCTTCACCACGACATTCATGGTCTTGGTTTCGCCGTTCCGATCAACTTCCACTGGAACGCTGGTTCCTGGACTTGTTTCGGCGACTCTCAGCTTAAGCTGCATCGAGTTCTCCACCGGCTTGTTGTCGTATTGCAAAACGACGTCACCGTTCTTAAGTCCTGCGGCATCGGCCGGACCATTCGGGCTGACTTCCGAGATGAGAGCACCGACCGAGCGGTTGACTTTGAGCGCCTTGGCCAGATCCGGCGTGACATCTTGAATTGAAACGCCCAAGAACCCACGAGAGACCTTGCCGTTTTTCACCAAACTATCCACAACCCAGCGGCACAGGTTGGATGGAACCGCAAAACCAATCCCTTGGTTACCGCCGGTCCGCGAGAGAATAGACGTATTGATTCCGACCAAACGCCCCTGCGTGTCGACTAGCGCGCCGCCGGAGTTGCCCGGGTTAATCGCCGCATCGGTTTGAATGAAGTCTTCATCCTTATCGCCTTCCGTCATCCGATCCTTCGCGCTGACGATTCCTTCGGTCACCGTTTGTCCGATGCCGAATGGATTGCCGATTGCGAGCACCACGTCGCCGATTTCCACTGCGTCACTGTCCGCCAGCGTCAAGGCAGGCAGAGTGTCAGCATCAATCTTTAGGAGCGCGACATCGGTCTGGGCGTCCGTGCCGACCAATTTTGCCGTGAAGCTCCGGCCATCATTGAGCGCCACCGAAATTTCTTTGGCGTTCTCAATAACGTGATTGTTGGTCAAGATGTAACCATTTTGTGAGATCACGACACCAGAACCCAAAGCGTGCTGGCTAGGGGTTTGCTGTTGATCGAAATCTGGAAACATCGGTCCGAAATACTTTCGGAATTGCTCGATGTCGGCGCCAGACAGCTGGCGTTGCGCGGTCGTGACAAATACTTTCACCACACTCGGGGTGACGGATTTGACGATCGGAGCGAAAGAGTTTCCGAGCTTCACGTCTCGGTTCAACGGCGAATTGTCGAGCTTCAGCTCGAGATTCGCTTTCGATCCGCTGTCATTCTGACCGGTCGCACCGATAGCCAGCGCGCCGCCTGCAATGAACGCGGCCGCCGTTAGTGCTGCCAATGGCGGAAGAAATACTTTTTTGGGATTCATAAACAGATTGTTCATTAACTGTCGGACTATTGAGTGGCTCACCTAACAAGATGCTTGCCGGAATATTACAAGCGTGAAAGGAAATGGACAACTGCCGGCGGCGTAGATGGAGTCCGTTCCAACTACGGCCAAACCTGTCGGCGACGGGGTCGAGAACAAGCTTCGTCGGGCAGGCCTGTCCGACCGTTTCGCGCTCTGCTGAATGTTACAAAATCGCCACAACTCAACAATTGTTTCAAAGCCTTCGGATGAGCTAATGGTGCCACCGGAGATAATCTTCCTCTCGCCGATGAACCTCTTTTCACATCCTGATGGACCGCATCTATTGCGGAACCGAAGCTTCGCATTGATCGCCGTTGCGCTACTTTCGTGTTCTGTCCCGGCGTTTTGCCGCAATGTCATCATTTTTGTCGCAGATGGCCTTCGCTATGGGTCGGTGAATCAGACCGACGCCCCGACTTTATATGCTCTCCGGCAACTCGGAGTCGATTTCCCCAATAGCCACGCGCTGTTTCCGACGTTTACGACGCCAAACGCCGCCGCTATCGCGACTGGTCATTACATGGGTGACACCGGTGACTTCAGCAATGCCCTCTATTCTGGCTTTGCCATTCCGCAACGTTCCGGAATTCAAGTCCCCAATACCGAGACACCATTTATCGAAAACGATGCGGTGCTCGGCTGCATTGACGAACACTTCAGCTGTAATTTTCTGAACGAAGAAACGTTGTTGAGGATCGCGCATAAGAACGGCTTCGCGACCGCCGCAGTCGGGAAACTCGGTCCAACGCTCATTCAAGATATTGGCCAGGGCTGCCCAAGGGATGGAGTGGTTCCCATCCCTGAGACGGTCATTATCGACGATTCCACCGGTAAAGAGGGTGGCATTCCGCTCGATCCTAAGGTCGCGGCGGCGCTCAAGGAGGCTGGGCTTGATCTAGTCGCTCCGGATCGCTCGAACGGTCATCCGAAAACCCAGGAAGATAACGGTAGTCCGGGCAACAGCGATAATCCGGGAGCGCTGTCGCCCAATCTGAAGCAGCAACAATTCTTCGCCGACGCCCTCACCAAAGCAATTCTTCCCGGATTCCTCAAATCGGGGAAATCGTTTGTCGTGGTTTTTTGGAGTCGAGATCCGGACGGGACGCAGCACAACCAGGGTGACAGTCTCAACCAACTGCGACCCGGCATAAACGGGTCGACTTCCCTCGCAGCAATCAAGAATGCGGACTCGAACCTCAAACAAATTCTCGACTTCATTAATAATGTACCGGGATTAGCGGATGAGACTGATCTGTTCGTTACTTCCGATCACGGATTCTCGACCATTAGCAAGCACGAGCTCGACGCCACCGGAAAAGAGCTGGTCAAAAGTTATGCCGCATCCCAAACCTACAAGGACCCTGCCGGCCGCCAAGAGGTACCAGCTGGATTTTTGCCGCCTGGCTTCGTAGCCATTGATCTCGCCCATTTTCTGAATCTCCAGTTATTCGATCCGGACAAGGTCGTCACCATCGACGGAAAAAAGGGATATAAGCCGGTCAATCCGGAAACCCCGAACGGCGACGCATCTGAGCAACGCTCGGCGTTCGGTAACGGTTTGATTGGCGGAACCGGTGTCTTGAGTCCGGCCGACGCAAAAGTGGTTGTTGCAGCCAACGGCGGTTCAGATCTGGTCTATTTACCGACCAAAGATCCGCAACTTCTGGAGAAGATTGTCGAGTTTCTCGCGACGCAGGATTACGTGAGTGGCTTATTTACCGACCCGGATTATGGCCCGATCAAAGGCGCCCTAACTCTCAGTGACATTAACCTGAAAGGGATTGCGGTGCTGCCGACTCCCGCTTTGATTATCAATTTCCGCAGCTTTGTAACCGATTCCACAAATCCTGTGATGAACGCGGTTACCCTTTGCGACACGTCTCTCCAGGAAGGGCAAGGGATGCATGGCAGCTTCAATCGAGCCGATACGCTCAATAACATGATCGCTTTCGGTCCGGACTTTAAACAACGTTTTATCGATCCCGCCCCAGCGAGCAACGCGGATGTGGCCAAGACATTCGCGCATATTCTGAAATTAGAGCTTCCGGTTCATGGCAGTCTGGAGGGCCGGATCCTCAGCGAAGCATTGAATGGCGGGCCCGAAAACGTCGCTTTCGAGGCCAAATCAATGAAATCGGAGCCTGCCGGCAACGGCCAAGTTACCAGACTCAATTACCAGCTGGTTGGTAAAACAAAGTATTTCGATGCAGCCGGGTTTCCCAATCGATCGGTCGGATTGGACGAACAGACTACGGGAACGTCGAATTCGAAATAGGTGGCGAACGATCGGCTCGCAGCGGCGAAGCCGCGATTCAGGATAGCCTAGCCTGCAGGGCTAGGAATAGGCATATAGAGAGATGGGCCAGCGCTGAAAGCGCGGCTCGGTTTAAATCGAAGCGATGCGGGCATTTTGACGATGGTCATACAACGTTTGACGCTCGCGGATTCGGTGCTTGCCACGCGCCTTCAGCGCTGGAACCGCTTTTTATTCTTGTTCCTAGGGCTTCGCCCCATAAGCGTTAACTTGTTTTGTTGCGCTTAGCGGATGCACTCTGGTATTCTTTCGGGGCATGCAGAGTGGCAATGCGGTAGATGAGGATTGGGATTTGCTGGTCTCGTTTTTCCCCTCCAACTGGAAGGACATGGCTCAGCAGAGCGGTGCGCTGAAGGGTCTGCGGCAGGATAAATCGGAGGAGCATCTGCTTCGGGTGCTGCTGTTGCATATAGGATGCGGTTTTTCGATGCGCGAGACCGTGGTTCGAGCCAAGCAAGCCAAACTAGCCCAACTTTCAGCCGTAGCGCTCTTTAAGCGGCTGCGTAAGAGCAAGGATTGGCTGCAACAGCTTTGCCAGGCTTTGTTTGAGGAGCGAGGGCTTCAAGCCGGCGCTCCCAGCAAGCAGGGGCTGCGCTTGATCGATTCGACGCTGGTAAAGGAACCCGGCAAGACCGGTAGTCTGTGGCGCATCCATTACAGCCTGCGGTGGCCGACACTGAAGTGCGACTATTTTAAGATTACCGCGGTAGAGGGAGAGGGAAACGGCGAATCGCTGCGCCACTTTCCACTTCGCCCACAGGACTACATTTTGGCTGATCGGGGTTATTGCCAAGCCCCTGGAATACACTTTGCAGCCAGTAAGAAGGCCTACGTCACGGCGCGCCTTAATCCCGACGGTATTCGGTTGCAAACAGAGACCGGCGCCGCTCTGGAACTAGCACAGCGGCTAGAGTCAATCACCAAAACAGGCCAAATTACTCAATGGAAAGTCTGGCTGCCTTTGGAGGCTCATCCTGCCCTAGCCGCCCGGCTTTGTGTGATTCGAAAAAGCCAAGCCGCTGCGGCCAGGGCTCAGAAAAAGCTCCGGCGCAGAGCCAGTAAACAAGGTGCAGCCTTGCAACCCCAAACGCTGCTCTATGCCAATTTTGTGATGGTTCTAACGACCTTCCCCCCAGAAACATTCCCTGCAGAATTGATTCTTGAGTCCTACCGCTTCCGCTGGCAAATCGAACTGGTCTTTAAGCGCTTCAAGCAAATCGCTCAACTGGGCCATCTTCCAAAGTATGACCAGGAGAGCGCCAAAGCTTGGCTTTATGGCAAATTATTCGTCGCTCTACTAACCGAGAAGCTTATCCAGCATGCCAGCGCGCTTTCCCCCTGGGGCTACAGCTTCCAAATCCAGGCCAGGTGCTAGTCGATGGCGAGAGTTTTTGTTCGCCTTTCATCAGCTCGCCCACGCCCTCCAGCCAGCCCTTTCGCTGCGCCATCTCATTGAGAATTGGGCCGACATTGCTGATCAGTTGGCCGAGCCCCCTCGAATGCGAAAAGCACAAGAACAAAAGTTCTACGACACAGTAGTCAAAACAAGTTAACGCTTATGGGGCTTCGCCCTAGGCTATCTTGAACCGCGGCTTCGCCGCTGAAAACCTACCCATCAAATTTGATCAAACGAAGTCCGACAGGCTGCTCTGGGAAGGGCCCGTTCTTGTCTTTACCCCGGAAATAAATACCGCGTTGGAAATACATCTAGGTAGCCCTCGATTGCGTTGGGTCTTCTTCCGGCTCGTTCGAGGACGACGACGAGCACGAGGACGATTATTGCGGCTAAGCTGCCAGTCACATCCTCCCCAACCCCTCACAACTCCCGATGCATGATGTACACGTCGACATAACCCTGTTGAGCGTGACGAAATCCTTTGGGAACCGTTCCGATTGTGATGAACCCAAGCTTTTTCCAGAGGGCCACCGCTCCCAAGTTCGTCGAGACAACAAAGTTGAATTGCATTGCTTGGTACCCCTGCTCTTTCGCCCAAACCAGGGCGTATTCAGCCATTGTCCTACCAATCCCACCTCGATGCGCCTCGGGGTCTACCATGAATCCGGCATTCGCCACGTGCGATCCAAGACCAGGCTGATTTGGTTTGATGAAAAAGGTGCCCACAACTGTGCCGTTAGCTTCTGCAACGAAGACTTTGGCACCGGCGCTGTACCAGCTCTTTAAGCCACTCTGCTCATCCAGGTCCGGCGAGAATGCATAGGTATCACCTCGCTGTACAACGGATCGAAAAATCTTCCAGATCATCGGCCAATCGTCCGAAATGGCCAATCGGATCTTCAATTCGGAAAAACGTTCCGGCTCTTGCATGGTATGCTCAAAACGTACTTCAAATTTCTGTACTAAACTGAGCCGCGCTTTCAGCGCTGGCCCATCTCTATATGTCTATTCCTAGCCCTGCAGGCTAGGCTATCTTGAATCGCGGCTTCCGACTTCGCGATTCTCTTCGTTGGCAATTCGAACTATCACCATATGCTTCGTCGGACGCGTCGCCGCTGCGATAGCCGATTCGGGGAGGCTGGTCGCCGGTACCATTCCGAACCGTCAGTGTTCTTGACTATCGACTATTCCTCCCGAACCAACTTGGTCTCTGCTTCTTCAAAAACTTTGAGAACAGCTTGAGGTTTAGTTGCGGAATCGAGGGTAGCCCGGAACCGATCATCGCGAAAGACTCGCATCAAGACGCCTACCAATCGGAGATATTCCGCATCCATCGTCTCGGGAATCCCGATGATCACAATATAGCGGATTTCCACGGACGCCGCCTTTACCGGCGTCTTCAACCTGCCCAATGCCATCACCATGCTGGTGACCGCATCGGTTCGGTTATGCGGAATGGTCAGACCGAGGGTGCAATTGGTCTGTGCGCTTCGTTCGGACTCGGAAAGTGTTTTGAGGAAAAGGGGCCAATCTGCGATTCGACTGTCGCCCCGAAGCGATTCGGCTACCATCCGAACGGCTTCTTCTCGAGTTGGCGTAGCCAAATCAAGGAGGATGTGTTCCGGAAGAAGGATTTCGCTGATCCGAATCATATCGCGCTCCCGCTCCAACGCAGCTTCGTTCGCAGAACATCCGCGAAGCTAAGGTCCTTCGGGAAAACCAATGGCAAGGTGACGCTCGCCTTCCGAACAGTGACACAATCACCGGGATGGAATAGTGTAGATTCCTGTCCATCCACGCTGAGAAATAAGGGTTGATCTCCGCGGCTCGGTTCCAAATGAATCACGGAACTGTTGGCCACAACCACTGAGCGATTGGTTAAGACATGGGGACAAATCGGCGTGACTACAAAAACGCCGGAATTCGGGGCAACAATCGGGCCTCCGGCTGACAGGGAGTAGGCGGTCGAACCGGTAGCTGTCGCCACTATCAATCCGTCAGCATTATATTCCGTCAAAAAAGTTTCATCGATGGTCACAGCGATTTGCACCAATCGCGATCGCTCACCCCCCCTGACCACGACATCATTTAGGCCCAGCGAAGTAAGAACGCTGGCATGGCCCGTTTCGATCGCCGTCTGCAAGAGGGTACGCTCCTCGACTCGATAGGCCCCGCTGGCTAACGCGCTGACTGCTTCGGAAAAACCGGGACCACCAAATCCAGTAAGGAATCCAAGTGAACCGAAATTGATCCCAACGATCGGTTTCAATTCTCCCTGAAGGTCTCGGACTAAACGAAGCAAAGTTCCGTCACCACCTAGCGTTATGAAAAGGTCGACCTGATGGCGAATCTGCTCGAGTGGTTGCCCTTTCTGGCCTACGAATTCCGCCGCCCTCGCTTCGAGCAACACATTAATTCCCTCGCGCGAGAGCGCTTGGTAGAGCTCCCTTAGCGATTCCGCCGCGCCTGGCTTTCGCCAGTGGGCATAAATACCTACCGTTAGCGAAGCCATGCCAAAAACTCTTGGTTGCCCTTGGTTCCGAGAATCGGCGACTCGATCAGGCCAAGCCACTGCCGACCAAGTGCGCCGGTCACAAAGTTCCTGATTTTTTCCACTGCTGCTGAGCGGTTTGCCTCATCACGCACGATCCCACCTTTGTCGACCCGTTTTGCATCCAGCTCAAATTGCGGCTTGATCAGTATCACGATTTCACCGGTTTTCTCCAAACATGCAAACATGGGTGCTAACACTAGAGTGAGCGAAATAAATGAAACATCAGCGACAGCCAAGCAAAAGTTCGCACCAAAGCGCTCCGGTGAAAGGAAACGTGCGTTGACCCCTTCGAAAACTTTCACGCGTGAATCAGATCGAATTTTCCAAGCCAGCTGGTTGTGTCCGACATCCACGGTTACCACCTCGTTAGCGCCGCGTTGGAGCAGGCAATCGGTAAAGCCGCCGGTAGAGGCCCCGATATCGAGGCAACGCTTTCCGGCCGGATCAATACCAAATTTATCCAAGGCCGCCTCCAACTTATACCCGCCACGGCCGACGTATCGCTCCAAAGCGGTCACTCGGATCGCCGCGCCCGGCAGAACAAGAGACCCAGGCTTATCAGAAACGCGTTCCTCCACCAATATTTCGCCGGCCATGATGGCTCGCTGCGCCCGTTGACGGGAGTCGAAATACCCATGGTCGACCAACAATTTGTCTAATCGGACGCGCTTGCTCGGTGACATTTTTTCAGTGCCGGCCCCAGTTTACGCAGCAACTTTACGCTTGATTAAAGATTTAATCCGCCAAATCTATTCGGTCCCGTCCGGGGTTTTACGTTTTTTATGTCGCCAGAAGATTTGAAGGAGCAGATCAAAGATATGCTGATCACCAACTTGATGCTCCGTACTCCCAAAGAAGATATCAGCAATGATCTGCCGCTTTTTGGTCCGGATGGTTTGGGACTTGATTCGATCGATGCCCTGCAGCTCGTGGTCAGCATGGAAAAGACTTTTGGAGTCGGAGTACCCAGTTCAGACGTAGCCCGGGTTGCGCTCGCGTCCGTGAATAGCATTCACGATTACATCATCGAGCAAACCGGGCAACGGTAAGAAGCGCCGGGAACGCACGGGAACGCCGGGAACGCACGGGAACGCCGGGAACGCACGGGAACGCCGGGAACGCGCGGGAACGCCGACAGCGCCGGGAACTCTACGAAAACGTTTCAGCGACGCGTCTCTCGAAATCGTTCGTATCCTCCGGTCAGCAACGTGGGCATGGAGATCATTCCAAAGACGGCGACACGATGTAATTGATCGCAGGCGACTTCCGAACAATTCTCTGCGTTCTCGATGTCGTCGCCGTTCCCGGCGTTCTCGGCGTTCCCGGCGCTGTCGGCGTTCCCGTGCGTTCCCGGCGTTGCCGTGCGCTCCTACCGCGCCACTTCTGCTAAGTTGATCGCGTCGATCAGCTGGCGCATCCTGCCGAAATTTCTTCGGTGCGGTCCACAGATCAACCTGGGAAGCCGGCTGAGCTCGGGTTCATCGCGCTCTTGCGGAAGCGGTTTACCCGCGTGTAGCAGATGTCGTTCGAAAAGATCGGCAAACTCCTGATTCAACTTTTCGATCGCTGCATCGCTGATTGACCGCTCCAGGCGAATCACCATTTGGGAGCCAACCCAACGGTACGAATGAAAGTTTTTATAAAACTGCAGAATTTCGGCAATGGCGTCATCCAGATTGTCGGTCACTCGGAATAGATGAAAATCGTCCGGAGATATCAAACCTTCCCCCAGTAGATGCGCGTGTAAGAAATCCGCCCAGGTTTTCCAGTAAGCGCCGCCCGGTTTATCCACCAATACTATTGGAATGATCCTCGCCTTGCCAGTCTGCATGAGCGTGAGGCACTCAAATCCTTCGTCCATTGTGCCGAAACCACCTGGAAAAAGGGCGACCGCGTGCGTCTCTTTTAGAAAATTGAGTTTGCGCGTAAAGAAGTAGTTGAACGTGACCAACTTGGGATCCCCATGGATGATCTCGTTCGCTCGCTGCTCGAACGGCAGTCGAATGTTGAGCCCAAAACTATGCTCTCGGCCCGCCCCTCGTTGAGCCGCGCCCATGATCCCATCCCCGCCTCCCGTGATGATCATGTAACCGAGATCACGCATTCGTGCTGCGAACGTCTCTGCCGCTGCAAATTCGGTTGCCTCAATTCCGGTACGAGCCGAACCGAATACGGCGACCTTCCGAACGCCCTGGTAGGGAGCAAAAACCTTGGCCGCCTGTCTCAGTTCTTTGAGCGACCGGTTGATCAGCTTGAGATCCGCGACCGGTACAGCATCACTACCCATTCGGAGCGCCGTGACGATCATCTCCGCAATAAGGTCCTGGTTTTCCCGAACACCCCAATCATTCACCAGCTCGCGAATTCGCCGGTCAAATTCCTCGTTGCCCGACGAAGCGAATGAAGTGCGCAGGGCGTTAATGCCGCCTGCCGTAAAATCTTGCACGCTGAGTTCTAGATCGGGAAATCGTCCGATGCATGTGAAATTTTGCGGACGGACATCTCCCAACGCCGGGGAGCCGGGTACGCCGAAGGCGTTAAAGGACTCAGCCCGGGGTGGAGGCTTTGCGCAACCCCGGGTAACCCAAAAAATGCGCGTCCGCTCTGAAGGAGCGCAAGAAGTCTTCTACCGAACGTCGTCATTACCGAAGGCTAAAAAACCTTGAGTTGGCAGCGAGATCGCATCACAACGGTTTCGGAGGCTGGAGCATCCGCCTACATTTAGCTACGGCAAGACAATCGGGCGCTCTCAAAGAATGGCGGTCAGAAGCCCATAAATTCCGACCGTCAGCGCTGCCAGAGAATCGCCCGCGATCAATCCGCCGCCCACCAACGACGTGGTACTCATATCGGGAGGGAGACTGGGCGCGCCCTCTTGACCGGATTTGGCCGCTCGCGCCGCCGATCTTTGCTTGAGCCCGTTGAACAGCGCAGAGGCCAGTCCTCCAGCGGTCCACCAGAGCACGGTCGGTAACTCCACAAATCCGCCGAACGACGATGCATAAGGGCTCGATAAAAGCACGGCATCCAGGATGAAGTCCGTGGCACGACCGGTCCGCGAGCCGGCCGCAAACCGCTGGTAACGCGGGCGGCTTTTTATCAACTTCCGAGCTATTTCAATGAATAGGCCCAGGCCGATACCAATCTGCAAAGCAATCATGACATGCGGCTGGGAAGTAGTGATTCCTTTCAGCGCGCCGACAAATTTGTAAGTCATGGCGGACTGCCATTTTTGGGCACCTTCCAGGTTTGGATGACTGAACTGATCCTGAGTCAAGACCGGGTAAGCGCTCATGAAAAGCTTGGCCAGCACTACCGCCAACACCGCACCCATCGCTATACCGATAACCTGGTAACGGAATTGTATAATTCGGTTGGTACCCAAACGCCAACCCGTCGACCGGTCCTGCTGCATGTCACCTCCTTCGCTACAGGCAATGAGCATGATAGAGGCGCATAGCAGCCCTACGCCAGGGTCACGGAGCCCCATGGCGGCCAGGATGAAAACAGTCATCACAAACGCGCTGGAAATCGGGTTCCAATCCGAAATGCCGAGCGAAATACCGTTAACCAGGACGAACAAGAGACAAAGGCCGACGGCGACGGCAAGGAAGAGTACTGGTTGATGCAGTACCTGACTACCGAACCACACCGTGGCTGCTCCCCAGAACAAAATCCACACGACGAGACCCAGCATGTTGACCCGCTTCCAGTCCGCTTGGGGTTGAGACGGTTCGGCGTTTTTTTCGCGAAGCCGCTTGGCAGCTTGCAGCATGATCAAAATGATGTCGACAATGGCCGCACCGAGAATGGTGCCCAGCGAAATGATGAAACCTATTTTCCGATACGGATCATTTGGTCCGAGCCAACCAATGGTGATCAGGTAGGGCCTCAGCCAGGCACCGATGAGGGCGACCACCAGGCCGGGTATCGCAATGCGAGAACCAACGATCAAACCAGCACCAAAGGTGGATGCAGAAATGCTCGCCTTCTCCAGAGTTGCTAGCAGCGGACCGGGAAAACCGAAACGGGCAAACCAGGGGACGTTCAGCGAGAACAGTCCAACCAAATAACCGGTACCCATTCCTCCGCCCAACTTGGCAATAGAGCGTTTGAGCAAGTCTTTGTCCGTCAGAGCGCGCAGGATGTTGGCCACCGCGAACCCGGACGGAAAGGGCAGCTGCATCCGATCAACCAGGATCGGTGTGTAAAGCATGCCGATACCGACACCGAACATGCCAGCACACATGAAGAACAATACGAGTTCCCAGGCAGGGGGTTCCGGTAAACCTAACCACACCATGGCCTGAACCAGCACGGCCATGCCGCACATGCCGGCAACTGAAGCGGCCATGGTTTGGATGTAGTTGGCGCCATGTTTTCCTTCTGGCCCATAGGGCAGAGTGACAACACTGCCTAGAATTCCTGCGAGCACCTGACCGCCAATAAAAAAGCCGATCGAGAAATTCATGAAAGCTGCGGAGATCCCGCCCAGCGGGCCGAGGACTAGAATCGCCACAGCGCTTAGCAGGATGTGATAACCCGGAGACCCAATCCGGGGCAGGAAACGACGCGAACCGATCGGCGTCATCGGAGGTCTTTTGCCGGGGGGAGCTGTTACATGTTCGCTCATGGCATTACGGGGATGTCGGGATCGCGCCCGGCGATCCGGTCTTGTTGACGCATCGTCCAGCATAATATCGATCGCGCGTTGACTGGGAAGGAAAAGATTGGGAGGAGAAATAGCAGATGGCAGAGCGGCCTGATCCCGCCGTCGCTTCACTGATATCAGCTCGAAAAGCGGAGGTGGCCTCCTGGCTCAGGACCCGAGGGCTGCAGCGACTGTGAAAGGTGAGAGGTGATTGGCGAATGGTCGATGTCTATCGGCAAATCCTTGGCAGAAATCTTTCAACGCCTTCTGACGGATAGTCACCAATCACTGCGATAAGCTTCCTGAGGCTGGCTTGTCCGCCGTAGTTTGTGGGTTTCGGAGGGAACGAAGGAGGAAGCATCAGGCTACTTTGCTCGGCGGAGAGGTCGCCGGGAAGCCGATCTCCCAGGTGCCTCGAAAATCCCAGATTGAGGGCGGTAGTGGGTCTTGGCTCCTGGGCATTTTGCAATTTTGCTATTTGTCATCGCCACGAAGTGGCGCTATGGCTCCGGTTCTCCATGATCATCATCCTCAGACCTAACACGCCCAACGACCAGGTAGATATCGTGATGGAGGAAGTCGCGAAACTGGGATACACACCGCACGCGATTCGCGGAGAACTTCAGACCGTTGTAGCCGCAATTGGGGATGAGCGCACCCATCATACCCTCGAATCTTTGACGGCCCTGCCGCAGGTCGAGCGTGTGCTCCCGGTCCAAAAGCGCTATAAACTTGTCAGCCGCGAGTCTCGTCGCTCACAGACCATGGTCAACGTGGATGGAATCGAAATCGGAGGCGACAGTTTTGTCATAATGGCCGGCCCTTGCAGCGTCGAATCGGAGGAACAGCTCCTCTCCACCGCCCTCGCTGTGAAAGAACGAGGCGCCAAGATCCTCCGGGGCGGTGCTTACAAACCGCGTACTTCACCGTACGAATTCCAGGGACTCGGCAAAGAAGGTCTTCGTCTATTGGAGCTGGCCAAAAGACAAACCGGTCTAAAGATTATCACCGAAGTCCTCAGCGAACGCGATGTCGACATCGTGGCTGAGACGGCAGACATCCTGCAAATCGGCGCTCGCAACGCCCAGAACTTTCAATTGTTGATCGAATGTGCTCGATCCAAAAAGCCGGTCCTCCTGAAAAGAGGAATGAGCCAGCGCATCGAGGAATGGCTGCTGGCGGCCGAATATCTGTTAACTCAGGGCAATCCCAACGTGATCCTTTGTGAACGCGGAATTCGAACGTTCGAGACATATACGCGCAACACGCTCGATTTATCCGCGGTAGCTGTAGCCAAGCAAGAATCGCATCTGCCGGTAGTCGTTGATCCGAGTCAAGGTTGTGGCCGAGCTGACCTGGTTAAGGTCCTTTGCCGGGGGGCCGCCGCGGTCGGTGCCGACGGTTTGCTCATCGAAGTCCATCCGAACCCGGCCGAAGCCCTGAGCGACGGCCAACAGCAAATCGACTTTGAACTGTTTGGCACCTTGGTCGCTGAACTCAAGCCGTTCCTAGCCGCCGCCGACCGCCAGCTCGCGTGAGATCGGTACCAACTGTGTTCGGATCCCGATTGGTAGTTGGTAGGGCGAAAGCCTGGTACGGTATCAGCCGTATCGGCTTGAGCCGTTCGTGCCCGTCCGACTGAGGAACCCGGGGAATAAAAGGCAACACAGATTGATGCAACGGGCGGCTCAAACCCGGCGCGACTCGCGCAGGGGAATCGAAACGTTCCCGGCGCGCCGAGGTTTTCGCCCTACCAATCAGGATGTATCGAACGCCCATGCCCGGGACGCGCTCCCGCGCGTCCGTTGTCGGCCCACGATCCGAAAGGAGCAGGCCTCCAGCCGTATGCATGTCGTCAGTATTTTCTGGTTTACCTCCGGTATCTTCAGCATCATAGAAACGCAGGATGAGCTTTGATGTCGCAATAATTGGGGGCGGACCCGCTGGGAGCGTTGCCGGTGCTTCGCTAGCTCGCGCCGGTCGCCGGGCAGTGATACTCGAAAAAGAGAAATTCCCGAGATTCCGGGTCGGTGAATCCCTGCTCCCAGCTAGCTCAGAAACATTCCAACGGATCGGGGTCACCGAGAAACTAGACCGCGCCGGCTTTCTAATAAAACATGGCGGCGAAATCTCCTCCGCCTGCGGCACCGCGCGCGGTACCTATTTCTTCCGGAACGGCGTAAATCCGCGTTGGAAGACTTCGTATCAAGTTGACCGCTCTAAGTTCGATCAGGTGTTGCTGGACCATGCCCACGATTGCGGTTGCGAGGTGCGATATCAAGTAAGCGTAAAAGGCTGTAGCTTCGACGACGAAGCGACGATCTCCTGTAATGAAGGCGCCGAAACTGTTCGAGCCAAGTATGTCATCGATTGTTCGGGAAGAAATGCCATCCTGGCCAACCATCTCCAGCTGAAAGAGCCGTATCCGCATCTGCGCAAGTTTTCCGTGTTCGCCTATTTTCAAGGTGACCCGTTGCCGCCCGATCCTGAAGCCTCATTAACCCGAATGATCCGGGCCGATGATTGTTGGTGCTGGGTCATCCCGATGGCAGAAGGCAAATGGAGCGTGGGGGTAGTCATGGATCATGAGCGTTTCCGTTCGCTGCAACTTTCGCCCGAACAAGCTTTCGAAGAGTGCATCCGCCAACAACCGGAAGTTTACAATCGTATCGGTGAAGCCAAACGGTTCACGCCAGTCCGAGCAACGGCTGAGTTTTCCTACCGGGTCAAAAAAATGTTTGGCGATCGTTGGTTGATGGCTGGCGATGCTGCTGGCTTTATCGACCCAGTGTTCAGTAGCGGCGTTCACATTGCGGTCTATTCCGGCGAGCAAGCTGCGTTCGCATTGCAAATCGCACTAGAGCGACCGAATGCTCGCGATCGCGCATTCCGCCGCTACCAACGTTTGGTTCAGGAACGATTTGCCACCTATCTCAAATTGTCCTCCGGATGGTACACTCAGGAATTCATCGAAATTTTTCTCCAGCCCCGAGGTAACCTCAAGCTCGTCCCTACCATCAGCTCTGTTCTCGGAGGCAATCCCGTTCGGAGCCTGAGGACGAAACTCCACCTGAAATTGTTCTATTTTTTAGTGTACCTGCAGGGTCGCACCGGAAAATTGGTGAACAAATTGACACTCCGGCCTGATGCCAGCCAGTCCTCGATTGAATTCAAAAAGCCCGCGATCGCCGGCCGCCGGCCGATAGTTGATAGCCCATAGCAAGCGGCCGAGAGATGCTAGAATAGGAATCCAACATCTCTCGTCGAAGATAGTAGCTTTCTTCCTGATCTTTTAAATGATATCCCAAACACATTCCGATGAAGAATCGGCCCGCCCGAGCAATTGGTAGGGCAACGCTCCACCTGAGCCGTTACTCCCCAATCTTCTGCCCATCCTCAGTGCCGCGCTCAGGCGAAATGCTGTAGCGTTCTCTGAGGCCAGAACTTTCTCATGATCTATCGTCTTACCGCCCTCCTCTTCCCTGTAATCCTCATTTGCTCATGCACCGTGAACGAGCTTCCCGGCCTCGGGAACGACGCTAAAACTCACGAAGGGCAGATGGTCTATACGACGAACCGAAGATCCGTGGTGGGAGATGTGATCCTCCGCACCCGCTCCAGTGGCGATTATGACCTAGCTTTTTCCAAAGGCGGTGTACTAGTTTTACAGCTGCAAGCGCATGGCAATGAACTGGTTGCCACTGGTCTATTCGCCAAGAGCGGTTGGAAAGGCCCCGTCGATCGCGCTATCGGTCCGCTCCACAGTTGGGCCCTTCTTAAACAGGTTGTTCCCTATTTTTATTCCAATCAAACCACCGCCAGTAATGACAAAAAATGGAGTGCAACTTTCAACAGGAAAAACAGTAAATTGAGCGGTGCAAAAATTGACTTTGCCCGGCACGAATCCATGATCTTCAGCTTTGCGCAATGAGCGGCATACCCGAGACAGCTCCCGAAACAATACCTGAATTCGTAGCGCCAACCCACGCCCAACCGTTGCCGCGCAACGGGTGGTATGCGCCGTTTTCTTTCGAGATCGGCAATTGGATCGCTCGTTATGTTCCGCGACCCCTCAGTCGAGCGTTCGCTGTTTCCATGGGCGAATTGGGTTACCGATTTTGCCGGCAGCGCCGCGAAGCAATCCTGAGCAATCTCGCCGTGCTGACCAGCGATCGCGCAGCCCAGGAAAAACTTGGAAGGGCGTGCTTTGTCAATTTTCTACGGATGCTGCACGACTTCTGTGATTCGGCAGCCGGTGGCGTACCCCGGATGGAAAAGCTGATCGTCGAACGCCGTGGGTTCGAATTCCTGGAAGCTGGAAGAGCGCGCGGCAAAGGGACTCTCCTGATCACCGGACATCTCGGAGCGTGGGAGCTTGGCGGGATGGTTCTGGGCGCAGCCGGATTTCCGGTCAGCGTGGTGACTCTGGAGGAGCCCACCCCTGAACTGGACGCCTGGCGCCGGAAATATCGAGCTCGGTTCGGCATCAAAACGATCACGGTTGGATCCGACAAGTTTGCTTTTCTCGAGATCATGCAAGCGCTCCGGCGGAACGAGCTGGTAGCGATGCTGGTCGATCGTCCTTACTTGAACAGCGGGGTTAACGTTAAGTTTTTTGATCGGCCGACCCTATTTTCCGCTGCCGCTGCTCGCATTTGGCAGCACACCGGCGCAACGATTATACCGGCATTCGTACTACAGCTTCAGCCAGGACGATATGGATGCTACGCCTATCCTCCGATCGACATGACGGCAGAGCTCGGCCCGGAAGAAAATAGCCAACGGATCGCCGATGTCTTTCAGACGATCATTCGCGAATTTCCAGACCAATGGTTTAATTTTGTTCCGATCTGGACCCGTTAAGAAATCCTTATGTCGCTTCGATTCCTCCTCATTCTGATATCCTTCGTCGCCACTTCGTTCGCTTATGCAGCCCCGATGACTTCAGATGAAATCAACGGTCTGGTCAATCGCCTGCAGTCGTACTACGAAAACAAAACTTCGCTGCAGGCCAATTTTCGGGAAGAACGTCACGTGTCGATTCTGAAAGAAGCGTTGGTCAACCAGGGCAAACTCTGGTTTACGCCGCCGGACAAATTCCGCCGCGAAATCGAAGGCAACCAGCCGAGTACGACCGTCATCGATGGCAAGAAGATGACGATTTATTATCCCAATCTGAAGACGGCCGAGCTCTACAACCTGGATAAGCGGCCCGAATTAAAAAATTCACTGCAAGCGATCACCGCTGGATTGAACTTTCAACACCTGACCGATTACTACAACGTGGAAGGCACCAAAGAGGGCAAACTCTTTCATGTCACCCTGACTCCGAAAACAGCTTCTATCCGGAAATTGGTGAAAGTAGTCACCATTACCGTCGAACAAGATTTGACTCCTCAGGCAGTTGAGCTGGAGACAGCGCGCGGCGAAAAAGTCGCCATCACCTACTCCAACGTCAAACGAGACAGCGTTTCGGATTCCACTTACGAATTCAATCCACCGGCAGGAACCAACGTCACCACTCCGTTCGGTAGTTAGTTAGCGCTAATCGGTGATCGGATGCGCTCCCGCGCGTCCGTGGCACTGGTCGAAAACTGTGTAATCTGTGGTTAATTTCAATCCGCGGAATCACGCTGGCGACTTGGGCTCGATTCCTCGGTTCGCCTTGGATGTTTCCGGGCGCCGCAAGCGGCAAGCCCCTCCGACCGGTGGGTTGTATTACGTGACTCGGAATGTGGAAGCGCGTGTCGGGCGGTTCAGCATGAGTCTCTCGAGGAGGTTGAGGCCAGCGAGATGAAGCCTCGAAGGGTTGACTTTGGCTCGATCTGAAGTACCAAAGTTGCCTCCCTTTTTGCCTCGTGGTGTAACGGTAGCACCAGCGACTCTGGATCGTTTAGTCATGGTTCGAATCCATGCGAGGCAGCCATTCGACGGTCGGAGGGGCTTGCCGCTTGCGGCGCCCGGAAACATCCCAAGGCGAACCGAGGAATCGAGCCCAAGTCGCCATCGTGATTCCGCGGATTGAAATTGACCACAGATTACACGGTTTTCGACCAATGCCACGGACTCGCGGGAGCCATCCCTACCGATCACTGCCGTTTGCGACTTTGCCCCCGATCAATATCCAAGCGAACGGATATACTCTCGATTGCGTTTGGCTGATTCCTTCGGCGTGCCCATGCCTGGAAGAACATCTTGCTCCACCACGCCCCAGCCGACGTAGTCGAGTTTTTCGAGCTCCTTCAGGAGCGACGGGAAGTCAACCTCGCCCTTGCCCAGCTCACAGAAAACGCCCTGCCTCACAGCTTGAAAGTAATCCCAGCCATTTTTGGCAACCTGCTTGCCCACTCCAGGGTGATAATCCTTGAAGTGAAAGTGCCATACTCGTTTACCGTACTTGCGCAGCCCTTCCAGGGCGTCTCCCCCACCAAATCGATAGTGGCCGCAATCGAATACCAGGCCGAGAATACTAGGGTCAGTCAACGCCATGAGCTTGGCAATCTCAGCCGGGGTCTCCACGTATCCCGCACAGTGATGATGGAAAGCAGTGCGAAGGCCGGCTTCTTTCTTAACCGCTTCGGCAACTTTCGTCGCGCCTTCCGCATAGACCTGCCATTCCGCATCACTCAGGCCCATTTCGGGAGTAACCCGCCCGGCATTCTTCGTGCGCTCCGGAACCCTCCCATTCTCGTCGGCAAGGACAATAAAGGGCAGGCTACCCTCCACCGCGGCCATCAAACGCGCGGTGCGCACGGCGACTTCAATGCCAGCCTCGTGGGCAGCCGGATCTTTGAGAAAGACTGGCACAAATGCACCGAGCAGCACGAGATTTCGTCCGTGGATTTCCCGGGAAAGTTGTTCCGGGTCAGTCGGCATGAATCCCCAGTCTCCCAATTCCGTTCCCGCATAGCCGGTCTCAGCGATTTCGTTCAACACTTGAACGTAGTCCGGAGGTTGACCTTCCAGGTCGAATTCGAGCGCGCCCCAAGAGCACGGAGCATTTGCGATCTTAATCATTGTCTCACTTCAATTTGAATGTAAAAAGCCTGCGCGGATCTGATGGTTTCAAGCGGCTGACAAAATCCACTCGTGAGCCGGGTCGTTGTGAAAGTGCCAGACGCGTTTGGGACCTGCCATGACGTTGAAGTAATAGGACTGGTAGCCGTGAGGGACGACGACCGGATGGTAGCCACGAGGAACTAGGACAACATCGCGGTCTTCGACAGCCATCGACTCGTCAATGTCGCGCGAGTCGCTGTACACCCGTTGGAAAACAAAGCCCTGCGGCGGGTTGATGCGATGGTAGTAGGTTTCCTCGAGCAGACTCTCTGCCGGAATGTTGTCCACATCGTGTTTGTGTGGGGGATAGCTTGAAGAGTTTCCGCTTGGGGTTTTGACCTCGACCACAAGGAGGGACTCGGCGGGCTGATCCTGGGGCAGGATATCGCAGACGTAGCGCGTATTAGCGCCTTTTCCGCGAGCGCTGCGGCGCATGGCAGCGGGCTCGATGAGCCGGGCCGGAAGTTCACCCTTGGCAGGGGAGCGAGCCACCGCGAGTTCAGCATCGGTCTTGGCGGTAATATCGAGCTTTGTGCGCGGCGGCAGGTAGACTGCATAAGGGGCAGCGTCTTCAAAAACGCTCTGGCGCTCCCCGATCTCCTTCCACTCAAGGGCGCCGGTTTTAGCAGAAACCTTCCCGCTCAAAATGACCGCGCATAGTTCGTTGGCGTCGTCAGAAAAAGTAAGCGACTCCCCGGGGGCTAATTGGTGGGCGGAAAAACTGACATAACGCCAACCTGCCGATTGAGGAGTCACAGAGACGATTTCTTGGGAGTTCTTTTTGGGTTTAACGAGCAGATGCATAAATTTCTCCTCACTTAGCGTTTTTGATTTTCCTTTCCGCGCAAGTAAACGGCGCGCGCTTGGCGGACAGATTCGCTGGGAGATTCCTCAGGGACTGCCACTTCCCACCACCAGCCGCCTTCCCCGGTGGTGCGGGTGTCGTCGGTGTCGATGCAGATAAGGTAGGTGCGATTGGCCGCGCGAGCACGCTGGAGGGCAGCCTCCAACTCAGCGATATTGGCCACCTTCTCAGAAAGAGCGCCCAGGGAGGCCGCATTAGCGGCGAAATCGATATTGGGTGCCCCCTCGCCAAACTGCAGGCAATCCTCGAACATGTTGTTGAAGGGCTTCCCTCCACAACTCTGCTGAAGGCGGTTGATGCAACCATAGCCACGATTGTCGAGCAGCACGATAATGAGCTTCTTGTCGAGCATTACCGAAGTAGCGATCTCGTTGTTGAGCATGAGGTAGCTGCCGTCACCCACCATCACGATGATCTCGCGATCCGGTCGGGCCATCTTGACTCCCAAGCCTCCGGCGATTTCATAGCCCATGCATGAATAGCCGTATTCCAGGTGATAGCTCCCGGGTGTCGAAGCGCGCCAGAGCTTGTGCAATTCGGCAGGAAGTGTGCCAGCGGCGCATACGACGATGTCGTCCGTAGTGGACTTCGGACTCGAGCGCTGGACGGCTCCTATCACTTCACCATCATAGGGCAATTCTCCCGCGTTCAGATCGCGGCGCTGCGTGATACGATCCACCGTCGAGCGCCACGCTGCGGCCTCGGCTTTGGCCCGTTCGCTCCAGGCTGATTCGGCCTGCCAGTGCGGCAGCGCTTTATTCAGAGCCTCCAAGCCGAGGCGTGCATCAGCCAGGAGTGGGATACCGCGCGCTTTGGTCGCGTCAAAGGGATTCACATTGAGAGAGACCAGCCGGGCCTTGGGAAATAGCGAATTTGATCCGGTAGTAAAGTCCTGCAGCCGGGTGCCCACGGCGAGGATCAAATCGGCCTCGCTGGCAAGCGCATTGGCCGCAGGAGAGCCAGTCACGCCCACCGAGCCAAGCTGAAGAGGATGGTCCCACGGCAAGGAGCTCTTACCCGCCTGCGTCTCGCAGATCGGAACGCCGTGACGCTCGGCAAACCCGCGCAGCGCCTCGCAGGCGCGTCCGTAAAGCACGCCTCCCCCAGCAATGATCACAGGGCGCTTGGCCGCCATCACCGCACGCACTGCCCCTGCCAGATCCCCCTCGCTGGGAGCCGCCGCCCGAAACTCGACAATCGCGCTCTCAAAAAACTCAACAGGATAATCAAAGGCCGCAGCCTGCACGTCCTGGGGCAGGGCAAGAGTGGCCGGCCCGCACAGCACAGGATCAGTCAAGGTGAGCACAGCGCGCGGGAGCGATGTGATCAATTGGGAGGGTTGGAGGATCCGATCGAAATAGCGCGAAACCGGCCGGAAACAGTCGTTGGCCGAAATCTTGCCGTCACTGAAATCCTCGACTTGCTGAAGCACAGGATCAGGATCCCTGGAAACGAAGATGTCGCCGGGAAGAAAGAGAACAGGCAAACGATTCACATGAGCAAGCGCAGCGGCCGTGAGAAGGTTCGTTGCCCCGGGGCCTATGGAAGTGGTGCAAGCCATCAATCGCCGGCGGAAATGCGCCTTTGAGTACGCGATCGCTGCGTGTGCCATGGCCTGTTCGTTGTGCGCCCGGTATGTAGGCAACTGGTCGCGATACTGATACAGGGCCTCCCCGATACCCGCGACGTTTCCGTGGCCGAAGATTGCGAAGACTCCGCCAAAAAGAGGCACGATTTCCTCGCCCTGCGGACCTTCAAGCCGTGTGCGCAAACCAGAAAGGTAGCGCACAAGGGCCTGTGCAGTCGTCAGCCGTACGGTCCCGCGTTTGGGAATGCTTGGGTTCTCTGGAAGGGTTATCGTTTCATTCATGCTGGGTATACCTCAAGGATCCCGAAGATCGCGAAGACTCCGCCAAAAAGAGGCACGATTTCCTCGCCCTGCGGACCTTCAAGCCGGGTGCGCAAACCAGAAAGGTAGCGCACAAGGGCCTGTGCAGTCGTCAGCCGCACAGTCCCCCGCTTGGGAATGCTTAGGTTCTCTGGAAGGGTTATCGTTTCATTCATGATGGGTATACCTCAAGGATCGGGTTGGTTGCCTGCCGGCAAGCAGGCGCCAGCTGTCCTCGATATGAGTAAAGTGCTGCGTTCAGGTGCCAAGGGGACGAGCTTGCAGATATCATCCTCGGTCTTGGGCAGGACGATAGTCTGTGGCATCTCGCGATAAACGAATGCATCGGTTGCATAAGGCGTCCGCATCGTTGCATCCACTGTGATCACTTCCTTGGCCTTCTCGGCTACGTTCACGATCTCCTCTTTGTTCACCGGCTTGATCGACCGTACATGGAGAACTCCGGCGGAAACCCGCTCGACCGTCTTTGTCGATCAAGCGGAACTCTGTCCGGGTCAGTTACTAACCAACCTCCATAACAACTAGCTTTGAGCGCCATAACGATATCCGATACCGTCGCTCGCTCCTTCCCAAAGTGCTAAAAATCAAGTAATCCTATGCACGCGGAAAACAAAGGAGAGTGATTATTACTTGGTTCCGCGCTGCTTAAGCTGGTCGAGAATGACTGCACCAACAATGATGCAACCCTTGATAATCTGCTGGAAATAGGCCGACACATTCATCAAGTCGAGAATATTGTTTAATACACCGATAATGAGCGCCCCAATAATCGTTCCTGCAACTGTCCCGATTCCACCAGCCGAAAGGGAGGTGCCACCGATGACCGCGGCCGCGATGGCATCAAGTTCGTAGCCGACGCCAAGCCCCGGTTGCCCCGAACCAATCCGGGAAGAAACCACCAATCCGGCCAATCCCGCCAGGAAACTCGCATACACGTAAATAAGCATCTTATACTTGGATGCATCGATGCCCGAAACCCGCGCCGCCTGTTCGTTGCCACCAATCGCGTAGATGTATTTTCCGAATTTGGTATGGGCATAAAGGATGTGAGTAACAACCGCCATGATCACCAGAATGATAATCGGAACTGGAACACCCAAACACATCGCCCTGGCCGATGAAGTTATACTGCATCCGTCAAATCGGAAATTGGACGACCGCCGGTGTAGAGCAAGGCCAGCACCGCGAATCGCAGTATAGGTGCCCAAAGTAGCGATAAACGGCGGAATGCGAGTTTTCGCAACGAGGCTGCCGTTGATCAAACCCACCAACGCACCGACCAGACAAGCCGCCAACACCGCGATAATTAAGGGAAGATGAAGACCGGGATAAAAGGCGGTTGAATTATCGGGCGACCTGAGCCAGGCTGGCCGCAACGACCGCCGTCAAACCAACCACGGAGCCAGACGAAAGGTCGATGCCGGCGCTGACGATCACCCCGGTAACACCAAGCGCGATCAGGCCAACGATGGACATCTGTCGCACAATATTTATCAGGTTTAGTACTACTTAAGAACGCCGGTGACAAGTACCGAGGCCGCCAAAACCATGACGGCAAAAATCAGAAAGATTCCATATTTGCTGAAGATGCTCGACAGTAGCATCTTATACCCTGTTGCCCAGTTGCAGCCTTGTTTGCGGTAGTGACTCCGGATTTTCCACAACGCTCCTTTTTATGCAGTTAAACTCATCCCCGTAGCCATTTGAAGGATCTTTTCCTGTGTCGCTTCCGCCCGCGAAAGCTCACCTACCTTGTCGCCTGTGTGCATGACCATGATTCGATCACTCATCCCGAGGATCTTCCGGCAATTCCGACGAGATCATGATAATTGCCTTGCCGGAGCGAACAAATTCGGTCATCAGCCGGTAGATTTCCGATTTGGCGCCGACATCGATTCCCACGCGTTGGCTCGTCCAGGATCAGGAGATCCGGCTCGGTTAATAACCAACGTGAAATCAATACCTTCTGTTGATTGCCACCGGACAGGTTCTTTATAATTTCCATCAGGCTAGGTGTCTTGATGCGCATTAAGCCCCGCATCTTTTCGCAATCCTTCGCGATTTTCCCGAAATGAACGAAGGGCCCTAACCATGTATCTATTTATGTTCGCTATGAACATATTCTCGCGAACGCTGGCATTGAGGTACAAGCCGGTCAGTTTCCGGTCTTCGGTCAGCAAGTGCCATGCCGTTTCGAATCGCATCGGCCGGTGACTTGATTGTGACCTCCTTCCCATTAATCCTTATGGTTCCGCCATGGGTCCGGGTCACCCCAAAAACCCCTTCCATAAGTTCGGTGCGCCCAGCCCCCATCAGGCCCGCAAGGCCTAGAATCTCGCCGCGCCTGACCTGGAAACTGACATTGCGAAATCCTTTCCCGCTTACGTTTTGAACATCAAGAAAAACCGAACCCATGTCGGTTGTTTCCTTGTGAAACATATCGGTAAGCGTCCGGCCAACCATCTTTTCGATGAGTTTGCCATCGGTTAAATCAGCGGTTGCGTCCGTGCTGATGTATTGACCATCACGGAAAACCGTGACCTCATCGGTGATCTTGAAGATCTCGTCCATTTTATGGCTGATATAGATGATCGCGCACCCCTGGGCCTTCAATGATCTGATGATCTTAAAAAGTCCTTCCACCTCCGCCTCGGTGATAGCCGAGGTTGGTTCATCCATGATGATCAAGTCCGAGTTATAGGAAACCGCTTTGGCGATTTCGGCGAGCTGAACATTGGCAATGCTTAGCTCGTACATTTTAGCGGTTGGCTTGATCTTGATGTGAAGCCGATCTAACAGTTCTGTGGCCATGCGGTTCATTTTGCGCATGTCAACCAGGCCGTTCCAGGTGATGGGTTCACGACCCAGGTAAATGTTCTCCGCGACGGTCATCTGGGGAATCGGGCTCAGTTCCTGGTGAATCATCGAAATACCCTTGGACAGAGCATAATGGGTATTGGTTATATTCAGTCGTTCACCCTTGAAGGTTATGGTGCCCGAATCCGGCGCATAGATGCCAATCAAACATTTCATCAGCGTCGATTTGCCTGCGCCGTTTTCGCCCATCAGCGCATGCACCGTTCCCTTGCGGGCGCGCAGTTCGACATTGCTAAGTGCACGCACCCCTGGGAACTGCTTGGAAATACCCTCCATACTAAGCACGTATTCGTTTTCCATAGCTTGGCTCCTCTCTCGTTCAATGACCACTGTCTTCCAGGCCTAGGTAGACAGTGGTCAAGCGAGGACTTATTTCAGGAACGACTTGTAGTTCTCCTTGTTGATCGCTGGTAGGCAATCCAGATGTTACCGTCCACCACTTTCGGATTGGGTTCCTTCTTGACCAGCAGATAGGCGGCATTGACAGCTTCCTCACCCTGGCCGACGGGATCCTGGAACACGGTGTTATTCAGTTCACCCTTGCCCATTGACGCCAAAGCGTCATGGCTGCCATCCGTGCCGCCAACAGGGATCTTTCCGAGTTTTCCGGCAGCCTTGATGGCCTGCAATGCACCCAGCGCCATCTCGTCGTTGTTTGAGGCCACTCCGTCAATCTCCTGGCCGGAAGCCAACCAGTTCTCCATAATGGTCTTGCCCTGCTCACGCTTCCAGTTGCCGCTCTGTTCGCGGACAACCTTGATATCTGGGAACTTTTCCTTAACGACTTTCTTGATTCCATCCGTACGGCCAATGGCGGCTTCATTGCTCAGCTCACCCATCAGGATGGCTACATTTCCTTTGCCGCCCATTGCTTTACCAAGTTCCTCCATGTTCATGATCCCGGCCTCAATGGAGTTGGAACCACAATACACTACTCCCTTCGGCAGGTTTGAAGGCTTGCGGTTCACGTACACCAAAGGCTTGCCGGCTTTGACCACGGCCTTGGTCATCGGTCCGGTTGCGGCGGTATCCACCGGAAGGATGACCACGGCATTCATTCCCTGAGCCAGGAAATTTTCCACCTGGCCCGTCTGCTTGGCGGTGTCATTATTCGCATCGACGATGGTGATTTCGACATCGGGGTGGCTCTTGGCCCATTTGGTCATGGCATCCCGGACATTGGTCAACCAGACATCGTCGAACAGGGCCATGGTAACCCCGATTTTGATCTTTGGTTCGGCGGCCAGGGCGGGAATACCGCCCAAGGCCATTGTCATTATGGCAATCGCTGGAAGGAAAACTTTTGCGAGCTTCATTTCTTTACTCCGATGGGCCATCGCGATACAGCCTGCTTGAAACGGGTTTTCACGTGCTCTCGGTGGGGTGTGGGATTGCTTATGGATTGTGCTTTGAATGGACATGGTCTTCTCCTGGTTTGAATTTGGGGGAACATTAAACGTAATCTATGTCGGAAAATTCGATCACAAAAAGGGACACGCGCCGGAACGCTCTCACTGATCTCCTTTGGGGAACACAACGATAGAAAGAAAAGCGAAATTGAAACCGGCAGCGCACTCATTGTTGCGGGACGGGGGGATTTCGTTTAATTTCGAATCGATTATAGAATGAAACTCCTCTAGTCAAGAGCAATTCTTTTAACTAAAGCCTTTTTGCCGTTTTTGCCGCAATCTTCCTCGAGAACTTCTTTGTGAAAGCAGATTCTTGGATCGCAAAAACTAAAAGGTCAAATGTTTCGAACCGAAATCGGAACGCCTCTAGCGCCGTTGGAGCGGCGCTCTGCTGCCGGTTCCAATATGCAGCTGGCGACCAGAGGAGCGAGGATTCGCCAGGTGAGCAATGTTTTCTATGAAATCGATCATTATCTCCGATCTAATTCATCCGCGGATACCCAGGTACCCGATCTGCTCGACTGATCGATCGCTTCAAGAATTTTTTGGTTCCGTGCGCCAAACTCAAAATCCGGAAAACACTTCTCATCCCGCCCGATGGCTTGGACAAGGTCGTGCACCTCGAATACCTTCATATCAAAGTAGCCCAATCCGCCGCCGGCGAAATCAAAGCCAAAGAAGGCTGAATACTGCGGAACTTGCGATCCGCAATAGATGGTGGTGAAGCCGCGGTCGCGCTTTGCTTCTCTCATTCGAAAGACCTGAAGCTCGTTAAATCTTTCGCCGTTGTTCACGATCGTTCCCTCCGTACCGGAGATCTCCCAAAAGACGCCAAAAACGCGACCGGCGCAGATGCGCGAAGCCTCGATGACACCCGCGGCGCCGGAGGAAAATTTCACCAGCGATTGGATTTGATCTTCGTTTTCAACCACTTGTTTTTTGGCGTCGGCCGCCACTTTGCTTCCGTAGCCGGCATCGAAATCGGGTACTGGGACGCTCTTTGAATATCGTTTGGGCCTGCGCAGAAACCGCCGTTATGTCGCCCATGAGAAATTGCGCCACGGAAACCGCATGCGCCCCAAGATCACCCAGAGCTCCCGTACCCGCCAACTCTCTGGAGCAGCGCCAGGACCAGGGCAAATAGGGATCATTAAAAAAACCTTGATCAAACCTGCCTCGGAAACGCACCAATTCACCGATTTCTCCGCGCTCGATGATCTGCTTGGCCACCAGCGCCGCTGGAGTTTTGATGTTGTTGAAAGCTACCAACGTCTTAACGCCTGACTTCTTGGCTGCGGCGGCCATGCGCTGCGCATCTTCAACTTTCACCGCCATCGGCTTCTCACAATAAACATGTTTCCCCGCCTCGAGGGCGGCCAAAGCCGGTTCCACATGCAAATGATTTGGTGTGGTGATGTCGACAACATCCACTTCTGGGTCTTCGATTAACCGGCGCCAATCACCGTAGCCTTTTGCAAAACCCAGCCTGGCCCGGCCTTCTCCGCCAGATCGCTCGTTCTGATCGGCGATAGCGTACAACACAGGCGTGCGAGGCAGATTTCGATACAATATTCCCGCGCGCCGGTAAGCATCCGCGTGCGCTTGCCCCATGAACCCCGAACCTATAAGTCCAATATTCAAAGATTTTGCCATATCTACTTTTCTCCTGAATCACCCGGCTATGAGTTTTCTGACGAAATGGTAGGCTTTCTCCGCGTATAATTTTGGAGCTGCTTTAGCAGGGTCCTGCTCAGCTTCTACCACGACCCAGCCGCGATATCCTGAAGTCCGGATAAACTCTCCTATTGCCGAAAAATCGATGTCGCCGTCACCGGGAACAGTAAACATCCCTTCCCTGACTGCTGAATTAAACGACCAATCATTTTTGCGAGCGCGTTCCAGTACCGTCGCGGCGCACATCTTTGAGGTGGATGTGCACGACTCTGGATCCGAACTTCCGGAGTATCTCGGCGTAATCGGCGCCGGCTGCGTAAGCGTGACCGGTGTCGAGGAGAAGCCCCACGTCCTCTCAAGTAGATTCGCAGAAAGCGTCGATCTCTTCAGCTCTCTCAACTACCATCTTTAAATGGTGGTGGTAGGCCAACGTGATCCCCGTCTCCTTCAGCCTGGTTGCAAATTCGCTAAGCCTGCCAGCATAGGCCGAAAACTCGAGCTCGCTTTCAGGTCGGACGCTTGCTTAGGGGTTCGTCCCACGGCGAGGCGTCGGTTATCAATCCCATTCTGCGTAAACGAATACCTGGCTGCCGCAGTCCTTCAGTAATCGGACATGATCCGCGGCGGCCTTCCATTCCTCTTCTACTGAACGTTCGGCGAGGAACCCTGAATGCCAGCCACCCACTCAGCCGAAGTCCATAACTGGAAAGAATCGACGAAAGTTGCCGGCCTTCCCTTGGAAATTTCCTTCCCAGTTCCACTCCTTCGTAGCCGATATCAGCGGCATCCTTCAGACAGGTTTCCAGCGGAATATCGCCGCCAAGTTCAGCTAGCACATCATTAGTCCAACTTAACGGACTAACTCCCAAGTGAACCCCTGGTAATAAATTTTCCTTGGCCATGTTGAGAGCCTATATGGCAATTTTGATTGGTTGCCCCGTTTTTATTGACTCCGTTGCCTTGTCGGCGATGAGCTGAGCTTTTAAACCATCTTCAAGAGAAGGGCTCGGCGGCGTACCCTGTTCTACCGACTTCAGGAAAGTGTCAATCGCGTCGTAGTAACTCTGTTCGATGCGCTCGAACCAGCCCGGATGAAGCCCGTCCTTAAGGATCTGACGTCCTTTGTAAAGGACGAGTCCCCTGGAGTTTTGCCGTGCGGATTCCACCATTCCTTCGGAACCAAACACCTCAATCCTTTCGTCGTACCCATAGGCCGCACGCCGCGAACTATCGATTTGGCACAGCGCTCCGGATGCCATCCGCAGCGACACAATCGACGTATCGACATCGCCTGCCTGGCCGATTGCCGGATCAACCAAAGCGGCGCCTATTGCGTATACCTCAACCGGTTCATCATTTGTCAGCCATCGCAGCAAATCGAAAAAATGAATCGTTTGATCGCGGAGTTGGCCTCCAGAAACCTTGACGTACGAAATCGGTGGCGGATTGGGGCCGCGGCTCGTCAGCTGGACAATTTCCACTTTGCCGACTTCGCCTCGGTCTACTGCCTCTTTTACAGCAGCGTGGCTCGCATCGAATCGACGGTTAAATCCAAGCATGACTGGAACACCGGCCGCACGAACCGCCCGCACAGCTTTTTCTGCTTCCTCATAATCCAATCCAATCGGCTTCTCGCAATATATCGCCTTTCCAGCAGCAGCCGCACGACGGAGATAGTCCACATGCGTATCAGTAGGCGTGGCAATCAAGACGGCCTGGATCGCTTGATCGCCAAATACTTCCGCAATATCACTTACCGCTCTCGCGCCCGTGGTCGCCGCGACCCTCTTGGCAAATTCGATGTTAGCGTCGCTCACAGCCACTAGTTCTGCACCGGGATGTCGCGCAATATTTTTCGCGTGAACCGAGCCAATAAAACCAGTTCCAATGACGGCTACTTTCAGCATCTATTGCTCCTTTTGATCTTTCGCTCTTAAATCTAGACTCCGAGATTCCGGTGCAATTTCAGATTTTGGGTTAAGCCGCCTCGACCTGCTTCCATGCGCCGCCTCCCGCGTAGGAGCGCATGGCACTTTCCACAAAGGCTACCCCACGTACTCCGTCCGTGACATCGGGAAAACCGAGATCACCTTTTACCCATGCTTTGCCCTCCGACTTAGCCAAAAGAGCGTCCGCGACCTCTGTATAGAGATTGGCAAACGCTTCAAAAAATCCTTCCGGATGCCCAAGCCCCACGCGCGTCCAACGTCGTGCATCTGGGGACAGCCAGTCCGCGCCCTGCGCCAGTAATTGCGGCGCACGATCGATCGGGCAATAACGCAAGTGATGCGGATCCTCATGATGCCAGGCCAAGCTGCCTCGATCCCCGTAAACGCGAATCCGAAGGCCGTGCTCATTGCCGGCGGCCGCCATCGATGCCCAGAGTGTTCCTCGCGCGCCATTGGAAAACCGGAGCAACACATTGGCATTGTCCTTGATCGCTCTGCCTTCAACGATTTGGTTCATTTCTGCAGCTACCTCCGTAACCTCGAGTCCGGTCACAAAACGGCTTAGCTGGTGTGCATGGGTACCAAGATCGTATAATACACTGGCATCACCGAGAACCTCCGGATCCGTTCTCCATGCTGCTTGTGGATGACCCTCTTTTTCCAATAGCTTGATTGCCCAGCCAGACGCGTGCTCGGCTTGCACAACCTTCACCTTCCCAATATCGCCGTTCCTGACCATGCGAGCCGCCTGTCTAACCATCGCGTACCCTGAATAGTTATGGGTTAGGCAAAAGATCAGTCCGCTTTTCTCGACGAGTCTCTGAAGCTCCTTAGCTTCCGCCAGCTTTAGGCATAACGGCTTATCGCAAACAACATTGATTCCAGTCTCCAGAAATTTCCGCGCGATCTCATAGTGACTAGCGGTTTGAGTTACAATAACAACCGCATCAATCCTCTTATCCTTTCGTGCCGATTCCGCCTCTGCCATCGCGACATAGTCCGAGTAAATTCTGTCCTCGGGAATGTACAATTTCTTTGCCGCACTCAGCGATTTCTCACGGTCACGGGAAAACACGCCTGCAACGATCACGTACCTGTCGTCGAGCCGCATCGCCGTCCGATGAGTCTCGGCAATTCCGGCGCCAGGCCCACCACCAACCATGCCTACCCTGACTTTTCTCTCTTCTACTGCTGCCATAAAATTTCCTAGTCAACGCGTTCTGTTACTCAGGATAGGCTCCGGCAACATTCTGATCATAATCTACCAAAGCCCCAGTCATGACACCGGACTCCGGGCTCAGCATGTAAGCGACGAGTCCCGCCACCTCCTCTGGCTTAACGAGCTGCCCCATGGGCTGAGCCGCCTCGGCTTTACCCAACCAATCTTCGCTCGCGCCATGGAATTTCTTCTGGGTCACGCTCTCACCGGGAGTATCCATCCAGCCGAGGAGGATGCCGTTGCATCGTATGCGTCTGGCCGCATACGCATTGGCAACATTTTTGGTGAGGGTTGCCAGTGCCCCTTTCGAAGCCGAGTAAGCTGTCAGATAAGACTGCCCGCAGTGGGCTGCCATCGAGATAATATTAACAATGCTGCCCGGCCTGCCGGTTCCAACTAAGTGTTTGACCAGGCGCTGCATCATCAGGAAGGGGCCGCGTACATTCGTGTCGAAGTGCCGGTTCCAGTGCTCAAGGCTGGTGTCCAGAAGCGTGCCGCGATCTGTCGCGGCTGCCGAATTAACCAGGCCATTAGCGCTGCCGAAGTGCTCCAGAGTGGAGTCGACGAGTCTGAAGCAGTCATCGGCGATCGAAACGTCGGCCTTTACAAACAGGCAATCGGTCCCCAGTACGCGAATACTCTCGGCAGCGCTTTGACCCTTTTCCGAGTTTCGACCGCTGATGGCTATCCCACGAGCACCTTCTTGTGCCAGCCTTTTGGCGATCGCCAGCCCAAGGCCTTGTGTGCCTCCGGTGATCATCGCGATAGTGGTTCGGTTTCTCGGGAAAGAGTCGTCACTCATGTCCAAGTCACCTCGCAGTTAGCTTTGAGTTCGATGGCCCTTCCCGTTCGCAGAGAGGCTGCAGCCGCCTCCGCCAGATAAGCGGTTCGCAGGCCGTCAATAGCATTTACCGGGAACGGCGTGCCCTCGACTACTCCGCGGAGGAAGGTTTCAATCTCCAGCCGATAGCTGTCGCCATAGCGTTCCATGTAAAACGCGCGAAAGCGATCCGGCGCCCCAAAGCTCTGGCTGGAATACCGCGTTAAGCCCGTGGCCTTCGGATTGTCAGAAATGAGCATGCCGGCCGAACCGAAGGCTTCGATCCGCTGGTCGTATCCATATGCGGCTCGCCGTGAATTCAAGATCACGGCCTGCTTGCCGCTTGGTGTGACCAAGCTGACAGAAGCCGTGTCGATGTCGCCAAGCCTGCCAATCTCGGGGTCGACCAGACAGCTGCCACGACTGTGAATACTCACCGGTTCTTCGCCTAACATCCAGCGAGCCATGTCAAAGTCATGGATCATCATGTCTCGAAAGAGCCCGCCTGAATTGGGGATGTAGTCGAGCGGCGGCGGATGCGGGTCGCGACTGGTAATTGTCAGTTGTTCGAGATTGCCGATCTCGCCCGCCTCAATTGCTTTTTTCAGTGCTGCGTGGCCTGGATCGAAGCGGCGGTTGAAGCCCAAAAAGACATTGCCTGCCTTGGCACCCAGAACATCGATACAGCGCTGTGCCTCTGCCAGGCTCGGTGCCAGCGGCTTCTCGCACATGACCGCCTTTCCGGCCTCGGACGCCTGGATGATACAATTGACGTGTGTGTCCGACGACGTCGCCACAAGCACAGCCGCGACTCCGGGATGATCCAACGCCTCTTCGATGCTGCCCGATACGGAGGCGCCGGTTTCTGAAGCAAGAGACGCAGCCGCCTTCTCAACAACGTCGAAAACTGTGACGAGTTTTCCCCCGGCCGCCCCAATTCCCTGAGCATGCACTCGCGCCATGCGACCGGCGCCCAGTAATGCGATTCCGATCATAGTTCTTCGTTCAGCTCGTTGGCAACGTGTAATCGCTCGGTTCCTCGGCCAACGCGCTTTTCAGCAGATCAACCGATCGCCGCATTCCTTCCATCCGGGAGAGAACGATATCTTCGTGCTCGATGGACAGCCAGCCGTCGTAACCGTTGAGACGAAGCCGGTAGCAAAACTGCCGCCACCATTGCTCGCCGTGTCCGTATCCCAGCGTGATATAATTCCAGGCGCGATCCTGGACATGCTCGTGTCCAATAGTTTCCAACCGGCCAGTCAGGTTCAGTACTCGCTCGTTCAAAGCTGTGTCCTTTGCGTGTACATGATGGATCGCATCGCCCAGGGAATCGATCGCCGCCAAGGGGTCGGCGCCCATCCAAAACAAATGACTCGGATCGAGATTTGCGCCGACGATCTTTCCGACCTGCTTTCTCAGCTTCAATAAAGTAGGCACGTTATAGACCAACTGGTGGCCATGCAGTTCGATGCAAAGTTTGGTTACACCACAGTCTTGGGCGAATGCGGCTAGCTTTTCCCAGTAGGGCACAAGCTTTGCCTCCCATTGCCAGTCGAGAATTTCCCTGTTCTCCGGTGGCCATGCGCACGTGATCCAGTTTGGTCTCAGGTCGCTCGGTCCGCCGGCTGGCAAACCCGACATCAACACAATCGTGTGAACGCCAAGCAATTCGGCAACCCGGACCGTATCGTAAACGACTCTACTTTGACGTTCTCCATCGACGGGATGAAGCTGATTTCCGCTACAATTGAGAGCCGCTAATGACAAGCCGTTTTGCTTAAACACGGACAAAAACTCATGCCGCTTATCCTTGCTCTCCAAAAGAGCGTTCAGGTCGGCATGAGGAGCGGCACACCAGTTGCCCATTCCGATTTCCAAGGCCGCAAGACCGAGGTCGGCTGACGCTCTCGCAGCCTCTTTCAATGACAAATTGGCTAGACTTTCAGATACAACGCACAGTTTCATTTGCGCATCACGGTCTTCGAATTGTCGGTTAGCAAACTCGGTTCTCTTCGGGAGACCTTGCCCTTGTAAGCCTTTCGATCAGGTGGACAAGGTGCCAGCTTGGTTCTCGTTTTCGGGGGGGGTGGACCTGCTTCTTCCACTGTTACAAAATCCGCTCAGATATCAAGCCTGAATCTGCGCAGAACATCAGAATCAATCATTATGCTTTCTATAAAGAGCTATTTGTTCACGAAAAATGCGACTTTCTTCAAGCTCAGAAGATCTCAAGACGTGACCCCCGCGCCCGTACTTAGCTGCAGGTTGCATTTCGAAATGGTTTGTAATCGAAACAAGATGAACTCTGCGGACCGCCTCTACTTGAGTGATTACGACGCATATGATAGGGAACCCGGCGCAAGGGTATGCGTCTTTTTAGATCAAATCAAAATGATTGTGTGATCTTTTTTGAGATAATCAGGCCGCCAAGCTCCCTGCAGAGCGGTTTCGCAGTTCGGATGAAACTGGACCGGCGCAATTCCGGCGGCTATCGATGTACCCGAAGGCTTTGAAGGTGTGTCTGCCTCTACCTTATTGGAAGCCCCCCGGAACTAGAGTAAATTCCGAAACCACTTGAATGGGCAGATAATTCAGCTCACGAACCGAACCGGTATTCAGGCTCAAATCGATCAATACCTGCCTGCTCATGCGAACCAGTGATTCGATGTTTTGCGAAATCAGAAAATCGATGAACCCTGTTCGCAGCAGTGGTTCAGTAACCTCGTTGACTTCATGGGCAATATAGAGGGGACGCCGGTCCAGACCCGCTTCGTCAATCGCTCTTGCCAACCCGAAGTTTCCACCTGCCACATTATAGATGCCGGCGATGTCGCGGCGATTTTTAAGCAGGCGGAGCGTGGCTGTATAAGTCCCCTCTCGCGAGTCGTCTCCCTTGATGACTTCTACGATTTCTATTTGTGGGAAGCGTTGCCGCAAAAGGGATCGAAACCCGATTTCCCGGTCTTCCTGGCATAAATACGAGAAATAGCCCACGACAACCGCAACTTTCGCTTCTGCCACTCGCTCCAGGCACCTGCCCAGGATGAAAGCTGCCAGCTGGCCGGCTGCCCGGTTATCGATTCCCACATAGGCATTCCGGACTGCCGCATCCAGATCTGAGACCAAGGCGACAACGTTTTTGCCGGCGTCTCGCACCTCTTTAAGCGCGGACTTAATCGGCTCGATGTTCTTGCTTACAAGCGCGACTCCGTCCAGGTCTCGGCCAATCGTCTGGATGAGTTCGATCGTCTCCTCATCGGATCGGCTGGCGGCTGCCTGCAAGTTTGCTGCGCTACTCTCTGTCTTCGTGACCTTTTGGACCATGTCCAGCACCGACCGCGTGAACGTCTCACCGGCTTGAACCACGATCCCGAAGCGATAGGAATCGCGCTTCTCCAGGACAAAGGGCTCTTGGCGCCACGGCTGCCCGTCGTTTTCCAAACGAGCGAGCACCCGAAGCACGTGGGCCTGAGTTCGTGGATGGACCCCGGGGCGTTTGTTCAAAACACGATCGACCGTTGCGCGACTCAAGCCGGTTGCCGCGACAATTTCAGTTATACTTATGCGTCTCTGAACATTCACAATACTTATTGGCAAGTCCGCACCCGACGGGACGCAAGGCGGCTGAGCGCCATGATCAATCAATTCGGCCCGCCCTGTCTAATCGGATCAAGAGCATTATTGGAACGCTGAGCCTTTTGCCCGCAGGCCTTGAACTAATCTACATCTCAAAACGGATCATGTAAATCAGCGTTTCATGAGCGATTATGACAAATTGGCCTCGAAAAATGCCTCGCCGCATTCGTTTGCGACATCTTGATCTAGTTACAGGTGTCTTGACCTGCCGCCGGATCGTCCTAAGGTTAATTGGTTTACGCGATGCCTCTGGGCGGCTCTCGATCTGTGCCGTGGAAGGCGGTCCGTTCCGGCTGGCAAAAACGAATCCCCTAAACGTTTTGCAGCCCTTTCGTAGAGTATGGAAATCGATACCCGCTTCCCAACCAAACTGCATACCATTTCCGACGCGCCGGAACCGTTTTGCAGCGCATTGGCAGAAAGCTTGCCGTCGAAAGATCCCGTCCGTTTACTGGTGCACGCTCCGGCTTTTACAACCGGGGACCAGAGATCGCCGGCGACCGTGCTTGCAGTGACGAACGATGGTTGGCTGGTAGCTTCGGAGACCGAAGAAGGGGTTGCCACGCTGGAAAAATCTGATTTTAACAACACCCTGTTCCTTGAGCTCGCGTCTATTTTGCTCGCTGGTCAGCTAAAAATTTGCTTTGCCGCGGTAAGCACATCGTACTCCGTAACGATTACATTCGAGACGGTCGAGGACGAGGTTTATCGCGAAGCCATCGATCTGATACTCGCCGGCATCGATCCGGCACTCGCCGGCGTAGCTGAAAAGGATCGGAGCGAGGCTTCGATATTCCAGGCTTGGCCCATGAAAATCCGGAATGAGGCGCATCGTTTTTCGCCCAGAGGACAGCGGCTTTTGGCTGCTGTACAGTGGCCGGCCATTTTCGGCGGATCCCATCAGCAACTTGCTCCCGCTGGTGGGCTGTTGATCGCCGAGCGCGAGCTTGTGGTGATTTCGGAGGAGAAAAACGCTTCGGCCGAATCCTCATCGGCAGAGGATCTCAAGGAAAAATTTGGGGGAATCATCACATTTGTCCCTCGTGTTAGGCTGGCCGACTTTCATGTGAGCCATCAGGAAAGCTTCGACGTTCTTGCTCTCGAGCTGCACGCAGCGCACGGGGGACAAAAACTGGAGACTATCTTTCCGTCCGATGAGGAAAAGGCTGTCCGGAAGGCGATGGAGCAGATGTTGCTTTCTCAGGGCCCCGCAAACCAGATTATTAGGAAAAATTAGCGCGGGCCACACTGGGTCAGAGGATGTTTGAAAAGTCTCGAGCCACCGCCAGGGGTCAAGAATAAGCCACGTTGCGCACCTAATTCACGGGCTTGCGGCACCAGGCTCCCACTAACGCGAGCCAGGGTACAACGGTGTTCGAAGATGCAACCTCCTCTTGCAGCCGCTGCTGTAGCGTGTCGAGATCGCCTAGCTCCTCATGCGGGAGATTGAGCTTTTCAATCCGCGGCCGGACACTGCTAAGAGAATCGGAAACCCATCGGGTGAAGTCTGGGTCATGTCCCAACTCCATTTCCAAACGCATGCGGGGCGCGGGTAACCCCGCATCCTGGAAAACCTTGAAAAGAGCGGGCCCCATCTCCATATTCACGCCGGAGCGGACCGCGACTTCGTGGAGCAACGAGACACCTCTCGACCAAAGCGGCAAGTGCGCGGAAAGCAGAACGAAGGGCGCCCAGGACCCTTCCTGAAAGGCGATAATCCCACCGGGGCTTACCTTCTCAGACAAAGAACGCAATGCTCCAACTGGATCGGGAAGAAATTGGAGTATGAACCGGCCAGCCACTGCGTCGAACGGTGAGTCGCTCGAGAATTGAGCAATATCGGTTTGAGCGAATATTACGTTATGCAATCCTGCCTCGGCCGCGCGAGTCTGCGCGCGATTGATCGAGCGAGCGTCACGCTCGATCGCTACGACCTCTCCTGAAGGACCTACCAGCCGGCTCAGCAGCATCGCTACGTCTCCGACGCCGGAGCCAATATCCAGGATGCGCTGCCCAGGGCCAATCCCGGCTTCGCGGAAGAACCTCTCCGTAACTGGCGCGAGGCGTCTGGCCTGTCGGATCAGGCGCTCGTGCTCCGCGTCAGAGCTACCAAGTAGATAATCAGCGTAACGGTTATCCAACGTTATACGATCACTCGATCGTATCATTGTTCGCTGATAGCGGTCACGCCTAGATCTAGTCTTCAACATTTGTGATGCGCTTCCCGCTGCCGAATCGTTTAATAGGACCCACCGGTCGGAGGGGCTTGCCGCTTGCGGCGCCCGGAAACAACCTAAGGCGACCCGAGGAAGCGAGCCCACTCGCCATGGTGATTCCGCGAATTGAACTAACCACATTTCGCAGATTTTGAGCCGCCCGACACGCTTCCAGATTCCGAATCACGGAATACAACCCACCGGTCGGAGGGGCTTGCCGCTTGCGGCGCCCGGAAACAACCCAAGACGACCCGAGGAACCGAGCCCAAGTTGCCATGGTGATTCCGCGAATTGAACTAACCACATTTCGCAGATTTTGAACTGCCCGACACGCGCTTCCAATTCCGAATCACGGAATACAACCCACCGGTCGGAGGGGCTTGCCGCTTGCGGCGCCCGGAAACAACCCAACACGAACCGAGGAATCGAGCCCAGGTCGCCATCGTGTTTCCGCGGAGTGCGATTAACCACAGATTTCGGGGAACGTCCTCGACCTCTGGGTTGACGCTTGCTGGCGTGCACCTTAGGCTTGTGTTTATGGGCGACAGATCTCCAAAAGCCACGAGCAAGCAAGCGGCGCAGAAACGGGCAAAGGCAGACAGCGCAAGCCAGAAGAAGAAAGAAGCGGCCAGCGCCAAGCAAGTTCCGAAGACCAAGAAGTAATCGACGCACTAGCGGCCAATCGCGTCGCGCGGCTCGCAGATATTCCCGCTGCGGCCCCGGTTATCTCGCCGTTTTCTGTCCACCGGCTGCGATGATCACTCCGATAATGACCAGGCCGGTAACCACGAAGCGAATACCCGCACTTACCCCAAAGGTGTTCAGCATCGTGAGCAAGAGTACAAGAAAGAGCGCAGCCCCCCACAATCCGGACACATTGGCTTTGCCACCACTGACCGAGGTTCCCCCGATCACCACTAACGCTATCGAGGTGAGGAGATATTCGTCACCGATCTCAAGCGACGATCCCCGGAAATAGCCGGCCAAGAGTGCTCCACAAATCCCACCGAGCGCACCACTCAAAACATAGGTCGCGCACCGGATCCGTTCTACGGCAATTCCAGCAAGCCAAGCGGCGCGGGTATTCTGCCCAATTGCCAGAACCGATCTACCGTAGATGGTCCGGTGCAAGAGGACTCCCACCCCGATCGTGAAGATCACCGCGCCAATCGCCAGGAAAGGGATCCCGGCGAATTGCGCGGTGGTGAACTCAGCGAACCCGGGCGGTGGCTTGATTTGCAAGCCGCGGCCGTAACTGATACCGATGGATTGGATTATGAAGCTCGCCGAAAGGGTGGCGATAATCGGCGGGATACGCAGAAGCCAGATGAGAAGATAATTAGCCAATCCGATGCCGCTACCGGAGACAAGGGCAGCGAGAAGACCCGCGGCGATCATCGAGTCGGAGCCGCCCATCACCTTCATGGCCACCGCACTGGCCAATCCGATATTGGCCGGTAGCGATAAATCGACATTCCCAGGTCCAAGCGTGATCACGAACATTTGGGCAACGCCAGTGATCACGGAGAAGACAGCGAGCGCTAGCCCGGCTGTTAGCATGCCGCCTGCGCCATATCCATGCGTGAATGTGATCGCCGACAACCAAACTAGCAAAGCGCCGAGATAGGACCAGATCCATGGCTGGGTGAAAACGCTGCTCTTGCCGGCTAGCCTCACGTTCCCCTCCCGTCTACCCGGTTGATGATCGCGCGAGCGGCGAGAACGATGATGAGAATCGCACCCTGCGCGCCGACCTGCCAATCGGGCGAAATCCGCATAAAGTTGAGAAGCGTACCAGCGAGCGTCAGTGTCAGTGCGCCGATCACCGCCCCGATGGGCGATACGCGCCCGCCGACGAATTCTCCGCCACCGAGGATAACGCCAGCGATGGATAACAGAGTGTAACCCTTGCCGATGTTGGCGTCAGCTGACGTGGCTAGTCCGATCAACGCTAGTCCGGAAAAGACCCCGAAAACGCCGGCGAGCGCGAACATGGTGACTTTCGTCTTCAGCAGCGACCATCCTGCCCTGGCGATGGCATTCGCGTTGCCACCGGATCCGCGCAAGATGGCACCGTACGAGGTTCGCATTAGCCCTAGATGAACGAGCGCCGCGATAACCATCGCAGCGATAATGGGAAAAGGAATAAACGGGGTGCGGAAATTCATAAAATCGTGGAGCCAGGCGGGCGCTTTGCCGCCGGGCTTGGGTAGGATCAGGATCGCCAGACCTTGCCAGACGAACAGCATACCGAGTGTCACCACAATCGATGGAACGTTCCGCAGATAAATCACCGCACCGACCAGCGCATAGACGCCGATTCCGCCCAACAGGACTACAGTGCCGAAGAGCGGGGCATCACGCAGCCAGGTTGCGACCACACAACCGACGAAACTGACGAAACTGCCGATTGAGAGGTCGAGGTCGTTGACCGTGATGACGAACAACTGTGCGATAGTGGCGAGCGCTACCGGAATGCCCAGGTTGAGCATTAGGTTGAGGCCGAAATAGCTAATCGCTCGGGGATTGAGCCAGGCGATCCCGAGAAGGACTAGCGTCAGAGACAGGGCCGGCAAAATCGCGCGCAGAAATCGGCGCGGCGTGTGGGACGCAGCCAAAGGAATTCGCACGGCGCCCGCGCCGCGGGCCGAAGTCATGGTTTGGCAACCTCCTCGAAGGAGGACTGGATGACTCGTTCCTCACTCAACTCGCCGCGGCGTAGATCGGCAACGATCCGGCTGTTGCGGAACACGTAGACGTGGTCGCAATTCTCCAGTTCCTCCATCTCGGTCGTGTACCACAGGAACGTGCGCCCTGCATTGGCCTCGGTGCGAATGAGACCATAGACCTCGAGCTTGGTGCTGATGTCGACGCCACGCATGGGATCGTCCATCAGCACGATCTTCGCTTCCGAGCCGAGCGCGCGGGCGAATAAGGCCTTCTGCTGATTTCCGCCGGAGAGCGATAGAATGTTGTTGCGCAAGTCGAGGGTGCGGATGTTGATCCGCTTCTGCCAGCCATCGGCAAAGCGGGCCTCCAGCTCAGGGGAGATCAACGGTCCCCTGCGCAGCGAGGCAATTGAACGAATACCGATATTTTCGGCGATCGACCAGAGCGGAAATATTCCGTCGCTTTGTCGATCGCCGGCGATAAGCGCCACGGGGTCGCTCACCTTAATGCCAGGGACACGTAGCCTGGCGGCTTTGAAAACTGATAGCAAAAGCTCCGTCTGACCGTGGCCGGAAAGGCCAGCGAGCCCGACGATTTCACCCTGATGGGCGACCAGTTCGATCCCATCGCTCTGTTTCGCCAGGCGGGCCCGAACGCGCATTGGGGTCGAACCGCGAGGTGCGGTCTCCTCGCTGGCCGGTCGCATTTTGCTCGCCGCTGCGCCCCCCATCATGGAAACCAACCTGTTGCGGTCGAAACCGGAAGCGCGATCGGCTGCGACGACCTTGCCGTCGCGCATGACCACAATACGATCCGAAAATTCGAGAATCTCGCGAAGGAGATGCGAAATCAAGACGCAGCCAGCACCGGTCGCTACAACTCGCCGAACGTGAGACAGCAGTTGACCGGCTCTATGGCTGTCGAGAGACGAAGTCGGCTCGTCAAGGATGACGAGATGCAGCGGAGCCTCGGTAATAGTGAAGGCCCGTGCCACCTCGACCATCTGGCGCTTGCCGATCGACAGCTCGCCGACGGTGGCATCGGCGGCGATGCCGTGGTCCGGAAAGATCTCATCCAGCTTACCGCAAATCAGCTCGCCGGCCCGGCTTCGCCAGCCCCACCCCGCAATCGACGGATGAAGGACGCGCGTATTCTCGGCGACAGTGAGATTGGGGCACAGCGACAACTCCTGGAAGACGCAGCGAATGCCAAGCTTTTGGGCAAGAACCACGGCATAGTCTTTTTGCGGCGCGCCTCCGATAGTGATTTGTCCTTTGTCGGGAATGAGTGTGCCGGCCAGGACATGCATCAGCGTCGATTTACCGGCGCCGTTATGGCCCACGAGCCCGACGCACTCTCCGACACCGACGGCGAAGTCGACTCCGGCCAGCGCGTGGACGGCGCCGAAATGCTTTTCGACTCCGTCCAATTTGACAATGTTCGCTGAGAGTTCGGACATGACGCGAGATCACTCAATCACACGGAAAACCGGCATGTCCTAATCGACGTTACTTCTTGGTATTACTGAGATTCGCTTCGATCGCCTTCTTGGCCTCGTCCTGCGTGTATTCATGACTGGCAACCCCGCCAGCCGCAATGTTGGGGAGCGCAGCCTCGAAGTCATCCTGGGTGAAGGCTAGATAAGGCACGAGAAGATCATGCGGGATGTCCTTGTGACCGTCGAGAATCTGTTGAGCGACCCAGAAGGCGAGTGTCGAGACTCCGGGTGCGATTGACGCTGACCACGTCGTGTAGCCGTTCTTCGCCTTCTGTTCTTTCCACCAGGCGAGTTCATCTTGGCGATTTCCCATGATTATGATGGGCAGTTTGCGTCCGGCCGAATTAAAGGCTTGCGCAGCGCCATATCCGTCGCCGCCCTGATCGACGACGCCGACGATTTCAGGGAGCGAAGGCAGAACAGTCGCGACCGCCTTTTGCGCCGTCGTCTGATCCCAGTCGCCTTCAACACTATTCACGATCTTAAAGACTGGATGTTTTTGGACTCCATCGGCGATCCCGGAATGGATCGCATCGTCGATCGAGGTGCCGGCGAGGCCACGGATCTCCAAAAGGTTTCCACCCTTCGGCAACCATTTGGCCAGATGTTCGACTTCCTGCGCGCCATAATCCTTGAAATCGACCACCACGCGCCAAGCGCCAGGCTCCGTGACGATCCCATCGAAGGAGACGACCACGATGCCAGCATCAATGGCCTGTTTGATAGCGCCGTTCAAGGCATCCGGTGAAGACGCATTGATAACGATTGCGTTATAGCCCTGAAGAATCAGGTTCTGGATTTGGGCTGCCTGGGTCGGCACCTCCTTGTCGGCGGTGGTGAATACGTCGGCGGCGGCGACTATCCCGTCCGCAACGGCTTTCTTCGTGACGATGTCATAGCTCTTCAGCATGGCCTGTCGCCAAGAATTACCGGCATAGTTGTTGGAAAACGCGATGCGCATGCTTTTGGTGTCGGCGTGCGCCGTGCCAAAAATTGCAATGCCTGCCAGGGCAACGAGCAAAGTCGAGCCGCAGGTTCTTTTGTTCATGAATTATCTCCAGTCGATGCTTGAGAAATGGTTTGGGGGGTGGTGGCGCCGCTGGTCCCGCTGCATGCGCCGTATACGCTTACCCCGACCACGAAGAGTGCTTCGAGCGATGAGCTTAGAGGCTAGATTAGGTCCAAACATCGGTCAATCAACTTGTTGGCGATTGTCGGGTTTGATCGTTGTTTTCCTGGCCAACGAGCCAATAGCCCAACGGCGGGAACCTTCCGCTCCGCGGTAACAATGACCACAACACGGCGTCAGAGAAACGCTGAAGCAGCCAAAGATCTAACGTGCAGGTCGAAACGTCTTTTGGCACTGTTACCAGTTAAGACGTGATCGTTTGCTTTAGTCCTGAGTCGGCCCGCTTACGAGGTAGGCTCTTCGATTTGCGATGCGATAGACGATCGTGACGGCGACGTGCCTGTCGGCGCGGTAAGTTATCGCTACCTGCCCGGAATCCGCAGACCATTTCGCAGCGTAGGCGTCGGCGGCCGTGTCGAGCGGATCCTTTATCTCTTCGAGAGGTCCGATTTTCTTTCCGGTCTGGGCGTCCATCAGATAGACGTGCCAGTTGTCATAACCCAAGTCCCCTTCCCCATGCGTAGCTATCAAGTATCGCCCGTCAGGAGACTTCCCGCCCGAGACGGTAACGTACTCGCCGGGCTTGTATTCATAATTCGATGTTGCCAGAGCTGAAACGACAAACACGCCGAAAAGAAGCAGTGTCGAAACGCCCAATCGACGATTCATAGACGTCGAGACTAACCGGCAAACTCGACCGCAGGAAGCAGAAATTTGGGATCCGATCTCAATATTCCATCTAGTCTCTGCTTATGATTTTTCCTTGTTGGTCCAGCTAATTTCTAGTACGAAAACATCCTAAAATTTTGGTTCTTACATTACACGTAGCCTCATGCTTCCTCCTTCGTTCCCCGCAAAAACCCACAAACTACGGCGGACAGGCCGGCCTCAGGAAGCATATCGGTGATTGGTGACTACCGGTGTGGGTTCTGGCAAGAGCAGGGTCTATACAAGCTCAACGCTTTAGGTTTGACCGTATTAAATACTTCCCCCATCTGAAGATTATGTTGTCGAGGGGATCTTCGCGGCGCCCTGACGATGATCGTCTGTTTTCACGCAAGCACTTGAAGAATTCTCTGTGCGCTCGGTCGTTGGTGGCTCTCATTTGGCTTGCCGGTACGCTCGCGGCAGGCTCGTCTGCCGCATCGCCCTCTGACCAGCTAACTGAGCATGCACCGAGGTCCAATAGGAAGGTTCTGCAAGGCGGTTGGTACCCATGGGATCCGTATCAGTACCTCGAGTACGGCCATGGGGTTCAGGTCCTAACTGGTTACGACGTAGAGATCGAGCGGGCCGTGGCGCGGGTAATGGGCGTTAACCTGATCATCAATGACATACCTTGGGACAAGCATCTGGCCGCGCTCGCTGCCGGCAACGCCGATATCGCCGCAGGCGCTACCTACAGCACCGAGCGTAACCGGTACGCATACTTCTCCAAGCCCTATCGCCACGAGACCGACGTGGTTGTCCTGCGCAAAGGAGCCAGCACCCGCTATCCGTTCCAAACCATCGAGCAGATGCTGCACCGATTCGCAAACGAGCGCTTCCGGCTCGGTGTGATCGCCGGGTACGTCTACGCCGATGCGCGGGTCAACGAATTTATTGCCGATCCGGCAAATGGTGACCTGATCGTCAGGGTCGACGACGATCTCCAGAACCTCCAGAATCTTTTAGGCGGAACGATCGATGGGTTCATCGCTGACCGTATCGTCGCCGCCACTACCGCCTGGCGTCAGCAAAAGAGCGGTTTGGTAGAAGAACATCCATTTCGCTTCTCCACCGATATCCACTTCATGCTTAGCCGCGTATCCCAGACCCCGGAGATGCAGACCCGGCTCGACGCTGCCATCGATGAAATAAAGCGAAACGGCGATTTCCAGCGCATTGCCAATGCCTATGCCCTACCGATCCTGATTCACCAGACCCTCGATAGCGATTGGTTTCGGGTGCTCGTCGCCCTTGGCACGGTCTCGTTCGCACTGTCTGGCGTCGTGTTAGCATACGCTGGCCGCGCTACGCTGTTCGGGGCGGTGGTCCTAGCGAGTCTTCCCGCGGTCGGCGGTGGCGTGGTTCGGGATCTCCTGTTGCGCCGCGAGCCGCTCGGGATTGTTCGGGATCCGCTGATCCTGCTAACAATATTCGGCACGGTCATAGCAGGGATGCTATTCATCAAAATCACGTCGCTGGCCGGTATCAAGCGTTTCGTTCACTCCTGGCAATTAAAAGGAAATTTGGGACGGGTTCTAATCCAAGCCTTTGACGCCCTTGGTCTTGCCGCGTTTCTCGTCGTGGGCGTGGTTGTGGTTCTCGACACATCAGCGCAACCGCTCTGGCTGTGGGGACCGATCTCCGCCGTTATAACCGCGTCGTTCGGCGGTTTAATGCGTGACTTGTTGCGTCACGATCACTTGGTTCCGAGCCTCCAGGGCGAACTCTTCCCGGAGATAGCGTTCATCTGGGGGCTCGCCTTATCGCTCTTTTTACAATGGGAGGCCGAGAGGCTCCAGCCAGAAGAGATTTTGCTCGGCGTGATCATTACTATTCTGGGAGCGTTCGTCACCCGTCTGCTGGCGATAATCTATCGCCTGAAAGGGTGGTCTTACGTCTAACAGGAAAATCTCACGCAAAGACGCAAAGGCGCAAAGGTTGGGAAGCAGACGAGATGCATTGAGTTTTGATCAGAGCCGTCTGGCGAAGCGCATGACAGATGACAAATGGATATGTGCAGAGAGGAGCTGTCCCGGAGGGACTCAATGAAAGTAGCCCAGTACGAAGTGCTGGGGTGGCGTGAAAAAAACGGCCCGTCCCGGACGGGACGATCGAGGGTTCCTTACGTTGGTGAAGCTGCATACGAGAGGACCTGGAGCCAAAACACTTCGATCGTCCCTGGCGGGACGGACGCCTCTTTTTGCATTATTTCCCAGCACTTCGTACTGGGCTACTTTCATTGAGTCCCTCCGGGACGAATCTTCTGCGCATGCTTCTAAGCCTTACGCTGACGCGCATGGGCGGCCCCGCGGAATCTCCAGTTACCGTAGTTTAGAATCTAGTCAGGTCTTCATCCTTCGCTTCCGCCCTCTCACCTCTCACCAATCACCTTGCTTGCGCCTTGCCGTGCTGTTATCTCAGTTTCCTTCTGTTCAAAAAACGCGTTCTCGCGCTTTCCTATTAAGTGCAAGAATAAGGTTTATTCTTGCGGAATATTCTTTTTCGAATCCAAGGCTTTCATGAAGACAGTCCGCTTTTCAAAAATCGTCGAGTCGTGCGGGAAACCAGATACTCATCTCTTGCTCATTGACCCGGCTAAGGACAAGACATTACAGGCGGCAATAAAATCGAATCGCGTTATGACTGTATACCAAGAGTCCGGGAGCGCGAAAACCGACCACGGGACAATTGGTTTTGAAAAGGGAACATCTCGGCAATTTCTCATCTTTCCAAAACCACTTAAAGCGTTCCTCGACCAACACGTCATAGGTATCAAATACGACTTACTCGAATCCATTCCTGTTTCGAAGAACGATCGAGAACCTAAACCGACGCCAAAACCGGAAACGAAAAAAGAGAAGGCATCGGCAAAAGTAGATCGAGTGCAGAAGGAGCGTTTCGAAAAGGCGCCGCCGGACAAACTGCTAGAATTCCCCAAACCTCGGCCGAGCGAGCAAGTTGCGGATAACCGTTACGAAGTGGAAGAGCTCAAGCGTCGGGTCCGGGAGGCGATGGCCGTTCTGGAAGAGGGTAAGCAGGTTGCAGCGTTCAATCTCCTGAAAAGGATCGTGGAAGGATAAACGATATTGCTGCCAGGTTCTGCGATTTAACAAACACCCATGTCGCTCAAAGAATACGCCAGAAAACGGAATTTCGAGAAGACGGCGGAACCTGATGCCAAGCTCTCGAAGAGCGGCAAGGGCCATCGCTTTGTGGTGCAAAAGCACGATGCCTCCCGATTGCATTACGATTTCCGGCTTGAGCTGGGCCGAACGCTCAAATCATGGGCCGTCCCGAAAGGCATCCCATTCGCCAAGGGAGAAAAGCATCTAGCCGTCGAGGTAGAAGACCATCCGGTTTCCTACATCGATTTTGAGGGAACGATTCCGAAGGGACAATATGGCGGAGGCACAGTGATGGTATGGGATCTGGGAACCTTCGAACCACTGAGCAAGACGCCTACTAAAGAGCTAAAGAGTGGAAAACTTCACGTCTTACTGAATGGCACTAAACTCAAAGGTGAATGGTATTTGGTTCGGCTGCGGGATCCAAAACAGTGGCTGCTGATCAAAGCCGGGGAGGATATGAAGCCGGTTTCCAAAAAGCTGGACGATACCTCCGCCGTCTCCGGTAAGAGTATGAAGGAACTGTCGAAGGGGGACAGGGTTTGGCAGTCAAGGCCGGCCAGTAAGTCGAGTCGATTGATGAAGAGGAAATCGACCGGTTCCGCACCGGTTCCTGCCTTTGTCGAGCCAATGAAAGCAAAGCTGGTCGAGTCGATGCCGGCTGGCAATTGGATCTACGAAATCAAATTCGATGGCTTTCGCGCTCTGGCTCTGCGCGGAGGCAGCGAAGCGCGCCTCTTATCCCGCAACGAAAAAGACTTGGGAGGAAAGTTCACCGAAGTGATGGATTCGATCTCCGCGCTGGATGTTCGGGATGCCATTATCGATGGAGAGATCGTAGCATTAGACGATGGCGGGCATTCATCTTTCCAATTGCTCCAAGCGTTTGAGATGGGTGAAAAGCGCCCGCCGATATTTTATTATGCCTTTGATCTGTTACGCCTGAATGGAAAGGACCTCTACAATCTTCCGGTCGAACAACGAAAGGCAGAGCTGGAAAAGCTTCTCAAGGAGCCTCCCGGTGTAATCCGGTATTCTGCCTCCATCGAAAACGCTAGTGCAGACCTCCTGGAACGCGCGAGAGAGCTTGGTGTCGAAGGTCTGATTGGAAAGCGGGTTGGCTCCAGATATGAGTTAGGAAAACGAAGCGGTGCTTGGATCAAGCTCAAACTGCAACTGGAACAAGAGTTCGTGATCGGCGGATACACCGATCCGGAAGGAAGTCGCAAGTATTTTGGCGCGCTCTTGGTTGGCGTTTATGAAGACGAGAAACTCAAGTTTGCCGGCAAAGTCGGCACCGGCTTCAATGAAAAGCTTCTCCGCATTCTTTTTTCTAAGCTCAACAAAATTGAAAGGGATCAATGCCCTTTTGTCGATCTTCCCGAAACGCGGAGCGGTCCATATGGCAAGCCAATGACAGCTTCCGAAATGAAGCGCTGCCATTGGGTAGAACCGGCTATTGTCTGCCAAGTGAAATTTGCGGAGTGGACTCGAGACGATCGTCTCCGCCAGCCGGTCTTTCTCGGAGTCAGAGAAGACAAGGATGCGAAAGAAGTGATTCGCGAGAAACCGACCATGTCGAGCGACGATCTGTCCTGAATCGCGCATTAGGTAGACATTAGCGTAGACGGATGCTTCCAGCCTCCGTTCCCTTAAAGCCCTAACCTCGGCGGACAAGCCAGCCTCCGTGACCACGCGCTGCCCGGCACATCTCTACATTGACAGTTGCCGCGCGAGCCGGAACGCCCGTGGTGTCAAGCCAGTCCGATCACGAAACACTCGATAGAAATGGTTCAGGCTGGCAAAGCCAGAGCGGATTGCAATATCGGTGACCGAATGCGGAGTTGTCTCCAGCAGCTTTTGCGCGTGGTTAACTCGCACCCGGAGAATCTCATGAAGTATCGTGCGCTGGAGTTCATCGCGAAAGGCGCGCTCCAGCGAGCGGCGCGGAACGCGGCCGTGAGCGACTACGTCGTCTACTGACAAATTGCCCTTAGGAAAGTTTTCTTGAATGTAGCCGAGCGCACACGCCACGTCAGGGTTCTCCACGGCGAGAACTTCGGTGCTTTTTCGCGTTACCACTCCTTTTGGCGTGATTCGCTTGGGTATCTCCGGTGGTGGCTCGCCATCCATCAGGCGATCGAGCAGCGCTGCTGCCTCATATGCCATTCCCTCCAAATCATGCCGGACGCTCGATAGCGGTACCTGCACGCAATCGCAAATCACGGGGTCATTGTCCACGCCCAGAACCGCAACTTGGTCTGGAATTTGAATTTCGGATTCGATGCAGGCGTCAACAATATCTGCCGCAACGCAGTCGTTGTAGCAAAAGATGCCCAGCGGATAGCGCAGCGACCGAATGGTGTGGATCACCCACCGGCGGCGTAACGTCTGGTTCATGCGCCTGCTCGTGCGGGCGCTCCGGCGAGTGTTTACGGGTAGCAGCCGGACACAGTCGAACCCGGCCGAGCGGACGGCCGTAGCAAATCCCTGAAATCGTTCCTCGTTAACTGAGTCATCCCAGAATGGCGCCCAGACGAAATTCTTGAGATTTCTTTCGAGCAAATGCTCTGCGCCGAGACGGCCGATGGCCGCATTGTCCTCCATGACACACGGGATTCCCAGATCCTTTCGCACAGACGAAATCTCGACGACTGGAATGTGGGCTGAGACCACAAAGTTCGCCAATTCTTCCCAATGTCCGACAAAGGAAAGGATTCCATCGCCTTTCCAGCCGACGGGTATCGTAGCGTCATAGATCATATCGGCGACGACGTGCCAATCGTGCTCGGCGGCATACCGCGCTGCGCCATGATAGAATCCGTGGTGGGTCGATGTTAACGCCAGCAGGATGGTCCGTTTCCGGTGCTTCGCGCGCATTTTGCGATAATTCTGGCGTAAATTAGCAGTTCGCGCCAGCAGTCCTTCTCTCTTAGTATAGCAAACTAGGCACTCCGACCGAGCCCCTCCCCCCTTACTTCGCCCGGCCGATCAAGTGCAACGTTCCGATGTTTCATCAATCTTAGAAAAGAGCGAACCGAGCAATATGAAGATGAGTCCCCCCCTGAACTTGATGCTCACAGTGCCGGCGATCGGCCTGGCGGGCTTAAATTCCGCATTCGCGGAGACCCAGAAGTTTGTAATGGGCGCGAAACGGCATCTGCTAGTGTCACTAACATTATTAACGACGTTGGCCTTACTGACCATTGGACCGACTGCGGCCAAGGCGGACGATTTCGAGCTAGCCATGGTGATCAAGGAGACGACGAATCCGTACTATAACGCCACGCTGGAAGGCGCTCGGATTGCCGCTAAGGAGATCGGAGGAACCGCCAACAACTACGGCCCAACCCAATCGAGCGGGCAGGCGCAGGTCGAACTCATCAACAATTTGGCAGATCGGCATATCCGCGCGATCGCGATCGCCCCGAGCGATCCCGATGCGGTCGTACCCGCGATGAAGCGAGCACAAAAACTCGGCGCCAAGGTGGTCACCTTCGACGCGGATTCGAATCCCGAAGGCCGTCCATTCTTTGTCAATCAGGCGACGAGCGATTCAATTGGTAGATACGGCGCCGAGTTATTGGTCAAGGCTATGGGACCAAAGGGAAAAGTCGCAATCGTATCTGCCCAGCCGACCGCTGCGAATCAGAATGCTTGGATCAAAGCGTTCCGGGATGAACTCAAGAAATACAAAGACATCGAAGTGGTAGATGAGGTTTACGGATACGATAACGAACAAAAGGCCTTCGACGCGACGGTTGCGTTGACCACGAAGTATCCTGATCTCGCGGGAATCTTTGCTCCAACTTGCCCAGGTCTTCCGGCGGTCGCGCGGGCCCTCGAGTCCGTGCACAAGGCAGGCACGATCAAGGTATCCGGTAATTGCGTCCCGAGTATCACTAGCAAATACATGCTTGATGGCACCATCCAGGGATTCTACCTCTGGGATCCAATCAAACTCGGTTATGTCACCTACTATGCGGCAAAATATTTCGCCGAGGGAAAGATTCAGGGGAAGCCTGGTGATTCCTTTACGATCACAAACGGAAAGTGGCCGGGTAAATATGAGATCGACTCCACAGGACAAATCATCACCGGCGAGCCGCTTCAGTTCACACCAGAGAACGTCAAGGATTACAACTTCTAATCATCGTCCGGAGAGGACGCGCGGACGCAACCGGAAGGTTACGGGCTCGTGCCAATACCGATGTGAAACCAGCGCCATCAGGAGAGCCCAGAGGCGTCACTTGGGCGCGGAACCCGAACGATACCAATTTGGGGTGGAGTTTAGTGACTCCTGTCATTGAGCTTCGCGGTATCTCGAAGCGCTTTGGACCGGTCGAGGTTCTGAGCGACGTCGATCTGAGTCTTTACGCGGGGCGGGTGCACTCTCTTGCCGGCGAGAACGGGGCTGGCAAGAGCACGCTCGTCAAGATCCTGGGTGGGATTCATCAACCGGACAGCGGCCACATCCTGAAAGACGGGATGGAGACCACGATCTTTAGCGCCGCCGATGCGCGGCGGCAGGGCGTCTCTGTTATTCATCAACACCCAGCCGTTTTTCCCGATCTCTCGGTAGCGGAGAACGTCTTTGCCGGCCGCCAGCCGCGGCGGATGGGCCGAATCGACTGGACGGCGATGACAGGCAAAGCGGAGGAGCTGCTATCGAGTCTGCGCATCGAGATCGACGTTCGTGTGCCGGTTAAGATGCTTGGTATAGCCGAGCGTCAGGCAATCGAGATCGCCAAAGCTCTGTCCATCGATGCCCGCGTGCTCGTCATGGATGAACCCACGTCGACCATCTCAAGTCGTGAAGTAGACCGCCTTTTCGAGATCGTTCAGCGGCTGAAGAAGCAAGGCGCGGCGATTCTTTTCATCAGCCACTTCATCGACGAGATCCTGGGATTGGGCGATGAAGTGACGATCCTGCGCTCAGGCAAGCGCATTATCACGTCCTCCGCCGCCGATCTCACTCCGGAACAAACCGTTCGTCACATGATCGGCACCGAACCCGGCGCCTTTTTTCCGAAGGAAGATACTAAGATCGGAATGCCGGTCCTCAGCGTGCAGAGACTCTCTGGCGCTGGTTTCGTGGAGGACGTTAGCTTCGACGTGCGGTCCGGCGAGATCCTGGGTTTCTTCGGTCTCGTCGGCGCCGGCCGCTCGGAAATCGCCCAGATGCTCTTTGGCATCACCCATCCCGACCGCGGCGAGATCCGACTGGATGGGCGTGTCGTTCGACCTCGATCCGCTCGAGATGCGATGCGGCTTGGAATCTCGTTCCTGCCCGAAGACCGCCACCAACAAGGCCTCGTGCTTCCGTTTCCGATTCGCGCGAACGAAACACTTCCGATTCTGCGGCAGCTCGCCGACAGAGTTGGCCTCGTCGACCGGACGAGGGAAGCGCAGATCGCCCAGGACTTCGCTACCCGGATGCGAGTCGTCGCAACCGGACTCGAGCAACTGACGAACACGCTCTCCGGTGGCAACCAGCAAAAGGTACTGCTAGCGAAATGGCTAATTCCATCGCCAAGAGTCCTCATCCTCGACGAACCAACGCGAGGAGTTGACGTCGGAGCCAAGGCGGAAATCCATCGTATTGTCTCCCACTTGGCGGCCCAGGGAATCGCCGTCATCCTCATCAGCGACGATGCGCAGGAGGTGATCGGGATGGCCGATCGGATCCTCGTCTTTCGGGGCGGCCGCATCGCTGCCGAATCCGTCCGTGCTTCATTTGATCGCGAGACGATTCTGCTCGCTGCCGCTCACACAGCCCGAGACCACGACGCGTCCGACCCTCTGGGCGCCGCATCGAAATCTGAAGAGAAGACGACGCTTTCGCCCGGCCGTTCGCTCCTAGGACAACTGCTGCGTGTCCGGGAGCTAGGTCTCATTCTGGCTCTTCTCCTCATCTGCGCCGCAGTGACGACACGCGAGCCTCGCTTTCTGCAGGGAGCAAATCTCGAACAGGTCGCCCTGTCAGCCACTCTTGTGTGCATCGTTGCTCTCGGCGAAGCCCTCGTCATCATTGCACGACAGATCGATCTCTCGGTCGGCGCCATCGTCGCAACCAGCGCATTCATTTCGGCCGACTGGCTGCAGCATCACCCCGACGGTGGGATTCTCTTGGTACTCCTCCTCGGATGTGCGGTCGGAGTCGCGCTCGGAACCGTGAACGCTTTGTTGGTCACTGTTTTTCGAATTCCAGCGATCGTCGCCACGCTGGGGACGCTCGCGATGTATCGCGGCGGCGTGATCGTCCTCGCGGGCGGTCGCCAGATCTCAGCAACAGTCTTGCCAGATAGCTATGGGGAGATCGCTCGGGCTCACCTTGCCAACGTGCCGCTGCTCGTCTGGCTGGCAGTCCTTCTGACCGTCGCGTTCGGATTAGCCGCCCGTTTCACGCGGACCGGGCGAAACCTGTATGCGCTCGGCAGCAACCAGGAGAGCGCGCGCTTCGCCGGTATTAGCGAGCAGCGGCATATTGCTTTGGTATTCATCCTATCGGGACTGTTGTGCGGCCTTGTCGGCGTCCTCTGGGGCGCTCGTTTCGGAACAGTGGACGCAGTGATCGCGCCCGATCTCCATTTACAAGCGATCTCGGCGGTTGTGGTCGGAGGAGTCAGCATTTTCGGCGGGAGCGGATCGGTATATGGCGCGGCTATTGGCGCGGTGATCTTTGCTGTCCTGCAGAACGGGGTTCAGCTCTTAGGGATCAACCGGTTCTGGCTGCAGGCAGTAGTCGGTGCGGCGATCCTCGTCACCGTGCTTTTCTATAGCCATTTGGCAAGACGAGCCGAGCAGGTGGAGCGCAAGTCTCGACGCGGGCAATTAATGCCAGGGAGGTTCGCTCGATGAACACAGGTCAGACGATAACCTGGCTGCGCCGTTCACTCGCTCGGTGGGAGATGTTTCTCCTCTTCGTCCTAATCGGGACCTTCATCTGCGGCACTCAGGTTTCTCGATATTTCCTGACGCCTTCGAACATTTCGATCGCGCTGGCAGGCATGACACCCGCAGCAATCGTTGCATTGCCGATGACCCTGATCATTGTCACCGGGGAGATCGACATCTCGGTCGGATCTATCATCGGGCTCTGTGCAGCCTCCATGGCGGTATGTCTTGAGCGGGGACTTCCGGTCGAAGTGGCCATGTTGTTAGGCATTATCGTTGGAACGCTGGCGGGTTTACTCAACGGATTGATCGTAGTCTACGGAGCACTCCCTTCCCTGGTAGTCACTATTGGGACGCTCGCGTTATATCGAGGAGTCGCGCAGATTATCCTCAACGAACGTGGCGTAAGCGGCTTCCCGGAGTGGTATCAAAGCATTGGATTCGGAACGATCGACGGTACACCGATTCCGTGGAGCTCGATCATTTTCCTCCTTTTCTTTCTAGGGTTCGCGGTCTTTTTGCACAGAACCCATTGGGGACGGGCCTTGTACGCAATCGGCAACAACAAGGAGGCTGCCCGGTTCTCGGGGATCAATATCAAACGAGCTATGCTCGGCGTGTTTGTCGCGTCCGGAGCTATGGCTTCGTTAGCAGCGATTGTTCTGACTGCATATCTAGCGAGTGCCCGGTCAGATACCGCCGTTGGACTCGAACTCCCGGTGATAACCGCCGTTGTACTCGGAGGCGTAAATATCTTTGGGGGTTCCGGCACGATGACCGGCGTTCTTATCGCGCTCCTGGTACTTGCTTTCGTTCAGAACGCGTTGGGTCTCGCTGGCGTGACGCCGGAGGAACAACAAATAGTCACGGGCGCCGTACTGATTTTAACGCTGATCGTCTTTGGCGCTTCTGAAATCATCAAGAAAACGGGTAAGACGCTTTGGCGCTCTCGGACGGCCGGATCATCCCGGAACTGACGACGCGGTGCGGCAATCAAATCGGAACAATCATGACGTCCAGACATTGAAAGCATTTGAATATCAACACGCTGGCGAGATCATTTTCGGCAATGGCCGAATTAGTGAAGTTGGTTCGTTAGTGAGTCGATATGGCCGCCGATGCCTTGTCGTCAGTGGGCCAAAGGCAGGTGCGCTGCGCGATCTGTACCCGATTGTTGGCCACCTCCTGGAGCACTTGGGACTGAATTGGGAACATTTTGACGGCGTGATGCCGAATCCGACGGTTGACCTAATTTCGACTGGCGCAAAGTTGGCGAAGAAATTTAAAGCTGATGTGGTTCTTGGTATCGGCGGTGGCTCCAGTCTGGACGCAGCAAAGGCTATCGCGGTAGAAGCAACGCACGAGGGTTCAAGTTGGGATTACCTGTTCTTCAAACAAGAGCCTTCCAGCAAAACGTTACCGGTCATCGCCGTGGGTACGACGTCCGGGTCGGGATCACAGGCCACCCAGGTGGCGGTAATCACTGATACCGCTTCCCGAGATAAGTCCGCATTGTCGAATGACCATCTGATTCCCAGGGCGGCGATTGTTGATCCGCAGCTAACGCTCTCGGTGCCCTCGATTGTGACGGCAGCCACCGGCTTCGATGTTCTTTGCCACGCCCTCGAGTCAATCCTGAATCCGCGAAGCAATGCGGCTACTGAGCTCTTTGCTTGGGAAGCGGCTCGCCGTGTGATCTACGCTTTGCCGGTCGCCGTTCGGGAGGGAGGTAACTTGGCCGCGCGCAGCAGTCTGGCCTGGGCCGATACTCTCGCAGGTATGTCAATATGCCGAGCCGGTGTCACCCTGCCCCACGGGATCGCAATGGCCGTGGGTGGTATGTCCCCGAAAACACCTCATGGCATGGCTTTGGCCTCTGTCTATCGTGCTTGCCTCGAATTCACCTGGGAGTCGGCGGTTTCGACGTTCGCCCGATTGGCAGGAATGCTTGAGCCCGGCCTGGAGGATATTGATACGCTAGAGGCGGCTGCAGCGTGTCCGGCCTTAGTGGACGAGTTCATGGGAGGGCTGGGCCTAGGCTGTTCGCTAAAAGATTTTGGTATCTCAAAGGAAGAAATCCCAGCCCTGGCCAAGCAGTCGATGGTACTCCCCGATTACACGAACAATCCGAAAGTACCGACCTACGATGAGATGGTCGAAATTATAGCCGCCTCTTTTTAGGTCTGTTTGAAGAGAACGGGTTTAAACGGAAGTGCCTCGGACCGCATCATCGACTCTTGATCGATCCGGAAATTTTGATGTTCGGCGCCGTCATGATGAGACCTCGCCAAATATTCTGGATATCACCGGTTGAAAGTGGCGAAAATAACTTCGAGATCAGCGTATGAACGAGTCTGAGGGACCGGCGAGCCACACTTCCTACAACCAGATCGCCAGTCAAAGTGTCGAACGTTTGGCCGCCATCAGTGACGGCATTTTTGCCGTAGCGATGACGCTCCTGGTGCTGGATCTCCATGGCCCGGCGCGGGAGACCATTCATGGCGAACAAGACCTTTGGCACGCGATTTCTGTGATGTTTCCGCAATTCATCACCTACCTGATGAGCTTTCTCACGCTGGCAATTTTTTGGAATGGTCAGCAGGCGCAGCTGAACCTTTTTGCCCGAGCCGACCGACACCTCACTTGGATTCACATGGCGTTTCTGTTCGCCGTTTCCGTCATGCCGTTTTCGACAAGGCAACTGGCGGAATTCATCGATTACCGCACAACGCTCCTTTGCTACTGGGGGAATATATTGCTCCTCGGAGCAGTCCTCTATTTCAGCTGGGTGTATGCGAGCCGGGCTGATTTGGTAAAGGAGGAGGCCCCGGGGGAGGTCCGAAAGGCTGTCCAACGCCGCATCCTGGGAGCTCAGGCGCTTTACGCGATCGGAGCCGCGCTCTGCATAGTAAGCACCTACGCGAGCATCGCGTTCATCGTTCTCGTCCAGCTTAACTTCGCGGTCGCACCCCGGATTCGGTGGCTGTCGCGGATCTAATGGTATTCGTTCGCGGCTTCTGGGGCAGAAGAAGTCCGTCCCATAGTTTAAGCAGCGGGAAGGAATCGGGAGAAGCGTCGCGCGCCCAAAAAACTTAACCCAGAACCAGACCGCTTATCGAAGGCCTAAGACGTGACTCTCGCCCGCGTACGCTTTGCTTCTGCTGGTCGCTCAGGACAATCGTAGTCCCCTTTCCTCATTCGTCGACTTCGAGCCAGGAATTCCATTGTATCCTTCCGCTTCCGAGATCGAAAACGATGTGGTTTGGAAACGCCGCATCTCGCAGTTCCGTGGCAATCGACGCTTGAGACACATTGAGAACGACCGACTGATCGATCGTTTGCATCCAGGTGAAACCGCGCGGGTGCGCGTGATCAAAAAAGCGACCTGCTGACCAAAGCGTTGGTTCGAATTCTTTGAGGAGCTTGCCGGCCGACAATTCTTCAGGACCAGCACTCCCATGGAACGCTGGGGGATGATGATGGATCACCAGCCATGGCAGGTTTGTTTTCTTGCGGAGTTCAGCACCTTCAGCTAACCACGATCGCTTCCGATCGTAACTTGAGATATAACTTAAAGTGGTAACGATCAGCCGCTGCCGGATGACGGAGGTACGACCGTCTGAGAGCAATGTATTAATCGAATCCAGTCCGGCCATCCACTTTGGGACTGGACCGCGCGGAGACGAAGCAACTTCATCCACCGTATCGTGATTACCCGAGGAAATAACAACGCGCGTCTTCTGCGCTAAAGACCGAAGGAACGCCTTGGACTTGAGGATTTGAACATTGAGCGGCTCCGGACGGAAAACATTGATCAAGTCACCGGCAATGGCCACGAGGTCGTAGTTCTTAGATCCTTCATCGAGCCACTTGAACCAGCGATGGTTCTGCCCCAGTTCAGCGGTTAGAAGAAGGCGCATCAGCTAACAAACTGATTTCCATGATAGGATCCAGGCAAAAAGCACCCCTGTCTTTCGTTAAAACAGGGGTGCACGCCCGTCTGGAAATAACCCGATTTCCGGACTAAAAATACCACTCAACCTGGGTACCAAACAACCAGCCGTCGTTCGTATGGTCGTTGATATAAGGTCCCACGGAAGTGCCCGGGATTGTTCGCATTGTTCCCAGCATTCTTGAAAGAATCGCTCCAAACCGCGTAGGTCGCGAAGACGCGCAGTTCCGGACGGGTGAAATATCCACCCTTCGGCTTGATCGTCGGAGCAATGGTGAATACACCCATATTTCCGCCGCGGCCGAAGGAACCCGATCCGGACCCGCCACGGTTGTTGTCTTCCCAAGCACCCCAGGCTTGACCTTGGATCGCGATATTGTCGGCGATCCAGAAGATCGGGACGAATACCATACTCAACCAAGTTACGATTTCCCGAAACGATCTTCGTCTTGCCGTTGGCGTCAACTCCAATCGTTTGAAATCCCTGATTATTCAGGTTCCAGAAACCCCACAGGCACATTGAGAAGTACGAGGTCGGATTCCAGACAAACTGGCCACCAGCGCGGTATTGCAGCTGATTATTGGTGGGGTCCCCAACGTTAATTATCTGTCCTGGCGCTGCCGGATGAAGCGCCAAGAAATTGGTCTCAGCTCCTGTAATTGCGCCTATATCGGTGCCGCCATTCCCGAAGGTGGTCGCTCCCCGGCCGAACAAGGCCCACAATTGGAGGAAGCTCTTGTTGCAGAAGTCGTACTGATAAACGAAGCCGCCACCAAAGCCATACGCATCACCAAATCTGAGTCGGGTTTCTCAAGTTGATCACATTGCCTTCGCTATCGTAAGCTTTCGTAAAGGTGGTGCCCTTCTCGAAGTTAGCCAGGAAAACGAGCATCAACTTACCGAAGCCGCCCAGTTGGATGTCCTTCAGACGAGCATCGATCCCGTGCTTGTAGAGCGTACCGATGGATGTGGAGAGCTGGGAGTTGTCCTGACTAGCAATGTAAGCAATCGAGAACTTGCCGATACCTACATCGATGTTTTTCACACCGGCTCCGTACCCGGAGTCATCCAGGTAGAAGTAATCGTTCGCATCCACGTTGAAACGGTCGTAGAAGCGCTCGCCACCCCAGAAGGTGATCTCGGGCGCGCCCTTAAAGACGTTCGCCATCTCCAGGAAAGCTTCACGCAAGACGAACCGGAAATCGTTGCCTTGCTCCTGTACTCCGGTATTCGGTGCCACGGTGAACGAGTTGCGGGTCGTCCTGTAGACGATAGCCGGCGTGAACTGCATGGAGACATCCATCGCGTCGGGGTTGTCACCCAACATGTGAGCCTGTTTCCAGGTCAACTCCATGTAGACATCGGGTTCGTTACCGAGACGGGGATCACCACCATCGGCATCTGGCAGGTTAAACTGGAAATTACCGCCACCGCCGTTGCCGTTAACTTGGACACCGGCACGGACGTAAGCCGTAAAGCTGAAATTTCGGGTCAGCGACTTGAGGAACGATTCGTCCAGGACAGGGCCTTTGCCTTCGTACTGTTTGCCGTCCGCATCGGTCAGAACGTGGGTGTTCAGAATCGATCCAGAATCCGCTTTGGATTCGAGCGACTGCATCTTGGATTCCATAGCCGTGATGCGGTCTTCGTATTGTTTCTGCATGCTTATCCATGCTGGTGCGCTTTCAGATGCAGCGACATCGCTTGAGTCTGCGCTCTGCTGCGCAAACACACTCGGTATGGTTAGTAACGATAACAGTGTTACCAAACCATACCGAAAATAGGTTCTCGGGGGATTACAATTGAGTTTTTGCATTTCCATTCAGTTCAGGGGGTTAAGGGGATCGACGCGGAAGGGCTGCGCGATCGATGGGTGCAGCTTTTAGTTCAGCCCCGCAGATAATTCGAGACGAAAGGAGGTCGATCGGACGAATGGATAAAATTATCGGACGAGAGTGCTCAAAAAAATGCGGTAGATCGATGAGACCGTCTCGGCCGTCGCAACGCTCATAATACGGCCGGGCGAAGCGGCCTAAGCAGGATCAAACGAGTTAACTCGCGGATGGCCTTTTGCCTCCCCTAAATCCGATGCTTCTGCCGGAACTTAATTGGGGTCATCCCGGTGTGAAGTTTGAAGGCCCGCGAAAAATGCTGAATCGATGCGCAAAGCCACATTCCAGCAGCAATGGACTCACACGACAGTTCGGAGTTACGAAGTATCTGTTCAGCACGGGAAATCCGCACTCGGTTGAGAAATCTATGCAGCGGAATCCCAGTATCTTGTTGAAACAACTTTGCCAAATGCGCCCGAGAAATTCCCGCGTGTGCGGCTATTTCGTTGAGGGTCCACGGTTCCCGGAACCGGGTTTCCAGCAAATGAACGGCCCGGAGCACCGCGGGATGCCGTGGCGACGCTGGAGCGAGCATCAATCGGGTTCGAGAAACCGTGCGCATCACGTCCAGAACAAGCATGTCCAACGCGAGTCGAAGCGCGGCACTTTGGTGGTTCAAGGCGATGGTTGCCTCTTCGAGCACCCGGGTGAAACTACGTTCGAGTTGGTGAGCATTCATCGACCGAGAAGATTGGCGAAAAATGTCCAAAGACATCCCATTCCGGATGGCGAGCGGCTACGGCCGCGAGATCGAACCCGACGGTAAGGACGTGAGCTGGTTCGCTGGAAGTATGTTCGTGCCAATGATTGACATGAGGACCAACAAAATAAATAGAACCAGGCTTTAAAATAAACTTACCGCCGCCCATCGAATAATGGTGACCGATTCCAGCAACCTGATAGTAAAGCTCCCAATGCCGGTGGAGATGGGGCCCCACTCTGCCCCGCTGTGGATGCCGAACATCGCTGCAATCCATGATGTCCGGAACCAGCCGATCCATTTCGACGGCCCAGAACCCAGAGATCATACCGTCCTGGTGAAGTAATTTCATTACTAACCCGTTCTACCAATTAGGACAAATTGAGGGGATTCGCGCAAGCAATCTCTGCCAAACTCCGCTGATCGCGTGCTGTTGGATTGACCAATCCGCGATTGTTAGTTAGTTCGGAGGCGCGACCAACAGCATCTTTCGAGATGGAGATATGTCTGAACACAAAGAAGAGCTCGGTGGGTGGAACGGCGTCGTAAGGATTGGTGACACCATTCGGCGCCAAGCCCGACCGTCGAGTCGCACGGTTCAGGCGTTACTTCGCCATCTTAAGGCTCACGGATTTGAGGGCGCGCCTGCTAGCTCTCGGCTTTGATGAACAGGGACGGGAGATTCTGAGTTATCTTCCGGGATCGGCCGAGCACTATCCGTGGAGAGCCTTCGTTTACTCGGAAGATAACCTGTACAGAGTAGCACGGCTGTTACGTGCTTATCACGATGCAACCGTCAGTTTCCGCGAGCCGAATGATGCCAGCCTGGTCAGCAAAGATTCCCGGCTCTCCGGAGAGTGATCTGTCATGGCGATATTGGTCCATATAACACGATCTATGTTAAGCGGAAGGCAGTCGGTTTTATTGATTTCGAAACGGCTGCTCCCGGACCGCGGATCTGGGATGTGGCTTTCGCAGTTTATCGTTTTGCGCCACTCTGCGAGCTATCGAACATCGTCGGAGTGAGTGACACCTCAGGTGGATAGTGTTGCCCGACGGATTCGCCGGTTCTGTGACTGCTATGGGCTCGAGGAGAGAATCGGTCTGCTTGATGCCGTGCTCCAGCGGTTGGAGCACCAGATTGCCTGGATGGGTTCTCCCGAGAATATAGGGATTCATCGGAGCCGATTTCGCCGAGGAACACGCTGCGTTTTATCGAAGAGACGCCATGGCCATCGCTCGGCATGCCTCGAAGCTTGGGCGGTATCTTTGAAAGGAGAGCGAACCCATTTCGAAACGGTATCAGGCTTTCTATCGCATACCTACTCTCGAATGGCCCCTGCGGATATCCCCGCCATGATCCGGGACTGAAATATGGCTACGAAGAGCAAGAGCGGGAAGCTGACAAGCAACGAAGCCGCCAGAATCGGACTCCACGGGGTTTCATGATACGAAACACCGGTAAAGGCAGAAATCGTCACTGGCAACGTGCGAGCTTGATCACTTGCCGTAAAAGTCAACGCGAACAGGAATTCGTTCCACGCACTGATAAAGATGAGCATCGCGGTCGTAAAAAGACCTGGAGCAGCTAACGGAAGTAAGATTTTCCAAAGGACAATCAGTGGGTTCGCGCCATCAATGTAGGCAGCCTCTTCAAGTTCCGCGGGAAGACTCCGAAAATAGCCTCTCAGCAAAAGGATCGTAAGCGGTAAAGCGTATACCAAGTACGTGAGGATAAGCCCCGTGCGGGTGTTATACAGGTGCGTGATTCGCATGAGGAGAAAAAGGCCCGAGAGGAGGCTCACTTGCGGAAATATCATCATTGCTACAGTGAGATAAAGCACCGGCCGCTTGAATCGAAACGGTAAACGACTGAGCGCGTACGCGCATAAGCTGCCAAGCAGCAATGAAAGGCTTACCGTTCCGGCAGCGACAATAATTGAGTTAAGGCAGCTGGAGGCCATCCTCGGATCTCTAAGAACGGTGATGTAATTCTCCAAGGTGAACGGGCTGCAAAACGATTGCAGTCCCGGCAGAAAAAGGCCTTGAGATCTCACCGACGAAAATGCGGCCCAGGCAAATGGACATAGCGCGTAGACGACAATTGCCGCGGAACCCACATAGAGAAAGACTCTCGATAAGAGTGACCGATTCATTCGAAACTATTTTTCAGGAAGCGGCTATAAAGGAAGACAAACGACAGACTCATCAGAAGAATAGCGATCGAAATAGTCGATCCAAGGCCTGCGTTGTTGAAATCGATCAGCACCTGCTTGTTGTAGAATGCCATCTGTCGCCGTTCCGGCATCACCACCGGTCATGACGGCAGCGAGATCGAAGATACGAAAGGCGTCCACAGTTCGGAGGATTAGGGCAACGAGCAGGGTTGGGCTCAGAATCGGCAGCGTAATGTTCCAAAATCGCTTCCAGGCCGTGGCACCATCAATGGTAGCAGCCTCGTACAGTTCTCTTGGGAATCAGCTGAAGCCCGGCCAGTAGAATAATCGCGATGTAAGGCGAGGATCGCCAAACATCTACCGCCACGATGGCCCACATCGCCGTTTTGGGAAGCGCGAGCCAAGGGATTTTTGCAGAGAAGATTTGGAGGTGAAATAGATTTCCGAAGCTGATTAACAGCCAATTGATGAGCCCATAAACATCCTGAAACATCCACCGCCAAATCTCCGACGTAGCAACCGAGGGCACTGCCCATGGTGCGAGGATGGCAAACCGCAAGATCCGTCTTCCTTTGAACGGCGAATTCGCTGCTAAGGCAAACAACATGCCTAAGCCGCCTTCAATCGGGACCGCGACAAAGGTAAATCGCAGAGAATTCCAAATCGATCCTAGGAACTCCGGATCTCTGAGTAAGCGAAGGTAGTTGTCGATTCCGACGAAGCTCGGCGGAATCGAACCGTCGAGCTTCGCTCTTTGAAATGTAAGAATAAAGGCCTGAGTCAGTGGATATCCGACGACGAGCAGTAAGACGAGGAAGGCGGGAATGATTAGGAGCCATGCCAGCCGGATCTGACGTCCCGTCCGACTCGTTTTTTTTCGGGCGTCCGTTTTTTGTTTCCTCGCGGCCTCGCGCAACTCGGTGAGCCGGAGGGATAGCATTTCTCCTTATGGCCAGAAAAAGGAACCAAGGCAATCTCCGGAAGCTTTCGGTGGCGCGAATAAATTGCCATTCGTCCCAGAATGAACGACTAACGACGACTGCATGCGTAAGCGACTGTTCTGGATTATCGCATTACTAACAACAAACGGGTGTTGCTTCGGTCAAGGCGTCGACATCGGATTGGCTGGGGTTCGAATCCACGGAGGAATTGCCGAGCACGGTCCGAACATGATCAATGATTGGTGCAAGAGCACCGGTAATCGGGTTCACTATCTCCCTACACCGATTTCAACGACGGACCAATACGCCACTTACGAGCAGGATTGGGCAGCTCGGACTTCCGATATCGATATCTACCTTATCGATGTCACTTGGCAACGGGCGGCCGTAGCCGCATGCGATCGACTTTGGGACGTTACTTTAGTCCAGCGGAGATCAACCAGCATTTTTCACGTATCATCGAGAACAACACGGTGAATGGCCACCTTGTTTCAATGCCAGCGGATACGGACGTCGGTATCCTCTACTACCGAACGGACCTGCTACAGAAATATGGATTTAAGGGTCCGCCCGAAACATGGGAGGAATTGATGGCGATGGCCCGGACTATCCAGGAAGGGGAACGCGCTTCCGGCAATGCGAACTTCTTTGGGTACTTGTGGCAAGGGAGGAAGGAAGGACTTACCACGAACGCACTGGAATGGATTTATAGCTACGGAGGTGGATCGATAGTTGAACCCAATGGAACCGTATCGATCGACAACTCCAAAAGTATTGAAGCCCTCAACATGGCCAAGAGCTGGATGGGCACAATTTCGCCCCGGGGCGAAACCACCTATTCGGAAGAGGATTGCAGGCAAATCTTTGAGAGTGGAGGCGCTGCCCTTATGCGAAATTGGCCGTACGTCTATCTGCTCGCCAATAGGCCCACCTGTTCCTATTGCCGGAAAGTTTGCGATCGCTGTTTTGCCGGCGGGAGGTGCTCACGGACAACATTCCGGTGGTCTTGGGGGTTGGAGTCTGATGCTTTCCAAATACTCAAAACACCCGGAGGTAGCTGCCGATCTGATTCGTAGCATGACGTCGGCAACCGCTCAAAAACAAGGAGCCATCGAACTTGGCACTTTGCCGACACTCCCCGCTTTGTACCGTGACGAAGACCTCACCAGCAAAGTACCTTTGCTGGTGAAATTGCTACCGATCTTGGAGAATGCAGTCGCGCGACCGTCCACTGTTCCTGGGGGATAACTACAACGAGTTTTCGATAGAGGTATCCCGCAATATTGAAAAGTTTTTGCAAGGTGAACAGACTGCTGAGACTACCGTTAACAAGATTGAACAGGTAGCTAAACAATGGACTCAATGAGAGCGTTTACCCGACTTGTTAGATGATTAAAATGAGAGCCGCGCCAGTAGATTTGTCCACATTTTGGGCAGCATCGAAAATCGTGATAGTAAAGCCGAGTTAGGGGTTCCAATTTCTCCAGCACCGTTTCCTTTGAGACCGTAGTCAACAGTTCGTTGCAGTGAAGGCAACGCTGAAAAGGAGCGAGTTTTTCGGCCAAATTGAATCGTTTGATTACTTCCGCCGTCTGTTCAATCGAATGTTGCGAGCGCGGATAATACCCCGTTTGCACCACTCGATGCATCAGGAGCCGGCGATCACGCGTCAGTAACGCCCGGCGTTCTCGGGTCATGGTACATAGCAACTCGCTATCCAGGGCATTGTTCCGGTAACTGACGTCGATCCCAAGCAGGCGGAGGTCTCGCGTAAGCTTTCCTAAGTGACCATCGGCGACAAAGCTCAACACATTACGAGCCTGCAGACGAAGGTCCGGAAACAGCCCGCTCGGTGCCGGGGCCGGGTAAATCTCAAGCGCGGCATCCGTGTTCAAATGAGAAGAAAAATCGACCGGCTTCCCATTTACAATGATGAGGTCTACCTCGGGATGGGGTACACCACACGATTCGATCACATCCTTAACCGACGCTTTATGAGTCAATACCCGTCTGATCCGGCCATTGCGTTCCTCCCGCTTCAGAAACAAAACGAGATCGTCATGAAAGGCCAAAGTGATGGTGAACGTTCGTTCCCTGTCGCTTGGTAGATCAGGTGACGAGCCCATACACTTTAGGATATCGTCAGAGGCTGGTCGCAGCGGGTCAAGGTACGATTCGACGTAGACCACTCCGAGCCGGCGGGCTAGATTCATTCCGGCCCGTGAAAGAATTATCCCCCCTCCGTCCGGATGACCCTTCTCTCAGCCAGGACCTTTTCGCGTTCCTGCTCGAGAATGCCACGGATCAAATTTATTTTAAAGACACCGCGGGCCGGTTCATCTGCGCGAGCCGAGCGGTGGCGAACTTCATGGGCGTCGCGAGCCCCGCTGACCTCATCGGCAAGAGTGACTTTGACTTCTGGTCGGAGCAAACCGCGCAGGAGGCAGCCTCAGACGAAAAGCAGATCCTCGAGACCGGGAAGCCACTGGTCGGCAAAGTCGAAAAACTCGTTTATCCCAGCGGCCGAGTCACCTGGGACTACACAAGTAAGCTGCCCTTAAGGAACTCGCGGGGAGAAATCATCGGCATCTGTGGCATCAACAAAGACTTTACGGCTATCAAGCGAATGGAGGAGGCCCTAGAGGAGGAGAGCCGCCGGCTGCGGATCACGACCGCCGAACTTGAGGCCAGAAACGCTCAGTTCGAGGCCGATCTCCGCATGGCGCGCGAGGTTCAACTCGCCCTCTTGCCGCGCGAGTACCCTACCCTTACGGGACACGATGTTTCCGGCCATCCCCCGTTCAGTTTCGCGCACTACTACCGGCCCGCGGCGGCGGTGGGTGGCGACTTTTTTGATTTTTTCCCTCTTTCCCAAAACCGCCTCGGCGTCTTTATCTGTGACGTCATGGGACACGGATTGCGGGCAGCGCTGGTCACTGCCATCATTCGGGCTTTGCTGGAAGAGCTTCGGCCAGTCATGTTTAATGCCGGGCGTTTTCTCAGCGCGCTGAATCTACGCCTGAGGGTGATTCTGGAGCGTGTGGATGAACCTTTCGTCGCGACGGCCTTCTACCTGATTGTCGACGCGGCGAGCAAAGACGTCCAGTTTGCGAACGCTGCGCATCCGGTTCCGGTGCGGCTGCGGCGTCAGCCAAACGCCGCTGAGCTAATCACCGATGACAAAACGAAATCGGGGCCGGCCTTAGGAGTTTTTGACGATATCTCATACACGACGTTCACTTGTCCTTTCGAGGCCAGTGACTGCCTGATACTTTTCACTGACGGGCTGTACGAAGTCGATTCTCCAGAAGGAAACCAATTTGGTCGGAACGCTCTCGTTTCCAGCCTTCGTCGCTTAGCAGGCCTTCCGGTCAAACAGCTATTCTCTGCCGTTGTGGATGAAGTTTGCCGTTATTCCTCCCAACAACATTTCGAGGACGACGTTTGCATGGTTGCCGTCGAACGCGCCGCCGACTGAGTGACACCTCTCGCCGAGATTTGGGAAGTGGTTTTCGCGTACGCCGAAGTCGTCCTTCAGGAAGGCAATGAAGACGGGGAGGGCGCACGTCCTCGTGCGCCGCGGATCGCGAGGACGCGATCCCTCCCTAGCGCCCCTCCGGGGCAAAAAACGAGTTAAAGAGCAGGCGCCGGGTCAAACTTCAACCCCAGGGAGTCGTAGAGATTCTTTTTACCAGCATCCACACTCAACGAGGCGCCCCGATACGCCTGCAAGGCCATTTGGTCGTGCGCGAGTTCGGCCGTATCCTGGTTCTCGATCGGAAGGTGGTCAAACAGTAGAGAGCTGAAGGTTTCCCAGGCAGCGTCTCGTTTGCGATAGAGACCGTAACGAAGCCAACCCCGCCCAAGTGCTGGACTTCGAAAAATGCTGTCGGTCTCCTGCTGATCCCGCGCCGGCTGTGGATCAACGACACCCCACGCCTGCACCAGATCTGGATAGGCCGATACCAATTGGAGTATGCCAAGCCCTCCCCGGCTAAAACCGGTCGCCACTATCCGCCGCTTGGCATATCGATCTATTAAGAATCCAGCGAGTCCCTCCACGTAGTCACGCCAGTTCCACTTGTCAAAGGACGGATCAGGCGGTGCTTGGGGCGCGATAACCAGGGTTCCAGGAAGGCGACCAAGCATCGCTTGAAATGGAGGCGTCTCGTGAACACAGACTAACGGGAGCGCGCCAGGTGACGAACCGGCTTCACCCTTTCCGTGGAGAAATAACAGAACGGGAGCAACGACCTGATCCGAGTTGGGTTCGACGACCAGAGCCGCTAACTCGCGAACCGCTCCCGAATCAACGGGAATACTGATCGTGCAAGCGCGCATTGCTAACTACCCCTGGTCGAAGTGAGTTCTGATCTTTCGCGAAAAATCGGGGTCATGATCGGCCTTTTGCGCTCGCTCATTAATGTTTGATTTTAATCGGAGTTCGTCAAAACCTCCGTTGCCGGCTAGCCAACCATTCTGAAATGCAGCGTGATCGGTGTAACCGTTCATCATCCGCCGCTGCCAAAACGGGACCTTGGTGGGTAACACATGATTGACGTGCTCAATCAGCGTCGTGGTGCAGTTACAGAAGAGCGTGTTGTAAAAGCGTGGATGGGCCCGAAGCGTCTCTGCGCCTTGCAAAAAATCCACAAACAATTTTCGCGCGTTCTGGGGGGTACGGTTCGTCCGGTAAAGATGAACCTCTTCGTTCTGGTAGTTGGTTCGGACCCGGATCAAATCGCGTTCATCACCGATGACGTAGAAGAGTTCAAACTGTTTGAACAATCCCCGCAGAAATTCGTAGGTATCCCCTTTCTGGCCACGAATTTCGATCGACACGGCTACGTATTGACCGTCGTCGAATCCAAAGCTCAATGCTGTGTGCGCTGTATCCCGGTTTCCATCCCAATAATTGATCAGAAAATCGACGTGCTTTAGCCGGTTTAGATCATACGTCCGATCCTCGTATCGAATATCATAATCGTCTCTCGTCCGATAATCGAAATTGCGCAGGTTGTGGATAGTCACCAGATCTCCGTGGAATTCGGGATAAGCCAGCACTGCTACCGATGGAAGATAATCCCCACGCCCGGTCGGTTGGATACACATCCACCACAAGGCGGCAAAGATGAAGACAACGGCAACAGCGACCAGGCGGAAGAACCGTCCGCGAACGAAGATCACCAGCAAGACCAACAAGAACACGTAGGCGAGAGGAACCAAAATTCTGGCGAGCGGTTGATGAAAATTGGCGAAGTAGATCGCCAGCGTCGCCCAGGCATGCAGAAAAAGAAGCACCAGCCAGGCAAAAAACTGTCCAACAATCGCGGCTAATTTTTGAACGCGCAATGTTCCCATGGCCGCAGATCATAGAGCCCTAACGCCAAGACTGGCAACCCATACTGTCCGCAGCGAGGCCGCATCCGCAGAGGAATAATCCGCAGATTACACAGATTAATGCATTGGATTCCTGTACCGGGGGCTGTTCGCGTAGCCTAGCAAGCTGCCGGCAGTTGAACGTATTCATTTACCCGAGCTTCCCACCGAGAGACTAAGCCTCCCTTCGCCTTCAGCGCCCCGTCAGGTCTTCAGGAAAATCTGTGTAATCTGCGAAATCTGCGGATTATTCCTCTGTGTAATCTGCGGATTATCCCTCTGCGGAAGGTCCTCGGAGAGGGTTACCCCGTACCGTTCGGTGGAGCAGGCGGCTGATCTCCGCTCGCCGCGCCGGTCATGATCGCCACGACTTCGGACATGGTATGTTGCTGCGGAGTCGCGACCGCAGCCCGCCGGCCAAGGCGCATGATTTGGATGCGGTCCGCCACTTCGAAAACATGCGGCATATCGTGGCTGATGAGGATGACTGCCAGCCCTCGGTCGCGGATGCTGCGGATCAGATTCAAGACCTGTCCGGACTCACGAACTCCCAGCGCAGCGGTCGGCTCGTCCATAATCACCAGCCGGCGGGCAAAGATCGCGGCCCGCGCCACGGCCACTCCTTGACGTTGTCCGCCAGAAAGCTTCTCGACCGTACTGTCGATGGAAGGAAGATTGAACTTCAGTTCTTCCATTTCTCGCTTGGCTTCGCGCCTCATCCTGCTCTTGTCGAGTAACCTGAAGCAGGAACCGAGCAGGCCGGCGCGCCGCACCTCCCGACCCAGGAACAAGTTGCTGGCTATGTCGAGAGCGGGAGCCACCGCGAGATCCTGGTACACGGTTTCAATCCCACGCTTGCGAGCATCCAACGGACTACGGAAATGAACCGGCTCGCCATCCAGCAAAACCTCTCCGGCGTCCGGAACGACCGCACCACAGAGCACTTTAATTAGCGTACTCTTTCCGGCCCCGTTATCACCCACTAACGCAAGGATCTCTCCTGCTCGCAGTTCCAAGTCCGCGCCATTCAGTGCCGTGACGTGCCCGTAACGTTTAACAATGCCTCGGGCCGCTAGAACAACGGCATTCCGCTCGACCGAAACCGCGTCTTCACTCTTCTTGGTCATCGCTGCCTCCTTCTTGAAACTTGATCCAGAGCAACCGCACTGATCACCAATATACCGGTGACAAGATCCTGCCAAAGCGGGTCAATCCCGGTGAGGGTCAGACCGTTTCGAAGTACGGCCACGATTAATGTTCCGATGAGAGTTCCCCATAAGCTTCCGCGTCCGCCGAACAGGCTAGTTCCACCAATAACGACTGCCGTGATGCTGTCCAGGTTAGCGTTTTGCAACGCATTCGGATCGGCGTTCGGAATGCGACCCAACGCCAACCATGCCCCGATTCCGTACAGCAAGCCTGCGAATGTATAGACCGAAAGTAACCTGGCCTGCACCGGGATACCCACGAGGCGAGCCGCTTCGCGATTGTTTCCGATCGCATAGACATGCCGGCCCCAGGCGGTCTGGGTGAGTAAATACCACACGAGGCCGTACAGGCAAAACATGACAATCATGCCGTACGTGATCGAAGTATCGCCAACTGCGAAAGCATTCCCGGTCCACGAAAGCAAGTCGTCGGTAACAGGAAAAGCTCCACCCTGTGCTACCAGGCGGGTGATCGCGGTGATAATCCCGAGCAATCCGAGCGTCACAATGAACGGCGGCAACATCAACCTGCTGACCAGCAACCCGGCCGTTAATCCGAAGCAGGTGCAGAGAACGAGCGCAAAGAGCAGAGATAGCGCTGGATTTTGCTCTTGGGCCACCAATCGGCCTGCAATGATAGTTCCGAGGACGGCGATACCGCCATTGGCCAAGTCGATCCCGGCCGTCAGGATGATCATCGTTTGGCCGATCGCCAGCGTCCCCACGATGACGCTCTGCTGGACAACGAGCGAGAGATTACCGGGCGCCCAGAACGTGCGCGTGGTCAGTGAGAACACCGCGCAGAAGACCACCAAAACCATCAGCGGTCCAAACGTTGGCGTAGTGATAATCCGGCCGAACCCCACCCTTGTGCGGTTCGGCCTCACTACGCTGCTCACGCTCGTGGGTCCGGTGCCCATTTCCCGTACTCTATCGAGCCATTACCGGATGCAAACTAGGGGCGCGAATCCGAGGGTTCAGTCGCGCGCGCAACGAGCTTGTCCAAAGCAACTGCCGGTGTGACTAGTCCCCAGCAGTTTTCCAAGCCCCATTTCGTATCCTTTATGGGAAGACCCGAGAAAGGTTTGTCAGAGATTAAACTGGCGCCAGTGTTGATGAACCCGCTCGGCTTCTTTCCCGATTTTACGTACTCAACCACATAGTCAACGCCTCGAGTGGCCATGAGCTTCGGGAATTGCATGACTGTCGCTGCTATCTTGCCGTCCTTAACGTATTGAACACCGAGCCGACCTCCGTCGATCGAAGTCAAAACGATGTCTTTCGTTTTGCCGCGAGCCTTGATTGCCGCGTAGGCTCCCTCCGCCGCCGGCTCATTGATAGTGTATACTACATTAATGTCGGGGTGCGCCGTGAGAAGGTTTTCCATCGCGGTTTGCCCTTCGTCCTGAGCACCGTGCGTATTCTGTTTACCAACGATTGCCGGGTCACCTTCCTTCAGCCCAAAGCCTTTCAGGAATCCATCATGCCGCTGCGTATCCACGGTCCCGCCAGGTGTGCCGTCGAGCATGGCCAGCTTCGGAGCTTTGCTCCCAAGAGCTTTTTTGGCGTACTGGCCCTGTAGCACTCCGGCTTCGAAATTGTCTGTGGCCAAGGTGGCATCGACGGCATCCGCTGGGTCCGTTGCTGTATCGAGAGCGATCACAAGAATACCCTTTTCACGCGCCTTCTTGATTATCCCAAGCATTCCGGTGGAGTTGTTGGGAGTGATCAAGATGCCCTTGACGCCGGCACTGATCAGGTCCTCCACGGCGGCTACCTGCCCCTCATTGTCACCGTCAAACTTACCAAATCGGGCGATCAGCTTTGCACCTTGCTTCTCGGTCTCGGCCGTAGCCGCCTGCCGTAGCTTGACGAAATACGGATTAACCTCCGTCTTAGTCACTAATCCGATCAATATCTGATCGGCGGCATTCGCGGCTGTTATTCCGCCACTTAAGACTACAAGGGCTGATGCAGCCACAGCCGCAAATATAACTGATAGTCTGGCTCGCGGGCCGTCTTGAGTTTGGCAAGAAGCTTCTTGCCTGTCCCTCGGGATCCATCGTTCATTCCTATTGTAAGTTTCACCGCCGTTAATTTTGGCGATGCGAAGCGCTGCAGCGCGAATAGTACCAATACGCATGTAGTTTACCTTTGCTGGGGGGGGTTGATTTCGATTCTGTAAAAATCTGAAAAAGCGTGGACCTACTTGAGAATAGCAGCTTGGATCAAGAATCTTCAGAAAGCGGCAGTTCTTGGAGGTTCTGGGGATCTGGCCTAAGCGACTCTTAGCCCTTACGTGGCCTTAGTTTAGGTGGCGCCTAAGTTTCATGCATTCTGCGATTAGAGTATAAAGGTGTCAATTTAAATAAATCGGGATGATTTATTATTGACCCGCCGCCCTTCCCTTTCTACGATTCCCAGGCGGCCAGCGAAATCAACCCGTTCCGGCTAGCTGGCAACCGAAGTCATTGAAGACGGCCGAGCCCACGATCAGCCAATGGTGCTGAACCGAAGTATGCGCAATCGCACATCCTCATCTCCATTGGTCTCCCCCAAAAGTGCGGATGCGAGCCGCGGTACGAACCAATCTGGCGTCAAGCTATACAATAAAAGTTTGGTTCTTTCCCTGATTCGCAGGCACGGAAGTCTTTCAAAAACCGAGATTGCACGGCGCACCGGACTGTCGACCCAGACCAGTTCGGTGATCATGAAGCAACTTGAGGACGATGGTTTGTTGGTACGGAAGGAGCCGATGCGCGGCAAGGTCGGACAGCCCTCAATTCCCATGTCGCTGAATCCAGAAGGCGCCTTCTCGATCGGCTTCAAATTTGGCCGGCGCAGCGCGGATCTTGTGCTGATGGATTTCGTCGGAACAGGTCGTCGCATAGTGCGAACGACCTACGCTTATCCCGCACCCGATGATTTGGAGCGATTTATTCGATCAGGCGTTGCCGAGATCACAGCCGATCTGAGCGAACAGCAGCGCGGGAAAATCTGTGGAGTTGGTATAGCGGCGCCGTTTGAAATGTGGGGCTGGGAGGCGGAAGTCGGCGCGCCGCACGAGGTGGTCGAGGCTTGGCGCACATACGACATTAGAGCTGGGGTCGCGAAGCTCGTCCCCTGGCCCGTCCACTTCTGTAACGACGCAACAGCGGCCTGCGGAGCGGAACTCGCGTTTGGGAGCGGCGCACGTTACGCAAATTTTCTCTATATCTTCATTGCTACGCTGGTTGGAGGCGGGGTCGTTCTGGACGGCAGCCTCTATCCAGGACGTACCGGGAACGCCGGCGCTTTCGGTTCGGTTTTAGTGCCGGATCCCTCAAACAGCCACTCGCCCCAAAGCCTGATTCGCTGCGCATCCATCTACCTTCTTGAGAATATGATGAGGAACGAGGCCAAAGATCCTGCGATCCTGTGGCACTCGTCGGACGAATGGAGGGAAGCCGGCGCCACTTTGGACGTCTGGATCCGGCGGGCAACGGATAGTCTCAGTATGGCAATCGTTTCGGCCATTTCCGTAATTGATTTCGAGGCGATCGTAATCGACGGGGCTTTTCCCAAATCGATACGGTCCGCTGTCGTTCAGCTAACCCGCGAGAAGTTCGCGCGCATGGAGACGCAGGGAGTCGCTCCAGTAGACATCGTTGAAGGTATGATTGGCAGCGATGCCCGCGTGTTGGGAGCGGCTAGCCTGCCCTTTCTGGCCGATTTTTCGCAAGACCGGGATCTCCTGTTTCAGATCAATACTTAAGCTTGGCAAGTCGGATCCGCACCGGGGGTGCGAGCCACAATAAAAACAAACCGCGTATATGTTCATCGGTATCGACTGGGGCGGGACGAAGATCGAGGGGATCGCCCTTACGGATCAAGGCAAGGAAATTATCCGCCTGCGCGAAGACACACCCCGGCACGATTATCAGGGCTGCATCCGAGTGATCACTGACCTAGTCAAGCGGATCGAGCAGGAGACGAGACAGAGTGGTACGGTCGGTATCGGCATACCTGGATCACTCGAGCCGAAATCGCGCCTAGGTAAGGGAGCGAGTTCTACCTGGCTGCTTGGGCAGCCGGTTGAGCAAGATCTTCGCGCCGCGCTTCAACGCGAAATTCGAGTCGAGAACGATGCAGATTGCTTGGCCGCGTCTGAGGCAGTTGACGGAGCAGGTGCCGGCTACAACGTCGTTTTTGCGGTCATTCTTGGCAGCAGTGCGGGAGCCGGCATTGCCATCGGCGGACAGGCACATCACGGACCTAACAACAGCGCAGGCGAATGGGGTCACAATCCGTTGCCCATCCCAGACGTTACGGAGATCCCAGGGCCACCTTGTTTTTGCGGTAAACATGGTTGTCTGGCCAGCTGGATCTCCGGACGCGCTTTCCAGGCTGATTATGCTCGGCATACTGAGACCGAACTAACGGCAGACGGCATTATTGCAAAAATGCGCAACGGGGATCGCCTCGCTCAGCTAGTCTGGCGCCGTTACATCAACCGGCTTGGGCGCGGTTTGTCGCTGGTCGTCAATGCGCTCGATCCGGACATTTTCGTTATAGGAGGCGGAATGTCCAACGTGGACGAGCTCTATACCGACCTTCCGCCGGAACTGGCGCAATATACCTTCTCAACGGTATTCGAAACGCCTATTCGCAAGGCGATGCACGGTGACTCCAGCGGGGTACGCGGCGCCGCTTGGCTCTGGAAGGAATATTAACTCGGCTTGCCCTTTTTCTCGGTCCAAAATATCTCAACTTTCAATGAGCTTTTCTATGAGCACTCCATTGTTCCGTGAACGCTTTGATTTCGGGTCCAGTCTCATCCAAGAGGCCGGCGAACTCGCTCTCAACTATTTCCGGCGCCTGGATACCCTGGTCGTAAAAACCAAAGGCCAGCAGGACATGGCCAGCGAGGCGGACCTCAATACGGAGTTACTTATTCGCAATCGGATTGAGGCTCGGTTTCCAGAGGACGCTTTTCTCGGTGAAGAGACGGGGCACACTCAGTTCACTTCCGGTCAAGGTATTTGGGTAGTGGATCCGATCGATGGCACCCAACCCTTCATTAGCGGCATGACAGGTTGGTGCGTGTCAATGGCCTTCGTCCTTAACGGCAGATTGGAGATGGGTTTTGTGTACAGTCCAGCTCGCGACGAATTGTTTGCTGGCGGGCAACAGCAAGGGGCAACTTTAAATGGAAGGACAATCCAAGTGAGCGCCGCGGCTCGTTTGACCGATGGCATTGTCGGAGTCGGCTATTCGCCACGGGTGCGACCTGACCAATTCCTTCCGCTCTTCTCCAGGTTACTTCACCGCGGCGCGATGTTTTATCGTGACGGTTCAGGTGCACTGACACTCTGCTATGTCGCGTGCGGACGCCTGATCGGGTATGTCGAGCCACATATAAATTCCTGGGATTGCCTGGGTGCACTCGCGGTCGTCCAGGCTGCAGGTGGCACCATCAGCGACTTCCTTTCGGATGACGGGTTATGGAAGGGAAATCGCGTGATCGCGGGTCCGCCGACTCTGTATCCCGCGTTGATGTCGCTGTTTGAACCAGAGAGCGATAGCGTGACCGGGTGATCGGTCCCCCGAAGGGGGAAGAGGAACCAGCCCGGGGTTTTAACCCGGTTTAACCCCGGGTTTAGTATTAAGCGATATGCCCTCATAAGGCATCACAGTGTGAGAACGTATTGAGGGCAGAGAATCACACGGCGGCCTTAGGTTGACGCATGTGCGCAGCCTTGGGACTGGGAATAGAAGCAAGAGGGTCCCCGTCCCGGGAGGGACATCGTGATAGTAGCCCAGCAATTTATTGCTGGGTAGGTGTATAGAGGGGGTGCCGTCCCGGGAGGGACGATCGAAACGTTTGAGGGTAATGGTTTCTAATGCGACGTCACGAGCGCAGAGGGTGAATCGATCGTCCCTGTCGGGACGGAGGCGTCTTAACGCTATCCCAGCACTAAAGTGCTGGGCTACTTTCGCAGTGTCCCTCACGGGACAGATCTCTTGACGTGCGCGCACATCACTTGGCTTCTCACAAAGCGTCAGCACGGCGATGCCCACCGTGAAAAACACCCGCCCCGCCGGGTTGCTGGTGCTGGAGTCGCACTAGGTGCCAATGCAGCAGCCGACGATATCGAGAGGAACTCCGATGTCGTCCGCAATTCGGACTGCGTCTCGCGTCTTAACCGAAAAGCGTCATGATTTTCAAACTACTGCGAAAGTTTCCAGTGGGGCTTTTTCCCATCCTGCTGGCTGTGAGCGATGTTCAAGGTGCCAGTGCCGCGAACAAGGACAATACTTCGGGTTTGCTGGGGACCAAACTAGCTTTTGCTCAGGCTCATTCCGACTATTTTCAATTCTTCAATCTCGAGCCAGTCGGAGACGCCCAATCGTCAGTCGACGGCCAAATCGCCTCTTTCAAACCAACAGGATCCGCTTTTCGTCAACTAGTAACGGTCTACGTCAAGACTGATGCGAAACAAATAATCACCGGAGTTCGCTTAGTGATCGCTCGGTCTTTCGTCGATGATCAGAAGAACGGGATCTTCGCGCGCGACCTGATCAAGAGCTCGCTGCTTGCTTCAGTGAACGCCATCGATGCCGCCAGTCTTCAAGATCTTGCGACCGAAATTCTCTACCGTGATGTGAAGCGAACGATCTTGGCTGGAAACGAACCGCATCTGTCGCCGACCCCTTCCGCCGCTTACCTAGTCGTCAGCGCAGCTAATCCGAGTTGGGAAACCAAACTCCAATCGAGCAAGATCCGGTTCAGTAACGAAACCGAAGAGGATCGTAAGTCATTAGTGATAGCGATTGATGCTGGCTAGCACGAGGGCTCGAAGCGATCACATCGGCCCTCTATTCTAGCGCCGCTTTCAGGGCGTAACATTTGTAACTCGTTTCCCGGGGTTAAAACCCCGGGCAGAAAACCAGACATGGGCCTTATGGTGGACCCGCATGCACGTCAACGTAGGGATTAGAAGCATGCGCAGAGGAGTCGTCCCGGCTTGTCCGCCGTAGCCAGGAGACCGCCTTCGCTCTTCGAACTACGGCGCGAAGGAGGGAGGGATCCAATGAAAGTAGCCCAGTACGAAGTGCTGGGTGGCGTTAAAAAAACGACCCGTCCCGGATGGGACGATCGAGGGTTGCTTACGCTGATGAAGCCGCATACGAGAGGACTAGAAGCCAAAAAAATTCTATCGTCCCTGCCGGGACGGACCTGTCTTTTTGCATTATTTCCCAGCACTTCGTACTGGGCTACTTTCATTGAGTCCCTTCCTCCTCCGCGCCGTAGTTCGAAGAGCGAAGGCGGTCTCCGGGCTACTGCGGACAAGCCGGGATGACTCCTCTCGGCGGATGTCTATTTGTCAGCTGTCATGCGCTTCGCCAGACGGCTCTGGTTAAAAACGCAATGCATCTCGTTTTCGGCTTCCCAACCTTTGCGTCTTTGCGTGAGATTCTAAGCCAAGGATCAGGCTGTTTTAGATGCCAGCCGTGCTCGCGGGCGAGCTGGTTCCATTGCTTGGAGTACGGAATCCAAAAGACCTGGGAAAAGTTCCTCCAATTCCTGGCGTCGCAATGAATTGATGGATACCACTCCGCGCGGCTCCATTCGAATAATGCCTGCCTCGCGCAGAACCCGAAAGTGGCGTGAGGCGGTCGATTTGCTAAGATCAATCTCGATATCGCAACAGTTTATCTTATCGTGTTCGGCGATTGCCTTGACGATTCGGAGACGGGTCGGATCACTTAAAGCGAAGAGGACGTTGGGCAAAGAGATCTGGTTTTTGGCCGGGTGTAGCGGCACGCGCATAAAAGAAATATAACCAATAGTTGCCAGATTTCCAATGTTCGCGTATATGCGAACAATGCAACACGTCCTGGCCCCCTTTGTTCGCTCGCTCGTTCGGCGCTTCCTTGAGCCGACCCAAACCAGTAGGCGATCCGAAGAGCCCTATATCTCCTGACATAACGTTGTCAACACGCCAGTTCACCATCACTCGCTAATCGAAACTTTCATATGGAGAGACAAAAATCGCTCGTACTAATGAGAACAAGGGAGGGAATCCGAGCCGGTTGCTTGGTGCTGACTCTCGTTTGGATTGTTTTCGCAACCGCTTGTAAATTCACTCAGTCGGCAACTCATAGCGCCGCTCCTCCTCCGCCGACCGTCACCGTCTCATCTGGCGAACAAGGTCAGATCATTGATTGGGAGACGGCCACCGCCAGAGTCGATGCGGTTGAATCGGTCGAAGTACGCCCTCGCGTCTCCGGGCACATCACTGAGATACATTTTCTGGCAGGCCAGATTGTTCATCAGGGTGACGTGCTCTTCGTTATCGATCGTCGCTGGTACAAGGCTGACCTCGATCGGACAACGGCTGAGGTTGCTCGATCTGCCGCCTCACTGGAAAATGCTCAACGGATCAGCCGGCGGGCGGATGAGTTGCTGAAAACCCATACTATCTCCCAGGAAGAAGCAGACGCCCGCCGGTCCGAACTAGCCCAAGCCGGAGCTGTACTAAAGTCTGCGGAAGCCGCCAGAGATTCTGCTCAACTGGATTATGAGCAAAGCGAAGTCCGGTCTCCGATTTCCGGTAGAATCAGTCGAGCTTTTTTGACCGAAGGTAACTACGTTAGCGGCGTTCCTGGATACAACACGCTGCTCACAACCGTGGTCAGCGTTGATCCGGTCTATACGTATGCCACACTTGACGAAGCCGCGTATCTCCGCCTGTTGCGTCTCAAGGCGGCGGGGCAGCTACCGTTAGATCAAAAGGGAAATCTTCCTATTCAGATGGAATTGACGGATGAAGAGGGGTTTCCTCGCAGCGGCTATATCGAATCCTTTGACAATCGGGTTAGCGCGGACACTGCCAGCATTACTGTTCGCGCTGTTTTTCCAAATGCGGATGGGCGATTGACGCCGGGGCTTTTCGCTCGGGTTCGAATACCAGCCACCGCGCAACATCAAGCGTTATTGGTATCCGAGACGGCGATCGGCACGGATCAAGGCCAGAAATATGTTCTGATCGTCGACAAAGATGATGTCACTCAATATCGGAAGGTCACACTGGGTCCGCTAGTTGATGGAAAGAGAATCGTGACCGAAGGCATCAGCCCGACCGATCAGATCATTGTGGATGGACAAGCCCGAGTTCGGCCTGGGATGAAGGTTTCGCCTCAGGCAACCAATCGGAGTGCCTCCATACTTCAGAAGCAGAAGGAATCGTAAAAGGGCCGATCATGAACATTTCTCGATTTTTCATCGGACGTCCGGTCTTTGCCTGCGTCCTTTCGCTGGTAATTTTGCTGATCGGGTTAATTGCACTGAAATTTTTGCCGATCAGTGAATATCCTGAAGTGGTGCCTCCGACTGTGGTAGTGCGGGCAACCTACCCCGGAGCTAACCCAAAAACGATCGCGGAAACGGTTTCTTCGCCGCTCGAACAGGTCATTACGGGTGTTGAAAACAGCCTTTACATGTCTTCTCAGGCTACCACCGACGGAGTCATGACGCTGACGATCACGTTTAAGCTCGGCACTGACCTCGATAAGGCGCAGGTGCAGGTCCAGAATCGCGTTTCTCAAGCCTTACCCAAGCTCCCGGTGGAAGTTCAGCGTCTGGGAGTGACCACGCTCAAGAGTTCGCCTGATCTGACGATGGTTGTGCACCTTTTCAGCCCGACCGGGATATACGATGACATTTATGTTCGCAACTACGCGACGCTTCAGGTGAAGGATGTGCTCGCTCGACTCCCTGGCGTAGGTCAGGTGCAGATATTCGGCTCTGGGGATTACGCCATGCGAGTGTGGCTTGATCCGGAAAAGCTGGAGGCCCGAGGACTGACGGCGGCCGATGTCATTACCGCGATCTCCGAGCAAAACGCGCAGGTAGCGGCCGGCAGCATCGGCCAAGAACCACAAAAATCGGGATCAGACCTCGCCTTGACGGTCAACACGAATGGGCGCCTGATCGACGAGCAAGAATTTTCTGGGATCATTGTGAAGACCGGGTCTCATGGTGAGACCATTCTCTTGCGTGATGTTGCCCGGATCGAGCTAGGCGCCTCAGATTACTCGCTTCGCAGTCTTCTCGATAACAAAGCAGCGGTAGCTCTTCCGATTTTTCAGCTGCCAGGCTCAAACGCTATCGAGCTCTCTGATAATGTGCGAAAGGCGATGGCCGAGTTGAAGCGCGATTTCCCGGAAGGCCTTGATTATAGCGTCGTCTATGATCCTACAGTCTTCGTTCGGCACTCAATCGAGGCGGTTGTGCATACGCTCATTGAGGCTCTGATCCTGGTGGTGATCGTTGTGCTCGTCTTTCTCCAAACTTGGCGTGCCTCGATCATTCCATTGGCCGCTGTCCCGGTCTCATTGATTGGCACATTTGCCGTAATGTTAGCGCTTGGATTTTCGATCAACGCGCTATCCTTGTTTGGCCTGGTCTTGGCCATCGGGATCGTCGTGGATGACGCCATTGTCGTGGTCGAAAATGTCGAGAGAAATATTCATCTCGGACTATCGCCTCGCGACGCGACAAACCAGGCAATGAAAGAAGTCACCGGACCGATCATCGCGACTGCTCTGGTCCTTTGCGCCGTATTCGTCCCGACTGCATTCATCAGCGGGCTGACCGGCCAATTCTATCGACAGTTCGCCCTCACCATTGCGATCTCGACGGTGATCAGCGCTTTCAACTCGCTAACGCTCAGCCCCGCCCTGTGCGCGATCTTGCTGCGCCCGGCTCACGCGCCAGAAGATAGGGTCACCCGGGTCCTGCATTTTCTGTTTGGCTGGTTCTTTCGGCTGTTCAATCGAATCTTCCGTTGGTCCGCGACATTGTACTCAAATGTCGTAAAGGGGCTGCTGCGGCGAGCGATCTTTGCTCTCGTCATTTACGCAGCGTTAGTGGCGCTAACGTTCCAGATGTTTCAAACTACCCCAACCGGATTCATCCCAATTCAAGACAAACAGTATCTGGTCGCTTTTGCTCAGCTGCCCGAAGCCGCCTCGCTCGATCGTACCGATACCGTGATACGGCAAATGAGCGAGATCGCCCTACACCACCCGGCAGTGGAAAGCGCTGTCGCTTTTCCGGGATTATCCATTAATGGGTTCACAAATAGTACCAATTCGGGCATCGTGTTTGTGACGCTGAAGCCCTTTGAAGAACGCACGACCCCCCAGCTTAGTGGATTTGCCGTAGCGAACGATCTCCAGCAAAAATTCGGGTCCATCCAAAGTGCCTTTATCGCCATCTTCCCTCCTCCGCCAGTCCAAGGTCTTGGGACGATCGGCGGGTTTCGGATACAATTGGAAGATCGAGCCGGTCTTGGCTACGAAACTCTCTATAACGCCACCCAAGAAGTGCTCAAGCGAGCTTCGGCGACGCCGGAGCTTGGAAATCTCTTTACCGGCTTCACCATCAATGTGCCGCAGCTGAAGGCGGATATCGATGTGGAAAAGGCTGCTACGGTTGGTCTGACCAAGACCGATGTGGCGAACGCCTTGCAGGTCAATCTCGGATCGCTTTACATCAATGATTTCAATCGGTTCGGACGCACCTACCAAGTTATCGCTCAGGCCGATGAAAAATTTAGAAAAAAACCCTCCGATATCGTGGCTCTGAAAGTCAGGAACAAGAGCGGGCTGATTGTTCCGGTCGGCTCAATAGTGAAAGTCAAAGAAAGCTACGGTCCAGATCGGGCCGAACACTACAATAGTTACCTCACTGCCCCGATCAACGGTGCTCCGGGTAGAGGGTTCAGTAGCGGACAGGCCGAAGCTGCGATGGCTCGCGTTGTTTCCGATGCGTTGCCGAAAGGCATGTCATTTGAATGGACAGATCTCACGTTCCAAAAAGTCATCGCCGGGAATACTGCGATCTACATCTTCCCGCTTTGCGTCTTGCTGGTCTTCCTTGTGCTGGCAGCTCAGTACGAAAGCCTGCGTTTACCGTTAGCCATCGTGCTGATTGTTCCCCTCTGCTTATTGTTCGCTTTGCTCGGCGTGCGGATTGACGGCGGAGACAACAATATCTTCACTCAGATCGGTCTGATCGTGCTGATTGGTCTAGCCTGCAAGAATGCCATCCTCATCGTCGAGTTTGCCAAGGCAAAAGCCCAAGAGGAAAAACTTACACCGGAGAAGGCGGCTCTATCAGCTTGTCAGCTGCGTCTTCGGCCGATCCTCATGACTTCAACCGCGTTTATTGCCGGTGTCTGGCCGCTGGTTGCATCGCATGGTGCCGGCGCTGAGATGCGGCACGCCATGGGTATCGCAACGTTTTCGGGTATGATCGGGGTTACCCTGTTTGGCTTATTCCTGACCCCTATCTTTTACGTGATCGTGACAAAGTTTGGACGGAGAAGCAGGCTTGACCGGCGCAGTCGCCCTGAACCACAGAAACGGAAACTGCTGGCGGAATCCGTGCGTTAGGCCGATCGCGCCGAACCGCAGAGGAATAATCCGCAGATCGAGGTCGCTTCCGCAGAGGAATAATCCGCAGATTACACAGATTACGCAGATTTTTCTAACGACCTTATAAGCTCTCAGTAGAGGGCCGCTGGAGACCAAGGAGTCCCAGTCTGTGAGAAGCTCAAGCTAAATGGCTAGGTCCAACTTTCGGTGCTTGGTTGGGCCAACTGAACTGCTCGCGGAGGACTGCACTGCATGAATCTGCGAAATCTGCGCACCGAGGAATCGAGACCACAAATCTGGTTCCTGAAAGTTGGATCGTGGAAACGCCAAAGGCCATCGATTTGTCGGGGGTTGTTCCCGGGCGTCGCAAGCGACGCGCCCTCCGACGTCTGCGGATCGTATGCCGCCTTAATGGACGCTTTGGCTGGCGATTGAGGTCACGCCCTGGCGCCGAAGCCGAACAAACGTGTTGTTATCGCCATACCTCGTCCAAGGACCTGGCGGTATGATCCGAAAGTCGACGAACTTCCAGTCACAAACGTCCAGGCCGGCCAATCCTAAATAATCGCGAACAGCCGGAGAAACATCCAGTCCAGCATCGTGGTTTCGATTCGGTCTGGGGCGGTCGTTGCCGAAGACGTACTGCCAATGATCGGTGCAGAACGGTCCAACATCTTCCCATTGGGCGTAACAGACTCGGTTTCCGTGCCGGATCGCCACCCATCGACCTTTGCACACCGATTGTCCATCTCGGATAAAGCAACTCTTGAACCAGGGAATTACCTGCGCGGCTTCCGTCTTGGTGTGATGATTGTCGACATCGTTGTAGGGCAGAGCTACGTAGAATGGATTTTGCCGAGGAAGAAAGTTGATCGGGACGAAATTCACTCGAGCTCCCGGGTTAGGGTTGTCGTAGCCGCCATAGCTTGAGTACCACCCTCCGTCCCAAGCGCTTTTATCGTTAGGAACCGGGTTGTTGACGGCCGCCTTTTCACCGATCCAAAAGACGGTAGTGGAGATGTTGGCCTTCCACCCGATCCGGCTGACGAAAGAGGACGTACCGGGTGACCCAAAACCGCTTCCGCCAGAGACGGTGCTGCTCGGTGTCATAATAGTGCGGGGGCTGATCTTCAGCAGTTCCGTTTGGCGCAGCTTCATTGCGTACCGTGTGAAGTCGGCGCTGCTGTAGCTCCGATCCTGGGCATAAGCGCTCGGGCCGAATATGGCCAGAAGACTAACGGACAAGACGATCCAGAGAACAAATTGGTTCTCTTTAGCCCCGATTTTCAAAGGAAAACTGTCTCTACGCATTGGTGCTTAGCCCTGCTACTTCGCTCGTCCATGCGTTATTCAATTGCGGCTCTTTTGCTCTTTTCTTTATCGGTTTCTTGCTGCGATGGGAAGTTCATTCGGCTGCGAAATACCGAACATTACGGTAGCAATAGTGGATCTAGTGACTTAGGCGTGTCATTACATCTCACAGAAAGGCACAAGGAACTGTGCCATTTTCAATCAATGTCACCTTCTTCTAGCTTTCGCTTTTCGGACGGCGCCACCGTGCGCCGTATGGCCTACGGCGCGATGCGTCTGACCGGACAGCCCAGTAATTTTGGACCGTATGAAGCATGGGATGAAGGCAAGAAATTGCTGACTCGGCTGATCGATTTAGGCGTTAACTTCATTGATACAGCGCGTGCTTACGGTCCTGGATGGAACGAAAAACTAATCAGCGAATCGCTCCACCCCTACCCGGCCGGCCTCTTTATCGCCACTAAAGGCGGAGTGGTCAAAAAATCTGCTACCGAACGGTATCTAGACGGAAGCCCAGACGGGTTGAGGCGCGATTGCGAAGAGAGCCTCAAAAACCTTCGGACCGATTGCATCGATCTCTACCAACTTCATTGGGTCGACCCAAACGTTCCGTTATCCGAGTCGATCGCTGGTCTCGCTACGCTGCAAAAAGAAGGAAAAATCCGCCGGATCGGCATTTCCAATGTGACCCTCGATCAGGTTAAGGAAGCACTGACCGTAGCCCCGATTGCTTCGGTACAAAATCGGTTCAGCGTGGCTGAGCACGAAAGCGATTCAATCCTGGAATTTTGTGCGAGCCAGAGCATCGCCTTTCTACCCTATGGACCGCTCGGAGCTGACCCCATGCAGGCGGGTGCACCCCTCGCCTCCGCTGACGGAGTCTTGGCAGAGATTGCCAGCGAGCTCAAAGCGACCCGGACGCAAGTAGCGCTGGCTTGGCTGTTGCACCGAGCGCCAAACATCATCCCGATTCCCGGCACTCGATCACAACAGCATCTGGAAGAAAATCTAGCTGCGGCCACGCTGGCTCTTTCGCCGGAACAACTCCAGCGACTGGAGCATGTTTAGAATCGTTTTTGATCCTGATGGCTTCGCGATCGTCATTCACAAGTGGCAGGCTGAATCGCAGTTACGACGCTCGACGAGCGCCGGCGAATAAGGGAAGCTTTTGCCCGAATACCTGATTTCCGTATGAAGAAAGCCTTGGTCGCTGGAGCGCTCGGTGTAACTGGGCGAACGCTGGTCAATCATCTCGTTTCACTGGGCGATTGGGAGGTGATCGGGCTGTCTCGGCGAAGCTCCGAAATTCGACCTCCCGCTCAACTTATTTCGGTCGATCTTTTGAATCGGTCCGAGGTTGAATCCCGGCTGAGTGGGATCGGTGATGTGACGCACATCTTCTACGCGGCGCTGCAACCGGCGGCCGATTTCTTTGCCGAGGTATCTCCTAACTTAGCCATGCTCGCTAATACTGTTGAAACCGTGGAACGAGCCTCCAAAACGTTTCGGAAGGTGGTCCTGCTCGAAGGCGCCAAGTTCTACGGCGCGCACCTCGGTCCGTATAAGACGCCCGCCAAAGAGACTGACCCGCGCCATATGCGACCAAATTTCTATTATGACCAACAAGATTATCTGCAAGATCGCTCGGCCGGAAAGGGGTGGTCCTGGTCGGCGTTGCGGCCATCGTTAATCTGCGGTTTTGCTGTTGGGAATCCCATGAACATGGCTACGGTCATCGCCGTTTACGCGGCTCTTTGCAAAGAGATGGGCTTGCCTCTCCGCTACCCGGGATCGAACGCTGCATATCGCGCACTGATGGAGATGACAGATGCCGAGCTTTTGGCCAAAGCCATTGTTTGGGCGGGCGAAAATGATCGGTGTGACGGGCAAGCGTTCAATATCACCAATGGAGACTTCAATCGCTGGGAGAATGTCTGGCCGCGGCTGGCCGAGTTCTTCAAGATGGAGTACGCGCCGCCTCAGCGGTTCCCCCTCGCCCAATTCATGTCGGACAAAGAACCGATTTGGAAGACTCTGGTAAAGAAGCACGGCCTTCTTGACTACTCCTTCCAGGAGGCTGCTGCCTGGCCGTTTGGAGAAGCAATTTTTAACCTCGAGTACGACATAATGTCGGATACGACCAAGTCCCGCCGCTTCGGCTTCCATGAATGGGTCGATACGGAGGAAATGCTGCTTCGGCTCTTTGCTCAATTCCAACAGATGCGATTCGTTCCGGCCTCGTAGCGTAACCCGGAACGAGAGTTAGGTCCTAAAGATCCGACTGTCTACTTCGGCCCGCGGTAAAACTAGCACGCACTCAACCCTTGCCGACGACTCGTAATCCCAGGGAGTGTTGCAGAGCCCCGAAATCCCTGTCGTTATGCAGCAGTTCCAAATTCCAGGCAATGCAGGCGGTAGCAATGATAACGTCGATTGTTTTGCGAACAGTGATCCCTTTCCGCTGCAGGACCCGATAGTTACGCGCCGCCTGAAGACAAACTTCGTACCCACCCAGTTCGTAAAATGCCAGCGCAGCTAGAAAAGTCTCGGCCTTTCGAAAATCAGAATCCTGGTACGCCAAGCGGCTGTTGTCTAAGCCTTCGGCTACCTGGCGTCTCCGACACGCCGGACGGTCGACAACGCAATGGCATACCCCGTCCGGCTCCCCGCTCCCTGCCGATAGGTATCCACTAATCACCAATCACTTCTCACCTCTCACAATCGCTGCAGCCCAACCTGACCAGGGACCTTTGCCATAGGTCCTCGAATCGCCACAAAAAAGTATCTCCGGAGAACGAGATTTGACCCGTAGCAATGCTGTCGCAAGAGACAGAACCCTGTTTGCTGCCTCCTGGTTGAGCTCTTTAAAGACTGAAAGAAAGGGAGACGGGCGAAGTGTACGAGGATCAGGCTAGTGGTTTTTCCCTCCACAGGCTGGTATTAGTGTAAATATGCGCGCCGACGATTCCAATGCGACCATGGCTGTGTTTCTCGACCTGGAGAACATCGCTCTCGGCGCCCACGCTGCCCATTACCCTGCATTCGATGTCCAGAAAGTGCTCGAGCGACTCCTACTCAAGGGGCAGATCGTGGTTAAGAAAGCCTACTGCGACTTTGACCGATATAAAGACTTCAAGCGAAGCCTGCACGAAGCCGCCTTCGAACTCATCGAGATCCCCCATCTGCGCCAGTCGGGGAAGAACTCCGCCGACATCCGCATGGTAGTAGACGCGCTCGACCTCTGCTACACCAAGGGCCACGTGGACACCTTCGCCATCATCAGCGGCGACTCGGATTTCTCCCCACTTGTGAGCAAGCTGCGGGAGAACGCCAAAACGGTCATTGGCGTTGGCGTCAAGAACTCCACCTCCGACCTGTTCATCAACAACTGCGACCAGTTTCTATATTACGATGACTTGGTCCGCGCCGCTCCGTCAAAGACTCGGAAGCGGAGCGCGGCGACCGTTTCCGCGGCCAGGGTTTCGGCGGACGAAAGCAAAGGTCCCTCTGTCGCCAAAGCGTTGGACCTCGTGGTCGAGACGCTAGAAGCCATCACCGAGGAACGAGCGGAAGATGAGAGCATTTGGGGCTCCATGATCAAGCAAGCCATCAAGCGCCGGAACCCGGGCTTCAACGAGCGCGCTTACGGCTTCCGCTCGTTTAACGATCTACTCTTAGAGGGGCAGAAGCGCGGCCTTTTGAAATTGGAGGCTGACGAGAAGTCGGGAGGGTACACGGTCCGGGCGATGGAATGATGCTAATCTCAGCAACAAACTTAAAGCCCACTTGGCTTAATCGTTAACAGTTGAACTCTCATGAGTGGACGTTTATCCGGGAAGATCGCGCTCGTTACCGCAGCCGCACAGGGCATTGGCCGGGCAACAGCAGAAGCATTTGCCAGAGAAGGCGCCCAGGTGATCGCCGCCGATATTAATGACAGCGCCTTGGCCAAATTGGACAATGTGCAGCCGCTAAAGCTCGACGTCACGCAGCCGGAGATGATCGCAGAATGCGCCAAAAAAATCGGGCCGATCGACGTTCTCTTTAACTGTGCCGGATTTGTTCACTCTGGCTCCATCAAGGATTGCACCGAAGAAGATTGGGATTTCGGGATGACGCTTAACGTGCGTTCGATGTTCCGGATGATAAAAGCGTTTCTTCCGGGCATGATCGGCAACGGAGGCGGTTCGATCATTAATGTCTCTTCCGTAGCCGGCGGAGTAAGAGCGGTTCCGAACCGGTTTTTGTACAGCGTCACCAAGGCCGCAGTGGTCGGCCTGACCAAATCCGTTGCCGTCGATTTTATCCGCGAAAAGATCCGGTGCAACGCCATCTGCCCGGGAACAGTCGAGTCCCCTTCCCTCGATCAACGAATCGCGACCCAGGCCCAACAGGAAGGCAAAAGCCAAGGCCAAATCCGAGATGCTTTTGTTGCTCGCCAACCAATGGGCCGCCTCGGGAAACCGACCGAAATCGCGGCACTTGCCCTCTACCTTGCCTCGGATGAGTCCGCGTTCACCACCGGGCAGATCCACATTATCGACGGCGGCTGGGCAGCGTAGAAAATCTCGCGCAAAGACGCAAAGACGCAAGACGATTTGAACAGGAGGTAACGGAGGAAACAGAGAGGCTTAGGCTGAGTCACGGCGAAGGGTAGGCGTGACGGAATAAAAGATAACTCACGCAAAGACGCAAAGGAAAGAAGGTATAGGATGCAGCTGGACCATGCGGCTGTCTATCAAGCGTCATGGGTAGCGGGCTATCGGGCATTTGCTATTTGCTATCTGCTATTTCCCACCTACTATTTCCCAGTCGGCACGATGGGCTGCTCCCATTTACCAGATTCAGTCGAGCGGAATACCGCCTCAATCACCGCCATATTCCTGATCGAGCCTTCTAGCGGAACCGGCAGCTCTGAACCCTCGCGAATGCTTCTTGAGAACAGATCACCCTGGATGGTGTATTGATCAGCCGTCTCGAATTCTATAACTTCCGCACTTCGGCCGGAGGGATCGGCTCCGTCGTCTACGTATATCCGGCAAGGTCGATCGGGCGGCGCGTTGAAAGGTATCTCTATCTCTATCCGGCCTTTGGTTCCGAAGATCTGTACCTTCTGATAAGGGACAAGTTGCGTGCTACAGGTGAATACCGAGTGTCCGGAAGGAAAATGCATAACACCCGAGGAGAGCACATCGGTCCGCAGCTTGGGATCTTCTTCAATGACCCCAAACACCCTCGTGGGTTCTTCGCCGAAAATGAATCGGGAAGTAAAAATAAGATAACAACCAATATCCATCATCCCACCGCCGCCGTATTCGCGGATGTTGCGAATGTTCTGCGGATCCTGGTTGTCGTAGCTGAAACATCCAGCGACCGATCGAACCTTTCCGATCTTGCCGGTTTGGATCAACTCAACGGCAGCGCGCCATTGCGGATGAGTACGAACCATGAAAGCCTCCTCAATCTTAACGCCGGTGCGATCGCGGACTTTCAACAGCGATATTGCTTCCTCAACCGTGAGGCTAATCGGCTTTTCGCAAAGGACGTGCTTTCCAGCTTCTGCCGCTTTGATCGACCACGGAACATGCAGATGATTCGGTAGCGGATTGTAAATGGCCTCGACATCGGAATCAGCCAAAAGCTCCTCGTACGATCCGTAAACCTTGCGAATTCCCAGTTGTTTAGCGGCCTGTTGCGCCTTTTTCAGGTCCCGGGAAGCGATGGCCGCGACGTCACACCACTCGCCTCGCTGCATCGCTGGAATGACTTTCTTCATCCCGATCTCAGCGACTCCCAATACTCCCCATTCAACTTTCTTTTTCATCTTTGGATTTTCCTTCTCATCACTTGGCTAATGGACATATTCCGCATTCCCTTCCTCAGGCACCTATCCGCTTGGGTTAGGTGGAAAAATGGCGTTTGGTTTTCCGAATTTGTTGATCAAGACGCTGGGCAAGGCCAGCGCCCGATTCAACCCCTGGCAAGCTAATTGTCCAAATTCCTCCGGAGGTTTTTCGGAGTGCCGAAGGAGCACAATCGTTTCGATCTTCGAGTTGGCTGGCGCGCCGCGGGTGGATTGACAGAGCAAACAGATCAACAGAGCGACTTGGAGACCCAGCCAGCTAGGGAATGACTTTGGCATGTTATCTTCTATCCGATAGATACCGGGCCGCACAACGAAGATTGGTGGTGGTACATTTTGAAATCGGATTTGTTTGGCATCCTGCTTTTCGGTGTGCCACGGTAGCGCATGCCTAAGCGCTCAAGTAAGAAGAAGGACATTAACGAAACCGCGTTTTCTGTCGTTAAGCAGGCTACCGGTCAAGCTTCGCTAGCGCAAGGGGAGCCAAAAAAGAATCCTGCTGCAGTATCTCTTGGTCGACTTGGCGGACTAAAGGGCGGCAAAGCAAGAGCACAAAAGTTGTCCGAAAAGCGACGTAAAGAGATTGCTCGCAAGGCCGCTGAAAGTCGTTGGAATAAGAAATACTGACGATCGGTTGCGCTATATACGCAATTGTGTATACTGTGTATGCCAATGACCGACTTCGATCATATTGAGCTCGCAATTAGTATCAAAGAGAAGAAATTGCGCCAACGGGAAGCTGAAATTCAGAGGGAACGTGAGCTTTTGGAAGAACAGAAACGTGCCTTGGCGCTTTTATCGCCACTCAGAAGCGTAGCGCCCGAACCGCAGTCTTCTACCTACGGTCCGAATGCCCTCAGCGAAGAACCAACGGTCTCGCTCGGTATTCGCGATGCTGTTTTAAAGGCGCTAGACCTCCTCTCTCCCTATGACGACTTTACCGCCCGCGATGTGCTAGATCGGATGCGGAATATGTCTCTCCGTTTTGATCTTGAGCACAATCGTTCAAATATTTCGCACTATCTACGGGAGTTTGTAAAAGAAGGGCTACTTGAAAGCAGAAAAGAAGGGAGGGGACGGATACCAGCGCGTTACCAAAAAAAATAGCCGAGACCTTTTGAGTCTCGGCCACTGTAAAGCTTTTTTGTGGAAGCTTGGGTGAGCTAGGTTTAAACCGCCCGATTAGGAATCGGGTGTACCTGTGTCAGCAGGTACCGGGGGTTCAAATCCCCCAGCTTCCTGCATTTTCCGCCCCGGAATCTTTGTTTACAATGTTTTTTTGTGTATTTTTGCCTATATATGCTTGACCGCTCAAGTATATACGCTATTTTATTTGTATGAACATTTTGGACACCGAAGAACGCAAGCACGTGGTTGCCGCACTGATTGAGGGCAACTCGCTTCGTGCGGTCACGAGAATGACTGGTGTTCATCGGACAACAATTCAAAAGCTTTTAGTCGATCTCGGTCGGCTCTGTTCAGAGTATCAAGACAAAGCTTTCCGAAACCTGCCGTGCAAGCGCATCCAGTGCGATGAGATATGGTCCTTCGTTTACGCCAAGGAAAAGAATTGTCCTCCCGAAATAAAGGCTCTTGGCGGTGGTGATATTTGGACGTGGGTTGCCCTCGATGCGGATACCAAGCTTGCCCCAACTTGGTTCATTGGTTCGCGTAATGCCGGAGCCGCATATCATTTCATTCATGATCTGAAAGAGCGGCTTGCTAATCGCGTGCAACTGACGACCGATGGCCACGGCGCATATCTGTACGCTGTTGAAGATGCGTTCGGCTCTGAGGTGGACTACGCGCAATTGGTCAAGATCTATGGAGCTACACCCGAAGAAGGCCGCTACAGCCCAGCCCAATACATGGGAGCTCGCAAGGCAGTAATCAACGGAGATCCTGTGTACGAGCACGTCTCAACGAGCTTTGTGGAGCGGCAAAACCTCACGATGCGAATAAGCATGCGGAGATTTACGCGCCTCACGAATGGCTTCTCAAAGAAAGTCGAGAATCACGAATGTGCGATCGCTCTTCACTTCATGCACTACAATTTCTGCCGCATTCACCAAACGCTCAGGGTCACGCCAGCGATGGAAGCCGGTGTGACCGATCACGTTTGGTCGATCGAAGAGGTTATCGCTTTGTTGAACGATTAGCGGGGAAAGGAGGTGATTTTCATATGCCCTTAAAGAAAAAGACAATCGGAGAAGCAGCACGGTCCCTCCATAAAAAGGGAGTTAGCAAGACGGAAAGGAGTTTGGCTGGTGCTGTGTTAGAAGAGCGGAAGCAGGAAAAGAAAAAGAAAAAGAAAAAATGATTATTTCTGAATCCTCGAACGAGAAGGATTTAATTTGATTATTTTTCTAATACAGGCTGTGGGGATAGCCATTTCTCCACAGCCTTGGTTTTTTGTTCCATCAACGGCTACGTGGGGCTCCACCAAAATCACATCTTTGGTTTTCTGCACGATCCATCCAGCAGAAAAGCAAACTGGTGGAGTGAGGTCGCATGAAGTGATTTCGCTCCACCGATCGGTACAACCGAACGAATCAGTCCATTCAACAAGTACCGGAGATCCGTATTTCGGAATTTTCAAAATGTACCACTACCCGAAGATTCAGCTTGAGGCGTTCTGAGAACATTTCTGGCGCGGCTAATCCGTGATGAATAGGATTCAAGGCAATTTGGTTAAGCCACAATGACCCGACGCGATATCGCCCGCTACCGCTTGCTCAATCAGCACATTGCTCGTTCCGGGTGCAAAAAACCGAGCGAGGTAGTGGCCGCGCTCGGTGCCATACAAGCCCAGGATTATCTTGGCTCGCTCTGGTCGATCGGCCTCCGCCTGCCGGATGCCGCTGAGGCGAATATCGAACAGGCAATTGCCGATCGCACTATCGTACGCACTTGGCCCATGCGCGGCACATTGCATTTTGTAGCGGCGACCGATGTGCGCTGGATGCTCGAACTTCTGGCGCCGCGGGTTATCGCCAGCAGCGCGCGTCGCCACGAACTGTTTGGGCTCGACGACGCATTGATTGCGCGGATAAAAAAGCTATTCATCGGTGCTTTGCAAGGTAACAGGCAGCTAACGCGCGACGAAATGTATCGGCTATTGGAACGAGCTGATATCTCTGTTATCGGCCAACGAGGTTTTCATATTTTATGGCGGTTGGCCCACGATGGAGTCATCTGTTTTGGCGCGCACCGAGGCAAGCAGGCAACCTTTGCCTTGCTAGACGAATGGTTGCCCAAAACTCAACGCCCGGAACGGGACCAGGCACTGGCTGAGCTAGCTCGACGATATTTCACCGGCCACGGTCCGGCTACGCTGCAAGATTTTGTTTGGTGGTCAGGGCTGAAAATTTCGGACGCCAAAGCAGGTATCGAAATGGTTTCAGCACAGCTCCGGCGCGAGACGATAGACGGGAGAGTCTATTGGATGCCTCAAGGTATGCCCGCGTTGCCCAAAGCCTCGAATACGGTCTATCTTTTGCCCGGTTTCGACGAGTACATGCTCGGTTACACCGACCGCAGCGCTTCATTGGATCCGTTGCACGCCAAAAAAATACTCCCCGGCAATAATGGCGTGTTTTCGGCCACTATCGTGATAGGTGGGCGGGTCGTGGGTACCTGGAAGCGCGTTTTCCAGAAACAGGGAGTCGTGATCACGCCCAGCCCTTTCACTCCACTGAACAAGACGGAAACTCGGGCCTTCGCAGCAGCCGCAGAGCGCTACAGCCACTTTGTGGGGAAACGGATGACAGACGGATAGCAAATAGCAAATAGCAAATAGCAAATAGCAAATAGCAAATAGCAAATAGCAAATAGCAAATAGCAGATAGCAGATAGCAGATAGCAGATAGCAGATAGCAGATAGCAGATAGCAGATAGTAGGCTGCCCAAGATAGTAGAATTCACAAACTAACCAGCGAAGGAAATGAACCATGAGAGTCAACGAAATTGCATTCAGCGTTTATCCCGTTACCGACCTAAAAAGAGCACGCGCGTTTTACGAAGGAACCCTTGGTCTCAAGGCAACGACAGCCTACGAGGGCGATGGAACGGGCTGGATCGAATACGAAATCGGCCCGGGCGTTCTGGCCATCGGAGCCGGTGCCGAGCAATTCAAGCCCTCGCCCAATGGCGGTTCAGTTGCGCTCGAGGTGGAGGATTTCGAGACTGCAACCCGGGAGTTGAAGGAGAGCGGATGCAAGTTTGTTATTGAACCCATGGAATTTCCCGGGTGTCGCATGGCCGCGATTCTTGATCCGGACGGCAACACGATCACGATCCACAAGCGGAAGACTGCGAATGCCTGAGGGTCTCAAACCAGAAGGCAAAATTTCACGCAAAGGCGCAAAGACGCAAAGATTTCAAAGGGCTATTCACGATTCGGTGGACGCAGTTTTTGGGAATCGCATCGAAGGCAGATCAAAGCTTGGCGTCTTTGCGCCCGCCAGCATCCCCACCCGAAACACTTCGTCTAACGATGCGGGCGGGACTACGCGAAGCGCTGCGGACAGGTCTTGGCGTCAGATCGTTTCCGTCCATCAGTTCAAGGAGTTTGGTTACGGTGCGCCAGTTCCGCGCGGTGCTGATCGTTTTGAGCTTGGAGTCGAAATATGGATTTGTCAGCTTGGTCCGCCCCATACCGTTGGGAAGCCGCAGGTAAACTTCTTTTCCGAGGACAATAAACGTGTCAGGCGACGAGCGGTTCGGGTCAAGGTTCTTCACGGCGGGCGGATTCGGCAGATCCGCGAGAAATAGAACGTGCAGGCTATCTTCCGATGCCCCCTCTTTCAGGAAAGGATTGCCGCGAATGACGTCGCCGATCTCTTCAACGGTTCGCAACATCACTGGCACTTTATATCCGAACTGTTTGTTAATTTGCGCTGCGATCATCTCTGGAAGCCGCACTGAAATCTCAGCGGCCGCTCTGAAAATCACGTTCCCGCTTTGGATATAGGTCCGTACATTGGTGCATCCGGCCTTGGTAAACATTTTTTCCAGGTCCGCCATCGGGATCTTGTTTTTGCCGGCGAGATTGATTCCTCGAAGTAATGCTACGTAGGTTGCGGGCATCTGGGGACAATGGAGGGCGGGAGGAGGGAAATGACAAATGACAAATGCCAGACGACAAAACGTCGGTCCTGCCAAACCTCTCCGATGGCTCGGTCGTCGGTAGGGTCTGTGTTCTGACCCCGATTGGTAGGGCGAAAGCTTGGTACGGTATCAGCCGTACCGGCTTGAGCCGTTCGTGCCTGTCCGACTGAGGAACGCGAGGAAAAAGACGCAACACAATTGGTGCAACGGGCGGCTCAAACCCGGCGCGACCCACGCAAAAGAAATCCAAACGTTTCCGGCGCGCCGAGGTTTTCGCCCTACCAGTCAGGGATGTATCGATTCCCAAGGCCGGTAGACGCGCTGCTGCGCATCCGATTGAACGGCTAGCAACACGGTAAATTAACTAGTAAAACTACTATCTCGATTCTTCAAGCCTTGAGCCTTCGGCTTGTTGTCGATTTTCCTCGTATTCGTTTCCGAGATGGGCACGGAGCTTTGCCCGGCGTCCTTGGAAATCTGTGGATGCAACATGCTCTAGATCCGCTTCCAATTAATGACCATCCCGTTCTGATACAAGATTAGCAGTGACACTTTGCCGGCCGAATCCTTAACGAACTACTCATGGGTGCGATTGGTCCGGTGTTCGATTGCGAGTGGCCCGCTAAGTCTCTTCAAGATCTCTTCCATCCCACGAAGGTAGTCCCCGATCCCGAATTAAAACCCTTCGATCTCGAATCCCTTAAGCCCCGGGATGGCGTCCAAACACCAAAGGTTCACCCACAGCGGGAAGAGAACGAAGTTGGCTGACTTCGCTCGTTTGTCCTGACGTAGTTAGCTCTTTCGTTTTTGCAGCAGCGCTTTGTTGTCGATAGGGACTCACGCAAAGGTGCAAAGAATCGGAAGCGGAATCTAAAATGTTTGGCACAGAAGCAAACGGAAATCACGTTCGGCTCAAGCGAAGTCCTCGATTTCTTACCTCCTCTGTTACCTTCTGTTCAAATCCGTCTTTGCGCCTTTGCGTCTTTGCGTGAGATTTTCCACCGATCAAATCGAGGACGACGACGAGCACGAGGACGACATTTTTGGGCCGCTCCACGATTCCAGGCTCACAGATCCTGCCTTCGTTGGATCTGTTTCGCCCTACCCTCCGGTGGCTGGCAGACTACCAGGTGGTCTTTCCGGTGCCGGCGTCGGCGGGGTTTTGGGCGAAGCGCTTTTCGCGGAGGCGAAGCGTTCGCCGGAACTTTGGATCAGGTAAAAGAACATAGGTACGAACAACAGAGCGACTGAGCTGGCAACAATCATTCCGCCAATGATGCCCGTGGCTACGGAGTGCCGGGAATTGGCTCCGGCCCCCGCCGCGATGAACATGGGCACCATGCCAAAGATAAAGGCGAGAGAGGTCATGATAATCGGTCGAAGACGTAGCCGGGCCGCCTCAATAGCAGCGTCGCGGACGGACAAACCTTCCCGGCGTTTGAGGACAGCAAATTCAACAATGAGTATCGCGTTTTTGGCAGCGAGACCGACCAGCGTCACCAGACCGATTTGAAAATAGACATCGTTTTCCAATCCGCGCAGCCAGACCCCGAGAATCGCACCGAAAATGGCAAACGGAACGGCGGTGATGACTGCCATTGGTAATCCCCATGATTCGTATTGGGCCGCGAGAATCAGGAAGACGAAAACAACGCCGAAGACAAAGACGAGGGACGAGGACGAGCCTGATTTCTTCTCCTCGAGCGCCTGGCCGGACCATTGGAAGGTGTAGCCTTCGGGCAGGATTTCGTGGGCGACTGCTTCCATCGCCGCGATCGCCTGCCCAGAACTGAAACCCTTGGCCGCATTGCCGTTGACGCGCACCGAGAGGAAGTTGTTGAAGCGCTGGATGAGATCCGGTCCAACGCTGTAACGGCTGCTGACCACGGCAGAAAGCGGCACCATTTTGTTCGAGCGGCTACGAACATAAATGCTGTCGATGTCGTCGGGGTTGGCCCGGTATTGCGCCTCTGCTTGGAGTATAACCTGCCAGACCCGACTGTATTTGTTGTATTGGCTGGCAAATAATGACCCGAAGAGCGTTTGCACCGCGTCATAAACGTCCTGAACCGGAACACCGAGGGTCTCGGCTTTCGCCCGATCCACCTGAAGCCGAAGTTGCCGGGACGCCGCATCAAGGGTTGCGCTGAGATCGGCAAGTTCGGGTCGCTGATTGGCCTTAGCCAGGAATGCACGTACGACCTCCTGAAGTCGGCCTGCGTCACCTTGTCCGCGGCTTTGTATCCAAAATTCGAATCCACCTTGGGCACCGAGACCGGGGATCGATGGCGGGTTAACCGGGATGACTATCGCCTCCTTAATTGCAGCCAGCTTAGGCCGGACTCGGTCGATCAGCGCAAAGGCGCTATTTTCAGCACCCTTTCTTTCGTCGAAATCCTTCAATGATACGAATAACGTCCCCGCTCTGGTTTTAAATTGGCCGTCAAGTAAGCTGTAGCCGGCGAGAACCGACGAGTCTTTAACTGCGGGCTCTTTAGTGAAAATATCCGATATGGTATCTGAAACCTTCTCAGCCCGATCCAAGCTCGCGCCATCAGGCAGAATCGCTGCAACCAATACGTAGCCTTGATCTTCGGGCGGCACGAAGCTGCCGGGCACAGTCGTGAAAAGCTTCCAGGTGCAAAAAAGCATTACCGCGAGCAAGCAGAGCGCTAAGACGGACCGTCGGATCATGTAGCTTACGCCAGAGCCGTAGAGATTGGTTACTCGATCAAAGCCGCGATTAAACCATCCGAAGAACCCTCGACGCGGACCATGACGCGGCCTGAGCCAAAGCGCACAGAGTGCCGGAGTGAGAGTCAATGCGACAAATCCGGAGATCGCGACTGAGACGGCAATGGTCACGGCAAATTGTTTGTAAAGCTGGCCCGTTGTACCGCTAATTGCTGCTGTTGGCAGGAAGACGGCCGCGAGCACGAGCACGACAGCGATCACCGGTCCGGAGACTTCTTCCATTGCGCGGAAAGCCGCATCGCGCGCTGAGAGGTTAAGCGCCGCCATGTTGTGCTCAACGGCTTCGACAACCACGATGGCGTCATCCACCACGATTCCAATCGCGACTACTAGGCCAAATAGCGTAAGAAGATTGATCGAGAAGCCCAACGCTAACATCCCGATGAAAGCCCCTAATAGCGACACGATGACCGCAAGCGTGGGTATGATCGTGGCCCGAAAGTTTTGCAAAAAAAGGAATACGACGGCCAAGACGAGGAGTATCGCCTCGAACAAAGTGTGCTCCACCTCTTTGATCGATGCCTTAACGAACTTTGTCGTGTCGAGCGAGACTGTGTAGTCGAGCCCCTGGGGAAAATTACGTTTCAATTCTCCAAGCGTTTGCCGCACATTATTCGCCACTGCCAGCGCATTCGAACCGGCTTGCTGATAGATGGCGATGAGGGTGGCCGGCTTGCCGTTCAGTTTGGAGCGCAGAAGGTAGTCCCTGAGGCCCACTTCGGCGCGGCCGACGTCCTTCAGCCGCACGATAGCGACGCCATTCGGATCTGCGCGCAGAATGATATCGTCAAATTCCTGGGGCGTGCTGAACCGTCCTTCAGTCACGATCGGGAAAGTCATCGCAACGGGACTTTCGGTCGGCGAGCGGCCAACGCTACCCGCGCCGAATTGCTGATTTTGTGCCGAAACCGCGCGGGTAATGTCGCTGGGCGTGATCCCGAGGCTAGCCATGCGATCGGGCTTGAGCCAGATTCGCATCGCCAGGTCAGGAACACCGAGAATCGACGACTGGTTGGCGCCTGGAATGCGCTTGAGTGCATCCAATACATAGAGGTTGGCGTAGTTGCCTATGTATTCCGCGTCGTAGCGCCCATCCGGCGAGTAGACACCGATAATCATCAGAAAAGAGTTCGACCTTTTTTCCGTCTGGACGCCCCCGCGCTGCACCGTGTCCGGCAGGGATGGAAGGGCGAGACTTACCCGGTTTTGTACCTGGACCTGCGCGGTGTCCGGATTGGTACCAACCTGGAAAGAAATAGAGAGCGTGTACTGGCCCGCCGAAGAGCAGGAAGACTCCATGTATAACATGTTGTCCACGCCGTTCACCTGCGTCTCGATTGGCGCTGCCACGGCCTGTGCGATAGTGTCAGCATCGGCGCCAGGATAGGAGGTGGAGACCGTGACCTGAGGGGGCGAGATTTCGGGATACTGCGCAATGGGTAGACTAAGCATCGCACCGAGGCCGGCGATCATTATCACGACGGATAAAACAATGGCAAAGATCGGCCGCTGGATGCAGAATCGCGAAATCATAGCGGTTTTCTATTTGGTTGCGGCTTGAGTAGCAGGTTCAACGACTTTAAGTTTCGCACCGGGCTGAACCTTAATGCCTCCGTCTACGACCACCATCTCGCCGGGTTGTAACCCTTCGTTAACAAACCAGTCGTCACCATGCCAGTCGCCAAGTTCAAGCGGGCGCTGCTCCGCCTTCCCTTCCGGGCCTACCACCCACACGAAACTCCCCTGTGCACCCTGAAGCACTGCGCGCTTGGGTACGAGGATCGCTTTAGGGCGCACCGAACCGAGTAGCCGGGCGCGCACAAACTGACCGGGGCGCAGATCGCCCTCTGGGTTTGGCACTTCAGCTCTTACGAGAAAAGTCCCCGTCTCGCGACTGAAAGCCAAATCTGAAAAGGTGAGTTCGCCTTTCTGCGGATGGACTCTGCCATCGGCCAGCACGACCTCCACATCGAAGGCATCGGCTGGTGGAAAGACAAGCCGCCCGGCTTTGACCTCTTCCCGGAGACGCAACACCTGATTCTCCGAAATGCTGAAATTGACCCGCATCGGATCGAGCGCCGCAACGTAAGTCAGCATGCTATCCGCCGCACCGCTGATGTAGCTGCCGTCGTGCTTGGTTGCGAACGACGACAATCCTGTGATCGGCGAGCGGATTATCGTGTAGCCGAGATTGAGCTCCGCTTCTGCTACCTTGGCCTTGGCCGCCTCAACCGACGCGGCCGCCGCCCGTTCCGAATTGGTGGCGTCATCTAGGTCCTGGCGGCTCACCACATTTTTTTGCGACAAGCCCTGGACGCGATCGAGCGTTTGCCGCGCACCTTCCAAGCGTGCTTCCTGTTGGCCGAGCTCCGCTTTTGCCGCGTCGAGGCGTGCCTCAAATGGCTTGCGCTCCATTTCGAACATCACCTGCCCTTCTTGGACCACCGCGCCTTCCTTGAAGACGCGCTTTTCCAGAATGCCCTCGACGCGCGCTCGAATTTCGACCTGTCGCGAGCTCTCGGTCTGAGCGACCCATTCGAAAGTGATCGGCACATCACGCGGCTCAACCTTCACCGCAGTCACCTCGATCGTCTCAATGGGCGCAACGCTGGTATTTTCTTTTTTGCACCCCGCAACCAGGAGCGCACAAACAAAGACAGAGCCAAGAGCGGTTGAGGTGGACCGCTGAGCTGAGATTAGATTCATTTTCACGTCATGTCCGAGGCTTCATTCCGCCAAATTCCTGGCGAGGCGAAACATCAACTTCCTGAATGATTTGTGAACCAAGTCTGGGGGGTGTCATATTGACCTGGTTACATTCTGCTCGCACTGAGTATCCAGCTCGGCGCGGTCAGAAGAGTCGCATTGTGTCAGAAGCCTTGGCCAACGCCAAGATTCATTCTGCAGATTTTCACAAACAGCCGGGGGAACGGGGCGATCGCTAGCAAGATCAGCGCACCGATCCCACTGGTGTAAGTTCGCTAAGCGTCTTATTAGGTTGCCAGAATTCTGTATTGGCTCCCTCGTATTTCAGGACCGTAAACATACCCGCCGCTAGATGATAGAGGATGTGGCAATGAAAAGCCCAGACGCCCGGGTTGTTCGCATCGAGGATTACTTTGATAGTTGACCGCGGCGGGACGATTAACGTGTCACGCACAGCGCCGTTCACCTTTCTGCCATCAATCTCGATCACCTGGACGTCGTGGCCATGCAGATGCATTGGATGCGACATGCCGGTGTCGTTGCGCATGACGATTTCAACGCGTTCGCCTTCCTTCACATTGAGACTGTTATTATTGGGATAGGCGAAGCCATTAACCGTCCAACTATAATTTGCCATGTTGCCCCCGAGGACGCACGGCAGAGACCGTTCTACCGACCTTTCCGGCAAAGGATTCTTTGCCGTCAATCTCAACTCTTGAGTGTTGTCCAATCCAGCCGCCGGAAATTTCGCTTCGACAGGCACCTTAGGAACCGCGTCTCCCTCCGTTGCGAGGACAACACCGCACCGCTGTCTAGTCCCTTCACCCTGCGCGATGATAGGGAAAACGCCTCCTTGGTCAGGGATTTTCATCAGCAAATCGATCCGTTGAGCGATCCCTAACTGAAAAAAATTACCAGCTAACGGCAGGATGTCTTGCCCGTCGGCGGCTGTGAGTTCTGCAGTCAACGCTCCCGTGTCGACGAAAAAATTTGTCGCAGATGAACCAGCAATTATTCGCAAGAGTACCGTATGGCCCGGCTTAACCCGGAACACCTGCGGATCGTCAAGAGTCCGGCGATTGGCGAGAAGCGCGTCGTATTTGACGTCTGTATCGGGAAGTTCGCCTTCAAGCGAAGTAGCTGTGAAGCGTTGCGCGGCGTCGTCCCATTTCTGGGCAACTAATGTTTGACTCTTTCGCGCTTCCTTCATGCCGCCCATGCCTTTCGTCTTGCTCATTCCTTTCATTTTTTTCATGCCGGCTTTGAGTTCCTGTAGAATCTGGCTGGGCGGCTTGAATGAAAAGTCGCCTAACAGAACCACGTATTGTTCATCCGCTTTGGCCTGTTCTTCTTTCGTCCAAAGGATGAGCGGTGCGGTACCTAACGACTGTTCTTGCAGTCCGAAGTGCGAATGCATCCAGTACGTACCACTTTGATTGAGCGGAAATTGGTAATGGAACTTTCCATTTGGCGGAATGGGTTCCTGGCTCACAAACGGTACGCCATCCATCAAAGCGGGCAGTACGAGTCCGTGCCAATGGATAGAAGTTGGCACCTTTAACTGGTTAACTACCTCAACATTAAATCCGGATGACGTTTGCGGCCCGAAGCCTTGAACGCCGCTATCCTGCTCAATCGCCAGTACTTTTGCCTGCTTCCCCAATACCGCTAGTGAAACCTCACGTACATACAAGCGGATTGGTAAACCATTACCATCTTCGGCTCGAATTGTTGGAATACAGAAAACAATCGAAAGGTGATGCAGAAAGAAAACCGACGCGAGGGCGCGGGGCAATTTCATAGACGCGTCCGAGGCTAAGCAATGCAATTTTGAATATCGAGATCAATCAACCCATCGCCGTGTGGCCTGACGTGCGCAAAGTAGCCTGATGCTCCAGCCTCAGGGCTGCAGCGATTGTGAGAGGTGAGAAGTGATTGGTGAATGGGTCATTAGGAAGCGGAAGCAGGTGGCAGATACGCCGACCTGTCCGACGGAGCCCTTCTGTGACGTCGAATCATAGCTAATGGTTGGCGAAGTCGGAAGGCGTTAGAGGACTCAGCCCGGGGTGAAGGCTTTGCGCAACCCCGGGTAGTACAAACCAACGCGTCCGCTCTGAAGGAGCGCAAGAAGTTTTCTATGGAGCTCGGTGAGCGCAGCGACAATCCGTAGATGCCGAGGCGGGGTAAGAAGATCTAGAAGGGGTGTTCATGCCCTCGATTGGAGCCGGTAATTGAGCGCCGTTCAGCCGGATGGTCTTGCGCTCTTTCAGAGCGGGCGCGCATTTCTTAGGCTACCCGGGGTTGCGCAAAGCCTTCACCCCGGGCTGAGTCCTCTAACGCCTTCGGCGTATTGGCGTATCCGACACGCCGGGCGGTTCTGTTGTGACGATCGACAACGCAACGGCATACCCCCGGCGTCCGGCTCCCCGCTCCCTGCTTACTGCCGATAGGCATCCACTAATCACCAATCACTTTTCACCTCTCACAATCGCCGCAACCCTGGGTTCCTGAGCCAGGCTTGTCCGCCGTAGTTTATGGGTTTTGCGGGAACGAAAGGAGGAAGGATCAGGCTACTGCGTCGTCCGTCACAAATATTTTCTACATCGTGTCGAAAAGCATCGTCGCCAAACGTCGTGATGATGGAGTCGGGAAAACGTTGCTGCTCAAACACGATCAAAAACGGTTACGGACTCCACCATCACGATCATGAAATACATGCTTCAATTCAACGGGTCGGAAGACGACTGCGACGTCCGCGCCCATTCCGAAAAGGCTCCCGCGTTTTGGGCTGCTTTTATGGCCTATGTCTTGGCCGTCAAAGAGTCTGGCATTGTGCTGGACGGCGCAGGATTACAGTCGCCGCATACGGCCACGATCGTCCGATTGCGCGACGGTAAGCGCAAAGCCCGCGACGGCGGTGTGTAGTGTCTGTTCGCGGTTTCATCTGACCGCCCGGGATGACAATGGCGACTGCGCCTCTTGATTGGCCAAACGACGGCGGCAAGCACGTCGTCCAGAACAACTCCCCTTACGACCCGATCAGCGCTTCGATCTGTGGCCAGCTCCGCAGATTCTCGTATCGTTTTCCGCTGGTCACCGCCAAAGAACCGGCCGCGATTCCGGCTCGAGCAGCCGTTCGCCAATCCAGTCCGCGGTACCATGCTGCCAACACGGCCGCGATGAACGCGTCCCCTGCTCCGGTAGTGTCGATCGCCTTCGCTGGAAGCGCCGGGAACTTTTCCTCGACCTGACCCGGAATACGGACGACGGCACCGCGAGCTCCATCGGTGACCGCGATAAACTGTTTCACGCCAGCTTGCTCGAGAGCCTCAGCGGACTGGGCAGCCCCAGATTTGCCGGTGATCGCTTCCGCCTCTGAAAGACTCGGACAGAAAACGTCTACCTCCGGCATCAGCTCGAGCAATGATGGCCATCGGGTTGACTCATCGTACGTCACGTCAAGAGAGGTCAAGACGCCCAGTTCTCTGGCTCGGCGAAACGCCCGTTTCATCGGCTTACCGTCAAAGGCTGGCAGAATGAGGGCGTAACCCACGTGAAAAACACGCGCGCCGAGTCGCACATCCTCTTCAATTTGCGCTTCGGTAAGCTGGAATTGATCACACGCTCCGGGCGCATTGATGAAGCTCCGATCACCGTCCTCTCCCACCGCGACCACCGTCGTGGTCGTACGGCGCTCGGCCAGCACTTGAATCCCCGGTCGGGTCGCCCAATCCTCCACCAAACTCTTGATCATCCGGCCAAGATTGTCGTCGCCCACCGCGGCGTGGGCGGAGACTGGCACACCAAATCGTTCCAGGATCTGCCCGGTATTCGCGACCGCGCCTCCCTGTTGAATTTCGATTTCTTGGATTGTAACGACACTGCCCTTTTTTGGCCATTCGCTGATTGGGCGCGCCATGATGTCGGCCACCAGCGTACCAGCTAGGGAGATCATAGTTTCGCTAGCTCGATCCGATGGGGCAAATCACTCTGGGCGACAATCAGCTCTTGCAGCAACTTCTTTCCATGGTTGGAGGCTCCGAACAACGAGAGGCGCGTCCGAGCGATTTCGCGCAACCTTTCGATCACATGTCGAAGAATGACCTGATGTTTCGGATCGTGAGCCGGAGGCAACGCTGCGCCCTCGGCCAAGGCGTCAACAAAGCCGTTAATCAAGGCTGCTCCTATGTTGATTTTGTACACGTTGAGCTGGGTCGCCGCTTTCGCATCATCCGGATGGATGCCGCTACCGCCATGTAGAACCAAAGGGATGTGAGTGCATTTGGCGATCTCGCTCAATAGCTCCAGGTCAAGCCGGGTTTTCTGCCCGTGCTCAGAGCCGACCGAAACCGCCAAAGTGTCGGTTCCACTCTTTTCCGCCATTTCCGCAGTTTCTTCCCCAGCCGCTCGGATGGCACGACCCCCCTGGTATTCTCCGCCGAATTGACCAATTTCGGATTCGAGAATCGCACCCGACGCGTGGGCAGCTTCGGCAAACCGAATTGTGCCTCGGATGTTGTCCGCTAACGGATGATGTCCGCCGTCATACATCACGGAAAAATAGCCGTGCCGAAGGGTGCGGTAGATATTCTCGTCTTCGCCGGGATGATCCTGATGCATCAACACTGGCACTGGTGTCCGTTCTGCCAGGCTCCGAATCATACCGGAAAGTTCGGTCATTCCAGCATAATTGAAGTTAATGAAATCAGTCTGCACCATCACCGGGGCATCTTCGAGTTCTGCCGCTTCGATTACGGCTCGAACCATTTCCAGATTGCTCACGTTAAAGGAAGGAACAGCAAACTTGTTTTTGAGAATGTAGTTGAGGAATAATCGCGGTTTTGTGACGAACATGTTGAAAAAATAGAGTGTTGGACTCGCTAGGCAGATCGCTCCGCGACCGCCGAATCGAGAAATCGGTCAGATCCTGTTAGGCTAGAGCACGTCGAATGCAATCCAAATTCTGAGTTGAACCGGCGACGACTGCGTTTTGTGGTCGTCCCGAGCTCTTACTTTGGAGAGAGCCGGAGAGCCTCCTACCGGCGGGTCAGATTGCTCTTCACCACCGGCAGTTCGACAAAGCTGGCGCTCTCACCAGCCGTAAAGACTTTGATACTGGCTTTCTGGTAATCGGCCGGCTTGGCCAGGAAAATGTTGCTGACGTAGGTCTGCGGATTCCGATCGTAGAGCGGGAACCAACTTGACTGCACTTGGACCATCAAGCGGTGGCCAGGCAAGAACACATGGTTCGCATCCGGCAGATTGAAGCGGTAACGTTTTTTTTCATTCGCCGGGATAGGTTTCGGCTTATCGAAGCCTTCCAAATATCGCCCCCGAAAGATATCGGCTGAAATCATCAATTGGTAGCCGCCCATTTTCGGCTGACGTCCAACTTCGTCCGGATAGACGTCGATCACCTTGACGACGAAGTCACCGTCCGTGCCGGTCGTGGACGCAATCAGATTTACGATGGGCGCACCGCTGATTTTCAGCGGTGCGGTCAAAACGTCCGACGTGAAGGTCAGTACGTCCGTTCGGCTGGAGGCCTCGCGCTGGTCTCTTACCAACCAGGTCTGCCAATCGTGCTCTCCCTCATCGCTACCGAGATGGATTGGCCGCGGCAGGAACGGGACAGGCTTGGCAGGATCGGAAACATATTCGTCGAAGCCGGGTTCAGCGGCGCCAGGTGCCACGAAGCCCAGCTTCCCGCTTGGCTGAAGATAAAGCGGGACTGGATCGATCTGCTGACCGTCGTTGCCGGCGGGCCATGTAGGTAGCCGCTCCCACCTATTTGTTCCCGTCTCGAAGACATTCACCGGTGCTAGATCGGCAGGTGGTGCATCGTCCTTTAGAAAGTGGTCAAAGAATTGGCGGAGCAATGTCTGACGGAAATAGGCCGCCGTGTCGTCGTCGAAACGGATCTCGCCGACGGCACTGCCGTCCAGTCGCTCCTGGTGATGGAACCACGGCCCCATAACCAGGAAAACTTTGCTGTTATCCTTGTCTTTTGGCTTGATCGCTTTGAAGACGTGCAGCGCGCCGTAGATATCTTCCTGATCCCACAAACTGTGCACGAGCATCACCGGCACTGTAAGCGGCTCCTTGGCCAACAGCTTGTCTAGGGCCTGCTCCTGCCAGAACGCATCATAGGCCGGATGCGCCAGGAACTTTTGATAAAATCCCAATTGATCCACACCACGCTGGCGAGCCATCTCGCCGGACGAACCGGCCGCCAGCCAAGATTCATAGTCGTCGAAATGGTCGGACCACCATTTTTCTTTGCTTTCGCGCGTCGCCTCCTGGTCATAGACATAACTCAGCGCAGCCTGTCGGAACGCGCCATTGTGGAACCAGTCGTCGCCCATCCACCCATCGACCATTGGATTAATCGGCATGGCAGCGCGCAGTGCCGGATGAGGGTGGAACAGCGCCATCAGCGTAGTAAACCCATCATAGGAAATGCCCAGGATACCAACCTTCCCGTTCGATTCTGGAACGTTCTTCACTAACCAGTCGATCGTGTCGTATGCATCCGTAGCATGATCGACGTTTGTCGGATTGAGCGGACCCCGCAATGGCCGTGTCATGACGTAGTCGCCTTCTGAACGGTTCTTACCACGCACATCCTGCAGGACGCGGATGTACCCCTCTTTAAGAACCAGCTGATCAGCGACATCCTTGCTGCCTAGGACTGCAGACAGGTGCCTGCTTGGCTCTTGGGCGATGCGCTCGTCGGCGCCATACGGTGTTCGGGTAAGCAGGATCGGAGCATGCTGAGCGCCGCGTGGAATCAGGATAACAGTGTAGAGCTTGACGCCGTCGCGCATCGGGATCATCGCCGTCCGCCGGACATAATCGAAGCTCTCCGTCTTGGGCGCGAAAGTCGCCGGCGTCTCGCTATTGAGCTGAGCTGTCGGAGTCGCTTCGTCAGCCGAACAGAGCACCGCTCCCACGCAAAATGAAATAACAAAAAAACTTACGCGAATCCTACGATCTTTGGTCACAATCCTTTTCCATCCATATGAAAGTTTCGGCCACCGAACCAAGCGCCAGTGATCATCCTCCCTGGCAAGATCTGGTGGTTTTGCCCAGTTGCCCGCAACATAAAAGCAAATCGTACTTCTATTGCAAGTGCCGACTATCTCACTAATGCCAAGAATGGACTTGTTCATGTAATACCTCATGATAATTCCGCTTTTGCTGGGGGGTTCGGACCAACCAATCGCGTGGAACACCGCGGCCGTCCGAGTACCGCGAATAGGTAGGCAAACGCACTGACAACCCTATGTCAGGAGAGTTGGGACGCCCGGAGCGTCCGAGTGAGCAGCGAATGCATAGCCGTGGCCGCAAGAGGAACACACAAATCACAAAGGCTCCGGAGATAGTATCTTTCTCGTTTGAGAGACGGCGTCTAAGAGCTCACTGTATTTCGCGAGTTCGAAAAGCGGGAGACATTCAATATGCGAAGCGCACACGGCGAAGTTTTCAATCATGATGATGAGGCCGAAGGCTATGATGCTGACGTTCGGAACGAGAAAGACCCGATCCGAGCGGGCTATCACGATGTTCTTGCGTGGGTGATACAGGAAGCACGCATTAGCCCCAGCTCGAGAGTGCTCGAGCTCGGCTCTGGGACCGGCAATCTCTCCTGTCTGATCCCTCAGTGTGCCGAATTGGTCTGCGTCGATCTGTCGGAACAGATGGAGGCTATCGCGCGATTGAAGACGGCTCATGTCCCGAATCGGCGATTCATCAAAGGTGACATTCTTGAAGTGTTTGAACACGAGAATGCGGCTTTTGATTCCGTTATCAGCACCTATGCCGTTCATCATCTGACCGATGATGAGAAACGCACCCTATTTGAGAAAGTCTTTGCCGCTTTGGTTCCGGGTGGGCGCACCGTGTTTGGTGACCTGATGCTCCCGAACAGGGAGGAGAAAGCAGCAAAGATCCAGGAATACCTGCTCAGCGGAGACACGAAGACTGCTCAAGCGCTCCAGGAAGAATTTTTCTGGCCGATTGATGTTACGTTAAGGGATCTCACCGAGCTCGGCTTTCAGGTAGAGACCAAACGGTTCTCGGATCTTTCCTACGGGATTCTAGCGAAAAAGTGACGAATTTGTTACGAAGCCATTCTTGTGGAGCGCTGGATCAGTCCCCCAAAGCAACAGTAGCCTGATGCTCCAGCCTCAGGGAGCGTGTCGGTGATCGGAGGCATTTAGTCATTGGTGAAGGGCGGTGAGAGATTTCTGCCAAGGATTTGCCGATAGGCGTTCGTCATTCACCTCTGCACAATCGCAGCGTAATGGGTCCTGAGCCAGGAGGATCAGGCTACTGCTTTTGGGGCTGATCCAGAGCTTCCTTATTTGACTCAGATGCGCGGCGCTGGACAACCTCTGCCGACTGCCGTCATACTCGCAAGCAACGGCAACGCTTCGAGAACGGTATAGGAGAAGCTCAGCGATCCGGGCGAGAGTGTTGCTGGCAGATAGTGATTCTCCGATTGGGGCGAATCTCAACTAGGCGTGGCTGAAAGAAACGTGGCGAAAGGCAAGACGATCCTCTCGAGCCTAGGAAGTTGTAAATGACCGAGTCCACAGATCAAAATGAGCAAGCCTCCGTCACCGCCTGCGGAACAACAGACATTCAGCCTCTCTGGGAAGCTGAGGAAATTGCTAACGAAATCGATCGAATGATCGCGGAAGGCGGAAGAGACTCTTCTGAGGAGCAATCTTCGAACAACTAAGGCGGCTACTAACATGACATCGATTCACGCAAAGGTCTTATCGACCGAGAAATACGGCGCCCAATATCGTCTCATTATCGAATTGGTGCCTTCTGAGTTTCGGGGGCCGTTCGAAAGACTGAGATTCAAGAAGAATCCCTACTGCGGCTCCTTCGGAAGCTCTCTCACTAAAAGCTGGCTTACGCTTGATTACCGCAAGGATCCCGGATTCAAGGCGGGCGAAGCGTTTCCGCTTCGCAGAACCGATTAGGAACCGCGCGTTCGTTTGTGCGTGTAGCCTGATCCTCCGGGCTCAGGAACCCAGGGCTATGAGAGTGCAAGACCGTCGATTCTCGATACCCCAAGCCAACCACATTGGCTCTCTGAGGCTGGCTTGTCCGCCGTAGTTTTGGGGGGAAACGAAGGAGGAAGCATCAGGCTACTTTCGTTTTTCACGAACCAGTCGGGCCGTTGGCGGCGCAGACTTGGGTTAAGGTCGTCACAAACTTAGAAACGATTCCGGAATAGAGTCCGTTTTTCTTCCATACGGCCCCGAGCGGTATCCTTACGGGTCGCGGCGCCACCAAATCTCTGAAAACAACATGTCTGGCGGGAAACTTTTTAATCGGCTGGCTCACTAGGGCGACGCCAAAGCCAGCCGCGACCAGAGCGAGGGCACTTGCCGCCCCGTCTGCTTCTCTCACAATGCGTGGAGCGAACCCTGATTGCTGGCATACGGTGTGCAACCAATCACTGTACGCGGGGTACATCCGATTTAAGCCAATGAAAGGTTGTTCTTTGAGAACCGGCAAACGGATTTTCGGTAAGACTGCTTGCGGGTGGGATTTTGGCAATGCGACCGTGACCGGGTGCTCCATCAGCAGCTGAACTCTCAACAATTCAAGGATTGGCCGATTGCTCAGGACTAAGATGCCCACTGCGATGCGCCCGTCCAGCAACGCGCGTTCTTGGGCTTCCGGGTCCATCTCTACGCAGTCGATGACGATTCCGGGCGAAACCTTCTGCCATAGCTCAAGTGCTGGGCCTAGAAACTCGTGGGTTAAGGCCGCCATATGACCAACAGCTAACTCTCCGAGCTCTCCTCTGTTGATGCGCTGGGCTTTTTTCACAGCCTGATCGCAGGCCTCCAAGATCCCGCGCGCATCAATCAAAAACGCTTTTCCAGCTGCGGTCAGTGCTACTCCTTTCCGTTCTCGCTGGAACAGGTTAACTCCGAGCTCTCCCTCCAGGTCTTGGATTTGTTTGCTGAAGGGCGGTTGCGACACGTGCAGCCGATCGGCGGCGTGGGTAAAATTCAACTCCTCAGCAGCAGCGACAAAGTATTCCAGGTGGCGAAGTTTCATTACTGACTCGGGTCTGTCCGCCCGCGTTTGGGCCATCGCTTCACCCGGAGTCGTTGAGCCAACCCGAGCACAGAAAGATCCTTCTACGAACCATACCTTTCGCTATAACGGAAAGCAACGGGGAACGCTTCAAAAAGAGTATAGGGAAACTTCCTGAACCGGGGCGATTGAGCTCTAGGAGATAAACGCCTCTTTGCCCAATGAGTCCGCCCTTGCGTCAGGAATCAGGCAAACGTTGAACGCAAAGGGACACTGAGGGCCAAATCAATCGTTTCTGACCGAAGAAGGTTATGTGATAAGTAGGATTCCAAATATGGCAAATGACAAAGTCGAGCTCCTAAGGTTGGGCCGCAGAATTCAGGCTGAGCGTAAGGTTCTGGGGTTTAGCCAAAACGGCTTTGCCAAGGATTGTGGACTGAACAGGAGTTATTTGGGAGGAGTCGAGCGGGGCGAACGAAATCTGACTTTCGCCGTCCTCTGCAAGATTTGTAATGGACTGCACTGCGACATAGCCAATCTGACAAAGGGAATTCCACGGGCGTCTTACGTCCGTACCTTTAATGATGGCTATTAGATCGGGAGATCAGAGTAGATAAATTGGACGGTCGCCTTTGGCTGTTCGCTTCTGTGATAATCAAACCCAGCCGATCTCCTTCGCCGTGTTCATCAAGATCTTTTTTAACTGTTCACTCACCGAAAACCGTTCGCTGCTAATTTCTATCGAGCGACTAATGTTCATCCCGCCCGGATGCCGCTCGCTGGCCGCTTTCCAGTCCATTAACATTTCAGTGAGATCGAAAAGCGACATACCGTCGACACCGTTTGGATGGTGCTCTGGATGATGGGGATTGTGGGCGTAGTGATGATCAAGAGCCTTCTTCAGATCAGCGAGCGAATGCTTATATTCTTCTCCCTCGTAGGTGATGACGGCGAGTCGATTGCCGACTGCATCAAAAATTGCTTTCTCCGGTTCTTCTAATTTCGAGGAGTCGTGTTTCGCTCCGCGTTCTAAAAGAATGATGGCACATTGACCGAGGAGGAAGCGCACCCGGTTGATGTGCAAGGTTGTATCTATCGTACTATCGTAACTCATGGGATGTCGTAAGCCTTGTATCGGCAGACAAGTCGGTGCTGTGGTCTAATCGCCGACCAGCAATTAGCAATTCGGTCAGCAACCTGGTTTCGACCAATACTCTTTTGGAAGAGTTATTCACCTCTTTGCGTATGCCTTGCCAAGTTGCACCGGAACCGAATATTTTTCAGATTTCTCGATGCGGCTAATCTCGCCAGTAGCTCTGCCCTACTGATGTTCAACATCGTGCTTTTGGCGGATTTTCGTCCTCGTCGTCGATTCCCGGAGCGATCCAACGAGCACGCCGGGAGGGATTGCGTCCCCGCAATCCGCCGCCTAACCCATGATCGTGACCTCTGCGCTTCATCGTCTGGTTTTCGTCGCTGGGTGAAGCAACGACGGCGCGCGAGGACGCGCGCCCTCCCGATCAGGGGTAATTCGACGCAAATCGAGGACGCGCACGAGGACGACGACAGACATTTGGTCCAACGACACGCCGGGAGGGATTGCGTCCCCGCAATCCGCCGCCTAACCCATGATCGTGACCTCTGCGCTCCATCGTCTGGTTTTCGTCGCTGGGTGAAGCAATGACGGCGCGCGAGGACGCGCGCCCTCCCGATCAGGGGTAATTCGACGCCAAATCGAGGACGAGCACGAGGACAGGACGATTTGGTCCAACGAGGAAACGCGCCCTGACCAAATCAGAGGTAATTCGGCGCCATATACAAAACACTTCAGCTAAGCGTTTAAAAAAATATGGCACACTCGAACCGGATGAGGCGAGGCTGAAGGTAATTGGTACGACGGCCGAAGTCCTCGAAAGGAGTACTCATTTGAGCCGACCCGGAAAAAGCGTCGGTCCAACAACAAACCGAAACTATGTTTCCGCAAATACCCTTTCATCGTGTCAATTGGCTCGTTAGCTCATTTCTAATCGGTACCCTGTTTCTGTCGGTCACGGCAGTTCCTTTGTACCTTTGGTTTTTCGGTATCGACTGGTTTCAGATCGCACTGTTCTTCGCGATGCTTGGTGCGTGCGGATTCTCCATTACGCTGGGGTACCACCGACTTTTTTCTCATTTAACTTTCCAGGCTCACTGGATTGTTCGGCTCTTCACGGTTGTTTTCGGAGCTGGAGCTTTTGAGAATTCTGTACTCCTTTGGTCCTGCGAACATCGCAGCCACCATAAGCATGTGGATCACGATGAAGATCCTTATTGTATCACCAAAGGTCTTTTTTACGCCCACATGGGCTGGTTGATGTTCAAACTCAAGCCGCTACCCCCTTTTGATAATGTGGCTGATCTCAAAAAGGATCCCCTCCTGACCTGGCAACATCGCCACATTCATTTGATTGCCGTCCTGGTTGCTTTTGCGCTCCCGGCGAGCATCGGCTTTGTGTGGGGAGGTTGGAAAGCGGCCCTCGGCGCTTTCCTGATAGCGGGCGTGCTGCGCGTTGTGGTGCTGCAACACTGCACCTTTTGCATCAATTCGCTCTGTCATTACCTCGGAGCGCAACCGTACTCTTCAAAATGCAGCGCCCGCGACTCGTGGCTCCTCGCCATACTTACCTTCGGCGAAGGGTATCATAACTATCACCACGAGTTTCAGCATGATTACCGGAATGGAGTGAAACCTTGGCAAATCGATCCGACGAAATGGATCATCTGGGTTCTATCAACGGTCGGCCTCGTCAGTAAGCTTCGCCGAGTTCCCACGGAAAAGATTGTCCTGGCAGAGCTCGCCGAAGCACAGCGCCGACTCGAGGCAACACTCGCCAATCCTGGGCTGACTGACGCCGCCGCCGCTTACATCGCGAGCGTTTACCATAATCTGCGAGAAGCCGCTCAACAATGGACACAGCGGAAGACAGGACAGCTCGAAGTGACTCGCGAAATGCTTACTACCCTCCGCAACGAAATTCGTGTCGCTACAAACGCCCTCCGGCTGCGGGGCTTCCGCCAGCCCCGGGCGGCGTAAGGGTGGATGGTGATTCGTGATTGGATTTGCCGATTGGCATTCACCGATAGCTTTCACTGCAATCACTTTTCACCATCACCCCTCACGTTCACGGCTATCCCCCCGCTGTTCCTGCCTCGAAGCGGATCACGCTACCAAAGGCCGCTTCGTTCAGAGCTTCTAAATTCTAAATTCCAGATTCTGCATTCCTGTACTCCGATCGCGGAAATTGTTACCCGCTGATCGTCAAACCTGTAATGACGCTCTCAACCGCCTCGATAGTCGTGTTTTTCGGATCAATATCGTCCGCGACTTTCTTGCCTCGCCGCAGGACGACAATACGATCGACCACCTGAAACACGTGATAAATATTATGGGCGATTAAGATGCAGGAATGTCCCGAGTCACGGGCACTGCGGACGAAACGCAGTACGCCTTTGGTCTCGTCGACACCGAGATTGTTCGTCGGCTCGTCGAGAATAATCAGATCGCTGTCGAAGTGCATCGCCCGAGCGATGGCCACCGCCTGGCGCTCACCACCGGATAATGCATTGACCGGAGTGGTGGGCGGAATCTCTTTCGTGATGCCAACTTGCTTGAGCAGCTGGCGCGCCACCTCGTTCATCGCATCCTGATCTAATCGATCGAAGATACGCGGCCCTTTAACCGGCTCGCGTCCCAGAAACAGATTACGCGCTATTGAGAGCTGCGTCACGAGCGCCGAGTCTTGATAGATTGTCTCGATTCCCTGGGCGATGGCGTCGGTCGTATTGCGGATGTCAACCTTGCGGCCATGCATGTAGATGTCACCGCTGTCCGCCCTCAGCGCACCTGAGAGGATCTTTATCAGCGTCGATTTGCCGGCGCCGTTGTCACCCAGCAAACCGACGATTTCATTTCGGCGGACGGATAAAGAGACGTCATTGAGGGCCTGCACCCGGCCGAAAAACTTGTTGATGTGCTCCATTCGAACGAGTTCGTCTGCCATAGAATTAAGTCCCTGCATGGTGCCTGCGTTCGAGCCAGGAATGAAGCGCCATCATGATCAGTATAATCGCGCCGATAAAAATATTATAGGCGAGACCTGGAACGCCTATCATGACAATGCCGTTTTGCATCATCCGGAGGATCAGCACGCCGATGACCGTGCCGATGATCGTGCCCCGACCCCCGGTGAGAGCTGTGCCGCCAATTACTACCATCGCGATCACCTCAAGCTCGTATTGGGTGCCACTGTTCGGGTTCGCTGCCGAGACTCGGATGGAGCTAGTGACACCGGCATAGGCGGCGATGACTGCCGTCAAAATGAACAGCAAAACCTTGGTTCGTGCGACGCGGACACCGCGCGCACGCGCTGCCTCCGGATTGCCGCCGGCAGCCTGAATCCAATTGCCGGCTTTGGACTGTGTCAGGACATAGCCTAAGATGATCGCAAACAGGATGAACCAGAGCAGCGACGTATGGATACGTAGCTCACCGATCGAAAATTCGCCCACGATAATCGCCATCAAGGGAGAGTTGGCGGCCCACGTCCTTTGCGGGAAGCCGCTAGTAACGTAGAGCGCGGTTCCGCGCACAACCAGCAGCATGCCGAGCGTGACCAGGAATGACGGGATCTTGAGGCGGGTAACCAACCAACCGTTAGCGAAACCGATGACCACTGCGATCGCCATCGCGATCAGAAAGCCGACCTCTAGAGAAGTGATATGAGCGTTGTAGAACGTCCACATCACGATCGGCGTAAAGCCAAACACTGAGCCCACGGAAAGATCGAATTCGCCGGAGATCATCAGCAGGGTCATGCCCAGAGCGATCATCCCCAGCTCGGGGGTGAACGCCAGGAAATTGCTGACGTTACCCGGCGAAACGAATGCCGGCGATCGGGCGGTGAAAGCGATAATTTCGCCCACGAGCAGGACAAACGGTCCGAACTCGGGTCTCGCGACCAGCTTTTGCAGGAACGAAGTTAGTGTGCCGCCTCGCATAGACCGGTGATGTCGTTGCGTTCAAAACGGGCCTGCGGCGACATCGTCGGGATACACGAGACGGCACACTTCACCCAATTATTTGTGCGCCGTACCCTGCATAATTTTCAGGTAGGTCGCAGCCTTGTCCTTTTCGTATAGCGTGCCGACGCTGACATCGAACCCGGGCGGTATGCCGCTCGCTGTCATCGCTGACAGGGAGAGGGCCAGATAGCTGGTCGCCTGCGGATCCTGCCACATTGCCGCATTAACGTAACCATCCAAGACTTCCTGAGCGGTATCGGTCGAGTTACCCCAGCCGACCACCGGAATCTCACCGGCCTTGACTTTAACCTGATCAAACACCCGCTTGATGCTTCCGGTCACCAGGTCACCGAGACCGATGATCGCTTTAATCTTGCTGTGATTGGCTGTCAGGTAGTCCGACATCCGGGTGATAATCTCAGCCTGATCGAGTTTGGCTTCGGTGATCTCGTAGGTTATGCCAAGCGGTTTGAACACGGTATCGATACCTTGGGTTTCGAGCGTCTGGTAGGTCGCGCCCGGGACTTCCACGGGCATCCAGACGAAATCGCCTTTCTTAACGAAGTTGTGATCGACCAAATACTGCGCCCAACGATGGCCTATCGCCACGTTGTCGCCGCCGACGTAAGCATCACGACCGCTGGTCTTATCTTCGGTGTTCATGATGATGACGGGAATGCCAGCGGCATGCGCCTCGGCAATGACCTTGGTCAGACTTCCGGGATCAGGCGTACTGGTGACGATCCCTCGAGCCTTAGCGGAGATGGCCGCGCGGACAGCCTCCTGTTGCGACGGAACATCGCCGCTATGGAAGGAGGTGCGAACCTCGTTACCAGTGTCCTTACCCCACTGTTCCGCGCCTTGGAGGAAGTAAGTCCAGACTGGATCAGTCGGCGAGCCGTGGGAAACCCAATAGTAGATCGCTTTGTCTGCGGCCGAACTAGCCACCGGGCTAAAGAGGACCGCGATGGCGCCGAGAATCGGCAGAGAGAGACTCAATTTTTTAAGCATGGGGGGTTGCTCCTTCTGAAAGCAGTCCAAACAGGACTGCGCAATTCAACGTTCGAACAAGTGTTCTCATAATTCTGGGGGGTACAATCCGGTACACCGGATTTTCTGATTTAGGATGGGAAAGAATTATTCAACAATTTTACGGGGACGTCGACGTCTAAGCGAAACGAAGCAAGCTTAGCAAGAAATATTCTTTCAAATTGAAAGAGAAGGAAGTTTTATGAGATAAATCCATGCAAAAACTGATATGATTGGCTGCTAGGTGCAGTAGCCCTAATACCGTAGCCTGATCCTCCCGGCTCAGGAAGCGTGTCCGTGATTAGTGTGAGTGGGATCACTGATAGGCACCAACCATTCATTTATCACCTCTCACCAATCACTTCTTACTTCTCGCCTCTCATAATCGCAGTAGCCTTGGGTTCCTGAGCCAGGAGGATCAGGCGACGTTGCATCAGGCTACGCCAGGCTTAATTCGAACTGGCGGATGACGTTCTTTCACCTTCGTCCGATTCTGTTTACCTTCCTCCGCCAAAGCGCTCAGCTCGCTCGCGTCGTTATGGAACCACTCGTTCAGTTGTCGCTTCGCGATGGTGACGTGCAGAACCTCGTCCGCCCAATCAAAATCCTGAAAGGTCGCCATCAAAGGATGTCTAACCGCATGCCGACAAAACTCCCACTCGCCTCGTTTACCTATCGGATACTTCATCTGAGCGCCTTCAATCTCGAGTCCAAGAGTGGCGTACTGTTCCAGCGCCGGCGCTTCCATGCAGTAAACACTCTCATAGTCTCGCATGGGAATCGCGCCTGCCGTACCGAAGGTCGCCTCAATTCCCGCCTCGCCCATCATGGAGTGCCGCACTTCGTCCCAAAGGTGACGAGAAATATCCCAATAAAACTCCCAGGGCATCTCTTTCGTTTCACACAGCACAACTGCCAGGCCCTCGGCAACGTTGATTTCCGACAACCTGATTCCCAACATGTAGGCAAAGTGATCGGCGACATCTTCCATTGGAGGTTTCACGTAATCCCAGACTCGATTCAGACCAGCTTCACGACCGGCAACTCGGGGTACCGCAAACGGTTCAATTGATTCTTCTCGGGCAGCGGCCTCCCCTCTGCCTCTGGATCCATCAACTCCCCCGGCGGCATGAGCGAACTTCTGAAGTCTCTGTGGCAAATTTCTTTCCGATTCAGGAACACCAAATTGATCAAGTTGAGCACTAAGGCAGGCGACCGAGGCACGCAGCCGGATAAGGAAGGTTTCGATCAGTTCGCACGTTGGCGCATCGGCCAGCGGATTGGTCGTAGCGAGATACTCTTCGTAGCTGGCGAGCAGATTCTGATGAATCCACCACCCGACCTGCGCAACTTCCCTGCTTTCGTCGCCATACAATGCTTCATCGAAAAGAATCGCTAGCGCCTCGTTGGGAACGCCGTCGATGCGGACCTTGGCGGTGCGCATTTCGCGAAGCCTATTCCGGAGCGAGTGACAACGGCCCGCTGCGTTATATTGCAGACGCCCGAGCAGCAATTTCAAATCCCGCTCCGGTACCGACACCATCTTCGCAGCGCAAAGGAACATCAAACGCTTTTCGACATAGGCCAAGCACAACAATCTTTCTGCGGCCGAACCGACGGAGAGACCGAGACGTTTTACGTCCCCTAATCCTGCGAATTTCGTTGAGATCATATGATAGTTACGCCGTTTTAGATCAGCAGATATGCATCGCGTGGGCAGCAGCTCCGAACGCTCCCGCCCACTCTCCCCAGTTTCGCAAGAGCCTGTGCGACCTCGGCCCAGCGTTCCATACCATTTTCCAGGGAACGGCGAACGACCTGGTCAAGAACTGTGCCCTCATCTTCGACGACAACTGCTTTGACGCGGGTTCCGCCGACATCTAGTCCGATTGCTGCCTTCGCCTGCACACTAACAGATTTGATGAAGGCAGAACGAGATGCAACCAAAAGAGATTGCTCTCGACGGAAACTGATATGATTATGCGACAGGATGGGGCGACGAACGGCCGGTGAAATGGACAGGATTCGCGAGACCTTGCGCATTATGGTCTCAGACGAATTTCGGCGAGCAGGTCAGAGATTCGTATCCGCTCGTTACATCTCCCAGAGATTTAAAGTTAGCTATCAAACTGCTCATCGCCTCCTGACAGAACTCGAACACGACGGATTTATCATCCGGCGAGCCGGTTCAGGGAGCTTCATCGCGGGCCAGAAGAAAACCCCGCGGTCCGCTCTCTTGATTTTCGCCAGTCGCGCCAAACGTTCTGGGAGCTTCGGCGATCTTCTTTTGCGTCAGCTGATCACCAAACTGGAGACGATGGCGCTACCTTTCGAAGTAGCGTTTGGGAGCGTGGCGTCAAAGCAGGTTCGTGAGGAAGTCTATCCTGTCCTGTGGGAGTCACCCCGTCTAATGCATGATCTTTCCGCGGACTATCGCTTCTCGCTGGTCCTGCACGACAAGCCGCCCGCAGGGATTGGCAGCCTCTTTACTGATTCGATCAGTGTGGATGATTTCAGTGGCGGGATTACCGCTGGTCAACTTCTGTCGCGATACTCTCCGCGTCGACCCGTGGTTATCGGAGGTCCTGGTCCGGATTTGCGGAGTCAAAGCCGAATCGATGGGTTTCAACAGGTTTTCCCGGCAGCTCAAGTCATTGAAGCAGGCACATGGTTTTTCCGCTCAGCCGTGCGAAACATTGCCGCGCCGCTTAGTTCGCTTCGGCCCGATGCCCTGTTTTGTTGCAGCGACCGGCTAGCCGAGGCGACCCTGGTCTGTTATCAGAACTCCAAGATTACTCCTCCCGTCATCATCGGGTTCGACAATGCACCCGTGGCAGAAACTCTCGGCTTATCAACGATTGGAATCCCGTGGGAAGAGGTGGCCCGCACGGCCACCTCGGTAATCAAGAAACGCTTGGACGGGCTAACAGATCACGCTAGTGCAATCGTGTTGCCCCCGGTTCCCGTGATCAGGCAAATGAAAGATGACAAATAGCGAAACAGCGGTCCAAGAGGCGCGCCTGACGACGTCTTCGGTAGGGACGCGGTCCGTTCTGGCCCGGTCGATAGGGCGAAAGCCTGGTACGGTATCAGCCGTACCGGCTTGAGCCGTTCGTGCCTGTCGGACTGAGGAACGCGAGGAAAAATACGCAAACACAGATTAATATAACGGGCGGCTCAAACCCGGCGCGGCCGCGCAAAAAAAATCGAAACGTTTCCCGCGCCGAGGTTTTCGCCCTACCAGTCAGGGATGTATCGACGCCTAAGACAAGGGACGTGCGCCCTCCCCGTCCGGGGTTTTAACCCCTGCTGATCTACTTGAGATAGCCGCCCTCTTTCATCATTCGTTCGACAGAGATCTGACTGTTCTTCAAGGCTTGATCGATCGAAGTTTTGCCGGAGAGGGCTCCTGCTATGTTTTGGCCAACTACAGTGCCGATTGACTGGTATTCCGGGATACCGACAAAACTGATGCCCGTGTAAGGCACCTTCTTGATACAAGGATTTGTGGGATCAGCGGTTTCCATCGCCTTGAGAGTAGCCTTGGCGAAAGGCGCCGCCTTCTGATATTCAGGATTATCGTAGGTGGACTTCCTAGTGCCAGGAGGCACCGATGCCCAGCCGAGATCCTCGGCAACGAGCTTGATGTAATCCTTGGAAGTCGCCCACTCGGCAAACTTCTTTGCGCCCTCGGGCTGTTTCGCTTTGCTCGGTATCGAAAAGGCCCATGACCATAGCCAGTGAGATCCGTTGGGCGTCAACTCAATCGGTGCAGGAGCATACCCGACTTTGCCAACAACTTGGGATTGTTTGGGATTCTCCAGGATACCACCCGCCACGGTTGCATCAATCCACTGCGCGGCCTTACCACTTGCGAACATCGTCAGATTTTCATTGAACCCGTTCCCAGTGGCGCCTGGCGGGCCGTCTTTACGCACGAGATCGACGTAAAAGGTGATGGCTTTCTTCCATTCCGGAGAATCGACGGTAGGATGCCATTTCTCGTCGAACCAGGTTCCCCCGAAGGTATTAATCATCGTCGTCAGGTACCCCATATTCTCGCCCCAACCTGGTTGTCCGCGGAGCGTTACTCCGAAAACGCCTTTGGATTTGTCATTCAGCGCGTCAGCGAATTTGGCGACATCCTCATAGGTCGGCTGATCGGGCACTTTGAGCCCCTTTTCATCGAACAAGTCCTTCCGGTAAATAAGGATCATGCTTTCTCCATAAAAAGGCAGTGCATAAAGTTTGCCGTCATAGGAGAGACCGTCTCGAAGTGACTTGAAAACGTCGTCGACATCATAGTCGGCAGGCAAATTCTCGATCGGTGTTAGCCAGCCCCGTTTGCCAAAGATTGGGGCCTCGTACAAGCCAATGAACACAAGGTCAAATTGACCACTCCCGGTCGAGACATCGGTCGTCACCTTTTGACGCAAGACATTCTCTTCGACGATGACCCAATTGAGTTTGATGTCTGGGTTCTTTTCTTCGAACTTTTGCGAGAGCTTCTTTAGCTCAATCATATCAGGGTTATTAACCGCTGCGATGGTGACAGTCGTTTGCTCTGCTCGAACGGCTGCCATGCCGAGGAGGAAAGAGAGGACAAGAGGTAGGTGACGTAGTTTCATGGGGGGGAACGTTTGTTGATGGTTAGGTGTAGATGTTGGTTTTTGTCGTATTTCTGTTCTGTTTTGTTTTGGCGAAGTGGATGGTGTAGTCGCTGTTAAGATTGTTTCTTAGCGACTCGCAGATTCCAGGTCCGAAGTGGCTCCCGATCTTGAAGGGAAGAGGTGGGAAACCCGAGATTACGCGGCGTGGCCGCCGGAGGTTAGCCGTTGCTACCAGCACGTGTAGCCCCCATCGATCACTAGGTTACTTCCTGTAAAAAAGCTGCTGGCTTCAGAAGCGAGAAAGACGACGGCTGGAGCTATTTCCTGGGGCTCTCCAATTCGACGCATGGGCGAGAACGTCATCCAGAGTTCAAACCAATCGCTTCTGATCTGGCCCTTCGGCGTCATCGGTGTGTTGATGTAACCTGGGGAGATGCTGTTTACGCGCACACCTCGCTTCGCCCATTCGCCTGCCAGTGACTTGGTCAACATTATGACGGCGGCCTTCGCCGCATTGTATGCGCACTGGGGTTGCGGATTATTTGAAATAATCCCCGACATCGAGGCGGTGTTGATGATACTGCCCTTTCCCTGGGGAAGCATCACCCGGCCAAATTCACGGCAACAATAAAATAGCGCGTTTAAATTGATGTTGATGACTTGGAGCCATTGTTCGTCCGTGCATTCTTCCGCGGGAACGCTATGGGCAATGCCTGCATTGTTGAAAGCAATGTCGATCCGGCCGTACTTATCTTTCACGTGCCGGGCAAGATTCGATACTTGGGACGAATGCGTCAGGTCAGCTGGGAAAAACTCGATACCGAGCTCTTGCGCAATCTGCTCTCCTCGGTCCGCGTTAATGTCGGAAATCACGACGGTCGCGCCGTTTTCCAGTAGCGCTTTGGAGGTTTCAAAACCGATGCCACCGGAGCCGCCAGTAACAATGGCCACTCGGTCTTCCGGGGGGACCTCAGAACGGTAACTCATCGGCTGGGATTGAAATGTTTCCGTGTCAAACGGACAGAGGCGCAGCCGTAATCGCCGGCAGATCCGCGCTCTCTTCTTCCAAACACTGAAGCAACGGCTTCGCATGACCGGATGCGCCCATCAGGGATAACTTTGTTTGGGCCACTTCGCTGACTTGCGTGGCAGCGTGTTGCATCATGACCTGATGAGGAGGGTCGTCGCCACTATCAAGCAAGGCGCCTTCCTTTAGCCCCCTCATCCAAGCCCTGATAACGTCCGCGCCAATGTTGACTTTCACGACGTTCATCTGGATGGCTTCTCGCAGATCGCCTGGATCAATTCCGCTGCCCCCGTGTAAGACCAAGGGCGCGGGCGTGACGGCGGCAATTTCTTCCAGCAGCGGAAGATCTAGTCGACTGCTTTCGCCATGGATGGACCCGACCGAGACGGCCAAGGTATCGATGCCACTTTCCTCGACCATTCGTTTGGCTTCTGTCGACGAGGCTTTCTCGATGCGGCCTCCCTGATGTTCACCGCCGAACTGGCCAAGTTCCGCCTCGACCGCAGCTCCCATCGCGTGCGCGATTTCGGTAATGTAGGAGGCTCCCTTAATGTTTTCGTCCAAGGGCAAATGGCCCCCGTCATACATCACTGAGTAGTAGCCGCGCCGGAGGGTCCGAAGAATCATTTGATCGCTGTCAGGATGATCTTGATGGACCAGCACTGGAACGCTCGCCTGCTCGGCCAAGATCCGCAGCAGCTGGGGCAGAACGTTGAAGCCGCCATAGTAGAGATCCCCAAAATAGGTCTGCAGCATCACTGGGGCGTTTTCCGCCTCAGCGGCAGAGATCACCCCGCGAGCGATTTCCAGGTTGCACACGTTAAAGGAGGGGAAAGCGAAGCGGTTGCGAAGCGCGTAATCGAAGAACAGACGGGGCTTAGTGACGTACATAGAGCAATTCAGACTTCCGGTTTAAACCTCTTAAGCGAGGAAGAATTGAGATAGCTATACGCCGCTCTGCGTGATACATGCAAGAAATATATCTTTTGCTGCGTATTTAACGCATATATGTTCGTAATTATTGCATACGATCGGACCCATCTTTCCAATGAGGCACCTGAGGCTTAAGATGGATTACCCCCGCCCCGTTGGGCCAACACCCATGAGCAAAGATCAGATCGTTACGCTTGCTCGCCGCCACCAAGAGTTGCTTCAACTGGTGGAGGCCAAAGGCCAGATGAGCGTGGACGATCTGGCCAGCCATTTCGGCGTTTCCGATGATACTATCCGCCGCGATCTCCAGAACCTTGAGCGACGGAAGCTGCTTCTGCGCACGCATGGCGGCGTCGTATCCACCGCCTTGTTAGTTCATCGGGAGACGCCGTTTTTAACCCGGGCCAACGCCAACGCGGACGCCAAAACCCGGATCGGGAGGGCCGCGGCCCGGTTGATTGCTGACGGGGAAACGCTGATCGTTAATGGAGGCTCAACTACCTTTGCCTTCGCCGCCAATCTCGGACCACGGCGCAATTTAACGCTCGTCACCAACAACGTGGCCATGCTCTCCGTCTTGCCGGTGGAGGCGATCCAGAACGTGTACCTGCTTGGCGGCCAGTATAACGTGCACTTGGGGTCAACAGTCGGCTCGGTGGGCTTTAACTCGGGAACCATCAGCGTCGATACGGCCGTCCTAGGAGTAAGCGGCCTGACAAGTACCGAAGGGCTTTCCACGACTTTGCTGGAGGAAGCTTCGATGTTCGCACGGATGATCGCTTCGGCCCGCCGGACTATCGTCGTTGCGGACACTTCGAAATTCGGCCACAACGCCTTCGCTCAAATCGCTCCGTTGAGTACGATCGACATCTTAGTAACAGATATCTCGCCACCGGCGGACCTCAGCCAAGCCCTTGGCCAAGCCAACGTCGAGGTTATTGTGGCGCCCACCTAATGCTGAGCGGCCACGAGAAATGCACCTCAAGCGAGCCCGACGACTCGGGCAAACCCAAAGCCATTCACTTTGCTCTCCCCAACGCCTATGCCCCAACAAGACCTGGTTCTCGGACTCGATGTAGGAACCACCAATATCAAGTGCCTCGCTCTGGATTCGGCCGGAAAGATTGTCGCTCAGGGGTCCGAACCGACCCCGCGGTCTCATCCACGGCCGGATTGGACGGATTTTGAACCCGCCCCCCTTTGGGATGCAGCCTGTCAAGCCATTCGGGCTGTGGTGTCACAGCTGGAGCACCCCGAAGCGATCAAGGGAATTGCTTGCTCGAGCCTCGCAGAATCGCTTGTGCCGATCGATTCGCAAGGTCAACCGCTAGCACCTGCCATCGCCTGGTTTGATCTTCGGACCGCGGCGGAATTCGAATGGATTTGCGACCGGGTCGGGTACGAAACTCTGTTCAAGATTTCGGGCCTTAACCCCGACGCGATGTTCGGGCTTTGCAAGATACTCTGGGTCAAAAACCATAACCCGGCAGCTTTTGAGAAGACGCGTCAGTGGCTCCATCTGGCGGATTATATGGCGTTCCGCCTTTGTGGTGTACCCGCGACTGATCCCAGCCTAGCCTGCCGCACCCTCGCCTACGATGTGCATCGGCGGGCCTGGGCCAGCGAAATCATAGAAGCTGCTGGTGTTGAGCTTTCCTGCTTTCCTCCAGTGTGTAAAAGCGGAACGCCGCTTGGCCGCATCACGTCGTCCAGCGCGAGCGCGACGAACCTGCCGAAAACCACGGTCGTGAGCGTCGGCCTTCACGATCACATCAGCGGAGCATTTGCCGCCGGGGGACTAGACGCCGGGGTATTGTTGGACAGTATAGGGACTTCCGAATCGCTGAACTCGGTTTTTCAAAAGCCGCTTTCCGACCAACGGATTGCTGCGCATGGCCTTGCGCAAGGGGCTATCTGGATCGAGGAACCAATTTACTATCTAACCGGTGGACTTCAGACGGCAGGAGCTGCGGTTGAGTGGTTTCGCCGCGAACTGGGGGGCAAGGCAGGCATCCCGGGGCTAGTGGATGAAGCGACATTAGTCGATGACTCGGTGCCCATATTCCTGCCGCACCTGCTACGTAGCCTGACACCGTATCCGGACGCTCAGGCTTCGGGAGCGTTTGTCGGGATCAGATCGACCACCACCCGTGGAGCCATGTTCAAGGCTATTTTGGAAGGGCTGGCTTTCGAGGCGCGAGCGATAGCCGACGCAATGGTTAACGTCGCCGGTCTACCCCCATTTCAAAAGATTCTCACCATCGGAAGTTCATTCGAGAACCGCCTACTGACCCAGATTAAGGCGGACGTCCACGGTTTCCCGATCAAGATCAATCCGGTTCGGGAGACGGTCAGCTTAGGGGTCGCTCTTTTAGCGGGGATTGGCTGTGGAATATTCTCTGATCCTTCGGCTGCACTGCACGTTGCGCGCCGAGAAGAGATCACCGTAGAACCGGATCCGGAGCGCTCTAAGCGGTTGCAGGAGCGCTACCAGGAAGTTTACCGAGATCTTTACGGGCAACTTCGAACCGCACATCATCGATTGTACGCGCTCGAAAGAAAATAACATGAAGAGGAGACAATGGCACATTCGCTGCATTGCTCCGCTGCTCCACTACCCCATTTCTCCAACCGGATTCAACGTTTTCGGACTGCGAGGATCAGATTCGAGTCACGATGATTGATCTGATATCCGAAACCAAAGGTCAGCGGCTTAGGGTTGCTGGTCGCGTAGTATTGCTGAAGCTCAGGCTGATAGTAATTTTTGAAAAGATCTATCGGCCCCCTATATGACCCGAAGACCCGCAAAGTCCATCTATCTGATGTTAGGTACTGAACGGGGATGCCCGAGTCGTCTTGCAACAGCGCAGCACTGACCTGAAGCAGTAGATTTCGGACGGTTCCAAAACTGTTTTGATACATCAGGTAGGAAGCAGCTTTCAAAAACGAATTAGTTGGACCTAGATGCTCGCAAAAGCGCACCACGGCGGGGTTGCCCCTTAGAAAATCATCAGAAAGGTCCGAGCTGAAATAATACAGGACCTTCTGGGCGTGCGTTCCTGGGTCAACGAGGTCAATCCGAGCGCCCCGTACGCCTCCGCGAAGGCCTTCTACCACTCTTCCATTCGGCTCAAGGGAGATATAATCCATTCTGGTGATGTCCATCCCGGTTCGAGCAATGAACACGAAAATGATCGGCAGAACTCCTTTGAGCTGAGACCTGGAAAAATCGGCCCGCATATCTTTCGTTTCGAAGTAACTGAAGTTCAAAGCCGTATTGAGAGATATTTCCATGTTTTGCAGGGTGCTCTCCAGAGATTGAATCGGGAGAGTGAGCAAGTCCGGAATGCCTTCGACCGGTTCCAATCCTTGCAGGACATAGGTCGCCGCGTCCGGAAAGAAAGCGTTCGCATACAAAAAGTCAGGTCCGCCGAAAAGATAGAGACACGGCCGAGTCGGTTGGGTAACTGGCGCTAACACTTCTGCACGCCAGATTCGGATGTTGCTTATTTGCCGCTGCTCCAACGCAGTGAAAGAGGCATTCATCGCACTCGAGTGCGCGATCCATTTAGGATCATGAGTTAGCGGCACGAGCGCTGAACCCTGGGAGACTGGCATTCCGGCCAAATAGCGCGCGACATCAGTAGCACTGGCTTGTCTCGTCGCTTGACCTGAGGCTCCGTTCGTCGCAAGAACGCCGATCAGCGAAATGATGCGAAAGCGTGTCCAATAATTCATTGAGGGGAACGGTAGCGGCGACTGTGCCCAGTCGCCACAGTTGATCGCGGCGATGGAGGACAGGGTTTGCGAAGGCACGAAGCCGCTGCGGGATGGGACTCATGGGACCTATGGGACTTATGGGTCTAGGATGTCTTTCGTGCGGAGTAGCGAAGTGATGGAGCTGACTGCTTTGCTCTTTACCGATTGCAACTATGGAACGCAAAAGGAGAGTAGCCCCGTATGTCTGAGAAAATTGCTTTGGTGACCGGCGCCGGCAGTGGTATCGGCCGCGCAGTTGTGCTCGCGTTTCTGCGCAACGGCTATCGGGTTGTTCTCGCGGGCAGGCGATTGGAGGCGCTGCAAGAGACGATTGATATTGCCAAAGCGAGCAAGTCGCACGCGCTGGCCGTCCCAACTGATGTTACCGATCCGGCCTCGGTTCGAGTGTTGTTTCAGCGAACCGAGGAGGTGTTTAATCGCTTGGATCTATTATTCAACAATGCCGGAGCAGGAATCCCTTCCGCTCAACTCGAGGATGTTACCTATGAGCAATGGCAGCGGGTCGTCCAAACAAATCTGACCGGTCCCTTTCTTTGTACCCAGGAAGCGTTTCGTCTGATGAAGCGGCAAATGCCCCGCGGTGGCCGGATCATCAATAATGGTTCGCTCTCAGCGCATGTCCCGCGGCCAAGTTCAGCGCCTTATACGGCAACGAAGCACGCGCTGACCGGTCTAACGCGTTCGACTTCGCTTGATGGACGCGACTATAACATCGCCTGCGGTCAGATCGATATCGGAAATGCCGCTACCGAGATGGCGGCAAAGATGGCGGAAGGTGTTTTGCAAGCGGATGGATCGATCCGGCGCGAGCCTTTGATTGATGTATCGGTCGTCGCTGACGCGGTTCTCAATATGGCGAACCTGCCATTGGAGGCGAACGTACAGTTCATGACCGTGATGGCAACAAAGATGCCGTTCATCGGCCGCGGGTGAACGCGGATGGAGGAATGAGAGTGGAGGTGTGATGGAGTGATGGGGCAGAGGAGCGATGGAGCAGAGGAACGATGGAGTGATGGAGCAATGGAGTAATGGGCGATGGGGATGGAGTAAGGGGATTGGTAAAGGCGTATCGCTCCAGCCTTCGTATAGCGTGCAGCGTGCCCTCGTCGTGGGAATGTACCTGGTCCCGTGCAGGGCCGCGACGTAGCCTTGCGCCCAGTCGCGAGCGAGAAGCTCAATCAGTGGCCGGCTAGTGGCAACACTCTAGAAATCCCTCCAGAAGGACGAGGCAGTTGGTCCAACCCTTCGATCGAGGAGCACGCGGGCTTCCGTTAGATCAAAACATGATAGAAGAATGTAACTATATATTTGACTACCCCATCTAGTTCTGCAACACTGTTTGAGAAAACGTTATGATCCTAGCGACCTCGTATAGAAAAGCGGTCGAATAGGACTCGTGAGTCGCATGTGACCTATACCGATGAAGGACAGTCCTGGCTTCATTCCAGCGCATGGCAATTACCGGGAACTGCTTTCTTATCGAAAGGCGGAGGTTGTTTATGATGTTACCTATCGGTTCTGCCGGCGGTTTCTTGCCACGCTGGATCGCACCAACGATCAGATGATCCAAGCAGCCCGTTCCGGGAAACAGAACATCCTGGAAGGCAGCAAAGCGTCTGGAACCTCCAAGGAGATGGAAATTAAGCTGGTGGGCGTTGCTCGCGCCAGCCTTGAAGAATTGTTGGCAGACTACCGCGATTTTCTCCGCGTGCGTGATCTTGGTATCTGGGAAAAAGAGAGTCGCCAAGCCCGATTTGTAAGGCGCTTGGGAAACAAGGCCGACCTAGCTTATGAGGATTATCGTGAGTTTTGCGAAACCCGGCCGGCTGAGGTGGTCGCGAATATTGCAATCTGTTTAATTCACCAAGCGAACTTCCTGTTAGACCGGCAGATCCGCCGCCTGGAGCGGGATTTTATCGAAGAAGGCGGCCTCCGCGAACGTATGACTCGCGCCCGGCTCCAACAAAGGAGCGAAGAAAGCGATAAGAGACCTAGGAGGCATAAGACGCCTAAGTCCCATAAGGCCTATGGGTCCCATGGGACTTAGGGGACCGGCTGGCCATCGCCTCCTGCAACGCCCCGGGGGCGTAAGGTGCCGCACGAAAGACACCTAGACCCATAAGTCCCATAGGTCCCATGAGTCCCATCCCGTCGGAGGTTCTCTGGCTGGCCATCGCCTCCTGCAACGCCGCGTATGAGCCCGATCGCCAGCAGCATCGGCGGAAACTTCGCCAAGTTGTCACTGCCAGATCGGGATACGCCCACCGAGTTCATCATCGATGTGAATTCGGATAATCTCATCAAACGACCTGTCAGCGTGAAAGCCCAGACCTTTCGCTCGATCTGCAGCAAAGGCCGAGGGCCATCCTGCCACCATCGTCGCGATCATCCGATCCGGTTCGCGGCGGATCAGAGCCACCGCTTTGTCGCCGGCAACTCTTCGCAGTGCCTCGATCTGCTCCTTTACGGTCGCTGAAAGACCTGGCATGGTCAGCGTGCGTCTCGCGCCCAGTGGCTGCAAATCGATGCTAGCTGCATGCGTCAAAAAACCAACGGCTGCCCGGGGACTGGCATGCCAGTGACGCACATCTTCCGATACCGGTAGTACAGCCTCCCGCCCGGAAAGAGGTTCGCGCAGGATGTTGGAGAAAAAACCGGAAGCGGCTTTGTTCGGTTTTCCGGGTCGAATGCAAATGGTCGGAAGACGAATACCGACCCCATCGAGAAATCCCCGGCGTGAATAGTCGGCCAAAAGGAGCTCGGACATCGCTTTCTGCGTTCCGTAGCTCGTCAGAGGGGTCGAGAAGAATTCATCCGCGATCACTTCAGGGAAAGGAGCTCCGAACACGGCAATGGAAGAGGCAAAAACCACCCGAGGCCGGTAAGGCGCTTTCCGGCTCTCGTGGCGAATCGCTTCGAAAAGGTGGCGAGTTCCATCGAGATTAGTCCGGTAGCCCTTCTCGAAATCAGCCTCGGCCTCTCCCGACACAACAGCCGCGAGGTGAAAAATCAGATCCGGCCGGGTCCCAATGCAGCGGGCTGCGAGTTCTGGAACAGATAGATCCGCTACCGCAACGTGTATATCTCCGGAAAATCCGGCGGGCTTGTCCGGCTCGATTACGTCAACGAGCGAGAGAGCCGTGAACTCCTGTCCTCCGAAATGTCCAGCGCTCGTCAAGTGTTGAGTCAGCTTGCGGCCGACCATTCCCGCTGCGCCGAAAATCATGATATGCATTTCTTTATTTCATGAAAGTGATCGAAAAGAATAACGCCGAACACTATCGAGGGGGTGAAAATTGTCTCGTGATTTCGGAACCCATCAGCGATGGCAACCGGATCAACGTCGGGCAAGGCGTCGCAGGCGGCGGAGGATTCCGGAAGCATTACTCAGATTCATCAAAGGGATCCGGTATGAGCAAAACTACCGCGTCTATGCGGCGATCAGCTTTCTCGTTGGCGCGTACTTGACTTATGCTGGCTTTGCCAAGTGACTCTGAACCTGAGATTGCAATCTCTGAGCAACTATCTCAGGTTCAGTGCGATGGATAGCGTCGTTTCACCCCAGGAAAAGATCATTGAGCCCACTGAATCCGAGCCGGTTACCGGATCGCTCATTGCCTCCTGGATTCTGGCCGGGGTTGGTCTCCTGGCTATTGTTTTTCTTCATCTGGTTTCCGCGCTCGTTGCCGGACTGCTCGTTTACGAGGTGGTCGGCTTAATTGCACCGCTCATCGAACGTCACCTCCTTCATCGTTGGTCGCGCTGGTTGGCGGTAGCTACTCTCGCGATATTGACGATCGCCGTCTTGATTCTCGCGGGGTTTGGAGTTGCTGCCTTCCTGAGGAGTGAGGCAAGCAGTCCCGAGGTTTTATCCGAGAAACTGAATCAAATCATCACCGAAGCCCGGGGCAAATTGCCTCCCTTCTTGGTAGAGAGCCTTCCCGGAAACGTCGATGACCTGAAGACGTTGGCCTCCGGCTGGATGGATGAACACGCCAAGGAAGTGCAGCAAATCGGTAAAGATGTCCTGCATCTCTTCGTTCGTGGCCTGGTGGGCATGATCATAGGTGGATTGGTTTCGCTCCTCGAGGTGGGTCCGCATACACGACACCGGCCGTTGGCGGCAGCGCTCATAGAAAGGATTTCGCGTTTCGCCGAAGCGTTCCGGCGGGTAGTCTTCGCGCAGGTGCGCATTTCAGCCTTGAACACGGTTCTGACAATAATCTTTATCTTTGTATTACTTCCGGCCCTTGGCGTACACCTACCTCTCGGGAAAACTCTGATCGCCATTACGTTTTTCGCAGGCTTGATCCCGGTCGTGGGTAACCTGATTTCCAACACGGCGATAGTTGTGGCCGGTCTTTCCGTTTCGGTCTTTGCCGGCGTGTTCGCTCTCATATTTCTGATCGTGATTCATAAGCTCGAATATTTCTTCAACGCCAGAATTGTCGGATCCAGTATCCAGGCTCGGGCTTGGGAACTCTTGGTCGCGATGCTGGTGATGGAGGTAGCATTTGGTCTGGGCGGCCTGGTCGTTGCTCCTATTTATTACGCCTACGTGAAACGCGAACTGAGCGATCGAGGGCTAGTTTGACGAACCACTTTCGCGGACATCTCGAAGACTCAGATTTTAATTCGTGAACTCTGGGAAATTTGTGGTTCCGTGAACCAAGCGTGGAGAACCGCGACACCGATAACTTCCGGCTGGATCAGCGAATCAAAGGTGTTCCGGCCGGTCTCAGATCGGTAGACCGATCGACAATTGCCAGGGCTGATTGGCACCTCTTCAACGAAGACCTTTCGCTGCCCGTCGCCGTGCTCCGAAACAACGTGCTCAAACAAAACAGCCATTGGATGCGGGAGTTCCTGTCCGGTTTCAACGCCTCGATCGCTCCACATGGAAAGACCACGATGAGCCCGCAACTTTTCGCGACGCAAGTGCAAGATGGTTGCTGGGGCATCACCCTCGCCACCTGCCACCAGATTCAGGTCGCTCGTAGTTACGGCCATCAGCGGCTACTCCTCGCAAACGAGGTCGTGGGGCGGCGCGAGATCGATTACCTAGTCGCCGAGATGGCGGCCAATCCAGATTTCGATTTGTACTGCTTCGTCGATTCGATCGAAGGCGTCTCCCGTTTGGCCGATGGCGTCGGAAAAGGCGGTCTCGAACGTCCGATAAAGGTATTCATAGAAGTCGGTTTCACGGGCGGGCGTTGCGGCGTCCGAACGTTGGCTGAGGGCGTTGAGATTGCTCAAGCGATCCGAGCAGTTCAACCGCAGTTGACGCTCACCGGAACTGCCGGCTTTGAAGGTTTGTACCAATACAGATGGAATGATGATCGCGTTAAGCTCGTCCGATCGTTCCTGCAACTGATCATCGATGTGACGACTGAAACCGATAGGTTGGGCTTGTTTGATGGAGATGAAATTATTCTGAGTGCGGGCGGATCTGCTTACTACGATCTCGTGTCCGAGATGTTTTCTGCCGTGCAGCTGTCGCGCCCAGTCCGGGTGCTCACTCGCAGCGGGTGTTATCTCACGCACGATTCGGGCATCTATGAAAAACTTCAGACCGAATTGAACAGCCGCACGGCTCGCGCAACAGACGTGGAAAATCAATTGTCTGCGGCACTCGAGGTCTGGACCTACGTTCTCTCAAGACCTGAACCCGATCTCGCCATACTTTCCGCCGGGCGCCGTGATTTCGGGACGGATGCAGGCAATCCCGTTCCGCTCAAATGGGCTCGGCCGCCAGGCGGAGCCGTCCCTCTTTCAGGCTGCGAGGTCATCGGCGTGAGTGATCAGCATGCTCACCTGCAGATTGCGGCCAACAGCCCCTTGCGGGTTGGTGATATGATCGGGCTCGGCGTATCTCACCCGTGCACGACGTTCGACAAGTGGAAATTGCTATACGTGGTGGACAATGATTACCGAGTCGTTGACGCGATTCAGACTTTTTTCTAGCAGGCCGGGTGCCGTCGCAAGTTGATGTCCCTTCCTGGCTCTTCCGAGTTGCAAAATGTCTATCGCGGGAGAACGTTTGATCATGGCTGAGCCAGTTTCGTCGGCCTTTTCCAGACGCAGATTTCTTTATGCCGTGGCGGTGGCAGCCGCTCCGGTGGCGTTTCTAGCCCGGGTCCAGGCGAACTCAGCTCAGGACAAAGGAGCTGTCGATCTTGAGCCCACTCCTGCTGTAGGTGATAAGTTGGAGCTGACTCCTGAAGAAACGGCTGGACCGTTCTTCAAGCCAAACTCGCCCGCCAAGAACAATTTCCGTGACCCAGGCGTAACCGGAACACCAGTGAAGCTGACTGGATTTGTTCTCGACCGGAAAGGGAAACCGATCCCGGGCGCGCTACTCGATTTCTGGCATTCCGATGCCGACGGTCGATACGATTTCGATGGCTTCCGGTGCCGCGGCCATCAGTTCTCTGATCCCGACGGAAGATACACTTTGGAAACAATCATGCCTGGTTTGTATCCGGGACGAACCCGTCATTATCATGTTCGGCTCCAAGCCGCGCACGGTCCGATCCTATCCACCCAGCTTTACTTCCCGGGAGAGGAGCGCAACGCTACGGATTTCTTGTTCAAACGCGATTTGCAGCTGAAGATTCGCGACACAGCGGCGGCGCGAGTCGCCACCTTCAACTTCGTACTCGAGGTCGGTTGAGTGGTACTCGTCCCGGTAACATTCCGCTGTATATCCCTAGGCGAGGGCGCACCGAAGGCTTTGCGAAAAAAATTGAGCAGCATGCCTTGAAGGGCGCAAAAGCGCTAACCGCTAACTCTTAGCTGATACGCGTATCAGCCCACGCAGAGCGTTGGAAAGATACACAGCGTCCGCACTCCGCAAATCCTCGGGATATAGCTTTTGCACTCGCACTTCTCGGGTCCGCAAAATTTCCTGGCGCATAATACCGTTTAGCACTCCGCTCTCGAGCGGCGGTGTCAACCAGACGCTGTCTTTCAGCAGAAAGACGTTGCTCCGTGCCCCCTCGGTCAATTCATCCCGTTGATTGAAGAACAAGATGTCAAAGCAAGCAGGATCCTGTTTGACGTATTCCAGCGCATCATCATACAACCGGCGGGCAGTAGTCTTGTGACGCAAAAGCAGATCCCCGGCATCCACTCGATCCGCGGCGATGACATATGATAACTGCTTTGACAGGTCAACTAGAGGCCGAACCTGTAACTCGATGTTACCATCTTTCTCAAGTGTCAGTCTCACGCGATACTTTCCTTCGGAGCCAGTCCCCCGAGTGTAAAGCAGCCTTTTGCGACAGTTTGATTCGCAATACTTGAACCCAAAAAACTCCGCAGATTCTTTAAGCCGCTTTAAGTGAGCATCGAGACGCTTCAGTTCGCCTCCAGCGAGCAACAAGGTTTCCAAAAGCGCGAAGTCAGGTTGCAACTCGGTAAGAAAGCGAGCCTTTGACCAGCATTCTGCATACTCCGAATTCGCCGCTGAGTCGGCGACGATTCCACTTCCAACGTGTAAGCGACCTCGGTTGTCCGGTGTTATCTCAATGGTACGAATGGCAACATTAAACGCGAAGTCGGCGCCTGGTTTAATATGGCCGATGGCTCCTGTGTAGATCCCCCGGGAAGATCGCTCGAGAATGCTAATGATTTCCATGGCGCGAATCTTGGGTGCACCAGTGACTGAGCCGGACGGGAAAAGCGCTTTTAGCGTATTAAACAGCGATCGATCAGGAACTTTCGCACTCACTTGAGAAACCATCTGGTAGACGGTTGGGTATCGTTCGATCCCAAAAAGCTGATCGACTCTAACTGAGCCGGTCTGCGCGATTTTACCCAGATCGTTCCTCATGAGATCAACAATCATGAGATTTTCTGCTCGATCCTTTTCCGATCGCTGCAAAGCGTCCGCCACCGCATCGTCGGTTCCGGATTCACCAGCTCTGGAAAGAGTTCCTTTCATCGGTTTCGAGATAATCTTATCGCCCCGCCGCTCCAGGAAGAGTTCCGGAGACAGCGATAATATGACCCGATCAGGAAGCAGCAAGTAGGCTCCGTGGTTGACCGGTTGAGACCGGCGCAGCTTGCGATAGAGAGCCAGCGGTGAACCAAACAATGTAAAATCGATTCTCCAAGTGAGGTTAACCTGATAAATATCTCCGCTGGCAATATGACGGAGAGCCGATTCTACGGCCGCTGTGTATTCGGATTCATTCAGCTCGGCGCGCGCTCCAGCAATTCCAGAGGGCCGCTGGTCCGCACCGGTCTTTTTCAAGTTTTGGCTTAACCAATTCTCACAGGCTTGATGGTCCAACCAGGTTGCCGTTTTGAATACCCAGGCTTGCAAGGGTGCCCAAGGGTGCTCCTCCGTGCCGAACTTTAGTTTTGGCTCGAACCACGACCCAATCTCATAGTCCGCCAAAAGCACGACATGGCAAGAACGGCTGGTCTCGTCGATAGCTGCGCAAGCAGCCTCCAACTGCTGCAGGTTCCGAGCCTCGATCAGGCCGATCGGTCGCCCAAAGATCCAAACTCCCGGGCTGCGCCCGTCAGGTCCTTCTCCATCTACTAAGCCCATCACCTGATCGAAATCAGGGTCAACCGCATGAGTAAATCTTTCTGCCACGTCCTACCTTCCTGGTTCTCCGTTCTCCATTTGTCAAAAAGGTCCAGGCTGGACCGGGCCAACGTTCACAGCGCTTCGCGGAATGGGACAGCCGAGTAACGGAGTGATTACCGATTAGCAGCTTTCAACTCCTATATCTTTGGCTGTCGACTATTGGTCATTTTCCGTCCGCGCAGCCGCCCCTCCGATTCGGATCAAGCTGACAGCCGGAACAGCTATATCTACATTAACAACCTCGCACCTGGCGCCTATCAGACTTATCATTTAGAGAAGGCAGCCAGTAGCCAAAGAAAACTCCGCCCCCAAAAAACGCAGAATCCTCCCAAAACATGAACCCAGCAAAACCTATTCGATCTACCAAAAGACTTATCCTTTTGGCCGCGGCCCTGAGTACGATCGTACTCGGCGCAGACAGCTCTTACAACGGTGGCCAACCCACCAATCCAAAGGATTTGAAGGGAAAGAAAATCGTCCTCTTCGACGTTCCGAAACTCATTGGCATAGGCTATTTCGCTGCGACCACCAAAGGCCAGGCTGAGGCGGCCGCAGAGTTGACCAAGAACGGCCTGCCGACTGAAGTCACCACCGATGGGCCAACAGAAGCCGCTATTCAGAAACAAATAGAATTTATCGACAACACGATTTCCCGTGGGGTGGACGGCATCTTGTTTGCCGCGAATGATCCGGTCGCCATCTCGCCCGTTCTCCGAAAGGCCCTAAAGGCGGGCATCCAAGTCATCGGCTACGACGCCGAGTCACAGCCTGATGCCCGCGAATGGTTCGTGCAGCAAGCGACACCGGACGGCATCGCCAAAGCCTTGATCGATTCGTTAGTGGCCGAAGTCGGCAAGGAAGCCGATATCGCCATCGTGACGAGTTCCCTTTCTGCACCCAACCAGAACGAATGGATCGCGCAGATGAAAAAGTACATTGCTGGACAGGGATTAAAGCTAAACATCGTGACGATCCTACCCTCCGAGGAAGACCAGCAGCTGGCCTTCAAGGCCACAGGTGAAATTGTAAAGGCTTATCCCAACGTCAAAGGGATCATCGGCCTTTCCAGTGTGGCTTTTCCTGGTGCGGCCGATGCGATTACCCAGGCTAACCTCATTGGCAAGGTCGCGGTTACCGGACTCTCCACGCCGAACCAGATGAAGCCCTTCGTGAAATCTGGTTGCGTGAAGTCGGTCATACTATGGAATCCGGTCGACTTGGGTTATGCGGCCGTTTATGCGATGCGCGCAGCCGTCGACGGTAAGATCAAACCAGGCTCTACCGAACTTGAAGCGGGCCGGCTAGGAAAACTCAAACTCATCAACGGAAGCCAATTCCTGCTCGGGCCGCCCTTCATCTTCAACAAAGATAACATCGACAAATTCGACTTCTGACGAATGTGCCGGGTAGCGGCGACTGTTCAGAAAACGTCTGCGTCCCGATAGGGACAGAGTGAAAGTAGCCCAGCACTTCAGTGCTGGGAAATGGGGCAAAGAGGCGTCCGTCCCGGTAGGGACGATCGAACCGACGCCTCTTTGCGTGCGGTGTGACTTCACGAGCGCAACCGGTTATCGATCGTCCCTACCGGGACGCAGCGCTTTCAAAAAACGCAAACCCAGCACTGAAGTGCTGGGCTACTTTCATTGGTCCCTACGGGACGGAACTCGACGTCCGTCTCTTGGGCTTCTACCGAACGACGGTGGCTGAGAAAGAGGCCTCCAGCCGGCACTTTTAGCGGACGCTGGCAATCTGCGGCTTCTAGTCGTTAACGGGTAAACGGATGTCGTGCTAACTTTATAGGTGCTTACCAGACCCGGAATTCTTCTTCGAATTGAAGGTGGTTGTGCCCTTGCTCTCAGCCTTCTTGGTTACGCAGAGATGGGGGCAAGTTGGATCCTATTTGTAGTGCTGCTCTTACTGCCCGACCTCGCGATGCTCGGTTATCTGCGCGGTGTACGGTTAGGGACCATTTGTTACAATCTCGTGCACACACTTATCGGGCCGTTTCTATTGATCGCGTATGCCTTCTTAGAAAAATCCTTTTGGTTGTTGCCTTACGGGCTGATCTGGACCTCGCACATCGGCCTCGACCGACTACTTGGCTTTGGCCTCAAATACCCGACCCGTTTCAACGACACCCACCTGCAACACACCTAATCCCGGATACCCAACCCGGCCGGACCGGAGACCAGACATAATCCAGGGGCTGCGCGGCGAGCGTACTGCGAGACTATGACAGGCAGGCAAGTCGACTCTGCCATATCCCTTCTTCTAGCTTCCTGCTTCCGGCTTCTGAATACAGTTCTCGGATTCTGCTAGCCGCCGTCCCACGATCTGCACAAGAAATGGACCAAGCACTAGAACACTAATCAGTCGAAGCGAATGAACGGCCAGAATTAATGCCGCATCCGCTTTCAGGTCGGTCGCCATCACTGCCACCGAGTCCAAACCTCCGGGTGTCGCCGCCAAATAGGCACTGAGCAAGTCGATCTTGAGCAAGGGCATTAGACAAGCTGCCAGCAGAGCAGATACCACCAAAAGGAAGATGTTGCTGACCAGAACGAACAACCCAAGGCGTCTCAGCTGCTGGATGATCGCCGCATCAAAGTTCGAACCGATTTGCAGACCGAGCACCATATAAGCGGCCCCAATAACAATGGGAGGCCAAGGAGCGGCCGGCACTCCTATGACTCCGGCGAAGGCGGCCAGAACTGCAGGTATAATCATGGTTCCCGCTGGAATCCGAAAACGCGTACCGAGCGCCGCCCCCACTAGGGCTATCATCGCCGAGATCAAGTAGTGAAGCGGTCCGGCCGGATGAACGGCGGCCAACGACGTCATAGGGTGACCCGCACCGGGCGAAGCCCCAGCAAAGTGTCCTACCAAGGAGATCGTGGCAAGAATGGCCAGCAGGCGGCCGTACTGCATTACGGTCACCAAACGTACGTCGGCGCCCAACGAGTCGCTCATGGCAATCATTTCACCCGCACCGCCCGGTAATGTGCCGAGGAGAGCTGTCCCTGGCTGAAGGTTAGCGAACCGTTGCAAAAAAATGCCGATCACTGTGGTCAGAGCTAACATCGCCAGCACGAGCGCAATCACCGGCACCCAATTGGCGGCAATTGTCTGCAGTGATTTCGCAGTGATGGAAAAGCTGAGCATTACACCGATTACCGATTGGGCCAGACGGTAAATAAAAGGAGTGAATCGAATGACTGGCCGGTTAGTAATTGAAAATGTAGCAGCCGCCAGAAGAGGTCCGGTTAGAAACGCCGCCGGCAAACCGAGCGCCTCCATCAGAAATCCGGCCAAGAGAGCGAGTGCGAGTAGAACTAACTTCAACTGTTCTCCCTCAATGCCTGCAAAACTTCAGCGGTGGTCCGGACACGGCCCAGGCGCGGGAAGATATTCTGTACCGCAAAATCATGGTTCACTTTACTGAAACTCGCCATGGCATCTTCCACGAAGACTTGCTGGTATCCGAACTCGTTGGCAATACGAGCGGTCGATTCTACTCCGAAATTTGTCGCGATCCCACCGAGCACGATCGTATCGATATGCCGGCGTCTCAATTGCAGATCCAGTTCGGTTCCGTAGAAGGCGCCCCAGTGCCGTTTCAGAATCAGGACGTCATTTTCTTGCGGCGGGAGGGCCGGTTCACACCATCCCTCCGGTTCAGCAGGCGGCAGGGGCGCCTTTGCGTCGGTGACAAGATTAAGCGCTGCCGCTCCGGTGGGGAAAGCGACTCTAACCAGGAAAACGGGAGCAGCAAACTCGCGGAACCGGCTGGCCAGCGCAGCCGCGTTTTCGATGACCTGGCTGCTGGGGCGCGGTTCGACCGGGAAACTGGTGATCCCTTTTTGCAGATCGATAAGCACCAGCGCTGTCGACTTGGGAAAAAGTCTTAATGATGTCATGATATTCTCCGTATGTTGGAGTGTTCTCTAAAAACGACTGGCGTGATTCATTTAACCTGACGCTTTACCCCATCGCGGTCGGGCAAAACATGATGACTTCCTCATATTTCAAATAAACATGACGCCTCCCTCATATTTGTCAAATGCTCAACCTAAGCAACCGCGTCAGAAAAGGGGCGAACGCCGGGTGGCTGCCCTCTTAGCAGCTGCCGCCGAGGTTTTTGCGCAAACCGGATACCGCGCAGCCACCATGAGCTCCATCGCCGAAAAGGCTGGGGCACCGATCGGATCTCTCTACCAATTCTTTCCCAGCAAAGAAGCAGTCGCGGAGGGCCTTCTCTCCCGTTACCTCAGCGAAATGTCGGCGTTATGGGAAGATTTCGATGAACGGATGGCGAGCATGGACCTCAAAGAATTTGCCCACGCATTGATCGTCGATCGCATCGAATTCTTCCGGGAGCGCCCAGCCTTTTCCGAACTGATTGAGTCTACTTCATTATTCTCGCGTCCAAGTCTCCGGGCCGAGGCCCGAGCGATCTTTACCCGAAACGTCCAACGCTTCTTGCAAGTCTTCGCGCCAAATATACCGGCGGAACGGCTGCGACATATCGCCGATGTGACCGTGCAGTTGGCCAAAGCCGCGAACGCCCTGAGCCAGCATGTCCCCCGCCGAGATGCTAAAGCCGTGATGGAAGAGATGGAATTCGTGCTTAGCAGCTACTTGCAGAATCGGCTAGCACCGTGGAAGCGGAAGCGAACGAGGTAGGCTGATGCAGCGTAGCCTGATGCTCCCGGCTCAGGCTACGCTGCATCAGGCTACTTTGCTATTTCAACGCACAGAGCCGTAACTATACTAATAAAGTAGGCTTTTTTGGTTGAATTGCCTACTGAATCAGTAGACATATTTCGATCCGAGTATGTCTGCCGCCGAAATCGTGAATCGCCGGGCTGTGAGCTCTTACGGCCAGTTCGTTTGGCTCACACGCCTGATCTCGCTGTCGCTCAATGGCGTGTTTCGCCCTACCAGTCTTTGGTTTGGGTTCGCCATGGTGCTCTTTGGTACCCTGGCCCATGCCGAGAGTAATCAACCTTCAGCCGTACGCATCGGTTATCAGAAATACGGCACGCTCAATGTGGTTAAGGCGGAGGGCAGTTTCGAGAAATCTTTGTCTGCCAAAGGAGTGAAAGTTACCTGGATTCTTTTCACGGCTGGCCCAGCGTTGATGGAAGCATTGAATGCCGGCAGTATTGATTTTGGGAACGCCGGCGAGGCGCCACCGGTTTTCGCGCAGGCAGCGGGCGTGAATTTTGTCTATTTCGGCAACCAGCCTCCCTACCCAAAAGGTGAGGCTCTTTTAGTAAAGAACGATTCTCCGGTCCATAATGTTCGGGACCTCCGCGGCAAGCGGATCGTGCTAAACAAGGGGTCTAACGTCCATTTTTTCCTGGTCAAAGTCTTGGAAAAGAATGGATTGAAACTCGAGGATATCACTCCTACCTACCTGCCACCTTCCGACGCCTGGGCTGCCTTCGAAGGCGGGAGCGTTGACGCATGGGCAATCTGGGATCCGTTCTTAACAGCGGCCATCGCGAAAACCGGAGCGAGGATTGTGCAAGATGGCGAGAACATCATCGCTAACCGCGAATTCTTCCTGGCGGATAGAAATTTTTCTCAGGTACATCCAGACATCCTGCTCTCTCTGCGCGACGCTATCGATCGATGCGCTATTTGGACAGCAGCCAAACCGGATGAAATCGTCCGTTATCTCGCCCCGCAACTAGGGATGAGTGAAGAGGTAATCAACATTGTTGTCCGGCGCCAATCGTGGGGTTTTCAATCAATCAGCGATCAAGTCGTTTCCGATCAACAAGCCATCGCGGATACCTTCTATTCGCTGAAACTGATTCCTAAGCAGGTGAATGTCGCAGACGCTGTATTGCGCCTGCCGTCAGGAACATCAACCGCTCACGCCCAATGAAACTACTTTGGTTCCTTCCCACATTCGGGGACGGTCGCTATCTCGGCGCCATCCAAGGCGCGCGAGAAACGAATTTTGTTTATCTCCGCCAGATTGCTGAGGCTGTCGATTCGCTCGGCTATTACGGCGCGCTGTTGCCCACTGGGCGCACCTGCGATGACTCTTGGATCGTTGCGGCCGCGCTAATTCCGGCCACCCAGAAGATGCGTTTCCTAATCGCGATCAGGCCCGGCCTCATGACGCCGACGATTACCGCGCGGATGGTGGCAACGTTTGACCAATTCTCAAACGGCAGATTGCTGATCAATGTGGTTGCGGGCGGTGATCCAGTCGAACTGGCTGGTGACGGACTGCATCTCAAACACGATCAACGGTATGAACTGACCGGCGAGTTTCTCCACATCTTTCGGCGTGTGCTGGCTGGGGAGTCGGTCGACTTTGCCGGGTCCTATCTGCAGGTTCAGGATGCCAAGCTTTTCCGGCCCGGGGTTCAGAAACCGTACCCGGAACTCTGGTTTGGAGGCTCATCCCCAGCGGGTCAACGGATAGCTGGTGAGCATGTTGATGTCTATCTCACCTGGGGCGAACCGCCGGCCGATGTGGCTGCCAAAATCGACGCAGCCAGAGAAGCGGCTGCATCTTTCGGTCGATCGCTCCGTTTCGGTTTGCGAGTACACATCATCGTGCGCGAGACCGAAGAGAAAGCGTGGGAAGCTGCCAACGACCTTTTGCGTTATGTTTCGGACGAAAGTATCGAAGCTGCACAGAAGACGTTTTCCCGTTTCGATTCGGAAGGACAGAAACGCATGGTCCAACTCCATGGTGGTCAGCGCGATTGCCTGGAGATTGCCCCGAATCTTTGGGCCGGAGTCGGTTTGCTCCGAGGTGGAGCAGGCACCGCGCTGGTCGGAGATCCGGAAACAGTTGCAGCGAGACTGAAAGAGTACGCCGACCTCGGAATCGAGACTTTCATCCTGTCGGGATACCCTCATCTAGAGGAGGCGTACCGGGTCGCTGAACTTCTCTTCCCTCTCCTGCCAATCGACCATTTGCCCAAACAGACGGCGACTTCTTACGTCGGTCCGTTTGGGGATTTAAAGCCGGTGAAGTGATGGCGTGTCGTTAGCCCACGATCGGTAGGGCGAAAACCTCGGCGTACTTTGGGCGTCTCACACTCATACGTTGCGCACGCCGGGTTTGAGCCATTCGTCCCGACTCCCACAACACGACGGCGACTGCGATTTGTAGAAGCGTTGAGCCAATCGCTTCGCGCAAGCGTCTCAAGCTCGGCGGATCATGGGATACAACAGGACTGTCGGCGCTACCGTTCAAACTCTCCATTCTTCCCGATTATTTCGGATGTAGAAACGGCCGTTGACAGCGTCGTGGTCTTTGGATCTGCTGGGATCGTCAGGCGAAAAAAGTATGCGTAAGATCAACACGAAAGATATGCCCGAGATTTCCTGGTCTTCGCCAAAAGGAAAGTTCGTCGGTGCTGGCAAACAAGTCTCAGAAGCTTTGGGACGTAACCCCCAATCGACGGACCTCAAGGAACGGCATCCCTTTGATATCGAGATCTGTCGCATCCCTCCGGGCAAGACCCCTTACCCCTATCACTCTCATAGTGTGCAATGGGAATTTTATCACGTGATCTCGGGCAACGGCAGCGTCCGGCATGAGGATGGAACGACTGCAATCGAAGCTGGCGACGCATTTGTCTTCGAGCCCGGCCAACCCCACCAGCTCATCAACGACGGCACGCAAGATCTCATCCTTTACGTCGTGGCGGACAATCCGATTGGCGAGTCTAACTATTTTCCGGACAGCCAGAAATGGATCGTGCGTTCGCCCGAGCGCAGAGTGATTCGCTCCGAACCGGTGGAGTACTATGACGGTGAAGAATGAAGCGATTGTCGCGCGCTTTCAGCGGCGGATCGCGAGGACGCGATCCCTCCCATCACGCCGTCACTCCATCACTCGTCGCCCTGGATGGGTTACGGGCAAATAGGGACCTTGGTGAAACAGCTTCTCTCGCAGCGGCCCGGGTCGATATTCCTTTTTGTACACACCGCGACGTTGAAGTTCCGGAACCAGCAGGTCGACGATATGTTCGTAGGTCTCCGGCATCACAGCGTAGGTTAAATTGAATCCATCAACATCGGTCTCCTCTACCCACTGTTCGAGCAGGTCCGCGACCCGTTCCGTGGACCCGGCTACTACCGGACCGCGTCCGCCCAGCCCGACAAACTCGGCAATCTCCCTGATCTTCCAACGACGGTTAGGGTCGCTTACCGTGAACGATTCAAGCGCGGACTGGTTGGCGTTGGTTTTGGTCGGACGCAACTCCTCATCCAGGTCATACGCGCTCAGGTCGACGCCGGTCCATCCGGACATCAAGGCCAACGCGCCTTCATGGTCGATGTACGACCGATATTCATGCAGCTTCTCCGCGGCCTCGCTTTCGGTAGGAGCCACGATGATGGTAAACATGGCGAAGACGAGAATCTGTCCCCGACCGAGCTCCGTTGCGCGCTGCCGCAGATCCTGAACATATTTTTTCACTATGGCCGCGGACGGGCCTGACACGAATACGCATTCCGCATGTTTTGCGGCAAAATCTTTTCCGCGCCGCGACGCCCCAGCCTGATAGAGTACCGGCGTCCGTTGAGGTGAAGGCTCACTCAGGTTGAAGCCAGGGACCTTAAAATATTTTCCGGAGTGACCGATGCCCCGGACCTTGCTCGGATCCGCGAAGATTCCACTCTTTCGATCCCGTTTGACGGCGTCATTTCCCCAGCTCCGCTCCCAAAGCTTATAACAAACCTCCAGGTATTCTTCAGCCAACTCATACCGGTCATCGTGCTGGGTCTGTTGATCGAGACCAAAATTCCGGGCAGCACTATCCAGGTAACCGGAAACAATGTTCCAGGCAAATCGACCTTTGGTCAGATGATCCAGGGTGGAGGCTCTGCGAGCGAAAGGGTACGGATGTTCATAGGTCAGCGCACAGGTCACCCCGAACCCTAGATGTTGCGTGACACCAGCCATCGCTGACACGATCAGGAGTGGATCATTTACCGGGATCTGGATTGCACTATGAATCGCTGCATCGGCGCTCCCGCGGTAAACGTCATATGGCCCGAGGACATCTGCCAGGAACAGACCATCAAACTTACCGCGCTCTAATAATTGAGCCAGCTCGGTCCAATGATTCAAGTCTATGTATCGATCCGAGCGATCTCTCGGGTGGCGCCAGAGACCAGGCGCCATGTGTCCCACGCAATTCATCGCAAATGCGTTGAACCGAATTTCCTTCCTCATAGCCAGGCATGACGCGGCGGCGCAATGTCATTCAGATAGTAGTTTCCAATTGCATGATACTTCCACCGGACTGGGTCATGGAGGGTATGAACCCGCGCATTCCGCCAGTGGCGATCCAATTGGTATTTCTCCAAAGTGGATTGGGTCCCAGCTAACTCGAACAGTTTGTTCGTCGCCAGAATCGCGATTTCGGTCGCCGCTATTTTTGCCTCTGCCACCGCGAGTGCGGCTATAGTGACCGTTGCTTCGCCCAGAACCGCGGCGGCTCGGTCAACCTTCGATGCGGCTCTTTCCATGAGAGCTTCCGCGCCATGCAACTGATAATGAAGCTCTCCGATCTGATGAATCGTCAGCGGGTCTTCGCTAGCGCGCTCTACGTTTGCATCAATCCATGGTCGCGATTGAGTTCTGACGAGCCGGACCGTTTCGCTGATCGCCGCCCTGGCAATCCCGATATCAATCGCAACATGGATAATTTGCGAAAACGGACCACGAGTAGTCGGCTGCCTATATGCCTGATAGGAACACAAGATCTGATCTTTGGTTACATGTACGTCCTTGAGGATGACGGTCCCGCTTGCGGTGGTTCGTTGCCCAAAGCTCGACCAGTCATCAACCACGGTGAGGCCTTCACTTCGCCGACTAACAATTGCTACAACCCTGTTTCCATCAAGATCGGTCACCCGAACGGGCACCCAATCTGCGAAGAGTGCACCGGTGCAGTAAAATTTTTCGCCACTCAGTAGATAACCATCCCCGTCCGGCACAAGTCGCGTCTGATTCTCCAAGACAGTTTTTCCTGAACGCTCGACCGCCGCATTCCCTAGGCGATCTCCTTTTAGAATCCGCTCGAAGAAAAAAGCTTTCTGCGCTTCGCTGCCCACCAGTCGAATCTCTTCTACGTTGGCATAGTGATTCTGAGGAATCTGTCCCAAAGAAGCGTCCGCCTCGGAAATGATGGCGACGACCTCTGCGAAAGTCGCAGTGGATACGCCGGCACCCCCATATTCTTTGGGCACGGTGATCCCCCAAAGTCCGCTCTGAGAAAACCATTCAATTTCCTCAAACGGCAATCGCCGGTCCTTATCGCGAGCCGCTGATCCTGGCCGGATTTGTTCGGCAACGCGACGAGCAGCTTCCAACGCTTCCTGTTCGCTCCTGATTCGATGCGCTTCCGCCATACTGAAATTATGTTTTAGAGTAATCTGCGATAATGCGACTGCCATCTGTTTGTGGTGCCGACTTAGACAAAGATAAGTAACGCTGCTCCAAACAATACAACACCGAGAAGAAAACTCATCACGGTGAACCCCATCACTCGCCGTATGCTTATTCCGGCGACCGCAACCACCGGCAATGCCCAGAAGGGTTGAATCATGTCGGCTACCTGTTCCCCATAGGCCACACCCATCGCCGTCGCGGCTTGCGAGGCATGCAACCCGACCGCTGCGGGCACGGTAAACGGCCCTTGCACCGCCCAATGACCACCTGCACTTGGCACAAACAGGCTGATAATTAACGACGCAATAAAATTCCAAAACGGTAAGGTATGGGCGTTCGCAAACTGAATAAAGCCTTTCGCTAAAACATCGGCTAAGCCGGTGCTAGTCATGATCCCCATAATCCCTCCGTAGATTGGATATTGGAGAATCAACGGACCGGTAATTCGCGCCGCGTTGTTAATCGCTTCGACGTAAGCAATGGGTCGCCAGTGCAAGAGCAGTCCTGCAATGAGAAACAGAAAAATGACCGAATTGATATCCAGAGAGAATCCGTTTTCGTGCCAGATAAATCCGAGGGCTGCAATCCCGGCCACTACAAAGATCACATTCAAGATCCAGGCTTCTTCCAGCTTCCGCGCGAACGTTCGCGGTCCCATCGTTTCCGGTGATCTCTCCTGATCCTCGGCCGCTGAATCCTTGAGGTTGGCAACCTGAGCACCGCTCTCACCAGGTTGGATAGCTACAAAAAGAAACGGCAACGCGATGAACAAAACAAACGTTGTTGCCAAATTCAGGGGAGTAAAAAGCATCGATTCCAGCGGCAATACCTGGCCGGTGATTTTCTGCACAATATTCAAACTTGAGCCAGGAGTGGCTTGTGACAGCGCGATCGAACTGGAGAATCCGCTCGAAAAAATCATCCACCCAGAATAGGCGCCCCCGACCAGCCATCCGAAGTCGATCCGAATCCGTTTGGCGATCTCTCGCGTGAGTAAACCCGCGACGACTAGACCAAATCCCCAATTCAAGAACGATGCGATGAAAACCGTCACGATCGTCACGACGATGGCGCGACGCGGGGTAGACCCAATAGACGCAAGCCAGCTCAAGAGCGATCGAATCGGTCGAGAGGTCGAGAGCGCGTACCCCGCCACCAAAATCAGCAACACCTGGAACGCGAATGCCAATATGCTGAACAAGCCGGCATACCATCCCGTAAGAATCGTGGGCAGTGATCCTTTGGGCGCAAAAAAAGCCGCCAGTATCGCCGTCAGAATGGTCAATCCGACGGCCAAGATATAGGGATCGGGAGTGTAGCGTTCGAACAGCTGGACAAAAAAAGAAGTTAGGCGCTCGAGGGGCGAACGCCGGTCAACCGAGACCTGTGGAGCGGTTTCTTCGGATTTTATGTCTACTGACATAGTAGGCTTTAAATTAGAACCGACTACGGGTCAATGCCCTAGTTTCCCATGGGAAATATCTTGCTTTCGAGCAGCTCTGCTCGCACCTTGGCCCAGATGAAACCCTATCAAATCAGTATTCTTTTTTACGGTCTCCACCGTTTCATCGCCGCCTGCAAGACGCCTGGAAAACCGGGGTTGTTTCAGTGGCCCCCTTGGACAGCGTCTTTACTCGGCTCGGTTATCCTGCTCGCTCCGCAGACATCGGCACAAGCTGGGCAAGTAGATCAAGTGAGACTCGATTGGGCCTATTACAACCCAGTGAGCCTCGTTCTTAAGGAAAAGGGCTGGCTCGAAGAAGACCTGCGCCCAAGCGGGATCGGAGTCGAATGGGTTCAAAGCCTGGGTAGTAACAAAGCGCTCGAATTTCTTCGTGGTAAGAGCATCGATTTCGGGTCTACGGCTGGAGCAGCCGCATTTATCGGGCGCGCCAACGGCAATCCGATTAAGGCCATCTACGTATATGCTGCATCCGAATGGACGGCGCTTGTGATCAGCCCTACCTCCAGGATCTCGCGTATCGAGGACCTACGCGGAAAGCGTGTCGCCGTCACTCGAGGAACCGACCCGCATATTTTTCTTCTTCGATCACTCGCATCCGCCGGCCTTACCGAGAAGGATATCGAAATTGTCCCGCTGCAGCATTCGGATGGCAAGACCGCGCTCGAGCGTCAAGAAGTTGACGCTTGGGCTGGCCTTGATCCTTATATGGCCCAACTGGAAGTGACCGAAGGATTCAAGCTGTTCTTCCGGCATGCAGACTGGAACAGTTTCGGTGTCTTAAACGTACGGGAGGCCTTTGCTTTAGAACACCCTGACGTGACGGAACGCGTTCTGCGGGAGTACGAAAAGGCGCGGCTTTGGTGCTTGGAGCATCCAGAGGAAGCGCGAGCGATTTTACAAAAAACCGCTCAACTGACTCAGCAGGTGGCTGCGAAGGTCTGGGAGCGCACCAATCTCAATGACTCGAATATAGGCCCGAATCAAAGGCAAGTGATCTTGGATTCGGCTAACGTCTTGAAGGCGAACGGGATCGTCGATGCAAATACCGACGTAGAGAAGATCACTAACGAGTTGATCGATCCGACGTTCACCGATCGGGTGGCCGCGGCAAGATAGCGGAAATGAGCGGATTAGCACCCAGTGTTCAGTCAATTGATCCGCTGCGATCGGAAATCGGCGAAGCGCCGATGCCGCAGATGGCACGTCGTCGGAAGCTAAATCCGCTGGGCCTGATCGTTCCCCTGTCCGCTCTGGGCCTTTGGGAGATTGGCAGCCGTTTCGGTTTGCTAGATCGAACGATCACTTCTTCTCCCAGCGAAATTCTGAGTGAGATTTGGGCGCTGGCGACGACCGGCCAGATCTGGGTGCATCTCTGGGCAACATTCGTGCGGGTGTTCGCTGGCTTTGCTCTGGGCAGCGTGGTTGCCCTCATGCTCGGAGCCATTTCGGGAATTATTCCAATAGTCTACCGGCTACTCAACCCTACCGTTCAGGCTATCCGCAGTGTGCCGTCATACGCCTGGGTTCCGTTGTTCATTCTTTGGTTCGGAATATTTGAAACGTCCAAAATTTTGCTAATCGCTCTCGGGGCGTTCTTCCCTCTTTATCTGGCGGTGGTAACTGGCATCCGGAGTGTTGATCGGAAGTTGGTTGAGGTCGCATTGGCGAACGATTTTCGAGGCTGGTCCTTAGCAGCCCACGTTCTGCTACCGGCCAGCTTGCCGGCGATTTTCGTGGGCCTTCGTCAAGGATTGGGCCTAGCCTGGATGTTTGTGGTCGCAGCGGAGCTCATGGGAGCCACGCATGGTCTCGGATTCCTGTTGATCGACGGTCAAACCACAGGACGTCCGAGTACGTTAATCGCTAGTATCCTTCTCTTCGCGCTTTGCGGGAAGATTACGGATGGCTGTCTGGCCTGGGTTTCAGACCGGACATTGCGTTGGCAGGATGCTTACCAGGTATGATCCGGGTAAATGGAATCACGAAGGATTACGGCGGTCTTCAACCCGCAGTTGCTGATCTGGAATTTCGGATTGAGTCGGGCAGCGTTACCGTCATGGTGGGCACAACCGGCTCGGGCAAAAGCACCTTGCTTCGCGTTCTGGCCGGGCTCGAAGCTCCAACGTCCGGCCAGATCTGCTGGGATAACGGGAGTAATATACCTTTCGGTATTGTATTTCAGGAACCGAGGCTGATGCCGTGGCTCAATGTTTACCAAAACGTAAAGTTCGGTTTCGGACCAAGCCGAAAAAAAGGTAGCGGCCGTCTGGCCGATGAAATATTGGAACAAGTAGGGCTCAGAGCGTTCTCACGTTACTATCCTCGCCAACTCTCAGGAGGCATGGCCCAACGAGTCGCTATTGCCCGAGCGTTGGTCCGGAAGCCTTCGCTACTCCTTCTTGATGAGCCATTCAGCGCTTTGGATGCTTCGACTCGAAGCCGTCTGCAAGAGCATCTCATGCAGCTGTGGGCGAATCGATCGCTAACCCTCTTCTTCGTCACCCACGACATCGATGAGGCCGTTTTATTGGCCGATCACATCATCGTGATAAAAGGTCGACCGGGACGTGTCAGCCACCTATTTCAGATCGATCTGCCCCGTCCTCGATCCCGAGGAGACCATGAGTTTCGCATGTGGAAGGAGCGGGTGTTGGAAGCGCTGGCGGACAACGAAAGGCATGAAAGCTTGAGGGCGTGACGGCATCGGGCGAGTGCCTTGCCGCCGGCGCGAAAAGTTCCATGATCGGCAGCGCGAAAACTGTACATAACTTGTGCCCTGGTCTCATTGATTTGCGCCAACCACACAAAGGCGTTGTTGGACAGTCGCCGCTACCGGAGATCAGCAGCTGAAATACAAAACGTCGCAAAATGAAAACTAGCGGTTGGTATGGGACGATCCGGGGCATGCCCGAGATGGGTGCCTCGGCTGAGCGGACAAAACGCGTAGCTGAACGCGACATCGAATTGTTTGCCGAAATCACCGGCGATCGGAACCCGCTACATTTCGATGCGGAAGCCGCGCGACGATCGGTGTTTGGTGGATTGATCGTGCAAGGGGGTATTACCTCCGGCCTCCTCAACGCCATCGTGGCAGAGGATCTCCCCGGTCCAGGCACGGTCTTTCTCAGCGTGGAATGGAAGTTTGTGAAGGCAGTCTATGTGGGCGACTCGATTACTGGTCGCGTCGAGATCACCAGCGTTCGTGATGATAAGCCGATCTGTACGCTCGCTACATCGGTGCGGAACCAAGATGGAGTGGTTTGCCTGTCTGGGACAGCAACGACCTACACGGTACCGCTTGGGTAATAGCCAATAGCCAATGGCAGATAGCCAACCGCTAACCGGCAACAGCTGAGCCCTCCTATTGTGTGTGAAAAGAGCGAACCTCTTCGCGCAGCAATTCCACTTCCTTGGTCAGCTCCAGGATCAGCTTGATTCCGGACAGATTCACGCCGCGGCTAGCACGCAGGTATTCAATTTGGCGTAGCGCCCGAATCGCCTCATCATCAAACCACCAGCCGCCGTATGCGGGATCTATGACCGGCGACACTAGTCCGTGTTTGAAATATACAACAATGTGACGACGCGGCATTTGCACGAGAGTCGCTACCGTCTCGATTGGATAAACGCTGCTCGCGTCGGGTTCGAAAGGTTGCAGCGCAGTGCTAGCTGATTTGGCCGAATTGCCGAACATGGTTTATCCTTTCCTTCGAACGATCGTGTTTGTGCTGGGGTTCGAGGACAAGTCGCTCAGTAAAATTTAGGCCTTGCCCGGCCCGATCCTTTCTTTGGGCTGAGAGGCGACGGCAGCCAAACTTCCGGACTCTCCAAAAGCCGGTACCTCTCTGCCAACCAATCTATAAAATGTCGGTCCGTCGATGGACTCAGACTTCAGCAATTCGGCAGCCACATGCTCGAGTTGATCGCGATGTGTAGATAAGGTTTCCCTGGCTTGTTCGTAGGTCAGGTCGAGCAATTTCTTGACCTCCTCATCGATTTCCCGAGCTGTCGCTTCGCTACAGTCGCGTTGTAGTTGAAACTCCTGACCGTTGAAAAACGTTGGTTGGCGCTGGACATAATTGGCCAAGCCGAGGCGCTCATTCATCCCGTATAGCGCGACCATCTGACGAGCGAGTGCGGTGGCACGTTCCAGATCGTTTTGGGCTCCGGTGCTGACTTCCCCAAAAACGAGGTCCTCGGCGGCCCGCCCCCCGAGCAGACCGCGAATACGATCCAATAACTCGCTGCGCGTCATCAAGAATTGATCTTCAGATGGCAGCTGCATGGTGTAACCAAGCGCTCCTCGCCCCCGCGGTACGATACTGATTTTGTGTACCGGATCCGCGTGAAGGCTGTAAGCAGCTACTAATGCATGACCGACTTCATGATACGCGACCCGGCGTTTCTCTTCTTCACCGAGGCGGCGGCTCTTGCGCTCAGGCCCAGCCACAATTTTCTCGATTGCATCTTCCAGATCGCGTTGAGTAATTTCCGTCGCGTGTCGTCGGGCAGCAAATAAAGCAGCCTCGTTCAGTAGGTTTGCTAAATCAGCTCCGGAGAGTCCCGCGGTGGCGGCTGCGATCCTACGTAAATCAACATCAGCGGCGAGGTGCTTGTTCTTGGAGTGTACCTTCAGAATCGCCTCGCGGCCGTTCAGATCAGGAGCGTCTACGATGACTTGGCGATCAAATCGCCCGGGGCGCAGCAGAGCCCGGTCGAGAACCTCGGGACGATTGGTTGCGGCAAGGATGATAACGCCGGTATTGGGCTCAAAGCCGTCCATCTCCACCAACAGGGCATTGAGAGTTTGTTCGCGTTCGTCATTAACCGTGCCCATGTGCACGCCTCGCTGCCGGCCAATGGCATCCAGCTCGTCAATGAATATGATACAGGGCGCGTGTTCTTTGGCCTGTTTGAACAGATCGCGCACCCGGGCTGCACCTACTCCCACAAACATTTCGACGAAATCGCTGCCGCTGATTGAAAAGAACGGCACCTTAGCCTCACCCGCAACAGCGCGAGCCAAAAGCGTTTTGCCTGTTCCAGGCGGGCCGACTAAAAGCACTCCCTTGGGAATGTGAGCGCCAAGATCTTCGTACTGCTTTGGGCTCTTAAGGAAGTCAACAACCTCTTTCAACTCAAACTTCGCTTCTTCGCAACCGGCTACGTCTTCGAATGTTACACCGGTGTCGGGTTCAGCAATGAGCCTCGCCCGGCTCTTCCCAATAGAAAAGATGGATTCGCCTGTTGGATTAAGTCGTCGCATGAAGAAAGTCCACAGGCCAACCATGACAACGATTGGTAAAACCCACCCTAGCAATAGCTGCGAGATAATTCCCGGTCGCGCCGCCGCGAATTCGACATGAGCGGCCTGCAGCTCTTTTACCAGGTCGGGATCCTCGACCCGCTCGGTTCGGAAAAGGAACGGCTGAGTTTGCGTGGGCGATCGCTTCCCTTCGATGTTCGGAGCGGCAGCCGGATTGGTACCGGACTTTTGATTCTCGTTGTCAGGAGAAGCCGTTGGATTGAGCGCCGGCGTTTGATCTTTCGACGCGCTTGCCGCGGATGGTACGATACGACCATCGATTTCGTCTTGCTTAACGATCACGGCGGCAACTTCATGCCGGGCAAGGTACTCTTTGAATTGGCTATAAGGAATCGTACGAACCGACATCTGATAAAACAGGTCTTGCCAACCCCAGAGAATCATCAGCATTAAAAGGAAATAGGTGATCGACCACCGCCACCGCGGCTTAGGCTGATCTACCTTGGCCGGTTTTTTGATAGGAAGAGTGATTTGTGGTTCTCGCTTCATGGTCGTCCGGTATACTAACCCTTCACGCTGGGGCCGGCCATTTTCAATTGTCCGTCGGAGTTAGTTGGCGGCGGCCTTATGAACTGCATGATGAGCGCGAAGTTCGCCGGCGTGCCATTTCTAAGTCTCGCCGGACTCTCATATTTCGCTCGCCGATTCTTGGCGTACGATATGCTCTTTTTGCCCTGATATCCGGCCAACGCCGCTCCATGTTCGGGAGGGATCACCTAACTACCTCCGGCATACAGCGGCTCATTTACCTCCGACAAATTGGATCTAACCGTGAGAGGTGCTTCTTTGCCAGACACCGAGAAACGGGCTGTCTGCTCGCGACGACAGCCCGCCATTCGATCGCCCTAGTTGCTGTCTTCGCTTTCGCTCGGTTGGGTAGCGTGCGACGCAATCTCTGTCGGCAATTCACCAAGTTGAACAGTAATTGTCTGTTCCTTACCGTCTCGAAGGATTTTCATTTTAACCTGAGAACCTGGCGGTTTCTCAGCGACCATCAGTTGCAGGTGTCTGCTATCAGTGACGCTCTTTCCGTCGAACTCTGTAACGATGTCGCCGGGTTTGAGCCCGGCGCGTTCTCCAGGTGAGCCGGGGGTAACTTCCGCGATCATTGCACCGGTCTGTTGGGAAAGCTTAGACTTCTTCGCCATCTCCGAGGTGAGGGGCTGAATCTTCACGCCTAGATAGCCGCGTGTTACCTTCCCATCCACGACGATTCGTTCCATCACGTATCGAGCCAAGTTGACCGGCACAGCAAACCCGATCCCTTGGTTGCCGCCCGTTCCGCTCAGAATGGCGGTATTTATTCCTACTAGCCGCCCAACGGCGTCCACTAGCGCCCCTCCAGAGTTCCCGGGATTAATAGACGCATCGGTCTGAATGAAATCCTCGTAGCTGGCAATTCCCATACCGCCGCGATCTTTCGCGCTGACGATTCCCATCGTCACCGTCTGGCCTACACCAAAGGGATCTCCAATCGCCAACATCACGTCACCAACCTCGATTTTGCCACTGTCCGCGAAAGTAATGGCCGGCAGATTTTCGGCAGTTACTTTAACCACAGCGACATCCGTCTGCGGATCGGTCCCCACTACCTGCGCGTCATAGATTGTCTTGTCATCAGCGAGTGAGACTTTGACTTCATCAGCTCCCGCTACAACGTGGTTATTGGTAAGAATGTATCCGTCTGGCGAAACAATGACGCCAGAGCCAAGACTTTGCTGACGTCGCTCACTCGGCACCCGATCAAAGCCATAGAGATCGCGAAGATACTCTCTGAGGGCCGGATCTAAGCGCATCGTCCTGGACGTGTAAATGTTAACTACACTTGGTGAAACTCTGCTAATTACGGGTGCATAGGTCAGGGTTGGGCGATTGTCGCGGGGCAACGGCGTATCATCGAAGTTGGTTTTAGGGGGCGTTCCTGCGCGAACTGAAGAAATCGTCGATTCGCCTGCCAGTAATACAAGTAAATTGGCGCCAGCAAGCCCCGTTATTATGACGCATCGCCGGCACTGGTTGAACGGCTTCATTGTTTTGAATGAACTCTCAGCGCTAGTAATTTATTAACACCCCGCAGCTGGGTCCCGCTGATAGACCAGATGCACGGCGTACGTCCGGAAAGCCGCTCCACCGTCCCTTGCCGCGAGCGAGTTTCACCGCACAACTGCAAAATAACCAAAGCCGACAAAAGCGCTGGGCCGATCTTGTCTGACTCTTTTCTCAATTTGCCTTCGGCTTCTCTGCCTGGCTTTTCCGGAACGATTTGTCTCGCCTGGAACGCTTCGATGTCTTGTCTCCAAGACGTACGGGAATCGCCCTAGCACGCATGGATCGGCCGCGAACCGTGGCCAAGATGCCAAGGAGCCAGTTTCTAAGCCTTAGTTATGGCATTTTTTGCCTGCCCAGGCATGCCGAAACAGGCAATTCTAAGTCAAGTGTTGCTCTATCCAGCCGGCGAATTAGCGATTGCCTAGACGCGGATCAATTTCATAACATGCCGCTAACATGGAAGACAAGACTCGCATCAAGAAGGTGGTCAGTAGAGGCTTTTTGCTCTTCGGTATCCTAACGATCGCAGTTGCTGTTTTGCATCTGATTGTGACCCTGGTGAGCAAAGCGGATAGCTCGCTCAGTTTTATGGCGCATTTTGGCGGCAGCATTCTCCTCGGTGCTATCGGCATTAACATGTTGATCAGCGTGCCAAGTCTAAATCGCGGCGAACATTGGGGTTGGCGGATCAATCTCGTTCAAGTCTTGGCCATTCTTTTGATTCCGTTTTGCGCGCTCATATTGCTGCTTCGCGGCCATCATTTTAGCGCGCTCGGGTTTACGGTCGCCATGGTCACCTTGGCGATTGTTGGCGTTGGGGCGGTCGCTTTGTTGCTCTGGTCCAAAGCTGAATATTTAAGGGTTCACCATTCCACGGGCGGGAAGTAAATATTTCTTGCTCGATTTATGAATCGTCGGATCCGCATTCTCCCGATTATCCTCGCGCTTGGCGCGATCGCTTGGTTCTATTTTTCGTCACCCACATTTATCAACCCGGAAACGGGCCGGAAGGCCAAGGTCGGACTTTCCGAAGCCCAGGAGCAGACGCTCGGCCTGCAAAGTTTTCAGCAGGTCCTGTCTCAATCGCAAACCGTCCAGTCCGGCTCGGATTATGATCTGGTGGTGAAGGTAGCGCGCCGCCTCATCGGGGTTGTTGACGAAAGCGCCAGAAATTTTCAGTGGAAAGTCGCGCTGGTACAGAGCGATCAGCAAAACGCTTTTTGTCTGCCTGGAGGCGAGATCGTGGTGTATACAGGAATCTTACCGATCACTCAAACCGAAGCGGGACTTGCGACGGTGTTGGGCCACGAAATTGCGCATGCCACTTCCCGGCACGGCGCTCAGCGAATATTCCAACAGAATGCCTTGCAGATTGCGTTGATGGGAGCCCAGGGCTCCATTGCCGACATGGATGACGGAGCTCGCCGGCAGCTGCTTGGGTTGATGGGCGCGGGCGCGCAATACGGCGTGTTATTGCCTTTTGGTCGAAAACAGGAACTTGAAGCCGATCAGATCGGACTCAAATACATGGCGCGAGCCGGTTACGATCCTCATGAAGCGCTGGCCTTTTGGAAGCGGATGATGGAATTAAAAGCCGGCCAACAACAGCCCGAACTGATGTCTACGCACCCTGCGGACGCGACCCGCATCAGCCAACTCGAGAGTCTCCTGCCCGCCGCAGTGGACGAGTATCAGAAAGCGATAGCTGGCGGTAGCCGTTAAAGTCCGAGAACCCGGCACATCGAAGATGCTTTGCTATCGCAAGTGCTTCTCTATCTCGAAGGGCCAGGAAGACTCAGCCTTGGGGTTTTGTCCCGAACGGACAGAAGGGGAGGGATCGCGTCCTCGCGATCCGCGGCGCACGAGGATCCGACGTCGCGCTCAAGGCAGTCTGCGCCCGGCATCCGAAAGGGCTATGTCGGACAGGCTGTGCGCCCTCCCCGCCCGGGATTTTAACCCCGGGTAACGTCCCTAGAGCGATCCGCCCTGAAGGGGGCGCCAGATCAGCGGGATGACGTTCCAAGAGTTTCGGACATAAGGAACACAGAAATCCTTTAGGCGGACACGTTGTCACCGGGTTCCAACTCGGTCAGCTTGCTCGACAAATTGCCGAATGGCCGGCGCCGGCATCGCGCCAGCTTGTCGAGCCAATTCCCGCCCGTCCTTAAACACCGCCATTAGAGGAATCGAGCTGACTCGATGTCGTTGAGCAAGGCCCGGCAGTTCTTCAGTGTTCACCTTCGCCACCAGCCAACGGCCCGGCCCCTCGGCCGCAACTTTAGCTAATTCGGGCGCGACCATTTTGCACGGGCCACACCACGGCGCCCAAAACTCCACCAGTACCGGCAATGAAGACTGACTGGTAATAGCATCGAAAACAGACTCTTTTTTCACCTCGATCGGTTCGGCGGGCGGACCGAGTTCGGTCTGGCACTTGGCACAACGAAACTTTTGCCCCAATCGTCCGTAAATCATGCGATTACGTTGGCCGCATTTTGGACAGGCCAGCACCAAGCCGCGATCATCGGGTTCAATCGAGTGTACAGTCATGGGTTATCGGAATCGGCGTTGTTAGCGGACTCTGCCAGGCTCAGGTCATTTACAACCACTTTTGCGGGGCGAAAGCATTCGTTGCCGTGGCGGTAGCCCCGCTCGAAAATCTCGAGTACAACATGGTCGGGTCGAGACGGGTCGTAGCGCGACATGATGGCCTCGTGACAGTGCGGGTCGAACGGCCGATCAACGCTCTCTTCGGGTTCGATACCGTGGCGGCGCAGCAGTTGGTTGAGTTGTTGGAGCGTCATCTTCACGCCCTGAAGAAGTTGTTCCGGCGAGGCAGATGCATCGCTGCTGACCGCGCGTTCGAGATTATCGATAACTGGCAGTAGTTCGCGGATGAAGGCCTTTTTTTGCGCGGCGGCCCGGCGCTCGGACTCCTGATTGATTCGTTTGCGGAAGTTGTCGAAGTCAGCGGCGAGCCGGAGGTATCGGTCTCTCTCGGCGGCCAGCTCGGCCCGGATCGCTGTAAGTTCGGGCGCACCCGCGGTATCGGGTTTAGCATTCTCGGACGTTTCGACCGGCCTGGAATTTGAATCGGTGTTCACGGGTAGGTCATCCAGACGTTCGCATTTAGAAATTGGTCGAGCAGATCCTTTGGCCCCAATTTCGTCAGGTCCCGCGGAATTATTCTCTTTACGCTTGTCCGAATCGGTGGCGCCAATTCATCCAGAATTCGGTGAAGAATTTCTTTGTGCGCAGCCAGCCAGCAGCCATAGCAATCGCTATTTTGGATCAGTCGTTCGATGTGCTCCGCGATCGCATGGATCAGACGGCGTTTAGCTTCGAGTTCGAGGTTTTGATCATCGGCCAACGGAGCGCCCCAGTTTTTTTGAGTAGGTGAGGCTCGCCGGCCAGCCAGGTCGGTGACTGTGTCCACGACTCGAGTATGCGCTTTTTCAAGAACGATTTTCTCCAGCTCTTCCAGTCGCGGAGTGTCTTGAAGGGTGAACTCGAGTCTGTAGGCCTTGAGCATTCCGAGGTCGGTCACAAGGAGTAATTTGCTTTTCGTAGTTCTATTCTCCGAGGGTTGGTGGAACGAGGCGCATCAACAAAAAGCCAAACGGTTTTTCGCAAAATGGCACCGCGCGATTCATTCAGTAGTTTTCGCACGCTCTCTCCCCTTTTTCATTCCCGAGTTTAGATATAGCCAGCAGTAGACGGTGTGAGTGCAGCAAGCAACGCAGCCACGCCGCGGCCACCATCATAACGTACGCCGTTGATGAAGAAGGTCGGCGTGCCGTTAACCCCGCCCCTGATGCCGCTCATAAAATCTTCGCGCAAACGCACCGCATACGCACTGCTCTCGACCTCAACGATCAGCCGGCGGGCGTCGAGCCGTAACGCCTTCGCGTATTGGACGAGGTCTTCATCCTCGAGAGCATCTTGATTTTCGAACAACATGTCATGCATCTGCCAAAAGCTTCCCTGGGCACCAGCCGCTTCAGCAGCCTCGGCCGCGTGTTCGGCGTGGGGATGTATGTTAGTCAGCGGAAAGTGGCGAAAAGCAAAGCACAGCCCTTCTCCTAAACTCCGCTGAACTGCTTTGACGATCGGATAGGCTTCACCGCAAGCCGGGCATTCGTAATCACCGTATTCGAGGAGCGTCACCGGGGTATTAAGAGGGCCTTGAATGTGGTCACGATTGCCGACTGGAACTGTGAGTCTTGTGACAGAGATATCGGTGGAACTCGGGTCTTTCATTTTCCTTCCTTTTTGCTTTGCAGGTCTTCCAGGGCAGCCAGGACTCCGTGAGCGCCAGGGTTCACCCCAATCGGCGAAACATAACTCCAATGAATGACACCGTCAGCGTCGACCACGAACAGCGCGCGTTCGCTAACCCCCTCCCCGTCGCGGTACACTCCATAGCGCCGAGCCACTGCTCCCTTTGGTTCGAAATCTGCCAGCAGAGGGAAATGCAACTTGCGGTCCCGGGCGAAAGCGGCGTGGCACCAAGCGCCATCGACCGAGATGCCGACGAGCTCGGCACCCAGATTCTGAAATTCTGGAAGCACTTCGTTGAAAAGTGTCATCTCGTCGCCACATACCGGGCTCCAATCGGCCGGGTAAAACGCGAGTACCACCGGTTGGCCAATGAATTCGCTGAGAGAGACCAATTGGTCAGGCGTGCTGTGTAAGTTAAAATCGGGTGCCTTCGTCCCTTTTGGCAGAGCCGACTTTCGGCTCCCGGAGCGCGGCTGATTTGATATTGCTTGTTCCGTCATAGTTTTCTCCTAAGGGCGGCTTTGGTGCGTGGTAGGATCCAGCTTCGAAAAAACCCCCGAAACTTCGGACCGATAGATTCCGCGAAGGCGGAATGCGAGAGCAATCAAGAGGATGCCGAATACGAGGGCATAAGCCCCGATCCAAAACATGATCGCGAGCGCTCCGGCACTCGGAAATATGACCACCAGAACGCCGAACGCGATCGACATGATACCCATCAGAATCAACAGTAGTTCGTTGGCGATGAAGCGACGAAGGCGGACGCCAGCCACGATTTCCAGCACGCCCGTAAAGATGGCCCAAATGGCGATCAGATAGAGCAAGACCATGGCCGTAATTCCCGGCCAAATGAACGTCAATATTCCAACGACGATTCCAACGATACCTTCAAGCACCAGCGGCCAATGGGGACCGGGGGCTCTTCCAGCTGAGATCAGATCAAAGATCCCGTCCAAAATCGCGTAGGCTCCAAAGAGCAGCACTAACGAGAGTAACGTGATGTCCGGTACAAAAAAGGTCAGAAGACCGAAGAGTACGGCGGCCACGCCGCGCAGGGCCAAAGCCCACCAATGACGTGCCAAAAGATACAGCATATTTTAGTCCTTTTAGGTTTCGTTCTGGCCGCGCAGATCGTTTCGGTAAAACCGAATCTACTCCGCCGGATCAGGCGCCGGCCGCTCCCTTTTCTCCATCGCTGTAAAAGCGTAATCTCTCCTCCGCCTTCTGCTCACCCCTTTTTGGCAGATGATGCGCTCTTCTTGGTACTGGCTGGCGCGATCGAAGAAAGACTCACAATTTGGTTTTTCGCGTAAGAAAACCGATGGCCGCGACAATGTCTGGCGCACAAAATGCTAGCCTCCAACCAGCATATCAGGTATTAACACTCTTTTTGTGAATGGACGAGCCAACGACGTCGAATTGGTGGATTGAAGTACGCGAAAGAATTCAGCATAGCGTTTTGAGTTTCCCTCCTGGCTTCGAGCAACAGACCGTATTCGACCTACTGGCTGACCAGGAGGCTTTGGAGTTGGTTTGCGAGCCTTTCAGTGACCTCGAGCCCAGTCTGGCAGTCTACCAAGCTTTGCGTAATCTTTTTCTTGGCTCTTGAGGTCTCGGCCAGTCCTCCGCTCTCTCTTGACCAAGCAGTTCGATCGGCAGACAGGTCACTTGTTCCCAGGTGAATTTGCGGATCGCGGACTGGAGCGATAAGGAAGTGGATTGTACTCGACCGAGGGCTGTCGGCGCGTCGGTTGAGGGTATAGTTGCATCAGGTGCATCATGCTTTCCGGAATCTCTTTACTCACCCGTAATCCCAGCTCTTTCGCCCGATCAAAAGTCAGCGGAAAATCGTGAGTCCATGTGCCCCTGGTCAATAATTTGGCCAGCTCGCTTGCCTTCTCGGGCGGATAATTTCCAGACAGCAAGTCGGTTACCTCGCATTCCATCTGGGTCAGCGCTTTCTCTGCTTGGTCAGCCAGAATTAAAGTCTCGTCGTCCACCTCGGCGACCGGCTTCTGATGCACCACCCTCAGAATCGACGCGGCGGGATGCTGGCCAAGCTGCGGGTCCACGGGTCCTAGCACTGCGTGCTCGGACATGACAATCTCGTCGGCGGCCAACGCGATCAAGGTGCCGCCCGACATAGCATAGTGGGGTACAAACACGGTGACCTTCCCCTGACGTTTGAGGACCGCGCGAGCGATTTGCGTGGCGGCCAAGACCAAACCTCCGGGCGTATGTAGCACCAAATCTAACGGGATGTCCGGGCTAGTCAGGTGGACCGCCCGAAGAACGTCTTCACTGTCGTTCACATCGATGTATCGGGTCACCGGAAATCCCAACAGGTTCATGGTCTCCTGCCGATGAACCAACAGAACAACCCGCGACCCTCGCTCCCGCTCGATCCGGCCAATGAGACGCTTTCGCGTCGCGTCCATGAACCGCTGAGTCAAAGCCGGCTGCAGTGCCGCCAACATGAAAAACAACCAGAATAGATCCACAATCATTCTCCTTCGCTATAAACGTCTTCGTGGCTCCCATACCCACTCGGTTCCATGCTCGTCGGGTTGGATGCTTCGACTCGGGCGCCGGGCAAACAATGGACAGAGGACCAGCCCAGTTATGAACCCCCCGACATGCGCCCACCATGCGATGCCGCCAACCTGCGACGGGCCGGCCAACGCAAACGTCCCGCTGAACAGCTGGATGAAGAACCACAACCCCAAATACAACACGGCCGGCAACTCAAAAAAGAAGGGCAAAAAAAACACTGGGAACATCACGATGAGGCGCGCCGTTGGAAACAACAGTAAGTAGGCCCCCAGCACGCCCGCAATCGCTCCCGAGGCGCCCACCGTCGGAACCGTCGATTGGGGTTGGGTCAGCATATGCGTTACCGCCGCCACTACGCCGCACGTCAGATAGAAAATCGCAAACCGCACCGGTCCCATCCGGTCCTCCACATTGTCGCCGAATATCCAGAGCGCCCACATATTACCGATGATATGCAGCCATCCGCCGTGCAGGAATTGATGGGTCAACAGCGGCCAATAGTTGTCGACCGGAAAACCCACCGCTGCTGCCCAATCAGGGTGGGTAAAGCGAGCCGGCACGATGCCGAAAAGATAAAAAACCTGCTCCACGGCCCCTTTCGGGAGCGTCAGTTCAAAGAAAAACACGATGACGTTAATCAGAATCAACGTGCGCGTAACAACCGGTACCGATCGGGTAGGAACCGAGTCCAGTATAGGGAACACGTTGCAGCCTTTGTTGCTACGGACTCACCGTGATGTGGTTTTCGACTTCTGTCGTTCCAGGCGCAGACCAGGCGGCCCGTTCGGCTTCTTCTTTCTCAGCCCATGAACCCACACTGCCATATAGCTTCACCTTAGTACCCTCAACCTCGACAGTGATGCGGCGGGCATCAAGCTCGGCGCTTCGCCGAAGCGCTTCTTCAATCTTGTTCTTTACTTCGGAAGGAGAAACTTTCGACTTAACCTGTATCTTGTTGATGACGCCCGTCACTCCCTTGAGCTTCTTTACCGCCGACTGAGCGAGGAGTTTCTGGTATTCCCAATCAACGACGCCTTCGAGCGTTATCCGGCCGTTCTTTACTGTCACCTTAATTCTGTCGCTCGGAATGCTGACATGACTCTCCAGCGCCTGAACAGCGTCTCGGGCGATCTCCGGATCCGTTCGCTGCCAGAACAGTTTGACCTCGATATCATTGGCCACGCCTCTGACACCGTACACGCGCTTGGCCGCCTTTTCGGCTGCGTCTTGCTCCCAATAGCTAGAAACAAATCCAGATAGAGTCACCACTCCATCCTTTACGGCTACAGCAATGTCGTTGGACTTTATTTTCGGATCCCATTTCAGTTCCAACAGCACATCGTCGCGGATGGAAGCATCACTCCTCACTTGCGTTGTACTTGCCATATTGGTTTCTCCTCGCCGAACTCTAACGCTGGAAGCTCGGTTGGCGAGCAGATCGCGGGCAAATGGAAAAAAGTTAGAGGGCCACATAAACCATTTATAGATAAACAGATAGTTATTGGCTGCATTCCGAGAAAAGCATCACCAATGGGGTACGAGAAGTCGTTGCGATTTCGAGTGTAAATCGCCGATGTGAGTGTTGACCGAGCTTTTCGCCCACAAGGCACAGTCGACCCGAGGCACCGGCCAGATAAGCGGCACTCGGAGCCGTTACACCTGCTCGGACAATTCAGTCGGGCAACTGTCCATCCGATTCATGTTGGCTAATGACGAGGAATCCGGGACCGTAGTCAGAAAAGGGTAGTCGGTGTAGCCCTTCTCATTGCCGCCATACAATGTGGCTTGATCAATCGGCGTGAGCGGCGCATTCAGTAGGAAACGGGTCGTCAAATCCGGGTTGGCAATAAACGGCTTACCGAATGCCACTGCGTCGGCCTTTCCTTCAGCGATCGCCGTCTGCGCCCGGGGCTTGTCGTAACCGTTGTTAGCGATGTAAGGGCCGCCAAAAAGGTTCTTGATGGTTGGGTACTCGAATCTTCCCACCGGCTTTCCCGTGAGATCGCCCTCAACGACGTGCAGATAGGCCAGACCCTTTCCGGATAGGCTTTTCGCGACGTAATTAAAAAGCGCCCGGGGGTTACTATCATCGATATCGTTAAAGGTGTTTTGCGGTGATATCCGCAAGGCGGTACGATCCGCACCGAGCGCATCGACAACCGAATCGACGACCTCCAGGAGGAAGCGACTGCGGTTTTCGATGCTACCGCCATATTGGTCGGTGCGCTTGTTCGTCTTGTCGCGCAGAAATTGGTCGATCAGATAACCGTTGGCTCCATGCAATTCGACACCGTCGAACCGGCTTCGTCGGCGTTCAGAGCGGCTTGGCGGAAATCAGCAACGACACCTGGGATCTCCTTTGTCTCCAACGCCCGAGGCGTAACCAACGGCTTGAAACCTTCGGCGGTGTACGTTTGGCCCTCCGCTCTGATGGCTGATGGAGCGATCGGGAGGCCGCCGCCCGGCTGGAACGACGGGTGCGAGATTCGACCGACATGCCAAAGCTGTACGAAAATGCGGCCACCGGCAACGTGCACGGCCTTCACGACGGTCTTCCAACCTTCCACCTGTTCCGGCGTATGAATACCAGGGGTTGAGATATAACCCTGCGCCGTCACCGAAAGCTGCGTCGCTTCTGTAATGATCAAACCGGCGTCCACGCGCTGAGCATAATAGATGGCGTTCAATGCCTGCGGCGCATTACCCTTTCCGGCACGGCTGCGCGTAAGGGGCGCCATGAAAGTACGATTCTTGAGATTCAAACTGCCGAGTTTGATCGGGCTAAACAGATTGCGGCATTCCTCGCTCTTCTGCGGCGGATTCGCGGCACGCCTCGCTGTGGTCATTGCCGAAGACATAATCGCACGAGAGACTGGGGTTCGATGCTGAAATCGCGATGAAGAAAAAAGGACACGGTTTGGCGCTCAGTCCGGGTAAGAAGCTAGCCAAACCGTGCGTATTCAGACGACGCTTTTATGGTTCTATAGTGAGGTGGTTTTCGACGTTGGCGGTTCCAGGTGCAGACCACGCCGCCCGCTCGGCCTCTTCTCTCTCTGCCCAGGAGCGCACGCTGCCGTAGAGTTTTACGGTTGTTCCATCGATCTCCACCCTGATACGCCGAGCGTCGAGCTCCGCGCTTCTCCGCAAGGCCTCTTCGATTTTGGCCTTTACCTCTTGGGGGGTGACCTTAGGTTTCACTATTAGGTTGTTCTTGATGCCGACTACCCCTCTCAGTTTCTTGACGGCGGACTCCGCCAAGCTCTTCTGATATTGCCAATCCACCGTACCTTCCAATGTTACCCAACCGTTCTTTACGGTTACCTTAATCTTGTCGGCAGGGATACTGATATGGCTCTCAAGCTCGTGCACAGCATCCCGCGCTACCTCCGGATCGGTCCGCGTCTCGGTCAGTTTGACTTCGATATCATTGGCGACTCCGCGCACTCCGTAGACGCGCTTGGCCGCTTCCTCGGCCGCATCTTTGTCCCAATAGCTTCGAACGAATCCGGACAGCGTCACTACGCCTTCCTTCACGGCTACGGCGATGTCGCTACTCGCGCTTATTTTTGGGTCCCATTTAAGCTCAAAGAGCACATCTTCATGTATAGAATCATCACCCCTCGTTTGCATTAGCTGTATTGGTCCTTTCTGAATACTAACTGACAGGCACTCCTGTTGCTTTCCTGTTAGTAACATAGCGAGCCTCACCCAACCGCCGTGACAATTAAAGTTTAGATTAATATCGATCTTTCGACGGACGAGAAGATCTCACCTTTGTCCTCTGGTTTGGCCGCGCTGTGCCAGCAGTTTGGTTAGTGAAGAAATTTTCACAAATGAGTACACCTAAGGCAACGATCCAACCGCTGACGGAACATCGCTGAGAGCGCAGAACCGTTACCGCTCAGCGTTCTCTCTTAGTCAGCGCAGCATCCTTTCCAAAATGTATCAACTTAACTTTCTGCGAATAGTTGAAGGCTTCGCTCCGTCTCACCGTACACTGTTATTAGAACCGCCAGGTTCAGCTAAGCCAGAGATGCAAATGACCGAAAAAGATCAGGCGACTCTGATAAGCATCGCCCAAAGGCTACAAGCGATTCACGAGGAACTGCGTCAACTGGAAAAGACCACCGGTTCCAGCGGGATTCAACAAGCCGCGCTATCGACGGCAATGGCTTTGGCTTGGGTTGATTTGGTCTGGAATGATACGAAGCCACGAGAGCGAAATTGGAAGGCCGGTGGCTCCGGTTAGGCCTACAGCATCGGAAGATAGGCGGGGCGCGCACCCAACGGAAAAGCCTCTTCGATCTGGGCAATCTCTGCTTCGGTCAGTTGAATCTTCCCAGCCCCGGCATTTTCAGCGACGTGCTCGATACTCCCGGCCTTAGGAATGGCAAAGAGGGACGGCCTTCTCACCAAAAACCGAAGCGCAATCTGGCGAGGTGTCGCGTCATGCGCGGCGGCAATTTGCTTGAGCACACGACCCCCGGAGGTATTCGGACCGGGAAAGCGCCCATGCCCGAACGGGCTATACGCCACAACAGCCACGCCCTGCTTTTCGCACCATGGCAGCACGGCATGTTCTATCGCTCGCTCTCTCAAATGGTAAAGAACTTGGTTACAGGCTAAGGCACCCGGGCCAGCAATCTCATGAACCTCTTCCAGGTCAGGTACATCGAAGTTGCTTACGCCCCAAGAAAGTATTTTCCCCTCCCGCTTAAGTTGTTCGAATGCCGCGATCGTCTCCGGCAGTGGCACTTGTCCGCGCCAGTGCAGCAGGTAGCAGTCCAACCGGTCGGTATTTAGGCGGGCGATTGAATTCTCGCAGGCCGCGAGCGTGCCTTTGCGAGAGGCGTTCTGAGGAAGGACCTTCGAGACCAGGAATACCTCGTCCCGTCGTCCGGCAATTGCGGCGGCAACCACCTCCTCGGCGGCACCCGATCCGTACATTTCGGCCGTGTCAATATGGGTCATGCCAAGATCGATACCGCGCTGCAAAGCAGCAATGGCGGTCGCGACACCGCCGTGGTTGTTCTCAATGTACCAAGTTCCTTGACCGATTACGGCGACCTTGCGTTTGGTTGGACCAAATTGGCGATACTCCATTCTCGCTTGCATTTGTTAGTTCGTTTTCTTTCTTTAGCCTGGTCAGCCCCGCTGATCCTTCGGCTAGATTTTGATGAGACCTTTTCGCAGCGCGGTGATCGCGGCGTCGGTTCTACTCAGGGCGCCCAATTTCTGCATGATGCTATTCACGTGACTTTTCACCGTGCCCTCGCTGATGCTCAGTTTGTCGGCAATTTCCTTGTTTGCTTGGCCTGCGGCCACACACTGCAGGACCGAAAGCTCGCGATCAGTTAGTTCGGGGGCGCCAATTCGGCTGGCCAGCTTAGCACCAGTGGTTCGACCCACATATCGTTGGCCTGAAGCAATCGTTCGAATGGCCTGAATAAGCTCTTCCCGCGGCGTGTCCTTGAGAACATAGCCGCTCGCACCGGCATGCATCGAGCGATAAATATCTTCGTCCGTATCATAAGCTGTTAGAATCAGAATCTTGGCGTGGGGCCGCTTTTTCAGGAGTCGCTTTACTGTGTTGACGCCCCCTTCGCCGGGCATCTGAAGATCGAGAACAAGCACATCTGGCTCATGTTCTAAAAAAAGCTGGAAAGCTTCTTCGCCAGTAGAAGCTTGGGCGACGACCGTCAAATCGGCCGACGCGTCGAAGATCAGCGACAATCCCTCCCGAAGGACCGAATGGTCGTCTGCCAGAATAAGACGAAGCTTTGTTGATCGCTTCATGCCGCTCGGCCCCAAGCAGGGCAGCGAGCAGATATTTGAACCGAGGTTCCAGTGCCCGGAGAAGTTCGAAGACTAAACCCCCCTTGTATTCTATTCGCGCGCTGTCTCATAGCATTCAATCCAAAGCCGTTAAAGGCTGTCGGACTATCGAGCCGAAAGCCAACCCCATCGTCTTCGATGGAAAGGTCAACTCTTGCATCTGTAAATCGTAGCTCCAAAACAACACTTTTGGCGTGGGCGTATCGCAGCGCATTTCCAACGGCTTCTCGGGCAATCTGGACTAGATGATACCCGATATCGGGAGGGACGAGACGGACTGTTGGCCGCAGATTGCATCGCACCCGAGTGCCGGCTTCACAGGAAGACTCGTGTGCTAATTCTCGAAGATTTTCAGCCAGATCGACGTATTGGGCTGCGTCAGGCTGGAGCGCCGTGACTAAGCGTCGTATCTCTTGCAGACCTTTGTGAGAAAGCACTTTCGCCTTGTAGACACACGAATCCGCCAGGTCCGGGTTTGCCTGGCGGAGTTGCGCAGCAGCTTCGAGCTGAGTGTAGATGCCGGTAAGGCACTGCGTAACCGAATCGTGGAGGTCATGAGCTATCCGGGAGCGCTCTGCGGAAATCGCAGCTTTCTCGGCTTCTCCGACCAGTCTGGTTAGCCGCAGCGCAGCCGTCGCGTGATGCTGCAAAGTGCGCGCTAACTCCTCTTCTTCAGAGCTAAAGGCGTCGGCAAAATCGAGCGGGTTGTGGATCAGGGTATCGAACCTCTTCCCCGAAGGAAATGAGACACCGTCAAAGTATTGGCCATTGTTCGACCGTAAAGAGTCCAATAATGACTGGTCCCCTGACTGACTCGAGAAGTCGCGGGCGGAATGAATAATTACTTCTCTTTTAGTTAGATTCAGCACGTTGCCCAATTTGCGCATATAAACGTAGTAATTTCATACCGGCCATGACGCTGAAATGATGGTCGAGCCCAACGGCGCCTGCCGACCCAAACGCGGAAAACGATTAAGCGTTCTCGCGAAATCTCTAGATCGACCGCCGCAATTCAACTTTTCTCCCGACCCGCTTCCTGACCGCAGTTACCACGACTCATTTTCCGCGGGGGAAATCTTTCCTGGGAATGCTCGATGTCACGCCATTCCTGTGCGCAAGAATAGGATTCCCCTCACGGAAGGCAACGCGCTGTCTGGTGCTCGCCCTCCCAAGATCCACTAGCTAACCTTTACCTCGATAGATTTTGGTTTAGCCTTTTCGTCCTTCGGAAGATGCACAATCAGCACTCCATCCTTAAATTCGGCACTGATCTTATCGGGCGCCGCACCTTCCGGAAGCGTGAAAGTCCGGACGAAACTTCCATAGATACGCTCCATGCGATGGTGTTTCTTGTTTTTCTCCTCCTTCTCCACCTTTCGTTCCCCGGTTAGAGATAGTACGCCTCCTTCGACACTCACCCGTACGTCCTCTCTTTTAACTCCGGGCAATTCCACTTTGAGCGTGTACTCTTTCTCGTCCTCGGCGATATCCACCGGAGGGAGCCACTCTGTCAGCGTGAATCCCTCTTCATCCTCCTCTTTCCTTAGAGCTACTCTCCGACCCAAGACCGAAGCCGCTCTATTCTGCATGTCCTCCATTTCGCGGATGGGATCCCACAGGGAAGAACCCCTGAAAGGATTCAACTTTACTAGTGTATTCATTTTCAATTCTTGTTGCAGCAGGATCTTTTCCTCTTTCCGGTCCGGAACTTGGCTCCCGCTGATACCAAGTGCGTCCGCATACAGAAGCCCGTTGCAATGCTCTCCTCGGTGAGAGCAGCGAGTTTCAGGGTTAACGATAAGCGAAGGCGCCAAAGCCGCTCCGCCGATCTTGGCCAAGGCTTTGCTGAATTTGCGCTCGTCTTCGGTTGCGGCCTGAGTCCGGAAGGCAATTTTCGTCGGACCGCCTGGGCGTATTCTGTTCCGTCAAATTAGATCTAAAGCCAGTAGGCGCCCTCCCCACCACCCTCCGAAAGAGTCGATTGAATTGGGTTAACGATTGAAAACCCACGCTGTAGGCAACCTCGCTGATATTAAGATTCGGGTTCAAAAGCAATTCTTTGGCTGATTCAATTCTCAGCCGATTGCGATACTCAATAAAAGTAAGACCTGTCGCCCTTTTGAAGATTTTGCAGAGGTGAAAAGTGCTGACATGACTCGCCCGCGCGACGTCGGCTAAATTGATATTGTCGGCCTGATGGTTGGATATGAACGCTCGGGCCAGGCGTACCCGGTACGGTTCTCTTTCATCCAACTTCATTACGATCTGATTAGCGAAAAATGAGAGCTGTTCCGCAAATATTTGCAGCAGGTGCACCATCGCCTCGTAGCGGGACCGCGAAAAAACAGGAAGATGCCCGTTACCAATTTCATTCGGCCTCCTGCGTGCCGTCGTCTCTGAAGTTTGTTTGTCCTGCCCGGCAAACTGTTCGGCCATTGGCACCCCAACAGCGACTCGACCAGTTTGCAGCACTCCAATAATCTTCTCGCCGAGGCGTACAGGCACTACCGTCACATTGAAAAACTGCGGCTCTTGGTGCAGAGCGGCGCAAGCTAAGTTCCATATTCCTAGCGGCCTTAACCGGACAGACAATCCTGTCACTTCACAAAAGGCTCGTTCAAAATTTTGGTATACGGCTAGTCGAGACAGCTGATGGATAATTTCCGATTCCTGGATCATGAGGCTTTCCTTTCTTGGTTGATAAAGTGACTCGCAGCTGTGTCTCAGCCGGTTTTACAAACATCTCGTGGTGAGTTTCGGCATGATCTTTATAGGGAGATCGATCCGTTTCATTCAGGATTCTGGCGTTCGCCTCTCTTCACGACATTGGTTGTATTGCCGCTTGGATTGCGCTGATTAATGCTTGTTCGCTGACGGGCTTCCGCAAGAAATCTGCCGCACCGGCTTCCCTTGCCTGTCTCTCCTCCTCGTCATTTGCGTGTGCAGTAACAAAGATAATCGGAACCAGATGGTTTTTAGATGCGAGCAGATATTGTAGCTCCAAGCCATCCATACCCGGCATCCGCACGTCGAGGACGAGGCATGCAGTGTCCTTGACGCGGCCCGACTCTAGAAATTCCTGGGGCGAAGCGAAAGCCTCGGCTCTGAAGCCGAACGAGCGAATTAGCCTTCGCGTCGAGTTGCGCATAGAGAGGTCGTCATCTACGACCGAGATGACGGGAGCTTCAGCCGCGTACCATCCAGTTTCCACACCGCCGTAAATTAAGACTCGAGGCGCCTAGAATTCTACTGGACCTTGGGCCAGGAAGATTACGACGATAGCCCCGTTCAGTCCTGTATTCCCAAATGCTCGGCCATACGGACCAGATCAGCCAAGGACTCTGCTTGCATCTTTTGCATGACATGAGCCCGATGAAATTTGACGGTTTTCTCGGCGGCTCTCAGTTTGCCAGCTATCTGCTTGTTGAGCATCCCGGAAACGACACACGCCATTACCTCCCGCTCTCGTGCAGTCAGCGATTCATAACACGCGCGCAACTGGGTGAGCTTGGCCTGCAGCTGGCGCGCGGCGCGGTTGCGCGCAACGGCCTGCTGGATCGCATCTAGCAGGTCCTGCTGGCGGAAGGGTTTGGTGAGGAACTCAGCCGCGCCGGCTTTCATCGCCCGCACCGACATTGGGATATCACCGTGCCCGGTGATGAAGATGATCGGTATCTGAAGGCCGACTTTGGCCAACTCCTCCTGTAAATCGAGACCACTCAAACCGGGCAAACGTACATCGAGCACCATGCAAGCGGGTGCATCCGGAGGCCGGCCACGCAAAAATTCCGTCGCCGTCCCGAAAGTCTGGACCGCATATCCAACCGACCGAATCAGGCGCTCGGTGGATCGGCAAAATGACGGATCGTCGTCGATGACGATTACAATGGAATCCGTCTCAGCCACGTTAGGATTCGACGGGCAGGGCGCACAGAAATGTAGCGCCCAGGCCGGAATTGGGTTTCGCCCACAGTCGCCCGCCATGGGCTTCGACGATGGAACGACTGATTCGCAACCCCATTCCCATGCCGTGCGCTTTGGTCGTATAGAACGGTTCGAAAAGCCGATCTGGATCCTGCGCCCCGAAACCTTTACCGAGGTCCTGCACCGCAATTAACACTGCAGGCTTGCCCTTCAACTCATCGCGCTGTCCCAGAATGGTAATGACTCGGCGCCGTTCTTCCACGGCGTTCATCGCGTCGATGCCATTCATCACCAAATTCAACAAGACCTGTTGGAATTGGACGCGATCTCCCGGTACGTCAGGCAGGTCTTCCGCAACTTCGGTTCGTACCGTTATCTTGCGTTCGACTAGCTCCCGATGAGCTAGAGCCAGAACATCGGCAATCACATCGTTGAGATGTAACGCAGTTTTCGGGGGGGTGGATTTTTTCGCCAGTGCCCGGACCTGCGCAATGATGGCGCTCGTGCGATTGGCGTCGTTAACAATGTCCGATAAAACCTCTCGCATTTCGTTTTGAACACTGGGTATCCCAGCCACAAGTCGCAGGCAGACGTTTCCGTTGTTAACGATTGCTCCGAGCGGCTGGTTTACCTCGTGAGCAATCGAGGCCGCCAGTTCTCCTATCATCGTCACTCGCGTAGCATGAGCCAGTTCCGTCTGTGCCTTCAAAAGCCGATCTTCCGCGCTCTTGCGCTCAGTAATGTCTTCCATGATTTTGACGAACATAGGAGCCGCGCTTTCAACGCCCGGAATAGCCGACATGCTCGCGTTTGCCCAAACAACGCTTCCATCCTTGCGGAGGTACTGCTGCTCCAAGTGGTATTCTGAAAGACGGCCATCGAGCAGTAGGGCTATACGCGATCGGGTAGCCTCACGATCTCCCTCCGGCGTGATCTCCATCAGAGAAATGTTCCGCAACTCGCCCTCTGCGTACCCGAGCATTCTTTGCAAGACCGGGTTTGCCGCCACGAACTTTCCGCTTACGTCAGTCAACCCGATGCCAACCGCCGAGTTTTCATAGACCACGCGCCACAGTCGCTCAGATCCGCGCTGCGCCTCAACACTCCGCTCCAGCGCCTTTCGGCTGGCCATGAGCTCTGCGCTCATCTGGGAAAGGTCTTCGTTCTGCGTGGCAAGCTCCTGCTGGAGCGCTTCTCGTTTGCGCTTCATCATCACAAGATTTCGGACCCGCGCTCGCAGTTCGTTGGCGGAGAACGGTTTAGTGACGTAGTCCTGAATCGATTTGGCTAGGAGCTTCAGCCGGAGCACTTCGTCTGCCTTCACCGATAGCACCAGGACTGGCACATTCGCCAAAAGCGGACACGCCCGCATCGCGCTAACCAACTGGTCGCCCCCCGGCATCATCAGGTCCGAGATGACAAGGTCTGGCGGTTCGGCCAGCGCGTTCGCCAATGCTTGTACCCCGTCGACGGCCGCCGCGATACGGTACTCGTCACCGAGCACGTCGATCATGAAACGCCGCATTTCGGCATCGTCTTCGGCCACAAGTACGAGTGGCCGATCCGGCGATCCCACATCTTCCGCAGAGTCCATTGCGACTGGCTGCAGCTCATGAACGGCTCCTTCTACCGCAACGCTATCCAGCTTCGCCAGTTCGAAGAGGTCGTTGACGTGCTTGAGCAAGGTCGCGGCATTGCCCTGAATGGCCGCAAGGTCGCGGCACTGCAGGTCGGTCAGATTGTCCCCGCCAGCGAGAATAGATTCCACGGGGCCGAGTATCAGCGCCAACGAGGTGCGTAGCTCGTGACAGAGGTTGGCTAAGAAGTCGCTCGTGGGCTGATCCAACTGCGGTAGGTGGTTGATCGTCGGCATGTCTCACCTCCCGCCCGAAGAGGACGGATTCAGAACATTACACCCCCGAGATGACCGCAGCGTTGAGAATGGGCGCGATTTGCAAACAACGCCCAGGAGCAGCATCGGAATGAAAACTCTGTTCTAAGGAACACACCGATCAACAAATCCTGCCAACGGATCTCCTGTCGCGTCAGCTCGAGGCGCCAACGCGGTGTCAAGCCAGACCCCGACAGCCTCTCCGTGAATTCGATCATCGCGGCTCCGTTGATTCAATGAACGCCACTCGCTTTTTTGAGGACCGCACCCGCACTCAAAACAGACTAGCTAAAAACAGACTAGCTCGCTGAACCCTGTCAGATGTGGATCGACCCCTAATGATGGGGTGTCAAGCCCTCAAAATCGTATTCGGTCAGGCCGCCGTAAAATCACTCGATTTCATTCACAAGACACATCCCTAAAGCTGACACGTTTTTCAAACCGACTTGAGGTCTCGATTTGCGAAAAAATGCGAGATCGCTACAAAAGTTGGAGTTCGAGAGGGCCGATTTGTTTCTCATCCTTGACAATGGTCCATCACGGTCATAGATGTTCGATTGAACATATCCTAAACCCCACTCAACTCAATAGTCCTATGACAACCAAACATATCCCAGATGGCTATCACGCAATTACACCCAGCTTCTGTGTAGATGGCGCCCAGAAATTCGTGGCTTTTCTCAAGGAAGTTTTCGGTGCCAAAGAACGCATGCGGATGGAAGGACCCGGCGGAAGGATCATGCATGCCGAGTTCGAAATCGGTGATTCGACGATCATGCTAGCGGACCCAATGCCGGAGTGGCCTGTTAAGACCAATTCGCTATATGTGTACGTTGAAGATGTGGATGCCGCCTACAAACGCGCGCTCCAGGCCGGGGCATCTTCGGTGCGAGAGCCGCAAGACATGTTCTATGGAGATCGCACGGCCGGGGTAAAAGATCCTTTCGGCAATTCTTGGGGGATCGCTACGCACATCGAGGATGTCAGCCCCGAGGAACTCAAAAAACGCGCTGAAGCATTTCAGAAACAGTTCGCGGCAAGTTGATCCAGGCCCGGAACAACGGAAACCAATATTCTAAAATAGAGACGATGCGCCGCTTAACGCCTTGGGGGCCGCGAAGCGGCGCATCCAATTTGGCGGCGGTCCCGGGGCTGCCTGTCCGCGCGTGTCAACCTAAGAGGGAAGGACATGCACCGAGACGAGTCGTCCCGGAGGGACTCAACGAGAGTAGCCCAGCACGAAGTGGTGGGGTAGCGTTAAAAGAAACGACCCGTCCCGGACGGGACGATCGAGGGTTGCTTACGCTGGTGAAGCCGCATACGAGAGGACCAGGAGCCAAGACACTTCTATCGTCCCTACCGGGACGGATGTCTCTTTTTGCATTATTTCCCAGCACTTCGTACTGGGCTACTTTCACTCTGTCCCTATCGGGACACGAACACGTTTTAGCCCGGTCCGCCGCAGGGCATGCGCGTCCATATCAGGCCGATGTTCGGTTCTGGCCGGGAGGGGCGCCAGAACTCAACCCGGGGTTTCAACCCCGGGAAACGCTGTCGATCCGGTAGGTAACTTGCAATCAATTGCAGGGTTCGCGCCTGCGACACTTGCTCGCCGGCGAGTACCTTGCGGAAAGTAATATAACTGAGGCCCAAGCGTCGCGTGACGCCCGCGAGCGAGTGGCGATTTTCATCAATGAAATGATGTAAAGCCTCGATCGCTGGTCGCTCCCGCTTACTGAGGGTTCGTGCTCTTGGTTTTTCAAATTACGCTACAGGCGACATATCCCTATCTTCTCGACGTTTCAGACTTACCCCGTGCTCGAGACCCAGGTGACGAGCCCGCACGATCTCCATCAATCATCTGGGCTAAGATTGCCGCTCTGACGCGCCAACACCATCCCACAGAAAGGGCACCGCTCGTCCGCTTCGTTTGTTTGGCCGTTGGCTGTTCTGCCATCGAGCGCTCTTCGCTCCCATGCCATGCTCACTGCTTCTGTCCGCAGATAATTCGCAATCAATTGAACGGTTCGCGCCTGCGGCACCTGTTCACCATCGAGCACCTTGCGGAGAGTTACATACCTCAGGCCCAAACGTCGGGCGACGCCCGTGACCGGGTGGTGATTTTCATCAATGAAATGACGTAAAGCTTCGATCAGAGATCGCTCCCACCCGCTGAGGGCTCGTACCCTAGGTTCGCGAGATTCTGAGGCGCCCGACATATATTATTCTTTTCCAAACGTTTCAGAGCCGATTGCCTTGCTTTCAAACCTTCGAAAAGGCTGCATCCCCGAAGCAGCTGTCCTATGTCCGTTACCGGCCCCTTTATTAGCTGACTGCGCCCGATGCGTCAATAGTACCAAAGTGCTACGCTTCCCTAGACACGCACCTGCTGGCTGTCATTGTCACACCCGGCGTAATATTAACCTACTACCAAATGAAGGTATTACGCTACTTTCCGTCTTCGGGCTTGTTCGCTAACATTCGATTGTAAACACGCGCCCCGTTAATGCTGCTGGAGATTGAAGCAGAAACGGTCCCGTCCCCGGCAGGGACATCGTGAAAGTAGCCCAGCAATTTATTGCTGGGTAAAAGATAAAAATGGCGATTCCGTCCCGCAAAGGACGATCGAAACGTTCAGTTATGGTCTCCCATGCGATTTCACGAGCGCAAGCCATCATCGATCGTCCCTATCGGGACGGGCACGTTTCCTTAACCTTTACCCAGCAATTCATTGCTGGGCTACTTTCATTGGATCCCTCCGGGATCGATTACTTCAACGTTTCCTTCTCTTTGGGACATGCGCGATCCCAATCGCCAACCCTCATGTTGACGCGCATGCGCGTCAACGCTTCAACATAGTACTTAGGTACTATACTACTAAGGTACTATATTCCATTTCGACTATTAGCTTGCTGGCTCACCGGCCTTTCTATACACACGCAAAGCTGTAAGCGTGAATTCCGTTCAACTATGCAGCTATCCCGTTTACTAACCGTCGGGATGCTTAATCCGAATCAAGGACACTATGTCGCAGCCTTCTGACGAGCCTCGGCTCCAAAGACAAGGAGGGTTGGCAAAATACAGGACGTTCTGGTTAGCCGGTTTATTGATCGGATTCACTAGCTTAGCCGATCTAGTCTTTCATCCCACACTGGGCTCCGAGCCGTCTACCGGCTTCATGATGCTTGGTGGTTTTGGAATGCTGGGAATCATCATGCGCCTTCGCCAACGTTATGGCGGTTAGTTAACTTCAACAGTCTCTCATTATGCGAATCTTTTATCTTACGCTCCTGCTTCCGCTGATCGGCCTGATTGACCAGGCGACGGCGGCTACGACGCCTCTCTTCGATAGTGGCGGCTCCACTATTATCGGAGGCAACGCTGGTCCCTACAACGATGTGGTCAACATTAACGCCACTAGCGGTACGGAGACCTTCTATGTCGCGGTGGGCACAGGCAATGGTTCAAACAGCGCGCCCTGGACAGCCGGCAATACGGTGACCGCGCTCAATCTTTCGCTTTGGGGTTTCTCCCCCAGCGGCAGCGCTGTACCGGTCACGGTCGGCCTCTACACTGGGACCGATACCGGCACCAGTCTGAGCGGACTTACCGCGATCAGCGGTCCGCTGACTCAAAATATAAACAACACGACCGGTGGCAATTACAATAACACTGCCAGCGTCTTTAGCTTCGGGCTTACCGGTGCAGCCCAAACCACCAACCCCATCGCGCCGAACACGCAGTTGATAGTGGGCATTACCATCGCTACGGGCAATTCCTTTGACATCGCAACCGGTGCTCTGTTCGGTGGATCGCCTCAGCCTAACTATACCTTTAACAATTCGTTTTCCGGCTCGAGCGGTTTAAACCCAAACAGCTATTTCTATACGGCCGGCAATGGCAACGTCTCCGGTGCGGTGCTCTCCCAAGATGTCGGCCTGGCCTCCTTCTTTGATCTGACGGCGACGGTTATCCCGGTTCCCGAGCCACCGCTTGGACATTATCTGCTTCTTTCCGCACCACTGATCTTCGGCGTCGCGCTGGTTCGCAGGTTCCGGTCACGCGCCATCTAGATCAAAAGCCACAGCGAACCAAAGAATTTTTAAAAACAGAAGGTAGCAAAGGGCCCTGGAGAAATCCGTGGCCGCCTCCAATCATCAAAAATCCGCCACTTCGCAAACGGTGGCCCTTTCCTACTAAGAACACGGATCCGGCGCGTTCGCGGCGCCAGTTCATCGAGAACGCACGAAAACGACACCTATGAAAACACCAAACTATCTTAGCCGGCCGCTGTTTGCGGCTTGTGCTTCCGCAACGTTACTTTTCGTATCGAGTGCCGCTGCGCAGAATGTCGGAATTGGGGTTTCCAATCCTCAATCTAAATTATCCGTTAATGGCACTACAGCCAGTGGCGGCATCGCTGTCGGCGACGCCACTTACACCAGCACCACGGGCACCGTCGCTCCCCTCAACGGAGCGATCATCCAGGGCTTCACCTCCATCGGATCGACAAAGACCAGGGGGCGGCTGTCCGTCGTCAATGACAATGGAAAAAATGGTGGCCTGAATGCTCAAATATCTGTGGTTTCCTATGGCTCATTTCACGTCACAGACTTCGAAACTTACAACGCAAGAGGCACAGAAGCGGCTCCAACAAACTTAGGCAATGGGGACTTACTGGGCGGATATTTTTTTAATGGTTTCGTCAACGGCACTCCGACCGTGGGCTTGTCCGGGATAGGGTCGACCTACCAAGGTGATGGTACAACGACTCTGAGCGATATGCAGTTCGGCGTCAGTGGCGCAACCCATATGTATATTGACCCCCTAGGGAATGTGGGAATCAACACCGGTACTACGACGCCTTTGGCGCCATTGGAGGTAGCCGGAAGCAAAGGCGTTATAGAGACCAATGTCACCCAGACATTTTTCTCCTTCGGCAGCGTCTCGAGTCTTACCCACAATACCGGCGTCAATGGGACCAACACGGCGTCGGCGATCTTCTTGGACAACGTCTGGTCTAACAGCGCTTTCGTTAGCTTCAACGGATCCCTTACGGCTTCCGACGCGCGTTTGAAGAATGTCATTGGACAATCGGATAGCGCGAAGGATCTGGAGACTCTCAAGCAAATTGAGATCACCGACTACACCATGAAGGATGTCGTCAAAGAAGGTGACGCACCTTTCAAAAAGGTGATCGCGCAACAAGTGGAAAAGGTTTATCCGACAGCCGTCAAGACGATTGGTTACAAAGGGTTTACGTTCACGCCCGACATCTATGCGGTGTCCAGTTCTGTGAAGTCCGACGGGCAGAATGCGTATACCATCAGCCTGGCCAAAACGCACGGGCTGAAAGAGGGCGAAACGGTTCGTTTGATCACGGAGAAGAATCCCGAACTCAGTGTGGTGGCTCACGTTGTGAATGACAAGAGCTTCACGGTGACGACGAAAGAAGCCCTCGGCGATAAAGTGTTCGTTTACGGCAAGCAATGCCTAGATCTGAAAAGCGTCGATTACGACGCCATCAGCATGCTCAACGTCAGCGCTACTCAGGAACTGGCTAAGCACGACGCAGCGCTCGAAAAACGCGTCGCGGCGCTCGAGGCAGAAAATGACCGGCTGAAAGCGGAAGCCCACAAGCTGGCTGACCTCGAAGCAGAAAATGCTCAAATGAAAGCGCAGACGAGCAACCTGGCTGCCAAAATGGAGGCTCTAGAAAAATTGCTGCCTGTCTCCTACCATCAAAAATCCGCCACTTCACAAACCGTGGCCCTCGCCCACTAACAACACGGATCTGCTGTTTTCGCCCTCCCCGGTCATCGAGTGCGACACAAAGCAACCCCAAATGAAAACACCAAATTATATTGGCCGGCCGCTGTTTGCGGCTTGTGCTTCCGCGACGTTACTTTTCGTATCGAGCGCCGCTGCGCAGAATGTCGGGATCGGGATTTCCAATCCCCAGTCCAAACTCACCGTTAACGGCTCCACCGCCAGCGGCGGCATTGCCGTCGGCGACAGCACTTATAATATTCCCGCGCCGCTCAATGGCGCGATTATTCAGGGGCGCACCGGAATTGGCACGTCATCTCCCCAGGCGCTATTACATGTGCTTAACGGGGACCTTCTCCGCAGCAATGCTGACGGAACCGCCTCTGCCACCATTAATACCGATGGAGGTATCAGGTTGTACCGCAATCCTGCTACTGCTTCTTACATTGGAGGGTACCTTGACCTGGGGATCACAACTGCGCAAACTTTTGTCGGCCGGATTTTTTCTTACACCGGAGGTCCAGGACAACCGCCGGGTCTGACGACTGGGTCTGGAGTGGCTTTAACCACAGACCTAGGCGGAAGCGTTCCACAATTGCTGGTTTCATCAGGCACAGGCTTTGTGGGCATCGGCACTACGACGCCTATAGCGCCATTGCAGGTAGCTACATCAAGCGTTCTTACCGAAACAGGTGGTGTGCGTACCTTTTTTGATTTCGCCACAGCCCCTGTTCTTACTCAACAGACCGTAACAACAACGACTAACGCTGTATCGGCAGTGTTCAGCCAGTGTGTCTTTACCGGCAATGCTTTTATCTCTTACGGTGGTACCCTAACGGCCTCCGACTCGCGAATGAAAACAGTCATCGACCACTCGGACAGCCGGAAGGATTTGGATTTGCTGCGCCAGATCGAAGTGACCGATTACACGTACATCGATCAAGTTGACCTCGGCTCTGAGGTTCACAAGAAAGTTATCGCCCAGCAAGTGGAGAAAGTTCTCCCCGAGGCCGTGAAGAAGAGTACCACCTTTCTCCCCGACATCTATACGGTGGCCAGCAAAATCGAGGCAACCGATGGCCGTTACGTCATCACCGTACCCAAGCCGCACCATCTCGAGAACGGAGACAAAGTGCGGTTGATCCTGGAAAAAGGTCCCGACCTTTACCCGGAGGTGAAGCTCGTTAACGACACCACCTTCTCCGTCTCAGCCGACACGCCCATCACCACGAAAGTCTTTGTCTATGGCAAACAGCATGACGACGTGCGCATCGTCGATTACGACGCCATCGCCATGCTGAACGTTTCGGCTACCCAGGAATTGATCAGGCAGATCGACGCTCAGAACGCGAAGATAACGGCACTCGAAGCAGAGAACGCCAAGCTGTCGGCTATCGTCGCAAAAGTGGAGAATCTGGAAAAGGCCGTCAATTCTCTACAAACAAAAGCCAAGACACAATCAGTCGCTTTAGATCATTGAGACGCGATCGGTAGGGCGAAAGCCTGATCCGGCAGGCGCCGGATCGGCTTGAGCCGTTTGTGGTTTTACCCAAAGATTAGCGCTTTCCCTGATCGCGGACCCGGCTCAAGCCCGGCGCTGATGACGCAACAGACATCACAACATTTCCGGCGCGCCTAAGCTTTCGCCCTACCGATCGTGGGCATTGTTCGAGCCTTGGCAATGCGAAAATTCGCGACGGGATGTCCGTGGACGAGAGAACAAAACGATTGCTTTGGGTAAAGCCACAACGGCTCAAGCCGATCCGGCGCCTGCCGGATCAGGCTTTCGCCCTACCGATCTTGGGTATTCAGCGCATTCAACCTGCTCTTTGTCGCCACAGTTCCGGGCTACTATCTGTTTCACGTAAAATCGCAAACCGGTTCCTTAAGGCTTCGCGCTGCGCGACTAGCTCTTCCCGACTATGACCTGTTCTTCGCAGTTTGCTCTTTGCGAGCTGCACCGTCTCCTCAACTTCCGCCGGAAGTTGATATTTATCACTGATCCCCACCATTTGCGCTATGACGGTTTCCAGTTCGTACCCGCGCACTCGATCCTCTTCGATCGTCTCGGTTAATTTCGAGATCAGAACGTTCGCTCTCTCTTCCATGGAACCGAATTCTCCTAGTCCCGGCATTCGGCATCCACCCAACATTTCGAGGACAGCCTTGAGCTCTCGCAAGAGTCGCGCCATCGATTGAGTCATATTTTCGTTCTCGCTCTGGCGCGCCCGCGCGCTCAACGGCGTCCGGCAAACGGAACAGGACTCTTCACGCCAGCTGCTCACTCCTCTATCGAACGCTGATCGCGCCCAAGCCGTGCTGTCCGTATCCCATCCTTCGCCGGCATCGGTACTCTCGCTCCGTAGGTAGTTCGCAATCAATTGCAGAGTTCGCACTTGCGGCACCTGTTCGCCAACAAGCACCTTACGGAGCGTCACATATCTCAGACCCAAGCGCCGAGCGACGCCGGAAATTGGGTGACGATTTTCCTCGATGAATTGACGTAACGCCTCTACCAGCGAGCGTTCGCTTCCACTGAGAGTCCGTGGCCGCGGTTTTCCCAATTCTTTGACGGTCGACATATCCTGTTCCTTCGTTGCTAACATTTCAGGCAGGGTCGTGCGATTTGGAAAGCTAGTAGACCCCTCCTCGCGGCAGTCCCCATCCCAATTAAATAACAATCATCTTCATTACCCGACGACCCCCGCTGCGGTCAAGTAGTACGAAAGTGTTATATCTACTCGGACAGAATAATTCTATTTCTGAATGTCGCGATTCGCGCCTGATGTAATACCCATATAGTACTAACGTATTATCATACCAAAGTATTATATCGCATTTCCATTATCGCCTTGCTCGCTACTTAGTCTTTCTATAGACACCCAGATCTGTAAGCGCGACTCCAGACCTTAGGCAGCCACGGTTTGGTTTCCAAAGCAACGGAGTTGCTTACCAACAACGCACGCTATGAAACAGCTTCCTGACGAGCCCCGGCCCCAGAAACAGGCAGGTTTGTCGTCATACAGGGTTTTCTTGTTAGTCGGCCTATTAGTCGGGTTCGTTAGTTTGTCCGGACTCGTCGTCGCCGCCACGCCGGTATCCGAACCACCGGTCTGGCTCATGATGCTGGGTGGTTTCGGAATGCTGGGAATGATCATGCGCCTTCGCCGGCGCCATGTCGGTTAGTTAACTTAAACAGTCTCTTATTATGCGAATCTTCTATCTTACACTTCTGCTTCCGCTGGCCAGCTTGATTAATCAGGCGACAGCGGCTACGACGCCCCTCTTCGATAGCGGCGGCTCTACCATTATTGGCGGCAACGCCGGTCCCTACAATGACGTCGTCAACATTAACGCCACGAGCGGTACGGAGACCTTTTATGTCGCGGTGGGTACAGGCAATGGCTCAAACAACAGTCCCTGGACAGCCGGTAACACGGTTACGGCACTCAATCTTTCGCTTTGGGGCTTCTCCCCTAGCGGCAGCGCTGTACCGGTCACGGTCGGCCTCTACACTGGGACCGATACCGGCACCAGTCTAAGCGGACTTACCGCGATCAGCGGTCCGCTGACTCAAAATATAAACAACACGACCGGTGGCAATTACAATAACACTGCCAGCGTCTTTAGCTTCGGGCTCACCGGAGCAGCCCAAACCACTAACCCCATCGCGCCGAACACGCAGTTGATAGTGGGCATTACCATCGCTACGGGCAATTCATTTGACATCGCAACCGGTGCTCTGTTCGGTGGATCGCCTCAGCCTAACTATACCTTTAACAATTCGTTTACCGGCTCGAGCGGTTTAAACCCAAACAGCTATTTCTATACGGCCGGCAATGGCAACGTTTCCGGTGCGGTGCTCTCCCAAGATGTCGGCCTGGCCTCCTTCTTTGATCTGACGGCGACGGTTATCCCGGTTCCCGAGCCACCGCTTGGACATTATCTGCTTCTTTCCGCACCACTGATCTTCGGCGTCGCGCTGGTTCGCAGGTTCGCAGGTTCCGGTCGCGTACCGTCTAGATCGAAAGCAACGCAGAAGCAAAGAGAGTTCTTAAACAGAAGGTAGGAAAGGGCAAGTCCATCAAGCTCGAAGCCGAAAATGCTCAGTTGAAAGCGCAAGCGAAAAAGCTGGCTGCCCTCGAATCAAAAATGGAGACGCTGGAAAAACTGATGTCTGTCTCCAATCATAAAAAATCCACCGCTTCACAAAAGGTGGCTCTCGCTCACTAACATCACGGATCGGATGTTTTCGGGGCGTGGTTTCGTCTCAAAACAATACCCATGAAAACACTAAATTATATTAGCCGGCCGCTATTTGCGGCTTGTGCTTCCGCGACGTTACTTTTCGTATCGAGTGCCGCAGCGCAGAATGTTGGGATCGGGATTTCCAATCCCCAAGCCAAACTCACCGTCAATGGTACCACCGCGAGCGGCGGCATCGCCGTGGGCGACAGCACCTTTAACGTCGCAGCTCCAGCCAACGGTGTGATCATCCAGGGATTTACCGGGATTGGGACAACTGCGCCTATCTCGAAGCTGCATCTTTTAGCTAACGGCTCAATCCTACGGGATGCGTATATCCTCGTCGAAACCAAAGCATCACCGCTGACACCCGGCGCCCTCCCGTTTGTAAATCTGGTTATCGACAACAACTCTACCTTGAATCCGGAGGATATTATGGGCGGATATGTGATGCAATCACTCCCGGGAGGCGCAGGTGCCGCAGACGGCAACGAGACCGGCTGGCGGGCGATTCATCGTGGCTTCACCGGAGGCACTCCCTTGACGGCCATGGCATTTGTTACGGCGGGCGGCACCGGCGGGCGTGAAGTCATGCGCATCGACGAAAAGGGGAACCTAGGCATCGGTACAACGACGCCTTTTGCGCCGTTGTACGTAGCGGGATCCAGCAACTTTCAAGAGACCAATGTTACCCAGTCATTTTTCACCTTCAATAGCACATCTACTCTGGTCCACGGCACCGGCGTCACCGGAACTAACGTAGCGTCAGCGATCTTCGCAAACGCCATCTGGTCTGGCGGCGCAGTCCTTAGCTACAGCGGACCCCTCACGGCTTCCGACGCGCGTCTGAAGAATATCATTGGCCACTCGGATAGTGCGAAGGATCTGGAGACGCTCAAGAAAATTGAGATCACCGACTACACCATGAAGGATGTTGTCCAACAAGGCGACGGGCGTTGCAAAAAGGTAATCGCGCAACAGGTGGAAGAGGTCTATCCGACAGCCATCAAGACGATTGGTTACAAGGGGGTTACGTTCACGCCCGATATCTATGCGGTGTCCAGCTCTGTAAAGTCCGACGGGCAGAATGCCTTCACCATCAGCCTGGCCAAAACCCATGGCCTGAAAGATGGCGAGACGGTTCGTTTGATCACGGCGAAGAATCCCGAACTCAATGTCGTGGCTCATGTGGTGGATGACAAAACGTTCACGGTCACGACCAAAGAAGCGCTCGGCGATAAAGTGTTCGTTTACGGCAAGCAATGCCTGGATCTGAAGAGCGTGGATTACGATGCCATCGCGATGCTCAATGTGAGCGCCACTCAGGAACTTGCGAAGAAGGTCGAAGCCCTCGAAGCGGAGAATGACCGACTGAATACGCAAGCCAACAAGATGGCTGCGCTCGAGGCAGAAAACGCTCAAATGAAAGCGCAGACGAGCAAGCTGGCCGCTAAAATGGAGGCTTTGGAAAAGCTGATGTCTGTCTCCAATCACAAAAAGACCATCACCTCACAAACGGTGGCTCTCGCCCGCTAACATCACGGATCTGATGTTTTCACCAAACCGGTGGCTTTGAATCACTAAGAATCACCGTCGTGGAACGACACCGCACGGTCCCAGATATTTTTCTAAACAGGAGATAACGGAGGAAACAGAGAGACCTAATTTTGAACTCCCCAACCGTCGGACCGCTTTAGACCGGCAGAATAAGCCACGCGGTTTAGGAGCTGGGCGAATCCGGCGGGGCATTGAGCTACTCCGTTAGTCGACTGCCAGATCGGAACGTTGCGAGTGCGAAACCCAAACCGGATTAGAAGTTCACGTTTCGGCTGAAGCTCATTTAATAGGGTTACAGAAATTCGGACGAGGGGCGCAGAAGCGCTCTGTTGGATATGAAGACCTCCAGAGCGCTTTTATTGTTGGCTGGAGGCTGGGAATAATTGCGGGGGGCGTTCTAACCTGAACATACGAAAACTGCAGTACGGCCCGATGGGAGAAAGCCGAAAGAATGAGGAAGAGTCGATTTAGCGAAGAGCAAATCATCGGTGTGCTGAAAGAAGCCGAGACCACAACGGTCAGGACGGCGTGCGCGAAGCATAACATCAGCGAAGCGACTTACTATGTTTGGAAAAGAAAGTTTGGCAGGATCGAGGTCGACGACGCGCGTCGACTGCGGTCACTGGAAGGCGAGAACACGCGACTAAAGCAGATTATCGCGGATCAGGCGGTGCAGATCCAGATTCTCAAAGAGGTAAACTCAAGAAAATGGTGAACCCGTGAAGAACCGCAGCATCAGAGGCTTGGCGTCTCTTTAGTGAACCACTAATGGACGCAATTCATGAAGGTCTCATTCGTGCCTGTCCGTCCTAGTCGGGCGACCGCCAAGCGACGACGGCGGATGCATTCGCGTCTATTCGTGGTTGTCGAGCCTCGCGTCTTCTTACTGAACCGCGAATGGATACTAATGGACGCGAACTAAGGCGAGACCCATTCGTGTCCTTTCGCGTCTAATTCGAGGTTGCCGAGCCGGCGTCTTTTTTATTGAACGACAAACGGGACCCATTCGTGCAATTTGCGTCTCTTCGCGATTTGCAAACATCTTGTGGCCTGCATGGACTCAAGGGCCCATCTCGACCGGCACGTTCGCCGGCGGATTCTTAAAGAAAGCCTTTCTTCAGGCTCTTCGGTGCCAACTTTGCCTTTCCGATGGCCATGGATCGCGGTCTTGGATCTATCTATTGTCAAGTAGTACCAAGGTATTACGGCCGATCCACGTTCCGCGGCTGACGCGATAGCTTCGGGCTAATTCCTCGCACGCAGTTACTTAGCTCTCCCTCCAAGTTCAGAACAGATGCTTCGAAAAATTCAGTTATAATAATTGTCTTTACTACAGTAATTATAGTATTTAAACAGTCGCTCGTAAAAAATAGGACAATGAGCGGTTGGCAAGAGCACTCGTTGAAGCACACGGAGGTAGATCTGGGAACGTGGTGGGAGGCGGATCCCTTTTTTATCCGCTGATGACAAATCCGGGGGAGGACTATGAAACAGACGATCTTCGTGATCGATGATGAGCTGCCTGTGCGAAGGACCGTTGCTCACCTACTCGCGAGCGCAGGTTACGACGTGCAAGACTTCGATTCGGCCGAGCGATTTCTCGCCTATCAATCTCCTTCCGGACCCTCCTGCCTTGTGCTCGACCTCTGGTTGCCAGGAATGAACGGCATTGATCTTCAAAAAAGGTGTAGAGAAGACGGACGCGACACCGAGATAATTTTCATGAGCGGTCATGGTGATATCGCGACGTGCACCCAGGCTTTTCGGGCAGGCGCCGTCGATTTTCTCGCTAAACCCTTTACGCACGAGGAACTGTTGACTGGCGTTGAAAGAGCATTGACGCGCTCAAACAAGCGCTATAGCCGAAGCTTAGAGACGACTGAAGTAAAATCGCGGCTGGCCAGTCTAACGTCACGCGAACGGGATGTGTTGATTGGCATCACCGCAGGAATGTTAAACAAGCAGATCGGTGCAGCCTTGGGTATCGCCGAACAAACCGTCAAGATTCATCGAGGCCGCGTGATGAAAAAGATGAAGGTCGATTCCCTGGCTCAACTGATCCAGATCTCCTCCCGCGTAGAGGGTAGCTTGAGCCGGCCAAAGGAAATAGCCAATAGCCAATAGCGAGTTGACGCCCAAGATCGGTAGGGCGAAAGCCTGATCCGGCAGGCGCCGGATCGGCTTGAGCCGCGCCTCACCCAAGGTACCGCTACCGTATAATCCGGCGACGAGAAAGATTGCTCCCACACGCGGCTCAAACTCGGCGCGAACCACGCACAGAAACTACGTCGTTCTCCACGCGCCGAAGTCTTCGCCCTACCAATCGCGGGCGGGTTCTCGCAAGCCCATTTGTCATTTGTCATTTGTCATCTGTCATTCCTCTGACCTCGCTCCGCGGGCATCGGCGACTTGAAAACCACCAGACTCCGAGCAGGTCGACCGCAGGGCGCCACAGGAAAACGCGCAGGTTATATTTTGGGGTTCCAGAACGGCGAGGACGATGGTTGACCGGAATCTCACCGATCGAGAAGCCGGCCGCTTTGGCCAGCGCGGGCATAAAAGAATAAAGCGTCCGGATCGGTATGAAGGCGTCTAACACTTCTCGACGAAAGACTTTCAGACCGCACCCTGCGTCGGAGACCCCGTCTTTTGTAAAAAGACGGCGAACGGAATTGCCGATACCGGACATCAATCTGCGCATCAAAGTGTCGTGACGATTAACCCGGTGTCCCATGACCATATCGTACCGGTCGAGGAGAAGTAGCGCTTTCTCGATATCGCGCGGGTCGTTTTGGCCGTCACCATCTAGCAGGACAATGTTCTCTCCTTCGGCGGAGCTCATTCCCGCGAGGAGCGCTCCCGCCTGTCCGCAATTCCGACCGAGCTGGAGAACCCGGGCACGGGGCCAGTTCGCGACCTGCTGTTTGAGCTGAACCGCGGTGCCATCTACGCTACCGTCATCGACCAGGACCACTTCGTAGCTGGGCGACTGCTTTTCCAGGACCTCACGAAGCTCTTGTAGCACCGGACCGACGTTGCCCTCTTCATTGAAGAACGGAATAACGACACTGAAATCTGGAACCTTATTCCCGGCCGGCGAATCCGGAGATATCGATTGGCTCATGAGTGTGAGCGCCTAGAAGCTATCCTCAAAGCTAATAAAAAGCTAAACCTGCAAACCTTGATCGTTCTCCGCATATTTTCGAATGACTTCAAAGAGAATAATCCGCAGATTTCACCGATTACGCAGATTATTTTCTTTGAGTTCCATATGGGCATTAATTGGCAAAGCAACTTGCCTGTGCTCTAAGCTTCTCGATCCAAAATAGATGTTTGTCGACCTCAGGCGCCGCTCCAATGATTTCAGGGTAATCTGCGTAATCGGTGAAATCTGCGGATTATTCCTCTCTGTTATTTGTCATTTTCCGGTCGTCTCTCCAGTAGCACGAATACCTTCTTCTCATTGTCAACGATCTCCGACAATCTCTGGAAAAGCGTACTCCCCCACCCAGGGTCTTCCATGAACTTCCGCTGTTTCGGTAAGAGGACATAATGGGCATCAGGAGAGATCTCGTCTGTCCTTGAGAAATATCGTACCTTCGGTTCCAAGTAGTACCAGAACGGCCGGAATTCATCCTCTTGAATCCAAAGCACGGCGTCCGGAGGAAGCTTGGTCCGGATACTGCCAGCTACTTCTCGTGCACCGTAGCTCAATGAATTTACCCGCGGAACGATGGCGATCGAATAGATGAGCATCGCAATCACGAAGACCGCCGCCGTTGTTAATGCCTGTCGCAGGATTGCGCCCGATGAGGTAAAATCCCCAAAGCTCACCCGGCCAGCGATCAACCCGGATAAGAAAAGGAGCGCGCAAACAAACAGACCGCCCAAAATCGCCAGGTTCAATCCTGCAAAAAACGGCACCGCTAAGATTGCAACACCAGCGATTACTAATAGGAGCAGGTTGGCTACTCTCCAGAACTGCAGGGTTCCCGGGCCGAATGAAACGGACGCGCGAGGGCGCGCCCCTGCCGGCCGATCTACAAACAGTACCTGCGCCAGTAGAAGACACGGCACAACAAATAAAGGATAAAGATAGCGGGGTGAGCCGCCGGGCAACAGAGACATTAGCACACAGGTTACAACCATCCCCAACCTCGCTCCTCGGAACCAAGCCTCTTTTCGAGCTTCCGGCAATGCATTGTCGTAATCGGCGGCGCACGCGGATTCGACTTCGCCAAGTGCTTGAGTAGAGTGCGCGCTGCCTTCAGAAGGCTTTGTCGGACAGGTTGCGCGCCCTCCCGGCCAAAGAAAAAGTAACAATGGTGTCCAGGGCAAAAAATTCTTTAGAGTGTTGGGAAAACTCAGTAACCAAGACGCCAAGTGAAAATGGCTCGTTTCAGATCCAGAAGCGCGCGAAGTGATCTGATAGATCCAAAATTTCCAAACCGCTATCGGATCGTGCTCGCCGACTGCAAACGAACAGGGAATCGCCCAGGCACCAAACAAACCGATGATCAGCGCAAGCGCGCACCAATGTGCGGGATGAACTAAGATGCGAAGATCTTTCGCAAAAAACAGAGTCGAAAGCACAACTCCGTAAAAGAAGATGAGGTGGGTCGGTCCTTTCGTCAGCATTCCGATCGAGAGAAAGATTGCCGGCAAGATCCAGAGCCGCCATCCTCGCGCCCCCCGCATCCATTCTGCAATCCAGATCAGCAGGCCGATTCCAGTAGAGGCTATATAAACTGCTTCCAACTCAGCGAGCCGCCCGGTTTCCAAAATGGCAAGGTTCGTGAGAAACAAAATAGCCGCGAACAGACCCGCTTGGAGTCCTAGCCAGGAACCGCCGATTCTTCCGATAGCCAGTGCCAAAGCAAGAATCGCTAAGGCGGAAGGAAGCCGGACGGCCCATTCTGACTGCGTCCCGGTAGTTAGAAAGCTCAGAGCGATGAGCCATTGCAACATCGGCGGCTTACGCAAAAAAGGCGTACCGCCCACGCGCGGCACCAGCCAGTCGCCTGACGCAAGCATGTGAACCGCAGGGAGCGCGCGACGCGGTTCCTCGTGCTTCAACTCCACCGATCCCAGGCCGGGCAGATATATCCCCGCCCAAATAAGAATGATGAGGGTCAGGATCTGTAACCAGGTCGGACGGGAAACGATCTGGTCGACGATCCGATTAATCGGCAGAGGTTGTGTCCGAAGTTCTACCACAGTGAGGAAAAGCGGTGGACCGTAACCGAACGGGAGAAGTGATTAGTGATTGGTGAAAAGTGAGAGGTAAGACGTGGGCTCATTAGTTAACCTTCTGGTAAACTCTCTAATCGGGGTATGATTTCGTTGCACTCATATCACTAATCACTTCTCACCAATCACTAATCACTTCTCCCTCCTTCCCAACGGCCCCAACGCCGTGGGTTCGCCGGCAAAGAAAAACATAAAAAGTTTTGATCTTACGACCATTCTCCCTGGCAACAATCTCGCCGAGCCGTTCGATACTTGGAAAATCCTCTTGCAGAGAAGGTACCAGCCGATCGAAATCCGAAACGAAGAGGGCATCATCCTTCGGTCGAAGTTCCCGATAATCGGGCCAGAGCAAGATCTGATTGTACGGCGCGCTTGAAACCGGCATGAAAGTGGTGGGCTGGCCGGGCAAATAAAAGGAAAGGAGCGCAGCGGTCATGTATTTGTTAGCGATAATAACATTCACGCTGGTCTTCGTTTCGAGAGCGTCTATTTGTGCAGCCAAATCTCGTGAGCCCCGGGCGCGATCCAACGGATCTTTGCCTGCTGGTAAGTGCAGCCAACTTGTTTCGTGGAGGGCGACGGTTTCAATCAAGGCGATGGTCAGTCCGGCGATTCCCAGCCAGCGGGCCCACGCAAATTTCGCTGCGAGGTTGTTCCATTTGGCAGCCAACAGAATGAGGCCACCCACGTAAGCAGCCGCAGCCCAATTAGCTTGGCTGGTCTGTTGGAAACTGATGAGAAGGTAAAACAGGAATAAAGGGGCAAACAAAGTCAGCAAATAGGTAACTTCGGTACGTTCTTTCATTTTGGCTAAGCCCGGCCAGCAAACAACCAGGATCAAGCCAATAAAAAGTAACGGAGAGATAACTCCGGCTTGTCCGGCCAGGAAGACGATCGCGTTGCCCGGCTTAATGTGGGCTTGCTCATCCAATGCTCCGCGGTGGAAAAGGAAGCGGGTCGTTGGCCATTGGTGTATCCAATTCCAATAGAGCACCGGGAGTAAAAAAAGTGCAGCGACCAAGAGCATTGTCCAGAAACCACCTCGGACAAGGTTTTTGCGACTAGGAGCATGCCAAAGACAAAATATCGCGAAAGAAATCAGCTCGAACGCACCGGTGTATTTCGACAACATGCCAAGACCAACCAAGGCTCCGGCAAGAATCCATGGACCTAATCGGGTGGTGTCTTTGGCCCACCAAAAAGCGAGCGCGGCAAACGTCCAAAAGAATACATAAGGCGTATCAATGGTCATCAGAATCGCTCCGACCGCGAAGAGCGGTGCGATTCCCGCCATAATCAACGCCCAGAGCGCGACGCGGTCGCAGAACAGGCGTCTCGCCAGCAAGTAGATACCAATCCCGGTAGCACTGGAAAGGATGACAGCAAAAAAACGAACTCCGAATACGGTTTGCCCAGACAAGGCGGTGCCAACCGCAATAATCCACGCGATAACCGGCCCCTTATCGAGATAGCAGATATCGAGATGCCTCGACCAGAGCCAGTAGTAGGCTTCGTCCCCCACCAATTCGAGATGTGTGCAATACCATAAGCGGTAAAGGGTAACCACCAAAACCGCGACGATCACCCAGAACAATCGCGAGTAAAGCAAGGCGGTTATTTTCATTCGAGAATCGGCGAATCCTGACCGCGATGAGTTCGCTGTCGTTCTATCTGAAGAGTCCAAGCAAAAACGAATGCAGTAAACGATAGTGCGGCAATCGGCTGTATTGCGTGCAGATAATTGTTTTGGCGAATCGCCGGGACCCACGCATTTAACGCATCGGCCGCTATAAACAATAGATAAGTCACCGCCATCCAAACGCGAGCGGAAACCGATACTCGAGCCGCCGATTGGCTGGATGCCCAGGTCGCTGCCCCGACGAAAGCCAGCGATGGAGCTAAAAAGACGTACGTGGCTAACTCGGTAGATGGGCCAAACAGAGTGATCCAGAGGCAGCCCAGGGTGAATGCGGTCCAAATCAGGTTACGTTCCTCCCAGCAGGCAACTCGACGCGCCCACCAGCAAAAGGCTGCGATCGCAATTCCGGCCAGCGCTTGCAGCACGGCGTAGGCCGGCACTGTGATCGGTATGCGGGCAATCCGCAGCAACAACCAAAAATCTCGCCAGCTGCCAAGCTCCCCGGAAACGCGACGCTGATCGGCCCCCAGACAACCAAACCAATCACGATATTGTTGCAGAACATATTGTGGGTTCTGCAAGACGAGCGACAGCAACCAGAGAGCGAGAAGGGCGAGAAACAGCCGCAGCGCCAGGCGTTGCGGATAGATCACTACGAACAACAATCCAATAACCAGCGGGTAAATCTTAAAATACGTCGCCAAAGCGATGAGCGAGGCACCGAGAGTCCACCTTCGTGCTTCGATCGCAACACAGGCGCCGAGAAGAAGACCGATTACGAGCAGACTCGCCTGCCCGTTATTCAAATTTCCAATCGACAGCGGTAGCAGTAACAACGCCCCAACCGGAAGAGACTCCCTAGGAACAAGATCCTTCCCGAAACGCCGAAGCCACAAAATAAAAATCGAAAGATAGACGCCTACGATCAGAAGCCGCCAGAGAGCAACGGCCGCGGTCTCCGGCATCAAGGCAAAGAGCGAGAAGAATGCCGCTGCTAACGGGCTATAGAGGTATTTTCCGACCTGCGAATAAAGGCTGTCGCCGTGTAACCATACTTGGCCGGCGTCCCGGAAAACCGTGAAAACGGTGTTTTGATGGGGTGCCGCGATTGCTCGAACAACTACAGCGAAAAAAGCAATCGTCCAGCCAGCCAACGCGATTCCCCAGAAGTTCGCCGGTGTGAAAGGGAACGAGCGAGAAGCAGGGGTTATGGTTCGCATCGAATCTGATCGCCAAAGTAAGCAGTAGACGGGCAATTGAGTAGATCAGGAGGAGAAGTCACGCGAAATTTGTTTATACACGAATTTTCGTTTACGGCCGATTTTCCCCGGGAAGGGCAAGAGGACTCAGCCCGAAGTTTTAAGCCCGGGAAACATCCTACAAAATGAGAGGCCTGAAAGGGCGCGAGCTCGGGCGGATCAACTCGAACAACTGGTGTCCGGCCGATCAGACCGGAACCATGAACCACGAATACACGCCAGTGGACGCGAATTAAAAACGCTCATTCGTGTACATTCGCGGTGGGGATCGCGATGGGAGCGTTCGTGCGCCGCTTCCGCAAGAGGACTAAGCCGTTGCCAGCGAGAATGCAGGCAATACCCAGCGCGCTGAGGAGAGTCAGATTGTAATGTTCGAATGCTGCGGAAAAAAGGAGCGCGACAATCGGAAACAGGATGCTGGTGTACGCCGCGCGATCGGCACCAATTCGGCCGACGAGGGTAAGGTAAGAGCTGAATCCTATCACCGAACCAAACAGCGCTAAGTAAGCCAGCGATCCGATATAACTCGCCGAAGTGTCGAAACTGAAAGTTGCTCCCGATAACACAGCATAAGCCAACAACACGATTGTTCCGTATAACATTCCGAAAGCGTTGGCCGGCACGACCGGGATCCGCCGTTTTTGCAGTCTGGTCGAGACCAAATTACCAAATGATGCCGTGAGGGTGGCGGCAAGACTTAGCATAATCCCCCAGAAACTTTGCGAACCGGAATTCATGGTCCGCAGATCCTGCCAGAACGCGATAATAATCCCCAGCAGGCCGAGCGCCGCACCGGCAAGTACGTGGCGATCCGGTCCTGATCCGAAAAGGAGCCAACCATTCAAGATGTTGAAGACCACCAGGAGCGAGAAGATGATCGCTACGCTGCCGGATACCAAATGCTTTTCAGCTTCGTAGAACAACACGTAGTTAATCGAGAACAGCGTCAATCCCAGCAGCATCAAGAGGAGATGGTCGCGGACAGAGAATCGTAAGCGCAGCCGCCGGACCCAGCACCAAACGAATAGAAGCAAGGTCGCCAGCGCAAAGCGGTAGGCAACCGAGACCTGGGTCGGTATTCCGTTAAGCTGGAACGTGATGGCATACCAGGTCGAGCCCCAGATGGCGACGGTAAGCACGTAGAGGAAAAGATTCTTCATCGGGGAGCAGAGGATCCGGAATCCAGAATTTAGAATTTAGAAGCTAGAAGCTAGAAATTAGGATAGCGAAAGCGGAAATTGCGAACACGTAGTAATAGCCGATAGCCAATAGCCAATAGCCAATAGCCAATAGCCAATAGCCGATGGCAAAGGACGTCGATTGGGGCCTGGTGATTCGGCGCGACTACTTGCTTCCTTTGGCTTTGAATATCCGACGCTGACCGGCGACCAGCCGATCGTCGCTACCGGTCCGCACGGCTACCAAAGCATATGAGATTTCCGTCCGGGTCCCGGACGATGAAATCCCAGCTCCCCAAGGTTCCAACCTCAATGTTTGAAAGAAATCGACGTCCCGCGCTTTGAACTCGAGGAACAAAGCCTTCACTAACTACCATCGACGAGGCCTTCGGCTGCGCGCCTCGACATCTTCGTTTGCCGGCCGTGGACGAGGTGTTTTGCCTGCTCGACCCAGTGTTCCCGTTCGATGCGGCCCGGAAACGCCAAATAGCTTCCGACCCATTTCACATTCTCGTGTGTCCACGCTGCGACTTGACTGAAATGCCAAATGCCAAGCTGGTGTAAGCGCCGTTCATTTACCGGGCCGATGCCGCTGACAAGCTTAAGGTTGTCCGGCCTCCCCCCACGTGCCTCGGCAATGCCCAAGGGACGGTTCCCATGGTGTTGGCCCTCATCTGCTAGAGCCGACGCAGCTTCAGGAAGTCTAAAATTCGCGACCTCGCTCTCGCTCAGTGGCGCATCGTCCGGGGTTAGCGTGCCAGCCCTTACGCCTGTCGAATAATCGGTATCAACACCGGCCGAAAGGAGTTTGGCCTGTTCGATCCAATGCTCGCGTTCGAGCCGGCCAGGGAACGCGATGTGATGCCCTACCCAGGTCGCTTCGTCCGGGGTCCATTGAGCGATCTGATCAAAATGATAGATACCAAGACGATTAAGAATCCCTTCGTTCTTGGGTCCGATACCTTTGATAAGCTTGAGATCGTCACCGGCGCCGTCTCGAGGAGCTGAAATCCCAACGGGCTGCGTGCCTGGGTAAATACTGGTGTCAGCTTCCGGCGTTGTCGGAACAGGAGGAGTTAAAGGAACCGGAGCAAATGAAACAACCGGAATAGCTGGAGCGACTGAGGCGATCTTTGACCTAGTTGCGGATAGGTTCGTTCTGAGATGCGCAGCCTCGCTTTCGTTCAATGGCGCATCGTCTGGCGTCACTGTCCCGGCCTTTACGCCTGCCGAGTAATCGGTGTCGATACCGGTGGAAAGGAGTTCCGCTTGTTCGATCCAGTGCTCGCGTTCGATCCGGCCAGGGAACGCGATGTGATGGCCTACCCAGGTCGCTTCGTCCGGGGTCCATTGAGCGATCTGATCAAAATGATAGATACCAAGGCGGTTAAGAATCTCTTCGTTCTTGGGTCCGATACCTTTGATAAGCTTGAGATCGTCCGCGCCTTCGTCTCGAGGAGTTGAAATACCAACGGGCTGCGTACCTGGATAAATACTGGTGTCGGCTTCCGGCGTTGTCGGAACGGCAGGAATTAAAGGAACCTGGCCAACTGGGACGACCGGAATAGCTGGAGCAACTGAAGCGATTTTTGACGTAGCTTCGGATAGGTTCGTCCGCAGATGCGCAGCCTCGCTTTCGCTCAATGGCGTATCGTCTGGCGTCACCGTCCCGGCCTTCACGCCTGCGGAGAAATCGGTGTCGATACCAGTGGAAAGGAGTTCCGCTTGTTCGATCCAATGCTCGCGTTCGATCCGGCCAGGGAACGCGATGTGATGGCCTACCCAGGTCGCTTCGTCCGGGGTCCATTTCGCAATCTGATCAAAATGATAGATACCAAGACGATTAAGAATCTCTTCGTTCTTCGGTCCGATACCTTTGATAAGCTTGAGATCGTCCCCGGCTCCGTCTCGAGGAGCTGAAATCCCAACGGGCTGCGTGCCCGGATAAATACTGGTATCAGCTTCCGGCGTTATCGGAACCGCAGGAACTACAGCAACCTGGCCAACTGGGATGACCGGAGTGACTGAGGGGACCTCAGAGAAAGATTTCGATGCTTCCGCGGACGACGTATTTAGCGCGGTGGAAGCAGCTACGCCGCCAGAACCTGCTGCAGCCGCAGCCAGTCGTTTGTCCCAACCAAAAATGGTCGCCAACAGGCCGCCAGCGAAACAACCGATGATATAGGGAGCGAAAAGAAGAAGCGCCGTCTCTAGATAAAGGCCACTCCGGCCAGGAAACCATTTGAAAAGGGCGATGATGAAACCGACCAGAAAAAGGATCGTCGCCCATTTCAACCAGCGCGGTATCCGGGAGGTGACGGACCGCTCAATTTCGCCTGAGAAGGTCCACAGGCCCACGACGATGCCGAGGAGAAACGCGAGAAGAATCCAACTCCAATACCAATTGAAAAGATAGAACATAAACTGGGTCTCCTTACTTCACGTGAATTTCGATCCGGCGATTTTGTGCCCTCCCTTCGTCCGAATCGTTTGATGCCACGGGGTGCGTTGCCCCGTATCCGATGGTGCTCAAATTCCCCGCTGTGATACCCTCCTTTACCAAATAATCGACTACGGCCTGAGCTCGGCGTTTCGAAAGATCGAGGTTGTATTCTTCGCTGCCAACCGAGTCGGTATAACCAGCGATTTCGATTTTGGCTTGCGGACATCGTTTTGCGATAGCGACGAAATTGTCGAGCAGTCCAATCGAGTCCTGAGAAAGTGTGGCGGTGTCAGTCTCGAACAGGACGTTGGTCTTACTCAGCAGATCAGCAAATAGTTGCTGACAACTTTCAGCAGTCACTTCTGGTTCGGGTGCTTTTACGCCCACAGACAAGTTGACAGAATAAGGGGTGGGTAATGCGCCCGGGAATCCTCTGCCAATTTCGTCTGCTGCATTTTGATGAAACGCATCACCGGAAAGCTTCATTCCAATGTCCGAAAGAGCGAACGTACCGGTCGCAAGGCGAGCCAATTGAGTAAGCCCGACGCGGACGGCGTCAGCGAAGCCCGCGGGCGCGCCCGCCCCAACGGCGAGTTTATCCATGATTTGGTCGCCTCCAAAGAGGCGCTTCGTCACATCGACGATTTCCTGGTGCGTTTTGTTGTCGGGATAATAGCCGGAGAGAGTAAGCGTCCCGTCTGCTTTGTTTGCGCCAAAGGTATAAGGAGAAACTCGAGGCGGCGTCACGTCGATCTCAGCTAACTTAAAACCTGGCGGCAGAGTGCTCCGAATAGACGCTTGAAGTTGATCAAGGCCTATATCCGGTTTCACTGCGCCGCTAACCGAAAGTTGATCGTCTTGAAGAGACACCTTGCCTTGGATCAATTTAGTGAGCTGCTGGAGCCCGCCTTCGACCGCCGGCAGGAAATCGGCGGACGGCGCCCCTCGCGCGATCTGCAAATTGTTTGCAATGGTTAACCCTGGGAAATTCGCAACGGCTGCGGCTGCAATCTTGTCACTCGCTTCGATTGAGGGTGCTGCGCCTTCCAGCGTCACGGTCTTGCCGTTGAGCGCCGCACTCCAAATATAGGGCTTCATTTCGGGAGGAGTGATATCGACCTTGGCGAGGTTCATACCTTCGGGCAGCTTCTTTGTCGCCGCGAGCACGCTATCGTAGACCGCGGAAGTCGGTGCCTTACCAGCAATGGAGAAATTTCCATCAGCCAGCGAGACGGAGCCATTCGAAAGGGTCGCAAGCTGCCCTATGCCAAAGGCGGCGGCGGATTCGAACCCAGCTGTCCCGCCGGAAGCGTAGGTCATCTCGTCCTTGATTTCGCAGCCAGTAAAGGCGGACTTTGCGGCTGCGGCTATCTTCGCGCGAACTCCCGGATTTGGCACATGGCCCGACAGAAGGACTGTGTTACCATCGCGTTTCACCGACCAGTCAAACGGTTTCACGGACGCCAAAGATTTCGTTGCATCTACCGCAAGGCGTACGCCTCGGGTTGCGCGCGCGGCGTCCAAGGCCTGGCTTGCTCCGGTCGGAGCGAATGCCTCACCTGACACCGTGACATCACGGCCGGCGACCGAGATCTGAGATTTGTTGAGGAACGATTCCCCGGCAATTGCTTCCCCTGCACGAGATGTAAGGTCTCGTTCGATGGGGACCGTATTAAACCAATTGGCTAGAAGCCAAATGAGAAAGAGAGGCAGGAGTCCTATCCACCATTTGTTGGGATGAATCATAGTGCATCCTTGCGACCGTTGGGCCCGTTCCCGGGAGAGTCTATGGGCTTCATTTTCCAAAGGAAAGCCTGTACATAGCAAACTCTGCGGGAGATATGCACTAGACCAGTTGGTCAAATAATGTTTACTTCGCTAACTGGGGCACTCGACACCATGGCAACTTATCATTTTTTGATAGCCACCCGGCCACTTGTCGGTGGTCTAGGCACCAACATTCACAACAGACACAAGTGCATTAAAACAGAGGGAATAACCTATGACTTATAATACCAAGGCTTATGCTGCGCCGAGCGCCACCGAGCGCTTAGGTCCGTTCACATTAAGTCGCCGGGACGTCGGTCCCCACGATGTAGAGATAGAGATCCTGTATTGTGGCGTTTGCCACTCAGATTTACACCAGGTCCGCAATGAATGGGGCAACTCTATTTACCCTATGGTCCCGGGACATGAGATCGTCGGCCGCGTGATAAAAGTTGGCGACCAAGTGAATCGATTCAAAGTCGACGACCTCGCCGGCATTGGCTGCTTCGTGGATTCCTGTCGGGAGTGCGCTAACTGTACGGCTGGTCTGGAGCAATATTGCAGAAATGGCCTGATCGTTACCTATAACGGCTACGAGAAGGATGGTAAGACCCCAACCTATGGCGGCTACTCTACCCAGATCGTGGTCGACGAAAAATACACGCTGAAAATCTCCTCCAACCTGGCTTTGGAAGGCGTGGCTCCATTGTTGTGCGCCGGGATTACGACCTATTCTCCGCTGCGCCACTGGAAAGTAGGCAAAGGGCACAAAGTAGGTGTCCTGGGATTGGGCGGGTTGGGCCACATGGCGGTGAAACTTGCTTCCTCATTTGGTGCGGAAGTGACCATGCTAAGCGGTTCACCTTCCAAAGAAGCCGATGCCAAGCGTCTGGGCGCGCATCACTTCGTACTAACCTCCAACGACGAGGCTATGAACCGGATTAACAATCATTTTGATTTCATTGTTAACACTGTATCAGCGCCTCACGATTACGCTAAATATCTCAACACCCTCGACACCGACGGTGTGATGATCTGCGTTGGCGCTCCACCAGAGCCGACACCGATTCCCGCGTTCAGCCTTCTTTTGCAACGACGCAGCATCGTCGGCTCACTCATCGGAGGGATTCCAGAAACCCAGGAAATGCTGGATTACTGCGCCGAACATGGCATCACCTCCGATGTCGAAATCATCCCGATTCAACAGGTCAACGAATCTTATGAGAGGCTGTTGAAAGGGGACGTGAAATACCGATTTGTCATCGATATCTCGAGTCTAAAGAACTAGCTCGTTTTTTTGGGGTTGCAGCGCCCCCATGTCATTGGGGGCGCGTCTTTTCCACACCTGGGACAGGCAGGATTCGGCGGGAGCCGATAGGTCATATGGGACGCATGGGACCTATGCGTCGTTCTGTGCAGACAGGCTCTGCACCCGCCCCTCGGTGCAGATTTCGGCCCTTATCCTGACGCGTCCGGGCGGGAGCCCCGCGGCCGCGAGACCCAACGCGGGGAGGGATCGCGTCCCCGCGATCCGTTGTGGCCGGACCCAAGCGCGCTTGTATACCAAGGGTTCAATTGGTCCCCCAGGTTAGAGATCGTTTTCTCGGCGCGCGGGGACGCGCGCCCTCCCGGCGTTGGAGCAGGCAAACCATTCTTAAGTTGACCTCCTCCCGGGCGGGAGCCGGACCCCTGCCCGTCATGGGTAAGCGGGAGTGCGTCCCTGTCGATCCTCATGTTTCTGGTTGACCGCTGGCCGTTCACCGTTAACGGTTTCCGGCGCTACCTCTAGATTCTAAATCTTAGGACGCACCCGTGCATCCGTGATCCGGCCGCACTACCTAGTTTCCAGAACCTTCCGTAAGAGTAATGATCGATCGTCGCAAATTTCTTATCTCCACCACAGCTGCCCTGGCCACGATTGGATTTAAGGGCTCCGCATTTGCCAGCCAGGCGCTGAAGCTCGCATCGGGCGAACACTTTTCGTTTGATATTTTAATCGAGGGAGCCCGCAAGCTTAGCAGCCAGCCTTACGTTCCCCTCCCCGTCCCCCCCGACGATATCCTTGATAAGATCGATTACGAGGCTCTGCAAAAGATCAGCTTCAAGATCGACTATGCTCTTTTCGCCGAAGGCCGCCTCCCTTACCCGGTAACCTTCTTCCATATGGGCAAGTTTAGCCGGTCACCCGTCCGGATGCACGTGGTGGAAGATGGCCCCGGCGGAACCGTCGCTCGAGAGATCGTGTACGACGAAAGCTATTTCGATATGCCACCTGATAGCCCGGCCCATGCTCTAGGTAAGGGCAGCGGTTTCGCAGGGTTCAGATTCCAGGAAAGCAAGCTCGGCGATCAGGCCAAGCTCGATTGGCACAAAAACGATTGGGTTTCCTTCCTCGGTGCGTCCTATTTTCGGGCCATCGGAGAGCTCTATCAATATGGTCTCTCGGCCCGCGGCATTGCGGTCGACGTAGCAGTGCCCGATCGCTCTGAGGAATTTCCCACTTTTACGGACATCTACTTCGCGCCGCAAAAACCAGATAGCGAGCTCGTGACGGTTTACGCCTTGCTGAATGGCCCCAGCATCACGGGGGCTTACCGATTCGATATGCGCAGAGACAAGGCGGTCTTAATGGACGTGGATTCCACGATTTTCCTCCGCAAAGATATCAGCCGCCTCGGAATTGCGCCCATGAGCTCGATGTACTGGTTTTCCGAGACAATAAAACCGACCGCGGTCGACTGGCGCCCGGAAGTGCATGATTCCGATGGGCTCGCTCTTTGGACTGGTATCGGTGAGCGCATCTGGCGCCCTTTGAATAACCCCGCAGCGACTTTCGCCTCCGCGTTCAACGACGAAAATCCGCGAGGTTTTGGTCTCCTGCAGCGCGACCGCGATTTTGACCACTACCTCGACGGCGTGCACTACGAGTTGCGGCCCAATCTCTGGGTGGAACCGCTCGAGCATTGGGGAAAAGGCTCAGTGCAACTGGTGGAAATTCCGACCGACGATGAGATCCACGACAATATCGTCGCTATGTGGGTACCCGCCGATCCGGCGACTGCAGGGAAAAACTATCGTTTCCAGTATCGGTTGCACTGGGTTGCCGGGGAACCTTTTGCTCCTTCAATGGCGCGCTGCGTGGCCACTCGGCTTGGCAATGGAGGTCATCCGGGTCAGCCCCGACCGAAGGGTGTACGTAAGTTCATGATTGAATTTCACGGAGGGCAGCTTGGCTCGCTGCCATTTGGCGTCAAACCGGAGCCGGTCCTTTGGGCTTCCCGCGGCGATTTCTCGTACATTTTCACCGAAGCCGTTCCGGATAATGTCTCGGGTCATTGGCGTGCCCAGTTCGATTTTACCGTCGCGGGCCGAGATCCGGTAGAGATGCGCCTTTTCCTGAAATGCGGAACCGAAGTTCTCTCCGAAACCTGGTCTTACGACTACCATCCGGGGACAAAGGCTGCCGAAAACGTTTAATGAGGGCACCTGCGCAGTGATTTCTTCGCACCTTGCCGGCTTGCCTCCTAACCAATTTGTAATAACCACAATTGGCTATTGGTCACTCAGCGGGACTGGTTTCCAGCGATTGCTTTCCGGAGGCCTCCTACGCCGGGGCCAGTGCCGCGCACTGCGATACACGTGCAATGCTGAGACCCACCAATTTTATTCGACAAAGCTATACTCCCCAATATGCTACCGCCACTCCAAGTCTTGACGTACCTGATGCTGATGCCTAATTTCGGCCTTTTATGAAGACCACGCTGCGGTACGTACTTCCGCTGACGATTTTCCTCTTTCTGCTGCCCAACCGTTCCCCCGCGCCAATTATTTATCGCGAAGGGGAAGGAATTGTTCCCAGCGAAGCTGAAGACATTGAAATCAAGAAAAATGCGCAAGAGCAGTTCGATCTCGCTCAGCGTTACGAAGAGAACCACGATTTTGCTCACGCTGGAGCATCTTACCGATTGTTGGTCCGGCGTTTTCCGCGCTCAGATATCGCCCCGACGGCCCAATTCAATTCCGGACGCATGTATCAGCACCAAGGCAAATTGGACGCCGCCTTCAACGAGTATCAAGGGTTGGTGGAAAAATATCCGCGGAGCAGCGAGTTCGAACCAGCCCTGGAGGCCGAATACAATATAGCTAAGGCGTTTTTGGATGGGAAGCGGGTCGACGTTTATGGCGTTCCGACACTCCCGTCGATGCCTAAAGCTCAGGAGATGTTCCGGAAAATCGTGACCAACGCTCCTTTCAGCAAGATCGCTCCCCTCGCCCAGTACGGAATCGGGCAGGCGCTGGAAAAGCAGGGCTCGATTGTCTCGGCCGTAAATGCTTATCAGCAAGTGGTCGACCGCTATCCCAATAACGACGTGGCCGCAGATGCCATGTACCAGATTGGGTACGTCTATTTTCAGGCTAGCCGTGAAACCGGCTACGATCAGACCGCCGCGGTTCGGGCCCAGGAAGCATTTGAAGACTTTTTGGTGCGTTATCCTAATAGCAGCAAAGTGGCCCAAGCACAGGATAACCTGAAAGCGTTGCAGGGTCGTAAGTCGACCGATTCCTACAATATCGCGCGGTTCTACGATAAGCAGAAGAACTACAAAGCCGCCTACGTTTATTATAACGAGGTACTGCAGCAACAGCCCGACTCCCAGGAAGCGCAGCGCGCCAAGGAAAGAATGGATCAAATTCGATCGAAGCTTGGCGACTCTGCTCTGCAGATTGGCACTGAGACGGCCGAGACAGGCCAGACTGTAGCCGAAAGACGTAAGCTGCAGGCTCAGGTCGATACGGCTGCGAGATCGGACTTCGTTGGTCCCCCAGCTCCTACTCCAACGCCGTCACCGGCCGTACCGTCATCAGCCGTGCCGTCATCAGCCGCGACCCCCGGCCAGAAGAAGCAACCGCTCACTCCGCAAAAAGACGTCGCGCCTACTGAGCCCAACCTTCCGACGCAATAGCCCCAAGATGGGTCGAGCAATCATTCTGTTGGTGGTCGCTCTGCTCTCAGGTTGCGCTGGCTACACCTTAGGCCCTATTCCGCCCACCTTTATGAAGGGTGCGCATAAACTGTCTGTGCCCATATTTGAAAATAGAACTTATGAGCCTCAGATCCAGACGCTGGTCACTGATACGTTCATCAAACAGCTGCAGCAGGATGGCACCTACGAAATCACGGGCCTGGATCAAGCTGACGTCGAGGTGCGTGGCACGATCACGGCCGTGAATCGGACAAGAGCGCGCTCCGTCATTGGCAACGTGCTGGCTTCGTCTCAATTCAATCTCGTGGTCACAATCCGGTTGCTGGTTGTAGATACTCGGACCGGGCTAACCATCGGACAACGGGATGTAGTTGGGCAGACGACCTTCTTTGTGGGCAATGATCTTCCGACCCAAGAGCGCCAGGCTATTCCGCTGGCTGCAGAAGATGCTGCGGTACAGGCAGCTAGCTATTTAAGCGAAGGCTGGTAACTCCGTGCTCTACATAGTTGCCTCTCCGATTGGCAATTTGGCCGACATCACCGTTCGAGCGCTAGAGATCCTTCGCCAAGTCGATTTGATCGCCGCGGAAGATACCCGTCGCACCGGTTTGCTACTTCAGCGGTATGAGATAAAGAGACCGCTCACCAGTCTCCACGAGCACAACGAGGCTCGTCGTACGGCGGAATTGGTTGAGCGATTGCGAGCCGGCGCGAACATTGCCTTGCTTACCGATGCGGGTATGCCGTCAGTCTCTGACCCAGGATTCCGATTGATCGCAGCTTGTCGGGAAGCCGATCTCCCGCTGACTATCCTTCCAGGGCCTTCCGCCGTACTTACAGCGCTGGTCGGGTCAGGCCTACCGACCCACGCATTTTATTTTGGCGGCTTCTTGCCCGTCAAAAGTGGTCAGCGAAGCCGTGAACTGACGGCTGCAGTCTCTCGAGATTGCACTTCAATCTATTTTGAATCACCGCACCGCTTGCAAAAATCGCTTACTGAGCTTGAGGCATTGGCTCCTGGTCATCAGCTTTGCGTCGCCCGGGAACTCACCAAGCAATTCGAGACATTTCACCGCGGCACGGCGCAAGAGCTCAACAAGCACTTTGCAGATCATCCGCCGCGAGGGGAAATTACCTTGGTGATTGCGCCGTCGAAATCGAGAGCTCGCGAGAAAAACGCCTAGCACACGGCCCACGGCTTTTCTAACCCGCGCCGGTTTCTTTGCCTCGAAGGGGCAGGAGGGATCGCGTCCTCGCGATCCGCGGCGCACGAGGACGCGATCCCTCCCTACCCCTTCGGGGTAGAGAACCACACCCGGGCGGACCGCAGAACACTCGCCTTTAAAAAACGCGACCCAGCACTTCGTACTGGGCTACTTTCATGCTGTCCCTGTCGGGACCGCATCGCCCTTTTTGCACCGTGTACCCCGCAATAAATTGCTGGGCCTCTTTCAATCCTCGCCCGAGAGATATTGAGCCAATCGGCTCACAGCCCCTGGATCTTTTGCCAATTCCTCGAGAATAAGATCTCGGCTATTTTCATCGAGTTTTCCCGCCGCCAATCTTTTCAAACGAACATCAAATTCCGGATCGACGGCGCTAACCATGCGCCCGCCTACTTCCTCATTTCGGCTCTCCAGAAATCGAAGGATCGTTTGAAACTGCTGCTTTTCATTCATTTGTAATTCTGCTTCTCCTCTCGTGGGACTCATGGAATCGTTTCTGAGATTGCCACCGCGATCCATTGCTCCCTGGTTAATTGGACGACCGAGTTTGACCGGCTTGCATCTTTTCTTCCGTGAATCAAAGTGCTTCGGATATCAATCCCGGCCGCTCTTCCAAGAGGGAGACGCAATCATCCCAACTGATATCGAGATAAGGGTCCAAAATCTTCAGATCCCACATTACTCGCTTCTTGATGCCTTCCTGGGTTTGGGCCAGTTCTCGGCTTATGGTTGCGGCGTGGCAATTCAGCATCTGAGCAAGTCGCTGTTGTTCCACGTCATGGAGGTGGACCAAGCGCAAGCACACCGCCGCCCGTGAAGGCAAGCTTCTCAATGCCTCTGAGAGTGCGTCGCTGAGGATGGCAATGATTTCGGAGTCGCCCGGTGATCTGGTAACGGCGGCCGCAATTTTGTCTGTAAAATCACGCTCATCGTCCTCCTCCCGCATGCGCGCCAAATTCCTATACTGCGGACTCCGCCACCAACTCTTTAACCGGGAGAGAGCCACTACTGCCAGCCACGATCGTAACGGTGCCCGTCCTTGATACATTTCCAATAGCCGAACGTTTTTGCCGTCTCGCGGAACACCGGCGATGAGATCAGCCGGCAGGCTTTCGACGATTTCTCGCGCCTTCTCTTCTGAATATTTGTCGCGGCATTTTGAGAGAAGCACCCCTAAAACGGAGGAAAGCTCAGATCGTACCCTCATTATCGCCTCTTGGTCCCCGGCAATCGCTTGGCGGGCCACCGAAAGATCGTTGTCAATTCCCATACGCAAACCGACTAGGCCCCCAAACTAACTGCCCAGTTACTTAAAGTCTATGGCAAAGCTTTCCCTAGAAGACGGTTGTTACTGCTTTGCAGCGCCATCGTTTTCCAACGGTCTCCTAGGGCTTCGCGCGGGCAACGCCCTAGGAAGTTTTTCCCCCACGCGGTCAGCACTGAAAGTGCGTTATACGCCTACATCCATGCTCTTACTATAATGTGCCACAATCTAGACTTACGTAGAGCAACAAAAAGAGCATCACCGGACCATGAGGTTTGAGGAAATTTCGATTACTTCTCAAACGCTTATCGGGCGGCGTAGATGAGCGATACGTGTGGGATTTGAGCCTCGATTATGACGCGCTTACAGCGCTAAACGCTTGAGGAACTCGTTTTCCTAGGGCTTCGCCCTAGGCTATCTTGAAACGCGGCTTCCGCCTTCGCGAATCCCTTCACCGGTAATTCGAATTATCACCATAGGCTTCGTCGGACGTGTCGCCGCTCAAAACCCCTTCATCAATTTTGATCAAGCGAAGTCCGACACATTGCTAGATTATCCTGAAACACACCTTCCTCTTTCGCCAAGCCTTCCGCCGCCAAAACAAGTGAATTGGTGCCTGTCCGACTGGGCCTGAAGAATACCTTATGCACAATTTCCGAACACACTGCAAAGTTGGAGCCTCGTGCGCTGACAAACAAACCAGGCAATCGCTCTCGGCGTCTGGGCGTCGATCTATCCTTAGTATGAAAGTTTACTTATGAGCGGCCGAGTGAATTTTCTGCCAGACGAACGATTCCTCACTTTGCATTCCGCCTTGAGGGAACGACTAAACAAGATGGCTGAGGTACTCACGCCAGAGAATCTCGGCGGAATTTTCGATCTCCGAATCGAGAATGTGCTGCGCGATGCATTTGATCGGGTTGCCGCGGACGAGGGTAGTGTTTGGCTACTAGATCCACAAAAAGAGAACCTCGTCGTCGCATACAATACCGGAGCACACGCCGCAGATATTGTCGGTTTTAAGCAACCGCTTGGCTCCGGAATCGTCAGCACCTCATTAGCCAGCGAGCATGGATTCGCGGAAAACGAAGTGTACAGACATGAGCTGCATAGCCCGCTGCTGGATGACAAGCTGCGTCTTACTACTTATGCGATGATTGTCGTGCCTTTTTATTTCTTGAATGCGTGCCGCGGCGTTATCTCTTGCGTCCAGCTCTTCAATGTCCGTCGGGAAGGCGGTCAAGCCGTTCCGGCCGGAGAAGTTCCTCCAGGTTTCGATATGGAGCAGCTCAATGTGATAAAACGGGCTTCTTTGGTAATCAGCGATCTAATTGACTACCATCTTCTCCGGGTCACGGTCGGCTGGGACGGGCACTGATGAGAACACAGTCTTGGATCTCCGTGGAACAGGCGCGCGATGCGATGATCATCGGTAAGGGCACCGGCGTTCGCGTTGCGGTCATTGATTCCGGCGTTGAAGCGGACCATCCCGATCTGACCGGATTAAAGATCGTCGAGGATGTTCACGTCATTGGCGATGATCTCCAACTTCATGTGCGTCCAGGCGACGGAACGGATCTCTTTGGCCACGGCACAGCAATCGCCGGAATTATCTACAGTTTAGCTCCGGAAATCGAGTTGGGAAGTTTTCGGGTTTTGAACGCCAGCAACGTCTCGCGTACCCAAATCATTTGCGAGGGCGTGAACCTGGCAATCGAGCGGGGCTACCAGATCCTGAATTGCAGCTTCGGTTGTGGAGTTGCTGACCATATCCATCAGTACAAATCCTGGGTCGACCGCGCCTACCTGAAGGGTATTCATGTTGTCGCCGCGTGTAACAACGAAGACTTTACCAAGCCGGAGTGGCCCGGCTACTTCCCGTCTGTTATTACCGTCAATTACGGCAAGGTAGAGAACCGAGAGGATCTCTACTACAAGCCGGGACACTTGGTCGAGTTCATCGCACGGGGTACGGACTTTGAAGCAGCCTGGAAAGGAAAGAGACGACGGCGCCTCTGCGGAAGCAGCTTTGCTGCGCCTCACGGGGCAGCACTCTTAGCTAGGATTCTGTCGGTGTATCCGGACCTTGCTCCGTTACAGGCTAAATCTTTGCTACACCAACTAGCCAAACCCTGGAGTGATCAGGTCGCAGAAAAACCGGCGAGATAGGGGTTGTCGGCGTTTGGCGTTCCCGGCGTTCCCGGCGTTCCCGGCGTTTACTAAGTCACGGCATTTGACCCCGCGAAAGCGCATCGATGAGCGCCTGGAGCCACATTTTTTTGCGTGGGCAGATTTTCCAAAGCCGGGTTTCAACCTCGGTTTGGACCGGTTTCGTTTTCGGCTTCTCTCCGACGTCTGTAGCCGGCTTAGGTAGCCAAAAGGCGGATAAGATATTCATGGCATTGATTGGTTGGTGGCCGGCCTCGGTCCGAACAACCGGATCAATGGCCTCCGTCAGCTTACAAAGGAAAGGCGGGGGCCGGGTTTCCGGGAAATTGCGCAACAAGGAGAATTCTGCACTATTTGCGTTGAGACAATTGTCCCGACGCGATATACCCCCGCGACTCTTTCTGTTGAAAAGGAAGATCGCGCGGCCTCCGCTTATGCGGAGAACCATTAGCGGAATTACTGGCTAATACTTTATTGCAGCCGGCATTTGGTCGGGGAAGAGAAGCACGGAAGCCTGCCGTCGTTTGCGTTCCTGGACCGGCAGGCAGCGCAGCAATTTCGGTGCGGGACTTCATCGCGTTCGTCAGATCGTCCTGTACCAGGAGCTTGAAGGGTGCTTGGAAGGCGGAGAATCCAGTCACGGTGCAACAGGTGGCCAAGAGCGCGCAGATCACCGCCTGAACTCGACAGTGTTTCGCGTTTGCGATTTGCTTCGTCGCTTCATACGGCTGAACGGCGGCTGTCGCCGGTACGGGGAACGAAAGAGGAGAAGCGATGGCTGAACTGGAGGCACTCATAGCTGGTGGCGGATCATCGGTCCCAACAGCCAAATCAATGATCTTCCGTCAGCTTACAAAGGAATGAAGAGGGCCTGGTTTCAGAAAAATGCAGGAAACTCAGGTTTCCTTTAGGAAGCGGGGTCGCCGACTCCACCTATCTTCTACTAAACGACGCTACTCCCGGACTAATTCCCCACCTTTTTAATCCTTGCCTCAACAAAAAACGACTTGCTGGACTTGTCGTCCGAAACGACGACCTTTAATTGTTCAATCGCGTTCAGTAGGCCTTGGACAGTAAAGTCTTCCAGGTCTCCGCTGGGTATCTGGTCACCTGGATTTATGCTGATGGAAAACCGGCCAAAACACTTGCCCGTGTCTGAATCATCAATCTCGAATTCAAGAATATCGAATAAGCTGGCTAACTGCCTGATTGTGTAACGAGCCACCCGTTTTTCCGGATTGTAAGAAAAAGGCCGATCCTTCCCGAGTATATACGCCTCCCTAGATCGTTTCGGTTTACTGCCACGCGCTTGCTCGTCCATAACGGCGCTCGATTGAGAAACAGTCACTTCTGACAAATTTCCTTCTAAAGATCACGCTAAATCCTAACGGACGGTCCTACGCTTTTCCTAGGAGTTATGGCTGGCCTAGAAATTCACCGAGCGCCGCACTAATCGGCTGACGAGTCGTTCTCTCGTAAAATGAAAACATCGGCGCCGCATTCACTTCGAAACAGTAATATTCTCCCAGCGAACTCTCCTTTAGATCAATCCCGGCGAGCGTCAGCCCGTGTTTCTGACAGAGCAGGAGACACCGCGATATGACTTCCGGGCTTAGCACCGCTGGTTCCATCTTGAGCGGAATTCCTTCCTGCCACGCATATCGATAATCGACACTGGCACATCCGATCCGAGTGGCAAAACATTGGTCTCCCACGACATGGACTCGAATGTCATTCCCTACAATGAGAGTTTGAAATTGCGTGGGTCCGTTCCGCAAGAGAGGTAAACGCTCAAGATATTGAGGGCTGAGTTTTCGTACAATCGACTTCGTTCCGCTGATCGACTTAAAAATGACGTTTCCCTCGTGTTCCTCATAGAATCGTTTGGCTGCCGCTGGATCGTTTGTAACTAAAGTTTCAGGAATCTGGAAACCGCACTCGCGAATCTGCAGAGCTTGGAAAGGTTTACTTCGGTCGGACATTGCGGCGGCTGGGCGGTTAGCTACCTTACAAGGCAGGTTGTTCAGAAGCGCACCTATTTCCGAGTCACATTCCCCAAAAGTGCCGTTTGAACTATTTTCGAGCCGGCAACTATTGTTGTTTAGGAACACCCCTGTCAGCTCGCTTACTTCCAATCGCCAATTTTCACAGCCGATGAAGCCTTGCATCAACCCCTTTTCGTAGCCCGCTTGCACGACTGGCTTTCCGTCACGGCACCATAGATTCAGCAGACGATAGTCGACACGGCTTAAGTCCCAACGGGCCCGCAGAAACCGAATATCAGGATCGAAGGGACTACCGCAGACCAGTATCATTGTGGGTGGTTTGAGCCGGTGAAAAGAGTTGCTAACGTTTCCGTGACCGCACAGCGACTCGATGGGCAAAATCGGGTTAGGTCTGGAAAAGGATTCACCTCATTTACTCCGAATCCATCGCTTGTTCTCGCGACGGCAATCTCCAGGAAAGACAATCCAGCGCAGCGTGTGAGTTCGATCAGTGCGGTTTCACATCGATCGAAGTTTGGCCGAGCGCGGTCCCAAATCACCCTATGGCCAACGACGCATGCCCAACCGTAAGCAATTAATAGATCTCCGGTGCCGAACGCCTCGCTCCCTTTTGCGTTGGTTGCTTCAGTATTCCTTTCTGGTTTGCCCCAATCGATTCCCTGCAAGCCATTCGCCTGAAGCAGTCGGCCCCAGAATTGAAGGGGAAGGTTTGGGCAATACCAAAGCCAGGCGGGAAGCCGATTGATTACTGGACACGGTAGACTCCAAATCCAGCCCAAGATAGCTGCTTCGATTTCGCTTTCTATATAGCTGTCATCATCGGCACTCGCGCAGTTCGTCTGCGGAGTTTTGCTTCGACGGAGCAGAAGCCCCGATATATCGCTGTCGATGAGGTCGGTACCATCTTCAAAGGTTACTACGGAACTGGTCTGGATCGAATCCAGATGCCAGGAGAAACGTTGGGAAAACGGATCCGGTAGCACGCGAACCTGTGCTCCGCGCTCCTCTAAAGTTTGCCGGACATCTCGACCCAACGCGTCGTCCGCTTCGCCAAGGAACAAATACATGCCAAACGGGTCTTAATTGGTTTTTTCAGGTTTCAGTTCTACAGATTATTATCCATTCGAGGAATCTCTAGTCGCTTCGCCTGACTTGCCTTTTCGAAGTCGGCCATGAGCTCCTGCATTTCCGAGTCCTTCGAGAATATCCTCAACGAATAGTCGTTACGCCCAAGCGGCAGCCGACCGAATATTTCGGGAAATACCGGTCGCAAATAGCTGTAAGCTCGCTCTTTTTCTCCGAGGAACCGGTAACAGAACGCTAGAAAATATCCTGCATATCGATCTTCTGGGTTGGCCGCGAAGTCTTCATTCGCCAACACCAACAATCGTTTAGCTCTCTCTTGAGCCTCACTCTCCTGCTGCGTTGCGTTGAGCGCGAGGATAAGATGGAGTAACGGCCCGCGTTCTTTCTCATTCTCAATATCTTTGATCGAGCGCATTAATTGCAGTACATCAGCCCATTGGCCAAGATGCTCCCAACAGCCATACTTGAGATCTTCGACGTACGGTCCGTACCCAACGAAGGTCAGCGGTAGTGGCTGCAGTTTGTCTAATGCCGCTTGATAATTTTTCTGGTAAACGAGCTGCTCGGCCTCCATCAAGCCCCTAATTTCCTCGTTGCTCTCGAGATGGATCGCTCGCTGTAGCCACTTACCTCGCAACTGGTCGGCATCCCAGAATAGGCACACGTCTCCAAGATTATATGGAATTACCGGATCGTTGGGGTCGAGAGAGCGGCATTTCAGAAAAAGTGCGTATTTATCCAGACTCGAATAGGGTAATTGGACGGCGGCCCAGAAATTTGCTTCTTTATCATTGGGAGCTAGTTCGAGCGCTTTGGCGATAGCTTCCCGAGCTTCCATCGGGCGGCTCTTAAACATCATGGCCCGAGCAAGAACAGTATAGACCCGGGCTTGTTTTTGGTCGATTGCAATGGCCTTCCGACAAACGTCTACGGCCGAATCGAGCCACAATGCTTCTTTGTCAAACCGCACATTTCGCTCAAGATAGCAGTTAGCCAGGCCCGCGTACGCCAGGGCGAACTTTGGATCCTGCTCAATTGCTTGTTTAAACAAGCCCACTGCGGCTTCGTTGTCGTCATTCTGTCGCAACTCGTAGTACTCTTTGCCTCGGAGATAGAGATCGTAGGCATTCATATTTTTGGTCGGGCTACGCTGTATATTCTCTTGTTCGTCCGGCGAAAGTCTCACGTGAAGCGCGGCGGCGATGTTCTCTGCGACATCGCTTTGAATCGCAAAGAGATCGTTCATTTCGCGATCATATGACTGGCTCCAGAGCTGTTTCCCAGAGTCGGCGTCGTACAAGACCGAGCGGACTTTCAACCGATCCGCTGAACGCTGGATGTTGCTTTCCAGCAGAGTCGCGACCTCCAATTCATCAGCGATTTTCCGCATGGATTGTCGTGAAGATGAGGGTGTCGTTTTATAGCGCAGAACCGAGTCCCGAGAGATCACCCGCAAATCGGCAATCCTGGACAGTTGAAAGATTACTTCGGCCGTCAAACCGTCGCTGAGATAGGCATTCTGGTTATCGTCGCCTACGTTATCAAACGGTAACACCGCTACTGACTTTAGATCGTGCACCGGATGCGAAGGAAAGAACCGGACGAGTAATGCTGCGCTACCAATCAAGGCTACGACAGCAGCTGCGAGAAACGCTCCCTTACCAATTCTTCGTCGTCTCGGCAGAAGCCGTGGTGGCATCGCTTCTGTGGCTCCTACCTGTCCGCCGATAGCGCGCCGGGTCGAATTCAGCAGTGCTAACAGTTCTTCCGGTGTATGCGGCCGGTCATCGGGATTTTTCTCCAGCAGATGAGTTAGCAAACTAACAATCGGATAGGGTATATGACGCAGTTCGCCGATCGGCAAGGCAGACTGGAGGTGCTGCGCAGCCACTTGAGTTGGGGTCCCGTTGAATGGCGTCGCTTTGGTCAACATCTGCCACAGGGTGATCCCGACCGCATAAAGGTCGGAACGGATGTCTATCTTGCCACCGCTGAACTGTTCGGGGCTGGCGTAACGAGGCGTTCCCAAAAATGCGCCGGGATCAGAGATACCGGAGTCAGTACCCTGTTCCGCCGCTACCTTCGCTAACCCGAAATCAACCACTTTCACCAGCACGCGCTGTTTTTCGTCTCTCGTCAGGATCAGGTTGGCCGGCTTGATATCGCGGTGGACGAGACCGGCTTGATCTGCTGCCACCAACGCTGAGGTGACCTGCGCCGTGATATCGATTGCTAAAATCGGATCAAGCGGGCCGTTTTTTCCAATGAACTGTTCGAGCGTTTCGCCTGTCACCAGCTCCATCGCGTAGAAATAGGAAGACTCCGTCGAGCCCAAGTAAAAGACGGAAGCTACGTTGGGGTGCCGTAACGAAGCGGCCGCGCGCGCCTCGCGGATAAACCGGCTTTTCAATACTTCATTGTCGATCAAACGGGAGGAAATCACTTTCAGCGCGACCGGGCGCTGGAGCGTTGTGTCAATGGCGCGATAGGTCACGCCCATCGCACCTCTGCCCAACTCCACAGGCTCGCCATCAGGGCCGACTTCGATGGCAAAATGCTGGTACTGGCTCTGACTTACCGCTGAAACGATGGTCTGCGGATCAGCAACCAGCACGAAATGGCCGGCTTCTTGAGCTGCCCCGAGCCCGGGGTGCGGCGTCGACGCAGAATCCGGGTCGATTGGAGGAGACCGATTTGGCTGCGTCGGTTGATCTTTTTGGTCCCGCTGCCCGCGCGCGACCGTCTGGTCATCAGTCGCTTTAGCCTCTTCATCGGGTTCGGAGTTCATTTCTCAATCGACCCTCGGTGGCTCGCAGCGCCGAATAAAGAGAATGCATTTCCGCGTCGATATCACCCGGATCCAACAACGTCTGCGCGACCTCCTGCCGCATCAGCGCAGCAAACCGTTGCCGCATTCGAAAAACCAGAGTCTTAACGCCGTTGCCAGACAGGCCCAGAGCCGGACCAGCTCTTTCATAAGATTCGGCGTTTGGTTCGCAGCCGAGCTCGAGATAGCGGCGCAAAACATCGAATTGTTCCGACTTGCGGCTTCGCCGGTACTCCTCGGCGAGATGAAGCGTGACGCGCTCAATCAGGATTTGAGCCCAGTTCGCGTCGAAAAAAGTTTCAGCCGTTAGGTCGTCAGCCGGCTCCAGATGGTGGCGATCGTCCGGTTCATGGGCATCAAGCTCGATCAATGGCTGTCCTCCGCCTCGTTTCTCCGCGGACGCGTATTGCCGCAGCGTCGAGAGGTGATTGCGGAAAGAAGCTAAGAGAAATGACCGAAATCGGCCCTTGGCAGGATGAACAGTCTGTAGCCCCCCTTTTTCCAGAAGATGCCGGAAAAAACCTTGCGTCACATCCTCGGCGTCCTCGTTGGAAAGACCGGTAAAACGCGCGAAATTGTAAAGCGGATACCAGTAGCGAGAACAGAGCTCCGACAGGCAGCGGTCGTACTCGGACGAGTTCATGTCCCCAGAATGAAGAACGAGATCCCACTCGGTAGTGCGAAAATGCGCACCCCCTTCCTTGCCGACGCTTTGTTTCGTTTTCACGAAGACGCTCGTTCAACCAGCGCTTGTACAGGATCTGGTATTTGGCGACAAACGCAATCCGGTATTGCGGACACGCTGTTCGCGAAACGTAGACGCCTTGAAGAGCGCCGCTTGCAGTATTTCTTCGAAAAATTCGAGAGCAGAGAGGGAACAGGGAGCACGGGATCCTCGGAGTAATGGAGTAATGGAGTAATGGAGTAATGGAGTAATGGAGTAATGGAGTAATGGAGTAATGGAGTAATGGAGTAATGGAGTGCCGGGGGTAGGAATGATCGGAGTCGCCGACCGTGAATATGCCACTAGGATTCGTTGGGCGATCGGCGCTCCTCAGCGCCGAAGGCGCGTTTCAGGAAAGCCTAGGGTGAAGCCCTAGGAATTCATACAACCAAGACGTGAAGCGCTGAAGGCGCGGCTCAACTTGGTAGTGTCCGCTTTTTTGTGTGCGGGTCGATTTGGCTTTGCTTTCTAAGTCTCGACTTTTCTCATCTTTTTTAGGCGGCGTCAGCCGCGAAAAATCGCTCGCCGAATTGAATGGCAAACTGGGTCGCCGCCAGCTTCCAGGTTATCGGCGGGTTTTTCCATTTCTTGGTGATGTTGCGTAAGGCCAGGTAAATCAATTTGGTCGCTGCTTCGTCGCTGGGAAAGTGCCCTCGGTTTTTGAGCACCTTGCGGAGTTGCATGTGCAGACTCTCAATGGCGTTGGTGGTATAAATGATTTTGCGGATCTCGGCCGGATAAACAAAGAAGGGGATGACTTGCTCCCAGACTCTTCGCCAGCTCTGGAGGATGGCCGGCAGTTTTTTGCCCCACTCGCTATTGCCAAACTCCTCCAGCCGTTTGGCCGCCAGTTCGGCCGTCTCGGCGTTATAAATGCGCTTGAGTTCCCGGGCTACCGGCTGCCGCTGTTTCCAGTTGCAGAAGGACAGCGAGTTGCGGATCAGATGCACGATGCAAGTCTGAATCTGGGTCTCAGGAAAAACGGCTGTAATTGCTTCCGGAAAACCTTTCAGCCCGTCAATGACTGCGATCAGGATATCCTGCACCCCGCGGTGCTTGAGCTCGTTCATCACCGCAAGCCAAAACTTGGCTCCCTCGCTTTGCTGGATCCAGAGTCCCAGCACATCTTTGGTGCCGTCGCGTTGGATGCCCAAGGCCAGGTAAACTGCCTTGTTTTTGACCGTTCCTTCGTCGCGGATCTTGACCCGTAGAGCGTCAAAAAACACGACCGGATACATCCGCTCCAGTGGCCGGTTCTGCCACTCCAACACATCATCGATGACCGAGTCAGTCACCGTGCTGATCAGTTCAGCCGAGACCTCCACCTTGTATTGCTCTTCCAGGAACGCCTTGATCTCACGTACCGTCATGCCCTGGGCGTACATCGCGATGATCTTGGAATCGAATCCTCCGAACCGACGCTGACCCTTACGGATAAACTGCGGCTCGAACTCCCCAGCTCGGTCTCGGGGCACTTCAATCTCTAACTTGCCATCCTCGCTAACAATCGTCTTCTTGCTCGTCCCGTTGCGATGGCTCTCCCGTTCCTGGCCTTCTTCGAGCTTGGGCGCCTGGCCCTTCTCGTAGCCCAGATAGTGCGTCATCTCCGTCCCAAGCACCCGTTTCGTACAAACGCTTGGTCAGTTGCTCCATGATCCCTCCAGGACCGGTCAGATCTTCCGGTCGCTGGTACCCTTTCATCAACTCTTCAATGATCGCCGGATCAATCCCCTTCTTGCCTTCCTGGCCCGACTCTTCTCGCTCCTTCTTCTTGGTCACTTCCATCTCTTACCTCAGGTTGTGACCCACACACAAATTTTCAGACACCCTCGCTCAACTCGGCTCGAACCGATTGTTGCGATTCCCGAAAAAAAGACCGACAGCAAGACTCCTTCAGGTCCAAGCTTACAATCGGTTGAGATGGAAACTGCCGGTGTTGTCGCGCGCTTTCAGCGCTGAATCGCTTTAATTTTCCCGATTCCTAGGGCTTCACCCTAGGCTTTCCTGAAACGCGCCTTCGGCGCTAGCGGCGATCCGCCGAGTAAAACCTCCGTCACTTCCCGCCACTCCATCACTCCATCACTCCATCACTCCATCACTCCATCACTCCATCACTCCATCACTCCATCACTCCATCACTCCATCACTCCATCACTCCATCACTCCATCACTCCATCACTCCATCACTCCATCACTCCATCACTCCATCACTCCATCACTCCATCACTCCATCACTCCATCACTCCATCACTCCTATCACTCCATCACTCCATTCCTCCATCACTCCATCACTCCATCACTCCATTCCTCCATCACTCCATCACTCCATTCCTTCTCACGCTCCTCCCCTTTGCTTCCCGCGATCCGCCATGACGGTCCGGATCAACTCGGCGTATTGCGCGTTGCGCAACAACAGATCTTCGTGTGGACCGATATCGGCGATTTCCCCATTTATGAAGAAAATGTTGAAATCTGTTTCGAAAATATCGGGGTCATGCGTAATGACAATCGCGGTCCGATTGGCGAGAGCCCAGCGCAGGTTGTGAGCGATCCTTTGCATCGATTGAGGATCAAGGCTCGCTCCCGGTTCGTCGAGGATGACCAAACGGTTTCTACCGCACAATAATTGGGCCAGACCGACTCGGCGACGTTGACCAAAAGAAAGAAAACCTTCCCCGGACAGACTTCGGATTTTGTAGCTCAGATCGATTTTTTGCTCCTGCATGAAGTCGGTCACACCAGACAAATCAAGAGCGGCTCGCACATCGCCGACAGCTTCTTTTGGGCGGCCAAAAAGAACGTTTTGTTCCAGAGTTCCATCCAAAAAACCGAACCCGGTTGGCAGATAGCCGATGACGCGTCTGCGCCAATGAATCGGCCAGTGTGTAATCTCTTCCTCGTCGATCCAAATCGAGCCCGCGCTTGGGCGCAGGTCACCCACAAGCAGCTTTGCCAAAGTCGATTTGCCGCAGCCGGAACGACCAACCCAGCCGACAATCGCTCCGGCCGGGATCTCGATGTCGAAGTCGCGAAATAATTCTTTTCCATTTCCAGAGAACGCAAATTGGAGTCCGCGTACTCGGAGAGCGGCGCCACAGCTTTGGTCAGCTAGAGCATCGACTGCAGCGGGCGGTTCCGGAGACCGCGGGATCTGGAGCAACGCGTTGATTCGATGCAAGCCCGGAACAAATTGGCGAAGCGTGGCTGGAACCGCACAAAGCGCCCCGATCGACAACAAGAAGAGATTAGTAAGCATCTGCGCTTGCACCACGGATCCGGGAGAGAAGCCGGGCGACCCTAAGAGCAGCAGCACCGTGAGCGGTAAGGAGATCGTAATCAATATCCCGGAGACAGCTTCGCGACTGGCCGAGAGCAGGAGTGACTTGCGTTTGACCTTTGCTCCTTCTCGCGCGCATTCATTCATTTCCTTCGCGACCGTTCTTTCGCCTCCGAAAAATAGGAGACGCTCCAACACTTCGAAATACCGGCTAGCCTTATTGAAAAGGTTCTCACTCAGTTGATCAGCCTTTTCTCCGGTCTTTCGCTCGGCCCTGGCAAACGCCTTGATTACAAAAGTCTGAAAAAGAATTCCTAGACCACCCACTACGAACACAATTTTCCAACCGCCCGGAATGCCCCACAGGCCGACGACGTAAGTGATCAAACGAACCAGGTGTTCCCCTACCCCGACTATGCCAAATACTAGAAAAGCGCTAAGACTCGACGCATCGGAAATATACGTCCGCAGAGTCGACCCGCTCTGGCGGGAAGCGCGGGCTTCGCCATCTTCGTGGATTAGACTGTCGAGGACTTCTCGCTGCAGCCGCACCGTGAATCTTTCGTGGATCGCGCTGCGAGCTTGGCTTGCGCCTACGCCGACCGCTGCCGCTGCCAACAACCAGCCCGCCATCTGCAATGCTCCTCGAAGCTCTTCGGTTCGGAAAGCGTTCTCGGTTTGCCCAGCGGACGCCGCGGGAACGATGTGCAGAAAATGGTCAAGCAGCCGCTGCCCGGTCGCGGTTGCCAGCAAAGTCAGATTAGCCTGAATCAGCGCCAGAACGATAAGGGCCCCGGCAGGAAGCAAATAGGGAACAAAATACCGCCGAAAACGAAGCAGGAGGGCAATGTCAGATTGCGGGTTCTTCGGCTCAGGCAATGCCATACGATCTCCGGAAATAAACACTCGTCAGAACCTGCTGCATCATTTCAATATTTGTGAGACGATGTAGAACCCTTCTTTCTCCATAGTTTTCCTGTAAAGTCTGCAAGTTTCCCGGGGCACCGCGTCCGTCCTTAAGAAAAGGTATGAGTAAACCAAGTTTGTTCCCACAACCTTTAGGCACAATTTTTCTTACCGGGCCGGACGGTTTTGTCTACGAGCTGCCGGAAGAGGTCGCTAAAGAGTATCGCATCCCAGTGGCACGACTCGAAGAATTGGGGCATCTTCCCTTGGAACCGTATCCTCGGGCTACTCAGCCTGAAGTGGTCGGTCACCATTTCGTCGTAAACGAAAACGGGGTGTACGGGCCACACACCGACGTGCTTCTCGGCACCGCGATAGCAGGCGACGGTCGATACTACACTGGGTGGCACCGGCACCCTCAGGGAACGGAGCTAGCCGTCTTTGAAGATCGGCAAGACATCCCCCTCGTGTAGTCTCGATTCGATGCCAACGTGCCCTCGCCAACCTTCTCCTGTTTGGCGCATCGCACCTTTCATTCTGATACTGCAGCTCATTAGTGGCGTTCGCGCAGAACTGCCGGCTACCGACCGCCGCGGTTTCGCCCCACTCATTCAACGGGTTGCGCCGGCCGTAGTCTCCATTACCGCTTCCGGAATGGTCGGAAAGGTGGAGAGCAACAACGAGTCAGACCAACAGGACGACTCGAACGGCAAGGATTCGGTGACCGGATCGGGCGTTATTTTGTCTCCCGACGGATACATCGTCACAAATTATCACGTCATTAAGACCGCCACACACATCACGGTCAAACGAGAGGATGTTGGCAAAAATTATCAGGCCACGATCGTAGGCTTAGATCCGCAGACCGACCTTGCGCTGATCAAAATCAACGACAACAATCTGCCGACCTTGACGTTTGCGGACTCTGGAAGTTATCACGTCGGAGATTTCGTACTAGCGATTGGCAATCCGCTCTCCTTTGCCAACTCTGTCACTCTTGGGGTTATCAGTGCTGTCGGGCGTTCTCTGAACAATTCCGCCAACGAAGACTACATTCAAACTGACGCCGCAATTAACCCGGGTAACTCCGGCGGTGCTTTGGTAGACGTGGACGGTAAGCTGGTCGGCATCAATTCGATGTACGTGCCTGTCTTCAACAGCAAAGTAAATACTGGCCTGGGATTCGCCATCGCTTCTGCGTTGGTGAAAAGCGTCTACGAAGAGCTGAAGAGCAACGGAAAAGTCGATCGGGCCTATGCCGGAGTAGCGTTCCAGGACCTCACGCCGGACCTGGCGGCAATGCTTTCATTGCCGCAAAAGACCGTGGGCGTACTTGTCACAGAGGTAGCGCCGAATAGCCCCGCCCAAGGAGCTGGACTTCGGGTGAAGGATGTTATCCAGCAGTTTAATGGACAGCCTGTCTCAAATTCCATCCAGCTTCGGGAATTGATTACCTTCTCCCAGCCAGACTCCGAGGTTTCGTTTGCGACCTATCGCAGCGGTTCGATCCTTAACAGCCGGATGCGTCTCACGCGATTGAAGGAACCGGGAATCGAAAAATCGGCCGGCTCCAGGAAATCATTGCTGGCCGGTGTCCGATTTGGCGAGCTCACCGATGAGGCACGCCGGCTCTACGCGATACCCGCGAAAGTTCACGGTGCTCTATTGACCCAGGTCGAAATGGGAAGCGCCGCCGATAAGCTCGGGCTCAAAATTGGGATGGTTTTATGTCAAGTGGACGACACGGTAATCGGCACGAGTCAGGACGCAAACAGTGCATTGAACGGCTTTTCGCGTGGAGTCATGTACCTATGGACCTCTACGGGATACATCTACTCTCCAGTTGATTTGATCCGCTGACTCGGCTGCGATCACGGGATCCGACATCGCAGAGGCGTATGGTCTTTGAGCGTGATGCGCAGTGGCGTCGGATCGTCGATGTGCCGAGTCCGGTTTCTCTGCCCCGGATGGGGGAGGGCGCACAGCCTGTCCGACATAGCCTTTTGGATGCCTGCTGCGGGACGCTTGAGCGCGACGTCGGATCCTCGTGCGCCGCGGATCGCGAGGACGCGATCCCTCCCCATCCTGGACGTCACATAGCGTCTCGTTTTTTTCTGTAGCCTCGGCGGTTTTTCGTTACTCTCACAGCGGATTCCGGAGTATGCCTTTCCTTGAAGAAGTAACAACAGCTTGTCGATCGGTTCCGAATATCAGAAGATTCTGGAGCAACCGCGCCGCTTGGCAGATCGAACTTACCGAGGATTTCCCTGCCGCGAGTGCGGTCTATGCCAACCTGAGTCGAGCCGCTACGCGCTTTGGCGAGAGCCTGCTAGCTCTGGAAATCGCTCTCGAGGGTCGCGATACCCTGTCGGCATTTCGAGCGAGTCGGACCGCCCTGGTGGAGCAACGGCTCGATGACCTCGATTACGAAAAGGCAATTGCGCTTTCCCGCCTGGGATCGATCGGCGAAGCCCGAGAGACGCTGCTGGCACTCCATGAGAAGCGGCCCGAGAACGCCGCTATTTTGAGCGCGATCGGGCGCACCTACAAGGATCTCGCTTTAGCGGCTACTCAACCAGCCATTCTGGCTTCCAATTTGGAGAAGGCACATTCCTTTTATTTGCGAGCCTTCGAGTTGAGTGGCGCATACTATCCGGCGATCAATGCCGCTACGGTCGCGCTCTGGCAACAGAACCGAAAGACGGCCTGCGAACTGGCCGAGAAAGTGAAAGGTTTATGCCGCGCAATCCTCCAGAAAGATCCGGAAGACTATTGGGCATCCGCAACGATTGCTGAAGCTGAGTTGATCCTCTCGATCAGAGAAGGCGAACTTAGTCACACCGCACTTTCTTACTATCAACGAGCATCGGCTATTGCCCACCACCTTCGTCATTGGGGTGATCTGAGCTCTACCCGCCGGCAGGCCAAATTGATCTGTGGATTTGCCGGTTGGGATTTTTCATCACTGCAGAAAATTTTCGGGCTGCCTAATGTAATCCTATTCTCGGGGCACATGATCGACGCACCCGATCGGGTGCGACCTCGCTTCCCGGCTCGTCTGGTACCGGCTGTGGCCAAGGAAATCAAAGAACGACTGAATCAATGTGATGCCCAAATCGGCATTTCGTCGGCAGCTTGCGGCTCCGATCTCCTTTTCATCGAAGCGATGCTCGAGCGCGGGGCAGAGATCCATGTCGTGCTGCCTTGGCGCAAAGAAGAATTTCTGCGGACCAGTGTCACCATCAATGACGATCCTTATTGGAACGACAAATTTGATCAACTCCTGGTAGAAGTGACCTCAGTTACTTACCTCTCCCAGCAGAGTGCGCCCAGCGGCAATCTCGGATACGTTTACTGTAGCGACTGCATGAATGGCATGGCTCTCTATCGCGCAGAGACCATCGGTTCCGACGTAACGCCGGTCGCAGTCTGGGATGGAAAAAGGGGTGACGGACTAGGTGGGACATCGAGCTTCGTTCACTTCTGGCGATCTCGCCAACACGCCGTGGAAATCATTGACCTCTCTCGTATCAGCGGCATTTCCGTTATCGAAGCCCCCCCGGAACATCATTCATTTGCTTTTGATGAAGTAAAAGTAAGCCAGGGCCAGCAGGCGGTGAAGACGCTATTGTTTGCTGACGTCGTCGGTTACAGCAAGATACCGGAGGAACAGATCGAATATTTTGCGCCCGAATTCCTGGGCATGATCTCGCAGTTGATTTCTCAACCCCCTCGCCCGGTTCTAACCAACACTTGGGGAGACGCCGTCTACCTGGTGTTCGATGATCCGGTAGCCGCCGGCACCGTCGCTTTGCGTCTTTTGCGAGTCGTGCAAAGCGGCAGTTGGCGAACGCATCTCACTGCTAAGATGGACCTGCGCGTCGGCCTGCACACAGGGCCCGTGACGCTCTGTGTAGATCCGGTGATTCGCCAAATCACTTTTACTGGATCGCACGTCAGCCATGCGGCCAGAATTGAACCGATGGTTCGGGAAGGTGAAGTCTGGGCAACCGAAGCGTTCATGTCTTACGCGACCATCGCAAATTATGCGCGAAAACAACGCGGCGAAGAAACCTTGGAATTCGGATTCGATTATCTGGGACAAATTGATTTCGCAAAAAAATATGGGCGCTATCCCTTATTCCGTTTGAGCTCACCCATCACGAATAAGGATTAGTCTTTGAAGCCGAGTTTCTTGGCCTGGTCGAAATCCTTATTCGCCCTTTCGGTCATCCCTTTCTTCTGGTAGGCAAGACCGCGGTTCTGGTAACCCCGGGCATAACTTGAATCAATGCGAAGAGCTTCGTTGTAATCACTGATCGCTCGATCGTACTCGCCTTGATCGTAGTAAACGATTCCGCGGTTATTGTATGTATCCGGATTGTTCGGTTTTAGCCGTAGCGCCACATTAAAATCGTTGACGGCCAGGGCGTAAGAACCGGCGTTAGTGTAGGCGTTGCCCCGATTATAGAAAGCCTCCGCGTAGTTCGAGTTGAGCGAGATAGCTTGCGTATAATCTTCGATCGCTTTGTCGTATTGGCCCAGATGAAAATAAGCGATCCCGCGATCGTTAAAACTATCGGCATTCCGGGGAGCTAAATGAATCGCCACGCTGTAGTCGCTGATCGCCCGATCGTAATCGCCTTTGGCGCTATAGCTGTCGCCGCGGTTGAAATACGCACTTTCATAGTCCGGATTTAGACGAACCGCTTCGGTGTAATCATTGATGGCAACATCGTACTGCTTCTTCTTTGCGTTGGCGATTCCTCGGTTGTAATAGGCCAGATAGTAACTGGCATTCCGGGAGATGGCTTCGTCGTAATCTTGAATCGCCCGATCGTAGTCACCAAGGCGAAGATAGATCAGGCCCCGATTATTGTAAGCGTCGATGAAGTTCGCGTTAATCTGGATGGCCGAAGTATAGTCGCTGATCGCTTTGTCGTTCTGTTTCAGTGTCTGGTAGCACAGACCGCGATTATAAAATGCGTTCGCATACTTAGAATCGCGTTCGACGGCGGCGCTGTAGTCTTTGATCGCGGACTCGTAATCTTCCTTATCATAATAATAGATTCCTCGATTGTAGTACGGATCGGCATACTTGGGATCGAGTTGCATCGATTGCTCGTAGTCGCTGACTGCGCGCGCAGTTTCCTTTTTATCGTAGTAAGCCAGCCCTCGGTTGTTGTAAGCGTAAGCGTACTTGGGATTGAGTTGCAGGGTATTGTTGAAATCCGCAATTGCTCGGTCATCGTCCCCCTTTTTCCAGTAGGCGATGCCCCGATCGTTGAAATAATTGGGATTCTTTGAATCGAGACCGATCGCCGCGTTGTAATCCTCGATTGCCTTATCGTACTGTCCGAGCTGTTTGTAGCAATATCCCCGCTTATATAGGGTTGCGGAGTCTTTTGGGTCGAAGCCGATCGCTGCGTTGTAGGCAGCAATCGCCTTTTCATAGTTCCCATCGTTTTCGTAGTTCTTCGCTGCATCCAGCGCGCTCTTCAGATCGGAATAGCTATCCCCGGGGATCGTTGCGGGCATCGGCGTTGTGATTGCGAACGGCGTGCTAGGAGGACTGACCCGAGTCGACGGCGTAGGCGTCGTGTTGAGCACGTAAGGTGACGGAGACGGCCTTACGCCCGGGCGCTGGAAGAAAAAGAACGCCGCAATGGCAACGAATAACATGCCGGCAACAATAACGCCCACGACTCCGACCAGAATCAAAATCACGACCGGCGCGTTCGACTTGGGCGGGATTGTGACGGCGGGAACGCCGGCGGCCCGCGGATCCTGGGCGGATCCAGCTTTGGTTGCCGGATTAAGCGGTGTCCCGCTTGCGCTCGGTCCTACGGGAGAGACGGACGGGGCTACGAAATTTCCTCGAGGCTCGGCGGTCTGAGCGGACCCAGGACGTGATTGAGGTGTCGCCACCCCAGCCTCGGCATCGGCTCGGTTAAGGAGCATTCCGATAGTTGATGCGAGATGCTTTAGATGCTGCTCCAAAGGCGGCGTTAAAGCGTCCAGCCAATGAGGAGCGCTGATAAAATATTCCAAGGCTCGGTTGGGTGGCACATCTTCGATCCGAAACGGAATAATTGGAATGCCATGGTGGACCGCCCGTTCCACCTCTCGCTTCACTTGGTTTGAACGATTCGCGTTGGACGAAAAGATGAGCAGCATGCCCCGCGCTTTCTCGATCGCCTCGATGATCGCCTCGGCATAGTCCATTCCAGGAAGCACATCTCGCGGGGCGATCCAGCAACGAATTCCCTCGGCTTCGAGCGCGGCGCACGCCGCGTCAGCGGTCAACTTATCGGCGAGCGCATAGCTTATAAAGACGTCGAGTGGCATGGTGATTTGAAAGACGAGAAAAAAACCTTTGATTGCGTCTTTCTCGCCCTATCCGTCTAAAGATTTTGGGTCGCAACCTCAATCAAAATTCGCGTTCCCCGAGGAGAGTGAAGAGCGTATCGGCGTGGGAGCGGGGCAGAACCTGACGTCGGTAGGGCGTGTCCTCCCGGACCGCCGAACCCAGAGTGTGACAGAATCTTGTTAGACCGGGCCCCGCTCCCACGCCGATACGCCGGCACGCTCATTCACAGGCTCGAATCCAGCCGATGGGCCGCGGCGAAATCTGCTTTGGACTTGTCCTTCGCGCCGGTCTTTTCGTAAGCCAATCCGCGGTTCTTGTAAGCTAGAGCGTAATTTGGATTGAGACTGATCGCGTGCGTATAATCAGCAATCGCTCGCTGATAGTCACCTTTGTTGTAGTAGGTAACCCCGCGCCCATTGTAGGCATATACGTAGTTTGGATAAATGCGCAGCGCGTCGTTATAGTCATTGAGCGCTTCATCATATCGACGGAGACTGCATAGCGCATTCCCCCGATTGTTGTAAGCGTAGGAGTAATTCGGATTCAAACGAATCGCGTCGGCATAGTCACCAATCGCTTTTTCATATTGGTGCTCGTCGTCGTAAACGATTCCTCTCCCGTTGTAGGCGGAGGCGTATTTACCGTCGAGACCGATCGCAGTGTTATAATCGGCTATGGCTGCTTGATATTGGCGTTTTCGTTCGTAGGCATTGCCTCGATTGGTATAGGCCGCAACGTATTTAGGCGAGAGCCGGATTGCTATCGTATAGTCCGCGATCGCTTTGTCGTACTCGCCGCGATCATAAGAGACTATTGCCCGGCCGTTGTAGGCATACGCGTAATTGCCATCAAGTTGGATGGCCTGATTGAAATCGGCCAGCGCGGTATCGTATTGCTGCTTCGCTTCGTACGCATTTCCGCGGTTGTTATAGGCGTTGACATACTTGGCATCTAGTCGAATCGCCTCTGTGTAGTCGGTGATGGCTCGATCGCTATCGCCTTGGTTATAATAAGCCAGGCCTCGGCCGTTAAACGCGTAGGCGTAATCCGGCTTGATCCGAATCGCTTCGTTATAATCTTTGATCGCTTCGCTATGACGCCCGAGTTGGCCGAGAGCGTTCCCTCGGTTAGAAAAAGCGTAGTAGGCCTGCGGACTCAGCCGAACCGCTTGATCGTAGTCCTTGATCGCTAAATCATAGGAATGCATACCGTAATAGACAATGCCGCGCGCGTTGTAGAGGTCCGCCGAATCCGGATCGAGCTCAAGCGCCTCGTTGTACTTCACCAGCGCACTTTGATATTGCCCCTGCTTTTCGGCTCGATCGCCTTCGTTCAGTAGCGTTTGGGCTTCCCCCTTGATCGAGGCCCGCGGCTGCGGACCCGGCGACACCTGTTGGATAGGCGATGGTGTCACCTGCCCGATCGCCGAAGGCACGGGGTTCGGTCCCTCTTTGGAAGCGGAAGTAGGTGCAGGACCTCGGGCAAAGAAAAGCACGAGCAACGCAATAACGAAAAACCCGCCTAACAGCACAACCGCTAACCCACCAATCACAATCCAAACGAGTGACCTACCTCCGGAGGTGCGAGAGGTCGCCGGCGGGACACTTGCAGATTTAGCGGAAATCCCTTGACCACTACCAGGACGGCTTGGCTGCTCCGGTAGCTCGGCTCTCCTTCGATCTAGCAACACTTGCATCATCGCACTCAACCGCTTCAAATGTTCCTCGAGCGGCGGAGTTAGCGCATCGAGCCAATGAGGCGCGCTGATAAAAAATTCGAGCGTTCGCGAAGGAGGTACATCTTCGATCCGAAACGGGATGATCGGGATTCCATGGTGCACCGCTCGTTCGACCTCGCGCTTTACCTGATTGGATCGGTTTGCGCTTGACGAAAAAATCAGCAGCATACCTCGGCAATGTTCGATTGCTTCGATGATAGCTTCGGCATAATCCATCCCCGGCAACACATCGCGCGGCGCCATCCAGCATCGGATTCCAGAAGCCTCAAGAGCAGCACATGCTGCGTCGGCTGTCAGCTTGTCCGCCATCGCGTAGCAGATGAAAACGTCGAATGGCATCGATATCTGATTCTTACCCGTTAACCTCACCACAGAAGACACAGCCCGCATGTTTGATAATCTTCCATGGCGTACGCTATCGAGATTGGATCAAGTTTCGAACTTGTCTAGTTGTCCGGTGGAATGGCGTTCCGCCGTGATCGGTGGTCGGCCATTAGTGATTCAGTGTATCCGTGATCGGTTATCGGTCATCGGGTGGTCGGGATTGGTGATCCGTGGTCAGTGATTGGTCATGGGTGATCGGTAAGCAGTAAGCGAGGAGCCGACGCCAGGAGTCGGATACGCCAGATACGCCGAAGGCGTTAAAGGACTCAGCCCGGGGTGGAGGCTTTGCGCAACCCCGGGTAACGCAAAAAAACGCGCCCGCTCTCATAAGGAACATGGTGGAGTTTAGCGTGGAGTTCACAGCGGAGATCGGTCTCAGGTAGCGATAGGAGTCAGTTGGTAGCCCATCTGGCGGGCAGCAGAGGAGAGTCGTTTGAGACGTCGGGTCTGATTGGCCTTTTCGTAAGCAGCAAAGATGGTCAGATCAAAGGGGACTCGATGAACGATGAGGTGCCAGAGGATTCTGGCTAATTGGTGGGCCATGGCGGTGATAGCCTTGGGAGCACCTAGTTTGGCGCGCAAGCGTCGGTATTTGTCTCCCAGGTAGCTCTTATCATGGTGCAAGGAAGAGGCAGCCATGCGCAATGCCTGTCGAACCCGATTTTGGCTGCGACGGGTCGCTCGGCGAAGCACTTTGCTAGCGCTGGTCTCGTTATCCGGACACAGACAGAGCCAGGAACTAAAGTGGTGTGCGCTCTTGAAAGCACCCAGGTCATTACCTAGCTCGGTCATCAGGGTAATACCGGTGAGAACGCTGATGCTTGGGATAGCGGTCAGATCAACGCCAAAGAAGCGAGAGAGTTCTTCTCGCCAAGGCCCCGGGGGTTCATTCTTGCTGGTTTTCCTGCGCGGTTTGCTGGGCCGGGCAACGGGATGAGAGCCGGCTGCTTGCGTGCTCAAGCGCACGGTCTTGATCGGCTTGGCCAGAGTAGTACAGGCTTCCAATTGGCGGGTGTATTCCAGCAGCTGTTGATCACATTTTTGGATTTGGTGTTGAGCCTGCTTCCAATTTTCCCAGGCCACTTTTAAAACAAAGAGGTGTTCGCTGCGCCAATCGCCCTCCAAGGCTTTGACGATGGTTTGTTGGGAAGCTTTGATTCGGTGATCGCGATGCTTGGCCAATTGGTGTGGGTCTCGCTCACCCTCTAAAATGGCCTCGATGATCGCCAGCCCCGTCATGCCCGTCAGATCGTCGATGACGTGGTGGAGCTTAATATTCATTTGATCCAAGGCCGCCTGCATATGCTGGAGATGCTGAGCAGCCTGGGTGAGCAGATTTTGCCGATAGCGGTAAATGCTCCGCGCGGCACAGATGGCTTGATCGGGCCGATAAGAAGCCCGCAATAGACCCACGCTGTGGAGGTACTGCAACCATTGACAGTCGCCCACGTCACTTTTGCGACCCGGTACATTTTTGACATGCCGGGCGTTGACTAAACAGACCTTCAGTCCGGCATCGGCCAGAAGCTGATAGAGTGGAATCCAGTAAACACCGGTCGATTCCATTGCTACGGTACGAATCCCGCAATCTCGCAGCCACTGGACAATGGCCTTGAGCTCCTGAGTAAATGCACCAAATCTTCTGATTGGCTTCTCGCTACGATCAGGCGCTACAGCAACCCAGATTTCATTGGCTCCTACATCAATGCCAGCCGCATCGGGCTCTGGCTCGTGTAACGGTTTTGGCGCTTCGGACTTGGTTTTTGTCTTCTCGTGTTGTTTCATTCTCTCGTTGATTAGCCAACGAAGGAGGCGTGGCTCAGACGGCGAAAGATCGAGACATTCTCATAAACGGGGTCTTGCAAGCACCACAGTGCTTTCCAGCCACCAGTGAAAAAATCGTAGCGTCTGATTCCATGCTGAAAGGCGGGTTTAGTTACTGCTAAACACCACTGGGCAAGCGGATTACTTGCCAAGCCTCCTCGTTGCATCCCTCCTCTTAGCGAAGGAAGACTCCACTACGCCACTAAATGAATGTTCCTACGGTGAAAAACACCCGCGCAGCCGGTTGAAGCTCTGAAAGAGCGCAAGACCATCTGGCAGAACGGCGCTCAATTACCGGCTCCATCGAGGGCATGAACGCCCCTTCTAGATCCTCTCACCCAGCGTTGGCTTCTACGGATTGTTGCTGCCTTAACCGAGCTCCCTAAAGACTTCTTTCGCTCTTTCAGAGCGGACGCATTTTTTGGGCTACCCGGGGTTACGCAAAGCCTCCACCCCGGGCTGAGTCCTTTGACGCCTTCGGCGTATCAACCCCTGACGCGGTGACGATGCAGCGGTGATCGTTGATTTGTGATCGGTAAGCAGAAAGGAGTAAGGAGTAAGCGAGAGCCGGATGCCAGGGGTATGCCGTCGCGTTGTCAATGGTCACAACAAAACCGCCCGGCTTGTCGGATACACCAGATACGCCGACCTGTCCGACGAAGCCCTTCTGTGACGTCGAACCATAGCTAATGGTTGGCGAAGTCGGAAGGCGTTAGAGGACTCAGCCCGGGGTGGAGGCTTTGCGCAACCCCGGGTAGCGCCAAACCAATGCGTCCGCTCTGAAAGAGCGCAAGACTGCTTACTGCTTACCGATCACCAATCACCAGCGCCCGGTCAGGGCTTAGCGCCGTACCCCAGCACCTCGGCTCTCACGAGCGACGGAACCTTTTTCGGCGCAGTCTCAGCGCGTTGCTTTTTCGCGACTTCCGTCATCCAATCGCTCGTTGCTCCCATGGCCGCACCAGTCAACTCGTGCGTATTTATCTGCCGCGGACCGCCGAAAATGATGCCGTTGCGATCGATCACATACGTTTTGCCATTGACGTGAAACGAAGCCAGGATCTGGCTCGGTACCGCGTTCGGGGTCTGGCTCGCATTGACGATCACGCCACCGCCGCGTATGGGGCTGGTCTGCTGATTATTCAGGCTGCGAAGGGCATTAGTCGTATTCTGCATTGCTTGCACCGCCTGATTTGTCTGCGCGAGACGATTTATCGCATTCGCCTGCTGATTCGGATTCACCACAGGGTTTGAGCGCAGTATGTTCCCGGCATCACCCCCGGCAGCGACGGAAATAGCTCCAATCATGACCAGGATCGCGGCAGCGGTCGAAAAGGCGCTCCGATGCGCGCCAAACAAATCGGAAGATTTCAGGGTGCACATAAACGTGTAGGTCGGTTACCGAAAGTTTGTTGAAATCGTTGCCCTTATCATTGTCATCAACACACCGAGTCGTCTGCATTTTGATTGTTACATTCGTGTGGCGCGTCGCTCAGCGGGCTGGGATGGCGAATGATTGGTGATCGGTGATTAGCTTAGTTAGTTAGGGCTGAAGGCACGTTTTAGGATAGCCTAGGGGCGAAGCCCCAGGGACTCGGTCCCCCCGTGGTAGCGCACGGTGATTGGTCATCGGTCATCGCGTCACCGACCATATACGCCGGGCGGTTTTGTTGTGACGATCGACAAACGCAACGGCATACCCCGGCGTCCGGCTCTCCCGGCTCTCCGCTCCCCGCTTACTGCTTACTGATTACTGATTACTGATTACTGCTCACCAATCACCAATCACCGTTCACCAACCACGCCTCACTTCTCCGTCTTGTTCAAAACTTTCGAGAGAGCTAGCTCGTTGATCGCGACGGGGCTTTGCTGCAACAGCTTGGCCAGATATGCCTGACTGTTGCTTTGGGTTTTTTCGTTCCGAAGCTGCTGTACTAGCTGGCTGCGAATCTCGTCGAGCGTCGGAGTGTATGCCTCCTTGATATCAAGAACCTTGAGAATGTGCCACCCGTCTTCCAGTCGGATTGGTTCGGACGCCGCGTTCTTGCTCAGAGAGGTCACTTGGGGTCGAACCTCGGGTTGCACCTGGGTTTCCGTAAGCCAACCAATTTCACCTCCGCGCGCCGCACTCTCCGCTTCTTCACTGTTTGCCTTGGCGATCACCGCGAAATCGGCACCGGTTTGGTGTAGACTCTTTTTAACGGCCTCTAGTTTGGTTTGGGCTTTATCTGTCGTGGCTTTATCAGCGGTCTTCGGCATTGCGATAAAGATTTGGGCCAGCCGAAACTGCCGGGGAACAAGTAACTGAGCTTTCTTGGTCTCATAGGCGGTCTGTAACTCGGCGTCGCTCGGATACGTGTCGACCGGCTTGGAAACGGATTGCAAATAAGTTTCAACGATGGTGTTGTCGCGCGCCCGTTGGATCTGCGCGGCTACCGCCGACTCCTGGTCCCATTTTTTAGCCAGGGCTTCCTTCAACACGATCCGGCGCACGAGGAATGTTCGTACGACCTGGTTCAGCAAACTCGGATCGCGGGCCAACGCCGCTTGGTCGCGAGCATCGAGGGATTCGATCGAGGCGCGGATATCGTCGATTTTGACTTCGGTGTCGCCGATCCGAGCGATCACCGCGGAGTCAGTAGCGGACGGGCTCGGATCAGCCGCGGTCGCGCTGTAAACAAGCAAGCTCGACGCCAAGAGGCCCACGTGCACCTTCCCCAACCAAGATAGTGCGACGCTCAAGGCCGGTAACCGATGAAAGACACGCGAACTCGAAGACGATACAGACGACAAGGAGAGATTCATATTAGGAGAGGATCTGGATAGGCGAGATATGCAAGAGTGAGATCAATGAGCGGGAGCAGTTGGTTTGATTTGTTGGTCGCTAAGTTTATCTGAATAATCCTGGACTAAGTTCTCGAGTTTCACGCGCGTTACACCAACGAACGGTTCGCGGGCAGTCAGAGCCGTCCCGAGACCGAACTTTTCGTAACGGTTGAGGATTTCTTTCCCCAGGCTGTAAAGTTCGGCATTCTTGCGTTCATCGTCTTCGACCCGCCGCTGCAGGACAATGACCTGAGAGGCGAGCTTAGCCCGCTGTGCCTCCTTCGTGGTCGCCAGCTCGGCCGCCTGTTTGTAGCCTTGCTGCCATTTTTCCAGAGCATCCTTATACTGGGCCAGCTGCGTATTCTGATCAGCGAGTTTGGCGTTGAGATCAGAAACAGTTTTAGTTGCGGCATCTTTGTCGGCCGCGGCTTGCTTAGTCAAAGCTTCGAGACGATCGCTGACCTCTTGTTTCCCTTTTTCGGCTTCGGCTTTGGCTGTCTGCAGGACAGCGTTCTGATTCTGGGCCTCACGCAGTTGGAGCATCGTGGTGCGCAACATTCCGCGCAGACGCTCCTCCGGTGAAGTCGTTTGATCGGCTGCTTTGAGCGCTCCGGCCATCCAGATCCAGAGCAAGCTCATAGCGATGAAAGGTGAGATGTTTCGGGACATGATTAGAACTTTCCGTTGATGTCGACTTGCAGTACGTCGGATTTGAAGGGAGGACCCGCAATCTCGTTGGCGCTCATCCAACGGATTCCGAGATAAACATTGGGAGTTAGAGCAAGATTTCCGAAGATGGTGTAGCCCTTCAGATTGGTGCCGGATAGTGGAGTGCCGAAATCGGAGTCGTTAAAGCCATCGACCACTGCGTCAGATTCCACATAGCGGTATCCGATGCCGACGTTCCAATCCCATCGCTTCTGAAATGTGGCGCTCCCAGCGGTAAGATTGATGATCCAGGCCGTATTACCACCCGCAAACGAACCGACTGCCGGGAGAGTCGCTGTACTCCGATTGTTCACCGCCTTGCCCGCTATTTGGCTTCGATCGAAAGCGACGTTCGTGACGAATTCCCCTACCAGCGATACCTGGAGCGGCTCAAAATGGTTGTAATCGAGTCGTCCGGTAAACGCCAATTCATGGAACGGCGTGGCGAGTCCAAAGTACTGGAATTGGTTGGTCTGATTAAAGTTATTGGAGGCAGTCCCGATGATATTCCGTAAGGCCATGTAGGTGTTCCCGTTCTGGGCAAACGCCGGCCGGCTGTCATCCGTGTTTCCCTGGTCCGACGAGGAAAGCGGTGTAAACGGCTTCGAGAGCCGGCCCTCGATATTCTTGAAGTAGTAGTACGCGAGGCCCAGTTTCGTGCTGAAATCGCGGTTAATCACCCACTCGGTCCCACCTTGAATCGCGAAAAGATATTTATCTTCGCTGTTGAACTTGGCGGCATTGGTGGAGGCGAAGTTGAGCTCCGTGTTAAAGACAGGAAAGGCGCCCAGTGTCAGGAACGGAGTCACAGATCCGAAAAATTGGTATTTCCCCTGCAACACCACGCCGTCAAAGCCAAGATCGTTTGCCCAGATCATGGTAGTGGCAAAGAACGGATTGTCGAAACGGCCAAACGTAATAGCCAAATCGCTAACGGGCAGACATCCAATCTCGTACTTCAGAAAAGCACGATCGAGCCAGATCGCGTATTTGCTGAAATTGCCTCCCTGCCCGCTGTTCGCAGCTCCGACCGTCTGATTCTCTGTCACCGGAGAGTCGTTTTCCCCGGTGGCTCCACGGATTCCGATCGTAAACCCATCACCCAAATCCGCAAGCAGGCCGGCTCGAACTCGCATCCGGAACCGATTGCGCTCCTTATCGACATTGAGCTCTGGCGGGAAACTGGTGTTGTTCTGACTCACATCAAAAGGGGGCCCGGTATTGATCGCGTTGAAATTGGGAAAAGCGCCGGTGTTATCGTTACCGGAGGGAAAGAAAATACCTTCGTAACGGAAACGGACATCCCCGAAAAGCTTAATGCGCGACACCCATTCCGGAAAAGTGCGCGGAGCCGCCCAGCGCTCGTCGCGAGCTTCCTGCATAACCTCCTGCTTGATTTCATCCCGCAACTGAGCCTTCACGACCTCGGGTATGTAAGTAACCCGCACCGTGTCGTCGGGACCAGGTTCGAGAGCTGGCGGAGGCTCCTGACTGGCCGGCGGAACGGAGCCGCTCTCGGCATTGGCGACCGGATTCTGGGTCGGCATAAACTGAGGAGAAGGCAAAAGACCTCCCGGAGTCATCAGGGCCGAGCCGGGAGCCGGTGTTTCATTCGCTTTCGTAACCTCTTCCCGGGCGCGGACCGCATCGGCTTCGGCCTGCTTGATGAGTTCATCTGCATCTTCTTTGGTAAGAACACCGCGCTGAACCAGACGATTGATCAGATTGATCGTTACATTCTGCGATGGCGTTGCCGAAGGCGCTGGAGTTGCGGAAGCAGCTGGAGATGCAGCAACAAGCGGGGTTGGCGAGGGAATAGGAGCAGTGTCCGAGACCGGGAAATTAGGAGGGCTCGGCGTCGCAACTGGATCAGCTGCAAATGCCGGCAGCGCTGCGGATACGCACCATATCGATGCGAACAACAGCGTCTGGCGGCGAAGAATGTGTTCTTTGTGGACCATAGTTAGCTGAGATCTTTTGCGAAAGTGGTATCGAGTTAGTTGGGTCGCCGCTCGGTGAGCCGCAGGACAATCGGCATTGGCATGTCGGAGGGCGGAGGCTCCTGGAACTGGAGTCCTGACAAAACCTCGTTCGTGATGGCGCTATCGATTGCCGCGTTGCCCGTCGAGCCCACCAGTTGAGCGCGGGTAACGCGGCCGGTGCTATCGGCCCATATGCGGACCTGAACCCGGAGCGCAGCGTCGCGGGTCTGGCGATTTTGCCGCAGAGCGTCTTCGATCTTCGCCTGAACCTGATTGGCGTACCAACCCCAGCGCGTGCCACCACCGCCACCGCCTCCGTTCAACAAGCCATTGCCGCCAGGCCTACCCACCAACCCGAAGGAGTCCGAATTTCCTTCCCCTTTCGCATTAAGGCCTAACGGACCCGGCGGCTTCTTATTATCCTTCGACTCTTCCTTGGGTTTCTCGTCCGGTTTGATTGGCTTGTTCTCCGGCTCGACCATCTGTTTTTGCTCGATCATCTCCTGCGGGCGCGGCGTTGACTGCGTCGGCGGAGGTGGCGTCGGCGTCGGCGCCGGAGGCAACAGCTTCACGAAAGTCATTTGCGGCACCTTGACTGGCGTCGAGCTCTGACCAGTGAACATCTTCATGGCCAAAGCGGCGATTGCGATGAGGGCGAGCAGGACGCCGCCAGCGACCAAGAAACGATGCCGGCGAAAGAAACTGATTTCGTCTTGGTCAGTCAGATCCATGGAGCCACGGGGTTACGATTCGCAGCGTGGTTGATCACTCGCGAAGGAAGGGAGAAACTCCTCGCGCAAAAACAACATTCTGAGAACTTGTAGCGCGCAATCATTTCACGAGCGGTTTGGTCGCCAGTCCGACCTGGGTTATGCCTAAACGCCCGAGCAAATCCAGTACGTCCATAACCTTCTGATATTGAGTTAGGCTATCGCCTCGTACCACCACCGGAAACTCAGGTGTCTGCGCTTTCTGTTGGGTCAGACGCTGTTCCAATTCCGCTAGCGTGACGGGAACCGTATCGAGAAAAATCTTGCCTTCGTTGGTGACCGTGATCGCCTTGGTCTGCGGCTTAGCCAAGCTGGGCGCGGCGCCCGCCTTGGGCAGATTGACCTTCAGTCCTTGGACCGAAGCAGTCGTCATGATGATGAAGATAACGAGGAGCACATAAGCCAGGTCGAGCATCGGCGTGATGTTGATGTCGTCGTAAGGCTTCTCTTCGGATTGGACTTGCATAGAGCTCCGTTCTTAAAAAGAGAGCTGGATCAGCGGACCACCTCGTCCGGCCGGCTGCTGTAGAACTCGGCCATCTTCGTCACGAATTCGTCGATGAAGACGTTCATGTCGCTGGTCAGATTCTTGATTCGAGTGAGTAAGTAATTGTAGCCAAACAGGGCGGGGATGGCGACAGCGAGACCGGCCACCGTTGCCACCAACGCGGCGGCAATACCGGGCGCAATGGAATTGACGTTCACGTCGCCCGCAGCAGCAATCGCGGCAAAAGTGATCATCACGCCGACCACCGTACCCAGAAGACCGAGGAACGGACCACCCGAGATGGCCAGCGTGAGGAACACCATCAGGCTATTGAGTTTTTGGCTCTCGCGTACGAGTCCGCCATCGAGGCTAGCGCGGATAGCTTGGATCGATGGACCGGACAGCACCTTGGGCCCCCCGTTCCCGAGTCGGTGCCGGATTTCCTCCGCTCCGATGTGATAGATCCGGTAAATGGCAGCGTTGCGGATGGCGCTGCTCCCTATCCCAATCCGGCCACCCATGGTTCTCACCTTTTCAGCGTTTCCGTCGTCCAGAACAGTGAGATCTCTCGAAATATGGTTCCACTCCTCCAGGAACTTTGCGTTCCCTTTACTGACTCGGTTCAGATAGGCCAACCGATTAAACATCACGAACCAACTGAACACAGCCATCACCATGAGGATGCCAATCACGACCCAGCCGTCGGGAGTTACTGACTTCAGGATGACCGCGAAATAACCGGTCAACCAGCTTCCCGTCTGCTCGTCTTCGCCAAACGTCAGCAGTTTGGTCGCTTTTTCACCGCCCTGGTCGTTGGCCAGCAGTTTGATGAAGCCCGGATCGCGCGCGACCTTCGAAATTTCCAGCTCGTCCATTTCACCGGTGAAACCGGATCCGGCCGTGTCTCCTCCGATCAACGCGGAACTGCTCGTCGCCGGGATTGACGCACTCACCGTCCCGTAGGATGCGCCATCGACATAGAGCGTGATCACCGAGCCTGCGGCGACCACTGCAAGATGCCGCCAGCTGCCCGTGGGAATCGCGGTTCCCGGTCCGGTACGAGCAGTACCGTTCGACCCGGTCACTTCCACATAGGGAATGCCGTTATCGAGGCCAATCACGAAGCTATTCGCACCTTCTCGACGGCTATAGATCGCGGCGTTCGGCTGCAACGCCGAGGGATTGATCCAAGCCGACCAGGTCAGCGCTCCACCCTGCGTCCAGGCCAGCGAGGGAGAGTCAGGCAGCGCGATAGCGTTCTTTCCATCCAGGCGTACGCCGCTTCCAATGAGTGAACCTTCTACGGCAGTGCCCGCGGTCTTCGCGTTGTTCTCGTAACTTGTGGAATCCGCCGGAGGTTGTGCTCCGAAATGGTAGACCAGCACCGTTTCGGGATCATATGTGCCCTTCGCATTATCGACTCGCGTGGCCGACGCGTTACTGTTGCCGTAGTAGAGCCAGAAGCTGGTCTTCGCGCCAGGCTTCAGATCGGGGATCTTCACCCAGACGAACGCTTCGTTCAAAAGCGAATCATACTTTTCCACGTGATAGGTGAGGAGAGTCTTATCGTCTTCGGCAACGAGACGGATATCGCTCCCGTCTTCTTTCGCTGCGCTGAATTGGAAGTTGCCGTCGTGCAGCCGAAGTAGCAGCGGAACGGTGCCGATCGGCTCGGTGATGGCGGCCCCTGTTGCCGTCATGTCTACAGTGATTTTCCTTCGGATCGACCAATCGCCATTCCACCACGCGTGAGCGGCGACCGGAAAGATCAGGATGATCAAACAGCCCAGGATGCTCGGGAGGGATCGCAGCCTCGCGAAGTGCCCAAGAGTTAGGAGATGTATCTTTGATGGTTTACTAGCCGTTGCCATAATCGAGATTCGTTTTTTGCGGTTCAGAAATCAGCCCACAGACGGAAAGTGAAGCGGACCTCGTGCAGCGGAGTGTTCTGACCGCTGATAAGCGGTACCCCGATGTCGAGCGATCCATTGAAATGGTCATAGACTTGGACCCGGGTGCCTCCCCCGTAGCTCATCAGGTCGAAGCGGGAGATTTGTTCAGGAAGCGGATTTCTCAGAGTCAACCGTCCGGCATCCAGGAAGCCGTAGAACCGCCATTCGTCGCCCTTCTTTCCCATCCAACCGAGAAGCGAAGGACTGCGCAGCTCCACCGTACCAAAAATGCCGCTGTCGCCCAACTCCTCCGCTTCGTAATACCCACGTACGGTTCCCAAACCACCGCCGCCGATTTGCTCGCTATTCACCAGCGGTTGATCGGCAATCTGGCCCTGTACTTTCCCATAGACCTGCCAGCCACAGGGCAAATCCTGCGTATGAGCCAGATCGCCTCGGAAATAGAAGAAATTGCCGCTCGCCTTGAATCGGCTGTTATCAAATTCCGTATCCTTACTGCCTACACCGCGCAGACCTAAGGTGACACCTGCGTTCAGATCAGTCTCCGAGCCCGGGGAAACCCAGGTGCCAGTGTAGACGGCGCTCACCGGGTAGTATGTGATGGGTGTGGCGATCGTGCCGGTCCCGAGCGCTACCCGTTGATCAAAATGCTTCCAATCAATTCCGAGACTGAGCGACTCATAGAAATCCTTGCCGGGCGGCAACGTGATAATGGCTCGCGCGCCCAGGATTTCGCCGCGTCCCGCGACCGCAATGCTACCGAGCGTCGATACATTACTGTCCTGCTTGGTCCCCTGAATCAGCAGACTGAGCCATTCGGCCCCGGAAAATCGGGCGAGATAGTACGCTGAAAAAACCTCCGCATCGGCCGCACGCTCTGGCGCGACCTGAAAGCTGAACCCGAGCGAGTGACCCAGCTGCCAGAGGTTATTGTAACTGACCGAACCATTGAGCCGAAGGGATGAGGTGTTCGGACTGTTACGGTTGTTCAATTCCATGCTGCCGTGCAGTGGTAGCGTGTCTTTTACCGTCAGATCGATATCGACCGTTCCAGGTTCAACACCGGCGTGCAGAGTTGGCGTGACCCGTCGATCCGGTAGCTGATTCAACGCCACGATATCCCGGGTTACATCATTGAAATTTGGCACCGTTCCTTCTCTCATCGAAGGCGCCTGCCTCTTGATCTGATCGAGAGAGAAATAGCGTGACCCGCGAACACGCAGCCGTCCTACCTTGCCCTCGATTACCTGCAGGACGACGACACCGTTCCTCACCTGCTGGGGCGGAACCTGCACCGACACTGTCTGATAACCTTTGTCCTGGTAGGCTTTCTCCAACGCTGCGCACGCATGTTCCACGTCTTCGGTGGTCCGGCCCGGTCCAAGATAGCTGTAGACCGCTTCCTCAACCTGGACTGGGCTTAATTGATGCGCGCCCTGGACTCGGTACTCCTGGATGTATAGCTGGCGCTCCGGCTGTGTTTGGGTCTGCGGTCTAGCTTGCGCCTTGACCTGCGAAGGAGTCGCCGACGGTTTGCCTTCCTGAGGTGCAGGCGAAGGGCCCGCCGTTTGCCCACCCAAAAAGGTCGGCCAGCAGAACGAAACAGCGACCGACAGTAATATGAAGCGCCCAAGTCGGTGACTCCGACCCGAACTCAGCCGCACCCTCACTCCATCACTCCAGAACTCCGCAACTCCAACACTCCACTCCTTCGCCACACCGCATCGTACCGGCGAATGATCTAAGTGGTCCTGTAGGGCGGTGTGCATGTTCCGGCGACTTGAGGCGGGCAGGCCGATCTACCGCGTTCAAGTGGGGATAGTTCATACCGGTGTTGGCCGGAGCTACACAAGACGCCCTTTGTTAAGATCCTGTGACAGTTCTTATTGTAACCATGTCAGCAGAAGCGGCGTCTTCTGGCTTCTACGGTGGATCTACTCGGTATCGTCCCGGGAAGACGCAAGTCTCACGCAAAGACGGCTTTGAACAGGAGGTAACGGAGGAAACAGAGGCTTTGACGGACACGGTCGACGTCTCGAGCTACGAAGAGAACTCACGCAAAGACGCGAAGACGCAAAGGAAAGACAAGATAAAGGCGTGACTCGTCCGATGGTGGTAACGCGAAAACCTGATCCTCCTCAGCGTATTACGCGGCGGGTCCTTCGTGAGACCCGGATTAAGCAGAATTCGGCAGGCAGCCGGACAGTCGCCGCTATCGATCTTGGATTCCGTTTCTCTGTGTCCTGGATTTTTTTGGCGTCTTTGCGTGAGATTTTCTCTTATTCCGCCCCGGACTTCGACGAGCTCCAGCCGCGCCGCTGAGGTCTCCGTCAAGACCTCTGTTTCCTCCGTTACCTCCTGTTCAAATCCGTCTTGGCGTCTTTGCGTGAGATTTTCCGTCTTTGCGTGAGATCTCTTCTCTCTTACCCTCCGCCGTACCCGAGGACCTCGACGGTGATGATCGACGGAATGTCCTGCGTGCCTGCAGCGACCTGCTGTTTCGCGATTTCGTTCGCCACATTATTCGCTGCGCCAACGGTGTTGCTGGCTGCCGTGATCGCAGCCACGTTCGGCGTGACAATTGTGGGCAAACCAGTCGCGTGACCTTGCACCGTAATATTCGCGGCGTTGATGATAACGCGCGCGGCCAAGTTGGCATTGCCGGAGACGCGAATACCTGCTTCGCCGGCATCGATGGTTCCCTGCGGAGCAATCAGGTTCAGGTTTCCCGGAGGCACTTGCGGGATCGGGTCTAGCGTGCCGATACCGGCACCGGAGCTCGGTACCGTTGGCGAAAGGAGTATGTCGGCGAATCCGTCATAAACGATGCCGGGCGGCGTAAAGATGACAGTTCCCTTGGCGCCGATACCGGCATTAATATCGCCGGTGCCTGACCAGATCAGGATGTTGCCACCAAAGGTCGTCAGGATTCGGCTCTGCCCGAGCAACACGCTGCCTTCGGAGTAGATATTGATGTCGCCGGACCCCTGGGTCAGGATACCCGCCGTTGGCGGCGGTTGCGCGCCTTCCACCCCGACGATGGTTTGACCGTCCGGTGTGAGTACGTCAATGGCGCCGCCGAAATCAGTCCGGATGCCTGCCCCTCCGAAAAGCGTAAGGTTACCTTTGTAGCTGGCCGCCGAACCGGGGAACAGGGTTGTAATCGCCCGGGTTCCTCGCAGATAAGTCTGAAAGAACGGGCTGGTGGGGTCGTTATGTTCCAGGCCGCTAAGGTTCAGCTCCGCAAAATAGGTTTGCAGCAGAAATACGCTCCGCTGGTCAGGGGACAAGGAATCGAAATAAGCCAGTTCATTCGTCTCCGTACCGGTGTACCCGTACACCTGTTTGAGCCAGGCATACAATTCGTTCTGGTAAGTTTGGACTACCTTGCCCGGCTGATTCTGCAGCGGGATGGAAGGATCTGCCAAGTTGGCCGGGTTCAGGTAAAGCGTCGCGAACTGGTTGAAATCGGGACCGCTCGCCCCAACACCCGCCATCACGCTGACCGACGCGCCTCCGCTCGGGTTGAGAGTTCTCGCTGATCCAAGCAAACCGATGCTCTCAATGACCGCCTGTTGATCCAAGATCGCCTGGTTCTGATAAAGGTTGTGCCCGGCGCTGACCTCCAGATCGCCCGGGCCAGCAACATCGACATTCGCGTAGAGAATATCGCTGCCGGCCGAGATTACGGAGACATCCTGCCGCGAATTATTCAGGATTAGGCCCTGGCTTCCCGGCGAACCGAAGTTGATGATGTTGCCGCCAGCCCGAATCTGGACAGGCCCAGCTGACAGGTACAAAGTTTCGGTAGCGGAGCCTGACGGACGCGGAGTCAAAACCGCACCGTATTGAGAGTCAACGATATCCCCTCCGGCGTAGATACGAGAGGGTAGATCGAAATGAGAAAGACCATTGGCCGCGGTGTCGAGTCCGAAGACAAAAAGCGCGTCGACCGGTAACCCGGCGACCACGTCGCTATTCGTCGTACTGACGTTGGTGACAGGAGACCCAAGGGTGTCAAGTCCGTAGAATGCCGGCTTGAACGGTGCAGCGACACTATTCAGAGTACCGCTGGAAATCGCGAAGGTCACTGGGCCGGAATTGGCGTTGCCTGAGTCTGCTGCCAAAGCATTGGCATAAATCGAGCCCTTCGCAAAAACCTCCAGTTGCGAATAGAGCGAAGGTGCCTGCTCAATGGTCGACGCCGCGTAATACCCTCCGAGGTAAACACTGCCATCGGTGGCCACAAACTTCAGGATCGATGGATAGAAATAGCTTCGGTAAGTATAGCCGTTGTTGGTTTCATAGTTGCTCCCGTCGCCTCGTAAATTAGCCAAACTAAGCGGAGCAAGGTTTCCGCCGGCGCTAAGCAGGTCTAGTTCGGTCTGAGGTCGCCACAGAGAGAACCAGGAATTCGTAGGGACAATGAGGTGCCCGGTCCACGCGCCCTGAAATTGTACCGATTCCGCTACCCTGCCCGCGTCATCGACACCGCCCAAGGCTAAATCGCCGCGCGTTTCAAATTCGGCGACCGCATCGCCCAGGACAACGACCGGATTCCCGTAGATCGGCGCGCTATTGGCAAGGGTCAGACCAGCCGCAACAAAAGGGCTGGTAGGTACGGGATCTGTCGGGCTCGACCTCCCGTACAATAGTTCTAACCCGCCGATCGACCCAGCCTTGATTTGTAATGTTCCGCGCAGTTCAGTGAACTCGCCGCCATCGAGATCGTTTTCCTGAAAGTTCGAAGCCACTGGATTGAGAGCTCCGCCAATCTTGATAGTGAGGTCGCCTCCACCCGTTTCCACGATTGAGGTGCCATTGATTCGTCCAGTCGCTCCGATAGCCGCGACGAGGCTTTGACTCGTAGTTGGAACGAACGAGCCCCCGCTCCGACTACCAGGGCCCGCATTTTGAATTCCGGCGCTACCGGCGACCAAAATCGTCAGATTCCCGCCTCCCAGCGTTCCAAAGCCGGTGAACCCGGTTAGTGATGCCGGAAAACCGTTGGGTGCAAGATAGGTTCCAAAGTTAATCCACCAAGCCGCAGGCAAGACCGCGCCGCTTGAAGGATCCAGGGCGCCCCCTGACCGCCAGAGCCAATTCCCTACGGCAGGGCTAGTCGTCAAAGCGGATGTATAAGTGAATAGATCCTCTCCTACCGACACCAATAGATTGCCACCGCCGGTCGGGTAAAATGCCTGATACCCTCCGGCGATCTGCGCGGCTACCACATTCGCATACGCTCCGCTTAAGCCAGGACTGCGCGTAGGATTGTATAAGTTGATTCCGGCATTAAGGATGGCGGGAGATTGAGCTCCCGCTGTATAAATCCCGTAAAGCGATTGTTCTTCCAGATTTCCACCGGCCATTAAGTCAAGGCTTCCAGTGCCGGTTCGAATCACGCTGAAGTCCGGTTGACCGCCTTTTTTTGCGATGTGCGGATCGCTCAAGAGGAGATTTCCTGAACCGTTCAGCGCGGTGGTTGCAAGCAACGCGCGGGAATCTGCAGCCGCAACGTCGGCTCCACTAACCAGACTAAACGACCAGGAAAGCAAGCCGGGGCCGAGCAGCGGTGCAGTCGGGTAAATCAACCCTTGAACTCCGTTGCTATTAAGCGGGCGCAAATTCGCTGGACCGTTTGCGAAAGCGAGGTTAGCACCGGCGGGAATCAGGTCATTCGCCGCCAAAGTCAGCGTACCATTCGGATCCAGACGGATTTTTTGAGAAAATGCCGCGAGAGAGGAACCAGCCGGCCACATCACCGCGTTGATGGTGATCGGGAAAGGCAGGATGCTCCCGGAACCAAACGCGGTGCCAATTGCGAATTTGTAAGGTGCGGCTGGACTGGCCGGCACGGTTTGTCCGGCTCTGAACAGGATCTGGCCGCTCGGACCGGTGATCGTCCCGGTAGCGATGAATGAACTGGAAATCTGAACTCCCTTGCTAAGCGAGATCGGCTGGGCGGTAACGGGGAGGCTAACCCCTGGCAGAATCACGTTTCCGGTCGCCACCGGAAGGTCGTAGTTTAGCGTCACGTTGGTCGCCGGGTAAGTGCTGCTTGGTTTGAGGATGATGGCCTGCGGGAGATCAGCCGGCAATGTGAGGTTTGCCCCAAGTATTCCGGACTGAAGTACCCATCCCTTGTCATCCGGATTCGGTCCAGGAACCTGACCAAATCCGTCCGTGATACTCCCATTCACCGTGAGATTGCCCCCTGCTCGAAACAGCAAAACGCCGGGTTCCCCTGAACCATAGACGGCGCCGTTGAGCTGTGAGCTCGGATTGACGCTGGCGTAACGGTATAGGGAGAGATCCAGATCGCCCTGCACGATGAGATTGCCATTGGGAGTTGCACTAACAATTTCGACACCGGGACGCAAATGGAATGCCTGTCGGTAGGCGGTTAAACCAGCCAGTTTTGACTGTAAACCGGCGTTGAGCACACCGTTCGCCTCGGCGTTCCCTATGAAAGCGGTGCTGTCCTGGCTGACCTGATCAAGGATAACAGCGCCTGCGGGCACATTGGCTCCAGTGCTCTGCACGATCGTGCCGTTCGCATCCGCCGGCGCATAGGTCCAAAAAGCGTTCACGGCGATGGTCTGGGCGCCGGCGATACTGAGCGGCCCACCGGCGAGAATTCGGATATCACCCGAAGTCGCGCCGGTCATTCGCGGCACGTTCAACTCCAGGTCACCCCGGTTCACTCCATCGGGCGAGCTGAGATTGATGGTTGCACCGGGATCCAGAAGGAGAATGCCTTGGCCATTGTTCAATGTTGCGACGGAAGAGTTGGTCCCGTCCGCAACGGTCAGCTCCACCGTGGCCCGGTTTTTCGCATCGATCGGCTGGCCGTAGCTATCCACCTGCAGCACCTTGCCATGAGCATCGAGGACCGCGCTGGCAGTTAGTTCGAGGTTTCCACCCGCCGACAAACGGATCGAACCGGGTGCCGTACCGCTGGCATCGATCACACCGCTCACCGTCAGGCTCCCGTTATCAACGGAGATGTCTACGGTGTGCGCCTTGATCGTCGTTCCAGCGGCGATGAGCACGCTCCCCTGTTTGATATCAAAAGAACGGGAACCAAAGAAGCCGCCTTGATTGAGCTGCGCGTTGAGAGCGCTGAAATCACCCAGGCTTTGGACACGGGCATCAAAGAAGCCCGAGCTAAAGTTGCCCGTACTGCTGCCGAGAAAGGTACCGCCCAACATGACCTGTCCGCCGGAGTTCCCAGTGGCAGTGATGGTTAAGCTTCCGGCGTTGTTGCCGTTGGCCGAGACATTAATCACCGACAGAGCGGTCTGGGTGATGTTGCCCTGGGTGCTCTCGAGTGAAACATCGCCGCCAAAGGTAGGCACTTTCTGATCGAACATCGCAACCGTCAGGCCGGAAACATCGATCCGGGAACCACCGGTCAGGTTAATACTGCCGGTGGCCGTCAGCGTGACTTTGCCGCTGGCCGCCATAATCGAGGTGGAATCGGTAATAGTGTTCCCGGTAAGATTGATCTCTGCGCCCAGGCTATCGGGCATCACGGTTGTCGGGAGGACGCCTGCCGGTGTCGTCAAAGTCAGGTTTCCGCCTGTCTTATAACTCAAGACCGATCCAGGTGTTCCAGTTAACAAGGGTGTAACCAGGGTCAGATTGCCGCCGGTATAGGATCCTGGCCCGGTTGTCTGGGCCAAGTAAACCGAGACGCTTCCTTTGTTATTTGCCGTAATCTCTTGCCGGGCAGTGAACGTGACATCGGAGAAACCGAGCGCCAGACGGCTCAGTTCGATTTGGTTCTGCGGTTGGTCCGTGGCCGAATAACCAAACACGATCTGGTTAGCAACGATATTCAGCGTACCGGCGCCTGTCCCGGGCCCTCCCGGGATTACCGGCCCTGGATTTGTGTTGACGGGAATCACGTTCCCACTGCTGTCGGCCACAAACCCAAGGAGACCATTCCAAACTACCTGATTGGCCGTAATCGTCACACTATCTTTGGACGTTCCCCCGCCGTAGAACGCGGGCGTGCCGAAGACGAGCTGTAGGTGTGGTGCAGCCAGATCGATCGACCCATAAAAATTGACCGACTGCGATGCCGAGAACACAAGGGTCTCGAGGCCAGGAGCGCCGACTGCAGGATTTCCAGCAATTAATCGATCCAGCAGGACTTGCCCGAAAGAGAGGCCGCTCGGCAGAATACCCGCGGCCAGAGCGGTGTCGGTTCCGATGTTGATATCGGCCACAGCGAACCCGATTAAACGGGATCCAAGATTCACCTGTTCGCTCAGGTTCAAACTGGTGCCACTGGCGAACCCAATGCTTCCTTCGGAGTAGATCGATGCACCAGCGTTTATGTTCACTGGACCCCCGAACATATGAGCCTTAGATGAAACGGCTGTGGGAGTCAGGAGGAAAGATCCGTTAGAGACCGATACAACCGAGTAGCCAAGTTCGTCGACAGCGGCTGGGGCAAGCTCTCCATTTGTAAACAAGTAACCGGCTGAAGAATCAATCCCCGGTGAACCACCCCGCAAAGTCGTGATGGTCGAGCCCGTTTCGAGCGTGACCCCCCCCTGGGTCGCGGCGAGGATGACCTGTGCCCCGGTGAGGGCTGCTCCGGCTCGCAGCGTAACTTGATAGGCAGTCGCTTCAACTACAACAATAGATGAACCGCTAGAAGGGGCCAGGACCGAACCTATGAAAAGATTGGGCGCTCCAAAGGCGTCAAGCGCGGCAGCACTGACCGAAACCCAACCACGAGTCGGTATCGCGCCCTGTCCGGTGATCTCCAAGAGATTGGTTCTCAGCGGCGTGTTGAAACTGTCAAGGGTCGGAATCTCGACCAGCAGGGAACCAGAAACACCGCCAGGTCCAGGACTGAAATTGGCGGCTCCGTTAAAGGTGAGCGCCGATAACCGAGCCGTTGGAACGGCAAAATTGAGGACGAGCGTCTTGGCATCGGCTGGCAGCAACGGAGCAACATTGTGGAATTGCGCTGCCTGCGCCAGCGCGAACGAGCTATAGCTCTCCTCGTCGTATTGAGAATCGTCGCGAACGGTGGTCCCCGAAGTGATTATCGCGCGAAGCGGCTGCGAACTCTGTATCCCAGTATTGGCAATCCCGCCGTAGGCCGTAACCAGGAATGAACCACCGGTAACTGGAATAACCGGCAGCTGGTTCAATGGCGCGGCGGCGCCCCCCAGTTCGACACGATAGGCGCCCGGCAAAAGCGCGTAATTCGAAGGCAGCAGCGTGTAAACACCGGGCGCGAGTCCAGGGACGCCGGCTGGGATCGTGATTTGCTGGCCGATCCCGGGCACTCCACCGGTGTAAGGGATATTGGTACTCGCTCCCGATGGCGCATAGTCAGGCCCTCCCGGCAGAATCGCATAGACGGTGCTCCCAGCCGTACTGAAGGTGTTCGTAGGGTTTTGGTTAATGAGCGGCGTGGACAAAACATCGACCGATCCGCCGCGCCCAGAGATAAATCCAGCGCCGGTCAGTGTTCCTCCACCGGATAGGTCGATCAGCGAACCTTTGCTGCCGGCTACCGATAAAGCATTGATGGTGATTCCGATAACAAATTGCCCAGCACTTGGAGAAATGGAGTTCGCGTTGCCAACCAGGCTCGGAAACGTCACCGAATTCCCATTGACGGTGTAGCGAACGCCATCGGTCGTACCCCCGTAGGGTATAGTCAGGCCGTTCGCACTTACGGATGTAATGCTGCCGGGGAGCAAATCCACTGAGCCGGAGTCCCGAACGGACGGCGCTCGGTTGGCAGTTAATACGATGGAGCCGAGGGGCGCACGCAGGACACCGGCTTGCTCAATGGTCGCAGCAGTGAGGCTCAGCGTGCCGAAAACCGAGTACGGAACGGCCGGGGCTGGGCCTCCTGTTCGACCGATTGAAATAGTGTCAGCTGCGGAGATCGACCCGGACACGCCCGTGGCCGGATAGATTTGCGCCGCGCTCAGCGAGATGCTGTCTGGAGCGGCAACAGAGGAGGAGGGGCTTCCTCCGGTACCGTTGGGGACCGGCGCAACGAAGCGAATATCTCCGCTGCTAAAAAAGCTCACTTCGGACTTTTGTGGCAACAGAAAGTTGGGGTAGTTGGAAGGCAACCCGACGTCGGTAGCGCCTTGGAAATCGATCAGATCAGCGACTACTGCAAAGTTTTTTACTACTACGACGGAGTTGGAAACGCCCAGTTCGAGAGAGTAGAATGGCGGCGATCCACCAGAAATAGGGACGAAGGTCACGGGACTGCTAAATTTGACGTAAGGGGCGATGATCTGGGTCGAAGCACCCCGTTTACTCCCGACCAGATTGAGGGCAGTCAGAGTAATGGACTCCGGCGCGCGCAAGATGCTGCTGCCCGCAAAGGCTATCTGGTTCCCGGCATACAGTGACACGTTTGCAAAGCCGCCCTGGTTGATTGCATTGGCGCTTACATAAGCCTGACCAACCTGCAGATCAGGGTCGGTTTGCCCCGGTTGCAGGATGATAGGTAGCGGATCCGTGGGAGTTCCCTGGCCTACGGTCATAATTCGCGGGACGTTTAGCGTTGCAGGAACCGCCGGAATTTGAGTTTCTTGCGGACCGGAGATCTGGTTTTTATTTAGCGTATAAACTGGCGACTCTAAGATGACCGATAAGGTTCCACCGGCAGCGCCTCTTCCGCCCGCGAAGGCGCGCATCGTCCCGTCGTTGAAGATGCCATCGTAAGAACTCAATGTGATCGAACCGCCATTGCTCGCGACCAGGACCGGTGCGGTCGGAACACCTGAGAGCTGCGAGGAATCGAACATCCCGGGTGCGGTTCCCGCCAACGGATCCAACACAGCGCTTGCACCGGACACATCGAGGAGAGCACCGGGCCGAATGATGACAAACGCGTCGGTCGATAACTCACTAAAGAACATGGAATCCACACCACCCTGGCTCCCGAGGATGATCGATCCACCATTCTGCACCACACCGTATGTCCGGCCAAACTGGTCCTTAGTCGTATAAGCGTTCCCCGCCACATCAAGAACGCTGTTGCTGCCCAGCCAGATCGAAAGCGCACCGGGATTGTACGTCTTGCCGAGTCCACCCAATTGCCGGTTGTTGGCGATCGCGATAGTACCGGCCGGGGCTCGGATCGCACCGTTTACTGTAATTTGTCCCCCGCTCTGGAGTGTGACCGACTGGTTTGGATCAACCACAATCGAGGCCCCTAACCCGATCTCGATGTTGCCACCAAACGCCCCCTCCTGGAGATCAATGATCGTTGAAGGATCGATCGCCGTCGTTTTCGGCCGGATCGCCGGATTGATTCCCGACTCCAAGGTAAGGCTGGCACCGGGACGCTGGGTCACGGTCGCGGTCGCTGCGTTGCCGACATAGACCGGCATGAGCGTGGGACGACCCAAGGCAATCGCCGGATCGGTGCCGGTTGGCATTTTGAAAACGGCTGGGGTGATCTGATAGACCGGTGAGGTCACATTGATATTGGCGCCGGGTGCCACGGTGAGGCTGGTCAGACCGTTGATCGTGTAACTCGAGAACCCCTGGATGAAAAACGACGTAGAAAGCACAAGCTGACTTGACGCCGCCGGGGAAATCGAGTCGCCGATCACCACGGAGTAGGCTTGCAAGGAAAGCGCACCGTCTGTTTTGACCCCGAAAGAGCGGAGCGTCCCGTACAGAATCAACGGTGCGCTCGATACCTGGTGTGCGACATCAGGAGTAAGCACCACATTCGGGTTTTTTGACGGCCGGGCTATCACATTACCGACCTGATCCGCCAGAATCGTGATATTCCCGCCGGCGCCATTGAGCGTCTTGCGGTTGGGCAAGATTGCCGCGCCCGAGGAAGCATCAATCAGACTCCCGGCCGCCAGCGTGATCCCCTGGTTCGTGGCCAGGGTCACGTTGCCGCCGTTAATGAACGCTTCACCGGTGAGATCCGACGGATCGAGCAGCGCGTTAGTAAATAGGCCTTGGGTGTTAATCACAGCGCCCGGTTCCAGCGTAATCCCGGCGATCGGACGCGGTATGGTAAAAGACGTCACGATAATAGGACTTACCTGATAAGAGAGCGCGTTGATCGTAACAGAGCCGCTCGGTGCGGTGATACCGCCACTGATCACGACGTTAGCCGCTGTCAATGACACTTGAGCGCCGTCCGCAAAAAGGAGCGGGGCGCTGATCGTCAAGTAGCCTTGATTCGTCTTTCCGGGAATTGTGGAGGGATGAACTGGCGCCTGGACATTGACGGTTAAACCGCCCAGGGCAGCGCTGCTGATCCGCTGGGCGGAAAACGTATTCGTGTCGAGCAACGCTGGGTCGAGCTGGGCCGTCGGGTTGAGATTGGTAGCGATCGAGGTGTTACCGTTAGCAAAAACAACGTTGCTGGTAGAGACAGCAATCGGCTGAGAGGCCGGCTGCGGCTTTTGTGGGTAATTCGTACCAACGGTCAGAGAACCGTTGAGCGGAACCGTGGTCTGAGGCAAAAGAAACGGATCCGGCACGCTCGATGGCCGGGTCCCGTTCTGGCGGATTCCGTCGATCGTTCCAGCTTCAATCGTTCCTTCGAAGATCGAGGTCGGCGCATTTATCGTCAGACTGCCAGCATCGCGACCTACGGTATAACCTGGCCGGTAAATCTGACTGGGATCGACAATAATGTTCGCGAAATTCTCGGTCACGTTCCAACGGGGATGATTGACGATGAAGCCTTGAAAGACCCCGAGATAGCTGATGCCGGCCGGGGCGGTGTTCACATTGTAGATGTGGCCATCACTGCCGATGAGGTAACTCTGCTTGAGATAACCGGCTTGGTACTGGATGGACCCTCCCGCAATGTTAAATACTGACCCGCTCTGCGCCACGACTTGACCGGCTGATAAAGTGATCGAGCCGCCAATGGTCGACCATTCGTTGATGCTATGGTTGACATTGTTCAGTTCGCCGCTGACTTCCAACGCGCCGCCCGCCGTGTAGAACCGGTTTTGTCGATACGCGGAGCTTGCCGGTACCTGCTGAAGTTGCCCCAGATCGACATAAACCGTACTGTTAAAGAGAGTTTTCGAATCCCGGTTGAGCGGATTATCGCGCAGTTCGAACCCTTGGATGCTAACCGCGAGATTGTTGGCCGACATCGGCAGCGAAACATCGACCAGTCCCGAGACGTTAAGCTCAGCTCCGGTTCCGGCAAAAACCTGTTTCCCCGCACTGACGGCAATTTGTCCCGCGGTCGCACTGGTCAGCGAGCCGCTGGCGAAATCCACTGTGCCACCGGTCGTGATCTCGATCCGCGAAATTCCGATCCGGTCCGGCAGCGAAACGTCATCGTTGAGTCCGGCGGTAGCATTGAGTTGGGCATTAGTTAGGTAGGCGAGTTGTTGGGCGTAAGCGGCAGTCCGTTGCGGGTTGAGCGCATTCCCGGAGTTGGGGTCCGGCTCAATGAGGGTAACACTGCCGGGCGCCAAAGTGACGCTGCTGCCCGGAAACGTCTTGCCGCTGTTTAGATCAACCGTCGGGGTCAAGAGATGAATTGTGCCCCGTTGGGACACCGAACTGGTGGAGATAGCGACCCCTCCCTGCGTCACCTGGCTGCCCACCATGGTAATGTCACCCGTGGTTGCCTGGATCAGACCGGTATTCACTGCGATTCCACCCTGGCTAACCGCGACTTCGGTCCCGAGTGTGGTCGAGGTCAGGTTCCCGCTTGAACTATTTGCCGGTGTGATGCTGTAGCCTTGGAGCAAGTTAAAACTCTTTCCCGCTGCCAGAAGGGTTTGGCCATTAGTAGTGGTGATAGAACCGTCGTTCTCGACCGAGTGGCCAAGGAGGATGACCGATCCGCCCCGATCGGCAATCCCTGGCGGCGCATTCGTGGTGATCTCCGCCCCGGATTGAATCAAGACCGGACCTGATCCGCCCGTAAAACTTGGCTGATAAACGCCGGTTACTATCGGGCTGTAGATACCGGATGTCGTGAACTGATTATTCGTGATAATGGCGGCAGCAACCAGGAGGGAGCTGACGTTAACTTGGGATGAACCACCGAAAATGATGCCGTTTTGGTTAATGAGATAAACCTGTCCCTGAGCCTTGATCGAGCCCAGGATTTGGCTGGGGGCGCGTGAAGGATCCAGGATCCGGTTTAAGGCTACCCAGGTATTAGCGAAATTGCCGCCTGCGCTCTGGTTGAAATAGGCGGTGGTGTTACTTCCGACATTAAATGTTTGCCAATTGAGAATCGCTTGGGGTGCCGTCTGTAGAATCGTAACGGTGGTTTGGCCATTGACCACGGACTGCGTAGGCTGATTGGCGCCCTGCCAAAACGCGTTCTTGCCGGTGGCCACCTGGAGCCCGCCTGGCTTCAAACCGTTCGGGACATTGTTCGGTGCCGCTAGCGCCAGCTTGCGCGCGGTCTGTTGCATGGCTTGCGCCGATTGTAACGCCTGCGTAGCTCGCGCCAGTATGTCTTTGGCATTGGTCTTCAGCTGGGCCATCGCGGCCTGGTTTCCGCCAACGGCGGCGGACGTGGGTCCGGTCGAGCTATTCGATGAGCCCCCTCGGAGAATATCGCCCGCCCCTACGCTTCGCGGATAGCAAATGGCAGATAGCAAATAGCAGATAGCAAATCCCAGCGACCGGGCTCTTCGGGGAACGCTGAAAAGGTTTTTACGCAAATCCATCAACATTCTCCGGTCTAGGACTCAGAGCGATCAGATATTGCAGATGCGCGAATGAATACAATAGACACGAATAAGGCTCACAATCCCCCCATTATGCCCCAGTGTGTTCGCCTTCCCAATTCGCATCTATTGTATCCATTCGCGTCAATTCGCCGATCTACTCGCGCTCGCCAGAACAATCGCCTGTTATTTATCTTCCGCGGTTAAGACTCTCAAGCAACGGATTGTAACAATCGCATGGCATTCTATCTGTCGGTGGCTGGCAAGATCGGTGAGTACCTTCCAAATGTTCCCACCATTGTTTATTTCGATCTCCCACGTGTGCGCTCCGGTTCCTGCGGGCAGATGCCGGCCCATCGCGAAATAAGAATAGCCACAAAAGAACGCAAAGATCGCAAAGGTAAGAGGAATTGGTAGCGGCGACTGTCCTCACAACACCATGGATTCGAACGAAGCTCTAGGGTAACGCAAAGCTTGGTTCATCTCGATCGCCGAGCCCAATCGCCATAGTTTTCTGGCTCGGTTTACTTTCCTAAACCAATAGGTCCACACAGGAAGCAAAGCGTAAGTCGAAATCTTCGTGGTTATCTGTTCGACCTACTTCTCTTTTCGCGTTCCCAGAAGAGATCTGCAACGCAATTTATTAACCACGAATGGATGAGAAATTGACACGAATAGGAATGGTCGCAAAAAAGCACATGGAACTTGGGAGGGATTGCGTCCTCGCAATCCGCTGTTTAACCCATCATGCTGACATCTCGGCTTTATCGTCTGACTCATCGCTGGGCGAGGCTGCGACGGCGCGCGAGGACGCGCGCCCTCCCTGATCAGGGTAATTCGGAGCGCCTCGCCAAAATCAATCACCAATCACTTTTCACTAATCACGTTTGCTTCGACGGCTTGACTGAGCTCGTTAGTCCGTTGCGTGGCATTAAATTTCCTCATGCAGGAATACTCTTTGCGAGTACCCGAACGCATCACCTTTCTACGGTCAAACTTCAACTTTCCAACCCTCTGTCTTTGCTTCCTTTGCTACCTTCTGTTTAAAATTTCTTTTCTTATTTTTAGCTCCCATTGGCTAGCTGGCTATCAGCTCATTTACTAGCAATTCGCTATACCGAAAGAGCGCGATTGTAGCGCAATTGTGACCCGAAAGTATGTTCTCCCGGTTGCGTTTACTACCCCTACTAGTTAAGTCTCCTAACTAAAATATAAATAGCTCTAGCTATTCAGTGCCAAAACAAATCTGGACTTTACCTTCTGCAAAAACACACTGCTTTGTTACTAAAATGTAACAGTAAGTAGGTTGTCAGATAACCGGTCTGATCGGTAGTCTTGAAAGTTTTGTGCACCTGCGAAAAGCCTTCGATGTACATTATTAACCACAACCGACGGTAGATTGTGGCGCAATTGTAACGCTAAAGCGGTTGTTCTGAAACGGGGGGTTAGCGATGTTAGTTGCGGATCAGACAGGTGCATACGGGATCGGCTCAGCGCTGCTATTCCGCTGCACCGACTGACCAAGCGTCCTTGAACAAAGATCGTTCCTTAGAACAAACCATAATAGTGAAAGCGTTCCAAACCATCCTCGCGAGTTTACTCGCATTTGCCCTCATTGGTACGGCGTCTGCCCAGACGACGTTTCTACGCGTTACCGGTTCCACCGCGTATCGCGCAGCAGTATATCAAGCGATCCAAGACAACCTCCAAACCGGTTACGTCTATGCTTATACCGGCACAGGCGGCTTGAGCAAAGCCAGTCAAGCTATCTTCACCGGCACGACCAAAACGAGCAATGTTTCTGTGATCATTAAGACCTCGTTCTCCGGTTCGGTCGGCGGCATTGCCACGCTGGCTAAAAACCTGACCGTTGGACCCGGTGGAACCTCCTTTGGTGGAGGCGGATGGCTGGTTGATTCAACCGCCCAAAGCACCGGCGGCACCAATGATCTCAGCCCTGTCTTTGAGTCACCGTTGACCGCTGATGTGGCCCTTGCCGATTGCTACCAAAAGTCGGCACCGCCGCTCTACCAGACACCGGTACTCACCACCGAAGTAGTGGGCGTTGTGCCCTTTAAGTTTGTAGCCAGCCCGGGAACGGCTGCCCTAGGGTCGGTGACCAATATTACGTCAGCGCAGGTGCAGACCCTTCTCAAGGGTACTCTCCTACTCAAGACACTTAGCGGAAACAAGGGAGATACCGAAAGTGTGTTCGCGGTAGGCCGTGATGAAGATTCCGGCACCCGTATTCAAGCGTTTGCTTGCAGTGGATTCGGTATCCAAAAGAATCCGCAACAATATCAACCGACGCTCAACGGCGGTGGCCAAGTCAACGGTGCAAATCTCTGGCCAGCAGTGACGGTGGACGGAATTAACTATCCGGTTGGAGACTCCGGTTTTTCCAGCGGCGGTACGCTGGCTACGACCCTCAACACTCCAAAAGCGACTGGCTTTGGAACCTGGTTCATTGGTTATCTTGGCCTCAATGATGCGGCCAGTGTTACCACCGGGATTCAATTGAACTTCAACGGGGTTGCTTACTCCACAGCGGGAGTCACGGGCCCATCCAGCCCCACTAATCCCTTGTACACTTTCTGGGGTTACGAACATTTCGATTACCGCAAAACCCTTGCCGGAAACCAGAAGACAGTTGCTCTCCAGATCGCTAACACCATTCTCACGACAGATGCATCTGTATCGGGCATTTTGCTGAGCGCCATGCAGGTTAGCAGAGACAAAGATGGCGGTACGATCGAGAATGGCGGCCTACCCGGTAAATAAACCGCGAAGCACCAGTCAACTGACGAATCTCAGTTAGCTGTTAACAACTCAATTCAGCCAGTGCAGGTCGCTACCTGCACTGGCTTTTTTTGTGGGTGGACCGTTAGCCTTACCAGTGCGCAAAACGCACCGAGGGCCGGTAGGCCGAAACAGTCCGGCAAAACGCCACGTGTGATAAAACGTCGTTGAGCGCCGGACTGTGAGCCGTTCCGAAACCCATGGGTTGACTCACGCGCTCCGCTCACACACCTTTTCTCGCTGTCGCTCGACGGTGTGTATCGCCCTACCAATCTTGGGTGTGTTTCGCCCAACAATCGTGGACAATTCACAGACCCGACGGATGCCTCAATACGTATCCATCAGCTGGCCGGCTTCGACTAGTCCAATGCGGTCCATCCCCATCTCCCCAACCGGTATCAAAACGAAGGCCCGCCACGACGAGAAAGACATGACCGTTTGCAGCATAAATGGTGATCCAGTCTCCCGGGCCTTTGTCGCCATATTTCCGAAACTCGCCCGATGGGTTCGGTGTATTCAGACGCCCGATCGCGTGTAGCACAAATGAGGTCGCTCCGGAACAATCATAAGCGCTATCGTAAAATGATCTGTGCCCTCCTCCATATCGATATGGCCGGCCCGCGATTTCATTTCCGGCAGCGATCGCTTGTTGGACTGCCGAAGGAGCCTGCACTGGAGCAATCGCAAAGCCACTTTGGGCGGTAGCCGTCCGCCCTGGAATATAGTGGTAAACGTATGGCGCCGTGGTTTCACAACCTGCGAGGATCACCATCAAACCGAGCCAACAGAAAATTCGACGAAGGGACAACACGGTCGGCAGATTGCCACGGCCGCGTGCGGAAGTTCAAGAATTTCGCGAAATCGGAGGTCGGTGCGCGGGGTGACCCCCTGACGGGTAGGGCGAAACACGTTGTTGAGCGACAGCGAGAATAAGACGTGTGAGCCGATTTCCGTGAGGCGCGATCCGCAAATTACCGCCGCCCAGAAAGGTAAATCTCACGCGACAGGTCATGATTTTGGCGCCGGGCGTTGGCTCACGACGGCTCACAGTCCGGCGCTCTCCAAATATCTTCAACCACGTCGCGTTTGCCGGACTGTTTCGCCCTACCAGCCTGGGGTGAAGATCAACGATGCGCGATCATCACCAAATCACCGATCACCAATCACTAATCACCAATCCCGACCTCCCCGCCCTACCACAGCTCTCCTGCATTCTCGAACTTCTGGATCGGTTTATCGTATCGGGTCGGTTCCAGGAGCGGTAGCAGCGGTCGAAAGCATGCATTCAGCAGAGGATGCACCGCTCTGACGTAAAGATCGAGCGGTTCCAAATGCATCCGAAAATGGAACTTCGGATCATAGTTCAGCGGGGCGCTATGGTAGGTGTGACAACCATTTTCTACAGCCCAGATGACCGTGTCGCGCCAGGTCACAAAATACAGGTGATATTCCAGAGCGAGAGAATAATCGAGGCCGATATAGTTGTCTTTCAAAACACCGTCATGAACGAGGCAAGACGCAAAAGCCACGATCTTGTCTTCTCGCCGCCAAATGAGAAAGCGCGAACGATCGCTCATGCGCTGACCGAGCTGGCAAAAGTATGATCGGTTCAGCTCCTCAAATCGTTGTTTCGCTCGACCGAAGACGGCTTGGTAAAGAGGCAAAATGTCGTCGACGAATGGCGTGATATCGCTCACCACTTCCGTCCTGATCGGCGGCCCGGTTTCGGACTTACGGAATTTGCGCCGTAAATTCTTCCGCATGGCGTGACTTAGCCTAGTTGCCAGGTACTCGTCGAAGTTGCGGAAATCGAGTTTCAGACCGGTCGCCGGCATACTCGGTATTCGGGTAAATCCCGAGCCCAAGAGCCGGTCGAGTTTTGCTCGATAGGATTTCGGGAAATCTTTGAACAATACCATGACCGCCTTGAGCCGCTTGGCTAGAAGCGGGAGCGCTTCTCCCAAGGCGTCAATGGTCCAGTCGATATCCCCGGATACGGCATCCAACGCAATAGCACCTTCGCCCGCCGAACAGCCTATCATCAGCATGGGTAGTTTTAAAAAGTTCGGAAACCGTGTTCGGAGAGAATCGATTGGGCCTCTCACGGACGCCGGGGTACCCATAACCAAATCCTGACGGACTATGATAAAGGGTTGCACCGCGCGCGTACGCTCCTGTTTGTCTTTGAGAATCAAGTACCGGTGTTCGAACTGCTCCCCCAGCGCCGCTTTCGTAATTTCGTAATATCGATGATCCGCAACGCAGCGCTCAAAGCTCGAGACAAAAACAGACTGATCCGCTTCCGGAACATGATCGAGTGCGATGGCTTCGCCAAATGAGGTCGGAATGCGGAAGTCCATTCGAGGAGCGGATTGCTAACGCACCGCGAATCGCACGTCAACCTCCGGGTGAATGACAGATGACAAATGACAGATGACAGATGCGAGGGTGCAACCCACGACCGGTAGGGCTTCTCGCCCCACTACACCCGAGGCTACGTCGCGCTGGATCGCACACGCATTTGTCATTTGTCATCTGTCATTTGTCATTTGTCATCGGGCGAGGCTTAGCCGAGCCCGCAATCCCCGCAATTCGCGCACGACAACGCCCCGGCGATTGTCGTATGATCACGCGCCATGGAACGACCCGACCCAAATCTTTCACATAGCGACCTCTCCCTTGCGCATGCTTTGGCCAGGATTGCGCTCGGCATCAATTTGCTCGGTCACGGCATTACCCGCATCGGCAACATCCCAGCCTTTGCCGCCGGTATGGAAAAGATGTTCGAAAAAACCTGGATACCAGGTCCGTTGATAACCCTGGTAGGCGACGTTATTCCCCCACTCGAACTGATCTTTGGCATCGTTCTCATCGCGGGATGGTACCTTCGCCCGAGCTTAATCGGTGGGACGCTTTTTATGTGTCTGCTGACATTCGGTGCAACGCAGATTCAGAATTGGACGGTTGCGAGCGAGCAAATGATTTACGTCGCTTTCTTCACCGTCCTATTAGCGACCGCCAATTGGGATCGCTATTCGTTGGATAGCGCGAGTCACCGGAAATAGGACCGGTGATCGGGAAGCAGTGATCGGTTGCCGATCGCAGCGTTGATCTTCGCCCTGGACGGGGAGGGCGCACGTCCTCGTGCGCCGCGGATCGCGAGGACGCGATCCCTCCTGGCTCCTCGATTCAGTCACTCCGCATAGCTCCGGACCCGGTTCCGCCAACCTGCTAACCACCGCTGCTCCCCGCGCGCCGGTGGCGCGTTTTGAACGCGCCGGGTCAAGACTTTATCTGCGGCTCGACTAAACTCCTGGAGCGCCGGACCGTCCCCCATCGTCTCCAATACCTGCAGCAACCCCCAACCTTCTCCGTTGTAACGTTCGGTCACTAACGTTCCCTCTCCCTTGAAATTGACGTAGTCCACGAGCGCGTACGCTCCGTTGGAAAGCGCCGCTACTCTGGCGAAATTGTGCTGGATCGACGCGTGTTTCTCTGCCGGGGCAGCCGCGAGCATCTTCGGTAGCGCTTGTTCCAGACGATTGGCTGCAAACCGGGCCTGCAATCCAACCGTTCTAGCGAGAAGGCTGCGTAACTCCTCCATTTTCGGGCTATTTGTCGCAGCCAAAAATTCAGCGCGCGTTGACCACGGACATGCCTTGGCATCGGCTAACCAGTTTGGCACCGACGCACCGGATGATCGCAGAAAAGCCAGTAACGGAGGAAAGCTCTCTTCAAATGGTCCACGTCTTTTCTCGGGGTACCAAATAAAGTGGGCGATTCCGAGTGAAGCGAAATCTTCGCCGGTATTCCAGGCAGTAAGACCGGCGACGCTTCCCCCTGATTCATTTTGCCACAGCCGCCTTCCGACGCTCTGGGCCTGCGAATCGGTGAGCTGAATAGACTGTCCCTGGCTAATTTGGGTTAAGACAATGAGCGGGAGCAACCAGATCGAGATGCGGAGCAGCGGAGGAATTCGCATTGTGGCCGCAATCAAATCCCAGTTTCTGCGGCTACTGCAATCTCAAAGCGAGCAGAACTGACCGATAGCAAATAGCACATTGGCTATCGGCGATCGGCTATCGCGCGAGCGCTGTCCCTTTCCCGGATTCGAATTCTCCTACCCATCGTTTCAATTTAGAGCTACTGATCGCTTCCGTGCGCCCACTGTTGCTCGACACCGATATTGGATACGACGTCGACGATTTGTATACCCTGGTAATGCTCGCGAAGAGTGCAGAGATCGAACTCAGAGGGATCACAACCGTGCATGGAAACTCCTCGGTTCGCGCGAAGATAGCCCGGTACGTCTGTCAACTTCTCGGGCGCGAATCGATCCCGGTCATACCTGGTGAAACCTCACCGCTGGTCTCGCGGGCGACATCTTGGAACGAACCCGACACCAAAGGGTTCCCGGACCTCGACACATTGTCCGTTAATACCGAAACTAGCGCTCCGGACTTTCTGGTAAAGGCTGCGGCCGAGAAGCGGTTAGAAATACTCGCGATCGCGCCTCTCACTAATCTCGCCTTAGCAGTCCAGAACAGTCCGGCGTTTGTCCGCGACGTTGAACGCATTTATCTGATGGGCGGAGCGTTCTGGTTGCCCTACCTGGAGCATAATATTCAGGTAGACCCGGAGGCGGCCGGTATCGTCTTCGACTCCGGCATTCCGATTACAGCGGTAGGACTCGATGTGACGCTACAAGTCGAAATAACAGAGCCGAAACTACTTCGTCTATCCGGTTTGCCGAACGGACTTGGTACATTGTTGGAGCAGCAAACCCGGCTTTGGTGGGAAAGGCTAGAGCGACAGCGTTGTCATCTTCATGATCCGTTAACCGCTTTGGCGATCCTCCATCGGGAGCTGTTCGAGTTCGAAACCGGGGTCGTCAAGATCGAAGCGACGGGGCATACCCGGTTTCATCCCGAAGCGGGCGGGCCGGTCGAGGTTGCCAGAACCGTGCAAGCCGCCGCAGCATTAGAACTAATCCTGCAAGCGATTGAGGCCTGACAGCGTAGCCTGATCCTCCCGGCTCAGGAACCCAGCGCGTGAGAGGTGATTGGTGAGAGGTCCCCTGTCGGTAAACCCTCGACAAAGCTCCCACCGCCCTCTCACTAATCACCAACCAATGCGTTCCCGGCCGTTCCCGGCGTTCCCGGCGTTCCCGGCGTTGTCGGCGTTAGTCACTAACAAGCTCCCTGAGGCTGGAGCGTCAGGCTACTCCAGCATCAGGCTACGGGGCTTTTTCGTCGAATGAGCGACTGATCCCTCGATTCGCCTCTTGCGCTTCCGGTGTATACTCACGTACAAAGGTCTAACACCCCCCATTTTGATCTCACCCATGGCTTCTCGAGGTCCCGCCATCATTCGGAACATTAATCGGTTTGATGTTTTACACGCCATTCGGCTTCACGATAATCAAATTTCGCGATCAGAGCTGGCCCAAGTCACAGGACTGAGCCAAGCCACGATATCCAGTATCGTCAGTCATTTGATCGAAGAAGGCGCTCTGATCGAAGAGGACTCGATGCCTGTCGCAACCCGTGGACGCGGACGTCCGCTCGTGGCTCTCAAACTGCATCCGAACTATATGCACGTGGCCGGCGTCAAAATCGCCACCCATCAGATTGTTGTTTCTTTGACCGATTTTACCGGCGACGTGCTCGCTTCGGAGAATATCGCATGCGAACCGCTTGATCTGTCGCCAGTTCAGCTGGCGGCTTTTGTGGCTAAGGCTGTCCGCGCCTGCCTAAAGCAGGCAAAAAAAACGTTGACCGAAGTAAGTGGAATCGGAGTCGGGATACCTGGTTTTGTGGAAGCAGAATCAGGGAAAGTGTTTTGGAGCCCGGTATTCAGGGGACGCGACGTGGAGTTCGGCAAATTGCTTCGGAGCCGTTTCGACGCGCCGGTCTTTATCGAAAACGACGCGAATTTGGTGACTTTGGCCGAACATTGGTTTGGGCTGGCAAAGGGTCTGCAGCACGTCATTGTCATCACGATTGAGCACGGAACCGGAAGCGGCTTGATTTTAAATGGGAGACTATTCCGGGGCGCTCGCGGAATTGGTGCAGAATTTGGACACACCAAATTGGTGTTCGACGGGCCGATTTGCCAGTGCGGCCAACACGGCTGCATGGAAACACACACGGCCGGATTTGCTATTTTACGTGAAGCCCAAAGCGCCGGGTTTCAGCTACCAGCCCAACCTTTGGATTACCAAGCGCGCATTTCGCTCCTGCGGCAAGTCGTGCAAGAGGCGGAAGCGGGAAATCGTCGTTATCGCCGGATCTTTGAACAAATGGGCAATTATCTCGGGCTGGGCATCGCTAACTTCGTCAATCTCATTAACCCGGAACGGGTCGTTATCTGTGAAGGCGCTGTGAGTTGCGCTCACCTGTTTGAGAAGTCGATGCGCGCAACCATTGACGACCGCCTGATTGATCCGCTTCGGCACGATTTTGATTTAATGATCCATCACTGGGGTGATGTTGTCTGGGCCCGTGGCGCCGCGAGCTTGGTTCTGCAAGAACTAGATCAACGAGACACCTGGCGACCAAAAATTCGGCTGGCAAAGGCGGCCAAACGACGGCGAAAACACCGGTAGCGTGAAACGCGCATGGGAGGGGTCGGAGGGTGATTGGTGGTCGGCGGTCGCCCGTCGGGGCAAAGCGCCAAAGGCGCGATTCAAGATAGCCCCTAGGGTGCAGCCCTAGGAAATCGGTCCCCAAGCGGTTACGCGCTGAAGGTCCGTCTCAACGTTTCCCTAATCTCACATTGTCACGCGCTTTCAGCGCTGATCCCGTTTATTGTTTCTATTCCTAGGGCTTCACCCTCTAGGCTATCTTGAATCGCGCCTTCGGCGCTCTGCCCCGGCGGGCGATCGCGGATTCCCGATTAACCCTCACTGATTTACCAATCATCATTCACTAATCACCCAATCACCATTCACCGGTCACCAATCACTAATCCTCCCCCCGAGGGCTTTTCCCCTTTGCGTCTCCGGGCTCGGCGGTTTTATTACCGCTCGATGTATCGATTTTGCTTTCGAATCACATTCCAGAATGAAGAGGCCGCATTCTATCAATTTCATGTCTTCCCACCTGTTGTGTATCTACCTTGGGTTTCTGGTTGGGCCCGCAAAAGGAATGCGAGCGCGCAGCTCATTCTGGTGGAATTAAAGGGAGATGCCGATCGAGACCGTTTCCTGGAGCTTTGTTGCGAGAATCCCCACGTTCTGAAGATCGAGGAAATCAGTGAGGATGAATTCACCCAAGCGCCTTCCCACACTATCTGAATGGTCCGCTTCACCCCCCTCATGACCCAAGCGTCCAATTCCACGAAGAAATTGACCCGCAAAATGCAGGTCACCAACGCGACCGGTCTCCATGCCCGCCCGACTAGCGAGATCGTCCGATGCGCAATGCGTTTTAAGAGCTCTATCACCTTGGAAGCGAACGGACGAAGCTGTTCGGCGACAAGCATCATGGATATCATGACGGCTGACATTCGCACCGGCGCTGAACTGTTGGTCACCGCCGAAGGTCCGGATGCCGAGAACGCGCTCAATGCCCTCGAACGGTGCTTAGCCCAACTCAAGACGAAAGATTTGTGATGGGTTTGGAGACGGGAGATGAGAGGGCCAGGACCAGCGTAAGGGCGTGACGGGTAATGCCTAGCCATGCCCCGCTAAGGGAGTCGATCGTTCTCAAACCACGAATAGACGCGAACGCACACGGATTGCCGCAGAACCCCCAGAACATGCAACAACACGCCGATACTCCGAAACGCCGGCACGCCGATACGCCCAATTCCTCCCCCATGAAGAACTGGTGTCTTCTTTTCTTGATCCTGCCGTGTCTGCTGTTCGGCGCTGCGCCAGCGCGAGCCGCCCAGCCAGCAAATAACCAAAAATTTCCACTCTCCAGCGACAGCTATAACGACGACTCGATTTCATCCCTTTCCGGCAAGCTTCTCGCTCGGATTCAGCAAGAACCATTTAATGCCGCGGCTACGATCATCTTTTTCTGCGCGATCGTGCATACCTTTCTGGCTTCCCGGTTTCAAAAAATCGCCCATGGTTACGATGTTAAAGCGCGGGCCATCGAGGAATCGGATCCGACTGAACGCCGCAACCTGGATGACGAGTGGGATCGTCTGATCTTTCGCGCCCAATTTTTCCATTTCATGGGCGAAATCGAAGCCGTCTTCGGCATTTGGCTCGTTCCTTTAATGATGGCCATCATCTTTTTTCACGGGTGGGGGGCGATGGTCAGCTACGTAGGCCACGTGAACGTAGCCGAAGCGATATTTGTGGTTGTCATCATGTCGATGGCCAGCTCGTTGCCGATCCTCCGAATGGCAGAGAACACGATCGCTCGGATCGCAGCTCTCGGCCGGGGCCGCCCGATGTTTTGGTGGTTGTCCATCCTAACGATCGGTCCGGTCCTTGGCTCTTTCATCACGGAGCCGGCGGCAATGACCATCAGTGCACTCTTACTCCGCCATCGCTTCTACAACCTGCACCCGAGCAAGCACCTGAAATACGCGACGCTGGGTCTCCTTTTCGTGAATATTTCGGTTGGCGGAACTCTTACTCATTTTGCGGCCCCGCCAGTCGTGATGGTCGCAAGCCATTGGAATTGGGACTTTCTTTTCATGCTACAAAACTTTGGCTGGAAAGCAGTCGTTGCTATTCTAGTCTCCAACCTTCTGTTCTTGCTGCTATTCCGAAAGGAACTCGGGAAACTCGCTCCCGAGCCGGCCAAAGCGGAATCAACTCAAGAACGTCGAGGGGTTCCATGGTCGATCACTCTCATCCATCTGCTTTTTTTGGCTTGGACCGTCGTGAATGCGCATTACCCGGTGCTCACCATCTTCGGCTTTCTTTTTTTCCTGGCGTTTGTCACCGCCACCCGAAGGAGCCAACACCAGATCGCGCTCCGCCAAGCGCTTTTGGTTGGCTTTTTCCTTGGCTCACTTGTTATCCACGGCGGATGCCAGGAATGGTGGATCGTGCCCGTACTTCAGCAGTTGACTGAATGGCCGATGATGATCGGAGCGACGATCTTAACAGCGTTCAACGATAACGCAGCTATCACCTATCTGGCTTCGTTGGTGCCGAATTTTTCCGATTCTCTAAAATACGCGGTGATGGCGGGTGCTATCACTGGAGGCGGGCTAACAGTGATCGCAAACGCTCCCAATCCCGCAGGTGTATCGATCTTGTCCTCCCGTTTCGGTGAGGGCGGCATCTCGCCTCTCGGTCTACTTCTTGGTGCTCTAGTGCCTACCCTCATCGCCGGAGCAGCGTTTATGCTTTTGTGAGCGCGGCCGTCATCCTAAGCGCTTGGTGACCGATGCCATCAAATCAAGCAGCTTTTTTCGGCGCTGGGTCGCTGGACGCAAGAACTACTAACAGAACGAATCCTCGCATATAGAGCGGCTTCATTTCAGCAAACGCGCGCGGACGCGACGGACCGGAGGCCTAATACTGCTCTATTTTGCCGTTACGGTACTGTATTTGCGTGATGTGCGAACCGCCATTGCCCATAGAAATCCTGATCTTCATGATCGCAGACAAATCAAAATTGCTCATGGAGGTGTTCGGGCCGTCTCGATAAACAAAGTTGAGATCGTAGGAGCCGGCACTGGAGTTCCGAGAGAATCGCAATGTTGTGCTATGCCCGGTGAGCAGCGCGCTAGTTAGGCAATTGTCATTCGATATCTCCCCATTAGGCGCAACGTAAAATCCCGTAAGCGGTTCGTTGGTCGCGTTCTCCAATACGAAATCCATCGAATCACTGTCCCCCGGAAGAACAATAAGATCGGCCTTCGCCGGTATGGCGGCTAACGCTACAATTAAAACGAGTACAGCAAATATCTGTTTCTTCATAATTTTGGTCATTGTTAATTTTTGAGGTTTCGACGGCTGGTTTTGCAGGTCTTACCTCGACCTCCGTCTAAAGGGCTCTTACGGGATGAACTCGTCCTGTGACGGCAGAAAGCGTGATGGCTCCGCTAAAATCAGCAGAGCAGCATTTACGCTTTTGTGAGCGGCGTCGTCATCATAAGTGCTTGGCGCCCGACGACCGGTAGTGCTTCTCGAGGCTGAGTTCGGCGAGGGCCGAGAGACGGAGGTCCAAGGCTGTTGTCCCGGAGGGACCCAATGAAAGTAGCCCACCCCGCGGCCGCGCACGTGCGTCAACAAGGCCGATGTCTAATCCTTTGTCCCGGAGGGACCCAGTGAAAGTAGCCCAGTACGAAGTGCTGGGGATAATGCAAAAAAAATGACCCGTCCCGGAGGGGACGATCGATCTCTTTACGCTGGTGAAGCCGCATACGAGAGGACCAGGAACCAAAACGCTTCTATCGTCCCTGACGGGACGGACGTCTCTTTTTTGCATTATCCCCAGCACTTCGTACTTGGCTACTTTCATTGGGTCCCTCCGGGACGACTCCTATCGGGCTAACGCCAAATCATTGACGACGTATGGTCACTCCGGTCAGTATTGAGCCCGCAATACTTATCACTTCAATGGTTTCCAGATTTCGGATTCTCTTTTCCGGCCTAACAGGGTTCGATCATACTCTCGGTTCGGCGGTCGCGGCCACTTTCGCCAGCTTCAGCGCGCCCTCGTTCTTAGGCTGTGCATACCTCGAAATGTGGCCGCGACATGGCCTTCCGCCTTCGCAAAGCCTTCCGACTTCGCCAATAGTCAACCGTGGCTCGAACATCGGGAAGCGGCTTCGTCGGACGCTTCGGCGAGACAAGTGTGCGAGTCGGGACCGATACGCCCTCCCGAATCCACTCCACTCCTGCTGATGTTCCACCATCTCCAGTGCGGCCTCTGCGGAAGGATTCTTCCGTGGCAGCAGCTACAAAATGTCTGTACGGAATGCGGCCGCCCACTCCTGGCCCGGTACCAAATTGGACGGGTCGAAGCCGAAGGCTTCAAAGCGTCACTTCCAGGGCGACCCCGTTCTCTCTGGCGCTACCGAGAGATGCTACCACTGCCGCCCGACCAGGAAGCGTTAACTCTGGGAGAAGGTTGGACGCCGCTACTCTACGCTCCGCGTCTTGCCGCGCACTGCGGTCTCAACCGGCTCTGGATCAAGGACGAATCGCAAAATCCGACGGGCAGCTTCAAAGCGCGCGGTATGGCTGTGGCAGTCGCCATGGCCAAATATCTTGGAGCCAAGAAACTGGCCGTCCCATCGGCCGGAAATGCCGCCGGGGCCCTGGCCGCATACGCTGCTCGAGCGGGTTTACCGGCATATCTCTTCATGCCCAGGGATACACCGAAGGCCAACGTCATCGAGTCTATTGCTCTGGGTGCTCACGTCACGTTGATAGACGGACTAATCACCGATTGCGGAAAAGAGATCGCGCTGCGCAAAGAAAAAGAGGGGTGGTTCGATCTCTCAACGCTGAAGGAACCGTATCGAGTCGAGGGCAAGAAAACGCTCGGATACGAAATCGCCGAACAGCTCGATTGGACGCTACCGGATGTGATCATTTATCCAACCGGAGGCGGGACCGGCTTGATCGGTATGTGGAAAGCCTTCGCAGAGATGACAGCAATGGGTTGGATCACTTCTCGCCGGCCGCGTATGGTGGCGGTCCAGGCAACCGGCTGCCAACCGATTGTTTCCGCATTTACCGGAAATCAGCGGTTCGCCGAAGAACATCGTAATGCTACCACCAAAGCATCCGGGCTCCGGGTGCCGAAAGCTATCGGTGATTTTCTAATATTGGATGCTGTCCGTGCGTCTGGTGGCACCGCCGTTGCTGTGAGCGACCAAGAGATGCTCGCTGCGGTTCAGGAGATCGGTAGCTCGGAGGGCGTTTTCGTCGCTCCGGAAGGCGGAGCCTGCTATGCAGCACTGAAACGGCTACAAGCAACTGGCCAAATCCGGCCCGATGAATCGGTCGTCCTTTTCAACACCGGATCCGGAACAAAATACCTGGAGTGCTTTGCTGGGTTAGGAAGCGCGGGTTAACCCTACCGGTGGGGCGAAAACCTCGGCGCGCTGCCGGAAAACACTGAGATACCTTGCGTCACGCGCGCCGGGTTTGAGCCGCAGCCCAGGGATCGACCCTGCCCGGATGGACTTGATTTCCCGACACACTGAGCTACATCTTATAAATATGTTATATACTCAACGGCGTCACCCCGCCCGAGGAGTTCTCGAAGACGAAACTCTTCCCACTTTGGTATTCGCAACAACGTGCACGAGGAAGCGGAAACCATGGCTAGCCACCCCACGCGTGCACAGTGTCCTTCGTGCCGCGTGGCTCCGCCACAGTCGTTGGATCGTAAGCGCTTACGTCATCATGCCAGACCATGTACATTTCTTCACCGAACCGGGTGCAGAGCCAATAGCCTTCGATGATTGGATCACGTGCTGGAAACGCGGTGTCGCTCGAGTCTTGAAGAACCCTGAATTTCGGTGGCAGCCAGGATCGTTCCATCATCGCCTCCGTTGTTTCGAAGGCGCAATCGAAAAGCGAATCTATATGGACGAAAACCCGGTCCGCGCGGGGCTTGTGAGGCGCATCCGGGACTGGCCCTATCGTGGAGAATTGGTGAAGGCCGAGCGCTGGTGGTTCTGAAGCCCGCGATCAGACACAAACGGCTCAAGCCGGTGCGGCTGATACCGCCCCAGGCTTTCGCCCTACCTCATTTTCGCCGGAATTCCTGCGTATCGACTTGACTCGGAGGAACGGGCCACGGGAGATTCAATGTCATGGCCTCCGCCCCGCCTTCATTCGCTCCGCAAATCGAGAATCCGGCGATCCTCTCATTGATCGGAAAAACACCGCTGATCGAAGTGACCCGTTTTGATGTTGGGGTTTGCCACTTGTTTCTGAAGCTGGAGACTCAAAATCCCACCGGTTCGATCAAAGACCGAATGGCATTGGCCATGGTGGAAGCTGCGGAACGCCACGGCGATCTGAAACCGGGCGGCACAATCATTGAGGCTACCGCCGGCAATACTGGCCTCGGGTTGGCGCTGGTTGCGGCCGCCAAAGGCTACCACCTGATCCTGGTTATCCCGGATAAAATGTCCCAGGAAAAGATCCTTCATTTGCGAGCGCTCGGAGCCAAGACAGTGATCACCCGATCCGATGTCGCAAAAGGGCATCCGGAATATTACCAGGATCTGGCAGCGCAGATTGCCAAGGAGACACCCGACTCTTTCTATGTAAACCAATTTGCTAATGAGACTAACCCATTGGCTCATGAGGAAACCACTGGACCTGAAATCTGGGAACAGATGGAACGGCGCGTGGACGCGGTAGTCGTCGGTGTGGGATCCAGCGGTACGCTGACCGGCCTCAGTCGTTTTTTCGCGAGAGTAGCCCCTGATTGCGAAATCATATTGGCCGATCCTGTCGGATCGGTCTTGGCGGACTATGTCACAAAGGGCACTATGAATAAGCCGGGTTCCTGGTTAGTCGAAGGAATCGGCGAAGATTTCATTCCGCCGATTGCCGACCTTTCCCGGGTCCGCACAGCGTACAGCATCTCGGATCAAGAGAGCTTTCATGCCGCTCGGGAACTTCTTAAAAAAGAAGGTGTCTTCGTCGGCTCGTCATCCGGTACGCTGTTCGCTGCGGCACTTGCCTACTGCCGAGAACAGTCCTCGCCAAAACGGGTGGTCACTTTTGCTTGCGACAGCGGTAGTAAATACCTCTCCAAGATGTTCAACGACATCTGGATGACCGATCAAGGTTTTCTGCAAAGAGAAACTTTTGGCGATCTTCGAGACGCGGTTTCCCGGCGGTACCAAGACGGCACTGTAGTGAGCGTTGGGCCGACCGATACGCTCCTTACCGCGTTCAACCGCATGCGGATCGCCGATATATCCCAGGTACCGGTGCTCGCAGGCGATCAATTAATCGGTATCCTGGATGAATCTGATCTTCTGACCCGAGTTCAGAACGGTGGTGGCACTTTTCGCGATGAGGTCCGAACCGCGATGACCAATCGCGTGGAAACGTTGGAACCGTCCGATTCTCTTGATGACGTCCGCAACATTCTCGATAACGGAAAAGTCGCTATCGTGGTTAAGGACGGTCAATTCGTCGGTCTGATCACCCGCATCGATCTTCTCAACTATCTCCGACGTCGCATCTCATGAAAAACCCTCAGAAAAAGGCATTCGCTACTCGAGTCATTCATGCTGGCCAAGAGCCAGATCCGTCGACCGGGGCGATCATGACTCCAATTTATCAGACGTCCACTTACGTTCAGGAGAGCCCAGGCAAACACAAGGGCTACGATTATGCGCGTAGCATCAATCCCACCCGCCTGGCGTACGAGCGTTGCCTGGCCGATCTGGAAAATGGCGAACGTGGTTTTGCATTTGCTTCGGGACTCGCTGGGATGGCCACCGTGCTTGAAACTTTGGAGGCCGGGTCACACATAATCGCGAGCGATGATCTGTACGGGGGCACTTTCCGCCTATTCGAGCGAGTTCGTTCCAAATCGGCTAACCTCGAATTCAGTTTCATCGATATGACTGATCCGGCGGCGCTGAAGAAAGCGATTCGCAAAAACACCAAAATGACCTGGGTCGAGACGCCGAGTAATCCGCTGTTGAAGTTGATCGATCTTGAAGCGGTTGCTCGATTTTCTCGCGAAAACAACTTGGTGACCGTAGCCGACAATACGTTCGCCAGCCCATGGATCCAGCGGCCGATCGACCTTGGTGTCGATATCGTTGTCCATTCCGCCACAAAATATCTGAATGGCCATTCCGATATGGTAGGCGGCATCGTCGTAGTGGCACCAGGAAGAGCAGCTTTGAGCGACCGCTTGGCCTTTCTCCAAAACGCGGTGGGAGCTGTGGCCGGACCTTTTGATAGCTTCCTTGCTTTGCGCGGCTTGAAAACCTTGGCCCTCCGCATGGAACGACACTGCGCGAACGCGGCCGAGCTCGCGGCTTGGTTGGAGAAACAACCCAAAGTGAGACAAGTGCGCTATCCTGGGCTAGCCTCGCACCCTCAGCACGAATTAGCTCGACGGCAGATGAAAGGCTTTGGCGGCATGATCACGATCTATTTGGACTCTGATCTAGAGGGCGCCCGCCGGTTCCTGGAAAATACCCACCTTTTCGCGCTAGCCGAAAGTCTCGGCGGCGTTGAAAGCCTCATCGAACATCCGGCCTTGATGACCCACGGCTCAATCCCAGCGGAGCAGCGGACTCAACTCGGGATTGATGACACTCTCATTCGGCTCTCTGTCGGCGTGGAAGACGTCGAGGATCTCAGGTCGGATCTAGCAGAAGCGTTGACGTATATTTAGGGTTTGGTGACGGTCGGTAGTCCGCCCGTCTGCGTCAGCCTGGAGGGTTAACCCGGGATTAGTCGATTAATGCGGTTGCCCTCAATAAGGCATCACAGTGTGAGACCGTAATAGGGGCAGAGAGCCACACAGCGGCACGCAGCCGTGGGACTGGGAATAGAAGTAAAGAGGGTCCCGTCCCGGAAGGGACGCAGTGAAAGTAGCCCAGCACTTCAGTGCTGGGATAGTGTTTAAGACGCGTCCGTCCCGATAGGGACGATCGATTCCATCTGGGCTCGTGAAGTTCGCATCGGACGCCATTACCTCAACGTTTCTAACGTCCCTCACGGGACGGCCCCTCTATGCCATCTACCCAGCAATAAATTGCTGGGCTACTTTCACGATGTCCATCCGGGACAAATCTCTTGATGTGCGCCCACAGCACTTGGCTCTTCATATGGCGTCACGCGGTGGTGCCCCTCTGAAAAACACACGCGCTGCGAGTTGCGGGTGCTCTAGGGGCACTAGACCCAGGCGCGCAGCCCCTCTACCAAACATTCGACAATCTTCGGCCCGAAAACTCGGTCCGGGTCAAGCTCCGGATCATAGATCGTTACATCCACTCCGACCAATCGACCCGATCCTGCAATCGAATCAATGAGCCGCGCCAACTCGTCGAATTTGAGTCCAGGCTCACCCGGGGAGTCCACCGCCGGCATAATCAGCTGGTCGAGGACATCCAGGTCTACGTGCAACCATAGGCGATCGATCCGATCGGCGCTTAGCGTCGCAACCGTCTCTTGCGCTACCGCCTCAATACCGACGTCAAGCGTTCTGAAGATGTCGTGTTGCGCGATGTTTGTGCTCAAAATGTCAGGGAACGCGTAATTTGCGTCACGGTTCTCGCGCTCGCCGATTTGGACCACTAGTTCGTCGTTCACGAGCGGACCATCCAGTCCTTGGTACACTGTCAATAGCGTCTCGCCCCGCCCGGTGGCTAACGCTAAATCCATTCCCGCAGCAGACCCGAGTCTGGAATTCGCGTCGTAGTTTCCCGGATGATAAAAATCGCTGTGTCCGTCGACATGGACGAGCCCACAGCAACCTAAGGTGCGCACCCCGGCGAGGCAGCCTAGCAACAAGCTGCAGTCGCCGCCGAGAACCAAAGCCCGATCGCCCGCCTGGAGCGTACTGGCAACCCGCTCGGCGAGTCCTTCATTGAATCGACGTATAGCACCTCCGTTCCGTATCCGTGTGCCTGGCTCCGCTTGGAACGAATACTTTGGGCGCGCGAGTGCTATACGTTTGGCGATTTGGAGCTGCTGAGCGAAGCCGGCCGATTCAAGAACAGCGGGTGCCGCCCAACATCCGGGCTCTCCACCGGCGGGTGTTGGTCTCAGGCCAAGATTAGTTGGGGCTATTATGAGCGCCGTCATAACGGTCTGGTGCGACCAAGTATTAGCATGATCTGTTTTGCTTCGATAACACGCGATTCAAACCCGGTGTACCCAAACGGAATTCTCGGCGGGGAGGGCGCACGTCCTCGTGCGCCGCGGATCGCGAGGACGCGATCCCTCCCTGGTTTTAACCCGGGATAACTTCCAATAAAACGATCTGCCCTGAAAGGGCCTAAGATCGGGCCCGGACGGCCGCTGGTACCATAAATCCGCTCCGTTCTTTTGTTCCGTCAGGCGGAATCGTGTGCTATTAGTTGGAATAGTCCAAATCAACCGGAATTATCTATGCAAAGGTTCCCCCTGAAAAATGGTGTTTACCCAAACCAAGCCCACGTGCGAGTCCCGGAGGGGACCTACGAGATGGAGTACGGTCGCCAGGGATTTTTCGGCGAAGCGACGCATCTCTACACGCGGGAGATGCCGTCTGCTTGGAAGCGAATCGAGGGGCCTCTCAAACCTATGGCGTTGGATTGCCGGAAGTTGGAGACCGAAGACAGCTTGGACGCACGCGGTACTCCAATGTTGTTAATGCAATCGATGGCTGCATGTGCCAAAAAATCGATGTCCATCTTTCTGTCCCGCCGGCGCCAGCCGATGCCTTATCTCTACAAGACTGTTGATGGCGATGAACTCTACTTCTTTCATCGCGGCGAAGGCGTTTTCGAGACCGAGTTCGGGCTCCTACCTTACCGGCCAGGCGATTATATCGTTATTCCAAAGGGATGCGTCTATCGCCTAGTGCCGCACTCCGATGACACGTTGGCCTTCGTCGCGGAATCCCGCACTCCATACGGTATTCCTGATCGCGGAATTCTTGGGATGCACGCCCTCTTTGATCCTGGCGTGATCCAGTATCCTGATTTCGATCAAAAACGATCGGATCTAGAGGGCAAAGAGTTTGAACTGCAAATCAAGCGCACCGGTTTTCGTACTCGGCTTTTCTTTGACTTCAATCCGATCGAAAACGTCGTTGGCTACAAGGGAACCGTTCTCCCAAGTAAACTTAACGTTCGCGATTTCCGTCCGGTAGCCAGCATGCGTTATCATGTTCCGCCCACGGCGGGCGCAACTTTCTCCAGTGACGAAGTCTTCGTAGGGACATTTGCTCCGCGATTCCTTGGAGACGATGAGGTTTTGCGCCTACCCTATTATCACCGGAACATCGATTGCGATGAAGTGATCTTCTATCACGACGGAACTTTCTTCTCCCGCGGCGGAATTGAGCCCGGAATGCTTACGCTGCATCCGATGGGTATCGATCACGGTCCACACCCCCAAGCCTGGGAGCGGGATCGCAAAGGCTTGACCAAACAGACGAATGAATACGCGGTCGCTCTTGATACTGTTGAACCGTTGTTCATCACTCCTGACGGGCTCAAGGGAGCGGTCGAAGCCTACTCAACCTCCTGGTACTACCCGATCGAAACTCCCCAACCGGCAAACGTCTAGCCTGCGAATGTGCCTGGCGAAAAGGGGGCGAAATATCCATCGGTCGTACAGAACGGACAGGGGGCCAAGAGCATTGGTCCCTGAAGGACCCGATGAAAGTAGCCCAGTACGAAGTGCTGGGTGGCGTCAAAAAAGCGACCCGTCCCGGATGGGACGATCGAGGGTTGCTTACGCTGGTGAAGCCGCATACGAGAAGATCAGGAGCCAAAACACTTCGATCGTCCCTCCGGGACGGACGTCTCTTTTTGCATTATTTCCCAGCACTTCGTACTGGGCTACTTTCATTGAGTCCCTTCCTCCTTCGCCACGCCGTCGCTTTGCTATGGGGCGGCCTCCGGCGGACAAGCTGGGAAAGTCTTCTGCGCATGGTTCTAAGCCTCATTTTGACGCGCACAGGCGATAGCGAGGCGGCCTGTCGGACCGAGCCTTATGCCGAAAAAACGGGAATCAGATGCAACCGGCACGCTTAAGAAACTCAGCCGAGTTCTCGAGCAATTTGACCTGGACCATCCGGTCCGCTCCCTCGCCGACTTGACCCGCCTTTCCAAACTTCCAAAGACGTCTGTCTTCCGGGTTCTCAAGGTCGCGACGGAATGTGATTTGTTGTCGGGCTCGGCTGATGGTTACCGGCCCAGCTTGCGGCTCTTCGAGCTGGGCATGATTGCCCGGGAAGGACTTTCTTTTGGCGAGGAGCTCAATCACACGGTTGAATCATTGGCGGAAAAATTGGGAGAGACGGTGCTGGCTGCAACCGTCGAAGGAAAAGAGTTACTCTACTTGGCGGTCGCTGAGCCGAAGCGCGCGCTGCGGGTAGCTGCGCGGGCTGGTTTCCGTCGTGAATTACTGTTTGGAGCGACCGGCCTTACCTTATTGGCAAATCTTCCGGTGGAAAGCTGGCCAGGTTATTTGCCAAAGAAACTACCCAAATACACTTCGCGGACGATCGTCGATCGAGCGAAATTGCTGCGGCGCCTTCAGCAAGTGCGCCAGGACGGGCACATGATCGAACACGGCGAATACACCGAAGAGCTTGTCGGAATGGCAGTACCAGTGAGCTGGAAAGATACACTGCATCGCCGCGCGCCGTTAGTGTTAGTCGCGGTCGCTCCCGAGCTGAGAACGGATCGGATGAAAGCGCTCAAGATCATTACGACGCTTAAGAAAGCTTCGGGAGGGCTTGTTCGGTAGGGGGGCGATCAGTGCGTTGACCACGCCTCATCGTCGGTAGGGACGCGCTCCTGTGCGTCCGTTCTAACCCCGATTGGTAGGGCGAAAGCTTGGTACGGTCTCAGCCGTACCGGCTTGAGCCGTTCGTGCCCGTCCGACTGAGGAACGCGAGGGAAAAAAACGCAACACAGATTGATGCAAGGGGCGGCTCAAACCCGGCGCGACCCGCACAAAAGAAATCGAAACGTTCCCGGCGCGCCGAGGTTTTCGCCCTACCGGTCTGGGAGTTTGCCACGCGCGAATTCTTCATATTTCGGAACAGCATTCCAATTATCGGAATGAATGATCAATGTTTTAACCTCCCCTTTTAGTTTGCCTCGGAAGCCGGTCGGACTGTATCTTTAATCTTTTAATTGAAGCCTTCCCCGGCTCGATCCCGCGGCCGCGGACCAGCAACCCTCCCCCCATCAATATGAGTTCTGACCCTCTCGAATTCCAAGGCATCGATTACGTCGAGTTTTATGTATCAAACGCTCGGCAAGCAGCCCATTTCTATCGGACCGCTCTCGGTCTCGTTCCCATCGCCTATTCCGGACTCGAAACTGGTGTACGCGATCGAGCCTCTTGGCTGGTCGGACGCGGCCAGGTGCATTTTCTTCTCACCTCCTGTTTAGCTCCAGATTCTGCACCGGAAATCTCCCGTCATATCGCAGCCCACGGCGATGGCGTCCGTGACATCGCCCTACGCGTCCACGATGCCCGGGCGGCATTTAACGAAGCGGTTAAACGCGGCGGCAAAGCGATCCAAGAACCACAAGAATTTGAAGATGGTTTTGGGCGCTTTGTTCGCGCAACGATCGCTACCTACGGCGACACGGTTCACAGCTTCATCGAACGGGACAACTACCGCGGTATTTTACCGGGCTTTAAGAAGATTGAAAATCCGCCGTCCGTTACCGACACCGGGATAGCGGCCATCGATCATATCGTCGGTAATGTCGAGCTCGGAAAAATGAACGAGTGGGTCGGATTTTATCGTGACGTAATGGGCTTTACTCAGCTGACTCATTTCAAAGACAGCGATATCAGTACTGATTATTCCGCCTTGATGAGCAAGGTCATGCAGAACGGCTCTGGCCGAATCAAATTTCCGATCAACGAACCGGCCGAAGGAAAACGACGCAGCCAGATCGAAGAATACCTCATCCACTACGGCGGACCTGGAGTGCAGCACATTGCTCTCGCGACCAAAGATATAATCGCGACCGTCGACGCATTGACCGCGTCCGGCGTCGATTTTCTGCGTATTCCCCCCGCCTATTACGAAGAGTTGCCGGCCAGAGTTGGTCCGATCGACGAGGATATTGGCGAACTGGCGAAGCGGGGTATTTTGGTGGACCGCGACGACGAAGGTTACTTACTCCAGATTTTCAGCCAACCGATCCAGGATCGTCCGACGGTCTTTTACGAAGTGATCCGGCGTCACGGCAGTCAGGGATTTGGTGTCGGCAACTTCAAAGCATTATTCGAGGCCCTCGAGCGCGAACAAGCTCGCCGCGGAAACCTCTAAAGGATAGAAGCCACGAGATTTACACAAACTATGGGCTTTCGTCTTGATCCTCGACCCCGATTGGAGCGTCCCAGGCTGGAAAACCAACTTGCGAATCAGCTCCTTCGATTGTAACTATCCACCCTTTCCCAAATGGGGGTATAGCTCAGTTGGTAGAGCGTCTCGTTCGCAATGAGAAGGCCAGGGGTTCGAATCCCCTTACCTCCAATTAGTTGGTAACAAGCGGTAATCGCGGAACTTCGCGATCGTACTTGAACTCAAGTGCGGCAAGACATTGTCACCGGCTGAGCCGAGCCAGCGCAAGAACTCTTTTACGATGCCCGAGTATCAAACGTAGGTCTTATGGCCCGCAGTCAGCTTTTTTGTCGCAATCCAGGAGGTGAAGAACGTCTTAGTCGTATAGTGGACACTCAATTTTCTACCATCATGGTCTCCACATTTAAACGTGTGCAGGGATAACAGACGGTATATCTCTCTCGTAAACAGGGAGTTACGCTATAGGCTCAAGATCCTCCAGGGGTTCGAATTCCCTTACCCCAATTATTTGATTACGAGCTACTTGTGAAGAACAAAGGGAAAGTCGAATAAGTAAGAAGCTCATCGCGGCCGCGAGATAACCGTTACTCTAATGTTCAGTTGTGCCTCATATGGAAGTTGACGAAGAAATCCGTGATCTGTTGCGGCCCAGCTCAGCAACTATTCGGACCGTGCGTGCCGAGAGTTTTCTTGGCCTCAGCATATTTAAAGAGTGGCACGCTGAAGCCATTAAAGTGGTGGAGTTTATGCAGCTTTTTGATTTTCGACTCGATCACGTCGTCTGGAAAGCGAGCCCGAATTACTCCGTGCTTCTTCGGTTGGCCTCCCCGTCGCGCAAACATTATTTCGTCACGAGCGCGGGAGCAACGTTGCGACTTTATCGAGATCAAGTGGATCACGAGCATCTCTTGGGGGAGTGCCAGCGATCCACCTGGCCTAAATTGCCTGAAGCGTTGCTTAAGAGGGAATTCGCCTAGCTCAGTTGAGCTCCCGTTCGAGCTGAGAAGGCCAGGGGTGTTCGCGTCCTTTGGTAGGGCGAAAGCCTGATCCGGCAGGCGCCGGATCGGCTTGAGCCGTTTGTGGTTTCTCCCCAAAGCCTTGCGATACCGCCGGGAACGCCGTCATCGCCGAGAACGCCGGGAACGGATCAACAGCCCGCAACAAGGACTTTGTCTCGTTTTTCCTGCCCCAAACCAAGCAAGCCAAGTTTGCTAGTATCGCTTATCACTAATCACTGTGGCTTCAGGACTTACAAATTGCCTTTGCGACTCACGCTCTTTTGAAGTTTCTTAGTTCTTATGAAATCGGCTTACGAACTCGCGATGGAACGCCTGCAGAAGGGTGCACCAGTCGTTCCATTGACCGACCAACAGCGAGCGGAAATCGCGGAGATTGAATCTACCTACAAAGCGAAAATCGCCGAGAAAGAGCTGCTCTTAAACGATCAAATCAAAAAAGAGATTCAGGCTGGACGCTTCAACGAAGTGGAACCGCTGCAGAAGCAATTGGCAACGGAACTCCGCCGTTTGCAGGGAGAGTCCGAATCGCGGAAAGAGAAAATTCGGAACCAGAGTACGAAGTAGCCAATTCGATACGGGTTCCACAAACCGATGGGCGAATAATGCCCAACGTCGGTAGGGTGAAAACCCGACTCCGCAAAGCTTCGTCGCGGCCACGCGTTTGTATTCTCATATCCTCGGGGCTAAGGGCACGCCGTAGTCTGCGAAGGCGGCCTCGGCGCCTCACCGTGTTGCGACTTCTTTGGGTGAGTAGCGCCGGGTTTGAGCCGCCCGCGGGATTAGTCGCTGGCGTGTTTCTTACGGCGGCTCGTCAATGCGGTCGAACGTCGCGTTATTCCTGAAGAGTGATTGGGTGAAAGCCTCACGACAAAACAAGATTCCAACCCATCGCGGTGCAACCCATCATGCCGACATCTTGGCTCCATCGTCTGGGTTCATCGCTAGGCGAAGCTAGGACGGCGCGCGAGGACGCGCGCCCTCCCCAATTACTTCTTGTGAAAAACGAGTTCTCCTTTTTCCGCGTCGGCTTGAATGCGATCGCCGGGTCCGAATTTTCCTTCCAACAACCCGAGACTCAACGGATCCAGTATGCGGCGCTGGACCACTCGCTTGAGCGGCCGCGCGCCATACACCGGGTCATATCCTTCTTCGGCCAGCAGTCGTTTGGCAGAATCACTGAGGCTCAATTCGAGATGCTGCTGCTGGAGCCGGCGCAGCACGCGAGCGAGCTGAATGTCGACGATCTTAGTCAGCTCTTTATCGGTCAGACGATCGAAGATGATTATCTCGTCGACTCGATTTAAAAACTCAGGACGAAAATGGCTGCGCAACGCTTCCATCACTCGGCGATTTCTCTCCTCCCGATCGCTCGAATCCACGATGAATTGGCTGCCGATGTTGCTGGTCATGATAATGACCGTATTCTTGAAATCGACGGTTCTGCCCTGGCCATCGGTGATCCGCCCATCATCGAGCACCTGTAGTAGCACGTTGAAAACGTCGGGATGCGCTTTCTCGATTTCGTCAAACAGAACGACGCAGTACGGCTTCCGTCGGACCGCTTCGCTCAGTTGTCCCCCCTCTTCGTAACCGACATAACCCGGAGGCGCACCGATCAAACGAGCAACCGTGTGCTTCTCCATGTATTCGCTCATATCGACCCGAATCATCGCGTTTTCGTCGTCGAACAGGAACTCGGCTAAGGCGCGGCTCAATTCGGTCTTTCCCACTCCAGTCGGACCTAGAAAAATGAATGAACCGATGGGCCGATTTTCATCTTGCAGGCCGGCCCGCGCGCGACGCACTGCATTAGAAACCGCCTTGATCGCTTCTCTCTGTCCGATGACTCGCTCGGCCAGACGTTCCTCCATATGGACCAGTTTCTCGCGCTGACTCTCCTGCAGGCGCGTTACCGGAATGCCGGTCCAACTTGCTACCACCTCGGCAATATCCTCCGGGGTAACCTCTTCCTTCAAGATCTGTTGCGACTTCTGCAGCTCTGCCAGTCGTTTGTTGTGAGATTCCAGTTCCTTCATCAGTTCTGGCAGACGACCATATTGGATCTCACTAGCCTTCCCGAGCTCACCGCGGCGCTGAGCCTGATCTAATTCGAGTTTCAGGTTTTCAATCTGCTCCTGCAGTTTGCGAGAACGCTCAATCACTTGTTTCTCGCTTTGCCATTGGGCTTTGAGCTGTGCGCTCGTTTCCTTAAGATCCGAAAGCTCTTTCTCCAGTCTGGCTAATCGTTTTTGGCTCGCCTCGTCCTTTTCTTTCTTCAACGCCTGGCGCTCCATTTCTAACTGCATGATCTGCCGCTCAATCTGGTCGATCTCGGTCGGCATCGAGTCGAGCTCGATCTTGAGCCGGGAAGCCGCTTCGTCTACGAGATCGACCGCTTTGTCTGGTAGGTAACGATCGGAGATATACCGGTGGCTAAGGGTTGCGGCGGCGATCAGAGCGGCATCCTGGATTCGGACACCGTGATGCACTTCGTAACGCTCCTTCAAGCCCCGCAAAATGGCGATGGTATCTTCCACACTCGGCTCGTTGACCATCACGGGCTGAAAACGTCTCTCGAGCGCAGCATCTTTTTCAATGTGCTTGCGATATTCATCCAGCGTGGTTGCTCCGATCGTGTGCAGCTCGCCTCGCGCCAGTTGCGGCTTGAGCAGATTGGAAGCGTCCACCGCCCCCTCCGCCGCTCCTGCTCCGACAATTGTGTGCAACTCGTCGATAAAAAGGATGATCTCCCCTTGCGAATCGGTTACCTCCTTGAGGAATGCCTTCAACCGATCTTCGAATTCGCCCCGAAATTTCGCTCCGGCAATCATCGAGCCGAGGTCGAGCGCAATAATTCGTTTGTGCTTCAACGAATCAGGCACGTCGCCGCTGACAATTCGACGGGCTAACCCTTCGACGATGGCGGTCTTACCCACGCCCGGTTCCCCGATCAGTACCGGATTGTTTTTAGTTCGGCGCGAAAGCACCTGCATCACGCGCCGAATTTCGTTGTCACGACCAATTACCGGATCAATTTTGCCTTTCCGGGCAGCTTCCGTCAGATCGCGTCCATACTTCTCGAGTGTCTGGTATTTGCCCTCCGGGTTCTGATCGGTTACCCGCTGCGAACCGCGCAGGCCCTGCAGCGCTTTCATAACAGCATCCCGATTGATACCCGCCTCTTTCAAAATCCGGCCCGCCGGGGTTTTCGGCGAGTCGATCAACCCCAAGATTAAATGCTCAACACTGAGGAATTCATCCTTTAACCGCGTCATCTCCGACTCTGCCTGGTTCAAGGCGTTGCGGAGATCCGCGCTGATGTACTGTTCCGTGTTACCCCCAGATATTTTCGGGCGTCGGGCCAATTCCTGTTCAAGTTGACTTTCAATATCCGGAGTCCGGACATTTAGTTTTTCTAAAAGCGGCCTGGCTAGTCCGTCCTGCTGCCGAAGTAGAACCAGAAGCAAATGTTCCGGCGTCAACTCCTGATGCTGCATTTGAGATGCGAGGGATTGCCCTTCCTGGAGACCCTCTTGCATTTTGCTGGTAAACCGGTCGATCCTCATAATTGGGTATCGTACTGTAGTCGTCCGGCAACCAGAATCTAGGAGCTAAAAGTTGGGATGGAGGGAGTAGGACCCTGCGCTACGTCGGCTGGCCATGCCAGGGTCCGGCGATGTGCCCATGCGCGTCAGCACGAGGACAAGGACGCACGCCGGGAGGAGTCATCCCGGAGGGATGCAATGAAAGTAGCCCAGCAATTTATTGCTAGGTCAGGATTAGGAAAACGTGGCCGTCCCGCAAGGGACGATCGACCACGCGGGCTGGTAAAGTCACATTGGAGGCCAATAACTGGACGTTTCGATCGTCCCTCCGGGACGGGCCGTCTTTGGTCTAATTCCCAGCAATAAATTGCTGGGCTACTTTCATCGCATCCCTCCGGGATCGACTTCTTAATCTCTTGGCGGACAAGTGCGATCCGAATCGAGAGTCCATAATGTTGGGTGCATGCGCGGACGACGGCATCTCTTCACGTCCATCCATCCCTAGCAGACAAGTCTCGCGCAGTTGGAAACCGATCCCTATCCGTCGTCGGCGCCTGGGGAGATCTCCTAAATCCTAATCCTGTCCCCACCTCGGCGGGTCTAAGCGATTCAAGAACCCCATTCGATCAGCCGTGTAACGGTCGTCGAAATGCTGAACTGCTTACGCCGCTTCTTCTAGCTGCAAAACAGGATAATCGACATAACCCTGAGGGCCTGAGCCGTAAAAACTCGCGATATCCGGCTCATTTAAGCCGGGTTACGGGCGAATCTGCGCGGCAGGTCCGGATTCGCAATGAAGAGCCGACCGAAAGCGGCCGCATCCGCCTCGCCATTTGCCAATACCCGTTCGGCCATCTCCTTGGTTAAACCCTCGTTCGCAATATAAACGCCTCCGAATGCCTTCTTAAGTTCAGGACCGAGCCGCGGTTCTGCCAAGGACTCCCGGGCGCAGATAAACGCGATTCCGCGCTTTCCGACTTCGCGGGCAACGTAGCCAAAAGTCGCCGCCGGATCAGAATCACCCATCCCGTGGGCGTCACCACGCGGCGCCAGATGTAAGCCGACTCGGTTCGGACCCCAAACCGAGATGACGGCGTCCACCGCTTCCAGCATCAGGCGAGCGCGATTCTCGGTTGACCCGCCGTAAGCATCCGTCCGGTGGTTGCTTGAATCCTGCAAGAATTGATCGAGCAGATACCCGTTCGCGCCATGCAGCTCTACACCATCGAAACCGGCAGCTAGCGCGTTCTCAGCTGCTCTTTTGTATTCCACGACGATCGCCGGTAACTCGTCCAAAGCCAAGGCTCGCGGCGTCACAAAACGCTTCTGCGGTCGGATCAGGCTGACATACCCTTCCGGGGCGATAGCGCTCGGCGCCAGAGGTAGTGCTCTGTTCAAGTAAAGCGGATCAGAGACGCGCCCCACATGCCACAATTGAGAAATGATCCGCCCACCAGCGTCGTGCACCGCTTGAGTGATTCGCTTCCATCCGGCGACCTGATCATCCGACCAAATACCCGGAGTGTCAGGATAACCTACCCCCATGGCCGAAATTGAGGTAGCTTCCGTAATGATCAAACCGGCGCCGGCCCGTTGCACATAGTATTCTAGCATGAGTTCGTTGGGCACTCGCCCCGCGCTGGCCCGGCACCTGGTGAGCGGAGCCATGATAATGCGGCTAGGAAGTTCCCAGGCACCAACGCGAATAGGATCAAGCAGTGTGATCATAAGAGGTAAATCTGACTTAGTTCGATGATAATCGAACTATTGATTCGGATGGATCGAAGTCAACCAAAAGTTCGAAATTAATCGAACTTCATGGCATAGTAACCTCGCCCTTCATGAAAACCTACTCCCATCCCCCCTTGCGAGAGATTTCACTCGATCTGGTCATGCACGCGCTTTCCGATCCCGGTCGAATCGCGATCGTTCGCACACTGCTACAGGCCGATGGGCAACCACTTGCCTGCAACGAAATTTCACTTGTCGTGTCGAAAGCCACGCGGTCGCATCACTTCGATGTGCTGCGAAACGCTGGATTGATCCATACCCGCATGGAAGGTACCAAATGTCTCACCTCTCTACGAACCGTAGAGCTGGAGAAACGTTTTCCGGGTCTGCTGAATCTTGTTCTAAAAGCGGGTCAATAGCGTCAATCGTTTGATCGTTCGACCCCACTCCATCGCGCTACGGTCAGATACTATACCTACCTATAAGACCGGTATGCCGATACGCTGCCTCATCCTAGCTGTTGCCACCTGGTCGATCGGCACCCAACTGACAGGCATCGCCGAGGAACAGCTCTCCGTCCGCAACCGCTGGCCACAGATCTTTCATCTGCTAACCTCCTCCTCTTTGAATGCATCGGAAAAAGCAGCCCGATTAGTTGATTACTTGCGGAGCGAATGTCCCGAGATCGCCAATCGGTTGGATGTTGCCGATATGACCTCCGATGATTCCGCGCGCTATTTGGCCGAATTACAGCGACGGAGTTTTGCCATTCACTCACTTGAACGTCATTTCGCCGCAATTCATTCAGGGATTGAAGAACAATTCACCAACATTTTCCCCGATTTCCATCCTTCACGGGCAACCGTCTACCTCACCGTTTCCCGATTTCGTTTCGACGGGAAAGTTCCGCATGATCATTTAGATAGTTTGTTGCTTGCCCTAGATGGAGTGGCCAAGTTCCACGGTGGGAACGCGCCGATTGCGGTCATCTTTAGTCACGAGTTGTTCCATCTTTACCATTTCCAGGTCAACCCACCTCCAGTTAATCCCGAAGACGTACCGTTATACAGGCTGGTCTGGCAAGAGGGACTAGCCTGCTACGTAAGCAGCCTCCTGAATCCTTCCGCTCCCTTGTCAGACATCCTATTCGATCCCCGGCTCGCTACAGACGGCCCCCGGTTCGTCAAACCTGTTGCCCGGCAATTGCTCATAGATCTGCAATCTACCGACGATGCGCAGACTGCAGAGTACCTTAACTTTCGAACAACCAGCTCTAGACCGCCGCGCATGGGTTATCTCATCGGCTACCAAATTGCTGCCAAGCTCGCTGCGCAGCATTCTCTGGTAGAGCTTGCTCATCTGCGCGATCCCGAACTGCGCTTCACAATGAGGCGCGAAGTCCGTCTGCTTGCGGAGCAGCGTTAGGCGGCGACGGGGAGAAGGTGATTGGTGAGAAGTGATTGGTGATTGGGTGATTAGTAAGCAGTGGGGTGTGGTGAGCAGTAAGCTGGGAGCCGGACGCCCGGGGTGCCGCTGCATTGTCGATCGTCACGACAAAACCGCCCGGCTTGTCGGATACACCAGATACGCCGACCTGTCCGACGAAGCCCTTCCGTGACGTCGAACCACTGCTAATGGTTGGCGAAGTCGGAAGGCGTTAAAGGACTCAGCCCGGGGTGGAGGCTTTGCGCAACCCCGGGTAACGCAAAAATTCGCGTCCGCTCTGAAAGAGCGTAAGACCATCTGGCAGAACGGCGCTCAATTACGGATTCCATCGAGGGCATGAACGGTTCTTTTGGATCCTCTTACCTAGCGTCGGCCTCTACGGATTGTTGCTGCCGTAACCGGGATTTCTGGAAGACTTCTTACGCTCTTTCAGAGCGGACGCGCATTTTTGGGGTTACCCGGGGTTACGCAAAGCCTCCACCCCGGGCTGAGTCCTCTAACGCCTTCGGCGTATCCGGCTCCCGGCGTACCTGGCTCTCGCTCGCTGCCTACTGCTCGCCGCTCACTAATCACCTCCGTCGCGTCTACGCCGCGCGCCGCGCGCTTTCGATTGCAAATTCGCGGCTTCGGCCGTTCTGTTGAATCGCAATGAAGGCGGGAGAATTTTTTGTTGAGCATCCGATCTTGTATCGCTTCGTCGCAACGGTAGAGACGATTCTCAAAGAGCAGATCGAAGTCTCCGATCGGCTTTGGCATCTGCGTCAACCGTACACTGAACTGTTGAACGATCCGACTTGGTTACCTGACGAATTCCGGCGACCGAGTTTGCAGAGCGCGATGGGAAGCGGAATTGGTTCCTGGCTACTCTATAGAACAGAAGCCAAGGATTTATCTCTGTTCAGCCTCGTCGTTCCGGTGGGAGCAGTGACGCCAGTACACAATCATCTTGCCTGGGGTTTAGTTGGCCTATACCAGGGCGAACAAGAGGAAGAGGAGTTCGATGTCGCAGAAGACGATAGCGGGCATCACTCAGCGTCTCGAGAGATCCCGATAAAACTCCGCGCGCGGCGTATTTTGAAACAGGGGGAATTCTACGAGCTCATTCCTCCGTACAACGATGTGCATCGCGTGCGGACGATTTCAGCCGTGCCATCGATCAGTCTCCATTTGCTGGCCAACGATACTGGCTGCGTGGTCCGACAAAAGTTTGATCCCGAGCGCGGCCACGTTGAACCATTCCGTTCTGGCTGGAGTAATGCGCCGTGCCCGGAAGACATTAGTAATTAGCGGTGCGCAGTTGGCGGGCGAGGCTCCTGCCGAGCCCCAGTTAAACGGGAGCAGTTAGCAGTCGACAGCGAATGGACGAATCGCTGGCCTTGACTCTTCGATAGCGCTTTCATTTCGCATCCGCTCAGGGCTGTGCCAGCTCTTGCGCGAGTAGGTTTCCAACCTCGATGGATTTGGTTGCGATCCCTAGCTGAATTAGATAAAAGCGAACCCTGTGAATCAATTCGCCCCTCGGATTTCTGCTCTGCTTTTGTTTGGGCTGTCCGCCATTCCCGTTCGGGCAGGCAACCCGGATCTCTCTTTGGCCCCGCCCCCGATTCTGTCACAGGCAGCTTGGGGCGAACTGCAAGCTAACCACACAGGTGCAAAAGTGGCTACATTAAGAGCAGCAATCACCGCCCGGAACGGTACGATCACGGATGTTACAGTCAAAGAAGCCGCGCTTTGGCCGCAAACCGCCGCGGAAGTTCAAGCCTGGATTAAGCAACACTGGAAATTCGTTCCAGCTTTTAGTGGCACACTTGTACAGCCAGTCTCATTCCAGATCGTTCAAACAACTTCAAAGCAATCATCGTCGCTTTTCCTTTCCTCGGCACCGGCGCCAAAGCTGTCAGATTCCGCTTGGAAGGAGTTGCAGGGGAAGAGCTCTAAGCAGCAAAGCCTTACGTTGAGAGCCAAAATCACGGCCATCAGAGGCGCTATCAGCGAGGTGACTGTAGAAGACGCTGATCAATGGCCACAAACTTCTGCTGAAGTGCAGGCCTGGATCAAACAACATTGGAAATTTGTCCCCGCATATAGCGGCACATCCGTTCAGCCAATGTTCTTCAAGATACCCTCTCCTGCTTGGAAGAGTTCGGGTGCGGGAATATTCCAAAGTTCGCCCAAGCCGAATTTTCCAATGCAATACCATGCTGCAGTGCGCGCATATGAAGAGAAAAACAATTTCCGACGCGCGCCCGGAGTATATCTCTCGATTACCGTTCAGAACGGTGCTATCACCGACATCCGAGTGCTAGACCAGACGGGCCCAACCGAACTCTGCACGTATACCGTGAACTGGGTCCGACGGACCTGGGTGCCGCAACCAACCATACAAGGGACTTTCAGCTTGCCGGTATACTATATGTATTAGCGGAGCGACATTTTCGATGCCTTTAAAAGCGATCGAGTCATGAAAGTAAACCGCCTCATATCGATTGGCGCTCCACGAATGCACTAATCATTGGGCGCCGCTCTTAGGGTGCTGAGGCTGGAGCATCAGCCTACATCACCGATCAGCGCGGCTCCCAACTCCTGTCTTCCTTATCCTCCGGCTCACTCAAACCGCAACGCTTCGATAGGATCCAATGACGCAGCTTTGTGTGCGGGGTAGAGACCAAATATAATCCCAATGGCGGAGCAGACCAGCACCCCGGCAAGTGCCCAATCCCACGGGATGACAACCTCGGCTTTCAAAAGCGTTGCTAGCACGTCACCGGCAAGAATACCTAAAACGATTCCGGCGATTGCGCCGAGCAACGACAGAAAAAGCGCTTCAAGCAGGAACTGCAAGCGAATGTCTCGCTGGCGCGCTCCCAGCGACTTGCGTATGCCGATCTCTTTGGTTCGTTCGGTGACGCTAACCAGCATAATATTCATAATACCGATTCCCGCCGCGACTAACGCAATCGTGCTAATGACAAACGCTCCCACTCGTACTACTCCGGCGATGTTCCGGAACGCGGCCGCTAGCGAATCGTTGCCGTAAGTCTCAAAATCGTCGGGATCTTCCGGTCGGAGTTCTCTCGCTTTACGAAATGCTCCGGTTGCGAATCCCATCGTTCGTTCGTAAACGAGTTGGTTTCGCGATTGTACAGCGATGTTGATTGAGCGGTCGTGGGAGCCGTAGTTTTCAAAAAATTTGGTGATCGGAATGATCACCATGTTGTCGTCGCTTCCCCCAAAGGAGCCGCCCTTCGGCGCAAAAGTGCCGATCACTTCATACGTTCGGTTATCGAGACGGATGGTTCTGCCGACTGCACCCCCCTCCGCGAACAGCCGCTTCACTACCTGGTCACCCACCACACAAACGCTCCGGGAAAATTCCACATCTTCCGACGAGAGATTGCGGCCATCAGCAATCTTGAAGTCGTTCGAAGTAATAAATCCCTGGTTAGTTCCGCCCAGGGTTAGGTTCGGATTCGTCTTTTTATTTTCGTACACCGCCTGAACGCTAAAGTCGAAAACCTTCGGTACAGTAAGATCGACAGTGTCCTTCATGAGCCGAGCAAACTCGAGGTAGGTTGGATAATCGATATTCCGCCGATTCTTGAAGCGCTCGTCGCCAAACGTATTAAAATTTCCCGCCGGCCACTTTGAGAACTGAAAAATATTGGAGCCGAGAAAGGTGAGACCGGTCTCGATAGAATTCTGGAGAGCAGAAATCGTGGTCATCACGCTAATAACCGAGAAAATGCCGATGGTGATGCCGGATGTCGTAAGACCCGATCGCAACTTGTTCGCTCCCAAAGCGCGCCAAGCCATTCCCACGGTTTCAAATATTAGCATAGGCCAACTGTTAACAGTAATCGGTATTCAGTAATCAGTATTCAGTGATCAGTTAGTAGTAGTCAGTAGTCACCAATCGGGGGTCAGGGGATCCTCCACATCTGTAACGTCAACAAGAGGACTGCCGTCGGCAATTCTTGGTGCCGAGCAAAATGACTCTGCTTTATCCATCATGCCCTGCAGTAGACGACCGATCTCTTCAAGATCCGCCACTAGAAAGCGAGCCGTTGATTCATCAAGGTATCCGCAAGAGAACGCAACACGCGCCCAATGTTGTGACTCCATTTGTTCCCCATCGGCGTCACTAAGTTTGCTAACAAAATGGCGTTCATACTTTCGCTTGGCCCAAGCCTGGGTAATGTTTGCACCGATCGATCGAGACGCTCTTCGAATCTGGCTTGTGAGCGCATATTTTTCCTCTTCCGGGAAATCCTTTGAGAAGTTGAAAATTTTGCGAGAAACAATGAACGCCTGCTTGTAGACAAGCAGGTCCCTAAAGTTGCGTGCGTAAACAAATTGTTCCATCTCCTTCTCCTCTCCACTGATTACTGATCACTGATTACTGATCACTGGTTACCGCTTCACTCACTCATACCTCAGTGCCTCGACGGGACTTAGACGCGATGCTTGCCAGGCAGGAGCAAAGCCGGAGAGTACTCCGGTCACGACAGAAACGATTAGCGCGACTACGACCAGCTCAGGCGCGAACACAATCGGAAAGGAGGGAAAAGCTTTAGCAACGATGACAAATAGAGAGATAGCCAATCCCAAACCTATTATGCCGCCGACCAGACAAATCGAAACCGCCTCGATCAGAAACTGAAGCAGGATCGTGCGCCGGCGCGCCCCCAGTGCTTTGCGGGTTCCGATTTCCCGGGTCCGTTCTTTGACGCTGACAAACGTGATATTCATGATGCCGATCGCACCAACGAAGAGAGCTAATCCAGTGATAAACAAACCGGCAATCGCCAGCCCCGCTTTTACCGGACCTAACACCGACCGGAACGCCTGTTGCTCGTTAATCTCAAAGTTGTCCGACTGTTCCGGCAACAGAGCCCGGATCCGACGGAACGTACCGCGCAACTCCTCACGAGCTTCTGCCATTCTCTTGCGATCTTTAACCTTCACGCGGATCGATGCGTGTTCGGCATTTGCTTTGAAGTATTTGGCGTAGGCCGCCAGCGGGATCACGACCTGAGTGTCAAAGCTGAATAGTCCAAGGAAAGAACCTTGACGTTCGAACACACCGATTATTCGAAATTCCTGGTCGCCCACGCGCACCAATTTGTCTAATGGATCTTGCCCGGGGAAGAGCGACTCAGCAATATCGAGCCCGATCACACAAACGTTGCGTCCTCCGCGGCTTTCCCAATCGTTGAGAAAACGGCCCACCTTACAATCGGTATTACCAATTGTCGTATAGTCGCTCGTGGTGCCCATCACGTAGACATCGCTGACCTGTCGTTTCCCAAAAGTGACCGCCTCCATCGTGCTGGGGGCCGCAATAGCTCTGCCGAGAAACGAGTTTGGGGTTGCCTCGATCAACCGATCGAGCTCATCGGCCATCGCTAATTTAATGTCGGGCCGATTTCGATAAATCCAAAAGTCGTCTGACACCGTCCACGGCCACTGCTCAACGTAGAGCACATCGTCACCGAGCAGCTCCATACTCTTATCGAATCCCGTATCGATACCGCGGATTGCCGTGCCCATCAGGGTGACGGCGATGATACCAATGATCACTCCCAGCGTGGTCAAAAAGGAGCGAGTACGATTCGCCGCCAGCTGTTGCCCGGCAATTCGGAAACTTTCGGTGAACTCGAACCAGATGCGGAGCATGATTATTGGAGCAATCCTTTGGACAGGCAGGAGCAGGAGCGAGGAGAAGGGAGCTAGTATCCAGTATTTAGTTTTGTATTTAGTGCGTGCGAAAAAACGGAATGCTTGGCCTCAGTACTCCTAGATACTAAATCCTAGCTCCTCTCTCCTCCCCTTAACCCGTCTCCAAATCACTTTCGATCAATCCATCACGCAAACGAACGATTCGACGAGCGTGGTCAGCAATTTGTTCTTCGTGTGTCACCAGAACGATCGTGTTCCCGGATTCATACAATGTGTCGAAGAGCGCCATGATCTCTTCGCCGGTTCGTGAATCCAAGTTCCCGGTCGGTTCGTCGGCCAGGATAATGGAAGGATTGTTCACCAGAGCCCGCGCTATCGCGACTCGTTGTCTCTGTCCGCCCGACAACTCACTGGGTTTATGGTACATGCGATCAGCCAACCCAACCGATTCGAGCGCATTTTCGGCTCGATGGAGGCGCTCCTCGGAGCCTAGACCAGCGTAAATCAGCGGGAGTTCAACGTTCTGCAAACTGGTTGAGCGTGGAAGCAGATTGAAGGTCTGAAATACAAAGCCGATTTCACGATTTCGAATCTCGGCCAATTCATCATCCTCCATGGCCGCAACATCCTTGCTATTGAAAAAGTAATGGCCGGAAGTCGGAGTATCGAGACAGCCGACCATGTTCATCAACGTCGATTTGCCGCTACCCGACGGACCCATGATCGCTAAGTACTCATTGCGGTGGATCTGCAAGTCTACGCCGCGCAACGCTTGAATCAGCGTGTGGCCCATCTGGTAATCTTTGGTAATGCCGGTGATCTCGATGACCACCTTACCCTTCGGTCGCATCAATTCTTCCTCAGATCCGGGATAAAGATTACTTAACATCCTTGGGCGGTTCGATTTTTACCTTGGAACCGTCTTTCAGATCACGGCTGATCGCAGTGTACGATCCTGCGACCACCTCATCGCCAGGTTTTATTCCGGATTGGATCTCGATATAGTTATCGTCGGCGATTCCCGATTCAACCGGAACCAGCTTAGCCTGATCCCCCTGCTTGATAAATACGACTCTCCCTAGTCGTTTCCGGTTGAGTCGCTCCGCATCGGTCGTCGAGACCCCACCTTGATCCTTCAGTCGATCATTCTTCAGTTGTTCCGCAGTTTTCCCACTATCCTTGCTGCGAACCGTCACCGATTGAATCGGGATCGAGATCACATTGTGCACAGTCTGTGTTTCGATCTCAACGCTCGCACTCATTCCTGGCCGAATCTTTCGATCCGGTTGCAAGATCTGTACACGTACCTCAAAGTTTGTGACCTCTTGTTGCGTGCCCTGATTCTGGACGGTCGCGGTACTCGCGATCCGTTTCACCTCACCGTGAAACTCGTGTCCAGGGTAGGCATCGATGCGCACCCGGACTCGATCACCGGGCTTGACGTTAACAACGTCATTTTCGTTCACGTCTACCCGGGCCTCCAGCGCATCAAGGTTTGCTACCCGCATAACTTCGGTACCAGCAAAACTCCCAGTTTCCACGACGCGCTCGCCTAGCTCACTGTTCAACACGCTAACCGTCCCGTCGATCGGAGAGTAGATCACACATTTGGCTAATAACACTTTGGCTTGATCAAGGGCGCTCCGCGCCTGATCGACCCGATGGACAGCCGACTGATAGGAGGCAGCGGAGACTTCGCTCTTGGTTTGCGCAGCCTTGAAGTCAGTTTCTGACAGCAGTTTCTTTTGGTAAATATCCTGGGCCCGGTGGAGATCGAGCTCATCATTGAGCATCTGCGACTTTCGCTGCAGACAATCAGCCTCGGCTGCGCTGAGCGATGCTTCCGATTGTTGGACGCTGGCAATGTAGTTATCCGGCTTGATCTTCACCAGGACATCGCCGTGCTTAATGTTCTGTCCATCAACTACCGGTAGGTCAATAATCTCGCCGGCAACCTCAGTCGAAATCTTTACCTCGGCCTCGGGGCGGATCTTGCCAGTAGCGGACACTGTTTGAATGATATCTCGTAACGCTGCCTTATCGGTCGTAATCGCGATCGGAGCGGGGCCCTGGATGGATTGAACAACGATCGAAGCGATTGCCAGGACGACTAAGGCGAGTAAAACCCAGCGCCTCCACTTGCGGCGCTTAGGTCGGACCATCACTTTCGGGGGAGATGAAACCTGTTTGTGCATATCCGTCGTCTCTTCCAAAGCTTTCATGTCGCAGGGAGGGATCGGTTACCTTTGCGGGGATGCGAGCTGACCACGGGAGGAGAACACCTCCGCCTCACGAAAGGTTTCAGTTTTTCCAGAAACCGCTACGTGATCCATATTAGATTCCTAATCTATTTTGGGCCGAAGCACGAGGAGGATTTACTGTTTCGCCTCCTCAGAGTTCGCACCGGTTTGAACTGGCTGTAGCCACTTCTGCAGCGCGGCATAACACGACAAAAGGATGCCATAAGATATTGCTGCAAACGACGCAAGCCAATCCGTTATACATCCGGGGCGTCAACCTAAGAGTCGCTATCTACTCCCACAGTTACGCTAAGGGATGAAACAACTGATCCCGGAGGGATACAATGAAAGTAGCCCAGCAATTTATTGCTGGGAATTGAACCAAAGACGGCCCCGTCCCGAAGGGGGCCGTCGGACTTCGTGATGTTTTTTCCGCTTTTTTTTGGCGGAAGGGAGACGGTAAAGGGGAGGATTGCGATCAGCTTTGAGGTAAGCCGTAATTTTCCGCGAAGGGAGCTGCGGGTAGGTGCAGAGCCTTTTTGTTTTCTTTAGGCCAGTTTGCGCAGGTTAAAGGCCAAGCAGACTAGTTGCCATTCGGTCTGAACTTTTTGCAAGCCGCGTAGACTGAAGCGCTGAAAGCCCAACGCGCGTTTGATAAAACCAAAAGCACCCTCAGCTACCGTTTGGCGCCGACGTTGCAACCACTGTCCGTGGGGGGACTCGATGCGTTTTTTGATTAAATAACGCATGTGTCGCGCCAAGCGTTGCCTATGGCTGTTGCGATGTTTTGGTCCACTAGCACTGACTTGGATCGGACGGGGAGGATAATAGACTTTGGTGCCAAGGCTCTTTTCCAGCTCATAGGCTTTGGGTCCGCTCTCATAGCCACAATCGACGACCACTTCCTTTACTGCTCCTAACTCGGGAGCGAGCTGCTCAAGGACTTGGTTCAATAACTCCGCGTCGCCCCCTTTGGCACTGACGGCATTAGTCACAATCAGGCCTGCACCTTGGATATCGACTCCAATTTGGGCGTTATAGCCAATGACTGTACCTGCCCCTTTACGGTGTAAGATCCCACAGTCTGGATCGGTCAAATTCATCCGTACCTCCTTGGCCTGGCTCTGACGACCGCTCTGGGCTAATTGCTCTTTTTCGGCTTGCTGCTGGGCTTCTCGTTGCTTGATGCGCTCTAGAGCTTCTTTGATGGCCTTACGGCGCTTTTGCCCATCGGCTAACTCCGCTGGCAAGCCTTCAGTCTCTGCTTCGCCCTCTTCAGCTTGATCAGCCGCTTCCCCTCGTTGGATCAGCTCGCTAATGAGCTCTTCGACTCGAGCCCTTTCTTGCTCTAATTGCTCCCGCGTGCTGAAGCGATGGCGATTGGCGTTGGCTTCCAGTCGCGTTCCATCCACTGCTAGCTTGCCCACTCGAACCAATCCTAATTCCCGCGCCAACAATAACACGCTACGGAAACACTCTCGAAATAACGCTCCGTTCTCTCGCCGAAACTTCGCGATGGTATCGTGATCCGGATGGGTGTTGCCACACAAGTAACGCACCGAAAGGCTTTCGTAACTGAGTTGTTCGATGCGCCGGGAAGAAAATACTCCTCGCGCATAAGCGTAAATCAGTAAGCCCAACATCATTCCAGGCGGATACTGCGCACTACCGCTACCCCGCTCATTGGTACAAGCTAGCCGTAGATCGCATTGATCGACCGCCTCCGCTATCAAGCGCGCCAAATCATCCTTTGCCACCCAATCTCGCAAATCGACCGGCAACAACATCGGCGTCTGCCGATCAATGACTACATATCGCTCTGGCATCCACCTTTTTACCAGATCTGCTACCCAATTGAAAAGTCCGACAAGCCCCGAAGGGACGATCGAAACGTTCAGTTATTGGCCTCCAATGACTTTACTAGCGCAAGTGGGGTCGATCGTCCCTCGCGGGACGGACACGTTTTCTTAAACTTTACCCAGCACTAAAGTGCTGGGCTACTTTCAATGTATCCCTCCGGGATCAATTTCTTCATCTTTTCTTCATCTCTTGACGGCCAAGTACGATCCCAATCGCGAGCGCTTAGTTAACAGAGATGCCGGATTAGGCTTGCTCCCTACCAATTCGACATCGTATCCATCCGTTAGATTGGACGCCGGACGGCTTGCATCTGACCTGCGCACCGGTTAGTTCACTTCGAGCGCTCACATGATATTCGGATTCTTAGGCTTTGGGAAGATGGCATCCGCCCTCGTCGAGGGCATGCTGAAAGCAGGCACGTGCAAACCGGAGGAAATCTTGGTGATCAATCGCCATCCCGACGCGTTGCATGAAGAGATTACCAAGCTGGGCATTCAACTCGCACCGAATGCGCTGAACGCCGTAGAACGATCTGACGTCATTATCCTGGGAACCAAGCCGACCGACTCCCTACAACTTCTGCGAGAGGTGCGGCAGTCGCTCGATGGCAAATTGTTGATCTCAGTGGCGGCGGGAATAGACCTTGACCATTTGCAAGATGCAGCTGGCCATCGAACTCGGCTAGTCCGTGCCATGCCAAATACCCCCTCGTTGATTGGACAGGGAGCGACGGCGTACGCGGTCGGAGATCACGCTACCCCGCAGGATGCGGAAATTGCGGAAAAGATTTTCTCGTCCGTCGGAATTGTTCACCGGGTGCGCGAAGCAGCCCTTGATGCGGTAACCGGACTTAGCGGTAGCGGGCCCGCTTATGTCTTTACTTTTATAGAAGCCTTGGCGGATGGCGGCGTTATGATGGGCTTGCCGCGAGAGATCGCTTTGGAGCTTGCTGTCCAAACTGTGTTTGGCTCAGCGCAAATGATTCGCCAAACAAATCGTCACCCTGCGGAGCTACGGGAAATGGTTGCAAGCCCGGGGGGTACGACCATGGCCGCCTTGGAGACACTTGAGGCCAGGGGCTTTCGCTACACCGTGATGTCTGCGGTTCGGGCGGCCTCTGAGCGTGCGCAACAACTCGGCCGCGGTTAGTTGATTAATCCGCCCAGTAGAGTTGCCGCGTCCGGCAGAGCGCGGAAGATTGATCGACGTTGCTATGCAGAACTCTTTAGGCCGAACTCAAGCGCCCGCAAAGGACATGGCTAGGCGTCGATCCGCTGCTTTCGCATTGGGTGCCACGTTTTTGCTGGCGATTTCTCTCCGAGCTGAAGATACCAGCTCCCTGCCGATGCTCACACCAGAGGCGCACAACGCAATTGAGCAAGGTCTTTCCGAATTTCGGGACGGCAAATTCGATGAGGCGGAGAAAACATTTCAGAAAGTCACCGAGATGGTTCCGAACCACCCGATGGGTTGGATCAACCTCGGCTCGGTTGAATATCGCCTCGGTAAATTAGACGAAGCCGAACGAAGCCTCCGGCAAGCAGTTCACCTCGACCCCGAAGTTGCGCAGACCTGGCTGACGCTCGGTATCGTCACCTACAACAAGGACGAACCCGAAGCCGCCATGGCCGCGCTCAGCCAGGCAGTGTATCTCGACTCCAAGAACGCGCACGCGCACATGTACCTTGGTGTCTTAATGCGAAAGCGCGGCTGGCTGGATGCAGCTGAAGATGAGCTGCGCAAGGCTGTCGAATTGGATCCGGATTACGCGGAAGCGCAATTCAATCTCGCCATCATCTATACCGAGCGAACTCCTCCAGCGCTCGAGCTAGCCCGCAGACACTATTATCGGGCCTTGGCGCTTGGCGCTGCCACTGATTCCGATCTGGAGAAACTCCTGAAGCCTTCGCCGCAAAAGAAATAGGCGTCCTAATGTCGTACAAAACGATACTCCAGCAGCTCGAAGATAGCTCGCTTCGCCGCTCTCTCCGAACGGTCGACATGGTCGACGGTACGCGAATGGAATCGCAAAACAGGAGCCTGGTTAACTTTGCTTCCAACGATTATTTGGGACTCTCCCAACACGCTGCCGTGCGTGAGGCGGCGATCCAAGCAATCCAAAAATTTGGTTTTGGCGCCGCTGCTTCGCGTCTGGTGACCGGAACGCTAAAACCCCATACGATTTTGGAAGAACAGCTCGCTTCGTTCAAAAGTGCTGAGGCCGCAATTTCTTTTAGCAGCGGATACGCGGCCGCCATCGGCGCAATCACGGCCATTGCCAATAAGGAGGACGTTATCATTCTCGACAAATTGGCGCACGCCTGTCTGATCGACGGAGCCCGACTGTCGGGAGCTCAACTGCGAGTTATTCCCCACAATGATTTAACAAAGCTCAGAGAAATCCTGCGGTGGGCGCGCGACCGTCGTCCAAACGCAAAGATTTGGATCGTCACGGAATCGCTATTCAGTATGGATGGAGACTACTCACCTTTGAGCGAACTGGTTGAACTCAAAGATGTGTATGGAGCGAATCTTTTTCTCGACGAAGCTCACGCCACCGGTGTGATCGGACCAGAAGGGAAAGGGTTGGCCGCTCATTTAGGACTTAGTCACCGCGTTGAAGTTCAGATGGGTACTTTAAGCAAAGCATTGGGAAGCAGCGGCGGCTTTATCGCTGGCACGCGTGATCTAATCGACCTCCTGATCAACCGAGCCCGTAGCTTTATTTTTTCTACCGCGCCTCCTCCGGCTACAGCCGCGGCCGCGGCCGCAGCTCTGGCTATCGCTCATTCAGCGGAAGGCGAATTGCTTCGCGGCCTGCTCCACGGCAATATAGAAAGGGTTCGGCGGGATCTTCAGTTATCGTCCGATTCGCTCCCGGGCCCAATCGTCCCACTGATTGTCGGAGATGAGAACACCTCTTTGGAGATCGCGAATCAACTTCAAGCGGACGGATTTTTTGTCCCGGCGATTCGTTTCCCGAGTGTAAGCAAAGGTTCTGCGCGACTCCGCTTGACGCTCTCCGCGAATCACTCCCAGGACGAAGTCGCGGCCCTCACGAGTCTATTAAACCGAATTTTCCGCAACCCGAGCCTCGGAGAGAAGGTGCTTTCGTCTCCCGGGAAGGACCCCTGATACCATAACAGACCCGATCCCTCGCCTGGATTCCTCCATTTGCCCTGGACTTTTCCTTGGCGTCGCGAGCAATAAACCCCTCCCATCATTGGCGTTTACTAGGCGGTCACACGCCCTTCGCACAAAAAAAAGAACCGGGCCCCTTGGGCCCGGTTTTTCAATTTAAAGTGCCACCGCGCTTTAGAAGCCGCTGGTGGTAGTACTGAGATCAGCGCTATTTCACCAACCGAACGCTGTGCCAGAAATTCTTCCAGCGCTCTTTCTTCTGGCGACGTATTTCGGAACGTTTGATCAGTTCGCCGATCAATAACGGATAGTCCGATAGCGTTTTTGTCTTCATACTCTGTTATTCCTCCCTGCAGCCTGATTACGTCACTCATTGGACGCTCAGCTTGCTTACTTATTCGACGCCTAGTTCTTGGCGGGTTGCAAATAAACGCAAAATCTCGGTTTGTGCAACTATTAGATTTCCTAATACAGCGCAGGGTTCTTAGCGTAGCCTGATGCTCAAGCCTCAGGGAACGCGCCTGCGAGGGTGAAAGAGCCCCAAATCGAGAGCTATCAGACCAATAGCGCCCCGGATTCCTGAGCCAGGAGGATCAGGCTACGCACCTTAAGCTACAGCGTCTTGGCGAAGTTTCTGAGAGAGCGATATTGAAAGAGGATCTCTTTCAATGCGATGCCGATGGCGGCAATCTGATCCTCGGCTTCTGCCATCCACGGTGTTCGGATCTTTAACTTGAACGCATTGGGCGGCAGATCTTCAGAACCAAACCAAGCATCGGAATGGACGCACCGGACCGGTTCGGCATCTAACGGCTGGATTCGGCGAGCCCGTTCCACAGCCGGCCAGGCTACTTCGTTAGCGATCGTTCGATCCGAAGCCTCAACCTGCAGACCACCAACCGAATCATTGGCCCTAATTGCAATGAAGCCATCTGCGTCCAGTAGTTCTTCCGGCAAAGCCCGCGTGCCCCGGCGCAAGTTCCAGCGCGTCAATTCAGGATGGAGTTCAGCCAGTCGCGGCAAGCCCAAATAGCAAAATAAGGCATAGTCATGGGCCAGGAGCGGCGCCAGGTCCAAGTCCAGTAATAGCTTCAGCAAGGCCAAGCTTCCCGCTTCTTCCTCACCCTCGGCGAAAATCACCAAACGAACGGGGACTCGTTCCTGTCGCATTCCGATGAAGACAAATCCGGGAACATTTTGTTCGCTCCACCTTGAGCTTGGCAGCGGTAAAATGTTTTTGGATTCGGACAAGAGGGTTATTGACGGATTGAGGGCGACGGTGGTTGCAAAAGCTTGGAGCGAAAACATCGGCAAAACCTTTCTGCTTGAGATGACAGCTTTGAAATTTTTGACCTGGGTAACTCGGCCAATCTATCGCCAGGATCGGCTAATGTCTACTAATTTAATATTCTTTAACTTACTCGGCTCAGCTTTCACCTAACCCGCATCGAATCCGGCACCGTTCCTAAAGCGATTGATTATATCGTAACTCGCTGTACTAGAGTATGATACGTCTGAAATACGGATTGCGTGAACAACGGAAAAAGCCTCCTTTACTTCAACTTTTATAAATAGAAAACGATCCGTTCTGTGAGCCAATTTGCGACCGATCTGACCGCGATCTAAAGTGGGAAAATGGAGCTTTTGAGACTTTCCTCCTTCCGTTTGTTGAGCGCGCTAGCCCTTGAAAGTGAGGAGGTCACTGTTACTATGCCGCGCTTTAACTACTATGCGGTTTCCATTGGCTCTCACTCTTAAGGTCGCCGGGCACATCATTCGGCACAAACTGCGGGGCACAAGAAAGTTCGCCACCGTGCTCCAACTTGAACCTTTACACACCTGCAATTTGACCTGCACCGGCTGCGGACGCATTCGTGAGTATTCGACCTCTTTGAAGAACGTGATGCCTCTGGAAGACTGCTTATCGGCAGCGACAGAGTGTGACGCGCCGATGGTCTCGATCTGCGGAGGTGAACCGCTGATTTACCCACATATTGAAGCGCTGGTAAACGGACTCCACGAGCAAAAGCGGATCGTCTACATTTGCACCAACGCGATGTTCATGAGGCGCAAAATGCGCGACTATCTCGCTGTCGAATTTTCTCAGCGCCCCAGCGAGACCGAGCTTCTCATCCAACAGTTGCTTGACCAGCGGCTCATGACCCCGGCTGAAGCCGAACAGGTTAAGAAAGGTCCGAAAGATCCAAAAAAATCGGTCATTTCGCCATCTAGATGGATGTATTGGAATGTCCACCTGGACGGCCTGGAAAAAGTGCATGACATCATCGTCGAGCGGGAAGGCGTCTTCCAAGAGTGCATTCTCGCGATCCGGATGGCAAAAGTGCTTGGTTTCCAGGTCGCCACCAATACGACGGTTTATCGCGAGACTGAAATGGGCGAAATCGAAACCATGCTCGCTTTCCTTGCCACGCTCGGCGTCGATGGGCATACGATTACTCCAGGCTATGACTACGACGCCGCGAAGAAAGATATGGCGGATCGCCTCGGTATTGATCCGGCGGCATTTTTCTTAACTCGCCGCAGTACCATCGAAAAATTCTCTAAGGCAAAGTCTTGGGGCAAAAAATATCCACTACTTGGTACGCCGGTTTATTGGGATTTTCTGACTGGCGCGCGTGATCTTACCTGCTCGGCGTGGGCGATTCCCACCCGGAACGTGATGGGCTGGAAAGCGCCCTGCTACTTCTTGACTGATGGTCAGGGCCATTATTCTTCCTATCCGGAGCTTCTGGAAAAGGTAAATTGGGATAACTACGGAGTGGTGGACGGGGTGGCCAAAGATCCACGCTGTGAGAACTGCATGACGCATTGCGGCTATGAGCCCACAGCCGCGCTCGGTAAGCAGAGCAAGCCGGGTGATCTGTGGAAGAACATCAGCTTCAATTTTGGACCGCGTCCGAGGCCGAAGGGAGATGTTGAGTTGACCAAAGTCTTCAATGGAGTGTCAGCGAAGACTGCTAAGCCAGCCGAGAAAGCGGAACTGATTAAGAAATAGGTCAATTCAAATCCAAGACGGAAATGGTGAACACCTCGGATCTTTTGTTCGCACTCAATTCGGCGATCGCCAAAGCACAGCAACACCTTCTCGACCTCCAATCAGCGGAAGGCTATTGGATGGGAGAGCTGGTTGTCGATTCGACGCTCTGTTCCGATTACATCGCTTTCATGCATTGGGCGGGCGAGGTCGATGTCGAACTCGAGCGGAAATGCATTGACCACATTTTGGAGAGCCAGCTTCCCGACGGTGGCTGGAACATTTACGCAGAGGGCCCGGCGGACGTCAACGCCACGGTCAAAGCATATTTTTCCCTGAAGTTAGCCGGGTTTTCGCCTGATGATCCACGGCTGGTCAAGGCGCGGGAACGCGCCCGGGCGTTGGGCGGAGTGGAAAAGACCCACACCTATGCCCGGCTCTATCTCGCTTTGCTCGGCCAAGTGCCGTGGGAGGCAGTACCGACTATCCCGGTCGAATTTTTGATCGTGCCACATTGGTCACCAATCCATCTTTACACTGTCTCATCTTGGACGCGTTCGATGGTGGTCCCGCTGGCCATCATCAATCACTATAAGATCACTCACCAAGTTCCGGAACATCTCGGGATCAAGGAACTTTATCTGGAGCCGGACAAAGCGCCTCGTTTACACGCATCTGGATTGAAGAAACTTTTCATCTTCGTCGACCAGATCCTGAAGTTCTGCGAAAAACGTCGGTTCTACCCGTTTCGACGTCTTGCTCTGCGGGAAGCCGAGCGATGGATGATTGAACGGATCGGCGACGGCAACGACGGGCTGGCTGCGATCTTCCCGGCCATGCTCAATTCTATGATTGCGTTGCGGTGTCTTGGCTATTCGTCCGATCACCCACTCTATCAAAAAGCTGAGACAGATTTTGAGGAGCTGTTTGTCGAAGACGAAAAAGGATTTCGCATTCAACCCTGCTTTTCCCCGGTCTGGGATACAAGTATCACGACCCTCGTTCTGGCCCGCTCCGGCCTGAGTGCTGCCGAAGAACCGATCAAAAGAGCGACGGATTGGCTGGCACAACAGGAGGTTCGTATTGCCGGAGACTGGGTAGTTCGCAACCCGGCACCGGAACCATCCGGCTGGTGCTTCGAATTCAACAATCCGTACAACCCCGACATTGATGACACAGCGATGGTCTTGCTGGCGTTGCGGACCGCAGGCTATGTCCCGGAAGATCCAGGCTTGTACGAACGCGGTCTGAACTGGCTGCTCAGCTTTCAATGCAAAGATGGTGGCTGGGCCGCCTTCGATAAGGACGTTACCAATCCTCTGTTGGAGCAGGTCCCGTTTGCTGATCACAACGCGATTCTTGACCCAACTTGCTGCAACATCACTGCTCGAGTACTTGAAGTCCTGGCCACTTACGGATTCAATCCAAAGCACCCAATCGTCAAGCGAGCCGTCCGCTTTCTACGTAAACGACAGGAATTTGATGGCGCCTGGTATGGGCGTTGGGGCGTAAATTATGTGTATGGAACATGGCAAGTTCTCAAGGGGCTCAGGGCGATCGGGGTAGATATGCGCGAATCGTGGATCCAGCGCGGGCGGGTTTGGCTTGAAAACCACCAAAATCCGGACGGCGGATGGGGAGAAAGCTGCGGATCGTACGAAGATCCGGCGCTGCGCGGCCGGGGAAAGAGCACTCCTTCCCAAACCGCTTGGGCTTTGATGGGGTTACTTTCTTTCGCAGAGGTGGATCGCGCCAGCATACGTCATGGTGTAGATTACTTGCTAACCCATCAGAACGTCGATGGATCATGGGACGAACAGTTGATCACCGGAACCGGTTTCCCGCGCGTGTTTTATCTCAAGTACGATATGTATCGGAATAATTGGCCGCTGCTGGCTCTGTCCGTTTACGCCAAGAAGCTAGCTAGTGCGGTGGCCCCAGAAGATGAGGCGGTTCTGACTGAACTGCACACCGCACCGAGATCAGCCTTTGAACCGGCCTTTGCTACTTTAGCTTCCGGTTTCAGTTCCCTCCCTGGCATCGAGTTACTCAGAGAGATTCTGACTAAGCTCAACCATGGGTAACAAAAAGGTATTAGTCGCTGATGCAATTTCGCCTCGAGGAGTCGAGGCGCTAGCCACGAGCAACGATCTTATCGTTGATGTACGGACCGGCTTAAAAGAGCCCGAACTTATCGAGATAATTCCGGAATATGCAGCCTTGGTGGTCCGCTCGCAGACCAAGGTGACGGCGAAAGTCATCGATGCTGCGCGTGCACTCAAAGTGATCGGCCGAGCTGGAGTGGGTGTCGATAACGTCGATGTCGAAGCTGCGACGCGGCGAGGCATTATCGTTATGAATACGCCCGGAGGAAACACCGTCTCCACAGCAGAACACGCGTTTTCTTTGCTAGTCTCCATCGCCCGGAACATTCCACAAGCCGATGCCAGCGTGAAAGCCGGGAAGTGGGACCGAAAAAACTTCGAAGGCGTTGAACTGAACGGAAAAACGCTAGGCATTCTCGGCATGGGTCGGATTGGAACGGAAATCGCCCGCCGAGCAATCGCGTTCGGTATGCGCCCGATCGCGTACGATCCCTATCTCTCTCCTTCCAGAGCGCGATCGCTGCAGGTGGAGTTATTTGATGATCTGAATGAAGTGCTAACCCGAGCAGATTTCGTCACCTTGCATATGCCGATGACCAGCGAGACGAAGCACCTTCTCGATCGCGACCGGATAGCTCGAATGAAGAAAGGGGCCCGGGTGGTGAACTGTGCGCGGGGAGGATTGATCGACGAAACTGCTCTATACGAGGCGCTACAGTCTGGTCATATCGCTGCCGCTGCTCTTGACGTTTTCGAAGTCGAACCTCCGCCGGCTAACCTCCCTCTTCGCCAGCTCCCCAACGTCGTTTTCACTCCACACTTAGGAGCTTCCACGCTGGAAGCGCAGGAAAGCGTAGGGATCGAAATTGCTGAAGCCATTCGCTCCGTTCTCATTGAAGGGGTCATCCGTAACGCGGTCAACGTCCCAAATCTGGACGCTAAGACCTTGGCCATTATTGGCCCCTATCTAGATCTGGGTGAGAAGCTTGGCCGCTTCCTCCGCCAAGTCAGCGCTCGCCGCTGCGATAAGTTACACATCAATTATAGTGGAAAGGTCAATCAAAGCGAAACGTCGCCGATCTCCCGCTACGTGTTGAAGGGTTTCTTGGAAGAGGTTGGAGGTCAGGAAGTCAATCAAGTGAATGTCACCGCGCTCGCTCAAGGCCTGGGCCTGAAGATCGTCGAAACCAGGGAGAGCGCGACCGGTGAATTCAACGATCTGGTTGAACTACGCGCGTACTCGGGCGATGAAGAATCCTCCGTAGCCGGTACGTTTGTCGGCTCCTCGGGTCGCATCGTACGGATCAATGACCGCTATGTCGAAGCTCTACTGGTCGGCGTGCTGCTGGTCTTAGAGAATGACGATGTACCAGGCATCGTTGGACAAGTCGGGACTGTTCTCGGGGAGCATCAGGTCAATATCGCGGATATGTCACTTAGCCGAGACAAGCTCGGCGGCAGAGCTCTCACGGTCCTAAACCTCGACTCGGCTCCGTCCGAAGAAATTCTCCAGGCGCTTCTTTCCAATCGGGCCATCAAAAGCGCCAAAGTGGTCCGGGTGTCCGGAGCGTAGCCTGATCCCGCCGTAGCTTAAAGAGGGTAGCCTGATCCTCCTGGCTCAGGAACCCAGGGCTAGAGCGCCCTAAAGTGTTACGGTGACTGCGCCCTGTGCCCTCCTTACTGCGGTGCAGGTTCAGAACATAGGTAACACAATAGGTTCAATACATAGGTAACACTTTTTGGGCGGAAGAGCGCTAAAAGAAGCGCTCATGCCCTGGAAGAAGAGTGAACCTATGGAGCAGAGAGTAGAATTTGCGTTGCGGGCGCTAAGGGCGGAGAACTTTCGGGCACTGTGCCAGGAATACGGGATCAGTGCCAAGACCGGCTATAAATGGCAGGAGCGCTTCTTACGCTTTGGGATCGGAGGAATGGAAGAAGAATCGCGCCGGCCCCATAGCCATGCGGACCAACTTGGGGAAGCGGAGGTCTGTGCGATCGTGAGCTTGAAAGTAGCTCACCCTCGCTGGGGACCACGCAAGATTCGGGAGCTGTACTTGCGTCAGCATGGCGAGGTGGCTAGCGAAAGCAGCTTTAAGCGAGTCCTGGAGCGAGCTGGGCTTACTGAGAAGCGCAAGCGCCGTCGGATCGTGGCCCAAGGGGGCAGATTGAGCAGCGGCCGAAGAGCCCAGGCAGTCAACGAAGTCTGGACGGTAGATTTTAAAGGCTGGTGGAGGACCAGAGCCGGCCGCTGTGAGCCCTTGACGGTACGCGATGAGTACAGCCGGTATGTGTTGGAACTACGGGCCATGGACAATGCGCGCAGCCAAAGTGTCCGGTGCAGTTTTGAACGCCTCTTTGAGCGCCATGGCTTACCCCAAGCCATTCGCAGCGATAACGGGGCACCCTTTGCCAGTGTGCAGACCTTGCATGGCCTCAGCCGACTCTCGGCCTGGTGGGTGGCCTTGGGAATCGATCTGGAACGAGGTCGAATAGGCTGTCCCCAAGACAACGCGGCTCATGAACGCTTGCACCGCGATGTGAGTCTGGAACTCGAAGGGCTGGGAGAAGAGAGCCAACAGGGGCTCGATCTATGGCGCCAGGAGTTTAATTACCAGCGGCCCCATGAGGCCCTGCAGATGCGTTTTCCTGGGGAAATCTACCAAAATTCCAGTCGCAGTTTTCAAGGTACCCCACAAGAGCTGGTCTATCCGGGCATGGCCCAGCGCCAAGTCGACAAGCACGGCCTGATCAGCTGGCAAAACCAAAAGCTCTTTCTGAGTCGGAGCTTGGCCGGATGGTCGGTGGGACTCAAAGGCACCCCAGGACAGTTCATCGAAGTCTGGTTTGTTCGATTACTGCTGGGCCACATCGATCAAAACACCCTTAGCTTCTTAAGGGCGGATATCCCTCCCCAACAAGCTGGTCAAAACAAAGAAAAATCGTAATCTAAAACCTAACCCAGTGTTACCCATGTTCTGAACCAGAAGTGTTACCGATGTTCTGACTGCTCCCTGCTTACTCCTTACTGCTTACTGCTTACTGCTTACTGCTTACTGCTTACCGATCCCTAATCACCAACATGCTCCCTGAGGCTGGCTTGTCCGCCGTAGTTTTGGGTTTTGGGGGGAACGAAGGAGGAAGCATCAGGCTACGCTGCCGACGTCAAAATTCGAGAGGCACGTACGGCAGTTGATGTGCTTCGGCGACCGCCTTGTTTCTGATTTTTCCGTGCATCACATTGATCCCGCCCGCCAACGCGGGGTATTTCTTGAGAGTTCCATCCAATCCCCCTTCGGCCAGAAATTCAACATACCGCGCCGTTACATTGGTCAGAGCTTGCGTCGCCGTCCGGGCGTAAGCGCCGGGCATATTGGCGACACAATAATGAATGATCCCCTCTTCCACGTATGTCGGCGCATCATGAGTCGTCGGACGAGAAGTCTCCGAGCAACCGCCTTGATCAATCGCGATATCGACCAAAACGCTTCCAGGTTTCATGGACCGTAGCATCTCGCGCGAGATCAATCGAGGCGCGCGAGCTCCAGGCACCAACACAGCGCCAATCAAAAGATCGGTCCGCGGCAAGATTTCCAGCAAATGCGCCTGGCTCGAGTAGAGCGTGTGAGTGTGCATCGTGATATCCAGAAAACGCATCCGTTCAACATCCACTTCGAGAATCGTCACATCTGCGCCAAGGCCAGTAGCCATGCGCGCTGCGTTCACCCCTGATGTTCCACCACCAATGACTATGACATTCCCCGGTAGCACGCCCGGAACACCGCCCAAAAGAACGCCCTTGCCGCCGCTATGTTTGGTCAGGAAAAATCCGCCGACGATAATCGACATGCGTCCAGCGATTTCGCTCATCGGCTCCAGTAACGGCAACCTTCGGTTTACTTCGACAGTTTCGTAAGCAATCGCCGTCACTCCCGATTCTATCAGCGCCATTGTCAGTTCCTTGTTGGCCGCTAAATGCAAATAGGTGAAAAGAATTTGGTCCGGCCGCAACAATGGATATTCCGACGGCAACGGTTCTTTGACTTTCACGATGAGATCTCCCTGCGCGAAAACGGCATCGTGATCATTCAAAATCTTGGCGCCCGCCTGAGCATACTCTTCGTCAGGAAAACCGGAACCAGCGCCCGCATTGGACTCGACAAAAACTTCATGGCCCATGCGGTTGAGCTGATAGACGACGGAGGGCAGCAGCGCGACTCGGTGCTCTTGTTCTTTGATCTCCTTCGGAACACCTATTTTCATGTCGCCATATATCTCCTGACGCCGGGTCCAGCAACCGATTAACTGTTGCAGGTCTCAGGCTGGAAGAACAATTTCTGAAACATGAAAGCAATCGCACTGACGCGTTATCTCCCAATCACTGACCCCGACTCGTTGCTGGATGTCGAATTGCCTAAACCTAGTCCTCAACCACGCGACTTGCTTATCCGAGTCGAAGCAGTTTCGGTAAACCCAGTAGACACCAAAGTCCGGGCACCGAAAAACAAGATAGAACCCAGGCCGAAGGTCTTGGGCTGGGATGCCGCCGGGGTGGTTGAAACGGTCGGGTCCGACGTGATCCGTTTTCGACCGGGCGATGAAGTTTATTATGCGGGATCGATTGTTCGCCCGGGTAGTAATAGCGAATTCCACGTCGTTGACGAAAGAATCGTCGGCCATAAGCCAACCAGTCTCGACTTTGCGGAAGCAGCCGCTCTCCCCCTGACCACGATTACTGCGTGGGAAGCCTTTTTTGAACGCCTCGCGATCGATCGTCATGGCAAGAATGCCGGCGAGACGCTCCTGATCCTAGGCGGGGCTGGCGGAGTCGGTTCGATTGGGATTCAGCTGGCCAAGCTAGCGGGGTTGAAAGTAATAACCACCGCCAGCCGCCCGGAATCCCGAGCCTGGGTCGAAAAGCTCGGGGCCGATCACGTGATAGATCATCGACAACCGTTACCGGCGAGTCTCCGCAAACTCGGGGATGAGACCGTAGATTTCATCGCAAATTTCGTGAACACCGATTCGTATTGGGATGCGATGGCTGAGGTGATCCGTCCGGAAGGCAAAATCGTTTCGATTGTTGAGAACGAGCACCCGTTAGACCTCAACGTCTTAAAGAGCAAGAGCGCCACATTTGTCTGGGAGTTCATGTTTACCAAAGCCATGTTCGAAACTCCGACCATGGGAATGCAAGGCCAACTCTTGGATGAAGTCAGCAAGCTGGTCGATTCCGGTAAGTTGCGAACCACTTTGACCGATACCCTAGGCAGAATTACCGCAGAAAATCTGCGCAAAGCTCACGCCCACCTGGAATCCGGTAAAACAATCGGGAAAATAGCGCTTCGCGGGTTTTGAGCTTGCGCGTCACGATCGCGCGAGCACGCGGGACTATCGGCCATCGGCTATCTGCTATCTGCTATCAGTTGAGCGAGGGGTCGTCGGGGGCGAGCGCAAGCAAACGGTAGGCCGGACCCAACGAACTCACCAGACCCACCCACGTCTGCTCATTTAGCTCGCCGACGATCAGTTTCGCTTCTGGCTCTTTGACCAACCAGGCGTGTTGATGAATTTCGCCTTCGAGTTGGCCGGAGCTCCAGCCGGCGTATCCCCGAAAAGCCCGCACGATCGATCCGCTTTCGTTTTTTATTGCTTCCGCCTCATCCAGCGAAAGGTGAGTTTGGCAACTAACAGCACCGGTGCTCGCGGAAAAAGAAAACGCCGCCAGCGTCAATTCGTCCGTTCCGACAGGACCGCCCGTATAAACTGGTACTTCTGAGAGCGCGGTTGAAGCGGGTGGTTCCACCAAGAAATCGGCTAGCACTTCGCGGGTCGGACGATTCATTATCAATCCGAATGCTCCCGCCTCTACGTCGTGATTAGGCAAGAACACGATGGTGCGGCGAAAGCTCGGATCGCGGAGCGCCGGATGGGAAAGCAATAACTTACCAGCCAGATTGAATCGATGGGAAGTATCGGACGGTCTCACGTTCTCCAGCTTAGGAATCAATCACTTGCCGTTCAAGTGATCACTCGCTTAATTATCGGCAGTACTAATGATGCAGTCTACTCGCCAATGATCCAGTTCTCTTCTCCTCTCGTCATCGCCAACCGGGAATTTCGCTCGCGGTTGCTGGTGGGTACGGGCAAATTTTCTAGCAATACCGTCATGCGGGACGCACTACATGCAAGCGGTACCGAAATTGTTACGGTGGCGTTGAGGCGAGCCGATCTCTCGGGAAACCATGATCCTTATGCCAATATCTTGGACTTTATCGACCCCCAACAATTCCTCCTCTTGCCCAACACTTCCGGTGCTATGAACGCGGAGGAAGCGGTTCGGCTGGCCCGATTAGCTGCTTCTGCCGGCCTTCCCAAGTGGGTAAAGCTAGAGATCCATCCCGATCCCCACTATTTGCTGCCTGACCCGATCGAAACGTTGCGTGCGGCCGAGCAGCTGGTGCGGGAAGGATTTATCGTTTTGCCTTATATCAACGCTGACCCCGTTCTGGCTAAACGCTTACAGGAGGTCGGTACGGCAACGGTAATGCCGCTCGGTTCGCCGATCGGCAGCAACCAGGGGCTACGCACACGCGACCAAATACGGATCATCGTGGATCAGGCTACAGTTCCCGTCATCGTAGACGCAGGTCTGGGTGCACCAAGCCATGCAGCAGAGGCGTTAGAGCTCGGAGCGGACGCCGTCCTGGTTAATACCGCTATTGCTATTGCCGAAGATCCTGTTCGCATGGCCGTCGCCTTTCGCCAAGCGGTTGAGGCTGGTCGGACTGCCTACGAGGTCGGCCTCGGGATCGGTCAGGAGTTGGCGTCCCCGACCAGCCCGCTCGCCGCCTTCTTCCACCAGGATGGCTGATCTTTTGGAAGTACAGAACCTCTCTGTCTGGTTTTCTAGCAGACGTCGTCGGGTTATCCGTGCCGTGACCAATGTCTCGCTGACCGTAAAGAGCGGCCAAACCCTCGGCCTAGTAGGTGAAAGCGGCAGCGGTAAAACGACGTTGGGCAAAGCTATTCTGAATCTGGTGCCGAGTACGAGTGGTTCTGTCCGTTTTTCGGGCCACGAAATTACAAATCTTCCAGAAGCGCGATTTCGACCGTGGCGTCGCAAGATCCAAATGATCTTCCAGGACCCGTTTGGATCCCTCAATCCGAGGTGGTCGATCCTCCGCAGCGTCAGCGAACCGCTACAAGTCCATTTTCCGACGATGGGAAGAGTGGCGCGTCGGGAGCGGGTGGCTAATCTGCTTGAGAAAGTCAGATTACAGCCGGATTTAATGGTGCGCTACCCTCACGAGTTCAGTGGAGGTCAACGGCAACGGATCGGGATTGCTCGGGCATTGGCAGTTGAACCAGAATTGATCGTTTGTGACGAAGCAGTCAGCGCCTTGGACGTCGGCGTTCAGGCCCAAATTGTCAATCTGCTACTCGATCTTCAGGACGAACTGGGGCTTTCCTACCTATTCATTGCGCACGACCTAGCGATCGTGGAGCAAGTAAGCGATGAGGTCGCAGTCATGTTTCGGGGCGAGATCGTCGAAAAGGCTTCTGCCGCAGAGATATACCGTTCCCCGCGACATGATTACACCAGAAAGTTATTGGCCAGCATACCAACTCTAGATTAATCTCTTCGCTCGTTCATGAATTCATTTCTCAGGAAGTTGCTCGGGATGAATTGGCTCCTGGTCTGCTTAGCCGTCGGTCTATCGATATTCGGTGTAATCGCCATCTATAGCGCCACCTACATGCGCGAAGAAGCCTATCTTAAAGATATGTGGCGCCGGCAGATCATTTTTCTCGTGCTCGGAGTCGCCGTCTTTTTTGCCGCCGCGCTGGTCAATTACCGCTTCTGGCTCTCCAGCGTGATTTTTCCGCTGTTGTTATACCTAGCCGGACTTGGATTTCTCGTTCTTACCCATTTTTTTGGGCGGACGACGTTCGGTGCAAAGAGCTGGCTCGAATTCGGCCCGATTAGCTTCCAACCTGCTCAGCTTGCGGTCATATCCACATTACTTCTTTTAGCTTGGTTGCTGGCCAACACTGGGAACTGGGTTGGATTTTGGGCAACTATCGGGCGCATTGCGAGCTGCGCTGCCATTATTGCGCCCCCCTGGCTACTAATTTTGATCCAGCCGGACCTCGGCGAATGCTTAGTCTGGATTCCGATGCTACTAGGCCTCCTCTTCGTGGGTCGCGTTCCAAAACGCTACCTACTCGTGATGATTGTCTGTGGTCTCGCTCTGGTTCCGGTGGTGGCAAATTTCGGGCTGAAGACGTACCAGCGTGAGCGGTTGACCACATTTATCAATCCTGATTACGACACCCAAGGTGCCGCCTGGACCATCAATCAATCTCTGATCGCTATCGGCTCCGGAGGATTCTACGGCAAAGGTTACGCTGCACCCAACACTCAGGTCGACCTTGGCTTCCTCCCGCAGACCATTGTTCACACCGATTTCATTTTCGCGGCAATCTCTGAACAACTCGGTTTTGTTGGCGCTTTGGCATTGGTCGCTGCTTTCGCCGCATTACTTTTGACGGGACTGCTTATCGCCGCTACCGCTTCGGACGAGCTTGGACGCCTGATAGCCATTGGTGTCGTTACGCTGATATTCACTCACGTTTTCATGAACATCGGGATGACTATCTCGATCACACCGATTACCGGCGTTCCCTTACCGATGATCAGCTATGGCGGTTCGTTTCTCGTTCTTATCCTTTTTGCGCTAGGAATACTCGAAAGCATCTGGGTCCATCGGCAAACGCAACCAGTTCGCCAAGCCCGTAGCGTAAGCTACGCTGCGGCGTACATTCGGTGAACGGGTTCCTTAATGGTCGGGATACCCCTCGGTCGGAGGGGAGCTGCTTGCGGCTCCCGGGAAAGCCCCTGATAGAACCGCGTCTACGGCCCCCGATTCGAATCCTCAGTGCGATGGATTATCCTCGGGCGAAGTCGGAAACAACGCCCCTCCACAAATCGGTCGGCTCCGCCTCGCACCCTTATCGAACATCCTGCCCTCATCCCCCGACCGCTTCATAGTGGTTCAATCCGACCCTCCACATCGTTTTCGCAGCGAGACCAGCTATCACGACCCAAAACGCTTGAATTGCGACTCCGGACCAGAGCTCGGTCCCATGCACTCGCTGCATAAAAACGACGACCGGAAATGAAAGCTCATAAGGAAACGGCAACCAGACCAAAACATCCCGGACAGCCGGCGGCATAAAGGCGATGGGAAACATTTGGCCGCTCAGAAAGTATTCGAACGAGTAGATGATAAAGACCACCGTTGAAATTTCCAGCATCCAGAACGCGAGAAGCGCCACGCTGATCGAGATAAAAAACTGGAGTAGCCCCGCCATCAACGTGGTCCAAAGCGCGACCAGCCAAACGACCCAATCTGTCGGCCACACCAAATATTCTCGATACCAAAAAAAGAGGAGGGCCACTACCGGTAGCGTCATCGCAGCGTAAAGAATTCGGTTACTGGCGAAGAGACAGAATCGATAAAGAAGGTAATCGATCGGCCTGACGATAAAACTGCTGATTTGACCCTCTCTGATGTCATTAGCTACTTCCCATTCATCGTCGGTCGGTGTCACCAAACCTTGCAGAAACAGGACCAACAAAAAATAGAAAACGACGGAGCCGTAATCGAAGGTATTAATCCCCTGCCCTTTCGCGTGAAAGATGGCTCCCCAGATAAAGACCGTCCCCAGTAGCGGCAGAATACCGAAGATAGAGCGGATAAAAAAATTCCAGCGATAGACGAAGGTGTTCTGGAACCCTATGTCGAATGCCTTCAAATAGGGAGCCAATCTGCGCATCGTCAGGAAGGCCCGAACTCAGGAGCCAGGAATTGGGACTAAGTCGGCAGCGGCTGGAGTTGGGAACATGAGAAACAGCAGTTCAACCCGCGACGGCCTATCTGGACTTCTTGTCATCCCCACCTTCGGCGGACGACGGGAGCGACACCGGTTGCTCTAATACACCTTAATATAGGCTTTCTCGCGGAGGCCATCGATCCAGCGTTGGGTAGCCTTTTGACGCTGAACTTGTTCGAGCTTTTTGGAGATTCCGTCCCTCACTTCCGCCAAGGGGATGAAGTTCGCCGTCTTCTTATCCTCGCAATACAAAATGTAATAGGAGTCACCGATCTGAATAACCGGGCTCACCTCTTTGGCCGAAAGAGCGAACGCTGTCTTCGTTAGATCCTGGTTTAAAGTCTTCTCATCCACCCAACCCCAATCTCCTCCGTTTTCGGCAGTGCCGTCCATCGAGTAAGTCTTGGCTAGGGTCGCGAAATCCGCACCGGTTTTCGCTTTTTCTCGAATCTCTTCAGCCATCTGCTTCGTACTGCCCGCGGAGTCCGACACCAGCGGATCGGAGTTGAGTACGATCATCCGCAGCTTGACTTGGACCGGCGTTGCAAATTCATTCTTATTCGCGTTGTAATAGGCCTCAACCTCGGTTGGCGACGCTGCGAAAGCCCCCTTCACGTTGTTTTGGCGCATCACTTGGACAGTGATCTTGTCCTTTTCCATGTCGCGGAACCGATTCATGGTATAACCCTGCGCGCTAAGGGTCCGAACAAACGCTTGCCGATCGCCGCCAAACTCATCTTTGATTATCCCGGCGACCTGCTGCTCCACTACATAATCCGGAATTTTGTATTCCTTCTTCTTAAACTCTTGCAGGATCAATTGACGGTTTACCAGATCGTTCAAAACCGCCAACCGCGTCTCTTTGATTTTATCAATGAGTTCCTGTCCGGTGGATTGCTGCCGGAGCGTCTGCTCTTCGGGGGCGGCCACCTCCTGGACCTGCGAAAACGTGATCACATCACCATTAACGACTGCGGCGATACCATCGATGACTTGCGGATCCGCTGCGCGCATGACCGCGGGAGCAAGCAGCGAAAACGCCACAACGCAACTACCAAACAGCTTGGAAAACATGCTTTTTCAGGAGAGTCGGGTTAACAAGAATAGCAACTCCGCGAGGCTAGCTTGGGGGTCGGTTGCCGTCAAGCGGGGAAACCGGTCGCCAATGAGCAGATAATCGCCGCCCCGAATCATCATTACTTTCGAATCTTTCACCTCGATTCGCGCGATTTTTTCCCGTCCAGCGATAAGACGGATCTCGTTCAACATCAATAGGTTCTGCACTGCCGTCTGGAGCGGTCCAAAGCGATCTCGCCATTCCGCTTTGAGTCGTTGAAGCTGATCCAGCGAAGAGACTGCGGCTAGTTTCTTGTACGCCTCAATCCTCGTCTGGGGTTGAGCAATGTAATCGGAAGGCACAAAGGCCGGGGCAAGCTCCTTTCGCGTGGTGACAAACTCCGATTCGTTCGTGACCACGAAGTCGAGTCGCAGAAAAGTCTCGGAACGTCTGACTCCCTTTTTACCTTTCAGTTTTTCCACGGCCTGTTGCAGCAACTGACAGTAAAGATCAAATCCGATATTGATGATGTGACCGCTCTGGGCGGTGCCAAGAATGTTGCCCGCTCCGCGAATTTCCAAGTCGCGCATCGCGATTTTGAATCCGGCCCCTAAACCTGAATATTGTTTGATTGCATTAATCCGGCTCCGAGCTGCACCGACCGCCATCAAATCACGTGGCAGCAATAGGTACGCGTACGCTTTGTGTTGGGCTCGTCCAACCCGGCCACGAAGCTGATAGAGATCTGCCAATCCGAACCGGTCTGCCCGATCAATGATAATCGTGTTCGCGTTTGGAATGTCTAACCCGCTTTCAATGATCGACGTCGAAATTAAGACATCAATCTCTCCTTGAACAAACCGGTGCATCACCTTTTCCAGCTCCTCTTCTTCCATTTGGCCGTGCCCAACATCAATTCGAGCCGCCGGACAAAGCTCTTGTACTCGATTTCGCACGCGCTCGATGGAATGCACCCGATTGTGCAGAAAATAGACCTGACCACGTCGATGGAGTTCGCGCTGAATCGCGTCGCGGATAATCCGTTCATCGTACCCGCAAACCACCGTTTCAACCGGAAGCCGGTTGGGCGGCGGTGTCTCGATCGATGACATGTCTTTGGCGCCGACCAGCGAGAGATACAGTGTGCGTGGAATCGGCGTGGCCGAGAGCGTCAGAACATCTACCAACTTGAATCGCTCCTTCAACAGTTCCTTGTGACGTACCCCAAAGCGTTGTTCCTCGTCTATAACGACCAACCCGAGATCCTTGAACTGGATGTCAGACGAAATCAGCCGATGGGTACCGACAATGATGTCAATCGAGCCGTCCCGGATCGCCGCCACTGTCTTCCGCTGTTCCGCCGCGGAGAGAAATCGGCTTAGCATGCCGACCCGAATCGGGTAATCAGACATGCGCTGCCGGAACGTTTCAAAATGCTGTTGGGCCAAGACCGTAGTGGGTACCAGCATTGCCGCCTGTTTTCCACTCATGACGGATTTGAATGCCGCGCGAATCGCTACCTCCGTCTTCCCAAACCCAACATCGCCGCAGATCAATCGATCCATCGGCTGTTCCGTCTCCATATCCGTTTTTGTTTCCTCGATTGCTCGGAATTGATCGGGCGTTTCCGTATAAAGAAAGGAGGCTTCGAATTCCCGCTGCCATTTCGAATCGGGCGGAAAGGCGTAGCCCGGCAGCGTGTTGCGCTGCGCCTGCAGGTTCAGCAGACGAGCCGCGTAATCGAAGATCGCTGTTTCGGCCGCCCTTTTAGCCTTGTTCCATTTGGCATCGCCTAAGTTGCTCAGCGGCGGAAATCGCTTCCCAATCCCAACATATCGCGAGATTAGAAACGCCTGTTCGAACGGTACGTACAGCCGCGCACCCTCGGCAAACTCCAGAACGACACACTCGCTCTTGCCGCCTCCCTGCTCCAATTCGTGAACACCTAAGTATTTCCCGATTCCATGCTCCACATGCACTACCAGATCCCCTTCGGCCAACTCGCTGAAGTCGACGGGAACCCGGCCGCCGCGGAGCCGAGCCCTTCGGACCGCTAAGCGACGAGCACTTGGACTCTGGTATCGTCCGAAGATTTCGGCGTCACAAAGCACCGCCAGCCGCGCCCCGGGATAGACAAATCCATGGTTCAGGCTACCTACTGCGAAATTGACCGCCTCAACGTTGATGTCGTTGTCGGACAAGACGTCTCTCAATCGCTCGATCTCCCCCTCGTTGTGGCAGACCACTAGTAGACGCCAATCTTGCCGCAACCATTCCTCGAGCTGTGTCAGCGCTCGTTGCCGCTTGTGTTCCTCGACTAAGAAATCTCCGGCTTCGAAATCGTGGAAAGGGGAAGGATAAAAGGCCCCTCCGAAATCTTCTGGTTGATCGCTCGGAAATGCTCCCGCCGTAACTCTGACCTCAGCGTCCGCCTGCTCCGCTTCAACATCTATCACCAAGTCACCCGGCTTGACATAATTCCGGAGCGGGATCCCTTCACCTTGGAAATCGCCGAGAAAGATCTCTGATTGTTCGACGACCTGGATTGCCGTCTGTTCATCCAGATCGAACTCTCGCAGCGACTCAATCATATCACCAAAAAGTTCCACTCGGACCGGGACGGCATGTTGCGCTGAGAAAATGTCGATAATGCCACCGCGACTTGCGAATTCTCCGCGACCGCTCACCTGCGGCACTTTTTCGTAGCCGGCCCGCATGAGTCTCTCCATTAGTTGCCCGGCATCCAGCTGGTCACCGCGCCGCAACGTGAGGGTTTGCTTCAACACCTGATCCGGTCGCGCAACCAGGCCCTCCAATACCGAGCGAGTGACGACCAAGACCATCCTCTGGCCGCTCGCTATCTGTTGCAGCAAAGCCAGCCGCTCGGCCACTAACTCGGGATCAGGCACCGCGCCCTCGATCGCCGGCAACTCGAGTTCAGGAAAAAACTGGGCGCCGACTTCCCAGTTGAGTAGCTCGTTACAGATTTCCTCTTGGCGTCGCGTATCGGGACAGATCAACCAGCAGGTTCGTGATGGATATTGGTGCGCGATGCACGCCGCGATGAACGATTGAGCGGCTTCCACGACATGTTCAAAGCGGATGGGCGGTTTTTCCTTGAATTTGTGGCGAAAAACAGCAGAACGGCGCACCGCGTCTACAACTTCCACCAAAGGATGCGTAGTCTTTTTGGGTTTATCCATGCCAGGCGATTTTTGTCTTGGTTCCGCATCCAGGGCGGAAGCGTGATCATTTGTCGCCAAAGTCCGACAACATCGTCTGCCATTGAGGCATGATCAATTCGAGCCGGTAGGGATGCATTCCCGTGCGTCCGTTCGCGATGGTGTAGCCTGATCCTCTTGGCTCAGGAACCCAGAGTTATTGAAAGCGCAAGACAATCGATTCCTTCATTCCTCAAGTCAATCACATCGGATCCCTGAGGCTGGAGCGTCAGGCTACTTTGCCCGGCGACCGGACGCCGCCTCGCTTGGGTTCGAAGACGTCGTAAACGTAGCCGCGTACGCTTGGCAAAGTCGGGAAGTGAACCCTCCCATTCTTCACTGAAAATTTAATTCCTTCGTAATACCGTAGCGCTCGATGCGTTTGCGTAGCGTGGCGCGAGTTACCCCCAGAAGCTTAGCCGCTTTCACCTGATTCCCTTTGGTGCGCTTCATGGCAAAGATCGTGAATTCGCGTTCTAACCACGGCAATAGCTGCAATCGAGAATCCCCTGAGGCTGCGTCCAGGAGCGTTTCGACCGCTACCTCAAGAGTCGGCTTACCTCCCACCGCGCCGGACACCGGAGGCGTACTCTCGACCGCGTCTTCGGAATGATTGGCCACGCCGAGCGGAATATCTTTCGGCAAAAGCACATCGCTACTGGCTAACACACAAGCACGCTGGATCGTGTTCTCCAACTCGCGCACGTTGCCCGGCCACGGGTACTCCTCCAGCACTTTGACCGCTTCCGCCGAAAGGGTGAGTTGCGGCAGATGCTTGTGGGTGGCGATTTTCTTCAAAAAATATTCCGCCAACAAACGAATATCTTCCCTCCGTAATCGAAGCGGCGGGAGATGAATCCGCACGACGTTCAAACGATAAAAAAGATCCTCTCGGAACTGCTTTTTTGCGACTTCCTGCTCCAATGTCTTGTTCGTCGCAGCGATAATCCGGACGTCTGTCCTGATGACGGCATTGCCGCCGACCCGAGAAAATTCCCCTTCCTGTAAGACGCGGAGAATCTTGCTTTGCACAGGAAGCGGCATTTCGCCGATTTCATCCAGGAACAACGTGCCGCCGTTGCTCTGCTCAAACCTGCCGATGCGCAAGGCCGCGGCTCCGGTGAAGGCTCCCTTCTCATGTCCAAACAACTCGCTCTCGAGCAGATTCTCCGGTATGGCTGCGCAGTTGATCGCGATAAATGGTTGACCGTTCCGATTCCCGTAATGGTGGATCGCCCGCGCCACCAATTCTTTTCCGGAACCGCTCTCACCGGTGATCATCACCGGCGCGTCGCTGTGAGACACCCTGCCGATCATCTTAAACACCTGCTGCATCGGCTGCGATTGGCCCACCAAACTGTCCTGATATTGTTCAACGGTGAGCTGTGGCTTGAAGGCGGTTGCGGAACGCATCTCGGCCTGAGTATTCAGCGCAGCATCAACCACTGGTTTCAGATTGAACGGCAGCGATTCCTTACGCAGGTAATCGAAGGCGCCGAGTTTCATCGACTCGATCACCGATTGGGTCGTACCAAATGCGCTCATCAGGATCACCAGCGCGTTCGAGTCGCGTTGCCGGATTCGGGCGAGCAGTTCCAGGCCGCTGAAGGGCATGAGGTGCGTCTCGCAGATCAGTAAGTCGGGATTCTCTGAGATATAGATCTTGTACGCCTCGTCCGAGGCGGTCGCGGTGAAAACTCGGGTCGTCGGAGTTTCGAGTTGGTTTTGCGCCCACTCTAGAAAGTCTGTTTCAGGATCAACAAGCAAGATTGTCTGCATCAAAAAGCCTTGCTCGTGGCGATTGCGGAAACCTTATCTGGTAACAGCTCGACACAAGCGTTCATTTTCAGGGTGTTATATTTTGCGCATCAAAATAATTCCGCAAGGATCGATATGCATCTTTTGTTATAAACTCTGCAGAAAAATCGCCATTTTTACGACATTCCACTGCATTTGGCCCGAAATTTGGCGACTCGACCAAGAAATATGGGCTCCGTCGCTGAATCGAATTTCTGGGGTGAATCGAAAATTTTCGGCGCTGGAACGCGAATTTTTTCGGGACGCAGCCCATTCTGCCGGCTGTAGAAGATCGTGCGGTCCTGGATGATCTCGAAATCATGCAGCGGCGAGCCGTTTTCCGTTCATGGCTCCCGCTTCGACTGAGGTGGCCTTCTAGCTTCTAGATTCTGAATTCTAGATTCTGAATTCCGGACTCTTATTTCCGACCCATCTTGCCTATTAGAATTTCTAGCATTTGCTTTTTAGGCGCGGATATCGCTCCTTGTTGTCCGAGAAAATGGTCAACCAGGTTCCCAAACACGTCGCTATCATCATGGATGGCAACGGACGATGGGCTCGACAACGCGGTTGGCCACGCAGTCGTGGACACCTTGAGGGAGCCAAAGCGGTCAAGGCATGCGTGGAAGCCTGCCTCGAGCTAGGGATTCTCTATCTCACGCTCTACGCCTTCTCCACCGAGAATTGGCAGCGACCAAAAGAGGAAGTGGATACACTCATGGGGCTGCTGCGGAAATTTTTGCGGGATTACACCAAGGATCTGGCCGGTAAAGGGATCCAGCTGCAAGCCATTGGCAGGCTGGCCGAACTCCCGGAGGACTGCCAAGAGCAGCTCCAAGAGGCCATCGCTCAAACCGCAAATAATCATAAGCTCACGACCATTCTCGCTATCAATTACAGCGGGCGCGCAGAAATAATCGATGGAGTTAAACGCGTCGCCGAAGAGGTCAAAGCGAATCGATTGGATCCTGATGATTTAACGGCGGAGAAATTCAGCCAGTTTCTTTACACCCGACAGTGGCCCGACCCTGATCTATTGATACGGACCTCCGGCGAGATGCGCATTTCCAATTTCCTCCTCTGGCAACTGAGCTATACGGAAATGTACGTCACCCAAACGCTCTGGCCCGATTTTAAGCGAGATGATCTTCGCGAAGCCGTCACCGAATTTGGACGCCGCCAGCGCAGGTACGGAGGGGTGTAGCGCCGGCGGGTGGAACGCGAGCGAGGAGCGGGATGAGGAGTGAGCCGCAACCGGCAAGCGGTAAGCAGTATTTAGGAGCCGAGGAGCCGGACATCGGGGTCGGACAACGCCAGATACGCCGAAGGCGTTAGAGGACTCAGCCCGGGGTGGAGGCTTTGCGTAACCCCGGGTAACTGCAAAATGCGCGCCCGCTCTGAAAGAGCGTAAGACCGTCTGGCAGAACGGCGCTCAATTACCGTCTCCATCGAGGGTATGGACGCCCCTTCTAGACCCTCTTACCCAGCGTCGGCCTCTACGGATTGTTGCTGCCGTAACCGAGCTCCCTGGAAGACTTCTAGCGCTCTTTCAGAGCGGACGCGTTTTTTTGCGTTACCCGGGGTTACGCAAAGCCTCCACCCCGGGCTGAGTCCTTGAACGCCTTCGGCGTATCCGGGTCCCGGCGTCCGGCTCCCCGCTATCTGATCGCTGCTTACCGCTTACTACCTTCCCCGCTCCTGCCCCCCTCACACATAAGACTTCGGCGGAGGCGGCGTACCGTTCAGGAAGTAATTACCAATATGGTAAGCCTTCCAGCGATCCGGATCGTGCAACGTGTGCGTCCTGGCGTTCCGCCAATGCCGGTCGAGGCCGTACTGCTCAAGCGTCGCTCGCGCTCCCGTTAGAGGGAATAATTCATTTGAGATATCGACCGCAGCGTTTCCGGCCACGATGCGAAAATCGGCTACGGCAAACCGAGCATCCAGTGAGCTTTGTTCCGCGCGATCGGCGTAAAACGCGTCGATTGCTTCGCCCGCGCGCCGAAGCAGCGCTTGAGCGGCATGTAACTGAACAACTAACTCGCCGAACCGCTTTACGATGAATGGCTCCTTAGCATGTTCATCGAATGGGTTATCAACCCAGGGCCGGTTCTTAGTGTGGATATACTCTTTCGTATCCTCTAACGCTTCTTCGGCGATACCGAGGTCGATAGCTCCATGAATGAAACCAGCCAATGCGCTCCAGATCTGCGGACCTTCCGCTACCCGGTAGAACGGGATTACGCAAGAGTCCGGAACAAAGACGCTATTCAACAAAGTGGTACCACTGGCCGTGGTCCGTTGACCCATACCGGCCCAATCGTTCACTATCTCCAGCCCTTCCGAACCGCGCCGAACCAGTAGCATGATCGGACGCTCGGCTTCGTCGTTGGCAAAAACTGGAATCCAATGGGCGAACAGAGCGCCGGTGCTGTAATACTTCTTGCCGGTTACCGAAAAACCTCCTTCTACCCTGACTGCTTTCGTTTCGTGATCGCCGGGACGCTTGCGCGTGCTTTCGGAGGCCGCGTTACCCAACCGATCGCCGGCGAGGAACCGTTTGAAAAAGAAGGCTTCCTGTTCCGGGCGTTCCTAGGTGGAGAACGGCCGACCAGCAGAAATGATTCTGTGGTATTTGGGCCAGGCTGGGATCTGCTGCAGCAAGGATCCGAAAGACATTGCCCACCGTGACAGCCGAAACGTCGGCTCCGCCATACTTCTTCGGAACTGCAATGCCGTAGAGTCCTCTCTGGCTCAATAATTCGACCTCTTCTTTCGGTAACCGTCGATGTCTATCTCGCTCAATTGCGCCGGCGCGAACAACCTTCGCTATTTCTTGAGCTATCTGGAGCGCCTCCGCATCGGTTCGGATCAGGTGAGCCTCAGTGATCGATTCAATCGTCATATGTTGTTCTCAGTTGTGAGTACGTCGTACGCGTCACCTGTCTGCGAGAACGACTCGCGTCTGGAATCCGGCCCATCTTCGTCTCAGGAGCATGTAGATGACGAGGAAGAGCGCGGAAAGCACGAGGGCACTGGGCGCAATCAGCATGGCGACTCGCAATCCATGTCGATCCGAGATTGCACCAGTGAGGTCTGCTGAAATGATATTGGCCAGACCATAAGCACAGATCACATTCACAGCAGAGGCCGCACTTCGATGCATTACCGGTATCGTTTCGAGCAGCAAGGCGTTTATCGGTCCAAAGCAGAGACTGGTAAAAAAGATTTCTATAAGGATGAGGATTTGAGAGAGCGTCTGATTTTCCAGGAGGAATGCGGCAAAAAGAACAGGGGCAGTGAGAGCCGATCCGATCGCGAAGATGGAAGGATAAGCCAAGTAATTTTTACGGCGCCAAATGCTGGCAATCCAGCCACCGAGCAGGACACCAACGCAGCCGGCCGACACCCAGCTGAACGCGAAGAAGGAAGAAGCATCAGGATTGCTCAGCCCGTAGACCCGATGAAGAAAACTAGGGCCCCAGGTAGAGATACAACCAAGAGCAGTCGTGAACGCGGTGGTGCCCAAGAGATACAGGATGAATAAGGGAGATACAAGGGCGAGAGCCGTTTCGCGGAGAGTAGGAATACTGGAGGTGATTTTCCCCTGTTCCGCTTGGCCGCGAAGGGGTTCCTTTATAAAAATGAAGGCGATCGCCAGCAGAATTCCGGGTGCACCGGTGAAGACAAAGGCGTGATGCCAACTGAATCGCGCAGACAGGCAGCCCCCTAAAATAAATCCAATTGCTGCACCTACCGGAGCCGTGCTTTGGACGAACGCGAAGATTAGACTCCGCCAACGCGGGGCAAAGGTATCGCCGAGCCAGCCCGGCAACAGTGTTTCATAACAGCCTTGGCCCAGTCCAACGAAAGCGCGCCATATTAGCAAGATCGTAAGCGAAGAAGTTAACCCGCAAGCGATGGCTGCGATGTTCCAGACCGCAAGCGCTCCTAACAGCATCGGCTTGCGAGGAAAACGGTCACCCAGATAACCGAAAATCGGGCTGGTGAAACTGGATGCGACAAAGAATACGGCCCCAATCTGGCCAAGTTGTTCGTCTGGCAACTGAAGGTCGTTCTTAATCGGAGTGAGCAGCGAGCCAACAATAAACCAGTCCACACATCGGATAAGCCCGATCGCGTAGAAGAGAAGCAGAGAAGCCCACCCACTCCCAGCAGATTGTGGAGCTGCGCGATAATCAGCGCCTCCGGATTCAGTAGACGAGGTCATTGGGAGAGTTTCACTGCAAAATCTGTGCTAGGCGTCCAAATGGCGGAAAACAGCAGCAGGATGAGTTTCCGGAAGATGACCTGACTGGTTAAATAGATTTTCGCGCAACGTACCGGAGCCATAGTTTTCTCGGTAGACTCCGCGTCGCTGCAATTCTGGCACTACCAGATCGACCAGGTCGCTAAACGAGTCGTGCGCAAGCGCGAACGAGAGATTGAATCCGTCTAAACCAGTCTCTTCTACCCATTCCTGCATTGAGTCGGCAACCTGCTCGGGAGAACCGACGATCGCCCCGCCGCCGACCCCGATCCAATCTGCCATTTCTCTCAGGGTCCAGCGTTTGGTTGGATCGGCGTTGGTCAGGAATTCCAAAGTGCCCTGGCCGGCGTTGGTCCCGACGTCACGAAGTTCGTCATCAGGCTGATACTTGCCAAAATCGATGCCGGTCCATCCCGAAACCAAAGCAAGGGTACCATCGTAGCTCACATGTTCGCGCAATTCTGCGTACTTGGCTTTAGCCTTCGCCTCGGTCTCAGCGACCACCACGCTCTGTCCTTTGAAGAAAAGAACATCTTCCGGATTGCGGCCAAATTCAGCGGCGCGGTTGCGCACCCTCTCAATATAATTTTTCAGGTAGATCTTGGAAGGACCACCGATGAAGATGCACTCCGCGTGCCGGGCGGCGAATTCGCTCCCGCGACGAGACGAACCAGCTTGGAAAAGAACCGGCGTGCGTTGAGGAGAAGGCTCGCTCAGATGGAAGCCGGGTACCGTGTAATAGCGCCCGTGGTGATTGATATCGTGTACCTTGCGCGGATCGCTGAAGAGCCGCTGTTTGCGATCGCGTACCACGGCGTCTTGTTCCCAACTCCCTTCCCAGAGCTTGTAGCAGACCTCCATGTACTCATCGGCAATGTCATATCGCTCATCGTGATCGATTTGACCTTTCATCCCAAAATTGCGGGCGGCACTATCCAGAAAGGAGGAGACAATATTCCAGCCGACGCGCCCCTTGGTTAGATGGTCGAGCGTCGACATGCGGCGAGCAAAAGAGTAAGGATGCTCGTAGATAACGGAGCAGGTGGCTGCAAATCCAAGGTGCCGGGTTGCCTGCGCCATGATCGGAATCAGGAACAATGGATCATTGACGGGGATTTGCAGACCCTGTCTGAAAGCGTGGTCGGGAGAGCCTTGGTAGACGTCGTAAGCACCCAGGACATCTGCGAGAAAGATGCTTTCAAACTTCCCCCGCTCTAGGATTTGGGCTAGCTCGGTCCAGTATTCAATATCGGTATATTGATAAGAGCGATCTCGCGGATGAGTCCAGAGGCCGGGCGACTGATGTCCGGCGCAGTTCATGTGAAAGGCATTGAATTTGATTTGTCTGGCCATCGCTACGCTGGCAATCAGCAGCAAGTCATGGACCTGCTTGGGGCTGAGATGGTTAACGCCGCAAGCCTGAGAGACTGGATGCGCAATATCCTGAGCAACAGCAACAGGTGCCAGCCTGCAAGTATCCAGCGAGGCCAAGTTATGACAGATCCGCTTGGCTAATCGGCCAGGATGCTCGCGAGCGCCAATCAAGCGACCCGCCCTCAACTGATCAAAGGGTAAATACGGATCAGGATCACGATCGTCGCCAAACCGAGTAGCGACCGCATCGAACCGGCCGCAACGTTCAATGATTAGGTGATCGGCTTAGCTCATCGGCCACGGTGTTCGCAAGGGCCAGCGACTTCAGATCAATCTCAGGATCTCGATAAAAATGGTCGAGGCGCGGCTCAATAACGGTGACTCCGTTAGGTAGTAATTCGTCTGCTAAAAGAGTTAGACCATCATTGGGTCCGTATTTCCGCAGTTCCATATATCGGCCCCTGACATCGATTAGCGATGTCTCCCGAAAGTGGCGTGCCAATGAACTGGAGCATAAAGATATGGCGCGGCAACCTAAGCTCTTTCATTCTTTCTCTACTCGCCTTAGTTGTCATCCCGGATAAGCTTCGAGGATCGATTCCCGAATAGATTAGTATAATCCTTGCCAGCCAGGACTTGGGCCAGCCCATCACATGATCCGCCAAAAAGGTCCCCTGGATCAATCCCCCAACGCTTAACCAGGCTTTGACGGAGGCAGTTTCAGTAGGATCCAGTATTTTTCCCAGCGCCAATGCGGTCTCCGGTCCGCCTTTGCTTGCACTTATCAAGATCAGGTTGGTGCTCGATTTACTCTCGGTGCGCACTATCCCAGCGATGATTGCGGCATTTTCTTCAATTGTGCCATCCTCTTGGGTTGCGGCTAACTCAACATGAAGACCGAGCTGACGGAATAATTGCCGCTGGTTGTAAAAATCAGCTCCTGATGATTGATCGCTTAGGTAATGAAATCCGGGTATGAAGATAAGCTTATAATGTCGAAGTTCGCTTCGGACGACCCCAGCCCAATGGTTCTGGTGAGTGGCAGAATTGATCCTTTCTACCTCTCTGACGTAGGCCTTCTGAAGTTTTGCGTTCAGACTGTTGGATAAGCTTCGGTTGGCGAAAAATAGCGTTGCGAAATCTGGTGAGGTTTCCTTGGAAATTTCTTTTAATGCCGTCCAGTCAAGAGAACGGTCTTTGAAACGCTGCTCAATATGAGCAACGCGTTGATCCAACTCAGAGTTCGCAGTGGCGCGCGAAACGGAGCTTTCCAAATAGTATTTGGCTAGTGCGGAATCAACGGTTGTCGATATCGGCTCACCAGCCAAATAGCCTGCGGCCGGGAGTTGCGGATAAGAGGCGCACGGTGCTGATAGCGGAGCAACTACTAGCGCGATTGTACCGAGGAGGCTTCGTATGCGCGCTAGACGAATCATTTCACCGCCGTATTAGTCTCGCATTGTCACGCGCTTTCAGCGCTTGATCTTCTCTTGTTGTGCCATTCCTAGTGCTTCGCCCCATAAGCGCTAATTTAAGATTTGCGGTGCGGTTTCTCTACCGCAAAGGGCCAGCACGACTCAGCGCTGCCTATGCGCAACCATTTGAAAGGTAAGGTAGCCGTCATGTATGAGCTGCGAGATTTGCCGTTGAACTTCCCTGTGATTACTCGTGCCTGCTCGAACAGTCTAAAATGCGCGTCATTGACCAACATTTGCCAAATCTGCGGCCAGATCTGTTTGTCCAACCACTCTGGTACGACGCTACTCACCCGCTAATGGTACTCAGCCGAACACATGTTTCAAGAATGCACCTCTTGACGGTAGCATATGTTCGCATGAACACTTATTCATGCTCAACAAAATCCCAGAATTCGATCTCTACTACATCGCTTATCTGAAAGACGATCCAGCCAAGGAACCGGTCGCTACAAGCTACAGTGCGCCGGGAGCGCTCGCCGAAGCAGCGCACAAGACCGGAAGAGCGAAAGCGGATTTTGAGCTTCGGGAGATCAGCAAGGAGGAGTACGAGCGGCTCAAGTCATTTTTGCACTTCTAGCACCTACTTCTTGCGGCTGCGGGGCCCGTTAAAGGCCCTGTACCGTCATTTCGAAGTATTCGTTCTTGCTGTAGGGTCCCACGACCGAGTCGACCAACTCCTGAACCGCTTCCACGGACGGGCCCTCCCAGATGCAGATCCCCATCGAGTGATCGTTCGTCGCGCCATGGATGGGGAGTTTGAATTCCGATGGGAGTCCCTTCTTCAAAGCCTCAGCCTCGGCCTTCTGAAATCCGGCAGGATCGTGGACGTGATGAATGGCGGTAACGTACATAAAAACACCTTTCTGTGAATAGTTTGTAGTGGGGGGGTGTGCGATTTTGGATAAAGCCGCACGAATGCCTACAGACTAACCTGATATGCCGATTTTGCTACGCTTTTCCCAGCGCTGCTCCATCACCACTTTCTCGCGGATCCTTTTTAACATGCACCTAAGTCCTGCCACGCCGAGCGTTGAATGTGCACGTTATTCCCGCGAACTAGTCAAAATCTGCGGTATTTCTGCGGTACGGCTTGTGTCTCTCATAGGAGAAAGCACCGCCCTCATAAGGAACATGGTGGAGTTTAGCGTGGAGTTCACAGCGGAGATCGGTCTCAGGTAGCGATAGGAGTCAGTTGGTAGCCCATCTGGCGGGCAGCAGAGGAGAGTCGTTTGAGACGTCGGGTCTGATTGGCCTTTTCGTAAGCAGCAAAGATGGTCAGATCAAAGGGGACTCGATGAACGATGAGGTGCCAGAGGATTCTGGCTAATTGGTGGGCCATGGCGGTGATAGCCTTGGGAGCACCTAGTTTGGCGCGCAAGCGTCGGTATTTGTCTCCCAGGTACTCTTATCATGGTGCAAGGAAGAGGCAGCCATGCGCAATGCCTGTCGAACCCGATTTTGGCTGCGACGGGTCGCTCGGCGAAGCACTTTGCTAGCGCTGGTCTCGTTATCCGGACACAGACAGAGCCAGGAACTAAAGTGGTGTGCGCTCTTGAAAGCACCCAGGTCATTACCTAGCTCGGTCATCAGGGTAATACCGGTGAGAACGCTGATGCTTGGGATAGCGGTCAGATCAACGCCAAAGAAGCGAGAGAGTTCTTCTCGCCAAGGCCCCGGGGGTTCATTCTTGCTGGTTTTCCTGCGCGGTTTGCTGGGCCGGGCAACGGGATGAGAGCCGGCTGCTTGCGTGCTCAAGCGCACGGTCTTGATCGGCTTGGCCAGAGTAGTACAGGCTTCCAATTGGCGGGTGTATTCCAGCAGCTGTTGATCACATTTTTGGATTTGGTGTTGAGCCTGCTTCCAATTTTCCCAGGCCACTTTTAAAACAAAGAGGTGTTCGCTGCGCCAATCGCCCTCCAAGGCTTTGACGATGGTTTGTTGGGAAGCTTTGATTCGGTGATCGCGATGCTTGGCCAATTGGTGTGGGTCTCGCTCACCCTCTAAAATGGCCTCGATGATCGCCAGCCCCGTCATGCCCGTCAGATCGTCGATGACGTGGTGGAGCTTAATATTCATTTGATCCAAGGCCGCCTGCATATGCTGGAGATGCTGAGCAGCCTGGGTGAGCAGATTTTGCCGATAGCGGTAAATGCTCCGCGCGGCACAGATGGCTTGATCGGGCCGATAAGAAGCCCGCAATAGACCCACGCTGTGGAGGTACTGCAACCATTGACAGTCGCCCACGTCACTTTTGCGACCCGGTACATTTTTGACATGCCGGGCGTTGACTAAACAGACCTTCAGTCCGGCATCGGCCAGAAGCTGATAGAGTGGAATCCAGTAAACACCGGTCGATTCCATTGCTACGGTACGAATCCCGCAATCTCGCAGCCACTGGACAATGGCCTTGAGCTCCTGAGTAAATGCACCAAATCTTCTGATTGGCTTCTCGCTACGATCAGGCGCTACAGCAACCCAGATTTCATTGGCTCCTACATCAATGCCAGCCGCATCGGGCTCTGGCTCGTGTAACGGTTTTGGCGCTTCGGACTTGGTTTTTGTCTTCTCGTGTTGTTTCATTCTCTCGTTGATTAGCCAACGAAGGAGGCTTGGCTCAGACGGCGAAAGATCGAGACATTCTCATAAACGGGGTCTTGCAAGCACCACAGTGCTTTCCAGCCACCAGTGAAAAAATCGTAGCGTCTGATTCCATGCTGAAAGGCGGGTTTAGTTACTGCTAAACACCACTGGGCAAGCGGATTACTTGCCAAGCCTCCTCGTTGCATCCCTCCTCTTAGCGAAGGAAGACTCCACTACGCCACTAAATGAATGTTCCTACGGTGAAAAACACCCGCGCAGCCGGGTTGAAGCTGCTGAAAGGGCACCGATCAGGCCCAATACGCACCGTATCAGTTCGCATTGTCACGCCCTTTCAGCGCTTGTTATTCTCATTTGATTGGATCCCTTTAGGGCTTCGCCTTAGGCTATCTTGGGACGCGCCTTCCGACTTGGCCGATCGTCAACCGTGGCTCGAACATCGGAAAGCGGCTTCCGACTTCGCCAACCGTAAGTCACGTTCGAACATCGGAGGAGGCTTCGTCGGACACATCGGCGCTCAGATTATGCATGCAGATCAGGGGTCGATACAGATCAGCAATCAGCGCCGGCCCTACACCAGAATCGTCTCTTCCCTCTTCTGCCCCACACCCACGAGCATCAGTTTGGCACCCGATAGCTCGCAGATCTTGTGCAGATAATTCTGCGCATTGGCCGGCAGATCAGCGAAAGTACGCACACCCGAGGTTGGCCTCTTCCAACCAGGCATCTCGATGTAAATCGGCTTGCAACGATCGAGCTGCCGAACGCAGGCGGGGGGCAAAGAAACGCTTTCCCCGTCCATCTCGTAGCCGGTGCATATTTTGAGTGTGTGCAGCCCATCCAGGCCGTCGAGATTCGTGACCGCAAGCTGGTCGATCCCGTTCACGATCGTGGCAAACCGAGTAGCCACTGCATCGAACCAGCCGCAACGCCGAGCTCTTCCCGTGACCGCTCCAAATTCACGACCCATTCCGTGCAACAAGTCCGAGATTTTTTCATCCTCCGTTGGAAAAGGACCTTCTCCCACCCTGGTCATATACGCTTTCATCGCCCCCACCACTCGATCAATTCGATTGGGCGGCACGCCGGCACCAGTACAAGCGCCGCCGGCAGTTGTATTCGACGAAGTGACGTATGGGTAAGTTCCGTGGTCGATATCCAGGAAGGTTCCTTGGGCGCCCTCAAAGAGTATTTGCTTCCCTTCATTCATTAGCCGGTGGATTTCGAGCACTGTGTTCTTCAGCATCGGACGCAACCGTTTTCCGGCTACCAGGTATTCTGAGAGCACCTTTTTCGGATCCACCAGCTGACCGCCAAGATGTTCCAGTAGCCAGTTTGCTTCTTGGACCCGGGCAAACAGACGCTCCTCGAACAGATCCGGCTGCATTAAATCACAGACACGAATCCCGACTCGGGCGACCTTGTCGCCGTACGCTGGTCCGATCCCACGCTTAGTGGTTCCGATCTTGTTCCTACCGTGCGCGGCCTCGCGTTGTTCGTCGATGAGCCGATGGTACGGAAACACCAAATGGGCTGACTCACTAATCAGCAGGTTGCGCTCCGTAATCTGAATTCCCTGTCCTTCCAGTTCGGCGATCTCTTGGCACAAAGAGATCGGATCGATCACGACCCCGTTTCCAATGATACAAATCTTGTCTGGCCGAAGAATGCCGGAAGGAATGAGCCGCAGGATGTAAGTCGTCTCACCCACGACCACAGTGTGACCCGCGTTATTGCCTCCTTGGCTTCGCACAACGACATCGACCTGCTCCGTCAGGTAATCGATGACCTTGCCTTTTCCCTCATCTCCCCACTGTGCGCCGACTAAAACTGTATTGGCCATATCGTTGCAGACATCAAACGGCCCACTTTCACGCCAAACGATCGCGGGACGCCCCGCGACATTAGGTGCGCTGGGTCTCCCTGCAAGGAAGAAGATGATCAGCGTTCACGCCTTGCGGTTTACAGTCCACTGGTTCGGAGCCGAGCGCTAGCGGCTACCCCCTTTCAACGTCCAAATCTGGGAGGACCCGCTCCCGAGCGTCCGCTCTCCCCGAGGGCGTTTCCGCCTCCTCCAATCGCCTCTCGGATGTTGAGTCACACCAAATGAGGAGGGCAGGCATCCTCTCGCACGCTAACGAATAGATCGCGGGGATCCGGTCCCTCTCGATCTTTACACCCAGGACCAGGATCTTCTCCACCTCTCGGACCAACTCATTCAGCATCTGTCACTGAGCCTGTCCCGGTTTCAATTGCTGCTATGCTGCGAATTTGCAACACGGATGCCGCTCCGGAATCGGCTTCCACAAACAAAATACCGGTCCTACCGGTCCCCAGCCAGGCGTGTTCCCTAGAAAGGACTGAATAGACAGAGCCATCGTTCATCCAAACGCGAAACGGAACAAATTCCGTGGCATAGATCAACTCTTTGAGCTGTTCATTCATAAGCAGCCGGTCCTAAGTGGTCGCGACGCACGGACGGGTCGAAGAAAGCGTTGTGATCATCTAATCTCTCGTGGCGGTCGGGGCAGTTCGCCGCAGCATTTTACGTGTTCCGTTTCAGTTCAGGATCAGGCATTTCCATCCGCGGTCTGTCATTTGTCATTTCCCTTCCGGGATTCGGATTGTCGCCACGACCGGCCGGTGATCACTAGCCTGGTTCCAATCCGCCGACCGAAAGACATAGCAATGCCTGCGGTCAATTGAAGGTAGCAACGATCGGCTGATCAATATGTAATCGATCCGCGCGTACGTATCGGTAAATTTCTGGTAATAGGTCCAGTGATCCCCCGTGTAGTCGGATAGCCACAAATCGGTGAGATGATTCGGGCTTTGGCGATCGCCCAATACCTCCTGAATGGCCGGTTGTTCCTTGGTATCATTGAGATCGCCGTAAACGAGAAGCGGTACATCCTGCGCTTCTTTCATGACTCGATCGACATGGCTTCTCAATTCTTGCGCCTCTTGTCGTCGCACCAACTCTTCTCCTTCCGGCACGGGCAACTTCGATTTCAAATGCGCTCCGATCAGCCTCAAGCGAAAGCCAGCAATCTGCACAGTCACATCGAGAATGCCGCGTCGAATCGATTCGGTCGCGTTCGGCATGTGAATCGGAACGTTTGCTTCCGAATTGCGAGAGACAATCGGGAAACGGCTTAAAAGGGCTATGTGCCGATCCGGATCCGGACCACTCACATACTCTGTATCAACAAAAGTAATTCCTTCTTGGGCCAGTCGTTCCCGAAAACTCTGCAGCTGATCCGGCGTACCCATCTCCGCGACACCCAAAAGGTCCGGATGAATTTCGTGGATAATCCGAAGTAGCGGCTCGATTTCCTTTTCTGGTTTTGCCGCGTGAACAATTTGCCCTCCATCCCGTCGATCCATGACTAGATAATTTTCGAGATTGTAATGGGCAAAAACTACCGCCTGCTCGCCTCGGACAACGGAAACCAGAGCCAGACATAGCATGAACAGCAGCAGCGCGAGCCAGGCCCGCTTTATACGCCAGATCTCTCGGTTGCCGTTCCGTTTCATAAGAACGTCAGAACTAAAGCAGGAAATAATGAATATAGCAACTTCTTTTATTTATGTTATATTTCTTGTAGAAACAAATTGATCCTGGCCATTCTAAAAGTGTTTCCATTAGTCGCCCACGGTAGGGCGACTTGTAATGGCGAAAAACAAGGTCCTTATTGTTCTGCATCCGGGATGCCAAACGGGCCGCCTGGAAAAAGCCAACCTGAAAAGAGAAGAAACCCTATGCCGTTCGTTCGGATTTCACTGAAACATAGCCGCTCGCAGGCGATCCGTCATGGGATCGCTGACTGCGTACATCGCGCAATGGTGAAGGCAATTGGGATACCAGAGGGTGACCGCTTTCAGATTATCACAGAGCATGGCGCGGACTTGGTGTACAACCCCAACTATCTCGATATCAAGCGTACCGATGGGATCGTCATCATTCAGATTACACTAGCCCCTGGCCGCACGGTGGAGCAGAAGAAGGCGCTCTTTAGCAGCATCGCCGGGTCACTAGCGGCCGAGCAGGGAGTCCGCAAGGAAGACGTCTTCATCAGCCTCGTCGAAGCTGCCATGGAAAATTGGTCCTTTGGTAACGGCGTCGCCCAATATGCCGATCGGTTACCGGCGCATCTGGCGAAGGCGCAGGCGGGAAAATAACCGGATTCGTGGGCCGTATGAACGGGCGATCGGACCTGATTCAGGTGTTGCGCCAGCGTTGAAGTTAGTGCCCTTGCAGGGCATATCGAATTAAACAACGCCTCCTGGGGTTAAAACCCCAGGCTGAGTCCTGCTCCCCTTCGGGGGGATTCGCAAGAATCCCGCGCCGAGGATTCGTTAGCCTATCGAACCTGCGCCGATTTCGGGGCGCAAGGCCTTTGAACGCATTCCGCGGAGTCCTGACGCCCCTTCGGGTGAAAAATCAGGCCTGAGGAGGCTGTTGAGGCGGATTCTGCACCGCCGGCGGATTTGGCTGCGGCGGATTTTGGGGAGGCTGATACGGCTGCTGGTTCTGAGGCTGTTGATAGGGTGGCTGCGCCGCTCCCTTTACTTCGTTTCCAGCCGCATGCAATTCCTTATCGAAATCTTCCCGCGCCTTGCGAAATTCGTTCATGCTTTGCCCCAAGCTCCGCGCCAGTTCGGGAAGTTTTTTGGCGCCAAACAGCACCAACACAATAACCAGAATCAATACCCATTCCGACGGTCCCGGCGCTCCAAACGCGAGCATATTCATTATTTCAATTCTTTCAGGGGATTAAGACGCGACGCCACCACCAGAAGTTGCGACGCGATTATTTAAGGGTTTTTAGACGGGAAACCAAATCGGCCTTGCTAGTCAGCCCGACCACTTGATCTTTCACTTCGCCCCCTTTGAAGAAAAGGAGAGTCGGGATGTTCCGAATCCCGAATCGGCTGGAAAGAGTTGGACTGTTGTCCACATCCACCTTCGCGATTTTCACTTTTTCGCCCTCTTCTTTCGCGATCTCATCCAATACTGGAGCGATCATTCGGCAAGGCCCACACCAGGACGCCCAAAAATCGACTAAAATGGGTACCGGAGATTCGCTGATTGCCTGATCAAAATTGGATTCGTTTAAATGTATAACCGAAGCAGTAGACATAATATGATTAGAATTTAGGAGGTTAATGACCATTCGGTCCTCAACTAAAAGCTACCAGACATTCTACGATAAGCGATATCGCGGAAAAAGCGAGTACCAAGGAAGCGAGCGGGACGACCCAGGGATCCCTCCTCGAGGGAGGTACCTTGGCCATCAATCGCTCGCTGGTATTGGCGCCCGCCGCTAACAGCGATACATCCGTGTACTCCTGAGTCTCCTCCGCCGCCTGTCTAGGTGGCAGCGGAATTCGTGCCAATTTCTTTTTCTCTTCCGGCATGGGCTATCTCCAATTACCGGCGCGACCGAGTCGGTTGTCAAGGGGGTTAAAGGTTTGAGGTTACAAGTTACAGGTTGCAGGTTGCGCGTTGCAGGTGGACCGGCTCCCGACTTCGCAAACCCTGCCGTTTCCTGGACCCTCGACCGCGTTTCCGTTTGACCGTTTGCCGTTCGCCGTTCACGGTTCGCCGACAGGCTTCTAGATTCCGGATTTATGGCGACTTCGAGACAGTCGCCGCCTCCCGACTCCCGACTCCTGTATCCTCTATTATGAAGCTATTGGTCACCGGGGGTGCCGGCTTTATCGGCTCCCATCTCGTTGAAGCTCTTGTCGCTCGAGGCGACACGGTGTCGGTAATCGATAACTTCAATGATTTCTACGATCCGGCCATCAAGCGCTCCAACGTGAGCGCCTTCCCCCACTCCGTTCAGATCCACGAGATCGATCTGTGCGATCAGGCGGCTGTTGTAAAGGCCTTAGCTGCGGAAAAACCGGACGCTATCGTCCATCTCGCTGCTCGCGCCGGCGTCCGTCCTTCGGTTCAATTCCCGGAGCTCTACTTGCGAACCAATATTTTCGGCACCTTTAACCTTCTCGAGGCTGCCCGACAAAATGCTGTGCCGCGGTTTATCTTTGCTTCCAGTTCTTCCGTTTACGGAGCAACTCGGGAATTGCCGTTTCGCGAAGATCAGCCGCTCTTGCAAACGCTCAGTCCCTATGCCAGCACGAAGTTGGCCGGCGAGCACCTCTGCTCCACCTATTCCTATCTGTACGGGCTTCAAGTCGTTTGCCTGCGGTTCTTCACGGTCTATGGCCCTCGCCAAAGACCAGACCTGTCGATTCATCGGTTCACGCACCTGATCGCGAACGGGAAACCAATCGAGGTCTATGGTGACGGCTCAGCCGCCCGCGATTTTACCTACGTGGACGATACGATTCAAGGGGTGCTCGGCGCGATCGACTTCCGGGGCGCTCCATTCGAGATCTTTAATCTGGGAGAGAGTGACAATATCGATCTACTGGCAATGATCCGCGAAATAGAAAAAGCACTTGGGCGGACAGCGACAATCGATTTCCGCCCGCCGGTCCCAGGGGATATGCCGCGGACCTACGCCGACATCACTAAGGCAAGAAAATTGCTGAACTACCGACCCACCACCCTGATTAAAAAAGGAATTCCAAAGTTTGTGGACTGGTATCGGCAAAAACACGCCACTCGATGAATCCCAATCAAATCGAAACCGTAGAGCAACTTTGCCAGGCGCTGGTAAGGATCCCGAGCGAGAACCCTTCCGGCGCTCCAGAAAGCCAGGCCGAAGCTGCCATGGCTCAGTTCGTTGCCGATTTTCTGACTGATCGCGGCGCGACAGTGCAATTTGAATCGATCGCACCCGGACGTCCGAATGTTTACGGGTGGTTTCCCGAGCCCGCCAATTCCGCGCATCGGATCTTATTTGCGCCCCATCTCGATACGGTCCCAGCGCGTGGCATGACGATAGATCCCTTTGCCGCAGAGCTACGCGATGGCCGGATCTACGGTCGTGGCGCCAGCGATACCAAGGGACCGATGGCGGCAATGCTCTGGGCGATCGCCACCACTGATTTGTCGCAGTTGAACGTCACTGTCGGTTTTGCCGGATTGGCGGACGAGGAAGCAGACCAGATCGGGGCTAGGGTTTGCGCGAAGAACACGAAGGCGGACCTGGTTATTGTCGGCGAACCCACCGATCTGACGGTTGTTTACTCAAACAAAGGTACCGCTTGGATGGAGCTGGCAGCCCGCGGCAAATCGGTTCACGCTTCGACTCCGGCTGAGGGCATCAACGCTATCGAGTTGCTGACGAAAGCCTATGCCGATCTGAAGGCTGCATTTCCACTGCTCTGCGCTGCCCCCGAAAACTCGCTGCTGGGTCCGCCCACGATCAGCCTGGGAACCATCCGGGCCGGAACAAAGATCAACGTGGTGCCTGACTACTGCGTTTCGGAGGTCGACATCCGCACTGTTCCCGGGCAGGAGAAGATGGTAAGCGCCGTGCAAAATTTTCTGCGTGACCGACACCCGGCCATCACCGTCCGACCGCTCAAAATCTCGAATCCAATGCATACCGATCCAAATCATCCCCTTATTCAAAAACTCGTCTCGCATGGTGCACCACTAGCCGGCGCCTCCTGGTTTTGCGATGCGGCGCATTTTGCGGATCACGGAATACCTGCGGTTGCCCTAGGACCCGGTTCGATTAAGCAAGCTCACACCGCCGATGAATTCATTGAGGTCGCCGAACTGGAACGCGGTGTTCAATTCTTCCGCACTTTTCTGCTTTCTTTTCGCCAATGAGTGACGCCGCCATCAAATCAGCCATCTCGCCTACGCGAGTCGAAGATTTTCCCGAGTGGTATCAACAGGTCGTTCGTGCAGCGGATCTGGCCGAGAACTCCGAAGTGCGCGGCTGCATGGTGATCAAGCCATGGGGCTTCGGCATTTGGGAAAACATCCAGAAACAACTCAACGTGATGTTCAAAGCGACCGGACATCGTAACGCCTATTTCCCGCTGTTCATCCCGCTCAGTTACATGGAAAAAGAGGCTGAGCATGTGGAAGGCTTCGCCAAGGAATGCGCGGTCGTTACGCATCACCGCTTGGAGGTCGGACCCGACGGCAAGATGCGGCCGGCGCCTTCGGCTGAACTGACTGAGCCATTGGTCATCCGCCCAACTTCGGAAACCATCATCGGCGCAACCTTTGCCAAGTGGGTTCAATCGTATCGTGACCTGCCCCTGTTGATTAACCAATGGGCTAACGTGGTCCGTTGGGAAATGCGTCCGCGCGTCTTCTTGCGGACCACAGAATTTCTTTGGCAGGAAGGGCACACTGTCCACGAGAGCAAGGAAGAAGCGGAAGCTGAGACGCTGCAAATGCTCAATATTTATCGGCAATTCGCCGAGGAATACTTGGCTATTCCGATCTACGAAGGTGAAAAAACCGAGAGCGAACGTTTCCCTGGTGCTGTCAACACTCTTTGCATTGAGGCCATGATGCAAGACCGCAAGGCCGTCCAATCGGGCACCTCTCATTTCCTTGGGCAGAATTTTGCCAAAGCTTCCAACATTCGTTTTCTCTCTCGGAACGGCACCCAGGAATTTGGTTGGACCACCAGCTGGGGTGTCAGTACGCGTTTGGTCGGAGAGATCATCATGACTCATGCCGACGACGATGGCGCCATTCTACCGCCGCGTATCGCGCCAAGCCACGTCGTGATTCTTCCCGTGGTGCCTAAGCCGGAACATCGAGCAACCGTTTGGGAAGCTGCCGACAAACTCGCTGCGGAACTTCGGCAACAACACTACGCCGGTGAACCGCTCGTCGTTGAAGTGGATCGGCGCGATCTCGGGGGTGGCGTCAAGAATTGGGAGTGGATCAAACGCGGTATCCCAATCCGCATCGAGCTTGGACCTCGCGATCTGGAAAAAGGTACGGTTGCAGTTGCGCGACGCGATCGGCCCGCGAAAGAAAAAGCCTTTCTGCCGGCAACCCAAGTTGTGCAAACCTTGGCCGCGACACTTGAAGAGATTCAGAGCAACCTGTTTACCCGTGCGAGAACGTTCCGCGATCAGTACACTGTGCGGATCGATTCCAAGGCCGACTTCTATGACTTCTTTACCCCAAAGAACGCCGAGAAACCGGAGATTCATGGTGGCTTTGCGTTAGCCCATTGGTCCGGCGATGCCGAAGTGGAAGCCCAAATCAAAGAAGACCTCAAAGTCACGATCCGCTGTATTCCATTCTCGCCGGAACTCCGGGGCGAACCAGGGAAGTGTCCGTTTTCGGGCAAGCCCAGTAAGGGACGAGTGGTGTTTGGGAAAGCGTACTGAGGGGGAAGGGATCCCGGGAGCAAGGAGCAAGGACCAGAAGTAAGCCATTTTATCCGCAAGGCTCGCAAGGAAGCGGCTATGAGGTCGAGACGGTGTACGACTGGAAATGTAGATCCGAATCTGGAAGTTCGAATCTAGAAGCTCGGAATTAACTATTTAGGGAGTTAGTACTTAGGATGTGGGAGAAGGCTTCGATCTCGGTACGCCGACGTGTCCGACGAAGCCTTCCCGACGTTCGAACTACGGCTAATCGGTGGCGAAGTCGGAAGGCGTTAGAGGACTCAGCCCGGGGTGGAGGCTTTGCGCAACCCCGGGTAACCCAAAAATTCGCGTCCGCTCTGAAAGAGCGCAAGACCATCGGGCAGAACGGCACTCATTACCGACTCCATCGACGACATGAACGCCCCTTCTAGATCCCCTTACTCAGCGTCGGCTCAAATAGATTGTCGCGGCCGTAACCAAGCTCCTCAGATTTCTCGCGCTCTTTCAGAGCGGGACGCATTTTTGGGGTTACCCGGGGTTGTGCAAAGCCTCCACCCCGGGCTGAGTCCTCTAACGCCTTCGGCGTACCGGGATCGAAATCTTCTCCTAGATCCTAAATACCAACCTTCGGCGGACCGAGATCGAAATGTTCTTAGATCCTAAATACTAAATCCTAACTCCTGGATCCTAAATACTTGCCCTCGCTCTTCGCCCCCGCCTCTCCCCCAAAAGTGGGAAGCTGCGAGCAGCTTCCCACAAAGCGCGGCGACCTGCGAATCCCCTTCCCTTTTCGGATTAGAGATTGCCTCCGAGCGTGAAGCCTTTTGGCGAGCCTATGCCCGTGACGTTATCGTATCCTGACTTCGCTCTGTATTTACCGTTATTGCCAGCGGTAATGTCGTGGAAATTGGTGTACCCGGATGCGCTGAATACCTGATAGAGGTTTGTATTGACCAGCCCAAAACGCTGACTCTTGATCTGGTTAATCTCCAGCTGTAACCCCACATAGGTGGGTGAACTCCAGGAAGTACCTTGAAGCCCGACCCAACCGCCGCTGACAAACGTATCCGTATAATAGGAAGGGAATGCGACATCCGGCACGTTCCGATGGGTTGTCGATGCCAATCCGGAGGTTCCTTGCTGGTAGGTAGGGATGGTGAAGATCTTTGACACACCGCCCCCCGAACCATGCCAAGCCTTCTCTGCTACATAAGCGCCGGTGGCTTTATTAGCAGTGAGTTTGGTTCCGCCTAGGGCTAAGACACGTGGTTCGGCCGCAGGCGTACTGACGATTCCACCATTCGATCCGCTATCGCCACTGGAAGCGACGAAAGTGATCCCTTGCGCATTACCCTGCTGAAGAGCTGATTCAAAAGTCGCATCCTTAAATTCGTTACCGCCAAAGCTCATGTTTACGACTTCAGCCGTGTTGTCGGATACGATTTTGTTGGCTGCATCGTCGATAGCTACGGAACTCAATCGCGGGATCAGATAAATAATGACATTGGCCCCTGGTGCCAGACTGGCAATTGTCTCAACATCCAGCGCGGTTTCGTCGACGTCAGCGGTCTTCTTGCCGATCGTTGCTCCGTCTACCGACTTGCGGGTTATTGTACCTGTCCGACTGATACTGAAATAGGAAAAGAAGGTATTTAAATCAGTGTCCGCAACGTCGGAATCGATGATGACAGCGGCAGTATGACCGGTCCCATCATAGCCATGCTGCACCGGAAAATCGAAACTATCAGCCAGCGCTACGGGAGTATATCCGCCGTCTGGCCCAGTGATCGGACCACTGATTGAGTTCGGAACGATATTTTCGGCGCTGAGTTTGTGCGCTACGGTCAGGTTATCAAGTCGTACGGCTTTTACCAATGACACCAGCCGGTCAGGAAACATTGCCGGCGTTACGTTCATGTAGCGCTCAGATGACTCCTGGTTCACCGTGTGAATCTCGGTCTTGAAATAGTTCTCTACGGTGATCGTCGGTGCGCTGGCATGGATTATCAGCCGGTTAGTAGAGGTGTCGGTTATTTGAAATCCGGCTCTCTGGAGCTCGGTAACGACTTGGCTGAGCTGCTCGGCTGTAGGTCCAAACCTTTGGGCAAACTCTGCTGGCGTTAGGTACTTGTGGTAGTTGGCGGAACTGGGGTCGCTCTGTTCCGAAAGCAATTGCTCGAGTGCATCTTCATGATTGAAGCGAACAGTCACCAGGATATCGATCATCGCTCCAGGCGAACGTCGACCAAGGTCTTGAACGTCGGGTTCCTGCAGAACATCCGCAGCAACGGCGGGATTTTGGCTGCTGTCGGCTGTGCTACTATCTTGGGCCCGGCTTGAGGCAACAAGGGGAATTGCTAGTGCCAGGGCTAGCAGAAAAACACGATGGTGTGCTGTTTTAGAATACATTGACAATATCTCTTATAGTTAATTAATTCAGCGTTTTTTGCTGGAGTGCGGAAGCTTTTAGCACGGCGCAGCCTCTGGTTGGAAGGAATATCTTTGCTTCCGCCGACCGAGAGCAGTTCCCCGGGGTGAGTTTTTCGCATTGAGGTCATAGCCACGATGCCGGGTTGTCTCGGTCCCAGTCACGTTTGCGGAGGGTTCAGGAAACGGAGGTGTCGCCGCACTGTAGACCGCGAGGCCCACCTTGCCGAAATGGTAAAAGAGGCGCTGCCGTCCCCCTAACTAGACACATTTAAAAGAGAACTACCAGGTTCGCATCTAAGCCTTCAACACAAGATCTGATTCTGTATTGAAGATTCTGAGACCGGCCTGAACGGCGCCTATTCTGTGAACTCAGAATGATAACGCGAACGGCTCGATCTGGAAGCCGTGATCGTCATGGTTGCACCGTGATCCTCAGGGTTGGCGGACTCGGATCATTAACCCCTTTGTTATCGACGGTAGTCAGCGACACGACGTACGTTCCCGCATTCGGGAACACAATCGCCCCAGGACTGGGCGCCCCGCTTGAGTCTGGAGTCCCTTCCGGAAAGTACCATGAGTACGTCACAGAACCATCGGCGGAAGTGCCCGTCCCCGCAAAGTTGACCGCCTGGCCCGCCTTAATGGTTACGTCACCCGTAGGCGCGGTAATCGTCCCCTTGGGGGGCTGATCCGTCGGGTGCGGTGACACTTGGACAAACGTTGCGACCGACGGCACGCCCGCCTGGTTCAGTACGAACAGCATGTAATAGCCGGGCGGAGCAAGGTTCGAATTCGGCGGTGCATTTACCGTGAGCTCGCCAGAGGTCGCCGTGAACGTCAAACCGACCAGTCGCTGCTCCATGTCATAGGCGTGTGTATCTGAGCCTGGCTTGATCAGGACCACCGACCGGATGTTGAGCGCGTCTGGGGTTTGGACTTTGAAAGGGACGGAATTGTAACCGATTCGCGAAGGCGCGCCGGTAATGACCGGCCGCGTGGCTGGATTGCCGTTCGCGTCGAATAAGTAAGCGGGTGAGTAAATCTCTATATGATTGTCCCAAACGCCGCGTTGCGGATTGGAGCCGGCCGTGGCAACGGTCGCATCCGGAAGGAGCAGCGCCACCGAGTGATACATGCGCGCGAACGTCGCGAAACCGGCGCCGCCGGGCTTGGTTGATGACCACGATCCAGTCGCCGGATCGAACAGGTCGGCTCCGAGCGTCGCGGTGGTTGCGTCGTTATTCACCCTCGACCCGCCTTGCACTAGGAGCTTGCCGTTCGGAAGAAGCACCGAGTTGCCCTCAATGCGGGCTCCTGACGGCATATCTCCCATCCTAACCCAAGTCGGGGTAGATTTGGAGAAATCGATGATTTCAGTTGTCGCTGTGGCATTCGGCATGCGACCGCCCAGGATCATCACGCGTGCGGCATAATTCGGCGGTAGAAGCGGCAGCAGAACGGAGTTTCCGTAGGTACGGCCTATGCCGGTCGAGGTTTTCGCAAAATTTACCGTCCAGGTCTGGCTAGTCGGGTCGAACATATTCGAAAACGGTGAACTTCCCGAATTGAAGACACGACCGTCTGGCAGGACATGGAGCCACGGATAGAGCTTCGGATTGTAAGGCGCTGTGATCGGGCTGCTCCAGCCAGATCCGACCGTGTAAAATTCGACTTGGTTGTTAACCACACCAAGCTCATTGAGGCCCGAGAACGCCATGATGCGCCCGTCAGCCAGAACGATGCCGGTCGCGTACCAGCGGCCGTGCGCCATATATTGCATCTGGCTGAACTGCTCCGTCAGCGGGTCGAAGACCGTAGTTCGCGGTTCTCCGTGAAAGGGGTCATATTGTGCCGTGCCGCCGATAACCAAGCAGCGTCCATCAGGAAAAAATGCCCAGCCGTTGCAGAAAACATCCCAGGTTAGGTTCGGTGTCTGGGTGATCTTACCCTGGGTTATGTCCCCGCCGCCGAGATCCCACACGGCCGCTTTGGACTGATTTAGATGATGGTTCTTCGGATTGTTCTCCGATCCGGCAACGATCAGTACTTTGCCAGTATGCATCATGCCCACATGAATCGGATTGATCGGCATCGAATAGGGCAGCGTCACCCACTGACCTGTCACTTGCGGCTGTTGCGCGATAACCATTGGCGAAATACCCAAAGCGCCGAGGGAAATCGTTAATAGCGTAACCGCGCGGCGGACAACGCCGCACGTAGCCGTCGGGATCTTACCGCGACGGCGATTTTTCAACTTCAAAAGAAAAGGCATAGCCCTCCTCAGGTTGAGTTTCAGACGGCGAGCTATCTCCAGCCGTGTTGATGTTAACCCTCTGCGGTTGCCTACCGGTAATCCTTGCGATTAAAACTCGCAGATCACCAAGGCGAAGGGTTAGTCGGACTGACCTTCAGCTCGAATTATCAACTCCTGTCCTAGCGGACGAAGCAAACTCTATCCTACCAAAAACTACTTTCTAAACTGTACCAGAAAGCTGTGGAAGTAGTCCAACAAGCAAGCCTGCCAATGGTTCTTATTCTTTCCGGAAAAGGGCTGGGTTCTACGGAACCTATAATAGGAATGATAAATGAAAGATATTAACCCCGCCGACTACCAGTGCGCTCCTATTTCGACCGGCGGCGCATCGTCTAGCAGGCTATCCGGGGGGGAGAAAACGATCAGCAGCCAACTCGAAAAAAGCAGGAATCCACGACCCGTAAGCGCAGCGTTAGGTAAGGTTCTGTGTACAAAGGGTCCGGCCGGAAGGATAAACCGTAGAGCCGTGCTCTCGGAGGTCTTCTCTTCTTCTGTGAGCAATCACTGCGAAATCAGCATTGCAAAACGACCGAAAATCCCTGGCCGCGATAACCGAGCTAAAGCTCAATTTGTCGAGGTACTTGAGCGATGAGCTAGCTCTGCCAGGCAGCGCCGAATGGTTCTCGCTCGGACTACTCGGTCCCACGGAATAAGGATAACAAAACACTGAAGCGATCGAGCTACGTTAACTCGACGCAGAGTCGAACCGGTCTCAATCTCTCAGGTACTCCCATCCAGTGCAACGATCTCCTTCGAAATACGCAATTTTGTATGGCACCTCATAAGAGACTATGTCCGGGTACGGATCGAAGGGATACGAATAAAGACCAAAAGAATAGAAATGGTGATTATGCCGCCAAACCCCGCCGCGAAAATATCCAAATCGATAAACACCGGGGTAGTAATAATAATCCGGTACAACCTTAGTGCGTGTGGTTGTGTAAATCCATGCCTCGAACGGATGTCCGTTACGGAACCCTGATCGAATGTGATCGGGATTGCCCCAGGCGAGAAATACAGCGGCTTTCGACATACCTGCCCTGATCTGTCCCTGCCGAACCAGCGCCTGGTCCGCTGGTGAGAGTGAAGCATAAAGTTGCGGATTGGACTTGATGCGGCTATCGACAGTCGAACAACCTGCCAGGAAGCAGGCGAGGAGCGCTACTAATCCAAAACAGAGTTTGCGATACATAGATATTAATGTCTCGCGATTATTTCCTTAGCGGATCCTAGAGTGTTTAATCAACTCAAAGTTTGATGGACCAAGGAGCTCAAAGTACTCACGCGCCTTTGCATAGTTCAGGCGGCCAGCTACATATCGGGAGACCACGCGGTTCGAGCATCCGGCGAACGCTAACTCGGCACAAACAGAATAAAGTGGGTGGACCAGCTAAACGTTCGATAGAGAGGACGCTGTCGGAAAAAACCGATCCGCATATCAATCCGACTCGTGATGGTAGGCACAACCAGAGTCGCATCTATAACCAGCACAAAGTTGTTGCCGGTGCGGGCAATTTAGACTTGGCCCTTACCCACTACTCGCCGCGCGATCCAAATAAGTGCGAGTCGAGTCGGCCTATCGTTGCTCGTAGGCCTGCTCTAATTTGCCTATATCGATTTTGTCCATCTGAAGCATGGCCCGCATGACTCGGTTTGATTTTTCAGCGTCTTTATCGCTTAACATCTTGCCTAAAACGGTTGGGTTTATCTGCCATGAGAGTCCATACTTGTCTTTGAGCCATCCACATCTCCCCTTTTCTCCGCCCTCGGATAGCTTTTCCCAAAGCTCATCTACTTCTTCCTGAGTTTCGCAATTCACGGATAGAGATACGGCTTCAGTGAACTTGAACAGTGGGCCGCCGTTTAGCGCCATGAATTCCTCTCCGGCGAGCTCGAAAGTGATTACCATGACCGATCCTTTAGGTCCGGGTCCTGCTTCTCCATAATGAGAGATGCTGCTAATCTTCGAGTTTTTGAAGATGGAAGTATAAAACTTTGCGGCCTCTTCGGCTTGGTTATCGAACCACAGGAATGGTGTGATTTTTTGCATAGTTTGTATTGTTTTCCGACGTCTCAACGAACGAACCGACGCGCTCGGGACAAGTGAACACGTTTTTGTAAGACGTAGCCTGATGCTCCCGCCTCAGGAAAGGTTCTAGTCGTATTTGAACAATGAAGCTCCGCCATCGACCAAAAGGGTGACGCCCGTGATCGCTTCGGCTGCTTCTGAACAAAGAAAAGCGCTCGCTTTGGCGATCTGTTCAGCAGTCTGCAACCTGCCAAGCGGGATACCTTTCTCAGCCTTACGAGCGAACTCGGGATCGGCTTGGATTGGGTGGCAGTGATGTTCGTGCACACCACCCGGCTCGAATGTGCTTGCGCCCAGAACGACGTTTTCCGAGCCGACCGGTTCTCGAGTGATTAGCCTAGCGGCTGAATCAGCTATCGTCAGGCCGACATCACTCGGGCCGAGGAGGACACATGAAGTTAGCCGCAGACCGGAGCTCCCAGCGCTACGGTATCGAGGTCGATTGCCACGAAACCATTTGCCAATCGCGATCAACCAGTCGCCACGAGTTGATGAAAATGCTGTGCACGGTCTTCCCTTCGCCCTTCACCCTGAGCTTCATCAGGATCGATCCGTGGATTAAAGCGGCCGTCGGAGAGAGCAGGCTAACCTCTCGGTCTTCTGTTGTGACCTCTTCGTAGATGAGATCGCCACCCCGAAGTGCTTTCAAGTATCCTTCTTTGTTTTGCACAACCCCCGTCGAGTGGATGTAGATCAAGTCGTCAGCCAACAATCCTTGCAAGGTCGACAGATCGCGCCCCAACATCGCGACGAATCGCGCGTCTTCGAGTTTAGTCACAAGCTTTGCCACGGCTGCTGTTGCTTGGTCATTCACATCGATCATAAGGTTTCATCCGGTTATAGCTCCGGTAAACAGTGCTCGTTCGGGGCCGAACACATCACGAAGGAGCGATTTCATCCAATTGGACTGGGATATACGCTGGTCCATCCACCGGCTGATAGCTTACAGCAAAGCAAAGCGCACGAATCTTGCTCTTGCCCGTTGGATAGATGGTGTGTCGCTGGTTCCTAGGAATGTAGACTAGATCGCCGGCTTTGACCGTCCGTGCTTCGCTTTCGATCTGAACCACGCCTTTCCCTTCCAAAATGAAATACCATTCGTGCGTATCGTGGAAGTGAGGTTCGGCCTTACTGCCGGAATCGATTTCAAAATCGTCTATGAATTCAAGGTAGGTCCCTTTAGTTTCCTCAGCGAGCGACCATCGCCTCAGAAGCGGGTAAACACGCACCGTTTGGTGCACGATTATTGGTTCAACTGTAGTTCTGGAAGTTACTTGCATGGCAGCTACCGCTGAATCTGGTCGGCTTTCGTAGCCCAAAGCTTGATCCGGCATCTCTCGCGCTGCCGAGTCGTAGCATGCGGTAATAAGCTTAGGATTATCGCAGATTTGTTCGGCTGAGATGGGTACCGGCTCACTCCTCTCAACTGCGTCGAATAAGCACCACAGCTCCACCATATCTGGCATTCTGAAGCGTGGATTTACGTCGAGTGTGTCGCTATTCAGCGAATGATCACGGCCTCCTTAGGTTCCAAAAAACCGACGGACCTATTGAGCTCACGGCTCCCGTGCGTGGAGAAAATCAGTTTGCCCTCTACTCCATCCCAGGTGGTTCGAAGATCACATCGTTCAACCGAAAAATTAAGCGCGACAACCAACTGTTCAGTTCCCAGACATCTCCGAAAGGCAAGCAACTCGGGCTGGTCGGACTCCGGAATTTCTAGAGTACCCATGGCTAGTGCAGGTCTACTTTTTCGAATCCGGATGAGCTCCCGGTAAACATGTAGAAGCGAGGTTTCATCGCATCGAAGGCTCGTTACGTTCGTTTCTTTATGCCCCGCCATTGGCAGCCACGGCTGCTGCTGGGAAAAACCAGCAAAGTTCGATTCATCCCATGGCATCGGCGTTCTGGCACCATCCCGGCCGCGACCGGGGTCCACCTTTTCCCACGGGTCTCGAATGGCTTCAGGGGGGATCTGCACGTTCTCCATTCCGAGCTCATCTCCATAATACAAGAACGGCGTCCCTCGCAGCGTGAGGAGTAGGACAGCGACCAAAGGTAAGTCGCTCCGCGGTATTCTCGAAGCTAACCGCTGTGTGTCGTGATTCCCAAGCGTGTAATTTGGCCACGCATGCTTTGGAAGACTCGATTCATACCTTCGCACGAAGTCGCGCAAACTTCCGGGGGTCCAGGGAATCCGGAGCAGGCCAAAATTGAAAGGCAGATTTATCGAGTCGCCTGATCCATAATACCGCACGACATGTGCCACATCCAGGAAAGGGTTTACCTCTCCGATCGTTACCTTATTTGGGTAGGAGTCCACCACCGATTGAATCTGCTTAGCTATGTCAAATACATCCGGATGATTTGAGTGCCTTTCGGAGGTTGCAAATGTATAGTTCGGGTTTGGTTCATCAGAGAAGTCGGGGTCCTTGGCGAGAAAATCCAGCATGTCGATTCGAAAGCCGTCGACCTCTCGTTCCAGCCAAAAGCGCATCACATCGAAGAAAGCCTCCCGCACTTCCGGATTGCGCCAATTCAGATCAGGCTGGCACGGCAAGAAACTGTGCAGAAAATATTGGCCCGTCACACTGTCAAGACTCCAGGCCGAGCCTCCGGTCACGCTTCTCCAATTATTCGGTGCAGAACTGTCCGGTTTTGGATCCTTCCAAATGTACCAATCTCTGCGGCGAGAGCGCCGCGAACTCAATGATTCCTTGAACCACGGGTGTTCGATAGACGTGTGGTTAGGAACAAGGTCCAGGATCAGCCGAATTTCGCGAGCGTGACATTCTTTCACCAGTTCATCAAAATCGGAGAGCGTTCCGAACAAAGGATCAACGCCCTTGTGATCAGTGATGTCATAGCCGAAATCAATCATCGGAGATGTGTAGATCGGGCACAACCAGATCGCGTTAGCCCCAAGCCATTCCAAGTACTCTAGATGTCGGGTGATGCCACGAAGGTCGCCAACTCCATCGTCGTTGCTGTCCGCGAAACTCCGGGGATAGATCTGATAGACAACCGCCCGCCTCCACCAAGAATCCTCCATATGTTCCTCTATGGCCGCCTGCCGAGCTCGACAGAAACTGTCACTTCCCCGACGTTAACACGCTGACTAACAGCAGCTCCATGTTTTCCTGAGCGTAAAAACTAATTGTACTATCTTTCAACAACATCGCAGCAGAGCCGGGCTCTAGCTCAAATTGTCTCCCGCTTACCTCCAGCCGGCCCTTCCCCTCAATCACGTAGGCCGCAATTTCTTTATTGGCCTGCGTCAGAATTTCGGACTGACCAGGTAACACGACCTTGCGCTCGATCGTGCTCCACGGCCCATCGAAGAACGGCGCTAAATCGTGCTTCTCGCCAGAATTAAGGTGTAGAAATTTCCCAGGCATATTTTACTCCTTTTCATCAGTTGGCCGACGCGGCGGCAGTTTCTCCGAAATGGCCGGTGGGAATACCTCAATCACGATATATTCCAAGTTCTCAGAGCCATCATTGATCACGCTTTGCCAGGAATTCAGAGGTGTAACCACCAAGTCGCCTGGACCCACTCTGCGCTCAACTCCGTCCATGGTGACTAGACCGGTGCCACTAAGAAAATAGAATATTTCTTCCGTGTGCGTGTGGGTGTGCTTTCCCACCCGATCGTCGGGTCCAAGCGCGACCCATTCAAAACCGTCCCAGTCTCCGTGTAAGTGGGATCCGGTTGCTAAACGTTTCCAAAGCAACGTTCCAGTTCCACCGTGTACTCCAAATACCGTCGAAGGGTTCTTGCTATCCGACAGGATGACCGTGCTGTGCTTCATTTCTTTCTTTCTTTTGATGACAACTCACAAAAGGCCGCGGATCGTTCCACCGGCGTCAAGGCTCGCTCCTGTAATCCACCCGCCCTGTGGTGAGAGTAAAAACGCGATGATCGAGGCGATATCCTGCGGCTTCCCCAGACCAAGCTTCAGTTGCCGTTCCTTCAGGTATCTTTCGAGCGCTTCGTCTGCAGGAAGGTCATAGGTCTTCTGAAGATTCGAAACGACCCCACCAGGTTTGGTCCAAAGGTCTGTCCATACTGGACCAGGGCAAATCGCGTTGACTCTGACAGCCGGGGAATATTGGATCGCCAACGCTTTAGTCAGATAAAGCAGAGCCGCTTTCATGCAGCCATAGTCTATCGGCATCGGCTCGGGCTGCTTGGCTAAGTCCGAGGAGATATTGACTACACCCCCTCCTGTTCGTTCCGCCATCCGTCCGATCAACAGTCGTGTGACCCGAACATGACTCATGAGGTTAAGTTCAAAACATCTCCGCCAGGCATCGTCGCTCAGTGAGTCGAAAGGTAGCGGAGAAGCAGCTCCTACATTGTTGATTAGGAAATCAGGGGGACCATCGAATGCGTCGACGACCTGCCGGATAGCCTCATCGACTCCCTCCGCTGTGGCCAGGTCGGCGCGGATGAAGATCATCGTGGGCTGCTGGCAGGACGGTGGGTCTATATCGGCAATCGCGACTCTTACCCCTTCGGCAGAGAGCAGATCGGCTGTTGCTTTTCCAATGCCCTTCGCTCCACCGGTAATAAAAGCGGTTCGACCTTGGAGTTGGTAATCCATAAAGCCTCCAGATTAATTGTTACTTAGCGATGCCGACCCGTCCTCGAATGAAATTGCTAACTTTGGTCTCGCGCGGTTTGGACTAATCAGGCGCTCGAATGCTGCCGGCGCCTCGGTATACGGAAAAACTCTGTCAACGAGTTGTCGCGGATTTAACCATCGCTTAGCCGCCAAACCCAAAGTTCGATCCCAGTAGTTTAGCCCCGATAGAATTCCGTGCGCTTCGACGTCTTTGATCACCAACGACGAAACCGGGTAATCCTTAACTGCAACCGGAACGATTCCCACATAACCAATTCTTCCCCCCGGTGCAACCACCTCCGGAGCAAGCTTAGCTGCCTGCTCCGAGCCTGAGAACTCAAGAACGACGGAGTAAGAGTCGCGTGCGGCTTGCTCCGGCCGCATGACCTCGTCGGCTCCAAGATGGCGCGCAGACTCTAGCCCGGGCTCTTCTATGCCGACTGAGTGAACAGTGGCATCCATCGCTTTAATGACCTGGACAGCGGATAGGCCAAGATTGCCCGTCCCTATAACTGCCACAATGTCGTTCTCGTTAATTCTGACCCGGTTGATTGCGTGAACCACAGTGGTCACGGGTTCTATCAGCGCGGCGTCCAGAAAGTCTAAACTAGCCGGGATCTGTATGAGCGTACGCGCCGGAGCAAGGTAATACTCAGCAGCAGCTCCGTCGTAAAGCGAGCCGGAAATACCAATCTCTTCATGACCGGAGCACAGTGTGGCTCGACCCGCTCGACACATCGCGCATACGCCGCAAGTAGCAAAATTGTGACCTACAACGCGGTCGCCTCGTTTAAATCCGATGACGTCTTCGGCAATGTCGACGATGGTTCCAGACCATTCATGGCCGAAGATAAACGGATAGGACTTAAGTCCCTGCCTTAGATAAAAACTGCTGCCTTTATAGAAGGCCGCATCGGCCCCGCAGATGCCAAGATAAGCTACCCGGATCAAGCAATGACCTGCGCGCAGAGATGGGACAGGCCGGTTCTGAACTTCGATCCTGCTGGGCCCAGTAAACAAAAGAGCATTCATCCTTCTTAAAGAGAGATTACGGAAAAACTAGGAGGGACAAGTGTATACACTTATTTGCAGTTAGCAATAGCTGTTCTGCTGATTGTCGTCTTTCGTTCAAGTTCAAATGCTCGCGGTAGCCGCTACTGGGCCGTCCAGCCGCCGTCAACTTTCACGCTGGAACCCGTAATTAGAGCCGCCGCATCGGTGCAAAGAAATACGACGATCGGCGCGATATCTTCCGGCCGTCCGAAGCGACCAGTCGGAATCTTTGAGAGGACAGATTCCCGAAAGCTTTCGTCGGCGAACATCGGCCTGGTGAATTCCGTTTCGACGAACGTGGGAGCAACCGCGTTTACCCGAATGCCGTACGGGGCGACCTCGATTGCCAAGGCTTTCGTGAACCCCTCGACTGCATGCTTCGCCGCGCAATACACCGTCCGGTCGGCTGCACCCACGTGCCCCATCTGGGAAGTGATGTTAACAATCACGCCTTTTACATTTTCCGCCATCATCCGATCGACGATGGATTGCGTTAGAAAGAACAAGGCTCGCACATTCAATTGAAAGATTTGGTCGTAGTGGGACTCTGTGACAGACACAAACGGCTCAGGGATATTTATCCCGGCATTGTTGATCAGAATATCAATGCGGCCCAGTCTTTGTGCAGTAGAAGCTAGGCTAGATGGATTCAGGAGGTCACAAATCAGTGCTTCTGCTCCATCACCAAATCCACGGATCGTGTCTGAGACCTCGGCGAGATCCGATTCTGATCGGCCGAGCAGCAACACCTCTGCGCCCGCCTCCGCCAGGGCGAGAGCAATCGCTTTGCCGATTCCCCGACTAGCACCCGTGACAAGCGCACGTCTGCCGATTAGAGATAATCCCGAAAATCTCTCAGCGCCTCCGGTCATCAGAATGCGCGTCGCCCCCGGTTGGAAATGAAACCATCTTCATGGCCGTCCGGACTGCCGTTGGGTCGTGATCAGGGGCGAGCACTCCAAGCAGACCCAAGACTACCGACGAATAATGGCGGGCCAACCGCTCCGCTGCGAGCGCAGGATCTCGCCTGGCGCACGCATCTAGGATGTCGCGATGTTCCTTTATGCCCTTCGACCAGGCTCGCGGCGTTTCCGTGGTGTAGGCGTGACGGTAGCGTTCCGCGTGCTCGGACAGTTCCACGATCTCTCTCAATTGCCGCTCGCCAACATGTTGCACCAACCCAAGATGAAACTGACGATGCGGTTGCTCCCAACCATGGTAGTCTTCTGTCCCCGCGTACCGTTCCATTTCGTCAAGGTGCCTTTTGATTTCCTTCACTTCGCTTTCGGACAAGCGAGGAACACTCAGCCGGATAGCCAATCCTTCTAGCAAGATCCGCATCGCATAAAGGTCTTCCAATCCTCGTAAAGACAGCGGAGAAACTCGCAGGCGCTTGTAAGATTCGCCTTCGATCAGCCCCTCTCGTTGCAGCATGCGCATGGCTTCACGCAGTGGTGTGCGGCTGACGCCCATTCGCTTTGCCAGATGTACCTGGTTTAAAATCATCCCAGCGGGAAGTTCGTTTTTTAAAATCGCTCTCCGCAAACCGTCATGAATCTCTTCCGCATTCTCCCATTCGCTTTTGCGGGGAAGCACGTTCAATTCAGGAGAGACGGCCTTGACCATGCGTGTTGTTACTTTCGCGGATCGCGTGTCGCTTGTGTATACAGAATCCGCTGGCGCCGATCACCTTGATAACCTGGAGAGCATAATTCTCCAAACTATTTTATTCCCTCTTCCAAGCCGATCTGATTTACGTCTGATTTCCGCATCCCAACGCCATTCCGATCGTGCACGGGATTCGCAAGACGCCCGATTTTTTCGATCTCAATCTCCACAACGTCGCCATCTTTCAGCAGTACTTGTGGCTGGCGCTTGAAGCCAACGCCCGCCGGCGTACCGGTTGCGATAATGTCGCCAGGTTCCAGGGTCATCAATTGGCTGAGATAGGAAACGATATAACTCACACCGAAGATCATGTTCGCGGTGCTCCCATCTTGAACCAGCCTTCCATTTACTCGCGTCTTGATGGCAAGATTTTGCATATCGCCCAGTTCATCGCGGGAGACAATTGCGGGGCCACAAGGCGCGAAAGTATCAATCGCTTTTCCAGCCGTCCATTGACTGGTCGCCAACTGAACATCCCTCGCGCTCACGTCGTTCATCGCCATCGCACCAAAGACGTACTCGAGCGCTTCCGCTTCGGCGACGCATTTAGCTTGGCGACCGATCACCACTGCGAGCTCCGCTTCATAGTCGACCTTTTCATTGGCGTACGGCAGTTCAATGCTGTCAAACGCGCCAATCAACGAGTTCCGAAATTTTGCAAACAACATCGGCACCTCGGGCAGAGCCAAGCTCGCCTCTTCGGCATGGTCACGATAATTCAATCCCAAGCAAATGATCTTCTCCGGATCCGGTATAGGAGGTCCGAGCCGGGCATTATTCGGCGCCAGCGTGATTCCAGCGTTGATCCGGGTTTCTTTGATGCCTTTTGCAGTCGTCCCAAGCACCCGGAGAGCGCGATCATCAATTGCGATGACTTCCTTGGTTTTGGTCCAATCCGTGGACTTATAGTCCAGCGACAATCCGGCCGCATGAGCTACTGCCGAAGCATCATAAATGGTGCTTCCGAGTTGGATGCCGCAACGCATGTTCCATTCCGTGCCGTAGGAAACAAATCGCATAGATTTTCAGGGAAATGTGAAAAACGAGTTAAAGTGTATACACCTATCAACCGCGGTCAATATCCAATTCGCTCACGCATTGATTCCCATGCCACTCAAGAATTGCAAACTCGCAACCATCTCGGCGCTTGCGGATTCGCTGCCACCCGGCTTGCGGTCCTGCTCAACAACAGCCGGCCCGCTGAACCCGTTTTTATTCAGAGCTTCGCAAAAGGATTGGAAATCCACATTACCTTTTCCCAAAGGCTGAAATAAACCTAAATCAACCGCGTCAAGGAATGCAACTCCGCCGGCCCTGACCTGATCGAGCAGTTCAACCGAAATATCCTTAAAGTTAACGTATGGTGTACGATCAGCATGGCGGCAGTACAGCGCCGTCGGATCGATCTGACCGTACAGGCAGTGTCCGGTATCGATCGCCAGTTGGATTAACTCTGGATCGGTGTGAGCAAGGAGTTCCTCTACCTCGTCTTCAAACTCCAGATTGGAGCCTGCATGTGGATGTGCCACGGCCTGGACACCGAACTCTCGGCCGATCTCACCTACCTTCTCAATTTTCGCCCAAAACTCGCGCTTGGCTCGACCTTCTAATCGATGTGCTCGTTCAGAACGTCCGGCAGTTGCATGCCTCTTCTCGCTCCAATCGACGATCACGAGAAAGCTACCACCACTATCAGAGATCAGACGCGCGAGCCGTCGCGCTTCATCTAAAGCCTGATCGCTCAGGCTTTCCTCTTCGAACGACGCCAGTAACGCCGCTCCCACGCAGGTCAGTCGCCGAGCCGCCAATTGTGCCTTGACCAGTTTCCCATCCTCAGGCCAAAAGCCGAGCGGTCCGAGTTCGGTATACCTAAAGCCAACTTTAGCGATTTCGTCGAACACTTCCTGCCAGGACGGCAGGTCGGGGCGACCCATGTGATCCACTCCCCAGGAAACCGGTGCAGTGGCTAGCTTAATTTCCTTCAACATAAAACTCTCCATGAAGCCCTTGCAACGGCTCCAAACGATCGCTTTAACCGCCGAGATCTTTCGTCGTTTCCATCGTTGTACTCAAGACTTGGGTCTGGCCACTTGAGCTTGCGCGATAGGCGGATTCGACGATGTCGATAACGTGTGTCGCGTGCTCCGCCGTGACGATTGACGGTTTCCCTTCGGTAATCCAATCGACAAGCTGCATAATGTCTTCAAAGACATGTTGCTCAGGAAGATCGCGATGGAATTCGTTTATATGCGGCAAGAGCCATTGGTTTCCCACGTTTTGAAATTGCCACTCAACTCCCGAGCCGCCGGGCGCCTGACGAGCAATGTCAGCTCCTGGATAATCCAAAGGCTCACCATTGAGCGTCAATCCGATGATCGAGCCTCGCGTACCGAAGTAACTCCCGTTGAATCCGTAGGTTAAAGACCCGCTAGCGGTACCGTAGGCGAAAGCAAAAACGCTGTCGCCAAAATCGAGTAGCATGACAGTGTTATCGTCGGCGTCGCATGGAACCAGCTTGCCGCGAAACTCCCGCTCTCGAATGCGCGTTCCGGATAGAGCAGCAACCCGAAGAACCGGACCCAGAATCCCTGTCAACGCCGTCAGGGCGTATACAGTCATGTCGTAAAGCGGACCACCGCCGGGCTTACGAAAGTACCAGGAAGGATCAATATTTGAGAGAACATCGTTACCCTGCCTTTCGCTCTCGTCCTGATGATATGTACCAAGGGCTGCGCCACAAGCCGCCCAACAGACCGTCCCAATTTCGCCACGGCCAATTAGTTCCTTAATGTATTGGTTGTGCGGCCGGAGCATCTCACCGGGCGACGGAACTATCCGGAGATTACGTTTCTGAGCTAGTTGTGTGAGCTCTTCGGCTTCCCTCACACAAGTGCCAAAGGTCTTATTGAAATGAACATGCTTTGAAGCCAGGAGCGCCTGCCGCCCCTGCTCGAAGTGATATCTGATTGGCGAAGCGATCGTCACTGCATCGACTTCGTCGCAACCAAGGAGTTCGTCGTACTCGGCAAACCAATGACGAACTCCGAACTTCTCGGCCACCGCTCGCGCCCGACCTGGGACGGGATCACAGATCGCCGTGACCTCCGCTCGCTCAACCACGTCCGGTTGTACCAAATGCGGCAGCACCCGAAGCGAAATAGTTCCGGCGCCAACTATCCCTAATTTGACTCTGTTCATCGTCTGCTCCTGCTTTTCGGCCCGTGAATGATTGTCCTTGCTATGCGTCTCCGAGCCATCGGCAAGAGCCCCGTCCACTCTCCTTTCAGCGAGCGACGCCCGCGTCGGACGACATCTATTTCAGATTCGTTTCTATCTCGTCCGCGCTTGGACAGATATCTAAATAGAACGTATCCGCCTTGTCGATATTCTTAGACAAAGTCTCTTCAAGATTGTTGTCGTCGACATTCAGCGGAAAGCTCACAGAGATTCGGCTCACGTCGCCGTTCTTGCTCACCTTCGTGGGCTGTTTGCCTTGTAGAATGTTCACCAGCACCCGCAACCCTCCCGCGGCAAAAGGACATGGCGAATCGCCCACCGCAAAGGATCGATAATCGGGGTACTTCTGCTTCGTACTTTTCCAAAGCCGGAGGTAACCCAGGCTCACATCGCCGACAACGATCGGCAGTTTGGTAGGGTTTGGTGCCAAGAGTGCGCGTAAAACGCCCTCCGACATTGCGCCACAGACCCAAACACCGTCGATATTAGGCTGGGATGCTACGACGCTGGCCATGACCTGTTGCGCTTTCGCGACATCCCAGTCTCCGTACACGGAATTGAGCACCTTGATGCCGGGATTCTTATCAAAGACTGCCTGCACCGCGGCGCGTCGGACTTCGCTGACAGGTGCGCCAGCAATGCCATTCACAATGATGACGTTCCCTTTTCCATTGAGCGACTTTGCGAGCCATTCGGCCGATTGCCTTGCCCAGTCTTCTTGATCGTACACGACCGAATAAACACCGCGGAGTGCCACTTCATTGTCCCATGCTACCACTTTGATTCCAGCGTCCATGGCTTCCTTCAGGACAGAATTGAGCGCAGTTGGTGAAGCTGCATTTATCAGGATCCCATCTACACCCTTGCTCATCAGATTGCGGATCTGAGCAATCTGGCCCTGCACATCCGTATTCGAGCTAGCAACGATTACATCCTTTATTGCTCCCTTAGCCTGATACTCTTTAGCCGTAGACTGAATATCGGCGATTTGTTCCACGCGATGCGGATTGATAAACGCGTTGGAAACGCCGATCACAAAGCCGCCACTCTTATCTGCCGCTCTAGCCCGTCCTACAACGACCCATGTTATGAGAAAAACAATGCAGAAAATGGCAAGCGCGGCGCTTACCGATTCTCTGCCTTTCTGTGTACACCTTTCGGAAGGCGTCGACAACCTGTTACGCGATATTGCGTTCATAGAATTGGGAGGAATCATTGACAGCTCAGCTATCCAAGCTGGTTATTGGTTAGCACGCGGATCTAAACATAAGCGCTTAGTTCAGCGTAGTAGATTTAGAAAGTGTATACACTTCTAAGATCGCTGTCAAAGCCGATCTTGATTATTTTCGGAATGATCGCAGAACGGTCCGAAGTTTCCCAGGGTGCACGGTTCTTGTCGCTCTGCCGTGCCAGCGCCGTCTAACCTATCTGCGTAGGCCGATCCCTACCTGTGAGTCTGTCGACTCCGTCCATAAGCAGAGATCAGAACCAGCAGGATCACTCCGTAAATAATCTGCCGGCCAAACTCCGGTAGACCCAGCGTAATTAGAAGACTCTGTACCAAGGTAAGGAGAATGGCGCCCGCCATTGTTCCGGAATATCCACCTATACCACCGGAAATTAAAGTACCACCGACGACAACTGCCGCGATCGACGGAAGGGTATAGCTGTCCCCGAGTGTCAGGAAAACTGAAGAAGTATAGCCAAGAATCACGAATCCACCGAAAGCAGCTAGCACCCCGGAAAGAACGTACGTCAGCACTATTATGCGCTGTACTCGCACTCCTGAAAAAAGAGCAACTCGATAGCTCCCACCCACTGCGTACAGGCACTTTCCGTACGCGGTCCGCTGGAGCAAGAGCCACAACCCACCGCCAAGCAGAACCCACAGGAAGACAACGCCGGGGACGCCAACAACCCACGCGTCTGAAACAAAGGACTTCATCAGCGGGGCAGCCGTACCTTCCGGATGTCCGCCGGTCGTTGCAAGGATTAGGCCGTTGATGACGCCTGTCATTCCCAGGGTCATGACTAGTGGAGGAATCCGCAACTTGCTGATCGCGATTCCGTTGAGAAATCCCGCTATTGCCCCAGCTGCCAGCGCCAACGCCAGTGCTGGCAGAATCAATCCGTTGTTCCCATTTACTAACCCGTGAATAATTACGGCGCTCAGCGTTACGACTCCCCCGACCGAGAGATCAATTCCTTCGTTTCCGGCGATTACAACTAGTGTCTGCCCGGCCGCCACAATGCCTAGAAAGGAAGCTAGCCGCAAAACATTGAGAGCTTGATGATAGTCGGCAAATCCGGGCCGGATCATTCCTCCAAAGATAAAGAGCAGTACGGAAATCAATAAAGCTATCAACGGAGCTCTGGCCGATAACTTCGCCGGCGACATTCGGAGATGCATTCTCATGTCGTGCCTTTTTCTCTTCGCAAGAGCGTGCTCACTCCGGGTCCAACCAAAGCCAGCAAGACGATCGATCCATCGACCAGCGGTTGCCAAAGGTACGGAATATTGAGATCGAACACGAGATTTCGCAGGAGTACGAGCGACAGAACACCAAGTACCGATCCAATGATTCCGCCCTGCCCTCCAGAAAGTTTGGTCCCTCCGATGACGAGCGCCACCACTGAGAACAGTGTGTACGGCGCGCCGATCAGCGGGTCGCCTGTTCCGATATCAGCCGCCAGGAGCACGGCTGCAATGCCGCTAATCGCACCCGCCAACACATACGCAGTGAACTTAACAGCAGCTACAGGAATACCCGATAAATGCGCCGAGCTCGGATTACCTCCCACCGCGTAAATATATCGGCAAATCCGGAGCCGGTTAAACAACGACCATACCAAAATGGCAAAGAGAAGCACAGCAGCACCGAACGGTATTACGAACTTATAGCGGACCATTCCTGATAACGCGTCCGGCACGCTGCCTCCCGCGACCGGCAAAATCCAGAGCGCTATTCCACTCCAAAGAAAAGAGGTTGCGAATGTCGCGACGATCGGTTGCAGTCGAAGGAAGGCCACCGCGTAACCGTTTAGAGCCCCAGCTAAAATAGCTATTCCCAGCCCAGCCGGAATTGCCGCCCAGCCAATCATAGCCAAATTCGGCAAGCTGAACACCTGAACCGTTGTTACGCTGGCCAGCGTTAGGAGTGAGCCCAGCGACAAGTCGATTCCGCCTGAGATCACGACTATTGTCTGAGCAATCGTAACAAATACTAACGGCAGGATTGACCTCAGGTTATTCACCAGATTAGATGGTCGAAAGTAAGACGGTTGAAAGTAACCGATCAGGGTCAGACTAACGAGGAAAAGCAAGAGTGACAGCAGATAAGGGCTCCGACGAATTATGCCGATGATTCTGGGTGTCATATCGGTTTAACCTTGGACGGTCGCTGCTACTAACGTTTCTCGAGACAATTGGGCATGCGCCAATTCGCAAGCAATCTGACCTTCATACATCACAAGCACTCGGTCACACAACGTAGTCAGTTCGTCATCGTCGCTGGAAAAGAACAATACGGCCAAGCCTTGTAGCTTTAACTCCATCAGCAGTGCGTAGAATTCCTTCTTCGCATTCACATCTATGCCCTTCGTCGGGTCGTCGAGCAGGAGAATACTGGGAGAACCCATTAACCACTTGCCGATTACAACTTTTTGGGCGTTACCGCCTGAGAGCGAGGAAACTGGATCGTCCAGCGAACGAGCCTTCAGCTTGAGTCTCTTCATCAGCCGGTCAACAGCCAGGCGCGCGGCCCCAACCCGGAGGAATGGTCCAAAGCGGAACTCTCGCCAGGTGGTCAGCAAAGCATTGTCGAGAATCGAATGTGCGGCAATATTACCTTCCCTATTTCGGTCGCCTGGCACAAGAGCGATCCCTGAACTCACGGCATCCCGCGAGTCGCGAAGCCGCACACTGTTTCCGTGCACCAGAATTCTCCTGGTATGATTTCGTAATCCAAACAGGGAGAGAAGCACCTCCCGTTGTCCATGACCTTGAAGCCCTCCTAAACCTAATACCTCCCCGCGGTGCAGGGTAAAGTGAATCGGTCGTATCTCACTCCGCACAGAGACTTCCGCTTCAAGGACTGGTACGTCAGCGCTCCCGCCCGATGTCCGCTTGTAATAGGTTGTCGCCGCATCCACTGCGTCACCCACCATCAAGTGAACGAGATCCTCCGATTTAGTTCTGTTCGTCTCTAATTTCCCTACAATGGAGCCGTTGCGCAGAACCACTGTGCGGTCAGACAATTCGAAGACCTCGGAGAGTCGATGGGTGATCATCACGACCCCGTGACCGCTTTCCTTTAGAGAGCGAGCGATTCCGAAAACCCTTTCGACCTGGCGCGCGTCGAGACTAGCCGTGATCTCGTCGAGGATGAGTACTTTCGGCTTGGCACTCAGCGCTTTTAGAAATTCTACGATTTGGCGCTCATCCGACGTCAGATCCTTAACGAAGCTGGTTGGACCTACTGCAGCCCCAATCAATCCACGAAAGTTCGCGAGTAGCTCTTCGGTCTGTTTTCGCATCGCTTCGCAGCCCAGATCGTGACTAGTTCGCCCAATTTCGTGACCCATCCAGATGTTTGCTTCTACTGACAGGTCCGTAAAAAGGCTCAATTCCTGATAAGCCGCTCTAATCCCGGCGCGATGGGCATGCCGTGGAGAGTGAAATTTCTGCGGGTTACCGTTAACCTCGATTCGTCCCTCATCTGACCCGATGACCCCAGTGATAATCTTAGTAAGAGTTGACTTCCCCGAGCCATTTGCGCCGACTAGGGCTACAATTTCGCCTGACCAGATTTCTAGCTCGACCCCTGCCAACGCGATCGTTGGGCCATACCGCTTAGCAACGGCGCATGCACGCAACAAGGGTTGGACCGTTTTTCCTTCAGATGGGTGCAAATCAGCTGCGTCGTTATCTACGTTTGACCCGCTCAAGTTGCGGTCACGGAAAAGCGTTGCTTCCACCATCGTTCGGTGACTCCCCGGCTGCAACTGCGGTTGGTTTTGTCGACGTCGCCACATGTCTGTTTCGTATGCTTCTCCGTCACGACCGCTACATCAGTGGCACACCATAGTCGCGGAAGTTGGCCGGAGGCATCGGACCCCAGATGTTGTTCCATTCGGGAATGTCGCTCCAGTCTTTCCATTCGTAGCTTTCTTCTCTCTCGACGTGCAATATATCCGCGAAGTACTCGACCAAAGCGCCGGTCAAATCCGCGTGATAGGTAAAAAGGTTGTTACCAGGGCCGTGCCGACCGGGTCCCCATACAAACTGTCGGTTGCGCCCACGCAGAACGTCGCCCAACTTTTTGAAGACCGCCCAATCGTCCACTTCCCAAGCATAATGATGGAGACCTGGGGCGCCCTTCACCAGATTGATGGAGTGGTGGATTTCGCTGCAGCGAAGCCAAACGATCTCGCCATTTAGGGCCCGATCGGAGACACGGAAATTGAGCAAGCGAATGAGAAATTCCTCAACAGGCTGGATGTTTTCTACCTTTAAAAGGGCATGTCCGAGACGCCGTGGGCGCACCCCCGGAGTGTCGTAAAATAAACGTTCTGATCGTGCGTAGGTATCCGCGAGTTCAAAAATGTGTCCAGACGGACCACTAAATCGAAGCGCCTTGCTTACACCGGGATATGGGTCCGATGATTCGTCGAAAGGGATACTCTCTTCCTTTAGCCTGCTCTTAAGCAAGTCGAACGAGGATTCGTTGGTAGCTTCAAGGCCAATCCGTTCCACACCGAAAGCAGGCCCGGATCTCAATACTAGCTCAACCCTTCGCCCAGCAGAGGTTAGGTGTGCCGTATCCGCGTCGCGTTGGATCAAATACAAGCCGTTGATTTCCTGAGCCTCTTCGACCGCTGCCTGGAGATCGCGAACGGCGAGTATGATATATGCGAGGGCCCCCGTGATTGGATAATAATCAGCTTTATTCATGTCAGCAGCTTCAGTTCTTCTTATAGGGGGAGAATTCGGTGAGTGATGCGGCAAAAATGGCGATTGCTTCGGGGGTCCGTGCGCCGGCCAACCAGCCAGAGGTGATCGGGGGGCAGCGTTCCGCTATTCATCGTCGAATTCTTGGCGAGCCTTCGAGGAGGAACTGCGTCACTTGTTCACGGTGAAATAGTGTGCACACTTGTTCGACAGAGGTCAACTGAATTTCTGACGCGTTTTCTAGGTAAATGCTCGAAAATTGCACCAGCAGAGAAATCGGGGACAGGGTTGTTATCAACTTGAAGTGTATACATTATTGCCTACTAGTACCCTTGTCTTACTATCACCCGCAGTTTGCTACAGACCCTGGTGTCGCCCCCCGAAACGAACGAAAAGCCGAAGACCCAAGCAACATTTTCATATGATCACAATCATCAAATATGGCCGTAGCCTTGACAAACGAGGCCAGACGGAGCAGGGCGTGCGCGCCACCGTTGAAGAGATTATCGAAAAGGTCCATAAGGACGGCGATGCAGCCGTGCGAGAGCTGTCACGGAAATTCGATAAGTGGGACCGGGAAAGCTACCGGCTCAGCAAAACAGAGATCGAGCAAATTTTCGATTCGGTTCCCAAATCAGTGGTTCACGATATCGAGTTCGCTCAGAAACAGATTCGAACCTTCGCCCAAGCCCAGCGATCAGCACTTAAAGACATTGAATTAGAGACCCTGCCGGGGGTTTGGCTAGGGCACAAAAACATTCCGGTCGACAGCGTCGGCGCCTATGTGCCAGGCGGACGCTATCCCATGGTTGCATCCGCCCATATGAGCATCGTTACAGCCAAGGTCGCCGGGGTACGGCGAGTGGCCGCTGCTACACCGCCCATGAACGGTGCTCCCCCGGCGGCGACAATCGCGGCCATGGTGCTGGGCGGCGCAGACGAGATCTACGTTATGGGCGGAGTTCAAGCCGTCACAGCTCTAGCGCTTGGAACAGAAACGATCAAGGCGGTCGATATGATCGTTGGACCAGGTAACGCCTATGTCGCGGAAGCTAAGCGTCAGCTCTTTGGAACCGTTGGTATCGATCTTTTGGCTGGTCCGACGGAGACCTTAATCATTGCGGATGACACCGCCGACGTAGAAATGGTTGCGACCGATCTGCTCGGTCAAGCCGAGCATGGACCCAGTTCACCAGCGACTCTGTTGACCACCAGTCAAACCCTGGCGGATGAAATTGAAAAAGAAATTCAGCGTCAGCTGAAGAGCTTGCCCACTGCTGATGTTGCCGGTACTGCGTGGAAGAATTGTGGCAGCGTCATCCTCGTTGATTCTGAAGAAGAACTCGTTTCCGAGGCTAACAAAATCGCCTCAGAACATGTTCAGGTCCTTACCAAAAATCCGGATTTGTTCCTCAATAGGCTTACTAATTATGGAGCACTATTTCTGGGACCGGAAACCAACGTAGCCTATGGCGACAAAGTAATTGGTACCAACCACACTTTACCGACTGGCAAGGCAGCCAAGTACACCGGCGGATTGTGGGTAGGCAAATTTCTCAAAACGGTCACCTACCAAAGATGCACTCCAGAAGCGAGTGCCTTGATCGGTCAATACTGTTCAAGATTATGCGAGATCGAGAACTTCGCTGGCCATAAGGCCCAGGCTGATTTGCGGGTGCGCCGTTACGGCCACGGCTGATCAGGCACCAATTCTAAAGCACGGACATCGCCAGAAACTCAACAACGCGCCGCTCGGACCAGGGCTCGCTGCCGCGGGTCAAATCAACAAATCCGACATGGCCTCCCGATTCTGGCGCTTCGAAGAAGAGACAAGAATTCTGTTCTGCTTCCGCAAAGGGAAAGCATCCCGGTGTGAGAAAGGGATCATTAGAAGCGTTCAAAAGCAGAGTCGGAACTGTTATTCGATCCAGATACTGCCGCGCGCTTGACTTCTTCCAGTAATCCGCTGCATCTCGAAAACCATGGATCGGTGCGGTATAGCGATCGTCGAATTCCTGGAACGTCCGGATCGTTCGGCTCCAACTCGCGTCCACCTGGTCAGGAAATCTAACCGCCTTGGTTTCAACTTTAGCGACCAGGCTTTTGATAAAGCGCCGCAGATAGATCCGATTGCTCCAACGTTGATCGAGGGCTCGCGCGGTGGCAGCAAGATCGATCGGCACGGAGATCGCCACCGCACCAATCACCGACGCATGCGGCCTGCCTTCGCCGAGATACTTCAGAGTAAAGTTCCCCCCCAGGCTGAATCCAATCAGCGCGATCCGCGAATATTTCGTGGCCGCGAACCGAATCACCGCCCCCAGATCGCCAGTTTCGCCGCTGTGATAAGACCGTGGCAGCCGATTCATCTCTTTCCCGCAGCTGCGGAGATTCCACGCAAGCACATCCCATCCCGCCGCATAGAGCGAGGTCGCCATACCCCGAATATAACTATCGTCAGAGCACCCCTCCAACCCATGCGACAGTATCGCCAATTTACCTCGGCCTATTCGCGCCCAGTCGAGATCAAGGAAATCGCCGTCTTCCAGTTCCAACCGCTCGTGTTCAAAAGCGATCCTCAACCGCCGAGGCAAAAGCACAGGTAGGACCGTCTGGATGTGCCCGTTGTGTAGGAATGCCGGCGGGTGAAAACGAGAAGCGAGGATGGGCATATGGGTAGCGATACTACCTGCAGCAAAGACCATGGAGAAAGGCGGCAGTAATGCACCTTCCGTCGCATTTCACGCAAAGACAGATAAACTTATTTCCAACGTTATATAATTTTGGCTTATTCCAATCAAGGAAGTTGCACCGTTGCAGACGGATCGGTGTGCCGTTGCGGCAGTTCGGACCGGGAATGCGGCAATCGGGACAAAAAGCGGCTGGATTCCACTATCTTGCCCTTTATTCGCACGAAGCCAGGGGCGAACGGTAGATGGCTAGTCACCGGCAAGTTTTTTACATGCCCGATCGCGCCTTTGTTAAAACTTAGAATTTGTGTACGCCCTCGGGACGCGGAGCCTCCCCACGTAACCAACATCGGCATGAGACCAATTACACTGCTTGTTAACCTCTGCTGTGCGATTGCGCTCGCAAGTATGCGGACCTACGGCGCCCAAGAACCGTTCTTTGACGGCCTCGGCTCGTACACGCGCACAGTCACAACCACTTCCCCCGAAGCCCAAAAATATTTTAACCAGGGACTTAACTTCTATTTCGGCTTCAACCACGGCGCTGCGATTCGGGCATTTAACGCGGCAGCGACGCTTGATCCGGACTGCGCGATGGCCCATTGGGGGATAGCGCTAGCGTCCGGGCCACATATCAATTTCCCGCTGGTGCCGCCGCCAGCGGCTGCGCTCGCGTGGAAGGAACTCGGGCTCGCCCAAGAGCACGCAGCGCACGCGTCACCGGTAGAGCAAGCGCTGATCGAAGCGCTTACCGCTCGCTATGCCAATCCGCAGCCGGACGATCGCGGTCCGCTCGATCAGGCGTATGCCGATGCCATGCGTGCGGTTTGGAAAGCGCACCCGAATGATCTCGACGTGGGCGTACTTTTTGCCGAGGCCATGATGGATTTGCGCCCATGGGACCAGTGGACTCGCGACGGGCAGCCGCAACCCGGTACCGAGGAGATTCTGGCAACGCTCGACCAGGTATTGAAGCTCAATCTGTATCATCCATTTGCGAACCACCTCTACATTCATGCCTTGGAAGCGTCGCCGCATCCTGAGCGCGCGCTGGCAGAGGCTGACCGGATGCGCGACCTCCAACCGGGAATAGCTCACAATGTTCATATGCCGTCGCACATCGATATTCGTATCGGTCACTGGTATGAGGCCATCACCGCGAACTTAAAGGCCGTCGAGGCCGATCAGCGTTACCGCGCGATCGTTGGGGAACCGAAAGGTCTCATCGTATTCTATGCGGCGCATAACCAGCATATGCTTGCATATGCCGCCATGATGACCGGCCAGCGGGACCTCGCCGTCGAACACATTCGCGCGATGGTGACAGGCATGCCGGAAGAGGTAGTAAAAGAATATGCGATGCTCGGCGAGGCATTTGTCGCCATGCCGTACGAAGTACTCATCCGTTTCGGGATGTGGGACGAGATTCTGGTCGAGCCCGATCATCCGGAGTTCATGGTATTTACACGCGCGTTTCGGCATGCGGCGCGCGGGATTGCGTTTGCCGCGAAGGGGGACGTCAAATTGGCGCGCACGGAACAAACCGCTTACCTGGAAGCCAGCAAGCTGGTGCCGGCGGACGACCTCTTTGGCAATAACCCGTGTCAAGCTCTGCTCGCAATTACGACTCCGATGCTCGAAGGCGAGATCTTGGTTCGCGAAGGCAAGCTCGACGAAGGCTTGAGCCAACTGCGCGCTGCGATAAACGCGGAAGACGCACTGCATTACGATGAGCCACCCGGATGGATTCTGCCGGTGCGCCATTCTCTTGGAGCCAACTTGATGCAAGCCGGCCGCTACACTGAAGCGGAACAGGTTTACCGTGATGACCTTGCGCGCTTGCCGGAAAACGGCTGGTCGCTCTATGGCCTGGCCCGCAGCCTAGAGCTGCAACACAAGAACGACGAAGCTGCGTTGGTGGAAGCGCGTTTTCACAAGATCTGGGCCAAGGCCGATACGCAGATAACGAGCTCCTGCTTATGCCAGCCAGGGGGATGAATCGTCGCAACGCCGGGAACGCCGGAAGCGCCGATAACGCCGGGCCACAACCAGAGTTCGGCGCTTCCTTGCCACCAAACAATGTATCGGCACGCAAAATGTGGCCGGGCGGCGCTACGACCGCCCTTAACTCCCGCCGCGGGTTGATCGGCCTACCTTACGCTATGGAGGCGATAGCGATCTGCCGCCTGCTTGTGGGAGAGGTTGGGACCGAGAGCGAGGCGGGCAGCGTCGAACTTCTGCCAGTCCGCGATGTTCGGTAAGGAGGGGATGGTAACTAGCTCCTGCTGATCAAGGCCGGCGAGCGATGCATCAACCATTTCCTCGGCGGTCATGACGGCCTGCTCAGGAAGATTATGTACGGGAAGCCCCGCGCGATCCCAGAACTCGGTGCCGGTGGCACCAGGTAGGACTGCCTGGACCTGTATTCCTTTGTCTCCTACCTCGTGATGGAGGGATTGAGTGAGGTTGACCACATATGCCTTGGTGCCGCTGTAAGTCCCGTTGAGCAGCTCCGGCGCGAGAGCAACGATGGAAGCGATGTTGATGATGAGGCCCTGGCCGCGCTCAAGTAAACCAGGAAGGACGGCAGCAGTAAGGCGGGTAAGAGCCGTCACGTTGAGCTGAATCATATTCTCGAGCTCTTCAATTTTGGAATCGATAAGCTTGGAGGTCGCACCGAAGCCCGCGTTGTTGACTAGAGCGGTGACAGTATGATCAGAGCGGAGACGTTCCTCCACGCGGAGCAGGTCTGACCTGAGAGTGAGATCTGCCGGAAGGATCTGCACCGTGCGACCGGTTTTCGAGGTAAGGTTAGCTGCGCGGTTAGAGAGGCGTTTCTGGTCACGAGCGACCAGGAGCAGGTCATAGCCGCGATGAGCCAGGCGGTCGGCATAAACTGCGCCGATGCCGGAGGAAGCACCGGTGATAACGGCGGTGCCTTTAGAAAGCTGAGCATTCATAATAGTCTCGGTTGGATTGAAATTTGAACCGGAGTAATCGGTTCGTGACCTCAAATAGACCGGTCGATTAGTAGATGCAAGAAATCTTTTTTGTTAATTGCTGACGGCAGCGCCGAGCCTACTTCTTAAGCAGAACTTTGAAGGCGAAGTAGATGAAAGTCTCGAGTGGTTGATCACTCTTTTCCGCCTTAGACCGGACCAGAGCCCCCTCATAGCTATTGAGCAGGAACGAGGCGAGTTCGTCTACTTTCGTGGATCGAGGCAGGTCACCCTGATCCACAGCTGAACGCAGCAAAACAGCGATCGCTTGTTGCCAGGAACCGAAGGCGCTGCTGAGCAGAGATTGAATGGCGGAGCTGTGCTCGGCTACTTCGACGCTCATATTGCCGAACAGACAACCGCGGACAGGACCGTTCTGGCCATACACCGAGATCAGCTCGTTGAAGTACTTACGCAGGCGTTTTAAGGGCGGCAGTTTATCGTCACCGAGAATAGTTTCCAACCTCTGAGCTTCTCTGGACCCGTAGCGCTCGAGAACTTCCTGGGCAAAGGCCTCTTTGCTAGGAAAGTAGTGATAGAAGGAACCCTTGGGAACTCCGGCCAGATCAAGGATTTCCTTTACGCCGGTGGCCGCGTATCCAATTTTGTGGATGCGCTCAAGGCCGATCTCGATCAGGTGTTCGCGGGTAGTCTGCACCGCCATTTTCAATAGCCTCGTCCAATATGCCATATCTTTAATAGACTGGTCCATTATATCTTGGCCGACGTGGGTTAGAGCCGTACTCCAAGTGTCTGAAAGTCTCTCCATTGCAGAAAATGCAACGAAGCTGCTCTAAGTGTCGCAGAGCCTGCCCGAGCGAGTGAAATGCGACGTCTTTGAAGATCGCCGGGGCGCGCTAAACCGAGTAAATTCACTCGGATTTCAAAGTCCTCGTGTAGGAGTAGTATCCTTGGATTCAGCAACGTAAACACAAGAGCATGGCGACTTGGAAGGGCGCGTTTGTTGCGACGACTGTTTCTGAAGGGAACGCTGAGTTTGTCAAAAACTTGGGCGCCAAGGAAGTCATCGACTACCGAAAATCAAGGTTTGAAGAGGTCGTGAATGATGCCGACCTCATTCTGGACCTGGTCGGCAGCGATACATTGGCCCGTTCGTTCAATGCTATCAAAAGGGGCGGCCGTGTCGTGCCTATCGCCGCCAACTCTGAATCCAGTGAAGACCCCAAAGTCAAAGAGGCTTTTTTTATCGTCGAGACCAAACGACAGCAACTTATCGAACTGGCAAAGCTTATTGATGCAGGAATTATCCGGCCTTTTTTCAGCGAAGTGATCCCGCTTGAGGAGGCAGCTCGGGCGTATTTTCCAATCAAGAAGACTAGCCGAGGTAAAGCAGTTCTCCGAGTCTCAACCTCATAACGTGTGCCGTTTGCCGGACTGCCAAGGTTCATGCTTTTTCTGAAGGGTTATGCATTGAGAGGCAGCCTCACGGCGATGGCTGTGCCGCCGCCGACGCCGGTGCGAATGTCTAAGCTAGCTCCGATTTTCTTCGCACGGTTCTGCATATTGGTCAGCCCGAAGCCGTTCTGACGCAGCAGCTTAGCGGCAGAAATACCGCAACCGTTATCTCGGATCTGGAGCTCTAAATGGTCGCGATCGCACCGAAGACTCACTGAGATGGTCGTTGGATTGGCGTGGCGAACTGCGTTGCTGATTGCTTCCTGAGCGAGCCGCAAAAGATGCTGCTGCGTTTCCGGCGGCAGAGCGTCGGTCAGTGAATCATTTGCCAACAAGCTACATCGCAACCGGCCCGGAACGTTCGAACGTTCAACCAGCATCTGGATGCTCTTGCTCAATCCGATCTTATCCAAAATAAACGGATGAAGGCTTAGCGCCGTGCGGCGCGCCTCCGCCAGCCCAAATCGTGCGATGTTATTTGCCCTTTCTAGGTAATTTAGGCCATCGCTGCGCTTCGTCTTAATGTCCTCCTCAGCTGCAAATAGCTGCAAAGAGATTCCGGCGAAATTCTGAGCCAGCGAATCGTGAATTTCACCGGCGAGTCGATTTCGCTCCTCAAGAACTGCGGATTGTCTGGCGGCTTTCGCCAATCGTATAAGCTGAATTGCCAGGCTGGCTTGAATTGCTAAGGCTCTCGCGATTTCGAGTTCCTCCGGGTGAAAATCACGCTCCTCGGTAAAACGAAAGGTCAACCGCCCGTTAGCCTGTCCACGTGAAGCCAACGGAATGATCAACACCGTCTTTACACCAAGCTCACGCAAATAGGAGCGTTGATCGTCAGGCATTGGCGAATGCGGATCAAGAACACGAATAATGGCGGCCGGCGGATCCAAAAAAGTGGCGACACGTTGTTCGTCTTTAGTTCGCTTACAAGCAGAGTGGCATAGGAAATCGGGATCGAATTGCTCCAGCGACACAGACCGCCAGCGTTCGGGATATTTCGCTTCATCCGGAGCCATCACTCGGCCCTCCTGGAAGACCAACTCCAGCGACAGGGTGTTTTGCTCGAAATTACGCACTCTTAACGTAGATGAAACCGCACCCAACTGCCGGGTGATCGCAGCCAGCACTTGCCCAAGGAAGTCATCCAGTTCGGGTACCGAGGCAAGCGCATCGAGACATCCGCGAAGTGCTGCGTTTGCCTCCGTTAACTTGGCTAGACGCCGCCGCGTCACGCGATCGCGTTCGATCCCTTGTTGAATTGCATCGATCAAGGCCTGGTCGCCGAAAGGCTTGATCAAAAACGTCACTGCCCCGGCTTTCATCGCCCGGACGCTCGTCGGGATATCGCCATGTCCGGTCATGAAGATAATGGGAATTTCCATGGCGATCTCAGTCATTCGACTCTGCAGATCAAGCCCGCTCAGTCCGGGCAGCTGCACATCGAGCAGCAGGCAGGCGGGCACATCGGGGCGCTTGCTCCGCAAGAACTCCTCAGCTGAGGCAAAGACCTTGACCCGCAGCCCAATCGAGCGAACGAGGTTCTCGAGTGACGCGCGCATCGACACATCATCATCGACGACGAAAACCATGGCGTCTGCTTCTGTCACGGCTTCGATGCCGTTCATGATGCCGATCTCCGTTGGCAGGCCACGGGCCACACGCAACGGACTAGGAGGTCGACAAATAACTCCTTGATCTGCAGGATGCTTAGAGATGACCGGCTTGGCGCGCCGGACCTCACGAATCTTTAAGGGCCGTATCGATCGCATTGAGTAGTTCTCCCTCGTAGAAGGGTTTGTACAAAAACGCCACCGCGCCCGCTTCAAGGGCTTGCGTTCGCCGATCGTCATCTTGGTGCGAGGTGATAAAGATGATCGGCAAGTGCGAGTTGGCCACAGCCATCTGACGCTGGAGCTCGAGTCCGCTCATGCCAGGCATGCGCACATCGAGAATCAGGCAGTCCGTTTCATGCACTTGATTCGACCTCAAGAAAGCTTCCGCCGACGAAAAACCTTGCGCGCGCAATCCGAATGATCGGATTAGATTCTCGAGCGAACTTCTGAGGGCGTCGTCGTCGTCAACAATCGAAATGAGGGGAATACTTGCCATCCAAAGTCTGTCGCTCCTTTCCCGAATTCATATTTCGCCGGACTGTTGCCGACCGTAGAAATCAATCACCCTGGCCGTTCTAGTTTGGGGGCTGAGGGTCAGGCGCAGAAACAGGGTAAGTTACGCTGGCCAGAACTTCTATTTCACTTTGGTACAGGCGACTACGACTTTGGGACGAGGATTCCGAGCCTATCAGCCATCCTGACCAACTCGGGCAGGGAACCGGCTCCCATCTTTTCCATCACCTGATGGCGGTGAATTTTGACTGTGGTCTCGCTCGTACCCAGTTCCCCGCCTATCTGCTTGTTGAGGAGGCCGGCAACTACGCGCGCCATCACTTCGCGCTCGCGCGGGGTGAGCGAGGCATACCGACTACGCAGTTCTTCAATCGCGGCCCGCTGGTCGCGAGCTTGGCGGTCCCGTTCCAGCGCTTGCTGAATAGCATCGAGTAAATCCTGGTCACGGAAAGGCTTGGTCAAAAATTCCACGGCCCCGGCTTTCATCGCGCGGACGCTCATCGGGATATCGCCATGGCCAGTGATGAAGATAATGGGAATTTCCACCCCGGCCTCAGTCGTTCGCCGTTGCAGATCAAGCCCGCTCAGTCCCGGCAGCCGCACATCGAGCACGAGGCAGCTGGGCATGTCCGGGCGCTTGCTCCGCAAGAACTCCTGAGCCGAGGCGAAGAGCTCGGCCCGCAGTCCTACCGACCGAAGGAGGTTCTTGAGTGACTCGCGCATCGGCGCATCATCATCAACAACGAACACCGTGGCGTCCGTTTCCGTCATAACATCATCCCATCGCGAATCGGCAACGCGAATTGAAAGACGGCGCCTCTGGGCGCATTGGCCATCGCCCAAAGCCGTCCTCCGTGAGCTTCAATAATCGAACGGCTGATCGCCAGTCCCATGCCCAGGCCCTGAGGCTTAGTCGTATAGAAGGCCTCGAAAAGACGATCGAGACCCTTCGGATCCAGCCCGGGGCCCGAATCTCGCACCGCAATCAATACGTAAGTCCAATCAGCTTCGGCCAAGGCTCTATCCGCGAACGTGCCTTCCTCCGATTTGATCTCAGCAACTTTCTCCGAGCTGACCCACAGCTCGCGCGGATCCTCGCCCACTCCACTCATGGCTTCGATGGCGTTGATTAGCAGATTGAGAATCACTTGTTGCAATTGGATTCTATCTCCCATCAGGAGGGGTAGGTCATTTGCGAGTTTAGTCTGTAGTGACACGCGATTCCGTTGCATTTCGTTACGCGCCATAGCGATGACTTCACCTACAGTTTCGTTGAGATCGAGCCAGTCCTTCTGCGGCGGCGCCTTCTTGGCCAGAGCGCGAATCCGGCCGATGATTTCGCCGGCTCGATGACCGTCTGCGATCACAAGAGAGGCAGACCGCCGGGCCTCCTCCAGGTTCTGAGCCGCGAGCCAGCGCAGGCAGGCGCCGGCGTTATTGACCACTGCGGCCAGCGGTTGATTGATTTCATGAGCGATAGAGGTGGTCAGCTCCCCCAGGGTTGTCACCCGCGTCACGTGGAGCAACTCCGCCTGCGCTTTCTCCAACCCTTCTTCGGCCCGTTTCCGTTCGGTGATGTCCGTCACCGCGCCCACGAATTCAAAGTTGCCCGATTTTTCTTCGGTTGAGGGATGACCCACAACTCGGAGGTATTTGACCGATCCATTGGGCATCAACAACCGGTGCTCAAAGTCGAAATCCTTCCTCTCTAGTGAAATGCGATCAATTACTTGTCGGACCTGCGCTCTGTCTTCCGGGTGAATTCGATGGAGTACCAGTTCTAACGTAGGTTCAGTCGGTGGGTCGTATTTAAAAATGCGAAAGGTTTCCTGCGACCAAAAAATTTTCCCGCTGGAAACATCCCAGCCGAAGCTGCCTGTGTGGCTTAACTTCTGCGCCTCGGCCAAATAAACTTCACTTCGTCGCAGGGCTTCTTCGGCTCGGCTGAGGTCGATTCGTTCCTCCGCTTCCCGTAACGCCCGTCGCACGGAGGGCACGATCCTGGACAGCCGCGTCTTCAAAACATAATCTGTCGCGCCGATCTTGAGTGCTTCAATCACCACTTCTTCGCCTAAGGTTCCAGAAACAAAGATAAATGGCACATGCGGCCAGTCTTGCTGGGCGATCCTCAATGCGGACAGGCCATCGAAAGAGGGAAGGGTATAGTCTGCGAGAATCAAGTCAAACCCGCCCTGCTCGAGTGACGCGACGAAATCAGCCTCAGTTTCAACCCGCGTTATCAGGCACCTGATACCGTCGATCGTTAGCGTTTCCTGAACGAGCTCCGCATCCTTGGGGTCATCTTCAAGATACAGAATGCGCAACTGGGATTTCATTTCCAGGCTACTTCGTTTTTATGCTTCCTGGTGGCGGCTCGTTAATAATTGCCCAAAAAACCCCGAGTTCTCTAATGGCGTTTACAAACTCGTGAAAATCCACGGGTTTTACGACATAGGCGTTCACGCCCAGCCTATAGCTCGCCACCATGTCTTTTTCTTCATGGGAAGAGGTGAGCACGACCACGGGAATCATCCTGAGCTTCTCATCCGATTTGATCTGCTGCAGCACCTCCAATCCATCGACCCTTGGTAATTTCAGATCGAGGAGCAGGACAGCGGGATTATCATTCGAGCGGGTAGCAAAGGTTCCCCGGCGATAAAGATAATCCAGGGCCTCCTCGCCATCGCGAGTCACCACAACCTCATTGGCGAGGTTGTACTCCTCTAAGGTCGTTATCGTAAGCTCGATGTCTTTCGGGTCATCTTCAACCAACAGGATACGTCCCAAGGCGCTCATAAGTTAGATTCCCCCCGATTTGGAAAGTGAGAAGTAAAAGGTTGCGCCCTTATCCACCAGACCCTCAGCCCAGGCTTTGCCTCCGTGTCGGTGGACAATACGCTGAACGGTAGCCAATCCAATGCCGGTGCCTTCAAACGCCTCGGGCGGGTGAAGACGTTGGAATACGCCGAACAGCTTTCTTAAATACTTCATATCAAATCCCACTCCATTATCTCGAACGAACACGACTACCTGATCTTGTTCTTGGTTCATGCATCCTATTTCGATCTCGGCCTGAGAGCGCGTGCGGGTGAATTTTACGGCGTTCGAAATCAGATTGACAAGCACGAGCCGTAGCATCGAGCGGTCTCCATACCAGGCGGGCAAGCCACCAACCCTCCAAACAATATTGCGCCCTTCGGCGTCCTGCCGAACTTCGGCCAAAGCTTCTTCCACCAGCTGTTCCAGGCTGACCATCGTCTTGTGGGTCTCGGCACGGCCTATTCTGGAAAAGGCTAGAAGGTCGTCGATCAGGCTGCCCATTCGTTGCGCCGATTCCAGGATCATCATCACATATCGTTGGCTTCTCTCATTTAGAACTGAGGCCGCATTTTTTTTTAAGAGCTCCGTGAACCCGGCCATATGGCGAAGTGGCGCGCGGAGGTCATGCGATATGGAGTAAGCAAATGCCTCCAATTCCTTATTGATGACCTCGAGCTCAGAGGTTCGTTTCCCAAGTTCTTCGTTAAGAGCGCGAATTTCCTGCTCCCGCCGTTCGCGTTCGGTGATGTCATTGTTCGTTTCGAGGATCGCAGCGGGCCGCCCCAGTTCGTCTCGCCGTAACGACCATCGGCTGGCTACTACGACCTGGGTTCCGTCAGCCTTGGTCTTGTTAAGTTCGCCGTCCCAGCGTCCGGAGCGCAGCAGCTCTGCGCGAATCTCCTCAATCGGCGCCGGAAAGACCGACTGCAAAAGCTCGTGAGCACACTTGCCGATCGCTTCCTCCGCCGTCCAGCCGTACAACTCCTGAGCTCCCCGATTCCAGTACGTGATAACGTCGCTCATATCACGGACGAAAATGGTGTCGTGGGTGAGATTCAGCAGGCTGGCCTGCTGAGTTCGTTCCGCCACTTGGATTTCGAGGTCGTCGCGAGCTTGACGAAGCTCTTCCTCGACGCGGCGTCGAACGGCGCTGAACCAGGTAACCAGCAATGCGAATGAGGCAAAGACAATAAAGTAAGGGAGATCAGAACGTGAGACGTCGAGCGTGTATAAAGGCTCTACGAAGAAGTAGTCGAAGCTTATGCATGAGAGTAGAAGCGCCAGTATGGCAGCCCCAGTCCCTCCATACCAGGCGGCTACGGCGAGGGCAAACAGGAACAGCGGGACCTCCACGTTGCGGAAGCCGAAGCGCTCCAAGAGGAGCGCTCCGCCGAGCGCCACGGAGACGGAAAGCACTGCAAGGCCATAGCGTTGAATCGTAGAGAGTTGCTTCGACAATTGGGTTTCGCGCCGCACCGTGGCCTGCCGCGCTTCGATACGTGCCTGATTCATTCGGCCCCCAATCTAAGCCGCTCTAAGATTGCTGGAACGGGATGCTTCGAGACAGGAGCTACCAAAAGAATAGTGGGTAGTTCGCTGTCATCCTTCCGGCCCCGGCAAAATGCGAATTCCTCGTCCTCACGCAGCGTTTCAAACACGTATCTTGAAAGCTCGATCATGATAGGCTTTCGGTTGGCTGGCTCGCATTAACTGCGTTTGCGCCCAGGCATTATAACCTTGGCACTCTGGGGGAAGACCGTCGGCACCGACCGGGGCCGTACCTCAATAACGCCTGGAGTAGGATCATAGGCCCATCAAGCGCCGGGTCAACGCGTTGTCCACGTTCGAGATCGGGAAAATTTTGATGGGCTGAAGTTGGCGATGATGATCGGCACAGTCACTACCAGCGACAGCGTTGCGAGGAGCACCGACGCCGATTCAGCTTCCAGTGCCTCGGTCAAGGGGGGATGTATTATGACGTTAACCCATCGCCCAAATTACGACAGATGTGAATTCTAGCCTGAAGATTTCGTCTTCATTTCGACGAATATTAACAGGATTAGCGGTAACACGATTCCCAACAGACCAATGCCGTGGACGGCTGAAACAATCATGGCGCCCGTAACAGCACCAAAAATAAAACTTATCCACATCGGTGCCAGAACTCGGATGGTGAGCCGAGCCGAGTCTCTTGAGGAATCTTCCTCAGGACTCCGCTTTGCGGAAAAACGGTCGAAGCTTTTCTGCATCAGCGTGGTAACCATCCCAGTCATGTAGGTGGAGTGGACGGTGATCCCGCTTGTCTTATGGAGCGCACCGTTTTGAATACCGAGGGCAAGACACATGCACACAATGAACAGCTCCTCGTTCACCCTGTTGCTTAAGAACAGAGAAGCACTCAGGAAAAGTAGAACCTCTATGAACATGGCGATCGCGAGCGAAGATTGCCGTAGCCGGACAGGGACGAAGCGATTCAGTATTGAACTCAAGAGAATCCCCCCGAGAAAAACAATCACTGCCAAGAGCCGGTCCAAAGTTAGATACCAATCTTTGCTAGCCGCACTTACGGCGGCAAGAACACAGTTCCCCGTAAGGTGTCCTGTGAATGTGCGAGCAAGCAAATAACTCGATGCATCAGCATAACCACCTACAAAAGCGAGCCCGATTGAGATCCCGAAGGCGGTACCTCCCCCGCTGCTCTCATTCATATTCAAGCGACTTCTTGCATTCAACTGAAAGGCGTCCGGCGTTCCATGCGCGAAAGTAACGCAGCCCAATGACAGTTGTGACGATTAATGCGGAACTCATTTGAACCAATTGAGCGTCAACGCTCTTCTTGGCGTTTGAAGATTTGAAAAAGATAAAGGAGCGACGGCAACAGAACCACTGCGCCTGCTCCGAGAGCCAGCAGCAACGGTTTTAGCGTCGACTCCGGTGCAGCGGCGTTCTGAACAGTGACATCCGGGGCAACCAAGTGCGGAAATTGTCCTAAAGCCCAGCCTGCCAGAATAAATGTCACTTGCGCGACCGCCGCGATTCGGGCCAGATAAAATCTACCAGACCAGAGCGCCAGGGTTGTGGTCAATGCGCTCAGAACTGTCCATCCGAGCAGGAGGGGCGCCCACCAATCGGTCAGACCACGATACATCAAGGGGGCACCATTCTTTGAGGTAATAAGGACGATGATTGCCAGCGGAATCAACGCTGCTTCCGCCCAGATCGCCCGGAGGCGGAAGTCGTTCTGGAGATCTGGTTCGGACCGCGTCTCGACTGTCATATAGGTTGCCGCCAGGAATGCAAACAGCGCGAGGGCGAATAACCCACAGGTCAAAGCGAACGGCGTAAGCCAGCCCGCGAAGAAGCCTGTTGTCACGCGATCTCCAACCAAACGAATGTCGCCGGTGGTCAACGCGCCCAACGTTAATCCTTGAAAAAAGGGCGTAAAGAAACTCGCAATGCCAAAGACGGTGCTCCATCGCCGCTGAACGGCATCGTCTGTGGAATCATATTTGCGGAATACAAACGCCGAGCCGCGAAGAACGATGCCGACCAGCATGGCGGTAATCGGAATATGGAGCGCAATCATCATGGTCGAAAATGCGCGCGGAAATCCCGTGAAGAGCAGAACAATGACCAGAACTAGCCAGACATGATTTGCCTCCCAGATGGGAGCGATTGCCTCAACAATAACGTGTCGCTGCTGATCGGCCCTTGGGCCAGAGGCAAGTAAATCCCACATCCCACCGCCATAATCGGCGCCGCCCATCAGCGCATAAAGGATGAGCGAAACCAGGATGGCTATCGCTAGGAGGATTTCAAGCATCGCTAACAACCTCCTCTTTGATCGGCCGTGGGTGGGTTTCCATGAATTGACGCCGGAGCAAAAAGATGACGATGACGGCGAGCAGCAGATAAACGCTCGTGAACGTAGTAAATGGTACGACCAGTCCGGGCATCGGAGTCACCGCATCGCGTGTGCGCATAAACCCGTAGATGATCCAGGGTTGTCGCCCGAGTTCGGTCACGAACCAGCCGGTTTCTACTGCAATGAAGCCGAGCGGCGCACAACAAACCAGCGCGCGCAGCAGCCACTTGTTGTCTGGCAACCGGTGAGTCCGCCACCAGACCCAAGCGACCCAGATTGCCATGGCCAGCATGACCGATCCGCTCCCAACCATGATGTCGAAGGACCAGTGCACCAGCCGGACGTTTGGCCACTGATCGCGCGGGAAGTGCTCCAGGCCGACCACTTCAGTCTCTGGATTATGACCAACGAGCAAGCTCAACCCAAACGGGATCTGCAGCCCGTAATTTACTGTCCCGGTAGCGTCATTTGGAATTCCGCCAATCACCAGAGGAGCGGCCTTGCTCGTTTGATAATGCGCTTCCATCGCTGCGAGTTTAGTTGGCTGGAGCTTGGCAACTTCCTCCGCTGCAAAATCTCCGCTCACCATCTGCAGAGGGATCGAGATGCAGGCAACGACCAGCGCAATGCTACAGGAGGCGCGGTGAAAGGCGCTTTTTGGATCGCGGAGGAGGAAAAACGCGTGGATTCCGGCGACCAAAAATCCGGTAGCTACGTAAGCGGCGAGCACCATGTGGATGGTTTCGTGAAGCGAAGCCGGATTCAGCATTGCCGCGATTGGATTGATGTTGACCGGTTGGCCGTTGACAACGTCAAATCCAGCCGGCGCATTCATCCAGGCGTTTGCTAACACGACGAAAACGGCGGATAGAACGCCGCTCACAGCCACCACAATTCCAGCCAGCCAATGCAGCACCGGAGGAATCCGGTTCCAACCATAAAGGTAGATTCCCAGGAAGATCGCTTCGGTGAAGAAGGCGAAGCCCTCTAGAGAGAAGGGCATACCAATGATCCCGCCGGCATATTCCATAAACTTCGGCCAGAGCAATCCCAACTCAAACGAAAGGACCGTACCGGAGACCGCTCCCACGGCGAACAGAATCGTCGTCCCCGCCGCCCATCGCTTACTCAATTCAAGAAAAATGGGCTTTTTTGTCCACAAGTAGCAACCTTCGGAGACTGCCATTAACAGAGGCATCGCCATTCCGATGACAGCAAAGATGATGTGGAACGCCAGCGACATTCCCATCTGCGAACGAGCAAAAAAGAAGTCGTTCAAGATGCCTCGTTCCGTGATGATTTTTCTACTTTGACTCTGCTGAGAACTATTCGGGTAATCAGCCATCCTTTGACTCGCAGTAGTCGAAAATGCGATTGTTCCAATGAGTGCTTTTGCTGCCCTAACAACGCCAAAGCCTCCTCCCACGATGACGACCTGTGGCCAAGATTCGGCTTGAGCTACGGGCGTTTCCATAATTTATTGAGAATCTACTAATCGCGCCGTCCTCCGCTATCGCTCAAAGGAGTATTCTGTATTACCGTAACGAAACCCAAAGGGTCCTGGGGAGCGGTCGCGCCTAAAGATTCAAGTAATCCAGCGGCCGCTTGAAATCGATGGCAAAGGTTGCCAGAACGCTCTTCAGCATACGTAATTTTCCCTTTCTCTTGAGGTGTCCCCAACCCGGCGTCAACGAGGTGACCACTTTTTCGTCATTTCAACGTTCACTCGCGCCGCCACACGGCCCCGCGAACACCGCGCTCGATTCCTCATTCCGGCCACTCGTCCGGCTTTTTCCCCGTCCGTCCAGAATCATTTAGTCTTCAGTTACCGCCATTCTCTATTAACCGTGTGGCAGACCAAAACCTTTGGGTAACGTCGAGCGTCGATCAGCCGAACAGACTCCAGGTTAGCGAAAAAAGAAAACGGCCCAATTGGCTTCGCTCGATTGTGGCTGGCGCTGGGATGCTGGCGGTCGGCCTGCTTGTCTTCGACTGGTATTTCTTTGCCGTAGTCGACGGGCTCTTATCCACACTGCGGCCGGTCGCCGGAGTATTCCGACAACCTAGCGGCGGTAGGCAACCAAGACCGTTGCCTAGTTCTTCGGTCCAACACTGATTTGCATACGGCTATCAGCCCCCTAGGGCCGCTCAGACAAAAGATCTATTGTACCTTGGTGTAGGTCCTCGCAGGAAGATGGGTCAAGCTGGAACAGGAATCACGTCCTCCTGTACGCGCGGCTCAGTTATGGAACCGCTTTAAGCTTCGGGTCATTCTCCTCGGCCAATTGATTGCGTAAGTCACAAAGACCGGTTTCTCTCATCGTCCGCAACACTGGTCTATCTGACCAGATATCATCCAAAACTATATTCCAAGACGTTTGGATCATACCCGTGCTGGCATGATCATTACTGAAATCTCCGACCTGCAGATAGCCGTCAATTTCTACATAAGCCGATGCTGCCAGCGTTTTAACGATACGAATGTAACTGATGCAAAAATCGTATGGCCGCGTATCGAAGGCTCTTAAATAGGTCCAATATTTAACCAGATAGGGGCAAATTTGAGTCCGTTGCGCATCCAAACCGTAGCAATATGTCTGGAAAACATCATTGATAAACGGACGGATATGCTTTTCGGTATCAGTCAGATTATCCAGATTATATCTCACCTCGGCGCGCGCACACGTAGCCCCTAACAACAGAATTAAAAAATATTTCATATTCCCTTCACTCCCCAACAATCGATATTCAAACTAAAGCAGACATGTCATAACTGATTAGCAATCAGTAATCACCGACACTGGGAAGAAGGCAGCAAATTTTGGGCCGAGCCCGATAGGAACAGTCAACCGGCCAAATCACCGAAGGAACGAGGACCGGATGGAGTGATCCCATATTGGAGCAGCCACCTCGACGGAGCGCAGTCCGAAGTGATTGTGCGCTGCGGACATGACGTTTTTAGGAATCCCCAAGCAGTGCAGGAGGTTATTCGAATTCTGCGACTGAAACCACCACCGCATCTCCTTTAGGACATGGCGCCCAGGTTTCCTGAGGCTTGGAGCATCAGGCTACGACAAGAGCGGCTAAAGCGGGAGCTTTTTCAGTGATGAGCTTCTGAGACCCTTTTCAACTGTTCCAGCCATCGTTTATGGCTGAGATGAACTACTTCGGGATAGGCTCCTCGTGCATATCGCGCCGCCCGGCCTGTCGCGACTTCTTCGAAAGTTACGCGGCACTTTTTAGCACCGACCGGGGTAAGGAGCCAAGTATGGTATGTAGCACAGAGGGGCCCAAGACTAGTGGGAGTCCCAACACTGTACCAACCGATGCGACGCTCGGGAACGTATTCAATCACTTTGCTATCCAGTGGCTCGGGCGAGTGTTGAAATATTGCTATCTCGTCCTGGGGCAGGTCTAACCCACCCCATCTGAACAAGGTGTTCTTTTGCAGTATCTGTGAACCACCCTTAATTTTGACCTTGCCAGCAAATGAGCACCATTGCGGCCACAGTTGGGCTTGGACGAGGTGATTCCATACCGTGGCGCACGGCGCATTGATCTCAATTTCGTTATGCGCAAACACTTCTGACCATTTGAGAGACAAGGCCGTGGGCCAGTTAATATCTGGCGACCGCTGGTCGCGGTCCCTGCTTACAATATCACCTGGAGGCGTGACGGTGGCTGTAACAGTGATACCAGGTAATTCGGTGGCTGCCCTCGTTTCAATGGCAGCGACCTCCGCGAATAAACCGCAAGCTGCCAGCACTAGCTTTGCGGTCTTAACGCTGTTTTTCGTCGTCCAGTTTACCGTTCCAACCATTACCGTCGCACCCAACGTGCACGGTTAACGTTGTTACCTAAAGCATCGGACATCGTCGAGAAGAACTCCATAGCCAGCAGAAGGATTTGAGGAGCGCCGTCCGGTCGAATTCCCTGCTCACCTATGAGCATCCCTGCGGCAGCAGCGAAATTTTTTCTTAGGCGCCTGCTACGAGTCGTCCGGTCCGAACAGGTGGGAAGTAGATCCCGATCCATCCGTTTCAAAATCGCAGCGACAAACTGACCGACAATCACAGCGTGGAGCATTATGATTAAGCCAAAATCTTAAAACCCAATTAGTTAAGCTCAATGCCGTGGACTCCTTTAACTACCTCTCGGTCCTCCTCTCGATCATCCTCGGGCTGGCTATAACCCAAGTCCTGCTGGGCTTGCGCGGGCTCATTCTGACCAGAGCGAAGGTGAAGTTGTACTTCCCGACCTTGCTCTGGGCTGGTCTCACGCTCCTTATCGCTATTCAGGGGTGGTGGGCGAGTTTCGGGATGCGCACGCATGCAAATTGGACTTTTGTGGGCCTCCTCGTCATCGTGCTTCAAGCGATAAGCGTATACATGGTCGCGGCGCTGGTCCTACCGGATATCTCCGGGGATACCGTCGTCGATCTGCGGGAGCACTACTTCGCGCATAAGAGCTGGTTCTTCGGTGCCTTGTTTGCCAGCATCGTCTTTAGTGCGGCGAAGGAATTCGCTCTCGAAGGGCATATGCTCGGCGGCATCAACGCCGGGTTTCACGTGTTTTTCGGCCTTGCAGCTATTGTGGCCGCGATCACGCGGCAAGAGTGGTTTCACAAGCTAATGGCACCCGTTATCGTTTTCCTGTTCTTCCTCTACATCGCCCTCCTGTTCACGCGGCTGTAGCAGATGACTATCCGTGAGCCCGGCGCCCAATAAGCACCGGGCCAACCAGCTTGCGATCGCCTCGGCATTGTTACCACGCTGCCTTCTGAGTTCTTACGATAGCTAATCCCACTCTCTCTCGACCGCCGCCACCCGCCAGCGGCGCGGGAAAACGTCCAAAGTTAAGACACCTCCCTTATATCTTATACAAAATCTTGCTCAATTGAGAACTCCGGCGAGGAAGCCAAGCATAGCGTTATTGAACTGATCCGGCCTTTGCAGCGGCGCGAAATGTGTCACGCCGGGAAGAACCATCAATTCCGCGCCAGGAATGCTCCGAGCCAGATATTCGGCGTGTTCACGCTTGATGAATTCGGCGTGTTCGCTTTGGGCGATCGTGACCCGCACCCGGATTTCAGCAAGATCGTTTGCCGAATAATTGGGTTGGGTCTTCATCATCAGGCTGACCGCTTCGACAAATGGCTTGAATTGGTCGGGCGTGGCCGATAACCGGGCGTAATCCTTGGAGTGCCGTCCGAAACACCGGTCGAGAACCGGATTGGGCTTAATCTCCATAACGCCGCTGGGATCCATGTTGCACGCAAAGAAAAATACGCCGGCAACGCGGGCGGGAGCTTGCCTGCCGAGGATTAAGGCTGAGCATGCGCCGTCGCTCCAGCCCACAACGGCGGCTTTTTCCAGGTGCAATGCATCCATCACGGCTAAAACGTCGGATGCCATCAGCTCATACATAAATGGCCGCGAGTCCCGCGTGCTGCGTCCGTGGCCGCGGCTATCAATGAGAATGGCGCGATAGCCAGACTTGATCAGCGCTGGGAGCTGATAGCCCCAATTGCCGCTATGGCCAAGACCGCCATGCAACATGATCACGGGCAAGCCGGACCCGTAGGTAGCGTACCAGATCTGGGCGCCGTCGTGTCCCACGTAGCCCTGATCATTAGCGACCGGCAACGCCGGAGCGCCGTCTGCTTCGAACTTTCTAAGATCGTCGTCGTATGTTTCCATCTTGGTCCCCATCAACTGTCGGGGGTCGAAAACCAGCCACTTTTCTCCGTTTAAACTGGTTGAAGACATTTTGGCAAGGAGTGATTCAACAGTGGATAAAGCCGTTCTCCTCGACCAAATCCTGGTAAATGCGATGGGCGCTTAGCCCAAACTTCCGCCTTAGACATGATTCCTTCGGCCAGGGGCTCGCATTGACTCTTTCGCCCAACGCCTTTGCCGGCGATCAAAATGACTGGGTTTACTTTCGCTAGAGAAACCTAGACGATCGATCGAGCACAACCCCAACACTAGTCGTGCTCCTATGTTGACCGTTTGATGGAAATGAAGGGTCCTAGTCTTCGTGTATACTGTCGGTTGACGTCCGGCCAGCCCGCCCTGGAGAAATCCCGAGCCCCTCCGGCTGTATTAAAAAAGAAATGTTATGAATGATCAGTCGAAAAAAACAGTATCCCTCGGTTTTATCGGCTTGGGCAATATGGGTTTGCCCATCGCGGCTAACCTCCTGAAGGCGGGGTACCAGTTGCGAGTATACAATCGGACACCGCACAAGGCTGACCCATTGATAGCCGGTGGTGCGAAGTCGGTCAGCTCTCCCAGCGACGTGATCGAGCCTGGAGGTATTGTTTTCACCATGTTGGCAGACGACGCTGCAGTCGAATCGATCGCGGGCAGCAATTCGGATTTCGTGGATCGTTTTGCTGGAGGCGGAATTCACGTCTCCATGAGCACGATTGCCCCCCAAACCGCACGAGACCTGGCTGAACATCATGCTAAAGGAGGCGTTGCTTACCTGGCCGCACCCGTGATTGGCCGTCCGGATCGCGCCGCCGCCGGAACTTTGTTCATTCTCCTGGCGGGCGAAAGCAATGCCAAGCAGATAGTTGAGCCGCTCTTGAAAAATCTCGGGCAACGAATCTTCGACTTTGGTGAAAAACCGTGGCAAGCCAACGTTGCCAAGCTGGTGGTAAATTTCAACATTGCTGCCGCGATCGAAACGATGGCGGAGGCATTTACTCTTGCGGAGAAAGAAGAAATTCCGCGGCTAAAAATCGCCGAACTGCTTTCGGAAACGCTCTTTTCCGGCCCTGTTTACAAGGGATATGGCGATCTTGTGGCTCGGCATCAATATGAGCCAGCCGGTTTTCGACTCCGGCTAGGTTGGAAGGACGTGCGCTTAGTTTTACAAGTCGCCCAAGAAAGTGAGACTCCCATGCCGATTGGTTCGTTGCTCGGCAACAGGTTCCTTTCGGCACTCGCAAAAAACCGCGCTGATCTGGATTGGTCCGCTCTCGCCTTGGGCGCTTCGGACGATGCGGGATTGACTCCCCCAGCGCCGTGACGATCGGGCGTAGAAATCTTGACACGAAGTTTTCTTTGAACAGAAGCTAGCAAAGGTGGAATTCGTAGCTGCTGGCGCTTCATTTCGGATCGCCAAGTCGGAGATAAGACACGCTTCGGTTCTCGCGGCGTTTCCAAATCAATCGATCGGGTTGGCTGCCCCACAAAGCAACGCTGAGATAGCCGCAAGAGAACAAAAAGAACGCAGAGATTCTCTTTGAATAGAAGCTAGCAAAGGCTTCGACCTGAGCTCAGCCGAACGGTAAGCAAAGGTGAATTTCGTGGCTGTTGGCGATTCATTTTTGGATCGCAAGCCTAAGATAAGACACGCCTTACCGACGTTTTGGGAGAGACTCCTATTCCTCTTCTAGCTTCTAGCTTCCAAATTCTCAATTCTAAGTAGCCTGGTCTCATTTTCGCAACACTGTGAACATCGTATCGATGATCCCCCACAGCATTAGAACGAACGCCAACTGCGCCAGCTCGGTCATACGAACTGCTGGCCGGCTTTGAAAGTGTCAGCCTCATTTTCTACTAACCAACTTTCGAGCTGCATGACTATTATACTTTCGGATAAAACTTACTGGTGTGCACAAAGGTTAACTACTAACTGCTTTCAGTTTGGAGGACTGCTGAAGACAATTTCCCTACTTGGCTTTCTCTGTCAGCAGGGACTTAGCTTTACTCGTGCCAAGCTTCTCTTAGCTATACTTCTCGACGGTATCGCCCAGGTGTTTCTTCTCGATCGGCTCTATGAACGAAAATTTCTGAAAAGGCTCTCATTCTAGCATCATGCGAGGTGTCCATATAGGCAGGCTCGCAAACTGCGATGGCTCCCAATAGCGCCGTGCTGCCCCTTTCTCCAAGATCGGCCATTCCGAACACACCTGGCCTTCCGACCTTCCTAAGATCGCAAAATGCGGTCTGCGCTTGCGGCAGCAAATTCTTTTGTCCGCATTGCTGACACACCAGCTTTCAGTGTGAAAAGGTGTTGCAGAGTCGAGAACTGTTGAATGTGTACGACTATGTTAACCTCAATCACCAATCACCTGCCACTTCTCACCTGCTTTCGCGGAGAGGCCTTACCGAAACTGCGCAGGCTTTGTAGGCAGGTTGCCGCGAAAAGGGATCAAACGCAGGAAACGTGAGTTCGTTTGCGGTCGCGTAGTGCATCGGAATGAACACGTTGCCGACTTGGACCGTATTTGTGATGAAGGCGGTCGCGCTCACCTGGCCGCGGCGCGATGCGACGCGCACTCTCTCATTAGGGCCGATGGCCAGTCTTTCCGCATCGGTCGGATTTATCTCGACATAAATTTGATCGGGATAAAGCTTTCTCAGCACGGCGGATTTTCCCGTACGCGTCTGCGTGTGCCACTGGGAGGAGGTGCCGCGTCCGGTGAGCAACGTGAAGGGATAGTCGAAGTCCGTCGGCTCCGGGACCTCACGAGGGGCTTCAAAAAAAAATTTCGCCTTCCCGTCCGCGTGGTAGAACGCGCCGTCTTCGAACAGACGCCGTTCCTGCGCTAAGGGAACTGTCGCTGGGTCAGTAGACCGGTATTCAGACATGGCGCCGGGCGCGCGGCCGTCCGGCAACGGCCACTGGATGCCGCCTGCCTCCTCGATCATCTGGTAATCGTGAATGCCCGTGATATCGCACGGCTGGCCGCGCGAAAGTTTTTTCAGAATTTGAAACGCCGCTTCCGGCGAAGACCACTCCTTGAACATCTCGCCACAGCCCCAGTATTGCGCCACCAGCTTGAAGATATTGAAATCCGACAGCGCATGGCCCGGGGGACGCGAGACTTTTTTTACAAGCCCGATTCGGCGCTCGGAATTGATGAACGTGCCGGTCTTCTCGCCCCACGCCGCAGCCGGCAAAACGAGATGGGCACGCTGCGCCGTCTCAGTGGTGTGATACATATCCTGCACGACGAGAAGATCGAGCTTCTGCGCTATTTCGTTGAAATCACGTTGATTGATCCACGAGTGCGAGGAGTTAGTGGCGATGACCCAGAGCCCCTTTATTTTGCCGTTGGCGATTCCCTCTACGATCTGATCGTAAGCCCAACTGTTCTGATCTGGAATCCTCTTAACGTCTATGCGAAGAATCTCAGCGATTTTCGAACGGTGTTGGGCGATTGAAAAATCGTAGCCGCCGAGCAGGTTCGTGGTGTTTGAAAAGAGCCTGGAGCCCATCGCATTGCACTGGCCAGTGATGGAGTTGGCTCCCGTGCCAGCCCGGCCGATATTGCCGGTCATAATCGCGAGATTGATGATCGCCTGCGCGGTGCGGGTTGCCTCGTGACCCTGATTCACACCCATTGTCCACCAAAATGACACGCTCTTGCCGCGATGGATTGTCTCTGCAAACTGCCAGAGCTGCGCAACGCTCAGACCGGTTGCGGCACTCACCTCATCCGAAGTGAAACGTGTCACAAATTCTGCAAACTCTTCAAAGCCAGTGGTGTGTTTGTTGATGTAATCGCGATTGAACCAGCCGCTCGCGATGAGGATGTTCGCCAGCCCATAGAGCAGGACGAGATCGGACTTCGGCTTAATGGCGTAATGTTGCGTCGCGGCCATGGCAGTCTCCGTTTTCCGGGGATCGACCACGATGATCTCCGGATGATTCTTGTTCCGGCAAACACGCTGCCACATTATCGGATGCGCGATGCAAAGATTCGAGCCGACGAAGACGAGCACGTCGGATTCCTCGAAATCCTGGTAGGTGTAAGGCGGCGCATCGAAACCGAACGATTGTTTGTAAGCCGTGGCGGCGGTCGCCATGCACTGACGTGTGTTGCCGTCGCCATGAACTATCCCCATGCCGAACTTCGCCAGCGCGCCGAGAAACGCCAGTTCCTCGGTGCAGATCTGGCCGGTACCGAGCCACGCAATTGCATCGTTGCCGTATTTATCCTGGATGGCTTTGAAGCGAAGCGTGAAGACCTGGAGCGCTGTGTCCCAGTCCACGGGTTCGAGTTGGCCATCCGCATTGCGAAGGTAAGGTGTCGTTGCGCGGTCAGGAGACCGAAGGGGTGTGAGCGCCTCCCAGCCTTTCGGGCAAGCCATCCCGAGGTTGACGGGGTAATTGGTAGCCGGACTCAGGTTCATCGCCTGGCCGTCTTTAAGATGAATAGTTAGACTGCAGCCCGTCGAGCAAAAGCCGCACACCATATCGGTGGTGTCGTCCGGTTCGAGGCGCGCGGGCACTTTCCCGAGGCCGAACTTGCCGGGATGCAATACCAAATCCTGCGTTAACTTGCCATCCCACTTGCGGACAAATGAATCGGCTTTTTTGACGAGCGGATGTTGCCGCAATTTTGTGATAGCCTTTTTCATGACGCAATCCCTCCGGGCATTTTGGGCGGAATCACCGCGGTGAAAAACAAGTAGCGCTCAAGCAGTTCACCGAGCAGCGAAAAGGGTAGGATTCCAGTCGCGACTACCGGAGGGAATACGCCGAACACCACAAGGGCCGGGAGCAGGACGCCACCGACTGTGCCGCAAACGAACCGCGCAATGGTCGCCCGTTTCAATACGCCTGACATCAGGAGCGCAGTGCGTTTCATGTTTGGCCACTCTCGGTCGTTCAAATGAGCGAATACGGCCAACTCCCAGAGCAATTTTGCCGTCGTCGCAACGGCCAGAAATCCGCATAGCAGAACAACGACATGGCGAAACGCCGGCTGCGCGGCGATGGGTGGCGCGAACACCGATTGCAGCGTCATCGTAAACAGGATCGTTGCTGGACCCAGCAGCAATGTTGTTCCGGAAAATTTCGGCGCAGTGAACGTCATCCGCCAAAACGTCCGCCGCGTGTCTCGATAAATCATCATCGAGGAAAACACTCCGGCCAACCCGGTAACCGCCACACCGATTCCGAACGCATTCTGCAACGGCGAAGAGGACAATTCCCGCCAAAACGGTATATTCACCAAACCGCTCAAGGCGGGCAACCAGAACGACCCGGCGTATATCAGGGCGAGCATCGCGAACAGTCCAAATACCATGATCTCCCGGCTGAGCCACGATGTTTTCAGCCCGACAAAAGAGCGCCACGCGTCAAGCGGTCGCCCAAGGTGCATTGTGCTCGCACCGAGCGCAAGGAAGCCGAGCAGCAGAGCAACCAGCGAATGAAATGGCGTGAGTTCACGGAGGAGCTCGGACGGGAAGAGCAGCCGTAAAATTGTTCCTGTGCAAAATGCGCCCACCGAGAGTTGCGTGAGCACGAGCATGACCACGAGCGGCGAATGGGCATGCTCCGGCTCGTTTTTAAAGAAATCGCCTGGCCGCATATTGGCGGGCAGAGTTTTGCTGGTGCGGTATTGTGTTGTCGGCAGCGTATAGTCTGGATCGGGCGAGCCCGGCAGAAAGCTATCTTTCTTATCCCATTGAAGTGCGATCTGTTGCTTGTTGACGAGCGTAATGGTGATCGCTTCGTTGGGGCAGGCTTGCACGCACGCAGGCGCTTCTCCCACAGCGAGCCGACTCGAGCACATGTCGCACTTGCGGACAATGCCTCGCTTCTTTGAATACTTCGGCACGTCGTAGGGGCATTTCCAAATGCAATATTGACAACCGATACACTGGTCATCGAGATGGCGCACGATGCCGGTCACCGGGTCTTTGTCATACGCGTTGACTGGACACCCATTCATACATCCCGGATCCACGCAGTGATGACACGCCGTGGTGATCGTCTGCTGCACCGGCTCAAGGACTGTTCCGCCAAAAAGCACACCGACATCGCGCCAAGTCTCGTCGTCGTCGAGCCCGTTCAGATTGTGGCACGCGGTAACACATGCCTTGCAACCTGTGCAGGCGTCGAGATCGACGGCAAACGCATACTGCTCGCCTGGCGCCGGCGACGAGAGTGGAATCAGATCGCTGTAATACTTCGCCTGCGCCGGCAGAGTATGGCGCTCGTGTTTCCGGGAGAATGTGGCGACCGGCGTCAGAAGTTGCTGCTCGGCCAGCAAATCGTCGATCAGCGTGCGGCCTTCGCCCAGGTGCCAATCCCGCAGCAAATCAGTAGACATCGCGTTGATAGCGTTTGTCGGCTTTTAGTTTCTGGATGTATTCTGCGGTCGCATCTTCGGAGCACGCTCCGGCCGTTTTCACAATTTCGCGCAGAGTCTTGTCTACATCTTTGGCCATCCGGCCTGCGTCCCCGCAGACGTAAAAATGCGCACCCTGCTCGAGCCAGTTCCAAAGCTCCTTGGCGTTCTCGAGCATCCGGTGCTGGACATAGATTTTGAAATCCTGATCCCGCGAAAACGCTGTATCAAGCCGCGTTAAAACGCCCTCGCGCTGGAACGCTTCCAGTTCGTCTCTGTAAAAAAAATCGCAGCTTGATTTTTGCGCTCCGAAAAACAGCCAGTTTCCGCCCTTCGCCCCATTCATTTTCCGCTCCTCCAGAAATGCGCGAAATGGCGCAATGCCAGTACCGGGACCGACCATGATTATCGGCACGTCGCCGCTCTGCGGCGGCCGGAAATGCTTCGAGGTCTGAATGAAGACGGGAACCGGCGTGTCGTTGCTGACACGTTCGGCAAGGAAATTTGAACAAACTCCTTTACGCTTCCGACCATAAATTTCGTAGCGCACGGTGTCGACCGTGAGATGAACCTGTTCTGGATGCGCCTTCAGGCTCGACGCGATCGAGTAGAGCCGTGGCTGAAGCTTTTTCAGCAGTGACACAAATTCTTCAGGGGAAAATTTAACGCGTGGCGATTCGATGAGAAAATCAATGACTTCGCGTCCCCACAGAAATTTGTTCAATTCGGTCCGCACTTCCGCGCTGATCAGCTCTTTAAGATATTGATCAGCGGCGTCATGTTCGGCCATTGCGTTTAAAAAAGCGGAGTGCGGTTGACGAATCTGATACTCCCGCTCCAGGGCAAGCCGAATCGGCATTTTGCCGCCCTCCGGTCCACACACTTCCTCTTCGCCATCGAAGTGCAAGGCCTTCAGGATTTCGTTGACGAGATCCGGTGAATTTGCCGGCATGACGCCGAGAGCGTCGCCCACCTCGTAAGTCAAACCGGACCCTTTAAGACAAATCTCATAATGACGCGTATCTTTTTTCGAATTGTCTCCGGTTAGTTTACGGTTTGCGAGCAACCGGGCGGCAAACGGGTTTTTACGGGAGTAGCCGGCGGACATTCCCGCCACCGGCGGTGATGGCGGCGAAGAGGTGCCATTAGCCGAACCCGTGACGGAACCGTTCAGTTGCGGCACGTCGTCCAACTGAACGATATTTTTCAAGGCTTCAAAAACGCCATTCTGCCAGCGCGCAGCTCCCTCTTCGAAATCAACGTTGCAATCGACTCGCTCGAATATTCGTTTTGCGCCAAGTTCCCCGAGCCGACGATCGACACTCTTGCCGAATCCGCAAAAATTCTCATAGTTCGTATCCCCCAGGGCAAGGACCGAATACCTCAGATTCGCCAGCCTGAGATCATTATCTTCCTTCAACTGTTTCCAGAATGCCGCGGCATTGTCCGGTGGATCTCCTTCACCCCACGTGCTGGTGACAACCAGCGCGCATTTTTCCTCTGCCAGTGTTGCCAGCGTAATCTTGTCGAGTCCCGCGACGGTCGCCTCATAGCCCTTTTTTTTCGCTTCTTTGACGAAGCGCTTGGCGAGCGATTCTGCGTTCCCGCTCTGCGAACCGACGAAAACGCTCAGCTTCGGTTTGGCAGCGGTATGCTGCTCATTGGCGGCGGGGGCCGTAGTTTGGCAGAACATCCCGGCCAGAAAACCGTTCAGCCACGCGCGTTGGGACGGAGTAAACGGAGCGTTGTCGGGGATATATGGAACTGATTGGCGTTGGCTCATTTTACAAAATCGGGTTCTTGCAATGCGAGAGAGACATAATCTCCGGTTCTGTTTTCCTGGCGTGCTAGGGGTGTTATCTATTCGGAGAACAATTCCTGCAGTTCCTTGACGCTGTGACGGCGTGTGAACTCGACGAAGCTTTCACCGCGTTTGCGCTTCGCGAGATAGATTTTGAGCACATGCTCCAGCAAAGTGGGCAACTCGTTAAATGGAACACCTCTAAAAACTTCGCGCGCGACAGCCTGTTTTTCTCCAAAACCGCCGCCGAGGAGAACGTGGTAACCTTCGACTGTATCGCCGCCTTGTTTGACCTTCGCGCCTAGCAAGCCGATGTCGCCCATATAGTGTTGAGCGCACGAATTGGGGCAACCCGTGAGATGAATATTAATCGGCTGATCTAGCTGCAGCTTCTTCTCAAGGTGGCGCGCCAGGAGCACGGCTTGGCCTTTGGTGTTCGTCGATGACCATTGGCAGCCGGTGTTGCCCGTACAAGCGATGAGTCCGCCGGAGATCGATGTCGCCGCGTGGTGGAAACCCATCTTTAGCAGATTCTTCTTCACCGTCTCGACGAACGCGTCCGGCACATTCGGGATGATGAGATTCTGCCAGACGGTCAGGCGAACTTCGCCCGAACCGTAATTCTGTGCGACGTCGGCGATGCGGCGCATCTGCTTAGGTTTCATCCGGCCGACGGCAATAACCGCGCCGATATAGTTGAGGCCGGGCTGTACTTGTTTAAATACTCCAATGTGGCCATGCTGAATAGGCACCTTCCGCGGCTCGCATTGGTCGAGCGGAAGACGCGGCAGCGGGAACGCGAGCTTCTTTTCGACTTCCTCGACGTATTTCGGGATACCCCACTTATCGATGATGTATTTGAGTCTCGCCCTTTTCCGATTTGTTCGATCGCCGTTCTCAACAAACACACGAATGATCGCGGCGGCGAGCGCAACGCATTGCTCCGGTTTAACGAGGACGCCTGAGTCCGTCGCGAACTGCTGGTGGCCGGTGATACCGCCCAACTCGACACGGAAATAAATTCCCGGCTCAACGCCTTTACCTTCAGGAACGCGCACCGCGATGAATCCGATATCGTTCGTATCGGCTACGACAGTGACGGAGCCGCCGCCGTCGAAGGCAACATTGAATTTTCGCGGCAGGTCATACAGGTCGCGATTGTTGAGAATGTAGTAGTGAAGCGCCTTCGCAAACGGGCGGGTATCGATCAATTCGTCCTTGTCGATGCCGGCAGTCGGCGTCGCGGTGATGTTCCGCACATTGTCTACGCCGGATCCGCGCGCCGTAAGGCCGATCTCCTGAAGTTTGAAAAGGCATTTGACGATGTTTCGCGGCGCGATTTCCCGAACCTGGAAGTTTGCGCGCGTTGTGATATCCGCGTACCCGCCGCCCCACTCCTCAGCGACATCCGCAAGACCTCGCAGCTGCATCGAAGTCAATTCACCAGCCGGGATCCGACAGCGAAGCATGAACGATTTCTGAGCCGGCGCGACATAAAACAGCCCGTGATAGCGAAACCGAAACGTGTCCGGCTTATCGGGAAATTTGTCCTCGTTCGCGTGCGCAATAAGCTTATCCCAAACGTCCAGGCCATGCTGTTCAAGCTTCCAAAGCTCCTGCTCGCAGAGGTCCGAAACTGGCGTGCCATAAACCGTTTTTTCTGCGGAGGCTTCCGGATCGGCTGCGCGGTTCACGAGGCCGGGCGCAGGCACGTTTGTCATCCGGCCATCGGGCAGATGACCCACAAAAGGCACCATTCCGCTACAGGCCAGTCCGGCAAAGTATCCCTGTAGATATTCCTTCTGCTGCCGGTCAAATCCGATATCAGGAAGCGTGGTTTCGATGTTCATCTTGTTTAGCGCGTGTCAGACCTGAGTCTCGTATGGCAGGTTTCACGCTAGATCCGCGCGCCGGCAAGCGCGCCCCAAGTGCTGCGCCACCTGGTTTTCACTACACTGAGCCCGATGATCGCGAGGAAGCAGAGCGAAGCGAAAATAAGAAAACCGGGTACGTAAGACCCGGTAAGTCCTTTCGAAAATCCGAGCGAGCTGGCGAGATAAAATCCGCCGATCCCACCGCCGGCGCCGACCAAACCGGTCATTACGCCGATTTCCCTGCAGAAGCGCTGCGGGAGCAGTTGAAAAACCGCGCCGTTAGCCATCCCGAGCGATCCTGACGCCACGACGAAGAGCGCAAGATTAAAAGTCACATTGTGGACGAGCGCAGCAGCGATCAATGCGATTCCGGCAATCAGATAGAATCGGTAGAGCGAGCGAATGCCGCCGATCTGATCCGCAGTCGCGCCGCCAATCGGCCGCAGCACTGCGCCAACAAACGTGCAAAGCCCAGCGAAATCGCCGGCTTGTACCGGCGAGAGCCCGAATTCACCCTTGAAATAGAGCACATACGAACTGGCCAGACCGACAAATCCACCGAAGCTGATCGTGTAGTAAAAGCAGAACCAATGCGCATCCGGGTCTTTGAGGAGCGTCCAGTAGTCGGAGATCTTCTTTTGCTTTACCTCGCCGGGCGCCTCCTTCGAGAAGACCGCGTAGCAAACTAGAACCAAGAGGGCCGGGACCAGAGCGAAACCGAACACATTTCTCCAGCCGAAGGCTTCCGCCAACCGAGGAGCGAGCAGGCTATCAAGCACGACACCAATATTTCCTGCACCTGCAAGCCCCATTACAATACCTTGCATATTTGGCGGATACCAGCGCCCGGCCTGGGGCAACGCGACTGCAAAGCTTGCACCCGCAAATCCGAGCACGAGCCCCATCAGCAGGGTCGCCTCGTAGTTGGTCAGCCCGAAAATCCAGCCCAACGCCAACCCCGCAATGACAACGAGCTGCGCGATGATCCCTGTATTCTTTGCGCCGATACGATCAACCAGTAGCCCAAGCAAGATCCGCAGAATCGCTCCAGACAATATCGGCAGCGCGACCATGAGACCCTTTTGCTCGGGCGAGAGTCTCAGCGTCTCTCCGATCTGTACCCCGAGTGGACCGAGCACGGTCCAGACCATGAAGCTGAAGTCGAAATACAAAAAGGCACTGAGGAGTGTCGGCCAATGGCCGGAGCGCTTGAGGTCGGATAGTTTCACTTAGTTAATCTGGTGGTTGTTCTTGATGAGCTGGTTTGCCTGGTGAAAGATGTCCGCCCGGAAAAGTTCGGTGATGCTGTGGGCCGGGATCAGCGTCGGATCTTTGAGCGCGCCGCTGGCGCACATTTGCTGGAGCACCCACTCGCCCTTTTCCGCGGTCGGCTCGTTCGCGCCGTGGCGCGAGAAGACATTGAAATCTGCGTCCTTCTTGATACGGCCATGCCCGAAATCGAACGTCCCGTTCATGCTCATCCGCAATGCCCGGATCGGCGCATTCAGATATTTGGGTTGCGCGAGCGTCTCCATTATGCGCTCGCGATTTTCCGGCCGATCGCAGAACTCGCATGCCTCGATAAGCGCGGCAACCAGCGCAAGGTGTTCGGCTTCGCGCTCCTCGGCAAAATCACGGCGGACCATGAGCACCTTTTCCGGATGCAGGGGCGCGAGTTCGGCACTAGTTGCGACACACCAACCGGCGCGGCGCATGACCGCCAGCGAATTCCAGGGTTCGCCGACGCAGTATCCGTCAAGGTTTCCGGCCCGCAGATTCGGAAACATCTGCGGTGGCGGCACGGTCACGATCTCGACGTCAACCTGCGGCTCGATGCCGGCCGCACGCAGCCATTCGCAGAGGATGAAATTGTGGGAGGAAAAGGGAAATGCAACGCCGAAAGTGAAGCGTCGTTTCCCGCAGGTACGCTCGATCTCGAACTTGAGCGTCTTACCGTCATGCACGCCGCATGCCCGCAACTCGTTGGAAAGTGTAATCGCGTTGCCGTGCAGATTCAGCACAAGGGCCGTTAGACAATCCTTCCGGAGCGCGCCCAAGCCGAAGCTGCACACGAAGACAAGTCCCGCCACGGCGTGCGCCGCATCCAGCTCGCCGTAGACGATCTTATCGCGAACGGTCGCCCAACCGATCTCGCGGCTGAGCTTGACAACCAGATCGTATTTTTCAAACAGTCCAAGTTCGTGCGCCATGACGATCGGCGCACAGTCGTTGAGCGGCACGAAGCCAAGGCGCAACGGCCGGGTGTGGCTGCGCCCGTGGTTTTTCGGAGATAATCTTTCAATCATTCTTGCCGACCTTTTGTGGTCATGAATCCTCGTTAGCGTTTGCGATGCTAGATTTTGCCTGCGGCTTAAAAGATGCTTCTCAACGTTTTAATGGAAACGATGAATGCTCTTCATGATTGCCGCGGTGCTTGATAGCAGGCAGCTTCGCGCCTTCTCGGTGTTGGCCGGTACGGGTAGCTTCACGCAGACTGCGCAGCAGCTGCACCTCACTCAGTCAGCAATCAGCCACGCAATGAAAGCATTGGAAGAGGATGTTGGTTGTCGGCTTTTAGACAGAATTGGCAAAAAAGCGACATTGACCCAGGCCGGGGAACAGCTACTCGTTCGCGCTGAAAAAATTCTCCAGGAGATGGGCATCGCGCGCGAGGAACTAAAGCAACTCGGCCGGTGGGGAACGGGTCGTCTCCGCCTGGGCGCGACGACAGCGGCGTGCCAATACCTTTTGCCGCCCGTGTTTCGCGAGTTCAGAGAAAGCTTTCCCGCCTGCACAATCTCGATAGAGCCAGGGGACACACCAGAGGCCATCGAGATGCTGCGGGCGCGTCGAATTGAGCTCGCGCTTGTGCTGGAGCCGCGCGGTGAACCGCAGCTTGAGTTCCGGCATCTTTTCACCGACGAATTGCAGTTTATTCTCAGTCCGCTGCATCCCTGGGCCCAGTCTGGCAAGGTCGAAGAAGCGCAAATTCCGCGGCAAAGCTACATCCTGTACGAGAAGACGAGTTACACCTTTCAAATGATCCAGGATTACTTCCGGAACAGAGACCAGGTGCTTTTTACGTTCATGGAGCTTGGAAACATGGAAGCGATCAAAGAACTCGTTAAGCTCAACCTCGGAGTCAGCATCCTCGCACCCTGGATCGCACAAAAAGAACTCGGCGAAAAGTCTCTGGTGGCTCTCCCGCTCGGAAGAAAAAAACTTCTGCGAAAGTGGGGAACTCTTCACTGGAAAGACCGCCGCCTGAGTCTGGCGGAGGAAACCTTCGTTGGCCTCTGTAAATCCGTCACCGAACGATTCCAATGCAGTGATACTCAGACGTGCCGATATTAGTAGCCCAAGCTATTATGAGGTGCGGCGCTATAGTACCAGCGAGCTGAAGACCTTAAGCAAGCTGTAGCTGGATATCTGGGTATCCGGGTTAAGCCAGTGTCCGAGACCAATCCCGAATATCCTAGAACCGGCAATGTTTAGGGTGGTGCCGCCGCCTACTGGAAGTGTTGCAACTTTGCAGGTACCCCGTGATAGGCTGGCCGGATGCTCCTCCTGGCCTCTTCGGTTTGCGGACTGTTTAAGTGGCATCAATTTGAACCGGAGGTCTTTCGAATCCGTACCGGGCAATCTGAACAGCTACTGGATCTATGTGTTCGGTTTTCCAACCTCTGTTAAGAGATCCAAGCGGACGAAGCGGCGTCAGTGGGGTCGCCGTTGGCAGGTCTTGCTGTGTGAGTTGTGGAATGGGTTCCAGAATAAAGTAGGCGGTCTTTTCGACGAACCGATAGTCCGGCAGCAATAACGGACTGGGGGCCGGATCGCTTTGGGCGCAATAGCTACATAATATGTTTTAAGCGGGCGATGGAGCCAGTAATAAACAACGGAATACTTTACACTGTATCGTATAACGATATTGTATAGACTAGGTTTTACCTTTGCGGCCTTCAATTGGTTTCTAGTATGTACCCGCGAAAGAAAGTCGACGCTGACCCCGTCTGGAAATACGAGGAACTGCCTCCCGCCGCATTGGTTAAATCTCTGCACCTGGAACCAGCTGCGATTAGTCAGGTTGAATTTTCGCGGGCAGACTGGTTTTGGAGCAGGCGACCGAAGGTTCTATCCGAAAGTCTGATCTTTTTTTTCTTTTACTTAACCGTTGCCGTTTGCCTTTTCTATCTTCTTCCGGATACCGTCCTGTTCCTCCTTCTCTGGATCGGTGCAGGGGCGAGTTGCGCTTTTGTCGATAGTATTCGTCTCAACCGGTGGAGAAATGAATACGAGTCAAGTATTACCCGCATCGTTATTCATTTGTCGGAACGAAAATAAAGCAGCTTCCCGGTCGGCCGATCGGCTTTGCCCGGCTCGGTGGTATACATCTCTACCGCGCCGGCCCGACTTCGAATCGGTCACTCGAACTGCCAGCGCGTGCAAGTCGGCGCAGAAGATCTCGCATTGGAGGAAACCGCTCTGCTTTCCGATACGCTGAGTCGCAATGGTTTATTGAAACTTAGTTCTGGCCGCCACCCTGGCCACCCGCGTTCGCCGCGATCGGTTTTCCGTTGCGGATTCTTATCACAATATCTGTTGTGTCCGCGAACGTGCCGCTTGGTGTACCAATAGCCGCAAGCTCCTCTAGCGAGATCGCCTTCGAGAACTTGCTACTGTCGGTAGTGGCTGATGGTTTGCTGATCTGTTCAGTGTTCATTCTGCTCACTCCTCTCCGTAGGATTGGACAAGTTGGAGCCGCAAGCGTTCAAAATATATATCGTTATACGATGTATATAAGTGAGCGCTGGTCTGCCAAATAGTGCGTTAAGCATCTCCTTCGGCCGAGGCGACAGGGTTCACGATGTTGGGCTTCATTCCGAGGATCACGGTCTACGCCTCTCTTTTCGCGTGGATACTGATGTTCATCGGCATGTAGCGTAAAATTCTTGGACCGCCTCTTCAACATTAGTAGCGGCGGTTGATCTGACTTAGGCCCAATAAAGATTTTCAGAGTCGTCCTGGTTTGATATCGTTTTACGATACACGTCACATGGCCATAGATTTTGCACGTTCCTGATCAATTCTTTATGCAAGCCCGTTCTAAAGCTCGCCCTACCGCTCGGCTCAACAAAGCCCAGTACGAGATGCTTGCGGCATTTCGCTATCAACTGCGGCAATTTCTGCATTTCAGCGAACAAGCCGCCCAGAATGCCGGACTCACCCCGCGCCAGCACCAAGCCTTGCTTGCCATTAAGGGTTTTCCGAACCGCGAAAGCATCACGATCGGCGAGTTAGCTGAACAGCTGCATATCGCTCACCACAGCGCAGTGGGTCTGGTTGATCGATCGGTGGAACAGAATCTGATCGCCCGCGAGCAGGGCGTCGAGGACCGACGCCAGGTTTATATCAAATTGACAGATCATGGTTCGGAAGTTCTGGAGCAACTCTCCGGAGCCCATCGCGCCGAAATTCGCCGGCTTGGTCCACGGTTGAGATCACTCCTGAAGAGTCTAATGCGGGACCAGAATAATTGAACGGATCCGAAACGACCTGCGCATCGGCGTCCCCGGTGATTGCCATGACTACAGGTTTCTGAGCCGCCGCTCGGCGGTTATCGCGTAGAAATCGCTGCGGCTCTCTGCGAGATTCTTCGGTAATTGATTATTGCTTAGGAACCTGTCGATTTGTTGGTGGGCGCTGACAGTTTGTCGTGAGGGGAGCACACCACGAATGCGGCAAGTTGTTCAACGAGCGTCATCTACACCTACCAAGTGGTTCGCCGCGCCTTTCGGAGCGAGATGCTCTGGATGTCGAGGCGGTGCAACGAGATCATACTCGATAACATTGGTTCTGCCTTCAACAATCCTCCTATCGCGGTAGGAATGTCCATTGCTTGGTCATCGCCCGTACAGATCCCGGCGGAACTAGCTATGGTCGACTTTTCTTACCAGTCAATCGTTCTTCCAAGTAGGACTTTAGCACGATGGCGTTATTATGTTTGGTGTCGTGAGCGCTGTATAGGAGTGTGATGTTGCCCTGCCTGGCCGCGTCCAACAGCTGTTGGCAGGCTGGAGGATTGCCGGCGAGCTCGGCCCGATAGCGTCGTTGGAATTCCTTCCATTTGGCTGGATCGTGGCTGAACCAGTGGCGAAGATCGTCGCTGGGGGCTGCGTCCCTGCACCAGGCATCCATAGGCAACGCCTCTTTTTTCATCCCCCGCGGCCACAGGCGTTCCACCAGGAATCGCGCGCCATCCTCTTTCGCGGCCGGCTCATACACTCGCTTAATCTGGATCATCGTCATAGGCACCTCCCAACGTCGGGCTATTTGTCGATCGCATCGTAAATTCCTGAGTCCCTCGCGGAAATCTTAAAGCGAACTAGCAGTCCGTTAAGTTACCATTACTTTCGGTCCCTAAAATTGTTCGCAAGCCTTCCATAGGAACACGACCAAACCGATGAAACCGGCAACACACACGGCTAGCCAGAAGTAGCGCCATTCAAGAACTGTCGAATAGACCACTGTCGTAAGAATGGCGGCGAAGGCAGAAATCAATCCAGACAGAGAGCCCAGCATGAGTCTCGTCATGACGGCCTTCTCTCTGGCTGCTGTATCCGGTAGTACTGCAACTCTGAGAAAACGGCTATGAGTCCTAGTGACTTTACTCGCCTTAACGTCTGCTCCAGGCGACGTGTTTATTTCGCGATTGAGAGCTGGGTCAATTAAAAGATTCATATAATATACATGTATGACCGAACGCTCACAAAGCAATATATATAATGCATGTTTGATTGGAACGGCCGAGCTCGGCATCTTTTCCGCTTGCGACGCCATTCTTAAACAGTGGCGCAGGGACCGTCCGCGGCGGCTTCAGTCCGCGTAACCGATTCTTCCCAAGTTTTTGGCCTACAAAATCTTGAGGTCTGGTTTTGAGTCTTCACGCCTGGTTCTGCCGGGAAGAGAAGATTGGGTCGCTGTTAGGCCACCGGCCTCTCATCGACTCGATATCGTATTGACCGACGAACCGGCATGGAGCAACTTCGAGCTGAGGGCTTTCGATTACCGTCTTCGGCGCTCCAGCGTCGTTTTTTTTGCCGCGCCGGTGTTCTGGCGCATGACGTTCGCTGTCTTATTGCTCGTTGGGACATTCGAGCTCTGTTCCGAGAATCGGCAGACCAGCGATTAGAAAGCCTTTAACCAGCATCTGAAACGGAAGAGTCAGTCATGCTGCGATACGCGTCGGGAGCGGCCCGGATCCGGCTTGACGCGTTCAATCGCGACTCTTTATTGACTGTGGGCAGACGCTATCTTCTGATCGACGCCGAGCAACTGCCGCAGTTTCAATTTGGGTCGAAGCAGGTCCTCGAGAGTGTACTGATCCAGTTTCTCCAGAAAGGCCTGGACCGCTTTCGCCATTGCAGAGCGCAATGTGCAACAGGGTGCGATCCTGCAGTAGCCCTCCGGATTCTCGCATTCGACCACCGCGAAGTCCGGTTCGATTTTGCGGACGACCTCCCCCACTACAATCTGGCTTGGCGCCTTTCCTAAGCGCAACCCTCCATTCCGGCCCCGAACGGTTTCAAGGTATCCTGCTTGCCCGAGCTGGTACGCCACTTTCATCAGGTGGTTTTTGGATATTCCAAAGCGATCCGCGACCTCTTCGATTGTCACAAGGCGGTCCATTTCGAGTCCAACCAGCATCAATAGACGCAAGGCATAATCCGTAGAGAACGTAAGGCGCATAGAAAATCTATCAAACATGTATTTTACATATTGCTTTATGGCAAGTTAAGAATAGATGTATCTTATATGAATATTTCACTTGATCTAGATTCCGCTAACCGCGGAAATCCGAAACCAAAAAGCCGGTCGCCGAGCGGGTTTGATTTGGATTGTCAGGAAGAACTGTTCGGCCACTTGGCCGATCGCTCGCAATTCTGTATCATGCAGACTCTCTGCGAGGGAGCCAAAACGGATGCGCAGATCGCCAGCGCAACGGGTCTATCCCGCAGCGATATTTCGTCCAATCTCGAACGCTTATTGGGCTCCGGCTGTGTAAAGGTGGAAGATACGGGACATTTGGTTCGGTACGGGTTAAGCGCTCCCCGGTTGCTGCAGCTCGAAGGGATCATAGATGAAATGCTGACAGCCGCGCTGAAAGGGCGCAGAGCGCCCTAAATTACGGTTGAAAGCGCACCCAAAGTGTTTGAGGCCGTGCCGTACAAGTGTACAAAGAATTACCTCTTCTTCACCTTCCTCCGCAATGAATCTGCTTTACCAACGTATCGTAGGTCCTGGAAGGGTCGCGTCTAAAGATTCAAGTAACTGAGCACCTGTTTGAGGCTCTTTTGTAGAGTATCCAGTCCGTCTTTGATCTGCAACGGACAGCGGACGAGAACTGACTGTATGAAAATGGCGACTTGGTCGAACCATCTTGCTTCCTGCGCCCTGCTTCTGAGCCTGACGTGGATGCTCTGTCTATGGTCTATCGACAGCGCCTGGGCGCAGGATAAGTCCGGCGGTGCGGGCGGCACTAACGCTCGAGCGGAAGACTTTCTGGACTTACGAGGAGACGTGCCCAATCCCCGGCGAATCGAAGCAGCCGAGTTGCACCAATTGCCCCGGACGGAATTGCGCACGACCGATCCTCACGACTCCGGCAGAGAGATTGTCTATTCCGGAACCCCCTTGGTGGAGGTGCTTAAGGCGGGCGGCCTCCAGCTCGAATCCGGCACGGCGCGTATCCGTGAAACGGTGGCAATCACCGTGCTCATCGAGGCGACCGACGGCTACCGGGCGGCGTTCGCGTTAGCCGAGCTTGACTCGGAGTTGACTGATCGGATCATCCTCTTAGCCGACACCAAGGATGGCCAACCGCTGCCACCGAGCGAGGGATCCTTTCGCGTTATCGTTCCCGGCGAGAAACGCGCGGCGCGTTGGGTACGCCAAGTCAGGGCGGTGACAGTTCTCAAAAACTGAAATCTGGGCAAAAGTGATGACAGCGGAAGGGATTAAAGCAGAGCTCACGCAGTCAACGCGAGAGTTTACGCGAGGATACCGCCATCCACAGGTAATGCGGCTCCGGTGATGAATGCAGCTCCCGGCGAGCAGAGATAGAGCACCGCTGCCGCAACTTCTTCCGATTGCCCAAACCGGCCGATTGGGTGCCTCGCCGTAAAATTTGCGCGCAGCTCATTGTTTTGGCGGAGCTTCTCCGTCATCTCGGTTTCGATAATTGCTGGACAAACGGCATTCACCCGAACGCCTTTGGCAGCGAATTCGAGCGCCACCGATCTGGTGAGACCGACAACCGCGAACTTGCTGGCGGTGTAAATCGGTTGTCCGGCAATAATTGCGCTCAGACCTGCGACCGAAGCGTTGTTCACGATTGCGCCGCCTCCGGACTGGAGAATAGCAGGGATCTCATGTTTCAAGCTGAAGAAGACGCCGCGGACGTTGGTGTCCATGATGCGGTTGAAAAAGTCATTCGTGTTTGCAATCCCCTTCCCTGAATCCATCTCTCCCCCCGAAACCCCAGCGTTGTTGAAAGCGAAGTCAAGCCGTCCAAAATATTCGACCGTGCGAGCGACCATTGCTTCGACCTCTCTTTCGATTGCTACATCGGTACGGACAAACAAACCCTTGCCGCCTGTCTTCTCAAGGAGCCTGACCGACTCCGCTCCCTCGGCCTCACGCCGCCCGGCGACGACAACGTTTGCGCCTTGTTCGGCAAAAGCGACTGCCGTTGCGCGCCCGATTCCAGAGGTTCCGCCAGTGATCAATACCACTTTTTGAGCAAATGATGGGTTCATGGATTGTTCAACCGATAGCCCAGCGTTTGCGGGATTAGCTCTTTTTTGGCGCAATTACCGCAATTGTTGTCCCAATTGCCACCTGACGGCAGAAATGGCTGGGCGGAGGACGCTACTCTGGAAATGGAGTTGGACTATCTCGCCAGCTATGGATAGCTTCCCAGACTGATAGCTGATCGATGGGAGGTTGCACGGTGAAACGAGAAGATCCTTTGTTCAAAAGAACAGGCCTTACGCTAAAGGATTGGGGTTTTAAGTTGTGGGAACAGAGCGGACCGGATGCGAAACACTTCGGAAACTGGGTCCTAATTGGCGTTCGCCATTATTTGGCGATCCGCGTTATCCGTGACCGAGGGCATGTCAATTTGGACTTGATGCCTGCGGCCCAGCTCAAGCCAGGTGCACCCGAATCTGACTGGTACAACTGGGACGTTGTGGTCCGTGCGGTTGGGATTCCATTAAAATCCCAGATCGACCCCCTGGTGTCGTTTCACGACTACCGTGAGGAAGTTAACCGCGCATTCGCTCCGGAAAACTGGGACCGGACAAGGGAGTGGCTCGCACAGGTTGAGGCAGACAAACGACGCAGGTTCACAGACCGGAAAGTTCCTGCCTAAGCGTAGCTATTATTTCGCCCTACCTTGATGTGCTTCATCAGGTCGATGCGACATCTTCATCCATACGCCTCATCAGTCTTATGGGCCAAAATCCGACAGACACCTGGGCTAACTTCCTGCGCGCCTTCGGGGAGGTAACGGTCTAGTCTCGACCACCAGGCCGAAAAGATAACCATCATCGACCAAATACCCGAGGGTAGTTCGATTTATCGGCGGGCGGCGTCACGCCTTGCATGACGAGTAGCACGTCATTCGCGATCGCGGCTACAATCTCTGTCCCATTAAGTAGAAGGCTATCACAATTAGTTAGGACGAACACCCCGGCCTCTGACGGACGAAACGTATCTACCCAAGGAAGAAAGGTGATGTAGGTGTTGGTTCCCGAGATTTCGCCATCTTTCCAGACGGCGCCGCTCGGACCAAAATAGACTGGAGAAGTCAAAAACCATGATAATCCTAACTGGTCGCCCCAAGGAGTTTTTGTCGCAGTAGCCGGGGATTGTAGTTGTGGCAAAAGGTCGGCCAAATTACTGTCTTTTCTGTCGTCGATCAGACCCATGTTGAAGCGTAACCAGGTCATCATGTCGCGGGGTGTCGACACGACGCCTCCGGCACCATAGTACGCGTCAAAGTTAGGCCACCCTGGAGGTACTGGCGTTGGATTTGTCTGCGAGTTCTCGTACGTGTACCCTAACGCTAATTTATCTAACGGAATATCCTGAAAAAAGTAGGTGTCACGCAGGTTGAGCGGGTCTAGCACCATCTCCGACATCAGGCTGGTGAAGTCGGGAAGCGACGGAATGGTTTTAAACAGGGGCAAAATTTGCGCCATAATGGAAAAACCGAGATTTGAGTACCGATATCTTGTGCCGATGTCGGTCGGTGTCAGCGACGTCATATTCAGATACCCGAGCATTCCCGCCGGGGAATACGGGATTGGCAGCGGAATCGGTAAATCGTCAGCTGCACCATTGTCTGCGGGCAAGCCGGAGGTATAGCTTAGCAATGAGGGGAGTGGCATAGGACCAAACTGTGATCCTATACGCAAGCCTCCGGACACCGCGCCGACAGTATAGTTCTGGACGTACTGAGTCTCCCAATTTGGCTGATATTTCGAGCCGACGGCTGCGGCCAGAGTCGCCGTAAAAGTTTTACTTACCGAGGCGAGCTCGAAGTAAGTGTTCTGATCTAAAGGCAGCTCTTTCCGGAATTGATTGGCCAGATTCCCCTTGAAGTAGATATGTTGGAATGAAGGGCCTACATAACCAATCACGAACGCCAGCCCGGAAGGCTGGTTAGCGAGGTACGGGTCGACCAAGCTATCCAGATATTTCGTTGTGGGTGGAACGATCTTACTCATAGGGAACCCTCTGTTTTTGCGGACTAAGCCGGTGTTTTGCCTTGCATTATCGCCAGGACGGCCTGCACGATCGTTTGGTCTGCGGGCTTTTGCGAACTCGTCTTGAGCTTGCTGGAATTGGTTAACACAAAGGCCCCTGCTTGTGAAGGAGCCGATAATCCGATCCAAGGCAGAAACTGCAGGTAACTGCTATATCCATTAAGGGCGCCATTCTTGAAAACCGAGCCCGGACCTGATGACGACGGTTCGATTATAAACCATCCCAAGCCCAGGCGAGTAGCGCCGCCAGCCGTTACGTTGGTCGACGGACTCTGGGTTTTTTGTAGGACCAGGCTTAGCTGGTTATTGGTTAAGATTCCCATATTAAACTGCAGCCAGGTCAGGATATCGCCAGGGGTGGAAACGACCCCGCCACCTCCGTAATAGGCGGGAAAGACGTTATGTCCGGGTACACCTGCAACGGCGCCGGGGTAGACGTATCCGACCGCTAATTGATCTAAGAAAATGTCTTCGAAGTAGTGACTATTCTGCATGTTCAGCGGTCCAAACACCCACTCGGACATGAGCTCTGGGAAATCCTGGGACGATGTCTTGGCGCTAAACAGTGGTATGATCTGGCTAAGAATCGAGAAGGCGAGGTTCGAGTAAGTATAGGCTTCGCTGATCTTGTTGGGCTTAAGGGTGGTTGTCCCATTGAGGTATCCTAACATCGCTGCCGGTGAGTAAGGAATGGGCAAGAATTTCGGTACGGTCCCTTTACTGCCCAGGTTATCTGCCGGTAAACCTGAGGTGAAATTGGCGAGGGCTAACAATGGGATCGGATGAAACTGCGAACCGACCTGTATTCCATCTCGCTTAAAGCCGCGACCATAATCCTTAACACTCTGCTCTTCCCATTTTGGTTGGTGTTGACCTCCGAGGAATGCACAAAGGGTGGTGGTGAAGGTCTTACTGAGTGAGCCGAGCTCAAAATAGGTATTTGGTCCTAACTCCAGCTCCACATTATTTTGATTGAAAAGGCTCCCTTGGACAAAAAGCTTTTGAAAAGTCGGGCTCGCGCAACCAATGGCAAATGCCAAGCCGCTGGTTTGTTTACTCAGATAAGGTTCGACCAGTGCCTGTAGTTGTGCGTCAGTCGGTTCGACAATCGTGCTCATAGAGGTTGCAAGCGCTGATGTTTAAGCCAAGGCAGGGTATGCAATCGATCTTTCAGGGGCCGCTACACAAGATGCTCTACCCAGACGGCCCATTCAGAAAAGACCCGGCCATCGCGTGCTCGGCCCTGCAGGCTGGCAGATGAGGTCGGGCGAGCATTTGTAACACTGAGCCTATCTTGAACGAGTTCAGACAGAGAAACCAGTTCCGGGACTAAACGTATCTCGCGACCTACTTGGACGAAGCGCCCTCGGCGAAGCTGAGCGGATGTGAGGTGGCCAAGTCCGTTAATCGTTCGGCAGACTGGTTGAACAATGAGCACGTGGGAGGCATGTGTCATGGCGGCGGCGATTTGCGTGCCGTGTTCTCCGTTCGGTGCAGCAACAATCACCAAATCAACATGTTCTCGGTTGAGTAGTTCAAGATGATCGACATAGGCTCGAGGCGTGGAGTACGCGATTTGTTCGACTCTCTCGGCAGCCATCAGTAAGTGCCGCTGATCGTCATGCCACAGAGCCACAAGCTCGGTATTCGGGACATGCAGAAGCGACCGTAAAACCCTACGGCCATATGGATCTGCGCCCAGAAGAGCAACGCGGCATGTTACTGTTTGAGACTGACAGGGAAGGCAACCGAGCGCCATGGTTGCTACGCCAGCCGCGAAAGCGCGCTTAACAAAATCGCGTCTCGACCACTCCGAAGCTTTGCCGTTCACGGGGCGGGATTGTGCCATCCTTTTTGAATTTTTAGAAGGTCTTTTAGTTAAACCTCCTGAATTCCGCGCAACGAAGATGGCTTTTCGAATAATCCAAGGCTCTCAAATCTGGGAATACGCTACTTACGTTAGTCCTTCAACGACAACAGCGGTCCACACATAAAGATTAACGCCAGACTGATCGGGAAGCGCAAGCCAACCGAGAAACGAGGATACCGGTTTTCCGCCTGTTGATTTTGTCAGCTTGTCTAACCGTCGCCGATTGGCTTTGGTAGCTGATCTGCACCCAGCATGGCTCGAACATGCAACCTCAAGTTCCGTAGACTTGCGCTCTATCCAATTGAGCTATGGGTGCGGAGAGACCGAGAAGCTAGCGCCAAGGCGAGCGAAGTCAAGAAAACCGGACCGCTCTAATGGGACCTCTATTCTAGCGCCGCTTTCAGGGCGCGGCATTTGGAACGCGTTTCCCGGGGTTAAAAGCCCGGGCGGGGAGGGCGCACAGCCTGTCCGACATAGCCTTTCGGATGCCTGGTGCAGAATGCTTGCGCGCGGCGTCGGATCCTCGTGCGCCGCGGATCGCGAGGACGCGATCCCTCCCGGCAGAGGGCAACATCGGCCTAAGATCTGACGCCACGCACACGCACAGGGGATGCGCAGCCGGAAACGCCCTTCCCTACGCTATTTGCTGTCGCCTTTGGCCGGCCGGCTTAATACCGCCAACAAGATGTTCGCGATAGCAAGGATCACGACAAACGCGCCGGCTAACCAGAACACAAGCATCCGAAAAGAGTCTTCCGCTAATTGGACCGGCACCGACATCGGTACCGAGACGATCTGAGCGCCGATAATATCGTCCATTTTCCAGCCAAACCCGTTCGCCGTACCGTAGAGCTTGATCATTTCTACCGGCGCTTTATCAGCGGTACTATGGCACTCGAGACAGCTGACGTTGTTAACCTTGATCGGGCGGGCCAGAAAAAGTGACAGCCCATTCGGTGTATCGCGAGTGGCCATGATCTCGGTTTGCGCCGAGTCACCCCTAAATTGGTTGACGACATCCGTCTCCCAATCGGTAGCCCGATTCCGCGGGTTTGTTGGGTTCAGGGTCGCTTCTTTATAGAAGTAGTTCGGAAATTTCTGCCGGAGATAACCGAATATCTCGGTTGCCGCGAATGCCGGAACAGATTGCGGATGAAACTCGTTGTCGAGCAATTCATCCGACTTCCCTTTGACCGCGGTTACAAACTGTTCGAGCGCCGTCAGGGCGTGCTGCTGGCCCAGAACAAAACCTTTTTTTAGGCTGGTCCGAACGTCGCTCGGTACGTTTTGGTCAACCGTTTTCGGTACCTCTTCGATTGTTTTCCGAAGTTCGGCCACTGCCGTCTGGAGCTTGAAATTTTTTTGCAACAGCAACGGCGCAACTTGTTTGGTGGTGTAAGTCCGGCTGGAAAGAGCGGTCTCCATGATGATCCGAGCATTCTGGGCGACATGCTGGCGGGCAGCTTGCAGCATCGCTTGCTGAGCGATGTAACCGACCGCGCCCAGACAGAGAGCAAGGATCGGAATAAAGATAAGGTTAAACGTAACTAATTTCATTGTTGTGCTCCGTCTGAGGAGATAACGCAGCGGAAACCAACTTCGTCACTACGAAAATACGGATCGTATCCGCGTCGATAGGAAGAGAGTGTTTCTTCGGCCCGCGATGTTGCCCAGGAACCGCCGCGCAGCGTCCGCCAGTTCATCGTAGTTCGGTATTTGTCCTGACACCATTCCCAGACATTGCCACCCAAAGCCGATAGGCCGCGCTGGTTGGGTTTGAATGCTGTGACTGGCCCGGTCCGGGGAAAGGCATCATGATAACCGGCGATAATCGTCCAGTTATTCGGCGCATCGGCGCGTGACTCACTGCCTGCGTAGTTACCGAAGTCATTCGGCGGCGGAAAGGCGTTGCCCCATGGGTAGACGTTTTTGATGCCGCCACTGCGCTCTTCGGGCGTCGCACCTGTCTCCCGCGTTAACCCGATCGCTTGGCTCCATTCAGAGTCAGTTGGTAGCCGGTAGCTCTGGAATGCCCGCAAAAGGCCCTCACTCCGCTCCTTGCGGGTGAGCCATTCGCAAAACTGGTTTGCATCTTCCCAGCTGACACCGACCACAGGGTGATCGGACGTCTGAGCGAACCCGGGATTCTTCCAGCTGAGTGTATTCGCCTTGAATCCATTCTGAGTAACGACCGATGACATCCCTCCGACCGCGTCATATGCGGTGGCTTGGACAAATGCCTCGAAGTCGCGCGCCCGGGTTTGCCAGACCGCAAAATGAACCTGGCCGAGCGGCACGAACTGCATCTCCAGACTGTTGGCCCAAGGCTTTCCAGCGACCAGAGGCGGCCTAGCGACCAGCGGATTGCTCTGTGTCGCGGTAGGCTTGACGACCGGCAGCTCTGGGCTGGGGCCGGGTGATCGGAATAGGAATAACCAGAAAAGACCAGCGGCGCCCGCAAGGCCCAAGAACAGGAGAGCCACCAGTGCCGGTAAACGATTCTTCGCTACCGTTCGGGTTATCGCCGCAACCGGAGACCTCGCGATCGACTCTCCCAAAACCGATGGAACTACGGTCGAGTCTGGACCGGCTGGCTTCGATGGCTCAAGCTTGGGCGGTCGAAGGATCCCCGCGCTTGTCGCCGGCTTCGTATCCGAGATTGCACTCAGGGCGTCGTAGAACTCACGGGCAGTGGCAAAGCTTCGTCCGGGCGTCAGCGCCTGCCGGAGGATACGATTTCCCTCCTCCGAAGTGTTCGCCAGCGGCGCGAATCCTCCCGGCTTACCACCGAGAAGCTCGTAGACAAGGATGCCGAGTCGAATCACTGCCTGCTGTCCCTGCAGACTGCTGCCGACTGTCTGTTCGCCTGCGTGCGTGGCGGATTCCTCGAGTTCATTCAAGTCCCCGAGAGCATCAAGTTTCACCACGAACGGCGGCCACTCGTCGAGTGGACATCGCAGGACAATGTCCGCTACCGGTTCTCCGAAGCCTTCCGGAAAATGAACCAGAATATCGCGCAGATTCATTTCCAGATTAAGATTCAACGCGACCGCCTCGTCGACTGCAGGAGCGATTTGTTTGAGCAGCATGCACGTTTCCCGCAAGGTGAGCGCGCGGCGAGCCCGCAGCAGGTCGACCAGAGGAAAGCCTTCCAACCATTCCAGCACAGCGAAACTGAAAGATCTTTCTCGTTCGATAGTGAGAAGTTTGAGAAAGTTCGGATTAGAAGTGCCTTGGATACGTTTTGCTTCCTCTTCAATCTGCGTGAGAATTTCCGGTTCAAGCTGAAAAACACGGATAGCAACGCGCGTTCTGGTCTTGACGTCCTCGCCGTGGTAGCTGTGTCCCGGATTCCCCGGATCGAGATCTTCCAGCAAACGGTATCGCTCTTTTAGTAACGCACCCGCCGGTGGCAACAAACTGGACGCGTGGGTGCTAGTTAGCTCAATCGTCTCGAAGTTCCAGTCACCCGGCCTTGGCAACTTTTCCGGCGCTTGCTGACCGCGGAGTCGTTCGGCGCAGGATCTGAGTTCAGAGCGCAATTCTGCTGCCGTTTGAATACGGCGCGCTCGATCTTTTTCCAACATCCGCCGCAGCACGGAAACGATTTCTGCGGGAAGGATAGCCAGCGAGTCGAACGGCGGCGCTCGATCCAGATGCTGCGCGATCACGCTGGCCATCGAACCGATAAATGTTGGTTTGCCAGTGAGCATGAACCAGAGCGTGATCCCAAGAGAATAAATGTCCGATCGAATATCTTCGTCTTGCCGGTCCAGCTGCTCCGGACTGGCAAAATACGGTGTACCCACGAACCCGCTCATAGTCAGGGCTCCGGCCCCTGTCGACTGCCTGACTACAGATTTGGCGAGACCGAAGTCGATTACTTTAACCGAGATCTCACCGTCCCCCTCACGAACCAGCATCAGGTTCGACGGTTTGATGTCCCGATGAACAAGGTGCTGTTTTTCCGCAGCGATTAAAGCGGAGGCTACCTGCTGAGCGATATCGAGGGAAAAGAGACAGTCGAGCGGTCCATCGCGTTTCACACGGGCAGCAACGGTTTCCCCGTCAATAAACTCCATTGAGTAAAAATAGCCGGTGCCGTGTTTACCGAGATGGAATACCGAAGCGACGTTCCGGTGTCGCAACTGGGCAGCGCTACGCGCCTCCCGGAGGAAACGTTCGCCAGCGGTTGCATCCTCCAGCAGAGTTCCGGTGATTACCTTCAGCGCGACATTGCAGCGCAGGCTCGTGTCGAAAGCCTTATAGGTAATCCCCATCGCACCTCGTCCGAGTTCGACGAGAGATCCATCTTCATTTCGCAGAAGCTGGTAGTGCTCAAACTCGAATGGTTCCGGCATCGGGGGAAGCACGCAAACTGTGCTCCAAGTCTCTTGAGGTTAGGATTTTACCCAACGGGTGCAAGCCTGACGAGCCATTTTGCATCGTTTTCATGACCGATCGTCGCCTAGTTCATCTATCATAGAGATGACGGCCGCGATTCGGTAGCTTGCAGAGAAAAGCTATCACGCCTCGAAAGCCCGCTCTTTGCCCCGAACGGTAGCCAAGTGTGAACCGCGAATGGCGCGGGAGTAGCCTGATCCTCCTGGCTCAGGGACCCAGGCTGAAGTGAGAGGTGAGAAGTGATTAACGCCAGGGTTGCGAAGATTTTGACGGGATTTGCCCTGTAGGGGTTCACCGTTCATCCATACTTTCACAGCCACCCACCCTGAGGCTGAAGCATCAGGCTACAGTTGTAACGATTGTGGGAATAATTACGTCCCGCGCACAGTCAATATAATTAGAAAGCCAATTTTTTATGGGTGCGCGCCATTTGTTCCGTCACGTTTTCGCAGGAAGATCAGCGGAACGCTGGCACAGACCGCGAAGGTTATCCGGCGATTTGTTTGAGTTTTCGGTAACGAGCGCCTTGGTGTTGGCTCTCTACGTTGGACTCATCGCTTCGTTGCGGTCTTAGTCACTATCCCACCAGAGATCCATCTGGGGGAACGTCAGCAAGGGCTCCCAACAATCAGTTTTCCTTGCTCGCATCCACTGGCTTGGGCTGCGGTTGAGCACCAGCACCATGCGCGTCTCGTTCCGAATCTTCCCGCCCTTTTCTGAACTCATTCATGCTCTGACCGAGTCCCCGCGCCAAGTCAGGTAACTTTTTTGCTCCGAAGAGGATAAGCACGATGGCTAGAATGATTATCAGATCAGGACCAGCCAAATTCCCGAAGCCAAATGCAAGCATGTTCATATGATTCCAAACGATTGGATCCCCGATTTATTCCCGAGAACCACGGAATATTTTCACGAAGTCGATTGGTAGCCTGATCCTTCCTCCTTCGTTCCGCCCGCGCAACCCACAAACTACGGCGGACAAGCCTGGCTCAGGAAGCTACTGGTGATTGGTGAGAAGTGATTGGTGATCGGTGAATGGCGGAGCCTATCGGCAAAAAACCTCGGCAGAAATCTCTGGCCATCCTATTCGCCGTTCCTTTCACTAATCACCAATCACTAATCATCAGTAGCTTGTTGCTGCTCGCCGCTCAGCCGCTAAACTGTTCGACTTTTCAAACGTTCCACCTCCATACATTATGGCTAAGCAAACAAATCTCGAGCGACCGAGCAAAGATCAAAACGATGACTGAACTCACCAGTCGAATCGATCACGTGGTAATTATTGTTAAGGAAAATCATACCTTCGACAACTATTTCGGGACTTTCCCTGGCGCGAACGGCGCCCAGCTTGCTGCCGCCCAAAACCCGCCTCCCGGCGATCCGGACCATCGACATGAAGCATGGGAACAGCGGGCCAACGAGACGAGGTACCGAGTACAGTACTCCGAGAAGGATATCCCTGCTTATTTCGCGCTCGCGAGGCAGTACACGCTGTGTGACAACTACTTCTCCGAAGTTGCCGGACCTTCGACGCCCAACCACTTGATGCTCATCTGCGCGGATGCGCCGGTTATCAATAACCCTCACAATCATTATCGTCCGTCGCCGAAAGACAGTTATGACCTGCGTTCACTCCCGCTAGCATTGGAGAAGGCAGGCATGACCTGGGCCAATTATGGGGGTTACGCATTTCACTACATCAAAGAACTCGCCGGGCATCGTTCGAACTACGGATCGGATCTCTTTGTCCAGCACGCATCTGCCGGACAGCTGCCGGCCGTTACCTGGCTTTACGGCGAGGGTAGACCGTCACGGAGCGAACACCCACCGCAAAACGTCACTGACGGCATGCAATGGACTGTTGACCAAATTCAGGCGATTGTGCAAGGCGGACTTTGGGGTCGGACGGCCATTTTCGTGACATGGGATGACTGGGGCGGCTGGTTCGATCACGTAGAACCGCCGAATGTGGAGAAGTGGGACAGCAAAAAGGCTCAGCGCCCAGCCGACGCCTTTCCCGCATTTAACGGACAACAATTTCGGTACGGCTCTCGCGTGCCCTGCCTCGTGATCAGTCCATACGCCAAGCCCGGCAACATATCGCACACTCTTCGTTCGCATATCAGCCTGGTTAAGTTCGTCCAGACCCTCCTGGGAATCGAGTCAATCAACCCGCGCCTGGATACGGTTGACGACATGTTAGATTGTTTCGATCCAGGGCAGACAGCTTTACCGCCGCCAAAATCTAGCGCGGTACGATCGCGATCAAAGAAGGGTTAACTGACGCTCGATTCTGCCGATGGGCGCAACCAAATAGCCGCAAAAGAATACAAAGAACACAGAGATTCTCTTTGAACTGAAGGCAAAGAAGCAAAGGTGGGGTCATTTCGGATCGCCAACGGTGTTTCCAATTCGATCGATCGGCCTTTGGCGCTCTACAAAGCAACTCCGGGATAACCACAAAGAAACGCGAAGAGCACAAAGGTCTCTTCACGAACAGAAAGAAGCAAAGTTAGCAAGGTCTCTTTGCGATCTTGTGTGAAACTTGAAAAGGAAGTCCCCCTTTGCTTCCTTTGCTACCTTCTGTTTAAAGAAAATCTCTGTGCTCTTTGTGTTCTTTTGCGGCTATTTCATTGCGTTCGGTTGGGACCGAACTACCGTTGAATCTGCTTTCGAAATTCTCCGGGCCGCATCCCGGTCGTTTTGGCGAAAAGCCGGCTGAATGAAGCGAGATCTTGATAACCCACTCGATAACAGACTTCGGAAACACTGAGTTTCGTCACCTCGAGTAACGTTCGTGCCGTAGCTAATCGCTTTTCTTGAATCCATTTCCCAGGACTGGTTTGGAGTTCATCAAAGAATCTTCGGGACAATGTTCTGGGTGACATACCGAGCCGTTGGGCCAGAAACTCAATATTGAGGTGCTGCAAATTCTCCTTGGAAAGCGCATTCAGTTTCTTTTCGAAAACATCAATCTCTTCCGGAATTGGCATCTCGTAGGGGCTTTGAAATTCACGAGATGGAGGCAGAACCATCAGCTTCCGGACTTGGCGTTCCTCTTTGGCAAAGCCCAGGTCAATCAGCAAAGTTGTAATGAGTTCAAGACCGGAGAATGCCGCTCCGGAAGTGTAAACCCGCCCTTGCCGAACGATCAGCCGGGAAGGCTCCCACCGGACCTGCGGAAATCGACGGCTGGCTTCTTTTTTCAACCACCATGAGATGGTTGAACGTTTTCCATCCAAGAGGCCAGAAGCCGCGAGCAGATACGCGGCTCCGCAGGTCGAGGCGATAACCGCTCCCTGCCGTTGGGCCAGCTTAATCAAGGGCTCCGTATGCTTGCTCTCTTCATCCAACAGTCGAAGGGTTTCAGAAACCTCTGGGCGCAACCCTGCCAGAAGGATCAGTACGTCCATTTTTTTAGAAGGACGAATCTTGGCTGGAAAAGAAATCCCCGACTTGGAAACGGCTCTCGAATGTTTGGCCACAAACTCGAATGAAAAAAGCTGTGAGCCATGGACATCGTTTACCGCTTGCAGCGTTTCCACGACGGTCGATGCGATGGCGGAGTAAAAAGCGGACGGGAGATAGACCACCACGTGCACGCGGCCATTTTAGCATACACCTGGTTAGAATTGCCAATCACAACGTAGCTGAAGCCGTAGCCTGATGCTCCAGCCTCAGGGTGCGTGTTAGTCATCAGTGAACTGTGATTAGTGAGACGCGGTGGGAGATTCCTGTCCAGGATTTTTAACGATAGGCTCCGCCCTTCACCGATCACATCTCACCTCTCACCTATCGCGGCAGCTCTGGGTTCCTGAGCCGGAGGATCAGGCTACGCCATTACGATCGGGACGCCTACGTGTCCCTTTTCGCATAGCATTTGTCAGAAGTGCCACCTTTCGATGAGATCTGAGCCGGTTCACCGTCGGTAATTGATATGAAAGCAATCGTCTTCGACAAAATTGGCTCCCCTTTGGAAGTTCTGCAGATTCGCGATGTTCCGATTCCGGAGATCGGAGATAAAGAAGTGCTGGTCAAGATGACTGCGGCTTCAATTAATCCCGGGGATTTTCTCTTTATTCAGAACCTCTATCCGGAACCGAAAAAGCCTCATTTTCCGCAACAGATCGCTGGAAACCATGGCGCGGGCATCATCACGAAAGTCGGTAACGAAGTCCCATTCAAGCCAGGGACTCAGGTCGCTTTCAGCCATTACAACACTTGGGCGGAATATGCCGCGGTACCCGCCGAATGGCTAATCCCGCTTCCATCGGACTATCCGATTGAAAAAGCCGCTCAATTCGTAAACCCAATCACTGCCTGGGATTTGCTCAACGAGTCTCGAGTCCGGGCAGGTCAATGGCTGGCGCTCACAGCTGGCAACTCAACCGTTGCAACGATGGTCTCGCAGTTCGCAAAGCTCAAAAGCATCAATGTCATCTCCATCGTGAGACGAGCCCAAAAAGCTTTGGACTTGAAAGCCCGGGGAGCATCTGAAGTGATCGAACTCTCGAGCCTCTCCAAACCCGTCGGTCAGCGGATCATGGAAATCACACAGAACGAGGGGGTTAACGGCGTCATCGACTGCGTGGGCGGACCTCTCGTGGGCGAACTTATCAGAAGCAGCGCCGTTGGCGGGCAGATAGTCTTGTACGGCGGTTACAGCCCAGAAAAATTTAACCTGCACAACTTTGACGTCTTGATGAAGGGCAGCGCGATCAAGTCATCTATCTACCGTTACTTTTTCACACCGCCGGAAGAGGGTGACATGGAGTTGCTGCGAGAGATCGCGGAAATCTCCGGGCGGGCGGAATTCAAAGTTTCCGTTGGTGGGCTACATCCTCTAGAAGATTTCGAGACTGCAATTGATGAAACTACAAATCATCCGGAACGGGGAAAACGTTTCTTCAGGATGCCGAGCTGAGACGACTAGCGCGAGTCATCTACGCGGGCCGACTGTAACCACAATCGTCCTCGTGCTCGTCGTCGTCCTCGTTTTCGAATTGAACAGAAGCTAACAGAGAAAACAGAGGCCCTGAAATAGCCGCAAAAGAAACACAAAAACACAGAGATTTTCTTTGAACAGAAGGAAGGAGCAAAGGTTGAACCGTTCGGCGGTCGGTGCGTTGCTTACGCGACCCTCTCTTACCGCGAAGAGGTCTTCAGGAAAGCTACGCCGCTGGGCGCTACGCATTTCGACGTATTGCATACCTTCGCCGCCTTCCTAGCCCTATTGACGGCTTCTAAATGAGAAGATTCGTATTCGCAGGAATGCCGAGGCAATCCTGAAGCGGCACCATCACCCTCTGCCGGCAAGTGATTTCCCCTACAGTTAGATTAACTGCTCTACACATTCTGAATCTATAGATACAATCGTCCTATGATCGCCATCGTTATTATCGCGGTATTTGTGTTCCTACTGTATCTATCCTTCAAGATCAGGAACAATCTTAAGAAGTAGGGCATTAGTCTTTTGGCTAATTTCTGTACGGTCATTCCGGAATGCTTCCGGAGTGTGACCGGCGATTTTCCGGCAAGGCTTTCTCCTGCGAGAGATTCTGCATCCGCTCACTGATCCGCAAACGTTGTGAATGAGAGGATCATTGATGCGAAATCCAAGCTCCCCGAAAAGCGAACTCAGGCAAGTTTCTAGCGTCGCGCCAGAACCTCATCCGAATAACGGCACATCACCAAACCGAGGGCCCAGCCAAAAGACAAAAATAGTTCGGACAACATAGCCTCAAGGGGATTCGCGCCGAGTGCGAAGGCTAGAGCATCGAAGAGAAATAAGCCTAGCAGTAAGCCGAGGCATGCACCAGTGCCCCGGTAAATCCCTAATCCCAGGTCGAGTACCCATCCAGCTAGAAAACCCGCCACGAGATTCTTTAAAAAGTATGCTGCGAATGCGTTCACGGTTGCCACGTCAATGGGAACTGCGTGTTGAAATATGCTCCAAGCAAATACTCCCACGGCGATCACCTCGCTGCTCAGTCCAAATCCCACTGCGCTCCACCAAGCAGCACGAGGCGGTTTCACTCGAGCGCCCCGAATCCAAATGAACGTTACTAGCCCGACTATCAAAAAAAGAGCTTAGTACCTCTAGCAGAACGCTTCCGGGGTTCTTCATCAGCAAATCAATGATCGCATGCTCCCCGAGAGCTAGGGACAGGACAATACCCAACAGAAGGGCACGCACCGAGCGCGGACGGATAGCTGCTCTTTCATCGCCCTCGTGGCCGCGGATGAAGGGCTTTGTCAGCAGTTCTTGTAACGGGTCGAAGAAACTCCGCGACGCCACATACATCACCAAAACGACCAGCACAAAGTGGAGCCAATCAAAAACTCCCTTTGCAAGTGACCACGTCAACCACAAGAAGATTATACTCGAAAAGCCTGCGCCCAGAGCTGCCGAGACTACGACGTACAATTCCTTAGAGTGTTTCTCCGATTGACTGCTTTTCATGTACGGTCCTTGGCTTTTAGATCTCCACCGCCGAGCCACCAAATTTATGATCAACAGGTGGGAGTGCAGGAACTCGCCATGACCGGGAAACGACGGTTTCGTCCCGCGCATTGAAACACCCCGCCTGGATGTAATTATTACCCCGTTAAGGATCGTCTACTAAAGGAGCATATCGGTGTGCTGATCCGCAGACAACTCGGCGCCTCTACCTTTTGCAAACCGTATTCAAAAATCTCATCTCATGTAGGTTCGAAGCCATTGATCAGCCGTTGGTGATAGGTCTGGGCAATATATCGGCGTTCCCGCCATGAGGATTGCTGCCTCGAGTCTAGACCTATCTTTCGTGGTTTCTGACCAATTACGCACAGGAGGGAAGCTAATTTCGCTTGTTAGTTTAGTAATGTCTTGGGATTGCATTAAGTCACAAAAAAGGTGCGCGCGCTCCACTACATATTGCTTGGTATAGCTCCCATGACTTCGTAAGTCGATATTTGATCGGTTTGCTATGTCAACGAACCGTTCATAGACTTGGTCATCCTGACTTGATCCGGAAGTATCGCCGGACTCTTGGCTCGCGTTAGCGCGTCCAGCAACAAGAGCGAGCGCACAAATACCAGAAAGTAGACTAATCCAACGTGGTTTAATTTTCATCGTACTTCTTCTATTCTTGATTCTGCCCATAACTTTGTGACAGTCTCGAATCCGAATAACTGTAACCTGCGCCCAGACGCCACTGCTGGTCACATTCAATTGATCATTGAGTCCGACGTAAATACGTAATCTTACGTATTTGGAACTCTCCTATTCGCTTTCCGCATTGAGATAATCTCCGTTCCTCTTCTGAATTCTGAATTCCGCCTGTCTTCCTCAGATACTCGATTGCGAACGGCCCGATGACGATCCGGTGGATGACCTGACCAGCGGTTCGATGGTGATGGGTCCGCTGGAGATTTGGTCGATCGAGTTTTTCTCGAGTTGGATTACTCCAACTTTCAGTTTCAGGATTTGGGGCAAATAGAGTCCCGCAATAATAAAGAGGAGCGCCGCGAAAGTTAATAAGCAATAGTTAGGGAATTCCAGCGGTGATTTGATTTCCCATAGATGGAAGAGTGGCAAGAAGAACAATGCCTGAGCCGCGACGAACACTAAAAGCGAAAGCAGAAACACAAGAAACGGTCCCCACTTTTCCATCTTGGTCTGCGGCTGAAACCCTTTGAACCTGGTGTTCAATTTTTCTTCCGCTCGCCTCGCCTTGTGGTAATCGGGATCATATTCGGCGTAGCAGCTCTTAAAGTCTCGTCGCGCCTCACGCAGGTACCTGAAATCACGATGTGTCTTAGGTGCCTCATGGCATTTAACCTTGGCATAGCCACGCAAATAAAGCGCCTCTGCCAGCACCTTCTTATTCAAGCGTTTCGAGCAGGAACCATCCTTCAGGAGGTTTATCCCAGAAGTCAGGTGGCTGATCGCTTGCTCAAATAGGTCCGCTTCGCCGGCTTCCCCCATTTCGATGTACACATTGCCAAGCCCGAAGTGCGATTCCACGTGGCGCCAGGAGACGCTGAGATTTTTACTAAAAATCGCCTCCGCTTTATCGAGCTGTCCAGCCTTGCGGTATGCCTCCGCCAAGTTCGCCTGACTCACCAAGAAATCGGGATCCCGGCATGCCGCCGCCTCGAAACATTCTACCGCTTTCTTGAAACGCTCTTTCTGTAGCCACAATCTACCGCGAAAGGAAAGCGTAGCGGAAGAGTCTGGCTCTAATTTTTCTAATTCCCTGACGGCTTCTTCGGCTGCCGAAGAATCCTCCATAGCAAAGTGCAGTTTGACCAGTAGTTGAAGATTGCGCGCTTCTGGTTGGCCTCCTAACCTGCCAGCCGAGAGTATGGTCTTAGCCTTGCGATAATACTCCTGGGCCTGCCAGTAGAATCGGACCCGGTCTTCGGCCAGCACATCATCATGAGCAAGACGCCGCCAAAAACCGGTCGCAAAAATGTCCTTTTTTTCTAGGTACAGCATTGTGAGCTGGTGCAAGCAACCTTCGTGAGAGGGATCGCGTCGCAGCCCGTCGAGGAGTCTTTCCTCGGCCTCATCAAGCTCGCCGAAGATCTCGTGCAACATCGCTCCATAATAGTAGTGGAAGTCTGCCTGTCGCGACGTCTCACCATATGTCCGACTCACATGCTCATACGCCGTTTTTGCTTTCTGCCATTCCTCCATGCTCTCCGGGAAACGCCCCTGGAGCCTGAGAATATCCGCCCGGTTGTTCAAAGAATACGCATGATAGGGATCGTATCGGGCGGCTTCGCCATATCGGTCGAGCGCCTCTTGATGGCGTTGCAAGTTACTCAGCGCCACTCCCCAAGCGAAAAGGGCCGCGACATTTTCGGGTTGCTTCTCCACGGCCCGGCCATACCAATTAACGGCTTCATCGTAGCGCTTTTGCTCGACCAGTTCGCTGCCTAGTCCTCGGTAAAGCTCGGCAGCCATCTTACCGGAATCGCCGCTAAGGGTCTCTTCGAGCTCATCACCGTTGATCGCGCCTCCCGTTCGGCCGACTGCGCGTCCCCAGTTGTAGTAGGCGTAGGCATATTCTCCCTGTTTATTTGTTGCTCGCTCGTACGCGGCAATGGCTTGCTTATACTGCTCGATCGCTTCGGCAGACCGGCCGAGATCTAGCAGCGCGTTGCCCCAATCGTTGTAAGCGTCAGCATAGTTGCCGTTAAGGCCGACTGCCTCTTTGTATTTGGCGATTGCGCCTTCCTGCTTTCCCAGCCGGGCCAGAGCGATACCTAAATTGCGGTGCGCGTAAACATGCGGTTCTTTAGCCAGGTCGATCGCTTGCCGGTACTTCTCAATCGCTTCTTGAGGCCGGCCGAAATCCAGCAGCGCATTGCCCCAGGCGTTGTAGGCATCAGCATAATTAGGGTCGATGCCGATTGCTTCCTGGTACTTGGCGATCGCCTCCTCTGGTTTTCCCAGCCGGCCAAGAGCAAGACCCCAGTTGTAGTGAGCATAGAGGTGGTTCTTTTCCTTTTGTATCGCTTCCTCGAACTTCCCAACCGCTTCCCGGGGCTGACCGAGGTCTAGTAGCACTTTGCCCCAGGCGTTATAGGCGCTGGCGTAATTGTTATTGAGGCGGATCGCTTCTTTGTATTTGGCGATTGCTTCTTCCTGTTTTCCTAGCCGCGCGAGGGCAATACCCCAGTTATAGCGGGCAGACAGGTGACCTGGCTTTTTTTGGATTGCTTGCTCGAACTGCGCGATCGCTTCCTGCGGTTTGCCGAGATCTAAAAGCGCGCTGCCCCAGGCGTGGTAAGCGTCGGCAAATTTGGGGTCGATGTCGATCGCCTCTTTGTATTTGGCGATTGCCTCTTCCGGCTTTCCCAGCCGCGCCAGAGCGATACCCCAGTTGTAGCGGGCAAGAAGGTGGTCTGGCTTTTTTTGGATTGCTTGCTGAAATTGCGCAATCGCTTCCTGCGGTCTTTTGCTATCTACCAGCGCTTTACCCAACTGATTGTAAGAGTCGGCAAAATTGCTGTCGATGCTGATCGCTTTTTCGAATTTTGCGATCGCTTCCTCATGCTTTCCCAGCTGTCCCAGGGCAAGACCCCAGTTATAGTAGGCAAGTAGGTGGTCTGGGGTTCTCTTGATTGCTTGCTCAAACTGCTCGATCGCTTCTTGCGGTCTGTTGAGATCTAACAGCGCTCTGCCCCATTGGCTATAAGCGTCGGCATAGTCGGTGTCGATCGCGATCGCTTCTTTGTATTTTACGATCGCTTCCTCATGCTTTCCCAGCCGCCCCAAGGCCAGACCCCAACCATAGTGGGGAAACAGGTAGTCTGGCTTCTTTTTGATCGCTTGCTCGAACTGCGTGAGCGCTTCTCGCGGTTTGCCAAGCTCCAGCAGTGCGTTGCCCCAGGCGTTGTACGCGTCGGCGTAGTCGGGGTCGATCGCGATCGCCTCTTTGTATTTGGCGATTGATTCCTCGTGCTTTCCCAGCCGAGCCAGGGCGATACCCCAGTTATAGTGAGCAAACAGGTAGTCTGGCTTCTTTTTGATTGCTTGCTCGAACTGCACGATCGCTTCCTGAGGTTTGGCGAGTCCAAGCAGCGCGTAACCCCACTCATTGTAAATGCCGGCATCAGCGGTGCCTAAGTCGATTGTCTTTCGGCACCTGGTGATTAAATCCTCCAAACGTGTTTGTTTGGACAATTCGCTCATTGTCTGAAATGAAGTTGCCGTTCCGCTCTAGATGCTCTCAAAAGAGGCGACTCCAATAGCGGTAGTGACGTATTGACCATGTCATCCAATCCTCACACCCGATCTGCCCGAAGTGGCGCATAACGCCGGGTTCATTTTGATGCTAAATTGATGTATCTGGGGACTTGCCAAAGATTCGCCGAAAGAACTTCGATAGAGACCGCCTTCGGCGCTTCAGGACTAGTTGATTGCATCACAAGCCGTGAGAAGAAGTCAATCTTCATTCGACAACCGACGACAGACATTACCGATTTGTTCCTACTCTTCCTAGCTTATCGCCGTTAGTTAATCTTTCGGTTGAGATGACGGCGGCGTTTCAACGAATTGCAAAGAAATCGCTCAGCCGTGAACGAGAAGCCGCTCCCTTGCCTAACAGGGCTTAGTCAGATCCCGATTCCGCGTTCGCCAAGAGGACGAGTGAACAGGCAGCAGGAGATTGTCAGCTACAGCGGACAGGTCGGCGGCCCGGGCCGCCATGCTCTACCGATGTCCGGATAGTCCCAGGCTCCCCTTCCAAATTCTAAATTCTAGATTCCGGCCTCATGCTTCCGCTCTCACGGCGTATCCAGCTCAATCGATCGTGTCACTAACCCGTCAACCCCTACATCATTCACCTGCTTAGGCGGACCTGGTTTCCCTGCTTTAACAGTCCAAAAGACATAATTGCCAGGAGGAATGGAAATTGAAGTCGGACTGCTGAGCTTGCCGGACGAAACATGCCGCTCCTTGTATTTGTCGAGTCCCTTCGGCGAATACCAAACTTCGTAGCCGGAAACCTCCCTTTGACCGGCTTTGGTAACCACGGTGATCGTGACACTACCGAAGGGGTTTGCAGAATTTTTCTTAGCGAAATTAGCTTTGGAGGATAGATCCCAGCCCACTTCATCCAATTGGTCCGTCCATCGAGTCACTTCCACGGGCACTCTTCCAAAAACGGCTTTGGCGACGATTCCCAGTTCCCAAGCATCAGCGGTGAGCTGCAATCGATAGAACTGAGGTATGTCCTTTCCTTGAGCAATGGATTGCAATTCGCTGATGAACTCCGAAAGGGCCTTTATTTTGCGAGGATTAGCCTGGTACTTCCCGAACTCGGTCTCAGCAATTTTTTCGGCGTTCGCCAGAAGTAATGAGAACGCCTTCTCTGGCTGAAGCGGTTCCCTGGGCGGCTCAGAATCCTTTCCGAATGCGATCCCACGCGAGAGAAAGAGAAATAGACTGATGCAAACAACGTGACCTCGAGATGGGTATTTAGGCCGGCGCACGCCTAAATAACAAATGACATATGACAAATGACAAACGGGAATCGCGGAATTACAAATGAGACGCCACGCCCCCATCGCGAACGATTTGGTATTTGCCTTCAAGAGACCATGTCACGACAGGCGCTCGGCAACATGCCGGCGACCTTTCGGGCAGCTCCTCGGATAACTTCTGCCAACGCGGGATGGATATAAATGAGATCGACTAATGACTGAATATCGTTGCGCCATTTCATCACCGGAAGAACAGTATGGACAAGCACGGATGCTTGATGGCCAACGATATGGCATCCCAGGATCTGACGATCGGGCGTGATCAACAGCTTGCAGAGCCCATATTCTTCCTTTATCGCCCTACCCTTCGTCGTATTGGAATACGGCACGGCAGCAGAAAAGTAAGGGCTCCCCTCCGCCTTCAGTTCGTCTTCGGTCTTACCAACTCCGGCGGTCTCGGGCGAGGTAAACACCGCGTGCGGCATCGGCCCGTAGTCTATCGGATCTTCGCACCCGTCGCCAATCTGCTTAGCCAGATATTCGCTCTCGAAGTTCGCCGCGTGTGTGTACATAAACCGGCCACCGATGTCACCCATTGCCCAAATATTGGGAACCGACGTGCGCAGCCGATCATCGGTTTCGATAAAACCGCGAGTGTTCGGTCGCAAGTCGGTATTTTCCAAACCGATCTGATCGGTGTTGGGGACCCGCCCGATACAGAATAGCAAGGCTTCGCTGACCCGCTCAAATGGCTTACCGTCCACGCCGGTTAACTCGACATAAAACTTTGACCCATCGTGCTTCGTCGCCGCGACCTCCGTTTCGAATCGCACCTCCACCTGAGCCGTATAGCCACGCTGAAAGAGCGTCTGAGTCTCCCAATCTTCGCGTTCCAGCAACTTCTTCCCGCGAACCACTTGCAATGTCTCAACACCCACCCCTGAAAAAAAATGACCCAACTCGCAAGCGATATAGCCGCCACCAACGATCGTGATGGATTTGGGCATCTTTTTCAGGGTGAAGACGTCGTCGCTCGTCCAATATGGCGCCTTAAAGTTTGGGCGTCTGGGACGGCTGCCGGTCGCGAGGACGACTTTGTCGGCCGAGATCTCCTTGTCGTTGACGGACAAAGAATAGTTACCGGTAAAAGCGCCCGTGCCGCGAAACAGTGTCACATTTTCGCCGAGCGCCTTCTCCAGGATGGAGTCGTACTTTTGGGTGAACTCCAACGTGTCAGTTAAAATCTTGTCTGGGTCTCGCAAGTTGATCGTGGTGTCGAATCCGAATTTGCGTGCATCGCGTACGGAGTCAGCAGCATCCGCATACCCGATCAATAATTTCGAGGGAATACATCCCCGGTGAGGGCAGGTTCCTCCGAGTGGTCCCCGCTCGACCAGCGCGACTTTCATTCCGGCCTTGCCGCAGTCGATGGCTGTTGAAATCGCATTGCCGCCACCGAAAACAATCAGATCAAAGAGTGCCTTGCTCATTAGATCTGAAATGACAGATGACAAATGACAAATAGCAAATGCCCAGAGGCCAGAAGCTAGAATCTAGAATTTTCAGAATTCAGACTTTAGAGGGACCTCAGCAGGTCTCTGTCAAAGCCCTTGTTCCCGGCTTCGCCGAGCTGAACTGGGTAAACGCCGGTCACCGAGTGTCAGCTATGGCGGAATCGAGGGCCCGACAAGCCTACCCAGGTTCCGATTCTAAATTCTAAATTCTAAATTCTAGATTCTACCTTCCCCCCTCCGCCCCCCGCTCATACGTCATTGTGCGTATAGACGCTGCGTCCACTCGTCGCTATTTTTGCGATCCTGAAGCTCTGCCCGTGAACGGAGTTTGGCGAAAGACGTAGCGTTTTGCTATGGCTGACGCGGATCCGCGACAGGGCTAGAGCCAATTACTTGGGAGATGTTTATTATGCCCACAACGGCGCACCCTAGGAGTTCGACCGCATGCAGTTGATTGCCGAACTCTACCGACCGCGCGATCTCCTCGCGCTAAGCATATCGGCCGAAAATCTTCAGCTCGACACGAGCGACAAAAAAAATCCAAAGCTAACTCGTACCAACCCAAACTTGCCGGCCTACCTCTTGTACGAGTTTCAGCCGCAATCGGTTTTCGAGCAGGCCTACTTCGAGGGACTCCCGTACAAACCCCCACCGGGCCAGCCGGACGACCCCGACAAGACGACTTCGGTGCAGACTCCCGATGCTCCGGGACAGGTCGGTGCGCGAATCACGCATCCCACCCGGCTGGTCTTCCTGGTTCCGACAAGTCTGGCATCGATTCCTTTTACGGTCGAAGGCTTGCTCGATTGGTCGCAGTTCCAACTACAGGTTGTTCCGGTCGCGCAATCGAACGCGCAGAATCCGACGATCGCCGAGCCCGGCCCGCGGGAGACCTCAATCGAGTTTCCTTACCGGCTATTTCTCTCGCCCGACGAGAAGGCGCAATGGAGTCATGCGCCACACCCAGTTACCCATAACCAGCGTACCGAACTCTGGTACACGCAATTGCCTGCCGGCACAGCGTTGCGAGCGGTCTGGTCGCCCGATTACACGCCGCTTCCGCAGCCGCTACCGCCTAAGACCCTGGAATCGCCGTTCCGGGGCGCGATGAACGAGAACGATCGCGCGCAGATCGTCATCCTGACATCCGCGTTCAGCGAGTACTCAAAAGTCGATCCAAGCACTGGGCAAGCAGATGGTCCATTTGTTCCTAGTCCGATTAGCGCGGACCGCTTCATGCTCTCCACGCTTGGCGCTTGGCTAACCTCAGACGGCCGGTGGGATCCTCCGATTTCGACCAGCCCTTTCATACCGCAGCAGCGGCTCGACGTGAGCGAATGGCGTCATATCGCGACGCAGGGCCGAGATCATTACGTGCGCATCGTCTATGAGGGGGTGCTCTATCCGTTTGGCCATCGCGCGTCGCTCGTGAAAGTCACCGAACGCAAAGTCCAAACTGTGCAATCGGGTTCGACGCTTGGGTCACCGGCCGCATACCTCAGGCAATACATGTACGTCATTGTTCGCCAACCAGAGAGAAGATTCGCCGATACGGACTACAACAATGCGGGACGCGCCATGCCGTTGCGTCGCAGCATTCGTTTCACGACGATCGTGACACCGCACATCAATATACCTGTTCCGATTGGCGGTACGGGCGGTTCCTTCTGGGTCTATGTCGCAGGAAATCCGTTCAAGTTTCACGTCGTCGCCACGGATGTTACTGATCGATTAATCGATTTCACGGGAGCGCTGATCTTCGTTCCGTTCAGCGACTCGAATGCTGCTGCCCTCGCGCAGGTACAAAACGCGTATGAGACCGCCACCGACGGCGGGATCAGCATACGGCGATGCGAAGTCGGCTCGCAAAAGGTCGCCTATGCCGAACCTACGGCGCCCGGTTCCGACGATACCTCGTTGACCACAACCGCACTGCACTTCGACGTGCAAGGAAGACCGGATAACGTATACAACTTGTTGCCGACATTGGCCAAAGCAGAGGCCACGATCCCAGCAGTCGAGCAAATGCTCGGTATCACGACAGCAACCACGTTCAAGCTGTTCGACAATTACGTTAACCAAGGACTAAACCAAGCGTCCGGCGTCTTTGCGGATCTGACACCGTTTGCAACGCCTCCCCTGACATTCAGCGCCGACAAAGCGGGTGGGATCGCAACTCCGAATCTCGCAATCACCGGACTTTCGGCACTCGCCGGCCCGGTCGGTGGTAAGCTCGCGAATGCGGCCCAGAATTTGTTGGATCCAGGCGACTTTTTCGACCTGAGCGCGAAGCTGTTCGGGTCGGTTACGATCAAGGATCTCCTCACTGCGGTCCCCTCCCAGCCTGTCGATGCCGGAACGAACGCTCCGAAGATCACCACGCAAGCGCTCCCGAGCCCAAGCAACCCGCAGCAGATCGTGACGTCGGTGCATTGGACGCCGCAAGTGTTTGATGTCCCGCCGCTCCTGAAGGTTAACAACAATGGGAACTCGTCACTTACGATCGACGGAAAAATAACGAAGCTCGTTAACGCGCCGGCCAGCCAAGGCACGTTCGACATGACCGGGGTCCTGACGAGCTTCAAACTCGACCTGATAGGCATCATCGGGTTGAACGTCAGTTCTTTCGCTTTCACGGCTGGCACCGGCAAGAAAACGAGCGTGCAAGTCCAGCTCGACAACAGCAATGGCCCCGCCGTCGTATTCGAGGGGCCGCTCTCTTTCGTAAACCAGCTGAGCAGCATTATTCCGAGCGACGGCTTTGGCGAGGGTCCGCACATCGACGTGACATTGACCGGTGTAACCGCCGGCTATGCCATCGGGCTCCCGCCCGTAGGGATCGGCGTCTTTTCCCTTGAGAACATCCTGATTGACGCCGCCCTGACACTCCCATTCTTCAGTGGGACCCCGCAGTTTGATTTTTATTTCGCCAAACGCGATCACCCGTTCCTCTTAACCGTCGAGCTGCTTGGTGGCGGCGGTTTCTTTCACGTTGAGGTGGACACCACCGGCCCGATCATGATCGAGGGGCAGCTCGAATTTGGCGGCAACTTCTCGCTCGATCTTGGCGTCGCGAGCGGTGGCGTCCATATCATGGCGGGTATCTATTTCAAGCTCACCGCCAATGATACGACGCTCAGCGGATTCGTCGACTTAGGTGGCGAGGTCGACGTGCTTGGGATCATCTCGATCTCGGTCGACTTCAACCTTAGCCTCACCTACGACACTGCCAGCGGAAAAGTGACCGGTCGAGCGACGCTGACTGTTTCCGTGCATGTGCTCTTCTTCAGCGCTTCGGTCCAACTTTCAGTCGAGCGGAGTTACGGCAATGGCTCCAATGATCCGAGCGTTAAAGATGTCCTGCCAACGCCACAGATCTGGCACGAGTACGCGGCTGCATTCGCAACCTAAGAAGGGAGCACCAACATGCCCAGCGAAACTATTTCGATCGTTACCCTACCCAACGGTTTTACTTCCAATAACCAGGCGCTTCGCCTTTCCCTCTATGTCACACCACGTTTATCGGGTGCCGCCAAGCTGACAAGTTTCCCCGATTTCTTGAACTGGCCGCACACGCTGAAGGCCGCCGGGCTGAAGGTCACGTTACAGTGCGCCGGCAAGCAAACAACGGTCACTGTCGATACCACGCCGCTCGACGAAGCACTTTGGACAGCGGTCTTCAACCAGGACACCTTCGTCGCAGCGTTTCAGCGCACAGACTACAGCAATCGGCTGGTCCTTTCTTATCCGGTGGCTGAAGCACTCACATCAATTAAGAATCTCTACCAGTACGCCAGCTTTCATAATCCGGTGCTAACGTTCGGCGAGCGAGGCCTCCGGGAGTATGTGACCGGATTTCGAGTGAGCGGGCAAGGCGGTGACCCTGCTTACCTGCGTGCCTATGAGCGGCTCCAGGCTTGGCATGAGCAACAGGATCTGGCCAACAGAGAGCTGCTCAGCTATGCCCAACCTGGGCCCCAAAATGATGGTGACGTACCGACGTCCGTTCAATTGGTGAATTCCAGCCAAACCAATGCGGTCGCGCGTCGCTTTGATCTCTATACTACGATGCCGCCGGCGCCCGGCCGCCCGCCGTTGCCTCAGACACCCCAAGATTTTTCACAGGTTCTCGATTTTCACCAGGCGATTGCGTCGCTGCAATCATACCCACAGCTCCTGCGGGCTTTCGGGTTGGTTATCGACATCGACCTGCCATTGGATTTCGTCGCGACGTCGCCGGATCCGACCGGGTTCCTGACGATCGCGGTTACGGCGTTTACACCGGGAACGAGTCTGGCGATTGCCCCGCAGTGGAACTTCCCGCTCACCGCTTACCTGCGCTCGACGGACCAGTTCTCCGCTGCTCCCGCCGCCCAGCCAGGTTTCCAGGAGGATATTACCAACGGCCTGCTCCAGCTCTGGCCCGGCCTCTTTTACCTGGTCCAGCCCGACATCGACGGCGCCATGTTCAAGACAATCGCTCTAGCCGAAAACTTCGCCAGTTCGGGCGCCACTCAGGAGCGCGTCGCTAGCGGACTCACGGCGCTCCGCTCGGGGGGGATGTCATTGGTCGCATCGGGTCGCGGCATTCAATTAGTCAATAGCATCGGTCAGGCTAAGCAATTCAATGATGCCGTTGAGTCTGGCAAGAACTTGCCGCAGCCACTGATCGCGCGTGATCTTATTCGCGGTTATCGGATCGATTTGTGGTCGTCGCATGACCGGAAATGGCACTCATTGCACCGCCGCAACGGTCATTACACTTTCGGCGAAAGCAACAGCGTCTCGTTTAAGACGGTCGACGAAGAAGGCTTCAACCAACTCACGGTCGCGCAACCAGCCGACGATCCAACGCGACCGCCCGATCCACCGATCGACCCGACTCTCCCGCCCAGCAGCACCGACCTGTATCTCCACGAACGCGTCGCCCGTTGGACTGGTTGGAGCCTGAGCGTTCCCAGACCGGGAAAATCGCTTAATCGCAGCCCCGATCCGCACAAAGCACTCGATGACGATCCGACAGTCGACGAGCCGGCAACACCATTTCAGATGAAGAAGCAGTTTGGAGTCGTGAAAGGTTCGTTGCCTGAACTGCGCTTCGGTCGGAGTTATCGGGTTCGCGCGCGCACGGTCGATGTGGCTGGCAATAGCATCTCACTTCGGGATGACCAGCCTGGAGATAGCGCGATTCCGAGCAGTCCGGAGGGAACGCCGTACTTGCGCTACGAGCCGGTGCCCGCGCCCGATGTCGCCTACCGGGAACTCGACAACAAGAATGGCTCGTCGCTCGATCGGATCGTCATTCGTACGCACAACACCGATCCTTCGCTCGACACGAAACCGACCGCTGAAACCGCCGAGCGGCACATCGTTCCACCCCGCATCGATGTGAAGATGGCCGAACATCACGGGATGTTCGATAACGCGTCGGGCAAGCTCAAAGGCAACCAAGCCACCTATGATCTCATTGTGACCAAGGATGCCGGAATACTCCCAACCCAAGATGCCGGCGACGCGCAACACACTAAAGTCCCAGTCGTGCCCGATCCGATCATCGCCCTACCTTATCTCCCAGATCCCTTCTCGCATGGCGCAGCTCTTCGAGATCTTCCGGACACTCCTCCTGACACGAACGGGACGATTAAGGCGTCTAAGCTGAGTTATGCCATACCGCCGGATGCGCCCGAACGCCCCGGGTCCGTAACCTTGATTCCATTCGGCGGCAAATGGCCAGACCTGCAGTCTTTCAGATTTAAGTTGGTAGAGGGCGCCGGGGCACCAGCCTGGGACGCAACGGGGCACGAGTTGAAAGTCAGTGTCCCGAAAGCGACAACGCTAGCGATTCCGCTGAGCAGTTATTTGGGAGCGAACGACCTTCGGGAGATGGGTGTCTGGGAGTGGATCAAACAGTATGTCGATGCGCTGAACGCTGATTATCTGAGCAACGGCGCGAACGATCCGTTCCTCGCACAGGAACTCAATAGCGTCGCGGAATTCTTCGAACTCGTTACGCGCTACGCTTTGGAGGGCGGACACTGGGCATTAACACCCTCGCACACCCTGACCCTCGTTCATGCAGTCCAGCAACCGATCGGCATTCCTTATTTCGATGAGATCCCTGTACGGCGGACGAGTCCCGCGGTACTTCTGTCGGAACCAAACTCACCGTTTCAATTGGTGACAGCGTGGCGTGCACCGGCGTCAAAGAGGGCCAGTTTGATCGGCGGTTTGACAATTCACGGCGCTAGCACTGTGAAGATCGATATTACTGGGCAGTGGACCGATCCCGTGGATAGCGGATCTGGCGATCCGTCGACCATCCATAACTCAACGCACGTCGACGAAGTTCCACTCCCAACAACCAGGGAAGGGGTTCTTATCGCGCCCGGTATTGAACAACGTCACGTCGGGTACTACCTACCTGAGGACGACGCAATTTGGTTTGCTAACGATGGCGAACAAACCGGCACCGAGTCGAATCCGATAGCACCGGGCTTAGCCGCGCCACAACACGATTTCGGCGACACCAAGCACCACATCGTAGAATATAAAGCGATCGCGACATCGCGCTTCCGCGACTATTTCCCTGCTGGCCCCGACGATCAGTTCACTCGCACCAGCTACGCGATCACCGTTGACGTTCCCAGTTCTTCGCGGCCGCTCGCGCCGAGTGCGCTATACGTCGTTCCGACTTTCGGATGGACACGCGAACTTTCGACGAACATCCAGACCAGCGTGCGGACCGGTCGCGGCCTCCGCGTTTATCTAGGGCGTCCGTGGTACTCGTCGGGCGTCGATGAACTGCTCGGCGTGGTGACATGGCCCGAGTTCACGCCCGCTCCAACCGATGACGATCGCGAGGCCTACAAGCCGTTCTTCACTCAATGGGGGCTCGATCCAATCTGGCAAGCCCGTCCGATTGCCTCGGTTCCAACAATCGGCGACTTTGCGAACGCGATCGCCACTGGAACAGGACTGCAACTCGACGGAGCGGCCGGCGCTCTTTTTGATGTCGCGGGCCACCCAGTTCAATTCGATAAACCGAAGAACGCTTGGTATTGCGACATCATCTTGGATGAATCGGAGACCTACGCGCCGTTCATTCGTTTGGCTCTGGCCCGTTATCAGCCGCACTCGATTCCTGGAGCGGAGCTTTCCCGCGTCGTCTTAGCGGACTTTGCCCAATTGACGCCCGATCGCTCGGTTGTCGTGACTCGGGAGCCATTTGATGTGCGCACATTGCGAGTTGTCGTTGCTGGTTTGGCTCCGGAAGCACCAAATCGCAATCGAATCGACATTCGCGTGCAGAAGAGGGTCGTGACGTCGCCGAGTGAAGAACTGGGTTGGCAAGACGCTGCCACGGCCGATGTCACTATCACGCCGCAAAGTCCAGCGCCAAGTGGGCCGGACGCAGCTCTCTGGTACGGAACGGTCACTTTCTCGAACGATCCACAACCGAACGAGTATCGGCTTTTAATTGCCGAGTACGAATTAATCCCTAAAGACTTCGATCTGATTCTGCTAGCGCAGCGCGAAAAAGTTACCGTTCAAGAAATCCAGGCCCGATTGGAAGTCCCAGGCTTCCCGAGCATGAAGTCTTCGCGGGCATTTCCTTTCCCTCCGCCACTGGGCGAACGGCTCATTTATCTCGATTCGATCCCGATCGTTTGAGGCAACGCCGAGAAGCGCGAATCGAAGAAGGAATTCTCGATCGACCCGATCGGCGGTTTTTCTTAGGTCGGGCGGGACTTTGTCTCATCATCAGGCGACGATGCGCAGTCCGCGGTTGAGCGGCAAGATAGCCTGGCGCCGCGCTTCGGCTACGGCGGTGATATCGCGGGCCGCCACCCGGTTGCGGTCCATTACGTCGACCAGGGCCTGGGCTGGAATCGCGAGAACATCGGCATCGTGATCCGCCACTATTCGAACGGGGCTTAAGCCGCCGGCCAGCATCTCCTGCATCACCATGAGCTGCCCGGGCGGCACCACTTCAAGCCGGATCTCGCCTTCGCCGGTCGGAAGCACGACCGCCAGCTGACCAGCAATCACCAGAAAGGCGTCAGTTGCAGGCGCGCCGGCGATCAGCATTAAGTCGCCGCGGCGGTAGCGGCGAAAAACGCTGGCGCGCGCGAGTTGCGCCAGCGTGTCCGCGTCGCGACGAAAAACGCCTTTCTCTTCCAACATACGCAAGCGGGCGGCAGCGTCGGGCGCCGGCAACCGGTCCAGGCACAGACCTCTCCGCTGCGCGACATACCAGAACCGGCTGAGGAACTCGTCGCGAGGGCCGGCCAGGATCCCTGGATTCGCGACCGAGAGGACTACGTTGTACTTTATACTGCCGTCACCAATGGCGGTGACGAAGCAATTGACTCCGCCGGGTTCGACCAGGTTGGGCACCGTGCGCCCAGCCTCCAGCACCGCGTCGCGGACCTGCTCGGGCGGAATCTCCACTCCAAACGCCAGCGGCACCGTGGTGGACGCTTTCTCGTTAGCGCGCGCAGCAATCGTCAGGTTGCCCTTGGCCAGCGTGCTATTAGCCACCACCACCCGGTCGCCGTCAACCGTTACCAGAGTGACGGTGCGCCAGTCCATCTCGACAACCTCCGCAGCCTTGCCCTCGACCATGATCCAGTCGCCAATCTTAAACTTATGCGCGGAGAGAAGCCCCAGGCCGGATAGCAGATTACCCAGGAACTCCTGGAGCGCGAAGGCGAGCGCGATGGAGCCGACGCCCATCGCCGCTAACAGGCTGCCGAGATTGACTTTCCAGATGCTCGACACCAGGACCGAGCCCCAGACCAGCGACACGCCGATGCGGAGAATGTCGAGGAGCAGTTTCGGCGCACGCATCTGTTCGTCCACCAGGCTCACCAGTGTGACCTGGGCGATGCGGAGGAGTAAGTAGAGGCCGGTAAGCGCGAACGCCGTCTCGGATGTCCGCACGGCCCAGTGATCAGCCGGCAGTTGGGCCAGGACGCGCAAGATCAGCCAGATCGCACCCGTGGGCAGCAGCACATAGGCCACTTGGCGCAGGATGCCAGAGGCGACCGGGGCGCGGAGGGTGATACGGCGGGCGAACTCCAAAACGGCGATCGCCAGCACTGGGTAGCCCAGGATTAGGATGAAGGGCCAGACAGATAAGTGGGTAAGATTGAGCATGGACCTCTACTCCGCCCCAGAGGACATCGGTTGGGTCTCTAATCGGGCGGCCTCGACAGCGGCGCGCTCGATCGCAGGACGGCTCCAGGTCTTGATGTTTCCCAAGGCCGGCGTCTCGATTGGCGGGCAGGGCTTGAAACCGTCCACATTCAGTCAGTAAGGCGTAGGTGGTGTCGCTCAGGCGAACGTAGCCAGGCTCGGCTTCCTGCACTATGCGGCGTGCGATGCCGAGCGTCCGACCCCAGATATCGTAAGCGGTGTGGCAACGCCCGATTACGAGCACGTCGATCTCACCGGAGGCGAGACCGAAACGCAGGGAGACGGACTTCACCCAGTCATCGCCCAGCCGCTGCAACGCCAACGTTGCGGTACGAGCCCAGGCCAATGTGCGGGAGGCATGGTCGAGTCTTGGCGAGGACAGGCCACAGACCCCGACGTAGCTCTCGCCCAGTGAGCGCAGCGGCTCTACCCCATGGCTGACCGCCGCGCTGTTTAGCGCATCCAATAGACGCATTGAGAATGCGGCGGCCTTCTGCGGCGCTGCCGTTCGCCGCCAGGATGTCCAGTCCGTCGATCAAAGCAACGGCCACGGTGACATTGGAGATAGTCTCGGCCGTGACCTCCGCACCGCTGCGCACGCGTTCGGCCACCCCAGCGGGATATATGCTGCGCAGCAGTTCACCCCTCTCCTGCTCCGCCTCGGCCAACCGTGTGTCGCGCTGCTGGATCGCGTCGGCCATCCCATTGTAGCCGCGGGTCAACTCGGCGAACTCGTCGTTGCCGCGAATCTTGATGCGCGAAGCTGCCGCACCGCCGCTGGCGGCCTTCATACCAGCGAGAACGCGCCGCAGCGGGCGCATGAACAGTCCGGCACAGGCTAGTGCCAGGAAAGTCAACGCGATCGCTGATATAGCGGCGGCCACAAGTAGGTCACGCTTGAGCCGGATCGAGGGGGCGAGTGCCTCCGCCACGTCCTGTTTGGCGGCGATCGCCCAGCGCACGCCGGACACTTCCACGGGGCCGTAAGCCGAGATCACTTCCACGCCCCGATAGTCCAGGATACGAGCCAGTCCCGTCCGGTTGTGGAAAGACTGCTCCACCGACTCGGACGGGTTGGGCATGTAAAGGATGGTGGTGCCAAGCGTGCGGATTTGGCCGGCGGTCGACGCGGGCAGACCGTTGGCCTGAGCCTGCGCAAGGAACGCGTCCGGGCTTTGGATCATGAAGCGCGACTGGCTGCGCAGCAGGCGATCCTCGCCCGTCAGCAGCACTTCCCCGGTCTCGCCCTGCCCAGTCGAGCGCCAGCCGTTATTGTCGGTCAGCAGGTTGTTGAGTGTGCGGATGTCAATCTGCGCAACGAACACGCCAATCGTCTGGCCGTCCGCGATGATGGGCACGGCCGTAAACATCTGCGGCGCCAGGGCCGACGGCGTGTAGGTCGTATAGTCCTCAATCACCGGTTTGCCGCCGTTGCGCGGATCGAGCGCGCGTTTCGCCACGCGGGCGAAGCCGGACTCCGTGAAGGCGCCGGTATACATGTTGCTGGCGAAGTCGGTCTCCTTCGCCACCGTATAGACGACATCGCCGGTGGCCGCGTCCATCAGATTGATATCGTAGAAACCAACCGTGTCCGCGGCGCGCTTTAGCGCAGGGTGGTAGCGCGCGTGCGCGTCATCGTAGCGCGAGCCACCAGGTGCGGCGAGCAGTTTGTCTTTTTCACCCACCGGGTTTGGGTTGCGGGCGATGTACTCGGCTTGCAGGTGCCGGGCGACGGGATCGGTGGGTATGAGACCTTCCAGCGGCGTATGGCTGCCCGCAACCTTGTCGAGCCGGGGTAGCAACGCCTTTTTGTACCAAGCCTCGAGGGCGACGGTGTCGGCCTGGGTGGCCACCCGGTCCCCCAGGATCTGCGCACGCATTTCCCGGAAGGCACCGATCAGGGCTTTGGTGGCTTCGGAGGTTTCGGGCAAGCCAGCGATCGTAGCGGTGAACCGGAGCTGGTTGTTAACGTAGCTCTCGACCCGCCGGCGCTTGATCTCACGCTGCGCCGTTAGCCGCTGCTCCACGGACCGCGTCAGCGCTCTTTCTCCCGCGCGGTAGCCGATGATCGCGCCAACCGCAAGGCATGCCAGACCGGTCAGTAGCAGCGTGATAATGATCTTTGAACGAATCGAAAGCTGCCACATTGCTTAACTCCGAATTCGCAGTCAGTAGTCAAAAAAACCTACAAAAAGCGTAATAAAGCGGCGCCCTATTTTGTAATATGTTGGGGGTGAAGAAATTAAACTTTACAAAAGGATCGCGGTCGATCGGACTGTAAAGAACAACACTGGTTATTTCAAGATTTAGTGGGCGAAGAGGTGACGATCACGCACTGAAGGTGCGTTTCAAATTTTGTCCCGGCTCCGATACACACCGTTCATTGAACCCAATACGGTACCGTTCTCTCACGCGCCTTCAGCGCTTGATCGCTGGATATTCCTGTTCCTAGGGCTTCGCCCTCTAGGCTATCATGACACACGCCTTCGGCGCTTTGCCCGCGACGATTTACCGATGTTCTGACTGCACTCCTCTCACTCTCACCAATCACTTCTCACCGGTCGCCTCTCACCGTCTCATCAACTGCACTTGCCATTTGCCTTTCCCACTAACCCCGGCGTTTACTCCCCAATGCTCTCTTGCGTCATCCATGGTGCTCACAACCTTCAGGTTGAAGAAAAGAAGATACCTCAACCAAAGACCGGCGAAGTGCTCATTCGCCTCGGGGCCGGTGGAATTTGCGGATCGGATTTGCATTACTATCATGACGGTGCTGTCGGCGATTTTCGTCTGCGCGAGCCGATGATCCTCGGTCACGAGATCGCCGGCGAAGTGGCGGCGGTCGGACCCGGGGTTACCGCTTTAAGTGTTAGTGATCGGGTCGCAGTCAATCCCGCCCGCTATTGTGGGGTTTGTCACCACTGCCGGACAGGCCGCCCGAACCTCTGCTCCGAGGTTCGGTTCTTTGGCAGCGCCCGTGGCTTTCCTCACATCCAAGGCGGTTTCGCCGAGTTTTTTTGCGCGGCCGAAACTCAATGCATTCAGCTAACTACCGACATTTCATTTCCCGAAATCGCCTGTGCTGAACCGCTGTCGGTAGCCCTCCATGCTGCGAACCAAGCTGGCAAGTTGACCGGAAAACGGGTGTTGATTACTGGCGCTGGTCCAATTGGCTTGCTTCTCGCCCTGGTAGCCCGTTACGCCGGAGCACGAGAAATTGCTATTACAGACCGGGTTCAAGCTCCCCTAGAAGTCGCGTTGCGCATCGGAGCCGATCGCGCAATGAACGTCGCCGACACACCAGGCGCCTTGGGAGAGGTCGGTAATGAGATCGGCGGATTCGACGTCGCGCTCGAGGCTTCAGGCGCTCCCCCAGCTCTGCTTGACTGTGTGGAAGCGGTCAAACCTGGAAGCCGGATTGTTCAGGTCGGCATGCTGGCTAGTGCCATCTTCCCGCTTGGTAAATTGATTTCGCGCGAGCTCGAGCTGGTGGGTACATTCCGGTTTCACGACGAGTTCGCTCAAGCCGTTGAGCTCTTGGAGCGTGGTCGGATCGAGGTGGACTCGCTGATCACGGAGCGGTTGCCATTGGCGCGAGCCCAAGAAGCATTTGAGTTAGCCTCGGATCGGCAACGTTCGATCAAGGTGAGTTTGGTAGGAACGCCGGCAGCGTAGGGAACGCCGGGAACGCCGGGAACGCCGGGAGCGTAGGGAACGTCGGCAGCCGGGAACACCAGCGGCGAAGCTGCGACTCAAGAAAGCCTAGGGCGAAGCCCGCATAAGCGTTAACTTGTTTTGACTACTGTGTCGTAGAACTTTTGCTCTTGTGCTTTTCGCATTCGAGGCGGCTCGGCCAACTGATCAGCAATGTCGGCCCAATTCTCAATGAGATGGCGCAGCGAAAGGGCTGGCTGGAGGGCGTGGGCGAGCTGATGAAAGGCGAACAAAAACACTCGCCATCGACTAGCACCTGGCCTGGCACTGAAGGTGCGTTTCAATCTAGCGACTCCCGTTTTGGCCGAAGAGATTAGATGGACCAAACTATTTGCGAGCTACGGCGCTATATATTCGTAACAAACCGTATAAATGTTTTTGTCACGCGCTTTCAGCGCTGGTTGCCTTTTTCTTATCCCTAGGGCTTCGCCCTCTTGGCTTTCTTGAGTCGCAGCTTCGCCGCTGGCGTTGACAGCACTCGCCGCGTTCTCAAAAGAACAGAAAGTGACGTTTCTCTTTTTTATCGGCCGGTGGGGTCCCGGAGGTTTGTTTAGGTTTGCTCTTGAACAGATTGAAGAAGTTTCGGAGTGGGTTCTGAGAGGTCCGATGGCTATCTGGATCGGGACGGATATCGGGTTCAACCTGTCGAGTTTGAGTCGATCTTTTTGTAGTCTGTGCCGTGTTGGTCGGTTCAGAGGTTTCGGGACCTACTTCGTCACTCGAGGCGATCTGTGCGTCTCCGTTTTTCGGAAAGCTAACCGAGTCGACCAGTTTGTAATTTCCAATTGCGGGATCCAATCGCTTAAGGCCAGGATCGTATCCGTTGTCGAGGGCAAGCACCTCTTTGATAATTTCAGCCGCCATCGGAGCGGCAACGCCACCCCCGGACTTGCCACCTTCGATCATGACGGCCAAAGCGATCTTCGGATGATCATAAGGAGCAAAGGCCAAAAACCAGGTATGATTATCTTTTTTCCCGCTGCGCCAGAACTGAGCTGTACCAGTCTTTCCAGCGACTTGGACACCAGGAACAGCTCCCTGTTTACCAGTCCCATCCGGAGCGTTGACTACCTCCCACATACCTTTTCGGACAAGTTCGATCTGTTCTTTCGTCAGCTTATTGTCTCTCGTGAGGTCGCCGCGAATTCTGGTAGGTCGCCGAATGATCGTGCCGTCGGGCTGTTGGATTTGATGCATCAACGTGGGCTGATAACAAATCCCGCCATTTGCGACCGTGGCCACAACCATCGCCATCTGTAACGGGCTGGCCAGGACGTAGCCTTGGCCGATGGCCGCATTGGCGGTTTGACCCTGTGACCAACGTTCGTTCTTGGTCGTTTGCAACCAATTGGGCGACGGGAGCAGCCCTGGATCCTCATCGGTAAGTTCAATCCCGCTCGTTTCGCCTAGCCCGAGCGTTTTGCCAACCCGATCCATTGCATCAATCCCCGCAGCGTTCCCGAATTGGTAGAAGTAGGCGTCACACGAATGTCTAATCGCCTCGACAAGATCTTGGTTCCCATGCACGCCCCAGCAATGCATGTAGGTGTCCCCGTATGAAACGCCACCGGAACACGTAAATCTCGCTTTGGCGAGATTCCTGGTTAGTCCAGCAAAGGCAGTTATGATTTTGTAGGTAGAGCCTGGCGCATAAGCGCTGGTCGCCCGATTAGTGAGCGGATCAGCCGCCCCATCTTTGATCGCTTCCCAGTCACGAGCGGAGATTGCCGGAATGAATTTATTCGGATTAAAAGATGGCACCGAGGCCATAGCCAGAACTTCGCCGTTATTTGGATCCACGACTACGCAGGCAGCCCGGCCAACATATCGGAGCGTCTTTTCGACGATATACTGCATCCGCGCATCGATCGACAGGTATACATTGGAACCGGGGGTCGGCTGAACAATTTCCTTCACGCCTTCGATCTGGCCCTTAGCGTTCTTCGTTAAGATACGTTTCCCTGGTTTTCCTCGCAGGACGTCGTCCATCGTGTATTCGATATTCGCCCTTCCCTGCACATCCGGCTGATAAAAATCAAAGTCCTTAATGTCTGATAAATGACTGATCTCTTTCGGCGCACCAACATAACCAAGGATCTGCGCACCGAGCGCTCCAAAGGCGTACTCGCGAACAGGTGTAACATTTATCTGGACGCCCGGAATGCCGATATCCTTCTCGGCGAACCTGGAAAAAGTCGCGAAATCAAGATCCTGACGATACTTAAATGGAACGAGGTAGTCGTTTTGGAAATGCGTGCGAAGTTTTTCCGCGTTGAACGACTCGGACAGCTTAAAAGCCCGGAGCTTCGGAACAACAGCGCGGTCGACAATCTCAACAATGTCTGGCTGGTTACGGTCGTGCAGCATACCATGGTTGTCCCTGGTCCGGGCTTCAGTCATCGGCACCTGACCGTATTTTTGCTTGTAGCCGGACACGATATCCGGGAGATAGAAATCGACTTCATAGCTCGGCCGATTTGTGACGAGCGGAATGCCATTCCGATCCCGAATCTCTCCGCGTACGCTAGGCATCCGGACCGTGACCTCAGAGCTGCCGCGAATTCTATGGCGGTAGTAGTCCGCCAATACTACCTGAACGTACCAGAGACGCACGCCAATCAAAGCCATGCTCAGCAAGATCACTCCCGCGAGAAAGAGGATTCGGAAATCCAGGCCGACCGACTTCTGCGGTGCGGGGGTGGTGCTGGATTCGCTCCTTTCCCTGGTAGGCCCGTCGACTTTGCCCTCCGTACTAATTGTCTAAGCTAGTCCGCCGCGACGCTTCTCGCAACGGGGGGGCGTGGTTGACAAACCCGGAGGGCGGGGAGGGCGCACGTCCTCGTGCGCCGTGGATCGCGAGGCTGCGACCCCTCCCCAACGTTAGATGATTTGACCTGTCGGGCAGGGGGTAGTGACTTGAAGACATGAAAGAACGAATTCCAAATCCGAAGGAGACCACGGGCGAATTTATCGATCCCCTGGCGGACCTGCCTCCTGGCAGTCATGGCCGCAAAGTAAAGGATCCGTTCGAAGGAACCGAAGCGACAATCGGTGTTGGTCTAAACATTGGAGGCGGCAGCCAAAGCCCCCCGCATTGGGAGTGGAGCGTCACCGGGTAATTTGGCTCCTCTCTTGTTTCTTGCGTGCCGCTTTCTTTTCGCCGCCTTTGCGCCTTCCTTGCCCATTGCTGTCCGCGTCGCTTTAGGTAGATGCGCAACCGTTCTCTTCTTTTTCGCTACCGCGGCGGCTTTCTTGATGTTCTTCTTAGCGGCAGCCTTTTGTGCAGCTGTCATATGAGACGTTCGGATATGCGACCCCGACTGCGCTTTCGAATTGATAGAAGATTTGAGAACAGAACCCCAATAATTCCGATCAAAGGGAGAACCCTGGCAATTATCTGATGCAACCCGAAAAGACCATCGATGCATTGATCATTGGCGCCGGAGCAGCAGGTATCGGCGCTTGGCGCGAGCTTCATTCCGCCGGACTCAACGTAGCGGTTTTGGAAGCCCGCGATCGGATCGGTGGACGAATCCTCACCGATGACTCGACGCATTCGCCGATGGAACTCGGCGCCGAGTTCGTGCACGGAAAGCCTCCGGCAATTTGGTCAGTTCTGGAGAAGGCGGGGCTGGAAGTGGTGGAAAGCTCCGGTACTCGAATGGTTTCGAGTAAAGAAGGCCTTCGACCATGCCCGGATTACTGGGAAATCATCCAAAGAGTTGATGCACAGATTGACCCCACTCGTGAGATCTCGTACGACCAGTTCCTGGCGGAGGTCCAAGTATCGCCGTTCGAAAAACTTGTAGCGAGATCATATGTCGAGGGCTTCAACGCAGCTCATGCTGAGCTGATCAGCGCGCCCGCTGTTGCCATTGCTGATCGTGCGGCGGCCGAAATTGAGGGACAAAGGCAATTCCGTCTTCCCGGCGGTTATGGATCGCTGATCGATTGGCTGGCGACCGGACTTCCGCGTGAGTCACTACATTTGAAAACAGAGGTGAAGGAAATTCGCTGGCAACGCGGCCAGATTAGGATTGCGGCCGACACACCGAACGGCAATCGGGACTTCTTTGCAGTCCGATTGCTTGTCACTGTGCCGCTTGGTGTCCTGCAGGCATCACCAGGGACGCGCGGGGCCATCCGATTCATTCCGGCACTGTCGCAAAAGGAGGCGGCGCTCGGGCATCTGGAGGTAGGCCACGTGGTGAAGCTCATGATCAGCTTCAAGGAGCGATTTTGGAGGGACAACGGCCCGCTGGGGTTTGCTATTTCATTCGATGTGGATATGCCGACCTGGTGGACGCAGGAACCTCTGACCTCGAATATCTTAACCGGCTGGGCGGGTGGACCTGCGGCTGAGAAATTGATCAATCTCTCGCGAGAGGAGCTCCTTGACCGGGCCATTGAGTCTTTGAGTCGAATCTTTGCCAAACCTGGGCCTTGGCTACAGGAACGGGTTGACAGAATTCACTATTACGACTGGAGCGACGATCCATTTTCGCGAGGCGCCTACAGCTATCCCAAGGTCGGCGGGTTGAAAGCCGCCCAAATCCTGGCCGAGCCCGTGAACGACACTATCTTTTTTGCCGGCGAAGCTACCGATTGCCAAGGGGCTAACGGTACAGTGCATGCGGCGCTCGACAGCGGAACATCAGCCGCGCAAAAAATCATTGAAGCGTCGCGGGGTGGCTAATGAGAGGCGGGCTCCCCCGGCCCGGTGTTTGTCTTGCGCAGTGGCCACCGCAAAAACTGTGGGTGAGCAAACCCTTTACCTAACCAGCAGCGAACGGGACGTATGAGACTTAAATCCCTAAAATTGAATTCCCTTCGCGATTTGTTCTTGGAAGAGCTTCGTGACCTGTACAATGCGGAGCAACAGCTCATCGATGGACTCCCCAAGATGGCTGACGCAGCGAAAGCAACAGATTTGAAATCCGCATTCAACCATCACCTCGAACAAACAAAGCAGCATGCTTCTCGGCTCGAACGCGTATTTGCCGGCATCGGTGAAAAAGCCTCGGGCGAAACGTGTGAGGCCATGAAAGGGCTGATCAAAGAGGGCGAGCTCATGATCAAAGCAGAAGGTGATCCAAATGTACGCGATGCCGGGTTGATCGGTGCTGCGCAGCGAGTGGAGCATTATGAAATGGCTGGTTACGGCACCGCTCGCACCTTAGCCCGCCGACTTGGTGAAGATGAGATTGCCAGGGTGCTACAACAAACGCTCAACGAGGAGGGGGAAGCTGACAAGAAGCTTACCGCCATCGCTGAAAGCCAGGTTGCCCTTCGCGCCTAGCGCCTGAGTACGGTCGCCAGTATTTCGGCGATTGGTGGGCCCGTAGGACTTATAGGTCGCATGGAACTTTCGTAGGACCCATGGGTCGCATGTGACTTATAAGTCCCCATAATTCAGGCACGAATCGCGCTATCGAGTCGTTCCCATAGGCCGCCCACAACTACACCGATCGTGAGCTTGAACCATTGGCGCGGATCGCCAAGGGATAGCAGCTCTTCTGCCCGCCCTCCTAGATTCGAGCTTCTAAATTCTATGCTTTTCGATTAATCCTCCCAATCCTCGAGGTAAGGGGAATCTCTGACGCCGGAATCAGGAGAGGACCAGACGAACGTCACATTCTAGGCCTCAACTTGCTCTTTGGTATTGGCGAAAGTTTGGTAAAGTCACTTTGTAGAAAAATTTTGGCCGATCGGCATGGCGGCGGACAAGAAACCGAGACAACCAGAGATGACCGCCCCGAACCGCACCAGGAAATCGAGGGCCGCCAAATCCGTCAGACGAGCTCTCGGGTCGAGCAACGATCAATTTCGTCAACTTGTCGACGGCGTTCGGGATTACGCGATTTTTCTGCTCGATCCTAAGGGTAATGTCACTAGCTGGAACCAAGGAGCGGAGCGGATTAAGGGGTACAAGGCTCACGAGATAATCGGAAAGCATTTTTCCACGTTCTATACCCCGGAATCGATCGCGAAAGGCTGGCCTGAGTACGAACTAAAGGTGGTCAGGGAGGAGGGTCGATTCGAAGATGAAAACTGGAGGGTGCGGAAGGACGGTTCTCGTTTCTGGGCAAATGTTACGATTACCGCGCTGCGGAATGAGCGTGGCGCTACCGAGGCGTTTTTAAAGATCACACGTGACTTGACTACGCGAAAGCAGGCCGAGGAGCAACATGCCCGTCTCATCCGTGAGCAGGTTGGCCGGGCAGAAGTTGAGAGGGCAGAGAGACGCGCTTCGTTTCTGGCCGAAGCCGGCCAAGCCTTGGCTGCTTCCCTCGACCAGGAGCAGATCTATCAAAGTGTTGTCCAGGCTGCCGTACCATTCCTTGCTGATATCTGCATCGTTGATCGATTGGGAGAAGACGGTAGCGCTCGGTTAGCGGCACTCAGCCAGTCAAGCATTGCTCCTGCTGATCTCCGGTCGCGGTTGAGCAATTACTATCCCATCAAACTTAATGATAGCTACCTCGTCTCTGAAGTCCTCCGGACTGCTCAGACGAGGATTTTCGGCGATCCTTCTAAATTCTCGGAGAATGCTGCAAAATTCTATGGCAAGCAGACAGATTTTTTCTTGCTCAAAGCACTTTCCACTCACTCTGCTATCGTGGTTCCGTTGGTCATTCGAAGCGAGATCTTTGGCGCCATTACATTTGCTCTCACCGATCCGAGTCGGGATTACGATCTGGCCGAGATAACACTGGCTCAGGATTTGGGCAGGAGGGTCTCTACCGCAATCGAACACGCTCGTTTATATGCCTCCGCTCAAGAAGCGCAGTACATGGCCGAAGCGGCCAGCCAGGCAAAGGATCGCTTCTTGGCCACGCTCAGTCATGAGCTTCGCACACCGCTAACGCCAATTTTGTTTTCTACGTCGATCCTCATCCAAGACCAGTCGGTGCCAGAAGAGATTCGCAACCACTTGCAGGTCATTCTGAAAAACGCCACGATTGAGACTCGACTCATTGATGACCTCCTGGACGTCACCAGAATCAGCAAGGGCAAGCTTCAGCTCAGTTTCACTGAGGCGGATGCACACGAGGTAATGCAAACGGTACTAGCAATCTGCGCTTCTGACATAGCTAGCAAGCAGCTTCGGGTTACCGTCAATCTGCAAGCGACCAATCATGTCTTGCATGCGGATGTCGATCGCCTGCAGCAAGTCTTTTGGAACCTGCTTAAGAACGCGATAAAGTTTACGCCGCCCGAGGGACGCATCGCGATTCGCTCGATGAATTTGCGAAGCGATTTGCTCAGGATCGAATTCCAGGATTCCGGAAAAGGTATTTCACCGGAACTTGCATCGAGGATGTTTGACCCTTTTGAACAAGGAGAAGTTTCTGAAGGCTTGGGTTTGGGACTGTCGATTTCCAAAAGCATCGTCGAACTTCATGGAGGCCGGATTACGGGAGCCAGTGCGGGTTTGGGCAAGGGAGCCACATTCATCGTCGAAATACCGGTGATTAATCAGTAACCAGCGAACTCTAAACCGGGGTTCATTGAGCCTGCTCGGCCTAGCTTGATCGGCAATTACTTGCTGATTGATTAGTGCCTCGACAAGTCCGCTCCGCCGGCCGCCCGCGATAGGAATTGGAGGCCCTATTATGCCACGCGGTATAAGCCCAAAGCGAGAACGCGAATATCAAAAGATTGAAAAGAAGTTTGAGAAAGAGGGACGGTACAAAGGGCGAGAGGAAGAAGTCGCGGCCCGAATCGTGAACAAACAGCGCGCCAAGGCTGGCGAAACAAAAAAAGGTCGTTCGCCCGCCCAGAAAACGAGCGGGCGAAGCTGATCACTCAACCGGATGGTCCGCGCACAAATGAGCGCGCGGATCATTCATGAGGGACAAGCCAGGTTCTTCCGGGATAAAGACGACGCATCAGAAGATACCATCTGATTTTCTTTTGGTGACGCGTTTTCGCTCGTCGAAGTAGCTCTCCGATCAGGAGCGGATAATCGGAGATCGTTTTCGTCTTCACTTGGATCGGGTTTTTAATGTTCTCGGTGACGGCGACCCTGGCACAGCGAGCCTTATGCGCCCGTTGAGCAACTACTGCAACGGGCGCGCTCGCATGCCTTTTAGGCAATCGTCATAGTTTCTATCTGGGGAAAATTTAGAATGCGGCCGCTCCACGCCTCTATCTTAAAGCTTTTCAATCATCTGCCGGAGTTCGTCCTTAGTTTTGCCGAGTTTTTTCTGAAGTCGCCCTAACAGTTCATCTTCCTTACCATCCGAAAACGCTAGGTCGTTATCCGTAAGATTCCCGTATTTCTGTTTAAGTTTGCCCTTAATTTCGTTCCAGGAGCCCTTCATTTGGAGTTTGTTCATAGCTAGCCTGGGTTCGCATCAGCATACCTCAATGATCGTATTCTTACGGATTGTTCAGCGATTCACCGGCAACTCGTCGGCAACCGATCTCTTATCTTGGCAGTGTCTGATTTAAGTATGGGTCAGCAGCATGATTTGCGCATCCCAAAAACCCCGACGCGGGGAGAGACTTAATAGCCGCTATATCCACTATAACCTACAGCAAAACAGCTGTTAGGTCCCCTGCTGGCGCGTAACCAAACTCTGGAGCTCCTGAACAGCTTGGTTAGCAAGTTCCGCCAAATCCGAAGCCTCTTTTCCGAGGCGCTCGTCGAAGTGACCGATCTTTTCAGCCATCACCTTGCAACCAAAAGCTGCGGCGAGTAACTGTTGTACAATATTCTCGTGGAGCGCAGCCTGTATCTTGCTTCGCTCTGATTCCTCCCCCTCGGCAATCCAGGTTTCACGGAGACGTTCAAAATAGGGCCCGGTACACAGAACAAAAACACAGAGGATGGATTGGTCAGCCGGTTCTCGGCCAAGCGACGGAACTGCCCGCATCACCGAATCGAAGGTTCGACCCTCCGAGCACTTCAATCTGACATGCGTCGCGATGGGGATCCGTCTGGCGAGCGCAGCTTCCCAACGAGCCTTGTCGGCGGGTATCAAATACCGCAACACCCCTTCGACGAACCAGAGCCGGTAATCAGGAAGGGCAGCCGTATCGACCACTGACGAAAATAAGGCGTTAAAACTAACAACCTCAGCCGTACTCCACTCGATTCGGACGGCCGGCAACCCGATCTCCTCTAACAATGCGCAAACGGGATCGGACTTATTTTGGGCGTCCAGAGATTGAGAGGAACTATGCCCCATCGAAATGTCCTTCTAATCTTCCATGTTTCAGGTGTCCGCCTCAATCACTGGTGCACTACCTTTCTCTTTGAGATCGGCAGCCTTGGCTAGAAGTGTGAGCAACGCGTCTGGTACAAACGGCTTCACCAAATGGTAACCATATCCTGCGGCATGACTTTTGCGCTTATCATTACCGGTGCCATATCCACTGATCGCTATGGCAAAAGCCGGGCGGCGGGAACCCAGCTTTTCCATGAGCTGCCAACCGTCGCCATCAGGCAATCCGATATCGCTGATCAAGACATCGCACCCCGATCCGGGAATTTCGCGAAGCGCCGTTTCCATTTCCCCCGCCACCAGAACCTCGTGACCCAAGCGTTCCAGGTACATCTTGATATATCTGACGGTGTCTTCGTGGTTCTCAAGCAGGAACACTCTGAGTGGTAGCATAGAATGCTTGGCGCGCTCACCTTTCCGGCCATCTTGCTCCAATTGCAAGAACGAGCGCGAATGCCCTTCGCGGGCTATAACCGTTTGAGGGCTATGGCCGATGATCATGAACTCTTAGCTGTCATCCAAAGAGAGGGATCCGCATCCCCACCCCACCGCGAACTACAGGAAAGGAACTTACCTATGTTACGCTGGACAATTATTTTCATTGTAATCGCTGTCATCGCTGAACTCTTTGGGCTCAGCGGTGTTGCTGGGGAAGCCGCGTGGATCGCCCACGTCCTGTTCGTCATCTTTTTGGTCTTGTTTATCCTCTCCTTCATCTTTCGAGGCAGACCTCCGGTAGTATAGCAATAAGAACAATCACGATAGCGGCGTCTGTTTCCGATTCTCCAGGTGCCCGTGATCATTCCCATTTTCGCATCCGGCCGAACGATCCGTCGCGAACTACCGATGGACGCTCAGGCACAGAAGCCCAGAGGCCGGCGTACTCGCTGGCGCCGGCCTCATTCTCCTTGTCGATCGGAGCGCGCCGATTTAGCTCCAAGCAAGGCTATTTTTGGAGGCCAATCCCGAAGAAAATGCCAGACGCTAGGTAAGTCTTCGAATCCAACCAGGTCAATTCGATCGAATCCTATTAGAAGGCGTTTTGCGACTCATGCCTGGCTTTATGCCAACTAAGGTCTTACAGAATCTCACAATCGTTGTCGTGGAAGACCATCCAGACGCTCGTGCTCTGATCGCTGCGTTTTTGCGACATGAAGGAGCCAAGGTCATCTCCGCATCGAATGGATTTGAAGGACTGGAAGCAGTCAAAGATCACCGTCCTGATTTGGTTCTTAGCGATCTGGTCATGCGAGGACGCGACGGCTTTGATTTACTAAACGACATCCGAGCTCTGGAAGCCAGCGACAGACGGTTCGTGCCAGTGATCGCAATGACCGCCCTAGTAGAATATTCCGAACGCCGACGCTCTCAGACAGCCGGTTTCCAAACGCAGCTTTCAAAACCGTTCAGTCCCAATCAGCTTTTGGAAGCTATTTTGTCTGTAGTCGGCAGATAGAAGCTGGCAGTTGACCGTACATCGGACCCGAAAAAAATTGCGATGGTGCGCTGCAGGCCGGCTTACGACTCCGGTCAGCTGGGTGATCGGCCAGCGCTAGCCGGTGATCGCCGATTAGCGATCAGCGGCTCCTTAATCCCTTTGACCGCTCAGTTAATCTCGGTGTATCTGGGAAGAGTCCGGCCGCTAGATCGGACAAGCGTTAACACCCCAGAACAAGTGCCGGCCGGCCGATCGTGGTTTTCCAGCAAAGCTGAATTTGCTCATCGCCAACCGGTCTGGCTCAAGATTAATTTAGATACCTGAAAAATATGGCATTCACGCTCGGAATCGACTTCGGAACAAACTCTGTTCGAGCAATCGTAGTGGATTGTTCAAACGGCCGAGAGATCGGCAGTTGTGTTATCGATTACCCCAGTGGCAAGCGCGGCGTCCTTCTAGATCCACGCGATCCAAATTTAGCCAGACAACATCCGGGCGATCATTTTTATGGATTAGAAAAATCGGTCCACGGCGCCCTGGAAGCAGCGTCGGCAGTCGACGGGTTTTCCGGTGAACATGTCATCGGAATTGGCGTTGACACAACCGGGTCGAGCCCGTTACCGGTTGATCGGCAAAACGTGCCTCTAGGAATGGCGCCGAAATGGAAGGAAAATCTAGGCGCTCAATGCTGGCTCTGGAAGGATCATACGAGCTACGCGGAAGCAGCGCGAATTACCGAACTCGCCGCTAAGCATCGGGCTGAATTTATTGCCAAATGTGGAAATGCCTACTCGTCGGAGTGGTTCTGGAGCAAGATTTGGCATTGTCTCAAGTCGACACCAGAAGTCTTTGACGCTGCTTACAGCTGGGTAGAGTTGGCTGACTTCATTCCGTCGGTACTAGCCGGAATCACTGATCCGCTCCTGGTCAAACGAGGAATCTGCGCGGCCGGCCACAAGGCGTTGTACGCCGATGAATGGGGTGGGCTTCCAGACAAAGACTTCTTAGGCCTACTTGATCCGAAGTTGGCCGATCTTCGCGATCGGCTTTACGACAATGCCTGGGATGCGACGACCGCCGCAGGGAGTCTCTCCGCCGAATGGGCAGACAAACTTGGATTACCCGAAGGCATCCCGATTGCCATAGGTGAATTTGATGTCCACTACGGCGCGATTGCCAGTGGGGTCCAGGAAGGCGTGCTGGTCAAAGTGATCGGTACTTCGACCTGCGATTGCTGTGTCGTGAAACTGGACAAGCAGGTGAAAGATATTCCTGGCATCTGTGGCATCGTGAAAGGCGCCATTCTGCCTGGGTATTACGGTATTGAAGCCGGGCAATCGGCGGTAGGTGATATCTTTAACTGGTGGGTCGACGTGGTCTGCCAGGGAGAAGCTAGCTTACATGCCGCTCTGACAGCGGAAGCATCGGCCCAGAAACCGGGCGAGAGCGGCCTTCTCGCGCTCGACTGGAACAATGGTAACCGAACAATCCTGGTTGATCCCAGACTGAGCGGATTAATTGTCGGTCAAACGCTTCACACCACCCGCGCTGAGATTTACCGTACTCTGATCGAGGCTACCGCTTTTGGGGCACGGATGATTATCGAGCGAATCCGTGAATACGGCGTGCCGGTCGAAAAGGTGGTCTGTTGTGGCGGCGTGGCCGAAAAGAATGCATTACTGACTCAGATCTATGCGGATGTGACCGGTTGTACAATGTACATCGCCGGATCCGAACAGACCTGTGCGCTCGGCTCCGCCATTTCTGCAGCCGTGTTAGCGGGTCCAAAAAAAGGCGGCTACGCCGACTTCTCCGCAGCCCAGAAGGCGATGGTTTCGCTGAAACCGGTGCAATACGATCCTATCCCGGAAAATCAGAGAGTGTATGCGCAGCTTTTTGGGCTCTACCGTCAGCTCCATGACGCGTTCGGCGGCGTGAATCGTCATGCCGACCTCTCCGGAGTGATGAAGGAGCTGATTCGTATTCGGGAGGAGCAGACTCGCTACGCGAGTGATCCGACGTGAGAGGTGATTGGTGATTAGTGATTGGGCAATGAGCGCAGCAAAATCATTCCGTGATTTGAGAGTTTACCGACTCGCCAGAGCTGCAGCCCGCGAGATTTTTGAAGCAAGTAAGAGTTTTCCCCAAGAGCCAAATTTCTAAAATAACACACTATGTACCTTCCACTCGGAACCTATTCACCAACAACCAAACTCGGCCTGATATCTGCCTCCCGAAATTGCTTTCCCCGCAGTCTATCGGAAGAGCGCACGAACCGGATACTGAAACAGAGTGAGCAAGCCGGAATCGATCTGTTTGTACCGCAGGGTGAGTGTCGCATCATCGAAACGAAAGAACACGCGTTGGAAGCGGCGCGCCAGGTCAAGCAGGCTGGATGCGATGCAGTCGTCTATTTTCTAGGCAACTTCTCGCCCGAAATCGAAGACGCTTATTTCATTAAACAATTGGACATTCCGACGATGGTGATCGCGGCAGCCGAGGAATCGGGCGCGAGCTTGCTAGAGAAGCGTGGTGACGCTCTCTGTGGGCTGCTTTCCGCCGCCTTGGCGATCAATAAACGAGGATTGGCCAACCGCGTCCACCTTCCGGAATTGCCGGTCGTCAGCGCGGAAGAAGCAGTCAAAGAGATCGAACATTTCATTAAAATTGTGAAGGTGGTCAAGGGCGCTCGGAACGCGACGGTTGGTCTCTTCGGGCCGCGACCACGAGACTTTGAGACCTGCAACTATAACATTGCATCGGTCAACTCGATCGGCATCGAGGTGGAAGAGCTTGGGTTGTTTGATCTACAAAACGAGATTCGGCGAATCCGGACACAGGGTGAGGATACCGCTGCCATCCAGACCGATATGAAGCGGGAAGTGCCGAGCATTCCGGATGCGGAGTTCGGCTCTCGCCTGTCGATCTATGAAAAGGCCATCCGAAACTTCCGCGATCAACTGAAGCTGTCCGGAGCAGCGACACAATGTTGGTCTGAGCAGGAACTTAGCCTCCGCCATGTGCCATGCTTCATTAACGGCCGGATGGCTCAAGGCGGATTTCCTATCGCTTGCGAGAACGATTGCTATTCCTTGGTCGCCGAGCTGCTAGGACAGTACGCCTCGAATGAGACCGTGGGCATTCTCGACATCAATCACAGCATTCCGAAGGATCTGCATGAGAGTCTGAAAGATTATCCGATCAAGGACATGGTCGGCATGTTTCATTGCGGCAACGCTTCAACCAAGCTTTTGAAGAATCCGGAGATGAAGTTCCAAGTGATTATGAAGCGGATGATGGAACCGAACAATGCTCCTGACATCACCCGGGGGACCATCGAAGGCCAATTCAATGCATCACCGATTACCGTTGTTCAGGTACATGGCTTTGGCGATCAACTGCAGGCTTATGTGATGGAAGGGTTCTTTCTGGATCTTGATCCGAAGACATTTGGCTGCACCGGGACCGCTTATCTTCCAGGATTTAGCCGGTTCTATCGGCATATCCTGCTTGGCCGTTTTCATCACCACGCTGCCGTCGCGTTTGCTCATTGCGGAGCAGTTCTCTACGATGCTTTCAAGCTTCTAGGGATGGCTCAGGTATTCACGCCGTTGCCGGATAAAGTTCCTTATCCGGGCGAAAACGTGTTCCGGACCGGGCTGTTATCGGCCAGAAATTAACCGATGCCATGCACTACCAGGAGCTGAAGGCCGAATGTTACGAAGCGAACCTGCTCTTGCCGAAATATCAATTGATTGATCTGACTTTTGGGAACGTCAGCGTAGCTGATCAGGAAGAGGGAGTTTTCGCGATCAAACCCAGTGGAATCGATTACGCTCGGCTAACGGTTGCAGCGATTACCGTTGTCGACTTTGACGGCAAAGTAGTCGAAGGAACGCTTCGCCCGTCCTCGGATGCGCCAACTCACCGTCGGCTCTTTCAAGCATTTCGTAGTGTTCGTTCCATCGTTCATACCCATTCGCGAAATGCCGTGGCATTTGCGCAAGCCGGACTGGGGATTCCTTGCCTTGGTACCACGCATGCCGACTATTTTCGGGGCGACATACCGGTCACACGCCCGATGACCGAAGCGGAGATAAAGCAAAATTACGAATGGGAGACCGGGAACGTGATCATTGAGCGTTTTCAGCATCTCAATCCAGAAGAGATTTGTGCAGTGTTGCTGGCCGGACATGGTCCTTTTGTTTGGGGACCGAATGGAGCGAAAGCAGTCGAAAACGCGTTGGCGCTAGAAATCGTCGCTGAGATGGCGTACAAGGCTCTCCAGCTGAACCCCTCTGTTGCACCGATTTCGTCTACCTTGCTCGACAAGCACTTCTTTCGTAAACATGGGAAGGACGCCTATTACGGCCAGGAGAGGGCTAGCGGTTAGCGGTTGGCGATCGGCCGTTGCCGGTTCGCAAGCCTTCCTTGATCCAGGTGTCCGATGGGCCGCATTCACCTTGGGAAGTATGATTCGTGTACGGTCACGACATAGGCTTTGCCAGGTGGCGAGTTAAGCCGTTTGCGATCTTACCAACCGAGGGGCTGAGCCGGATCCGTTTTTGTTTCCCTGGGGTGGACCCCTGAGGCCGGCGCCTTGGACCCCGAGTTCTGCCCCTGGGATTCCGAGTTCTTCTCCCGGAACAACCGCACGAATTCATCTAGCTGAGACTCGCCTAAGGTAGAGACCACAATGTAGTTCAGCTTGGAATCATTCCAGGTACAGATACTTAGTCCGTTAATGAACTGGTTGCTGTCCGTAAATCGGTGACGCGTTGCCGGCCACATGAATAGCGTGACTATATCCTTGTTACGTTTATAGACTAGCGTCGCTACTCGACGATTCTGAACAATGTCCACGCGCCCTCCCCGCATTTGGTAACCCGATCCGGATAAATCTACTACCGGTGGCGAAAAATTGAGCTTGGCAGTTAGCCACGGTTTCACAACTTGCGGATCGGGCGAAACAACGTCGCACAAGTGATCTACGAAAAGCGCGCGGGTATAGTCCGAGACGGCTTGGGCAGCAAGCCGGCGCTCTCTGTTTCCATAAAAGACCATCCACGCGATCGGCAAACCGATTGCCAGCAACGCCGCGGCATACAGCCAGGGCTGACGCCAGAATGCAAACCGTTTCTCGTCGGACCTCGGTCGCTCCGGCTCTTGGCGCATTATGGCCTCAACCTTTGTCCGTAATTCCGGTGGCGCTTTATACGCGGGCGCGCTCGCGATGAAGAAAGATCGGAATTGTCGACGCTCCTCCAAGGCGGTAGCACACTCCGGGCATCCGCTCAGATGCTGCTCCAATTCGAGTTGTTGACTCAATTCAAGCTCGCCATCCAAATAGGCGTCCAGGAAGCGATCTGCCTCTTCACAGTTCATCTTCGGCCTCCAAATCTTGAACTTCTGTAATCGCCTCCTGCAGCCGGCGACGCGCGCGGCTTAGCCGCGACATCACTGTCCCGATTGGGACACTAAGCGCCGCCGCTATTTCCTTGTAGGACCACCCCTCGAATTCAAAGAGGATCAAGACTTCACGAAATTCTGCCGGTAGTCTCTTCAATGCTTCCTGAAGTTGTTGTCTTCGCTTTTCGTAAGATGATTCGGAACGGGTCTCGGTTACGGGTACAGCGTGTATCTTTTCATCGAACGGAATGAGGTTCTCTTCTTTTACGTGTTTCTGGATCCAATTGTAGGCGGTGTTCCGGACAATAGTTAGGAGCCAAGCCCGAGGATTAACACCGCGGAATCCGGAAAAACTCTTCAAGGCTCGAGCGTATGCTTCCTGAACGACATCCTGCGCGTCTTGATCCCTTTCTACGATCCAGCGCGCGAGATTATATGCCGCATCCAGATGAGGCAAGAAAAGCTCTTCAAAGCGCGGCAACTCTTGACCCATTTAAAGAAGTGACAATTCGTCGCCCCAAATATTCCCGGAAACTAAAGCATTTCTTTTGGCCGCGGACACTTTGTTAGCTGCGGGTAAATCTCCGCAGCAGGCCACGCTGAATCCCAAGATCTCTGGGAATAAATCTGGAAACTTCCAGTCTATCTCGATTGAGCGAATTAATCAGCCAACTCCAACTTCAGCTGACGTCAAGCGCTTACCACGGAAAGTATTATGAAGAAATTTATTAAAAAAAATGGCGTGACACCTCAGTCACAGTCCCTCTCAGGAGGTAAATCAAGTTCTGGTCAAACGAACCAGAGCGTCGTCGGACGACGTTCTTTCCTCAAGGGTCTAGGTGCAACCGGTGCGTTGTTGATTCCGGCTACCGCGATGTTGGCCGCCAAAGCGAAAGCGGCGACCGACGATGGCGGTGGCAAATTATCGGACGGCGACGCCTCAATTCTTCGGTTCCTGTGCGCAGCAGAAATCCTCGAGAGCGATCTCTGGGAACAATACTGGGAACTGGGAGGACTTCAGCCGGGAACAATAGGAAACACAAATGATGATTTCGCAGCTACCAATCCCGCAACTGGTGCTAAGCCAAAGATCACTGGCGGTAACCCGGGTTACACGACGGGTCTTCTGATTCTGGATGGCGATATGCCCCAGTACATTCAGGACAATACCGATGACGAGTTCAGCCACGCGAACTTCCTGCTTGCTTACCTAAAATCTAAAAAAGCCAATACGTCGGACCTCGATCTCCTGGTTGGCACTCATTTCCGCACGTTGGCAGGTAGTATGGCAACAGGCTCAACCAAAAAGGGACGGCTTACCAACCTTACACAACTCACGGTGGACACCAGTTTTTGGGGTCGGTACCGCGCCGACAACAGAAACCCCGATCTGGGTGACTCATTCAACGACGATGCAGATCGAGCAGTCCCGAGTTTGAATACTGGGCTGCATACGGCAATTCCCAGAACTGATGCTGACTCGACCAACGTCCCCCTCATCACTGCGATCGCCTACACGGCGGGGTTCCACTTTGCCTTTATTGAGCAAGGCGGTACCAGCCTCTACCCTGAGCTCGCTCAGAGAGTAACCGACCCGGAAGTTTTGCGAATCGTGCTCAGTATCGGCCCAACCGAGACAGCACACTTACAGACTTGGGTGGACAAGGCAGGTAACGCACAGGCAGGCCTGCCTCCGCTTACAGTGATGGACACGATCAACAACTCAACCGTGACCTTTAAAGACCTCCATGCTTCAACGGATGAGCTTCTACAGGCCAACCTGATCATGCCCGAGCCATGCCCATTCCTTAACCGAAAGTTCCCGATCTGTTCGATTATACGTTCGACCAAGACCAAGGGGGCTGCGATGGGCGCAGTCAACGGTCTCACCGCGGACGGACTTTTCATGGGCCAGACCGGAGAGTTTACTCAGCTGTTAAAGGATTTGGCTAGAGATGCGGATGCCGCCCAGCGCCAATCCGAAAATGACTAGAGCTAAAATCGGCCAAAGATAGATCATGGTGGTTGGAGGTCCCGCGGCTGCGGGATCCTCAGTGGCCGGGGTTACAGACAGAATTGTGCCGGGAGGCTCAGCACCCTCCCGGCATTTCTTTTCGCCTTAGGGAATAAATGAGGGAAGGTTATGGTCTTCTTTGGCGAGCGGCCATTAGCCAGTTTTGGGTTGGCGTGCTCGCCATCAGAATCTCTCTATTATGAACAAGTCCTTCATTCTAAAAAACTTTTCGGGCGTCTGCGCTATCACCGCGCTCACGATTCTTCCAGCGTTTGGTGCCGGAAGCGGATCGATGAACCCACCCGCGGCCCAGGGGTTCCCACAAGTCAAGCAGGAGGATCCCGCCATCAAAGCTTACAACGAGGGCGTCGATCTGATGAAAGCCAAGCAGTTCGCGAAGGCTCAGGCCAAATTCGAGGCAGCCCTAAAAGCAAATCCCCGGCTGGCGGAAGCGCACAACAATCTGGCGTTCGTGCTGCGCAAGCAAGGATCGCAAAACTACCAACTATCACTGGACCACTACAACAAGGCGATTCAGCTCAAGCCAAAATTGGCTGAAGCCTACATGTATCGCGGTGTTCTCTATGCGATAATGGGACGTAAGGCTGAGGCGCAAGCCGATCTGGCAGCGCTCCAGAAGATGAATCCGCGCTACGCAAAAGAGCTGGACGACTTCATGAAGACCGGAAAAGAGGACGACGAACTTTACGGCGCGGCAAAGAAAGTAAGTTCCTAAGTTTCGCGGGCCGACTCCTGACTTAGCAAAACTTGGGACGACCCGTCCCCGGAGCTAATACCATGTCGGTAAGGCTCGGCGTGCAGCCAAGCCTTACCGCTTTCCTATGGCTTCATTCGGCCGTTCTATCGAACGGCGCTCAAATATCGAGAGACTTCAAGAGATTCCTATCGATCTGGCATTGGTGATGTAACGCCTTTCCGATTTTCGTCGGAACCTTAAGCAAAACTCGCGGATGAAGCGTTGCACCTTTCACGGCCATCCCCCTTACAATATAATATTTTGTGAAACAGTTTGCGAACCGCCGAGCAGCTTGTCCAAGGAACCCACCCTAAACAATAGACCCGGCATAGGGTCGAATATTCCCAAGTTTGGAGGTGGCGGTTAGCGGCTGAGGTACAGTCTGATCATGCGCATCGCGATACTCTAACGGAATGGTGCGGGCTCGCGGCTCTCCGCTTGCCCTGAAGTTCAGCTGCATTCGTCTGTTTGCTGTTTCTAGACTTCCTCCCGTCTTGTATCGCCTACCCCGTTTCCTGTACGCTGGCGCCATTCCTGAATCCCCGTAATGAAAATCTTCCCAGGCAGATGGGCACTGCAGACTGGCGCTCTGCTTCTCTATAGCGTATCCCCGGGGCTCGAAGCTTCCGACTTAGCCAAGGCTTCGGCGGCGGAGCTATCTGGCGAATATCGCATTATCGAGTCGTCTCGACCCGACGGAAAAGGCAGCTATACGGGAAAAGTTTCCGTCCGCGAGCAAGGGCCATCGGTTGCGGTAAATTGGACGCTGACCAGTGGAGAGAGCTACACAGGCATCGGAATAAAGTATGGCGATGTGCTTGGTGTTGGCTATGGAGATGGACTTTCTGGGCTGGCAGTCTATCGAATCTCGGGCGGTTCCCTCATGGCGAAGTGGTTGCTTCCGACTGCCCCGCAGCAGGTTGGTGAATACGAACTCGTCGGTCCGGCATCGCTCAACGGTTCCTACAAATTTGTTAACGGGATGGCCGGAAGCGTCACCATCACGCCGAGCGGCGACACCTATAGCATCCGGTGGGACTTGTCGACCGGCAGCTACACCGGCGTGGGAATCAAGATGGGCGATACGCTGGTAGCCGTGTCCGGAATACCTGGACGCGTCTTTGGGGTCGCCGTTTATAGCAGAGCCGGAGGCGAACGGTTGCAGGGTCTGTGGGCGGTGGCCGGCCAGACCGGTGTCGGAACGGAGGTACTCGGTTCGACATCCGCAACTCCAGCTAAGGAGATCGGGAAATCGGGCGGCGCTACTTCAAGCGACTCCGGAGCCGCGAGCGTGACGTTTGGCGGAGAAATCTATCGTATGGCCCATAACGTCAGTGCTCCAGGCAGCCCTACTTCGCAACTCCGCGAATATCTGCGTTCGGGCGAGACGCCAGATAATTACGCCAAAATGGTTGCCTTTCGGATGCAAGACCCTGCCGGTAGCAGTCCGGCTGAGTTTACCCGGGGCCTCCTAAAGCGAGTGAAAGAAGAATATCCTCAAGCAGAAACCGATGAAATCGCGCAATCCGGCGACTCTTCGACCGTGGAATTTCTGCTCATCAGCGGGAAACAGGTCGAGTACGATCTCTGGCATTACTTCCGGACGTCTTCCGGTCTAGCATCCGTGCAGTTCGTATTGCGCAACAAGCCACCGTATGACACGGAGGAAAAGTTTAAGACAGAACGCGCGGCTCATTTGAAAACTTGGGTAGGCGACGCCCAAGCGCTTGCGCCGCAAGTGTTGCGAATCTTGAACGATACCGCGAAGTAAGTCTGGAATTCCAGCTTACCGCCGCGAATCTAAATTCCAGACTCTGGATTCATGGCGACTCGGGATCCAGATGGTCCCACCATTTTCGTTTCCAATTTAACGTCCTATGTTCAGCTTTCGTCCTCCTAAGCACATCATGAAGTCACTCCCATCCCATTTTGATTTCTGCGTTTTTCAGAAAGTCGCGCGTACGCTGGTACTCTCGGGAACGCTCATTCTAGTCGGAGCCGTCGGCGCCCAGCAGTCGACTCCATCGCCCGGGGTCTCGAATTCGCCGGCAAACAGTAATGCAAAGGACACGGTTCTGCTCACCATCTTCCTGCGCCACGATCAATCAAAGACGCTTGATGAAATCAACGCCGAACTGCGGAAACAGGGTTACTACAAGGCGTTTCCTCCGGCCGGAATCGAGGTGGTTTCCTGGTACGTGATGATGGGAATCGGCCAGGTTATCACACTACGCGTGCCGCCCGACCGTTTGCGCGAAGTCAATCTTGCGATCGCAAAGACTGCTTGGGGCGGATATCACACCGAGTTTTATCCAACCTACGACTACAAAGCTATCGGAGAAGCGGAACACGCCAAAGCTCAATGAACGGTGATGTGTCTCGGACGAATCCTTAAGAGCTCTGAGGTGGAACGATGCCCCCCACCCTCATGAAGCCAGTTAGCCGTGAGCTCCAACGGGAGATGCAGAAGTTTTTCCCGCTCATTGTCGCCTGGGCCACAGAATTAGAGAAGCAAGCGCTTCAACACGGCGAACCACTCTGTCCGGAGTTTAGGCGGGCGGCAGAAATCCTCGACATCCGAGACATCAACGCAATTCGAGTCTGGCGAATTGAGGAGATGCCAAATCCTCAGGACCATAGAATAGCCGAGTTGGCCGAGCGATTCGGGCTTTCGATAAAAAAATCGGCCGGGATCAGTATGGGTCGCGGCATCTTGGTCCGCGAAACCAACGTCCACGATGGCTCTGTCATGGCCCATGAGCTCGTCCATGCGCGTCAATACGAACAAGCCGGGGGTATCGCGGCTTTCTTAATCAGGTATATGAACGAACTTGCCAGATTTGGCTACGCTGCGATGCCCATGGAGACCGAAGCCCAACTCGGCGCAATAGCCGTCTTCGCCTCATCTGTTTTCGTTTCCCGATAGTCCGAGTCCAAACAAGACTGCGCCGGCAGCTTCCCGTGCCAAGCGACCATCAGGTGAAAACTGAATCGGAGCACATCTGAGGCTCACGCGATACAGCGCACCCACCTGGAACTCTCTTAAAAAGAGAACGGTTGGCCGAAGAATAAGGGTTAATCGTTTATGCCAAGAATTTCCTGGATGTTCTTCCAGGCCGCCTTCCGCTTGGTGTCATAGACATCAATGTTGGCTTGTCCCCCACTTGAAAGATAGCTCTGAAACGCATTAGCTTCCGCACCAAGAAGATCGTAGGTGTCGACGATTTTTGCCATAAACGCCACGTCTTCTCCCTGGATCGCTCCAGACTGCTGCAGCTTATTGAGCTGCTCCTTGATCCGCTTAATAATCTCTACGTATGCGCCTAGGTACTGGGTCGCCTCGTCCTTGTTGTAGACCTTTTTGACATAACCGTCTGCCAAAGTACCGACCGACGTGTAGGTAAGATATAATCCCTGCGCACACAATGCGCCCGTAGTTTGCAGCATTATTTGCTGCGTGTCGGCTGCAGCGCAGACGCCGGGACGAACCGCACCGAATACCAGGAGAACCGGCAGAACAAACCAGACCGGAACGCATTTTTTTAGTGAACTCATAGATTTGCCGTTTTCAACGATGGGGCGTAAGCAACGCCCAAATTCTGGATCCAAGCCTTCTGCCAAAGTTCTTCCGGCAAAGCAATTCAAAACGCAGGGATCCAAGGAACGATAGTGGTGACTGCGTTTGGTCATTTTGTGCAATTCGTTGCGCCTGCCGTCCTGAATTTTCGAACACTGAATGCAACTGAACCGTCGCGGCTACCAATCAAGGGAGCTGGAAAGCGCGGACGGAAGAGGTGCCCTCTTTCATTTCGGCGCGCGCGCTTACATAGAGCACGCCGTCCACCACGACGGCGCGCGAAAGGGCGGTTGCGACTTGGGGTACAGAGCGGAATCGCTCGGCCTTTCCCCGAGCATCCATTCCGCATACACAGCTGGTGGGAACTGAATCGGTCCAGTCTTTCCTACCGATGCGGTCACCATCGTAACTCTGGCGAAAGTCAGGTTTGAGCGCGGCACGGGTTGCCCAGAACAATCCCTTGGCAGACACAATTTCCGCCCAGCGGAACTCGGAATCGTCGAACGGGCGTTCGCGCCAAATTTCGCGTCCCGTCGTTGGATCAATTGCGACGATATATACGTACCGTACGTTCGGCTCGTCGGAAGCTTCTAGTTGCGCCAGCAGGCTGAAATCGCTGCCAGCAGGACCGAACCAACGATAGCTCGCGCAAAAAACCTACAAAATTTGGGCATCAAAAAGGGTCCGTTTAGCGCCCAAGCCGGCCAGCCAGAAACCAGCCCGAGCTCAAGATCGCGACGAGCGGGGCGAGCATCGGTGCAATGAAGCGAACCAACAAATCGAGCTTCGATCCGGTCGGCACGAATAGCCAGTAGAGAAGCGCGATTGTTCCAAGAACCAGCGTCATGCGTATGATCTGAAACCAGACCTTGCGGAATAGACGAGCAGTGGTTGCCCGGTCGGGCAGTAGGTTCAACGGCACTCCACGCAGCCGACCGACGATCCCCGACGACAGCACCATGACGATGGGAAGTACGCAGCAAAGACAGACGACGACTTCGAAATACAGGACAAAAAAGAATAACGTCGCGGGCGTATCCTTCATATGCTCTTCACCACCGATCACTGCCATCAGGGCGACGGTACCGAGATAAACAATGATGCCGAAGATTGTGATACTGAGCACCACAACCAAAGTTACCCAAGTATAAAACTCAAGGCTCGGCACAGTTTTATCCAGGGCCTTCATCTCTTCCTTCTCCGCATCGGTGTAACCAAAGCCCGGCCAATTACCCATGCGCTCGTGGACGAGCGTCATATTGGCTGACCAGTATCGAACGAATAGAGCCGCTTTCCCCCGGTGAAAAGCCCTACGTATTTGTACGTATTTACGGGAGTGGAAATCGCCGTAAATATAATAACCCCTGGGGCCGCATAGATAGACTGGGTTTGCGACCACGATCCTGAATCAACACATGACAAAAGTCCTTTGTGTACATGGAGTCGGTCACGCCGAAAACGATCCGCATTGGAACCAACCATGGACAGATGCGATCGCCAGCGCATTCACGCGATGGAATAAACGAGCATAAAAAGTCTCGGCTTTGATGAGAGCCCGCAGTTAATCGGGCCAGGTGATGTGATCAACGCACCGGTCCCGCGCGGCGACGGTGTTCGCCGCCGCGCACACGGTGCAGCGCAGAAGTAATGCTGCGTTCCGGATACTGAAACCTTCAAGGCTCAGAGCCAATCCCCCCACAACCGATAGACTCGGCTACCCGCAAACTCTCCCTTATCTGCCCGACGGGATGAGTGTTGGCGGTTAGCGGTTACCAGTTGGTGGTACGGTTGGGACGATCCGCGCTTTCCTTTCTCCTGAATCCTTCACCCAAGCATCTCTACCTTCCCACTGGCTAGGTCGTACAACCCTCCGACCACCTTCAACTTCCTCTGCTGCGCGAGATCGGCGAGGATCGGTTTCGAATTCCGTAAGGCATCGACGTTTAGCGCCACGTTCTCGCGAATCGCGTTATTCACTAGTGATCCCCCATTATTCTTCACCTTCTCCACGGATGGAGTCAGATGCCCGATCAGCTTGGGTAAATGGCCTGGCAAGCGAGTTCCTTTGGTAACAACATCAACAGCAGCCTTTAGTGCACCGCACTCCGTATGACCAAGCACCAACAGAAGCGACGCACCCAACACGCTGGCCCCGTATTCAATGCTTGCGAGTCCATTCTCATCGACAAAATTACCGGCGAGTCGCACCACGAAGAGCCGCCCGCGGCTTTGATCGAAAGCGAGTTCCGGTGAAACCCTCGAGTCTGCGCATCCGAGAATGATCGCAAAAGGATGCTGACTTAACACAAGGGCAGCTCTTTCCGGACCGTAGTCGTGATGGAGATTCCGACCACTCACATATCGTTGATTGCCGGCCACGAGCTCGGCGAGGGCTTCATCCGGGCTTTTCGGGTCAGTCGGAGCTGGTCCATGAGCCCAGATGTTCGACACGAACCCACCACCAGCGATGCTCGCTCCGGCCCAGGCGAGTCCTTTGCGAAAGAATTGACGACGGGAATTTTCTGGAAGGATCATCCTGACAGTATTGGAGAAAGGCGCCGGAAGTACAATGATGTAGCGGCCGGGAGATGAACCCACAGCTTGCGAACGCAGCGAGCGCCGAGCCGGGGATCCTGACCGGATTATATTTACGCCGACAAACGGTGACGTCGAAGCTTTGCAGATTCCAAATTCACGCCTTTCGGACTGCGTGAATTTCTCTCGAGGCCGCTCTGGCGGAGCGAGCTGCCATACCAGCACGGGAGCGCCCGCCGCGACTTGAGGAATCCCGGATGACAAGTTTTGGTTCCACGAGTATCGATCTTGCTCGGAAGCGCTCTTCGTCCATGAGTTCGAGAATCAGATTTGCCGCAGAATGACCGATTTTGGTTCGTTGCTGATCGACCGTGCTCAGCGGAACTCTCAAATAAGGTCCATAGCGATGATTCCCCACACCGATCAGTCCGATGTCTCGGGGAAGCCGCAAGCCAGCTTCAAGAGCAGCCTGGAGAGCACCAATAGCGATTGGATCGCTGGCCGCAAACACGGCATCAGGTCGAGGCACAAGCCGCAGAAGTTGATGCATCGCGTTGTATCCGCCCGATTCCTCGTGGTAGTTTGATTCAATTACGAAGTCTTCCTTAACTTTCAATCCGGCCGATTTTAATGCTCTGAGATATCCTTTTAGTCGGCCGACCGCGGTACTGATAGTTTTGGGGCCGGCGATATGAGCGATCCGACGATAGCCTTGCCCGAACAGGTGCTGGGTCGCTTCGAAACCGATAGCCTCATCGTCAACACCTACGAAAGTCATCGACGGCAGCCGGCGGTCGATTAACACCAATGGTATAGTTAGCTGGGCAAGTCGCGATTGCCAGACGGAATCATTGGGAGGATGAGCTGAAGCCATCAGGACGCCATCCACCTGGTTTGATAGTAGCATCTTCAACATATCTTCCTCGCGCTTCGCATTTTCTTCGGTGTTACACACCAACAAATTATAACCCGCGGGGCTGGTGATTGAGTCGATACCCTTGAGGACTTCTGCAAAAAAAGAGCGCGATAGATCCGGGACTATAACACCGAGAACATAGGTCTTTCGGGTGATCAAACCGCGAGCGAGCGAGTTGGGATGATATCCCAGTTGCTCTACCGCTTCGATCACGCGAAGGCGGATAGCCTCGCTAATATCCTCTCGGTGTTGCAGTGCGGCGCTAACCGTCGAAACCGATAGGCGAAGATGCTGCGCTACATCCTTTAGACGGATAGCCATACGGAAAGAGTACTTATGGTCCGGAGCGATAACCAGTAATAAGAGAATCCGGATTAGTGCACTGGGAGAGAAAGTGCCAGTCTAAAAAACGAAATCGGTCTAAATCTATAAGGTTCTAGGCACCCATTGCTTAGAACCTTATAGGTGTGGATAAACAACGCTTCTAACTCCTCATCGAGCGCTGTCCAAGTTATGGAAAGGCCGGGCGGGGATGGCGCACAGCCTGTCCGACATAGCCTTTTGGATGCCTGATGCAGAATGTTTGAGCGCGACGTCGGATCCTCGTATGCCGTGGATCGCGAGGATCCGACGTCGCAGAAGCGCGCGGTCGTTAAGCGCGATGCATCAAAAGCTATGTCGGACAGGCTGCGATCCCTCCCCACCCGGGGGTTTCAACCCGGTTTCAACCCCGGGATTATGCCAAAATCTAGGAGTCGTAACTCAGAAGGCGAGGCTAGGAGCCAAGAGCAAGCTCGTTGAGTACGGGTGCGACATCCTTCTGTGACGCACCGTGCCGCGCCTCAAGACAGTCCGCCAAGAATCTGGCATCCTGAGCCACTCCAGAAAAACGACCGGAACCCCAAGTGTACTGCCATGGCAGTCCAACAAAATAAATGCCCGCAACCGTAGTAACGCCACGCTGGTGGCTGGGATATCCCTTTCCGTCGAAGATCGGTATTTCAATCCAGTTGTAGTCTGTCCGGAAGCCCATACACCAGATGATCGCTCTGATGTTCGCCTCGATGTAATCCAGTTCAAGACATCGGTTATCCGGTTCCCAGACCGGCTGGTAGCGCTTCTCGGTCGGCGCATTGATCTGATTCGCTTCGATGTACTTGTCGATCGTCGTCTTGATGCTTTCGGCAACGGCATCCGCTTGATCAAGATTCTGCTTCAGATCATCAGCGAACCTTAAGAAGCGATCGTTCACAGCTTTTAAACGCCCGTAGAGTCGCATACCCTCCAGAGCAAATTTTCGCAGGTCGATGTCGCGTCCGCCGTCGCGTCCCGTTACATAGTGGTTCGCCTTTGCCCGGACGCGCTCCTTCAACGGATGCTCGTGAACAGGCATGTTGTAGTAGCCCATTTCATGCAGCCAATCGACAACGTCCTTGCCGCGGTAGCGCCGCGCTGTCCGGGGTGCACCTCCCACGCATAAATGCACCCTACGGCCAGCGAGATGGAGGTCCTCTGCGATCTGACATCCGGATTGTCCGGACCCAACGACGAGCACATCTCCGGAAGGCAGCGAGTCGGGGTTCTTGTAGCTCGAGGAATGTAATTGCTCCATGCCCGCCGGAAAACGTTCCGCCAGCCGGGGGACGGTGGCGATGTGGTATCCACCGGTGGCAATAACCACCTGATCGGCGAGGTAATCCCCGATGTTCGTGCTTAATTCGAAAACGCCAGATTCGTGCTTGCGCAGGCGTGACACGGTCACACCTTCTTTCAAGGGCGGATCAAATGAACGTGCGTACGCTTCCAGGTATTGCACGATTTGCTCCCGGCTCATGAAACCGTGGGGATCTTTCCCCAGATAATCGAAGCCCGGGAGTTTGCACTGCCAATTGGGCGTCACTAAGCAAAACGAATCCCAACGCTGCGAACGCCAGGATTCCCCGAGACGGTGTTTTTCAAAGATGGCGTGGTCGATGCCCCGTTCTTTCAGGCAGTAGCTGATCGAGAGGCCAGCCTGCCCGCCGCCAACGATTATGACGGGGTAATGCATCCTGGTTTGCTGGTTGTGCGTCCCGTTCGTGACTGATTGATCATGCATATTGTTGCTGGTCTTCGAGTCGTTTGAAGTTGGCAGCGTCTGGGCGCTCACCGGTCAAATGGTGACAATCCGTACGATCGAGTCCTCGGGTTGCGAATTGGTCCATTGCTCGATCTCAGCGAGCTGTTCAGACGCCGAGCTGCAGGAGAAGCCGAACTTGGCGCGCACCCGCTCCGACGCTTCGGCCAGGGCTTGGCGGCTGCGAATGAGAAACTCACTGACCGACATTTCTTCGCCCTCCACAAAATAGCGACGCACGACAGTGGAGGGCGAGTAGCACTCTTTAATCGCGCCGTCCGGAAGCTGAATGGTGAAGAGGATCGCGGGCATGGCTGTCGCGCTAGTTTAGCGTCACGTGGTCAACACTTTTCGAAGCTGGCGAGGGTCGAGCAAGCAGCGCATTTCGTGCAGCCAGCTTTTGCCATATCCGAAGTCATACCGGCTTCGGTAAGCAACTTGCCAATTGGCTGCAGGACTGAGCGCATAAATCCGGCTGATGGCGGATCCTGATCCGCGAGCGGTGTGCCGCCAACCGGGACAAACGGCACCACAAATGGATAAACGCCCAAGGCAATGAGCTGGCGCGAAGCTTCGAGTAAACCCTCCGAGGTGTCACCAAGCCCGGCAAGCAGATAGGTGCTGACCTGTCCTCGTCCGAAAACCTCTACGGCGGCAGCAAAAGCTCGCAGGTAAAACGCGACTGGGACTTCGGCCTTGCCAGGCATAATACGCCGGCGCACCCGCTCATCCCATGCTTCGAGATGCATACCCAGCGAGTCGACGCCGGCTTCCCGCAAGCGATGAAACCAGACGAAATCAGCTGGCGGTTCGCATTGTCCCTGGATCGGCAGGCCGGTGGCAGACTTGATCGCCGATGCGCTCTCCGCCAGTACGCGTGCGCCCCGATCATCGCTCGGTGGCGTCCCGGTGGTCATCACGACGTTGCGAATCCCGTCCAGTCGCTGCGCTGCAAGAGCTACTTCGGCCAGCTGTTCCGGCGTCTTTTTTGCAATTGTTCGTTCGGCTTTGAGTGATTCGCCGATAGCGCAGAACTGGCATTTGGTCGCGCTATTTCCGTAGCGAATGCAGGTTTGCAGCACGGTTGTGGCGAGCGTGTCGCGCGAATGAAGTTGCGCGATTTTCCAGTACGGGATGCCGTCTTTTGTGCTGAGCGCGTAAAATTTCGGTTGCGCTGGAAACGATATCTCGCACACATCGCGATCGCTCTCGCGCAAGACCGATACTCCACGGCTATCCGGTGGCGTGGCTAAGTAAGACGACCGCGTTGCGCCACGGGTATGCACGGGCACCATGATCGTAGTGCCGAGTACGGTCACCGCCTTATGATCGGTCGGACCAGCACCCCCGACTCGACTGGAAGCGCCGGCTCTTGGATCGAGTAACCGCAGTCCGCGTGTCTGGAGTTCAGAGAGCAGAAACTGCTTCTTGGTGAGAAGGGCTGTTTGGAAATCGACCATCGTCGTCATAGCATTTTTCGGGGTTATCATTCGCCTCTTCCTCAGGGCTGGAGCCTCCCTTCGGTCGCACCTGCACGCGCGCCTCTCGATCGATGATCAGTGAGAATATGTCGGGCCGCGAATAGTGACCGACAGAATCGAGCATCCGCTTCCGCTTGGTAACCAAAGAAGGATCGAGTTCGGCAATGGCCATGCCTACGCCTTCCGTAATCGGCTCGCAGAGCGGGACGCCCTCCGGTGAAATGATCGCCGTGTAACAACCGCCCCGCAAAGAGCGCTGCAACTTCGCGTCCGGGGTTATAGATTCGATTTGGTCCTCGGTGAGCCAGCCAGTCGAGTTGATAACGAAACAGCCAGCCTCTAAAGCGTGGTGGCGGATCGTGACTTCGATTTGGTCCGCAAAGATCTGACCGACCATCGATCCCGGAAACTGCGCGCAGTGCAATTCTTCGCGCCCTTCCATGAGCGCGAAGCGAGCGAGTGGATTATAGTGCTCCCAACAGGCCAGCGCTCCCAAACGTCCGACAGCGGTTTTCACGGTTTGAAAGCCGCTCCCGTCGCCCTGACCCCAGATCATTCGTTCATGGTAACTTGGTGTAATCTTGCGGCGCTTCAAAACGAGCGAGCCATCTGCATCAAAGACAAGTTGGGTGTTGTAAAGGCTGCCGCCATCTCGTTCGTTCACGCCGATGACAAGCACCATCTGGAACTGCTTCGCCATTTCACCAAACTGCTGCGTGACTGGACCGGGCACTTCGACCGCGTTTTCGTAGAGACGGAGGTGTTCTTTGCCGGCGGCAACCGGCGGCAAGACAAACGAAAAATAAGGGTAATAAGGAACGAACGTCTCCGGAAAAACGGCAAGCTCTACCCCTTGCGCGGCTGCGCGTCGAATCGCGTCGCACACGCGATCGACTGTGCCACCGCCGCTCGAAAGATCAGGAGCAATCTGGACTGCTGCTGCCTTGATCCGCTTCATAGGTCTAAACGGTCCAGGAATCGATTATCACGGCGCCCGCCTTCTTGTGCATTAGGATGATGTCCAAAACATCGGTTGGAGCGATTGGACGAATGCCAGGAATAAAGGCTTTCTCGGTCTGGCCGTATAGCGCCTGCGTGGAAAATCGGCACCCGTAAACTTTCCCGCCTTCTTCCATGAATTTCTCCAGGCGCTGATTCACAAAAAGATGACCGGGAAAAGCCTCATCTCCCAGAGTCGGAAAGCCGCGTTGGAAGCCCATCGTAACGCCAGGCCCATAAAGCAGGATCGATGTTTCGTATCCCTTTCGCTGCAGCCGGGTGGCAGTCAGCGTATTAACAATAGAGATGGAGCCTTCAAAAGCGATGGTATGAAAGGTAACGAGCGCTTTTTCGCCCGGATCAGCTTTGATGTCAGGAAAGACCTTCTCCTCGTAATCCACGAGGAAATCGCCCTTTTGATTCAATTTTCTTTCGACGGTTGGCATAGGTTGCTCTGGTTTTGGCGTTTGGGGTTGGATGGAGCACCGGGCTCCGGCTATGAGCGCTTGTCCTTAGCATCGGGCGAACCGTTGCCAGCTTCGCGGCCCTGATTTCTTGCGCATATCGTTGCGCAACTGCGGCACGCTTTCTGCGCACATTGTTGCATGGCCTAACGACAGGACATTCCGGCAGCGGTTTGTTCCAAGCCCGCTGGTCAAAAGCATTCTCGTGCACCAAATTCGGACAACCCGGATGGCGGAAATCGCCCAGCAGCTGGGCGTTGCATCCTCAACTATTTCACGTGCCTTGCGGGGCGACCCCCGAATTGGAGCCGAGACCCGGAGGCGGGTGGAAGAGATTGCCGAGAAAGTAGGCTACAGACCAAATCCATTAGTCAGCGCATTAATGGCGAACCGCCGCCGTCGAGGGGGCGCCGGCGAGGTAGACGTTATCGCACTGGTGACCAACTACGGAGGTCGTGAGAGCTGGCGCTCGAAAGATGTCTGCAGATGGGAGTTTGAAGGGATCGTCGCGCGGGCCACAGCTTTGGGGTTTCGAGTGGAAATTTTTCCCTTTGGCGAGTACCGCAGCGATCCCGCTCGGCTTGCGTCAACGCTTCGCGCGCGCGGGATTCGCGGCGTGTTGCTGGGATTTTCGCGCGAGGAAAACGAGCACCTGCCATTTCACACCGACGGTTTCGCCGTGGCCGGCCTGAGCGCTTACTTCCGTTCCAGCCCGGTCGATCGCGCCAATTTCCACGGTTTCTACAACGTTCAGCTCGCACTGGATCAAATGCGGCGGCTAGGTTATCGACGCCCCGGCCTGGTCGTACCGGAGCTCAACAACCAGATCTCAAACAATCTCTGGTCCGGCGCCTTTCTCGATTGGCAGTTGCGATTGCCCAAACGCGATCGTTGCGAACCGTTCATCCCGGCCGATGCAGACTGTGCGGGGGAGTTCTACGCCTGGCTCTCAATCAATCAGCCTGATTCGCTGCTCGTCTACAAAGTCCCGGTGCGACGCTTTCTGGAAAAACGCGGACTCGCTGTTCCGGGCGATGTCGGGGTCGCGTACCTTTACCGTACATCCGACGAAATGGGCGCGGCAGCAGGCATCGATGGGAATCTATCCGCGGTTGGTGCAGCGGCACTCGATTTGGTGGTAGAGAAACTCAACGCCAACCTCACCGGCACGAGCTTTTGCCCGAAGGAAGTGCTGATTAAAGGGGTTTGGCACGACGGCATCACCCTGCCGCCAAAGGCTAGATCTTTGGCCGAAAACTCTGGCGGGCTGAACCGTAGGAAAGGACCAAGGATGGCGTCTCGGTGATACGTCCAACCGGCGCGCAATCAATCCCGCGCTCATTGAACAGCGCAATTACCCGCGCCGTATGGCCCGGTGAGACGCTGAGTATGTAACCAAAGCTCGGAAACGAAACGAGCCAGCGACCAAGATCTGCTCCGTTGGGACGCGGAAGTTGGTCAAGCCAAAGCTCGGCGCCAACCCGTGAGCATTCGAGCAACATGCCCAAAGTGCCCACGACGCCACCGTTGCTGATATCCTTGCCTGCCCGGCACCAACCCCGCTCAGCCAGCGATGGTAGCAGTTGTAAATCGTCCCGAAGTCGTTGCACTGGAGCGCCAAGACTCGCATTCCAGAACGGTTTGCTTCCGCGATAGCTTCCCCGCAGGTCTACGGCCATAAGCAGGTCATCATTAGGAACGGCGTCGAAACTGGTGATGAGCTTTTGCGCTCTCCCAAGCACCGCTGCCGCCAAAAAGGCACCACCGATTCCTGTGACCGTAGTATGTCCTCCGACGATCGGCACTGCGTAGGCCTGAGAGGCTGCGGTCATACCGGCCCAAATCGCCGAGGAGTAGTCGAGGTCCGGAGTCCATATCACGTCAACCACCGCGAGGTAGCGCCCACCCATCGCCGCGATGTCACTTAGATTCACCATCACTGCCGAGTAACCGGCAAACCAAGGATCATCCGATACGAACGATTCTAACATGCCTTCCGCGGCGAAAAGAAGAAAGCTTTCGCCATCGGGGATCGCGGCGCAATCGTCTCCGATCCGAACATCACCGGCTAGGGCCCGTGCCGGCGCATAGCTTCCTTGGATTGTTGCTTTGGCCGCTACCGCTGGGTTTGTCTCGAGAACCGAAAGCAGACGCGTTAGCGTCGCATGCTCGTCGTCCATGCTCGCTAGAAAACAAAAGTCGCGGGCCGATAATAATTCAGGTCCGCGCGCATCTTAACGTGGGTGAGACCGAACAGTTCGAGCTCCCCGAGCGGCTCCCAATGGAGACGCTGAAAGAAACGAGCGTTCTGGCACTGGACGGTCGCGAGAAACTCGCGGCATCCCAGCGCATGAGCCGTAGAGACGGCCTTATAAATGAGTCCCGCACCAAGCGCACCGAGACCGCGGTAGATTGGTTGACGGTTTCGTACCGATACACCGGGGCTCAATTTCTTGATGCTACGAAAATCGACGGCCACACCCAACCTGCTGCCGTACCAAACCCCCGGTTCACGCTCATCAATGCGCACCACTCCCACCACCGAATCCTCTATGCCTGCAATCAGTGATTCACAGACGATCGGAATTGCACCTTCATCGATCGCATCCGTATCCGTTTGATGAAAGATCCCCTGCTCCGTGCAAAAAATCTGGCGGCGCAGCGCCCAGTAACCGTCGAGCTCCGCGCGAGAACGGGCGATCTTGAAGATAAAATCTTGCGGCGCGAAGCGATGGTAGGAATCAAAAATCATTGCTGATAAGTGACCTTGTGAGGAGAGCATTGCGCGTGCCATGGGGTAGATCGGGGCGCCGGCAACATAAGGAAGCCCTTGACCAGTCCCCCGAAGGGGGAAGAGGAGGTCCGGTTTCATATTTGGGTGACACTTTTGTGTCACTAATTGGGTGACACTTGGAAGGTAAAAAAGCCTCGGGGTGTGTCAGAGAAAAGGTAACAGAGCCTGGAGTTCTGCTTCTGGGCTTGGAGGCTCTTGGTACGCTATCACTGGCGGGCGCGGCGCCACTCCAGATCAAGCTCAAATCCGGCATAAACGGCCTCCTCCCTGCCTGCGGCAGGTCCCCTCCATTTATTCCGTTTCGAGCTTGATCTGGAGCCGCTTCGCGCCAGGAGTTAACCACATTTTGCGTTCGATCTTCGTTCGCTCGTTCCTCGCTCCCTCCAATGAACCGCAAAACGTTGCACGCTCCATCCTGAGCACCGCACAAAGCAGTCTAAGCGTTGTTCTTGGGAATTTCCGCCTGCCCACCAAAGTGCGCTCTCTCTGCTCACAAGTGTCACCCAAATTATGACACAAAGTGTCACCTCAATAGTGACACAAATGTGTTACCCAGACTCGAAACACACAAGGACTCAGCCCGGGGTTTTAACCGGGTTTTAACCCCGGGTTTCGTATTAACGCGGTATGCCCTGAAAGAGCAGTAGGATCCGATGCCGCAGCCCGAAATCCAATGGAGGTATCTATTCTGGCGCCCTTTCAGGTCGCTACTGGAACGATTTCGAGACTAAAGTTGGAACATGGAAATAGCTCCGCGCAGATAGCGAGCACCACTGATTCACTCCTCTCCGAAAAACGAGCGAGCCGTGCCAATTGGGCGAACTCAGTTCGGCGAGATCGTAGCTCAAGAGAACGCCGTCTTCATGAAGACGGTCCAGTTGCTCGGTTGTGACGTAACCGAGGGACTGCGATCCATCCTCCGACGATCGACGTCTGGTCAACGTCACCATGTAGCGTGGCACTCGGTCCCGAAAGGTGTCCTCATCGAAGTCGGCAAGACGTGGCAATTGAATTGTTCGTTCGTGGAAGAGACCTTTTAATCGGTTTTGCCATTGATCGAGCACCCCCTGGCGATCTGCGTCACTTCCATGCGCGGCAGCCCAGGCGACGAATGGTTGGAGTGGAGAAAATCCGTTGAACCAAAAGATGCCATGGTGAATCGGGGTGAGGATTGTATCCAGCTTAGGGTGGAGGCCCTTGCGGTCGTACAAAGATTTCGCACCGCCCGTTGTAATGAGCACCATCGCGCGTTTCCCTCGTCCCAATCCCTGGTCGTACCAGCGTCCACGAGCGTAGATGCGTCCATACGCAAAAACTCGGTCTACCCATCCTTTCAGAATTGCGGGTAGCCCAAACCACCACAGTGGAAAGGAAAAAACCAGGAGATCGCAACGTTCCAGTTTTTGCATCTCCACTTCGATTTCCGGCGCGAAACCTACATGCTCGGCGGCGTATAACTCCTCTTGCTGTTGCTTAAAAAAATTGGGATCTCTGACCGTTGTGAAATTCCTTCGATCTGAGACCGGATCGAACTTCATCGCGTATAAATCAGAAAAATCGACTTTGTGCCCTTGCTCCGTCCATGTCTCGGCGGCCGTCCTCGCGAGTGCGCTGGTAAAACTCTTTGGTTCGTGGTGAGCGTGAACAATGAGAATATTAGCCATTCTGGAATTCTGTCCATACGGAGCCAGGTTGCAAGTACCCACCATATTGTGCTATACCTACCAAAAGGTGCTATTTACTGATTATGAAGTACAAGGAATGCCCCATCACGCGTACACTAGAGGTAATAGGTGGCAAGTGGAAACCGATTATCCTCCATTATTTGTCTGAGGCTCCGCGTCGGTCGGGCGAACTTGGACGTCTAATCCCGCAAGCAAGCGGAAAGATGCTCACTCAGCAGTTGCGCGAACTTGAAGCTGATAAGATCATTCGGCGAAAGATCTACCGTCAGGTTCCGCCCAAGGTAGAATACATACTTACCCCGCTGGGAGAGTCACTTCGACCAGTTATGCTCGCGATGTGCGCTTGGGGCGAGACTAACGCAAGACTAACGCCCAACAGTGAGGATGTGGAAGGTAGCGAAGACCGAGCCTATCAAAACTTGGCAGGAATGGGGCTTCCGACGTCCAGGGACCCGGTGTTCCAAGCGGCCACTTCCTTTGCGAAGAAACACCCGGCCAAACCGCGGACGCCATATTAGACTTCTTTTCGTCGGCCGCGTGAACGTTTCGCCTCAGCGAAATGATAATCGTGAAACTGAATCACCTGAATCTGACGGTAACTAACTAGTGCACCTCCGGGGCAAAGTATCAGATATCGGCTTATGTTGGCGCGCAGACGGGGTGCGTAGCCGAAAAGCGACTCGCCCTGCCGCAGCAGCCCAATCACTAAGCACTAAGCGGGGAGCCGGCTCCCCGCTTACTGATCACTGACTTTCACCTCAGAAATGCCGCGACATTTCCGCCGTCGACGGTCGTAATGTCACCCGTCGTCTTCTGAGCTAATGCGTGATGGACAAACGCTTGCGCTACGTCGTCGGCAGTCACTTCACAGCCGAGAAGATTACCAGACATATAATCCTTTTCGGTCAGTCCACGCGACCGGGCGCGTGACCGGATCATGTCATCCGTTAGTAAGCCACTTCGAATTCGATCCGCGTTAACGGCATTCACCCGGATTTTGTCGCGGCCATGCTCCAACGCGTACTGCCGCACTAAAGATAGAATGGCAGCTTTCGGGATGCCGTATGCACCAAAGTCCGGACCAGGGTTGATCGCCTGTTTGGAGGCGTTGAAAAGGATAGCGCCACCGGTCTTTTGTGATCGCATGACCCTCACCGCATTCTGCGCAACCAGCTGATGCGCAAAAAAGTTTAACTCAAAGCTCTTGCGCAACAACTCGTCGGAAATAGTAGCAATGGGTCCGGACCATGCGGCCCCAGCGTTGGAGACCGCGACGTCAACGCCCCCAAAACGTTCGCACACCTGATCAAATAGCTTTCTCACCGACTCCGCATTCGTTACGTCACAGGCTCCGCCGAATGCGGTAGGTTTGAGCGTTCGGGCAACTTCCGCGGCTTTCTCCCCATCCAGATCGGCAATCGCAACCTCAGCCCCCTCCCCGGCAAATGCTTTAGCGATAGCGCAGCCGATTACCCCGGCGCCGCCAGTGATCAAAACGACTTGCCGGGCAAGGCGAGGCTCCGAGAGTCCTTTCAATTTCGCTTGTTCGAGCGACCAGTACTCCATTTCAAACTGTTCGCTCTCGTTCAAGGAACGGAACCGTCCAATTCCCTCTGCTGCCGTGATGGTATCGACCCAGGTCTCAGCGATATCCGCCACGATGGCAGCTTCTTTAGCGGACTTTCCGATTCCAAACAGGCCGAGACCAGGCAGAAGGGCAATCCGTGGAAGCGGATCTAACGGTGACTTCGGTTCGCCGGCTTGGGAATTGTTACGTTGGAAGTAGTCCTGATATGTCTTGATGTAATTCCCGACAGCGCGGGCCGTCTCGGCTCGAAACTCGTCCAAAGCCCTCGCCTCAGGCCGCGTCAAGATCAGTGGATTACTCTTTGTCCGGATCAGGTGATCCGGCGTGATTGTCCCCCGATTGGCATAATCGCTCAGACCTTGGCCGTTTACGAAGTTCAGGATCTGATCAGAAGAACGGAAGTCCAGAATCCAGCGCATCACGCCACTCTTCTCGAGTGCGTTCGCGAGGCATCCTCGTAGAATGGGCGCAGTGTCTCCCACGTGAGCGATCTCTCTTTCAGGCCAGGAACCAGAAACGAATACGGTGGTTCGGCGATTTCTTTGTACAAAATCAGCTGCCAAATTACTGAGTTCGATTGTGCGCTCATACGACTCTTTGGCGGTATCGCCGAAAGTGAACAAGCCATGTTTGATTAGCACGAGACCTTCAACCTCGGAACTGCGGCGATACTCGCTAGCTGCGCCTTTGGCCAGAGAGAACCCCGGCATGATATAGGGTACATAACCTACCCGGCTTGCGAATACCTCTCGCACTAAGTTGTCTCCGTTCTCCTGATCAACCAAGGCCAACACGTCGAGCGCGTGGGAGTGGTCTATAAACTTGTGGGGCAGAAAGGCGTGCAGGAGCGTTTCAACCGATGGCGTCGGTGCAGCCGAGTCCATCAGATTGCCGCGCAAGTAATTAACCATGGCTTCATCGGAGAGCCGTTCCAGTGACTCCAATCGCAAAAGCGGTTCCAGGCGGACTGCCGGTAAGCCGCCCGGCTCGATTGCAGCTAGATCCCAACCGCTCCCTTTTACGCGCAAAACCGCTGTTTCGTTCCCAAAAAGATCCGCGGCGAACGTCTTAACCGAAGTGTTGCCTCCGCCATGCAGGACCAGCCGCGGTTCGCGACCGAGTAAATGAGATGTGTAGACTCGGAGTGCGACATCCTCATCGTCATAGCGGGCGATATAACCTCTCGCAGCGGTTTCGCTCCATAAGTTCTGAATCATGATCGGAATTTACCAGCTAAGAGCCAAATGTAAGCATTTGCCCGATGGTTGACGCACCCATCAGCACGTTTCTTATCCGAACAGAATGGTGCCCTACCAGCGAGGCAATTGTTGGATTGCGATCACCAACATCGGGAGGAGCGCCCATCGCCTGATATGTTAGTGTGTCCTGTTCAGAGCCACCAGTGATCGGGAAGACGGTAAACGGGGAGCAGTAAGCACTAAGCGGGGAGCCGGACGCCGGGACCGGAAACGCCGACCTGTCCGACGAAGCCCTTCTGTGACGTTCGAACCATAGCTAATGGTTGGCGAAGTCGGAAGGCGTTAAAGGACTCAGCCCGGGGTGGAGGCTTTGCGCAACCCCGGGGTATCCCCAAAATGCGCGTCCGCTCTGAAAGAGCGCAAGAAATCTTCTACCCAACGGCCGTCATCACCGAATGTAAAATCTCGGAGCTTGACCACGGCCTCGAATATTATCGGATGAATGAACGACGTGACCAAGACTGCCAGATGGTCTTACGCTCTTTCAGAGCGGACGCGCTTTTTTGGGGCTACCCCGGGGTTGCGCAAAGCCTCCACCCCGGGCTGAGTCCTCCAACGCCTTCGGCGTAGATGGCGTGTCTGACTCCTGGCATCCGGCGCCCCGCTTACTGCTCACTGCTTAGCGGTCTGCCGGCGCTTTGATTCTTGCAGGAGCGCGCGTACTTCGTCATCGGAGACCTGATTAAACTTCTTGTACCATTCTCCCACCCCAAAGAACAGCCGCGGCGTAATGTATGCTACAACGTCGTCCACTTCGGCTCGCAATTCGTTGACGGACGAAGGAGGGGCAGTAGGCACCGCGATTACAATCTTTGCCGGCTGTCCACGTTTGATCGCCGCAACCGCCGCGCGCATCGTCGAACCAGTAGCCAGCCCGTCATCAACCAAGATGATTGTCTTGCCGAGTACATCAGCTGTTGGTGCGTCGCCTCGGTAGGCTTTCTCCCGTCGCTCCAATTCGGCTCGTTCCTTGGCGATGATTGTCTCAATATGGGAAGTCGAAACATGCGACCGTTGCACTATTCCGGAATCGAGCACGCATACACCGCCAGGTGCAATCGCCCCCATCGCTAATTCTTCGTGACCTGGCACGCCCAGCTTACGTACAACGAAGATATCCAGCGGAGCGTTCAGTTCTTTAGCCACCTCTAACGCGACTGGCACTCCGCCCCGCGGCAGCGCCAGAACTAACACATCCTTACGATTGGCGTACCCCGAAAGCTTGCTGGCTAATAACTTGCCCGCTTCGGTGCGATCTCGAAATTGGGTGATGAAGGGAACCATATTCACTGGTTCTGGACGTGCGAGAATAATGTTTCCCCTGGCGTGAATGAACCGCGAACCGACATTCATTGACGGGAATTAAACAGAACTCATTCCTGTCTCGGCACGTCTACTGCTCTTTGCGCGTTCCGACGATCGCGAGGAGTATGAGCAAATGAAAGTCGGAGTCTTAGGATCTGGGACTGTAGGGCAAGTACTTGGCGCTGGGTTTCTCAAGCATGGCCACCAGGTCATGCTCGGTACCCGCGATCCGAAAAAGCCGGAGGTCCAGCAATGGGTTCGAGATACACCCGGGGCAACAAGCGGGACCTTCGAAGAAACTGCAAAGTTCGGGGAACTGATAGTACTAGCATCGCTCGGCCGGGTAGTGGAAAACGTGATCGAGTTGGCTGGTCTCGAGAACTTCAATGGTAAGCCGGTGATCGATGCTACGAATCCGTTGGCGGACGCGCCGCCCGTCAACGGCGTCCTGCAGTACACCACCGGCCCGAACGAATCGCAGGCCGAAAAGATTCAGGTCAAGATACCCCGCGCCCATGTCATAAAGGCCTTCAACAGCGTCGGGGCGGCACGAATGATCAATCCGCAATACAAACAAGGGGTACCGACCATGTTCTTTTGCGGGAACAACGCGGAAGCGAAGATGACGGTCGCCGAGGTTATTAAGCAATTCGGATGGGAACCTTTCGATTGCGGAAGCATCATTTCGGCGCGGGCCATCGAACCACTTTGTATGCTCTGGTGTATTCCAGGGTTCCTGAATAATCAGTGGACCCATGCCTTTAAGCTGCTGACGGAGTAAGGGAAGACAGTGAAAGGTGATTGGTGAGAGGCGGTCCGGCCGGAGCGCCTCTCACCAAAAACACCTTCAGCGCTCCAGCCGGACTACCTCTCATCTACGCACCGGACTTGCCGATACCATCACGCGGACGGAAATAGAATCATCTCTTCGGAGCACTGAGTTACTCCAGTTGTTTTTCCAGCTCACGCACGCGACGGATAAGCTCAGGCAATTGCGTCACCGCAATCGCCTGGCGTTTGGCGTCTTTCTCTGGACTAGCCGGGATCCCCATGACCTTTGCCCCGTCCGGGACGTCCCGCGCCACACCGGACTTCGGGCCCACGATGGCTCGGTCGCCGATTTTCAGATGTCCTGAAATCCCCGCCTGGGCCGCAATTATACAATCATCCCCCAAATGCGTGCTGCCCGCAAAACCCGCTTGTCCACAAATTATACAGTTCCGGCCAATGACGATGTTGTGCGCGATATGGACGAGGTTGTCGATCTTAGTGCCTTGGCCAATGATAGTGGAACGGAACGCGGCGCGGTCGATAGCCGTGTTCGCGCCAATCTCGACATCGTCCTCGATAATGACATTGCCGACCTGCAGCATCTTTCGGTGGCTACCCTCATCCGAGACATAACCAAATCCGTCGGAACCGATAACGGTGCCGGCATGGATCGTGACACGGTGGCCGATCTCTGAGTTCGCATACACAACCACATTCGGATGGAGGCACACATCGTCGCCAATCTGACAGTCGTTACCAATGTGGTTGCCACCCATGAGTACGGAGCGCGCGCCGATTCTCACCCCCGCGCCTATGACGCAATGGGGTCCGATGGAGGCCGTATGGTCGATCTGGGCTCCGGAGTCGATAACTGCGCTCGGATGGATGCCCGGAGCATGTTTTGCCGGTGGGAAAAAGAGCGGTAGCACTCTGGCCATGGCTATACGTGCATTCGGCACACGAATGATGACCTTCGTCGAGGGCTCGGACACGTCGCTCACAAGAATGGCTGTAGCCGCGCTTTGTTCAGCAGCAGCAAAATATGCTTGCTTTTCGGCGAAGGTGAGATCGCCGACCTTTGCGCTATCTGCTGAGGCAAAGCCAGTTAGTTGGACCGAACCATCTCCAACAATTTCGCCGTGAAGCTTCTCCGCAATTTCGGTAGCAGTAAAAGATTGGGAGGATGACATAGGTAGTTGGCAGCAAATCTTATTCAGCCCTCCAATCGTCCATCCGAAATCGTCGGCTTCCCGAAACTCCGTAACGATTCTGGTCGCCCGGTTGCCAAGCCTGCCTCAGATCCGGGCAGCCGTCTAGTTCGTTACCGGCTCTCTTCTTGGAACGATCGGCCTCTTGGTGAGGCCAATCATCTGCTGCGATTCAACATCCCAAACCTTCAAACGCAGACAGCGAATAATTTCAAAAGGATTGAGCGATGTCGACTTGGGCCTCTGCAACTCCGGTATTTTCTGTAGGACTTCAGGCAATCGATAGAACGGAATTCGGGCATTCAAATGATGGATGTGATGATAGCCGATATTAGCGGTAAACCAGCCCATAATCGGACCTGTTTTCATAAAACTGGAGGACTCCAGCGCGGCTCTATCATACGTCCAACCCGCAGCGTCGTTGAAAGAGACGCTGGGAAAATTGTGCTGGGCGTAGAACAAGTAGGATCCAATGGCGCCCGCAATGAAGACAGGGATGAATAGAGTCAGCAACAGCGCTTGCCAGCCGAATAGTACGGTGAGCAATACGCCTATCACGACGTGCACCACCAAAGCGACCAGGCAATCGTAGTGTTCCCTTAGTTCTTCAAACAATGGGAAAATGCACATCCCGCCGAGAAAAACGGTAACATAGCCGAACAAGATGGTTAACGGGTGGCGCATGAAAAGGTATTGAAGACGTTCGCTTTTCGATGACTTCCAAAAATGGTCGTTCGTCATTACCGGAAATGACCCGATATGAGATCCCCGAAGCTTAGAGTTATGATTGTGATGGTGATTATGTGAGCTCTTCCAAACGCTAGTGGGGCTTAGGGCAAGGATTCCAAAGATTCCCATCAAAAAATCCGCTAAACGAGATTTAGGCAAGATCGCTTGATGCTGTTGATCGTGGTAAATCACGAACATTCTTAGAATCAACAGTCCGGCGAGGCCACTGCAGACAATCTTAGCGGAGAGAGGGAGATGCCAAAGCGTTCCGGCTAGGGCGGCCACCAACAGGGAACCAGTCGAAATAATACACCACCAGCTTCTTATCGCGTAATCAACGGCATACGATTTGGTGGCCAGTATTAGTTCTTTTCCTCCTCTCATGGGCGCTCGACGGTCCCGCATGCTGTGGGAACACTAAGCATTTGTCAAATTTGCGAGGCTGAATAGTCATCGCAGTATCGACTGAGCCTCGAACCGTAGGAACAAAAAACGCAGCAGGCTCTGTGTTCATGCTGAACCAGGGCTCACAGCCCGCGGTGCGTGCGCGTCAACGTAAGAGGAGAGATATGCGCCTAGAAGACTCGTCCCGGAGGGACTCAATGAAAGTAGCCCAGTACGAAGTGCCGGGAAATAATGCACAAAGAGAGGTCCGTCCCGCGAGGGACGATAGAAGTGTCTTGGGTCCTGATCCTCTCGTATGCAGCTTCACCAGCGTAAGCAACGCTCGATCGTCCCGTCCGGGACGGGTCGTTCTTTTTGAACGTCACCCCAGCACTTCGTACTGGGCTACTTTCATTGAGTCCCTCCGGGACGAGTCTTCTAGGCGCATATCTCTCCTCTTATGTTGACGCGCATGCGCGCCGCAGGACCGTGTCGCGCTACCAGCCTGGAGTGAAGATCAATGTGCCGATACGCGGGATTATCGATCAGTTCGTCTCTCCAAAAGGGTGAGAGAAACGGACGAATTAAGCGACACTGTTCTTAATACTTCCGCCGGCCTTGCAACCGTCCTTGCCTTTGCAGCTGTTCTCGGCAGTCTGGCATCCGCCTTTGCCCTTGCAGGAGTTTTTTCCTTTGCAGCCGTTATCGCCGGTCTTGCATCCCCCTTGGCCTTTACACTCGTTCTGGCCTTTGCAAGCGTGTTTGCCTTTGTCGGTATCGGCAAGATTGTGGACGGAGGTACCTGCTATACCGGAAATGCTCGCGGCATACGTCCGCACTGCGATGGATCCGGTCAAGAGGCCAGCAACTGCTGCTCCGGCGATGACGGCTTTGGATGGTTTCATGATGTCACTCTTTTTTGATTTTTAGGTTTCTGAGGGCCGGGGTGCGGCGAGTTACGCCACACGGGCTAATCGATGATGAAAAGTTCGGTGTCCCTGACCGGCTAATTATCCTCAATCCTCCTACAGCAGAGTGGGCTCGAACGAAGTTTCTTCCATTCTCTTTGAAGATTTTGAAGCCGCGGATTGAGCTGCCGAGTTCGATCGCCATATCAGGCCGTTCCGTTGGTCAGCCTTTGCATCTGGGCCATTCGGTGCGACAGGAAGATCGAAAAGGCCGGCATTTCGCCCTGCAGTTGGGGATGGAATTCTCCGGCAGTAGAAAACCTATGTCACTTACCGATTCCCCTGTTTCCTTTACTGCGGCCAAGATCGCGGAGCACCTCCGCGGAGAGGTTGTCGGAGATGGTTCCACTCGTTTGACCGGGTTTGCGCCGGCCAATACCGCCAAGGTCGGCGATTTAACATTCGCCGAGAAACGAACCTACTTTGCCGCGGCTGAACAAAGCGCCGCTTCTGCAATCCTGGTGAGCGGCGAATTTGAATCGGCGAACAAAGTCCTCATTCGTGTCCCAAATGCCCGCATAGCCATGGCGAGGGTCTTGCCGCTTTTTTTCCCACTGGAGAAGCCCGGGCAGGGTATCCATCCAAGCGCAATCATCGACCCCAGTGCCCGCGTTCATCAAACTGCTTACGTCGGGCCGTACTGTGTCATCAAGGCAGGGGCTAAGATCGGCGAGCGGTCTGTGCTAATGGGCGGCAATCATATTGGCCGCGACTGTGAGATTGGCGATGATGCCTGTTTCTATCAGAATGTGGTCTTCTATGCGGAATCCCGGATCGGTCACCGCGTTACGATCCACGCGGGCAGCGTCATCGGTTCGGACGGGTACGGCTACGTCTTGGATGAGGGCCGTCACCGTAAACTGCTGCAGACTGGCAACGTCATAATCCACGACGACGTCGAGATTGGCGCGAACACGACCATCGACCGCGCGACCTTCGGCTCCACCATCGTCGGTCAGGGTACAAAGATCGACAACCTCGTTCAGATCGCCCACAACGTCGTCATTGGCCAGAACTGCCTCATCATGGCTCAAGTGGGTATCGCCGGTAGTGCCCGTCTGGGCAATTATTGTGTAATCACAGGTCAGGTCGGCATCCACGACCATTCGAAAATCGGCAACCAGGCTATGGTCGGCGCGCAGGCCGGCGTGTTGCGCGATATTCCGGATGGAGGAAAGGTCTGGGGTACGCCCGCGTTCCCAGAGAAAGAGATATTAAGGCAAATCGTCGCAGTGACCCAGCTACCGGAGCTTATCCGCCGTGTTCGGGAGCTTGAGAAACAGCTTGGGCAACTCAGCACTCCGAATACTTAGCGCAACGTGTCAGGATCGCAGATTGCCGTCGCGTTGTTGGGCCGAGCCAACTAACACCGCAAAGGCCAATCGCTCTTTCGCGGCTCTCCTACTCCGGCTTCTGGCTTCAGCTTTCCCACCCCGCCCTCCGGCTTTTTTGACCTTTCGTCCCACTAGCCCAACAAACCCGAGTAAATAAGACTGCGCTATCAAGGCATTTGAACTTCTGTTCGGTTCGGCCTAGAAGGATGCTGACCACCCCCTAATGAAAAGCCTTGGCCCGCTCACTCGGTCCGCCCAAAATCAATCGCGTTACAAAGGCTTTTTAAACTCTGAACTGAACGCTCGATGAGACCCCTCCACACCCCGATAATCCGTATCATTGTTCTTCTCTCGCTTTTGGTGGGACGCATTGCTGCCGCCCAGCAGCCGACCGTAAGCCCGCAGACCTCGCCCGCTCCGAGCCCCACGCTGGAACAACGCGTGGCCGGTTTGGAAGCTTATCTCAATAATGCCGATCCTTCGACTGCGCTGAAGGATAAGGAGGGAAAAGTTCCGGACAACCTCACGACTCCCTCTCTGAACGTTTCCGGGCCGGGGCACAACGCCTGGATGATGACTGCGGCCGCCCTGGTGCTTTTCATGACCTTACCTGGCCTCTCGCTGTTCTACGGAGGATTGGTGCGCAGGAAAAACGTCTTATCAGTGCTCGCCCAGTGTTTCGGAATTACCGGACTGGTCGCGATTCTTTGGTGGGCGTTCGGGTACAGCCTGGTATTCGGCAAGAACTTTAACAATCCGTTCTTCGGCGGATCGGAATTCTTTTTTCTCAATAACGTCACGTCTGTTCCGAACACTGACTACGCCTATTGGGTGTCACAAAACGTCTACGCAATGTATCAGATGATGTTTGCGGTGATTACGCCCGCGTTGATCATCGGTGCCATCGCTGAACGGACGAAATACACCACGCTGATGGTCTTCATGGTTTGTTGGATGTTCCTGGTCTACTTCCCGATTGCGCACATGGTTTGGGGCATCAGCGGGTTCATGAACGGCCTTTGGAACCCGAATTCTACCATTAAGGCAATCGATTTTGCGGGCGGAACTGTTGTGCACATGACTTCGGGCTGGAGCTCGCTGGTATTGTGTCTGATTGTGGGACCGCGCATCGGCTACAAGAAGGAACCGCTTCCGCCTCATAGTCTGGTGCTTTGCATGGTGGGAACCGCGATGCTGTGGGTGGGATGGTACGGGTTCAACGCCGGCAGCGCTGTGGCCGCTGATAGTATTGCGGCGAACGCGTTCACCACCACCACTTTGGCTACCGCGATCGCCGCGTTCACTTGGGCATTGATAGAAAAAATCTTCCGCGGCAAAGCGAGTGTGCTCGGTTATTGCACAGGTGCGGTCGCCGGGCTGGTCGTGATCACTCCCGCCTGCGGATATGTATCATCTAGCGGAGCGGTGATCATTGGTGTCCTTGCAGCTATCGTTCCGTACATCGTCGTCTCGATCGTAAAGCCGGCGCTCAACTATGATGACGCACTAGACACCTTTGGTGTGCACGCTATCGGGGGAACTCTGGGTGCGTTGCTCACGGGACTGCTCGCCACCAGCAAGGCGAATAGCAATCTCACCGATAAACTTTTGAGCACGCTCTTTCTCTCACAAGTCGGTGCGGTCATCGTCACCCTACTGCTTTCGGTTATTGCCACTGCAATTATCGGCCTCGTCCTCAATGTGGTTCTCGGCCTTCGAGTGGATCCCGATATTGAGACCGCGGGCCTCGACATTGCAGAACATGGCGAAGAAGCTTATATCGATTGAGTCTGGTGTAATCATCGCACCTTGATCGTCTTCGTGCTCGTCGTCCTCGACGTCGTCAAGCGAATGCTCTTTTTGAAGCATGACCTCCCGGCTTCCGGACACACGCCTATCTTTGGCAGCAATCCCGAGGCAGCGCATGCGTCAACATAAGGGAGGTGCGGTTCTTGGCCCCGGGAGGGCGCACAGCCTGTCCGACATAGCCTTTCGGATGCCTGCACAGAATACCCGAGCCCTTAGCGACGTCGGATCCTCGTGCGCCGCGGATCGCGAGGATCCGACGTCGCAGAAACGCGCGGTCGTTGAGCGCGATGAACCAAAGCTATGTCGGACAGGCTGTGCGCCCTCCCAGCGAAAATCTTCGAGCGAGAAGCAATTAAATCGCAAGTCCGGAACGGTCTTGCTTCTTACTAGTGCGCCATATTTGATATAGTGCACCAGGTTATCACGGATCGAAAACCATACCCATAACGGAGTTCTTAGTGAAGCGAATGCCCAAAAAGAACACACAGTTATGCTGTCAGATTCCACTCTGCGCACGCTCTCGCAGGCGATAGTAGAACTACACAGACCCGGAACACATGGCGATTTTCCTAACCGCCTCTTTGCATCTCTCCGGCTCTGCTTCTTGTGCGATTTCTATTCGTACGACGAACTTACCGAAAACGACGCCGAGCGGATTGAAATAGCTCCGGCCTTAAATGTTAACGTAGAAGTCTTGGGTAGATGGCTGAATCAACGCCGCAACGTGGGTGGCATCTACAAACACAACGGCTCCCTCCGGATCCTACACTTTTCCGCGCAGGCACACGGCTGTCGAACCGAACTGCACAACGATTTGCTGGGTTTGCTTTGCCAAAAACATCATCTCGACTTCACCGCTTCGGAAGGACGTTCCCAACTTAACGTAACCCTGAGCCGCTCCGCTCATTGTTTTTCGGAGGAAGAGCACCGAATGCTATTAATGCTTCGGCCGCATTTGGCGCAGGCTTACAACGCGAGCAAGCTAAATTCCTATCTATCTGAGGCTGTTGGAATTGCGCACGTTGGTTTTCTTGTGGCGGATCAGGCTGGGAGAATTCGATATGCTACGACCAAAGCGCGAAAGCTGTTGAAAGAGTACTTTTATCCGGATTCGCAATTTGTCCTGCCCAACCGCGTAATAACTTGGCTCAGCGAGAAAGCGAGGTCGCACGCCGCTGTTAGTTTGCCCTTGCCGGATCTCACCATTGATTTTGGTGAGAAAACACTGCTGATACAGACCATATCTAAACCTAACGCTCCGGAATATCGCTTGCTGTTGCGCGAAAGCGTTCAGCGGCTTGATGCCCTCCCTCTCCAAAGACTGGGCCTAACCAATAGAGAAGCCGAGGTATTGCTCTGGGTGAGCCAAGGAAAGAGCAACGCCGAAATCGCGATCATTCTTGCCTCCAAGGTTCGGACGGTTGCAAAACACTTGGAGAGAGTCTTTGCCAAACTGATGGTCGAAAATCGGACTGCTGCGGCTCATGCAGCGCTCACCGTGTTGAGATGCTCGGCGTGAGGTTGCGCGTTTGGCGTTTGGCGTTCTCCAACTCCGCTCTGTCGTTTGAAACTCCGGCAGGCTTCCGACTTCGCTGATCTTGGGACGTCGCCGATGTAGCGGAGAGCTTCGTCGGACACGGTCGTCGGACCAGCCGCGGTCCGCAACAGTTGCCGCCACCATCACTCCGTTACTCTCCCTTCTTGCATAATGGATCGTTCCGCAAGCCGGCCACGTTTTCGTCGAAGTGCGCGTCCGATCAAGACATGCGCCGGCACTAGAAGAAAAAGGCCCAACCCGATCCAAGCATGCCATTGGCTAATCAGGGTTCTCAGTTGCTCATCGCCGGAATAGTAAAGACCGTAACCAGTTACAACGAGGAAGCCGACTACAAGCAGTAGTGTCAGCCCCGAAGCCCGGTTCTTCCGAGCTTTCCAGCCTTTACGCACATGGTTAATCAAGGCTCCGAGTAGAATCAGGGCGGCCATCGCCCCGGCCCCGTGCAGCTTAAGCATTAGACTCGAGACCTGGTTACCTTCCTCTAGTCTCGCTTGCGCGAACATCCATACAACACCGGTAATCAGCAACAGACCGAATATCAGATAGACGAACAGCTCGGTCAGGGGATTAAGCCGCAGCTTTGATCGTTTCATGCCAATACGGGGTGCAAAAGATCGATCCGCTCGGATCGACGATAAGTGCTGATGCTGCAAAGCGCTGCAGCAACACTGGCGAATTTGCTGGCTCGAGCATCACAACCTTAGTGAGCGCGTCTGCCACCATCGCACTCGACGCGGCCACCGTCACTGACAATGGAGCACCATGAAAGGTCCGGAGACGCGGATTCACGAACGGCCCCATGCGAGCGCCCGGCCTCACTCGGTCCGCGAAATAATGAGCGGAAGTCGCAACCGCACGATCGGATAATAGGAGCGGAGCGAGTGTCCTTCCAGGATCGAGCGGGTTGCGAATTTCGATGCTGAAGGAGTGGGAGCCAAAGGCGCGCAGATCGCCGCCGGCATTCACTAATGCGCTCTCAATACCGGCCGCGCGTAACGCCATGACGGCCTCATCCACGGCAAATCCTTTGGCCACGCCGCCAAGGTCCAGGCGCACACCAGGCCGCCGGAAACGGACGCAATTCCCATTGAGCAATTCAATATCGGAAAATGAAATTTCGCTCTCGACCGATCTCGGGACCCAATTATTCCGCGGCAAGAATCCGGCGCGTTGCAGGTCCGGGGCGATGGTCGGATCGAAAAGTCCATTTGAAAGCAGGTGTAACTCGCTCGCCCAACTGAGGACCTTAAAGGTCATTTCATCCACCGGAACCGCTCGCGCAAAGGCGTGCGCGTTGATCTGTGACAGCATGCTATCTGGATCATGAAAACTCATCCGCCGTTGGACATCGGAAATCGCCGCAAACGCCTGCTCAAATGCGTCGACTGAAGGCGGCTTTCGGCCAGAACGAATCACGATTTCAACGATCGTGCCGAGTAGCGGTCGAGCTCTCCTTAACTCATCGCAGTGCGACTTCATAAGTGGCCAACAGGCGCTTCACTCCTTCGGTGATATGTCGACTGGAGAGCGTCGCACCGCTGATATTTCGAATGTCTTGGTCGAGCTTCAGTGGAGCTTGATCTGTCTTACCGACAAATTGTTGGCGCCATGACGCGTCCCGGACTTCGTACCCATATGTTTCCCGGTAATCCAGAACTTCAATTTGCTTTACGGTTCCTCCTGCGTTCAGGCCCAGCGCATAGGTAATATATTCGTGCTTACCCAACACTTCATCGACGATGAACCAACCACCTCCGCTCACCTTCCAGACCCTGAGGTCCCGGGATCGTACCCGGACTCCCGACTGGGACTCGATATTCTTCTGCTGATCGGCAGTGAGTGAGATATTCAATCGAGTAAAGGAGGCTGCAGGGAAAATGGTCTGCTGAGCCTGTTCGACCGTCAGATAAGTGTTGGCCAATCCGGGTACGGCACTACCGGAGAGAGCGGCGGGCACTATAACAAAAGGAATCCACTCTTTCATAATTGTTCTTCGATTCGAGGGCTGATCAAGTCGGGTCGCGCTCGCTGGTGAAACGCTTATTAGAAATTGAATCCGACTTTCAGGCGGATCTGGTTCCTTACCTCTTCCGCGAAGGTCTGGCCCGAAGCGGGTTCATGTATTCCCGAGCCATAGATCTGGTACCCGTAGCTCAGCGTTACCCACCATCGTTGCGTGCCGTAATGCAGGCTCGGTCCGGCATAGATGACGGTGTGTTCATGGTTTCCCAGGTCAAACCGGGGATACTCAGAGCGGACATGGCTCTCCAAGCCAAAATACCAATTCGCTGCAAATCGGTAGGAGACGCCGGCTCCCCCGGTCAACGCCAGTTCGTACGGATATTGTTCAGCCGGTCTTTTTCCCCAGGCGAGTTCAGCACCGGTGTTGACGTCAAAGATGAGGGTGTCATCGAAGTAATCCTTTTGCAGGATGAACTGCGGAGCAACGTAGATCTCATTTTGTTTTAGACCATCGACTTCATCATGAGCCAGGTAACCGCCCTCTAAGCGGAGAGCGAAACCAACCGGATCCTTGAAAGGACTCAGAACGCGATATTTCCCAGAAATGGCAAGACCGCCGAATCGGTAGCCATTGGTGTCATTGAGCGCGTCCCTGGGTCCATCCACGCCGTGATTGTAAAAGTAGTGATTCTCTACAGAGAGACTCGCTTGGAATCTGTCCGTGAATCCGTACTCCACTTCTGTTTCGGCATCGGATCCGAGGTAAGTGCCTTCGACCTTTCCCGTTCGGAATGTCAAAAACTCGTAGGCTTCGGCGTGATTGCAGGGAAGCGTCTCGGCACCGAGGACCCAGCCAAAGAGTTGCTCATCGGCAAACGACCTGGTGGGAAACGATCCAGCAACCGTCAGAAACAACAGCCCGATGCAGCCCATTCGGGAGTCGAGTTTGGTGCGGGAACGGAGAAAGAAGGTTCTGAGGCTCGCAGGATCCATTGATGAGACTGAGAATCATTCGCATTAAATTGAGCGTCAAGCCGATTTTTCTTTCAAAAACAAAAAGTGAATTACTCCGTTCACGCCTCGCTCTACTGTGGTTGACTAAGTGCAGCTCGTACGCGCCTAATCAAAAATACCGATGAAAAAGTTCCTCCTTCTCCTCATTCTTGGTCTGGCACCGTTAAGTTACGCTGTCGAAATACAGCAGATACCCTCGCCGGATAACGCGAATGCGCTCCAGATCGATAAATCGGGGCGACGCGACGTGATTCAGTTACGCTCAGGTGTCAAAATCATTCGGCTTTTCTATGAGGATATCGATTCGCTAAAGCCGCACATCGCAAAGGCATACGGCGTGCCGGTAGCGAAGGTCGGGAAGATTGTCCTACCAACCTTCATCTCCGCAAAATGGATCTCACCTACCGAGGTGGAAATCGTCTGCAACACGGGCGTAACATTTAGCAACAATGAGTCGAAGGATTTCGACTTCACTGCGGTGGTTTCCTCGACAGGCAGTGTGGACAAGGTGACGATTACGAAGAAAGAAGCCGCAACGACGCCGAAGAAGGAAAAGGCAACGCCTGCCAAGAAGAAGTAGCTAAAGGAGGAACCGCGAACACCGAATTCGGAAACAGGAGTCTCCAAACTCCAGATTCCTATTTTCGGCCTAATAGAATTCGGTCACAGAACCGATTCCGCCTTCGCTCCTACCCTCCTCGCTCCGGACTCCATTCTCTCTTTCGTCATGCCCAAAATAAGCGCAGGCCTACTGATGTACCGCGACGCCGACCAGGGTCTGGAAGTGCTCCTCGTTCATCCCGGGGGCCCTTTCTGGCAACGGAAAGATAGTGGCGCCTGGACAATCCCGCGCGGAGAGGTCGAACCAGGAGAAGACTATCTAGCCGCCGCTATCCGGGAGTTTACCGAAGAGACGGGCTGTCCGCCGGCAGGTCCATACCTCCCGCTCGGTGAAGCGCGTCAACGCTCCGGCAAGACGGTTCATGCCTGGGCGTTCCGGGGCACTTGCGACCCTTCGTCCATTCACAGTAATCTGTTCGAGATCGAATGGCCGCCGAAATCAGGTCACCGCCAACAGTTCCCGGAGATCGATCGAGCCGGATTTTTCACGATCGCGGAAGCACAGAACAAGATAATTGCCTCAGAGTTACCTTTCTTGAATCGATTGACGGAACAACTGACTAGCGAAGCGGGACCCCAGCGTTGAAGCGCAACGTACCGGTCAAACAAGCGCAGCAGCACACGATTCGTCGGTCACGAGCCCGTTGATCCAGCCACCTTTCAATGCAGCCCGAACCGCTTTGGCTTTCGCTCGTCCACCGGCAAAGGCAATAACCGGGTTCTTCGAGTTTCGCTGCGGCGAGATGCTGGTCAGCTTTTCGTGATAAGCGGGAAGATCTATCAGCTCACCGTCCAGGTCCCACATCCAGCCCGAACTTTCGCCGACCGCGCCGGCTTTGACCAAACTCTTTACCTCCCGCTGCGACATGAAGCCATCTCGCTGCAACGGGCAGTTCGGCCCGACCTGACCGATACCAATAAAGGTTACGTTCGCTCGGCCCGCGATAGCGGCGACCGTGCGATACAGACGATTTTCGCACCAGCGTATCCGTTCTTCTTTCGAAGCGACCAGGAGCGGCGCCGGAAGCAGATAATAACGGCTCCCAGTCTTTTCCGCGGTACTGAGCGCCACGTCGTAAATGTTGCTGGAACCATCCATGGCAAAAGTGCCGATCAGGGAAACAAACTGATGTTGCGGTCTGGGCAAAAGCGGCAGGGCCTTGATCACTGCCTTCAGTGTTCGGCCGGTTCCGAGCGCAACAACGATGGGCTCCTCGGAGGCAAGATAGCGCTCCATGATAACCGAGCCGGCGACGGCAATCTTTTGCTGAATAACAACCTCATCATCGGAATCAAACGGCACGACCTCACACAGGCGCAGGTCATATCGACTCCGAAGCTCGTATTCCAAACGAGCGCAGCCGCTGATTTTGTGGTCGAGGCTGACAGTGACGAGCCGCTTCTCCAGCGCGGTCGCCAATAACCGCTGAGCTGTTTGGCGGGAAACGTGCAGAGCGGTCGCGATCTCTTGCTGAGTCTTTCCTCCTACGTAATATAACCAGGCAACCCGAGCTGCTTGATCCAATTTATCGTTGTCCGCCGAAGGCTGCATTTTCTCGAACGAAGTTGACATTTGCCCCCGTTACTGGCAAATGCTCGTTTGAGGGGTATCTTATTTTCAAATCCTTCCTAATTCCCCCAAAATCATGAATAAACAGTTCCTAGCTCTTTGCGTCGCAGGGCTAACCGCGCTATCCGGCGCCTTCGCTCAGCAGAAGACGGTCACCATCGCCGTCGTGAATAACCCGGACATGATCCGATTGAAGAAGCTCTCGAGTAAGTTTGAAGAGCAGAATCCCGATATTAAACTTAACTGGGTCGTGCTGGAGGAAAACGTCCTGCGACAAAAGGTCACTACCGATGTGTCGCAAGGCAGCGGCCAGTTTGACTTGGTCTATCTCGGTCTATACGAGGCGCCGATCTTTGCCAAACGCGGTTGGCTAAAGGCCATTGAGAACGTGCCGGCCGACTACGACATTGAAGACGTTTTCAAGTCCATCCGAGATGGACTTTCCTACGAAGGTAAGCTCTATGCCATACCCTTCAACGCCGAGAGTTCGATGTTGATGTACCGCAAGGATCTTTTTGAGGCCAAAGGCTTGACCATGCCAGAGCAGCCGACCTACGCGGACATTCAGAAGTTTGCCGATCAGCTGACAGATAAATCCGCTGGTATCTACGGAATCACCCTCCGGGGCAAACCGGGCTGGGGCGAGAACATGGCCTACGTCGACACGCTGCTAAACACCTTTGGCGCGACCTGGTTTGACATGAGCTGGAAGCCGACGATTCACACTCCAGAGTGGAAGAAGGCTATCACCTTTTACGTTGATCTGATGAAGAAAGATGGCCCACCCGGAGCCAGCTCCAATGGATTTAACGAGAATCTGACTCTCTTTGCTGGCGGCAAAGCGGCGATGTGGATTGACGCTACCTCGGGAGCCGGTCCACTTTTTGATAAGAACCAATCGCAGGTCTCTGACAAGGTAGCCTTTGCTTCTGCTCCGATTGAAGCCACCCCTAATGGCTCGCATTGGCTTTGGTCTTGGGCCCTAGCGATCCCGAAATCATCGAAGAATTCGGATGCTGCTTTGAAGTATGCCTTGTGGGCCACTTCGAAGGAATACATTAAGCTAGCGGCCGAGGACGGAGGTTGGGCTACGGTGCCACCGGGCACACGCAAATCGACCTACGATAATGCCGACTACCAGAAGGCGGCACCCTTTGCCGCGGTAACCCTAAAGGCGATGCAAACGGCTGATCCGACCAACCCTGCCATCAAGAAAGTACCCTACATTGGCGTGCAATTCGTGGGGATCCCAGAATTTCAATCAATGGGCTTACAGGTTGGGCAGAACATTGCTGCGGCTTTGACGGGCAAGATGACGGTGGATCAAGCGCTCCAAGCCAGCCAGACTGAGGTTGAACGGGCCGTCAAACAGGGTGGTTATCTGAAATAATCAGTTTCCCAATTCGTTCCGAGCGGCCAGTTCCTCCACGGAGTTCTGGCCGCTCTTTTTTTGCTATTGGGCGCATCTCCAGCGTCTTTAATGACCGTCCCACTTACTCCACAGTTGCCAATACGAGGCAATTTACGATAGAAGCATTTTGTATGCGCAAGTACGTTTCGCTTCTGTTGTTGGCTGCGGTCATGGCTCTTCCCATCGCTTACGCGCAGACGCCTACTCCGTCGGCCAGTCCAAAACATCGGCGCTCGAAAAAGACGGAGGAAGCAAGCACTACGCCTGCTCCGACTCCGGACCAGACCGCCACACCAGCAGGCACTCCGAAAAGATCCCATGCTCGGAAGTCCCCTAGCCCTCCGCCCGTCGCTGTTGCGACTCCTACTCCCGTTGCGGTTCCCACCGCCACACCAGCGGGCACTCCGAAATCCCATTCTCGGAAATCGCCTAGCCCTCCGCCCGTCGCTGCTGCGACTCCTACCCCCGTTCCATCCGCAACCCCGACACAAGGTTTGTTTGGTGGCATCTTCGGCCACAAGTCACCAACTCCAGCGCCCGTAACCGCGGCTACGCCGAAACCAACGGTCGGTGTCCCCGGTACCGGTCAGGTCTGGGTGAACACGGAATCTCATGTCTACCACAAAGCGGGCTCGCGTTGGTATGGCAAGACCAAGCAAGGTAAATACATGAGCGAGCAGGATGCGATCAAAGAAGGCGACCACGAGGCAAAGAACGAATAGCCGATTGTTGGTTAGTTGAATCTAAAAAAAGCCCCTGATTTTCAGGGGCTTTTTTGTTTTCCTGATTGCGTTCCAAAGGCTTTGGGCGATTGGCAAAGTAGTGAACCTGCCTTTCTTGGAACTTCCTCAGCTTCTCCCTCGGGTGCTTGAATGGGTCAAATCACAAGAGAAGTATGCGCTCGATCACGGCGTGGCTCTCTCCCCCGCCCAGTTAAACGATGCGAGGGCGGCCGGCGTAAGTGCACCAGAAAAGATCCGCGTATCAGCAGTTCCGGAAATTCCTCAACCGGAACATCCGAAAATCAAAAAGCTCGCGGCCGAACTTGAATTAATTACCCCGCAGACGGTCGCAATTACTTTTGGCTACGGGATCTTCGTTCGCGGGGATCGATCGAATGATCGCCCAACACTCGCGCACGAATATGTGCATGCGGCGCAGTACGAGAAGCTTGGTATCGAAAGTTATCTCATGCAATACGTTATGCAGATTTTTAAGAACGGTTACGAAAACGCGCCAATGGAACGGGAAGCCCGCGAATTGGCCGAACGAATCGTGGCAACCGCGAAATGATGGTTAATGATTAGTGTTTAGTAAGTTCTGGATTCAGCGGCATGGTCGACGACCGATTGCTCAAACTTGCTCCTGATTTGACGACGGTTGCGCCACGGAGTCCGCGCGCTCCTCTCGGTGCTTACGGTGTTCTTGCCGCGCGCGCGCTGGATAAGTGCCGGGCCGAACTGGTCGGCAAAGCTGGGTCCTACCATTTCAATTGCTCTTTGGATCATGTCTTTTTCAGATTCACAGAGATCGACCCGGCGAAGCTCAAAGAGTTCGTAGCAACAGGAGCCAGTGACGACGAAGTCGCACGCTGGATCCAGCAGAACTCCAAAGTCCAGGATTCCGGTCGGATCGCAAATTGGGCGCGCCTCTTCCGTCTAAATCCCTTTAACCTTCTGCTCGACCTTGACGACTGGCTCCATACCCGGCAAGCGGCCCGGAGGCAAAGTAGCTAGTTAGCGATTAGAGTTCTATTCGCGAAAACAGATAGCTTCCCAGCGCCAACAATCCTATCGTCAGCCCGATCAATGCGAGCAGGTCGGCAGCGAAACCGAAATGCGTGACCCCGGTCAAACTATAGCGCAGCCCGTCTATGCCGAACGAAAGCGGGTTGATGCTAGTGATGAAACTTAACGGCCCTGGTAGATCTCTTAGGGGAAAGAGCGCGCCGGATAAGAAAAACATCGGCATCACCAATAGGTTGATAACGAGCTGGAACCCCTGAAAATCGGACAGCCGCGCGGCAATTGCTGTTCCCATCGCGGTGAACATCACGCTGATGAGCACCATAAAGAGGAAGGTCAATGGCAGCAGACCGAATGTCGACGGCCGAAATCCAGCCATCAGACAGACTGAGATCACGATCACCCCTTGAATTATGGCAACGGTGGCTCCTCCCAAAGTGCGCCCGATCATGATGAGCAGCCGTGGCACCGGAGCCACCAGGGTCTCTTTTAGAAATCCGAATTGCCGATCCCAAATCAATTCCATACCCGAGAACACGGATGTGAAAAGCAGCGTCATACCGATGATGCCAGGCGCCAAAAACTGAATATAACTGCCTTGCCCGGCCTTTTGAAAAACTGGCTCCATTCCGAATCCTAATCCCAAAAGAAACAGGAGTGGTTGCCCCAATGAGGCAATGATGCGGGTCCGCGAACGCACGTAACGTTTCAGCTGTCGGATCCAAAGAATGTAGATCGTGGTCATGCGCAGATTAGCAGTCTGTCTTCTTATTTAGATCAGGAAAGACTAACGGCGGCGAAACATCTTGGCCATCTGTCGCATCCGATCCATCTGTCCAGGTTCCTCTTCCCGAATTGAATAGCCGGTCAGCTTCAAAAATGCCCCCTCCAAAGAATCGGTCCCGGTCTTCTCGGTTAGCTCCGTTAACGTGCCTTGAGCGACGATTGCTCCATGATCGATGATCGCAATCCGGTTGGCCATGCGCTCGGCCTCGTCCATGTAGTGCGTCGTCAGAAAGACGGTCACGCCTTCCTCTTCGTTCAGTCGCTTAATGTGTGTCCAGAGCTGATTCCGCGTCTGCGGATCGAGTCCAAGCGTCGGTTCATCGAGGAAAATAATCTTGGGCGTGTGCAGCATACAGCGAGCAATCTCCAGCCGCCGGCGCATCCCTCCTGAAAAATTCTTCACTAGGTGAGTCCGTCGATCCCAAAGATGAAACAAGCTCAACAGCTGTTCGATTCGTTCTTTCCGCACCTTCTTCGGCACTCCGTAAAGCGCGCCATGCAGATCCATGTTTTCGAAGGCAGTTAATTGATCGTCCAAGCTGGGATCTTGAAAGACAATCCCAAATCGTTTGCGCACTTCGCTCTGATGCACAGTTGGATTAAATCCGTCCACCTCGACTATCCCGCTCGTAGGCTTCAGTAGGGTCGTCAGTATCTTGATAGTCGTCGTTTTCCCTGCGCCATTCGGCCCGAGGAATGCAAAAATCTCCCCCGCTTTTACTTCGAAGGAGACATCTCGAACCGCCGTAATTTCGCCGTACCGCTTCACCAAATTGAGTACGCGGATCATAGAGTCCGCAAGCGATAAGCCGGAATTAGGCTTTTGCCAATCTTTCGTCCAAATTTCGAAATGCTGGCGGACAGGCACGAACGGCTCAAGCCGGTACGGCTGATACCGTACCAGGCTTTCGCCCTACCGATCGGGGACAGAACAAAGTGCCTACCGGCGTGCGGTTGCCAGATCCGCAGCCTGACGCAACGCCTCAATCATGCTCCGTTCATCGGCTTTGCCCGTCCCGGCGATATCAAATGCAGTACCGTGATCAACCGAGGTCCGAATGACCGGCAATCCCAAAGTAATATTGACCCCTGTCTCAATCCCCAGAACCTTGATCGGTCCGTGCCCCTGATCGTGATACATCGCCACAACTAAATCAAAATCGCCTCTTGCGGCTCGGTAAAACAGCGTGTCGGCCGGTAACGGTCCCTCTACGTCGATCCCCTCCTGGCGACAAGCGGCGACGGCCGGCGCAATTTTCTGTTCCTCTTCTCCCCTCCCGAAAAGCCCGTTTTCGCCAGCGTGCGGATTAACACCGCAAACTCCTATTCTGGGTCGTTTGATTCCTGCGTCCAGCATGGCCGCGTTGCCGCGTCGAATCGTTCGCTCCACCAAACCGGGCTCAATCTTTGCCACAGCATCAAGCAACCCGATGTGCGTGGTCACATGCACGACCCGCAATTTCGGCGTAACCAACAGCATCGACACCTCTGGCGTCCCGGTCAGCGAAGCGAGCAGCTCAGTATGGCCAGGAAACTTGTGTCCGGCGGCATGCATCGCTTCTTTATTGAGCGGAGCTGTGCAAATGGCATCTATCTGGTGCGCCATCGCCAACTCGGCAGCCTTTTTTATATATCGGTAGGCCGCTTCGCCGCCTTCCGCAGCCAATTTGCCGAACGGAAGATCTGGGGACAATTCAGTAACTCCCAGGCAGTAAATCTTGGCGGGCTCGGCCTTGATCTCGTTAGGACCGTTGATCCGCTCGATCTGCAAAGGCGATTTCGTGATTTGAACCGCCGTTTCCATTCTTTGCAAGTCACCGACCACAAATGGAAGACAGCGTTCATGCACTTCTTTGTGAGCTAAGGCCTTGGCGATCACCTCCGGACCAACCCCGGTCGGATCGCCCATTGTAATCGCGATCACGGGCAGCGATTCGTATTTCTCCTTCTCCCTTCCATTCATCTCTAGTCCTTTTTTTCTCGAGAAAGCCATAGACGTTGTGAAGCGTAATCGCCGACCGGAAGCGGCACAACTATCACGCACCTGGGAGCCGCTCAATCGTTCACTACGCCAACACTCTCCACGACGGCTCCAGACGGGCGTGATAACTCACCCTTTCCTTTATGTGCTTCTCCAGGTTGGCCTGAGCACTCAACGCCGGGTAAAGATTCTCCAAAAAATTGCGAAGGGCATCGGTGCTTCGCCAGAATGTAGTACTTGCAAAACGATCCGGGAGCCGGGCCAAGCGCGCGACCGTGTTACCCAGTATTCCGCTGGCCCCGGCTAACGCCGGGCGCCAAACGTCAAATTGCATGGCCAAAAACATGGGCGACGAGTCTGGCAGTAGCGTAAGATCTGTGACCCGAACAATCTCAGCTTCGTTCATCAAGATTCTAGGATCGGCCTCTTTCATGTTCATGATTACGTGACCTGAGTAGACCTGCAGCTGGGAATACGTTTCGCGTTGCTGATCGGCAAAAGAGTCATGTTGTTGCCGCATAAAGTCGGCATAGGATTGCTCGTTCTTCCAGTAGGCGATGACGATAGCCCAGTCAGGGTGATTGGTCTCCCATCCTCCTCCCTGCGCGAGAAAACCGGGTACCGAGCCTAACCCGCTCCAGGCCGCTGTTTGACTCGCTGTAAACTCGGCGCGCAAACTACTTGGCACCGTCGCGATGATCAACTTGAAGAGCATCGGAACGACTCCATTCGGAGGGAGGATCACTATGCCTCTGCGACAGACCGTAAATCAAGTCTAGAGAAATCGATCTATCTCAAAGGGGCCGGCTCGCGTACGGAAGACGCTGTGAACTTGTGATGAATCCAATCCTTAGAGCTTTAATTCCCACGTTTCACCAACCAAGGTTACGCCGAAACTCTCGTGTGGTTCTTTCTGAGTGAGGCGGAAGCCGGCCTTCTCGTAGAGGCGGCGGGCGGCGGTAAGGACATCATTAGTCCAGAGTACGATCTTTCGATATCCGGCTTGGCGCGCGAACCGTACACATTCAGTCACCAAGCGTTCGCCGATTCCAAGGCCTCGCGCCCGCGGTTCGACCAACAAAAGCCGGAGTTGAGCGATGGTCTGGCTCTTACCGACGAGGAATACGCACCCCACGTTTTGTCCTTCCCTTTCAGCGATCCAACAGCGCTCCCGCTTCGGGTCGTGAGCCTGAAGGAAATCGGCAGCAATTTTGGCTACCAAACCTTCGAACTCCTCGTTCCAACCATACTCTTCAGCGTAGATAACTCCATGCCGCTGAACGATCCAACCGATATCGCCGATCTGGTGCGCGCGAAGAACGAAAGAGCGATCCGGTTTTCTCGGAGCATCGAGAAGCCTTTTGATAGCTTCCATTGCCCCAATCAATTGGCGTTGGTCGGACGAAGCCAACCCACTCAGCAGGCTCGTGACGTCGTTCTGCGACCCTAGGTTCAGCGCAGCGAACGCCTTTGCGCCTGCTTCGGTTACTTTGAGAATGGCTTGCCGTCCATCACTCGCACACGGTTTCCGCATTATCAGGCCTCGCTCAACAAAACTCTTCAGAATCCGGCTCAGATATCCAGGGTCAAGACCTAACTGATCGCCCAATTCCGTTGCCGTCGGTTCCTGGCGTTGCATCAATTCATAGAGAATTCTGGCTTCGGTTAAAGAAAAAGGGCTCTTCGTAAGCGATTCATGCAAGACCCCAATCTCCTGAGTGTAAAATCGGTTGAACGCTCGCACCGCCGCGACTCGCTCAGCGAATTCGGTATCTATCGCTGTGTTCATGGGGGTCATTAATTGACTCCAGTCAACTAATTATTTGCTTCCTGTCAAATAATTTGGAAACGCTTGGAACGAGGGAAGTCTAGTCCCGGAGGGACTTAATGAAATTAGCCCAGTACGAAGTGCTGGGGTGGCGTTCAAAAAAACGACCCGTCCCGGACGGGACGATCGAGGCTCCTTACGCTGGTGAAGCTGCATACGAGAGGACCAGGAACCAAAACACTTCTATCGTCCCTGGCGGGACGGACGCCTCTTTTTGCATTATTTCCCAGCACTTCGTACTGGGCTACTTTCATTAAGTGCCTCCGGGACGAGTCTTCTGCGCATGCTTCTAAGCCCTTATGTTGACGCGCATTCGCGACCGCGGGGCTGGGAAAAAAATCAAAGAAACATGCCCCGCCCCGCAGGGACGAAAGAAAATGTTCGGATCTTGGCTTCCAACAGACCGAGCACTAACAGCAGCTCCGATCCGTCAGAAATGCGTTAGCGAGTGCGGTTTGTGGTGGCGCTAAATAGCTCGCTCTGACTAAGTTTCACGGTCAAGCCAGCCAAAACGCAAAACACGACAGTCGCCCCCACCACTCCATTACTCCATTACTCCACCACGCCATTACTCCGATAGTCCCAACGAGTCGCGTAATCTGAGCATTGCTCTTGTCTTGATGGCGTTGCTCGGCGCGAGCATGATCTTCTTGTTCCCTGGATTTCCTGAACAGGATTCCGGATACCATTTTGCCATGGCTCGCGCCGCATGGCATGACCCGGTCTATTTTGTGGACGTCTGGGCACGCCCGCTTTACACGCTTGCGTTTTCCGGACCAGCTCTGTTGGGGTTTAAAGCAGCGCGATTTTTTGGTCTCGCCATCGGTCTGTTGATCGCTTGGCAAACCTGGAAACTCGCCCAAGATCTGCGACTCGAACGGGCTTGGCTGGTCGTTCCCCTGCTTCTCGCTCAACCCAGTTTTTTCGAGCTTTTCACCGATCTGCTGACAGAACCTCTCTTCGCGCTGATCTTTGTCGTCGCGTTGCGACTTCATTTGCGGGGTCGAGTCAAAATGGGCATGCTCGTCGCATCGCTGCTTCCGCTCGCGCGTCCGGAGGGCGCGTTCCTTTGTCTGCTCTGGGGATGCTGGGTCTTGAGCGCTCATTGGCAAACCGATCGATGTACTTCCTGGTTTGCCGTTCTCGCTCCTCTTCTCCTACTTGGCACTGGCCTGGTTCTCTGGTGGACCGCCGCCTTAGCCATCACCGGCGATCCGCTTTTCATCATGCATAACTGGCCCACAACCTGGCAGCGCGGAACCTATGGACATGGCTCAATCCTGAGTTACTCGGAGCGCGCCTGGGAGTTTGCTGGTCCACTGCTCGTCATGCTTCTACTGATCGGCCTTCTGCGCTTGCTCTGGCTCAAAAAACACGTGGCAATCACGACCGCCTTCCTCTTATTTTTTCTCCTGCACAGCGTTTTCCGCGCTTACGGACTTTTTGGCGAGGCCGGATACCCGCGATACATGGTTTCGGTTGCCCCCGCCACCGCGATAATCACTCTGGTCGGCTGGAACACCCTGGCTTCCTGGAAAAACGAGTGGTTTCGCAACGCTCGGCCAATCATTGGATCTATTGTCGTAGGCGGTTCGCTGGCGATCTCGTTTCTTTACCTGGACGCGCTGGTTTGGTCGCGCGACTTCGTTGCGATCCGCGAAATGCTCACTTGGTTCGAACAGAATCGTTGCGCCGTTCGTTTGTTCATCTGGAGCGACGTTGCGATGTGCATTCAGGCCAATGACGACTTGAGCACTGCGCCGGCATTGACCGGAGATCGCGAACGCAACCTGAGATTCTTCCAACAAGCGCCTTCCCAGACATTGGTACTTTGGGATGACAATCTTGGGCCGAAGTGGTTCGGCCTGAGCGCTAACGAGATCGAACACGTGGGATTTCAGGTGCTGCGGGTTCGACAATACGCGTTACCCGGCGTTGTGCTAAATGGCGAGGTTGCTGGTTGGCAACTAACCCGCCGGATCGAGCTCAGCTTGCTTTACAAACCATGAGAGAGCGTGACGTCGTTCTCCAACTTCGCTCCGTCGTTTGAAACTCCGGAAGGCTTCCGACTTCGCCAACCGTTAGTAATGGTTCGAAATAACCGAGGAGGCTTCGTCGGACACGTCGTCGGACAAGCCGGCGTTTTCCAAAATCTGCGGTAAAGAGGCCGAATTCTGGCTAATCTAAACTTATGCAGCTGACCTATTTCTACGATGTCTGCTCGTGTTGGTGCGCGCTAGGCGATGAGGTCTTGGCCAAAATTCGGGAACAGTACGGGCCCCGGGTGCCTATCACTCGTAAGATCGCGTTGATCAATGCGGGAAAACCGATGGACGCCGGCCTAGAACAGGAACGTTGGTATTATGATAGATGCGAGGCCGCGACCGGACGGCGCTTCGATCATAACTGGATCGAAAAACGCCATCAAACCACGTGGCTGCCAAGCAAGCTAATCCATGCGGCCGAAAAGTTGGGGAAAGGAGCCGAAGTACTCGAAGCGCTAAAGAACGAGGGTCTGATCAAAGGAAGATACATTTTGCGTCAAGATGTTGCGCTCGATATTGCGATGGCCGCCAGCGAGATCGAGCGCACAAAATTCGAACACTATCTCGAGGATCCGGGAACGACAGAGGAAATTCGCGCGACTACTGCTGAGTTCAGTCAACTGCAGTTGGATCAACGCCCCACATTTGTGATTCGCAGTGCGATCGATGACACCGCCATTTTCAGCGGGCTTTATCGCGCTGAACCAATTCTTTCCGCGCTCGCCGCGATGATCGCTGATGAAGACGCTTATGAGCGTTTCGCTTCGAGTCATCCACGGATCCCGGAATGATCGGAATCACAAGCACGATCTCCTAAAATACCGCGAATGGACGCGAACTGGGGAACCTCATTTGCGTTCATTCGGGTTCATAAACACGAGCAGGCTGAGCCCGGTTACAACCATCTCCGCACGCGGTGCCGGTATTCTGCGTAGGACTTCCCGAAATGTTCGGACATCAACTGCTCCTCGAAGGGTATCTGAAGAAAGTTGATGAAGAGAAAGAAAACCACTGGGGGAATCAAAAAAAAGACTGATTTCGTGAGAAAGAAAACGCTTACTAATACCAGCTCGATGCCGAGATACATTGGATTGCGAGTAATTCGGAATAGACCATTTGTGACAAGCTGCGTCGGTTCATCACCCGGGCGCACCGGAGTTCCGACCTTTCGGAAGGCAGCAAAACCAGAAGCCCCGACGGCAAAACCGAGGACCAAAAAAATCACGCCGATTCCTTGAGCGGCCGGAATCGGAATCGATGTCAAAGGAATAATCGCCATCAAACCACTGCTGAAAAGCAACAGAAGTAGGGCAAGAATGGGCGGAGGGATTGGCAGTGGAGGTTTGGAGTGCACGGTAAGACAGAAGTTCAAGGAGTTCAGAAGTTCAACAAGTCGCGGAATCAGTTTGGCCGTTGGCAGCGGCGATTATCCGTTAACTCAATTGACAGTTCGCTCGCGAGTCTTCGATCTGAAGCATGCGCTGAGAGCGAGTTTCATAGTTCAGGATCGAAGATAACTGATTAGGTGCGCCCGGCAGTCCGTTAGCCGTTTGTATGCAGCCACTGCGTCCGGCATGGACGCCAAGTTTTCGGCCAACAGCTCCCCTAATAAGGGAGTTGCGCGAATCCGCGGCAACGGAACATGAAAGACCCGGATACCAAACAGAACCAGAGCGTTCGACAAACCAATCAGCGCCTGCCATTCAATTCGCAAATCGATCGTCACCGGATTAGCTGTGGCTGCGATGGGCGGAATTTGATTACACGGATGCTGATCCAGCGCCGGAGATCCGGTCAGTCCCCAATTGGTCCTTTGAAAACATCTCTTGAGATCGAGGCGCGACACGAACTGGCTAATTTTCGGCGCCAACAAATCGTTCATTCCCGGCACTGGCGCATGGGTGGCAAATAGACTTTTCCCCACTTTTTTCGGCAAACTCCATCCGGACGGAAAGCAGACGCAGCCGCCAAGCACGTGGTTTGGCTCTTTTTGGTCCAAGACTACGAAATCAGGTTCCCAGGTCGCGCTTAAGGTCTTGATATCTTCAGTCAATGCGGCGGGCTCCCAATGGTGAACCGACCGGAGCAACGTTTCCCAATCGAGCGCTCGTTGGAGGGCGTGCGCGTATTCGTTGGGTCGCTCTTGCAGAAGTCGCTGTCGTTCCCGAAGAATCTCTGAATTGCCGTGATTGGCAAAGAAATCCGCCGGCTGCAGCGGAGTAATGCCGATTGAGAATCGAAACCCATCTCGAGAAAAGAGTGTCTCAGATAAGAGCTCGGAGATCTTCGATTCTGCCCAATCTTTCACTAACAGTGATATCGTTATATGCGAGGCGGCAAACTCGGAGCCGCCGGCTGGTCCGTGCCAGTCTTGGCGAGCCCCCCGGTTGCCAGAAGGCTAACCAACGTGTCGTATTGACCGTTGGGTACCAGAGTCACATCTGCATTACCTTTCACAATCCGATCAACTTCCAACGTCTCGAATACCGCGTCCAGCACCTCAGGATCTTGTCCGATATCGCGTAGTGCTTCTCCAACGAGTTTTGGTCTGACCGAACGAGCCCGGGCGAATTCTGCGGCTGATTGCCGCTCGGCGGCGCTGGTGATGATATCTACTTGGTTCGTGCCAGCTTGCCGGATAGCTGACGTGACTTGCCGCAAGCGGTTCACCACTTTGTGCTCGATTTGCCGGATCATTTCAGAATCGCGGAAATGAACTTTCCGGACATAAACCGAACCCAGTTGATATCCCCACTCATCGGATTTCGGGGAGACCTCCTTACGTACTACGTGACTCATCTCATGCCGGTTCTCCAATAATTTCTCTAAAGGCATGTTGCTCAAGGAGCGCACCGTAGCGTTGGCCACATTGGCCCGCAGTGAGCCCCGCGGATCGGTGTTCTTGAAGAGAAAATCAACCGGATTTCGCACTCGCATTTCATACCAGACACCGACCCCCATCGGCGTCCCTTCTTCGGAGTTAACCGGATTACTACGCAGATACTCCTGATCGAGTCGCCGATCGATCTCGTAAACCCGGCCAAAAAAACGCACCAGCGCGGCTTGAGGGCCCAGATCGATCCAAAGCAAATGCAGTCCTGGTTCTTCGACAACGCCTAACACCTTCCCAAATAGTAGATACACTTTGTAGCGGCCTTCCGAAACGGTGGTGTAAAAATTGATCGTCTTCAGGATGCCTAGAGCGAGCGGGAGCGCCAGCCAGCAAAAGATGAAAGAGAACACGAAAGTGACTAAAAAAACTGTCATCGGTCCTCCCTTCTGGACAACACGATTCGGCGAGAACGCGAAAACAGTTCCAGACGCACATTTCTCAAGTAGGCGGCGACGGCGGTGTCGCCGCTGCGTTTTAGTTCCGTAATCTGTTGGGCCAACCAGCGTAACGGCTGGACTTCCGCTTCTGCTCGGTTTGTTTCTATCTCCACGGCTCGTTTCGATTGCTCGATCTTTTGGTCTGCGGTCGCCTGCGCCAAACTCAGGTTGGCCGAGACTTCGTTATGCGCCGTGTTGATCGCAGCCAATGCTGACTCGATCTCGGGAGGAGGATCAATCCCGGTAATTAGTGAAGCATCGAGCACTATCCCGTACCGCGCCGCCGACGAAAGGCATTCGCGGTCCATTTGTTCGTTCAAATCGTTTAGATTTTTTCGAAGATCGTTAATGGACACGCCCGCTTTAGCTAAACTTTCGCTGCTTTTCTCCGTTGCCGTCACTTCGCCTTTCACGACCGGCGCTTCGTATTTGGCGATCCGCTCTCGGAGAATCGAGATGAAGTATCCAAGCACGTGAGAAATCGGCTTCTTTACCCCAAACAAATAAGCGTAAAGATTCTGTTCGCTCACCTTGTACCGGATTTGCCCGGTTAGTCCGATATTCAGCTGATCTTTGGTTACCGCCTCTAGAACAGTACCGTTTGCGTTGGCGCTGGGAGCATCCGGATCATATGCCACATTGATCGTTTGTATCGCCAGGCTCACTTTGTGGACTCGCTGCCACGGCATCCGCAGATAAGGTCCTCCCGAACCAATCACGCGAATCTGCGGATATTCATACCGTTCCCGCTGCTCGGGAGTCAGATATTCCGCGATGGGAAGATCTAACGTCGTCTTTCTGCCAATGCGTTCGGCGCGCCCAAAATTGGTCACCACCGCTCGCTCATTCTGATTGACGGTGTAGACGCCTCCGAGGAGGCAATAGATCAATAGAAAGGCGATGACCCCGAAAACGATACCAAAAATCGCTTCCATGGGAGCGGTTTATAGTTCATGCGATACGGCCAGAGCAAGCGGCATCTCTTTCTATAAAAACCGGTTTGCTCCTGAAATCAGATGGGCTCATCGTCGTCAAATGGACTCTATCCCGTATCAAAAGCTCTTGGATCGCGCCAGAGAGATCAACCTCCTAAGGTCAGCATCCCAGGTGCTCGAGTGGGATGAGCAAACTTACCTTCCGGCAAAAGGAGTAGAATACCGAGCCGAACAACTGAGCTACCTCGGAGCGAAGGCGCACGGACTTTTCACTGACCCGGTCGTCGGAGAGTGGTTGCAGTCATGTCGTGAAGCTGGTTTTCCAGCTGAATCCGATGAAGGCGTCAATGTCCGCGAATGGAGTCGCAGCTATGAGCGAGCCACCAAACTGCCGGTTGAATTTGTCGAGACGTTCGAAAGGACGACTGCCTTGAGCCGGGAGGCGTGGAAGCACGCGCGAGAAGTTGGGAACTTTGCCGCTTTTCAGCCCCATCTCGAGAAGGTGGTCGCGATGACTATCGAAAAAGCCCACCGGTACGGCTTTAAGACCTCCCCTTACGACGCCTTACTGGAAGATTTCGAGCCGGGAGCGACGGCTGCATACGTCGCCCCGGTATTTGCGGAGCTGAAACCGGCTCTGAAAGGTCTGGTCCAACAGATCAGCGGCCAGTCAGCGGACGAATCACTGACCGGGAATTATCCGGTTACCGAACAGCAAGCGCTCAATCGGATCATCGCCGAGGCAGTCGGCTACGATTTTCGCGCTGGACGCATCGACACAACCACCCATCCGTTCGCTACTTCGTTGGGACCTTTCGATCATCGGATCACTACGCGGTACGACGAAAAACTGTTCCAGGTTTCACTGTACGGAATTTTACATGAAACCGGACATGCTTTGTATGAGCAGGGTCTGCGTCCGGAGGCGTTTGGCACACCGATTGGTTCTGCGGTGTCACTTGGGATTCACGAGTCCCAATCACGACTTTGGGAAAATCACGTGGGTCGCAGCCGCTCGTTCTGGGAGAGATGGTATCCGGTCGCGTCCCAACATCTCACCGACCTCAAAAAATTCAGCATCGACCAGGTCGTCCGAGGAGTACAAAAGGTGAAGCCATCGCTCGTCCGCGTCGAAGCCGACGAAGTCACTTACGATTTACATGTGCTTCTTCGTTTCGAAATTGAACTCGCGCTGATTGAAGGCAAAGTCGCCGTACCCGATCTCCCAGAGATCTGGAATTCGAAATTCGAGGATCTCTTTGGGCTGAAAGTCCCAAACGATCGGCTCGGCGTCTTGCAGGATATTCATTGGAGCATGGGTGCTCTGGGGTATTTCCCAACCTATTCATTGGGCAATCTCAACGCGGCGCAACTAATGAATTTCGCCGAGCAACATGTTGCTGGCTTAACTGATTCCTTGGCCAAAGGAGAATACCAGCCGTTGCTGGCCTGGCTAAGAGCAGAGGTGCATCGGCAGGGAAAAAAGTTTCTGCCCAACGATTTGATGGCTCGGATCACTGGCGAACCAACCCAAGCGAAATACCGGATTAAGTATCTGCGCGAGAAGTACCTGGCCTAGCCTGATCCTCCTGGCTCAGGGTACAGAGTGTGAGAGGTGATTTGTGATTGGTGATTAGTGAAACGCGCCTATTGGCAAATTCTCGGCAGAAACTCTCACCGCCCCCTTTTACCACTCCAATCACCGATCACTTCTCACCAATCACCTCTCACACGCTGTACCTCCTGAGCCAGGAGGATCAGGCTACCGGTCTCTCCACAAAATCTGCAGAATTTTTGCCTAAACGGCGCTATCTGCAGAGAATCCGGGTTGTTGGTTTTGTCGAAGTAAAGTAGGTTCCGCCGCGTGTATTCCCGAGCCGGAGTTGCCACGACTTTTTCACCTCGCTTTAGAGACGTATTAGCGGAAGCAGGACGTATCAGCGATGTATTCCAGATTCCGCTCCATTTGATTCATGCGGCCGAAGAGAGTGGCGACAAGGTAGAGCGTTTTCGGGACACGCTACGATCGTTGGAACTCCCGGAAGATGCACCGATTCACTTTCAACCCGGCCAACCGTCCGACGCGATTTTGAAAATACAATCCGAACAGCAGATTGATCTGTTGATCGCCGGCGCCTTGGAACAGGAAAGCGTGCACCGCAATTTCACCGGAGATGTCGCCCGGGCGCTTATGCGTGAGGCTCCCTGTGACCTCATCCTGTTTGTGGAACCGAAAGAGGGCGGCTTGCTGCCTGAACAACTCTTCGTCGCTATTCCCGATTTCACTCCATTTAGCCGCCAAGTATTTCAACGGAGCGCAAGTTTTGCCGAGCGGATCGGGGCGAAAGGACTCACTCTGCTGCACGTTCAGACAACGTTCGCCGAAGCCAAAGAGAAAGCGTTGGGAACCGACGCCCCTTCTTCGCAGCAGTGCCTGGAGGCCTTTGCGGCAGAGTCGCCCTCTACGACGGTAACAATCGATACCCACTTGGTTCGTGGTAATACGGGATTCACGGCGTGCGAATTCATTCAATCAAATGGAGCAGACCTGCTGATCCTCCCATCGCAAATCGGCGAGCGCGGACAACCGATTTTCGCGCCGGCGCTCGACTGGATCATCCAAGTGATACCAACCAACGTCTGGGTCATTCGCCAAGTGCATGCGGGTTCTGGGTCGTTGATCAGTAAGTAATCAACCCCGGATCGGTAGGGCAGGCGCTTTGCGTGAGCCGCCGGACCTCCGCTCAAATAATTTTCGCCCTACCGGTCGTGGGGCTAAACAAGCGATTACCGAATAGCCCCGATTCCTCCTTTCAGTATGCTGTTCCCGCCTCCGCAAACGGCTATGAGATCTCGGCTGATCCTCCTCGTGTTTTCCGCAATCCTGATTAACGCGCCTCGAAGCCTCGCCACGGCAGACTGGCGGTATAAGGTTGGCCAGTTTGTTCCGATCGAAAACGGTCTATCGCCCAATCAAGCCTACGCGATAGCTGCTCACGAGGATGAGCACGGCTCTTTCGGCATTTTGCTCATGAATGCACGGACCAAGAAAAGTCTGGGGCCACTCCAAGAGGTTGCCGAATTCTTCGACACGGCACCAGCGGCCTTCCACTCTGAGTGGGCACCCGATTCGGAACATTTTGGGATCTGGTATCGAGTGCGTCGACGTCTTAATCGGTTGGCTATTTACCGAGTCGAGAATAACCACGCTTACTCAGTCACGGGTCTATCTTTACTTCTGCGGATTTCCCCGGAGCTGGCGACGATCGAGCCGCGTATCGACGTCGCGTTTCATTCGCTCAAATGGCAAACCAACTCACACTTTTTGCTGCACGAGGAAGGGATTATCCGCCACGCAACCGCTCGAATTCTCCGGGCGCTGGGCGCTTTTGGACAACCCGATCCCGGAACAGCGCCAGCCGGAGAAATTCCGAGCGCCAAATATGCTATCGACGCGACATGCGAACTCGCCGCGGACGATCGGTATCGAATCCTCACGATCGCCCCGGCCAAGCTTGGTCAATGAGACAAACGTCGTAAATCCAGCTCGCGCACATACTCGAAACTGGTAGCGGGAAGACCCTATTTACGTCTCCATTCTCTTTTCTTCGGCATCATAGATATCGAAGAAGTAGTCAATGTGGTGCTGCAGCCGCTTTGGTACAAACTGGGGAATGTAATCTTCCATGTATTCCTGGATATGATCATCCATCTCGGACAAACGCTTGTACCGGAGATCGTTATTCCACTTAATGATTTCGATCCGCTCTCTCGGCTTAGCATGTTCTTGAACCCAAGCAGCAACCTCCTGATCGTTCGCGCCGGTTGCCACAAAATCCTTGAATTGATCGGCAGCGATCCCGGTGAAATCAAAAAACATATTGTCGACCGGACAGTTAAAATGGTACTCGCCGAGCGAGCTATTGAGTTCAGCGCGACATTTGTCCAATGCGCGCATACCTATGATGTAGCCGGCCAGCAGTTCCCGGGGGCTGCGCGGATAATCGGTCGCTAAATCTTTCGCAAGCGACGCTAGTTTTTCTGAATTCAACGTAGTCATAAAGTAGGATTGTAATCGCTGGAGCAAGACCCTTGCCCCTGAACCGTACATTGGCCTTTGCGACTCTACCCCCGATTCAACAGCTCTCTCAGCACGTAGGGCAAAATCCCGCCATGCCGATAATAATCAACTTCGATTGGAGTATCGATCCGGAGAATTGGTTCAATCTCTTCGGTTTGACCGTCTTTTCGTTTGATAACGAGTCGGACCTTTTGCCGAGGCCTAATCTCGTCGTGCAGACCCGTGACGCTAAAAGTTTCCGACCCCTCCAATTTCAGAGATCGAGCGTTTGTACCTTCCGGAAATTGCAAAGGCAATACGCCCATCCCAACAAGGTTTGATCGATGGATTCGTTCGAAACTTTCGGCGATAACCACTTTAACCCCTAGCAGTCGAGTCCCTTTTGCCGCCCAATCGCGGCTCGACCCGGTCCCGTACTCATGCCCAGCGATGACGATCAGCGGAACCCCCTCCGTTTGATAGCGCATCGCTGCATCGTAAATCGAAAGCTGCTCACCACTGGGATAATGCTTAGTTACTCCCCCCTCGACACCTGGGACCATCAGATTTTTGATTCGAACATTCGCAAAGGTCCCTCGCGTCATGACCAGATCATTTCCGCGCCGGCTGCCATAACTGTTGAAGTCAATGGGTTGCACCCCGCGGCTGATCAGGTATTGGCCGGCGGGAGAACTTTGTTTAATTGCGCCGGCCGGCGAGATGTGGTCGGTCGTCACCGAATCGCCAAAGATCCCCAGGGGGCGCGCATCGACAATTTCTTCGATTCTTCCCGGCTCCATCGAAAAATCTGCGAAGAATGGTGGTTCGTGGATGTAATTACTCTCTTCATCCCACTGATACAGTTCCCCGGTTGACGAGGAGATTTCGTTCCACTTCGGATTTTGGTTTGCGAAATCGGCGTACAGCTTTCGAAACACTTCGGGCGAGAGTGCCATCTCCATCGCCTCACGAATCTCTTGCAGCGTCGGCCAAAGATCGCGCAGATAAACATCGCTGCCGTTCTTATCTTTCCCAATCGGCTCATGGGCAAGGTCAACGTCGACGTGACCGGCTAGCGCAAAAGCAACCACCAACGGAGGCGACATTAGAAAATTTGCTTTGATGCTTTGATGCACCCGCGCTTCGAAGTTCCGATTCCCAGAGAGCACCGACGCAGCGACAAAATCTTTGTCGGAAAGCGCCTGCTCAATGTTGGGGTGCAGTGGTCCGGAGTTCCCAATGCAAGTGGTGCAACCGTATCCAACAATATTGAAGCCAAGCTTATCCAAAAAAGGCTGCAGCCCGGTTTTTTGCAGATAATCGGTTACTACTCGCGAACCCGGCGCCAGGGAAGTCTTTACCGTTGGATTCACTTTCATGCCCCGCTCCACCGCCTTTTTTGCTAGCAAGCCGGCGCCCAACATCACGCTCGGATTGCTTGTGTTTGTGCAACTGGTAATCGCCGCGATCAAAACACTGCCGTGGCCGATCGGTCCGGATTTTTCCGGGTGTGCTGCCGCTTCTTTTCCGTTCATCGAGACCGTGACTTTCTCGGCCAGGCTCTGCGGATCCTTGCCGTATCCGCCCTCGGCGGCCGGCTTACTGAAAAGCGCATGAAACGTCTTTCCAAGCGACTCGAGATCGATGCGATCTTGCGGCCGTTTCGGCCCGGCTACGCTGGAGCGAACCGAATCGAGATCGAGATCCAGGTCGACGCTGTAATCAATCGCTCCTTCCTTCGGCATACCGAAGAGTTGTTGCGCGTGAAAATATTCTTCAAATCGATCGATCGTTTCGTCCGATCGCCCGGTCATGCGGAGGTAATTGACGGACTCGTCATCCACCGGGAAAAAACCCATCGTTGCTCCGTATTCCGGAGCCATATTCGCGATGGTCGCGCGGTCCGGCAGCGGAAGGGAAGCTGCACCCTCCCCGTAAAACTCAACGAATTTACCTACGACTTTAGCCGCTCGCAGCATCTGGGTAACACGCAGCGCCAGATCGGTGGCCGTGACACCTTCCCTAAGCTTCCCGGAAAGATGCACCCCTACGACTTCCGGCGTCAGAAAATAGACCGGCTGCCCCAGCATTCCTGCTTCCGCTTCGATACCGCCGACTCCCCACCCGACAATACCAAGGCCGTTTATCATCGTGGTGTGCGAATCGGTACCAACCAAACTATCTGGATAACAAACTTCGCCCTCGGGAGAGGATGCGCTGAGCACACCCTGCGCGAGATACTCTAAGTTCACCTGGTGGACGATGCCGATCCCGGGAGGCACAACACCAAACGTCTTGAACGCTTGTTGGCCCCACTTCAGAAATTCATAACGTTCCCGGTTACGTTTAAACTCATATTCAAGGTTGAGCTCGATCGCTCCTGGAATTCCCGCGAAATCAACTTGAACCGAATGATCGACAACCAGATCGACCGGGACAAGCGGTTCGATGATTTTCGGGTCGCGGCTGACTTTTGCCACTGCCCCACGCATCGCAGCCAAATCGACCAATAAAGGCACACCGGTGAAGTCTTGCAGCACGATTCGGGCGACGACGAAGGGGATCTCTTCTTCGGCAGGACTCTTCGCGTTCCAACGGGCCAGCGTCGTGACATCCCTTTCGGTGACCTTCTTCCCATCGCAATTCCGCAGAACCGATTCCAAGACAATCCGAATACTCACCGGAAGTCGCGAGATCGGAGCAATTCCGGCTTCTTCGAGTGCCGGCAGCGAGTAAAATCTGGCTCGTTTGCCTTTGCCGTAAGAGAACGATTGGACTACACGCTGCTGCAGCGACATACTCAGGCCAACTCCTTTAGCTTCGCTTGGATAGCGCCAAAGTTCGGCAGCTGCTTCGGGTTGTCCGAGCTCTCCGAGTAGTGAATCACTCCCTGTCGATCGATGACGAAAGCCGACCGTTTGGCGACTCCACCCATTGGCAGGTTTGCGGCGGGAAGAAAGCTATCGTACGCAACACCATACGATTTCGCCACCGAATGATCGTAGTCACTCAGTAACGGTATGCCTATCTTCTCTTGTTTGGCCCAAGCTTCTAACGAAAACGGGCTATCGCCGCTGATCCCGAATACCGCTGTGTTCAATCCTTCATAGGTTCCAAAGCCTTCGGTCACATCACACATTTCCGTCGTACAAACGCTGGTATACGCCATCGGAAAAAACAGGAGCAGAGTATTCGTTTTGCCAAAATTGTCGCTAAGCTTCACCAGCCGAATGCCGGAAGCGTCTTTAGTGCTGAGAGAAAAATCGGGTGCCTTTGAGCCAACAGAGAGCGCCATAATATTTAGGTGGAGATATCCCCGGGGAATTGCCCCGGAAATTAACTATAAAAAGCAAGCACCGAGGGTCAATGGGTAATCCCGCTTCCCCAGTGGTTAATCGCCAACAACCAGAAGCTCTCACGCGCCTGAGGGGCGGGTCTCTTTTGCTCGGTTTCGTTGGCGGCATTTCCATTTTGTTCGGATTGGCAGCCTGTCAGAAAAGAGTGAGTAGCCAGGGGTTCGCCAAACCCGATGTCTACATTTGGCAGCGCACCTGGAATTCCCAAGTCACCAGCGCGGTCATCTCCGCAGCCGAAGACTTCCGGTCGTTTTTACCGATGGTCGATGAGATCGGTTGGCATGACGGTTCCCCGACGGTGTTGCAAGTTCCGATCGATTTTGCCGCTCTCAAGAGCTCCCATGGTGCTGTCGGCGCCGTTCTACGGATTGATGGATATTCCGGTCCTTTCCAATCAAACGATCTGGTCGCCCAAAAAATTTGCCGGGTCGCGAAGGGGATCAGCGGCGATTTTCAGAGCCACGGCCTCACTTTAACTGAACTCCAGGTCGATTTCGATTGCCCGGAGTCTAAGCTTGCTGGTTACCGCACCTGGGTCCGGGCCATCCGGGAAACGATCGCCCCGATTCCGCTACATATCACCGCGCTGCCCAGTTGGTTGAAACGTACCGAGTTTGGGCCGCTCGCCCGAGAAGCAGGAGGGTTCATCCTGCAGGTTCATTCGGTCGAGAAGCCGGCCGATCCTAACACCCCGACGCCGCTTTGTGATCCACGAAAAGCCGCGGAATGGGCCGAGCTTGCCGCGCACACAGGTGTACCGTTTCGAGTCGCCCTACCCACCTACTCCTGCCTGGTTGCCTTCGACGCGTCCGGTAAACTCATTGGATTGTCCGCGGAGGCCCCATTGGCGATTTGGCCTAAGGATGTTCGACTTGAAATGCTGCGGTCCGACCCCATAGCACTTGCTGATTTGGTCCGAAAATGGGAGGGAGATCATCCAGCAGAACTGACTGGACTTATTTGGTACCGATTGCCCATAGCCAACGATCAAATGAATTGGCGGATGGTCACCCTAATGAAAGTCGCCTCCGGCACCGAACCAACTCGGAAAGTGAGCATCCGAGCGAGCGGCGAGCAGCCGACCGACCTCGTCTTGGAGAACTCAGGCGAGATGGATGAACCACTGCCAGCGAGAATCGACCTAACGTGGCAATCGGCAAAATTGATCTCTTCCGATGCGTTAAGGGGTTTCTCCCTCCAGAACCGAACCGGCACCTCCATTTCGTTGCAGCGCGAGCCAGGCTATGATCGAATGCGCTTGCCGCCGGGTGAGCAGCGCAATATAGGATGGCTGCTGTTTGATCAACCCACCGAGGTTCATGCAGATTACTCGATTGATTAGCCCGTCAGTCGCCATCTGGTTCGCCCTTCTGATTCTCCCCCGTAGCGCTCGAGCCTGCGGGCCCTGGCTACCGGAGCGGCTCCTTGGTCAAGGCGGATCTTCGATCGAAGGAGCTCCGGAATTCTTTTTCGAACTTGAAACCAAAGAGCTCGCCAAAAAATATCCGGTTCCGTTCCAGACAGTCCGGCCACCCGGCGAACCAAACGTCGAAGATCACACCCAGACCGATACCCTTTACTCCAAACAGACTGCGGAGGCCGATGAGAACGATTTCAGTGCAGCTATCAAGGCTGGAGAAATTAAACCTCCTGACGTCGAGAAAGCGAAAGCGCAACACCGAGCCGCGCGCGTTTACATCGGAGGCACCGCCGGCCAGTCGTCCGAGCCTACTGAAGAATTTTCCAGCGAATTTTCACTGTATCATCGCGGAGCTCTTTACTACTCGGCGCAGGACTACGGACGGGCGCGACAGGTCTGGAAAGAGCTCCTGGCCCTGCCGCCCGAGCAACGCCAATACCGTTCCACTTGGGCAACTTTTATGCTCGGCAAGATGGACTTGGTTGAGAAAAAATACGACGACGCAAAACAGTGGTTCCGCCAAACGCGCGAACTCGTGGCGAGCAAATTCGTCGACTCTGTTGGGCTCGCGGCCGCCAGTCTCGGGTGGGAAGGGTACGCCGCCTTGGAACAGAAGAGTCTTTCGGAAAGCGCCAAACTCTATTTGCAAGCGCTCGCCACTGGTGACGTCACTTCGGTCATGTCGCTGGAAGTCGTTGCCGGAAAAATCGTTGGTCCGGAGAAAGACTTTGAGTGGACGCCAGCAAAGGCGGGCGCCAACGGAAATGTGACACCGACCCCTTCCCCAACTCCAAACACAAATACCGAATTTCCGGAGGCCCGAGATCCGGTTCTACGTCCGGTAATCTCAGCCTATATCCTGGCGGGGCTGATGTCCGAGTACAATCCGGGGCCGGTCAAGAAGGACGAACAGGTTGAAAAATGGCTACAGGCCATTGAGCGTCTCCATCTTTCGCACGTTGAGTGTGCCGATGTCCTTGGCTGGATTGAGTACGGCAATGGCCATTATGCTGCGGCCCAGCGATGGTTGAACCTGGCTGATCCCGACTCAGCAATGAGTCTCTGGCTCAAGGCCAAGTTAGATTTTCGGGCGGGCAAGACTGGTGACGCGATCAAAGCACTTTCCCGCGCAGTCCATCTTTCCCCAAAAATATCCGGACTCGAATCGCGTGAGATAGATAGTAACGTCGAAAAGATCAGTCGACCTAGCGGTGATCTCGGATTGCTGCTCCTCTCCCGCGGCGAGTTCCAGGACGCTTTCCATCAATTTCTCGACAATGACAATTGGCAAGATGCAGCCTACGTCGCCGAGCGGGTACTAGCGTTAGATGAGCTGAAAGCGCTAGTCGACAAAGAGTACCCGCTGGAGAACAAGGTGTCAGCTACCGATGACGAGATAATGACACCCCAAATGGAAGAGGAGAAAGCAAGGGCAGATCGAGCGAATCGAATGCGCTGGTTGCTCGGTCGCCGGCTGGTTCGCGCTGAACGATATCAGGAGGCTCTTGCTTATCTACCTGCCGAGCAACGGACTTTTTTGGATCAGTACGTCGCTTCGGTCAAAACTGCCCAGAACAAGGCGACATCTCCCAAGGACAAGGCCAATGCACTTTGGTCCGCGGCTCAAGTCATGCGCGAACACGGAATGGAGTTGAGAGGAACCGAGAATGAACCTGACTTTGCTATCTGGGACGGTTCGTTCCAGTCGGAGGACATAGCCGGAGAGCGCCTACGCGGGTACTATAGCGATCAAAATGCTTTAGAAGACAACACCGGCGAAACAAAAACGACCTCGAAACTTCCCCTGGTCATCGCTGCAACCGCCCGGGAACAACAGCAGCTGAGGCAGAATAAGGTCGTCCCGGATAAACGGTTCCATTATCGTTACGTCGCAGCCGATCTTGCGTGGTCTGCTGCCCGGCTGATGCCAGATAACTCCGATGAAACAGCCTTGATCCTCGCCACCGCCGGTACCTGGTTGAAAAAATGGGATGACACCGCGGCCAACCGTTTTTACGAAGCGTTGGTCAACCGATGCGAGAAAACCGCACTCGGACAAGAAGCCAAAAAAACACGTTGGTTACCGGAACTCCCAGACGCATCCCCCTCCCCTTCGCCCGATAACCAATAGCCAATTGTTATTGATTAGTGATCATTATTCGATGCCATCCAAGAAAATCGTATGCGTGACCGGCGCCAACAAAGGAATCGGATTCGAAATCGTGCGACAACTCTCCCAGCGAGGTTTCCAGGTCATATTAACCGCGCGAAACCTTGACGCCGGTCAACGTGCAGCCGCAAAACTGGGCGGTGACGTCAGTTTCCAAGCACTGGACGTTTCTGACGATACCAGTATCCGGCGAGCTGCCCAAGAATTCGGTGACAATCATGATCACCTCGATGTTCTGGTGAATAACGCGGGCATTTACCCGGATGAAGGTGCCAATATCCTCAGCATCACGCGGGAGCAACTCGTAGCTACGTTTCAAACCAACACGTTTGGCGCAATACGCGTAGTCCAAGACTTTTTGCCATATTTGAGAAAGGCCGGATCTGCCCGCGTGATCAACGTCTCGAGCGGATACGGAGAGCTCGATGGCTTGTCGGCGGATGTCCCAAGCTACTGTCTCTCCAAGTTAGCCCTTAACGGAATGACGCTGATGTTACATCAGAAGCTTCAAGCCGAAGGTATTTCCGTTAATGCGACGTGCCCAGGCTGGGTACGAACGGATATGGGTGGACCAGGCGCTTCCCGGTCAGTCGAACAGGGGGCTGATACCGCCGTCTGGCTCGCAACCGAAGCTTCCGCCAAGCTTTCGGGCAAATTTTTCCGAGATCGAAAAGAAATCAATTGGTAGGCAGAGACGCGGGAGGCGGAGCATCACCACCCTCTTCACCTCTGATCGCACCGGATACCGCTTTCTTTGAGCGCTCGCTGCAGTTCGGCGATATGTTCCCGGTCTCGCGTTTCGACGATACAAATAACCTGCACGGCCGCCATTTCCGTTCGGGCGAATGTGCGATCATGAGTAATCTCCTTTACGCTCGCTCCGGCCGAGGCAATCACGTGGGTGAGCGCAGCTAATCCGCCAGGCCGGTCGCTGATCGTCGCCGTGAAACGAAAAAGACGATTGTCTGCTACCAAGCCTTTTTCGATGACCCGGTTCAAAATACCCGGATCGATGTTCCCACCGCAAAACGGGAGAACTACCTTTTTTCCGGCGAGTTCGGGCAACTTACCACTGAGCAAAGCAGCTAGCGTCGCCGCCGCTGAACCTTCCACAACACTTTTTTCCAGTTCGATAATCCGTAGAATCGCGAGGGCGATCTCATCTTCGGACACCAGCACCAATTGATCAACGTATCGCTTGGCTAACGAAAAAGAGTTGGTTCCAACTTCGGGTACAGCCAGCCCATCTGCTAAGGTCGGATGGTTAGTGACCCGGACCGGTTTACCCACCCTCAACGCCTCCGCGAAACTGGGCGTATTTTCCGCTTCGACCCCGATGATTTGGACCTCAGGCCGCAAACTTTTGACCGCTAACCCGATTCCCGCGATTAGGCCGGCGCCACCAATCGGGACCACGATCGCATCGAGGTCAGGTACCTGGTCAAGAATTTCAAGTCCCATCGTTCCTTGGCCGGCAATTATCTCCCAATCATCGTATCCGTGAATATACGTGAGACCTTCATCGAGGACGAGCCCGTCGGCGAATGCTCGCGCTTCCGCAAAGTCCTTTCCGCGAATCAACACGTTTGCGCCGAGCCTTTGACAGCTCGTGATCTTAATCAGCGGTGCTGTTTCTGGCATGACGACGGTCACGGGGATCCCCAGCAGTTTGCCGTGGTACGCCAAGCCCAGAGCGTGATTCCCCGCCGATGCCGCAACGACACCTTTCTCCCGGCGAGGCGAATCCAACAGCAGGAGCGCGTTCCGCGCACCCCGTTCCTTGAAGCTGCCAGTCCGCTGTAAATGGTCCAGTTTGCAAAAGATCTCCGCCCCGACAAATTCAGAGAGCTGACCGGAAACGGGGCAAGGGGAATAGTAGATACCGCTCTTGATGCGTTTCTTCGCAGCTTGAATGTCTTGGAGAGAAATCATCTTAGAGAATAGGCAATACAGAATACGGTAGGGATTTTCGTTCAGCGAGACTGGACTTGTCAGCCGTCGCCTTCACTATCGTTGCAAAGTAGCCTGATGCTTCCTCCTTCGTCTTCCCCAAACCCACAAACTACGGCGGACAGGCCAGCCTCAGGGAGCGTGTCGGTGATTAGTGAATGGTGAACGCCTATCGGCAAATCCTCGAGCAGAATTCTCCTACCATTCACCAATCACTTCTCACCTTTCACAATCGTTGCGGCATCGGCTGCATCTTATTTGCTATCTGCTATCTGCTATTTGCTATCTGTTAACTGCTATTTCATTCTGCCTTCGCATGAGAAACGCTCAAGGCCAGATGATCGACCTGGATCGCGCATGGGAGGTTGGCACGGCTGGCATCTCGCAGGTCCAGAATTGCCTCAACTGGGGCCCTCAACTCCGCTATTGCGCTCCCGCTCGACTCATCAACGCGTTTTGGGACGAGATTCGAAGCAAAGTAACGCCCTTTACGCTTTATGGATCAGGTGATTTTCACCACCTCACCGGTCTCTGGGTCCGCCAGTTACGGGAACCGTTTATCCTGGTTTCGTTTGATAATCATCCGGATTGGGACACGCGACCGCCTTATTGGTGCTGTGGGACCTGGATGAACAGGGCTTTGGAGAGTGCGCCGATAACCCGGGTGGCAATATGGGGCTGCGCAAACTTCGAGCTGAATCCCCCCCACCGCTGGTTTGCCAATCGTGCGGCCCTTCAGTCGGGTCGCCTCGAAGTCTGGCCCTGGATTGAGCGGTTCGGCAAGTCCGCCCGCCAGCGTTGGACCGGCATCGACGCCGAAAATTGGCGAAGAAAATTCTGCCAATTTGTCGAGACACTGAAGGGTAGACACGTATACATCACCGTGGACTTTGATTGCCTAACCCCGGAAGACGCGGTGACCGATTGGGAGCAAGGTCTTTTCACTACCGATGACCTGGTTTGGGCCATTGCAGAAATTCGACGTGGTTCATTGATCGTCGGCGGAGATATCTGCGGTGCACATTCACCCGCTAGCTACGCGCGATGGACCCAGCGAAGGACCGCGCGGATTGATCACCCCAAAAAACCGGTGCCCGATCCTGCGCTTGCTTCCCAACAAAATAGGCGCGCTGTGGAGAAAATCTGGCCGGCCTTGGTCGGTTCGGAAGCGTAGTCCGGATCCTCTGGCTCCGGCATCGAGCGCTCGACCATTCGCGGCGCATGGCGGAGGCGGGAGCATCCGCACTACCGTTGCTACGTTGTCGACACAACAGCAATCCCAATACAAATAATTGAGATCCCTAGGAGGAGCCGAAGATTGAGCTTCTCTCTCAAGAAAAGGGCAGCCGCAAGGGCGACAAATATCGGATCTAAGGCTTCAAACGGATAGATGTAGCTGAGCTCAAAACGGGCAAGGAGCCCGATCCAGCAAAAAAAACTAAGAGCTTTCGCAGCGATTCCAGTTCCAACCCAAGATACTCTTTGCCAACCCGCCATTTGGACGGTGTCGCCCATGCCGTGCTTAAAAAAGATCTGCCCGGCAATCGAGCTAGCGTTCGATACCAAGAGCAAGAGGAAATAAAAAGGGTTCATAGTCGTTCCTCGATTTTCGAGAGCGGTTGAGCGACTAGAAGAACACCGAAGGTGACGAGGAAAATACCGCCCCAGCGTAAGAGTGATATTTGTTCCCCCAGGAAGAGCCAACACCCAAGCGGAACAATCACTTGGGTAGCGGCTGCCAAAGTGAAGGCGATCGTCAACGGAATCGATTTGAGCGCGTAAAGCCAAGAAACAAGTCCGATCACCATCGCCGCAATCCCAACCCACATGGCGCCGGAGGTCAGATAAGCAAGGACTAGAGGCGACTGATTTGAAGCCTGCTCGGTGCCGATTTTAATGAAGATCTGAGCCGTCGCGTTGAGCAGGACACTGATTGCGATCTGGAGGTAAGGGTTGAAAAACCATGCACGCTTAGGAGGAGGATCGAGATGCTTCGGCGAGGTAGCGGGTTCGGGCGTAACAAGCGGCATTTTTGAAATATTACAACTCAGTAAATTACTGACGACCTCTTCGGAAGTGGGTTGCAACTCTTTTCGTTTACCATAATGGTGATGGTGTCAACGGCTATATGAAGATTTTGGCCCACTCCAAAGATTGGATCCCCGTGGTTTCCGCATTTGCGCATACCGGGTTCGTGATTTCCATGTTCCTTTTGTTTCCACACACTCCGCTGTGGATCATGCTGATCTTGGGTTTTATTTACTCCGTCAGCATTTCTTGGAATATCAACGGGATCGCTCACAATTTCATCCACAATCCATACTTTAAATGGAAACCAGCCAATCGATTCTTTAGCTGGTTGCTCTCCGTGACGATGGGTTATTCGCAACAGTTCTATCATCTGATCCATCTCAAACATCATCAAGGAAACAGTGATTATCCGGACGAGGAGGGCGAAACGGTCGATCCCATTTCTATCTATAAACATGGCCACGAACACGAAGCGGAGAATGTCTGGTCCTATGTTTTCTTGAGCTATTTCCGAGACGATCCCAAAGCGATCTTCAAAGAAGTGAAGAAACGTAACGCTTTCAATGCTTACTTCGGCGTACTCGAAATCGGCTCATGGGTGACTCTCGTCATCATCGGCTTCTTCTTGAACTGGCAATTTATGCTTTTCTATTTGCCGTTCTATTACTTCGGGCACTGTCTGTCTTATCTGAACGGCTACTACCGCCATTATGGCGGAAATCCGGACGAGCCGATTGCTTGGGGCGTCAGTAGTTACGACAAGCTCTATAACTTGATCTGGTTTAACAACGGCTACCACGCCGAACATCATTACAAGCCAAAAGTGCATTGGACCAAGATGCATGAGCTCCACCAGCAGATTGTGGAGGAGCAGAAAAAGGCTGGAGTTCGAGTGATTAAGCCGCCGCACGCGCTCGGCTTCCTTGATCCGGATTTGAACAAGGAGAAGCCGAAAACGGCAGTCCCGTCCGGCGAGGTATCAAAGGTGTAGCCTGATGCTTCCGCCTTCGTTCCCCCGAACCCACAAACTACGGCGGACAAGCCAGCCTCAGGGGAGTGTGTCACTGATTAGTGAGAGGGCGGGAGAGATTTCTGCCGAGGATTTGCCGAGAGGCATCCACCATTCCCCAATCACTTCTCACCTCTCACAGTCCTGTAACCCCTGAGCCAGGACCCACCTCTGATCTTCGCGCTACGGCAGCGCCTCCCGACCTCCCTACAACTCGTCGGCGTTGGGAAAATTTTTTAGAATCGGTTCGTACCTCGTCGGCCCGAGCCATTTCATAGCCAGCAGCAGCGGACGATTCAGAATCGGCGAGAGATGGCGCGCGTAGAGATCCTGGGGCACCAGACTCATTTTTAAGTGAAGCTTCGGGTCATAATTAAGTGGCCCGGAGCGATAGGTCTTCAATCCGGCCCGAACACTCCATTCGATCACATCTCGCCAAGTCAAAAAATAGAGATTCAACTTGGACGCGGCTTCATAATCGAACCCGACGTAAAGATCGTCGATGATCCCATCGTGAACGATTCCCATATTAAAGGCAATTAAGCGCCCTTCTTGTCGCCATAGGAACAGGCGGATCTTATCCGGCATCGCCTGGCCGAGCCGAATCAGATAATCCTGGTTGAGCACTTCAAAAACAAATTTCGCACGCTGATAGACTTGCCAGTAGAGCGGAAAAATTTCCGCGGCTTGCTCCGCGGTGCAGCCGTTGTGAGATTCGAAAGTCACCCGAGGCAATGACTCCAGGACCTTAAACTTTCGGCGCAAGCTTTTCCGGTAAACCTTGCTCAACTTTTTTGCCGTGAAGTCCTCGAATGAGGAAAAATCGAGTGTCAGCTTGACCGCAGGCAAGCCAGGAATGCGTTTGTAATTTTGCTTGGTAAAAACCTTGAGCAATCCGCGGTACTCCGCTGGAAAGTCTTTGAGTAAGACCAACCCGATGCGCGCTTGCCGCGCATACTGCTCCAAAGCCGTTCGCAACGCCTCGGCAGCCCAAGGCTCTTCACAATCGAGGAGACCCTCCGCGGCAGGACTGCCGACCATCAGCATCTGCATGAAAAAGAGAGACCGCCATCGCCGTCGAAGCCGGCTAACCGTGTTTCGCACCCCTTCGGGTAGTCCGGCGGTGAGATCCTGCTTAACGACGAAGAAGGTCTGGATGCAGACTTGGTCCCGCAGCGAATTCACCAATACGAAATAGCGTTGTTCGAATTGGTCGTTCAGGCCCTGCTCCACGACCTCGTTAAACCGGCTATCCTTCGCGTGCTGACTCCAGGCGTTCGCCCAGACGTTCGAATCAATATCACGCGCAGAGGCAGCCACAAAGACAGGACCGTGAACGCTTTGCGAACTCCAGAGCGGGGTTGCAACGATCCGTGATATTGCTCCTATAGTCGCAGGCATTTTTAGCGGCTCACCGTCGTTTTAGCGGTCTTTTGACCACCAGGCAAGACCCGCCAGCGCAGCCGAACTCGTAATATCTCGCTAAGAGCTGGCCGTCTGTCTACTGCCCAGTATAGCCGAATAGAAACATTACTCGAACGTCATGTGCCGCTCGCATTGCCATCTGAGAAAACCAAAGCCACGAAGATCCAGTGCCGGAGCAGTGAAAACAACCGCTAGGGAACACGTGGAACGCAAGAACGCGGCTCCAAATTCGCCGCCCATCGCTTCTCAGCTAGCTCTACATACTTAAGCCACTCGTTTCTTCTTGGGCGTTTTCAGACTTTCTTTGAGTGCAGCCGTGAGATCGATCACCTTGGTGGAGGGTGCGGCCTTGGCAGGTGCCTTGATTTTTTGGCCCTTAGCCTTTGCGTCGATCAGTTTTCGAACCTCTTCGGTATAGGTGTCCTTGTATTTCTTTGGATCGAATTTATCGCTCAGGCCCTCAACCAGTTTGAGCGCGAGAGATAGCTCGCTTTGAGAGACTTTCTCCTTTTTGGGAAGGGCCAGCTCGGAAGCGGCTCTGATCTCCGAAGAGAAACGGAGAGCATTCAAGACGAGAACCTCGTCCATGGCTTTCAGCGCACAAAGATGCTCCCGGTTGCGCAGTACAAATTGGGAAATCCCCACCTTGCCACTTTTCGCCAATGCGTCGCGCAGAAGGGCGTATGCTTTCGCTGCAGTCTTGTCCGGCTCCAGGTAGTAGGGCTTATCGAAGTACAAACTGGAAATCTCAGACTCGTCCACAAACTCCTGGATCTCTATTGTGCCTGATTTTTCAGGCGCAGCCTCGGCCAATTCCTCGTCAGTAAGAACGATGTAACCGCCGTCTTCCAGTTCGTAGCCCTTAACGATTTCTTCGTACGGGACTTCCTTGCCGCTCGCTTCAGATACTCTCAAGAATCGGATCCGAGAATTATCCCTCTTGGAGAGCATGTGAAACGCCACAGTTTCCCGTTCGGTGGCCGAGTAGAGGCGAACGGGAATGTTTACCAAACCAAAGCTGATTGCGCCTTTCCAAATAGATTTCATAGGTAAGGCCCTGATTATTAGGTGCTTACCTATTCGTAATACAATTGCGCCTCGGATGCATCTTTTTTCTCGAAAATACGAACACAATATCTTGTGTTTCCTTAGTCTGTCTACTACAATATGCAGGTTATGATCCACATTAGTGCTCCCACGAGGTGGCGATACATCGTTGAATGCCAAGACATCGAAAGCGGCTCGATCTATGCCGTCATCGGGTCAGCTGATACCCGCGAAGAGTGCGAGGGCGGTGCATTACACGAAGCGGAGCACCAGCGAGATCTTTATCGGCATGTCGTCAACATCGAAGCCTCCGAGCTGTGTCAAGAGTGCGATGGTGATGGCGTGATCGTTGCGAGCGAACTGAGAACCGAGAGCATTCGCTGCGGGGCATGCAACGGACACAAGGGGCCATTTAGAAAGATAAAATTCACTTCCCGGCCGCTGCGTTTTGATCCCGCTTATATGTACGGTACGTGAAGGTCCGATGACCAGCGCAGCGGAAAGCTAGCTCAGGCTTCAGTCTGGGCGGTCAACTATTCACCACGTTCGCGCAGGACTTCGGCAGCCGGTTTGTCCGAGCGAAGCGATAGAAATGACGCTCCCCGCAAGATGCCGTCTTTCGTCCATTCATGAAACTCGACTGAACAGACCAGCGTAGGCTCGACCCAATAAATGGGCATGTCGGTTTTTGGAATGGTTTTGAATGGGCGCTTTCGGGCGACGAGTTTCCTGAGCTTCGTAATCAGGCCCGGAGCCCGGTTTAGGCCCGTGCCAACCAGCCCGGCATACTTCAGTTCCGCGCCTTCATGCACACCAAGGAGCAAGGCTCCAAGGCTATTTTGATTCACGCGACTTTCGGTGAACCCGCAGAGGATTGCTTCTTGAACTGGACGGCACTTGATCTTGAGCCAATGATCACCCCGTTTGCCATTGAGATAGACCGCTGTTTTTCTCTTAGCTATGATTCCCTCAAGGCCCCTCTCCTTGGCGAGGTTGAAGAACTTTTTTCCAGTCCCATCCACGTGATCGACGTATCGGACAATTTCCGAAACATTCAGGATCCGCTGCAAAGTTTTTTTACGTTCGATTAACGATCGATCTCGCAAATCGCGCCCATTGAGAAACAAAAGATCAAAAACGTAATAGACCAAATGACCTTGATGAACTTTCCGATAATTTTGGAGCAGCTCAAATCCCGGAATGCCGTCCTCATCCAACACCACAATCTCGCCGTCAAAAATGGCGGTCACCCGCGAGGCAGCAAGTTCGTCGATAATTGCAGGGTAAGCTGAGCTAAGGTCGTTGCCGGTTCGGGAAATGAGTCGAGCACCTAACCGATCAACAAATGCGAGCGCTCGATAGCCGTCGAGCTTAAGCTCGAAGATCCACTCCGCATCGTCAAAAGCTGCATCCGTGCTCTTGGCCAACATGGGCCGAAGCTCGCGGAGCGCCGTTGTATCGGCCGAAACGCGGCGTCTGGCGACTAGAGCACCTGGGTTTTTGTATTCTTCGATTCGCTTGCCAGTTAGGATCGAACGGTCTTGAGTAATAACCTCTTTCTGGCTGGTCCACTCGTCTTTTGCTTTGGATAACGGCGACTCGTTTCCTTTGGGAGAATGCATCAGCTTTGCGCTCTGACGCCCGCTCTTTCTTTTAGCTGGCTTAGCTCCACCCCGCGATGCGGCGGGTGCACGTCCGGTCCGACCTGACTCGTTGGGCGTCTTTCGCACTATGCTCGAGGACTTATCGGCCGAGCTGCGCTCACTCCCAAGGAGGGCCTTGAGAGAGGGTAGTTTTTGCTTGAGCTTGAGCACGGGCTCAAATAAGTCACCGTTTTTTTCGACCCGATCCAATACTTCGTGAGATTCAAAAACCAGGAGGTTAGGATCTTTTTTCCGTAGAGCTACCTCAATTTCTTCCCATGTGACCGGCGTCGAGACCGTCGGCCGATCTTTAGCTCGCAGTGAATAGACGGTAACCGTGGTTTTATGCTCATCGTTCTGGCTCCAATCCACAAAGACTTTCCCAACCCGCAGCTTCTTTTGCATTTGGGAAACCACCTGTTCTGGGTGTTCACTTTCGAGCCGCTGAGCAAGCGCCCGGGCGAACGTCTTGGTCTTTTCATACGTAGTCGGGCTATTCAGCGGCACGTAAAGCTGTAGACCCTTGGATCCCGATGTCTTTGGAAACGAGGCAATTTCGAGGTCGTTCAAAAGATCTCGAATCCAGATCCCAACTTGAGAGCAAAGCAGAATGTCTGCTCCTTCCCCGGGATCGAGATCAAACGCTAACATGGTCGGCACAGTAATTTTAGGTGCCCGGTGGAGAAAAGTATGCAGCTCTAAGTTTGCCAAGTTACTCGCCCACACGAGAGCCGGCAGACTGTTAATCATGCAATAGTCGATCCGCCTGTGTTCGCTTTGGACGGGCGTTGTTTCGATCCAGGCGGGTCGGTGCGATGGAGCCTGTTTCTCGAAAAAATAGGGCCCGGTTACTCCGTCCGGATAACGCTTAAGGCTGACCGGCCGGTCTTTGAGGTGCGGCAGAAGCGCAGGAGCGACTCGAACGTAATAGTCGATCACCTGTGCCTTGGTGAATCCGACCTTTGGATAGAAGACTTTTTCTAAGTTCGAAAGTTCGAGGCGCGTTCCAGCGATGTCGACTTGAATTCTCTTAGGCATCGGGCTTGGCCGGTTTTAACTTCGGTGCTAACGATTTCACCAATCGGCACTTGTCCTTAGCTTGAGCCTGCCAGAAAAGCCATGAGGAATTATTAGACGAATCGCCATTGGGCGATTTGAAATGCCAGGCCCGGAGGCAATCGCAAACCGCAAGAACCGCGGAAGAGCAGACCGTCCCCCGAAGGGGGAAGAGGACTCAGCCCGGCGTTTTAACCCCGGGACGTAGATAGAAAACTGACCGGCAGATAGACGGAATTCCCAAGTCAGGTTCGAGTCAGCACACCGGATATGCAGCGACTTTGATCAGCGTGCTTATCGCTGGACCTCGACTACCTATGCATAAAAGGCAACTACCTTGGCCAGCTCTATGGCCAAGGTAGGGCCAATGACGAATAGAGGGTTAGAGCTCGGACTCCGTCGGGTCTATTTGCACTCTCGGAATCAAAAACTCTAGCAGGCGAGCGGTCGATTCCTTGATGGCTTCTCGGTCGGTATGAATCGTAATTTCCGGGCTTTCCGGAGCCTCGTAAGGGGCGTCTATTCCTGTAAAATTTTTGATTTCACCCGAGCGTGCGCGCTTATAAAGCTTCTTCGGATCCCGTTCTTCGCAGACCTGCAAGGGAGCAGCAACATACGCTTCGACGAATTCTACATCGCCGCTCAAAACGATCTCTCGAGCACGTAACCGATCTAGACGGTACGGCGAAATAAAAGAGGTGATTACAATCATCCCCGAATCCGCCATCAGGTTAGCCACTTCGGCGACGCGCCGAATGTTCTCCACCCGATCGTCATGCGAGAATCCGAGATTTGAATTTAACCCATGGCGAATGTTGTCTCCGTCCAAGACGTAGACTTGCATTTGCCGGTGGAACAATTGTGTCTCGAGAGCCCGGGCTAACGTCGACTTTCCGGAGCCAGATAGGCCAGTCAACCAAACGACCATACCTCGATGGCCATTTCTTTGCGCACGAACTTTGTGGTCGATTGTGCTCTCCGACCAATAAATGTTCGTGCTCTGGATGTGCCCGCGATCGACATAAGTTCCACCGAAAATGATTCCGCCACCTGCCACATCCCGCTCGTCAACAATGACGAACCGCCCACTGGGTGCGATTCTGTCGTAATTATCCATGACCAGCGGTGCCCGCGCCTGAATCGTTACCTGGGCCACCTCATTTTTGCCGACAGATCGTCGCAGCCCGGAAGTTGTGTCTAAGGATATCGCGTCGATCGTCCGGTCGACCGATACCACTTGGCATTCGACCTCCTGCGTCATCAACTTCACTTTGTACCGCTTGCCCACTGAAAGGGGTTGTTCTCCCATCCAGAAAACGCGCGCTCGAAAGCGGTTCGTGTCAATTGGCGTCTGAACATCATGCGATCCAATATGACCTCGCTCGACAAAGATTTGTTCTGTCAGCGTGATTCCGATCGACTCTCCAGCAGAGGCACTCTCTCGGGCTGGGGCTTTCCATCGCTCAATCGAGGCGACAATCGAAGCTTTGTTGTTGGGCGCAAAGACAATAGAATCACCGACCCGGATTGTCCCAGACTCAATTCGGCCGGCCACAATCCTCCGCTCATCAAAACGATACACCTCCTGTACAGCGAACCGGAGTGGACCATCGGCATCCGGACACGGAGCAGGCAATTGGTCCAGCGCCTGCATTAGGCTAGGTCCAGTATACCAATCCATTAAGGCGCCGGTTGGTTCAACCAGGTTCGTGCCGTCGCGGGCCGAGATCGGAATGAACATCAAGGGCCGAACGCCTAGCTTTGCTAAAAATTCGCGATACGCAGTCTCGATCTCCTGAAAGACCGAGTTGGAATAGCCGACAATGTCCATTTTGCTGACTAGGACTACGACCTTATCGACTCCCAGCATGCTCAACAAATATGCATGGCGTTTGCTCTGTTCTTGAATGCCTTCATTTGCCGCGATCAAGAGGACAGCAGCATCTGCGGTCGCCGCGCCCGTAACCATGTTTTTCAAAAACTCTTTGTGGCCCGGGGCGTCGATAATAACGTACGATCGCGTCGCCGAATGGAACCAAATCTGCGAGACGTCGATCGTGATGTTTTGGTCGCGCTCGGCCTGCAGAGCGTCCATCAAAAATGCCCATTCGAACGGCATCCCACGGCGTTGGCAAACCGCTTGAATCTGCTCAAACTTTCCTTCCGGGAGCGATCCAGTGTCATGCAGTAGGCGGCCTACCAACGTCGACTTCCCGTGATCGACGTGACCGACGATGACTATGCGAAGAGGGCGCCCGTTTGGGCCGCCGTCTCCAGCGTCAACTTTTATGTTTTGTATTGGCGAAGTTGGTGACTCTGTAAACACGGTTATCCCCCCTAAATGTCCTCACTCATCCCGATATGGCGTTCTATCATCTTGGCGCAAATCGATATTCTCATGACGTACTAGATCCAAACGAAACTCAAAAATCGCATACACCGAAAATTCTACATATAGCCACTGGCTCGAAGTCGCTCGAAAGCATCTTCCGCTTCTTGATCCTGCGCCCGCGTGCTCCTTTCGGAGATTCTCGTTTCCCGTAGCTCCTCGATGATCTCCGGTACATTACTCGCCGCGGATTGAATCGGTTTGGTGCACGGAGCGCAACCTAGACTCCGGTACCTCATACCGTTCTTCGAAAAATAAAGATCCACTATCGGTATGCCTTCTCGGTCGATATATTCCCAGACGTTCAATTCCGTCCAGTGGAGTAAGGGATGAATCCGAATGTGGGTCCCAGGATCAAAGTCAGTCTTGAATTGATCCCATAGCTCCGGCGGCTGGTCCTTAAAGTTCCACTCGAAATTCTTGTCGCGCGGAGAAAAATACCGCTCTTTAGCTCGAGTCCCCTCCTCATCCCGCCGAATTCCTACGATCACCGCTTGATAACCTTTTTCCTCAATGATCGTCTGCAACGCATCTTTCTTGAGCAGACTGCAACATTCTACCCGGGTAATTCGCCCGTTCGGAAAGGTCCCGCCCGCATCTAAAACCGCCCGGTTCTGGCCGACAACGAGATCCATGCCCCATTCCTTTGCCAACCGATCCCGGAACTCAATCATCTCCGGAATCTTATAGCTCGTGTCGACGTGCACGCACGGAATCGGAATGTGCCCAAAAAATGCCTTCCGCAATAACCACAGCATTACGGAAGAATCTTTTCCGATGCTCCATAGCATTGCCAGCGGCTTAAACTTTCGGTAAGCCTCCCTTAATATGTAGACGCTCTGATCTTCCAGGGCGTCGAGATGCGTGTAGGTCGAGTTCGAGTTCATTTCTGGATGTTTTGCCTTATGCCTGTTCCCATCGGTCAACGTTTGCCACCGGTCAGAGATCTGTGTTTAAGCGCGTCTGTTGTCCGGAAGCCTTGGTAACACGGCTCGTTAAAAAATTGATTGAGGGTCGGGCGTATTCTGAATCAATCAATTGTGATGATCCACGGTCAGTTCCTGCAGGGGAGGCGCAGCCGAAATTACTTTCCCCTCCATATCAGCAGGAATTGGCAAGCCGAACAGGTTTAGAATAGTGGGCGCCATGTCTCGAATTTCTAAACCTTCTAAACGCCCGGTTCCGTTTTCGGCTCCGGCCGGCTTCATAATGAAAATGCCGTATTGGCTGTGATTGGCGTCATCGGGTCCGGTATCGTTCTCCAGCGTGTGGAGGCAATTGGCACCCACCGTCCCGGCGGAGCGCCAAGCAAGGTCACCGAAATAAGCAAGCAGATCCGGGGCTATTCCGTTGCGGATCTTGTAAAGCTGCTCGGGTTTATGGACCTTGGTTCCAATGGGTCGTCCGTCTTGATCCGGAATCGCTTCTATTTTCTTGGTTAATTCCGTTCGCAGCTGTTCATAGTCGTCTGGATCCACGGTACCCTGAGGTTCACGACCACGAACGTTTAAGAAAATCCGAGAATAATATCCTCCGTCGCCCCAGGCTTTGGTCCGGGACCAATCAACCTTTAACTTTGCAAACGGGGTCGGAGTCGTCGGCCTTTCCAATAGGGTGAGGTACCCTTCTCGAATTAGCCACTCGTTGATACAGATCGAACCTTCCATTTTTTTTGCTCCATGGTCCGAAACAACAAAAACGGTTGTATCATCATCGGCAAATTTCAGTAACTCTCCAATTTGTTGATCAACGAATTGGTAATAATCAAAAATAGCACTTTCGAATCGATTGCCCGCCTCATACTTGCGGTGCGTTTCGTCCATATTCGCCCAGAAAGCATGATGGATACGGTCAACGCCTATTTCTACCATCATGAAATAGTCCCAGTCGTCTTTCGCTAAAAGATGGCGGGCCAATTCAAAACGCTTCCGCGTCATTTCATAGATCTCTTTAAGAATATAATCCTTCTTATCTGATCTAAATTCTCGGACATCGAGAATGTAGTCTCCCACCGTCTTGGCGATTTCGTTTTTGAATTCGGATGGGTAGGTATAGTCGCTCTTGGTATCCGGCGTTAGAAAATCGCCGACGAGCGTCCCGTTGACCGGCTGAGGCGGAAACGTTTGGGGAACTCCGAGTACAATAACGCGCTTCTCGTTACGGGAAAGAATGTCCCATACCCGGTCGTCTTTGATCGCGGCGGAATTCGCAATCATGTGCCCATCGTAAGTGCGATTGGCTCGATTGCGAAAGCCGTAGACACCCAGGGTACCAGGACTCTTTGAAGACATCATCACTGACCAGGCCGGTACGGTGATCGGCGGATCACACGACCGCAATCGGCCATAAGCTCCGCCCTCGACCAGAGAACGCAGGTTTGGCAATTGATCGAGCCAGCGATTGAACACAAGATCAGGTTCGGCACAGTCAAGACCAATGACCATGACTTTGGGCCGACGAGGATTCCACTGATTAGGAAGCATGTGATTTTCCGATTGTCGAAGCTGCTAGGTTACGCCTAGTCGAGCGAAGGTTGACTGGTCTGTCCGACACCGGGCGAAATGGCAGCCCCTACGCCCCCTCTGGCCCTGACAAAGATCCCCTCTTGTTCCGGATGGATAAACAAAAGCTTCCACCAGAGTTTAAATAGTTCGCGAAAAGCCTTGAGAATGACGAAAATATTCGCTCCGGTTGGAGATCCGAACCGCCTCGGGAAATGGCTCACTCCCACCTCCTTGACCTGCATGCCAAATCTCATCGCTTGGGCCAGGATCTCGGTGTTCACCATCGCACCCACCGACCGGATTTGAACGCATTCGAATACTCTCCGCCGAAACACTTTGTATGCGCAGTCGATATCCCGAATCTTGATCCCGAGCAAAAGACGGACGAGCATTTTCCATCCCAAGGCATTGAGCAGCCGGTAAGGCGGATCGTGCCGTTTCATGCGATATCCAGCTACAATGTCAAAGTGCTTTGCGTGCTCGATAAAATCGGGCAATTCCGTGAAGGTAAACTGACCATCGGAATCGGTGAAAAAGATCAGCTCGTACTTTGCTGAAATAATGCCGCTTTTGAGAGCTGCGCCGTACCCGCAATTCGTTGCATGATGGATAGCGCGTACCCGTGGGTTGGCGCTGGCCAGTTGGTCACAAATCTCGCCAGTGCGGTCGGCACTGCCGTCGTTAACAATGATAACTTCCCATTCTGTCGCGAGCTGCGGCAGAGTTTCGCACGCTGAGCTAACCGTCAGGGCGATATTTTGTTCTTCGTTAAATGCTGGTAAAACTAACGTTAAAGTATCCACTAATTTCAACCCTCCACTTAAGTTCCCTCCTGGGCTCTTACAACAGACAGATCTTCCCTTTTCTGCCTAGCGTTTACTCATAGTGGGGGGACGCTCGATAGAGGCACACTTGCGCTTCTATCGTAAAAAATTATCTCTACTATGATTCCCTAATCCCCAGAGGCGCTCAGACTTAGTTTATCGGCATTTCCTTGTAACGATTTAGCCTACATCGTGCAAAAATCGCTAATCGACCTCAACCAACCCCTATAAGTAAACGCTTTTTTGTAATACCTAGCCATCTAGCCTTTTTTACTAACAACGGGCTGGTTTTACACGTGCTGAGTAGTCAACGCAAGAGGATAAAAACAACTAATTAATGTCTATTATCTGAGTAGTCTTTGGCCAGTTTTACAGACGGCTCCGAGTTAGATGACACCGGTAGTTATCTCTATCATTTCAGTAGTCTTAGTTAGTCGATATGGAAAACAGGTATGTCTATCTTTTCGGTATTCTTTAGTAAGTCCGTTCAGTTGAACGCTAGGCGAAAGTATATATGTCTATGTCTTAATGGACTTTTCTCGGTCCAATTTCGCCCTTGCCGGGACGGGTCGCAGAAGTAATGGTCCATCGCCTCGCGAGGCTTTTATAAACTCCATAGTCATACGCAGAATTAACAGTGCTATCATGCCCACCGTTTCGATAGCCCCGCTAAGTTCAATAAGTCACCGCGAAAATGTTAAACCGAGAAGCCTAGCACGTGGAAAGCGCGAGAAACCGGCTCCAGTATCACATCTGCGACATAACGGAAAAGATGTTTGTTCTGCGAAAAAGCTGCTTCCCATTTAGGCTATTGTCTTGCGATAAGGGAACCGTTCAGTCTTCTTGTATTGAAGAAATGAACCGGGTTTCCGCGGCGAGTCCTCTCGCCTGTTAGGGCATTCGCTTTCGATAACTATGATATGAAAAAGCCAAAAATATTTATAATCGGTCTCGACTCAGCAACATGGGATTTAATGCGACCTTGGATGGCGCAAGGGCACTTGCCGAATCTTTCCGGTCTTATAAGTAATGGCGTTTCGGGCAGCCTGGAATCCGCGATTCCACCGCTTACCCCCCCGGCCTGGACCTCATTCATGACCGGCAAGAATCCAGGTAAGCACGGCATATTTCATTTTCTTGAGCCGCAGCCAGGAACCTATGCGATGCGTTACTCGAATGCTGGGTCCCGTCGAACCCAAACGATTTGGCGGCTTCTATCCCAGGCAGGAACTAGTGTCGGAACGGTTAACGTCCCTTTCACTTATCCGCCGGAGCAAATCGACGGATTCCAAATCTCAGGGATGGACACGCCTTCGGAAAAAAGTGCGTTTATCTATCCGCCATCGCTGCGGGAAGAGATGGAACGCGCCTTGGGACCGATAAGCCTGGAACTCCGATATCTGGGTGCTATGTCATCCGACGAAAAACACCAGAAAGCATTGGATGAGATGGAGAAGCTCGACCAGCAGTGGACCAATGTCGGACAGTATCTTTTGGAAAAGCATCCCGCCGACGTAATGATGCTAACCTACATGTCGATAGACACTGTTCAGCACCATTTCTGGCATTACATGGATCCTCAGCATTTTCTCCATGATCCCGTTTCTGCCAAGAAGTTTAGCAACGCGATTTTAAACGTCTATCAGCGCCTCGATCAAGCTGTTGGAGAATTTGTGAAACGCTTGCCGGAAGAAACGACCATAATGATTGTCTCGGATCACGGAGGTGGACCAGTTTCTGACCGGGTCGTCTACCTGAATCGCTATTTGGCACAGCTTGGCTTGCTCAAATATCTTGAGAACAAGCAATCCGGAATCGCCAAGTTAAAACAAAAACTGGTTCGAACTCTCTACCGCGTGATCCGCAGTTCTTTGAGCTCTAGCCAGAAAAAGATGCTGGCAAACCTCTTTCCGGCGTTGAGAGAGCGCTTCGAGGGTGCCTATACCTCATTTGCAAATATTGATTGGTCTCAGACGAAAGCCTACTGCAGCGAAGTGCTCGCGTCGCCTCCAAGCATCTGGATCAACCTCAAAGGTTCAAAACCTTCCGGCATCGTCGAAGAGAGCGAATACGAAGGTCTCCTCACCACAATTACTCAAAAACTAGAGGAACTTAAGGATCCGCGTACTGGTGAGCAGGTTATTCCTCGCATCTATCGGCGTGATGAAGTCTTCCAGGGGCCATATGCCGGAGAGGCGCCCGATTTGATTCTCGACTGGTGGAGCAAAAATGCATTTGCCAGTAGTCCGAGCTTTCCGGAAGAAGGTGATAAACCCCCATTATACATTCGAGAGCGCCACCCTATGAAAGAGCCGGAATGGGCCGGCACCCATCGATACGAAGGAATTTTGATCGTGAAGGGCGGTCCGACAAAAAAAGGCGGGCAGATAAACGGGGCAAGATTGATGGACATGGGGCCGACGTTGCTCTATCTGGCAGGCGAGAAAATTCCCTCAGACATGGACGGACGAGTATTGACCGATTTGTTCGAACCCGAGTTTGTCGCGCGGCATCCAGTTCAGTACGACCAAGTCCAGGGCGACGGCTCAACTGGAGGAGAGGGGTCTACCTATTCCGCGGAGGACGCCGCACTCGTTGAGGAACGCCTAAAGGCGTTGGGCTACATTGAGTAGCTCACACGTTCTTAGACGTTCAACTCGTTCAGCCAACCAAGACTTCCAGGTATGAAATCTTATTCCATAGCCATGGTAGCCGCCTGTCCGTTCCCAGTAAATTACGGCTCACCTGGTGCGATTCGTGAGCTGTCGGAAGTTTTGTCCGAGATGGGACATGACGTTCACATCGTCACCTACCCTGACGGTCAAGATTTGTCAGTTGGGAAAGCGCAATTGCATCGTGTCGCCCAACGCCAACAATCGCGCGGCCCGAGCGTAGGTCCATCTACCGATAAGTTGTTTCTCGATTTCCTCATGTTGACCGAGCTTTGTCGTGTCGTCCGCCGTGAAAAGATCGAAATCATCCATGCGCATAATTATGAAGGCGCGTTGATCGGATTGTTCGCGAAATTCGTAACGGGTAGGCCGATGATCTATAACGCGGTGAACTTGATGTCGGACGAGTTGGCCACTTACCGCTTCATCAGACCAAAGTTTGTAGCCAAATGGATCGGCGCGATGCTGGATTGGTTTGTGCCGATTTTTCCGGATCACATCATTGCCGTAACCCAAGAGCTGTATGACTGGCTGGCCAAACGCGGTGTTCCAAAGAAGCGATTGACCGTGATTCCGTGCGGGATCAGACCCGCTATGTTCGATCACGCTGACGCTAACAAATTTCGCGACAAATACGCTATCGGTTCGCGACCGGTCGTGATGTATACCGGCATAAACAGCGCGTTTCAGCGCGTAGACTATTTGTTGCGAGCCTTCTCGGTTGTACTGAAAGAAGAGCCCTCCGCCTTGTTGATGGTCGTAAGCCCGCTCGAGAACGAGCCCGACTTACAGGCTAACCAAGCGCTCGCGCGCGAATTAGGAATCGCAGAAAACGTAATTTTCGCTGGACCCCACACCCTGGACGATCTGCCACATTATATCGCCATGGCGACGGTGACCGTGGTTCCCCGGCCCGAATGCCCGGGACACCCGATTAAGCTTCTGAACTATATGATCTCTGGCAAACCGATCGTCTGCTTCGCCGGTGCGGCTAAGGGAATCACCCATATGCATGACGCGTTGACCGTTCCGGATCATGACTGGCAGGAGATGGGCAAGTCGATTTTGACATTGTTGCATGATCCCGTACTGGCCCAAAGGCTGGGCACAAACGCTCGGCAAACAGCTATCAACAACTTCGATTGGCAGGTTCTCGCCAAGAAAGTGGAAACAATCTACGCGAACTTACTGCCTGGCAACCAACGGTCGAGTGAGCCAGCGGACAAAGCGATGCCTACCGCCTAGCGATTCCAGCTTCGCTCTACCTGCAACTAGGGCACGGTCGTGACCATGCCACTGAAGTCAAGCTTGGTCGTTTTCGTTATGACGTCCGGCGGAAGCGGCTGCTGAGAAAAGTCGAAACAGTCTAGCATGTCGCTGGAAGCGGCATCCCGCGGGGTAAGCGACGAAAGGCCGAACTTTGTTTCGATTAGCTTGAGAGGTGACGTGATATCAAATTGGGTATGATTAACTACACCGCTTTTTGAGTAAGGAGAGATCACGATCGCGGGCACGCGCGGCCCGAAACCGTACATGTCAGGTTGCTGGGGCGGAACATGGTCGTAAAAACCGCCGTAATCATCCCACACCACAATAATCGCACATTTATTCCAGTACGGACTTTGCATCACCGCGTTAATCAAATCAGTCACGTACCACATTCCAGTCCGGACGTTAGTCGACGGATGTTCACTCTTCTCGTAGCCAGGTACTACCCAAGACACTTGGGGCAGCGTTCCTGCACTGATATCGTTATAGAACTGCTGGGTTGGCACCAAGTGCGATATCAAGTCTGGATTATTGTAAAACTTCGCAAAGGCAGCCAGAGGATTCCAAATCGACACCGAGCTTGGATTTATCGCCCCATTATAGTAATTCCAGGAAACATGGGAGCTACTGAGCAGGTCAACCATCGTCGGAAAATTAAACACATTCTGCCCGCGCCCTAGATCGCCTACCAAACCACCCGATTGTGCCGCAACCGCATAAAGATGATTCGGTTCACTCGGTCCCATGAGCGACGAAAAGAAATAGTCACACAACGTGAACTTACGGGCGTACTCCCAGTAGTTGGGAATTACATTGAAATCCATGTAAGCGAGCGTGAAATGCACCCAGGACGGGCGATTTCCGGGATTGGGAGTCCCGGCAGCAAGAGGCTTGGCTGCTTCTAGAGCCGCGTTCTGTTCTTCGATGTCGGGAGCATCTTCATCCTCATCGTCTGCCGCTCCATGAGGTGAAAGTACCTCGGTAACGCCCTGAGGCGGCTGACTAACCGCTTTCTTACTTCCGTTGACCAGCCCGGGAATCGGCGTTGGAACAGGCTTACCTCCCCAATAGTAAGTCAATGCGTCTGGCCACTCCGCCCAAAGAAAGCCATCCATTTTGCCGTTGTCCCATGCGGTCCGAGCAGCCTGCCAGTTATGCTTGATATCGTGTGGGATATGCGTCGTGGTTATAAGAAAGGGCTTCATGGTAGGCGGGCCGCCTGGATATTCCGGTAGAGCCGTTCCTGTCGGAATCCCGTTCGCGTTCGGAAAGGTACCGAAATAGCTATCGAACGAATGATTCTCCTGAATGATATAAATGAAATGCTCGATCGGTATGTCCGATCTGACCTGAGCATGGGTACTAGGAACCAGCAGGAACCAAGCAAAAGAAATGCAAATTACTGCTCCTACCTCTGCAACCCTTTCGCACAGATAATTTCCATAACTACGAGTAACTAATTGCGAGTGTTCCATAAAATTCGTGACCGATGCGTTCGCCCGGTTTGTCATCCTACCCGAAAGACAGATCCAATGTCGAGCGTTCGAATCCTTCTCTCGATGCAGCGCACTATCGCGAGCTTAACGTTTGTTTATTCGACCAAAAACCCAAACTCTTTAGACGTGTCGCTGCGAAGATCACGCATCAGAACGGGTTATTTTCAGTGAGCAATTGGAGTGGGTCTTAATCGGGGCTCGAGCGACTTGGTTGAGGGTAAGAGCGTCCCATCGGGCGCAGGTGGTTCCTGCGGTTGGTACCGACCGGCTCCTTCGTCAAGAGCAGCCTCTGGTCTCAACGGCCGCGCGAATGGCAGTTGAGCAGCCGGAGGATTCGCCGGATCAAGTGCAGTCTTCACCAACGAATCGAACTCGGCGGGGAGTGTGGGGTGAGGCGGCAGCGCGAGATTTGGAATTATTTTCTCCGGTACCATGGTGAAGCCTTCCCATAGGTAAACAATGGAACTGTAGCAGGTGTAGACTACGCGGGAATTCCTAGTCAGAAGGTCAGCGGCGTTATTCTGCATCGGTGACGTGGAATTCGGCTCAAACGTGGTGACATACCATATCCGGCGAGCTTTCTGAAGTATCTCTTGGACCTGCTGAACGTTATGAATGATCGGAATGCTGGTGATCCGGTGCTCATAACGAGGAACCGGACGGTTGCGATTATAGACTATGCGGGAGCCCAGCAACGTATCCGTGCCGTAGTCGGGTAGTTTGCCTCCATAAAGCTCGAATGCTTGGGTCAGATCGGCAATGACTATATCGCCAGACTGGAGCTGCGAATCAACAAACCGGGCGGAGCTGGCACTATCCTGCCAGCGCAATCCATAGCGTAGGCCCGTTTGGCCGAGACGGCCCTCAGATAGTCGATAGAGCCTCAGCCCCCAATTTGTCGTCGATATAAAGAGAAGCACTAGTGCCAAGCCAGTACACAATCGGATAAGCATGTCGCCGAGCGGCCACCTTAGTCCGCGGCTTAGCCCGAAAATCCGGTCAGAGAGCTGGAAGAATGTTCCGCATGCGCCGAGAATCAACAGTGTCTGATAGTAATAGCAATAGCGCTGCGAGTACGCTGGAAGGAGAAGCGAATAAGATAGAAGCAACCCTAGGAAGACTATAAGGCAGTAGCGCGTGGGTCCATTTTTCCCGACGAATAACAAACCGAGACAGAAACAGAGTGTTAAGAGGAAATGAGGATCAGTGAGGAAAACTGAAGTGAGATAGAAGAATGGCTGGCACTGCGGATCAAGAAAATATAACTCCGGCGTGCCGAGATCTGCCAGACCGTAACCCAATGCTAAATATGGCGGCAAAGACATATAGCGGCTGGCGAGCTGCATCACGACCACCGCACCGATTGCGAATAACCCCGCCCAAAGATGAAACTTTCGCAACCATCCCCATCGGCCTGGATGCATTAGTAACAACGCCAGCGCGAAGACCGGAAGCAGAAATCCTGTCCCTTCCCACGAGAGGTAAGTCAGACAAAAAAAGAAGCAACTTCGATAGAAATATTTTTTGTCTAATCCGTCCGGCTCCCGGATCGCAGCATAGAAAGACCACATGCACAGGAGACCAAAAAATTGCGCTTGTTGGGGATGAAAACAATGAAGAGACCAAAAGACATTCCAAGGCAGAAACGCATAGATAAGGGCGGCAAGAAGGCCGACTCGCCGGCCATAGAGGCTCCGGCCCATACGTCCAAGCACCAATGCCGTTAAGGTTCCAAATACCAGAGCCGGCACCCGGATCACCCAATCGCTCCACCCAAAGAAGAGCGTCGAAAGTGCAATTGGATAAGGGACCAGTTCATAGGTAGTCAAACGGATAGGGACACCACCGTAGTCGATGGACGGATACCCGCGTAAGAAAATCCCCTTCGTACAGCTCCGGATGAAGATATCATCCTGATCCAACGGAAATGTGTTGATAGCAGCGACCCTTAGACCGAAAGCAAAAATTACGATCAGGCCGAGGGCTATGCCAAAACCTCGTTCTTGTAAAAATCGCGAAAAAAATCCTGCCGGCCTCGATGTACTCTGATTCAGGTCAGTCTCGCTCTCGACTCGTTTAGAACGCGGCGAGAGCCAAACAACGAGACGTAGTCCGATAAGGAATGCGAGCAGTCCGAAAAAGAATTCGGCGCGTATGACCGATTCCGGCAGTAACCGGATCTCGTAGCGTAGCAAGAGCAACACGGCAACGAGGAGAAGGACCGGGAGATGGAGGGCAGCGTCTAAGCTTAGCGCATCGTCGGCACTAAAATTCCGGGCGCGAACCAATAGGCGCGCCAAACACAGCCAAAGGAGGAACACACCAAAGACTGTGACGGCCATGACCAAAAAACCGAAAAGCGTTTGCCGCGTTCTTTCGGTAGAGGAAAGCTCCGCCACGGTGTTCTCCCGCGGAGGGACGCCCCATCGGTCACCCGTATAATTAACTTGTCCCATCTCCTGCGCGTTGGGCAGTCCAGCGAGATTGGCTTCGCTCTCCACGCCTGAAACAGTCCAGTCGGAGCCAGTTCCCAACGTTGATAACACTTTATTATGGGCAGCCAGACACGATACTTCGGCGATGAGGAGTGGCTGGTGGCCGGGGGATCGCGTCTGAATGACAAGGTCATTCCCTGTGCCTTTAATCCAACGTTGAATATAAAAGAGCTGAATGCTTGGGGATATGGCGTGATAATCCCCGAGCCAGTGGCCATTGAGAGTCACCGTGTAGTTCCCGGTGGAAGCAACCTGCAACCAGGTAGTCTCCGTGCCGGGTGAAACATCGAAGTGCTTCGTAAAGTTAATCTGAGCTCTAGCCGACTGACCATCCCCAATCCAAACGCCTCTAAACGGCAACTGCAAGAGCACAGGAGGCACAGGGACAGGCTGAATTAGCCTCTCGTCACTGCTTTCGTCGGTCAAAGTCTCTGCCCTGGGCCACAAATTGTCGTCCAATAATGGGCTCGTCCAGGGAACCAAGTTAGCGACCACACCCGAAAAACCGGAAGCTTTCCACGTACCGTCGGAAACAAATTCCTGCTGACTTGTCGTCTGTCTAATCGCGCCGCGCACCTTCACTTTCGCGGCACCTGGGTAGGTAGCCCGCAGAACATTGATCGCGATCGCATTCGTTCCGATCTTCAAATATTTTGAAATGTCCAAAATGATCGACGGCTCGGCTGACATCGCACTCGCCGTCCAGGTGCCAGATCCAGGATTACCAGCATTGTGGATTTCGATTTCGTTAATAAAGAGTCGAAAATTGTCCGAAGCCGCGACCTGGATCCACGCCTGCTCGATCCGCCCGCCTATATAAAATTTCTTCCGAAAATAGGTGTCAGGACCGTTCTCGGCCGCTCGAATCCATTCTGCACCCGCAAAATCAAGCCTGTATGAAGGAAACGGTGGGGCAGCCAGCGCAAGCCATCCGTAATAGCCAAGAAACATCGCGGTAGCAATGACCAGAAGAACGCCGGCGATGCCACGTCGCGTCCTGCACCAATTCAAGAACTGAGCGTACGCGCTTATCTGTAGTAACTCTCTGTTAAGCTTTTGAGCGCACGATAGTTCTTTCGGTCATCTGCCAGGCGGGAGGCCAGGTAGTAAGAACGGGCGAGCTCCACATTTCCGAGCTTAAAATAGCAGTCGCCTAGGCTGGACCTGATGTCGGCTCTCAGGGTTCGCTGGTTGGTGCGCAATAAAGCTTTGTTGAAGTAGTCGATTGCCGCAGAATAATCTGACATTTCGTAACAGCACGACCCGGCCAAATAGTATGCTGCGATTTGGTTAGGATGAACCGCTGCGGAAAGTTCAAATTGTTTCTTCGCATCACCTAGGTTGCCGCGGGCATAAAGTTCTTTACCGTACTTCTGGGCAACTCGGTCGACTTCCTTTTGGACAATCAGCGCCAAATCCGGTTTGGCGGTCGCCGCGGCCTGGTTCAATTCAAAGAGCGCTTGCGGCATGTCCGCTTTCTCTTCAAATCGGACTGCTCGATAAAGATGAAATTCCGGCTGGTCCTTTTGGCTCCGCGCTGCGTACAAAGCTCCAATATCCAGATAAACATCGGGCTGCAACCTGTTCCACTTGTCCACCGCGACGGCGTGACGATAATGGGCCAATGCTCCGTCGAATCTCCCATTGGCAGCGGCATTGGCGCCGGCCGCGATCTGAAACTCGCCTTCGATCGGACGCCAAAGCAACGCAGCAATAACGGCTGCAGAGAGTAAAGCCCCCGGTAAAACGACCCACCCGAGTTTCCCCGAGTCGGTCCCCATGCTAAATCCGGCAACTAAGCAGAGTAACGAACTTGCCATGTATAGATACCACCCCGAGGATAAAGCGGAATTGCCGGCAACGAATCGCGTTAGCAGTCCATCTATCGTCCCGGTCAGTTCTCCGGCCGGCGCGCCTCTTACCGCATCCGGGATGCTGTGAGTGACCTCAAAACTATAGCAACGATCAAAATCTAGCCCACCCTCTATCGCGGCCCTCAACCAAGTCGGCTCCCAGCACACGATCCTCAAAAAGAAAGTCAGCCCGAGAAGAAGAAGCAATAGGGCGGCCCACAAGACGATCCCATTCTTTCGCAGCCTCCATCCGAGGTACCCAAGACAACAAAGGACAAGAGCAGGAAGCGCGTAGCAAAATGGAGTGAATAACGAAGGCCACAGTCGCGCGGGTTGCCAGAGTGGGAAATTCAAGGCAGTAAAGGCAGGAGTAGTGACCGGATTAAACCAATGAAAAAAAAGGCTTACGATAACCAGCCCAAAGCAGATCTCTCCTAGCCTTGGCAGGAACCGGGAGAGCTCTCCTACTCTGATCTTCATTACGGCGTCTCCGGCTTGCGACGCACACTGCGCAAATACGGCCCTAGGAAGCCTGCCGCCTCTTTTGCTAAAGAGATTTCCTCCTTTGAAAACGGTCTGGTAAAGAACAGAGCTACCAAATAGGCGGTTCCGGCAGCAAAATATAAAAGCAGAGTCGGAGCAAAGGACAGCCGCTCACCCAGGTAGGGGCGGCCCAGAAAGAGAACTCCACCCATTACGGCGGCCGCGAAGGCCGGTTTCACGAAAACGTTTAATGGCGACAGTGTGAATCGGCCCCACCCGAGTAAGACGATAAAAGCCGCGAAAGGTATGATTTCGCACCCAACCGCGATCACACAAGCGCTCATATAGCCAAATTTTGGAATTAGCCATAACTCGAGCACCAGCCGCAAAATCAGCGTAACGCCCATTGCCGCGAAGAAGACCCGCTGCCGTCCGATCGCGGCATAAACATATGGAAACAATGCCGAGACGAACATCGGCACGAACGCGAGGCCGAACCACTGCAATGCAGGAGTCGCGGCTAGAAACTTGGCGCCGAGGAGTGTTTTGATCACGATTGCCGGAGTGAACAAAAAGACGATAGCGCCCGGGAGGCTCATGCAAATCAACCATTTGAGAGCTCTCTCATAGGAGACCCAGAACGCGGCAAGAGAATCCTTGGCCAACCGAACCAGTCCGGGATAGAGAGGCAACACCAGAATCATAGACAATAGCCTGACCGCCAACAACAAGCGATACGGTCCACCGAAAAGGCCCACCGAGTAAGAATCGGCCAACCAAAAGAGCAACAATGAATCTAACTGCCAGCCGGCCTGGCGCAGCAAAAGCCCGCCACCCAGAGGCAACGCTTCCCCGATCAAGATCTTCCATAGGGCGATGTCCTTATTTAGCGATACCCGAAGACGGAAGCGCCAGCCGACTACCTGAGCATAATAAAACCAAAGTAAGAGATTGGCCGCCAGATTCGCCATCACCAGTCCCCACAACCCGAGCCGAGCCTTTAGACTGACAACGGTGAAGACTAGCAGCGCAACCTTGTGGAGAGTAAACCCGATCGAGTTAAACTCCATGTCCTCGAATGCCCGCAAGACGGCTGCATAGCTTACGCCCTGCAGCAGAGTCAGGCTTGCTACACCCATAACAAAGGACTGGGCCTTGATGTCACCCGGGATGTTCTGCACGAGGACAGCGATCCCCAGCAGCGGCAAAGAAAGAAAGAATAACACCCACATCAGCCCCTTGGCACTTCCCAACAAATGTTTTACCTCGTCGGGCCGGCGCGTGATCTCGCGCACGAGAATATTCACTAACCCGAAATCGGCTAGAAATTGAAATAGGATAGCAAACGCTAACAGGTAATTGTAAGTGCCGAAGTCACTAACCCCCAAGCTCCGAGCCACTACAATGACGGAAAGAAACTGGATACCACCCCCGACAACACCGGAAAGGATGCCCCACGCCGCATTCTTAACAACACGCTGTGACGGTTTCATAGAAACAGTTTACGTCGATTGAAAGTAAGCAATGCTACCGGCCCTCACGGGTTGTCCGCATTGGGTAGAGTGACATGGACCTTGTCACCGTTTTTCAAATACAAGCTCCCGACGGTTACGACGGTATCACCCTCGTTTATACCGCTGAGGATTTCCGTCATTCCTCCGGCATTGAGTCCGACGCGTACCGGCGTCAAGATTGCTCGCGATTCGGGGCTCACCACAAAAACCGATGGATTTTCTCCCACCGCGTTCATTACTGCCACAGTAGGCACAGCTAACGCCGTCTTCTGTAGCCGAATTCGGGCGAAGCCACTGATGCCAGGCTTCAGCTTTAGACCCTCGTTATTCATAGTGACGTAAGCCGTAAAGGTTCTAGTCTTCGGATCGGTGCGGGGGTCGATGTGCTCGATGGTGCCGGGAAAGGTTGTTGAGGGAAACGAGGGAAAAATCACCTCAACACTTTGACCAGCAGTGATGTACCCAACCACCTCCTCTTGGAGATTCGCGAGGAAATAAACTTTGTCGAGATCCCCAAGTTGGAGAAGTACCTGGTTGATTTGAAATCGCTCATTCGGATTAACAAATCGTGCGAGCACGATTCCGTTCACCGGTGAATTTAAAAGGGTAAACTCCAAATCCAGCTGGGCGTTGACCAAATCCTTCTCCGCTTGAGCATGGCTCGTTTTAGCTGTGTCCAGCGCGATCTGCGCCTGTTCTACCTCAACATCTGCAGCCAGCCCTTTGCCGCGCAAGGCCTGTTGCGCCTCAAGCTCTTTTGCATCCTTCTCCACTTCCGTCTGAGTAGAAGCCACTCGGGCTTCGGCCGCTTTCGCTTCGGCTTCGAATGCTCGGCGGTCGGCTTGGAGGATTGGTTTTCCAACGCTAACGAGGTCACCGATGTTCACCAACAGCTTTTGGGCAGTTGAAGTGATCCGGGAAGTTACGTTTACAGTACTAAACTGTAAAACCTGGCCGCTGCCTCCAACCGTTTCCTCGATGCTCGCAACCTTCGCCTTGACTGCTTCCACTGGCATTGGCGATGCCAGTGTACGTGCTATTTTCGGGCTGTTACGAATTTGATAGAGGACGGCGTATACGGCAAGAGACGCCGCGGCTAGCAGTAATATTAGAACAATAATTACTGTTAACCTGACTGCGCCGGTAGACTTAAGTTTTTTTCCTGACAGTGACTTAGAAGAGTCTTTTTTCAAATCTAGTTACAAGTTGTCGTTTGCTCCATTTTCTCCCTGCAGACTACTCGTCGTCGCTGTCCTAGCTGCGCAGTTGCAGTCGAATTGCCGCCGAAGCTACCAGAAGCTACGAAACGGTAAATAGAAAACGGTGATGAATTCTATCAGGGAAGTCCCCAATCCATCGAATGAATTCGGTATCTGCCTGGTTTGACTTACGAAATTAAACCCCACTCAGTTAGTAGTCTTTTCAGCCTCGCTGGGATGCCGCCAACTTAGCGCTGATACGTTCCAGCACCTGAGCTTGCGATGGGTCGTTGCAATCATATCTGTATACCTCGATGAAATGAGCGCCGAGCTCCAGACCGATATTCAATGCGTCCTCCAGTGTTCCTGCGCTCATCTGCCGTCCTCCCTTGGATGGTAGAGACATCTGAAAACCGACAGGCGCTTTGTTGGAAAGTGAACGGATGGCCCGCGCGGCGTAGGAGGACTTTTCATAGCGCGGACGGAGCCCGTCGGATCTCACCCCGAAACGGCCCGGGTAAGTAGCTGCGCCATAGTCGACCAGCTCTTTGAGTGCCTGGTTTCCCGCCGGTCCTGGAATCGGAGGTGCGATAGCAAAAATGAAGGGCGTCTTTTGAAATGCACTGGCGTACAGATCGACGATCTTTTCTGATCCTTCCACCCATCGCTGAATGCCGCCCATCGAATCGAGCTTGGCGACATCTTCTGCTGAATCAAGGAAGTAAGTCTCGGCGCGACGCCCCGGCCCACCCATGGTCACATATGCCACTTCGGATGTGTTATCATAACGCTTACTAAACTCAGCGACGAAGGCGCCCCATTTCGAGAGAAACACCTTGTCCCAAGGCAAAGGCTGGGTCATCCCTTCAACCTCTCCCCTTTTGTGTATTTTCTGGAAATCGAATCGGGTCGCTCCGGCCTGGTAAACCCATGTTGGAGTGGTCGTACCGGCGACTACCGAAAGGGAAACCTTCTTATGATACTGCTTTGCTAAGGCGATCCCTTCATCAAAGAGTGACCAGTCAAAATGACCCTCAGACGGTTCAATCTTTCCCCACTGACTCCGCAGTGCGACCCCCTGGATATTAGGGTTTGTCCAACAAGGTTCTCTTCCCAGGCCTCGAAACGGGTGCTCGACGCTGTCCGCCGGCATCAGACAAAAAATCCCCGACGCGCGAGCCTTCTCAGTCGATTGTCCGAAGATTGGAAATGCATAGAAAATTGGGACCGCCAGTAGAAGATAGAAGCCTCGTATCATTTCGTTATTACTGCAGCACGTCCCGGCTCATGGCGAGTCGGTTCTAACGAACCATTTCGTTAGCTCTAGCGCGGGTTTGACAACCCGAGTACCCTTGCAGCTCTTGAGAAGTGATGCCCGAAAGCAACCGAACTCAGCCCAAGGCGGGACGTGAAGAAGGCATTGTTATGCCGGTCTTATTAGCTCCCCGTTAAGCGAACGTTAGCGCTGCTGAGTGTCTGAGACTGGGACGGGTCGCTGCAATCAGCATCGTACACTTCGATGAAATGGGCTCGGTAAGAGATCCCTATGCTGAGCGTATCCTGCAAGGTACCGTGCATATTCTGGCCACCATTGAACGGCAGTAACATCTGAAAACCGACTGTTGTGGTCCCGGAAAGAGCGGGAATCGTCAAAGCGCCGAACGACTTCGGCGAATAATTTGGACGCAAGCCATCAGATTTAATTCCGAAGTGGCCGGGATAAGCATTTACGTCATAATTAACCACATCGCTTAGAGCCGTACGTCCGGCAGAGCCTGGAACAGGCAGTCCGGTCGCATACAGAACAGGAGTTTGCTTGAATGTCGAACCGTACATATCCGCGATTTTCTCGGCAGCGGTCACCCAAATCTGAACTCCACCGAGTGCGTTCAGGTCCGCGACGTCGTCTTTCGCCTCGACAAAGTATAGTTCCTCTCCTCGGCCAGGCCCGGACATAGTGATATAGGCGACCTCCGGGACCTGATCGTATCGCTGGGCGAATGCGCTAACAAAAGCTGCCCAGTCCGCTTGAAAGACAGGATCCCACGGTGACGGCATGACTCCTACATGAGTAATATCAAATTGCGCGGCGCCGTCGGTGTACACCCAAGCAGGAGAATAGATGCCTGCGATGATCGTTATTGAGATCTTCTTATTGCTCACTTTGGCCAAGGCGACGCCTTCGTCGAGAAACGACCAGTCGAACTGACCTTTTACCCCTTCGACTTTGTTCCAGTCGGTTCGCAACACGACTCCCAGCGACGTTAGGATTGGTCCAGCAATGCTCACTTGCGAGATTTTTAAACGGGCTAGCACCGAGTCGACAGGCAAAAGGTCGAATATGCCATAAGCAGTAACCTTCGATTGCCCGAAGGCAGAGAAGGAACCGCATGTCACCATGAGCGCCGCACCGAGAACCCGGCACAGACCGGAAGCCCTATCCACCATCTTATCTTTGGCCTTCCATGGCGTACCGTGTCGAATCATATATTACTGTTATGGTAATTATGACTCCTATGTCAATGCACAACCTTTGCCTTGTTACCTATGCATTCTCATCTTTGGGAGACACACTGTCTTTGAGCGCCTATCGGACGCCGATGACATGGCTACCTTGCTCTAACCAGCTAGGCAGGCTCAAAACGGCCCGTGCGACCCGATCCAACGACATCCAGATTATCTCGGCAATCTGCGCTGTCAGCATTCCTAACACCGGATTCGGGCCATCCCGATTCCACCCTTCTCAAACAGATTTTGCTTGAATTGCGGCGGAAGAAACCGCCCTAATGCGTCGAAATCTGCAAAGGGAAACAGCGAATATGCATTTAGGGCTCACGATCAAAATGGCTCCTCCGACGGACTCGCTTGATGAGTTAAGGTTCAAGGATGAAAGCGGTCCACACCAAATCCCGGTCACCAAGTGAGACGCTCTTTTGCGGTATTGACGCTGGCTACTTTTTTGGGCGTGCTCCTTAGCCCACAAGAAGTCGAAGCTGCTGGCTCGCCCTCGCCCAGCCCGGTGAAGAAGGCTCAGCCCGTACAACCCCAGCCTTCCCCTTCTCCCAAGAAGGCGACCAACAAACCAATCCAATTTAACTTACCGAGTTACATCAAGGCTGTCGTTGGCCGCGACCCGACTTTGATCGCCGACCGCTTAGCCCAAATGTCCTCGGATGAGGAGATCAAATCCGCGCGAGCATCGTACTTGCCCCAACTAACTGCTCATGCGGATCTGGGAGTCGTTGACGGAACCACCAACCTGCATCTTTTCGCGAACGCCACGGTGCAAGAAACAATCAGAACACCCGCTACAGAGACATCTCCCGCGACCAAGCAGACTATCCAGGTGCCGGTCCAATTTCGTACGATTAATTGGGGGTTTTTCGACCTGTTAGGACCCACTTTGACCATGCCGTTCTTCAAGGATGGTACTTTCCTTGGGATTAACACTCCACCGGCAGTGAATATGAAACGGGCTGAGGGACGAATTCTTGTCCAGAAGTCGCGTTTGTCCGAGCAGGAGATAATCTTTAGAGCGACCGAAATCTATCTGCGAGCGATCGCAACAAACAATGACACTGAAATGCTTCGTCAGCATTTGGGGTTGGTCCTGAAGCAGACCGAGATGGTTAGAGAGAAGGCAAAACATGACCTTGTCTCCCCGGCGGATAAGGAGCTCGCGGAGACAAAATTGAGGGAAGCTACAATCGAGTTTGAGACCGCGAGAGAATTGGCCATCTATTCGTTCTCCTATGTGGGCCAATTGGTGGGGATTGATGATCCACGCAACTTCCGAATTGATAGCAAACACCCCGAACCCCAGCCTTTGCCGACCTTTGACGGACTGATGCTCCGCACTCATACGGATCATCCGCTAATCGCGTTACAGCAGGCGGCGATCGACGAGGCTAAGGCGGACCTGGCTCTCAAGCATGCTAAGTTGTGGCCCAGCGGGGAGATTAGAAGTAGCTACCGGTGGGGCAATGACTTGGAGTCGCAGGGAGCCGATCGCTGGATCTCAGTGCTCGCTCTTAGTGCGCCCGTATTCGATTTTGGCGAGCTGCACTATGCGGCCAAAGCGTCCGACCTGAAATGGCAAGAAGAGAAGGAGCGGCTCGTGAAAGTAAACGACGAGCTGCGCCGGTCCATCTTCGAGGCATTTACTGACATTCAATACGCCATCGAATTCCAATCGCGGAACACTGCGTTGGTTCAAGAACGGGAGACAACCCTCAAACGGTTGCAGGAGTTAGCCACCTATGGGAGAACTCCAATCTCGGAGTTGATCGTCGCAGATCTGAATCTACTCGAGGCAAAACGAGCCCGAGAGCGCAGCTTGTTTGACCTTTTCCACAGCTACGCTCGATTGGAAAAAGCAACAGCCGGGGAATGGAAATGGATCCGCTGATCTGCGCTGGGGTGTGGATCCGACCTAAGAAGTTGTTCCTAACCGGTATCATAATTTTCTTGTCGCAGATCATGATAGGCCGAACTCTGATGAGATGCAGTCCGCGGCCGCGCATGCGCGTCAGCATTAAGGAAGGATATGCGCCGAGAGGACTCGTCCCGGAGGGACTCAATGAAAGTAGCCCAGTACGAAGTGCTGGGATAGCGTTCAAAAGAAACGACCCGTCCCGGACGGGACGATCGATGGCTCCTTACGTTGGTGAAGCTGCATTAAACAAGAGGACCGGGAACCAAAACACTTCTATCGTCCCTGCCGGGACGGACGTCTCTTTTTTTGCATTATTTCCCACCACTTCGTCTCGGGCCACTTTCATTGCTTCCTTTACTGCTCCTAACTCGGGAGCGAGCTGCTCAAGGACTTGGTTCAATAACTCCGCGTCGCCCCCTTTGGCACTGACGGCATTAGTCACAATCAGGCCTGCACCTTGGATATCGACTCCAATTTGGGCGTTATAGCCAATGACTGTACCTGCCCCTTTACGGTGTAAGATCCCACAGTCTGGATCGGTCAAATTCATCCGTACCTCCTTGGCCTGGCTCTGACGACCGCTCTGGGCTAATTGCTCTTTTTCGGCTTGCTGCTGGGCTTCTCGTTGCTTGATGCGCTCTAGAGCTTCTTTGATGGCCTTACGGCGCTTTTGCCCATCGGCTAACTCCGCTGGCAAGCCTTCAGTCTCTGCTTCGCCCTCTTCAGCTTGATCAGCCGCTTCCCCTCGTTGGATCAGCTCGCTAATGAGCTCTTCGACTCGAGCCCTTTCTTGCTCTAATTGCTCCCGCGTGCTGAAGCGATGGCGATTGGCGTACATTATTTCCCAGCACTTCGTACTGGGCTACTTCTCATTGTCAAGTCCCTCCGGGACGAGTCTTCTGCGCATACTTCTAAGCCTTGTGTCGACGCGCATGCGCCGGCCACGGGGCTGATTCCTCTTCCCCTTTTGGGGGACTGAGCATTAACTAGAGTATCTCGCTAAAACCAGACGGCAGCCTTGGCTATCCAGAGCCGCCGTCTTACTATCTTCAAACACGTTTCACGAAGCCGCCTATCACGGCACCGTGGTGACCATTCCGCTGAAATCAAGTTTGGTGCTGGATGTAATAATGTCCGGCGGCAGCGGTTTCTGCGAAAAATTGAAACAGTCCAACATGTCGTGCGAACCTCTGTCTCGAGCAGTCAGCGGCGAAAGTCCAAACCTGGTTTCGATCAGCTTGAGCGGCGAAGTCAAATCGAACCGGGTGTGATTGACAACACCCGATCGCGAGTAAGGAGAAATGACGATGGCAGGGACACGCGGCCCCCAGCCGTAGAGATCGGTCTGCTGGGGAGGGACGTGATCGTAAAAACCACCGTAATCGTCCCACACCAAAATGATTGCTGTATCTTTCCAATAAGGACTCTGCATAACAGCATTAATTAATTTGGTAACATACCGCATTCCTGTCTGCACATCTGCTGGAGGATGTTCACTTTCTTTGAATCCCGGAATTACCCAGGAAACTTGGGGCAACGTCCCCGCCTTAATATCATCGTAGAACTGTTCTTTCTTAACGAAATGTGACATCAAACCGGGGTCACTCTTAACCTGTTCGAAACCGACTAAAGGATTCCAAAGCGAATGATGGTGGGGATTCGGCTGACCTGTGTAGTAGTTCCAAGTGACACTGGAATTCCGGAGCAGCTCGACCATGGTTGGGAACGAATAGGTCGGTTCGACGCGCGGGCCACCGGGGTTGTTAACAAGACCGCCGGATTGTGCCGCCACGGCATAGAGATGATTCGGCTCACTTGGTCCCATGAGGGACGAAAAGAAATAATCACACAAGGTGAACTTGCGGGCGTATTCCCAATAATTCGGGATTTCGTGGAAATCCATGTAACCCAGCGTGTCAAGAACCCACGCTGGGCGGGAGCCCAGATTCGGGGGCGCAGCCGGGGGTGCCACAGCCGTTGTGGTCTGCTCTTCAATATCAGGAGCACTCTCATCCTCATCGTCGGCTGCACCATTGGGCGAAAGCGCTGTTACCACTGGCTGAGCCGAACCATGAAAACCTTCGACTAACTCAGGATTCGGACTTGGAATAGTTTTGCTTCCCCAATAAAATTCTAATGCCTCCGGCCATTCAGCCCACAAAAACCCATCCATGCGCCCCTGATTCCAGGCTGTCCGAACCGCCTGCCAGGTGTGCGCGAGATCACGAGGGATATGGGTAGAGATTAGGTGAAAAGGCTTAATCTTAGGTGGACCACCCGGAACTTCCGGCAATTTGATTCCCGGCGGAATTCCGTTCGCACCCGGATAGGTGCCGAAGTAACTATCAAACGTGTGATTTTCCTGGATGATATAGATGAAATGATTAAACGGGATGTTAGATCCTGTTTGCGCCGACCCGATACCCAGCATCGCAACCGTCGCAGCCAGAATTCCACCAACGACTTTCGACATCCCTCCCGAAGCATAACGCCAACAACCAGTTCCGTTGGTTGAACGGAAAGTAGCCATTGTCTTCGCGAAGCCCAGAACGGGCTTTATGCTGAATCGCGGACGGCGAAAAGCGCCGTCTGGCGATCGCTGGAGACTTGAAAAGGCTTTCACGGCGGTTATAAAAACAGCCTTTCCGATGGGATACAACCTCTTTCGGGGGCTTCGTCTGACATGTCGCGCGTCCGTAGTCTAACCACTGTAGTTGCCAACAATTCCCAAATGACCAACTCAATTTTTGTTGGTTAGGATCAGCCCCAAATCTAGCTGATCTTTGCCAAACTAGGGCCGGAGGACAACAGCGCACGCTGAACGTTTTCCTCCCACCGAAATCGTGACCACTCCAAGACTTACGCTGGTCGACGCACACTTATGCCCGCCGGTTAGCTGTAGGAAGCGCAAAGCACCTCCGCGAGCAACCGGCGACCATTAACTGCAACTCTGAATCCCTAATCTCCGCCGAATTCAAACACCGTAAGAGTGTTCGTGGCGTCATTTACCAAGCCGAGGTCCACCGGAAATTTTCCATTCGCGTGGACGAGCGCGATGCCAAACGCCGCGCCGGCTGCGGAATCAAGTGAAAACTGTCCGACAAACTGACCTTTCGTTGTGAATTCCACAACTTCGCTCTGCTGAGCCGGGTCGGAGCTTGGATTAACGGCATCCCCTTGAGTACTGATTAGGTGACCATTAGGAGCTAATGCCAATCCCAATGGACCGTGGAGATGTTGACTGTCGTTATAGACCACCGTGCCGGTGCCTTTCGAATGGGTTGCCACTCTGGCGCCCTTCACCGCGAAGATCTCATTGTCAGAGGTCGATGCGACGTAAAGAACGTCGGTCGCCGCATCAAAGGCCAAACCTGTTGGACCGACGACGAGCGCAGCAGTGCTAAGTCCAAATCCGTACCCGGAAGCAATTTGCACCATGTGTTTCACGGTGACGGTCTGCCCGCCTACGAGTAAATCGATCCGAGTGACCGTTCCATTCAACACACATGAAACAAAAACCCTGGCCGTGGCACCATCATCTTGGATGGTCAGATCCCACGGACCATCAAGCAGTGTCGCATTGGTGAGTGTGGCTACAACCGCTCCATTGCGGTCAAGGATTAACAATGAGCCTTGCTGAGGAGTGCCGCCTTGGTCGGTCGGTAAGTTGCCCACGATCACAAAACCATTGCTCAGTACGCCGAGAGCTGTAGTTAAGCCCAATGGAGCAGTGCCTTGGAAGAAGAGAGACGTTTTACCCGCGGGTGACACGCTCACAATCGTCGTCCCGGTTCCTTGAGCATTGCTTTTGGCATTGAAGTTCGAGACCACGAAACCCCCAGGTGGAAGCAATCCATTGCCCGGAAAACCTTTGGGTATAAATGCTACACCGTAAGGATTGAGGTCTCCGTTAGCCGGAATCGTCGATACTTGCTGCGGGACGATTACACCTCCGGCGCCACCAAAATCCGCAAATGTTCGCGTTGCCGGCAGCAGAACAAAGGCGGCGACCAATAGACTGCCGCGCAGAACGCTCCCGAGATTTTTGTAGCTCATGCTGGTCCGCAGACCCGAATACGACTTAACAGCGGTATCCCTGCCGCTTAGATCCCACGATGTCGCCCCACTTATGTCGCGGCGTCCGACTTTATATTGCCCCATTTTTGGTCTTACTAGATAAGGTGCTTGTACAACTAATTAATATAACAACTACATTAACGAAAAACACCGTAATGAGTCGGCGTCCGAAATACCAGAGTTAAAAAAATAAGAATTTGCAGGAAGTTTCGCGACTTCGGTAGGTAAGGGCACCTGTCTGGTGACCCGAGCAGGACGTTATCGCCGCATTCTCTTTCCAGACTTTCCTAGCCAATAGCCCTACTTCGTTCCGGTTTCGACGAAATGTTGTAACCGCTGCGGCGACGGCGACGACCGCTGGGAGTTCTTACTGTTAACTTGACTGCGCCAGTAGACTTAAGTTTTCCCTGCCAGTGACTTAGAAGAGTCTTTTTTCAAAATTAGAAGTACCCTTCAAGGCTCGACAGTAAGATGCCGCTTATGGCGTACGTACTCTGTCCGCCAACCAACCTATCGCTGTCTGAATACACTTCGGTTCGAGCAACGATCACTGATTTCCCGTGATGGATCACTTTCGCAACGCGCAATTGAGCGTGCGAGAAATCGGTGCATTCAGACAACATCTTTTCAATTTCAGGAAGAGTTCTCGTCCTTCCGAAGTTATCCGGCCTCGCAACTATTTGGAAAACTAACGCCAACGGCTCTAGCCATGGAATTGAAATTGAAATTTCAGGACAAACTCAGGCGACACGATCCGCGTAATTCAATACGCGGCAATGCGTATGCACAAAAAAGTAACATAGGTCAACAAACCATCGCCTAAGCGAATACCGCGACCTTAGTCTTCTTGTCGCCAAAGAGGTAGTTGAGCACGGACGAACAAGCTACTTTGTTGGAATTCGTTCCAACTGCCTACCACTATAGAGCATAGTCCCCCCAGTATCGCTGAATCTCCAACGTTTGAACCAATCGACCGCACTCTTCTAGAGCCTCCCCGATTGCTTGGTAACGATTGGCCAGATCCAGCATCTGCAAAGGCACTTCTAACTTCTGGTCGGCTAAGATTCGGCTGTCCCGGATCTGTTTGACTGCCTGATCCATTTCGGCTAAAGCGCCGTGGACGGACGGCAGCTCGCGGTGGCAATTACCTTGGCGAAAGCACTCAGTAAAAGCATCCAGCATCTGCTTAAACTCAATTTCTAACCGCTCAAACTGTGGTCGCAGGATCGGTCCCGCGATTTCCGGCAAAATATTTCGATGCGAAACCAGCTCCGTAATCTGAGTTACTAGTGCTTGGAGAGCCCGAACGAAAGTGGCGATCTTCGCCTTTTCTTTTTCGGGACACCCGGTTATCCGAATCTGCTGAGTGGCTTGCAAAGCTTCCACTGGCAGAATCGCCAGTTGCGTTTGAATCTTCTCTCGATGGGGATCTCCACTCAGCAACGCTTTGGTCTGCGCAAACAGGGCAAGCAAATTATCTCGCAATACTCTTTGTGGCAAGACCGGCCAGACCAGTCTTCCGACCACGGTCGCTATTCCCATTCCGATGATTATGCCAAGAAAGGTGTCGATGATTGTCTGTGACGGGACGGGCTGTTGCGGATTGAGCCCGACAAAGGCGCTCATAGCGATTAATGCGACCTGCATCGAAAAGTTAATGCCGGGGATCCGAGCGGTCAGGAAACCAAATCCAAAGAGGATAAGAAAGAGCGCCAAATTCATGACCGCATAGTTCGCCAGAAATGGTGTGATGAACAAAAGGAGAACCGTGCAGCCGGTCAGACCAATAGACGCGAGGAATGCATTCTGAAAAGCTCGCTGATCGCCGGCCCCGCCGACGCGCAGGAATGGTCGTCCTAAAATACTGAGCGTCCATGCCATGAGCGGAATTGAAGCTGGTCCAGGAGGATTGATCCACTTGAGGAGAAGGACGGAAATCACCGCAGCTAAACCGCCCTTTATTCCGACCTTCACCCAAAACCAGTCAATGGTCGGGAGAAAGTCCCAGTGGGGCTTGGCTTCGGGCGGCGGTTGCCCGAAGCGCGGCAGACCCTCCATCGCGCTGCGAATATTGTTCAGGTTGTCAAGAAAAGAGCGCAGAGCACCGAAATGCCCAGCGAACTTCATCGCAATCTCGGTTGGCGCAGCGACCAGAACGCCCTGATTCCGAAGCTCGTTCACCCTTTTCTCAAAGACTGCAAACGCCTCGTTTAAACTACTTGAGCGCAGCTTTTCGCCCGGAAGTCGGGGTGCAGTCAGGATGCCAAACTCTTCAGAAATTGTAGCTTCCAGCGACTCAAGCTCACTTCGAAGGTGTTCCAGAATGGAACTCTCTCCTTGACGCCACCGCCTGACATGGAGTGCGGCATGAAACAGGTTAATCAGAGACACCAAGAAAGAATTGTAATGCGAGAGGCGAGCGGAAAAAACGGTGCTCTCCCGGGATCCAGCTTGCAGCAGATTTCTTAAAACGAATAACTGTTTACTGAAAGCTTGATGAATTTGTTCCACCTCGGCTGGGGTGTTGGTCCGGCTGATGTCAGTCTGCATCGCAAAGAGTTTGCCCACGGTCTTGAGAGCAGCGCGCCCCGCCGCAACAAACTCTTCCCGAGCATAGCGGGGCCAGATTAAGGACGTAACCAGTAGCGAGCTCCCGACCCCAACTAAAATCTCCAGCGTCCGATTGAGGCCGATCTGCCAGACCTGAGCAGGATCCGCGATTCCATAAGTCACGACCGCAATGGTGGTGACGCCGACCAGGAAATAGGCATAAGGGACCTGGCTGCCAGGAAACTGCCCAAATTTGTAGCCGGCAACAGCAACGACAAAGAAAAGGATCGTTAAGAAAATTGCCGGCGTCGAAGCATAGTTGCCCACTAGCCAGACACCAATCAGCGCGCCAACAATCGTACCCAACGCGCGCATGATCGCTTTGACAGCGATTGAGCCGACGTAGTGCGCGCTCATCATCACCAGCACGGTGAGGATTGCCCAACTGGCATGCTGCAGTCGCAATATCTGGGTCGAAAACAATGCCAGCAATGCCGCCAGACTGAGTTTGATCGCGTACCGTATCCTCAAGTCACCAAAGAAACTCTGGAGCGGCCAGTCCCGCCTCGGTGCCAAGGCAATAGCTTCGGTTCGAGCAACCATAATCATGGTTGCGCAGCGGCGTTCTTTTTGGGTGCTTCAGTAGGCTCGACTTCGCGCGTCATCGCCACGGAAACGGTTTGGCCAATCCGCAACGGCACGGGCGGTCGCCCCAAAACCTGGATGCGGACCGGGAAACGTTGCGGGAGGCGAACCCAATCCACGGTTTGATTAATCGAGGGCAACAAGCCCGTCGTGTCGCTGCCCGAGCCATCCTGAACATAGATGCCCCATCCAACGCTCCGGACGATACCCTGGAACGGTTGGTTATCGTAGCCCATGATCGTGAGTTTAGCCTTCTGTCCAAGATCGATGTGGGGTAACTGGGTTTCTTTGAAATAGGCCGCAATCCAAAATGAACCCGTATCGACCAAAGCGATCAGTTGCTTCCCAGCGGTGACATAGGTTCCCTCGCTCGTGTTCATATTCGTGACGTAACCGTCCACGGGAGCAAAAACCTTGGTGTAGGCGAGGTTTAGTTTGGCTAATTCGAGATTTGCTTGCGCCGAGGTAAGCTGGGCCTGGGCGGCTGCGAAGCTGTCCTGGGCGTTTTGAAAATCCTGCTGAGCGGTTACGTGATTCTTATAAAGATCGGTTTGCCGATTAAGATTTTGCTGCTGTTGTTTCAAGGTTGCTTCGTCATTCTGAACCTGACCATTCGCAACGTCGACCTGGGCCCGAAAATCGGTCGGATCGATCTCAAAGAGCAGATCCCCTTTTTGCACCTCTTGATTGTCATGGACCGCAACGTGGATGATCGGCCCAGAGACCCGAGGGGCGATACCCACGACGTTCGCGCGCACCTGGCAATCCCGCGTCCACGGGTTTTGGATATATTGTTGATAAAGAGAGACCGCAGCCCAGGCGGCCAAAGCAAGAACCACCAGCGTAAATAGGTAATTGAGGAGCCTTGCCTTCATGGTAGGAACGCTAATCCGATTACAGAGCTAAATAGAACGACCAGTGCCAGAAAAAAAAGCGGGAGATGCCAGACGTAACGGGATAAGCCGGTTCGCTCCATAATCGCGACGACCAGCCAAGCCGTTAGGAAGCCCAGCAGGCTAATCATCACGATCCATGGAATCAGGACCTCCGTAAACCTGATTTCCGCTCGGTCCAACGAAAACGTCTCGACTAACAATTGAGCTACCATGACAGGACTATTAATTAGCACAGCGCGCCGGCAAGATCCGACCGGTTACCTCATCGAAGCCGATCCGGGTGCCAGCCGGTCCGGGCGCTGTGGCGGTGATCGTGATCTCGTCGCCGTCTTCAAGGAAGCTGCGAACGGTTCCATCGGGCAGGGTGAAGGGTTCCTCGCCGCCCCAGCTCAGTTCGATGAGTGAGCCGCGTTGTTCCTTCTCGGGCCCGCTCACCGTGCCGGAGCCATAGAAGTCACCTGTGCGGGTAGAGGCGCCATTGACGGTCATATGCGCCAGCATCTGGGCAGCGGTCCAGTACATAGCCGAGAACGGCGGCCGAGAGATCAGATGGCCGTTGAGCCGCACCTCCAGGCCCAAGTCCAGTCCCCACTTCTCGGCGTCGGCGAGGTAGGGCAACAGTTCCGGATTCCGCCGTGGTGGAGCGATCCGGGCGTATTCGAGCGCCTCCAGAGGCACGATCCACGGCGAGATCGATGTCGCGAAGGATTTGCTGAGGAATGGGCCCAACGGCACATACTCCCATGACTGCAGGTCGCGGGCGGACCAATCGTTCAGCAAGCACACACCGAATACGCGCTCGGCGAACTCCGCTACCGTCACAGGATGGCCGAGGCGGGAATCAGTTCCTATCACGAACCCAACCTCGGCCTCCATATCTAGTCGCCGCGACGGCCCGAAGGTTGGGGCCGGCTCATTCGGGGCCTTGCGTTGTCCCCGTGGCCGCACGATCGGGGTGCCGGACACTACAATGGTGCCGGACCGGCCGTGGTAGCCGATGGGCAGATGCTTCCAGTTCGGCGGCAAAGGATCCGCATTCGGCCGGAACATCCGCCCGATATTGCTCGCGTGGTGCTCATTCGCGTAGAAGTCGACGTAATCGCCGACCTGAAAGGGCAGATGCAGCTGCACCTGCGACAGCGGCACCAGCGCCGGCTCTACCGCGGCGCGATACCGGTCGCCAGTGAGCAGTTGGGTGATTCGCAGCCGTACCTCCTTCCACCGCTCATGGCCCTGCGCCATGAATGCGTTCAGAGACGGCTGTGCGAAGACCATGTCGTCCAGCGCAGCGGCAAGGTCGAGCACCGCGTCGCCGATCCGCGCCCCCACCCGTGCCTGCTCATTGCCGCGGGAGAAAACTCCATAGGGCAGGTTCTCAACGCCAAAATGCGAGTCAGTAGGAGGGTCTAGCAAAGTCACAATCCGTTATCTCCAAGGGCTTTCAAGCTATCCATCTAGGCTCGACAGATTTCAGCGTGAGATCCCGATTACTCCGATGAACTCTGGCGCTTAGCTAGTCATCTATAACTCATGGGGAGTCATAAAAGACTACCCTAATGGTCCATAGCGATGAAGGTCGCCATCCACCACTTTTCTAAGGTAGCCGATAACCCATTCATACGACACTCCCAAAAAGGAATTCTTATGAGCAATCGTAAAAAACCTATCGTCGAGCCCAAGCCCGAAACCTTCGTCGATGACCGGCGCGAAGAAAGCGAGGCATACACCAGGAAACTTATGCAGACGGGAGTTAATGTGGCAGCAGCACGAGTGCTGGCCACCTTTCACCATCTACGCCATGTTGAATGCTTTGGCCGATACGCCCGCTCAAAGATAGGAATTCAGCGATTCTAGATTGCCGCAGTTGGTATGCATGAGAACCTTTTCGAAAAGTGGATCCTAGCCAGGATTCGCGGTATTTGATACGGCCTTCGGCCAACCATGCCTTCACGTCAGTGACGAAGTCGGGGAACTGTGAAGCATAATCGAAGTAGAGGAACCCGCGAAACGTAAGGCGCTTGACCAGTATGGCCCCCATCAGTAGCGGCAGATGATCTGGTCCGGGCGGCAATTCCGTGGCGTTGTAGTGGGCGATGAGCCCGGAGACAGGAATGCGCGCAAAGTTGTTCAACAACGGCAACACCGCATCGAATACTGTACCGCCAACATTTTCGAAATAGATATCGATGCCCTCCGGACAAGCAGCTTTCAGATTTTCGCCAAACCTGGGCTGGCGATGATCGAGGCACGCGTCGAATCCGAGCTCGTCCCTGACGAAGCGGCACTTTAGCTGCTAGCCGAACAAAACCAGACTGCGGAAACCGCGACTCTCTTGTTTGCTCCACATCGTGACTCTCTCCTAATACTTCTTGTCGTCCGTCTGATTACAGACAAATGGTACTAGACCGTGTATTGTACCCGTCCAAAATCGCCGATTAACGTAAAAGGCGGCCTGGGTTAAGAATGCGGCGTGGAAAGCAAGTCATTAGAAAACGGTTTATGGTAGAAGAAACCTCCCCGGTTCTATCTGATCCCTCGCTCTACAACAACCGCGAACTAAGCTTGTTAGAGTTCAATCAGCGGCTTTTGGAAGAGGCTCAGGATCCGAGCAGTCCGCTCCTGGAGCGCCTGAAATTCCTTTGTATCGTCGCATCAAATCTCGATCAATTCTTTGAGGTCAGGGTTGCTGGTCTGAAGCAGCAACGCCAAAGCAATGTCAGTGCGCCCGGCCCCGATGGAATGAGCCCTGGTGAACAGCTCGCAGCTATTTCGGCGAGGGTGCGGAGGATGGTGGATGATCAATATCGCGTTTGGAGCCAGGAGCTGGTCCCGGCCTTGGAGGCAAATAGCGTTTTCTTCTTAGGGTGCGACGAGCTCACGAACGAAGAAAAGCAATACTACACGAAGTACTTTGAGAAATCGGTTTACCCGGTGCTCACGCCGCTCGCGGTGGATCCGGTCCATCCCTTCCCGCAATTGCTGAATAAGAGCCTGAACGTTGCCGTAGAGCTTGAAGGCGCCGCAATCAGCACGAATCTGGCCCTGGTCCAAGTGCCGCGTATTCTTCCCCGTTTGCTTCCGTACCGGGCCGGAGAAAAGGGCATGTACCGCTACATTTTCATTGGGAATCTTATCCAAGCGCACGTCGGTTCTCTCTTCCACGGCGTCAGAGTGAAGGGCGCTTATCAGTTTCGGGTTACTCGGAATAGCGATCTGTATCTCGACGAGGAAGAGACCGACAATTTGCTGAAGACGATCGAACTTGAGTTGCGGAAGCGCAGTCGCGGGGACGCGGTTCGCTTGGAGGTCCAGCAGGACTGTCCGCGTCACATCGCTGATCAATTGCTGCAAACGTTTGGCCTGACCGACGACGATCTTTACCAGGTCGATGGACCGATCAATTTTCTGCGCCTCATGCCGGTGATTTCTGAAGTAAATCGGCCGGACCTCAAGTTCCGTCCATTTGCGCCCGCGATCGCGACCGCGTCGGATGATGAAGAAGACATTTTCTCGCAAATCCGGCGTCGTCCGATCCTGTTGCATCATCCTTATGACAGCTTCCAGACAGTGCTCGATTTCATCGAGCAGGCTGCAGCGGATCCGAATGTTTTGGCAATTAAACAGACCCTCTATCGAACCAGTGGTGATTCCCCAATCGTAACCTTGCTGGCTGAAGCAGCGCAGGGCGGGAAACAGGTTACGGTAGTGATCGAGCTCAAGGCGCGTTTCGACGAAGCAGCTAACATAAAATGCGCCAGAACGCTCCAAGAAGCTGGTGTTCATGTTGTCTACGGGATCGCCAGCTTGACGACGCGTGCCAAACTTGCGCTAGTCGTTCGGAGGGAAGAGGACGGTATTCGTCGATACCTGCATCTCGGGACGGGAAACTATAATCCGTCAACCGCGAAGCTTTACGAAGATTTCGGGTTGTTAACCTGCGATCCGGAAATGACAAACGACAGCGCCGAGCTCTTTAACTGGTTGACCGGTATTTCGGTCTTTCCTGAGCTGAAAAAAATTAAGGCGGCGCCGAAAGCTCTTCACAAGTTTGTCCTCGAAATGATCCAACGTGAAATGAATCACGCGATCAGTGGTAGGCCGGCCGCCATTTTCGGCAAGGTGAACGCGCTGGTCGACGAAGAGGTCATCAAAGCTCTCTATTTAGCTTCCCAGGCCGGTGTGAAGATAAATCTCTTGGTTAGGGGCGTCTGCTGCTTGCGTCCAGGGGTACCTGGAATAAGCGACAACGTGATTGTGCGAAGCATCGTCGGCAGATTTTTAGAACACAGCCGGATTTATCGTTTCGAGAACGCAGGTAACCCGGAGATCTATCTTGCCAGCGCGGACTGGACGGAAAGAAATTTTTTCCGGCGCGTTGAGACCTGTTTCCCGGTCGAGGACGCGGAACTGCGTGAGCGAATCGACCAAAGCCTCAACACTTATTGGAAAGACAATGTGAAGGCCAGAGAACAAAGGACGGAGCCGACGTACATTCGCAGACCCTTGGAAGGGGAGCGAGTGGATGCCCAGGCGGTGTTCCTGGAACAAGCGCGCAAGTGGAAAAAACCGGATGTAAACGTGAGGTCGCTGGTGGTGAAGACAAAAACCACTAGCAGCGAGGCGATACAGCGCGAGCAAAAGGTAGGTCAGCCGGCCTAATCTGCGAATATCGAGTTGCCCTCGACCGCCTCCTGGACAACCCGGTCCACCCGGTTATTGATCTGCGAGGATGGCGCGAGCGCATGTCTCGTCCGTGACGAGTCCATTGATCCATTGCCCGCGCAGAGCGCCGAGTACTGCGTGGGCCTTGTGTTCACCACCAGCAAAAGCAATTACCGGCTTTTTTGTGGGGCGCGGTAATTGCATACTCGTGACCCTCTCCTGGATGGATATACGGACGAGTTCTCCTGTCTGGCTAAAGGTCCACCCAAGGTTGTCACCAACGGCGCCCGCTTTTACGAGTTCCCTCACCTCTTCTTTGGTAATAAAACCGTCCCGATGCATCGGACAACCGAGACGCATATCTCCTATTCCTACGAAAGCTACGTCCGCTTTGTTCGAAATTTCTTCCACGACCTTATATAGGCGGTGGCGGCACCATTGCTTTCGCTCCTCTGGTGAGTCCGCCAGCAGCGGAGCAGGCAATAGAAAACATTTGCTACCAATCTTTTCCGCGGCCTGAAGAGCGGCATCATAAGGATTGCTAGCGCCGTCGCGAGCAATCGTCCCAACCAGCGAAATCAGACGATGCTGGGGCCTTTCGAACGTGTTCAGTTCGCCAATTACTGCCTTGATGGTTTGACCTGAGCTCAGCGCTATGATTTTCGGTTCGACCTCGTCAAGGTAAGACTCCATGACTTGAGCGCCGGCCACCGCGATCTTCCTTAAGATCTGATCACTGGTGTCTGTATTTACCGGCACTACGTCGCAAACAACGAGGTTGTAGCGTTGACGCAAGGCTATAGCCAATTCCAGACAGCTAGCCACCTTATGGTTTACCCGCACCTTGACGAGGCCGCGCTCGACGGCAAATGCCACCAGTCGCTGAGCCGTCGGCCGTGAGATGTGCAGCTTCTGTGCTATCTCATGCTGGGTGTTGCCGGCGACGTAGTAGAGCCAAGCCGCTCGTACCGCCACTTCCAACTTTTCTTCCTGCCTGGGCGACGATGGATCCATCTCCGATTACAAGGGGAGCGTCTTAATCTATGGTTAAGCTCATTCTAACTCTCCAGCCGATCCCAAAATTTTTCGCTGCTCTGGTAAAGATCATCGAACAATGATTGCATCTTTTGGTATCGCTCCGACCAGGCTGGGTTCGGCGCGATCTCGCCCTCGTATCGAACCAGCTCAGAGCCCACCGACTTGAGGTCCGAAAACAGCCCAACTACGAGGCCCGCTAGCATTGCGCAACCGAGCACGCCACACTCCGGCTCGCCGGGAACCAAAATCGGGCAATTATAAATGCTCGCCTTGATTTCAAGCCACAAACGGGTCTTTGCTCCACCGGCAGCCGTTACCATCCGATCAAGGCGGTATCCGGCCGACTTCATCAAGTCGATGTTCCTCTTGGAGGCAAACGCGACGCCCTCCATAACCGCGCGATACAGATGAGCTGCACTATGGCTGCTGTTGAGGCCAAAAAACTGAGCCCGAGAATTTGGCTTCTGAGCAAGGCGTTCGCCATTAAGGTACGGTAGGAACAGTAGCCGGTCAGATCCCGCCGGCACCCCTTCTGCCAGCGAGACGATTTGATCGTAGCTGTAAGCTTCCTGATGATGAAACGCGCGTCGCGCCCAACGCATGGCGTCTCCACTGGCGTCCAGGATCGTGAAGGCTGCCCATCCGCCCGTGATAGCTCGCACGTTGGAGATGACCGGATCAACTGCCGGCCGCTCGGCGAGTAGGGTAATCACCGTCGAAGTTCCGGTGATATCGCATCCCATTCCCGGGGAGGTCACTCCCGAACCGAGGAGCGCGACCGGAAAATCGCCGGCGCCGACCGCCACCGGAGTGCCAGCCCGGAGCCCGGTAATCCGCGCCGCCTCTTTTGTTACCACTCCGAGCAGTTCTGTTGCCAGGCTGATCGGAGGCAATTTGGATGAGTCCAAGCCCAACAACTCCAGAATCTTCTCGCTCCAGCCGTAGCTTTGGATATCAAACATGTAGCTACAGGAAGCTTCGCAGAGGTCGATCCGGCGTTCGCCCGTCAGCTTGAAGTTGATGTAGTCTTTTGGCATCAAAACAGTCAGGGCCGCTTCATATGCCTTGGGCTGGTTCTGCTTGATCCAGGCCAATTTAAACGCCGGCCATGCGACCGTTGGAGGATTTGCAACAATCGGAAGCAGAGCCTCTGTGTCCCGTTCCTTTGAGAATCGGTCTACCAGTTCGCGGGTCCGCTTATCGTTCCAGAGAGGCACCTCCTCCAGCACAAGTTCCCCCGCCCCATCGACCAGGACCACGCCGTGCATTTGCCCACATCCGGCTATCGCGGCAATCCGATCGGCACTGTGCCTGACTTGCTCGAGAACGCTTTGGATGCTGGAGACTAATCCTTCCCACCAAATCCGTGGACTCTGCTGAGACCAGCCAAATTGAGGGATAACCTGATCGAGCTCTTTTGCTGTAAATGCGAGGATTTTTCCGGTTTCCGCAACCAGAGCTGCCCGGACGCTTCCGGTCCCGATATCAAACGCTAGCAGCAGGTCCTTCTTCATTTGCCGCAGTGATCGGGGTCTGCGGAAGCATCGCTCATCATTGGCGAATTCAATACTCCGATTCCGTCGGTCAGCGAGTTCAAAGTCTAGTTGCCACGGTCGAAGAAACCAGCTGATCCTTTGCTCGAGGTATAGACAGATGATTGACATTTGATCGTCCATAGATCATAAGTGCAGATGGTCCCCCAACTCAAGCAATCTATCTCATGAAGCGTTACGCGTTCCCCCTGTTAGCAGCGGTTTGCCTATCCGCAGTTAGTGCTCAAGCACAGCAGAAGGCAGTGACGATCGGTGTCGTGAACAACCCGGATATGATCGAACTGAAAAAATTATCTACCAAGTTCGAGCAGAAAAATCCGGACATCAAACTCAATTGGGTAATCGTGGAAGAGAATATCCTCCGGCAGCGGGTGACTACCGACGTTTCCCAAGGCAGCGGTCAGTTCGATCTCGTCTTTATTGGTCTTTATGAGACTCCGATTTTTGCCAAGCGAGGTTGGCTGCAGCCTATGGAAAATCTGCCGAGCGATTACGATCTGGAGGACGTGTTCAAATCGATACGCGACGGCCTTTCCTATGAGGGCAAACTGTATGCGCTACCCTTCTATGGCGAGAGCTCGATGCTGATGTACCGAAAGGACCTCTTTGATGAGAAGGGTCTGAAGATGCCGGACCAGCCGAAGTACGAGGACCTCCAAAAATTCGCCGATGCGCTGACCGACAAATCGAAAGGTATTTTTGGAATCACGCTTCGTGGCCAGCCCGGTTGGGGGGAAAACATGGCGTACGTCGACACGCTACTAAATACTTTCGGCGCGACTTGGTTCGACGAAAAATGGCATCCGACGATCGATACTCCCGAATGGAAAAAGGCCGTTACTTTTTACGTCGATCTTCTGAAAAAAGATGGCCCTCCGGGCGCTACCTCGAATGGCTTCAACGAGAATTTGACGCTCGTAACCAGCGGAAAGGCGGCGATGTGGATCGACGCGACCGTGGCGGGCGGCATACTCGAAAACAAGAAGCAATCTGAGGTCGCCGGCAAAATGGGTTACGCTCCCGCGCCAATCGAAGCAACACCCAATGGGTCTCACTGGCTGTGGTCGTGGGCATTCGGTATCCCCAAATCTGCAAAACAGCCCGAAGCCGCCCAGAAATTTGCGGTGTGGGCCACCTCCAAGGAGTACATTGCGCTTGTGGCCGAAGATTCGGGTTGGGCTTCAGTTCCTCCGGGAACCAGAAAATCAACCTACGACAACCCCGAATACCAGAAGTCCGCACCTTTTGCCGCAACCACCCTACAGGCGATGCAGACTGCGGATCCGACCAATCCGTGTATAAAGAAGGTGCCTTACACCGGCGTTCAGTTTGTAGGCATACCTGAATTTCAATCGATCGGCACCGTTGTCGGTCAGAACATCGCAGGCGCGCTTGCGGGAAAGTTTTCGGTTGACCAGGCTCTCAAGAATAGCCAGACCTCGGCCGAGCGGGCGATGATCCAGGGTGGCTATATAAAATAGGTAAATCCGGCTAATACCGGCTTCTGTCCCGGCAGGGACACTGCGAAAGTAGCCCAGCAATTTATTGCTGGGTAGACGGTATAAAGCGGGTGCCGTCCCGCAAGGGACGATCGAAACGTTGAGGTAATGGCTTTCAATCCGACGTCACGAGCGCAGAGGTTGAATTCGATCGTCCCCTTATAGCGGGACGGACGCCTCTTTAACGCTATCCCAGCACTGAAGTGCTGGGCTACTTTCACCGCGTCCCTTCCGGGACGGGACCCTCTTTGCTTCTAATCCCAGTCAAACGGCTACGCACATGCGTCAACCTTAGGCCACCGTTTGGTCCTCAGTTCCCATACGGTCTCGCACGGTGATGCCTCATGAGGGCGGGTCGCTTGATTGGATGTTTCCCGGGATTAAAACCCCGGGCTGAGTCCTCCTGCCCCGTTGGGGTAGAAAACACTCCGCAAACCTTGAGTTAACGCTTACCGGCTGCGCCCTAGCGGCTACCTTGAATCACGCGTTCCGCGATGACACATCACGCCGACACCCCGGAGTCATCCTCACGATTTGGACATCGGAGGTACGGAGGAAAATAGCGGGATGAGTCCCTCCGCCAACGTGGGGTGAGTCAGGATGGCGTCGCGTAATGCCGTATAGGGAAGTCCCGCGAGCATCGCGATTTGGACGGAAGCCATTATTTCTCCGGCTTCCACTCCAAATACCGTGAGTCCAAGGATGCGGTCGCTCTTTGTGTCGATCAGGGCTTTCATGAACCCGCGCGTCTCGGAAAGAGTCCGGGCGCGCAACACCGCCACCATCGGAATTTTGGTTAGGCGATAGGCGATCCCCTGTTTTTTCGCCTCCGTTTCGCTAAGGCCGATTCGGGCTAATTCGGGGTCCGTGAACATGCAGAAAGGGACTTGCCGTCCGGTAGTCACGCGATTGCCGCCAGCAAGATCGTCCCGAACAACTCGGAAATCGTCGAAAGCGATATGAGTGAATTGCGGGCTACCCGCGCATTCCCCTATCGCCCAGACGTCGGGCGCAGTCGTCTCGAGCCGTTCATTGACTTTGATGTAGCCGCGGTCCGTCAATTCGACTCCAGCCAACTCTAAGCCAATACCCTTGGTGTTGGGAGTGCGGCCAATTGCGACCAGAAGATGTGTGCCCTCCAGAATTGTTTCCGATCCGCCTCGGATCAATCGAAGCTTTACCGAGTGACCGGATTTTCCCTCAACACCCGTGACACGGGCACTCATCACAAGTTCAATTCCTTCATCTTGGCAAAGATCACAAAGACCCGCCGAAACGTCCTCATCTTCCCGATGCGCCAAACGCTCATTTCGGTCGATGATGGTCACCCGGCTGCCGAAGCGACGCATCGCCTGTGCTAATTCCAGGCCGATGTAACCTCCTCCCAGAACTAGCAGATGCTCCGGAATGTGATCTAGCTCGAGCGCTTCGATATGGGTGAGAGGCTTCGATTCAGAAAGGCCAGGTATCTGTTCTATCGTCGCGCGGGTCCCTGTGCCGATGACGACTTTGTTTCCACGAATGACGCGTGTTCCTCCATCGGGGAGTGTAACCTCTAGCGCCTTGGGTCCGATGAAGCGTCCAGCACCCATGATCAACTCCGCTCCGCTCGCCTTGAAATTATCGAGATGCATTTCGATCAGCCCGTCAACCATCTTCCGTTTGCGATCACGGACCGCTGACATGTTGATCTTAAAATTGTCTTTGGTGATTCCGAATTCCTCGCTTCTGCGAAAATACGAAGCCACCTTGGCACTCTGAATAATATTCTTGCTTGGAAGACAGGCGATGTTGGGACAGGAACCTCCGATATATTTTCGCTCGATAACCGCTACGTGCATCCCCCGCTTAGCGAACGTCCACGCAACGTATTTGGCTCCTTCGCCGCTGCCCAGCACCACCATGTCATACTCATCCGGGGTTGAGATGTTCTCATTCATAGTTGTGTAGAGGTTATGCTGATTTCGTACCAAAAGTTTCGGCGAACAAGTGCTCCTTTCGGTAAGAAAAAAACATCCATTCAGTCAATGGTGATCCCAAACGCCTGGCGTTAACCTCCCCAAGGAAATGCCGCCTGGTCGCTGCTCATTCGGCGGCGGAGAGACTGCTTAGGATGAAGAAGTGAGGAAAATCAGTTTAATGAAAGTCGGAGTCGTCGGGGTTGGTCATGTCGGTGCGAGCGCGGCGTTAAATATGGCGTTGCGGAATTCGTGCCGAGAGATGGTCCTCATTGATGCGGACCGTCAATTAGCCGTTTCCCAGGCACTAGATATCAGCCAGACCAGCGCGGCGATATCTGGGCCAAAGGTCCGGGCAGGAGACTACCTGGATCTAGCCGGAGCGGAGTTGGTAGTGCTAACACCCGGAATCAACGAGAGAGCAGGCGGCGCTGATCGGCCTGGGGACAAGGAAGGACGTCTTAGGTTACTCGATACGAATCATCCGATCTTTGTCGATGTCGTTCCCAAGATAATCGGTGCGACTCCCAATGCTATATTACTCGTTGGCACGAATCCGCTGGATCCAATGGTCGAGCTGACTCGACGTCTTGCGAACGGGAACGCGGTGCTGGGGACCGGTACGTTCCTAGATAGCCTTCGGTTTAAGACAGCGTTAGCTCAGCATTTAGAAGTCGCTCCGGAAGCTGTGTCCGCCTTAGTCCTGGGAGAGCATGGCCTAACCTCTGTGCTTTGGTGGTCCAAAGTGACCATAGGTGGCGTGCCGCTCGAGTCCTATCTGGACGAACGACGCATTGACGGGCAAGCGCTGCACAGGTCAGTCGAAGACTATGTCCGGCAAGGTAATATCAACATAATCAAGGGCAAAGGTGCGAGCGAGTTTGCGATTGGAACCGCTATTGCCCGAATCGTCGAAATTATCCTGCGAGACGAGTGCTCGGTGATTCCAGTTTCCGCTTACAGCGAAAGGTATTCGGTCACACTTTCCTTACCACGCCGAGTGGGTCGGAGCGGTATTCTGAATGAGTTCGAAATTGAGGCAAATAAAGAGGAACAGATAGGGTTAGAAAAGAGTGTCGAAGCGCTGAAATCAGCCATGGAACGACTCGATCATAGCTAGAAGCAATCCCCTACACCACAATGTCATACTCGTCCGAGGTTGAGATGTTCTCATTCAGGATTGTGAAGATGTTACGCTGACTATCGGGACCGGGCGAGACGGTGATGATGTCGGCGAAGTCCGTGCGCGCGTAACTGCGCAAAAGCCGCCTGCAGACATCGGACTTTCACCTTTCTAAAGCAATCGCCTGTTGGCTTTTTGGATTTCTTCAGCCCCTATGAATGCTGCTCAAAAAGGAGCGAATCTCGGCGCCGATTTCCGCCGCATGAGTCTCCAGAGCGAAATGCCCCGTGTCGTAGAAGACGACCTTCGCGCTCGGATTGTCTCGACGAAAAGCTTCCGCTCCGGCCGGAAGAAAGAAGGGGTCGTTCTTTCCCCATAGCGCCAGCGTCGGCAGCCGGTGGCTGCGGAAGAATTCCTGAAACTTGGGATAAAGCGCAACGTTGCTTTTGTAGTCACCGATGAGATCGAGTTGAATCTCGGGGCTCTGCGGACGATCCAATAGAGTTTGGTCGAGAATGATAGCTTCAGGCGCAATGCGTTCCTCAGCATTGGTCACGCCGTGGTGATATTGCCAACGGGTGATCTCCAGGGTTGAAAGGGTACGCAGAGCATCACGGTTTTGCTGACTCGGATTTTCCCAGTAGGCACGGACGGGAGCCCAGTCGTCGCTCAGACCTTCGACATAGGCGTTGCCGTTTTGAGAGATCAGCGCCGAGATCCGGTCGGGATAGCGAAGCGCGAGTCGAAACCCGACAGGAGCACCATAATCGAAGACGTAGACCGCAAACTTTCTCAAACCGATCTGTTCGACGAAATCCCCTATGACCTCGGCCAAATGATCAAACGTATAGGCAAAGGTTTTGTGATCGGGTGCGTCGGAGAAACCGAACCCGGGCAGATCAGGGGCAACGACGTGATAATCGCCAGCCAATTGTGGGATCAAGTTGCGGAACATATGGCTTGAGGTGGGAAAACCGTGAAGTAGGAGCACCGCGGATGCCTGTGGATCGCCGGCTTCACGATAAAAAATTTTGAAGCCCTTAACCTGTGCCGTTTTGTAGGAGATAGATGCTGTTTTCATGATGGGGAGCCCGAGCGCACTATTTGTAACTTGCTATTTATTTCTTTGTAGGTTACTTCTTGCCTCAATTGCTGTAACTCGTCAAACGATGTTTTCAAGGTTACTATGCTTTAGTGCCTTCCACCTCTAAAAGAAAACGGCCAAATCGTTCGGACTTTGTTTTTGTCGGCGAGCATCCCGCCATCGACTTTGTCAATACGCTCGCAGTCCCCCATGGATATCTGGAGGACCTTTTGCGCTCTTGGTCCGATCTAGCGGACTGGCTTTCCCAGACGGGATTGTCGACGGATCCGAGCTTGAATTTGCCTGCCGCTCGCGGCGCGGAAGCGCTCAAGAGCGTGGTGGAACTGCGTCGGGCCTGGAAAGATGTGCTGACGGAGCTCGCCGCGGGAGGCAAGATCAGCGATGCATTTCTTGAGCGGTTAAACCGACTCCTGGCCGAGGACACTTTTCACGAGAAACTGCATCGCCAGGGGCGAAAGGGCGTTCACCTCGTCCGTTCCAATTCTCAGCTCAAGGGGGGGAACTCGCACTCGCTATTCTCGGCCGCCAGATCGCTATCTTCCTGGCTGAGGCAAACCTGAATTATCTTCGTCGCTGCGCCAACACCACCTCATGTGTGCTCTATTTCTACGACACCACCAAGAACCACCGCCGCCAGTGGTGCAGCGTGGCGGTTTGCGGCAATCGTCATAAAGTTGCGCAGTTCCGTAAGCGGCAGATAAAAGCCCAGTCATAAGATGCAGTTCATCTGGCTGGGGGAAGGGATCTAAAAGTTAGTGACTAGTCGGCTTGGTACGCGACGGTCTCCGTGTATTTACTGCGACCGCAGTTTCAGTTCATTGACTGCGGCTTGAATGGTAGGGACTGTATTTAAATCGTAAACCACGAAGGATTACGTCTAGCAACTCGGTGATGAGGTATAACCGAAACTTGAGTATGACAGGATAAAGAGCGTATCATCGCTTTAGTAAAAAAAGGAAAAGGCGTACTACCCGTGAAATCTCGATGAGGTCGCGTTCCGAAAACTTCAAACTCCGAGCCTGCTTTTGCGTGCTCGTCCTTATCGAGTCAAACGCATCGTGGACGATTGCTGCCGGCTCGAACGACTTATTTACTCCCGCCGTTGCCCGCAACCTAGACCGCGAAATCGAGGACATCGCCAAGCGGAACAAGTTACCAAGTGTCGCGGTCGGAGTGCATGTCCCCGGCAAAGGCGGATACACGTTTGTTGAAGGATTCGCGAATTTGAAGACGCGCACGTCACGGGGCTTTGATCAACCTTTCCGTGTCGCCAGCATTACCAAGACGTTTGCCGCGACCGCTGTCCTTACTCTGATCGATCGAGGCTTGTTCCATAAAACCGATCCAATTTCGACCTGGTACCCAGAATTTCCCAACGCCGATCGAATTACCGTCGACGATCTGCTACGGATGCGCAGCGGTATTCCGGCTCCGAATGACGACGAGGTTTTGGCGCGGGTCTACGACCATCCTCTCTCGCCGGCTCCATCGCTCGCCGACGAGCTCAGCCGCCTTGCGCGGCTGAAGGCCGACTTCAAACCGCCCGATACCGAAGGCGTCTACACGGACTTCAACTATGACATCTTAGCCGGCATCGTACAGCGTGTCACCGGCAAGGACATCGGCACTCTGATTACCGAAAGCGTGATCATCCCGCTAAAGCTGCGACATACATCGTACCCGACCGGCAACGGAATTCCGGGTACGCTACGCGGATACGGCTGGAATCCCTCCACGAAGCGTTTTGATGATAAGACGCTTTTCAATCCTCACTTGGCCGGAGCGGCCGGGGCGGTCGTTTCGAACATTGCTGATCTGCTGGTGTTCTCGCGCGCGATGTGCCGAGGTGATCTGCTGAAACCTGAAACCCAGAAAGAAGAATTGCAGGGTCAGCCTTTGGTCGGAGCGGGCGCTGATTATGGAGAGGGCGTGGCTTTAGGGCACGGCTTTTATGGACACTCCGGTACGATCAATGGTTTTAGTTCCGACATGTACTACATCGAGAAGCTCGACGCGTCCCTCGTCATCAACGTGAACCGGCTCGACCGCGACAACAAATCTCAATCAACCCCGATCCTCGGTGTCGTCAGCAAAACGATCTTGTCCGCGCTGGGGCCTCAGCAATAGGGGGCTTGGCCGGGCCGCAAGGAATGGCTCTTGATGGCGACCTTGCTAAAAAAGCAAAAGAGATCGGAACGCTTCTGAGCAATGTTTTTGACGAGATGCATTGTTTTGATTCCGCCTCTGGTGCCGAAAAAGGCTCACGCTAATGCCACCGAATGTCTACCACCAGCTCCAACGCCGGGAGGGCGCGCGTCCCCGCGCGCCGAGAAAACGATCTCTAACCTGGGGGAGGCAATTTAACCCTTGGTATACAAACGCGCTTGGGTCCGGCCACAACGGATCGCGGGGACGCGATCCCTCCCAGCGTTGGGTCTCGCGGCCGCGACGCGTTCGCGGGACTATGGCGGACAGGCTGTCGTCGTCCTCGAGGCGGTCAACCATTCCTGGCGAAATTGCGCAACGACGAATGGCCACAAATGAATCGTCTCTATTTCGTCTTTATCCGCGATTTATTTTACGAAAAGCGGCGTTAACAAATTCGAGGACGAATTATCGAGAAAGCACTTGCGGATGCGAGATAAAAACGGGGCGCATGATTTAATTTCGGTTGCCTTAGCAATCAAGTGATAAACGCCTCGAACAACCGCATTTTCATAACCATCCCAATCTCGAGCTTGTCAGAAATCCCCTTTTTTGACAGCGTTGCGATTCCGCGTTTCTCAAACCTTTCTACCCCCGAGCGCTCATCTTCATACAATGAATGCATACCGACTTCAGCGCCTTTTTCATCCGGAGTCTCACCGGACCTTGATTGTGGCCATCGATCACGCGCTTTTTAATAATGCGGCGTTTCTCGAAGGCATTGAGCAGATGCAGAAAATCGTGGGTAAGGTTGCGCAGGCCAACGCAGACGGAGTGTTATTGTCTGTCGGCGAGGCGCATCATCTGCAACGCCTTCCGGGCCGAGGAAAACCGGGGCTAATGTTGCGCGTAGATCCGGCCAATTTCTACAGCGACACTGTGCCGACTGGACACCTGCAGTGTCGCGTTTTTGACAATGCTGTCGAGCTGGCTCTACGCCTTGATGCTGCCTGCATCCTGCTTAACCTGCTGCAGATTGAGGAGCACCCGGAGATGCTGAATCAGTGCGTGCAGAATGTGTTGCGTGTCAAAAGTGATTGTGAACGCTACGGTATGCCGCTGGGACTCGAGCCGCTTTCCTTCAAGAAAACCAAGGATGGGTATGTAGGTGATGAAAATCCGGATCGCGTGGTTACCCTGGCTCGCGTGGCAGCGGAATTAGGAGCCGACATCATCAAGACGGACTCTACCTCGCCGGTGGAGGAGTTTCATCGCGTTGTGGAAGCAGCGTCCGGAGTTCCCGTTACGGTCCGGGGAGGAAGCCGGGCCTCTGATCGCGAGGTGCTGGAACATACCGAAAAGCTGGTTAAGCAGGACGTAGCCGGGATCATCTATGGCCGGAATGTCATTCAACACAAAACGCCGGAGAAAATGGCACGCGCTCTACGGGCGGTTATTCATGAGAACGCATCGGCTTCGGACGCTCTGGCGTTTATCAAATCCTGAAAATCCGCCTGTTTATGAAGCAAAGTGAAGTCAACCTTGTTTGCAACGAAGCAGCCATCTGTTTCACGAAACATCAGTGGGCGCTCCCGCCGAAACCGCAGTGGGCGGCAACAGACTTTGGGCTTGGCGATTACAAAAAAGCCGGATTGGTCGAAGTGCTCCTCGCCAACGAACCCGAGTATTGTGAGAAAATCATGTATGCGCGCAAGGACATGGTTACGCCCGCTCACACCCACGGCCAGAAAAAAGAGGACATCATCTGCCGGGCGGGCAACTTACGGCTCTGGCTTTGGTCTTCCAACCCGCGTGAAACCGAGACGACTGATCCCGTCGCTGTCCGAGTAAACGGAGTGGAGCGCACCGTAAAATCGGGTGAACCCTTCCTTCTTCAGCCCGGTGAACGCATCACCTTGACACCTGGAATCTGGCACGAATTTGCCCCAGCAACCGACTATTGCCTGATCGGCGAGGTGAGCACGTGGTGCGACGAAGCTCACGACAATTTTTTTGCCGATCCTGCGATTGATATTTTTCAGGCCGTCGAACCGGATGAGATCGCGAAACTGCCCGGTTAGACTATGAAAAATCAGATCGAAAGCGGCGCAAGGGTCCGCTGGTCCCATGGCTTGGCAAAATGAAAAACATAGAAGCGTTCATCTTCGATATGGACGGACTTCTTCTCGACACGGAGGGAGTTTACAAACGGTCCTGGAGCGAAGCTGCCCGACGACTTGGATTTGATTTGAGCGATGAAATTTACCTGATGCTAATTGGCATCACAGTCGCAGATTCCGAAAAGCGACTGGTAGAAGTTTTTGGTTCTCAATTTCCGATCGACGAGTTTCGAAAAGATGCAAGGTCACGTTACGAAGCGATCGTGGAAACGGAAGGCATTCCACTCAAACCGGGAGTTCGTGAAATGCTGGAATGGGCGCGCCAGAAGAATATCCCATGCGCGGTGGCCACTTCGACAGTGAGCGCCGAGGCGCAAGCCCGTCTGGCTAAGCACGGTATCCTCAAGGAATTCCGGCATCTGACCGGAGGAGAGATGGTAAGCAGGGGAAAACCCCATCCGGACATATTTCTCAGTGCAGCCAAGGCGCTGGGAATTGATCCGTCCCATTGTCTGGTTTTTGAAGATGCTCATAGTGGTGTTCGCGCAGCCAAGGCTGCGAATATGCGGGTGTTACTCATCCCCGACATGCTGCCCTCCACTCCGGAGATGGAACAGTTGGCGACGCATGTGTGCGAGAATCTGGTGGACGCCCGAAATTGGCTAGCAGAGGAGCAGTTTCAATAGTTGGACGCTCCTAGATGAAGCCCTCCGCAATCGCCAGACTCGCGCGGCAGATGGGAGCAGCCCCTGATCCATGGACCCGCCGTCAGTTTCTTCGTACGACACTGGCGGCAGGCGCAGGTCTTTTCCTCAGCGGTCAAACGGCATTCGGACAACGCCGCCGGCGGGGATCCAGGCCAAGAGTCATTATCATAGGAGCCGGGTTTTCCGGACTGGCCTGCGCTTTCGAACTGCAGGGCGCAGGCGCCGATGTGATCGTGCTTGAGGCCCGCGCCCGCCTGGGCGGGAGAGTGCTGTCCCTGGACTCATTCATTAAGGGCAGGGTTGTGGAAGCAGGCGGCGAATTGATTGGCTCCAATCATCCGACCTGGCTGGCTTACGCAGGTCGGTTCGGTCTGCACTTCGATGACGTGGCAGAGCCAGAAGCAGGCCGATCCCCGATCATGCTGAATGGTTGCATCTATCAAGGCGAAGCACTGGTAGAGCTTTGGAACTCGATCCGTAACGCGATGTCATTATTGAATACGGACGCGCGGACGGTAAATCTTAAAGCTCCCTGGAAGACTCCCGACGCACGCAGATTGGATCATCTTTCGCTAGAAAAGGTGTCGCGTACTTGGCCTTTGGATCGGAGCACGCGTCAAGGTCTGCTCGCCCTGATCGGAAATGATAACGCCGCATCTCCCAAACATGAAAGCTATCTGGGAGTTATTGCTTCGGTCGCCGGCGGAGGAGTGGAACAGTATTGGACCGAGACAGAGGTGTTTCGTTGCCGTGGAGGAAATCAGCGGTTGGCGGCCAAGTTGGCTGCGGCCATCGGCCTAGACCGCATTCATCTAAGCGCACCAGTCGAGCAAATCCATCTCAGCGACCAACGCGTTACCGTTTCCACTGCGGGAGGAACGACTTTCGAGGGCGATATCGTCGTGCTTACTGTTCCTCCCAGCGCTTGGAAGAACTTCAGCGTAAATCCGAAAATTCCTTCAACCTACCAGGTGCAAGCCGGGCCTGCCGTCAAATACCTATCCAGCGTGAAAAGGCCATTCTGGCTCGCGGACGGACTTTCGGCCAATTCGATGTCAAATGGTCCGATCGGTGCAACCTGGGAAGGGACGGAGGCGCAGCGGACCGATCCAAAGGACCCGGCCTGTCTGACCGTATTTTCCGCCGGTTTGGCCGCGCAGCGTTGTCTGGCGATCTCGCCAAAAGTACGCACCGAGGTTCTGGGGCGGAGATTGGAAAAAATTTACCCCGGCTATTTAGCGAACGTCGACAGATCGATGTTCATGAATTGGCCGGCGGATAAATATACCCTCTGTGGGTACAGTAATCCGGCCTTGGGAGAGGTGACGACGAAGTACCCGCTATTGCGCGAAGGTTTTGCAGATCGGATGCACTTTGCGGGCGAATACACGAGCCTCCTTTTCCCCGGCTATATGGAAGGTGGTCTCCATTCCGGAGCCACACTGGCCAAGCGGCTTGCCCAAAAAGTAAACCTCGTCTGACAGGCACGAAAATATTGAGTAGAAATCCAAGACTGCTGACCGGTCTCTGCTACGCCGCAATGATGAGTCTGGCCATCGGACTCAACTTGCTGCCGGTATTTTTGAACAGCCTTCGCCACTCATTCGGTACAACCCTCCTTACGCTGGAGGAGCTTGGCCGTCTGGGCGCGTTGTCGTTTGCCGGTCTGTGCCTGGGGATTGTGGCGACAGGACCGTTCGTAGATCGTTGGGGCGCCAAGCCGTTCGTTCAGATTGGGAACGCACTCATTGCCATTAGCTTGACGGGAATGATATTCGTCCCCAGCTATAGCGCGCTGGGATTTGCGGTATTCGTGCTGGGTCTGGGTGCCGGAATCCTCGATATGGTGCTTAGCCCCGTGGTGGCCGCGCTGAATCCCGACAAGCGTTCGTCCTCTATGAACTGGCTACACTCCTTTTATTGCGTGGGTGCGGTAGTCACCATATTGGCCGGAACTGTGGTTCTGCAGATGGGCTGGGGTTGGCGTACCGCCTGTCTGGTACTGCTGCCTCTTCCTTTGGTTTTGTTCGCCGCATTCGCCCGAATGGCATTCCCATCGATCGTATCCGGCGAGGAGGGCCGCACTCTTTTGGGAACGATTTTGAAGGAAAAATGGTTCCTCGGAGCGATGGCTGCCATCTTCCTCGGTGGCGCGACCGAACTCGGCATGGCGCAATGGCTGCCCGCCTATGCGGAATCCGCGCTCGGTTTTCCACAATGGATTTCCGGCGTCGGGCTGCTTTTGTTTTCCGTCGCAATGGCGGCGGGAAGAATGATTGTGGGAGCCTTCGGCGCGAAGCTGAACCCTTTTCATACAATGGCCTGGGGATGCAGCTCCTCGGTAGTCTTGTTCCTGGCGGGATCGTTTCTGCCGATCTACTCGCTCGCCCTAGCGGCCTGTGTACTTGCCGGATTTACCGGAAGTTGTCTGTGGCCCACAATGCTGGCAGTCACCGCGGATCGCTATCCCAATGGCGGAGCGAGCATGTTCGGGGCGCTGGCAGCGCTCGGAAATGCGGGCGGCATCTTCATGCCCTGGACGGTGGGATGGATCGCCGGCATACACGACTTGCATCTCGGTCTTGCGGTTTCCGCCGTTGCTCCGCTCCTTATGCTACCGCTGGTGCTTGGGTTAGGTCGTTCGGCTCATCCATCGCGGATATCCTGACCCAAAAATGGAAGGCAGACGCTCCCTCTCTCCATTAGTCGCGGTCGGTTTTGCCCTCTTTACCGACGCGTTCCTTTACGAAGTGGTCATACCGCTCGCCCCGCTGTCGCCCGCGGGCATCAGTTCCACCTCGGATATCGCATCACTTTACTGCAGTTATGCCCTCGGAGTGGTGCTGCTTACGCCGCTTTTTGGCGTCGTATCCGACCGAATTGGCCGCAAGAACCCGCTCATTGTCGGAGCCGTCGCTCAGTTGATCGCGACGTTTATTTTCGCCAACGCAGGGAGTTATTGGATACTCATCCTTGCGCGAATTATCCAAGGCGGAGCTTCCTCCGCGGCATGGACTGCGGGGCTCGCGGTCATCGCGGAGCGGTATCCCAACCAGCGAGTGCAAAAAATGGGCCTGGCCATGCTCGGCGCTACGATGGGGGCGCTCATGGCTCCGCTAGCCGGCGGTGCCCTTTACGACATGGGCGGATATCTTGCGCCGTTTTGGGTCAGTGGACTAATCGCGTTGGCGGATCTCATCCTGCGTCTCACTTTGATTCCGCACGATCAAAATCACATTGCTGTTCCCAACGCGATGCCTGTCCTTTTCCGTAATCGAGCCGTGCTCGCTGCCGCACTCGTCGCCGCCCTCATTGCCTGTGGTTGGGGATTGATCGAGCCCGATGTGCCAGCGTTCTTAATTGATAAGGCAGGGGCATCATCGACCGTAGTCGGGCTGCTGTTTACTCTCTCTGGTGTAGCATACGGGCTTGCCGCCACGCCCGTGGAAGGTTTGACGAACTGGTTTGGACGGCGATTTGCCATCGCTCTCGGTTTGACCACTATGGCCATCGGAATGCCCCTGCTTGTACTCTACCCGAGCGTGATTTTGGTGGGCGCGGCATTGTGTCTAGTCACCATTGCCTACGCTTGTGCCATGAATCCTCTGCTTACCGAACTTGCTGACGCCGTGGACCGTTGCGCAGCAGGCGCCTACGCGTCGGTTTATGCCATCTTCAATATCGCTTATGCTATTGGAACGCTGGTAGGCGGCGTTGTCGCAGGCCCCGTCGCCAGCCACTTTTCGGTGTTGACCGCCTCTCTGTCGATCGGGGTCATCCTCCTTCTTTCCCTGCCGCTTCTCTGGTGGGGTTTAATATCCGTTCCCGCCGCACCGACCGAGCAAACCAGTGCCGATAAGGCTTGATCTACGGAACCCGTCTTCTTGAGAGGAAACGAATCTAAAAAGTAGTGACTCGTCTCCTCGATGCGCGACAGTCTCCGTGTATTTACCGCTACCATTGGGCGGCACGAAAACTAGTGAAGAGCGGTTGGCTCACCCTAACGATGCTCAGCTATTTGCCTAAGGGAGTTCTCCCGCAAAGTTTTTCGGTCAATCTTTCCGGTGGGTCCGTACGGTAGGGTCTCGGAGAAAATGATCTGGTCCGGAACTTTATATTCAGCCAGGCGCATTCTGGCAAAATCGAGCAATTGTTGTTGCGTAACTGGAGAGCTGTCTTCCTTGAGAACTACATGTGCCTGTACTAGCTCGCCACCATGTCTGTCAGGTACTCCAATGACGCCTATTTCTCTGACGCTTGGATGTCGGTACAACACGCCCTCGACTTCGATAGGTGATACCAGTCCAGCTCGATGGTTGATGATCTCCGATTTGCGACTTACGAACCAGTAAAAGTCCTCTTCGTCTTTATAAGCGAGGTCGCCGGTATGAAACCACCCATCCATGATATTCCTTGCAGTTAGTTCCGGATCGCGCCAGTAGCCCGCGGTCATACTACCTCCACGGACGATCATCTCACCGATTTCACCTGGTCGAGAAATCGGACGGCCAGAATCATCAATCAGAGAAACTTCCATACCGACGATGGGTTTCCCAATTGAGCCAACCTTCTTTTTACCATACGGAGGGTTCATGCTGTAGATTTGCAGCTCCGTCATACCGCAGCCTTCTGTGATTTCGACACCAAAGATCCGCTTGAATCGCTCCTGGATGACAACAGCAATCGCTTCGCCGGCAGAGAAACAGAAATCTAGCGATCGAAGGTTATACTGGCCGGCTTCCGGGTAGTTAACTAGATCATTGTATAGTTTCGGGAAGCAATACGTTTTGGTCGCCTTATAGGCTTGGATGGCTTTGAGAGCCAGCGGCGGTTCAAAATAACTTAACAGAATACAGGTCGCTCCGCAGCTGTGGAAAGTCAGAACCTGAGAGCCAAAACCGATCAGATAGCATACCGAAAACATGATCAGCGTCTTGTCATCGGCAGAAATGCCGATTTGCTGTATTTGATCAGAGGTTGCCCGCGCCAAGCTGCCGTGGGTATGTATCACCGCCTTCGGCAACCCCGTTGTGCCTGATGTGTAGTAAATCGCAGCGGGACTGCCCTCTTCTAAGACCGGCAAACGATCCACGCTTAATGTCGCTTGGAGTAGTTCACTGAAGGGCGCTACTCCACCGAAATCCGAGTGGCGGCAGACCACGTAGTATTGCTCGACTTCAGGCAGCGACCGCCTGATTTTTTCCACCTGTGTGAACAGTTCTGGTTCACTGATTAGAAGACGAGCCCCGCTGTGGTTGATGACATACTTAAGCAGGTCGGCGCCGAAGCGAATGTTCAGAGGTACAGCGATCGCGCCCATCTTAAAACAGGCGTAGTAGCAGAGCACTATTTCAGGGCAGTTTGGCAGCAAAAATGCAACTCGATCCCCTGGATTGATTCCTCGCTCCAACAGGGAGGCCGCCAAGCTTTGAGTGCGGCTAAGCAGGTCGCCGTAAGTATAAGTTTCGTCCTCAAAAATCAAAGCGGCCTTGAGCGGAAACTTTGCCGCCGCGTTATCCAAGAGGAGATCGAGCATCGACGAATCTGGAACTACCGTTTACAATACCTATATATTACAACATTAATAAAAGAGATTTCTATTTTAGACAGCAATCCGGAACAAACTCGAATCCGAAACCAGTTACGAGCATTGCCGCATAAGGCGGGCGATGCATTCCGACAGCGAGTTCGGACCATCAATAAGTCGACGAGAACTTCGATTGGGCTCGTCAGCGGATGCCATTCAGCCCTGATGCGACCTGGCGCGCGCAGTCAGGCGTAAGTTCTAAGGACGTCGTGCACTCCCTCGACCGCCATGCCCCCCTCGCCCACTGCGGCAGCGCAGCGTTTCACCGAGCCGGAACGCACGTCGCCTACGGCAAAGATGCCTGGCCAGCTCGTCTCCAGCGGCCCCGGCGGACGGCTCTTGCCTTTCCACGCGGGCGCGTCGACGACCGCATGGCCGGTTTTGATAAAGCCCTTTTCATCCCGCTCGATCTCGGGCGGCAACCAAGCGGTGCACGGCTTCGCGCCGACCATGGAAAAGACGGCTGACGTCTGCACCGTTCGTCGCTCGTGCGTCTTCGTGTTCTCCAGCTCGACAGCTTCCAGAACCTTCCCGCCCATCATTCTCCGAATCTCGGTACACGTTAGAATTTCGATGTTCTCCTTCGCCTCAACGCGGCGTGAGAGATAAGTCGACATGCTTTTGACGAGACCTTCGCCTCGGACCACCAACAGCACCTTCTCCGCGCCTTCGGAGAGAAACATCGCGGCTTGGCCCGCCGAGTTGCCGCCGCCGGCAACGATCACGGTCGAGCCACGGCAGAGTTGCCCTTCCCGCGCCGTGGCAGCGTAGTAAAGGCCGGAGCCCTCGAAGTTCTCGCGCCCCTCGGCCTCCAGACGATGATAGTCCGCGCCCGTCGCGATGATGACGCACTTCGCCAGCAGGGTCGCGTTGCAGCCTTCGATTTGCAGGCTCGCCCGGTGCTCGCCGTCGATGAATGCGAGCGAGAGCGCCTGCGCCGGCGTCGAAAACTTCGCGCCGAAACGATATGCCTGAAGTTGCGCGCCGTAAGTCAGTTCGCCGCCGCTAATGCCAGTGGGAAAGCCGAAAAAATTCTCGATCAGCGAAGAAGACCCGGCTTGTCCACCTGGCGCGTAGCTTTCCAAAACCACAGTCTTGAGCCCTTCGGAGGCGGCATAAACCGCGGCGGCAAGACCGGCCGGACCCGCCCCGACGATAGCGAGATCGCAGGTGATTTCGCTCTCCTCGTCCTGCGCCAGCGGCCGGAGCAGCCCGGCGACGCGCGCGACTTCGCGAAGCGACGGGCGGCGCAACGGCATTCCACTTGCCGTGATCAGGACAGGCAAATCGCGACTCGTCAGGTGCAAGCGTTCGGATAAGGCGCGCCCGTATTCGCTTTGAAAGTCTATCAATCGATGCGGGATATGATTTTTGTCGAGAAAATCGTCGAGTTGATGGCCGTCCCGCGAGCCATCCTGTGCGAGAACGCGCAGCCCGGCAAACTCGCGGTCGCGCTTCAGCCGCTGCCGGCGCATGATGAACGCGCGCACGACCGGCTCGCTGACGCCGGGCAGTTCCGCCAGCGCTTGGCGAAGCCTATCCGCGGGCACTTCCAAAATTTCGCTCTCATCCGCTTTGCCTCGCGCGCTGGCCAGCGCCGCGGTGCCCATGAGCATCGCAACGTCCCCGATGAAACCGCGCGGGCCTGAAGTCGCCAGGATCTGCTCTTGCCCGTCGCGTGACTCGAAGACTTCCAGCTCGCCGCGCAGGACCGTGGTCAACCCGACATCGCGTTGGCCCGCTTTGTATACCAGTTCGCCGCGCCGCACGATGCGCCGCGCGCCGAGTGGCTCCAGCATTGCGAGCTGCCGGTCATCGAGCTTCGGAAAGGCAATGCTCTCCGTGTCGCGATAGAATTGCTCATCTTTGTCGAGTTCGGTCATGGACGGATTTGTTGGAGGACCATATTCCGTCATCGGCCTGTTGTCTCCCGCGAAACACGTCGGCCGATGATATGGTACTCCGATGCTATAGCATTTCGTTGCGGAATTGCGGCCCCTATTTTCCGGCGATGAGGAAGTCCCCGTCGGCCTTCCTCCACTTAACTCGCTGGGTGGCCAAGAGTCGTCCACGGATCTAAAAATGGGAGCCTAAAAAAGGTCGAGCCTAAGCACTCAACACACATTGCTCTTATGTGTTGAATGTTGGACCCCCATTCGCAGGCTTCCCTCACCACTCCCGATCGTCTCCAGCATGAAATGAGCGACATGAATTCGCTCAATCCAGCGTCCGGCAAACGCGTCTAGTTAGCCACCCCGACAATCTGCTTCCGGTGAGTCGGATTTTCGGCTTCGCCAATCATGAAGTGGGCCACATCTGCTCGTGAAATAAGGAATCCCCCTTTTGGCAGGTTCCCATCTGCAACGCGGTAAGAGTGCCTGGCTGGACCATTGGTGAGGCGCGGAGGGCGCACAATGGTCCAGTCGAGATCGCTTTGACAAACTTCGGCTTCCATTCCGGCCATGTCGGGGACCATCTGACGAAACAGGGTTGCCTTTAGAAGACGGCCCAGGACGTTCAAATCTCGAAAGAGAAATGCAGCAGATACAATTTGGGTTCGCCGGACACCGCTCTTCCGCATAGCTGCGGCCAGGGTCCGTCCGAACTCGCGTCGCAAGGTCGAAGAACGCACGGTTAGTGGCCCAAAGGACGATAGAACAGCATCGTGGCCGGCCAAAGAGCGCGCCATCTGGTCTGCGTTGAATACTTCGCCTTGGACCACTTCGAGTCGCTCGTGCGTAGAACCGATTTTCTGAGGAGAGCGAACATACGCCGTCACTTGGTAACCGCGTTCGAGCGCAATCTGTAACAAGTGCTGGCCGATGCCGCCACTGGCTCCGAGGATAAATAATTTCATGACCATTCGTTCAGGCAGGATGTGTTACTTCTGTCTGACGAGCAGGACCGGCTTGGGCAATGGCTGGCAAAGCTCCGATTTGCTGAAGGACTCCCAGACGGTCCATTTGCGACCACGCCTCCGTAATTTTCCCATCCTCGAATCGGTAGATGGCAATACCCTCGTTAAAAACTTGACGTCCGGTCGGAGCGATACCGGCAAACGATCCGCGATGGGTTCCCCTCCATATCCAGCGCACCACCACGCGGGAACCTTCCGCCACGGTGTCCTGTATCTTGAAATGGAGGTCAGGAAAGGCCTGGCGGAGCGGCAAAATAAGGGCCTTGAATCCTTCCGGACCGTTTCCCGCAGGTCCGTTGAAGTCTGGCGAAATGAGCTGGTCGGCAATATCCGCGTTTCCTTTGTTGAAGACTTCCGCGTAGAGCCAATTAACGATTGCCTTGGGCATTTGATCGGGTTCAAGTTCGGTGGAGTTCATAACTCAGATTTCGAATTTGTTTGTTAGAGTTAGAGGCATTATACTATATTCGTTATAGTACACTATATTCAAATCATCCGTTTCGTCAATGGCAAAAAAAGTCGTCCGATCCTACTATTCCCTCGTCCGGCAAAGACAGGCCGATGAGACGCGGGCGCGCATCGCTGCCGCGGCGCGGCAGCTTATCTTAAATAAAGGCTATGAGGCAGCGACGATTGAAGCCATTGCCCGCGAGGCCGGCGTGGCGGCGCCAACGGTTTATGCGGTATTTGGCTCTAAGCGGCGCATCCTGACCGAATTGATTGATCGAGCGGCCTTTGGTCCCGCATATCAGGACCTTATCAGTGAGGTGAAAGACCTGGCGGACCCAGTAGCCCGTCTCAAAATGGCCCCTCGAATTGCCCGGCAGATTTATGATTCCGAACGGTCGGAGTTCGATTTGTTGCGCAAAGCCGGTGTGGTGATTCCGGAATTAGCAGCCATCGAATATGAGCGCGAATGTGGCCGGTACGAGGCTCAAGCTCAGACTATCGCCAACCTCGTCGAATCAGGTCGACTGCTCCCCGGACTCGATGCAAAAGAAGCCAGAGATATCTTGTGGACATTTACCGGGCGGGACATTTACCGAATGCTGGTCGTTGACCGCAAATGGAGTTCAGAGCGCTACGAAAAATGGTTGAGCAATGCCATCGTTTTCGCCCTGGTCGCTCCGAAACACCCAAGGAAGAAGCGGCCAAAGGTCGCGTCTAAATAAACCCGACCTTAGGTGATACCCATCCCAAAGTGCTTGTCTTAGAAGAGGTCACATCGACCCCCACTCCGTCACTCTTCATTGACGGTAATCGGCAGTCCCACCTGTCCGGCGTAGAAAACAACTAGCTCAACTGGTTCGTTCGTCGTGAAACCTCGATGCGTCGTCTGGACAGTTTCCGCTAACGCTTGGCCGGCATGTATAACCGTGCGCTCGCCGGTCGCTTTTTTTTCCAGCGTAAGTTCGCCAGATAGCACATAACCGACGCTGATCACCGGGTGATGATGCCAATGCAAAGCTGTATTCGGCGGAACTGTGATCCTGAGCACTGTCAATTGCGGCTGTCCAGTAGGATAGCTTTTGTAGTCACTGCCATCCCACGATTGCGTCGTCTGCAGAATCTGTTGTACGTCGATTTGTGGCTCACGCGCACTCAGCCCGGCCGGGACCAAGCAAAGGGATAAGCTCGAAAGGACTCTTAAAAGCGTTACGTATTGGGTCATCTTCATTTTCTGTATGTTACCGGGCAGTTATTTTGTTCGGCCGAACAAGTTTCATTTTCGAAAAAGAGGACTGTCTTTTCAGAACGGGAAGGCGAGAAATATTAACTCGCACATTTGGCTCGCGATATTGAATACCAGTCTCTTGGAGATGGTCTCCCTTTTTACCCGATTGCCGTAATCGTTGTCCGAGCTGTCATCTCAATTAGTAGGCACTCGCGTTTGGCTCGACCCGCTCGGGATGTTGCTAGAGCAGGCGTCGTGCATTTGCTCTCGCAGTTCTGCGTAGGTCCGCATTTCAGCCTGCATGGGGACGAGTGAGAGTTTGATCCATTTTGTCAGTCCGATGGTATCTGAAAGTCGCTAGCAACGGGACATATACCCGCCTAATCGATCTTATGCCCTAAACGGTAGGACTCAGAGAAAAGGACAGAGCAGACCTCAAGCTCCTCATCATCTTTTGGCGTATAGACGACGACCGTGCCAGCCGGCATCAGGCCCTGAGATCCCAGATAGTGTGGTTCAGCCCATCCCCGAACAATCGCCCTATGAGCGCTTAGTAGCGGTAAAACCAGATATATCGTTGGGGCTCCAAGAAGCACCCGAGCAAACTCCCGAGCGGTGATAAATGCCGAGGGATCATTAGAGGTCGCCATCTCCATTAGTCGAATTGGAATTGTATTCGATCGACCAACAAACCGCTCAGTAGACTCAATGTCAGGCCAGGTTAGCACTTCATCGATTAGTTGATTCAGGTATTTGAGATCTCCATGTCCGTTGCATTGGATATGCAGAGGACCACGAATCGTTATTGGTCTCCGTCCTCTTCTTGTCGGAAGACTGTCGGATCCCATTTGGGCCAGTCTAACATTGTTCCTGTTCATGGCTTCTAATGTTTGAGGCATCGCCGGAGTTCTCTCCAAAGAGGGACCGTCTAATAGTCGGGCATTATTTTGATGTCTTCGGTTTCACTCTGAACAATCGCAAAGTGGCTACGAAAAAGAGCGGCACGAAAAAAATGGCCAGCACCGTCGCGGAAAGCATGCCCCCGATTGTGCCCGTTCCGATTGCGTTTTGACCGCCAGAACCGGCGCCACTTGAGACGGCCAGCGGCATGACACCCATGACAAAGGCAAACGAAGTCATCAGAATTGGACGCAAACGCTGGGCGGCTGCATGTTTCGCGGCTTCGACCAGATTCATTCCTTTCTCGAAGTTTTCTTTCGCGAATTCGACGATCAGGATCGCGTTCTTGGCCGAAAGTCCAATGGTGGTTAGAAGGCCCACTTGAAAAAAGACATCATTCGATAGGCCCCGCAGAAAGGTAGCCAAGACAGCGCCCAAGACTCCAAGTGGAACAACCAGAATGACGGCCACCGGAATGGACCAGCTCTCGTAAAGTGCAGCCAAAGAGAGAAAGACGACGGTTAGCGAGATCGCATACAATATTCCAACTTGGGAACCTCCCTCCCGTTCTTCGTAGGAAAGCCCAGTCCAATCGAATCCGATGCCGGGCGGAAGCTTCTCGGTCAGTTTTTCCATTGTATCCATGGCTAAACCAGTGCTTAACCCAGGCGCGGGTTCACCCAGGATTTCGGCGGACGGACCGCCATTGTATCGCTCGAGTTTGGGCGAACCGTAGATCCATGAACCTTGCGAAAACGCGGCGAATGGTACCATTTGCCGGAGGCTATTTCGAACATACCAGTCATTGAAGTTCTCTGGAACCATTCGCGAGCTGTCGCTGCCTTGAATGAACACTTTTTTGACTCGGCCACGATCCGTAAACTGGTCGATGAATTCGGATCCCCAAGCGGCGGAGAGGGTGGTGTTCACATCCGCCACAGTCAGACTGAGCGCGTTTGCTTTTTCACGGTCGATCTCGATTTTGTATTGTGGTTCGTCGTTTAACCCATTGGAACGAACTGCCGCCAAGTTCGGATTTTGGTTAGCCATCTTAAGGAGTTGGTTCCGCGCTTCCATCAACTTGGCGTGACCTACGTTTGCCCGGTCGATCAATTCGAAATCGAACCCGGTTGCATTGCCGAGCTCAATCGCTGCAGGTGGAGCGAACGCGAAGGCCAGTGCGTCCCGATACTGCAGGAACCGGCCCATGGCCCGCCTGGCGATGGCTTGTACTCTGTTTTTCGCGCCGGGCCGTTCCGCCCAATCCTTGAGCCTAACGAAGATGAGTCCGGAACTTTGACCGCGACCGCCGAAACTGAAGCCGGCAACAGTGAGCACTGAACTGACGGCAGCGCCTTCTTTGGTTAGGAAATATTCATTCATCCGGTCCAATACATTTTGCGTGTATTTCTGAGGTGTTCCCGGCGGGGTCGTGACCTGGGCAAATAGGATCCCTTGATCCTCATCCGGTAGAAACGATCTGGGGAGGCGTGTAAACAGGAATCCCATGACTCCAACAATCGCCAGATAGATCGCAAAGTGACGACCGCCACGGCGGATGATATAGCCGACGCCGGACGTGTACCCGCGGTTGCCGGCGTCGAACATGCGGTTGAACCAACCGAAGAACCCACGCTTCTTTTCCTGGTGCCCTTTTTTGACCGGCTTTAAAAGGGTTGCACAAAGAGCCGGCGTAAAGATGATCGCAACTAATACGGAAAGTATCATCGCCGAGACGATGGTGATGGAGAATTGACGATAGATGACTCCGGTTGAGCCACCAAAGAAAGCCATCGGAACAAAGACAGCGGACAAGACCAGCGCGATGCCGACCAAAGCGCCGGTGATTTGGTTCATCGATTTTATGGTGGCCTCTTTAGGCGAGAGCCCTTCCTCGGCCATCAGACGTTCCACGTTCTCGACAACAACAATGGCGTCATCCACCAAAAGTCCGATGGCGAGAACCATACCAAACATGGTTAGTGTATTGATCGAGAAGCCGGTGAGCGAGAGCACCGCAAATGTACCGAGCAGAATAACCGGAACGGCAATGGTCGGAATCAGCGTTGCCCGGATGTTCTGCAGAAAAAGATACATCACGAGGAACACCAAAACGATCGCCTCAATCAATGTTTTGACCACTTCTTCGATCGAAATCCTGACGAATGGCGTCGTGTCGTACGGGTATTCCGCTACAATGCCGTGAGGAAAGGTCGGCTTTAGTTTTTCAATCGTCGCCTTGACGGCTTCGGCTGTCTTGAGCGCGTTCGCGCCGGTCGCAAGTTTGACCGCGATGGCAGAAGCCGGTTTGCCATTGTACTTCGTATCGGTTGAATAATTTTCACCACCCAGGCTCACGTTTGCGACATCGTGTAGACGGACCTGGGAACCGTCCGGATTGACTTTCAGAAGAATATTGCCGAATTCCTCAGCCGTTTGCAGGCGGGAGGGACCGATCACAGTCGCGTTGAGCTGCTGTTTCGAAATCGACGGCAGTCCACCCAGTTCTCCGGACGCGATTTGGACGTTTTGCGCGGTGATTGCGTTGCCGATGTCGACCGGGGTGAGCCCGTAGTTATTTAACTTCGCCGGATCGAGCCAAATGCGCATTGCGTATTGAGCTCCACCAAAGGTCTGAAAATCGCCGACTCCATTGGTGCGGCTGACCGGATCCTGGATGTTGGATACAATGAAATCTCCGATATCCCCTGAACTCATGGAACCGTCCGTCGAAACGAACGCTACAGCGAGCAGGAAGTTCTTGGTGGCTTTCGAAACACGGATGCCTTGTTGCTGAACCTCGGGGGGCAGTAGCGCAGTCGCTAGTTGCAACTTGTTTTGCACTTGTACTTGAGCGATGTCGGGATTCGTTCCCTGCTTAAAGTTAAGCGTGATCGTCATGCTCCCGTCCTTGTCGCTCTCGGAGGAGAAATAGATCAGGTTGTCGATCCCATTTAGCTGCTGTTCGATCACCTGGACTACGGTGCTTTGAACAGTTTCAGCCGATGCCCCTGGATCGATAACCGTAATAGAAACAGCAGGTGGCGCAATGCTCGGATATTGCGCGACAGGGAGGTTGGTAATGGATAGCGCGCCAGCCATCATCAAAATGATGGCAATGACCCAGGCGAAAACCGGACGATTGATGAAAAAGTTTGCCATGGCTGCTCCTCTTATTTCCGGGCAACGGGAAATCCGTCCGCATCGAGTGCGACGGTTTTGACTTCGGCTCCGGGCGCAACCTTCTGCAAACCGTCGATAATCACCTTGTCGCCCGCGCTTAGACCGGACGTCACCAGCCAGTTTTCTCCGATCGTACGTTCCGTGTGCAGCGTCCGGAGTTCGACCTTATTCTTCGCTCCCACAACTAGCGCCGTAGGCTGACCCTGCTGATTGCGAGTGACGCCGCGTTGTGGAACGAGGATGGCTTGTTGGTTCACGCCTTCCTCGACTTGCGCACGAACGAACATGCCGGGGAGCAAGACCTGGCGAGGGTTGGGAAACACGGCTCGCAAGGTGACTGAGCCAGTTCCTTGATCGACACTAACTTCGGAAAACTGGAGAATGCCCTTTTCCGGATATTCCGTGCCGTCTTCCAGAATCAGACTTACCTCAGCATTTTGATCGCGTACGGATTTGAGCTGACCGTTATTCAATTCACGCTGCAATCGCAGGAGTTGGCTGCTGGATTGCGTGAGGTCGACATAGATCGGGTCGAGTTGCTGGACGGTTGCCAGCGCGGCGGTTTGACCATTGGTCACCAAGGCGCCTTCGGTTACTGAAGAACGCCCGATGCGTCCGGAAATCGGCGATAGAACCTTGGTGTAAGTTTGATTAATTTGTGCTGTCTCCACCAACGCTTTATTCAAGGCGACATCCGCCTCCGCTTCTTTCATCGTGGCGTACGTGGTGTCGTAATCCTGTGGAGCAATAACATGCGTATCCACTAACTTTTTCTGGCGTTGTTCGGTCAACCTGTCGACCGCGAGCGTTGCCTCCGCTTTGGCGAGATTCGCCTTAGCGCTGTCATAGGCTGCCTGATAGCTTGCCAGATCGATCTGATAAAGCTGTTGCCCTTCCGTTACTTCACTCCCCTCGGTAAACATCCGTTTCATGATGATTCCATTGACTTGAGGGCGAACATCCGAAATCCGGAAGGCGGTCGTCCGTCCCGGCAACTCCTCGATAATCGCAACCCGTTGGGGAGTAAGGGTGACGACTCCGACTTCCTGAACCGGGGTGCGAGGTCCGGAAGAAGGGTCGGAGTGATCGGACTTACCGCAGCCGGATAGAGCGACAGCCAGGAGGCAAAGATTAAACCAGGAGAGAGAGGAAAATTTCATAGGTTGACGCGGCGAGAGATAGAGGGGTCGACAAGGGCAAAAGGATTGCTTAGTTTACAAGTGACGTTTTTGTTTATTCATCACTAAACGATAAAAAAATTTTGTAACCGCAAAACGGAAAAGGAACCAAGCGCTTCGCTTATTCCTACCGGTCAGAAAATAGGGTTTTTGTTCTCTGGGGACTGGTGGTGTTTTCACTTGAGCTATCTATTCGAGGAGCCAATTTCATAAGTGATATTTTCGTTCATTCATCACTAAGCGATGAAAAAATATGCTATTTTAAAGCGTGTCCGAGAAATCGGATCATGCCACGAATCCGGTTTTCATTTAATTCTCGGCCCTCCTGCTGATAAAGATGCGGCGTTCTAATCAAGATCAGGCAATCAAAGAGCAGGTGCGCTGTCGCCAATGCATCCCCGGATTTGAATTCGCCGGTGCTCATTCCTTCTTTCACGAGTTTCGTGAATGTTTGTAATAGAAACTTGTCGAACGCCGCGACGCAATCCCACTTTTGTTCGTAGGCCCAGATCATCAATTTAAAAACCTGTCTCTCGTTGCGCAAAATATCTACATTGTGCCGGTAAACGGTCAGGAGCACCTTTTCGATTCGATCCAGTGCCGCTCCGGACGCGACGATGTGCCGGTGCACGGCTTCGGTGATAACCACCAGGTTGCGGTCGGCACTTGCCTGGATAATGGCCTCTTTGGAGGAAAAGAATTTGTAAATGTTTGCCGGCGACATGCCCAACTCCGCGGCGATATCCGCGACCGTTGTTTTGACGAAACCGTACTGACGAAACAACTCGTCGGCTTTGATCATAATCCGCTCGCGTGTTTCATCGCGGGTCAAACGTTTACGGGCAAAATGGGGGGCTGTGGCGATAGAAGTGATGAATGTCATTATTCGTCACTTATTTGACTTGTCAATGGTCAGGAAGATCGCTGTCAGGGTCCGCCATGAATTCGCGCAGGCGTTTGCGTGATACTCGCTAGGAGTTCCTGACTCCTTGAATGAAGATCGCGACTACCGTTTTTAGATAGGTATCAACGGAATAGCCACTCGTACCGTATGCGGTGTGACGAAGCATTCCCGTGTGGACAGCGTCCCGAAGAATATCAATGGCACAGTCGAGGTCGACATCCGGGCGCACGCATCCCGCCCCCTGTGCCGCCTGCAGACGATCAACCAGAATGGCCCTCATCGGCGCCATTTTTTCCAGTACAGCTTGGCGAACAGCAGGCGGAAGAATTCTTCCCTCACCGACTACAGCCCTGACCAATGCTTCCCGTTCCAAAAGCAGTGCGTAATATTTCCGAACATACTGCTCCAATTGGCCGGGCAAATCGCTCTTCCACGAGGCTCGTGGGCCAACGAGATCCTCAGGAGCAATGGCCCCGCACAGAATCGTCTCACGCAAAAGCTCATCCCGGGTCCGGAAGTGACGAAAAAGCGTGACTTCGTTCACTTGGGCTTCGCGGGCAATTTCCCGGGTGGTTGCGCCTTGGAAACCATCGCGGGAAAAGACCTTTTCGGCGGCTTTCAGAATACGCTGGCGAGTATCGTCGCCATAGGAGCGCGTGCGGCTGGCTAGATTGGGTTCGGGTTTGGGCTCGGATTTGGCTATGCAAGTAATTACTTGCATTTAGGCGAGGCGCAAGAGTTTTCTTTCAGCGCAGCCAGGTCAAACAGCCGGTTGGATCATAGCCATTCACGGCCCCAGGGCCCCTGCGGGACGGGGAAGGAACAGGAACGGACGTAAGTAATCTATCCAGAAGGAATTACCCGATCGAGGGGTAGCGCCGTAGATTCTGGGACGATAGGTTTTTTACGGATTTGCCAGAACCAAATAGCCGCTTATGAACACGAACAAACTTATGAACGCCAACCAACGATTTCTTGCCACGGTCCTCGTGGTCCTGGCCGGAGCGCTAGCGCCCTGCTTGACCGCCAAAGCGGACCCGATCACCGAATTACGCTCATTGTCGGTGTTCAAGAATGCCGATATGGCGAAATTGGCGGCCGGCGATGTTTTGGCCTCTCAAGGACCAGGTATGCGGTTTTCGCGGGGGGGATCGGTGCAAAGCGCCTATATCGTGCGTAGTCCAGTCAAAACAACCGTTGGCATTATTCAGCAATGGCGTCCAACCCGTCACCCGGAATTGAGAGTGTACGTCCAGGAAGATATTTCTGAGAGGGCAAGTCCCAATGATTTTCAAAACCTTGCCTCCGTCCCTTCCAACTCTGCAGTTAAAGCGTTCGTCGAGGCGACTGAGAAACTTCCCGGAGACGCCTCGAAGCTGCAGCTCAGTAGCGCCGAGGTGAAGCAATATACCGCCGGAGGTTCATCAAGCGGCGGAACGATTCCTGCCCCGGTGGTTGCATTCTGGAGCCAAGTGTTGGCGCAACGGGTCAAAAGCTTTGTTTCGGGTGGTCTTGCCGCGGAACCGCCCTATCAGACAACTGGTTCCACCATTCCCGCTGCAGACGAAGTAGCGCGTTTGCTAGAGGAGAGCGGCTCCGTTCGGTCACAATTCTCGCCGTTGATTTCGTCTACGGCAATTGGAGGAGGGCGCGGGTCGCTGACCCCGTCTCTCTCCTGGCAACTCTTTCACGCTGGCGGGCAATCAGTCGTAAGTCTAGCAGCCGTAAGTCTGGATGCTTTTTACGCAAAAGCCGTAGGGGACGGCTGGCAAGCAGCCGACCTCGGATTTTATTCCAGCGGAGGTTATTACGCCGCGGTGACCCTTCAGCAGCTTTGGCCGGTGCAAGTAGACGGTAGCGAGGCCACCCTGATTTGGCGCGTCGATCTCGTTTCCTCGGCTACCTTGGGCGAAATGCGTGGAGCGGAGCGACTCGGTTCGGGCGCCGCTATGATGCGGGAAATACAAGGAAACATAAGAGCTTTCCTCAAAGACACACCTCGTGGTAGATAACCAAGTGGGGAATGGAGCCAGTACAACCATGCATGTCCGATTTTCGCTCAAGCGCTTTGCGCACGCCCTGTCCCTGGCGGCGGCTGGTCTGCCGTTGTTGACCATCCACGCTCAGACTCTCTCGGTCGCCCCCATTCCGACCCAATCGCAGCGCGGCGCGACTGTCTCACCGTTCTCTTACGAGCTAGATGCCGAAGCCTCATACATTGGCTCTGGCTCGGCCACGCACGGCCCGGTTAATTATGGAAATTTTTCGGAAATCCATAGTGGTGCGAGCATCGTCGTATCAGATCAGATCCGGGATAATTTTATACTGCGCTTAGGCGTCCAATGGGAGCGCTACGCATTCGATACGAATAATCCGGTTACCCCGATACCCGACTCGATTGAGGCGGTGAATGCGGTGATCGGAGGGGATCTCCAGCTAACTTCGGCGATTCTGCTCAGGGTCGAAGCCCATCCGGGTGTTTATGGTAGTTTTAAGCACGCCACCCCTCGCCTTTTTAATGTTCCTATTACCATAGGCGCGTCGTATTTTCAGAGTCCTGATTTGATCTTCATCGCCGGCCTGAGCATTGACCCCAACTCGGATTGGCCGGTGATTCCTGCGGTCGGCGTCCACTGGAAGGTCTCTGATCGTTGGCTGATAGAAGGAATTGCGCCGCGGCCACAAGTGCAATTTGGTCTCACAGACAAAATTACTTTATTCGCTGGAGCTGATCTGCGGACCGGTACATTTCGTATGGATAACCAGTTTGGCCATTCCGTTCGTCTGGAAAAACTCAACAATGCGATCCTGGATTATTGGGAAGTCCGGGGAGGTGGAGGATTGACCTGGACGATCTGGAACGGCGTCAAGCTTGACGTCGAGGGAGGCGTCGTGCCTTACAGGCAATTCAATTATTCTCGAGCGAACTTCAAAGTAACCTCCTCGGATTGGGCGCCCTACGTCCGGGTTGGACTATCAACAACATTTTGACCGCGCTGGGGAGCAGCGATCGGATTCGAATCGAAGGTCCGCTGAGGAATTCATGCCAAGGCCGTTAATCGTTCTCAAAGATCTTGTTAAGAGATTTGGCCAGACGACCGCTGTCAATAAGATCTCGATGTCGATCGGCGCTGGTGAGATCTTCGGTTTCCTGGGTGCAAACGGTGCGGGTAAAACCACGACTATCCGGATGCTATGCGGTCTGGCCAAGCCAACGAGCGGCAGCGCATCGATCGATGGTCTGGATGTTTGGAAGGATCGATTTCGCGTTCGGTCAAAGTTTGGATACGTGTCCCAAAGATTCAGCCTTTATCCCGACCTAACCGTTTGCGAGAATCTTCGGTTTTTTGCTGGAGCGTACCGTGTTCCCAAGGACCAATTCGAGGAGAAGGTTTCTCAAATGCTTATGGAAATGAATCTGGAATCCTATGCTCACACGAAGGCAGGAGAACTGTCTGGTGGGTACAAGCAGCTTTTATCGGTGGCTTGCGCTCTGATCCATGAGCCGGAACTTTTGTTTTTGGATGAACCGACTACTGGTCTCGACCCGATTCATCGCCAAGGGATTTGGGATCTCCTTTATAAAGTGACTCAATCAGGAACGACCGTCTTTGTGACGACTCACTACATGGATGAGGTCGAGCGCTGTTCAGAAGTGGGCTTTATCCACCAAGGGCGGTTGGTCGCCAAAGGATCGCCGCGCGATCTAAAGATGCGTTTAGGGGGAAATCTTCTTGAGGTTCACGTTGAGCCTGCGATGTCAGGCGTTTTGGAGTTGCGAAAATTCCCCGGTGTTAACGGTGTGGATCTGCGGAGCGGACGATTGCGAGTGCATGCCGAGAATCCGCACGCTCTGCTGAAGCAATGGCACCACCGTTGGCCGTTCCCAGACCTGAAATGGCTCGGCTACTCGTGGGTGGAGCCGGATATGGAAGACGTGTTTAATGCATTCACCCAACGTCACGATCTAAATCATCGAGTTCAACTGGAAGCGGCGAGCGCAAAATGAATTTCGGCGACTCCTGGAATGCGATCCTCACCATCGCGCACAAGGAGTTTATCCATATTTGGAGGGATCGCCGGGTTTTGCTCGTGATCCTGGCCCTCCCCCCTTTTTTCACGCTCGTATTTGGGCACGCTTTTGCGGGGTCGGCGATTCGCGACGTACCAACCATGTTCCTTAACGAAGATGGTGATAGCGAAAGTAAGAAATTCGCCGACCTGCTTCATGGCCAGGATATTTTCACCGCTTTAGTCGAAGGTAGCAGCGACCCGGACAAGGCCCGAAAAGATCTGGATGATCTGCTGCAGACTCTCAAGGACACTTTCATCTGGAAGCCGTGGGCCGGAACTGCAGCCGGTCCAATTAACCTAGTCAAAGCCGGTAGTGAAGCGGCTATCATGATACCGCCTGGATGGGGAAAGGCGATTCGCGACGGCAAACCGATCCCTATTCGAGCCATCCTGGACGGATCCGATACGGATACGGCACCGGCAATCCAAGCCCTGCTTCAACAGGCTTTGGGTGCGTTCCAAGTGAACGAAAGGTTTGAACTCATCAAGAATCTGCCGACGGAGGTCATTGATTTAGGTGAGCAGCTTTCTCAAGAAACGCAGAATCAATTCAACTCGGCTCTCACTCCGTGGCAGGTCGACGCCCAGATTCTTTACAACCCGGGCTTGCAGTTTGTGGATTATGTTGTCCCCGGGATGGTCGGTCTGATTCTCCAATTGCTCACAGTTACCTTGATCGCGAGCACGATTACTCGAGAGCGGGAAGCTGGCACACTCTCTCAACTGTTAGTGACGCCGCTGCGGCAATCAGAGATTGTGATCGGAAAGGTGCTGCCTTATCTCCTCATCTCGCTCTTCATCATCGCCGGCACGATCGCTATCGGACACTTTCATTTCGGAATCAAAATTCATGAGCCGTTCCAGCTATCAGTCATCTGCTTTTTGTTTTTGCTTTGTTCGCTCAGTCTCGGACTGTTGATCTCAGCACTCTCGAAGACTCAAACGCAGGCCATTCAGTTCTCGATCTTTCTCCTGCTTCCGATAATGCTGTTATCCGGCGCATTCTCAGCCCTCAGGCAACTTCCCTTTAGTGTGCGAATCTTTTCCGAGCTCTTTCCCCTAACCCATTTTTGCCGGGCATTCCGTAGCGTGAATTTGTATCGGGCAAACTGGGACTTCATCGCCGGTGACCTCGCGGCTCTCGCCGTCGGTGCCCTTGTCACATGTGTGGCGGCAGCTTATTTATTGCGAGTTGCAGAGGAATAAGGGGATAGACACCTATGTACGCAAGCATCCGAATCTACAAGACGGACTCAGTTGATGAGGTGGTTCGCATGGTGAACGAGGATTTTGTGCCGGTCATCAAGCGAATGCCTGGTTTTTTGGGCTACTACGGCGTGGCGACGGATGACGGGACATGGACAACGGTGAGCATATTTGAAAACAACCCCCAAACGGAAGAATCCAATCGACTGGCTGCGGAATTCATCCAACACGGTGAAATGATCAGCCTGGTCCGCCGAGTGGAAATGATCACCGGTGAGGTCGTAGTGCACTGCCGGCACTAGCTAGAACGTCTGCACACCGCCGGCCAGCGATGGGCAGCAACCTTTTGGTCGGGCGAGAAATTGGTCGATAGTCAGGAGGAGACTACCTCAACGAGTTGGCCGCTTTTTTGATCGTTGACCTGTCCCTAAGAAACTTTCCGATCCTATGCGACGGGACCCTTGATATTGAGAGCAAGTAAGCACTTGCATTCGAAAAAGCATGCAAGTATATACTTGCATGGCTTCATCAGAGTTTACCTCTAAACGCCCGCGAATCCCGGGCGGATCCACGGATTTAACCAAGAAGCGAATCCTCACAGCCGCTCAATTAGTATTTTCCAGAGACGGTTTCCAGGGGGCTACCACTCGTGAAATCGCTCGGCAAGCCGGCGTCAATGAGGTGACCATTTTTCGCCATTTTCATACCCGGGAAGAGCTACTCGGTGCAACCTTGAGTCTCGAATGCGCAGCTTTCAATGCGCTGACCCGCCCGGAAGAAATCTGGAAGGGCCAACTGCCCGACAGCCTGGAGCGCTATGTCCGCGACGTGTATTCCGCAGTGAAGGAGCGCGAAGCGATGGTGCGCGCCTTTATCGGCGAAGCTCGTTTTTTATCTGAGTCCATCCGTGGCGCACTCCAGGAGTTCATGGTGACCAAGAAGGCTCGCTTTGTTGCCGCGCTGCAGGAAGCCCAGAAACTGGGCTTTGTCCGAATGGATGTCGATCTGTCCGCCGCAGCCGATTTCCTCCGCGATTCCATTCATAGCGCCATGCTACGGCATACTCTGCACAAGACCGATCCCGAAATGGTCGACGCCCATCTGCGCGCCGTCACAGATATTTTTTACAGAGGGATTAAAGCCGACAACGGAAGGGATTCTTAACCATGCCAGAAATACTAGAGAGAGATCTTCGGGAGAGTAGCCACGAAATTACTGCCGATTGGCGGAGCGAGAGGCGCAGAGCGTCTTTGCGCGACCGGTTTGGTAAGCGCTTTAAACCAACGCTCATCGGAATTGGTCTGGTTCTGGTCCTGGCCGTTGTCGGCCTTTATTTCTATGCGCAATCAATGAGCTATGAGTCAACGGATGACGCTTTTATTGATGGTCACATAACCAACGCTGCGCCGAAGATCGCCGGCCGGATCGATAAGGTCTTTATTACTGACAACCAGCCAGTGAAAAAAGGGGACCCAATCGTCGAGATTGATCCCCGGGATTACGATGCCCAGCTAAAGCAGAAACAGGCGGCGCTGGACAGTACCAAGGCACAGGCGGCAGCTGCGCAGGCAGGCGTCGATCAGCAGATCGCGCGCGTCAAGAGTCTGCAGGCGACGCTCGATCAAGACAAGGCAGATCAGCGATCCTCTGAGGCTCAGGCAGATCAAACCGCGGACAATCTGCGCCGGCAGCAGGACCTGTATGATCACCACGTTGTCTCCATCCAGGATTTGACTAATGCCGGAGATTCGAATCGCTCCGCCCAGGCAAACCTGGATTCGGCAAAAATGAAGGTGCTCTCGGCCGAGGCGCAGATAGCAGCAGGACAGGCCGAGGTCCGCACCTTTGCAGCGCTCCTGCAGTATGTACTTGCCCAACAACAAGAAAACGAAGCGAACGTCGAAACTGCTGAGCTGAACGACTCATATACGAAAGTTTTTGCGCCAGAGTCAGGTCGGGTCACTCGCAAGTCAGTCGAACCGGGTGACTACGTCCAGGTGGGTCAAAACCTGCTTGCTTTGATTCCTTCGAACATCTGGGTCACGGCAAACTTTAAGGAAACTCAGCTTCGGCTGATGCGGCCGGGCCAGCCGGTGGACATCGAAGTGGATGCGCTCGGCGGTAAAAAATTCAAGGGTCATGTCGACAGTATCCAGATGGGTAGCGGCGCTGCGTTCAGCCTTTTGCCTCCGGAAAATGCCACTGGGAACTATGTGAAGGTGGTTCAGCGTGTCCCGGTGAAAATCCGTTTCGACTCGCTTCCCGATGCGGGCTTGCCCCTCGGACCAGGTGAATCGGTCGTTCCGACGGTCAAGGTGCAAGATTTTCAATATTCCGGTTTCGAATTGATGATCGCAGCTGCTTTGACCGGAGCAGCAATTCTGGGGGTTCTTTGGTGGGGAACCAGGCCGCCTAAAGCAAAGAAGAACGCTTAATTTTTCTATGAAGACAAAGAAAGTACCTCGGGAGCGGAATCCCTTCCTTCTCACTGGCAAGCATCGCTGGCGGCCATTTCGTTGGATCTGGTCGCGGAGCCGGCGCGACGGAGCGACAAATAATCCATTGAGCCGCGGCGCCAGGGATGCCTAACCTCGATGGCTGATCAAACGGAGCAGCCATGGAAACCAGCCGCTAACCCCTGGTTGATAGCGGCAGGAGTGATGTTGGCGACGTTCATGGAGGTGCTCGATACCTCCGTGGCCAACGTTTCGTTAACGCACATCGCTGGAAATCTCTCGGCGAGCACCGATGAAGCGACCTGGGTGCTTACCAGCTATCTCGTTTCCAATGCCGTAATTTTGCCCGCCAGCAGCTGGCTCTCACGACGCTTCGGCCGCAGGCGTTTCCTGATCACTTGTATTACGATCTTTACCCTTGCTTCGATGCTCTGCGGAGTGGCTACCAGCTTGGGTTTTCTGATTTTAGCCCGAATTATTCAGGGCGCCGGAGGAGGCGCTCTGCAACCGGTCTCCCAAGCGGTCATGCTAGAGACTTTCCCTCCGGAGAAACGGGGAACCGCCATGTCAGTTTACGCCATGGGCGTCGTGGTGGCGCCCATACTTGGGCCTACCTTAGGAGGTTGGCTTACGGACAACTATTCTTGGCGCTGGGTCTTCTACATTAACATTCCCGTTGGCATTGCGGCGATCTTCATGTGTCTCCGGTTTCTCGAAGACCCTCCGTACCTGAAAAACGCGAAAGCCGGGAAAATCGACTTCTTTGGATTCGGCTTCCTGGCCCTGTGGATCGGTTGCCTCCAAGTACTGCTCGACAAGGGTCAGGATGACGACTGGTTTTCATCGAATTTTATTCGTTGGTTAGCTGTATTCGCACTCCTTGGTTTCATCGCTTTCCTTGTCCGGGAACTGACGACACCCCATCCGATCGTCAATTTGCGGGTATTGAAGGATCGAAATCTCGCGACCGGGGTTTTATTGAACTTCAGCGTTGGCGCCGTCCTCTACAGCACAACAGCGGCATTGCCGCAGTTTCTGCAACTTTTACTTGGGTATCCCTCTATGCAGGCCGGCCTGGTGATGAGCCCGAGAGGGTTCGGAGCAATTATCGGTAGCATCGTTGCCGGACGCATTCTTTCCAAGGTTGACGGCCGTCTCTGGATGGCACAGGGAGCGGCATTGCTGGGTATCACCATGTTCCTTTTGGGCGGGATGAACCTAAACATTTCCCCGGAGAACGTCATTTGGCCAATCGTCATTAGCGGATTTGCCGTCACCTCGATCTTTGTGCCGATGACTACTTTCTCGGTGGCAACTCTGAAGCGCGAGAACATGGGGGATGCTGCCGGTCTAACGAGCCTGGTAAGAAACCTGGGGGGATCGGTTGGAATATCCTTGGTGACCGCGCTGGTTACGCGGAGTACCCAAGTGCATCAGGCTTTGCTGGTTGAGCACTTCACAAACTTGGACGCACCGTTCCGTAATCAACTCGCTGCACTGCAGCACTCGTTAGCTGCTCAATCCGGTCAAGCTGCTCAATCGCAGGCTTACGGCGTTCTGAATCTGACTCTTCAGCAACAGGCCGGCCTATGGGCTTACGTGGAACAGTTCCGCTGGCTGGCACTGATCTGTCTTGCGCTTGGGCCTATGATCTTCCTGTTTAAGAAAGCAAAGGCGCCGCCGCAGGCAGCTTCGATGGCACATTGATGGTTACAGGTTACAAGTTACAGGTTACAAGTTACGTGGATCCCAATCTGCAACCCGTAACTTGCAACTTGTAACCTGCAACCTCCTAGCACTGGTCGGCCTTGTTGCCTTTACGACCAGTGCCGCGTTCGCAGACGATCAGGCGCTCATTGATGCCCTGGTTCGCAAAGGCATCCTGACGCAAAAAGACGCCCAGCAGATCGAAAGTGAGGTGTCGAAAAACCCGGCACTGGTGACAACTCCGAGTAGTCCGCTCAAGCTGGCACCCTGGATTAAGGAGCTGAAACTGGACGGTGAACTGCTCCTCCGTTACCAGTGGGACGAAGAACAGGCCCAAGAGCCTTCGGCTGCTCCTGCTGCGCCGACTCCGACGCCGATCCCCTCTCTTCGGAATCCTACTCCCACACTGACGGCCAGTCCGAACGGACGCAACCATGTGGCGCAACGCTCGCGCTGGCGGTTCAAATTGTTTTTGAATGCAGAAATGAAATTTGATGCTGGCTTCTTTGGCGGATTCAGCCTCACGACCAGTAACTTCTCCGACACGAATTTTCAGACCTACACGGGTGGTTTCCAGAACTACAGCATCTATATAAACAAAGCATTCTTGGGTTGGAACGGTTATCCCGGACTGAGCGTCGTCGCCGGAAAGCAGGACCTCCCATTCTATGCCACCGATCTATTCTGGGATTCGGTAAAAATGTTTCCGCAAGGGTTAGTGGAACGGATCGATTTTGATCAGCTGTTCGGGTGGAACTCGGCCGGCGAACCGGCTAGCTATAGCAAGGAAGGCAAGGCACCTCCCGTCCATTTGAGCCACGGGACTTTCGAGTTGGCGCTCATTGCCGGTCAGTTCATTTTCTACGACAACAACGAATACAACTTCGACAGCGATCTGAAGAACGATTCTTACCTGTTCGAAGAACAGTTGTTGGCTCGCTACAAGACCGACTGGTTCTCGATCACGGTAGCTCCGTCGCTCTTTATCGCCAATGCCGGTGCCTACGGACACGACACCGTGGCCAATGGCCCAGCCGGCAACTTCTCCTCGGTCAATACCGGCGGATTTACCGCACCGGCCAAGACCGACTTCCTCCAGTTCCTGGATGGAACCGGCGAAGAAAGAAGTCTGTTTGTCGTTCAAGCGCCGGGAGATATCACCGTGAAGGTGGGCAAGATCCCGGTGAAATTTTATTGGGACTTTGCTTACAACTTTGATGGAGGTAAACGCTTCAGCTTGCTCGGTACGGCCGGTCAAAGAGCGACGGGAACGACCCTTTTCAACGGTACAACGCTGACCACGCCTTTCATCACCACCCAGCGCGATGGGACCAATCCCACTACCTTCCCATTCCCTGGCTTGTATAGCGAAGTGGTCACCAATTCGGCCGGTGTTGTGATCGGTTACCGGAATCTGGCGCAACCCTCCAACAAGGACAAAATGGCTTGGTTAGTTGGGTTGCAGATTGGCGACAACAAGAAAGCCGGAGATCTTTCGGCCTACGCCGATTACCGCCAGATCGGTATCGCAGCAGTTGACCCGAACCTCTCATTCGATGACGCAATGAGTGGGCGTTTGAATATGCAAGGCTTCGGCTTCGGCATCAATTACAACATCACCGACTTCTTCATCATTCGATTGGGCGGCCGAATCGATTGGAACTTGACGAACCTTTACGGAGGCCAGGCCACTCGCGGTTCCGGTATCGCCGACGACAACAGCTGGCACTACGTCCGGGTCGACGCCGTGCTGAAGTTCTAAGCTGTCAGAGTCTTTCATCATGTCACCGCCATTGCGACTGATCCTGCAATGAAACCTCGATCTCTAAGTCAGTCTGCTCGGGCTCTCCCAGAAGAGCGACGCGTTTTTTTTGGCGCGCTTTTGAGGTTAGCGAGAAACAGCGACCCTACGGTCCACATGAGCAAGCGCCATGCGACCGGTTTTCAGCGGGGGTGCAGAGGGAAGTCCGGTCACTGCGAGGATCTCCTGCTCATTGAGGGTCTCGCGTGAGAGTAAAGCTTCGACCAGAGCATCGAGTTCCTTCCGATGCGCGCTCAGCAGACTCTTTGCCTCCTCATGGCTTTCGCTGATGATTCGTAGCACTTCCGCGTCAATGACGCGAGCGGTCTCCTCGCTAAAAAGTTTGTCGCCTGCGAAGCCGACCGTGCCACCGAGATAGGGTTTCCCGGGCGGCGCCAGTTGCACGAGTCCGAGCTTGTCGCTCATGCCCCAGCGCGTGACCATGGTGCGGGCGAGATTGGTGGCCTGCTCGATGTCGCTCTCGGCACCTGTGGTCCTTGTGCCGTAGATGATTTCTTCGGCCGCGCGCCCTCCGAGCATGCCGACGATCCTTGCACGCAGGTAGCCTTCGGGAAAGTTATAACGATCTCTGTCTGGGCGTTGATAGGTCACACCGAGCGCCTGCCCGTGAGGCACGATCGTTACGCGATGCACCGGGTCCGCGCCCGGCACGACGAGCCCAAGGATGGCGTGTCCGCTCTCGTGATACGCGATGCGCTCCCGGTCCTGACGGCTCAGGAGAAGCGGGCGCTCCGGGCCTAGCACGATCTTTTCTAACGCGTCCAGAAAATCCTTCTGGTGAACCTCGTTCTGCTCGCGGCGGGCTGCCAGCAGCGCCGCCTCGTTGACGAGATTTTTGAGGTCGGCACCCGCGAGTCCCGGCGTCGCAGCGGCCAGCTCCGCCAAGCTGGCATCATGTGCGAGCGGAACCTTGCGCGTGTGGACCTTAAGAATCGCTTCGCGTCCAGTCTTATCCGGAAGATTGACTACGACACGCCGATCGAAGCGTCCGGGTCGGAGGAGCGCCTTGTCAAGCACCTCGGGTTGATTGGTCGCGGCCAGCACGATCACGCCGTGCTGGCTGGAGAAGCCATCCATCTCGGTCAGGATCTGATTCAGCGTCTGCTCCTGCTCGCTGGAGCCGCCGATCGCCGTCTGCCCTCGAGCGCGACCGATTGAGTCCAGCTCGTCGATGAAGATGATCGCAGGCGCGTTCTCTCGCGCCTGCTTGAAGAGGTCTCGCACCCTCGCCGCACCCACACCCACAATCATCTCAACAAACTCTGCGGCGCTCATTGAGAAGAATGGCACCCTCGCCTCTCCGGCAACCGCCCTCGCCAACAACGTCTTGCCCGTGCCTGGCTCACCCACTAACAGGACGCCCTTGGGAGCTGTACCGCCCAAACGGGTGTACTTCTCTGGTGCCTTGAGGAAATCGACGATCTCGACCAACTCGTTCTTGGCTTCGTCGATGCCGGCCACATCGTCGAAGGTGACTTTTGTACCTTGTTCCTTGTCGTAGCGACGGGCTTTACTCCTGCCAATGCCCATGAGCCCGCCCCCCAATCCTCCACCTTGCTGTGCCGCACGCCGGAACAGCCAGACATAAAAGGTGATAATTAGTATCGCTGGGCCGAAACCGATCAGGAGCGTCGCCCACGGACTGCCGCCTGACTGGATAGGTTTTGCGCTGATTTCGACTCCGTGGTCAATCAACAGCGCTTCCAGGCCGGGACCTAGGAATGAGGGCAGCGTAGTCTTGAAGGTTGTCACCGATCGTGATTCACCGAAGGGCGCTGTGCCGGAGGGTGGCAAGATAACTGCCGTTTTGAAACGGCCTTCGATCGCCTCGCCCCGGCTGTAGACCGCCTCGACGTTCCCTTTTCCGATTTCCTCCTTGAATAAGGTATAGGCCACGACCGGTGCCTCCGGACTCGGGAATAAAAATTTCATCAGCAGGTAATTCGCGAACAGGATGAAGAGGAATGCAAGCCATGTCCTGCCCGGCGGTATCGTCGCCGGCGGGGCGGCCTTCTCATCCCGCCGCGTTCCGTCTGTCTGTTGAACGCGTTTCGCCGATGCGGGAGGTCGAGAGTTCACTTTGCCTCCTCCGCGTCGATTAGTTGCTTGGCGTGTTCTGTTGCTTTCTCGACAGAGCTGTATCTCCATCCATCTGTATGGAAGGCATCGCCAGCTCGTTTGCCATTGATCTTAAGCTCGTAATCAAGTTCGTCCCAATAGCGACGCGAACCGCCATGCAGGATAATCTCCATCTTGCGGCCCTTGTATTCGAAGGTGGTCATTTGTTTGGGTTTTTCTATTGCGAGCCGCTTAGCTAAAACCAGCTCGCTAAAAACTGATTCCAGGACTTGTGCCGATCGGCTGACATATTCTTCAACTCTGGAACCTTTCAGCTCCTGCTCCGCCTGCTCCAAATCGAGGATCGCACTTGCGATCGAGTCTTTTGCTGACTGGATTCTGTCTTGCGCGCTCATTGGTGTCTTGTTCATTTGTTGTGCGCGGTCTTCTGCGATTGGCCGCGGACGCACTTTTCAGAAGATTGAAACAGGCGAAAAATTTTGAGGTGTATTTTGTTGAGGATTGAATCCGCAAACGCAATTTCGCCAAGGCGATATTCTGGAGCTGACGGATTCGCTCTCGCGTAACCCCCAACTTCTTACCCACTTCTTCGAGGGTCTTCGGTTTGCCACCATCTAGTCCGAACCGCTGGAAGATTATCTTGCGCTCGCGGTCGTCGAGGACCTCAAGCAAGTCGCTCACCCCGTCGTGCAGGTTTTTGCCTCTGGGCAACGCGAACGGAGTTTGCGTATCTTCATCCCCAATAATTTTACTAACTTCTGTCGAATCGTTAGCCAAGATCATCAAGAGTAATCGCAGATAGGAATTCGTATTCATAAATATCGGATTTTCCCGGTACTGACTTCATTTTGTTACCTGCTAACCTGGCAGCAGAGGCCGAGTGCTCACGGGAATCCGAAAGCGAACGCACAGATTTGTTAATGACGTCGAACTACTCATACACTTTCGGTCCATAAAATAGTTCGCAAACCTTCCAAAGGAAGATGATCAAAGCGACGAAACCGGCAACACACACGGCTAGCCAGAAGTAGCGCCACTCAAGAACAGCCGGATAGATCACGGTCGAGCAAATGGCGGCGAAAGGGGAAATCAATCCAGACAAGGCGGCCAGCACAAGTCTAGTCATGACGGCCTTCTCTCTGGCCGCCGTTTCGGAGGTTACTGCAACTCCGACACGAGGGCTATGAGCCCTAGCGACTTTACTCGCCTTAACGTCTGCTCTGGGCGACGTGCTGTCCGTGTCACCCCTGCCCAGCGCATCATAGAGGTGCCGGATGACCTGTCTATTTTCTGCCGATTTTGTATGCATTTCCCATTACGCGCGGTTGGCGAGTTATCTCGCTCCATCAATGTCGCAAGACGTCTCAAACCGAAGACCTTGAATGCTCACTCCGACCGCAGTGCCGGATGAGTCGATCGATACTTAGTTCATACTGGCGTCGCCACCGCACAGATCGGACGATCCCGGCGTCGACTACCACCGCCGATAATACTAGAAGCGGGACTCCTATCGCCGGAACAATGAATAGCCACAATGGCAACCCGAGAGCCACAATAAGCCAAAGAATATAGCCGCTTGCGGGGAGTAAGCGTGGCCGGCGACTCCAAAAGAATTCGGCCCGGGCGAATTCATCCTTTTCCGCCAGACACTCATCAAGCTTCAACCTTTCCAGCAAATGAACCGGGGACAACTCATCGTATTTCCAATGCTGGTTATCTTCGAGGTCCCGCCAGAATCCGGCAAATTGTTTGGAGAAGGTAGATTTTTCTGACGAGGCGCGAAGATTAGTCCGTTTGTCAGTTTCACGGTCTCGTTTATTTTTCATCTCACTACCAAAGATGAATCGAAAAAATAGCTTGGATAATATCGATTTGGTGGGAGCATGATACCTTTAGGATATCAGCCCATGGAACTACGTCACCTCCGCTACTTCGTGGCGGTGGCCGAAGAACTGAATGTCCGTCAGGCGGCCACCCGCCTGCATCTTTCCCAGCCCCCTCTTACCCGACAGATTCACGATCTGGAGGACGAAGTCGGGACGAAACTGTTCGTGCGTAGCCAGAGCGGGATGCGTCTCACTGAAGCGGGCCGGACCTTCTTGAAGGAAGCTCGCTCAATTCTGGCTCAGAGTCAGCGTGCGGTCCAACTCGCCCAAGCGGCCAGCCGCGGCGAAGCGGGCCACCTCGACATCGCTTACGCGGTAGAAGGTTTTGAACCGGTTCTTTTGCGGGTAATGCGCCTCTTCCGTCAACTTTTTCCGATGGTGGAATTGGGAATTCGAGAAATGCAATACCACCAGCAAGTTCAGGAATTAATCAATCGCCGGATCGATTTGGGCTACGTCGGAATCCGATACCCAGAATTGGAGAGCGAGTTGGTGTTCGAGTGTTTACGGAAAGTTCCCCATTTCGTTGCGTTACCGCCTGGGCATCCTTTGGCCAAGCAGCGGCGGCTGAGATTGTCGGAGCTGGCGAATGAGAAGTTTATTTCTATTCAACGGACAGCCCCTGCTTATCACAGCCGGTTCGTGAGCCATTGCCGTTCCGCGGGATTCACGCCCGAAATTGCCCCAGAGCAAGCGGATGGCGCTCTAAGCCTGCTCGGGTTGGTATCCGCTGGTTTCGGCGTAGCGCTCGTGCCTGAGACGTTTCAGCAGATTCTGCCGGTCGAGGTCGAGTTTCGGCCGTTGCGGCCGAGCATCCCAACTTTCGATATCCACATCGCTTGGCGTCGGGACAACCAATCGATCGTTCTCCAGGCGTTTCTAGAAATGCTGAGGAAACACGCCCAGGCTAAAGGCCCGGAGAAAACTGCAGCCGCAAAACATTCGGATGGTTATTTGCACAGAAGATCACAGCGAACACGTTTGAGGTAGTCCGACGTGCTTTGTCGTAATAGCGTAACTTCTATGGCAAAAACTGTCGGAGCGCAGAAAGCAAGGGGAGCAGAAATTCTCCTCGAAATTTTACGATCGGAGGGCACCCAGTTCATTTTTGGGAATCCGGGCACGACGGAGCTTCCACTGATCGACGCATTGGTGGTCAACCCGGATTTTCGCTATGTTTGGGGACTTCAAGAAGCGACCGCCGTGGGCATGGCTGATGGTTATGCTCAGGCATCGGGGAAACCTGCTTTCGTGAATCTCCACACATCAGGCGGCTTGGGTCACGGAATGGGGGCGATCATGAACGCCAAGATTGCTAGGGCGCCAATGGTAGTCACCGCGGGTCAACAGGATCTCAGGCATATTCTTGCCGATCCATTGCTCGCTGCCGATCTCGTGGGGATGGCAAACCCCATAGCCAAATGGTGTTTCGAACCGAATTCGTTAGATGATTTGCCCCTGATTCTTCGCCGTGCCTTTCATAGTTCCATGTCTCCACCACGCGGGCCGGTCTTTTTGTCGCTGCCGATGAATATCTTGGACGAGATCGGCTCGCCGCGAGTCGTTCCACCAAGCCGCATCGAACTCTCAAACGTCGGGGTTGGCCTCAAGGAACTTGCCTCCGGACTTCTGAAATTTGACCATGGTCGGACCGTTATTGTAGCAGGAAACGATATCGCCGAACTCGGCTTGGGAAAAGCAATCGCCCGAGTGGCCCAACTAATTGGCGCACCTGTTTACGGTGCTTCCTGGCCATCGGTCAATAACTACCCTTCAATCGATCCTTTCTGGCGAGGGCCACTTCCCACCACCGCCCAGGGTATTTCAGAAATTCTGAGTCGTTACGACTGCTTGCTGGCATTGGGTGGAAAAAGCTTGGTCTCGATCGTTTATACAATGCGTGATCCAATCCCTGACTCGATCGAGTTTTACCATATCTCGGAGGATGCGAACGATTTGGGATATAACGATGCTCCCAAGCTCGGCATTTTCGGCAACGTCCGAGCGACATTGGAAGCATTGGCGCAAGAATTGGAACCCAAGGTGCCGTCTGCCATCATTAAACAAAACATCGAATATGCGCGGCAGCAAAAGGACGTCCTCTGGCGTCAACTCATCGAGCGGGCTGACACAGCGATCCGTGACGATGAAAAGATCGAGCCAATAGTTGCCGCCAGGGAAGTTTTGCGTCCGCTCTCCGATGGTTTTTTGCTGGTGGATGAAGCCCCATGCTCGAACCTTTTCACGCAGGCGATGCACCGGTCGACGGGTGGGCGCCAATATTTCCACAATCGAGGGGGAGCATTGGGTTGGGGAATGCCAGCAGCAATCGGTGTTTCGTTGGCGCGCGATCATGCACCGGTACTTTGCATGGTAGGCGACGGCTCAGCGATGTACTCGCCTCAAGCGCTCTGGAGCGCCGTTCACGAAGAAGTGCCCGTGGTTTTCGTTGTTCTGAACAATCTTGAATATGGGATTCTAAAAAACTTCATGCTGAGCCAACCGCAGTACAATGCAAAAGAGCACGGTTTTCTTGCGATGGATATCTGCCAGCCGAAAGTTGACTTCCAATCACTGGCAAGATCGATGGGCGTCGAGTCTACCTTTGTAGACTCCCATCGGAAAATTAGCGAGGCGGTTGAGGCCGCTCTGCAGACCGGAAAACCGCACTTAATCGAGATCCCCGTTACAGGCACTGCTGGAAAGTGAGTCCGGCGATCGTCACAACAAAACCGCCCGGCGTGACCCAATAGTCAAACCCCAGCCGGTCTCGTCGGATATACCAGATACGCCGAAGGCGTTAGAGGACTCAGCCCGGGGTGGAGGCTTTGCGCAACCCCGGGTAGCCTAAAAAAATGCGCATCCGCTCTGAAAGAGCGTAAGAAATCCTCTGGCAGAACGACGCTTCTACGGGCTCCATCGAGGACATGAACTGCCCCTTCTAGATCCCCTTGCTCAGCGTCGGCTTCTACGGATTGTTGCTTGCCGTAACCAAGCTCCTCAGAAGATTTCTTGCGCTCTTTCAGAGCGGCCAAGCAGCGCACCGCGTACTATCCGCTAAACGCTATTGTTAGCCCGTAGCGGACCTGTTTTGAGTTACCGAGATTGCTGAAATCGGCGTCGTGCAGGGGAGGGATCGCAGCCCGTCCGACAAAGCTTTTCGATGCATCGCTCAACGACACTGCGCTTCTGCGACGTCGGATCCTCGCGATCCGCGGCGCACGAGGATCCGACGTCGCGCTCAAACATTCTGCACCAGGCATCAGAAAGAGCTATGTCGGACAGGCTGTGCGCCTCCCCACTCCGGAATCCAAGCGACCACAATTTCACTGGCCTGCTTGTGGCGGAAGAAGGAGCAATACTCACCTGCCGGCGGCCCGCGCAAGCATCCTATCGCCGCTTAAAACGTTCCGAAGGCCCACTCTGCATGAAAGTCTGCTCCGCGAAGGGATGGTAGTCCGTCACTCGGACACGGATTACGGCAAATGAGGCAAAAATCGACCTACGTCCAAGATGTTAGCGTCTAGTACCATTTAATCAGCACTGCTTCAGAATCGTTTCCTGAACACTTCGAGAAGTCATTGAATCGCAAAATATTTATGAAAATCGGCTTTATCGGTCTCGCTGGTACTGGTCACTTGAATCCAATGAGCGCACTGGCTCGTCAGCTTCAATCACGCAACCATGATGTCGTGATGTTTTCTCTGCCGGTGGTCGAATCGCTGGCTCGTGCTGCCGATCTGCCATTTGTCCCTTTTGGTGAGAAAGAGTTTTCGGCTGATAAAGCCGGTGAGATAGTCGGAAAAGTTAGCAGGCTAAAAGGGGATGAAGGTCTGCAGTTCACTGTTAATGTGGTTGCGGCAATAAACGAAGTAAAGTGGAGAACATTACCGAATCTACTGTCTTCAGCAGGCATTGATGCCCTCGTAGTCGATAGTTACGATTTCTACGGCGAGATAATCCCAATGCGTCTGGGGATGCCATACGCCATTGTGGCAAACGCACTTCACTTCGATTATTCGGGGTATACTCCCCTATGTGTCTACGATTGGGCGCACCTGAATACGCCCGAAGCCATAAAACGAAACCGCCAGGGCGTCTCAAAGTTCACTCAGATGCTCATCCGTAGCAACGCAGAGATAATCGTACAAGCGGAGCGAGCCGGCATCAGAGCCAATTGGGAGGATCCATCTTCTTTGTTCTCGGGTCGGCCCTGGATCACGCAGTGTCCTCAGGAATTTGACTTTGAAAGCTCTCATTGGCTTAAGCAGTTCCATTACGCAGGTCCGTTCCATGACGGTAAAGGCCGACTGGATTTCCCGTTTCCGTGGGACCAATTGACGGGAGAACCCATCGTTTACGCCTCGATGGGAACAGTTCAAGTTGGCAACCCGGATGTCTTCAGCGCTATCGCAGCTGCCGTCTCAAAACATAAAGGTTTACAACTAGTACTTGCGATCGGCAATGTACTACGTCCCGAGCAGATCGGGCCTGTACCGAACAACGCAATTGTCGTTAACAATGCGCCTCAGCTGGAGCTGCTGAAAAAGGCATCGGTGTGCATCACCCATGCGGGATTCAACACCGTGCTTGAAGCCCTGACTCAAGGAGTTCCGCAAATCGCCATTCCGATAACGAACGATCAGCCAGGCGTCGCTGCCAGAATCGCTGACAAAAAGACCGGCAAAACAACCTCTTTGGACGGTTTAGATGCGTCGAAATTGTCGGCGCTTCTCGATGAGGTGTTGAACAACCCTATTTATCGCGATAATTCGCGCTCGATCCAGAAGGCTATCGCCAAGAAGAACGGGCTTTCCGTAGCCGCTGACCTGCTGGAGCAGGCCTTTGGACTCACTCACAACCCCATCTGTGAGGCCGCTTCAGGACATCGATAACACTCAGGTCTTGAACGCCCTCAGCACCTTGGCGAGTCGTTGAGCTCCGGAACGAAGTTCCTTCGGCGCCACCGCCCCGAATCCGAGCAAGAATCCATGCCGGCGCTTCCCGGCCGCATAGAGAGTCGACATCGGATAGACTTCCAAATGCTCTCTAGCAGCCGTTTCGGCGACTTTGACATCAGAAATTCCAGGCGAAAGCCAGGCCGCGGTTTGCAAGCCGCATTCGGTCCGTTGCACGTCGAGCCAATCACTAAGAAAGTTCTGAGCAGCGTCTGAAAAAACGGACCAACGCTCAGCGTACAACTCGCGCATCCGGCGGAGATGATGACCAAACTCTCCGGTCCGCATGAATTCGGCGAGTGTTTTTTGTTCAACCACAGGCAGGTAACGATCGGTTGAATTTCTCAGAGCGAGAATCGGCTCAACGAGATGATCTGGCAGTACGAGGAATCCGAGCCGTAAAGAAGGGAAAAGCAGTTTGCTGAATGAAGTGCAATAAGCGACGCAGTCCCCTGCATCAAGACCTTGCATCGATCCCAGTGGTTTGGTCGAGAATCGAAAATCACCGTCGTAATCGTCTTCGAAGATGGTGACGCCATGTTCGCGTGCCCAGGTCAGAAGTTTGAATCGCCGATTGAGCGCGAGAGCTGCGCCGGTTGGGTACTGGTGTGCCGGAGTAAGGTAAATAAGCTTAGGGACAGGTAAGGTCTCGATAGCTTGTTCGACCTGAAGTCCGCGTTCATCGACCGGCACCGGGATGATCGTTGCTCCAGCCGCTCGGAACAGATTTCTGGCGCGCTTATAACCTGGATTCTCCAACCAGACTGGGTCGCCCGGACGCAACAAAGTCCGGCACAATAAATCGAGCGCTGGTTGCACCCCAGAGACCATCACGATTCGGTCGACATCGCAGCGCACCTGACGGGCGGGGCCAAAGTGCGCTAAGATCTCGCTGCGCAGGCCTAAGTCGCCGCGCACATCACCGATGACCAGTTCTGAAGCCGTGAGACGACGCATCACCCGGCTGGTCAAACGAGTCCATGTGTCGATTGGGAATTGGTCGACTGCCGGCCGGCTGGGCTGAAAGGCACATCCAAACCTTTGGCGGGATGGAAGCGGGAGCACCTTTTTGATCGTCGCGGCAGTACGCACCTGCTTGGTTGCTACATGATTTCTCCGCCCTAAGCGCCCCTCGATTGGCTGAAAATATTCGTCAGGGAGGTTATCCGCGACGTAGCTGCCAGAGCCGACTGACCCGGTGATGTAGCCCTCGAGCTTCAATCGTTGGAATGCTTCGGTGACCGTACTCCGAGAGAGACGATTGCTCAGAGCCAATCCACGAGAAGAAGGAAGGCGAGCGCCCGGCCGCAGTCGACCATCGAGAATAGCCGATCGGAGCTCCCGAAACAGCCATTCTTGGAGTGTCTGCTCGGATTTCGGCGGGTTCAAGGCGAACTCCTGAAAAATGGGTTTCTTGGGCATTTATGAAGTGGTTTGCTCCTTTTAGCATAAATGGATCTTTTCATCAGCCCTTTTCTGGCTTGATTCGTAGGTGTATGAGAGATTGGCCAACCGCGCACCGTGATGAATTACCATCGGGACGGCTTCATGCGGGTTGATGCCAATGGTGGTGGGAGCATTAATTGCAAACCCAGTAGTCTCAATGGTCCAGTGCAACGCGTAGCCTTCGGTGGATCGCCGTTGCGCATCACCGGAGACGCGACCCAATATGATCGACGGCGAAAGATTAGTCCATTCGGATAGGGAGCAAACACCTCATTCTGCTTAGAACGATGTATGATTCACGGATACAAAGAAGAAACAAGAAAGCAAAATATATGATCGCGAAACTCACTGGAAAAGTTGCCTTAATCACCGGCGCAACTGCGGGTATTGGAAAAGCTTGCGCGCGCGCCCTGGCTAAAGACGGAGCGCGCCTTGTCCTCACAGGACGACGTCAGGATCGGCTCGGGGAGCTTAAACAAGAAGCAGAAAAGTCTGGCACGCAGGCGATCAGTGTCGCTGGCGATGCTAGAGAAGAAAGTACAGCCACAAAAACGGTCGAAGCTGCAATCCAAGCGTTCGGGCAAATAGATATTCTTATTAATAACGCCGGTGCCGGGAATTACAAAAACCTCGTCGAAACCAGTGCCGAGGAATACGACGACCTGATGGACACGAACGTGCGTTCAACGTTCCTTTTCACCCGACACACCGTACCGGTCATGCTTCAACGAAAGCAGGGCACGATTCTCATGATCTCATCGATGGCGGGCGTCTATGGTTTTGCGGGCGAAGCGGTCTATTGTGCAACGAAGTTTGCCCAAGTCGGATTCGCCCAGGCCCTGGATAAGGAGCTCCGGACCCACGGAATCAAGGTTGGTGTTATCTGTCCAGGAGGCGTCAAGACCGAATTCGCTATCGGACGGGGACGCACCGAAGAAGGCGTCAGTACATCGGATATGCTTGAGCCGGAAGATGTGGCAGACGCTGTTCTGCTGGCCTGCAAACAATCCCCGCGCTCGCGGATTATTGAAATCCAAATGCGCACGATGGCAGAACCGCTTGCCTAGATGGCCCACACCTCCTTTTGGATCGGTGGGCAAACCTGCAGTGAACTCACGGTCTCGGCTGAAGTTGGACGAGACCGTCGACGCTATGGATCGAACCGAATCAATGAAAGTCCTCCTAGCGGAGGACGAAAAGCAGGTAAGCCATTTCATCCGCAAAGCTCTGACAGATGCCGGCTATGAGGTCGAAACAGCCTACGAGGGAAACCAGGCAATGGATCAAGCGGGCAAGGAAACCTTCGATGTTATAATCCTTGATATCATGATGCCGGGAAAGGATGGCCTGGCTGTACTTCGACGGCTGAGGGAAAAGAAAAACGCGACTCCGGTGATGCTACTGACTGCGCGCGGCGAGGTTTCGCAACGCGTGGAGGGGCTGGAGTCGGGCGCGGATGATTATCTGGCCAAGCCTTTCGCGATGCGCGAATTGGTCGCACGGGTGAATGCTCTCAGCCGGCGAAGCAGCGGCAACCGGGCGACCACGTTGCAAGTGGCCGATTTGAGCATGAACTTGCTGACTCGCCAGGTCGCGCGTGCCGGCCAGAAAATCGACTTAGCCGTGCGAGAGTTTGCTTTGCTGGAATTTCTCATGCGGTACCCCGGCCGAGTACTCTCACGGACGAGTATTTGCGAGCAGGTCTGGAATTACCACTTTGATACCGGTACGAATGTAGTCGATGTCTATATCAACCGGCTGCGGCGAAAGATAGACGATTTTCACGAGGTAAAGCTGCTTCAAACGGTCCGGGGTGTTGGGTATACTCTTAAAGGTACGAAACGGCCGTCGACACCTCGATCCTCGCTAAATTGTCCTGGGCCGCTTTAGCCCGGGTGCTTTCGTACGTTGCCGCCGTTTTTACTAGTGTCCTCGAATTAGGCGTCTTTTGGTAGTGCTTTTGGTTAGGCATCTGTCTTGCCACCCTTGCCTGCGCCGCTTCTTAATCGTTTCTAGCGTGCTCTTAAAGCGGGAGAGACGTGTGCCGAGAGGAGTCGTCCCGGCTTGTCCGCCGTAGCCTGGAGAACGCTGTCGCTCTTCGAGCTTCGGCGCGAAGGAGGGAGGGACTCAATGAAAGTAGCCCAGTACGAAGTGCTGGGAAATAATGCAACAAGAGAAGTCCGTCCCGCGAGGGACGATAGAAGTGTTTTGGCTCCAGGTCCTTTCGTATGCGGCTTCACCAGCGTAAGCAACCGTCGATCGTCCCGTCCGGGACGGGCCGTTTTTTTTAATGCTACCCCAGCACTTCGTACTGGGCTACTTTCATTGAGTCCCTCCGGGACCAATCCTCTTGGCAATAATTGGCCAACCCACATCGGTTAACCGCCATCGCGCAAACGGACCCGCAGCCTGATCCCGCCGCCGCTTCGCTATGGCGCGGCCTTATTGCCTGGCGGGCGCGCTCGAAGAGCGGAGGCGGCCCTCTGGCTCAAGGAACCCAGGGCTGCGGTGAAACACTTCGTTGCAATATGCCTTCTCGAAAATGGATCGTTTGTTGTTGAAAGCCCACTCCTGACAAATTGGTTTTTTAGGGCCTGGCAAAGTGGCTTGCTCATTTAAGCATAAATGGATCTTTTCATCAGCCATTTTCTGCCTTGATTCGTAGGGATGAGAAGTCGGCCAACCGCTCCCATCGGTTGACCACCATCGTGCAAAACACTTCGCTGAAATATGGATGTTTCACTTTTTCGAAAATGGATTGTTGAGTTTATCGGAACGTTTTTCCTGGTGTACGTTATAGGCTGCGTGTCACTGCAAGACCACGTCTTGCTGGGTCCTCTGGCAATCGGAGCTTCACTGATGGTGATGATTTTCGCCGGGGGCCACATCAGTGGCGCTCATTATAACCCCGCGGTAACGCTGGGAGTCTGGATTCGCGGGGCCTGTACTACCCTCGAGGCCAGTCTTTATCTCGTCGCCCAAGTGACCGGCGCGATCGTCGCAGCACTGGCGGCCGGGTTTCTCCTCGGTCATGGTTCTTCTCCTGCGGCATCGACTGTCACGGCAGCTCAGGTGATGGTGGCTGAAGCTCTGGGAACCTTCGCTTTGGTCTACACAGTTTTGAACGTGGCAACCGCCCCTGCCACCGCTGGCAATTCGTTCTATGGACTCGCCATTGGTTTCACCGTGTTCGCTCAAGCCGTTGCCGTCGGAAAGATTTCCGGGGGCGCTTTCAACCCCGCTGTCGCCATTGGCGTTGCTGCGCTGGGGCTGGCGAACGGGGCGAATCTCTGGATATATTGGCTAAGCGAGTTTCTGGGTGCCAGTGTCGCAGCGTTTCTCTTTCTTGTTGTTAATCGGGGAAAACTGCACGAGCCGTCAGTAGCTTCCCAGGAGAGAACGCAGGAGCAAACTAACCAAACTCTCCGCACTGTGTAGCGCCTGCCTGGCAGCATGTCTAGCTGCCGGCTTACTATTATTAGATCGAGACCGAAATTATGTCCGAATTACAGAATATTAACTCTAACCGATTAACAAATATGGCTAAAGAAACAAACACCCCGATCCAACATAGGCGGCTCCTATCCTAGGACATAGGAAACTTATATTTCAAACCTATAAAAGGATCGGCTACTGAATTCAATCCTTCAAAAAGAAGCAAATATGTCACAACAACCTATTCCGCCCGAAACTTTGACCACGGCATCCGGAGCTCCGGTCGAAGATAACCAAAACAGCATCACTGCCGGACCGCGTGGTCCAGTGCTGCTCCAGGACTATTGGCTGCTGGAAAAGTTGGCAACCTTCAATCGCGAGCGTATCCCCGAGCGAATCGTGCACGCGAAAGGATCGGCCGCACACGGTACTTTGACCATCACCAACGATATCACCAGGTATTCGAAGGCAGCGGTATTTAGCAAAGTGGGAAAACAAACGCCGGCATACTTGCGGTTTTCGACCGTGGCTGGTGAGCGCGGCGCGGCCGATGCAGAAAGAGATGTCCGCGGATTTGCTCTCAAATTCTATACCGACGAAGGCAATTGGGATTTGGTGGGTAACAACACACCGGTGTTTTTTGTTCGGGATCCCTTAAAGTTTCCCGATTTCATTCATACCCAGAAGAGAGACCCCAAGACCAATATGCGGAGTAATACCGCCGCCTGGGATTTCTGGAGCCTTTCACCCGAGTCGCTTCACCAGGTGACTATTTTGATGAGCGATCGCGGGTTGCCCCGCAATTTTCGCCAGATCAACGGCTATGGTTCGCATACCTACAGCTTCATCAATGCCAAAGGCGAAAGGTACTGGGTGAAATTCCATTTCAAATCCATGCAGGGTCATACCTTTTATACCGATCAAGAGGCGACGGACGTCGTCGGCGGTGACCGCGAGTCAGCCCAGCGAGATCTGTTCGAAACCATCGAGGCTGGCAACTATCCCCGGTGGCGTTTCTGCGTCCAGGTCATGCCTGAAGAAAAAGCGGAAACTTATCGCTGGAATCCGTTCGATCTGACCAAGGTTTGGCCGCATTCCGATTTCCCGTTGATTGAGGTCGGCATCCTCGAGCTCAATCGCAATCCGGAGAACTACTTTGCCGAGGTGGAACAAGCTGCCTTTTCGCCGGCCAATGTTGTCCCCGGGATTGGTCACTCGCCCGATAAGATGTTGCAGGCACGGATCTTTTCCTACGCTGACGCCCATCGTTATCGGCTCGGAGTAAACCATGAATTGATTCCGGTTAATAAGCCCCGCTGTCCGGTCATGAATTACCATCGGGACGGCTCCATGCGCGTTGATGCCAATGGGGGTGGCAGCGTTAATTATGAACCCAATAGCTTCAATGGCCCGGTCCAACGTGCGGCTTTCGATGAACCGCCTTTGCGCATCACTGGAGACGCGACCCGCTATGATCACCGCGACGGCAACGATGATTATACGCAGCCCGGTAACCTGTTTCGATTAATGAACCCGGAACAGCGTGAGCGCCTGTTCGGGAATATCGCTCGACACATGCAGGCAGGCAATACTTCGCAGGAGATTCAGGTGCGGCAGATCTGCCATTTTTTCCGGGCCGATCCGGCCTATGGAATCGGCGTTGCCCAGGCTCTCGGGATTGATCTCGCTGAGTTTATGCCCGCAGTCGTACAACTCGAAGCCGTAGCCGAAAGCCGACGATAGAAACACACCGGCGAGATAAATCTGGCAGTTTGGACAGGGATTGCGGCGGCTTGGACAAATACCGCCCAGTCTCGCCAATCCTGGAGTCTGTTATTTCGCACCCGCAAAGATCCTTTATATATGTTTGAAACTACTTCTTCCAAGAAGATCGCGGTCGTAACTGGCGGAGCGGGATTTCTTGGATCTCATTTGAGCGATCGCCTCATCTCCGAGGGATTCCGTGTTATCGCCATTGACAACTTAATTACCGGTTCTCCGGACAATATAGCCCACCTCGCTGACAACCGGGATTTCCAGTTCATTCGCCATAACGTCAGTGACTTTATCTTCGTACCGGGTCGAGTTGACTATGTATTTCACTTTGCTTCACCGGCCAGCCCGATCGACTACCTCGAGCTTCCAATTCCGACTTTGAAGGTAGGGGCGCTGGGAACGCATAACGCCCTGGGATTAGCTAAAGAAAAGAAAGCTGTCTTCGTACTGGCTTCAACCTCGGAATGCTACGGCGATCCCCTTGTGCATCCGCAGAACGAGAACTATTGGGGCAACGTCAATCCGATCGGCCCCCGCGGAGTGTATGATGAGGCCAAGCGATTCGCCGAAGCGATGACCATGGCCTACCTCCGTTACCATGGATTGGATACTAAAATTGTCCGGATCTTTAATACCTACGGGCCACGGATGCGGTTGAGAGATGGTCGAGTGGTCCCGGCATTTATCAGCCAGGCACTTAACCAAGAACCCCTGACGGTATTTGGGGATGGCAGCCAGACGCGCAGCTTTTGCTATGTATCCGACCTGATCAATGGCATTTCCCGGCTTGCGTTGAGCGACTACCATGAACCGGTAAACATCGGTAACCCTCAGGAAATGACTATCCTCGATTTTGCCGATAAGATCCTGGAGATTACCCAAGCCCAATCGAAAATAATCACCAAACCGCTGCCAGTGGATGATCCGAAAGTTCGCCAGCCCGATATTACCCGGGCACGAAAACTCCTCGGGTGGGAGCCAAAGGTCGATTTTGAATCCGGAATTCGGGAGACGATCTCTTATTTTAAAGAAAAATTAGAGATCGAGACGCTCCAACCCGTTCACTGAGGGATTTAACGGGATCTTCTCGGTAGAAGGACTGGCGGAGATCTACGAATGGGGTCGAGCCTAACATTCAACACAGGTTTGTTATATGTGTTGAATGTTAGATAGCGTGTGGTCTCACCTCAACAGGAGCCCGCAAAGAAAGATTTTAAACAGAGAGATCGCAGAGATCTCAAAAGGGATTCGGACTTTACCGAGACCTGGGATGCTTCAGAAGATCCCGCCATTTGATCCTATTTTGGGGTCAAGTATCACCTCCTTTGTGACCTCTGCGACCTCCTGTTCAAAAAATCTGTCTTCGCGACCCTTTGTTAGACTTGTTTCTATGGAGGGCGTGACCTCACCGCAACAGAAGCCCGCAAAGAAAGACTTAAAACAGAGAGATCGCAGAGATCTCAAAGAGGGATTCGGACTTTACCGAGACCTGGGATGCTTCAGAAGGTACGACCATTTGATCCTATTCCGGCGCCAAGTATCACTTTCTTTGTGATCTCTGCGACCTCCTGTTGAAAAAATCTGTCTTCGCGACCTTTTGTGAAACTTGTTTCTATGGAGGGTGTGACCTCTCCTCAACAGGAGCCCGCAAAGAAAGATTTTAAACAGAGAGATCGCAGAGATCTCAAAGAGGGATTCCAGCTTTACCAAGACCTGGGATGCTTCAGAAGATCCGGCCATTTGATCCTATTCCGGGGTCAAAAATCACCTCCTTTGTGACCTCTGCGATCTCCTGTTCAAAAAATCTGTCTTCGCGACCTTTTGTGAAACTTGTTTCTATGGAGGGCGTGACCTCACCGCAACAGAAGCCCGCAAAGAAAGACTTAAAACAGAGAGATCGCAGAGATTTCAAAGAGGGATTCCGACTGTACCAAGACCTGGGATGCTTCAGAAGATCTAGCCATTTGATCCTATTCCGGGGTCAAAAATCCCCCCCTTTGTGACCTCTGCGACCTCCTGTTCAAAAAATCTGTCTTCGCGACCTTTTGTGAAACTTGTTTCTATAGAGGGCGTGACCTCTCCTCAATAGGAGCCCGCAAAGAGAGATTTTAAACGAAGAGATCGTAGAGATCTCAAAGAGGGATTCCGACTTTACCAAGACCTGGGATGCTTCAGAAGATCCGGCCATTTGATCCTATTCTGGGGTCAAAAATCACCTCCTTTGTGACCTCTGCGACCTCCTGTTCAAAACATCTGTCTTCGCGACCTTTCGTGAAACTTGTTTCTATGGAATTCTACTTTTACCGCTTCCGGCTGATGTCACAGAGCATATCCGAATGGATGTTCAGACCGATATTGGTCATGTTGTAAAGGTGCTCGCTGGCAACCAGCCAGACGATCTCGCAGATCTCGCGTTCGGAATAATAGCGGGAGATCCGAGCAAAAGTGTCCGGGTTAACCTTTTTATCCCTTGTCAGCTCCGTCACATAGTCCAGCGCGGCGCGTTCTGCGTCGGTAAAAAGATGACTCGTGCTGTATTGCTCCAGCGCGTCGAATTTGGCTTCATTCATCGTCGCTTTGATCGCGAACGAGCGGCCGATGTCCATGCAGAAAAGACAGACGTTGATACGCGCCACCTGTTCGCGGACGAGCAGGACGGTCTCCGGCGGCAGCTGCAGCTTTTTATCTAGCTTGCCGATCTTCGCGTAGAATAGACCGAATGCGGCTGGCAGCCGCGCGCTATGCACTTTCACCGGAGTGAGCACTTTGCCAAATTGCCGGCGGGTAAAGTAATACGCCAGCTTCATCATCAGCCCGTTGGGCTTTTCGATAGGGGGAAGAAATGTATCCATAGGCGGATCTTGATTTTGTTTTTACTTTTGTTCAGTTGGTTCAATTCGTCCATTAGTCCATTCGCGGTTTCTCTACGGACTTCTGGCAGTAGCCCGAACAACGATTACGGCAATCCAGACAAAAACGGCCCGTGCCTTCAATCTGGGGGTAAAAGAAATGTGCAGCAGGGAAACCGCACACGGTAACACCCCTTGATGCTTGACGACGCAACATGAAACTTTTTCTCCTGGGATCGCATTATCGGCCCTGGAACAACTCCTGATTGGTATGAGAATCGCAATTATAGGGTCCGGCTACGTTGGATTGGTCACCGGCGCCTGTTTCGCCGAGGTGGGGCACGAAGTCATCTGCATTGACAATGACGAACGAAAAGTCAAAGCACTTCGAAGCGGTGTAATTCCAATTTATGAGCCCGGCCTCGAAGAGTTAGTACAGCGCAATGTCTCAGCCAATCGCCTATCCTTTACCGGCAGAATCGAAGAAGGAGTCGATAACTCTCAAGTCATATTCATTGCTGTACCAACGCCTCCTCAGGCCGATGGCAGAGTGGATTTGACTTACATCGAGCGGGTGGCTCGCGAAATCGCTTCGGTGCTCAGAGAGTATCGAGTGATCGTCGATAAAAGCACTGTTCCGGTCAAAACCGGTGAAAAAGTCGCCGATACGATTCGACGGTACAACAAAGTCGATGTCGAATTCGACGTAGTAAGCAATCCGGAATTTCTTCGGGAAGGCTGTGCCGTTGCTGACCTGATGGAACCCGACCGCATTGTGATCGGTTCGAACAGCGAACGGGCTTTAGCGATCATGAAAAGAGTTTACGAACCTTTCATGGCTCCCATTATGGTCACCGATATCAATAGCGCCGAGTTAATTAAACACGCCGCCAACTCCTTTCTCGCGTTAAAGATCTCTTATATCAATGCTCTGTCCGCCATTTGTGAAGCTAGCGGAGCAGATGTCGAAAGAGTTGCCGACGGTATTGGAGCGGACAAACGCATCGGACGCAGTTTCCTCAAGGCCGGACTCGGGTATGGTGGATCCTGTTTTCCAAAAGACATCGCTGCCTTCATCTCAATCAGCGAACAGATCGGCGAACCATTCCCCCTTCTCAGAGAGGTCCAGCGTATCAACCAGCATCAGCGCGAGCGCTTCGTGAAAAGGTTGCGCGATACTCTGTGGGTATTGAAAGAAAAGCGGATTGCTGTGTGGGGGCTTACCTTCAAGCCCGATACCGATGATGTGCGCAGCTCGGTCGCCGTGGATCTGGTCAACGATCTCATCCGGGAAGGCGCTCATGTGACCGCGTACGATCCCAAGGGAAACGAGAAGGTACAGGAACTTAATTTGTGTCCGGGCGTTCATTTCGCCGGCTCCGCCCTGGAGGCAGTCCGAGATGCGGAGACTTTGGTCTTAGCAACCGAGTGGCCCGATTTTGCCACGATTGACTTGGCCGAGGTACACCGTCGGATGCATACCCCGATCGTATTTGACGGAAGGAATCTGTTCGACCCGAAGATAATGAGGGATCTGGGTTTCCAATATTACCCGATTGGCCGGCCAGCGACCAAAGCAAATCTCGTAGCGGGCCTTCCAACAACCTCGTTAGCATCGAAGTTGGAGACAGTCGAAGGTATGGCTGGAAACAACATCACAACAGGGTCAGCCAAAGAAGTCGCTAAATTCTGAGTCTATTGCTTTCGGCTGCGTAGGCGACAAGGGGATTGCTTCGGTCATAGGAGGGAAAGGTCGCCTGCGCAGCCGCACAGTGACTAGCGACTCTTCAATGCACGTAAACTGCAGAAGGCGATCGCTGAGGCCAATGGACTCTCTGTCGCAGCCGATCTGGTAGAAGAATCCTGGGAGTGACCAAGATGGCCGCCAAAGAGTAAGACGTGGGCGTAGCCTGATCCTCCTGGCTCAGGAACCCCAGGGCACTGCGATCGTGAGAAGTGAGAAGTGATTGGTGAATGGCACCATTTAGACTCAACCCAATTCCTAGGCTTACCTTGGGCTCGATTAGTTGTGCGCCGCGATGATCGGGTTTTGCAAGACGTACTCGTAAGGTGGCGGCAAATTAATCTCGCTCCGGCTCCCCAGTTGAAAGCTGCCGTGCAAGGGCCAATAGGGATCGTCCAACATCGCTCGCGCCAGGAAGATCAGCGTCGCCTGACCCTTCTGCAGGATCTCCTCGGCGACGTTCGGTTGGGTGATCGAGCCAACTGCCGCGGTGGGCACCCCAGCCTCTTTGAGGACCCGCTCCGCAAACGGGACTTGATAGGCGGTACGTGCGTCGTACCGGACTCCGGGCGCGATACCCCCGGAACTGCAATCAAACAGGTCCACACCCAACGGGCCCAACCTTTTCGCCAGCTCGACGGTCTGGTCAATATCCCAGGCGCCGTCGATCCAGTCCGTGGCAGAAATCCGCATAGCCAAGGGCAACGACGCGGGCCAGACCGCCCTGACGCGTTTCGCAGTTTCCATCGCAAATCGAATCCGGTTTTCGAATGAACCGCCGTAGCGATCGGTGCGCTGGTTCGTAATCGGAGAAAGAAAACTGTGCCCGAGATAACCGTGGGCGAAATGCAGTTCGACCCACCGGAACCCGGCAGCTAAAGCGCGTCGAGTTGCAGCTGCGAAAGCAGCCAGGACCTCTTCAATCTCTTCTTCCGTCAATTCGTGAGGCACCCGCCAGAGTTCGTTGTTCGGCCCACCGAAAGCGATCGGACTGGGTCCAACGGTTTCCCATCCGCCTTCTTCATCGGACAGTGAACGACCACCTTCCCAAGGACGCGCCACGCTACCTTTCCGGCCGGCATGAGCCAGCTGCACTCCAGCCACCGCACCGTAGCTATGAATGAACTCGGTGATGCGAGACAACATCGGAATGTGTTCATCGGACCAGATCCCGAGATCACTAGGAGTAATCCGTCCGCGCGCCTCGACAGCGGCCGCTTCTGTCATGACGAGACCGGCACCACCAACGGCTCGCGAGCCCAGGTGAACCAGATGCCAGTCCGACGCGAACCCATCTTTCGCCCAATACTGGCACATCGGCGAAACCCCGATCCGATTGCGGAGGCGGACTTCCCTCACCTGCCACGGAGTAAAAAGCAACGATTTCATGATGAGATCGGCACGTTCACGATAACAGTTGTGCCGTGATCGGCGGAGGTCTGAATCTCTAGTTTTGCGCCAATTTGGGAGGCCCTAGCCCGCATATTACTCAGTCCGAAGCCTTCACTCTTGACTTGGGAAACTTTAGAAATCCCGGAACCATCGTCTCTTACTTGAAGAACGAGGTTTGGTGCATCCCATTTAAGGCTCACGTCAATCGAGGTTGGATTGGCGTGGCGCACAGCATTGTGAACCGCCTCCTGGGCGATGCGTAGGAGCTCATGTTGTTGCACACTGGGCGGCAAGCTCTTTTCAGGTATGTTCTCGGACCGGAAGGTGCAACGCAATCGCCCAGCCACAGTCGAGCGCTCGACCAAACGTTTCAGCGCCACCGCCAATCCTGATTCGTTGCTTAAGCGCAAATTGTGGGCGCAACGGCGTGCTTCGGCCAAGCCAAATTTGGCCATATCAACGGCCCGCTGAATGCGGCGGAGAGGATCGCCTTCTTTTGAAGCTAATTCTTCCTTGGCAACTCCCAGTTGCATGCAGATCGCGGTAAAACTTTGCGCCAATCCGTCGTGAATCTCACCAGCCAGCCGATCTCTCTCCTCTAGGACTGCTGATTGCCTGGCGGCCTTCGCCAATCGCGTGACCTGAATTGCCAGGGCCGCCTGGCTTTCCAGCGCCCGAGCTATTTCGATCTCCTCTGGACGAAATTCCCGGTTCTCAGTGAACCGAAAAGCCAGGCTGCCGATCAACTCCGTACCTAAGTTTAAAGGAATGGTTAGCACTGTCTTTACGCCGAGCCCAAGCAGATAGGACCGACGGGCAGCAGGAATCGATGCAATATCGTCGAGAAGGTGCTCCACAACGGTTTGTTGTTTCAGCAGCTTAATCTGTCGCTCATCAAGCGGATTACACTGGAACCATTCCGGATATTTCGCCTCTGCTGGAGTCATCACGCGACCGTCTTGAAAAACAAGATCCACAGCCAAACAGTTCTTTTCAAAGTTCCGCAATCGCAAAATGGACGACGTTCCGCCAAGCTCCCGCGTGATGGCGGCCATCACTTGCCCGAGGAACTCATCCAGGTTTGGCACTGCGGCAAGAGCATCCAGGCATCCACGCAGTGCTTCGTTCGCCCTCGCCAGCTCGATCGTGCGCTGCTGCATGAACATCTCTCGCTCGCGGGCAAGTGCCGCTTGCATTTCCTCCGGCGTGATCGTCGGAACAGATTTGTGTCTGAGTCTGTGCAAGACCAGGATCGCTCCAGTTTCGTGGCCATGGTCGAAGACTAGCTCGGTACTGGCGTTCGGTACCAGCTGGCTCAACCGAGCAGGCCAAGCCGCAAAGGGGACCTTATTAAGGCCAGAAATGTGCCCGTCACGGATCAAGCCCCGATTCCGTCTTTCTACAACTTGCTGCCCAGCGCTGGTGGCATACACAATCATTCCATGGCGGTCGATCGCCACGATATCTTCCGTCAGCCAATCTGAACGTTTGGTAACGAAATAACGCAGCAACCGTTCATGGTCCTCCTTGATCGGCTGAGCGAGCATCCCCTCTATCTGCCGTCCGACTGCGACCGCAAATGCCAGGCTCTGCGGGTTAAAGGTTTTGGCTGAACCGGAGATATCGAGAACCCCAAGGAACTCGCCGTAAATGGGGTGCCAGATCGGAGTGGCTGCACACGTCCATCGCTGGACTTCGCTGCAGAAATGCTCGACACCATGGATCTGGGTCGGTTGCAATGCTGCGATGGCGGTTCCGATCGCGTTGGTCCCGATGTCTGCCTCGGCCCAGTGTCCACCCTGCTCGAGGTGTATGGTGCGGCCGACATCTGTAGTTCGTGGATCCCCCGCAGTCTCGATAATGACTCCAGATGGATCGGTGAGGATAACGATAGAATTCGCTTCGGCGAGGAGGAATCGCGCCTGCTCCAGGGGCGGTCGAGCTGCCGTAATTAATGCTGAATGCTCAGAACGAAGCCGAGCCGCTTCCTCCTCGGGCGCCAGTGGCGCCCCGTCCCGTTCGATAGGTATATGGTACGCTTGAGAACGTTCCCACGAAGCGGCGACGACTCCCCGTACAGCATTCGATCCGGTGCCGTTCGTTATGAACCTTTCCCAAGCCCGCTGAATTTTATCCATCGCAGATCCTCCCGGGAGGCGATAGAATGGCCAACGCTCGGACTTTAGCTGATTGCCACGCGCTTTCGCGAACGACAAACGGCTGCGTGACCAATCCCGCAGAGTTCAATTATGATTGATATTATCATCGGCGCAAGCTGGGGAGGCGCTGCCGATCGCGCTTGCCGCAGATGAACCGGGGAAGTTCACACGGGGCCCGAATCGCCGCAACCTCGAAGATCCGTTAGAAACAAGTCCGAGAATCTGTCTCTGCTTCCGATCATCGGCCGTATACTGCGCGCGCAATGGAATCGGGAAAATCACCGGTATTCCCCTCTACTGCCGTGTTGGTCAGAGCGACAACCGAAATGCCCGCCATTGGGTCAACCCAAAAGTCATTTCCGTAGACGCCGCCCCAACGAAAGGCGCCGGGATTCATTGGTGAGCCGGTTGGGATCGGATCTTCCAGAACGCCAAAGCCAAAGCCAAAAGTCCAACCGGGGTCCAACGAGTCCGTAGGTATGTTAGGAATGGCGTTTTTTGTCATCAGTTCGACGCTTTCCGGCTTGAGGATTGAATTATTCCGCGTGCGTAACGCCTCCAAGAAAATCAGATAATCCTGGGCCGTTCCGAGCATTCCCGCACCACCGGATGGATACGAATCCGGATCAAACGCACGCGAGGGTGAGAAGGTGATCACCTCATCCTCGCGATGCACCACATGCGGATCATTCATTCGCACTGGTTGCGGATCGGCGTCAGCATAGGGGGTGGCGAGTCGCGTGGCATCAGAAACCGAGAATGCGGTGTCCTTCATTCCTAATGGACCAGTGACTAACTGCTCGATCACCGTCGGCAGCGACGCGTTGCCAGCGCGCGCAACCGCTTCGCCGAGGACATCGATCGCAAGTGAGTAATTCCAAATGGTTCCTGGAGGATAGAGGAGGGACACAGAGGCCAATCGCCGCAGATTTTCATCGATCGAAAGCCCAGGTTGTTCTAATCCGTCCGACACATGCGCGCGATGATAGGGGCTATCCGCCGGCTCCTTGAATCCATAGGTGAGCCCAGCGGTATGAGTGAGTAAGTGACGCACCGTGATTGTCGGCCGGTTGCCGTCGGCCAACGCGGGCCGAAAATCAGGAAGCCATCGCGTGACCGGATCATCCAGACGCATTGTGCCCCGCTCAACCAATGCCAGGGTCGCGGCGGAAACGATCGGCTTGGTCATGGAAGCAAGCCGAAAGATTGTGTCTTGGTGCACCGCCTGTTCCCTCTCCCGGTCAGCGAAACCGGCTGCTCGAGTAAAAACGACGTTTCCGTTCCGAGCGACGAGAATAGCTGTTCCCACAATACGATTTTCGGACAAGGCTCGACGGATCACTCGATTCAATCGATCGGCTAAATTGGAATCTTCCGAATGGTTCAGGGCTCCAGAGAATGGAGAAGCCATTGTTTTACCGAAACTCTCCGCACTTCCGTGTTTCATAGATAGTAACTTTGGTAAGATTTGATAGGATTCGGCGATAGCAAATCCGATGCCTTGACTAGAACCCGTAACGAGTACGGTTTTGTTCATGATGGGCGGGTTTTTTGCTAATAACAGCAAAATTATTTCTTCACGGGATCACCTGCATCCGGCGAAGATCGTCGAAAAACTCCAAAAACATTTCCTCGGTATCGATGCAGTCATGAAATCCGGCCCGCCGAGCCTTGATCGTGCTGGTGATGTTGTCATATTCCATGAGACGGAGAATGGCGTCAGCGAAGGGCCACGACGAAACTTGTTCGTAGGGTAGAGGCTGCAACCCATGCTTGCGGACAATAGCCTCCCACACGGGCTTCTTGTCGGCCATATAAACGGAAAGAGGCGTCGGGACGGGATCGGCCGCCGGCATATCGAACATCGCGGCGATGCGCGGCCAAAGGTATTTCCAACGGAAATAGTCGCCGTTAGTGATGTTGAAAATCTCGTTCCTGGCCGACTCGGATTGGCCGGCCCACGTGGTCGCCTTCGCGAGAATTTCTGCCGACGTGATTTGATATAAAATCCCATAGGTCTTCTCGGTGCCCGGAAACCTCAGTGGGAGGCCGAGTTCCTTTGAGATGGCGGCGTAGACGGCAATCGACATTCCGAGATTCATCGGGTTGCCGAGGCCAAAGCCGGTTGTCGCTTCCGGGCGCAGCGCGGTCCAATGCCACACCTTTCCCTGCTGGCGCTCACGGAGAAAGTCCTCTTGGTCATAGTAGAAGTTCGGCGGCATGAGACGTGGGTCGTCTTCGCGGGCGGGCGTCTTAAAGGGGCCCAGGTCAGCGCCATAGGCCTTTCCGCCCTGGTAGAATGTGACGTGTTGCAGGGAGGGAGAAGTCTTTTCAACAACGTCGAGCAGGTTCTTCAGGATGGCCACGTTGGCCTCACTTCTTTCGGCCGCAGTCGGCTTTTCGATATAAGCGCCGAACACGATATGGGTGATCCCGCTGATGTTTTCGAGCTTCCCTTGCAGATCGTCCCGGTCAAGCAGGTCCGCGTTGACGACTTCCACGCCCGCCGGCAAAGGCGCGGAGCGCCGCGACAATCCGTAGACCCGCGTGCCGGGGAAAGAGTTCCAATGCTCGGCGGCGGCGCGGCCGCTCACCCCGTGGACACCTGCAATCAAAACGATGTTCGTCATGGACATCTCTCTTCCCCACTTTTCGTTTGTTGTCCTTTTTTTCATAAAGCCGTTGGTGGCCATCCGTGACTGGATTTAGTAGCCTGATCCTCCGGCTCAGGAACAATACGCGGCAGCGTCAACTAGCTCGTGCTGCCGCCCTCCCTGTCTGGGCGATAAGGTTCCTCAATCGAAGTAAGGAGCCAAATACCAAACCTGGGACTATCGCATGAACTTCTGGTACTTTTCGCGAATCCGGTTTCTAAACTCCACCGGGCTTGTCTCGACCTTTCGTCGCCCAAAACGTGAGAAATATGACGAGTCTTCGAAGCGCTCTCCGGCCCGATTTTCTTGAGGAGAAGATGACGGACTCTCCAGCGTCATTGCTTCCTTCGCGAACGTCAGGCAGTGTCGCCTGAGCAGGTTGCCTCCTGCGCGACCATCCCAGCGGGAGTGTGGTTACAGATTAAGGATGGTTGCGGAGATTACTCGACTCTAGATTATATTCCCAAACAGAGTCCTACTAATTAGCGCGGTTATGGTCTTCCTGCTCAAGCAAACCAAAGGCGTTCAACTGACCAGCCGTAACTGACTCCTCGTTGAGAAAAAATTATGAAAACGAAAACCGTCAACATCGCGATTCTGGACGATTACCAAAACGTGGCGTTGAAGCTTGCCGATTGGTCCCGCCTCCAGGGCAGGTCGCAAATTACCGTGTTCAACGATCATGTTTCTGATCCTGCCGCGCTCGTCGAGCGCCTGAAACCCTTCGAGGTGGTCAGCGTCATGCGGGAACGCACACCATTACCACGCTCAATCATCGAACAACTCCCGAATCTCAAACTGATCGCTTCCAACGCGTCGAGGAACGCATCGATCGATGTTGCCGCGGCGAAAGACCACGGCATCACAGTATGCGGCACCGGGTACTCCTCGACCGCCACGGTGGAACTGACTTGGGCACTGATCCACGCTCTCGTGCGCAATCTTCCCGCTGAACACGCTTCCGTGCGAAGCGGCGGCTGGCAATTGTCGGTAGGCGATGGTCTGCACGGCAAGACGCTCGGGCTCGTCGGGCTCGGCAATATCGGTTCGGGGGTCGCGAAAGTCGCTCATGCGTTCGGGATGAGCGTGATTGCATGGAGCCAGAATCTGACACGCGAAAAGGCCGAAGAACATGGTGCCCGCCTAGTTGCCAAGGAAGCGTTGTTCCGAGAGGCAGATATTGTGACGATTCATCTTGTTCTGAGCCAAAGAACGATTGGTATCATTGGTGCAGCCGAGCTCGAGCTGATGAAACCGACCTCCTACCTGATCAACACGTCCCGGGCACCGTTGATCACCGAAGGCGCGCTGGTTACCGCATTAAAGAACCGTATGATCGCAGGCGCCGCTGTGGACGTGTATAACATTGAACCGCTGCCGCTCGACCATCCTTTCAGGTCAATCGATAACGCGATCACGACGCCGCACATAGGTTATGTGACCAAAGGCATCTACGAAACCTTTTACGGTGACACCGTGGAAAACATACTTGCATGGTTAGATGGACAGCCCATTCGCGTTATGGAGTGATAATTGCAGCCGCTAACTTAATGGACGGAGCCTGAACGTCCGCCTCCAAACGGACTTTGCCATGTTAGCCATTCTGGTAACGCTAGTTCGAATCTGAGAGCACCGCAGCCGTCTAGGCAGCGAGATAGGTCGCTCTTCGCAACCCTGAACTACGCCGTTGCGTTCCAGTCGAGATCCGCAATCATCTGGCAATTCGAACGTTTTAAGGAGTCTTCTCTTCGCCGTCCGCGACTCCACGATGAACAATGGAAATGACTGCATAAAATAGAGGCTTCTTGGGTTCGCGATCATCTTGCTATTAGACTTCTTAACTCCCAGTTAAGTCGTTAAATCCGGGACTCCGCGGTGGGTGGTAGAAACCGTCGTCCTCAGGAACCGAATCCTGAGGGGCGTTTGTAACCGGAGCTATCAGTTCTGCCTTAACACCTCCGCCCGTTGAGGAGCAACCTGTCGCCAGCACGACCGCTACACCGAAAGCCACTGCTAACAGCGCCGCTCGCCCCATGTCGTTGAAGAAGAAGCCGGAACAACGGTCATTAAGTATCTTAGCGCCGCTCCGCGGACGGTCCATTTTTTCTATGTGTTGGTTCAATTGCATTCAATAGCTCCATAGTTAACTACCCGCCGGTCGTTGGATATATTCCCGCGATCGTCCTTTGAGACAGATAGCGCCTGAGTCAGAACGACGTGGTGAAACGTACGCGGACGCGCGGGCTGCCTCCGTCCGGCAGCCGCCGCGGCCGCGTGACCCAACGCGGGGAGGGATCGCGTCCCCGCGATCCGTTGTGGCCGGACCCAAGCGCGTTTGTATACCAAGGGTTCAATTGCCTCCCCCAGGTTAGAGATCGTTTTCTCGGCGCGCGGGGACGCGCGCCCTCCCGGCGATGGAGCAGGCAAACCATTCTTATGTTGACGCCTATGGGCAGCCGCCGGATTACCACGCCCCCTCCAACCTTCAGGTAGGCATGATCTTGGATTCAGCCGCGACGTAGGCTTTGCGAAGTCGGGAGCGCGTCCCTACCGGTTTCCGGGGAATAAGATTTTCTGAAACCAGGTATTTCTAGTTGTGGTCTTGCTTTCCGATTATGCGACATCGTGCGGTTATGCGGTCGACAAAGAAAAGAACTGCCGTGGATGCGCGGTCGCGGAGAGTGAGGCGACAGGCGATAAAATCATCGTTGCTGTGGATTCCGATCAGCACGCGATGAATGAGCAAGGCCGCCGCATACGCTTTGAAAATCAAATGCTGCCTATCATGCCGGAAGCATACAACCTGGCCCGCTGGATGATGAAAAACGAACCCGATGCCTGCGATGCTGTTCAAGACGCTTACTTGAAGGCCTTTCGCTATTTTGAGTCGTTTCACGGCGACTGTGGCCGTGCCTGGCTACTTCGGATTGTTCGTAATGTTTGTTATGACGCTTTACGGGCCAGAGAGTCGCAGCACAGTATCATCTCGCTCGATGAAGAGATGGTTGCCGAAGTTCCTGACTCGAAACCCAGCCCAAATGCTTTGGCAATGCAGAGTTCAACCAAATTGCGAATTCAGGAGGCGATTGAGGCTCTACCTTTGGAATTCAAGACCGTGATTATTCTCCGAGAATTCGATGGATTTTCCTACAAGGAGATCTCTGACATAGCGGGCGTGCCGGTTGGTACGGTGATGTCGCGGCTCTCCCGGGCGAGGCGGCAACTAGCCGTCCTGCTCCAAGATGAAGGAGCGAACGAATGAATTGCCAAGAGATACTGACCTTGCTCGATGCCTACTTCGACAATGAGCTTGATCTGACGAAAACCGTTGCGATCGAACAGCACCTTCGCATCTGTGCCAGCTGCCGTTCCCACTATGAGCTGAGAGTAGCGCTCCGCAGTCGACTTGCAGATCCGGATTTACGCTACGCAGCCCCCGACGATTTCGCCGACCAAATTCGCAAGAAACTAGCACTCTCGTCTCGGCCGACCAGAAAGATCCTTTCGTTTCCGGCTGCCGCTTGGATTCCAGCCGCGGTTGCTGCGGCCGCGGTATTCGGAGTGTTCTTGTACGCGAACATTGGGCGGTTGCTTCCTACCGAGACGCCATCATTGGTGGCAGAAGTCGCATCAGATCACATTCGGTCGCTTATCGGTACGCATCTTCTGGATGTCGAATCAAGTGACCAGCATACCGTAAAGCCTTGGTTTGCCGGTAAAATAAATTTCTCGCCACCCGTGCGCGACTTTGCCGATCAAGGGTTTAAGTTGGTCGGCGGCCGCCTTGACTATGTGAGAGGCAACAACGTTGCGGTTCTTGTCTATCGCTTTAAGAACCGCTACGTGAGCATGTTCATCTGCCGCGAACGAAATCCTGAGGCGGCCTCGCAACAAAAATCATTCGACTATCAGGGCTACAATCTTGTCTATTGGAATGCGAACGGTTTCGATTGTTGGGCTGTATCCGACGCTGCGCCCGGTGCACTTCTCGAACTCGTCAAAATTCAGCAAGAAGAACACTCTTGAGGACCGGTGATTGTTGGGGAGTCGGTTGTACCGCGGCTTGCTTAGCTGAGTCTGGAATTCGGGAAAGAGATCGCGCTACAGCAGATCTCCACTGAAGAAGGCGGAACCACTCGGCTTCTGTTTCCGAAAGAACACTTGGCGACATTGTGACTACGAAGATCAGTTCGTGCCTCTTTGCGTCCAGCACGAGAGCAACTAATTCCATTTCTAACAGTATTTGTTAGTTGCGAGGAATAAATTAGTTGGTCGCCCGGTTTATACCAATAACGGCGAATTCGTTATTTCATAGAACGAGCTCACCCTAACAAAACTAACTCGTAACGTAGAATATGAATAAAGAAGAAAACCCCTCTCTTAACTTGTCAGCTGAGAAACACCTTCCTTTTCAAGAACTGTCAAGGCCGCCTGAACCTCGCAATCATGTCACCGTCGGGCGACGCTCATTTCTCAAAGGCCTCGGCGTTGTCGGCGCAACGTTGCTGCCAGCCAGTGCAATATTTATGCGTCAAGCCAGAGCGCAGGAGCAGAGCAGTGGAAAACTTACCAAAGGAGATGCAGATCTTCTCAGATTCGCCGCCTGGGCGGAAATCGTGGAGAGCGATCTATGGACACAGTACAATGAGCTGGGCGGAGCCACCAAACCCAACGACGGCGCACCGAACACCGGAAATCCGGCCTACATACTTGCGCTCCAAAATCTCGATGGCGACATGCCCCAGTATATTAGCGACAATACTGATGATGAATTAAGCCACGCAGCCTTCCTGAACGCCTACTTAATTTCTAAGGGAGCAGAGCCGGTCAACCTTGATTCATTTCGTAATTTAACAGGCAGTACCGCCACAGGGGTCGATCCAAACAAAATCCACAAACGACTGACAAACCTTCTGCGGCTCAATGTAGATCTCAGTTGGTATACGCGATACCGTAGCGACGACAATCCCGATTTGGGAGCTTCCCTCAAGGGCCCATTTAACATTTTGAATGAGCCGGGTATTCCCTTAAACGATACGGATACGCCTCCCGGCATGGCCCAACCGAACCCCCCAACAACAACGACCGCCCGCCGCATGCAAGCGATCGCTAACACTGCCGGATTTCACTTCGCGTTCATTGAGCAGGGTGGCTCGAGCCTTTATCCTACGCTCGCACTCAAGGCAACCAGTGAGGAAGTTTTGCGAATCTTGCTGAGTATTGGCGGAGTCGAGATCGACCACTTTTCGCTTTGGCATGACAAAGCGGGTAATGCGGTGTCTGGAACTTTGGCTGGTTTGACCGACCCCGAAAATCCTGGGTTAACGTTCCCGAATCTCAATGCCGTTACCCCCGCGGCGGCGCTGGAGCTGACCCAGACCAACAAGATCCAGCCGGAACCATGTGACTTCATTCGAACCGACCTGCCTCCCTGTTCGGTGATCCGCCCTACCTCCACCCAACTGGGAGGTGCAGTGGCCACCGTCAAGTCCTTCACGGACGACCTGCTCTTCGCCGGCCAATCAGTGGACTTCTTTAAATTCGCCATGCAGCTGGCAACGGCAGCGGATAATGCCAGGCGGCAATCATAATCGAATCAGAGACATAAAATGAACCAGGAGGGTCAGAGAGAGGGCTGCAAACCGTTTGGACCCTCCTGGGTTGCTAATGAATCGAGGACCATTTTCTCTTGGTCTTGTAAGGTTTGCGATCAAAGATTTGCACCGTGGAGGAATCGAACCTACAACCCAGCTACGACGACGTTCTTTTCTCTCGAGAAGATCTGGATTGTTACCCACCGTTTAGGCCCCTTGCTCAGTATGAATAGTAGAGCCAGAGTGGTAGTTGGCGACAAACTGCGCGACTAATGTAGGGGTTAGATTTCCTCTATCGTCAGGATGCGCGCTCACAAAAAGCGCAGCGGCGGCATTTGCAAAACGAGCGGCTTCCAAGAGTGGCGTCCCTACAGCGAGGCGGGCGGCTAGCGCACCAATGAATGTGTCGCCGGCTCCATGCGTATCAATTGGCTGGACGGGATAAGCAGCCTCAAGAATGGAATCCCCTTGGTGCGTAGCGATCGCTAGACCAGAAGCACCAGCGGTGACTACAACCTGTGCTGCGGTTTCGCGCAGCGTTTCGGCAGCAGCGCCAGCAGTCAACGAATCTGTGACTGGAATACCGCTAAGCATCTCCGCTTCCAGAGCATTGACGACGAGAAGATCTATGTTTTTGGACAACACGCTCTCCATCGGCCGAGCAGGGGCCGCGTTTAAGATAACGTACGTATGATGCCGCTTTGCCAGCTCAGCTGCGGCAACATTTGTCGCGTTAGAAATTTCATTCTGAAGTACAAGCACTTTAGCCTTTTTGAAAACTTCCTCAGCATCCTCTACATCTGCGGCACTGATGCGCAGGTTCGCTCCCGAAACAATGACTGCTCCATAGTCGCCATCCTTATCGATAATCGCCACGCTCATCCCGGAATCCGATTCATGATCAAGACGAACGTGGCTTATATCAACGCCATGGCCGCTCAGATGAGCCAAAAGCCGTTCGCCAAAATCATCGCTGCCCACCCGGCCGATCATCGCCGTTCGGGCTCCGAATTGAGAAGCGGCAACGGCTTGATTGCCGCCCTTGCCGCCAGCCTTATTTCTCCAGGCAGTTCCGGGCAGCGTTTCGTCCTTCTTTGGTCGGTCCGGGGCATTTACCAGGATGTCTAAGTGAAGGCTTCCGACCACCGCGACTTCTGCTTCGGACTGAGTCGCCTTAAGCTCGTCTGCGGCGAGCCACAACGTGTTACTATGAAGGTCGATTTTGGTGGTCATACGTTTGCATCGACCCCTGAGCTGGTTAACCCGGAGAACGACTCGCGCCTGAATTCGTTTCTTTACGGTTTTCTTGGTGTTGGCCGTCTCGCCTTACCAAGTTTAAACGGGGATTCGCTGACACCAAACGATATGCAACAAGGTCTATTAACTCCAGCATGAGCGCTTGTTTGATCAATGGATAAACATCCCGCCGTTTACGTCGATCGTCGCCCCCGTCACAAACGAGGAAAGGTCCGATGCCAGGAAGAGAAAAACGCTCGCGATCTCCCGCGGGCTCGCGATGCGTCCCATTGGGATCGTGCCAAGGATTTTGTCAAATATTTCTTGGCTCATTTTGTCGCCTCGGATGTCAGTGTCCACCATGCCCGGCGCGACTGCGTTTACTCGGATGCCTTTCGGCGCAAGCTCGCGAGCCATGTCCTTAGTCAGGCCGAGCATTCCAGCTTTCGCCGCGGAGTAATGCGGACCGCCAAAGAACCCTCCGCCCGTCAATGCTGAAACAGACGAGGTTGAAGCGATTGATCCTTTTCCACGGCTAATCATGTGTGGAATGAAGGCCTGAGAAAGATATAACATTCCCCTGAGGCTGACATCCAAAACCGCATCGTAATTATGAGGCTGAATATCCATGATGCGAATGGGCTGGGTAATTCCCGCATTGTTTATCAAGACGTCCACTGCCCCGAGATCTTCGATGATCTCTCGAGCTACGCGTTCGCATTGATCTTTCTTGGTTACATCACAAACATAACCTCGATGTGTCTCTCCAATGGTTGGTGCTATTTGTGCCGGATCAGCCCCCGCTAGATCTAGAATAGCCACTGTCGCCCCGTGTTCCGCGAAAAGGTGAGCTGTTGCTAATCCAATACCTCTTTTAGTCGCCGCACCGGAGATGACGACTACTTGCTCTTGCAACAACATAATCGTGTCCTCTCTGACTTAAGCGTTAACTGTGTGTTAATCGCGCTAATCAAATGAAATATTTGCATCAGGTTCCTAACTTGGATTGGGCCAAAGTGGTCTCTCTAAAAGGTTCGTTAGCTGCTCCTAGAGTGCCAAAGATGGCTCGTCGAACGAGATCCTGACTGACAACCGCATCGTGGCGGCTGATTGCTTCAAGCAAGTCCGGTCGTTCCACTAATCGGCGAACCACTTCGCGGAGGGTGTCCACCATGGCGATGTTGTTCTGGCATTCATGCACCGGATCCAAGCCACTTAGATCGGGGAAGGTGTCAAAATAAATAACCCCATCGAATCCCTTTTGGATGACCTGAAACAGTAGCTCCAGTGTCTGTGCTAGGCTGACGCTACCAACCATCAATCCATCATCGCGACGGCCATATCCATCGTTTAGATGAATACCTAATAGCCGGCTCTCGCGCTGAATCAACGCGGCCGCACACGCTGGTTGTTCACCGGCATAAAGAACGTGAGCAAAATCTAGAGTGACCCCGAGGTTTGGGCGACCGGCTTTTCTGATAGCGAGCAGCGTCATCGCGAGGTTAGCCAACAGGCTAAAAGCGCGCGGCTCGCTTGGCTTATATTCAATGCTCACCATTACGCGCGGATTGTATTCAGCAACCTCTCGAATAGCTTCTATTTCCAATTCCCAGAGGCCCTCGTAATCAACCTGGAAAGGATAATCCCAACCATCCTGCCCCAGCCACACCGTAAGTAGATTCCCCTCGGTTTCCCCAAGAAGGTCAAGTCCTCTCTTGGTCAAATCAATAGCTTCTCTGCGCACACGTGGATCAGGATTGGTGAAAGCCCCGAGTTTGAACCCATGATCGGTGTAATAACGCATGGCAATTCCGTTGATCCTCAAACCCCGATCGCCAGCAAAGGAAGCGATTTGTTGAGGTCCGACATCAGTAAAATGATCCGGGAAATTCAAATCGATGGCCGAGAGTCCACGGACTTGACTCGCCCGCTCAATTAACTCCAGCGTGCTCGGCTTGTACCTAACCGCTCCCCAGCAAAGTTCGGGTCGCGCCGCAAACGAGTTTAGTCTGGCCGCATAGTTCATAGGGTAAAAATGTTATGGTCTCTAGGCAGGTATTGTGTGTTACTAGGTATCAACAAGATCAGACTTCTCAGAGACGGTAATAGCGCGCCGCGTTATCGTGAAACAGCGCCAACCGCTCGTACCGGTTAAAGTGTTTTGTGATCTCGTGAAAAGACGCGTAAAGTCTATCGAAGTCGCTATATAACTTATCTACGGGGAAGTTGCTGGCGAACATGCATCGGTCGACGCCGAAGATCTCGATCGTTTGCAGGACGAAAGGACGAATGGTATCAACTGTCCAATTCCAGTCGACGGCGCCTACCCCTGAGATCTTGACAACGACATTGCTAGCAGCGGCTAGTTCTCGCATTCCGCTTCGCCAGATGCGAATTCCTTCATTGTCCCGATCAACTGGCATTCCGGAGTGATTGAGAATGATCAGGATGTCAGGGTAGGAATGCGCTAGTTCGGCAGCATCGCTCATCTGAGACGGGTAAAGCTGGAGGTCGAAGGAAAACCCAAAACGTCGAAGAAGGCTGAAACCACGCCGCCATGCTTTGGTGCTGATGAGATCAGGGCGGTCCACATAGGTTTTGACCGGGTCACGATGCCAATTAACGATGTGTCGAATGCCCCGAATATTTTTGTAACGTGCGTGGTTTTCCAAGATCTGTTCGACATCGGGCGCGTCTAAAGCCGCACGGGCTACGATTCCGTGGGGATAACCGTGTTTATCGGAAAGCTGTTGTAACCACTCTGTTTCGCCAACTGGATCTGATGGATCCCAGCCGGATTCGACATGCACCGATTTAACAACGTTCTGGTTGCGGATATCCGCTTGATAATCCCCAATCAGATAATCCTTGGCGATAGGCTCAATGTCGCCTTCCAGACGTGGCGAGAGAGGGCGCTCCTGCAGCCAAGGATACTTGTTTCGCTGTAGATCCCAAAGATGATGGTGTGGATCAATTATCGGTTCTGCGCCTGGCATGCCTGATTCCTCGCCTCTCATTGTCGTTTTCGAGTGGCCTGGTCGACAAACACAGCCAGGATCACGACCGCGCCGGTCGCCACGTACTGCCAGAACGACGGGACGTTTATCAACGTCAAGCCGTTCTGCATCGCACCCAGGGTCAAAGCGCCGATGAGCGACCCCAAAGGGTTCCCCTCTCCGCCGAACAAGCTCGCGCCACCGATCACAGCCGCGCCGATCGCCTGCAACTCGAAGCCGGTGCCGCCAATCGGTTCAGCTGCGCCGATCCGCCCAATCAAGACGAAACCGGCAAGGCTGGCAAGCAGCCCGGAAATGGCATAAACGGAAATCTTTACCCCATCGATGTTGATCCCGGAAAGCCTGGCTGCTTCTTCATTACCGCCAACGGCGATGATCTGCTCTCCGAGAGCCGTGTACCGCACGAGCATGAAGGCCAGAAACGCGATTGCCAGGGCAAGGATCACTGGTGTGGGAATGCCAACCAGTTCACCGGCGAAGATGGCTCGAAACGTTTTATCGATGCCATAAATTGGTTTGCCGTCCGTGTAGATCAGGGCCGCACCGCGGTAGATGCTGAGCATGCCGAGCGTCACGATAAAGTCAGGCAGCTTGAGCTTGGCGATCAGGATGCCGTTAACCAAACCGCAAACCACGCCTAACAAAATCCCGGCCGCTATCCCAAGGAAGAGATTCTGGTGCAGGAAACTGGCGGTGATCATGCTTGTGAGACCCACTACCGACCCGACCGAAAGGTCGATGCCGCGAGTCATCACGACCAGCGTCATGCCAACAGCAATCATGGCGTTGATCGAGGATTGCAGCAGGATGTCGAGAAGATTGGCCGGCTGATAGAAACTGCTGGTGAGGATGGAGAAAGTAATGAAAAGCAGTCCAACCCCAACGACAACACTGGCGCGTCTAACCAATTCCAGGCTGACTTTTTCTCGCTGAGTTGAGACCGACGCCTGAGTGGGCGCCGTAAGCGGCGGGATCCGATCGTTTGTCATACAACGGAAACCTCGCCGCTGGCGTATTTCATAAGTAAATCTTCCGTTAACCCGGAACAGTCGTCGATCATGTGGACTAAACGACCCTCCCGCATCACCCCCACCCGATCGCAAAGGGCCAAGATCTCAGGTAGTTCAGACGAGACTACCAAGAGGGCGCAGCCTTCCTCTGCCAAGCGGCGCATGAGTTGGTGGATTTCGAATTTGGCGCCGACGTCGATGCCTCGGGTCGGCTCATCGAAGAGAAAAATCCTCGCACCTGACTGAAGCCAACGGGCGATAATTACTTTCTGTTGATTGCCGCCGGAAAGGTTGCGCATCCGCACGCCCGCGCGCCGCGGGCGAATCGCCATTTCCTCAATGTAGCGTTCAGCTTCCTGACGTCGTTGTTTGAGCCGTAATAATCCATACGGCGCATAACGCCGATAATTGGCCAAGCCAAAATTTCGTTCCACGTCCATGACAGGCACGAGCGCCTGTTTGCGGCGGTCTTCCGGAATCAGGGCGATTCCGGCGGACATCGCGTCGGAAGGTTGCCGGATCTCGATCGATTTTCCCTTCACGTAGATCCTACCCGTATCCTTGCGATCGGCGCCAAAAATGCATCGGACGAGCTCCGTCCTTCCGGAACCGACTAACCCGGCAAGGCCAAAGATTTCGCCGCTGCGCACGGTCAAGTCGATGCCGTGCAATTTCCCGGCAACAGAAATGCCTTGGAGCCTCAGCGCTTCTGTAGCGCTCGGGCGCACGCTCTTTTTCACCGGGTGCTGCAACTCGTCTGCTAGCCGCCGTCCGGCGATCAAGTTAATCAGTTCGCTCGGGCTTACCTCGTTAGTCGCTCGGCTAGCTACCACCCGACCATCTCGGAGCACGGTAACCCGATCGCTGATCGCATAGACTTCCGGGACCCGGTGGGAAATGTAAATGATCCCCTTCCCATCGCTCTTCAGTTGCCGAATGAGTGCAAACAGGCCGTCTCGCTCCGCAGGCGTCAAGCTGGAAGTCGGTTCGTCGAAGGCGATGATTTTGCCGCCGCCCGCCAGCGTTCGTGCTATTTCGACTACTTGCAACTCGGCCATGCCGAGGGAAGAAACACGAGCTGTGACGGGAAGCCGTGGTGCCAAGGGTTTGAGAATCTCGCGTGCTTTCGCCTGAAACTCGCTCCGCTGAACGATTCCCAACGCTTCGGTTTGTCCGAGAAAGATGTTCTGGGCAACGTCGAGCTGGGGAACCAGGCTTGGTTCTTGGCTAACCAGGCCAACGCCAAGTGCCAGAGCGTGCCGCGGATCATCGATGGAGACTTCGCCATGACCGTCGATCACGAACGAGCCTGAATCGGGCCGCAGCACGCCAAAGAGAATCTTCATCAACGTAGATTTGCCTGCCCCGTTTTCGCCCATCAGGGCGTGGACCTCTCCTGCTCTGAGGTCAAAATCTACGCCATTCAACGCTTGCACCCCTGCAAATGCTTTGGCGACACCCCGAAGCTGAAGAAGGGTCTTCAAAGAGGAATCGACGCTTGGGGTCTGCATTCTTCTCCCCATGAATCCATCATGATTCTACTTTTGGAAGTTCGGCGGATTGGGGAAATCCTTGACGTTGTCGGCGGTAATGACCGCTTGGGGTGACACGACCCAAGGCGGGATTGGCTGACAGCTTAAAAGCCGCAAAGCTACTTGTACCCCAAGTACGCCTTCGTCATAAGGGAATTCGGCTACCGTCGCGCGCATTTCGCTATCGCCAACGGATCGCTTTGCTTCTCGGATGCCATCGGTACCAACCACCGCGACCTGTTTTAGTTTGTCCGAATTCTTGATCGCCTCGATGACGCCTAATGCCATGCCGTCGTTATTGGCGTAAATTCCCACGAGATCAGGATGCTGCCGTAGGATATTGGAGGTGGCATTCAGGGCGGTCATTCGGTCCCAATTACCCGGTTGGCTCGCCACCAAATTTAGGTTGTTGTATTTCTTGACGGTTTCGGTGAAGCCCTGAATCCGCTTGCGCGCGTTGGGAGAACCCGCTTGCCCCTCTATTTGGGCAATTTTTCCACCGGTTGGATATTGTTGCTGCAGATATTCGGCCGCCTTGGCGCCGATCGCGACCTGATCAGTGCCGACGTAAGTGCTGGCCCCTTCGGTTCGCGCATCATCGATGATGATGGTAGGAATATTAAGTTTCTTAGCTGCTTCGATCGCTGGAGCTAGGTTTGAATCGGACTGCGGTGAAAGCAACAGGGCGTCGGGCTTCTGGGATAAAACGGTCTGCGTTAAGTTAAGTTGTTCAACAAGCGAAGATTCGTCTTTAGCGGCCTGGACATCGACTCGGATATTGTACTTGGCCGCCTCACTCTTAACACCCGCGGCAACATCCTGCCAAAACTCATTAATTAAGGTCTTTGTTATATAGGCAAATCGGAGCTGCTTCTTCGGACTTGGTACTGGTCCAAAACTCTTTTCCAGATCTGTCGACTGTATTTTGTCAGCTGTTCCGGTTGGATAAGTAGAACACGGCTCTTCGGCACGCGTTATGGTGGTTGCTAACAGAAAGGGTGCTGTCAGAACACTGGCTAATAGAACATGGCGTCTCATAGTGGGGGATTAATCTTTTGCTTTGGCTAGCTGTTAGGTAATGATGTTTGGTATTGTTACGACAGGGTCAGAAAAAGATTTCACTTCATGTTAGTATACCTGGTATACATATCTTCTGGCTTTTGGCGCGTAAGCTCAAGAAGGCGCAAAATCAGCAGATCGCCCAACAACAGGAGCGAAGCCTCATATGGGGTGCCCATCGTTAGCACACTTAGACCGGCGGTCACGTCTGCCATCGTTTGCGCGGGTAAGTGAATTAACGCATCAACGGGCATCTGCGCTGCCCGCGTGGGCTGGGCTGTAATAACCACTGTTCGGCCACCCGCCTTTCGAGCAACGTTTAAGAGAGCCTCCACCGTGCAGAAATGCCCAGGTCCAGCGCTTGTAAGGAAGACATCGCCTGGGCCCACTGGCGGGGTCACCATTTCACCCACGACGTAAGATTTAAAACCCGCGTGCATTAGTCGCATGGCGATGGCTTCCATCATGAGGCCTTCACGCCCTACGCCGTAGCAAACGGTCCGGTTCGCGCGCACCAACTCTGTGCAAAGTCTTTCCAGATCGGCAGGATCCATTCGCGCAAAAACGCTTGAGAGATCTTGGCACGCTCGCGCCGCCAAGCTGGGCAGGTCGAAGGGCGGAAGACCATGAGGAGAGGATGACATCGGAAACGTGATTTAATCAGCTTAAGTGCCGATCTCTCGCTTGCTAAGCCAGAGCCGAGCCATCCAGCGATCCCGTAATTTTAACGACGACGGCTACTTCTTCGCCAGCAGCGCTAGCGGAAATACTGCCGATTGGCGCCAGAGATAGGAGGGCGACCGTAGCAAGGGTTCTCAAAAACGCATTTGTCATAGGAGTATTCGTGGAGTTGGGGAACGGATAAAAAGTGGACGCTCTAGGTCGCACGGTATTCCGGTGCATCAGCCGCGAGATTTTTCTGGGGGGTTAGGGTTCAAAGCAAGTTACGCAGGCCTCGTATCCGAAAACCTTTTGTTACGCATTCGGAGTTGTCCGTGATGGCGATACTTCACAAACTTATTAGTTCTTGTAAAGTAATATTTCATAAAATATGCTTTGGTCCGTGCACTTGGACCGCTGGTACAGCCATTTATTTACTTTAGTTGGCCAGTTGCTCGGGCGTTACAGAGGCAGGGATTTAGCAGACGCCCATCCACTAAACCGGAAAGACAGATTTCAAATGAAACGAACCTGGATCACTCTTGACCGAATGCGTCACACTCCAGATTCTTGTTGAGCCCGCGCAACGTGGTAGAGATGAATAATATGGGTGATCTTCAAGCGAAATCGGTAGCACCGCGTATTCGCACGCTCTTTCTCACTTTGAATCCCCTGGAAGCTCAGGTCGTTAGTACAATGCTCGCCCGCCGGACGCTTGATCAAAATACCTCTATCAAATCAATCGCTGACGAATCGGGAGTTTCCGAGGCAATGATTGTCAAGGTCTCGAAAAAGATCGGTTTTAAGGGCTTCCGAGACTTTCGCGCAGCGATAGCGGAGTACAATCGTTTACCCATCTCGGAAATGCATCAAGAGTTATCGCCGGCCGATACTCCCAAAATCATTATCGAGAAGGTCTTTCGGACAGCGGCTAAGGCCCTCGAAGAGACTCTCGCGATTCTTGATCCCGAAGCTGTGGAGCGGGCTGCGGACCTCTTGTACCGGGCAAGGCAAAGGGATTTTTACGGTCTGGGAGGTTCTGCCCAAATTGCTCTCGACGTCGCGCATAAATTTCTCAGGATTGGTGTTCGGGCAACGGTTTACGATGACGCCCACATGATGCTAATGTCTGCATCTCTGTTGCGTCCGGGAGACGTCATCATCGCCTTCTCGCACTCTGGGCAAACAACGGCGGTGATAGAGGCTGCCCATCTCGCGCGGAACAGTGGAGCAAAGGTGATCGCCGTCACAAATTACGCGGTCTCTCCGCTAACTAAGGAAGCAGACATTCTTCTTTGCTCGACAGCCGAAGGATCGCCGCTAACCGGTGAAAACGCTGCGGCGCGTATCGCCCAACTCAGCATCCTGGATGCTGTATTTGTCGCGGTTGCCAACAAAGATTACGCCGCTGCCGAACGCAACCTAGAACGAACCATGTCGGCGGTTCGGCCCAAGCGCTCAGTGACGATGTCCTCAATCGAGATCGGCGCCGCAGACCAACTAACGCCTATTCGTTCATCTAAGAGCCATATCCCTAGGAAGCGGAGGGACTGATCCGCGATTAACCCGGAGAGATCCATCCAAGAATGTTGCGTCTGTGTCTCGGAATGAGAGTGATCGGCAGGCCAGCTCGAAATGGTACTTTCTTCACGCTATATGCTCAGTTTGTAAATTCACGTGATCTGGTCGCAGCCCGAAAGAACTTAAGAAAGGATGGGAGTGCAACGGGTTGCCAGTCAAAATCGTCGAGCACACGCAAAGACCATCAGATGTCCGTGTGCGATAAGGCGATTCTGTACTAGCGGCAGATGACCCATGCGCGATCGAATCCCTGAGGCGAACCGTCCGGTCCGCCTCAAATGCTCAAAAAACTAAGGAGCAACGTGCTATTCCTCCCCTTCTTCTTCCTGACTGAATAGTGACAGGTCGACTGCATTGGCCATAGCCATGTAGCCGGCATCGTTTGGGTGGAGATGATCTCCGCTTTCGTATGCGGGTAACATTCGAGTTGGGTGACTGGGGTCGCGCACGGCTTTGTCGAAGTCGATCACCGCGTCGTAAGCGCCGCTTGTGCGAATCCATTCGTTGACTGTCTCGCGCTTACCTTCGCCCTTGGGGGTATAATAGCCAGGGAACGTTCCTTCAAAGGGCGTCAGCGTACAGCCGTAGATTCTTAGTCTCTCGCGTGCGCTCGCTCGATAAGCTGCGTTAAGCCGGCGATAATGTCATCGTCGCTAACAGCTTGGTCAGTAAATCCAGGTATGCCCGAAAAACCGATGTCGTTTATGCCTAAGAGTACCGTGACATACTTTACGCCGGTCTGGGAAAGTACGTCTCGGTCTAACCGTCCCAACGCGTTGGTGCCGGCGATATCATGCAGAATTCGATTGCCGGAAATACCTTGATCCAATACGCCGAAGTTTTGATCATGTTGACTCGCTTGCAAGCGATCTGCGAGGAAGTTGGGCCAACGATGGTTAGCGTCGGGAGTCGAGCCTGTACCATCGTTGGACCGGCTTTGTAACGCGCGTGGATTACATAGTAATCAACGTAATCACGCGAAGTTGCTCCGGGAATTGGTTCGGGCGCTGGCATATGAATTGCTGCGAAGGAACATACCGGGGGAAGAAATTGAATGAAGAAGTTGTTCTTAAAATGGTGTTTGACGACGCTGGTTACATTCGTCGTCGCGTTCGTAGCAATTGGGTTCGCTCGCGAGCAAAGCTTACAATTAAGCCCGATCATTAAAATAATGGTCGGCTTGATCGCCGCAGTGTATTTGGTCGCTGCCGGGTATTGCGGTAAGCTTTGTTGGAGAACCGACAGAGCGTTGGAGGATTTCGATCGGAATCCTCTATCCCTCTCAGCGGAGGCTCGGGAAGAGATCAGAAAATATCTCCGAAAGATTCAACACAAAACGGATCATCTTAGCTTTACGGCGAATTGGTTACCTTACATCGGAATGTTCGGCGCAGTAGCGGGAATCACCGTGTTTTTGGAAGGGGCCGGGGGATTGCGAGGCGGCGTGGACGTAGCCCACATTAAGGAAATTATGTCTAACGCAATGTCAGGCATTGGTCTCGCCTTTATTCCGACGCTTACCGGAATCTTTTTCGGTCCTATTATTCTGTCTTGGCAGCACCATATGGTACAGCACGAGATCGAATACGCCTTAAAGGATTTTCGTCGGGGTGAAAAATACGCCGGCTAAGGAGAAATAGTGAAAATTAGGGGTGAGTTTCCAGGGATTCCGACCGTCGATTTTTTGCTGGGGCTGGTCGTTGTTTTCGTCGTTCTTTTCCAGCTTAGCTTGGTAGTGGCAAACGATGACGCAGCGAAAGCTAAGCAGGAACATTTAAAAAACGCTTCGCTCTACCTCATTAAAATGTCTTGGCCAGGGGATAGTGATGACGACGTAGATTTATATGTTTGCGACCCCTCTCATCACTTGGTCTTTTTTAAGACGCTGCAGTCGGGACTACTGAGTTTGGATCGGGACGATACTGGGAGAGGTAGCAATACTGTCAGCCTCCCCGACGGTCGGCAAGTGATTTCGGCATGGAACGAAGAGCGGGTAACGGTTCGGGGGATAATTGAGGGCGAGTATATCGTCAACGTTCATATGTATAGAAAGAGCTGTAGCACGCCGACGAAGGTGGAAGTTAGCTTATACAAGACGGACTCAAGCGAGGATATTATGGTCCACCAGAAGGTAGTAACCCTTTCGGCAGAACGACAAGAGGAAACGGCTTTTAGGTTTACGCTCACGAAGGACGGAAACATAGTAGACATTAACGAGCTACCCAAGTCGTTCGTCGGTCATACTAACTTTTAGCTTTATGCAAACGTTAGCAATTCCAATCGCTTTTGCGCTCTTTGCTGCGCTCCTTTTATGGGTAATCATTGGTTGTCGCGGTCGTTGGTGGATCAAGCTGATGTTGATGCTCGCTACCGTGGTGGTCAGTTTTCAGATTTGGCTATCGCTAGATAGCTATCTCGGGCACCCGAGATTCATGACCTTTAAGGCGATGAACGGTCAGACCGCGTTCCTCTTTTGGGCAAAAATCGATGAACCAAGTAGCATCGATCCGGGAGCGATTTATATGTGGTTACGTCCTACCCGCGAGATTGCTGCTGGAGTTTGGGCGTTTATGGCTGATGAGCCAAAACTTTACAAATTTCCTTACGACCGCGAGTTCCACCAAGCGACTCAGAACTTTATCATGCAAATAATGCAGTTACGGGGCGCTCCGATCGAAATACAGTTCGCTAAACAAGAAGAGCATAAAGGAAATAGTAAGGCTGATCCTGAAATGGGACTTGGAGAGGCCCGGGTCTATATTTTACCTCCTCAGCAACTCCCTCCGAAGCTATCTGGTGTTAGCCATTAAATTGCCGTGCTCTGTGGAGCAAAGAGCGCGATAGCTCTTAATGGAAGCGAGCTTCAATGATCGAGAAATCGTCCTCGAGGTGAGGCGATCCACGCAGGCGTTGAACGTGTTGCAGTAACTGATCCATCAGACCGCCCTCCCCTTTGGCCAAGACTGCCAGATGGGCAATGCAATCAGCGAGATTCCAGACCGCGCGTCCCTCGCGGAAGATTTCAAATGCACCGTCGCTAAAGATCAGTAGTCGCGCTTCGACCGGGATCTGGCATGATTGAGCTGGGAACTCTTGACCAGGAAGCACGCCCATCATCAGTCCCTCGGAAGGAAGAACGAGCGGATTCGGTTCGCCCCGAACGAGCACAATGGAGGGAGGGTGTCCGCCGCCTGCCCAAGTCAGGCTGCGGGTCGCCAAGTGGTAAACCCCGTACCAGATCGTGAAGTACTTATTGCCGTGTTGTTGTCCGCGGAAGGCGTCATTGAGCTGGGCCAGCACCTGATCGGGGCGCCTCATGTCAGCGCCGGATAAAGCTCCCGAGCGGATCACGTTAGCGATGCTGACAGATAGGAGCGCGGAATCCAATCCGTGTCCCGTGACATCGACGAGATAGAAGACCAAGTGATCGGGATCCACCCAGTAATAGCCGATGGTATCGCCGCCCAGAGTGGAGGCTGGCACATAGCGCCAATCGACGGAGACCGAGCCATCCATCGGGGCAGGAATGCAGTCGCGCACGTATTTGATACCAGCGGCGAATTCGGCGCGCATGCGCTCGGTTGTGAGAGTTTCGAGTAAGGCTGACGCATCGACCAGGTCGGGCATCGTGAATCCTTCTGTGAACATGCCATATGCAGCACTAAGAGCAGTGAACGCGTCTTTGCGGCGCCCCTGCTTTTGCCAAAGTCGCGCCAGGCTCATCGTTGCACGCAGTTTCCACGCTTTGCTCTGCTGACGCTCGGCTATCTCAACTGCTCGACGAAAGCATTCCTCAGCAGCGGAGCGATCGTCTAACTCGGCCAACAGCAATTCGCCTTTGAGCCGATACAGCTCCGCTTCTTGAAATCGCTCCTCATTTTCTTCCACGAGCATGATGGCCTCATTGAGGGCAGCGCCGGCTTCGACGAATTGGCCCATCTGCGTGCGAGCATCCGCTAGCATACTGAGATAGTACGGAAGACCTAGTTGGGCGCCTGTGGCGCGATAGGCCTCGAGCCCTTTTTGCAGCAGCTGAAGCCCCTGCTCCATTCTGCCCTGCAGCAGCAAACCACCAGCGGCGTAAAGTGTGCCCGATGCGTGCCAGAAAAGAAACCCTTGCTCCGTCGCGATTCGCATTTGCTCCTCGCCGAACACCTGGGTCTGGACCCCGAGGCGGCAATGTTGGTGGAGCCAACCGGTGTGATGTAGCGCGTATTCCAGGCTAAAGGGGTGGTTGATCGAGCGTGCCAGCTCGACCATGTCGCGATTGAGTCGCAGCGACTGGTCCGGAAAACCGAGATGCCACCAAGCCAGGGCCAGGTAACAGCGATGGGTAACGCCGGCGTCTTCGCCAATCACCCTTGCCCAGAATGCCGTGCGCTCGCGATCGTCAAAGTCGGCGATACCCTGCGCGCAAGAGTCTCGAGCACCGGTGAAGTCGCCGCGATAGAGTTGCGTCACGCCCCTGAGAAAAAGAGCTTCCATGAGGATGCCGGGATCGTTAAGGCGTTCGCCGAAAGCCATTGCTTCCTCAGCGAGATCGGTGCAGATCTTGAAATCGCCGCGCACGATATGATACGCGAAATTTCCCCACATGATCGCGAAGAGTTGTGGTGTCTGTCCTACCCGCTCACACAGCGCGTGGGCGCGGCGGAAAATGGGGCCAACTTCTGCCGCCGCGTAACCTCGCCATGCGATGTAAGCAGTACCCAGTGGAGCAAGTAACTCCAGCTCGCGAGCGTCCCGATCGGGTGATGCGTCCAGGGTTTCGACCAGCTGCAGGCCTTTGTGAAAATGGCTAACCGCCTCGAAGTTGGCGAACCGATCTCGCGAGCGTAGTCCCGCTTTCAAGCTATACCCGACCGCCTTCTGAATGATCCCAGCCTTAGTGAAATGCTCCGCAATCAACTCGGGTTGCATTTCCACCGATTGCGGAAACTTCTCTTCCATGATCTCTGCGATTCGCTGATGAAACTGCCGGCGCTTCGGCTCATCGATGGCGGCGTACAAGGCTTCCTCGACCAGCGCATGTTTAAAGAGATAAGCACAACGTGGCGGCTGACCTTTGACGTACAAGATATCGGCCGACACCAGCTTTGCTAATTCGGTTCGAAGTGTCTGTTCGTCGACGGCTACAATTGCAGCGAGCAATTCGTAGTCGAACTGACGGCCGAGCGTGGCGGCAAGCTGAACTGTATCCGAGTCGATTCCGATGCGATCGAGTCGAGCCATCACCAGATCTTGCAGCGTGGCCGGAATTTCTCCTGCAGGAGCCGCCTTGCCGGGAGCGGACACCTCGGCCGCTACGTCCAACACCGTTGATTCACGGACCATTCTGGTGAACTCTTCGACTAGAAGAGGCACGCCGCCGGTACGTTCGTAAATTTGCGCAACCAACGAATCTGGCAACCGCTCGTTCGAGTCTCCTCGGATCCATTCGGTTACTTGCCGACGGGTTAGGCGATTGAGCGCGAGTATTGTTTGGTGGGCTGCTGCCGGCCAAGGAACCTTGAATTCTGGCCGGAATGTCAGGACCGTAAGGATTCGCTCGTGCGGACCCTCACCGATGAACTGGCCTAGGAACTCCAGGGTCGATGCATCGCTCCAATGCAAATCCTCAACTACGAACAAAACCGGTCGCTTGGCAGCGTGCGCGCCGAGCCACTGACGCAACATACGAAACGTCTCCTCGCGCTCGCGGGCGGGCGTGAGACCAGCTGCCAAGTAGCGCTCACCGGGTGGGAGAAAGAGAAGTTTGGCGAACAGCCCGAGAGATTCCGAGCCCAGGTCGTAATCCTCTAAATGCCGTGCAAGCAGGTCGAAGCGAGCCGTTGGTGATTGATCATGGGCGAACCCGAGAAAGCGCTCCATGAAATCGGACACCGGGTAGAGTTCCGAGTTCTGGAAATGCTGTGAACAACGCAATTCGATGATGAAAGCGTTTTGGTCGATCGGCATGGTGCCGGTGGAGTCGGCAGTCGCAGGCCAAGAAGCAGTGCTTACTGCCTCCCGTACCAGCTGGGTAATAGTGTGGACTAGGCGTGACTTCCCTAAACCCGGCTCCCCCAGCACAAGCACTACTTGGCCTACACCCTCTTGGGCCCGGTCCCATCGATCTTTCAGTAAACTGAACTCGGCATCTCGACCTATCAGTGGGGTGACCGCAACCGGCGTGGGCGCTACGAAGTCACCCCGATCACCGGATTCGGAATTTCTTACCAGCCCTCCGGAACGTTCCTGAGTATCCAGTCTACCGGTAAAATTAATAGGGTTCACGGATTTCTCCTCAAGAGGCGGCAGAGCGACTAGCCCGTCTCGGATTTCGGATTAGATCACGTTTCACTACGCAAATTCAACCCTAGTATCCGGTCTGCCTACGCAGAGAGCGCAAAGAGTTGGAAGTGTTGGCGCCATCGGCGAAACGCCGTGATGGTTCAAGCGGGGAACGCGCGATTCGAGATAGCCTAGCACGGTGTCGGACTTCGCTTGATCAAAATCGGTGAGCGCGTCTTCAGCGGCGACGCGTCCGACGAAGCCTGTGCTGATAATTCGAATTGCCGGCGAAGGGATTCGCGAAGTCGGAAGCCGCGACTCATCTTCAGCGGCGAAGCCGTGACTCAAGATAGCCTAGGGTACAGCCCTAGGAACAAGAATATACACGAGGTCTAGCGCTGAAAGCGCGTGACAGAGACAAGCCGTGTTGGGCTTGCAAGTCTTGGGCCGAATCATTTGTGGTAGATTGAAACGCGCCTTCAGCGCTTGCGGCGGCCGGGTTATCCGAATTCCTAGGGCTGCACCCTAGGCTTTCTTGAATCACGCGTTCCGCGCTGGGCGCTAACGGTCACAATGACGGTTTTCGCGACCTGCTTCTAAAAAGACTGACAGCCTTGGACGAAAAGGACGCTGGGAAATCCCTGGACCGGAACCGCCTAATGGCGATATAATAAACGCCATATGGCGAAGGCGAAGCGAGCGGCTGGCGGATTCAAGCACTACCGAAGAAAAGAGGGCCATCAAAAGGACACCACAATTCAGCGTTCGATGACGATCGAAAGCGTGCGCAAGGGACTCTCCGTCAAATGGTTGGTGAAGGTGGCGTCTGAACTGCGAATTGCTGAGCGAACCCTGGCCGAACTGCTCAATATTTCGAGCCGAACATTCGACCGACGCTTGAAGGATGGAGTACTGAGTCCGACCGAATCGGATAGTCTGGCGCGGGTTGCCAGGCTCTTAGATCGGGCGACCGAAATCTTTGGCAGCGTCGAAAAGGCGCGAGGCTGGATGTCTACGCCGTTAGCGGCCTTAGGAGGCGAAACTCCGCTGCAACGAGCCGATACCTCGGTTGGCGCGATGCAGGTTGATGATCTTTTGGGACGCATCGATTATGGGGTCTACAGTTGATGGTCGGATATCGCCTGGTGCGTAAAGCGCGCGCCAGCGGCGCGTTCAATGGGGAGGGGGCGAGGAGATATGGCGGCCGATGGAACCCAAAGAATATACCCGCCGTATATGGTTCCGAGCATCTTTCGCTGGCGGTATTGGAGCTTCGCGTTAACCAGGCAACCTACGATCCCAAGGATGGATACGTTTATTTTCTTTTCGAGTTCGATGCGGCACTAGTGGAAACAGTGACCAACCCGCCGGTGGGCTGGAGAGAGAGGTTTTCGTCTGACGGCTCAAAGACCGCTGCTCAGAAATTCGGCGAGGATTGGTTTTTAGAAAGCCGCTCGGCTGTTCTGTCTGTGCCAAGCGCGGTTTTGGACACCGAGCGCAACTTCGTTTTAAATACGCGCCACCGTGACTTTCCGAAAATTCGGATTGATCCGGAAATGGAGCTAAACCTGGATCCGCGACTTTGGCTCGGGTGATCAGGCTCGCATGGCTCTAATCAGAGATGTCTGGCTATCAGCCGAATCTGCTCGATGCCTGGCGGGCCACCTACAAAGAAATCGACTTCAATGCCTATATCGAATGGGTAATAAGCGAATTCTACAATTTAGACCGCATTCTACCACAATTGCTTGCGAAACCGCAGCGTCTCGCAACGTATTGTCGGCAAGGAGATTGGCCGCCTCGAGGAGCAGTTCGATCCGCCCGCATCGGCCACAACAGAGATGGCCTGCCGGGAAACTTGGTCCCGACGTGGCGTCGACGATCGCAGCCTGTATTTCCTCGCGCGTCTCGAACGTTCCGCCACCGAACCGGGCCAGTCTGGCAAGACCGATACCAGCCGGACCCGCGCACCACCCGTACATGAACGACTTCTGGCCGGGCTTGAATGCACCGCGACGGAAATTCGGCCAACCGCTTTCCTTGACTGTAACGCCGCGCTCAGATAGTGACTAGGTACCCCCATCATGAGCCAGTCAGTTCCAGGAACATGGACAGCCATTACGAGGTTGCGCTGCGCGACTGTCTCAATACTCCTCACTTTCGTCGGCATCAGTGCGTACGCAGTAAGCTTAGACGACGCCAACCGCGTCATGCCGGCGGTGCAGGACTCCAATCTGCCCAACACCCAAGTTGAGGCATCTAAATTCATGCTGTACGTCGACGGAAAGCCTTTTGTCATTAAAGGGATGAATTACTCGCCGGTTCCGATCGGCACGTTTCCCGGCTTTATTCCTTATGGCGATTATTTCATTCCCTATTACGCGAACGTCTGGAAACCGGACATCGATAAGATGCGTGAGGCCGGCATCAACGTGATCAAATTGTATGCCGGGAATCCTAATCATAACGCTGGCGAACCCGGCACAGCCGGAAATTGGAAGGAATTTCTCGACCACTGCTGGAACGGCGGAAACAAACCCATTTACGTGGTGATGTTTTCCTACACTCAGGGCGGCGTGATCGCGCAGGGCGGAAAGGGCCTCAACGATTACATCAGTGAGTACGACAAACTCGTAAAGAGCACGGTCAATCACCCGGCGGTTTTCGGTTACATGATTGGCAACGAGATCTTCGACGGAGTAACCCACAACCCGCAGTTCTGGAGCAACTTCGGAAAATTGATCGATGCAGCGAACGACGCGGGGCTCAGCCGGGGCAAGAAACCGTTCCTCACGAGTGCGACCAACGACAACTTCACGCCGCAAGAGACTTGGCCGGCCATCAAACTTGGCGAAGAGTCGAGGCACCTCCATAATCTTGACTCGTGGAGCATCAACGTCTATCGCGGGCCGACTTTCGGGGACGGCTCGGTCTTTACGCAGTACGCGGAGCTAATGAAATCATTAGGCAAAAGGAAGCCGTTGATTCTCGGCGAATGGGGCACGCCGCACACGACCCGGCCCGCTCCCGGCGTTTACGGGACAACCTCCATACAGCCCATCAAAAACCTTGATGATGTGCCGGAAAGCCAAATGGGCACAGGCCAGCCTTATAAGGCTGCCGTACCTGTCGCGACCTTCCTCAACGAACAATGGAATACAATTAAAGGCAATCTGGCGAACAACAATGAGCAAGTCTGCGTGGGCGGATTCATTTTTGACTGGTCCGATGAATATTGGAAAGCCGGCCCCAACAACTACAACGTTCAGGTTGGAGGCCCGAACGGTGATTTCCAGGGTGGAGCTTTCGCCGGCAGCTATTCGGATGAGGCCGGGTACGGTGTCACCAGCGACGTGGATCAATCCACCTACGGGTTAGGGAAGCCGAACATTTCGCGGACGCTTTTTAAGGGTTACCATGCGGTGAAAGAATTCTACAACGCCTCGTCGCATTCTGGAGGCGAGCTTTACTGAAACAAAGGGATTCCTACATAAATCACTGATATTGAGGCCGGGTGCACCGTGTAGGAATCGCCTCATCTGTATTTTAAGAGCTTCGCGCTCACGACCCGATTCGTTTCAATTTGTGTGGTAGCGATTGTTGTTGACGATGACTCCCCTGACTTTTTCTTTTCTTGTTCCGCCCCGCTGGCAACGCAAGTGAGGCCCTTTACATATCGACTAGTTATTCTGCACTGATATTTTGCGGTCAAACCTAGAGACGATCGCAACAAATGTTACCGAATCAGGACCAGAGTACGCCCAAACGGGTCTGGTACGCGTGCTACGGCTCGAATCTGCAGCGTGAACGTCTCATGTGCTATATTCAAGGTGGTACTCCGGAGGGGAGCGCCAAACGAAACGAGGGATGCCGAGATAAAGGCGAGCCTACAGAATCCCAACCGACGTCGCTCAATTTTGAACTGTATTTCGCCGGTCGATTTAGAAGGTGGGGAAACGGCGGCCTAGCCTTTATTCGTGAAAACCCAAAGGGACGCCCCACGTTAGGTCGGATGTACCTAATCACCGACGAACAGTTCAATGACGTAGTGATGCAGGAGAATGAAAGTCCGGTTTCCGGCTGGCGTTGCATTCCAGCGTTCGACCAGTTAGTTGGGCAACGGGAATTTCGTTTGTCCGGTAATCCTTGGTACGGAAGACTCCTGAATATTGGATCGGAAGGAGGGTATCCGGTCCTTACTTTCACAACCGCCCGAGCTGACCTGCAGGCGAATCCAAGCCCACCGTGTGAGCAGTATGTGAAGGTAATAGCGTCCGGGATCAAGGAAACGTATCCCAAAATGAGCAATGACGACATAGTGGAGTATTTGTTGCGGGCCGAAGGGCTTCGCGGCAAAATTGATCCACCAAAGATTCAAAGTTGGGTAGCTGAGGCCTAAAGCTCGCTAGGTCAGCGCTCCGTACAAAGAGATCAGCGAATCAGTCTTCAACGAGTCCATAACTAGGAAATCTACTAGTACTCTCGCTAAGACTTCCTAGTCTGCGCTCACATCAAACTGTGGGGAGATGATACCAACTCCGGCCACCTGGCTGCGCGTACGGGACTCGAACCCGTGCACCGGCCTTGAGAGGGCGCAACTATTCTAGATTGGTTGAGGATCGATCGGAGACCATCTTCCCGTTGTCGGCGATCGCGGCGATGTCGGCGTTCCCGGCGTTTCGCGGGGCGGCCTGTAAAAGCTAATATGGGATCGCATGGATGAGCGGGTTACGATCTCTAGCCAGCGTGCTCTCAACGAAAAATGCTCTAAGCAATATGAAGGTGTTGACGGGCTCTGGCTTGCCATTTACCGCTCGCTCCGGTGACAGAGTCATATGAGTTTGATTTGATCGCTCAAAACCTAACGATCCCTAGCGCTAATCCCTTCGAACGAATCTTTATTTTACACATCACCGCTGAGCGGGGTGGCGGATATCGTGCTCTGGAAATTTTCCCTGTGGTTCAACACTTCTTATCCGACTAGCTACTTTTCGTTAGGGTTCCCGTTCAGGAGGACCTTCGAAGGTTGTCTAAAGGAGCTTTTTCCACCCAGCTTCTCTTTTCCATTGGTAAACAGATCCTGGCATCATGATGTAGAGATAGGGGAGAACTCAAGAAAGGGAAAGTTATGCACGTTAGATACCGCTTCTCCCGCGTGAAAGCGCGAAGAAACGTTTTACCGTAGGTGACCGATCGTGGCCTAATCACATGCGTTGTTTCCGAGGAGGATTGACGCTTGGCGTGCATAACTTTCCCTTTCTTGAGTTCTCCCCATTTATCAACGATCCTTGAGGCCCTCTAGGGTGCGGCAAGCGTCTTATAAGAAGGCCGACTTGCTCGGCGGCGGCCGGCGTCAGTTAGAGGGCCGGGGCCTACGGAGTTGCTGCCTTGCAGCTTCACAACGGAGTTGAGGTTAATGGAGTGAAGTAAGGTGATCGAAGGTCAGTTTAGTAGATTAGCGAAGGCTTTGCGGCCGACCCACGGGAGATAGAGGGCCAAGATTACGATTAAAATCAGGATCGGATCGAGAAGCGTGGCGCCTTTTCATTATGTAGACGTCAAACGCGATCAATTTGGTGGCCGCTTCATCGCTTGGAAAATGCCCTCTGTTTTTGATCACTTTTCTCACCTGCATATGCAGGCTCTCGATGGCGTTGGTCGTGTAGATCATTTTGCGTATCTGGTAGTGTCCGGTTTTTTGGTGCAAGTACACGTGGTCCGGCCATCTAGACAATCATTGCGGCACTTGGAACAAAAAACGGCGGGTATTCAGAGTACTTAGTTAATATTCAAAGTGCTGAGTTAATAGTTGACACCTCAACGCACTGGAATGTCCAACACCCACTCATGCAATAAATGGAAACCATCGACCTAACGACTCAGCCACCACGCAGCTCTTATCAAAAAATGGAAGGCCTATACATGATGCCCCGCACGATCGATAAATTGCGGGCGAAGCTTCCTGGGGGAAATATTGGCGTGTACAGTATTACTACGCCATTTGCACCCGGCTTAAGCCTTATGCTTCTCGATGGCATTGGCGTGACCGAAGAATGGCTACTCGAAATTGTGCAGAAGGTTTCGGTTGAAGATGAAATCGCTGACTGGCTGCGGAGAAATGCCGATCTGTCGAGCGTCGCTTCACTGAACAAGAAACTTTTCAGCCCACGAATTGAAGATGTGCTGGCCTTCATTCCGGCAGCAACTTTCTACGAAATCTACCCAGCTGCGGAAAAGATGTCGATAACGTCTCCCATGTTCGAAGTCCTTTTGGAGGATGATCGTCTCATGTTTCCCAATCATTTTAAAAACGGGTCCGCGTCCGCACGAAACGCCCCAAATGAGCAGCCTAAGTAACCTTAGTACTCCGATCGTCTCAATGCGGTCTAGGGTGGCGTCATGAGTGGTCATAACCAGTAGAAGGAATGCGTTCTAAAGCTCCTAACTAATCTAAATACCCTGCCGCTAGCCATTCGGTCAACGCCATCAGTCGAAGTCTCGACAAAAGAAAAATAGATTATGGAAACAACAACTCGAAGTGAAATGCCGGCCGGCGCCGGCAAATCTTCATTGAACCCCGATGCCCTCAATCAGCTTCTTGGGCAGATGGTCAGCGATCTCGGGGCGGCCGTAAATGGAGCGCTCGTTGTGCTTGGCGACGACCTCGGAATTTACGCAGCGCTTGCCGATATTGGCCCGGCGACCTCCCAAGAACTCGCCAAAAAGACCAACCTCCATGAGCGACAGCTTAGGGAATGGCTTAGTGCCCAGACTGCCTCGGGGTACGTTAGCTATGATGCAGCCAGCGAGGCTTTTTTTCTCACTGCCGAACAGGTCGCAGTATTCGCTGATCCAAATAGTCCTGCCGCGATGACGGGAGGTTTCTATACCATTTCGGCCATTTACCACGACGAACCGCTTGTCGCCGAGAGTTTTCGGACCGGCGCGGGTCTGCCTTGGGGAAGGCATCACAACTGCCTTTTTTGCGGGATAGAGCGGTTCTTTCGGCCCGGTTATCAAGCCAACATAAACGAGAAGTGGATACCCGCGCTTGACGGCGTCCAGCAGAAGCTGAGCGCCGGCATTCGTGTCGCGGACATCGGATGCGGTCATGGCATCTCGACCCTCATCATGGCGAAAGCGTTCCCTAAATCTGAATTCTGTGGATTTGATTTGCATCCGGCTTCCGTCGAGGCAGCGAATCGCCATGCCACGGAGCAGCAAATTACGAACGTCCATTTCAGTATTGCTACAGCGAAAGACTTCCCCGGTAACGACTACGGATTTGTAACCGTGTTCGACGCTCTGCACGACATGGGCGATCCGGTTGGCGCGGTGTCACATGTCAAACAGTCCCTTCAAGCCGATGGCACATTCATGATTGTGGAGCCTCTCGCTGGAGATTCGCTCGCTGAGAATATTAATCCGGTTGGCAGATTGTATTACGGGTTCTCGACGATGATATGCACTCCTGGTTCGCTCAGTCAGGAAGTCGGCCTCGCCCTAGGAGCGCAAGCCGGCGAGCGGCGCCTGAGAGACGTTCTCTCGAAGGGCGGATTTACACGGCTCCGTCGTGCCGCGGAAACGCCCTTCAATATGATTATGGAAGCGCGACCATAGGAAAATCCTCGGCTGTACCCCAAAACTCATCATCGTGCTGCCAAGAGGTGTATAAGTTACCGTTTATAGGCAGTAGCCTAAATGCGGCTCGATTGCTATCGGTTAGGAAGCTCTTAAACAGACGCTGAACGTCTGTTTTAAGAGCCTATTAAAATGAATCGAAACAGACCGCTTTTAAACTCTGCGTCGCTAAATTTTGAGCTAGTGTCCGGCCGCGTGTGACGACATGTCGCTTCTCATTAGCGCGAAGAGGGAGACTGGGTTCGTAGATTTTTTTTGGTTTTGGTCCGATTGCGCCTGCAGTCGGCGCTTATTCTATTCTGCGATCCTGATTTTCCAGCGCGCTGTGCCAATTGCTTGCACTCACCTAACTAATGCATTGAACTTCGACTACACGGCCTATACTCCGCTCCGCGTATATGATTGGCCGCACGAGACTACCCCTGAAAATCTGGCTAGAAATCGACGCGGCTTAGAGAACCTTATTCCGAATGTTTGTGCAAGCTCACACCGCCGTCAGAGCACAGGCAGAGCGTCTAGGACTCAAAATCGATTGGGACGACCCCTCTGCTACTATTTCGAAGCTCGCTTGGTTGACTCAAACCCCGAAGGAGTTTGACTTTGAAAGTTCTCACTGGCCAGCGCAGCTGCAGCTGTGACGGCATCCGGAGTCGACCGCTCTATTCTCGATCCCATTCAATTCTACGCAGAATTAGGTGCGATACAGTTAGGGCATGCCGTACACACACGTGTCAGCTGCCCCCTGTACTACTGGCTCGTACTAAGTCCATAAATGCGTGCGGCGAGACCATCCGGTCAACGCCCCAAACCCATAGCTGGTGCAGTCAGAATGCCGCGCTGGGCCCAAAAAGGACCGATAAAAATAGATGTAGCAAAAACGCGCAGCGCGCGAGCCACAGGCTTCATCGGTCGGCCTGTCCACCCGGTGAAGAGAGATCCTTTCGATCGGAGGGTGCGTCCGCCACCTTTGTCCGTCGAACATTTATAGGTCATTGCAATATTGAAAAGATATACGCGAGCGAATCTCTTATTCTCTCTTCAAGAGGGTTGCTGAAACGAGGCGTTTTCGGCTAATTCCTTGGGAGCGCGAAACGGAACTGCCCATTGAGTCGATTCTTCCCGCAGAACCTCCAGGTAACTGGCTGCCGGAATGGAGGACGGATTTTTGAGCGAGACAGCAAAAAGCTCGAAGTTCGGGCAGTCGGTGGGGACGAGTCGGATTCCTGTGGTGCTATTCACCAAGAGTTGTTTCCCCACCAGGCAAATCCCTTCGTCAGCCGCCACCAAGGCGAGCATACCTTGAAGCGAATTTGCTGTCTTGCCGAATTTTGCATTGCATTGAGCGGAACGCAGGAGCTCCTTGATCCAGTCATGACACTTGGGAGCCAACGTTTTATGGGGCGTAATCCAGCGTTCATCATTCAACTCAGCTATGCGAATCCGCTCCCGATGCGCTAGCCGGTGATGGTCAGGCAAAACGACAATTACTTCAGTAGAAAAGACGCGCACCAAATCAAGATCGTCGCGGGAATCGATGTCACGAGACGAGACAAAACCGACATGAATTTGGCCGGAGCGCGCTGCGCGCATATGTTCGTGGCTCGGCAATTCGACGAAATTCACGTGGAACTTTGGATAAAGTTTCCGGAACTTGCGCACTGAGACGGAGATTGGTGCTGGAATATTCCAGTCGCTGCCGATATTGAGCTGTCCGGTTGCCTCCTTGCCGATCTGCCGGGCTTTGGCGACTGCATTGTTCAGAAGTTCGAGAAGCTGGTCGGTCTGGTTCAAGAAATACTGTCCGGCCTCGGTAAGCTGGACACGCGAGGATGAGCGCCGGAACAGCGTGACGCCTATTTCCTCCTCAAGATCTCTGATCTGCCGACTGATTGCAGGCTGCGCGACATGCAGCTCTTCCGCAGCGCGGCTAAAGTTAAGTAAGGTGGCGACAGCCTGAAAGTAACGGAGATGTCGGAGATCCATCAGAATGGAGATGTAGCTCAATAGGAGGAGAGGTCAAGCGTCTCTGTCCTAACTGCCGCGTTGAGACAAATAAAGCCCAGTTTCATAGATACTCCCATTGCGGATCTGGCAACCTTGACCGGATAGCCTGGCCCATGTTTTGTTGGGGGTATTAGAACTCCGTATTTTGGATACCCGCCTTTTTTTCTAACTGCCGCGATTAGGCAGTTCCGTTTCGCGCTCCCAAGGAATTAGTCGAAAGCGGCTCGTTTCAGCAATCCTCTTAAAGAGAGATAAGAGATTCGCTCGCGTATACCTTTTCGATATAGGTGTGCGCCTTCGAAAGTATTGTTCTCCGTCACGGGACGACGTATCGTGAGGCCACAAGGAATATTGAGTTTCATTTATAAAGGGTAATTACGACTATGTGATTGTCGTCGCCATCTAGACAACAATTTCGGAAAGCGTAACAAACAACGGTGGGTATTCAAAGTACGGAGTCCTATAGCTCCTAAATAAATACCCTGCAGCTGGATCATCCGGTCAACGCCGCCAGAACTACAAAGAATACCATCTACGAAGCTAGAGTTTATCTGTGCTAACATACCTTATTCGTCAGGTGTCGGCGGCCTACCCTTTATTTCTGGGCCCGAAAAGGACCATGTTAACAAAGACACCCGAGAAATGAGCAAGATCCAGGGGACCACGCTGTGGAATTTAGTCTTCGGATGCTGCTGGCTCAGACCGAGACGGTATTGAAATCATTGCCGGCAACTGTAACGGCAAGCGGAGGGACGCTCTCATTCGTAGTAAATCCATAACTGCGTGCGGCGAGACCATCCGGTCAACGCCACCAGTCGAAATCTCAACAAAACAAAATAAATATGGAAACAACAACCCGAAGTGAAATGCCGGAAGGTGCCGGCAAAATCTTCATTGAACCCCGATGCCCTCGATCCGCTTATTGGGCAAGCAAATCTAAAGAAACGGATGAATAGATAGTTGTGGTGCTAATGACTCCAGATGGTCTCGCCCATTCCATTACACACCTTAGGCTGTCCTATGAACGACACATCCATTGCAGGTGTCCGCATTCCAGTTCAGCCTCAACAGCATAGTGTCTTATGTGCTTCTTCGGTTAGTTGACCGTTGAAGCAGGTAGTCCACAATCAGCGCTCGACCTCTGGCTGTCACCTGCAGTCGCGAGGGTCGACCATTGAAATTAAGCAAATTATCCAAAATGATTTCAGACGCTAACAGCTTCCTTAGATCGACCGGATCATAGCGCAATCACCGTCTAGACAATGGTTGCGGCACTTGGAACAAAGAACGGCGGGTATTCAAAGTACTGAGTTAGTATTCAAAGTGCTGAGTTAATAGTTGACACCTCAACGCAGTGCAATGTCCAACACCCACTCATGCAATAAATGGAAACCATCGACCTAACGACTTAGCCACCACGCAGCCCTCATCAAAAAATGGAAGGCCTATACATGATGTCCCGCACGATCGATAAATTGCGGGCGAAGCTTCCTGGGGGAAATATTGGCGTGTACAGTATTACTACGCCATTTGCACCCGGCTTAAGCCTTATGCTTCTCGATGGCATTGGCGTGACCGAAGAATGGCTACTCGAAATTGTGCAGAAGGTTTCGGTTGAAGATGAAATCGCTGACTGGCTGCGGAGAAATGCCGATCTGTCGAGCGTCGCTTCACTGAACAAGAAACTTTTCAGCCCACGAATTGAAGATGTGCTGGCCTTCATTCCGGCAGCAACTTTCTACGAAATCTACCCAGCTGCGGAAAAGATGTCGATAACGTCTCCCATGTTCGAAGTCCTTTTGGAGGATGATCGTCTCATGTTTCCCAATCATTTTAAAAACGGGTCCGCGTCCGCATGAAATCGCCCCAAATGAGCAGCCTAAGTAACATAGAACCGATGAAGCCGTGGCTCGCGCGCTGCGCGTTTTTGCTGCGTCTATTTTTAATCAGTTCTTTTTTGACCCTTCGCGGCTCCTCGGCAGAGTTCGACCGCATCGGCATCGTCTCGGCATTCGATCCCGAATTGACGGCAATAGAACAAGCAATCATCCCGAAAAGAGCCGAAAGTAAGATCGAGGAAGTAAATGGAACGCGCGTTCGCCTGGTCGATCTTGACGGCAAGCATCTCTACTTTTTTCTGTCGGGGATGAGTATGGTCAATGCCGCATTGACGACCCAAATGGCAGTCGACCATTTTCAACTTGATGCGATCATCTTTGCCGGGATCGCCGGTGGGGTGGATCCGGCGCTCCATCCAGGTGATGTTGTGGTGCCAGCTTATTGGATCCACCAAATGGAATCCGTTTGGTCGAATCCGGATTCGAACAAATCGGGAGGCTATGTTTTGCCGGAATTCTACCGGCCAAAGTACGGGCACTTCGAAATGATTTTTCCGAATGACGTGCAAGTGGTGAGAAAGGGTGATGCGAAGCTCCGCCAAGTGCACGCTTTTCCGGCTGATCATTACCTATTGAGATGTGCGGAAAGTGCCGCGAACCGCGTGCGATTGGTCGATACTAAAGGAGAGCCTCGGTCGGTGTACATCGGCGGCAACGCGATGAGCGGGCCGGTATTCCTGGATAATCGCGATTTTCGCGAGTTTGCTTTCCGTACCTGGAAAGTCCGTCTACACGAAATGGAAGGCACCGCGATAGCGCAAGTCGGATATGTCGATCGTATTCCGGTCTTGATCGTTCGCGGAATCAGCGACTTGGCGGGCGGGCAGCACGGTCAAAATTCGGAAGAAACTTATACTCGGCTCGCTTCGAGAAATGCGGCGCTGGTAGCGGCCGCGATATTGAACAAACTGATCGGCCAATAGGTTATGATGAAAGAACTGGTTTTTAGTTAACACCCCGACCTCGATGGGTGCTCGGCATGTCTTGATTGCCCCGGACGGTCACGTTTCGAGCGTGCTGCCCGGCATCCTGTAACGGCAAGCGGAGGGACGCTCTCATTCGTAGTAAATCCATAACTGCGTGCGGCGAGACCATCCGGTCAACGCCACCAGTCGAAATCTCAACAAAAGAAAATAAGTATGAAAAAAACAACCCGAACCGAAACGCCGGACGGTGCCCGGCAAATCTTCATTGAACCCCGATGCCCTCGATCTGCTTCTTGGGCAAGCTAATCTAAGAAAACGGATGAATAGATTAAAGCGCGACGATGTTACCCTCGCTTTTCAAGAAGTTGGCTCAGGAGCGTTACCGGTCCTTTTAGTGCACGGATGGGCCTGTGATCACAGTTTCCTTGCGCCCCAGCTTGCGTTCTTTAGCCGTGCGCATCGTTCGGTGGCGGTCGACCTGCGAGGTCACGGTATGAGTGATGCACCTGAACAGAACTACACCATGGCCGGCTTTGCTGATGATCTCGCCTGGCTCTGTGCTCAGATCAATCTCGAGCGACCGGTGGTCATTGGGCACAGTATGGGTGGCAACGTTGCGCTGGAGCTTGCGGCACGTTACCCCGAGCTACCCACTGCAATTGCGCTGATTGATTCGGTTATCCTGCCGTCTCGAGCCTTTATAGAAGCGCTCCAGCCACTGGCGAAAGCATTGAAAGGACTGCACTATTTAAGCGCCCTGGAACAAGCTTCTTCGTTGCTGCTCTTGCCAACCGACAGCGCTGAACGCAAATCGCAACTGCTCGCCAGCGCAGCGAAAACCCCGCAACATGTTATTGCGTCGGCCTTTTCAAATCATGTGACGGAATATGATGCAACTGCAGCAATCAAGGCGTGCTGTGTGCCGATTGCTTATATCGGGGCAGCTGCTCCAATAGGCGACGTGAATCGTTTTCGAAAGATATGTCCGAACCTGATTACCGGCCAGACAATTGGTTCCGGACATCTTTCGCCACTCGAGGTGCCGGACCAGATAAATCCAATGCTCGAGCGATTTGTGGAGGTGTATGCGGCGAAGGGGGAAAACAGACCGTCCGCATCACCCAAGGACGTGATCGAAGTCGATGTCGGTAGGGGGCGAAAACCTCGGCGTAAGAAGCTAGCGCAACACCCGTTGACGGGATGCTGTCTGACTGACTTGGGAGTATCGTTGCTCCGCATTAGCCTCATCTTCTTCTGCTCACTCGCCTGCAACACTGCAAAGGATCGAGGAGATCGGAATGGCCGCTGTGCTGCAAGGTTTGGGCACGGCCTTGATTTTGGCCATTGCCGAGTAGGTCCGTAACCGTGACGAGCAAAGCCGAGTGGCGGCTTCGGCCGAGGGCCGTGCTCTGCAAACGCGCATGAATCCTCATTTTTGTTCAATGCTATGAATACGTTAGCCGCGCTGGCGCCGGTCGCGCGACGAGAAGTGCTTCGGGTGACAGATCATTTGCGCCAATTTCTACGGGCCAGTTTCGATCAGCAGCATCGAGTACCCGTACCACTGGCGGAAGAGCTGGCGGTAGTGCGTGCTTATTTAGAAATCGAGTCTTTGCGGTTCGGTGTCCGCTTGAAGGTGGAGCAGACGATCGCTCCGAGTTTGCTAAAGGCTCTAAAGCCATCTTTCTCCTTCCAGCCGCTGGTGGAGAACGTCCAACACGGGCTTCGATCCAAGCGGTTCGGAGTCGGGTTAGTATCGCCGGGAGCTGTTACCTCGAACCTCCGCGATCTGGCGCCGCATTAAGAACCTGTTCTCATGTGGATCCGGATCCGAGCTGTTATTATCGAAGACGAGCCCTTGGCCGCACACTACCTGACCGAGCTGCTGGACGACACTTACCAGGTAGAGATTGTCGGTTCGGCCACAGAGAGCGAGGCGGGCCTTCGCCTTTGTGCCAAGTTGCGGCCGGACGCCGTCTTTCTCGACATCAATCTGCCGGGCAAAGATGGTGTTTCGCTGGCGACGCAACTGACCATGCTTCCGCAGCCGCCACGCTTAGTCTTTACTACGGGGAACGCGAACCGCGCGACCGATGCCTTCCGGTTGGGGGCGGTGGATTATCTTTTGAAGCCGTTGGATCCGGAGCAGGTCACGGATGCGGTCAATCGGTTGCTGCGACATCTGCGGCCCTTTAAGCTCGGCTCTTTCTCGAGTTCCGGTGATCACGCCAACGAAGGCTCACCGAACAAAACGCGTTTTACTGGCACTGCCAATGAGCTGCTGCCGGTCAGGGATGTGGACGCCGACCAGATCCGGCTACTCACCCGCCGCGAGGTTGCAGCGGTGCTGCGGCGGGAACGCCGCACTTGGATCCATACCGTGCGGGAAGAGTTTGCCACTTATTATGCGTTGGCTGATCTCACGCGATGGCTAGGCGGCGATCCTTTTATCCAGATCGGCAGGCATGCCACTGTGAATCTGCATGCAATCGAACACATAATCCATTACGGTGACCGCCTTTACCGCGTGCGGCTCCGCGACCGGGTGGGAACCGAAATCAAGGTCTCGCGCACAGGGGCTGCCCAGCTCGCTGCGGTGTTCAAGACGCAACGCTGAAACGAGGCTACGAATCGACAAAAATATGGGTAATAACTACTCTATAGGGAAGTAGCGGGCTTTCCAGCATGGATACAAATGGACCCCAGGGGAAACGTCATCCTGGGGCAACATTACTGTTAGTCCGCGTAGCTAGCTTCAGAGGACGGCTCATGAAAAACACTCGATGCAATCAGAATGAAATTCGTCATATGTTAACAACAAGAACAGCAATCGTTACGGGCGCATCACAGGGGATTGGAGCAGGCCTTGTGACCCGTTTTTTGGAAATGGGTTATAACGTGGTCGGGAATTCGCGCACTATCAGCGATTCAACAAACTTAACTCCTTCGCCTCGTCTGGCACTCGTGGATGGCGATATAGGTGATTGCGCAACGGCGCAAAAAATCACCGACACCGCTATCGCGCGTTTTGGCCGCATCGACGTCCTGGTCAACAATGCTGGCTTGTTGCTGGCCAAGCCTTTTATCGATTACACCTCTGGTGATTTCGAGGCGCTGGTATCGACGATTTTAGCGGGCTTCTTTTATATTAGCCAAAACGCTGCTAAGCAGATGCTTCGACAGGAGTGTGGCCATGTTGTGAATATTTCGACCTCTGTCGCCGATCAGCCGATCGCCGGCGTTCCCTGTGCATTACAGGTGTTGACCAAAGGTGGGTTGCACGCCGTTACCCGCGCACTCGCAATTGAATATGCCGGACAGGGCATACGCATCAACACCGTCGCTCTCGGAGCCATAAAAACGCCGATGCACAAAATCGAAGCCCATGACTTTTTGAAGAGTCTTCAAACCCATCGGCAGAATGGGCGAAATCGGTGAGGTCGTTGATGCGGTGATGTACCTCAACGATGCAACGTTTATCACGGGGGAAGTGCTTCATGTTGACGGCGGCGCGCATGCCGGAAAATGGTAATTAGATAATGGGAGCAGAACCGTTTCTTTTACACAGAGTCTTTCTCCTAAGAGCGAATAAGAACCATCGCGATGGAAGTGAACGAGGCGTCAACACCTGAACCGATTTAAAGAAAATATGGACGAGCAAAAGTCTCTAGACTCGCAGAGCGCAAGAGCTCGAGCGGTGGCGTTTTGTCAGCAGTATGGTCTGCGACTACCAATCCTTCAGGCGCCAATGGCCGGCTCCTGCCCAGTTAGCTTAGCAGTAGCCGTCGCGGACGCAGGTGGTATGGGCGCGATGGGTGCCCTTATGTCGAGTCCGGATGCGATCGTCAAGTGGGTGTCCGAATTTCGGTCGCGGAGCATGGGACCTTTTCAATTGAATCTTTGGATTCCGGATTCAGCAGCGCCCCCACGTGATTCCGCCGCCGAGCAGCGGATGCGAGAGTTCCTGTCAAGCTGGGGGCCGACCGTTCCAGCCAAGGTCAGCGGAATCCAGTTTCCGGATTTTGAAAAGCAATGCGACTCTTTTTCCGCCATCAGACCCACCGTTGTTTCTTCGATCATGGGTCTGTATTCTTCACCATTTGTCGAAAAGTTGAAGGATCATGGAATCGCATGGTTTGCCTGCGCAACGACTCTGGCTGAAGCTCGAGAGGCCGAATGGGCCGGAGCCGACGCGATCGTAGCGCAGGGGTACGAAGCCGGCGGCCACCGAGGCTCTTTTGATCAAGCGCTAGCGGAGCGCCGATGTGTCGGCCTTTTTTCATTGCTGCCACGCTTGGCGGATAAACTGTCGGTTCCGATTATCGCTGCGGGTGGCATCGCCGACGGGCGAGGGCTCGCCGCCGCATTGACTTTGGGCGCGAGCGCGGTCCAGATCGGCACCGCTTTCCTCCGTTGTCCGGAAGCGGGCACTAATGCACCGTGGGCTGATGCGCTGCCCGATTTGGAACCGGAAGCGACCGTCTTGACGCGCGCGTTCACCGGCCGGCTTGCCCGTGCGATCGAGACCGACTACGTGCGCGCCGCCAATTCGCATGATGCGCCGAGCCCGGCTCCCTATCCGGTCCAGTTCGATTTGACTGCGGCCATGCGCCAAACCGGGCTAGACACGAAGGACATTCACCGGATGCAACTTTGGGCAGGACAAAGCGCAGCCTTCGCGCGCCGTGAATCCGCAGCGGAATTCGTCCGCCGCACTTGGGCCCAAGCACAAGAGCTTTTAACCTAATGTTTTGTTTCCGTCCGCTGCATGCGGATTTGTCGCGTCCTGCTAGTTACTGGTTCGGAGAAATAGGCCAAGAGTCAATAAACGCGAGGAGACACGAAGCGTCATCTTTAATCAATCGAGTCCGCTATTGTTATGTCTAATGGTTGCTTTATTAAAGGAAGTTCGTGCAGCCTGGGCCGCTCTTACCAAGTCGCCCTTGAGGCAGGACAAGGAGTGGTCGCGTGTGCCCGGCAGCCGGAGCAATTTTCAGATCTTCGCGCAATCCACAAGAATCGTCTGCTTAGTGCGATTCCATTGTGCACGATTGTCTGCCAGAACCAATGAACAAGTTCAGACTCCCCGAGACTTTTCTAGCCAAGCTGAAAGCCGCGAGCATCAATCCTGCGTTCCTTCTTCGCAAAAGCAGCCTTCCGCCTACACTCTGCAGCTCCGGCGATGGTATGATTTCGCCCGACCAATTTTTCAGGCTATGCCACACGTTGGAAAAGGTCAGCGAGGACCCTGCAATCGGCCTGAGACTGGCCACTCTAAATCCTCCTTGTCACCTCGCCAACATCGCGGCCCGACATGCCCGAACGTTCGGGGATGCCTTACCACATCTGGCCCGCTCTACGGCTCTCTGCTTCTCCGAGCATATTGAAATTGTCAAAACCAAGAACGAGTGCAGTATCGAGTTTACTGGGGCCCTGCTGAATGAGGCGGCTCCGGCCGTTTTTCTGGATCTCGCTTTCGCACTCGTGCACGAAACCGGGCGACGAGGTACTCAACAGCCGTTGCATCCACTGCGCGTCGAGCTGACGAGAAAAGCAAGCCATCAGGAAATCTACGAAGCTCACTATGGATGCCGTGTTCGATTCAAGGCGCGCCGTAATAGCATCGTGTTCCGAACCGGCGATCTCCAACTTCCTTTCGCCACTTACAACGCCAAACTGCTGGCCATTCTCGGCCCTAAATACGACCGTGAAATTGCCCGGCTAAAAACCCGGCAAACAACTTCTTCGCGTGCGAAATGGGTGCTCAAGCGAGTACTCGGCGGCCAGTACCCCGACATTTACGAAGTGGCAAAGGCGCTGAGAATGAGCACCCGCACATTGCAACGCCGAATCGCCGAAGAGGGTAGCAGTTTCCGGGAACTCTTAAGTGATGCGCGGAGAGAGTTGGCTCGCCTCTCCCTCCAGCACCCGTCATTGGGGCTCAGCAAGACGGCCTCTCTGCTTGGATATGAAGACCCCAACTCCTTTCTCCGCGCGTTCCGGATGTGGGAAGGTGTAACCCCCAGCGAATGGAGAGCCATGGAAAAGGCGGGACTGCAGCAAACGCCCGCCGGACTGACATCGCCGAGAATAGAAAACGCCTTTCGTTCCCCCGAAACCCCTCTGCAGTAATCGATTTTGGAGTTTTGGCGATGGATACGATTTTAAATGAAGTTTGTGTATTGGTGACGGCAGCCTTCGCGCTCACCCTCGTTCCGGGCTTTAGGCGGCAAGAACGGTCTTTGCTCTCGATACGCGATCAAGGAACGGCCTTGCTGGTGTTTCTAGTCCTCGGCCTCATCGAAGAAGCCACGGTTTCGCATGCCGGCTTGCTCCACGAACGAATCGTGGCGGTATGCGCGGCTGGTCTAGTGGCCGGTCCTTCGGTGGGACTGGCGGTCGCCGTCTTTGTCACTTGGTTAGCCGTCGAGTATCACGGGCTGCCGTTAGACTCGATCGCGCCCGCTATGTTATGCGGCGGTTTAGCGGGAGGGTTGCTATACCGTTGGCGCCCCAAACTAGCACAACACCCGTTAACCGGATTCTGTCTGACTTTGGGGGTATCCTCGCTGCGGAATGGCATCCTCTTCGTTTTCGCTGATCATTCGCCTGCGGCACGGCCCACGATTGAGGAGATCGGCAGAGCCCCTCTGCTGCAAGGGTTAGGCACCGCCTTGATTCTGGCTATCGTCGCGCGGGTACGCGATCGTGACGAGCAGACCCGAGCAGTCGTTTCAGCTGACATCCGCGCTCTGCAAATGCGCATGAATCCACACTTTTTGTTCAATGCTCTGAATACGCTAGCGGCTCTGGCGAAGGTCGCACCTCGAGAAGTGCCTCGGGCGACAGGACGGTTGCGTCAATTCCTCGAGGCCAGTTTTTCCCAACCAGAGCGAGCACTCGTACCCCTGGAGGAAGAACTGGCCGTCCTGGCTGCCTATTTAGACATCCAATCGCTTCGATTTGGTGGTCGATTGAAGGTGGAGCAGACTCTCGGTCCAGGTTTGTTGAAGGTTCTGGTGCCGCCTTTCTCTTTCCAGCCGTTAGTAAAGAACGCGATCGAACACGGGCTTCACTCTTCGCCGGGAGCCGGGCGGCTTTGGCTTATGGTCCGCGCTACAGGACCGTGGCTAGAGATGAGCGTCACCGATGACGGGCAAGGTGTAGCTTCGAGTGAAGTCGAACAGCTTTTCTTCGCAGAACGTCCGCGGGTTCACGCGCTGGTGCTGTTACGGCGGCGCTTGCAAGGTTTGTTCGGCAGCTCATTTCGGTTAGTAGTAAGGAGCGAGATTGGAGAGGGTACAACCGTTACTGTTTGTATTCCCTTGCGAAAGCAGCTCGGAGTTGGACAAGAATCGCGCGGATCTATCGTGCTGTGGAATACCACTTATTTAGAACGCGCCGTCCAATCGCTCAAAGCACACGCCCACAGCATCCACGAAAGCCTTCTTCAACATCTCTCGCCGATGGGTTGGGAACATATCAATTTAACCGGGGATTATGTCTGGCCAGCAAGCAAACGCCTTCAGAAGGCGAAATTCCGGCCGCTTCGATCTTATCCCATGGCTTAACGTGCTTTGTAATCCGTTTCGTGAGCGGAGCCCTACATCATTACCAAATGCCCGGCTTGCTGCCGGGAAGATTAACAGCAATCACGGTCTTCTAGCTCCCTGAACTTCGCGAACTCCTTCATTTTCTATTCGCAAAGCCCTGCTAGTCTGCCCGCGTGACTACTGCTGCAACGTCTTCTAACGCTGGCGCCGCGAAACTTGGCTTTTCTGTTCAACGCCTGGAACGGCTGCATCGCCGGATCGAGTCGTTCGTGGAGGAAAGGAAACATGCGGGTATCAGTGCCCTGTTGCTCCGCAAAGGCGAAGTAGCCGATTTCTTTGCCGCCGGACTTCGAGACCGGCAACAGGGAAAACCCATGCAAGGCGATACCATCATGCGGATCTATTCCCTCACGAAGATCGTTACCGGTGTGGCGGCTCTGACCCTCATTGAAGAAGGGAAATTGGGCTTATCGGATCCGATCAAAGACTACCTTCCCGAGTTCAGCGATATGAAGATCTTTGTTGGAGGCACAGCTCAACACCGGGAAGTAATTCCGGCGGAAGTCGCGATCACCATCCATCATCTTTTTACTCACACCTCCGGCTTCAGTTACGGCGATGACGAAGAACCGATCGACGAGCTGTATCGAGCTGCCGGCCTGGAAAATGCAGAGTCATTGGCTGATTTGGTGAAAATGTTAGCCGCGCTACCGCTGAAAAGAGAGCCGGGAACCATGTATGAATATGGGTTTTCGATGGACATTTTGGCGCGGGTGGTTGAGGTCGTGAGCGGCCAGCGGTTTGATCACTTCCTCAAGGAACGAATATTCGATCCACTCAGGATGGTCGATACTGGCTTCGTGGTCGACCAAGCCAAGAGGGATCGTTTGGCCAAGGTTTACGAACATGGCAAAAACGGCGAGCTCCAGCCCGTCGAACGCTTTGACTTTGAAGTCAGCGACGGAGTAAAGAGATTTGCCGAGGGTGGATCCGGCCTGTTTTCAACCATCGAAGACTACAGCCGTTTCGGACAGATGCTTTGTAATGGCGGCGAGCTAAACGGGGTCCGCATCCTGAGCCGAAAAGCCTTCGAGCAAATGACTGTCGATCATCTGGGTGGGTTGCGCATTACGAATCGGACTTATACTGAGGGATACGGTTTCGGGCTCGGGGTCGCCGTTCGTATAAACAATGGTCTGGCGGGTACCCTGGGAACGCTAGGTTCCTTCGGCTGGAGCGGCAAAGCGACCACCCTATGCGTGGTCGATCCGGTTGAAGAGCTCGTCTTGCTCGTCTTTACCCAACACTTCCCATACGACGAGCACGGCCTCTTCGAGCGGTTTACTAATCTGGTGTATCAAGCGCTGATTTAAGGCAGGGAAGGACTCCTTGGACTCCAACCCAACGTGTTCGACGGAATCCAACGCTTCCGAACCGTAAGTAGCCAAGCGCTCTTGGACCGAGGAACACTGAGACGAAGCGGGGTCCGGGGTAGTATTTTTGAGTTCGCTTTCGAACGAGAAAAATTGCTGTTGCATATTTTTCGAGCCGAAGGCGAAGCGCTAGCTGAGCGCCGCGGAAGAAGGCCTGGAAGGGCAAGAGCCGCGAGGAACGAGACGGGTTGAGGATTTAAATAGAGGGACCCCCGAGGCTTGGCGAGAGAGTGGGCGCCGGCTGTTTAAGCCGCAGACGGTACTCTTGCGCTGGAGAGGCCTCCGCGGGGGCGGAAGGCAAATCTGGCGATAGCCAGACACTTGGTACAGGAGTGGTATTAGGCGAACCTGGGTGCGCCTAGGAGAAAGAGGAAGGAGAGACCGCTTTGGGGCTCGACGGGGAGAAAAAGTTTTTCTCCCGGAGAACAAGTTACGTAAAGAACTGAAAGAAGCCCGTTCCGAGACGATTTTTTAGGAAGCATTTGGCTAAAACTTGTACTAGTCTCGAAAAATCGATCATGAAAAAAGCCGATCTCCATGCGTGTATTCCTGCCCAAGGGACGTCAATTTCTGATCAACCCGAAAACCGAAAGAGTTTTCCAAGGTCGCCAGCTGAAGAAGTTGAAAGAAGGTGATCCGATTTTCTTTCGACGCATCTGTCAGGTGATTTGGTCCGATGGGAGCGAAAGTCATTCCAATCCTATTTATTCACACTGGACGTTTGTAAGCATGTGTGAAGAGTACGTCACGATTTCAGGTGACCCCGATCAGCTTTAGGCGTTAGTTAGTTTCCACAAACATCGCTCCGTCATCCCGAGAGGTGCTCAGCAAACGGGAAAGCCGTGCCCTCGGGTCTTACCTGATTAGATTCTCTCCAGGTTTACGACGTAGCCGGCCGCCTTGATTTCCTTAGTAACATCGTATTGCCATTTTCCGGCTGAGACTTGTTGTTTAGCGCTGGCATTTGATTGGCACCTCTTGAAGGCGAAACATTGGTCAGACTGTAGGAAGCCTTTGGTTTCACTTGGTCCTTGGGCAACCTATCCAAGAAATTTTTTCCCCAGTCCCACATCGCATCGATGATCGGCTTCAGGGCCTGGCCGCGCTTGGAAATGGAATATTCCACCTTCGGTGGAATTTGAGCGTAGATCTTGCGCTCGATTACGCCGTCTTCCTCTAACTCGCGCAGCTGCGTTGTGAGCATGCGCTGAGTGGTATCTGGAATGAGCTTGCGAAGCTCGCTGTGTCGCTTGGTACCGTCGCTGAAAAGGATAAAGAGGATTTCTCCCTTCCACTTTCCTCCGATAACCTCGGTGCACGCCTCAACCGGGCAACCCAATCGATCATAGCGTCTGTGTCTCATAGCGTGTTTTGATCCTTAGGCACATTTTTGTCACTACTGTAGAAAATTGTGCCTACTTGTCAACTACGAACATACATCGTATTTTCGCTAACCAAACAAAATCAGATAACATATAAAGCTATAATAATGAGGTACATACATTGAAAATGACACGTATTTTTAGGGATCTGCACTCGAACGCTGGTAAGCCACTGATTCTACCCAATGTCTGGGACGCGGGCGGAGCGCGCATCGTCGAATCAGTCGGCGCAAAAGCGGTAGCGACAACGAGCGCAGGTGTGGCCTGGTCGAAGGGGTATCCGGACGGCAACAAGATGCAACCGCGCCTCCTGGCGCATTTGGCGGGGGAAATCGTTAAAACAGTGAAGGTGCCTGTCTCGATCGACTTCGAGGCTGGTTATTCGGACAAGCCGGCTGTCGTCGTGGAAAATCTCAAGCCGATCGTTGCCGCCGGCATCTCGGGCATCAACATCGAGGACGGGACCGATGAGCCGGCCCTTCTGGCCAAGAAGATCGAGGCAATCAAAAAGATGGTTTCGTCGGAGGGGGTCGACGTTTTTGTCAATGCGCGAACCGACGTCTATTTGCAGGATCTCGTGGCTGACGACAAGAAGCTGCGGGAAACCCTGGATCGAGCGGCGACGTATCAAGAGGCTGGCGCTGATGGTCTATTCGTACCCGGTCTGATGGAGATTGCGCACATCTCCAAGATCGCCGCAGGCACCGACTTGCCAATCAATCTCATGTCGTCGTCTGAGCTGCCGAAGATCGACGAACTGGCGAAGCTCAATGTGCGGCGCCTGAGTGCTGGAACAGCGATCGCGCAGATCGCCTACAAGCATGTCGCCCGGCTCGCTGAGAACTTCCTCAAGGAAGGGGACTGTGGGGTCTTCAACGAAGACGCGATGCAGTATTCGCAGCTTCAGAATCTCTTCGAGGGTCGGGAATAGGGTATGCACATTCAGAAAAAACTATTCACTCCGATACAAATCGGGCCGATCACACTCAAGCATCAGCCGCAACCGCAGGTAAAGCCACAAACGCACCCGCAACCTAAGCCGCGATGAACACACGTGGGGTGCGCTCAGGAAACGGAAATTTACGTACGCTAAGGAGCGCTGTCTCCTCGTGCAACAGAGTGCGAAAGCAAATGGAGTAAGCCAAAGGGTCGTCGCCAACATCATGGCACGTTTAAAAAAGTGGCCGAGAAGTGGCCGAGTAAGAATTTGCGCGAAAGCGTGAAATTTACCTAAGTCGTTTAGGCTGAGCTATGCACCGTGTAGGAATCGAACCTACAACCCAGTGATTAAGAGTCACTTGCTCTGCCAATTGAGCTAACGGTGCGTCAGAAAAAACAGGGAGCTAAGCTACTGGGCAAGCCGTCCGAAGCAAGCGAAAATCGCGGCTCGGTACATGACCTTTTGTTCCACAGGAAGAAACAGAGGCGCGTTCCGTTCCGGATTCTTTTTGAACAGGAGAAAACGGAGCAAACGGAGGAAGGGGCGTGATAGTTCAAGCGCGGAACGCGCGATTCAAGATAGCCTTAGGGTGCAGCCCTAGGAATTCAGATAACCCAACCACCGCAAGCGCTGAAGGCGCGTCTTAATCTCCTACAAATTGATTCGCCCGAACACTTGCAATCACAATACGGCTTGTCTTTGTCACGCGCTTTCAGCGCTAACCATCGTGTATATTCTTGTTCCTAGGGCTGCACCCTAGGCTATCTTGAATCGCGGCTTCGCCGCTGAAGAATCGTTCATCGATTTCGATCAAGCGAAGTCCAACATTCTCTTGGCTATCTTGAATCACGCGTTCCCCGCTTGGCCCATCACCGCGTTCCGCGCTGGGCGCCAATACGCTTCCAACTCTTTGCGTTCTCTGCGTTCTTTTGTGGCTATTTCACTTCGGCAGCAGCTCCGCAACCAACGATCGTTCTTCGGCTAATTCTTGCACGCTCGCGTCGATCTTGGATCGGCTGAATTCGTTGATCGGCACACCTTGGACAATCTCCCAGTCAGTTCCGTTGCTACGAATGGGGAACGAACTAATCAAACCTTTCTCTACTCCGTAACTTCCGTCGGAACAGACGGCGACACTATGCCAGTCTTCCATCGGCGTGGTGGAAATCAGTGAATTGACTGTGTCAACGACCGCGTTAGCTGCTGAAGCTGCAGAGGAAGAGCCTCGCGCTTTGATTACGGCAGCGCCTCTCTGTTGGACCGTAGCAATGAAGGTCTCTTTCAGCCACGCTTCATCTTTGATGACCTGGGTCGCGGGTTTGCCGTCGATCCTTGCGTTGTAAAAATCGGGATACTGCGTCGCGGAATGATTTCCCCAGATCGCCATGTTGGTCACATCGGTCACGTGCCCCCCTGCTTTCTTGGCCAGTTGAGATTTAGCCCGATTTTCGTCCAATCGCGTCATGGCAAACCAGCGGTCACTTGGGATCTCACGCGCGTTGTTCATAGCAATCAGACAGTTCGTGTTACAGGGGTTACCCACGACAAGCACACGAACGTCTGACGCGGCGTTGCGCGCGATGGCCCTACCTTGCCCAATGAAAATCTTTCCGTTGATCCCAAGTAGATCTTTCCGCTCCATCCCCTGCTTTCGGGGCACGCTACCTACCAGCAGAGCACAGTTAACGGCCCGAAATCCTTCGTCGAGATCGGCGGTTGGCACGATGCGCTGCACTAAAGGGAACGCGCAATCTTCCAGTTCCATGACAACCCCTTCCAGAGCCGGTAATACCGGAGGAATTTCAATCAGGTGAAGTTCCAGGGGTTGATCGGGACCAAACATAGAACCGGAGGCGATGCGAAAAAGCAGGGAGTAACCGATCTGACCGGCAGCTCCGGTCACGGCCACTTTCACGGGAGATTTCATAGCAGAACGATGAGAGAAGCGGGCTGCTTGTCAAAGCGAACCGTTGAACCACGAGCAAAATGGTAGGGACGAGCTCCCGCTCGTGCGTAACAAAACGGTAGGGACGAGCTCCCGCTCGTCCGTTTCTTGTCAAAACGAATGATGAACCACGAATAGAATCAATAGCCGCGAAAGAACGCAGAGAACGCAAAAAAGACGGAATACGAACCACGAATGGACACGAATCAACGGAACATATTCGAGTCAATTCGCGTCTGTTCACGGTTGGAAAAGTCCTGGGAATACGGCTCACAGGCCGGGCGGCTAGCGCCTTATTCCCGGCCTGTTTCGCCCTACCCACGCTGGAAGATGCGCTCCTTTTTCTTTGCGATCTTTGCGTTCTTTTGCGGCTATTTATTGTATCAACCGCTGGTTTATTGGTAGACAGACTTTTAGCGAAAGCTCTTGTCCTCAGAGGCACGTTTCAGTCATTTCCCCCAAAATCATAAATGAAAAAAACTTCCGGTATTCGTGATGAATTTGAGTTGTACGATGAATCGTTTCACTTCCTTATTCTGGGCAACGGCTGGGTAGAACGGCTCCATTCGGGAACCCTCTGGGCCGAAGGACCGGTTTATTTCGCTGATGGCGATTACCTGGTCTGGAGCGATATCCCGAACAATCGGATGTTACGATGGGCTAACGGCAACGTTGACCTATTCAGGTATCCTTCAAATTGCAGTAACGGAAATACCCGCGATCGCCAGGGGAGGCTGGTCAGCTGCGAACATTTCGCTCGGCGGGTAAGCCGGACCGAAATCGATGGTAAGATCACCGAGATAGTCAGCAAATTCGATGGAAAACGGCTTAACTCGCCCAACGATGTCGTCGTAAAATCGGATTCGACGATCTGGTTTACCGATCCGCCATACGGAATCCTCAGTGATTATGAGGGTCAACAAGATTCGAGCGCCTACGGCGGCGCCTATGTGTTTCGGTTTGATCCCGCCGACGGATCTTTGGCAGTGGTTGCCAACGATTTCGATAAGCCCAACGGTCTCGCTTTTTCACCGGATGAATCAAAGCTTTACATCGTCGACACCGGCGCATCGCACGCTTCGCAAGGCCCCCATCACATTCGGGTGTTCGATGTGCTAAACGGCAAAAGTCTGACCGGGGGACAAGTTTTTACCGAAGTTAATCCTGGCATTCCCGACGGTATCCGTCTCGACGTGCAAGGGAATGTCTGGTCCAGCGCCGGGGATGGCGTCCATTGCTATTCTCCCTCCGGACGTTTGCTCGGCAAGATCAAGGTTCCGGAGCCGGTCTCGAACCTGACCTTTGGTGGACCAAAAAGGAATCGGATCTTCATTACGGCCACCACTTCGCTGTATGCCGTGTATGTCGCGACGCGCGGGGTGCAGTATCCATAAAATCTCACGCAAAGACGCAAAGTAGACTGATGCTCCAGCCTCAGTAATCGAAGCGCAATTCCATCCAATTCCGCACCCACCTGTCGAAAGAGCGCGTTCCGAAATGCCGTACGCCTCGAACCTGAGCGTGGACGATCAGGCTACCCCATTCTCCCCCTAGGCTCGAATGAATGACAAATGACAGATGACAAAGTTAGTCTATTAGCTGCGTCGGAAAATCGTCGCTGGCGAATCGTCCTCGTCCTCGGATGGAACGCTAGCCCCGCCCAGCGTCGGTAGGGCGAAAATTTATTTGAGCCGGTTCACGGCTGCCATCCAATTCCGCGCCCAACTGTCGAAAGAGCGCGTTCCGAAATGCCGTACGCTCGAACCTGAGCGTGGACGATCAGGCTACCCCACTCTCGCCCTAGGCTCGAATGAATGACAAATGACAGATGACAAAGTTAGTCTATTAGCTGCGTCGGAAACGGTCGCTGGCAATCGTCCTCGGCGCAAAGTAGACTGATGCTCCAGCCTCAGTAACCGAAGCGCAATGCCATCCAATTCCGCGCCTAATTGTCGAAAGAGCGCGCTCCGAAATGCCGTACGCTCGAACCTGAGCGTGGACGATCAGGCTACCCCATTCTCGCCCTCTAGGCTCGAATGAATGACAAATGACAGATGACAAAGTTAGTCTATTAGCTGCGTCGGAAACGGTCGCTGGCAATCGTCCTCGGATGGAACGCTAGCCCGCCCAGCGTCGGTGGGCGAAAATTTATTTGAGCCGGTTCACGGCTGCCATCCAATTCCGCGCCCAACTGTCGAAAGAGCGCGTTCCGAAATGCCGTACGCTCGAACCTGAGCGTGGACGATCAGGCTACTTTGCGGCGGATCGCGAGGACGCGATCCCTCCCCCGCTAAACAAATCGCCCCAGAACCGTGGAGTAAATAGCGATCTCGATTTTTCTGTCCTCCATCATGCTTTGGAGTGCTTCTCGATAGCTTTCGAGTTGCGGGAGATATTGTTGACGGAGGTGTTCTGCTAGCTGTTCGGCCGATTCGTTCAACGCGGCTTGGTTTGTCTTCCAATCGATTATATAGATTGTTCCGTCCGCCATCCCGATCAGGAGATCGATCACTCCTTCGTACCAATCCCCGGCTGTCTTTGGCCACGAAAATGGAAACTCGGATTGGAACCAAATCGCACCTCGGCACAACCGGCGCAGCTCTTCACTGGCTAGGAGCGCGCCGGTCTCTTTTCCGGCGCGTTCACGATAGGAAATCGGCGGCGTCGCGCTGTTACTATAACTTTTCCATTGCTCGGCATCTTGGCCCCACGGGAATAACTCAACCCAGGAATGCCACCATTTTCCGTAGTCGTACGATCCCGCCGCTTCCGCAAACTGGAGATGCAAAACCGGCGAATCATCCGCCAGCTGATGAGGGCGTACCAAACGCGGCGGCTGCGGTATAGACGAAACCCCTTCGGTAGTGGGGAAGATTCGTTGCACTATCTCGCTCGGCCTGCGCTCTTCATCAGGCTCCGCTTTGAATGATCGGATCGCCTCATCGGCTGTAGGCAGATCTACGCGATTCTGGGAAATAACTTCGTTATACGCGATTCCCTGTCTCCCGGCGTTATAGGCCCCTTCGGGTGTCGGAAGGATTAATCCGGTCTTAGCTCGCGTTAGGGTGACGTAAAGAAGCCGCTTGATATGGATTTTCCTCGCTTCTTCATCGCGTACTGCTCGCCGGCTAATATTGGACCAGACAACGTGGCAGTTCTCGTCACTTTGAACCCGTGGATACCGTTCGTTACGATGTGAGAATCTTTTTCTGAATCCGATCGGGATCACCCACTCCCATTCCAAGCCCTTCGCCGAATGGGTCGTAATTAATTCCACTCCTTGAGCGGGTGATTTTGACGGTTGAGCAGAGTCTTGCAACCACGAAAGCAGCTCTGCCAACCATGCTTCCAGGTCCATACCACGTTCGTCCGCTTTGGCAGCTTCCCAGCGGAGCTGATCGAGCCCGCTGATATCCTCGGCTACCGCAACTAGTCGTTCCCTCAATCGAAACCGTTCCACCAATCGATCAAAAAAGTAGAGCAACGATCGACGCTTGCCGGAAATGAATTCGTGGCGGGCCGTCTCCAACAGTTCTGCGACTTCGCGATAGAGTTTTCCGCTATTCCCTTTCTGAGCGAGAAACAGGTCAGTGTCGGCCAAGCCAAAAAACTCTCTAAGCACGCCGTTCCGTTCGAATCTATCCCAGGGATAAACGAGCGTATAAATCAACGAGACGGGCCAGGCAAAGGCAGCGATTCCTGACCGTGAGATTTTGGGTCTGAAGAAACTATACGGCACGCCGAATTTCTTCAGCGCATCACCGCTGATGATGAGCCACTCGTGCCGCGGCGCGACGATGGCGATATCACTCCACGAACTCAGGTTCAGATCGGAAGGACGAAATTGAGAGAGCCATTTTGCGACGGCCTCAGACTCGGCAACCAGCGGCTCGATTTCGTCTTCGCTCTCCACGTGCTCGTCCACTGTGAACGGCAACTTAGCTACCAATCCTTCTCGCGCGTCGGGACGCGCCGCTAAGTCGTCAAAGGGAATGCCTTCCACGGCCTCCGATCCAAAAAGTTCGTTAATCCGTTGGACGACGTTTCCTGCACACCGATACGTCACATTGAATCGAATCAGTTGGTTTTCCGAGGCGAATTGCTCAGCGAGTTCAGCGAACCTGCCCGTTTTACTCCGTTCGTAGATCGTTTGCCGCGGATCGCCGACTAGACAAAACCGACCCGGAATTGGCGGCTTCCCGGGTCCCGGCCAATCGCCAAAGAGTTCGCCCGGAGGGCGGGTGAGTTCGATAAATACCTGAAACATCCGCGCGTCGGTGTCTTGTGCTTCGTCGACTACAACGATCAATTCACGGCGGCGCACTTGGTCGAGAAGATCCGGCTGCTTTAAGAGTTCAACGCAAACATCAATTTGATCGGAGTAAGAAAGGACACCTTGCTGTATGCACCAGGTGCGGAAGCTTCTGGCCAGTCGATCCGCAAACCATTCGGCGCCTTCCTCGAGCCAGGCAGCCACAGGCGCCATTTGGGTCTCAAATGCATCTTTTAACCTGGATGTCTCGCATCTGGGCAACGAGCTGAAGCCTGAACCACTCGACCATCTTTTTATAAAGGCCTCCAAACCCTCGATCGTGGTTTGTTTCTTCTTCCTGGACTGTTTCGAAACCGCAATGGAGCTGATCCTGGTTAAATTGGGCAGAGGCATCCGCCGGGTTGGCGGATCCACCGTCGTGCTTGGACGAAATCGTTTCGAGACGTCCAAGAGATCTGATAGGGTACAAACGCGGAGAAGCGAGCGAGTTACCGGGTGTTTTGCTAGTTGAATAAGCTCTGGCGAATCGGCGACAAAAACTTCCCAAAGCAGGGTGCGCTCCGCGTCAGATGGCACTCGCAATTGTTCGGGAAGTCTGAGCCGGCTTCTGAATTCGCGGATCAAGTTCAGGCAGAACCCGTGGATCGTTCCGAAATATGCTTGCTCCAGCGCGCGCAGATAAATGAGGGCCTCCGTTTCCGATACCGTATCAAGTAGTCGTTGCCTGGCTCGGCTCTTAAACTCGAGTGCCGAACTATTCGTATAAGTAACAACAACCAAGCGTCGCAAGGCACCGGGATCCCGAGTAGCCAGTTCACAGATTCGCTCGACGATCGCGGTGGTTTTGCCGGATCCGGCACCAGCAACCACACAATAATTCTGATCTAACGCGGTACGGAAAAGATTCCTGGCTGCTTCGTCCATGGATTTTTAGAGCTCAGGGTTTTGCATTTTTGTGGAAAGAGGTCGAGCGGGAGCTCGACCCTACCGATCAACCGACCCCACCTTGCTTGAGGGTTAACGCGCGCTTCTTCCGAAGGATCCAGGCTGGAATAGCCAATGTCGCAATCGGCAGATTCTCACGAATGCCGAATTCTCCGCGCAAAAGTGGCGCGTGCCCAAAACAAGTTCGCCTCTGCATCCAGGCCAGTTCGGCCAACTTCCTTTCAATTTCTTCGGGTTGCTTTACTGCCCCTAGATCCTTGGATCCGGTCGGGAGGACGGCGATCTGATTGCAGAAGATCGCACCCATTTCTTCGGCGAGCAGACGATAGGCCACAAACTGAAAACCTTCACCCGTATCGGCTTTAATCAGGCGCGGGGATCCGGCGGTCTTGAAATCAATAATTGTGATCTCCGCTCCTGGCACAGTGTTAGCGGCAGCTAACAAAAGATCCAATCTTCCTTTCAACCAAATCTTCGGCTCGCCTACGCTCATCTCTCCCGTCGAATGCTCCGAAGATCCGTATGGGAACTTTTCCAGCCAAGGACCGATCTCGCCCAACAATCGTTCCGCGAAGAAAACCGCTTTATCGATCATCGATTGCCACCAGAGATCGTCTTTCGGAAAATCCAGTTCCCGAACAAGTCTTTTGATATGACGATGCGCGTCGGGACCGCGGCTCTCTCTCAAGTCCCGACTTTCCCGCAAATCGGTCAGGCCGTTCTCGAACAAATCTCCAAATGGGTTTCTCAGAATGTGGCCGAGCAGCCGATGGACTAGGATTCCCAGAGTCTTGCGCTCGTCTCGCTCAAATCCGAGATCCCAATTCCGTTCGAGCCTAAACAAAACCCGAAAGGCAAAAGTGCCGGAGGCAGCAATCGCGCTCTGAAGTTGAGAAGCGGACCAAGCCGTTGGATTGAGTTCGAGCGAGCTGAAATTCAACAGATATTCGTCAAAGGCATGCTCCGGATTGCACCGCGATTCGCGAATCTCCCGCAGTTGCTCAAAATCATTCGGGTAGACGATTGGAGCGGCCACAAACGCCTCCACTTCCGCATGAAGACCGCGCTCGAGGAACGTAACGACCCGATTCGCATCGACCTCCTCACCATTTTCCTCTTTACGGTAAAAACAGATAGTCGCAGACCGGCGTGCGTGCAGGAGCAGTTGGAGAATCGAGTCCTCCCGCAGAAGAGATTCCTCCTGCAGGCTCACTAATAGGAGACCTTGCTGTCGAGCGGATCTTCGGAATTCTTGTACCAACAGAGAATCCCGGCTCGTTAGCTTCGTCCACAGATCACCTACGCCATCGGTCAGGATCACTGAATCCCAGCTGGTCGCATGCAATTGCTCCGGCGTACTTACAACCACTGGCGCGTAACGATGAGAAGCTTCGGGGTGTCCGGCGCGGTTAGGGTTTGCCAGTGAGTCAGCAACGAATCGAAGAAAAACTTTGGACGAGAGCATTAGATCTCCCAAAGCGTTCCGGATTTCGTCCCAATTCGGTTGCAGAGATTCCAGCGAGATCGTTACCGTTCGCAGAGCGCTTCCATGGCTAAGCAGGAACTCTTCGAACAGCAAAATGGTTTTTTGCCATTTCGCTTCGAGATGTTTCCAGGAACCGGACTCCGGCCAATCTAGTCCGATGCTAAGCAGGTCTTGAACCCATGGGTAACGAGACTCGGAAGACAAAAGCGCGGTGATCGATCGACTTTGGCGACGATCGAATTGATCAAATAAATATTCCCGAAACCTGGCAAAACTTTCCGGACTCCGGCTGAGAAGACCGAAAAACTCAAGCAACTTCTCGGGAGTCTGCGCCCCTCCTATCCATTCGGCCAACCAACGGTGAACTCTTTCTGGAGGGCCCAGCATCGCGTTGGATCGGAACTCATCTGCTACTGCGATTCCCGCCGAGGTTAATGCTTCCACAACGGCTGGTCCGGTCGGAGACCCCTCCGGTACCATGACCGCAACATTCCGGCTTCCACGTTCAAACTGATTCTGGACGATCGCCACCACAGCGCGGATTTGATCGGACCATCGTTCCGCTCGAACGAGCCGCGCCATATTCACCGATGGCCCGGAAGCATAGAGAAACTTGCCAACTAAATCTTCGTACGGCCTGGATTCACCTTCGCTAGGAGTTACGGTTACCACACCGCCTAAGCGAGACTCTAATCGTCCAACCCATTGCATGAAGATGTCCTCACTCACGAACGGTTGAGCCAACCAAAAACGTGCGTCCTCGGCCGCACTAACCGCTGCCGTGAGCAATTCCTGTTGATTAAGGGACCGAGCATCAAGGCCGAAAAAGCCGATTCGTAGCCCGGGTATTTTGATGGCGGCTTCAACGAGGGCCCGGTCCACTCTGGGTCGCCAGAATAATGAACCAATAATTTGTTCAACCGGGACGCGGAGTTCCCGCGGGATATCGAGCAGATCGAGAGCAGCGCCGGCCCCGAAACGATCCAGCCATCCACAAGCAGCCAGATCGTCCAATGCGTCTAAAACTTGTCCGGCAAATGCGGACGAGGCTTCTGCGTCTCCCATCCTGGCTCGCAACAATAGGCTTAACGTCTCGCGTCCGAATGAAGGGGTAGGCAATCCTGCCCGGAGACAGAGTTCACGACGCATCCTTCGCAAATCGAGGAATCGAACACCGACGATAGGCTTTCGTTCTTCCAGAGAACGCCGGCGTAGCCAATTCGCCTGCAGAAAAGATCGGCAGACCATCCAAACCTTTTGGCCTGAGAGGGCGGCTTTGGTGCCCGCGTCGAGCCAGGCACGCACATCGTCTTCCCAAGCGTCATCGACATGGCTGAAGAGTTGGATGGAGACGTTCACAGGAAGAAATAGCGGAGGAAGAAATAGCAGATAGCAGATAGTAGCCTGATGCTCCAGCCTCAGGGTGCATGCCGGTGATTTGAGATTGGTGATTTATGATTGGGTGATGCGAGATTTGCCGATAGGCATCGAACCATTCACTAATCACTTCTGACCTCTCACCATCGCTGCAACGCCCTGGGTTCCTGAGGCTGGAGCATCAGGCTACCGTACAATTCTCTGAAAGATCGATTCTACTCGTTGGCGCCGCTGCCGTTGGTCTTCGATCATTGCGCTACGGTCAGCAAAACCGAGGCGGTGCGCGATTTTTTCCTGGTCGGGTATACTTGATGGCAATTGCGAGACAGAACTATTTTCCATCCGCCGAAGCACCGATTCCACTTTACGAAAGAAAAGATAATCCTGGGTGAGGTCCGCCGCTTCGGTTTGGGTCAACTGCTCAGCTATAGCCGAGAATGCATCGAGGGTGTTCGGCTCGCGTTTCCCCTGCTCAATCTCCAGATACTGGACAATAAACTCGATGGCGATCAATCCTCCTCGTCCAGCCTTAAAAGCGACCAGATCCGCATCGTGTTTACCTCGTTCCCGAACAATCCGCTCGTACATGGAACCAAGATCGGAACGCCATTTCGGATCGTTTCGTAGCAAATTCCAAGAGTCATCAACGATGCGTTCCGCCGTCGCAGCCTCCGGCCCACTCAAAACCCGCGCTTTCGTAAGCGCTTGCTTCTCCCAGTTTTGAGCTCGTTCCCGAAAATAAGACTCATAACGCTCCAAAGTGACCACGAGCGGGCTCGATTCACCTTCAGGGCGTAATCGCGTATCAATCGGAAATACCCGGCCCCATTCCGTACTTACACTTAGCGCCGCAATCAGGGCCTCGGCCGGGCCGGGCTCGCCACCGATAAATACCAGATCGAGGTCCGCGCCGTAGAGCAACTCTCGTCCACCAAACTTGCCCAACGTAATGATCGTCAAATCTTGTGCGCCCGGAATAACACTCTGGCAAAAGGCGACGCATGCTTCCGCAAGATTTGTTACTTCATCCTGGAGCTGGGATAGCTGGGCAAGGCCCAGGACGTCTCGAAGCAAGACCCGCAACATTTCCGCACGCTGAAAATCGCGGACCCACGTGAGAGGCGGCAACCCGGTCGGATTCGTCTGCAGATTCGACAGAAAACTTTGGCGGCTTTGTAGTTCGCCGAGCGATCGGCCCCGGGCAATCTCTTCGACCAGCTCAGGCCGATGAATCGCCAGTTCGCTAAAAGCGGCACTTGAGTCAAACAATCGGACCAACAGCTCAAGTAAACGCGGATTAGTCAACAAAGTTTCAAAAAGTAATCCGCGGATACCGTATCCATCGACGAAGCGCACAAAGCGGCTGAGAACTGCATCAGGATCAGCCGTCTTCCTCAGCCGGCCAATCAACTCGGGCTCAAGCTTCGCACACAACCGGCGGGTACGAGCGGAGACATGCACTTGGGAGGGTCCTTCGCGTAGTCGATCGAGCGTTTTTTGGGCGACGTCAGGTCGTTCGAAGAAGTCGGCCCTCTTTGTTCCCTCGCCTTGAGAACCTCTGGTTTGCAACAGCTGATCAAAAACCTGACGCACTGCCTCGGTCTGTTCTCCGAGCTTTTGATCGAACGCTTCCACCGACTCAAACCCGAGACTTTTGGCAATCAAAAACTGATCGTCATGACTCGCCGGCAATGTGTGAGTTTGGCGCTCATCCACGATCTGTAAACGATGCTCGACCGCGCGCAAGAAAACGTAAGCGTTGCGCAACGTTTCAACCGCCGGCTGATCGAGCATCTCCAATTCGGCCAACGCCCCCAGCGCCTTTAACGTGCTCCGTGCCTGGAGAAAAGCGTGCCGGGCGCCGTGCAATAGTTGCAGCGTCTGAACGATGAACTCGATCTCCCGAATGCCGCCGTAGCCCAGTTTAACGTTCCGGTGCAGATCTTCAGCCCCAACGAGATCCCGCTCAATGCGAAGTTTGAGCTCCGCGATTTCTGTCAAAAGATCATCTGACACGGCGCGCGGAAACACGAAAGGTTGAAGACGATGTTCGAACTCATAGAGCAGTTCCTCGTCACCGCATATTCCCCGCGCCTTCAAAAGTGCCATCCTCTCCCAAGTTTCGCCGTACCCTGCGTAGTAATTTTCCACGCTGGTTAGCGAGCGAACCAGCGGGCCGGAGGAACCCTCTGGACGCAGCCTGAGGTCGATTCGAAAAAGTTGTTTTCCCTTTGTCGCAAACACCTCGACGATCCTTTCGCTGAGGCGGCTAAAGAATTCGTGGTAACTAAATCGCGGATTGAGTAATCCTTCCTCGTGATAGAGAAAGATCAGGTCGATGTCCGAGCTGTAATTCAGTTCCCTCCCGCCGAACTTTCCCATCGCCAAGATCCCAAATCCCGTATTGGGAGTGCCCCATTTCTTGGTGAGCAAATCAAAAGCGAACTGATAAACCCGATTGACGCAGCGCTCGGCGACGTCGGTGATATCTTGTGTGGTCTCGATGAATCCCGCTAATCCGGATACTTCGCGATAAGCGATTCGTAACATTTCCTGTGACTTCCATTCGAGTAGCGCCGCCAGTTGCGGATCGGCTGCATCCTGATTCCATCCGCGCCAAAGCCCGCGTTTCGAAGCTGAAGTCTCCGGGCCGGATAGCCAATCCAGCAAATCGGGCCGAGCGATGATTTTCTCGACCGCAATTCTGGAGAGCGAGAGAAAGTTGACTAAGGCCAAGCCTTGATCCGCGAATCGCGAGCAGATGTAACCAAAATCAGGTCGCACTCGGACCAGATCTTCGATCACCCTTTCCGCTAAGCTCCGCTGCCAGGCATTCCGCGCCAATTCCGCGATCCACGCACCACGCCCGCTCATGCGGAATCATGATACCTTAAGCAGCACCTTTTGTCGCGCATGCCGAAGAACCTGTTTTTCCGAGCGCGATAAACTGCGAATTCCCTCTCTGTGGATCTTTTCCAAAATCGGGTCGACATAGGTGGCAAGATAGAGCCGCACCGGGAGTCGCTTGACCCGGGCTCGTTCCGCCAATCTTTGCCGCAAAGCCATCTCACCGGGTAGCGCGGAGCCAAATCCCAAAATTCGTACGTAGACCCATCCGGCAACGGCGCCGCTCAAATTCACTAGGGCGGTGATATGGGCGTCTGCGCGTCCGCTCAGCAGACCGTAACTTAGCAGGCCGAGAATCAAGGCCCAGCCAACATATTTATAACGGAAGTGAATTCGGAACGGTAACGTGATCGGGAATTCAGATAGAACCGTGGTGCAGCCCACGATTATTGCACAGATAGCCGGCTCCGTACCGAGTAAGAGCCCCTTGGGTGAAGCATATAAGTAAACCATGCCCGCCACGATTCCCGAGCTAAGAAACAGCAGCGCAAAATGTATTGTTCCAATGATTTCTTCGATTTCGCTGCCGATGACCATGAGACCAAAAATGGTGAAGCAGAAAACAAAGGGGTGGCTCAAATGTTGCACAAACAGATAGCTAACCAATTGCCAGAGGCATCCGTAGAATATTCCGGAACGGTTGAGACCACACCATTTCTCAAGACCGCCTGGATCAAAGGAAGCCATGGTCCATTGAAAGATGTACAAGACGACCATCAGAAGCGCAGTACCGATGGCCCATGTCATCCGGCCGCGCGTTAACAACCAGGGCAACTCTTGGATCTGTGTCCTTTTCGTACTCATTCTCTCTTTTCTTGAGAGCCGCTCGTCGACACGAGTGCTCAGTTAAGAAGAGAGCAACGATCAGGCCACTTGCTCAAATTCTGCAAAAATTTTACTCGGGCCCCGGTGCAAAGACGCGAAGTTGGCGGGGCGCAACTCTAAACTGCGCGGGTGTGTGGAAGGCGACTTCGCCATCAATTTCCACCGGTACGCTCCGATCACTGCCGACCCGCAGCGAACGGACTTGCCGGTATTCAATGTCAACAAAATCGGCATGGTTGCCGACTATGACGCCCTGAAGATAACGAATGATGTCGAGATAGCCTTGATTCTTGAATACGAGGACATCCAACAAACCATCATCGTTCTTGGCATCCGGAAAAAAGGAGAGCGGCCCCCCGTAAAAACGGCCATTACCAATCAAGACAAAGCACCCCCCCATCGTCTCTCGGTCATTGAAGCAGATCTCGAGTCGCGGCGCGGGACGGCCGATTATTTGGGCAGCTGCGAAGATGTAACTGATTGGTCCGATCGTCCTTCTCACATTTGAGTCCGTCTCCCTGACCGCCAAAGCATCCAAACCTATGCCCGCCAGCTGCACGAAGTACCGCTCATTAGCCATCGCCAAATCGATGGAGCGCGCGAATCCTTCCTGGATGACATCCCAGCATCGCTCGGGTTGGTTGAGCGGGAGGCCAAGTTCATAAGCGAAAACATTCATCGTTCCCAGGGGAAGAATTCCCAGTGTTACGTCGAATCCGGCTATTCCGTTGACTGCCTCGTTGACTGTGCCGTCGCCACCAGCGGCTACGATGTTCGAGTATCCTTCCTGGACCAATCGCCGCGCCAACTCCACCGTCTCCCCCGGGCGAGAAGAGACGAGAAACATGTCAGCATCCGGGAAAGACCGCACCTTGTCTTGGAGAAGCCGGGCCTTTTCTCCTCGTGCAGCGGGGTTAAAAATTATAGCCAGCTTAACCTTGTCCATTCGAGTGTGTCCCGTTAAGAGTAAGTCGCTGGTGGTATTCAGTACAGCGGCAACGGTTGGCCCGACACGGTGAAATCTTTCCTGCGCATAGTACTATGGACGGTTGTCGGAGTCTTTTTCCTGCTCTGTATCGGTCTGCTCGGAATCAATCTTTATATCCAATCTCCCGGCGTTCAGCGAGATCTCCGCGATTCGGTCAGCGAAAGTCTGGGACTGCCGCTGGAAGTATTTCGTGTCACTTTTACTCCGTGGGGTGGTCTAAACTTTGAGGACGTCACTATCGGCAGTTCCGATTCTGAGACGCCATTCCTGAAAGCGGGAAATCTAAAGATTCGATGCGATTATTTAGCGCTTCTTCGCCGAAAGATCATTGTTCGAGAAATCTTGCTGCGAGAGGTCGATCTGCGAATCCCACTCGCTGCAGTGAAAGAAATTGCCGACGCGACGAACCGTTCCGCCGTTTCCACAGTGACCGCCCCCTCTCCGCCGCCGGTTGAATCGGCGACTCCGGAGGCCGCCGCCCGAAAATCCAAGTCATTGACGATCCGAGATACACTGACGCAAAAGTTTTGGGTGGAGATCCAGCGCTTCAAGCTGAAGAACGCAACCATCAGCATCGTGCGACCAGACGGTACGACAGCGGCAGTGATTCACGGGCTCGATAGTACGTTGAACTTCCAACACGGAAACTACCTCGGGCGAGTACACGCGGATAACGCGACCATCGGCGAGTCGATCAGCATTGATGACATTGGATCACCAGTGCGATTTAACAGCGGCTCATTAGCCCTCGAGGATATCTGCGCGAAGCTTTCCGGCGGCGATCTGAACGGCACGTTGGATCTCAATTTCTCCAAGTCAGAGCTTCCCTACCGGCTGGAGCTCAAAGCATCTGGAATTGACCTCAACGACGTGACGAGCCGTACCAGTAGTTTTCTAGACAGGGCCCACGGAACTTTGGAAGGTTCCTTTGAATTGACCGGGGCCGGGCGCGATGCCAGCCAGGCGGCGGGATCCGGCACTGTCGAGGTCAAATCCGCATACTTGGATCAATATCCAATGCTCCAGGAGATCGGACGCTGGACTCAAATCGAAGAATTGCAACGGCTGGACTTGGAAGAAGCCGATTCCAATTTTCGGATCGTCGGACCTCAAGTGCAGGTCGACTCAATCCGGCTGATCTCGAAGAATTGCCAGATCAATTTGGCGGGGACAGTGGAAGAATCGCAACAACTCGACCTCAAAGGACGCCTGACAATTACCCAGTTCCTTAGCCAGAAAATTCCGAACGAATTGGAAGACAATTTCATCACTGCGGATGATGGGCGCAGTCGCTACCTTGATTTTCAGGTATCAGGTTCCATCCAAAAGCCTGAAACGAACCTCTTCGAGCGCATCATCGGTGATAAACGCAAACTGTTCCAACGCTTGCTCCACGGAAACCATTCTGATCGCTCGAAGGCGGAACCGGTTGCAGATTCGAGTAGATCTCAGCCAAGTCCGGAAAGATGAGGATTATTGCGGGCTCCGCTGGAGGTATACCGCTGCGCCTTCCGAAACACGATATCCGCCCCACGATGGAAAAGATCCGAGGAGCGATCTTTTCGTCGTTAGGTGATCGCATAATTGGGGCCAGGGTGCTCGATCTTTTTGCCGGCAGCGGAGCGTTCGGTCTCGAAGCGTTGAGTCGCGGCGCAGCCAACGGCACGTTCGTCGATCATCATCGTGATGCCATCGCAGCGATCCAAGCCAACTTCGAGAAAACGAAATTGCGCGGTGCGCTCGTTCGACTCGATGCATTTGGATTTCTAAAGAGTAACCGGGAACAATTCGATCTGGTCTTTGCGGATCCTCCTTACTCCAAGCGGACCGGCGATCCCGATGCCGCATCCGAACTGCTTTCGTCTCCATTTGCGCCCACAGCACTCGCCCCCGATGGATTGCTGATATTGGAACGAGCAACGGGCTCCGATGCGGTCGATCAGCACATCTGGTCTGTCATCCGAGCAAAGCGGTATGGGGGAACGGAAGTGCTCATTCTCGCCCTAGGCTCGAATGAAATAGCAGATAGCAAATAGCAGATAGCAGATCATCCTCGGATGGAACGCTAGCCCGCCCAGCGTCGGTAGGGCGAAAATTTATTTGAGCCGGTTCGCGGCCCCATTCTCGCCCTAGGCTCGAATGAATGACAAATGACAATGACAGATTGTGCGCCTATTAGCTGTCGCGTCGGAAACAGTCGCTGGCAATCGTCGTCGTCCTCGGAACAGAGTAAACTGATGCTCCAGCCTCAGTTACCGAACAGCGATGCCAATCCAATTCCGCGCCAACTGTCCAAAGACCTATTCCGAAATGCAAACGCCACGGACCTGAGCGTGGACGATCAGGCTACCTCATTCTCGCCCTAGGCTCGAATGAAATGCGAATTGCGGAATGCGGATTGCGGATCGACGCTGGGCGATTTGCTATCTGCTATTTGCTATCTGCTATTTCATTCGAGCCTAGGGCGAGAATGAGGCTAGTTGGCCAGGGTGCTAAACTCCGGATCCAAAATCTGAATCGGACATTGTAGAATGAAGAAAGACCTTGAAAGAAGAACCAAACGATTTGCGCTATCAGTTATCCAGATCGTTGGGAAAATGCCTCGCACTAAAGTCTCTGATGTGATCGGCTATCAACTACTAAAAAGCGGCACTTCGATTGGAGCCAACTATCGAGAAGCCGCACGAGCTCAATCTCGTGACGACTTCATTCACAAAATCGGAATCTGTGAAAAGGAAGCCTCGGAAACAGAGTGCTGGCTGGAACTGGCCCAGGACGCAAAGCTGGTTACATTCACCTTAGGCAGCGAGGCGCAACGAGAAGCTGGAGAGCTGCTGGCAATATTTGTGGCAAGCGGCAGAACTGCGAAATCACGCCGCCAATCCGCGACCCGCAATTGATACATTCCTTGTTCCGCAATCCGCAATCCGCATTTCAGCCACCTGATGCTGCTCTTTCTTTACAATCTGTTCTTACCGTTCGCGTTGGTCTTCTCGATTCCTTTTTACCTTCGACGGATGCTGAAACGCGGCGGCTACGCTCGAAATTTCGTGCAACGATTTGGATTCTATTCCACGGCACTCCGCGAACAGATCGCAACTGGAACCTGGACTTGGATACGAGCGGTCAGTGTCGGAGAAATGCTCCTCGCACTTCGTCTTGCTGCCGAGTTGCGCCGGCAAGATCCCGATTTTCGCGCCGTGATATCGACTACGACCTCTACCGGATACCAACTCGGGTTGGAGCGCGCGGACGCCGCCTATCTACGCATCATTTACAGTCCAGTTGATTTCTATCCGATTCTTCAACGGGTCTGGAAACTCATTCGACCCACTCGGGTTGTGCTCATCGATTCCGATCTTTGGCCGAGTTTTCTCGCGCTAGCCGAGCACAAACGCGTTCCGGTGTTCCTGGCCAACGCGAGGCTCTCGTTACGTTCGGAAACCCGTTACTCGCGTCTGCCGTGGCTCGCGATGCCTCTATTCTGGAAACGGCTGACCGCAATATTCGCCCAGGATCCTAAAGATGCCGAAAGATGGAAACGACTTGGTCTTCCGCAGCGAAAGATCACCGTAACGGGCAGCATCAAGTACGATCGCGCCGGTATCGTTGCCGAACGCAACTTGCGCTTTGTTCAATGGCTGGAGAAACATGGAATTGATTCCAATCGCCCGATTCTGTTCGGAGGCAGTTTGCATTCCGGCGAAGAAGAGCTTTTAGCTCAAGCGTTTCTGCAGCTGCGCCAAAAACATCCAGCATTGTTTCTGATTCTTGTGCCGCGCCATGCCGAGCGCGCGCCAGAGATTGAAGATTTGCTGCGCAACCAATCGCTTGTCTTCGCCCGGCGTTCGAATCCACTTTTCTCGCCGGATACCACCGTACTCCTGGTCGATTCGACCGGCGAACTTCGCGATTGGTACGAGACCGCCAGCGTTGTGGTGATCGGCAAAAGTTTTCGTGGTATTGGCGGACAAAACCCGGTCGAACCATTGCTCGCGCATAAACCGGTGGTCTGTGGCCCGCACATGGAGAACTTCCGTTTCCTCGTGGAAGAACTAGTTGCGGAGAACGGAATCAAACAACTCGCATCGGAACAGGAACTAATCCCCGCCCTCGATCAAATGCTCGCAGATTCGGCCGCCGCCAGCCGCATGGTCAAACGCGCCGAGACCGTCCTCGCTCAGCACGACGGCGCTAATGCTCGCACCGCGCAATGGATGCTGGATTGGAAGGAGACAAATCTCACGCAAAGACGCTAAGACGCAAAGGTATGAGGATTTGGTCTAGAAACCACGAATTGATCCTCCTTCGCTCTTCGAGGTATGGCGCGACCGGCTGCGAATGAACACGAATATGATTCCGTCGATTAAACGCGAGGGCGCCGACGCTCGTACCGCGCAATGGATGCTGAATTGGGAGCACACAAATCTCACGCAAAGTCGCTAAGACGCAAAGGTATGAAGGTTTGGTTAGAAACCGCGAATTGATCCTCCTTTGCCGTTTGGGATGCTCGATTGGAAAGAAATCGGCAGTGCCACCTCGAAGCTCGCGCAAGGTTGATTGCTTACTGCTTCCAAAAACCGCAGTCGCCATCCGCATCCGTCGCGCAGAGGAATGAAGATTGGTCTAAATCCCAGCGCGTGAGCAAGTTGGCAGAAATTCCAAATCGGCGTAATCTGTGTAATCTGCGGATGGTATTTAGGACGGGCAATCGGCGGTTGTTCCCTGAATTTTTCCGCTTGCGCACTTCGCACTTAGTGCAACCATATCAGTCCGCTGAAAAGACCCTATCGTCCAGTGGCCTAGGACACTCCCCTTTCACGGGAGTAACACGGGTTCGAATCCCGTTAGGGTCGCCACTTTTGTAAGTTACTAACTACAAGCGACTTACTAATATTTGGTCCCTCGAAAAACGGTTCACTGTCAACACGTCCACCTATTTCCACCTCTGTCCGCCGACTTCCATTTCGTCATGTAGCTTACTATTCAAACGTTATGTTGTATTGTTATGCTAATTCGGACATTTTGTAACGTTACAAAATCCTGAATCCGAATTCCTTCAGCGGAAGCCAAAACGTAACTTCAATTTCGCGTTCGAGCGATCCGCTTTTAGGCAAGCGCAAAAACGTTCAGTCTAGCGCGACGTGGAATGGTCTGGCGATTGAATCGCCTCCACAAAATCACTACTGTTGGCCACTGCTTGAGTCTTGCCGGACCATTTCATTATTGTCCGGCAAATGCACAGGAACATTCCCAATGTCAGATTTGTGTCCGGGATCGCGTCCAATTCTGAGAGAATGGTAGTAATAGATTTGTGGTGGGAGGCCTTGGCCTTGCTGCTCATCTGCATTAAGCCGCAGAGCAGTTGCACCAGCCCTTTCAGCGTGGCCGGCGTGGAAGGCGTGCACAAGCGCCGAAGCCAGTCGCATAGCCTTGACCAATTGGGAATCTTTAACCATTCCGGAGGATTTCGAGAATTTTCACTTCGTATAATTGTTAGCGGCGCGTCTGTCGGAGTTGCCACCTCGATAATGTCCAAGATTTTCGTTCCTTCGTTCATATCTGCCTCATAAAAGTACAGGAGCCAAACGGCCAAAGGGTGGATCACAGTGGCGGCGGCGGCGCGTCCGATTGAGTCGTACATGCCGCCGATGCCTGTGTTGGGCGGCACCGGGCCAGTTGGAGGAGGCAGTTTCTGTCCGCCGCTGATTGGAGGGTATACCCCATGGTAACCCACCATGGCGGAGTCGAATTTGCGCAGCAACAGTTGCATTCACTCATGACTGGCATCTCTATGGCTTGAGCAACGATTTGTATATACGCATTCTTACGTACGGCCGCGCAGACAGCTTTAACTTACCTGGGCGCGCGTAGACGCATCGGGAAATTCGAAGCAGTTGATCACCAAGGCAACGCCATTCCTCATGTCTCGGCAACGCTCTGCCCGGCGGCGAGTCTTGACGGGATATGTTCACAAGAACACTTTCACCCCTATGCTCAATTCAATACCAGATTTTGACCGCCATTACGTCGTTTATCTCAAGAGCGATCCAGCCAAAGAACCGATTGCCATTGGCGATTGCGCACCAGCAACGCTGGTCACTGCATCGCACAAAACCGGCAGACCAAAGGCAGATTTTGAGCTCGTTGAAATAAGCCGGAAAGAGTTCGAGCCGATTAAATCGCTAGTGCTCTAACAACTTAAGAGCTTTTTTTGCAACGTTGCAAAATCCCGAATCCGAATTGGTTCGGACGATCAAACTGGCAAGATTGGTGTCCAGGCAATTTTTACCCACGTGAAAATCCGCCTACTCAAAATACTCTTATGGATTGCCACGGTGCTCGCACCTCGAAAAGAGGAAGATCCGGAACAACTGCGCAAAATATTCTCGGGAGAAACTAAACGTCCATTTCTAGAACGGCAACGCGACAGGTTAGCGGGGATGTTGATGGAAGCTGAATGCCCATGGCTACGGGACGATCCCAAATACCTACACAAGACTAGTGGTAGACCCAAGGCAGATTTTGAACTTGTTGAAATAAGCCGGAAAGAGTTCGAGCCGATTAAATCAAATTTTTTGGGAAGTCACTAAGGAGTGGCCAGTGCTTGGAGTTCGGGACTCGTTAGGACTTCGTAGGCCATTTGCCGCAACGCGGGAAGATGCACGTCTTTGACAGTCATTTTCTGGCCGCCCTGAGAGACGGGTAAATTTGAGCTTAGCCTAAATCAGTCGAGGGCATGGCGAAGGCTATAGTTTCTTCTGCATTGCTGACTTCCAGTAGCGGGTGTAATCTGTACGGCATCAGATAGTTACGAGGATACACTGAACTTAAGTCAGCTTGATTCGCGGCGGCAGAGATCCTCGTTGGAGAGAGTCTCTCTATACCGTTGGCGTCGGCAGACCGACAATTTCGCGTTGAATATTGCTCAACAAATCTATAACGAATCGAGAGGTCCAAATGTCGGAAGGTAGTAAGATAGACGAATTCGAGATCCTACAAACGATCGTTTCTTCGCTGAAGGCTCTTGATAGAGAAACGCAGATTAGGCTGCTAGAAACTACAATAACTTTCCTTGGTATCGAAGGGGATTCATTACGGAAAGCGACGGTTGTAGCAAACGCGACTGGCGCGACCGAAACTCCGGGAGGGCCTTTTTCCGACCGCCCGAACATATCACCGAAAGAATTTCTTCTGGATAAAAATCCTCGTTCGGATGTGGAACGCGTGGCTTGCCTTGCATACTATCTGGCTCATTACCGGAATGTTCGGGAGTTCAAGACTCTAGATATTAGCAAGCTAAATACGGAAAGCGCGCACGTTAAGTTTTCGAACGCCGCCTTCGCGGTCGACAATGCAACTAAAGTCGGATTTCTGGTACCGGCAACTAAGGGTATGAAGCAGTTAGGCGCGCTAGGGGAACAATATGTACACGCTCTTCCTGATCGGGTAGCAGCCAAAGCGGTTCGGGCCAAAGTTCGACCTCGAAGGACCAAAAAATCTTCGCGGCCGAGATCTCTGACAGCCAACAAGGACAGCGAATCGAGTTAACTGTGGAAAAGAGGTACAAGGCGCTCAGGCTCGCGATATTTAATCATAAGGGCGGAGTCGGCAAAACAACTTTGACCGTTAACATTGCTGCGGCACTAGCTGACGCTGGAAAGCGGGTGCTTCTGGTCGACGCTGATCCGCAGTGTAATCTTACCTCTTACCTAGTCGAGGGCGGTGTGGTTGACGACTTCTTGGACAAGTCGGACGGACCTGACGGGAAGACGCTGTGGTCAGGCGTCAAGCCGATAGTGGAGGCTACGGGGGGTATATCCGAAGTTGAGCCAATCGATCTGGGCAACCACATTTTTCTCCTCCCGGGCGATCTTCGGCTGTCGGAGTTCGAGATGGAGCTGAGCTCTTTTTGGGGAGAATGTTTTCAGCGGAAGCCGAAAGGATTTCGAGGAACAGGGGCACTTAGTCTTCTCGTCAACAAAGTTGCCGACAAATTAAAAATTGATTTTGTGTTCTATGACTCTGGACCAAACATAGGTCCGCTAACGCGGGTAATTTTGCTCGATTGTGATTATTTTATTGTTCCAGCTGCCTGTGACCTGTTTTCAGTCCGCGCCCTCAAGACGCTTGGACATACTTTGGCTACCTGGGTGAGGGACTGGAAAATAATTTTGGATCTAGCGCCCGATGATTTCTATGTACTCCCCGGTCGCCCAAAATTACTCGGGTATATTCCGCAAAGGTTTCGAGTCTACCGGGGACAAGTTGTTGAAGGGCAAAGTGAATATCTTTCTCAAATTGAGAAGCACATTTATAGCGATGTTGTAGCTGCATTGCGGATGGTAGATTCCTCTCTCGCTGTGGGAAGAATGAGTCAGTTTAAACTCGGGCAAGTCAAGGATTTCGGAAACTTAGCTTCGCTCTCCCAGACCCAGGGCGTTGCATTCAAAGATGCGTCGAGATCGAACCCCCAACACATTTCAGAGGCGAAAGACTCGTTTGGACAAATCGCCAAACGAATAATTGAACAAACGCGACCTATGAGATCGAAGCCGAAGAGGTAAATCTGATGGCATCGCTCTCACGGTCACAGGAGAAATTAGTCGAAAGTCTTGTACAGCAATTCGAATCCAAACTCGCTGAATTTCGCCTATTCGCCGACCAAGTTCGGGGGCGTATTTCAGAGACGAAGCCGCTTTTTAGCCTGATTCACTCATTGAAGTGGAGAGTAAAGGAACCATCCCACCTTGGGGACAAATTGCGGCAGAAAATAGAGGCGGCCAATCAGGAGAAGCGTGTGTTCAAAATCACAGAAGAAAATCTCTTTTCTAAGATTAACGATTTGGCGGGCATTCGCTTACTTCATCTCCACACCCGTCAAATGGAAGACATTCATCATCACCTGAGCGAGGCGTTGAATGAGGGCCTTTTTCCAATCATGGAAGGTCCTGTTGCGAAAACTTGGGACAACGAAACCCGCGATTACTTCCGAGACATTGGTATCCAAACTGAGGACAGCGACTCTTTGTACACCAGCGTTCATTATGTAATAGGATCGAACTCCAAGACAAAGTATACATGCGAGATTCAGGTGCGAACGTTAGCGGAGGAACTTTGGGGTGAAGTTTCGCATTCGTTTAACTATCCTCGTCCCACCCAAAGCGTCGCCTGCAGAGAGCAAATTAAGGTCCTTGCACGAATGACCTCTGGTTGTTCACGCCTCGTCGATTCGGTTTTCCTATCGCTTCGCGAATTTGAGAGCAAGACTGGTCCAACCTCGATGGAGAAGAAGGCGAAACGGCAATGAAGACTGTAATAAGCCTCGAATACAAGGGCAGCAAGATTGACGTAAGCACAAGTGATGCGGATGATTCCTATTTTCACGCCTACATAAACGGCAGACTAGTTATGCTTACCGGATACTTAGATGGGCAACTAATTGCCGGAGCTTCAGTATTTCCTTCAACAGAGGAAGCAATCCACTCCGCTAAGCATCTCATCGACCCAACCTACGAACACCCCAGCCTAAAGGACTAGAACGGCTCTAGCCGCTCACTGTAGCCGATTCTCACATACAATCTACTTTGCTTCTCCTATTTCATCTGAATCCTTTACTAATAGTGTATCACAGCAACTACGATCTGGACCACTAGAGCCAAGAAATTAGCAGCGCCGACAATCATCAGCCATTTTGTAAATGTGTTCAAACCCTCTGCGAGGTGATCAGACGATTTAGAATTCTCGGTGGCTTGCACCGATGCTTTGTCAATGGATCTTGACGACATTGCCAAGTTCTCTCGAATTTGTTTAATGATGGTGTTTCCGCCGGTGTAGTGCTCGCAAAATTTCTGAATCGCTGTTTCTGTTTCGTCTTTCATTTTTGCTCAACGCTACTGAAACAGCGGACCGATCGCTAGGGGTGCGCTCAGGACCAATGCAAACGAGAGCAAATGATTTCCAGGCTTTTAGCGAGGGTCGATCAGAGACACCGTTTACCCTTTGCCGTCAATCTACCTGAAGCAATGGGATGAAGACAACCGCAAGTCAGATGTCGATCTGACCTGGGAGGATTAGTTTGAAAATGGCGGCAGTTGCAGCTGCATCGTGACGGGTATTTCGGTTAGGCCAACGGTGTTCCGTTACCGTATCCATTCGTCAATAGTCTGGCCGAACTCCAGTTGACATCCTTGGAACAACTCCCTAAACGTAACCAGCACACCTGACAACAGGCAGCACTCTACGTTAGGAATGTCCAGCAAACGGGATCACGTCACTCCCATCCATCTATTTTGTGATGCAAACTTAATATTCATACTTGACATGGCTTCACAATCCTAACAAGCCTGCAATTATGATGACTCTAAAATGTCACCTCGGGGCTGACCCTGAAGCTGGAATGTTTATGTGGTTGATATTGGCAGGTGTTTTTTGCTTTGTGCCAGAAACCAGGGCGCAAACCAGCACAAACTCCGCCCCTCCCGAATCAGGAACCGTTACAAATGAGATCGTGGATGCGAATGAAGTTCTAAATGAAATAGAAACGGCTATTGGTGATTTGTCGAAAGCCAATCAAGGGAAATTATTTTCGATCAGTACAGCAGTCGCTGAGAATTTGAATGATGTTTTCATCGATATTGTTAAGAAGCTGGAATCCTTCAAAGATAAATACAAGGTGCCAAAAAGTGCAAATCCCATGTTAGTGAATGCGAGAGAGCTTTACAAAGAAATTGAACTTTCACTGAGTGCAAAAGATTTATCCGCAATGGACATAATTAAATCCTTGAAATATAAGAATGAGATTAATGCCGAGGGTTATTCTCCTGACCCATCCCAATGTTCAAATCATTGCTCAAGAACTTGTGGATATACGGCGCAGGAAACAAGGTTTGTTGGTTTACATGTTACTATTGCTGTGGACACGGTGGTTGCTAGCATCGTCTAAAGGGTCACGCCTAACTTGTGCGCCTTCCATCGTCTGAACCACGGTCGGCGAAGACTTCCGCGAAGACCAGATATCTTGTAAGCCCCAAAGGAATAGTACGGCAGCCTCTTCCTTCCGGCGTTCCGCGAGAGATCGAAGCGGACTACGATGAGGCGGCGCTGGTTTGGCAGATGGTCCGAAAGCCAGCACCCAGTCGCTTCCGATGTACAACCACCACGTTGCATCCCATCAGCTTTCCGGCAGCAAGCTTCCCCCCTTCCAGTCCAAGTCCCATTCTCGGAGTTCTGGCTGGTGCTGACGCTATCGGCGTTCCCCGCGCCGCACAAAGAGCACGCCATACGGCGGGATCTCTGTGTGACCTTGGAGCTTTTGGTTTCCCAAAAGATCAAAGACCGACTCCTTAAAAACCGCCGTCTGCGTTGTATCGGTGAAGTTTAAAAGAAAATAGAATCTTTCGCTGCCATTGGAACGGACCGTAACCTGAATGTCGGCGGGAATGTCTGCCCATGTCGCTAACGGATCTTCAATCGTCAGCGCGTCTAACAATGCGCTCACGTTCTGCGGAGTGAAGAAGCTGCCGAAATGGATTACCCTTCCCCGCCCTTTCTGGTGCAGAGTCACCGCTGGCTCACCCGAATAGTAATCGGAGGTGTACGATCCCAGAACCTGCGTGCTCTTACCATTCACCGCCAGAATCTCATTGAAGATTGGCGCCTCCAGCACAGACGCTGAATCCCTGAAGCGCATGCCAGACTTTTCGCCCGGAGTCATCGCGGTAAAATCTGCAACCCGCACACCTACCAGATCCTCGTAAAAAGCTTTTCCGGCGGCGTCATAGCACCAGTGGTTTCGGTTCCGATAGCCGCTCCAACAACCGAAGACCAAGGTGCCTCCCCCTTCCACATACGCTTGCAAAGGCGGTATGTCGGCAGCCGTCAACACGTGTGCGTGCGGGAAAAAAACGATTTGGTAGTCGCTGAGCTCTCCACCCGTGTGAAGACTCGAGAGCGGCAGCACGTCAACGGACAGATGCCGTTCGGACAAGGCTTGATATACACTCAGTTCGTTGGACTCCCGGTGTTTGCCGGTCTGGCGCTCAATGCGAGCGTGCGATTCATTATCAAAATCATAAAGGATCGCGGCCTGCGATACGCCTCGGGTACCGGTCAGCGTCGCCGACAGACGTTTGATTTCTTCGCCGAGCTGTTTGGCTTCCTCCAATCGCCACACGTTTCGTTCGTCATGGTAGATCAGTCCGTTCCAATGGGCCTCGGAACCGTACGGCAGCGAACGCCAGCGAAAAAAAAGCAGGCCGTCGGCACCGTGAGCGATCGAATTCCAGCACCAGAGCCGCATCTGCCCTGGCTTGGGCGTGGGATGGAGGTAATCGGGATTGCCGTTCAAGACGCCACCGATTTGGCCACTGGGTCCCGACTGCTGCTCTAACACCATGAACTTTGCCGATACTCCGCGCATCCTGGATAGGAGCCTGGATTCGGAACGGTCACGGAAACGCGCTGGCAACGTGAGGTCGCATACTTTGAATTCCGGATAAGAATCGTAAGACACGAAATCGACTGCCTCCTCCACGAACTTTGGCAGATCCACGCTCGTCATGCTTTGAAAGGCGTTGTGGGTAACGAACTGGTGCGGTGCGATCCGCTTGATAATCTGGCGTTGCATCGCTCCAAACCGAACCGTCATGTCGGAGGTGAACCGAAAAAAGTCCAAAAGCAGGCTCGGGTTCTGATAGGTTACCGTGGGCCGCGGCAACCAAACTTGATCCCAGCCGGTGTAGATCTGAGACCAAAAGGCGGTGCCCCAGGCCTGGTTTAAGGCATCAAGTGTTTGGTATTTCTCCTGGCACCAAACGCGAAAGGCTGCGTGATCGCTCGCCGCGAAGCTAATGTCCAGATGACAGTTCAGTTCGTTATCAATCTGCCAGCCGATCACGGCAGGATGATCCCTATAATGCTGAGCCAGTGTCTCGGTGATGGCCTGAGACTTTTCCCGATAAACCGGCGACGTATAATTGTAGTGACGTCGCGAACCGTGCACTAGAGGCGTTCCATCAAAACTTACACGCAACACTTCCGGATAACGTTCGGTAAGCCAGGCCGGCGGCGTGTAGGTGGGTGTACCCATGATCGCTTTGAGCTCATGCTTCTGACAGAGCTCAAGCGCGCGATCGAATAAGGCAAAATCATAGCAGCCTTCTTTAGGCTCCCAAACACTCCAGGCGCCTTCGCCCATCCGAACTACATTCATGCCGGTCTGGGCAATACGCGAAAGGTCGGAATCCCATTGGGCCTCCGGCCATTGCTCTGGGTAGTAAACCACCCCGTAAAGGAACGAATCGTAGGAATAGCTCTTATTCATAATTTGATGGTAGGGACGAGCTCCCGCTCGTCCTGCGGCCGTCCATGTGCGTCAACATAAGGCTTAGAAGCACGCGCAGAAGAGCCGTCCCGGCTTGTCCGCCGTAGCCAGGAGGGCGGAGGAGGAAGGGACTCAATGAAAGTAGCCCAGTACGAAGTGCTGGGAAATAATGCAAAAAGAGACGTCCGTCCCGGCAGGGACGAAAGAAGTGTTTTGGCTCCTGGTCCTCTAGTATGCAGCTTCACCAGCGTAGGGAGCCGTCGATCGTCCCGTCCGGGACGGGTCGTTTTTTTTGAACGCCACCCCAGCACTTCGTACTGGGCTACTTTCATTGAGTCCCTGCGGGACGAGTCTTCTCGGCGCATATCCTTCCTCTTATGTTGACGCGCACGGGCGACCGCCGGAGCGCGTCCTTACCGACACCTATCCTTTCGTGGCTCCCGCCGTTAAGCCGCCGCGCCAGTATTTGCCCAACACGACAAAAGCGATGAGGAGTGGTAACACGCTGATCAGCGAACCCAAAGCGATCAGGTTATAGACCGGTTTTCCGCCCGCGTTGGAGCTCACGCTATTCCAGACGTTCAGCCCCAGTGTGAGCGGATAGAGGCTATCTTGGTTCAGGACGATTAACGGTAGGAAAAAGTTGTTCCAGGCGCCGACAAAGGCCAGTAGCGCCACCGTCACTAGCCCCGTCTGCATCAGCGGCATCCCGATGCGCCAGAAAATCTGCAGCTCGCTTGCGCCTTCCAGGCGTGAAGCCTCGATCAAGTCGTTGGGGAAAGACGAATCCCAGAACACTTTCATCAGATAAAGACCGAAGGGATTGACGAGGCTCGGCAGAATCACGCCCCACATAGTGTTAACCAAGCCGATCTTGTTCAACATCAGAAATAACGGAAGCACTAATGCCGTGGAGGGCACCATGATCGTCCCTAAGATGAAGTTAAACAGAAATTGCTTAGCAGGAAAATCGTACTTGGAAAAGGCATAGCCCCCCATTGCGCAAATGAGCGTGCTGCCCATTGAGATGGATCCAGCATAAAGCAGGGAGTTGCCAAACCAGCGGAAAAAAATCCCTTCCTGATAAGTAAACAGGCCGACGACGTTCTCAAAGAAATGAAGAGGGCTGGCAAACCAAAAACCAAAGGTCGAGAAAAGTTGGCCATTGTCCTTGGTCATGGCCACGATGATCCAAATAGCAGGTAATAGACAGTAGAGCAGGAACACGGTGAGCGCTCCGTTCCGCAACAATCCTGATACGATTGAGGCGCGCCCGTACTTCTGCACATCGGGTCTGGGGGCGCTGGCGGATCCGACATCCCTTGCGGACACATTCCCGGCGCCGGAATCGGTGATGGCAGATGGCTGCTTGAGACGCATACGTTTTCTCGTTTTCTATCGCGAACTAATCCGGCGCAAAAACGGACCGCTCAGGGCAAAAATCAGCAAGGCCAACAGGATGGCCATGGCTCCGGCATAAGAGTAGTTCGCGTCGCGTGCCGCGGTTAGATAAAGGTAAAGGTTGGGGGTAACATTGTCGGCCACGTAACCAAGCGGTCGCAACACGAACGCTTCAGTGAAGAGCTGCGAAGTGCCGATCACCGAAAAAATGAACAAGAGCTTTAGGGTGGGCATGAGCAAAGGCAGTTTAATGCTGCGCACGATGTTCCAGGCTGTGGCCCCATCGACCCGCGCCGCCTCGTAAAGCTCCTGGGGGATACTCTGCAAGGCAGCAAACAACGTGACCATGTTGTAGCCGGTCCAGGTCCAGGTCACGATGTTGGCGATCGAGAAAAGGACAAATGCCGGCGATAGAAAATCGATCGTGCTTTGATGAAGCGCGTTTAACACCTGGTTAAATGGCGAGAGGTTGGGCGAGTACAAGTAGCCCCAGATCAAAGCGCCAATAGCCGTCGGGATGCCGTACGGCATAAAAAAAGCCGTGCGGCAGAACTTCATAAAGATGCCGCGCGATTGATCCAGAAGCAGTGCCAGCGCGACTGCCAGGCCCAACATGATTGGAACTTGAAAGGCCCCAAAGACAAACATGTTTTTGAGGCCGTTGAGGAAATCCCAGTCTTGAACGGCTCGAACGTAATTTGCCAGGCCCGCAAATACCTCTTGGGCCGGACCGAGGCCGACCCGTTTCCGAACGAACAGGCTAAGATAGATGGCGTAAACCACCGGTGCCAGATAGAAGGCGACAAACATCGCCAGAAAGGGCGCGAGGAACAAAAAAGCGCTCTTGCGGTGTTGATGCATTGCTTGGTGGTTATTTAGTGAAGCCCGTTTCTTTGAGCCGCGTAGTTACTTGGCTTTGATGTCGTAGCCATCGCCAGCGGCGTTCTTAAGGCTCTCGCTCTGCCAGGCGTCGAGAGCCTGTTTGGGCGTTGCCTTCCCGTTAAGTAACGCATCAATTTGCTTGTTATAGTTGTCGTTCACGAAGGCGAACCAAGGAGCCCAAGCAAAGTCAGCGTTAACCGCATTGGATGCCTGAACGTAGACTTCCGCCACATTTTGCCCGCCACAGAATTTGCCCGGGTTTTTGTCCGGCTGGTTAAGATCGGGCGAAGCGAGTCCGGCAGTGGCTGCTGGAAAGAGCCCATAATTATTCCAGTTACTGAGAATAGGACCTTTGGCGGTGTTCAACCAAACTGAGAAAAGGGTAGCGGCTTTCAAGTGCTTCGACTGCTTCAGCACGACGTTACAGCTGCCTCCCCAGTTGCCGCTATGAAACGGCTGATCCTTAGTCCACTGGGGCAGCGGGGCGACCCGCCACTCACCAGAGGTCCGGTCGTTAAGCGAAGCGGCCAGCACTCCAGGTCCCCAGGCCGCTTCGATCGAGGTGGCGATCTGGTCCGAACCGATCGCGTTGTAGAACTCCGCAGTGAACCCAGGTATCGTCGACACGTACTTCTTCTTGATTAGTCCGTCCCAGTAGGTGAGCACCTTCTCGCAGGCCGGACTGTTAAGTGACTGGCTCCAGGTGTCCCCTTTCGTTTGGAACAATTCGGCGCCGTTGGCCCAGGCCAGGCTAAGGAACCATGGAGCGTGCGTCGGAAAGAAGTTCACCAGTTTCACTTTGCCGGCGCTGGCCTGAGCGAGGTTTTCAGCCTGCTGGGCGAACTCATCCCAAGTTGTTGGCACCGTGAGTCCGTACTGGTCGAAAATCTTTTTGTTATAGAGCAATGCCATCGGTCCGCTGTCCTGCGGGATACCGAAGACGGCCTTTCCGTCGGGAGACACCTGACCCCAGGTCCAAGGCACAAAATAAGATTTAATGTCATTCGCTCCGTATTGGGACAGGTCGGCCAGGCCATCGGTCACGATCATAGACGGTAGGAACATAAACTCGACCTGGGCGACATCTGGTCCGCCGGAACCAGCTTTGATTGCGGTCTGTAGTTTCTGGTATTCGGTCGGGCCGCCGCCGACGTTGTTGACGTGCACTTTGATGTTGGGGTACGCCTCCTCAAAAAGCTTGGCGGCTTTGTCCAAACCCCCAACCCACGACCATACCTCCAGGGTAATCGGGCCGTCCTCTGCTTTAAACTTGCTGTACTCAGGTTCCTTGAATGCCTGTTGAGCGCTAGCCGACAAGAGCGGCAGCCCGAGAACGAACACCGCTATCGCCGAAAGCAAGAGGAAACCGATCTGGCGGGTGCGGGGAAGCTGTGAAACCGAACGGAAAACGTTAGAATTGTTCATAATGGAGGAAACAGCCCGCAAATTGTGGGCGCCCACATTTGGACTTAAAGTCAACCGGATGCAAGCATTTTTTGTGAGCGCCCACAATTTTGCTGGCGGTAACCCTGCTCGCCGCTAAGCTTTAAGCGGTTTCAATGGATAATCCTCCCACCCGAAGTGTTACCCTCGATGATGTAGCCGCCCGTTGCGGCGTGTCGTACCAGACCGTTTCGCGGGTGGTTAATGGCAGCCAGCTGGTTACCGAAAAAACCCGCGCGAAGGTTCTGCGAGCCATTGCCGAACTGGATTACCGGCCCAATCTCGTGGCCCGCCGTCTGGCTACCCGGCGCTCAAGCGTGATTGGTATGGTGGGCACCAATATCACCTACTATGGCCCCGCCCAGGTCATGGTCAGCATCGAAGAAACGGCCAAGCGGCACGGCTATAACTTAATGTTCGCCGGGATTGAGCGCCCCGGTAAAACTCAACTGGCCGCAGCGATCGAGGATTTGTGCGAGCATCAAATTGACGGGCTGGTGCTGGGCGTGCGCGTCGAGGGGAGAGTTGAATTCGTCCGCAAACTCTGCCGTGGCGTGCCCTTTGTAACGCTCGATGGTGGGACCGCTACAAACGTGCCCACGGTGATCGTTGACCAATCGCTGGGAGCTCAGCTTGCCACTCAGCACTTGCTTGATTTGGGTCACCGGCGGATCGCTTGCATCGCCGGGCCTCGGGCTTGGTCGGCATCCAACGAGCGCCGAAAGGCCTGGGCACAAACCATCAAACGCGCTGGCTTGGAACCGGGACCCTTGGTTGAGGGCGATTGGAGTGCAAAGAGCGGGTATGCGGCAACAACCCACCTTCTGGACTCCGCCTTCGGATCGTTCACGGCGATCGTGGCGGGAAACGACCACATGGCTTTGGGCGCCCTACGAGCACTGCACGCGAGGGATATTCAGGTGCCCAAGAAAATTTCCGTGGTCGGGTACGATGACCTTCCAGAATCACGATTCTTTGAGCCACCTTTGACCACGATTCATCATGATTTCGCCCAGCAAGGAGAACACTGCGTGGAAATGCTTTTACGCATGATCAATCGGGAACCGGTCGAGCCGCCGCTGCAGCTCTTGCGTCCAGAACTCGTTGTCCGTGAAAGCACGACAGAAAATCTCACGCAAAGACGCAAAGACGCGAAGAAGGATTTGAATAGAAGGTAACGGCTTTTTGTAACGCCGGCTTGTCCGACGACTTGTCCTCCGAAGCTTTAGCATAGGAGGAAGCCTGCCGGAGTTTCAAACGACGGAGCGAAGTCGGAGAACGCCGGCATCGCCGACAACGCCGGCAACGGACGGGACTCGTCCCGGAGGGACCCAATGAAAGTAGCCCAGTACGAAGTGCTGGGTGGCGTTCAAAAAAACGACCCGTCCCGGATGGGACGATCGACGGTTGCTTGCGCTGGTGAAGTTGCATACGAGACGACCAGGAGCCAAAACATTTCGATCGTCCCTGCGGGACGGACGTCTCTTTTTGGATGATTTCCCAGCACTTCGTACTGGGCTACTTTCATTGGGTCCCTTCGGGACGACTCTCGGCGCTCCCGTGCGTTCCCGGCGTTCCCGGCGTTCCCGGCGTTGTCGGCGTTGTCGGCGTTGTCGGCGTTGTCGGCGTTGTCCGTTGTCGGCGTTGTCGGCGTTGTCGGCGTTGTCGGCGTTCCTAAGCTTCAGGCATTGCTCATGCCACATTCAACGTACGCACGCGATTTACGCCATCCTAGGGATACGTCGAAATGCGTATAGACAGGTTTCATACGGGCCTTACCGTGGAAGAGGCAGGAACTTTCTTCGTCCGATTTCCTTCTCCCCCAGGCGCTACAATCGCTAGGCGTCGCTCGGTCAAGGGTCTCGCTCGAGGATAGCTCTCTATACCCAGTTCAAAGCGACGATAGGCTCTCAGCCTTAAAGAGGCGTATGCCAGCTAAGAAAAAGCCACGCGCTAAGGACACGACAACGTCAACAACCCTAACCCCGTTTCTTCAATGCCACGCTATCGCATTACCATCACGAGCAAAGACAGAGAAGCGATGCTCGACCTAGTCCGCAAACTTAAGATCCAGGTTTTCGATCATGGTAGCCAATACTCCGACTCCGTTGGCTACAGCGTCGACACCATCGCGGAACCCGCAGATATCCAAAAGCTCAAAAACGCCGGCTACCACGTCGAACGCCATGAAGATGTAGATAAGGACGGCAAAGCCCGTCAACAGGAGGTCGGGCGCGGCGATCGATACAAACATGACTAGCGCAAGAAAGGATCTCGAATGCCCTATCTGAATATCACCGAGGTGGAGTCGGCGCTTTCGGTCGCGACCTCCTCTCCTTATACCGGATTCACCCAGCTCATTACGCTACCGAGTCTCACCTGGGAAGGCCGCCAGTGCCACGCAATCAAGATTGCGAACGGCAGCGGGTCGAGCCGCCCGGGCGTCTATTTCCTCGGTGGCATCCACTCGCGCGAGTGGGGTAGCGCGGATATTCTCATCAACTTCATCGAACAGTTGGAACAGGCGTACCAGAACGGCACCAGTCTGACTTTCGGCAGCAAGACGTTCACGGCCGCTGACATCCAGACCATCGTCAATACGCTCGATATCGTCGTATTTCCGCAAGCCAACCCCGACGGCCGTAACTACAGCATGAACACGGAGGCCTATTGGCGGAAGAACCGCCGCACGGCGGCACCCAACTCCGCCGCATGCACAGGTGTCGACGTCAACCGCAACTACGACTTCCTTTGGAATTTCCCTGTGTACTTTAACGTTCCGGGCTCAGGCATCGTGGATTCCACCGATCCTTGCGACTACCAGTTGTACAATGGTCCGAGCGCCTTCTCCGAGCCGGAGAGCAGCAACGCGAAATGGGTCTTCGACAACTTTCCGAATGTAGGGTTCTTCGTGGACCTGCACAGCTACGGCCAAGACATATTGTATAGCTGGGGGGATGACGAAGATCAGACCGCCGACCCCACCATGAACTTCCGCAACCCGGCTTTTGACGGCATGCGAGGCGTGGCCGGCGACGCCTACAAGGAATACATTCCAGCCAACGATCTATCGACTGGCCTCGGCCTCGCCAACACTTTCCACGATGGCATTCAGGCATTCCGCGGCACGAACTATACGGTCAAACCATCCTTCAACCTCTACCCGACCGCAGGGACCTCGGACGATTATGCGTACAGCCGGCATTTCGTCGATCCCAGTAAGCAGAACGTGATTTCCTACACGCTGGAATGGGGAACCCAATTCCAGCCGCCTTACGCCGAAATGCAGAACATCATTCAGGAGATCACTAGCGGTCTACTCGCCTTTTGTCTCTGGGTTCGGAACAGCATCAAGAACTGTGCTTTCATCATTGAACGCAGCACTCTGGGCCAGGACGAGATTGATGCAAGGCGCCTGCAACCGCCCAATTCTCTCGGTGGGCTGCCTGTACCAGATGCTTTCCGTGTCGTTGTCGACGGCTTTGCTGCGGGCGAATTGGGGATCACCGGATCTAATTCTATATTGACCGTGGCATCGCCGGTCGCCGGCATGATCATCAACTGTACCGGCAACACGTCGGACAACGGCGATTATGGTGCGGAGGTCCAGCGCTTCACCTTCTACTACGATATCGACTTCCCGGACGACAGTGCATTCAACTTCGCTCAGGCGACCGAGTTTGTTACCCTGAACGTGACGGCCGGCGGCATACCAGCCGCCGGGCAGATCGAGCTGATCAAGCAGCCTGACCCATTTATTTTGCATGGCGATCCTGCCTGGCTAAGTGTCGATCTGCGCGTATTTGTCGTCAGGGCAGCGGAAACGAAATTTGGCGTGACCATGGGTACCGATGCCTCGGCAGCTCCCGGCTTCATCCAGCAGGTAATTGCAGCCTTGACGGCGGGCAACGGTACGGCTGGCGGGGACACATTCGACAGCCTTCCGACTGATGAATCAGCCAAGCTTTTCGTTAACCCGACCGACGGACCGATGGGCAGTGGCCAACAAGTTTTCAATTTTGCGCTGGCCAAGGTGCACTACATTGGCCTGATCGGTGCGACAAACGTGCGGGTCTTCTTTCGTCTGTTTCAGGCCCAGACCACCTCGGCAGCTTTTGATCCTTCCACAACGTACCGGCGCGCATCGAGTAATCCCGATGGACAACCGATTCCACTCGCCGGGATTCAGGGCAACGAATACGTCACGATCCCGTGTTTCGCGGCGCCGCGCATTGATTCAACAGCGGTCGGAATGGACCAGCAAACCGATGATCCCTATAACGTGCAGACTTTCATTGCCCATGCGGACGGTTCCGAGGTCGATCTGTTCTACGGCTGCTGGCTGGATATCAATCAGCCGTTCAAGCCGGATGGCGTGACCGCCAACAACGCTCTTCCAGGCCAAGTGCCGGCAACGAACGTCGACGGTCCATTCACCGACCCCGGAAACCCGCCACTGCCGATCCAGCAGGCGATCTTGCGCAATCTGCATCAGTGCCTGATCGCGGAGATTGCGTTTGATCCGGTAGCAATTCCAATCGGTAAGGATCCATCGAACTGGGACAAGCTCGCCCAGCGCAATCTTGCGTGGAGCGATGTTGGGTCCGCGCAAGCGTTGAGCACATTCGAAGTCCGGCCGACGCCAGCAGGTTTGCCACCCGACCAGACGCCTGATGAGTTGATGATTGATTGGGGGAACATTCCTAAGGGCAGTTCGGCGCAAATCTATTTGCCCGCTGTCAAGGTGGCCGACGTTCTTGCCATGGCACACAAGATGTACTCGTCGCATCGGCTGGCGCGTGCCGACGACCACACTCTGCAATGCCAGACAGGCGGTATCACCTACGTTCCGATTCCACCGGGAGCAAGCATCAACTACACGGGCCTACTGTCAGTCGAACTGCCAAAAACGGTCCGAAAAAGCGAAGTCTTTAATGTTGTTGTTCGGCAAGTGACCAACGCCTTCGGCGTGCCGCCGCCCCAGATCGGGGCGCGTCGACGTGCGGCAGCAGTGGCAGTGCCAGCCGAGATCGAATGGCGGCGCGTTTTGGGTGCATTCCAGCTCACCATCCCGGTGAGAACGAAGGGAGTGCTGCTTGAGCGAGAGGAGCGAGATCTGTCGGTACTGCGATGGATAGCCGAAGCCATTCCGCACCACAACCGCTGGTACCTCGCCTTCCGGCGCTATCTTGAGCAGATCGCGGGTCGGGTGACCTCCTTTGGGGGCGATCCAACCCAAATCCTGCCCTCGCCCACTGGAGAAGGCCGACGGAAACATCGACATCCCGGAGAGGAAGAAGAGGAAGAGCGTGAACGTGAGGAGCGAAAGGGTTTCACCGGCAAGATTGCCGGTTTGATCTTCGATCAGTTTGGTGATTTTGAGGGCTTTCTGCTGGAGACAGAAGATGGTGAACGCAAATTCTTCAGCCGCGAGAAGGAGATAGAAGAATTGACCGAGCGTGCCTGGCGGGAGCGACTCCGCATCACAGTGTGGGTCGAGCGAGACGAGCCGCACCGACCATTATCGATCATCATACGTGAACCACCAGCACCGTTCTGGCACTGATCTAAAGGGGTCTACGAGCTCCGGCTTGTCCGTTCATAACCGGACGCGCGGGAGCGCGTCCCTACGCCGAAGGCGTTAGAGGACTCAGCCCGGGGTGGAGGCTTTGCGCAACCCCGGGTAACTCAAAAATTCGCGTCCGCTCTGAAAGAGCGCAAGACCATCTGGCAGAACGGCGCTCATTACTGGCTCGATCGACAACATGAACGCCCCTTCCAGATCCCCTTACTTAGCGTCGGCCTCTACAGATTGCTGCTGCCGTAACCAAGGTTTTTTGAAGGTTTCTTGGGCTCCTTCCTCCTTCGCAAGGCCTTCGGCGGGACGCGTCAGAGCGGACGCGCATTTTTTGGGTTACCCGGGGTTGCGCAAAGCCTCCACCCCGGGCTGAGTCCTCTAACGCCTTCCGACTTCGCCACCCATTAGCCGTAGTTCGAGCAACGGGAAGGCTTCGTCGGACACGTCGGCGTACCGAGATCGAAGTCCTCTCTCCTACCGTTCGAATTCCACCACCACTAACGCGTTCGGTTTCAGTGTGAGCGACAGGTTGGTTGGGTCTTTTTGTACGACAGTCACGCCTTCAGCTAGCGACTGTTCACCAACCAGACGCAGCTTGGCTTGCTGTTGCAAACTAGGAAAAGACGGGCTCCCCATCGCCTCCCACTCTTTGAGTGGCGATCCATGATCTTCGTCGACTAGATGAATCCTGGCATACCTAGTCTGGGGCGCTCCTCTTAACTGGATATCGAATCTTTTGGCAAAACCAGTCTCGGTAGGAGGGGTATAGTTCCAAATAGCCGTTACCACTGAATGATCGACGGATCGAACAGTCGCCAGAGCCGATGGGTGGTTCAATGCCAATTGCTGATCACCCAAGCGCCGCAAAATTTTGAAAGCGTAAAAAGAGGCTTTGGGAATTCCGCCTGTTGCGATCAGGCCAAACCCTTTTGAAAAAGGGCTCTTAAAAACGCCGCCTTCTTCAAAGAAAGCATCGGTGAACGTCCAATAGGACATCTCGGTTACTAACCCACCTGAACACTGGCGGATGTTGTTGGCGAGCCAACTACCGACGTATGGCGAATCCAATTCCACGTGGTCGAATCCAGCATTGTATTCGCTCCAGATGATCGGCAAATCTGGCTTAGCCGACGCCTTTACTTCATGGTAAATCTTTCGAACCGCTCGAGCGACCATCTCCGATTGCGGGATCTTTTCCTCTTTCCCAAAGACATTCAGCGCCGTGTCGTTCGGATAAATATGGGTCGAGACGAAATCAACTGGCACATCGTTTTCGTCGCAATGCTGGAGGAAGCGATCTACCCAAGCGGCTTGCGCCGTAGCGGGTCCGCCGACTCTCAATAGAGGGCTGACCGCTTTGAGAGCGCGTGCCGTTAGGTCGTAGAGGTCGTAGTAGGTTTCTTCTTTGGGCTCGCCCGCCCAGAAATTGATATTCGGCTCGTTCCAAACTTCGAAGTACCAATCGGAGACCTCGGCTAGTCCGTATCGGTCAACCAGGTGTTGAGCAAACAGAAGGATAAGCTGATACCATTTCTGCGGATCCCGGGGAGGCGCCACGGTGGGATGATACCAGAATGGATGAACGGCTTGCGTCTTGGCCAGCTCCTCCGGCATGAATCCGAGTTCGATGAAGGGACGCACGCCGTTCTTGAGCAGTCCGTCATAGATCAGATCAACGCGGGTAAAATTCAGTATCAGATTACCGTCTTTGTCTTCGCGGTCGTAGATGCCCACAGACCGTTCAAAGATGCCGTGAAACCTGACATATTTTACGTCAACGATCTCTTTAAGCATTCGCAAGTCGTTCCGCCAGTCCTCGCAAAGGGTCACCGAAGCGTGACAGGAGCCGAACATGTGCTCCCAAAAATGGGGGAACGGGGTGGTTGAACCAGCTGCGTCGATAACAATGGTCTCGCCCATGCAACTCATCTAAAGACCTTCCGATCACTTGCAATCGATTCTTTCGATTGAGTCGTCGTGAAAAGGGGTCCTCTGTAAAAGCACGGCGGCTTTTCTAACGCCGGGCACCGTCCCGCAGGGACTCAATGAAAGTAGCCCAGTACGAAGTGCTGGGTTAACGTTTTTTTGAAGGCAGTCCGTCCCGGTAGGGACGATCGATCACTGCTTACGTTCATTGAACTCGCATCCCACGCGAAGGGGCAACGGTTCGATCGTCCCTCCGGGACGGGCGCCTCTTTGCACCATTTCCCAGCACTGAAGTGCTGGGCTACTTTCATTGCGTCCCTGCGGGACGGTTCCCGGCGCTCTCCAACTTCGCTCCGTCGTTTGAAACTCCGTGATGAGGCGTCGTTGATCACCCAGTAGTCGTCTAAAGGGGTCATGTCTAAAAACTCCACACACGTTTTTTATCTGTGTTAAATGCTTTTCATGAGATTCTACAAATCAAAATCGGTAACGGACCGGTTAATTGGGGTAGTTTTTTGACAAATCTTGAAGTCCGACCGACAAAATAGCTAATCTCCATGCCGACAGTTCCGATTAGATCTAGCTAGAGTTCGATGCGCTCTGCGCGAGGGTGTCCTTTCGTATCGGCTACTGATTAAACAAATCCGATCCGATAAAAACACAAAGTCAGGCTATGCGCACGGAAACAGATCAACCAACAAGAAACGGCGTGAACCGTCTGCAATCACGCCACTCCTTCGTCCCTTGCGCGAAACTGGCCGCAAAGATTTTCCTGCCTATCCTAATGATGTTCTTCGTGGCGCCTTGCCGCGGTCAGGCGCAGAAATCACATGAGTCGGAATTTCGTGGTTTTTACGCTGAGTTTCTGGCCGCGGTCAGCGCTAATGATAAGAACAAAATAGCCGATCTCATTGCGTTTCCCGTGAACGACTGGTCGGTCGAGCGCAAAGGCAATGTCGAAACCATCGGTATCAAGGACAAAGGCGAGTTTCTAGCGAAGTACGACTCGTTTTTCACACCTTTCATGCGCGCGCATGTTTCTCGTGCGAAGCCGCAGAAAATTAGTGACGATCACTACACGCTCATGTGGCAAGACGCGAACGCCGAGTTCAGCTTCGAGTTCGAGTACAAGGCGCCGCGCGGCTTTTGGTTAACCGCGTACGGCATCGGCCCAAGGTGAGAACGCCGGGAACGCCGGGAACGCACGGGAACGCCGGGAGCCGTCCCGTAGGGACGTAATGAGAGAAGCCCAGTACGAAGTGCTGGGAAATAATGCAAAAAGAGGTGTCCGTCCCGCTAGGGACGATAGAAGATTTTGGCTCCTGGTCTTCTCGTATGCGGCTTCACCAGCGTAGGGAGCCATCGATCGTCCCTCCGGGGGCCGTCGGACTTCGTGATGTTTTTTCCGCTTTTTTTTGGCGGAAGGGAGACGGTAAAGGGGAGGATTGCGATCAGCTTTGAGGTAAGCCGTAATTTTCCGCGAAGGGAGCTGCGGGTAGGTGCAGAGCCTTTTTGTTTTCTTTAGGCCAGTTTGCGCAGGTTAAAGGCCAAGCAGACTAGTTGCCATTCGGTCTGAACTTTTTGCAAGCCGCGTAGACTGAAGCGCTGAAAGCCCAACGCGCGTTTGATAAAACCAAAAGCACCCTCAGCTACCGTTTGGCGCCGACGTTGCAACCACTGTCCGTGGGGGGACTCGATGCGTTTTTTGATTAAATAACGCATGTGTCGCGCCAAGCGTTGCCTATGGCTGTTGCGATGTTTTGGTCCACTAGCACTGACTTGGATCGGACGGGGAGGATAATAGACTTTGGTGCCAAGGCTCTTTTCCAGCTCATAGGCTTTGGGTCCGCTCTCATAGCCACAATCGACGACCACTTCCTTTACTGCTCCTAACTCGGGAGCGAGCTGCTCAAGGACTTGGTTCAATAACTCCGCGTCGCCCCCTTTGGCACTGACGGCATTAGTCACAATCAGGCCTGCACCTTGGATATCGACTCCAATTTGGGCGTTATAGCCAATGACTGTACCTGCCCCTTTACGGTGTAAGATCCCACAGTCTGGATCGGTCAAATTCATCCGTACCTCCTTGGCCTGGCTCTGACGACCGCTCTGGGCTAATTGCTCTTTTTCGGCTTGCTGCTGGGCTTCTCGTTGCTTGATGCGCTCTAGAGCTTCTTTGATGGCCTTACGGCGCTTTTGCCCATCGGCTAACTCCGCTGGCAAGCCTTCAGTCTCTGCTTCGCCCTCTTCAGCTTGATCAGCCGCTTCCCCTCGTTGGATCAGCTCGCTAATGAGCTCTTCGACTCGAGCCCTTTCTTGCTCTAATTGCTCCCGCGTGCTGAAGCGATGGCGATTGGCGTTGGCTTCCAGTCGCGTTCCATCCACTGCTAGCTTGCCCACTCGAACCAATCCTAATTCCCGCGCCAACAATAACACGCTACGGAAACACTCTCGAAATAACGCTCCGTTCTCTCGCCGAAACTTCGCGATGGTATCGTGATCCGGATGGGTGTTGCCACACAAGTAACGCACCGAAAGGCTTTCGTAACTGAGTTGTTCGATGCGCCGGGAAGAAAATACTCCTCGCGCATAAGCGTAAATCAGTAAGCCCAACATCATTCCAGGCGGATACTGCGCACTACCGCTACCCCGCTCATTGGTACAAGCTAGCCGTAGATCGCATTGATCGACCGCCTCCGCTATCAAGCGCGCCAAATCATCCTTTGCCACCCAATCTCGCAAATCGACCGGCAACAACATCGGCGTCTGCCGATCAATGACTACATATCGCTCTGGCATCCACCTTTTTACCAGATCTGCTACCCAATTGAAAAGTCCGACAAGCCCCTCCGGGACGGGTCGTTTTTTTAACACCAACCCAGCACTTCGTACTGGGCTACTTTCGTTACGTCCCTCGGGACGGCTCCCGGCGTTCTCGGCGTTGCCAGCTTCTCGGCAGTTCCCGGCGTTCCCGGCGTTCCGCGTTCGCGTTCCCGGCGTTTGTAGCGCTGCAACGCGGCGCACGCAAATAGCATGTTGACAGTCGCAACATTTGGCTTTAGTTCATCGCAGAAATATCGGTCTAACCAATTTATGAAAGAGCAAGTTGTCTTAGTTACAGGTGCGTCGGGCGGGATTGGAACGGCGATCACCCAAAAACTTGTTGAAGGCGGCTATCAAGTCTTTGGTACGACACGGCAGCCTTCATCCGTGGCGACGGGAGGCAGGATACTGCGTCTTGATGTTCAGGATGAGAAATCGGTTGAAGAATGTGTGAAGGCTGTCCTCGCGCAGGCCGGAAGAATCGATTTCTTGATAAACAACGCCGGGATTAACATTTACGGCGCAATCGAGGAACTGAGCCTCACTCAGATCAAAGATCTTTTCGAAACTAATTTCTTCGGAGTTATGAGGATGACGCAAGCCGTCCTCCCAACGATGCGCCAGCAAGCGGCTGGTCGGATTATTAACATAGGCTCACTTGCTGGTTTTCTCCCGATGCCGTACCAGGCCGCCTATTCTGCGAGCAAGCATGCGCTCGCCGGCTGGACGGAAACATTAGACTTGGAAGTACGGCGGTTTGGGATCCGTGCGATCCTGATTCAGCCAGGATTTATCCGCACCGATATCGATCGAAACTCGACTATGGGCGCATTGCTGAACGACATATACGCCGACGAGCGGAACCGTGTCGTCGAAAAACTTCGAGTTAGCGTAGAGGATGGTGACGATCCTGCGATGGTGGCAGATGCAGTCCTGCAAGCGGTAACAAAAAGAGAGCCCGCCATCAAGGTGCTCGTCGGGCGAGGCGCCCGCCAGCTTCGAGTCTTGCGCACGCTGTTACCTCGAACCTTTTTCGAGGCTGGCTTGCGCCGGCAGTTTGAACTTGGCGATCCGCCCAAGCGCGTCTGCCGCCCCACAGAGTGATGAACGATTATATCCGTCCTGACGGGAACGCCGACAACGCCGAAATAACGCCGAGAACGCTATGCTCGAGGGAGTACGGCAGGTCATCTGTTACTATCCGTGTAAATCGCTAAGTTTTGCAGGGACGATTTGGTCGCGGCTATGCCGGGCAATTGGAACACGACCGAATTTGGTGATCATTTACTTCTCGAGTAAGTTAGGTAAATGCGTCGCTTCACTCCGCATCTCGTCTGCCTTGGTATATTGCTGTCCCAGGCAATGCATGGCGCAGATCAGCAGCGCTCCTCGGTCGTCGATTATTTTCTCCTGTTACCGACGGATACGTTCGAGGGCTCGCCTGCCGAGTGGCTGAAGTTCATGAGCGAGTCCGGCGGCGGGGTCGTCGATAAAGCCAATGGGTATCTCAGCTGCACCGGTGATGGCGCGCAGCCAGCATTTCAAGTGGCCCTGTTTCGTTTCACTGACGGTCGTCCTCTCCTCGCGGTTTGTTCTGGCGAACTCGAGGGGCCGGATTCGGTGTTTCTTGATTTCTTCGAGCTTGGCCAAGATGGCCGAATGCACAAAGTCTCCCGCGGAGTCTTTCCAATCCGCGACGGCAACGGTCGAAAATTTATCCTCCCACAAAAGGGACGAACGGTGGTCGTTACCGACGGGAAAAGCGGTAAGATTTTGCGCAGGGTCGAATGGGACGGCACAAAGTTTCAGCCGGAAGGATAAGGCCGAGACCGATCGTCGCGACACGAAGAGGAGCTGCCCCGAAGGGACTCAATGAAAGTAGATGACATGAGCCGACAGCTAACAGCACCCGCTGCTAAACTGTCGGCTCTTATGAATAACCTAAACCAGAAACTATCGAGCAGTGGCGGCAACGAAGCAAGTGTAATGCAGCACGGCAATCGGGTCCTGAAGTTGGGACTGGATATGCACGATCGGCAGGTGACGGTGGCGATGCAGGAGGATGGAGGCCGGATCAAGCCCAATACGAAGTGCTGGGGTGGCGTTCAAAAAACGACCCGTCCCGGAAGGGACGATCGATGGCTCCTTACGCTGATGAAGCCGCATACGAGAGGACCAGGAGTCGAAACGCTTCTTTCGTCCCTGACGGGACGGACATCTCTTTGCACTATTCCCAGCACTTCGTACTGGGCTACTTTCATTGGGTCCCTTCCTCCTTCGCCTTGCCGTTCGCTTCCGTATGGCGCTACCTCCGGGCTACGGCGGGACAAGCCGGGACAGCCGATATGAGAGGACCGAAATAGGGTCACGCCTAGACATTCGACACAGACAAGAATCCAGAACAAGTCGTGCTGTACCAACTCGCCAGAGATAGCCAAAGCAATACGTTTTCCGCTTAATTTACGGTCCGTAGACCGGCGGATCGTAGCTTTGTTGGGCGGCTTCAAGTTGTCTTTTGAGCTGCCGATATCTTTGATACTGGGATTGGTCACCAACGTAGTTCTGGTTGCGAGCTGGGTCCGCATAGACGTAGTAGGTTTTCCCATTTTGCTCCGTAACCGTCACTTTATTGGGTCGGAGTTGCTGCTGCTGAGGGTTGGTAACGGAGACGGTTCTAAAGCCTGCCTCCAAAAGCAGGTTCTCTGTTTCCTGGGTACTAGCACAGCCCACAGGCAGGGCTAGAAGCGAGATAGCGCCGACAATCCTGAATCCTGGGAATATCTTTTTCATGGCTTTCCCTTTTCTTTTAGGTGTCCGCCCTACACCGGCAATTGTACCAAAAAGGCGAGGCATAAGGGACGCATCTTCATTCTTTCCGCTGATCGTCGTGCATCCCTATAACGAGGTTTAGGAATCTCTCGCAGAGCGCGAATCCAACTCGCATTAGGGATGCCGGTACTCGATACCGCGAACCTTTAGTGGCGCTTTACTGCATAGACAATTGCGCCGCCCATGTCCCTAGTCTGAACCGTTTCATACATCGTATCGTAAAACTTCGCGGCATATTCCCAGGTTTCAAGGCCACATTCCTGAACAAGCATGGGTTGCAGATCGTGAATACGGGTCGCGAGTTTTTTGTACCAACGCGCGTAATCAGTGCTCACATCCCGGATGACCTCTAGCGACCATCCGGCGTCATCAAGAAGCGTACCTACGCCGGATAGTTTGAGCGGATTCCAGCGTTGCAATTCCGGATGCTTTGCCAGCGGCGAATTGCCAAAGGAACCTGGATCCGTGTAATCGAAGATTGCCAGCCATGCACCGGCTTTCGCCGCCCGGGCGAAGGCGAATAGCGCCGCCGCGTGATCGGGGAATGCGTAGAACGAATTGAAACAACAAACAATATCAAACGTCTCGCTTCCTACGCGGTCAGATTGTTCAACCGGGCAAATTTCGAAAGAAATTTCGGGATAGGCCTCCCTGGCTCTGTCGATAGATTCCGCCTCGATGTCAATGCCGGTGACTCGCCCCCACCCTGCCCGGTACACGTAAGCCGCAGTTCCTCCCCGTCCACATCCCGCATCGAGTACATTCTGGGTGCAACTCTTCGGCAAACCACTCCAGACCAAATCGATCGCCTCCGTTTCGCCCGCATGCGCATAATCAGCACCACGTGCCAGGGCCAGCAGTCGCTTTCCCTGATAAGAATTCAAACGCATCATAGGCAGAATCAAGACTGTCTAATACGAGTCGATAGCTGAAGCTCGATTCTGGCAAGGAGAATTGCTTCACTCGATATACAGAATTGAAATGGGGCGCGCATCTCAGATTGATACCAGCCCTGTGGAATGCGATCTAACCTATCTCGGTTCCAACCACATGGTCGACCACGTGTTTGGAAAGACGGATAGAGTAAAACGAGAGTGAAAGAGTTTCAGAGGAGCAAAACCACCCCATGCCACTTCCAACTGACGATAAACTTATCGCGCTAAGCCAGGATCTGCTTCAGCAGTTCGACACTATCTTTGGACTGCACCCGGGCTTTCGGCCTGCCCATGCCAAAGGCATTCTGCTGACAGGTACGTTCACGCCTTCGCCCGATGCCGCTTCCCTCACCCGGGCACCTCACGCACATCGGGAGTCTACGCCGGTAACGATGCGATTCTCCAACTCGACGGGCATTCCGTTGGTGCCGGATAACGACCCTAACGCGAACCCGCGCGGACTGGCAATTCGGTTTCAGCTCGCCGAACACGTTCACACCGACATTGTCAGCCACTCGACCGATGGATTCCCGGTCAGAACTGGTCAGGAGTTTCTGGAGTTCTTGCGCGCACTGGCCTCCAGCGACCCGTCAAAGCCATCACCATCCCCGATTGAAGCCTACCTCGGCACCCATCCAAAGGCGCTCGAATATGTGCAGACACCTAAGCCCGCTCCGTCCAGCTTTGCCAGAGAATCGTACTTCGGAGTGACGGCTATGCGCTTCACCAACAAGAACGGAGTTAGCCGCTATGGTCGCTACCGGATCGTCCCAGAAGCTGGCAACTACCATCTGGACGATGCTGCCGTCGCTGCCAGGAGCGCAGACTATCTGTTCGATGAACTTGCCGAAAGAATTGCCAAAGGCCCGATCAAGTTTCGCATATTAGTTCAGCTGGCAAACGACGAAGATACCGTGGACGACGCGACTATCCATTGGCCAGAGGATCGAACTTTGGTCGAGTTCGGTACGATTATTTTAACTGAGCCAGTCTCAGATAACGCCCAAGAGCAAAAACATATCATCTTCGATCCGATCCCACGCGTCGACGGAATCGATCCTTCGGATGACCCGCTGCTCGAATTGCGTGCCGCCATCTATTTGGTAAGTGGACGACGACGACGGGCGGCCACGGAAAAATAGCGCATGGCGCCGGTTCGACCTGGCGTGGAGCGGACGAGAAAGCAGGATCGCAACGACCCGTGAACCGGCTCAAATAAATTTTCGCCCTACCAACGCTGGGCGGGCTAGCGCTCCATCGAGGACGACGACGAGCACGAGGACGATAGCCAGCGACCGTTTGCGACGCAGCTATTAGGCTAACTTTGTCATCTGTCATTTGTCATTGGTCATTCATTCGAGCCTAGGGCGAGAATGAGGTAGCCTGATCGTCCACGCTCAGGTTCGTGGCGTAAAGCATTTCGGAATACGCTCTTTGGACAGTTCGGCGCAGAATTGGTTGGTATCGCGGTTCGGTTACTGAGGCTGGAGCATCAGTCTACTCTCCTCCGAGCACGAGGACGATAGCCAGCGACCGTTTGCGACGCAGCTAATAGGCTAACTTTGTCATCTGTCATTGGTCATTGGTCATTCATTCGAGCCTAGGGCGAGAATGAGGTAGCCTGATCGTCCTCGCTCAGGTTCGTGGCGTACGGCATTTCGGAATACGCTCTTTGCACAGTACGGCGCAGAATTGGTTGGTAGCCGTGAACCGGCTCAAATAAATTTTCGCCCTACCGACACTGGGTGGGGCCTGTCTGAAACTCCAGGGCTGTAAATCCTTTGTAATTGGATGAGGGCCAAAGACTCGGCCCACTTGCAGACAAACAATTCCCTCTCGGCCAACCTTGGGGGCACGCAACGAGCCACCATGAAACGCCGGAAGAAAACGCACCCGACTACCCGTTTGATCGAGGCGATGCTCGATATCGCGTTGCTCGCCGCCTTTATATCAGCAATGGGGTTCCTAGTTCGGCTTGCCTTCTGAGATACGCCCCCGATCACGAGCGATTTTGTGCAAGCTATTGGAGACCAAATCGATTAAGACTCTGAGACCGCTGAGGCTATATGCCGTCGAAGGTCTTCATCAGCCATTCGAGTAAAGATCAGGCCACCGCGGACGCGATTTGTGCCCATCTCGAGTCCGCTGGGATCAAATGCTGGATCGCTCCCCGTGACATCGAACCGGGAGCCAATTGGACTAAAGGGATCATGCAAGGTCTTGAGGCCTGCCGAGTGCTCATCCTGGTCTTCTCGGAGCATGCGAATAATTCCGATCATGTTGAGCGGGAAGTAGCCAAAGCTTTCTCCTCCGGGCTGGCAGTTATCCCTTTCCGAATCAAGGATGTTTCACCAAACCAGAGTCTGAGTTACTTCCTGGACACCGTTCAGTGGTTAGATGGCATTCAGCCTCCCCTGGAACGACATCTCGAAGCATTAACCAAGCAAGTAAATACGCTTTTAACAGCGGAGGAACACTCGGTGGCGAACTCCGCGGAGATCGCACCGGGAAAAAAAGCGAGTTTCTACCAAGAGCTGCGATCCAAACGCATCTACCGAATCGCTGGCGGTTATATTGTCAGTGCCTGGATCGTTCTTCAAGCAGCGTCTATTCTGGTACCTAGTCTGGAGCTGCCCAGCTGGACAATGAAAGCAGTTCTGGGAGTGCTTTTAGCCGGATTCTCCGGCGCCTTGTATACCGGTTTCCGTCTTGATCTGCGCACAGCGCAGATAGGGCAGAAACAGGGGAGATTTCATTTCGTGGTCTGGCCTGCGATCGTGCTTTTCCTGATCGGAGGGATCATCCTGGTGTTAACCGTTTGGACCGGGTCCGGTGCGCACGATAAATCTGCTGCAACGGCGGCTCCCTCGACCGTTTCTGCTAAGAGCATTGCGGTACTCCCCTTCGAAAGTCTCAGCGCGAATAAAGACGACACTTATTTCGCTGACGGTGTTCAGGACGAGATTCTCAACAACTTGGCCAAGGTTGCCCAACTGACAGTTATCAGCCGGACGTCGGTCATGCAATATCGCGCCGACGAGAAACGCGATCTACGCCAGATCGCTAATGCGTTGGGTGTTGCCAACGTGTTGGAGGGAACCGTCCGCCGGAACGGAAACCGGGTTCGGGTCAGCACCGAGCTCATCGACGCTCGCCTGGATAAGACCACTTGGGCCGACAGTTTTGATCGCGATCTCACCGACATTTTCGCGATCCAGAGCGAAGTAGCTCAGACCATCGCCACCAAACTAGCTGCAACGCTTTCCCCGGAAGAAAAGCGGAGTATCGAAAAGAAACCAACCGAGAATCTTGAGGCCTACGATCTCTACCTCCGGGCCAAGGAGTTACTGATAAGTGTTAGAGTTTCTATGACCTTTGGAGATGTCGAGAAACCGCTGGTCGACGCGATCGGTTTTCTAGAGCAAGCCGTCCGGCTGGATCCAAAATTCGCCCTCGCCTTTTGTGCCTCCGCAGAAGCACACGACCTCCTTTATTACTTATACTATCCGACTCCGGAACAACGCGCCTTGGGAGATGCAGCAGTAAACAGCGCGCTGAGCTTACAACCAGACCTGCCCGAGGTTCACCTTGCTTACGCGGGTCACCTTTACCGAGTCTACCGTGATTATGAGCGGGCACGGGTACAACTAGCGATCGCCAGGCGCGGCCTACCGAACGATGCCGAGGCGATCGCGCTCGAAGCGCTCATGGATCGCCGGCAAGGGCAATTTCCTAAAGCAATCCAGGAGTTCAATGAAGCCATCACACGCGATCCGCACAATTCGGCTTTCGTTGAAGACTTAGCTGTTACTCTATCTAACACGCGTCAGTTTCGTGCGGCAGAGCAGCAATTCGACCGGTTGATCGAGCTCCGTCCCGACCAGCCGATGCTCAAGGCGCAAAAGCCATTTGTGACCTTTTTTAAGAGCGGAGATGATACCGCGCTCCGGACGACGATCGCTGCTTTCCCAGCATCTATGGCCGACGATAGGGGGGCACTCACTTTGCGACTGGCCTTCGCCTTCGTTGATCGTGATTGGCCGCAGGCAAAAGAAATCATCGAAAAGATGAACGGCGGCGACGACGAAGGCTACTTTGCTTACGGACAGATAAATGTTCCGGTCAGCTGTTACTCCATTCTGCTCGCTCGGCTCCAAGGAGAACAACCTAGGGCAAACGCCAGCTTTGCCGAGACGCGAGAGCAATTAAACCAAAAGGTCCAGAAGTCACCAGGGAACGCCTATCTGCTCAGCCAGTTGGCGGTGACGGATGCACTGCTCAATAACAAGGAAGTAGCCATCTCGGAAGCCAAACGCGCCGTGGAATTGTTGCCGGTCTCCAAGGACGCGATGGCTGGCCCGTCTATGGAGATGAATCTAGCTATTGTTTATGCCTGGACCAATGAGTTGGACCTAGCCTTTGAGAAATTGAGTTCTTTGACCAACCTGCCAAGTGGTATTTTCTACGGCCAATTAAAGCGCGACCCGTACTGGGAACCGCTTCGGAAAGATCCGCGGTATGAGAAGCTGTTAGCCGAGATGGCGCCGAGGGATTAACGGAGCGTTTGGCGTTCTCGGCGTTTGGCGTTCTCGGCGTTGCCGGCGTTCCCGGCGTTCTCGGTGTTGCCGGCGTTCCCGGCGTTCCGGCGTTCCCGGCTCAAATAAATTTTCGCCCTACCAACGCTGGGCGGGGCTAGCGTTCCATCCGAGGACGACGACGATTGCCAGCGGCGGTTTACGACGCAGCTAATGGGCTAACTTTGTCATCTGTCATTGGTCATTCATTCGAGCGTCGGGCGGTGGCGTACACCACATCGGTGCGAAGCTGTCTAATTTCCGCTAGCCGCACCCCTTCGATCGATGCAGCTCTGACTCGTTCACGGTCCGGAGGGGATAGAGCGTCGACGGTGGATCGATAACCGGAGCCGAGGGCGATGGTCCACCAGTCTTCGGGCGCTCGAATCGGATGCCATCCTGCTTCGGTGACCGCTTCCGGGTCGGTGACGCCGCACTCGCACAGGAGCGCGCAGAGCGGCTCGGGCTCAAAAATCTTGCTCCATGGTTTGATTGATCCGAAAAGCTCCGGGTCCTCCCGGCGAACTGCTTCCCAGAAGATGCCGTCAGCCGGTTCGAATAGGCCGCGACCCCAAATCGTGATGGCAAGCACCCCGCTCGGGCGGACAAGCCGCCACAGCTCTCGAATCGCTCCCCGCAAATCTGGGACGAAAAAGATTCCAAAGATACAGAGTACGGCATCGAACATTCGATCGGGGAATGGCAGGCTTGCCAGGTCGGCGCGGCGAAAGTCGATATTTAACAGACCTTGTTCGGCGGCTCTTCGGGATCCTTTATTTAAGAGCTTCTCGGCGAGGTCGACAGCGATAACCTGACCAGTTGGTCCGACCCGTTCGGCGGCCGGAATGGCGGACCCGCCCATTCCACAACAAACATCAAGAACGGCCATGCCAGGAGCGAGTGGGAGACGATCGACGGTCCGCCGGCCGTAACAATCCCAGAACGAAAGCGGAGGTAGATCGTAATGATCGGCCGCCGCGTTATAGGTTTTTTCGAGCTCCGCTTGCGGGGGGATCGAACCAGCCATGAACGCACGGTACCAAATCAGTCCGAAGATTTCATGATTTTCATGATGTTTCTGTCTGCGTGAGCCGCAGGGGTTCCCGGCTCAAATAAATTTTCGCCCTACCGACGCTGGGCGGGCTAGCGTTCCATCCGAGGACGACGACGATTTGCTATCTGCTATTTGCTATCTGCTATTTCATTCGAGCCTAGAGCGAGAATGAGTCTGTCACACACGTTGCACTCTTCCTTAAGAGCTGAAGTATGAACAACGAAGCAGAAAAAACAGCAGGCAAAAACATATTCGAATTGGGGAAGAAGGCTAACCGGGAGGTCGCCAAAAAGAATATCGTGATAGGGGCTATCTGGTGCATTGGCGGCACTCTCGTCACAGTTCTGACATACCAGGCAGCTTCCGGAGGAGGGCACTATATCGTTGCTTGGGGAGCGATCGTATTCGGCGGATTCCAGTTTCTCCGAGGATTAGCCCAACTAGCTGGGAACTTTTGAACGGCCAGTAAGGCCCTTTACTGGCCGGGAGACCCCTTCGGCCTTCTTTGGTCGATTTGCGTTTTGAGATCTTGCTCCTCAATCGGAAAACAAGTTTCAACGCGCCGGATCCAGGGCACGGTAATCTTCCCATCCTTTGCGTCTTTGCGTGAGGTCATTCGCGCCGAATCAAAACTTCCAAATCATCGGTGTCACGATCGTGGTGACCAGCCAGGCGATGATGGCCATTCCGGTCCCGATGGTAAGGTAATCCTTGAAGCGATAGCGGCCAGGACCCGTCACCAGCATCGTGGTCTCGTGGGCGACGGGCGTGCAAAACGACGTCGAGATACAAATTGCTAATCCTATCAGGAAAGCCTTTGGATCCGCGTGGGCCTCGCGGGCGATTTGGTACGCAATCGGCGCCAGAATAATGGCAACCGCAGCGTTTTCGATTATTTGAGTCAGTGCAACTGTCATCGCCAGCAAGGCGCAAAAAATCAAATTCGCGCCGCCCCATTGAAAATTAGTGACCACGGCGTGAGCCAAAACTCCAGCGGCACCCGTTTTTTCCAGCGCGAGACCAAGCGAGATCATTCCACCGACGGTCGCAACGGCTTGCCAGTCGACTGACTTGTAGGTGTCAGTCACTTTCACACATCCCAGTAACAGCACGGCGACGGCAGCTAGCGGGATGGAGAGTGCCGGCGGAAGAACACCAGTGATCGCCGTCAAGATGATACAGCCCAGGATCAACATCGTGATGATCGCTTGCCTTTTGCCCGCGGTCGGAAAGGGTCGTTGGCTCAGCACAATCAGATTTGGATTGCGTTCGAGACGTTCGAGGTTCGAGTTGTGGCCGAGCAAGAGAAGAGAATCGCCATACTCGAGTCGGGTGGCAGATGGCCGTTCTTGAATGGTTTGCCCGTGCCGCGAAATGCCAAGCACGCTGAAACCATAATCACGGCCGAAATTAGTCTCCTGCATGGTGCGCCCGGTGTACCTGGAGTTCGGGGAGAGCAAAGCTTCAACGGTAATAAGGTCCAGGCTCCGCAGTGTCTTCTCGCCGATCTTGACCTCCTCCATGAATTGGAAATCGGGGGATTTGAGGAGGCTGCCGATCGTCGGTACAGCACCTTGCATAATAAGCGCGTCGCCAGCATGCAATTTCATCCAACCGTTGGGTGGCAACTGTTCGCCATCGCGAATGACGCCGACAATGATTACATTTTGCCGCTTGGCCCAGTCTAGCTGGTCGAGGGTTAGTCCGACGGTGGTCGATTGGGGCGTAACCATCACCTCGGTCAGATACTCTTTGCCGAGTTCCTGCTCCAGCGATTGCATCTCGCCTTTCGGCAAAAATCTGCGTCCGACCAGAAAGAAATAGGTGGCACAGCCCCCAAAGACGACCGCGGCAACCGGCGCAAAATCGAAGAAGTTAATTGCGTGGTCCGTTCGTTGGCGGAGAAGCTCGCTCACAATGATATTGCTGCGTGTGCCGATTAGCGTCCATTGACCGCCGAGTGCCGCGCCATAAGCGGCACAGAGCAGGTAGCGCGAGGGTGAAAGATTGCGTTCCTTGCAAACCCCCAGAATGACCGGCATGAAAACGAGAACTATAGTCGTCTCATTGATGAACATGGAACAGGCACTGGCCAAAAACAGTATCGCGACCTGAAGTAGCAGTTCGTTGTGGGCACAGGCTCTGAACAGACGCCCACCGATCATTTCGGCGGCACCTGTGCGGACGATAGCCGCGCTAAACACAAACATGGCTGTGACCATGATCACCGCTACGCTGCCAAAGCCGGAGAACGCCTCCTGCGGGCTCAGGATGCCTGACCATTTACCGTCCGGTCGTGGCCAGGGAAGAGCGAGAAACAACATCACGAGAAGAGCCGTGATGTCTGTTCGCAATCTCTGCGTCCAGAAGAGATAAAGAGCGCCGAACAGAATCAGCGCCAGGACAATGAATTCCGGTTTCATGACCGTAGCTGAAAGATGATCGGTTCGGGCGGCGCGCAAGTCCAGGCTCTCAGCATTAGGAGAGCTGTAAAGTCATCGATGAGCCGCAAGGATTGAAGAGCAAGTTCTGGGTTAATTTGCGAGAGATATTTGGGTAGTTTTCGCAATCGGGCTACTGACACCCCCGCAGTCGCACGACAGCAAAACCGCATTTGTTCAAGAGCAACTCCCGACTAAGGGCTGATCCTAAAGATCGTCCCTAGCTTTTTGGATCCGCCTTGGTCAGTCGTCCCGTAAAGATTGTTATCAGATCCCAGAATCAAGGTCGATGTTGGGACCGATCCGTCATTGACGATGCTTCCGTCACCGAAGTTGTGCAAGACGGTATAAGATAGTCCGTCTGTGGTAAGTTCAAAGACCACACCATTTCCCGCCGTTCCACCAAATTGGGTAGTCCCATAAAGGTTGCCATTTGGTCCTTGAACTACGGTAGTAGCACCTGGAGTTGCCCCGTCCGTTCCTTGGCCGAACGAATGCAAAATTGTTACTACGAAGTTCGGTGTCATCTTAAAGACGTCACCCGAGGCTGCAGCGCCACCGTTCGGAGTGATTCCATAAAAATTGCCGTCCTTGGCTTGGATCAAAGGCGCAACTACCGCTGATCCATCGGTAAAGCGGTAGACCGGGAACACCTGCCCGGCGGGAGTCATCAAAAACATTGCGCCGCCGCTCGCGTTCCCCGAAGTAGTTCCATAGAAGTTGCCATCACTGGCCTGAATCAATGCTGCACGGGGATAGATATCCTGGCCCGTCCCCGTGAAGTTGTAGATGATGGTGAACTGATTGGTCGTCGGACTTAGCTTATAAATCGTTCCTTCGTTCGCGGTACCCCCAAAAACGGTGGTTCCATAAAGATAGCCGTCCGATCCTAGGATCATACTCGCTTGCGGATACAATCCGTCATTGGCCACCGCTCCATCCCCGAAATTATGCAATATAGCCTTGTGCACCGGCCGTGTGCTAAACCTCAGCCGATAAATCGTCCCTTCCAAGTCTCCGGAAGTGACACCGAAGAGATCTCCATTGTAGAAGAGCAACGGTTTATTCGACAATACATGGTGTCCAGGTGCAGAAGCATACAGTGTGGTTACCACTCCCCCTGATGTTAACTGGAAGATGTTGCCGCCGTTCGCGGAAGCGTCTGGGTCTTTTGCTTGACCGATAGTCGCGCCGTAAAAATTACCGTCCGATCCTTGAATCAGACCCGCGTCCGGGCGCGATCCGTCGTTCGGAGTCGTACCGTCGCCAAAACTATGCAGAATGGTCAGCTGGCAAATGGCCTTGTCATCAAATGCAAAGCAAATTGCTATAAGCGAGACGCTTATACCCAACCAACTAGACAGTCTCCGCGATGTTCTCCCGAAAAGCTCGGATTCTCCCACCCGTCGGAGACATCCGATGTTCTCCATGAAGGCAACCCTTTTCATTCCCTCGACCCTACCAGCAAAAGCTGGCCCAACGTCAAGATCAAAGGATGGCGTATTTCGCACGTAGCGAATAACTAACGCAGCAAACCGGTGACTATGGAGTGCGGTGTTTGTAGATAGGAGAAAGGGCCCCATAAAGGGTCACGCCTGAATCTTCAAGGCGTGCTAGATCTGTACTGTGAGTTCGGATGTCCCCTATTTGGGACACTTACGATTATTTCGTACAGTCTTTATCATCGATCCACCAAGTGGTATTATAAAATCTGCCTTTGCTAAGCATTTTGACTTCCACTTGGTGTTCCGTCGGGTCGTAGCTCACGACTGCGACGGGCATCTCGTTAGTGAATTGCCACGCCATTCTTTTTTCAAGAATTAGGTTTTGGTAGGTCTCCACATCTTTCGGAGCAAATTTCTGTCCAAACCCTTGCCATACGGAGAGCTCTACCGAAGTGGTGAACCAGATCGAGTTACTCTTTACGTGGAGTGCGGATCCTGCACGAAGATCAGCGGGTTTTAGGTCCGACGGCGGCGCGGCCGCGCTTACATTTAGGACGGTTAATAAAATAGCAACGGTCGCAATCGCTGCTAAATGCTTCGTTAGGTCATCTATTACTCTGCTAGTTCTTAGGGGTTTAGCGTTCGCTTTCATTCACCTTGCTTTCAGTTTTCACTCTCCTAACAGTGTCAGGCATAATTTTGTAGTGCTCGTAGCCACGTCTTGAGTCTGAACCGGGTCGCGCTCTGGTGATCGGCAACACAGTGTTTCAAATCGCACACCCTTAAACAAGCTTTGTGCGTAAGCCGCTCAGGGTTCCCGGCTCAAATAAATTTTCGCCCTACCAACGCTGGGCGGAGCTAGCGTTGCATCCGAGGACGAGCACGACGACGAGCACTAGGACGATATTGCCCAGCGACGGTTTACGACACAGCGCTAACTTTGTCATCTGTCATTTGGCATTGGTCATTCATTCGAGCCTAGGGCGAGAATGAGGTAGCCTGATCGTCCACACTCAGGTCCGTGGCGTAAGGCATTTCGGAATACGCTCTTTTGGACAGTTCGGCGCAGAATTGGATGGTAGCCGTGAACCGGCTCAAATGAATTTTCGCCCTACCAACGTTGGGCGAGGCACACGCTCAGTGGAGCGAACGCGGGAGTTGATTCGGTAAGACAGATGGCGCTAGTCTCTGACGAACACAGCAGTTCTCACGTGATCGTTACTGATCCCGGGTGGTCATATGCGCTTGGTGGCTAAGGTTTTAAAAACTCCTACTGTTCCTAAGGTGCGCCATTACTATGGCTTTCCTCCTAAAATCGATCCAACGGGAAAGCGCATACAGATGCCGTCTGCTGAAGTTCTTCTGATCGAAGAGAAAGTCGAAGGAGTGTATCTACATCGTTTCAGGGCAGGTGGAGAATTCTGTGGCGAGACCTGGCATATGGACCTACCTGGTGCAAAGGAACAAGCCAATTTTGAGTTTGATCAGTTCTTGTCGCAATGGATCGAGGTGCCGATTGACGTAAGCGACGTTGTGAACTTTGCACTGACTCATTAGGGTTATCTTGCGACGCGGCCTCATACTTTGCGAAATCTCCCGCGAGACAGGTCGGCGCTTTGTTCGCGGCGATTCACCGCGCACGAATCACCAATCACCAATTACCGTTCTCGGCGCTCCCATTTGGAAAACCGAGGGACAAACATCGTAGCGTGCTGTCACGCGCTTTCAGCGCTTGGTCGCCTGTTATTTCTGTTCCTAGGGCTTCACCCCATAAGCGTTAACTTGTTTTGACTACTGTGTCGTAGAACTTTTGTTCTTGTGCTTTTCGCATTCGAGGGGGCTCGGCCAACTGATCAGCAATGTCGGCCCAATTCTCAATGAGATGGCGCAGCGAAAGGGCTGGCTGGAGGGCGTGGGCGAGCTGATGAAAGGCGAACAAAAACTCTCGCCATCGACTAGCACCTGGCCTGGATTTGGAAGCTGTAGCCCCAGGGGGAAAGCGCGCTGGCATGCTGGATAAGCTTCTCGGTTAGTAGAGCGACGAATAATTTGCCATAAAGCCAAGCTTTGGCGCTCTCCTGGTCATACTTTGGAAGATGGCCCAGTTGAGCGATTTGCTTGAAGCGCTTAAAGACCAGTTCGATTTGCCAGCGGAAGCGGTAGGACTCAAGAATCAATTCTGCAGGGAATGTTTCTGGGGGGAAGGTCGTTAGAACCATCACAAAATTGGCATAGAGCAGCGTTTGGGGTTGCAAGGCTGCACCTTGTTTACTGGCTCTGCGCCGGAGCTTTTTCTGAGCCCTGGCCGCAGCGGCTTGGCTTTTTCGAATCACACAAAGCCGGGCGGCTAGGGCAGGATGAGCCTCCAAAGGCAGCCAGACTTTCCATTGAGTAATTTGGCCTGTTTTGGTGATTGACTCTAGCCGCTGTGCTAGTTCCAGAGCGGCGCCGGTCTCTGTTTGCAACCGAATACCGTCGGGATTAAGGCGCGCCGTGACGTAGGCCTTCTTACTGGCTGCAAAGTGTATTCCAGGGGCTTGGCAATAACCCCGATCAGCCAAAATGTAGTCCTGTGGGCGAAGTGGAAAGTGGCGCAGCGATTCGCCGTTTCCCTCTCCCTCTACCGCGGTAATCTTAAAATAGTCGCACTTCAGTGTCGGCCACCGCAGGCTGTAATGGATGCGCCACAGACTACCGGTCTTGCCGGGTTCCTTTACCAGCGTCGAATCGATCAAGCGCAGCCCCTGCTTGCTGGGAGCGCCGGCTTGAAGCCCTCGCTCCTCAAACAAAGCCTGGCAAAGCTGTTGCAGCCAATCCTTGCTCTTACGCAGCCGCTTAAAGAGCGCTACGGCTGAAAGTTGGGCTAGTTTGGCTTGCTTGGCTCGAACCACGGTCTCGCGCATCGAAAAACCGCATCCTATATGCAACAGCAGCACCCGAAGCAGATGCTCCTCCGATTTATCCTGCCGCAGACCCTTCAGCGCACCGCTCTGCTGAGCCATGTCCTTCCAGTTGGAGGGGAAAAACGAGACCAGCAAATCCCAATCCTCATCTACCGCATTGCCACTCTGCATGCCCCGAAAGAATACCAGAGTGCATCCGCTAAGCGCAACAAAACAAGTTAACGCTTATGGGGCTTCACCCTAGGCTATCTTGAGTCGCGGCTTCGCCGCTGAAGACTCGCTCGTCAATTTTGGTCAGCGGACTCCGACAGACTGCTCGGGCATGTGTTTAGCCCGCCAAATCCCGAATAGCCGCGATCACGGCATCGGGCGCTTCACGCGGAAAAAGATGGCCGGCGACAGGAATGACCCGCCGTTCATAATAGGCCGAAAACAGTTTTTCCTGACCTTCTGACAATTCGGACGGATGCACTCCATCGCCTTCGCCATGCAGCACAATGGTTGGTGAGCTAATCATTGGCTGACCGTAAGTTGTCGCTCCATTGCCCCGAGGCTGGGATCACCAGGTGCCGCCCCGTAGCGATGTCGATACGAATGGATTACTATCTCGACGAAATCCGGATTATCGAAGCTGCGGGCAGTCTCATCAAAGACCGCATCGGTAAACTTCCAGTTGGGAGACCAGAGTTCCCATAGCAGACGACAAACCTCGCGCCGGTTCTGTTCCAGGCCGGCTTTACCTCGTTCGGTATGGAAATACCACTGGTACCAACCACCGTATTCGCGCCGGGCCGGCGCCGGTTCTCGATCCTGGGTGACGTCCTCGATGTTGTAGCCGCCAATCGAAACCAACCCTCCAACCTTCGCAGGCCAAAGAGCAGTCATAGTACACGCTGCCCGGGCACCCCAATCGTAACCGGCCAGGATCGGCTGCTGGAGTTTGAGACCATCGACTAACCCATTGAGATCGGATGCCAGGGCCGCTTGTTGGCCTGACCGAACGGTATCGGCATGCAGGAATCGGGTCGGACCGAAGCCCCTCAGATTAGGGACAATCGTCCTAAAGCCGACCGCAGTCAGGGGACCGACAACGCTATCCCAGCTTCTCGGGTCGTCAGGAAAGCCATGCAAGAGGATGACGGGCTTTCCGTTTGTTTGACCGCTTTCTTCAAAGGCTATCTCCAGCGTATCTGTCAGGACGGTCTTCAACACTGTTGGCCGGCTCATGTCGTCGGGTTCCTTTCCGTTCGGATCACAAAAGCGAATCCTGGGCGCATTGGACAACTTAATAAGAAGGGTTAAGGACGCATCTCTAACATTGGACATTTAGCCGAACCCCGGACGGGGCTAAGAAAGGCTTTACCGTTGGTTCCCAGCAAACTAGGGATCGTCTTGCTTCTTTGATCAACTACCAGTCACCTCTGAGAACCTCTCCTCTCCCTCATGACCGCCTCGCTCATCGCGCTCCTGTTCCAAAAAGCGTTTGTTGTCTTTGCCACCCTAACACCGATAATCAATGCGCCAGGGATGGCGCCCATCTTTCTTACCCTGACCGATGGGCTTTCGAGTTCGACTCGGAGTAGAATGGCGCAGCAGATCGCCATCTCCGGTTTTCTCTTAGTTATCGGTTCCGTATTGATCGGCGCACCTTTACTGGCCTTTTTCGGTGTTTCGCTACCCGTCCTGCGCGTAGGAGGCGGCATGCTGGTAACTGCTACCGCTTGGCAGCTGCTTCGCTCCGACGAGTCTCGACCCCTTGCCGGACCGTTGCATGATAAGGCGGCCGCAGGAGGGTCAGCGGCTGGAGCTATCGCTGCCTTTTATCCGTTGACCTTTCCTCTCACGGTCGGTCCGGGAACCATCTCCATGAGCATGACATTAGGCGCAGAATTCCATGGCACTCATCTCCCCGTATTGGTCGGCTTAATCGCTTTAGTGATCGGCGCGGCGCTCGCCGCTGTCGTGATTTACTTAAGCTATCGTTTTGCCGGAGCTCTAACCCGGACCCTCGGCGAGACCGGCACCATCGTCTTTCTGCGACTCACCTCCTTCATCCTCCTCTGTATCGGTATCCAGATCGGCTGGGAAGGTGTCGCCGATCTCATCCAATCCTTGCATACCCGATAATAACGCCGACAGCGCCGGGAGTCGTCCCGGAGGGACTCAATGAAAGAAGCCCAGTACGAAGTGCTGGGATGGGTTAAAAAAACGACCCGTCCCGGACGGGACGATCGACCGCTCTTTACGCTGGTGAAGCCACATACGAGATGACCAGAACCAAACGCTTCTATCGTCCCTCACGGGACGGATGTCCCTTTTGCATTATTTCCCAGCACTTCGTACTGGGCTACTTTCATCGAGTCCTTTCCTCCTTCGCCTCGCCGGCAGCCGATTAGCTGTTGTTGCATTCCGAATCGGTCATTGGTCGCCAGTCTTCATTAGCTCAAAGGTTTCAAACAGCGGAACCAGATCGATCACCTCGTTTGCTGCGCCCTTCAATCCAGTGCCCAGCGTTTGAGCGGTAGCGGCCACTTCCACGCGAATCCCGCGCCGCCGCAGCTGCAGAGCCAAATGCGCAAAATCTGCGTCACCAGTCACGAGCACGACGACTTCGGGCCTCATCTCCACCGAAAGCTCGACAGCATCGATCGCCATCAAGACGTCGACGTTTGCTTTGTAGTGCTTGCCATCTCCCGGCGAGCCCTCTTTTGCCACCACGAGGAAGCCGTTTGAACGAAGCCAATGCAGGAACTTGTTCTTCTTCTCTCGTTCGGTTTGCCACTCCGGCATGGGAGGAGGCAAACCAGCGTAAATGACCATCTCGATCAATTCCCGGCCCCGATCGGTGCTCACCAGGTGATCGCGGAGCTTGAGCCAGTCCAGTTTCCGACCGAGAGCTCGCACGGAGCCGACGACGTTGGACTCATCGACAAAGACCAACACTCTCGAAGTTCGCATCGGGATCTTAACTCCCCCGCTTCCGTGTCAGCATAAACTCGTTCCCCTCCGGATCGACGCACATCGCGAGGTGGGGCGGTTCATCCCCTTCCGGCTGAGGTTCGCGCGTCAACTGACCGCCACTGGCCGCCACTTCCCTCCCGCCGGCGGTCACGTCTGGTACCTGAAAGCTCAGACCCGTCCAGGTGCGCTTCCCTTCTCCACCGCCATGGATGCCGATTGTCGCACCGCTCACGACCACCTCGCTGATCACTTCCGATTCCTTCATGACTTCAGCGCCAAACACATCGCGGTAAAACCGCACTGCGCGCTTCAAATCAGCCGCCCAGATTACATACTTCACGCGCTCCACCTTCATTTTCTCATGCTAAGCACGATGCTCCGTTCCCGCCATTCCTTCTTCGATTGGGCGCTGTTTTGGCAACTTCGAGGTCGCCATTTTGCGCAGGAGGAACAAACTGAGCACAGTACAGGAACGAACCCGAGATCATGAACGAACCCCCTCTTCCGAGCGCGATTTTGGAAACTTGCCTTTATGTGACGGATTTACCGAGGGCGCGCACTTTCTACCAGACCCTTTTTGGTTATTCCATCATGGCGTCAGACGACCGTTTTTGCGCTTTCAAGGTTGGGGGCCAGCAGGCTTTGCTTTTGTTCCTCCGAGGGAGTGACCCGCATGGCTCGGTCTTACCATCTGGAACCATCCCACCGCATGATGGTTCTGGTCCAGTGCATATTGGCTTTAGCATCCCTTCCGAGAGCCTGCCGGCGTGGCGCGCGCGGCTGGCTGAGTATCGCGTTCCGATAGAGAGCTGCGTCAGCTGGCCCAGGGGCGGCACGAGCCTGTACTTTCGCGACCCCGACGGACATCTTCTCGAACTGGTTACGCCTGGGATTTGGGAAATCTATTGAAGAACGACATAAGGCCGATGTCTGGTTCTCCGTGCCAGGAGGGGGAGGGCGCACGTCCTCGTGCGCCGTGGATCGCGAGGACGCGATCCCTCCCCGTCCCCTCCGGGGCAAATTCTGCGTTAACCCATCAACGAGCCGAAGAGTCGGACAAAATTCTGTTCGACCTGTCGCTGAAGTTCATCGTCAGAGATGCCTCTCACTGTCGCGAGTTCCGCATACGCGACCACCAGATTTCCAGGATGATTGAGCCGCTCGGCTGTCCCGAGTGAAAAGCGTTCTTTCTCTGGTGGCAACAACATCGAGGGCGCGTCGGTTTCGACAAGTAATCGGTCGCTTGGTATCAGCTTAAACGTTTCAAGTCGCTCCTCTTTTCCCTGATTCAAGAAGTAACCGGAAAAAGAGAAATACGCCCCCAACTGCGCAAAGCGTTCAACCCACTTGGCGCCGCAGGAATAGGCATGGACCAAAAATCCGCAAGCGGGGGTTGGAACGCGCTCGAGGACTTCAAGCAGATCATCCACAGCATAGAGACAATGGATAGTGATGGGACGGTTCATTTCCACCGCCAACCGCAAGTGATGTTCGAAGACAACCTTCTGATCCTCGATGTCGTAATTGGGTATGTAGCGATCTAAGCCAGCCTCTCCTATCGCTGACCGAGTAGACACGAGAAACCGTTCCAATGACCGCATCCAATCGGACGTCCGGCCGGCGGCAAACCAGGGATGAATCCCAAAGCTGGGAATGATGGTGGGATTGTTTGAGGCAAATGTCTGGACTCTAGACCAATCACTCTCGGTGGTGCCGTTCACTACCATGCGTTTTAGTTTGAGGGCCCGAAGCGATGAGATAATACGTTCGCGATCCGGGTCGAACCCTGGGTCTTGCCAGTGATTGTGCGCGTCGAAATATCCGATTGAGCATTCGGGATTCATAGGCGTGACCCTAGGCAGCGGGAAGCGGGCCAAGTCTCTTGGGCCCGATCCTTGCTACAGTAATCTTCGTGGACGAGATACTGAACGATCTATTTTCTTACATCCGGTTCGCATCGATTTCAGGGGATTCGCGGTATAAGAGCGAGGTCTGCGCTTGTGCCGATTGGTTGACTGCACGCTTTGAGCGAGCCGGACTCGATGCCCAAAAATTTGCAACAGCAGGTCATCCGATCGTGGTGGCGCGCAGCCGTCCGAAGAAAGATCGAAAGACTGTCTTAATCTATGGTCATTACGATGTTCAGCCTCCAGATCCTCTCGATTTGTGGGATTCACCTCCGTTCGAGCCAACTGTGAAAGATAACCGCGTCGTCGCCCGCGGTGCGGCCGACAACAAAGGTCAGCTTCTTCCTCATCTTTTCGGCGTAGAGCGGGCGATCAGAGAGAATACATTACCGGTCAACGTGATTTTTGTAGTGGAAGGAGAGGAAGAAAGTGGAAGCGGAAACCTTGAACCTTTTCTGAAACAGCATCGGGACGCTTTCCAATGTGATATCGCGGTTATCTCAGATTCCGGGATGATTGCTCCGGGCGTTCCAACCTTGCTCTACGGAGTCCGGGGCGTGGTTTGCATGGAGGTCCATTTGCAGGGACCCAGCGCCGATCTTCATTCGGGGATTTTTGGTGGACTGGTCGCCAATCCGGCAAATGCGTTGGCTCGGCTAGTCTCGAGCATGCAGACTGCCGAAGGTAAAATCTCAATTCCTGGCTTTTACGATCGGGTGCAACCGGTCGACGCGGCGGAGCACGAGCTCTGGGCAGGCTTACCAAAGAGCGATCAAGATTGGCTCGAAATTACGGGTTCTCCAGCGCTCTCAGGTGAAGGGGGCTTCACGAGCTTCGAAAGAATCTGGGCACGACCGACGATGGACGTGAACGGTTTCGTCAGTGGTTACTCCGGTGAAGGTCCGAAAACGATTGTACCCAGCAAGGCCTCCGCCAAGATCTCGTTTCGGCTCGTACCCGATCAGGATCCGGACGAAATCCGTGGCCTGATCAAAGAGTATTTACACAAAAAATGTCCGCACTCTGTCCGGCTCGAAATTATCGACCATCATCAAGGTAAACCCTATTTGGTGAAATTTGATTCGCCGTTTGCGCTGGCCGCCAGACGGGCACTGGAAGCCACCTTTGGCAGGTCCGTCGCGCTGATTCGCGGAGGCGGAACTCTTCCGGTAACACAGGTGCTGAAAGATGTCTTGGATATCGATACTCTCTTGATTGGACTCGAGTGGATGGATTGCCGTGTCCACTCGCCGAATGAAAATTTCCCGATCGAAAACCTCTATTTAGGCGTTTCGCTGAACCAACATTTATTGACTGAACTCGCCGCGGCGTAGCTTGTGGAGCGAGCGTCGATCAGAGATTCGCCAGGCGCGTCGCAACAGCGGCATGTCTCTCTTGCAGCACCGGCAAATCGACGCCAATGAGTTTTCCTTCCCGAACGCGGACTTTACCGTTCACAACCAACATCTCGACATTTCTCGGCAGGCAAAGAACGAGAGCATGAACCTTGTCATGTGCACCACTGCTCGCCAGGTCACTGGCCGGAAAGATCGCGACATCCGCGCATTTTCCTTGCTCAATCGATCCGAGGTCCATTTCGCGTCCCAGATTCCGTGCTCCGTCAAGGGTGGCCATCTCCAACGCTTCCTCAACCGTCATGGCGCCGGCTCCGTGCAAAACTCTAGTGAGTAACAAGGCCTGCCGAACTTCGTTCAACATATGACTGGAATCATTGGAGGCACTGCCGTCCACTCCAAGACTCACCGCAGTTCCTCCTTGCCGAAGATCTTTCACCCTGCAGATTCCGGAACCTAATCGCATGTTCGAGGTCGGACAGTGGGCAACGCCGACCCTGCTGGAATGTATTCGCTTAACTTCGTTGTCCGTAAAATGGATGCCATGAGCGAGCCAAACCCGATCGGCAGTCCAATGCAGATCCTCCAGGTAGTCGAACGGCCGGCGACCGAGCTCTGCGAGCGCTAGCTCGTTTTCGTCCAGAGTTTCTCCGCAGTGGATGTGCATGCGCAGGTCCTTTGCCTCGGCCAGGGCTGCGGTTTCTCGAAGCAAATCACTTGAGGCGGAGAAGACGGTACAGGGTGCAGGTGCGACCTGCCAGCATACTTCCGGGCTCGGAATCGTGCCACTTCTCCACAAGCCTCAAAATGTCCGTGCTCACTTCATCTACACTTTCGATAACCCAGCTCGGCACGATGTCCGATTCGATGTCTAAGCAGCCGCGGCAACTGTGAAGTCGCATGCCAAGTCTCTCTGCGACCTCGAATTGACGATCGATACTGACCCCGTTATTGCGCGGAAAGAGATAATGATGATCGGACGTCGTCGCGCAACCCGAAAGCATTAGCTCAGCCATCGCAACTTCAGTAGCGAGCGCGAGATCCTCCCCAGTAAAAGATCTCCAAAGCGGTAGGTGTCCCTTGAGCCACGGCAAGAGCGGCAGATTCGAGATGGGAGCATAGGCACGGGCTAGATTCTGAAACATGTGGTGGTGGGTGTTGATCAATCCCGGAACCGCTACACCACCTTTTGCATCGATGATTTCGCCGCAGGATGACGAAAACTGGCCTCGACCAATCTGCGATATCCGTCCGTTCTCCATCTCAACGTAAGCATCTCGCAGAACTTCACGTGCGGGATTCATCGTCACGAGATAGCCGATATTCTTCAGCACCAAACGCATACCTTCCGAACAAACCTGAATAGGCAATCGTTTATCAGCGCGAACAGTGAACTGCCAACTGCGCGAGCCTTAACCTCACTGATAGATTCCCGGTGGCGGATCCCATCCGGTCAGCACATGCCGTCCCAGTTCAGCGTATTTCCAATCGACCGGATCATGGAGGGATAAAGTCCTAGCATTTCGCCAATAGCGATCGAAGCCGTTGGTTCGGGCAGTAGAGCGCGTACCCATTAAGGCGTAGATCTCCGACACCGCTCGTAGGCTGGCACGCGAAGCGGCTGCTTTTGCTGCATATATCGGAATTGCTAACTCGGTTCGATCGATCGAGCCCTGTTCAAATTCATCTAACAAGTCGCCGGTCTCCAGGGTAAGCGCGTAGGCGGCAGCCAGATCAGCGGTCAGTTCACCCGCGAGCCGTTGAACAAGGGGATCGGCAGCAGCATTGTCGACTCCCGACGACGGCCACGGGCGGCTTCGTTCGTTAATAAAAGGAACCGCGGCGCGGAGCGCTCCAATTGCGATTCCTAGCAGAACGGCGGCAAACCCTGCTTGATAGCGGAGGCTAGAGTGCAGCAAGGGCGCCTTTCCCGATACACTCGCGACATGCCCCGGTGAAATCTTCACGCTATTGAAGGTAATGGTCCCGGAATCGGTCGCTCGTTGTCCCAAGGCATCCCAATCGCGATGAATGGTTACACCAGGAGCTGATTTCGGCACGAGGTTGAGCTGAGCCCCTAGCAACGGATTCTGCTCGATACCTTTCGCCTGAGGATTAAAAGCCCAGACCGCGATGAAATCTGCTTCGGCTGAGCCGGTCGTATAGATTTTCTTCCCCTCCACGATGAAGCCACCGTCGTTTTGCGGCGTGCAAATGGTGGTCCATGGGTCATTCACTTTTCGTCCGGCCTCACCCACCGCAACACCAAGAATAGCATTATCGTTGCTGTAGCCAGCGAACCAAGTTAGCCCGCATTGCATCGGGGCAGTAGACCAAGATCTCGCGCACCAGTTCGTCGTGAATCTTAAAAATCTGGGCTACGGCCGAGTCAGCGACACCGATTCGCACCTGTGCTTCCAAGGAAAATCGATGCGAATATCCGAGGCCACCAAGCTCTTTCGGGATACCCGTCCTGAGAACACCGGAACGTTTTAGCGCAGAAATAGCTTGGGTAGGGTATCGTCCAACCGCGTCATGCTCTGCGGCTGTAGGTGCAATCTCCGTATCAAGGATTTGTTGTAAATCAACAAGGAGAGCGAGTTCCTCGGGTGCGAGCCTGTTGCGGGGAAAAGCCTTTCCCAGAAGAGGTGGTAGTTCCTCGGTCATTCAGAGTTCCAGAAAATGACGGGACCTGTGTTCGGCGAGATTCGATTATTGATACCTTTGGAACGGAGATGCGCGGTAGCGCGCAACGCGCATTCCGCGCAGCATCTGTTCGCCGAAGCGAGAACCCTGGTCATTCCGCCCTCCAATTTGCTACATCCTGAAGTAGCTGTTTCTTGGTACTTGCGTCGGCGAAACTAGCCTCGATTGAGGTTCTCGCAACTGCCCGGAGGTCGGACTCAGACCAATTGAATGCTGAAGCACATTTCTCGTACTCGTTATGCAGCGTCAATCCCAGTGGAGCCGGATCATCGGTATTGATCGACACCAGAACGCCCGCGCGGCGAAGTTTTTCGAGCGGGTGTTGGTCCAATGCCGGATAAAGTCCGAGGGTTAAGTTTGATGCCGGACAGATTCCGAGCGGGATCCCTTTTTCGGCCAATATTTTGACTAACTCTGGATCCTCGATTGCCCGAACGCCGTGGTCGATTCGTTCCGCGTTCAAGAATTCGATCGCATCGCGAACTCCTTCCGGACCGCTCGATTCGCCGGCATGGACGGTTCGCCGCAGACCTCCTTCACGAGCTTTCCGAAAAGCCTCCGCAAACCGTGGACCGGTTCTGCCCGCTCTTGCTTCGTTGCCGTCGATTGATAATGCTACAACCCGCGGATGATTCAATTTTAGCAGTAGTTCGACCAACTCGATCGCCTCATCCGCGCTTTGGGTTCGGAGCAAACTGATGCACAAGCCGACTGGCAACAGACCGTCTCGTTCGGCCGCTACAAAGCCGCGGTCCAACCCGGCAATCAGCTCCGGAATGTGTTTGCGCCAAAGTCCCCAGTGAGTCGGGTTGATAATCGCGTCACAGTACCGAACTCCGCTTTGACTCAGACGCCGGCAAAGGGAGTAACTTGCTTCTGCCAATTGATCTTGGGTGCGAACCAAACCACAAGTCCAATCCAAGAAATGCAAAAAATCGCTAAGACCATCAAACTCAAAGAGCCGCTCTCTTGGTCGGAGGAGCGGCTCGTTGGCTTGACTCGCCAGCCGTTCAATATCGGTAGTCTCGAAACATCCTTCGATATGGATATGAATCTCAGCTTTCGGTAATGCCACAATCGCATGGCTCGGGAATCGAGTCGGTGCAGTCATGAATATAGAAAATAATTATCTAAAGCTAATCGCCATTCGACGTTGGTTGTTTGCGGCGACGCATTGTCCTTTTCGTTTTTTTGAAATGTTCCCGCCATCGAAGATCTTTCTCGACCCTTTCGAAGAGTTGGAACGCCACAGGACTGGTGAACAGCACCTCCGCAACTTGCTCTCCATGGTTGAACCATTGATGCGGGAGCATGGCGTCGAATAAGAGGGTTTCCCCGGGTTCCAGCAGATATTCCTCAGTTCCCGCACAGCAGGTGACTGTCCCTTGCAGTACCACGCAGAAATCTTTCACTGAGCTAGGTGAGCGACGTACGGGCGTGAATCCTTTTTTTTCCAAGCGAAGCAAAAGCGCAGTAAACGTGGAAGTTAGCTCCGCAGGCAACAGGCGATACAATTTCGCGTTTGGCCACTCCATTACCACTTCACATTCTTGTTTCCGCGGAGAGATTTTTATCGGGAGATCGATCTGTGGCTCAATCCGAAGGAAATCGGGAAGCGTTACTTCAAGCGCCTGGCATATGCGCTCGGTTGTCCGAATCGAAGGAGAGACGCGGTCCTGTTCGATTTGCGAGATAAGACTATTGGAACAGCTGGCCTTCTTGGCGAGTTCTCGCACGGTCATGCTGCGGACGGTGCGATGAAACTTCAGTTTTCTCCCTAACTCCACAAAATCAGGATCTCAGCGAATGCCGTGCCATTCGAAGACCGGAATATAGAATCTCGAAGCTAGAATCTAGAACCTGGGGACGGAACGCGAATTGTGAGGATCCGGCGAGAGGCCACACCCGCGCAGACCGACACCCACAGGAAAAGTGGCAAGGTCAACCGCTCGCGCGTGTTCCGCTTTTCACAGGCTGACCAATTCAAACGGAAACCGTTGACAACATTGATCAGTATTATGAACAAAACGGCCGCTTCCTTACTTTCAGCTAACTCAAAACCCAGTTGGTCTGCTATCTGCTCGCTCTCCCGGCCGTATGCCGACCAGTGATCTGCAACAAACCGAGCGAACCCGCCCAGCCCAAGGTGTCATCGAACGCCGATTTAAGGTCGCCGCGCGCGGCAGCAGCTTGCACCGGGAAATCCTCGCCGGTCTGACCACCTTTACTACCATGGCGTACGTCCTTGTGGTCCACCCTCAGATCCTGTCGCAAACCGGGATGGACTTCAAAGGTTTGATCACGGTCACTGCGTTAGCCGCCGCCGTCTTTTCCGTCCTGATGGGAATCTGGACCAATTATCCGATCGCTATGGCGCCCGGAATGGGGATCAACGCCTTTTTCGCGTTTCACATTTGTATCGCTCAAAATATTCCGTGGCGCTCTGCCCTTGGATTGGTCTTCTACAGCGGGCTGGTCTTCTTCCTTCTTTCGGTATCCGGATTGCGACAAAAAATCATCGAATCGTTTCCGAACAGCTTGAAAGGCGCAATCACTGCGGGTATCGGGCTTTTTATCGCGTTTCTCGGTCTGAAGAATGCCGGCATTATCGTGGCAAATCCTAATACATTTGTCACTCTCGGTAATATCACAGCGCCAGCCGCAGCGCTCAGCTTCTTTGGCATAGTCCTCGCCGTCATCTTGTTAAAGCGACGGGTTCCGGGAGCATTGATATTGTCGATCCTTATCTTAACTCTCATCGGGTTATTTCTTCCGGGAACCGCACCGGGTAGTCATATCACGAAATTTCCCAACCAGCTGATCGATTGGCCGAGCTCGATCGGTTCGCTATTCCTTCAGCTGGATTTCTCCTACTTTTGGATCCATCCAGCCCAAACCGTCCCCATCATCCTATCGCTCCTTTTTTCCGACTTGTTTGGTTCTATGGCTGCTCTGTTAGCAATCGGCAGTCGAGCCGGACTTCTCGACCAAAATGGAAACCTCCCACGGATTCGGGAAGCATTGGCTGCTGATGCAACCGCCGCAGCAGGCGGCGCCTTACTGGGAACGTCTACGACGATCCAATATATTGAGTCAGCCGCAGGCGTTGAAGAAGGTGGTCGAACCGGACTTGTTAGTTTTGTGGTCGCGGTTTGCTTCTTACTAGCTCTCTTTTTTAACCCGATCATTCAGATCATACCGGTCGCTGCGACAGCTCCGGCCTTGGTTGTGATCGGAATCTTCATGATGGAAGGCCTGGCGAAGTTGGATCTGAAAGATCTGACAGTAGCAGCACCGGCTGTGCTTACAGTCCTATTGATGGTGCTTGGCACTATTGCAGATGGATTAGCACTCGGCTTTATCGCGCACGTTTTGATTTATCTTTTCACCGGGAAAGTCAGGGAGATCTCGGTACTCTCTTTCGTTTTAGCCGCGATCTTTCTTTTGCATTATTTTGTGAGGTAGTTGGGTAGGATCAATCCGGCGGTTCTCTGCCCGTAACAGGGAGGGCGCACAGCTTGTCCCGGAGGGACTCAATGAGAGTAGCCCAGTACGAAGTGCTGGGAAATAATGCAAAAAGAGACGTCCGTCCCGGCAGGGACGATCGAAATGTTTCGGTTCCTGGTCCTTTTCGTATGCGGTCCTTCACCAGCGTAAGGAGCCATCGATCGTCCCGTCCGGGACGGGTCGTTTTTTGAACGCCACCCAGCACTTCGTACTGGGCTACTTTCATTGAGTCCCTCCGGGACGTCGCACTCAAGCATTCTGTACCGGGCATCCGAGAAGGCTGTGTCGGACACGTTGTGCGCCGCGGATCGCGAGGATCCGACGTCGCAGAAGCGCACGGTCGTTGAGCGCGATGCATCAAAAGCTATGTCGGACAGGCTGCGATCCCTCACGCCCGGAGTTCTAGGCACTAGAACTTCAACTTGATAGTTAAGTTCGCGTGGAATGGTTCGTTCGGTAAGATCGTGTCATTTTGGACGACGACGTAGGATGGGGAAAAGTTTCGCTCGTCGGTGAAATTGAAGAAATTCAGCCAGATCTCGAAGTTCTTCTGTTTGTAGAAAATGGCGCCATTCCAAGTAACTTGCGCTGGGATCTTCAGAGTCTTATTCGGATTGGCGTACATGGGACCGGTGACTTGGGGACCCACGCTTATACCGAGACCACAATCCAACTGATATGTAGCGAATGCGTTGAATACGATATCAGGAAATCCTGTGACATCGGGACTCGAATTCTTGAATGTCACCCCCTGAAAATTGGGACTGAAGGCCAGAAAACTCGTACCGCCCTTCCCGCCTCTTCCGTTCGAGTCGACAAAAGGAGGGGCGAAGGCATTTAAGTAATCAGATGATTCGGTGAAAACGTTAAACGCATTGGTGTAGTTGGAATGCGACCAGGTGAAGTTAGCGGTAGCGCTAAAATTCTTGTTCGGCTGGTAGGCAGCTTCCACTTCCAGGCCTCTGGTCTGAGTGCCCAGCCGGTTATTGTGGAGATCGTATTGATAGTACGTTTCGTAGTATCCAGTGAGGCTGGCGAACAGTGTGTTCCTAAAAAGACTGGCCTTAATACCCGCTTCGTAGAGTTCGACCGCATTAGCGAATTGCGATGTCTTGAAATTGTTTGGTATACTGCCGAAATTCGCTCGACCTTGGACCGAGTTGGTCTTGTTGTAAGTGACATAGGTCGTGAGCCAAGAGGCAGGCTTTACCACAATGCTGCCAAAGTACGATGGGTTCAGTGTGTTACGACTACGGTAAGGCGTCGCGGCCAATGTACCGCCGGTGCCGTCCAGAAAAGTCCCGAGTTCCGGCTGGTGCGACCTCGCGCTGATATAATCTTCGCGGCCCCCGAGATAGACGGTCAGCCACTTGGTGAGATCGATGTTGTCCTCTATAAAGAACCCGAAGTCGTTTAAGTGCGACTCAACCGAAGCGCTCGGAGTGGCGGTATATCCACCGGAACCGGGGATAATGCGTCCACCAAAGATGACGTTTGTCGGCAGTACCGCAAAATTGGGACCTTGCGAGAGATCGTACGGTACAAACGTTTCATTAGTAAAATCCTGGTAAGCGCGATTCTCTTCGTGACGGTAACTGGCTCCGGCAACGAAGTGGTTGATGATGCCCGGATGTTCCACCGTCGTCGAAATCGGAGTCTTTCCGTCCTTGGCATAGCCATTGTTTTCCGTCGACGTACTTTCAAAAAGGTGCAGATCCCAATGCAGTTCCAATCGCGTATCAAAAACGTTATCGATCGGATTGTATTCCCGATATCCGTAGGCCTCGTTCTTTCGTGTCTCTGTATCTTCAAAGAGGGTGCGCCAAACGATTTGAAAATCCTGAGTGATTTGGGCCTTGCTGATGAGCTGAGTCAAAAAGCGTTTACCATAATCTGAGTCCTGCGGAGATGTCAGCGTTTGATAGTTATGGAGTTTGACGACCTTAAACGTACCGTTGGCGTTTGGGCTGACGAACCCGCCGATCGGACTGGGAAAACCAAAGAAATCCGGCGTAATCGGGCCGGCGATATAGGTATTGCTGTCAATCAGCTGTTGGGTGACACGGTTAAATCCTTCGTTCTCGTTGAACCGCTCTTCATAGAATTGAGCCGTATAGTCGAAGCTCAACGCGGAAGTCGGAATGAACGTGACCGCAGCGAAGATATCTTGGGTATGATCTTTCACGTTCTGGTAGTAAGTGTCGGCTTCACGTCCAAGATAACTTACCCTGATCGCGAGCTTGTCCTTGATCAGCGGACCGCCGAAGTCGAGCTGCCATTCAGGCCGCAAATAGGAAGATCCACCTTCGACCAGATTACCTAAAGTAAAGCTGAGTGCTCCATGCCAGCGATCGAAATAAGGGGCTTTGGTGACAAAGTTAACATAGCCACCCACCCCCAGGTTGGATGGACCGATCACCGGACCACCAGGCCCTTTCACTACGTCAATGGACTCGACGGCGTTGAAGCTGGGAATGAAGCTGTCGAATGTGTAAGAAAGTCGTTGCCCGTTCTGATACATTTCCGCCGGCAACCCTCGGATAAAGGGATTGCTTGGTGCCCCAAAGCTCGAACCCGTGAAAACACCGGACGCAAATTGGCTCAACGACACCACATCTTCGATCTGCCGCGCTTGCAGCTGGCTTTCAGTGATCCGGCTCACTCCGCGTGGAATATCGAGAATGTTCGCGCTGGTGCCGAGGACTGCATCGGTCGGAACTGCAGTCGGCAAGATGGAGTCCTCAGGTGGAATGCCAGCGCTTACAACAATCTGCTGAAGATTTCCTCCAGTCGGACCTGTAGATTTGGAGGGAGGTGGATCGGCATCCTGAGCCGTTACCAGACTGTTAGCGCCCAGTAACAAAATAGCGAAAATTGTAATTGATGAAACACCCAAGAACCCTAGCTTCATGGGGGAACAGCTCCGAGCAATATATGTGCCAGCGGGTGTGGCTGACGTACGGGATGGATTCGCCCTGACACGACAAGCCAGCCAAATGATCTGAATTGGAAATCTGTGCTGGGTGATCAAACATTTTTTTAAATTCGCTGTCTACGGAATGGCAGCTATCATTCGCTGCGGGCTAAGGGCAGTTCTGTACCACGATACTGAGCAAGCCCATCGACGACAGCTACCTGAATTGGCCAGGCTGTCGAAAGCGGAACACGTTCAACGGCCCTCTGTTAGCTGATCACCGTTTTCCGTCTGTGTCTCGAACAAAAGACCCTCGACGAAAGAAGCACCGCGCCGCGGTTCCGAGACGAAACCACGGCGCGGGCTGCTCTGCTTGTATGGGAAATCTGTTCTGCCCGGTTCTTTTCGTCTCGTGCGTCCGGAACGAGGCGAAACTTTACCGTACACGGTTCAGACGCCGAACCGCCGGCCACTTGCAGAAAAACGAATGCCGGGCGAGAAAAAAAACTGAGCCGATAGGGCGGCTGCCCGTGCGCTCCAACAGGAGGAAGCTCTGGATCAGTTCCCGAAGCGAGGGAGACGTGTTTCAGGGGTTAAAACCCCGGGCAGGGAGGGCGCACGTCCTCGTGCGCCGCGGATCGCGAGGACGCGATCCCTCCCCGCCACTAGACCTGAGCTTCCCCATGCTGACGTGCATGGCGTCCCGAACGTTTCTTCCGTGCGCGCATCCGTCGTGAAATGCGACGCTAGAAAAAGAAACACGCCGCGGACCTATTGGGTGGTCCGCGGCGCGCCTATGGTCTCCTGAATTGGCCGGCTAGGGCCCCCTTTTATCTATTGTCGACAGGATCGAGTTTCCCCCCCGCAATATTCTCTCTCCTGCTCAATTGGATAGATGCGCGGACTTTGGTCGATTGCAGAAAAAGAGAAAAACTCACGCAAACGGGGAACGCCGGGAACGCCGTCATCGCCGTCATCGCCGGGAACGAATTCGTAGCGCTACCACGCTTTCTCTTGGTTTTTCCTTCCTTCGGCAAACAAGCCGAATTTGCTTGCTAAATTTGTCGCCAGTTACCTCTCGCCGTTTGGCGTTCCCGGCGTTCCCGGCGTTCCCGGCGTTCCCGGCGTTCCCGGCGTTCCCGGCGTTCCCGGCGTTCCCGGCGTTCCCGGCGTTCCCGGCGTTCCCGGCGTTCCCGGCGTTCCCGGCGTTCCCGGCGTTCCCGGCTTTGCGTGAGTTTAATTTTTGGGTAACACGAGCAACGGCTCAAGCCAATCTGGCGCCTGCCAGATTAGGCTTTCGCCCTACCGGTCATGTGTCCCGGTGAGCCGCGCGTCGCAATCGGTTCATGATTGCCTTGCCAACACCGATCTCTGGCACAGGCTCAACATAGATTATTTCGATAGGCAACCGATCAAATTCTCGCAGCAACGAAAAGAGCCGGGCTGCCGCCTCGACAAGATCGCGTTCCTCGCTAAGCGATTGCACGACTGTAAAAGGTTGTTGTCGTTGGTTTTTTCCCCAGCAGATTAGCCCGGAATTCTCCGGGCGCTCGACCTGGATCCCGGGCATCAGCAAGTATCACCGGCTTATTGGGTGCATAGTGGCTCGGTGTTTGTCCTGGCGCCGCGATGTTTTTGGGCGCAGCCGACTCCTCCGTTATAGGGGCAATTTCGGCTAACGCTTCTTCGGTAATCGGACCGGGACGAAGGATTGCGATACGTCCATCTACTGGTTGGACGATTGTCGATTCGATCCCAAAGGCCGTCGGCCCGGCATCAACAATCAGCGGGATGCGCGAACCGAGCTCTTCGAATACATGCTCCGCTCGCGATGGGCTGACGCGCCCGAAAAGGTTCGCACTGGGAGCTGCGAGCGGCCGGTCGCTCGCCCGCATGATTGCCCGAAAAATCGGATGGGAAGGCATGCGCAAAGCGACAGTCGGAAGCTCGGCGGTCACGAGATCCAAAACTCGCTCATTTTTGGGTAACAAGAGAGTCAGCGGGCCCGGCCAAAATTTTTCGATCAATATTTCGATCAAATGGCGGTCTGCCCGATTCGGAGAGGCCAATTCTGCCATCCATTTTGGATCTGCAAAATGGATGATGAGCGGATCGAAAAAAGGGCGCTCTTTAATGGCAAAAATCTTGGCGACCGCGGTAGGATTCAGCGCGTCAGCAGCCAGGCCGTAAACCGTTTCCGTTGGAATCGCTATCGGTTCTCCCCGACGAATCCATTCGCTGGCCCGGTGAACTGCGTCTGGGTCATTGGCGGCAACGATTTCGGCTCTCATCGATCGCTCGGTTCATCTGGGAACAGAGTGGCCAAGACATCAACGGTTTGATCTGCGCGAAATTTCTGTAGACGCTTTTTCAATTCGAGATCGGTTAGGGCAAGAATCGCGATCGCGGCGAGCGCCGCATTTTTGGCTCCGGCTTCACCGATTGCTAAAGTTAACACTGGAACGCCTGCCGGCATTTGGACAATCGAGAGCAACGAATCGAGGCCGTTCAGTGCCTGGCTTTTAACCGGAACACCCAATACCGGAAGAATAGTATTTGCCGCGAGCATTCCCGGAAGGTGAGCCGCTCCGCCTGCTCCGGCAATAATTACCCGGATACCGGTCGCCTCCGCTTCCTTGGCAAAGGAGGCTAACAAGTCAGGAGTACGGTGAGCCGAAACGATCTTTTTGATTACGGGAACCTTGAACTCTTGGAGGCGCTCGACCGCATGACGCATCGTCTCCCAATCGGATTTACTACCCATAACGACGGCTACCTGGGCTCCAGAAACCATAAAAGATGAAAGCTCCATGCTAGCGAGAAGGCAAGACGTATCCACCTGACCGTTAGTATGTTGCAATCTGCTTGACGATTTCCGAAGTAGCCCGATATGCTCGTGCCCCTCCTGAAGGAAACCGTTTGCAAAGGGGCTAAGTCCCTGGCGCAACGGCCATTCTATCTGTTGTGTGTATGGCTAAAGGTACAGTTAAATGGTTTAACGAGAAAAAGGGATTTGGGTTCATTGTCGACCCAGAAGTTGCAACCGATATCTTCGTTCACTTCTCCGTCATTCAAGCCGACGGATTCAAGACGTTGAATGAAGGAGAAACCGTCGAATACGAACTTTACCAGGACGAAAAAGGAGCTAAGGCGCGAAACGTCGTTCGCCTAATACCCGCTTAGTAATTCAGATTTGCCCCCCAGGGTCGTCCTGGACGATGCTGGCCTATGGATTTTGTTCACCCCGATCGAAACGTTGTTTTGATCGGATTTATGGGAACGGGAAAGTCTTCCGTTGGTCGAGAATTGGCCAGGCGGTGGCAGTTCCGTTTTCTCGATACTGATTCGATTATTCGTAACCAATACGGGAAATCGATTTCGGAAATTTTTACAGTTTTTGGTGAACCATTTTTCCGGGATCAGGAGTTTGCTACCTTAACGAAATTGCTCCAATGCTATCGTTCTGTGATCGCCACCGGCGGAGGAATTGTAATCCAACCCAGAAACGTCTCTCTGCTGAAGAAGCTAGGCACAACAATTTGGTTAAAGGCTGATCAAACCACGATTCTAGAACGTGTTAGCCGGAACAAGAATCGCCCACTTCTGCAAACTGCTGATCCCGAAGAGACAATCTCCCGGCTATTAACGGAACGGGCGCCGCTCTACCAATCCGCTGCCGATCTAGTAGTAGATTCATCGGGTCTATCCCATCACGAGGTCGCCGAACGGGTAATCGCCGGTCTCAAGACTCTTCCCGGGTGAACCATGAAAGAGAGTGTTGTACAACTCGCGTACGAATGTGGCTTCGATGCTTGCCGTTTTGCCAGTGCGCAAGTTGCCGAGCACCGGGCCGACTACCTTGACTGGCTTGAGCAGGGACTGAACGCCGATATGGATTGGCTGGCTCGCTCTCCGGAACGCCGAACCGATCCGAGCATCGTGCTCCCCCGGTGCCAATCGATCATTGTGCTGGCGCGTAACTATTATCAGGGATCCGAGGTTCGCCAACAACCCGGCCGGTTCGCACGGTACGCTTTCGGAAGCGACTATCACGACATTCTTTTGGACCAAATGCGACCGATTGCCAGGTTCCTTGAGGAGCAAGGCGGAACCCAGAAATGTTACGTAGACACGGGGCCGGTGTTAGAAAGAGATTTTGCGGCGACCGCCGGAGTCGGATGGCAGGGAAAGAGCACGATGTGCCTGAACGAGCGCCTGGGTACTTGGTTCTTTTTGGGAACGATTCTTACAACCCTCGCCTTTGAACCGGATGCATCCGCCAAGAATCGTTGTGGATCGTGCACACGATGCATCGCAGCTTGTCCGACCCAAGCTATTACCGCCCCATACCAGTTGGATGCGCGCCGTTGCATTTCCTATCTCACGATTGAAAACAAAGGAGCTATCCCGCTCGAGTTTCGCCGGTTGATCGGAGACCGGATTTACGGATGTGACGATTGCCTGGAAGCCTGTCCTTGGAATCGGTTTGCCCAAGCTAGTTCCGAAACGCGCTTCCAAATGCCGCTATCCCTACAGCAGATGGCACTCCGGGATCTGGCCGCCCTGACCGAGGAAGAATTCCGCACGCTATTCCGCGGCTCGCCTATCAAACGGATCAAGCATAATCGCTTTATTCGCAATGTTTGCGTAGCTCTCGGCAACGCCGGCACAAGCGAAGATCTGGCCATCCTACGGTCACTCGCGCAACATGCCGACGAACTCATCGCCGAACATGCGCAATGGGCAGTAACCGAGATCGAGAGCCGCTTCATTCTCGCCTGAGGCTCGAATGAAATAGCAAATGACAAATAGCAGATAGCAGATTCTGCTGCCGATGACGAGGGAAAGCTGAGCGAGGACCAGGCAGCAGAGCGAATTACTCGTGCGCAGAACCTACAGGGCTTCTACAAGAGCCGAATCGAGAACCGTGAGGCTAACCTTACCGAAACAGCAAGGGAGCTTGCGGCCGTCACTGGAGAGGCAGCCAAGGAGCTGCGAGGGCTAACCCACCAGGAAATGCAGAGGCGCTGCAAGATCATCAAAGAGCGCATTTTGCGAAACGATCGAGGTTGCCCCCAGGACCTTCATCCACAGCTACTGAACTCGTTGCTTCAGCTCTCGCCCCTCATTCGGGTGGTCGATAGTTGTGAGCCAAGGTTCAACGCTTTCGGGACAGAGTCAGCCGTAGATCGAGCGGCAGAGTTGCTTGTCAAGTTTGAGGAGGTTGTTGGCCGAACGGGACAAAGAGCTGGAGCAGCGCGCGGTGGCCGGGCTCTATAGCACTTTCAGTTATTTTCGTCGGTCAAGGCGGTACCGCCAATAAACGGCGTCGTGCAATTGAACGTGGTGTTAAACCGGTATTTGTCGCTGCTAAACAGCGTAAAACCGTTTATGCAATTGCTAACCATGTTTTCGAGGAAATAACTATTGCCGTCTGAACGAACGCCGGTGCCGAATCCGGAGATGACATTCCCGCTGACCAGGTTTCCGCCACCGCCAAACATGCTATCGATTGCAATCCCCTGCTTTTCCGTAAAAGTTGTCATTTGATTATTTCGCACGATGGATCCGGTGATGCCGTAGAGAGTGACACCCCAGGTGGCATTGGTCAGTCTTAGGTTTTGTAAAATATTGCCCGAGTTGAGCGTCGCTTCCTCACGGTCGAAAGAGACTGCGAAATAGAAATCGAGGATGCTTCCGTTCTGGATAGTGACATTTCCAGCATTGTGCACGTCGACGCAGGTGGTCGCGCGCTTGCCAGCGTGGATGATAGAATGACCTCCGAGATCCAGAGTAACATGACTGCTATGGATCCGGATCGCTGCGCCGGACGGGCTGGTTGTGTAGGTGAGGTCTGAACCAAGAATGTAGGTGCCGGGAGCAGAAATGTCGTACGGCACCGAGTTAATGACGGTCTGACCGAACGAGTCGGCAGAAAAGAATGCGATCGCTAGTAAAGCGTAGAAGAGAGTTTTCATATGAGGGTTTATTTTTAATTCCCTCCATGGCGGAAAGATCCGTTGGAAGGTTATGCACTCTTGGGTCGTGAAACCAGACAGAAGTCCGTCGATGAAAGCCAGTCGGAGGCGTTGTCGTTGATGCCGACCTCCGCTTACTACGACTCCATGTGCCCGAATCCCGCCGTCTTTGAATCCGGTCATTTCGCCGGCTTCAACGGCGGCCTTGAACACGTCGAGAGCATCCCTAATTTACTGAATCTCTCGTCTGACCAGTTCGTTCTCTTTTGGCAGTAGGTTAGCAGCGGTCAGCATCACTCCGCTGACTCGATCGACGTGCCGATGGAGGGGTTCGGGTTGAGACGCACTTCTTAGGCTTCTGCGCTCTTCTAGATCGTACCGATTGCTTTTGGCAGACTCAGTGTTTCTGGAGTGAAAAAAGCCCGGAGCTTGATTCGCGCGTCTGGGTTAGTTCGAAGGGAACGGATGGAATGGGAATTACCGCCGCGTCGCGATCCGGCCCAACTGCTCAAAGAGACTCAGCAAGTTCGCTTCCGTCCACTGCTCGACGATCTTTCCGTTGGCAAAGCGCTGGATAAGCATCCCGGTGTAGACGACTTGCTTGCCCGTTGGGGGAAAGCCAAGCGTATCGCCCAGATGTGTCCCCTCAAAGTGATAACGCATGGCGACTTTATCCCCGCTGGCGATTACGTCATCGACGCTGAAGCGAAGGTCAGGAAAGGCGGCCCGTATCCGGCGGATAAATTGCTCGTTTTGCTCCCGCCCCTGTCCTTCGTTCGGATTGAGATCATGGCGAACAAAATGCGGATCGAACAGCTCGTCCATCACACTGAAATTGCCCCGATTCCACACCTCGTCCCAAACGCGCTGGGCGATACGCATGTTCAGCTGTTCCACGGTTAGGGATCCCTTACTCATGCATATTTCGCTCGAATGAAATAGCAAATGACAAATAGCAGATAGCAGATTTGAGTCCGGCCCGTTTGAGTGTCACTTGCGTTTCCGCTGGAACGGTTTAAAACTTCATCCCTGCTCATCGGCCGATGTGGCGGAACTGGCAGACGCGCCGGACTCAAAATCCGGTTCTCGCAAGAGAGTGTGGGTTCGATCCCCTCCATCGGCATAACTCCTTATAGGACAGTTACTTATGTCGATGTATCGGCTGTTGAGCAGCGAGATTCATAACAATCGTCATGATTTCGGCCTTTCTCAATGCCTGAGGTCCCCCTAACGCGGCTCCCTGAAGCAACGCTTTCCGAGTTTTTCGAGACGAAACCCGCTAACGTCACATTTAGTATCGGAGAGAAACTCGACCAAAAGGATGGGGCAAGATTGGAGTTGTGAACTTTACCAGCTCAATCGTGTCTAGATAGGATAGCGTTTCATGGGCGATTCCCTGCTGCACGTACAAAATGGGGATCCTGGGGATCCCCATTTTCAAGTCACCCTTTACTCAGTTCAAAAGGATCACTAACTGAACATCTGTCGCCAATTTCTATTGTCCTTGACGACGTCTTCCTTTTCGTGTGCCACGAAGGACCTCAATGCTTTGGCCGTCGAGCAAACGTAAAGCTTGCCCTTGTAAATCACAAAGTTATTTGGATCGATGTCCGCGAGCCTGCCTTCGGCTAAACTATACGCGCAGTACCCGCCATATTGAGGGGCATACTTGGCCGGGTTCTTGTCGAATTCGGCTTTGTTCGCCGCCGACGCGAACAAATAAGTCACACCCTGGTAAGTGCTCTTGTAAGCGGTGTTGCCCTTGTAGGGGTTGTTCTGTTTGAAATAGGCTACTGCGTCATATCCGTGAAGAATGACTCCGGCTTGATCAACGTTAACCTTGGATTTCGCCGACTGCTTCTTCGGTCTTGCGGTCTGGGCCTGAGCTAAAAGGAGCCGATCTGTTGACGTGGAATCCGGCCCTTGTTCATCGGCCGCACTCGCTACGCGTGGCATAGCGACAACGAAGGCTGCGAGGCAGGTTGCAGCCAGCGATATTTGAATCTTTTTCATACTCGACTTCGATTGGCGTTCAGCGCTTATAACTTCTTCGTTTAGAAGTTTTCAAAATTGGTTCGGCTAAGACTTATATTTGGTGTACTTCCGGCATTTGCCCGATTCTCCGGTTTTCAACACAGCGAGGCAGGAGGTTACGCTACTCGAGGTTATTTCCAGTGAGCAGATTCTGTCGTCAACATGCCTGGCTGGCTCTGCATGTTGGCGGCAAGCTTTTCGGTGCTCGACATTGAGTATTTTGGAATCGAGCTAGTCGTCGTGTACGATAAACCTGCAGAGTGAGAAATGAGCCTCTTCTTTTTCCAATGAACTGACAGCAGCCAAGGTTCGCTTCGGACACGAACCGGTTCCTCTCAAGAGAGTGTGGGTTAGATCCCCTCCGTCGGGAGCGCTTCATTCTCGCCTGAGGCTCGAATGATATTGCAAATGTCATTTGCATTTAGCAGATTTTCGCCTCAGAGTAGGCTGATGCTCCAGCCTCAGTAATCTGACCGCCTTGCTATCCCATCTGGCGCGCGTTCAAATCCGTGATGTGAGGCAATCGAAAGCAGCAAGCGTCGCAACAAATGGAACGCGGACGGAGTCGCTTCGCCGCGCAATTCGTTGAATGGAAACCAGCTTGGTAGGAAGATCTGGCATGGAAAGAAAACCGCTCGCGATCTCCTCTTACACGAATAACCAGTACGTTGTTATCTGTGACGACGGCACAATTTGGAGGTTCTCCGTCCACACTGATGGTGCCTCGTGGGAACAGTTGCCGAGCGTCCCGCAACCACCTAGCCAACCTCCGCGTTCCGGGTTCTGACGGCGCGCTTTCGCGAAATAGTTTTCGGTCGCCGCCTTTACTGCGCAGTATGGATCGGCAGCTTCGACCGATGGAACGCACCCGCTCGCCGTTCGACGAAACTGCTTATCAATTTCAGCAGATGGTAACAGCTGGGCAACTAGTTATCAGTGCGCTGATATAGCTTCAGTAATCCGTCCACTACCGTGGCGGATTGCGTCAGCGATCAACAAGGCGCAAAAAATAGTGATCGTCCTTTGGTCGCTTAATTGTCCGGCTAAATGCTTTGCTCGTTCAAGAAGTTCGGTCTCAGTTTTCTGGTCTGGATTTGGCATATGCCGAGCTTACTAGACCCATCCGCATCGCAATACGTCAAATTGCGTATATCGCCAGCAGGCTGTGATGATCGACAATCCGCTCTAGCGCAGCTAAAACCGGGCGATGAACACCAGTGATACTATCTGGGACCCAGCGATTACGGAAACCAACAATCGACTCGCTAAAGCGCGGGCGGCCCACAGAGCAAATAACCTCAGCGAGGCGCTTGAGCATGCGCTCGCTGTCATAAGTGCCCAAGCCCAACTTATTCAAAATCTCAGGCTAGTCGTAGACTCAAAAGCCGACGTCTAACAAATGGAAATCGCGCCAGAATTCTGTTATGACCCCTAGGAAAAACCGAACACGAAGTTCGATTCGCCCTTGGGTTACTGAGGCTGGAGCATCAGCCTACCGGCGACGCCATCACGGCGAGACAGGGTTCGGTTTGGTGTACCCGTCGGTAAGGATCTTGAGAAAGTTAACGAGGTCATCCTCCTGTTGGGGACTGAGCTGGAGATTGCCGACCTGCCCGTTCGACTCGTTCGCCGAAGCCGCCTGGGCGGGCGTCAGTCCGGTGACGTTCTGCACGTTTTCGAGGACCTCCGGCGGAGGGAATAGCGGGGTGTAGCCAGACGGCGGACCTTTGCGGAGGTCGAAGGCGATCTCTTTGCCGTTGGCGTCCACGGCGATGTTCCGCTTGTTGTAAAAGTGAACGACGTCCTTGAGGCTCTTAAAGACGCCATTGTGCATGTAAGCCTTCACGAAATTCGGCGAGGGCCGCTTGTCGGTGCCGCGCATGCTCGGTGTCTTGAAGAGTCCGCGGAACTCGGGAATGTCACCGTGAACATTTTGGTAGAATCTGGTCCCGTCGGGAGCTGGATTGGGGTTCGCTCCCAGGCCGTAATCGACGTAGTTGGTCCCAAGTGAATTGTACCCGTGAGGATTGGACTCCTTGTCGGTCTGTTGGTAGTAGGGGTTGCCCAGATTTTTCGGGACGCCGACATTCGCATAGCAGTACATGGTAAGCGTGTCTTTTCCCTGCGTCATGGCTTGGATAGCGGGTACTGCCGCGGAGGAGTGGCACGCCGAGCATTGGGCCTGCCCGAAGTACAATTGTCTTCCGCGTTCCTCGGATGCGGAGAGGGTATAGAGGTTTCTCGGCGGCGTCCCATATTTGGAGGCATCGTACTTCGAACTGAACGCGCAGACCTCTCCCGAGGATTGGTATGCAGCGAGTGCTTCACCGAAGAGTTCGTAGATCTGTTTCGGGGTATAGAGATGGAAGGCGTCCTGGCCGTATACCTGCTTGAATAACGCGGTATATGGCCGGTTCTCGAGCTTCTGAACGAGGAGTGGCGGATACCCTCCCGAAGCGGGCGGGTAAGGTCCCTCAGGGGTATTTGCCATCTCGTTCGGATTGAGGGGTGGCTGCAGTCCCTGTTTAGCGAGATCGGGAACGCGGCCATCCCAGAAATTCCCGCCCAGCCAAGTGTGCAAATGGGGGTCATAATAGGGGCCCTCAGGACTGAAGGCGGCGTAGAGATAACTCTGGGGCTTGCGATCGCTGAATCGCCCAGGCACGATCCCGGGCTGTGGACCAGCGAACGCGTTAATTTCGGAATTGGGTCCCGTAAGGCCCGTCTCGGGCACGTGGCAGGAGGCGCAGGAGTAGCCCGAAGGATTCGACAGCGTGCTATCGTAGAGCATCAATTTCCCGAGCCTCTCCACGGGAGTGAGTTGGATCGTATCTCGCGGCAGGGGCGGTGCCGGAAGCGGCCCGCCTATTACATCCGCGCGTGCGTAGTCGTGCAGCATCAGGGCCACTGTCACCACAGCACCGGCAAGGCCGAGCAGCCCGACACAAATGGCCCGTCGTCTTTTCATCGATGAACTTCTCAAGTTGGCCCCTGCCGGTATTTTGGTCGAGCAAGAATCCTGAAGAGCTCTCCCATCCGCAATAGCTCAAACGGGCAGTTCTTCACCCACCCGAGACGGAAACGCCTCAATGCACCGGAAGTTGACAGAAGATGCTGGAGGTATCGCTTAACTTCAAGTTAGGTGATAGTAACTGACAGCACTTTTCTTATGGTGTCTGCCGGAACGCCTCAAGATTACCTCAAAGCCGATACCGAAATTCACGGACCGGCTCTGCGATTTGACTGGCCGGCTATCCATATCGGTGTCGGATCCTATGAAGAGGGACCGACTGGGCTGACCATCTTCCGCTTCCCCCACTCTGCCACTGCAGCAGTTGACGTTCGCGGTGGCTCTCCGGGAACCGTGAATACGGACTATTTGCGCCTTGGTTATGAAGATCCAAATGTCGACGCCATCGTCTTTGCGGGTGGCTCCGCATATGGCGAAGAGGCGATTACCGCCGTTGCCACTGGATTGAAAGATGACGGAGTATACGGCGGAGATTGGGACAACGTGGCTTTGGTGGCCGGCGCTATCATATACGATTTTTTCGGACGACGGCTGAACGAGGTTTATCCGGACAAGAGGTTGGCTCAGGCCGCGTTACACGCCCTCCGGCCAGGCATTTTTCCATTGGGCGCGCAAGGCGCAGGCAGAATGGCCATGCAAGGAGCTGCTTTCGGCTGGGGCGTCCACTCGGGCCAAGGAGGCGCGTTCCGCCGGATCGACGACCTGAAGGTGGCCGCATTCGTCGTTGTAAACTCGAGCGGAGCCATCACCAACCGAGATGGCCGGCTGGTAAAGTTTAGGAATAGGCTGACCGATTTGCCGAAAGCGTCCGATCTATTAGCCAACTTGCCAGCGAGCCGTTCGGAAGAATGGTTGGCTGAATCCAGCGATCCGCATAGAGCCGGCCCGCATAATACAACAATTAGTGCAGTTGTTACTAACCAAAAGCTTGGATACACCGCGTTGCAGCGCCTGGCTGTGCAGGTCCATACATCGATGGCTCGCGGGATCCAACCTTTCTCCACAGGTGTCGATGGAGACACGCTTTTCGCTCTATCGACTCAAGAAGTTGCTAGCCAGAGCCTGAGTTTACCGGATCTCAGTACAATCGCAGGTGAAGTCATGTGGGACGCGATCCTGGCCAGTGTGCCTGAGGAGCCGATATTCGTCCCTCCTCAGCCAGTCACTGTTTCATCGGCCGGCATTGAGAAGTGCACAGGCTCTTTTCGATTTGGACCAAAAGCGGTGTTAAAGGTTCGCTTTGAGCAGGGCGAACTCCGGGCCGAACCTACGATGGACTTTTTCGATTTTCACACCGATCAATCCATTAATCTCCAGCCAATGTCAGAATCGGATTTTTGGGTTACCGGCATTCACCGCACTCGCGTGTCATTCGCCTTTGACGATTCTGGCAAAGCTTCAGGTGCTGTAATCAACCCTGGATATTGGCAACAACTCGGCGTTCGCGAAGCGTAGCAGCGCACCTCATTCTCCACGGCAGCGATATGGATTGGCGCATGCCCGCCTTCCTCCAGATATTTCTTTTCGCCTGACAATTCGGATTTCCGGCCTTTAGTACCGGATGAAGTTCATTCTCTTCGGTGCGGCAGGCCACCAAATAGATTACATTACAAGGTTGCGTACCTTGGATGCCTTTATCGCACTAGGACGAGACTGCGTTTCACGGGCATTGCCGCAGTCGTCGCGACCAGGAGTTTTGGGAAGCGAAAGAAGCGTGAGGCTCAACGTATGCAGGTAGCAGATCAGAAGGTTGTCTCCGAGGCAAAATGAATATCCGGGTAGAGTTCTCCCAAGGTATGAGACCCAATGCTCAGCGGCTCGTGATCATCGTTGAGATATCGGAGGAGATTATGGCCAAGATCAACGAGCAGAAAATTTCTCCGAACGCCCGCGCCTTTGACATCGCCAAGCAACTGGCAGAGCAGCAAAACTTCTTCGGTTCACAATCATACTTCCCTTACCATTCGGAGACGATTGCTAAGGTTGGCGATTCCACGAAACTCGGAGAACCGGCGCTGGTCGTAGACGATGGATGCAAGGCCTGGATCGTCAGAAGGCCGATCACTCACGAAAAGAAGGGCTCTTCAGCCGCGAGTTGACCGGCGATTTCAACACTTCGGCCAGTCCACCAGTCTTACCGGGGACGATCGTTCAATAGGAGTCTCGTGGGCACGCCCGACTTCAGGCATCAGGGTGCGTCTCCGTTTGATCGACGCGCACCCGGTGCCAGCTTTCAGATCTGCTAAATCTTCCAGGCGCTGGCGGAGCAAGTAGCCAGGCTGATTTTGTTCGTTAATGCGTCGAGGCTCACAGTCCGGCGATTAGCCTCTCCGTCTGTCACGCGTGCGTCGGCCGGACTGTTTCGCCCTACCGTTCATGGGTGTCTTTCGAATCAATTCGCGGCCTTCACTGCCTAATTCGATTAAAACGGTTGGTATATCCGGGGTTGGTGCATTGTTGCTTTTTGAGCTTATAAAGCGAACCAACCCCTCACCGCTTCATTGTCTGGACGCCCCAACCGCAGGGCTCACGAGTGAGTTTTGCTGACCGAGCCGCAAAATGTCTTCCAAATTACTTTAAAGATTTCTCTGGTTTAGCCGAATCCTACAGGCTATGGCCGCGAGAGAGAAATCCTCCTTGGCTGGTTCGGCCGGAGGGGGACGGAAGCCCGAGACCGAGTCGGCCGAGCTCTTTGTCGGCGATCTCGCGGCGGCTGCCGAGTATTATGTCAAAAAGCTAGGGTTTGAGTGGCTTGAGCAGGGCCATACTTCCGTGCAATTGGCTTTGGAAGGAACGCGCCTTACCCTGAAGCAAGCCAGCAAACTCGGCGTTCAACGTTCTGCCGTTAATCTATTTTGCACGGATGCCGTGTTTCTTCACGACCGCTTACGGACACGCGGAGTTGAGATGAGGGAGCAGCTGACTAGCAAACCTTTTGGTTTGCATAACTTCTGCGCCCTCGACCTGGACGGAAATGAACTGCATTTTTCCAACCGCCCGGCTCTTAGCCGCCGAAATCGACCTTTGGCCGCTTACCCTGCGCACAACTTGGGGCGCACCGATTTTCCGTTTGATGAGTCTACTATTCGGCAAACCGCTCAGCGCAGCCACGACGCGCTGCAGGAGTATGCGATCTTCGACTCGCTCGTCCCCGCGCCGCCTTTCATGCCCTGACAGAACTCGCGGCAACGAATTTCGGCACAGACAGGTCGATGATCACGCTTATTGACCGTGATCGACAATGGTTCGCTTCGCATTACGGATGCGCCAAGTCCGAGATGCCGCTGGCCTGCTCCATTTGCGCACATGTAGCCACCGCGCGATTTCCCATTGTGATTGAAAACGCAAAACGAGATAAGAAATGGCGCAATCATCCGGCTGTCACGGAGGACCTAGAGTTTCGCTTTTATGCCGGCGTACCCCTTTTTACTCGGGACCGCGTTGCCATCGGGGCGATGTGTGTAGCCGACCGAAAGCCGCATCACTTTTCGCCGGTCCAGCAGCAAGCGCTCAATTCCTTCGCCGTCATCGCGAACTGTATGATGGAGAAGATGAGGCTATACGCCAAAATCGACAAGTGTTGCCCGTAGACCTGCGTCCGCGGAGCACTCAGAACAGCAGCTCGTCACTGACCGGCCTAATCTCCGGTCGGGATAATACCCGCGTTTTCGACCATTAGGATGACTGTTCGTTTCGGCGCTCGGGTTCGATGCAGCACACCTTTCGGTAGGACAAATCCTTGTCTAGGCGAGAGCTCAACCGTCCGGCCCTCCAGATCGATCAACAGCTCACCTTCGACCACATAAAAGAATTCGTCGTCTTTGTCGTGCTTGTGCCAATGATACTCGCCCTGGATCACGCCGACCCGGACGACCGATTCATTGACCCGGCAGAGCGTTTGGTTGAACCAGGGCGCACTCGAGTCGGAAAGCGCCTTTTCGTCTATGAGTTCCAGCGCAGGGTGCAAAACATTAAGCCGAGTATCGTAGGGGAAATCTTGGATATCGCTCACCGGAAAGGCTCGGATAGCAAATAACAGATAGCAAATAGCAGATAGCAAATTGGCTCTCTGCCTCAGCCTCCTACCATCAGCCGGACAATCTCGTCGGAGCTAGTGTCAGCAGCGGGGCGTTCGCCCGCTTTGATGCCGCGACGCAAAACGACGATACGGTCGCTAACTGCAAAAATATCGACCAAGTTATGCGAGATGAAGATTACGCCGACGCCGCTTTGCTTCAGGCTCTTAATCAGCGCGATGACTTTGCGCTGCTCCGGTACACCGAGCGCAGCGGTTGGTTCATCCATGATCAAGATCTTGGCCTTCCAATGGATCGCTCTTCCAATTGCGACAGCCTGACGTTGGCCACCGGAAAGTGAGCGAATTGGCAGATCAAACCGATGGATTTGAATATCGAGAACCCGTAACGCTGCAGCGGCTTGGGTCCGCATCTGTTTCCGATCAAGCACTGGAAATCCGAACACCCGCTTAAGCGGTTCGCGACCGAGAAACACATTTGCGCCGACATCCAGATTATCAGCCAAGGCCAGGTCTTGGTAAATCGTCTCGATTCCGTGTTCTCGGGCCGCTTGTGGATTCTCGAACCGCACTTCACTTCCATTGTACCAGATAGCCCCTTCATCCGGGTGGTGAACTCCGGAAATAATCTTAATCAGTGTAGACTTTCCGGCACCGTTGTCGCCGGCTAAGGCCAGGACTTCGCCTGGGTAAAGCTCAAGTGAGACATTCTCGAGGGCATGAACGCCTCCGAAACGTTTGGAAACACCTTGAACCTTCAAGATAGGCTGCTCACTCATCAAGCCTCAACTCCACCTAATTGTTTCTGCGTTTGATCGACCAGGACAGAGATTATGATCACGATACCGACCGCCACAAATTGCCAGAACGGTTCTACATTCACAAAGACCAACCCGTACTGAATAATGGCAATAATCAGGGCCCCGATGATCGTGCCGGTAATTGTTCCTGATCCACCGAAAAGACTCGCCCCGCCAATCACGACCGCAGCGATGCTATCGAGCAGAAGCGGTTCACCAGCCTGGGCTGCGCCTGCCGAAAAACGGGCGGTGTAAAGTATACCTCCGATGCCGGCGGTGAGGGCGGACAGAACGTAAAGTGCAATCGTATTGCGAGAGACATTGATTCCCGCGCGGAGAGAGGCCTGGCGGTTGCCGCCAATCGCATAGGTGTGCTGACCAAAACGGCTCTGAGAAAGAAGAAACATCATCACACCGGTCAGGATGATAGTGATCAATACGGTCATCGGTAATTCGAAAAGGGTGCCGTTACCGACAAACGAAACGATCGAGTTACTGATCGGTACCGTTGTTCCGCCAGCCAACAAATAAGCAATGCCGCGAGCAACGCCGTACATCCCGAGCGTTCCAATGAAAGGAGGGATTCGCAGGCGCGCAATAAGCAGGCCGTTGATGAGGCCTGGAATAGCTGAAGCCGCTAAAGCGACAATTGCCGCAACGACGAAACTCCCAGGTTCACCCAGCGAGTCTCTCGTCAGGTTCAAAATCTTCGAGAATACCACGGCTGCGAGGCCCATCGTGAATCCGACCGATAGGTCGATTCCGCCCGATATGACAACGAACGTCTGGCCCAACGCCAACAAGAGCGGACCGACCGCGAACACCGCGATCGATTGCGCGTTATAAGGATTCAGAACGAAGCTGGTATTATAGGCAAAGTGCGCCCAGACCTCGAAACCGACCACCAGAACAATCAAAAAGATCCACGCTCGCGCAGAGGCTAACCAGTATCGGAAAGCTCCACTCCGACCGATGCGTTCGCCAGTGGTTTCTTCAAGGGGAATTGAGTTCACTGAGGCAATCAGTTTCTTTCTAATCAGACAGGAAATTTAAATTTTGGGCAGGAGCAAGGGCCAAACAGCTCGTGCGCCAAATCTTAGGTGCACGAGCATTCGGTTGTCCGGCTTCCAACTGCGCCAATTGTACACATTCAAATTAACAACAACTGAGGCTTCCTCCTCCGTCCGGCGTTCGCGGGACTATGGCGGACAGGCCCGTTGGACCGCATCTTAGTCCGAGTAAATGAACTTCTTCACTTTCGGGTCATCGATGTTGGTCTTGTCAATAACGGTGAATCCGGTGCCGATCAGCGGAGGTACGGATTGCCCGGTTAGATGCGCATAAGCGGTCACTACTCCGTAAAATCCAATCTCGGCCGGATGCTGGGCGATCGCGATATCGATGTTCCCAGCCTTGATATCATCGATCATCGAAGTAGGGGCATCAAAGGCAACGACTCTGACCTTCCCTTTGGCATTGGCTTGTTTCACGCCATTGGCAGCACCGGTAGCGGAAAAGAGATTGGCGCCGAACACTCCAGCGAGGTCCGGAGTTCGCGCGTACACCGATGCAAATTGAGAAGCCGCCTTGTTCGCATCGTCGTCGTTGAACTGAGTTTCGAGGACGGTGATGTTCGGGTGCTTTTTCATTTCCTGCTTAAAGCCTTGCTCCCGTTGATCAGTAGTCGAAATGTTCGGCTTCACATTGGAAACATAAACTTTGCCTTTGTCACCGATCGCCTTGGCCAGTGCTTTGGCGGCAATTTCGCCTCCCAAAACGTTGTCCGACGCAATATAAGAAAGCGGGAAATCCGCATCCCCGCTGCCTGTTTGGTAATGTCCATCGCCGATAAACGTATCGACGGTAATTACCGGAATTCCGCTGTCCTCAGCCTTCTTGAGCGGACCCACTAGCTGTCCTTTGTCGGTGGGAGCGATGAGAATAGCGTCCACTTTCCGTCCGATGATCGCATTGAGGACCGGCACCTGTTGCACAGGGTTGAACTCGGGGGCGCCCTGAAAGACCAACTCAGCTCCGAGCGCGTCGGCTGCTGCTTTCGCACCTTTGTGCATGGTAATGTAGAACGCATCGGTCGTGAGACCAGGGATCAGCGCGATTGTGTATTTTTTCTTCTCTTGCGCCTGGGCCTTCTGCGCGAATGACATCGACAGAGCGAGAAGACAAAGGAGAAAAGCCATCGGCAATCGCCATCGGTCTGATCGACCGATTTGCTTTGCCCAGCTGTAAATCTTGCTTCCGGCGGCACTCAATTCGCCGGAAGAAAGAGGTGCGTCGAGTGAGATACTTCCTCTAACAGGGGGATGGTTCATAGTCTGGGGAGTTAAATTTCGCATTTGCTTATTCCACTAATTGGAATCTTTCAAATCAAGGTTATGGCAGCAGCCGGCGCCGTTGCCTAGAAAATCATTCTGGGGCTAAGCTCGACCGCATTCCAGTTCTCAACGTTCGCTCGGACGGGTGCTCTCTTTCCAGCGGGCCAAGGATTGCTCATGGAAATGCCCTTTGCGGAGCTTTCGGAGCAGCCCGTATTTCGGGCTGAAGAGGTAGGCGATAAAGAAAAAGAGACCCAGCACCAGCACGATACAGGCTCCGGCTGGCAAATCGGTTAGAGCAGAGACCAACAGCCCAACAGCCGATCCAATCGCACCCAGAAACCCGCTCGCCCAAAAGAGCGTCGGAAATGAGTCCACAAAGAGATAAACAGTCGCTGCCGGCGCGATGAGGGTTCCGAGTGCCAGGATAATACCCACTGCTTGCAGCGACGAAGTCATCGCCAGGACCAGGATGCCCATCAGCGCGTATTTGAGGATATGAACCGGAACTCCTTGGGTCGCGGCAACCGAGGGCTCAAACAGCATCAATAGAAACGGTCGCTGGAGTAAGACGAGAGCCGGCAGCAACACGCAACTCACGCCGTAGATCAGGATCAGATCGCCATCGCTCAGACCTAAAATATTACCGAAGAGATAATCAGAGATCGCTATGTGCACCGGCGAGTACTTTAAGAGCGCTTGGCCCAACGAAAACGAACAGGCAAACAGTAGACCCAGGGCAGTGTCTTCCTTGATCCGCGAACTATTTGAGATGACCTGAGTGCCGAACGCAACTAAAGCCGAAGCGATGATCGCGCCGATGAATAGGGTCGAGGGCGATGTCCCAAATAAAATGAGAGCGATCGCTAACCCGGGTAGCAAAGAGTGGGAGATCGCGTCTGCCATCAAGGAAAGCCGGCGGATGACGATGAACACGCTCAAAACGCCGTTGGTAAAACCGATCAGGATGGCACCGAAAAGCGCTCGCTGAATCTGGAACTCTTGCAGAGTTCGAAGAAACGAATGGAAATTCACGCGGGCTGCCCGGAAAAGGTTTCGGTCCCAAAGGTGCGGATGCGATTCTCGTCATTAAAGACGACATCGGTCGGTCCGTAAGCCACAAGCTCGCCATTCAGGAAAATGACTTCGTCAAACAAGTACGGGACCATCCGCAAATCGTGGTGGGAGACGATGACCAGGTTACCCGCCCGCGCGAGATCCCGCAGGATCTCTCCAAATAGATCTTGAGAGGGTTTATCTAATCCAGCGAACGGCTCGTCCAGCAAGAACACGTGTGCGTTTTGGGCGAGCGATCGAGCGAGAAATGCTCGCTGCTGCTGGCCACCGGATAAGGCACTAATTTGCCGATCCGCCAGGTCGCTCAGCTTCATCGCACTCAACGCCTTGTGCACGACCGCACGGTCTTTCTCTCCGAACGGCCTCCACCAGCTTAACGCAGGATAACGCCCCATCTCTACCAGACCACACACCGTTGTGGGAAAGTCCCAATCAATCGCTGAGCGCTGCGGAAGATAGGCCACATATGCGCCATGATTCGCGCTTCCATCGTGTCCGCCAATTTCGATCGTTCCGGTCTCAAGCGGAACCAGACCAGCGACCGCTTTCAGAAGCGAAGTCTTACCTGCACCGTTTGGCCCCAACAGTCCAACGCATCTTCCGCAATGGAGGTCGATGTTGACGTGATGCACCGCAGGAACCCGTCGATAACTCACGGTGAGATCTTTGATCCGTAGGACGTGGTCAAGCGTGTCATTCATCTAGCTATTGCGACCCTTCTTTAAATGTGATCGTGTCGCTCACTTCTCCGTCTCCCCAAAGGGTTTGGGACAGCGGAGGTTGATCGGGTGGAGTCACCGTGAGTTGGAGAGCCGCCATACCGGCTTTGCTCCAATGTACCTGGACAGTTAGGTCAACGCCTTCCGCTGGGAACGGGATTTGGACGGACCTAGTTTCGATCGATCGCTCCGCTGTGCCCGTCCAGAGCGGTTTACCTAAGAACTGAATGTCAAAAGTGTACGGGACTGTTGAGGAAACCAGTTTCAGCTCAATCGATTTGGTGTTTGAGGTAGCGGCGTCTGAGTTGGCCAGCGGCGGTTCATTTCGCGCCGCAGAGGTTAGATAGCGCAGTGGAAAAACGAGCAGCCCTAGCACGATCACCAATCCGAGTAGTTGCAGGAGCGGCGAACCTCTCATTTCAGCGCATCGACAATGGTCTCCACGTTATGCTTTATCATCCCCTGGTAGGTCGCGGCATCTCCGGTTCCAAGTCCATCGGCGTAAAGAGTTCCCCCAATCTTGGCCCCGCTTTCGCGGGTAATCTCGACACTCACTTTCGGGTTCAAAGCGTTTTCGATAAAAATCGCTTTTACGTGCTGTTTTCGGATCTGGTCAATCAACTCCGACACATGGCGGAGTGAAGGTTCATCCTCTGTACTCAACCCTTCGATAGAGAAGATCTGAAACCCGTACTCTTTCGCGAAGTATTGGAAAGCGTCGTGGGAGGTAACCAGCTTCCTTCGGTCTCGGGGTAACTCGGCTACTTTCCGCTTCACCCAGTCGTTAAGTTGCTGGAGCTCTGCCAAGTAGGATTGCGCGTTGGCCCGATACTCATCGGCGTGGCCCGGATCGAGCTTTATCAGTTCGTCACGTACGTTAATCGCAGCTTTTTCAACGTTTGGCACGCTGTTCCACCAATGCGGGTCTTCGACGAACCCGCTCTTCGACGTCTCATTATCGGATCCAGCCGGCATTTTCAAACCGGGTAAGTGGTCGCCGACCGGAAGCAAATCTGCTTTCGTTGCGTCACGTAAATTATTGAAGTAGCGCTCGAGGTTTTTTCCAGAAGTGAGGACCAATCGCGCTCTGCTGACCGCTTGGAGATCACTCGGGCTGAGCTGAAACTCGTGAGGATCCTGCCCGGGTTGGATCAAAGCAGTCACTGTCACTTCGTTACCTCCTACCCTCTGGCCTATTTCAGTCAAGATCGTAGAAAAACTAGCGACGACCAGATTATCGTCGGCCTTGGCGTGAGAGACTATGAAGTTGGAGAAGAGGCAGGCGGAAAGTAGAAGTCGAGCAAACCTCATCGGTGAAAGTGATTTATTTGCAACTTGTTTGCAACAATAAACTCCGCCTGTGTACGGCACGGATGACATTCACGCTGATTAACGTACACATTGATTTGAGTTTGCCTACGCCCCGCTCTACACTCGCGAGCTGTGAAACTTTCGAAACGGGGCGAATACGCCCTCCGGGCATTGATCGATTTTGGGCTAGCTCAATCAATGGGTAAACCGCTGCTGCAGGTGAATCAGCTGGCCGCGAAAGAGGAGCTACCGGTCAAGTTTCTCGAACAGATTCTGATGCAGCTGAAAGCTGCGGGATACCTGGAAAGCAGGCGGGGCAAACACGGTGGTTACTTACTTGCTCGCCGCCCTGAGGATATTCAGATCGGACAGGTCGTGCGCCTGATTGATGGGCCGCTGGCTCCGATCAATTGTGTTAGCCAGGTCGCTTATGAACGTTGCACCTGCCCCGATGAGGAACATTGTGGTCTTCGGATGGTCATGCTCGACGTGCGCAACGCAATCTCGAACATTCTCGACCGTTTCTCCTTGGCGGATGTCGTGGAAGTCACTTTGCGGAAAATGCGGCGCGACAATTTTCCGCTTCCTTTTTCGGCTGATTCCATGCCGGTCGCCCGGTCCAAGAGTTCCGAGAGCACCCTGGCAACGCCGCGAACAAACGGCGAGCGTAGCAAGATCCAGAGCTGACGTTGCCCAAAAGAGGCGGCGGCTGGGCAGACATTGGATGGCTCGCCTAGGATTTGGGCGGTCATTGGCGCTCTGCACCTCGGCAGCATCTCCTACTAGTTAAGCTTCCCGCCCGTTGGTCTGTCCCTGGCTCACCGCTGGAGACTGGGCGTTTCCCCTTTACTCCCCGATTTTTGTATGCTTTTAATCCCGATGTCTTAAGTAGGGTTATGACTTCCTCCATCCACCGTTCGTTTGCACTTTTCTCTTTCGCCGCGGCGCTCATCAGTTCGGCGCCGGCAGCTACCATTCATTTGCTAAATGTTTCGTACGATCCAACCCGGGAGTTTTACGAAGAATTTAATCAAGCGTTCGCCAAGTCTTATCAGGCGAAGACCGGCGACCAAGTGGTCATCGAGCAATCGCATGGCGGCTCCGGCAAGCAGGCTCGGTCAGTGATCGACGGATTGGAGGCCGACGTCGTAACCTTGGGGCTGGCGGCTGACATCGATTCTTTGCACGATCATGGCGACCTCGTCGTGGCTGATTGGCAGAAGAGGCTCCCGCACAATAGTTCGCCGTATACCTCAACCATTAATTTTCTGGTGCGGAAAGGTAATCCAAAGGGCATCAAAGACTGGAATGACCTCATCAAGAATGGGGTTCAAGTCATAACGCCCAACCCAAAAACTTCGAGCGGTGGGAGATGGAACTTCCTCGCAGCGTGGGGTTATGCGCTGAAGACCAACGGGAACGATGAGGCGAAAGCGAAGGAGTTTATTACCAAGCTTTACCAGAATGTACCGGTGCTTGATTCGGGAGCGCGCGGATCAACCACTACATTTGCCCAACGGGAGGTCGGAGACGTCTTAATCGCGTGGGAAAACGAAGGCTTTCTCAGTCTGAAAGAGTTCGGCGCAGACAAATTTGAGATGGTAAATCCGTCGATCAGCATTCTGGCTGAGCCACCTGTCACAGTAGTTGACAAGGTCGTGGACAAAAAAGGAACCCGAGCCGTGGCCACAGCCTACTTGGAGTACCTTTACACTTCGGAGGGCCAGGAAATCGCCGCAAAGAACTTCTACCGGCCGACCGACCCACAGGTAGCTCAAAAATACGCAGACAAGTTTTCCAAGGTTTCGCTATTCACGGTCGACGATCTCTTTGGAGGCTGGAAAAAGGCACAACCTAAGTTTTTCGCTGACGACGGCGTTTTTGATCAGATTTATAAGCCATAATTTCGGGCGGGAACAGGCTCCCGGTTTTTTTTTGGCCGGGAGCCTGTCAATTTTCGGAGGGCTGATCGCCCTCCGACTGGCCCCATTTTTCTCAAAAAAGTATTTGTTGATTGCGCAGATCGGCTTTTCTATACCACAGTAGTCAAGTAATGAATTGGCTTGGACTCCGATTGTGGTACCAACGCAAGGTCTTGCCCGGGTTCGGGCTAACCCTGGGCATCACTCTGTCTTACCTCAGCCTGATCGTGCTGATACCTCTCTCCGCCACTTTCCTAAAAGCATCCAATCTCGGCTGGGCGGGATTCCTTGATGTAGTTACGCGACCCGAAGTCGTTGCAGCCTTTCAACTCAGCTTTTCCATCTCTTTTTTCGCCGGGCTGGTTAACCTGGTCTTCGGCACTTTGCTTGCATGGGTCCTCGTCCGATACGAATTTCCCGGGCGCAAACTGATCGATGCGATGGTCGATTTACCATTCGCGTTACCGACTGCTGTCGCCGGTATTTCTTTGACAGCGATTTACGCTCCAAATGGCTGGCTCGGGCGACCCATCCTCGCAGCGACAGGACTGCATATCGCTTACTCCCAACTTGGCATCCTGATCGCCCTCATCTTTATTGGGATTCCTTTTGTGGTCCGTACTGTCCAGCCGGTACTGGCGGATCTGGACCTCGAATTCGAAGAGGCGGCCGCCAGTCTGGGTGCCTCGCGTAAGCAAACAATCCGGCGAGTCGTTCTGCCGGTGATTCTTCCGGCGGCGATCACTGGATTCGCCTTAGCGTTCGCCCGGGCTCTGGGTGAGTACGGGTCGGTGATCTTCATCTCGAGCAACAAGCCGATGCATGACCAGATCGTTCCTCTACTGATCATGTCGCAACTCGATCAGTTTCATTACGGCCAGGCCACGGCCATTGCCGTGGTGATGTTAGTCATTTCCTTTGCCCTCATGCTGTTGATCAACGGCCTTCAGCGGTGGGCGCAATTCGGTCAAACTTCTTAAAAACATGGAAACGGTATTCCGACCACCGAAGGCCCATCCCACGACCCGCGATCCGGCATTGCTGCGCTATCTGCTCTTGACGATTGTGCTTGTCTTCACGGCGATATTTTTGCTACTCCCCCTCTGCTCGGTGTTCTTCCAGGCACTGCAGCAAGGGATGCCAGGGTATATCGCAACACTGCAGAAACCGACTTCGCAGTCGGCTATTTGGCTCACGTTGATGGTCGCGGCTTTCGCGGTTCCCTGCAATCTTCTCTTCGGCGTCTGCGCGGCTTGGGCCATCGCGAAATTTGAATTTCCAGGGAAGAGCTTCTTAATCACGCTCATCGACATACCCTTTGCGGTATCGCCGGTGATCGCGGGAATGATTTTCGTCCTGTTGTTCGGCAAAACCGGTTGGTTCGACCCGCTGATACAAGCCCTGCACCTGAAGATCATTTTCGCTCCGCCAGGATTAGTGCTGGCGACGATCTTCGTAACTTTCCCATTTGTTGCGCGTGCCTTGATTCCGTTGATGCAAACGCAGGGCAGCGAGGAAGAACAGGCGGCGCTTTCCCTTGGGGCAAACGGGTGGCAAACATTTTGGCGGATTACCCTGCCAAAGGCGCGATGGGGATTGCTCTACGGAATTATTCTCTGCAACGCCCGCGCCATGGGTGAGTTCGGCGCCGTCTCAGTAGTTTCGGGGCACATCGTCGGAGGCACGAACACGATCCCTTTGCAGGTCCAAATGCTGTACGAAAGCAATAATTTCGCGGGCGCGTTCGCCATCGCTTCGCTGCTGACACTTCTCGCAGTGCTTACTTTGCTGATCAAAAGCTTCCTGGAATGGCGAATGCAGGCCACGACAAATTTCACGTTAACAGAGGCGCCCAGTTTCAGATGAAAATTGAAGTAAAAGATTTGATCAGAAAATTCGAGACCTATACGGCATTGAATCGGGTCTCGTTGCATGCGGATGACGGGGAACTTGTGGCGCTACTTGGGCCTTCGGGTTCAGGTAAAACCACACTGCTGCGCATCATCGCCGGACTCGATTTCCCCGATTACGGGAACGTCTATTTTAATGGAATCGATTCCACCCGGCTGAAGATCCAAAAGCGACGGGTTGGCTTTGTTTTTCAAAGCTATGCACTCTTCCGACACATGTCGGTCTTCAAGAATGTTGCATTTGGTTTGGAGGTTATGCGCCATGGAGAAAGACCCAATAAATCGGAAGTTCGCGATCGAGTGAACGACTTGTTGAAGCTTGTTCAGCTCCCTGGCTTCGAGAAACGGCTACCGGCGCAGCTCTCTGGCGGGCAACGCCAACGGGTCGCGTTAGCCCGAGCCCTAGCTATCAATCCACGTATTCTTTTGTTGGACGAGCCATTCGGCGCCTTGGACGCAAAGGTGCGCAAGGAATTGCGGACCTGGGTAAAAGACCTGCAACGCCAGCTGAAGATCACGACTTTCTTTGTCACGCATGACCAGGAAGAAGCCTTAGAATTGTCCGATCGGGTGGCGGTCATGAATCACGCCCGAATTGAGCAGATCGGCACGCCGGGCGAAATTCAAGATGAGCCGGCGACTGTTTTCGTGGAAGAATTTATTCATACCCGGCAAGCGGCTTAAGGTGGCTACGGGGTGCGGTGGATGCTTGATTCTGCCCCGAAGGGGGGAGGGCGCACCGTCCTCGTGCGCCGTGGATCACGAGGATCCTACGTCGCAAAAGCGCGGAGGGGAGCCGCTTGCGGCTCCCGGGAATAATCCACGACTAACAGAGCTGGCGAATCCCTGGCCTCGAGCACTCGGTGAACCGCGGGCCATTCCCGGGCGTCGCAAGCAACGCCCCTCCGCGCTCGGGGGACGTCGCGTCCTCGCGATCCACGGCACGAGGACGTGCGCCCTCCCCGCTCCGGGGCAGAGAACAGAGCAGAGAACAGAGCATCTTCCCTTATGTTGACGCGCATGCGTGCATACGAGCCCGCTGCCGTTTCCTCATCAGTATTTCAGAATCTTGGCAAGGAACTGTCGCCCGGTCTCCGATTTCGGATCGTCCAAGATCTGGCTAGGCGGACCGCATTCGACAATCTGACCCCCGCTCAGCAGCGCTACCTGGTCCGCAACTCGTTTCGCGAAACCCATCTGGTGTGTAACGAGCACGAAATCTCTGCCCTCTTCGCGGAGCTCCTCGATGACCTCCAGCACTTCCGCGGTCATTTCCGGATCAAGCGCCGAGGTTGGTTCATCAAAAAGAAGCAGCTTCGGCCGAATCGATATCGCCCGCGCGATTGCGATCCTTTGGCGTTGGCCGCCGGAAAGCTGGGCGGGCTGTTTGGCAGCGTGCTCCATCAACTGAAATCGTACCAGAATCTCTTCAGCGATCCGGCGCGCTTCCATTTTCGAATGACCATGCACCTTCTCGAGCGGGAGGGTGATATTGCTCAACGCACTCAGGTGCGGAAAGAGATTAAAGCTCTGAAAAACGGTCCCGACCGTTTTGCGGTGTTTGTGTAATTCTCGCTCACGAAAAATAATTTCTTCGTCATCTAGAACCACCCTTCCGCGATCCGGCCTTTCCAAGCCGGCTATCACGCGCAATAGCGTCGACTTGCCACCGCCGGAAGGCCCAATCAAGGCAAGCGTATGAACCTTCTGCAAAGAAATGTCGATATTCTGGAGCACCAATTGGTCTCCAAAGGATTTGCATAAACTTTGGACCTCAAGTTTCAAATTTTGTCCTTCGTTCTAGCGATTGAGTCCAGAGACTGATCGGGAGCGTCAAAACCAGGTAGCCGATCGCCATTGGTACGTACGCCTCAAATTGGCTGTAGGTAAGTCCGGCGACCTGCTGGGCATTGTAAGTAAATTCACCGATCGCGATCGTCGACAGTAGCGAAGAGTCCTTGATCAGCGACGCGAACATTCCAGCTAACCCCGGAAGAATCACCCGAATCGCCTGAGGAAAGATGACATGATAGTAGGTTTGGAACTTGGTCAGACCAATCGCGCGGGCCGATTCCAATTGCGAAGCACCGATGCTTTCGATGCCTCCGCGAATGATTTCGCTGATGTACGCCCCCGAAAAAAGGGAGAGTAAAGTGACGCCAACCAGAAACCGATTCTCGACATGAAAAGCCGTTCCTACCACGTAGAAACCAAAGGAGATTTGGACCAACAAAGGTGTACCGCGGATGGTCTCAACGTAAATGCGGCTGAGAGCACGCAGAACCAGAAAGCCCGATCGTCGAGCCATCGCCGCGATCAGTCCGATGGCCGAACTGAGCAGGAGTGAAACCGCCGAGACCTCCAAAGTCGTGAACCAGCCATTCCAGAACATGCTGGAGTAGTTGCTGATACTGTCCCAGTTCCAAGTGTACTGGATACGGGAAAAAGAGTAGACGCACAGCAGCGAGAGGAGGACAAATGCCAGAACCCAGTTTATCGCCACGACAGCGACGGGGAGCGGAGCGCGCAATTCATCCGGGCTGCGCCAAAACAAACGCCGTAGGCCGCGCCCACCACGCCAAAACAGGCGCTGGATGCTAGGCAGAGTTTTTTCTGGAGCGGCCAAAGCAAAAGTCTATCGAATCGAAAAAAATTAGGCGATGCTCGGATTGACTCTCTGAAGGCAATCTAAAAGGTACGGGACTAATTGTTTCTTGCGAGAGACGACGTTGTTCAGCTCAAACAGGTTGGGCGCTAAACTAGGATAGTGGATCACGTCCAGAAATTCAGGAGGGGCTACCATTAGCATGCGAGAGTTTTGGGTGTTCACGTCGGTGACCAGAAACGCGGAGAAATAAGTGCGCTGCTTCTGGTGGTATTCCTGTAAGGCCTCAAACAGCCCCTCTTTCTTCTCCTCGAAGGCGGCGAAACTCAGCTCTTCCACTTGGGCAACGCTGAAACGGAACCCACCTTCATCATAGTCCTTGCAGTCCGCCAGAATAGCCTCTTGCGGCCCCAATGTGAGCAAGGGTGATCCCACGGCAAAGATCTCCTCCGACAATTTCGCTGCCGTGACGCCCGCAATTTGGCTGAGTTCCTGCAAAACGCGGGCGTCAACCTCGGTCGCTGTTGGCGAAGTCAGGTTTAGCGTGTCAGAAATCAGTCCCGCCATCAGCAGCCCAGCGATCGGCGGATCGATCGAAATACCGTATTGCCGATAACAAAGCGCGACGATGGTACTCGTGGATCCCACTGGGTTGTTCCAAAAAAGAATGGGAGAATCGGTGCTGAAGCTCGCCAATCGATGATGATCAAGCACTTCGATGATTGAGTTTTCATTCGCCCCTCGGACTGCTTGGGAAAGCTCGTTGTGGTCAACCAGGATGATTTGGCGTGGAACCGGGCGTAAGAAATCGCTCTTTGACAAAATACCGACTAGCTGATTGTCCGCGTCAACAATCGGGAAAACAAAATCTGGTGCATTGGCCGCAGTTTGTCGGGCTGCGCGCAGACGCGTCTCTGGATGAAAGGGCGTGAAATCTTGATCGATCATTTGCTCTACGCGCACCGCTCCACGCGCCGACATTACCGAAGTGGCAGTGTCAAATCGACTGGAGATCAGGCACACCCCAGCCTCCTTCGCCGCTGCCCGAACTCGCACGGAGACTCCCATTCCACCGGTCACTACGATGGCCAGGACGCGATTTTGGATGGCCACCAACTGCACATCTTCTCGATCGCCCACAAACACGACGACTTGATCCCCTTCGCGGCCCTTTAGTCGACTCGAAAAGGTCTCTGGACTCATCGCTGCCACCATGATGACCAGATCGCGCAGGGTTGCGTCGGCAGAGCCTGCCAGAACATGGCCATCCAGGGCGTGCAGGATGTTGGCGACAGAAGCAAGAATTACTCGAGAATTTGCGGTCTCCTCCCGCGGCGGGAAGAGATAGTGACTGATCTTCCAACCGGAAAGAAGCCCAAGGAATCGACCTTCTGAATCGACCACCGGCAGACCGCGCAACCGTTTCTCTCCAATTGAAGTCAGTGCCTGAGAAATGGTCGCGTCATTTGCGACCGAGACAATTTTTGTTTCCATCACGTCTGCCACAGTTGGCGTTAGGTCAGAAACAAACTGGGGCGCGGCGACCCCGAATTTATGCAGCACGAAATCGATTCGCTCGTTGGTATTTCCGGCCCGCGCAGCCACCACGTCTGTCATTCCCAATTTCCGTTTAAGCTCGGCATACGCTATCGCGGAACAGATGGAATCCATGTCGGGATTGCGGTGACCAATTACAATCGTCTGCATACAGAGTAAGCTTAGCTGATTAAACGGTGAACCCGGTGCACTCAATCAGATATATCGGGAGAATGGTCCGAAAATCGGTTTTCTGTACAATATAGAGATCGGGAACGGGTCCTCTACCCAGTGCCGCGCAGCAACTTAGGCCTGATGCACTACCAATTTGCGACTCAAATCAAGGGTTTGTGCTGTTAAAGGACCGAGGTTTCGCGCTAAGAAAAGGCCGGGCAATGTCACCAAAATGTAACTGGGCAAATCGGTCAGACTGGCTTAAGGTCGTCGTTTGTTTGCAATCTGAGACTAAACCGAGCAGTTAAATCGACAAATAATCGTTTGAAATGAGCTCGGCTTTAGGCCAGTATAACTTTCGATTTTTTACGGATTGTTCTGGGGGGAACAGCAGCCCTTCGTATCCAGCGGATGCGGGGGGCTGTATTTTTTAGTGCGATGTCCCGATTTCGCATATCTTGGCCGGTTGCCTTCGTCTTGTCCTTCGGAATTATTGCAATTCTGGTTTTTGTGGTTTTTCAGCAAATCACGAGCTGGCCTTCCCGTTTCATCGATTCGTTCACCCACGAGTCCGCCAGCCAAATCGAAAAAGTCCGTAATGTCTTAGCGGATTCTTTCCAGTTGCGCCCACGCATTTCGGTCAGCGACCACGTTGTATACCAGCAATCTCAGAATGTATTGGAGTTGACCGTCTTGACTAAAGACAGCGAAGTGACGCGTGAGTCGGATCAAACATGGCTCGGCAGCACCAAGCACATCCGAATCCGAGCAACGTTTCGCTTACACGCCGGATTTGATCTCGAGAAGAAATGCGATGTGACCATCAAAGGGTCCACAGTTTCGGTAAAGCTGCCTCGAGCAAAAATCCTGAGCACAGAGGTGCTCGATTGGAATGTGGAGCAACTACAAGACGGACTTTGGAACAAGATTCAGCCGGAGGACGTTCAGACCGAACTGAAAGCCCTGCCCGAACTCGCCATGGCGAAAGAGCCGAATCTTCCGGAGGAGGCGCAACAGAGCTTTCAGCAACAGCTACAGGAGAAACTTGCACCCCTGGGCTATCAAGTGAAGGTCGAGTTCGAGCAGACCGAGCTTCGTTAATTTGCTCGAGATGAATTTTCGCTTAGGGTCGGGCCAGCCGAAGCCGATTGCTTCGCTGTTCCAAGACCATGGCAAAATTGTTGTTCGGGAAGGGTCGGAAGCATCATCGCGGATTACTACTTTTCATCCTGGCTGGGGCGAGTTTCGTTTCAGGTTGTGCCCAACGAAATATCCAACGAACGACGTTTCGAACGGTTATTGTTGATCCCGGCCACGGGGGTCATGATCCCGGAGCAAGTCCCCGGGGCGTCGTACCGGAAAAGGTCTGGACTCTCCAGGTGGGCTTGCGGCTACAAAAGCGCTTGCTACAGGGAGGGTTTTACCCGGTGCTCACGCGGACCACAGATGCGTTTATCCCTCTCGATACGCGGGTGGCGATGTCGAATCGGCAAGAAAGCGCTGTCTTCGTCAGCGTTCATTTCAATTCTTCGTGGAAACGCTACATCGAAGGCATCGAAACGTACTATTACACGCAGCGCAGCGCCGACTTGGCCAAATTTGTGCACGCCAGCATTTTGCAGATCCCGGGCGTAGCAAACCGCGGAGTCCATATCGCAGCCTTCCATGTGATCCGCACGAACGCTTATCCAGCGATTCTGATCGAGGGAGGATTCTTAACCAATTCCGTCGAAGCCAGGCGCATCGCTTCGCCGGAGTACCTCGACGCATTAACAGAAAGAATTTACCAAGGGATCGTGGCCTTTCGCGGAAGCGAGCCAGCGACCGCGGCCGCAGCAACCAGCTCGGCATCGCGATGAGCAACAGCAAATAGCCCATAGCAAATTTTGGCTTCGGCGGTTGGCTATTGGCTATTTCATTCGATAAACTCTCCCGCGCTCGCTCCAGCCATTCTTTCGGGAATGGACTGTCTTATGACATTGGCCAACAAAATCACGGTTGCTCGTATCTGCTTGATCCCTCTGTTTGTATGGTCAGCGTGGAGCTACGGCTCCTCCGTCCTCCGCTCTACCCCGTCGGAGGGTCTTCGCGTCTTCGCTACAGTTATTTTCTCGCTGGCAGCGGTAACGGATGGCATAGACGGGTTTGTTGCCCGTCATTGGAATCAGCGAAGCCGGCTCGGTTCTATTCTCGATCCCATTGCGGACAAGGGATTGATTTTTGCAGCTCTGATCGTACTGACCTGGTCTGGCTGGCGTCCCTCTTTACCGTGGTTTTTTGCTTGTATTGTTATCAGCCGTGACCTGTTACTCGGCGTCGGCTTTGTCATACTCACCGAACGGATCGGCCACGTAGAAGTGCGCCCGAGTTGGCTCGGCAAGACGGCAACCGTGCTGCAAATAGTCAGTATCCTCTGGGTCATGCTTGGTATTCCGGTCGGACTAACTCTTCCGGTCATCCTGGCAACGCTTTTTACGATAGCCTCCGGGCTTGGTTACGTTATCGATGGGTTGCGACAAGGACGAGCCCCCCGTGCTTGAGCCCGAAACTTTGCCGGCTCAAGTGTGGTAACCGGCGATCGATGATTCGCGCCAAGAGCGGAATTTCTGGGAGGACAGTAACAATGAGTGACTTCTGCGGTTGCCAGCGGCATCCAATCGCTTCTACCTTCGATGTCGGGATTTCGGGAGAAATGAGATCGAATGGGAAAACTGCCTATCGTCGCAATTGTTGGACGGCCGAACGTCGGAAAATCGGCGTTGTTCAACCGTCTAATACGTCAGCGGATCGCCATCGTGCACGACCAGCCCGGGGTTACCCGGGACCGCCTGAGCGCTGATTGCGAGATTGGTCCGGTCCGATTCACGCTCATCGATACCGGCGGTATTGGTTCCGCTATTGATGCTTCTTTCGATGAACAGGTCAGAGCTGAAGCGGATCTCGCTATGGAAATGGCGAATCTCATTCTTTTCGTAACCGATGCTCGAGACGGACTGACACCGATCGACGAAATGCTCGCTCGAGAGCTCCGAACCGCAAAAAAACCAATCGTCGTCGTCGTTAACAAGATAGATCATCCGAAGCAAACCGATCATGAAGCCGAGTTTCATAAGCTCGGCTTCCACGAGGTATTGCCGGTTAGCGCCGCCCATGGTCGCGGTATCACGGAACTTCTGGACCGGATTGCCGCACATCTACCGGATGAAACGACAGATTCGTCGACCAAACTTCCGGAGTTGAAACTAGCGATCGTCGGTCGCCCAAACGTCGGGAAATCCTCGCTCGTTAATGCGATCCTGCAGGACCGGCGGACGATGGTCAGCAGCATCGCCGGGACAACTCGAGACGCGGTCGATATTCCCTACGAGCGAGATGGCAAACGATTCATACTTATCGACACAGCCGGAATCCGCTCCCGAGGAAAGCAGAGCTCGTCGGTAGAAGTCTTCAGTGTCATGCGTGCGCAAAAAAGCATCGAACGAGCGGACATTTGTGCACTCGTGGTCGACGCTGTCGATGGCGTTACTGCTCAAGACAAAAAGATTGCCGGTCTGATCCAAGAGAGTGAAAAACCCTGCTTAGTGATCGTGAATAAGCTGGATCTAGTGAAACCGTCGACGCGCGTACGCGATTTTTTCAACGCGGTTCTCGGCCAGATTCGCTCTAACTTGTTCTTCCTAGATTATGCTCCGATCGATGTCTTATCCGCCCACACCGGTGAAAATCTGGATCGCCTGTTTCAAAGCATCGAAAGGATCGAAAAGCACGCGCAGCGGACGTTAGGTACAGGCCAATTGAATCGGTTGCTGCAACAAGCATTGGAAGCGCATCCGCCGCCAGCGCGTAGCAATCGTCGACTCAAGATTCTATACGCCACCCAAATAGATAATAAACATTCAGATACTATTCGCCCTCCAACCTTTCTGCTTTTCGTAAACGACCCGGAAACCCTCACTGACGATTACCGTCGATACCTCGAAGGCAAGATTCGCGAACAGCTTGGCTATTACGGTTTGCCGATCTTGTTCCGATTGCGTTCCCGGCGGTAGGCGAGTGTAGCCTGATCCTCCTGGCTCAGGAACCCACGACTGCAGCGTGTGAGAGGTGAGAAGTGATTGGTGAATGGTGAAACGCCTATCGGCAAATCCTCGGCAGAAATCTCCCACTGCCCCTTTTACGAGTCATCTCACTAATCACCGATCACCGACATGCTCCCTGAGGCTGGAGCATCAGGCTACTTCGGCCATCGACAAACATCTTGGGTACAGCACGAACGGCTCAAGCCGGTACGGCTGATACCGTACCAGGCTTTCGCCCTACCGATCGGGGGTCAGACCTCTAGCGCACCTCGCCTGCTGGATAGTAGTGGTCATTGGCGATTCGTCCCTGACCGACGATGTGGCCTTGGCCGTCTACGAGGTAAAACTTGCCGAATTCTTCATCTTCATCCTTGAAGTCGATGGCGTAGTACCCACTAGGGTAACCTTCCGCTCGCCAGGCAGCCCGCGTCACTTTTGAAAATGGAACGGGATACTGCTTGTTCGCGTCCATGGCGATGGCAATTGCGCGTTCTTTCGTAATCCTTCCGGGCGCAGAAGACTGACTGCTCGATTCGCATCCTACCAAGACTAGCAGCCCAACAAATAAGGCGAAGTATCGCATGATTGGAAGCAGTATTGGTTGCGAACAAAGCGTTTTCCAGCTTGAAATCACTCCTTCGCCACGAGAGGCTTCCCGAAGTGATTTCTGTGCGCGAGAGTATCCAGGACGCTGTTGCGGCCATTGAATTATTATTTGATCTCGAAGCGCCGATTCGATCGGCGGCCCAGCTAATCGAACAGACTCTTTTGGGTGGTAAGAAACTTTTAACTTGTGGCAACGGTGGCAGCGCGACGGATAGTTCTCATTTAGCCACTGAAATTGCCTGTCGATTCATCGGTGACCGTCGTCCATTCCCCGCGATTAGTTTATCTGCCGATGGAGGGTTACTAACTGCGACCGGCAACGATTATTCGTTCGCTGAAATCTTTTCCCGCCAAGTGATCGCTTTTGGCACGCCAGGAGACCTCTTGATTGCGTTCTCCACCAGCGGCCAATCCGAGAACATCCGTCGGGCCCTGGAGCAGGCAAGAGCGCTCGACCTTCATGCCGTTGCGATCCTTGGCCGAGATGGAGGTCGCTGTCGCGGAATCGCCCCCATTGAGCTGATCGTGCCTCATTCGGAAACTGCCCGTATTCAAGAAGCCCACAAAGTGATTATCCATCTACTCTGTGAACTCGTCGAACCCGCGCTGTCGCAAGCGACCAACGCCCGAGCCGTTTGAAGGCTCCTCTGGTGCGCGATGGCCTACCTGTTTCTGAGCGCTCTCTTTGGCCTCATTGTTGGATCTTTTCTTGGGTGCTGCATTTACCGGATCCCACGCGATATCTCTCTTTGGAATCCCGCGAGATCGTTTTGCCCGAATTGCCAGTCGCCGATTCGTTGGATTGATAATATCCCGCTGCTTAGCTGGTTTCTGTTGAGGGGGCATTGCGCCGTCTGTAAGCAGACGGTCTCCTGGCGATATCCACTCATTGAGTTACTGACCGCGTTGCTGTTCGTCGCCGCGACTTATCGATTCGGTTTTCCGGTGGCAATTCCAATCTGGTTTTTGTATGCGGCGTTGGTGGCGGCGACCTTTATCGATCTCGAATTCTTTCTGATTCCCGATTCAATCTCACTCGGCTGCGTCGTACTGGGGTTACTATCCAGCGCGCTAGTTCCAGCGTTACACGGAACCAAGTCATCATGGATCAGTCTGGGCAGCTCTGCAGCCGGAGCATTCATCGGTGCTGCCATCCTCTTTGTCATCGGGGAAGCAGGAAAGCTGGCTTTCGGCCACTACAAGCTAACCTGGAACCAACCGGCTGCGTTCCGTTTGGAAGACCAACCAGACCGGGATCCATGTCTATTTATCGGAGATGAACCGTTTGCCTGGGACGAACATTTCTTTCGTCGATCTGATCAGATACGGTTGCGGGCGAACACGGCAGAGTTAAACGGCGAAGCTCTGAGCCAGGTCGAGATCTCGCTCTTTGCCGATCGTCTTGAATGCGGAAAGCGCTCCATGCCTTTTTCAGAAATCAGGCAGCTAACTGGTACCACCTCCTATGCCCAATTCCCACGTGAGGCCATGGGGCGAGGCGACGTCAAACTGCTCGCGGCGATTGGTAGTTTTACCGGTTGGAAAGGTGTATTGCTTTGCGTCCCGATCGCCGCACTTCTCGGGTGCCTTTGGGGCATTGTCGTCATATTGCTCGGGCGCCGCGGGTTATCATCACGGATTCCGTTTGGCCCATTTTTGTCTCTGGCAGCCGTGATTTGGACGCAGGCCGGACCAGAGCTTCTCGCACTGTATTGGCGATGGATCATGGGCTGAGCGAAATGCTGAGCCATACCAAGGGACGACGGCCATTCGCGGGCTTCGTAGACGATCCGCGTTCCTTTGAGGCTCAGCTAGAACGGGAAGATTGGACAAACCTTATTTCCATTCCGGCACTAGAGGAGGGCATCTAGGACATCTGGCCGCGTGACGGAGGATCGGATCGATACAATCAGAAATCGCGAATATTGACTCTGCTATCCCAGAACATCTCGGAGGGCTGGCGCGAGATCCGGATACCGAAAATGAAATCCTTGCTGCAGAAATCGTCTCGGTATGCAGCGCCGGCCGGTCAGCGCAAGACTTGGTTCGGTTCGCATAAAGAGGTTCGCCCCTATTTTGACTGCGAATGCGGGCGTTGGCGGAGACCAAGGACGGCCAAGCGCGATTCGGAGCTCGCGCATAAATTGGCGATTGGTAACCGGATTCGGACTCGTGGCGTTGTATAGGCCTTGGACGTCCGACCTCTCGATCGACCAGCGGATCATCTCGTTCCAGTCATCAACGTGAATCCAACTGATATATTGTTTCCCGCTGCCAATCGTTCCACCTAGATAAGACTTCGCAAGCTGCACGAGCGGAGTTAACGCGCCGCCACCGCGACCGAGTACGAATCCTATTCGCATGATGATTCTTCGGGTGTTCGATAAGTCGAGTTCGTGGACTAATTCCTCCCAAAGTTGGCAAACCTCCACGGAAAAGTCACCGCCGGCAGGCGCGTACTCGTCATTTATTCGTTCCCCACTGTTTCCATATATGGCCAGCGACGTCGCTTGGATGAACGCCCGCGGCGGCCGTTCCACAGAACGGATCGCCTCGCCCAAAACCCGAACAGAATCCAATCGGGAATAGAGAATTTCGCGACGATTCTTTTCGTTATGCAGGCAATTGACACTCCGGCCTGCCAGGTTCACTACCGCCTTCGCACCGCTCACGAATCTCATCCAACTCCCGAGTGTTTTCCCGTCCCATTCGATTGAACGGACCGCCTTTCCGGATTGGGGCGTTCTGCTCAGGATGACGACCGAGTAACCTTCGTGGATCAGAAACCGCGCTAAATTCTGACCAAGAAATCCGTTTCCGCCTGCCAAAATGACAGTCTCCTGCATACACCAGATCTTTACGAGCTAACTGGCATCTGTTCGTCCAGCAAAATCGTGCAATAAACCCAACAATCTGCACTAGCAGCCGAAATCTATCTACTACACTCCAATTTGAGGTTTCCAAATGGGCCGATCATCCTGCCAGAAGAGTACGAGCATGTTCGAGTGCTGATTGCGATTTGCCCCCGAGCATTCGCGCAATTTCCTCCAAACGATCATCACCACCCACTTCCTGCAGAGCGGTTCTGGTCCGTCCTTCACTCACTTCTTTGCTAACAAAAAAATGCTTACGAGCCGCAGCCGCCACCTGTGGCATGTGAGTGATGGCGAGTACCTGGTGGTTCTGACCCAGGGTCTGCATTTTTCGACCGACCGCATGGGCGATCTCACCGCCGACGTTGGCGTCGATCTCATCAAAGACGAGTAGTCCGATCAGATCTTGTTGGGCTAGTGCGGTCTTCATCGCCAACATAACACGTGAGATTTCCCCGCTGGAAGCGATCGCTCTAAGCGGTTTATGCGGCTCGCCCGGATTCGGAGAAAAAAGAAACTCAATCTGATCGAACCCGCTGCTGATCGGCTCCGTCAGAGCCTCCCACTCCAGATCAAACCTCGCTTGTTGAAAGCCGAGATCCGCCAAGTGAACTCTGATCTGTTCAGTTAATTTCTTTCCAGCCACTCGCCGGGAAGAAGCGAGATTCTTTCCGATCTCGTGCATTTTCCGGGAAGTTGTTTCCACTTGGGCCCGCAATTTCTCCAACGCTGCTTCTCGTCCGTCGATCTGGCTCAACCTTTCCTCGAGGTCAGTCGCCAAAGTTAACAACTCCTCTTCGTTGCGGTGGTACTTCCGGCGCAACGACTCCAGCAAATTCAATCGTTCTTCCAGCTGCCGAAGAGTTCCCGGATCTACGTCGATCTTCTCCTGATAGTGCCGCAGGCCTCGTTCCAATTCCTCCAGTTCTAACGTACCACTCTCGTGGTTATGCGCCAATTCGGCGGTGCCCGGATCGAGCTTTTCCAATTCCCGCAGCGTTCGGGCGATGTCTCCGAGTCGGGTCAGGATTGAGTCTTCGGCGTCCGCGAGCTGCAGCAAACTCACGGCCGTCAGCTCCAGAATTCGATGCGCGTTGCTGGCTAGCGCATACTTGGCTTCCAACGTTTCCAACTCACCCACTTGAATCTCAGCGTCACGGATCTCCGACACCTGGTGTTGCCATAACTCCAGGTTCCCGGCGGCATTCTCCGACTCCAATTGTTCCAATTCACCTTGGAAGGCTCGGAGTTTTTCGAATACTTCCCGAAAGGAGTGATAAATCGCTTCACTCCCGCCGAACGCATCAACCAATCGTAGCTGGTATTCGCGCGCAAGCAGCGACTGATGATCGTGTGGTCCATGCAGATCGACCAACCCATCTCCGACTTCCTTCAGGACACTTAAAGTGGTCTGGCACCCATTGATGAACTGTCGATTCGTACCGTTCACAGCCAACACCCGGCGCAATAGTAGTTGTTCGCCCTCGCAGGGGTCGACGCCTTGCTCAGATAGGACTGCGTTAATCCGGGCTACGTCCGCGACCTCAAAAAGGGCTTCAACCGAGCACTGCTCCGCACCGGTCCGAATCAGGCTCTTATCTGCCCGTTCTCCCAGGACCAGTTTCAGTGCACCGAGTATAATCGACTTGCCGGCACCGGTCTCTCCGGTGACAACCGTGAATCCTGGTTCTAGCTCCCAATCCAGGAACTCGACCAAGGCAAGATTGCGGATGCGAAGCGAGCGCAGCGTTGCGGGCACAAAGAGCTTATGTAAAGGTGGCGCGGCCTTTTTTCAATAAATGCTCGCGGTCACTTTTCTGGGAACAGGAACGTCAATGGGGGTACCGGTGATCCTCTGCGATTGTCGCGTTTGCCGTTCGTCTGATCCTCGCGACCAGCGCTGGCGTTCTTCGGTCTATTTGCAAACTCCCAGTGCAAGTTGGGTGATTGACACGGGGGCGGAATTTCGTCTGCAGGCTCTTCGAGCCGGAATCAAAGAAATAGATGCCGTTATTTACACCCATGCCCATGCGGACCATGTGGTGGGGTTTGACGATCTTCGACGATACAGCTCGGCGAACGAGGACCGCATGCCGATATTCGCTTCAGAACAAACTCTCGAGCACCTGGAGCGTATGTTTAGATATGCTTTCAGCGGGGAAGCGAAATTCCCTGGGTACATTCAGCCGGAGACTCACGTAATCGACGGCTCTTTTTGGCTCGGCCAGAACGAAATCGTTCCCATACCGGTCCAACACGGGAATATTCACACATTCGGTTTTCTCGTCCGCTCAGCCAACCGATCCGTTTTTGCCTACATCAGCGATTGCAAGATTGTTCCCGATGAAGGGATCGGCTTGCTGCAAGGCGTGGACACATTGGTGCTCGGTACGCCAACGACGACTTCTCGCTTTGCTCATCTCACCCTTCAAGAAGGTATTGCTCTCTCCGCAAAGATCTTGCCGAGGCACACAATTTTTACTCATTTAAGCCACGAATTTCTTCACGGGGAAATCGAGAAAATTTTGCCACCTGATTGCTCCCTGGCATACGACGGCCTTGAACTCAGGATATGACGGCGCGTGCATTCTCCCGAATCTGTCCACGACACGAGGTCACCATTTCGCTCGCTCTCAGCTTGGTGGCATCTCTGAATTGCTGGGCAGGCTCTCCATCATCGTCGCCTACGGATTCGGCTACGCTTGCGACAATCGTTGTTTACAATTCCAAATATCCAGAGAGTAAGGCGCTCGCCGAATATTACGCCGCGCGTCGCAAGATTCCTCCGGAACGGGTCGTCGCTCTTTCTTGTCCGGTCGACGAAGAAATCGAAAGAGACGAGTACGACACGACGATTGCCGAACCGTTACGTGACCGCTTTTCCCATGACCGATGGTGGGATTCGATTACTGGCGCCGATCTGCAAACTCGAGTCACAGCGAATCGGATCAGATTTGTAGCCTTGATCCGCGGCATTCCTTTGAAGATCAAGTTCAAAGCCTCCTATACCGGGGATCGCCCTGATCCAACCAAACCATATGGGATGTCCAACGAGGCTGCCGTCGATTCCGAATTAGCAGCTCTCGGTTTCTTTTCCCGGCAAATTTCTGGTCCGCTACAAAACCCCTATTTTCAGAGCTCGGAACCGATTACCGCGGCCGATTCTGATCCTCGATTGCTTCTAGTCACAAGACTCGACGGTCCTTCCACGGATGAGGTTCGCAGGATGATCGATGATGCGATTGCGTCGGAAAAGAGGGGTCTTTGGGGCTGGACCTATGTCGACGCACGCGGCATTACCGATCCTGCATACAAACTTGCCGACGATTGGCTGTTTCACATCGCGGATCAAAGCATAGCCCATGGCCGTCCGGTTATACTCGACCGGTTTGAAGCACTCTTCCCCAGCGGTTACCCAATGACCAACGCTATTCTCTATTTCGGTTGGTATTCGGACCAACCAAGCGGCGTTGTCGCTGATCCCAGTTTTCGCTTTTTACCCGGCGCTATTGCCGTACATCTTCACTCGTTCAGCGCGACCTCCATTCGGACCGTCGATCATTACTGGGTTGGCCCATTGATTCATCACGGGGCCACTGCAACCCTGGGGAACGTCTACGAGCCATACCTTTCGCTGACGCCGACCCTCGACATCTTTCATGACCGTTTATTGCGGGGGATGACATTCGCCGAAAGCGCCTATGCTTCGCTCCTACCGATTTCCTGGATGACCACCTGTGTAGGAGACCCTCTCTATCGCCCATTCGGCGACTCCGACCCAGCGTCTGCCTCGGATACCAACGTCTTTGCCAAGTTCAAAGAGCTCTGCAATCGAGACAGGGGGAATCCGGACCAACTCAGCCAAGACTTGCTCCAACAAGGAGCAACGAACCCACTTTTCTTTGAATTTGCTGGCGTGGTAGCCGAGCAGAAAAATCAAGCAGACCTCGCGTTGAACTGCTTTTCCCGGGCCCGTCAGGAGACCCGCGCCCACACGGACAAATTTCGTGCGCTGATCGACGAGCTGGCTCTACTCCTCAAGTTGGACCGGAAACAGGAGATGCTGTCCTTGATCGAAAAGGAAGAGTCTGAATTTCCGGAGCCTGCCGCTCACGACATTTTCAAGTTTTATAAATTTCAGTAGAGCTAAGGATGTCATGAACCGCGGTTCGGTCCCGGCAGGGACGCAGCGAAAGGCAAGCGGCTTGTGGTCGGGAAAACCGATGAGTCGGAGGGGCGTTGCTTCCGACTTCGCCAGTTTGTGGTGATTATTTTACGATCAGAAGAGACTTCGTCGGGACACGTGCAACGCCAGGGAATATTCGAGTGCTCACCGAGGAATCGCGACCAAAGATCCGCCGGTATTGTCGTATCGTGGGTTGTTCCCGGGCGTCGCAAGCGACGCCCCTCCGTGCCCGGGATAAGCGCCTGCCCAAGCCTCGTTTCCACGGGATTCATCAAATATCTTTACCAATTCTTTGACATATAATAACATCTTTTTTTTATGTATATATGACTCTCGAAACAATGTATCAAACGCTCCGTTCCCAATCCGACTTGGTCGAAGAGCCGGCTAATGACTGGAGTCACGCCTGGTCGGAACTCGAGTATCAGGCACTCTGGTACTCCGGTGCGTTTGGTTCGACCTTTCGTTCTACCGATGGCTCTTCCGTTGAGATCATCCAATTTGGCTTCTGGAACAAGGAAGCTGGCCCCGATTTTGTACACGCTCTTATTCGCGTCAATGGGACACAGACCTTGGCCGGAGATATCGAGCTCGATCTTTCGGCGGCCGACTGGGAACGACATCGCCACGGCGAAAATCGCGCCTTTCGAAACGTCATCCTTCATGTTTTCCTAAGACATTCCGGGGTCTCTTGCTTTACCCGCACGATCGAGCACCGCGAGGTTCTTCAACTGGAATTAACGCGGGATTGTCGTTCGACACTCGTTCAGGACGAAGTGAATTTGGCAAAGCGAGGCGCTTGTTGCGCTCCGTTGGCGCGGCTCACCGATCGGGAGGTCGATCAAATACTGGAAACCGCAGCCCGCGTACGGCTTGAACACAAGAGCCAATTGTTGCGACGAGCGGTCCACATTCACGGGATTGATGAGGCGCTCTTTCAAGCGCTGGCCATAGCCCTCGGCTACAAATGGAATAAAGTTCCGTTTCTAATTTTGGCTCAACGAGTCACTCTGCAACGGCTTCGTCGCGATCCGGAATCGGCGGAGGCGGTTCTTTTCGGGTTAGCCGGATTTCTGGAATCGGCTGATCCATCCAAAAACTTGCTTCCTCCCAGTCACTATGCCGCCGGTCTCTGGACCCGTTGGTGGAAGGTGCGGAGCGAGCTGCATTCTCTTCTTCTAGCAGCCGAGCACTGGAAACTCAGCGGTAGTCGTCCAGCCAACCACCCGCATCGGCGACTTGGTACTTTAGCTGTGCTGGCCAGTCGTTGGTCGGAATTTAGAAAGCAATCCAATGATCTCACGAAAGTTTGTCATTGGCTTGAAGGATTGAGCCATGCGTTTTGGAATTTCCATTACACGCTCCACTCGGTCGCGACTCCTGTCCCAATAGCCTTGCTCGGCAAAGCCAGAGTCAAAGAGATCCTCGCTAACGTTCTCCTTCCGCTAGTGACGTTTTCTAAAGCGGCTGACTGGGAATCGTTTAAGCAAGTGCGGGCGGAGCTAGGTAACAAACATTTGGAACTGGCTGGCTTACGTTTGTTCGGTGATCACGAACGTGCCCGCGGGTATACGCGTTTCTTATTTCAACAACAGGGTCTTCTGCAAATCTTTGAGGACTTTTGTCTGGCCAATCGGAATGATTGCCGGGATTGCAGGTTTCCGCATTTGATCGAGAACATCTCTAAGCCGCTCGATGCGTGATGGTCGGACGAAACACGTTGTCGAGCAACGGCAATGAGATCAGACAGTCTGGTGGCGGGGAGGGATCGCGTCCTCGCGATCCGCGGCGCACGAGGACGTGCGCCCTCCCCGGCCGGGGTTTCAACCCCGGAATCCTAGCTGCGCACTCATTCAGACATGAAAAAGCATCCTCTTGTCCGTCACAAGCAACAAGAGGATGCGTCTCTCGCCAACAAACTGCAGATTCGGTTAACTGCACCCCTGCGATGTGCCGCATTCTGTGCACACACCGCACGCTCCGGCCCGAATCACTTTTGTACTGCCGCAATGGGAGCAACTCACTCCCATATACATGTTCCCCAAAGCTTCGCGTACTCGGTCAGCGTGCGTCGTCTGAACCGACTGTCCGTGCCCGCCGTTCCCATTCGAAAGCAATCGCGGCGTCCCTTCCGAATTAGACCGATTAGTAATCACGTCGATAATCTCTTTTTCTGCTGTGCGGGGTAGTTCCGCCACCGGCCGGTTCACCGCCTTCCTCTCAATGTCCGAGATCTCCCGCATCGGCAGATCAGGCTGCGAACGATTCGGTGAAGTCGCCTCTTTATACCCGGGTATGAACTGGCAGCCAAGCCAACGGAAGACGTAGTCCGTAATACTGGTAGCATTTCGGATGTCTGGATTTTTGGTGAAACCGCTCGGTTCAAACCGCTGGTAGGCAAACTTTTTCACCAAACTTTCTAACGGAACTCCATACTGCAGCGCAATCGAGGTCAGCGTCGCGACGGTATCCATCAAGCCTCCGATCGTGCTGCCTTCCTTGGCCATCTGAATGAACAACTCTCCCGGCTGGCCATTTTCGTAAAGACCAACGGTGACGTAGCCTTCATGCCCGGCGATCTCAAACTTATGCGTCAGCGAAACGCGCGTATCCGGCATGCGGTTGCGGGAGGGCTGATGCAACCCCACAACTACTTGCTCGAGTTCGGCAATCCGGGCTTTCAGTCGTCCGGCCTCATCGGTCGCACTCGTGTCAAGCTCATCGCCGCCCATATCTTTCGTCTTTTTAGTGTTAAGCGGCGCGGAACGCTTAGAACCGTCCCGGTAGATCGCAATCGCTTTCAATCCCAGACGCCAGCCCTCGATATAGGTGTTCATGATCTCTTCGACCGAAGCGTCGGTAGGTAAATTGACGGTCTTCGAGATCGCGCCACTTAAGAACGGCTGGCACGCCGCCATCATCCGAAGATGGCCGAGATAATGCAGGCTTCGTTTGCCCTTAAACGGTTTGAACGCACAATCGAATACGGGCAGATGTTCGGGCTTTAACCCACTCGGAACGACCCGGTTGGTCTCCGGAACAAGCACATCCTCGATCGTGTCATGTTCGTTGATATGCTGCAGGATCTTCTCTGTCGCTTCGGCTGTGTACCCCAGCTTTTCCAGCGCCGGCCTCACGGTCTGGTTTACGATCTTCAGCATCCCGCCCCCCGCTAGTAACTTGTATTTCACCAAAGCGATATCAGGCTCGATACCGGTCGTGTCGCAATCCATCAGGAAACCTATAGTACCAGTGGGCGCTAATACCGTGACTTGAGCGTTTCGAAAGCCATGCTTTTGGCCCAAGCTCAAGGCGCGATCCCAGGAGCGCGCCGCTTCGACTTTGAGATGGTGAAAATCTGCGGAATCCTGGATCCGATCGCAGGCCTCTCGATGCAATCGAATAACCTCCAGCATCGATTCGGTATTATCCGCCGAGATCGGTTTCGGTATACCGCAGGCTCGCGCGTCCCAATAACCGGGAAACGGCGTTAGCTCCTGCGCGATCTTGGCACTGTGCGAGTAGGCTTCGCCGGTCATGATCGAAGTAATGGAACCGGCCAGAGCGCGAGCCTCATCTGAATCGTAGCCAAGGCCGTAGCTCATGACCAACGCACCGAGGTTGGCGAATCCGAGGCCGAGAGTGCGAAAGATGTGACTATTCTCCGCGATCTCTTTCGTCGGGTAGCTAGCATTATCGACCAGGATCTCTTGCGCCGTGATAAAGATGCGCACGGCCGCTTTGAACCGCTCAACGTCAAAATTCCCGTCCTCCCGCTTAAACTTCATCAGGTTCAGAGAGGCCAGATTGCAAGCCGTGTTGTCGAGAAAGAGATATTCCGAGCAGGGATTCGTCGAATTCTGGCGCGCGGTTCCTTTGCAGGTATGCCATCGGTGAATGGTGCTATCAAACTGCATGCCGGGGTCACCACAAATGTGCGTACCTTCAGCGATCTTGCGCAGCATCGACCGCGCTTCTTTTTTCTCGCACGGCTTTCCATCAAGCACACGGTGGGTCCACCACTCTTTTTCTTCGATAGCGGCATGCATGAATTCATCGCTCACCCGCACGGAGAGATTCTCGTTTTGGTACATGATCGAGCCGTACGCCTCCCCGTTGTAGCTGCCGTCATACCCCTGCTCGATGAGGGCCCAAGCCTTTTTCTCTTCCTTGGTTTTCGCTTCGATGAATTCCTCAATGTCCGGATGCCAATCCTTTAACGTATTCATCTTGGCCGCCCGCCGCGTCTTACCGCCACTCTTTACAACATTGGCTACTTGATCGTAGACCTTAAGGAACGATAGCGGTCCGCTCGGACGACCTCCTCCGCTGAGCTTTTCTCTGGTACTACGCAGCGTCGATAGATCGCTTCCCGTTCCACTGCCATATTTGAACAGCATCGCTTCGCTGGTAGCGAGGCGCATGATGTCTTCCATGGTGTCGTCCACGGCTTGGATAAAGCAGGCCGACGCTTGTGGGTATTCATATTGGCTGGCCGCCCGTTCCGCTTCTTGCTTCTGGCGATTGAAGAAGAAATTTCCCTGACCGCAGCCTTTACCGATCCCATACTGTTGGTACAAACCGACGTTAAACCAAACCGGGCTATTGAATGCGCCGTGTTGGTTCACGCAGAGCCAGGTCAGTTCGTCATAAAAAGTCTCGGCCGCATTCGCATCGGCAAAGTATCCATCCTGACGACCCCAATCCGTAATCGTTCGGGTAACCCGATGTATTAGTTGCCGAACTGAGCTTTCTCGTCCCCCTCGGTATGGATCGTTGCCGTTGGCTATGTCGCCATAAAAATACTTTGAAACAGCTATTTTTGTGGCCAGAGGGCTCCAATTCTCTGGCACTTCCACGTCTTCCTGCCGGAAAATCGCCTTTCCACTGTCATCGGTGATTTCAGCAGTTCGCCGTTCCCAATTGATCTCGTCCAATGGCGAGGCGCCTTTTCGGCTAAAAACGCGCTCAATTTTGAGGCCTTTTTCTCTCGGTTGACGCGTCCCGCGTCCCCGTACCTTCAAATCGCTCGAGTGTACGCCTGATTTCATTTTGATTATGAGGGGGTTTTCCGCTCAGAGTTCGCTGAGCTGCCAATAACTTGTTAATAACGCTCGTTTTTCCGGCTAATATCCTGTGACCTAGTTGTGATTGTTGGAGAACAACCCCATCATATAGGACACAGAATACACGATAGGCACTACATGTTGTGTGATCAAGAAAAAAGCAGAAAACAATGCATGCGATTTCGCACCCTACGAGGAAATCGGTCGCCTGCTGGACAAATTGACTAAAAATAGCCCCAGCGAAGGCGGGTTGGTCCTCCTCTCGAGGCTGGTAGAGCTAGTGGCTGCCCCGTAGGAATGAGCTTTGAACAGAAAAATCGCGCTGGACCCTACCAGGAAGCGATTTGGACCTATCGATTCGCTTCGGACGGGCTACCCAAGGGCTCTGCAACCCGTCTTTGCTCGTTTCGAGCGACCATCGCCTCTGCTTCAAGGTCCTTGATCGCTCGACGGATCGGCTGATCGACAACTGCCACGTCGGTGCCGACGCCGATCCAATTAAAGACTTCGATTACGTCGGACGAACGCATCCGAATACACCCGTAACTCGCTTTTCGACCCAGAAATTCCTCCTGGGGAGTGCCATGAATATAAATGCAGCGTTGAAACGCTCGCTTGTTCTCTTCTTCGGTTCCGCGTAGCCAAATGATCCTGCTTATAATTGGGTCGCGTCCAGGCGCATTTGCAGCCAAAATCTCGCCGGTTGGTTGGCGCCGGTGGAAGACCGCCCCCGGTGGCGCGGCCGCTCCGATTTTGGTTGCAACCTGCATATGGCCAAGCGGAGTCCGCCAGCTTCCGAAATTATCCCCTTCGCCGTAGCGCGAGGTCGATATCTTATAGGTTCGATAAATCTTCCCGTTTACCAAGACAGCCAGTTTTTGGTCGCGCACGCTAACCACCAACCTGACCTCGGGCGCAGGGGGCGGCGTCGGCGCCAGTATCGGCAAAGGTGACGGGGCCGCGACAGGCGACGATTTTACCAAAGGGGCATTCGGCAGCGGCTTGACCGCGGCAGGCGAATTAATGGCCTTTACCAGTTCGGGCGAAGGGGAGGCAACGGCCCTCAGAAGCTTCGGCGGAGGAGAGGCCACCGCCTTAACAAGACTGGGAGAAGGCGTGGTGACGGTTTTCGTTAGCCTCGGTGCAGGTGGGCCGACTGTCTCCATCGAGCTGGGTAAAGATGAAGCAACAGCCTTTAGAAGTTTCGGCGTAGGTGAAGCGACGGCTTTGGTGAGCTTCGCTGGCGGCGGGCTGACCGTCTCTGGCACCGTGGGTAAAGATGAAGCAACAACCTTTACAAGTTTCGGCGTAGGTAAAGCGACGGCTTTCGTGGGCTTCGCTGGAGGTTGGCCGACCGTCTCTGGCAGGTTCGGCGAAGGCGCAGCAATAGCCTTCACTAGTTTTGGCGAGGGCGAAGGCAGCGGTTTCACAAACGCAGTTGACGATGACGGCGGTCTCGTACTCGACAAGGCCTTCGGTAAAATACTTTTTGTCGGGCTGGAATTTCCAACCGGCGGCTTCAGCGAGTTAATTGCCCCGGAACCGGAGTATGTGTTGGCTATCGGGTTGTCGTAGACCGCCGGAGAGGGCGTGGGCGATGCACCGGGATCGCGCCCGTACCCGGGGGCGACAAAAGCCGCACACAAAATCAAACCTGACAACCTTCTCTTAGTCATGCCACTTCTCGGCTACAAAACCGAAGCTTCGCGAATGCTCCAAAGCCCACGCGAAGCCCGTTCCCACAGTGAGGTTAAGGCTACATACGCAAATCCTATCTGAAATAGCATCAGAAAAGGAAGGGTTAGAAACTCACGATTTCCCAAAGCAGTAACCACAAAGTAGGTAAAGTAAATCGCAAAAAATAATTCGACGATCGGAAGCACATCTCGAAAACGGGCGTAGCGGTTCTCCTTACGCGGTCTGCCGACTAAGGCAAAACCGTATTTCGGAGTTCGAGCGAAAGCCGATTTGTGATTGAAAAGCGCCTCCAGCACCGCGCGAGCATTGCTTATCGAAAGCCCAATACCTAGTGCGAGAACAAAAGGAAAGAACAAAATTTCTCGTTTCCAATCTCTTGGATAAAGTTCCCGTTGCGCGCACAAATAAAAAACGGCGACCGCAAGAGTAGTGACCGCAAAAACCGGCAGTTCGATGAGCGCCATCCGCTGCCAATCAGTCGGGGGAGAGACAACGCCGGGGAATGGGTGCAAGAAAATGCACAGAAAAGCCAGCAGCAGATAGGCGAAGTTTGATGTCAGATGTGCGGTGGCCTCGACCTTAATCCACCAAGGCAACCGGCTCCTCCAAATTCGGGGTAACATCTTCTTGCATGTTTGAATTGACCCCTTTGTCCATCGATGCTGCTGGGACTTAAAACCGTTCATATCCACGGGTAGTTCCGCCGGGGTAACGATGTGCGAGAGAAAAAGGAACTTTGCCCCGTTCAGCTGCGCTCGATAGCTCAGGTCCAAATCCTCCGTCAGCGTGTCATGCTGCCAGCCGCCAGCTTGCTCAATGCAGCTTCGTCGCCAAAGGCCCGCCGTGCCGTTAAAATTGAAGAAACGTCCAGTTCGGCTACGAGCCGTCTGCTCAAGAACCAGATGCCCGTCGAGAAGGATCGCTTGGGCCCGGGTCAGCAAAGAAAAGGAACGGTTAATGTGGCCCCAACGGGTCTGAATCATCCCGACTGCCGGATCACTGAAATAATGAACAGTCTCTCGCAGAATCTGCGGTGGAGGTATGAAGTCAGCATCGAGAATTAAGAAAAATTCGCCTTTGGCTTCTCTCAGCCCGTGGTTGAGCGCGCCCGCTTTGAAGCCGAGTCGATTCGGCCGACGCAAGACTTCGACCTGAAAACCGAAGGAACGGAGCCGCATCGCTTCCCGGTCGGCTACTTCCTTTGTTTCATCGCTAGAATCATCAAGAATTTGGATTTCCAACTTCTCGCGCGGATAATCAATCTCGCTGACGGCCCGCAGCAACCGGGCGACCACATAAATTTCATTGTAGATCGGCAACTGGACGGTGACCATCGGCAGATCCGGAAACTTTCGCGGCGGAGCCGGCGCCAGATGACGATTGCGAAAATAAAGAAAAATTATGAAATATCGATGGACGCCATACACCGACATCCCGAGCAGCACGCTAGAGTAGCAAATCGTCCAAACCAAAGTTCCGGCGTTTCCGTGCATGTCAGAGTGCGTACATCTGAAGCCTAAGGCACAGAAGATACGCGCGACATGATGCTTGATTGGATTAGACCGTCAAGCGGAAAACCTTGACAGGAAGCCGCTAAAGAAGCTGCGTAGGAATGGTGTTGTCCAAGGAAGCGAGCATGCGTTGCCAGTGGTGTCTACCGTTCGTCGGGAATCTCATCGGAGCGGCTGTCTTTGCTGGCACCTTCGGTTTCGCGTCTACGGCAAAGGAAGATCTGTCGAAAGATCCAGATTATCGAGAAGAACTTGGCATCAACGAATTTACCGCACCATCGATCGAGAAGGTTTTCGAGACTCTGGATGCCCTCAAACCGATTCCGTTTGATGCAGTAGCCCGACCTGTCAGCGAGCTGGACACGAACGATCGCTCGAAATACGCACTCGCCTTTGGCGTCCTGATCGGAGACGGATTCCTGGACGTCGCTGCCGAAAGAGATCAAGATTTGCCGGCGCTGGGCCGAGAAATGATTCGCCGAGCCAAAGGATTGGGTGTGGGAGAGCGCGTATCGCGGCACAGCAAACGCCTTCTCGATTTAGCGCAGTCTGGAGCCTGGGATAAGCTGCGCAAAGAATTGAGCGTCACCCAGGCCGACGTCGAGAACGCGATGCTTGCGCTGCATGATGAACCATTAGCTCAATTACTTAGCTTGGGCGGCTGGCTCCGCGGCCTCGAGATCGGCGCTGAGTGTGTGGTCAAGAGTTTCAGCCCGGAACGAGCCGAACGATTGCGCAATCGCGCTTTGCTTACCTATTATCTGGACCGATTGGACTCGCTCGCTCCCCGCTTCAAAAAGAATGCGTTGATCCAGAAAATAACCGCCGGATTGGAAAGCGTGCAGCAGTCATGGAATGAAACGGACAGTTCCACTCCATCCCAGATTGCGAAGATCTACGAAACCGCTCACGATTTGGTCGACCAAATCGAACAACATCCAAGCTGAACCCGCCTCGGCCAGGCTCGATTTCAAATTAGCAAGGCCGAAGCGAGTCCTCGCGCGGCGGACACAGCAGAGAGCTCTACTCGGCGAGTCGGTTAGCTAGCAGCTGTCAATCCGGTGTTCCGCAACTCATTCGCCAGAATGACCTCATAGACTGCCTCTAAGAGTCCTGGATTAGATCTTCGCTGATCGTTCAATCTTTGTGCTCTAATAACATTCTTTACTTATGTATTGACTAATCGAGCAAATCAGTACTAATAACAACATGTATTTCGTATGTTTTAATATCTCGTCGATTCGGCTAGATCTCCCGGATGGCTCCCATGAGTGACCGATCAGCAAAGCCGCCCCGCGAGCAGATGTGCGCCGCGGTCGACGAGGCTATCAAGGAGTTCGAAAAGTTGATTTCTGATCCCTCCTCGATCGGCACATGTCCCGAATTACCTGGAATCGTGCTGGACCGGATCGTTGGCCGTACTTTGGATCGCGCTTCCGAAGAGTACGAACAGACGACCAGAGCATACGGACGGATGCGCGGAGAATATCTAAAAGCTTTGGCGATGCACCCGGTCGGCAGATCCTTATCGCTTCTGGCAGTCGGCCCGGACGGAGTACAACTCATGGAGTCGGGTCGCAGCCCATCCTCCGCGATCAATGTGACCCAACAGGCCAACCAGCCAGTGCGCTTCAAGAAACAATATTATAACTGCCATCATATTATCCCGAAGAGCGTCGCGGTTGCGGGAGGCCGCCCAGCTATCAATCATCCAAGAAACTTTGCCATCGTTAACACAACTCGCCGCGGCCGCGACCAATCGCAAAACCCGCATCACTTCTGGCACGCTCTTTTTCTTCATCCGCAGACTCATCGCGCGGTCGATCAATCAAACCCAATTTATGTACCCCGCCCGGTCTTTCCACTCTATCCACCCGTCACGCGTGGATTCAGTAGTACTGAGAGCCTCCGCCAACACTTGACCACGCTGGGCGCGGCTCCTTTACCGGAAATTTGGGAGCGCCGTATCCTGGAGTTCTCGAAGGCCACCGGTCACAAACCGTATTCCGTTCCGAAAGAGTTCCAGGAAATTACTCAAGGTTTTGGTGAGTTATTCAATAAAGAAAATCGGGACCCGGCAGCCAACCAAGCGGTACGTGATAAGCTCGCGGCCAAGGCGGAAAAATTTGCAGCCGAATGGTTACCGGGAGACGCTTGCGTCAACGGTCAGATATTAGGATCAACCCACCAACCGAGACATAAGCTGCCGGTGATCGAATCTGGCCTCAGCGCGAAGCCGGCCACCAAGATTCCCGAGAAAGGAAAGCAGAAACGAAAAGGCAGGGCATCGCCGGCCAAAACAATACCCGCCAGCCAAAGCATCAAAGTGTGATTATGAATCTAAACGAACAGCTCCTCCAGGAACTAAGCGACCTGTTCCTCAGCGATCTACGGTCGTCCCAATATTACCGAGAATTGCAGCCCGATGATCGAGCGAATCTCGAGAACCGACTCACTCAAGACGCCGCCGACGGGGTACGTCCGTTAATTCCCGGAGCATCGCCCGAAGAAGTTACCAAAATCTCCGCTCGAGCCCAAGCCGAATTAGGCGTTAATCTCCCCTCTTCTCTCCTTGGGGTGCTGGCCGTCGTTGACGGCTTCGTGGAGAATGGCGTGAGCTTGTTCGGGGTCGACAAGGACTCAGCGGAAGAGGAAACAGTGCCCGGGTTAATCGCTCAGAATCTAGCTCTCTGGTCCGCCTTTCCGGAGTCCGCCCAAAAATATCTCTTTTTGGGCGACTCAGAACTCTGGTTTTTTGCTTATGAATTCCTCACCTCGACCTATGTGGCGCTATCCCGTTCCTCGATCTTCCCTGTTCACCGGTTTTCCGGAATAGAAGCTCTAGTGAACGATATGCTCGCCCAGGCTCTTGGCCATTCCGACGAGCCGTCCGAACAGGTAAGCGGATCCAGCCTCCTGCCAGACGCCCCCAAACTACCGGGTACCGATTTCTCTTTGAATTGACTGACAATGAATCAGCTAAAATGCAGAAGTTCCGAACTCAAACCCGAGAGGCTGGTTTCTGGCTCTCGCCGAAAACAGAACGGTGAATCAGGAATTCCTTGCCGTGTACGGCACTTTGAAAAGGCGATCGCTCTTTCGACGAGGGTCGTTTATATCTTCCAAACTTCGTTTCCACTGTTCCGGTCAGCTTCGGGGCAAACTATTCTTTCAGCATGGCTACCCCGCCGCGGTGGAAGGATGCGGCGTAATCCCCGTAGAAATCTTTCATATCTTTGATGCGGCGGTCTGGAGCGATCTCGATAAATATGAGGGATGCAACTTCACCCATGAACCAAGTTCCCTCTTCTATCGAAAGAAAGTAAGGCTGTTACGACCTTCATTGGTTGCTTGGGTCTATTTTCTCGGCCATCGCAATGTGCGCGGAAGACTCGTTGCCTCTGCGACAGGCAACGGGAAAGGAAGTCGGCTGTAGCGCTCAAGGAATAGGATATTCGTTAACGGGGCTCCCGGTTGGCTCTACCCCCTCAGTCGCTCCCTGTAGAGGGATTATCCTCGGAAGGATCATGATTGAACTTTTGTTCGGCGGGACCGAACTACAGGTCATGAACCCAGAAGGCGAAAGTATCAAGCCCGACGAGGAGGATGAGGACGGCAGCAAGGACATTGACACTGAGGACCTCGATTCCGACAAGACTGAAGGTGATGAACTGAAGCAGTAGAAAAAGGGGAGAGCGTCGATGCGTTGCTCGGTGAGAGAGCAGGATGCTATTGCCGAAACGCGCGGTCGAAAATGTTGCCAATTTCTAAGGATGCATGGTCTGGGTGTTCGCGGAAATCTAGCTCAGGTTTACCCGTGGACCGATGAACTAGACCTGGCCTCTAAGCAGCAGAGATCGCCGGGAAGATTCCGAACGGAGGCTAATCATCGCGTACGCTCAGACCGCGATGGCCATTCCAGCCCAAATCTCGCGGGTGGCCAGGTTGAGGGGAACTATTGCGTCCGGCGGGGGTCGAACCCACAACCTCTGGCTCCGGAGGCCAACGCTCTATCCAATTGAGCTACGGACGCGAAGTGTTCCGAGGATAATTGCAGACCTGCCAGGCGTCAAATTAGCAGCTGCCCGGAGCTGTCGTAGAAACCCTTGGTTCACTCGATCTGGCTTCTGGATCTTGGTTTTGGAACGGTCTTCTTATCCTCAGCTAAAAACCTCCCAGAAACAGGCTAAGATTCTGTTGGGGCTCCCCAATTCACTCTGCCGGCCGGCAAAAATCGAGCAAACCCCTTTTGAAATTGATTCCCGGTTCCGACGGATTTTCCCTTTCGCTCAAATCGACCTTCTGCTTACCTTCGAGGGCCAATCCGATGCTTGGAGAATGCGAAGGTGGGTTTCTGCGAAAATTTCGTGAGCCGGTTTAGCCCGATCACGGCAGCCGATTGGAGGAAGTTAATTGACTGAAGCCGTTTTCTCTCATGCTTAAACCTGTTCGCCGAATTCATTTCATGGGTGTCTGTGGTACGGCCATGGGCGCAGTAGCGGCCGCCATCCGAGATCTTGGCTTTGTCGTCAGCGGTTCCGACGAAAATGTCTATCCGCCAATGTCGACTTTTCTCGCGGAAAAACAGGTTCCCCTCTCCGCCGGATATCGACCAGAGAACGTGCCGGATAATATTGACTTGGTCGTTATCGGTAACGCGATCTTCCGCGGTAACCCGGAACTGGAATCGGTACTTGAACGAAAATTGCTCTACCGCTCACTTCCGGAAACCATCAAAGATTTCTTCCTCCAGGGTAAGCATAATGTTGTTGTTACCGGCACACACGGCAAGACGACCACAACCGCCCTAGTGACTTGGATCTTCAGCCAGGCGGGCCTAAATCCCGGCTTCCTGATCGGTGGTATCGCCAAAGACCTGAAGAGAGGTGCGTCTTTCCCGGACTCGCGATACTTCATCCTGGAGGGAGATGAATATGATACCGCGTTCTTCGACAAGCGCTCAAAGTTCCTGCATTACCTGCCAGATACACTGGTGATAAATAACATCGAATTTGATCATGCCGATATCTTCCATGACCTGGAGGAAATCAAAACGAGCTTCCGGCGCCTGGTAAACATCGTCCCACAATCTGGCCGTTTCTTCATCAACGCTGATGACCCCCATTGTCGCGAGGTAACCCAGAAGGCGTTTGCTCCGGTAATGACCGTCGGTTTGTCCGAAAAAGCGCATTATCGCTTAGAGGATATCGAATATCATCAATCCGGATCCACATTTCGGATTGGGAAAGACCGTTTTGAAACTTCGCTGGTCGGAGAGTTCAATGTCCGCAACGCCGGAATGGCGGCTGCGGTCGCTCTTTCGCAGCAGATCAGTCTGCCGACGATACAAGCTGCGCTGCGCACCTTTCAAGGAGTTGCTCGGCGACAGGAGATTCGTGGCGAAGTAAATGGCATCAAAGTTATCGACGATTTTGGTCATCATCCGACCGCTATTAAGGAAACTTTGAACGCTTTGCGTCGCCGATTTCCGGCGCATCGTCTCTGGGCCATCTTTGAGCCACGATCCAATACCACTCGTCGTGCAGTTTTTCAGCAGCAACTTCCGGAGGCGCTCGCTTTGGCTGACGGAGTGATTCTGGCAGAAGTGGCGCGCATCGAACAGGTGCCACCGGACGACCGGCTAGACCCCTGGAAAGTGGTCGCCACAATTCAACAAGCCGGTAAGCCAGCTTTCTACGAGCCAAAAATAAGCCAAATCGTGGAGAGATTGAAGCCTCTGGCTCAACCCGGTGATGTCATAGTAGTCTTTAGTAACGGCGGGTTCGGAGGCATTCACGACAAGTTGCTGGCCGCGTTGGCCAGTGCGCCATCTCACATATGACGATGAGGTCGCTGCGTTCAAAACAGATTATGTTCGAGACGGCGCGCTAAAGCATGACGTTCGAAACCCATAGACATCACGCTCATAACTATCGTTTGTTAACTCGGCGTTGGCGAAGTCTGGCGCGTCGATCTGGATTGAAATGCCAAATATTCGCGAAAGCGGACGATTTCGACCTTCTGTTTATCCAATCGCCAGCGATGCAGGCTAATGGGGGAATTTATCTGTCGGCGGGCATTCACGGTGACGAAGTTGGCGGGACGGAGGGACTTCTTTTCTGGGCCGAGATGAATCTCACTGTTTTGAGAGAACTCCCGGTTTTAATCTTTCCGTGTTTGAATCCATGGGGACTCATTCACAATCGCAGAAGCGATTCTGAGGGGAGAGATCTTAACCGCAGCTATCATCTGGAGGATTTGGAGCAGATCCGCGCCCAGAAGGCAATCATTGCTGGAAAAACCTTTCGTTTTGCGATGTGTTTGCACGAAGATTACGACGCGCAAGGTGTCTACTTATACGAAGTAAGAAAGCATCTGCGGCCGATCGGGCCGGAGCTTCTCGCGGCGGCCGGATACCATTTGCCTGTCGATCTACGTCCCAGGATCGAAGGACGCCGGGCCGAGAGTGGATCGATCGCCCGACGGATCAAAAGCCTTAAGTTTCCGTTCCTGCCGGAAGCCGGGCTGCTCGCACTCTCCTATAGCGAGCGGACAATCACCCTGGAGACCCCTTCCGAATACGAATTAGGCGCAAGGGCGCAAGCACATGCCGCAGCCGTCCAACGCGCAATCGAATTAACGCTGAACTAAGCCTGATGTGGCGCTAGCCCCCGGCCGAACCTTCCCCGCCCGGCTTGGTCATCTCGACCGGGTCTAGAGCTCGCTCTAACTGGTCTTCTGGCAGTACCTCTCGCTCGCGGCAAATTTGGCGCACCGTCTTCCCGGTTGCTGCACTCTCTTTCGCGATTTCGGCAGCTCGGTCGTACCCGATGATTGGCGCTAAGCTCGTGACCATGGCCATACTGAGTTCCACTAGTTCGCGACAACGCTCCCGATTGGCGATGATTCCACCGATACACTTATCCTCGAACACATCGCGCAACGTTACTCAAAAGCCGGATGCTCTCCAAAACATTGTGCGCCATTACCGGCATCATGACGTTAAGCTCAAGGTGACCGTTCGCGCCGCCCCAATACACGGCCGTATCATTTCCAAAAACTTGGGCACACACCTGCACGACCGATTCGCACATGACCGGATTCACCTTCCCCGGCATGATTGAGCTTCCCGGCTGCGTCGCCGGCAGCTGAATTTCTCCAATGCCGCACCGAGGCCCGCTCGCCATCAGCCGGATATCATTGGCGATCTTAAATAAGCTCACCGCGATAGAGCGCATTTGCCCGCTCGCTTCCACAAGTCCGTCCTTGGCGCCTTGGGCTTCAAAATGATTGCGAGCCTCTCGAAATGCCACGCCCGTACGGTTCCAAAGATGCCCCATCACTTTACCGGCAAACTCCGGATGACAGTTTAAACCGGTGCCAACCGCCGTCCCCCCGAGCGCGAGTTCTTCGACAGCCGCGATCGCGTTTCCTGCCCGAAGTTTTCCGTACTCGACTTGTTTAGCGTAACCACTGAACTCCTGGCCAAGTCGCACGGGCGTAGCATCCATCAAATGGGTTCGGCCGATCTTGATCACTTCCCAAAACTCATGCGCCTTAGCTTCCAATCCTTGTTGAAGATGATCGAGCGCAGGCATCAACTCGCTGCGAATCGATTCTGCGACAGCGATGTGAATGCTGGTAGGAATGACGTCGTTGCTCGACTGGCCCATGTTGACGTGGTCATTTGGATGCACCGGGTCCTTCGAGCCAATGGGCTTACCGTCCAGCTGGCTGCAACGATTAGCGATCACCTCGTTTGCGTTCATGTTGGTGCTCGTCCCTGAGCCCGTCTGAAAAATGTCGATAGGGAATTGGGAATCCCAGCGGCCGTCGATGACCTCTTCAGCAGCTTCCGTGATGAGTTGCGCCCTCCTATCGTCCAGCTTGCCCAGATCTCGATTGGCCAGCGCCGCCGCCCATTTCACCAGCCCGATCGCTCGAATGAATGGACGAGAAAACCGGTATCCACTAATTGGAAAATTGAGAACGGCTCGTTGCGTCGTGGCGCCGTAAAGAGCATCAGCCGGCAATTCCATCGTACCCATCGAGTCTTTTTCAGTACGCGTTTGCATTCGTTATAAGGGGAGTGTCGGTCGAACCGCCAAAACAGTTACAAGAGCAGGAACATTGTCCCATGTTGAAGCAAAGTTGCGAGTGCCCAGATTGCCAAGTTCCGAAGTTTGGGTCGCACGTATGAAACCTTCGCAAAAACCTAATGTTGACGAACCTCTCATATTCTCATAACAATTCTAGATTCAATTTAAACTGTAGCTTCCATTCGCAATTTGTGAGCGAGCCTCCTAACCACAATCTCCTGACAGTCAAGGAAACCGCCGAATATTTGAGAATCCCTCTTCCGACGGTCTATTATTTGGTCCAGCGAGGCCAAATACCGGCAATTCAGATCGGCGGACGTTGGCGCATCAAGAAGTCGTCCTTAGACAAGGACATCTTGCGTCAAGATAAACAGGGCCAACCCACGGTGCTAGTCGTAGATGATGATCCTGGCCTGCAGGAGTTGTTTCGGAACTTTCTGAAGAAGGTCGGCTTTAGCCGCGTCGTAGTTGGAACGGCCAAAGACGCGATCGTTAGCCTGCGAAAGCAGAAATTCGATTTGATGTTCCTCGACTTGCAGCTTCCGGACGCTCCGGGAGATCAGGTATATAGGACCGCCAAACAGATCGATCCCGACCTTAATGTGATTGTAATCACTGGTTATCCGGATAGCGAAGTTCTTGACCGCATTCTCCAGATTAGCCCGGTCACAGTCCTGAAGAAGCCGCTCAAGGTCGAGCAGCTCAACCAGACAGTAAAGATTCTCGGACACACCGGTCCGAAAATCGAGGCATAAGCCCCAGACTCCTTTCAGACTTTCGCCGCCACCTGGTTCCCGTTCCCGAGCGGGCCGGATCCAGATCCTCAGGTGATAAAGTAGCTGAGGTTCTCGAGTTCTATCGCCAGATTTACGTTATTAACGACCACGTTGTCCGGCACCTGCAGGATGAGAGGCGAAAAGTTGAGAATCGCTTGAATTCCCGCCTCGACCAGCTCGTTGGTGACTTCCTGGGCTACCACTCCCGGCACCGCCAGAATCGCTAATTTCACACCATTCTCCGGGACAAACTTCTTGATCTCGTCGGTGGGTAAAACGGGCACTTTTGTTCGGCCGGCTTTCGATGCGTCTGGCCGAATATCAAATGCTGCCACGATCTCAAATCCTTCCTTAGCAAAACCATCGTACCGCAAGAGTGCCGACCCGAGATTGCCGGCGCCCACCAAGATAACCGGCTGAAACCGGGTCGTGCGAAGAACGCTGCCGAGCTGGGAAAGCAACGATTCGACCTTGTAACCAAGACCGCGAGTTCCAAATTGGCCAAAATAGGTGAGGTCTTTTCTGAGCTGAGTTGGTTTTACGCCGGTTGCTTTGGCCAATGCATCGGAAGAGACGGTCTCAATTCTGTTCTGGAGCAGCCGTTCGAGAACCCGATAGTAGAGCGATAGCCGATAGACAGCCTTCCGCGGTATAACAAACTTCGCCACACGTGAAAAATAACGAGAGAAACCGACAGCGTCAATTTAGCGCATTCGATATCCTATACCACTCTATCGCCCGGAGCGATGATTGCATCATCGGCCATAGAGACATTTGCCCAGGTAACCGGCGATAGCGGTATTCCTCTTTTCTTGGCGAAGTTGTTGAATTACCGACCGATCTACCGCCAAGGCCTTTTCCCAGAGCCATACCAAATTCTGCGCACTGACCTCGATGATGTCGGCAATGTGCTTCGACTCGTCGGTCCGCGGTGCCTTTATATCAAAAGCCAGAATATTCTCATAGCCGGCATCCTGGAGGACAACTAGCAAGGCGAGGTCTTTGAGCGGCTCGGTGTAGCCAAACGGCAGATCCTGATCGTAACGTTGGCCATCCTGCGAATTCAGATGAATGTGGAAGAGTTTGCCTGCTTCCAAACACATCTCGACGTCCCAAAGATAATCGAGCCCGGCAATTCGGCTGTGTGCAATTTCCGGATTTACTCCGAAGAGAGCCTGGTGATTCGGGTCTAAGCGGCTGATCAAATAGAGCACTTCGCCCACATTCGCCAGGTACATGTTGGCTCGAGGTTCGTTCGGCTTTGGCTCAACCGCTATCCGAATCGAGGTACCGTATCGCTCGCGAGCATATTGTCCTACCTGGTTGAATCCCTCAACCAGGCGTTTGAAAGCCTCCTGGCCATTCTTAGCCAAAACAAAGTCGAATCCTTCGCGTCCGTTCCAAAACACGATTACCGACGCGCCGAGCGCAACGGCGCTGTCGACGGCTGCCAGCGAATTCTTCAAAGCGAGCTCACGGATTCCCGAATCATTCGAGGTCATGGCACCATCCTTGAAAATTGGATCGGCGAAAAAGGAAGGCGTATACATGCCGCACTGCAGCCCGACTTCTTCGGCACGTTTTTTGGCGGCCGCCACTTGAGCGGCCGGAATCTCGACGTCGTGCGCTTCGTAATAGGTCATGCCGGCTTCAGCCAGGATTGGGAGCCGGTCTAGGATCGGGATGGCCGCTCTGGTCGGTCCACCAAAAGGATCAGTCCCCGGACCAATGTTCCAGACGCCTGCTCCCAAACCATTTCGACCTGCTTTTTGAGGAAGATTGATCGGTGATTTCATGGGGGTTGAATTTCAGCTTAGGTTGTTCCGCGTACTTTTCCCGAGTACGCGCACCAATCTTGGATGATCCTGCGGATCTCCTCCAACCCTCCCAATAGCTGGGGCCCAGCCTGAAGGATCTTTTCCGGATCAATTGAATAGACCTGGTGTTGCTTGACCGCTTCGACCTCGGCAAAACCAGGGCGCGCACATATCGCCGGTACATCAACGCTCTTCCCGCACCAACTGGCAAGAATAATTTCGGGATTCGTAGAAAATACCATCTCCTCGGTGACCACCCGGTCTTGGGCCCGATTCAACGTTGAATTCCTGAACACGTAATCTCCGCCTGCCAGCTCAATAATCTCCTGCACCCAAGGAATCGCGTGAATCAGTGGATTGTCCCACTCCTCAAAATAAACCCGGGGACGCACCGACGGGGAAAATCGCCCCCCTTCCAGCCCTGCGTTGAAATGATTGGCCACTTTTTCTCCTTTTTCCGGAGTGCCGAGGAGCCGTCCGAGCAAATGGATAGCCCGGGCAACGCCGGCCAGATCATAATAGTTCAATGCGAAAACCGTAACTCCAGCCCGGACCAGCTGATCAACAAGTTTTGCCTGGACATCCGAAAAGCTAATTATCAGATCGGGACGTAGCGCCAAGATCCGGTCCACGTTCCCCGATGCAAATCCAGAGACAATCGGTTTTGCCGGCAAGTGCTTCGGACCAAAAGCGGTGACCCCAACGACCTGATCCCATTCATCCAAAGACCAGCAGATCTCCGCCGCTTCCGCACTTATGCAGATTATTCTCACCTTATTTTCCCGGTGATTGAATCAGCCGGAAAAAGAGCGATCTAAAATTCTCTACCTCGATCTTGGAACCAACAATAAAGTTGTCTGGGCCATGCTCGATCACTACCACCCAGCAGAAGGTCGCCAGAATAAATGTCAGCAGCCAGGCGAGTTTGCGAAGCATCGGAAAGAGAGTCTTAACAAAGCTTAGGCCAGAGCAACAAGAATTTTGCTCTGCCCGAGTGCCTCCCCCCCTTACTGACCAGGCAAGTTGCTCCCGGCCAGGCGAAGGTCTCCCACCGCTACTCGTGGCGCCCTCAGGAGTAGGATGCTTTTTTATCCTATCCTGAGACCATTCGCGGCTTTTGTTTTCTGAAGCGACATCGTAATTTTGATCTGTGAGTTACCAGGTTTTCGCGCGCAAATATCGTCCACAAATATTCGACGACGTCCTCGGTCAGGACCATGTGGTGCGGACGCTGAAGAACGCTATTACGGAAAAGCGCCTCGCCCACGCTTATCTCTTGGTCGGTCCCCGGGGAACGGGCAAGACCTCGACTGCTCGCATCCTGGCCAAAGGCTTGAATTGTGTTCACGGTCCTACCGTAACTCCGTGCGGAGTGTGCGATTCTTGTCGAGAAATCTCGCAAGGAATTAGTCTCGATGTTTTGGAAATTGACGGCGCCAGCAACAATAGCGTCGACCAGGTTCGCGAACTGAGAGAGAACGTCCGTTTTGCTCCCGTTCGTGGAAAATATAAAATCTATATTATCGACGAAATCCACATGCTCACACAGCAGGCTTTTAATGCTCTGCTCAAAACGCTCGAGGAACCACCGGCCCACGTCATTTTCGTGTTTGCCACGACCGAACCTAATAAGGTCCTGCCCACCATTTTAAGCCGGTGCCAACGCTTCGACTTGCGCAGGATTCCGACGCAAACCATTGCCCGGCAACTCGAAGCCATCGCGAAGAAAGAGGGGGTATCGCTTTCCGTTGCTGCCGCCGAAGCCATTGCGATCGCATCAGAAGGTGGGCTGCGGGACGCCGAGTCTATGCTGGACCAGCTCGTCGCATTTTGCGGAAACGAGATTAACGAGGATCAGGTTTTGGAAATATTTGGGCTGACGTCAGAACTGGTCGTCGCGGACCTAGCTCGTTCAGTGGTCAAGGCAGATGCTTCAGCTGCGCTTCGCATTATTCATGGCCAAGCTGAGGCCGGGAAGGATCTTTCCAAAATTCTGGGAGATCTGATCGGGTTTCTCCGTCATTTACTCATCGATCAGGTGGACTCTGCCAGCGTTCAAGAGGATTTGAGTGAGTTGGGACGAACGATCGTCAGAGAGCTCAGCAAAGTAGTTAAACCTGGCGAACTTCTTAAATTGATCGAGATCTTGTCCGACGCCGAACCGAGCCTGAAGTGGACTTCCAACAAAAAACTGCACTTGGAAATTGCCGTCATCCGCGCCATCCAAAGCCTCCGCGAGGTCGGAATCGATCGAATTCTAGACGCCTTAGAAAGCTTATCGGGTCAAGGCCCAAAGAGCTCCGGCATCCCAGCCACTCGAGGTCACGTTGAAGACGTACCCAAGAATGCCATTACCAGCTCTGCCGAAAAGCCGAGCATTGATGCCTTGACCGCGGCCGAAGCTGGTCCGGATACGGACATAGAGCTCCTGCCAACCTCTGCAAAAATCGCCGAAACCGAAGATCCGATTCCCGCTCCGGGAGATTCGGGGGAGATTAGTAGCGAGAGTTTGTCATCGCTCTGGATCCGAGTAGTCGACGAAGTGCGGCGCCGGCGACCCTTGATTCGGTCTTGGATCGAAATGGCGACGCCGCTGGGCCAAAGCGGAACCGAAGTCTTGATCGGCTTTCCGACAGGCGATCAGGTCGCGATGGAATCTTTGCTCCGATCTAATAACCGCAAGTTTGTTGAAGACCTGCTCACCGAAGTCGCAGCGGCCCCGCGAACGATTCGAGCCGAGTTGCGGGATGACTTGGTGCGTCCGCAACCGGCAGTGGAATCCGAAACAACACTCCTAGATGGGTTCAAAAACGATCCATTGATTCAAAAAGCTCTGGAAATCTTTAAGGCCGAGATCGAGGCTGAAACCTGATCCATGAACATCCAAAAGATGATGAAACAGGCCGCCAAGATGCAGGAACAACTTGCGGCGACTCTCGCAGAAAAAACGGTCGAGGTTAGCGTAGGCGGAGGTAAAGTCTCGGTCGTAGCGAACGGGACGGGCGATATCATTTCAATAAAGATTGCCAAAGAGGTAGTTGACCCGGAGGACGTCGAGTTTTTGGAGGACCTCGTGCTTAGCGGAGTTAAGCAAGCGATCGAGAAAGGAAAAGGTCTCGCCCAAACGGAAATGGGACGGCTTGGTGCGGGTCTCGGCCTACCTCCTGGATTACTCTAGCTCTTGGACGCTAAAGACAGCTGGCTCCTGAGGTAGGATTCGAACCTACGACCAATCGGTTAACAGCCGACCGCTCTACCACTGAGCTACTCAGGAATCCGAAGCGTTTCGTGAGCGGACAAGCTAGTCTGCAGATGCTGGCGTTCAAGCGAAAAAAGGGGCCAGGCTCCACTTTCCTTCACGCTCAAATCTCTGTCCCGACGTCTGATAGTTCGCTCTCGGCAAAGCACGCTCGCAAAAGTTCCTTAGCCGATAAGGCCAGCGATCCTACATCAAGGGGCCAAGGACGGATTCCGACACCTCACGGCTCTCCCTTCGACCGGCAACTGCCACCGGATCGAACAGAGAAAGCTTCCGACAATTATTGATCCGCGTATTCTGCCCGCAAATCGCGGTCCTTCGTCTCACGCAGAAAGATTGTACCTACGATCAAAGTGAGCAGGGCAACACCAATCGGATACCAAAGTCCCGCGTAAAAATTCCCGGTTGCAGCGCCGATTGCGGCGATGATCAACGGTAAAAAACCGCCAAACCATCCGTTCCCGATATGGTACGGAAATGACATCGAAGTATAACGAATATGAGTCGGAAACAGCTCTACCAGAAATGCGGCGATCGGCCCGTAAACCATCGTCACATAGATCATGAAGACGATCAGAATCAGCTCAGCCCCCACGTAGTTGATCTTGGCGGGATCGGCTGCCTTCGGATACCCGGCTTCGCCAATAGCAGCTTCGTAAGCCTTATCATCGAATCCATTCAGCGCCTTGTCTCCAACACCGAGCGCAACCGGTGCGTCTGGCTTGGCCGTTTTTATCTCAAATGGAACGCCACGCTTACTAAGAAATTGGCGCGCCTTGTAGCTGGTTTCCAGGTCCCCGGTTGGGTGATATTGTTGGAATGCGTCCACGACGGTGACCCACACCTTTTGGGCAAATCCGCCGCTAAACTCATCGGTGTAAAGTACAACCGGAGTCTTTTCCTGCGCAGACTCCAGCGTTGGGTTCACGAAACCCGTGAGTCCTTTGAAAAGAGGGATGTAGGTGAGCACCGCCAACAGGCAGGCAGCCATCATGATCGGCTTGCGCCCGATTCGATCCGAAAGCCAACCGAAGAAAATGAAGAGAGGAAACCCGACCAGCAATGAGAAACCGATCAGCGTATAGGCGGTCGTGAAATTAACCTTTAGGACATTCTGTAGAAAAAATAGGGCCTGGAACTGGCCGGTATACCAGATCACTCCCTGACCGGCAGTGGCACCAAATAATGCCAACCAAACATACCGAGCGTTCGGCTGCCTGAAAAAGCTGTCTCGCAGCGGGTGGCGCGTAAGTTTACCCTGCGACTTCATTTCAGCGAAGATCGGCGACTCCTGCAATTTCAGCCGAATATAGACGGAGATAACCAGCAGGATAACCGAGAGCAAAAATGGGATCCTCCAACCCCAGGTTTTGAAGTCTGCTTCAGACAGGGTGGTCCGGCAGATCAGAATCACAAAGAGTGCTAAAAAGAAACCGATGGTCGCTGTGGTTTGAATCCAGCTAGTAAACAGACCCCGTTTTCCCTTTGGTGCGTGCTCGGCAACGTAGGTAGCAGCACCCCCGTACTCACCACCCAAAGCGAGACCTTGAGCCAACCTGAGCAGCACGAGGAGAATGGGCGCCCAAATTCCAATCTGGGCATATACCGGTAAGATACCGACCAGTGCGGTCGCTAAGCCCATGACAACAATCGTGATAAGAAATGTGTATTTCCGGCCAACGATATCCCCGATTCGGCCAAAGAAGATGGCCCCGAAAGGTCGAACTCCGAATCCAGCGCCGAACGTCGCCAGAGCTGCCAGATTAGAAGCAACCGGGTTATTCGACGGAAAAAACAAACTGCTGAAGAACAGCGTTAGAGTGGCGTACAAATAAAAATCGTACCACTCGAAAACGGTCCCGAGGGATGAAGCTACGATAACCATCCGATGCCGAGCGCTTAGCTGGCCAGCAGACTCGGTGGAAACAGCACTAGCAGAAGTTGCCATATTAGTTCTGGGGAAGGGTCATGCTTGCCGTCTAAGCGCCACCGCGGGACGCAGCACTCTAGCGGTCCACCGAACTCATTTAAAGGGGTCCGGACAAGCGCCGTTGATTATGGATCATCCCCAAGCGAGGTCAAGATCCGATTGTCTCTAGGTATGCTACCAAAAATTGCTTTGGCACCCGTTCGAATCGTCCAACTCTTAACAAAGAAACGCTTGAAAGTCATCGGTTCATCACGTTCTCTACGCGTCGAGGGGAGCCAGGAATTCTGTTCGGGATGTGTCTTCAGTCATAGATCGAAGTCTCCAGCCCAATTTTTCGCGAATCGGTGTTGAGCCGAATGAGCCCGCTTGGTCCAAGGAGACAGGCATGTCCGCATCGCGTTCCGGTGCACTAGTTGAGACAATTTGATGAGCACGCCGTTGCGCAAACCAATTCGCTCTATATTCCGTCCGCGGGCTTTCTCCCTTTTTCTCCAGCCTTATGGCGTCAACGATTTTGCCGCAGACTCGGCGGCGGGCGTCACCGTTGGGCTGATTGCGCTGCCCCTCGCCTTGGCTCTGGGCATCGCAAGTATACCCGCCAACACCACCGTGCCGTATCCAGCCCCCGCACTTGGACTATTCACTGCTATCATTGCGGGTTTTCTTATTTCGGCGCTAGGCGGCAGTCGTGTGCAAATCGGTGGTCCGACGGCAGCATTCGTACCAGTGATCCTGTTGATCATCGAGAAACATGGATACGCCGGTTTGATAGCCGCGACTATCATGGCCGGAATGATCCAGATAGTCATGGGACTGGCTCGGTTTGGCACGCTAATCAAGTTCATTCCATGGCCAGTTACCAGCGGGTTCACTACGGGCATTGCTGTCTCGATCATGGCAACTGGCGCGCCGGACTTACTTGGAATTCACAACGCAGGTCCGCCGCCGCGTGATTTCCTGGCGAAAGTACAATGGCTGGCTGAGAATCTTTCGCATAGCAATCTGGCGAGCTTGCTCCTCGCCCTCTTCGTGGTCGCCGTCATCTGTTTCTGGCCGCGATTGGGGTTCAAGCGAATCCCTGGATCGATTGTTGCGATGCTCGCTGCCACAATCCTGCTCTACCCACTTGCACTTTTGGATCACGACCGCTTTGGGATTGCCACACTCGCTTCTAAGTTTGGCGCGCATGCGATTCCCCAAGGATTTCCGCCTTTTCGCTGGCCAGTCATTGATTGGACGCAGATTCGCGATCTCTTGCAGCCGGCTACTGCAATCGCTCTTCTTGGCGCAATTGAGTCGCTCCTCTCTGCCGTAGTTGCCGACGGACTCGCCAATGATCGGCACGACAGTAATACCGAGCTCATCGCTCAAGGTATTGCCAACCTGGTCTGTCCCTTCTTCGGCGGACTACCGGCGACCGGAGCCATCGCGCGGACTTCAGCTAACATCAACAACGGCGCCAAATCTCCCGTGGCCGGAATAGTTCACAGTCTGACGCTCTTGGCGATTGTATTGGCCTTTGCTGGATGGGCCGGCAACGTGCCGATCTCCGCGATGTCCGCCGTGCTGTTCATGGTTGCACTTCGAATGGGTGAATGGCACGAGCTCACCCGTATCAGAGTAATGCCTCGCAGCGATGCTATCGTCCTGATCGCGACTTTCGCGCTCACTGTGATTTTCGATTTGGTGATCGCAGTCGAACTTGGAATGGTGCTGGCAGCGATTCTTTTCATCAAGCGGGTTTCGGAGACTACCGAAGTATCGCAAGTGACCGGCGATGACGTGCTGGAATCGCCAGAGCAACTTGCCCAGGGAAAGGACATTCCGGAAAATGTTCTCGTCTATCGCATCTTCGGTCCGTTTCTTTTCGGGGCTGCCGAAAAAATGAGCGATGCCTTAGAGAGAGTTGATCAATTGCCCCGCGTGTTGATCCTCCGCTTGCATCTGGTGACGGCCATGGACGCAACCGCGCTCAATGCATTGGAGAGCATCATTGAGCGATTCAAGCATCACGGTTCAACAGTGATTCTGAGCGGTTTGCATCGACAGCCTCTGGAAATGCTGCGAAAGGCGGGCTTTATCGACGTGATCGGCCGCGAAAATCTCTGCGCCCATTTCGATGCAGCCTTGAATCGGGCGAAAGCACTGCTGAACCCATCAACCGGCCATTAGCCGATGCGTCGCCAAAGCACAGGGAAATCTGGGCTCGGCGCCCCGAGATCGAAACTCGTCCCCAGCATTCACCCAAAGATAGCCCGGCTTAGTGTGAAAGGATCTTAGACAAAAACAGTTGAGCGCGATCGGTGTTTGGGCTGGTAAAGAAATCGATTTTCGGCCGATCTTCGACGATTTGCCCCTGATCCATAAAAATCACGCGATCGGCGACTTTTTTCGCGAATCCCATTTCGTGCGTGACAACCATCATGGTCATTCCTTCCTGTGCGAGTTTAACCATCACATCCAGGACCTCATTGATCATCTCGGGATCCAAAGCGGAGGTCGGTTCGTCAAAGAGCATCGCAATCGGATCCATAGCGAGCGCCCGGGCGATCGCGACGCGCTGTTGTTGCCCCCCGGAGAGCTGAGCCGGAAATTTTGGAGCCTGAGTTCTCAAACCGACGAGATCGAGCAGACGAAAGGCCTTTTCTTGAGCCTCGGCAGCACCGCGCCTCAAGACTCGACACTGGGCTATCGTAAGATTTTGCAACACGCTGAGGTGCGGGAAAAGTTCAAAGTGCTGGAACACCATGCCGACCCGCGCCCGCAGCTTGGGAAGGTTTGTTTTCTTAGCGCCAACAGAGGTGCCCTCGATAAGTATCTCCCCTTTCTGGAATGGCTCGAGTCCGTTCACACATTTAATCAAAGTTGATTTCCCCGAACCGGAAGGCCCGCAGACTACTACAACCTCCCCTTTCTGGACCTCGGTCGAGCAGCCATCTAGCACATGGAATGCACCGTACCATTTCGAGATGTCACGAATTGAAATCATACTGTGATCCTCTTTTGCATTTGACGAACTATCGTCGACATCGTCAAACAAAGAACTAAGTAGACGGCTCCGGCAAAAAGAATGAATTCCACTTCGTCCCCGGTAGAGTCCGCTCGGTTCTTGGCCACTCCAAAAAAGTCGGCCAAGCCGATGACATAGACCAGCGAGCTGTCTTGGAAGAGAATGATCGCCTGAGTCAGCAAAAGAGGAATCATCCGCCGAAACGCTTGCGGCAGGATCACCAACCGCATAACGGCACCATCACTCATTCCGAGGGCCTGGGCCGCCATTACTTGGCCCTTTGATATACTTTGGATTCCGGCGCGGATGATTTCCGCGTAATAGGAAGCTTCAAAAAAGGCGAATGCCGTAAACGCGATAATGAGATTGAGATCGAAATTCCCCTTCGGGAACAGCCAGCGCACTACGGGCGGGACCAAAGCGAGCTGGAACCAAAGCAATACCATCACCAATGGGATCGATCGGAATAACGTCACATAGGCGGCCGCAATCGCAGATAATATCGAGTTCTTGGATAACCGGACCACCGCAATCACCGTACCCAGTAATATACCCACGACGATTGCTACCAACGTGATTTCCAGGGTGATAACCATCCCCTGCCAGAGATAGGGCAATGAACCTGGGATAGAGCTCCAATCGAACGTATACATCTACTTTTGCGCTCCTACCAAACCGGGCAATTTGGTTGATCGCTCTAAAGAGCGAGAAAAGAAAAGGACAATCAGGTTAATCACACCATAGAGCACTGTTCCCGCGAGGAGCGCTTCAAACACCGTAGACTTCAGTTCGGCCATGGTCTCGCTGCGTCTGGCGAGTTCAACAAATCCGACGGTCGACGCAACTGCGGAGTTCTTAATTAAATTCAAGAACTCCGAGGTTAGTGTGGGGATAATGATTCGGTAGGCAACAGGGAGCAGAACCAAGCCGTAGACCTGCTTGATATTCAATCCCAAGGCCAGGCCAGCCCCGTATTGACCCTTTCCGAGCGATCCCAATCCAGACCGGACCTGTTCAGCAATTCTTGCCGCTGTAAATAGGCCAAGGCAGAGCGTTCCACTGGTAAACTGTTGCCAGAAAGACGGCAGATGCTTGAACCACGGACCAAAAACAGGCAGCAACTCTGGCACGACATTAAACCAAATGAACAGCTGCACTAGCAGCGGAATATTTCGGAAAATTTCCACATACCAAGCGCCGATCTTGGAGAGGATTGGGCTCGGCAACGTTCGCAGCACTCCCACCACCGAGCCCACGGCAAAGGCAATCACCCAGCTCAGGACCGAAAGAACCACAGTCCAAGCGGCACCGCCCAAAAGGTAGGTTAGATAATTCTGACCGGCTTCTGGACTAGGCGAAAGGAAAACACCGAAGTCGAGGGCAGCAACGACAAAACTCATAGGATCACGAATGTCGCTGAAGGTCTGCTCGCTCTTTCAATCCGCGAATTTCCAAAGCTTGCCCATCATGCGTTCCTATTGAAACGGCTTATCGTTTGGGCTTTTGAATAATGCCTTCAAGTCCTCGCTTAAAGGCAGATTCAGGTTCAGACTTTTGGGCGGGATGGGCGACAAAAACCACTTTTGATAGAGTTTTTCCGCCGTCCCCGATGTTTCTGCCTGGGCGATTGCGTCATCCACGACCTTCTTAAACTCAGTGTCACCTTTCGGCAGCATCATTCCGTACGCTTCTTTTGATTGGGGCGTTCCGACAATTTCCCAATCGTCTGGGTTGCGCGCTTTGGCCCGCTCACCGGCTAGCAGTGCGTCGTCCATCATAAACGCCACCGCCCGATCGCTTCGAAGGATTAGAAATGACTCGGCGTGATCTTTCGCGCTGATTATGTCCATCCCCATGCCGCTCTTTTCGTTCAGCGCCCGCAGCAGAACTTCGGACGTGGTGCCAGCCGTCGTGACGACGGTCTTCCCTTTCAGGTCCGGAAAATCTTTGATCCCGGAACCCTTCTTTACCAAGAGACGCGTTCCGATGATGAAGATCGAATCGGAAAAACTGACCTGTTTTTCCCGATCCAGATTGTTCGTGGTCGAGCCCGCTTCAATATCGACCGTCCCATTCTGCACCAAAGGAATACGGTTACCGGAAGTCACCGGGACCATTTTTACTTGAAGATTTGGGAGGCTAAGCTTCTTTTTGACGGCTTCGATTACAATGGCAGCAAGTTCCTGAGAATATCCGACGACTTTGTTGTTATCGTCGTAATAGGAGAACGGAACCGAAGATTCCCGATAACCGAGCGAAATCGAACCGGAATCCTTTGCCTTCTTAAGGACTCCGCCAGGTTCCTGAGCGTAAGCATCGCTCGAGAGCCAACAGCAAAAAACGGCAGCTAGAAATGATGGGTAATTTCTCATAGAAAATGCCACTCTTCGGCGGCGACCTAACTGGCCCACCGTGCGAACCACTATCTCTAAAGTCAATAGGAAACTGTCCAGTGGGCCGCCCTTGGTTGGTAAATGGTTCTTTCGGCATCATTGAGCCATTCCTTTCCGTAAAATCTCCAGATCGATTTCAACCCCGAAACGTTCGTAACGAAGGCGATCAAGGTCCGCGGCCAACCCTTTTCCATCCTTAATTTGCTTGTCAAGATTGTCCTCCGCTTCGGCGAGAATTTGCAGCTGTTTATCCAGCACCTGCGCTCTCTCCTCCGGACTTTGGGCGAGATCCGCTTGGGCCGTAAGAACCCGTTGCCCCACGTCAACAAGATCAGTGAACTTAGTCTGGCCTTTCTTGAACAGGTTGTATCGTTCTTTCGCCTCCGCGATGGCCGCATTAAACCGCATTTTCTTTAATTTAATGAGCTGGGTATCTTCATCCTTAATATCCAGCGGAGCCGTATTCAAAACCTCCATGATTTTGGGGTTTGCCTGTACGGCATGCGACTGAGCTTGAAGCAACGCAGGATGAAGAAGCCATATCGACAAGAATGCGATGGCAAACCACCAGCGACTGAGACGCCTGTCCTGATCCGAATTGGCCCCGGCCAAAACACCGCGACCACGAGTACCTTCGTGGAAAACAGCAACACAAGTCATGAGGTCGGGAGTATATCGGCGCGCCGCTTCGGATGTCGCCAAAAATCGGCGGTGTTGCACAGCTCGAAGCGTTAACCGGTGAAGCGCGGAACGAGCTCTGGCGCTAACGCGCCAAACCGGGAGAACTGGGCAGCAGTCCTCTCCGCAGCGTCCTAACTTGCTGCATCGAGCAAACGGACCTTGATGAGACAGATGTCATTCCTGGCCAAGAAGAAGTCTCTATTTTGGCGTTGACAGTAAATTGTCCGGAACCAATTGATAGCGCAACTCGGCTATCTCGTCTGAGTTTCCGTTTACAATCCAATACTATCCTATGCACACCAAAAACATTTGGCTACTCACAGTAGCATTCTTGGCCATCGCGACGGCGGCGCCTTGTGCCGTGCAAGCTCAAGGCTATGGCCCGCCGCCTGGTGCGGTACGCGTCGGGATTGCCCGCGCATTGTATGGAGTACACGGTCACTTCATCAACGTGACACGCATCGTTCGGCAATATGCTTGGCGCGGCGGCAGGATGGAAGTGTCAAACGAAACGTTTGGCTTTGATCCCTTTAAGGGAGAAGAGAAAAAACTTCATATTACTTTCTCCGGTCCCGAGGGCGGTTATGAGAGGACCTGGGACGAAGGAGACACCGTTCATTTCTGAGGGATGCGTAGGCGCCAAACAATGGATCAATCCAAGGCTGAACCATAACCCCGCGCAGGTAGGGCGAAAACCTCGGCGCGTTGGAAACGATGCAAAATCTGCTTGTTCGGCTCGCGCCGGGTTTGAGCCGCGCGCACCATCAAACTTACTCGTCCCATTTGTTAGCATGAGATGACGAGGGGTAGAGCCGTGATTTGGGCAGAAACGGCTCAAGCCGACGCGGCTGATACCGCCTCAGGCTTTCGCCCTACCGGCCTTGGATTGATCCATCGACGTCGCTCGCTACTGCTTCTTCGCGATTTCTTCTTCGCGCTTGCGACGATCGATTACAAAGGTGTTGTTGTCGCCGTATAAGGTCCAAGGACCTGGCGGTACTTCCACCTCCTCAACAAATTTCCAATCAGTGACGTCCGTCGGGCTAAGCCGTAGATAATCCCGTACGCCTGGAGATACATCCAATCCGGCGCCGCCATTTAGATTGGGTCGCGGCCGCTCGTTGCCAAATACATATTCCCAATTGTCCGTTTGAAAGGGACCTACATCTTCCCACTGCGCATAACAGGTGCGCCCGCCCTTGCGAATCGCGATCCATCGACCCTTCAAAACGGTTTGGCCCGATCTAAGAAACGTGTCCTTGAACCACGGAATCACTTGGGCGGCCTCAGGCTTCGTCCTTCCATTGGCAACGTCGTTATAAGGTAAGGCGACATAAAACGGGTTTTGCCGAGGCACAAAAGTAGCCGGCAAAAATCCGCGGCGGTTACCCGAATCTGGTACATCGAGGCCGCCATAATTATGTGACCAATTCAGATCCCACGCACTCGCTTCATTTGGAACAGGATTGTTCCCGCTGGCCATTTCGCCTACCCAGAACACCGTCGTAATGATGTTGCTGCGCCAAGAGTATCTACCCTCCAGAACGATCAATCGTTGACGCGTTGTATCCGGCTGCACTTTGAAAAGCACTTCGGCACGCAGCCTCATCGCGTGTTCAGTAAAACTAGCCGCGTTCTCTACATCCGTTTGGCCGTAAGCTCCAGTTCCGCTTACAAGAACTAAGCCCACTAGCATACTCCCGAAGCAGAGGCCTCTATTTCTCATATGCAAAACTTTCGGGATCTTAATTGGTAAGATGGGCCATGTCAAAGAGATACAAACGCTGAGCCGGTCGCGGCCAGCAACCTACCGGCCGGCATATTATAACAATGTGCAGCGGATGAACAAACAAAATCTGTACATGTTATGAAGCGCCCCGCCTACCCGTTGATTTCTAGATAAGTACGAGACTCTTGCTTACCGGTCTCCGGGTTATACACCTGAACCCGCACCTGTTTCGGAATCCATTTGTCTTCGACCTTCTGTCCCGAAATCACTTCAAATCGTTTTTCTAACTTCCCTTTGGCGTTGAATGCCTCAGCTCGAAGTAGGCTACTTCCCTCTTTCATGATCCACATCCGAACGGACGCATAATTGCTGTCGCGGCCAAGATGCTGGACCAGGATAATCCAACAAGAGAAACCTTTGACTGACTGTTCTCCTTCTATTTTTGGGTTCGCCCAGTACAAGAAGTGTAGCGATAGATCTTCATACGAGAGATCCGTTCCGCGTACTTTTTCGGTGAGCTGATTGCCGGCCACCAAATGGCTCTTGCCGCCTGCATCTTGATTCAACGTCGAGGCGGAATCTCTCAGCTCGACTCGCAGAGTTTCGTCTGGACTATTGAACCGATAAATTACTTGTGACCCGCTCAGGCTCAGCCCAAATGGAATGATAGTCCCGTCCTCTTTACGCAACTGTCCTTTGAGCTCTCGGTCCACTTTGGCCAGTCGCACTCCGTCCAGGATCGCGGCAGCGTTTGGTTCTTGCGCCAATCCTGCCGGAGGAAGCAGCAGCAAAACGAGCGCAATCGCACCGATCAATTTCTTTACTTGTTTCATGGGAATCGAATCCTTAGCTTACGCAGCCGAATCGAACCGGAATGGATACCCTACTGCTGTTTCTTATCAACAAACAATGGACCAACCCGGTGCTGGATCGGCTTATGGCCATCTGCTCAAACTTTGATCTTTGGCGACCCATCCTTTTTATTTGCGCGGCGCTTTTGTTTTGGCGAGGTGGATTTCGGTGGCGAAGTTTTTTGATCGTTACCCTGATCACGATTGGGTTCACTGACGGGATTGTCACTCAGGTCACGAAAATTGCCGTCAACCGCCCGAGGCCGATTCAAGCGCTGGCTGATGTACGAGAAGTTACGCTGCAGAAAACCCACCCAGTGTTTATCGGTCTCTTCCAACCTGTCAGCGTCCATCTCTCGCCTACACCCGTGGGGAGGATTCAGGTCGGCCGGTCGTTCCCGTCTGGCCACACTATGAACAACACGGTCATCGCGACGCTCGCCATTATTTTCTTTCGTTGGTGGGGCGCTCTCTACGTTATTCCGGCCGCGTTGATCTCATACTCGCGTATATATTGCGGGTCGCACTGGCCTACCGACGTTATCGTGTCCGCCGTGCTCGGTATTGGTTTCGCGCTCACTTTCTTTGTGTTGCTTAGCTTTCTTTACCGGAAGGTGACTGCTCGTTGGTTTCCCCGTCTGTACGCAAATCACCCGCATTTGGTGGCTTCATGACCGCTCGCTTCTGGCTGCTTCTAGTCTTTCTATTGGCGCTCACAGCGGTGCGCCTTTTTCTCGCCACGCATTATGAGCTCGCTCCGGATGAGGCGTATTATTATCTTTGGTCTCAACATCCCGACATTTGCTATTACAGCAAAGGACCAGGAGTCGCGATGGCCATCCTCGCCAGCACTTCGATTTTCGGTCGCACCGAGCTCGGCGTTCGCTTTCTCAGCCCGTTGCTCGGGCTGGGTACTTCGTTGATTCTTTATTTTCTTGCCCGCCACCTCTATCGGGAAAAAGTCGCCTTTTGGACAGTCATCGGTCTGAACGTTCTTCCGATCTTTAATGTTGGGGCGATTGTGATGACTATCGATCCCCTTTCGATATTCTTTTGGGCTGCCGCGATCTACACGTTCTGGCTCGCGCTAGAGCGAAGTCCGGCCGGATTGTGGCTTTGGCTTGTAACCGGCGTGCTCATCGGTCTGGGCTTCATTTCAAAATACACCAACGCATTCCAGCTATTATCCGTTTTTCTGTTCCTCCTGATGGTGCCAAAACATCGTCGGGAACTTGTCCGCCCGGGATTCTACTTACTCTTGCTTGGCTTCCTGCCTTTCCTTCTGCCACCAATCATCTGGAATCAGCAGCATGAATGGATCACCCTCGCCCATCTCTCTCTCCGCGGAGGCTTGCAGAAACCGTTCGCAGTGAATCTTGCGAGTTTCGCGCGGTTTCTCGGAGGCCAATTAGGCGTTTACTCGCCGCTTATCTTTATCGCGTTTCTGATGGCCCTATTCGGCTCGATTCGAAAAGCGTTTCAAAACACCAAAGTCTGTTTTCTGCTCGCCTTCAGTTGGCCGGTGCTCATTACCTATTTGATTCTTGCTCTGAAGCAGCCGGGAGAGCCGAATTGGACAGCTCAGGCCTTTGTCAGCTTGGGAATCCTCACGACTTCCTGGTGGCTCAACTCGGCCCGAGAAAATCGCGCCGTCACTGTGCTTTGCGTGGCCGGCCTGGTGACCGCTGCGTTCATGACTGTCATCGCTCTGGATCTCGACCTGTTGCGCGTCGCTGGTCTGAGGATTCCTTACCGCATCGATCCCTCGTCCAGACTGCGAGGATGGCAAACCTTGGCTGAGCAGATTGAAAAGTTTCGAAGCGAGTTTGAGCGAAAGCTAGGAGAGCCAGTTTTCTTGATAGGTAATAAGTATCAGACCGCCTCGATGCTATCCTTCTATCTGAAAGACCCACGGATCGAAGATCCCGGACATCCTCCAGTCTACATTCCGGAATCGCAGGATATCCAAAATGAGTTTTCATTTTGGCCTCGGTACGACGAATTCATCGAGCCAACTGACAAGACTAACCCGAGTTCATATTTCACTGAACAGAATGGCGTCAATCCGTTTATCAACCGGACCGCCCTGTATATAACCGATCACGGGGACGGCTCTCCGCCGCAGGCGCTCCAAAACTCATTTACTCGCTGGGAGCTAGTTGCGGTGTTTCAACTGGAGCGACGAGAGTTGCCTTTGCGCGAAATTCGCGTGTTTGCCTGCTATCAGTACCAGACGCTACCTTTGTGAACGCCGATCCGCACATTTCCATCGTTATCCCAATCTACAACGAGGCTCAAAGTCTGTTTCAGCTTCAAACCGAGTTGGCCAAAGTAATGACGGATTATGACCACGAGCTTGTTTTTGTGGACGATGGATCCACCGATAACTCGCTCGAAAAGATCGACCTCGGATCTCGCGTTCGCATCCTTGAGTTCACAAAAAACACTGGTCAGAGCGCCGCAATTTATGCGGGGCTGCGCGCCGCGCGTGGAGAAATCCTGGTGTTAATCGACAGCGATTTGCAGAATGACCCCAACGATATTCCGCTGTTGCTGGCCGAATTGGAAAAGGGCGCAGATCTTGTCTGCGGCTTCCGGGCGAAGCGCAAGGATACTTGGTTTAAACGCTTCCAGAGCAGTATTGCAAATGCTGTGCGGAGCCGATTTACCAAGGATGGCATTAGAGACACGGGTTGCACATTGAAAGCAATGCGTCGTGAATGCCGCGAAGCTCTGATCCCGTTTTACGGTATGCATCGCTTTATTCCGGCCCTGATCAAAGGCGCCGGTTATCGGATCGTTGAGGTACCCGTCCACCACCGCGCCCGACAATATGGCTCGAGCAAATACAGCTTTGGCAATCGCGCCTGGCGAGCAACGGTCGATATGTTCGGTGTGCGTTGGCTGTTGTCGCGGCAGATTCACATCAGGATGAAACGTCCGAAAAAGAGCGGCGATGGAGAGAATTGATGGACATCCCCGAACCGGGCGAGAAGCGCTGTTGTGGCGAGCGATGTCATGGTCAATGGGCGTCGCTCTCGGGATGGTCTTCCTCAAGATGGGCGGGTATTTCATCACGGGCTCTGCCGCGATCCTGAGTGATGCTGCCGAATCGATCGTGCATGTGATCGCCGTCCTGTTCGCCACCTACAGCCTCCGGCTCTCCACTAAGCCGGCGGACGCAACGCATCGTTACGGTCACGCGAAAATCGGTTTCTTTTCGGCCGGAGTGGAAGGCTCTTTGATTCTGCTGGCCGCGTTTTTTATCTATTTCCACTCCGGAAAGAAACTTTTCTATCCGGAACCATTGCAGAACCTGACTCTTGGAATCGTTTTAACGATTGCTGCCGCCTGCGTAAACGGGGCTTTGGGCTTTTATCTCATTCGAACTGGCCGCAAGTATCATTCATTTCTGGTGGAGGCCAACGGCAAACATACGTTGACCGATTGCTGGACGAGCGCTGCCGTTCTTATCAGCCTCCTATTAACTTGGTTCTTCCATTGGGCTCCGATCGATCCGGTAATCGGTATTTTGATCGCGACCAACATCCTGATCACCGGAATCCGGCTGGTTCGCTCCGGGTTTTCCGGCTTGATGGACGCAGCGGATCCTGCCATCCAGCAAAACATCGTCGAACTGCTGGATCGCGAAACCAGCCAGCGCGGGGTTTCCTATCACAACCTGCGCCACCGCAACCTCGGAGACACTAACTGGGTCGAGTTCCATCTCGTTTTCCCGGCCGGTGTATTGCTCAGTGACGCGCACCGTGTCGCGACGGAGATTGAAGAGACTCTCGAGACCAATATTCCTTCCGGCGCCAAGGTCACCACTCATCTAGAGAGCGCTCTCGATCACGACATCATTCACCGGGGCGGCGACTGAGGGGCCATTCGCTATCGCCGAATGGCCATGACAAATAGCAGATAGCCAAGTTTGCTATTGGCTATTTGCTATCGGTCATCGCCATTTGAACACGAAGAAACTTCGCGAATCGAAAGGCCTCGCGAGACGAGGCCCTCGACGTTATTTAGTGTCCTGGCGCATCAGTCGGCTAGCGCGGCTTGAGCAGCGGCTAACTTAGCAATCGGCACTCGGAATGGACTACAACTGACATAGTCCAATCCGATCCGATGACAAAACTTAACGCTCTCCGGATCGCCCCCGTGCTCACCGCAAATGCCGAGCTTGATGTTAGGACGGCTCTTGTGCGCCTGGTCACGCGCAATCTCCATCAGCTTGCCGACTCCTTGCTGATCGATCGTGGCGAATGGGTTATTCTTTACGATTTCTAATTCCTGGTAATGAGGCAGGAAGCTTCCGGAATCATCGCGGCTCATGCCCAACGTGGTTTGAGTTAGGTCGTTCGTTCCAAAGCTAAAAAACTGAGCGTCTTTGGCAATTTCATCCGCTACCAAAGCGGCGCGCGGAATCTCCAGCATCGTGCCAACGAGATAGTTGAATTTAACCTTATGCTCTTTGGCTACTTCTTTCGCGACGCGGTGCACGATATCGATCTGCAGCTTCAACTCCTTGGGGAAACCAACCAGCGGGATCATGACCTCCGGATTAACTTTGATACCACTCTTCTGCACTTCAGCTGCTGCCTCGAAGATGGCGCGAGCCTGCATTTCCGTAACTTCCGGGAACGAGATCCCGAGCCGACAACCGCGATGACCAAGCATCGGATTGAACTCATGCAATTCCTCCACCCGGCGGGCAATGTGCTCGAGCGGCACATTCAACTTCGCCGCGAGATCCTTTTGCTGTGCCTCAGTGTGCGGCAAGAATTCGTGGAGCGGCGGATCGAGGAAACGAATCGTAGCCGGTAACCCTTTTAGCTCCCGGAAAATTCCGGCGAAATCGCCCCGCTGATAAGGCAATAGTTTTGCTAAGGCCGCTTTCCGCTCAGGCAGCGTTTGGGCGAGGATCATCTGGCGCATTGCGTCGATTCGATCACCCTCGAAAAACATATGTTCCGTGCGGCAAAGACCGATACCCTTTGCTCCAAAGGAGATGGCAGTTGCTACCTGGTCCGGAGAATCAGCATTCGTTCGCACATCAAGCTTGCGCGCCTTGTCCGCCCAACTCATCAGTGAAGCGAATTCCTGATAGGTCCGGCTTTTCTTCGGGTTGAGTTTCTTTTCGACTAAGACCTGCACAACCTCGGAGGCAGCCGTTTTCACTTCGCCCGCGTACACTTCGCCCGCCGTACCATCAATTGAGATATAATCACCTTGCTTGAGCGTGGTGGTTCCAGCCGACAACGTCTGGGCGGCGTAATCGATCTTTAGCGCCGAAGCGCCGCAGACGCAGACTTTGCCCATCTGCCGAGCAACCAGAGCTGCATGTGAGGAGACACCACCCCGCGCGGTCAGAATCCCTTCGGCGGCGATCATTCCCCGCAAATCTTCCGGAGAGGTTTCGATTCGAGCGAGGATCACCCGCTCTCCCTTATGCGCCAGATCCACCGCGTCTTTGGCATTGAAAACGAGGCGACCGCTGGCTGCCCCTGGACCAGCTGCTAATCCCGTCGCGATCTTGTGAGCGTTGCGAACACTCGCTTGATCAAAAATTGGTGCGAGCAAGTGCCCAAGCGAATCCGCCGGAATCCGCCGGATTGCCTCTTCCTTGGTAATTAACTTCTCGGTGACCATATCGGTCGCGATTCGAACCGCGGCCAAGCCCGTCCGTTTGCCGTTTCTGGTCTGGAGGATGTAGAGTTTATTGTCTTCTACCGTAAATTCCAGGTCCTGCATGTCGCGAAAATGCTTCTCTAGCAGGGACCGAACTTTCATCAGTTCCTTGTGAGCTGCCGGCATCTCCTGCGCCAACTGCGCCACCGGATGAGGTGTACGCACACCAGCAACCACATCTTCACCTTGCGCATTGATGAGATACTCGCCATAAAAAACCTTCTCGCCGGTCGCTGGATCGCGCGTGAAGGCAACGCCGGTAGCACTCGTGTCACCACGATTACCGAAGACCATGGTCTGCACGTTCACCGCCGTCCCCCATTCGTGTGGAATACCGTATTTGCGTCGATAAACGATCGCGCGGTCGTTGTTCCAGGAACCGAAAACCGCCCCAATAGAGCCCCATAACTGTTGTCGCGGGTCTTGCGGAAAAGTCTTTCCGGTCCGTTCTTTGATCAATTGTTTGAACTTTTCGACCAGCGTCTTCAGATGTTCGGGAGAAAGCTCGTTATCTTTCTCGACCTGGGCCGCATGCTTCACTTCCTCGATCACCGTTTCAAAAGGTTCGTGATCCTCTCCTTCCCGCGTTTGCACACCCATCACGACATCGCCGTACATCTGCAGAAATCGGCGATACGAGTCCCAGGCAAAACGGGGATTGCCGCTCTTCTCTGCCACGATCTCGACCACCTCATCATTCATTCCGAGATTCAGAATCGTGTCCATCATCCCGGGCATTGAATCGCGCGCGCCGGAACGAACTGAGAGCAGGAGTGGGTTGGAACGATCTCCCAGCTTCTTGCCGACCGATTTCTCGATCTTTGCCAAAGCCGTTTCCACCTGCGCCTCAAGTTCAGGGGGATAGTGCTTTTTGTTGTCGTAAAAATACGTGCAAACCTCGGTCGTAATGGTGAACCCTGGAGGAACCGGCAACCCGATTCGCGTCATCTCCGCGAGATTCGCGCCTTTGCCGCCCAACAGCGGTTTCATCGAACCGTTTCCGTCGGCCTTACCGTCGCCAAAATAGTAGACATAACGTAATTTTTTTGGCGTCGCGGATACCTTCTTCGCAGCGCGTTTTCGGGACGGCGCTTTGGCCGCCTTTCTCTTCAGTTTTTTAGCCATAGGTGGAGATTTGGTGAGTGCGGACAGGCAAAGATCCCGGCCTGTCGCTTGGGCACCAGAACGGTCAAACTAACGAAGCGACCCGGCATGTCAACGAGCGACCGGGATTCCACGGATTATCTCAACTTGGGGCCAACTTTCCGCTCCCCGCAGCGATTCTCAGCCCGAAACTTCTTCTCAAGCCGCAACAATTTTTGCTAGCCCCGTGGACGAGGAAACCTGATGGCTCATCCCGACGCTTTGAACACGGATCGGGCTTGTCGCTCAAAATGCAACGTATCAGGCAAGTCGCGCATCCTGCAACAGGCTCGCGCCGGTCTGACCTATGATGTTCGGAAAAGTCCGACTAAGAAGCAGCTGGAACGCGGTCGGCGGATTGAATTACATCTCCGGCAGCGGACATAAAGTCGTCCAGACCTGTGCTGGGGATGATGATCGTGTTCCGCCGGCCATGCGCCTCTTCTGTAATTCGCATGAAACGACCGCGCTCGTTTTCTCTGAATTCTATGAAGAAATGCTTACGCTCAACCTGCAACTCTCTCGTAACAATAACATTGTCCATGACTCTTGGAGGGGGGATCCGGTCTACCTTTCTCTACCTATACCGGCAAGATCAAAGGAAGAATTCTACTTGGTCGCATACTTTTCTCAGCCAGTAAACAGCTAATTGCGCCAGCAGGACCGTTAGTGGTTGACTTCGAGCCACTCACGGTTCGCCGGCTCCGATCAAAAGAACGCTATTTTCCAAATTCATGTCGTAACTCTCTTGCATTCCGTTTCCCGTCTCCGGTTTTCGACGGCGCCTCCATCTCGGTTGGTCGCGGCACCTTGCGGATGAGCGTAAAGTCTACTTGCTGCTTGAATCGGTCCACTCGCGCCACCCCGACCTCCAGGCGATCTCCCAACCCTAGCGTGAATTTCGTCCGGCGCCCATACATCTGTTGTTTGGCGCCGTCGTAGATGTAGAAGTCCCCTCCGAGCGAAGAGACGTGAATCAAGCCTGTGATAAGCGCGTCCGGCACCTCGACGAGCAAGCCATAGTTCCGGACTTCGAGGACAGTCGCCTGGAACCTGTGTGGACCGCCGATTAGACTTTCCAGATACTCCAGTTTCTTCAGGCGCACGGCTTCGCGCTCGGCGTCGGCTGCGATGCGCTCCGTTGTTGAAATATGCTCGCACACCTCCTCTAGCCGGTTAGAACTTAACAATTTTTTCCGATCCGCAGGTTCCGGCAGCAACGCGTTGAATGCTCGATGAACGATCAAATCCGCGTACCGGCGAATTGGGCTGGTGAAATGCGTGTAGTCCGCTTTTGCTAGTCCGAAATGCCCGAGCGGCGTGGGAGAATAGATCGCTTTGCGCAAGCTGCGCAACAGACTGACCTTCAACAACCCTTCGTCCGGCCGGCCCTCGATTGATTTCAGAAACTTTTGCATTACCCGTCTTTGCGAAAGGTCACCCGGCGTTAGCCGGTGCGCACGGGCCAGCTCGCGGAACTCAAGCAGCTTATCCGGATCCGGATCTTCGTGGACGCGGTAGACGCTCGGTATGGAGCGGTTCTTGGTCTCGCGGCCAACAATCTCGTTGGCCAGAAGCATGAATTCCTCAATCAATTGATGCGAGATGTCGTTCTCTTCTCTAATTAGACCGATAGTTCTGCCGTTTTGGTCCAAGCGAACACGGACTTCCGGAAAATCAAGATCGAGCGCCCCTTGCTTGAATCGCCGTTCCCGCAAACTCGCGGCGATCTTCCAGGCTTGGTGAAGAAAGTGATCGAGTTGATTTTCGGGCTGTCGTTTCAACCGCTCGTATGCCTCACCATAGGTTAGTCGAAAGCGGCTCCGGATTACCGTGGCCGCGAACCGATGGCTCTTTACCTGTCCCGCCTCGTCGAACCGGACGATCACACTCTTCGTTAGATGATCTTCGTCCGGACGGAGACTACAGACGCCGTTGGACAGTCGCTCAGGTAACATTGGCAAAACCCGGTCGGGCAGGTAAACGCTGTTGCCGCGTTTCAATGCCTCGCGGTCAAGGGTGGAGCCAGGTGATACATAGTGCGAAACATCCGCGATATGCACACCGACCTCCCATTGGTCTCCCACCCGTCGTACATGGATCGCGTCATCAAAATCCCGCGCATCTTCAGGATCGATCGTAAATACCGGCACCGACCGCAGATCTTCCCGATGTCGCAGAGCCGCCGGCGGTATCGTCACCGGAATTTTTTCGGCCTGCTCCAGGACGTTTGCGGGAAACTCGACCGGGAGGTCGTACTTCTTGATGATCCCGAGAATATCGACACCGGGCGCTCGGGCAGGACCGAGAACCTCGATGATTTCGCCTTCCGGGTTAAGATGCCGGCTTTCCCATGGTTCCAGGCGGACCACCACTTTGTCGTTAAGCCGAGGCATCCGCGGCATTCGTTTGTGATCTAATTCAACGTAAATGTCATGGATCACACACGGATCATCCGGCACCACATAGAAAAACTTTTTCGATTGCTGCAGCGTCCCTACAATCTGTTTATTGGCACGTTCCAGGATCTTGATCACCTTGCCTTGCCGTCGGGCTCGTTGACGTCCAGACCGAAGCTGCGGCACCTCTTCTCGAATGAGGCGCACCACCACCTTGTCCCGATGCATCGCCGTACTCGTGTTTTCGGCCGAGACAAAGACATCCCCTAACCCATCCCCTGTCGTGTTCAGGAGGTAGCCGAATCCTTGCGGATTCATCTGCAAGACGCCAACGACCAGGTCTGCCTCCTGGGGCAGGACATAACGCTCCTTGCGGATGCGGGTGATTTTACCTTGCGCCTCCAGGTCAACGAGCAAACGGCGAAACGCTGCCCTGCCTTCGACCGGTACATCGAGCCGTTTCGCTAGATCCGTTTTATTAAGCGGTTGATATTTGGGGTGTGCCAGCAAATTGAGCAAGCGCTGGCGGAGCGGCTCGACGCCGTCTTTCTGAGAACGCATTAGAACCGGGAGGATAAGCTGAACTTCCCTTAATGTCGAATAAGCGAACTCGAGCCGTAGGGTTCGGCTCCTGCCGGACCGATTCGTCGTCGTCCTCGTCCTCGATAGGGGTTTGGGAGGGATCGCGTCCTCGCGATCCGCGGCGTAGTGAAATCTCGAGGACGAGCACGAGGACGATTACGATTGTGATTATCCTTGCGTTCCCTCGCGAGGTTCGGCTTGCGTCCGAATCCAAAAACGTTACGCTCCCCGAATCCGGTCGTCCCAACAGTTCCCGGCTGGGCGACTAATATCCGCGGGTGTAGTTCAATGGTAGAACGGTAGCTTCCCAAGCTACATACGAGGGTTCGATTCCCTTCACCCGCTTTCGCCCCGCGACGCAGAAGCGAGCGAAAGCGTCGCGCCGAAGGCTTGGCGAAGGCGGACCCCCGCGTTTAGCCCCTGCGTCAACATGAGGCCGATGTTGGCTCTCTGCCCCGAAGGGGTGCCAGGAGGTCTTCGGTTGTAAACATTTGTGTACTATTGAGGTGACACTTTGTGTCATAATTTGGGTGACACTTGGAAGGCGAAAAAGCCACGTGGTGGGTCAGAGAAAAGGTAACAGGGCCTGGAGTGCTGTGTCTGGTCTTGGAGGCTCTTGGTACGCTATCCCTGGCGGGCGCTGCGCCTCCAGATCAAGCTCGAAATCGGCATAACTGGCGGCCCCCCGCCTTCGGCAGGTCCCAGCCATTTATTCCGTTTCGAGCTTGATCTGGAGTGGTGTCGCGCCAGCCAGTGATAGCGTACCAAGAGCCTCCAAGCCCAGAAGCAGCACTCCAGGCTCTGTTACCTTTTCTCTGACCACCCAGAGGCTTTCTTTCCTCCCAAGTGTCACCCAATTAGTGACACAAAAGTGTCACCTAAATATGAAACCGGACCTCCTGGCGCCCCTTCGGGGCAGAGAATCAACATCGGCCTCATTTTGACGCAAAGATGCAATCTCCGAACAAGATGCAACTGTTAGTTCGATTGCGGGAATTGTTACCATTTCAAAGGCGAGTCATTCTGTTTGGCCCAGAATGACTGAAAGAAATCACTGATCTGTGATTAGCGATCGTAAGCTCTGCTCTCTGGCAATGACGGATTAAAGTCCCGGGCGATTCTCTCAACCCATGGGTCGTAAATGGCGCTTTTGGCGTGCGGATAGGTGATCTCAAATTCAATCCAGCGCCCAGGAAAGAAGAAGACTTTGTGGTAAAATTCGTAACCGTTAGAATTAACTCCGGAGATCACGTAGTAATTATCTTTCTTCAGCTTATACGTGACAGTCTCTCCGCGCTCGGAAAGCTCATGACGCCAAAAACCGTCTAAAGTTTCGCCGATATCCTCGTGGATATGGGAACCCTGAGCAGAAAGGGATACCTCTTCGGATGCTGAATGAAACTCCAGTCCCGCCCCATTGGTTGGCAACGGTCCCGCTGTGAGAGATGGCGGGTAGGTTAAAGAAAATCCCCAGCGTCCGTTCACGTAAGTCTTCCATTGTTCCTCGCCGTTGGCAGTACCGGCGAGAGTAATCCCGATCAATGCTGAAATTAGAGTCGCTCCAAGGTTCCTCATCAAGACATGATCTCTCTTTGTAGACATTGTGCGTTAGAGGAAGGAATCCATCAGGCGCGCCGTGTTTTCCGCTATCTTAGCAAACGCTGACCGCTTACACCAGTCTGCCAGAGTTAACTGTTCGCTATTAGCGAAATAGTCTTGCTGGATTGTCTTGAGGTATTCCACGACCTCGCGGTCATAAATCAACAGATTGATTTCGGCGTTTAACGCAAACGAGCGAATATCCATGTTAGTCGATCCCACCAGGGCGACGTCGTCATCAATGGTCAGAAGTTTGGCGTGAAGGAAATGCGGACGATAGAGGTGAATTTCGATCCCGGCCTCTAACAAATCGTCGTAATAGGAGCGTTGCGCGAACTGGGTTATCAGCTGGTTGGCGTGTTTGGAAACGACCAGGTGAACTTCGACGTTTTCTCGCTGGCCGGCTGCGCACATCGCTTGCAGAAAAGGTTCATCGGGCACGAAATAGGGAGTGACTACTACGACGCGGCGCCGGGCTTCGTACAGCATCGAGATGATCAGGTCTCGACCGTTTTCCTGGCCATAACCGGGTCCGCTCGGCACCAACTGGGCAACCGAATTTCCGGTCGGTTCGAGGTCTGGAAAGAGTTCTGCCCGATCCAGGGCCGCCTCGGTCTCCAGATAATGATCCGCCAAAAAAACTGCCTGCAGTTGGGATACAATTGGACCGGTGACGCGGGCTACCAATTCTTCATTGGGATAGTTCTTAACAAACGTGGGATCAGCGATGTTTTGTGATCCGATGTACCCGATGTGACCATCTATCACGACGACCTTCCGATGGTTGCGCAGGTCGAACCGCGCGCCATTCCGGCGAAACAATCCAACCGGTAACATCGATCTGACTTCTGCACCTGCTGCTCGCAGCTCCGGCCCAAGTCGTTCGAGCGCGACGCGGGAACCGACGGCGTCGAGCAAGACCCGGCAGTCGACGCCGCGTTTAGCCGCTCTCTTGAGCGCTTCAGTGACCTTTCCGCCTGTCCGATCGGTCAGGTATATATAGGTCAGAAGGTGTACGTGCTGCTTCGCGGAATCGATATCCTCGATCAACCGATCGATGCTACCCTCATAGTCACGGAGAAATTCCAGAGCGTTGCCGGCGAAGGGTTCGAAGGCACCGAGTTTTCGCGCCTGCTGCGGAATGATCTGGAGCGAAGCAGGGAGATCCGGTTCCAGGGTTATTCGATCGCCGATCTGGGCCTGCGCCTTTTCAATTTGACGCGACGCCTGGAGCTGCAAGTTGCGCCGTAGCGCCGGCAATCGGATTCGACCCACGAGCGCGTAAAGCGCAAGCCCCGGCCATGGCAACAGAAAAATGAATAACAGCCAAGTGCGCGACGCCGAAGCACTCCTTCGTTGCGGGACATACAACAGCATCGCTACCCGAATTGCCCATTCGCTTGACAGATAGAGAAAGCTCCAGTCGATCATGTGTCTTCACAGAAGATCGCAAAGAACGCCCAACCAAAAGCAAACAAAGAAGAATTCTAAACAGAAGGGAGCGGAGGAAACAAAGCCAGACGCTCCCTTTTTCCGAGGACGGATTATAGCCAAGTTCGCTAGCGGGGCGTTGTAAGAAGAGATCTAAGTTGAGGAAATCCTCCGTAAGAGACTGCATCACACCTGGAGGTCTGGGACCTATTTATTGCGGGCGGATGGTAGTGAGCGTCCAGCGCTGGTTTGGTTGAAAGACTACGCGAGTCGTTGAGAAACGCCGGAAGCGCCGTCATCGCCGAGAACGCCGGCAACGAATTCATAGCGCTACCACGCTCCCTCTTGGTTTTTCCTTCCTTCGGTAAATGAGCCAAGTTTGCTTGCTAGACTTGTCGCGAGTTACCTCCTGCCGTTTAGCGTTCCCGGCGTTCCCGGCGTTCTCGGCGATGTCGGCGATGCCGGCTTCTCGGCGATGTCGGCGTTTCTCACCGTTCCGCGCCAATCCGAACCGCTGCTCCAAGCATCGCCACACCGGTGATTCGGCTGGTGGTGCGTGCTGCCCAAGGCTTCGATAAAAGCGGTCGAGCACGCGCCGCGAACAGCCCGACAATCAAGTAAACTACCGCGTCGGTAAGCATAAAAGTTCCGCCCAGAACAGCAAACTGAGCCGGAACAGGCCGTCCGATCTCGATAAACTGCGGAACCAACGCGGCGAGAAAGAGCAACAATTTTGGGTTCGCCAATTGAATGGTAAGCGCAGTCATAAACGCCCGGCGTCCGGATCCCGAACTTCGATTCTCACCAACAATTTCGCTCGCCGGAAAGAGCAGCGAACGCAAACCTAAATAGACCAGGTACGCGACACCTAACCATTTCACGATCGTGAACGCCCAATACGATGTGGCCAATAGCGTACCAAGGCCGAGTGCGGTGAAGAAAAAATAGATGGCGTCACCGGCTACGACACCAGCATTGGCATGGAGTGCCGCCCGAAACCCCCGTCGCAATGAGGTCGATAAAACCACAATAAAGGCGGGACCCGGGACCAAGGAAACGATTAGCGCAACGATTGCGAAGTTAACCCAGGTGTGCGGAGAAACAGGCATCGACCATATTAAGCAGTTGTCCGGGAAGCTCGCAACCCTTGCGCCGATTCCAGGCGGTGTTCCAGCGGCGATAGATAGGAGCGGCCCGCCCCCCCGCGGGCCGCTGATCAGCTCCCCGGCCTATTCTACCGGTTCGCTAGCTTATTTACTGCAATTCCGCGTAGCGTTCTGCAGCAGTAAGATTCGTTTTCTCGATCAGCACCGGATCCAACAGTTTGCCTTCAATCGGCTTCTTGTCGCGGATGTGCGCTACGATGGCGTCGACAGCCATTGTCACTTGCTTTAACGGGAATTCTACCGAGCCGGCTAATACCCCGTCTTTGATTTTCGCCAGAGCTTCTGGAGTACAATCGCAGCCGAGCACTAAAACTTTGTTGGGGGGAAGGCCGGCTTGCTGTAGAGCCTCCAGAACACCTAACGCCATGTCGTCGTTCGAAGCGATAATCGCATCAGGAGTATAACCCAGCGACGTCAGCATGTTCTGCGTGATGGTGAGCCCTTGGTCACGCATCCAGTTCCCAGTTTGTTCCGCCACGATCTGATATTTGTCGCCAGCCGCTTTCAGGGTGTCGTGAACGCCTTTCGCTCGATCAATGGCCGGACTACTCCCAGGTTGGCCCGTTAGAAACAAAATTTTGGCGCCGTTGGGGAATTTCTCGATGACATACTTTGCCAGCAAAGCGCCGCCGGCGACGTTATCCAGCCCGAAGAACGGCACCTTCTGGGTCGTGCCTTCCACGTACCGGTCAAAAGTCACGATCGGGATACCTGAAGCGATTACGTCATTCACCGCGGGCACTAGCGCGTGAATGTCATTTGCGCCCAATACGATTCCGTCCACTCCTTGGTTCACGGCGTTTCGAAGATCACTCGATTGTTTGGGCGAATTGCCTTGGCCATCCTGAACAACGATCTCAATACCGAGCTTCTTTGCGTCGGTTTCAGCTGCCCTGGCCGCAGCAACGTTCCAGGTATGCTTCATGTTCGGGGGACAAAACACGATGCGGAGCTTTTTACCGGTATCTTCACTGAATGCGGGCGACAAAACGGCTGCCAATGCTAGGCCAGCCAAGATGAGGTTCTTTTTCATGGCTTGTTGGGGATGGCACAGTCGGGAGGGTGCCCTATTCCGTAGTTATACTACTGAATGAAGCAGTATTTACGACGAAGTTATTGTTAAAACAAGCCGAATAACGTCGCTTTTGAGAATTTAGGGCCAGTTTTTCGATTCTTGTCGCCCGAATTGCTAGCAATACTACAGCGATGGCGGGAAAAGCCCATCGTCGGAGGGGCGTCGCTTGCGACGCCAGGGAATAGCCCAGGACGAACCGAGGAATCGAGGAGAGGCGATCCAGCGTGTGTTGTTTATCAGGGGCTATTCCCGGGCGTCGCGAGCGACGCCCCTCCGACGATGGGTTCGACGGCGCCTCCGAAATCCTCAATCCTCAATCCTCAATCACCGATCACCGATCACCGATCACCGATTACTGATTACTGATTACTGATTACTGATTACTGATCACTGAATCAACGCGGCACCAACTTCACCCAGAGCTCCTGATGAACCCGCGAACCGGCATAACCGACCCGGACATGCTCTTCCGGCGGTTCCTGGAACTCGATCTCGTAGTTTCGGATCGCCTGCGCCACCGCTACCGGCGTTTGCAGCAAGCTATGATTTCGACCCAGACAGACATGCGATCCCCCGCCAAACAAGCCGAACGTTTTAGGTGCGAATTTATCGTTTTCCAGGAATCGCTCGGGCTTGAACCGGAATGGCTCTTCGTACACTTCCTCCAGGAAGTGACCAAGTGTATGGACATGCAATACATCCGTTCCTGCCGGCACCCGGTATCCCTCAAACTCGAAATCTTCGGCCGCGCGCTTGAACAGGGTGAAGGTCCCCGGTCGGACCCGCTGAGTTTCCAGGATAGACGCTTTCAATCTCGACATCTGAGCCAAGGCCCTGACATCGCGCCCGTCCCACGAATCGAGTTCTTCTCGCAGTGCTTTGAACCATTCCGGACAAGCTGCAACCAGGATAAGCACCGAGTTGATCAAGCTGGAGGTGTTATCGGTCCCAGCCAATAAAATCAGGTAAAGATCGTTGACCAATCGCTCGGGGTCCGGATCCCCACCCTCTTGAACGGCCCGGGCTCGGAGCGTCGCTGCAAAATTGTCGCTATGAAGACGTGGGTTTCGCAACCGCTCATCCACAATCTTGCGGAGCCAACCGAAAGTCTCCGTTTTCAAAGCCCGATACCGTTCCCTCTCTATATAGGAGGCCCTGCCGTCATCCAAAAAAAGGCCGCGCAACATCTGATATTCCCAATCCGCCATTCGTTCGATGACATCGTCCGGAATCTCAGCCTGGGCGACAGTCCGGCTATTGATCTTGGTAATCGCCCTTGCCCAGAACTTGGTTAGTTCCACCGGCTGGTTGCTTACCTTCGTTAACTCATCCTCCAGCAGACGATGAAATTCAGGCAGAAAACGCATAGCCGGCGCCTGGTCGAAAGCCGGTTTGAGGATCGCCCGTTTATCGCGATGATCATCACCGTCCAAGGCGGTGACATGATTGGGCCCCATTTCATTCAGGAAAGGAGCGTTTGCCTCCGAGTAATCCCAAATCTTCCAGTTGCGCCAGACAAAATCGTTAGCGTCCAGGCCAGCCAAAACCACCCAAATGCGTTTTCGAAAATAAGTGGCATAGATCGGCCCTAGTTGCCGAAACGCGCGGAGATGAAAACGGATAGGATCATCCTGAAATCGCTGGACAGATTCCTCCTCGGAAGAACCTTCGCGGTAGAGAGGAATCTCGTCCACCGATCGACATACTGCTTGGGTACTCATCTCAGGCAGCTCCCTAAGCACACAACGTGCCGGACGGGATTTTCTCTCAAGATTGTCGCGATCGGGTAACTAGCCTGCTCATTCTTCTGCATCGGGAGAGCGCGTTTAGCAAGATTATCGACAGCCCCAGCTTCTCGTTGTCCGTAATCCTGCATATTACGAATGCAAGATCTCACGCGAAAAACCCAAGATCGGTAGGGCGAAAGCCTGGAGCGGTCTCAGCCGCGCCGGCTTGAGCCGTTCGTATCCCCGCCCCCAACAGGCTGTGAGCTGAGTGGTTTTTGGCTCACACGCCTTATCTCGCTGTCGCTCGCCGGCGTGTTTCGCCCTACCCGTCATGGGTACCCGCCCTAGCCGTCAGGGGCACCCACGCTAGACTTCCGGGGCTATCCTCATTCCGAACCCAAATTTTGTGCAAGCTATTGGCCCGCAAAGCATCTATCTATAAAGCCGTGCGCACTGGAGAGTTGCCATGACGCCCCAGATCTTTATCAGCCATTCGAGCAAGGACAAGGCAGTAGCGGATGCTATTTGCCATCACCTGGAGTCTGCCGATATCCCGTGCTGGATGGCTCCCCGGAACATCGAGTTTGGGTCCGATTGGACCGAGGGCATCATGCGCGGGATCACCGCTTGTCGGGTGTTTGTGCTCGTGTTTTCCGAAAACGCGAATGTTTCCGGCCATGTGCGACGTGAAGTTGCTAAAGCATTTTCGCTAGGGTTGCATGTTATTCCCTTTCGCATCGAAGACACGCTACCGCAGAGTAGTCTGAGCTATTTCCTGGAGACAGTGCACTGGCTGGACGCGGTCTCTCCGCCCTTAGAAAAGCATCTCGACTCGCTCACCGAGCGGGTGAAAAAACTGTTAGCTAACGGCGACTCCCTCACGAGCGCGAATCAGACCGCTCCGAAAGCAACTGCCTACCCGGGTCTCATTGCGCCGCTGAAACGAAGTCGCTGGATCATTGGAGCCGGTCTCGCCGCTGCAGCCGTAGTGATCGCCGTGTCGGCTTGGCTCTACACATCGGGGAGCCGAATCTTACAACAAATTTCAGGCAGTTCCCTCGCCGAAATTTCGGCAAAGAGCGTGGCGGTCCTCCCTTTCGAGAGCATTAGCTCCAGTAAAGACGACGGCTATTTCGCCGATGGCGTTCAGGACGAAATTCTCAATAACCTGGCCAAAATTGCGGCACTCAAGGTCGTTAGTCGAACCTCAGTTATGCAGTATCGCGCGGACGTGAAACGCGATGTGCGCCAGATCGCCTATGCTCTAGGAGTAGCCAACGTCTTGGAGGGAACGGTACGCCGCGAGGGCAACCGAGTTCGGGTAAGCGCCCAACTGGTCGACGCTCGCAGCGACAATGCCGTTTGGGCCGACAGCTACGACCGGGATCTCACTGATATCTTTACAATTCAGAGCGAGGTTGCTCAAACTATCGCCGGCAAGCTTTCGGCTGCGCTTTCCCCCGAAGAAAAGCAGCGAATCGAAGCAAAACCAACCGAGAATATAAAGGCGTACGACATGTATCTTGAGGCTAAGGAGAAGATTGTTCATGCTCAAATCATTGCGACCGGAGACAAAGAGAAGCCTCTACGCGATGCTTTGAATCTGCTTCAGCAAGCTGTGGAACTCGATCCGAACTTCGCCGTAGCGTACAGCGCGATTGCTTTGGTCCATGACCACCTGTTCCTTGATTTCGATCCGACTTCGGATCGGCGCGCCCTCGGAGACGAAGCGATTAACAATGCCTTGCGTTTGCAACCCGATCTTCCCGAGGTCCACTTAGCTTACGCAAATCATCTTTACCGCGGCCATCGTGACTATGAACGCGCGCGCGTTCAGCTAGAAATCGCTCGCCGTGACCTGCCAAACAGTGCTGAAGTGATCTATCTGGAAGCGCTAATGGACCGCCGCCAGGGTAAATTCGAACTGGCGATTCGGAAGTTTAATGAAGCCATTGCAATCGATCCGCGTAATCCACTGCCGATTTCGGATTTGGCGGAAACGCTCTCCTATTCCCGACAATTTACTGCGGCCGAACGTGCTTGGGATCAGCTGATCAGCCTTGCTCCAAATCGGCCGCTCGCGACGCTTCAGAAGCAATATTTTACTACTGTTCTACGAAGAGGGGACGATACCGAGTACCGGTCGGGGGTCGAATCGCTTGCTGCGGCCATGCCAGAGGATAGAATCGTGTTCTCTGAACAGGTCAGGTTGGCAATCACTCATCGAGATTGGCAGCAAGCAAAACAACTGCTCGAGAAAATGAGCGGCGGCGAGGATGCTGATGAATTTGCTTATGGTGCGAAACCCGTTCCATTCGGCTGTTATTCCATTTTGCTTGCTCGACTGAGCGGAGAACAGCCTAGCGCACAGCCCGGTTGGGCCGAGACGCGACAGCTATTGAATCGGAAAGTAGAGACTTCGCCCATGAATGCGGCATTGCTTAGCAATTTGGCCGTGGTCGACGCGTTAATTGGACGCAAAGAGGATGCCATCTCCGAAGGCAAACGCGCCGTAGAGGCTCTGCCGATCTCGAAGGATGCGATAGATGGTCCGCGCGTTGCGATGAATCTTGCGGTCGTCTATGCGTGGACAAACGAACCGGATCTCGCTTTTCACCAATTGAATGCCCTCTCTAGAGTGCCCTACGGGCTCTTCTACAACCACCTCAAACTCGAACCCTATTGGGATCCGCTTCGCGGGGATCCTCGTTTTGACAAGTTGTTAGCCGAGTTAGCGCCGCACGATTAGGCCACGAAGAATAGATAAACGGCTGAAGAGATTTCTGTTTGGCTTCGTGTCTCGGTTCTTTTCTTCCTAAGTGAAGGATGAGTCTGCGTGCGGACGGCTCTCTGAGACCGGCGTTCAGTGCTCGGCAGCTCCACCTGGTTCAGCTGCTGGAATCTGGAAACCAATCGAGCCGACCGCCTGCTCGAACCAGTGACGACGGCTGTTTTAGGTCTGGAGGGTCAGCTTCTCCAAGAGCTCGTGGTCTTCAATCGCTCGACGGCGCAGCGGCGGGATGTACAGCGTGCCCCCTTGCGGACCACGCTCCAGGTCGGCCGCAAGCGTTCCCAGCCGGTAGGTTTCGACGATCGACTGCAGCAATGGAAACGTTTTTGAGAAAACCAGAGTGATTGGATGCTCGGGGGGATAGAATTCGAGCAAATAGTTTTGTAGACTCAAGAAGTGTTCAGCGGAGCGGCGGTCCGTCTCGTAAGTCGGATCGCCAAAAACACTAGCCTGCCAGAGCACGCACGTGACGTCATTTTGGATCGGCCGTCGCCGCAAAATTAAATCGGTCGCTTCGTACATTTGCAAGCCGTCGGCCGCGAAGTCAACGCCTAGGTCCACAAGCAAAGTGTCAAACGAAGATATACCCGGAAATGTCTCCGCCCGGAGATTGAGGAGTTTGGCCGCCCTTTGGATTAACACTGCAGGATAGCAATAGACCAATGGGTGCCCATAGGTAGCAAAACAGACCGGCGAACCGCTAATTGCACCATTAATCACCTCAGCCGCCATCCTGCGATAGGTGGGTAGCCGCTCTTTGCCCCTCTCGTAAAGCGGGATAAGACTCGTCACCTCCTCACAGATGCTCTCAAGATAGGAGATAACACCAAATCCGGAATCGACCACAAATGTTCGCCGGCACCGGCGAATCGTTTCTTCGACCTCCCGAGTAATCTGATGGACTCCGACGATTCCTAGTCCGACGATTGCTATGTCAAACGGCAGAGAGTCCTCGGTCCGCTCTATTCCCCTCATCCAATTTGTTCCATTAGAGCGGAGACCGCCGCCGCCTTACCGGCGTGCGTACTCGCGCCGTGGATTAGGGCGATAGTTTGTTGAACTTCAGGCCGGCTAAGCAGCGTCGCAGGATTAAAATCTGAATCGGCGGAACCGCACAGGTCCGCAATGGCATTCGTTGACGTGTGCAAAGGGGAAATCTTCCAATTGGTCGGATTCGGATCATGGACGATACTTCCGTCCTGATCACGAGCGAGCGATTCGGCACGCGTTGTCAGCCGTCCGAGATAAGCCCAAAGTTGCGGACCAGATTCGGTAAAAGCGGCCTGTTCTTCAGCGCTCAGTTCGTAAGCCGCTAGGGCTCCCTCCGGGTCCTTCTTAACCTGCAAGTAGAACGTATGATCGGTCTGGATTCGCGAAAGGAAGTCGTTTAGGCCTGGCATAGTTAACTCATTCTAGCGTTTGGCCGTAAGACGTGATCAACGGCGGAGTATTGCGGAGAAAGTTTCCGAAGAGAGCGAGACACTGATTTCCAACGATTTGCACGGCAACCACCAACTTATATGCACGTTGCTACAAGGAAGACAGATCTATTGTCAAGGAGTTCAGAAATTCAGGAGTACCAGGAGTTCAAAAAGTTCGAAGAGGATGAGGCGCTCAGGAACTTAAGAACAAAACGGAGGCGAGGTCTCACCTTCTAGCTCCTAAATCCATGGCGTCTGAGAATTTTGGCAACCGCCTTCCCCTTCTGACTCTTTGAATTTCTGAACTCCTCTCTGATGGTTTTTTCTTTCCGTTCGAAGTTACCATTGTACATTAGTACCAATGTCGACGGAGAGGAGCCAACCGGCTTCTGTTGAAATCGAGCGAGTCCAAACGGGAGTGCGCCTAGAGAAACGACTATTGAAAACGCTGAAAGCCGTTGCCGAACTCAAAGACATGTCTCTCGGCAATTTGCTGGAGGGGATTGTGCTTCACGCCTTTGAAGGGAAGCCGGCATTTTCTCGGGAAACCCTTAAGGAAATCGAGCAGTTCAAGACCATCTACGGGATGACCTTGAAAGCCGAAGACAGCCACAAGCTCAAAGAACCCACCCGATGAAAGCCCTTATGGGTTTAGTTCTAGTTGGAGCGGCCACAATCATGCCCGTCTCATCTCAGACAAAGAAGACAACGCAGACAGCATCTGTTCCGGAGAGTGCGGTTCCACTGGCGCACGTTCGCAACCGCTTCGAGCTCACGGTTCAGGCTCCGTACGAAATTGCGGCTCCTCTTTTCGGGCCACTCGCTGAACGATCATGGGCAGGAGAAGATTGGGATCCGCAGTTCATCTATCCCCACCCTCCCAAAGATAGAGAAGGCGCGGTATTCAGTGTCAGACACGGATCTCATCAATCCATCTGGGTGAATACAGCCTTTGATATGAAGGACCGCCATTTTCAGTACGTCTATTTCGTCAGCGACGTCATGGTCACAGTCATTGATCTCAGGTTTTTGCCACTCGATTCTGCCAAGACAAAGGTCAGCGTCGTTTATGAGCGAACGGCGCTGAGTCCGGAAGCAAACGATCATGTCCAGAAACTCGGTTCGACCGATCGTGGTAATGGGGAGCACTGGGAAAAAGCGGTTAACGATTACCTGGCAAAGCAGAAGCCAACGTAGACGATGCTTCCGACGTCGCGGGGCCTATGTCGGACAAGCCAGCCTCCGTAACCGAAGCCCATGCGATTCCCTTCGTTGGACTAAATGTCCGAGGATTGCGCATAACAGGCATATCTGACGCGCTGGGTTCCTGAGCGTGGACGATCAGGCTACGGTGTATCGAAACCCAGGATCGGTAGGGCGAAAACTAAGGCGCGTGTGGAAACGTTGCCTTGTCTGGTTGTGTGATTCGCGCCGGGTTTGAGCAGCGTGCGCGGACTAACCTTTCGACCCGTTTGTCAGCGCGGGATGAAGATGGACTAAGCTGGAACTCGGGCAGAGAAGCGGCTCAAGCCGATTCGGCGTTGCGCCGAATCAGGCTTTCGCCCTACCGATCGTGGGCGTTGTTCCAGCGTTGGTAGGCGAAAAAGGAAATAGGACTCAAAACCATTTCTTTACCTTAAAGAACGCGATCATGCCAAGAGCCACAGCTAACATGATAGTAAGGACAAGCGGGTAGCCGAAGCTCCAGTGTAACTCCGGCATATTGCCAAAGTTCATGCCGTAGAGTCCGGCGATAAAAGTGAGCGGGATGAAAATAGACGAAATGATAGTCAGCACTCGCATGATTTCATTCGTTCGCATGCTCAAGCTCGAGACGTATAGATCCATGAAACTGGTTGTGATATCGCGATAGGTTTCCAGCAGGTCGGCGATTGCCAGAACGTGATCCAGGCAGTCACGAAGAAACGGCTTCGTTCTTTCGGCAATGAGACCTGTCTCGTCTCTGAGCAAACGGGCAAGGACTTCGCGAGTGGGCCAGACGGCCCGGCGCAGCTGGGCCAGAGCCTGCCGGAATTCATGAATCTGCTGCAACTTGTCCCGGGTCGGAGCTGCCAGCACTTCTTCTTCCATGTCCTCGATTGACTCGCCCAATGTTTCTGACAACGGGAAGTATTGATCAATGACGGCATCGATCAGGGCATAAGCCAGATAGTCGCTGTGCAGGAAGCGCGCGCTTCCGAGTCCCTCGCGGATGCGCCTCCGAATGGGTTCGAATACGTCTCCCGAATGTTCCTGGATCGTGATTACATAATGACGACCCAAAAAAATACTTACCTGCTCGAAAACTAACTCTCCCTCCTTGGCGTGATAAGCCATCTCCAACACGACGAAAAGCTGGTCATCATACTCGTCGATATGGGGCCGTTGCCCGGTATTGAACACATCTTCCAGCGCGAGCGGATGAATCCGGAAATGTTCACCCAGCTTTTGCAACGTCTCGACGTCCCCGAGGCCGTCAACATTGATCCAGCTCACCTTTGAGTCGTGGAGAGAGTCCAAAACGTCTTCAATCGCATCGATCTCTCGTTCCTGGAACGAGTGAGCGTCATATTCGATCAACCGCAGCTTTGGCTTGTGGCCGGCCTGCTCAGGCAGTGGAACTAAAGTTGCCGGTGGGGTGCCAGGGGCATTATAACGGAGCTTTTGCATTAACCGGTTAAGAAACCCGAAAATGATGAATCAAATCTCCGCGGGAGAATAGCGAAAACGTTGAAGGAGAGTTTTAGCCGCAAAAGAACGTGATTAGTGAGAAGTGATTGGTGATTGGTGGAACACGATCGGTAGGGCGAACGCTTTTGCGTGAGCCGCTCAGGAGTTTCCGGCTCAAATAAATTTTCGCCCCTACCAACACTGGACCAATGCCCACGATCGGTAGGGCGAACGCTTTTGCGTGAGCCGCTCAGGGGTTCCCGGCTCAAATAAATTTTCGCCCTACCAACGCTGGACCAAGGCGAACGCTTTGCCTGTGCCGCTAATTTCAGGCTAGAATTCCCAAAGTGAAGACCATCATTGAACCGTTCCGGATCAAAAGCGTTGAGCCACTCACTCGCACTACACCCGAGCAGCGTGAACTTTTGCTCCAGCGCGCTGGATACAACCTGTTCCAGCTTCGCGCTGTCGATGTGTTGCTCGACCTGCTCACCGATTCCGGCACCAGCGCTATGTCCACCGAGCAGTGGGCAGCCGTAATGCGCGGCGATGAATCGTATGCCGGTAGCGAAAGTTTTTTTCGACTTCAGAGTGTTGTTCAGGGGCTCACTGCGTTTCGCCACGTGATACCGACTCATCAGGGGCGAGCTGCGGAGCGCATTTTATTTTCTGTTCTCTGCAAGCCGGGGCATATCGTTCCGAACAACACTCATTTCGATACGACGCGGGCAAACATCGAATTCACCGGTGCGGCTGCCGTCGATCTTCCTATTCCTGAAGCCAGCGACACTCAGGCTCGTCTCCCTTTTAAGGGGAATCTCGATATCGCTGCGCTCGAAGCGTTAATCGTGCGCGAGGGAGCTCCGAAGATCCCGCTCGTAATGATCACGGTGACGAACAACTCAGGTGGCGGACAGCCGGTCTCGCTGGCCAACATCCGGGCTGCGCGCGAAGTGACGAAGAGACATGGCATTCCACTCTACCTCGATGCCTGTCGCTTCGCTGAAAACGCCTGGTTTATCAAACTACGGGAAGCAGGTTATGCCGGCAAGACACCGCGCGAGATTGCCTGTGAAATGTTTTCGCTGGCGGACGGTTGCACGTTCTCCGCGAAGAAAGACGCATTCGCAAACATCGGGGGCTTGCTTTGCACCAACGATGACGCGCTAGCCGAACAAGAGATGAATCTCTTGATTCTAACCGAGGGATTTCCTACCTACGGTGGATTGGCCGGCCGAGACTTGGACGCAATTGCGGTTGGCCTCGAAGAAGTGCTGCAACCCGAGTATCTCGAATATCGCATTGTGTCCACGGGATACCTGGGTCGTCATATCGCGGACGCTGGAGTGCCTATTGTCGAACCCCCTGGTGGTCACGCCATTTATATCGATGCCGGCCTGATGCTGCCGCAGATTCCTAAACACCAGTTTCCCGGACAGGCGCTCGCCATCGAACTCTATCGACACGCCGGTGTTCGCTCGGTGGAGATCGGCTCAGTGATGTTCGGCGGAGATGCGCGCCTGGAGCTGCTGCGGTTAGCTATCCCCCGCCGCGTGTATACCCAAAGCCACATAGACTACTTGATCGAAGCCATCTTAGAAGTGAACGAGCGCAAACACGAACTTCGCGGCGTCGAAATCATTCAGGAACCGCCGTTCTTGCGACACTTTACCGCGCGGTTCCGGCCGTTGTGAGGAGGAGGTTGGGAGGTTAGGAGTTGGGAAATATCCGGGAGCGCGGCGGTCTCAGCCAGGGCAGTTGGCGATTGCGCCCAACGTTTGGTTCTCTGCTCCCATAAGGCGCCGGATCGGACGCCCACTCGGAAAAACACCCGCACCGCGGGTTGGAGCTGCTGAAGGGGGGAGGGATCGCGTCCTCGCAATCCGCGGCGCACGAGGACGTGCGCCCTCCCCCCTTCGGGGCAGAGACCCAAACGTCGGCCTTAAGTCGACGCACATAGGCGGCTGCCGCCGAGTCAACTACCTTCAATGCTGAGGGCGTTCGACTATCGTCACGCCTGCGGTCGGCATCACACCAGCGCCGAGCACAAATTTTGTTTCGGGCGGCAAATCCAACGTCACGCTCTCTGAGTTATAATTAAAGAAAAACCGATGTTGTCCGCGCGTGCGAACGCGAACACCTGGCGGTACCGCGCTGAATTTCAATCCCTCCTCGCGCAGAAGACCTTCAACAATTTTATCCAGAAAGGGTTGCTCAGGCAACGTGGCCAGATAGGTGATTTTGCCGTTCCGGTAAGCGATTCCGTGTCCATCTGTGAGCTGAATGAGTGGTGCGATTTCGGTTCGCACATGTTCAAGCCAGGAATGGCATCCGTAATTAGCCGAATTCCAAACTAGGGAGAGTGAAACAAAATCGGGTAAAGACTCCGCTCGAACGATCTTTAGGGGTATCAGTTCTTGGAGTGGACCCGGAGGTAGTTCTGTCGGGATCTGGAAATTTGGCGTTTTCGACCCTGTCCGTGGACCGATTAGAGTCTGTCCGCGGAATCGTTTGAGTGATTCTACCAATTTCGGATACACGATTGGCAGAGATGGAATCACCACTACCTTATAGGGATCTAACGGTGCGCCCTGGGGCAGAATATCGATGTTAAGACCGGATCGCCGGAGAGCTCTATAGAAGCTCAAAACGACCGAGAAATAATCAAAGTTATCCCCCTGCGGTTGAATGCCGAGCATCCAGGCCGCTTCATAGTCGTACACCAAGGCGACCTCTCCCGGAAGTGATGAGGCAAGCTCCATTTGCGCAAGTTCCTTGGCCGTTTGGCGAACCTCGAACGAACCAATGTCTGGTTCCCGGTTGGGGAGATTCAATCCGGAGTGCATCTGTTCCTGAGCGAAAGGCGCTTGCCGCCAACAGAAATAGCTGACGACTTCGGCCCCATGGGCAATCGCTTCGTAGGTCCACAGGCGAACCATCCCGGGATGCGGAGCAGGATTGTAGGCAGCCCAGTTAACCGGACCAGGCTGCTGTTCCATTACCCACGACCGGCCTCGACCACAGGCTCGATAGAGATCGTGATGAAAGGCAGTCAAGTCGGGATCGCCTGTGTGTAGGTAGCGAGCCTTATGTGACTCCGGTGCATTCAGTAAGGTGAGTGCCCCGAGTGGGTAGGAGTCCCAACTAGCTGCGTCCAAGGATTTGGAGACTTCGAAATGGTCGAAGTCTAGAAACTTCGCCATGAAATTGTGAAGAATCGTTCTACCGGGCGAATACTGGCGAAGGAGGTCTACTTGTAGTCGATTGAAACTGTCGACCTCATCGGAGGAGAAACGACGATAATCGAGCTGGTGAGCCGGATTAGGCTCTGTGACTGTAAGATTAGGAAGCTCTATCTCGTCGAAATTCCGATACTCCATGCTCCAGAAAACATTCCCCCAAGCCTGATTGAGTTGGTCGATCGACCCATACCGGTTTCTCAACCAGGACCGGAAAGCGATACGGGCTGCATCGGAATAGCTCAAAACAGTGTTGTGACAGCCAAACTCGTTGTCAGTTTGCCAAGCCACAACCGCAGGATGTTCACCGAAGGTCTGGGCCAGCTTCGTTACGATGCGTTCACACTCTTTTCGATAACCGGCATGCGAAAAGCAATAATGACGGCGAGAGCCGAAACCTTTCCGGTGGCCGTTTGCATCCACCGCGACCATGTCAGGCATCTGATCAACCAGCCACTTCGGCGGCGCGGACGTTGGCGTGCCCAGGACTATGGACAAACTCTTCGATTCGGCCAGATCCAGAATTTGCTCCAACCAGGAGAATCGGTATTCGCCTGGCTCCGGTTCAAACCTGCTCCAAGCGAACTCGCCTACCCGAACAATGCGTATTCCGATGTCGCGCATCGAATCGAAATCGGCAGGCCAATATTCTGCGGGCAAATGTTCCGGGTAATAACAGACGCCAAGGCTTGGCGTAGGGGTGATAGATGGTGATGTCATTTTGATTTAAGGGGAATGAGAAGCGCAAAGGAACGCCGGGAACGCCGCCATCGCCGGGAACGCCGGGAACGCCGGGAACTGGTCTAATGCAACACGAGCCCGACTTCGCGAAGCCTCGGACGCGGCCAGTCCTGACAAAACCGGGTCCGCGTCCAATCGGTTTGGTCTATTGAAAGCGCATGGCGACTGCGGTTTGTGGTGAGGTGAGCCAGCAATCCGGCGCGCCACGTTCCTATCTCCATCAACCAACGCCCTGCTATTTGTTTCGCTTATCACGTCTTGCCTTTCACAGTTCGCTTTTTGATCGCGGGCCGCGAAGCCGTGCTCCTTCTGGGGATCAGGACCGGCTTCAGTAGAAAACGTTTTGGCGGACTACCGGGCCGGTTTATCATTTTCAGTAGAAATTCGACGCTCACTTCTCCCAGAGCAGCAAAGTCCTGGTAGATAGTGGAAAGAGGAGGCTGATAAAACTCGGTCTCGGGCATCCCATCGTATCCGATGACTGAGATTTCGTCAGGGACCTTGATGCCGTTCTCGTGGAAAGCACTCAATGCTCCGAGGGCCATATGATCGTTCGCTACTACCAGAGCAGTGAAATTACCTCGGTGACGGCGGATCAATTCGAGAGTGGCCAGGTAGCCGCTCTGAGGACTCCAATCACCTTCGAGCATAGGTCCGGGTGAGAGGTTGAGCCGTTTTAACGCTTTCATCCAGCCTTGGGTACGCAGTTTAGTGGCTCGCCACTGTGAAGGTCCGCAAATGAAAGCTATCTGGCTGTGCCCTAGGCCGGTGACATGTTGGATAGCCAGGCGCGCGCCTCTGTTCTGGTCGACCATGACTACCGGGAGGCGGGGTCCTAAATCGACATCGATCGCGACGAACGGAACGTCCTGGCAAATACTCCGAATGAAATCCATCTCGAGCTGGAGCGGGATAAGGAAAACGATGCCATCCACCTGGCGGGCGCAAAGTTCGTCTACCGAGTGACGAACTTCGGCAAGACTTACTTCGGGAAGCTCCGAAAACATGACATTGTACCCATGTCTCTTCGCGCACATTTCCACGCTCACCATGATTCGAGCAGGTCCATAAAAAGTGATCGATGAGACGCAGCCGATGATCATCGATTGCCGGCTGACCAGATGCCGGGCGGCCTGGTTTGGCCGGTATCGAAGCGCTTCCATCGCTTCGGTTACCCGAGCCCTGGTCTCGGCCTTGACGTGGAGACTACCGTTTACGACGCGAGAAACTGTCTGGTAGGAAACGTCTGATCGGGCCGCCACATCCTTGAGGGTAGGAGGTTTCGAGCGTTGGGAATGTGGGGCGGACATGGATGAATTCGGCTGGGCTGATCGGGAACGAGACTGGCTGGGAATGGCAAAGATGAGCGGCAGAATTCGGTTGTGGGAAGGGAACAGTTAGTGTAAGCGTTGTGAACGTTCACAACGTACCCCTAATTCCCCCCATGCGTCAACCAGGATAGCCGCATTCCCCAACCCAATCGGACCCTATTATCCAGATCCTCTTATGGTTACACCCCCCAGAATTCTTTCGCATATCTTTTGGCAAACATCTCGTTTCCAATGCCTGAAGCCAATCCTCGGTCTTTTGGTTTTATTCGCCTTGGTGACCACCCCACTGCTTCGCTCCTCGGCTCAATCTTCGACCGACTTCAAGGAACCCGACTATAGCAAGTTCAAAGTGGAGGATGGTCAGATCACTCTAGAGGTTTGGTCGTGGGTAGTCGGATTAGATCAGGTAGTAAAAGAATTCGAGCAAGCCTTCCCCAACATCAAAGTACACGCGAACAACGTCGGTGGCGGACCGGCAGAGTACCAGAAACTGCAAACCGTACTCAAAGCCGGATCCGGAGCGCCTGACGTTGCGCAGATCGAGTACGATTTTCTGCCCTCATTCATCGCAACTGACGGTCTAGCTGACATCTCGCAGTATGGTGCGAATGACGCCAAATCGTATTTTGTGGATTGGACTTGGGGACAAGTGTCGCCAGATGGAAAAGCAGTCTTTGGAATTCCGCAAGACACCGGACCAATGGCCTTCGTCTACAACAAAAAAATCTTCGATCAGTACCAACTTACCGTTCCAACCACCTGGGACGAGTTTGCTCAACAGGCAGAGAAACTTGCCAAAGCCAGTAACGGCAAAGTTAAGATGGCGGACTTCTTCCCTACCCACGCGCCCTGGTTCATCGGACTCGCTTGGGCCAGCGGCGGCGAATTTTTCAAGGTAAAGGGTGATTCTTGGACTCAAACCCTGAACAACTCTGCCTCGGAGAAGGTACTGACTTTCTGGGACGGTCTGGTGAAGAAAGGATACGTCTCGACTTTGCCCGATTTTACCGCGGAGTTTTATACCGCACTCGGATCTGGTCAGATCGCTTCATCGGTGGAGGCTGCCTGGGGTCCGGGTGTCTTTGCTGCTTCGTTGAATGATAAGACAGCTGGTGACTGGCGGGCAGCGCCCCTCCCTCAATGGAGTAAAGATCAGCCGTTCCGCAGCGGAAACTGGGGAGGTAGTTGCAATGCTGTGACAAAACAATCGAAGCATCCAAAGGCAGCTACCCTCTTCTGCATATGGTTGAATACCCGCAAAGCGCCGGTCATCGCCAACTGGGTTAACACCGGGATCTTCCCAGCCTCGCTTTCCGGTCTGGCGTCTCCCGATCTCAACCATCCCGACAAAAATCCTTCCAAGTTTTGTGGTGGCCAAAACCTGACCCAGCTTTATTCCGATGCCGCGAAAGCAATCAATGTCGATTTTGCTTGGGCTCCGTGGTTTGCCTTCGCGAATGATAATTACAACAAACACATAGCGGACTTGGTCGGCGGGTCGGCCACAGTAAAGCAGGCGCTTGATGGTTGGCAGAGCGACTGCCTCAAGAACGGTAAAGACGCCGGATATGACGTGAAGGGGCAGTAGGAATAAAATCTCACGCAAAGACGCAAAGGCGCAAAGAGAACGGCGAGGAAGGTGGGAATAACTATTAAGTCATCAAAAGCTTGACCGGCGGACAGAAAACCATGCCGACATTCTATTCTCTCCTATCCGGTCTTTCTTTGCGGCTTTGCCTTTGCGTGAGATTCTCCTAATGCGTTACCACAGGACTGCTCTACTCTTCTTAGCACCATTCCTGACGGTGTTCGCTGCGTTCTACCTCGCTCCCATATTTTATGCGATCTACCTAAGCCTCTTCATTAAGAAACGGATCGGCATCGGTCCGCCCAAAGAAGTTTTCGGAGGTCTCGAAAATTATGTCCGAGCTGTTCAAGATGCAGATTTTCTGAACGGGTTGAAGAATATCTTCTTATTTGGGATTGTTCAGGTTCCGGTGATGCTCGGGCTCGCGATTCTGCTGGCACTCCTCCTTGACCAATCGCGCGGCCTCTTCACTCGGGTGTGTCGTACTGTGTATTTCCTGCCGTACACGATTCCGACCGCGATCGGAGGATTGATTTGGGGCTATATGTACGCCCGCCATCTGTCCCCGTTTAATCAGATCCTGAGCGGGCTGCATTTAGGAACGATCGATTTTCTGTCACCAGCGCTCATCCTCTTCTCGATTGGGAACATCGTGACCTGGGCGTGGACGGGTTACAACATGATCACCCTTTTCGCGGCCCTGCAGAACATACCAAAAGACATCTTTGAAGCTGCCCGAGTGGATGGAGCGACGGGCTGGAACATCGTTCGCTACATTAAGATCCCTCTAGTGATTCCGACGCTGCAACTCTGCCTCATCTTTTCGGTCATCGGTACATCTCAGCTCTTTACCGAAGCTTTCGTAACGCGTCCGCTTGGTTACGTCGCCGACAATATTACGCCCAATCTTTATCTGTATCTCACCGCCGCTCGCGACGCGAACTACTCGTATGCCGGCGCGTTAGCAATCTTGTTGGCAATTGTGATCTTCGCGATCAGCGGAGCTTTTCTTCGTCGGATCAGTTCCCGATAACCATCCAGGACGGTCATGGCGCCCAAGCAAACTTCCTCGACTGCTGGATCCGCAGCCCGCCTCCCGGGGGCTCTCCGTTACATGGTTCTCGCGATCTTCCTGGTTTATTGCATCCTACCGGCGACTTGGATCCTGGCTGCCGTGACCAAAGATAGCAGCCAGATTTTCACCACGTTCGGCTTGTGGTTTGCTAGTCCACCTCACTTTTTTGAGAACATCGCTGACCTTTTCGCTTATCGGGACGGAATTTTTGTCCGGTGGTTTGGCAATTCGCTGCTTTACGCCGGATCGATTTCGTTGGGCAGTACGCTGATCTGCGCGTTTGGCGGGTACGCTTTCGCCAAATACGATTTTCCCGGAAAACAATTTCTTTTTAACTTCATTCTTGGCGCCATCATGGTGCCTTCGACAGCTCTGGTTCTACCGCTGTTCCTCATGCTCTATCGGCTGGGGTTAGTGAACACTATCTGGGGTGTCATCCTGCCGAGCTTGGTGAATCCGTTCGGTCTCTATCTGATGCGCATTTTCTGGAACGCCTCTTTTCCGAACGAACTGATTGAAGCGGCGCGCTTGGACGGCGCCGGGGAATTGCTTATCTTTTGGCGTCTGGGGATGCCGTTAATGCAGAGCGGCCTGGTGACGGTTGCGCTTCTCAGTTTCGTCGGCGCGTGGAACAACTTCTTCCTCCCACTGATCGTCCTCAGCCAGGACGAACTTTATCCCTTAACCCTCGGACTAAACGTGTGGAACAGCGTCAGTAACGCCGCGGGCGGCGGAAAACCGTCCTATCACCTGATTGCTCTCGGCTCGCTCATCAGCGTCTTGCCACTACTCATGGCGTTCGTTCTCCTCGGAAAATATTGGCGCGGCGGGCTAACGGCAGGAGCGAGCAAATAGGAGACGGAATACAAGAGCGGTTGGGCCTCAGTCCTCTTCTTCCTCATCTTGGAACGCTGCTACCGCCGCAAGTTGAAAGATCGGAGCTCCTCTCAGACCGTCAATACCTCGGACCGATACGGCATTCCTTTGTGGCCTCCCATATGAGTAAGGCTATGGGCCATCGCGAATGACGCTTCGCGGCAGGCTTCGGACAATGAAACATTCCGAATCAGGGCCAGACCGATCCAGGTTTCCAGACACTCGGTCGCTCCACAGCGATCCAGGATGCGCTTAACCGGCACCGAGACGGTTCCGACGGTTTGCCCGTCGGAATAGGTAATTTCCCGGCTGTGATCAACGAGCACCACATTTCGGGCCCCCGTCCGATGGAGAGCTACAATGGCATCCGAAACGTTAGACGTACCGGTGATGCTCATGACTTCGTCCGAAGACTCCGCCACAATCGCTAGCATATTGTTCTTCGGAACTTGAGTGATTCGATTGATCGGCGAAATATCGAGTAGAAAGGGGATATCGCGTTCCTCGCAGATCTTCTTCGCCTCCCAGGCTGTCTCCGGAGGTATCTCAAGCTCAGAGATAACCAGATCGGCCGTGTGCAGGAGTCTCCGCGTCGATCGAACCATTTCCGGTGTCAGATGGTTATTGGCGGACTCCGCGCAAACCAGGAAATTCCGGCCCGTGGATATGTCCACCATGCTCAAGGACGCCCCCGTGCTGACAAAAGGCAGCTCTCGAAAATTGGTTATGTCGATCCCTTCATTATTGAGCTGACCTTGCGCCATCCCACCAAAAGCGTCCCGGCCATGGGCTCCAACAAAGGCAACCCTGGCTCCCGCTCGGGCCGCAGCCACCGCGCAATTGGCGCCGCGTCCGCCTCCAAAGATCTGTAACGGCCCGCCGACCATGCTCTTTCCCTCTACCGGCAGCGTTTCGCAGGAGATTACGAGGTCAGCATTGTATCCTCCGACGATGACCACCGTCGGCTTGGCAGGTTTTTGCATGTTCAGCGCGCCGGCGTCCCGGCGCAGGGTATCTAATATAATAGGTTATTACGGACGCACTTTTCAGTTCTTTAGGATGGGGCGCGCATTGCCCATTAGATCCGCGGCACCCCAACAATCGATCAACGCGTCACTCTACGCCAGCGCACCGGTGTTCAAATTGCCGATTGAACACTGTTCACGATAACAGAGTGCCGGCGGGACAGATCGGCGCTCTATCCAGCTGGCGAGCACCAACGGGGGATTTCTCCTCCCTGCTCTCTGATTACTGATTACTGATTACTGATTACTGATTACCGATCACCTCCACGCATCTCGAACACCAAAGAACGGCGTACAGCGGCACAATCTGCCGAACTCCTTGTACTCCCCGTTTCCTTTTGGTATTCGAATGGGGTCCCCAGAACCTCACTGAAGCAGATGAACGACAATGACATCCAAGTCGTAAGCCCTGCGGAGCAATCTTTAGCTGCGCGCCTTCAATGTCGGGCAGCGAAATTCGCACCCATAGTTGCGATGGCTCTGTTCTCTCTCGGATTTCTTGGCAGCGCCGATCTACAGGCCGCCACATACGTCCGAATCAATGTCGGCGGTCACCCTTATTATCGGTATCCGTACCGGTACCATGGCTACTACCATTATCATGGTGGTAGGTATCGATATCGCTATTATCGCTACGGGCGGTGGCACTACTATTGAGAGAGTAAGCTGATGCTCCAGCCTTCGTCCCACAACCACCCATAACTTCGGCGGGCAAGCCAGCCTCTGGAACGCAGGACGCAACGTGCCTGTACGGCCCGTTTATCTGGCGTTTTTTGAACGCGCTCGTTCCTGAGGCTGGAGCATCAGGCTACGGCTGGAGCGTCGGGCTACTATTTCACCGCGCCAAAGGTGAGACCACGCACGAGCTGTTTTTGCGTTAGCCACCCGAGCACCATGATCGGAGCGACGGCGAGAAACGAGGCCGCCGATAGCTTGGCCCAAAAGAGTCCTTCTGGACTCGAGTAGGATGCTATGAACATGGTCAGCGGCTGCGCGTTCGCATTGGAAAGATTGATGCTCCAAAAGGCCTCGTTCCAAGCAAAGATAATGAGAAGCAGCGCGGTCGACGCCAGGCCTGGCATCGTCATTGGCCGTAACAAATACCAAAGCTCTTTCCAGACATCCGCACCATCGATGCGAGCCGCTTCCAGTATGCCTTTCGGCACCTCACAAAAATAGGTGTAACTCATCCAAACGGCGATCGGCAGATTCATCAACGTGAAAATGATGATGAGTCCGGGAATCGTGTCCAGCAACCCAAAGTGCTGCCAAAGGATGTAGATCGGAATGAGTACGCCCACCGACGGCATCATTTTGGTGGAGAGCATCCAAAGCAGGGTCGACTGGGTCCTTTTCGTCGGGAAGAAGGCTATCTTGTAGGCCGCCGGAATCGCTAAGAGGAAACAAAAAAATGTCGATCCAAAAGAAATCAGGATGGAATTCTGGGCATACTGAAAATAATTGCTGCGGGCAAATACGTCGGCGAAGGATTCGAGCGTCGGCCAAAAGATCAGGTCCGGCGAGTAGGCGCCTTTCTCAGTCTTAAACGCCGTGATCGCCATCCAAAATATTGGGAAGAAAAAAAGGATCGCGACCAGCCACCCTAGTACGGTGGTTAACACCTTTGTCGTCAGCTCTTTTGTCATCGTATTGGCCAGCGTTTAGTTAGCGGTCTGCAGGTTACGAGCAAGCATCCGGACAAGGAAAATTGACACGATATTCGCGAGAATGACCGCCAGAATTCCGCCGGCCGAGGCGACGCCGGCGTCGAATTGCTGCAGGCCGAGCGCGTAAACCAGATAAGCTAGTGTCGTGGTGGCGTTGCCTGGTCCGCCGCCGGTGGTGGTATAAATTTCGGCAAAAACCGAAAGCAGGAAAATGGTCTCAATCATGACTACGACCGCGATTGCTCGACCGAGGTGCGGCAAGACGATGTAAAAAAATTGGGCGATTGGTCCGGCTCCGTCGATTGCGGCGGCTTCGCGCTGCTCACGATCGAGGGATTTGATGGCGGTGACTAAGATCAGAAATGAAAAAGGGATCCATTCCCAGGAGACAATGGTGATGACAGAAAAGAGCGGATACTGGGCAAACCAATCAATCACGGGGAGTCCCAGCTTCTGACAAGCCAAGCTGAGCAGTCCATAGACTGGGTGCATGATCATGTTCTTCCAGACCAGAGCGCTGACAGTTGGCATGACGAAAAAGGGGGCGATCACCAAAAGCATCGCGACGTTCTTGCCGAAGAATTCCTGATCATAAAGCACCGCAAACAGGACGCCAAACACGACCGTTATCACCAGAATCGACCCGATGAAAAGCAGCGTATTGATAATGGCCGGCCAAAACGAGGGATCACCAGCCAGGAACTGGTAGTTCTCGAAAAAAGCAAACCCGGTATTAGTCGGATTGAGCAGGCTGTAGCGGATGAACGAGAAGTAAATCGTCATCCCCAGCGGAACAATCATCCAGAGAAAAAGCGAAATGACGGCAGGCGCCATCAGCCAACCTTTAAGTCGGCCCGATCGTCCTGCGCTGCCTGGAGGGGTTACTGGGGGGTGCAGGGCCTTTTCGGCTTCAACGGCCTCAACGCTCATAGCTTAATCCGTTAAAATACTACCAAGTCTGCTTGTATTGAGAAACACTTTTCCGCTTTCCGAGCAAGGAAGCAAGCCATCTCGTAAAGGAAAGCCGCATTTTTATAGCCCAAGACGGGACGGAGCGGCGGCGAAATTCAACTCGCCGCCGACAGGCCGTCCTTCAAATGATCGGATAGCTCGGTTCCCATCACGTGCCGGTATTTGTCTGGAGTGAGGTAATAATGACGTCGAAACACCTTCCCGAGGTGGGTGGCATCGGCAAATCCAGTCTGTTCGGCGATGGCAGACAACTTCAGAGAAGAAGAAACCAATAATTTAGTTACCTCCTCCAAGCGGACCTGATTGATAAAGCGGGCCGGGCTGAGGCCCGTCGTCCTCCGAAAATAATGGGTGAAACCCGTACGACTCATCCCACGTTCCTCGGCTAGCTCGCTAACGCTCGGCACTCCAGACGGCAGGCGGCCAATGATTTCGGCGCGGACTTCGTTCAAAACTCGTTCCCGCGGTAATGGCGGATAAAGGATTTGATGGCCCAAGCGTTCGAACTCAGTCAAGAAGCCAAAAAGATCCGCCTCTTCGGCGAACTCGTCTGGCAACGACGCCGCCCGAACCAGGTCGAACAGATTGAGCGCACGTTCAACCAGAGGGCTTCGGGGCGGCACCTGCCAGATTGGGCCGGTCAGACGAATCCGGTCCCTGACTCGCCGAACGATGTAAGGGTGATCAATGATCAACCAAAAGAAGGTCCAACTCCTAGATTCTGATGGTAGAAAATAAAAGTCGTCACTCGGGACGAGAGTTGTGAAAGCGTAGCCTGGGGAGGTCAGCGCTAACTCTTTGGTCGCACCGGACTGGAAAGCGCCGGAGCCGGCCAGCGTATATTGCCACACCAGGAAAGGGTTCTTCGCATCACCGAGACGTTTGCGACCGTGCCACGCGTAAATAGTGGGGTCGGTTTGCGTCTCCAGCCCACTAATGACGTGAGCCGGATAAGGCCTCGGCTCTTCCGGACGGCAGCGGAGCGAACGCAACGTGCGATACAGGGTTTGAAATTCGCGATCTGCGTCCACAGCCGACTGGGGGTTGACCATCAATTGGTCAGCAGACCGACCAGATGTAAACCCGATTCTGCAAAAGGCCGTTCCTTTCTAGGGTGTCGAAGTGACCTAGTGACCACCTTGGGGGCCGATAAGCGCTAGGATGAGGATCGGAATGTTCGCCCCTCAACGCTCCTGGTGCTTTGTCCAGAGAATAGTCGTTTTAGTCCGAAATCCCTATGGAGAGCCCGCTCAGATCCAATGCCACAGATATCGGTGGAGCTATTCCCACTTGCGACCAATTATTTCCTGGCGCCACTTTCAGGGCGCACCCGTTTGAAACACGCTTCCCGGGGTTAAAACCCCGGGCTGAGTCCTCTTCCCCCTTTGGGGGATCTCGGTTTCGTGTCGCATCCGACACCAACGCTCTGATCGCACCGGCTCAACTAAGGAGCTTTTACCGATTGGAGCCACTTCTGTAACATGCGCTTCTCGTAGTAAAGAGGCCCCGAGCTGCTTGGGTGGCGGGTTGACAAGCTATGTGAGGTATCCGTAATCCTCGTTGAACCTTTCGCTAATATCTTGCCGGCACTGTCCTGCAGCAAGAAATCGAATGACATTCGTGCGGGTGTCATCGCACCGCGGACGACTCTGACGTCTCGCCCTCCCCGCGAGGTCCGGTTGCTCCCGGCTAGATCGATATCAGTAAACCGGAGTGTAAGTTTACTGCCTGGAAATTTGCGATTCAGCGCTGGCTTAAGATCTCTGCTGATCTCGCTGGCGAAATAAGAGGCCGACCATCGGTAGTCGCGACCGTAAATGCTGAAGTCAGTGAATTTTTCGGGGTGAAGATACTGAATTGTCACATCACCCGGTTGTGCGCCGAGAACAGACGCTGCATCTAGCCCGAATAAAATCGCAGCTGTAAAAAGCAGAGTAAGGGACCTTTTCATATTTCAGTTTTCGGCAATGGATATCTATAGGTTGTTGCCAGAGGAAAACTAACGAATTTGCCTCGCTTGGACTATTGGACCTTGGTCGTACGGTGGTGAAATAGCCAATAGCAGATAGCCAATAGCCAATGACGGATAACAAGGCATGGTCAGGAAATCGGTGACCAGCGCGTGTTAGTTTTGCGCGAGAAGGGCCGTGTGAATTGCTTCTAAAAATGCGGTGTCATCAAAAGGCTTGGTAAAAAACGCTACAGCGCCTTGGGCCAGGGCGATGCCGTCGATACCCGGATCGTCCCGTCCGGTCATCATGATCACTGGGATGGCGGGCGCGATATCATGGAGCAGCCTCTGCACTTCCAAACCATTAAGCTCCGGCATCCAGACGTCGATGATCGCGAGAGCGATTACGTGATTTTTCGCGTGCTCGAGAAACAATCGCGGGTCGTCAAACACCATCGTTTGCAGCCCGGCCGAGCGCAGCAGACGCTGTAGCGCCTTCAGGACGGCAGCATCGTCATCCACGACGCAGATGGTATCTGGTTGCTCAAACACTCGGAGAATTTTCCTTCATAAATTTCGAAGGGGCTCCGCCACATTTTCATCCTCAATACAATCCGCCTGTATGAGGCTAAATACACGGCTGGAACGAATAGGTAACATGCTAGCCGAGTGGCTAGATGCCCGCTATCAGACCTTGGTCTTATGCGCTCCGCTCTTTGCCTGGAATCCTAACGACAAGTCTCACCAATTCCGCAACGGAAACAGTCTCCATTTTCTGCATCACTCGACCACGATGCACTTTAATCGTTTTTTCACTGGCGCCCAATTCAGCCGCGATCTGTTTATTCAGTTTTCCAGCGATCACTAACTCCATCACCTCGCGTTCCCGCGGCGTTAATCGGTCCATGAGAGTTCGGATCTTTGTTCTCTCGGCATGTTCTCGGAAGAGACGCTCAGATCGCTCCAGTGATCGCGCGATCGCACCGAGCAGATCCCCGTCACGAAAAGGCTTGGAGAGAAAGTCGATCGCACCTGCCTTCATTGCGTTAGCACAAGTTGGGACGTCGCCGTGACCTGTGAGAAAGATGATTGATTCGTCGCGACCGGCCGCAGCAAGAGTCTCCTGCAATGCCAAGCCATTTAATCCGGGCATTTGCAGATCAAGGACAATGCAAGATAGGCCGCTGTGCTGAGAACGCGACAGAAAGCCGCCGGCCGAAGAAAAACTCTCAAACGCATAACCCGCGGCCCGAAGAAGGCGCCCCAGCGCTTTTCGGACCGAGGCGTCATCGTCAATGACAAACACTATGCTGGGAGGCTGAGCGTTCATGCACCTCGCTGGTTGTAGCAGGAAGCGTGAAATAGAAGAAAGCCCCTCCGCCCGGCGCGTTGCTTTCATTGAGAACTCCGCCGAATGATTCGACAATCGACCGCGCAATGGCGAGTCCCATGCCCAAGCCATCCTTCTTAGTAGAAAAGAAATGTTCAAAGATCCGCTGATGCACCTTTTCAGAGAGCCCAGTACCGAAGTCGCGAACCGCGGTACAGACAACACCGTCAGGTTGAGATTTCGTTGAAAGCACAACTCGGCGGAGATGGAGAGGTGTCTCTTGCATCGCGTCAAAAGCATTCAATACCAGATTGAGTAGAACTTGCTGAAGTTGCACCGGTTCCCCCTCGACCAGTGCTAGTTCGGGGTCGAGGTCCGTCACAACAGTACACGAGCGACTGACTGCGTCGGTCTTAGTCAATCGGAAGACTTCCTCCACCACTTGATTCATGTTTACCGGTTCACGTCGAGCTTCGCTTTTCATGACCATTTCCCGAATGCCTCGGATTATTTTACCGGCACGTTCCGCGTCGGAAGCAATGTCCCGGAGGAGCTCATGGAATTCTTTAATGTCTATGACACCGCTATCAAGGAATCGCTGGCCAGCTCCCGCATTGCTGACAATGGCGGTCAACGGCTGGTTGAGCTCATGGGCAAAGGAAGCGGCCATTTCGCCTATCAGTGCCAGCCGGCCCAGATGGGCGATCTGTTGCGTCTGACCTTCGGTATCCATCCAATTCGCGCTCCTTTCGTTTCGTTCCGTCGAATGAAGCTCCTATCAATCTTCAGCAGCCTATCGCTGGCCGATGGCACCGACAATCAGAACTCACAAACACAAACAGGACGGCTGCGGCATAAGCGCGGCAGCGTAGCCATCCCTGGGGGATAGGCCGTAAGTGACACCGGGGGGAGCTAGTACCCTCTTATCTTAGACGATGGTTACTGTAAAGAACCGTGTGCAGCTAATCGCCGTAGGCAGAGCCGCAACCGTTCGGGATTATGGGTTGGCTTATTGCGCGACGTCCGCTGTGAGAATGTTGAATCCGGGACTACTCTGAGTTTGGCTGCTGACCGGTGTATCGGTGAGGACTAGTGTGGTTCCAGGAGTGATCAGTTCTCGGACGTCCTGAAGAAACGATGAATCGATGGAGATACGGTCTTCCAGGTCTTTCACGTTCGGTGCTTTTTTGCCGGCGCTGACAGTGGAGATCCAATCGCGCTGGCCACCGGAATCAACGGTCAAGTCGGCCGAATAAACGTAGGTGCCGGATAGATTAGCAGTTTCTAATCCTGTCACGGGCGCGCGGCCAATTTCTACGCCGTCGCGGTAGACATAGATCTTGCGATCCGCAGCACTCAGGATGATCGAAACCGGTCCCTTCGGCGCTTTCTCCGGGGTCCAGGCGAAGCGACTCCCTGGTGGCGTCCCCGTCTTTCCCGAAAAGAGCAGACCCGGCTGGACGGTGTGGATCGGGGCGGACTTGTGGTCGGCAATGATAACTGTCGTACCGAGCGCTGTCACCGAGTAGAGTTTCGCCGCGAAATCCACCGGCAACCGCACACATCCCGCCGATGCCGGATAACCTGGCAACTGGCCCGCGTGCATCGCGATGCCGCTCCAGGTGAGCCGCTGCATGTGCGGCATCTTGGCGCCTTTGTAGATGCTCGACTCGTGACGTACCTTCTTTTGCAGCACGGTGAATACACCGGTAGGCGTGCGTTTCCCCGCCTTACCAGTGCTCACGGTCGAGCGCCCGATCCGCACGCCGTTTCGATAAACGTACATAAGCTGGTCTGGGATGCTGACGAGAACGACCAGCGGGCCCGCCGGTGATACCTCGGGATGCCAGACGTAATCGCCAGCTTTGAGTGTCTCAGTGGACGGCTCCACTAGACGGCCTTTGGTGTGCGCTGCATCAGCCACTCCAGCGAGTAGCGAGGCAATCGCGATGGCAATGAGAACGGAGTGTTTCACGAGTATTGAAGTGGTCTGAACCGGATTTTTGCGGATGAGGCTCTATTCTTGTGGTGCCAAAACCAGCGCGCTTATAAGAGCCGTTCGACTCAAAATTTTCAAGACGGCATCTTTCATCATTCTGCAGCGTGGCGAAAGAAGAGTGCCAGCTTCTGCCGCGACCGAACATTGGACCTTGGTCTTACGTCATCCCGATCCCATGCCGCTCTGACCAAGAGTTTGTCACCAAGGGTAGATGCCGACTATAAGGACGACGACGAGGACGAAGGTCTTGTGCACGCGGGTTTACAACCTCACGGCATCAGGAGTTCTGAAGCTACTGTGACGCCGCAATTTGGTGTGGCCGCTCGGCCTTTAGGCCCAAATAGAGGCGCAGGATTCGCAATAGTTCCTCGATAGCCTCGGGGCTCTGGTAGCCGCCGTGGCCGTAAGGAATAATCTTTTCGGATTGAGCAGAGTCGAGATGGGCACTCCGGTACGGAACGACGCCGTCAGAGCCGTTCGGGGAGTCTCCTCTGCCGCGGTCACCAATAATCGAATGATGCGGGGCTTTGATCGGAAGTTTATCCAGTCCGATCAGGACTGGCGACCGAGGAGAGAGCCCCGAGATGCTGGTAGGAAGACGTAGGCCCTTGACGCCCGTAGCCTGCTCCAAGGAGTCGCCAATTGTGGTTCTGATTGTTGAGGCCACGTTTCTTGGAACACGAATCAAGCTGGCGGCTATTGCACCGATTGTGCCCACGGCCAGACCGCTGCCACGATGGGGAACACACATAAATACGATTCGCTTCACTTCAGGATCTGCGTGAAACACCAGCGTCTGCTTAAGCAGATTGTCAGAGGGAATCCGCCCGTAAAACGTATCAGCGCTCTGACGAAAACATTCGTCCCAGAGAACTCTTCCGGTATCGACGGCCTGCATCCGGGAAACCAATCCGCCCATGCTATGACCGACGAGCACGATGCCGTGCTTCGGATGGTACAATCGTTCGGCAATCGCTAAATCCTTCCGAAATGCTAAGGCGGAAAGCACCGGCGGGTTGGCGGTCGGATAATAGAACACCCAGAACTGATATCGTGCTCGCAACTCAGGATCCGCTCGGACCGCATTCACGATGTTGAACCACATGTGAGGTGTCGACAACAAGCCGTGGACCAACACGATGGGGATGCGATTAGGATCATAGGGCTCGACCAGGTAAAGCCCGGTGCGCTGAGTAATCCTGTCGGCCTGCAAGAGTCCCCGAAGCGCGATAATCGAAGCCTTAGTTCGAGGATAGTGTCCAAGAGGAGCCGAAAGATCGTAGGCAAGGGGTTGCTTCTTGCCGTCGATCACCACTGCTTGTCGGATGGTCGGGTCATGGAGGGCGATCAACACGATATGCGCGCTCCCCATGCCTTTTTGCGACGGCGAGAAGTCTAGCGTAGTCGTGATCGGGCAGGCGTAGCCCACCAAAGGCGCAAATGGATCGCCTGGCCGGCCGCTTCGAACCCCGACAAGCGTACCGCCGAATCCTGGCCCATGAACCCAAAGGCGCAGGTGCCGATGATCGGATGCTCTTGTCCGTTTAAGCAGGTCGAAGAATCCAGGCGACCAAAAACCATTGCCTCCGCCAGGTTGAAATCGAACCTCGTATGAAGAGTCGGAACTGCCGATGCGCTCGTTGTGGTTCCAATATTTGCCGCCATCTGCCTCCTCCAGTAGAACAGTGACCTCGGCAGACGCATCATTATAAACTTGCTCGGCTTGTTGCTTGGCCGCTGTGTTGCGAGATTGCCGTGTGGCTTCATTCTCAGCGATTTCCGCGGCCTGAAAATAACGAGTGATTCTGGTCTCGGTCGGAACGGTGTGAGAGCGAGCCTCAGCCAATTTTGTCTGTGCCACCCCAAGCGGACCAGGCGCAACCGTGGGCTGGGTCGCGCAACCGCCAAAGAGCAGAATTGCTGCTAACGATATCGCTTCAATCGTTCTCGTCCTCATCGTCTCTTCTTTCGTAGTACAGTTCGTCGGAATCTGATTCTTTCGTGAGGGTGTTTCTAACCGCGAATGGATCCGCCATCGTTGGGGCTGTGGCGAAAATAGCCGCCTTTGCACTGGATTCGGATTTGAGCTGCTTGGTAAACGGCCAGAGGCGGCGGCGCGGCTCAGGCGTGAGCAGATCTAAGCGGATATTCTGCAAAAATTGGGGCGCTGCGGCTATTGGACTTTGGTCTTATAGCGGCAGCCCAAAGAAAATGGGCGCTAAAGTTCGGGTCTGGCCTCGAAGCAGCCGATGGCTTTGTCACAAATTGACTATTATTGGGTAGTTGTGACTATTGCGACCCATTTCGATCCAGCAAGATTGATTTCGTTGGTACCCCAATTCCAATCCAACGATTCCATCTTATGCGTATCAGATCCCCCCATCGTGTTCTCGTAGCAGCCAGCCTTTTGGCTTCGGCTGTCTTTAGCTTCGGTAAAGAAATTGATCTTTGGTTCGTTCCAATGTCGCAGGAAGGCCCTCAAACGCCCAGCCTCCTAGCGTGGGTAAAGGAACATTTCCCCAAAGAATTACCCCAAGGCGTGACCGTGCCTGGTAATTACGGGCCTCCCATTTATCAGGACGCCCAGCAAAAATTCATCGTGCAGGGTCGCCGTGGCAAGCCGGACGTAATCGAAGGCGTGCTGGAAGGAATGATTGCCTACCAAAAAGCGGGCCTCATTGCTCCAATCGATGACTTGTACAATCAATGGCCGGAAAAGGATAAGTTTATCCCCAGCACGATCAAAGCGCTCACCATCAATGGGAAGCTTTATGGCGTGCCATACAATACCAATGTGCGGGTGTTGTTATACCGAAAGGACATTCTCCAGAAGTATAATCTGCAACCGCCTAAGACCTGGGAAGAATTGCTGGATGACGCCGCGATGATATCGAGCAAGGAACAAGGCGTCGCCGGGCTAGGATTGACCACGAAATCGGGCAGCGTTCGCACGTTCCAGGAATTCATCTCGTTCTTTTTTCAGGTAAATGGAGGCGAAAATCCGTTTAAATACGATGAATCCGCGAAGAAATGGACCATGAACACTACGCCGGAAAAGCTCGGGCAGGTCTTAGCGTTGTACCACGATTGCTTCTTCAAAGGGACTCCAGCCGCGGCCAATCAGAATACCCGTGGTAATGACTACCAAGCTACCGACGCCGATTATGTTGCCGGTAAGAGTGCAATGGTCCCAATGGGCCCATGGATCTACAGCTATCGGAAGACCGGCGATACAGCGCGCAAGATTCTGGAAGAAAATACCGGAGTCGTAGCGCTACCGCTTCCACCGGGCGGCACCCAGGCGACCTACCTTGAGGTCAAGCCAATCATGATCAACGCGGCTACCAAGGAGAAAGCAGAGAGCTGGGAGCTAATCAAACTTCTCTGTAGTAAGGATTTCGTTGCCATGGACGCGAAGCTCGAAGGCATCAACCCACCCCGCCAGGATGTTGCTGACCTTCCCGATTTCAAAAGTGACTGGTGGCAGCAGGCTTTCACCCAGCAAATCTCTACCGGTGTCGCTCTGGCACCGATCAACTGGGGCCTGGTCGTAAACGATATCACGGAAGCGCTCCAGAAGGTCATTTACCAAAACAATCCCGCAGAGAAGACCGGCCAGGAACTGTTTAATACTTTGCAGCAGCGCGCGCAGAACAATCAATTGTAAGTGAAGAGAGAGGGTAACACTTCGGGAAAATCCCGCCCGTCATGGTAGGGCTCGAACCCGGCAGGGTCGGCGAACAAGCTGAGCTGGGTGCGCCGATCAAACTTTGGCCCTACCGTTGAAGGGCGCATGTTTATGCGCGGCCTGACGCTACCCTCGTTTTTATGTTTGAGACGGTTCAATCCGATCAGCCTTCAAAAGTAACGGCAGGTCGGGGTGTAAACTCACGATTAGCTGATATTCGTCACGCCGCTTTTGGCTACGCTCTGCTGGCACCGGCGGTTTGCTTAATCCTTGGGCTGAATCTCTACCCAACGATCAGTGGCATTTTCACCTCTTTCACTGACCAGTCTTTACTTAACCCAAATACGTGGCGAGCGATTGGATGGGAGAACTATCAACGATTGCTGGCGGATTCGGCATTCCGTATTTCATTCTTCCACTCGCTGCTTCTCACATTCTCCGCCGTAATTCTGCAGGTGGTTCTTGGGCTCGGCATGGCTCATCTCCTCATCCGAAAGGTGCCCGGCATACATTGGTTTCGAAGTGTCGCCATGGTCACTTGGGTGCTGCCGATCATCACCGCGGTTGTGATGTTCCGTTTTCTCACACTGCCAAACATCGGATTCATCAACATTATGCTTACCGCGTTTGGATTTGGCAACCTGACCCGAAACTGGTTTGGGGATCCAGCCTTCGCATTCCTGCTCATCCTGGTGATGCACCTATGGCGGAACGTTCCATTTTACGGGATCGCTTTCATGGCCGCGATGCAGGCAGTCCCGCAAGATCTTTACGAAGCAGCGACAATCGATGGCGCCTCATCCTGGAAACGGTTTTGGCACATCACGCTTCCGAATCTGCGTTACATCATCCTGGTGATGGTTGTGCTCCACGTAACCTTCACTCTGAACAATTTCGATTTTGTTTATTTATCGACCGGGGGTGGACCGGTCGATGCCACCGAGGTGCTGGCGACCTATATCTATAAACAAGCCTGGAATGGCTATGCCCTCGGCTATGCGAGTGCGGGTGGTGTGATCATGCTAGTGACGCTTGTGCTCCTGGTCGTTTTGTCGCGACGGTTAATCGGAGGCTTTGCCGAGAAATGAAACGCCGTTCGCTCGAGCTTTTGCTTACCTATGTGGGCCTGTTCATCACCTACACCATTCTTCTTTTACCCATCGGATGGCTCATCATTTCCAGCTTTCGGAGCAACGATTCGATTCAAACCGGAAAACTTTTTCCCGCTTTATCAGAGCTGACGTTGACCAACTATTTTGAGGTGTTCGCCATCAACGATGTCTTCATCTTTCTGATCAACTCCGTGGTGATCGCGACTTCGGTTATGCTCCTGGTCGTTCTGCTGGGAAGCCTTGGTGCTTATGCGCTCAGCCGCTTCGCGCTTCGCGGTAAGAGTTGGTTGATGATGTCGACCCTCCTTCCCCAATTCTTCCCCTACGTGTTAATCCTAATCCCATTCTACGTACTGATGTCCAATCTGGGTTTAGTCGACACGCATATTGGACTCATCTTAACCCATACCTCCATAACCCTGCCGTTTGCGATCTGGATGCTGACCGGCTACTTCAATGCTATCCCGAAAGAGCTGGATCAGGCGGCCTTAATCGACGGATGTAGCAGGCTCGGCGTCTTGTTTCGCATCATTTATCCGACCGCCCTACCAGGACTGGTCGTCGCCGGCTTTTTCGCCTTCGTGGTCTCCTGGGGAGATTATCTCTTCGTCTCCATCCTGTCGCAGAGCCAGAACACACAAACACTACCCATCGCGCTCCAGTCCTTTATGAATAGCCTCCAAGTGAAGTGGGGAATGATTACAGCCGGAACCGTTGTGGCCATAGTCCCCACTATCCTGTTTTTCACCCTGGTTCAGCGACGGTTAGTAGCAGGACTCACCGCTGGAGCGGTAAAGAATTAACTCCAAACATCAATCGCCTTCTTCATGGAACGATTACTATGCCTAAAATAACCTTGATTGGAGCGGGCAGCCTGGTCTTTACCCGCAACCTCTGCAGCGACATCCTGCTCGCACCTTCTCTGCAAGACAGTGAAATCTCACTCATGGATATCGATTCGCGTCGATTGGAAGAGTCTCGGCAGATCGTCCAGAGAATTGTCGACGAACGCAAGCTGAAGGCCCGGATTACCACGTCCACCGACCGCGCCGAGTCGGTTCGTAATGCCGATTATGTCATTACTACTTTTCAGCAAGGTGGATTGGAGGCGTATGCCCAGGACATCGAGATTCCGAAGAAATATGGGGTTGAGCAATGCGTGGGAGACACCCTCGGACCAGGCGGTGTATTTCGCGCATTGCGCACCATCCCCGTGTTGATCGACCTTTGCCACGAACTCGACCGGCACGCCCCCCAGTCTCTGTTGCTGAACTATGTGAATCCCATGGCGCCAAACTGTTGGGCTATCGACGTAGCTACCGGTCGCCCGCACGTTGGCCTTTGCCATAGCGTTCAAGGCACCAGCGAGATGTTGGCCAAATGGTTAGAAGTCCCGTACGAGCAGGTAAATTTCCATTGTGGAGGGATTAACCATCAGGCGTTCTTTTTGGAGTTCCGTCGCGGCACCGAAGATCTTTATCCCCATCTCCGCCAGGTCATTGATCGAAAAGAGATCTATGGCGAGGAGCCGGTCCGCATCGAGTTGATGAAACATTTTGGCTACTTCGTGACGGAGTCGAGCGGACACGCCAGCGAATACGTGCCCTATTTCAGGAAAAACGCGCAAATGGTGGAAGAAGACTTGGTACCTCGTTTCACGGACAAGGTGAACCATTGGTTCCAGTTTGGCCGGACCGGCGGATACCTCCGACACAGTTATGAGCGACTAGAGAGTTTTCGCCAGGAGTTTAAGCAAATAATGGTAGATCCCATTCGGACGGATCGAACCCACGAGTACGGCTCGTTCATCATCGAGGCTATTGAGACGAATCAGCCCCTTCGGATCAACGGTAACGTGCCAAATCACCAGCTCATCGACAATTTGCCACTCGGGTGTTGCGTAGAAGTGCCTTGCCTAGTCGATCGCAACGGCGTTCAGCCAACCCACTTCGGTCCCTTGCCCCCGCAGCTGGCTGCGCTTAACAGAACGAATATTAACGTCCAAGAGCTAATCGTAGAAGCAGCAGTCAATCGAAAGAGGGACGCAATCTATCATGCCGTAGCCCTGGATCCGTTGACCTCGGCCGTTTGCACACTTCCGCAAATTCATGAAATGGTAGACGAGCTGTTCGCCGCGCAGGAGCAGTGGTTGGAGTATTTGCGGTAGGAGTTTCGTGGGTCGGCGGACAGGTCGGTGCTCGATACCGTTGCGCCGATACGCCCTTTCGCCGATACTTTGCTTAACCCCTAACTCCCCCCCCGCGTCCTATGCCGATAAAGCTCTCGAATGCCAATCTTCGCTCACTACCAGCAAACGTTCGTGTCCCCACGTATGATCGTGGCCGGATTGGTCAAAGAATCGCGCATATTGGGGTCGGCGGATTCCATCGCGCTCATCAGGCAGTCTATAATGATGACCTGTTTCATCTGAACGGCGGATCTGAATGGGGTTTGTGCGGCATCGGACTGCTTCCTGTCGATTCCCACATCGGAGAAGTGCTTCGTTCACAAGACTACCTCTATACTGTCGTCGAACGGAGCGCCGCCGGCGATGAGGCACGAGTCATCGGCTCGATTCAAAACTTTCTGCATGCGCCCAGCAATCCAAACGTCGTTTTAGAAAAGCTCGCGTCTCCAGATACGCATATTGTTTCTCTCACGATAACCGAGGGCGGATACTATGTGCATCAAGGTACCGGCGACTTAGATGCCGAACATCCGGACATTCAATACGAACTCGCTCATCCGCACGAGCCCAAGGGCGCCTTTGGTTATCTGGCGGAGGCACTGGAGCGGCGTGGAAAACGCGGGCTCCCACCGTTCACGATCATGTCGTGCGACAATTTGCAGGGCAACGGTGATGTAGCGAAGAAAATGCTGCTGGCTTTTATCGAGTTGCGTGACCCTAAGCAAAGAAACTGGCTGGAGCAGAACGCAACGTTCCCCAACAGCATGGTGGATCGCATCACTCCCGCAACGACGGACGAACACCGCGCACTTGTCCGGGAGAAATTTGGTATCGATGATGGCTGGCCCGTAATGACCGAGTCCTTCCGGCAATGGGTAATCGAAGACCACTTCGTGAGTGGGCGCCCTGCTTGGGAACAAGTCGGTGCTCAGTTCACCGAGGAGGTGTTGCCGTACGAAAAAATGAAAATCCGGCTGCTCAATGCGAGCCATCAGGCAATCTGCTACGTCGGCATGCTACTCGGTTACGAGTTCGCCCATGAAGCCATGGCTGATCGGCGAATCACAGCGCTCATGCGCAAGATGATGGATGTCGAAGTGACCCCGATATTGCCGGAAGTTCCCGGGATCGATCTGACGCAATACAAGAACACACTGATCGAACGATTCGCCAACCCGGCAATCCGGGATACGCTGGGACGCCTCGGCACAGAAGGTTCGGCTCGTATACCGAAATTCGTAGTGCCATCGATAAGCGATCAACTGAAACGCGGCGGACCCATTAAATTGCTCAGCTTAACCGTCGCGAGCTGGTTTCGTTATCTCGCCGGAAAAGATGACGCTGGAAAGCCGGTGCCGATGAAAGACCCGATGTTGGATCAGTTGAAAGAAGCGGCAGCAGCCGGTGGAAAAGATCCGGGGCGATTACTGGCAATGCGCCAGCTCTTCAGCGAAGAAGTCGCCACCGATCCGCGCTTCGTGAAAGAAGTCGAGGTAGCCCTCGCGAGCTTTTACGACAAAGGAACGGCAGCGACGTTGGAAGAGTATGTGGGGTGAGGGTGCGAGCCGTTCCGCTGTCTCAGCGAAAATCTCTATCGAAATCGCGCTGAAGCTTTATCGCACGGAGGGGAGCCGCTTGCGGCTCCCGGGAACCACCCATGATAAATCGAAGGCCTCAGTTTCTCGAAGCTCGCGAACAATCCCTTCGCCTCGATTCCTCGGTCTACGTTGGATAATGCCCGGGCGCCGCAAGCGGCGCACCCTCCGACGCGCAACGCCGTTCCCGTCAATCAGTTCTAAGTCACCCACTCGCGGTTTGCGTTTCGCTAAACCCTACGCTATGCGCTGCTGTGTTCGAACAGCCAAAGCCAGCGCTCGTTTGTCCAGGACGAATGTCTCAGCGAAAACCTCTATCGAAATCACGCCGAAACCTTATCGCACGGAGGGGAGCCGCTTGCGGCTCCCGGGAACCATCCATGATAAATCGAAGCCCGCGGTTTCTCGAAGTTCGCGAACAATCCCTTTGCCTCGATTCCTCGGTCCACGTTGGATAATGCCCGGGCGCCGCAAGCGGCGCACCCTCCGACACGCAACATTCGCCGGACTGTTTCGCCCTACCTATCTTGGCGTTAATTACCCAAGGGACAGGTTCGGCGCCAAAAAACTGATCCGTGCTCCGTTGCGTTTCGCTAAACCCTACGCTATGCGCTGCTGTGTTCGAACAGCCAAAGCTAGCGCTTGTTGTCGAGGACGAAGCAAAAACTGCGGCCTTTCTCTGCGATGGATTGCAGGACCATGGATGGAAAGTCGATGTCGCAAAGGATGGCTCCGAGGGCTTGCGGCTGGGACTGGCACACTCCTATGACCTGCTCCTGCTCGATGTCACGCTACCGAGTCTGGATGGTTGGACCGTTCTAAGACGCCTTCGAGCAGAAGCTGTATTAGCACCCGTAATTTTTTTGACGGCCCGGGATGAAGTCGCCGATCGCATCAAAGGACTCGACCTCGGTGCGGATGATTACCTGGTGAAGCCTTTCGCATTTTCCGAACTGCTGGCTCGCATCCGTTCCATTCTGCGGCGAGGTCCGGATCGCCAGCCGACTAATATCAAAATCGAGGAACTCGAAATCAATCTGGTGACCCACGTTGTTACTCGAGGTCCTAAGCAGCTGGAACTCACGCAAAAGGAGTTCGCACTTCTCGTACTTCTGGCCCGCAACGCAGGAGAAATTCTCGGGCGAAAATTCATCGCCAAAGAAATCTGGAACATGGATAGCGAAGGAGATTCGAATCTCGTCGACGTCGCCATTCGCCGGTTGCGCCGGAAAGTCGACTATCCCTTCCCTAAGCCGTTGATTCACTCTGTATACGGTGCGGGTTATGTCCTCGAACGGCGCTGAATCTCCCATCAAGCGTTCCTGGTCCATCGTCGCCCGACTCGCGCTGCTGTATACTGTACTTTCGACTGCCGTGCTTTGTGCGGCCGGTTTTTTCCTCTATTGGACCCTTGTCCAAAGCCTGCGTTCGGAAGAAGAGAATATCTTAGCCGACAAGATCGCGGTACTTCGTCAAATACTGCGCGAGCGTCCAGAGGACCGTAATGCTCTGGAGGAAGAAATAGAGTGGGAAAGCGCGGCCCGCCGGCAGGCAGTCTATTTTTCGCGCCTCATCCTTCGTGGAAGGACAATCGTGGAATCGCCCGGTTTTCGCTCGCTGTTGCCGGTAAATGCCGTCTTTCCACCAGCCGCATCATTGGACCAGCCGATTGGTAACATCAGGGAGCTCCGAGTCCCACAGGGCAATACTTTTCTGTTAGCTGCCGCGGAGGTCAATGGTGCACCACCTAATGAGAAATATCGCTACGAAATTGCGCTCGATATTTCGAACGAACAGAAGTTACTGGCCGATTATAAAGGAAAGTTGGTGATCGCCCTAATCCTGGCGACTGCCGTATCCGCGCTGCTGGGTACCTGGATTGCACATCGCGGCATTCGCCCGATCCGGGAAATCACTTCGGCCGCTCAAGCCATAACCGCCAGCGCCTTGAGCGAGCGGATCAGCACTCGCACCTGGCCGCGCGAGCTGGCAACCTTGGGCGCAGAATTTGATCACATGCTCGAACGGCTGGAGGAATCTTTCGGGCGGCTATCACGATTTTCCTCCAACATCGCGCATGAACTCCGAACGCCAATCAGTAATCTGATGGGCGAAACAGAAGTGGCTCTCGGACGTTCGCTCTCGGTTGAAGAATACCGGCAGGTTCTCGGCTCCAGCCTGGAAGAGTACCAGCGACTCTCCCGCTTAATCGATAGTTTGCTTTTCCTGGCGCGTGCCGAAACAGCGAATTTCCAGATTCATCAATCGCAATTCCCCGCGCATGAGTCGATTCGTGCGGTGGCGGAATTTTATGAACCGTTAGCAAACGAGTCGCACGTTGAACTCGCCAGCTTAGGGGAGGCTGTGATTTGCGGAGACGAATCGTTGTTTCGCAGAGCGATCAGCAATTTGCTATCTAATGCTCTGAAACATGTGCCGGAGGGAGGCAAAGTAACGATCGAGTTGCGAAGCGATTCAACGGAGGTTGCAGTAACCGTGGCAGACAATGGGAGCGGCGTGCCAGCCAAGGATTTACCGAAGCTTTTCGATCGATTTTATACCGGCGAAAATTCCCGGGACGGTGTCGGCCTAGGCTTATCGATCGTAAAGAGCATTATGAGGCTGCATCATGGCACGGCCGAAATCGCCAGCGAACTCGGGAAAGGTACAACGATCATTCTGCGGTTTCCGAACGACCATATCCGTGACCGGTAGAGCGAATAGAGGCAAAGAGGGTCCCGTCCCGAAAGGGACATCGTGATAGTATCCCAGCAATCCATTGCTGGGATAGTGTTTGAAACGCGTCCGTCCCGCTAGGGACGCTGTGATAGTAGCCCAGCACGAAGTGCTGGGAATAGCATTAAGACGCCTCCGTCCCGATAGGGACGATCGATTCACCCTCTGCACGCGTAACGCCGCGTTGCAAACCATTACCACAACCTTTCGATCGTCCCTCCGGGACGGCACCCGCTTTCTTGCCATCTACCCAGCACTTCGTACTGGGCTACTTTCACAGCGTCCCTAACGGGACAGATCTCTTGACGTGCGCACCGCCAGACCTACGGCGTTACAAGTCGGTGGTGTCGGGTTCTGCCCTAACAATCAGGGGTAGTAAAACTGTCGCTCAATTCACCCGACAACGAGCAGTCCGACAGCATCAGTGCGAGTTCCTAACGCAGTCATTCACTGTTGTTGAGTACAAACCGTTCTCTTTATTGAATTTTCGCCAGAACCGGAAAATGACAATTCCGCCATCGTTAGGTTCGAATGTTACCGAAAATTAACAATAACCGACCGGAATTCTTCTATCCGATGGATTTGCTTAGGTAAGGCCGCTCCGCCTTTTGAGTTACTCAATCGCTCTAGTTTGAGCGTTTGAGTTATTAGCTGCTCAAGAGGCGCGGTTCGGCACCAACAGAATTCATATGTTCACTCCAAACAGAAAGCCTCTGCACCGCCTGATTTTATCCAGCGCGGTTGCTATTTCTTCGCTAGCGCCTCTCTCGCTGGCGAATGCCGATCAAGGTACCTTCCTGCCTTCAGGATTGACCATTACCCCGACGGCTGCGCCCAACTCGACCTATGAAGCCTTAAATCCCGATCTCCCCAACTTCCCGAACTTTATCGCCGGGGGCGCTCTCAGCACAGTTAAAAGTCCGGACGGAAAGACCTTGGTCGTTTTGACTGGCGGCCACAACAACTTGACCGACACTCACGGAAACTCATTTAACAACGAATACATCTTCGTCTTCGACATCAGCAATGGCGTCCCTGTCAAAAAGCAGGTGATTCAGCTGCCGAACGCTTTTGTCGGCATCGTTTTCGATCCGGCCGGACAGACCTTGTATGTTGGCGGCGGTGGAGACGACGACATCCACTCGTTTACTATCCAAAACGGTCAGTGGGCTGAATCGGGCACTCCGATCAAGCTCGGCCATAGCTCAGCCGTTGCGCTTTTCCCGGGCGATTTGCCAGGCCTCACCGGTGGCCTTGATATTACCCAAGATGGAAAAACGTTAGTGGTCGCAAACTATAATAACGAATCGATCTCCTTTATCGACGTGCAAAGTCGCTCCGTCGTGAAAGAGCTCGATCTCCGTCCCGGCATAATTAACCCAGCGGAATCGGGCGTGCCAGGAGGGGAATACCCATTCTGGGTTACGGTCAAAGGAAGCAAGACCGCGTATGTCTCCAGCGCCCGTGATCGCGAAGTGGTCGTTGTCGACTTCGCGACTGTTACAACCCCGAAGATCGTTACGCGGGTAGCGGTTGCCGGCAACCCACTCAAGACGATCCTCGACCAAACGCAGAGCTACCTCTACGTCACTGAAGATAATAGCGATCTGGTTGATATTATCAGCACAAAGGACAATACGCTTTTTCAGAGCGTGATCGCCAGCGCCCCGGATGAACTCGCATTCGACAAAGTCCTAACCTATCGCGGCAGCGCGCCTAATAGTGCAGCGTTATCGCCTGATGGCAGCACTCTTTATGTCACCCTCGGCGGAACCAACGCTGTTTCGGTCATACAGGGAATTCCATTTCATCCAGTGGTGGTTGGCTTGATTCCCGCGGGATTCCTACCAAACGCGGTCACTCTCAGTACTGATGGTAAATATGTTTACGTCGTTGACGGCAAAGGCGTAACCGGCCCGAACCCTGGGTTGACCTATTTCAACCAAAAGGATCCCAACCAGTACGTTGAAGAACTGCAAAAATCGTATTTGCAGAGCTTCCCAGTTCCGAGCGCACAGGATCTCGCTAACCTCACGACCCAGGTTGCGAAAAACAACCATTTCACAGCCAAACTGAGCGCCGACGAAGAGAAAGTGATTACCGGGCTGCAAAGTCGAATCAAGCACGTGATTTATCTAGTTAAGGAAAACCGCACCTATGACCAACTCTTCGGAGATCTGGATCGTGGCAACGGAGATCCAACCCTGGTCGACTTCGGACAAGCGATCACGCCGAACTTCCACGCGCTCGTCAAGCAGTTCGTTGACCTCGACAACTTCTATAACACGGGTGATGTGAGCGGTGACGGTCACATCTGGAGTTTTGCCGGACGCGAAAACGATCTATCGACGATCAGCATCCCTCAAAACTACTCTAGTCGCGGTGCTGCCTACGATTCTGAGGGCCAGAATCGTGACATTAACGTCGGCTTTGCCACTCCTCAAGAGCGACAGAAATCCGATCCGATCTCGCCAAGCGATCCTAATATTCTGCCTGGTACTGCCGACGTCGGAGCGGTCGATGGCCCCGGCAATGATGACGTCCAGCAAGGCTATATCTGGGATGCCGTCGCCCGGGCGGGTAAAACTTTTCGCAATTACGGATACCATTGCGATCTGACGCCCTATTTTCTCCCGAATGGCCAAGCAACGCCTCTTCTACGAGATCCGTATAAAGCTCACGTCCAAGTCGCTTTTCCGTCTCGGGTTGCTTTGCTGAACACGACCGACCTCTACTTCCGCGCTTTTGACAATGCCCTCCCGGATTTCTGGCGGGAGAAAGAGTGGGAACGGGAATTCGACGGTTATGTCCAAAAAGGTGATCTGCCGGCGCTCTCGATCGTACGCTTGATGCACGATCATATGGGTTCATTTGGCACAGCGATTGACGAGGTCGACACTCCAGAGCTCCAACAGGCCGATAACGATTACGCCGTGGCCAAGCTGATCGAAAAAGTAGCCAAGAGCCCCTACAAGTCGGACACCTTGATCTTCATCCTGGAGGATGACTCCCAAGACGGCGCAGATCACGTTGATTCGCACCGGTCGACCGGATACGTAGTTGGACCTTACCTGAAGCAGGGTGTCGTGATTTCGGAGAAGTACACTACTGTCAACATGCTCAGAACGATTGAAGACATACTCAACATCGATCACGTAGACGTACTGACCGCTTCGGAAAAACCGATGACGAAAGTCTTCGACCTTAACCAGCGGGAATGGACGTTCGATGCGGTACCGTCGACCTACTTGTACAACACGAAGTTACCGTTGCCGAATCGGTTCGCGAAAAATAAAGTCGTTCCGAAACCAACGCACGATGCTGCTTACTGGGCAGATAAGACGAAACAGTTCGACTTCACCCGCGAAGACAATATCGATCCAGGCAAGTTTAACCGGATTATCTGGGAAGGCCTGCACGGTGATAAGCCGTACCCGACCGTCCGCACCGGGGTCGACCTGCGTCGTAATCGTTCGCTACTGTTGAAGAAAGAGCACTTGGCCTCTAATTGAAGCGAAGGTACTCGGACCAAATCAAGATCCACGCCGTTAGCAAATAGCGCAGTTATCAAAAAGAGCGTCCCGCGGGGGACGCTCTTTTTCTTTCTTGGGTAATGGTGCGGCCTGCAGGAACTAGGAGGCTGCTGTTACACCTTGCTGCGCTGATCGATCGCCAGGGCGAACGCTTTGAGTGAGGGGCTCCCGGCTCAAATAAATTTTCGCCCTACCAACGCTGGGACAACGCCCGTAACCGGTGAGGCGAGCGCTCCGCGTGAGTTTTCCAACAGCATCCTAGGGCAAGGTGGTTTTGACCGCGCTAAAATCTAGCTTGGTTTCGCGGTTGATAATGTCGGGCGGCAAAGGCTTCTGTTGAAAATCAAAGCAATCTGTCATGTCGGGTGAGGCGGCGTCTCGCGCCGACAGCGCTTTCAATCCAAATCGCTTCTCGATCAGCTTTAATGGTGAGGTGAAATCGAATTGGGTATGACAGATATAACCTGACCGCGCGTATGGCGAAATCACCAGCGCCGGAACGCGTGGCCCGAAGCCGTACTTGTCCAGACTAGGAGGCGCCACATGGTCATAGAAACCGCCGTAGTCGTCCCAGGTGACAATAATCACACTGTCGTTCCAGTATTTGCTCTGCATGACGGCGTTAATTAGTTCCGTCACGTGCCACATTCCACGCTGGACGTCAGCGGGTGGATGCTCGCTGTCCGGCGCGATTGGAACAACCCAGCTCACCTGGGGCAGCTTCCCGGCCTGAAGATCGCCGACAAACTCTTGGCTCGAGACCAAGCGTTGCATCAACTCTGGACGTTGTTGGAACTGTCTAAAGCCAGGTAGCGGGTTCCATAGGCTATGGGCACGTGGGTTTGGTTTTTCGTCGTAATATTTCCAGGAGATATGCGAAGCTTGCAGCAACTCCGCGAAAGTCGGGAAACTGTAGACTCCAGGCTGATGGGCGATGGAAGGTCCAGGGTTGTTAACCAGGCCACCGGACTGGGCTGCTACGGTATAAAGATGGTTGGGTTCGCTTGGCCCCATCAGGGAAGAGAAAAATGCGTCGGACAAAGTGAATCGCCGGGCATACTCCCAATAATTGGGAATTTCGTGCCAATCGTAGTAGGAAAGCGTGTTCAACACCCAAGCAGGGGGTGAGTCTGCTCTGGGTTGGCCAAACCTCTTTCTTCCGCCGAAGCGTCCGCCTCGTTCCGCTTCGCTACTCTTTTCTACGCCCTGATCGCCCGCAGCATCACTTACCGGATGCACTACAGAAACGTCAGGCTTCGGTACTTCCTTGGAATCCCAATAGAGGCGTAGGGCTGCCGGCCACTCCGCCCACAGGAATCCATTCATCTTTCCATTGTTCCAAGCAGTCCGGGCCGCCTGCCAGCTGTGATTCAAATCGTGCGGAATGGTTAAACTGTGCAGATGAAATGGCGCGACTTCAGGGGTTCCACCGGGTCGATAAGCTAATTTGGTTCCGGCCGGAATCCCGTTTGCTCCAGGATAACTGCCGAAATAGTTATCGAATGTTCGATTTTCCTGAATGATATAAATGAAATGATTCAGCGGAATGCTCGCCGCGTTTTCTCCTCTGGCCTGGCTAACGAACGCAATCAGGCAAAGGATCGGAATCAGAACTTGAAAGCGCGGAACCATACGTGTCTGACGGAACGATGGAAATCAGGTTTCGCTAAACCTGCAGGAATAGAACCCAATAGCCCCGGTCGTGTCCAATCATAGAATCAAACAGATCGCGTTTCTCCGGGGAGCCGTCACCAGGGGCTTCGTATCGCACGAATTGCGGGACCGCGGCTGTCCGTTAAACCCCTTTTTGCGGCCGAAAAAACGCCTCGCGAGTAGGTATTGCCTTTCCTGCGAGACTTTATTAGCCTCGCGAGCAGCCTACGCCATGAAAGAGATCATTATTCTATTGGTTCCTGTCTTCGGCTTTAGTGCTGTCATCCAGGCAACCATCCTAGCCCATCGCCATCTGCCGCCGCGTCGGCCACTCCAAGGAGTAGACCGAAAGAGGACGAGCCGAAAAAGGGTATGCCCAAAGCGATGGCAAGCGGGCATCCTCCAGTTGGTGGCAAAGCAAGCCCAACTCCAACGCCTTGAGGCCTTGCCTGGCTAGAAGAGAACGCAGCAAAAAGGCCCCCGATCAAACCGATAGAGTCTCCCCCCTCTCGTCGATGGCAACAAGTAGGTCACTAACAAGTAACAACGAAAAACGAAGAAAAAGATGATGAATCAGGAAAGTAGAAAAACAGGATTAACGGCAATTGATTTAGGAAAAGTCGCGCTAGTCTGCTCGGCTTTGGTCACCCTTGGTCTCGCAGGTTGTTGCAACGAGGCAAAACCGACCCCAGCACCGGCGCCGGTGGAAGGCAAACAGCCCGTAGAGCCACACCACCACCACTAATTCCAATTCAAGAGGGCTAGGAAACACCTAAGGAGCGCTCGGTCTTTCGCCCGAGCGCGGCAAAAGGCGCGTGAATTGAAGTCGACGCGCCTTTTGTGTTTCTAGCGAATATTCGAAGGCGCTGAGCTGAAATGTAGTGGTTTCTGGCGGTGTCCTCTTGAGCGCCAGCGCCCCCCGACTGGGTATTGCCTTTCCGGCACGACTTTATTAGCCTCGCGGACTTCTACCCATGAAAAAGTTGATTCTGACGTTGGTTGTTATCTTCGGCGGCACCGCTGTGATTCAAGCGGCCAACCCGAGTCCGTCACCGTCAGCCAGTGCGAAGCACACTCCGAAAAAGCAAAAAACCCCTCCCAAAAAGCCAGCGAACCATCATCCTCCAGTTAATAGTGCAAGTCCAAAGCAGTGAGGCTCTGGCCTGGTTAGAATAGAGCACAGCAAAAAAAGATCCTTGATCAAACCAACGGAGTCTCCCTACGCTCTCGTCTATCGCGACAGATGTGTAACCATGAACAACCAGAAAACGATGATGTATCAGGAAAGTAGAAAAACGGGATTAGCGACACCTGGTTTAGGAAAAGTCGCGCTACTCAGTTTGGCTTTCCTCACGCTTGGCTTCGCCGGGTGTTGCAACGAAGCAAAACCTGCTCCTGCACCCGCCCCCGAGGGAAAAATGGCCCTGCCGCCTTCAGTAGGTAAGCACCAACCACCCGTACACTAAATGCAGACGGGCTAGGGACACAAGCGCTCGGCGGTATTGGCCGAGCGCGGCAAAGGCGCGTGAGATTTAATTCGACCGCCCTGTCAGTCTCTATTTCGGTCAAGGACGTTTCGAATATCGGTCAGTGTTGCCTTGTCATCAGCACTAAGAAGATTCTTTTGTTCAAGCGGTAGCAGTGCATCGCGACCTTTCTCGAGAATCGCTCGACCTTCTCCAGGGGAGTGCAGAGCAGTACCCAAATGATAGGCGACACGAGCAAACTGGACTATCCACTCTCGCCTCCCGGATTCTTTGTTAACCAGGGGTTCTAACAAATCGTACGCTTCCCTGAATCGGCCCGTCGCTCTTTCTTCATCTCCACTCCCTTCCGCTGCTTCGCCGATGCGATAATCACATCTGGCCAAGTCTTCGATAAAGGAAACCGAAGATGGAACCTGTTGCAAAAGCCGGTGAAGTGTTTCCGCGGCCATCTCTTCGCTGTGGAGGGCGTCGGCCCACTTCTTCTGAGACCCGCAAAGCACTCCCAGATTCACCTGGGTGAGCGCAGTCATATATTGCCAGAACAGATTATTGGGATCTCGCTGGCTGAGCCGGCCGAAAATGGAAAGCGCTTCGTCGAGTTCGGCGAACCCGGACTCAAATTCGCTATTTTTCGTCTCCGCGTCCCCAGCTTCCATGAGTGCTTCACCAAGATCGCTTTGCCAGAGGAGGTTCTCTGGATTTTTGGTTGCCAGCGCTCGAAGGCGGGTTACCGCCATGTGAAATTTTTCAAGAGCGCCAACCGGGTCATCTTTCATCAGGAAGATCTCCCCAATATCCCCTTCGGTGATACCGAGATCGCGTTGGGCCAGGTCATTCGACGGGTTGTCTGCGGCCAATTTTTCTCGGATTCGCAAACCACTTTGATAGCTCACCAGGGCGGCTTCAAGATCTCCCTGGTCAGCGAGAATTCTCCCGATGTTTCGGTAACTCACCGATAATTGTTGCCGCCAATCGGTGTTCTCCGGATCCCGGCCAACCAGTTTCTCTCGGATCGCGAGAGCTAACCGCTGTTTGTCCAAAGCAGCCGTTTCATCTCCCTGATCAGCCAATGCATATCCGACCTCCTCCAGACTCAAGGCTAAATCCCTTTGCCGATCTGAGTCGTCTGGCTCCGCCCTTGCTAGCCGCTCTCGAATGACTAGTGAATCCTGATATTCTTGTAGCGCTTCGGCCGAGTCGTTTTGTTCCATGAAGACGTCGCCAGCGAGGAGCAGGGCGTAAGATAAATCGCTCTGCCAAGCGGCTGGTACTGAGGTTCCGCGCACGATTTGTCGACCGACCGCAATTGCGTCTCGCAAGTTCCGAAGCGCCTTGGTCTGATCGCCGGCATTGTGTGCCGCCCGCCCAACGAACTCCAGCGCAACCGAAAGATCATGCTGAAACTCTTGGTTTCCCGGCTCGGTCACTACGATCTCTCTTCGGATTGCTAACGCCTGTTCGTAAATTGCCAGCGCGCCGCTAAAATCGCCGCGGGCATGTCGATTCCCGGCAATTTTTAACAGTGCGGAAGCAACATCTCGCCGCGATTCTGTACTGTTCGAACTCTGCTTTAAGAGAATTTGTCTGGTCGAGAGCGACTCCTCATAACATTTCAGTGCGGCATCCAGGTCGCCTTGATCAGTTAATACATCACCCTGATTTATTAGCGCGGTGCTCCATTGTTTGAGCGCCTCGGGATTCTTTTCCCGTTCCGCGAAGTTCTCATAATAAGCCCGGACGCGTTTACTAATCTCTGCCAACAAATCCAGCCTGCCGATCGGTTTCAGTTTGTCGTGGAGATCGCCCACCAGAAAGTTGATTAATTTTTCGGCCTCGGTGCGTGCGAGCTTTGCCCGCTGAGCGGCTTGACCTGCTTGTCTCTTTGCCGCCCTGGCTCGCGAATATTGCACGAAGCTCGTGATAGCGAGCACGATCGCGACGATGGCAACTACGCTCACGCCAGCGATTACCCGGTGCAAGTTGCGACGCTTCTTCTCCGAGGCCGAACGCGCCGCCCGCACGGAAGCATCGACAAATTCTCGCTCCGCATCGTCCAGAAAATCGCGCTCCGCCAAGTCGTGGGCCTTCGCCAACGGCAGAGCGCCGGCGTAGAGATAGTCGTTGTTGCGTCCACTCTGACGCCAGCGGAGGGCATCGGCGCTTACCTGAGCGCGCATCCGCAAGTTTTCCAGATTAGTCAGCAACCATTGATGTAAGCGTTCCCAGCGGGTCAGTAACGCCTCGTGAGTGACACTCACAACGACCCGACCACGGAGATCTCGATCGACGACCAGCAATCGCGCTTCCGGAGCCAGAAACGCATCGACAAATGCTTTTGCTGCCGGCACGCGGGTAAGTTCATCTCGATCGGCCCAGCGCCGGGTGAACGTCTCGTTATCATCTGCTGTCGTTACCGCTCGCATCACCCGGCTGAACTCGGCTTGTTCTGCGGGCTGCAAACGAAGAAATGTCTCCTCCGCCCGATTAGCCAGGGCTCCTTCCACTCCACCTATCGCATCGTAATCGGCATGGGTGAGCAGCCCGTCTCCCCGTTTCGCTTGAGCCTGGTACAGCGCTTCCAAGCAGAATTGCAAGAGCGGTAGGGCCTCCGGGTTGCGAGTCGCAGCATCGCGTAGGCGTTCGTCCAAAGATTGTTTGGTTTCCTGAAAAATCTCGAACTGCAAACCAGCCGCAATCGCCGGTTCTCGGATCATCTGGCCGATCTCGAGTGCGTTGGGCGGAAGCAAGTGGTACAGACCATCTCCCTTGCTTAACTCCGCGAGCACGGGAACCTCAGCGCATTTTTCAAAGAAATCGCTTCGCAACGTTACCAGCACCGCAACCCGGCCGCTTCTGGCCAGCGCCGCGATTGCCGTGATGAAATTCGTGCGGACCTCGGGCGTGATCGATTCGAGCGTAAACAATTCTTCCAACTGATCGACGACCAAAACCAGGCGACTCGGAAAGGTTGCTTTGCGGAGTTGCGCTATCTTCTCGTCCGCTGCGTCGGCATCGGCGAGCCGGCCATGGTAGCGAAAACTCTGCTCTTGGGCTTGGAGGTCCAGCTCTTCCTGGCGCTTGAGTTCGGCGCTAGCGCGATCCAACGCGCTGCTTAATCCAAATTCGATGCCGGCCGGATTCCGACGCAGAAAACCAGCAACCGTTTCCACCGTTGTCTCGCCGCTCAGCAACTCTGGCAACGCTTCCTCAGCGCAGAGCGCGCGGGCTAAGCCGTCGAAGAGATCACCAGCAAACTCGCTTGGTCGCACCTCCGCGCGGCGCCAGAGCGCAATGCCGTTTCCAGGCTCCACCAGCAGCGGCAAAATGCCGGCTCGAACCAGGGACGATTTGCCCACCCCGCTCATGGCGGAAACGAGTACAAAGGCCGCAGCGGTTATCTCTGGCATCTTGGCCGCTCGCGCATCTTCGACTGCTCCCATTCGCCGGCGCAACTGGGCGAGCACCTCTCCCACGGCTTTCGTCCGTCCGAAAAAGATCGGTGAATGCTCAAAGTCGAAGGCGGCCAAGCCCCGGAAAGGGCTCTGGCCCACCCAATGTGGGGTTATCTCGGTGCGTTGATCAATCCACCGCTTCGGCAGTTTTCGCTCGATCAGTTTTTCTAGATGTTTTTCGAGCAGTGTCTCGAACTGACCGAGGTCTCGATAAGTAGTAAACGCACCCTTAATCTCCCCCGTCGCCGGATCTTGGCAATATTCGGCGACAAAGCGTTTGAGCGCCTTCAACTGATCCACCATCTTTTGAAATTCGGAGTCTGGGAATTGCCGAATCTGCGCGGGCGCGTCATGCAGATAGATCATGACCTCCGGACTCCCGGTGGTTTTCCATGATTCGCGCGCGGACGCGACCTCGTACTCGGTCCCCGAAGCGTAGCGTTTTCCGTCCGGACCTATCAGTGGGGTTCCGAGCCGAGACCAAAGAATGCAGATAACAACATCAAAATCAGATGTGGGCGGTATCTGATTCTGGAACGTCGCGTGATGGCGCATCGGTTCGTACTCCCAGAAATATGGATCGATCTCGCCATGCTCTTGAAATCGCACACGCAACCGGTCGATAACTCGGCTAGCAATCTGGCGTTCGGTATCCACATCTCCCGGCGACGAAACGAAGATGCGCAAACGCGGCAAAGAATTGGACGCCGGATAATGACCTGACGCACCGAGAACACCAAAAGACTCCGAGTTCACCGGTCAATCTCCATTTGCGGCTTTCCGGTGTTATATCGGTCGGTATTTGGCCACAGCAAGGATATTAAATCGGAACGCAATAACCGAGGTGTTCACAGATTCTCGCCGCGGCGCAGCCGACAAAGAATCCTTCGATCCACCAGAGGACCCGCTTCCAAAGTTTCGAGAAGGTGCGGACCAGCCGATCGGGATGCCGCAGTATGGTTTTTTTTCAATACCAAGCCACTCTCCAAAATCTCCTTCCTTGATATGAATCTGCTCAGTGAGAATCGCTATCACCAACCGACTCTGAAACAAGCACTGGATCTCCAGGCGTCTGCGACCTCGGTCGAGCGAACTCTGCAGAACTTCTTAGAGTCGGTTTCGAGGGTATGCCAGGCGAGTTTGGGCCTAACTAATCGCGGTTCGCCTGCGCCGAACCTGAGCTATCTGGGCGAGTGTGCGCCGAAATTGCACACCGAAGGGCGCCAGCACCGACTCTAATATCTCCCTCGGATAACTTGCGCCGTCATGCGCAGGGCGGGTTCCGTAACCCCGCCTCAAATATTTATAATCTTTACGGAAACTCGTCCGATGATTTAAATTCTACGCAAGAATCCCAGTGAGAATCGTCTTAACTTCGAAAATCCTCGATTTCTCATAATTGAGATTAAAAACACATAATTTCTAGAAATAACTAGTTTAGCGGGAAAAAGCTGCTAAACAGAACAGCACGTTTGTCTATGGTCACTAAAAAGCTCCTCCGCTCCCTCCTCTTGGGGACGCTGTGCTCCTTTCCTGTGACCGCTCTTTTCGCGCAGAACGCCCCGACCTATGGCACCTGGGGTTTTGATTCCATCAAGCCTTCAGCAACACAGTCTGCACCCCAGCTAGATCCGTCTGACTACCAGCAAATATATACCTTGCTCATCAATATGGGCGACCGTTGGAATGCGCACGATATCGATGGATACCTCGCTCCCTGTTGGAAATCCCCAGATTTACTGGTGGTCATTGAGGGGGAGCAATTGAAGGGCTGGGCGGACGTCAATGCGACATATCACCGTGGCTACCCCAATCGAGACGAAATGGGTTCTGTCGTCTATGACCGCGTTCAAATTCAACTGGTCTCACCAGATGTGGCCGTTGGGCTGGACTGGTGGACAGTTTTTCAGAAGAAAGGGAAAACGCTCGGCACTTCGACGATGGTCTTCCGAAAAATTAACGATAACTGGGTGATTGTCGTTATGCATTCGAGCTTTGTCGAGCCGTGAGCTGGGTCTCTTCTTCCCAAAATAAGAACTAATACCTTTTTCTCAGGCCGCTTCCTCGTTTGGCCTTTCGCAAATCCGAATTTTACGCACTCGCTTTCGGTTCACTCGCGACGACGGTCCTTTCGGTCGCTCTGTTATTTTCGTCCAGATTCCGGATGTGTCGTCCCGTCTCCGCTCCTAAAGGCAGCATCGCATAGCCGATACCCAGATGACCGTTCAGTGCGATAGGATTCGCATCTTGGTGTTTACCAGACTCAGAGTGGATATCTCTTGCGCTCTCGGTCCGGATGTGTCGGCCGCTCTCCCTACCCAAAGGGAGCATAGCGAGCGGATTCGAAACAGTCGATTTGCTCAACTCCGAGTCTTTGGCGGACTTTTCAGATTCGAGACTCCCCCTCCGGATATGACGGCCGGTTTCTGTTCCGAGAGGAAGCATTACAAAATCGCCGGTCCTCGCCATAACGCGGCTGGCCGAGGGATGGGTCGGCCCACCAAAGACTAAGCTGCTGATCGGCGGGTGAGTCGGGCCACCAAACACTAAGCCGCTGATCGGCGGGTGAGTCGGGCCACCAAAGACTAAGCCGCTGATCGGCGGGTGAGTCGGGCCACCAAACACTAAGCCGCTTATCGGTGGGTGAGTCGGGCCACCAAAGACTAGGCCGTTGCCCGGATGAGTCGGCGCACCAAAGACTAGGCCGCTGATCGGATGAGTCGGACCACCAAAGACCAGGCCGTTGCCAGGATGAGTCGGACCACCAAAGACCAGGCCGTTGCCGGGATGAGTCGGACCACCAAAGACCAGGCCGTTGCCGGGATGAGTCGGCGCACCAAAGACTAGGCCGTTGCCAGGATGAGTCGGCGCACCAAAGACTAGGCCGTTGCCAGGATGAGTCGGCGCACCAAAGACTAGGCCGCTGCCAGGATGAGTCGGACCACCAAAGACTAGGCCGTTGCCAGGATGAGTCGGACCACCAAAGACCAGGCCGTTGCCGGGATGAGTCGGACCACCAAAGACCAGGCCGTTGCCAGGATGAGTCGGCGCACCAAAGACCAGGCCGTTGCCAGGATGAGTCGGCGCACCAAAGGCCAGATCGTTAATGGGCTGTGTCCGCAGCCCCACGGTTACATTAACGCCATTGGTTGATGCAAAACCAGCGCTGGTTTCGCGCCCGAGGGTGGTTGCCACGGTGACCGCGGCCAAAAGCAGTAATAATTTTTTTCTCATACAAGAGTCTCCTGTTACAGAATGCTGAGGCGAAGGCCATGGCATTCTGGTACTTATTCTATTTGCGATTCTTACGAATGACCGACTTGTGCCAAAACTGCACAAGTCGCCGGCAACAATGAGAGCCGATTTCGCAGATGCAACCAAACTTGTTGCAATTTTGAGACTCAGAGGAAAACTGAGGTCTCCTATAATATTTATAGATTGACTTCACAGGTCGATTGCACCGGAGGACGGTCTCTGCGATTTCAGGGCTTCCGGGCAAGATTCCGTTCAATCCGCCGTCGAACCAGCGCTTTGCTGCGACTCGTACTCCTGCAAATGGCTTCGGCCGGTGGCTGCCGATGTCAACTTGTCTTGACAGCTAAAAGGCTCGCGGGCGGCCGAACTTAGCCCTGGCGGTCAGGAACCAGCCCATGGCAATTCAGAATACCTATGGCTGAGCCGCCTTTGGAAAACAACGAAACCGGCCGGCGGGTGGTTTAGCTCCCCGAAGTCGTGAGCTCAGTCGAGCGCTCACACCGAGGCCTCATGGTTGGAGCCAGCGGACTACCGGCTCGGGGTCGGATGGGCGTTGCAACAACGCCCTCCCAATTCAATTACTTTTTCCCGTATTGAGACGCCAACTGAAAGACCTCGTTCAGGAGCGCGCCCCCGTTCTGTCCACCTAGAAATTGATTCAAGACCGGATTCGGGGCTTGGGCATTCGTTTGATGATTGCCGGTCGCTAACAGTTTCATGATCACAGGAATCACCATCGGAATAGCGGCTAGAATGAGCTGGCTGCTGATACCCGTTCGGGCTGCAACCTGGTTCACGATATTGTTGAACTGATCCACTCCGAACAGATTCTGTAGATCCTGAACCGAGGCGTTCCCTTGTGAAAGCGTTGTTACGGTTTGCTGAGCCGTGGCCGGTCCCTGCTGGCTCAAGGCCTGCTGGATCGGTCCGCCTAAGGCATTCAGGATTTGACCTTCTGCTCCTTGGATTCCCGGAATGTTCTGAGCAAGATTAAGGACGTTTTGGACGTCCTGATTGCTTCCAGCGTGCTGCGGACTTTGGATAGCACTGATAATTGAATCAAAAAAACTCATAGCGACCGCTTCCTTCTAGGTGATTCGCCAGCGAACCGCAAGAAGTTGTTCCGGGGCGGATTTAAACAAAATATTTTATTGATTTGTGGGTGCGGTTATAGTGGGGTTTCAGCTCATTTATTTCCCCGAGAAACATGCCGATAGCAGCGCCCACATTCGCTAAATGGTGTTTGTCGCTTTATAGCGCCTCTTTCCTGATTTTTTCGGGCGCTCAAGCGACTGCGCAATCGGTGACCAATCCGTTCGAACCTGAGATCGAGGCGTTGCAAGCCAAACTCGTTGATCCGCCGCCCAGACCGATTGTGTTCTACGGCAGCTCGTCGATTCGCCTCTGGAACACGCTATCCCAGGATTTGCCCGATTACGCGGTAGTGAACTGCGGGTTCGGCGGTTCCCGGCTCACTGATTGTCTCTATTTCGCCCCTCGAGTGGTGCTCCCTCTGAAACCATCGGCCGTGGTTATTTACGCCGGAGACAACGATCTCGCGACCGGAACCGATCCGGAAAAGGTCTTCGACTCTTTCCGGCAACTCTTTTTCATGCTGCGAACCTCTTCGCCCGAACTCCCGATTGCGTTCGTTTCTGTCAAACCATGTCCTGCTCGATTCAAGTACATTCACAACATCGAGCGATTCAACCAGTTGGTGGGCAACTTCTTGGATACGCAATCGGATACCGACTATATTGACATTTATTCCGATTTGCTCGGTCCGGACCATCAACCGATCGGCTCACTTTTCCGGAGCGATCAAATCCATTTAAGTCAAGCTGGTTACCAGATCTTGCAGCGCGACATTTCTGAGTATCTGCACGACGAGTTTCCCAAGAAACTCACGGCACAGTAGAGCGACCACATCTGGATCTTAAACACGAGGCATCCCCGACGTGTTTGAATGCTTAGATGTGGTGTGCTAAAGAATTCGATGCCGACCCATTCGATCGCCCTGATTGGAGATTACGATCCTGGTGTCACCGCGCATCGCGCGATTCCTCGAGCCGTTGAGCTCGCTTCACACGGGGTGGAGACTCCGCCTGTCATCGTTTGGTTACCGACTGAAACAGCTGTTGCAGCTTCGGATGAAGCGCTCTCTCAATACGCCGGCTTTTGGTGCGTTCCGGGGAGCCCTTACAAAAGCATGGATGGCGCTCTTCGCGCTATTCGGTTTGCGCGCGAGCAAAAGCGACCCTTCCTCGGTACCTGCGGTGGTTTTCAGCATGCGATAGTTGAATACGCTCGATCGGTCCTTGGACTTGTCGACGCGGATCACCAAGAATCGAATCCAGACGCCCGGCTACCGTTGATCACACCGCTGCAATGCGCGCTGGTTGAGGTAGAAGATCGAATCTTTTTGCGAAGTGGTTCCCGCACTGCCGAAATCTACGGCCAAAGCGTAATCGATGAGCCATATCACTGCCGATTCGGTCTTAACCGAGAATTTGCGGCGAAGTTTGAGAACGGGCCATTGCGAGTGGCCGGTGTCGACCTGCAGGGCGAGGTCCGAGCGGTAGAGATGGAAAATCATCCTTTCTTTTTCGGCACTCAGTTTCAGCCGGAGAGAGCCGCCTTAGCCGGCCGCAATCATCCTTTGGTCGCGGCATTCGTCGCTGCGGTTGCGGCAAACACAACAAATCTCTTCACACCTAAGCGCGGCACACAGGAGAACAAAGAGCTCAACTCTGTCCGGGATGACGCTGCAGCAAAAGTTTCGTAACTGCGACAAGCAACAAAAAGGGAAAACAGAATCCCATATCGGGGATTTTGGAAAATACCGGTCCGGCGGTTCGGCATTTAGGACCGTCGGTCACAAACTCGTCGCCGTTCTCATTATAAGTGGTGACTGAAACGCGACATAGTCCGTCTCTAGGTTTCGTACAACGCCAGAGAGGAAATGCAAAACGCACGTAACGCGCACACCCCGACGGGTGCGCGAAAAATAAATACAACACGGGAGAATCAAGAAAAACCGAATCTGGCATGGGAGTTGCCCTGGAGAGAACTAAGCGATGAAACGATTGGTGGAACTTGATGTATTGCGGGGTCTTTTGCTGCTCATGATGGTGGTCAACCACGTTCCTTCGCCGCTGCGACGGATTACGGATCAGCCGATCGGATTTTTTTCCACGGCCGAGGGATTCGTCTTCGTTTCCGCTTTCCTAGCTGGGCTACTCTTCCAGAAACGCGCTGAAACGAAGGGATTCGAGGCGGCTCGGACCGCAACCTTTCTTCGCGCCTACCGGATCTATCAAGCGCACTTGATAACCCTGTTCTTTATCTTTGCCGTGGGGAGTCTTTTTCTTGCCGGTCTCCCGGGCGTCCAAAATATTCTTTCGCAATTTTTCACGAACCCTGCTGCCGCGATTGCCGGCTCGGTAACGCTGCTGTTTCAGCCACCGCTTCTCGACATTCTGCCGATGTATATCGTCTTCTCCTTCCTTACGCCGCTCGCGTTTTGGGCCGCGCGAATGTGGGGATGGAGGAACGTTTTCTTTGCCAGTGTCGGCATCTGGCTAATTTCCCAATTTCGGATCCAAGATCATCTGATGCAAGGCACGCAGGATGTGTCCTTTATTCACTTCGGACCGTTTGACCTTTTCTCGTGGCAATTGCTTTGGATCGGAGGGCTCATGTTCGGCCGCTCATATCAGGAGAGGAAACCGGTAACGCAAATGCCTCGGGTGGCGGAATTCGCTCTCCTCCTCCTGGCCGCCGGCATGCTCATTTGGCGCTGGATCTGCATTTATGCCGATGTTGATCCGGCCAGGGACTATTGGTTTCTAGACAAATGGCATCTGGGCCCGTTGCGGGTGCTGAACTTTTTTGCGATTGCCTGGTTCGCCAGCAAGCTTCTACCGAATCTGCGCAAATGGAATCTCACATTGCGTCCGATCAGGGCCGTGGGCGAGCATATGCTTCCTATTTTCTCCTGTCAGGTGTGTGTATCGATTTTCATCGGCGGATTGATCAGTGCGCGCCATCACGGGGTAGATAGCTATGCGACTTTTCTAGTCGTGTTGCAGATCAGCAGCGTTTTTCTGGTCGCCTGGATTTTGGACCGTTGGCGATCCAGAAACCCAGTCGTTCCGGCTACCAGCCCAGCTTAGGCTTGGCCGTTGCGAAGCGACTGCGAATAGTGCAAAACATTGCGTTGAAATTTTACTGGTCACTGCGACCATGCGTCCGTAGGGTCTCGTCCTTACCCGTATGTCTTGGAAACGAGCTCAAACCCATGCCGAATCGATGTTACAGGATCTCGGTTTAGGTAAAGGGATAAAAGGCCGAAAGGATCTGCGCGACAAACGCGTCATATTCGTCGACGACGGCACTAACGAATATCGGACCATGTGTTTCGCGATTGCGGCCAAGATAGTCCATAGACGCGGCGGCGAAGTCGAAAACGTCAAGCCGGAGGCTGGGGAGACACCCCACGCAAAGGTTGTCGATTTACCAAAGCCTCAGCGCACGAGCCCCAATCAAACGCCTGGAGCGCTTCGACGTTCGCTACGCCAATAGCCGCTAGCCAAAATTTTGCTACCGCCTATTTGCTGTTGGTCGCCGGCATTCCTGCAAATCACCGCTGAACGACACTCCTCGCTTTTATGACCCAAGACCACTATTAGCGGAAGATTGCCGGTAGCAATGCGAGCGGTACGCTGGATGAGCGGCTCCTCATTGAGCAGCGCCAATTGTTTAGGAAAATCCCAACCGATGCGAAACTCCTGCCGCAGCAGCACTCCGGTCAGGCCGACCATCGCGCTGGCTCCTTCCACTGATGTATCGAGCCGCTCCTATCTCTGAGAAAACCGGAAGCCCGCCCGGCAAGAGCGGCTTGCACTTCCGAAACAATCGCCAGAGCGATCTCTTCCGACGATTCGGCACCGATATCCAGGCCGGCCGGACTAAAAATGCGGTCGATCCACTCGAGCGGGGCGCCCTGCTCAGCCAAAAGATGAAAGAGCTGTGACTTACGACGATTGCCGCCCACCAGCGCAACATACGGATATCCTTGCTGCCAAGCCGCCTGCAACGCTCCGAAATCCTGGCCAAAGTTGTGTGACATGATAACGGCCCCGGTTTGAGCATCTGCCGGCAAAAGGCCAGAACCGTCCGGAACAATTTCTGTCTGCCAACCTAGCAACCGGCCGAACTGAGCGACAGGTTCGACGTCGAATTGCCGGCCCACGATAAAGAGGCGAACCGGAGGATTGATTCGCTGAATAAAGGTGCCCCCATTCAGGCTGAACGGATTCTCTGCTAAATGAGTCCCCTGCTCGTCTCCTTGAAATGTCACTTCCACGAAAATCGGCGCTCGCAGACGGAGAACCTTATCCAACGCCGCAAAGAAAGAATGTGGCTTAACGATCGGCTCCAGGAATACCTGCACGGTACCGTCGCAGGCAAATCGAGGCCGCAAATCGAACGCTGTCAGTTGTTTCTTTCCGGTCGCAAAAACTGTCGAAGCCAGAGCAACGATTTCTTCCTCCAGGCACCCCGCGCTCACGCGTCCCACAAACGATCCATCGCGATTGATCAAGACGCGGGCTCCGGGGCCACGATAACTCGAGCCGGAGACCCGCACGAGGGTGGCCAACACGAACGGGCCTGTCTCCCGTTCGTATCGGTTGAGAATTGAACGTAAATCGCTCCAGGCCATCGCTAAGTTATCAGATTTTCAGGCCGAATAGGCAACTTCCGAATTCGCTTACCGGTTGCGTGATAGACCGCGTTCGCCACCGCGGCCGGCGCTCCGCTAATTCCGATTTCGCCTATTCCGCGAGCGCCGATCGAATTAAAGACCAAATCCGGACGATTGAGAAACTCCACGTCGACGGGCGGAATGTCCGCGTTTGTCGCCACCAAATATTCGGCGATGTTACGATTGGCAATCCAACCGGTTCGAGCGTCGTATTGAGTCGCCTCCAAGAGCGCCATTCCGACACCAAACACAATCCCTCCGATGATCTGGCTGCGGGCGGTCTTCTCGCTCACCACGGTGCCAACGTCCATAACACTGGAAAACCGATTCACCCGCACCTCACCTGTGAGGTCGTGAACCTTTACTTCGCAGAATTGCGCGCCAAAAGAGTCAAAAGCGTATTTGTGCTCTTCCTCTCCGGGAGCTGCTGAGTCAGTTGACTCGACCGCACTTCGGCCGAGCGCGCTTAATAATTGACCGAAGGACAACGATTTACCGCCACCATGAATTTCGCCGTTCGCATAAGAAAGCTCCTCCGGCTTCGCGCCCTGGAAAGGAGACTTCTGATCCTTGACTGCCACTTCAATCAACTTCTTTTTGACCGATTCGGCAGCTGCAACGACAGCCGGACCGACACTTGCGGTGGACTGAGAGCCTCCAGCCCCCGGTGCCGGCGGCAAGCCCGAATCACCTAACACAGCGCGGACTCGCTCGTAAGAGATTTCGAGCGACTGGGCCCCCACAATCGCCAGTACGGTATACATCCCGGTCCCGAGGTCATGGGTTGCGCTCGATACCGTGACGTATCCGTCCGCTTGCAGTCGTATTTTCGCCGAGGCGTTACTGCGATGTGCGGGATAAAGGGCTGTCGCCATTCCCTGACCAATCCGCCAGTCACCATCTCTGGACATGCGTGGCTTCGGGTCGCGCATTGCCCATCCGAATTTGTCTGCGCCTCTCTGATAGCATTCTAATAAATGCTTGGATGACCATGGAAGGTTCCCGCCCGGATAGATTTCGGCATGGTTCTTTACTCGCAACTCAACGGGATCGATCCCGAGCTTTACCGCTAACTCATCCATGGCCGACTCCAGCGCATACATTCCGGGAGCCACCCCGGGCGCTCGCATAAAAGTGCCGGGCGCGATATCGAGTGGAACCAACCGGTGGCTGACAAAGATACTCGGCGATTTGTAAAGATAACGAGAGGTTCGGTGCGCCGCTGCCTCAACGAATTCTTTGACTACCGCGGTCGACGAAAAGGTTTCATGCTTCACGGCCCGCAGCACACCTTCGCGGGTCGCTCCCAGCTCGATTTTCTGCAGGGTTGTCGGGCGATGACCGACCGTAGAGTACATCTGCTCACGCGTCAGAATTGTTTTCACCGGTCGGTTCAAAACCCTGGCGGCCGCCGCGGTGAGCGGTGAGTGCATCCACATCGACCCTTTGCAGCCAAACGCCCCGCCGACAAAAGGACAAACAACGCGCACGTGATCAACATCCACTCCGAGGACTGCCGCTAAGTTTCGTTGGTGGCCATCCACCCACTGGGTCGCATCGTAGACCGTGAGACGATCCTCCTCCCAAACCGCCACCGTGGCGTGCGGCTCCATCGGATTGTGGTGCTCGATGGGGCTGGTATACTCTTGAGCAATCGATACGTCCGCCTGTCGAAGAGCTTCGTCGATCGAAGGCACTCCTGATTCTAAGATGCTCACGGTCGCTGGCATCCCCGACACACTTTGCGGCTGATAAGCCTTTGCCATCCCCGATTCCAACGTGCACACCGCCGGTCTCGGTTCATAGATTACTTTGATCAGCGCAGCTGCATCTCGCGCTTGCTCGAAGGATTCAGCGACAATTAACCCAATGGTTTGGCCGAAATAGTGTACTTGCGTATCCTGAAGCAAGGGGATCGCATCGCCGCTATTGACCTCTTCGTCACGACCAAGCGGCCGATAGAGCTTAAGCGAATTAAACGGAGTGAAAATTGCAATCACCTCAGGGCTTTCTTCGGCAGCACTCAGGTCAAAAGCGCGGATTTGGCCGCGGCCAATGCTGCTTTGGATCAGATAACCAAAAGCCAAATTAGGGAGATCATGGTCTCCCGAATACATCGCCTGCCCTGTGACTTTCAGTTTTGCATCGAAACGGTCACGATTGAGTCCTTGAAAAACACCACTCATACGACACCTCCTACCTCGCTGAGAACACGAACAATTGTCTTTTTGAGCAGGGGCACTTTGAAACTGTTTTGGCTCAACGTTTTTGCACCCTCAGTCGCCTGCTCCGCCGCGGCCTCGAATACCGCCCGATTGGCGTTTTTTCCCTTGAGCGCTTCCACCACATGCGGAAGAACCCATGGCTTGGTTCCGACGCCACCCACGGCGATCCGGGCATCTCGAATGGTCGAACCATCAAGATCAAGAGCCGCCGCAGCCGAACTCAACGCAAACTCATAAGACTCTCTATCCCGAATCTTCAGATAACCGGACCGACCAGCCCACGCTTTGCGAGGGACAAAAATTTCGGTGATGATCTCACCAGGGCGAATGTCGTGCTCTCGATCCGGCGTCTTCCCTGGTAGCAAATAAAAATCTTCCAGCTTTACCTGCCGGATCTCTCGCGAACTTTCTAGCTTCAGGACGGCATCGAGAGCAACCAAGGCGACCGCCAGGTCGCTCGGATGAGTCGCGCAGCAAGAGTCGCTCACTCCGAAGATTGCGTGCATCCGATTTTCGCCGTCAAACGCTGGACAACCGCTGCCGGGTACGCGCTTGTTGCAGGGAGAAACAACATCTCGAAAATATCCGCAACGCGTTCGCTGCATCAGATTGCCTCCCATCGTGGCCATATTGCGAATTTGGGCCGAAGCGCTCTTCAACAACGCCTGGGAAATGACTGGATACTTCTTAACTACTTGTGGATCTTCCGCGACCGCGGCCATTTTTTCGAGCGCGCCAATATGGAGTCCGCTATCATCCACCTTCACACCGCGTAAAGAGAGTGGCCCGAGATCAATGAGTTGCGCAGGGGTCATGACCTCCAGCTTCATCAGGTCGATCAGGTTGGTGCCACCCGCGATGAAAGCCGCACCAGTCCTACCGGCAGCAGCCTCTTTTTGAGAGGTCGCTAAATTAAAATGAAAGGCTTGCATTAACTGACCGCTCCTTTCATTTGAGTCGCAGCGTGTTTGATCGCTTCAACAATGTTGGGGTAGGCACCGCAACGACAAAGGTTGCCAGACATGAATTCCCTGATCTCGCTATCCGAACGAGCATGCCCCTCTTCTATGCAACCGACAGCAGACATGATCTGGCCTGGCGTGCAATAACCGCACTGGAATCCATCACAAGTTACAAACGCGGCCTGCACCGGATGCAGTTCATCTCCGTGCGCAAGTCCCTCGATCGTGGTGATCTCCCTTCCTTGAGCCATCACCGCCAAAGTCAAACAGGAAAGAACCCTTTTCCCGTCAACCAAGACCGTGCACGCGCCGCACGCGCCATGATCGCATCCCTTCTTGGTGCCGCTCAAGTTCAGTCGGTCGCGGACAGCATCCAGCAACGTCACTCGGGAATCGAGCTTTAGTCGGCTTTCCCGACCGTTCACCTTTAAAACAACGTCTACCCGAGATCCTTTAGTTTCCGGATCGGAATTCTTCGGAGCTGGACGCTCGTTCGGCGATGCGGCGCGTGCCGCCGGGATTGCGACCGTCAAGCTGGCGGATAACGCCGCCAGTTGGCTCAAAAAATGCCGCCGCGAAGAACGACTCTCATCCGCAGAGGCGGGAACCGCGCTGTCATCGTCATGATAATGCATAAAAACCTCCTGTTTCATGGACTGTAGGCAGGCTCACGAGGACCCAGCACTGCAGTCTGCATTTCAGCTTTGGAATTGATCTACGATAATCAAAATTTCCGAACCTGCATGGTGATTCCAATGTAAGATTAATTTGTCTCGTAAATTAAATTCGTTTGTTGAGCGATTTCGGTCGGGCTATCCGTTCTTTATGAGCACTACTTCCCGGGTCGGGGTTATCGGTCTCGGCATCATTGGCGCTCGCGTAGCCAAGAATCTACGGAAAGCCGGATTTGATGTTTATGTTTGGAACCGAACACCAAAGGATGAGCCACAGTTTGTTCAATCTCCGCAAGCCTTGGCAGAGACATGCCAAATCCTGCAAATCTTCGTCGCTAACGATGCTGCGATTTTAGAAACAATCGAGAAATTGCGCTCCGCTTTGACGCCCCAGCATCTCTTGATCGTGCATTCGACAATTTCCCCGGATACCATCAAAAAAATTAAACAGGAAATTGATCCAATCGGAGCGCACCTGATTGACGCGCCGTTTACCGGTAGCAAGGGCGCGGCGGAAAAAGGTCAGTTAGTCTATTACGTGGCCGGCGAGCAACCCGATTTAGAGCGAGCCAAACCGATTCTGGAAGCAACCAGTAAACACATGGTCTACTTCGATCGCCTGGGCGATGCGAGCCTGATAAAGATCGCAACGAATTTGATCACCGCCAGCATCGTGCAAAGCCTGGCAGAGGCGGTAGCCATCACTGAAAAGGCAGGAGTGAATCCAAATAAATTAGTCGAAGCGATTGAGAATAATGCCTGTCGTTCTGGCGTCAGCGATATGAAACTTCCAGCGATTCTCAAACGAGACTTTGATCCGAATTTTTCGCTCAGGAACATGTTAAAGGATTCTCATTTAGCGCTCAGTTTAGCCGAGAAACTAAAGCTCGAGCTTCCTCTGACCAAGGCCGTCAATCATGTGCTGGCGCGAGCCGATGAAAAAGGCTGGGGCGAGCAAGACTTCGCAGTGGTTTCAGAATTGGTGCGACAAGATCGGTAGGAACACGCTCCTGCGTGTCCGTTCGTAACGACCCGGATACGGGGGAGACCGCAGACTTGCAGCGCCTGGGATTCCTGAGCCAGGAGGATCAGGCTACCCTGTTCCTTATTTAAAAACGTACGCCTGCAACGTAACCAAAATTCCGACCAATGACGCCAACGCGATACTATGGAAGAAAACAAAGCGAAGAATATCTCCTTCGTGACCGTACCAGCGCGTAGCAGTCGAAGCGACGACAATGCTCTGAGCATCGATCATCTTCCCCATTACTCCCCCACTACTGTTGGCCGCGGCCATCAAAACCGGATTCAGTCCGAGTTGTTGGGCCGTTATCTTTTGCAATCCGCCGAATAAGACGTTGGAGGCGGTATCGGATCCGGTAAGTGCAACTCCCAACCACCCGAGCAGAGTGCCAAAGAAAGGGTAAATCACGCCCGTCTGGGCAAAGGCGAGGCCGAGCGCTGCATCGGTACCAGAGTACCGGGTAACGTAACCCAACGCCAACATGCAGGCGATTGTGAGCAACGAGAACCGAACGAGTTTGAGGGTTCGCCAGTAGGTCCGGAGCAGGTTGCCAAAGGAACAGCCCATAACGAGTCCGCCAACGATCGCTGCCAAAAAAATCCCGGTGCCGGTTGCCGATAGTATGCCAAACGAATAGACGGCAGCATCAGCAGTAGGTTTCGCCATCACTGGAGGCATCTTCTGCACCAGCTTGTCGAGACCTAGAACGGGAAGCTTCGGACCGAATACCCCATCCAGAAACGCTTTGAATTGCGGGACACCCCAAACAAAGACGAAAACGCACAGAAGGATCCAAGGGATCAACGCCTTGATCGTATCGGCACGGCTAGGGCGAGATGACAGCGCGCTCGTGTCGGTATCGGCGACCGGACTAGGGTTATTAGCATGCCCGGGATTGTCGTTCCCGGGACGCTCGGTCGCGAGCCAGAGTTGTTTAGGATGCCAAATTCGGAGGAACAACGTGAGAGCTGTCATCGAGACGACGGCTGAAACGATGTCGACTAACCAGGGTCCATGAAAGTTGGAAATAAGGAACTGCGGCACGGCAAAGAAGCCCCCCGCGATCAGGGCCGCGGGCCAAATGCCAAGCATGCCGCGGAAACCGGCGAATGCCCAAATCAACCAGAACGGGATGATTAAAGAGAACCACGGAAGTTGTTGGCCAATCTTGCTCGAGAGTTGGAACAGATCGAGACCGGTAACCCCGGCGAGCGCAATCACCGGTGTACCCAATGCGCCAAAGGCCACGGGCGCGGTATTGGCAATCAGCGAAAGGCCGGAGGCCGCTAGCGGACGAAAGCCAAGACCAATCAGAATCGCTCCGGTGACCGCGACCGGAGTTCCGAATCCGGCGGCTCCTTCGAAAAATGCGCCGAACGAAAAAGCGATCAAAAGCAGTTGCAGCCGGCGGTCGCGCGTAACCGCGCTGATACTGTTCTGGAGGATATTGAAATAGCCCCTATCGACCGTGAGTTGGTAAAGAAAAATAAGATTCAGGATGATCCATCCGATGGGCATCAGACCGTAGGCAGCGCCAAACAGAGCGGACATCCCAGCCATCTGGGAAGGCATACCAAAGACGAAGATCGCTACAGACAACGAAGCGATGAGGCCGAGCAACGCGGCGATGTGAGCCTTCATCCGCAGAAAAGCGATCGCTCCCAGCAGAACAACTATCGGGATAGCGGCGACTAACGCGGAAAGTAATGTGCTGTTAAACGGATTATAAACTTGAGAGAACATGTTTGGGGGGTGGGGGGACGAGTGAGCTGTGAAAAGCTACTTCGTAAGAAATTGGAAGAATGCATACCGGAAACTTCCGCGGCAATCAGCAAAAAAAATCCTGAATCGAGACTCAGAATTCAGAAATAAAAATTGCGGAGCGCACTACAGAGAAACGCCACGGATCGACGCGTCGAGCAACTCGATGAAGTGGCGAACCGGCAGCTTTCGCCCTGCGCGAGCCAGCGCCGACTGGAGCTGCAACAGGCAGCCGGGGTTGGCCGACACAACGATGTCGGCCTCTAGCGCGGCGATGTGACTCGCTTTCCGATCGCCAAGCTCCGTCGCAGCTTCCGGTTGTACCAGGTTGTAGATTCCGGCGGAGCCGCAGCAGATCGCGGCTTCGGGGATTTCCAGTAATTCGAGTTGCGGGATGCGTCCCAGCACTGTCCGCGGCTGCGAACGTATTCCCTGCGCGTGCTGCAAGTGGCAGGCATCGTGGTAGGCCACACGCAGCGGTAACGCATGGCGGGTAGCGCGCGGCTCGAGCTCGGCCAGAAATTCGGAAACGTCGCGGCACTTCGCCGCAAACACTTTCGCGCGCTCGGCATACTCCGAGTCATCGCGCAGGAGGTGGCCATACTCTTTCACATTCGAGCCACAACCCGCGGCATTGATGATCACGGCATCGACCTGAGCCTTTTCGAACGCGTCAATGGTCTGACGCGCGAGTTGCACCGCCTGCTCCTCTTCTCCAGCATGCACCAGCAAGGCGCCGCAGCAAGGTTGCGCCTTAGGAGCCACTACCTCGCATCCCTCTGCGGCGAGCACGCGCGCCGTGGCTGCATTGACCTGTGGGAAAAGCACACGCTGCACGCAACCGAGCAGCAATCCCACGCGGCGTCGCCGTTCGCCCTGCGCCGGGATCAATTCAAGGAGTGTTTCCTGCGCGGGCACTTGCGGCAACAACGCCTCCATGGCCCGAAAACGTGCTGGAAACAATTTAGGAATGCCCGCGCGCCGCACCAAGGACTGGAGCCCGGCTTTCTGATACAGACGCAACGGCAGCAACAGCGCACGCAGCCGGTCTGGGCGCGGGAAGATGCTGAACAGAAGCCGGCGAAACCTCATCTCCGCAGCTGGTCGCGTATAGCGGCGCTCAATTTGCGCCCGGGTCGCTTCGATCAGCTTCCCATACTCCACGCCGGAGGGACACGCGGTCACGCAGGCCATACAGCCGAGGCAGGCGTCGAAATGGCTCACCCATGTTTTGTTGATGGTTGCGGTGCCATCGGCGACCATCTTCATCAGGTAGATGCGCCCACGCGGCGAGTCCATCTCCTCGTTCCACAGCACGTAGGTGGGGCACACGGGCAGGCAGAACCCGCAATGCACGCATTTGTCGATCAGTTCATCCGACGGCGGATGGTGCGTGTCGTACCCGTTTACGCCTACTGGAGTTTGTTGCTGCGCCATTAGATACCCCCGATGAACCGGCCGGGATTCAGCGTACCCCGCGGATCTAACTGCTGTTTCACACTCAACATCAACGGAAATGCATCGCCCCCGCTGCCCCACGCGTCAATTGCCGGCATTGCCGCGGGTCGATGCAGCACGACCAGCGAGCCTCCCACGTGTTCGAGCTCGGGCCGCAGAGTGTGTAGAACCTGCTGAATGGCGGCAGCGCTCGACGCCTCCAGACGCAGCCAGCCCAACCCTGTTCCCTGCACAACGGCACGCCACTGTATACCTAGAGAATCGGCCAAGAGGCGAATGCGGCGGCACGTCTCTGCGACCGACGCCGGAAGAACGCTGAATTTTGCGATCGCTGCCGCCTCCGCAGAAGACCACAGTTCTTGCCGCGCCAGCCAGACCGCATCGCTGGTCGCGGCTTCAGCTGCCGGAGCGGCCAGTTTCCGCAACGTCTCTGTCTGGGCCGCAATTCCCGCATCGGTGCCCTCAAAACGAACGTCCACAGCGGGCGTCCTCCCTTCAGAAAATCGTGCCTGCAACCCAGTGTGCGCCAGCTTGGAGTCCTGCACCGCCAGCATGACGCGGTTGGCGTCGGTCAGATCGCGTGTCTCAAATGTGAGCGACCGTTGATTGTGCGGCAAAGGATGCAGCCGGAAGATGGCGCGAGTGATGACGCCGAGCGTACCCAGTGCTCCCGTGGCCAGTTTCGGCAGGTCGTACCCGGCGACATTTTTTACCACTTTGCCGCCGCTCGAGGCCAGTGTGCCATCGGGCAGCGCAATCGTCATGCCGATAATCAGGTCGCGCAGACCGCCATACCGAATACGGAGTGTGCCGCTGTCGTTCGTTGAAAGGATTCCACCGATGGTGGCCCGCTCGGGCCACAGCGGATCGATGGCGATGCGCTGGCCATGCTGCGACAGTGTATTCTGCAATTGCTGGAAAGTGCAGCCAGCCTCTACGCTCACGGTCAGATCGCCCCAGGCGTGTTCGATCACCCGGTTGAGTCGCTCCATCGAGAGGATCAGGTCGGCGCGCATTGGCGGATTGCCCCAGCTGGTTTTCGTGCCGCCGCCGCGCGGCACAACGCTGAGCCCGGCGGCGTCCGCGCAGTGCAGCGCCGCTGCCAATTCTTTTTCGCTGCCTGGCTCGAAGACCGCTTCCGGCTGCACTCCAGCGACGCGGTCCCCGGGCCCCGCGGAGCGAAGCTGATCGGCGCCAGCAATGGCCCGGAGATCGTCCCACGGGACTGCGACCCCTTTCTCTGTTCCGGTAGCTGTCGGCAGGGACGCCATTTCAAAAGCGTTCTGCAATTCCGGCGAGCTCCGCAGGATGAGGTCGATACTCCCCGGGCTGTTCGCCGCACAACCGCGGCCGCGGAAAAACTTTCGTTGGATTTGAGAGCTGCTCCGGATCAAATGCGCAGCGCACGCGCTGCATCGTTTCTAGATCCGGCTCCGCATACATCTTTGACATCATCATTTTCTTCTCTTCACCGACACCATGTTCACCCGTGATGGACCCGCCGGCCTCGATGCATAGTTCAAGGATCCGGTTGGCCAGGACCTCGGCAGCATGCTCCTGCCCTTCGATTCGGCGATCATAGAGCACCAACGGATGCAGGTTGCCGTCCCCAGCGTGAAACACATTGGCTACTCTGATTCCCGCCTCTGCGCTGAGTCGCTCGATTTCGGTCATGACGCGCGGCAGCGCCGTGCGTGGGATCACGCCGTCCTGTACGATGTAATTCGGCGAAATGCGGCCCACCGCGGCGAACGCTGCTTTCCGCCCCTTCCACACCAGCACGCGCTCCGCCTCCGTCTGCGCCACCCGGATTTCCCCGGCGCCGCACTTCCGGCAGATTTCGTCCACCTGACGCATCAGCACTTCGACTTCCGCAATGGGTCCGTCGAGCTCCACCAGCAACAGTGCGCCGCAGTCGGGATAGTTGGCGTGGACAGCCGCTTCAGCGGCCTGGATAGCCAGGTTGTCCATCATTTCGATCGCTGCAGGCAGCATGCCGGCAGCAATGATTCCGCTCACCGCCGCACCCGCTTCGCCGGTGGAATTAAACGCCGCGAGCAGCGTCTGGATACATTCGGGTCGCTTGACGATTCGGAGAGTTATCTTAGTAGCGAGGCCCAACGTGCCCTCTGAGCCCACGAACACGCCCGACAGGTCGTACCCCGGCGCGTCGAGGGTCTTGCCGCCCAGGTGCACCAACGAGCCATCCGGCAGCACTATCTCAAGGCCAAGCACATGCGTGGTGGTAAATCCATATTTTAGACAGTGCGCACCGCCAGAGTTCTCCGCCACGTTTCCGCCGATGCTGCAGATCGATTGCGACGAGGGATCGGGCGCATAGAAAAAGCCTTGCGGCGCAACCCGCCCGGTCACCTCCAAGTTTATCACACCCGGCTCCACCACCACGAGCGCGTTCGCCAAGTCTATTTCGAGAATGTGGTTCATGCGCGCCAGGCTGATCACCACCCCGTCTTTCACTGGCAGTGCGCCCCCGCTTAATCCCGTGCCTGAGCCGCGCGCCACAAATGGAATCCGCTCTCGATGGCACACCCGCACGATTCCCTGGACCTGTTCCGTCGAGCGGGGCAGCAGTACGGCCTGTGGAAGGACGCGGAAATTCGTCAGCCCGTCACACTCGTAGGTTTTCAATTGTTCCTGCGACGTGATCAGGCCGATGTCTCCCACGATTGCGCGGAATTCCTCAAGGATACGGGCGTCCACGAGCGTTCGGTTTTGGCCCGCCGCCTTCCAGGGAGCGGGCTCGCGGGAGGGTAGTGCCTCGCTGCATAAACGTCAAACCGCCGTCATTCTCACGAGAGGCTTGAATGGAATTAGCCAATACCCGCCCGCATCGCTACGCGTTGCGGGCGGGGCAAATAGCCAAGGGGCGGTGGCCCGCGCGATCAATCTGAGTTCGCTATCAATGGATGTTCCAGCGTCGGAGGGTGCGCCGCTTGCGGCGCCCGGGAACGGCCGCGATGAACCGATAGTCATTGGCGATTTCTTTCAGTTCAACGTACGCGGAAACAGATCTTTCGCCTCGATTCCTCGGTGAGCATTGGGTGGTTCCCGGGCGCCGCAAGCGGCGCGCCCTCCGACAGTGTTTGCCGCCCAAATAGCTCGTGGGCACCTACGCCGTTGGCTCATACCCATACCAAAAAAAGAAGAGACGAGAACAAAAGTGTTCCCGCCTCTCTTCGCGCCATTCGGTTTGATTTACGCGGACTGTTTGTATGAGATGGGAATGGTAAACACTCCACTAACCGAGGGCTTGAATTTCCATTGATTGGCCACCCAGCGGGTAGCCGAATCGGCCAGCATAGGTGACGAATTCGAGACTGCCGTAGTTTCCATAATTACGCCGTTCTCGACCTGGACCCCAACCAGAACATCACCGCTGATGTGTAAGTTCAAAGCATTGCGAGGATATTCCGGAGTTGGATGCCTGAGGGCAACACTGTTGGGCGGGATTCCGACAACAACAATTGGATGCAGCTCGGCCGCCTGCAGCATTACAGGCATAGACCAGAGTGTAGCGATCGTGGCGATCGCAAGAAGAATTCGATTAGTCTGATTTTTGAACATGGCTTCCCTTTGTGGGTTGAGACAGGCGTGTTCGCCTGCCTTCACCAGGTACAAAGGAAATCAGGGCGACAAGTTTCAAAAGGTGGGAACAAATCGGCCATAAACTCGAGATACCGCGGCTCCGAACTTTTAAAAACGGCCATTCGCCGGGTGCAAGCTAGCGACTTGTCGAAGCGCCGATCTTCTCGGAGAGAATGCTAAGCGGGATCGAGCTTAGATTTCCCTATGCGGCCGGACCGTGCCTGCTAATTCCTCGGCATTTCTGAAACCGCCGCGCCGGAAATCCTTTGTAGTTGGATGAAGGTCGAAAACTCGACCAGAACCAAATCACCTTATGAAAACAACTTCGATCCCTCCTTCGGCTTCAATTTGTACCTCGGCCTTGAGGTCCGAAGTCGTGTCCCCAGGCGGCGCCGCACCCTCCATCATCTTCGTTGAGGGATTTCGCCTGAGTCGCAATGCTCTTAGCTTCTTTCGCTCTGTTCGAGTCTTTCTTTCCGGGTTGGCTGATAGTTCCGCCTTCCACGAAGTTTCTTTGTGCCGAGAAGTTTCGATCATTTTCACTTCGAACGGTCCCATTGTCTACCGATGCGAGGCGAACGATTCGGCTAGCTGCCGATCGGCCGCCATCGCTTCGCGGAAAACGAACGGAAGACCTCGCTTCCAATGATGACTATGAACTCGACCTGGGCAGCGCTCCGCAACCCCGTGTTCAGAAGACTGTGGATCGCCACCCTCGTCTCTGGAAGCTTTGTGGCCGCTCATAATAGCGCGGCGACCTGGATGATGAGTACGCTGACAGAGTCGCCGTTTTTGATCTCGCTGATGTCGACAGTCGCATCACTACCTTTCTTTCTGTTCACACTGCCCGCCGGTGCCCTGGCCGACAGTGTGAACCGAAAGAAATTGGTGTGTGCAATCAATCTTTGGTTAGCAGCCACCGCCGTCGCTTTAGCGATTCTTGGCTGGCTGCACCTTCTCAATCCCTATCTTATCCTGGTTTGCGTCTTTTTCGTCGGAATCGGATTTGCTTTTAACGCACCGACCTGGACGTCGATTGTGCCTCAAGTCGTCTCAGATACAGAACTTCCCTCCGCTGCGACCTTGAATGGTTTGCAGTTCAATATCTCAGGAATTATTGGACCAGTTTTAGGGGGTTTGTTGGCTCCGTTGATCGGAGCGAGTTTCGTGTTTGCAGGCAATGCCGCCTGCTTCCTTCTGGTGATTCTATCCATTCTCCAATGGAAACAACCAGCAGTGTTGTCAAAGGTTTCGTCGGAAAGCTTCTCCCAATCTTTCCGGACTGCTTTTCGCTACGTTCGTTGCGTACCCGAGCTTCAGATTGTGCTAGCCCGAAATGCTCTGTTCGCTCTGTTCATTTCCGCAATCCCGGCAGTTGTGCCGGTCGTCGGCTTGAAAGTGTTACATCTCAATTCGTCTAACCTCGGTCTCTTGTTCACCAGTATGGGAATCGGCTCCGTGATAGGGATGCTAAGCATTGCTCGGTGGCTCAGGAGTCACTTCTCGCCGAATGCTCTCACCTTGTCGGCGAACCTGTTGATTATCCTGGCTTATGGGTTGATGGGATTTGTCCGCCAGACCGAATTATTCTTGCTAGTGGCCGCGCTGGCGGGCGCGGGATGGACACTCTCTGCTTCCGAACTTTGGGTGGCGGCGCAACGCGCTATGCCAAGTTGGGTGCGAGGTCGCCTGAACGCCACCGTCTTTATGGTCTCGGAGGGAGCGATGGTACTTGGCGGCGTGATCTGGGGCGGCGCAGTGGCAATTGCCGGACCTAGTTTTACTCTGCTCGGAGCGGCAGTTCTTTTCCTCGTTAGTCTGCTCTTGGGCGCTCGGCTTTCGATCAACTTTACGGCAAACCTCAAAGAAAGGGTCTCTAGGGTTCTATTTATGAATGGGAGAACTGAAGAGGTAGCGCCGACTGCACTCACGACGGATTTGTCTGCGGCCTAACGAGAGTGAGAATTTGCACGCCTAAATCAGGAGAAGAAGACTCATCGGAGCACAACCAAGTTGCTTAGAAGCTTGGGCTTTGTGTTGAAAAGCGCCGAGGCAGGTAGCGTCGAAGATTGACTAGCTCTAAGATTAAGGCTCCTGCGCAATGACACACCGGAAACCTCCGCCATTGCAGCGACCATCCGGAGCGCCGCCGTAATAGCGAGCTGATGACAACAGATTGAAGGGACTGAATTCGTACCAGGACGCCCCGCGTAACACCCGATACTCTTTCTCACTATCGTACCAGTCCTCGCACCATTGCCACACATTGCCGCCCATATCATAAAGGCCGAACTGATTAGCAGCAAAGCTTCCCACCGGGCTGGTATGTGCGTATTCGTCGTTGTAGCCCTCGATCACAGCATCCGTCCACGCCTTCGATTCCTCTCCGCAGTAATTGCCAGCGCCCTGTGGCGGAGGCCATTGTTTTCCCCAAGGATAAATCCCTGTAATTCTTCCGTTTTTCATGCCCGGCGTGTAGCCGGGCTCATGACCCAAACCCACCGCAATACTCCATTCTTCGTCGGTGGGTAGTCGATATGACCACCCGCGCGGTAGCTGACCGGCCTTCAGCTCTGTTTTGGTCAGCCAGGCACAAAAAGCTTTGGCATCAATCGAACTGACTCCGACCACTGGGTGAGTCTGGCCTTGATCAAAGCCGGGCTCTTTCCAACTTCCACCCCGCTGTTTCAAACCGTCTTTACCCATCGAGTACATGCCGCCGGTGGCGTCATAGCCGCTTCGCTCCACGAACACCCGGAAATCCTGGATCCGGGTATCCCAGATACTGAAGAACACCTGCGTGCCTGGGACAGGAACGAACTTCATTCCTAAACTGTTTTCCCAAGGCTGTTCTTTCGTTGCATTTCGAAGCACGAGGCGCGCGGCGTCATCAATTGTCGGGCTCGGGGTCGAGGCTAATCGAGCGGTTGCCCCCGGTGGCGTCGTCGTGGTCGGAAGAGGAGTGATCGCTGTTCTAAGTATAGCGGAGTGTGAGTTAAGATAAATCACCGAACCGAGTAGCAAGATGCCGGCGAGAATGGTTCCGATCAGTATTATCTTGGGCTTGCGATCAGGAGCGGGACCAAGCCCGGCCGGGACCGATGACAGGGCCTGCTCGGGCCTAAGTTCCCAGCGTGGTGACGAACGGCGCCGCCCGGGCGCGCTGTCCAAGTCATCGTCGCGTCTCGAACGAGCTTTGCTCACAAGGGTCCGACCAGGGATTGTATGCCCTGCTTCGATAGCAGCCTTTATCGTTGGCATTGCCTTCAGAAGTTCCGTCGGATTCTGAAAACGGCCCTTTGGATCCTTTTCGAGAAGAACCTCAAGTAACGCAACAACCGGCTGTGGGAGGTGGTCTAGTTGGTCAAGTGGCAACGACGCATGCAAATGTTGATGCATCAGTTCAGCCGGAGATCCGCGGAATGGTGTCTGGCCGGCAAGCATCTGCCAAAGCGTCACGCCAAGCGAGTAGAGGTCCGAACGGATGTCTACGCCGACCCCAGCAAATTGTTCCGGGCTAGCGAACTCTGGCGTGCCAGCGAAACTTCCTGGAATCGAAATCGCTGTTCCGGACTCCGGATTCGTTGCTCCCTTCGCTAGTCCCAAGTCTATAATCTTCGTCACAACGGCTCCATCCTCCAAGCTGACCATGACGTTGGCTGGTTTGATGTCTCGGTGGACAAAGTTTTGTCTGTGTACCGCGGCCAAACCGGAGGCAATCTGAGTGGCGATTTCCAGCGCGAGCTTTACCTCAAGCCGGCTAAAGCGCTTGATGAGGGTTTCCAACGTCTCTCCCTCCACAAACTCCATCGTATAAAAGTAGCTGCCAGCGCTCTTACCGAGGTGAAACACCGAAGCCACGTTAGGATGTCGGACGCTAGCGGCTGCGCGAGCCTCACGCATAAATCGAAGCCTCGCTGACTCCTCGCCGAGATACTTTTCGCTGATGATCTTTAATGTTACGGGGCATCGAAGATCGACGTCGACAGCCTTGTAAGTAATTCCCATTGTGCCGCGTCCCAGCTCAAAAGGTGTTCCGTCCTCGCGCGTGAGAATCTCGTAGTGCTCGAATCGGAGCTGGGGAGACGAAAGGGTTGTTTCGACGGGTGATTCGCTGGTTGCTCTCTCATTGCCAAGAGCTCCCTGCAACGCGCAAACCGGACACGACTCAGTGCTGGCGCCTAACAGCGTGCCGCAAATCGAGCAGGCCCGCTTGCTTTTCTCGGTCATAAATTAGGTCGTTGGTCGACCGCCCTAACGCGTCTTGTGTGATCTCAATTCCAATCCCTGATTTCCATCACTCCTCCGCTCTCTTTGCTATTTGCTATTTGGCATCTCGGCGTGGTCGTGCTCAGTCCTTCGGCGTTAACTCAGCCAACAATTTGTCAAACCGCGGATCTTTCCGGAGTGGATCCCAAGTGGGATCGGTCTTGAGGTCTCCGTAAGTGAGAAAAATATAACTAGGCATCTTGATCAGGATATTAAGTTGTTCGAAAGCATAGTCGGACTGGTTTGCCCAAGCGTAGACCGCCGCGACGTTCCTCGCTATGACTGGGCCGTCTTCGACGTCCTCGGAGATTGGTCGCATTTCTATCGCCCGCCTTCCTTCCTGAATGCTCTCTTCCTGACGCCCCAGAGCGGCATCAGCAAGAGCAAGCGCCGCCAATAAGAAAGGATCGGTTCGGTCTGCTTCGACTTTTCGGTAGAGCTGTTCACGCGCAGCGCCAAACTCCTCTATTGTGGGATGATTTCCCTGGACCAGATCAAGCCAAAGCGCGACGATTCGGCGTGGAACTAAAGGTCCAAAAAAGCGAATCTCTTCGTTTGGACTTTTGCTAACAATTTCTCGTGCGGCGGTAAAGTCACCAGCGCACGTTGCATAGTAAACACGCTCCCAAGTGATATTGACGTCATCTTTCATGGAAGTCGGAAGCGCCTCGTATACAGCAAGGGCGCTCTTTAAATCTGCTTTCTCCGCAAAGGCGGATCCCGCTTTGTTAAGCGTAAACAATGGCTGATCGGGCTCAAGTTCGATTAGTCGATCCAAGATCCGCTCGTTGTCCCGATAACGCCGAAGGCAGCGATAGGTGTCAGCTAGGCTATCGAGAACCGCCGGGTTTCGGGGATCCAGGGCGGCCGCTCTGTCTAGACCCGCCACGGCCTTGTCCCACCGTCCCTGCCTTCGGTCGATAAAAGCCGTTATCTGAAGGAGATCAGGATTGTTTGGCCGAGTCTCCGCCGCGATAGCTATTTGAACACGGGCTCTCTCAAAGTCGCGATAACAGGCGTAAAGGTGATAGGCGGCGGCCAAATGAACCTCAGCAAGATCCGGTCGAAGCCGTAAGGCCTCATCTACGGCCGCATCGCCCTGCGCACGTCTCGCTGGCGTGCGATCGACCAGATCAAAGTAGAGAGAGTCGTGAGCGTTTGCCATCAGACAATACGCAAGCGCGAATTTACGATCCTTCTGGGTCGCTTCTTCCAGTAAACTGATCGCCTTTGAAAAGGTTGCCTTCTCGCTGCTCCAAAGAACAACAACACTGTTGGGCCCTAGCAGCTGCTGAGCCTGGAGATAAAGATCATACGCCTCCAAGTTATTGGTCGGTTTTTCCTCGATGTCTTTGCGTTCTTCCGGGGACAACTGAGCACTCAGTCTCGAAGCAACTGTCTGGGCGATTTCGCTCTGGATGGAAAAAATATTTGTCAAATTCCGGTCATAGCTATCGGCCCAAATCGTGTTGTCATTGCGGGCATCGACTAACTCGGTACTAACACGCACATGGTTTCCGTCGCGACGGACGGTACCTTCCAACACGCTGGCAACGCCCAGTGCACTGGCGATCTGACGGAGATCGCGTTTGTTATCCGCCCGATACTGCATCACCGAGGTCCGGCTGATGACTTTGAGCTGAGCAATCTTAGCGAGATTATTGAGGATTTCATCCTGGACGCCGTCCGCAAAGTACGCGTCATCTTTATTCGCGCTGATATTCTCGAAGGGTAGAACGGCAATACTCTTGTCGGTTGGCATCGCTTCGACGCCTCGCTGGTTGAAGAAAGGCACCCGGTAACCGGAGTAGAAAAACCAGGCGAGCAATCCAGCCAAGCATAGGCCAGCTCCAAGCGCCCAGCGAAGAGCATGCTCTCTCGGCTTTCGTTTCGGCGATTGCTCAGCTATTTGATCGCCGGACGACCGCAGCTCTTTCGGGCTTAGGCGTGATCCGGAAGTAATCGCTTCTCTGACTTTGGGGATAGCCCTGAGCAATTGAGCCGGACTTTGAAAACGCTGGCCAGGATCTTTCTCCAGCAGAACTTCCAGCAGCGCGATCATCGGTGCTGGAACGTTCTTCAATTTTCCGGCCGGCAATGCGGCATGTTGATGCTGGTACATCAACTCTGCCGCAGAGCCTTGGAAAGGAAGATTTCCACTAAGCATCTCCCAAAGTGTGATTCCTAGTGAATAGAGATCAGAGCGAATGTCGGTTTTTATCCCGGCAAATTGTTCTGGGCTGGCGTAGCCGGGGGTTCCCGTAAAACTTCCCGCGGTCGAAATCGTGTCTTCCTGCGCAACTCCCTTAGCTAAGCCGAGGTCGATAATCTTGACGTTCTCTATGCGTCCGTCCTCAAAGCAGACCATAATGTTGCTGGGTTTGATGTCCCGATGAACCAAATGCTGTTTCTCAATAGCGGTTAACCCAGCCGCGACTTGCGTCGCCACTTCGAGCGCTAGATTGGGCTCCAGCCTGCCAGAACGCCGGATGAGTTCTTCCAGAGTTTCACCCTCGACAAATTCCATCGAGTAGAAGTAGTTCCCGCCGCTTTCGCCCAGATGAAATACCGAGGCAACGTTGGGATGACGTACACTGGCCGCTGCTCGGGCTTCCCGCACAAAACGGTGCCGGGCTGAGTCGTCGCCGATGAATCGTGCGTTAATGATCTTCAAGGCCACCGGGCACTGCAGATGGACATCAAAGGCTTTGTAGGTGACTCCCATCGACCCACCCCCGAGCTCGACCGGTGTTCCGTCTATGTTCTTCAAAACCGTGTAGTGCTCAAAACGAAGCTCTGGTTCGGAGGAAGCCTCTTTAGAGGAAGATGTGTTGCTCTCCGATTTGAGAGCTCCTTGCAATGCACAGACCGGACACGTCTCGCTGCTGTCGGAAAACAGCGTATTGCAAACCGGGCAGGCCCGTCTGTCTTTTGTAGTCACGGCCCATTTCGGACTTCGGAAGTAATCCAATCCGTAGTTCGAAACCGGCCGAAATCTTCATCCGCCAACCTGTCGCTCGGGGCTCATCCGTGGCCCCCTCGCCAACCTTTACACCCTATTTAGATGCCTGGGAATCTTGGAGTTGCGAAAAAAAGGCGTCCCGACAGAAGGTCGCGAAGAGGAATTTGAACAGGAGGCCGCAAAAATCACAAAGGCTTTTTGTGACTAACCAACTCCTAAGAAAACTGCGGTCGAGCTGGTACAGGGTGAGGCGAGAGTTCCCTATCTTCTTCGCGAACTTTGCGTCCTTCTGTTCAAAATCCCTCTTCGCAAATGCCGTACTTTCTGACCCCGCAAACTACACCTGATAATTAGATGTCTTCAAAATCGCTGGGCTCGATTCCTCGATATACACCGGGTAGCTTCCGGGCGTCGCAAGCGACGCACCCTCCGAGAAAATGCCGGATCGGTCGCCAAATCGTTGCCGTCGGGGAACCGCTCAGCGCTCCCATATATCTGCTATTTGCTATTTGTCATCACGACGTAGTCGCGCGGCGATTTGTCGCGACGCAGTCGTGCTCACGTTCCCAATCGGCCTTCGGAGGCAATGAGTGCTTCGCAAAGAGCGTGAATCTCATCGTCTACGGCTTGGGGATCGGTCACTGTCCGCGCGACTTCCTCTCGCAGAAGCTCGCTGTAGCGTTTACGCAAGCGATGAATGAGCGTCTTTACCCCACCAAGACTAACCCGTATCTGATCGGCAACTTCCTCATAGGAGGGTAACCTCTTGCAGTTGGTCGGGTCGAGAAACGGTTGGAGCGCGTCGATTAGCGCGGTCTTGCCCTGCGAAGCATACTCTTGGCGAAGGCGGCCGATCGCGTGATCCAACAAAGTCATCGCCCAGCGGGCATCGAAAATTTTATCGGCAGTCAAAGAATCGGCCGCATCTTCGCGGTAACGTTCTTCGCCACTCTCGAAATCGAGTGCCACAAATTCGATTTCGCCGCCTCGCTTGATGCTTTTCTGGCGATCAAATGCATCGGAAAGATAATTCTTCAACGACGCCAAAAGAAACGACCGGAATTTCCCTTTTTCGGGGTCTACCTGTCGTAACGACTTGCGTTCAAGAAGACTGAGGAAGAAACCCTGCGTCAGGTCCTGGGCATCGTCAGCGCTGTAGCCTCGCCGCCGGACGAAAGCATAGAGCGGATACCAGTAGAGACGGCAAAGATCGGCCAAGGCCGTTCGCGAACCGGGCACCTGAGTTTGAGCAGAGAGCAAGACGACGCTCCAATGTGTGGTTCGAAACCGGCCGGCATCATCAGCCAACCTGTCGTTCGGGTTCATCCGTAGCCCTTTTGCCAATTTCTACACCTTAATGAGATGCAGGGGAATCTCGGAATTGCGCAAATTCCCGTCCCTGGCTCTGGCGACGCGCAGCCCGGAGGGCAAACCAGGGCGAAATCAGACATTCCCCCGTATCGGCCGCCCTTTTTTGGGAGGTAGTGAAACTTCGAGATCAGCAATCCTTTGTAATGCGTGAAGGCTGGTTATCCGGCCAAACACCAAAACAAACAGATCAGAACCGGAGAAAAACTATGTCTGCCATAATGAAATTCGTCGCGCCAGCCGAACTTTTGTTCCAGCCCGTTGAAGAGAAAAAGAGTGTTTCGCCGAACCGCGAAGCAAAACTTTCGGGGCCGAGCCCAATTTGTCAGCCGGAAGAGGGGTTCTGGAAACTAGCCGCGCCGGCTGCCGCTCCCAACTTTGTCATCATCGAAGGGTTAGTTCTCGCGCTGTTCCTGGTTCTCGCTTTCGCTGGGATAATTAGCTGTTTTGGCGAATTATCGCACCTGCTGAATAGCGATGCCGTCGGGCATGTTGCCGCAAGAGCAATCAGTAGTGGCTGGTAGGGCGATACAGTCCCGCAGCCGCGGCCGCGTGACCCAACGCGGGGAGGGATCGCGTCCCCGCGATCCCTTGTGGCCGGACCCAAGCGCGTTTGTATACCAAGGGTTAAATTGCCTCCCCCAGGTTAGAGATCGTTTTCTCGGCGCGCGGGGACGCGCGCCCTCCCGGCGATGGAGCAGGCAAACCATTCTTAAGTTGACGCGTATGCGCGGCCGCGGGACTTTGAGCCGCCGATCTATCGGGCGGCTCGCGCCCATTTGGCTCACACGTGCTCGCCTGTCCGTCACAGACGATATATGGCGGCCTAATCGAGAACGGTACGATCGCCGGTCTCGCCCTGGCCATCTTCGCTGGATTCAACCTTGGTCTGATCGTCTCGAGCTTGCTCGTTCGCTCCGCTCTTCAACGGCAGCGCCGAAGAAGCTATGGCGACGACCGCGACGCTGGTGTAGCGCGCAAGAATGCTTAGCCCGTCTGATTGATATATTCTACTCATATGTTTCACCCTGTGTTCTTGGGGGAAACATATGTGGCTCTCGTTGGTGAATCAGCGCGAGACAAGCTGGCGAAGCCGCTCCCGACCCGCTTCTGCCGATCCTTGGCAACAATAAATCCATTGGGGTTTTAGACGCTAACAGTACCGCATCGGTTTAAAAAAATTTATGCGGACCGTTGATCCCTCCGCATAAGCCGATCAATTTGCTCAGTGACCGTTTGCCCGGACGCAATAACGCCGGCAGCGCCGATAACGCCGGGAACGCCGGGAACGCCGGGAACGCCGAGCGGCGAAGCCGTGACTCAAGAAAGCCTAGGGTGAAGCCCTGGGTGAAGCCCTAGGGATAAGAAAAAAGCAATCAGCGCTGAAGGCGCGTGACGAAAACGTTTATATATGTTGTTCAGATCGCGTAGCGCAATCGCTGGCAAACATTTGGCTCTTAATCTTGTCGACCAAGAATCGGGAATCGGCCGATTGAAAACGCACCTTCAGTGCGTGACCACCCGGTGCCGATTCCTAGGGCTTCGCCGCTCGGCTCCCGGCGATCCCGGCGATCCCGGCGTTCTCGGCGTTCTCGGCGTTAACTAGTTCGTCCATGCGGAGAACTCAGGTCCTGTTTCGGTCCGATCGGCACAATCCGGGTCGGGTTGATGTCGTCGTGCGTATAATAATAGTGCCGTTTGATGTGATCGAAGTTGACGGTCTCAGCGATTCCTGGCTGCTGGTAAAGATCCTTTAAATAACCGGATAGATTCGGGTAATCGACGATCCGGCGTATGTTGCACTTGAAGTGACCATGATAGACCGCATCGAACCGGATTAGAGTGACGAACAAGCGCCAATCGGTCTCCAAAGGCTGAGGTCCAAAAAGAAAGCGGCGCGTTGCGAGCCTGGCATCGAGCTCATCCAAGGTCTTGAATAGCGCGATCGCAGCATTTTCGTACGCTTGCTGCGAAGTGGCAAAGCCAGCTTTATAAACTCCGTTGTTAACCGTCTCGTAAATGGTTTCGTTTAGCGCGTCGATCTCAGCCCGGTGCTCAGCAGGATAAAGATCTAATTGGTTTCCGGTCTGGCTGTTAAAGGCGGAGTTCAATATCCGCATTAGATCGTCGTCGGAGTTGGAAACAATTTGTTTCGTCTCCTTATCCCAAAGCACCGGCACCGTGACACGCCCCTGGTAGTTGGGATCCGTAGCCAGGTAGGCTTCACTCAAGTAGAGGAATCCATTGATCGGATCGTGTGAAGCGCCTGGCACGTCGCGGAAAGCCCAACCTTTGTCGTCACGAATCGGATCGACCACCGTGATTCCGATAAGCTTTTCCAACCCCTTCAGATGTCGAACGATGATGATGCGGTGAGCCCAAGGACACGCCCAGGAAACGTACAGATGGTACCGGTTCGAGATCGGCGGAAATTCGGCGTTAGTATCTGAAGTGATCCGTCGGCGAAACGCGTCCTGCTGACGCACAAACTCGCCTGACTCAGATTGTTCCTTCGGAAATTGGGGTAAAGCAGTCGCTGGCATAAATCCTAATTGGTCTTAAAGCACAGATTGCATAGCACGATGGAGTCGCAAAGTAATTGGTGAGCGTTCGGAAGGCGAATCGCTTGATCCTTCCGCGACCGCGTCTAGGATAGCGTTTGCCATCGTAAGACTGTAGCCGTGGCCGTTCGCTAGACCTCTCTATGAACCTTCACCGTTTTCTGAAATTCGTTCATTTTCCTTTTCTCCTGTTTCCTCTGATTCTCTCCGGACGCGCCGCCGAACCCCCGGAGAAGCCGGCGATTAATGAGAGTTTTTACTCTGGCATGAAGTGGCGTCTGGTTGGTCCGTTCAGGGGTGGCCGAGCCCTAGCCGTCCAAGGAGTGGTTGGCGAGCCCAACGTTTATTACTTTGGCGCGGTGGCCGGCGGAGTTTGGAAAACAACGGACGGCGGCCAAACCTGGGCTCCCCTCTTTCAGAAGGAAGCCGTGTCATCAATCGGCGACATCGCGGTCGCACGCTCGGATCGCAACGTGATTTATGTGGGCACAGGCGAAGCCGCCATTCGCGGCGATATCACTTTTGGAGACGGTGTTTATAAATCGATCGACGGGGGCAAGAATTGGAAAAATATCGGACTCAAAGATAGCCGGCACATCGGCGCGATCATCGTCCACCCGACCAATCCGGACATTGTGTTCGTCGCGGCGCTTGGACATGCCTTCGGTCCAAATACCGAACGCGGGATTTTCAAAACGACCGACGGAGGTCGGACCTGGCGGAACGTCTTGTTCAAAGATGAAAATACGGGCGGGATCGATGTGGTGTTCGATCCCCACAATCCGAACATTCTGTTTGCGGCACTCTGGCAAGCGCGGCGGGAGCCCTGGTATTTCTCGAGCGGCGGCCCGGGCAGCGGATTTTATCGCTCAATCGATGGCGGAGAATCATGGCAACGACTCGAAGGCAACGGTTTGCCCGATGGAATCCTCGGGAGAATCGGAGTCGCCGTTTCCGGTTCTGATCCAGATCGAGTCTATGCGTTGATCGAGGCCAAGGAAGGTGGCCTCTTTCGATCGGACGACGGCGGCGATCATTGGATTCGAGTGAACGACGACGGCCGTTTCCGACAACGCGCCTGGTATTTCAGCAAGGTCTATGCAGATCCAAAATCGGCCGATACAGTCTACGTCTTGAACACGGGTCTGTACCGTTCGGGTGACGGCGGGCGGACGTTCAGTTTGCTGCCCGCGACTCATGGTGATCATCATGGTTTGTGGATCGATCCAGCCGACCCTCGGCGCTTGATCAACGCGAACGACGGTGGCGCCAGCATCTCCACCGATGGCGGCAAAACATGGACGACCCAAAACAACCAGCCCACGGCGCAGTTCTACCATGTCGCTGTTGATAACGCTTTCCCTTACCACATTTACGGAGCGCAACAAGATAACTCGAACGTGGCTATTGCCAGCCGGACCGACGACGGAATAATCGGTCGCCAGCACTGGTATGCGGCCGGCGGCGGAGAGTGCGGCTTCGTCGTTCCTGATCCGCGTGATCCACTGATTATTTATTCAAATAGCGAAGGATACATCACGCGGTACGACAAACATACGGAGCAGTCGCAAGACATCTCCGTTTGGCCACTGGATGTTTCGGGCCACGGCGCAGCTGATCTGAGACATCGATTTCAATGGGTTTCGCCGCTTCTTTTGTCCCCGCATGATCCCGATACATTATATACCGCTGCAGAGTGCGTCTTTAAGTCGACTGATCACGGTCAAAGCTGGACAACGATCAGCCCGGACCTGACTCGCAACGATCCCAGCAAGCAGAAACCCAGCGGCGGCCCACTCACCCGCGATATCACGAGTGTCGAGTATTACGACACAGTTTTTGCGCTCGCCGAATCCCCCCAGCAGAAAGGATTACTCTGGGCCGGGACAGATGATGGATTGGTTCAGCTGACGACCGACGACGGTAAAAACTGGAAGAATGTAACCCCGCCCCAACTTCCGGAGTGGAGCACGGTGAGCTTGATTGAACCCTCACCTCATGATGCCGCGACAGCGTACGTCGCAGTCGACCGACATAGGCTCGATGATTTTCGGCCTTGGATCCTGGCGACTCACGACGCCGGTAAGACTTGGACCGTAATTGCCGCAGGTATACCCAACGGTGCGTATGTGCATGCTGTTCGAGAAGATCCGAAGCGCCGTGGGTTGCTCTATGCGGGGACCGAAACCGGTGTTTATTTCTCGCTGGACGATGGCAACCACTGGCAATCCCTCCAGCTGAACCTTCCGAACTCGCCGGTGCATGACCTCGTGGTCAAAGAAGATGATTTGGTGGTGGGGACCCACGGGCGTTCTTTTTGGGTGCTCGATGACGTAACACCTCTACGACAGCTTGATCCTAAATCCGCCCAGGCCGAGACGATTCTTTACCGGCCGCAAACAGCGATTCGTTTGCATGTTCCAGACGAAGTCAGCAAACGAGAACCTGTCGGCGAAAACCCTCCGAACGGGGCAATTATCAACTACTACTTCAAGCAAAAACCAAAGGACGAAGTGGTCCTGGAAATCTTGGACGGAAGCGGCAAGCTGGTCCGCCGCCTGTCGAGTCGCGAAGAGAAACACAATGAACAGCCAGAGGAGTGGCCCGACCGGGTCCCAGAAGTAAAGACCATACCGGCAGAGGCCGGGATGAACCGCTACGCATGGAATCTGCGCTATCAAGACCCAGTAGAAATTCCAGGAGCCTTCTACTCCGACAACGGCCCACGTGGCCCTCTGGTGTTGCCTGGTGACTATCAAATCCGGTTGACGGTCTCCGGCCAAACGCAGACCGTTCCGCTTCACGTGATCGGTGATCCCCGCGTTCACGGATCCGAAGAAGGATTGCGCAAGCAGTTCGCACTGTTGCTGGAAACGCGAGACCGAATCGGTCAACTCCACCAGGCTGTAAATGGAATCCGCGATCTGAAATCTCAAATCGATAGCCTTCACAAACGCTTTTCCGGGGATCAAAATCTAAGCCACGCCCTAGATCGGACCGAAAGCTTGAAAGGGAAAATTTCAGCCGTCGAGGAGCAGCTGATGCAAGTGAACATGAAGGGATCCGAGGCAAACCTGGCGTTTCCCAACATGTTGAACGAGGCATTCGACACTTTCAGTCATACGATCGAACAGGCCGACACCGCTCCAACTCAGCCCCAGTACGCGGTTTTTCAGATGCTTAGCGAGAAACTGGACGAGCAGCTGAAAATCTGGGAACAGATCCGGACGATGGATCTACCAGCGGTGAACAATCTTGTGCGCGAGAGCAATGTCCCGATCCTCACGGTAAGTACCGCCGGGAACGCCGGGAACGCCGACAACGCCGGGAGCGGCGGGAATGCTAACCCTTGAGGAAAGGGAGGATGGACGTGAGAGGTGATTGGTGAGACGTGATTGGTCATTGATTGGTGATGCGGAACATGGCAGTTCATGCCCAGCGCGGGTAGGGTGTGTCCTCCCGGACCGCCGAATCGAGAGTGTGGTCAGCCTCTGTTAGGCCGAAAAAGCTTCCCTCACAATTACTGTCCCCGTCTTAAAAAAAAGAGACCGATGGCGACTGCGTTTTGTGATTTGCGACAACGGTTGCTCCGCGCCAACGCTCTCGGACTTTCGAACGCTGAGTCTAGCCGGGACAGTCGCCGCTACCGTGTTCAGAATCATGCGTAAACCAGGAGATGGATTTCTTCCGGCAAAATATCGGAGATGTTTTTAATGATGTTGCCTCGCAGTAAATTGACCAACATGCTCCGCTGTGGAGCCCCGACGATGAGATGGGACGCGCCCACGGTCGCCGCAATATCTACGATCGTGTCTGCGGCCGAATCACTTACCGCATAACAAGGCAAGATCCGAAGGCCGTCCGCTTTCTCGCCTGCATACTTGAAGATCGTGCTCGCTTCTTCGTCCTCAGGCCATTTTCGTTTGCGGTCGCCCGGCGCCATTACCGGTTGTTCGCGAACGAACAGAAGGTAAAGCGGACGATCTGTTTCTTTCGCTTCCTCGATGGCAAAGTCCAAGGTGCGCCCAATGCCGCGAACCGCACAAAGCATCGGTGTGCCCGACATTTCCCGAGTAGCAGCACTCACGAAATTGGCGAAGGTAGCGACTTTCTTTTCCGGTGGAGGAATCTGACCGGCTTCGACCGCGCGGCGCTTGGTGGCCCGCTCGGCAGCCAACCCGTGCATGATCAGACCAACTGCGAGAACAGCGAGGGCAAAGAGGCGGGCGTTGGGCTTATCAATGAATAACGAAATCTCGATCGCCGACATGATCAAGAAGGTGCAGAACATGAGGACTCGCTCCCACCTGGCCAAATCCAGTTTCCGATCAGTGGAGGAAGCCCCGAGATTGGTCGCGATCGCGCCGACAACACCCACCGCGTAGAGATCTGCTAAGCCGGCCATATCTTTGACAGCGACCACCAAAATAGCTGGGATAACGGCCGCCACCACCAACCCGAGTGTCGGTACCCCGAAGGCGTTCAAGCGCTCGAATCGTTTTGGCAGTTCTCCATCTCGCGACATCAGGAACGAGATCGCGATGAGGTCGACGATGGCCGTATTCACGGCGGAGAGCAACAACACTCCAAAAACCACACTTACACACAAGCCGGCAATTTGCCCTGCCGCATTGCCCCAGGCGCCGCCGACAAATATCTGCCCCATGTACTTGAGCATGTAGTCGCGGACGCCAGGGCTTCCCGGTGCATCGACGTTATCGCCATGAATCTGCAGTCCATTCAAGGCATGCATACCCAGACCGAGCAGCGCAGTGAAAATGCAGACTTCGATCATTACCCAGCTGATCGCCCGCGTCGACGTCTGCGATACGTTGGGATGCTCTTCCGTGCTGCCTTTGTTCAGCTTCATCACGCTGGTCGCATTGGCGATCGCTTCGACTCCGGAAAGCGCCAGTACGATCGAGACGAATCCATTCCAATTGTTCAGCAATCCACCGTGCAACGGCTGCACATTCCGGATCGCCTCTCCGATATGGGGTACGACAAAACAACCGAGGCCGATAACAACGATAACCGTCGGTATCGAGACAAGGAATGCCAGCCCGGCCGAGTGTTTCGGTCCGAAGAAATTCAAAGCGCCGATGAGCAGGATGGCAGCACCAGCGAAGAGCTCGGGGTTTGGCCAGCCAAGATATTGGAAAGCTGAAAGCGCGCTTATCGCCGCGGTGACAATGTAATCAGCGATCAATAAAAAGGCGCCAACAATGGAGATAACCTCTGATCGATGGCGGACGCTGGCATACACCCCCCCGCCATCCGGGTAATGCCGGCAGATGGCCATATAGTTGACGCCTACGAGAGCCATCAGCACACACATGGCCAAGATCAGCCAGAACGAGCTGTAGCCGGCCACCGCAAAGGCCAATCCGAGCACGTAGGCTTTGCTAGTGCCCCAATCGCCGTAGAGGATAGCGGCGGCCCGAAACGCGTCGACGTTACGCGGCCTTTTGGTTTTCCCAACGATCATTCTTTATTGATCGGTCCTCATAGTGAGCTCCTACCCTTAAGTTGCTTTGAACAATCTACAACCACAGCTGTCGCCTCTGATTGTTAGATGGGTAAGACACATAAAAACCAGGTTCCCCCGCCATTTCAAACTGGTAAAGTGCAGAGAGCTAAACGACTAGGCAATGCCAAACTCCTCCCAAGAGCCTGATTTCTTGTCGAAAACGATTTCCGACCACGATTCGAAGCGCGAGCGGTTAGACAATTTGGTGATCAACATAGAGTTGACCCTGACCAGTATCATTCAGGGTGTAGCGTTGTCCTTCCTGTGCGCGAATGCCGCGGAACCGCTCATTCACTTCCGTTTGGACCAACTGCTTTACCTGTTGAACGCCCTTCTCCTGATTTTTCTCTTTTGGTCGCGCTCGATCGGACACACGCTAACAGTGATCCGTTGGCCTCTCGATTTCAGCCACAACTTTTTCTACTTTGGTGCAGCTCTCATTGAGTCGGTCGCTTTTACCCGGATCGCCGACCCCCTCAGCTGGTACGCTTTGCTCGCCCTCTTCTCCGCGGTGGTCTGGGTATTGTTCGTTGTGGATACTCGGCTCATTGCGCGAGCGAGTCGATCCGCTGAACTCGGTGAAAATCTGTTGGCCTATCTGCACCGGGACCAGCACCAGAACATTCGCTGGATTGTCCCCCTCTTGTTCTGCTTTCACGCCGGCGCGGCCGCCCTGCTCATTTGCTTTCCGGACCTGTTCGTTAGAGCCCAATTCCATCTCGTCCTGGGCCTTCTCCAGTTTTGCGGGTTGATTGGGTATTTGGTTTACCTACTCCGATTTCTCGCGCGACTGGCCTCAATGATCATGCCGGCCGCCTAGCCGTGCTTCGCTTCACCTGGTACGTCCCGGCAATTTCCCGGAATCGCGAGCCAAACGGCTAAAGCGGTTCCACCGCGTATCGGCGTCAGGAGCTTTTCGCCCCAAAGACATGGTGCACCGGCGAAAAGTCTCCAATTGGACGAAGCGTGTAGAATTATCAATGTTGATTCAACTCGATCTAGTCGAATTACGATTGCCCATCGAAATACGTCATAGAGCAGCATTTTTGAGGATTTAATGCTCAGATACTCTAATTATTAAGAGTCTAATCGCCATACTGTAGAGACTTATTCCCATATTTGATATTTTCTGCTTGGCTTTCCGGAAATTATTATCCATTATGGGCCTTCGAAATCGCAAATGGCTAAGAAACGTCTTGTTGCCCTTATCCTATGCTTCGCCGGGTATTTGGCCCGCTTCGATGGCCCACCGGCGCTCGCGGAATCCGGAGCGATCAACGATTGCCTTATTGTCGCTGCTAAAGCTCAATCTGAATTGGACACTGCGATCTGGAGCCGTCTGTTAGTCGTTCGATACGGGCCACACCAGCTTCAGCATGTGTACCTGGTCTATGCTGGCGGAGCTGACGAAATCCTTTGTTTCGATAGTATCCACGGGACTCAACGCTTTCACACCGGCGCCCGCACCGCTTCGACGCTTGCCCAACTGATTGATCCGCGCGCTACCTATGGTTGGTATGTCGAGGAGAACACCAAGAACCGCACTTTGTTTGCGCAACAGCGTTGATAAGTATGAAACAGCTGCCTGTTCTTCTTAGTCTTCCCGTTCTGATCGCTCTCCTTACGCAGCCTCCAAGAATCTTCGCGACGCCGCAACGTACTCGCCACAGGGTCACAAAATCGACTTCAGAAGACGCCAATAGACGGGTTCAGGTGAAAGACACGGTCAGGAACCTCTTGCTGGCCCATGATGAGTTGCCACCGACCGTTTGGAAGAGATTACTCGAAGTTCAAAACTCTGACGGCGAGGTCCTCGCTCATTACTTGATCTTCGATTTGCATGGAACCTTTTTCTCCTACTCACCCGAGGAGGGAAGCAGGCGCATTTGGCCGGCCAGCAAATCCGCAACCGCGTTTGCTCACGCTATCCATCCCGGCTCTGGAGTTATCGGTGTCTTTTTCGCTCCTTCGAGCACCGTCGCAAGCAATAATTCTCGTTTCCCCGCGGTGTTTTGGTGAGTGAAAAGTTAGCAGATTCGAGGGGTTCGCATCGCGGTTACCCCTGATCGGCCTGCCTCGCCGTAGCGGAGGCGGATACGGCGAACGCTCGGCGTGAGCCGCTCAAGGGTTCCCGGCTCAAATAAATTTTCGCCCTACCAACTCTTGGGACAGGCGACGGTAATACAAATGAAAGGACCCGCGATGCAGAAAACGTCCCTTCCCGTTTGCTCACGACCAAAAGCTCGATAAATATCATCCGCCGCTCAAGCGGACTCTGTGCATTGCATCGCGGGAATCTAATGGGCCTAAGGATCGCCTCTTTTTCTGGTGTCGGAGCTTTGTTCACCTATGCCCTATTTTCGCCGGCCCTCCTCTTTGCCGGCACCTTTCGAAACGCGACAGTGGTGCTTTCCGGGCAAGACCGTACTTTCCGGATGTTCGTGCCCTCTCATCTCGAGCGATCCGTACCGGTCGTCTTCGTTTTCCACGGTACTGAAGAGGCCGGTCATGGCGCCGCATCCATTATTAATCTGACTCACTTTGATCGAATCGCCGAGGATAACCATTTTATTGCTATCTTTCCCGAGGCGTTTGACGGGAACTGGAACGATGGCCGAGAAAACGAAACGGCTCAGTCCTATCTGCAAGATATCGATGACATCGCCTTCGTGGATCGGATTCTGGAAACGGTAGAAGCCGACTATCCGATCGACCCGCATCGGATTTACGCAACTGGATTCTCGAACGGAGCGATCTTTTGTCACTACTTAGCGGCGAATCGGTCGGCGATCTTCTCCGCGATAGCTCCCGTCTCGGGTCAACTGGCATTTCCTTTTTCGAAAAAATTTCGCCCAAAAGAGGCCGTATCCGTACTGGAAATTCACGGCACTTCGGATCCGGTGGTTCCTTATGGGGGCGGGAAGGTCAACGACGATGGCGGAGAAGTCATTGGCGTCGAAGAGACGGTCGAATATTGGTCCCGAGCCGACAGCTGCAAGAGCCGCTATGTTCAGTTGCCCATGCCCGACTCGAATCAAAACGATGATTGTTATGCCGAAAAGTTTCTATGGACAGACGGCAAACATGACGCGGAAGTGATTCTTTGCCGCGTGGTTGGTGGCGGTCATACTTGGCCAGGAAGCGCCCGCCCCTTTTACATGTTTTTCTTGGGAAATATCTGCCTTGATTTCAACGCATCCCAAATGATCTGGCAATTTTTCAAGACCCATCCCAAGGAGCTCATAAGTTCGGAAGTTGAGGAGTCCAAGGAGTAGAGCACGCTTTGTCCGGCTTGCACTTAGAACGACTAGGATGCCGGCTTTGCGACACTCACTGATTCTGCGAATGTTTGAACTTCCGAACCCCTGAGTTCTTGTTCTCAGAACATTCGCGCTGGTTGTCCGGTTGCCTCAAGAACTGACAACCAAAGATCGCCATCAATATCTACCTTTCGCCGACCCTTAGTGATCGCTCCGAATGGAATATGCACAAAGGACCCATGCCATCGCCCAACCAGCATGTTCGTGCGCCCGGTCATGCCGGCATGGGCCGCCGCCTGGGCTAATCGGGTGCAATACACATTGTCCTGTGCAGAAGCCGGAACGCTCCGAATAAGGTAGCTGGGATCGATATACTTCAGATTGATTTCCATTCGACGGGCCGTGAAAAATTCGTTGATCCTATCTTTGAGGACCAGGCCGATATCCCCCAACCGGCGGTTGCCGGAAGCGTCGGTCCTTTCCGCACTTGCCTTCAGCAAATCCTGGCCAGCCCCTTCGGCGACAACAATCACCGCGTGCTTTCTTCGAGCGATTCGATGACGAAGCATTTCCAGGAATCCTCGCTCGCCCTCCAAAGCAAACCTCACCTCCGGTATCAGACAGAAATTGACGTGTTGACCAGCCAAAGCAGCATAACAGGCGATGAATCCTGATTCGCGTCCCATGAGCTTCACCAGGCCTACTCCGTTGACGGCACCTAGAGCCTCGACATGAGCCGAAGAAACCGCCTTCACCGCCTCGGCAAACGCGGTTTCGAAGCCGAAGCTCTTGTCGATATACATGATGTCGTTGTCGATGGTTTTGGGAATGCCGATCACGCTTTTCTTCAGATTGCGGCGTCGAATCTCTGCGGTCATTTCTTCGCCCCCGCGTAAGGTTCCTTCGCCGCCAATTAAAAACAGGATATCGACTCCCAATTCTTCGAGATGATCGATCATTTCGCCGATATTCTGTGGTCCGCGCGAACTTCCAAGAATCGTTCCCCCAAAGGTATGAATGGTGGAGACGGATTCGGGTTTGAGCGTCAAGGGGACGTGGCCATAGCGGGGGACTAATCCTTCGTATCCGTAGCGGATGCCGTAGATACGCGTCACTCCGTACCGCGTGTAGAGCTCCATCACAATGCCCCGCGTGATGTCGTTAAGACCGGGACACAAGCCCCCACAGGTGACGATTGCCGCGGTGGTTTTCGGAGGATCAAAAAATAGCTTCTCGCGCGGACCAGCCAGTTCAAAACTCCGCGGCGCCTCACTGGCTGAGGCGGCGTGCGGAGTGCCTCTGATGGTGTCGTCCAACAACACGCGCTGGTCGTCAGACTTAAATTTGTCGAAGTGACCGTGGCGAAGAGGAGACAAAAATTGGCCTTCGCCCAAACGCTCTATCGTGGCTTCCATTCGGCGGCTACGGAAGAGCACTTGCTCCAGCCACGCAAGCTTAAACGAAAACGGGCCTGCGGCCATGCTTGTGCGCCGACATAATAGGTCGCGGTAAAGATCGTAAGATCCAGCGCGGCTTGACGGAATTGTCCCGGAGGGACGCAGATGAAAGTAGCCCAGTACTTAAGTGCTGGGTAAGCGTTTTTTGAAGGCAGTCCGTCCCGGAGGGACGATCGATCGCCGCCCACGTTCACTGGGATCGACTCCCGCTGAAGGTCAACGGTTCGATCGTCCCCTACCGGGACGGACCCGCTCTTCACACAATGTTAACCCAGCACTAAGTGCTGGGCTACTTTCATTGCGTCCCTGCGGGACGACACTCCTCTCAGCGTCCGACGGCGGCACGGCTACCGCGAGGCTTTGTCGGAAGGTAAGTCGCCCTACCCGGGCATGTGATACACCTTGCTAGTCGACCCAAGTCTCCTGCTGCGGCCCACGAGAATAAGGATCCGGACCAAAACGAGGATCGATAGGCCGTCTCCGGATCCGAGGGCCGTTGCGCTGTCCGGGAAACGCTCGCAACGCTCGCAAAGTCCAGTTATCTAATTTTCCGGTCGGCCAAAGCCCGCGTTGTCGCTGGAACTCGCGAAGCGCTTGTATCGTTTCCGGACCGGGATTCCCATCAATCTCGGCACGATAAAATCCCCACCTGGCCAATTCGTTTTGCACTGCGCGCATGACGTTCTGCTGCACTTGATCCGGAGCAAAGGCGTAAAGCGTTCCAGCGTACATCACCCGATAATTTATCGTTTCGCTGCGCGGTCTGGGCTCCCCATCCGAGGGATAGTTTCGTGGATCGACATATTCTTCGTCACCGTTTGAGGGGACCCGATTGCGCTGTGCCGGCGGAGGGGTCGCATTGGGACGATTAGTTCCCCCCGGTTGATTCGACTCGGGCATACGTGGCGTCGCGGACGAGGCAGGCGGGAGATTAGTAGCAGATAGGCCAAGCGAATTCAGCGTCTCCTGGTTGAGATCACCGTTTACTTTCAAGCCGTATCGAATCTGGTAGCGGCGAATTGCCGCCGAGGTCTCCGATCCACCCTGGCCGTCTACTTGGCCATAATAAAATCCCCGATCTTTCAACCGCTCTTGAACAGCCCGAGTCAGATCATCTGCCCAGGTGACGACAGACCACGCAAAAAAACTACCCAAAATCAGGGTACCAGCTCGAGGGAACCTGATTCTAGCGGCACGGCGCACCAGAAGCGTTTTCATCGGGAGGCAGTCATCGACCGGTATCTGGATCGATGCTCACCGATTTTACTCCATTTGGACCCATAAGCGAGCGATAAGCAGCGACTCCGGCGGTGAGCGCCTGCGCGAGCTTCTCTCGATAAGTCTCGTCGGCTAGTTGCTTGGCGTCATCCGCGTTGCTGAGAAACCCACATTCGACCAATACGGCGGGAAAGCCAATGTTCCGAACGACGTAAAAATTGGCAATCTTTAATCCGCGAGTTTCACAGTGCAATCGCTGCATCACGGAATCACCCAGCGCCTGAGCCAATCGACTTTCGACATCGCCGATCGCTTCAGCGTTGCCGGTAGTCAGGGACACTCGGATGTTGAATGCATCTGATTTGGAGTCACACCGATATACCTCAATACCGCGGGCATTGACGTTGTCAGAAAAATTACAATGCAAGCTGATAAAGATCGCTCCTGGGACGGCGTTGGCGATGGCAACTCGGTCGGGCAGAGAGACAAATTGGTCCGCTTCTCGAGTCAAGATCGCCGTGAACCCGAGGGCGTTCAATTTCGGTATTATGCGGTGGGCCAGGTCCAAAGTAATATTTTTTTCCTTCAGACCGTGACCATCTGCACCTTCGTCCGTACCGCCATGGCCTGGATCAACTACGACCGTATCAAAAATCCCAGGCAAAATCCTTGGCTCGACGCGCGGGCTTTCGGGAGAGACGGGAGGAGAGTGTTGCAGAACGAGAATAAAGAGCCGGAACAGGACGATTAATCCGACCCAAGCGAGCGCGTGGCAACCAACTCGGAGAAACTTCTTGCCCAGCTCTTTTAGCATGGGGCGCATCTCCGCTAACTCCGGAACGGATCCAAGGCTTTGGCCAGAGTCTTTTCTCCTAACTCAACAAATGCTATGCGCCTTTCCGGACTTCGTTCCAAGAAAGCCGCTTCCACCGTATACCGCTGCAGCTTCTCCCGAAGAAACTCATGCAGAACGGCCTCTTCCGGCACCACCTGGTGTTCTTCGTCGGCCATGAATAATCCGATCCCCCAGGCCTGAACCGCAGTTGGTAGCGATTCTTTCAGCTCGCCTACTTTTTTCTCTCGCAGATAAGTTTCGATGGCTTCGGTCGACCGACGCGTGCCGGAGATGACACCGAAATGATCGCGAAACTTTCCCGGTCCCATTGCGTTGGCGTGCATCGCGCCATCGTAGTCAAGCCGGACAAAAAGATCGAGATCTGGATCGTCGCCGAGCTCCGCAAAGAGCAAACGCGCGAGGTAAGGCGCTCCGTAAATTTGCTCAAACGCCTGTTTTAACGCCGGACTGAATGAGTAATTTACCATCCGCCGGAGCGAAACATCGGCCGCCGAACGCGTGAATCCCTCCGTGCTGGCAAGCTCGATGGCCAGCATCCGCAACCGCTCGATATCTCCGGGATGTCCTATTCCGCCCATGGCTATGCGATCGTAGATTTCGAAGATTTTCTTGCGCTCTTTACCAAACGTGAAAAGCAACGCTCCTTCGACGCAACTGAGCGCAATGGTAGGACTGCCGCCGGCCAGCTCGTGTTCGATGTACTCTCGCCGATTGGCAATTGCTTCCACCCAACGATATGGTTCGTCGATCATGTCAAAGCTGCCTGAAAACGGGAGGCCAACTCGCCCTGCTCAATCGATTGAATACCTTCCCGGACGATTATTTTGACGATGGGGAATATCTTCCCTTGCCGGTCAATGCCGCCAGTAGCGGTATCTGCCTCGGCTGCAGTATCCAACGCCCGCAACGCAACCGTAACGGCGGCCGCCTGATCAAGTTCTCTCAGCGGCTTGGCACCCCAAGTGTTTTCGTAATAAAGAATACTGCGAACTGAAGGTCCGCCCGATCCACTGGCCGCAAAATCGGCGGCTTCAAATTGCGCACCCATTGCGTCATAAAAGAAAACCTTCGCTGGCTCAGCCGCTTTCGCGTCGAAAGTGGCAAAAAGCGGCACCACCACACCGACTCCTTGCAGAACCATTCCCAAGTTATCCCGAAGCAACTTCGAGAGGGCTCGCACCTTTCCTTCAACGCTCATCTCCTGGAGCTGGCTTCGACGATAATATTGAAATGAATGCTCAAGAACACGAGCCATCTCCCATGCCGTCGCGGGCGACCCGGCGATAGCCATGACTGAATGGCGGTCAATTTCGAGCACCTTATCTGCTCGGTCGTACATCACAATGTTCCCGGCCGTTGCTCGTCGATCTCCGGCAACCAACACTCCGTCTGCGAATTTGAATGCCAGGATGGTGGTGGCCTGAGTCTCGGTGACCGCCGCCGGGCCGGTAGCAAAAATTTCGCGCGCCAAAGCGCCGCGTCGTCTCAGGACCGAGACAAAATCGTTCGATTCTACCGAATGAGTTTCTGGTATTACCGGAAACCGATCGCGAGACCAGAGCACATCCATCTCACTGACCGGTGCGCTGTCGATAACGTTTCGATTGATTCGGATCGACCTTACGCATCCGCTTTAAAAGATCTTTCGTATCCGGCTTCGAAACGTCAGGCGAGCGTGGACCATCTCCGCCGCCCTGTTTCGGTTCCCACGGAGCCGGAGCTGGTGGTTTCTGCGTCCTCTCGGGCATATCGAGACATTACCAGTCTTGGTACGAACGTCAACGCATGGCAGCTAGCAGGACTCAAAAAATTAGGTCGCCGAAGAATTTTTTACACGCTCGTCTCCGCTCCCTCAGAGAGCGACGATGATCAATCCCCCGAAGGGGGAAGAGGACTCAATGAAAGTAGCCCAGCACGAAGTGCTGGGGTGTGACGTAAAAAACGACCCGTCCCGGCCGGGACGATCGATGGGTGCTTGCGCTGGTGAAGCCGCATACGAACGAGGAGCCAAAACCTTTCGATCGTCCCGTCCGGGACGGACACGTTTTGTAACTTTACCCAGCAATAAATTGCTGGGCTACTTTCAGCGCGTCCCTTCCTCCTTCGCACCGCAAATCGAAGAGCGAAGGTGGTCTCTGGGCTACGGCGGACAAGCCGGGACTGATTTCTTCAAACCTTGCCAGACCCAGTGCTTATCTCATTCCGGAGTGGGCGAAGGAGATGCGCCTCCGGGAATTTTTATGGTCTGGCCGATCTGCAGCTTCTTCGCGTCTTGAATGTTATTGGCCTTCTCGATCTCTTCGACCGTCACGCCGTACTGTTTTGCAATTTGAATCAACGTCTCTCCCTTAGCGACGACATGCGTCCGAACGCCGCTTGGCTCAGATGGTGAAGGATTTTCTACGCCCACAGTTGCGGGTGTCGGAGTCGGGCTTACCGCAACCGCCTTGGGCGGCGTGGCGCTAGGAGACTTTTCGCTCGCCGTAAACTCTTTGATTGCCTCGCTCAGCTTAGTAATTTCCTGCGAAAGCTGTTCGATCTTATCCTGCTGGGTTTTGAGTTCTGCTTTGATAGCCTCGAGCTCGCTTTGGACGGAAGAGGCGCCTTTGTTGTTTTTGTCTTGGGCAACTAGAAACGAAAGAGGCGCCAAGAATATGACTAGTAAGATGAAAGTTCGTTTCGCGTCCATCGCTCATCTGTCTACAACTGGCGAAAGAAGCACGCAACCGGGAATGCAGAGCCGCGTAAGCCGAAGGGACCGTTTTTCTTCGCTGCTCGGCGACCTCGGTACAATCCTTGGTCGCGAGCTATCTGTTAACGCACGCGGCATAGCCGGGGAACCGCCCGACTTCCTGCTTACTTGCATTCCCGCAACACTGACCCGACGATCGCCAGATGAGCCAGAGCATTCGAAACAAGATTCCAGGCACCATCCGCGAAATCACCTCGGACCAAGTGCTTTCAGAAGTAGTCATTGATACTCCAATTGGACCGGTGGCTGCCGTCATTACAACCCGATCCGTTCGGGAAATGCAGCTTAAAGTCGGAGATTCGGTATCTGCCCTTATCAAAGCTACAAACGTATCGATCGAAAAGGGTGACTCCAAGTAGACAGCAGCCCTGTCTGGAAAAAAAATCAGTCTATGCGACTACTCTCGATCCGGTCTTTAGTGGGCCGCGTTTCTACGCTTTGGCCGGCTGCCCTTCTCACACTGTTTTTCGCTCCTGGGCTAGTGCGAGCCGCGCAAACCGAAACGGTGACCATTGCGGCTGCCGCCGATCTGACCTACTGCATCGAGGACCTCAACCGCGCTTACCAACAGTCCCATCCTGGTACCGAACTGAAGGTCTCCGCCGGATCGAGTGGAAATTTTAGCGCCCAAATTCGAAACGGCGCGCCTTTCGATGTTTTTCTTTCAGCGGACATCCAGTACCCGAAAGAACTGGCTAACGGTGGCTTTGTGGACCAGTCGACCTTAACCGTTTACGCAATCGGACGGATCGTTCTCTGGACCACCAAACCGGAGACGGTGAATCTCGATCGCGGGATCGACGTATTGCGAGATCGCAGTGCCGTGAAAAAGATTGCTATTGCCAACCCCGAGCACGCACCTTACGGCCAGGCGGCCAAAGCTGTGTTGGATAATAGCGGGCTGTGGTCCGAAGTGCAGGATCGAATTGTGCAGGGTGAAAATATCGCTCAGACAGCACAGTTTGTGCAGACTGGAAATGTCGACGCCGGATTCGTCGCATTGTCGTTGCTCTTGTCCCCCACTCTGAAAAATGTCGGGCGTTATATCGAGATGGATCCGAAGCTCTATCCGAAATTGGAACAAGCAATGGTATTGACGTCAACCGGATCTAAACGCGAAGCGGCCCGCGACTACTTTCAATTTCTCCAGTCTCAGGCCGCCAGAAAGATTTTCGATCAATACGGCTTCACCTTGCCCACTCCGAATGGCTAGCGAACTTTGGCAGCCGCTTGGACTCACGCTTCAACTGGCGACTATCACGACTGGACTACTCCTACTTTGCGGATTGCCGCTCGCTCAGTTGCTGAATTCGCTACCAAGCCGGTTCGGTGCAATCCTCGAAACCATTGTTGGGCTTCCCATTGTACTGCCTCCCACCGTGCTGGGATTCTATCTGCTCGTCATTTTCGCGCCGCAGAACTTTTTCGGCGCAGCTTGGCAACGTGTTTTCGGACAACAGTTGGCATTCTCCTTTCCTGGACTAGTGCTCGGATCAATGCTGTATAGCTTGCCGTTCGCTATCCAGCCGTTTCAAAGTGCTCTGCGAGGGGTTCCTCGCCCTCTGACTGAAGCCGCTTCGCTGGAAGCCAACCCTTTGCAGGTCTTCTGGCATATTCGGTTGCCGCTGGCTTTGCGCGGAATTGTGGTAGGAACCACGTTAGCGTTCGCTCACACGATTGGCGAATTTGGAGTGGTCATGATGATCGGAGGCTCCATCCCGGGCGTTACCAAGGTGGCATCTGTGGCCCTCTACAACGAGGTCGAAAAACCGAATTACGCTGTGGCTAACCAATACGCAGTGGTTCTGCTCGCGTTATCCTTTTGCCTGCTCCTAGCGGTGGTCTTAACCCAGCGCCATTCGCGGTGGTTTGATCTCTAGGTCGCAGGTGCCCTACCCTCATGCAAAGCGTTCGCCCTATCCGCCATCGCTACGCGACGGCGAGACAGGCAGGTCAGGGATTTTTCTTTTCCGCCAAAACTTTGCGGATATCCCCAACTATCCGATCAGTATCCGCCAGCTTTTCGTTGTCGTATAACAGTTCGAGCTGGCCGGCTGGATTGATCAAGTAAATATAGGCAGAGTGATTTACCCCATAGTCACTGGGATCCTTGGAGGAACCAGCCACTATCTCGTAACTCCCCCCGTATTCCTGAACCGTCCGGTCGATGGCTTCCTTCGATCCGGTCAATCCAATGATGCTGGGATCAAACCATGGGATATAAGCTTTTAGAGCCTCCGGGGTATCTCTCTTGGCATCGACCGACAAAAACAGGATCTGCACCTGTTTGCGCTGTTCGGGATCCAATTTTTGCAAGACCGCGGCCAGATTGGTCAGCGACGTGGGACAGATGTTCGGGCAGTGGATAAAACCAAAAAGAAAAAGCACCGCTTTTCCATGTAGCTGATGCAACTGAAACGGCTGAGCATCCTGGTCGATCAAAGCAAAATCAAAGGCTTCCTTAGGCGGAAATAGGCGTTGGCCGTAGTAACCTTTCTGCGCTACCTGCTTCGAACCAAAAAGAATCGAAATTCCCAAAGCTAAGAGCAACGCCACTGCTGCAGCCCAAATTCGCCAATTAGACCAAAATGGGGCATTTGGACGAATCTCTGGCTTGGGAAGAGTGGATGTGCTCATGGAATCGGTTTACGGGAAACCGGTATCTCAAGCCGGATCTCGCGGTCACCGGGTTGTAATCTAATCGTTATATTCACTTTCTCACCTTCCGCGGGGTGTTTTTTTAGACCCATTACCATCAGATGATTGCCGCCCGGTTCGAGGACCAGTTTCCCGCCGGCCGGCACTTCTAGCGAATCGACTGCTTCCATCCCAAGCCGTTGGTTGGCTCCGGTTCCAGATTTTGTAGTTATCATTGGTTCAACAGAATCCGCGACCGAAGTATTAGCGCCGACGAGTCGATAAGCAGTAGGCCCCGAGTTGATAATCGTCAGGTAGACGGCCGTCGCCGAGACGGAGGATGGAACCGCTCGCATCCATGCCCCCTCCACTTTGATGTTTGGTTCGTCGGCAAGGAGCGAACCAATTCCGCACAACAGCGTGCCAACAACAGCGAGACCTTTTCGCATACGCGCATAACCGATAACATCAACAACGGGTTGCGCTACCAGGATCCGAAAGAATCATCCATCAGTGTCTTTCCCGGTTCAGTGTGCGTACATAGCTCACCAATTGTTCTATAGTGTCGTCGCTCAGATCCGCATTGGGCGGCATCGCCCCGCTCTTTCCCAAAATTGCTCCACCCTCGCGAATGACGGTTTTAATCTGATCGTCGGTCACACTCCGCTGCCAACTCGGGTCGGTTAAATCTTGGGGCTTCTGCGAAAGTCCTGGTGAAGCGGGTCCAGAGCCTCGCCCATCCCGACCATGGCAGACAAAGCAGCGGGTCTGAAAAATCTTCTCACCCGTTCCGGTAGTGTCCGTACCGGCAGCGAGTATCCGCGAATAGCACATAGCAGATAGCAAATAGCAGATGAAGAATGACCAATGCAGCAATCGCCCTGGGTTAATGCGTGGTGTGGGCTCAACTGGCTGAATCTGATCCATCATGTCTTTCTGGATCTAGTTTAGGGAGCTGCGTCTCCCCGACAAAACCGGAGCCAAAGCTTATCATTTGTATTTTGCCATCTTTCCTCTGGTATCTGCTATCTGCGATGCGCTATTTCATCCATTGATCTTTTGTCAGAATTAGTAGATTCGGAAGGTCCTAGCAAATGGGCACGATCACAGAATTTATCTCCCGCCACTATCGGCACTTTAATGCGGCAACCCTCAAAGATGCCGCGCAAGGATATCAGCGGCACCTCGACCAGGGCGGCAAAATGTTGGTTACCGTAGCGGGCGCGATGAGCACCGCGGAGTTGGGACTCTCGTTGGCGGAGATGATCCGGCAGGATAAGATTCACGCGATCTGCTGCACCGGAGCAAATCTGGAAGAGGATGTGTTTAACCTGGTGGCCCACCATCATTACAAGCGTATTCCCAATTGGCGCGAACTAAGCGGCGAGGACGAACAAGCGCTCCTGGATCAACACTTGAACCGAGTTACCGATACCTGCATCCCCGAAGCAGAGGCGATGCGACGGATCGAAAAGGCCGTACTGGAGGAGTGGGTAGATGCTGATAAAAACGGGCGGCAATTTTTCCCGCACGAATTCTTCTATCGAATCCTGAAAGACGATCGCTTGAAAAAGTATTATCAGATCGATCCGAAGGATAGCTGGCTTTATGCCGCGATGCAGAAAGGCCTGCCGATGTTTGTGCCCGGATGGGAAGACTCGACGCTAGGTAACATGTATGCCGGCCACTGCATCTCCGGAGACGTTAAGAATGTTCACACCGTGCGTACCGGCATCGAGTACATGATCCAATTGGCCGACTGGTATACCACGACTTCCGCCAGCTCATCGATCGGCTTTTTCCAAATCGCCGGCGGTATTGCTGGTGATTTCCCGATTTGCGTCGTGCCAATGCTTCATCAGGATCTGCAACGCGAGCACGTTCCGCGCTGGGGCTACTTTTGTCAGATTAGCGATTCGACGACCAGCTATGGGTCCTACTCAGGCGCCGTGCCGAACGAGAAAATCACTTGGGGTAAGCTCTCGTTGGACACGCCGAAGTATGTGATAGAATCCGACGCCACCATCGTGGCGCCGTTGATTTTTGCTTGGATACTTGGGTGGTAAGCGGGGAAGCCGTCCGCCGTTTGTCATCTTGGCTATTGGCTATGGGCTGTCGGTCATCGCGAAGCAAACCTCCGGAGCTGGCCGACAAGCGCGTCTGATTGCCGCGTTGGTACGCAGCAAAGCCGCCGCCTGCCGGACAGCTCCTAAAAATCCAGTAAGATGAGCCGAACACGGCCCTTTCCTCCAAACCATCAGCTTGGTAAGATTGGTCTGGGGAACGCTCAGGGGTCGATAGATCACGCCCGGCTGCTGTAAACGCGTCGCCGAAGATGGCACCAGACAAATCCCCACACCAGCGGCAACCAGTCCAACCTGAGTCTGGATGTGCGTCGCTTCCTGCACCACTCGCGGCCGAAAGCCGGCATCCTGAATCAGGCCTAGACAGAGTTTGTGTAGGCCCGGTTCACCGCTGATCGAGCAGATCAAGAAGGGCTCGTCGGCCAGGTCAGCCAAAGCGACGGCGGTCCGATCCCGAAGCCGATGTTTTTCCGGCAACGCCACCATCAGCGTTTCACTCACAACTTCTTCCGTCTCCACAAGGACTTCCTGAACCGGCGGATGAATAAGGCCGACGTCGATTTTGCGACGTTGTAATGCCTGGATCTGATGACCGCTGTGAATGTCTTCCAGATTTAGTTGGATCTTCGGATAGGTAGAACGAAAGATTCGCAAAGCATCTGGTAGGATGTCGTACATCGTCGTCCCAACAAACCCGATCGAAAGCGATCCGGTTTTACCGGAAGCGGCTTCGCGCACCTGATCCGCGATTTGCTCCGCTTCGCGGAGAAGTCTTCGCCCTTGGCTGAACAAAACCTCCCCGGCGGGCGAAAGTGTTATCCGCCTCTTGATTCGATAGAAAAGCTGAACGCCTAACTCTTCTTCGAGATGGCGAATCTGCACGCTCAGTGGCGGCTGAGCGATCCTCAGTCTTTCGGCTGCCCGGCAAAAGTTCAGCTCTTCCGCGACGACGACAAAGTAACGTAGATGGCGCAGTTCCATCGGCCTATAAGCTGATAATTTTGGCGAACCCTTCTCTCCCCATCGAACTCATGCTCTGGATGACCAGCACACAACATGCCAAAATACGGAATACGGAGAGCCGCCGCGAGACTGGCCAGACGCCTGTAGGTCCGGCTCCCGTCCATACGCGTCAACATAAGAATGGTTTGCCTGCTCCATCGCTGGGAGGGCGCGCGTCCCCGCGCGCCGAGAAAACGATCTCTAACCTGGGGACGCAATTTAACCCTTGGTATACAAACGCGCTTGGGTCCGGCCACAACGGATCGCGGAGACGCGATCCCTCCCCGCGTTGGGTCTCGCGGCCGCGTGGCTCCCGTCGGACCGAATTAAGACGGACAGCCGCCGTCCCTACTCACAATGCATTCGTCAGACTCCGAAAATCGACTTCTCGAGCCCCGCACACACAGTCATTATCGGGACGTTCACGACTTGCGCCAGGCGTAGATCCATTGCGACGCTGCAGAGTATATAGGCGTGCTCCGGAGATAAATTCCAGCGTTCCACCAGAAACTCGATCATGCGAAAGGTCGCTCGGCGAGCCGCGATGAGCGGGTCCGCGTCCGACTCAACCATCACCCACTCTCCTGCCGTCTCTCTCCGCAATCGTGGGCTCTCCACAAACGGTCCGCTCAATTTCTGATTCTTGACCAGAGTTAGCCGCACCGTGACCTGGGCGGGACACTCAATACCGTTGATGCAAACCTCTCCATCTCCCTGCGCAGCGTGGACGTCACCCAAAGAGAGAAGAGCTCCAGGGGTCTGAACCGGCAAATAGAGAATTGATCCAACAGTGAGATCGTGCACATCGATGTTGCCCCCAAAAACTCCGGGGGTACGCGTGCGGAATTCGCCCGCTTCTGCGGGTGCGACACCAATAATTCCACAGAACGGACGCAACGGTACGACCGCTGGAACGAGCGATTTGGAAATATTTTCTTCCAATTTCCAAATGAAAAAGAATGGTTCAGGGAATCGTTCGTGTAGGAATCCAAGGTTGGGAATGATGCTCGACCATCCCCATCCACGATGCGCGACTTCCAGGATTTCGATTCGCAAAACGTCACCAGGTTGTGCTCCTTCGACGTAGACCGGTCCGGTAAGCGTGTGAATCTTATCTCGATTGATTTGGAGAAAGTCGGCCAGAGTCGAATCAGGACCAACTTGCGCGCCGCTCGAATCCAAACATTCAAAATGGACCAGTGCATCGGCGCCAACCCTCAGTTGGGGCGGCAGATCGCGATTCCAACGGTCATGTGTCGACGCGGCAGTCAAAGTAAATTCAGGCATGGCTGGTGATAGCAGATAGCAGATAGCAAATGGAGTAATGGGGTGTTGGAGTAATGAACGATCGAGCCGACAGCGCACGTGTCCCCCTGAGGCCGGAGCATCAGACTACTTGCTGTTCGTTCTCGGTGACTGGCTATGCTTCGGGTTATTCCATCGTCGCAATCATTTGGATTTCGACCAGGGCGTTCTTCGGTAGTGCCGGCACCCCGATTGCTGCACGGGCATGCAACCCGCGCGATCCAAGAAGCTCCACCAAGAGATCCGAGGCGCCATTTATTACTTGCGGGGATTCCGCAAATCCAGGAACCGCGTTCACATAACCATTCAGGGATATGATACGCTGCAGCCGATCTAAATCGCCGAGCGCCAGTTTCAGGTTCGCCAACTGAATGAGAGCACACGCCCGCGCCGCTTCGTAACCATCTTGGATACTTTTGTCCGCGCCAACGGTGCCAGCGATCAACAGACCGTTGGAAATCGAGATGACTCCGGCCAAAAAAACGAACCGGTCCTGGACGACGAACGGGACGTAGTTACCGCCTGGAGTAGGTGGATCCGGAAGCTCGAATCCGAGCGACTGGAGTCGGGCCTCGATTGCACTCAATGGCACCTCCTTGAACCGCGATAATTTGGTCGAATATTTCTGTGCAATATATTTAACATCGTTCGAAAAAGCGCCAGGATGGCTAAACGACAACAGCGTCGCCTGTAGCGACTTAACTAACAATCGGCATATATCATGCTTCGTCTCCCGACCCGATGACTCTTCGCATCTGCAAGCTAGCTCTCGTGGCCGCCGTAGCCTTCTTTCTTACGCTCGTCGTTTTCAACAACTTGACCGATTACGATTCCAACTACCATTTCGTGGAGCACGTTCTGAGCATGGATACGACTTTCCCTGAAAATCATGGAAAGTGGCGTGCTCTTACTTCCGGGTTAGAAGACACCTTCTTTTACGCAACGATCATCGCCTGGGAAGCCGTTGCCGCAACTTTTTGTTGGTGGGGAACTGTCAAAAGTCTCCGCAATCTAAGATCCCCTTCGTCCATTTTTCAACGGGCCAAGAACCCGGCAATAATCGGCCTAACCCTCAGCCTCTTGCAGTGGCTTGTCGCTTTCTTGTCCGTGGGCGGAGAATGGTTTCTGATGTGGCAATCGAAGATCTGGAATGGTCAGGATGCAGCGTTCAGGATGTTCGCCTGCATCGGAATCATCCTGATATTGTTGGTGCTGCCAGATGCTGAATTATCGACCTCCGAAAAATCATAAGCCCTTCGTGAATTCCAGCGTGTAACCTCGCATCGGGTCGATATCTTTAGTAATAACTCCCAGGCTTCGCAGAATCTGGTAATTTTCGTTCCAACGTTGTGGGTCGAATTTCCCGGTTAAGGCTCCGCTCGGATCCGAACCGTAAACGAAGCCTCCCTCTTTCAGTGCATTCCAGCTAAATTTCATCCGCTCCACGTTCATCTCCGGGTTTCGTTTGGCGATTTCGGCATTCGCTGCGCTCGGGTCTTGAATATAGTCCCGCCAGCCTCTGACCGAAGCGGCAACAAACTTTCGCACAATTTCCGGATTCTTTTCCATGTAGCTTCGGGTCGTAAAGAAAACGCGGTAGATCTGGTAGCCGGTATCCTTGATGAGTAGGATTTTCGGTTTACTGCCGCCGGACTGCTCAACAAAGAATGGCTCCGAAGTCACAAAGATCTGTTGGATGTACTGAGGGTCGTGCAAGAAATTCGCTATGGTGAAGGTCGCGGGTATCTCTTTCACATTCTGAAAATTGAACTTCTTCACCAGATAGAGAAACCAGACTGAGCCGGGAACAGCGGCAATAGTTCGACCTTCCAAATCGGCAAAACTATTTGCCGGATCTTCCGCGTGCAGCATGATCGCTTGAGGATCCCACTGCATCGTCGCCCCAACGGCGACCAGGTCTTGACCTTCCGCATTCGTCTTCAGGATAATATCGGAGGAGGCCATACCAAACTCTCCCGCCCCCACGGGGACGCGCTGAGTCGGATAAATATTTGGGCCACCTGGTTCAATAGTTACATCCAGGCCGGCCTCTTTGTAATAGCCGCGGACCAGGGCATTATAGAATCCTCCATGTTCTGGTTGGGGATACCAATCGGTCAGAAAACGGACCGGTGTAAGCTGCGTTTCAGAAGTTTTCTGAGGTTCTGGGGCTTTGTTGCATCCGGCTAACAGCAGCAGTGAGCCGGAACAACAAAGAGCGAGGAGACTGCGAATCATCGCCCGCTAAAATAGCAGCAGTCGTGCCAGGCGGGCTGCGTTGCAGCTATGGAAAATGACAGATTGGCAAATGGGTCCACCAGCAACACCCCTGACGACGGAGGGCGAGCCGCTTGCGGCTCCCGGGATTTACCCACGATCAACAACACGCTAGATCGGTCGCCATGGATAGCTTCCGGGAGCCGCGAGCGGCTCGCCCTCCGTCGTCAGGGGTGTCCGTCGGTTTACGCCCCATTTGTCATTTCTCTTTGCCGCGTAGCAGCAAGCAGCGAAGCCACCCGCAGCAGCTCTCGATCTGACCCGTGAGGAGCCGCTAATTGCGCGCCGCCTACGCGATTCGGCAAGGCTAAACAGGGCAATCCGGCAACGCTCGCGGGCGTCGTATAACGTAAGACTCGATCGCGCACGAGCTGAGTATCGGCACCGTTCTCTAGCCTGGCGATCGGGGCTACTGGCCAAAGTAAAAGATCGTAACGCCCAAAGAGTTCCTGCATTCGTAGCACGAACAATTCACGTCGTTCCCGTAGCGTCTCCAACTCACTTGACCCAAGACTCGCTCCCCATTCCAGGCGCGCTCGAATCCCTGGCTCAAACTGGTTGAAATTTCCCGCGTGATACTTGGCTGCTTCGAATGCTTGAATGGGACGGAATACTTCTAACGCTTCCTCCCAATCAATCGGCGCGAACTTTTCCAATAAGAATCCGCGCTGCTCCAAGCGTCGACCCCAATCCAGTGCTCCTTCTAATACCTCCGGTTCCGCATCGCGGAGGAAATTTCCCTCGACGACTCCGATTGTCTTGAAGCGCGGAGCCGTTCTTGGTCTTGGCAGTTCAAAGATGGCTTCTCCGAGTTGAAGTGCGTCTTCCAAGTGCCGAAAAAGAAATCCAATCGTATCGAACGATTCCGCGAGATGATGTCCTCCCTCCCAAGAACCGACTCCCAAAGATGCCCTGAAACCGTACAAACCGCACAGGCTTGCCGGAAACCGTATCGAACCGCCGGTATCGGTCCCGATTGCGCACATGGCCGAGCCTTCTAAAATGCTGGCGGCAGCTCCGCTGCTGGATCCGCCGGTGAGCAGAGCCGGATTCGCTGGCTGCAAACAGTTTCCAAAGTCTAGGTTTTCGCCGGTAAGACCATAGGCCAATTGATTGAGGTGTGTCTTCCCCGTGATGATCCCGCCAGCCGAACGTACTCGTCGCGCTACCCCGGAATCAGCCGCACAAATCCCGGACTGTTCCTGATAAAACCTGGATCCAACGCTCGTCGGATAACCAGCAACATCGAAACAGTCTTTGATCGAAACCGGAATGCCGGCGAGCGCCCCGTGATCTGACGAATCGAGCTGATCGAGCTGCCGGCTAATGTTCTCGTCACTGGTTGCGAGATAGGTATTGCGACCCGGAGAAAGATTTCGGTGCTTCTTAGCGATCTCGGTTGGAATCCGAATTCCAATTTCCTTAGTCAGTATCTTTTGGCGCGAGCCAGTCACAGAGGTTTCGGTAAGATTGGAGTCTGGGGAGCCACCTCGCATAGGGACACAATAGTGCATCAAGTCTGCGGAATTGGATAGAAGCGTTCAATTCCACAGACTTGGATGCCCGGAAATTTCTGGACGCCGAGCTGTCGGAGGGGCGTTGCTTCCGACTTCGCAAGTTTGGTGCGCCATGGCCTACGAGGCGACTGAGGCTTCGTCGGACACGTGCGACGCCCGGAAATAATCCAGCGCGCACAGAGGGATCGAGTCCAAAGATTCGCTCGCGTTGCCCTATCATGGACTATTCTCGGGAGCCGCAAGCGGCTCCCCTCCGGCGGCATGGGCTGCTTCGGCGTTCAGGAATAAAATCTGCTGATATGACGGCCCACTGATGGCGGTCGCAAGAATCAAAGATCCCGGACTTTCCACTTTTGATCGGGAGCAAATGGTCAGCCTGGTTCGGTTCACCCAAAGAACATTGCTGACAGAGACACCTGTGCCATTCGGGGCCACGGTAATACATACTCAGTCCCGCAAAATGTTGGTTCGAGCCGTCAATCAGTCCTCCCAAAAACAGGATCCGACCTGCCATGCGGAAGTGAATGCCATCAGAATTGCCTGCAAACGGATCAAGAATCACCTCCTCCGCGGTTACACTCTATATACAACCTGTGAACCGTGTCCGATGTGCATGGCAGCCATCCTCTGGGCAGGTCTGGATCGCGTTGTCTACGGCGCGACTATCGAACACGCCGCTCGCCACTGTAACCAAATCTACGTTCCTGCGAGTGAGCTCGCGTCTAAAAGTGACATGCGTTGCGAAGTGGTTGGTCCGGTCGAGGCGGAACTCTGTTACTCGCTTTTCTCTCATCCGAATATGATCAAGCGATTCAAAATCTGGCGATCAAACAACCAATGACCGAACGCAACGTTGCTGAATTGGAAACACGCCTGGGGAGAACCAATGCGTTAATCCGGGAACCCCAAGCCGTGGAGAGACTTTCGAAGGACTTTTATTGGTATTCACCAATCCTCAAGACTCTCCTCGACGACAAACGGGCGGACGTAATCGCGCAACCACGATCGGTTGAAGAGATCAGGAGAATCCTCACCTACTGTTTTATCGAGAATATACCGGTGACCGTTCGTGGTTCCGGTACCGGAAATTACGGGCAGGCTGTTCCGTTGGCCGGTGGTGTGGTTTTGGATTTGGCGTCAATGGACCAGATCCTCGCTATCGAGCCGGAGGGCGTAGCCGTCTGCGAACCGGGCGCCCGGCTGGCCGCTATCGAGACGGCAGCACGCAAAGTGGGCTGGGAACTGCGTTGCTACCCGAGCACTTATGTAAAGGCGTCGGTTGGAGGTTTTCTGGCCGGCGGCTCCGGCGGGATTGGATCGATCACTTACGGCGGATTACGGGACAATCAAACTGTTCGCGCGATAGAAATTTTAACAATGGAGAAGGCGCCACGACTTCTTCGTTTTGCTGGGGATGAAGTTCACCAAATCCTACACTCATGGGGAACGAATGGAATCATCACGAAGATTTGGTTGGCACTGGGGACACGTCGGGATTGGGCCCAAGCGGCCATCGCTTTTCCATCGTTTACCGAGGCGTACGACTTCGGCGAAACGCTCGCGCAATCCGAAGAAATCCGAAAACGGTTGGTGACGATTTTCGAATGGCCTATTCCGAGCTACTTCCTTCCGGTTCGGAAAATATGTCCGGAAGAAAAGGCGATAATTTTTTGCCAAGTAGATAATCCGCAGCTTCCCGAACTCGTCACCCAAGCAGAACAGGCCGATGGCCAAGTCACCTTTGCCCAGCCCTACCAGGAGCCTCGGCGCGGTCCGCTGTTGACCGATTACACCTGGAATCACACCACGCTTTGGGCCATCAAAGTCGATTCCGGGTTAACCTATTTGCAATGCAGCTTTGATCCCGATCGAGTACGCGAACAATTCCGGTTACTCCGCAAGCGCTTTGGCAACGACTTCTTGCTCCATATGGAAATGGTTAAGAATGAAGGCGGTCGAGTCATCCCCAGCTGTCTGCCAATCGTTCGCTATCGAACTGAACCTTATCTCAACGAAATGATTGATCATTGCCGCGAAATCGGGGTGAGCATTGCGAATCCTCACGTGAACCAAGTCGAAGGCGGCGGTCGTTTTCGGGCCGACAATCGGCAGCTCCGAGCTAAGTATCTATTTGATCCGAACGGGCTGCTAAATCCTGGCAAAATGGTGACGTTTCGGAAGGAAGAACCGACCTTGGCGCAGTCGTGAAAACCTGGATTCCTGACGATCGCCAGTTCGCTTATCTCACTTGGCAAGAGGTAGACCGTTTACCGCGCGAGAGTACTCTCCTCGTTCTACCTACCGCTGCGATTGAACAGCATGGTTACCATCTGCCGCTGGCCACCGACACTTTGATTAACAATCTAGCCCTCGGGCACGCACTTCAGCTGTTGCCACCCGAAGCCTCTATCTTTGCGCTGCCACCGGTCTGTTACGGAAAGAGCAATGAACACATTGGTTATGCCGGTACCCTGGCTCTTTCGGCAACGACATTCATGGCGGTCGTTCGCGATATCGGTTCTAGTTTAGCCAGCGCCGGCTTTCGGCGACTCGTCCTTTACAATTCTCATGGCGGAAATACTTCGGCGGTCGACGTCATGGCTCGCGATCTGCGGGCCGAATTTGGGCTGCGGACCTTCTGCTTAAGCGCTTCGGGGGGCGCCACATTTGTCGGACTCGATCCCCAAGAAAAAGCGTATGGATATCACGCCGGTGAGCTGGAGACTTCGCTGTTGCTGGCTGGGTGCCCAGAGCTAGTCAAGACGGATCAGTACTCCGTGAATTATATTGCGGACCTCTCCAAACCGGAAGCGTTGCTACCGGAGAATGGTCCCGCCACTTTTGCCTGGCTCACCAAAGATATTGCTGCGTCCGGTGTATTGGGTGATCCCCGACCTTCAACCGCGGAAAAGGGACAGCGATGGTTGGCGGCAATGGCGCGAAAGGTAGCCGACGCCTTAATAGCAATGGCGACGTTTAAAGGCCCTCACTCCCAATGAAGTCCGCTGCCCATTTGATCGACTGCGGAAATGGGGTGCGACTGGAACGCTCGGTTCCGTGTCGCATGCGTGACGGTACCACTCTGATCTCGGACCATTACTATCCCGCTGGATCTGTCCCCGCCCCCACCCTTCTCATGCGGCAACCCTACGGACGCGAGATCGCTTCGACCGTCGTGTACGCGCATCCGGTCTGGTTTGCCCGAGCTGGTTATCATGTCGTCATTCAGGATGTTCGGGGACGAGGCGACTCCGAAGGAACATTCTATCCGTTTCGCAACGAGGGCGTTGACGGCTTCGACACGCTCTCCTGGCTGGTTCAGCATCCGGCCTGCAACGGCAAAATCGGCATGTATGGTTTCTCTTATCAGGGAGCTACCCAATTTCTGGCTGCGGCAGAGCAAGCTCCGGGATTGGTTGCGATCGCACCTTGGATGACCACGCACGACCTTTACCCCGGGTGGTTTTATCATAACGGTGCCTTGCGGCTCGCGGCTACCCTTGGTTGGGGAATCCAGATGTCGCGGGAAGACGTTCGCCGTAACGGCTTAGAGGAAGCCAACCGCGCACTGGAAGAGGCCTGGTTGAACCTCCGTCAGCAAGCCTGGCATGCGCCTTACCGCGCGTTGCCGGCCTTGGAAACACCTGGTACGCCTTCTTATGTAAAGGACTGGATCCATCATCGTCACTTTGATGACTATTGGCGTGCGTTCGATCTGAGCGGACGATTGCCACAGCTTCCGACTCTTCACCTCTCAGGCTGGTACGATCTTTATCTCAAGGGAAGTATCGATAGTTTTCTTGCTCTCCGATCGGCTGGCTGCCCAAATCAGTACCTCATCGCGGGTCCTTGGATTCATATTCCCTGGGGAACTCGAGTTGGAGATATCGATCTCGGCGAGGCAGCTGCGTGGGACACGAATCTGGTCCTTCTACGCTGGTTTAATCATTGGTTAAAGGGCAGCGAGGAATTTGCGAACGAACCGCCCATTCGGCATTTCGCACTCGGCGCTAATCGATGGTACACCGCCCAAAGCTGGCCTCGGGAGAACCGAAGTTTTTACCTTCGCAGCGCCGGCAAAGCGAACTCCGCCCACGGCGACGGCGAACTAAGCGCGGCTGTCCCAGATCGCGAGGAACCGCGCGACTTGTACGTCTACGATCCGGAAGTTCCGGTCATCGCTCCTGGAGGAATTACTGCCGCGCCCGGCTGCTTTGATCAATACAACTTGGAACAAGGGAACAACCTCCTTGTTTACACTTCGGCTCCGTTAGACCAACCGCTTCATGTGTTTGGCCATCCGAAATTAGTGTTGTTTGCAACTAGCTCGAGACAATCGACGGATTTTGTTGGTAAGCTGGTTCGTCTGCGGTGCGACGGCCGTGCCGAATTTGTTTGCATCGGCATCGCGCGATCCGATTGGCTGTTTCCGGACGGTTTTCTGCCCGATGAGCCGATACGGTGGGAATTTGAATTCGAGCCCACCTCTTGTGTATTCGCAGCCGGCGAGCGCATCCGGCTGGAGATCGCTAGTTCCGCCTTTCCCTTGTACGACCGTAACCCCGGTTGCTCGGTGCCGCCACCGGCAGCGGATCCCTGGACTTGGCGTAAAGCAACGCAGGGGATTCTCCATGAACGGAACGCGCCTTCCCGACTCGATCTGCCGATCGCTGCCTAGTGCGCGGTAACAGATATATCGTGCCCAAAATGAGATCACCGACGCCCGCCGTGAAATCGATGCAACAGACTGGCGAACAGGCCGCGAATCGTCCCCAGATCGAGATCCGGGAGGTAAGCAAGACATACCCAAACGGAACTTATGTTTTGGATCGAATCCGCCTGAATGTTTACCCATCGGAGTTCGTGAGCATCATCGGCCCCTCTGGCTGCGGTAAGTCGACGCTGCTGAAATTGATCGCCGGGTTGAGCCCTATTTCCTCTGGGAAAATCTCGATTGACGGCATGGAACCGGTGAACGCTCGCGAGATCATGGCTTTCATGTTTCAAGACGCCACGCTTCTCCCTTGGAGAACAGTTCAACGAAACGTCGAACTGAGCCTCGAATTGCACGCCGAAAGCCGCGCCCGGCGCAAAGAAAAGGCGACGTCTGCCTTGGCATTGGTCGGACTTACCGACGTAGCAGGTCAATTTCCTCGGCAACTTTCCGGAGGAATGAAGATGCGCGTCTCTATCGCCCGCGCTCTCTCCGGTCGACCCGAAGTACTCTTGATGGATGAACCGTTTGCAGCCCTGGACGAAATGACTCGTGACCGGCTCAACGAAGAGCTTCTGCGTTTGCGCGCCGAAAATCGTTGGACGGCTCTATTCGTTACCCACTCTGTCGCCGAAGCAGTATTCCTTTCCGATCGCATCATCGTTTTGGCGACCCACCCTGGCCGGATCGCGCACGAAATACCGATTCGCTTTGACGCTCCTAGAAATGCCGATCTGCGACTCTGTGCTGAATACGAACAAGCGGTATTGGAAGTCTCACACAAGCTTCGCAGCGTCTTTCAGCAGCCCTAATACCGGCGCAACGGATGAAATTACCTCTAAAGCATCGGCTGATCGATTTGCTCAGTGTAGTACTGATCTTTTGCGTTCTCTGCGCTATTTGGGAGAGCATCATTTTGGTCTTTCGCATCCCGTGGTTCATCCTTCCTTCTCCCTGGGCAGTGGTGCTCGCTGTCTGCAATCGACGCGAATCGTTGTTCAACGCTTTGCGGATCACGTCGAGCGCAGTGCTTCTCGGGCTACTGGCCAGCGTCGTGGCCGGAATGATCATCGCGATCGTATTCGCTCAATCTCGCTGGATCCGCCGCATGCTCTATCCATACACGATCTTGCTGCAAACTGTTCCCATCGTTGCGATCTCACCATTGATCGTCATGTGGGCTGGACCCGGCACCGTCTCTGTCTGCCTAATCACATTCATTATCTGCCTGGCCCCAATCATCGCTAACGCCACCCAGGGACTCATTAGTGTGGATAAGAACTTGGTGAGTCTTTTCGCGATGCACAACGCGTCTCGAGCCCAAACTTTCTGGAAACTCCGGCTGCCTCATGCTGTCCCCTCCCTCTTCGTGGGGCTTCGAATTTCGAGCGGTATCGCAGTGATCGGCGGCATTACCGGAGAACTTTTCGCCGGGTCCAGTCGAGTTGGTGAAGGCGGAATCGGCTACTCTATCATGTATGCTAATTCGCAATTGCAAACGGACTATCTTTTCGCGCTTGTATTCGTCGCCACCGCTCTGGGGTTTGCCTTCTTCTTCTTTGTCAGTTTTCTCGAGTGGTATTTTCTACATCATTGGCACGAATCTGCGTTGAGTCAGGAAAACGATTAATTATGCTTCGATTAGAATCCGATACGGGATGGTGGTTGGTTAGCCACGTTGATCACGCTCGGCTGGCGGGGATGTTCGCCATCCATTGGGGCAATAGTCTGTTTGTTCGACCGGAACCGCGCGACGATGTCTTGGAGGGTATCAGTACCCACGACGATGGCTGGGAGCAACGCGACTCGAGTCCGGAAATCACCAAACAAGGCAAACCCAGTGCCTTTTCGTCCGAATTAGTCGGTAAGTATTCAGCGTTTGAAGAGATCGATCTGCGAGATTATTTGGCGGTGCGGGAAACAGCTGTAAAGAAAGTTGCCGCAAAGAACCTATACGCGGGGTTGCTCGTCTCGATGCATACTTACGACCTTCTCCAGAATCGAGCTGACCATCGGACGATCGCTGCAGATGAACTACCTTTGTTGGAGAGTTTTTTGCGCGCTCAACAAGAGTTTCAAGCGACGACCAAAAAAGAACTCGCTGAGATCGATGATCACTCCCCAGAGGATTTAACCGAGGAGCGGATCGTTGATAATTTCCATCTCCTACAAGCCTGCGATAATCTTTCGCTGCTGACCTGTGTTGATTACCAGCTTCAGGGGAATCTCTTGCATGCTCTGCCGGTGAAAGACGGCGCCCGCCAAGCAATTAATGTCGAACATTTGGGTCAACGCCATTTCCGGCTTAATCCTTATCCTTTCGCGAAGAGTCCCCTAACCATCCATTTTCCTGCACGATTTGTTCAACCTTCCCGCTTCACCTCCCATGCGGAACTGCGCGAAGAGTTTAACAATGCAGCGATCGAACGACTGAGTGTCACGCTTGAGGAGTGATCGGTGATCGGTGATCGTGATTGGTAGGGCGAAAGCCTGATACCGTCTCAGCGGGATCGGCTTGAGCCGTCCGTGATGAGTCCAAGGGCGTCGATTTCCTGATCTTCCTATCGCGTTGATATCTCCCCTAGAGACGAATCAGCGATTAATCCCGCGCGTGGCTCAAACCCGGCGCGAGCCACGATAAGTGAGATTGCGCGAATCTCAGCGCGCCGAGGTTTTCGCCCTACCGAATGAGACTAGGACGCGGGAGCGCATCCCTACCGGCGACCAATGAGCAGGTGGCACCAATGTTGCTTCGCTCCGAAGTGCATGCGCCCCTTTTGCTTTGCCGCAATCATCTCCGTACTGGTTCCTCTCCTACCAGCGTACGGCGGCCTCCTCACGGGATCCCCCACTCGAAGTAGTTCACAGGATTTGGAAGTGATCGGTATCAAACCGGATGGATCACCTTCAGCTCCACTTTACTACCAGTACGAACAACTTCTAACCCTTCCGCTGGTCACGATAAAGACAGCTGAGGATCCTAATACCAAGCAGCCCGCGACTTACACTGGTGTCTATCTCAATGCTTTGATTCAGGCGCTGCAAAGCTCATCGGATCAGACCGTACTCGGCGCCAATTGTTACGATGGCTATCAGCAGTACTACGACCCTGAATACAACGACAAACATCATCCGATCTTTCTGCTTAAATACGACGGGAAGCCCCCCGCTGACTGGCCGAAATCCGAACACAATTCGGCCATGGGTCCTTACTGTGTTGTCCACGCAGACTTTCAACCATCGGAAGTAATTTACGGCTACACGGAAGCTGCGCGTATCCCGTTTGGGATTGTTTCCGTCGAGCTAACTAGCTACGCGTTTTCACTCGGAAAATTCGATTCCGCCAATCGGAGCAATCCGGAAGCAGTCAAGGGTCAAAAGATTGCTATCGGCAGTTGCGTCTCTTGTCACAACAACGGTCTGGCGGGCGGTAAAATGGCTCAGCGACCATGGCAGGTATTGGCGGCCAACGCGGTTTACAACGGAGATTACTTTCGCCAATACGTCGTGAACCCGCAGAAATTCAAACCAAACGTGGCGATGCCGCCCCATCCGACCTTTGACGCGTCCACGCTGGACGCACTCCAAGCCTATTTTAAGACGGTGCTGCCGGGGACCGCCGACCATTGATCGGCAATCACAAATGGCTCGCCGGTTCAAAGCGCGGAACGCGCGATTTAGGATAGCCTCTAGGGTGAAGCCCTAGGAAATCTGCCCCCCCTTGCGGTCACGCACTGAAGGTGCGTCTCGCCATTGCCCTAATCTCACATTGTCACGCGCTTTCAGCGCTGACCTTTTCTAATGATCCCAATCCTGGGGCTTCGCCCTCTAGGCTATCCTAAATCGCGCCTTCGGCGCTTTGAACCGCCTTAAGCGGATCACTGATCCGCAGTCACCGATCACGAATTACCGATCACTGATTACTGATTACCGATTACTATTCCCGGTTGACCGTTTGTGGTTCACCGTTCACGCTTCGCCGGCGCAGCCTTCTGGCTTCTAGCTTCTAAATTCTAAAAATTCCCGAGACTCGCCTTCAGCGACCAAACCGGCTACAACCCTCCTCTGCCCTCGTATGCAGTCGAAGGTCTTTATTAGCCATTCCAGCAAAGACAAGGCAATTGCCGACGCGATTTGCACCCAGCTAGAGTCTACCGGCATCAAATGCTGGATCGCTCCGCGCGACATCGACGCGGGGTCTGAGTGGACCGCTGGAATCATTCACGGAATTGACTCGTGTCGGGTGTTTATCCTGGTGTTCTCGCGGAACGCCAACGTCTCCGAACATGTGCGACGGGAAGTTGCTAAGGCCTTCTCGCTCGGACTAGCGGTTATCCCTTTTCGCGTTGAAAACGTGGTGCCGAACAGCAGCCTGGGCTATTTCTTGGAAACGGTCCACTGGCTGGACGCGATCACTTCGCCCCTGCAAAAGCACCTCGACGCGTTATCCGAGCGGGTGAGACAGTTGCTGGCTAACGACGGGCGAGCCCCTGCGATAGACACAACAGGAAGCAAAAGAATCCAATCGTCTTCTTTCGCATTTGGTAAACGAGCTCGCTGGCTCTTCGGAGCGATTTTGGTCGGCGCGACCATTGCCGTCGCATCTTGGTTCTTAACCCGAAAACCGCCTAGCTCGGTCCTGGAGATTCCCGCAAAAAGCATCGCTGTTCTACCGTTCGAGAACATCAGCGCAAATAAAGAGGACACCTACTTTGCCGACGGCGTGCAAGACGAGATCCTCAATAACTTGGCCAAGATAGCCCAACTTAAAGTTATCAGCCGCACTTCGGTCATGCAGTATCGCGCCGATTCCAAACGCGACTTGCGTCAGATCGCTAATGCTCTGGGTGTGGCCAACGTTTTGGAAGGAACCGTACGTCGAGACGGGAAGCACGTACGCGTCAGCACCGAGTTAATCGATGCTCGCAACGATCATACCGTTTGGGCCGACAGCTTTGATCGCGATCTGACAGACATCTTTACCATCCAGGGCGAAGTGGCTCAGACGATCGCTCAAAAGTTAACCGCCACACTCTCGGCGGAGGAGAAAAAGAATATTGAAGCAAAAGTGACCGACAGTCTCGACGCATACGATCTGTACCTTCAGGCCAAGAAGTTAATCGCTAACGCGACGGCTTCTCTTTTTATCGGTAACTTCGAAAAAACCCTGGCTGACGCGATCACCCTGCTGGATCGAGCAGTCCGACTCGATCCGAAGTTCGCGCGCGCCTACTGCAAAGAAACGGAAGCTCAGGACCTGATTTATACCGCTTACGATCCGACTCCGACTCGACGCGCGTTGGCCGACGCAGCAATTGAAAACGCGTTGCGTCTGCAACCTGATCTCCCCGAGGTTCGTCTGACCTACGCCTACCATCTTTACGATGCCTATCGGGATTACGAACGTGCCCGGATACAGCTAGCAATCGCCAGGCGCGGCTTGCCGAATAATTCCGAAGCGATGGCGCTCCAGGCATACATGGACCGGCGTCAGGGCAACTTGGATAAGGCCATCCAGGAGTTCAATGAGGCGATCACCGTTGATCCCCGTAATCCGGGCTCGATTTCAGATTTGGCTTACACGCTCTTCATGACACGTCAGTTAGACGCGGCTGAGCAGGAGTTCAATCGCGCGATCGACTTGGCGCCGGATCAACCAATGCTCAAGGTTCAAAAGGCGCTGTATGTAAACTTTTTTAAGACCGGAGATAATACTGCGCTGCGCTCCGCCACGGCAACGCTCCCAGCGCCTCTGGCAGAGGATCAAGGCGTGCTGTCTTGGCGCCTGAGTTGTGCTTTGCAAGATCGCAATTGGCAGCAAGCCACAGAATTGATCGAGCAGATGAAGAGCGGTGGTGAGGACGGAAACTTTACCTATTCGGCAGTGCCAGTTCCAGTTGACTGCTACTCCATTCTACTTGCTCGATCGCAAGGAGAGCAACCCGACGCAAAACCCAGTTTCGCAGCGACCCGTGCGAAATTGAATCAGAAGATCGAGGTATCGCCAGGAAATGCCAAGCTGCTGAGCAATTTAGCGGTGGTCGATGCCTTACTTGCGAAAAAACAGGATGCCATTGCTGAAGGCAAACGCGCCGTTGAAATGCTGCCGATCTCCAAGGACGCAGTGGATGGTCCAGGTATCCTGATGAATCTAGCCGCCGTTTACGCCTGGACCAATGAATCGGATCAAGCTTTCGAACAGCTCAATACTTTAACCAAGATACCGAACGGAATTTTCTACGGCAATTTGAAACTTGATCCGTACTGGGAGCCTTTGCGAAAGGATCCGCGGTTTGAGAAACTGCTCGCGGAGTTAGCGCCCCGAGACTGAACGACGCCTGTCGGCGTATCGGCGCAATGCGCGATGGTAGGGCGAAACAGATCCGGCGAAAGCAGGATCTGTGAGCCTGGAGCGGGGAACACAACGGGACAGCTAAGCAAGGCTCACAGATCCCGCTTTCGCTGGATCTGTTTCGCCCTACCATCGCCCAGGATCCGCAATCACTCCACCGTAACGCTCTTGGCGAGATTACGCGGCTTATCGACGTCGCAACCGAGATGAACTGCCAGATGGTAAGCAAATAGTTGGAGCGGAACGACCGTCAGGATAGGCGAAACAAAATCCGGGCAACGCGGGACGAAAATGGTGTCGTCCGCCAGTCGCGCAATCTCCTTGCAGCCATCGCTGGTGATAGCAATTACTTTCCCGTTACGAGCCTTGATCTGTTCGAGCGCGTTGATGTTTTTTTCCAAGACCGCATCGTCCGGCGCGATGAGAATCGATGGCACTTCCGGACGGACCAGCGCGATGACTCCATGTTTTAGTTCCGCGCTGGGATGACCCTCCGCAAATTTGTAACTGATCTCTTTCAGCTTGAGAGCGCCTTCCAGAGCGATCGGATAATTGAACTGCCGGCCGAAGAACAGGAATCCGGCGGAGTCCGCGTACTTCACAGCGAGCTCGCGAATGGTTTCCGACTCGGCCAACACCTGGCGAACTTTATCAGGTAGACTCTCCAAAGCTTGGATAGCATCGATCCCCTGCGAACTGGAGAGATGGCGAATACGTCCGAGCAAAAGCGCTAACAGCGTCAAACAGGTGATTTGGGAAGTAAACGACTTCGTAGCAGCAACGCCGATCTCCGGTCCGGCGTGCATATAAACCCCACCATCGCTTTCTCGGGCAATCGTGCTTCCCACATTATTGCAGATACCGAGGGTGCGGTGTCCTTTGCGTTTGCTTTCCCGCAGGGCGGCCAGCGTATCGATGGTTTCGCCGCTTTGGCTAATAGCAAAGACCAGCGTGTCTTTGTTCATCGGCATATTGCGGTACCGAAACTCGCTGGCAAACTCACACTCGGTCGGCAGATGGGCCAGATTCTCGATCAAGTATTCGCCGACCAGCGCCGTGTGAAAAGCCGAACCGCAACCGCTCAAAACCACGCGTTCGACTTCACGGAGCTCTCGCGAAGACATATTTAATCCGCCGAGTTTGGCCGTGCTTTCTTCGGCTGAAAGCCGGCCGCGCATGGCGTCGCGAATCGCTCCCGGTTGCTCGAAGATCTCCTTCAGCATGTAGTGCGGATAAGCACCCTTTTCCGCATCTTCATGAGTGAATTCGACTTTACTTACGTGAAAAGAGGCATCGGTGCCGGCGAGCGAAACGATATCAAAATGATCGCGCTCCAGGGTAACCAGATCGTAGTCCTCCAGATAAACCACGTCCCGCGTATGCCCAACAATGGCACTCACGTCGCTGACTATGAAATTCTGTCCCTTACCGATCCCGAGAATGAGAGGACTTCCGCGCCGCGCGGCCAGAATCACGTCCGGAACGTCAAGATGCAAAAGCGCGAGTCCATACGTGCCGTTCACCTGCTTCAAAGCTGTCCGCAAAGATTCCAGGAGATCGCCCTTCGTTTTCTCCCCCTTTTTAGAATCGAAGATTCTCCCGATCAAATGAGCCAACACTTCGGTATCGGTCTCTGTTTGAAACTGATGGCCCTGGCTAATGAGTTGGTCGCGTAGCGACTGGAAATTCTCGATCACGCCGTTGTGGATGAGCGCGAGCTTGCCGCTTTGATCGAGATGGGGATGAGCGTTAGCGTCAGTTACCCCGCCGTGTGTTGCCCACCGGGTATGCCCCAGGCCGATATTGCCGCGCGGCGCGTCTTGCTGAATCAATTGCGCCAAGTTATTGATCCGGCCGGCGCATTTCCGAATTTCCATTTTGCCATCGGATAGCAGCGCCACCCCAGCCGAGTCGTAACCGCGATACTCCAGTCGCCGTAAGCCATCCATGAGTATCGGAGTAGCCTCCGCCTGCCCGATATAGCCGATGATGCCGCACATAAAGAAATTCCATGGTGACAAAGTTTTGTGATGCTTGCAAGGCGCTGAGGAGCGATTCTGTTAGGATACTCCCCGCCTTATGGATTTGCACGCCCTCCAAAACAATACACTCGCTATCATCATGGGTGGCGGTGCCGGAACCCGATTATTCCCCCTCACAAAAGATCGTTCGAAGCCAGCGGTACCGCTCGCTGGCAAATACCGGCTGGTCGATATCCCAATCAGCAACTGCCTGAACTCGGGCTTGCGTCGCATCTACGTTTTAACGCAATTCAATAGCACCTCTCTCCACCGTCATATCCATGCCAGCTATAAGTTTGATAATTTCTCCAGCAACTTCGTTGAAATCTTAGCAGCCCAGCAGACTCCAGAAGGGGCCCGTTGGTACCAGGGAACTGCGGACGCGGTTCGTCAGAATCTTCGCTATTTCCTGGAAGGAACGTTCGATTATTTCATCATTTTGAGCGGTGATCAGCTCTATCGGATGGATTATCTCCATTTGCTGCAGCAACATGTTGCGTCTGGCGCGGATATCACTCTCGGAACGACCCCGGTTGATCGTAATGCCGCTTCGGCTTTCGGGATCATGCACAGTGATGCCAAACGCCGCATTTTCCGATTCGAAGAAAAACCCAAAGATCCCAAGTTGCTGGACGAGCTGCGGATTCCGCCGGAGCTCTTGAAGGAACTTAAGCTGCCCGAAGACTCAGAGTTCTTTCAGGGGTCTATGGGTATCTATGTGTTCAATCGCCAGATTCTCATCGACGCATTGAACAATGATTTGGATGACTTCGGAAAACATGTCATCCCGACTTCTCTCCAGAATTACAAAGTGGTTGCCTACATTTTTCAAGGCTACTGGGAAGATATTGGAACTATTGGGGCTTTTTTTGAAGCGAATCTCGCCCTCACGGATACGCTCCCCCCGTATAATTTCTTTGATCGATTTGCTCCGATTTACACCCATCCACGCTTCCTACCGGCGAGTAAGATCAATGCAGCGACTATCCGGCACGCCATCATTGCTGACGGTTGCATCATATCAGATGCACATATCGAGCGAGCTATCATCGGTGTTCGCAGCAAGATCGAAACCGGTGCAACGATTCGAAACTCCGTCATTATGGGCGCCGACTTTTATGAGGATGAGGTAAACAAGGTTGATGGAAACGTTCCACCATTGGGCATCGGTCGAAATGCAGTGATTGATCGGGCCATCATCGACAAGAATGCTCGGATTGGACAAGGAGTTGTGATAACTCCGGACGGCAAGGCTCCAAACCTCGATGCGGAGCACTTTTACATGCGTGACGGCGTGGTGGTGATCCCCAAGAACACCACGATTCCGGACGGCACCTGGATTTGAGATCTTAGATAGAAACTCACACAAAAAGCTACTAAGGATGAGATCAATCGCTAGCTTCATCATGGGCATCGTCCTGACCGTGGCCGTGCTGGCCGGCGCTGGCTTCGTCGCTGTCAATAACGGCCTATTGCCGGCAAACGCCGACGGCGAGCCCAGCCCACTCGAGAAGTGGGCCTCGCAGACGGCGCTGCAGGCCGCTATCGAGCGCGACACCAAAGGGCTTACTAACCCATTGCAGCCAACCGACGACAACCTGATCTCCGGCGTTCACTTGTACGCCGCTAACTGCGCGATTTGCCACGGCGCGTCGGACGCCAAGCCGTCGAAGCCGGCCCAAGGTTTCTATATCGAAGCACCCCAACTCGCCAAGGAAGGGATGGAAGAAGATCCGGAGCCAACGTCGTTTTGGGTTGTCAAGCATGGCATCCGATTCACCGCGATGCCAAGCTTCAGCACGACACTGCAAAACGAGGATATTTGGAAGATCGCGATGTTCCTCAAGCGGATGGATAAGCTCCCGCCCGCGGTCGATGCGGAGTGGAAGAAAGTGCCCAGCGTTGCGGCTGCGCCGTCGCCGAACTAGTGAAGCCGGCCGGGTCAAGGAGTGCACGTTTTGCGATTGCACCCCGGAGAGCCCGTACGTTATGCAAGTGCCATCCATGCGCATTCTATTTTTGGCACTAGTCGCTTTCTGTTTGACCGCGAATCTAACGGCCGCCGACAAGTTCCCGGTCGAAGAAGGTTTCGCCGACGCGAACGGCTTGATGATCTATTACCTGGCGGTTGGCTCCGGCGAACCTCTGGTCATCTTGCATGGCGGGCCTGGTGCCTCCCACGAATACTTGCTCCCGTACCTGCTGCCACTCGCCCGAAATAACCGGCTCATCTTTATCGACGAACGAGGCTCGGGCCGGTCCCAGAAGATCGACGACCCGTCCGGCTACACGGTCGAGAATATGGTGGAGGATGTCGAAGGTGTACGAGTGTCGCTTGGACTCAGCAAGATCAATCTACTCGGGCATTCCTATGGAGGGGTGCTGGCGCAAGCCTACGGGCTTAAATACCAACAAAATCTCAACCACTTGATACTGTGCAGCACGTTCCATAGCACCAGCAAAATGAACGCTGTATTTCAAAAGCAGCTGGCCGCGATGCCCGGCGAGACGCGCCGCAAGATCCAGGCGTTGGAGAAAGGAGGATTGTATGGCAAAGGAAAAGATTACGAAAAGGGCCGCTATCCGGAGGCCTACATGAAACTGGCCTGGGGCGAAGGCTATTTTCCTTACCTCTATCAAAACCATCCCGATCCGAATTTCGATCCGGTGCAACAGGGAATCATGGCCTGGGATCTCTACCGGGAAATGTGGGGCTCGCATGGCGAATTCATCATCGACGGCAACCTCAAGTCCGTTGAGTACGCGGACCGCTTGGGCACGCTCCACATACCGACTCTGATCGTGGTGGGCGATCACGACGAATGTGATCCAACATTGTCGCGAGAGATGAATTCGCTGATTCCAGGATCGAAACTAGCGGTCATGCCCAAGAGCGGCCACCTGACCTTTGTCGACCAAAACGGGATGTTTCTTCAAACGGTCGAGGAGTTCTTGCAGAAATAGGGCGAACGCTTGGCAGGACCCGCTCAGGGGTTTCCGGCTCAAATAAATTTTCGCCCTACCGGCGCTGGAACAGCACCCCTGATCGGTAGGGCGAAAGCCTGATACCGTCTCGGCGGGATCGGCTTGAGCCGTTGTGACTGTACCCAAGATGTTGTCGGTGGCCGAAGACTAACAGCCCACCCAAGGAAGGCCAAATCGGGGCCCATTCCACACAACGGCTCAAAACCGGCGCGGACCGCGTGACAAACGTGGCGACGTTTCCAGCGCGCCGAGGTTTTCGCCCTACAGGCGCTGGGCCACCACCCACGGTCGGTAGGGCGAAAGCCTGATACCGTCTCGGCGGGATCGGCTTGAGCCGTTGTGACTCTACCCAAGATGTTGTCGATGGCTGAAGACTGATGGCCCACCCAAGGAAGGCCAAATCAGGGCCCATTCCACACAACGGCTCAAACCCGGCGCGGACCGCGTGACAAACATGGCAACGTTTCCAGCGCGCCGAGGTTTTCGCCCTACCGGCGCTGGGCCACCACCCACGGTCGGTAGGGCGAAAGCCTGATACCGTCTCGGCGGGATCGGCTTGAGCCGTTGTGACTGTACCCAAGATGTTGTCGATGGCTGAAGACTGATAGCCCACCCAAGGAAGGCCAAATCAGGGGCCCATTCCACACAACGGCTCAAACCCGGCGCGGACCGCGTGACAAACCTGGCGACGTTTCCAGCGCGCCGAGGTTTTCGCCCTACCGGCGCTGGGCCACCACCCACGGTCGGTAGGGCGAAAGCCTGATACCGTCTCGGCGGGATCGGCTTGAGCCGGTGTGACTGTACCCAAGATGTTGTCGATGGCCGAAGACTAACGGCCCACCCCAAGGAAGGCCAAATCAGGGGCCCATTCCACACAACGGCTCAAACCCGGCGCGGACCGCGTGACAAACCTGGCGACGTTTCCAGCGCGCCGAGGTTTTCGCCCTACCGGCGCTGGGCCACCACCCACGGTCGGTAGGGCGAAAGCCTGATACCGTCTCGGCGGGATCGGCTTGAGCCGGTGTGACTGTATCCAAGATGTTGTCGATGGCCGAAGACTAACAGCCAAATCAGGGGCCCATTCCACACAACGGCTTAAACCCGGCGCGGACAGCGTGACAAACATAGCAACGTTTCCAGCGCGCCGAGGTTTTCGCCCTACCTATCTTTGGCGTTGGCAATTATTGCCCAATTCTGATGCACGTTTCTCACCCTGACGCCGTAAAAGTTGCAATTGACTGTTCATATTTCGCCACTGGTCCAGCGCGATACCCGGAAATAATCCAGTACGCCCCGAAGAATTGAGTCTGGCACAGTTAACGCTGCCCTAGTCGCAAACCCCCTTAATTCTATGGACTACGTTAAACCTGCCGAGGTTGTACAGGCCATGGTCGTCGCCGGTGGCACCAAAGGTGCGTTGCCGGTAAAAGATCTCCTTATCCGCGGAGCATTGTCGGGCGCCTTGCTCGGTTTTGCTACAAGCCTAGCGGTTACCGCCACGGTCCAAACGAATGTGCCGCTAGTAGGAGCTCTGATTTTCCCGGTCGGCTTCGTAATTATTGTGCTGCTGGGACTGGAGTTAGCTACCGGGAGCTTTGCTATCCTGCCACTAGCCGTAAGCGACAAAAGGCTCTCCGTCACGGCAATGCTAACCAATTTCGGCTGGGTACTGCTTGGAAATCTGATTGGGAGCCTGTTTTACGCATGCCTCTTCGCCGCAGCGCTCTCGATGTGTGGGCAATCTCCGGACGCTTCTGGAGTTGCCGCGAAGCTCGTGGCCATAGCTCAAGCAAAAACGACCGGTTACGCCAAGTTCGGCGCCGCGGGATTAGCGACAGTTTTTATTAAGGCTATCCTTTGTAATTGGATGGTTACGCTTGGCGTGGTGATGGGGATGACCTCCCGATCCACCCTTGGGAAAATCGCGGCAGCCTGGCTCCCGATCTTTATTTTCTTTGCTCAGGGATTCGAGCACTCGATTGTCAACATGTTCGTTATTCCGGCCGGGATGCTTCTGGGCGCCAAAGTAACCATCGCGGATTGGTGGCTTTGGAATCAGATTCCGGTAACTATCGGCAATTTCCTCAGTGGCGCCCTCCTCACCGGATTTGCTTTGTATTGGACGTACAAGACCGGCTCAACTGCGGTTGCGCATCCAGAACCGGCCGTAGAACCCCATCTTGCCAGTTAGTTCCAGATTGATCTCGTGGGTCGTCTAACACGTTCATGGAATCCATCCAAGCCGGTGAGAAATTCACCGAAGAGCAGAAAGAATATTTACAGGGCTTTTTCGCAGGAGTAACAGCTCGGGCTGTTTCCCCTTTTGTTGGACAACTGCCAAATGGAAAATTTACGGCGCAAGCCGGACAAGGGGTTGCCAATCTTGCGGCTCAGCCGACTGCAGAAGAGGGAACTGTTTTCGGAACCCCTATCTCTGATCTTTGTGAACAGGAGACCTGGAAACTAGAGCAACACGGGTTGGACGTCTGGGACAAACTCTTGGCGCACGCTGAAGAGAATAAGTTCCCAGACAAGGCGGATACGTTCCGATTCCGTTATCACGGCCTTTTCTATGTCGCTCCTGCCCAGGATGCTTTCATGCTCCGCTGCCGGGTCCCCGCGGGCCAGCTGACTGCTGAACAGTTCCGGGGTCTCTCGGAGATCGCAGAAGACTGGGGCAAAGGTTATGCGGATATCACGACGCGAGCGAACATGCAGATCCGGGAGATCGCACCGAAACACATCGTCAAAGTGCTTCTCAAGCTGCAAGAGCTGGGACTCACTTCGCGAGGCTCAGGGGTAGATAACGTCCGAAACATCACTGCATCTCCTACAGCGGGATTCGATCCCTCGGAGATTCTCGATACGCAGCCGTACGCCAAAGCGCTGCATTATTACATCCTCAATAACCGCGATCTTTATGATCTTCCGCGCAAATTTAATGTTGGGTTTGATGGCGGCGGCAGCGTGAGCGTGGTCGCCGATACAAACGATATCGGGTTTGTCGCCACAAAAGTGAAGGAAGGCGAAACGGTGCCCGCCGGCGTCTACTTCCGAGTGCATCTCGCGGGGATTACCGGACATCAACAGTTTGCCGCCGACGCGGGGATTATCGTCCTACCGGAGCAGTCGATTGCGGTCGGCGCGGCCATTATCCGGGTGTTCATAGAACACGGCGATCGGACAAACCGCAAAAAGGCACGACTCAAATATCTGATCGATCGTTGGGGAATCCCGAAGTTTCTCGAAGAGGTAGAGAAGAAGCTTTCTTTTCCGCTGACTTTCTTCCCTCTGGAAAAGTGCGTCCCTCCTCACCCGCCAGTTTTGCATGGGCATCTCGGGGTTTATAAACAATCGCAGAAGAATCGTAACTACATCGGCGTTGCCATTCCGGTCGGACGGCTTCGGGTTCGGCAAATGCGACGAATCGCCGATCTAGCCCGCAACTATGGTTCAGGAGATCTCCGGCTGACAGTTTGGCAAAACTTAATCTTGCCGGATATCCCCGACGGGTTTGTGGAGACAGTCAAACGCAATCTGGTTCGAATTGGACTGCATCACGAAGCCGCCAGCATCACCGGTGGCGTGATCGCGTGCACTGGAAATACCGGATGCAAATTCGCCGCGACGAACACGAAAGGCCAGGCGATTGAACTCGCCCGGTATCTGGAGCGGAGAGTTCATCTCGATCAACCGATTAATATCCATTTGACCGGTTGTCCGAATTCCTGTGCGCAGCATTACATAGGCGACATCGGCTTACTCGGCGTGAAAATCGGACATAATGAAAACCAGCGAGAAGCTTACCATGTCTTTTTTGGTGGACGATCTGGGTATGAACAACTGCTGGGCAAGCAGGTATTTCATAACGTCCCTTTCTCGGAGCTGCCGCCGCTTATTGGAGAAAGTTATGAAAATCTATCTAGAGCGCAGGTCAGGGAACGAATCATTCATCCAGTTCGTGTCGAGGCACGAGGTAAAGCAGCTACAGGAGATCTTTTCCAACGAGTAACTCCAATGACTTTACATCACCCCCAGCCGGTACCTTTCGTTCCGGAAAACGCTCCGTTCTCCCCCGCCCAACGCGCGTGGCTCAACGGGTTTCTGGCGGGTCTATTTTCACAGAGCAACGTTGAAGATCAACCGGCTAGCCCGCGTAAAGAGATTGCGATCTATTATGGGAGCGAAACTGGCAATGCGGAGGCGTTCTCGAAGCGGCTTTCCAAAGCGGCGGTCCAACACGGTTTCGACTCCGCGGCAGTCTGCTTGGACAAGGTCAATCTCGGCTCGCTTACTTCTCAGGAGTTCGTGCTATTCGTTACGAGCACATATGGGGACGGAGACCCACCGGGCAACGCGAAAACCTTTCACGCGGAACTCATGCAGCCGCCGCCCGGATTCTCGCTTAGTCATCTGCAATATTCTGTGTTGGCCCTCGGAGATACTAACTACGAACATTTTTGCAAGTGCGGCAAAGATTTCGACCACCAGCTCAGCCTTCTTGGCGCCAAATGTCTATTCGAGCGGATGGACTGCGACGTAGATTTTGAAAAACCAGCCCAAGGCTGGATGGACGGTGTTTTCAGTGTGCTCGAAGCAGCGAAACCAAGGGTCGAATCGGTGAAGGCGTCCAACTCTGCCGCAGCAATGCCGCCAAACGCAGCATCGCCCTCCGGTACCGCTTCTCCGCCAAAAATCGGGACAAAGGAACGTCCTTTCCCCGCACGTTTGTTGGTCAATCGCCTGCTAAATGGGGAAGGCTCTGAGAAGGAAACACGGCATTTCGAAATTGCCCTTGGTCCAGACGGCCCGTCTTACGAAGTCGGGGACGCCCTTGGGATTTTCCCCGCCAATTGCCCTCAGCTCGTCGATCAAATAATTCAGTCCTTAGGCTGCGATGGAGAGGAAGCAGTGGCAGCTCCAGACGGTTCCGAGACGAGTTTCCGTCTTGCCCTCTCCCAATGCTACGACGTAAACCGACTGCAGTCAGCATTTTTAAAAGAAGTCGCCGCTAGAACCGGCGATTCCGAACTCCAAGCTCTGCTCTCTCCGGCGAAGACAAGCGCGCAAAAAGCGCTTCTGGAGGAACGGGATCTCCTTGATCTCTTACTTGCATATCCGGGACTTACGCTGGGACCGGCCGAGTTGGTGCCTCATCTTCGCAAGCTGCAACCCCGCCTCTACTCGATTTCATCAAGCCTCAAAGCGGTACCGGGAGAGGTGCATCTCACGGTCAGTATTGTTCGGTATCAAGTGCGCAACAGTGCCGCAAAGGAATCTGCTCCACCTTTTTGGCAGATCGAATCCAATCCGGCGGCTCACTTCCGGTCTTTGTTCATCACTCGCCAAACTTTCGGCTACCAACGGATCCGACGCTATCGATCATCATGATCGGACCAGGAACCGGCGTAGCTCCATTTCGGGCATTTCTGCAGGAACGGCAGGCGACCGGCGCTACAGGAGCAAACTGGTTATTCTTCGGGGAGCAGCGCGCAACCAGTGATTTCTTCTATCAGGCCGAACTGTCGCAAATGGTGGAAAAGGGAATATTGACACGCTTAGACACCGCATTTTCGCGGGACCAGGACCATAAGATTTACGTCCAACATCGCTTGTTAGAGCGCGCCAACGAGGTCTGGAATTGGCTCCAGCGCGGGTCCCATGTCTATGTCTGCGGAGACGCCAAGCGAATGGCGAAAGATGTCGACAACGCGCTTCGCCAAATTTGCCAAACCGCCGGGAATCTATCCGACGGCCAGACCGAAGAGTACATGGCTGGGTTGCGTCGCGATAAACGCTATCAGCGAGATGTATATTAGTCTGTTTTTTGGTTGACGGTTAGCCGTTTGCCGTTTCCCTTCAATCGAAGCAGCTCGCAGAATCTAGAATCTGCTAACCTCTAACCCTCGAGAGGATTTGTTTGGAAGAGTGGACTGAATCCCAAATTCGACGGAGCATTCTCGCTTCCAGCGGGTTTACGGATCTAAAGATGTTTCAAGAGGCGGTCCGCGAACTCGAAGAATTGCCCAAATCGGTTCGGGACTCTACGCCTATCCTAATCGCTTGGCTGGAGTTATATCAAGGATGGGAGAAATGGTCTGAAGCCATGTCAGTTGCAGAACGCCTGGCCAGTCGCGAGCCTCAGGATCCAAATTGGCCGGTCGCACTGGCTTTTGCAACTCGGCGCGCAATCAGTTTGGCGGCAGCTTTGAGTGTGTTAGAAGAAGCGATTCTCTCGTTTCCGAATTGTGCGACGATCCACTTCAATTTGGCTTGCTATCATGCTCAGTTGGACCAGCTGAGCGAGGCCAAATTATATCTGCAGCAAGCCTGCAAGCTCGATCCGGCCTTTAGGGTGAGCGCGCAAACCGACCCCGATCTCGTCGCGTTGAGACAAACGAATTTGTCGTGAAGGAGAGGTTACAAGTTGCAAGTTACAGGTTGGTACGCCGAAGGCGTTAAAGGACTCAGCCCAGGGTGGAGGCTTTGCGTAACCCTGGGTAACCCAAAAATGCGCGTCCGCTCTGAAGGAGCGCAAGAAATCTTCTACCCAACGGCCGTCATCAACCGAACGCCAAATCTCGTAGCCTGACCGCGGCGTCGAATATTATCGAATCAATGAATGACGTGACCAGAGGGCTTCGCCCAGGCGAAGCCCCGGGGAGCACTGAAGGTGCGTCTCAACATTTGCTTTGTTTCACATGTCACGCGCTTTAACCGATCACCGATCCCAGCACCTACGTCGCTCTTTACTTCGTTTCCGCCCTACGCCACCGTTCTAAACTTATGGAAGTCGATTTTCAGGCGATTCGCACAGACGAACTCAAGTCGCGCATCGGCGAGCTGCGGAGGTATCTTTGACTACACCAAGCTCCAGGCCCGTCTGGCAGAATTAGAAGATAAAATGGCTGCTTCCGATTTCTGGAACAGCAAAGAGCAAGCACAAAAAGTCATCGACGAAACCAGCTTGATCCGAGCCAAGGTGCAGCCGCTTGCGGAGCTCATCCAGAAAACCGACGATCTCGAGATCTTACGTTCGCTGGCTGAGGAGGAAAGTGATTCGGACACTCAAGCGACTGCGTTTCGTGAGATTCGGCAGGACTATGGAGCTGTTCTGGGTGAACTCGAAAAATTCGAGTTGAAAATGCTTTTGTCCGGTGAATTCGACAAGAACAACGCCTTTTTGACTATCCACGCGGGCGCCGGCGGTACCGAATCGTGTGATTGGGCAGACATGCTTCTGCGGATGTATCAGCGCTGGATAGAACGAAGCGGTTTCTCCAGCCAAATCGTTGACATCCAGCAAGGTGACGAAGCCGGCGTCAAATCGGTCACGGTGCGCGTGGCCGGTGACTATGGTTACGGCTACTTACAAACCGAACGTGGAGTGCATCGGCTGGTGCGTATCTCTCCGTTTGATTCAAATAAGCGCAGGCATACCTCGTTTGCCAGCGTCGACGTCGTTCCGGAATTGGCAGAGAACGTCGACATCGAGATCAACGAAAGCGACCTCGTCATTGACACTTTTCGAAGCGGCGGCAAAGGCGGCCAGAACGTGAACAAGGTCGAGACTGCGGTTCGACTCACCCACCTGCCAACTGGCATTGTGGTGGCATGTCAAGCGGAACGGAGCCAAGGCCGGAACCGTCAACTGGCGCTGAACATGTTGAAAGCAAAGCTTTATCAGATCGAACAGGATAAGAAACGCGCCGAGCTGGACCGGCAGTATGGCGAGAAGGGGGATATAGCGTGGGGTAGCCAGATTCGCTCTTACGTGTTTCAGCCCTATCAGATAGTCAAGGATCACCGGACTGGAATCGAGACTAGCAATGTGCAGGCGGTGATGGACGGCGATTTGGACGCCTTTATCGAGGGTAAATTGCGCGGATTGACGAACAAGAAGGGCGCTAGCGAGGAAGAGGTGTGAGAAAGCAGAAATGGAGTAATGGAGTAATGGAGTGATGGAAAGAAAGAACAGGAATCGTGGTTACCAGAAGCTCCGGGTCTGGCAGGATGCCATCGCTTTGTACGTCGAGACCTGCCGCCTACTAAAGCCATTCCCCTTCGAAATGAAGCGCGTTGTTGCTCAGGCGATCGCCTCTAGCGATTCCATCCACCGGAATATTGCTGAGGGCTATTGTCGCAGGTCAATTCGAGAATACATCCAATACCTTTACATTGCACTCGCTTCGCTCGGAGAGAGCGTCTCGGGCTATCACGCCTACCAGAAGGCAAATCAACTCGGCGATGAGGATTTCGAAATACTCGATGGCCAAGCATTCAAATTGGAAAACGGCCTTCTGCGTCTTGTTGAATCTCTAGAACGCAAACGAGATTCCGGCACCTGGACCGAAACGCTGATCGTCAGCGAATCCAACAGCATTTACATGGCCGCTGACTCCGACCACTGCTAAGGCATTACTCCAATACTCCATCACTCCTGTACTCCGCTCTGCCTTTCCTTCCTCCACCTCTCCTCTAGCCATGGCCCAATCCGTTCCCAGGTGAATTGAGCGAAGTAAAGTCCGATTACCGCGCCGACAAGCACGTCCGAGAAATAATGGGCGTTGAGACAGATTCGGGACCAGCCGATAGCCAAGCCGATCAGGAGAAAAGCCCAATACCATCGCCGAAACGCGAATCCGAGCACACCGAAGAACGCCACGGCCGAGCCCGTGTGTCCGGAAGGAAAAGAATGATACTTATACTTGTCGAGTAACCACTTGCCATCGTGCCAGACGCCGTACCATCCAGGCACGACTTCGGTGTTATTTGGGCGGGCCCGACCGGACAACAGCCGAATACTGTTCACCGCGGCTCCCGCCAGAGTAGCGGCAATCATCATGCAAAGAACGGCATTAACTAAACGTCGATTGTTCCGGACCAAGAACAACACGACCAAGCCAAAAATCATCAACTCTGGCCAATCTCCAATTTTTGAAAGGAGGCCGGCGAAATTCCTAAGCGACTTATTGGAATGCTCGGCCGCGGCCTGCAAAATGAGCGGGTCCAGCAAAAATCCGACCAGAGCAGCAACGATCAGGACAAAAAACCAGACAATACCTTTTGTCCAAGCACGTCTCCGTTTGTTCTCTTCCGGTAGCTTCCGATCTTCCATTGTCTCAACCTTGTGCCATTCTGCTGCGTCTTGTCGACTCGATCATTGCTACCGAAATGCGCCTGCTTCTATTCCTTTTTCTTCCTGTCTTACTACTGGAATCACTAGGCAACAACACGCTGCCGCTCATCGACCGAGACGAACCGCGATTTGCGGAGGCCTCCCGAGAGATGAGGCAAAGCGGCGACTTCGTCATTCCGCGAGTGAACGGAGCATATCGCTTTGATAAGCCGCCATTAATCTACTGGTGCCAGGTCGCCAGCAGCACGATTTTCGGCGAGAGCGATTTTGCTGTCCGGTTTCCATCCGCCCTATTTGCAGCTGCGGCTGTAGTCCTGACCGCGGCCTGGGCCACTCGATTGTATGGTGCTTCAGTCGGCTTCTGGTCTGGTTTGATCTTCGGGACCTGTCTCCAAATCTTCATTCATGGCCGTGCGGCGGTCGCTGACATGCCGATGATTTTCTTTTTTATCGCGACAAGTTGGGCCGCGTGGGAAAGGAGCCAGGGGCAACGATCGCTGCTCCTTTGGAGTTGTTTCTACCTTTCATTGGCTGGCGGTTTTTTGGCGAAAGGCCCTGTCGCCTTTCTGCCGGTCGTGGCGTTGCTGCTCTTCCATCTTTGGACGCGAACACCGTTGCGTCTTCGACTGCAATCCGCGCTCTCCGGGTTCTTCCTCGTACTGGTGATCATTGGAATTTGGGGAATACCCGCGCTTGTTCTAACGCACGGCGAATTCTTCCAGGTTGGTATCGGCAAACACGTGGTGATGCGATCGGTAGCACCGTTACAGAGCCATGGCGCTTCCGGATGGGGCGGCTACTTTCTGCTCCTGCCGTTCTATTTCGTTACTGTCTTCTTCAGCTTTTTCCCATGGTCCCTATTTCTACCGGCAGCCGTTCAGCGGTTGTGGGTTGGGCTTGATACATTCGAGCGCTATGCGCTCTCTGGGATAGGTGTCGTCTTTCTCGTATTCACTCTCCTGCAGACGAAGTTGCCGCATTACACCCTACCGGCCTTCCCGCTCATCGCTATTTTGGTGGGGCGAACGATCCATGATAGTCGTTTGAGCCGGGTTCTCGCGGTGCTTGCGATTGGCGCTTATCTGCTCGTTGCTACCATCGGATTCAAGTTGATAGCCCCATCCTTTCCTTCGAAAACTATTTTCGAGCAGATCGCAGGGCAGCTTTCACCCTCAACCCGTACCGCCTCGATCGGATACGATGAACAGAGTCTCATCTGGTATCTTCGGTATAAGACCAAGCCCTTTCATCAGAGGTTGGAGCCGGGCGAATTGAATCATTTCATGAATGAACCCGGTCCTGCGGCGTGTGTGGTTTCCTCCGATCAGAAGATCGGCGAGATCGATCCTTCCTGGCAAACAACCTCCGTTACGGGGTATGATTTTGCTCGCTGGAGATTGCGAAAAGCGTCGTTTTTTGGCCGACGAATTATGTTCCTGCTGCCACAACGCATCAGTCTCGTCGCCTACACCAAGCAGTAGCCCGCATCCTCGAGGAGTCACGAAAGTGGCCCAGCAATTCGTTGCGGGATCGACAAATGGCGGTTCCATCCGGGCAGGGATATCGTGAAAATAGCCCGGTCCCCCGGCTGCGCATGCGCGTCAACACAAGAGGAAGGATATGCGCGGAGAGGAGTCGTCCCCCGAGGGACTCAATGAAAAGAAGCCCAGCAATTTATTGCGGGGATCGATAGATAACGGCGGTTCCGGTCCCGCCAGGGACGTTATGAAAGTAGCCCACTCCCGCGGCCGCGCATGCGCGTCAACATGAGGCTTAGAAGCATGCGCAGAAGACTCGTCCCGGAGGGACTCAATGAAAGTAGCCCAGCACGAAGTGCTGGGTGGCGTTCAAAAGACCGATCCGTCCCGGACGGGACGATCGAAGCGTGTTTCTCAGTTCCAGGGATATTTGTGGTCAAACTCCAGGTTATGTTTTTTTAGAAACGCAAGGTACTCTTCTTGGAAGCTTCGCGTTCGGTGATGCTCGGCTTGGTTCTTGATGTATTCGACGGTTTCCGCAACCTGGGAGACGCTCACGCTGAAGGCGCCATAACCTTCTTGCCACGCAAAGTTGTGTAGTTCCCGAAACGTATCGTGTATCCAGGCCGACGATCCTGCCTTGATCAATTGGATGGCTTTGGCGATCGCCATGGTGGTCGGTATTGAAAGTAGAAGATGTGCATGGTCTGCGACACCCCCAACGCATGCTGGCCTAACGCCGTTTTGCTTGGCGATACCGCCCAAGTATGGCCACAGACGTTCTCTAACCTCAGGGCTGAGTAATGGAACACGATCTTTGGTACTAAAAATGCAATGAACATTCAGTGAGTAGAATGTATGCGCCATGAGAGCATGTTCTCGCATGAATCAGTCAGTATCACAACACTATATTTATACGTTTTGTTGATCTTTCGCTTAATACCACTCATTTCCATGCGAACCTCTTTCGATCGTCCCGTCCGGGACGGGTCACTTTTTTGAACGCCTCCCCAGCACTTCGTGCTGGGCTACTTTCGTGTCGTCCCTGGCGGGACGGTACCGTCTTTGTTTACAATTTACCCAGCAATAAATTGCTGGACTACGTTCTGACGTCCGTAGCGGGACCGGAACCGTGAATAAAATCGCGTGACTGTGCTAGTGGTCAGCGAATGGGATTTTCCGTTGCGAAGCCAGCCCGCATACCCGAATTTCGTCGCGATCCACGAAAGGAACTGCCAACGCGCAGTCGAACGAGAGCACTTATGACCAGCGCAACTGAACATTCCATTCGCATACGTTCTACCTTATGAGACTCGTCTGTCTCTCCGCCTTACTCCTGGGCTTAGCAACCGTTGCGCAGGCCGACTTCGTAATTAAACAGACGGTTGAGAATTTCGGCCAACGACAGCAGGTAACTATTAGACTGAAAGGATCAAAGTGCCGGATCGATACCAGCTCCGATACGAGCGCGCTGATTGATCCGCAGACCGGCACCGTCATTCTTTTGCATCAGCCTAAAATGTTCATGAAGGTCAGCTCCGAGCAGCTGAATGCTGAGGCTGAAGCGATCAAGAAGTTGCTTTCGGTTCCAGCTGACTCTAGCGAGAACGTCGATTTCCAGGCAACTGGCAAGACCGACACAATCAATGGGTTCGCTACTGAAGAATATTCTGGGAAAGTTGCCGGACTCCCACTCATTCTTGATGTAACAAAAAGCTTTCCGAAATACCGGGAATTGTTGACGCAGCTTTACGCGGTGCAGGACGCACCGGGGCTTAGTCTTTTTCATTCGCTTTCCATTCCCCCGGATAAATATCCAGGATTGCCGATACGCACCACTGTCGACTTGCTCGGGCAGAAAATCGTTACCACACTCGATTCAGTGGAAGAATCGACCCTCGAAGACGCAAGCTTCGTGATTCCAGCCGACTATCAGGAATTGCGGCCAAGCTCGCAACCACAGGGCAGTCCGCAACCGTCGCCACAGTGAAAAATTTCATTCTGGCTTCCGGATCTCCTCAACGAAGTCGTCTATTACGGGAAGCGAGATATGAATTTGTCGTTCAGACGGCTCCTATCGTGGAGCTAACGGTTGATTTCCTAACTGCCGGGGAATTGGCTTTACTGAACGCGTGCCGGAAGACGTTTGCAGTTGCTCGGATGGAACCGGATGCGGTGGTTCTCGGCGCCGACACCCTGGTAGCGCTCGGCAACAGCGTTTTTGGGAAACCCGCCGATTTAGACGAAGCCCGTGGCATGCTGACGCGGCTGTCCGGCAGGACCCATGAGGTCGTCACCGGCGTCGCCATCAGCAATTTCTCCGATCGACGGACTGTCTCCGCCGTGATCGGTTCCGAAGTACGATTTCGTGAGTTGAGCGCAGATGCTATCGGCCAATATCTGTCCCGCATCGATCCGCTTCACAAAGCTGGAGCTTATGCAGCACAAATTGACTCGGAAACGGTGATCGAACGGATCGACGGATCGTTCACAAACGTCGTCGGTTTACCGATGGAGACGGTCCCCAAACTGCTGGCCCAATTCGGGATCCATCCGGCCGGATAAAGCGGGTAATCGCTAATCAGTGAGCTGTAATCGTCATGATTGGTAGGGCGAAAGCCTGGTCCGGCGGGCGCCGGATCGGCTTGAGCCGTCTGCAATTGCCCAATCGCGCTGATTTCCTGAAGTTTTCGTACCGCATTAAGAATTGCTGTTAAAAACGAATCATCGGTTGATCCCCGCGCGGCTCAAGCCGATCCCGCTGATACGGTATCAGGCTTTCGCCCTACCGACCTTGGGTGTGCTTTGCCAATCGCCAATTACCAACCACCGATTTAGCCGTGGCCCTCGTGGGCCCATTACAACTGTGGCCCAACTCCCAACTGCTTAAGTTTCGCTCGCATGTCGTCCTGTTCTTTGGGATCCTTCGAGAGTTCCAAAGCCTTCTGGATCTGAGCGGCACCGGAGCGGACGTCTCCCTTCTTTGCAATTACAAAACCTTTACCGGCGAGCGCCGCGGGATTATTCGCATCCTTAGCTAAGACCTGGTCAAAATCAGCCGCTGCTTCGTCCAGCTTACTGAGTTGCGCGTACAGATTCCCGCGCCGGATGTACAAATTTATGTCGTCTGGTTTCAGCGAAATCAATCGGGTAAAATCATCTACTGCTTTCCCAGCCTGATTTTCGGCGATGTAGATAAAAGAACGGGCAGTGTAGTATTCGCCCTCATTTGGCGCCAGCGAGATGGCCTTGTTGAAATCAGCCAGAGCGGCATCCTTATCATTCTTTTTCAACTCCGCGTAACCTCTGCCGGAGTAGGCAGCGGCATCGTTTGGTTTGGCCTGGATGATCGCGGAGTAATCGGCGATGGCTTTATCGAATTGACCATCCTCGCGATAAAGATCGCCTCGACGCAAAAGGATATCGCGATCATTCGGCTTAATAGCCAACACAGCGGTGAGGTCATCTATCGCTTTGGCGTGGTCATTCAGCCTAATGTAAGCATTGCCGCGCGCCGTCAGCGCCTCAACGCTTTTGGGATCCATCTCCAACACCTTACTGTAGTCGGCGATAGCTTGCTGCCATTGGCCTGCCGCCCCATAAATCTGGGCACGGGAGAGATAGAGCTTGGTGTCGGTCGGATTCTGCTCGATTAGTTTCGTTAATTCCTCTGCCGCTTGACCGGTGTCCTTTTTTGCGGCCAACACGTAAGCCTGATACTTCAATGCTCGTTGATCGTCCGGCTTCTTGGCGAGCACCGCTGCAAAATCCTTTTCTGCTTCATCGAATTTCTTCGCTTCGGTGTAAGCGATTCCCCGATTCAACAAGGCCGCGAGGTCGTCTGACTGAAGGGCAAGTACCTGACTGTAATCGCTAGCGACGTGTTCCCAATCCTTCAATCGAGAATAAAGCGCGGCGCGATTTCGATAAAACATTGGGTTCTTTGGATCGGCTTCAATCGCTTTGGTGAACTCCTCTAGAGCTTCCTTGTCCTTCCCTTCCTTGACTAGCTGAACGGCCCGCGTCGTGTGCTGATCCGCACCCCCTTCCGAGCCGTAAACGAGATCGCCCAAGCCGATCCAGAGACTCCCCATTAGAAAAACGATCCCGATATTTCTGAACATGCCTATCCAATTGCCAAAGAATTGTCCCGAATCAAGACGTGATCGAAGATATCTCTGGTTGTTCGGGTTAGCCCTCGCTGGACCAAATCGCTAAGGCACCTGACTAATTCACAAGAAAATAAGTAAACAAAACGTTGGTGGGCCACGTCTAAGCCAACAGTTTTTGCTGATCTAACACATTCACCATGGGCCCATCCGCAAACATCTTCCTCTGCCTAATCATATTGCTGTCCGGTTGTGCTTCCAATGATAAATCAGAACGCACGACCTTCAGTCGAGGTCTGAGAGTTCCTGAAACCGTCAAGCACACCTCTGGGTCCGCGGAAAGCAGCCCACAGCAAAAGCCGGTCGGAAACGCAGTATCTTCAAGCGAATTCGCCAAGCGAATTGTTGGAGGCGAGCTCCTCCGTGCGGATAGTGGCACCTTGGTCGTTCAGGCCACTTCGGCCAGAGACAATCTTCAACCGATCGGTCTGACTACTGACGCGATCATTACCTCGACAGTCCTAAATAAGCTCGGAACCCAGCCGCGTCTGAAAGCAAGTGGCTTCGAAGTGAGTTCTACCAATGGAGTCGTCTCCATTCACGCTCGGAACGACTCGATTGACGACGCGATCGCAGTCATCAATTTGGCTTTAACCGTCCCGGACGTGAGACAGGTCATTTACGCTTTGCCTACCAGAGTTTGAACTGGCGCACAGCGCCTCGCGAGTCTACTCGCGGTGGCGATTCCATTGCGCCAGATTCGCGAAAAGGACCAATCACCCACTCCGCGATTGATCTTACGGCTTGGAAGCATCGTGGAGTCCGCCGCGGCCGGTCATGCGCATCAAGATAAGGCAGATGTGTGGTTCTCTGCGCCTATGATCAGGCTCCATTTTCGATAAGAACAATTCTACGGTACGGAGTGGCCCATCGCCGCAGTATAGATCTGATACCACTCAATCCGGGAAAGCTCGATCTTAACCGATTCGGAGCATGCGCGAATCCGCTCCGGATTGGTTGTTCCGACAACCGGCATGATTCCGGCCGGATGTCGCAATACCCAAGAGAGCACAATCGCTTCTCGACTGGTTCCATGCTCCTCTGCGATTTGGGCTACGATCTCGGCGGCTGCGGCAATTCGTTTCTCGGCATTCTTAGGTAACGGTTTTCCACTGAGCAGCCCTCGGGCAAGCGGACTCCACGCTTGGAGTGCAATCCCGTTGGCACGGCAATATTCGATGATTCCTTCTCCTGGATTGCCGTAATGTGGCACCCGCATATTTGCATGAATCGCGGCATCATGCTGAATCGTATGCAACGGACTGTACTCGATCTGGTTGAACACCAATGGTTGATCGACGTAAGTGCGGAGCAAATCAATTTGTGCCGGCGAATGATTGCTCACCCCGAATGCTCTCACTTTGCCCGTGCGATGGAGTAGATCGAAGGCTTCAGCTACTTCTTCCGGTTCGACCAGCGGGTCGGGCCGGTGCAGCAACAAGATATCCAGATACGCTGTACGAAGACGGCGTAAGCTCCCGTCGACCGATTCGAGAATGTGTTCGTAGCTGAAATCAAAGCGAGCGGGCAGCCCTGCTTCCGGCTGGCCCGGGAGAAAGATTCCACACTTACTTTGGATAATCAGATCGTCGCGAGAAGCAGCTTGCTCCGCTAAAAACTCACCGAAAAGTTCCTCCGACTTACCACGGCAATAGATATCGGCGTGATCGAAAAAATTGAACCCGCTCTCCAAAGCGGCATCGACAGCAGCCCGCCCGGCTTTACGGTCCTCTGCCGTGAGAGGTGTATCGTCGAAATTCCCTCCGATCAGCATGCAGCCGTAGATTAAAGGGGACGAGGGTTGCTTGGGCAGAGTTCCGTTCGTCATTTAGCTAATGCAAGTCAAGCGACTGGAGCGCTTTGATGGCCGTTTTCAAAACTTTCAGCCGCGCGTACCATTTGAAGTTTGCTTCGACGACGGTCCAAGGCGCAAACGGCGTCGAGGTTTGTTCGAACATATCCTGCGCCGCTTCATTGTGTTCATCCCATTTCCGACGATTGCGCCAATCTTCCTCCGTGATCTTCCAATGTTTCAGCGGGTCGGCTTCCCGGTGTTTGAAACGGTCTAGCTGTTCTTCTTTCGAGATGTGCAAATAAAGCTTCACAATCAGCGTGCCGTCATCAACCAATACGCGCTCGAACTCGTTGATCTCGCGATAAGCCCGCTTCCATTCAGCGCCGCTGGCAAATCCCTCTACGCGCTCAACCAGCACGCGGCCGTACCACGAACGATCAAAAATAACCATCTCGCCATAACCAGGAAGCTTGTTCCAAAAACGCCAAAGGTAGTGGTGTGCATATTCTTCCTGCGTCGGTTTGACGATCGAATAGACGCGGTAGGTGCGAGGATCTAGTTTCTCCACCAACCTCTTAATCGCTCCCCCTTTTCCTGCGGCGTCCGGACCCTCGATCACCACCAGGACGTTGTGTTTGCTTTCATTCAACGCGCGCTGCAGGGTCAGAAGTTCCAATTGGTACTCTTTAACCCTTACTCTGTACTCCTCTTGGTCGATCGATCTGTTTTGGTCCAGCTCGTCGAGGATTACTGTCTTGCGGGAAGATTTTTCGACTTTGGCCATTGAAGAGTCCAACGATTTTGGCAGATCAAAGGCCTCGTTCGGTAGCAACACCGGCAGACCGTCGCGAACCGGATAACACAACTTGGCAGAATCGCAAATGAGAGATTGCTCGAGTTCGCCCTTAACTTCGGCCGGTTGCTGATTTCCGTCCTGGTTAGCTCGGATCTCGGCGTTAATGCAGATCAACTCGGCTACGCTGGCAAAGCGAAGCCGCCCTCCTGTCCGGGGACAGCGCAACAACGAGAGAAGTTCGGAATCCATAAGGTATTAAGTAGGTGCTGCTTCCTCCTTCGTTCTCCCGCAACCCCATAACTTCGGCGGACAGGCCAGTCTCAGGGCTGCAGCGATGGTGATTAATGATTAGTGAGAGGGCGGTGGGAGATTTGTCTGAGGATTTGCCGATAGGCATCCACCATTCACCAATCACTTCTCACCAACATGCCCCGCTATAGCGACGGCGGGATCAGGCTACTTTCTCGCCGTCAGCCCCGCAAAAATGGACTCAGTATTTCGGTACGGTTGGGTCGACCTGGTCCGACCAAGCGGTAATTCCGCCCTCCAGATTGTAAAGCTTGCGAAAGCCAGCCTCCTGCAAAATGTGGAGGGCACGGGCACTGCGCGCCCCACTCTTACATTGGAGCACAATTTCATCGGCGCTATCCAACTCGCTCAGCCGACTCGGCAATTCTCCCAGCGGAATCAGGCGGGAGGCCGGGATGCTACATATGTCGTACTCAAATGGCTCGCGTACATCCACCAACACAAACGCATCTTTACGATCCATTTTGGCCTTGAGATCGATCGCGGTGATCCCAGGAACCGCCATCTCCTTCTCCGCCTCGGCGTCGGCCTGAGGCAAACCACAAAACTGCTCGTAATCAATCAATTGATGGATGGTGGGGTGGTCGCCGCAGATCGGACAATTCGGATCTCTACGCACTTTGAACTCCCGAAACCGCATTTTCAATGCATCGAAACTGATCAGTCGCCCGATCAGCGATTCGCCAGTTCCAAGTATCAGTTTGATCGCTTCGATCGCCTGCATCACCCCAATCACTCCGGGCAATACCCCCAATACACCGCCTTCGGCGCAACTTGGAACCATTCCGGGCGGAGGGGGCTCCGGAAACATGCAACGATAACATGGACCACCCAGATGTGGGGCAAAAACCGTGCATTGACCGTCAAACCGAAAAATCGATCCGTAGATATTGGGCTTCTTGGTCAAAACGCAAACGTCGTTGGAAAGGTAACGGGTTGGAAAATTGTCCGTTCCGTCGATCACCAAGTCATAATCTTTGACCAGGTCCATCGCATTCTCACTGGTAAATATGCAGTCGTACAGGTCGACCTGAACGTTCGGGTTCACCGCTTTGATTCGATCTTTGGCAGAATTGAGCTTCTTCCGGCCGACATCACTGGTTCCGTGAAGAATCTGGCGCTGCAGATTGGAGAAATCGACAACATCTGGATCCACCAATCCCACTCTCCCAATTCCTGCTGCTCCCAAGTAAAGCGCGATGGGTGAGCCGAGGCCCCCGGCGCCGATACACAAAATTGAAGCAGCCTTTAGTCTCTTTTGGCCATCGAGCGTCACTTCCGGCATGATGAGATGCCGTGAATAGCGCGCAATCTCGTCGTTGCTGAACTGAACCGTGGACCAGCGGTCTTCTGAAATAATACTCTCAGGCATAATCGAAGAGGGAGAAGGTAAGCAGGGACTCGCCAGCTTGCAATGGCTGACAAAGTAGCCTGATGCTTCAGCCTCAGGTACCCAGGAAGCAATAAGGCCCCTGATCTCGCGTTTTTACGCTGTGGCGCGTGCGCTCCTGAGGCTGGAGCATCAGGCTACTGCGTCGATGTTATCGAACTTGCCCCTTCGCTTGACTCTCCCAGGTTGCTAAATCCCGCGCCAGTCTACCGGCGGACGCCTCCGGTTTGCTGTATCCGATTGTCTGGCGCGTACCACCATCTGTGGTTATCCCGCGCTAACAATTGGTCGGCCGCAGCAGGACCCCAAGTTCCTGCGGCGTAATTGGGAAAATCTTGCGGCGGATTGTCCGTCCATGCATCTAGGATTGGCTGCGCGGCTTCCCAAGCGGCCTCAACCATATCGGAACGATGAAAGAGGGTCGAATCGCCCACCATGCAGTCATACAACAGTTTTTCGTATCCGGTCGTCGGCGGTCTTTCGCCAAATTGGCTGTAATCGAAATCAAGATGCACTGGCTTGGTCGTGATCGTTGGCCCAGGTACCTTCGCTCTCACCTGAAACATGATTCCTTCTTCGGGTTGAATATTGAAAATCAAGTAGTTCGGGGCGATTGGATCGCTCTCGCCAGATCCAAAAATCGAGAGCGGCGGAGTTTTAAATCGGACGACGATTTTACTGGTTCGACGCGCCAATCTCTTTCCTGTGCGCAAATAGAACGGGACTCCCGCCCAACGCCAGTTGTCGATGAGCAATTTGGCCGCGGCGTACGTTTCGACGGTCGATTTCGGATTTACATTGGGCTCATCTCGATACGCAGGAACCGGCTTGCCATCGATTTCGCCCGCTCCGTACTGGCCGCGCACCGTATTAATTAATACATCTTCGGGTTTCCACCGCCGAATTGCCCCCAATAGCTTTACCTTCTCGTTTCGGACGGCTTCGCCTTCCAGCGAGGTCGGCGGCTCCATCGCTATGAGGGCCAAGAGCATGAACATGTGATTTTGCATCACGTCGCGGAAGGCGCCCGCTGTCTCGTAGAAAGCGCCCCGTAGCTCCACGCCAATCGATTCGGCGACCGTTAACTGAACGTGGTCGATATAACGACGGTTCCAAATCGGTTCGAATACGGCATTGCCCAAACGGAAAACCAGCAGATTTTGGGCGGTCTCTTTACCGAGATAATGGTCGATCCGATAGATCTGGCGCTCCTGCAGGACCGCGGTAAGCTTAGCGTTCAGTTCTCGGGCAGAAGCCAGATCACGCCCAAAAGGCTTTTCAATGATGATACGACGCCAACAACCTTCCTCTCGCATCAACCCCCGCTCGGCCAGCATTTTCGGGACGACCGCAAAGAAATCGGGTTGCACCGACAAATAGAACAAAACGTTCCCGGCCGTTCCGAATTTCTTTGCCGATTCCGCCAGCCGTTCTTCTAGACATTCGTAGGTCTTTGGATCATCAAAGCTGCCTCGGCAATACATCATTCGCTCCCGAAATTCGGCCCAGATCTTAGGGTCGACCGGTTGCGTGCCAAGCTCCGCCAAATCTTTCCCTAGTTGGTTTCGAAAGCCGTCATCATCCCACGCTGTTCGAGCAACCCCAATGATGCTGAACCTGTTGGGCAGCAGCCCGTACGAAGACAAATTATAGAGTGCAGGAATTAATTTCCGTTTCGTGAGATCTCCGGATGCCCCAAATATGACGATGGCGCAAGGGTCACCCGCTCGCGGAGTTGATTGGCAAGGATTCATTGGAAGACTTTTATTGGAATGGCAAAGACTCGACGTGACCGCCAAACTTGTTACGCATGGCCGAGAGCACCTTTTCAGCAAACGTGTGCTCTTTTCGTGAGCGAAACCGAGTAAAGAGCGAAGCGCTCAACACCTCGGCAGGGACCGCTTCGTCGATTGCTGCCTGAATCGTCCATCGTCCTTCCCCGGAATCCTGAACAAAACCAGTGAAGCGATTGAGGTTCGGATCCTCCGCTAACGCCATCGCGGTCAGGTCAAGCAGCCAGGAGCCGACTACGCTTCCGCGCCGCCAGAGCTCAGCAATATCCGGCAAATTGAATTCATACCTATGCCCCTCCGGCAAGGCATCCGATGACGCTTCCCGCAGAATGTCGAAGCCTTCGGCGTAAGCCTGCATGAGGCCATATTCGATTCCGTTGTGGATCATCTTAACGAAATGTCCGGCCCCGGCGGGTCCGCAATAGAGATAACCTTTTTCCGCGGTGCTCTTATACTTTTCTCTTCCCGGCGAGGGTGGCGTATTCCCTTGACCCGGAGCGAGCGTCTCAAAGATCGGTTCAAGACGTTCCACCGTTTCGCGATCTCCTCCAATCATCAAACAGTATCCGCGATCGATTCCCCAAACACCGCCGCTGGTGCCGGCATCGAGATAATGGATGCCCTTTTCCTTTACCGAACGGCTTCGGCGCACATCATCTTTGTAGTAGGAGTTTCCTCCATCAATGATCGTATCGCCGGATTCGAGCAAAGGTTTCAGCGCTTGCACGGACTCTTCCGTCGGACCGCCCGCAGGAACCATCAGCCAGACGGCTCGAGGCGGGGTCAATTTCTTGACTAAATCGGTGTAATCCACCGCCCCAGTTGCTCCGTCCTTTTCCAACGCGTGAGTTGCGTCGGCGCTCCGATCATAGACGACGACTTCATGCTTCTGCCGCATCAAACGGCGAGCCATGTTCCCGCCCATTTTCCCAAGTCCAATGATTCCAATCTGCATAGGTGTTTGGTATTATTGTAGGTTCAGGCCACCCCCCTTGAGGCCGTTTCGTAGATGTAACCCGCGTCGACCGCTAGATCCGTCGATTGAACACTCTGCAGAGAAAGCGAGAGAAAGCCAGCCGCTGTCCGGATTTTGTCGACTCAGAGAGGTGATTTGTTCTTTGATCTGCCATCATGCTCAATCTGGTCTGGGTGGCGCTTTTGCTGGCTGGTGTACTTTGTGCCGCGTTCACTGGCAGGTTTGACGCTCTAAATCAAGGAGCGCTGAATGCCGCAAAGTCCGCAGTGATGGACATCGCTCTCCCCCTGGTCGGAGTGATGGCTCTCTGGCTTGGGATGATGCGTCTGGCCGAGCGCGCCGGGCTAGTTCAAATGCTTGGTCGCATCATCCGACCCGTCATGGGCCGACTCTTTCCGGAAATTCCAGCCGATCATCCCGCGATGGGGGCGATGATGATGAACATCTCCGCGAACATGCTGGGCGTTAGCAACGCCGCGACCCCGCTCGGGTTGAAGGCGATGGCACATCTCAATGATTTAAATCAAAGGAAGGGGGTCGCGACAAACGCGATGTGCACGTTCCTGGCGCTCAATACCAGTTCTATTCAATTGATTCCGGCAACCGCCATCAATGTCCTCGCTATCAACGGAAGCAAGAACCCGACCGCGATCGTCGGGTCAACCCTTATCGCTACTGGCATCGCGACACTAGCCGCAATCTTCTTTGTGAAGCTCCTTGAGCGCGTCGGACCTTTTCGATGGGAACGCCAACCCGATGTCGCTCCCGCCCAAGATTTACCTGCAGAGAATAGCCAAGGCAGTTCGGTCGCAGCAGCCGGAGCAGCTAGTATTCCTAGGCTGCGAGGATGGGCTATCATTGCCATCAGCCTCTTGGTCGCTCTTTTTGCGGTGACGCTCGCGCTGCGCGCGTTTCCGTATCTCATCAATAGCTGGTTCCCGAATTTCAGTATTCCTGGGAACCCAGCCAATTCGGTGAATTGGCCGACCGGGTTTCTGGACGCCATCGCGATATTTCTTCGGGCGCTCTCGCCGTTGGCCATTCCATTTCTCCTGGCTTTCTTCCCCCTGTACGCACTCGGAAAAGGGATCTCCGTTTATTCTGAGTTTGTCGAGGGCGCCAAAGAAGGTTTTCAGGTGGCAATCCGGATCATTCCTTACCTGGTCGGGATGCTGGTGGCGATCGGGGTCTTTCGCGAATCGGGAGCCCTCGACTTGCTAAAAACTGGATTGGCTCCTCTGCTCAACGCCGTCCAGATTCCGACTGATCTGCTACCGATGATCATGATGCGGCCGCTCAGCGGCAGCGGTTCCATCGCGATCTTAGGAGATCTGGTCAAACAGTTCGGCCCGGATAATCTATTGAGCTACATGGCAGCGACCATTTACGGAAGCGCCGAGACCACATTCTACGTCGTGGCCGTTTACTTCGGGTCTGTCGGAATCACCCGGACACGCCATTCTATTCCGGCGGGATTATTGGCTGATCTGGTCGGAGTCATCGCTGCCGTCATGGTCTGCCGTTGGCTATTTGGGTAAACCATGGCGAACACCGGGTTGATCCCACCGAAGCGCGTTGAGATATCGTAAAGACAGAAGGCGCGTCGCTTCCGACGGGCCAAGGAGCATCCGGAGCGCCCTTCGGAGTTGGAACACCAATTCCGCGCCCGATCGCTATCGAGGATGGTCACCGCTACAACGAGTTGCCACCGGCCGGAGGGTAGAGTCCGGTGCCAATTTTATTGCGCGGACGCTAAAGGCTCCGCGCAGCCCTATTCGAATCGTTAAGGTCGGATAAACGCCTTGCCGACCGACGGATCCATTACTAGATAGCCGCTCTGAATACCGCGAACGACTACACGGTTGTGCGGATAGTAAGGACTAATGACGATCGACGGATCGTGGGTTTTTTCAGCGTAGGGATACCTAGCCGGTGGCTCCAAATAGATGATCTCCCTATCAATCAGGTGTACGATAAAGGCACCTATCGGAGTACTTGCGCCGACTTGGGCAGACGCAACTGCGGCAAAGAGCCCACAAAACGCTAACACCGCTAAAGCGGCAGCAGCCAATTTTTTCATGACAGACTCCTATTCTAAGAAATTCGCCAAGCTGTTTGACGAATCCGCTTGACACAAGTAACCACTCACCGCGCAAAAGGCGAGACAAATTGCCGCGCTAGGAAAAAAAGCTTCTCGAGCCGGTTTAATCGGTACTTCCGCCAGAACATCCTGAATCGGTCTTTCTCCATCTTCCGCAATAAGGCGAAATAGATTGTTCCCATTGCTTCTGCTGCCACCATCGAGCCACGATCCTCCCGAGGCAGTGCCACCCTCGCCTTCGCAAAATACTCTTTCGCCCTGGTTGCTTGAAATTCCATCAGTTGAATGAACCGTTCATCGTATTCCTGTCGCTCCAAGGCCCCGGGGGAGTATCCGAACCGCGCCATTTCGTCCAGCGGCAGATAAATGCGACGCCCGTTTCGAAAGTCGCTTTCTACATCCCGGATAATGTTCGTGAGTTGCAGAGCGATCCCGAGTTGGTAGGCATAGTCGCGGCAACGCGGATTCCGATAGCCAAAAATCTCAATGCTTACTAGGCCAACTGCGCTGGCAACGCGATAGCAATACTCGGAAAGCCCGGCAAAGGTCGGGTACCGAACCGCCTCAAGGTCAGACTCTACCCCGCTCAAGATGTCCTCGAACAACCCAAGAGAGATCTGATATTTGGCGATCAGTGCTCGCACTTCTTCCGCAAATGGCGGCTCATCAGCAGTTCTTATTCGAAGCCATTTTCGACAATTCTGCAGCCACGCCCTCCTCTTTTCGAGCGCAATTCCCGGGTCGTCCGCGGCATCGTCAACTTTTCGACAAAACGCATAGAAGGTACTGATATCGCGCCTTTTTTCGGGGGGAGTGTAAGAAAGGCGAAAGCAAGATTGGAACGGCTTTTCTTGGTAATTTGGGCGGTTGAACTCATCCGTCTCGACTCTGTTCCACCGATTCTTTTAATCTTCCACCATCGAATTCCAACACGACATCGGCGACCTGGGCTGGAACGTGGGACGCGCGTGTCGCGATCACCGCGATCCCAAGATGTTCCGGAATTCGACGAATAATCCGCTGCAAATAGTCAGCTGAACCGGCATCGAGATTTTGACCTAGCTCCTCCACGATTAACAGCCGCGGGTGATGCACGATAGCCCGCGCGAGGGCCGTCAAGGTCTGCTCCAAAGGCGGCAACTCCGCCGCCTTGATCTCGACGATCGACATGATTCCAATCAGGTCCAGAATCTCTTCGGTAATTCGCTTGGCTTCTCTCGCGTCTACTTGAGCTATTTTGAAGAGCGGCATTGCGACGTTCTCCAGAACGCTAAATGAGGGCAAAAGAAAGGGCGCGGCAAACAGGAACCCAAATTTTTGATTCCGAATTTCGCTTAGAACCTCACTCCCCAAGCCGGTCACCTTTTGACCATCTAGCTGGATTTCCCCGCTGGCCGGCTCCAACCTGAGGCCGAGAAGCTGTAGGGCCAGATGTTTTCCACCCTGCTCAGGTCCGACCAGCTCGTAGAATCGAGATTTCTGAAATCGGTAGGTAAATTCAAGACCACCAAAGTCGGCTTCGTCCGATCTTCGGGTGATGATTCCCAATGCCGCTAAGAGCTCTTCCGCCATAAGATCTCGCCAGTTGATCAACAAAGAAATGATCAACAGCAAATAGCCAATAACAAATATTAGCGATTGGCTATTTCATTTCGAGCAGGCGCAGTTCGGCTGCCGTCCAATCGCGCTGCTTCCTTCCCAATTAAAAGCGGATCTCTTGCCGTTGCCTCCCCGCACTTCGGTAAAGGCAAACCCAGGCAGCCAGAAGCCAAGCGGCACAAATGGATTTGAGCCCGCTGATCAGAAACAATCCAAGCAAATAAGGAACAGATCCGCCTTTGTAACCGCCCAGCCAGCCTGCTCCGAGCCAGCAGACCAAAAAGAGATGCATTCCCGCGACAATAAGAAACCAAAGCACTCGGTACCAATATTGGCGCATAAAGGCTGCATGTTCGGAAATCGCCTGGCGAAACGACTCGTTGTGCAGCACGAGCGAGATCTGTACAGAACAGAAAAAGATTAGGCCTATGGCAATCAATGGCCGCGCAGTCTGTTCGACGTATTGGACAGCTGCACTCGTGAAATCGGTAAACTGCCCGATCCATAGGTAGCTCGCCAAAAGCGGCAGATGGATACCCAACGAACTAACGAGCAGAATCAGGCCTGCCCATTTCACCAAGTGCGCCATCCGCCTGAGCGCAAAGATAAAGACGCGTTCCGGCGGCGAGTTGATACCTCGGATCCAAACGAAGGCCAGCAAGATCAGGTAAACTTGGATGACCAAGCCGAACAGGTACTCGAACGCAAACGATAGCGAATCGAGAACTGCTCCGAGCCGAAGTAGAAAAATCCCGTCAAAAAATTGGTTAAGCCAGCGAATCCCAAGTCCGAAGATAGGCTTCACTAGCGCTCCAAACGCGCAGATCACTAATCCGCCATAGACCACGATCCACCACCGTCCCAATCGAGATCGCATCTCCTGGATCAATGCGAAATGGGAGTTGCCCCAGTTGAGTAAAAACAAGAGCGCCGCGATCGCGGAAAGTGGAAAACTGACCACGATTTGATTGAATAGCCCGGCCAGCAATTCCAAGGCAGGTAACCAAGCGCGGCTGGCGGCTTGCGCCCAATTCCAGGCTCGTGGTGCAGGCCAGTAGACGAGATCATAAAGCGAGAATTTCACCTCTCCGAGTGCCCACGCTTGGGCCAACTGGAAAAACCAATACGCGAAGCTCATACCGGCCAGCCATAGCCAGATGCGGGGATAACGTTTCAGCACTCGAAGCCCATCCCGAAAGAACGGCAGGGCCGGATTGCCGAAGACAACAAAGGCGTAGGCTAGGATTCCGACGCCTATCTCGCCGAACCATCTAACCCAGTCGTTTCCAATCGCCTCAGGTACTACTAAGCTCACCGGCTAGATTTTGAACGCCAGTAGGCTCTTTGCTCGTTCCAATGAGCTTCCGGTATTCCAGGACGCGCCCGATATTTGCAACCGTGAGGAATTGAGGACCGCCTAACACGCTAGCACCAATAAATACCTCAGCTGCCTTCAGAATCTTATCAATGGTCTCAATGATTTCAGCGGGCGTGTCGCCGATGACCACCATTCCGTTGTTTTGCAGAAGCACTATTTTGGGTTCCACCCGAGCGCGATCTCTCCAAAGATTTACCTTGTGACGAATTTCCTTCGCCAGAACCGCGCCAGGATCGGCGTAGCCGGCCATCGCCGTCGCAACTCCACATCCGAATACCTCCGTCAAAGTGATGCGTCGATCTGCAAACTGGCGGGCCCGCGGCGAAGCCAAGATTTGATTGACCAAGATCGGCTGAACGTGCGCCAATAGATGGCTTTCCGACCGGGCGAGGAGATCTGCTACGAAATATGTTTCCGGACCGGGAATGGGAAAATCATCACGAACGCGAGAACCAGTGAGCGTCTCCTCCTCCGCCTGTCGTTTAAGTTGATCCACCTTCAACAATTCAAGCAGAGGACCCGGATCGATATGAATAAGGTCACCAAATTCCAGACTGCCCAACCGTGCTCCGGGACGACTTACTATGATGTGACGGTCCAGTTTCGCGGCTACCAAACCTTCATCATAGATCACCAGCCGGTCAGAGCGACCGTACAACTGATGAGCAAGATCAATCAGTATTTCCTCCAAATCCATAGGCCAGCCAGGTTGGGTTGTTTTTCTCGCTGAAACACCGGCCGGAATAAAGCCGAAAATGGAACAATAATCTGCTTAGCAGCAGAACCCCGGCACTGCACCGGTGGATTTCACTCAAATCTGCGAGGGCAACTCCGATGGCGGAGCGGACCTGCTGCCGACGTCAGGACCGCATCATCAATTTTGACAGATTACTGGGCAAAACCCCAATGGCTGGTAAACGGCCAATAAATGAAAAGGCCCCGTCCGACGACATTCTTTTCTGGCACAAATCCCCAGTATCGACTGTCCAAACTATTGGCACTGTTATCTCCCAAAGCGAAAAAAGTGTGTGGCTCAACTCGCACGGTCGATGCGGGATCGCCCAAATAGATCATGTTCCCTCCAGAATGATCGTTGGTATATCCAGTGTATCCATTCTGCCTCGACATTACTCGTCTAAAGGCAAAGCGATGCGCCAGTTTGCCGTTAATGAACAAGTACGGCTCTTTGATCTGGAGAATGTCCCGAGGCAGTCCAGCCAAACGTTTTATGTAATGCTGACTCGACCCATCAGGCGCCTGCGCGATTCCAATGATTTGGTTGGTTTTGAATACGAAGATGTCTCCCCGTTTTGGCTGGGAAAAGTTATAGGAGACTTTGTCAACAAACACCTGGTCTCCCAGGTCTGCGTAAGCCCGTACAATCGGCTGACCGCGTCGAAAAGTAGCACCCGGATAAACCTCGAGCTGGCGCTCCAATACCTCCGGCGCCATTCCGACGACATAGTTATGCACAGCTGAATTAGGAGAGTGAGTGGTTATCAAGGAGCCATCCCAAAAATATTTCACTTTGTAGGGTTGGATCGAGCTCACGGTCTCGCTCTCTTCCGAAGCCGTAATATCTTCATATGAACGACCGAGCGTCAGAAATTGAAAAGCGCGGACAAGCGGATTCGGCGGAGGAGTATCTATTTTCTTCGCGATTATCCCGTTCAACGTTGGCTGCATTGAGCCGGTCGGGATTTTGAACGGCTGGAGATAGTAAGTGCGTAACCCGATAGCAATCGCCACAACCACCAGCACCAACTCGACATAGTCCCGAATGGCCATGTTCGGGTGCGGCGGATCCAGCCGATGCAGCGACGTCTCGAGCGTCTTCACCGCCGGCTCAACCTCTGTTTTGGAGCGAGCCTTCAGCGCCGTCTTAAGCTGAGTCAAATCGGTTCGCACTGCCTCTATGAGCTCCGATGACGCTATATCTTTCCGATAGTTTATGAGTCGTTGCGCCGCCTTGGCCAGCGCATTGCCATGGGTAATGTGTTGCGGAGTAAACACGACGTCAGTTGGTTTTCAGTACTTCGATAAAAGCTTCTTGCGGAATATTGACTTTGCCGATCGCTTTCATCCGCTTCTTTCCTTCCTTTTGCTTCTCCAGCAACTTTCGCTTTCGCGTGATATCACCGCCGTAACATTTCGCAGTCACATTCTTCCGAAGCGCAGACACATTTTCCCGGGCGACTACTTTCCCGCCGATAGCCGCCTGGATCGAAACTTGAAAAAGCTGCTGCGGAATAACCTCCTTCAGCTTCGCTGCCAACGAGCGCCCCCGCGTTTCCGCTTTGTCCCGATGGACAATGCTGGAGAACGCGTCCACCGGTTCCCCGTTTACCAGCATATCAAGCTTCACCAGATCAGCCGGCCGATAACCGGCATATTCATAGTCCATGGATCCGTAGCCGTGAGTCAGCGACTTAATCCTGTCGTTAAAATCGACGAGAATCTCATTGAGCGGCATAGTCCCTGTTAGCATTACCCGACGAGTGTCCAAAGACTCCGTATGCTCGACTTCGCCTCGTTTTTCCAAAATTAGCTGCATCATATCCCCGATATTTTCGTTGGGACACATGACGAAACATTTTACGATTGGCTCGCGCACCTCGTCGATGACGCTGGGATCAGGTAAGTAGGCCGGGTTATCGACTTCCAATTTCTCGCCGTTTGTCTTCACCACCTCGTAGACAACACTTGGATAGGTCGCGATGATGTCCATGTCGAACTCCCGACGCAGCCGCTCTTGCACAATCTCCATGTGCAACAAACCAAGGAATCCGCAGCGAAAGCCATAACCGAGAGCGATGGAATTCTCCGCCTGGTAGACAAATGCAGAGTCATTAATCTGGAGTTTGCCCATCGCTGTTTTGAGATGCTCAAAATCGGCAGTGTTGATTGGATAAATCCCGCTGAAGACCATCGGATGAATTTCCTGAAATCCGGGCAGCGGCTCGCGCGACGGGTTGCGTTGATCGGTCAACGTATCACCAATCTTTATTTCAGTGGTCGATTTGATGTTCGCGATGAAATAACCGACGTCGCCCGCCCTCAATTCCTTTCGGGCAAAAGGCTTCGGAGTGAAGATCCCCACCTCTTTGATTTCGTAGCTCTTGGACGTACTCATCAACTTCACCGACTGACCAGCCACGATGCTTCCGGAGTACACCCGCGTATAAGCGACGACGCCTCGATAGATATCGAACAGAGAATCAAAAATCAGTGCTCTCAATTTTTCGTCCTCTAACACGGGGGGAGGAGGGATCCGGTGGACAATACTCTCGAGTATTTCGTCGATGCCGATTCCCGTCTTAGCGCTTGCGAGAATGGCTTCATCCGCTGGAATCGCCAGAATATCTTCGAGCTGTCTCTTTACGGTGGGAATATCGGCGTTTGGCAGGTCGATCTTGTTAATGACGGGGATAATCGTTAATCCCTGCTTCATCGCGAGGTGAACGTTGGCTACTGTCTGCGCTTCCACTCCCTGGGCAGCGTCTACCACCAGAATGGCGCCTTCGCAGGCGGCAAGGCTTCGAGAGACTTCATACGAAAAATCAACGTGACCCGGCGTATCCAAAAGATTCAGCAGGTAGATTTTTTCATCTTTAGCCCGATACTGCATCGCCACCGGATGCGCCTTGATAGTGATCCCACGTTCACGTTCGAGATCCATTGAATCGAGCAACTGGTCCTGCTTGTCCCGTTCTTCGATTGTGCCGGTCGATTCCAACAACCGGTCGGAGAGCGTGGTCTTACCGTGATCGATGTGAGCAATGATGCAAAAGTTGCGAGTAAGACGCCTGGGCATGCGAGAGCGGCACTATTCTTCAGCCGGGAACGCACGTCAACGCGGATAAAGCCCGGAACGCCGGCTTGTCCGACGAAGCCTGCCGGAGTTTCAGACGACGGAGCGAAGTTGGAGAACGCCGGGAACGCCGGGAACGCCGGGAACGCCGGGATCGCCGGGATCGCCGACAACGCCGACAACGCCGACAACGCCGACAACGCCGGGATCGCCGGGAACGCCGGAACGGCGAGAACGCTGGCAGCGTCGAGCGGCGAAGCCGCGACTCAAGAAAGCCTAGAGCGTGAAGGCCTAGGAATAAAAAAAAAGCAATCAGCGCGCTGAAGGCGCGTGGCGAGAACGTTTATATATGTTGTTCAGATCGCGTAGCGCAATCGCTGGCAAATATTTGGTTCTTAAAACTTTTCGACCAAGAATCGGAAGCCACTAGATTGAAACACACCTTTAGTGCGTGACCACCTGGGCTGACCCTAGGGCTTCGCCGCTCGGCGTTCCCGGCGTTCCCGGCGTTCCCGGCGTTCCCGGCGTTGTCGGCGTTGTCGGCGTTCTCGGCGTTTCCCAGCCCCCTCAGACCCTTTGTGAAACATTTCACTTGCTCCCCGGATCGCACATCTTAAGCTCCCAATCATGGCCACGATCGCTCCGGCAGCGTACGACTCAAAAGTGGAAGGCAACATCATCTTTTCGCGCCTTGACGCTTGCATCAATTGGATGCGCAAGAATTCGCTCTGGCCAATGCCTATGGGCCTCGCCTGTTGCGCGATCGAACTGATGGCGGCAGGCGCCTCCCGGTTCGACATTGCTCGGTTCGGAGCCGAGGTAATGCGTTTCTCCCCGCGACAATCCGACGTAATGATTGTTGCCGGGACCGTGACTTACAAAATGGCCTTAGCGGTAAAGCGCATTTATGACCAAATGCCGGAACCAAAGTGGGTTATCGCCATGGGAGCCTGTGCTTCCTCCGGCGGGATGTACCGGAGTTATGCCGTCCTGCAAGGTATCGACCATCTTCTTCCCGTGGATGTCTACGTCAGCGGATGCCCACCGCGCCCAGAAGCGTTGTTGGAAGGATTGATGAAGCTACAGGGCAAGATCATGCATGAGCATGCCATCGGTGATCAAAAACGTGCATTGTTCGAGGCCGTTTCATGACCACCGCGGAACTTTCGGAAATAATTAGAAAACGTTTCCCGAATTTGCCACAGACGGAATTCCGCGACGAGATCTCCGTGCAAGTGGCACTCGAGAATGTCGAATCGGTTTGCCGAACCTGTCGGGACGAACTCGGCTTCAACTTTTTGATCGATATCAGCAGCGTAGATCATTTCGGTGAAGAACCGCGATTTGAGATTGTCTACGAGCTTTATTCCCTAGAGCAGAACATTCATCTTCGGCTGAAAACAAAGGTTTCCGAAGACAGTCTGGAAGCGCCGACCTTGTCGCACTTGTGGGAAGGTGCGAATTGGCACGAACGGGAAATATTCGACATGATGGGAATCCGGTTCACAAATCACCCCGATCTTCGCCGGATTCTGATGTGGGACGGTTACCCCTACTTTCCCCTACGCAAAGATTTCCCGTTGGAAGGTAAACCGAGCGAGATGCCGGACGTCGCTTTCAGCGCGGTTGCTCCGCTGGCAGGTGGTCCATTCGTGACCGCACCAACCGACGCGGGGACCAAAGATCGCGAACCGCGTGCACGACCTCCGGAGTAGACAGAGCGCCAAAAGGCGCCAGATTGCAGATTCTTTATTCTGGCATCAACCTAAGAGGCCGCCGCTTCGAACAGTTTGCCGATCGCTTGGAAAGGCACCGTCGTCAGTCCATGGCGCTCCGCCAAATATTCCGGACTATTGAAGCAGATCCAGACGTCCCCGGTCGTATCTTCGAAAATAAGCGCCTTCAAAGGAAGATCCAATGCCAGCGACGGATAGGCATCCATGAGCGGCGTACCAGCCCGTGGGTCTCCGAAGATGATTAACTCGGTTGGTCGCAAAGTGAGTCCGACATTCTCAGCCTCCGCCCGCTGATCAATTCTGGCGAAGGTCTTGATCCCTTTCGTGTTCAGCAGATCAACGAAGCGTGTCGCGGTATTGGCCGCGGAGTGGTTGCTCTTGATTTGGGAAACGCCATGAGCCGGCATGAAATCTTTCTCCTAGATTGGTAGTTCTTCCGGACAGCGGTTGCACGATCCACTGAGGTCGACAAATTAGCAACGCCGCGATTGTCACGGCACGTCTCATGGATGAATTCTCCTTCACCACTCCGTGAATTCGATCACACTGCACCGAACGAAACCCATCCGTAATTATGCCGCAAAACCATTCTGATTCTTCTCCCTTGCCCGGTTCTGAACGGATTCTTCCGCAGGACGCTCAGTTCGTCGGCCCTTGCTCGCCCGAAGCCGTGATCAGCGTGACTCTCTATTTGCGGGCGCGAAACCAAGATGAACTTCAACAGAGATTTCGAGAGCTCTCCCAGTCACAATCCCGGGAACAGCTTACACCAAACCAGTTTGCTGAGCGTTATGGAGCGGATCCAGCTGATCTGGAGCGGGTCGGAAGCTTCGCCCAGAAACATGGGTTACAGGTAGTCGAAACAAATCTGGCCCGCCGGAGCATACAACTATCGGGACCCGTTTCCGCCATGGAATCCGCATTTGGCGTCCAGCTGCATGATTATCTTCATCAGGGTTCTACCTACCGTCTACGCCAGGGTGCGGTGTATTTACCATCGGAACTGCAAGGCATTGTCACTGGCGTGTTTGGATTGGATAACCGGCCACAAGCAGCTACCCACTTTCGTTCGCTACCTGCGGCTGCTGTCGCTCAGCAATCGTTTAACCCGCCGGATATCGCGCGCTTGTACAATTTTCCGACATCTGCGACCGGCCAAGGAGAAACGATCGGCATTATTGAATTGGGGGGCGGCTATCAGCAAACGGACCTCGATACCTATTTCCGGCAGCTCGGCATCAATCCCGCTCCGCAAGTTACGGCGGTATCCGTAGATGGTGGTCAAAACAGTCCGACCGGTAATGCCAACAGCGCTGACGGCGAGGTCGAGCTGGATATTGAAGTGGCCGGAGCAATTGCCCCGGCAGCGAAGCAAAAAGTGTTTTTTGCGCCGAACAGCGATCAAGGATTCATCGACGCTGTGACCTCAGCTGTTCATGATGCTGATGTCACTTTGGTCTCCATCAGCTGGGGCCAGGCAGAATCCAATTTCACAGCTCAATCTCTCACCGCCTTCAATCAAGCCTTTCAGGAGGCTGGTACCATGGGAAAGACCGTCTTCGTGGCATCGGGAGATAACGGATCTTCTGACGGCCAGACTGATGGCAAAAACCATGTCGACTTCCCCTCCTCCAGTCCATTCGCAATTGCGTGCGGAGGAACTACCCTCCAAGCCGCGTCGGGTAATTCCTCGATTACGTCTGAGACGGTATGGAATGAGGAAAATCAAGGATTGGGTGCTACCGGAGGCGGCGTCAGCGATTATTTCCCGAAGCCGGATTACCAGAATCAAGTAAACGTTCCTCCCCCGCAAGGCCAGAGCGGTGGCCGAGGAATTCCCGATGTTGCGGGCGACGCGGACCCCGTGACCGGGTACAACGTCCTTATCGACGGAGCGCAGAACGTGACGGGTGGCACCAGTGCGGTGGCACCACTCTATGCGGGTTTATTCGCTTTGATCAACGAGCTCCTGGTTAAGCAAGGAAAGCCGCGCGCTGGGTATGTTCACCCGGCCCTCTATCGGAATCCCCAGGCATTTCGCGATATTACCTCTGGGAACAACGGGGCGTTTTCTGCCGGTCCGGGCTGGGACGCAACGACTGGACTGGGAAGCCCAAACGGAATTCAAATAGCGACTGCGCTGGCCGGCACACAAACCTCTACGCTCGCCTAAGAGACTCCAGAAATCCGGGATGTAAAAGCCGGAGGCCAAGAGAGGAACGTAAGTAACGGGATGATGAGATGAAAACTGCTAACCGCGAAACGACGACGCCTTCGGGAGTTTGAGTTTAGCCTTCCAATGCTAAATTTTCCATTTTTCGCTGTTCCTATTTCAGATTTTGGGCTTAGCTTCTGACATGAACCTCGAAGAAGACATCGAGGTGGTTTGTCCGTACTGCGGAGCTAGGTTTACGACCTGTGCGGACACCTCTGTTGGCAATTACTCGACCATCGAGGACTGCGAGATTTGCTGTCGCCCGATCGAGTTGACGGTCGCTTGCCATATCGGAGGAGTCGAAGCAGTGGAAGCCACCCGGGCTTAATGGGTAGTGCATCAAGTTGAGACGCTGGCGATCCAGTTTTCCCTTGCGCTGACCACTCGCTCGTTCATATTCCCGTCCTCTTTCCATCCGGCTAGGTAGCTCAGTTGGCAGAGCAGAGGACTGAAAATCCTCGTGTCGGCGGTTCGATTCCGCCCCTAGCCATATGTTCTGTGTTTTCAATTCCGTTCTATTGGCCACACTGACGGAGGCGTTTCAGAACAGAAAGTCAGAACTCGCTCGAAGCAAAATTCACGAAATTGTTTCTTACGATAGTTAGCGCATCGCCTTCCGCGTGAAACCTAAGATCCATTCATAGCACAGCACCGCGATCGGCCGCATCCAGACGAGCTGAAAATGTGGAAGCATAATCAAACAACTTCGGTAGATCCTCCAACGATTTGCGAGCGAGCCGCCCCTGTTGGCGCCCAAGCCCGCATTGAAGGTAAATCGCTAGACGTAGCAATTCGAATAAATCGCGCGAGCGGCGTCGCTCCCAGATTGTTTCCGAACCAGAAAAAGCTCGCTCGGAACTCTCGAAGTCCATGAGAAACGTTTGAATCGGGCCGGTGCACACCACGACGTTGTGCAATTCCAGATCACCATGGCAGAACCGCTGGGAGTGGAGTTTTTCAATTTGTTCAAAAACCTCCTCCGCTAGCCGCCAAAGGCCGATGAGCGCCGCCGGATCGGTCTGCTGCGCAATGCCCAGGCAGCGATGTGGTGGTTCGATATTGGTGAATGGGGAGAGTTTGCTCAACGGCTTGCCCGGCATGAACGTGGTCCGGAAAGAGTTGCTGTCGAACCCGATTGGTTCGGGTGTTCCCAGGATTTGTGCCGCGACTCGGTTATTCTCGAATTCCACCCCAGGATCACCATGAAAGCTCCACGGATGGTAGGACTTGAGGAAGTGGACGGGATATCGCTCGGCCAGGGGATAAGTTGTGCGGGTTCGCTTCCCAGCGATAACCAGTTCGCTATGGACCAACTCTCGACCGTCCGGACTGGTTTTGCGAGCGATGGAATAGAGAGGAAAATCTTTCTCCGGAGGTTTCGCTAACAGATGGGACAAACCTCCGGCCAACTCGATGGTATGCAATGGCGAAAGCGGAACACGCGTTCCAGTGCCGGTGCTCTTCATGTGCGGTTTCGGCCAAGGCAAGGCTGATTTTACCCCTTTCCGCCGGCTAATAGCAAACAACAGAGGAGGGCTCGCGATTTTACCAACGGCCCTCTCGAAAGCCGAATTCGAGAGCTAACTGCAGATTAGCGCGGCGCCGCCGCAACCTCAATCGTCCCATCTACTTGATAAAAAGCATTTCCTGGTAAGTTGGTAGCGGCCAGAGGTCGTCGGCCACGATACCCTCAAGGGCGTCTGCCGCGATACGCGTTTCCAGCATGGCCGGAAGAACCGCTTCCTGGAAATGCTTGGCGTGTCCCTCTGCCGACCCATTCGACCCGTGATTCAGGGTGCTTTCCACTTTGCCCACCCCGGTCAGTAGAGCCTTGATCAGATCGGTCACTTTTTCCAGAACAGTTGTATCCGCTGCCAGACCCGCGGCTTTTAATTTAGCAGCAGTATCGGCCAGCTCACTCTGGTAGCGCATTGCCGCGGGATAGATGATCGTGTTCGCCATTTCGATTACTGTGTTCGCCTCGACATTAACCGATTTTACGTAGTGTTCGTACGCAATTTCCTTGCGACTCTCGAGTTCGCGGGCCGTCAGGATCCCGTATTTTTCATAGGCGGCGATAGTGCTCGGCAAGGTGTAGGCCGGCAAGGCATCAATCGTGGTTTTGAGGTTCGGTAGCCCGCGTCTTTCAGCCTCGGTATGCCATTCGGCACAGTAGCCGTTACCGTTGAAAATGACGCTCCCGTGCTCGTCGATGATATCCTTCAGCAGCTTCTGAATCGTCTCGTTCAGTTTGTCTGGACCGGCTTTTTCCAGCTCGGTTGCGAGGAAATCGATCGATTCAGCCAAGATGACGTTCAACGTGAGAATCGCCGCGCCAATGGATTGGCTGGAGCCGACCGCACGGAACTCGAATCGGTTTCCGGTAAAGGCGAAGGGGCTGGTACGGTTGCGGTCGCCTGCGTCTTTGGGCAATGTTGGCAAAACGTCTACCCCGATGTTGAGCGAGCTCTTCGCCTTGCTGCTCTTGGCTCCGCCTGCCTTGATCTGCTCGAAGACATCGGTGAGTTGCTCGCCGAGGAAGATAGAAATGATCGCAGGAGGCGCCTCATTAGCGCCAAGGCGATGATCGTTCCCGGCGCCGGCGACAACGGCGCGCAAGAGTTTGGCGTGGAGGCTGACTGCACGGATGACGGCGCCGCAGAGCACCAGAAACTGAGCATTGGCGTGCGGCGTGTCACCAGGATCGAGCAAGTTGCCCTGAGTCGCATTCCCCAGTGAAAAATTCAGGTGTTTTCCGCTTCCGTTCACGCCGGCGAATGGCTTTTCGGACAACAAGCAGGCTAGACCGTATTTCTCAGCGACACTCTTTAAAAACGTCATCACCAGTTGCTGGTGATCCGCGGCGAGGTTCGAGGATTCGTAAACCGGCGCCACCTCAAATTGGCCGGGAGCCACTTCGTTGTGTCGCGTCTTGATCGGTATGCCGAGCTTAAAGAGTTCACGTTCGACATCCAGCATAAACGCGAGAACCCGCTCGGGAATAGACCCGAAATAGTGGTCTTCAAATTCCTGGCCTTTCGGGGGCTTCGCCCCGAAGAGTGTACGTCCGGCATTCAGTAGGTCAGGGCGAGCGTAGAAGAAACTCCGATCAATAAGGAAGTACTCCTGTTCGGGGCCACCGGTGCTGGAAATGTGAGCAATCTTGTCGTGACCGAATAGTTTCAGCACACGGCGGACCTGCTCATCAAGGGCTTGCATGGCACGGAGCAGCGGCGTCTTGCTGTCGAGCACATCTCCGGTCCAGGAGATGAACGCGGTCGGAATGCAAAGAGTAGTTCCGTTGGGATTCTCCAGAATATAGGCCGGGCTGGTCACGTCCCAGGCAGTGTAGCCGCGCGCCTCAAACGTAGATCGCAGTCCACCGCTGGGGAAGCTGGAAGCGTCAGGTTCACCCTGAATGAGCGTTTTACCGGAAAACTCGGTGATTGCGCTGCCCAAACCATCGGGAGAAAGGAAAGAGTCATGTTTCTCGGCGGAGACGCCCGTGAGTGGATAGAAGACGTGAGCATAATGAGTGGCACCCTTTTCGATGGCCCAATCCTTCATCGCTGAAGCCACGACATCGGCAGCGGTCGCGTCAAGTTTCGACCCACTCTCGATCGTTTGCATTATGCCTTTGTAGATCGGTTTGGGTAAGCGGTCCTTCATCACCGCCGGGCTGAACACGTTCGTACCGTAGAGTTCCGTCGCGAAACTTGCGCGGAAGTTTACTGGTGTGGCCGGAGATTTGAAATTGCTCGCGGCGCTGATCGCCTGAAGTCGGGAGATGCTTGAACTCATAGTGTCTCTAAACGATCGATTAGTCTGTTTTTGTTCAGTTGTTTAACCAATTTGGCCCGGGCGCGGCTCGCGTAAGTTGAACGGCCTATGGTCGAGCGATCGCGGGGCTCGGGAGCAGATAACGTGCTAGAGCGTTAGATCCTTGAAAATTCAACAGAGCCGCGCGACTTAGAACGGTGGATCATCCGTTGCTTCACCGCAGGCCATTCCGCGGTCACGATCGAATAGCGCGCCGAGTCGCGAGCGGCGTGGTCAGCGGCCGGTTCGATTCCGCCCTAGCCATGTTCTGTAAACCTGTTGTACGTAGAATCTAGCGAGACAATGAGCCCACCCAACCAGTCTGATGATTTGCGCTTTGAGGACCTAGAGCCATCACGGCGACCAGCGATTACAAATGCGCCGGCTTCGCTAATCGCCGGGGTGATAGCTTAACCGCCGTTCGGATTCCGAATCGGCGAACCGTTCAATAAAATCTGCCGACAGCCGATAACATAGTAAGGGGCAAGATGGGAATTCTCTTTTGCACAGTGTTGGTCATCGTAATCGTGATTGCGACGCGCTCAAAATCGCGATCGGAGCCCCGGCTGTCAGAGCAAATGGCAACATCATTCAGAAGAGACATTTCCGCCTACCAGGCTTCGTCAGAGAAGTGCGTAGGCGCGTAACGGCAGAGAGGTTGGCACCCGATTTGAAATCACTTGTTCCGATCCAGAGCGAAGGGTCTCAAACTCCATTTTTCGCAATTCACGGTGTCTATGGGAAGGTGGTCCTGTATATCCCGCTGACTCTGCTTCTCGGCCGCGATCAGCCATTCTACGCCCTACAATCTCAAGGATTGGATGGCAGCCAAATCAGACAGACCACAATCGAAGCACTGGCAGTCGACTACATCGAGGAGATCAGAAAAGTTCGCGAAAAAGGGCCCTACCTGCTCGGCGGTTACTCCTTCGGGGGCGTTGTCGCCTATGAAATTGCTTGCCGTCTAAAATCACTGGGGGAAGACGTGCCGTTAGTCGCTCTCTTTGATACAGTTAATCCAGCAAAACCGCGGCGCCGACAGAAATTGGTCGAACGCGCGAACAAGCGGCTTAACGAGATAGCCTCCATGGCTGCCGGTCAGCGATTTCGCTATCTGACCGATCGGGTCAGAGGAAAAATTGATATTCATATAAACAAGATGCGCGAAGACCTGCAGATGTTTTTTCATCAGAAGAAGGCCGAAATTGTACCGGAATATCTTCGGCGAGTTTCTATCTCTGCGGCCCACGAAAAGATGTTAGATAATTATCGGCCGGGCCCTTTTTCCGGTAGGCTGACACTCTTCAGAGCGGAATATAGTCACGAGGGATTTGAATATCTGGACGATCTGGGATGGTCGGCCTATGCCGAGCAGGGGCTTGAAATCATTCGCGTTCCCGGGTCCCACGGGGTGATGTTCAAACCGCCCCAAGTTAATTTTGTTGCCGCAAAACTAAGAGCCGTTCTGCAAAGCGCAACACGAACACAGCGGATCGAATAACAAATCTGTCCGCTTTCTACTCGCCTAGAAACTCTCCGAGAGACGCCAACTCTGCGATGTGATCACAGAAGATCTTAGTGGCAGCCAGGATCGGAACGGCCAACAGCGTGCCGGGCACGCCCCATAACCATCCCCAAAAAAGAAAAGAGATGATTATGGCTACCGGATTCAAGGTCATCCATCGGCCCAGCACGTGGGGCGTCACGAAGTTGCTCTCCAAGACATTCAAGCAAAAGTAAGCCGCCGGCGCCAAGCATGCGTACCAGATGTTTTCGAATTGGATGAACGAGGCTATTGCTATGAGCACGATTCCGCAAGCGGAGCCGATAAAGGGAATATAGTTCAACAAAAAAGCAGCTCCGCCCCACATAAACGGATTAGGTAGTCCAACTAGCGCAGCGACCGTTCCCACACACGTACCAAGACCTAGATTGAGTAAGGTCACCGACGTTAGGTACCGCGATATACTTGTCTCGATTTCTCTGGCGATCTCAACAACCCGCCGCTTGTCTTGAAACGTCGGCACTATTTTAACTGCCTTCCGGATGAAGAGTTCTCCGTGAACCAAAAGGAAGTAACTGAGGACTACAACTACCACTACCTTAGCTAAGAAACCGGGCGTCTGGCTGAAAAGAATCTGCAAAAGCGACTGTTGCTTCAGAGCGACCAAGGTGACAGCACCCTGATTGGAAGGTAACAATTGCTCTACCTGCTTCGAAGCCTCGGTCATTTCCGTCAAGGGCCCGCTCAGGAAGGATACTCGATTTCGGATTTTATCCAGGTTCCCTGGAAAATCACCGACGAAGGCAGCCAAAGGACGGGTGATGAGAGAGCCAAGCCCGAGCAACAGAACAATGAGAGCAATAATTGCTATGGCGGCTCCAAACCCTTCTGGAATTCTCGCTTTCCGCAAAAAGCGGACGGCCGGCAAGAGCAACAGGCTCATCATGAGAGCAAGGATGACCAGCAAAATGAAATCCGCGGCAAAATAAAACGTGTAAAATATCGCGAGAACAAAAAGGCCGGTGACGGCGAAGGATCGGATATCAGAAGGCGAAGATAAAGCGTCTTCGACGTTTACGGGGAGAGGAGGCGATTCTTCTCCGTTGGTCCTCAATTTCGGATTTTGCATGCTGGTATCGCTGGCCGGCAATGGCCATTAAAGCGGCTAGCATCTCTAAATCGGCTCGCTCGATGCCGCTGGATGTCTATGGACATCGAAACGAAAGACTTGCCAGGCATCTGACGAAGTTAGGCTCTTGCCGTTAATCCTCGAGACGAGACATCCGGATCTTTCGTCCGGCACAAACTGACTGTGCTCACAGCGAGCGATCTTATGCTTTGGACAATCATAGTCATTTTGGTGATTTTATGGGTGCTGGGATTTGCTACTCACGCATTGGGAGCGTTCATCCATATTCTGCTCGTTCTTGCGGTCATCACATTCGTGATCAGACTGGTCAGGGGAACGTAGCAATACGGGGCAGGGTGCATGGCTTGGCTTCACGGAAAGCCGCACGATAAGGGGTTCTGAGAGATTGCCTTCGCGGATGTGCTCCATTTCCTCGCGCACAAACTCGCCCGCCTGTGTCGACGGTGCCTTGCCTTGTCGCTTCGCCTTGCGCGCCCGTTCGACAGTTTTCTTTTCTGGCATAACCAAAGCTCGCTGCAGCTTCGATGGGCGGTCGTATCTCCGAGATCGTTGTCTGCATCAAGAACTAACGATCGCTGCGAAAAAAATCACGATAAGCTATTGCGCACTCTCCCACGTACCGCGCGTGCCGTCGTAAGCCTCGCGCAGGTATTGTGCAAATTCCGATCGAGTCATCTTTTGCTCAGCCAAATAACGAACGGCCTCTTGCAAGAGCGGCTCGTAATATTTGTGATTCCCGTAACCGTTGAGCCCCAGAAATACGAGCGCGGCCGTTAGCCCGGTACGCCTGTTCCCGTCGTGGTAAGGCTGGTTTTGGATGATCGAAGACGCATAAGCGGCCGCCTGGTCGAAGAGGTCTCCATTTTCGTCCCGAGATACGTTTATGGGCGCTTCGCAAGCCATCTTCAGGCTGGTGTAGTCGCGAGTGCCGGGCTTGCCGCCGAAGCGGTCCACTACCAACTGATGGAATTTATCAATCTGAACGATCGTAAGATACTCAATCACTCAGCAAACTTGCCCATGGTTGCACTATACTTTCGGAGGATCTTCTCGGCCTCCTTGACCGCTGCGTCATCCGAAGCGTGATGTACCTTGCCTTTCTCGAGGGACGAAGGCTTTTCTTCCTTAGAGATTGCCACAAAGAAAAGTTTCCGAAAATTTTGCGCCTTTCAATGCTAAACTTTGAAGAATCACCTTTTTTTACGGTGGAGAAGTCTAGCTTCTGGGCGCTTTTTCTGCGACAGCGCCTAACTTACGTGAGAGGTTCCTGGCGCTAACGGGTAAAACGGCTCGACGCCAGATGAGCGGAACGCCAACTCCGATCGCATGGTGCAGCCGATGGAAAGAACCTCTACTGTTAATCGAATCGCTTTTCTGGGAGATCATCTTCCGCGGCAGTGCGGCATCGCTACCTATACTAACGATCTCTGCGAGGCCGTAGCCACGGCATATCCCGACTGCCATGCAATCGTGGGCGCCGTGAACGACCGGCCTGAAGGATATGATTACCCTCCCCGGGTTCGTTTTGAAATCGACGAAAAGGAGTTGGATTCGTATCGCAGGGCAGCGGATTTCCTGAACATCAACAACATCGAGGTGGTCTCGGTTCAGCACGAATTTGGTATCTACGGCGGTGTTGCTGGTAGCCATCTCATCGCCTTCTTGCGCGACGTGAATATGCCAGTGGTAACGACTCTGCATACGGTGTTGCGCGACCCGACCAACGAGCAACGCGCTGTGATGAAACAGCTTGATGAACTCTCAAGTCGCTTCATCGTCATGGCCGATCGTGGGCGTCACCTTTTGGAAGAGATCTACGGCATATCTAGTCAGAAGATCGATGTGATTCCCCATGGGGCTCCGGATTCGCCCTTTATTGATCCGAGTTTCTACAAAGATCAGTTCGGCGTAGAGGGAAAAACGGTACTGCTCACGTTTGGCTTACTGTCTCCCAACAAAGGGATCGAGTTTGTCATCGAGGCGTTGCCGAAAATCTTGGAAAGCCACCCCAACGTTGTCTACATCGTACTAGGCGCGACTCATCCCCACCTCGTCGCACGGGAAGGAGAATCTTATCGGTTGAAACTCGAACGCTTGGCCCACGATCGGCATGTCACGCGTAACGTGATCTTTTACAACCGTTTCGTGACGATGGAGGAACTGAACGAATTTATTGGCGCAGCCGATATCTATATCACGCCCTACCTCAACGAATCACAAATTACTTCCGGTACGCTGGCCTTCACTTTTGCTGCCGGGAAGGCGGTGGTCTCAACGCCTTATTGGCATGCCCAGGAGTTGCTGGCCGACGGCCGCGGCCTTCTGGTGCCGTTTTCTAATTCCGCCGCGATCAGCGAGGCCGTAAACCGATTCCTTTCCGACCCAACGCTCATGAATGCTACACGCAAACGGGCCTGGAAGCTCGGTCGGGCAATGATCTGGCCCGTCGTAGCCCGACAACACATGGAGAGTTTCGGACGCGCGCGAGCAAGCCTTAGCCTGCCACCACGGAAATCGTTTGCAGTGAGGACGCTCGAGAACCGGCCTTATCAGTTGCCACCATTCAAGTTAGATCACCTCCTTCGCATGACCGACGATACCGGAATTTTTCAGCACGCAATCTTCAACGTGCCAAATTACCGGGAAGGCTACTGCATCGACGATAATGCTCGGGCTTTTATCCTGGCGTTACACTTGGAAGAGACAACCAGCCGAATTTCGAAGGAAGAACTCGAACGGCTCGCCAGCATTTACCTGGCGTTCATTTGGAATGCCTTTGATCCAAAAATTTGTCGATTCCGGAATTTCATGAGCCATCAACGGGAATGGCTGGAAACAGCCGGTTCCGAAGATAGTCACGCCCGAGCGCTTTGGGCAACCGGCGCAGCTCTTGGCCGCTCGCAGAACGAGGGTCACCGCAATCTTTGCGCGCTCTTGTTCCAGCAAGGACTTCCAGTTGTCGAACAGTTCACTTCTCCTCGGGCCTGGGCATTCGCTCTTCTCGCGATCCAAGAATATCTCCGATCATTTTCCGGTGATCGAACGGTGAATCAGCTCCGCGATCTGCTCACTGACCGATTGGTCGGAATCTTCCGGAATAATGAATCGGAAGAGTGGCCCTGGTTTGAGCCAGTAGCAACATACGACAACGCAAGATTGTCCCACGCGTTGATTTTAAGCGGTTATTGGACGTCGCGCGGAGAGGTTTTCCAGGTTGGCTTGAGATCGCTTCGGTGGCTGGTGGGAATTCAGACGACGGAGGCCGGACATTTCGCCCCGATCGGTTGCAATGGTTTCTACCCTCGAAACGGCCAGCCGGCGCGGTTCGATCAGCAGCCCATTGAAGCCAACGCCATGATTACTGCATGTCTGGAAGCTTACGGACTCACCGGCGACGATTTTTGGCACCTGGCCGCCCGGCGTTGCTTCGAGTGGTTTCTTGGTCGCAACGATCTCGGATTATCGTTGTACGATTCCAGGACCGGTGGTTGCAGCGACGCGCTGCACTCCGATCGCTTGAACCAAAACCAGGGCGCCGAATCAAGCCTTGCGTTCCTCCTCTCGTTGGCTGAAATGACGCGGGCGGAAACGAGCTTCTACCGCGAAGCCCAGAAATTAGGTGCGGCTTGAATCTCGAATCGACCGGCATTCAGTTGCAGCCCGACCCACGTCGCGTCTTGATTAGGCCGTTCGTTCCCATAAGACCCGGCCAAATCTCCAGCATCATCAATCGCGTGCTTGCGCTGAGCGAGCAGGAAGCGACAAAGGAGCTTGCTCGCGTTCGTACCGAGTTTAGCGGCAGGCATCCTGAAAGCGATAAATTGTGGCTTCGGCAGTTTGAAAAACTGGAGGCGCATGTTGAACCCAAACAAGTCTTGTCCGAGATTCAGCGCCTGCTGATCGGGGCAGCCTTCACCGGAGAGTACGCGTTTGAAGCCGTTGCCCTTTTCAATCCGTCGATAGTACCGCACCCGGATCAGTCTGGGCTTTCCAAAGACGAACTTCGTTTTGTTCTCAGCCTTCGAGGGGTTGGGGAAGGGCATATTTCATCGCTCGGATTCCGTACCGGCGTCATACGACCGGATCATTCCATCCAACTAGAGAAGATCTCCCCTTTTGCACGCCTTCCGGAGCTTGAATCCAATCCAAGGTTTCCGAAGAAACTCTTTTTTGAAAAGCTGAATGAATTGGGAATCGGAAACGGTTGGTCGGGGTCCATGATGAAGCGGCTCGACGATCCGTTTACTCTCACGGAATTGAACGACGCTCTGCCGCAGGTTATCCCAATTCAGGAACAGGTCCCGGAAGCATTTCAACGTACCATGGCATGCGTGCACTGGCTCGCAGAGTCAAACTACGAGATTCGTTTTCATGGATCCACGCCGATGTCGGAACGTGTCCTCTTCCCCCTATCTGCGAACGAAAGGAACGGACTGGAGGATGCCCGATTCGTACGATTTACGGAACCGGATAAATGTGCCACCTACTACGCGACCTACACCGCGTATGACGGACGCACAATCCTTCCCCAGTTAATCGAGACCGACGATTTCTGTTCCTTTCGGATTCGAGCGCTGAATGGTCCGGCTGTTCAAAATAAAGGTATGGCCCTTTTCCCGCGGCGAATCGGCGGACGCTACGCAATGCTCTCCCGGCAAGACGACGAAAATATTCTATTGATGTTCTCTGATGATCGGCACTCCTGGAGCGATCCCAAAATCCTGTTGCGACCTGAACAACCTTGGGAACTGGTGAAGCTGGGCAATTGCGGCTCCCCCCTCGAGACAGATGCCGGATGGCTGGTCGTGACCCATGGAGTCGGTCCGCTGCGGAAATACTGCATCGGCGCTGCCTTACTGGACTTGAAGAATCCCTTTCGCGTAATCGGGCGACTCACCGAACCACTTTTGCAACCCGACGAAAAGAGCTGGCAAGGCTATGTGCCGAATGTCGTCTACAGCTGCGGCGCGTTAATTCATAACGGCCGCCTCGTTCTTCCTTATGCGATCAACGATACCTCTTCTAAAATAGTTACAATCCAACTGGAAGATCTCATCGCCAAGCTTCTGCGGGGTTGAAAAGAAGCGGTCAGCTCAATCGCGTATTCGGCGCAGCGTTCCGCGCGTGAAAATTGAACGCAAAATTTGTAACCAGACCGACGTCCAGGGTGCTCGCCCGAAACTCATAGAGCTCGCCCCCCTAGATATTTCGTGACTCGATGGTTCTTCCCAACCCGCCGAATGAGCCCGCTCAAGGAAGAGCAGGCAACGAAGCGAAGAACTCTAGCAGCGAAGCGAGCAGGCTACCCGCTAAGACTAGATAAGCAACGCTACTAGCCAGATCGTTCTCGGCACGGTTCACTAAGCGCAGCCGGCGCAGCTCTGCAGGTCTCTTTCTGGCCAGGATTCCGGGGCGCTGGACCAAAGAGATTTGGTTTCCGGCAATCATCCAAACTGGGCGGTCTAAACTCACCACTGTGTTTCTCAACTCATTTTTCATACATTCCTCATTTCTGTCGGTGGACGACTTCAAGGCGATTTCCGCTCGGATCCTCAAAGAACACGGCGTAATAGGTCTCGTTGTACTCGGGGTTAAAAAGTGGGCCTTCGATGTTTTTGGCTCCGGCCCGCTGAATGATCGCGGCCACACGATCGACTTCGGCTGACGAGTTCACCCAGAAGGCGATCCGGGTGCCGTTTGGTTGATGGTTTGGATCCTCGGTAAAACTGAAGAACGGTTTTGAAGGAAAGGCTCCGATAGCTGAATTGCCTCTCCATTCTTCGCCCTCCCAGTGTTCGGTAAAACCGATGGCTGGGAGGAACTCGCGATAAAACTCGATGACATCACCGAATTTTCGGACCCGAAGGTCAACATGGCTAAACGGGTTGGGGGTGGCTGTATTACCTTCAAACATAACTTTTGATGGTGATAGTCTAGCTCTTGTATATTACCATTCAAGTGATATTTTGATGGTAATAAAGAAATGTCGGAAAACTTTAAGCCATTCGAGTTTATCGCAGGTGCACTCTCCTTAGACTTCGTAAATACCGTGGGCTCGCACGCCTCTGAAGATCCGAGTGAGAAATTGCCCAGCTACGCGGAACTGATTCGCTGGAGCAAGGAGGCAGGCCTCATTGATGACGGCAAGGCACTCGGGCTCCTTGCTTATTCGGAGACAAATTCTAGCCAGACCGCGAAGGTTCTAGAGGAGGCGCGACGGTTCCGGGAAACGCTTTTCCGCATATTCGGGGCGTTGCAGCGAAAAGAGGCGCCCTACACGAGCGATCTTGCTGCCTTGAATGAAATGCTTCGGAAATTTCCGATTCGATTGGAAATTCGTCTGCAAGGCCAAGGTTTCTCCTGCGCCCGCGAGATCGCGCAAGTTACTAATGACTGGCTACTGGCCCCAGTTGCTTGGTCCGCAGCGGATCTCCTTGTTTCGGATAAGGTGCATCACGTTCGCCAATGTGCAGACGCCACGTGCGGATGGCTCTTTGTCGACACCACGAAAAACCACAGCCGACGTTGGTGCTCGATGGGGGATTGCGGCAGCCAGGCAAAGGCGAGGCGGTATTACCAACGCAAGAAGAAGATCAATCAATGAGTAGCCAGAAAAACCGTCACCTTCCGGGAAGAGGAATGGCTATGTCGATGATTGATCAGCTGCGATTTTTTATTTGCCTATGGCCTCCGCCTTCGCCCAGCTTGCTTCCATGACTTCGGCGAGCAAGCTGGATCAATCCAATCCCCTCGCCATCTTTCATTCCGAATTTTGCCGGCCCGAAAACAAAATCTACCTGGATGGTAATTCGCTTGGCCTTCTGCCTGGCAAAGCCATCGAAGCTCTCGGGCAGCGCATCCAGGAATGGCAAAAGCACGCGGTCGAAGGCTGGACCGTATGCGGTTGGTTTGATCTAGCCGAGCGGCTAGCCGCTGCGCTCGCTGCCCTTCTGGGCGCGGCGCCAGAGGAAGTGATCTTTACCGGTTCTACGACGGTCAATTTGCATCAACTTTTAGCTACCTACTATCAGCCGAGTCCCAGCAAATCAGTGATCGCAATCGACACATCCGCGTTTCCTTCTGATCGTTACGCTGTCGAGAGCCATCTCCGGCTCCGTGGACTAGATCCGAAGACGTCCCTGCGAGTGGTGCCAAACACGGATCAAGGATTGTTGGATCCCGCAGACATCTTGGACGCGTTCGATGAGGCGGTTGCCTTTGCCGTATTACCAACCGTTGTCTACTCAACCGGACAATTACTTCCGATTCGTGCGATTATGCAGAAAGCGAAAACCGCCGGCATTCGTATTGCCTGGGATTGCTCTCATTCTACCGGAGCGATTGATCATGATTTCACCGGCGATGGCGTCGAACTTGCCTTCGGCTGCAGCTACAAATATCTAAACGGCGGACCGGGCGCGATCGGCTATTTATTCCGAAGCCGGCATCTACCCACCCTCCACCCAGGATTAGCCGGCTGGTGGGGCAACGAAAAAACAACTCAATTCGAGATGGCGCAGACTTTCCGCCCGGCCGCAAGTGCGGGAGCTCTCCAAATAAGTACGCCGTCTTTGCTAAGCTTAGTCCCGTTGGAAGTCAGTCTTGAGATTTTTCAAAATGCGGGAATCAGCCGGATTCGATCTGTATCAGTTGCGCTCACCGAGTTTCTCGTGGCTGCTTTGGAGGAGCGAAGCAGCGGCTTCCGCATCGTCACGCCGAAATCAGCCCAGGAACGCGGCGGACATATCGCCTTGCAGCATCCGCTTGCCCGACAGATTGCAAAGCTCCTTCGGGAACGATTTGGCGTGATCGGTGATTTCAGGCCGCCAGACACATTGCGTCTCGCTCCAGTCGCTCTTTACAATTCTTTTTCCGAGCTGGAGCAAACCGCCCAATTCCTTCGTGAAGCTGAGGCTCTGGCCCCTGGCTTGAGTGACCGTTCAGGTGACCTGATTACCTAGTGCGGCGGAACCGGTAATCGGTAATCAGTAATCGGTAATCAGTGATCAGTAATCAGTGATCGGTGATCAGTGATCAGTGATCAGTGATCAGTGATCGGTGATCGGTAAAACAGGGCGCAGTCAGAAACATCGGTAACGCTGGGTTAGGTTTTAGGTTACGGTTGGCGATTACTGATTACTGATTACTGATTACTGATTACTGATTACTGATCACTGATTACCGATTACTTCGGAGGCTCCATTTCGTCCGTTACCTCTCATGCGAACCGGCAACATAATTGATATCAGCCGACCGACCGGGTCGGCTACAGCGCACTGGCCCGGAGACACGCCTTTCGATCTGGCTTTCCCAGTCTCACGAAAACATGGTGACGCAATCACGGTCGGATCGGTTCGCATGAGCACGCATTTTGGAACACATCTGGATGCGCCTATTCACTTTACTGATTCTGAAATGACAATTGATCGGGTCCCGTTGGACATCGTTTGCGGAACAGCGCTGGTGATAGAATCTCAAGAAATCGAGGAGATCATTCTTCCCAACGATATTGATTTAGCTCCCCGGGTACTTTTCCGGACCGGAGGTTGGCCCAACCACGGAAGATTTCCGAAGCACATACCAACGCTGACGGTTGCCACCATCGATCAGCTTGCCAAGGCCGGCGTGCGACTGGTCGGGGTAGATTTACCTTCGGTAGACCATCTCGACAGCAAGGATCTTCCCATTCATCATGCGCTCTTCCGAGCTGGAATTTACATATTGGAATCGCTCTGGCTGGAAGCGGTCTGGCCTGGCAGATACCAGTTAGCTGCTTTCCCGATCAAGTTAGTCGGCGCCGACGCAGCGCCGGTTCGCGCGGTGCTATTTCCGGAAGACTCTTGAACAGATTGGGCACGTAGACTTGCTGTGCGGCGCCGGCTTGTCCCGCTGAGGCGCCCATACGCGTCAACGTAAGAATGGTTTGTTCTGCTCTATCGCCGGGAGGGCGCGCGTCCCCGCGCGCCGAGAAAACGATCTCTAACCTCGGGGACGCAATTTAACCCTTGGTATACAAACGCGCTTGGGTCCGGCCACAACGGATCGCAGGGACGCGATCCCTCCCCGCGTTGGGTCCGGCAGCTACCGTGCGGCCGCCAAACGCTCAGGCGCCCGACTCACCACGGTGAGTGCGCGCTTTACCGAAGAGTATCCCCGGATCTCCAAAGCAAGGCAGCCGCGCGCTCAAAGCGCGCGGCTGTTTTTCTTACCGGTCTACAACCCATCGATCAGACCGTACCCAGAAATACGAGCAATTCGGATTAACTGTTTGACCCGTTCAAATGATCAACGCGCTTTTGCAACCGGTCGTCTCGTTTTTGATCCCATTGCGCCAATTTTTGTTTCTGTTCTGGCGTGAGTATGCCCACGACTTGAGAGCGGACTTTAGCACGTTGAACAATTAACTCGGTCTTGGCATTACCGAGCGTCGCCGAGAGCGAACGAATCGTTGCTTCATCGCCCGGATTCTTGGCGATCGCGTCGTGCAGAGCTTTTTCCGCGTTCAACAGATTTACCATCAGACCTTTAGCGGCTGGCTTATCGCCTTCCACCATCTGATGGACTTGTTGACGTTGAGCGTCTGTAAGATCTAACGCCTTCCAAAAGGCGTGATGATGCTTGTGTTCGTGATTCTGCCCTTCGTTCGTTGCCGAAGGGCTGGCGTCTGCCGACTGAGCGTGCAGGGAGCTAAAACCCAGCATACCGACGGCCGCAACCAATAGAAGTTTCAATTTCATACATCGCTACTGACGAATGGACCGGTTGAGCAGATTCAACTTCAGGATTTGCGGTCAACCGACGTTACGAAAGGATCCCGGCATCGACGAACGGTTCATCTTGCGCAGACCTTTGCTCTGACGGTTAGCCGTTCGCGATTCGCCCCGGGAGGGCGCACAGCCTGTCCGACATAGCCTTTTTGATGCCTGCCGCAGAAATGCTTGAGCGCGACGTCGGATCCTCGTGCGCCGCGGATCGCGAGGATCCGACATCGCAGAAGCGTACGGTCGTTGAGCGTGATGCATCAAAAGCTATGTCGGACAGGCTGCGATCCCTCCCTGGGCAGGGTTTAACCTCCGGGAACAGGTAACCCGTCACCGTTACTTACCCGGCACTGCCGCCCGGAATTCAGAATCTAGAAGAAGACCCGGCCAACCGAAGCCGGGTTCCATCGAATTTGCGCGTGCGGGCATTGAAACCGCGAACCGCTGACATCTACTCCCCGCCGGGCTCACCTGGCTGGCTCATGCGATCAATCATCTTTTGAGTCCGCCGCGCTTGATCTTGTTCAGTCTGAGCTAATTTTTGCTGCTGAGAAGCATCGAGAAGCGCTACAATTTTCGTACGCATCTGCGCCTTTAGAACAGCGAGATTAGCCATTGCGTTGCCGAGCTGGGTAGTTCGGGCGCGAATTGTGGCTTCATCCGGCGCATTGGCTTGCATCGCGGTGTTCAGGTCTCGGTGCGCCTCTAAGACCCCTTTCATTGCGGTTCGAAACGCGTCGTGGTTAGACTGGAAAATTTGGTGAACCTGTTGCCGTTGTGTCTCGGAAAGATCTAAATCCTCCAGAGTCTCTCGACCAAAACCGCCAAGAAAACTGCCCTCGCCGCAACCATGCCACTGCGCCGAAGCAACAGTGAAAGGGGCTAAACTTAGAAAGAGTATCGCCAACCAAGCATTCGATTTCTTCATGTGACAATTTTTTAGTGATTTTGTTGGTTTTGGTACCCCGATTTATGATGAATGGCTCCAGGGAGAGGATCGAAGGCAAAAAAGCGAATCGATCCGGACGGGGATCGCGTCCCGCAGGGGCATCCTCCCCTATAAACTAAGCTTTTGCCGGAAAGTACGAGCGGCACGCCTAGATACCTCGCACTCTTCTCCGCCGCGCAGCCAGATCTTCAGGCCGCCGCTGAACCAGGATTCAATATTCTCAATGAAATCGAGATTCACGATCTGCTGGCGATTGATTCGGAAGAAGGCCTCAGATGGCAGTCGTTGCTCGAGGGTAGTCAATGAACGGTAAATAAGCGGTTTCGCGGAATCGAAATAGACCCGGGTGTAGTTTCCATCCGATTCCAGCAACCGGATGCGACTCAGCGCGACGAACCAACAACGGGCTCCATCCCGTACTAGGACATGATCGGAAACTCGCAACGGAGTATCACTGACCGTCTGCGGTCCGGCGTCGCGGATGCGGCCCAAGGCGAGGGCCAGCCGTTCCGGTGTAATCGGCTTGACCAGATAATCCAACGCGTTCACTTCGAACGCGCGCAAGGCAAATTCGTCGTACGCCGTGGTAAAGATCACGTGTGGGAGATCGCCCTGGATGCTTTCCAAAAGATCGAAGCCACTCTTCCCCGGCATCTGAACATCTAGAAAGAGCAGATCGGGCCGTAACTCATTGATCTTAATCAGCGCCTCATCTGCGTTCTCGGCTTCGCCGACGATCGAGACCCAGGGGAATTCCGAGAGTAGGCGGCGGACTTCACTGCGCGCTAGCCGTTCATCGTCAATGATCAATGCTTTCATGACTTCCCCCCCGGGCCGGGCAAGAATACACTGGTAACGATGCTATCGGTGGCGTCCTGATAAAGTCGAAGGCTAGCCTGAGAGCCATAGATCAACTCGAGACGAGCCCGAGCGTTAGCTAATCCGCTCTCTTTGCGCTGCTCGAAAGGTGTAAGGTGCCCCGGGTTAGTGATTGCGATGGATAACCCACCGGATTGCGAACGAATCACGCACGAGATTTCTCCGCCTTGTTGAAGGGTATAAACCCCGTGCTTAAACGCGTTTTCAATCAGAGATTGCACCAGAAATGGAGGCACGGGAAAAGCAAGCGTCAAGGCATCGATATCCATCCGCACTTTTAGTTTGTCCTCAAACCGAAGCTGCTCGAGAGCCAGATACGCGTCCACAGTCTGAAGCTCCACCCGGAGCGGAATCGTATTCAACTCCGACATTCGCAGAGCTCCCCGAAACAGCTCTGCCAAACGAGTGACGCCCTCGCGGGCTTTTTTCGGACTTTCATCAATGAGAGCGCGAATAGTATTTAGACTATTGAAAAGGAAGTGCGGATTGACTTGGCTTCGCAGCGCCTTCAATTCTGCTTCCTTAACGGCCGCGTCCAATCGCAGACTTTCCAGCTGAACCGCCTTCAATTGCTTTTGGTATTGGTACCCAAAGTAGACAGCGGACCAGGCAAACAGGGTAAGCGCACATTTGCTAAATTCGAACCACGCAAAGCGCGGGAAGGAGTGACCTTCCTCGCCATCCGGCTCATGGTATGGGCCGTGAGGCAGATGGTACATGCTATGATAAACCGGTCGAGGCGGCATGGAAGCAAACACGACTTGGTGAATAGCCCACACCTCGACGATGCCGAGCAAGATCGTCGCAACCAACACGCGCGGGATCAACGCGAGAAGCGGAAGCCGATTCCAGTCAAACCAGTAAAAGAGAATCCGTAGCAAATGGGTCCCAATCAATCCAAATGCGCAATAGAGCGTTTGTTCGACCAGGAGCGCCGTGGGCGGCTGGCGAGCTAATCCGGAAATGAAGATCAAAAAGAAAAGGATCCACAGGCCCAGCCAACAGGCGATTTGGCAACCCCAATACAGCGAATGCCCAACCAAGATTCGCAAAATCTCTCTTCTTTGGACAAAACGCCGACTGATAAGTGGCAGAGCGCGGTCGATAGCCATGCAGGTTAGAAACTAACCAGTTTCCGGCCAATCTCTACAACCCCCTCTGCCCGAGCGGCCTCTTTTGCGGCTCAGCGGTCGGGACATGGCCGTGGACGTAGCCTGATCCTCATGGCTCAGGGGGTACAGAGTGTGAGAGGTGAGAAGTGATTGGTGATTGGTCGAAGATCTCGCCCGAGGATTTGCCGATGGCACCTACCACCTCTCACTAATCACTGATCACTAATCACCTCTCACCTTCGCTCCGGCCCTGAGGCTGGAGCATCAGGCTACTTGTGCAGCCTTACCGCTTGCGTAAAAAATTCGCGAGCAAGCGTTTTCCTGGCTCGGTCATGATCGATTCCGGATGAAATTGGACGCCCTCAATCGGATATCGGCGATGCCTCAATCCCATGATCTCCTGCGCATCGGTCTCGGCTGTTATTTGTAATTCCGGCGGCAAAGTTTCGCGGCGAACAATCAAAGAATGATACCGCGTTGCCTCGAATGGATTCGGCAAACCGGCAAAGACCCCGTCCCCCTCATGCAAAATCGGCGACGTTTTACCGTGCATTAAGCGATCGGCTCGAACCACCTCACCGCCAAAGGCCTGACCAATGCATTGATGCCCCAAGCACACCCCCAGAATCGGAATACTTGGACCAAATCGCAAAATCAGCTCGTTGCTGATTCCGGCATCATCCGGGGTTCCTGGGCCGGGAGAGATACATATCCGGGCGGGTCGCAATTCGGCCACCTCCTCCAGCGTCACTTGGTCGTTACGCCGAACGACCAGATCCGCTCCGAGTTCGCCGAAATATTGGACCAGGTTATAGGTAAATGAGTCGTAGTTATCGATGACCAAAATCATAAGATTCGCTGCGCTCGTTCGATGGCTCGAAACAGCGCCGTCGCCTTGTTGACGCACTCCTGATATTCCGCTTCGGGAACCGAATCCGCGACTACGCCGCACCCGGCTTGGGCGTAGGCGACTCCATCCTTTAGGACAATCGTACGCAACGCGATACAGGAATCGAGGTTGCCATCAAAACCGAAGTATCCGATTGCACCTGAGTAAGCCCCTCTTTTCCCCTTTTCGAAGCCGTTGATTAACTGCATCGCCCGCACCTTGGGCGCTCCTGAAACGGTCCCGGCTGGAAACGTCGCGCGCATCACATCGTCCGCATCTTTTCCCTCCTGCAACTCCCCTTCGACGTTCGAAACAATGTGCATGACGTGGCTGTAGCGCTCGATCGTCATGAAGTCGGTCACTTTGATCGAACCAAAACGACAAATACGACCCACATCATTCCGAGCCAGGTCAACCAACATCAGATGTTCGGCTCGCTCTTTAGGATCTTTCAAAAGCTCGGCGGCCAGTTGCTGGTCTTCTTCCGGCGTCGCGCCACGTTTCCTAGTACCAGCTAGTGGACGAATCTCTACTTTACTATCGCGCAATCGAACATGCACTTCCGGAGAGCTCCCGACCAAAGCGAAACTGTCACTCAATCGCAAACAGAACATGTACGGAGAAGGATTAACAAATCGAAGGGCGCGATAGAGTGGAAGCGCCGCACCCGAGTAGGGAGCTTCAAATCTGAGCGATGGCACGATCTGAAAGACGTCACCCGCTTGAATGTGTTCCTGGCAACGCCGTACAGTCTCACAAAAATCCCATTTTTCGGTGTTAGCCTTTGTCTGCAGGGAAGATTCCAACGGTGCGGCGTTCATCAACCGTGCCTCCGTCGGCGACTCTAAGCGCTGGAGAATCGCAGCGATTTTTCCGCGGGCTTCATCGTAGGCGGCTTCTGGCCCGGATCCATCCACAAAGGCGGTAGCGAAGATCTTTAAGCGCCGCAGCCTATGATCGAAGACCAAAAAAGTATCCGTGATCATGAAAACCGAATCCGGTATATCTAGTTGATCCGGCGGCGAGGGCGTAACGGTTGGTTCGAAGAAACGGACGACATCGTATCCGATATAACCCACGGCACCTCCAACAAACGGCGGTAATCCTGGCAAATCGACAAAGGTATAACGGCTCAGCAGGGTGCGTAGCTCGCCTAGAGGATCCGTCGTCGTTTCAAAATCTCGCGTTTGGCCGTTCTCTTCGACTCGGATATTTCGCCCGCGGCTTTCGAAATAGACGCGCGGCGAACTCCCTAGGAACGAATAGCGCCCAACGTGATCGTTACTTTCGGCCGACTCAAACAGAAATGAACGACGGCCGTTATCGATCTTTTCAAAAACCGAAACCGGTGTCTCGTAATCCGCAACAAACTCCGTGTAAACGGGGATCAGATTACCTTTCGCCGCCAAGGCGAGAAAATCGGGGCGAGTAGGAGTAAGTGGGATTTCTGTCATTTCTGGTACACCTCAACCGGATCGAACGATTTGCCCTCGGAGACCGGTTTTGGATTCGCCTGCAAATCCAGCTCCTGGAAAAAACAGCTGAAATACCCGGTATGACAAGCGCCCGCTATCTGCTCCACCTCAAAAAGTAACACATCCCGGTCACAGTCGGTAAACCAACGAACGAGTTTTTGCGTATGGCCGCTCGTTTCGCCCTTCAACCAGAGTTTTTGCCGCGTTCGGCTCCAATAATGCATGAAGCCGGTGGCGAGCGTGCGCTCGATCGAGTCGCGGTTCATCCAGGCCATCATCAAAACACGGCCGGGCGGATCTGCTTCGCGCACAATGGCGGGAATCAATTCATCTTCCGTAAAGCGGAAATCGGCGTTCATTATCGGATCGGAAGGACTAAACCAGCGCAGGCCCAAGAGCAAGTTCCAGGAACGCACGAGAACGCCGTCATCGCCGCTGAGCCCGTGGGACTCATGGGTCGCATGTGACTCATGAGTCGATACGCTCCCGGCGTTCGCGGCGATGACGGCGTTCTCGTGCGTTCCCGGCGATCTCGGCGTTCTCCAACTTCGCTCCGTCGTTTGAAACTCCGGAAGCTTCCGACTTCGCTGATCCTTGGAACGTGGCCAATGTAGCGGAAGGGCTTCGTCGGACACGGTCGTCGGACAAGCCGGCGTTGTGGGCCTTCGTCGGGATAAGTGAAACTGCATCCAAAAGAGTGATAGCCGTGGCCTGGCTGATCAGCTAAGTATAGCGCAATAGCGCAGGGAAGGGCTGGTAATATCCGAAGAGAGCTGGGGTGATGAGCTTTCTCGGCAAGAGCGGAAATTGCTGCTGCCTGCAGAACCAGTTTTTGCGGCAGAACTGATCGAAACTAGGTAGAGTTGGCCGGTTGCTTGCTCGAAAATTGGAGGTATGTAAAGATCGCTTGTGAAAAATTTCACAAAGTCGCGCCTGATCCCTCTGGCCATGGTCGCCCTTAGTGGCTTGTAACCGCCATAACTAAAGCATGGAAATGAATTGGAACTGCGGATCTCGCCACGGACACGAAAGGCAAACGCCAGGTCGTTTCCGCAGATTTTCTCTGATTCAGCGGAATCAAAGCACTCTCGGAGTGGCAGCATTGACACTCCTGACTCTAGCAAGCGCATCGGCCCAAGATCCCACCATCCGGGCGGTCCAAAACATCTTTGATCCGCTCTCAGCGCCGGCGGAAATATTATACCGAATCTCCCTGCTCGTTTTAGCGACTTGCGCGATAATCTTTTTGGTCGTCGGTGGGCTATTGACTTACGCAATCATTCGTTACCGCCGCAAGGGAGGTGCTGACGACCTTGAGGAACCGCCCCAAGTTTATGGGAGCGCGGCCATTGAGCTGGCCTGGACCGTGCCACCGATCCTGATCGTGATCGTACTGGTCTTGGTGACAGCTCGGACGATTGGCGAAATTCAAAAGCCGAAACTACCGACTGATGCGGAGCAAGTACGAATCATCGGTCATCGTTTTTGGTGGGAAGTTCGTTATCCGAAATACGATGTCGTTACTGCCAACGAAATTCATGTGCCGCTGAGCGATCGTTCGAAGCGGATCGCCACCGAATTTGTGTTGGAATCGGCGGACGTAATCCACGGGTTCTGGGTGCCGCAACTCAATGGGAAAACCCAACTCGTTCCTAACCACCGCAACACAATGTGGGTTGAACCCTACAAGACCGGAATTTATCTCGGTAATTGTTCGGTGCTTTGCGGCGCGCAACACGCGAATATGCTGATTCGAGTCATTGTGGATTCGCCTGACCGCTATCAGCAGTGGCTGAACGAGCAAAAGGCGGCCCCCGCCAATGATCCAGCCGTAGAAGAGGGTAAACGTCAATTCATCGCCAACTCATGTGGTACTTGCCATCAAATCGGTGGGACCAGCGCAAAGGGAGTTTTCGGCCCAGACCTAACCCATTTCTCCAGCCGGCAAACGCTCGGATCGGGCGTTGCGGAAAATAATGAAGAAAATTTACGCTCATGGCTACAGGATCCCCAGGTGCTGAAGCCGGGGTGCCTGATGCCGAACATGAAACTGGAGGACAAGCAGGTTCAATCGATCCTGGCTTACCTTCGAACCTTGAAATAACGACGATGGCCAACGGTACTTCTATTATTACCAAAGAGATCGGCACCGAAGCCAACCCGGCGAGACCCGGAGAAGAACACGGGACGTTGACAGGCTGGATTCAGGATCTCGTTTTCACTGTCGATCACAAGAAGCTCGGGCTGATGTATCTCGGGATGGGTTGGCTCTTTTTCATCGTTGCCGGGACGATGGCAGCGATAATCCGGACTCAACTCGCTGTCCCCAATAATCACCTGGTCTCGCCTCAGGCCTTTAATAGCCTCTTCACCATGCACGGGACCGCGATGATTTTCTTTGTCGCGATGCCAATGATCTTTGGCCTCGCGAATTATATGGTCCCGCTGCAGATCGGAGCGCGCGATATGGCGTTTCCCCGCCTGAACGCTTTTTCGTTCTGGCTGACTTTTTTCGGTGCCTGCCTGATGTTTTTTAGTTACGTCGGCGCTCCCGGTCTCTACGGCGCTGGCGCCGCGCCAGATGTCGCCTGGTTTGCTCTTGCTCCGCTCACTTCCCGCTCGTTTTCACCCGGGTCCAGTGTTGACTATTGGTCCTTGGGTCTCCTGGTCACCGGGGTCGGTAGCGTCACCGGCGGTCTGAATATCATGGTGACTATCTTTTGTTATCGTTGCAAAGGAATGACGCTGTACCGGATGCCACTCTTTGTCTGGCTAAGTCTGGTAACCATGTTTCTCGTGGTTACTTTTCTACCACCGCTTTCGGCTGCCCAGATCATGCTGGTTTTGGAGCGATTTTGCGGCGCCAAGTTTTTCGAGACTCAAGCCGGTGGTTCGGCAATTTTGTGGCAGCACTTCTTCTGGATCTTCGGACATCCCGAGGTCTATATCCTCGTGTTACCTGCTTTCGGCGTAATATCCGAAGTCGTGCCTGTCTTCTCCCGGAAACCGATCTTCGGTTACCCAATGATGGTGGCTGCCACCTTAATGATTGGATTCGTGAGTGCTGGGGTCTGGGCACATCACATGTTCACTATCGGGATGGACTCCTACAGCGTCACTTTTTTCGCCTTCGCTACGCTGGTCATCGCGATCCCGACCGGGATTAAAATCTTTAACTGGTTGGCAACAATGTTTGGCGGAAAGATTCGGCTCGAGATCCCGATGCTCTTCGCGATCGCTTTCCTGTTCCAGTTTTTAATTGCCGGGTTGACCGGAGTCATGATGGGTGTTGCCCCATTCGATTGGCAACTGAACGATTCCTATTTTGTCATCGCGCATTTCCATTATGTGATCGTTGGCGGAATCATTTTTGCGGTCTTTTCGGCGACGTATTATTGGTACCCGAAAGCATTCGGCCGGATGCTGAACAAGCAATTAGGACTCTGGCATTTTTGGCTCTTCACCATCGGTTTTCACCTGACGTTTGACCCTCAGCATATCTCCGGCATTCTAGGAATGCCTCGCCGCATCTATACCTATCAGCCGGGCCGAGGCTGGGAGATCTGGAATCTGATCTCAACCATCGGCGCGTTTATCCAGGGGATCGCAGCGATCCTCTTTATCATCAATCTCATCGTATCGGCCCGCAAAGGTGCCATCGCCGGAGATGATCCGTGGGACGGCTGGACGCTCGAGTGGGCCACTTCCTCTCCGCCGCCCGATTACAATTTCGAAAAGCTACCGGAAGTGAAAAGCCGGCGCCCAGTCTGGGATCTGAAACATCCGGAAGATCCGGACTGGAAATTCGAATAACTCTTCTGCCTTACCAACGTGAGCACTGAATACCTCGCTGCCGACGAAGCCGAATGGAAGCTGCCCTCTCCCCGGAAGGTCGGCATGATCCTCGTAATCCTAACGGAGTCTGCCCTCTTCACCATCTTTGTGGTTGCCTACCTGTTTTACATGGGAAAAAGCCTCAATCCGCCCTATCCGCGGGATGTCCTGGAAATTCCTTGGCTTGGCTCGATTCTACTTTTTTCGAGCAGCGGCACGATCGTCATGGCCGAGCGTATGTTGAAGAAGGGCGCAGCAGCCGGCTTTCATCTTTGGTGGCTGTTGACGGTTTTGCTCGGTATCGGATTTCTGATCTACACTGGCTTTGAATGGCACAAACTAATCTACGATGACGGTTTGACGATTAGTACGAACCTGTTCGGTTCGACTTATTATTCCCTCGTCGGCTTACACGCCAGCCACGTCGTCGTCGGGGTTTTGCTGCTTTCCATGGTCCTCATTTCCAGCCTGCTCGGCAAGCTGCAACATCGGCACCATGAGCACGTCGAAATGATTTCCTGGTACTGGCATTTTGTGGACGGGATTTGGGCAGTCGTGCTCACCGTCGTTTACGTAATCAGTAAATATTCGTGACGCGTATGGATACCGATCCGGAACATCAACATCCCGACGGGGTCGAACTCCCCACTCCTACTGCGTGGCCATTAGTGACCGCCTTGGGTATCATGCTCATCGCCGCTGGATTGGTCACCAGCATCGTCATTAGTCTAGCTGGGATACTCACCGCGCTGGTCGGCGGCATCGGCTGGTTTCGAGAGGTTTTTCCTGTCCCGCAACATGAAGTTTACCCTTACGTGGAGCCCGCCCGCAGAGCGGCTCCAATCAAGCTATCACCGCGACGCATCAGCCATCTTGCTTTAGGCGTCGGCGGTCACAGAGCCTATTATCCGATCCGGGTTCACCGTTACTCCTCCGGAATTTTCGGCGGTTTGGCCGGGGGTGCCGCGATGGCAGTTTTGGCGATGCTCTATGGACTGCTCTTCCAGCACAGCATCTGGTATCCGATCAATTTGTTGGCCGCAGCCGCTCTACCTTCCATGGCGACCGCGGATATCCAAACCTTGAATCAATTCAATGCACTCTCCTTTGTCATCGCCGTCCTCAGTCATGGCCTTCTCTCGATAGGCATTGGAATGCTGTACACCGTGATCCTCCCGATGCTACCAGCCCGTTTCGAATGGTTCTGGGGCGGGATCATGATTCCGATCATCTGGACGGCGCTGCTCTATCCGATGTTTGATATTGTTAACCCGGCTTTGGCCGCTCGAGTTGATTGGCCCTGGTTCATCATCTGTCAGATTTCATTCGGCGTGGTCGGGGGCTACGTCGTTTTCAAATCTGCGAAAGTGGAAACCATGCAGACTTGGCCAATTGCGGCCCGAATGGGCGTGCACGCGATGGAAAAGGAAGACTGATGGCCATGTCCAAGCTCTTTCTGTTCGCACTCTGTACCGCTGCCGGCGTGGTCGTGCTATCGAGCTGCGATCAACTTCCAGGAAAACCAAAGCAGAGCGACCGCTGGAAGCCCCCGGAAGCAGAAAAAAATTTCACGGTGCTCTTCGAGCAGAATTGCCGAGCCTGCCATGCCGGCGAGACAAATATTGGAGCGTCAATTTCTCTGCGCGACCCTCTGTACCTCGCCATCATCCCGCGGGATGTCCTGCGGAAGATCACCGCTGAAGGGGTTCAGGGAACGACTATGCCCGGGTTCTTGAAGGCGAACGGGGGCGAGCTGACCGACGAGCAGCTCGACATCGTCGTGAATGGAATTCTTGACTGGGGAAAGTCCGCCCAGATCACCAAAACCAATCTTCCACCCTATTCTGCCGCATTGGGCGATGCGAATCGTGGCAGTGAAGTTTACAATCGCTTCTGCGCCGGCTGTCATGGACAGATTGGCCAGACCGGAAAGGCTGGTTCGATCCTGCAACCGGACTATCTCCATCTGGTTTCCGATCAATATTTGCGCAGCGTCACGATCGCCGGCCGCCCGGAATTGGGCATGCCCAATTACCAGAGTTTAGTGTCGAACCAGCCGATGTCGGACCAAGATATCGCCGATATCGTCGGCTGGCTGGTTTCCCATCGCAACACCTCGAATGTTGGGCAGGACGCTAGTGCCAACCCTAGCGCCAGTCCCAATCCTTAGCTTATGGCCTCCGAAGATCCACATCCCAGCAACGATTCTCACGATTTTCCTAAATTTGATTATCGCTCCTCCCGAAGGGATTTTCTGCTCAAACTCGGAATCGGCTTGGACGTCATCGCCGGCGCGATGATCAGCATCCCGATCATTGGTTTCGTAATCTCAGCCATCGTTAAAAGAGCAGAACCAACCTGGATCTCGCTCGGTCCGGTCGACCAATTCAAAGTCGGTACGACTCGGATGGTTGCTTATGAGAATCCCTACAGAATACCGGCAGACGGTCAGACCGCTCATATACCGTGTTGGGTGCAGCGTAACTCCGAACAAGATTTCAGGGTGTTCGCCGTGAATTGCACTCACCTGGGCTGCCCGGTGCGCTGGTTTGAACAATCCAAGCTTTTCCTTTGCCCATGCCACGGCGGCGCCTTTTATGAAGATGGATCTCATGCCGCCGGACCGCCCCCGCACGCTCTTTATCAATACGCATTTAAGATCGAAAAAGGAGAGCTTGCTATTAAGGCCGGTGTATTACCGACTCTGGCCGATCCGGGAACCTTAGTCGATTCAGGACGAACAACATGATGGAGACTCTTCGTAAGGTCGCGCTTTGGATCGAGGACCGCGTCCACTTCGTTAAGCTCTGGGAGCAGACCGCAGGTCACCCCGTCCCGAAGAGTACCGGCAGCTGGTTCTATACCTTCGGCAGTATGACCATGCTTTGTTTGGTCATTCAGATCTTGACCGGGATTTTCCTGGCCATGGTCTACGTGCCTTCGGCCGCGGAAGCCTACCACACTCTGGAACGCTTAAACTACGAACAACAACTAGGATGGGTTCTGCGAGGCATGCACTACTGGGGTTCGAATTGCATGGTCATCCTCATGATCTTGCATATGACCCAGGTTTTCCTTTGGGGAGCCTATAAATATCCGCGCGAGATGACCTGGATGTCGGGATGTGTGTTGCTCTTCATTACTCTCGGTCTCGCCTTCTCCGGGCAAGTCATGCGCTTCGATGCCGATGCCTACTGGGGACTCGGCATCGGCGCAGCCGTGCTGGGACGAATCCCGTTCATCGGTGACTCACTGGTCCATCTTCTGCTCGGTGGCCCGATTATCGGGAGCGAAGCCTTGTCGCGATTTTTTTCCTTACACGTCTTCATTCTTCCCGGAGCAATCCTCGCCTTTCTAAGCCTCCATCTCCGCCTGGTCTTGAGCAAAGGTATCAATGAGGCACCGAAGCCAGGTGTCTTGGTGAAGCGCGAGACTTACGACGCCCATTATAAAGAAATCATCAAACGCGAAGGAGTTCCGTTTATCCCCGGGGCCTTCAGCAAGGATGCGGTGGCAAATGGCATCCTTCTGCTGGTCATCATTGGCCTCGCTCTGTTCGTTGGTCCAAAAGGACCTGGCATTCCGGCTGATCCAAGTGCGGTCATTACCGAAGCCAAACCGGATGACGCCTTCCTTTTTCTCTTCGCCGCAGCCGCCCTTATGCCGAATGGCTCGGAAGTGCTGCTCTTTTTCGTTCTCCCGACATTGGCTGCGATTCTGCTTTTTGCGCTCCCCTTCATATCCAACGAAGGTGAGAAGAGCTGGCGCCGCCGGCCAATTGCCGTATTGACAGTGGTCGTCACCTTCCTGGTAGTTGGAATGCTCACTTACGCCGGGATGACCGGTCCCTGGTCTCCTCATATGGAAGCTTGGAGAAGCCTGGAGCTAAAACCGCAGTTCTTGAAAGACCGAACGCCGCTGGAACTCCAAGGAGCTCTTGTTTTTCAGAATAAGCAATGCCGCAACTGTCATGCAATCGATCACCAGGGAGGCAGCCGAGGACCCGATTTGACGATAGTGGCTACGCGAATGACTTCCCCCCAACTCGTTCGCCAAGTGATCCAAGGAGGCGGTAATATGCCGGCGTACGGAAAAAATCTTTCGCCCGCAGAAGTACATGCCTTAGTCGCTTATCTCTCTTCGTTGCACCCGCCCAATGTTCCGGCAGCTCGCGAGGCAATAGGGCCACTAGCTCCCATCGATGAGATGCGCTCGGGATCCCAATCGAGGGGTGACGATACGATCGCCAAAGCAGAGAAAGGTGGGCCATAGCCGCAAGCGAAGACGCGATTGGTAGCGCCGACTGCCCTCCTAGTCGAGACGCCTCCGGTTCCAGCCCTCTGTTTCCTCTGTTAGCTCCTGTTCAATCCTATCTTAAGCAATTCTAAGCTTTGAAATCAGTTCTCTCTCCCGTTCGGAAAACGACAGCCCGAGCGCTTCTTTCCGGCCCGCCGGGGACATTTTTTTCCATGTCTTTTGCAGGATCGCGACCATCTTATCTGGCTCAGTTTTGTCCATTAAGTCGCCGAGTTGATATTGCAGCGTCACGAGACAGAGGGCGTCTTCCAATACCTGGCACTCAGGATCTTTACCCAAATTCTTTTTTAAATTCAGCTCGCGCACGCGCGCGATCATCTCTTCCGGGTAGCCGGCTTCCCGCAGGATCTCAGTTGATTTCTGCGCGTGAAAACTCTTCAACTCCTCGCGCCATCGCAAGTAGCCTGCCCGGGTCATCGGATGCGAATTTCTGGGAATCATCCAGCGACAGATGTGCTGACAACGGGCGGCCAACCGCAGAGCTTCCGAAGCTTCCGGGGAAAGCCGCAAAACCCACTCCGTGAGCCTTTGTGCGTAGAACAGTTCTCGCGGCAGCGCAGTACCCGCAATGGTAACTAAGTTTGGGTCGCGTGCGTTCTCGTCGTCAAATCTTCGCAAGACTTGCTGAAATCGAGCTTCAAATTCCATGTGACTTTCCCAATGGTTTCCGCGTGCGAACCGTCCTGGCATACCGTATGCCAGAGATCCTTTGTAGCAAAATAGTCCAGTGAAAATTTCGCCCGACTGCTGCCGAACGAAATTTCCGGGTTAGAGTGAGGCTGCTGTTGTCCAATCCATGCCAGATGTTTCCAATGCGATCTTCGGTTCCTGGTCGATTAGCTTAGAACCAACCGTTGCACTGGTGCTGACCGCTGTCCTTTATCTTAGAGGATGGCTAAAGCTCCGCCGGCTTGCTCCGCATCGATTCGATGGCTCGCGGTTGGCCTGCTTCCTTGGCGGACTGTTCGCTCTGTTTATTGCGATTGCATCGCCCCTCGATAGCTTTGCTAATCTCCTTTTGCAGGTGCACATGGTTCAGCACCTGATCTTCATGATGGTCGCCCCGCCGTTGCTTCTGCTCGGCAACCCGTTTCTACCGCTTCTGACCGGGCTGCCGCGTCCGGTCGCGCGCGAAGTAGTCGGTCCTTTCCTCACCTGGCGCCCCTTCAAACAGCTCGGGCTTTGGCTTACCCACCCTCGCACCGCCTGGATCATCTATGTAGCAATCACGCTGGGCTGGCATGTGCCCGCTCCATACGAGTTGACCTTGCATTCGAACGCCTGGCACGAGGTCGAGCATGCTTGCTTCCTCTTTTCCGCGCTGCTCTTCTGGTGGCCCGTAGTGCAGCCGTGGCCAAGCCGGCCACAATGGCCGCGCTGGACCATGATCCCTTATTTGCTCCTCGCTGACATACAAAACACGGCTCTCTCCGCGTTTCTCAGTTTCAGCGAACGCGTCGTTTATCCAACCTACGAAACAGTCCCTCATTTCGCCGGAATCACGGCACTGAGCGACCAAAGCATCGCTGGCGCGATCATGTGGGTCCCCGGATCGATCGCTTATCTGGTGCCAGCCGGAGTGATTACAATGCATTTTCTTTCTCCGCGGCGACTCCGAGTGATGGCACAGAGCCTTCGAAGTCAGCCGGTTCGAGCTGGCACGCGCGCCGCTCTTCGGTACCGGTCTCGTCCGGCTTTCGATTTGTTCGGCAAGCCGGCTATTCAACGATTGCTTTCGTCGCTCTGGCTGCGGCGCAGCCTTCAACTCGCCATGTTCCTGATGGCGATCTTGGTCGTTCTCGATGGATTCTTCGGGCCACAACTGACGCCGATGAACGTCGCCGGAGTTCTTCCCTGGACGCACTGGCGCGGGCTCACCGTGCTCGCGCTGTTGGTTGCAGGTAACTTTTTCTGTTTCGCTTGCCCTTTCACGTTCGTTCGCGATATCGCACGCAAAATCTTTCCGGCGCGTTGGAATTGGCCGCGACAACTGCGTTCCAAGTGGTTGGCGGGTGGGTTGGTCCTGCTTTACCTCTGGAGCTACGAAGCTTTCAGTCTCTGGAATAGCCCGTGGCTCACTGCCTGGATTGTCGTTGGCTATTTCGCCGCAGCGCTCCTCATCGATGGATTTTTTCGCGGCGCCAGTTTCTGTAAATATGTCTGTCCGATTGGCCAGTTTCATTTCGTCCAATCGTTGGTCTCGCCCTTCCAAGTAAAAGTGCGAAGCCAGGACGTCTGTCGTTCCTGCAAAACATTCGACTGCATTCGCGGAAACGCGCAGCAACGCGGGTGCGAACTACGACTTTTTCAGCCTAAGAAAGAGAGCAACCTGGATTGTACCTTTTGCTTAGACTGCGTCAGGGCCTGCCCACACGACAACGTCGGAATCATCGCTACCCTGCCAGCGAAATCGCTGTGGATTGATCGGGCACGCTCTTCCATCGGACGTTTCGCTCGTCGCGGCGATTTAGCGTTTTTGGTCGCAGTACTGGTCTTCGGCGCGTTTGCCAATGCCGCCGGGATGGCTCTGCCGGTCGAAAACTTTCTCAAGTACGAACGGCTTGATTTCGGTCTTCCTGGAAGGCCAGTCGAGTTAGCTATCTTCTTTGGCCTTACGATCTGTGTGATTCCAGCACTCTTAATTGCTGGATGCGCCTGGATGAGCCACAAACTTGGGTCCGTCAGCAACTCGCGGTACGAGATGACGAACCGTTTTGTGATGACCTTAGCGCCGCTCGGCGCAAGCATGTGGCTGGCCCATCTTGGGTTCCACCTTTTCGTAGGTTCGCACACATTTATTCCGGTCTTCCAACGCCTCCTTACCGATCTTCATCTTGCCGTCTTGGGGCTTCCTTCTTGGAATATTCGATCCTGGGCCTTCCCAGAACTGCTCGACTGGGAATTTCTCGCGATCGATCTCGGATTGCTGGCAACGCTTTACTCGATGTGGCGGGTCGCTCACGACGTCGGTAAATCTAGACGCGTGTTCCTGATATTTTTGCCTTGGGGCACCTTAACCCTTGCATTATTTGCGGTGGCCATCTGGATCATTTTTCAACCGATGGAGATGCGCGGGACCTTCCCGCCGTAAAAACGCATGCGGCTTATCTACGCGCTTATCTTCTTTATCTCGAGCTCTGCGATCGGCTTGGCCGACGGAGGCGCGGTCCAGTTCAGGGAAAGCGTTTCACCATTTATCGTGACCGTGTTCGCTGACCCGCCACAGTGCCGAGCAGGCCAGTTAGATCTGAGTGCACTTATCCAGGAAGAAAAAACAGGAGACCCGGTTTTGGACGCGGTCGTCGTGGTTTCGCTCTCCGCCCAGGAGCCAGCCAAGACCACTGGAGGAGCGGCCTGGTTGCCTCCGGCTTGCATCAATAATTCGGCGGCCAATCTACAAGAAATTCCGCTCCAGGTTTCGAGCGGTGCGAATCGTTTGTATTACTCCAGCCTGGTCCAGATTCCGTACGACGGACGATGGCAACTACAAGTCAACGTCCAGCGCGGAGCGGAACATGTCGCCGTGCAAGGGATTATGGAAGTCCACCCAGCATTGCCTCCCGTGACCGCGTATTGGCAATGGTTTCTTCTGCCATTTCTCGCAATTGCCGGCTTCGTTTTGCATCAACATATTCGAAAGCAGCGCAAACTGGCGTAGCTGCAAGCAAATTGTCCTCGGCGCAATCCTCGTGCTCAGGCAAACTCCTTGCAAATTCGCCGATTCTCCCGATAGCAACCCAAGGTACCTTAAATGAAACTCTCTGCGGGACGCGGGTCGCGTCTGAACGAAATACTGAATTCTGCGTCTTAGACTCTGTGCAACGATTCCGCCTACCTTTGATTCTTCTGGGAGCCGCAATCTTGAGCCTCCTCCTCGGCGGAGGAATCGGTATCTACAGCTTCGTAAAAAGCGATGCTTGTCGCGAATGGTTGACCCAGCGATTGAATCGTTCTTTGCGCCTAGACGGTAAACTTGAACCGGTTACCTGGAATGGTCCTATTTTCTCCTTTCCCGGCTATTCTGGGACGGGACGACCGAAAAACCGGGTGAACTCGCTGGACGCAACCAACATTTCCGCTCATTTGAATTGGCCAATGCTTTTTGCGCGGACCTGGGATTTTGACGAGGTCAGCGTTGAAAAAGCGAATGTCTATCTGGGAAAACCGGCGACCGAACCCGTGGTGCAAAAGAGGTCAGCTAGTTCTGGTTCGGGGATAAACCTCCCTCACCTTTTTACGTTCGATTTCCGAATCGACCGCGTAGCGATTAATCAGGCAAATCTGCATTGGTCAGCTAGTCAGAGTGGATCGGGTGAGCTGCTTGGGACGCGGATCATCGCCACGCGGCGCGGCGAAGATTCCTGGGACCTTTCGGCATCGGGCGGAAAAACGCAGCAGACCGGGCTCCTTCCGCTGACACTCGATACGCTCTCGGCATCCGCTGGGTCGAAGGGGGTGACCATCACCCAAGCTAAACTTTTCGGACAAAACGGCGGGACGATTTCACTCAATGGCTTTGTCGCACTATACCAGGACCAGACTTCCCGACTTCATGCGGAATTCAGTGGACTGCCGATCAACAACTTCTACTCGGAGGAGTTGCACTTGAGCGGCAACGCGTCCGGAACGGCCGACTACGCCGGCACGATACAGCGAGAGAATGACGGAACTTTTACTGGATCGTTGCACATCGACCAATTGCGATTTGACTGGTCTCTTTTGCTTGGCAAGATCCGTTCGCTGGTTAAGACCTCGGGATTGAATGATTGGGCCCTTGACTCGGTTGATACTCAAGTAGTCTATCGCGATCAACACATCGAATTTTCCCACCTGATCGCGAAATACCAGGATCAGGTAAAGATTGAGGGAAGCGGGACCATCAACTCCGGCCAGATCAACGCAACATTGTCCATCGGCCTTTCGACGGCTATTTTGAATTGCCTGCCGGGCGTGCAGCAAAAGGTATTTACGGAGCAACGAGATGGTCTGTATTGGGCGCCGATGCAGTTGACCGGCACACCGCAAAATCCAAAAGAAGACCTTTCGAAACGCATTGCGAACGCGGTGCAGGAGAGCGTCGGCAAAGAGCTCAAAGATCAGGCCAAAGACGCCGTTAAGAGTTTCCTCGATATGTTGCGACATTGATGAACCGGCATGCAGAACGCAAAATTTCGACCTAATGTCGGCGCCATCCTCCGTCGCCCTGATGGACGTATTCTCATCGGCGAAAGAGCCGACCGAGCCGGCTGCTGGCAATTCCCTCAGGGAGGAATTCAGATGTCGGAAACTCCCGAAGAAGCATTGCAAAGGGAACTCCAGGAAGAGGTTGGCTTGCCGCCTGATTCCTATCGCATAACCGACCGGCGAGGACCCTATCGTTATCTCTTCGCACCCGGTCGCAAAAAAGAAGGTTTCGATGGCCAGGAACAAAACTACTTTTTAGTCGATCTGCTCCCTTCCCACCCCGAACCCTCACCGTATACCCCGGACCCTGAGTTTCGTTCGATTCGCTGGATCTGGCCGGATGAGTACCAGATTTCTTGGGTTCCGCCTTTCAAGCGCGATGTCTACCGCCAAGTAATGTCCGATTTTTTTCAAGTACAGCTCTGAATTTTTCGCAAGTCGTTAAATTCCCTTTGACTCGATGCATTAATTCCGGCATCACCATGAGCTATGCTCACCTTGGGTATGTTCCTCTTTCTTGGCTCAGCTCTCCTCGCCTGCGTCTGGTGGGTGTGTATCAAAGATGATCCAGATCGGACTCTTTAAGGTTGGTCTTTGTTGATCCTTCCGGGTTTCAAAATACTTTTTAAAAAAGAGGTACGAAGTGATCCGATTTTTTTCTAAGAGAGCCAAAACGACATTTGCCGGAGCTTCATTCTCTGGTGTCGCAAGTCTGCGACTCGTATAGCTGCGCGCCGGAGGACAGGTTTCGGCGAGCTTTAAGACCAGTCAGCAGTCGATCCAAGCTTGCGTCCACCAAGGATTTGGAGAGTATAACTGGCTAATGAAATCAGTGGGCTGGCTTCGGTTCACATGGGAGGCAAAATTCTTGCCGCAAACCAGTTATATCATCGAAGAACCATATTCGATCCGCCGAGCCGCTCGTTCCGAAAAATCGCAGACTTGGGCCGTTATTAAGAGCTGTTTCGCTCAAGACGCGTGCTGGAACGACGTGGTCGCCGCCTTAATCCCGCGACTCAATCAGGAATTCGAAGAGAGGTTTGCCAATCATCGCGACATCGACTGTTTGGTGGTCACCCATGGCAACCGGGTGATTGCAGCTTCCTTGGTCAACATTGAGGCGGAGGCGGAAAATCATCTTTCTTCTGGGCCTTGTATCAGCAGTGAGTATCGGAATCGCGGTTTCGGTTCTTTGCTCTTAAAGGAATCGTTACTGCTGGCCGCCAAAGCTGGTTGCAATCCGATTCATGGCGTGACCCGCACTACCAGCCCAGCGGCTAAATTTGTCTACCCAAAGTACGAAGGGAAGCCGAGTCCCTACTTTCCTGATCTGGGGCAGCCTACCGCGAATCAGTGGCCATCTTCCTCGGGGAGATGAGGCAGCTTCGGTAGGGCGAAAGCCTAATACGGCAGGCGCCGGATTGGCTTGAGCCGTTTGCGGCGATTACCCAAGGCTATCGCGATGCTGGGTATCTCCGCCCTTCTCTTCCAGATTCTGAATTCTGGATTCTTTTTTAGTTGAAAATTGTCACGGCTTTTATAAGTGTTCATATGAACACAATGCCGCCTGCCGATAAAATCATCGAACTCCGGAAAATTCTGGCTGAACGTTTCCCTCAAGGAACTCTCCCATCATCTACGTTTTTGTCGACTGGGGTGACCGCCTTAGATCATTCGCTCGGGGGCGGGTTACGAAGGGGTGCCGTTGCTCAATTAGTTGTTCCTCACCCTAGTGGAGGCAGCGCCCTTTTATTGCACGACATCATCCAAACGATGCAGCGCCGGTTCGTTGCGCTGATAGACGGGAAAAACAGTTTCGAGCCGCTCGCTGAAACTCCCTTTTTGCTGTGGTTGCGTTGCCAGAATGCCACTCAAGCAACCAGAGCAGCTGATCTTCTGATCCGGGACGGCAATTTTACCCTTACCATTCTCGATTTAAAACAAAATGGTCCTCAGGAACTCAGAAAAATTCCCGCAACCACCTGGTACCGTCTGCAACGGGTGGTTGAAGAAACTCGCGCTACCCTGCTACTCCTGACCCGCTACTATATTTCCGGTAGCTCCTATGTTGCGCTGCAGATCAACGAGCATCTGCGCATGAGGGATCTTTCCGAGATTTCTTCCGTCGTTTCCGATTCTCGACCAATCGAATTTTTATACCGCAAAACTTTGGTGGAGACCAATTATGCCAGCGCTTAAAACCCGCCTATTTGCTGTCATTTACACGCCTTATTATCGTCTACAGTGCGCTCGACAAAAGCGACTGAATGCTCTGCCGGAATTGGTCAAAGCGAGCAACCAATTAGAACTCTCGATCGAGCAATCAATGCTCGACTGTCCACTCTCGGGCAACGCCAAAGTCGAGGAGGAGAAACCCGCTGCTCTACTTGATCCGGAAGGTGTACGAATTATTGAAATAAACCCTGCAGCAGCCACCGCAGGGGTGGAGATCGGAGCCACCACAAGTTTGGCTCTGGCCCGAACATCAGAGCTTCAACTTTTTGCGCCCGCTACCGAATTGGAACACCAACAACAATCGGCTCTTCTGCAACTTTGTTACCGTTACTCTCCCTACATCGAGAATACGGCTGCCGGGGTCTGCACCCTCGATCTGCAAGGCCGGAAAGGCAACAAACAGGAATGGTGGGCCCGTGAACTCTTAGCCCAATGGCGCTCCCTTGGTTTTGTCGCCCAGCTTGGTGTCGGTCTAAATCCGGAAATAGCCTGGCAAGCCGCTAAAATTGCCAACCCATTTCTCCAGGTGACCAAGGAAAGTAACTTACTCCAATCGCTCCCTTTAGAATCGCTTAATCCCTCTCCTTACCTTTTTGATATTTTACGAAATTGGGGCATTCGATCCTTGGGTGCACTTACCCGATTGCCTCGGGAAGAGATCGGCCAACGTTTGGGACTGGAAGGATTATCGTTATGGGACCGAGCAGCCGGCAGATCGAAGAACGTACTAAAACAAACCCAACCGCCAGAAACTTTTATTGAAACCGTCGATCTGGAACATCGCTTGGAAACTTTGGAACCGTTGTTGTTTATGCTCCGGCGGTTTCTCGAACGGCTTTCTCTGCGAATCGCTGCGGTCTATCGGTTCATTGCCGAAATCCGGTTAACGCTTGTGCTGGAAGATGGCGAGAAAATTGGGCGAAGCTTACAGATCCCCGCACCAACCCGGGACGTGGAAACCTTATTCCGGATCGCATCGCAATATCTTGACACTGTTCAAACTAGCGCACCCATTGTGGGACTTGAGCTCGAGGCTATCCCAAGCAATCCAGGACAAAATCAATTCGATCTTTTTCAGAGTGGTCTCAAAGATCCTAATCGGTTTTTCCAAACGCTAGCCCGTTTAGCCGCCCTGCTCGGAAACGACCAGGTCGGCATTCCGGAAAAATTGAATACGCATAAACCGGACAGTGTTCGATTACGTATGCCGACCTTCGATTGGTCCGAGACAGGCCGATCCGAGGACAAACATTTAAGGATCGGCGTACCGCTACGTCGTTACCGGCCAGCGCTCCCGATCGAAGTGCAATTGGCTAGAGGTAAACCTACTTGGATCTGCGGTCACGCGGTGACAGGTCCGGTGAGTGTAGCTCGTGGTCCGTGGCGCACTTCAGGAAATTGGTGGAACGTCGAACGCTGGGATGTGCAAGAATGGGACGTAGAGCTAGAAGATGGCGGTCTTTATCGGTTGGCCTTGAACGCAGGAAGGTGGGTGGTCGTTGGCGTTTACGATTGAACAGGTTATAAGCTATGGGTTGGCAGGTTACCGATTTGTGAATAGTGATCAGCTCTTGGTGATTCTCTACCCATCGCGGGTAGGGCGAAACAGTCCGGCAAACACCACGTATCATAGACATCGGGCCGACCGCCGGACTGTGAGCCTTTTGCTCCCATGGTTTGGCTCACACGCCTCATCTCGCTGTCGCTCAACGGCGTGCCGCCGTCGCTGCGCTTTGGCGCGCCCTAGCCGTGCGTTTGAGGAACATCACGGAGCTGGGCCGCGACGTAGGCTTCCGCCTTCGCCAAGCCTGCGGCGCGACAAGTTGGCGAAGTCGGGTTTCGCCTTACCCGCGCTGGTTCTTTGCCCCGAAGGGGGCTACAGGACTCAGCCTGGGGTTTTAACCCCAGGTAAGAATCCACCCACCGCATCACCCTGAAAGGGTGTTAGAAGACAGTTTTGGAGATTTCTGAAAAAACACGGTCTGCGATTTGGCGACATTATCTTGTGTGGATTGAACCGCATGAGCTTGCGCCCCTTACAGGGCGCCTCGTTTGATTGAACCGCCCCGGGGTTAAAACCCGGGCTAAGTCCTCCTGCCCCTTTGGGGTAAAGAACAGTCTCCTTCCTATGACTCCCTACGTCGAACTTCATGCCCGCAGCGCTTTCAGCTTTTTGCGTGGGAGTTCTTCACCGGAACAACTGGCTTATCAAGCGGCTGATCTCGAATTACCGGCCGTTGCTTTATGCGATCGAGATGGCGTTTTTGGAGCACCTCGCTTTCACGCTGCAGCACAAGAATCTAAAATTCGTTCGCTCATCGGTTGCGAATTAACGATGGAGGATGGCTCGGTACTTCCGGTCATTGTGCAGTCCCGGAATGGATACCAGAATCTTTGTCGCTTGCTTTCCCGAGCAAAACTACGTTCCCCAAAAAATGAGAGCTCAATCGGCTGGAACGAACTAGCAGAGTTCACCGATGGTCTTCTCTGTTTGACCGGGGACGAAGAAGGACCGCTTCAACGAGCATTGCGAGACGGGAATCCGACTCAAGCAGATGAGCGATTGGCCGAGTTAAAACGCTGCTTTGGCAGTTTGTTTGTCGAAGTTCAACGGCATCATCGTCGAGAAGAACCATGGATTGAGCAGCAACTCATTCTTCTGGCCCAGAAACATCAGCTTAAACTGGTTGCCACTAATGGAGTTCTGTACGCCACCCCTGATCGCCGCACCGTATTGGATGTTTTTACTTGTGCTCGCCACCACACAGATCTCGATCACGCTGGTCGCGTCCTCGAACCAAACGCGGAACGCCAGCTGAAAGCTGCGAAAACCATGCGCAAGCTCTTTGCTGATTTGCCACAGGCAGTAGCCAATAGCGCGGCCATTGCGACCGACATCGATTTCACCTTGGAGAATCTTGGATATCAATTCCCACGTTTTCCCGTTCCACCAGGAGAAACGATGGATAGCTACTTGGAAGCTGTCGTTTGGGAAGGAGCCCGTAATCGTTACGGCAACATCACTCTACCAGTACGTGATCAGATTGAACGGGAACTAGCCCTCATTCATAAACTCGGCTTTCCCGGTTATTTCTTGATTGTTTGGGATATCATTAATTTTTGTGGTCGCTCGGATATCATGGTGCAGGGACGCGGTAGTGCTGCCAACAGTGCTGTCTGTTATAGCTTAGGAATTACTGCGGTAGATCCGGTAGGCGGAAAGCTCTTGTTCGAGCGCTTTCTCACCGAAGGACGCAAAGGCTGGCCTGATATCGATCTCGATCTTCCCAGCGGCGAGCGTCGGGAAAAAGTCATCCAGGAAATTTATCAACGTTATGGACGTCTCGGAGCTGCCATGACAGCCAATGTCATTAACTTTCGTGGTCGCAGCGCGATGCGCGAGACCGGCAAGGCGCTTAATTTGCCAGAGGACGTCATGGACCGGTTTTCTCGATTGCACACGCATGGAGATTTTCCACATACCTTATCCGCCCATGATCAATTGCGCCAAGCAGGGCTTCCTATCGATCACCCTCGCTTGAACGCTTTTCTGGAGGTCTATCACGCGATGCAAGGACTGCCGCGGCACTTAGGCCAACATTCTGGCGGAATGGTGATCTGCGAAGGTCAGCTCGACTCGGTCGTTCCGTTGGAGAACGCGACGATGCCAGGGCGCACCGTTATCCAGTGGGATAAAGATGATTGCGAAGACCTGGGTATCGTCAAAGTCGATTTCCTGGGATTGGGCATGATGGCAGCATTACAAGACGCGATCGAAATTTGTGCGCAGCGTGGCCGACCGGTCGATCTGGCTCAATTGCCCAAGGATGATCCAAAGACCTACGATATGCTTTGCGCCGCTGATACAATTGGCGTGTTCCAGGTCGAAAGCCGAGCCCAGATGGCCACGCTGCCTCGGATGAAACCGCGCGAGTTTTACGATCTGGTGATCGAGGTGGCCATCATCCGCCCTGGACCCATTCAAGGGCGTCTCATGCACCCTTATCTGGCCCGTCGCGAAGGTTCGGAACCGATCAGTTATTTAGATGATCGATTGAAGCCGGTTCTAGAACGCACTTTGGGTGTCCCGCTGTTTCAGGAGCAGATGCTCAAAATCGCGATGGTCATGGCTAACTTTTCCGGAACCGAAGCCGAAGAGCTCAGGCGCGCCTTGAGTTATCATCGTTCCCAAGAACGTATGCAACGCGTCGAAAAAAAATTGCGCACGGCGTTAGCGGCCAATCAGGTCAATCCGAAAGTAACTGAGGAAATTGTAGCTGCCATTACCTCATTCGCCCTTTACGGCTTTCCGGAATCGCATGCCATCAGTTTTGCCTTGATCGCCTATGCCAGCTCCTGGCTGAAGGTACATCGCCCGGCGGAGTTTTACGTTGGCTTGCTCAACAACCAGCCGATGGGTTTTTATTCTTCCGCCACTTTGATCAAAGATGCACAACGCCATCAGGTTCGGGTATTACCCGTTTCGATGGTCCACTCCGACTGGCTTTGCACCGTGGAATCGGATCAGACGATCCGTCTCGGATTCTGTCTAACCCAGGGGATTCAAAAAACTGCTGTAGCAAAAATGATCGAAGAACGTGATCGCCGCCCATTTGCTGATTTGCTCGATTTTCGGACACGCACTCATTTTGCTCGCGATGAGCTTCGGGTTCTGGCTAAAGCCGGAGCGTTAAATCCATTGACTACGCATCGTCGTCAGGCGCTCTGGTCGGTAGAAGAAGAGTTTTATCAAGATGAATTGTTTACTCCGGACTCGGAAACCATCGCACCTCTGCCTCCGATGGAACCGATCGAAAGATTGACCTCCGATTTTGAGACGATGAAGCTAACCGTTGGTCCTCATCCGCTCGGTTATCTGCGGTCGCAGTTGCCAAACGATATTTGGAGGAGCATCGATCTACCTCAAGCGCCGAATGGTAGCCAGATCCGAATAGGTGGTCAGGTGATTTGCCGGCAACGGCCCGGTACGGCCAAAGGGTTTGTTTTCATCAGCCTGGAGGACGAGACCGGGATCAGCAACTCCATTGTAACCCCTCAATTATTCGAAAAATATCGGCTCGTAATTACTCAGGAATCGTTTCTCGTGATCGAAGGGATTCTGCAGGTGCACGCCGGTGTTATTCATGTCCGAGCAAAGACTATTGAACGGCTCCCCGCGCTCGCCTTAGATATCTCCGACTCGCATGATTTCCACTAATCGGTGATTTTGGTGAGCAGTGAGCAGTCAGCGGGAGGCGAGAGAGAGCCGATGCCAGAGGTCGGATACGCCAGGTACGCCGAAGGCGTTAAAGGACTCAGCCCGGGGTGGAGGCTTTGCGTAACCCCGGGTAGCACAAACCAACGCGTCCGCTCTCATAAGGAACATGGTGGAGTTTAGCGTGGAGTTCACAGCGGAGATCGGTCTCAGGTAGCGATAGGAGTCAGTTGGTAGCCCATCTGGCGGGCAGCAGAGGAGAGTCGTTTGAGACGTCGGGTCTGATTGGCCTTTTCGTAAGCAGCAAAGATGGTCAGATCAAAGGGGACTCGATGAACGATGAGGTGCCAGAGGATTCTGGCTAATTGGTGGGCCATGGCGGTGATAGCCTTGGGAGCACCTAGTTTGGCGCGCAAGCGTCGGTATTTGTCTCCCAGGTAGCTCTTATCATGGTGCAAGGAAGAGGCAGCCATGCGCAATGCCTGTCGAACCCGATTTTGGCTGCGACGGGTCGCTCGGCGAAGCACTTTGCTAGCGCTGGTCTCGTTATCCGGACACAGACAGAGCCAGGAACTAAAGTGGTGTGCGCTCTTGAAAGCACCCAGGTCATTACCTAGCTCGGTCATCAGGGTAATACCGGTGAGAACGCTGATGCTTGGGATAGCGGTCAGATCAACGCCAAAGAAGCGAGAGAGTTCTTCTCGCCAAGGCCCCGGGGGTTCATTCTTGCTGGTTTTCCTGCGCGGTTTGCTGGGCCGGGCAACGGGATGAGAGCCGGCTGCTTGCGTGCTCAAGCGCACGGTCTTGATCGGCTTGGCCAGAGTAGTACAGGCTTCCAATTGGCGGGTGTATTCCAGCAGCTGTTGATCACATTTTTGGATTTGGTGTTGAGCCTGCTTCCAATTTTCCCAGGCCACTTTTAAAACAAAGAGGTGTTCGCTGCGCCAATCGCCCTCCAAGGCTTTGACGATGGTTTGTTGGGAAGCTTTGATTCGGTGATCGCGATGCTTGGCCAATTGGTGTGGGTCTCGCTCACCCTCTAAAATGGCCTCGATGATCGCCAGCCCCGTCATGCCCGTCAGATCGTCGATGACGTGGTGGAGCTTAATATTCATTTGATCCAAGGCCGCCTGCATATGCTGGAGATGCTGAGCAGCCTGGGTGAGCAGATTTTGCCGATAGCGGTAAATGCTCCGCGCGGCACAGATGGCTTGATCGGGCCGATAAGAAGCCCGCAATAGACCCACGCTGTGGAGGTACTGCAACCATTGACAGTCGCCCACGTCACTTTTGCGACCCGGTACATTTTTGACATGCCGGGCGTTGACTAAACAGACCTTCAGTCCGGCATCGGCCAGAAGCTGATAGAGTGGAATCCAGTAAACACCGGTCGATTCCATTGCTACGGTACGAATCCCGCAATCTCGCAGCCACTGGACAATGGCCTTGAGCTCCTGAGTAAATGCACCAAATCTTCTGATTGGCTTCTCGCTACGATCAGGCGCTACAGCAACCCAGATTTCATTGGCTCCTACATCAATGCCAGCCGCATCGGGCTCTGGCTCGTGTAACGGTTTTGGCGCTTCGGACTTGGTTTTTGTCTTCTCGTGTTGTTTCATTCTCTCGTTGATTAGCCAACGAAGGAGGCTTGGCTCAGACGGCGAAAGATCGAGACATTCTCATAAACGGGGTCTTGCAAGCACCACAGTGCTTTCCAGCCACCAGTGAAAAAATCGTAGCGTCTGATTCCATGCTGAAAGGCGGGTTTAGTTACTGCTAAACACCACTGGGCAAGCGGATTACTTGCCAAGCCTCCTCGTTGCATCCCTCCTCTTAGCGAAGGAAGACTCCACTACGCCACTAAATGAATGTTCCTACGGTGAAAAACACCCGCGCAGCCGGGTTGAAGCTGCTGAAAGAGCGCAAGAAGTCTTCTATGGAGCTTCGTGACGGCAGCAACAATCCGTAGAAACCGCTGAGTAGGGCGATCTAGAGGGGCGTTCATCTCCTCGATGGAGCCGGTAGTGAGCGCCGTTCTGCCAGGGGATTTTCTTGCGCTCTTTCAGAGCGGACGCGCATTTTTGGGGTCACCCGGGGTTGCGCAAAGCCTCCACCCCGGGCTGAGTCCTTTAACGCCTTCGGCGTATCCCGGCTCCCTGCTTACTGCTCACTTCTCACCGCTCCCCAATCACCAATCACCGCTCCCCAACCACCAGCCACCAATCACGCAGCCACCCCACCCCTCTCCTTCGCCCAACGATTCGCCAACAATCCGTTCACGAAAAGTTGGAACGGGTGATAAAACATGATGGGCAACAGAATCAGGCTGAGGTCAGCTCTAGTACCGAATATGAGCATCGCGAGCGGTACACCCATCGCTAGCGTCTTCTTGACCGAGCAAAAGTACGCCGCGATCGCGTCTTCCCGGTTCAGTTTTGCGACCCGGGAAGCGAGAAAGATCAGCAGCGAAACGGTCCCAAATAGAAAGATGACCGTGAGGAGCACTTCCACCGTAAGAGCAACGCCGTATTTGTCCCAGATTTTCTCGGTCACGGAATTACAAAAAGCGGTGTAGACGATGAAAAGAATGACAGCGTTACTGATCGGGTTGATCCAACGCTTATTCGCATCGACCCAATGCTGAACAAAATGGCGAAGAATAGCCCCTGCCGCAAAAGGCAACAGCGTTAACATCGTGATTTGCATTAAGAGCGGTCCGATCGGCCCGGTGTGGCCGGTAGCCTGCATCAAGAAGCTCACCAGTAACGGAGTGAGTATCACTCCCACGATGTTTGAAAACGCCGCATTGAGGATCGCTGCCGCAGTGTTCCCTCCGGCAACTGAAGTAAGCACGACGGAGGTGGACACCGTGGAAGGCAGCACGCAAAGGTAAAGAAAGCCTTGCTTGATCGCTTCTGGTTCGTCCCGCCAGATATGGGGCAATAGCATTTGGAATCCGAGACCCACGATCGGAAAAATGATGAAAGTAAAAGCCTGAATAATGACGTGTAGACGCCAATTCCCCGCACCGCGTCTCACTTTCTCCAGCGGCATGGAGAGTCCTTGTAGGAACAGGATCAGGGCGATCCCAAAATTGCTGATCAGTTCGGGATGCAACCAGCCGTTCCGTGCTCCGGGTTGGGGAAAAAGGAATGCTAAAATCACGACGCCAAACAGCCCGAGAATGAAGCCGTTCTTTCGAATCAATGGCGGGAGAATTGTTGTCTTCTTGCCCGAGCTGGGTTGAGCTTGAATCGACTTGGTCGAGTTTGCCGGAGAGTCGATTTTTCGGGCGTCAGACATTGGGATCAGTAATTGATCCCAATGGTGGGATTGATCAAGGGGAGCCGAATGCCAGGAGTCGGATACGCCAGATACGCCGACCTGTCCGACGAAGCCCTTCTGTGATGGTCGAACCATAGTAGCTAATGGTTGGCGGAGTCGGAAGGCGTTGGAGGACTCAGCCCGGGGTGGAGGCTTTGCGCAACCCCGGGTAGCCCCAAAAAATGCGTCCGCTCTGAAAGAGCGTAAGACTATCTGCAGAAGGGCCCTCATCACCGGCTCCTGACTACCGACTAGCCATCCCATCCGCGACAATCGGTGGCAGCCTTTGCAGATTGCTACCGCCGTCACCAAGCACCTCAACAGTGACGAGTGACGAAGCTTTCTGTTACCCGGCATTCCCAGCTGGTTTCCTGGTCACGTCGTTCATTCATCCGATAATATTCGACGGCGTGATCAAGCTCCGAGATTTTTGCGTTCGGTGATGGCGGCCGTTGGGTAGAAGATTTCTTGCGCTCTTTCAGCAGCTTCAACCCGGCTGCGCGGGTGTTTTTCACCGTAGGAACATTCATTTAGTGGCGTAGTGGAGTCTTCCTTCGCTAAGAGGAGGGATGCAACGAGGAGGCTTGGCAAGTAATCCGCTTGCCCAGTGGTGTTTAGCAGTAACTAAACCCGCCTTTCAGCATGGAATCAGACGCTACGATTTTTTCACTGGTGGCTGGAAAGCACTGTGGTGCTTGCAAGACCCCGTTTATGAGAATGTCTCGATCTTTCGCCGTCTGAGCCAAGCCTCCTTCGTTGGCTAATCAACGAGAGAATGAAACAACACGAGAAGACAAAAACCAAGTCCGAAGCGCCAAAACCGTTACACGAGCCAGAGCCCGATGCGGCTGGCATTGATGTAGGAGCCAATGAAATCTGGGTTGCTGTAGCGCCTGATCGTAGCGAGAAGCCAATCAGAAGATTTGGTGCATTTACTCAGGAGCTCAAGGCCATTGTCCAGTGGCTGCGAGATTGCGGGATTCGTACCGTAGCAATGGAATCGACCGGTGTTTACTGGATTCCACTCTATCAGCTTCTGGCCGATGCCGGACTGAAGGTCTGTTTAGTCAACGCCCGGCATGTCAAAAATGTACCGGGTCGCAAAAGTGACGTGGGCGACTGTCAATGGTTGCAGTACCTCCACAGCGTGGGTCTATTGCGGGCTTCTTATCGGCCCGATCAAGCCATCTGTGCCGCGCGGAGCATTTACCGCTATCGGCAAAATCTGCTCACCCAGGCTGCTCAGCATCTCCAGCATATGCAGGCGGCCTTGGATCAAATGAATATTAAGCTCCACCACGTCATCGACGATCTGACGGGCATGACGGGGCTGGCGATCATCGAGGCCATTTTAGAGGGTGAGCGAGACCCACACCAATTGGCCAAGCATCGCGATCACCGAATCAAAGCTTCCCAACAAACCATCGTCAAAGCCTTGGAGGGCGATTGGCGCAGCGAACACCTCTTTGTTTTAAAAGTGGCCTGGGAAAATTGGAAGCAGGCTCAACACCAAATCCAAAAATGTGATCAACAGCTGCTGGAATACACCCGCCAATTGGAAGCCTGTACTACTCTGGCCAAGCCGATCAAGACCGTGCGCTTGAGCACGCAAGCAGCCGGCTCTCATCCCGTTGCCCGGCCCAGCAAACCGCGCAGGAAAACCAGCAAGAATGAACCCCCGGGGCCTTGGCGAGAAGAACTCTCTCGCTTCTTTGGCGTTGATCTGACCGCTATCCCAAGCATCAGCGTTCTCACCGGTATTACCCTGATGACCGAGCTAGGTAATGACCTGGGTGCTTTCAAGAGCGCACACCACTTTAGTTCCTGGCTCTGTCTGTGTCCGGATAACGAGACCAGCGCTAGCAAAGTGCTTCGCCGAGCGACCCGTCGCAGCCAAAATCGGGTTCGACAGGCATTGCGCATGGCTGCCTCTTCCTTGCACCATGATAAGAGCTACCTGGGAGACAAATACCGACGCTTGCGCGCCAAACTAGGTGCTCCCAAGGCTATCACCGCCATGGCCCACCAATTAGCCAGAATCCTCTGGCACCTCATCGTTCATCGAGTCCCCTTTGATCTGACCATCTTTGCTGCTTACGAAAAGGCCAATCAGACCCGACGTCTCAAACGACTCTCCTCTGCTGCCCGCCAGATGGGCTACCAACTGACTCCTATCGCTACCTGAGACCGATCTCCGCTGTGAACTCCACGCTAAACTCCACCATGTTCCTTATGAGAGCGGACGCGCTTTTTTGGGGTTACCCAGGGTTACGCAAAGCCTCCACCCTTGGGCTGAGTCCTCCAACGCCTTCCGACTTCGCCAACCATTAGCTACTATGGTTCGACCGTCACAGAAGGGCTTCGTCGGACAGGTCGGCGTATCCGGCTCCCCGCTTACTGCTCACCGCACCAATCGACCAACAACCGGCTCCTGCATTGACTTTCTTTCATTCTACGGTTCGTTGACTGCCCGGCTGATCCGGTTGTGCGAATGTTGCGAATTGTCTACGCATGTCTGATCCCACTGAAAATTTAGTTCTGGAACGTCTGAAAGCGGTGAAATTTCCCGGCTACAGCCGAGACATCGTGAGTTTCGGACTCGTGAAAGAGGTAAAGATATCTGGAACCGACGTCTTTGTTCGGTTGGAGATCGCCACCACCAACCCAAGTATCCCGGAGACCCTGAAGCGGGATACGGAAGGCATTCTTCGGGAGACACCTGGCATCAGTTCGACCGAGGTGGTCATCGACATCACCAATCCACCGGAAGTCGCTGGGCCAGCTCAGGCCGGCGCCACCTCAATCGCAGGCGTAAAATACGTCGTTGCCATCGCCAGCGGAAAAGGCGGAGTCGGCAAATCCACCGTAGCAGCGAATCTAGCTGCTGCGCTGAGCTTAACTGGACAGCGAACGGGGCTTTGCGATTGCGACATTTACGGTCCGAGCATCTCCCTCATGTTCGGAGCCGCGCATGAACAACCGATGGCGACCTCCGAAAACGTTATCATCCCCATCGAGCGCTACGGCATCAAATTGATGTCCATGGGCTCGCTTTTGGATGACACTTCACCAGCGATCCTGCGCGGTCCCATGGTCACTCGGGCTACCCAGCAGTTCTTGCGTCAGGTCGATTGGTCCGGTCTTGATTACCTCGTGCTCGATTTGCCCCCAGGAACCGGCGACATCCAGCTGACTATCGTTCAGACCGTAGCTCTTTCCGGCGCGGTGATCGTCACAACGCCTCAAGAGGTAGCCCTGATCGATGCGCGAAAGGCGAGCGCAATGTTTGCGAAAGTGAATGTTCCAGTACTCGGTCTCGTCGAAAACATGAGCTATTTTGTTTCACCAAGTGACGGTCAGCGTTTCGATATCTTTGGTTCCGGGGGTGGTGTTCGCGAAGCCAATCGCCTCCGGGTTCCGCTACTTGGCCAAATTCCCATCGATTTGCAGACCCGCGAAGCCGGAGATCGCGGAGTCCCAGTCGTACTCGAGAAACCAAAGGGCCCCATCGCCAGCGTGTTCCTGGCTATGGTCGATCTTCTGCGACAGCAAATCGAAACTTCTTAGTAGCTCGAAATCAGTTAAACCGGATTATCGACTTTCGCATTGACTCCGGAATTCACTTACCGACACACTCAACGGTCAGAAAATGGAACCCCCGAAGGATGACGCTACGGAACTGGTTAAGAATTCTGCTTTGTATAAGGAGTTCTTGGCTGAGAGGGAAGAAATCCTTCGCCATAAATGGATCGAGAGCGAAAAGGTTGGGTACGATATCGGATTTGAACGAGCATTGCTCGATTGGATCGTGAAATATCGCTCCGCCTGGCGCGAAAAGCGTCAACGTTCTGCCAAAGGCGGATAATCTCGTGCGCTATATCAGCTATATCGTGAGCGCCCTCGCGATGTATCTGATATAGTGCACTAGTTTTCTGAAGCCTTTAAAGCAATCCAGAGAGGTTGCTAAGGTTACTTATGTCGAGTTCTGTCCTAATCCTGGATGAAGAAGCAATCGCTCGCGCGTTGCGGCGGATAGCGCATGAAATTCTCGAGCACAATCCCGAAACGGGGAAACTCGTCTTAGCTGGGATTCCCCTTCGGGGCGGAGCGTTGGCGGAACGTTTAGCCGATCAACTTGGGCAAATCGAAGGTGTTCGCCCGGAGACCGGCGTGATCGACATCTCGATGCATCGCGACGATCTTGGCCTCCGAGCCCGTCTCCCGGATGTCCACGAAACTCGTCTCCCTCTGCACCTCGAGGGCCTCACCGTCGTGTTAGTCGATGATGTGCTTTTTACCGGACGAACCTGCCGCGCGGCCATGGACGCAATCAGTTCCTTCGGTCGTCCCGCCCGCATTCAGCTAGCCGTCTTGGTCGATCGCGGTCATCGCGAATTGCCGATCCGACCCGATTACGTGGGTAAGAATTTGCCTACCGGCCGGTCTGAGTTGGTAAAAGTGCGGCTAATGGAGACCGATGCCCAAACCGACTCGGTCCACGTTGAAAAACCATGAAAAGCTCCCCTCCCGCGAGTGAAAAGAGCCAGGCCCGGAACTGGTCCCGAAAGGATCTGATTAGTATTCGAGAACTGGAAATCTGGGAACTGGAACACATCCTCGATTCAGCGGCTGCTTTTAAAACGGTCGGCTCTCGGGACATAAAAAAGGTTCCTGCGCTGCGGGGAAAGACGTTGGTCAATTTTTTCGTCGAACCGAGTACTCGCACCAGAACTTCATTTGAGCTGGCCGCCTTTCGGCTCAGCGCCGACGTTGTTAACATTTCTGCCACAACCTCTAGCCTGCAGAAAGGCGAGACGTTGAAAGACACCGCCTTGAATTTGCAGGCGCTGCATGCGGACATCATCGTGCTACGTCATAGTTCGGCGGGTGCCCCAAAATTCCTGGCTGACCGATTGGAAGCGAGCGTGATAAACGCCGGCGATGGCGCACACGAGCATCCCACCCAAGCTCTACTCGACGTATTCACAATCCGAGAGCGAATGGGAAGCATCTCCGGGCTGAATGTAGCGATTGTCGGTGATATTCTGTTTAGTCGAGTAGCGCGTTCGAACATCTGGGCGCTCAAGAAATTGGGAGCGCATGTCACACTGGTCGGGCCGAGTACCTTGGTGCCCCGCAGCTTTGAATCAATCGGAGTGAGCGTTGTTCGCCGGTTGGATGACGTCCTGGAAAGCGCTGACGTGATTAACCTTCTGCGCATTCAAGTTGAGCGCCAACGCAAGGAATATTTCCCCAGCTTGAACGAATACATCCGCTTCTTTGGGCTAACGAAGGCGCGCGCCGAAAAGTTGAAGCCGAGCTGCTTAATCATGCACCCCGGGCCGATTAATCGAGGCGTAGAGATCGACAGCGACCTGGCCGACGGAACCCGGAGCGTGATTCTGGCTCAGGTGACGAACGGACTAGCGGTCCGGATGGCTGTTCTTTACCTCTGTTCTACGGCCGGCCGCAAAATCCGATGAGTAACCTAATCATTCAGGGCGGGAAGATAATCGATCCCGCGACAGGTCGGAATGAAGTCGCCGATTTGTACGTCGTTAATGGAAAAATATCAGCAACTTCACCGCCTGAAGGTGCGCCAGTTATTTCGGCCAAGGGCTTAGTCGTCGCTCCCGGCTTGATCGACATGCACGTGCATTTTCGGGAACCGGGACAGACGCACAAAGAAACCATCGCTTCCGGAAGTCAGGCAGCCGCAGCAGGCGGATTTACTTCCGTGCGTCTGCATGCCGAATACAGCACCGCCAACCGATGATCCAAGCGGTGTGGGCTGGATTCTGGATCGAGCGAGGGAGACCGCCGACATCAACGTGTTTACCACCGGAGCGATCACCCGAAACCTGGCCGGCGAAGAAATGGCTCCCATCGGATCAATGGTGCAGGCCGGCATCGTAGCCATCACGGACGACGGCCATTGTGTGCAGAACCACGAGTTGATGCGGCGTGCGGTCGAGTATGCCCGGATGTTCGACCTCGCCGTGCTCGATCACTGTCAAGATTATCACCTGGTGGGAAACGGCGTAATGCACGAGGGCCATTGGAGTACGATCTTGGGATTACCAGGCTGGCCTCGAGCCGGCGAAGAAATCATGGTGATGCGCAATATCCTGTTGGCGGAACTCTGCGGCACTCGGATTCATTGCCAGCATCTTAGTTCGGCGGGCAGTGTCCGGCTTCTTCGCAACGCGCGTGGGCGCGGCGTAGCGATCACCGGCGAACTTTGTCCTCATCACATTGCGTTGACCGATAAGTCTATCAGCTCGTTTGACACCAATTACAAAATGAACCCTCCTCTGCGTGCCCAGGAGGATATCGACGCCCTGATTGAAGGAGTTGCCGAAGGAACCATCACCATCCTGGCGAGCGATCACGCGCCGCACGCCACCTTTGAAAAAGAAGTGGAATTCGATCAGGCTCCTTTCGGTATCCTAGGATTGGAAACAGAACTTGCGGTGTTCCTAACCATTCTCCTGCACCGCGAGAAAGCGATCTCGCTTGATCAGCTGATCGCCATGTACACCGTCAATCCTGCACATTTGTTGCGCCTGCGTAAAGGAGCGCTCCACCCGGGAGCTGACGCCGATATCACACTGATCGATCCCAATCTGGAATGGGTTTATCGGAAAGAGAACTCGCTCTCTCGATCGAGAAACACGCCCTTTGACGGTAAAGAGTTCAAAGGTCGAGCGGTCCGCACCATCGTGGCAGGCAAGACGGTTTGGGAGCTGGGAGCGGAGGCGTGACGGAGTGACGGAGTCGTGGAGTCATGGAGTGATGGAGTGTCGGCCGTGATCGGCGTGGAGTGCTTTGCTCGGCGGAAGCCGCTAGCGCCGAAGGCGTGTTTCAAGATAGCCTAGGGCGAAGCCCTAGGAACCCGGAAAAACAAGCGATCAGCGCTGAAAGCGCGTGACAACAACACATATATATGATGTTGTAATTATGTGCCGCAATCCCTGGCAAACCTTTTGGTTCATTTGATCTTCTCGACCAAGAATCGAGAGCCGCTCTTTGTCGACAAAGATCTACGGCAAAGAGCGCACGCCTATTTAGCTGCGGTGTTGAAAGATCTCCAATGCCCAGCCCTGATCGTTGGCGGGGTCGCGGACCATGTGCATATTCTCTGCCAACTGGCCAAGACGCAGTCCGTTTCTAGCGTCCTGGAGCATTTGAAGGCGTCGTCCTCAAAATGGTTGAAGACACAAGGGCTCTGCAGCTTTAGTTGGCAGCGCGGATATGGCGTATTCTCCGTAAGTCAGTCCAACGTTGCTTCTGTGGTGTCTTATATAGAGAAGCAAGAAGAGCATCACCGGAAAATGACTTTCGAAGAGGAATTTCGGCTGTTTCTAAAACGCTACCGTGTGGCGTTCGATGAACGATATGTCTGGGACTAGGCTAAATTGAGACGCACCTTCAGTGCGTGCTCGCTTTTGGGGGTCTGGTTCCTAGGGCTTCACCCTCTAGGCTATCTTGAGACACGCCTTCCGCCTCCGCAGAGCTTCCGCACGCAGTGGTCATTGCAACGAATGCTTCGGCGGACAAGTCGGCGCTATCGGCTATGCGCCGAGCAAAGCTCGATCTGTCCGTCGGCCACTTCCCGAGTACGCCCTCAACCCGCGCGCCATTACTCCATTACTCCATTACTCCATTACTCCATTACTCCATCACTCCGTGACTCCATGACTCCATGACTCTCGCCGTTACCCCGCTACGCACTCACGCCGATACGCACTTACCCCACTCCCGCTAATTCCTCTGCCTGCACGTTGAATTGCAAGTCGTACAGCCGGCGATAAAGATTCGAGGAATTCAAAAGTTCGCGATGGGTTCCGATCTCTCGCACCTGACCTTGCTCCATCACCACGATCTGGTCCGCCTTCAATACGGTGGACAAGCGATGCGCGATCGCGATAACCGTCCGGCCCTCGGAAAGCCGTTCCAACGCCGCTTGAATCTCACGCTCCGCTTCCGAATCGAGTGCCGACATCGCCTCGTCTAAGAGCAATACGGGCGCGTTCTTCAGCAAGGCGCGCGCGATGGAGACTCGCTGCTGCTGACCTCCTGAGAGCAAACAACCTTTATCGCCAATTACCGTGTAGTAACCGTTCGGTTGCTGCGTGATGAAATCGTGGGCGAAAGCATTCTTGGCTGCGGCAATCACTTCTTCCTCCGTCGCATCGAGTCGCCCGTAACGGATATTGTTCAGGATGCTGTCATGAAAAAGGAAGGTATCCTGCGTGACTATTCCGATTTGGCTGCGCAGCGATTCCTGCGTGATCGTACGCGTATCGCGTCCGTCCAAAAGCACCGCCCCTGCGTTGGGTTCATAAAATCGCAGGAGCAACGAAAGTATCGTGCTCTTACCCGCCCCGCTCGAGCCAACCAATGCAAAATATCTTCCGGGCGGAACATGGAGATTCAGATTAACGACAGCCGGCGGCAATTCGGGGCGATAGCAAAAAGTGACGTTGTCTAGCCGGATATCGCCACGAGACGAATTAATGGCGATCGATCCGGGACGATCCTGAATGGTCGGCTTTTGGTGAAGGATCTCAAAGATATTAGTCGTCGAAACGAAGCATTGCTGGAGGACTAAATGAATCCGGCTCAGCTTCTTTACCGGGTCGTACAAGAAAAAAATACAGCCGAGCAGCGCAATCAATTGGGCGACACTCAAGTGGGTGTACCAAACATAAAAAAGCGCAAACCCAACACCCACGGCACTGACCGCCTCGACCGATGGGCTCACTAGCTCAATTGCTTTGCGGACCCGGATCCCGTCACGAAAATTTTGTTCGCTCATATCGCGAAAATTCCCGGACTCGCGCGGTTCCCGAGCAAACGCTTTGATAACTCTAATTCCGGCAAAACTCTCCTGCAAAATGGTCATCATCGCGCCGACCCGCTGCTCCTCAAGCTTGCCCTGTTTCTTTACTCGCTTGCCAAATGCCAGGATCGGGACCAGGCAGACCGGCACGAGCACAAGGCTCGCCAGGGAAAACTTCCAATCCAGCCAAAGCATACTTCCTAGCGCACCGACGATGACTATCGGCTGCTTGATAATATCGCTACTGATGTTCGTCAGGGCTATCTGCGCCTGCCGCGTATCGTTGACCACACGTGACATCAGATTTCCTGCGCGTTCTCGATTAAAGAAATCGAGGGATTGCGTCAGGATATGCGAATACAGTTTTGACCGAATATCGGTCAGGACCCGTAAACTCACCCAAGCCATCAAATAGGAATTCAGAAAATCAAAGGCGCTGCGCACGATGAAGATAAACGGAATCACCGAGCAAAACAGAATCGCGTTCCTCACATCGTCGGAGTTCGTATTCCCCGTCATCCCAACCTGATCGCTTGACGGAGAAAAAGCGTGAGCGCTGACAGTCTTAATCACTACAGGTACGCACACCGTGGCAGCGGCAAATAATCCTCCACAGAGAAGCGCCAGAATAAACTGCGGGAGGTACGGCCGGAGAAAAGGGTACAGGTTGCGATACGGTGTAATTCCAGCGTGAAGCGTATCTCGAATCGAAAATCTCGTCTTACTCATGGAACCTGTGCAGCGTAGGGATAAATGTCATCTAGCCGATCGTAGCACCCGAAACCGAGCCCTTCGACGCTTCTCCCATACGACTTAAGAGGCCTTCCATAGCATTGATTACGGTTTGGGTCGACAAATCGCTCATGGGCCGGCCCGCTTCTCGAGGATCGACCGGGCAATACAGAGCGTCGCTCCCGCTGCGAAGAACACATCCAAGCGGCTGACGCGGGTGCCAATGGAAGGGATTGGTCGGCCCAAATAATACCAGTTCGGGTCGACCGAATACGGACGCCACATGAGCGGCGGCGGTATCCACGCCGAGGAAGAGACGCGATTGGCGGATCACCGCTGCGGCCACCAAAAACGGTATCTGGCCGGCCAGATTGAAGATTGGATAGCCTTCTCCCACTTTGTTCCGAATCGCCCGGATATGTTCAATCTCAGCCCGATCGCTACCACCTGTGAACAAACAGGCAAGATGCTTTCGATCGCAAACGTAGCGGATCACTTCCGCCCAGCGCTCTGCCGCCCAATATTTTTCACTCCTGGCGGTACCGGGGTGTACGACGAAATAGGGCGTCTTCAGACCGATTTCACGCAAGATCTCCGGCACGGCTCTGGCGACATCGTCAGGCAGATCGAGTGCTGGCGAAGGAGCCGGACCGGAAAAACCGACAAATCGGCTCAAATCCAGGTAATGATCAACGGTGTGAAGATCGCGCACAGAGGATGAGACAAGGTCAGTATAGATCCAGGCACGATGCCGGCGACGTGCCACAAAGCTGAAACTCACTCGCTCCGCGGCTTTCGAAAAAAAAGCGACGAGGGAGGATCGATCGTTCCCAGTGAAATCGAGACAAAAATCGTATTCCCGAACCAGCAGCCTAAGCCAGGTCGGTAACGAACGCCTGCGATCGTAGGTCCAGATCTCGTCCACCATGGAGAGCGCCGGCGCGAGCTCTTTGGAATAGTCATCGATCAGGAGTGTGATTCTTGCATCGGGCATTGTTTGGCGAAGCGCAATTAATGCCGGAGTGGTCAAAATCAAATCACCAAGCCGCTTGAGTTGAACCGCGAGGATGGACTTCATTGTACCAGGCGCGGCAAATGGCAATGCATGGCCATGCGGTAAGCTTCCCGCAGGCGAAGCCGAAAATGCTCCCAGGTGAAAGACTCCACTACTCGCTGTCGGCCGTTTGCCCCAAATTTCCGAACCAGTTCAGCATTTCGGTAAAGCGTAAGAATAGCTTGGCAGAGCGCTGAAACATCGTTTGGCGGAATGATCAGCCCGTCCTCGCCGTCGATAACAACGTCTCCTGATTCACGAGTCGTAATTTGAGCCAACCCGCAAGCTGCGGCCTCATAGATTGATTTCGCGCTCCCTTCCAGTTCCGACGGAAAGATGTGCACCGAACAGGCCCGATATACCTCTGCAATGTCTTTCACGAAACCAAGCAGCTTCACGTTTCTTGGAAGATTTTCCAGGACGGGCTTGATCTCGACGTGCGGATGGCCGGCTAGCCAAAGTTCCGCGTCTTTCAGATCGAGACGCTTCCAAGCTTCCAACAAAAGGGGGATTCCTTTGCGCCTAATCAGCGCTCCGACAAATAAGGCGCGAAAAACAGAGGGCGGTTCACCGGGCCGGAAGCGTTCGACGTCGACACCGCGGGACATACGAAAGAGCTTTTGGTCAGGAGTACCCAAGATGCGGAAAGTCTCCGCTGCTTTCTCAGAAAGAACTAATAATAGATCAGCGTTTGCATATTCTTCCAAGCTTTCTTGCCGGCTGACCAATAGCCGGTTAAGCCAACGTTGCGGTATCGGCGCCGACTCCATTGCTAATTCTTGAGCCGTTTTCAGGGGTAGAACTTTTCCTTTCTGCCGGTGCCAGGTCGGCACCTCCAATACGGAAGGAATGCCGAGCGCCTTGGCGACGCGCAGCGAGTTCAGTGCTTCGCCAGACCAGCCATGAAAAAGATCGAATCGGCCGGTCTTCAGCTGTCGGGCAGCGACCGCGTCAACCGCTCTCTTTTTCGCGGCATAGTAATATTTTCTCTCTAGATTCGATAGCAGCCGGACCGAATGAAACCGGAGTGTCTTCATTCGGTTCCGATCAAATTCCGTCGTTTTGACTCCGAAAGAGATCGCCAGGCCGAGCTGGTCCTGGATTCCGCGTAATGTCTCCAACGCCACGGCATCAAGACCAAACCCACCAATGCGGGCGGAAGTAGCATACAACACCCGCGTTGGCATCTCTTGGTTCGGCATAAAGCAGTACAAGAGCACGGAATAGAGAATACGGAACCGGAATACCAGAATGGAATACGCTGCGCGACTTGCCTATCTGACACAGTTTGGCGCTGGTCGCTCCGCCATGGAGCCTTCGGACCACGTCAGATCTTGTGATGTTCACGGTCTGACATTCCAGAAGACCGGCGCGGAGGAATCGTTTCCGCTTTCCGTATTCCTGTTTCCTGAACTTCCGAACTCCAGAGTTCCTTCTCCTCTTTCCTGGAACTCCTTGAACTCCTAAGACCAGTGAGCTAAAACTCGGTGCGTATAGCAAGTTCATGAAGATTGGCTTAGTACGACGCGGTTTCTCGCGCGCAGGCGGTGCCGAAAGCTATTTAAAACGTTTAGGACGCGGCTTGGCAGATGCCGGCCACCAGTTGACGCTTTTCGCTACCGAGGATTGGCCCGGCGCCGAGCTGCCCTATGGCAAACTGGTCCGATTGAAAGGGTCCGATCCGCTGGCCTTCAGCAAAGCGGTACAAGCAGTTCGCCACAGTGTGGAAATTCTATTCAGCCTGGAAAGAATCGAGTCATGCGACTGTTATCGGGCGGGTGACGGCGTGCATCGCGTTTGGTTGGAAAGACGACAAGCGTTCCAACCGAGCTGGAAGAAATCGCTCCGTTTGTCGAATGGGAAACACAACAAGATTCTGGAGCTTGAACAGAGTTTGCTGGGTCAGCGCGCAGCTCGCCGAGTCATTACCAATTCCAAGCTCGTCAAAAATGAAATTGTCACTGAGTTTGGATATCCGGAGGATCAGATCTCGGTCATCTACAACGGTATTGCCGACGTGCATTTCAAAAAGAAGCCTGGAACTCGTTGGGACCTTCGGTACGATGCGGGATTAAGTGAGCTGGATATCGGCATTCTTTTCGCTGGCTCGGGTTGGGAACGTAAAGGCCTGCGTTTCGCTATCGAAGCGGTGCGAAGCCTGAAGAATCGACGCATCAAATTTCTCGTGGCCGGAGAAGGAAAAAAACCGGCTTTCACGCCGAGCAACGTTCGCTTCCTTGGAGCGGTAGAAGATATGCATTCTTTATATGTTGCTGCCGATCTCTTCGTCCTGCCGACGATCTATGATCCCTTCTCTAACGCATGTCTGGAAGCGCTGTCGGTCGGGGTGCCGGTCGTTACGACAACCAGCAACGGTTTTTCGGAGATTATCGAGTCGGGTGTGCATGGAGAAATCCTAGACCGTCCGGACGACGTGTCGGCGCTGGCTAACGCGATCCAGCACTGGACCTCGCTCAGCCAACGAGAAGATATTCGGACCGCCTGCGTGGCGCGCGCTCAACAGTATACGGTCGATCGAAATGTCGCGGAAACGCTGAAGGTGCTCGAAGAAATTCATTCCGAAAACCGCAAAACGGGCGGAAACACCGAGAGTCGGTAGGGCGAAGTCGGGGAGGGATCGCCTCCTCGCGATCCGCGGCGCACGAGGACATGCGCCCTCCCCCTGCGGAGTCCGTTTCGCCCTACCAATCATCGGTCTCACCACAGGATCACGATTCCATCTTTCCGGTACATTAATGGCCTCTTGTCTGCATTTCGCGCCCATCACCGTTCAACTCCCCTTCCTTTTAGGCTTCCACAACCCCACGACAAATTGGATTATCAGCCCGCAAAACCACCTATCCGGATGATAAACACCCGTTACTCGTCTCTTTCTTTGGTGGCCTTCATGGCCTCCATGTCACTCGGCAGCGCTCTGGCCGACTCAACCGATGATGCGCTTAACCAATTCTACGTTGATAACATAGCGGCGCACCTGAGCTCAGAAGGCCCCGCCACGGTTAGCGAAAACCCACCTCAGGGCCAAAAGGGAGTGAAGGAAGAAAAGAGCCGAAAGGGAGGCAAGACCCATACGGGTAGCGGTGTCCCAGAGCACTCCAACCAAACTCTGAGCAGCTTTTTCAACTATCGCTCCTCCGCAGCCGTCACAAACAAGGTGCACCTCAATTTTATTTCATCAATCCCCGCGAAATACCCGAAGCTCAAGGTGTTCGCCCAGAAGGAACTCGCCGATAGCGGCACCGAGAAGCGTTTCGATGAACGATTCTCCAGGTACGGTTTTTCCAGCCGCGATTCATCCGATTCGTACGCCGGCTTCCTGATTGTCATGTGGGAAATTGTCAACAATCAGAGTGCTTCGGCTCATCCCGCGGGCATTCGACAAATCCGTCAGAAGATAAATGAACTCTTGCTGAGCAAATTTGGGTCCAAGACAGTCCCCGACGCGACCAAACAGTATTATTCCGAATACTTCAAGCTGTTGGCAGTCTGTTACAGGGACGCATTAAAAAATCCGAATTCAGTCGATGTACCCGGTGGTGGTGGTGTCGAAGGCATCCGAAGCTTTGCCTACCAAAATACGCGGAAACTCGGAATCGATTTCAAAAAATTTCGGCTGACCGATTCCGGTTTCCAGAAAATCTAAAGATAGCCTCCAACCTGCATTCAGATGAACAGCAAGGGCGAAGCCCTAGGAAACTCGGTCCCCCGACGGTCACGCACGATGATTGGTCATCGATCATCGCGTCACGGGTCGGTACGCCGAAGGCGTTAAAGGACTCAGCCCGGGGTGGAGGCTTTGCGCAACCCCGGGGTAACCCCAAAAATGCGGGTCCGCTCCGAAAGAGCGCAAGAAATCTCTACCCAACGGCCGTCATCACCGAACGCGAAATCCCGGAGCTTGACCACGGCGTCGAATATTATCGGATTAATGAACGACGTGACCAACAAACAAGCTGGAAATACCGGGTGACAGAACGCCTCGTCACTCCTGACTGTTGAGGTGCCGGGTGACGGCAGCAACAATCTGCAAATGCCGCCACCGATTGTCGCCGATGGGATGTTAGTCGGTGGTCAGGAGCCGGTGATGAGCGCCGTTTTGCCAGACGGTCTTACGCTCTTTCAGAGCGGACGCATTTTTTTGGGTTACCCGGGGTTGCGCAAAGCCTCCACCCCGGGCTGAGTCCTATAACGCCTTCGGCGTACCGACCCCTGGCCCGATCACCGATCACCAATCGCGAATCACTGATCCCTGATCACCGATCACCGATCACCGATCACCGATCTTGGGAGCATTCGGATTCGCTTCGGGTCCGAAATAGCGCAACACAACCAAATCCTCGACCGCGCTGGTGTTTTCAAATGTTACACCGGCACGCGCGGCTGACTCCGTGCAAAACACTTCGTCCTCTGTCATCTCAACGAACCGGATCAGCTTGGGACAATCCAGCGTCAGCCGGTTCATCGTCCCGCGACCTTGCACCACGACCAGACCGTAAGCGCCGTTGTCCTTGATCGTACGTTTCACGCCCGGCTCAATTGTGAGTTCCTTAGCGGTAAAGAGCTGCTCCCCGCCGATCTCTCCATAAACTATCCAGCGATCGACATATCCTTCAGAACCGGTATCGGCGACCGGTACCGGCTCCAGGTAATGATTATCCTTAAAGTTCGGATCGACGTTCGCTTCCCAGTCAAGCTCGCTGATGATGAAATCGAGATCGAAATGTTTGTCGACCGGAATATCCTTCACCAAAAGCGAACGCGGAACCTCGCGTCCTTCGACCAACGACTGGAACATCGAAAACACGTCGGAACCCCATTGCGGTTCGTAGGTCACCAACGAGCCGGGAGCATGCAGCAGACCGGGACCAATCAACCAGCCAGAGCCTGGTTTGAGCCGATACGCTTTTGAGAGATCGAGAATACCGTTGTCTCCGCGATTCCAATTCGCCAGGCAGTCTTTCACCTGTTCTTTGGTAGTACCCGGCTCTAACCCCATAAACGTGTACGGGAAATTGTTTCCGACTGTATTGTGCTGTGGCGGAAAATAATAACTCTCCGGCTTTCCCTCCTGTCCGACCAGCTTGGCATGCGCCGCCGATTGGTGCATGTGATGAGGAATCGGCCCCATGTTGTCAAAGAATTTGGAGTATACCGGCCAGCGATGATATTTCGCCCAGATAGCTTCTCCGATGAGTTGCTCGCCACATTCCTGGATGGCCGCTGCCAAAGTGAAACGATTATTTCCAAACACGCAGTAACTCAAACCTTCGTCCGGAGTCCGATTGTCGTTTGCAGCGGGTGTGGTAGAGGCAAACCACCGCTCGTCGATGCCGCCACGGTCGAGACCGTAGGCGTAAACATCATCGGGATGAAGCTTCAGACGACGCCCGGGCTGTAGGAACGATCTTGGAACCCAGCACGGTGCCAGCCGCAACAGCCCCCCGCTTTGCTCTAGAGCAGCATCAACAAGTCCTCGGAGATTGGAGTCGGCGGTTTTAAGTGCGGTAACAGTTTTCATTTCTTAGGGGGAGGAAGCGATAGCCAATAGCCAATAGCCAATAGCCGAGAACGGTCAAACGGGAACAGCCCAAGCAGATGGCAGATGGCAGATAGCAGATAGCAGATAGCAGATAGCAGATAGCAGATAGCAGATAGCAGATAGCTAAGCCACTACCGCCGGTTGCGGAATGCCCATGAGTCGGAGGGGCGTCGCTTGCGACGCCCGGGAATGATCGAGCGCGAATCGAGGTATCGGAGCCAAGGAGCGGGTGTGTCGCTTTATCATGGCCTATTCCCGGAAATAAACCCGCGCGCGTATTCGTCCCAAGGACGACGAGCATGCAATTTGCAACTTGCAATTTGCTATCGGCTATCGGCTATCGACACGCCCCCAACTACTCCCACAGCTTCTCCGCCAGATTCAACGCACGCAGATAGGTGAGATGTTCGCCGCCCCGGACCAACTCTTCTTTCAGGAGTCCGGCGAGCGACGTGCCTCCGGCCGGCAAGAGCTGTTTCATTTCGGGATGTTTGGACAATGTGTTTTCCAAAAAATTGCCATTCCACGACACATCAAAAAAACTCTCGCCAAAAGAGAACCGGATCCGGCTGACCCAATGACCTGGTACAGCCCTGAGATTCACTCGGACAACCTGTCCACTCTTCGGAACAGAAAAGCTGTAAGTAAAATCCTCTTTCCGATCCAACTGCCAGCCGAGCTGGTTCGCTACCCAGCTAACTAAAAGAATCGCCGTGGTCCAGTATTCCGGATCATGAACGATTTCGACCTCGGTGATCGATCCCATTTTCGCCGCAGCCCATGGATGATCAAAGGTTTGAGCGACGGCCAGGCGCAAGTAAATAAGCCGCCGCCAGTTGAGATCACAAAGCACGCAGCGTGACCGTGCGCCGCCGACCGAGTCGTGCAAAATCCGCATTTGCCGGGCCGGCTCGCGCCAGGAGTGACTGTCGAAAAAGAAGCGGTCGACCCAACTCCAAAGCTGCTCATCGAGTCCTCCGCTAAACTGCCCTTGCCACCACAGATACAACGGAAGATCCGAATCCAAGTGGCTAAAGAGAATGCTTCGCATCACCTCTGGACCACCGCCCTCGATCAGAAACGCGATCTGTTCGCTGCAGACTTGACGAGTGCCAGCGCCCGTGACGTGGCAATGCGCGCTGATCCAAGCTTGGACGCGCTGCTTTTGCGCTGACGGATTGGCCGCTAACAAGATAACGCGACACGCGTGTTGGCGCGTCACCTCCGCCATCAACTGCGTATTGAAACTCAGCGCATCCGAAGCCTCGCTGTAAACCGCAAAGTTCACCAGCGAAGCCTTCGACAGCTCTTCGCTTTCCTGCTCCCAAAGTTGGGTCAGACTCCGATTGATCTTAGCTACCTCAATCGGCATTCCGCGGGAGAGGTTGGAGGTTATAGGTTCGACGTTCGCACTCATCCGTCTGGTTATTGTCACGCGCTTTCAGCGCTGAATGTTTTCTTGTGGCCTTATTCCTAGGGCTTCACCCTAGAGGCTATCCTGAATCACGCCTTTGGCGCTCTGGACCGCTCATTCCTAGGGCTTCACCCCAGGCTATCCTGAATCACGCCTTCGGCGCTCTGAACCGCTTACCGATCCAAGACGTCACCAGTTATCGGCTATTGGCTATCGACTATCGGCTATTTCTTTCAGAGCCTCCTCCACGCTCGGCCATCGTTCTCAATCAGCGCTTCGGCTTCGGCCGGTCCCCAGCTTCCGGCCGAATAAAACGACAGGGGAGACTCTTTCTCATCCCGGTGCCATTGTTCCTCGATCTCATCTACGAATCGCCACGCTTCTTCCACCTCGTCGCGTCGGGCAAAGAGCGTCGCATCCCCAGCCATAGCATCTAACAACAGCCGTTCGTAAGCCTCCGGGCTCGCGGTCCCAAATGATGTGCCGTAATGAAAATCCATCTTGACCGGCTGAACCCGAACACTCGCACCCGGGACCTTCGATTGCATCCGCAACGACACTCCCTCATCCGGTTGAATCCGGATGACGAGCACATTTTGCGAACCGTCCCGGACCCCCGTTTGACCTCGATTGAACAATACTCCAGGCGCGTTCTTAAAGTGGATGCCGATCTCAGTGCCAGCCTTGGGTAGACGTTTTCCGACCCGTACGTAAAAAGGAACGTCGGCCCAGCGCCAATTATCGATCAAGATCCGAAGTGCCACAAAGGTCTCGGTGAGTGATTCCGGGCGAACATTCTTTTCGTCGCGATACCCGGGCACCGATTGACCGTTGATCGAACCTGCAGCGTATTGACCCCGAACCACAGTCCGGGCTATCTCTTTCCCGCGAATCCGGCGCAGCGAACGAAGCACTTTAACCTTTTCGTCTCGGATCGCATCGGCGCTCAGGTCCGTTGGCGGCTCCATCGCAATCAAACAAAGCAGCTGAAGCAGATGATTCTGCACCATATCCCGAAGCGCCCCAGCTCCTTCGTAATAACCGGCTCGATTCTCTACACCGAGTTGCTCGCTCGCGGTGATCTGTATGTGGTCGATATAACGCTGATTCCAGAGGTGCTCAAAAATGGCGTTAGCAAAGCGCAACACCATGATGTTCTGCGCGGTTTCTTTTCCCAGATAATGATCTATTCGGAAAGTGTCAGCCTCCGCGAAACCGTTCCGCACCGCCGTGTTTAAAGTCTGCGCACTTTGCAAATCAATGCCGAATGGCTTTTCCACGATGACCCGAGCCCAGCCGCTGTTAGGGCTTTTGTTCAATCCCGTGGCTTCCAGTTGGGTCAAAATAGGCTCGAATTGGTCGGGACCAGCGGACAGATAAAAAATGCGGTTGCCCCTCGTTCCCCGCTCCTGATCGATCTGTTCCAGGCGTTCCTTCAGCCGTCGATAGCCATCGGGATCGCCGAATTCGCTCCGATGATAGAAGATCGAATTGGCAAAGTTTTTCCAGAGATCTTCGTTGATCTTTTGTCGTGAATATTTGTGAGCCGCTTCGCTTAGCTCTTGGCGAAACACCTCGTCTGTCTTATCCCGGCGAGCGAAACCCACTACAGCTAGCCCCGGCGGCAGATCGCCGTCGGCAGCTAAATTGTACAGGGCCGGAACCAGCTTACGATGCGTCAAGTCGCCGGTAGCCCCAAAAATAACGATCGTGCAAGGCTCGGGAGCGGCTCGCGAAACCAGCCCCTCCCTCAGCGGATTCGAAAACGATTGATCTGTCATAGATACCACCCCCAGTTGGCGGCAGGATACCCTCGAATCCGTTAGCCAATAGTCAATCTCGAAAAGGTGGCGTAGCCTGATGCTCCGCCTCAGGAACCCAAGGCGTGCCAATCTCCTGAGGCGGAGCATCAGGCTACGCTACCTTTCCCAGATGACATGGCATGCAGGGACTGAGAAAACTCGTTCCACATCCCTGACAGGGAGGGCGCATGTCCTCGTGCGCCGAAAAGAACCGGATCGCGGGGACGCGATCCCTCCCCTCCAACAGACCGCTCGGCGCTTCTTGGCTATCGGCTATCGACCATTTCTTCCGGGATGGGCAATTTTGGGCATTTTCTCCCCGGAAAGCCGTTCCGGACAAGAAATCGTGCGAAATGTTTGATTTTTTTATCATTTTCGCTCGACAGATAATTCGCTCTTTAGGTACTCCTAACGACGCCCTTCTACAATTAACCCCCCTCAATCAAGGAGTGTAAAAAAGAAAAACATGTGTTTTCCGGCTAGTTTTCCCCGACTGCTGGGTCTCAGAGCAGCGCTAGTTGCGAGTTTGGCGCTGCTTGCCTCTGGAGCGATTTACGCCCAGAACTCGGACTCAGGCGATGTCACTGCATTAAAGGCCCAGATGGATAAGATGCAGAAACAATACGAGGACCGCATCACGGCGATGGAATCCAAGATGCAGTCGCTCGAATCTAAGGCGGATTCCGGATCGATTCTGAACACGCACGTTCTGACCGATGCGGACGGCAAACAGTACGAAGGCAAAGGCCCTGTCCTAGACGAATCGTTCCTCAAGTCGCTGACCCGAAATTTCAGCTTTACGGCTTACGTCCGTGCCGGTGTCCAAGTTAACGGCAATGGCGGTGGCGGTAACTTCAGCTTTAACATTCCAGATAGCGATGGCGGTCGTCCCCGTCTCGGCAACGAAAACGACGTCTACATGGAGTTGACCTGGAAACAGGCCCACATGTTGGGTGACAATCCAGATGTAATGGATGTCTCCATGACGTTCACTCCGGCTATCGTCTACCAGACGACCCGCAACTCGTTCACCGTGGCACCGAATAGCGGAGTACAGGAAGCCGGCAACGATTTCCGGTTCGTTTTGCGTGAAGCTTTCCTGGAGATGGCAAACGTCTTCAAGGGCGCGCCCGAGATCACCTTCTGGGGTGGCGAGCGCTTCTATGACCGTTTCAACGTGGATGCGAACGATTACTTCTACCTGGATGACTCCGGGTACGGAGCCGGTGTGAAAAACATCGATGTTGGTATCGGCAAATTCTCGATTGCTTACATTGCTAGTCAGGACAACTCTCAGCTCTCCACATCAATCGGTACTCTCTACAAGCACGGGATCGATGCTCGTCTGAAAGACATCCAACTGGGCGGCTTCGGTAAGTTGATGCTCGTTTTCCTGGCTAACTTCGAGAAGGGCACAACCTTTACGAAAGCTTATGATAGCGAAGGCAATGTGTTCAACTTGAGAAACCCGACTCGGTTTGGTGACGCGTATGGCATTGGTGGCGGGTTCGTTTATCAGTACGACTTCTGCAACAAGAGCTTCCTCCAATTATGGGCCTTGTTCGGTCGGGGAGCGACCACCTTCTCGAATGTCGGCACCGATGTAGGCGCAGTTACCGGAGCTGAGACCAGTTTCTTGGCGCTTCATCCGGCAGCCCCAGGACAAATAATTAACGTTGGCGACCCCATCAATAATCAGTTGCAGTACCGCGCCGGTGGCCAGTTTGTCTGGAATCCGACCTCGTACTTCTCAATGTGCCTGTGGGGTTTCTGGAACCTGAATAATCAGGGATTTCAAACGATTGGAGTTGACGCCAACGGCAAGACCAAGATCGTTTCGGGAAATCGCAACTTGATCGAGTATGGTATTCGTCCCGTCTTCTGGATCGCCGACAATATCGCGATCCAAGGTCAAGCCTGGGGTGCTTGGTCAGACAACAACCGTGGCGGGTCCGGCACGACTTCCTTCGGCCGCGGCGGAAATATGGGTGTATTCACCATTGCTCCGACCATCAAGCCGAAGGGTGGATATTTCACCCGTCCGGAACTGCGCGTCTTCGCGACCTACGCGGTTTGGAGCGATTCCTTCAAGAATGCCGCGAACAATGCGAACATCCCGGGCACTTCCGTGGGACCATATGTCAACAACCATTCGAACGACGGCTGGTTGTTTGGTACCCAGGTTGAGTGGTATTTCTAAGCTATAGTTCGGTAGGGCAAAACAGTCCGGCAGGACTGTAAGCCAGGTTGGTTTGTTATTCCCCGTCCGGTTAGCGCCGGACGGGGAATTTTTTTCGGTAGGATGCCGTTCCCCGGCTACGCACCCGCTGTGATCGGTAGGGCGAATGCTTTCGCATGAGCCGCTCAGCGGTTCCCCGGCTCAAATAAATTTTCGCCTTACCAACGCTGGATCGACACTCCTGATCGGGCCTGTCTCGCCATAGCGAGCGGAGGCGGATGGGCGAACGCTTTTGCGTGAGCCGCTCAGGGGTTCCCGGCTCAAATAAATTTTCGCCCTACCAACGCTGGAACAACGCCCCTGATCGGTAGGGCGAACGCTTTGCGTGAGCCGCTCAGGGGTTCCCGGCTCAAATAAATTTTCGCCCTACCGACGCTGGATCGACACCCCTGATCGGTAGGGCGAACGCTTTTGCGTGAGCCGCTCAGGGGTTCCCGGCTCAAATAAATTTTCGCCCTACCAACGCTGGAACAGCGCCCCTGATCGGTAGGGCGAACGCTCCGCGTGAGCCGCTCAGGACTTTCCGGCTCAAATAAATTTTCGCCGTGCCAAGGCGCAAACCCGGACGACCGGTAGAGCGGTTCAGTCCTGTGAGCGATAGCTAATTCAGGCGCGTGAGCCAAATCAGCGTTGCGGCTCACAGCCTGTCGGCACGGGTAAAACCGCGTCCGGCTAGGCTGTTTCGCCCTACCGGTCAGGGATCCTGCATCATCCTTGGGTTAATCTCCTCCGAAATCTTTCTTGACTGACTAGTCTGTTTTTGGGATACCCCTTTTCGCGCGTTTCTTATTACGCTTACAGACCAAAGAAGTAACCCAATATCATCAAGGAAGATAAAATGTGTTTTCCCGTTAGTTCTCCCCTCCGGCGGGGACTTAAAGCATCGTTAGCCGCGAGTTTAATGTTTTCTGCCCCCGCATTGCTCCACGCTCAAAACTCGGACTCAAGCGATGTCGCTGCACTGAAGGCCCAGATAGAAAAGATGCAGCAGCAAAGCCAGGCCCAAATGGAAAAGATGCAAAAACAGTATGAAGACCGCATCTCGTCCATGGAGGCCGAAGTCCAATCGCTCAAATCGAAAGCCGATTCCGGCTCTATCCTGAACACGCATGTTCTTACCGACGCTGACGGTAAACAGTACGAGGGCAAAGGCCCTGCGTTCGATGAATCGTTCCTCAAGTCTTTGACCCGGAATTTCAGCTTTACCGCTTACGCTCGTGTCGGTGTCCAAGCTAATGGCAACGGCGGCGGTGGTAACTTCAACTTTGAACCGCCAGACAATGAAGGTGGTCGTCCACGTCTCGGCAACGAAAACGATACCTACATGGAGTTGACCTGGAAACAGGCTCACATGCTAGGCGACAACCCAGACGTAATGGATGTCTCCATGGCGATTCACGCCGGCCATCGTCTATCTGCAAAACCGCAACACGTTTACCGTGGCGCCTTCGACCGGCGTGGAAGAAGCCGGCAACGACTTCCGTTTCGTCTTGCGCGAGGCGTTCCTCGAAATGAGTAACGTGTTCAAGGGCGCCCCGGAGATCACCTTCTGGGCTGGGGAACGCTTCTACGATCGTTTCAATATCGATCCGATGGATTACTTCTACCTGGATATGTCCGGGTACGGAGCCGGAGTGAAAAACATCGATGTCGGTATCGGCAAACTTTGGATTGCTTATCTCGGCGGCTTGGATGACTCGCTGTTTTCTACGGCCACCGGCACGTTCTACAAGCACAGCCTTGATGTCCGCTTGAAGGATATCGATGTCGGTTTCGGCAAAATCATGCTGGTCGGTATAGCCAATTACGAGAAGGGCACCACGTTCACCCAAGGCTACGATGGAGAAGGCAATGTGATCAAATTGGCTAACCCGGTTCACACTTCCGATGCATGGGGCCTCGGCGGTGGCGCGGTTTATCACGTCGATCTCAGTGCGATCGGCGCTAAGAGCTACCTGGAAGTGTACGCGTTGTTCGGTTTCGGAGCGACCAACTTCAGTGCGGGTACCGACTTAGGCACAGTCACAGGATTCGAATCCGCTTTTCTCGCCAAGAATCCTTTAACCCCGACTGGAACCGTGGTTGACGCCGGCAACGCGATCCAAAAGCAACGTCGATATCGGGCTGGTGGATTCTTTGTCTGGAATCCTAACCCCTGTTTCTCGCTTGGCATCTGGGGATTCTGGCAGCAGGACTCGGCCGGCTATCGCACGTTCGGCAATCAAGGCCTGGGCACATCGTTCAGGGAAGCTCCCGGCACGCGTAACTTATACGAGGCTGGCATTAGGCCCTACTACTGGATTGCCGATAACATCGCGATCCAAGGTCAAGCCTTCGGGAGCTATCAGGACAACGTCCGCGGTTTTCAAGGGACCACTGCTTATGGACGGAGCGGATCGATGGGAGTATTCACTATCGCGCCGACCATCAAACCGAAAGGTGGATATTTCACTCGTCCGGAGCTGCGCGTCTTCGCAACCTACGCCATCTGGAGCGACTCTCTGCGAGGCGCTACCACTTCCATTGGGGAAGGTGGCAACACCGGCGGAGTCTCGACCGCACCATACGCTAGCGCCAAATCCAATGACGGCTGGTTGTTTGGTACCCAGGTTGAGTGGTTCTTCTAAACCGATTTTTATTTAGCTAACGCTGCCCTAATTCCCCGTCTGGCGCTTGCCCGGCGGGGAATTTTTTTTGGTAGGGTAGTCATATTGAAGACGACTTTTCCAAGCAAGCAGTCCCATTCCCATAGGCTTCGGCAGCCGCTCTCATCAAGACAACGTCGTAATACCCATCGATCGGAGGGTGCGCCGCTTGCGGCGCCCGGGAATCATCCAGGGTTCACCAGGAATCGAGTCCGAGGATTTCGTTCTAGTATTTCTTATTCGCTTTCGTTCATCACACCTTGAAATGGCCAATCTTCAGGGCGTTCGGCCAAGCCGTGGCGTACCGGATTGTTTCTTACGTACAACCATTTCACGTCGCAGGAATGATCGCTCCACATTTGACGATCCCAGAAGTTCCTTTGCCAAATTGGCTTTTCCGTCTCGTTAGGCCAACGTCTCGAAACGTACGCCTTCCAGGCGCCGACCCAGCGGCCTAAACTGTACGGGGCAAGGTCACTATCATCGACGAAAAAGTGTATATGGTCTGGCAGAATCACGTAGCGCCCAACAGAAAAATCAGAATAAGCGTTCCATGCCTCCCGCAAAAGACTGTGTGCCATCGCATTTGCCAGAATCTTTCGCCGATCTCTTGTGCAGACAGTCACGAACAGAGTTGGAGTAGCTGATTCAAGTGAAGGCAGATGCGGTGGATGTCTTCTATTTTGAAATATCATAACTTTTATATGTCATGTTATAATATATGAACGTTGGCGCAACTCCTTTGCATTAGATTTTCCGCGAATCGCACAAACCGGGGGACTGCGATTTATCGTGGGCTATTCCCGGGCGCCGCAAGCGGCGCGCCCTCCGATCGATGGGTGAGTTTCGTCCCCAACGGAGAAGTGTAACCTTTTATCGGAGCCGTCCCCAATTCGACACATCACATCCATCTACGTATAGATTGCCAGGTGGACCTTGCTCGATATCTCCTACTAATCATCCACGCACTACTTGGCGCGGTGCTTCTAGGCGGAGCCCTGTACAGCATAATGACCGTACAGCCACGAGCGAAAGCTTTCTTCAAAGACATCCGTGATTTCGAAGCCTTCGTTGCCAATCTGGCCGATGGTGCTCGCTGGCAGTTTCTCGCCGCCCTATCTGTCATCGGAATCACCGGGTTCGTCGATCCTTTTTTTTCGAGAGTCCCGCATCCTCTTATCTGGTGGATCTGCTTTGGTGTGAAATCCATTCTTTGGGCCGGTACCTTGGCCTGCTTTGTTTACGTTTCCTGGTATCTTTGGCCGCGTCGGATCTTGGCCACGACAGCGGAGCTACCTGTCATCCATCGAGGATTTGCGCTGGCCGCCCGGACTATTCTTGCTCTGCTGCTGGTCTCCTTTGTGCTGGGAATAGCGATGGCGCAGGTCCGGTGATCAGTGATTGGTGATAGGGCCGAAGGCATGTTTCACCCCATGCAGGTAGGGCGAAACAGTTCGGCAAACGCTAGGCGTACCAGAAGGGAAAGGTAAGCGCCGAACTGTGAGCCTTGCGACTGCCCATCGTTTGGCTCACACGCATGGCTCACACAGCTTATCTCGCTGTCGCTCGACGCCGTGTATCGCCCTACCCGTCAGGGATGTTCGATGCGTTTGGCCACTCGGTCCGGTGCGTCTACAGCTCGAGCACCAATCACCAATAACCAATCACCAACTCCAACTACGCCAGTCTCCTCCGGAAAAAGATCGTAGCGAAGGTGAGCGTCAGAACCGCGATCACGGCCATCGGCCACATGTTCTGAAAGATCACTTCAAAAGGCATGCCCTTCAGGAAACTACCTTTTACGATAATCATAATATACCGGAGCGGGTTCAAGTAAGTGACCATTTGCAACCAGTCGGGCATATTTTCGATCGGACTGGTATAACCCGACATGAGCAATCCGGGAAAAAGGACGGTCATCGTTCCCAGGAGAGCCTGTTGTTGCGTCTGGCAAAACGACGAGATGAGCAGGCCAAGCCCAACAACAGAGCTAACAAAAACGATCAGCGATAAATAAAGCAATGGGAGCGAGCCATGAAACGGAATACGGAAGACAAAAATTGCTACGACGATAAAGAGGGTCGCATCAAAGAGTGCCAGGATGAACGCCGGTATCATCTTACCGATCATGATTTCCAACGGGCTGAGAGGTGAAACCAATAGTTGATCGAACGTTCCCATTTCCCGCTCACGCGGAACCGACATTGTGGTCACGTTCATCGAAACCTGGAGCGTGATGATCACGACCAGGCTGGGAACAGTGAACCAGATATAGTCGAGGTTGGGATTAAACCAGTTCCGCGAAACAACCGATACCGGATTGTTGCTTACCGTCGTTAATTGCGGCATCTGATCCTGCGCGAACTGGCTCACGATCTGCGTGATATAACCTTGGGCGATTTGCGCGGCCGAAGACTTTCTCCCGTCGACGAGGATTTGGACTGCCGGCCCATTTCCGCTGACCAGGCGTCTGGAGAAATCGTCTAATATCTGGACGCCGAGAATCACTTGCTGTGTGTCGATGAGTTGGCGCATCGCGTCGGGCGATTCGGCAAAATAGACATGCGTAAAGTTCGGCGAGGCTGACAGACGTTGAACGAGCTCATGTCCGGCTTGTCCGTAATCCCGGTTCAAAATTCCGATTCGAATGTTTTTAACTTCTTGGGTGCCCGTAAATGAGAAGAGCAGGAGCTGAAGCAGCGGCGGCACAAAAATCGCGATCCGATTACGTGGGTCGCGCAAGACAATGAGCGTCTCCTTCTTAATCAATGCTTTAATGCGATTCCACATAGCGTCACTCAAGCGAGTCGTTTTCGAGTCAGTCGCGCGTTCAAGAGGAAAATCACCACACAGAAACCGGCCAGGATAATTCCGTTAGACAGCAAGATCGGCATGACGTCTCCCGCCAGAAAGATCGACTGCAAACCCTGGACAAAATATCGCGCCGGAAACACGTAGGTGAGTCCTTGGATAATCTTCGGCATGCTCGAGATCTCGAAGATGTAACCGGAGAGCTGCAGAGCCGGGAGAAAACCCAGAATCATCGAAAACATTCCGGCTACAAACTGGCTCTTGGCCAGCGTCGATACCAAAAGCCCGATACCTAAGCAGGTAAAAAGGAACAACGAGGAAAATAAAAAAAGCGAGAGCAAAGAACCGCGAAACGGAGTTTGGAAAATGAAGATCGAAACCAAAGTACAAAATGACATTGATCCCATGCCGAGCCCAAAATAGGGGATCAATTTTCCGAGCACGATTTCCTGAATACGAACCGGCGTCGCCATCAAGGCTTCCATCGTTCCTCGTTCCCATTCCCGGGCGACCACCATCGCAGTCAGGAGGGTACCAATCATCGTGATGATGATGGCAATGGATCCCGGGACGAGATAATTTTTGCTTTCCAGCGACGGATTGAACCACATCCGGCTCTCTACATCGATAGTCGGAGACATGGATACGCCGTTCTCAAGCGATCGCTGTTGCAGCCACAGCGTGACGAGTCCCTGGCCATATTCCTGAACAAAGTTAGCCGTCGTCGGCTCGCTTCCGTCGGAGATGATCTGAATTGGTGGCTGACCGGCTTCCCATTGTCGCTTTCGAGAAAAATCGGCCGGCACAACGACCAAACCTCGGATGGAGCCGGCAACCAAATCTCGCTCCAGTTCCCGGCGAGAAAAGCCCACTTTCACGATAAAGTATTTCGAATCGCGAAAAGACGCTAAGAGACTCTCGGTATCAGGGCTACGGTCTTCAATCGCAAAGCCGATTTTGATTTTCGTGGAATCAAGCGAAACGGCATTACCGAAAAGGAACAAAAGTAAACTAGGAAGAATGAAAGCAACGAGAATACTGCTCGGATCCGTCAGGATCTGAATTGTTTCTTTCCTGATCAAAGCCCAGAGTCGACGAGCGCTGAATTTTTGTGACTTTTGGTTTGTCATGGCTTGTTGACCGGAACAAAGACCTAGTCAAACCCTCGATGCGGAGGGGCGTCGCTTGCGACGCCCGGGCATCTTCCAAGGTTTACCGAGAAATCGAGTCCAAGAGAATCGGTGTGTTTGCTGTATCATGGGTTGTTCCCGGGAGCCGCAAGCGGCTCCCCTCCGTTGTCAGGGGTTACTCCCTCCTCTCTCTCCCTCCGTCATCGAATCGCTTGATCAATTCGATGAAAGTGTCCTCCATGGTTGGATCCGGTAATTTATCGGAACGAACGCTCTGCTTCAGATCGTCAGGCGGACCATGAGCGATCATTTTCCCGCGATAGATTAGAGCAATGCGATCACAGTATTCCGCCTCATCCATGAAGTGAGTGGTCACCATCACCGTGCGCCCTTTTTCCACCAGCGCATTGATGTGATTCCAGAACTCACGTCGGGTGATCGGATCGACGCCCGAAGTCGGCTCGTCCAAAAAAAGGACGTCCGGCTCATGCATCAGCGAGCAGGCCATCGCCAATCGTTGCTTATATCCCAGTGGAAGCTGGCCGGCGGAAAGACCAAGGTACTCGCGCAGCCCAAATACTTCCGTCATCCGATCGATCGCCTCTCGCTGGCGCCTGCCGGACAGCCCATAAATACCTGAGAAGAATTCCAGGTTTTGGGATGCACTGAGATCGCCATACAAAGAGAACTTTTGGGCCATGTAGCCAATCCGATTCCGAGCCTGGCTGGCCGCTCTGCTTAGATCGAAACCCACTATCTTCCCTTCGCCGCTGCTGGGCCGGAGTAAGCCGCAGAGCATTTTAAAAGTGGTCGATTTGCCCGCTCCATTCGGCCCAAGTAATCCGAAAATCTCTCCTCGCCGGACGGAGAAACTCACCCGATCGGTCGCGACGAAATCGCCGAACCGCTTGGTCAACTCCTTCGCCTCAATGACGGGTCGATCGTCCCGCGGCAGCGGCTGCAACAGCTTCGCCACAGCTGATTCGCCTTTCGGAACGCCGCCCAAAACATCAATGAATGCGTCTTCGAAACGCGGATTCACTGGGCGCAGTTCGGCCGCCGGATCCGCACCAATCGACTCGGGCCGAAATTGTGTACTATCTCGTTCGGATTTGAGAACCAGGCGGACGCTTTGCCCTTGAACGACTCCATCGATAACGGATTCCTGCTGCAAAGCCCGGGCCAGCACCTGGCGACGCCCCTCGCGCACTGGCAGAGTGTAGGTACGCGACGCGACCCGCTTCGTGAGTTCGTTTGGCGGTCCATCAAACAGCTTCTTGCCTTCGTTGAACAGAATGACTTCCGCGCAAAGCTCGGCCTCGTCCAAGTAGGCCGTACTCCAAATCACACCGACCCCTTCTTTCACGAGATCTTGAACCATCTGCCAGAGTTCTCGCCGCGAAATTGGATCAACTCCAACTCCAGGCTCGTCCAGTAGAAGTAGCTGCGGTGTACTTAACAGGGCACAGGCCAGCCCGAGTTTCTGTTTCATGCCTCCGGAAAGCGCACCCGCCTTTCGGGCAGTGAACGGTTTCAAGTTTGTAAATTGAAGGAGCTTCTGAAAAGTATTCTGCCGTTCCTCACCTAGAACACCGTGCAGATCGGCATAAAGATTCAAGTTCTGAATCACACTGAGGTCTTCGTATAATCCGAACCGTTGAGGCATGTAACCGCATCGATCGTGGATTTGCTCCGCCTCCCGAGTAGGATCAAAACCGAGCACTTCGATTCTCCCATCGGTAGGCAATAGGAGACCGGCAATCATGCGGATCAAAGTAGTTTTCCCCGCTCCATCAGGACCAACGAACCCTGTGATCTCTCCGGCGAAGATTTCCGCGTCTAGATGATCAAGAGCCGGCCGGCGATCTTTCCCGAATTGCTTGACCAGACCACGGATCGTGACGAGCGGTTTACCCTTAATTCTGGCTGGAGCTGAGCTCATGGCTGTTGCCCTGATCAATCAGTTGCACAGTTACAGGCATCCCTTGGCGCAGATATTTATCCGGCTTATCGATGACCACCCGTAGACGAAATACCAGATCGGTGCGCAGCTCGCGTGTCTGCACCGATTTCGGAGTAAACTCAGCGATCGGCGACACAAAGCCAACTCGGCCATCGTAAGGTTTGCCCGGATTCGCGTCGGTGAAGACGAGCGCCTTCATGCCTGGATAGATCCGGCCCAGGTCAGGCTCGTCGATGTAGGTCCGCACCCAGATCGGTTCGTTCAGCGCCAGCGAATACACCGAGGCTCCAACACTCACGATTGCGCCAGGCTCGAGCGCTCGGGTAATGATGACTCCATCGGACGGCGCCAGCAGCCGGCAATCCGCTAGATTCCTTTCGGCGTTGTCCAAGTTCGCTTTGGCATTTTCCATTTGAGCGCGGGCGGCATCAACATCCTCTGGCCGATTGCCCGCTACCAGCAGTGCAAGATTTGCTGCGCCAGAGTCGACTTGGGCTTTGTAGGCGTCTCGTTGGGCAGTCGCATTGTCGAGTTCTTGCTGGGACACCACATTGTTTCGCCTCAGATCAGTTTCTCTTTGGTAACTCAGCTCGGCATTCTTCAGATTAGCTTTGGCTTGCTCAAGCTGAGCTCGAGCCTGGTCGATTTCCTCTTTGCGCGGACCATTTACCATCTTTGTGTAGTTAGCCTGCGTTTGCTCGAACTGAGCACGGGCAACGTTGACCTGATCTTGATAGGGACCGGCATCGAGCAAGCCAATCAGATCACCAACTTTGACAGAGTCTCCTTCATCGACCCGCATAGCTTCAATGCGTCCGGCGACCCGAAAACCTAGGTTCACCTGGCGAATGTCGACGTTACCGTAAATCTGCAAGTCCTGATGTTTTTTAGAGAAAGCGAATTGCCAGGTAATCCAGCCGGCAGCAGCCAATACGACTACCGCCGCGATAACGATGAAAATGCGACGCCTCATTTTCTTGCCTCCGAATCGAACCGAAGAAGGTCGAGCTGCTCCTCCAGCGCCTGCCTGATTTCCTTTACCTCTTCGTCGGTATAGCCTGTGAGATTAAGACGCCGCCGAATGGTTTCTCGCCCAGCTAGAAAAATGAGGACATGGCCCACTAACATGTGCGTGCGGAGCACCACCTTTCTGTCGGTAGGTTTCTTTTCCAGGATGATGGCTAGCAACGCCGAAACCGTCTCATGCACTCGCCTAATTCCTTTTTCATAAATTTGGCTGAATGCCTGGGTAGGCTGCATCTGCTCTCGCATGATAATGCGCGCCCAGGTACTGCTCGCTTTCCGGGTCAGTACCAATTCCATCATTGTACCCAGCAATTTCTTGAGGATCGCCAACGCTTCGTCTTTGCCTAGCTTCTTCGCCGCCAGACTTTTTTCAAAAGCGGAGACCACCGGACCGACGATTGCGAAGTTGCTGGAGAAACAATGCTGGACAACCGCAAGGTACAATCCTTCCTTCCCGCCGAAGTAGTAGGGAATGGCTGCTTGGTTCACACCCGCATGTTCGGCTAACTGCCGGGTGGTGGCGCCTTCGAGATTGTAAGTGCCAAAAATTTCGAGTCCAGCGTCGATCAACCGTTGTTTGGCATCGCGGTCTTGATCTGGGAGTGAAATGGGGTCTTCCACGCCTCAACCTATTCATTCAAATGAATAAATCAAATGATTACATCGGGCGACCGAATCTTCGAAAACACAAACGCGCTAGTGCCGAGGGCGGCCTCTTCAGTCGAAAGAACGTGGCCACGCGCGGAGGGGCGCCGCTTGCGGCGCCCGGGAACAATCCAACGCACCCCGAGAAATCCGAGCCGAAGGTCCGGGGTATTGTTCGATCGTGGGTAACTCCCGGGAGCCGCAAGCGGCTCCCCTCCGTCGTCATGGGTTGCTCGCCGCTCCCTTCGGACTACAGCGAGAGCACACCACTGATCGGTAGGGCCAAGAGCGTCTCCTTAGTCGAAAGAACGTGGCCACGCGCGGAGGGGCGCCGCTTGCGGCGCCCGGGAACAATCCAACACATCCCGAGAAATCCGAGCCAAAGGTCCGGGGGTATAGTTCGATCATGGGTAACTCCCGGGAGCCGCAAGCGGCTCCCCTCCGTCCGTCATGGGTTGCTCGCCGCTCCCCTCGGACTACAGCGACACAACACCTTCACTACGCCATGGCGACACAGGTCAGTCAACGGCTCTTGCATCCGCGCATAGATCCCGCACCAGCTTGAATAACTCTTGGACTGCTCACGTCCATCAATCGGTAGTCGTATTTACTACAATGAAACGTTGTCTGTTAATTATCTGTGCAGTCTGCGGACTGCTACCGTTGTTACCTAGTCAAGCGAAAGCCGATGACTGTGGCGATCCTGGCTGGGTGGAATACCATCCTGGGTATTGGAACTATTGGGCCTGGCGCCGGCATCAATGGCGCGAACATTGGCGACATGAGCACTGGGAGCATGAACAGTACTCGCACCGGTGGCATGATGATGACTAACCGTCTTCGTTACTGCGTCGATAGATCTAAGATCAGATCAACTGACTGATTTCCTAACTTTCACATCAAGCAATCGCAGAATTGCTGTATTGAACTAACATGAAGAAGTTGTGCCGCGGACAACTTTTTCGACAATCAGCGTCTCGCAGACTAATCACAACTAACACCTCCTCTCGCTGTCACTTACTGGCGTTTCTTGCCCGTACCGGCTCCGGCGTTCCGCGGCGCTACAGGTTGATCCGAGCCCGCGATTGGTAGGGCGATACAGTTTCTCTCCAGTTTGGCCCCAAAAGGCCGTTCTTCCACCTAACTCAAAGCCAAACTGGGGAGGGACTGTGAGCCGTTTGCGTGCAACCAGCGGCCGGCGCGGACCTGGCGCTCGACGTGGATAGAACTACTGCCTGTCGTGCTGCACGGAAATCGGCTCACACAGCTTATCTCGCTGTCGCTTGACGTTGTGTTTCGCCCTACCCGTCCAGGGTGTTTTCGCCGAGAAAACTAAGTTAGAAACCTCGAAGTCGATAACTCAGAGCACATCACACCCCCGAACGCAGATCACTGACGACTGATTCGCTTAGCAATTTTCGAAGATGAAAAGCGACTCCGGCAGCCGTGAGAGTGATAGCCGCTGCACATAGAAACAGCAAGTAAATCCAAGGAACGGTTAAAGCCTCGGGCGGCGGGTCAAACACTCCGGCCAGTACCTTGACCAACGCGAAAGCAACCAACCAGCCAAGCAAAATGCCGACCAGCCCGCCACCGAGCAGAATCGTGACGGCTTCGCTCCACATGAATGCCGCCAGATGCCGTCGCTTCGCTCCAAGAGCGCTAAGAATGGCAAATGAACGCCTTCTCTCGCCCAAACTCAAGAATAGAGCCAGTCCAGTCGCACCAACAACAAAAACGACGGCGAAACTTAATTCGAGTAAAGTGAGCCCGCGCAGATCGATGGCTGATAAGCTGGAACTGATCTGTCTTTGAACTGAGTCTATGTCGCTTACCTTAACCCCGGCAATCGGTCCGACTGCTCGGATTACCTGTTGCGCGAGCAGAGACGGATCGCCGTTGGCGCGAATTAAGATTGTCCATGGCAAAGCAGACTGGGTGTGAGATGCGAGATAATCGCTATTCACAACTAGAAATGAGTCTTTCGGTGCAGTGGGAAACTCGCGGACGACACCAACGAAGCGGAAAGGAACAACGCCACTATCACGCGCGCTCTTCAATCGTAGGTTCAACTCATCACCACGGTTGAGCTGAAAGTCATTAACGGTTTCGTCGGACACAAGGACACCGTCAGGTTGATCCACCAACATCTTAAGTGCTGCTCGAGCGCTGCCATCCGCGAAGTAAGCATCCGCTAGTTGGGTTGCATCGCCGATAGTTTTCGGATCGATTCCGTAGATATCTTGGAGATCGTTGCCGACATAGGCGTACCCGTGTTGCATAGCTCGAGCCGCTATTACATTTGGTAATTTTTCCAGCTTAGAAAGGAGCTCAGAAGCCATTGTAGCTGAAGGAATCCCGCTTACCGTGACATCGCCGCCGTTGGTTAACTGTGCGTCGATTCGGGATTGCGTTTGATAGGTCGCATTAAATATCGCTGTGGATACGGCGAAGGACACCGCGAGAGCCACCAGAGCCATTGCCCGGGACAGAGCCCGCCGTTGACGGGCCAGAGACACAGCCACGATTCGAGAGAGCTTTCCTACAAAAGGGAGGAGACGAAGTTTTGCTGCGAGCGGTAGTCCGCGCTCTAACATGAATCCGAATAAGCGCAGAGTCCCGAGCATCATGCCGATCCAGAGACAAAATGGGCCGGCAAAAGCCTCATAATGAACGGAGACACTTGCCGCTCCCTCCGGAGCCAAGACTAGTTGGTAACCCGTGCTAGCCATCCACCAGAGATCAATGGCAGCGACCGCGAGCAAAACGACATCAAGCCACGCTCGGCGCCATATGGGCGTGGTCTTGGAGAACGAAAGGATTCGCGCCGCTGCTACGGTTGAACGGCGGGCCTCGTACCACGTTGGCTGAAGCACGGCAATTAGAGCCAAAAGTAAACCAACACAGAATGCAACCAGCAGCCAGCCGACCATGCCGGTCAAGGAAATGCCCAAGACTAGTTTGAAAATCTTGCTGACTGCGAAAGCAAGCAGTGCTCCAAGAACGCCACCGCCAAGACCGACTAACACCGCTTCTGCCGATGCCAAATTCAAAACCGTTCCAACCGAAGCGCCTCGGGTTCGCAGCAAGGCTTGCTGCTGCCGGCGATGAACTGCTCCAGATCCGGCTATGCCTAACGTCAATAGCGTTGCTACGACTAGACCGGGCAGACCCAGAAAAAGAAAAAGCACTTTAGCGTACAGTGCATCACCGCGCACGCTCGCGAGCTTACCAGCAAGGTTGTCGGCCAGCACTCCGCGCCCAGCAATGCCTAACTCCAAATGATGGGCTCGTTGCAGTTCCCAAGCATATGCCGCCTCGGGACTGGCCGGTAGATTACTTCGGCTGGTACGAACGTGAACCTGGGCATGCGCAGAATCCGGCTGCACCGCCATTTGTTCGGAAAATAAGTAGCGCCAGATCTCGATCGGAAGCACGAGCACGTTGTCGGGGGTAGTTGGTGGGTTCGCTCCGGAAGGAGCGCCTACCTTCTGAAAAACTGCGCCCGCGTCGGGCAAATTAATGATCCCATTGATCTTAACTTCAACCGGGGGCAACCCTCCGGGACGCTGAATCGTCACGAGGTCACCGATTGAGACATGCAAGTTAGCTGCCGTTTGTTGCAGCGCAAAGACGCCCTGGTCAGAGCCGAACATCGAAGCGATCTCGTTAGGGAAAGCCTTTCCGTAGCTGGCGGAAAGACCCAGCACCACGGCGGCACCCGTCGTTTGCACCGTTTCACCGGTCTTGGCAACCAAACCGGTTACATCTGCATACGCAACGGTCTCCAACACCGCGTTAGGGTCAGATTGTCGGATTACCGCTCGCACCGTTTCTTCGTCGGCGCGCGAATTGAGCTGGATCTGCCAGTCAATCGACAGACCCGCAACCGCCCGGCCTGTCATCGTTTTTACGCTCGAATCGACGAAGGATCCGAGACAAGCCAGCAAAGCGAGAGCGAGACCAACACCAATCATCGTGCCGACCAGCCTGGTCGGCCGGCGTTTGATCAGGCTAATCGTCCACGAAAGAATCAGTCGGATTTTAGTACTCAAGTTTTCCGTATGCCATGCGCCATTGTGTCTGCATCCGATCTGCTACTGCCGGATCGTGAGTCGCGACGATCAAGGCAGCCCCGGAATCGGTGATCGAGTTAACCAGCACCTCAATCAGCTTCACCGCAGTAGCGCTGTCGAGCTGACCGGTGGGTTCGTCGGCCAGAATCAATCGTGGCTGGCAGACCAGAGCGCGAGCAACCGCTACCCTTTGCGCTTGTCCTCCGGAAAGTTCACCTGGAAGCTTACCAGCAAGCGTCGATAAACCTAGCCTCTCGAGGATCCGTAACGCAGCGGGCCGGGCCTCCTCTTCGTTCTTGCTTGATAGCAGCCAGCAAATTTCGACGTTCTCGAGCACGGTAAGAGTCGGCAGCAAACTCGCCGTTTGAAACACCACGCAGATTTGGTCCGGCCGAAGTTCTGTCCCCGAGCCAAGCGCCGGCCAACTGATCAAACCGCTGGTTGGTTTATCCAAGCCCGCTATCAAATGTAACAGAGTAGATTTCCCACTGCCGGAACGGCCTACCACCGCCACATTGGCGTTCGCCATTATTTGGCAGGATACATTTGTAAGTGCGGTTATCTTGAACCGGCCATCTCCATAATGACGACTGACGTTATCCAGAGATACGAGTGCCTCATTCATCTGCGACCACCTTGCCATCGACGAGTCTGACGATACGGCGTGCCTTCATGGCTAGCGCCCTACTGTGAGTGGCCACTATCACCACTCCACCCTCTTGGCAGTGCTTTTCCATGAGTTCCAGTACCCAACGCTCCGTCACCGCGTCCACCTCGCCGGTTGGTTCGTCTGCCAGGAGAACTTTGGGAGCAGCAGCCAGGGCTACCGCCAAACCGGCCCGTGCGGCCTCGCCCCCGGATAGCTGTCCCGGATATGCCCGGCGATGATGGCTAAGTCCCAAAGAGTCGAGGAGCGCGCAGAGTCGGGCCTTATTTTCTTTGCGCGCCAAACGCATCGGCAAAAGCACGTTTTCTTCGACGTTAAGATGTTCGATGAGGTTGTCCGATTGCAAAAGGAATCCCAGGCTCCGAGCCCGAACGTCTGCACGATGCGGCTCGGAACGGCGGGTAATTCTCTCTCCGAGAATGCGAACCTCACCACCATTCGGTTCATCGGTTCCGGCTAGGCACGCCAATAACGTTGATTTCCCGCTACCGGACGGGCCAACAATCGCAATCATTTCTCCGGCATCGGCCTTCAGGTTGACGCCACGCAACGCGAGCGTTTCCTCGTCATCGGCGTGGAAGAAGCGATACAGGTCGCGCGCCTCTAGAATGCTTGCTGTCGCCATTTGAGCTATAGAACAGTAGTCTACCAGCGAAAGCTCTGCGACATGAGCTTCCACTGATCTGCGTTATCCGCACCGATCGGCGCCCAAAGAGTTAGAATTGCCGTTTTTCCGTTTTTGTTGAAGGCGTACGCCTCTTTTTCCAAGCGAAGTCGTTTGTTGGTGACCGCATTAGGCTCCGAATCAGATTCATACTTAATGACTAAAGCCTGACCGGCGGGCAGCCGGATTTCCTTCGTACCAACGATTTTCAATCCCTTTTCGGCTTGCTCAAGCCTGGCGACCACGTCTTTGGCGGTTGGAGCTGTAGCTTCCGCGACAACCATCACAGCCACCCCGTCGAACTTATCAATGAAGTCGACATCGGAACCTCGTTCGGATCGGGACCATCCCTCAGGGACTTTCAGGCTATAGCCGCCAATAGAAGACGTATACGACACAAAGACTTGGTCATCTGGAATATCGCCCGGAGGATTCTTTTCGGTTGCCCAACCGGACGTCGCGAAGGCAAACATGCAAATAAGAATCTGGGAAAGCGGAGCTTTCATGGAGGGCGAGCCTCGGGAGGAAATCGAACGGCGAAGTTGCAACCACATGTTGTTAGGTAATCTCCGGAAATGACATTGAGTCTTTATTCCAGATGACAAATTTGTCATGAAGCCGCAGGTTTTTCCACTTTGCGCGGGGCAAAAAACCTGGCGTGGTCACAATCAGCTCTCAGGTTCCCGGCTCAAATAAATTTTCGCCCTACCAACGCTGGGACAACACCTACGATCGGTAGGCGAACGCTTTTGCGTGAGCCGCTCAGGGCTTTCCCGGCTCAAATAAATTTTCGCCCTACCAATGCTTGGACAACACCTACGATCGGTACGGCGAACGCTTTTGCGTGAGCCGCTCAGGGCTTTCCCGGCTCAAATAAATTTTCGCCCTACCAACGCTGGGACAACACCCACGATCGGTAGGGCGAACGCTTTTGCGTGAGCCGCTCGGGCTTTCCGGCTCGAATAAATTTTCGCCCTACCAATGCTTGGACAACACCCCTGATCGGTACGGCGAACGCTTTTGCGTGAGCCGCTCAGGGCTTTCCCGGCTCAAATAAATTTTCGCCCTACCAATGCTCGGACAACACCCACGATCGGTAGGCGAACGCTCTTGCGTGAGCCGCCTCAGCCCAACGTTCACCACCAATCCTCAGATCGCGACAACGTCACCGAAGGCCGTCCGTCGGCGTCGGATACTAAACCGGCTCTCATCCGGATTCATCAGAAGGTAGGTCACGCTTTTCTTCTGCGCTTTCGAACGATCTAATGCGGTGGTGAAATTCACCCGCTTGCCATCCGGTGTTGATGATCGCCGTGCAGAAGCGAAAAACGTGATTTCCACAACGTCACCCAACGATCAAAATCAAGATCTAATGATCTCGGCCATGTTAAGAGGTGGAGGTGATCAGGCATGACGACGTAGGTCCCTACTGCCCATTCCGGTGTCGATTGCCAAACGGTCACCAGGTCTCGATGAACTTTATCGCTCGCAAGCCAGCGATTCCGATGACGCGTGCAAACAGTCAGGAAAATCAGTGTGGGTTGTTCTCGCTGAATGATTACGCCCCGCGCTGGACGGGATCGGTCGGGAAATTCGGAGTTCATCACATTATTTTGTAATGTATCGAATAACTATTGCGCTATCGCGGCTCAATAGATTGTTGCGTACCGACGCTGGAACACCACCCCTGTCCGGTAGGGCGAACGTTTGCGTGATCCGCTTAGGGGTCCCCGGCTCAAATAAATTTTCGCCCTACCGATCAGGGACGCCGGAATTCATTCATGAGCGACAAGATCTCCTGGCGGGTCTCAAGCATTTCTGTAACCCATTCGTCAATTGGAAATGGCAGCTCTGCTTTTTTCTCTTTGAGGCGACTCGCCGCATTGAGGGCACGAGACAATTCACCTATTGCGCGTTTAAGCTTTGCAACCACCAATCCATTAAAGTCGTTGTCCGCTTTCCGGCATGGCCTCACGATCCCGAGCGCACCGGCAATCTTTGGCCCGACCGCAATAAAGCCTCCAACCATCTCCTCAAGGTCGTTCTCCGGTCTGTCTCCAGCCAGCTTCATCAGGGTCGCCGATCGTTTGAGCAAACGCGCGACGAGAGGATGCCGAATCGGGTCTTCGTCCATTTCGGCCGCATCCGATTCAGATTCCTCAAAGCCAGCGTCAACGGTGTTGTCCGGCTCCTCTTCCAAGTCACCCTCTGCCTCGGCATCGAGCATTTCCTCGATATGCGTCCAACCCATTTCTCGCGCGATCAAACGATCGCGATCGGGATGAGCGTGATATTTTTCCATCAACTCGCCCAGCTTTGTCGTGCGCCGATCAGACGCGCGAAGAAAGAGTTCCCATTCGAATTCATCCTTGGGCGCTCCGTCATAAGCGGCTTCTTCTCGCGCATCGAGTGCCCCCGCCGCCCGTTCCATAAATGATCGCATTGCTTCGGCGTTGGCTTCGTGTTGCTGGAGTTCTTCTTCAGGAGAGATCCCCCAAACCGGCTCGCTGATACTCACCTCGTATTCGGTTGACTCAATGACCACTCGCCCATTGGCGCGGCTAAACCATTCCAGATAAAGACAGTTCGCTATGTGTTCCGGGAATTTTTTGCCGCTTTTGATTGCGAGATAGTCAAAGTTCTCGATCACCCGCACCTTGCGTGCGGCGGTCATATCTCCCACCACACCGCTCTGATCCGCGGCGAGTGTCATCCTGACATCCGGTTTCGGTGCTGGATTCGAAAATGTGAGCCTGCATCCGGCCAGATCCTTGTGGCAGTTGCCGGTCAGCTCCAAGATCAATGGATCGTTGCGACCGGCGAGCCAGACTTTGCCGTCGACTCGTCCAGGCATACGGTTATCGATCTCGCCGCGAACTACACTCTCTTCGATGCGCCAAGCCATGCTTCTTGGCTACCACAAAACAACATTATGACAACATCTTTTTTTAATGTATTACTATTTTGTGGCTGCGGGGTACCCATGTATCAACCTAAGGCCGCTAGTCTAGATGCTCCTATTGGATTGGCGGCTGCAACATTGGATCCTAGTGCCCTTGCAGGGCATACCGCCTTAAAACGACTAATCCCGGGGTTTAAAAACCCGGGGTGAGTGCAAGCGCCCCTCCGGGGCAGAGGACCAAGCATCGCCGCTTTCACGGCGCAACCCCCATGGCTGCGGAGGGGCATCGCTTGCGACGCCCGGGAACGGCCCATGATAAAGCAACCTCTTTGAACCTTTTCTCGTTTCCTCGGCGCGCACTGGATTATTCTCGGGCGTCGCAAGCGACGCCCCTCCGATCCATGGGCGAACTCCGGCCTGAGTCCTAGCGCCCAGCGCCCCTCTTGCGCGGAGAACGAGGCATCGGCCTTAGGTTGATGCGACCCGTTAATCCACCGTTATGCCGTGTCGTTGCTCACAGAAGTACGAAGGTGACGACGTAGCCCGATTGATCTGTCGAACTGTCCCCCGTGAAAATATAAAATTTGCCAAAATCGGGGTCGCTCGCCTTCCTATTGAATTCGAGCTTGATGGTGACGTTCTGGGCCTGGGGGTTAGCCCATGAACCGATCGCTTTGCCAGCATTCAGATCGAATTTGAACTTGATCGGAAATGTAGTCGTGCTGACGAAGTCCGGGGTCTCGACTGCTGACCCATCAACACTGCTGGTGAGCGTTCCCCGGTGCCCCGATGGAGTAAAGATCGATGCATCCCCTCCGCCGAGAAACGAAGCCGGACCAGTGGGAAAGGCACCGAGACGGGCCACCGAATAGTTGATGCCCTCGTTTTGGGCCGGGGGACGCATCCAGTTAGCGATTTCGTCCAAAGCCTCCTGCGTAGCGTGGTGCTCCTGTTTTTCTTTAATCATTGATATCTCCTTAATCTTGTTTTTTGGATGAGGTTCTACCGACCCCTCAGTCGATGTTGGCGATCACCTTGACCAATGTTTCCACCTCGGAACCGGCCGGCGGGACGAAGTATCCGGGCAGTCCGCCGCCGGCTTTCTTGCCATAGACAGCGATCTCGCTGGCGGTCGGTGATTCCGCGTCTGTGATGAAATTGTATCCGGTATAGCTGGCGGCGGCCCACGTCGCAGGAATGGTGGCAAGCGCGGCCTTTAGCTTCTTGAGCTTCGTGAGCGGCACCTTAGACTTGCTCAGCGTGACCGCCCGCAGTCCCTGACCCAACAGCCGGCGTTCTCCGTTCCTCAGTATCAGACAATGCGTGAATAAGTCGTCGTCGCCCTTAAACCAGTTGCCGTAACGTGCGATTACATCAGTCGGAGTATTAGCCATGGAGGCTCCTTTTCGGTGCGCGGACCCTGATTCCTACCGCTCTCAGGCTAACGTCTCCAGGGAACCTGTCTATACGTGCTTTGACGTATACGGCTGGTGGAACGGTTGGAGTCAGGGCCGCGAATCTAAACCGAAATCGCGCAAGCTCGCCGACGGCTTTGCCCGAATTGATCTTCCCAACTCCATCGCTTTCTTGGCTTGCAAGATGTACGCTTTATCCCGGATTCAGCTGGATACTCGGCCGCTAGGAACCAACCACGAAGGAGACACTTAGATGGAACGAAAAAAAGCAACCGATTTTCCGCAAGAGCTGCTGAACGTATTTGATCGTTACGTCCACGGCGAGATCAGCCGCCGTCAATTCCTGGACGCCGCAAAGAAGTATGCTATGGGCGGCCTCACGGCGATGGCCATCTGGGAAAGCCTCCGACCGAATTACGCGCTGGCGCAGCAAGTCGCCAAGGATGACGCGCGGCTCAAGACGGAATATGTGACTGTAGCGTCGCCACAGGGCAATGGAAGCATCCGAGGGTATTTCGCTCGTCCCGCGAACGCCGGTGAAAAGCTGCCCGGAGTGCTAGTGATACACGAGAACCGTGGCCTGAATCCGTATATCGAAGACGTGGCTCGGCGTTTGGGGACCTTGAATTTCCTGGCCTTTGCGCCCGATGGTCTCACATCGGTTGGCGGATACCCTGGCGATGAAGAGAAAGCAGCGGGCCTTTTCAAAACGGTCGACGAGAAGAAAATGTTTGAGGATTTTGTCGCGTCGGCCGCCTGGCTGAAAGCTCGGCCCGAATGCACGGGCAAGATCGGCGCCGTCGGCTTCTGTTTTGGCGGAACTACCGTCAATAATCTTGCCGTGAGGCTCCCGGACCTAGGGGCTGCGGTTGCTTTCTACGGCCGCCAACCCAGTGCTGAGGATGCCGCCAAGATCAAGGCTCCCCTGCTGCTTCACTATGCGTCGCTGGACGCGCGGATCACCGATGGATGGCCGGCTTACGAGGGGGCGCTCAAGGCCAATCACGTGACCTACGCCGCGTACGTTTACGAGGGCGCGAATCACGGCTTTCATAACGATACGACGCCTCGCTACGACGAAACCGCTGCCAAGCTAGCCTGGCAACGGACCGTTGATTTTTTGAATAAGTATTTGCGGAGCTGATCGGGTCGAAAAGAGAGGAGCGATCCGCAGATTACACGGATTACGCAGATTTATTCATTTCAGGTTCCCATTGGGTTCGTTTGCCCGTTGGTAGGGCGAAATCTATTTGAGCCAGGAAACCCCTGAGTGGCTCACGCCAAGCGTTCGCCCTATCAATCATGGGTTCTGTCCCAACGCTGGTAGGGCGAAAATTTATTTGAGCCGGGAAACCCTGAGTGGCTCACGCAAAAGCGTTCGCCCTACCGATCAGGGGTGTTGTCCCAGCGTTGGTAGGGCGAAAATTTATTTGAGCCGGGAAACCCCTGAGCGGCTCACGCAAAAGCGTTCGCCCTAGCTATCATGGGTGCTGTTCCAGCGGTCGGTAGGGCGAAAATTTATTTGAGCCAGGAAACCTCTGAGCGGCTCACGCAAAAGCGTTCGCCCTACCAATCAGGGGTGCTGTTCCAGCGATCGGTAGGGCGAAAATTTATTTGAGCCGGGAAACCTCTGAGTGGCTCACGCAAAAGCGTTCGCCCTACCAATCAGGGGTATTGTCCCAACGTTGGTAGGGCGAAAATTTATTTGAGCCGGGAAACCCCTGAGTGGTTCACGCAAAAGCGTTCGCCCTACCGATCATCGGGGTTCAAGCTGCTAGTAACCCGTGAGGATCGATCACGAATTTTTTGGCAGCACCTTTGTCGAAGTCAACATAACCCTTTGGTCCATCGTCTAGCGTTATCACGGTCACGTTAACCGCCTTGGCGATATGGACTTTGTCATGGAGGATCGCTTGCATGAGCTGGCGATTGTATTTCAATACTGGGGTCTGCCCGGTTTGGAAGGAGTGGCTCTTAGCCCAACCGAGCCCTAGACGAACCGAGAGCGCTCCGACCTTCGCGGCTGCATCCACGCCACCCGGATCATCCGTCACGTAAAGGCCGGGAATACCGATCGCGCCGCCCGCCCTGGTGAGCTCCATCAGCGAATTCAATACGGCTGCGGGCGCCTCCTTTTTTGCATCCGCACCATGACCGTGAGCTTCGAAACCAACGCAATCCACTGCGCAATCTACTTCGGGGCTACCGAGAATCTGCTCAATCTGCTCAGCCAAGGAAGCTTTGGCAGAGACGTCGACAGTCTCACAGCCGAACGACCGGGCCTGTTGCAGACGGTCTTTATTCAGATCGGAGACGATGACAACGGCGGCTCCAAGCAAATGACAAGACGCAGCGCACGCGAGACCAACCGGACCAGCCCCAGTCACCAGCACGGTTGTTCCGGGTCCAACCCCTGCGGAGACCGCACCGTGGTAGCCAGTGGGGAAAATGTCCGAGAGGCAGGTCAGATCTCGAATCTTTTCCATGGCCTGCGCTTTCTCCGGCAACTTCAGGAGATTGAAGTCGGCATACGGAACCATCACGAATTCGGCTTGACCGCCAACCCATCCCCCCATGTCGACATATCCGTAGGCACCGCCGGCCCGGGCCGGATTTACATTTTCGCAGATACCGGTTTTTTGTTCTCGACAATTTCGACAACGCCCGCAGGCAACATTGAACGGGACCGAAACCAGATCGCCGATTTCCAGAAACTCTACGTCGCGTCCTTTCTCAATCACCTCTCCCGTAATTTCATGGCCGAGAACCAGACCAGATGGAGCGGTTGTGCGTCCGCGCACCATATGCTGATCGCTTCCGCAAATATTTGTCGATACGATGCGAACAATCACGCCGTGATCGATTTCTTTGCCGTTCGGCGAAACGAATTTGGGATAGTCGATCCCTTGTACTTCTACCTTCCCTGGTCCGATATAGACAATGCCACGATTACTGGCCATAGAACTAATTCCATTTGGTTTAGCGGCTCTGCCCAACCTCGTAGCCAAAAACCCAAGCGGTTGGCCGAGCCACAAGTTACAATCAATATTAGGCTTGCCCTCGTGCGGAACGCATCCATGCGCTCCGTACAAAGGAACCTAAGCTCCACTGGTCGAAAGTAAACGGAGAAATTGTCGCGTTGCGCTTTCAACGCGGTTACTCCGGCGGCCATTTCGCGGGAAACCTCAGCACGCTCATCGCTCCAAAAAAGAGAGAGATCGGTTTCCGATCACTTAAGCCTGCGAGCCTTCCGCCGATACAGATAAGCAAATCAATGTGAGTATCCGGAATGCCAGACGCCGAGGGAAGGTCATCTAAGTTCAATTGGGAACACGAACCTCACGGGTCCTTTATCCGAGGAGGAGTTACCGAGGTCTCTCTCCTGTTCGATTCGGCCGCCCGGCTCTGGAGATTGAGAATCTGCAAGAAAAAAACGCCGTTTGGTCATCCGATAGCTTACGAAATCGCGTTTAAAGAGCGATACAGTCCCACACCCGCTCAGGCTATCTTGTTAGCAAACACCATCCTTGATGTTGAGCTCGGGGACTAAATAGACCCTGTTCGGTCTCGAAATCGTCGGTGCAGAGGATGTCAGTGTATGCGACGGCTCCCAGGCCGTCGCCAAGCTCAAAACTTTGCCGAGAAACTCACCTGCGCGAAAGGCGCTATATCGAAGGCTGTCACTTTGTAATTGGCCCGCGTGAAATCAAATTTTCTGTACGGCACGCAACCACTCTCCAAATCGACCGAAACCGCGCGGCTTATCTTCCAGGAAATGCCCGCCGCCGCACGGATCTCAGTATAGTTGAGAATGCCGTTGTTCAGTTTCGGAATACCCCGATCGGACCCGAAATCGTCGTTGACACGATAGGACCCGTTCTTCAGCGAGGCCCCTACATGTAGCGTCGTATTTCGATTCAACTCATAATCAATTTGCGGATCCGGCAAAATCGCATCGATAACGACCTTCGGCGCGATCCGCCAGCGGGCGCCAATGGCTGGGAAGACGCGGGGGGTGCGATTGATATCTACGCTCAAACCGAATACACAAAGAAAATCCTTACTGACAAAATAGGTCGCTCCAACCACAAACGGAATGTTGAAATCTTTCTGTCTTAGCTCCCGAAAATCGCTGTAAAATCCAGGTTGCGCTTCTACTCGGAGCAAAAGGACTGGCGTTAGTTGGTAATCGGCGCCGATCTCCAAATTCAAGGATTGCAGCGAACTAGGAACTGGAGCTTGTGTGTCCGGAGTAAACGAGAAACGTTGCCAATTCATGCCGAAGCGAAGCAAGGTATTTTGCGAGACTTGGCTCGAGGCGACGACATTCACGGTAGTGTCCAATTCATTAAATGATCCGAACTCTTTGGGTCCCCTCTTTAGTTCACTCGGACCGACGTAGGAGGCATCGGCGTTCGCTTCTAGCGACCAAGAGGAGAGATTGTCAGCCGCCGCCCCGCTCGCTAAGGAGCCCATAAGCAGGGCGACGATTCCTAGCAACGCCGATGCTGATCCCAACCGGCCAACGCCCTCTAACCGGCTGATCGAGGATATATGCAAGGCGAAGCACCATAGATCCCTGAAAAACAAGGCTCTTACCATAAAAGCAAATTTTGCGTGTGTTGTTTTCGCTGATGCTCCGGTAAGAAGTCCTCAGCCTTTTTAAGTCCTCAGCTTTTTTGGCAACTGCTAACGCGATCACTTTCGTCACGAAAGGCAGAACATGAAAGCCCCGGTGAAACTGATGAAATTGTAATTGTCCTGACGGTCTTTTGTAAGAGTGCTCGATACAATAGACCACGGATAAAACAAGGAACGTCCGCTGTTCTGCCCACCATTTGAGCCGATGTCCGGACAGGCGTATTGGGTGTCATGAGGGCCTTAACGTTTTGGGAGACGGCCGGGATAGGAGCCCCGACCGGTAACGCCATTGTCAACGTATCATGCGATCCCTGCCATCCGAGTCCGTGACCTTTAGAGGCCTCTTCCGATACTTCGCTTTTGCCGCTCCTGCTTTGCAGCACGCGAGGTTTCGGTTTTCGAAAGCGATCCGGTTTGGACGCCTTTTCGGCCACGGCCTGCCCCAGGTGACACTTCGCGACCGCTCCGTGAAATGCTGCTGATCTATTCCGCGCGCCAAAGAAAGCCACGTGTCTTCGCTGTTCAGCTCACCATAAGCGCGCTGGAACAATGCCTATGATCGGTAGGGCGAACGCTTTTGCGTGAGCCGCTCAGGGGTTTCCGGCTCAAATAAATTTTCGCCCTACCAACGCTGGGACAACGCCCATGATCGGTAGGGCGAACGCTTTTGCGTGAGCCGATCAGGGGTTTTCCGGCTCAAATAAATTTTCGCCCTACCAACGCTGGGACAACACCCCGATCGGTAGGGCGAACGCTTTTGCGTGAGCCGCTCAGGGGTTTCCGGCTCAAATAAATTTTCGCCCTACCAGCGCTTGGACAACACCCGCGATCGGTAGGGCGAACGCTTTTGCGTGAGCCGTTCAGGGGTTTCCGGCTCAAATAAATTTTCGCCCTACCAGCGCTGGGACAACACCCCTGATCGGTAGATGCCATGGGTATTGCCAGGCTGCTGGATGAACAGCAACCTGGACAATATGAATAACCAATCGGCACTGACCGAATCGGTAAGTGAAAACAAGGACCAAAAGCAGGTAAAGGCCAAGCAAATATTTCTTGGCATCGATGCGCACCTGAAGAGCAATCAGGTGGCACGTAAGATTGACAACAGCGGGATCCAAGGGGTGCAAAGCTTGAGTGCGGAAGAGCTGCTGCTCTTTGCCCAAAAGCAATTGCGTTTAGCCGAAGAAGTCTACGCGGTCTACGAAGCTGGACCGTTGGGCTACGTGCTCTATCGGCGTTTGCGGGAGCTAGGGATTAAGGCTCTGGTCTGCGCACCGGAATGTTTGGAGCAAGGAAAACGCAAGCACAACAAGCTGGACGCCCGCAAGCTGAGCAGTCGGCTGTACAGTTACGTGCAGGGCGATTCTGAGATGCTGCGGGTGGTGCGAGTACCGACCCCTGAGCAAGAACAGTTGCGAGCTGAAAGCCGGCAACATGATCAGTTGGTGGCGATGCGCAAAGCGATTGGGGCCCAAGGGCGAGCGCTGGTTTTGAGCCAAGGTTACGGGATGATGAAAGGGGCCTGGTGGCGGCCAATTGCTTACCGTAAATGGGCGCCGCTTTTGCCGGAGTGGATTCGAACCAAGCTGGAAGTGTGGCAAGCCACTTTGCGCTTACTGGACGCTCAAATTGCTCAGCGCAAAAAGGAACTAGCCCAAAGTAACCAAGAAGCTTTACCCAAAGGCTTCGGGGCCCAGAGTATGGTGCAAGTGGATCGAGAGATCGGTGATTACCATCGCTTCGTCACTCGACGCAAAGTCGGCTGCTTTGGGGGCTTTGTTCCCCGGGAGTATTCCACTGGAACCCACCAACGCTTGGGTTCAATTACCAAAGTGGGGTCGCCCCGGATCCGCAGGCTGATCATTGAGATGGTTTGGCGCCTGCTGCTCTTTCAGCCCAACTATCCACCCATCGTGCAGTGGCGGGCAACCCTTTGCGGCAGTAATAAAGTGCTCAAGAAAAAAGCGGCAGTGGCGGTGGCGCGGCGGCTGTTGATCGACATCTGGAAGATGCGCACTGGTCGCACCACGGCCCAAGAACTGGGACTGATCCTTAACCCTCCACCCCGCGCTTAAAAGTCTCTTCCCTTACTCCAGAAAAGAATCTTTTTTAAAATAAACAGCTTTGGTAAGCGGCGCGCGCCCGGCTTCGCCCTTGGGCCAACACTCGCTGGTAGATTGGGTGCGCTCGCTTGCCTCGACCATGCTCGGATAAAGCATAATGTGAGCCGCGCCAGGGCGAGCCGGACACGGATAGCAGGTTGGACGGTCGAAGGTTAGCACCTGACCGCATACCCGAGGCTAGACGCCACCAAAAGCCAAACCTTCAGAAGCTTCTTAACCCACAAAATCCCGGCGACTAGAAGTCGCCCCAAAATGAAAATCTAGAACCAATCCCATCAAGGCAGTTTGACAACTCCCATAGCAGGGCGAACGCTTTTGCGTGAGCCGCTCAGGGGTTTTCCGGCTCAAATAAATTTTCGCCCTACCAGCGCTGGGACAACACCCACGATCGGTAGGGCGAACGCTTTTTGCGTGAGCCACTCATAGGTTTCCTGGCTCAAATAAATTTTTGCCCTACCAACGCTGGGACAACACCCCTGATCGGTAGGGCGAACGCTTTTGCGTGAGCCGCCGAAAAAAGCGCGGGCACCTGTCCTGATCGCCGGCCTTCGTTCGTCGTGTATTCGAACAAAGGCAGGACCGCGAGCAGCGATTTGATCATGAATAACAATGTCAGAGATAGTGATAATCAAGATGGATTTGGGACCGGCAAAGAAATCTCGCGTCGTCGGTTCCTGGAAACCAGCGCTGCCGGCGCCGCATTCACAGCACTGGGTATCGGTATGGTCGCGGACCTCTTTGCCGCAGACGGCACGACGAGCGTCTCTGCCGCCATCACGCCGTTCACCGTCGACATTCCGCAGAGCGCTCTTGACGATCTCAAACGTCGCCTCGATATGACGCGCTGGCCCAACCGTCAGACCGTTTCGGATTGGTCCCAGGGTGTACCACTGGAGAAGGTGCGCGCACTGGTCGAATATTGGCGTACCCAATATGACTGGCGTCGAGCTGAGAAGGAGATCAACGGTTTTGCCCAATATCGCACGGAGATCGATGGGGTCGGGATTCACTTTATCCATGTGCGCTCGAAGCACGCGGACGCGCTGCCAATCATCCTCACCCATGGATGGCCCGGATCAATCGTCGAGTTTCTGAAGGTTATCAACCCTCTAACAAACCCGACGGCACACGGTGGCAGGCCAGAAGACGCATTCCACGTGGTCGTGCCTTCGTTGCCGGGCTTCGGTTTCTCTGACAAGCCGACCGATACTGGTTGGGACGTCGTGCGAATCGCCAAGGCGTGGGTTGTCCTGATGCAGCGGCTCGGCTACGAGCGCTGGGTGGCGCAGGGCGGTGATTGGGGTGCTGGCGTCACCACCGCACTCGGCAAGCTGAAGCCGGCCAGCCTCGCCGGCATCCACCTTAACTTCCAGTTCGTCTTTCCCGAAAAGATTCCCAGCGAAGGTCTTTCCGTAGAGGAGCAACGCGCGGTTACGGCACTCACCGAGTTCCTGAACGACGGTAACGGCTACTTCAGGGAACAGACGACTCGTCCTCAGACCATCGCGTACGGGCTGGCGGACTCACCTTCAGGTCAAGCGGCATGGATCTATGAGAAGTTCCAGGCTTGGACCGACAGCAATGGCGATCCAGAAACCGTGCTCACGAAGGACCAGATGCTCGACAACATCTCACTTTATTGGCTGACAGACACCGCAGCCTCCTCAGCGCGGATTTATTGGGAGAATAGAACAAGCGCGAGCCCTTCCGGGGGCAGGATCGACATTCCGGTGGCTGTCAGCGTCTTCCCGCACGAGATCTGGCGCGCTCCTCGTAGCTGGGCGGAGAAGAGCTATACGCAGCTGATCTATTGGCACGAACTCGATAAGGGCGGCCATTTCGCTGCCTTCGAGCAGCCCGAACTCTTTACCCAAGAGCTCAGGGACGGCTTCAAGAAACTACGCTAGCACCTTGTCGGACTTTCAAGCGGTGTTTGTAAAGGAGTGTGACTGCCGGTACGTCGGCGACAGAACAAATCACGAGAAAAGCTAGAGAAATGGAAGCGTTTATTTTGCTATGGCTTATTTCGCTGGCACTGATGGGGCTAGCCGCGGCACGAGCACCTGGTCGATAGCGAGAGCATATCGTCCGTGGCGGGAAGGACGCGTTTTCTTGCATCGTTTTGCCCAAGCACTTCGTATTGGGCTCGTGTACGTATTTCTACGTATTTACCGTAACGTTCGGTGGTGCTACATGTGTGTTCTGTAGCTATTCCCACCAAGTCTCATTCTTCGGTACTGGTCTCGTTTTGAAGGGAAAATTTCGGTTGCCAAATTCAATGTGGCTGGCCGGAAAGCGAAAACAACAGTGGACCGATGGGTGCCGATTTTACTCGACCGTTTTAGCGGTTGAGGACATTGAACACTAGGAGTCGGCCCGTGAGGAGCGCATCATGCCTGAATCCGCAGAAAATATTGTCAGACTCGTAGAGCGATCAAGTGTCATTATACGCGCCACCGTGTCTCAGCGGGGCGCTTCCATCGAGCCGACCGTTCCGGCAAGTCCGCGGCTGGTCGTCGCCCACGTCGACTCGGTCTTTCGAGCCGGGCCCGCACTCGGCGGTTTAGCAGGACGGAATGTTACCATTGAACTGAACAATGGCGACGGCCTGAATGTTGGTCATCACGCTATCTTCTTTACAAACGGTTTAGTCTATGGCGCTCAGATCGTGCTTCGCGAAGTTGGCCATCGCGACGTGGGCGCAAAGAACGAGCGAGAAGTCGCAGCCGCTGTTGAAACCCTGCCGAATAAGCATCTTAAAGCGCGACTTGAGACCGCCGATATCGTGATCGTTGGCACCGTCGAGCGCGTCCGGCAAAGCGGAATCAAAGAGCCTATTTCATTTCATTCTCCACGATGGATGTACGCTGATGTGAAGGTCACGAAACCGCTCAAGGGTGGGCGCAGAGGCGAGAAGATAGCGTTGCTGTTTCCTTCGGGTCGCGACGTTCTTTGGGCGGGAGCCCACCGTTTTGGCGAGCATGAAGAGGGTGTTTTTCTACTTCACAGAGGGGCTGCGAAATGGGGCGCTCCCCCGGATGCGCTGACCGCGCTCGACCCCGCAGACTTCCAGCCTTCTGATGCGCTACCACGGATCCAGCAGCTTCTCACTGAGGACTAATAACAGCACTAATATGCCTTCTATACGCCAGACGTTCGTACGAGGTATCTCATGAAGACTCACATCAAGGTCGTGAATATGATCCCGCGGTCTCTGAGTAACGAGACCAATCAGGACTCAGAAGCAAACCTCGCAGTTCATCCGATTGAGCCACGCCGAATTGCGGGAACCACGTCAATCACGCCGGATCCGGGCGGTTCTACGTTCGCACCAATCTTTCTTTCTCATGATCGCGGCCATACCTGGACCCTCAATCCTCTGATCCCCGGATCGTTGCTACCGACGTTTGGAACGGGCGATGTGACACTTCGGTTTAGCCGTCACGAACTTTGCGTAAGCGAGTTACGGGCCGACATCGGAAATCTGAACGTTCTACGAACTCCAGATCCCTTCAGCGCAACGTCGTTGCAACTGATGGACCAGCGATCCGGGCCAGATCAGCCGTACGTCGAAGCTCGGACAGTCCCGCACGGTGTCGACGAAGGGAAAGACCGCGCGTACGTCGGATACAATGATCTGAGTTTAGCTGGTGCGACTGCGGCCGTAGACGTTTCCGCAGACGACGCGGCGCTGCTACCCACGTTCAATCCGTCGGTCGTCGAATTTCGGGCGACCTCGGGTCAGAATGGACCAGCGGTTCGCCCGGCGATTCACCGCGATGGCAAGGTTTACGCGGCGTTCTTTGGTTGGCGCGCGCCGTCAGGCTCAGGTTCGAGTGACGTCGTGATCGTGCGCGACGATCATTGGGCGACGGGCGCAACTCCCTTCCAGGATCTCATTGACTCGGGAGATGGAGTTGCTGGTCAACGGGTTGTGACGAACGTAAACCTCAATTTTGGCGCGTCGCTTGGCTTCCAGCGCATCGGCAACGACCTGACCCTAGCGGTTGATCCGAGGGAGGCTTCACGGCTGTTTCTTGCGTGGTGCGATCAGCAGGCAGGCGGTTACAACCTTCATGTACGTCGGTCGGATGATGCTGGTCAGACTTGGTCCGCGGATCTCCTCACGGTCGTAAGCGTGACCAACCCCTCAATTTCGATAAGCGATGAGGGCAAAGTTGGCATTCTTTATCAGCAGCTCACGGGCAGTGGTGCCACCCAGCAATGGGAAACACACGCTCAATTCTCAGAACATGGCGTGAAGTGGCACGACTACCTGCTATCAACAACACCTGCAAACACTCCCGCTCCCAATCCGCTAATCGGTCCCTATCTGGGCGACTACGTGCACTTCATGGCGCATGGGCGCGACTTTTACGGAGCCTTCACCGCAAACAATACTCCAGACTCTGGCGAATTTCCCGCATGGCGTACACTACCAGCGAAACGCCGATTTTAGTTCGCACACGTTGCTCGATGTAACAGGCACGATCCCCGTGCCCATCTCAATCGACCCTTTCTTCGTCCATATTTTTTGGGCAGAAGAAGAAGAGGAGAGGCATGAGGAAGCCGAGGAAAGGGCTGGGTTAGAGGGATTTCGTGTCTCCGGTTTGAAGTATGAAAGAAAGCTTGAAATCGGGGACCTAGAATTGGTTGTGGATGAGCATTCGCACAGAACGCATGAGTCAAAACGGGATCTTCGAGACCTTCTCTGGAACATAGTGGAAGAGTTGGAGGACAGGCGCCGCAAGTGACCGATAATTCGCAAGAAGCGTCGCAACCCTTGGGAAGGCAGATTGCTGCCAGGAATTTCGTGACCTGGACGGTTGTGGTGGGGGTAAAGGGGATTGCTCCAGAGACAGGAGGGTCGCGGCTTAACAATTAACACCTCACCAATCATGAATCGTGGATGTTCGGGATCAATTGGCAGATGCTTTCTCGATACCTAAAGCTTGCCGCAAGGAGTGGCTCAGGAAAGCCGCATCTTGCGGGCGGGCCTCCTGACGGTCAATTACTCCACCCAAGGGCTCCAAGGACTGTTCATCATTGGACATTCTGATCCTCATCGATACGGCTGGTCTTAAGATCTTGAGCGTCTGAGAAGACGTGATAATAGGGGTCGCGCTTGCCATGGCGTAGTTTCCGTCTTCGAAAACATTGTCAGAGATGCTGGCATGCCCCGGACTGGCAAAGGAGGAATTGGTGCTCAAGTCAACCATGCTAATTCCTACAAAATAACGGTATCCGTGCTCTAGCGTTACATCCGCACAACGCAAAAAAGTCATCATAATGACGCGCTCGGCACTCGTATAGTCGTTCCCACGGAACGTTACGACCGCCTCGTCGGGCGCCGTCATGTAGTCGGAGAAGCCTCCGGAGAGGTTTCGCGGTTGGTAGCCGGTCGCGCAACTCGCGAGCGCGAGAAAGCTGAGAAATACGAAGTGTTTCGCGGCCGGAAACCCAGGGGCTTTCTTAAAATTGTGGGCTGTGACGGGGCCGGGTTGAGGACGAAATTGCCCATTCCGCGCTCTCATCGCTTTTTTGGTGGTTTTCGCATGCCCAGCTCAGGCACGTGCTACTTCGAAGTGAGTGAAAAAAGCGGGAGGATTGGGGGGAGTTTCGATTTCGCTCGGGCTCGCTGGCTCAAAGAAGCCTTCGACCGCTTCCCCTAAGTTGGCTAAGGCCTGATCTATCGACCCGCCTTCGCTGGCAACGTATGGCTCAGGGCAAAGAGCGACGTAGCCGGAGTCCTCAGGATTTAATGCCGCACTCAAAGTAACAGAGCGCATGAGATAAACCTATACATGCTGCCGAAAAAGAAGCTACCGGCGTGACATTTCTTTTCGAAACACAAACCAAGGTTACTTCTATTTCTCCACCGATTCCAACCGCCGCGTCCGCCGAAACTCGCGAACCTTTTCCATGTTCTCTGACGACCAGTGACACATCCCCTTTAGGATATCGCGAAGCGAATGACCGAGTGGCGTTGCCTCGTACTCTACCCTCGGCGGTACCGTTGGAAAAACCGTGCGCTTGACCAGGCCGTTGTCTTCCAGATCTCGCAGTTGCTCTACAAAGACCTTTTGAGTGATCGGCGGAATGCTCTTCCGCAACTCACCTGATCGACGTGGCCCCTGGATCAGTTCCCACAGAATGAAAACCTTCCAGCGCCCGGCCAGAATATCCATGAGCTCCTCGATCGGGCAGGCTTCGGTGCGGTTCCGGGGTGTCGTCATAAGGAACTAATCAGTGTTTAAGTAACGAAAAAGTGCCGTCTTGTCGAACTCCGGCAGCCAGCTAAAGTGCCGTCGCTAGCGGGTCTAATAACCAGCGAAGCGGTCAACGAGCGCCAACGCCGTGAACGCTCGGCTCCTATCCCCCACCACCACCGTTATGTCGAGCGAAGAGAACAAAGCATTTGTGCGCCGCCATTTTGAGGAATTTGTGAACCAGAAAAACCTGGATGTCGCCGACCGCAATTTTGCTGCGGATTATCGCGAACACGGAAGTGACGCCCCGCCCAATTCGGCTCCGGGACCCCTCGGACCTAAAACCTACCTCGCGGCGGCATTTAAACGTTATCCCGACCTTCGGGTCGTGATCGAAGACATCATCGCCGAGGGCGACAAAGTTGCGGTCCGCAACCGCTGGCAAGCCACGGATGCCCAGACCGGTATAGCGATGGAGTTCAGCGGAATTGTGATCTGGCGCGTCTCGGCCGGGAAACTCGCTGAACGATGGGCTTATCTCCAAACTCCCCACCCAATTCACTAAAACTCCCTAACCCATTATTCGAACTCCCCATGATTCTCATCTCAGGTTCACCAGGAAATATCGGCACCCCTCTAGCGGAACAACTCGTCGAACAAGGCGAAAAAATCAGATTGATCGTTCGAGATCCGAAAAAGCCGGATCCAACGTTAGCCAAGCTCCAGACCCGCGGCGCCGAGATCGTGAGAGGCGATTTTGCCGACCCAGATTCACTCGCAGCCAGCTTTACCGGAGTTAGTTCGGCTTTTTTGCTGACGCCGGTTGCTCAACAAACGGCGGAATGGAAACGAAATTTTATCCACGCTGCTAAGCAGAAGGGCGTACAAAGGATGGTTAACCTGTCGGTTGCCGGCGCTAGCGCCACCGTGCCGATCGACCTTTTCCGATGGCATTGGCAAGCGGAACAAGAACTGGAATCGTCGGGTATCGCTTGGACTCATCTGCGGCCGACAGATCTTTCCCGCTATATGGTAAAAGCGGTGTTACCGACGGTGCAGGAACAAGGCCTAATGTTTTCAACCGCTGGAGAGGGTCGTGTCGCCTTGGTCGATGAGGTCGATGTCGCTGAAGTAGCCGCCGCGGCTCTGACCAAAGATGGGCATGAAGGCAAGACCTATACGCTCACCGGTCCGGCAAAGCTCAGCTATCCTGACATGGCTGATGCTCTCGCACAGAAACTAGGGAAGCCGGTTAAGTATGTCGACATAACGCCGGCCCAAGCTAAACAAGCGATGGTTGCCGCTGGATTGCCGGAATGGGTAGCTGATTTCGTCAACGACCTTCGGGCCTTCGAGCAACGCGGCGAAGCAAGCGATCCGACAGAAGACGTTCAGAACGTGCTTGGACGACCGCCGCGACCGTTTCGGTTCAGTATTGACGCAGTGCTTGGGTGATGCCGGAACGAGGTCGTCGTCGAACAAGGTTCTACAAAAGGTCGCAGAGCCAGATTTTTTGAACAGGAGGTCGCAGAGATCTCAAAGAAGGTAGTACCCGGTCAAACGCAAGGTCAAAATCGCCGCGTCTTTTTAAGAATACGAGCGGTAAAAACCGAATCCCCTCTTTGTGACCTTTGCGATCTCTTTGTTTAAAATTCTGTCTTCGTGTCCTCTGCTGGACCCAGGATGGGCGCCAATCGGCCGATCAATGAACCGAACAAGCCTCTACAAGAGGTCGCAGAGCCAGATTTTTGAACAGGAGGTCGCAGAGATCTCAAAGGAGGGTAGTACCTGGTCAAACGTTAGGTCAAATCACCGCGCCTCTTCAACAATGCGAGCGGTAAAAACCGAATCCCCTCTCTGGGACCTTTGCGATCTCTTTGTTTAAAATTCTGTCTTCGTGTCCTCTGGTTGAACCCAGGATGGGCGCCAATCGGCCGATCAATGAACCGAACAAGCTCTACAAAAGGTCGCAGAGTCAGATTTTTGAACAGGAGGTCGCAGAGATCTCAAAGGAGGGTAGTACCTGGTCAAACGTAAGGTCAAATCGCCGCGCCCTTTCAACAATGCGAGCGGTAAAAACCGAATCTGCTCTTTGCGACCTTTGCGATCTCTTTGTTTAAAATTCTGTCTTCGTGTCCTCTGGTTGAACCCAGGATGGGCGCCAATCGGCCGATCAATGCACCGAACAAGCTCTACAAAAGGTCGCAGAGCCAGATTTTTTGAACAGGAGGTCGCAGAGATCTCAAAGAAGCTAGTACCTGATCAAACCTAAGGTCGAATCGCCGCGCCTTTTCAACAATGCGAGCGGTAAAAACCGAATCCCCTCTCTGTGACCTTTGCGATCTCTTTGTCTAAAATTCTGTCTTCGTGTCCTCTTGTTGAACCCCGTCTGGCCGGCATAAACCGGCACCACGCAAAAACTCACGCAATCCCATCGAAAAGTGTGATTGATGAGCACGATATTACCGCTGCGAGACCAGAGTACTTCCAGCTCATGACGGTTTGGTCGGACTACGGCTCACCAATCGCTCATCACTCGCTCAGGGCGCTTTCGGAAATAGCTACCCGTTCAGCGGCCTTTGTCTGTAAAGCATTGACGGCTTTTTCCAGACTATCCATTTTCGAGACGATAGCCGCCAGCTTGGCGTTCTCGGCCTCGAGCACTTTGATTCGGGCGTTCTGCTCAGCGATTTTTACATCCTGGGCGGCGGATTTTTTGGCGAGTTCCTGGGTAGCGCTGACATTCAGCATGCTCAGCGCTTCGTAGTCCACGATGCCGAAGTCATTTACCTGGTGTCCATAGATAAAGACGTCTTCCCCGTCTCCGACGCATCTCAAAGCCACGGTAATACCGGTTCCCTCGGTCGACCTGATGCGGACGGTTTCCGGTGTGTCGTCTTTGTTGAATATCTCAACGACCTCCCCGGCTTTCAGTCCGCTGTCTTTTGGTAAGAGAAGCTGAAATTCGCCTTTCGAGATTTCCTTCGCTGTTGCGGACTGCATTACATCGGGAACTGATTTCACAACCTTGCGCACCGCTTGGGGGAAAACAGCTTCGACATCCTGCGCGATCACTTTCTTGAATGGCTTGTCACCTAATAGGAACTTATCTTTCATCGTGTAGTCCGTGATCTTGAGTTTGTTCAGAGTTTCAAGATCCTTAGCCGAGTCTGAAATACCAATGATGTCCTTAGTGCGGAGATCCGAAGCGGTAAAGGTTAACGCGGACTGAAAAGTGCTACAATAAATGTTGTTTCCGCTAGCAATGGCGCCGTTGGCATAAATACTCACGGGACCGATACTCCCACCGCCACTGCTCCCGGTTTGGACCCCATTCGGGGTTAAGTTTGCCAGATTGCCTGAGCTGCGGGTAATCGATCCGCTGCTCGGCACGACATGTAATGTGGCCAATGGAGTAGACGTACCGATGCCGGTGTTTCCATTGGGGTCAATGAAAAACCGGGTGACGACTCCCGCTGCCCGATCAAGAATCGAAAAGGAATTCGTATTATTGGCCCCGTTATCAACAGCCAATGTGAACCCTTTAGCAAGCGTTGCATCGCCCATGTTAAAGAAACTTCGAAAACCGGTGGTTGAGTCGTTTCGTATTTGAATCTGCGGAGAACCCCCTCCCTCTACTACCACCACGGGGCCATTGGCATCAAAGATATGCAACTTACTAATAGGTGCAGTGGTCCCGACTCCAACATTTCCTTGAATAATCGCGCCGTCGAGCGGAGCGGCAACGTTATAGGTACTATCGCCCACCGCGATGCCACCGCTGGCGGTGGTGCCGTTAATGGTCAGTTTGGATTGGGGATTACTAACACCGATCCCGACATTCTGGGCTACGGCGCTCGATACAAAAAGCAGCGTAGCGGAAGCGCAGGCCGCAAACAGTGGCCGCTTAATACTATTTTGTGTTTTCATAGGTGTCGTTTTCGTGCGTTCTCGATGAGCTGGCACCGCGAACGCGCCGGATCCGTGTTCTTAGTAGGAGAGGGCCACCGCTTGCGAAGTGGCGGATTTTTGATGATTGGAGGCGGCCACGGATTTCTCCAAGGCTTCCATTTGCGCGGCGAGTTTAGCGTTTTGCTGCTCGACGGCAGTGAGTCTGCGGGATTCGGCTTTCAGTTGAGAATTCTCTGCTTCGAGGGCTTCAACCTTTTTTGCCAGCTCCTGGGTGGCGCTCACATTGAGCATCGCGATGGCATCGTAATCGACGCTTTTCAGATCCAGGCATTGTTTGCCGTAAACGAACACTTTATCGTCGAGGGGTTCTTTCGTCGTCACCGTGAAGGTCTTGTCATCCACCACATGAGCTACGACATTGAGTTCGGAATTCTTCTCCGTGATCAAACGAAGCATTTCGCCCTCTTTCAGGCCGTGTGTTTTGGTAAGGCTGACGGTATAGACATTCTGCCCCTCGAACTTCACAGAACTAGACACTGCATAGATGTCGGGCGTGAACGTAACGCTTTTGTAACCAATCGTGCTGACGGCCGTCGGATAGACCTTTTCTACTTGTTGCGCGACTACCTTTTTGAACAATCTATTTCCGAACGTCACGGCATCCTTCATCGTGTAATCGGTGACCTCGATCTTCTTGAGTATCTCCAGGTCCGTAGCACCGTCCGAATTTCCAATGATATTCTTCAAACGCGCATCGGACGCAGTAAGGGTGCCACCGTAAGAGATGAAAGCATTGCCGGTAAAGACAGACTGACTGAACACTGCCGATGCAACGTTGGTCGTTGTTGTTACGGTCTGTTGAGTAAGAACAGGAGCTGTAGCGAAATCAAAAAACGTACGCACACCACCGGTTTCAGTAAGAACGCTTGATATGGTCACGTCTAATGGTGCTCTGGGCGTGATCGTACCGATCCCAACATTCCCCTGAATAATCGCGCCGTTGACAGGAGCCGCGACGTTAAAGGTACTGTTGCCAACAGCAAGGTTACCGTTGACGGTAAGTTTAGATTGGGGATTGGAAATGCCGATCCCGACATTCTGCGCAGCGGCACCCGATATGGAGAGCAACGTAGCGGCGGCACAAGCCGCGAACAGCGGCTTACTAATATCATTTCTCGTTTTCATAAAGATTTCTTGATGCTGAACCAAGCGCACGAACTGCTTACTTTGAGTCTTTGTTCGATGGGTTCTGTTTCAGCTTTGTCTGCAGCTACCTGCGCATGAGCGAAAGCGGCGTGCAAGAGTGATGCCGATGAGTAGGGGTAGAGAAAGGAGCAGATAATGCCCAAGCGGTGGCTCGGGGACCGGCGCAATCGTCAGCGTGTTTAAGGTTGAGTTTCCCTTATCAAAATAATTGTCAATTGTTGAGAACGACGGCGTGGGAGGCTCTGCCATGCTTCGTCTGCATGGCGGCCATGGTTTTTTCCAAGGCTTCCATTTTGGCGGCGAGCTTGTCGGTCTGGCCTTTCAACCGGGCGTTCTCTGCTTCCACCTCGCTAAGTTTGTTGGCATCTGCTTTAAGCCGCAGGTTGTCAGCTTTGAGAGATTCGATCTCAACTTGTTGTTCCTGAATTGCCTTTGTCAATAACGGTGTGACGCGACCATAATCCACGCTCCACGGCTCCTTCGCAGGATCCTCTCCTCCTTTGGTCACGACATTCGGCAAGACCGTATAAAGCTGCTGAGCGATGAATCCTGTCTCATTCTTGCCAGGCGTCGATTTGAAGTTGTAGTCGCTCACCTGAATCTTCATCAACTCATTAAGCCCTTTAGCACTTGGCCGGATATTCGCTTTCAGACGTTCGTCGGAGGTGGTACCGTAAGTTACGGTTCCCCCTGATGTCGTGATGTTTCCGACCTGAAAACCGGCAACGTTGAACTGCGCAAGTAGGCCATCAGCCGCTCCTGCCGGTTTAGCCAAAGCAAGGCAGTGGCCTTGATTGCGCTGAACGCCTACAAAACCTGGGCCTATTTGGACCCCATTTTGGTTCGCTGTTCCAGCAAAAAAATTACCAGTGACGCCTGGTCCCGCCACGTATACTTGTCCGTTTACATGAAGAGGAACTTGTGGCGTTGTTAAACCCATGCCGACAGTCCCTTGAATGATCGCCCCATTTGAAGGAGCAACCGTACCGGATGTACTCGTATAGGTGGAGTCACCAATCGCCAACCCTCCGGAGCTGGTGGTGCCATTGACGCTAAGCTTGGATTGAGGGTTACTAACACCGATCCCGACATTCTGGGCGGCAGCAGCTGACACAAAAGCTAATGCTGCGCCATATAAGGCTCCGTGTAAGAGCTTTTTAGTATTATTGAGGCTTGTCATGATTAATGCGTAGTTCGAGCGTTTTTGCCTTGTCGAAATAATTATCACTGGTTCATTTTTGGAGTGATCGGCGCTACTCACTCACTCACGGCGCTCCCGGAGATTGCTACCCGTTCAGCGGCCTTTGTCTGTAGCGCATTGACGGCTTTTTGCAGACTATCCACTTTCGCGACGATAGCCGACAGCCTGGTCGACGTTGAGAGTAGAATTAATCGAATCGAACCAGCTTCGAGTGCCATTAATTGTAACGTTAGCGGTTGTGACCCCCTTTAGTTGTTGTAAGCAACAGGTCGGGCCGCACTTCGTCTTTTAGTCGTTTTCACCGCCTTATCCAGACTTTCGATCTTGGCGACAATCGCGGTCAGCTTCGCATTTTCTGCCTTTAGCTGTTCGACCTCAGCCACCACGGCTTTCATCTTGACGTTTTCATCACGAAGAACCTCAACCTGTTTGGCCAGTGCCTGGGTGGCACTGACGTTGAGCATGGCGATCGCGTCGTAATCAATCGCTCGGACGTCATCATGCTCCTTACCATATACGAAGACTCTGGAGCTGATCGGAGTCGCTGAGGCAAACTGAAACTGCGTGTCGTTGAGCACCTTCACATCGGTCCTTAGGTCAGGGGCGCCTTCAACGATTAATCGCACCTTGTCTCCGGTGTTTAGGTTGTGGGCTTTCGCTAAAGTAATCACACAATTCCCATCCTTAGCTTCGACTTTACTAGCAGGCACGTAGATATCGGGGAGAAAATCCGTTCGCTGAGTAACCACTTGGGGTATCAGCTGCTCGACCTGTTGGGCGATGAGCTTTTTTTGAACCTGGTGCCCTGAGGTCACTTTATCAATGTACGTATAATCGGTCACCTGAAGCTGGCTTAACAGTTGCAGATCTTTGCTACTATCGGAGCGCCCGATAATGTTCTTTAGCCGCGCATCCGATGCGCTGAATGTTCCGTTAATCGAAAAGAGCCCTCCTTGACTGACGATATGGCTCTCCGCAATGATGGATGCACCGCCTTGTGAGCCAACGGTGGTTAAGTGAGTCAGGGTGGTAGTATTGTTGAAACTGAATTGGGTTTCTAAAGTGGCGCCACTGACATTGAAAGTGCTGGCCGGTCCTGCCACATGCAACGGACAAAGGGGAGTGGTCGTGCCTATCCCGACGCGGCCTTGTATAATTGCTCCGTCGGCTGGTGCAGCTACGTTGAAGCCGGAACCGACAGCTAAGTTACCGTTAACAGTGAGTTTAGACTGGGGGTTGGAAACCCCAATCCCGACATTCTGCGCGGCGGCGCTCGATACGAAAAGCAGCGCAGCGGAAGCAAGAGCCGTGAACAGCCGCTCTCGCGAGAATACGATGGTGTGTGTGTTCATGGGATGAGAAGTGAAAACTGTTCGGATGAGTCTTCGGCCGCGCAGCTGAGCTCGGCCGAAGTCGGGTTGAAGGCCTTTGCTTCCTTTGCTACTTCCTGTTTAAAAACCCTCTCTTTGCTTCTGTGTTGCTTTTGATCTAGACGGCACGTGACCGGAACCTGCGAACCAGCGCCACGCCGAAGATCAGTGGTGCGGAGAGCAGCAGATAATGCCCAAGGGGTGGCTCGGGAACCGGGATAACGGTGGCCGTCAAATCAAAGAAGGAGGCCAGGCCGACATCTTGGGAGAGCACCGCACCGGAAACATTTCCGTTGCCGGCCGTATAGAAATAGCTGTTTGGGTTTAAACCGCTCGAGCCGGTGAAGGCATTGTTAAAGGTATAGTTAGGCTGAGGCGATCCACCGAAGAGAGCACCGGTTGCTATGTCGAATGAATTGCCCGTAGCGATGGTAATGCCCACTATCAGCTGCGTGTTCGGCGCGATGGGGTTGGTGGTTTGGGCTGCACCGGTGAGCCCAAAGCTAAAGACGCTGGCCGTGTTATTGTAATTGCCACCGGTCGTGTTGTTTATATTTTGAGTCAGCGGACCGCCAATCGCGGTTAGTCCGCTCAAACCGGTGCCGGTGTCGGTACCAGTGTAGAGGCCAACAGTGACCGGTACAGCGCTGCCACTGGGAGAAAAACCCCAAAGCGAGAGATTGAGGGCGGTAACCGTATTACCGCCTCCCCAGGGTGCATTGTTTGAGCCGTTGCCTGTACCCACCGCGACATAGAAGGTCTCCGTACCGCTAGTGGCGTTAATGTTGACGACGTCATTGTAGGGGCCGGCGTTCCCGCCGATAATAGTGGAGCCGCCACTATCGAAGAGAGGCGTCGTAGCTGCTGTCGCCTGGCCAACCAAGCCAGCCAGCGGAAGCAGGAGCATAAGGTAGAAGATTCGCATAATGTGAGACTGTTGGAGTTAACTAACCGCCATAGCGTTGACGCAGGCGCATGATGATTCCGAGCATGCCAAAACCACCAAGCAGCGCGAGGCCGGTAGACGGCTCGGCGCCCAGTGTGGGATGAAAGGCTAGATCGGCTAAGCTAGTGAATCCGATTAATAGACCGGCTAACCAGAACGTCCTGTATTTTGACAACCCTCCTTGTCTGTGGAGCCGAGGCTCGTCAGAACGCTGCGACATAGGGTCTTTGATTTGGGTTAAGCATCCCGGTCGATTAGGAAGCGGGATAGTTGCATAATCGGTCGGGATTCACGCTTACAAGTCTTCATTATCAGAATAATCGTAATTATGGCAATCATAATTAATAATCATTTTTATAGTCCTCTAATTTGGTCTTTAATCGAGAATACCGATATCGCTGGTTTTCCGAGCCGATTGCTGGCTCAGTTTTTGACGAAAATCCCCACGTTTTGGCCAAAGGACCGGCCAGCCAATTAGACCGAAGCAACCAGCCGATGTGACGGTTACGCACGGGTCGACAGTACCTGGGGGGAGGGCGCACAGCCTGTCCGACATAGCCCTTTCGGATGCCCTGTGCAGAATGCTTGAGCGCGATCCATCAAAAGCTATGTCGGACAGGCTGCGATCCCTCCAGCCGGGGGACTAGAACCCCCGGGAAACGGGTTCCAAAACATTGCGCCCTCAAACCAGCGCCAGTTTATCGTATCGATGCAATATAATACCTTAGTATTATAATACTTTAGTACTATGATACTTTAGTACTATGTTGGGACGGTTGCGGCGACTCCTTTGCCTCCGCTTCGCCATGGCGCGACACGCCCTACCTCCCTTTTTGTCACATCTGCCTCACGCCATACCGCCTCAAAGCGGCAACCATTCGACACGGCCAGACGCCTCTGCCCCTCCCGACCCTGCACCAAAGTCTTCGCTCCCTTTCGATCGTTGATTCTTTCGTGGCGCTCCCCTCGATGCTCACACGTTCCCAAGCTCCCCAGATGGAAACATTGACCACGTTTTGTAAAAGGCGCGGCTACGTTTGAGCCCGGAAAAAAATCTTATGAGAGAAAGGGACAAAAATATGAGGAACGACGGGGACAAATCCCGGGTTTCACTCCACGGTGGTTTTGGTTTTCCCGACCTTCTGCACGAAGGCGTGATGCTGCGAGTCAAAGCCGAGCGTAAACACGAGCACGCCGGTATAGGTTGCTCCATCCTCCCGCGACATCATCATCAAATCGCTGGACAGCTCGAGCGCGCCTGACTTCAACCACCTCAAGGGCTTCACCGCGCCTCCATAGTTTCTCACCCCGCCACTTGCTCCCTTGCGAAACTTAATATCCGTTCCCGGCATGTTGTCTGGCACCAATGATGTACTGCCTAAAATCGCGCCATCAATACAAGCCGGAAAGCGGCTTCATTGCGCAAATACCCCGGTCTGCGTCGGGTGATGGACTGCGCGGTCGACAAGTGGCCTCAAGTCTCTCGCCGGTGTTAAATGCCAATCATGGGAAATGGGCATAACAAGAACGCTAACTAACGAGCGTATTTCTCTGCACCGAGGAAGTGGAGAGAAACATAATTCTCATTACCGAGAACCCAGCTGTCATGCCCCGGTGGGATGTAAAACAGATCGCCGGCTCGCATTTCGATAACTGATCCATCCTGCATCGCTGCTGTAGCTCGACCGCTGACTACTAGTCCGACATGTTCTACCTGGCAGAGAGTTGTACCAGTTTTTGATCCGACATGAGTCGACCATTTCCAGCCAGGCTCGTAAGTCGCCCGGCCAATGGTAACTCCGCCCAGTGTGATTTTTTCGAACCGACCTTTTTCGAAAGAGATAATTTCGTCGGGAACTTCAAACCGCTTCAGAATAATTTGCTCCATTAATATCCCTCCGATGAGCACTGTGCCCCGTCAATTCTTCACGCACAATGCCGGAACCGCTCAATTCCCCGTTTTAAGCCCGAACAGAGACCGGATTTTGGTTCTCGTATCAGAAACCGCATCGATCGAGTTAATCACCATTTCTCGCCTTAGTGGATTAACCCGACTCGAAATCGGCGTGCTATAGCACCAAGGTGGTTCGTAGGAAAAAACGATCCGGCGGGTGCTCAGGAACCCAGGGGGTTGCAGTGAAAGGGTGAGAAGTGATTGGTGAGAGGTGAGAAGTAAAACAAGCAAATTTGGGTTGTGTGTTTACCTCTCACTAATCACTTCTCACTAATCACTGTGCTGATGATGGTTCCGCCTGGACCACGAGGACTCGCCCGACTCCCCAAAAAAATCGGAACCTGGGCTCAAGTGGACCGCGCTCAGCTTCTGGTTATCGGCACTGGTCCGCCGTTTTCCGCGCCCATTCGAAATGAGTAGTTTGCCGAGGGACTGAGATCTTTTGTTAGCGCCTTATGGAAAATCAAAACCGCAGAAAAGTCTTTTTTGCCGCGGGTCTCCTCTGGGGCCTGGCAGGATGCGCGTCGGTAGGAGTCCGCAATCCGGCGCAAACAACTGGTAATCCGAAACTGCCAAAACAAATCCTTGTTGCCGACTTTGATACCAGCAAGGGCGTCTTCCATGTTAACCGGTCCGGTGACGAGCTCGTAACCCTTCAGGAGAAGACGGCGAATGTGTTAGCCGACTATTTGGTTTCGGACCTCAGCAAATCGGTCATACCAGCCACTCGGCAGAACGGTTCCAGGCGTACTCGGGCCGATGCCTGGCTAATTACAGGAGAATTTGTCCGAGTAAATGGAGGTAATCGGGCTTTGCGTGGTTTGCTTGGATTAGGTGCCGGTGGAACGAAAATGGAAACGGTCGTCCGGGTATACGATCTTTCTCACTTGTCCAAGGAGCCCGTACTTCAATTCGAGACATCGGGCGGCAGCAACGCTGAACCGGGTGCAGTTGCCGGCGGATTGTTCGGGGCTTTGCCAAATGCGTTACGCAATGCGGGAGCAAGGGGCGTCACCGATGATACCGCGCGGACGGCGCGACAAATCACGGCCATGGTTGGAGACTATTATGCGAAGAATGGCGGCCAGTTGTCGGGTAGCGCCTCGAGGCCCAAAATCCTGGCGCAAGCTAAGCAGTAGTTTTCTTATGCGAGCCGAAGATCAGCTTCGAGATCAGTCGTCAGTCCCACGTAGAGACGTCCCCTCAGGATTTTTCAGGACGTAGACCTAAGCCATTTGGTCTCGTTCGGTTGCGGGGGCGGGATTTGAATCCGCGATCCCGTTGTCGGAAATTCCGAAGTAAGTAGATCCTTTCGCGTTTCGGAGCAGATACTCTATAGAGCATGTTCCGAAAAGTGGTTGCGGGGGCGGGATTTGAACCCGCGGCCTTCAGGTTATGAGCCTGACGAGCTACCAGGCTGCTCCACCCCGCGATTTGTTGAGGGACCTTATATCCACTCGAACAGGTATGCGCGCAACCGAAAAAAAATCGGAAAATTTGCTTGTTCCAATACACCGCTGAAATCGCTGTCCTGGCTAGCGCCGCTTTCAGGGCGCAAACGTTTGGAACACGTTCCCCCGGGGGGTGAAACCCCAGGCGGGGAGGGATCGCATCCTCGCGATCCGCGGCGCACGAGGACGTGCGCCCTCCCGCATCCGGGGCACCGAACCAGACATCGGCCTTGTGGTGACGTAGCCCGAGTTCGTCTCGGCGATCGTAGCCCCAGCCCTTTTACGGCGGTGATTTCTAGAGGGGGAGCTGTTTACCGATTCCGAGATGCTGCCTTGGTCGCCGAGAAGAGAGATGATTTCGGGAATGCGCGTCAGAATCTCTATCGCGTACTGGAGCGGGCGGAGGACGTGGTTGGACCGGCCAGACTGATTACAGCCCGAAAGACATGCTTAAACCGAAAGAGCCAGTCCCGGTTAGTTTCTCTCAGCAAGTTCCTTGTGCAGGGCAGTCTTTTCGTCGAACGACATGTCTGATTCCACGTTCGCCCTCATGCTTTCTTCGACGTACTCCTTGACGGTTTGGCCACTTCTGTACGCCCGTAGCTCCAGCTCTTTGCCGTACGGTTCTTCGAGTTCGATCGTCAATTTCATAGTTGGAGATCAGAAGTATTTTGCTCGTACAAGCGGATAAAAGGGGGACCGCTTGAGTGCAATACTCCTCGATCGTCTGACGAGACGAAGGGCGTAAAACTTCAATGATGCCTCTCGGAATTCGCGCAGCCGTTGTTTTCGGGTCCGGCTCAGTCATTAGCTTAAGAGGCAAGCCCCGGCGGCTCGCCACTCGTCAGAAAGCCCGCTTCACTGGGTTAAGTGATCCGTCGGTTGCTCGCGCTATTGATTCAAAGCGACGCGGCGGATGGTTTCGCTGCCATTTCTTTGAGAGCTAACAGATTTCTCCAGCGCTTCCATCCGAGCGGTCAAAGCGGCGAATTTATCACGGTCGGCCTTGAGTCTGATATTCTCAGCTTCCAACGCTTCTGTTCGGACTTCCAGAGTGGCAAGTCTGTTGGTGTGGGATTTGAGCTCCGCATTCTCGGCTTCCAGCGCTTCGACCTTCTTCGCCAGTTCCTGGGTGGCACTGACATTGAGCATCGCGATTGCATCGTAATCCACGCTCTTCAGATCGAGACATTGCTTTCCGTAAACAAATACTTTGTCGGCGAGCACCTCTTTTGTCATCACTGTGAACGTTTTATCGTCCACAACGTGAGCTACGACAGTAAGCTCGGGATTCTTCGGCGTAATCAAACGAACCGTATCGCCATCTTTCAGACCGTGTGCTTTGGGCAGGCCGATCTTATAGATATCTGGTTTCTCGGATTTGACGGAACTGGCCGTCGCATAGATGTCAGGCGTGAACGTGGCTCCCTTGAAACCAATTGTATGGACGGCCGTTGGATAAGCTTTTTCCACTTGTTGTGCGATCACCTTTTTATTCGGCTTATTTCCCATGCTTACTTCGTCCTTCATCGTGTAATCGGTGATCTCGATCTTCTTGAGTATCTCGAGGTCTTTCGCGCTATCCGAACGTCCGATGATGTTCTTTAAACGTGCATCGGAGGCGGTAAGAGTTCCGCTATAGGCAATGAAATCGAAGCCGCACCAAACGTGACCAGCGAAGATGGCAGAGGCGGTCTCAGTAGCCGTTTCCGTATCGTGAGAAAGGGTGGTGGAAGTATTGCCGAAGTAACTACGAGTGACATTCACTTGAATACCAATGCCCGGGACCACATGTAACGGAGCGAAAGGTGTAGTCGTACCGATGCCTAGATTCCCCTGAATAATCGCGCCATTAGGCGGCGCGGCCACGTTGAAGCCACTCCCGACAGCAAGGTTACCGTTAACAGTGAGTTTGGACTGCGGGTTACTAACCCCGATCCCGACATTCTGGGCTATGGCGCTCGATACAAAAAGCAGCATAGCGGAAGCACAAGTCGCAAATAGCAGACAGCTAACATTATTTTGGGTTTTCATGATGTATTGTTTCCGAGACGCGACCAGGTATTCTTACTTTGGGTCTTTGCCCGAGGGTTTTTGTTTCCACTTCATCTCCAGTCGGCTACGCGTGGGCGATGCCGGCGAACGAGAGTGATGCGAATGAGTAGGGTTAGAAAGAGGAGTAGTGGGTTAACCATCCCGCTGGTTAGGAAAGGAAACAGCTGCATAAATTGGCCGGATTCACGCTTACAGATCTGCGTGTATAGAAAGGCCGATTAGCCAGCAAGCTTTTAGTAGAAACGGAATATAGTACCTTAGTATTATAATACGTCAGTACTATGCGAGACGAGTGGGGAAGCTTGGTTCGCTCGAAAATCTGCCGCATCGAACGGCTTCAACTCTGCTGCCGCATCGCCCCAGCTTCGCAGTGTAGCCGCGATGGCCTGCGTAGGCGACAACGGAAGCGGAAATGGAGAATTGCATAATAGTACTTGATCTTGTTAGTTAATGATCGACGATTATCGGTAGCAAGTCATTCGCTCGCTACGACTAACAACGGGTCACTCGATCGGTCGGGGCGGAAATGAGAATCGACTCATTTCCTGGTTATTCTAATTCCTCCCAGGCAAATGGAGTCCGTTCGGCTAGGAAATGAAAATCAGGAAACGGTGTCGCTGCTGGATAAATGGGTCGTTAACGCACCCGTGATGGGGGGGTGGTTGGGAGGACCCAACGTTTTATAGGCGCCTGGTCGAGGAGGGGCCGGCCGCTATCACTTGAGCGGTGGGAGACGCGCATGCGTGCGCGCTAGGGGATGGCGCAGCAGGAGATCAAGACGCGTCCACGGTCACCACGCGAACGGCATGCGCCTATATAGAGTGTGAGCCACAGCTAACACAGTGGATTTGTTATTTCTTCTTGGCGGGATGTACTAGTTCCCGCAGATCGTCGAGAGCTTTTATCGTGACCTCATGCTGTCGGTTCACCGCCGATTCGGTAATTTGTGATTCTCGGAGAGTTCGTAACGTAGGAAGGAAGCGGAACACATCAAGCTCCACAACGCTCGGGTGCAGATCTGCCGCGTTGGTCGTCGCACGAGGCAATTTCATAGCATTGCATCAAGGGGTCCCAAGACCCTTGTGCCCCAGCGGGTACGTGTCGCCCGTTTGAGCTCTCGGGTCTTTTGTAAAATCGACCCAACTTGGTGGAACACCGCCCTGGTCTCTCGCGTGGGTACTCACGGGTGTTTTTTGCTGCCGGCCGTTTGCGCAGCCGGAGAAAAGCAGAGTGGCAAACAAAGCAAAGCCGATTGCCAATCCTACTAGGGCAAGTAAGCCTCTGAGCGACACCAGAAAGGAACGCCCAAGCCTCATTCGGCGTCAAGTTCGCCTGGACCACCGACCGGCTAGAGGTCCGGGAGGAGATTCTGCTTGCCGCTTTGGTGGCGATTCTCGACCGGCTGGTTTAATGCCTGGACCGAGATCAAATTCCGCACGGTGCGGATTGACCGAAGCGCATTACCGCGGGTTCAAATTCTCTCGGCGAGTTCCTTGTGCAGGGCAGTCTTTTCGTCGAACGACATGTCTGCTTCTACGTTCGCCCTCATGCTTTCTTCGACGTACTCCTTGACGGTTTGGCCACTTCTGTACGCCCGTAGCTCCAGCTCTTTGGCGTACGGTTCTTCGAGTTCGATCGTTAATTTCATAGTTGGAGATCAGAAGTATTTTGCTCGTACAAGCGGATAAAAGGGGACCGCTTGAGTGCAATACTCCTCGATCGTCTGACGAGACGAAGGGCGTAAAACTTCAATGATGCCTCCCGGAATTCGCGCAGCCGTTGTTTTCGGGTCCGGCTGAGTCATTAGCTTAAGAGGCAAGCCCCAGCGGCGCGCCGCTCGTCAGAAGGCCGTTTCACTGAGTGATCCGCCGGTTGCTGACGCTATTGATTCAAAGCGACGCGACGGATGGTTTCGCTGCCACTTCTTTTAGAGCTAACAGATTTCTCCAGCGCTTCCATCCGAGCGGTCAGAGCGGCGAATTTATCGCGGTCGGCCTTGAGTCTGATATTCTCAGCTTCCAATGCTTCTGTCCGGACTTCAAGAGTGGCAAGTCTATGGGTGTGGGATTTGAGCTCCGCATTCTCGGCTTCCAGAGCTTCGACCTTCTTAGCCAACTCCTGGGCGGCGCTAACATTGAGCATCGCGATTGCATCGTAGTCCACGCCTTTCAGATCGAGGCATTCCTTGCCATATAGCTGAGTAAACTCCTGGCGTTAGCGGCGCCCGTTTACCCGCAATCGCGCCGGCCCCCGGCTGAGCGCGACGCTCGAATTGCTCGCCCGCGTTAACTAATGTGCAGCCGTAGTAATCGCGGGGAGATTATCTACGCCGGATCCGTGCTCATTCACGGCGTAGGCTGAGATTATGTAAGTAGTATTCGGAGCAAGGCCCGTCAGTTTGATAGCGGTTCCTCGCGTGACGAAGGCAACGTTACTCAAAATATTGAAGTTAGAGTCAACGGTTAGAGCTTGGAAAATGTATCCCGTGGCTAGCGGAACAGGATTCCATTTAAAATCGATAAAGGTGGCGCCTACGGTGACGACACTCACGTTAGGTGCTGCCGGCGTCGGACCCGGAGATAAGATAGGTGACCCTATTAGCATCTCAGAGGCAGCGGCCATGAAATTCTTATCTGGCCTTTGATGATCTTAGAGCCGTGGAATGTGAGCCTGGCGGCGAGGTTAGTTTCTGCGAACCGATCGCCGGCAGGCTCGCCCAATCGCACCCTTCCGAATACGAAAACCAGTTGATGGTGGCTAATACAGCCTGTGAGATCTCCGGAAGACACTTTTAAGCTCTCTTGGAAATACAGCGCCAATTGTCGGCAACCTTGCTTCCCGGAAAATGTAATGGCATTCGGAGGGGATTCCTCACCCAAAGTGTGGGGATCAGCTGCCGAGAGGGTCCATTGAACCCTGGCTGACAGGAATCGATCCATCATTTCAAGATCGTTCAAATTAATGAGAGCGTTGTAAAACAGTTCGGCGATCTCTGCTCGCTCCATTGGGGTGCGCCTAAAAAGAATTTTACGGTCAGCGGTTGGCGCTCTCCTTGAACTTGTGTTGGATATTTCCTTTAGAAGCTTTCGCCAGGCGGAGCGCTCTATCTCTCGCCCTTGTTTAACATATCGACCGTTTTTCTGCTCAGGCTCTTCAAAATATCGAAATTGATTCTGATTTTTGACAATATTTCTAGCTGGTGATGCTGAGCCCGAGCCTCTAAAAACTAGTCAGTGGAGAATCTTGTGGATCTAGGATCAACTTTTCTGACAATCAGGATGCGGTGGATGGATCGGGACCGCCGACAGCGATTCCTATTCGCTCATCTCATCTGATACCAATCTCGGTTCGCTGCCACAACATCCTCATTCTGATTGGGCTGGGGATTCATCTTTCCGATCAATGCAGTGTGGAATCCTTTTCCTGCCCCGGCATCCACGCTGGAGCATCCAGTAAATCCCAGCAAGCGGATAGCCGAGACCATGAAGAGTAATTACAGATAGGTCGGTGATCACCTCATCGCTCTGGCTGGCCGGTTTTGCCGGTATGATCTGTCCGCGGGGCGGCCGCATTGCGATTCCCGCGGCTCTCAAGTAGACGGAGATCGTCTCCCGACGCACCCCGACGGTCTTCTGAATCCGTCGCAGCGACCAGCCCAGCCGCCCCAGCTCGATCGCTTGCTGTTTCTTTTCGTCGTTCAAGACATTGCTCACGCGGATGGAGGATAGCTTCCCCCATCCGGTCAACGTCCTAAGTCGCTAAAGCTGGCCGGTTTTGGGTGTTCGCGAGGCATGCGCATAATCTCATTCCTTTCTAGAAAGAACTGTTAAGTTGGAGGCCTGATCCGTGATGTTAGGCGGCCTTTGCAACATTCAGCTTCAATGCTCGTGCCACACCATCGCCATAGGCAGGATCGGCTCTTCTGCAGTTCGCAACATGCCGCTCCAGGACCTCCTGAGAGGCGCCATTGATCGCGCGAGCCGTGTTGTCGAAGAGCAACTGCTTTTGCTTAGGGGTCATCTTCCGGAAGAGATCGCCCGGTTGCTCCCAGTGATCATCCTCTAAGCGGTGGTCATAGTGACTAGCGTCGCCTTCGAGCGTGAGCGGCGGCTCAGCGTATTCCGGTTGGTTGTCCCACAATCCCTGGCTATTCGGGTTATAAGTCGTCGTCGCTCCCAGGTTTCCATCTGTGCGCATCTGGCCATCGCGGTGATAGGAGTGGAATGGACACTTCGGCGCGTTAACAGGGATGTGATTGAAGTTAACACCGAGGCGGTATCGCTGGGTATCTCCATAAGAGAACAGCCGGCCCTGGAGCATCTTGTCAGGAGAGAAGCCAATTCCGGGAACCACATTCGCCGGGGAGAAGGCGGCTTGCTCCACCTCTGCGAAGTAGTTTTCCGGATAACGATTGAGCTCCATTACACCAACTTCGATCAGCGGGTAGTCAGCCTTGGGCCAGACTTTGGTCACATCAAAAGGATTGTGCTTATGTGTCTTTGCCTGTTGCTCTGTCATTACCTGGATGAAGAGCGTCCAACGCGGAAAATCTCCACGTTCGATTGCCTCCAATAGATCTCGGCCATGGCTCTCCCGATCATTTGCCACAACCGCAGCAGTAGCTTCGTCCGTGAGATTTTCAATACCTTGCTGTGAGCGGAAGTGGAACTTCACCCAAGTGCGCTTGTTCTCGGCATTGATCATCGAGAAGGTGTGACTTCCGAAGCCATGCATATGCCGGAAGGACTTTGGAATTCCGCGGTCGGACATGACGATTGTGACCTGATGGAGTGCCTCTGGAAGAAGAGTCCAGAAGTCCCAGTTATTCTGAGCGCTCCGAAGACCGGTGCGGGGGTCGCGCTTGATAGCGTGGTTGAGGTCAGAGAAGCGTAGAGGATCGCGGAAGAAAAAGACTGGAGTATTGTTTCCGACGATGTCCCAATTTCCCTCCTCGGTGTAGAACTTGAGAGCAAACCCGCGGATATCGCGCTCCGCATCGGCCGCCCCGCGTTCCCCAGCGACGGTCGAAAAGCGCGCGAACATAGGCGTCTGCTTTCCAATCTTCGAAAAAATCGCTGCCTTGGTGTACTTTGTGACGTCGTGAGTCGTCGTGAAAGTTCCATGCGCCCCCCAGCCTTTGGCATGCATCCTGCGCTCAGGAATGACCTCGCGATCAAAGTGTGCGAGCTTCTCGATCAGCCAGATGTCCTGGAGTAGAGCCGGACCACGACGACCGGCTGTCAAAATATTTGTGTTGTCCGGTACGGGAGCACCGGTTGCATTGGTAAAGCGTTCGGTTTTTTTCTTTTTAGCCATATTCATTAATTAGTTAGAGTTAATTGTGTGATTCGACCGGTATTTCCGGTCTCGGTATAATAGAGCCGGCAGCCAGTTATGACGCGCTGCCAGGCGGGCGTTACACAGCGCGGATAATTTGGTTAGTTGGCTCCTGCGCTCTATCGTGGAAGGCTACTGACGGCTCGTGTGGCTTTTCCAGATTAACAACGAGAAAGTAAAACGCCGCGACACCGGCACCTAGAAACTCGCTGAGCCAATAGATCCAGAGATTCGCCCCGTTGGCCAGCCCCAGCACAGCAACGCCAATGGCGACGACGGGGTTGAAAGCGCCTCCGGAAACCTTGCCGACGGCAACGGCTTGAGCGAACACAGTGAACTCAGACTGTTCCAACAAAGAAAGTGGGACAGGTCGGTAGCGTTGCAAATATTGAATCTCTTTGTGAGTTTTTCGCGCTAGGATCTTCCCAAGCGGGTTCAAAATTCCTCTCGTGAACGGCTCTCACATAAATCAGATGCGGATTATCTTTAATAGCCGCCGCGCCATGTAATGCAGCTTTTTGCATATCCTTTGCTGTAAGTGTGATTACTGCCCCACATTCCACCTCGTAAACTTTCATTGAGCGGTCTCCGTGTTGCTATAGTCGCTGGCCAGGGAGTGATCCGTGATCACCGGCTTACGATTAGTCGATTTACAGTTTAGTTTGATTGACCGCCTTGCGAATCATCCAAAGCTCTTCCTCGGTCAATTCAACCTCGCCGGCTTTCGCGTTGGCGATTGCCTGGTCGGGATTGCGAGCGCCGACCAACGCGTGCGAGCAGCCCGGCTGTTCCAGAGTCCAAGCTATAACCGTTTCAGCGATGGTAATTCTTTTGTCCTCTGCAACCGAGCGAATGACATCCAGGAGTGCATCCACCTTGGGTCGGTTTTCCTTTTGATACCAGGGTTTATCCCGACGGACATCTCCTTCGCCGAACTCGTGATCGGGACCGATTTTTCCGCTCAGAATGCCGAGTGCCATCGGCGAGTAGGCAAGAAACGCGACATTGTTCGCGCGACAGAACGAAAGGTTGTCCGTTTCATGTTGGCGCTGAAGCATGGAGTACTGCTCTTGATCGGTATCGAGCTGTCCAACGGCTTGGTAGCGTTTCATCTGGTCGATCGTGGCGTTCGAACAACCGATGGCGCGAATTTTGCCTTCCTGTTTAAGCTTCATCAGCTCCGCCATCACGTCTTCGGTCTTTGTAGTCGAGTCTTGCCAATGGGTTTGGTAAAGATCAATCCAATCAGTCTTGGCCGGCGAAGACTCTGTTCAATCTCGTACCGAATCATTGCCGGACGAAGATTAATATAGACTTCGTACTTTTTATCCTCTTCGGTTTCTGCCTCGCCTGTTTCGTTAGCGTCGAAAAATTTGTCGCCCTCTTTTTTGTACCAGACCATGCCACACTTAGTTGCGAGCACGACCTTATCGCGTATGCCCTTCAGAGCGTCGCCGACAAGCTCTTCCGACTTGCCGAAACCGTACATGGGAGCGGTATCAATCAAGTTGATTCCGTGATCAATGGCTGCGTGAATCGCTCCTTCCGGATCGTTCTTCTTAGTGCCACCCCACATCCATCCGCCTATTGCCCAGGCGCCGAAGCCCACCACCGAAGCTTGGATTCCAGATTTTCCTAATGGTCGATATTTCATTCTTTTTCTTATTTATCTTAACGTTTAAAAACTCCGCCTATTCTTGACTAAGCGGTATCTCCGGTTGGGTATGCTCCGAGCACCTGAAGCACCAATCTCTTTCACTCACTGCCCGCGGCATTATTTCACCTTCCTACTACTTCGAATGACGCGAACGATACTAACTTCGGACTCGCGCCTCCAGCGGGCGCTGCGAACTGCGTCATGAGCAATTGCGATAAACATCGCAAGATACCAAGCAGCCGCGAAGGGGATGCCGAAACTTGGGAACAAAAGAAGAAGCAATCCTACGAAAACCAGGAGTACGTAGACAGACATACTCTTTCCGAGGGGCGACTGGGCTTTCGGCCCCACATCCATTCGGCGCGTGCGAAACTCGGCATAATCAACCTGGCCCAGATTGAAATTTAACCATTTCTGCAGCGGGGCCGGTGATAGTTTAGGAAATTTCCACCGGTTTATCGTGTTGAAGTCTCTCCGAAAGTCATGCAACCGATTAAGTAGCTCTGGGCAACTCACTATTTATCTCCTGTGACTGGTGCATAAGCAGCTCAAGGAATTCCTCGCGCTATCTTTGATGTCCCTGACAAACTAAGTCTGATAGATGGGGACCGGCTTCGCAATCGCACAGAAGGATGAACAATAACTAACCAAATGACTAGATGGTGAACGACTCTTCCGGGTAATTGGGAAAGAGCACTTAGCTTCTCTGAAACAACGTTGTTTTTATTTCTCGGGAAGTACGCGCCTTTCTTTATCTGCTCATCCACAAAAGTCGGCTATGGCCTCAGGCCTACACACGTCGAACTGTCACGAGCTTTATTATTTGGAACTCGCTACACTGGGTGGGGCGGCTCTCGATATGGTCGCTACCTACCGAGGGGTGAAAGTGTCTCAGGGCGATCGCGAACAAATCCTGAAAGGGATGCTCTCGCTACCGCCGCATCCGGAGGTGTCAACACAGCTGCGGCGTCTAAAGGACGCAGGGTTTCGGCTTGTCACTTCACTCGAACTCAGACATCATCTGCCGTAGCTCTTTCCAAGCCATGGGTCGGGAGGAGAAGTTTATCCAGTGTGATCGGAAAATCGCGCACACGCCGCCCGGTCGCGTTATAAACCGCGTTAGCAATTGCTGCCGGGATTCCGGTTACACCGATTTCGCCGGCCCCACGAGCTCCAACTGGATTGAAAATCGTGTCCGGCTTACCGATAAAATGGACATCGATGTACGGCACGTCGGCGTTAGTAGCTACCAGGTAGTCAGCAAAATTGCCGTTCGCATAGCGTCCAGTCGTTTCCTCCAGGTGTGAACCCTCCAGGAGAGCCATTCCAATGCCGAACACAATTCCACCGATCACCTGGCTCCGTGCAGTCTTGGGATTTACTACCGTGCCGATGTCCATGACCGTTGTCACTCGCTTGACCCTTATCTCGAAAGTCCATTGATTGACTGCGACTTCGCAGAACTGCGCTCCGAAAGAGTAAAACGCATATTTTTCTTGTTCGTCGCCAGACGCCGCAGTCTCTACCGCTTCCACTGATCCGCGGCCAATGGCATTCAAAACCGTACCAAAGTCTGCCCGCTTTCCTCCTCCGAGGAGCTGCCCGTTTTCGTACGAAACATCCTTCATTCCGCTGAAAGGCGACTTCTTGTCCCGAACTGCGAGCTGAATCAGCTTCGTTTTTGCCGATTCGGCGGCTTTCTGAATTGCTGGACCGACACTTGCAGTGGACTGCGAACCGCCAGCAACCGGGGCCGGGGGAAGGGCTGAGTCACCTATTTCCGGACGAACTCTCTCTATCGGCAGGCCTAGACTTTGCGCGCCGATGATGGCTACCACCGTCCACATCCCAGTCCCGAGGTCCTCCGTCGCCAAGGACACTTGTGCTGTTCCATCTGCCTGAAGTCTGACTTTGGCCGATGACTTGCTGCGGTGACCCGGATAAACTGCAGTTGCCATTCCCATTCCTACCAGCCAGTCACCATCGTTGACTGAACCAGGTTTTGGGTTTCGCCTCGACCAGCCGAATCTTTCCGCTCCAAGCCGGTAAGATTCCGCCAGAGTTTTCGATGAATATGGAACGTTCCTTCCTGGATAAACCTCTGCGTAGTTTTTCATTCGCAGCTCAATCGGATCCATCCCCAGCTTCACGGCGAGCTCATCCATGGCACACTCAAGAGCAAACATCCCTGGGCTTTCGCCCGGTGCTCGCATGGAAGTAGGTGCTCCCACGTTGAGTGGCACCAATGTCTGACTCACCTGGATATTCGGCGACTTGTAAACGAAACGAGAGGTTCGTTGGGCAGCGGCCTCGACGTACACGCCGGCAAAACCTACGGTTGAATGCACATCATGTTTAACCGCTTGGAGAACACCGTCCCTGTTTGCGGCCAAAGAAATACGCTGGATGAGGGCGGGACGATGGCCGGTCAACGTGAACATTTGTTCGCGAGTAAGAATCGTCTTTATAGGCCGGTTGAGAGCGCGCGCTGCTGCCGCAGTGAGAGGCGAATGCGTCCAAACGGCCTGCTTACTACCGAACCCGCCGCCAATGAACGGACAGATAACCCGTACGTTATCTTCATTCACGCCCAGAATCGCCGCAACATTTCGTTGCTGCCCGGGCACAAATTGAGTCGCATCATACGTTGTTAGTCGATCGCCATCCCATACCGCGGTGGTCGCATGCGGCTCCATCGGATTGTGGTGATAGATCGGTTCTGTATAAGTCGCCTCAAGTACAACTTCAGTTCCTTGAATAACGTCGTCGATCGACGATACCCCATTGGCGAGAATTGCTACCGCGGGTTTCTGGCCGTCTACTGCTGCCGGAGGAAATGCATGCGTCAGTCCTGCCTCCCAGCTGGCCACCGGATGCTCCTCTTTGTAATCCACCTTTACGCGAGCCGCGGCATCACGGGCCTGCTCGAACGAGTCGGCGACCACTAATGCAATGATCTGACCATAGTATCGAATTTTGTTATCCTGGAGCGGCGGATCGATCTCGCCACTGTTGGCTCCTTCCGCTTGAGTTAGACCGTCATAGAGCTTTAGCGAATGAAACGGGGTATAGACTGCCACCACGCCGGGCGACTTCTCCGTCTCAGAAACGTCCATCGCCCGGATCTCACCTCGCGCGATAGTGCTGGTCACAAGATAGCCATAGGCGACGTTTTCGATTGGCTGATCACCCGAATACCTCAGGCCTCCGGTGACTTTCAACCGACCCTCCATCCGATCGTGGGGCTTACCTAAAACATCTGTGCTCACGCTAAGCCTCCCAGGTTCATCAGCGCTCGAACAATGGTTCTCTGAACAAGCTCAACTTTGAATGCATTGTGTCTTAATGGCTTGGCACCCTCGGTCGCGAGTTTCGCAGCGGCTTCGAAAGTCTGTTGGTTCAACGGCCTTCCGATTAGCGCGTCCCGCACTTTCGGAAGATTCCACGGTTTTGTCCCCACCCCTCCAACGGCGACTCGAGCATCTCGAACATTGTTTGCGTCCACGTCGAGCGCCACGGCAACCGAAGCCAGCGCAAACTCGTACGATTCACGGTCCCGGATCTTCAGGTAGGCGGACCTTTGTGCCCATGGTAGTCGCGGAACCCGAATCTCCGTGATCAACTCGCCCGGTTTGAGTTGATTCTCCTTGTCTGGGGTCTCACCTGGAACAAGATAAAAATCATCCAGTTTCACGAGTCGATCGTTGTTCCCGCTTTGTAGGAGAATGGAAGCGTCCAGGGCTACCAATGCCACAGCTAAGTCGCTCGGATGAGTAGCGACACAGGATGAGCTCGTGCCAAGAATTGCGTGCGTCCGGTTCCAGCCATCAATCGCGGGACAACCGCTTCCCGGCTGACGCTTATTGCATGGTGTGCTCACATCTCGGAAATATCCACACCGAGTCCGTTGCAGAAGATTTCCTCCCATGCTGGCCATGTTGCGAAGCTGCGCGGAGGCACTTTTAAGCAACGCTTGGGAAATGACTGGATAGTTGGCTACTACCTCCGGGTGTTCTGCCACATCACTCATTTTTTCCAGTGCACCGATCCGTAGGCCATCCGATGCCAACTCGATCCCGCGCATTGGTAACCGATTGATGTCCACCAGTTGCGAGGGCGTCATTACTTCGAGCTTCATCAGATCTATCAGCGTCGTTCCACCAGCAACAAAGTCCGAATTCTGACCGAAATCAGACGTAGCTTGCCGAATGCTGGAAGGAACCTTGTAAGTGAAAGGTTCGCATCGTTACCCTCCTGCTTTCATCTGCCCTGCCGCCATTTTGATCGCATCAACGATGTTTGGATACGCACCACACCGGCATAGGTTTCCTGACATAAATTCTTGAATCTCAGTGTCCGATCTGATGTGGCCTTCGTTGATACAGCCCACCGCGGACATGATTTGACCAGGGGTGCAATATCCGCATTGAAAACCGTCACAACCGACGAACGCGGCTTGTACCGGATGTAAGTAATCACCCTTGGCTAAACCCTCAATCGTGGTGATCTCTTCGCCTTGTGCCATTAGCGCGAGTGTCAAACAAGAGAGCACTCGTCTTCCGTTGATATGGACCGTACAAGCGCCACAAGCACCGCGATCACAGCCTTTCTTCGTCCCGGTCAAATCCAAACGATCCCGGATAGCATCCAGTAGGTGACTCGGGGATCTACCTCAAGTTTTTGAGGATGACCGTTCACTTTGAAGTTGATCTCTACCAAGCTCCCCTCCGTGCCCTTTTTCGGAGATTCGCCCTCTAAAGCCGTTCCTTCCGTAGTAGTAGCAGAGCGGGAAAGTGGTGCCGCCACGGTTAAGCCGGCTGAGATTGCCGCGAGGCGACTAATGAATTGCCTTCGAGATGAGCCAGGCTGGATTCCGGAGGCAAATCAGAGGAAGGGGAATCATTAAGGTCTCGACTCATGAGGCTATGAGATTTTGGATTTTCGTTCTGAATCCCAGACGTACCGGACAGCTCCGATTCTTCTGGTGCAACGGGCTTGTTCACTCTTGAGTCTCCGGCAATAGGTCGCACACCTGTCTAGGTACTTCTATCGCTCAGAAAGAACGCTTTTTGTTGGCTCCAAAGAGTTATCGTCAAGAAAAAACGGTTAGATTCGCCGAGAAAGTCGATTGATTACAGACGTTCGAATCGTGATTCGAATCAGCACATCTAAGAATGGTGTGAGGAATTGCCGGGAACAACGAAAAGATGCTCCAGATCATCCGATCCCGGGCTGGCAGTTCTGTCGGCGGACATCCGTTACCGAAATCCGGCAACAATTCGTATGGTGAGGCCATGATCCTTGGGAATGATCCGTTAGAGCCTCACGCAAAGGCGCAAGGAAAGATTGCAGGCCTGGTTAACTAATGTGCAGCCGAGTAATCGTGGGGAGATTATCTACGCCGGATCCGTGCGCATTCACGGCGTAGGCAGAGATTATATAAGTAGTATTCGGAGCAAGGCCCGTCAGTTTGATAGTGGTTCCTCGCGTGACGAAGGCAACGTTACTCAAAATATTGAAGTTAGAGTCAACTGTCAGAGCTTGGAAAATGTATCCCGTGGCTAGCGGAACAGGATTCCATTTAAAATCGATGGTGGTGGCGCCTACGGTGACGACACTCACGTTAGGTGCTGCCGGCGTTGGACCGGAGATAAGATAGGTGACCCTATTAGCATCTCAGAGGCAAGCCTTTCGCCCTTCATCGACCCCCAACCGCTGCAGTTGTCATATCCGGGACCGGCAAAGAATCCAGGGATTCCCAGCAGCAATGCATTGCCGTTGGTTCCATCAATAACGTCGTTAATGTCAAGAACGGGATTGATCAGGATGCCGTTCTCTTCTTTAAAAATGAGCTCGTACAATGACGGATTAACGAATCCGAGCCGTCCGTGCCGGACATAGCTCAACGCCGAATCGACAATGCTGGAAAATCCAGCCCAGATCGGCGCAGAGGCGCTGGTGCCTCCAATCTGAACCCAGCCTCCGTTAACAGAAGAGAATACCGCGACGCCCGTGTCAGGGCTTCCGTCTGCCGCTACATCCGGAATATTACGCATTTTCGCTGAGCCCCCATTGGCCGTGGCAACAGAAGTGCCTCGCTTCAGACTAGGGTTCAACTGGTAGGAAGGGATCTTCCAAAAAGAGCTCACGCCACCCCCGCTTGCGTCGCCGGCATTGGAAAATTGGGGCTTTTGTCCGAGAGCATTCCAGACTTCTTCGTGACCGTAGGTCTGGTTTGGCCCCGTAAAGAGCGCCGTCCCGCCAACCGATGTAACGAAGGGCTGGGAGCCCGGGTCCACGACATTTAAGCTTACGGGAGTACCGTTGTCACCAACGCCAGAAGCTCCGTAGGCGCCTCTGTCTCCGGCCGCCACAAACACCGTGATGCCTTCGGATGCGAGCTGTTGGAACAGAACACCCTCCGCTGCGATTTGCGAATTACCCTGGATGCCCTCGTCCAGACCATAAGAAATGCTTAAAGTGTGCGCTTTGTTGTCATTAGCAACCGCGGTGAGTGCGTTCAGAAGTGAAGTCGCAAATACAGAGTCACCGTCCTCATAGACCAGAACCTGACTTATCTTCGGATTGATACCAATGACCATGTCGATATCCAGAACCGCTTCCAGCTCGATAGTAGGATCATTGGCGGATCCGTTAAAGCCGTTGACACTTCGAACAGTCACCGGTACGTCCGGAAGTCGGTTCTGTTTTTCGTATGCCGTAATATCACTTGCGGTGAATCCGCCTTGTTCATAAATAGCGACTGTTCCGAATTTGGGTACATCCGGGAACTTAGGAATCTGATAGGCGGTTCGCAAATCGGACGCACTATAAGCGCCCAGGGGGCCGGTGCCTCCCGCGGCTTCGGTGGGAAATCCAGGCCGAGCTTTGTGGACGCGAACCAGCGGAGCGAATTTGTTGTAGCTGGAGAGTCCGATAACGCTTTTATCGCGGGGGGCGATGGTTTCAGGAACGCTGGGAGCGATTGCGGCCGAATAGTAAAGCCTGCCATCAGGTCCCCGATAGTTGTTGATACGCGTCTGAAGAAGGGCTTCGAACTGCGCCGCGGTTCCATTCAGCGACAAGGTAGTCCGGCTGCGACTGGGTTCGCCGGGTTTGAGGCCGTTGCCGGTAGCCCAGGTCAAAACAGCGTCATAATCCGTCTCGCTCGGACCAAATTTGGCTCCGAACTCTTCGGGTGTGAGGTATTGCTGGTAAAGCGGGTCGCCGGGAGTGTTCACTCGCATCGCATAACTTTCAGCGCCTGCTGGGTCTTTTAACGGCAAAACAAACACCGTGTTGATTGGCATGTTCAAATCGACATGCGCCAGGACTTCTGATTTCGATAGCATCGGGCTGATATCGCTGTCGATCAGGATGCTGCCTGCTGCTAAAGCATTGGCGCCGGTAAATGCCGCGATGCCGAGGACGGCAAGTTGCCGTACGGATCGCGTATACAGTTCTTCTACGACTGTTCTTTTTGTATTCATACTCTGGATGTGGGTGGGGTCTATCTCGTTAGGGATTGAGCACAGCAACCGGATAACTGCCCTGAAAGTCCTGCTGTCGTAGCCTTAATGTCAGTTAGCGCTAACTATCCGTCTTTGGGCTCAAGGGACCCGGAGCCTTTGGAGCGAGTCGTTCATTCGCGCCGTCCGCTAGGTTGCGCCCAGATGCACGTGGGTAAGGCTATTTTCGGTCCCTTTAATCTAGACACGTTTACTTAGCTTCGTGATTGAACCGAAGATTTAAGCAAGACATCTGCTGGCCGGCTGGTTTCCCGTCTGCCTAGGTCCTTGGCGCCCAAGGCATTGAGTACGATCGGTTCCTGCCATGATTGGTCTGATCCAACGATAAATTGGATCGGGCAGTAGTGAGCGGCGGAACCGACCATGGAAATGGACATCGATGTGAGCGGGGACTCACCCGCGCTGAATTTTTTATGAGCCTTATCCATTTCCCCGATTTGATTGAGGTTAGGGGGAGCGCGAGCGCAGGTATCTAAGCACTCAATTCACGGATCGGTCCTTTTTTGTCTGAACTGCCGGTATCTCTGTCCGAATGGCCGGTTGAGCGTCGGGTGTCCCCTGTAAACAGAACAGAGTCGAACACGCACGAACGTTTTGCCGTTCGGCGCGGACTGGGACCCAATCGTTTTCTCGCATCCCTTTCAGGTTTGAAGGCGGCTTGGCGGCTGTTTTTGATAGTATTCAGCACCTCGCTGGCCACCCTCATGAGAAGTCAAGTGCTGTGCGCGTATGTGAAGAGATCTGTCCCGGGAGGGACAGAGTGGAATTAGCCCAGCACTTCATTGCTGGGATAGCATTGAAGACGCGTCCGTCCCGCTTGGGACGATCGATTCACCCTCTGCGCTGGTGAAGTCGCAATTGGAAACCATTACACCAAAGTTTCGATCGTCCCTAGCGGGACGGCACCCTTGAAACCAGTTACCGCACCAACAAATTGCTGAGCAACTATAACCATGTCCCTTCCGGATCGGAACCGCCTTTGCTGTTCCCAGTCCCACGGCTGTGGACACGCCTGAGCATATGGCCATCGTGGAAGCCCACCCGAATACGGTGCCCAGTGATGCCTGATGAGGATTGAGGAGTTGGTGGGGAATATCATTTCCGTAAGCATCGGCGGGATTGGCTGTGCAGGAAAATTCTTAGAGCCGAGCGCACTATGTGACCGCACCCCAAGCATCGCGTACAGGGTCGTGTCTGAAGGATCAAGTATCTAGAGTTGCTCGAAGCCGGGATGCCGTGACTGCGCGTTGAGATAAGCTCCGGAAACAATATTTTTTGGGCCTCGGCAATTTGAAGCAACACCGGATCAGCGAGCTCTTGAGAGGATGCCGACTCGGAGAGTTTTAGAAGAGAATTGTCCCTTTGCCAGCAGTCCCCTCAGTTGTATTATGGCATGTCATTAGACAGATGTTCCATCCGAAGCCCCCATTTTCTGAAAGGAAACGAATTGCCCTCCTGGTGTTTCCGCCGGTGCGAGAAATCGATATCGTGGGCCCCCTCGATGTTTTTTCAACCGCTAACCGATTATCTGGAAAACGGCCGCTTTACGAAGTCACCGTAATACGGACGGGTAGCAAAGATGAAATCGTTGGGATGAGCGGTCTCTCCCTCCTATGCCACCAGGACTATCGATCCTTTCGTGGAGAAATCGATACCTTACTGGTTCCGGGCGGAGTTGGAAGCGAAGAGGGGCATCCAACCGAGAGCGCATTGAAGTGGATGCGCAAGGCAGCAGCGAAAAGTCGGCGCGTTGGCTCTATATGTACCGGTGCTTTTTTGCTGGCCCGAGCCGGTCTACTTGATGGACGGCGGGTAACGACCCACTGGGCCTTTGCGAGCGAGCTAGAGAGCCGCTTTCCTAAAGTTAAGGTGGATCCTACACCAATTTGGATTCAAGACGGAAATATATATACCTCGGCAGGAGTCACCTCGGGCATCGATCTTTCATTAGCTTTGGTTGAGGAAGACCACGGCTCGTCTCTGGCACTGGAAGTGGCTCGCAATCTCGTCGTTTTTCTTCGTCGTCCAGGGACTCAGGCTCAGTTCAGTGTTTCCCTCGGTTCTCAGACTGGGGAGAAGAATGCACTGCATGAACTGATCGTTTGGATTGCGGAACACCTGGATAAGGACCTATCCATTCCTGTCTTGGCAAGCCGTACGGCCATGAGTCCGCGCAATTTTCATCGCGTCTTTACCGGCACCGTTGGAAAATCCCCCGCCCGATTCGTGGAGGAATTGCGTGTCGAAGCGGCCCGAAGGCAGATCGAGCGGACTGCCAAAAGTCTAGACGAAATAGCTGCTCGCTGCGGACTCGGAAGCGCTGATGCGATGCGCCGAAGCTTCCTTAGGCTGTTGGACTCAACACCTAGCGAGTATCGAAGCCGATTCCGCTCCTCCGGCATCTGAGGCCGGAATGGCACGAATTGTCGGGTGGTTGGCGTAGCTGATCAATTTGATCGAGCTAGGATTCGGTTATGACTAACTCAATAGCGGACATCCGCATTCCCGATAGCAAACTTGCTCAGGAAGCGACTCAATTAATTCGGGATACAGAACCGCCTCTTCTGTTCCATCATTCGACCCGGGTCTATCTTTGGGGAGCGCTAGCAGGCATCCGCAAGAACCTGAAATTTGACCCCGAGCTACTATATATCGGCGCTCTGTTCCACGACATCGGCCTTACCAAACAGTATAGTAGTGCTACGGAACGCTTTGAGGTAGACGGCGCAAACGCTGCTCGCACTTTTTTAAAACAACATGGGGTTCCTGAGACATCGATTGATGTTGTATGGGATGCCATCGCTCTACATACAACGCCGGGTATCCCTCAACATAAAAAGCCAGAAGTCGCTCTGGTAACGGCAGGGGTGGAAATGGATGTCCTCGGTATCGACTATGATGGATTTTCTGATTCTCAACGCGCGGCGATCGTGGCCGCACACCCGCGGGGAAACCATTTCAAAGAGGAAATAATCAAAGCTTTCAACGAAGGTTTTAAACACAAGCCGGAGACAACATTTGGGACTGTCAACGATGATGTGCTGGTGTTGCACAATCCAAGTTTCCAGCGAATGAACTTCTGTTCGATTATTCTGAACTCTGCTTGGAAAGAATAAGCCGTGGCTGCATTTGGTTTTTTAGGCGGATCGGAGATGCATCGTTCTTGTTAGGTTAAATTTACAGCCGTCCTAACAGAGCTTGGACACGGGAGCGGAACCATTGATTGGATAGCGGCCCCGTGGACACGCGGTCAACTAGCGGGCTAGCGGAGTTGTTAAACATAAAAGGGGTTATGTAGGGTAATAGTTAGGGGAGGTTTCGTCAGTCGTCTACCCTTTCCACTTTCACTACCCTTAAATGCACGCACAGCTTGAACCACACACCGCAAATTATTCAATGAACGAATTGCATATTGAATTCATAATCCATTCTGAACGGATTGATACTGCGTTATGTCCCCGGTACCTGATCGTACTATTAGCGCACAGTGCAGCGAAGCGCGGTTCTACCTCAAAGCAAAACTTGCAGCTGCTCCCCACTATCGGGACTAATTGTGTTGCGTGATCACCCTCGGAATTATTTGACCGAATTCTTTCCGGCGATATTTTTCACCTTGCTAGCTGCCACTCGCTTCGGTGCCGCCGCCCGGTCGATCGCACACACTAAGGGGTTGGCGGTCATGCGGCCTGCGGACGTGCTCGCACCTGTTCCGCGTTGTTGCATCGTGGTCCACGTCTGTCCTGTCCCCGCGCGCGCGCCGCGCACTCGACGGGATGCGCGCGCCGTTCTCAAGCGATGTCGACTTCATCCCGCCAGCAACTATCCAGTTCACCTTCTATTCTTCCATCTAAGTAATCACGCCCACTCCAGAAAATTCAGTACACCAGCTCCCTCACGCGCTTTTGCGCCCCCACAAGTTCTGGTCAGCCTCTCGCACGAGCTCTATCTGTTCTTTACGCAAACCGCACGCTCTACGCCGCATCAAACATATGCAATCACCGCGCCAGCTCTTCACCAGTTATCACAACTACATAATACTTTGCTCTGGCGGCGTCTGCTTCTGTCCTGTCATAATCCCTCGGCAATTATTCGATCCGAATTCCTCGGCGATATCTTCGGCATCACATGCGAGCTGTTCGCTTCCGTACCGAGGAGACCGACTCAATCTTCGGTGCAAATCGGCGACGACGCGATTCCCCGCAGTTCGTCATCACAGCAACGTGCCGCTGCGCCGCATACAGTGTGTTCAAACTGAACCACTAGTCGATCCACTGTTCTCTTCACCACCCCTCTAGCTCGCCTCTCATCTCCTTCTCGATCTGTTTCGCAGCCGCACCCTCCTCTCTTCCGCCCGCGCTCCCCTTCGCGTTCTTGGGTTGCTTTGGGGCGGAAGCATATTGCCCAGCGGCGGCCCGAGATCGACGTCGTTCGTCACCACCGCCTATGCGTGCGTCGGCCGGCTGCCACCCCGGTCAGCGTTGCCGGCGTGGCACGCCGAACGACGCGCAGGACAGTCGTGGCAACTGCACCGTACCGGTAGCCCGATCGAGTCAGTCCGATCAGCTGGGCCGCGCCGCGTTCGCCGGGGCCGGCGAAGAGCGCAGCCAGGCGTTTTCACGGCCTGCAGTTCGGTATCAGGAAGCGAACTCCTTTTGTAGCGACTCCACGTTTACGCTGCCGGGTGCGCCGATGACCACAATCTGCGTTCGTGGCTGCTTCGGACCCCACTTGCCCTCCGGTACCAGGTTCACACGCTTACCCACGACCTGCAGCGCGGCGCGGCAGCCGGGGACATCGGCGGTGTAGATGACGCCCTTGCAACGATAGATGCTGGTTGGAAGGCGGCGTCCCACCTCACGCAGCGCCTCGAAGAGAGCGGCCGATCCGCCTCGAAGCTCCAAGTACTGAATGTCGGGCTATGGTTCGAGTTGTGGCCGCAGTTCGGATCGTGGCATGCATGAACATCGCGATGGTCATGTCCGTGTGCCGACGACACTCGCGTCGCATCGAACGTGCCCACCGCCAACAGGATCTCCAGCGGGACATCGCATTGCCTAGACGAGACACATCGTTTCCGAGCATCTCGCCAAAGCCACCGGCTCCAAAAAATCGCGTTGCATGTCGATAATCACTAACGCTGTGTGTTCCGGTTCGAAATCGAACGGATAAGGCTCGACATCAATACTTGTGGTCCCTTTCCTGTTCAAGGCTCAAGAGAAGGGGCTCCCCTGCTGGGCACGACCAGTCTGCAGAGGTGTTTGCAGGATCGGATCGATTGCGGCATGGGGCGCATTTGGTTTTCCAATTGCGTCCCGCATTGGCTTTTGCTATGCCAAGCTCTCTATCCGCTCCGCATCCAACTCAACATAAACAGGTTGCCGATGGACGACGGACGAAAGCAAGATCCGTGGCCCGCCGACAGGAGTGTCCCAAACGATGCATTTAGAGCAAACGCAATGCCGAGTCGCTCTCCCGCCTGCCCAGCCTTTCAAAAAACTAATCGTGGTACGCGGAAGCGTTCGGGAAAGGATCGTAGACGCCACTGCTATTCCGCTCCGGGGCGTACACAAATCCGTAGAGGTCTTTCTTGTAATCGACCGGCTCGAGGAGCATCCCTTTGGCACGAACCGACTTGGTGTATTCGATCAGAACTCGGGCGGTGCCATTGATGCCCCCATCCTCCATCCAGTCCCAAGAAATCCGCCGTTAGGGTAAAGTTCTTCCAGCCCCGCCATTGCATGGAAACAATTGATCGCGACTCCATCCTTACGATAAAGGCGGTCGTCGGCTATATAACGGATAGTTCCGCCGTCGAGCAACCGCTTCCGTTTCACGCCGCGATCAAACGCCTCTTTTTTGATCTCGTAGGGGCCCCACATGCAGACTCCATTTTTGACATTCACCGCGAGCTTCAGTGTTTCATCCAGCCTGAAGTTTCTTCCGACGGAGGGACGACATTTGTTCTTTTTCGGATCAACGCGACTGCCGATGCCATCGAAAACGCACAGGTGCGGATTCTTATCGAAATCGTGAGGCAGCCAGCTGATGGTGAATGCTTCAAAATCTCGGTTCATGAATTTCCCTTTTCTGAGTCCTGAGGTGAAGCTTGGCTGCTTGTTATCGGCGAGCACGCGGACCACCGAGATGAACGAGTGCGAAAAGTCCGGCTTATTCGATCTGTCCTGGTAAGCGAACGGAATAATAAAATAGCGGTCCCGTTTATTGACGCCCTCCCCCACACGCGCGCGATCTTGGCCTTAATGCTGTTTACGATCTGCTGGAATAACGGGGTATATAGTTCGAGAAATCGACATCTGCATGAACCGGAACGCACGGGCTGAAAAGCAAAGCACAGGTTGCGACCCAACGAGCAAGACTTTTGACTCCAGGGCTGGTTTTCCGCTCCAATCCGCGGCCGCTCAAGAGCAGCCATTTGCCTTCATCATTCACGAGACCATTGGAGAGCCGAGCGCGGCTCGCCTCGTGTCCGTCGGAGTTATTGATGCGATTCATTTTGGCTAAGTCGGGCAGATTATCGCCTGCCGCACGCTCGCTTTTGAACTTGTGCCATTCTTGCGTCCTTATCGAGAATTGCACTGTATTTTGTTGTGCATTGCTTCAGATTTTCCCCGATTTGACGAAGAGAGAACCGGGTTAGCAGAAATATGGTGCATAGTGCAAGAGGAATCAGCTTCATTGTCTCAGAATTTAAAACCAACGGTCAACTCTGGACCGCACATGGAAACCGGATAGAGCAAACCGCCCGAGTCGTAATCGTCATACAGGTACCGGAAACCAACCTCCGAAAAAAAAGTTGCGGTGTAATCTGGTGGCCGAGCGCCGACGCCTGCCTTTGTGGTTAGGTATAACGCATCGCTCAAATTGTAGCGCGCCCACAAACCGATGTATGGGTCGAACCAATCGTCGGTTCGAGCGAAGGAGCCAATTGAGCTGGCCCTTCAATGTTGTCGAGATCTGGTTTGACAGTTGGATCTTTAATTGATTAAGCCTCGCCTGGGCTCTGGCCCGAATAACTGTGACCAGGTCGCTCAGCGGGCTTTAATGCATTAACATTCAGTCCTGCGGTTTCGGCGCTTCTGCTGCAACCAAAAAAGAAATCCGGCCGTGGACCGTTAACGACGCCAGAACGTCTGTCTGATGCTTCAGGTGCCGCACTAATATCCAATATTACGACCGGCAGAAATTGTTCAAGATCCCCGGCTTCTCCAGACACGGCGGCCAGTATGTGTTCCCGATTCACCGGCTATTTTGAGAGTGCCGGTTAGTATGAGCGTCTTTCCCCCATCGGCCAGTTCCCGAACAATAGTAAATTGGGCATTGCGCGAGTCCTTGGTCTGGAAGGAAATAGCGGAGACAAGCTTTGTCCCATTATCGGACCAAAAAGTGCGAATGGTGTATCGCCCCATACGCGGGTCTTCGTTCGTCTCGGGTTTATTATCGATGCGCATCACGTCCTTCCGTCGAAATCCAAGACCTCGGAGTTCTACGGTTAACAACTGCGGAGTCTGAATATAAGTCGCTTCCAGCTGTAGTGATCCCGCAAACTGGCGTTCGATCCAAGACAATCCCAAATGCTTCAAAATCGGATCCGGAGCGCTGGAGGCGCGAAGATCAACGGTCCACGTCCCGTTAAAGTTGGCCAAGCCGAACGCTGGAGAAGCCGAAAACAGCAAAATACTGGTAGCAACGAACAGAAGGCGCATAGGAAAGAAAGTAGCGATGGTTCCGCGCATATCGCGGCGGTGGTTAAATCCAATGTCAATTCTAAAACACGATCCGCACTTCCGCTATAGTCCTTAAGGGGAGTGGGCAACCAAACTTCCACCGGATCTACCCTGGGTGCGCGCTGGATTGACCAATAAGATCCTATTTCGATGCATGCCAGAGCGTGACAAATCTACTGACAATTTGTCTCCAGAACTAGTAATCTGCCAAGGTTGGCCCGCCACTAAAACGTCACCCGATGAAACTCAAAATAGAATCGACTCGGTTAAGGCCTTGAATCGGAAGCTGGGCAAACTTTTTCTGCTCGTATGTTGTGTCTCACCATCTCCACTGGGTGTGTCGTTCAGCCTGCCAATGGGCCACATTCGCAAGGTCAAATCAGTCTGGATCAGGCGCGCCGGGCCCGTGCCAATCCAACGACAGCGGTGGGGTACTACCTAGACGCGTCAACCGGCCCGAACCACAGGCTCTCAATTGACGTACAACAGCGCCTGCCAAGAAATGGCGCTCCTTCTACAAGCCACTCCTGCACTCTGGAACCGAACCGAAACGATTTCGGTGGACGGTCACACTTACCGATTACACTTCACCAGCGGTTCGCGCGAAACAGGCACTTGGGACCCCGCATACTTCGACTCACTCCGCACTACACGACAATTGCGGGCGAAAATTCGCATTCTTGCACGGCGCACCAATGGTTGGGGCGGCGTCTTAGTAGGAGTGCATAAACCGGCAGATCCTGGGAAATACTTTCTGCCGCCTCGTGGCCTAGCAGTTCCGGTTACCGCTGCGGTCGATTTCAATCCGGTTGGCACCAAGACCGGGACTGTACGGGACGCCACTCTTGCGCTCTATAATCCCAACAAACGGGAGACGATCCAGACGGCTTGTGTGCAGAGACCGCTGGCGGCCGATGTTAGCGCTGCGTACGGTTCATTGTCGCGTTGCGGCGCGATGACTAAAATCATGAAGCAAAATAATGCCTGAGTAGGTGACCGATGGCGAGCAATGCCGAGAAAGCGCGTCTCATATCCGACGCAAAGCGCGAAGCAAACTGGAAACGCTGGGGACCTTACCTGTCGGAGCGACAATGGGCCACGGTACGGGAGGACTATTCCCCTGGCGGTATTTGTTGGGATTACTTCCCGCATGATCACGCTCGAAGCCGAGCCTACCGATGGGGTGAAGACGGCCTGCTGGGCATCGCTGATCGGCAATGCCGCCTCTGCTTCGCGTTGGCGTTGTGGAATGGCAAAGATCCGATTCTGAAGGAGCGCCTGTTTGGTTTGACGGGTCCGGAAGGGAATCACGGAGAGGATGTGAAGGAGCAATACTTCTATCTCGATGCGACGCCGACTTACTCCTACATGGACGGCTCTCAGGTCAAGATCAAAGACGTGGCCCGGGTCGAGCTCGGCGCCCAGACGTACGGGTTGCGCGCACGGCTTTAACCAGTCACCCGCGGCGGCGCTCGGCGTCTATCTCGCTCCTGGAGCGAATGCGCTGGCTACGGCCGACCAAATCAAGCGTATTCTGAAAGAGCGCCAAGAGCGGTTCCCGCCTCACATGAAGTACGAGATCACGCTGGACTTCACGCTACCCATCAAGGCTTCCATGCACGAGATCGAGCACACGCTGATTGAAGCGGTCATCCTTGTGCTGCTGGTGGTCTTCCTCTTCCTCCAGAGCTTTCGTGCGACCGTCATCCCCATGCTTACCGTTCCGGTGTCGCTGCTGGGAGCGTTTATCGCCTTTCCGCTGCTCGGATTTAGCGTCAACACCCTCACGCTGTTCGGCCTGGTGCTCGCAATCGGCATCGTTGTAGACGACGCCATTGTCGTGGTCGAAGCGGTCCAACACCATCTTGAGCACGGCCTGAGCCCGCCCGAGGCGACAGTGAAAGCGATGAATGAAGTGTCAGGGCCTGTCATTATGATAGCGCTCATTCTGTGCGCAGTGTTTGTACCCGTGGCCTTCATGGGCGGCGTTACCGGACAGCTCTACCAACAGTTCGCCCTTACCGTCGCGGTGGCTGTCCTCTTCTCGGCTATTAACGCCCTCACACTCAGTCCGGCGCTGTTCGCGATACTTCTGAGAAAACCACAGCCGGCCCGCGGTCCGCTTGGCTGGTTTTTCGCCGGATTCAATCGTGTGTTCGATCGTGCGACCAGCGGCTACGGTGCTGTCGTCAATTTCTTAATTCGCAAAGCCGCGCGCTCGATGCTGCTGCTCGTCGCTGTGGTACGCGGCATCCGGCTACTTTCCAAAGCCGTGCCCGGCGGCTTCATTCCCGAAGAGGATAAAGGGCTGCTCTTTGTAGCCGTTGAATTGCCTGAAGGCGCCTCGCTTCAGCGATCGGACGCTGTACTAAAAAAGGCTGAGCAAATCGTCACGGAGACGAACGGCGTGCGCTCGGCCTGTGCGATTTCGGGCTTCAACATTCTCACTGGCCTCAATATGCGGAACTCGGCACTGATTTTTGTCGGCCTTGACGAATGGAAAAAACGCCAGGCTCCCGAGCTGCACGCCGCGGCGATCGCGCGCCAGTGGAATAGGAAGTTCTTCACATTTCCGGAAGCGCGCATTATCGCCTTCGGTCCACCGGCGCTCCCCGGGTACGGCAACGTTGCAGGATTTACCATGCAACTGGAGGATCGCTCCGGCGGCTCAGTCGATCGGCTCGCGGCGCAAGTGCAGCGATTCATCACCGAGGCGTCCAAACGGCCGGAGATCGGACGCTTAAGTTCCACCTTCCAACCGAACACGCCCCAGTTGAATGTAGTACTCGACCGCGAAAAAGCGCGAGCCGAAGGCGTAAAGGTGGACAGCGTCTTCCAGACGCTGCAGGCATATTTGAGCGGCCTATATGTGAATGACTTCGTGCGTTTCGGTCGCGTATTCAAAGTTTTCCTGCAAGCCGAACCGGAGTTCACGTATCAGCCCGACCAGATAGGGAAATTCTACGTCCGCAACCAGGACGGCATCATGGTGCCACTCGACACGTTAGTAGACGTTAAGCAAATTTCCGGGCCTAACTTTCTCTCCCGTTTCAATCTCTCTCTAGCCGCCGAAATTCTCGGCGCGCCGTCGCCGAGTTATAGCTCGGCACAGGCGCTCAGCGCGATTGAAGAGGTTGCAAAGAGCATGCCGCGCGAGTTTGGCTACGATTGGTCCGGGCTGACACTGCAGCAGAAGAAATCGGAAGGTGAAGCGGGCATAATCTTCGGTATGGCTATTGTGTTCGTGTTTCTGCTGCTGGCGGCCCAGTATGAAAGCTGGGCGTTACCGTTTGCAGTGCTGCTTTGCACGCCACTAGTCGTGCTCGGCACATTCATCGGTTTGGTTTTGCGCAACTTAGACAACAACGTCTACGCGCAGATCGGTCTGGTGATGCTCATCGCGGTGGCAGCAAAGAACGCGATCCTGATTGTGGAGTTCGCCAAGCTCAGGCACCTGGAGGGCAAGACGCTCGTTGAGGCTGCGCTCGAAGGTGCGAAACTGCGCCTGCGCCCCATCCTGATGACTTCATTCGCCTTCATCTTCGGTTGTGTACCGCTGATGCTCGCAAGCGGTTCTGGCGCCGCCTCACGCAGCGTCATGGGCACCGCAGTTGTGTTCGGAATGACGATTGCTACCCTGCTCGGCATCTTTCTTATCCCGGTCTGCTACGTCTTCGTGCAGGGTCTCGCCAGCTGCGGAAAAAGCGGAAGCGAATCACCCCCGAGCCCGCACATGAGACAGCGGTGCGCTAGTTCCAGGGAACTAAAATCGTGAAGCAAAATAATTCCTGAGTAGGTGACCGATGTTGCGAAAACGCGCTGCCGAGCGAGTCCATTCCGAGGGAAGCTCAAGATTGTGTTCCGACAAATCCCTCCCACTAAAACGCGGCTCTTACAGACCTGCGCCCCAGCTGTACTGCCAGGAGATGCCGATCACGTTGAAGTTGCTCCGGGTTCGTGAATAAACGCCGGTATTACCGTAAAGCTTTACCGAGTTTTTCCGATCAAAGGGAAACGTGAAGGTAGCGCCGAAACGCCAACTCTCTTGCGAATTGTCACTTGTCACACCGTCTTGCGTCGTTTGGCCGCCGACGTAATAGATAGCGTCAAGTGCACCCCAAATGCCTCGGCCAAAACTATGGATGAGGTGCCCCTGCACGGCGTAAATTGGAGCCTGCTGTAGGTTGTTGCCTCGAAAAGGCTGGTTGTTATCAGTAAAAAAATATGCACCAGCCGCTAGCTCGACTGTCAACGGGCCAAATACCTTGGAGATACCGATCTCCGGCTTGAAAGACCACCGGTTGGTGCCGATGTTCACGAGCTTTTGCGAATCGTATTGTCCGACCGGAGCCGACAGCGCGAGGCTCACACCGATGATAGTGTCTTGCTTGTATCCAGTGAACTCTTTTAGTGAGAGCGTCGGGGCGCCAAAGAGGTTCACATAGAAGCGGAAAATTGGGTCGGCAAGACCGAAGACGGCTCTGCTCCTGGTTTGTCCTTGGACTTTCGCGGTGCCCGAGAGCCAAACCTCGGGAATGATAATATCTAACTTCCCGGACTTGCCCCAGAGATCGAGGGACCGGGCATACGCGAGGACCGAGCTATCTGTCGTCAGTTTACCATTCGTGATCGGTACCGACGGATCGAATGTCACGTTACCTTCGCTGTACGCATAGCCGACAATGAGAAAATTGATCCCGGTCGGAATGTTTGAGTACGCCCTTGGCTCGACATCCGCCGCGCTCAGACATGTCGCCCCGAGCGCCGTCGCCGCCAACATCCCGGCAAACAAGGAACGGATTGGTCCAAGAAAGCGGTCAAAATGGGATGTGAGATTGGCAGATTCCATCATGCCCAAACGCAATGTTACGTTTACGTGTGCTCCCTCGAAAATGTCAACGACCAAGCCTTGGAGGGCGTTTCTCTCGCTCGCAACCGAAGCGATGTTCGCGAATCGCCAAAAACAGAGTTTCCGCCGCGATGATTTTCACCGGGATGGCGATGATCCGCGCTCCCCTCCACAACCTGTCATCCCACCAACGCCAATGAGCGATACCAAGCGTCCCACGGCTTGCTGGTCCGTACGCCGCGTTGCGGATGCTCGCAAAAGGTTGATCCGCGCTATACACACATGCTGTTACTCCTCTGGAGCGGCGTGATCCTCATTTTTTGAAAAATTTGTTAGAGGCGAATTATTCCACGATAAATGAGGTCAAACAAACCAGGTTGTTCGATGATCGATACAGAAAGCTTAAGCGCACGGGCTTACCTTTGCGGAGTGAAGGCCCAATGCACGGCCCTCAACATCCGGGATTATTCCAGTGTGCGGCGTGGCGACGATCGGAATTATGCTCAGAAAAAATACCGGACCCCAGCCTTAGAGACACGCTTTCAGAACGGCAGTGGCAACGGTCAAATTGAGGGCGGTGCATGAGGAAAAGTAATTTTCAGTTTATGGTGTCAGCGGATCTCTGCAAAAGCGTCGTCAAAAAGGAAGGAATTCGACCTTGCCAGTCTCTAGGTCGTAGCGCGCCGCGACGATCTTGAGTTTCCCGGAATGCACCCGCTCTGCCAGGATTGGTTTAGCGTCGTGCAATTGTTTGGCAACGTCGATCGCTTGAGCGCGCACGGCATTTTCGATCGGATCGCCTGGTTTGCCTTTAGTCTTTTCGACTGCGGGCTCGATGGCCTTTAACATGGCCGCAATGTGTCCGGGTTCTTTGGCGCTGGCCACGGCCGCCGAGACCGCGCCGCAACGCTCGTGACCGAGGACTACAATCAAAGAGCTACCGAGGTGCTCGACAGCGTATTCAATGCTGCCCAAGACCGTAGCGTCCACCACCTCTCCGGCGGTGCGGACGACAAAGATATCGCCGAGACCCTGGTCGAATACGATCTCGGGCCCAACGCGAGAATCCGAGCAGCCGACAATGATCGCGAAAGGCCTTTGGCTTTTTGCGACCGCGCGGCGGGCTTCGGCGACGTGTCCAGGAGCAACGTGGGTCATGTGGCCGAAGACGAAACGGGCGTTGCCTTGCATGAGGCGTTTGATCGCTTCCTTGGGACTCACGTTCGATGGTCCGGCGGCGAAGGAACTTGCGAGGGCACCAAAGAGAAAGGCGGAAGCCGCGATTCTTGCGATGGCAACTCTTTTGAATTTTGCTTTCATGGGTTGTTTGCTCACTTTAAGAGCTCCAGCTCACCGGGCGCTAGCTTTTGTCCAACCAGGGTTCCAGCGAGCTGTGGAGAGGCAGGCACACCGATCAAGCCTTGCTAGGCAGGAGAGGCGTCAAAAAGTCGGGGGTCGGGCGATCCGAGTAGTCTGGAGAGATGCCTAAAACAGTCTCGTTCAAACGCTTGATTCTGCGAGCGGTTCTGCGCCAAGTGAGCCCGATGGTCATCCGCCTGGTCTCGGTCTCCGATCACATGCCGCTCCCCGAATTCCACGACGTGTTCCGCATTATCCTCGGGTGGAACGGCGATCTGGGCTACATCATTCGTGTGCACGGTCAGGAGTTCAACAGCTTCCGGCGGAAGACGCGGTCGAAAGCACTGCACGAGTTCAAGCTGCACCGGCAGGAAAAGTTCCTCTACGTCTGCGACACCCTGCATATGTGGGAGTGGGACGTTCGCGTCTTGGATATTCAGGAGGGGGTCGAAGGCGACCACGCGCGGGTCTGTGTGGGCGGCCGCGGCGCTGCGCCCCCGGAGTTTTGCGGAGGTCCAACCGGCTACCGCCTAATGCTGAAGCGGCAACGAGAGGGTGCCGCAATGTCCGATCCCGTACGGCTGGAGGCTGGTGTTCAGATGTTGGCCGAGGCCTGCCCGGGTCAAGCGGCACGGACCTGGGATCTGCTCCGCACCGTGCTGGACGAGGGCTTTCAGAGCATCGATCGAAGACTGCACGAACTCGGACCTCTGCAACCTGATCGGTTCAGCCTGAAAGAGGCCAACGCGCGTTTGAGTGAGTTGGCACAGCGCTGGAGGTTGCGGCCATGAAGGTCCGGGTGGAGGTCGTTTGCCTAAACGCCGACGGCGACGAACAACGTCGGCAGGTCCTGACGATCGAGCGGCGGGAACTGGTGATGGAAACGCTTGGCATGAATTTGACCGAGGGCAAAGCGCTGTTGGCAGACGTGCAGGATTTTGTAGTCGCGCAACAGGTACGCGAAAATCTGGAGCAACGACGTGCGTGTCCACACTGCCGCAGGCGGTACACGACCAAGGACTCCGGCAGCACCCCGGTTAGCACGGTATTCGGCCGAGTTGAGGTGCCCAATCCGCGATGGAACCGATGCGCCTGCCAGACGGAGGGCCCCCAGACGTTCCGTCCAATGAGAACCTGGCTCAATGGGCAAACCAGTCCAGAAATGCTGTATCTGGAGACGAAGTGGGCGTCCTTGATCCCGTTTGCAAGAGCGGCGGATTTGCTGAAGGAAGTGTTGCCGGTCGGTGATTTGGTGAATGCGGAGACCGTCCGAAACCACCTGCAACTGACGGCCGAACGCATCGAGCAGGAGTTGGGTGAGGAGCGCCAACTTAATCGGTTCGAGGGCTCGGAACAGGAGTGGGAACGACAGCCTCTACCCGATGGTCCGATCACGGTGGGCATCGATGGCGGTTACGTTCGGGCGGCGCACAAGCAGGGATGGTTCGAAGTGATCGCGGGCAAAAGCGTCGTCGCTTTTCGGCGGGAGGATGAGGGCGAAGTACCCTCGGCGAAGTGTTTCGGGTTTGTTCAAACCTACGACGAGAAACCGCGACGGCGATTATGGGAGCTGATGAAGTCGCAAGGGATGCAAGAGAATCAGCAGGTGGTGTTCATGTCGGATGGCGGTGAGAATGTCCGCCGGGTGCAAGAGTATCTGCATCCGTTTAGCGAGCATCTGATCGATTGGTTTCACATCACCATGCGGCTGACGGTGTTGCAGCAGCAGACAAAGGCATTGCAGGAGGAGCGGCCAGAGACGGGCGCTGATGTATCGAAGCGGCTGGAGAGCGTCAAGCATCTGCTGTGGCACGGGAACACCGAGGAAGCCCTCGAGCGGCTGGGCGACTTGTTAGTGGAGTTGAGTTTCATTCAGGCCCGTTCGAACGCTGCGAAGAAGGTCGTCCGACGGCCTCAGTGAGTTTGAAACATACATCTGCAATAACCGCGAGTTCATCCCGAACTTCGGCGAGCGTCGACGTCAAGGGGAAACGATCAGCACGGCATTCGTGGAGTCGACGATCAACCAAGTGGTCAGCAGACGATTCGTCAAGAAGCAGCAGATGCAGTGGACGCTACGGGGGGCCCATCTTTTGCTGCAGACCAGGACGAGGGTCCTCAACGAGGATCTGGACGACCTATTCCGCCGTTGGTATCCGAAATTCAGGCCGCAACCACAAACGCAGGAGCAAGACCGCAAGGCGGCTTGACCCCCGACTTTTTGACGCTCTCCGTTGTGGCGAACAGCCGGTGCTTCACGCGATGCCCGCGCGATACATTCGTTCTCCTCTGGAGCGTTCGTCTAGTCGGTCAGGACACGCCCTCTCAAGGCCGGTGAACGGGTTCGAGTAGCGTGCGCGTTCCTCTAGAGCAAAAAGCTATCACCCTGAAAAATCAGCCAAAGTCGAAATCCTTGGTTTCCGACGGCTGCGCCGCAGTCGAGGGGGGTAACGTACAATGTTACGAGGAAAAGAAAGTGGACAACTGGTTGACCAAAGTCTTTGTTATTCCTCCTAGAACGTCTATCAACAAACCCTCCTCGTTGTTTGTCCTTTAACTTTCCTAATATGCCAACTATCGGAGTCGGACTCATCGGAACCGGATTCATGGGCAAAGCTCACGCCATCGCATTCAATTCTGTCTCCAGCGTATTTGGCGATATCGTGCGGCCAAAACTTCGCCTGTTATGCGACGTGGACGCTGAGCGGACTCAAGCCAAGGCAGAGGAGTTCGGGTTTGAACGGTGGACAACAGACTGGCGGACGCTCGTGAGCGATCCTTCGGTGGAGGTTGTGGCAATCACCACGCCTAACCATTTACATCGGGAGATAGCGGTGGCAGCACTCGTAGCTGGTAAACACGTCTATTGCGAGAAGCCGATGGCCAATTCGCTAGCCGACGCGGAGGCGATGGCCAATACAGCCGACAAGTCCGACCGGATCACTCTTCTTGGCTATTCGTTTGCAAAGAATCCAGCCCTGTCTGCGGCTAAGCGGCTCCTGGAAGAAGGGATGATTGGCAGGGTTTTCGATTTTCGAGGATTTATCGACGAAGACTATGTCGCTGATCCTAATTTGCCCTGGAGCTGGAGATTGTGTCGGGAGAACGCCGGCCTTGGTGTGCTCGGCGATATTACGTGCCACCTTATTTCGATTGCGCATCTTCTGTTGGGACCGATCGCCAGTCTGACCGCGCTAGCTCAGACCGTGCATCAAACCCGCCCACGGAGTAGCGGCTCTGCAATCCGGCGCCAAGTGGAGAATGATGACGTTTCGCATGCTCTGGTTCGATTTCGGAGCGGGGTCTGCGGCGTATTGGCGTCCAGTCGGATCGCTCATGGTCGAAAGAATGGGATTCGTTTGGAGCTGCATGGCTCCAATGGAACGATTGTTTTCGATCAGGAACGGATGAACGAGCTGGAACTGTATGTAGCGGGGGAACGCAGCGATATCGTTGGGTTTCGCCGAATTCTGATCGGACCGGAGCATCCGCCCTATGGCTTGTTCTGCCAAGCACCGGGACACAGTCTCGGGTTTAACGATCTGAAGACCATCGAGGTAGCTCATCTGCTGAACGCTATCGCAGGTAGAGAGCGGCCATTCCCGACATTTGGTGACGGTATTCTGATTGAGCGGGTCATCCATGGATTTGCCGAGTCCGCTCGCGATGGGAAATGGGTCGAACTAGCCTGAACCGATCAAAAACTCTGAGAGATTTGCTATCTAGCCCAACCTATTTCTTTATCTCGGCAATAACGTTTTTGCGCTGCTGAAGCTGCTCAAATCCCCTCGCCGACGAGGATGCTCCGTCGGATCGAGTTTTGTTCGACAGAGTTTCGTGAAGATGTTTACTCGCGGAAGCCATATGGTCTGCCATGGCTTGCGCGGCCGCTTCTGGGTCGCGCTTCTTTATGGCCTCAAAAATGACCAAATGTTTCCGGTACCGCGGTCCCAAATCTTCGGCCGCGTAAACGCTACGGCGCACCCATACATCCAGAAGACTGCGCATTCCGGAGAGAATATCTCGGAAAGCCGAGTTCTGGCAGGCTTCGCCCAACGTGATGTGAAACGCGATATCAGCTTCGACAAATTTCTTGGGATCATTTCGAGCTGCCTTCATCTGAGCCAGCAGATCCAGGAGTCGGTTCAAGGCTCTCTCATCCCGGCGCTCGGCAGCTAAACGGGCAACAGCGACTTCGACAAAGCCGCGGGCCTCAACCAAATCTTCCGTGTGGCGCTCTCCCAAAAGGAGTCCCCACTCAACTGAGCTTGGGAGGAGATTAGAGGGGACGTCTTGCAAATAATAACCACCACCCGGCTTGACCTTTATCAGGGACAACATGCCCAATGATTTAAGTGCTTCGCGGACGATCGAACGGCTAACACCAAGTTTTTCCGCCAGTTGTCGCTCTGAAGGAAGTCGATCGCCAGGGGTTACCTTGCCGGAGACGAAATATTCCAACAATTGGTGAGCAATTTGCTGAGCTGCCGGCGGACGCTGGGAGATGGCGATCTTAGGAAGATTCATTCAAGAGTAAACGGGGTTGGTCGTATCGCGCTGTTATCGATAGAATACCTTACAGGAAATGTGCAACCAACAGTATTATCCGTGCTGGCCATCTCACCGGTCGAGGATGACTGTTTGGGATGAGTTGGAATAGTCGTTTAAGACCGGTACCGAGGTCCCGGTTTGGTACGCTCGCTCTATGCATTCGGCGATAAGCGAAGCCCGTAGCCCATCCAGGCCGTCCGGTTGCATCGGCTTACCCGAGGAGAGATTTGATATGAATACGTTGAGCTCGATTTTATACGCATCAGCAAATCGCTGGATAAAGGAATTCTGAGGTCCCGCTGATCGAACACCGCTGCGGTCCGAAACCACCAGCTTCGAGCTCTCGCGGTTCTGTACCTGAAGCATCCCGCGCTCGCCCTGAACCTCCAAGCGTTGATCGTATCCAAATGATGAGCGAAGGACATTGTTGATAACTCCGATCACGCCGGAACTGCTCTTCAATGTAACCACCGTTGTGTCAGGTCCATTCGAAAGCTCCGGAAAGACAAAAGAACTGCCTATTGCGTATACTTCGACCGGTTCCTCGCCTGTCAACCAACGGAACACATCAATTTCGTGGATCGTCATATGGCGAAAGATCGATCCTGACGAAAGGAGATACTCCTGTGGTGGCGGTTCGGGATCCCTGCTCGTGATCAAGATAAGTTCCGGCTTGCCAATCACCCCTGAAACCAACGCGCGACGTAGAGCGTCATATTCCGGATCGAATCTGCGGTTAAATGCTAAGAAAAAGGGAACGCCGTTTTGCTCCACTACGTCCAGAGCAGCGCGCGATCGAGCGACATCCGTGTCCAGAGGCTTTTCGCAAAATATTGCCTTACCCGCCTTGGCTGATGCCTGAATCAGCTCGGCATGGGTATTGGTAGCGCTGGCGATAATGACTGCCTCTACTTCGGGATCCGCGAGGCCAGCTTCGGACGACACCACTTTTGCGCCAAGGTTGTCTGCGAGTTCGGTTGCAGCTTGTTCATTTACGTCGATCACATACTTGAGACAGCCTTTGTGGCTGGCTTTAAGATTGTAAGCGTGAACCTGGCCAATCCGACCAGCCCCAAAAAGTGCGAAGCTAATCATGACCAGAAATGCCCCCGTACATCTGCTCGTAGTTATGCGAATAAATTTCGATAATATTTCCGAATATATCTTCGCAATAGCAAATCTTATGTTCCTTGGATTGGGGTTCCACCGCCCAAATGTCAGACAGCTGTTTTCCCCCATTCTCTACAATGCGAGCGACCGCCGTTTCGACATCGGGATCGGTGACACAAATATGAAAAAATCCGTTCTTCCAAAATTCGAGTGGAGTCGTTCGCCGTTCGTGCGGGGGATCTAATAATTGAAATAGCTCGATTCCCACTCCGTTTGCACTCGCCAAATGGGCCATCCGCATATGACGGAATTGGTTCCCTAAAACGTTAGCAGCTTGTCGTCCCGAATAAGAACCATCACCAGCACGCACCTCAAAGGGCTCACGGAGAAGAGTGAAGCCGAACACCTCGCGATACCACTTGATGGCTTGTTCGAGATTGCTCACGCCTACGCCGATATGATTAATTGATCGGGGATAGATGCATGGCATAGATTCAGCGGTGATATGCTCAGTGATTGGGGAAGGTTTACTACTTACCAACAGCCCGACCGTGCCGGGACTTGGCAAAAGTGTCGAAAGCGACCGCCAAGACGATAATTATCCCAATAATTACCTGCTGTGAATAGGCTGACACGTTCATAATCACCAGGCCGTTCAGTAAAACCCCAATTAACAACGTTCCGACAATCGTCCCGATGATTCCGCCGAGACCACCAAACAGGCTCGTCCCGCCGATCACTACAGACGCGATCACTCGGAGTTCATAACCTTCGCCCGCGACAGCTTCGGCCGAGCTCAGTCGAGCTGACAGAATGAAGCCGGCCAACCCGGCCAAGCAGCCCATAATAGTGTAAACCCGAATCAAGATGCCGTCGACGTCTAGGCCGGACAATCTGGCTGCCTCGGAATTATCCCCGACGGCGTATATATGACGTCCGAAACATGTGTAGCGAAGTATGATGAACCCAAGAGAGGCTACTATCATAGAGACTAAAACTAGGGACGGGACGCCCAGGATGTCGCCTCGTCCCCACCAGCGATAGGAATTATCAAACCCGCTAACCGGTGATCCATTGCTTAGCATCAACGTTGCTCCTCGCCAAAGTGTCATACCGCCTAAAGTAACGATAAAGGCAGGTACGCGTAGTCTAGTTATCGCCTTTCCATGCAGATAACCTGCGGCGGACCCGACGGTCAGAGAGATCCCGAGTGCAACTAACCAGCTTAAACCCGTGGGACTCAGACCAGGCCAAGACTTGACTGCGACTGCACCGCACATGGAGCCGAACGCAAGCAGTGACCCTATCGATAAATCAATCCCGGAGGTAAGAATTACGAAGGTCATTCCGACGGATAAGATTCCGTAAATCGAAACGTCGGACAAAATGTTCAAGATGTTCCGGATTGAGAGGAATCGCTCGTTTTGCAGTTGAAAGAAAACGGTGAGAAGGAGGAGAAACAGAAAGACGCCAAACTTTTCGAGAATAGCAATCAATTCTACTCTTTTCGACGGACTCGTCGATTGCTCGCCAGCTTGTGTGATCGTTAGCATAGATTTCAGGTCCGCGGAGTCAGTCAATTATAGCGTGTGCGTGCCGCTCAGAGGGTGCGAGTGTCATGAGGGTCATCAGTTTTTCTTCGGATGCTTCTTCTGCGGCCATCTGCCCCGTAATTCTGCCTTCTTTGACGGTATAGATTCGGCTGCAGAGTGAGATTAGTTCCGGGAGCTCTGACGAGATGACCAGCACCGCTGTCCCTGTTGCGGTTTGTTGGCGAAGCAGATTGTGGACTTCGGCTTTCGCGCCCACGTCAATGCCGCGGGTTGGCTCATCAACGATCAGAATCTTCGGAGACAGCGCCAAACACCGTGCCAGAATGATCTTCTGCTGATTGCCGCCGGAAAGCGTTCTTACGGGCGATTCTGAGCTCGGCATTCGAATCTGCAGGGATTGTCGAAACCGTTCAATGAGGCGATTCTCTGCGCCTGGATCGACAAAGTATTTCAGACGAGAGAGCTTCGAGAGATTCGATAGACTGAGATTGTGTCGGATCGACTGGTTGAGAAACAGTCCTTGTTGCTTGCGGTCCTCGGGGACCATGGCGATGCCATGGCGGATGGCATCACGTGGCGATTTGATTTTGATGGCTTTGCCGTTCAAAAATAGTTGTCCGCTTTCGATCGGATCAATTCCGAAAATGGCCCTGACCAGTTCGGTTCTGCCTGCGCCTACCAAGCCGGCAAGTCCCAAAATCTCGCCGTGCCTTAGCTCCAGGCTTATGCTTCGCAGCATGATCGCAGGAGCCGATGGCAACTTCTTCGTCCGCGTGAAATTGACCACTTGCAATACGATCTCTGAGGATTGCCGAGCCACAGATTGGTGCGCTGGGGATGGCTCGAGGTCGCGACCGACCATCATCCGAATGATATCGCTGGTGGCACAGTGACGCGGATCTCCGGACCCGGCGAATTTTCCGTCGCGAAGAACGGTAAATCGATCGCAAATGGTAGGAACTTCGTCCAACCGATGAGTGACGTAGATAAAGGCGATGTTTTGCGTTTTCAGAGCGTGAACAAGTTTGTGCAGGCGGGCTACTTCGCGATTACTTAGAGCGGCAGTTGGTTCATCTAGAATGATTAGCTTGGCTTGCAGATTTATCGCTTTGGCGATTTCGACTAATTGTTGTTCGGCGACGCTGAGCGCAGCAACTGGAGTTCGCGGATCCACAGCCAGATCCAATCGCTGGGCGACTTCTCCGGCCCTACGATACATCGCTTTCCAATCGACAAGCCGAAACTTGGTAGGTTCTCTGCCGATCAAAATATTTTCCGCTACGGACAGGTTCGGCATCAGATTGAATTCTTGGTAAACAGTGACGATTCCCAAGCGCTGCCGCTCCAAGGGCGACTCGCGGCCGAGCAACTGACCGGCAAACTTGAGAGTTCCAGCGTCCTGGTATTGGGCACCAGAAAGAATTTTGAGCAAAGTCGATTTGCCGGCACCATTCTCGCCCAAGAGGGCATGCACTTCCCCCGGAGCAAGCGCAAAGGCGACTCCATTGAGTGCGGCGACACCGGGGAAAGACTTACTGAGACCGCGAACATCGAGTAACGGAACGTTGGTTGGGGGGACAGCTGCTTCAGCTAGCATTTTCGAGAAGCATATTTTCGAAGCACGATCTGGTCAACCGGCTTACCAATAAATTTTCAGGTAGCCAGTCCGAATGAAAGATAAACCCGAAGCGGTGGACAAGTGCGATAAGGGAATCATGTTTTTCCGGCAAGAACCGCTTGACTGGTCGACCAGTTGACCACATAATCGATTCTATTCACCCCCCAAAACCAATGAAAGCTTATATCTCTTGGCAACGTTATTTCACGGCTCTAAGCGCCGTTCTTCTGTCGTTTCCGCTCATCGTCGAAGCGAAAAATCTCGAAATCGGTGTGAGTCTGCCTAATCTCGCTTGGGCAGCCACTGCGTTCATGGGACGCTGTGCTCAGGACGAAGGGAAAAAACTAGGCGTTGACGTCGTGGTCGTTGACGCTCAGGGAGACACCAGCAGAGAGGCCAGTGATCTTCGTGGGGTTGTGACTAGAGGCGTCGCCGGTATTGTCATCGAGCCGGTCGACGAACAAGCGTCGGCCGCGATAATCGATGATCTGGTTTCCGAGAAGGTTCCGGTCGTCACATTCTGCAGCGTAGTCAAAGGCACCGCAAAACCAACCATTCATTACGGCGCGGACCAGGAGGCGGTCGGGCGAGCAATGGCAGAAGCGCTTGAAAAGAAATTTCCGAATGGCGCGAAGCTGATCTTCCTTGATGGAGAGCCCGGCTCCGGCTCGGCTGTTCTGCGAGCGAAAGGTTTCTTCGACGCGATCGAAAAGGAAAAGGACAAGTATAAGATTGTCGCTCGCCAAACTGCGAAGTGGCAAAGACCAGAGGGCTTACGCGTAACCCAGAATATACTAACATCGCTTGGCTACCAGCCAGATGCCATTGTGTCGGCCAACGATGACATGGCTTTAGGAGCTATTGAGGCGCTCCGCACTGAGAATCTAGCTGCGGGCAAGGTGGCGGTGATCGGATGCGACGCAATGCCGGACGCGCTAAATGCCGTGAAAGATGGATGGCTGTACGCCACCGTGGATCAACGTCTCGGCGGCCAGGTACGCACCGCGCTCGACGCGATGACCGCGTTCTTGCGAGACAAGAAGACTTTGACCCCTGCCATCTTAGCACCGGTGATCATTACGAGCGCTAATATTACTGATGCGGAACAAGGCAAGTCCGAATAGTGATGGACGGAAACGGCGCGTAGGAAACTCCAGGCTAGGATATCTTCCAGGCCAGCGCTCAACTCTCCCGCATTATGCCTACTCCCATTCTCGAACGATTTAAACTAAATGGTCGAACTGCTCTTGTGACCGGTGCTGGTCAGGGAATCGGTGAAGCTTTGGCGCACGCTCTCGCCCAAGCTGGTGCTAGAGTGGCGGTTGTCGACATAAATGGAGCTAACGCTGAGAAAATAGCGGCCGCGATCAAATCGTACAACAAAGAGGCAATAGCAGTTACCTGCGACATCCGGTTTCCCGAACAAGTAGAAGGCATGGTCTCTCAAATAACGAGCCACTTCGGAGATCTGCATATCGCGTTCAATAACGCTGGTATTAACCGGAATTCCGCGGCTGAGGAAACTTCCCTCGTCGAATGGAACGAGACTTTTGAGGTGAACTTACGTGGGGTTTTTCTCTGCTGCCAAGCCGAGGGAAGAGTCATGCTCAAGGCGGGCTACGGCAAAATTATCAACACTGCGTCAATGTCGAGCGTCATTGTACCGCATCCGCAGAAACAAGCTGCCTATAACACGTCAAAAGCTGGCGTCGTAAACTTAACAAGAAGCCTCGCGGCAGAGTGGGCCGACCGCGGAGTGCGAGTAAATTGTATTTCACCTGGCATTCTGCGGACAAAGCTTATCATGGAGTCGCCGGCGCTGGCGCCTCTTGTCGAGGGCTGGATAAGAGATATCCCGATGGGCAGATTGTGTGAGCTTGAGGACCTCGCCGGCGCGGCCGTGTACCTCGCCTCAGAAGTCTCCGATTACATGACAGGCCACAACCTGATCATTGAAGGTGGCCAGACGCTGTGGTGAGCATTAATGATCAGCCTAGCTAGATTTTCTGTTGGTCCTACTGAAGGAGGCGAAGCGCGGCTCGGTAAAGCCACGGCTCGATCCGACGGTCATGATAGGAGTAAACGACGAATCTGGTACCAATCACGAGCTGGCTTCACTCGATCTTTAATGTGAGACGGGAACCCTTCTCCTTCTAATTTATGACGCCTCCTTTTGATGCCAAAAAACTTGATCGATTGCTCGACGAAACCGGAATCGAACTCGTGCTTGCCGTCACCAAACACAACGTGCAGTACTTGCTTGGCGGTTATCGCTACTTTTTCTTTGAACATGCTGACGCAATTGGTACTGGCCGCTACTTGCCTGTTGTCGGTTACTTTCGGGGTAGACCTGAACTGGCGTTCTACGTCGGAGCAGGTAATGAAGCTTGGGGTCTGGAAGTTTTTCCTATCTGGACGCCCAATACGCTGACTCGTTCCTGGTCCAGTGTGGATTCTGCGATGGCAGCCGCGGAGCTTATTCGAAAGGCCGGGTTCACCACGGGCCGCATCGCGCTTGAGTTCTCGTTTTTTCCGGCGGACGCCATAGATACGCTCCGACGCGAATTATCAAATACAGAGTTCGTTGAGGCGCTTCCAATTCTCGAGGAGCTGCGCGCAGTAAAAACTAAGCAGGAGCTAGAGTATCTCCAAATGGGCGCTGCAGCCGTTGTTGACTCAATGCTGGCAACATTCGAGAGCGCGAAGCCGGGCATAACCGAGGCGCAACTCGTAGAGCAATTGCGGCTCGAGCAGTCTCACCGTGGCCTTACTTTTGATTACGCTCTTATTACGAGTGGACCAACCTTTGGGAGGGCGCCTTCGAACCGGCCCTGGAATCCAGGAGAAGTGCTGTCTCTCGATACGGCCGGCCATTACCACGGTTACCTCGCAGACATGGCACGCATGGCGGTGATGGGACCACCGACCGAACTGATGCAAGAGCTTCTCAACGAAATTCTGTTTGTCCAGGATCAAACTCGTCTCGTAATCGGTCCCGGCCGACTTGGGCACGAAGTTTACGAAGCCGGGCACAGGGCGACCGAGCAGTGTAAGTTCGGAAAAAGCTTTGGATTCGTCGCGCACGGAATGGGCTTGATTAGCCATGAGGCGCCGCGCCTGCGGCACAACGATGAGATCGGTTACGACGGTGTCCACGCCGAACGCGCACTCGAATCCGGCATGGTCCTTTCGATTGAAACCGGCATCAAACATCCGGAAGCCGGCTTTATTAAGCTCGAAGACACCGTTGTGGTCACTGAGACCGGCTGGGAGGCTTATGGAGACTGGGGACGGCATTGGAACGAAGTATGAAACAAAGAAGCGCTGAACGATCGCTACGCCAGCGACTTCTTGGCGGTGAAGCCTTATACGGGGTTGTCATCAAACCGCCAGCGCCCGCGTTGGTAGAGATGTGTGCAGCCGCGGGATTCGATTTCGCGTTCATCGACGGAGAGCATGGCAGCGGCGAAACCCTCGAATGGGAACACCACGTTCGCGCTGCCGAGAGCTTTGGCATGCCTGCAGTTGTCCGTGTGGGAAGCCACCACCCTGCCGAGATCCTTGGGGCACTCGATATCGGCGCTGAAGGCATCATTGTTCCGCATGTGAACACAAAGTTGGAAGCCGAAGCGATTGTGCGAGCAGCCCACTATCCGCCGATCGGCCGGCGCGGTCTGGCGACCACAACGCGCGCGGCACGACACGCGTTTTCCAATCTCAAAGAGCATCTTCGCGCTGCAGAAGAAAACACACTTATAGCCGTACAGATCGAGGATCCGGAAGCTATTGAGCACGTGGGGGAGATTGCTTCGGTTCCGTACATTGACTGTGTGTTTATCGGTCCAGCGGACCTGTCGCTCGGACTCGGCTATCCCGGAGAAAGCGATCACCCGGCCGTTGTTGAAGCGTTTACTCGGATCTGCAGTACCGTTGCCTCCAAGCCGAACGTCAAACTCGGTACCTTCGCGCGAGATGCCAAAGACGCAAATGCCTGGACCGCTAAAGGAGCGTCTTTTGTGGCCCTGGCTTCCACGCTACTGATTGCTCAAAAATTTCGCGAAGTAGTCGCTGACTTACAGCCTGGCAAGACCTGACGGACCCCGCACCCCAAAGCGCTCGTCTAGAATCGAGATTGACTTTCTTGCGAGATCCTATTCGGCCTCGTCCCGCCCGTTGATAGCCAAATCCCAGCATCCTGAAGCACCTATAAACGAATTCCCTCAGAGCGACTACTATGTCCTCCCTTGGTTGCATAGCCGATGATTTCACCGGCGGCACAGATCTCAGCGGTAATCTCGTCAAGCGCGGTTTCCGAACCGTCCAAACTCTGGGAGTCCCCTCCGCAGGAGCCGAATTGAGTGACGTCGACGCCATTGTTGTAGCGCTAAAGAGCCGAACCATTCCTGCGAGTGAGGCGAAGGCCCTTTCCCTGGAGGCGTTGCGGTGGCTGCAGGCAGTAGGGTGCCGCCAGTTCTATTTTAAATACTGTTCGACCTTTGATTCCACGCCGGCGGGAAATATCGGTCCGGTCATCGACGCGCTTTTGGACGAGCTTGGCGAGCCGCTTACCGTCCTGTGCCCGGCCTTTCCGGATAACGGAAGAACCGTTTATCAAGGCCACCTTTTTGTGCACAATCAGCTCCTGAACGAGAGCGGGATGCAAAACCATCCGCTAACTCCGATGACTGACGCAAACATCGTCCGCGTTCTCTCGGCGCAGACGCAATCCCGCGTTGGTCTGATCCGATCCGACACGATCATCCAGGGAATTGAAGCTATTCGGCAGCAAATCGCAGAGTTGCGCGACTTAGGCATACGAATGGCCGTCACGGACACTACTTCGAATCAAGATCTGCTGACTTTGGGTGAATCTGTATCTGATCTCAAGCTGGTTACCGGTAGTTCAGGTTTAGCACTCGGGCTGCGCCCCGATACCGTCAACGCACCTTCTACTCCGGCATTTTCCATTCCAGCCGGAAAACGCGCTATTTTCGCAGGGAGTTGTTCAAAGACCACCCTTGCCCAGATTGAGCACGCGAAAGCCGAATACCCCTCCTTCCAGCTTCGGCCGTTTGATCTGCACTATGACTTCGCTGGGGCGCTTAAGGATGCTTTATCCTGGGCCCGAGGGCATTTGAATCAGGACGAAACCGTACTGATTTACAGTAGCGGCAATCCAGTGGAAGTGTCCGTAGCCCAGACCCAACTCGGCTTCCAGCACGCGAGCGAATTGGTTGAGCAAGCATTATCAACGCTTGCTTCGTCCCTTGTCGAGGAAGGGGTGCGCCAACTCATTGTCGCTGGTGGAGAGACCTCTGGCGCAGTCGTTAACGCGCTCAAAATTCGAGCTCTACGCATTGGCAAAGAAATTGCGCCTGGGGTTCCCTGGACCCTCGGTTTAGGCGGACCTCATCCTGTGGCTCTCGCGCTCAAATCTGGCAATTTCGGAGCCGCAAATTTCCTCACCCATGCTTGGAATACTCTTTCATGAAAGCGAAACGCAGATTCGTGATCGTATCGTCGAAATCGTCCGAAGTTTGTATGCTCGCGGTTTGAGTCCAGGCGAGAGCGGCAACATTGGCGTACGGCTGGGTGATGGCTGGCTGTTGCGCGTTGGACGGTTGCCGCTCATCCCCTACTTCATTATATAGGTGAACTCGCTGCAATTTTCGACCTGAGGCTGGGATCGTGGTAATAGCTAAACTGCCGCGACAACAAGCTGGCGGTTCACCGCGTACAATGGCAACGAGGGGTATCAAGTTTTGTTTGTGCTCAACCCCTTAAGCACATGCTGGACAGTTTCGGGTACGATGGTCTTGAGCGGAGCGCCTTTGATTTTCCCGTCGATTGAGATAGCGACCAATCCGTGGAGTGCCGCACCAAGGGTAAGGGCCAAACGATCGGGATCGCCTGCGACGATCTTTCCTGCTTCTTGACCTTCTTTCAAAATCTTTGGGGTATGCGAATACGCCGCCATGAGGGCCGTCCGAAGTTCCGGAAGCATCCCCGCCCGCCGCTTCGCCTCAAACATCAAAGCGAATAACGCTGGATGTTTGAGGGCGAATCCGACGTAAGCAAACGCCGCTTTCGTCAATCGTGCGTTAAAATCTTGGTTGCGAGCTTCTGCCGCTTTAGCCACGACCGAGCTCAATCGTTCAAAACCCATGATCGCGAGAGCATCGATGAGGTCTTGTTTCGTCGCAAAATGCCGTTGCGGTGAAGCGTGGCTTACCCCCAATTCGCGGCTCAGTTCGCGCAATGACAAATGCTGGACGCCGCGTGCTTCCAGCGCGACTTCTGCCGCCTGCAGCAGTGCTTGGCGCAGATTACCGTGGTGGTAGGGACGGGTCGAAGGCTTCACTCAGAGGAGCTCACAATGTCACTTTCAAATTTTACCGCATGTTGTCATTGACTGCAACGGTCTGACTACTTTTCAAGCTATGTAGCCATTGACTACAATGCTGGCTCTGCCTACATTGTGCCATGAAGCTAAGCGAAAACACAATCCTCGTTACCGGCATCGGTCGAGGACGGGCTGAAGCGTTTCCCGCTCTCGGCCATAAGGTCATCATCGCGGGACGCCGGCAACAGGTCCTGGATCAAACAACGGACGCCGATCCCGGCGTTGCGTCCGTGACTCCGGATGAAAGGAGCTCAGCATGCGTGTCTTTGTGACGGGAGCCACGGGCTTCATTGGCTCAGCCATCGTCCGTGAGTTACTTACAGCGGGGCACGAGGTGATCGGTCTGGCTCGCTCAGATGCGGGCGCCAAGTCTCTTATCGCCGCTGGTGCCCAGGTGCATCGAGGTGATCTTGAAGACCTGGAAAGCCTGCGCAGTGGAGCAGCCATGTCGGATGGCGTGATTCACACTGCCTTCAACCACGACTTCTCGAAATTCGCGGAAAACTGCGAGATGGACCGACGCGCCATCGAGGGGCTCGGCGCCGTGCTCGAAGGCTCCAACCGCCCCCTGCTCGTAACCTCCGGGGTCGCGCTCCTGGCGTCGGGCCGCATCGCGACCGAGGAAGATGCGCCTGTTCCCACCTCCACATCATATCCCCGCGCTTCGGAAGCGACGGCCGCCTCGGTGGCGACGCGTGGGGTGCGCGCGTCGGTGGTCCGTCTTCCCCCGTCGGTCCATGGCGATGGCGATCACGGTTTCGTTCCGGCTCTCATCGGCATCGCGCGGCAAAAGGGCGCTTCGGCGTATGTGGGTGACGGGCTCAACCGCTGGCCCGCGGTCCACCGGCTCGATGCTGCTCATCTCTACAGGCTCGTGCTTGAGAAGGGCTCCACGGGAGCCCGGTATCACGGGGTCGCGGACGAGGGCGTGCCGTTCCGAGAGATCGCTGAGGTAATCGGGCGGCGGCTGAACGTGCCGGTCGTCGGCAAGTCGCGCGAGGAGGCAGCCGACCATTTTGGCTTCCTCGGGTTCTTCGTGGGTGTCGACTGCCCGGCCTCAAGCGCACAGACGCAGGAAGGGCTGGGATGGCGCCCAACACAGCCCGGGCTCATTCCCGATCTCGACCGGCCGCGCTATTTCGAAACCTGAACAGACCGCGTACCTGCGGCGCCTTTGCGCCGCAGGTACGGAGGCGCGTCGCGCCATGTTACAGATTTCAATATTTGACTTCTGTAACAGTGCGCGTACGGCTGCTCATGTCAGCATTGGAAAGGATCAACACAATGAATGAACACAATGAAGCCACGCTCGGCGGCCGGTTCACGTTCCCCGGCACGCCGTTGACGGTCCAACGGATAGGCTACGGCGCGATGCAGCTGGCCGGCCCCGGCGTGTGGGGGCCGCCCAAGGACCCGGACGGTGCCGTCGCCGTCCTTCGCGAGGCCATCGCGGCCGGCGTGAACCATATCGACACGTCCGACTTCTACGGCCCGCACGTCACCAACCAGATCATCCGGCAGGCTCTGCACCCATACCCGACGGGACTGGTGATCGTGACCAAACTGGGAGCACGCCGCCCTCCCGACAAGTCGTGGCAACCGGCCATTTCGCCGCAAGACCTGACCGCCGGGGTCCGGGACAACCTCCGCAACCTGGGCCTGGACGCGCTCGACATCGTCAACTACCGCGCGATGGGGTCGGTCCACGGCCCCAAGGAGGGGTCGATCGCCGAGCAGGTGACGGTACTGGCCGACCTCCGGCGCGAGGGACTGATCCGCCACATCGGTCTGAGCAACGTCACGGCCGCCCAGGTGGCCGAGGCGCAGGCTATCACCGACGTCGTGTGCGTGCAGAACAACTACAATCTGGCCCACCGCGACGACGACGCCCTGATCGATGATTTGGCCCGGCGGGGCATCGCGTACGTGCCTTTCTTCCCGCTCGGCGGATTCACGCCGCTGCAGTCGTCAACCCTGTCGTCGGTCGCGGGCCGACTCGGGGTCGCACCGATGCAGGTTGCGCTGGCGTGGCTGCTGCACCGGTCGCCCAACATCCTCTTAATTCCCGGCACGTCGTCGGTCGCCCACCTCCGCGAGAACCTGGCCGCCGGTCAGTTGACGCTGTCGCCGCAAACCTTGGCGGAGTTGGACGGGATCGCCGCCGCTACGGCAGAGGTGAAGCACTGATTACAGCAGGCTCTCTGGTCCCCTCTCCCGGACTACCGAGAGGGGGAGCCGGCGCGTCGAGAGGTCCATATGCGCCCGGCTGACGCCCCGCTCACCCGCGATCGGATCCTGGCCGCGGCCGAGGACGTCATCCGCCGGTTCGGCCCGGCCAAGGCGACCGTAGTGGACGTGGCCCGGGCGCTAGGAGTGAGCCACGCGGCCGTCTACCGGCATGTGGCGAGCAAGGCCGAGCTGCGGGACCTGGTCGTCAGCCGATGGGCGGAGGCGACCATGCCCCCGCTGCGGGACATCGTCGCCCTGCCGGGCCCGGCCCCGCAGCGGTTACGGCGGCTGTTTGACGCCCTGATCGCCGTCAAACGCCGCCGAGCCGCCGACGACCCGGAGCTGTTCGCCGCCTATCGGACCTTGGCGGCCGACGCCCAGTCCGTCGCCGCCGCCCACGTCGAAGAGTTGGTCGGGCTGGCCGCGATGGTCATCCGCGCCGGCGTGAAGGAAGGCACGTTCCGCACCATCGACCCCGTGGCCGCCGGTCGGGCGGTGCTGTTCGCGACGTCCCGGTTCCACCACCCGGCGCACGCCGCCGAGTGGGTCGATCCGGCCATCGATGCGGCGTACAACGACGTGTGGCGCCTGTTGATGGACGGGTTGGGCGTCGCGAAGAGCCGCGGCTAGAGCGCGGCGCGGCCAGTACCCCGGCAATTACCATTGGGTTCGATCCAATATCGGTTAATGAACCGATTGGTTCACAATCTTTCTTGACGGATCAGCGGGCGTCGTGCATTCGTAGCGAACCGATTGGTTTTTTATGTCTACGTTGAACGAGATTCCGCAACCACTGGGAAAATTGCAGGGAAAAGTGGCTGTCATCACCGGCGGCACGACCGGGATAGGGTTAGCCGCAGCCAAGCTCTTCGTCAGAGAAGGTGCTTACGTCTTCATCACGGGCCGTCGTCAGAAGGAACTCGATGAGGCCGTGAAGGCAATCGGCCGCAATGTTACCGGCGTTCAGGGAGATGTTGCCAAACTGGCCGACCTTGATCGTCTCTACGAGACCGTCAAGGCGGAGGGACGAATCGATATCGTTTTGGCTAACGCCGGTATCGCCGAATTTTCTCCCTTGGAAAGCATCACGGAGGAGCATTTCGACAAACTATTCAACATCAATGTAAAAGGAACCTTATTCACGGTGCAAAAAGCCTTACCGCTACTAAATGATGGCAGCTCTATCATTCTCACGGGCTCCGTCGCAGGTGTCAAAGGCACTCCCGCCTTCGGTGTCTATGGAGCGACTAAGGCTGCCATCCGTAATTTCGTGCGAGCATGGACTGTGGAGCTGAAGCACCGCCGGATCCGCTCAAACGTTCTTAGCCCAGGTCCGACCGATACTCCGCAGGTGACTCGGCAACCGGTGGACGCTATCGCCCGGATTGTGTCCACCATCCCGATGGGGCGTATGGGAGAACCGGATGAAATCGCCAAGGCGGCGCTATTTCTGGCCTCGGATGACTCCAGTTTTGTCACGGGCATCGAACTATTCGTTGATGGTGGCAGAGCGCAAATCTGAGTCGTCGACGGATTTGATCCTGCCTTCAGATCTCAGGCCAAGCCGCCGTCGCTTTCTGCAGCGCTTTTCAGCTTTCCTTCTGAGGAGCCAGCCCGACGTTTTATGCTCTTCACAGCGTTTCTCCTTGCGCCGCCGGGGTAACGATGAGTGCGAAGGCATCGACCGCGGTCCCAATCAAAGATCATCCCTTTTGTCCCTCTAAGCTGCATGGTCCCATCTTAAGGAATCGCTCGATGTTATTCCAGCCCAAGGGATCGGCGGTCAGCAGGCCCTGCTTCTCGAGACTTTCCAAGTAGTACCGGAGGCTCTGCACAAACAGGTCCTCTTTCGCTCAAGCTCACAGATCCTGCTTTCGCTGGATCTGTTTCGCCCTACCCGCCCCATCATGGCGTGCGTCCGCAAATCCGCGCCGCCAAAAAAACCGGCAGCGCCTTCTCTAAGACAGCTTCGCGGGTAAAATTTTTTGGTCGTCCCATGGCTGGAAATATATCGATTAATGAACCGAGTGGTGCAAAACATTTCTTGACGCCAAGGGAGCCACATGTTTGGGTACTGAACCGATTGGTTTTTTATTCCCGATGTTGAACCAGATTTCCCAACCATGGCCGCAGCCACTCTTCACTCCGGTGCAGATGGGCAAACTACGATTGCCCAACCGGATCATCATGGCGCCGCTTACCCGCATGCGTGCGGCTAACCCAGGGCATGCACCCACCGAACTCCACGCCGAGTACTACGCCCAGCGTGTCTCTGCCGGTCTTATCATTGGCGAATGCACCGAGATCAGCCCGGATGCTTACGGTTGGGCTGATACCCCTGGGCTATGGAGCGCCGAGCAAGTTCGGGGATGGCGAGCGGTGACGGAGGCGGTCCACCAGAAGGGCGGGTTGATGTACGCACAGCTTTGGCACACCGGCGCGATGTCGCACCCGGACTTCTTCGACGAGGCCTTACCGATGTCCGCATCCGATGTGAATCCGGAGCAAGAGAGCGTTACTCCCTCGGGACGGAAGCCCACCGTAGTTCCTCGCCCGATGAGCAAAAATGAAATTCGCCGCGCGGTCGCGGAATTTGGGACCGCGGCAAAGAATGCGATGGAAGCCGGATTCGATGGCGTGCAGATCCAAGCCAACTATCTCTATCTGATTGCTCAATTCCTGAATAGCGCCACGAACCTTCGCCAAGATGAATATGGTGGCTCTACCGTTAATCGCGCTCGTTTCCTTTTCGAAATCATCGAGACGGTGCTCGAACACGTAGAGCCGGGTCGAGTGGGGATCAAGGTCGGTCCGATGCACTTGTCAGGGCCCTTCGCCGCTAACGCCGACACTCTGCCCGACATGGAGTATGTGATAAAGAAGCTAAACGACTATGATCTCGCTCACTTGCTACTAATGGGAGCAACGACCGATTTCACGGGAAGTCCGCTGGAACGGCTGGCGGGCGACGGCATGTTTCAACACTTTCGGCCGCTCTATCTAGGACATCTCATCGCCAATGTCGATATGGCCCTAGAGCGGGCGAACCGCTTGATAGAGGCAGCACTTGCTGACTCCATCGCCTTTGGTCGCCCCTACATCGCTAATCCCGATCTGCCAGTGCGTTTTCTGGCGGGCGCAAAGCTCAACGAAGTTAGTTGGCCAACAGTTTATGCATCCGGACCGAAAGGTTACACCGATTATCCCACATTGATAACGGCTGGTTGTTGAGGATCTCTGTCCACCTCAAAAGTGGCAGTAAAAATTCGTCTCGCCGTGGTACAAAAATTTACCTCTTGGTACCCCCAGAAGGGGACACTGAAAAACCCAACCATCGCGCTGATGCAGGAACCGGATAGCGACACTTATGTTAGCACCAATGGCCTAAAATCGATCCTCCAGCAGTATAACTCAAACTGCGGCCGGAACCCATGCACTACTAACTCTAATTTTAGTTAAAAAATAGGAAGATCAAAATGGACGATTCAAAAGCAGAAAACAATAAGGCGATTGTACTGGAGGCCTTCGACACTCTATTCAATAAGAGAGACTACACCGCAGCGGAGCGCTTCTGGGCGCCCAATTACATTCAGCACAGTGCGCACATTGAGCCGGGCCGCGACGGTCTGTTCAACTTGATCAAGAGCATCCCGCCTACGCTCAGGTATGAGCCGGGAGTAATCGTAGCGGAGGGAGACTTCGTCATTATCCACGGCCGGTTCTCGGGTCTCGGGCTGCCGGTGAACTGGATTGCGGCGGATATTATCCGTATGAAAGACGGAATTCTGCTTGAGCACTGGGATGTCATTCAGGACGAGACTACCGAGGAACAGTCCAAAAGCGGAAACCCGATGTTTGGAGACTCGTTCCCCCCGAGTGCGGATAGTGGCAAATCGACGTCTTCGAGCTTGTAATAGAAAGTGCCAATGAATGACCTACTAAATCTCGCAGTGTGTCGCTCCAATAATGGACTTTCTACCGTGGGACCCAAACCTTTGCTGAAGAGAACTCCGCTATGAAAGCTGTCCAAATCAAATCCTATGGCGATCCGCTTGAAGTTCTCGAAGTGGTGGATCTTTCGGAACCAGGGGCACCCGGCCCCGACGAGGCACTTCTGGGCATCGAGATCGCGACGCTCAATAAGCACGACCTCTTATTCATTGGCAACGCTTTGGGCAGCGGTCCGGCGCTCCCGACCGTCGTCGGCAACGAAGGGCTCGGGCGGGTCCTGGCCATCGGTCGCGGCGTCGAGAACGTCAAGGTTGGCGATCGCGTGCTTGCACCAATACTTTCCAAAACCTGGCGTGAGAAAATGATCGTACCGGCCTCCAGCCTGTTTCCGCTGCCCGACGGCGATCCTCAGCAATTTTCCATGCTTAGCGGTAACCCGCCGACGGCGTCTCTCATTTTGAGTGAATATACTCAGCTGAAACCCGGCGATTGGGTGGTTCAGAACAGCGCCAACTCTGGTGTCGGCCGTTCCCTCATCGCGATCGCCAGAGCGCGTGGTTTGCGAACGATAAACTTCGTCCGCCGCCAGGAATTGCTGAAAGAACTCAAAGCCGCCGGAGGCGACATCGTACTCGTCGACGAGCCCGGTGCAGTTGAAGAGGCGCTTCGCCTCGTGGGAGATGGTTCCGTGCGCCTCGGCGTCGATGCGATCAGCGGCGTGGCCACCGCTACACTGGTCCAGGCGCTTTCCCCGGGAGGCGTGCTCGTCGCCTACGCTGCGGCGAGTGGCGAACCGATGTCGGTTAACGCTCTGCAACTGATCTTCAAACAGCTCCAGGTACGGGGCTTCTTCTTGGGCTATTTTGATTACGAGAAGAAGGTGTTGCCGGCAATGCGCGAGGCAGCTCCTTTGGTGGCGTCCGGTGCGCTACACGTTCCCGTGACCGCCGTCTACCCGCTCTCCCGGATCCGCGATGCGATCGCCCATCTGCTGCGAGGCGGGAAAATCCTCTTGGAGGTACAGAAACTGAACTAGGAAACAACACGGGCGGTGCCAAGTTCCTGACCGGTGGTACAGCTGGGAGGCAATCAAAGCTCAGGCACTTAGAAGAATCGCTCGCAACGAAGGCGTCCGCTGATTACGCAGATGTCTCTAGGGGTCTTCTGCGTCGGTCATGGTCTTCGACGTGCCACCAGCACAATGAGTTCCTCTGATTCATCTGTCTCATTCCGAGACCTTTTGGGAAACGCTTTATGCTCGATCTCAAAATGGTGTTCTTCTAAAAATGCATAAAGCTGACGATTGTCTTTGAGACCGTTGTCGGAAAATAGCGAGGCGTTGCCCCGGTGGGGTAAATTGAGAACAATAATCCTGCCATCCGGTTTGAGATATTTCCCAAAACCACTCAGAACCTTCCGAAAATCCACGTAGTTCAACACATCCGAAAAAACGATCGTATCCGCACGCCCCCTTTTTCCGTCTGTTTTAGGGTTTATCTCAAGGAATGCGCAGACCCTAAGCAGAGCTTTTCGGAAACTTAGCGCCAAAAATTGTCCGGCCTTCTCTGCGTCAAGCCGGATTCTCAGCTCGTCCAACGATCCATCATTATCGGCGGCTATATCGACACAAACTCGTTTCCTTCCCGGTCTGGTTTTTAACAGTCGCGTTACTGGCGATACACCACTGCCAACATCAACGATCAGGTTGCCGATCTTTTCTTCCGCCTCGAGCTTGCCAAAAACAGGCCTCAGCAGTTGCTGCTTTAGTTCTGGGGCATATGATTCGCCCCAATATTCTTGCCAGGGGTTCGCGTCTCCTCGATCAACCCTATTGCCGAATATTGGCCTGTAGAACAGCCAATTAAGCATCAAAACCAGTATCAGTAGTTGTCACTAACGCCAACGACGAAGACCGCGGGTTCAAATACGTTTGACCAGGGACTACCTTCTTTGAGATCTCTGCGACCTCCTGTTCAAAAATCTGACTCTGCGACCTTTTGTAGAACCTTGTTCGGTTCATTAATCGGCCGATTGCCTTGAAATCGTTCGATTTCGCTGCCATAAACCACGGCTAGAGATGACTAAGACTGAACTTCAAATCGCGCTCGCTACAGCCACCCAGACCGACAGAAAAACCGCCGGAGTATTCCTAGATACGCTCAGTAACCTCGCCTACAAAGCGATCAAAAAGGACGGCGAATTTGTCTTGCCCGGTTTTGGTAAGCTGGTGAAGCAGAAGAGGAAAGCGCGCACCGGGTTTAATCCCAAGACACAACAAAAGATCAAGATTCCAGCCAAGACCGTCGTCAAATTCCGAGTAGCGAAGGTGGCGAAAGACGCGATTCTGGGGGTAAAGAAGTAATTGGAGACGGCTGTACAATTGGAGATATCACCCAACCACACACTGTCTGATTGTCCGCTGCGAGTCAGCCTATCTTAGGCGCGGAGAGCTCTCGGTCTTAGCGAGTTCACTCCTGCGCCGGGTCGGCACCCTATCGATCATGACGCCGGTTCCCGCAAAAGTCATCGAGAAACGCGGGTGCTCAATTTCAAGTGAGCGGTAAATTGGCCTACACGACGGCGAATTGGACGTCGATGTTATTACGAGTCGCCCTGGAGTACGGACAGACTAGGTGTGCCTCTTCGACCAGCTTTTCTGCCTCTGCCTTGTCGACGCCCGGAATATGGACATCCAGCCGGACCGCGAGTTGAAATCCTGGCAAAGGATAAGTCGTCCCACCCGCGTTGTATGTGGACTTCTCGTCGACCTTACCGAATGTGACATGGCCCGTTACCTGGATATCACCGAGCTTTTTGTGTTGTTGGTTGGCCACAAAACCAATCGCACCGGCGAAACAGGCAGAGTAGCCGGAAGCAAACAATTGCTCGGGATTCGATGTACCGGGTTTGCCTGGTCCACCCATTTCACGGGGTACACTCAAATCGAGCTTCACAATGCCATCAGAACTTTCAACGTGTCCGTCTCTTCCACCAGTGGCGGTTGCCACGGCTGTATATAGGGGTTGGTATGCCATAGTTTTTTCTTAGGTTGATGTTCGTGTCGCCATCAGAAATCCCGTGATCGGATCGACCCTTAGACTAGCGAAGAATTCTTGCATCTGGTGCGACCTATTTCCAGTACGATTCGCTAACGCGAGTAATGTGAGCACCGTTCATTTTAGGGCAGTAATGCGCCAGATGCCCTGGGGGTCGTCTTTATCGCCGTACCAGGCCCAGCACTTGTCGGGGTGGGACCCCAATGCGGGCTATGGAACTGCAGCGGGCTATACTGGGGACTGATTGTCGATTGCAACCCGCAACACTTCTTGCCTGAAGGATTGCATATGGATCCCGCCGGCCTGACCGGTCTCAAAATCGCAAAACGAAGACCGTTCTGGTGATTATCGGAGTATAATCACTAATGCCGACATCATTGCATGACGATGATCAGGGGTTGATCTGATATCGGCAGGCCGGCAACAGTGCATTGGTTTCCGCTTTGCGACCAGTTGTACGACGACAGGGGTACCTGAGCTCCGGTCATGGCGTTCATGACGTAGGGTTGCGTATACGGATGGGGAACAGTGAACGTGAGTTGGCATGTGCTCGCCGCTGGCGGAGTGCGAGGGTCACAGTTCCCGAACCAGAAGGCCACGACCGTTTTGTTGATCGAGCCCTGGTAGGCGAATGCCTTCACGTCAGCCACATCCCCGTTTGCGACCGAGTTGACAGTCACAAGGCTGGTCCCGCCCTGGACGCCGGCTAAGGTCGATATGATCCGTTGCACCACGTAAAACGCCGTTTTTGGTGTCGTCGGATTGTTGGAGTCCACACCGTAAAGTTCTGGACCGTTGTCTTCGAATTCGTAGATGAAGGAATGCTCTACGCCGAGACCAGACTCTTGCAGTAATCGCCTCGCAATAAACACCGCCTGATGCGTGTTGGTAAACGTCGCCGTGGTGCCGGTGCCCCATTCGGTTTCCCATTTGGGCAACCTAGTCTTCGAGTCTAGCACCTGAATCCAGGTTCCGTAATCCAGATACGGCCATTCGTACGTCGTCTCGGGAATAAACCCGGCCCCGTTTCCATACGGATGATAGACCACGCCATCCATGGTCGTCCCCTTTGCTAGCATGTAGGTAATTTGCGATCCTTGCCCACCGAGACCAATCACCTGAATGGACGGGTTAACAGCGTGAACAGCAGCCGTAACCGCATTCGTGAGCCATACGAGCTTCGTGCACCAGCCCGATCCTTCGTAGGATGCGTAAGCGTTGTTCGGTTCGTTCGTTATCTCAAACGCAGTGACCAACCCGGTTTTGGCGATCCATGCCGCCAGATTAGACATTGCGACCTGGTCGTAATTATCTTTGTAATGCCAGTTCGGGCCTAGAACAGCGACGACTTTCAAGCCATTAGCCTTGGCGGCATTAAGCCAAGCCATATCCCAGGAAGGCTGCACGTAAACACCGGCACTAGGCTCCCAACTCCCGGCATTGAGATCATCCCGAATGTACGATACGCCCGTCGAGGCGATGGCCGGCATCACCGGATTGGGCGGCCAACCTTGCTCGAAATGCGTGGCGAACCCAAACCGGTCGTCACCAGCGTGTGCTGTTATGCACCCGATCGCAACACTCAGTATCACCAAACGCCTCACAACGTTCAATCGTTCCACGCCGGTCGTTCGGAGACGCCGCAATTTTCTATCTTGTTTGTCGCGCCATTTCGGGAAATTCCCAGGACTCCGGCGACGGTGTCGGGCGAAAGAACCTCGTTGGTGTTTTTGAGCGCTTCCTTCGCGAGAAGCAGGGCCAGTTCCGGCTTCCCGATCATTGCGCGGGCAAGTTCCAAGGTTTCTTCGTCGGCAATCGCAAGGAGTCGCTCAAAGGCCGACATGGTAATCTCCTCTCCGTTCGGCTGAACGCCGAGATGAAAGGCGATTATTCGCAGCCGGGCTTGAGGCCGGGCCATTGTTTAGAGCAAATTGATATGCCTTCTGCATACTTGATTTATCCGGTTGGAAGTCGTCTGCGGCGGCAGATACAACGTTCGCCGGGAGGCGCTACCATTTCGTATTATCGTCCCCATTCTTGCGCAATTTAGCAGAAAATATGGTTCTTATTAATTTTATAGGATCAGTCAACAAATCTTGATAGCCCGGTTCGGCCTTCAGGTTCAGGGATCCGCCCTTTCCTTCAGTAGAGCCGCACACCACGAATTCCTGTTGCACCGAGCCTTAATCTTCGATCAATCCGGTGATCGCCTTCCTGGTCCGTGAGCAGCCGCCAGCCTCTAAAATAGGCCTTTGTCTGGGATTAGAACGGTGACGCGAGTCAGGCTCATCATCCCGCGGCTGCCGAATCGTATCCTCAGCTGGAGCGAACTCTCTCGTCTCTACTGAAAATATGAAACTTACAGCAATCTGCTCTAACCCGAGCTGTTTTAATCGCATCTTCCGGTCGACCCTGGTACTGCTCGAGAGCCCATGGAACGGCTACGGTTTTTTGGAATGCTCTGCGCGACCTCAGCGCTCTTGATCTTTCAGGCTAGCGGCCAAAATCTCCATTTCAATTTCTCCGGGACGTTTGATGCCACCGCTCCAACTACAACCGTATCGGCGCCGAACACGGCTTTCGATTTGCAGTTCACCCTGCCGCAAAATATCAGTTCTGATCCCACCTTCTTCTCCAGCAGCACTTTCTTTAGCGTGATCCCAACGTCTGAAACCTATCAACTAGGGGACAACGCTCCGATAACCTTCGTGAATATTCCTCAGGCGAATAACATCTTTGAAGTGGCCAAGTCCGGGTCATCGGGAGGGCAAATAGAAATCGGCGGTCCTTATCAGCAGTATTTCATTTTTTTCCTATTTTCCCCCACCTCACCCATTTATTCCGGACCGCTATCCAACCCCAAAATAATCCGGGGAACCTATTTCCCGAACACCAACCAACAGCAGGGGATTATTGAACAGGACATTAATGGGAGCTACACGGTGATCGGGAATCCCTTAACTTCGAACGACAAACTCGTGATCAGTAGGTCGGCTGTTCCTGAACCATCCACTTTGTCGATGATTTTTGTTGGTTTGGTAGCAAGCTTTGGATATTCCATCCTGCTCTTCCGAAACCCGAATCGCGCCAGCGCCCCTATCGGTAGGGCGAACGCTCTGCATGAGCCGCTCCGGGGGTTCCCGGCTCAAATAAATTTTCGCCCTACCAACGTTGGGACGGTGCCCCTGATCGGCAGGGCGAATGATTTTCGCCCTACCGACAATGCAATGAATAGCGCTAGTTCTGACCGCCGCCCTGATTCCCGATATCGAATCCGAGCAGCTCGCCGTCTTGGATCAAAAATAGTCTTTCCTGGGTGCCGGCGAAAGTGCCGACCGGAACTCGGACGACTTGCAGCGCGTCGAGTTCGCCGCCAAAAGTGGAATGGTTGGAATAGATCCTTAGATTAGTTTGTTCTTGTATTTTCATATTAGTGTTTTCCAGCTAAAGCTTCGACTTGCTCGGTTGCGGGCATGAATTCAGCTAGATCGATCCCCAGAGCTTGGGCTACGCCGATTCCGTAAGCTGGATCGGCCCGGAAAAAATGGCAGATCTGGCGCAGCCGAATCTCGTGCGGTACCGGAGCCATATGCCGAGCAATGTTTGCGAACAGGCGAGCCTTTTGATCCGCATTGAAGAGTCGAAACAGGTTACCGGGCTGCGTATAATCATCGTTGCCGTCGCGGTGATCATAGCGGGTGGCGTCTCCAGTGATGCGCAAAGGCGGTTCATTGAAAGCCGCACGTTGCACCGGGCCATTGAAGCTATTGGGTTCGTAATTAACGCTGCCACCCCCATTGGCATCAACGCGCATGGAGCCGTCCCGATGGTAATTCATGACCGGACAGCGGGGCTTATTAACCGGAATCAATTCATGGTTTACTCCGAGCCGATAACGATGGGCGTCAGCGTAGGAAAAGATCCGTGCCTGCAACATCTTATCGGGCGAGTGACCAATCCCGGGGACAACATTGGCCGGCGAAAAGGCAGCTTGTTCCACCTCGGCAAAGTAGTTCTCCGGATTGCGATTGAGCTCGAGGATGCCGACCTCAATCAACGGGAAATCGGAATGTGGCCAAACCTTGGTCAGATCGAACGGGTTCCAGCGATAAGTTTCCGCTTTTTCTTCAGGCATGACCTGGATGCAGAAACGCCACCGGGGATAGTTGCCAGCCTCGATGGTTTCGAACAGATCTCGCTGAGCTGACTCGCGGTCACCGCCGACGACGTCCGTCGCCTCTTGATCGGTATAAAAGGTATGACCCTGCATGGATTTGAAATGGAATTTCACCCAGTACCTTTCGCCTTTGGCATTGATGAAGCTGTAGGTATGCGAACCATAGCCGTTGATCTGGCGAAAATTGCGGGGCAACCCGCGATCGCTCATCAAAATAGTCACCTGGTGAAGCGACTCGGGTGAAAGGCTCCAGAAATCCCAGGCGGCGGTATTACTCCGCATATTGGTCTTGGGGTCTCTCTTCTGGGTATGAATGAAATCGGGAAACTTTAAGGGATCCCGAACAAAAAACACCGGTGTGTTGTTACCCACCAAATCCCAATTGCCTTCGTCGGTATAGAATTTGAGAGCAAATCCGCGGACATCTCTTTCTGCGTCGGCCGCACCGCGCTCACCGGCCACGGTCGAAAACCGCAAGTATGCCGGCGTTTGTTTTCCCACTTTGCTAAATACCGCTGCCTTCGAATACCTGGTGATATCGTTGGTGATGGTCAAAGTACCGTGTGCGGCCGATCCTTTCGCGTGCACGATTCGCTCGGGGATACGCTCGCGATTGAAGGTTGCCAACTTTTCCAGCAGCCAATAGTCCTGGAGCAGCACTGGACCACGCGGTCCGGCAGTGATGCTGTTTTGGTTATCTTCGACCGGAGCTCCGGATGCCGTGGTCAAAGTTTCGGGCGGAATAGGTTGTTGTGACATATTTGCTTCCTTTTGAAGGATGCGAATTCAGTAGCCGATCCTTTTATAGGTTTGAAATATGAGTTTCCTATGTCTAGAATAGGAACAGCCTATGGAGATGCATCAGCTCCGCTATTTTGCTGCTGTCGCGCGGACAGGTAACTTCAGCCGTGCCGCCCGAGAATGCCGCGTAGCGCAGCCATCCCTCAGTCAGCAGATCCTGAAGCTGGAGGACGAGGTCGGTGAACGACTTTTCGAGAGAACTCAGCGCCAGGCTATTCTAACTCCGGCCGGCTCGCTGTTTCTGCCTCACGCGCTGAACATCCTGGAAGCCGCAGAGCAAGGACGCCAGGAAATCCGCGAAATGGGCGGCAAAGTCCGAGGAAAAATCCTTCTCGGTGCGCTGCCGACTATCGCCCCTTATTTTTTGCCTAATATCATTCGCTCATTCCGAGAAAAATTCCCTGGTGTCGAACTGATTCTCCATGAGGAGACGACGCAGCAGCTCTTGCGGGGCTTGGAAGAAAAGGAACTCGATCTTGCACTGATTAGCGAGGCCTCCGCTAACCCCCGAATTGAGATACAGAAGCTCTTTAGCGAAGAACTTTTTTTGTGTCTACCTGCTTTGCATCCGTTGGTTCATCAAAAAACGGTGATCGCCGGCGATTTGCGGCAGGAAAAATTTATTCTTATGCAGGATGGACATTGCCTCGGCGCTCAGGCCCAACAGTTTTGTGAAAGCAAGGGATTCCGGCCCGAGATCAGTTGTCGGAGTGCGCAGATCGGAACAGTTCTAGCCATGGTGCAGGCCGGACTAGGGATCTCGCTCATCCCGGAAATGGCCCTGCACGACGCGCCGAGCAATGGAATTGTCTACCGTTCGCTCACCGGTATCCGGCCCCGGCGCATGCTTGCTCTCGCCACGTCCCGGCAAAAGAAATCGAGTCTTTGCGTTATCGAATTCACCAAATTTGTGCGGGACCAACGACCGCGGCTCCGAAGGCCAGGAGGAGTCCAATCGTCACAAAAAGTAAAGCCCGTCAGCACCAAGTAGCTGGGATGTAGGCTCTCCGATGATGCCACATTGATGTTGGTGGTTGTAAATCAAGCAAACGATGAACTGCTGAATCCTGCCGTACTAAGGCAACTTCCGCACCATGTGAAAGTACTCGTCTCCCGCGATCTCCTTTTCGCCTTCGACCTGGAACCCCAGCCGTTCGTATAGCCGTTTCGCACCCAAGTTCCCTACGTCGACCAGGAGTCCGATCCGATCATGTCCAAACTCACGAGCGTGCTCACAGGATGTTTCGATCAAATTCCGTCCGAATCCTCGTCCCTGGCACTTGGCATGAACACTAACCGTATCTAGATAAAATTCTGAGGTTTCCGCCTCCGTGGGAATACAATACTCGGAAAGGCCGGATTTCTCCCTGGCCGCTTTCTCGAGCGGCAAGTCCAAAAACCTGGCTCGCAAACCATCATAGATGAGTGCGACACCGACAACCTCTCGGCTTCGCTCGAGGATGCCCTCTCGACTTTGCTCAACGATATCGTCTCGGCTTCGCTCGAAGCCGGCTTCTCGACTTCGCTCGAGGGAGCCCTCTCTACCTTGCTCGGAGCTGTCTACCTGATCTTCGAGGACGAGCACGTTCTGATAACTGACTCGATTGCCCTCCTGCCGAAAGAACTGATCGAGGATGAAACCGGCCTCCTTACGATCGGTCGTCGCCGTCAAAACAAACGCTATCGATCCGATCGCTTCTAATATGAGAGGAACTGCTTTGGGAGCATCGTCGGGAACCGCTGGCCTGATCACTTGACCATCCTGGACCGCTACGCGGTGATGGCAAATAGCAAATAGCAAATAGCAGATAGCAGATTGGCTTTTGGACATTCACTCTCGATGGGTCGCCTGGACGCAGTTGCCTGCTCGGACCGATCAAATCGGGCGGTTGTAGCCTGATCGAACCCTGTCCTCGTCTTTGCTGTTTGCTATCTGCTATCTGCTATCTGCTATCTGCTATCACCACGAAGTGGTGGCCGCTATTTGCTATTTGTCATTACCGCGTAACGGTCCTGCTATTTGTCATCGCCGCGCAGTGGTGGCCGCAACTTCCTGTGACGAGATGGGTTAGAACAATTGTATGAAATCCCTACCCTTGCTCCGTGTTGTCCCAGTGTTAATACTGGCAGCCACGGTAGCTACATCCTACGCTGCCGAAAAAGGCACCCCACCTCCTCCTCCCTCGGCTACGGCAGTTCCCAAAACGCCGGAAACTGCGACCGAGCGGTTAGCAAACCTTAAAAAGGAAGTCAACCTAACGCCCGCTCAAGAGAAGAAGGTTAAGCCAATCGTCGAGAAATACGTCTCGGACATCCTCGCTAACAAGAACGACACCAAGGCTACCAAAGAGGAAAAGAACTCAAAGCGGAACGCGCTGCGCAAGCAGTACAATGACGACATTAATGCCGTGTTAACGCCGGAGCAGCAGGCCAAATGGAAGACATCTAAGAAGGAACTCTTCGAGCACGCCCCTGCACCCACCGCAACTCCGAAGAAACACTAACCCAATCCTGGTCTAACCCTGCGGACGCGAGATCTCGCGTCTGCGGGAAGGCTTTCGTCATCGGCTCGAAATGCCGAGCAGGCTCGCACGCATGCGACGCATTTGGCGCCCATTTCTGTCCGAAGAAAGCCGGTCGAACGCTCCCGACTCGACGAGCTCAGCTGAGATGAGGACGATTAGGGGTGCCGGCGCGCTACGAAAATCAAGCACTCTGCGTGTGTTCCGGCCTGTGTTGCCAAGCATCCAGAGGTATACCGGTCTGTCTTCCCTGGCAATGAACCTTACCGGTCATTAGGTCACGATAATAATCCGTCCAACCGGAAGCAGGCGATTGAGTGTATCCGTGTCTCGCACCGCCATCTGCGTCTCCGTCCGGCATCGAGTAGCCTCTCGCTGCAAAGAACGCACAAACTCCGTGCAACCACTCATGCAGCCATACTTCGCCGGGAACTGGAACGCGCCACTTCCAAGATTCAGCATTGGCCACGGCTGCATACGTCGCCTGATTCGACCAGCGGGAAGCACCGATAGCAAGTCCCCATCCCCCAGATGGAACGGATGTATCGTCTTTCAGGCTGTGCTGGGGCCAAAGAATGAATAACGAGTCATAGATTCCCGGCGAAGCAAGCTGATCAATCTCCTCCCGGGTATCATCTGGTGATGGCCAATACATATCTTTCCCCATCAGAGTCAAAGAAGTCAGACTTCTCTCAATCGGCTCGATCTGATACCGGATCCCAACCCGACCAGAAGCGAGATCTTCGACGAGCGCTGGAAACTGTTGGAATGATTCAATTGCATCCCGGACTTCTTGATCCGACAGAGCGTACTCGAATCGGGTTGAGTGAAACGGCCGCAGCCGAAGCCGCACATCAATTGTGGGATAGATAAGAAGTAACGATCTCCAAAGAGTCATTGGAAAGATCCGGAACCCGGAAACTATGAATACGATCCAAATCTCATCAGAGCAACGGTCGCGTTCGACGCCCCACGCGGGAACGGATCGCGTCCCCGCGATCCGTAAAATGGATGCGCCTTGTGATCTAGACTGGCAGCGGTGCTTTGTCCGTACTCACCGGCTGGGTATACGCTTGTCCCCTACTCTTTCTGAGCGGTTTCAACGCGCCGATTGCCATGATCGCCGCCAGAAAATCCACTAGGATCATGACGCTAAACACAATGATCCAGTTACCGGTGACTTCGTGAAGCCAGGCAGCGAGAGGTCCACCGATTACCGAGCCAACGCCCTGGGCCATATAAAGAAAACCGTAATTGGTGGTAGCGTGAAGTTCGCCGAAGGTGTCCGTCAGGGTCGAAGGAAATAGAGAAAAGATTTCGCCCCAACCAAAAAACACTACGCCAGAGAGAAGTACAAAAAGCAGCGCATTTTCTCGGGTGGTCAGCCAGATCAACATGGCCAAACCTTCCAAACCGAAGGCTAAGAACATGGTTTGCTCGCGGCCGATTCGGTCCGATAACCAACCGAAGAACGGACGCGTCAATCCGTTAGTAAAACGATCGATGGTGAGAGCCAGCGGTAAAGCAGCCGTGCCAAAAACAATGGCGTTAGCAACTCCAAAATCCTTGGCGAACGCGGCCATTTGTGAAATGACCATTAAGCCAGATGTCGACATCATCGACATCATCAGAAAAAGCACCCAGAAGATGGGCGAACTCAGCATGACAATCGGCGATGCGCCGGTTCTCATTTGGACTGAGCCCGTATCGCCGGATTTAGATTGTGTTGGCGGACGCTTCATTCCCTGAGCTGCCAGAACCCCTATTGCGCCAAAGATTAAACCGAAGGTGACCAGGGTGGTTTGAGGACCAACCGCGGCCAGGCTAGCCGAGATCGGGAACGTGGTGAGGATGGCGCCCATTCCGTAACCGGCGGCAACAATGCCGCAGGCAAATCCTCGCTTATCGGGAAACCAGCGCACCATTAGACCAACCACCCCAACATAAATGATGCCTGTCCCGATTCCGCCGAGCAGCCCGTAAGTAAGATACAGGCCGAGCGTACTCTTAACCGATGCGGCCAATACCCAGCTGGCAGCCGAAAGTATCGCCCCGATGGAAAGCAGGATTCTCGGTCCGAACACGTCGACCAGATACCCTTGGAAGGGTGACAAGAATGTTTGCAGCACGACGAGAATTGAAAACGTCACCTGTATCTGCGCCAGCGTTGCACCTAGATGGCTGGTGAACGGTCCGGTGAATAAAGTCCACACGTATTGCGGACTAGAAATAGCCATCATGCAGACCAAGCCGAACAGGAGTTGCAGCCAGCGGTTCGTTTGGAGCTGTTGACGGGGTAGTGGGGGAGCCTCGATCGCCATGCCTCGTATCGAGCATGGGCTGTGCCAAGCCGGGGGGAACGCCGGGAACGCCGGGAACGCCGGGAACGCCGGGAACGCCGGGAACGCCGGGAACGCCGGGAACGCCGGGAACGCCGGGAACGCCGGGAACGCCGGGAACGCCGGGAACGCCGGGAACGCCGGGAACCGCCGGGAACGCCGGGAACCCCGGGAACGCCGAGAGCACTGGGAGCGCCGGCTTGTCCGACGAAGCCTGACGGAGTTTCAGACGACGGAGCGAAGTCGGAGAGCGTCGGGAGCGTCGAAAGTGATTGGTGAGAGGGCAGACGGTCCCTGCTCGGATGGCAATACACGGGAGCCAGGTCGGCCAGCGCTATTTCATCGAAGGGTTGCTCTCCGAGCTTCGGGCTCAACCAATCGTCATGACCTGGCGGATCGATTTAGCGTCTGCCAAGCGATCGAATGCTTCGTTCAGCTCTTCAAGTTGAACGATCTCACTGAGAAGTTTGTTAACCGGGAGTTTGCCTCGCTGGTACAGACTGATAAATCGAGGTATATCTCGAGCTGGAACACAGGAACCGAAGTAGGAACCTTTCAGAGTTCGCTCCTCCGCGGTCAGCTGTACGACGGGAATGGATAACCGATGATCAGGATGAGGGAGACTGGCGGTAACCGTTGTGCCTCCACGCTTGGTTATTTCGTAAGCCAGTTGCAGGGCGGCAACCGAACTCGCTCCTTCGAAAGCAAAGTCAACCCCGCCTTTGGTCAGGTCGCGAATCTCCTGGGCCGCGTCTGGTCCGGCCTTTACGGTCTTGGTTGCTCCCAAACGTGTCGCCACCTCGAGTTTGTCCGGCTTCGTATCAACAGCGACGATTTCGGCCGCTCCGGCGAGATTCGCACCCAATAGCATGCTCAGCCCGACTCCCCCGAGACCGACTATCGCAACGGAACTACCCGCCGGCACTTTCGCCGTATTTACCACGGCTCCGACGCCGGTGAGAACCGCACAACCAAAAAGCGCCGCTTCGTGCGCAGGCAAGGAAGAGTCCACCTTGATCGCTGAGCGGCGAGATACGACTGCATATTCTGCATATCCGGATACACCGATATGGTGATGCACAGCGGTTTCGCCCTGGTGAAGACGCCTGGTTCCAGAAAGCAATGTTCCCGCTACGTTAGCGCGAGCACCCGGCTCGCATAGAGCCGGACGACCTTCCATGCACGGAATACAACTGCCACACGAAGGTATGAAGGCCAAGACCACCTGATCACCCGGTTTCAGATCGTCGACGCCAAAGCCGCATTCCTGGACTTCGCCGGCGGACTCGTGGCCCAAGACCATCGGCGTAGGTCTTGGCCGGTCTCCGTTGACGACCGAAAGATCGGAGTGACATAGGCCGGTCGCTTTGATCTTTATCAGCAATTCTCCGGGTCCCGGTGGATCGAGACTAACCTCCTCCACCGTTAATGGTTTTGATTTCGCGTACGGGCGAGGAAGTCCCATTTGATGCAAGATCGCCGCTTTCATTTATTTAAGTCAGGTACCCTTATGACCGCGCGAGGAGGAACTTACGACCTCTTCGTAATCATCTATATTATCCACGTCGCGCACGACGTGATCGGTTTCCATCTCAACTGCGAAAACTTTGTCAGGATAGCGCTTGATTATGCTCTTGCAGCCTACATCTCCAATCACTTCGAGTATCGTCTCCCGGTAGGAGGCGTTCAGGATTACCGGGTTGCCTCTTTGTCCATGGAAAAGAGGAACGACAATGCTTTTGTTAACCTGCTTCGCCTGAGCAAATGCCCTGGTTAAGCAGTTGACATCGGCGGGCTGAAGGAGGGGCTGATCGGCTAAGTAAATCATGATGCCCTCTGCCTGAGGAGACACCGCCCTCACCCCGATGCGAACGGAGGTACTTAAACCTTCGCGGTAGTCGGGATTCTGAACTAGCCTGACCCGCCTCCCCTGGAGTTGATTTCGTACCTCCTCGGCCTGATGTCCTAGAACTACGACGACCTCATCAACCTCAGATGCCAGCAGCGTATCCACTGCATGTGCGATCAGGGGTTTGCCCTTAAATTTCAGGAGCAGCTTGTTTTGCCCCATCCGAGTGGACATTCCAGCGGCAAGAATGATGGCGGAGAGCATTATCCGGTCTCTGATTCTGCAGTATTTGCTGCTGGCATCGTGCACGCGCTTAACACTTGATCCGCTTTATCGATATCCATTTCACGGCGACGACTCGCTGTACCGAACCACTGGCCCGATTATCTCACAAGTCCGAGACCGAGGAACTCGAGTAGGCTTTTGGTTGCTTATCGAATGCACGTTTGCAGCCGGCACAACAGAAGTAGTACGTCTCGCCGCGATACTCAGAAATCTACTTCGGCTCGCTCGCATCCACCACCATGCCACATACCGGATTTTTTGCTTCCACCTGGCCCAGCTCACCGCCCGCTTTCTCGATATTGGTTTTCCTCACCTCGACCTCCTCTTGTCAGATGATCAGTTCGGCACCGCACGGCCCGACGATTCTACAATGAGCCGGTGATCGCTGCGGGCTCGCGAAGCTGCGTGGGCAGGGGCAGCACCACCTTCTCTCGCAGCGGGATGAAGGCCGTAAGGTCCAGGACGTCGTCGTGGAACTTGAGGAGGGTACTCCTGTGACCCACACTTACAACGGTAGGCTGCCACGAGCCGGCGCGGAGCATACTGTAAAGCCGCGCCTCCCAGGGCTCGTCTAGCCCCGAAGTCGCTTCATCAAGGAAGAGAAGAGTTGGCCGGGTCAGAAGAATCCGAGCGAAGGCGAGTCGCTGCTGTTCGCCGAGTGATAGCCGTTGACCCCAGTTTTCGACGTTATCCAGCTCACCGACAAGTCCATCGAGTCCGACCTCTTTAAGCACAGCAGTGAGTCGCCCCGGCGGAAAGCTATTTCCATCGAGCTGCGGGTACAAAAGCGCGCTGGCCAGAGTGCCAAGCGGGAGGTAGGGGCGCTGCGGCACAAAGAGTGTCGGTCCTTCGCCAACCCTGATTTCACCACGGCCAAACGGCCAGATCCCAGCGATCGCTCTCAGCAAAGTGCTCTTGCCCGTCCCAGTCGGACCGGTGATCAAAACTGCCTCGCCGCGACCCGGTACGAAAGTGACTCCGCGCAGGAGCGGCGTGCCGTCCGGAAGGTCAAGATCCAGATCGTCGACGGCAACGGCTGCACCCTTACGTCGAATGGCGATCTGCTGCGGCGCACCGGCTGATTCTTCGACCTCAAACAATCGCTCCTGGAATCTGCTAAGACGTTCGGTTGCCGCCTGCCACGCCGCGATTTCGGCGTACCTGGTGATGATGAAGGAGAGCGAATTATACACGTAGGAAAAAGCGCTCGCCACCTGCATGAGGCCACCCCACCCGATCTGCTTCACGAAATAACGGGGTAAAACTACCAGCAACGGAAAGATCACCGCCACTTGGGCATAGCCCTGCGTAAACCAACTGAGACGCATTTGCCGACTCATGATCCGCCGAAAGTTCTGGTATACGCTTTGGAAACGCTCTTGGAAAATACCAAGCTCGACCGGCTCCCCTCCGTAAGAGGCCACACTTTCCGTGTTTTCGCGCAGCCGAGCCAGACTGAACCGGAAGTCGCCTTCGAACCGTTGCCCAGCGAAATTCAAAGAAACTAAGGGCCGCCCAATCTTCACGGTGAGCCAAGTACCGATACCGGCATAGAGCAAAGCCGCCCAGACGAGATAACCAGGCACGTAGATAGAGCCCAATTTTCCGAGCGGAATTTCCGCCGGCCCGGAAAGCCCCCAAAGAATGACGAGAAAAGAGAATAGAGTGGCCAGCGACGTGAGGAGTCCGGCCGACAAGGTCAAAACGTATGTGGTAAATTGGTTGACGTCTTCCGCGATGCGTTGGTCGGGGTTGTCGATTGCTCCCTTCAACTGCAAGTGATAATAGGAGCGGTTGGCCAGCCAGGAGCTGAGATATCTTTGCGTCAGCCAGCGGCGCCAACGTATCTGCAACATCTGATTAAAGTAGAGGGCGTAAACTGACATCGTGATACCAAGACCGCCCAAGACGCAAAAAATACCGAGTTGCCGAAAAAGTTCAGCGCGATTGAAAGCTTGGAGCGCGTTGTAAAAGGATCTGTTCCAAGCGTTGATGCCCACGCTGGTACAAACGGTACCAAGATTGAGCGCGATAATGGCTACCAGAAGACCCCAGGCCGACCACTTCTCTTCGGATCCCCAGTAGGGTTTTGCGATGCGCCATGCGTCATGCAACAAGCTTCGTTTAGCCGTTGCCATTAACAGAAACTCCTCGCCATTCTTAACCTACTACCTGTGTTCCGGGCGACGTTCACCTGCGACGTCCGGAAGGAACCTCCGTTATAACACATCGGATTTTTCGCCGCTGAGTTTAGCAACCAGTGCGATTTTTTTCCAGACCAAAATAAACCCATTTTAGACCGTGCGTACGCTCCAATATACAACCTTTCTGATCAGGTTGAGATGATAAATTAAATATCGTGGAAACTCGGTCGTACAAAGATTTTACAAACGAACAGAGCAACGATTGGTAGCAGACCTCACACTCCCGGGCTGAGTCGAAGGGTAGAATGCACGATTCCAGAACAGCAATCGTTTTAGTTATGGTAATACATTTTTTGGCTCCGCCCCATCTCCCTCGGGCCGGTAGACAGGCCGTGGTTCAGGCTCAGCAGTAGAACGGAATCCGGCAGACGCGAGTGCGGGGGCCGTGGAATAGAAGTTACTCATGAGGTCCCAGACCAAACCGCTCCGATGGTTCTCGATCGCCAGAAGCGCCATGCCTAAGTCGATGCCGATGACGACAGAGGAAGACCAGTTTCGATCAACGTTGAACGCGTTCACGAAACCGTAGTTGCCCCAGAGCGCTCCTCCGTCCTTTTCGTAAAAGGCGCGCGCAGCAGAGATAGCCAGCTCCGGCGTAAACGTGATGGAGCAGATCGCGCCGGTAGGCGACACCGTTCCATCCTCGGGGCCTTCCACCGCGCCGTATGCGCGGTATCCATCCGGACCGTCGCTCGCGTTGATGCCCCAGAATCCTTGGGCATACGTTTGGCGCTCTCCGGCCAAGTCGAGGCAAAACTGCCGATGTATTTTCATCGCGTTTGTCGACGAGACCCAATAGTCGAACCCCAGCCGATCTCGTTGATTGCGAAGATCGAAATATCCATAGGGCATTTGATGAATGAAAATTGGGCCGGCCTTTAACCATTCGATCCCTGCATAGGTCTGTAACGGCCTTTCGAAGGCATCCCACGTCGTCCCCGGTAGCGGCCGGAGGGGCGCACCTAAGCCCAACAGGTAGAGTAAGATTGCCTCGCTGTAGTCAGCGTAATTGTTTGGTATGAAACCGGTTTCGGGCCACCAGCCGTGTGACAGCACCTTCTTATGTGGCTGGGTGTTATTGTTTGTGAGCAGCCACCACCAGCCAATCCTTCGGTACAGCGCGTCGCTTAAGTCGAAGATATCGAGGGTTGATACGTCACGAGCAAAATATTGGCCGCAAATCAGAGCTCCGGCCACTAGCAGGGCTGTATCAATGCTCGAATACTCACTTCCCCAAACGCGCTGGCCGGTGCGTCTATCCACAAAGTGAACCAACCAACCGTGGTTATTCGGCATCGTCAGCAAGAAATGCAAAGTGGCGCGAGCTCGGGCGGCGGCATCATGCCGACTTAGCCAGCCGCGTTCCACAGCGATCGGCAATGCCGCTAACCCGTAACCGGTAGAGGCTATGGAAGCCACCGTTTCATCATCGGCGCCAAAATTGTTGGCGCGGTCGTTCACCAATCCAGTAGTTGGATCGGCCTTCTCCCAAAAGAAGCGAACGGCGCGACGTTGCACTTCCTCCAACAGTTTTTTATCGGAAACCCTCATTGATGCGTCACGGTTGTTTCTTGATGTGGCCTGAATTCGGCGAGATCGACGACATGGTCGTGAAATTTTCGCAAGATAGGTCCGTGGCCTACACTCACCACAGTAGGTCGCCACGTTTCCGTACGTAGCAGACCCAATAGGCGCGTCTCGGCCGACTCATCGAGGGCAGACGTTGCTTCATCCAGGAAAAGGAGAGCTGGTTTGGCCAGGAGAATACGGGCGAAGACTAGACCCTGCTGTTCGCCTAGCGATAGCCGCTCGGACCAATTGTCGACCTTATCCAATTCGCGCGCGAGCGCGCCAAGCCCTACTTCCTCGAGTACGGCAGGGAGCTCCATCGGGACGCTGGTTTTAGTACCGCTTGGGTAAAGCAAGGCGTCGGCCAAAGTGCCAAGCGGCAGATACGGCCGTTGCGGCACAAACGCGATTTGTCCTTTACCCAGCCTGATTTTACCGCGGCCGAATGGCCAGATTCCAGCGATAGCGCGCAGCAAGGTGCTCTTTCCCGAGCCCGATGGGCCGACGACCAGCTGAGCCTCGCCGCGACTTACAGCAAATGTAATTCCGCGCAAAAGTGGCGTGCCGTCAGGCAAATCGAGATCGAGGTGGTCGACCGCCACACCGCCCCCGCCCCGACGCCGGATAGCGATCGACTGGCGTGCGCGCATTGACTCCCGGATCGCGAGCAGCCGCTCCTCAAAGTCACCCAGTCGCTGAGTCACGGCCTCCCAGGTGGCGATATCATTGTACGAGTTAATGATGAAGGAGAGCGAGTTCTGGACGAATGAAAATGCGTTGACCGCCTGCATGAGGCCACCCAATAGGATCTGCCTGGCGAAGTAACGGGGCGAAACGACCACCACGGGGAAGATGACCGCTATTTGGGCGTAACTCAGCGTAAACGCGCTGAGGCGTATCTGTTGCTTCATGATCTGCCGAAAATTCACGAACACGTTGCGGAAGCGCTCGTCGAGGAGGCCGAGTTCGACGGGCTCGCCGCCGTACAAAGCAACGCCCTCGGCATGCTCCCTCAGATGGACCAAGCTGAACCTGAAGTCGGCCTCGAAGCGCTGCCGGGCGGAATTCAATGCTACCAGCGGCCGGCCGATGGTGACGGCAAGCCACGTACCGATGCTGGCATAGATCAGAGCTGCCCAGACGAGATAGCCAGGTATGTGTACCGTTCCCCACGGACCCAGTGGGATCGCCGCCGCTCCGGAGAGCCCCCAGAGAATGGCGAGAAATGAAAACAAGGAGGTGGCCGATGAAATAAGGCCGAGCGACAGGCTCAGCACAAAGCCGGTGAATTGATTGAGGTCCTCGGAGATTCGCTGGTCCGGGTTGTCGGCCGTATTTCCTAGCTGGAGCTTGTAGTAAGCGCGATCAGCGAGCCAGGCGGCAAGATATCTCAGCGTCAACCAGCGCCGCCAGCGAATCTGCAGCATCTGGGTGAAATAAAGGGCCGAGACAGAGATCAAAACCGCGCAAACCACCAAGACAGAGAAGATGCCGATCTGGTGGAATAGCTCGTGCATATCGAACGCTTGGAGGGCGTCGTAGAAAGCTCTATTCCATTGATTGATTCGGACACCGATATAGACGTTGCCGAGGTTCAACGAGACCACAGTCAGGAGGAGGGCCCAAGCGGGCCGTTTCTCTTCGGATGTCCAATAATTTTTCGCCAGGCGCCACGCGGTGCGCGTTATGATTCGTCTTGGCGTCTCCATTCGTTGACAATCCTTTATCCGCGGTTTCTTCATCTTAGACAAGTTCCAGGGAGGAACAAGCGAACAGGAAATTCACCCAACCGGTAGGCGATTTTTTGTCGCGATTGGTGAAAGGCGCTGAGGAAGACCATTTTTTCTTCGTAGATCTTAGCTGGCAATCTTCGGGCTCTTTCCCTTAGACTGTACTTGCTGTTGTCGCTTGGGACGCAGCCCGCAACTGATGAACATCGAGCAAAAAGAATTGTTTCAAAGGCATCTGACCGCAAGGTCCGATCGCACCTCCCGGGAATAAATGCGTCAACTGGCCATTTCGTTCTGACTTGGGCTCTGCTCGAAAGCCAAACCATGATTCACAACTTCGCCGAGCGCCAGCGGGCAAAAGCCTTGCGCGCGGGACAAAACGGAATCCTCGAAATGATTGCCAGAGGCGCGCCATTGGAGGACGTGCTGGAAAAGCTGATGCGCCTTAACGAATCCCAATGCAAGGGAATGCTCTGCTCTGTCCTGCTTTTAGGTCCAAATGGAAAGCACCTGCGGCATGGCGCAGCGCCGAGTCTTCCCGAGGTTTATACTAAAGCTATTGATGGCTGTGCGATCGGTCCAAACGCTGGATCGTGCGGGACAGCTGCGTATCGGAAAGAGCAAGTCATCGTCACTGACATCCGGAGCGACCCACTCTGGGCGGCATATCGTCATCTGGCGGCGCCGCATGGGCTTCGAGCGTGCTGGTCAACTCCGATCTTTTCGCGCCAAGCGAAAGTGCTGGGCACGTTCGCCATGTACTACCGTGAAGTACGGGCTCCCACCCGGACCGAGATTCAACTCATCGAGAGTACTACCCACCTCGCGGGAATCGGGATTGAACGCCAGCTTCTGGAGGAGCGGTTGCGCCAAGCCCAAAAGATGGAAGCGCTCGGCCAGTTGGCCGGCGGCATCGCTCACGATTTCAACAATATCTTGACCGTGATCAAGGGCAACGCGTCACTCCTGCGAACGGGCCAGCTATCAAGAACAGAACAGGCCTGCGCCGCAGCCGAAATCGCCGCCGCCGCTGACCGAGCGGCCAGCCTAACCCGCCATTTGTTGACCTTTGGGCGCCGTCAACTAATGGAACCTCAAAACCTCGATTTGAACGCGGTCGTCGCAAACGTCGCCAGCATGCTACAGCGTCTCATCGGGGAGCACATTGCTCTGGAGACTCGATACGCCCGAGGCGGCGCACCTGTGCATGTGGACCCAGGCATGATGGAACAGGTGCTAGTCAATTTCGCCGTCAATTCGCGCGACGCCATGCCCAAGGGCGGACGAATAGTTCTCCAAACGGCTCGAGTCGAAAATGAAGCCGAAGGGCGATCTCGGCGGCCCGGCGAGTATGTGCGCCTTAGCGTTGGCGATACGGGCACTGGTATTGCTGCAGAGCATTTACCTCATATCTTCGAACCGTTTTTCACCACCAAAGAATTGGGTAAAGGCACTGGGCTCGGGCTGGCTACCGTCTTTAGTATCGTCGAACAGCATCGCGGGTGGATCGAGGTGGAGAGCGAGGTGAATGTCGGAACCACCTTTCATTTGTATCTGCCAAGATCAGCCAAAATCAGGGAGTCCACAGCCCGACCCGCCAAGACGCCAAACATACGGGGAGGTACCGAAACGATCCTACTGGTTGAGGATGAAGAAGCCGTGCGCCAGTTGATGCGGAACGTGTTAGAGCATCACGGATATCGAACTCTCGCCGCTGTTTCCGGCGTTGCCGCTTTGGAGATTTGGCGACAAGACCGGGCCGCTATCGACTTGGTCGTGACGGACATGGTAATGCCTGGAGGCATCGGCGGACGAGCTCTGGCCGAGCAAATGCGTTCAGAGAAACCCGAGCTTAAAGTAATTTATTGCAGTGGTTATACCGACGATGTTTTGGGCAACGATTCCCCGCTACGCATGCACGCGGATTTCTGTGAGAAACCGTTCCAATTGGACAAGTTCTTGGGCAAAGTGCGCGACTGTCTGGACGCCAAAAACTAGCTAGTCTCGATCAGAGCGGATCACCGAGGTTACGTTTGCCGACAGGGAGTAGCCGTAATGTTATGCCGGCCGATTTGTCACCGCGTCATCAGGGGGAAGTCGAATTGTCGGCTCAGATCTTCTCGAAGCCGAAGTGGAGCAAAAAACGTTCTGAAACCCGCGTGACAGAGCATCAAACTGAGAGCAGTTTAGAAGCGTCTCGAAGATAATTTCTTTTGAGGGTTCTTTGAATAGCTTGGGGCGAAAGCCTCGAAACACGAGTGAGTGCCTCTGATTACGGTCAGAGGAGAATAGGGAATCGGGTGCAAATCCCGAACGGTAGCGCCGCTGTGATGGACGACGAAGGTTCCGAAACGCCACTGTTCCGCAAGGAATGGTAAGGTGGGACCAGAGGATAACTCCAGAGTCAGAAGACCTGCTCAATCGTGCTCATCAAGACCCGCGTTTGGAAACGCGGGCACCCGTCGCGCCTACGATGGGAGTGAGACCCGTTGCATGGCCGAAGGGTTGTGTCGGTCTCCTCGCAGAAACTGACTGCGGTTGGGCAGCCGCGCACCACATAGAAGACAGACCATGCAGACATTTGCACAGATCAAGACCCATAATCTCGGCTATCCGCGCATCGGCGAAAACCGGGAACTCAAACGAGCTACGGAAGCATTTTGGAACGGTACCATTGCCGAAACCGAGCTTCTGGCTATTGCGGCGAAGCTGCGACGGAATCACTGGCAAAGACAACAAACCCTTGGGATCGACTTAATCCCTAGCAACGACTTCAGTTTCTACGACCAGATGTGCGACACGGCCGCCCTGGTGGGCTGTGTGCCGAAGCGCTTCGGTTGGAGCGACGCTTCGGTAGACCTGACCACCTATTTCAAGATGGCTCGCGGCGATGTGGGAACTCATGACGCAAATCACATTCAAGGTGCGGCTGTGGCACTAGAGATGACGAAGTGGTTCGATACGAACTATCACTACCTTGTTCCTGAATTCGATGCGCAGACATCGTTTCGCTTGGCGACCAGTAAACCGGTAGAGGAATTTCGAGAGGCCTTGGCACTGGGAATCCGAACGGTCCCCGTGCTGATTGGACCCGTGACATTTCTACGGCTCGGAAAATATCATGGTTCCGATGGATTCAGCCCGTTAGCACTGCTCGATCGCCTTCTTCCTGTCTATTGCCAGGTACTCGAGCTACTTGGGGCGGAAGGGGCTACGTGGGTTCAGCTCGACGAACCGATCTTTGCTCTCGATCTCACGGATTCCGAGCGGGCCGCACTACTCTCCACCTATACCTTGCTGCGGACCCGCCTACCCCAATTACGATTATTGGTTGCCAGTTACTTTGGCGATTTGCGTGACAATCTCGCGACCTTCGCCGGGATGCCGGTGGATGGGCTGCATGTTGACGCCGTGCGCGCACCACATGATCTGGATCCACTCCTCGAAGCGCTACCATCGAGTACCGTTCTCAGCGTTGGTGTAGTAGATGGCCGCAACGTCTGGCGCAACGACTTTTCTAAATCTCTTTCGCTTCTACGAAAGGCGCAAACAAAGCTCGGAGCCGAACGGCTCTGGGTCGCGCCGTCATGTTCGCTTTTGCACGTGCCGGTTTCGCTGCAGAACGAAAATCAACTCGATGCGGAACTCCGTCGTTGGCTTGCTTTCGCGGACGAGAAACTTCAGGAAGTAGTAACCCTCGGAAAAGCGTTAGCAGGGTCAGCCTCCGAAGCGCTTCGCGACAACGCAGTAGCACAGATGGCCCGAAGGAATAGTCTACGCACCCAAAACGACGCTATCCGCGCACGCCTAAAAGGGATATCGGATTCCGAGACACATCGCAGATCTCCGTTTGCCGAACGCAAGCAAGTGCAACGGCGCCGCTTCGGTCTGCCACTCTTTCCCACCACTGTCATCGGCTCTTTTCCGCAAACCACGGAAGTGCGTGCAGCTCGAGCGCGGCAAAAGCGAGGCGAATGGACAGAGAAGCAATACGACCAGTTCATTGAGTCAGAAATCCGCAACGCGGTGGATTTGCAGGAACGGATCGACTTGGATGTGCTCGCCCATGGCGAGTTCGAAAGGAACGATATGGTCGAATATTTCGGTGAACAACTGGAAGGCTTCGCCTTCACGAAGAATGGCTGGGTCCAGAGTTATGGTACACGCTGCGTGAAACCGCCCCTCCTCTACGGCGACGTATCGCGGCCACGGCCGATGACGGTGCGGTGGTCGCAGTATGCCGCATCTCTCACTCGACGCCCGATGAAAGGGATGCTCACTGGTCCGGTCACCATACTGCAGTGGAGCTTTGTCCGGGATGATCAGCCAAGACAGGAATCGGCCCGTCAGATCGCTTTGGCGCTCCGCGACGAAGTGCGTGATCTCGAAGCCGCCGGGATTGGGATTATCCAAATTGACGAGCCGGCATTTCGGGAAGGGTTGCCGCTTCGACAAGCCGATCGAAGCACCTACCTGCAATGGGCCGCGGAGGCATTTCGTTTTGCGGCGGCTGGAGTGCGGGATGAAACCCAGATTCACACGCACATGTGCTATTCAGAGTTTAACGATATCATTGAGTCCATCGCAGCGCTCGACGCTGACGTAATCTCGATCGAGACTTCACGTTCGCGGATGGAGCTACTCGCTGCTTTTGTCCAATTTCGGTATCCGGCGGACATCGGTCCTGGGGTGTGGGATATCCACTCTCCACGGGTACCAACGGTGGACGAAATGGAGAATTTACTGCGCAAGGCGTTAGTAGTGCTTACACCTGAGCAGCTTTGGGTGAATCCCGATTGCGGCTTAAAGACGCGCCGATGGGAGGAAGTTGTCCCTGCTCTGGAGAACCTGGTCCAAGCCAGTAGACGTTTGCGGCAAAGTGTTGTCCGGGATCCTGATACCGTTGCGACTTCCTAGTTGGAAATCTTGGGTGTTCGCGGGGATTTTTGTTCTCGTGCTCGTCGTCCTCCTCCTCGGAATGCTGACCAGGCTCCGATGGGGAGGGTGGGCAGGCCCGCACCCCCTCCCTGGAGAACAGGAGAAGAGCGGGCTTGTAGAAATTCGTTCCGGACTCGACGGAGACTCGATAATTCTGTTAATAATGTTGGTTGAGCGGGACAGGCGACAAAGGATCGCCAAGTCTCGGAGACAAAAATGGCCGTAAAAATCGGATATTTTCAGGGTGGCGCGTTTCCCACGACTCCGTCCAGGCATCGCCGGAGTCGCCGCTGGCCTGTTTGCCCGCAAAGTGCGTTCGGTAACTTGGGGGGGACTTTTCGGGCTAGCGGTTGGTTTCCCGCTCGCGTTCTTGGTTGCGGCCCTTCCTTCGGATACTGGTGAATACTACTATTCCAGATCATAGATCCGGGGAGCATCATCGGAGCGTTAGTAGGCTATGCGACCAAAAAATATGCATCGGTACAGCCTAAAAAAACGTCCAATAGGTATGCAGGGATAAATCGATTCAGATACGACTATCCGTCCGGACGGTTCAAACAGGCTCAAAGATCTCGGTGTCGCCATCCCGGATTGTTCCAAATACATTGCTTCATTCGAAATAGACGCGGGCAAACAAACAGAGATGAGCGCTGAATCTCGGAGCGAAAATGACAACAACGAAGCCGACGAACAGGAGCGGTATTCGGAAGCTCGATACCAACTTTTGTTTGAGCATAATCCGCTGCCGATGTGGGTTTACGACTCGGCAACACTTCGTTTTCTGACGGTCAACGACGCGGCCATTCGGCACTACGGCTATTCGCGGGAAGAATTTCTGGCGATGACGATCAAAGACATCCGACCGGAGGAAGATATCCCGGCCCTAATCGCGGACGTCGCAGCTAATCGTTCCGCTGCAAATGTTACGAGTATTTGGAGACACCGGAAGAAAAACGGCACTTTGATCGATGTAGAAGTGACGTCGCATCGTTTTCTTTTCGGAGAAAAAAAAGCGAAACTCATTCTTGCGCATGACATCACCGACCGGCTGAGGGCCGAAGCGCAATTTCACAAACTGACCGGAGAATTGGAAGAGCGGGTACGCCTGCGCACCGCCGAGTTAGGAGTTATCAACCAAGAACTAGAGGCCTTTTCCTACTCTGTCTCGCATGATTTGCGTGCCCCCTTGCGAGCCGTCATCGGTTACTCCCAGCTCATTCTAGAAGATCATGCGAGTAAACTCGACGATGAAGGCAAGCGCCTGCTGGCAGTAATTTGTAGTGAGGCCAAACGCATGGGTCAATTGATCGACGATTTGCTGGCTTTCTCTCGCCTGGGCCGGCAGCAGTTGGCGTTCATGGACATTGACATGACGGCATTGGCCACGAGCGCTTTTGAGACACTCGTCGCGGTCGACCTCACCAAGGCACCCGAATTGAACATGAAAACGCTTCCGACCACGCGAGGGGATCCAGCTATGCTGGGCCAGGTCTTCGTCAATCTCCTGGACAACGCTATCAAATTCTCCGGGGCACGAAAGGATCCAATCATAGAGGTTGGAGGATGGCTCGCTGACAACCAAAATGTGTATTACGTGAAAGACAACGGCGTGGGCTTTGATGAAAAATATAGCGCGAGGTTGTTCGGCGTGTTCGAACGGCTACACACTCGCGATGAATTTGCCGGCACCGGTGTGGGACTGGCGCTGGTGCAGCGTATCGTCCTTCGGCATGGTGGAAGGGTTTGGGCAGAATCGAAACTCGGCCAGGGTGCGACTTTCTATTTCGCGTTGCCTGCCAGAAAGGAGGAGTAAAATGCCAACTCCAAATGCGGTCGAAATCCTCTTGGTCGAAGACAACCCTCACGACGCTGAGCTGACTCTCCGCGCATTACGAAAACGCAGACTCGCTAATAACGTCTTGCACGTTAGAGACGGCGAGGAAGCCAGTAACTGGCTTTTCGGCAACGGGTCTCATTCGGGTCGCGACACAAATCACAAGCCGAAGCTAGTGTTGCTCGATCTAAAACTCCCGAAAATCGATGGGCTGGAAGTGCTTCGCCAACTGCGCTCGCGCGAAGAAACCAGACTGATCCCGGTGGTTATCCTCACCTCTTCGCAGGAAGAACAAGACCTCGTTGAAAGCTACCGACTCGGCGTCAACAGCTACATCGTCAAGCCGGTCAACTTCGATAACTTCTCTGAAGCTGTCGCGTTAGCCGGCCATTATTGGTTGCTCATCAACGAGCAGCCGAAATGAGACAAGGAACACAGAAATACCGGACTTAGAATCCGCAAATGCTACGACGCCGCCTATTGCGCTAACCCGCCCGGAGTCTTTATTGAGAGAACATTGAAACACCCTCCGAAAATTCAATTCACAGCTTACCTGCTCGGCTTGGCCGGAGCCGCGCTCTTTACGATTCTACTTGTCCGTCAAGGCGCGTCTGATGTGGTTCGGGCTTTGGCTGCCGTGGGCTGGTGGCTAGCGGTGATCGCCGCTTGTCATCTGATCCCGATGTTATTGGACGGGATGGGCTGGTGGGTACTCTTTCCGGGACGGGAACAGGTACGGTATCGCAAAATTTTCTGGATACGTTGGCTGGGCGAATCGGTTAGCAACCTTCTTCCCGCTGCGCAGGTGGGCGGCGATTTTGTGCGGGCCCGGTTGGCGGTGCTGAACGGCACTCGTATGGCTGTAGCGACGGCGACTGTGCTTGTCGACATCACGGTGAGCGTATTTACCCAAACCTTTTTTACCCTGTTGGGTTTAGGCTTACTTATTCTGGCAACCGGCCAAACGAACCTGATGGGACCAGCCCTGGCTGGGGCACCGTTGGCCATTGTGGCCGTCGCAGGTTTTTATGTTGTCCAGCGACTGGGCATGTTTCGCCTGTTCACAACCATCGTCTCACGTTGGGCTAGCGATCCAAAGTGGCGTTCGCTGGCCGGCAAAGGTGGCGAAGTAGACGCGGTTCTTCGCGACATCTACGCGCGGTGGCACGCAATCTTCGCCTGTTGCCTATGCACGATGACTTCTTGGGTAATTGGCTCGGCCGAGGTCTGGATCGGGCTGAACGCCCTGGGTGTGCCGGCAGGATTCGATAAAGCGCTCATCCTCGAAAGTGTTGGGCAGGGGGTGCGCTCGGCGCTTTTCTTCATTCCCGGCGCTATCGGCGTACATGAGGGCGGATATCTTTTCGTTGGTGGAATGTTAGGTATACCGGGAGAGGCGGCGTTCGCTCTGGCCCTGATCCGAAGGGTGCGCGAACTGGCGCTCGGGGTGCCCGGACTCATCGTCTGGCAGCTAATCGAGGGCGGTCGGGTGTGGCGGAGACATGGTCTTCCCGCGATCCAAAAATCGATGGGGACCGATCCTGGCCAAGCGCAGCCGAAGGTGCCTTGAGCGAGTATAAGTGTTGTCTCCACCATTCCTAGCCGGGCCTCTCCTTGTGGCCGTTCCAGCCGGATCAAATCTAGAAGAACCATCTAAATCACTCACGCTCTCCGGAAGCCTATGAGAGTGGTCGATGCGGATCGGCCTTTTGCTTCTTGGCTATCCCGTTTTCAGTTCGCACCATCGTGAATAGACATGTTTTTCATTATTTACATGTTTTCGATAATATTCATAATCACGAGCCGACCGGCTCATGGTTACTCCTCGACAATGCGGATGTTGGATGCGGATCTGCTTGGTTCTGCTCCTTGGATTCCATGCTATCGAGCTTCGGGCCGTTATTCTGGCCTCCGGGAATAGCACCACGAATACCACCGATCCGGGCACAGGGCTCCCCTTCGGGTATGTCGGAACAGTCAACAATGTCGCCTCGGGTATTTTCCTAGGGAACTATAACGGCAAATCCTGGGTGCTCACTGCGAATCACGTTGGGTTGGGGCCATTCGTACTGGGCGGTACGAGCTACTCCGCAATCGCAGGTTCGGGCCATCAACTGCTGAATGCAGACAATTCGCTTAGTGATGTTTTCCTTTATCAAATTAGTGGGAATCCGGGTTTGGCACCTCTCAGCTTTGCGTCTTCAACGCCAACGAACGGAAGTCAGGTCTACATGGTCGGCTTCGGGAGAGACCGCTTAGCTAACCGCACTTACTGGATCGACAATGGCGGCGCGTGGACCCAAACTTTCGCCGGCGACCCGTTGGCCAACCGCATCGGCTATCAGTGGAGCGGCCCTCAACCCGGTGTTGAACGCTGGGGGACCGGGCTCGTCGCCGGGCAAACAATGGGACTCAACAATACCGCCGCGCTTTATACCAATTTCTTGGACCAAACCAATAACGCAGCCCTCACTGCCGGTGATTCGGGTGGCGGAGTTTTCGTGCACCAAGCGGGTCAATGGCAACTAGCCGGTATGCTCGACGCAACGGGCGTGCTCCCGAATCAACCTGCTGGAACATCGATTCTGAACACTGCCGGCGTTGGCAGCACAAACGTCTTTGCCGATCTAACCCAATACGACCCACAGATTAACGCCTTGCTTTCGCCTGTTCCAGAGCTGTCCTTCAATGGGTACATTCTCATCGGATCCGGACTTCTCTTGGGGATAGGCATGTTCCGGAAGTTCGCGCGAGTCAGGTTGCGGGTATGATCTGGTAGCCGGCCCAGCCGCCATCGCCTGCGTTGAAAATGCGAGGGCTCGGTAAAATCGGAATCCCCTCTTTGAGATGTCTGTGATCTCCTGTTTAAGAATCTTTCTCCGCCTCAGGAATCCAAGGCGCCTCGGAGGGTGCGCCGCTTGCGGCGCCCGGGAGCGGCCACGATGATCGATTGTCCTCGGCAATTTCTTTCAGTTCAACATGCGCGGAAACAGAATCTTTCACCTCGATTCCTCGGTGAGCGTTGGGCCGTTCACGGGCGCCGCAAGCGGCGCACCCTCCGACGGCGCCAATCTCCTGAGGCGGAGCATCAGGCTACTCGGCCTCTGCGACCTCCTGTTTAAAAAATCTTTCTTCGTGGCCTCTTGTTGCGAATCGAACGCAGCCCGGTTAACTGCAAGTCGTTAGTTCGGGGACTGGACCCTTATCTTGAACATTCTTTCCATCCAATCGAGCGTTGCTTACGGCCACGTTGGCAACAGCGCCGCGGTCTTCCCTCTTCAGCGCATCGGCGTCGAAGTCTGGCCAGTGAACACGGTCCATTTCTCCAATCACACTGGCTACGGTAAATGGCGCGGCGCGGTCCTCCCGGTAGAGGTTGTCCGCGACATCGTTCAGGGAATTGAAGAGCGGGGAGTTCTGCCCACCTGTGATGGCGTGCTCAGCGGTTATCTCGGCGATGCTAAACTCGGCGAAGTGATACTCGATGTGTACCAGCGTATACGACGCGTAAATCCTAAGGCGACATACTGCTTGGACCCGGTGATGGGCGACACCGATAGAGGATTCTTTGTGCGACCAGGCATTCCGGAATTTATGAGGGACAGAGCTTTGCCGGCGGCCACGCTCATCACGCCAAATCAATTTGAGCTGCAATTCCTGGCTGGTTCACTCGTGGGAGATATCCAGACCGCGCTTGCGGCAGTGCGAGCTCTGCAGGAACGCGGTCCCTCAGTTGTTCTTGTCACCAGTTTGTGCCGGGAAGACGGCCGCGGCGACGAAATTGAAGTGCTGGCTGCCGATCTTGAATCGGCATACGTGATCGCCACGCCAAAGCTACCGATCACTGTGAACGGTGCCGGTGATGCGGTCGCAGCACTTTTTTTCGCTCACTGGCTACGAACTCAGTCGATCAGCACGGCACTGGATCTCACCGTGAACGCGATCTTTGCCGTATTGGAAAAGACAGCAGAAGACGGCGCACCCGAGATCCAGCTCATTGCCGCTCAAGATGCAATCGCGAATCCACCACGAAGGTTTGTGGCCCGGGCAATTAGCGGAACTTCACACAAATGAACGATATGCGAGACGTGGTCATCACCGGCGCATCCACTGGAATCGGGTTTGCGGCTTGCCAGGTACTCATCCAGCATGGGTTTCACGTCTTTGGCAGTGTACGCACTCCGGCCGACGCTGAACGGTTAACGAAGCAACTTGGAAAAGACTACACCCCTCTTATTTTCGATGTAACCGATCCCGACGCGGTAAATGAAGCCGCGGTGACTGTTAAAAGAGCATTGGAAGGCCAGCGGCTGGCTGGACTCGTTAACAATGCAGGTATCGCGGTCGCCGGCCCGCTCGCCTACCTGCCGCTCGAGCGTTTCCGGCTGCAGCTGGAGGTAAATCTTTTGGGAGTTCACACCGTGACGCAAGCTTTCTTGCCGATGCTCGGAATCGATCCAAACGGCAAGGGAAAACCGGGGCGCATCGTTAACATCAGCTCGGTCAGCGGGCGACTTGCAGTACCATTCCTCGGTGCTTATGCGGCTTCCAAATTTGGGCTGGAAGGATATTCCGATTCCTTACGACGAGAACTGATGCTTTTCGGGATCAATGTTATTCTGATCGAACCGGGCGCAATAGTAACCCCGATCTGGGACAAAGCGGAAGGCGTCGTCGTTCAACAGTTTCCGGATACACCGTATGATCGATCGCTGCGCCGCCTGGCAGAGCAAGCAATGAAAGAAGCAAAAAGTGGCTTTCCGCCCGAAAGAGTGGGCGAACTGATCTGGCGTGTCCTAACCGCTCGAAGGCCCCGGGCCCGTTACGCCATCGTGCCTAATCGGCTCGTGGAATGGAGTATACCCCGCCGGCTGCCAGCCGAGTTTCTCGACTACTGCATCGCGAAGTTCTTCCTCATCCGGTAGTGGGCGCGTTTGGCGTTCTCCTACTTCGCTCCGTCGTCTGAAACTCCGGCAGGCTTCGTCGGACAAGCCGGCGCTCCCGGCGTGTCGGCGTAATGGGTGTCAGACATGGACCCTTGATTGAACTTGATGGTCGAGCTCACACTCTAAGCCTAACGGGGGATCCGACGTCGGCTGATGAAAACAATGTGATAATGGCAATCATCGGACTATGTCGGACTAAGCTAGTCGCCGCTACCGGGCGGCGGGCGAATGCCGATAGGCTCCGTCCGCTTCCCTCTGATTACGAACTAGTCATTGAGCACACCGATCGTTGCAATCACTAACCGGTCGCTATTAAGTATGGCCTTTAGAATCACTTACTCATGACGCATCGGCTTCACAGTTATCTTGGATACTCCTATCCGGGCCAGCTCGCCGAGTTGGTCAAGAAGGTGTGGCCTGCCGATGCGCTCGATCATTTGCCCAGCGACAGTCATTTGCGCTTCTTGCTTGATGTCGCTTACCACGCGAGCCTGCTGCGGGAAGAACTGCGTCCGGTGACGTTCCGGCTGCTCCTGGGAAATCCGGACGAGCTGATCAAACCGGAGATGCCTCCGATCTCAGTCGCCGGTTTCTCGCTTGATCGTCCGCGACCTTTTAATGAACAAGAGGTCCGACGCATATCGATGGCCGCAGACTTTTTCCGGTCGCTTATCGGTGTGTACCCCGATTCAGAGGAACAGCTCAAGATTTGGGGTATTTTGCTTTCGGGAACCCGTTGGGTTAATGCCGTGGATGGCGGCCGATTCTCCAGCGCGCCTCTCCCCCAACGCGTCGTCATTCACGCGCTAGGTCCGGGTCGGTTAACCGTTTTTGTCGGCCATCAACGCGTGGCAGCACTGAGCAGTGGTCAACTGGAGGCCAACGCTTTCGACCTCTTCCAATCCAGCTGGCTTCCTGAGTCCTTTAAAAGCGTTCGGGCGGCCACCCTGAAGTCCATTTATGGCAATCTTGACCTGCCGTACGTTCCGCTCAACGCAGAGTTCCTTCGTGTCATTTCTCAAAATGTGCTGCGGAGAACGTTGAGCGTGGTGCGAGACTCGAAACATGGGGGAACTCTCGTATATATCGAGCCAGAAGAAGAATCGGCTTTTGTCACGTCTAAGGCGATCCGTTTTAAGTATCGGTTAACGAACGATGAACAACGCTCACGTTACCGAGCCTTGTTGTCAGCGGCGTTCGCTCGGCTTGCGCACTTGGCCCATGAACAAAAGATTAAGGACGTTGGCTGGATGGAGTATCAAAGCTTTGCCGATCACGAATTAAGCGAACTTGATGAAGCGCTTTTTGAGTTCGCCCATTTTCTCGCGGATTTGATGGCGGTCGATGGTGCGCTGATTCTGACCAAACGTAACGAGATCGTCGGATTTGGCGCAGAACTTTTGTCGGAAGCGCCTGAGTTGACCGGCGTCAGGCGAGCAATGGATCTTGAAGCAGAGATCTGGGCGAAGGAAGCACTCGACGATGTTGGGACGCGCCATCGCGCCGTTTATCGGCTCTGCGATCAGAATCCCAATTGCGTAGCCATTGTCATTTCGCAGGACGGCTCGGTCCGCTTTGTAAAAAAACATAATGGTGCGGTGACTTACTGGAACCAGCTCTCGTGGTAAGCCGGCGAGAACAGTGGGACGGCCATGCATGATTCCCGGGAATCGAACAGCACCGCTCTGAAACCGGGGGGTCGCTGGTCAAAGCGGGCCAGATTTTCCGCCACTGAAGCCAGGCGGATCGCATTGGCCGCGCAGGGGTTCGCACTGCCGCGACCGCAATCCCTTTCCCGGCGGCACTTCAAAGCAATTCTCGAACGCCTCGGCCTAGTTCAGATCGACTCGGTGAACGTGCTTGTCCGAGCTCATTACATGCCGTTCTTCTCCCGGCTTGGTCCCTATCCGGTGGAATGGTTGGACGAAGCAGCCTACCATCCGCGAAAACGCCATCTCTTCGAGTATTGGGGCCATGAAGCTTCGCTCATCCGTTTGGATCTACTTTCCTATTTGGGATGGCGCATGCGAAAATCGAGCACTGGCGAAGGAGTCTGGAGAGGGGTTAGAGACATTGCGACCGAGCAACCGGAGCTACTCCGGCGAATTGAGTCCGAGATCCGAGACTGCGGGCCGATGAGCGCCGGCCAACTTGAGAAAGTCCTGCTGGCCGAGCGCCGGACCGCTGGCTGGTGGGGGTGGAGCGATTGCAAGAGAGCTGTTGAGTGGCTTTTTTGGATAGGGCGACTTACGACCGCAAACCGTCGCAATTTCGAACGAGTCTACGATTTGACCGGACGAGTGTTCCCGAATTTTCGCCCCGAAGAAGTGTCAGAAACGGATGGACACCGGATGCTCCTCCGGGTTGCGGCAAGAGCGTTGGGGATAGCCACTGCCAGCGATTTACGCGAGTACTTTCGACTCACGCCGAAGGCGGGTCAGAGAGGGATCGAGGAGCTAGTAGCGGCGGGCGAATTGACCCAGGTAAAGGTGGACGGCTGGTCCCAGCCGGCTTTCCTCGATCCGAAAGCGCACCTACCCCGGCAGATCGGAGCAAAAGCGCTGGTATCGCCATTTGATCCGCTGCTTTGGGATCGGCGGCGAGCCGAAAGACTGTTTGGATTTCGCTATCGAATCGAAATCTACACGCCTGCTCATAAACGGGAACACGGATACTATGTCGTACCGTTCCTTTTAGGAGAGGCCTTCGTGGCCCGTCTGGATCTGAAGGCGGACCGAGCGACCGGTACCTTGAAAGTCTTGTCGGCTCATCACGAAGCCGGGACTAAACCAGAAGATATCGTTGAACCATTGAGTACTGAACTATCGGATCTCGGCCGTTGGTTGAACCTAGAGCGCATCGCGGTAAGTAAGCGCGGAAACCTTGCACCGGCTTTGGCCAGGGCGATGACCAATAGTCGATCTCTTCGGTAGCGGTTTCGCAGTCGTCCCGGAGGGACTCAATGAAAGTAGCCCAGTACGAAGTGCTGGGGAGGCCTTCAAAAGAACCGACCCGTCCCGGACGGGACGATCGATGGCTCTTTACGCTGGTGAAGCCGGCATACGAGAGGACAAGGAACCAAAACGCTTCTATCGTCCCTGACGGGACGGACGTCTCTTTTTACATTTTTCCCAGCACTTCGTACTGGGCTACTTTCATTGCGTCCCTCCGGGACGGCTCCCGGCGTTCCCCACTTCGCGCCATGTCGGATTGGCTGTGCGCCCTCCCCTCCAGGGCAGAGACCAGATATCGGCCCTATGGCGACGCGCATGCGCAACCCGCGGATCGCGAGGATCCGACGTCGCAAAAGCGCACGGTCGTTGAGCGCGATGCATCAAAAGCTATGTCGGACAGGCTGCGATCCCTCCCGTCCGGGGTTTGTGTTAACGCGCATTCGCACGTTGTGGGATCGCTACGGAATATTGGCTGTTGGGCTGCTGCGTTCGACACTTTCCACTTGGAAAAGCGATGATCGCCCCGATATTTCCGCCCGAAATGAAGCAGGCTCTGATCGCTCTCGAAGATGGGCGCGTCTTTCACGGTGAACCGTTTGGCGCTGAAGGCACCGCTGTTGGCGAGATTTGTTTCAACACGACGATGACGGGCTACCAGGAAGTGTTGACCGACCCGTCCTACCGCGGTCAGATCGTGGCGATGACCTATCCGCTAATCGGCAATTACGGTGTCAATGGATTGGATGACGAAAGTCTCAATCCGCATGTCCGCGGCTTCGTGGTGGGAGAGCTGTCTGCAGTCACCAGTAGTTGGCGAGCGAACGGATCGCTCGATGACTATCTCAAGCGCTGGAAGGTCTCCGCGATACAGGGCGTAGACACGCGTGCGCTAACCAAACATCTTCGGGTTCGAGGAGCCATGAACGCCTGCATTACAACAGAGAGTGACAATCCGGACCAGGCGGTCCGTCTGGCCAAGGCGGCACCGGAAATGGTCGGCTCCGATTACGTCAAAGAGGTTACGACGAAAGATAGTTATGAGTGGGATCCTAGTGACAAGTTGAGCCGGGAATGGACCCTGATCAAAGGTGGCGGTGACGAAGTCGAGGCAACTTTAGACAACGGGCAGGCTTACAAAAAGCTTCCACCGATTCGTCACCGTATCGTTGCTTACGATTACGGGCTCAAGTTCAACATCTTGCGCAGACTGCGCCAGCACGGCTTTAAGGTGACAGTCGTCCCGGCAGCGACCTCAGCGGCAGCTGTGCTCGCTTTAAAACCTGAGGGAGTGTTTCTCTCGCCCGGTCCCGGGGATCCAGGAGCCTTGGAATACCTATATCTGGAGCTAAAAAGCCTGATCGGGAAGTGCCCAATCTTCGGTATTTGCCTCGGACACCAACTTCTCGGCTTTGCCTATGGCGGAAAACGGACAAAACTCAAGTTTGGTCATCGGGGCGGAAATCAGCCAGTGAAGGATTTGAACACCGGAAGAATTTCAATCACCGCACAAAATCATGGTTTTGCGGTCGATGCCGAATCTCTCCCGGCCGACGTGGAAGTTACACACATCAACCTCAACGACGGTACGGTGGAAGGGATGCGGCATCGCAATCATCCGGTCTTTAGCGTCCAGTACCACCCGGAGGCCGCACCTGGTCCACATGACGCCACCTATTTCTTCGATCAGTTTGCAAAGTTGATCGAAGACTCGAAAGCGTGACGCTTCAATAGGCGCACCGGAACTGTTTTGCTCATGCTCAGGCTTCCGGAAATTCTGTGTCCGCGAATTCCTCCCTGGGATGGAGTTTCCTTGGATGCGCTTCGGGGTGGCTGGTCAGAAGCAGCCCGGCTTTATCTTTCGGAAAACGTTTCAGGCCAGCATCCCCAGTGGGGAACAGAGGTTCGGATTGGGTGGGAACCGCAGGCACTGTTAGTCCTGTTCCTATGCCAGGATCCCGAACCTTGGGCAACCTTCACGCAGCATGACCAGCCGCTCTGGGAGGAGGAGGTGGTTGAGGTGTTTCTTGATCCGTTCGGCGATCGAAGCTGTTATTTTGAATTTGAGGTTAATCCGCTCAATACTGTTCTTGACGTTTTTGTTCGGCGGATTCCTGCCGGTCTGCGCAAGGATTTCGATTGGCACTGTGACGGACTGATCACCGCGGCTGGCCGGTTGCCTTACGGCTGGGTAGCGGCGCTGCAAATACCATTTTCAGCACTTGGTGATTGCTACCCCCGGGGAACCTGGAGAGCAAACTTTTGCCGAATCGAAAGACCACATCATCACCCGCGAGAGCTCTCCTCCTGGTCTCCGAGTCACACCGGAACTTTTCATGTGCCGGAAAGGTTCGGTCTCTTGCAGTTCTAGTTAGCTATCCGTTTGAAAATCAGGAAGTTGTTGAGCAAGTTATGTTAATGGCGAAGGAAGAATCGCTGGTGACGCAAGGCGTCGTGTCTGAGGTGCTTCCCAATACGATGTTCCGTGTGAATTTGCCTAACGGCCAGAAAGTTTTGGCCCACATCAGTGGCAAGATGCGAAAGAATTTTATTCGGATCGTGCCGGGAGACAGAGTGGAAGTCGAAATTTCGCCTTACGACATGACCAAAGCGAGAATTATCTTCCGCGAAACCTAGTGCACCGATTTGGTGACTAGTATAGAATCGGTACGAGCGCTAATAGCGCTCGCAACGAACATGTTGTGGTGAGAAAGGCAGAGAACTATGGACCAAAAACCCGATCCCCAGACTGCAGCGGAGAAAGGCAAAGATCATTTGAAGGCTGCAGCCGACAACTTTAAGACAGCGGCTACTGCGAAAGCAGAAGAAATTCGAAAAGCTGCCGAACAGAAGGCTGATGAGATTCGTGCAGCCGCTGAAGACAAGGCGAAACACTACCGCGGAAAGGCGGAAGACGCCTGGTCAGATGCTCGCACGAAAGCGAAATATTGGCAGACGGAAGGCGAAGCATATGTTCGAGACAATCCGGGTAGAGCAGTTCTGGTCGCTTTAGGCGTCGGATTCGTCCTTGGCATGCTTTTCCGCAAATGAGGCTATGAGCTCGGAGGCTCCTCCAGGAGCTGAGACAGAGCGGGTTTCGACCGGCGACTCAATCCGTGATTGGGTCGCCTCGTTGTTACGGTATGCCGAGCTGCGCGTTCGGCTATTGGGGTTGGAATCAAAGGATGCGGGCATGCATCTTCTGGTTCTGGCGATCCTGTTCGCGAGCACTATTGCCTTATTCGTCGGCTTCTTGCTGATGTTCGCCGTATTTCTTCTCTATCTAATTATCACTTTATTGCATTGGGAATGGGGATGGGGAGCCTTGCTTTGTTCCGGCATTCTTCTGCTCGGAAGCATCGTGGCCGCTGTCATTCTTCGATTTCGCATTCTCCGGCCGCTTTTTTCTCTGACCTTGGCAGAGCTACAGAAAGATCGTGAATGGCTAAAGACGAAGACGCGAAACGCAGAATAATTGAAGAGCTGGAAGCGACACGTCTGGAGTTAGCAGGCGCCGCATCCCTCGTGCGAAGGCAACTGGATATCCAGGGAAGAGTCTCTGCTTCGTTTCGCCGCCACTCGTGGGGTTGGCTCTCGCTGGCTGGCATTTTGGGATGGATCCTTGCTCGCCTACCCTGGCGGCGAAAGAAGATTTCTCTCGAGGACGGCGGGCGCCGCCGGCTGAAAGAAGGACCAAGACAAGCCGACCGAAAACGGGACTTGGCTTGGATGATTTGGGACGGCGTCTGGTCGTTGGCCAGACCGTTACTGACAGCTTATCTCGGGCGCAAGCTCGCCCAAACTACCGGGATCTCTAGCTCGCGGAAAGGGTGAGCGTTGAATAGTGAGCGGTAAGCGGGGCGCCGACGCCAGAGGTCGGATACGCCCGGTACGCCGACCTGTCCGACGAAGCCCTTCTGTGACGTCGAATCATAGCTAATGGTCGGCGTACCTGGCGTCTCCGACTTCTGGCGTCGGCCTCCCGCCTACTGCTCACCGCTTACTGCTTACTGCTTACTAATCATCGGCTCGGACGCCTCGGGACGCGATGGATCCTTCCCGGGTGCCGCAAGCGGCGCACCCTCCGAGTGTGGGCATGTCCAACCCGGGACTCACACCTTCCGCCCGAATTTCTTCTCCAGTTCGTGATAGCCGATTTGGATCATAGTCGGGCGCCCGTGAGGGCAACAATAAGGCAGATCACAAGCTAGCAGGTCGCGAATGAGTTGATCGATCTCAGCGGCGCGCAGTTCGTCATTGGCTTTAATGGCATGACGACAAACGGTTTTTGCGATCACGTCTTCGCCTAATCGGAGTCGGGATGTTCCTTGGGTAACCGATCGCAGTTCATCCACGAGCTGTCGCACCGCCCCGGCCGGATCTTCTGCCCGGAAGAATTGCGGTATCCCATCGATCTTCAGTGTCCCTTCACCGAAGGGCTCCATCAAAAACCCCATTTTCTGGAGTGTCGCCACATGCAAAAGAAGCCAATCGAAATCCTTGGGAGGAACTGGCAAAACGATCGGAATCAAGAGCCGTTGGCAAGGCACACCGGCTTGCTCCAGCTGTGTTCGGAGTCGCTCGAAAAGTATCCGTTCATGCGCTGCGTGTTGATCGACCAGAACGAGCCCGTCGCCGTTTTCCATTAGAATATAGAGTCGACCAAGCACACCCAATACCCGGAAACTCTCGCCCTTGATTTTGGCTACGCCCGGGTCAACCGATTCAGGAAGCTCGCCATCAGAGGAAATCGGAAATATCTCAACCGGCGGCTCCGAACTGACGCTCGGCGGCATTTCCGGAGACGGCGGCGAGGAGTTGAATTCCGACCAATCTTTCCGTAAAGCAAATTCCTCAGCCGGCGAAAACAGCGGCCGACTCTCTGGCGGTAGGACGCTTAAGACAGGGCCGGATGAAGGGAGCGTTTGGGTGGGCAAAGGACCTTGGAAAGCCTGCTTCCAGCGGACGCGGTCTACCTGCAGCGTCCGCCGGACAACTTCGGCAATGATGTCCCGAACTTGGTCGGGATCTCGAAATCGGACCTCTCGTTTTGCCGGATGCACGTTCACATCCACTTCGGCCGGGTCCATTTCGATAAAGAGAAAAGTGAGAGCGTATTGGCCTTTCATGAGAGCGGTGTGATACCCCTCTCGCAACCCATGTTGGACCGTCAGGTTTTCGATGGGACGACCATTGACGAAAACAAGCTGCTCCGCTCTGGTCGAGCGACTGATCCCAGCCTTGCCGACGAAACCACGAATCGAAATTGTACCGCTGGTAAACGGATCAATCTCGACCAATTGATCAAGTGCCTGCTGGCCACGCAGATCCCTGATGCGGTCCGCGAGGTTCGAAGTAGGCGGCGCCTGGAAAAGGAGAGATTGATCGCGTACGAACACGAACCCAACATTTGGGTGACCAATCGCCTGAAGGAAGAGTTGGTGTTGGACATGGCTCGCTTCGGTGTTTTCGCTTCGCAGAAATTTTCGGCGCGCGGGCAGATTGAAAAAAAGAGATTTTGCTTCCACCAAAGTTCCGGGCGCTTCGCCCGATGCTTTGACCGTTTCGATTTTTCCCCCGTTTACGACGATCTCAGTCCCCTCAATGCTATCCGATGGCCGCGTAGCCATCCGAAATCGCGAAACGCTAGCGATGCTTGGCAACGCCTCACCGCGGAAGCCCAGCGTACGTATTCTCGCCAGATCTTGACCCGTCCGGATCTTACTGGTGGCGTGCCGTTCCAAGCTGAGCAGAGCGTCGTCGCGGTCCATTCCGACGCCGTCATCAACTACTCTAATGAGCGAGGCGCCTCCCCGGGCGATGGCGACCTCGATCCGTTTAGCATCCGCGTCGACGCTGTTTTCAACCAACTCCTTGACCACGGACGCTGGACGTTCCACCACTTCACCGGCCGCCACCTGGCTTGCCACTTCATCTGGCAACAGAACAATGCGACCCATGCGGTCATTCTCGCTTAGGCTCGAACGAAATGGCAAATAGCAAATAGCCGATAGCCGATAGGTGGCCGAATTGCTGTTTCCCTCCATCGGCTATTGGCTATCGGCTATCGGCTATTCATTCGAGCCTGAGGCGAGAATGACGAGCCCGCGTTGACGTTCCGGCGCCTTCGCTGTTTATTAGGTAACATGATCACCGTTACCGAAGCCGCCGTGCATCACTTGCAATCCTTGGTCTCGGAAAACCCGGAGTACAAGAACAAGGGGTTACGGATCTTCGTCGAAGAAGGGGGTTGCGCCGGCCGCCAGTACGGAATGAAGTTCGATGAAGCAAAAGCCAGCGATTACCGATTCGAGCAGGACGGGGTAAATGTTTTGATCGACCCGCAAAGCGCCGAGTTCTTACAAGGATCGATGGTGGATTATAATGACGGTCTTACTGGTGCCGGCTTTCAAATCAGTAATCCGAACGCCGCTAGAAGCTGTGGATGCGGCACCTCTTTCGAAGTAGCCGAAAAACGATCCAGCACTTCTTAGTACTTCAGGCCGCATGAAAGCTGTAGAGCTCGGGCGCTCACGTAACCGGATGCACCAGCAACCGGGTCCGGACAATCTTTTTGGCTGGACTGTCTTTATCCTTCTGTTGTGTGGCTTTGCGGTCGCGTGCTGGATCGGAACGTTCTACGTCTTTAATCACCCGGAACAACCGTTCAATTACCAAATACTTACGAAGTTGAATAAGCTTGAACCGCCCAAGCGCTTTGAGCTCACCGTCGCACCTGCCGGAGAATTTCTCGGTGCCGATAAGTTGCTGGAAAAATATGGAGCGATGACTGCTCCGCAGCTTGTGGAAGAGAGCAACGATTTACTTCGGTCCTACCTGCGAAATTACGATCACCAAATCGGCAAGGTGCCTTATGCTATCGGTAAATTCACGGTGCTTGACGCGTTCGTGACAAATGAGACGCAGTATTTTGGTCCGGGAATGACGGTGCTGGCGCAGTCCAATGACGTGCCAACCATCTACATCGAACAAATCTTTCCGGCCGAAAAGCAGGATCTCCCAGCCATGCAACGCGTTCTGATCACAGGGCTCGGCTTGGAACTTCGACGCTCGTATGATCTTTCGGCTGTTGTTCATATCAGCAACCTGGGAGACGGAAAACTGCTATTCACTTGCGTTCCACTTCTGTATGGCTCCTACGGACAGATTGGATCGAGTTTTCAGCTAGAACCGCCTCGGGCTCTTTACGTTAAGGAAGGGCTGCCGATGGTGAATCAGAACAAGTTCCACAGTGCCGAGCAGCGCTATGCGGAATACCGCAAGGCTACCGGTTCACAGATTGCCAGCACAACGTCGCAAAAAGCGACGGGAAATTTAGTTGCAGAATCTGCTACCCCGCGACCTTCTCCCCCAATCTGGTGTCAGCGCCGAAAGCGCAGCCGGTCATAAAGACGACGCCCGGCATTTTGGCGAAACAGAGCCCAGCCGGTCTTTTGGCAAAACAAAGTCCAGCCGCTACTCCGCCCAAAGCCACTTACTCTCCTGGGCCCGCTTCCACCCCAGCTAGTACGGCTGTAGCTACCCCTCCAGCTGTAGCCGCCACGCAGCCTTTCCTCGCCTCTTCGGCGACCCCGGGAACTAATAGCCGAGCCGCAACTTGGCAAACCTATCATCCCGGGCAGTTTCCCCGCGGTCGTCTGATCGAAGTCGCCCAGGGTTCAACATTGGCCGATCAAGGGATCGGCACCGATCCCGTATATCTTCGCGGTGATTTTACCGTGACAGCAGCACGGGAAAATCGCGCGGTGTTACGCCCCAAGCAGACGGGTAATGAAAATGTCCGCATTATCGTGGAATTTCCAAAAGGCTTGCCGGTACCGCAGGAAGGCGAGTCATTGGGACGCGCAGCCGACCGGCCATTCCAGATAGTCGATGTACGCCGCGGAGCCGACGCCCAGATTAATATTTACGTCCGGGAGATCACTTCGGCACAGTAGGATCGGAATCTAGAATCCTGAATTTAGAATTTAGAAGGTTGCGATGTGCCCCTGGCTGCGGAGGGTGCGTCGCTTGCGACGCCCGGGAACGATCCATCGCGTCCCGAGGCATCCCAGCAGATGATCAGTCGGAATTGCTGACGCCGGATTATTCCCGGGCGCCGCAAGCGGCGCACCCTCCGAGCGAGGGGAGTCGCAACCCTCTAAATTCCAAATTCCCGCTTCCAGCTTCGCCCCCGCTAATAAACATCCCTCTTATACCGTTTCTGCTGCCGCAAATTTTCGACATATTGCGCGGCTTGTTCCGGGGTTTTCCCGCCTTCCTTCTCGATGATTTGGTGCAAGGCTACATCCACATCCTTCGCCATGCGGGCAGCGTCGCCACAGACAAAGAAATGCGCACCTTCTTCCAGCCAGGCAAAGATCTCCTTGGCTTGCTCCAGCATCCGATGCTGGACATAGATCTTGTGTGATTGGTCGCGAGAGAAGGCCGTATCGAATCGGGTCAACGTCCCCGCTGCTCGAGCTGCCGCAAACTCGGCTTCGTAGAAAAAATCGCATTTCGAGCGTTGTTCGCCGAAAAAAAGCCAATTCCTGCCCGAAGCGCCCACCGCCTGGCGCTCCTGTAAGTAGGCTCGAAACGGGGCGATCCCGGTCCCCGGGCCGACCATGATAATGGGGGTAGAAGGGTCTTCCGGTAAGCGAAACCCTTTAGCGACGTGCACAAACATCGGCAGCCGATCGTCCGAATTCAGCCGGTCGGCCAAATAAGTCGAGGCAACCCCCTCCCGTTGCCGGCCATGGCTCTCATATCGCACCGTTGCGATAATAAAATGGACCTGCTCGGGATATGCTTTAAGGCTGGACCCAATAGAATAGAGTCGAGGCTGCAGCTTTCGGAGCGTTGCGACGAACTCCTCTACCGTGAATCGTAATGACGGGTTATCCAGAATAAAGTCGATGATCTCCTGGCCCCAAAGGAACCGTTCTAAATCGGCTTTGCGATCGGGCTGCATCAGCTCCTGTAGTTCAGGCCCGCTAGCTGAGCGCTGGGCAATCGCTTCCAGGAACTGCTTTGACGGAGCCGTAATCTGAAAATGTTTCAAGAGACCCTCGCGCAGCGAAAAGGTCTCTCCCTCTTTGTTGGTAACCGATTCCTCGCCAGAAAAGTGGAGAGCCCCGAGAAGCTCTTCTACTAGTTGCGGATTGTTCTGGGGAAATATACCCATCGAATCGCCTACCTCGTATTGCAATCCCGAGCCGGCCAGGGAAAACTCGTAGTGGCGAGTTTCCTTTTCTGAACCTTCCAGCGTCAATTTCTGGTTCAACAACGAAACCGCCGGAAAAGGATTTTTCCGCGAATAAATAGCTGCGGGCGGATGGATGGACATAAAAAGTGAGAATATTGGCGCCCTAGCGGCCCGTTCAAGCGGATTTGGCAGGCAAATTTCCACCTGAGACAGCTGGCTCAGCCGGGACCACCTTCACCAGGGGATTCAATAAATCCTCAATACTGACGATTCCCACATCTGCGCCGGCCTCGTTCTGGACGGATGCCAGTCCTTGCGGGGCAGCTCGGAGTCGACGCAAAACCGTCGAAGCCGGTTCATCTTCCCGCACGGTCAGAATGCTTCGAAGATAGGACTGGGCGGTCGCGTCCGGACGCTGGTCTACAATCAAATCCAGAACATTCACTATGCCCACGATTTTTCCTTCTTCGTCCACGACGGGGAACCGATCAAATTTAGTTTCACGCGACAGGCGAATGACCTGTTCCAAAGCCATCGAGAGTGGCACCGAGCGTACTCGCTCTATCCTGACCATCACATCACCCACTTTCACTGAACGGAAATCGACCACGTTGTGAATCATTTGTCGCTCGATGCTGCTCAGCTTCCCCATCCGTTCGATATGACTCGTTACGTATTTCAAATCTTCGCGCGCCAAAAAAATCTCACGGGGGCGCCGCAGTCGAAAGACCTTTCGCGCGATCCAGGCGCCAATCTTCATTAGTGGGGTCAGCACCCCGGAAACAAATTCGAGAATCAGAGCAACGGACGCAAGCGCTCGATAAGGAAACCGGCGGAAGAACGATTTTGGAAGTACTTCGGTAACGAAGAGGAAAATAGGAAATGCCACCAGAAGTGCGAGCAAGTACCCAACCGATCCGTAAAGGGCGACCAGTTCCGAAACCAGGATGAGTATCGCCGTGATATTGGAAAGGCTTGTCACGAAGAGCACCGTCACAAAGAGTCGCGCGGGCCGAAGCAATAGGCGTTCCACACGAATGGCAGCAGGATCACGCAGCTGAGCCAACCGTCGTAGCTGCAGCCGATTGAGAGAGAGCAAACCGGCCTCAGTCCCAGAAAACAAGAAAGAGACCGCAAGGCAGAACAGAAAAATCAGCCAACTCATTCGTTACTCGCTTCCGGCGATTTGATCCTTTGCACGAGCACTTCCAATACCCGTCTTCGGGTGCTTTGGCGGATTTGGAACTCCAGGGGTGGAACTTGCACAGTCGATCCAGACCGAGGCACATAACCGAGACGGTTGAAGATCAACCCGTTGACCGTATCGATTCCATCGTCTGCGAAATTCAGATGCAAGACCTCGCCGAGGTCTTCCAGCCTGGCACTACCGCTGGCCAGCCAGACAGCATCACCAGCTTCTTCCAGATACAATTTTTCATCTGCGCGCGGAGCTACATCGGCCAGGATTTCTTCGACAATGTCATTGAATGTGACGACGCCCTCGGTGCCGCCAAACTCATCCACTACGATAGCGAGCCGCTGCGGATGAGTAAGAAAAGCCCGCAACAGATCGGGTGCCTGCATGGTTTCGGGAACGAACGACGGGGGTTCAAGGTTCTCGGTATAGTGCTCCTGAGGGTTCAACAAGAAGCCCTTTACGTCCAGAATACCCAGAATTTCGTCGGGGCTGTCTCCAAAAACCGGTACCCGGCCGTAGCGTTTGCTACGCAAAAGCTGGATCGCCTCTTCGTTGGTCAGAGAATCAGGAATCGTAAATGCATCGACCCGCGGGGTCATGCAGTCCTTTACCGTCTTATTACCCAAGCGGATAATTTCGGCGATCATTTCCCGCTCATCAGGTCGCAAATGACCCTTTTCAGCGCTGATTTCGACCAGCATGATCAATTCTTCGTCATCCAGCTGTTCTCGCACTTCCGGCTTGTCGTGGAATAAAAAATCAGCAAGACGCTCGGCGAAATTTTGGAGCTTTCGAGAGAGAGGTCCTAAGACCGGGAGGAGCAATTCAAGGGCTACCAGCGCCTGCTTGGCAAACCGGAACGGGTCTGCCAGGGCCAACACCTTTGGCGAAAGATCGCAAACCACCACGATCAGCGCGAAGAGCAGTAAGGTTTTGACCCAGTTTGGGAAAGGTACTGCCAACGAATTAGCAAACCAAAGAGCCAAGACCACGAGCACCAGATTCACCAGCGTGTCAGCGAGCAGAATGACGTTCAGAACTACTCGCGGCATTTTCATCAGCGCCTCGTAGCGCTCGGCCGACGATGGGTCCTCCGTTCGCCAACGGTGAAGATGCCAAGCTTTGATGGAGAACAGGGCGGTCTCCATTCCAGAGAAAAAAGCCGACACGAACGCACACAAGATGAGCCCCGCTAACGTTGCGACAACGAATTCGGTCGACATGCTAGTGGACTGTATCAGGTACAGCGCAATGATGATTCGCACTCTCCGGCAGCGCTCGGCATTCTCGGTCCTTCCCTTCGGCTGACAAGAAAAATCCCTGCCTCATATTCGGGTGCGCGAGGCCGTTCGCGCAACCAAGTTCTGCAAATGCCTAGCCGATAGTCTATTAGGAATGTCAAATGACAGATCACAATGCAGCAGTCCGCGCGCCCAGGCTTGCCTTTCGGGTCAGTTGTGGATTAGTTGCCCAGGCGAAGCCGAAGGCTGCGACGCTGAAGCAAACATGCCAATGAAGAAGGAGGACAGGGTTGCCGCGTTTACTCGGGGACTCTCGAGCGATGGAAAAATAGATAATCGCGCCTACTACCGCGCTTATTTCCAGCTATTTAACGAGCAGCAATACTACGAGGCTCATGATGTCCTCGAGCAGTTGTGGCTCCGAGCGCTCGAGCCGGACGCTACCTTTTATAAGGGGCTCATCCAGCTGGCCGGAGCTTTTGTTCATCTTCAAAAACAATTTCGGCGCCCAACCCATCCGACCGATGGCCGGCGCTTACGCCCAGCCTGGCGTTTGTTCAAGCTAGCTCATAAGAATTTGATCCAATTTTGCCCGGAATTTCGCGGATTCCGAGTCGATCAAGCGTTGGCGTTGAGCGATTTGACTGTCAGCCAGCTGGAGGAATCGCGCTTTAATGTGAATCCGTGGTCTCCCTCATCTCCACCGAAGTTGGGCATGCCAGATGAATTAGATTAGCTAGTGCGCCTTGAAAAATCGCCAACTGATCTCTCTCTCCCTACCTACACAACGGTAAATTCCGCGCACCAGTGCATACGGACCGACTTCAGCGTTGCCTTACTGAGGAACCGCAATAAAGTGAGCGCGTTTTACACCATGCTGAACACAGCTCGATTCTGTATCCTATTTGGAGTAGCGGTTTTTCTCACTGCCGCCGGGCGCGCCCAGACAGCGGCGGCATACATCCTGATCGACCACACCAGCGGTCACGTGCTCGAAGGCTACAAGTCCGACCAAAAAAGGCAGATCGCCAGCCTCACTAAAATTGCCACCGCGAAGGTAGTGTTGGATTGGGCCGCCAAAACCAACACCGATTTGGCCCAGCTGGTGGGAATCTCGGCCCAAGCGTTCAACTCTGGCGGGATCAACCCAATGGGTCTGCAACCGGATGACCAAGTCAGCTATCGCGATCTCGTTTATGCCGCGCTTCTGCAGTCAGACAACACTGCGGCGACGGCCTTAGCTTATGCCGTGGGAGGACAGCTTCGCGCTCGCGGGGGATCAGCGATCCAAGAACTCGGTCCGATCGAAGCCTTTGTGAGCCAGATGAACGCACTGGCTCGCGAGTTGAGGATGGAGCATACCTTGTTCGTGAACCCACACGGTTTGGAACCGGAAAGAGGTCTTCAGCCGTATTCGACGGCAGCCGATGTGGCCAAGCTAACGGTCTACTCGATGAGCGATGCTGGATTTCGTTTCTACGTTTCTCAGAAAGAACGCAAGGTTTCGATTAACCGGAGCGGCCAGGTGCTTCTATATATGCTTCGAAATACAAATGAGCTTCTCGGCAACAACGGGGTCGATGGGGTGAAAACTGGAACCACCGCAAAAGCGGGCCAGTGCGTAGTGTTGTCATCACAGCACGATCCCGAAATCAAACAGGATGGAGCAACTACTTTGGTAACCCCTCGTCGCGTCGACATCGTGGTCTTGGGCGCGGCTGACCGCTTTTCGGCTGCGTCTCAGTTGCTTGGCCGAGCCTGGAGCCTGTACGACCAATGGGCGGCTGCGGGTCGTCCTCTTACTGAAGCCAAGCGGTAGTTCCATATGTTTGCTAAGAGGATTGGGGTGCTCACAAGCGGCGGTGATTGTCCGGGGCTGAACGCGGTATTGCGCGGGGTCACCAAAGCCGCCGAAAAACTGGATTGGCAGGTCGTAGGGTTCCGGGATGGATTCGAAGGACTCCTTCCGCCCAGCCAGTTCATGATTCTAGATCGCGCTACAACGGCCGGAATCATGCAACAGGGAGGAACCATTCTCGGGACGACGAACAAAGGGCATTTCATCGCCAAGGTGGCCGGCGGCGAGAAAACAATGATCCCGGGCGAAATCGTGAACCAGGCCAGAGCCACTCTCGAGGAACTGAAAATCGAGGGTCTGATTGTTATCGGCGGCGATGGTTCATTGACGACTGCGTTGCAGCTCTTCGAACTGGGCTTCCCGATTATTGGCGTTCCCAAGACGATCGACAACGACATCGAAGCAACCGCTATGACCTTCGGCTTTTACTCCGCGGTCAGCTGCGTGACGGACGCTTTGGATCGCCTTCACTCCACGGCCGCCAGCCACAAACGTGCAATGGTTCTGGAAGTGATGGGCCGGCATGCCGGGTGGATAGCGCTCCATGGAGGAATCGGTGGCGGCGCCGACGTCATTCTTCTGCCAGAAATTCCTTTCGAATGGGAAAGAGTTGCCGAAGCCGTGCGGCAGCGGGATGCGGCCGGATACCAGAGTACCATGATTGTCGTGGCCGAAGGCGCCCGCCCTCGGAACGGGATTCAGCACTATCAACAAACTCATCGCGGCGAGTATCGGCTCGGTGGCGTCGGCGAAATTGTTGCCCGCGAAGTAGCCGAACGCACCGGAAAGGAAACGCGGTACTGCATCCTGGGCCATTTGCAACGAGGCGGAGCTCCCGGTTCTCTCGATCGAATCTTGGGTACACGTTTCGGTGTGAAGGCGGTAAGCCTGATCCACGAAGGTAAGTTTGGACGGATGGTGAGCTATCAGCATTACGAAGTGCAGGACGTCTCTATCGCCGAGGCCGTGCATCGGCTACGCGTTGTCGATCTCGAAAACCAGCTTATCGAAACCGCTCGAGCTGTGGACATCAGCTTCGGCGACTAGCGTCGCCAACGCTGATATTGCAAATAGCAAATAGCAAATTCTCGGCTATCGGCTATTGGCTATTGGTCATTAACTTTATGGATCCTCTCCTCGAACTTCTTCACCAGAACTCGAAACTTTCTTCTGCCGAATTGGGCAAACTTTTGAATCTTTCCGCCGCCGAAGTGGAAGCCAAGATCGCCGGCTATGAGGAAGCTGGGGTTATTCTCGCCTACCAGGCCGTGATCGACGCAGAACGAACGGACCCGGATGCCGTTACCGCCTATATTGAGGTAAGGATCACGCCTGAACGCGGCGGTGGATTCGACCGATTGGCTGAGCGGATTGCGCGTTTCGATGAGGTAAAGAGCTGCTGGCTCATGAGCGGTGGCTATGATCTGGCGATTATTGTGGAGGGAAACCATTTGCGCGAAATTGCTCGCTTTGTTTCCGAGAAATTGAGCACCGTCGAAGGAGTTATTTCGACAGCGACTCGGTTCCGGCTGAAGACTTATAAACAGAATGGGGTTTTGTTGAGCCCTTCAATCGCTGTTGAGAGATTGCCGGTCACGCCATGAATACTTCTCGACAAGCTCGCGACAAATCCGACTCGGATTCGCGCCGCTTCATTGCAGCTCACGTTCTCACTATACCCAAGTCGGGAATTCGAGATTTCTTTGAAGTGGTTCAGTCGATGACGGACGTCATCTCGCTGGGAATCGGCGAGCCTGATTTCGTGACACCCTGGCGGATCCGGGAGGCGGCGATTTTCGCGATGGAAAAAGGGAAGACGGGGTACACCTCCAATCTAGGTTTACCTAGGCTCCGCACCGCGATTACCCAATATCTTTCGAAATTCGGCATTACTTATGATGCGCCAAAAGAAGTGTTGGTCTCGGTGGGCGTCTCTGAAGCGCTTGACCTGGCTCTTCGAGCGATCATCAATCCTGGAGACGAAGTCATATTTCACGAGCCGAGCTACGTCTCCTACAATCCAAGCATCGCACTAGTCGGAGGACGAGCGATCTCAGTCCAAACCGACGCTGAGCACGATTTTCGTTTGTTACCGGAAAAGCTGGAAGCGAAGATCACGCCGCGTACGAAGGCGCTGCTCTTGAGCTTTCCGACTAATCCTACCGGCGGAGTCATGTTGCTAGAGGACCTGCGTTCGATTGCTGATTTGTGCCTCCAGCACGACCTGCTGGTTTTGTCCGATGAAATCTACAGCGAGATCGTCTATGACGGCACCAGACACGTCTCGATCGCGTCTTTACCGGGCATGAAGGAACGAACCATCCTCCTGAACGGTTGCTCCAAATCGTTTGCGATGACCGGATTCCGGGTAGGCTACGCCTGTGCTCCAGCACCCATCATTGAAGCGATGATGAAAATACACCAATACGCTATTATGTGCGCATCGGTGCTATCCCAGGAGGCTGCTATCGAGGCGCTCGAGAATTGTACAAAGGAGGTTGCCGCAATGCGTTCGGACTACGAACGGCGCCGCAATTTTGTGGTCACTCGGTTCAACGAGATGGGCCTGCCTTGCCATTCTCCGAAGGGCACATTCTACGTTTTTCCGCACATCGGAAAAACCGGCCTGACAAGTAAACAGTTTTCTTTGGCTTTGTTGGAGTCTCAAAAGGTGGCGGTGGTGCCGGGAGATGCCTTCGGGATGTCAGGCGAAGGATTTGTGCGTTGCTGTTTCGCTACCAGCTTCGAAAAATTGCGCGAAGCGACCGATCGAATCGAAACCTTCCTTCGCACTTGTTGACCAAGCCTACTGCGCAAGCCTTCAACGCCGCAAATGAGCGCTATTCATCGAGCCGTAGTGCTAGCCGCTGGTCGCGGTACGCGCATGCGGGACCTGACCGAGTCGATTCCAAAACCGATGGTCAAGGTCCGGGGGAAACCGGTCCTCCAGATCATCGTGGAAGGTTTGCGTCGAGCGGGAATCCAAGAGCTCCTGATCGTAGTCGGCTATCGGAAGGAAGTGGTTAGAGATCATTTCCAAAATGGCGCCGGCTTCGGAATGCAGATCCAATATGCGGAACAGATCGTTCAGGATGGCACCGGACGCGTGGTCGCGTTGGCCGAGCCATTCTGCGGCAAGGATCCGTTTCTGCTTAGCTACGGAGACATTCTGGTCGACCCTTCCTATTATCCTAGCCTCTGCGATCTTCAGGATGCCGAAATGTCGATGGCAGTGAAGCGATCTACCGATGTTTCAAAGGGTGGTGCCGTGTACCTCAACGATCGCTTCGAATTGATCGACTTGCGGGAAAAGCCCAAACCAAACGAAGCAGCAACACCTTGGTACAACGCAGGGATCTACGTTTTTCGCGCCTCCATTTTTGAGTATGTCGCCCGTCTGGAAAAATCGCCCCGCGGTGAGTACGAGCTAACTGACGCGATCCGGGCAATGAGCTTGGCCGGAAAACACGTACAGGCTGTCGAGATTATCGGCGAGTGGGCGGATGTACGCGACCCGGAGGTGCTAGCCCAGCTCAATAAGAATTTAGACTCTGGGAGCTAGAGCCAGTTCGTGATGACGGGCAGCCAGTTGGGAATCACAAATTGCTGCCTGCGGTCCGACTGCAACTAGGACAAGTCCGCCTCGGCATCATTGGCGAGCTACTCAAGATTGGCTCACACGCCTTTTCTCGCTATCGCTCAATGGCGTGTTTCGCCCTACCCATCAGGGGCGCGGGCCGTTTTAGCACAGGCGCCGCTCGTATCATCTGTCATTTGTCACTGATCATTCGCCATGGCGATCGGCGCCTGAATTCGGATTCGCGGGGCCTTGACGGAGGTAGTCCTGTTTCTGAGAGTATAGGTAGCTATGCGAGTCGGTTTTGCTCAGATCAATACCATCGTCGGAGACATCGAGGCCAACTCTCGAAAAATTCTTGCGGCCTACCGGGAGGCAATTGGCCAGGGAGCCCAATTGGTGATTACGCCAGAACTTGCTTTGACGGGCTATCCTCCTCAAGACCTCGTCTTCAAATCGGGGTTTGTTCCCCAGACTCTCGATCAACTCCGCGTATTACACGAGGCGGTTGACACAGTTCCGCTCCTAGTTGGGTACGTGGATTTTAACCCAAAAAAGTCGGGGAAACCTTTCGTTAACAGCTGCGCAGTGCTAGAGAAAAATCGCCCGATCCGGAAGATCTTCAAAACGCTTCTTCCTACCTACGATGTGTTTGATGAAGCGCGGTACTTCGAGCCGGCCGATGATCAGCAGCCGATCGAGTTACTTGGGCAAAAGATTGGGATCACAATTTGCGAGGATATCTGGACAGATAAGTATCTCCGACACGACTTGTATCACACCGACCCGGTTAGAAGACTCGTCGAATCAGGCGCCTCGATCATTCTGAATCTCAGTTCGTCTCCTTTTTTCGTCGGTAAACCGGTGCTTCGACGCGCCATGGTCAGCGAGCTGGCTACCCAGTACGGTGTCCCGTTCTTTTACTGCAATGCAGTCGGTGGAAACGATGAGCTGGTCTTCGACGGCAATTCGTTTGTGATCAATAAACAGGGCCGCACAACAGCCTGCCTTGCCGCCTTTACCGAACAAATTGCCGTTGTCGACAGCGAGACGCCCGCGATCTCGGAGGTTGAACTGTCAGCGGAAGAAGAAATCTTTAGAGCGCTGGTACTGGGCGTACGCGATTATTTTGCCAAATGCGGATTTCGCAGTGCTGTACTCGGCTTAAGCGGCGGGATTGATTCCGCGGTGACGGCCGCCATCGCCGTCGAGGCGCTGGGGAAAGATAACGTCGCCGGCGTTTCGATGCCAAGCTCTTACTCCTCCGCCGGCAGTCTTGACGATGCGGATCGCCTCGCCAAGAACCTCGGCATCGCAAGACTCGTCATCCCGATCAAAGAGCCGTTTGAGGTTCTAAAAAGTCAATTCAAAGAGGTTTTTGCCGGACGAAAAGAAAATACGACTGAGGAGAATATGCAGTCCCGGCTCCGCGGTCTCATCCTGATGTCGCTCTCTAACAAATTTGGACATTTGCTGTTGACCACTGGCAATAAGAGCGAGCTGGCCGTTGGCTATTGCACAATATATGGGGATATGTGTGGAGGGTTGGCGGTCATCAGCGATGTGCCAAAGACGATGATTTACCGACTAGCACGCTGGATTAATCGGCATCGAGAAGTCATTCCCGCCAATTCGATCGTCAAGCCGCCCAGTGCCGAGCTGAAGCCAAATCAGACCGATCAAGACACCTTGCCTCCTTACGACACCCTGGACGCTATTTTACAGCTCTATGTTGAAGAACAGCGCAGCCCGGCCGAGATCATCCAACGCGGCTTCGATCCGGAAGTTGTGCGCTGGATCCAGCGAAGAGTCGATATCAACGAATACAAGCGGAGACAGGCCGCGCCCGGATTAAAAGTCACCAGCTTGGCATTCGGTAGCGGCTGGCGTATGCCTATCGCCCAACGTTATCTGGGTTGATCGCTGCATGAACGAGTATCTTTCTTCCCGCCAGCATCTGGTTGACGAAACGCTTGATGCTTTGTTGCCAAGAGAATCCATCAAACCGAAGACAATCCACAAGGCGATGCGCTACAGCGTCTTTGCCGGTGGCAAGCGCCTGCGGCCGATTCTTTGCTTGGCCGCTGCCGAATGCTGCGGGGGTGACCGCCAATCCGCCCTACCACTGGCTTGCGCCGTTGAATGCGTGCATACCTACTCGCTCATTCATGATGATCTGCCGTGCATGGACGATGATGACTTTCGGCGAGGGCGACCAACCTCACATAAGGTGTTTGGCGAAGGAATCGCCGTACTCGCCGGCGACGCCTTACTCACCTTCGCCTTCGAGGTCGCCGCCCAAGTCCCGGGCTGGCCTCGTTATTCAATACGAGATGTCGTCCGAGAGTTGGCCGTAGCCTGTGGGAGCCGCAATCTGATCGCGGGCCAGGTCGTCGATCTTGAGAGTGAAGGAAAAAAGGTCTCCCTTCCCCTTCTGAAATTCATCCATGAATCAAAGACGGCGGCGCTGCTGCGTTCCTCGATCCGGTTGGGTGCTATGAGCGCTAATGCCACCCCAAGCCAGCTCCAGAATTTATCAGATTTCGGACGTGCTCTCGGTTTAGCCTTTCAGGTCATCGACGACATACTGGATGTCACCCAGACCACCGAAAAACTCGGTAAGAGCGCCGGCAAAGACTTAACCGCCGAAAAGGCGACATATCCGGCGGTAGTCGGGCTTGAACGCTCCCGAAAAATCGCCAGAAGGCTTACCCAAGAAGCCCGGGAGACGTTACGACCCTTCGGAAAAAAGGCTGAGACTCTGCATGCGTTGGCGGATCACCTGTTGCAGAGAGATTATTAAGGAAGGCGTAGCCTGATGCTCCCGGCTCGGGGGGAAGGAGTAGCCTGATCCTCCTGGCTCAGGGACCCACGGCTCTGTAACTGTCTTGGCCTTCGATTTGCCGTTCTTCGAGCTAGCAGCACCAGCGCTTCCTGAGGCTGGAGCATCAGGCTACCTCGCGAAGGGACCCACGGCTCTGTAACTGTCTTGGCCTTCGATTTGCCGTTCTTCGAGCTAGCAGCACCAGCGCTTCCTGAGGCTGGAGCATCAGGCCACCTCGCGAAGGGACCCACGGCTCTGTAACTGTCCTGGCCTTCGGTTTGCCGTTCTTCGAGCTAGCAGACCAGCGTTTCCTGAGGCTGGAGCATCAGGCTACCTCGCGAAGGGACCCACGGCTCTGTAACTGTCTTGGCCTTCGATTTGCCGTTCTTCGAGCCAGCAGCACCAGCGCTCCCTGAGGCTGGAGCATCAGGCTACCTCGCGAAGGGACCCACCGCGCCGTAAGTGTGCTGGCCGTTGATTTGCCGTTCTTCATGCTAGCAGCACGTGCATTTCCTGAGGCTGGAGCATCAGGCTACCTCGTCCTTTTTTCTTCAAAAAATAGTTGTGGAACACGGCCTAATGTGAAATGTTCCGCGCCTTTCTAAGAAGGTCACGATGGCATACGCAATCATTCGTTCGGGAGGTAAGCAGTATCGGGTTCGCCCGGGAGATACCATTGCGGTAGAAAAACTCTCTGGTGCGACGGGCGACAAGATTACTTTTGGCGAGGTGGTTTTGCACGGTGACGGCGATCGTTTCACGACTGGCTCCCCACTGATTCAAGGGGCCAAGGTTTCCGGCGAAGTCCTGGAACAGTTCAAAGACAAAAAGGTGATCGCTTTCAAATTTCGCCGCCGCAAAGGTTACCATCGGACCGTCGGGCATCGACGGCAATTGACTCGGGTAAAGATTGAATCGATTGATCTATAGGACTAAATTTGATCGGGGTCTCATTTTATGGCGCATAAGAAAGGTCAAGGAAGCGTTAAGAACGGGCGCGACAGCGTCAGTAAACGCCTTGGCGTGAAGAAGTTTGGCAGCGAACAGGTTCTGGCGGGTAATATTATTGTCCGTCAACGCGGAACAAAATTTTTGCCGGGTCACAATGTAGGGCTTGGTCGGGATTATACCATCTTCGCTTTGGTGAATGGCATCGTACGCTTCGATCGCAGGGGTCGGCGCGTAAATGTTGATGCCACTGAGGCGCAAGTGAGCTCAAATTAGCAGCCGGTAGCGAAATTCCCTCCCGACGGAAAAAGCGCCTCGAGCCTTGAGGCGCTTTTTTTGTTTTTTGGAATATGTTTAACCTTGTACTGGTCGAACCGGAAATTCCGCCTAATACCGGAAATATCGCGCGACTCGCTCTGGCGACCGGTTGCCGGCTTCACCTCGTTAAGCCGTTCGGATTCACTCTAGACGATCGCCAGTTGCGTCGTGCGGGAATGGATTATTGGCGGGAAGTGGATGTTATGCTGTGGGAAAACCTAGGTGAATTTGAGCGGATGCCTCCGGCTTCTCGGCGTTCTCTGTTCTTCTCCACGAAGTCTCCGCGCCCTTATTGGGAGATCGACTTCGTTCGGGGCGATAATTTGATTTTTGGCCGTGAAACGAAGGGCCTGCCGGAAAGTTTGTTGGCTGAACGGACCGCCGATTGCTACACCATCCCCATGGTCGCAGGTGCTCGAAGCTTGAACCTGGCCACAGCGGTCGCGATCGTGCTATTTGAAGGCGTTCGCCAACTTTCTACGTCTACTTGAAAATGACCGCTCAGCTAAGCGCACGCGATATTCGTCGTTCCTTTCGGATTGGGTCACGCAAGGTCGAGGTTCTGCGCGGAATCAATCTCGATGTGCAGGCGGGAGAGGCGCTTTTCCTTTGCGGTGTTTCCGGAGCCGGTAAAACGACCCTATTGTATACCTTGGCGGGACTGGAAAGACCGGAAGCTGGGGAAGTCGTTTTCGAAGGTCACAAATTGTATAGCCGGAGCTCGGCGGAAGATGCGAGAATCCGGAATACGCGAATGGGCTTTGTTTTCCAGAGCTATTTTCTGCTACCTGAGTTAACCGCGCTCGAAAACACTCTGTTGCCGTCGCTCATTCGGCACCGGCAGCGCGAAGACTTAGCGAAAGGCTATTTGGAAAGAGTGGGTCTGGGTGGCCGGATGCAGCATCTGCCGAGCGAGCTCTCGGGTGGAGAACAACAACGAGTGGCCATCGCCCGGGCTCTGGTAAATGATCCGGCGATTATCTTCGCCGATGAGCCGACCGGCAACCTCGATACGACTAACGGCGACGCCATCATGACTCTTCTTCTGGAATTGGTGCGGGAACAGCAAAAGACTTTAGTTGTCGTTACCCACGATGCGAGGCTCGCCAAGCTGGGAAACCGTCAGGTCGATATGTTGGACGGTCTCCTCGTCCATTAGATGAAAACTTTTACTCCATTCATCATCCATACCCTCCCGAACCTATGAATCTGAAAATCTACATCGACGGAAATTTCTACCCAGAGTCGGAGGCTAAGATTTCCGTATTTGACCACGGCTTGCTGTATGGAGACGGCATCTTCGAAGGAATTCGTTTTTACCGGGGCCGGGTTTTCCGGCTGGAAGAGCACGTCGCCCGGCTTTGGGATTCGGCTAAAGGGATCGCTCTGGAGATACCGATGTCAGCATCGGAACTGACTGCTGCGACATTGGAGACGATCCGGCAGAACGACCTCCAGGATGGTTACATCCGCCTGTTAGTGACACGTGGTGTGGGAACGCTTGGTTTAAGTCCCGACTCCTGTCGCCGTCCAAGCATTGTGATTATCGCTTCCACCATCGCGCTTTATCCGGCGGCTCTTTATCAAAAGGGACTGAATATGGCGACCTGCGCAACGCGTCGCACTGCTCCGGCAGCACTAAGCCCGCGTGTCAAATCATTGAACTACCTCAATAACGTGCTGGCAAAAATCGAAGCCCAGCAAGCCGGTGCTGCCGAAGGCCTTATGCTTAATGAGCAAGGATACGTGGCGGAATGTACCGGTGATAACCTATTCATCATCAAGCGCGGGCGACTTTATACCCCACCGGTGAATGCGGGAATTCTCGAAGGTGTGACTCGCAACGTGGCCTTCGAGCTAGCCCAAAAAAATGGGTTCGTCGTCGAGGAGCGAGAGCTCACCCGCTACGACGTAATTACGGCGGACGAATGTTTTCTTACCGGGACCGCCGCGGAGATCATCCCGGCAGTGGAGTTAGATCGCCGACCGATCGGGAACGGACAACCAGGACCAGTCACCTTGAAGTTGATCGAAGACTTCCGTAGATTGACACAAACAACTGGTACGCCGATTTATCAATGAGCTCGAACAACTACAGTCTAGCCGTGGGGAGAATTTGGAGGGGTTCCAGACAAATCGTTTAGCCCGGGGAGCTGCATTAAACGAGCGAAAATAAGGTGGGAAGCAAAAGAACATTTCAAGTTTCGGTAAATTTTCCGATTAGAGGGAGGTTAGAGGCATGATTTGCGACGTCTGCAAAACAAATCCGGCGACGGTATACCTGACCCAGATCGTCGATGGAAACATGAAGAAGATCAATCTCTGCGAGTCGTGTTCCAAAGAGAAGGGCGTCTCAGATCCAACCGGCTTTGCATTGGCTGATCTTTTGCTCGGAATGGGCGAAACGCAGCAGGTTGAGCAATCGCCGCCAACCGAACATTGTCCCGTGTGTGGATTTACCCAGACGGATTTTAAGAAAACTGGCCGACTTGGGTGCAGCGATTGCTACGAAACATTCAATGAGGTACTCGCTTCTTTGATTAAGGCGATGCATAAGGGTACGCAGCATACCGGCAAAGTACCGACCCGTTATTCTCGTATTCTCGCTCGGACCGATCGCCTAAATGAGTTGCGGCGAAATCTCGATGAGGCCGTCTCTAATGAGGACTACGAGACGGCTGCTAATCTGCGAGATGAGATCCGACAACTGGAAAGCGACAGGAATTGAGTGTTGTATGAAAATTGAAGGCTTATTGGCAACTCCGGGAGAATGGCTATCGTCCGGCGGGGATCTCCACCCAATCGTTATCAGCAGCCGGGTGCGGTTGGCTCGCAATCTTGCGAAATTGCCTTTTCCTGGTTGGGCCAAGAAATCAGAACGAATCCGGATACTCGAAGAGATTAAGCCGGAAGTCGAGGTGTTGCCTGAGATGAGTAATTCCTTTTCGCCGCAGCTGAACGAACTTTCCGCTACTGAGAAGCAGGTGTTGGTGGAGAGACATCTCATCAGTCGCGAACACGCGGCGAAAGGGATGGGCAGTGCGGTGGTCATCAATCCGGCGCAAACTTTGAGCATCATGGTCAACGAAGAAGACCATCTGCGCATGCAAGCGATCACGTGCGGGTTCGATCTGCAGCAGACTTTCCAACTGATCGACGGGGTCGACACGATACTCGAGAACCAACTCGACTTTGCGTTTGATGAAGCCCTAGGGTATCTGACAGCGTGCCCCACCAACGTCGGAACCGGGATGCGTGCTTCCGCCATGGTTCATCTTCCCGGGTTGGTCTTGAGCGAGCAGATCAATCAGGTGGTAAATTCGGTAAACAAAATTGGTTTGGCGGTGCGCGGGCTGTATGGAGAAGGTACCGAGGCGATGGGTAACCTTTTCCAAGTCTCTAACCAGACCACGCTGGGTGAGAAGGAGGACCAAATCATCGAACGATTAAACAAGGTGATCGAAACTCTGATCCAACGGGAGAATCAGGCTCGTACAAACCTGCTCGACACCCGCCGCACGATGCTGATGGATCAGGTGGGACGTGCTTACGGAATACTGAACTACTCCTATTCGATTTCCTCCAAGGAAGCTCTGAATTTGCTCTCGGTTCTTCGGCTGGGCATCGATCTCGGCTTCTTTCCGGAACCGGGCCGCAGAATCATTAACCAACTTTTGCTGGATACCCAGCCAGCGCATCTGCAGCACGCCTCGCAACAGAAGCTGGCGGCTGAAGAAAGAGACCATCTCCGAGCCGACACTGTCCGCGAGCAGTTGAAAAGTTTTCCCAAACCACCTAATACTTAGGATGTCCCGAGCAGCCGAATTGCAATGATGAACAACTTTACTCCACGTGCGCAACAGGTGCTGGCGCTCGCACGCAAAGAAGCGGATCGCTTCAACCACAACTATGTGGGTACTGAGCACCTTCTGCTCGGCTTGATCAAACTCGGTCAAGGCGTAGCCGTGAACGTTTTGCAGAAGATGGGGCTCGACCTGGAGACGGTCCGTATGGAGGTCGAGAAACATGTCGGATCCCATCCCGAGACCAAAATGGTTGGGAATATCCCATACACGCCGCGCGTCAAGAAAGTGCTGGCCCTTGCAGGAAAAGAAGCCAAGGCCCTCAATCATTCTTACGTGGGCACGGAACATATCTTGCTGGGATTGCTACGCGAGGGCGAAGGAGTCGCCGCCCGCGTCTTAAAGAGCTTGGAAGTGGACATAGAGCGAACTCGAAACGAAATCTTAAAAGAATTGGATCCAAATTTTACACCACCGGAGAGCGAGGCTGAAAGCCCGCAGGAAGGCAATAAGAAAGAGGTCAAGACCCCAGCCCTGAGAGCTTTCGGGCGGGACTTGACGGAACTGGCGAAGAAAGCAGAACTCGATCCGGTCATTGGCCGGAAAGACGAGATTGAACGGGTAGTCCAAATTCTCTGCCGCCGGACGAAAAACAATCCGGTGCTTCTCGGCGAGGCAGGCGTTGGCAAAACCGCGATCGTGGAAGGGCTGGCGCAGGAGATTGCAGCCGGCGACATCCCGGAGCTATTGCGCGACAAGCGGGTCATTACTTTGGATCTGGCTCTGATGGTGGCTGGGACCAAGTATCGCGGCCAATTCGAGGAGCGCATTAAGGCAGTAATGGACGAAATTCGTCGCTCCAAGAACGTCATTCTCTTCATCGATGAGCTGCACACGATCGTCGGCGCGGGTTCTGCCGAGGGCGCGATGGATGCGTCCAATATTATCAAACCCGCCCTCAGCCGAGGCGAGCTTCAGTGCGTTGGCGCAACGACTCTGAACGAATACCGGAAGTACATCGAGAAGGATGCGGCTCTGGAACGGCGCTTTCAAACGGTGAAGGTGGAAGCACCATCCGTGGAAGAGGCGGTGCAAATTCTTAAAGGCTTGCGGCCTAAATATGAGGCGCATCATAAGGCGCGTCTGACCGATGAGGCATTGGAAGCCGCAGTCAAACTTTCAGACCGCTATCTCACCGGGCGATTCCTCCCGGACAAGGCGATTGACGTCATGGATGAAGCGGGAGCGCGTGCTCGCATCAATGCGATGACACGTCCACCGGATGTCAAAGATATCGAGAAAGAGATCGAAGCGATTCGGATCGACAAAGAAGCGGCGATTAAAGCGCAAGACTTCGAGAAGGCCGCAGCGCTGCGAGATTCAGAAAAACAGACTAAGGACAAGCTTGAACGCATCTTATCCGATTGGCGCGAGCAGCGGGAAGAGCGTGAGGTTGTAGTCGGTGCTGACGATATCCTGCATATCGTTTCAAAATGGACCGGAGTGCCGTTGCACCGGATGGAGGAAGCCGAGACGCAGAAGTTGTTGAAGATGGAGGATAATCTGCGCCAGCGAGTAATTGGTCAGGATGAGGCGGTCGTCGCTATCAGCAAAGCCTTGCGCCGGTCTCGCGCTGACTTGAAGGATCCGCGGCGCCCCATTGGTTCCTTTATCTTCCTCGGGCCGACCGGGGTGGGCAAAACGTTCTTGGCGAGGAGCTTGGCAGAATTTATGTTCGGCGATCCGGACGCGTTGATCCAAATCGACATGTCGGAATACATGGAGAAGTTTACCGCTTCCCGGTTGATTGGCTCGCCGCCGGGATACGTCGGTTACGAAGAAGGAGGGCAGCTCTCCGAAGCCGTTCGACGCCGGCCTTACTCGGTGGTCCTATTCGATGAAATCGAGAAGGCTCATCCAGACGTGATGCATCTTTTGCTGCAAATTCTCGAAGAGGGCAAAATCACCGACAGCCTTGGCCGCAAAATCGACTTCCGAAACACGATCATTATCATGACCTCGAACGTGGGCGCTGAGATTATTAAGCGCCAGACTTCGATGGGTTTTGGTGCTGCATCCGGCACTGATTCGTATGAGCAGATGCGTGACAAGATTCTCGAAGAATCAAAGCGCGTCTTTAAGCCGGAGTTTTTGAATCGTTTGGACGACATGATCGTTTTCCACACCTTGAATCGCGACGATCTGGTGCGGATCGTCGATCTAGAGGTTGCGAAAGTGGTCGACCGCGTTAGAGCGAAAGAGATCAAGATTCAAGTCGATCCGACCGCAGTAGAATTTCTGATCGACAAGGGATACGATCCGACTTACGGCGCTCGTCCCATGCGGCGAGCCGTAGAAAAATATCTGGAAGATCCATTCGCCGAAGAACTTTTGCGCAGCAACATCAAAATGGGTGACACGGTCGTGGTGCATGCCGACGGAGATAAACTGACGTTTCGAGCGGTCCAGCCCGAACAAGGCGAGGTCGCTAATGCCTCATAGTGCCCTGTCTAGTCTTTATCCCAATCACGGTTGTTAAAAAGGGCCGGCAGCAAATGCCGGCCCTTTTTTCTTGTTTTGCTAAACGCCGTCCCACCACGATGAGCCTATGGCTGAACCCTTCATGACCCCTTTGTGACTGGAGCAATGATTTGGCGAGCAAGACAACGGACATTGAGCCTGGAGCGCCAGGCTCAGTTGATGGCTGTGCTCAATATCACGCCGGATTCTTTTTCCGACGGCGGCGCGTTTTTCGAGCCGGAGCAGGCGGTGAAGCAGGCCCGTCGCCTCGTGGCCGAAGGCGCGGCCATTTTGGATATCGGGGGCGAATCGACCCGCCCAGACGCCGATCCGGTTCCGTTGGAAGAGGAATTACGTCGAGTGCTTCCGGTCGTTCACCAACTGCACCGGGAGTTTCCGGAAGTGATCCTCTCGATTGACACCTACAAGGCAGAAACCGCTCGCCAGGCGATTGAAGCTGGCGCAGATATTATCAACGACATCACCGCTCTGCGCGGTGATCCGGAGATGGTGAAAGTAGTGAAAGAAACCGGCGCTGGCGTCGTCTTAATGCATATGCAGGGCACGCCAAAGACAATGCAAACCGCCCCGCACTATCGAGACGTGGTTGCCGAAGTAACGAATTTTCTGGAAGAACGCCGAACGTTCGCCTGTAGTCACGGCGTAGAGTTCGATCGCATCGCGCTCGATCCGGGCTTCGGTTTTGGCAAGCGAGATCAAGATAACGTCCGTTTGATCCGGCGACTCAACGCTGTGGCCGCTCTGGGCAGCCCGACGGTCGTGGGCATTTCTCGCAAGTCGACCTTGGCTCGACTCTCGGGAGAGCCAAAGCTTCCGTTTTCGGAGCGGCTTTGGCCAACCGTTGCCACCACCTGCTTACTACGCCTGGGCGGCGCGCAGGTGTTGCGGGTACACGATGTTCAAGCCAATCTGGAGGCGCTCCGCATGACGGAAGCAATTGCCGTTCTATGACCTTCCTTCGATTTGTGAGCGATAATTGGACGGCAGCGATCGAGATTCTGCTGATCGCCGTTAGCATCTATTATGGCTATCTCTACTTCCGGGGCACCCGAGGCGCTAAGGTCTTCACTGGTTTAGCTATCCTTTTCATCTTTCTTACCCTCGTTTCTCAAATCCTCAATCTGACCGTAATCAGTTGGCTACTTCGAAGTTTGACGGCTTTCATAGCCGTTGCGCTCGTCGTCATCTTCCAACCCGAATTGCGCCGCGCGCTGGCGGAACTCGGCAGCAATCATTTTTTTGCGTCCGCCACCCAGAAGCGAGAAACGATCGATATCCTCGCAGATGCAGTCTTTGAACTCGCCAATAAGCAACTCGGCGCATTGATTGCCATCGAGCGCGACACCGGGATTCGCAGCTTTGCCGAAAGCGGTGTGAATCTGGATTGCGAAATTTCACAGGAACTGCTGCTTACCATTTTCTTCCCGAAAACGCCTCTGCACGATGGTGGCATTATTATTCGGGACGATCGTATCATTGCTGCGGCCTGCATCTTCCCCGTTAGCCAACGTGAAGATTTGGATCGGACGCTTGGATTACGGCACCGAGCAGGGCTCGGCATTACCGAAGAATCAGACGCCATCGCTATTGTTGTGTCCGAGGAAACCGGTAGCGTATCAATCTGCCACCGCGGTAAGTTCGAGCGCGGAGTTAAGCCGGGCCATTTTGAAAAGCGCCTGGCCGAACTCCTACTCCGGGGGAACGAGAACTCAAATGAGGAAGAAGAGCTTATTGAAACGGAGAAGAATGCTTAGTGAATAAGCTGCTGAGGCGCCTCCTTCTCGAAAATTGGAGAGCCAAACTGATGTCCCTCGTTGTAGCCGCGGCGGTCTGGTACCTGATCAAGAAAAATCAGGATTCGACTCCGGAGGGATGGCCTATGCCACCGGAACGCCACAAGAGCGTAAACATACAAAAGCCCTGATCGGTAGGGCGAACGCTTTGCGTGAGCCGCTCAGGGGTTTCCCGGCTCAAATAAATTTTCGCCCTACCAACGCTGGGGCAACACCCCTGACCGGTCGGGCAAACGCTTTGCATGAGCCGCATCCATCTCCTGGGTACGGCACCTTCTAGATGCTCGGTTCTAAATTCTGGACTCTGTTTTCCGATTGCGCTTCCGCTGCCCCCCCGTCAAGTTTGCGTATGTGTCACACAAGTTGTTTGGAACCGATGGCATTCGGGGAGAAGCGAATTCAGAACCGCTGACTGCGGGTTCCGTAGTAAATCTGGGGCTGGCTGCCGCCAAGATTCTCGGCGACCCGACTCTTTCCGGCCAGCCTAAGGCTCTAGTAGGCCGAGACACCCGGGCCTCCGGTGAATTTCTGGAAGCCGCTATCAGTGCTGGGTTGGCTGCCGCCGGCGTTGAGGTCGTTCAGACGGGCGTGCTTCCGACCCCGGCGATCGCCTATCTCACGCCTCAATTTCAAGCGTCGTTTGGGATAGTGGTCTCTGCTTCGCACAATCCGTTTCGTTATAATGGCATCAAGTTTTTCGGTCCAGACGGTTACAAGCTGACGGACGATCAAGAATCCGCTATCGAGAGCGCGTTCTGGCAGAAGAAATTCGCACCAACCTCGCGCATCGGTCGGATTCGAACTGTCACCGATGCGAGTGAAAGGTACGTCACGTTTGCCTTGGCGACTGCCCCAAAAGGCTTTTCGCTGCGGGGTTGGAAGATCGCGATTGATTTGGCAAATGGCGCAGCTTTTCGCACCACTCCTCTAACCCTCGATCGCCTTGGGGCAGATCTGAAAATCTTGGCTGGAGAACCTGACGGAACGAACATTAATCAGGATTGTGGAAGTATGCACCCGGAGGCTCTTGGCACCTTAGTCCGAAACAGCGGGTCAATACTCGGCATAGCCCACGACGGAGACGCAGATCGATTGCTGTTTTGCGATGAGCTCGGCAACCCGTTGGATGGTGACGAGCTGCTGGCCATTGCCGCAGCTTACCTAGTAAAGAGGGGTGAACTGCGGGCTAATACGCTCGTAGCAACGATCATGAGCAATTTCGGCCTGGACGCTCTGCTGAATCGATTGGGCGGCAAGGTTCTACGAACCGCAGTGGGTGACCGGCACGTGATCGAAATGATGCGGAAGAACGATTTGAATTTTGGCGGAGAGCAAAGCGGCCATCTTATTTTCAGAGATTTCGTCACTACCGGCGACGGACTAATTAGCGCCCTGCAAATTCTTTCGATCATGGAAGCGAGTGGAAAACGCTTAAGCGAGCTACGAACTATCTTGGAAAAATTTCCTCAGGAACAGCGCAACATCCCGGTGCGCGAGAAGCTGCCGTTCGAGCAATTTCCTGCGATCATGAAACAGTTGAGGTCCGCCGAGACGATACTAGCTGGCTCGGGGCGAGTCGTCCTCCGATACTCAGGCACCGAGCCTAAGGCTCGTTTGCTGCTGGAAGGACCAGATCATGGGACTCTGAAAAGGTTGGCGAACGATATCCAGCAGGAGATCGAGGCCGCTCTTCGCTCATGAATTATTTGGTCACCGGAACCGATACCGGGGTTGGCAAGACTTTTGTCACTTGTGGATTGATCCGCACAGCCCAAGTGCTGGGAAAACGCTGCATTGGAATGAAGCCGTTTTGTACCGGCGATCCAGAGGACGTAGATAAAATCGTTGAGGCGAACGGTTATCCCTTGCCTCAGCATCGGATAAATCCTGTCTGGTTCCGTGCTCCGCTCGCCCCTTACGCTGCTGCTTTGATTGAAAATAGGGTCGTTGATATTCAGGGAGCACAACAGAGCTATTCCGCGCTGGCGAAGGAGTTCGAAATCATCCTGGTCGAAGGCGCCGGCGGCCTATTAGTTCCAATCCTGGATCGTTACGATTTCCGGGATCTTGCTGCCGAATGGGAACTTGGGATCATTTTGGTCGTCGCAAACAGATTAGGTGCTCTCAACCACACTTTATTGACCGTGGAAGCCATCCGAGGACGCGAGCTAACGTTGAGCGCAGTGATTCTCAACCAGACGGATGAAAGCGAGTCGCTAGCTCAACAGACCAATCCAGGCATGCTTGCTCACCTTTCCCCTGTTCCGCCCATCTGCCTGGCCTACGGTCAGGCGGATTTCGGAGAGGTTGTACGAAGTTTGCGCTGGGTGTAGCCCAAGATCGGTAGGGCGAAAGCCTGATACCGTCTCAGCGGGATCGGCTTGAGCCGTTCATGGTTCCTCCCTATGCCTGTGCTCTTCCCATCTTCACGCGCGGCGATGATCGCAACTAGAAAGATCTATCCAACACGCGGCTCAAACCCGTCCGGCGCCTGCCGGACGAGGTTTTCGCCCTACCGAGCTTCGGCTTCAGCAATTCTCAGCGCTCGGCTCGCGCGGTTCGCACAGTCCTCACGCTGACATACTCGGCATCTGGCAAGACGAACTTCTTAAGTTCCACCTCTACCCGTGACAAAGGAAATCGCGTCATCAATCGGTCTGCCACTTCCCCAACCAATGTCTCGATCAGTTGTGCTCGGTTTTGCTCAGCCATCGTCCTGATCTCCGCCGCGACTGCTGAGTAATCTACCGTTTGCTCGATTTCGTCACGAAGGTCACGAAATGCTGGCCAGATTTGAAACCGAACATTAAATGCGATCGTCTGTGGATAGGACCGTTCCGTATCAGGAACTCCGATATGAGTAGGCACTCGTAGGTTCACGATTTCGAACCATTCCGGGCTTGTCTCCGCTAGTCTCATGCTCAGCCGAGTCGAAATCTCACATCCTTGATCAGTAGTCTCATGCTCAGCCGAGTCGAAATCTCACATCCTTGATCAGTCGTCCCCCAAACCTAGCCTTCAGTTTCTGGAGCACCATTGATTTCCATTGCCGATCAAGTTCATAGAGAACGGTCGGCTGAAGCACCTGGACCAGCAGGACGCCCTGTATCAATTTGGTTGGGCGTGAATGTTGGGCGAAAAATGGACCGACTACTTCTCCCCAAGCCGCTAAGATCTCCTCTTCCCGGAGGCGGCTCTCCAAACCAAGTTTGGGCGCTAATTGAGCCAACACATCGCGGACTAAAACTGCGCGGTCCGGTTTCGTCTCCGGGTCGGGTAATCCTCTCCATTCTTCTAACGCTCGTCTGCGAGAGGATTTCTTCATGCAGCAACAGCCGAGCAGAATTGTCAGAGCCTGCCCATTCCGCAATCCAAAGGGGTCCGCCAGTTGCTATTCGCCGTCGCTTCCGATCGCTTCAACCGGGCACCCTTCCATCGCTTCCTTGCAGAGCCCCTCTTCTTCCGGGGTCGTGGGTTGTTTAAAAACGTACGAATGCCCCCCATCATCGTCGCGGGTAAAGTTCGCCGGCGCGGTTTCCCGGCACAGATCACAATCGATGCATTGATCGTCGACGTAAAACTTTCCTGCTACGTTTTGCGGGTATTTATTTGCAACATCTGCCATAGGTCCTGACCCTCGTTCGGTTGAATCGATCGAGTCGCGCCCTAAGGCACACCCTCCTCTATCGAAGCTGGCTAATCTAACTATTGCGCCCAACACTGCAAGTTGCGACTCAATTGCACCTGCACAAGCACCCATTCGTTTCAAATGTCCGGATCCGCGCCCCCTAATGGAATTTCTCGCAGAGCAACCGTTCGACATTCCGGCTTCGCCGTAGGAAACTGGATTCCAATTCGATTTTTCTCGATTTATGACCAATAGACCGACTCTGCAACCCAAGGAAGGCTGGCATGTTCTCCATCTATTTTATCGGATCGATTACGGCTCCTGGCACCTCTTGAGCAAGGAAGAAAAGCTAGCAGCCAAGACATCGTTCGCGGAATTGGTCCAGGAAATCCGGGCTTTCCCAACTACCCAGCTTCTGACCTTTAGCATGGTTTCTCCCAAAGCGGATCTGGGCTTTATGCTCTTGACCGAAGATTTGCACACCGCGAATGCCGCAGAGAAAAGGCTTTCCATTGCACTCGGGCCAGAAATTTTCACGCCTGCTTTCAGCTTTTACTCGCTTACCGAACGAAGCGAATACACTACAACCGAGGAAGAATTTGCCGCCTCGCTCAGCGAGAAACAGTTGAGTAAAGATTCTGTCGAATATTCCCAGGCGACCGAAGACTTCCGGAAACGGATGGAAAAATATCTACATGATCGCCTTTATCCGAACTTGCCGGATTGGCCGGTCTTTTGCTTCTATCCCATGAGCAAGCGTCGGGACGAAGACAATAATTGGTACGCGTTGCCGTTCGCCGAACGGAAAAAGTTAATGGCCGGCCATGGTCAAGTTGGTCGCCAATACGCCGGCAGAGTGCGCCAGCTAATCACTGGCGCGACTGGACTGGACGATTGGGAATGGGGCGTGACGCTATTCGCGCAGGATGTCTTCGAGATAAAATCGATCGTATACGAAATGCGTTTCGATGAAGTGAGCGCCCGATTTGCAGAATTCGGCGATTTTTTTCTCGGCTTACAATTACCGCTCGACCAATTGTTTCACCGGCTCCTGCTATAACCGTCCGATCCGGAGCACCTCAAGACCCCGAGCGTCTCTTCAATCAGCCGGAAAGACATAGCCCAAACAAGAGCTGGCTTTACGTGGGCCTTAAAAGAGAAGAAAGTGTAACTATCCCCCGTGATGAAGGAACAGGCCAAAGCGGCGCCAACTGAAAAAGCTAAGAAACGGGTTTTGCTAGTCGATGATCACCCGATTTTTCGACACGGCCTCGAAGATCTGTTGAAAAAACAGGACGATCTCGCGGTTTGCGGTCATGCAGATTCCGCTCCAATCGCCTTGTCGCAAATGCGATCGCTTCGTCCGGATTTGGCCATCATTGATGTATCGATAAACGGCTCCAACGGCATCGAGTTGGTAAAGCAGATGAAGGCCGAGGCACGTGACCTCGCAATCCTTGTCCTATCAATGCACGATGAGTCGCTTTATGCCTTGCGCGCACTGAAGGCTGGAGCGCTTGGCTACGTGATGAAAGCCGAAGCCCTCCAACATGTCATCAGTGCCGTGCGGTGCGTCCTAGCCGGGCGTATTTTTGTCAGCCCGCGCTTCGGCGAAAAACTCATTTTTAAGGCGGTGCACGGAACAGATTCCGGTTCTCTTTCTCCAGTTGATCGACTCTCGGATCGCGAACTGGAAGTTCTAGTGATGCTGGGGAAAGGGCATAACACTAAGTCAATCGCCAAAGATCTGAATCTTAGCATCAAGACAATCGAGACTCATCGAGCTCACATCAAAGAAAAGCTAGGCGTTGCGGACGCCAGTGAGATGGTGCGTTTTGCCATCGACTGGGTGACTCACCAGGAGCTCGCGTAGGCGAGTAGCGCTGATGCTCCGCCTCAGGAATCCAAGGCGCGCCAATCTCCAGAGGCGCAGCATCAGGCTACGATCTCCTGTTGGAAAATCCGTCTTCGCGACCTCTTGTTGATCAGCGATCAATCAGATCTTTTTTTGGATCGGTATGAGCAGGTTAAACAGCTTCTTCTGAGCCAATTGCAATCTGGTTTTGACCGTACCCAGAGCGATAGACTTCCGAGCGGCGATTTCGCGCTGACTCATGCCTTCGAAAAACGTCAACTGCACGACCTCCTGCTGCGGCTCCGGTAGCGAACGAATCATTCGCCAAAGTAGTTCGCGCAAATCGAAAACCGCCGGCTTTACGCTGTCTTTTCCGATCTTGTTTTGGAATTCCGCTTTCATTTGAAACTCCAAGCGGTCGGTGGCTCTCCGGTAGGCCAACCTGCGACGCAGACGATCGAGTGCCCGTCTCCTGGCCAATGTCACCAGAAATCCGTGCAATCCTTTTTCAGCGATAAAACGATCAGCGCGATTCCAGAGTTGGATAAAAACGTCGTGAAGCACGTCATCGGTTTCGCCCTCTTCGTGTAAAACACTGAGAATCACGGCTCGAAGCGTCGATTCGTAGCGCCCGTAAATCACTTCCATAGCATGCGAATCTCTGCGAAGCAGGGCTGCCATTAACTCTGCGTCCGTTGCTGTCTCTGTCGATTTCTTCCACGAATGTTCTGCATTTAATTTCACCCGATAAGCGTAACTCAGCGCGGCTCCCTGGAAATCGGGCGCCACCATGATCCAGCACTCAGAATATCCTGAGTAGCCTTATCGGGGGTTCCGCTCTTTCCAGATCAGAGAAGAGCGCAAAAAATCCTCCTTTAAGCACCAAAACGAATCCGGCTTTCACAGAACCGCCCGCTAACGACGTTACGAACAATACCGGATAGATTTGATGATCTGCTTTAAAAGTAGCGCTTTGCCCTTATCGTAGTCTAACCAACTTATGCAGGACCCAATATCGAAGAATCAGCTCGAAGCGGAGGCCCAAGATGGTTCCCGCCATGCAGGGGAATCATTGGAGCACACCCGCAAAAACATCCTAAACTATCGTCCTTCCGCCAGTTCATGGGTGCCTTTGGTAATCGGAGGCTCAGCTGCACTAATCGCCGTGGGATACTTGATCGGCCGTCAGTATCAGGCTGATACTCGTACCGGAACAGAAAAGTTTGCCCATGAATTGCAGAACTGGATCGAGGAGCATAGCTCATCTCTGCCCTCCTCTTTACGGGAAAGATTGAACGCCACCGGCTCATTTCTGGGTAGTTCCTTGCGGAAGACACCGTTGGAAAGAATAATCTCCCAATTCCGTACTAAACCTCGTCGCTTTTGGGACATTTTTTCATGAGCGCTGAATCACACCACGCGACAAAGGGCCCGGTTGTAGCCACTGCTTCGGATATACCCGGTGAGGATGCAATCAGCCGCTTCCTGACCAAACTAGAAGAACGGGTGCGCAAGTCACCCCGAGAATCTGTCTTGATCGCATTCTTGATCGGAGGATTACTCCAAGTTTACGCTATCCGAAGTCTCCTTCTGAACTTAGTTCGGCTATTGCTATCGCTGGCTACTCCCATTCTCTTTGGATTTGCTGCTTGGCGTCTATATCAATCCTTTGAGGGAAACGAAAACCCGCGTAAATCGTCATTTTCAAGGCAGCGAACCGCCGCAAAATGAGTTAGCGAGATACGGACCTCAGGGGGCGACGGGCGTGAGCCAGATTTAAGGAGGCGGCTCACAACTCACTTAGGAGAGTCATAGACAGGAAAACCATCTAGCTCTAGCGGTGTTGGATGCTTCGCCGGACCGAGAAATTACCAACTTTTCGGTCCAAGGTGCGCGGACTGGATGCCAACTCTCTCTCCGTTTTTCTGGCTGGCACCCAGTCCATAGGTAACCATCCATGCGAGTAAACTCGAGACTGCTTGCCGCGGTCTAGGGAGTCCGATTGCAAGATTTTGTGCCTAGGGTACACCCTGATCTATCCTCAGGCGTTTATCGCTGCAGCTTCGACACCATCATTGATGAAATGGTCTCAAAGTGGGTAACTCTGCACTTCTACCTTCCTGTCGTTAGCCACGAAATCTTGCCGCTGGTCCAACGTAGGGTCCTTTGCTTGGTCTGCCATTTTTCGGTATCTCTGTAGAAAGTTCTTGAATTCTCCACTGATTTAGTAGAGATAATGCCCACCGTGAACTTGAGCATCTCCATTCCGGCGCAAGCTAGTCCGCTCGGTCCAGCTTATCGGACAATGCTCTTTGGGCGGGTATCCGCGGGTGGACTTTGTTGTCGCCGCTAGGTCTCGAGCAGGAGCGGCTCAAAGACCGCCAACGTAGTTCCGAGGTCCGGCACCACGTTCCCTTACTTCCAACAACTTTTTCCTTTACCGTTATGTCATACTTTCTCGCGATTTCGGGTATTCCGAACAAATTTTCCAGAAACGCTTTTCTTTTGCGCTGGGTCGCCCGGCATCTTGAATCTTCTCAAGTCGAACTCCGAGCGGCGCACGCGATCGACCTGGAGCCTCTGAGCACAGTTGCTCGTTCGGCAAGTTTGGACGCGCTTGTCAGAAATGCGCGAGCGATTCTTCTGTTAACACCAGTCCCTAAGGATGACTGGGGAGGATTGCTTACACCTTTACTCCGAATGCTGCCAAAGAGAGCCTTTGAGTACAAACCATTGATGCTCCTGGCAACCGGGGCATTCGTCGGGGACATGCTGGGCTTGGAAAAAACGCTCACACCTGACCTCGAACGTCTCGCGGGCCAACTGGCAATCCCTTCAGTCCACGTTGGCATTAAAAACTGGGTCTTTGTCGGCGACCAACCGCCGTGGCTCTCGACCGGAACCGAAGTTCGGCTTGCCCGCGCGTTGGATCAGCTGCGGACGCTCGCAGCCGAATCGAAGCAGTTTGCGACAGCCGCTTGAGCTTTAACGCAGCTTCCAATTCCGCAGAGTTGGTGCACTAGTCATAGCGACGATGAGTGTTCCAGATCGTGCAGCCGGCGCCGTCATCGGTGCGCTCATAGGTGATGCCCTCGGGCTAGGTCCGCACTGGTATTATGACCTGGCGGAGTTGCGTCGAGATTATGGCAATTGGATCTCCGGGTATACCCATCCGAAACCAGGTCGGTATCACAGCGGAATGAAGGCCGGTCAACTATCGCAGACCGGACTCATCCTGGTTCTCTTACTGCAATCAGTGGTAGAAAACCGCGGGTACAACGAAGATGACTTCACCCGTCGGCTCGATGAATTATTCAAACAACTCGACGGAACACCGATGCAGGGTCCCGGCGGTTACACCAACCAATCTATACGTGAGGCCTATCGAAGGCGGGCTCGGGGCCTTAGCTGGAAAGAGACTGGTGGCCACGCCGATACCACTGAAGCTGCGGAGCGAGCGGTGGTTCTGGCGGCCCGGTATACGCTAGATCCAGGAACGATGGCAAAAACCGTTTCGGCAAACTGCATCCTGACCCAAGCCGATCCTGCGATCGTTGCGATGACAACAGCCTACAATTCGGTGCTCGCTCTCCTGATCTCCGGTGAAAAACTCGAGGCCACTATTTCGGACAAGCTAATGAGTCTTGTCGAAAAGGGACAACTCCCGTTTCATACGGTAACCGCTAAAGGATTGACTCCTCCCCGCCGAGGACAGCCAGATCCTCCTAACGCCGGAAAATTCTCTTCGCCGGATGCACTGCTGACGCCATCTTACATGGTCGAGGCAACCGTTGATCCAGATATTCGGATCGAGCCGGCATGGAAAGTCTCCATTGTTTACGGAATGCCTTGCGCTATTTACCATCAGCTTCCGGCGGCTTACTATCTTTCAGCGCGATACCGGGACGATTTTGAATCGGCGGTGCTTCACGCCATCAATGGCGGAGGTCAGAATATGTCCAGGGCATGCCTAACCGGTGCACTAGTCGGCGCTCAGGTCGGGCTCTCCGGTATTCCGCAGCGATTCATCGATGGCTTAGAGAATCATGCTGAACTCGTTCGGTTAGCAAAAGAGCTCGGGGAGCTGGCGGTACAACGAAATAGATCCGGTACACAGCCGTCCAGCACCGATGTCCGAGTAGCCTGATGCTCCGCCTCAGAAGATCGGGTGCGCCTTGGATTCCTGAGGCCGAGCATCAGGTCACTCGACGCGGAGCGATATGCACACCTTGTGCTTCAATCTCAGCTAGTGCGAAACCGCCGAAAACATTTCGTCGATCGCGCGAAGCCGTCGCGAGAGATCCCGCGCAATGTTCAGGATGACAATCGCATACTGATCAGGCTGGTGTCGGAAGAGATGGTAGAGATCGGTACCTTTGAGCGCAAAGAGGAAGCTATCCTGAACCGCTCGAAGCGAGGCAGCACGCGCAACGCATTCAATTATCGACATCTCACCCAGGAAATCCTTTGGTCCAAAGACCGCGAGAACCGTCTCGCGCGGTTCCGCCAGGTGTTTCACCACCTCGACTCGACCGGAGTGAATGATGAACATACGGTTACCGGCTTCACCTTCCCTCACGATAATATCGCCCTCTCGAAATTCAGCTTCTTCAACCGCACGGGCAATTTCAGATACCGCTTCAGCATTCAGCCCGGCAAAAATCGGAATGGTTTCCAAGAACTCCTGACGCGTGTTAGCGGGGATCATAATGGTTGAGGGATTTTTTTAACGATCGGCGGATTCCGCGACCTGTATAGTCCTAGTTGTGCGATTAGCTTGGAAAAACGAACCGCGTTTTTTAAGTTTCGTGCAACTTTCCAAATCTTCGGCCCGAGCATCCGCGCACACGGATCCCTATCTTTCGCGAACGGCGCTTTACGGAAATTTGGGGTTAGCTAATCTTAACGTCTCGCCGTCATAGCAGCGTGGGGCTGGAATCCCGGACGGCTCAAGCCGGCGCAGCTGACTTGTCCCGCCATAGCTGTAGCTACTATGATCTTTTTTCCGATATGGCTGCAGCGACGGCGGATACCGCCCCAGCTTTCGCCCTTGTCCGGGTCCGACTAACGGCCCATGTACGTCAACACAAGAGGTAGGATATGCGCCGAGAGGAGTGGTCCCGGAGGGACTCAATGAAAGTAGCCCAGTACGAAGTGCTGGGAAATAGTGCAGAAAGAGACGTCCGTCCCGCCAGAGGGACGATAGAAATGTTTTGACTCCTGGTTCTCGTATGCGACTTCACCAGCGTAAGCAGCCCCTCGATCGTCCCGTCCGGGACGGGTCGCTTTTTTTTGAACACCACCCCAGCACTTCGTACTGGGCTACTTTCATTGAGTCCCTCCGGGACGAATGCTCTGGGCATGCGTCTAAGCCTTCAGGTTCTGACTGAGCATACTGACAAGGTAAATCGGTGGGACAGTTACTAGCTCTGTTCAGGTCTTCCCGGGTGATCGCCCGCTCGCTGCCGCGTAAACAGAATACAAAGAATAATAGATGCTGCGATGATCAAAGATGAGCTGATGCGGCTGAGATTGAATCCGCCCGTCGCAACGGATTTGTTTAGCTCGGCATAGGTAGCCCGAAAATCGAGAGAAACACATCCTGGGCCGCTGCTACACTACCGGTCGTAAACGCGCCGTAGAAAGCATCATTCGGAGCAAGCGGCCTCACTTGTTTCGCTAAACGCGAAACGGAGGAAGCCAGTCTTGAAATTTTGTCCTCCGGAGTCGTGCCCGCGTTACAATCTGCGAGGTACTTCGGTCGAACCAGTATTTGAATCTCTTTTGAAAGGTAGGTCGCACTGATTTGATCAAGATCGAGACTTAAACCAACCACGCCAGGGGCAGCAGAGACCGCTGCCAATCGCGCTCGGTGATCGTTGAAGAAATTCTGGATAGACTGAGGAATCGTTGGCATAACAATAAGTAATTCGCCTAATGAATCATCTAAGGGAATGCAACCCAAAGTTGTTTTTGAACCTGTCTTGCGGACTTTGTGCTACTAACACTTGGGCGAGGGGATGTAGGACGGCGACCCGCTTAAAATGCAGATCTAATCTACCAATCGTCTGGGTACCGGGACGTCTAGCCAATGACGTGAGCCTTTTTGAAGCCGAAATAACCGGATCGACCCAGCCGTCCCAGCGGGTCCTCCCCATACTCTTCCCCTGAACTATAATATTATAACCGGTCTCTTAAACGTGTGGGGACTGTATTCGATCTAAGTCAATACGTAATTGCGCGTATTGTGTATTCACGCGCGCGGCGATACTGAAGTTGAAATCGCACCTTTTACCGATCGGGTTACCATCGTGATCCGGACGGGCGGGACGATGGAATCCGATTTATGCGATGATTACGAACTCTGACTCGCTGAGGAGGCAAAATGAAAGAAAGGCGCAACTTTGCTAATAAGAGGAGGACGAAATGCCTACAACAAAGACTGAAAAAGTGACCCTTGGACCTGAGGAACCCACAACCGAATTTACCACGCTGCCCAGCGGCTTCCGTTTCAACCAGGCAGCCGCGAAAGCGCATGCTATGGAGCCGGCCCACACCCGCGGAGTAGTCAGTTCCCGGGGTCTGCAAGAAGGAATCAAGCTCCCTCCCCGCGCCCTGCCTTCCGGTGTCGTGCTCTCGTTTAACACCGATGGATTTGTCGCAGATCTTAACGCCGCGCTCGCCGCGAACACGGCTGGCTACGTCATGCAGCTCCGCCAGCACGGGCAGCCGATAGCCTCGGCGCAATCCGGATTGGCCCACCGCCCCGCCGACGGTTCGGAGTCCTGGATGCAAACAGTCCGCATGCATATCGCCAGCTGCAGCAAGTTGATCACTGCCATCGCGATGACGCGGACGCTCGCGGCGCACAGTCTCCCGGCTTCCACCAAGATTATAGACTTCCTGCCGGATTACTGGGCCAAGGGACCGAACATCGACAAAATCACTTTCGCCCAGCTCATGACGCACAGGTCCGGATTTCGTGTGACCGGATCCGACACGTTTTTTCCAATTATGCAGTCGCAGGTCGCCACCGGGGTGACCAGCGCCAACCTCGGCGCTTATTCGTACCAGAACATGAACTTTAGCATCTGCCGTATTCTGATTCCGGTCATGAACGGCACGATCCCGGCCAACACGACCTTCCCTCCGCCTTTCCAGGATAATATCTGGGATTTTATTACTCTGTCCGCGTATGCCGCCGACGTAGAACAGCATCTGTTGAAGCCGGCGGGCGTCAGCGGGCCCACCTTTACGCACCCCGACCCGGACGCGCTCGGTTACGCGTTTCCGCCGGGCGCCGGGTGGAACTCGGGCGATCTCACGGCTGACGCCGGCGGCACCAGCTGGCATATGTCGGTCGAGGAATTGCTGGATGTGATCGGCTGTTTTCGCCGCCAAGGCTCGATCATGTCGCCAGCGGCCGCTCAGACAATGCTGGACGACGGGTTCGGCATTGACGTGATCGAATCGACGCCGCTTGGCACGCTTTATAACAAGAACGGCCTCTGGCGGTCCGGAGCGATGCAGACGGAGCAGAGCCTCACCTATTTCCTGCCGCGCGATATGGAGTTGGTCGTGCTCGCCAACTCCCCGATCGGCGCCGCCGACCAGTTCTTCCGCGACTTGGTTACCGGCATTTACCTGGACAACATCTCGCCAGAGATACCGATCGGCGGCTGGATCGCCCGCCACAACCTGACGGCGGAGCAATATCAGCAGGCGTTCAATGATTACGTCGGCAATCATGGCATGCAGTTGGTTGACGTGAGCGGTTACGGGACCGCCGCCCCGCTCTTTGCTGCCCTGTGGGTCAAGACCGCTTCCCCGCCCGCGTGGCAGGCTCGCCACCAATTAACCGGAAACGATTACCAGGCAACGTTCAACGAATTAACCGGTCAAGGTTTTAGCCCTGTCCTGGTCAACGGGTATGCAACTCCGGCCGGGCCGCGGTTCGCCTGTATCTTCCAGCAGGGCCCAACCGGACCATGGGTGGCCCGCCACAATTTGACCGGCGCGCAGTACCAGGTCGCTTTCGACGAGTTCACCGGCCAGGGTTTCGCGCTGGACTGGGTCAGCGGCTATTTTGATGGTAGTCAAGATCGTTACGCTGCCATCTGGCGCAAATTGCAGAACGCGCCCGCCTGGCAAGCGCGCCACGGACTGACGTCTAATCAGTACCAGGCGTTCTTTAACGAAGTGACGGCGCAGGGTTATAAACCTGTGGTGGCCAGCGGTTACAGTGACGGCACGCAAGATCGCTATGCCGCCATCTTCCGCAAAATCGCAAACGCTCCCGCTTGGCAGGCGCGCCACGGCCTTACCTCCGCCCAGTACCAGGCGGCCTTCGACGAGCTAGTGGGTCAGGGCTTCCGTCTGGAGTTAGTCAGCGGGTATAGTGTCGGAGGCCAGGACCGCTTCGCAGCAATTTGGACGAAATAAAACGGGCGTCGAGTGACCCGGTTCTAGTGGCAAGGTACGGGACCTCGCCTTGGGCTTTGAAGACTGAATGGACCCGCCCCCATAGCGGACCCGGAGTCGTTGAGGGAAACGACCGGCAAATAATTCTCGGAGACCACAATCGCGGCGTGGAACCAGATTTATTTGCCGGCAGGAAGGTCGGTTCAAACCTTGGCAACCGAAGCCTGGTAGATTTCGTCGATCGATTTTGATAACGAGGCATCAAACTCGGTGTCGCTCATCGAATAACGGAGACCTTCCACCAATGCCCGCGAAAAACTCGCGATTATTCCATGATTGGCGGCGAGGCGGCGGCATGCGTCTTTCCGGGAATAGCCGCCGGAGAGCGCCACGACCCTGGCGACGCGGCTGTGCTCGATCAAAGGAGAATAATAGTCCGGAACTTCCGGGATCGTCAGTTTCAACATCACGCGGTGTCCGACCGGCAATTCATCCAGCCCTCTTGCGAGTTCCTCGCGAAGAATCGCTTCGGCGCCCGGTTTGTCCGGACTCTTGATCAAAACTTCCGGCTCCAGGATCGGCATCAGTCCATGCTCCGCGATTTGCGCTGCAAACGCGAACTGCTGGGCCACAATGGCCGCGATGCCGGTCTTGGAGGGCAAGTGGATCGTCGAGCGCATTTTCGTGCCGTAGACCCCGAGTTTCGCGGCGCGTTCAAGAAGCGAGTCTAGTCCCGGAATCGGCTTCATCAGACTGACCCCGTCCTTTTCCGTTTCCAATCCTTTATCGACTTTCAGGAACGGGACGACACCGCGGTCTTCCCAGAGGAATGCAGGCACAGGTTTCCCTTTAGCCTGTCCATCCATTGTGCCTTCAAACAGAATCGCTCCGATGACCTTGTCGCCCGTGAAGGCGGGCGAACTCATGATGCGTACGCGCATCTCGTGCATCAGCTTAAACATCTCGGTCTCTCCGCTATACGCGCTGTCAGGTATGCCGTAGTAACGCAAAGCACCGGGCGTCGAACCACCACTTTGATCAAGCGCGGCGATAAAGCCTTGCTTGGTGGACATCTGCGAGTTCATTTCGTTGCTGGTCATTTTCTTTTCCTTGGACGGCCACTTACTCGTTTTCGGGCCCAAACTGTCCAGGAGGCGATAACTCTTCAGCCGATCCTGGGCGCTTCTTCTCAAGCGATCCGTCTCTTTTGTCGCGCCAGGGGATAGGGCACAGCGATTTCAGCGTCTGCTGCTCGAATCAAATGTCAATAGGTCAATTGCTGTCAGAGCCAGCGCGAATTTCCGCGCTTAGACACGCCAATACACGCCCGACTTGCGCTCCATCAAGCGGAAGTCGATCATGCCTCTGCGCAGGCTGGCCGTGTCTGGGTGGCGGCGCTCCAGCAGAGCGTTGATCTGTTTCTCGGTGTACTCGCGGCCGGGTTCGATGTCCTTGACGATGTGCTTGAGCACGGCCAGAAACTTCTTCCGCTGCATCGGAAGCTGCCGCAGCGAGCCGTCGCTGTGGAAAAAGTCCTTGAGCACCTTGCGGTCGTACTCACCGGTATCGGCGCCTTCCGGCACCCGGAGTCCGGCGTCTTTGGCCTGCAGTTGTTGCGCAGTGGCGCGCACCGCGTCGAGACGTAGCGTATAAAACTTTTTGTGGCCCTCCGAGGTGGAGGTCACCAGTCCCGCATCGGCGAGCTTCGACAAATGGTGCGACACCGTCGCCCCCTTAATGCTCAGCAGCTCCGCAAGCTGCTCCCCAGAGCGCGACTTGGACGCCAGCAGAGCTACCATCTTCAATCGAGTTTCGTCGGCGAGGGCTTTGAAAAAGCGCAGCAGATCGACATTGCTTTCATTCGCCGAAAGATTAGACATTTGTCTAATCTTAACCCAGCTCATGTCCGGTGACAAGCTGATAACTGCCGATGCGGCATTTACGTCTATCGTCGGTATTCTCGCAGGAGCAAAACACTAGTTCCTGCGCACCTACCACCGCAGCCGGCGGACGCTATCGCACGGATTGTGTCCACCATCCCGATGGGGCGTATGCGAGAACCCGATGAAATCGCCAAGGCGGCGCGCGGTCCGCCTTCGTCCGGCTAACGCCCATCCGCGTCAACATAATGAATGGTTTGCCTGCTCCATCGCCGGGAGGGCGCGCGTCCCCGCGCGCCGAGAAAACGATCTCTAACCTGGGGTACCCAATTTAACCCTTGGTATACAAACGCGCTTGGGTCCGGCCACAACGGATCGCGGGGACGCGATCCCTCCCCGCGTTGGGTCTCGCGGCCGCGAGGCTAACGCCGGACTTCGGCGCGACGCTTTCGCCCTTTGGGTTGGAAAAGCTGAAAGGCTGGCTGCTGATAGCGGGCTGTGCCGCGCTGTAGCCCGCGAGGAACGAGCGGGCGAAAGCGGGTGACGAGACTCGAACTCGCGACATCTTCCTTGGCAAGGAAGTGCTCTACCAACTGAGCTACACCCGCGGAGAGTGAAGGGAGAATCATGCCCCTTCAAAGTGATGATTCAAGTACTTTTTTGCCGCTCTCGAATGAACCGAAACGTGCTAATTATAATGCATGAGCCGGCTTGCTGAAATTATCGATCATAAGCGGCAGGAGATTTCGCCCTGGATCGCTCACACTAACGATTGGAAAACGCGCGCTAAAGAACATCGCAATTTCCGCGGGTTTCGTACCACGCTCGACCTCGCTCCTTTTGGGTTTATCGCCGAAGTGAAGCGCGCATCCCCTTCCGCCGGCCTGATCGCCGAGGAATTCGATCCGGTTTCGATCGCCGCGAAATACTATGAGGGCGGAGCGCATTGTGTGTCCGTGATCACCGATGAACGTTTTTTTCGAGGACATCTTGATTACTTGGCTCTGGTCCATCAGCACGTTCCGATCCCAACTCTACGAAAGGATTTCACCCTTCATGAAGTGCAGATCTATCAAGCTATCTTGGCCGGAGCAGATGCGGTTCTCTTGATCGTGGCAGCGCTCTCGGACGACGAATTGAAGTACCTTCACGAGGTAGGAACGAGCCTGTCCGTGGACATTCTGGTAGAGGTGCACAACGAAGCGGAATTAGAGCGAGCTTTAAAATTTGGCGCTGACTTTATCGGCATCAACAATCGCGATCTGACAACTTTCAAGGTCGATTTGGAGACAACCGAGCGTCTTGTGCCCTTAGTCCCCTCTCAATGTACCATCGTCAGCGAGAGCGGAATTCAAACCGGAGCAGACGTGCAACGAGTTCTCCAGGCCGGAGCGGATGCTGTACTTGTAGGTGAATCGTTGATGCGAGCCAGTGATCCCAAGAAGTTACTTCATGACCTTTTGGAGGCGGCGCGATTGGCGAAAGCGTAAGTCTACCTCCGCGCTAGCATGGAGACGTTCCAGGCTGATCAAACCGATGCCGGACTGCGCTTTGACCTCGTAGTCTCCAAGCGGATCGCTCGATTATCGCGAGCGCGAGTGCAAAGCCTTATCCAATCGGGGCACATCCGGCTCAATGCGCAGGAGGTTCGCGTGCGAGAACGTGTCCGCAGAGGGGATTGGATCACGGTGAGCGAGCCCGAAGTTCGCGCGGTCGAAATCGTACCGCAGTCAATCGCGCTGCCCATCCTGTACGAAGATCTGTACTTGATCGTGATCAATAAACCTGCCGGCCTAAGTGTTCATCCGGGCGCGGGAAATCCGGACGGCACTTTGGTCAACGCGCTCCTATACCATTGCACCTCTCTCAGCGGAATCGGTGGAGAACTGAGGCCCGGCGTGGTACATCGGCTCGACAAGGAAACGAGCGGATGTCTGGTAGTGGCGAAGGATGATCTCACCCATCAAGGATTGAGCCGGCAATTTGCGAATCGGAAGGTTGAAAAATATTACCTGGCCATCTGCCATGGAAAATTTTCGACCAAAAAAGGCGAGGTAAGCGCACCGATCGGCCGGCATCCGGTGCATCGAAAGAAAATGGCGATTGTCGACCGGGGGAGGAGCGCTCACACGCTATTCGAAGTGCTGCAAGAGGTAGGCGACTATTCACTCGTTCTCTGTCGTTTGCTGTCCGGTAGAACCCACCAGATTCGGGTGCACCTGCAGTATCTGGGTCATCCGGTCGTCGGGGATAAATTGTACGGAAGACAATCGCGTGAATTTGAGCGGCATATGTTGCATGCCTGGCGTTTAGGCTTCACTCACCCAAAGTCAGAAAAATGGTTCGAATTCGAGGCGGAAATACCGCATGAATTTGTCTCGCTTGGTGTCAATACAGATGAGCTTACTCGCGCAAGGAATCGGATTAGTCATTCAGGAGCTGCAACAACTTCAGGGCCGAGCCGATCTTCGGTGCGACCGGACGATTCTGGACCGAATTGAACAATTTCGCGCTCGCCTGGCCGTCGAGTCGACTCCTGCGCAGGAGCGACTATTGGCTGCTGAACCGATTCCCCTGGCAGCCACGCCAGGTTTGGCATCTTCGAAGCACGAAAAATTCGAGAAGTTGCGGCAGACGGCTCTTGCCTGCCGCAAATGTCCACACCTGGTCGCGTTTCGGCGTCAGGTCGTTTTTGGCGTTGGAAATCCTGATGCCGAGCTGATGTTTGTCGGAGAGGCGCCGGGTGCCGACGAAGATCTGCAGGGAGAGCCATTTGTGGGACGCGCCGGAGAGCTGCTGACGCGCATCATTCAGACGATGGGATTTTCGCGCCAAGAAGTGTATATCGCCAATGTTCTCAAATGCCGGCCCGACATACCCCCCGGCAAATCCGGGAATCGGCCACCGACTGGCGATGAAATGGCGACTTGCTTGCCCTACCTGCGCGAGCAGATCGCTTTGATCCAACCGAAGTTAATGGTGGCGCTCGGCGGAGTCGCCATGCGGGGTTTGCTCGGACTGGATCAACCAATGAAATCGCTTCGCGGGCGCTGGCACCAGTTTGCCGGCATCCCGGTAATGCCGACATTTCATCCCTCTTATCTGCTCCGAAATCAATCGCTCGCAGAAAAGCGGAAAGTCTGGGAAGATATGTTGCTCGTTCTCGAACGGCTCGAGCGACCCATCAGTGTACGACAGCGCAGTTTCTTCCTGACGAAGAGTTAAGCGAAATGGATTTCCAATGCCCGCTGGGGTTACACATAGCGATCGCAGAATTCTCGTGGTCGAGGACGAGAAGGATTTGGCGCATTTGCTGAGCGAAATTCTTCGCGCGCTCCCGGCCGACGTGATCGTCGCGAAAAACGGATGGGAGGCTATTCATCACATAGAAACTGGTAAAGCCTTCGATCTCGTTCTCCTAGATGTCGTTCTCCCGCAGATGAGCGGTTTGGAAGTTCTACGTCGCCTTCGCCGCATCTCGGCCAGTACGAAGGTGATCCTTTCGACCGGTTACGCTACGTCCTTGGACGCGAAAGACCTGACGAAGCTCGAGATTGCCGGACTTCTCGGTAAACCTTACACGCCGGGAGAGCTTCTGGCCGCGGTGCGCGGCGCGTTGTCGCCGGAAGCAGATTCACCACCAAGACAGGCAGAGCCGGGAGACTGAGCCAAAATCCGCCGGCCGCGCATCTGTGGCGCACCGGAAATGTACCGCGGAGATCGTATTCCAGTCTGTATTGATCCCCGCGAAAAATCCTTTCCTGGACCGCAGAGTAGAGTATTTTCGTTACTTTAGTCCCGGGAATCAGAGTATGGCGATACTAGAACGATTTTTTAAACCGACCAGGGAGGAAATCTGGGAGCAACTGGCCCAAGAGATCGGGGGGAATTTTTATGATGGTGGCTTTTGGCTGGGTGATAGCAAAGTGCGCGCCCAGGTGGGCGACTGGATGGTGACGCTGGACACGTACAAGGACAACGCGGGAACCATTTTCACCCGGCTGCGCGCCCCATTTGTGAACAAAGACGGATTCATCTTCTCCGTCTTTCGCGAAGGCAGCTATGAAGATCACCACTCCAAAGACGTCCAAGATCTCGAAATAGGTCACGCCGATTTCGATGAGAAATTCATCATAAAGAGCAACAACCTGGAAGAGGTGAAGAAGTTATTTTCCGACGAAGAAATCCGGGAACTCTTGAAAAAGCAACCGCAGGTATACTTCAGTGCAGCAACAGAAAGTGGCTGGTACTCCAAGGATTTTCCAGACGGAATCGGCGAACTGCTTTTTCAGACTCGCGGCGAAATCAAAGATATAGCGCGATTGAAACAATTGTACGCCCTCTTCGGCGAAACGCTCGATCAGCTTTGCCGCATCGGCGCGGCGACGCACGACGATCCTGGTCTCGTCATTTGACTTCTCAAGCGTTTAACTAGCCATATGTTTCGTCACCCCAGACTTATTGCAGCCGTTTCTTTGCTGTTCGCCACCCTTCCGGAAGCTAACGCTCTGCTGTGGAAATCGAGCGATTTCAATTGCTTGGTAAACCTTCCAGACGGAACGACGCGGGATAATCCGTGGCTGCCGATGACGCCGGCAGATCAAACGGGCTTGACCGGTGCGCACCGTAAGGATTTCAGCGCTTACGTCTACCTCGGAATGGTGACTGAAGATAAGCCGCATTTTACGCTCGACGAAAAGAGCATCGACGATCTCCAAAAGCGTTTTTTTGGGCCAGGCCTCGGTTTTCGGCATTCGATCGAGGCAATTAACCATCACGGAGTGACCGGATTTCGCTTGATCGGTACGCATCGATACAACTCAACCAACTACTCGATCGTAGTCGACATGTACGAATCGAATGGGAAGGTCTACGAAGTAGCGGGCCTCTCGAAAGAGGAGACGAATCCATTGAAAGATCCGGATATCAGGTCGTTCATGGACAGTTTTCGCTTTCTCCAGCAATAGAGTCGGGCGGTCAGCCGCGCTGATAAACGGGACGAGAAAGATTGACCCGCCACGGGGCTCAAACACGGCGCAAAGCACGCCTGCAGGTACGGCAGCGCTTCCAATGCGCCGAAACCGCGGTCGCTACGCTGATAGCAGTCCTACCTCAACGCAGGCAGCTACTCAGATCTTCAACGAACTCGGTCACGTCTCCGGGGGTTGTATCCCAAGAACACATCAACCGCGCACCTCCACCAGGTCCTACGTCAGTATAAAAACGCCACCCGAGTCTATGCATCGCGTCGATCGCGGGTTGTGGAATCTTCGTAAACACAGCGTTTGCCTCAACGGGGAAAAGGATGCTGATTTCGGGCAACGGCTGCAATTTCTCAGCTAGCTTTTTTGCCATCTGATTGGCGTGTTTGGCTCGTTCCAGCCACAGCCCCTCCTTTAGAAAAGCCAACCAAGGTGCCGAAAAAAACCGCATCTTCGAAGCCAATTGTCCGCTTTGTTTCATGCGATAAGCGAAATCTTCCGGAAGACTCGGCTCAAAAAAAACGATTGCCTCACCTAAGCCGAGGCCGTTCTTCGTACCACCAAAGCTCACTGCATCGACGCCAGATCGCCAGGTTAAATCCGCCGGAGAGCAACCGGCTGAAACCACCGCGTTCGCAAATCGTGCACCATCGATCTGGAGGAACAGACCAAGCGATTTCGCTACCTCGCTGATCTCCTGGATCTCTCCTGGTCGGTATATCGTTCCCAGCTCTGTCGCGTTCGTCAGCGAAACCGCTCTCGGCTTTGATCCGTGGACCTCACGCTGCAAACCGACGACCCGTCGGATGTCGTTCGGACTCAGCTTGCCCTCCTCCCCGCTGACTACGATCGTCTTGGCTCCCGGTATAAAGTGGCCTAACGCATTGCACTCATCTGTCTCAAGGTGTGAATGCTCATGGACGATGACTCCGTGATAGCTCCGCACGACGGCACTGAGGGCCAAACAATTGGCCGTAGTGCCATTGGAAACGAAGAACACGGCACATTCTTTTTCGAAGAGATCGCAGATCGCCTGTTGGGCTTGTTGGGTAAAAGGATCGTCGCCATAACCAGTCACGTGCCCTTCGTTTATTTCCTGGAGGAATTCCAGAACCTCCGGATAAATGCCTGCATTGTTGTCGCTGGCAAAATGACGCAGCCGCTTCTCCATAAAATTGTGACACATTCGCAACCTCTCTCCGATACCGCCAATCTTTTTTGGAGACAGATTATTTCTGAATTTAGCGTCGCTCTACGCTGGCGAGCTCCACTAAACTAGCGACATGAGGGGCGAGAACCTGCGCAGCCCTTACGTAAAAACTGAAGAACTGTTTTTCTTTGCCAGAATGATCGATAAAATTCGATTGGACGAAGGGCGCGATCCTAAAGCACCGAGCGGGCCCAGCTAAGCAGTAACTAAGAAGAAATCATGAAAGAGGAAATGATATTAGTCATCCGGCGAACTCTCCTCGAATCGCTCGGAATTTTTCAGGGCTTCACTGCTGACGTTGATCGCTATCTACCAAGCATCCTGGCCCGGGAGAACAATTTTTTTGCGCCGCGGTCCGCGGCTGAGAACGATCCGAGTCTCAAACAGATTATCCCCTATGCGCTGATCCGCGCCCAAGGAAAGATCCTCCGGTATAAACGCGGCAAAGCCTCTGGAGAAAAACGCCTCGTTTCCAAGGGATCAATCGGAATCGGCGGCCACATGAATGATCAGGACGAAGGCCTTTTTGCCTTGGATCGCGCGGCTTATCTAGTGGGCGTACAACGCGAAATCGATGAAGAGATTCAAATCCCGAATCCTCGATCGCACCGGATCGTAGGGTTGATCAATGACGATTCCACGGAGGTAGGTCGAGTCCACCTCGGAGTCGTTCATGTCGTTGAACTTTCGGCTCAGGAAGCAACCAAACGGGAGAGCGCGATCACCGAAGTGGGATTTCTGACACCAGGCGAACTGCAAACTGAGCGAGAGTCCTTGGAAACTTGGTCGCAGATCTGTCTCGATCATTTGGAGAAGATTTTGCTCTAGCCCGGACTAGCGCGTTTCACCCAAGGCTGATTCGAAGTCAAAAGCCGGGAGGGATCGCGTCCTCGCGATCCGCGGCGCACGAGGACGTGCGCCCTCCCCATTTAAGATCTGCCTCGATCATTTGGAGAAGATTTTGCTCTAGCCCGGACTAGCGCGTTTCACCGAAGGGTGAATCGAAGTCAAAAGCCGGGAGGGATCGCGGCCTGTCCGACATAGCTTTTGATGCATCACGCTCAACGACCGTGGGCTTCTGCGACGTCCGATCCTCGCGATCCGCGGCGCACGAGGACGTGCGCCCTCCCCATTTAAGGCGGGTCAGCGCTACCTCACGAGTTGCCGATTTGGTGCTCTACACCGCAATCATTTCCCGAACTCCATCCCGCTCCATATTGGAGCCGAGCCCGGTCGCAACAATTTCTCCTCGTTCCATAACGACATAGGAGTCCGCGAGCTGGTGCGCAAAATCGTAGTACTGTTCGACTAGCAGAACGGTCAATCCACGATCAGAGACCAAGGCTCGGAGCGTTCTACCGATCTCCTGGATGATCGACGGCTGAATTCCTTCGGTCGGTTCATCCAACAGCAAGCATTGCGGTTCGCTCATCAAAGCTCGCGCAATCGCCAGTTGCTGTTGTTGCCCGCCGGAAAGATCACCGCCCCGCCGGCGACGCATATCTTTCAAGATTGGGAACAGCTCGAAAATTGAGTCAGGTATCATTTGTTTACCTGGACGACTGGCGGCGCCGGTTAGCAAGTTTTCTTCGACACTCAATCGCGGAAAAATATCGCGACCCTGGGGAACGTAAGCCAATCCGCTGGCAACCCTTTGGTAGGTCGGCAACTTCTCCAAAGTTTTGCCGCGCCACAAAATCGAGCCACTCCGGATCGGCAACAGCCCCATTAGACAGCGGAGTAAGGTCGTTTTGCCGACGCCATTCCGGCCAAGTAATACCGTGAGCTTCCCCGTTTCAAAATTTCCGTTGATGTGCCGGAGAATGTGGCTCCCGCCGTAATATTGGTTGAGAGAGTGAACTTCGAGCATGGAAAAATCCTCAACGGCCAAGATAGGAGGCGATTACACCTTCATCCTTCTTTACTTCCTCCAGCGTTCCCTCCACCAGGACACGCCCTTCGGCCATAACAGTGACTCGGCCGCGCTCCCCGGCCAGCCTGGCCACAAAATCCATGTCGTGCTCAACTACAACCATTGAGCATGTCGATCGCAGCGATTCGATCAAATCAGCGAGCTGTTCAGTCTCGCGATCGGACATTCCGGCGGCCGGTTCATCGAGCAGAAGGACGCGTGGCTTTTGCATGAGCAACATCCCAATTTCCAAACGCTGCTTTTGTCCGTGAGAGAGCTGTCCGGCTGGCCGAAAAGCCACCGGCATCAAGCCAGTCAGGTGCAGCGTCGCTTCGATCCGATCCCGGGTTTCGCTTGTGAGCCCCGCATGCAAAGAGCGGTACCATTCTTTCTCGGCATTCATCGCTAATTCAAGGTTTTCCCAGACCGGATGCCGCTCGAACACAGTAGGTTTCTGGAATTTGCGACCGACTCCAGCCGAAGCGATCGCCGGTTCGTCAAGACGCAGTAGATCAAGATCCTTTCCCAGGATCACTCGACCGGCGTCTGGTTTCGTTTTTCCGGTAATCACATCCATCATGGTCGTCTTGCCGGCTCCGTTCGGACCGATGACGCACCGGAGTTCTCCCTCGTAAATCAACAGGTTTACGTCATTAAGAGCTCGTATGGCATCGAAGGCTACGGTAACGCCCTCGAGATAGAGAATCGTGCGGCGCGCACTTGCAGCCGAAGAATCGCCATCCTTCGCTTCTACATCCGACGCAACCGGACCATTAGCTGATGTTCCAATCAAATCTGGAGCTGGTTTCATTTTCGCTGCATCCGCTGAAACAACCCGATCACTCCATGCGGCAGGTAAATCGGAACGATCACGAAGATCGCCCCAAGAAAAAACAACCAGTATTCGGCAAACGATTCCGTGAGATAGCTCTTTGCTCCATTTACCAGAAATGCACCGATGATTGGCCCGAGCAAAGTTCCGCGCCCCCCTACCGCCACCCAGATTGCCATTTCGATTGAATTGGCCGGAGACATTTCACTCGGGTTAATGATGCCAACCTGCGGCACATATAAAGCGCCCGCGATGCCGCAGATGACCGCGGATAAGGTCCAAACAAAGAGTTTGTAACCAAGCGGATTGTAGCCCAGGAACATCAATCGCGATTCCGTATCCCGAATAGCGGTAACCACTCGTCCGAGCTTTGATTTCACCAGGAAGCGACAAAGAACAAAGCTCCCAGCCAGCACGAGGAACGTCAGCAGAAATAGAGAAACCCGAGTCCCGGGGGCGGCAATTGGAAATCCCAGTATGCGTTTGAAATCGGTAAATCCATTATTGCCACCGAAGCCGGTTTCGTTGCGATAAAAGAGCAGCATGGCGGCGAAGGTCATTGCCTGGGTGATAATCGAGAGGTAAACGCCCTTGACCCGAGAACGAAACGTGAAGAAACCAAAGAGCCAGGCCACAGCACCTGGGACCAGAATGATCAGGAGTAACGCATAAAGAAAGTGATCGGTTCCCTGCCAGAACCAGGGTAGGGCCTTCCAATCCAAGAACACCATGAAATCCGGAAGAGGACTGTGATAGACGCCATCAAGACCGATTGAGCGCATCAAGTACATGCCCATGGCGTACCCACCGAGCGCGAAAAATAGCCCATGCCCCAGACTCAGCACACCGCAGTAGCCCCACACCAGATCCAGCGCGAGGGCGACCAAGGCATAGCACATGATCTTTCCGATCAAGGTGAGTGCGTAGACAGACAGAAAAAAAGGCGAACTCGACGGTACCGCTAACGCGCAGATCGGTGTGGTCAGCAGCACGACCGCCACGATCAGAAAAAATGCGATCCAGGCGGTTCGACTAAACAACCGCTGACGGGCAGGCAGCGAGAAAGTCGCCGGCGCTTCAGAGACCGCGACACTCATCTCAAACCTCCAGGCTCCGCCCCTTCAGCGCGAAGAGACCTTGGGGCCGTTTTTGAATGAAGAGAATAATTAAGATCAAAATGGCGATTTTAGCGAGGACAGCCCCCCAAAACGGTTCAATCAGCTTACTGAGCACGCCTAAGCCGAGCGCTCCGACGATCGTGCCAATTAACTGGCCGACCCCTCCTAAGACCACCGCCATGAATGAATCGATGATATAGCTTTGGCCCAAGTCCGGTCCGACGTTGCCGATTTGGGAAAGAGCGCATCCGCCGAGCCCCGCAATTCCGGCGCCGAAGGCAAACGCATAACAATCGATCTGCCATGTCGGGATGCCGACGCATGCGGCCATTCGGCGGTTTTGCGTGACGGCGCGAATGTATAACCCGAGTCGCGTCTTCTGGATCACGACCCAGGTAATCAAAACCACTACCAGCGCGAATCCGATGATCACGATGCGGTTAAAAGGCAAAATCAGTTCGGGCAGAACGGTGATGCCGCCGCTCATCCAGCGAGGGTTGGCAACTTGCACATTCTGGGCACCAAACTTCGTGCGGACCGCTTCAATCAAAATGAGGCTGATCCCAAAAGTAGCGAGAAGCGTTTCCAACGGTCGCCCGTACAACAGTCTGATAACGGACCGCTCCAGCACGAGGCCCACGATTGCAGCTGCCAAAAAGGAGGCCGGAACAGCGGCGAGCAGATACCAGTCGAACGCTCCGGGCCAATAGCTTATGAACAGATTCTGGACACAGTAAGTGGCGTAGGCGCCGATCATGAGAAACTCACCGTGAGCCATATTGATCACGCCGATCAGGCCGTAGGTAATCGCTAAACCGAGCGCAGCTAACAGCAATATGCTCCCGAGGCTAACGCCGGCAAACAACGTTCCGACAAATTGGATCTCTGTTTCTTCCAGCTCGAGACTGGCGAGAACTTCCTCGACCTTTTTGCGAACTGTCGGATCGGTTTCGACGAAGCTACCGTCGTTCTGTTTGGCCAGCAGCGGCGCGAGGACTAGCCGCATCTGCGGGTCGTGACGCTGCTCTATTACCGCAACCGCTTCTTTGCGCCGCTGCGGATCCGGGTCACGCAGCATGGTCGAAGCCCAGAGCTGATCCAGCTGAGCACGTAACGCAGGGTCGGTTTCTTGGTTTCTGGTTTTTTCAATCAGCGGTTTCAGGGCCGGGTCGCTGCCGCCCAACAGTTTTTGAACTGCTTGCGCTCGAACCGATCGATCCGGTGATGTCAGCTGCAAACCGGCCAATCCTTTCACTACCTTCTCGCGTAAAACATTACTCAAATCGATTGTTTGCAGATCATCCGATTTGCTCTCGCTCTGCGCCCCCGTGAGCGCGTCGTGATAAGAGTCGCCATCTTGGATCACGAGTTGACCGGCATTGTTTGCGTAGAGCCGCTCATCCCGTAGCGCTTCCAGAATCCTTTTGGCGGCTTCGTCGTCTGCAGCGACGATTTGGTCCAACGCTTGGGCCTTCGCCTCGAAATCGTCTTCAGCCAGAGGTTTGACCTGTTCCGGCGTAAGGGCCGACGCAATGCCGCTGACGGACAGCCAGCAACCGGCTGCCAATAAGCAGAAAAACCGTCGATCCATAAGGAGGGTATGTCCGCCAGAATCCTAACGGGCAGACACCGCCAATCTGCTCAAATCGAGTAGATTCGGGAGTTCTTTACCAGTGGCGACTTTGTCTGGCTTGCTTTCATTCCCTGGGATAAACGGGCTCCAGGGTTGAGCCCGAATCGGTTCTTTCGTTTTCCAGACAACGCTGAATTGACCATCAGGGCGGACCTCTCCAATCATCACCGGCTTGTGGAGGTGATGGTTCGCATCCATCTCCAGGACAAAGCCGCACGGCGCTTTAAAGGTTTGGCCTATCATCGCATCACGCACCTTATCGACGTCCGTGCTCCCAGCCTTTTCCACAGCTTGTTTCCACATGTGAATGCCCACATAGGTCGCTTCCATCGGATCGTTAGTCACCCGTTTGTCACCGCCCGGGAGACCATGGGCAGCGACATAGGCAGCCCACTCCTTCTTAAAGGCGTCATTCTGGGCATTCTTGAGCGACATGAAATAATTCCAGGCCGCCAAATGTCCAACTAACGGTTTGGTATCGATCCCACGTAGCTCTTCTTCGCCGACCGAAAACGCGACGACCGGAACATCCGTTGCCTTCAATCCCTGATTGGCCAACTCCTTATAGAAGGGCACATTTGAGTCTCCGTTGATGGTCGAAATCACTGCGGTCTTTCCAGCCTGAGCGAATTTTTTGATGTCATTGACGATCGTTTGATAATCGTTGTGCTCAAATGGGGTATAGACCTCGGTTATGTCCGAATCCTGCACCCCTTTGGAATGCAAGAACGCTCGCAGAATCTTGTTGGTCGTACGGGGATAAACGTAGTCAGTCCCGAGCAGAAAGAACCGTTTCGCACCGCCCCCTTCCTTACGCATTAAATATTCGACAGCCGGAATCGCTTGCTGATTGGGCGCGGCGCCAGTGTAAAAAACGTTTCGCGACATTTCCTCGCCCTCATACTGAACGGGATAGAAAAGGAGACCGTTCAGTTCCTCAAACACTGGAAGCACCGATTTGCGCGAAACCGAAGTCCAACATCCAAAGACGGCGACTACCTTGTCTTGACTGATGAGCTGGCGGGCTTTCTCGGCGAACAGCGGCCAATTAGAAGCTGGGTCCACTACGATCGGCTCGATCTTGCGCCCGGCAACTCCGCCTGCATTGTTGATCTCCTCGATCGTCATCAGAGCGACGTCTTTGAGCGAGGTCTCGGAAATCGCCATCGTACCCGATAGAGAGTGTAAAATACCTACTTTAATCGGTTCGGTCGTGCTTTGGGCCAACAGAGGATGCGTGGTTAGGAACCACGTGCCGGAAAGCAAAGTAGCTTGGAGGAACAAATTTCTTTTCATGTGTGTCGCGGACAAAATCGCTCTGATTATTTCGCGATTTGATATCGGCAACTGCTGAGCATCAGTTGTGCCATTATCCCGAGATGGTATTCCAACCTCCGAAACTCTCCCGTTCGACCGTTTCGTTGACATGGATTATGGCTGAGTAATTTCAGCCAATCCCACCAAGCTGTAACTTTTTGATCAAATGCTCCCCATACCTTGGCCGAAGCCCGATTTCCCGATGGGCTCACACGCGGTTCTCCAACCGCTTATTGCGCTAAACAAATGGTCGAGTACCTGGATACATGCTCCTAAAGATCACTTATTACCTCGATGTGGTGTCGTCCTGGTGTCACTGGTCGGAACCGGGTTGGGCCTTGCTGAAAAACCGGTACGGCCATAGCGCCCATTTCCAGTGGAAGATTTCGCTTATGAATGCCGATGTCATGCCTAAGTCTCAGCCACAACTCGAGTGGTTTTACCGACGAAGCAGGACGATCATGGGAGCGGATCATTCTATCCAGTCGGCTTGGTACGATCCAAAGTTGGAAGAATATCTCGCACCCAATCTAGTGACGGAAGCGGCGATAGACTTCGGGATTGGTCGGAGCGATGACCGGATCCGATTAGCAATCGCGGAGGCTGGTTTGATCCATGGCCGGCCGACTTCCCAACTTGCAGAGTCAATCGCAATCGCTGTGGCCGCCGTTCCGGGACTGGACCCTAAATTGCTCAGCGATCGTGCCGCCAGCCCCGAAATCGAGCGGCAAATTCGCGGCACAACTGCGGAATTCCACGCTTTGCAAGCGCCCCAACGACCCACCTTCGTGCTGGAAAGTCAGATCGGGGACCGAGTTGTTTTCTCCGGTATCGCCAAACCGGAGCCTCTCGTTGCAACCATCGAGCAAATGCTAGCCGACGCTAAGGCTCAACAGAGCTATGACGAGAGCTCTGAACCCATGCCTTCGTGAACAGGTCTTCGAAATAACGGCGACAAGTTAGCCTGCCGAAGAGACGGGCAAAGTCGGGCTAATCATCGGAGCAACACCTCTGACCGGTCGACAAACGCTTGCCGCGAAACCGCTAAAATTATTTTCGCGCGAATAAAGCTGGTGTTGGGGTCCTCGCAAATGCGGGAACAGCATTTCGAGGACGACGACGAGCACGAGGACGAAGGTCTCATTCCAGAACTACTTCCGCCCGGTAAGGCATTCCGTCTTGGGCGCCGGCTTTGGTTACTTTTAGTGCCGCAGCTTGGCAGGCGCGTCGCACTGCCTGCTCGACACTCAATCCTTCGGCTAGCCCTGCGCTAAACCAACCGACGAAACAGTCTCCGGCGCCGGTCGTATCAATCGGCTCAACCACGGGAGCAGTAACGTGAGTACTCGCGCTTCCAGTCGAAAACGTCGCACCCTCCGATCCTAGTGTCACTACAACGTTCTTGCAGCCCTGGCTCAGGAACCAGTCAATTGCTTCTTGAATTGAGGATTCACCGCTTAGATCTCGAGCCTCATGTTCGTTCACGATAATCGAGTGCAAACTCTCATAAACCTGCTTCGGGAGGGTCCGCGTTGGCGCCGGATTCAAAATGAAGCGGCGATTGAGCTCCTGGCACAGTCGAGCCGTTGCTTCAATCGCTCCGTCTCTAATCTCAAGTTGAGATACGACCACATCCGCGCGGGTGAAAGCTTCCCGGGCCGCGGAAACCATCGCCGAATCGACGGCTTCATTCGCTGATTTTGCTACCGCGATGAGGTTCTCTCGGGTTACTCCATCGACCAGGATCAGCGCGATACCGCTTGGCGCGTTCTGGACACACTGAAAATAGTCGAGGTTGATCCCTTCTTTGATTAGACGGTCCCGAGCCGCGGACCCAAACGCGTCAGCACCGAAAGCGCCTAGAAAAGTCACTTGTCCGCCGGCGCGTGCGGCAGCAACTGCCTGGTTTGCGCCTTTCCCGCCGCCGAACATCTTGAATTCTCCGCCGAGAACCGTTTCTCCGGGTTGCGGCAATCGGTCACAGAATACAACCAGATCGGTATTCGAGCTGCCAACGACGAGAATCTTGGGTTTTACCGCCATGTAATTTAGGAAGAAAGGCATCAAAACGAAAAAGGATCATTCAGTCAAACCGGTTGGAAGCCGAGATAGACACCGCTCGGTGAATCCGGCTGCGCGGATGTTTTTCACAGTGGGCATCACCGTGCTGACACTTTGTGAGAAGCTAAGTGCTGTGCGCGCACGTCAAGAGATCTGTCCCGCAAGGGACACTGCGAAAGTAGCCCAGCAATTCATTGCTGGGATAGGGTTAAGACGGGTCCGTCCCGACAGGGACGATCGATTCACCTCTGCGCTCGTGAGGTCGCATTGGAAACCATTACCTCAACGTTTCGATCGTCCCTCCCGGGACGGCACCCCCTTTATACCATCTACCCAGCAATAAATTGCTGGGCGACTATCACGATGTCCCTTCCGGGACGGGACCCTCCTTGCTTCTCTTCCCAGTCCCGCGGCTGGCCACACGCGTCAACCTAAGGCCGCTGTGTGACTCTGTCCCCAATTCGGTCTCACACGGTGATGCCTTATGAGGACTCGAAAATCCCCGGTTCATAGTTGCACTTCGGAGAGGACCTCCCGAGCAAGGCCACGTGTTAAGGTGTCAACCGCCCCTTTCGTCATTGCATACACGGAGGCGCCATTTCAGTAGACTCGATCCGCTGCTTATCGAATCAGATTGCTTACCGCCAGGTCGATTAGCTCGTCGCCACGGCCATTGAGCACCGCTTTGAGCGCCCAGAGGTTGAACCCGACCGCCTGATCAATCTTAATCGTCGGGGGCATGGAAAGCTCTGTCCGGTTGACCACTGCCTCGACCAACGCCGGTCCGTCGTGCTGAAACGCTTCGATCACAGCTTTCTTCAAATCGGCCGGATCTTCTACCCGCACACCGAACATGCCAGCCGAACGGGCCAGCGCGACAAAGTCTGGATTCACCAGCTCGGTTCCCTCTCCAAGAATGCCCGCAGCCAACATTTCCAATTCGACAAAGGCCAGTGCGCTATTACTAAAAACAATAATCTTCACCGGCAGCTTGTGCTGATGCAGCGACAGCAGGTCGCCCATCAGCATGGACAATCCGCCGTCACCGGAAAAGGAGACAACTTGGCGGCCGGGGAACGTGAGCTGCGCGCCAATGGCCTGGGGCATGGCATTAGCCATAGATCCGTGGTTGAACGAACCCAATAGACGTCGCTTGCCGTTCATGGTGAGGTAGCGGGCGGCCCAGACTGTGGGCGTGCCGACATCGCAGGAAAAGATCGCATCGTCGGCGGCAACCTCGTCCACAATTTTCGCGACGTACTGCGGATGCATTGGTTTGCGTCCCGGATGCCCCACCGCAAGCTCATCCAGTCCCTTTCGCGTATCCTGATAATGGCGGATTAGCCGTTTCAGGTGGGTGTCATCTTTTTTCTCATCGAGAAGCGGCACCAGGGCCCTGAGCGTCGCTTTCACGTCGCCGATTATCCCGAGGTCGAGCCGCGTACGGCGTCCGAGGTTCTCACCGCGGCGATCGACTTGAATGATGGTTGCCTTCTCAGGATAAAACTGGGTGTAAGGAAAATCCGTACCAAGCATCAGCAGCGTGTCGGCCTGCATAATCGCGTGGTAGCCGGAGGCAAAACCGATCAGGCCGGTCAGTCCCACATCGTAGGGATTGTCGTACTGGATGTGTTCCCGACCGCGTAAGGCCGAGACGATGGGTGATTTGAGTTTGCCGGCCAATTGCATCAGTTCGGCGTGAGCTCCGGCACACCCAGCACCGCCCAGGATCGTAACCGCCTTACCTAAGCTCAGAACGGCGGCCAGCTGCTTGACCTCGTCCTCCGAAGGGCTCACCTCGGGATGGCACGCCTTGATGGAGGCGCTCGGCTTGCGGTACTTTGCCTCTTTGAGAGCGATATCGCCCGGAATCGCCACCACGGCCACACCCTTATTCGTTAATGCACTTTGGATGGCGATCTCGAGCACCCGCGGGACTTGAGTCGTCTGTGAAATCAATTCGCAGTAATGGCTACAATCGCGAAAAAGCTGGTCGGGATGAGTTTCCTGAAAATAGTTGCTGCCGATCTCCTGGCTCGGAATCTGCGCCGCAAGCGCCAGCACCGGCACGCGGCTGCGGTGGCAGTCGTAGAGTCCGTTTATCAGGTGCATGTTGCCCGGTCCGCAACTTCCGGCGCAAACCGCCAATTCACCCGTCAAGTGGGCTTGGGCGCCAGCGGCAAATGCTCCGGTCTCTTCGTGACGCACGCCAATCCACTCAATTTTCTTGCTCCGGCGAATCTCCTCCAGAATGCCGTTGAGCGAGTCGCCCACAACACCGTAAATCCGCGTCACGCCTGCCGCGATCAGAGTTTCGACAAAGATTCCCGCCACGGTTTTTTGCGTCATAATTTTGTTCCTTATTAGGGTTGAGTTTTTAGCGACAAAAAGTTGTACGGTTCAGCGGCCATTAGGGGTGCTATAGCGTTTGTGCCAATTGATTGCGCAACCCTCCATGAGAACGTCGATTTGGCGTGTCGAGAGAGTGTGGCGCAACGTGATCGTCCCGCCCTTTGCGATCTCTGCCTTGATGTCGTAGCCAGCCTTCAACGCATCGGCGACGCGAGCGATCCGGATCATCGTTCCCTGCTTTAGACGGTCCAAGGCGATCACGCTGAATCCGAACGGGGCAAACCTCCGGTTCATAGTTGCTCTTTCGGAGAGGACCGCCAATCCTCCCACCTTTTCCGAAGTGCCTTCATCCAGTGGCTGGGTTTGTCATCATAAAGTATCTTGCCCAGAGCCATGCTTTTCTTCCTAAACTTCCCACTCCGTTTCTCCAGGTATCGGATGACGTGGGCCACCGGTGTCTTGTTCCCTGAGTTACTTGGATGTTTCACCAGGAAGCTTTTCAAGACACTCAAATCATGGTCTTTACCCAGCTTGTCTTGCAAGCGATCGAGACATTTTATCGTTTTTTCAAGTCGCTTGGGCCAGATCGTTGTAAGCATCTTCAGTAGATAGAAGTAGTATTTCACCCGCTTTCGCCATCCGTGAAAATCCTCGGCTTTATTGCTGGATGAGGCGCGCATCATCCAGACTCGATTCTGGCGATAGAGTTTCTTCAAACCCGGTTCGATTGTTTTCCAACCATGATCGGGCAAAGCCAGAGAGTGAAAAGCTTGACGCATTTCCGCAAGGGCTTTCGCAGCCAATTGGAGAGCCATTTCACGGTCCTTATCGTAATGAGACGATGCAGGGGTTTGAGCGAGAAAGGATTCAAAGACTTCCTGGATTTGAGCGTGCTGTAAATGGCTCGCGAGCTTGTCCGTGACCTGTTCAAGCGTGCGCCGCGCCACCGCAAGATCGCGCAGTCGGGCGAGGCGCCTCGCGGCGGAGCGAAGACGAGCGTTTTCGCGTTTAAAAAACGTCTTGCTGACGAGCGGTCGTAGCAGTCGCAAGATGGCTCGCAGTCTTTTGATCGCCAACCGAACCTGGTGCAAATCTTCTTCGCGGTCCGCGGACGGTTGTTCAATATACGCGATGGCACTCTCGATCAGTTCATCGACGATACGCTTCATCCCTTTGCTGACGCTCTCGTCTCGACGGAAGACCGGTTGGGGCGGTTTTACAGGCATGGTGTCGATAAGTCTCCAAAAAAGCCGAAGTTGAGATTTTGGGTTTTAGGGAAGCGCGCATTCAACGAAACATTCAGAGTTCGCCGCGCACAATGAACGACACGGCCTTCTCGATATCGGTTCCTGGATTCAGGATCTACGGCGTCGTCGTTACCGCATGCGGTTCCGTGGCAGCTTCGCTGGAGATGGCTACCTTCCGAGCCCGAATTCCGCGCCAATAACGTTGCGGCAATAGGCCGATGGCCATGATCGCAACCTGGCTGCCAACAAACGCCAGTAAAGGTCCGAATGCCTGATCCATGAAGCCATACGAATGCAAACCGACGCCAAGCATGTTTACGCCGAACCAGGAAAGACTTCCAATCACGTTCCCGAACACAGCCAAGACCGCTACCCCCCGCTCTCGGGCAAAACCGCCCCAGCGCGCGTGCAAAATAATCGCGTTCCAGAGCACGACCAACAAAGCGCCGTTTTCTTTCGGATCCCAGCCCCAAAACCGGCCCCAAGATTGGTCCGCCCAAATCCCGCCCAGAACGGTCGCAACCAAACTAAAGAGTGTAGCAAAGCAAACCACTCCGTAGATCATGCGACCCATCGACTTCGCCGTCGTTTCCTCAAACGAGGTCGTGAAGACACCTCGGATGATGTAAATGATTCCAATGATGCCAGCTAGGAAGACAGCCGAATAGCCGAGGGCCTCACCTACCACGTGGGTTGCCAGCCAAGCGTTGGTATCAAGCACCGCTCGGAGCATTTCCATCGTGTCGCCGTCGAACTGAAGATTCTGCGCGATCAACAGTGTAACGAATCCCACGATGGAACCGCAAACACTCCCGATACCGTTGCGGTAGAATCGTTCCAGGATCAGGCAGAAGAGGACTGAGGCCCAACCGACAAAAATCGCAGAACTATAAAGGTTGGTTACCGGCGGCCGGGCTTGAATATACATTCGGGCGATCAGGCCAACGGTATGAATCAGAAACGTAAAACCGAGTAGAAGCAAGGCGGCTCGGCTAAGCGTCTTTGGCCAGAACAGCCAGGACAGCAGCGCCAGCACAAAGACCAATAAATAAAGAACCAGTGCCTGGTAAAACGGCTGAGCGCTGTTGAAATGGTACTCCAGGGTCGGTCGTCGCAGTTCATGCGGAACGTGCTGTTGCAGGAAATGCTGGTACTCCGACAGAGTCTGATTAAAACCGGCAACATCCCCGTTACGATAGCCGGAGATCAATCGACCATAAGCAATAACAGGATAGGAGACCTCGCCCGTTCCAATTGACCCAAGCAATGCTTCGGAAATTGGAAACCAACGTTCGTTTTCCGTCTTTCCTTTCGGATCGGGAATCACAAATGCATACTTTGCCTGGGTCAGGTTCTGATAACGTTGGGTGAAGAGCAGGATGCGTTCGAAAGCTTGCTGGTCGTACGATTTTCCGGCGTCGCGGTCTCGGACGGCCTGCAGTCCTGGTGCAATAATCTGCTGGAATATTTGTATTTCCTTTCCGAAGTCCGGCGAGTCTTCGGCCTGGATAGTGTTCTTTAGCTGCAGGTAAAGCCGCAATACACCGCGTAACTTGACGATTCCGCGCTGGAACGCGTTCCTTACTTCCGATTCGATCTGCTCGGCCGAGTTCGCCTGTTGTTCGATCTGCCCAAAAAACGGCTGCAGTTCCTTGAATGAATAGTTGCCAGCTTTTTGCCAGCCAAAGAGATCAAGGATATCTGGGTTCGTGACTTCGAACACCTTGGTAGTATCCGCATGCTCCGGCATCATGAAAACGTCTAGAAGCCATTGGCTCTGGGACGCAACCTGCGCGGAGCTTTCATTGTTGGCGGTACCATCAATTCCGTGATGGTTCATTTGTGAGAGCGAAACACGCGCCAAAGTGTCCAGAGGCATCACACGTCCCCCAACCAATACGGGCAATTTGCCGAAGCCAGTGACGTCAAAGCCAGGAGCAGGCTTTCTCGGAAGCATATGGGAGAGAGCCCAACCAAAAAAAACGACACTGATGATCCAGGGAGTGATTTTTTTCATGAGATCACGCGCCGTCGAACAAAGCTGATCAGGTGCATCCCAAACTGGATGACAAGACCCGTTGCCATCATTCCGCAGGATATGTAGGGAACAAGCCAGCTCGGGTTTTTCATAACCTGGAGAATGGTGGTATGGTCATTGTTGCCAAATCCAGCCTGATAAAATGTCAGACCGGCATACCGCAACGGATGGTTCATGAAAACCAGCGCCTCGCGATTCTCGTGGGCACCCGGATCGACCAAACGAATCTTGCTGGAAAAATTCTTGGCAATCTCGGTGCCGGCATAGCGATCATGCCGAAATTCCTCCAAGGTTATCGAAAACGGCCGGTAATAGCGCTTTGGGCGGAGCACGATTTCAAAAGCCTTGGATTCGACCTTGAATTGTACCGGTTGAGGAAGGCCGCTAGTCAGATTCCACGAACCAATTTCCTGCCCGTTCTTGAGTAAACTCACAGACGCGGCCGGCTGATTACGCTCATCCTGTTTATAGGTCTTGGGAATCGCCACCGCGACCGCCATCGGACCGAGCCGCAGATGAGGATACTTTTCTGCAGGTAATTGGTTTGGAGCAACCAGTGCCGCGTTTTCATAGAAATCATTGACCTGGAGGGTCAGGCCATCCATCGGCAGCGCCATCGTTCGTCCTTTCGCCAGCTTTACCGTGGGAACGGAGATGACTTCATCGGCGTTGGCGCCCGATCTATCAATAATCGCCAATTCGTCGAAATATGGACTTTCGGAATAGTTCTTAGTTTGACCCTGGTCGAGTTGGACCTGGCTCTCCACTTCGAACACGCTGGTCAGCAGCTGACCCACAAGCAACAGAATCAGGCCCGAGTGCAGAATCAAAATACCGACCTTCTTCCACGAAAGCCTAAACCGGGAAACATGCGCAGCGACCAAATTCACCAAAAGGATGCCGCCGAGTGTGTAACCGCCCGGAAACCATGGAATCTTCACTTGGCTCCCCGGCAGCGCGAAATACAAAAAGAAGCTTTTGAAGTAGCGGAGCTGAGCCTCATAGACGCCGATCTGCACCTGGTCAAGTGTGCCGAAAAAGATAAGGATCATCGCACAGGCGAGGCAAACGATCGTCAGCTTCAGCGAGGCTAGTGGCTTCAAAAATCGAACGAGGCTACTTATCATTAGTCGATTTTGCTTTTCCTGAGCCAACAGAGCTATCACTCGTTTCCGATTGGTTTGAGAATCGGAAAGAGCCTACAAATTGCTTAAAATTATTGGCCTGCGCCCCTAGGACAGCCGGTGGTCCAGTCATCTTGATGAACCAAGTACGGTCGGCGGTCCGAAGAACCGCGCCGAGAACCCGATCTGGTTTTTCGGCGCCTTCCGGCGTTTGCACGTCGACCAAGACGACAGGCACGCCATCGATAGTCGTTCGCTCGAAGGTCTTGGCCAGTGAGTCCGGATCCAGAGCAGCTTGATGAACCTGGCCCCTCCACCGATTGACGTTGGATTCCAGTCCGCCAGCATCACCGGGAAAGGAGCTGATCGATATATCTGCTGACTCGCCATTTGTTCCTTCCGCTTTAAAACTGGCCAGTCGCATCTCACTCAGCGGTTTTTCTTTCCAGTCGGCCGGCACCGTCCATTTCGGGAGCTCCGACGGCGGTGCAGGCGCCAACGAGCCGCCGGCGGTGGTTTCCAGCGCCACGGACTCTTTTGGGATACGGTAGACGGCAATCTTCTCCTGGTCACACGAGGAAAACATGAGCACGATCGGGAGGAGGAGAGCTTCAGGTCGCAGAAACCAAAGTTCATCCAATCTGACTTCCCGCGGGTGGGAGGGTCGGGGTTCACCGAAACGGCGCGGTATCATCACTGCTGGTTTTTACCTAGCATCTTCACTTCGTACCGTTGCTTCAAATTCCTCAAAGTGTCATCGAAAAACGTTCCTGTGCTCTTTCGCTGCACGAGAATCTTTGGAGGCGACGGCCACTGCTGATCCAGACGAGCTAAATCTGCAGATAACACTAATTGTCAAAATCGCCGAAACTAAAGGATTAATAGGACACGGACAAGTGCACCCGCCCCGGCCAGGAGCGGCTATTAGAATAACTAATAGTGTGCCAAGTTTTTGCAACCAAAGAGTGGGCCGTGGCGAAAGCGCGTCTCTTGTCTTGGGCCTCGATACATCCCTGACTGGTAGGGCGAAAACCTCGGCGCGCCGGAAACGTTTCGATTTCTTTCGCCTGGGTCGCGCCGGGTTTGAGCCGCCCGTTGCATCAATCTGTGTTGCGTCTTTTTCCTCGGTTCCTCAGTCGGATGGGCACGAACGGCTCAAGCCGGTACGGCTGATACCGTACCAGGCTTTCGCCCTACCGATCATTGGTAGGGCGAAAACCTCGGCGCGCTGGAAACGTTGCCATGTTTGTTGCGCCGTCCGCGCCGGGTTTGAGCCATTGTCGGAATGGGCCCCTGATTGGTCTTCCTTGCATGGGTGATGAGTCTTCGGCCGTCGACAGCACCTTGGGTACAGCCACAACGGCTCAAGCCGATCCCGCTGAGACGGTATCAGGCTTTCGCCCTACCGATCATTGGTAGGGCGAAAACCTCGGCGCGCTGGAAACGTTGCCATGTTTGTTGCGCCGTCCGCGCCGGGTTTGAGCCATTGTTGGAATGGCCCCTGATTGGTCTTCCTTGCATGGGTGATGAGTCTTCGGCCATCGACAGCACCTTGGGTACGGTCACAACGGCTCAAGCCGGTACGGCTGATACCGTACCAGGCTTTCGCCCTACCGATCGGGGGCCCAGAACAATCCCTAACGCCTCCCTTTAAAACAACAGCAATCGTGCGACCAAAACACCTAGCGCAAGTCCAACGCAGACTTCGAACACTGTATGCCGGCGCAGAGCGACTCTGGACCAACCGACGGCTATGGCGAAGAGCATTGCCAGGATCGCTAAGCGCGCGCTCACTAACCAGAGTGCGCTAGCCGTCATCATGGCGAAGCCCGCATGCATGGAAGGTTTAAGCCACCGATTCAGCAGCCAACCTGTCGAAACGAGCAACATGGCGGCGAGACAACCGCGGGCGTACACCATCGGTTGCTGCGTCAGCACGAGGACCAGGACAGTGACAAACAGGCACCCTAACCCGACAACGAATAGTTGAGGACGGTCTTTGCGCGCAGAGACGTCGAGGTCGCTCCATTGACCCACGCGCACCTTGCGCAAGATATAAAGTGACGCGGGCAATAAACAAAAAAGAAGCACCGTCGCTAAACCGATCACTGCTTCGATGGGACCGAGGAACCAACAGCCGGCTAGCAACGCGATTACTGGTGAGAAAATAAATGGATGCCCACAAACGGAAAGCGCCTTAGCGAGTTGTTCCTTGCGCGACACAACCACTGAGCGGTTAAAAGATCGAAAAACTCCAAACACTCAGTCCGAAATCGCAGCTGCCTCGCGATGAGCGCTCTCGAGTTGCTTACAGCTCCGAGCGATCATCCAGATAAATCCGCCGATCAGAGAGCCAATGATCGCCAGCATAAATATCACGCTAGCCGAAAATCCGGCGCTGATGCCATCGACTCCGCCACTGCCAGCGACGCTCGTCGGCTCCTTACAACCCTCGCAGGCGAGAGCAGAGGGGATCGCCGCGAGTAGCAAGGTTAAAACCGAGAAGAACACGCGTCGCATGAAGTAAACCTTGCGCTACTTGGCGCCGGTGCGCAAGAGGGTTCCGATATCTTCGAGCACCCGTTGCACAGTCTCGGGTAAACGGCCGTCGTATACACCGCGAATCATTCCTTCAGAATCGACCAAGAAGAAGGATCGAGATGCCGCGCCTCCACCAGGTTGGGCCGAGACAATCAGGTTCCAGCGATCCTGAACGTCGCGAATTTCGTCCACCGTTCCAGCGAGAAAATGCCAATGAGATGAAGCGAGAAAGCGCCGGGAAAGATCCGCTAATCCATTCTGATCCCCACTGGGAATTACAAACGAGACAAGCGTAAGCTGCTCCCCTTTTTGAAAATTTTGGTCCAGTTCAGCAAATCGGCTGCCGAGTAAGGCATTTAAACCAGGCGCGGCCGGATCGAAAAAATCGGCGACCCAGGTCTTGCCACGCAATTGATCCTTCCCCACCGGCGATCCGTTTTGATCCTTGAGACTGAACTCCGGCGCCATTCCGAAGCGCGGGAGGTCCGCTCGATCTCTCCGGATGGAGGCGTTCCAGGATAAATAGCCCAGCACGACCAAGGCGGCAGCAACTACCGCCAGACAAAAGGTGATCAAGAACCGTCGCTTCACCGAGCGCGTCTATTCAAAGTGCCAATCGATCCGTGGCAAGGGAGGGGCATTGGTGTTAAGCAGAAGGCTTCCTCAAAGAATGTACAAGATCGTAAACAAGAAAACCCAGACCACGTCGACGAAATGCCAATAGAGTCCGACGCATTCCAGAAAACCATGTCGCGAGGAAGTGACCTTACCCGAGAGAGCGCGAATCAGCGTAGCAATTAGAAGAAGTACGCCGATGAAAACGTGCATTCCGTGGAATCCAGTGAGCACAAAGAAACTCGATCCCATAATCCCGGCCGTATTGAACCAAAAACCCTCGTGGAACAGATTCCTCCATTCGTCGGCTTGGTTGGCTAAGAACAGCGATCCGAGCAATACGGTGGCCAACAACAGGAGCTTTCCCCCAGATTGCTTGATCAGGCGTGACTCGCTGAAGTGCAAAGTAACACTGCTGCCCAGCAGTAAAGCCGTCGCAATCGAAGTCTTGATTAAGGTTGGGCCGCTTTTCAGGGCTTCTGGCAATTGCCAGCCAGCACCGGCGCCAGACCTTAGGACCATGTACCCACAGATCAGGCCGGCAAACAGCATCGCCTCCGAAGCGAGAAACGTGAGCATCCCGAAACGGACTACGTTCGGGCCGGCTTTGGGAACCGCATCCATGGTCAAGGCAGAAGAATTCATGAGAAGACTTTATAGATAGATAATTTCCAAAGTATCACGAGCAGGCAAAGTAATACGGCGAAGCAAGCGAGAACAATCAGCAACCGTCGGTTCTTCCTCTTCAGTTCTTCATCCATCAGACCCGAGCCAACACCAATGCGCCGAGCGTTAAGGGCAAGTAAATAATCGAGACCAGGAACAAACGGCGCGCAGCTTTCTCGGTTCCGGCTAATGCGAACGCAAGAGCGGCCAGGAAAAATCCGATTCCGCTGATTAGAGCGACCAGAACATACCAAAAGGAAGTGAGTCGCAGCACGAAAGGCAAAAGACTGACAGAGACCAACGCCATCGTGTAAAAAAGCGCTAGCCGCCCGGTCAACCGGCAATCCGGGTCGGATCCGCTTAACATCACGAATCCGGCGTCTCGATAGTCTTTGCGGTAGAGCCAAGCGATGGCCAGAAAGTGAGGCATCTGCCAAAGGAACAAAATCGCGAACAGGATCCAAGCCTCAAAATCAAGCTGTCCCCGAGCCGCCGCCCACCCGATCATCGGAGGTAGCGCACCTGGAATCGCGCCGACAACCGTGTTCAGGGTCGTTACTCGTTTGAGTGGAGTGTAGGCAAAAAGATAGGTACCGATCGTCAGTGCGGTGAGGAGGCCAGCCAAGAGGTTAGTCGCCAAGCTCAAATAGATTACGCCTGCCACACAACCCAGTAATCCGATAATCAGCCCTTCGTCGCGCGACAAGCGTCGAGCGGGAATCGGCCGGTTTCTGGTCCGACGCATCCGTAGATCGTAATCCGCTTCAAACACTTGGTTGAGCGCGGCGGCACCCGCGGCCGCAAGAAATGTCCCGCAGAGCGCGTGAAAAAGGTAGAGCAGGTCCAGATTTCCTCGCCAACCGAAGAGAAATCCGACCAAGGTCGTCATCAGGACCAGTAAAGTCAGGCGCACCTTTACCAGCTCAGCGATGTCGGCCAAAAACCGGCGAGCCGAAGCTTTCGATTCCTGTTTCGCTAGACGAGTTGGCGTTTGTTCGGAAACGGAATTCATGCCTTTATCTCAATCGGATAAACTCGCGAACCTCTCGCTGTCCCGTGGCTGTTGCAAGCTAGAATTCGGGAAAGAGAGACACTCAAGAGCACACCAACTACGAGTAAGAGCGCACCGGCCAAGACATGCGAGGTGGCAATATCAGCCGCCTTGTTGCTTAAAACCGTCCAGGCGCCGAGGGCTATCTGGGCGAAGACCAGGAATATCCAAGAGGCAGCACCGACTCGAATCGGTTTCGGTAAAAAGGCTGAACGAGCCAGCTTCACACCGACCCAAACCACCGCCAGCGCGATGAAACAGGCCCAAACCCGATGTGCGTATTGAAGCAGGATCAGACTAGCCGAGGTGAACCGTTCTCCGGCCGCTCCGCGCGCCTCATTTATTTTTGCAATTGCACTAGGATCGAGTGGCGGCAACCAAGCTCCGTAGGTGGTAGGGAAATCGGGTATCGACAGACCCGCGTGAGAATGGCGCATACCGGCTCCGAGGACAAGTTGAGCGAATATCATGATGGTCACGGCCACGGACCAACTACGCAGCAGCCCCATTTCGGTCCCGAATTCTGCCATCGCGAGACGCCTCCAGAACGGAGAGGTAGCCAGGGCGAGAGTGGCCATTAGGGCCAGAAAACTTTGAGCCAGGCAGCCGTGGAAAAGCCCGAGCAGCGCGTTGTTTTCGGTGACTCTTAAACCGCCGAGCACTCCCTGGAGAACAACCGCTAATACGGCAAGGCTCGAGAGCCATTTCACCCAACGTCGATCCTCGATCAGCCATGTCGCTATACAAAGACCCACGGTAAGCAGTCCGACCAAGCTGGCGATCAAGCGATGGGTATGTTCGAAGAAGGCTCCTCCCACCCAACGGGAGATTGGAAAGAGAAACATGTTGTAACCGAAGCTATTCGGCCAATCCGGTACGGCCATACCGGCCTCGTGGCTCGTCACCAGTCCACCGCTACAGATCAGTACCAGTACGCTTAGGGCCGAGACGATCGCAAACCAGTGCAGAAGACGCTTCGGTAGATCGTAAGCGGACATCAATGTACTGTCAGTTGGGCGGTGTCAGGCGCTGGCTGATTCTGCGGGAGAAAATCCTGCTGCATGCCCGGAACGCTGTATTCGTACGGCCCATGATAAACCGTAGGTGTCACTTCGAAATTTCCATGTCCCGGTGGCGAAGGAACCGTCCACTCCAAAGTCGTCGAATTCCAAGGATTTTTGGGCGCCTTCGGTCCCTTGAACATGCTGTAAAAGAAATTGATGAAAAATGGGATGGTCGATAAGCCCAGACCAAACGCACTCAACGTGATGAATATTTGCAGAGGTTGTTGGCTACGGAGATGGTCATACAGAGTCGGGTCCGCGATGCGCCGCATCATCCCGTTCAACCCCAAATTGTGCATCGGGAAGAACGTCAGATTAAAAAACATGAACGCGAGGACGAAATGCACCTTGCCCCAAAACTCGTTCATCATCCGACCAAACATTTTTGGGTACCAAAAGTAGATCCCCGCGAAAACCCCAAAGAGGCTTCCGCCGAAAAGCACGTAGTGAATATGAGCGACAATGAAGTAGGTGTGATGGATAAACAGATCCACCGGAGTCGAGGCCATGTAGATTCCGCTCAAGCCGCCGATCACGAACATCGAAACAAACGCGAGCGCGAAACACATCGGTGTCGTGAATCGGATTGACCCGCCCCAGACTGTTCCCATCCAATTGAAAGTCTTAATAGCCGAGGGAACGGCGATCACCATGGTCGAAAAGGAGAAAGTCGCAGACAGCAAAAGATTCATCCCGCTCACAAACATGTGGTGGCCCCAGACGACGAAACCGAGCCCGCCGATAGCTATCAGCGCGAAGACCATGGCCTTATACCCGAAGATTGGCTTGCGAGAAAAGACCGCGATAACTTCCGAGACCAAACCCATCGAGGGCAAAATCAGGATGTACACCTCGGGATGACCGAAAAACCAGAAAAGATGCTGCCAAAGCAATGGTTGGCCGTAATTGTCACCGGAGAAAAACGAGGTTCCAAAATTCAGATCGAAGAACAGCATGGCGGCCGCGGCAGAGAGTACCGGGACCGCGAGCAGGAGCAGGAAAGCGGTCACAAATAGCGCCCAGACCGGCAACGGCAGCCGGAACATTTTCATGCCTGGCGCCCGCATGTTCACAATTGTCGTAATATAGTTGGTCGCGCCGGCAATGGAGGACAAACCATTGATGAATATTCCGAGGCACCACAGGCTCTGGCCGGCCTGAGTACCGTTATAGGCGCCATGAGAGGAGAGCGGCGCGTAGGAGGTCCATCCCGAAGCAGGGAATCCATTCGGCGCAAAGAAGCTCGCAAGCAGTACCATTCCCGAAACGAAAAAGAGCCAAAACGATAACGCGTTAAAAAATGGAAACGCCATATCGGGCGCACCTATCTTGAGCGGAATCAGGAAATTACCAAAAACGCCGACCAAAAGGGGCATCACCACCAGGAACACCATCACGGTGGCGTGCATGGTAAAGAGGGCATTGTATCCACCGGGGGAAAAAGCTCCCGCATCAGTCACTAACCATTTTGGCAACAGGCCTCCAATCAGGGGCACGGGCGCTCCGGGAAAAGCCAGCTGATAGCGCACTCCCATTGCCAGCAGGCCGCCGACAATCAAAAAGAACAGGCTGGCGAACAGATATTGGATGGCAATCGTTTTGTGGTCTTCGGACCAAATGTATTTGTTGAAAAAACTCAGCTCATGATGCCTATGCGTGGACGCACCATGCAGATCTAAGTCGGAATGAGCGATTGTTTGTGCCATGACTACTTTGCTGTCTTTTGATCCGATTGCGTAGGTGCTGGTGATGGCGCTGGAGCAGGCTTCACCTTCTCCTGATACCATTTGTCAAAATCTTGCTGCGAGACAACCTCCACTTGTGCCTTCATGTTGTAGTGGCCGGAACCGCAAAGCTGGTTGCAAGCCAGTTGGTAGCTGCCGATTTTGGTCGGTGTAAACCAAACCCATTCGATGGTCCGCCCAGGCACGGCGTCCTGATAGATACGAAACTGGGGGATATAAAATGCGTGAATCACATCCTTGGAATTCAATCGGATGTGGACCGGTCGATTCACCGGCAATTCCAAGACAGCTGACGTAAAATTATCTTTTGTTTCGGGATCAGACGGATCATTGCCAAATAGATTGTCGTTTGAGATCAACTTTACATCAGAACGACCTAGTTTCCCATCCGGCCCGGGGTACTGCATGGAGAATGCGAATTGGTAAGCGGTCACTCCGACTTCCAGGGCATCACTCGGAGGAGTGGAATGCAGGACATCCCACCAAACGTGATTGCTGTAACCCCACAAGCCGATGAAGATTGCAGTCGGGATGGCCGTCCACACCAGCTCCAACCGGTTATTGCCATGGCTATAGGTGGCCCGTACTCCTCTCCGAGCGCGATACTTAATGAGAAAGTAAATGTAGACCACCTGGGTCAGCAAAAAGACGCCCCCGGTCAGATAGCAGATAAAATAAAGGATCTGATCGATCTGCTCTCCGCCTTTGCTGGCGACATCGGGTAGCCACCAAAGATTGGTTGTACGCGGCTCGGCCCAACCGGTTCCGCTGAGCAAAAAGACGAGCAAAACGGGCAGTAGCGTTCGGAACCTTCCGGAGAAACTAAATTTCATGTCGCGGAACCGTTATGATTTCCAAATAATCTACAAAATTATCGCGATTTGTCATGGGGGCTACTTTGTTGGAGGCGAGCTGCCTGGCCCGGGTGAGTTTGTCGGGCCGGCAGGAGGGGTTGACCCGCTCGGCGGTTGCCCCGCTTGCTGTGCCGGCGGAGAGCCACCGAGTTTAGTCACATCTTTCGGGGGAATTTGCATTAGCTCAGCCACGGTCCACTGGTCCTTGCGATTCTTTAGCTCTTCCCGGACTGCCTTCACCGCCTCCGGAGGAATCTCTGGTGCGTTGTTTCCCCAATCGGACCGTACATAGCTCAGGATCGCGGCGAGCTGCTGGTCAGTGTACTGGCCTTCCCAGGCCTGCATCGCATTATTGAACGTCTGTCCTTTGACCTGAACCGGCCCCTGCAGCCCCTTGAGAACAATCGCGATTAATCGATTGCTAGCGTCGCTTAATACAAACTCCGACCCAACGAGCGGAGGAAATTGCCCGGGTTGCCCTTGCCCGTTCGCCTGATGGCATGTAATGCAATTCGCCGAGAAAAGTTTCTTACCAAGCACTTTCGGATCCGGCGGTCCGGTGGCAGCGACGGCCTGGGGACCATACTTCGGCTTGTAATCGAAAACGTCGGCGCTAAACCCACCGCTATAAGAAAAGAGATAAGCGCCCGCCCAAAATATACCGACGCCAATGACTGCCATTAGCCATCCTGGAATCGGGGCGTTATCCATCCGCGGAGCGGCTTCCTCTAGCTCCGAAGACGGGCCGCTTATCGCATTGGGATCTCTCTCTTCGGAATTCATTCCTTTGGCTCCGGTGCTTCCGGTAAACTGTAGTCACGCTTAAGCGACAGCAGGTATGCCACTAGCGATTCCCCTTCGGCCGTCGGAACAACTTCGTAGCCCGGTTTCGGCTTGTTCGCGCCTTCCAGTTTCAGGGCGTTGTTGGCCGCCTGGCCATCGATCTTTTGCTCGCGGAACAACCAACGGTACGCCGGCATGGTTGAGACCGGATCGATCGCCTGAGGATTGTAAAGCAATTGATAATACCATTGTGCATCCTTTTGTCTGACGCCGACGTTCGTTAAGTCGGGTCCCAAACGAGAGACGCCGAGGAACACCTGTCGATCGTTCAGGTAGTCCCGAGCTACGGTCCGCCGTTTTCCCCATTGGCGATCGATGTCGCTTCCTTCAACCTTGTCACGGATAAATTGGCTGTGACAGTAGACACACCCATTAGCAGCAAAAACATGCGACCCCTGCTGCGCAACGCCTGGAACTCCGGGAGGCGAACTCTCGTTCGTGATCGGGTCTCTATCAGGCTTTAGTTCGGCGAACGTCATATACGGATAAGCAACAAAGCCAATCCAGGAGAGACCAAACAGGACGAAGATACCTAAGATGAATCGGGTAATCGATTTCACGCGACTGGCATCTCCTCCCCAAGGTCAAGGATCGGTTCCGGAGCTTTGCTGGTCGACGCGAGCCAAGCCGGATTGACCAAAACGGTCAACATCGAGGCCAGACTAACGATGTTGGCGGCTGCTAAGACAACGCCCGCGACGATCTGGCCGGTCAAAAATGGCGCAATCAAATCCAAAATGGCCGGTATCGGAACCTTCGGGTCCAGGAGTCCAAGTCCTTGGATCACCCCAGCGATGGTAAGGTCAAAGAGCAGCAGGCCTAGACCAACAATGCTCAGCCAGAAGTGCCATCGCACCAATTCAACAAATCTCCAGGTACGCTCCAGCAGCCGCGGAACTATGAAATAAATCGCCCCAAAGCTAACCAGGAAAACGAAACCGAAGAGAGTCAGGTAGGTCCGCGCGAGCGCCGCCAGAGTGAATTGAGTAACCTCGTCGATCGTTCGAAACGCATTAGTCGCATCCCAAACACCGGACAGGCCATAGAGCATCGCTCCGATCATCAAAAACCGAAGAGCCAAATTGGACTTAATAAGCTCAAATTGCCCGCGCATCGTCAGGTGCAGGTTTGCGGCAACTGCCAGGACCGGGATAATGAAAAGCACCTTTGCTACGATGCTGGTCGTAATCATCCAAACCGGCAGGGGCCCGCCGATTATCTGGGTAAGGCCAGTCCACCCAGCCAGCCCGGCCAAGGTCCAAAACCCAATAAGAGCTAAACGCTCGCTGTACAGCGGCCGGTTGAGAATGAGAGGAATGAAATAAAAAGCAGCAGCCAGTCCGAGTGGCGTTAACCAGAGACCAAACAAGCAACCAAAATACCACCACTGAATGGCCGGTTGAGCTACGCCGCTCGCATTGCCAAAATTCAGCAGCCCGTTCGCCGTCGCATAAAACCAAGGGAACCAGATGAAAGCGCCCAAAAGGTAATATTGAGAGATGTAGAACTGGCGCTGCCGGCGAAAAACGCACAAACCAATCGCCCAGACTGCAATGATGAGTTGGGCCACAAAGATCGCGAACGCTGCGTACGGGGGAAACTCTAACCATTCTCGCGCCATACTACCGCCACCCAACACCCCCCAGACACCGAACAGGAGACCAGCATTCCAGGCAGCTCCGGCGAAAAGCGGTAACCACCCGGTCAGCAGCGGAGTTTCCGCCATTCTGGCCAGGATCCAAATCGCCGTGCCCATTCCAACCAGCGAAGCCCATCCATAAACGAATAGATCGAGCGAAACCGGGTAAATCCGCCCGTAGGTAAGCCAGGAGACACCGGAAAATGTCCACCACGCTGTTGGGTCAGCCATCTGAACGACGGATAAGAGCCAAAGTATGGACGCGACCAAGAGCCACCCAAAGCCAGAAGCGAAGAAGAAGAGGACCGGCAGCCGAACTGCGCGGTCTATCGAACCGGGCACAACCAGAGTCGATGAGGATGTTTGGCTCATAAGTTCATCGAAAACGCTGCCAAGTTAATATTTCTCTTCACGGCTTAGTCGGTGTTCCAGAAGGCGCCTCACCAGTAGGGCTGGGTGAAGGTTGATTGCCGGCCGGGGGAGGCGCAGAAACCGGTTTTTGAGCTGGTGAACCCGGAACAGAAGGCGTTGGGCTGGGAACCGGAGGAGTGATGGGGCCCGCAGCATGAGGGTGGTTGGCCGATAGATCTGGAATCACCAACTCCATTGCGCGCTCGATCGGGATCGCTACTATCCCCTTCCCTTTGTCAATCCACCGGTAGTTGGTCAGTATCTTTTGGTTTTCGACAGTTAGATCATCCAAATTCTTTAACCGCAGGTCTCGTCGCTGCGCATCGTGAGAAGCAATCACCTTGCGTTCGTAAGTGACAAACCATACCAGCCCAACGAAGGCCAGAAGCACCACCAAGACGGTGACGACCATTGACACGGAAAACTTCGGAGAATGGTTTGTCTCTGACATGCTCTAGTTGGTCACGTTAATGGACTCCAGCAACCGGGGATCTCGCGACGGAAACAAAGAGGCCGCCCCCAGGCCGCGCAGAAAAAGGAAAGCTAAAGGACAACCGATTGCGAGGAGCGTAGCACCGTCCAGCCAGGTCACCTGGATTCCGGTCGGATGAATAAATGGATTGATGGTGATGAAGATATCCAACAGATGCATCACCAAAACCCAGCCAGCCATGAAGACCAATAGGCTGGGAGTGCGCTTGGTGTACTGAAAAAGCAAATAAAGAAACGGAATAAAAAATCGACCCACGACCAAGGCGATGCTGAACGTGTTCCAAGAGCCGATGTTCCGGCGCAGGAACCAGACCGTTTCTTCCGGGATGTTCCCGTACCAAATCAGCATGTATTGGCTAAACCCGATATAGCCCCAAAAAATAGAGAAGCAGAAAAGCAGTTTACCCATCATGTGGTAATGCTCGGCGTTCACAAAGCTCAGGTAACCGGCATTCTTGAGCCCGAGCACGACCAGAATAATCAGCGCCATTGCCGCCCCAGCCGATCCGGCAAAGATATAGACTCCCCACATCGTCGAGGCCCAGCGATAATCGAGCGAAGCCATCCAATCGAAGGCCATGAATGTCGTGCCGAGCGCGAAAAGAATAATCGCAACGAAAGAGAAACCACGCATCTGAATCGACCAGCGTGGATTCCCGTCCGAATCCTGCCTGACCGAGGTTCGACGAAAATAAATGGCCGCCCCGGCGAAATAGAGAAAGTACAGGACCGCTCGGATCCAGAAAAAGGGCACCCTCACCGAGCCGAAATGCAATTCGAAATAGCCGATTTTGTCCGCGAGCGCGGGGTTGGCCTCGAGATGATCCTTCGCCGCGAGCCAACTCCAGATATCAAAGCTACAGAGAAAAATCGGAATAAAGAACGGAATCATCCAGGGCAGCAATGCGGCCAGGTTCTCCATCTGCCGCCGGACCACGATCCCCCAGCCGGAATCGGTGGCGTGATGAACAAGGATCCAAAACAAACAACCGATCAGAATCGTGAAAAAGTAAATGAACGCGAACAGCCAAGAGAAAGCGAACTGGCGACGGAGTTCGCTCCCGGCCGGCGCCAGAGACCCGGTGATGAGCACGATAGCCAGAAACAGAATTCCGATACCGAGCAACACTAGTAGGAGCCGATGTACTCCCTTGGGCCGAAAAAGTTCGGGAGCCGGAACATGCGAGTGGTTCATTTTTGCGACTCCAAAGCTTTACGTTGATCCTCTGGCACATCCGAAATTTTCGCGTATTGGCTCCGCTGAAGAGCTCGGATGTAGGAAATAATTGCCCAACGATCTTTGACTGTGACCTTATCGCCGTAACCCATCATCGTGTTATAACCATTAGTGAGCGTGTTAAATATTTGGCCATCAGCCATCTGGCGATATTTGTCTTGATGATAGTTAGCGATACCGAGCAGTCCGTACTTTGAAGTGATCCCGTTCCCTTGTCCGGTAGCGCCGTGGCAAACCGCGCAATTAATCTGAAACTCTTTTTGACCACGTCTCAATAGCTCCATTGAAAGCGGCACTTGCGGAGGTAAGCCAGTTCCCCATTGGTCTCCCAGCTTGCCGGTATTATAGTAGTCTGTTCCCGCAGAGAACTCGCCGAGCGGAGAGTTAATATCATTCGATACCTCCAGATTTTGGGCCGGATGACCAGGGATGTCGTACCCCATCGGGATCGTTCCTGGCACGGGTGGGCGCGCAGCTCGACCGTCCGCGAAAAAATCGCTCGGCTTCTGGAACTTGATCTTGTCCTGCCGTTTCATATCGCCAAAAAACTCAATCGGCGGAGCCGTACGATGCTCTCCCCGCGTGCCCAGGAACGCGACGGCCAAAACGCAGAACAAGGTAAATCCGATCAGGAAGTTCTTAATCATTCTCGTAAAGCAACGTCACGTCCTTCCCACCAATCTCCTGCAAGAATTCGCGGGTCGTAGTGTCCGAGAAACGGGGATCGGACGACTCGATGATCAGAAAAAACGCGTCGTTGGTAACGCGTCCGAACGGTTCATAATCAAAAATCGGATGATGTAATCGGGGCAAACGATTCATAACAAACACCCCGAAGAAAGCGGTAAAAGCTGAGAACAAGACCGTTAATTCAAACATGACCGGGAAAAACGCTGGAACCGTGAAGAAGTTTACCGGCTTCCCGTGAACGATTAGCGGATAAAGGAAAGAAGAAGGGATGAATTCCAACGAAGCTGCCGTGAGGAATCCGGTAAGACCGCCGCAAAAGATAATGTAGCCGAGAGGCGATTTGCCGAGACCCATCGCCTTGTTCATTCCATGAATCGGGAATGGGGAATGAACGTCCCAGAACCGATAACCTTTGTCGCGAACCTGCTCCGCGGCGTGATAAAGCTCGCTGGCCGAAGCAAATTCGGCGATCACTCCCAGAGTTCTGCGTCGAGCTGCTGCAGCGGTCATACGTGTGCCTCCTTGATCGGTCCAGTGCCACCAGTCGTCGGATGGTAATGAGGATCGGCCTCGGGAAGAACGGTCTTCACTTCCGACATCGCGATCATCGGGAAGAAGCGGATAAATATCAGGAAAAAGGTCGTGAATATGCCAAAGGTGCCAGCGAAGGTCATGACATCGACCCAGGTCGGGTAGTACACCCCCCAGCTCGACGGTAGAAAATCACGGGTCAAAGAAACTGCGATGATGACAAATCGCTCGTACCACATGCCTGCGTTCACGCACATGCAGACAAAAAAGACGGTAATAAGGTTGCGCCGGAACGCGCGCACCCAGAAAAGTTGAGGGATTACGACGTTGCACGTGAACATCGACCAGGCAGCCCACCAATAGGGCCCGAAATAGCGGTTAATGAACGCGAAGCGCTCGAACGGGTTGGCCCCATAAAACGCGACGAAGAACTCCATCGTGTAGGCATACCCGACGATTGAACCGGTCAGCAAAATGATCTTACACATCACGTCGATGTGATTCCAGGTGAACACATCGTGCAGTTTGTAAATCGAGCGCGCTGGCAACATGAGCGTGAGCACCATGGCAAAGCCCCCGAAAATCGCGCCAGCCACGAAATACGGAGGAAAAATCGTCGTGTGCCAACCCGGAATCAGAGAGGTGGCGAAATCGAAGGAGACCGTGGAATGCACCGACAAAACCAGGGGCGTTGAGAGGCCAGCCAGAATGAGGTACGCCATTTCGTAGTGGCGCCACTGACGGTTGCCGCCACGCCAGCCGAGCGCCAGCAGGCCGTAACAGAATTTGCCAACCTTGCTGAGGGCTCGATCACGCATGGTCGCGAGGTCGGGCACCAATCCCAGAAACCAAAACAGCACGGAAACGGTAAAGTAGGTCGAGACAGCGAAAACGTCCCAGAGAAGCGGGCTGCGGAAATTGGGCCAAATCCAATTCGGATTGGGAACGGGAGCCATGAACCAGACCATCCAAATTCGGCCAACGTGAATTCCCGGATAGATGGCCGCACAAATAACCGCAAAAAGGGTCATCGCTTCGGACGCTCGGTTAATGGAGGTTCGCCACTTTTGGCGACAGAGAAACAGAATGGCCGAAATGAGCGTCCCAGCGTGACCGATACCGATCCAAAACACGAAGTTAGTGATGTCCCAGGCCCAACCGACGGGGACATTGTTCCCCCAGACACCGACGCCGGTAAACAAGAGGTAAAGAATACAAAAAACACCGAAGGCAGCGATAGATCCCGTTATCGCAATCGTTACATACCACCAAAGCGGAGTCTTCTGTTCTGGAATGCCGGCGATCAGGTTAGTGATCCACGACATCGAACGGTTGTTCAGCACCATCGGGGGTCTCGGCAGCCGTTCCTCAAAAGGAACTGTCGCGGGAGCTTGAGTCTCAGCCATTACGCATTCCTCCTTCAGGTGCCACTGCTGCCGCCGGTTTGTGCTCTTCCGGCTCATCGTGGTTGGTGTTGATATGCCCAATCCTACCGGCCCCGGGCATTTTCGGGTTCGGGTTGCGGAGACGAGCAAGATAGCTCGTCCGGGTCTGGATGTTCAGGTATTCGAGCAAGTGATAATTTTGCGGAAGACCGCGCAGCCTGGCAACCTGGCTTTCTGGATCTTTTAGATCGCCAAACACGATGGCTTCCGCCGGGCAAGCTTGCTGACACGCTGACTTAATACTGTCGGTCGGAATCGTGAGACCTTCTTTCACTCCGGCTTTGATCCGCTGAGAAATTTTAGCGGTCTCGATTCGCTGGACGCAGTAGGTGCATTTTTCCATGACACCGCGTGTCCGAACCGTCACGTTTGGATTCTTCTGGAGCTTTGAGATTTCCTCCATTCCCCACTGAGCGAACGGTCCAAGATAGAGCTGTTGTTTGCCTTCGAACCCAGGCAAGCCGTGTTCGATCTTGTCCAACGCCGGACGATCGTTGTAGTTGAAGAAATTAAATCGGCGGACCTTGAACGGGCAGTTATTGGAACAGTATCGAGTCCCGATGCACCGATTGTAAACCATCACATTGAGCCCGTCTTCGCTGTGAACCGTTGCGTTGACCGGGCAAACCGTCTCGCAAGGAGCGTTCTCGCAGTGTTGGCACATGATGGGTTCGACCACCATCTCCGGGTCTTCTTCCAGGTGAGGATTATTGATGTCGCCATCCGCACTTGAGAAATAGCGATCGATTCTAATCCAATGCATCTCCCGTCCGCGTTCGACCTGGTCTTTCCCGACTACCGGGATGTTGTTCTCTGCCTGACAGGCAATGACGCAGGCAGAGCATCCAGTGCAGGTATTAAGGTCGACTACCATCCCCCACTGGTTGGGCGCGTTGAGCGGAGGATGAGAATAGAGCGAAACATTGGGGAGGATATCCTTATCCATCCAAACTTTTTTGGCGAAAGAAGGGTTCTCTTCGTAATCCTGGGCTGTTCCTTCCCGAACCAGTGCGCGGCCTTCCATGCTGTGATGAAGCTGGGTCCGGATAAGCTTATAACCTCCAGGCTTGACCACTCTGATGGTCGCTCCCGTGGCAAAGTAAAGGCCTTCACTCGTTCGAAGAAGATAAGCATTAAAGCCGGTGCCATGTCCCACCTTGCCGGTCGTTCTCCGACCATAACCAAGCGACAAAGACAGTGAGAAATCAGCCTGACCAGGCGCAATCAAGATGGCAGCTACTAACCTGCGGTCAGCTACACTGATCTCCACTAAATCCCCTTCGGCGACTTGCAATGCTTTCGCGGTCGCCTTGCTGATTTGGATAGCGTTATCCCAGGTCAACTTGGTGATTGGATCGGGCAATTCCTGGAGCCAGGGGTTGTTGGTATAACGGCCATCGTCAACCTTGTAATCCGCTGGAAACACAATTTCGATCGCACTCGGGTTCACCGGACCCGGTAGCACGACATTTTGCAGAAGAGTGGGAATCCGATCGGTATTAAACGACGCGCTCGCGACCCGGTATGCGCTATCCTTAACGTATCCTTGACGTAGAAAAGCTGTCCATGCTTCTTCGAAACCATTGCCGCTCGCAACCGATTTGAAGGTTTCGCGTACAGCTTCCGCTCCGGACGGAAGGGATAATAGTTTGGCAAGAAGATCAAGCTGAGACCAACCCCCGAACAGAGGAAGAATCATGGGCTGAACCGGTAGATAGGTACCGTCGGGAGAACGCTGATCGCCCCACGATTCAAGAAAGTGTGCCTCCGGAACATGCCAGGTAGTACCGGGTGTCGTCTCATCTTCGTAATAGCCAAGCCGCAGAATCTCCGGAACTTTCTGCAGCACTTCCGACCATAGGAGATCGACCGGCGAAGTATACGCAGGATTACCCGCTAGTACGAATAGCCGCTGAATGGCGCCGGTTTTGGCTTTGGCAACCAAGTCTGGCAAGCTTCCGCCCTTGAATTCAGTCCGCTGAAGGATGCGAAGTGTTGAACCCAGCGCGCTCACCGCGTTGTTCATCGAAAAGATCAAGCCATGCACCCAGGCCGGATATCTACTGCCGAGTAGCACTAAACTCTGTCCCTTGTGGGCGATCAGATCATTTGCGCATTCAGTAAGCCAGCCATCATCAAATCCCGTTCCGCTCGACTTCACCTGACCAACCATCGCGGCAAGGACACGATTGTTTGTTGCTGCGGCCAGTTTTCCGGCCAGGGCCAACGCAAATGCGGGAATCTGTGACGCGGCACACCGTAGCCGGTGATCAGCCATTCCACCCGTAAGCGTAAATCGGTTCTCTACGCTGTAGAGGCGGTTCATGTTTTTGGCCGATCCATGAGCTCGCCGGCGGGCGCTGAATGCCTTTACACCATCGACGGTTTGCTCCAATCCAAGGAAATCACTGTCGAGCGACAATATCACGCTCGCCTGATCAAAGGCGGGATGCAGCACGACGTCAGGACCAAATAGAGTTTCGACCGCTTTTTCGTATTGGCCCGCCACTAACGGATCGTCGAAGTAGACCTCTGCCTGGGGATACCGCTGCCTAAAAGTCGTTAAAAACCGATCCCGGGTCGGACTCTGCTGATAGTCGAGAAGGAGCGCAAATCCGGCACCCTGATTCTGCTGGAGGTCAGACTGAACTTTCTTGAGGTAGGCTTCTAGTTTATCGACCGAAGAGCTCTTCCCGCCTTCCAGTACGGTTTTGGCTCGATCCGGATCGTATAGATTCAGGATCGCGGCTTGTGCGAACGCGTCGGTGCCGCCGTTGCTAGATGGCACCAATGGATTGCCCTCGAGCTTCGTCGGACGGCCCTCAAACGTGGTGGCCACAAGTGGCAGGCCGCCTGACCGGGTCGGCATAGAAGTCGAGTAGAGGACAGCTTTGCCCGGGATCTGCCATTCTACGCTCTTGGTGTACGGAACGATGTACGATTCCGGTCGCCGACACCCACTCAGTCCAACGCCGGCCAGTGCCACAGAAGCTCCCATTAATCGCACAAAGTTTCGGCGTGAAACCCCGTCTGTCTCCAGCTCAGCTGCTCCGGCCGGGAACTCCCTCTTCAGCCACTCCTGAAACTCTGAAGTATTCGAGAGTTCTTCGAGACCGCGCCAATAACGTTTCCCGGTGGGCTCCTCCGGTGGATGATTAAAGACTCTCTTCATTAGCGGTGGCACCCCGCGCAGTTCTGCGGCGGTGCAATGTTCCATTGTTGCTGCAATTGAGTCCCGATCTGTTCCTGCGACTTACCGCCTTCGGGTTTCCAATCGAGGTTAAATACCTCGCTGACCGGGCGCAGGTTATTTTCCGGGTGGCGATGGCAATTTAAGCACCAGCCCATGGTCAGCGGCTCATGCTGAAAAACGACCTCCATGTGGTTGATCTGCCCGTGACAGCTGACGCAGCTAATGCCCCGATTCACGTGAACGGCATGATTGAAGTAAGCGAAATCAGGTACCTGATGGACTCTAACCCAATGCATCGGTTGCCCGGTCTCCCAGCTTTGCTTGACAGCCCAGAGCTTGGGATTATTGGCTTGGACCTGCTGATGGCAATTCATGCAGGTCTGAGTGGTCGGTACGTTCGAGTGAGACGACACCTCCACATATGAATGACAGTACCGGCAATCCATTCCGAGTTGGCTGACGTGGATGTCGTGCGGAAATGGAACCGGCTGCACCGGTTCGTACCCCTGGCGCATATACTCCGGCGTTAAATACCACCAGTACGCAGCCGATGCTGCGCCGCTTATCACCAGCAGGCAGAAAATTATTTTGAGCGGTAGGTAGTTTGTCCAGCGGGGAAAAAAGTTAGCCATTCGTCGGCGAAATCACCTACTCCGATCCGCACCAACCACTTTCGCGGCCGGATCCGAGTTGAAGCAAAATGTTGGGGATTGAGAAAATCGTTTTCAAACCTCGTGGTCGGAAATCCAATGGCGATCGAGAATATTGCGTTCGAGTGCTTACGCAACCAATTTCTTGATCGATTGTCGTGCCCGCCACGAATACTCACTAGCTGCGGACGAAAGGGTGCGTCAAATGACATTTTCCAACAGAAAAGGGACGTCGAGAGAGGCACCTGTCGGAAGATTCGATCGGCGTGCATCACCCATCACGGTGGCAGCCCGAAAACCCGACTACGTACAACGCTTCCTCCTTCGCTGAAGCTGCGGACGGACACGACGGGTAGGGCGAAAGCCTGAGGCGGTATCAGCCGCGTCGGCTTGAGCCGCGTGCGCCCCGTCGTTGTTGGTCATTTGTCAGCGCAGGCCGAAAACGGAGTAATGCGATACGTCGGGCAGAGAAGCGGCTCAAGCCGACGCGGCTGATACCGCCTCAGGCTTTCGCCCTACCTTTCCTGGGGGTTTCCGCCCTACCCCGAATGGGCGAGCGGCGCCCATCGGGTATTCGGGAAATTCAGATCCTGGCTTCCAGATTCTGAATTCTGGATCGGCTAAGCTTCTTGCTGAAGAGCGGACTCGGCCTCGGCGTTGCGTTCTTTCATCGCCGCCTTGCGACTCAATTTGACGCGTCCCTTCTCGTCAATCCCTATGCATTTCACCCAAACCAAATCGCCTACCTTCACCACGTCCTCGACACTCTTTACCCGAAAATCTGCTAATTCGGAAATGTGAACGAGCCCGTCCTTGCCCGGCAATACTTCTATAAACGCGCCGAAATCCTTGATCGAAACAACGCGCCCGTGATAGCTCTCGCCTACCTCGATTTCCTTGGTCATTCCCGAGATGATCTCTTTCGCGCGGTTCAAGCTATCACGACTGGCTGAATAGATGTGAACGGAACCGTCGTCATCGATATTAATCTCTGCACCCGTTTCGGCTACAATCCCTTTGATCGTCTTGCCACCAGGTCCAATGAGCAGCCCGATCTTATCCGGATGAATCTTCACCGTTTCAATGCGCGGCGCATACTGGCTGAGTTCTTTCCTGGGCGCCTGAATCGCTTCGCTCATGAAGTCGAGAACCTTCATGCGCGCATCACGGGCCTCGTGAATCGCCTCAGACATGATTGCATGAGAAATTCCACGGAGCTTCAAATCGAGTTGAAATCCGGTAACGCCATCTCGGGTACCGCACAGTTTGAAGTCCATGTCGCCGAAATGATCTTCGGACCCAATAATATCAGTGAGGGTGGTGTAGCGCGCGAGGCGATCGCCCTCGTATTCGGTGACCAACCCGACGGAGATACCGCCAACCGGTTTACGAATCGGGACACCGGCGTCCATTAGTGCCATTACACCAGAACAAACCGTCGCCATCGAGGTTGAACCATTCGATTCCATCACTTCGCTGGTCACGCGGATAGCGTAAGGGAACTCCGACTCCGAAGGAATGACCGGAGCAATCGAACGTTCGGCCAGCGCGCCATGTCCGATTTCGCGCCGGCTGGTGCTGCCAAATCTACCAGTCTCACCCACGCTGAACGGCGGAAAATTGTAATGCAAAATGAATCGCTTACTCGGATCTCCTCCGGTGTAGGCATCAATCATCTGGGCTTCCTCGGCGGAGGCCAGAGTAGCCAGCGCCAATGCCTGGGTCTCTCCTCGTTGGAAAAGGGCAGAACCGTGCGACCGAGGAAGCAAACCAACCTCGCCGCTGAGCGATCGTAATTCGTGCAGACCGCGACCATCGCAGCGCGTTTTCTTATCGAGGATGCTGACTCGAAACGCCTTTTTCTGTAAGTAGTCGAACGCCTGGGAAATTTCGAACGGCGTAGCGTCCGGAAACTTTGCCAGAATCGTTGAGTCGACTTCCTTTCGCAGTGCGTCAACAGCCTTGCTGCGAGCAACTTTGCCTGGCGTGTAGAGCGCTGCTTCGATTCGATCGCCAGCAACCTGGTAAGCTATTTCGAGCAAATCATCTCGGACCGTAAGCAATTCTGGTTCTCGTTTCGGCTTACCCGCTCTTGCCACAAGTTCCTTTTGCATGTCCACAATCTCGCGGACAAACGGTTGAGCAAACTCAAGTGCTCGGATGAATTCTTCTTCTGAGATTTCGTTCGCCGCACCCTCAATCATCACGACCTCTTCGGCAGTACCGACATAGACCAAATCAAGATCGCTCTGTTGGCGTTGAGTGTGAGTCGGATTAACAACGAATTCGCCATTCACTCGCCCGACCCGCACTGCACCGATCGGCCCCGCGAATGGGATGTCGGAGATCGAGAGTGCAGCCGAAGCGCCCGTGATGCTTAGAATATCAGGATCATTCTCACCGTCGGCGCTGAGAAGAACGCTGATTACCTGCGTATCGTAGAAATAACCCTTCGGAAACAACGGGCGAAGGGGACGGTCTGTCATTCGCGAGGTAAGCGTTTCTTTCTCAGAGGGACGACCTTCTCGCTTGAAATAACCACCTGGGAATTTGCCCACTGCGGCTGCCTTTTCGCGGTAGTCTACAGTAAGCGGAAAAAAATCCTGACCCTCCTTCACACTGGTGGCCGAGACGGCCGCCACTAATATAAGCGTATCTCCGGAACGAACGGTCACGGAGCCGTCGGCAAGTTTTGCCAGTTTGCCAGTCGATATCGTGAGATCGGCTGACCCAATAACTTTCGAGACTTTAGATTCCATTTTATCAAAGCTCTCGAGTTTCCGCGTCGACCTTTGCTCGTAGGTCAGAACCGCGCGCACAGGCGCGGCTCAGACCTAAGACCAAGGTCGCCATTCGGAAGACCTCGAGAATATCGTTCGAAATGTCGCTCGACTTTCGTCGAAACGCCAGTTGCTGATAGGTCGAACGTCCAATAGCGACCAAACCCGGCGACAGGTAGAGCTGTCTCCCGACCGGAGAATAGAGCCGTTCAGCAAAAAGCCGTCCGACCGGACGGCTCTCATGTTCATTTACTTACGCAGGTTGAGCTTTTCGATTACCGATTTGTAGCGGTCTTCCGACTCCCGTTTCAGGTAGTCGAGCAGGCTCCTGCGTGTTGCCACCAACTTCAACAAACCCCTCCGCGAGGAATGGTCTTTCCGATTCCCTTTCAGGTGTTCGGTCAGCAGATTAATCCGACCAGTCAGCAGTGCAACTTGGACATCCGCACTACCGGTGTCCTTATCGTGCAACCGAAACGCGCTCAGATCAATATTTTCACTCGTGGCCATAGTTCTCAGGAGTGGTGAAGATATGGGAGAACCTCTCGGACGCAAGCAATTAATTGCGCCCCGGTATTGCAGAAACGTCCAACGTCGGTAGGGAGAAAACCTCGGCGCGTTAGAAGCGCTGCAGGGTCTGTTGTGTGAATCGCGCCGGGTTTGAGCCGCGTGTATCCCAACCTTATTGGTCCATTTGTTAGCGCAGGATGAATATGGATAAATCGAGACGGCGGCAGAGAAGCGGCTCAAGCCGACGCGGCTGATACCGCCTCAGGCCTTCGCCCTACCCTTCAAGGGAATCGCCTCACCCTCCACGTCCATCGCCGGCCGAGAGCCTTACCAGCTCGTCCGCCAAACTACCAAAGTTTTGCACAATGAGGTTCTCGCCAAGTTGATTGATGTTTACTTCGACTCCGAGCCGCTCTTCCAAGTGCAACACAAATTCCACCAGCTCAAGGCTCTGCCTGATTACGTCGCCGGCACACAGCGACTCGATTCGGTCCGCCGGAACCGTCGGGAAATGGGCGGTAATGAACTCTTTCATAGCCGCGAGAACGGCTTCTCGTTGAATCATATTTGGCCCTTAAAGTTTGGTACAAAGGCCATAAACCACATGAAATCCCGTTCCCATAGTTAACCAGCGAACTTCTTGGCCGGAATGAGCGATAGTCAACAGCTCGTGCAAAATGTGTAAGATGCTCGCGCTGCTCATATTGGAAAAAGTTCTAAAATGCCGAATCGAGGGCTCCAGCGTAGCACGATCAAGCTCAAGCTTCTTGGCTAAGCTCAGCAAGAGCATGATTCCGGCGGGGTGGACTGCACAGAGCGAGCCGGCCTTTTTGTTCCAACCGATTTGGGCGCTCGCCTCAAGGATTTCGCGTCGCACACTCTTTTCAAATGCATCCGGGTCAGTTAATCCAAATCGATAGTAGTTAGATCCTTTTTCCCACCGGATCAGGTCTGGTTCATTACCGTGCCAGGAAACAATATTCTCCAGCTGGGCCGCGCCGGTACCTGGCTCGGATGATAACCAAAGGCCGGCTGCTCCATCTCCGAAGGTACAAATACCTTGCCAATTCGCTCGTTCCAACGATCTGGGATCGGCTAGAGTCGAAGTTGGTTCTACGACAACGATGAGGATGTCTCGAACTTCCGGTCCTAAGTTCGCCCCAATCTGAAGCGCCCGCGAACTGCCGGTACAACCCGCATTAGCCACATCGAGTAAGATCGCGTGCCGACTCACGCGATCTCGGACAATGTTCGCTGTCCGGTCGGCTAAACCGGGCATTGACAAGCCGGTGCTCGATACCGCGATAACCGCATCAAACTGAGCGGGTCCATTCTTGGCAACCTCAACAGCCAATCCCCGAAGCGAATCTTCCGCGGCACTATCGAAGGCTCTAGCGTGGTCTTCAAAAGAATTGAAATCCAAGAAATCAGGGCACTGGACGTAACGGCTCCGCGAACCGATCAAAAATAGGCGGATCAGATCCAGCAAGGTCTTCCTCTCCTGCGCGTCCAGCCAACGTTCTAACGAAGTTTGGATTGCGTTGAAAAGCTCCTGATTGCTCCAGGGAACGCCTACCACGGGGGCGTAAATTGCTCGTATGTACCGCTTCACTTCGGACTAAACACAAGACGCGCCGGTTTTTCGACGGTGCGCCAAAACGACAGTAACAAGTTGGCCCCGCGCCGTCAAAAGCCCACTCGCCATTCTTCAAAAAGCTCCGAGGGAACTTCTTTAAGAAAACGGGAGGGTCGCTGGATCTGCTGCTCGATCGATCCGGTGGGCCAACAGCAAGGATAGGTAAGGTAGAGCTCGTCTTTTGCTCGCGTTAAAGCGACGTAAAAGAGCCTTCGCTCTTCCTCGATCGCTTCTACCGAGTCCAGCGACCGTCCGCTCGGAAACATGCCATCGGTCATCCAAATGATGAAGACTGCCCGCCACTCCAAGCCCTTGGCCTGATGGACAGTTGAGAGCGTCACCTTTTCCGATTCATCTTCTTCGGCCGCGACGGTTTCGCTGCTGGCTGTCGCCATCAAAGAAAGCTGACTTAGGAACTCCACGGGATCTTGAAACGTCCGCGCAAAATTCTCCAGCGTCAGCAGATCATCTCGGCGTTGTTCATAGTTGGCATATTTCGACTGAAGATAATCATCATAAAGCGCCTCCAAGATGCTATGAATCATAGTGGCCGGTGCGACCGGTTGCCCGTCGGGAGCAATTTCGTCCAAAGTATGACCCAGTTGCTCCCAACTCCTTTGGGACTTTGGCGCCACTTTCCCATTTGCCAGCCACGCCCCAAAGTTCTTGCGACCTTCCTCCGGGATAACGGTAAGCTGTTCCCATAACCGCTCGGCAGTTTTAGTAGCGATGCCCGGCAGCAACCGCGCCATCCGTTTAAAGGCAATCTCGTCGGTTGGGTTAATGACAAATTTCATGAATGCGGCCACATCTTTGATATGGGCCTGTTCGAAGAATCGTAAGCCACTCGTTATGGAGAATGGAATCCCCGCCCGGGTCAGCGCCAATTGTACTTCGAGCGACTGATAGTGTGCGCGATAAAGGACCGCAATCTCTCGAAGATCGATGTTTTCATCCCGCAGTTCTAGGATCCGCTGGGCAACAAAGAGAGCCTGTTGATTGTTATCAATGAGCGGAACCAGCGCTGGTTTGAGCTCGGTGCTCGCCCGCTCCGCTCGAAGCGTCTTAACGAATTGTTTCGCGTTCCCGCGGATGGCGGCATTTGCCACCGATAGGACCTCTGGCACACTGCGGTAGTTGATCTCAATTTTGTAGATTTTGGTCTGAGGATACCGCTTGGGAAAATCGAGAATGTTTTGATAATTTGCTCCTCGCCACGAGTAGATCGACTGGGCATCGTCCCCTACGACCATGACGCTCTGGTGATGCGCGGCTAACAGATCGATGAAATCGGACTGGAGCCGATTGGTATCCTGGTACTCGTCGACCAAAATGAATTGAAAATAGCGCTGGTAGTGTTCCGCAACGCCCGGATTTCCTTTCAGCAAGCCGACTGTCTTCACCAGCAGGTCGTCGAAATCCATCGCGTTCGCAGCTTGCTTGCGCTCCTCGTACTTTTTTTGCACCCAAGCAATTTGCTGAGTGAGCGGTTGGAAGCGCCGATATCGATCAGCGATAACCCCTGCTAAAGGTTGGCCGGTATTCAGGGCGAAGCTAAATATGTCGCCCAGCACCTCGGCCGTCGGGAATCTGACTTGCTTCGTATCGATTTCCGAACTGGCAACGACCGCAGCCAATAGATCCTCCTGATCTTCGCGATCCATAATCGAAAAACCGGGTCGAAACCCGATTTCTACTGCGTGCCGGCGCAGCAACCGGTTGCCGATCGAGTGAAATGTCCCACCCCAAATCGCCCGGGTCTCCAGTGGGAGCAACGCCTGGACGCGAGCAAGCATTTCGCGAGCAGCCTTGTTTGTAAAAGTGAGAAGCAGGATACTCTGCGGTTCGACGCCGTTATCGAGCAGCCACGCGACCCGATAGGTAAGCGTCCGAGTCTTTCCGCTCCCGGCCCCGGCAAGTACGAGTGCCGGGCCCGGTCCCGAGGTGACGGCTTCATACTGTTGATCGTTCAGTTCAGCGCGATAATCGATGGTGCTGGTACTAACCGAGGGCAGTCTGTGCAGTTGGTAATCGCGGGGCATTGGGCGGAAGATTGGCGGTTAGAGGTTAGCCGTTCACGGTTCACGGTTCATCGTCTCCTTGCCACAGATTTTTTCTCGCGCGGCGCCGGTTAACGGTATCGGTAGGGCGAAAAGCTCGGCGCGCTGGATCATTGCGATGTTTGTTGGGTGGTCCGCGCCGGGTTTGAGCCATTGTGTTGAATGGTCCCTGATGCGTCTTTCTTGGGTGGGTGATGAGTCTTCGGCCGTCGACAGCACCTTGGGTACAGCCACAACGGCTCAAGCCGATCCCGCTGAGACGGTATCAGGCTTTCGCCCTACCGATCGTGGGTGGTGGCCCAGCGCTGGTAGGGCGAAAACCTCGGCGCGCTGGAAACGTTGCCAGGTTTGTCACGCGGTCCGCGCCGGGTTTGAGCCGTTGTGTGGAATGGGCCCCGATTTGGCCTTCCTTGGGTGGGCTGTTAGTCTTCGGCCACCGACAACATCTTGGGTACAGTCACAACGGCTCAAGCCGATCCCGCTGAGACGGTATCAGGCTTTCGCCCTACCGATCGGGGCTAAGCTCCCAGATAAGATTCGAGAACAAGCTTGTTTGTTCGCAAATCCCTCGCGCGATCTTCCAAAATGACTCGACCGGTCTCCAATACATAACCGTAGTCGGAGATTTCGAGAGCCAAATTAGCGTTTTGTTCGACCAGCAATATCGTAATGCCGAGCCGGCGATTGATTTCGACGATCTTTTCAAAGATCGTTTTTACCAAAATGGGCGCAATCCCAAGTGAGGGTTCGTCTAACATGAGATAGCGCGGCTTACTGAGCAGCGCGCGGCCGATCGCCAACATTTGTTGTTCCCCGCCGCTGAGCGTTCCGCCTAGTTGCTTCTCCCGTTCCTTCAAGCGCGGAAAAATCGCGAAAACGTATTCATAGTCGGGCTTCAACGATTCTTTACCAAGGCGCCGATAGGCACCCATCCGCAGATTCTCTACCACCGTGAGATTCGGAAAGATCATCCTCCCTTCCGGTACCTGGATGACTCCAAGCCCGACAATTCTATGCGGCGGTTGGTTGGTGATTTCCGCTCCCTCCAGAAAAACCTTACCCGCGCGTGCTTTCATCAATCCAGAAACAGCTCGTAAGGTGGTCGATTTCCCGGCGCCGTTACTGCCTATTAGCGTTATGATTTTGCCTTTCTCGACCCGTAGATTAATCCCGTGCAAGGCCGTGATTGAACCATAGGCAACTTCCAAGCTCTTGATTTCCAACATTCGCTCTTTTCTCGATTGGACGACCTAATGCACTCTTAACTTTCCGTTTTAGGTTCCGGCTTCTTTTCCTCACCGAGGTAAGCTTGGATGACTTTGGGATCCTTCCGGATAACTTCAGGTAAATCTTCGGCAATCTTGACGCCATGGTCTAAAACACAGATCCGCTGACAAATCCCCATGACTACGCGCATATCATGCTCGACCAGCAGGACTGAGATATTGAAACGCTCTTGAATGAATTCGATCAACCGCATGAGCGTTCCCTTTTCGGTTGGATTCATCCCTGCGGCCGGCTCGTCCAAGAGCAACAATCGGGGTCGGGTTGCCAGGGCGCGAACGATCTCCAAGCGACGTTGGTCGCCGTAAGGAAGGCTTTTGCACATCGCATCGCGAAAGCGATCGAGGTTAAAGATTTTAAGCAACTCCATCGTTTCGTGCTCAACCTGTTTTTCCTCCTCCCGAAACTTCGGTCCTCGGGTCAAGGCATGAGTCGGACCATGCTTGATACGAAGATTGAAGGCCGCGCGAACATTATCGAAAACCGTCAGCGAAGGAAAAAGGCGAATGTTCTGAAAAGTACGTGCGATCCCTTTTGCGGTGATCTGGAACGGTTTGAGGCCATTCAGCGATTCGTCGGCAAAAATGATCTGACCCGATGTCGGTTGGTACACGCCTGTTATCAGATTAAAGATAGTTGTTTTGCCGGCGCCGTTCGGTCCGATCAGTCCTACCAACTCGCGGCTGCCAATTTCTAAAACAAAATCCGAAACAGCGGTTAACCCGCCAAAACGAATCGTGCAATGATCCAGGCGCAGCAGACTTGGGCCCTCTTTCATGAGAGAAATGCGTTAGCCATGGGATTCGCTCTTCACTCTCTTTCTGGAACCAGCTAAATCGCCGAAGAGGCCTTGCGGTCTCGTGAGCATCATGATGATCAGGAGCACTGAGTAGAGAATGATCCTGTTTTCCAACAGGCCCTGCAACGGCGGCAAATGAATCTTTACGACGGACTCGAGAGCACCTTGGAAAGCCGAAATAAAATCGGTATGCGCTAACGCACGGAGGATTTCCGGCAAAATTGTCAAAATAATCGCAGCGAGGATAACTCCGGTGGTACTACCCATTCCGCCGAGGATCACCATCACGACGACGTCCACTGACTTAAAGAAGTTAAATCCGTCCGGGGTAAGAAACAGGTTGAAATGACCAAACAAAGCGCCCGCCATCCCGGCAAAAAGCGCACCGATTACGAAAGCCAGCACTTTGTACTTGGTGGAATTGATGCCCATTGCTTCGGCGGCAATCTCATCGTCCCGGACCGTTAAAAATCCGCGTCCAAACGTGGAATTGACGATGCCTAGAACAACATAAATCGCGACCGCGGCCGTCCCGAAGGTCCAGAAAAAGTTGGTGTAATAGCCGGTAACTCGCAGTCCACGAGCTGCGCCGAGAAAATCGGTGTTCAAGATTGCGGTTCGAATAATCTCACCGAATCCCAACGTGACGATGGCTAGATAATCGCCTTTCAGTCGCAACGAAGGAATACCAACCGCGATCCCCGCAATTGCTGCCAATAGGCCACCAAAACTCATCGATAAAAGCAGAGCCACATTCGTGGCGAATCCATTTTGGTTTCCGCCAAAACATTGCAGGATAAAAGGGTCGAGATGATTCGACCAGCTGGCCGCCGCATAGGCGCCAACCGCCATAAAACCGGCATGCCCAAGTGAGAACTGGCCAGTGTAGCCATTCACTAAGTTCAGGCTCACCGCCAGGATGATGTTAATGCCGATATTGATGAAAATGTCGTAGTAGTAAGCATACCGAGTTACGACTAGTGACTCTCCGAAAAGGCTGAAAACCAGCAAAGCGACTAATGACAAGCCAAGTAGGAGGCGCGCTTTGCTCATACTTTTTCTCGTTCGACTCTTCCTAAGATTCCGGTTGGTTTGAACAGGAGAATCACTATCAAGACCGCAAACGCAATCGCGTCGCGCAACTCCGGACGCAAGTAGCCTACCACTAGTGTTTCCAAGACTCCGATAATCAAGCCACCAATTGCGGCGCCTGGAATATTTCCGATCCCACCGAGAACCGCTGCCACGAACGCTTTGATGCCTGGTAGATTACCCATCATTGGCGAGATGGAAGGAGAATCCATCGACACCAAAATACCTGCCGCAGCAGCGAGAGCTGAACCGAGCGCAAAAGTGAAGGAGATCACGACATCGTTGTTAACTCCCATGAGCGAACAGGCCGTCGGATTGACTGATAAGGCGCGCATAGCCAATCCCATTTTCGTTTTCGTAACGATGAAATGGAGAACAATGAGCAGCACGACGGTGGAGAGAATAATGGCAGCCTGGGTGGTTAGCACCGTCAGGTCCCCTAAACCGGGTATCGCCTCGGTGGGGATCAACTGAGGAAACGCTCGCGGTTGCGGTCCAAAGAAGAATTGGGTCATGTTTTGAATAAACAGAGAAACCCCAATCGCCGTGATCAACACCGTCAGGCGGGGTCGATCCCGCAAAGGTCGATACGCGATTCTCTCGATAAGAACGCCGGTCACGGCACAGACCAACATGGAAATGATCATCACTAAGGCGGCGCCGCTAATGATGAGTAACGTATTCCCTGGCGTGAATTCTTCGAACTTATCCAATGGAATGAACTTGGATATTGCCGGTGCGATCAGAAATCCGGAGAACGCCCCCAACATGTAAACGTCGCCGTGAGCGAAGTTGATGAATCGCAACACGCCATAGACCATCGTATAACCCAGTGCGATCAAGGCATAGATCGAACCAAGCGACAATCCATTGAACAGCTGTTGTATAAAAAGGATAATTTGGTCCATCTTGCTTGGTTCAAGATTGCCGCGCTAGGGCATGACTCTTTCCACCATCTTGATTGCTCCCCCCTGAATAGTCAGAATTACGCCAGGTTTAGTAGCGTTTCGTTGGTCGTCCAGCGAGATGTTTCCGGTCACTCCGGGAAAGTCCCTGGTTTGGGCTAATGTATCGCGAATCTTTTCCGAGTTATCAGAACCAGCTCGTTCGATCGATTCTGCCATCAATCGCGTCCCATCGTACCAGAGCGCTGCGAGTGCATCGGGACGAGAGTGATATTTATTTTCATAGGTAGCGACAAATTGCTGCACCCGCGGGTCGGTATCATCCGCCGCGAAGTGGTCCGTATAAAAGCTCCCGTCGGCACTTTTCCCGGCGATCTGGACCAACACAGGACTACCCCAGCCCTCGCCGCCCAGAAACGGAACGGTCACTCCGAGAAGACGAGCTTGTCGCAAAATCAGACCAACTTCTGGATAATAGGCTGGCAAGAACACCACCTCCGGTCGAGCCGCCTTTAGCTTGGTGAGTTGGGCCCTAAAATCGGTGTCGCCGCTGCTGAATGATAGATCTTCCAGCACTTGTCCACCATTGCCGCTAAAATATTGTTTCAATGCGTCGGTAACTCCCACGCTGTAATCCTGTTTGATATCGGTCATGATGACCGCTCGCCGAGCTTTCAGACGATCCAGCGCAAATCGTGCCATCATATGCCCGGTGAATGGATCGGTGAAACAACTCCGGAAGATGAAATTGCCGATCGGCGTGATCGCCGTATTAGTGGCGGTCGGGGTCAGCAGCGGAATATGCGCGTTCTGAGCCAGGGGGGCCGCCTCCATGGTAAACGACGAAGTTAGATCACCAAGAATGGCAACGACGTGATCTTGAGTTAGAAACTTTCGGACAATTCTGCCCGTTTCCCCCGACTTCGACTGATTATCGTCAACGATCAGCGTCAGAGGTTGATGGAGAATGCCGCCGGCAGCGTTGATTTCCTCGGCAGCCAATCTTGCTCCTTGCACGCTAGAAACTCCAAAGGTGGATAAGCTCCCCGAGAGACAAGTTACTACCCCGACTTTGATCTCCGCGTTAGCCGATGAGTTGAGAAAGAGCGAAAAACTAACAACAAAAGTGGCCCATGCGAATCTAGCGCACATTTAGAAAAATAAATTCCGGCCATCATGCCCGGAAGGGTGCGCAGCCTGTCCGACATAGCCTGTTGAATGCGTTGAGCAATATGCCCCGTCTGCCGACGTCGAATCCTCGTGCGCCGCGGATCGCGAGTGCGCGATCCTTCCCCTCCTCTTTAAGGCAAGAATCATTCGAGTTAATTCATCCGTTTCGTCGAAAAATCGAGGAAATCAATCATTTGAAATTGCTAAATAAAAACACGAGAGCCGTTCGACTCTCGTGTTCTACGTCACTGATCCGCTCGATCAACCCCTATTTCGGTTCGATCGTCTTGAAGTAATCGAAAGCGCCATTCTTGATCGTAAGAATGACCGCAGACTTGGTGGCATTGCGTTCCGGATTAATGGTGATTTTACCGGAAACGCCTGGGAAATCTTTGGTACTAGCGATCGCGTCGCGCAGCTTCTCCGGATCGGTACCTCCAGCTCGTTTAATAGCATCGATGAGAAGTTTAAACGCGTCGTAACCTAGAGCGGCAAAAGCGTCCGGCGCCGTATTATACTTCTTTTTGTAAGCGGCAACGAAGTTTTGGACGAGGGGAGAGGTGTCGGCGACCGCAAAGTGATCCGAAAAGTAGGCGCCTTCGACCGCCTTGCCGCCAACCGGGATCAATGAGGAACCGTCCCAGCCGTCACCGCCAACAAACATCGCTTTGATCCCAAAATCCCGGGCTTGTTTTGCGATCAAGGCCGCTTCGGGATAGTAACCAGTGACAATGATGACATCCGGATTAGCTGCCTTGATCGCGGTCAGCTGGGCACGAAAATCCTTGTCATCCGAACTGTAGCTCTGTTCCTTAACGACTTCGCCGCCGTTTTTCTCGAAGTAGTCTTTGGCAATCTTTGTTAGTCCAACGCTGTAGTCCTGTTTCACGTCGGTCATAAACGCGACTTTCTTCTTCTGGAGCGTTTCCAGAACGAAGCGGGCGATGACGACGGCTTGGAAATCGTCGGTAAAGCAAACCCGAAAAATATAGTCCCCGGTCTGGGTGACCGCCGGATTCGTGGCTGCGGTCGCAATCATCGGGATCTTTGAACTCTGAGCAATCGGAGCTGCCTCGAGCGATTTGGAAGAAGCAACTTCGCCGATCAAAGCAACCACGTGGTCTTCCGAGATCAATTTCTTTACGATCGTGGTGGTCTGCCCTTGTTTCGTTTGATTGTCTTCGACCGTCAGTTCAATCTTTTTGCCGAGTACACCGCCGGCACTATTGATCTCTTCGAAGGCCATTTGGACGCCGTTATTTTGCGAAATTCCAAAACTCGCGTTACCGCCGGTAAGCGAGGCGAATTCGCCGATTTTGATAGTATCCTGCGCTACAGCAACAGAACTCGCGCCTAGCGACGCCCAGAACAGGAGGAACAGCAGACGTTTCATGATCGGCGATATAACCAATCAGCCGATAAACTGCAACGTTGGTTTTTCAGCCGAGTCGTTTAGACGGCATTCAGAAGACTGATGGGGCTGCTTGCGGCTCCCGGGAACGGCCCCTGATAGAGCCACAGCCCCTTGGGCTCAATTCTTCTGTGTGAGATGGACTATTCTCGGGCGTCGCTCAGGAACCCCGGAGTGCAACAAAAGTAGCCTGATGCTCCAGCCTCAGGAAGCTAGGGCGCAATGCGTGTCTAAGGCTCTCGGTCTGGCGTTTTTAGACAGCGCGTTGCTTCCTGAGGCCGGAGCATCAGGCTACTTTTGTTGCGCCGTAGATTTCTGAGCCAGAAGGATCAGGCTACGCCGCCGCCGCTTCAGCCGGTGCGCCTTTGTCGGCTGTTTCGCTCTCGAGGTCTTCGCCTACAGCGTACCGGGTGAACCGCCGAATGACAATGTTCTCACCTAGTTCTGAGATCTTGGTGGAAACCAAATCTCGGATCGACTGGTCTGGATTCTTGATGAATGCTTGGTCGAGGAGACAGACACTTCCAAAAAACTTGTCCAGTTTTCCCTCTACGATCTTCTCCACGACGTTCTCAGGTTTGCCTTTGACCTGTGCTCGATAGATTTCTCTCTCGTGCTCGATGATCGCGGGAGCTACTTGATCCCGGCTCACGTAAATCGGGTGGGCTGCCGCGATATGCAACGTGATATCTTTGACGAATTCTCGAAAAATTTCGTTCTTAGCGACAAAATCTGTCTCGCAGTTGACTTCTACCAACACGCCTACCTTCCCTTGCAGGTGGATGTACGAAGCTACAATTCCTTCCTTCGCCGAACGCGATGCCTTTTTCGAGGCGCTGGCAATCCCTTTTTTGCGCAACAGATCTTCTGCTTTCTCGAGGTCACCGTCGGTTTCGACGAGTGCCTTTTTGCAGTCCATCATGCCAGCGTTGGTTTTATCGCGTAGCTGTTTAACAAGCGCAGGATTCACATCAGCCATAGATCAAAGAAGAACGTTTCCGAGCTGAATTAGCCAGAAACGGGATGTTGAAGTTACTCAGCGACTGCAGCTAACCCAGGCGTGCTTTCCTTGTTCGCCTCGTGGGTAGCCGTGTAAATAGCGTCTACTAGCTTTTGCAGAATCACGCGGATTGCTCGAATCGCATCGTCATTACCAGCAATCGGATAGGTCACCAAATCAGGATCCGCATTCGTATCGGCGATGGCAACGGTGGGGATTTTCAATCGTCGAGCTTCGGCAACCGCGATCGCCTCGCGAGTGGTATCAATTACCACCAGAGCGTCAGGGAGCTTCTCCATGGTTCGAATGCCTTCAAGGTTGCGCCGAAGCTTCTCAGCCTCTCGGCGAAGCGCGGAAAGTTCTTGTTTTCCCATTTGAGAATATTCGGGGGATTTTTCGATCTGCTCGAGATAGCTCAATCGCGCAACGCTCTTGCGAATCGTGGTCAAATTCGTCAAAGTGCCGCCCAGCCACCGCTGGTTGACATAAAGTTGTCCGCAAGCCTGGGCAGCCTCTTTGACCGCCTCTTGCGCCTGCTTTTTGCACCCGATGAAAAGCACCTTCCCGCCGTTTCGGGCGACATTGGCCAGGAAATCCGTTGCCGTCTGCAGTTGCTTTACGGTTTCGGACAAATTGATGATGTAGATGGAATTCCGTTTCTCGAAAATGAACGGCTTCATTTTCGGATTCCACCGTTTCGTCTGGTGCCCAAAATGAACCCCTGCTTCCAGGAGTTCGGTCATTAATTCCATCGAAGACATATCTATAATTTAGACAACGCTTTTTGCGTTCCGGCTAGAGTCGGTGACTATGGTTCAGCCTCCCCAGATGCGCAAGCGAAGAATTTCCCCTTTTGCCCAGCTGTTTGAGTACCTTTTCCGAGCTCCGGACCGCGCGAAAACTTGCATTCATCTTGCCCAAAAAATGCCTATTGCGGCGCATCCTCCTTTACGCTCTCCGCGTATCGGGCAAACAACCAGAGAACATCCGAAAGCCTATTCAAATACCGGATGGTTTCCGGGTTGACGTATTCCGCACTATCGGCCAAAGCCACCACCCTGCGTTCCGCACGCCGGCAAGTCGTTCGAGCCACATCCAGCGCGGCCGATTCGACGTTTTGGCCCGGAGTCGCCCAATGCTTGTACGAGATGGGGTAATTTTTCTCGAGATCGTCGACGACGGCAGTCAGGCGGTCAACCATACCGGAATCCACGAGCTCAAATCCGTCTTTCTGATAGCGCTCCCGATCTTCGTCGGCCACCGCCAACTCACCCATCAGTATGACCAACTCCTTCTGGACCACGTAAACTCTCTCCTGAATCAGAGTGTGCTTTGCGGTTGCTCGAAACAGACCCAGCGCAGCATTTAACTCGTCGACCGCACCGTAAGCCTCCACCCGTCGATGCATTTTAGGTACTCGTCGCCCGTACATCAGCGCCGTTTCTCCTGCATCCCCGGTTTTTGTGGCGATCGACATCAGGAAGAATAAAACGTTAGCGGTCCCGCGGCTGCGGGACCACTCAAATGTAATATCTGGCCGGCCTCCGGCTTCAGATCAACCTACCGCTGGCTCCGTCTCTTCAGGCAACGGCTCGGCCTGAGGCTCTGCCGTTTCTATCGTGCGGATGCTACGATGGCCCAAGAACCCGGTACCCGCCGGAATCAGGTGTCCCATTATCACGTTCTCCTTGAATCCGCGGAGAAAGTCGATCTTACCCAGCGTAGCCGCTTCCGTCAGCACGCGTGTAGTATCTTGGAACGAGGCTGCCGAGATGAAGCTGTCGGTTTCCAGAGATGCCTTCGTGATACCGAGAAGCACTGGAACAGCTTCCGCCGGCTTACCGCCCTGCTCGGTGACTCGCCTGTTTTCTTTATCGAATTCCAGCCGGTCAACCTGGTCACCCCAAAGCATCTCCGTATCACCAGGTTCGGTAATTTTCACCTTCCGCAGCATTTGGCGGACAATGATCTCGATATGTTTATCGTTAATCTCAACGCCCTGGAGACGGTAAACTTCCTGCACCTCGTTTACCAGATGCTCCTGCAAATCCTGTGGTCCGCAGACATCAAGGATTTCGTGCGGAACGATCGGACCTTCGGTGAGTTGAGACCCCTTTTTCACAAAATCACCCTTAAAGACGATGATGTGCTTGTTCAGCGGAATAAGGTGCTCTTCTTCCTGGCCACTCGTCGCGTCGCGCAAGATGAGCCGGCGCTTACCGCGAACGGTACCGCCAAACTCGACCAGACCATCGATCTTCGCGATTTCGGCCGCATCTTTCGGACGCCGAGCCTCGAAGAGTTCGGCAACCCGCGGCAAACCACCGGTAATATCTTTTGTTTTTGCGATCTTACGCGGCGTTTTGGCTAGAAGCGTACCAGCCGGAATCTTACTTCCGTCCTGAACGACAATATGGGCACCTGCCGGAATTGCGTAGCTCGCGATTTCCTTCTTGTTTTCATCCAAGATGACGATCTGAGGGTGCAGATCTTCCTTATGCTCGATGACGACCGTACCCATCACGCCGGTCGCTTCGTCGATCTCGCGCTTGACGGTGACGCCAGCGATCATGTCCCGAAATTCAACCCGCCCGGTCTTCTCCGTCAGGATCGGAACGTTGTAAGGGTCCCACTGGACAAATGTCTCACCCTTTTTGACCTGCCCACCGTCGCCGACCGAGATTACTGATCCCACCACGACGTTATAACGCTCCAGCTCGCGCCCATCCTTTGAGTGCACCGAGACCGAACCGTTCTTGTTAAGCGCGATGTAGTTGCTGTCGACTGACTGCACGACTCGGACGTCGTTGAACCGCACTTCTCCATCGTTCTTCGCTTTGATGATCGGCTGTTTGAAAAGCTGTGTCGCCGTACCGCCAATGTGGAAGGTACGCATGGTGAGCTGCGTGCCCGGTTCGCCAATACTTTGCGCCGCAATGATTCCCACCGCTTCGCCCAATTTCACCATTCGCCCGGTCGCCAGATTACGCCCGTAACAATGAGCACAAACGCCTCGCTTTGACTCACAGGTTAACACCGAACGGATTTTGAGGTACTCGACTCCAATAGACATCAGCGAAGCCGCATGCGGCTCTTCGATCAATTGGTTGGTCTTGATGATCGTGTCTTTAGTAACCGGATTATTGATCGTTTCGCAGCTTACCCGACCGACAATTCGAGCGGCCAGATCAACCACTTCGTCGTCTCCCTCGTAGATCGGGCGAACCACAATTCCGTTCGCCGTGCCACAATCTGGCTCGACGATGATGACGTCCTGGGCTGCATCGACCAGCTTCCGGGTCAGATACCCCGAGTCAGCTGTTTTTAACGCCGTATCGGCCAAGCCCTTACGCGCGCCGTGGGTAGAGATGAAATACTCAAGCACGCTCAACCCTTCGCGGAAGTTGGAAGTAATCGGTCGCTCGATGATTTCGCCCGACGGTTTGGCCATCAGACCGCGCATTCCAGCGAGCTGCTTTATCTGTTGTCGGTTGCCACGTGCTCCGGAGTCTTGCATCAAAAACACCGGATTAAGCTCCTTACGGCCCTCATTGTATTCGAGGGTCCGGAACAACACGTTCGAGATTTCTTCACCGGCCTGAGTCCAGATGTCGATGATCTTGTTATAGCGCTCGCCATCGGTAATGATACCGCTGCGGTACTGCTTCTCCACCAGCGCGATTTGCTTGTAAGCCTTGTCGAGCTCTGTCCTCTTTTCGTCCGGGATAATCATATCGGTAATGCCGATCGATACCCCTGCCTTAGTTGCCCAATAGAAACCGAGTTCCTTGAGCCGGTCCAAAGTTTCGACAGTCTTTTGCTGAGCCGAGACCTGGTAGGTGCGCCAGATTATATCGCTCAACTGTTTCTTCGCGGCCACCCGGGGAAAGAACCCGAGTTCGCGCGGCCAGATTCCGTTGAAAACCACGCGACCGGCAGTGGTTTCAATCACCTTCAAATCAGAATTTCCGAAGATGGTTTTGTGACCGTAGTCCGGATTTTTGAACCGGATTTTCTCGTGAATTTTCACAGCCCCTTCGCTGAGGGCATACTCAATTTCGTCCGGGTCGGAGAACAGACGCAAGCGCTCATTAAGCTGCGCGTTCTTCCGGGGATTTTGAGTGAGATAGTAGCAGCCCAGCACGATGTCTTGGGACGGGGTCGTGATCGGCTTGCCGCTAGAAGGTGAAAATATGTTGTTGGGTGCAAGCATCAGCAGCCGAGCTTCCATTTGCGCCTCGACCGACAGCGGCACATGAACTGCCATCTGGTCACCATCGAAGTCTGCGTTGTACGCTGTGCAAACCAACGGATGAATACGAATGGCCTCCCCTTCCACCAGCAACGGTTCGAAAGCCTGAATCGAAAGCCGATGCAAGGTCGGAGCACGGTTCAACAGTACCGGATGCCCTTTGGTGACTTCTTCCAAGATATCCCAGACCTCCGGCGTCTGGCGCTCAATCATCTTCTTAGCGCTCCGGACAGTGTGGACGTAACCAAGCTCTTTCAGGCGGCGAATGATAAACGGTTCAAACAGAACCAGCGCCATTTTCTTCGGTAGCCCGCATTGGTGCAATTTGAGCTCTGGGCCAATAACAATAACCGAACGTCCGGAGTAATCGACTCGTTTACCCAGAAGGTTTTGCCGGAACCGGCCACCCTTGCCTTTGAGCATATCGCTCAACGACTTGAGCGGACGATTGCCTGCGCCGGTTACGGCGCGGCCATGCCGGCCGTTGTCAAACAACGCATCGACGGCCTCCTGGAGCATCCGCTTTTCATTCCGGATAATGACGTCCGGCGTCTTGAGCTGAAGCAGGTTCTTCAACCGATTGTTGCGGTTGATGACCCGGCGATAGAGATCGTTCAAGTCCGACGTCGCGAAACGTCCGCCTTCCAACGGCACAAGCGGACGAAGATCCGGCGGGATCACCGGCAGCACATCGAGGATCATCCACTCCGGCCGAGAGTGCGAATTCATGAAACCCTGTACGAGCTTCAACCGTTTCGCCAGCTTCTTCCGAATCTGCTTGCTCTTGGTGTTATTCATCGCCTCCTCGAGCTCGACATTCAATTGGCTCAGCTCGATTTGGGACAGGAGAATCTTGATCGCCTCTGCACCCATTCCCGCCACAAAGGTATCACGATACTGCTCCTGAGCTTCCCGGTACTCCTGTTCGTTTAACAACTGGCACTTCTGCAGCTGGGTCTGACCCGGGTCGATAACAATGTAATCCTCATAGTAGATTACGCGTTCCAACTGCCGTGAACTCATGTCGAGCATCAAGCCGATCCGCGACGGCATGCACTTATAAAACCAGATGTGCGAAACCGGCACCGCCAACTCGATGTGTCCCATGCGCTCTCGTCGTACCCGGGAGAGAGTGACCTCCACGCCGCAACGATCACAGATGACCCCTTTGTGCTTGATCCGCTTGTATTTACCGCAGGAGCATTCCCAATCCCGCGTCGGACCAAAGATGCGTTCGCAAAACAGACCACCCTTCTCCGGTTTGAATGTCCGGTAGTTGATCGTTTCGGGGTTCTTTACTTCACCCTTGCTCCAGGAGCGGATGGCGTCCGGAGAAGCCACGCTGATTCCCACTTGGTCGAATCCGACCGAGCGCTCTTCTCCAAAAATTTCGCGAAGATTCGTTTCGTTCATATTTTACCGCGGTAAGGCTTACTGAAAAATTAGGGACGCTCGGGGACCGCTAACCTCGAGGCTCTCTTTTAGTTTCTTGGCACTGGCAGATCGGCGCTGATTAACCACTTCTTGGTCTCGTAAGATAATTCGTTGATAAACCCGCATTATCCTGCGGCCACCGCGGTAACATCCAGTGGCGTGTCGACGAACGTTTGTGGTCGCCCACCCACCTTCACATCTAATCCAAGGCTTTGCATTTCCTTGATCAAAACGTTGAATGATTCTGGAGTTCCCGCCTCCAGTGAATTGTCGCCTTTGACGATGGATTCGTAGATGCGGGTCCTACCCTGGACATCATCCGATTTCACCGTCAGTAGTTCCTGCAGCGTGTAAGCCGCGCCGTAAGCTTCAAGCGCCCAAACTTCCATCTCCCCGAAACGCTGGCCGCCGTACTGCGCTTTTCCGCCGAGGGGTTGCTGCGTGACCAGCGAGTACGGTCCAACCGCTCTCGCATGGATCTTGTCAGCGACCAAATGTCCAAGCTTCAGCATATAGATGTAGCCAACAACGACCTGCTGATCGAACTGCTCACCGGTGCGTCCATCGAAAAGCGTCGATTTTCCATTTTCATTCACCCAAGTGAAACCATCCACCTTACGAGCCTCGGTTAGATATTTTCTAACCTCGGGCTCCTCGATTCCATCGAAGACCGGCGTAGCCACCTTAAATCCGAGCGCTTTCGCAGCGACTCCAAGGTGGGTTTCCAAAACCTGACCCACGTTCATGCGGCTCGGTACACCCAACGGATTCAAAACAATTTCGACCGGAGTCCCGTCGCTTAGGAATGGCATATCTTCTTCCGCAACGATCTTCGCTACGACGCCTTTATTCCCGTGTCTTCCAGCCATTTTGTCGCCCACACTCAGCTTGCGCTTGCTGGCTATATAGACCTTGACTTGCTTGATAATACCCGGGTCGATATCATCGCCGCTCTCGATCCGATCAAGTGAACGATCCTTCTCCAAGTCGAGTTCGGCGAACTTATGCTCGAATGAGCTGATGATTTCCCGAATCTTGTTCCGAATCGGACTAGGGTCGATATCGATATGATCATAAACTCCCGCTAGTTTCCGCAACAACGTCTTAGTAATTTTGCGATTTGCCGGAATGATGATCTCACCGGTCTCAGCGTTCACCACATCCAACGGAATCTTTTCACCCAACAGAATATTAGAGAGCGCCTCAGTCAGCTCTTCGTGCAACTCTTCCTTCTTCTTCCGGTAATCTTCCGCGATCTGTTTCGCCTGACGCTTGGTCTCAGCCGGTGTCAGCTTCTGCTTCGCTACTTCCTTTCGTGAAGAGACTTTGACATCCATCACAATGCCGTAGGTGCCGGAAGGAACGGTGAGTGAGGTGTCTTTGACGTCAGCTGCCTTCTCTCCGAAAATTGCCCGCAGCAAGCGTTCCTCTGGAGCCAGCTCAGTTTCACTCTTCGGCGTAATCTTTCCAACCAGGATATCACCTGGCTTGACTTCGGCTCCGACCCGGATGACTCCGTCCGAACCGAGGTTCCGCAAGGCTTCTTCGCTAACGTTTGGAATATCCCGGGTAATTTCCTCCGGTCCAAGTTTAGTATCGCGAGCACCGATCTCAAACTCGTCAATGTGGATCGAAGTATAGATGTCTTCCTTCACCACCTTCTCGGAAATCAGAATGGCGTCCTCGAAGTTGTATCCATTCCACGGCATGAAAGCCACCAGGACGTTTCGCCCCAGCGCGAGCTCACCCGCTTCGGTGTTCGGGCCATCGGCGATAACACGCCCTTTCTTTATCTTCTGACCTTTAACGACAATCGGCTTTTGGTTGATACAGGTTCCCGCGTTCGAGCGCATGAACTTTCGCAACTCATAAACGTAGACACCTTCGTCCGGGCGGCTTATCGCCTTTTTCTTCATCTCGGGCATCTTGCCATCGCGGGTCGTCACAATCTGCTCGGCGTTTACCGAGGCCACAACGCCGTCGCCCTCCGCCACGATGACGGCTTTCGAGTCGCGCGCGACTTTACCCTCCAATCCCGTACCGACCAGCGGCGATTCGGACCGAATGAGAGGCACGCCTTGGCGTTGCATGTTCGAGCCCATCAGCGCTCGGTTTGCGTCGTCATGCTCCAAAAACGGGATAAGCCCGGCAGCAACCGAAACCAGCTGTTTCGGCGAAATATCCATATAGTGGACCTTTGATGGCTCCACCTCCAGAAAGTCGCCTCGGTAGCGACACGAAGCCTTCTCGTCCAGAAAATTGCCTTTAGCGTCTATCGGCGCATTCGCCTGAGCGACCAAATAATTCTCTTCCCGGTCGGCGGTCAGGTAATCGATCTGATCGGTGACTCGCCCCTCCTGGACGCGACGATATGGCGTTTCGATGAAGCCAAATTCGTTGATACGCGCGAAGGTGCTCATCGAGCTAATCAGTCCGATGTTCGGACCTTCCGGTGTCTCAATCGGACAAATTCGACCGTAGTGGGACGGATGCACGTCGCGGACCTCAAATCCGGCGCGATCGCGACTCAGGCCGCCCGGCCCAAGGGCGGACAAACGACGCTTGTGGGTCAATTCCGCAAGCGGGTTGGTCTGATCCATGAATTGACTAAGCTGTGAACGCCCAAAGAAATCGCGGATAACCGCACTGAGCGCCTTCGGGTTGATCAGCTTCTGTGGGGTCATGCCGTCGATATTGACGTCGAAAAGAGTCATCCGCTCTTTAACCAGACGCTCGGTCCGTGCCAGACCGACCCGGCATTGGTTAGCCAACAACTCTCCCACCGTGCGCACTCGCCGGCTGCCAAGATGATCGATATCGTCCAAGATCCCCTCACCCTTTCGCAAAGTGACCAGGTACTTCATCGCCCCGATAAAATCTTCCTTCGTCAAGGTGCGCTCGGCCAAATCAACTTCAATTCCCAGCTTCTGGTTGATCTTGTACCGTCCAACCCGGCCCAAATCATATTTCTTCGGATCGAAAAACAATCGGCGCAGCAGTCCGCGAGCGTTTGCCACGGTAGGCGGATCACCGGGCCGCAAACGACGATAAATATCCTTCAACGCCTCGTCCTCGTCGTGAGCCGGATCTTTCTTGATCGACTTGATGATGGTGTCGTCGTCTTTGATATCAACAACAGAGACCTCGGTGACGCCCAGGGTCAGGATCTGTTGAACCGTTGCCTTGGTTAAAGGCTCAAACGCACGCGCGACCGTAATCTCTCCGTCGCGGATGTCCTGAATGAGAATCTTGGTACTGAGCAGTTCTTCCTCGAGATCGTTCTTCAGCGCCAGTTTTTCGATGTGATAAAAGACCTTGATGATCTCTTCGTCGCTGCCGTGACCGATTGCGCGCAGGAAGGTCGTAGCCAAGAATTTCCGGCGGCGTTTGCGGCGATCGAGATAGATGTAGAGTAAGTCGTTCGTGTCAAACTGCACTTCCAACCAGGAGCCGCGGTCGGGAATGATGCGGAAGCTATACAAAACCTTCCCGTTAAGGTGGATGGACGACTCAAACGCGATCCCTGGCGACCGGTGAAGCTGGCTGACCACCACTCTCTCGGCTCCGTTGATCACGAACGTCCCTTGCGGAGTCATGAGCGGGATCTCGCCCATGTATACTTTCTCCTCTTTGGTGCCCTTCTCGTCGCGCAACTGGAAAGTGACGTGTAGCGGTGCGCTGAATGTCTGCCCTTCTCGCTGGCAATCCAACGCGGACATCTTCGGCTCACCAATATCGTAACTTACGAAATCCAGGACGACCTTGTCGTCGTAGCTTTGGATCGGAAAAACTTCCCGAAACACGGCTTGGAGACCGACATTTTTGCGCTTGCTAGGTGGTAAATCCTTCTGCAAGAACTCTACGTAGGAATCGAGTTGAACCTCGATTAGGTTGGGCGGTTCTACGGCTTCCTTAATCTTCCCGAAATAAATGCGCTCTGACATACGGATGGTATTCTGACCGACCGGTGCTACTGGTTTACGGCACCGCGACTAACGTTCCCTCGAGGGTAAAAACAACAAAGGGGAACAGAAATAGCCCCACACGCGAGGCTTGTCAAATCGGCCACGCAAATGGAGCTGACTATGGAATCTAATGTTAAACGTGCGAGCGATATCTCGAGTTCCCCGCGGTTAACGAGATGCTACTATACTAAAACGCCCCCATTTCGCAAGCGAAAACGAAAAAGGGCGTCCTGCTTCGAAGCAACACGCCCTTTTCGAGAGTTGATCTCGAGGCTTACTTGATTTCGACCTTCGCTCCAGCGGCTTCGACCTTCTTCTTGATCTCGTCCGCTTCTTCTTTGGTGACCCCTTCTTTGATCGGCTTCGGCGCGCCTTCCACTAAGGCTTTCGCTTCCGCTAGTCCCAGACCCGAGACGGACGCCCGAACCTCTTTAATGACGGCGATCTTGTTGCCACCAATCTCCTTGAGGATCACGTCAAAAGTAGTCTTTTCTTCGACGACCGGTGCACCGGCTCCCGCGCCACCGCCCGCTACCGGACCAGCCGCGACCGCTACTGGAGCTGCCGCACTGACACCCCACTTTTCTTCGAGTTTCTTTACCAGATCAGCGATTTCCAAAACGGTTAGACCGCTGAGCTGCTCAACCAGTTGTTCTGTATTTGCCATTTTATTCCTTAGGTGTCGTCGCGCTCCGAAGCCTCGAGAGCATTTAAGATCCGGCAGCTGCCCGACCCGACGAGGAACCAGTTTATGTTTTCATCGTGGCGTGCGGCTTCATTTCACGCCCCGTAAGTTTTCACCGCCCACCAGCAGCAAAACGCAGCTGACAGCGCGATGAACAAATTCATGCTTCCGCTCCCTGTTCTTTGTCTACTTTTGCCTTCAAGAGGCGAGCAAGCGAAGCCCCTGGCTCGTTCAATACCGTTACGAGCTTCTGAAGCGGCGACTTCAGCACGCCAAGCAATTGTGCCTGCAGAATCGGTTTCGCCGGAAGCTCCGCCAGCGCCTGGATCTGCTCCTTCGAAATTACGGCATGGTCCAGCACGCCGACCTTGACCGACGGGCGTTGGAATTCTGCCGAAAAAGTCTTTAGGATTTTGGCCGCAGCACAGACATCGCTCTCTCCGGTCACAATCGCCGTCTGACCGGCTAGCGTATCGCCGAGATCCGGGAAGCCCACTTCCGCTGCCGCCCTCCGCAAAAAGGTGTTTTTCACCACTTTGCATTCTGCTCCGGCTCCAGCGAGCCGGGTCCGCAGCTCCGCGAACTCGATCACGTTCATACCGGCGTATTCGGTTACGATCAAAAACGGTGAGGCGTTTAGCCGCGCGGAAAGATCATCAACAATCGTCGTCTTTTCTGGTCTCATGGTTTCCTCCTCTATTTCAGGATTTCAGGTAGACCGACGGATCGACTGGTAGACCCGGAGTCATGGTTGCGCTGACCGTTATGGTGTGAACAAACTTGCCCTTGGCAGACGGGGGTCGAGCTCTCACAACCGCATCAATCACCGCCGTGCCATTCTCGACCAGAGCTTGCGGCGCAAAGGAGAACTTGCCCACCGGGACTGCTACATTGCCGTTCTTATCGAGTTTAAATTCAACCCGGCCTGCCTTCACTTCCTTCACCGCTTTGGCGGTGTCATCGGTAACGGTGCCAGTCTTCGGATTCGGCATAAGGCCACGCGGCCCGAGCACTTTCCCCAACTTGCGCACCTCGGCCATCGCCGCCGGAGTCGCGATAGCGACGTCAAAATCCTGGAAGCCTGCCTGGCATTTCTTAATCAAATCCTCATATCCGACGTATTCAGCACCCGCTTCTTTGGCAGCTTCCGCTGCTTGACCCTGAGCAAAGACGAGAACTCGCACCTGTTTCCCGCTGCCGTGCGGCAATGGACAGGTACCACGGACCATCTGGTCGGACTGTTTCGGATCTACCCCCAGCTTAAAAGAGAGGGTAATCGTTTGATCAAATTTAGTCGGAGGCAGTTTTTTGAGTGTCTCAACTGCGTCCGGAAGTGAGTAGGCCTTGTCTGAATGAATCAATTCAAGACAGGCTCGATACCGTTTACTACGATGAGTTGCTTTCATTTTTTGCAGTGCTGGCGGTTTCCCTAGGCGAAACCTCCTGCGTTGGTTAAGGAAGCGCTCCCGCGCGTCCGAATCGGTTATTCTATGACGTCGATCCCCATTTGGCGCGCTGTACCGACCAGCGTGCGATAGGCCGCTTCTTCGGAGTTCGCGTTCATGTCCTTCATTTTCACCTTCACAATATCCATGACCTCTTTCTTGGTCAGCTTCCCGACTTTTATTTTGTTCGGCTCCTTCGAACCGGCGGCGATATTCGCCGCTTTCTTCAAAAGGATAGCCGCGGGCGGCGCTTTGGTGATGAAGGTGAAGGTCTTATCCTTATACACCGTGATTACTACCGGCAGGATATCGCCGGCCTGCTTTTGGGTAGCGGCGTTAAACTCCTTGCAGAAGGCCATGATGTTCACGCCATTCTGACCGAGTGCAGGGCCGACCGGCGGCGCCGGGTTAGCCTGACCAGCCGGTATCTGCAGCTTGATCGTTGCAACAACTTCTTTTGCCATATCTTATCGTTGAACCGCCGTTAAAGCAGTAGTCCAGTTTAGCTTCTTTCTACCTGCCAATACTCCAGTTCGACCGGAGTAGAACGTCCGAAAATACTGACCGAGACGCGCAACTTGCCGCGGTCCGGGTCAATTTCTTCCACGACCCCGCTTTGATTTTGGAACGGTCCATCGGCAACCTTGACCGTCTCGCCGACTTCAAAACTGACCTTTGGTTTGACCTTGTCTTCCCGTTCCCGAATCTGGGCCAACATGCTTTCCACTTCCTGGGGTCGCATCGGCACAGGCTTATCCTTTGTTCCAGCAAAGCCTAACACTCCCGGGGTTTCGCGGATAAAGTACCAAGTCCGGTCGACTAGCTGGTTCTGCTTATCCAGCAGGTACATATTCACAATTAAGTATCCTGGAAAAAACTTGCGGGTGGTCTCCGTACGTTTTCCTCGTTTTATTTCGGATACTCGCTCGGTTGGAATCAAAACTTCGTAAACCAAGTCACCCATCTCCTCGGTTTTGATCCGGCGCGTCAAGTTGTCGTACACCTTCTGTTCCTGCCCGGACAGCACGTGCACGACAAACCACTGATCCTTATCCGGTTCACTCATAACGTCACTACCTCGCTTATGGCACCAACCAACCTACGATGTTAACCAACACAAAATCCCAAAAAGTGATATAACCGCTCAAGATCACCATCGCGATCAGCACCACAGTGGTCGAATCGATCAATTCCCGATACCGCTTGATGCCTTTCTCTTTGGGATCCCACGGCCAACTCGCTTTTGCCAGTTCCGCCCGGGATTCGGCAATGAAGCGAAAGATATAGCGAAAAAATCCAAACATCTGGGTACGAGGAAACAGGTCAGGAGGGACTCGAACCCCCAACCGGCGGTTTTGGAGACCGCTGCTCTACCAATTGAGCTACTGACCTATTGTTCACGGTTTAGAAAGAAAGGGGTCCCGCCTAGGCGGGACCCGCTCAAATAATTCGTCTATTGTTCCTCGACAACGCCCTCTTAGTCAAGAATGTCGCCGACGCGCCCGGCACCCACCGTACGCCCACCTTCGCGGATTGCGAAACGGATCGTCTTTTCCATCGCAATTGGGGTAATCAACTCCACCTCAATGGAGACGTTATCGCCCGGCATTACCATCTCGACACCTTCAGGAAGTTTGACCGTCCCAGTAACGTCAGTGGTTCGGAAATAGAACTGCGGACGGTAATTCGAGAAGAACGGAGTGTGACGGCCGCCTTCCTCCTTACTCAATACGTAGACTTCCGCTTTGAATTTCTTGTGCGGCTTAATGGATCCCGGCTTAGCCACCACCTGTCCGCGCTCTACATCCTCTTTCTTTACGCCTCGCAAAAGGACCCCGACATTGTCCCCGGCTCGTGCTTCGTCTAAAAGCTTCCGGAACATTTCAATATCGGTAACGGTAGTCTTCACGGTCGGTCGAATTCCGACGATTTCCACTTCCTCCATTTTCTTGAGGATTCCGCGCTCGACTCGTCCAGTGACCACCGTGCCTCGACCTTCAATATTGAATACATCTTCGATCGGCATCAGGAAGGGCTGATCGATGGGCCGCTCCGGTAGCGGAATGTATTCATCGACCGCAGCCATCAACTGGAAGATGTTTTCCTTGTATTTCGGATCACCCTCGAGTGCCTTCAAAGCGCTGCCTTTAACGATCGGAATGGTGTCACCCGGGAATTCATATTGAGATAGCAGATCGCGCACTTCCATTTCGACGAGATCAAGCAGTTCCGGATCATCGACCATGTCACATTTGTTCAAGAAGACGACGATCGACGGCACACCGACCTGGCGCGCCAGAAGAATATGTTCGCGGGTCTGCGGCATCGGACCATCCGCGGCCGAGACCACGAGAATGGCACCGTCCATCTGCGCCGCACCGGTGATCATATTCTTCACGTAATCGGCATGGCCCGGACAATCCACATGCGCATAGTGACGGTTAACGGTCGAGTATTCGACGTGCGCAGTGTTGATCGTAATACCACGCTCCTTTTCTTCGGGAGCGTTATCAATCTGATCGTACCGCGTTGCTTGTGCCATGCCCTTCTCAGCCAGCACCGTCGTGATCGCGGCAGTAAGCGTCGTCTTGCCATGGTCAACGTGACCAATGGTGCCGATGTTCACGTGCGGTTTGGATCTTTCGAATTTATCCTTCGCCATTTAAGGTCTCCTTCTCTTGCTGCTACTTTCTTTAAATTGTCTAACTGCTAAATACTTGTCTGGTCAGGACATGGAGCCCATGACCGGGATTGAACCGGTGACCTCGTCCTTACCAAGGACGTGCTCTACCAACTGAGCTACATGGGCATCTGTTGTCGGTCGACCGGTTTTCACTAATCTCGCGAGCCGGCAATCCTCTCCGGAATTTGAGGGCAAAAACCTGGCCGACTACTAGTCACTGGCCCCATTTTGGTCCGGTTGGTTGCTACTCAAGGTCCGTCAAGCGAGCCGGAAACTTAACAAAGAGTGCATTAGCGTCAACAGGATTCTTGGCGGCGCTAACTGCGTTCATTTCCATGGGAAAACGGCTAGGAACAACTTCGAACCAAGGCACTTGGATTATTAACGCCTACTTTGCCAAGGATGCTTCCGGGTGCCGGGCAGGCATCGCATCGGTTTCTGCCTGGGTCTGACGATAGACTTCGGCTACCCGCGTCACAGCAAGCGCCCTGCCGCTGGCTTCGTCAATGTCGACCAGGAGCCCATGCAATTTCACCTCACCGCGAGCAACTGGAAAGTTCACCGGCATACTGGTGAGAAACCGCTGAACGATGGGCTCAATCTCCCGTCCCAGGATAGACTCGGTTGGACCGCACATACCCGCATCACAAATAAACGCAGTCCCACCCGGAAAAATCTGCTCGTCAGCAGTTTGCACGTGCGTGTGAGTACCGGCTACGGCCGACACCTTGCCGTCCAAGAACCGTCCAACCGCTATCTTTTCGCTGGTGGTTTCCGCGTGCACATCTACAAATATGACGTGGGTCTCTTCCCGCATCTTTGCGACCAGCTGTTCAAGCCTTAGGAATGGATTTTCCAGCGCCGGCAGCATGAAAGTCCGGCCCTGAACATTAATGACTCCGACTTTGGCTTTCGCCGTTTCCAAAACGATCGACCCGTTACCCGGCGTTCCGTCCGGATAGTTAATCGGCCGTAGCAAACGGGGTTCAGTATCAATGAATCCTGCCAGCTCTTTTTGATCCCAGACATGGTCTCCAGTCGTGATCACCGCAATTCCAGCCCGCAAGAGATCGATCGTTAACTTGGGTGTGATCCCGCGACCAGCCGCTGCATTCTCACCGTTCGCTACAACAAAATCGACACCCCATTCCTGCTTCAACCTCGGCACCATGTCGATGACCGCTTTGCGTCCGGGTTCCCCAATAATATCGCCGAGAAAAAGAAGTCGAAACATGCCACCTGCCCCTCTTTACACTTGCCTATATTAGAACGTAAAGAAGCCGAAGCAACTGAGCCATGCCGCGCATACTCCCGTTCCTTGTCTATTGGACAATTTTTTGGTCCTCTATTTTATCGGCGCTCGCAGGGCAATTGACTCCGCTTTCTTCCGCCCCGGACTGGAAACGCTTGGACGCATTTCAGCAAACAATCACACACAACGAATTCACGCGATTACTCGGGGACGTTTATGCACCTGGTGTGGATGTGACGCCGTGGTTCGCAATCGAACCGGGTCAAGTCCGCATCGCGGAAGGCAACGGAAATTGGTTCACCCTCAATTTTTCGGGCGATTCCACGAGCTACACTGCGCCACGCTACTGGCATCCGGCCGACCAACTACCCAGTGACCCGAAACATCCACTTTCTGGACTGAAAGTTGCCCTCGATCCCGGCCATCTCGGCGGCGCCTGGGCCAAAATGGAAGAACGTTGGTTTCAGATCGATGATTCCAAGCCCGTGACCGAAGGGGATCTGACCTTACGTACCGCCCAACTCATCGCGCCTAGGCTCGAGGCTCTTGGGGCCCAGGTGCTTTGGGTCCGTTCTCATCCCGGACCGGTGACCAATCTTGCCCCCGAAACCCTCCAGGCGTTAGCGCTCCTAAACCTTATCACCCGAGGAGTGAACCCAATTTCGCGCAGCTACACCGGTCCATTTGATCCATGGCGCGAGCACTCGATCCAATGGGAGGCAGAAAAGCTTTTCTACCGGGTGGCGGAGATTCATGACAGGGCCACGGCCATCAATACGATCCTGCAACCGGATCTGACCCTATGCTTGCATTTCAACGCCGAGCCTTGGGGCAATCCAACGCATCCGACGCTGGTCGATACCAATCATCTTCATTTCATCGTCAACGGCGGGTACAGCGCCACAGAACTAGCCTACGATGACGTTCGCTTCTCGATGCTGATCAAGCTTTTGAACGGCAGCTTCATCCAAGAAAAGGGGCTCGCCGAATGCCTTGCGGAATACATGGCTCCGGTCACTCGATTGCCGCCCTTTCATTACAATACTGATAACGCACACTCCATCGGCAAAACTGGATACGTCTGGGCACGCGACCTTTTGGCCAATCGGCTTTACCAATGCCCGGTGGCCTTCGTTGAATGTTACGTCATGAACAGCCATGAATTTTTTGACCGGTTTCAAGCCGGCGAATACACCGGGCTACGCGAATTCGGCGGCGTTATGCGCAAGAACATCTATGAAGAATACGCCGATGGAGTGGTGGAAGGGATTGAGGCTTACTTCAAGGAGAAGCGGAAGTGAAGGGCGGGGGCGGAACGCCGGCTCGTCCGACGAAGCCTTCCGGAGTTTCAAACGACGGAGCGAAGTCGGAGAACGCCGAGCGGCGAAGCCGCGACTCAAGAAAGCCAAGGGCGAAGCCCTAGGAACCAGAAAAAGGCCATCAGCGCTGAAAGCGCGCGACGAAAACTTTTATATATGTTGTTGTGATTTTGGAATGCCATCGCTGGCAAATATTTTGGTTCATCTAATCTTTTCAAACAAGCATCGGGAGTCGCTAGATTGAAACACACCTTCAGTGCGTGACCACCTGGGGCCGATTCCTAGGGCTTCGCCCTAGGCTTTCTTGAAGCGCGCCTTCGGCGTTCTCCCGAAAACGGTTGACCGCTCCCTGGTGTGGATCTAATCTCCCAGTCTTTTCGACGGGCTGTGGCTCAGCTTGGCTAGAGCGCCACGTTCGGGACGTGGAGGCCGTGGGTTCGAATCCCACCAGCCCGATTGATTTGCAAAGGCGCACCCCCCTTTCCGCGTTCTTTATTCACTCGCATGGCTACCGACGGGACAGACCAAGATCGCTTCGGACGGAATGTACTCGGCACCGAGTTGGAGTGTTGCTGCGCGCGTCCAGTAACAGGGTATTTCCGCGACGGTTTCTGCCGAACCGATGGAACCGATACCGGTCATCATTTTGTTTGCGCTGAGATGACTGCAGAATTTCTCGAATTCTCCGCCGACCGTGGAAATGATCTCACCAGCGCGCGACCGGAATACGATTTCCCTGGACTCAAGCCTGGTGACCGCTGGTGCCTGTGCGTGGAGCGCTGGCTCGAAGCCCTCGAGGCTGATTGTGCGCCTCCGGTGTTCCTGGAAGCAACGTATGCCGGCGCACTTGAATATGTCAGCTTGCCCGAACTTGAGAGACACGCGAAAGCGCAAGACCGGTAGCAGCGACTGGACCCTGTGCGGCGGCAAACGGATTGCGCTGGCGTTGCGGTCATTGAGATCCGCCAGGTAACAGGACCGACGCTGTTACGGTTTGCTCTTAGAACTCTTGACTCCCAGTTTGGGCATTCCGTATTCCGTTTCAATCCCTCAGCTCTTTGATGTACGCATCGAAAATTTCCTTACCAAAACAGGCGAAAATTATCTTTTCGGGAACTGAATTTTGTTCGAGATACGCAGCGGTTTCGCGAACGGCGATCCGCACCGCCTGATCAATGGGATAACCGTAAATGCCGCAGCTGATTGCCGGGAAGGCGAGGGTCTTTACCGAGTGCGTCGTCGCCAGTGCTAACGAATTGCGGTAACAGTTCGCTAAGAGTTCTGGCTCGTTTCGGGAACCGCCACGCCAAACCGGTCCAACCGTGTGGATAACAAATTTGGCCGGCAATCTATGCCCTTTCGTGATCTTTGCCTGGCCGGTCGGACATCCTCCTAACGTGCGGCACTCCTCCAATAACTCCCGTCCGGCCGCGCGATGGATCGCTCCATCCACCCCGCCGCCCCCAAGTAATGATTCATTGGCCGCATTCACAATGGCGTCGACCGCAAGTTTGGTAATATCGGCTTCGCAAACTTCGATTCTATCCACAGAAATAGTTTCACCACAGACGACACTGTTGCAAAGCCACAAGTATGGTAAACCTTGGGTGTCTGTTCGGTGTCTAACCCTTCGCGATCTTTCTCGTTTTTCTAGGCAAAGCAATCCGGCCGCCCCAGACGAATCGACCTTTTCAGCAGACGTTTCCTCGCTTACAAAACCGCATGCCTTACTCGAAACTGGAACCCCCCTTTTACCGCACTCTCGTCTTTCTCAGCCTTACCGGATTATTTTTTGCTGGTGCCGCGTTCGCTGATCAAGCCAAACAGGAAGTGCATAGCCAGGCCGACCTTCCCCGGACTTCTTATCCGGTGACCGGATCCGTCAGCACCCTGCTCCAATCGGACGATTCCGTATTCGCCTCCGCCGTCAGCAAGGCGACGGCCGACCTCGACGAACTCTTTTCCAACTACGACATCCAGGATAACGCCACGCTCATTTCCATGCTGACCGCGAAACTCTCCCTACAGGAACTAAAGGGAGACGCGGCCGGTGGACTGGAAACCATCGCCAAGCTTCGCGCACTCCAATCAAAGCCGGATTTGAAACTGACCGTTGGGTTATTCGATGAGGCACTTTTAAAAGCGCAGCAAGACGTTGCCGCCAAGAAAGGCGCTGAGTACGAGCAGAAAGTGGAATCGATCTACCGAGACGCAGTCAATGCGCTTCCCTGGGAAGTTGTCCAGGATGTGATCAAGTCGGCTCGGAGTATTTCCGGCTTATATTCTGAATCGTTTCTGCTAGGCAACGCCCAGGACAATCTGCAGCCGGAAATCGACAAATCCGGCACTCTCTCGCGGGAATCGATGTACGAGGTCCTCAACACTCGGGCGAACCTCCAGGTCAAACTCCCGCTCAACTCTATCCGGGCGAATGTGCTGAAGGCCTACGTCACAGCCCACGATACGCAAAAGCCCGATATCTGGGCGGCGCGCGAGGTCACGCTCACGAGCAAAGATCATGCACAGAAAGTTCTCGTCGGCATCTGGGATTCAGGCGTCGATACAGCTCTCTACCCCGGACACCTCTATCGGTACGCCCATTCTGCGCCTTACCCTGCCCAGGGACTCGCGTTTACCGATGATGGCAATCCCTCCGATTCTGCTCTCTATCCGCTCACCCCCGAACAGAAACAGCAATACCCGGAGGTGTCGGAGAATCTGGAAGCGCTATCGGATCTGAAAGGGGGAATTGAAACCCCGATAACAGAATCCTTCAAGAAACGCCTTGCTCAGATGTCGAAAGATGAGGTCAACAGGATGTTCGAACGACTCGGTTTCTTTGGCAATATGGCCCATGGCACTCACGTTGCCGGCATCGCGATCAAAGGGAATCCGGCAGCGCAATTGGTTGTTTTTCGGTTCAACGACGGGCTGAACCGCGAACTGCATTTCCCGCCAACCACTGAGTGGGCGCATCGGATGGCAGCGAATTTCAAACGGATCGGCCAATTCTGCGCGGAACATAAAGTACGCGTGGTGAACCTGAGTTGGGGCGATGAACCGCGGGAATTTGAGGAGTGGCTCGCTCGAACCAAGGGGAATCAAACAGGTGACGAGCGAAAGCAAGAAGCGCTTGAGCTTTTCGCGATCTGGAAAGAGGCGATTATTGAAGCGATGAAAGCTGCGCCGGATACGCTCTTTGTTACCGCCGCCGGAAATTCCGACAGCGATGCTGGGTTTCTGGAGGATGTGCCGGCGTCATTAGAACTTCCTAACCTCATTACGGTCGGAGCGACCAATCAAGCGGGGGACGCGACAAGCTTCACCAGCTACGGTAAAACGGTCGTGGTCTACGCCAGCGGGTATCACGTGGAAAGCTTCATACCCGGAGGTAAGAAAGTGAAGTTTTCCGGGACCTCGATGGCAGCTCCTCAAGTAACTAACCTCGCCGCTAAATTGTTCGCCACCGACCCTTCGCTAACCGCCGAGAAAGCTAGAGATTTGATTATCTCTGGATCCACGCCGAGCCAGGACGGGAAACGCAAACTAATCGACCAAAAGCATTCGCTTCAATTGGTCAAACAAAAGACGATGGCGAAAGCCGAGCGTTAAAATCGGCGGAAAATTCACGCCACGTCGGCAGGTTGGGGCAGTGAACCGGATGAAACTATTTCTCCGGCTTGTCGAATCGGAAGATTCGGTATCGCATCGCCCCAATCTGATAAGCCAACCAAATGCGCACCACAGCAACCGCGAAAATCCGATTCTTCAGGCTACCGTCGAGGAGGAAAGCGCGATAGCGTTTATCTCGAAATGCCCGCCCAACAAAGCGCCGAATAGTGATCGACCAGGTCCGCTTTACTCGGTCGGTCAAGTCCTGCGAATCGGCGGCTCGAAATCCCACCTGAGTGGCTGCATCGACGTATTCTTGGGCGGTCGCAAGGTTAGGAATTCGGCCTTCGGAACAGATCGGCTTCATCAGGGAGCGCTCTTGCCATTTAGGCATTCGATCCGCCGCGAGCCACGCGCATAGGACAAAGCGACCGCCTGGCCGGAGGACCCGGTAGACTCGCCGAGCAAATTCCACTTTGTCTGGCATGTGTTCACCACTCTCGATTGCGATCGCCAGATCGAAACTGTCTGGTACAAACTCAAGAGAATACCAATTTCCCAAAATGTATTTTAGCCCGGGCCCGGGTGCAGTACCTTGAGCGAAAGCATGTTGAACGGCTGACATCGTGATGGCCGTGACTTCGGCGCTGTAGTTTTCCGCTAGCAGACGCGCCGACGCACCATAACCACAGCCGATATCAATTACCTGCTCCCCCCTCTGGAGAGCCGCTTTTTGAGCGACCAGTTCTACGAGGTTCCGGACCGCCTCTTCAGAGGTCTCGTTGCCTTTCAGCCACAGGCCGTGATGAACATGTTGGCCCCATATATCGCGATAGAATGGATCCAGCTCATCGTAATGATCGGCGATGGCCGCTTCACTGACAGGCTGTTCCGAGACAATCATGTTCCGCGAAGTTCTTGCTGAGCCCGTTGAAAGCATATTCGGCTGAGAGAATTCGTCGAGAGAAAGAGGCGCTCCGTAAATACTCTAATCACCTGATCATTGTTCCTCCTTGCGATAGCCAAAAAAGAAAGGCGACTGAGAACCTGCGGTACAATATGCCAAAATTAATCCGCGAAATCTGCGGATTGTCCGTTTCTTGCGAAACAGTCATCGTAGGAAGAATAATCTGGCCTAGAACCCGACATTTGAACCGCAGATTGCGTTAATAGGGCACGGTCCGCAGATTTCACAGATTACACGGATTTCTGATACACTGACCAGGACCGGCTCGATTGGGATCTATCGACTTACCTGATCCAAATCTTGGGACTTCCAGTAGGTGAAAAATTGCCCACCGAGCTTTTGCAAATATCTCCGAGTTTTTCTTACAAGTGTTCTGAGCCACCATGAACCAGTGCGTCTTTTCTGCGGACCGAAAGTATCGCTATCTGTTGATCCACCGCTGGGAACCGGAGTTGCCCGAACGGCCATGTATGTGGATCGCGCTCAATCCTTCGATCGCAGATGAGTGCGGGCTCGATAATACTCTCACTCGAATTCGATCCTTTAGCTGGGCAGCCGGCTTCAACGCCCTTTACATGACGAATCTGTTTGGTTTGGTGTCGACAGACCGGAAGGCGTTGAAACGCCATGCCGACCCAGTCGGGCCCGACAATGATGATCAGATCCGGCGGATTGCCGCCTCGATTCCAACGATTTTTGTTGCCTGGGGAACTGATGGCCGGCACCAAAACCGGGATCAGGAAATCATTCAACTGCTGGCTCAATTAGGCCGACGTGACCTCCGATGTTTTGCCTCCAACAAAGATGGCTCACCTAGCCATCCGCTCCGGCTCTCGGGTAAGTTGCAGCCGGTGAGCTTTCGTCCAGATTGATCGCTCGTCGGATCTACTGGTGGGAGCCGGAAATGAAGATCTCAAGCGGCTTTTCCCCGAAATCCATAAGGCTTTCAAAAGGGGCCGCCACTCGTTAGTCGCGGAAATCAACGCTACTGCCATCGATATCGATCGCTTTGTCCGCGAAACTGACCAGAGCAGCATCCAGGTTTTCTGGCGCGATTGGCTCGGCGCAGCCGAGGGACAGCCGCCGGAGCCGAAAATGGCTCGCGCCCGTCGCGAAAAACTTTGTCCCGCACCGATCGGCCAGTTCCGCGATTTCCTGAAAAGCCGCCGCGCGTGGAGCTGGGATTACCTGGAGCGGCAATGCTTTCCCCTTGAATCATTGCACGAGGCATAGGACACCGGCTGGGTCAGGCTACGCTGCACGTCTCAAAAAAAAGCTCTGAATGGGGAGAGTCTGTTGCGCGCTACCAGGACCTCAACGAAATTAAAGAGCTGTATAATCTCCCTTTCTAGAACCCTTCGCAGAGCAAGGAACTGAAGGGAAAAAAATCGTACCCCAGGAAACCCTATGAGCCAGAACCTAAACCTGCTCCGGCAGAATTATTGCCGGCCTGCCACCGTGGATGGCAAAAGGACCCCTTACCTCTTCGCCTTGGAAAAAGAATGCGAACAGGGAAAAGCACTCCTTGCGAAAGCGCCAAAAACGCCACTTCACCTTCAGAAGTTCAATCCACATGGTCTTCTCCAGACCTATCGAGACGAAGCTACCGGCGCAGAACTACCGGTCTTCGCCGTATTCGACCTCGAAGGTAGCCACCAAGTCGCTTGCGAAATCACAACCGATTCCGTTTCCACGACCGCCCGGCCTCACAGCCTTCCCGCGTACATTCCATTTCAGAAAACCCAAGATTTCGTAAGGAAAATCAACGAGCCTAGAATGAAAGCCGAACGCAAGGTAATTCGAACCTCCGCAATCCTGGGAATCTTCCCCGTATTAGCTTATCTCTTCTCCCACCCCACTGCATTGGCTGGTCCCTCCGTACTCTTCTTCCCGGCGGGAGGATGGGCCCTTGGCACGTTTCTCGCATACATAGTAAGCGAGTTGCTGCTCAACCGGCTTTGCCCATGGAAGAAACTGGTCATCACCGCCGAATTTGACGGCATCCTTCCGAAAAAAGCCCGGGAAATGGCGCGCGCGGCTAAAGACCACTTCGACAACCTCTACCTCATAGTAGACCAGCAGCACCGATGGAAAAGCACACTTCTCCGAGATCCAACACCGCGTGCTTTAGACCCACTTCTGATTGGAGAACTCAAGCAAGGCCGGCAACGCCAATTTTTCCTGATCCACCAATTCGATCTCACCGAAGCAGAGCAATACCTCGCTGACGAATTTGCGACTAAGCAGGACGAAACTCTGTTCCGTCTCCCGACAACTGAGATCTAAGTTGCGATCAATCCTTTGTCGGCTCGATCAACCGGGGCACGAGGAAGTCTCCGGACGACCGATGCAGCTCTATCAAGTCGGGAAAACTGTCGGACATGCTGTGCGCCCTCTCCGTTGGACGAAGCGGATTCACTTGCGCAAAAATCCTCCGGCGCTGTCTACGCTGCTGCACGTCGTTACTGGACCAAGCGGCAGCGGAAGTCGAGCCTGGCGTTCGACACGATTTATGCGGAAGGACAACGCCGTTACGTGGAGACGTTCAGTCCTTACACCCGGCAATTTCTCGAGCGGATGGATAAGCCGCAGGTCGACGAAATCCGCGGGATCCCCGCCCGCGATCGCCTCTGGAAGAGACAACGACTATTACATGCGCCAGATTGCTGCCCGGATCCCAACGATCTTCGTTGCTTGGGGAACCGACGGCCGCCATCAAAACCGGGATCAGGAAGTCATCCACCTGTTAGCTCAGCTCGGTCGAAGGAACCTGAAATGTCTTTCCGCTAATAAGAACGGTTCGCCTAGCCACCCACTCTATCTCTCCGGAAAGCTGAAACCGATAAGCTACCGTCCTTAGCGCAGGCGTCATCAATGGTACCAGGACCGGCCGACTCGCAAAAACGCGCTTCATCTCTCAGTCGATTAATTCATTAATTCAATAAGGGCGATTCAGCCCAGAGACTGGCCAACCGGAGATGTGCCCATCCAGATGGCTATTAATCCGCATCGATATGTGCCCATTCACGCTTTATTGCTTCCGTTAATTCGGTTCTGCACGAATCACTGCACACCTGAAAGAGGACATCCTTTCCCTCCTTTTTTGCGGGGGAGTCGCGCGTAACGACTAGCGCAGCCACGGAATGCGGCGCCTCAGACAATTCGAACTGGATTACTTTCCCCTCATTCTTCCCATAGTCCTTTTGGTCTCGAAACCGCATTTTGACCGCGATGCGTTCGTCTTCCTCTCCGATCTCAGACCGGCACCAGGCACAGTGATCCATCCAATAGTCGGTCTGATGACGTGACGAGCTTTTCGGCATCGGATTAAGGCTTCCAAAAGAAAGATACCAGTCCAACCCCCGGATTCAACCGCAGGTCGCAATCAATCATCGAGTGGATTCCACACGCGCTTGAACCCGAAACCCTGGAAGTCCTTGACGTTTGCCGTCGCAAAATCGGTGACTCCAAGGTGGAGTAGGGTTATTGCAAGTCGTGCGTCGTAGATGCGGCGATAGGCGAAAGTGCCATGGGCAGCGTGCTTCCAGAGTTCGTCATGAAGTCTGCGACTTTCCGGTGGAAATCCTACGATCTGCCAGCGCGGGTGCCGTCGCCAGATCTGGACAACTTTGACGGCCTCGGCCGCCGACAGCGGATTCGAGACTACTGCCGGGTTCCGAACGAGACGATAGAACTCCACGAGGACCATTTCGCTAATCAATACCTCTTTTTGCGAGTGTAACGATCCCACAAAGGCGTCAGCCGATCGATGCTCCGGGCGATCCTCCGCAAACGCAAAGAATAACAGATTTGTGTCCAGGGAAATCATCTTCGATCGGCACGAACCCAATCCGGGAGTTCCGCTACGTCGCGGGCGGCGTCGCGCAATTGTTCAGCAGTTAAAGGGCGACATCCCAGCCGCCGGGGCTTCGGTGGTTTCCAGTCGGGCGAAATCTCATCGGCGACAGGATAGAGGGTAAATAGGGTTTCCAGTCCGCGTCGAATCAGTTCAGCCAGCGAGATTTCGCGCTGCTCGGCTACCCGTTTAGCTTTGGCATACAATTCGTCGGGCAATTGGATTTGGGTACGCACCATGATGTAAATATTCCAGCGATGTCAGAATGATGTCAACTCTGCGATCGAATAGCATCACTCCACCAAACGAAACACGACCCCTGCGCGGGTAGGGCGATACAGTCCCGCGGCCCGCGACGCGGCCGCGAGACCCAACACGGGGAGGGATCGCGTCCCCGCGATCCCTTGTGGCCGGACCCAAGCGCGTTTGTATACCAAGGGTTAAATTGCCTCCCCCAGGTTAGAGATCGTTTTCTCGGAGCGCGGGGACGCGCGCCCTCCCGGCGATGGAGCAGGCAAACCATTCTTAAGTTGACCCGTATGCGCGGTTGACCCGTATGCGCGGCCGCGGGACTGCGAGTCTTGCGCCGTCCACGGTTCGGCTCACACGCCTTACCTCGCTTTGCGCTCAGCGGCGCGTCCGCCTTCGCCAGGCCTACGGCGCGCAAATGGGCGAAGTCGGGTTTCGCCCTACCCTTCAGGGGGATCCGGATCGCCACAGGTTATCCAGATGCCTAAGATTCGTCTACGCTGCTGACATAGCGTTGTCAGTAGGAAGGTCTAGGTTGATCAGAACGGACCGGCGGGAGCCAATCCCCTGCCGAATTTGAGGCTGCACTAGCAACCGTTCGTCGGCCGTACTAGATTCCGCGTCTTATGTCGAAAATCGTCCCTTCAGATCCGCGCGCGATCGTGATTCGCGGCGCGCGCCAGAATAATCTGAAGGGCATCGACTTGGACCTCGAGCTCAATAAGCTGCACGTCGTTACTGGACCGAGCGGCAGCGGGAAGTCGAGCCTGGCGTTCGACACGATTTATGCGGAAGGACAACGCCGTTACGTGGAAACGTTCAGTCCTTACACCCGCCAATTTCTCGAGCGGATGGATAAGCCGCAGGTCGACGAGATCCGCGGGATCCCGCCAGCGATCGCGATTGAGCAAGCGAATCGTGTCCGCACCACCCGCTCAACGGTCGGAACAATGACCGAGATAAATGACTATTTGAAATTGTTCATGCCGCGGGTCGCACGCGCGTTCTGTCCGGAATGTCATCGGGAAATCATTTGTGAATCCGCCCAAGGGATCGCGGAGAAGACGACCGAAACGCTTCAGGGAAAGCGCGCGTTGGTCTGTTTTGGAGTACCGGTTCCCGCGGGCACCCCGCCCGCGGACTTCCTTCAATTCCTTCATACCCAAGGCTTTCTCCGTATTTGGCTGAACCGAGAGACCATCCGAACCGACGCGCCCACAACCATCGACCGACTGCCGGCGCTGGTCTCGGTGATCCAGGATCGATTGAGCCTGAATACCTCTAACGCCTTAGCCCGTCTCACCGAAGCCGTGGAACAAGCTCTCCGGTACGGCAAAGGGCAGCTGACGATCGTTGAGGTGGATTCCGGCGTAGAGCATAAATATTCGACCGGTTGGCATTGTCCCTATTGTGACAGCGACATCCGGCCGCCGTCTCCCGGTCTGTTCTCTTTCAATAATCCAGTCGGTGCCTGCCCAGATTGTCGCGGCTTTGGTCGGACGATCGGGATCGATCTCAACCGGGCTATCCCGGATCGCCGGTTGAGCTTGGCAGGCGGAGTGATTAAGCCGTTCCAGACTGCTCAGATGCAGGACTGCCAGCGGGATCTCATTCGAAACGCCCTCCAGCGCGAGATCGATATTCACACCCCTTTTCAAGATCTCGTGGAAGCCGATCAACGCTGGGTCATCGAAGGAGAGATCAGTCCAAATAAATCGGCTGAAGAAATATGGGAGAATGGCGGCTGGTACGGTCTCCGTGGATTTTTCAATTGGATGGAATCCCGGACCTACAAAATGCATGTCCGAGTGTTCCTCAGCCGCTACCGGACATATACGTTGTGCCCGGCCTGCAACGGTACTCGATTCAAACCGGAAACGCTTAACTTTCGTCTTTTGACCGGGAGCGAGCAATTCACGTTGCCGGGGCTTCAGCAGCTGCCGCTGGACGAACTGATCAACAAGCTGATCGCCGTAAAGATAGGCCCGGGCGACAGCACCACCGAGCTGCTCCGGACCCAGATCGTCTCGCGTCTGCGTTATCTGGTAGATGTGGGGCTTGGATACCTCACGCTCGATCGGCCATCTCGCTCCCTGTCCGGTGGCGAGCTGCAGCGCGTGAACCTGACTACCTGCCTGGGGGCATCGCTAGTAAGCACGTTGTTCGTACTGGACGAGCCAAGCGTTGGTCTTCATTCGCGCGATATCGACCGGTTGGTCGCAGTGCTGCACGGGCTGCGAGACAAAGGAAATACTCTGCTCGTAGTCGAACACGAGGAGGCCGTGATTCGAGCCGCAGACTCTTTAATCGAGATCGGACCAGGTCGGGGTGAACGCGGAGGGCAATTGGTCTTTCAAGGACCGCTCGAGCGCATCGAGAGCGCTTCGCCCGATTCGTTGACCGCCGCCTATCTCACCGGGAGAAAAAAGATCGCAACGCCGAAGAAGCGTCGCACACCGAAGCGGTTCATCGAAGTAGTCGGTGCAGCAGAGCATAATCTAAAAGATTTATCGGTTCGGTTCCCGCTGAGCGTTTTTTGTTGTGTGACCGGTGTTTCCGGCTCCGGCAAGAGCACGCTCGTCCAACAGGTCCTCTACCGAAACTTGCTCACGTTGAAAGGCAGATCGGGCCAGGAAGCACCGGGAATTTGCGCGCGCCTGATCGGTGGACACCTCGTCGATGATGTCGTCTTGGTCGATCAATCGCCGCTTGCGCGGACACCACGTTCGACCCCGGCGGTGTATGTTGGCGTGTTTGATCAAATCCGTGAGCTTTTCGCCTCTCAACCAAGCGCCAAAGCGGCCGGACTAACCACCGGCGCCTTTTCCTTTAACTCGGGCTCTGGACGTTGCGAACGATGTGGTGGTTTGGGGTACGAAAAGGTCGAGATGCAGTTTCTCAGCGACCAATTCATCCGCTGCGCTGACTGCGAAGGCAAACGTTACCAACCTCATGTGCTTGAGATAAAGGTGGGTGGCAAGTCGATCCACGATTTTCTGGAGATGACGGTAACCGAGGCGATTACCTTCCTGTCCACCGCTGCAGATGCTCCGGCTAAAATGCTGCCACCGCTTGCTCTGCTCAGCGAGGTCGGGCTTGGTTACCTTCGACTTGGACAGCCGGTGAATGTTCTGTCGGGAGGTGAATCGCAACGACTGAAACTGGTTGGACATCTGACCGAGAACAATCGAGGCGAGCGACAAGCGCTCTTGATTTTCGATGAACCGACCTCCGGATTGCACTTCGATGACATTCCGCCCCTTCTCGCCGTCTTCAACCAATTGGTCGAACGCGGCAACAGCGTGCTGGTGATCGAACATAATCTTGAAGTCATCCAGGCGGCCGATTACGTGATCGATCTGGGTCCGGAGGCGGGGGTAAACGGAGGCGAACTCGTAGCGGAGGGTACACCAGAACAGGTGGCCCAAGTCAAAGGCTCCCATACCGGCGCGTTTTTGGGCGAACGATTGGCCGAGCGTCCGCAAGGCGCAGCCCCAAGCAGAATTGCCGAAAAGCGAGCGATCATCCCGCAGCAAGGAATATCGGTAGTCGGAGCCCGACATCACAATCTAAAGAACTTGTCGATTGAGCTGCCCCACGAACAAATTATTGTGATCACAGGGCTCAGCGGCTCCGGTAAGTCGAGTCTCGCCTTCGATATTCTCTTTGCGGAGGGCCAACGCCGTTTTCTCGATAGCATGTCGACCTACGCCCGACAGTTCGTCGAGCAGATGGAACGGCCGGATGTCGATCATGTGGAGGGATTGCCACCCAGCGTGGCGATAGAGCAGCGGTTAACCTCGGGCGGAGGGAAATCCACCGTCGCCACGGTCACGGAAGTTTACCACTTCCTTCGTCTCCTGTTTGCCAAGCTCGGCACCCAATACTGCCCGAAATGTGACGTGGCAGTAACCAAACAAAGTCAATCGGCCATTAGCAAGCAAGTAAAGGAGCGTCTGGAACAGGGTCCAGTTTCTCTGTTGGCTCCAATCGTGAAAGCAAGAAAGGGCTTTCATAAGGAAGTAGCAGCGTGGGCGGGTCGAGAAGGTTACGCGCACCTGATCGTTGACCAGCAACGATATGCCGTTGCTGATTTCCCAAAACTCGAACGATTCCGGGAGCATTCCATTGAGGTGGTGATTGGCGATTTACGGAAAACTGACGCACCGCAAATCGCCCAATTGGTTCAGACCGCTCTACGGGTCGGAAACGGATCAGCTTTCTTGGCGACCAAGAAAGGCGCGCGGACTGTTTTGAGCAGTGAAATGACCTGCCCCTCTTGTGGTACCGCGTTCGAGGAATTGGATCCGCGACTCTTCTCTTTCAATTCGCCGCACGGCTGGTGCGACCATTGTCATGGATTCGGTTACATCCTGCCATTTTCCGACGAGGATTCGCGAGCCGAATCGGTACTAGAAGCAGAGCTCAGCGCCGAGCGGCGGAGTGATTGGGTCGAGGAAGCAGAGAAGCAACCCTGCTTAAAATGCAACGGCTCACGTTTGAATGAAGTGGCCCGCGCAGTCCGAGTCCGCGGCCAAACCTTGGTAGAGCTATCCGGTTATTCGGTGAAACAGGCCCTGGAAAAGCTCGCCCGATTCAAATTCTCCGGCTCACAAAAAGCGATCGCCGATACGATTTTGAGCGAGATCAAGCAGCGGCTTTTCTTTATGCGACGGGTTGGGCTGGAATATTTGGCACTCAATCGAGCTGCCAATACCTTGAGCGGCGGCGAATCTCAACGTATCCGTTTGGCTGCTCAACTCGGGTCAAATCTTCGCGGCGTTCTCTATGTCTTGGATGAGCCGACGATCGGTTTGCATCCAAGAGATAACCTTCGATTACTCGAAACCCTCGACGCACTCAAACGCAAAGGGAACACCTTGGTGGTCGTAGAACATGACGAGGATACCATGCGCCGCGCGGACCTGATCGTCGATCTCGGGCCGGGAGCCGGACGGCATGGCGGCAATGTGATCGCTTGCGGTCCGATCGAGGAACTACAACGCCACGGCGATTCTGTAACCGGGCGGTTCCTCCGTACTCCCATGCCGCATCCATCGAGAACTCGCCGGCCGATCGTCCACGTCCCTTGGATCGAGATCAAGGGAGCCCGCGCAAATAACCTCAAAGATATAGACGTTTCATTTCCCATAGGGCGCCTCACCGCAATCACTGGGGTATCCGGGTCAGGGAAAAGCACCTTGATGCGATCCGTTTTGCTGCCGGCTGTCCAGCAGTCGTGGGCACGAAAAAAGACGAATGGATCGGGTGACTGGAAAAAGATTACCGGCACAGAGTTCCTGTCGGCCGTCTATGAAGTCGACCAATCACCGATCGGCAAAACCTCACGTTCGATTCCGGCGACCTATGTAAAGATATTCGATGACATCCGGAAGCAATTCGCTCAGTTGCCCGAGTCGCGTATCCGCGGATACGACGCGAGCCGTTTTTCGTTCAATACGGAGGGCGGCAGGTGCGAAGTCTGTGCTGGACAGGGGTTGGTGAAACTCGAGATGAATTTTCTCCCTACGAGTTACGTGCTGTGTGATAGCTGCCGGGGAAAACGGTTCAATGGGCAGACTCTGGCCATTCAATTTAATGGGCGAAGTATCGGCGACATTCTGGAGATGACGATCGAGGAAGCTGCTGAATTCTTCCGCGTCCAACCAAGGATTTATCATCCGCTCCGTCTCCTTGTCGAAACCGGTCTCGGATACCTGCAGCTTGGGCAGCCGAGCCCAACGTTGAGCGGAGGCGAAGCGCAAAGATTGAAACTCGTCAGTGAGCTCAAGGCCGGCTTGGCCAGAGACCTTCACGAGCGAATCCGGAAAAATCGAAAACCGAAATCAACACTCTACCTATTGGAAGAGCCCACCATTGGTCTACACATGGCCGACGTTCAGCTACTTTTAGAAGTACTGCACCGGCTGGTGGACGAGGGTAACACCGTGGTGGTGATCGAGCACAACTTAGATGTAATCGCCGAAGCCGATTACATCGTGGACATTGGGCCCGAGGCCGGATCGGAGGGAGGCGCCATTGTGGCGACGGGTACTCCCGAACAGGTATCCCTGAACCGGGTGAGTCGGACCGCGCCGTTTCTAGCCCGGGTTTTAGGTGTCAAGAATCGGCGCTCTCGATCGGCGGCGTAGACGGGCAAATTGCAGGATGCATGTTTCAGCGATCGCCCATCACGGTAGGGCGAAAACCTCGGCGCGGTGAAAAACGTTTTGATGGCTATGGCTCACGCGCCGGGTTTGAGCCACGCCCAAGGATCGATCTTGCCGAGCGATGGGGTTCTGAAAGCACACGATCAGGCACGAATGGCTCAAGCCGGCGCGGCTGAGACCGCTCCAGGCCGCCTTCGCAGACTACGGCGTGCCCTGCAGTGGGCCTAGGAACGCCATAGAGTTGGCCGCGACGAAGGCTTTGCGGAGTCGGGCTTTCGCCCTACCAATGGTCGGTAGGGCGAAAGCCTGATACCGTCTCAGCGGGATCGGCTTGAGCCGTTGTGGCTTTGCCAAGGTGCTGTCGACGGCCAAAGACTCATCACCCATGCAAGAAAAGACGCATCAGGGGCCATTCCAACAACGGCTCAAACCCGGCGCGGACCACCCAGCAAACATGGCAACGTTTCCAGCGCGCCGAGGTTTTCGCCCTACCCATCGTTGGCGAAGCCGCCCAATCTGTCATTTGTCATCTGTCATTTGCTATTTGTCATACGGGCGACGCCCGCACCGCCAGCTGTTGTCTCCGATACTCCGACGGCGATACGCCGGTGTAGCGCTTAAAATCGCGGCTAAAGAAAAATGGATCATTGTACCCGACTTGTTCTGAGATCTGTTTGATTGAATCGGTACTCTCGAGCAGACGTCGCCTTGCGTGATTGATCCGTTCTCGCCTTAACCAATCAATCGGCGACGATCCGGTCACGAGCTTGAACCTTCGATAGAAATGGGGCTCGCTCAACCCACTCAATTGCGCAAGGTCGGCCACTCTCCACGGACGATCAGGATACAAAGCCATTTTCGTCAGAGCGGTCTTCAATTCAGGAGAAACCATGGGCAGACGGCGTAGCGATTCAGCCGTTTCTGCCTGCCTGGCCTCAAACAATTGGGAAAGAATCTCCGCGACCTGCGCGTTCAAGAGGGCATCGATCGCGAGGGGCCTCTGCGTCATCAGTCCAAGGATCCGCAGGAAGGGCGCGACGATTCGTTCCCGGTTCAGTCCGGAAAAAACCGGGGCCCGATCGCCGGATAGAATGTTCCAGGTTTGTTCCAGCTGACTTCCGTCAATTCTCATCCAGAGAAGTTCCCAAGGGGCCTGAGGGTTTGCCCAATGCGCATGGGGATGATATCCCGAGATCCAAGCGAGCTCGTCTGGTCTTACCTGGTAGCGCCGGTTGGCACTCAAGATGAATCCGTTTCCAGCAAGGCAAAACAGAAGATCGTGACCGGGTAAATGACGTCGCTCAATCCGATAGTCCGACGCAGCCCGCAAGTGGCCGGCCCGGAGGACAACGTTGAAAATACGCCGGACCGCTTCGGAAGGCGTGTGATAACACGAAACAAGAAACTCAGTCTCTGGCCGAGCTGATCGCATGATAGGATCCTCCATGTCTCGCAGATAATCCTGCATTCTCTCCGAGAAAAAGCAAAGATATGGTCAGCTTAGTTTTCGATTTGGCTCCCCCGCTCAACCCATGAGTCTTCCAGATACCTATCTTAAGGCCGATCAACCCCGAGCGAGATGGAAGCGCCTCGATACCGCGCAAATTCTTAAACGATTCTATTTTTGCGAGCGCTCGCTGATAATCAGCTGTTCAGCCTGGTTACCGCATATCCAGCGGCTCGAAATTAAGACGACGCTACCGTACTTCAGTTGGCAGAATGCCGAGACAGCCAATGATCTGAGAGATCGCGTGTTTGAACTCCGATTCCCGAGCCGGCTATTGGAAGAACAAGGGGCTGATCGCCCGCTCGCCACCGCGTTCGCTTTTCTGCTCCAAGCACCCTCCGCGAGCGCCTTTCTCGGTGGACTCGCCCGAGTAACGCTCCCCGCATTACGGGACGCATATGAAGAATTTTTGCGTCATTCAGATCCGTTAGCCGATGCTCCAACTTACCGGTTCTTGGAATTGGGGCTGGCAGAAAAGCAAAAGCAGATCAACACCATCGCCCAATGGGCAACAGACGAGCTTCAGCGAAGTCCGAGTGAGCGAGAGGCCGCCGAACGTTGGGTGAGCTCCTTGGCTAACCTGTTGGAAGAACTCGGCGGCGTTGGCACCGACGAAGCTCCGCCCAGCCTCGAAGTGGCGCTGCCGGAGGGTTCGCGGCCTATGACGATTCCCGATAAGCCCGCCCGAGATCCTCGTTATTGGCCGTGTCGTTTCTACTGGCCGGATGTGGTCGATGCAAAATTCCCTTATGGCGAAGGACTGTTACTACAGCTTCGTTCGGCGGTCAGTCATCTCAATGAAGTCTGGGCAGTCGAAACAGGCGGGATCATCCTGAGTGAATTCGCCGAAGATCTGCCTTGGGAATGGATACACGAAGCCGCCCGATGGACTTACGACGAGGCGCGTCATTGCCGGATGGGCAAGGAACGCTTGGACGCTTGGGGCTTCGACTGTTCTGACGTTCCGCTCGGCTCATACATTTATGAAAGCGCGAATGGCGAAGATCCGATTTATCGACTCGGCATGCTTTATTTCTTTGAAACGAAAAACATCGGGCGCAAGCCGGAGCGCACCGCCGCCTTCCGACAGATCGGGGACGAAGCTAGCGAACACGACATGGATTTCGACTGGGCCGATGAAACCATCCACGCCACCTACGGGAACCGCTGGTTGAAAGCGTTGCATGAAGCCAATCCCGGAAGAATACCGCCGCCGGAACAGGTTCGAAAGCGTTGCGAGGAGCTGGTGCAAAAGATGATTCAATCGGCGCGCCCCGAAGAAAAGGTGGCGATCACCGAGCGAGCCCAAGCTCTCATCGAGAAAGGTAAGCAGATAGCGAACGACGTATAAGACCGTTGCTGGCTTTCAGATTATGGAACAAACCGCAATCAATCGTGCTCGACACGGTTTGGCCCGCCGATTCTTCGCGACGTTTGCTGCACGTGAGACCGGTATCCTACTGGCGCTGCTGATCATCTGTGTACTCTTGTCATTCTCCACGACCGGGTTTCTCGCACTGAGAAACTTGCTTAACATTGGTCGTCAAATCTCGCTGCTCGGCGTCATGGCGATCGGGATGACTTTTGTGCTGATCACGAGAGAGGTCGACTTATCGGTTGGGTCGATTTACGCGTTTTCGGGATTAACCACTGGGATCTTATTAGTGAAGGGCTGGCTGTTGGTGCCAGCGCTGATGGTCGGGCTCATGATCGGAGCGGCAATCGGATTTGTGAATGGATTGCTCTCCACCTATGGCAAACTCCCTTCGTTTATAGCCACGCTCGGCATGCTCAGCGTCGTCCGCGGAGGCGCATTGCTCATGACGGACGGACAACCGGTCACGGTCAATACCAGTCAGGGCGGTCGTCCCGATGTAATCGACCAGTTTTATTTCCTCGGGCAAGGGCACCTCTTCAATATCGTTCCTATGCTACTAGTGATCTTCATTTCGGTCGCGATCGCGGCCTGGTGGCTGCTTTCCCGCACCGTTTTCGGGTTTCGAGTTTACGCTGTTGGTGGCAGCGAAAAAGCCGCTCGGCTGTCCGGGATCCAGGTGTTCCACACTAAGATTCTGGCTTTCATTTTGATCGGGCTGCTGAGCGGATTCGCCGGAATTTTGAGTCTCGCTTTTTTGCCGAGCGGTCAGGCCGGGCGAACCGGCGTCGGCCTTGAGCTTGACGTAATTGCCGCCGCCATCGTCGGAGGATCATCCCTGTCGGGCGGCGAAGGCACTATCCTCGGGACGGTCCTTGGAGTCCTTATCATCGGCGTCCTCCGGAACGGACTGATCCTTCTGGGCATCTCCCCGTTCTGGCAAACCACTGTTATCGGCTTGGTCATTATCTTCGCCGTGGCCCTCGATAAGTGGACCGAAAGCAGGCGCCTGAAATGAAGACAATCTCCCCCTATGAACATCAAAATCAGAAAATACCAAATTGGCAGGTGGCTGCTGTTGCCACTATTTAGCGTTGCCGTGACCGCCCAGGTGCGGGCGGAAGAGAGCAGTGCGTTCACGCTATCGAGCGCAATCAAGGATCGGATCACGAAGGATTCAAGCCCCGTGATCCGCGTCTCCTACCATGATGTCTCGAACGAGTTCGCTCCTTTCATAAAGAAAGGGGTCGAAAAGGCAGCAACCGATTTCAAAGCCGACGTCAAGATGGTCGGCCCGGTCGGTGCTGACGCCGAGAAGCAGGTTGCCGAAATCGAAAGCCTGATTCAAAAAGGAGTCGACGGATTAGCCATCTCGTCAGTAAGCACGGATGCGCTCGCCCCAGTGATTAATCGTGCTTTGGCCCAAGGCATCCCGGTCGTTACTTACAACACCGACAATCCCACCAGCAAACGGCTAGCGTTCGCGGGCCAGGATCTGGTGGAATCGGGTCGGATCGCCGGAAAATTGTTGGCGGAAACCCTCGGCGGAAAAGGTAACGTTCTCATCACCACATTGGATGCCGCGGCCCAATGGTCGCTCGACCGGGAGAAGGGAGCGCGCGAAGCGCTGGCCAAATATCCTGGCATTAAAGTCCTTGCCACCATCAACACCAGCACGGAACCCCAGCAAATCTATTCTTCAGTGGAAAATGCCATGCTCGCGCATCCCGACGTGAACGGAATTCTGTCGCTGGAATGCTGCTCAACCCCGGCGGCCGGCAATTACGTCCAACGAAACGGATTAACTGGAAAAGTGAAGATCGTCGGCTTCGACATGCTTCCCGAAACGATCAAGCTCGTGCAGGGAAATATCATTTCCGCCACGATTGACCAAGGGCCGGAAAAGCAGAGCTATGAAGCGGTCCGCCTGTTGCTCGATGTACTCAAAGGCAAACAAGTCAAAAGCGTCGATACCGGCGCGGTCGTCTACGATGCCAAGAACATCGGCGACTATCTGATCGCGAGTAAGCAAGGGTCGTAGGATTTTGTCTCGGACAAGAACCTGGTAGATCTGGCCTGTGAGTAGCGAACCGATCATCGCCGTTCGAGCGCTAACCAAGCGTTTTTCGAGCACTGTTGCGCTCAATCAAGTCGACTTCGACATCCGGGTTGGCGAAGTTCACGCCTTGGTCGGCGAGAACGGTGCGGGTAAAAGCACGTTAATCAACCTACTCGCCGGCGAACTGCAACCGGACGCCGGCGAGATTTTCTATCGCGGTAAAGAAATTCGGATTCGAAACCCTCACCACGCTCAACAGCTTGGGATTAGCGTCGTCTACCAGGAGCTCGCCCTTTGTCCGAACCTCTCGGCCGCCGAGAATATTTCGCTTCATCGTGCGGCCACAGCTCCTCTGTTTGCTCCGCTGAATCGGGCCCGCCTCCGTTCCGAAGCCGGCCGCGACCTCGAAAGAATTGGGTTGACCGGAATTGATCCCACCGTGCCGGTCTGTAAACTGACGCTCGCTCAGCAACAACTGATCGAGATCGCTAAAGCCCTCGCCACCAATGTTCGCGTCCTGATTCTCGATGAGCCGAACTCTGCGCTGACGTTCGAAGAATCGAAATACCTCTTCCGCGTGATCAACCAACTCCGACAACAGCAAGTGGGTATCGTCTATATTTCTCACCGGCTGGAAGAAGTGTTAGAACTGGCCGACCGGCTCACGGTCATGCGTGACGGCGAGGTCGTTGACTCACGACCTGCCGACTGCTTCACCGTCCCGGAAATTATCCGGAAAATGGTGGGACGAGAAGTGAACCATCTGTTTAGCCGCGAGGTGCCGGGTCATCCCAGTACGAAGCCGGTTTTGGTTGTTCGCAAGCTCACCGAACCAAGCCTTCTCCGGAACGTAAGCTTCGAGGTGCGTCAAGGGGAAATGCTTGGTCTGGCTGGGTTGCCTGGCTCCGGTAAAGAAGAGGTAGTCGAATGCCTCAGTGGTCTCCGGCGCTTTTCGGGACAGGTTTGGATCGAGGATAAGCCAGCGAACTTAGGTTCCCCGGAGGAGGCAATTGGTCTTGGAATCGCCGTCATACCGGCCGATCGGCGCGGCTCCGGCCTTTTTTCGATTCTCTCTATTGCCGATAACATCGTGGCTGCCAATCTGCCGTTGGTTAGTTCACTGGGGGTTCTTTCAAAGAAACGCATGCTCGCACTCGCGAAAAATTACCTTCGGCAGTTGAGCATCCGTGCTCACTCAGAAAAACAACGAGCCGGCACCTTAAGTGGAGGCAACCAGCAAAAGGTAATTCTCGCTCGGGGACTGGCCCGGCAACCACGGCTGCTGCTATTACACGAGCCAACCCGGGGGATCGATGTCGGCGCCAAGGCCGAGATCTACGCGATTCTCGGTAGCCTCGCCGCCACTGGTGTTTCGATTCTGATAGTCTCTTCGGAATTGCCGGAGTTGATCGGTCAATGTGACCGCATTCTCGCGATGCACGCCGGCCGGATCACCGGCGAGTTCAATCGGTCAGAGGCGACCCAAGAACGGATCCTTGCCAGCGCCATGGGTAACCATCTTGCTAATTCACATTAGTCCCAATTATGAGCTCTCGGATAGTTAGCGTAGTGGGCAGTTTCGCAGTCGGCATGACGCTGCGCACCGACCGCATGCCTATTTTCGGCGAAACACTGTTAGGCTCGGATTTTGATATGGGGCCGGGCGGCAAAGGGTCGAACCAGGCTGTTGCTGCGGTTCGGCTCGGTGCGGAGGCTAATTTCATCGGACTGATCGGTAGTGACAAACTCGGCGCGATCGCTATCGACCTGTACAGAGCCGAAGGCGTGCATACCGATTGGCTCAAGCAAACGAAACAAGCTGCTACCGGCGTTGGCTTTATTATCCTGAATCCAGAAGGACGGAACGGTATCATTCTCGATATGGGCGCGAACAAGCTTCTGGATAGAGCTTTCGTGCAGCAGGCAGAGGACCAAATTGCCGCCAGCGACGTTGTTCTCACTGTGCTCGAAATCCCGATTGAAGCCGCCGCCGAAGGAATGTCGCTTGGGCGTAAGCACGGCGCCAAGACCATCCTTAACCCTGCGCCGGCTGCTCCTCTCCCGGATGATCTTCTTCACAATGTCGATCTGATTACTCCTAACGAGACCGAACTCCGCATCCTGCTGGGATTGCGACCCGACGATCCCACCCCTACGTCCCAGCTCGCCCGGAAACTCCGCCAACGCTTTGGTTGCACCGTGATTGCAACCCGAGGCGAACATGGTCTTCTCATTCTGGATAATGCCGGCGAACAGGAGATTCCAGCTGTTCCCGTCGAAGTCACTGATACGACTGGGGCTGGAGACGCGTTCAACGCTGCACTCGCTGTGGCAATAGCCGAGTCCAGGGATCTCCGAGCCGCAGCGCAATTTGCCTCCTGCGCGGGCGCCCTCGCTTGCACGAAACTTGGTGTGATCCCCGGACTCCCTCGGCGCGATGCGGTCGACGCCTTATACCGAAAACATTTCGAGTAAACCCTGCCAGTTCCTTCCCATGAAAAGAAACGGACTTCTGAATCTGCCCCTTAATGAGGCCATCGCCGCGATGGGCCATGGCGATCTCTTGATCGTTTGTGACGCCGGTTTTCCCATCCCCAGCCAGGTACCGCGGATCGACCTCGCGATCTTACCTGATCTCCCCGACTTACCAACGGTACTTAGCGCGATTGCTCAGGATTTCATTGCCGAAAAAGTCGGATACGCGGCCGAAATGGCTGAGAACAATCCGGAACTGAAACGTAAAGTCGACAAGATCTTCGCGGGTGCAGATTTTATCACCGTCCCGCATCAACAAATCCTGACCGAGCTCTCCAGCAAAGCCAAATTCATCGTGCGAACAGGCGCCTTCGATCCCTGGGGCAATATCCTCTTGTACTCCGGCGTTGATGTCCCCAAGTGGTTCAGCAAACCAGGCACCGTCGCGCCCCCTTACTACGCGAGGCATCTCGCGAAGTAAGAGGGCGCGAATGACAAATGACAAATGACTGATGACAAATAGGAGAAACGCCATAGCCATGTAATGGCCACTCTCTGCCACATTGCTAATCTTTGGTCCTTGCGCCAATACCCGACTGCGGAACAACCCTGGTCCGCTGATGAACAGCTTGATGCGGTCAAAGCTGCCGGGTTCGACGGTATCACCGGCCGGATCACGCCTGAACTTGGTATAGCCGCCCATCAGCGAAAGCTGACGATCGTCGGCTACATTTCCTCAAGCGATATTGGAGAGTTCAGGTCTTTGCTCGAAATCCAGAAATTGGCAGGCGCTAGACATATTAATGTCCAGCTGGGAGACCATGACACATTGACGGATGCCGCCCTCCGGTTAACACTTCAGCTCTTCGAGACGGCGGAAGATATTGGCGAGCTGGAGCTCTCCATCGAAGTGCACCGAGACACCTGCACCGAAACTCCTGAAAAAACCTACGCTCTGGCCAACGCCTATGGCCAAGCCACCGGCCGTTTATTGCCAATTACCTGGGATTTCTCTCACTTTGCCGTCGTCAAGCATCTCGCAGCCAGCGCGTTTTCCGAAAGACTCCTGGTTCGTCCCGACCTGGTGCAAAGGTCCTGCCAGTTTCATTTCCGTCCCTTCAACGGTCACCATTGCCAGGTCCCGGTCACGCGTCCGGACGGTTCGCTAAGTCGCGAATTCCAGGAGTGGCTACCGTTCGTCAAGGACACGTTCAGGCTCTGGTTGCAAGGAAACCAACCGTCCGATCGCGAGTTATTCGTCGTTCCCGAAATGGGCCCGGTCAGCAGCGGATACAACCTCGAACAACTCCCAAACAGTTGGGATGACGCCGCCCGCCTTCGCCCGATCATCGAAACTGTGTGGCAGGCCGCCAAATCCTAAAAGAATTTCCGTACCAAGGGAGCCCTATGTTAGGCGAGTGCTCCGGTCCTTCCTCACCAGTCGATTCCGCGCTTCTCGGCTCTTGGTCTACCAGCGGATCATTGGCGTAAAGACCGAACATTGCGGTCAAAGCCGGCGAAAGCGCTGACCCAGATGTGCACCAACCGAATTGGGCTTATTTGGGCTCCCAATCGTCGCATTCAGATGTGCTTCTGATCCGGTGATACTTTGCAAATAAATCCTACTCACAAATGCGTAAGCTTCACCGCCAATCCATGGAATGGGAAGCAGCTCGGTTGGGAGGAGTGGGTCATGGAGAACGATTCGACGAAAAGCATGGATTAATAGCGTGCGAATCATGAACCATTCTTGCGGTACGATCGCGTCCGGCTCTTCCGGAAGTCGCCGGAGGGCGGAAAATCGCCGGAGAAACGCGCGATAATCGTTGATCACTGACGTGAAATCCCAAGAGCTTTTGACAAGATCAGGCAAGTTACGTGTGCCTAAATTACCGGACTCAATCACTTGACAGGTGATTACTTGCCGTCGGGCATCCAGACGATCGAGAACCTCTTCCACCAGCGCCCAACTAATTTGCGGATGTCCAAGTAGATTAGGTGCGAGTTGGCGCATACCCTGCCACTCCAGCTCCTTGCGCAGACGCGTCCTTTGCTGCGGGGGCACGCCGTTCTGCGGTAACGCTATCAGCGTCCAACGCCCATTCCAGGCAGTCGATTGCCGCTGATAGATTTTGCCATAGGCAAGCGCAAAGCGGTGCCGGCCAGATTCGGTCAGATGATAGGAGCTCTCCCGGCCGTGTTTGCTGGGACGAAGCCACTTTTCCTGCACTAAGCGAAAAACACTGGTTCTGACCAGGCGATCGTTGATGCCGAACGGGGCAAGCAGATCGATCAACCCCTTCAGCCGAACTGATCCACCGCGCGGTTGGATCGAGTCGCCAAAGACGGTAACGACGAGTGACTTCGCTCTGGGGGGATCATTGGCCAAAGTACCTCTGATCCATTTCCGGATCGTCTGGCGGGTAGTGGAAAGAGAAGAGTGAGTGGCCGGCACGACAATTTCGTAGACAACCCAAGTGATACAGTATTTGATTTAGAGCCGCAATCCTTGTATCATAATCTTCGTTCTAGCAGCTTCTCCCCCAACCCAAAGATTGCAGATCTATGTACGCGCAAATGGTCGAAGTCACAGGTGAGCAAAACGGAGAAACTCCGCAAGAACGACATTTCCAGATCAGGATTGACGCAGGCGAGACCATCGAGGCCAAAGATTGGATGCCGGAAGGTTATCGGAAAACGTTGATCCGCCAAATTTCGCAACACGCCCATTCGGAAATTGTTGGGCAGTTGCCCGAGGCCAACTGGATCACCCGCGCACCGACCTTACGGCGTAAGGCGATTCTGTTAGCTAAAGTCCAGGATGAAGCCGGGCACGGCCTTTACCTCTACGGGGCCGCCGAGACATTGGGCGTTTCGCGTGACCAATTAGTGGAAGATCTTTTGTCAGGAAAAGCGAAGTACTCGAGCATCTTTAACTACCCGACCCTTACGTGGGCCGACATGGGTGCGATCGGTTGGCTGGTCGACGGCGCCGCGATCATGAATCAGATACCGCTCTGTCGCTGTTCCTATGGGCCATACGCGCGAGCAATGATCCGGATCTGCAAAGAAGAAAGTTTCCATCAGCGTCAAGGGTTCGAGATCATGACCACTTTGTCGCGTGGCACGAGCGCTCAACGAGCAATGGCCCAAGATGCTCTAAGTCGTTGGTGGTGGCCCTCGCTCATGATGTTCGGCCCTCCCGACAGTGAATCCCCGCACACAGCGCAATCAAAGCGTTGGAAAATAAAGCTCCTGACCAACGATGAACTACGCCGGCGATTCGTCGATCAAACAGCTCCGCAGGCAGATTATCTAGGACTGAGAATACCAGATCCGGCGTTGGGCTGGAATACCGCGACTGGACACTACGATTTTGGGGAGATTGATTGGACCGAGTTTTATAACGTCATCAAAGGGAACGGACCTTGCAATCGGGAGCGAATGCGGGCTCGAAGAGCAGCGCATGATGATGGTGCCTGGGTGAGTGCCGCTGCGCTGGAGTATGCGCGCAAGCGCAAAGCAGAGACCGTTGCCGCTTAGAATAAGCGAGAAACCATGAACGATTGGCCGCTCTGGGAAGTATTCATTCGAAGCCAAAACGGCTTAGCGCATAAGCATGTCGGTAGTCTACATGCTCCGGACGCGGAAATGGCCGTCGAGAACGCTCGCGACGTATATACGAGACGCAATGAAGGCGTCAGTATCTGGGTGGTGAAGTCGGTCGATATTTACGCGAGCGACCCCGACCAAAAGGAAGAGCTGTTCGAGCCGGCCAAGAACAAGATCTATCGGCATCCTACTTTCTATAAGGTGCCGGAGGAGGTGAAACACTTGTAGATCGCAACGCGGCGAAGGCGCGAGCGCAATCGTCCTCGTCGTAGTGCTCGTCCTCGCTTGAGGTGACCCGACCGGCGAGAATGATGGAAGGTATTAATCGTCAAACAAGGCGATCTTTTCGCAAAATGAACACCGTCGCGATGGGAAAGTCCGCGCCACCATAGCATTTTCGAGCACGAGGACGACGACGAGCACGAGGACGAAAATCACATGAATAATAAACAGCTTTTCGATTACGTCCTGCGCCTAGCCGACAGCTGCCTGATCTTGAGTCAGCGCCTCGGGGAATGGTGCGGACGGGGGCCTATCTTGGAGGAAGATCTCGCGCTTACTAATGTAGCGCTGGATCTGAATGGGCAAGCACAAATCTGGCTTGGATACGCCGCGGAAGTGGAAGGAAAAGAACGCACCGAAGACCAACTCGCTTTTCTGCGCGATACACACGAGTTCCGAAATTTGCTTCTCGTTGAACAAGCAAACGGCGATTTTGCAACGACGATCGCCCGGCAATTTTACTTTGATGCGTGGTATTTGTTGTTGTTGACAGCTCTGGCAGACTCAAGCGATCAACGGATCAGCGAAATCAGCGAGAAAGCCCTCAAAGAAGTGCGTTACCATCTTCGGCGGAGTGCCGGTTGGGTGATTCGACTCGGTGACGGAACGGAGGAAAGCCATGTCCGAATGCAGCGCGCTGCCGATGAGCTTTGGCGGTTTACCGGCGAGCTTTTCGAAGCCGACCCGATTGATGATGCGATGGCTCAGGAAAAAATCGGACCCGATCTTCGGGCGTTGCAGGTTCCATGGATGGATCGCGTGAAGTCCACATTCGCTGAGGCTACACTCGCCCTACCCCGCTCAGATTGGATGCAGCGCGGCGGCAAGCGCGGGATACACACCGAGGGTTTTGGCTATTTGCTGGCGGAGATGCAATTTCTGCAGCGGGCCTACCCAAACGCGCAGTGGTAGAAGAATGCAGAAACATGAAAGCGATTTTACCAGCGCCCGATCAAATTTGGAATTGGCTGGATGAAGTCGTTGATCCGGAAATACCTGTGGTTTCGGTGGTCGATCTCGGAATAGTTCGAGATCTCAGGTGGCAGGAAGAACCAGGTGAACCCAAGCTGGTCGTTACAATTACGCCCACCTATTCCGGTTGCCCGGCCACCGCGGTCATTAGGGAAGATATCATCACTGCTCTCCGTGAGCGCGGGATCGGCCAGGTGCAAATCGAAACTCGACTGTCGCCTGCCTGGACGACCGAGTGGCTTTCCGAAAAGGGTAGAACTCGCCTTCGAGAATATGGCGTCGCGCCTCCTCATCGCTCCGATGAGGTTTCCCAGACTCATGTGGCGATTGATAGATGTTGCGAAGCCTATGCTTTGGACAAAGTGACCGATCGGGATTTAGCGATTGAGTGCCCGCGCTGCGGCTCAAGAAACACTCGGGTAGTTAGTCAGTTTGGCTCCACGCCGTGCAAGGCATTTTACGTGTGCGACGCGTGTCGCGAACCGTTTGATTATTTCAAATGTCATTAAGCGAAACGAGGGCACTACCTGATCTTCGGGTGACGAAGGGTTTCTTTCGGTTGCGGGTGCGAGATGTTCGTGCGGAAACTCGTGAAGCGATCGCAGTGACATTCGAGGTCCCAGCCAGTCTCGCAGATCGGTTCGATTTTACCCCGGGACAGCACCTGACTCTTCGCAAAGCTATCGACGGCCAGGAGATTCGGCGGTCATACTCCATCTGTGCGGCCAGCCAGGATAAGGCCTTACGCATTGCGATCAAACGTATGCCGGACGGCCTTTTCTCGAATTGGGCAAATGATCATCTCACCATTGGCGATTATTTGGAAGTGACGCCACCCGCTGGGAAGTTCGGCGTACCGTTATCGCAGCGGAATCACAAGTCTTATGTGGCCTTCGCTGCCGGCAGCGGAATCACTCCGATTTTTTCTGTTTTGAAGAGTGCACTGCTGGCCGAGCCGAACAGCAACTTCACCCTATTCTACGGGAATCGGGCAACCGGAACGGTGATGTTTCGTGATGAGCTAGCGGATCTCAAAGATAGATTTCTTGGCCGGTTGAATCTGGTCCACATCTTAACGCGTGAACGGCAAGAGAGTGAATTGCTCAATGGCCGCATCACCGGCGAAAAAGCGCAAGAACTACTCGATCGATGGGTAGGAGATCGTCGAATTGATGTCGCCTTCCTGTGTGGACCCGATACGTTTATCCGCGAAGTCGCGGATGTATTGAAACTCCGCGGTGTAGAAGAGTCACGGATCCGACGGGAATTCTTTACCAGCGGCCCTCGCAAAATGAGGGCAAAGATAAGCTCACCTGTCGAACAGAAAATGTGTGAAGTGACTCTAGTGCTCGACGGTGCGGAACATCGATTCTCTATGCGCAGAGGTACTGAAGCGATTCTCCACGCCGGCCTCCGCCACGGTTTCGATCTCCGTTACGGCTGCCAGGGCGGAGTCTGTTCTAGTTGCCGCGCACACCTGCGAACAGGTGAGGTCGAGATGGATACCAATTATGCCTTGGAAGATTACGAAGTAACGCAAGGTTTCATTCTTACCTGTCAAAGTTATCCCCTTACCGATCAGGTGACAGTCGATTTCGACCGCGTTCACTAGCACGCCCCCAATTTTTCCTCCCCTCCATAAAGAACAAACAGAAGGAACCCTCCACGTGTCCGATCTCTTTTTTTCTCAACATCAAGACCTCCTCGAGAAGGCAGTCCGCGCAATCAATACGCGCGGCTACTGGAGTTCATTTCCGGAAATGCCTAGCGGAAAGGTATACGGAGAAACTGCGAACGACGACGGGAAAGCTGCTTTTCAGGCTCGCTTAAAGAAACCATTTCCGTTGGACGAGCCCGGCATTACCGGACACGTCGGCGCGGAAAGCTCGCCCTATGGATTCCCTTTGGAGATCACCTACCCGAAAGTTGATCTGGATCCGCTATTCCGTGGAATTCAGTCTGCAGCGAAGAGTTGGCAAGCAGCTGGACCGAAAGCCTGGACCGGAGTCGCGTTGGAAATTCTGCAACGCCTGAATCGCCGCAGTTTTGAAATAGGCTACGCCGTCATGCACACCACTGGTCAGGCCTTCATGATGGCGTTTCAAGCGGGTGGTCCGCACGCTCAAGATCGCGGCTTGGAGGCGGTTGCATATGCGTGGGCGGAAATGAATCGCATTCCAAAAACGGCCTATTGGGAGAAACCACAGGGCAAGCATGACCCGCTTAAGATGGAAAAGCGTTATCGGATCGTGCCCCGCGGTATTAGTTTGGTTATCGGTTGTTGTACCTTTCCGACCTGGAATTCGTATCCTGGATTTTTTGCTAGTTTGGCGACCGGCAATTGCGTGGTTGTGAAGCCACATCCTGGTGCCGTTCTTCCGCTCGCCATCACCGTGGAGATTGCCCGTCAGGTCCTGCAAGAGGCGGGGTTCGATCCTAATGTCGTCACGCTGGTCGTCCACGAAGCAAATGACAGGGTTGCTCAAGCCCTCGCGCAGCGTCCTGAGGTAAAGCTTATCGATTTTACCGGGAGTTCTCAAAACGGCGAATGGCTAGAACGAGAGGCCAGGCAGGCTTTGGTTTATACGGAAAAAGCGGGAGTCAACCAGATCATCATTGACTCCACTGCGGATTTCAAAGGGATGACAAAGAATATCGCGTTCTCGTTATCATTATATTCCGGGCAGATGTGCACCGCTCCGCAGAACATCTATATTCCGAAGGACGGGATCGAGACTGCAGAAGGGCACCTGTCGTTTGACCAAGTCGTGGCCGGGTTAACTGAGGGAATTGGCAAATTGCTGGGCGATCCTGCCCGGGCAGTTGAAGTGCTTGGGGCCATTCAAAATGCTTCCGTGCTCGATCGGCTTGAGCGAGCGCGCGAACTCGGGAAGATTCTCGTGGATCGTCAATCGATCAGTCATCCTCAGTTCCCGGAAGCAAAGATTCGAACACCGCTCCTTCTGCAAGCGGACGCGAGCGAGGAGGCCAAATTTATGCAAGAGCTGTTTGGGCCAATTGCATTTGTCATTCCGACAAACGACATCAGTCACAGCATCGTGCTCGCGCGAAAGGGCGCAGTCGAACATGGTGCACTAACGCTCTCAGTCTACTCGACAAATGAATCCGTGCTGAACAGCGTGCATGAGGTTGCTGCTGAAGCTGCGGTGGCGCTTTCCTGCAATTTGACGGGCGGTGTTTACGTGAATCAATCCGCTGCCTTCAGCGATTTCCATGGAACTGGAGGAAATCCGGCAACCAACGCGGTGCTGACGGATAGCGCATTTGTGGCAGGCCGATTCCGCGTCGTCCAAAGCAGGGTTCACGTATGATCGGGGAGCCATTTTTCCAGCAGCGCGAACGTTAACCTCCACCAGAACATCGGCTTATGCCTAACGTCTACTCGTTGGATGGGATCACGCCAGTTGTGGACTCATCTGCATTTGTACATCCCGCAGCAGTTCTCATCGGGGATGTAATCATCGGCCCGAATTGTTACATCGGGCCGGGTGCATCGTTGCGCGGCGATTTCGGCCGCATCGTGTTCGAAGAGGGCAGTAACCTTCAGGACAACTGCGTGGTTCATACTTTTCCGAATGCCGAGACGATCGTCGAACGCGGCGGTCACATAGGGCATGGAGCGATCCTTCACGGATGTCGGATCAAGCAGGACGCAATGGTCGGGATGAAGGCCATCATTATGGATGATGTTGAAATCGGTGAGTCTGCCATCGTGGCAGCACTTACCTTCGTAAAGGCCGGCATGATCGTTCCAGCCCGCAGCCTGGTCGCCGGTACTCCAGCCAAGGTAGTCCGCCAGCTAAGCGACGAAGAGCTCGCCTGGAAAAATGAAGGAACCGCAATTTACCAAGCGTTGTCTCTGCGCTGCAAAGCAGGGTTGCGCGAAGCCGAACCGCTCTCCGAAGTCGAGCCTGGCCGCCAGCGAATGCGCGTACCGCAATTTGAGCCGCTGCTGAGATCCAAAAAAAATGCGCTCTTCAAGCAAGATGATCTAAAGATCGTATGAGTTACCAACACATTCTCGTAGATACTCAAGACGGGGTCGGGATCATTACTCTTAACCGGCCGGACGCGTTAAACGCACTCTCGAACGCTCTGATGCGGGATTTGGTCGGCGCTCTTGACTCGTTGGAAAGCGACGCTGCCATTGGTGCGATCGTTCTAACCGGAAACGAAAAGGCGTTCGCTGCCGGAGCTGACATCAAAGAAATGCAGGACCAAAGCTTCCTCGACATGTTCCTAGCCGATTTCCCATCCGGCCGGGGCAGCGCTTGGAACCGTATTGCTATCATCCGAAAGCCGATCATCGCAGCAGTTGCAGGCTATGCATTGGGCGGTGGTTGTGAACTGGCTATGGCTTGCGATTTCATCCTCGCAGCGGATACGGCGAAGTTCGGGCAGCCCGAGATTAATGTCGGAACGATGCCCGGTGCCGGAGGTACCCAGCGGCTTACTCGCCTGGTCGGGAAATCGAAAGCGATGGAGATGTGTCTCACCGGACGACTGATCGGGGCCGAAGAAGCGGAACGCATTGGACTAGTAAGCCGAGTCATCCAGGCAGCAGAACTTAAGCAAGAAGCAATCAAAACGGCCGCTAAGATCGCGGCGCTTTCGCGTCCGGCCGTCATGATCGTGAAAGAGGCCGTGAACGCGGCTTACGAAACAACTCTGGCCGAGGGGCTACGTATGGAACGCCGGGCCTTTCAATCAACATTTGCTCTCGAAGATCGCAAAGAAGGAATGGCTGCGTTCGCCGAAAAACGGAAACCAGTATTTCGGAACAAATGAGCTATCAGACCATTCTGTACGAAGTGAAAGGTGGCGCCGGGCGGCTAACCCTGAATCGCCCCGAGAAACTGAATAGCTTTAATGAGCAAATGCACGAAGAAGTGCGCGAAGCTCTCGATCAGGCAACGATCGGAGGTGTCCGGGCTTTACTAATCACGGGAGCTGGTCGCGGTTTCTGCGCTGGACAGGACCTTGGAGATCGCCGGGTCACGCCTGGTGATGCGGACGTCGATCTCGGCGCGACGATCGAGAAGTATTATGCACCGCTGGTGCGGACCTTGCGCACGTTGCCGATTCCAGTTGTTGCCGGCGTAAATGGCGTAGCGGCTGGAGCGGGGGCAAACCTTGCGCTTGCCTGCGATCTCGTGATTGCAGCCAAATCGGCCAGCTTCATCGAGTCGTTCGCCAAACTCGGTCTCGTCCCCGATACCGGCGGCACCTATTTCTTACCGAGGTTGGTCGGAACGGCTCGTGCACTCGGCCTAGCGATGCTCGGAGAAAAGCTTTCGGCCGAACAAGCGGCAACATGGGGTTTGATTTGGCGCTGCGTAGACGACACCGAGTTTCCCTCGGCGATCGATCAGGTAATGACATACTTAGTCTCGGCGCCGACAAAAGGGTTGGCCCGGACAAAACAGGCCATCTACGCATCCCAAACTAATACTTTAGATCGACAGCTCGATCTAGAGCGGGATTTCATGCGAGAATTGGGAAAAAGCCACGATTATCACGAAGGCGTCGTGGCATTTCTCGAAAAGCGAGCGCCGCGATTCACCGGCGAGTAGACAGATCCACCATGCGCTCCGACGACAGACCAGATCGCTGGGAAGGCGCTCTCCCGATTCCCCGCCACGCAACCGTCGGCGTCATCGGCACCGGCACAATGGGTTCCGGTATTGCCCAGATTGCGTCCGCTGCGGGACATCCTGTTAAGATTTTCGACGCTCAACCTGGCGCCATCGTCCGAGCAATCGAAAACATAGAAGCAAATCTCGGCAGGAGCGTCGATCGCGGAAAGTTATCGACGAAGGACGCATCGGCAATTGAGAGCAGGATAATACCCGTTGCCGCACTAGAGAAACTCGCGGACGCGGCTCTTGTGATTGAGGCCATTGTCGAAATTTTCGAGGTGAAACAGGAGATCTTTCGGCAGCTCGAGAGAGTCGTTTCCGCAGACTGCATCCTGGCAACGAACACTTCTTCTCTGTCGGTCACGGAGCTGGCGGCCGCTTTAGACAGGCCAGAACGGTTTGTCGGAATGCATTTCTTTAACCCTGCTCCGTTGATGGAACTCACGGAAATTGTCAGCGGTCTGGCGACTGATCCGAAAATCGTTGCCACGGCAGCGGCAACGGCGAAGGCTTGGAACAAAACACCTGTGCACGCGAAGTCGACTCCAGGCTTTATTGTGAATCGCGTTGCCAGACCGTTTTATGCGGAGGCACTGCGCCTAATCTCCGAACAGGCGGCAGACCCTGCGACGATTGACGAACTTGTCCGGGAATCGGGTGGATTCCGGATGGGGCCTTTTGAGCTCATGGACCTCATCGGCAATGACATCAACTTCGCAGTCACCGAGTCGGTCTTCCGAGCCAGTTTTTTTGATCGTCGGTTTACTCCATCCTTAATTCAGCAAGAGCTTGTTCGAGCCGGCTATTTTGGCCGAAAATCGAGCCGCGGCTTCTATCGTTATGACAAAGAGGCGAGTCGACCTTCTCCAACTTTTGAGCCGCCTACACGGAGCCCGAAAGAATTGTGCTTCAGTGAACCACAGCCGATCACCCAAGCTCTATTGGAGCGCTTGCAGAAAAGCTTCCCTGAGGCGTCGCGCTCTTCGGTCGCTACGCCTACCAATCAAGTTGCTCAAGTAGACGAAGGCTTACTCCGTCTCACCGATGGAAGGACTGCCTCCCGAGTCGCTTACGAGCTCGGGAAGCCAAACGTTGTGTTAATTGATCTTGCCTACAACTATGGGAAAGCGCGAACTCTGGCGGTCGCCCGAGCTGACCAATGCAGCGATCCAGCCTATCACTCGGTAGTCGGCTTACTTCAAAAAGCCGGTTTCAACGTCGCACGTCTGGAGGATTTACCTGGCCTGGCTGTGATGCGGATCGTCGCGATGATTATCAATGAAGCCGCTGACACAGTTCATTATGGAGTTAGCAGCAAGTGCGATGTTGACCTCGCGATGTGCAAAGGAGTCAACTATCCGGCGGGCCCCTTTGCCTGGGCAGGAAGTTTGGGAACGACTATCCTCCATGAGGTGCTCAGCAATCTTGCGAAGCACTACGGCGAGGATCGCTACCGGACCTCACCGTTAATCGAGCGCAATTTCTGGAGTGGAAGGAGGCTGAATGAGTCAGCAAACTGACCGGGACGAACAGCAGGTGGCCGAGCGTGTAGCTGCGGCCATGTTCGCTCGTGACTCCGCCTCCCAATCATTAGGAATCCGAATTAGAGAGGTTAGACCGGGATACGCCCGGCTTGTGCTGATCGTGCGGCCAGAAATGTTGAACGGTCACGCCATATGTCACGGCGGAATCGTTTTCACTTTGGCTGATAGTGCGTTCGCTTTTGCCTGCAATAGTCGCAACCAGAACACGGTCGCGTCCGGCTGCACTATCGACTTCTTGGCTCCGGCCAAGGCGGGCGACGAGTTAACTGCAGAAGCCGCGGAGCGGGCGCTGTTGGGACGGATCGGCGTTTACGACATTACAGTCACCAACCAGGAAGGCCGAACTATCGCGCTGTTCCGCGGACGTTCCCATCGTGTCACGGGCGAGGTGATCCCCTCGTCTTGAAGTCTAACCAGTCGATCTAATATGTCTCCCCTCCAGACCAGACAAACACTCGATCCGAACCTCGACCCCATCGAGAAAGCCAGCTTAGCCGAGCTGCAATCGTTGCAAATGAGAAGGCTGCGATGGTCTTTGGGGCACGCCTATGATCGCGTGCCGTGCTACAAACAAAAGTTTCGGGCTGCCGGCGTTCAGCCCAACGATCTGCAGGAGTTGACTGATCTCCAGCGATTCCCGTTTACCACCAAGAACGATTTCCGGGAAAATTATCCGTGCGGGATGTTTGCGGTGCCCCGAAATGAGCTGATTCGAATGCACGCGTCCAGTGGCACGACTGGAAAACCGACCGTCGTCGGCTATACGCGAACCGATATCGACGTTTGGTCTCGGCTGATGGCGCGCTCAATCCGGGCTGCAGGCGGCCGACCGGGGGAAACGGCCTTGGTCTCGTATGGCTACGGGCTCTTTACTGGTGGACTTGGAGCCCATTACGGCGCTGAAAAATTAGGGTGCGCGGTGATCCCAATGTCGGGTGGCCAAACGGAAAAGCAGGTTCAGATAATCAATGATCTGCACCCGGAAATTATCCTCGTAACCCCCTCGTACATGCTCACAATCGCAGATGAGTTCGAACGGCAAGGGTTGGATCCAACGAAGAGTTCCCTAAAGGTCGGAATTTTCGGAGCCGAGCCGTGGACAGAAGCGCTCCGTCGCGAGATCGAAAGTCGATTCGCGATTGATGCCGTCGATATTTATGGATTATCGGAAGTCATGGGTCCGGGGGTCGCATGCGAATGCGTCGAGACGAAGGATGGCCTGGTGATTTGGGAAGATCATTTTTATCCAGAAATTATCGATCCGATCAGCGGCGAGGCACTACCCGACGGCACATTAGGGGAGTTGGTGATCACCTCGCTCACCAGGGAAGCTCTACCGGTTATCCGTTATCGGACAAGAGATCTTGCTTGTCTGCTTCCGCCGACCGCGCGGTCGATGCGTCGAATCGGTCGAATCCTGGGCCGGACTGACGACATGCTGATCATTCGAGGAGTTAACATATTTCCCTCTCAAATTGAAGAACTGATTCTAAAGGAACCTCAGTTCGCTCCGCAATATCAACTCGTTATTACGCGCGAGGACCGCCTGGACGATTTGGAAGTGCGCGTCGAATTGCGCGAGAACAGAGACGCGACGGAACGAGACCGGCTTGCGCAGGTATTGCAATGTCAAATTAAGGCCTGGGTCGGAGTCTCTAGTTCTGCTACCGTTCTCGCTCCCGGGAGTATTGAACGTGTCGTCGTCGGAAAAGCAAAACGGGTAATCGATAAACGTGCGAAGCTCGCTCAGAAAACGGCGTAAGAAAGGCGCCGCCAGCTTTTATGAAAGTGTATGAGGCGATCGCCGAAGCAGTAAGACAGGAGGGCGCCAACATTCTGTTTGGCGTTTTGGGTAACGCCAACATGTACATAGTGGCGGAGCTTTGCGGAAGGCATGGGTTCAAGTTCGTTCAAGCGAAGCATGAACAGAGTGCGACTTCGATGGCGGATGGTTTTGCGCGCGCCAGTGGAAAGATCGGTGTCGCCACGGCCACTCAGGGTCCTGGTTTTACTAATACGATCACTTCTTTGGTGGCAGCGCGGGCTCATCGCACACCGCTACTCATGTTGGCCGGACACGCGCCACTCAGTGATCCTTACAACATGCAAGGGTTAGTTGACCAGCATGCCATGGCTCTCCAGGCAACTCAGGCAGCTGTAGTATTAAATCATCCAAAAAGTGTCGATTACGCTCTGGGCGAAGCGTTCCGCTACCTCAAAGCAAAAGAGGGACCGTTCGTTCTTAATTTACCACAGGACGTGCAGGCCTCTGATATGCTTGACCCAAACTGGGTCTATCGTCCTTCATACAAATCGGCGGAACCTCAACCGCCCGGCGCCGATGATCTGGAAGCCGCGATCCGATTGATCGAATCGGCTAAGGCGCCGGCATTGATTTGTGGCTTAGGCGCTCGATCCGCTCACGCCGAAGCTGAAGTGCAAGCTTTGGCCGAGTATCTTGGAGCTCCCCTGGCTGTCACATTGCCGGCCAAAGGGATGTGCTCAGACTATCCGCTCTGCGTCGGTGTCAGCGGCGGGCTCGGCAATGGGCTGGCTGCTGAGATGCTGGAGAACGCCGACCTCATTATTGCGGTCGGCGCAAGTCTGAACCCGTGGACCACGCAGAATCGGGCGGTGCTTCGTAATAAGAAATTGATCCAAATCGACCGCAGACATACCGCGTTTGGTTTCTACACTTCGGTTGACGTCGGGCTCGAAGGCGATGCGCGTGTAACGGTGGCAGCTCTTTTGGAGCGCCTTCGCTCAGCTAACAAGAAGCCGCGACAACCCGACTCCGCCATGGCGGAACGGATCAGGAACTTCGGCGGAACACGCCCGGACTTCGAGGACGGCGACTTTATCGATCCCCGCCGGGCCGTCTGGTATCTGGAAGATAAGCTACCGAAGAAGGATCGAATTATCGTCATTGATGGCGGTCACGCCGGAATGGTAGCGCAGCAGATTCTCACCTCTCCGAACGCCGATAGCTGGGGTAACGGGTGGGATTTCGGTTCGATCGGGCAAGGATTATCTATCGCCATCGGAGCTAGCTTTGCCCGCCCAGGAAAGCGTGTCACTCACGTGACCGCGGACGCTGCCTTCATGATGAACGTCGCAGACTTCTACACGGCAGTTGCATTTAATCTACCGCTCACGGTCATCGTGCTGAACGACCAGGCCGTTGGCCAAGAGAAACACGATCTCGTTCGCAAACACATCGATCCGACTCTGGCGGACACGCCTCAGCCCGATCTTGACCGCTTAGCGATGGGATTCGGTGCGAAAGGATTCCGGGTCCGCCGGCCGGAAGATCTTGGCGAGATCGATAAAGCATTTGCCGTAACCGATGGGCCGGTTGTTGTGGATGTGCGAATCAACGGGGCAATGGAATTGCCGATCAGCAAAGAAATCGCTCAACAGTTTGCCAAGGGAGGGTAGCGCTTAGTGAGAGTGAGCCTGCTCTCAGCTCGGGTGGCGCTGCGACATATGGGACGTATGGGACATATTGGGCGTATGGGAATCGCTGGGCCCGACTGGCCAAAATGACTGGGCCATGTCTCAATGTTACGAAAACGTAACGTTTCTTCAGAGGAGAATTCACTCGATCCAGGTATCTTCTTTGCATTGGTGGAATCGCCCGTTCTGTGCACAAAGAGTCTCCTGCTGCGGATCAGAGGTGCCGCCGAGTCAACTAAAACCGTTGTTCATTTTATGGCTTGGTATGTGAACGGAGATTTATCCACGAACGAGGCAAGCGATCTGCGGTCGCCCGGCCTCTGGAGCTTGTCGGAATCCTGAGCGAACGACGCGGGACCGATTGAGCGATTCCAGCATTGGTCGCCTCGCTGCATTTCCAAAACCGAGGTTTCCCCCGGAGCGTCGCCCCTAAACTGAATATTGCGCATGATAAAACCGATTCACAACGAAGGATCCTTTATCTGGTTTCTTGCTTTGGCGCTCGCTTTGAATGCAGGAGCTGTCCTGACCGGCTATTGGTTCCCAACCCCGGCAGAGCCTGGCATCATTCTATTGACTGATGTCGATATTAGCGACGTGCCTCCAAAAGGCGATCCCGAAGCCGAACAGGAGCAGCCGCCACAGCCTGAACCAACGCCTCCGCCAGAGGATGAACCCACTCCGCCACCTTTGGATAAGCCGCCGGAGTTTGAGATTCCCGCTCCCAGCGCCACTCCTATCCCGTCTCCACAGTCGCGGCCAAAACCTTCTCCAAAGCCGGTAAAGCAACCGTCTCCCTCCAACCCAAACCCGGCAGCCACGCCCGGGGCCAATAAAGGGATAGCGAACGGAGTAAAAGCAGGAACGGGTAAAGGAGGTCATTCGGGTCTCTTTATCCAACGCCCGAACCCACCTTATCCCGGTGTAGCGGTGCAGATGATGGTCTCAGGAAATGTATCTGTGGTCATTACGGTATCTAGCGGCCAGATTGTCGGAGCCCGCGGAAATGGCCCAGCCATCCTGGCGAATGCGGCGGTCAGATGGATAAGAGCGAATTGGGTGCCTGCTCCGACTACCAGCGGCACCTACGAACTGCCGATTCAATTCCAAATGAATTGACGGATCCTCGATCATAAGGAGCGGCTCGACAACGAAAGCATGGCTTAGCCTGTAGCGCTGAGTGTACCGGAAGAGGCGCCATGAGTCATGCAAGGGGTTCCCGTGCCCCGATTTGCTGATCCATTTGGTTTGAAGCCTGTTTGTCCCAGCCGCTCTCTGCCTGCGGAGGATCGGTACCTATCGCCATTTAGACTCCAATGACGGGAACGTTTCAATCGTCCAATATCGATAGCTTATATAATAATTGACTTATATAGATTGCGGATGTCTGTTAGCGCGTGACCCTGCAGCTGACCGACATTTACAAATCTTTCTCGGATTTTACGCGCCTTCGGATCTTGCATTTGCTGGTCCAACAGCCAGTCTGCGTCTGCCATATTCAGGAAGTTGTCGGGCTTCCGCAGGTCAATGTTTCCCAGCACCTAAGCTATTTGCGAAAAGCTGGTCTCGTGGAATTTGAGAGAGCTCAAACCTGGAAGATCTATCGGATCGTTTCTCCCCGGCCCCCTGAACTCGAGATAAACCTCAATGCTTTGGTCGAATGTGCCAATTCTGATCCCATCTTTAAAGAGGATCTCGTTCGATTGAAGAAAGCTATCAAGGATTCGCGGTTTTCGGCCTGCATCGGAATACCTCGGGCTGGCCGGTTCCGTCGCCTCGTAGCAAGCAATTCTATATAAGTGTCCGTGCTCCGGTTCGGGTTGGAGCACGTAACAAGACTAATCGGAAACAACGAGAAAAACCGCCAAACCGCTTAGATCCTATGAGCATGTCGACCAAACCAAAACCGCTCGTGCTGATTTTGTGCACGGGCAATTCCTGTCGAAGCCAGATCGCCGAAGGAATTCTTCGGACCGAGGCAGGCGAGATGGTGACCGTCGAGAGCGCCGGTTCGGCACCGACGGGCCAAGTTCATCCTCTGGCGATTGAGGTGATGAACGAGATTGGAATCGACATCTCCAAGCATCGTTCGAAACACCTGAACGAGTTCCTCGATCAGCCGGTCCACACGGTCATATCGGTTTGCGGAAATGCCGACCAAGCCTGCCCGATGTTTCCAGGGATGGTGCATCGATATCATTGGGGCTTCGATGATCCTGCTAAAGCGAAAGGCTCGAACGCGGAGGTTTTGGCGGTTTTTCGGAGAGTGCGAGATGAGATCGCAAAAACTTTTGGCGCCTACGCTGCCGGTCTCAAGATGGCAGACAATCATGTTTAAGACATTTCATACGTCCGGCGAGAGCCACGAATTCGTCTCGGACGAAGTAGCCGCAAACCTCCGAGCGGCGATTCGCAACTTCATCCGGGCTCGAGTCACTGATGTAGCGACGGCGGATGACTTAACTCAAGATGTCCTCATCAAAGCCCAGAGAGCTGCACCTTCTCTGAACGATCCGGCAAAGTTCCGGGGATGGATGTTCCGGATCGCTCGGAATGTGGTTGCAGATTATTTCAGGCATTCAAAAAAATCGGTTACCTCATTTGAGGATGTCACCTCTTCGAGCGGGCCAGACATCGCGTTGCTCACTCAAGAACGGGAAAGCCGCAAGGCGCATCTCTTGCGATGCCTGCGGGTCTTTGCCGAATCGCTGCCGGATCATTATCGGTCGGCACTAACATTAGTCGATTTTCAGGGTGTCTCTCAGGTCGAACTGGCAGAGCGTCTAGGTCTGACTGTTTCAGCGGCAAAATCCAGGGTTCAACGAGGTAGGGCTCAACTGCGTGCTTTGATCGATGCGTGTTGTGAAGTTGACACAGACGTTTACGGAAATTTCATCGATTGCCAGCGGCGCGGGAACTGGTCGCCTTGTGATTAGTGCCATTTATCCCTAAAGACCACGCGCAGTTGTGGTGCCATGGCTCAGGTGGCAAAGCGCGCCGCGCTTGGATCATAGCAGGGGTCCGTGCACGAAACGGAAAATAAAGCACGCTAAGCTCCAGGTTGTGGCGTAAACAGATCGAGCTCGCTAACCGAAGGACCTCGTTCCAATGAGTGGCGATGAGACGGACGTTCAGCGTGCCGCCGACAAGTCCAGCAAGCGCAGGATACGCTGAGGCTTTCTCGAGAACATAGATCCTCTTGTCGGCGAGGTCTCGGATCCGCGGCGCAAACCGGAAGCCGAGCAGATGACAAAGGGCGAATACATGGTCAGTGAATCCAGCAGTATCGGTATAATGTTCTTCGATGCGTAGGTCAGACTCGTGATAAAGAAGTCCGTCCAGTACGTGGGTTGCGTCACGGACGGTGGCATTGATAACCTTGGTGTGGAAGGGCGCGTACTGGTCCGATACGTGCGTGTAGAACAACACGCCAGGTTCCGTGCCGTAACGAAGGTTAACCTGGCCGGCTTCTTCGCCGCGACCGCCGGACTGAAAGCGCTGACCATCAGAGGAGGAAGTGATGCCCTCACCCCAATGACTGGCGAAGGTTTGCCGATGCTGATGGTTAACGAGCGTGGCTAGGGCTTTGCTGTAGGCCTCGTCGCGAATGTGCCAAGCCGATAACCATGAGAGTTTGGCAATGGAGGTACCCGGGCAAGCTTCCGCCATCTTATTGAGCCCGAGATTGATGGCATCGGCCAAAATGACGGTGAGCAACAAGGCGCGATCTTTGGCCGGCTCCGCCTTCTTCAAATGGGTGAAGTCTTCGGTGAACCTGGTCCAGCGATCCACTTCCAGAAGCAGGTCGGTGATTTTGACGTGGGGCAACAGCGCGTAGGCCTGCCGTATCAATGCCTCTGCTTCTTCCGGAACCGCGCTTGTTAGGGGCGTTACTTTGAGGACACCATCGACAAAATCGGCGTCGGGCAATTCGTGACGTGTGGCGAGCTCATCGACTTTTTGTAGTTCTTGGCGCAAGAACGTCTCTCGCTCTGTCCAATACCGATCGAAGCTTGCGGCGGTAACAAGCGGCAGGTTATCGGAGCGGAGTAACGCTTCAAAGTCCGCTGTCGGCAATAAATAGTCTTCGAAATCTTTGAATTGCCGGCTGCCCGGTACCCAGATGTCTCCCGAACGCAACGCATTCCTGAGTTCGGTGAGCGTGCACAGTTCATAGTATCGGCGATCCAGGCCACCCTCGCTAAACACGTGGGGCATCCAGCGACGGCGGACAAACTCTGTGGGAGCGTCCTCAGGGACCGACCGTTCTTTGCTCGCGGAAAGCCGTTTAAGCACCTCGAGGGCGTCCAAGATCTTCCGCGCGGCCGGAGTGGCTCGGAACTCGAAGGCCTCGGGAAAAGCGGGCGTGTAACGGCGCAGCTGAGAGTAGTGATTTGACAGGAGTCCCAGGTAGTCAAAATCCTCGGGCCGGGCCAGTTTTTCGGCCTCTTGGACGCTTTGAGTGAACTGCTCCCAGGAAACCACCCGCTCTATTGCCTCGAAAGGGTCGCTGCCGGCGTCCTTGGCTTCAATCAGCGCCTGGCCGACCTGGGCGTATAGCCGAACCTTTTCGTTGATCGCCTTACCCGCTTCCTGAAACGAGGTTTCATAAGCACGCTTGGCCTTGGCAAATGCGCTTCCGACCATGCGGTCGTGCAGGTCAAGAATTTCGTCGATGAGCGTGGATTGGGTATCCAGCAGGATCGCGACCAACGTGGCTTGACGACGTTCGACCTCGAAATCCTTCAAATGGTAAACCGTCGTCTGGGCGCCTTCCCGAGCGAGGCGAAGGAGGTGGTTTTGATGGACGGTATGACCGATTTCAACCGGAAGATCGACATGGCGTAGCGCCTGAAGCCTTTCAAGATGAGCCAGTAGATTACGCGCGGAAGGGGCACCGGCAGGCTGGCGCAGCCAAGCCAACACGGTTTGCCTGCTTCCCTCTCGCACGTTTAAAAGCGCCTCGAGCTTGTTTTTATGATCTTCGCTGAGGTGGGTCGTGAGCTGCCGATACAAGCGACGCTGCGCCCGGACGATCACTTCCGCGCACAAACGCTCGAGGACCGGTACTCCCGGGATAATGATTTTGGCTTTGCGGAGACTCTCTACCAACGCCTCGGCCAGTCGCATGCCTTGGTGCGTCTGATCGGCTAAGGTGTCAAGTCCGAGCGCGAACCGCCGGTAATGGGCCACCGTGAAGGCCTGATAACCGAATTGCTCCTGTAATTCCAGCAGGTGTTCGCGTCGCGTTTGATCGCGCTCCGCATAGAAACTCCAGATGCCCGTCGGGACTTTTAACTGCGCCGCCGCCATTGCCAGGATCGGCGCATAAGGCGCTTCGTCGATAGCAAGCAGCCGACCGGGGAAACGCACGTAGCAGAGCTGGACGGCAAAGCCTAACCGGTTGTGGTCGCCGCGGCGGCGGCGAATGACCGCTAGGTCGTGCGTGTTGAACGTGTAGTATCGGAGTAGGTCGGTTTCGTCGGTCGGAAAGGCCAGCAGTTCGTCTCGCTGGGTCGAGGTGAGCAGCTCGCGGCGGGGCATGAGGACCTTCTTGAAAACCTTCCTTTATGAGAAGGAAAGCGACTCTATGGGCAAAGTCGTCAAAAGGTGGGTTTTGCATTCTCGAAAACCATTCTTGAAATAAAATTCTCGTTTCCCCATGCTCCTAATGAGTATCGAGAATGTTACAATAAGGCCAGAACTTCCAATTATGCTGATTGGCTACGCTCGCGTGTCCACAGAGGACCAGAACCTTGAACTACAACTAGCGGCGCTCAAAAGAGCCAGCTGCAAACGGATCTTTACCGACAAGGTCAGTGGCGCTAAGGCAGATCGTCCTGGACTCAGAGAGACGCTCTCCCACTTGCGGGAGACTGATACTCTGGTTGTTTGGAAACTCGATCGTCTCGGACGCAGCGTCAAAGGATTGGTTGATCTGGTGAATGAACTCCAAGAGCGCCATGTACATTTCAAAAGTCTGACCGATGGCATCGATACAAAGACGCCGGCCGGCCGGTTCTTTTTTCACGTGATGGCAAGTCTTGCGCAGATGGAACGAGAGCTGATTATCGAACGGACACGCGCCGGACTGGAAGCGGCAAAACGACAAGGCCGTGTAGGTGGCCGAAAACGGCGAATGACCGAAGGCAAGGTCAAAGCAGCTAAGAAGTTGCTTTCTTCGGGTACGCCGCCAAGAGATGTGGCCCAAAGTTTGGGCGTGTCGGTGCCAACGTTATACCGCTGGGTCCCCGCCTCTACGAGAATGTAGGTGCTATCCGGGGTGCGCACACGAAACGGAAATTTACGTACGGTAAGGAGCTCTCTCCTCGTGGACTGGAGGGCGAATGCACTCATGAGGAACGCTCAACCTCCATCACAAAGCAGTTGGTCTTCCAGTCTAGAGACCACGGGTAAGCCTCTCACTAGCAGGAACGTGGTGACGGACAGCGAAATAACCAGGAAACATTTGGCGATCGTCTTCCAAAAGCACATCGAACATTGGTGTTGTTTTCGGCATATTTTTGGCTGCGGGATAAAATCCATCGAAGACTGGTGTTGGGATCAACTTCAGCGCGTCTTCGATTGTCGGGCTAAGAAGCATTTCATTCGTGCGGGCTTTGCTTGAGGGGTCCACGCTTCTTCGGAGCCAGTCGGCAATCTCCTCTTCAGCCCGAACCCGCTGCACGACCTGGAACAGGTCCTTTTCATTCAATGCTAAGCCGCGCAAAAGCAAGATACTTATCCCGGGGCCGAATGGGGTTGTGATGCTATACGACCCTAGTTTTCCCCCAGGAAGTTGTGCCCGCATCTTGTCGATAGTTCGCGGTAACATGTAGATGCCATCCATTTGTGCGTAAGGGCTCCGTGGCGGCCGAACCGATAAATCAAGCGCTTCCATAACTTTACATTAGGTGGTTTCAAGCTATTAGAGTCCGCTGCTATGAGATAAGCTTTTGTCTTATGTGCCGTAATGCTGGTTCGAATTGGAATGGGTGCCGAGAGCCAGGCAAGAGCCGCTTGTTTATGCGATAAAATAACAGTGCAGCCGGCTGACAATGCGCGATTCTCGGTTCTGGGCGAATGGCCAACTCGCCCCACCCGGAAGGGTCGCCCCGTGGCGGGCTACGAAAGGGCCAGATGCCTTTTCGTGTCACGCAAGATCGCGTTCGAAAGATCAGGATCCGTCACGATCCGTGACAAGGTGACGGCCCCGACCATCGCCGACAGTGCAAATAAGGCATCCGACTTCGCTACCTCAGATTTGCGGCGTCTTATCTGCTTTGCGAGAAGTTCGACGAGCTTCAGAAACCCGGCGGAGGCGGCCGCTCGGGTTTCATCGTCGGCGCGCGCCAGTTCGCTACCGAGGCCGGCGAGTGGGCACCCGCCAGATCGATCGTCTCGGTGGCTGATATCAAGATAGCTTTCGATGATCGCCTCAAACCCGCCCTTGCCTTGGCTCTGACAGGCTTCCTGAGCTTTCGCAACGATAAATTCCATTCCGACAGCACAAGCCTCAGCAACCAATTGGTCTTTGGAACCAAAGTGGCGATAGAAACCTCCGTGCGTTAGGCCCGCCGCCGCCATCACATCGGCCAGGCCCGTGCCATCGATCCCTTTGTCGCGAAATTCGCGAGCAGCTGTCTCGACAATGCGACGCCGCGTTTGCGCGGTCTCCACTTTCGACTTCTTCATCTTACTTGACCCTCCGATTGCGAGCCGCGGAGGGTTATTTAGATGGTAGTGGACATCTGGTAAGATGTCCACCGACACCTTAAAATTGGACTTGTTCGTCGAATTCAGTTGACTTCATAGATGCCATATATCATCTATGCGTTGCCGGATAGCGGATGTCTATCATCTAACTGGCGAGCCCGTGTGCACGTAAGACCCGCATACTGGCGCCAAGGTTAGGATAAACGCCGCCGCTGTAGCCGGTTACGTACTGCTGGAAAATCGGAGAGCAATGATGAAGGCACCAACTATTCTCGTTACCGGCGCAACCGGTCGGACCGGATATGTCGCGATTGAGAATCTAGTGAAGCGGGGCACCGCCGTGCGAGCTCTAGCCCATCGCGAAGGACCGAAGGTCGATAGCCTTCGGGCGCTCGGAGCGGACGTTGTGATTGGCGACCTGTTTAACCTCGACGAAATCGTTCATGCGTTGGACGGAATCCAGAGCGCATATTTCTGCTACCCAGTCGCCCCACGGCTGATCGAAGCGACCGGTTACTTTGCGGCTGCAGCGAAAGAGACCGGGCTTAAATTCATACTCAATATTTCACAAATTTCGGCGCGCCGTGTCGCGAAGAGCCATGCTGCCCTCAATCATTGGGTGGCGGAGCGGATCTTCGACTGGTCCGGAATCCCGACGACCCATCTGCGGCCAACCTTCTTTGCGGAATGGCTGATCAGCCTAGTCGACCCCACTGAGCTCCGGGGGACAGGCGCCCTCAAGCTTCCACTGGGCGAGGGGCGCCACGCTCCTATCGCCGCGGAGGACATCGGACGACTGGTGGCCGCCATCTTGCAGACTCCGGAGCCCCACGCCGGCAAGATCTACACGGTCCACGGGCGGGTCGAAATGAACCACTATGAGATCGCGCAAGCGATGAGCAGAGCGCTGGGGCGCCAGGTGCACTACGAGCCCGTAACCGCCGAACAGTTCATCGAAGAAGGGCAACTCAAGGGATGGGGCGATTTTGTCCAGCAGCACGTGCGCGAGGTCGCGATCGATTACCAGAACGGGGTTTTCGCCGGAGAAGACGGCATTATCGGGCAGGTGACGGGACAGCGTCCCATGTCCGTCGAGACCTTCATCGAGAAGAACCGGTCGTTTTATGAGCGGTGATCGAAGCTGCGCGAATTGGAAGTTCACACAACGACGCATGCATCCGTGGAGATCAATATGAAGCTTGACAAAAAAGTGGTTCTCATAACCGGGGGCACCACCGGTATCGGGGCGGCAACCGCCCGCTTGTTCCAGGCCGAGGGCGCGACCGTGATCGTCACCGGCTCTAGCGCCAAGACAGTACAAGCTGCTAAGCCTACCCTGCCTGGTGTGGAGGTGCTGGTTGCCGATCAGGCCGATACGCAAGCGTCCAAGGGGCTTGTGGATCAAATTAAGGCTCGCTACGGCCGCATCAACGTGCTGTTTGTCAACGCCGGCGTCGGCAAGTTCGCCACGCTGGATGTCGCGGACGAGACTCATTTCGACTACATTTTCAACATCAACGCCCGCGGCCTCTACTTCATGGTCAAGCACGCGGCTCCCGCCATTCCTGATGGTGGGGCGATCCTGTTCACGGGTTCCACCGCTGGATCGAAGGGCGGCCCGGGCATGAGTGTCTACTCGGCTAGCAAGGCAGCGGTGCGCTCGTTGGCGCGGACGTTCGCCGCCGAGCTAGCCCCCCGCAACATCCGTGTGAACGTTATCAGCCCCGGCCCCATCGAGACGCCTATCTTCGGCAAGGTCGGGTTGAGCCAAGAGCAGTTGGACGGCTGGCTGGAAAGCTCGAAGCAGCGGATCCCGCTGGGCCGCATCGGAAAGCCGGAGGAGGTAGCCGCAATGGCACTGTTCCTGGCCGCCGACGCCAGCTTCACCACGGGGGCGGAGCTCTTCGTCGGCGGGGGCATGGTAGACGTCTGATGCCGCAATCGAGTCGTGTTATCCAGCCTCACCGGTATCTTGGTTAATATCCCTTGATGCCCGGCATCACGAAAGAAGCTATCTTTTGCGGCCGGGTTAATTCGCATCCGTTACCATCGCAACTGTAGGTCTCATAGGAGCAGGACTCATTCTTTCCTATGTTCAACTTAATACCCGAAGTGTTAGTAAGAGCCTCAACCCGAGGTAAGCCGGCGACCAAACAGCCGAGGAAAGGTGATTTATCCATCGAAAGAGTCTTCATTTGGTGAACTGTTTCATCGACTCCTTTTCGCCGCTTGTCGAGCGCCCAAAATTTCTGTGAGGCAGAATCTTTGTTGGATCATCGATTACGACAGCTGAGACAAAAAAGCCGCTGATTTCTCGTTGCCGGGATCTATTGCTGTCTACACCTAACAGATGCGGTGGGTTAGTACCTGCATCAACAATTAGCATAAAATGAAAATAGGTTTTATCTGTCCCAATTTGCCCGGTCACATTAATCCGATGAGTGCGCTGGCGAGGCAGCTTCAGGCTCGCGACCACGAAGTGGTATTTCTCTATTCAGCGAGTGCCAATGGTTTGCCATGTATTCAGGGAGAGAAGCCCGACGACATGAACGCAAATCGGCCTGAGATCAGCAAGCTGGAGGGGATGAGCGCTCTAGAATTCTATTGCGGTATCGCGGCAAAGGAAACGGAGGTAATTTTCAGGTCTCTGCCAAGAATGCTTGAAAAGACAGGAGTCGAAGCGCTCGTTCTAGATCCGATCCAATTCTTCGTTGAATTAGCGGCGATGAAATTGCGCATCCCATACGTCACGGTAGCCACCGCGCTTTATCTCGACTTTTCCGGTTATACTCCGCACGGTATTTTCGATTGGCCACACGAGACCACGCCGGAAGCACTCGCGAGAAATCTAGAAGCTACAACTAAAGCAGCCAAATTATATTACAACGAGGGGACGAAGGCCTATGCCCGAGAGCTCGGCTTCAAGACCGACTTGGATCATCCCTCCTGGGTATTTTCCGAGCTAGCTTATATCACGCAAATTCCAAAGGAGTTCGACTTCGAACACCCTCTACTACCATCGCAATTTCATTACACCGGACCATTTCATGATGGCACGGGTCGGCCCAATGTGAATTTTCCTTGGGACAGACTCACCGGTGAACCGCTGATTTATGCATCAATGGGCACCATACTGAATGGCCGGGCTGACGTATTCCGTACCATTGCCGCCGGCGTAGCGATGCACAAAGGCACGCAGCTGGTTCTTTCCATTGGAGACCATCTTGATCCTGAAGAGATCGGATCGGTGCCGAGCAATACGATTATCGTTAACCGGGCGCCGCAATTGGAATTGCTTAAGCGAGCCTCAGTTTGCATCACCCACGCCGGGTTAAACACTGTGCTTGAATCTTTGGCGCAGGGTGTGCCACAGCTAGCCATCCCGGTAACGTTTGAACAACCCGGAGTCGCCGCGAGAATCGCCGCAAAAAAAACAGGCGTAACCATATCATTCGCTGATCTCACATCGAAGCGCCTGGCAACGCTTCTGGAAGAGGTGCTGACTCACCCGATCTACCGTGAAAACGCTCGCAAGTTTCAAGAGATAATTAGTAAGAGGAATGGTCTCGCCACGGCGGCGGATATTATTGAACGCGCCTTTGGAGTTAACACAAAATCGAACGGATGACATTCAGAGCGGCCTGTAATAGGGGTCCGCACACGAAACGGAAAATAAAGTACGTCTAGGCCTTCCAAGGATTATTCAACGAAAAGAAAACGCTCCAGAATTCGATTACAGCTCGTTTTATGTGACGACTGGCATGGGACACACCGGCTGCCTTGTTGCGCAGGATTTAGCCTTGCTGACCAACGTTCGCACTCTCATCCACGAGGAGATTTCGCTCCTTACCGTGCTTTATTTTCCGTTTCGTGCGCGCACCCCTTATTGGGCATCATCGTGCCTTTCTTTTATTATTATCAATTCTTGGAGCCGTTGCTTAACGTCCATTTGTCCCTCGGCAAAGCGTTGCCGCTGTTCAGGGCCTGCGGCTCACGCCGTCTCGGAGGCCCGCGCGAGTGCTTGCGTGTCGATATACTCCCGGATGTTCGTTAGTTTGCCATTTCGAACGGTGATAGCGAAGACCCAATCGTCCTTGAACTTCTTATTCGTGGCTATGACCTTCCCACTAGCGAAGCCGACGACCAGAACCCGGTCTCCTTGCGCTACGAATTCGCGGGGCTCTGTTGAAGTTTCCATCATCTCGGACTTCTCAAGCAAATCCGCTAATCCCGCGTGCCCACGGTACGTACCGGCCAGCGGCCAGCCCTCGCCCGGAATAATCCATTCAATGTCTTCGGCACACAACGCTAGCAGAGTCTGCATATCGCCGCTGCGCATTGATGCAAAAAAGTCCTTCACAGTCTTGACATTCTCTTGTGTGCTCATTGAAATTCCTCCACTTCAGTTACATCGAATTGTGTCCGATCTAATCGGACGTTTGGAATCGTACTTCTTGGGCCAACTCATACGGTCGTAGATCCATTACTGCTCCTTCTTGAATAGGTCCTGGAAGATCAGCGGGCCCCAAGTGCGACCGCGTGCGTGCACCAGCCAGCCACCCTCGTTGAGCTTTCCCAGCTTAACGGGTGCGAACCCGAGTTGTTTGGCCAAGGCGGCCACGGGACCGGTCGCGTCCTCGTCGTCGCTCGACAGAAAGACCACCCGGTGGCCCCCCTCGACGACCGGATCGGTAGCCAAGGTGGCCGCAACCAGGTGATTGAAACCTTTCACGAACTTAGCGCCAGTGAACGACTTCGCGACGAAGGCGGAGGACGGGAGACCGTCCAGCTCCTCAAGGGGAACTAACGCGTTCATCGCGTCGATGACCGTCTTGCCTTTCCAGCTCGGCAGGGCCTTCGCGACCTGGCGATGCTCCTCGAACGGGACCGCCAAGATGATTGTGTCTGCCTCGAGTGCATCCCGCAGCGACTTGGCGACGACCGTGGGTCCAATCGCACGAGCCTGGAGAGCCAACGCCTCAGGCGGTCGGCGGCTCGCGACGGCCACGTCAATATTTTTACGGGCGAAGGCGTGGGCGAGGGCTTGGCCTATCTTTCCGAATCCTACAATTGCATAGCTCATAATATTTCTCCGATCTCGTGTTAGAACTAAAGTTCGAGAAGCGACCGCGTCGAGGTCAGACCTGCGCCATGCCCCCATCGACGGCGAGATCCACGCCGGTGATGAAAGAACTTTCGTCGGAGGCGAGGAACACGACGGCGGATGCGATTTCCTCGGGCTTGCCTCTGCGGCCGAGCGGAACTTGCGAGGCGAACTGAGCTGCCGCCTGTTCTGCCTGTTCAGCGGTGAGGCCCGCGTTCTCCAAAGCCGGAGTTTCGATTGGGCCAGGACTCATCGAATTCACACGAATCTTGCGATCCTTTAGCTCCATCGTCCAGCCGCGAGCGAAGCTGCGCACGGCTGCCTTGCTAGCGGCGTAGGCGGTAAAGGTTGGCACACCCATTACGTTTGCGACCGAAGCGTTCAGGATAATCGAGCCGCCATCTTTGAAAAGGGGAAGAGCTTTTTGCACGGTAAAGAATAACCCCTTCACGTTCACGTCGAAGGTCTTGTCGAAATGAGACTCGGTCGCCGTTGCAAGCGGCGCGACTGTCCCTGCGCCTGCGTTCGCAAAGAGAATGTCGATTTGACCATGCTTCTCTTTCACAACAGCATAGAGACGGTCGAGATCTTCCAGGTTCGAGACGTCGCCTGCGACCGTCGTCACGTTTCTCCCAATAGAGGCCGCAGCTTCTTTCAGGTCTTTCTCTCGTCGGCCAGTGATCACGACGTGGGCACCTTCTTCCACGAAGCGCTTGGCTGTGGCCAAGCCAATCCCGCTGTTTCCGCCTGTGATTACCGCAATTTTTCCCGCCAATTGTTGTCCGTGATTATTACTCATATATTTTCTTCTTTGTTTTTGTTCTTCGTTATTTTGAAAATGTGGGATCTACGCTTTTTCTACAAAGCTGACATAGGCGTCGAGTTCGCCGAATTCGAACAAGGTTGTGACGTCATCCCGGGCCTGCTCAGCTGCTGACAAGGCCAAGTTGTTGCTGCATTACGGAAGGCAAATTGTAGCAATTAAAGGATATGACCTTTCCACTCTCGAGGCGAAAAACATCGACACACGGGACATCTATTGCCTTGCCCGTGGGAGCTATAGTTTTAGAACCAAGGGCCAGCTCACCTTCATGCGTTCCCCGAATTCTAAGCTCGACGACGACGACTTCTCCGCGACGTAGACGCTCAATAACTCACGGTGGACATCAGGAAATGCTTTTGCGAGGGCGGCAATAGAGTCACCAATGGCCTTCCCGCGAAACTTTGTGCCGGAAGGAACGTCGTACATGTATCCTTCCTTCGAGAAAAAGGAGACAAACTTCTCGGTATCCATTCCTGAACCCTCTCCGGCAGCGTAGAGTTTTCTAATAATTTCTTCATTACCAAGACTCATCTCGGAGGCCCGCGCCAGCGCTTGCGTGCAGGACGTCGATCTTGCCCTTTTCCCTCTTAACCGTTTCAAACAAGCGGTCCAAGTCATTCAACTTGGAAGAATCAGCCTGAACGCCGGTGACATTCCGACCGATGAGTTTCACCGCTTCATCCAGAGCGGCCTTTTTCCGACCCGTGATGAAAACATACGCTCCTTCAGCGACAAACAATTGGGCAGCAGCTAGCGCCATACCGCTCGACCCGCCCGTGATGACGGCAACCTTACCTTCAAGCTTTCCCATGGCTTCTCTTTCGTATTTTTGTCTTCATGTGGAACCGTCACGCCGATGCTGCGCCCTTGTGAAAGACGATTTTTCTTCGCTCAGCATAACTTTTCGGCATACTCGCCTGCGACTATGGAACTGCGCCATCTACGGTATTTCGTGAGAGTGGCAGAGACGGAAAACGTTTCGCGAGCCGCCGCGAAGCTTCACGTCTCGCAGCCTGCATTGAGCAAGCAGATTCGTAACCTTGAAGATGAGATGGCTTTTGCCTTGTTTGAGCGCACGGGCAAGTCGGTTCACCTAACGCGTGCCGGACGCACTTTTCTGAAACATGCCCGCACTTTGCTGCAACTGGCCGACGAGGCGATAAAGGAAGCCCGCGCGGTTGCGGACGGTGGCGAAACGGAACTGCATATCGGCTATCAGCCGTCGCCGACTGCGCGCATCTTGCCAATGATTCTGCGCGGCTGCCGGCGGACGATACCCAAGGTCCACATCAAGCTTCACGACTTAACAAACGATGAATGCATCGCCGGTTTGCTCGACGGACAATTGCAGCTAGCCTTCATTGGTTGGATACCCAGGCTCGGCCCGCTTCACAACTTGCGCCTCGAAGGATTAGTCCGCTCCCACGCACGTCTCGCCGTCTCGCTGACGCACCCACTGGCGCAACGTGACTCCGTGTCACTCCGGGACGCGGCGCGCGAGCCATTCGTCGCTTATTCGCGCGAAGAGTATCCCTCCTATCACAGTTTTCTGAAGCGCACCTTTGCCACGGTCAAAACCAAGCTCCGCATTGTCGAAGAGCACGAGGGCGCTTCGAGCCTGCTTGCAGCCATCGTAGCGGGTACGGGAGTAGCGCTGGTCCCCGACGTGTTCGCTGACACGGCGGGAACGCGCGTCAAGCTTCTGCGGGTTGTTCCAAATCCTGAAGTAACCATCTTCGGAATCGCCGCACGGAAAGAACGACTTAGTCCGGCGGCGGAGAAGTTTTGGAAATGCGTCAAAGATTCCGTCGCGCAAAAAAAGTCGAAGTAGGATCTCGAAGGGCGATCGCGTCGCCCTAATCCCATGCAGCCGCCGACGCGGCGAGCATAACTCTTTCGACATGCTCAGCGAAGGAAACAAGTCTTAGCCCGCATCGCCGAGTGGACGAACCTTTCTCGTTACAAACAAAAAAACTGTCCCACCTCTCGACATTTCTTGCTGTGAAATATGAGTCGAACTATGACTGCTGAGTCCGACGAACCCACGCCGCCTAGTGCCACGATTCCGGAGCTGCTCGCCGGTCAGAAGGCCATCGTAACAGGTGGCAGCTCAGGGATTGGCAAAGCTATTGCGCTCGCATTGGGCGAGGCAGGAACACTCGCGGCGTATTGAAAGCGGCGCAGGAACCGACGCAACAGCGCTCCATTGTTTTCTGAAAAACTCCCCAAGAGCTGTTCCAGCAGCAGTTTTTGCGGCGTCACCTTCGCGCCGCCATGTCAGGCGCCTGAGCGTTCCCTTTGCTTTCGCCGGTGATCAACGCGAAGCCACCATCTCGTGTCATATGCAACCCGTTCTCCGGAAATGGAACTTCAAGGCCGACGAACATAGGCGTACCGATGCGCGAGCCATTTGGTGCCGGTGCCGTCAGCCAACATGAAGTACTGATCCTTCACCTCCCGATCGGGTCCCTCGTACTTGATGACCTGCTCCATCCGCAGCAACTGGCCCGTGACCTCCGTGCCGGGGCCGGCAACCGCGAAAGGCGCGAAGGTGAGGTCGATGGTGGCGCCATCACCGCGTACGGAACTCCAGGCCGGCATGAGTCCGACAGGAGCGCGGATGTCGAACGAGACGTAATCCCAACGGCCCTCCACCCGGTTGAAAGTCAACAGATCCATGCGCATGATGTCTTTGCCGGAGGCGTCCGCGGGCGGACGGATTTCTTCCTGGAGCAGCGACCCGATTATTCGGCGTTCGGCGACCAGACCTGTTGTCACCACCGGAGCGGCTTTGGGCCCGTCCCAGACTGTCTCGGTGACGTCCCAAGTTCCTGCTCGCTGGGCGAGTTGTGAGTTCTCTGGCCCTAGCTCGTTCAGGCGCGTGGCCGCCGATGGCGCTTGCTGGGCAAGCGCGACTGCTGGTGCGAGCAGGAGTAGGCAGAGCGCGGCGCTGCTCCGGCGGCGTGTCTTCGTCACAGTGTTCATGGTAGGTGGTTCTTCCTTGGCGTTCCGGAGAGGCAAACTCCCGAAGGTGCCTGCCGCGCCCAACCGCAGGAAGGCCCGCCGGTCAAACTTCGAGCGGAATAGGTTCGCTGTGCTGTGGGTTTGGGAGGGGTGCTGGCCGTGCCGTTTCATGGAGGTAAATCACTCGGTAAATAAGCAACTACGATTAAGCCTACCGTGCCTTTCACCACCGGCAAGTAGGCATAAGTTTATGAGATACTCACAAAAACTAGACTACGGTGCGATCGTTCCGGCCCACCCTGGACGGACGGGCCATAAAGGTGTTTTTTGACGGCCATGAAGAAACGCAGCTTGCCTAGTGATCACGCATGCCCCGTTGAAGCGGCTTTTGACGTGATCGGCGGCAAATGGAAGGGGGTCATTCTCTATCATCTCGTTGCTAAGGGCACGTTGCGCTTCGGCGAGTTACGCCGCCTGTTGCCAGTGCGGGCAACTCAGCAGGCGCTGACCAACCAGTTGCGTGAGTTGGAGGCTGATGGGGTGATCCACCGGGAAGTCTACCGTCAAGTGCCTCCCAAGGTGGAGTATTCGCTGACGGAGCACGGTGAGAGCCTCCGGCCGTTGCTGCTTGGACTTTGCGAGTGGGGAGCGGCCTGCCAGGCGCATTGAGTGAGTACATCAAAATATCGTGGAAAATTTCACCTCAAATAGCGTGGAAAATGACACTTTGAGTTTCCAAATTTTTGAGGTGAATTTTCCGCTCTATTTAAGGCACGCTTCAGCGGGAAGGCGTTCAGTTCAATTGGCAAGGCTCGATCTCTATCTATGTCCTAGCCCCGTCGCTTGCGAATCGCCGCAACCCAGGTCGCGAGCGCGTCAATGTCGACCTTGAGTTTTGTTGGGCTTTAGCTAGTTAGGGCGAGACTTTAAAGATGTGATGCTATTGAACTGCTCAAAAAGGTTCTCCGCGCATTGAAGGACGAGTCTAGACAGTCGAGGAATCTCCTCACTGCGGATTCTGATCGTTTGGTTGAGCTTTAAGGAGTTATCGCCGGTTTTTTGAATGTACTCTTCGTCAACCCTTCCACCCTTGTGTACGATGAGATGCCGGCGGTTGAACTCACGATTTAGGAATGTTTGATCGTCATCTTTCAAGCCCGCGAAGATGTCTATGCCGAAGCACTTTTGAAGCGCTTCGTTTGCCCGTCTGATTTGCTGGAAGCTAAGGCGTTCTACTTCTTCCCGGCGCTTGGGCACCATCGGTAACCGTAGGAGTTGGGAGTGAATGTCTCCGGCCATCGCTTCGAACATAGAAACGTATCTTGGCAGCAAAGATTGCCATTTTTGGCCACGGTCGAACTTGTCTTTGAGTACGGCTTCCGCCTGCTTGAATTCCTGGTCGAGAACTTTCAAGTGCTTCTTCAGGACCGTGAGACTGTTCCGGTAGCCGCATCTCGGGCAAGCGCCGTATTCGCCCAGTATGTCTGTAGTATTGTCACACTTCTCGCAGCGGAACAGAAATTGTTGCGCTTGTTCCCGAGGTATCCAGTTTGGCCGATTTTGCGGTAGTTCTCTTGCGATTTGGTCGAGGTCGATTGTAATATCGTCGCCCCCATCGAACGCGGTGATCCACAATTCTCGTTGCCGGTTTAGAAAATCCGCTTGGTTCTTCGTGGTGAATGCTTCCAACGGAGCCCGTATAGCGCAATAGGGACACTGCATTACTTGGGCGATCCCATTTGTGCGAAAGTAGGTTTGACAATCCGGGCACTGACGACCGTAAAGCCCAAGTTTGTCCGTCGGTAAAAACGCCGGAACCATCGGTGCTGGATCTTTGCGAGGACGTTGATCGATTCCGAGTACTGGCCAAAACTCTAGGTGCTGACCATCTAGGGCGATCCCCATTTGCAAAAGACCTGCACCAGCTCCGGTAAAACTGATGCTCATGGCGACGCCGTCGGGTTGTTTGATCAGCTTGTAAGTGCCTCCGCAACTTTCGATCTCGGCGAATTCTTCAGGACCAGGCGTATCCATGGGGCGGTTTTCCGGATCGATCAATTATTGTCGTAAGAAAGGTGAAAAACCAGCCTTCTTGAAAGGGCTGTCAAAATTGCAAGGATCAGGGCTTAACTTTGTGCCTCGTCTTGACAGCGGCAATGAAACGAAGTCCCGGTGGACTACCCGTAAAATCTCCATCTCGCGCTTTCCAGCAACAGCGTAACACTTCATCGATCGACAGCCCATGCACGTCAGCCCTTGCTCGCCCGATGATCCTTGCCAATATGCAATTCAGCCCATAGTACGCCGTCAGATAAGTCGTAGGGAAAGCCACTATTAGTGAGTCTATATCGGTGCGCAGGACGCTCGCCGCACGGGCCGGGAACCCAGACATCAACCACAGGCGGTCAACTCAGTCGCGGTAGGACTTGTCGCGGGTTTCAAACAAGCGTGCTTCATCAACGCCGCCATTGCACCAAGTCAAAGCCCTATGAAACTGGGCCTCGACATCTTGCGCTTCAGTCAAAATCTGACCAGGCATCCCTAACTTATTCCAGATCTCTCGAGCCGACCGTTCCGCTGTTGCTGCTCGAAGAAAGTCCTGCAAAGCTCCGTCGCCGGATCCCAGAATCAACACGCGGCTCTGAGTATTAACGATACCGCATCGTGGATCTTGCACTTTGTCGCTAGACCAGAATGGTGGACCGGAGAGTGTCCCCCCGTTTTGCGTTGGATACTGGTCTTCTCGTCCCCAAAGCCGACGGCCCAGATCACCAAATCAGCGTGCAAGCTTCCAGAACCCATTGGGGTCTGCAGATTAATAAAAAGCGCTGATCGAGTTCCCGGCCAAACCCCGACGACCCGGACATTGCGCTGATAGTTGAGGCGAGGTCGGTTTAGAACGATATGGCGGTGAAGCAGGGCATCCCAGTAGATCGCCAAGTTCCGTGAATATCCAGCATAAAACCCAAGCGGCATCGGCGGCGGACGCAGAGGGTATCTCGATTGGTCCCAGTGTCCGGCCGGCCAGTCATACTGTACTGGATCTATCCAGCGGCTGTTGCTCCGGGCTTGGAGACCAAAGGCACCACCGTTTTGCTCAATCAACAGAGCATTCACGCCACGCTGTGCGGCCCGGATGGCGCCTGTGGCACCGGCTATACGGGGTCCGCACACGAAACGGAAAATAAAGTACGTCTAGGCCTTCCAAGGATTATTCAACGAAAAGAAAACGCTCCAGAATTCGATTACAGCTCGTTTTATGTGACGACTGGCATGGGACACACCGGCTGCCTTGTTGCGCAGGATTTAGCCTTGCTGACCAACGTTCGCACTCTCATCCACGAGGAGATTTCGCTCCTTACCGTGCTTTATTTTCCGTTTCGTGCGCGCACCCCTAGCAGACGCAAGGCGCCGACCTTTCTTTCTGCGTCCTTTCTTCGGAAACGGCGTCTTCTTCTATGGAGACACATTTATGAATGAAATTGACATGCGAGAGAAGGTACGAGAGCACTACGCCAGCGTTGCTGAAGACGCGCGGAGCTGCTGCTCTGAAAAAGAATCCTGTCAGACCGAAGGTATTTCGCAAAAGCTTGGGTACACGAAGGAAGATCTGGCCGCGCTGCCAGAGCGATCGGAGATGGGTCTAGGATGCGGCAATCCTATTTCATTCGCCAAGCTACGATCCGGAGAAGTCGTCGTTGATCTCGGCAGCGGCGGAGGAGTCGATTGCTTTCTTGCCTCGAAAGAAGTTGGTCCGGCCGGAGCGGTTATCGGCGTCGATATGACTCCTCAGATGTTGGCGCGGGCCAGAAAGAATGCCATTGCTGGCAGGTTTACCAACGTCGAGTTCCGCTTGGGTGAAATTGAAAACTTACCGGTGGCTGATCGGACGGCTGATGCAGTGATATCGAACTGCGTAATCAATCTCTCGACCGACAAACGGCGCGTCTACCGCGAAGCGTTTCGTGTCTTGAAGAGCGGAGGGCGCTTTGCGGTTGCTGACATGGTCGCAATTGCGCCTCTCCCTCAGGAGCTTCAAGAGGACGTGGCGGCCTACACCGGCTGCCTCGCGGGTGCTGTCTCGGTCGATGAGATAAAAGAATGGCTCGTCGCAGCCGGTTTCGAACGCGTGGGTATCCAAGTAAAAAGAACGAGTAGCGAGTTTATTCAGGGCGACACTTCGACGGGCAAGCTCGATGACTACGTGGCGTCCGCGGACATTACTGCTTGGAAATCCAGCTAAGTAGCACCGGGTTTGAGCTGTCTGAAAATGAACCGCCGTTGCGTCTTTCTTGTGGAGCTCATCAGCACGGTTTCAAGATAGGAAAGGCAATCGCTTCAGGTGAAACCACAACGGCTCAAGCTGCTTTGGCGCCTGCCAGGACCAGGCTTTCGCCCTACCGTTTCCCATATCTTGTTTCTTGGCCACGGCTTCTTTCTGCCACGCGCTCCGTGTCGCTGCTGTGAGATGTTACGCCCAGGTCAATATCCCCGAATACAATGATCTCCCCAATTCAGTTTCAGACTGTTACGTGTGAGCCAAACAATGGGGCAGCAAGGCTCACAGTCCGGCGCTGTCGTTTGGCCCTGCCACGCGGCGGCATTTGGCCGGACTGCTTCGCCCTACCCACGAGGGCGGGATTCCTGTGACGGTACATACCCTTGATGGGCGGGGCGAGCCTGTCGACTATGCCTTAGTTGGACGCCCCACCTGCTCGTATTCTTCGTGAATTTCGCGACGCGAATACTCCGTCATGAAAAGCGTCGCAATAAACGAAATCACTGCGCAGACAGCAATGTACCAAGAGACTGCAGCCCCGGTCGCGAACGTCGCCAACAGCCAGGTGGCAATCAACGGCGCCGGACCACCGGCGATAATCGACGCGAGCTGATAGCCGATTGACGCACCACTGTAGCGCATTCGGGGAGTGAACTGCTCGGCGATTAAGGCCGCTTGGGGCCCATATAGGAGAGAATGCGGAATGGCGCCAAGGACGATACCCAGTACTACCAACGTTGGATCCTTAGTATTCATAAGCGCGATAAAAAGGAATCCGACAACGAACACCGCGACGGTCCCAATCAAATAGGTGCGTTTGCGCCCGATCCGGTCAGAGATAAATCCGGAAAAGGGAATGGTGAAAAACTCGATCACCGCAAACAACATCACGGCGTTGAGCAAGAGCTCCCGGCTCAGCTTTAACTGTTGAGTGCCATAAGTGAAGACGAACGCCGTAAACAGATAAAACGGGGCTTGCTCCGCCATTCGTACCAGTGGGGAGAGAAAAATAGGTCTCGGATGGCGCCGAAAAACCTCTAGCGATGGAGTTTGCTCCAATTTGTTCTGCTCCACCAGCCGGGTAAACGTCGGGGTTTCCAATATCCCAAGCCGGATCCATAGGCCAACAAGCACCAACAGCGCGCTCAGCAAGAACGGGATGCGCCAACCCCAGGCCAAAAATTGTTCCTGAGAACCGGAGAATGCGCTAAAACCAAGTACGGCGAGATTTGCCAGGAACAATCCGACAGGTACGCCGAACTGAGGCCAGGAAGCGACGAATCCGCGATTCCCGAAACTCTTGGTCCATTCCATCGCCAAAAGAACTGACCCTCCCCACTCGCCTCCAACGCCAACACCCTGCAGAAATCGAAGTACGGTTAAGATGACTGCTCCCCAGATGCCAATCATGTTGTAGCCGGGCACAAACGCGACGAGAAACGTGGCGATTCCCATCAAGAGAAGCGTCGAGATCAACGCCGCCTTCCGGCCAGCGCGATCACCGAAATGGCCAAAAATAAACGCGCCAACCGGGCGCGCGAGAAAGCCGACGAAGTACACGAGGAACGCTTGCAGCGTGCCAACCAACGGGTCGGAATTCGGGAAGAACAATTTTGCAAACACGAGCGGCGTGACCGTGCTGTAGAGAAAGAAGTCGTACCACTCAATGGCGGTGCCGATCGTACTCGCTACGACGGCTTTCACTAACATCCCGCGATCACTCTTGGGTTCCGATGAGCTCATACTTGATAACCTCTAGCGTTGGCAGGCCAAAACTTAGGTTGAGCGATTACCAACATCGGGTCGCACCGTTTCCATGGGCGGATGAGAAGCAAAGATCCTGCTTTCTCGGCCCGATCTCGGACAAGAGGAGTATGCATAGGGGGGATAGTTGAGGCAGGAATTCTTGCCGCAAACAGCAGGTCGTGACAATCATGTTTTTTTCGGGCCTTTCGATTGCAAACCCTCGAAAAATTCGGCCGACAGCGGTAAGGCGAAACTGCTATCATCTCTATCCTGCGCTCACGAAAACAACGAGAAAGATTTGGGTGATTTTCGAGTACGAAGTCTAGCGCAGAGCAATTTCAGGACATGCGCTAATGCATGAAATGACCATGACTGACTACGATCGATTGGCCAGTCAACGCGAGCGTCGGGAAGGCAGCCAAAAAAATTGCCGTCTCCGCCAGATCTTCGAGCGAGGTAAACTCGCCGTCCACGGTTGCTCCTAGCATCACGTTCTTCACTACTTCTGCTTCAGTAACGCCGAGCTGGCGCGCCTGTTCCGGAATCTGTTTTTCGACCAGAGCCGTTCGAACAAAGCCAGGCGAGATTAGATTTGCCCGAATCTTGTGCTTCGCTCCTTCTTTCGCCACCGACTTGGTGAGACCGCTCAGGGCGTGTTTCGCCGCTACGTAAGCGCTCTTGTTTGGAGAGGCAATGTGGGAGTGGATTGACCCGGTATATAAAATACATCCACCGTTGCCGCTAGCGATCATCGATCGCATCGCAGCACGAGTGGTTAGAAAAGCACCGTGGAGATGAACTGCGATAATTTTTTGCCAGTCCGCGAATGGAAAATCGACGATCGGGTTTATTATCTGTATTCCGGCGTTGCTGAGGAGGATGTCTACCGAGCCGAACTCCTTGAGGATATTTTCAAACGCAGACTCGACAGATTTTTCGCTGGAAACATCCATCTGCACCGGAATCGCCGTTGCCTTTCGGGATCGAATTTCGTGAGCAACTGATTCCGCTCCTTGCAAATTCAAGTCGGCGATCGCAACACGCGCGCCTTCTCTAGCGAATCCTTCCGCGATCGCTTTCCCGATTCCTGTGGCAGACCCCGTGACTACAGCGGATTTACCTTCTAGTCTCATGGTGTGGTTCCTAAAAGCTCTCTTACGCAAAAACGCCAAGACGACAATTACAAGACTAAACTAGCTCAAAGCCATACATGAAAGCCAACGCACCTAGACCAGGGAGCGACGACGGCCCCGCTATCGCGAAGCCGACGTAGCGCCAAGTTCACTGGTGTTTGCTCAAGTGGGCTGCTGGGATGCGATCCCAAGTTAACTGAGGACGCAGAGTCGGCCTTCCGATCCGCGGGGATCGAAGGCCACCCTCCCCACCATGGCGACAACTTCGATGAAGAGGGGGCATTTGTTTCTGCCGTCTAATTTACCGGCGCTTCCAGCCCCACCTCCTAGAAAAAACTCGCACCTTGGCGCCGGCTTCTTTTCTACTGTTTTTCATCCTTGGCGCCTTGGGCGGATTTGCCTGAGCTGGTCTCGTCCACCCTCCTACTCGTTCGCAGCAGGAGAAGCACTCGGTTGAGCGCCTGATCGTGCAGCTCGCAGACGCTCTATGCGTGCGGCATTTGCGGTTGCCCAACTCTTTTGCTGATCGGGAGTTAGGACGCCGTTGATGTCAGTCACGTATTGACTATGCAGGGTCTTTTTCCTCTCTCTCTTGGCTGCGCCAACCAGAGAGCTGTCATTTTTCAGGGCGACAACGTCATCTACGTACTTGCTGATGATTGGGGTCACCTTCGATTCCTGGTCTGGAGTGAGTCCCGCCTCTTTTCTCAACATGCTGAGTTGGCGTTTCTTCATCGCATCCGGTGAGGCGTGGCGTTTCTTGCCTCCATTCTGGGAACCACCCTGGAGATTTCCCGAGGAATTGGGAACAGTTTGCACAGCCCCGGAGTCCTGCCCGTAAGAAGGAGCGACCACAGCCGTGCCGAGCAATAGCGTTAAAGCACAAAAGGTGAATGTATTTTTCATTGTTCGAAAAGACGTTTGCATAAATGCCCAAGTTACACAACTCTTTTTTTTAGTGTTTTATTCACTCCTGATGTGCGAACCCGTCGTTCCGAATAGCGAGAGCTCCAAAGACAAAACCAGACCTCCGCGCTTGAGTCGCCAGGCTTCCGAAGTGTTTCGATTCCCGTTCTCCGGGTTGCGTCAAGAATCAAACGTTAGTCCCGGCCCGCGGCGCGTAGGCGTTTTTTGAACAGAAGCCGCGAAGTTCACAAAGATGAAATCGAAACCATCCAAAACAGCCTTGGCGAAGGTCGTTCAGGCGGGCTTCGACTGGGCGGAAACCGATCCTTCTTCGCCTTGCGGTCTTCTGTCCAATCCCCTCTTTCTCTACATCAGCTAAGCTGGCAGTTGCGGAAATCCTTCTTTTGAGTAAGTGAGAACCGCTCTTTCGTTGGATAGAATATCGGCCTCACTCGGATAGGCTCAAAGGAATCCGTACGATCGGGTTGATGGTTTACGGGAAAATTACGTACGACCAAATTAAGCGAAGAATCGAAACATTAGAATGCAAGAAGGAGAGAAAATCGTGAGCGAGCAACTGACACTTGGGGGTTTTTATTTAGCGGCATATCTGGTTGCTCTGACCCCTTCTGTCCCGGCCCTCTGCGGCCTCGTAATTACATCGCTGGTAATAATTAATGTGGGATTTCTAATTTTGACTCCAAATAATTAGTGGGCGAGCGCCGTCCGTGCCGGGCGGCCGCGAAGCTTTGAGCGAACAAGGAATTGACCGTCGGGTCTTTCGAGACGCGCTGCGACTTTCTGTCCTCTGATCCCAATTCGAATCGCTCAGCTGCCTTATCCGCTGGCCGATCGTTTCAGCTGCTCACGCGCCACCAGCGTACGGTCCTTCAAAAATTGTTTCCGACAATTTACGGCGATCGTTCGGAGTTTCGCGTTCCCGCAACTTTTCCGGAAGATCCTCTTTTTTTCCCGGCTTGCCAATCGCCGCCAACGCTTCGACTTGAAATCCCTCGGGAATTTTGAGTGAAGTTCTGGCCTTCTCATAATCGAAGCCTTGCATGCCATGGACGACCAGGCCCTTCAGAGTACCCTGCAACGCGAGATTTTCCCACGCTGCGCCTGTATCAAACGAGTGGGTAACAGAAATTTCATCGTTATGCTCAAAAGTCGTCCTGGAAATAAACAGTACTAGGGCGGCAGCCTCCTTGACCCAAGTTTTATTAAAGTCGACGAGTAGATCGAAGAAGAGCGGCCAATGCACTGTATCTCGACGTGCGTACAGAAATCGCCAAGGCTGGTTGTTGAAGGAAGAAGGGGCCCATCGCGCTGCCTCAAAGAGGGTTAAGAGCTCCTCTTCGGGAATCCCCTCGCCCGACATTGCTCGGGGTGACCAGCGGTCAAGAAACACTGCGTCGATTGGATAATCGGCTTTCCGTTTTTCGCTTCCTTTTATCATAAGCTTGATTTCGGTCTTTACGTTGAAATTGGCAAATGCGGCGATTCTCGCGACAACGATCCTGACCTTTTGCTTGAATGCCGATCAGCGCATGCAGAAAGACGGCAAGTTCTCCGCTCGGATCATGCCGACTGTTATTCGGGGCGTGGCTACCGTAATCTATGTAATCTGTGGATAGGCTTTTCTTTGGTTTTAGCGCATGGCTGACTCAGCGGACGAAGCTACATTGAATTTTTACGGTCAAGAGGTATTCTGAACGGACTGGACTGACTGCGACAGCCAGTCTTGGGCAATTCCTGGCCTGCCTGCCACTCGGCGCATCCATTCTGGAATTGGGGTGCGGCTCAGGACGCGACTCCGCCGAAATGTTGCGTCAAGGATATAACGTGGCACCTACCGATGGCTCGCCTGAGATGGCGCGGCAAGCTGAGCGACGCCTGCGTCGGCCGGTGGCTGTTCTCCAGTTTGGAGAAATTGCAGGAGAAGCGAAATTTCACGGTGTGTGGGCGTGCGGATGTCTCCTCCATGTCCCGGTTGGTTCTTTGAGCGATGTCGTCACGCTAATTCATCGCGTCTTGCGTCCCAACGGAGTGTTGTTCGCTAGCTTCAAGGCCGGTCAAGGAGAAGGCCGCGACAGGTTTGGCCGCTATTACAATTATCTCTCACTGGTTCGTTTGCGGGAGGTTTTTGAAGGAGCGGCCCCTTGGGTATCATTACAAATCCGAGAAGTTCCTGGTGTTGGGTATGATGCCGAACCGGTGATCTGGCTCAACTGTCTGGCAATGAAGCCCTAGGAACTCGTCTCCTCACCGCCGGGACTCCTCATCGCTAGTTTATTTTTCGCTGTGACACAGCCATGCGACGTGCTTCACTGACGCCAGCTTTTGCGCACTAGTATGGCTGAGTTCTTCGATGTTGTGATCGTGGGCGGCGGGCCAGCGGGTAGCACCGCTGGAACTTTGTTGGCAAAACATGGATGGAACGTTGCGATCTTGGAGAAGGAACAATTTCCTCGTTTCAAAATCGGAGAATCTCTCTTACCCGGTAGCCTCCGCACCTTTGAGCGCATGGGCGTCAAAGAGAAGATCGATCGGGCCGATGTGATCGTGAAATATGGCGGAAAGATCATTTCCGCCTGCGGCACTCGAAGCAATCGGTTTCTCTTTTGTGATGTCTTTCGGTGCAAGTATCCAACTGCTTACCAAGTCGAGCGTTCGATGTTCGATAAGCTTCTGCTGGATCACGCTGCCGAGAGCGGTTGCCATGTTTTGCCAGGCACCTGCGTGTCCGATGTGGAATTTGATGAGGACGGCGCCACCGTCCGAACCACCGACAATACGTTTCGGGCAAGATATTTGATCGATTGTTCGGGCCGTAACAGTGTGATCGGCTCGCGGTTTAAATTGCGCCAGAACTATCCTCATCTTCGGAAATTTTCGCTCTTTGCTCACTTTGAAGGGGTCGACCGGGAACCAGGGATCGACGGTACATTGACTAAGATGATCCGCGGTAAGGATCGGTGGATTTGGATAATCCCGATAACGGCGAAAAAGACCAGCATCGGCGTCGTACTCGATGCGCAGACCTTCAAGCGAATGAGATTGGGGCCACAAGACGCTTTCGATCAGATTCTTCGGGCGAATCCCAAAGTAACCGAACAGATGTCGCGAGCCCAACGTGTCACTGAAGTTCACGCCACCGGAGATTTCTCATTTCGAAACAAGCGATTTACCGGTGACCGTTGGGTCCTAGCCGGGGATGCTGCAGGGTTTATTGACCCCATTTGGAGCAGCGGCGTCTTCATAGCGGTCCTTTCCGGCGAGAAAGCAGCCGACATGATCGACCGCGTGCTGCGCCAACCGCCGAGCCGAGCCGCTGAGTTTGCTCGCTATGAGCGTCAAGTTGGCCGCGTCATGGACCTGTACCTGAAGTTCGTCACTTCGTGGTATACCCAGGAATTTGCCGAGGTCTTCTTTCATCCACAGAAATTTTTTCAACTGGTTCCGGCGGTGAATTCGGTGCTCGCTGGTAGCGAACACTGCTTGCCGGAAGTTCGTTGGCGCCTGTGGGTTTTCAATTTTCTAGTATTTTTGCAAAAGCGTTTCGCGTTGATCGCGCCGCGGATGAGCCTGCAGCCGAATAGTGAATAATCGCGGGCAGCAGCCGGCCCCTAGCGATCATCGTCGCCTTTGGATAGCGCAGGTCGGAGGAATCTCCGCCGGTTACGTCATTCGCGACTGTGCTTTACAAAATGCCCCGGAGGAAGGCCATAGAGGCGCTTGAACACCCGCGAAAAATGGAACGCGTCGGCGAACTCCAATTCCGCTGCCACTTCCTTCACCAGCATACCGTCGACTAGTAGTTCGGTTGCCCGGTTCATCTTTAGCCGCATGAGGAAACGGTATGGGGTCGTGTGACCGAAGCGCTGGAACAAACGGCTCAGGTACGCGACCTCCACGTGGCAGGCGCGCGCGGCCTGTTCAACGGTTCTGAGACGGACATAGTGCTGCTCAATCCAATGTTTCGCTCGATGGAACGTCGCGAGTGCTCGCGATTCTCCAATGGCGTATGGTACGGCGCGGTCCGTGATTTTGGTGATAAGCACCGGCAAGAGCGCTGCACAGATCCGGGCCCCATACTCGCTCTCGCTCGCGCCTTCGCGCTGAAGAATTTCAAATAACTCCACAACCTCCTTCGGAGAGGAAACTTGTACCGCCTTCCACCCGCGCAGCGGGCTCTCCTCAAGCAGGCGCTCGCCCTCCATTCCCGTGAACACGATGTAGTACTTCAGCATCGGCCGGGAAGCCTCGGTCCGAATAGTGTGGTGCGCACCGGGCCCATACCAGAAAGTCACGCCGGCCCGCAATCGATAACGGCGCCCGACCAATTCGAGCGATCCGGCGCCTTCGGCGACAAATTCAAGAACAAAAAATGGAAATGTACTTCGGTCGACCAGGTAGTCAGACCGCATGCGTTCGCAGCCGCCACAGACCACCGTAATCTGGCGAGTGTGTTTTGGTGCCAAGTCGAGATAATAGCGGCGCGCTTCTGTGACCTGCGTCGAGACGAAATAGGGAGGCTTGTCCAATTTGGGGCGACCAGGAGACATAGTAGCAAGGTCAAGAATAGACATGCTCTAGTCAATCCCCGCTATTTGCTTGCTCACCTCCTGCCTTTATGGTGGCGGCGGTTGATTGATCGCGATCTAACAGTGCTAAACAAACCTGTCTAGCCCTGGATCGGGTGAAGAGAATCCGGGAAAATATCGATCATGTCGTTATCTAAAAATGGAAAATGGAACAGCTCCGCCCAGGAGAAGACGGGCTTTCAATGGCTTCACGTGAAACTGGACAAGCGAATCCTTGCGGCGCTCAAACAGGAAAGTGAAGCCCGAGGAGGAAGTCAGGAGCCGCGAATTACGGAAGAAGCACTGGCCATCTATTTTCGCCTCAAAGGAGTAGCGCAAACGAATCGAGATCCGGGACCGCTAACGGTGGCCGGTTGCGCGCAGCATAGGCAAAAAAGCTCGAGGATCGTGGAATAACAGGGACGGTCGCTCGTCGCTAAGCATCGAACCCGATATCGGGCATGACCTGCAAAGGCGCTCCGCGTCCAGCATCGGGCATTCATGAACGTGTTTTTCGGCGAGAGGTGCGTGAAGGAATTTGGTATCTTCAGCGGTTCTGCGAATCGCGGGATGCGCGCTGCCGCTGCACCGAGGCCGGTTGGATTTCTAAATATTTCGTCAGCGCGCCCTAGCTCACAGATCCTTCTTCCGCTGGATCTGTTTCGCCCTACCGTCCCGCCAATCCGCGTCCAGCCCTCATTAGCCGCGTAAACTCCCGTGTTTCCAATAGACCAAGCGACGCTGCGGCCGAAACGGCTTCGCCCACCCTCCATTCGTGGTTCACATGAATTAGTTGCGGTATTCCAGCGGGAGGTTCTCAATACAGGAAATACATTATGCCTCTCCTCGGCTGTATCGCGGACGATTTTACCGGTGGAACAGATCTGGCCAACAATTTGGTCAAGAGCGGCTTTCGAACCGTGCAAACGCTCGGCATCCCTCGCCACACCAAAGCAATGGCCGACTCAGATGCCATCGTTGTGGCCCTGAAAACACGTACCTGTCCACCCGAACAGGCCGTGAAGGAGTCGCTGGAGGCGATCGAGTGGCTCCGAGCCTCAGGCGGCAAACAGTTCTACTTCAAATATTCCTCGACCTTTGACTCGACGCCTCGAGGCAACATTGGCCCGGTCATCGACGCTTTACTGGAAGCGCTCGGCAGCGATTTCACGATCGGCTGCCCGGCTTTTCCGGATAATGGCCGCACCGTTTATCGCGGTCACCTCTTCGTGCACGACATACTTCTGAGCGAGAGCGGAATGCAGAATCATCCACTGACGCCAATGACTGATCCGAATCTGGTGCGTTTTCTCTCTGAGCAAACCTCCTCAAAGGTGGGTCTGATTCGGTTTGATAAGATTAGCAAAGGCCTCAACAGGGTTACTCAGGAAATCGAAAAATTGCGTTCGGGTGGTGTTCGCATCGCGATCACCGATTGCCTTGGGAATGCCGATCTCCTTACGCTTGGCAGTTCTACTAAAGATCTCACCTTAGTGACCGGCGGTTCCGGTCTGGCTTTAGGACTCGCGGCGAATTTCGGGCTCAGCGGCGCAGCTCCGGTTTCGGTTCCGGCCTTTCGGGGAGGCCGGGCCATTCTTGCGGGAAGCTGCTCAAAAATGACCCTGCGTCAGATCGAACACGCCAAAGGAGCATGCCGGCATCGCCAGATCTCAGTGAAGAATCTGGCGGAAGATTCTGAGGCGGTGATTCGCGACGCACTGTCATGGGCAACAGAGATGGGGAGCGAACCGAAGCCGCTGCTCATTTATACCAGTGAGACGGTGGAGGGACTCGTGAAAAACCAAAATAACCTTGGCCTCGAAAGGACTGGCTTACTCTGCGAACATGCTTTAGCCGAAATTGCTTCGTCATTGGTCGACAACGGACTCACCCAGTTGATTGTTGCTGGCGGCGAAACCTCAGGAGCAGTGGTTAAAAGACTAGGACTAGACCTACTCCAGATTGGACCAGAGATCGATCCTGGTGTCCCGTGGACTTTGGCCACCGGCCCAGGAAAACAGCTGGCTCTGGCTTTAAAGTCCGGAAACTTCGGCAGTGAGGACTTTTTTACGAAAGCTTGGGAGCAGCTATCATGAACCAAGAAAACAAGATTCGAGAACGCATCGTTGAAATCGGTCTCAGTCTGCATCGCCGCGGACTCAGCCCCGGAAGCAGTGGCAATATCAGTGCCCGGGTGGAAGACGGCTGGATTCTGACCCCGACGAATTCTTGTCTCGGTGAGTTGGATCCGTCTGCGCTGGCAAAACTGGATTGGAATGGGAAACACCTTTCGGGCGAAAAGCCGAGTAAGGAATACTTTCTTCACCTCGCCATGTACGAAAGCCGGGCCGAGAGTGGCGCGATTGTTCATCTGCATAGCAGCCACGCTGCGGCGGTCTCTTGCTTGGAAGAGCTTGATCCAGCCAGCTGCATTCCGCCGATAACGCCTTACTTTGTGATGCGGGTCGGGAAACTACCTTTGATTCCTTATTTTCGGCCCGGTGACAAAGCGCTCGCATTGGAAATTGCCAAGCACGCCTCTCAGCACGCGGCTGTCCTGCTGGCGAATCACGGCCCGGTTGTTTCCGGAAAAGAGCTCGATTCCGCAATGTATGCCGTCGAGGAGTTAGAGGAGACCGCGAAGCTGATGTTATCTCTTCATGGACACAAGATTCGAACCCTGACGGAAAGCCAGATCCAGGAGCTGAGGGAGACCTTTGGCGCCGTATGGTGAAAATTCAGAAACCACGAATGCACAACAGAAACTGATGAGAACGCCGGGAACGCCGAAGGCGCCAGTTTATAGAGACAGGAACTGCATATCGAATAATGTGGAGAAAGCACTTTCGTACAGTTCCCGGCGATCGGGGCGTTGACGGCGTTCCCGGCGTTCCATTCTATGCCGAAATTTGCCGCCAATTTGTCCTGGCTTTATCAAGAGTCGCCGTTTCTCGATCGTTTCGACGCCGCCGCAAGATCCGGTTTCAAAGCGGTAGAGTTTCTTTTTCCGTATCCATTCAGCCCTGCCGAAATCTCGAGCAGATTGCGCGAGACTGGACTAACAGCCGTACTCTTTAATTTACCGCCAGGAGATTTTGAAAAGGGCGAGCGAGGAATCGCGGCGATTCCCGGCCGGGAAAAGGAGTTCTGTAGTTCGGTTCAGCTGGCGGTCAAATACGCAAGTGTTTTGGAGGTACGCCGCCTGCATGTCATGGCGGGAATCACGCAGGGGATAGAACTAGAAAGGGCTCATGCAACATTCCTTTCCAACCTCGAATTTGCGCTCGGTCAAACTGCCGATCTGGATCTTCTCTTCGTCCTTGAACCGATCAACAATCGCGATTTTCCTGGTTACTATTTGTCTACGGTTGAGCAGGCTGCCGCTATCTTGGCCGACCTGAAACATCCCAGACTCAGGATCCAGTTGGATTGGTATCACACGCAGATCATGGGTGGTGATTTAACTCGGCGGACAGAGCGCTTTTTCGCGGACATTAGCCATATTCAGGTGGCTGGGGTACCTGATCGCGGCGAACCCGATCGCGGTGAGATCAATTTTTCGCACCTATTCAGATTGGTCGACAAACTCGGCTACGAGGGCTGGATCGGTTGCGAATACAAACCGGCCGGAAAAACTGAAGATGGGCTCGCGTGGGCGGAGCCGTGGCTCTAGCCGGCGACATGAATACGCGGCGACGTTGCTTCAATCTCCCAGCCCGCGGCCGAGGGATGACTCTTACCGGGCGTCGGTGGAAGAGTAATGAAAAACGGCTCCCAAACCAAGTCTGGGAGCCGTTCTTTTCGAAACTCAATCTGCCGATGGCGGGACTCGAACCCGCACGGACCTTTCGGTCCAACGGATTTTAAGTCCGTTGCGTCTGCCATTCCGCCACATCGGCGCGCGAGCAGATCCGAATGAAGCCGCGCGCCGTCAAATGGCAAGAGTAATTTCTACAGGATCAGACCGCAGAAATTTTTTGCGCGACGCGATTCCGTTCCGGAGGTCTCACGCCCTCGGTAGGCTCGGTCTTCGTCCGGGTCAATTGATGATTCGGTTGATAGATCTCAGTCCGAAAAATCGGGATCTCTTTCGGTGCCTCGATTCCTATCTTTACTGCGTCACCGTCAATCCGGGTGACCTTGATATGGATCGTATCACCGATGACGATACCCTCATTTACCTTTCTCGATAGAATTAACATCCTTTGTTATTCCTTACTGTTTATTTATCCGGGGGGGGCCCAGACATTGTCTCGGCAGTGCCATCCTGTGGCGGCATCTGCCAAATAGTTCATACGATTGAAGTCGCCTCCGATAGAAAACGGACCTTCAGCTCTTGGTTTTGTCTCAGACGCTCCTGCATGCGTCCGCTCAACCGCTCTACTTCCGTAAAAAGAGCCTCCAGTAATGGCTGCACGTACTCCGGAAATCGCCCGACGATTTCAACCGTCTCGGCGTCTTCCCGCAAGTTCAACCGCACAGCGGTCTCCCGCAAAATCAACTCACGGCGTTGAGTACAGCGCGAGGCCAACCGAAGTTGTCCGCGGATTTGTTCCTCGACACGCTCGTTTCCCCGCGGATCACGCTGGTACAGAAGTTCCGTTTGTAGATTTAGCAAGCGAATCAACCCTCCTTTTTCCTGGAGCTCATCTCTCAATGAGTCGACGAGTTGATCCCATTCTAATTGCGTTTCCATGTGATTAACGATCAAAAAATGAGTTGCTTAGACGAGCAAACTAAGGACGTATGTGCGTAACTGCTGCACGGCTTGGGTGTGAATCTGGCAAATTCGCGACTCAGTCAGACCAAAAGCAGCAGCAATATCGGCTAGCTTCATGCCTTCGTAGTAGTACATAGCTAAGACTCTCTTGGGCACATCCGGGAGCTGTTTGATGCGTTCGGCAATCAGCTCGGTCAATTCTTTCCTTTCGAGGCTCTCAAGAGCAGAACATCCGCTGTCGTCTGGTATAATATCGTGTAGTGAATGTTCGCTTTCTTCCCAGTCCTCCGGGACATCCAGGGAGATGATTTTTATTGGGCGCACCTGTTCCAGCAAAGCGTCCAGCTCCTCTTCGCTGATATCCAGTTCCTCGCAAAGCTGCGCCGGCGCGACCGCACCGCCCTGCTCCTGTTCGATTCGAGATATCAAAGCGCCAAGTTGTTTCGCCTTTGAGCGCCCCGACCGCGACATCCAATCCATCCGCCGCAGCTCATCCAGAACGGCTCCCCGAATTCTCATCGAGGCATACGGGATAAAACTCTTGTTCTTAGTCTCTCGAAAATTGTGGGCGGCGGCGACTAGGCCAATAACGCCAACGCTATAGAGGTCTTCGATATCAATTTTAGCCGGAAGCTGGCGCTTCATCCGGTCGACGATCGACCGCACGAGGGGTAGATGACTTTCGAGGAGTGCTTCAAAATTTGCTCTCGACGAAGGATGCAAGCCGGGATCCTCCTTCGACGGGAATTCTAAAATTTCAGAGGAGGGTACTGGCGCGGCGCTCATTGGAGGTCGATTCTGTACACGCCACCCACCAAGCACAGGCCATGCCACGCCAGCAAACCAGAGAAACGACGGAGTGTAATCTCTTGTCGATAAATTGGTTACAACGCAACCGTAGAGAAAATCTGCGTGATTGCAGAATGCAGACATCCGGCAAATTTTGCCTATTTTCCGGGTGTAGTCCAGGAAAACAGAAATTGCCTAGGCATTTTTTGCCTAGCGACTTCAAACTCCCAGTTCCTGGCTCGATTGTTGCCTGGGAATCCGCGGCGGCTTGCCGCTACAATCAAACTATGGTGAATCCTCCGGCGCCGAATCGTGCGGATTAGACCTCGTTCGGGTGCATCGAGGTTGAGCGCGATGTATCGGAGGCTCTACGACCACCGCCCCTATGCGGGAATCGCGAGGGTCTCTTTCGGCAAAATCGGAAAATAATAGCTGTCCCGTTGAACCGGCTCTCGATTTGCTTCTCGAATGGTCCGTTCCAGGGAGGCAACCGTTTGTTGCTGGGGCGTTGTGGCACCGGCCATGTGAAAAATCTTCTCCTCCATCAAAGTGCCGTGGAGATCGTCCACGCCGTAGCTCAGGGAGATCTGGGCCAAGGGGAGTGACATGGCGATCCAGTAGCCGGTGATATGATCGAAATTGTCTAGATAGATTCGACTGACAGCCAACGTTCGAAGCTGGTCGAGCGCCGAGGCGGGACGAATGTAGGCTAGTTCAGTTGTTTGCGGAACAAAAGCAAAGGGTACAAAGCCGGTGAAACCATGGGTCTCGTCCTGCAATTCCCGAAGCTGACGGAGGTGATCAACCCGCTGTTCCATCGATTCGATGTGGCCGAATAGCATCGTGCTGGTGCTACGTTCACCCATTCCATGCCAGATCCGATGCACTTCCTTCCATTCCTCGGCGGTCTCTTTTCCTCGACAGACCTTCTCTCGGACCTCCGGATCGAATATTTCGGCTCCACCACCAGTCAATGAATTGAGGCCAGCTTTCCGCAACGTTTCGAGGGTGTCGGGAATCGGCAACTTGAAGATCCGTTCAGCTAAATGTCGTATTTCGATTGCGGTAAACGCCTTAAGGTGGAGTTGCTCATCCAGCGCACGCAGCGTCTCAAGAAGCTTGATGTACCACTCCGCCGGCAAAGTAGGATGGAGACCTCCTACCATATGGATCTCGGTTATCCCTTGCTCCAGAGCACCTCGCGCCGCACTCTCGATTTCCGGGATCGCCATTTCGAACGCGTGCGGGTCGCGTCTGCGCGCACCGAATGCGCAAAACTGGCAAGAGAGGACACAAATATTGGAGTAATTGATGTACCGATTCAGGATATAGGTTGCTCGGTTGCCGTTTTTTCGTTCACGGACGATGTTGGCGATTTGGCCGAGGGAATTAAGATCGTTAGACCGGAAAAGAGTAGCCGCTTCCTGCTCGTTGATACGTTCTCCGATGAGGGCTTTCTCGTAAATGTCCTGCAGCGCCGGAGAGATCAGCCGAGACCTTGTGAAATTTTTCACAAACAAATTTTTACACATATCCAATCGCCCGGCAAGCAAACTCCCTCTCATTCGGCCGCTCCCTGCAACTCTTATTTGCTCACCCGGTTCATCTGAATACGATGAGCATCGCCTTAAAGCCTGCCGTTCCCCGCATGTCTTCATCGGAATCTGACCAACCCGAAATCGAATGGATGCGACGAATCCGCGAAGGCGATATGGAGTCATTCAGGTTATTGGTCGAGGCGCATCAGGCTCGGGTGGTTGGCACAATCACTAAAATGCTGGGTTCGGAGATGGAAGCCGAGGATCTTGCCCAACAGGTCTTTATTCGCGTCTGGCGATCGGCGCCGCGATACAAGCCCACAGCAAAATTCACGACCTGGCTATTTCGCATTACTCGCAATTTGGTTTTTAACGAGATGCGACGAAGGCGGCATTTCGTAGATCATACGGAAGATATATCGGAACCGGTTGACCGGAAGGAACGAGGACCCGATCAGGTGCTCCTCGAGGAGGAGCTACAAACAGCGATCCAAGATGCAATTAGCAAGTTACCCGAAGCGCAACGCCTCGCGATCGTGCTCCGAAGGTACGAGGAGCTGCCTTATGAAGAGATTGCAAAAGTGATGGGAACAACTGTTCCGGCAGTCAAAAGTATCCTGTTCCGGGCGCGAGCCGAGCTCCGCGAGCGACTCGCGAAATACCTGGAGTAAAACCGGAGTTTAGAATTTAGAAGATAACTAAGCGACGCCAATCCGGTCCGCAGTTCAGTGACATCAATGCTGCAGGCCGTCGCCGGATTCTACCTTCCGGTTTCTCGTATTTCTTCAAAGGCTTTCCCTAAGAAGCGCAGGGTATCAGTCGGGAGCATTGATTCCTCCGATTCGTCGCACAGAGTGAGCTCCGCTGCTCTTCCACAGAGCCAGGCGCCGAGGCGAGCCGCATCGTAGGGGGCGATATCGCGCCCCAATAGAGCTCCGCAAACGCCGGTAAGAACATCACCGGAGCCGCCTGTCGCCATACCAGGAGTTCCGGTTGAGTTATAGGACAAAGGGTGCCCGCTCTGGCCGACCAGCGTTCGCGCCCCCTTTAGCAATAAAGTTACCGGATACTCCTTGGTGAACCGGTCCACGACCTCCGCGCGCGATAGCCCATCCACCGAAAAAAGACGACTCATTTCTCCGGGATGCGGTGTAAGTAGTCGAGGCCCGGCCAAGTGTGACAGGGTTTCGCGCCGTTCGCTAATAATGTTCAGCGCGTCGGCATCCACCACCATGGATTTGGCAAATTCTCGCACGATCTGGGTTACCTCATCAGCACGGGCTCGACCCAGTCCCGGTCCGATCGCAATGGCGTCAAGATGATCAGACAATGCTTCACGAAGGTCTGTTACCGGCTTCACCATGACTTCGGGTTCAGCCTTGATCGCAATGATCGAATAGACGTCCTCCGTTGCATAGAGTGTGACCAAGCCGGCGCCAGCCCTCAGCGCCGCCCTCGAAGCCAATGCTCCCGCTCCAATAAACCCACGCGATCCCGCAATGATTCCCACACGTCCAAAATTACCTTTATGAGAATCGAACGGACGACGTCGCGCCAGCCGGTACAAATCAGTCGGTCCCGCCAATCGGCTGCGACTGGCGTCGGCCGGCGCACGCACCGTTAATGCCTCCAGATCGATAACCCAAATCGCACCCACTGAGTTGACCGCTGCGTCGAGGAAAAGGCAACTTTTGGGGAATCCTACGGTTAAGGTAGCGTCGGCGATCACGCTGTCCGGATCCACAGTGGAATCGGTCAAGCCGGTGGGAATATCGACAGCATAAGTCCGCGCGTTCCAATCTTCGCGCAGACGGTTCATCTCGCTCGTGAAGCGGCGGTAAAGATCACTCAAACCGGGTCGGGCACCTATTCCTAACAGGCCGTCCAACAAGATCACGGGCCGGTTACCGGGTGGCGTAGTTGGTTCTGATGATGCCTTGCGGAAAAGGCTCTCCAGAGCCTGCCACTTCTTCTTTGGCAATGCCTCGAGATCCCCTTCTGAGGCTACCATTCGAGCTGTTACGGACCACCCGGATCGCTGCAACGCGGAAGCTGCGACGATAGCGTCGCCGGCGTTATTTCCCTTGCCGAGATAAACCACGGAAGCCCCTGCCACCGGCTCTAGCTCCATGATCTTCCGCGCGATGCCGAGCCCGGCCAAGTCCATCAAATCTTCCTGCCCGACGCCTTCAGCGAAGGCGCGCCTTTCCAGCTCTTGCACTTCGTTCGAAGTCAGAATGAGGTTGGACATTGTACCTGACGATGCAGCCACCCGGGCGCTTGTAAAGCCATGAGCTGGGAACGTCCAGAATTTAGACGGGAGAATCTGGGAATTTAGGCTGAATGCAACTCTAGTAGGGCCAGCGCAAGGGATGTTCGCAACACGCATCAACCGGCGCTTCCTCAATCCGTGAACCGCCAACCTGTAACTTGTAACCCTACCCTCTAGTGCGCGGGCGAGACGATTCTCATTCGGATATTGATATCGTCGCCGACTGCTTGCGAAGCTTCGATAAACGGATTCCAACTTAGCCCAAAGCTCTTCCTTTTCAGACTGGATGTAACCTTCCACCGCAGGCTACCGGCGGCGCTATTGGTGTCGTCAGCCAACAACTCTACGTGGAGCAGAACGGGCCGAGTGGTCCCGTGCATAGTTAGATTGCCGTGCACTTCAGCGGTACGATCACCGGTTCGTTGAACCGAGGTGCTTTTGAAAGTGATGGTGGGAAACTTTTGGACATCGAAGAAGTCCGCGGAAAGCAGATGGTGATCGCGGTCTTTGATGCCAGTGTCGATACTTTGGACTCGAATAGTCGCTTCTACGCTCGATTGCTCAGGTTGGGCTCGGTTGAAGCTCACAGTTCCGGAGAAGTCGGTAAATTTACCCGTAACCGACGAAGCGAAATTTCGGACCTGAAAACTCAGTTCTGAGCGAGCGGCATCCAGTGCATACTGGTCGGCCGAAAAAGCGATGTTATGGCAGATCAGCCAGAGGCAGAGGGAGCCAATACTTTTCACACTACAGTCGCTTTCAAATACAAGATAGATTCTGTCTCTGCTTATTCCCTTTAATAATGAGAAAACCCGTTCGGTATCGGTACCCAACGGGTTTTCTCGGTTACGGGGGGAAAACGGATCGCTCTTCTAACTCCCCAAGATTAGATCTTGGCCTTAAAATCTTTACCCGGAACAAATTTCACGGTTTTCGATTTCGGAATTTTTATCTGTTGCAGGGTTTTTGGATTAACCCCCTTACGTGCTTTTCTTTCGACCACCTTAAAAGTTCCGAATCCCACCAGCTGAACTATTTTGTCTTTTTTGACACCGGTCTTGATGGCGTGAATCACAGCTGTTACCGCTTTCTCGGCCTCTGCCTTACTGATCTCGGCTCCGAGCTGCTTCTTTACGGATTCAACTAACTCTACTTTATTCATGGATGCAGATGGCGAGGTTCGGAAGCGGTGGCCTTAGGAAGCTTTACCTGAGCCGATTCGCGAACAGACGCCTTCGATCCGTCCCTTATCCCCAGATTTGGCGAGGTTTGTCAATCTAGAAGCGCGGGTTTCCGAAGATTTGGCCCAATTTCGTTTCTGGCAAAAACCGATTACGCTAGATAGTAAATTATGATGGGATCGCATAATGTTCTGAGGCGGCTGAATGAGCACTTACGGCGACAGCCCTCCGTGGCCCAAACCGCTTTTGTCGCTCCCAACTCCTCTGTCATAGGAGCAGTGACCATTGGTGAATACTCGAGCATCTGGTATCACACGGTCGTCCGAGCCGATATCCATTTTATTCAGATCGGGAATCGAACCAATATTCAGGACGGTTCCGTCCTGCACGTCGCGGACGAATTTCCTTTGACTATCGGTGATGAGGTAACCTGCGGTCATCGGGCGATCGTTCACGCCTGTTCCGTAAGTAATCGCGTACTGATTGGAATGGGCGCGATTATTCTCGATGGTGCAGAAATTGGCGAAGACTGCATCATCGGAGCACAGGCCCTCGTTACGAAAGGATCTAAAATACCGGCCGGATCCCTGGTGATCGGTTCGCCAGCCAAAGTGTTGCGCTCGCTAACTGCCGCTGAGAAAGCTTCGATCAGCGCTCTGGCAGAGAAATATGTGAACGTAGCGGTTTATCACCATAACTGGCTAAACCTGCAAAAAGCGGGTCACAGTGCAGAATAATCGATGGTCTGCAGACGGCGCAGATCGGCTCCCAATCTAGGTACACAGTCGATTAAGGCCCGAGTGTAGGGATGATTCGGTGCCTTCAATATCTTCTCGGAATCTCCGAACTCCACTAATCGACCTCGAAACATCACTGCCACTTTGTCCGCCAGTCCCCGAATGATTCCGAAGTTGTGCGTGATGAGAATGATTGACATCTGAAATTTCTGCTTCAGTTCGGCAAAAAGGTCCAAAATCTGTTTCTGGATGGTCACATCGAGCGCCGTGGTGGGTTCATCCGCGACTAGAACCTTCGGTTGAGCACTGAGAGCCATTGCTATCATGACCCGCTGCTGCATCCCTCCACTTAGCTGATACGGGTAGTCATGTAGCCGTTTGCCGGGCTCCAGAATTCCTACCTGATCCAGCCAAAAAACAACCTCCCGTTTGATTTCTTTGATCTCGGGCCGGTGAAGTCGGATCACCTCGGACATCTGTTCGTAGATGGAAAAGACCGGATTCAAACTCGTCGCCGGCTCCTGAAATATGTACCCGATTTGTTTCCCTCGAACACGGCGCAATTCTCGCATCGGTTTGCCCAGGAGCGGTTCGTGATCCAGAAAAACTTCTCCGCGCGCGATACGTGCCGGTGGTTGGGGAAGCAACCTGGTGAGCGAAAGGGCAGTAACGCTTTTTCCGCTCCCACTCTCTCCGACAATCGCCAGAGTCTCGCCATCCGCCACGGAAAATGACACGGAATCGACAGCACAAATCTCGCCCTGATCGCTCTGGAAATTGATTGTTAGATCTTCGACCTGGAGCATAGCTTTTTTCCACGTACTGCGGTCCGGACTGACACTTAGTCTATCGAGCTAGTGGAGTCCAAATCGAATTGAGGCCGTCGCTCGGAGGGTGCGTCCCGCAGGCGCACATGTGCGTCAATATATAGGGTAGAAGTATTGCGAAGAGGATTGGTCCCGGAGGGACTCAATGAAAGTAGCCCAGTACGAAGTGCTGGGGTACCGTTCAAAAAACACGATCCGTCCCGGCCTGTCCGCCATAGTCAGGATGACGAAGGAGGAACGGGACGATCGATGCTTGCATACGCTGGTGAAGCCGCCTACGAAAGGACCAGGAGCCAAAAACGCTTCTATCGTCCCTGACGGGACGGACGTCTCTTTTGCGTTGTTCCCAGCACTTCGTACTGGGCTACTTTCATTGAGTCCCTCCAAAAGGCTTTAGGCTAGGCGGACAAGCCGGGACGACTGCTCTGGGCGCATATCCTTTCTCCTATTAAAGCGGACCATTCCGAACAAATTGGCAAAGTCGCAAGCGCGCGCCCTCCGCCCATCAAGGGTACCACCCGCCAGTCCGGTGTTGAAACTCTGGCCGGCTGGGAATAAGAAGGCTACGTGAAATTCTTGATTCGCTGTCTCGTAATCACGCTCTCCAGCGTTGGAACCTTGCATGCCCAGCAAAAGGAAGTCGTGATCGGGATGGAGATGAGTTTTCCTCCGTTCGAAATGTTGGATACCAGCGGACAGCCAGCCGGCATGAGCGTGGAGATGATGAGATCCCTTGGTAAATACCTTCAGCGTCCGATCCGCTTTGAGAACATCCCTTTCGATGGTCTGATCCCATCACTGAAGACCGGGAAGATCGACCTAGCAATCTCTTCTATGACCATGACCGAAGAGCGAGCGAAGTCTATCGACTTCAGCGATCCTTATTTGAAGATGGGCTTATCGATTCTGGCAAACAAAAACAGTTCCATTCAATCGATCGCAGATATCGACAAACCTAACGTCACTGTCGCAGTGAAGAAAGCGACTACCGGCCACATTTACGCAATCCAACATTTTCATAATGCGAAAATCCTCATCTTCAACGACCCGGCGACCTGCGCCACGGAAGTCGCGCAAGGCAAAGCGGATTGCATGATCTACGATCAAATTTCCATCTTCCAACATTGGCAAAAGTACCAAGAATCAACGCGCGCAATCTTACAACCGTTTCAGATCGAAGAATGGGCGATCGGCATCCGGAAAGGAAATGACGAATTACGCACTCAAGTAAACGCTTTCCTGAAGCAGTTTAAAGAAAGCGGGGGATTTAACGATCTTGGAAACAAGTTCTTCGGAGAGAACAAAAAGATTTTCCAGCAGCTCGGCATCCCGTTCTATTTTTAGTGTTTTTTGTTCGCCAAAATCCGACTTGAGGAAACATGGGCGGGCCGTGGCAATTCCTCGAGCGCCGAGTCTAGGAATTGTAATGAAAAAGCAATCTGCCCAGATCAATGGTTACCGCGTCAGTTTCGCCTCGGAAGGAGCTGAAGAAGCTCCGGCCGTGGTGCTCTCCCATGCCCTCGCAACCAGCGCAGAGGTCTGGGGATATCAGCTACCCCTGTTGACCCGGCGCTTCCGGGTAATCCTCTATGATGTGCGTGGCCACGGCGAAAGCGAAGCGCCAGGAGACAGCTATTCGCTCGAAGAGTTGGCGACCGACGTGCTGAAACTGCTCGATCACCTGTCAATCGAACGGACGGCGTTCGTTGGAGTTTCGCTGGGCGGGATGATTGGCCAGGTCCTGGCTTTGACTGCGCCGGATCGCTTATCGGCTCTCGTGCTCTGCTGCACTGGAAGCGAAGCGAACGAAGCCATGAAGGCCAATTTCAATCTGCGAATCGAGACTGTGTGTCTGAAGGGCATGGAGAGCCAGGTTGAGCCAACACTCGCGCGTTGGTTCAATCTCGAGTTCTTGCAGTCAGCTCCGTGGACCGCAGCTTGGATTGCGGACTTGATTCGCGCCACTTCCCCGGACGGTTTTGTTGGCTGCTGCCGAGCTCTACAGGGACTGAATCTCACCGAGCGGCTAAAAGAAATAAAGGTTCCAACCCTGCTGATCCCAGCAGAGAAGGATCAAGGCTTCCCTCCTTCCGTTGCCGAATCGATGCGCGAACGGATTCAGGGTTCAAAGTTACAAATTCTGAGAGGGGCGGCTCATCTCGGCATGGTCGAACAAGCGCACCGTTTCAATGAGATTGTGCTGCCATTCCTCACCGAGCATCTCTTATCTTGAGGACACTTGGGCCGTTAGCGAGGCACCTGTTCCTCTCGTCAGGCTTGGTTCGATCCAGCCTCCGGCAGACGAATGGCAGACAACGGACGGCCCATTACTCATCGAGTGACGCGCGTCGCGGCGATACAGCCTCCGAAAATGACAATTACCCCGGACAAGTAAATCCAGAATAGCAGAGCCATAATGGTACCAAATACCCCGTATACGGCGTTAAAACTAATGAACTGAGTCAAATAGATTCCGAAGAGATGCTGGCAAAATTTTAAGGCGAGCGCCGCAAACAGTGCAGCTGGCCAGACTTGCCTAAAGGTCGTCGAGCGTCCCCGCGGCGCGAATCGGTAGAACATGAGCAAGCAATAAAAGAGAATTAACGTCGGTAGCAGACCGGTAAAAACTCCGGTCACCCAGTCCTGATTCCATCCAACAAACTCAAGGATCTTCGTCAGAATCAGCGGAGCAACGACGCTAAGCAAAGCGGCGCTCAAGAGGATGCCGATCATGAGAAGATTGCGCAACGGGAGTCTCCACCAATCGTAGTCCATCGCCCCCCAGGCGCGATTGATTCCGAGTACCAGTGCCTGGAAGAAGCGCAAAGAACTCCAAAGAAGCATCAAAAAACCGAGAATTCCGGCGCCCCAACCGTGACGAATCACTCCTTCGACGGTACTCATCACGACATCCCGGTCGCTTTGCTGCAGCGGCGTGTATTCTTCGATCTGGATGACCAATCGACGTGCCGCCTGCTCCCGATCGCTAACGAACAAAGTCCCGATAGCGACAAACAGAAGAATCAACGGGAATAGTGAGAAGAATGCATAATAGGCGAAGGATGCAGCACACTGTTCTCCATTGACTTGGCCATACCGACTAATGGCTCGCAGTAAATTTGTCCAAACTGGACCAAAAACCGACTTGCACATTCGCAGCATCTGCGACCAGAGTGAGCGTCGTTGCTTCATTTGGCAGAGCACCTCGCTGCGAGATTGGTCGTCGGCGGGCACCCTCAGAATGTTAGTTCTTTAGTCTGATGTCTCCCGAACGGAAACGAGTCCGCTGGTTACGATACCTTCTCGGTGGGCTCACCATTGCCGTTCTGTTGCTCATCGTTTTTTACCAACCCATTTTCTTTGGTCTCACAGAGTTCGTGGTTCAAAAGGTGGCTAGATGGCAAAAATTTACGATCCAGTTCAAGATCCGTGGCTCAATTTTCTCCAATCTGATCATTCAGGATCTGCACCTCGAACCGCTCCCGGCGAATCATACACTTCCGATCGAAAGATTGGATGTCCGCCGATTCTCGGCTCGCTACAGTCTGCTCAGCCTTCTGCAGCAGAAGCCTGGTGAGGTGGTGCATTTGATCGAGCTGAAGGACGTCAACCTGATTATTCGACCAACTCCGCCGGCTCCGCCGCAACCGTCTAAGAAAGGGGGTCCACTTCGGATCTTGCCGATCATCCCTCAAAGGATAGATGTCGGCAATATTAACATCCAAATCCGCCGTCCCGATGGAGATTTGGCTGTTAGAAATTTTGGGATCGATCTTACAGCAAACCAATCAGGTGCATTGACTTGCGGCGAGCTCGCGTTACCGCCGCTAGGCGTATGGAAAGACCTCCGAGCCGGTCTGGCAGTACAGGGCGAAACTCTCCACCTTACCGGGCTCTCACTTCCTCCCTTCCTGGCGATCGATCAGCTCAGTCTTGATGCGAGTCATCTCTCCCTCGGTAAGCTCGTAGCATCAGTTAACGGAAAAGCGCTCAATGCCCCACTTCGAATCGACGCTTCACTCGATTCGCAAGCCTCCCAGAATTTGTTGGTCGGAGCGGTCCAAATCGCTCATCTGAACCTGCAACCGCTCCAACAATTCGAGAACTTGCCTGTTACTGGATCCATCCCGGTTTTGGACCTATCGATCAATGGCGATCTTAATAATCCCAGGTCGCTGAATGGTCGCGTCGTTATCATTGGCGACCGAATCCGGTACCAAGAGCGGCAAATTGACGACTTCGATCTGAGGGTCAGCTTAAACCAAGGAAAGGGAAACATTGATCGATGCCTGCTTAATGCCGGATCGAATCGTGTTTCCATCGGAGGTAACTTCCTCTTGCCAGCGCATTCGGGCGCTTTTGCTGACGAATTTGCCGCTCACATCGGTTTGGCAGCAGCGCTGTTGGAGCCGGGCAGATTCGTTCCCAATCTACAAACTAACGCCTTGATTCTCGGCAACGCTCAAATCGAGGGCGGACAGGCTTCCACGGCAATCCATCTTCTCAACGTCGGACTGAAGCAAGCGGGCTTGGAGATCCCGCGGACGGAGGCAACGATCTGTGCTGTTGCTCGGCTACCTCTTCCTGACACTTTGTGGCCGGGCTGTGCTGCCCTGGTTGATGCCTGGATAAGTGACACAAGATTTGAATCCGCGCGCATCGAGAGAGTGGGAGCGATCGTCAAACTCCAAGGCGGCCAATCGGATACGCACGTCGAAATGAATTCCGGAAAGAGTGCCGCCGAACTCAACGCCCAATTGCCACTGCCGACTCCCGGCGCGACACCGGACCTAAGACGACTCGATGCCAAACTCAAGTTTCACGTCGATTCGATCGGAGATTTCGTCCCGGAAACTCCACTTCGAGGCTCATTGGTCGGAGATGGCGAAATTACACTAAAGAACGGCCAACCCGTGGGCGCCGTCCAATTCAACGGCAACAACCTACGCTACGGTGACTTCGCCTTACAGCGAATCACGATGGACGCGAATGCGGCGGATGGAATCGCGAAGGTTCAGCAACTGCACGCTGCCCTCGATGACTCCAATTACTTGGACGCGAGCGGTAATGTAAAACTCACAGACAACTATCCGTACGAAGGGACAGCAGCACTGCGTCTGGTCGACCTGTCGAAGTTCGACGCTTTGCTCACCAGCCTCCACCAGGCGACCGGTTTACGGGGCGCGATCGAAATGACGGCAAAGGCGACCGGCAACTCCCAGCAAAGCACGCCAAACGCCGAAATTCAGGCCGATGGCCACGACATTAGTTATCGCGGTTTACCGGTGCAAAGTCTCACCCTGAAAGCCAAGATCGCACAGCAAAAAGCCACGATCGATGCGCTCCGCGTCAACTTCGATTCGCACAACTCATTCGATCTGAACGCCGACTTGGACATCAATGCGCCCCTGCGCTACACCGCTTCTGGGCAACTGCAACTGGACGACCTCCGAGTGTTTGACTCTTTTTTCAAGACAATCGGGCCGGAACCGAACCTGACGGGTAGCCTGAGCGCGCGATTTTCCGGGAGTGGCCAAGTCAAAGATAATCACATTGCTGACGCTCAGCTCAACCTCGTGGGTACTCAAATCAGGTATCGTGGCTTGAGCCTGCAAGACACCGAGGTGAGCGGATCGGTAAAGGACAATTTGCTGACACTTCCGACATTGAAGGTCATCGCCGATCGCAACAACTCGATTAATCTGACCGGCCGGGGACAACTCGCCGAACCATACGAGTACGAAGGCAATGCCAACGTTGATCTGAGAGATCTCGCTTTTCTCGATCCGCTGCTCAAATCGTTTGGCCAGGACGTTGGGCTCGGAGGTAAATTGAACCTCGTTTGGTCCGGAAAAGGTCAACTAAAGAACTCCGTGGGCAGCGCGCAACTGCACATCTCTGACCTTCAGGTGAAAGGAACGAAAGGAATCAAAGCGGACGTCGAGGGATCTTACGAAGGGCTCAAGGCCGAAGTAACGCGTCTGCAGGTACTCTCTCCGCTGGCTAATTTGGACGCGACAATTCGGTTAAGCCCTGAGCTGTTCGAGATCCCTCATCTGGAGGTGCGTAAGGACCAAAACCTCCTAGCCGGATCCGTCAGCGTCCCGCTTGACCTCAATCAGCAAAAGATTCCGATCGCTTTGGATCGGCCCCTTTCTATCGATCTGGTAGCCGACAAAGTCTCGCTGGCTAGTTTTCAGCCACAGGACCGACAAATTACTGGGAATGCCGGACTAATTATAAAGGCGAGCGGCACACTGAGAGATCCGTCATTCCAAATCAAAACGAGCCTCAGCGATCTTCGATCGCCGACTGTTTCCACTTTCGCAGCAGCAAACGGAGATTTTACCGTGCAATTGGCCAATAAGGTCCTGACCTTAGACGGACATTTTCAACAACCGGAAATCCAGCCCTTGCAGGTGCAAGGAAAAGTCCCGCTCGACGTTGCCCAGGTGCTAGACAGCGGAAAACTCCCTGCAAATACTCCGATTGCTCTCTCGGTTCATTGGCCAGAAACAAATCTGCAATTTGCGCGTAAGCTGACACCCTTCATTCGAATCCTGGAAGGACGAGTCGCCATCGACGCGAATGTCGCCGGAACACTCGACAAACCCGAGATCAGCGGCGCGGTGTCGGCCAATGTAACCCGGTTCCGTGCTTCTACAGACGTCGTTCCTCCCATCTCCGATTTTGCGGTAGACATCAATTTTCGCGATAACCATCGCGTGACGTTTGACCGGTTCAACGGTTTAGCGGGCGGTGGTCCCTTCTCTTTGAGCGGTTCGATCGACCTTGCCCAAGGAACAAATCCTCAGTTCGATCTCGCTCTAACCAGTCGGAAACTCCTGCTGACCCGGAGCGATAATATCATCGTTCGATCCAACATCGATCTAACTGTCCGCGGGCCGCTATCCACAGTAGAAATCGCCGGAAAGGTCGGCCTGGTCGATAGCCGCTTTTTCCAGGACATTGATATCTTGCCACTCAACCTGCCTGGCCGCCCGGCGCCTCAGCCACCTTCAATTCCTCCGCCCAGTAGTGTCTCAATAACGACTCCCCCGGTCCGAGACTGGAAATTCAATGTGAAGATACAAACCGATAGCCCGTTCTTGGTGCAGAGCAACCTTGCTCGAGGCCAAGTCACTGTCGATTTGCAGGTTGGTGGTACCGGGCTCCAACCGACCGTCACCGGATTCGTCAGGGTAGATCAGTTGACGGCTTCCCTTCCTTTCAGCCATCTCGACATCAACAACGGTTATATCGACTTCTCTCCGGGCGGCAATCCACTCAACCCGTCTTTCAATATCACCGGTGTTTCCCTGATCCGCGATTATGAGGTTCGGATGCGAGTTTTCGGAAACGTTTCCAACTTCCAAATCTTATTCGACAGTACCCCTCCATTGGCCCAGGGAGATATCGCTACGCTTCTGGCTACTGGCTCGACGACTTCGGAATTCGTGCAAAACCCCACTCTCCTGGCCGGCCGTGCCTCCTTTATACTCGCGCAACAGCTACTCACAAAGGTCTTCAAAGTTCGCCCCAACGCTCAGCAACAATCTTTCTTGGAGCGCCTCGAAGTCGATATCATTCCAGGGGACCGTCCGGGTACGCAGGACGTCAGCGCACGATTTAGCCTCACGAACAACTGGCAGTTGATCGGCGAATTCGGTCAAGCAGGAGACGTGAGTGGACGGCTGCGATATCTCATTCGGTTCCGATGAAATGTCTCGTTGCCGCCGCGTTCGTTGAGATTGTGATCGCGGCGAGCGTTCATGGACAAGCGCCGCCTCCGGGGGGGCCTACCCCGAAGCCGGCCGAGCAAGCGGCAACCACCGTCCAGATGCAAGCGACGCCGCCGCCGGAAACAGCCTCGAGAATTCATTTTGTCGGGAATCAGAGTTTCACCGAAAAGGATTTACGAGATGCAGTCGCCGATCCGCTGCTGCAAATCCGTAACGAGGGACTAAACGTACCCCTGGCAGACGACACGGCCTATTACCTCGGCGTTTTCTATCGGCGACACGGATATCCAGCGGTGGACGTAAAATACAAAATCTTGAGCAACGGTCGAGACTTGGAGCTGAGTATCACTGAGGGCCCGTACTACAATTTGGGAACCATCAGTTTCAAGGGGGACAAGACATTTTCTCCGGACGTACTCAACGACTACATGGTCGGCACCACCAGGGCGCGTTTCTCCCAATTCCAAAAGAATCTCCCTTACGTCGAAGCAGATCTAGTGACCGGTACATCGCTCGTCCAGGGCTACTACATCTCACAAGGTTTTCCGAAGGTGCAGATCGTGAAGTTGGAAACGCACCCGGATGAGGCGCGACGTGTCGTCGACGCCACCGTGACGATCATTGAAGGTCCGAGATATTTCTTTGGACCGATCACTTTCAAGAACGATCCAGAAATTCCAATGGCCCAATTTCAGACGAAGATCTCGTCTCTCACTGACCAACCCGCTCCCTATTCGGAGGCTGAGCTGGGCAATCTTCAACGCGATTTGACGTTCATCTACAAAGGTGAAGGTCACTATTCTGCCGTGGTAACCGTCGAACCCGATTTTACTCGCGTTGGGAAAGGAGGAAGGGTGCCGATTTACGTTCACTCCACTCCTGGGCCAATCTATCGGTTCGGAAAGATTATCGTAGAGCAAAAACCTAAATCTCGGCTCAAGCCGGAATTTTTGCCCAATCGCTTCGCCGAGCTTCAGGGGCAGATTTACCGGCCCAAATCGCTCCAAACAGTGAACACTGCAATGGTGCAAACCGGACTTTTCGATACCCTTGGAATCCAGGAAACTGCTGAGGCGGACGATACAATTACGCTCACGCTTACTCCCTTGGAGGCAAAGGCGAAAGAATTCAGTGTTTTCGGTGGTTACCGGACGTTTGACGGGCTCATTTTTGGTGCTGCCTACGCCAACCGGAATATTTTCGGCGCGGGTCAGATTTTCTCCGTCTCGGCCGAATACACGGTGCGAGGGCCGGACGGTAAAATCTCCTACGAGGATCCCTGGTTTCTGAATACCAAGAATCGTTTCCGCGTCGTGCTCGGAATCGAAGATAAGATGGTTCAGGGGTACTCCTATGCGAACACCTACGGCCAAGTTTCGCTCACGCGAAAATATGCTACTCATTTTGAAACCGGGGTGTACGCAGAATTCAAGAGCGTGAGTTTGAGCAACGTCACAATCGATCCGGCCAATCTAGTTGGTCCCACAACCTACCAGATCGGATCCGCTGGTATCACGCAGACTATCGATTATCGCGATAGTCCGCTAAATCCTCATCACGGTTGGATTCTGGCACTGACTGGTTCTGTTTCCGAACCGTTCCAGAATGCCAGCAGCTACCTTCAACTCACCGAACGCTTTTCCTATTATCAACCGATCGGCAAGGGCCTTCTGGCGTTCGGGGTTCGCTTTGGGTTTATCGCACCCTCTTCGGGAGGAAATCTTGGCGTACCGATCCAAGAACGTTTTTTTAATGGCGGCGACGATACCGTACGCAGCTTCGCCGAACGAGAATTGGGCTTAAGAGACCACAATAATAATCCGATCGGAGGTCTCACTCGTTCGGTGTTGAACGTTGAATATGATCACCCAATCGTAGGAGATCTGGTTGGAGCTATTTTCTTCGATGCCGGCGGTCTCGGTTCTTCGCCCTTTTCATCCTTTAGCACGGGCGTTGGCGCTGGATTGCGTTACAACCTGCCGGTCGGGCCGTTGCGCGTCGATTACGGGATAAATCCATCTCCTCGCACCAATGAAGATTTCGGCGCGTTCCACTTGAGTTTTGGCTTTGCGTTTTAGAACAACAGGCGGGCGGGCCGCCTTCGCAAAGTAGCCTGATGCTTCCTCCTTCGTACTCCCGCAAACCCATAACTTCGGCGGACAAGCCAGCCTCAGAAAGCACGTCAGTGATTGGTGAGAAGTGAGAGGTGAATGGCGGATGCCTATCGGCAAATCCTCGGCAAAAATCTCTCACCGCCCCTTTCACTAATTATCAATCACCATCACTGCAGCCTGCCCTGGGTTCCTCAGGCTGGAGCGTCGAGGCTAGCTGCTACTAACCGAACCGTCCCGAGATGTAATCTTCGGTCTGCTTTTGCGTAGGATTACTAAACAACTTTTCGGTCCTATCATACTCGATCAGCCGGCCCAAATAGAAGAATGCTGTGAAATCCGAGCAGCGAGTCGCCTGCTGCATGTTGTGAGTGACGATGACAATGGTGAATTGATCTTTTAGCGAGAAAATCAGCTCTTCTACCTTCGCTGTCGCAATTGGGTCGAGCGCGGAACAGGGCTCATCCATCAAAATCACCTCTGGCTTTACCGCGATCGCTCGGGCTATACAAAGTCGTTGCTGCTGACCGCCAGACAAACCAAGGGCACTCTCGTGTAACCGATTCCGGACTTCTTCCCAAAGAGCGGCACCCCGCAGGCTTTGCTCAACCGTCTGATCGATTATTTTCTTGTTCCGGACCCCGCTGATGCGTAACCCGTATGCAATATTCTCGTAAATTGATTTGGGAAAGGGATTCGATTTTTGGAAAACCATCCCGACTCTTTTCCTTAGCTCGATCACATCGACTTCTGGAGCGTTGATATTTACCCCGCCGATGCGGATTTCTCCGGCAGTGACTCGGGCATGATCAACCAAGTCGTTCATTCGATTTAAGCAACGCAACAGTGTCGATTTGCCGCAACCGGACGGACCAATGAATGCTGTAACCTTTTTCTTAGGTATCGAAAGATTTATCCCGTGTAGCGCCTTCGCAGCACCATAATGAAAATCGACCTGATCCACTTCAACGACCGGGATACCGGGGATATCGGGCTCGACCTTTCTCGGTGTCGGCGACAATTGCACTGCTTCGCCGGATTGTTGAACAGGTTTTATGTCGGTCTTCGCAGATTCCATAACGAGTTTTCCGGAAAAGGTGCCTGAGCGATAAACGTTTCAGTCTCGCAGAATATTTTCAAATGGCAATTCGCGGCCGGGACTGCCTGGCGGGTCTACCTGCTTGGAAAATTCATAAAAGGCGACCCGGCTGGTTCCGCCACCGGGTCGTGTAAATATCTGTAATTAAGCAACTTCTGACGGTTAGAACTTCAACAACGCGTCAACTCGGACGTAGTGCCAAGAGTTGTCGTCAGCAATACCGGAGCCGTGCGTGGCCTGGCCCCCATAGAGGTTGGTCAAGTTCCAATCGATGCGTCCACTGACTCCCAAAATGAAGAAGTCAGTCACGTTGTAGGCGATTCCCATGCCGAAGCCTTGGAAATTCAAGCGGGCGTTCATCGCGTCATCGAATGAGAGGTTCGGATCAACTGCTGCGATACCAACTTGGCGATAATCGGCATAGGCCGAGAAATCTCCGGCTTTCTTGTTGTCACCGATCTTCAATCCGACCAACCATGCCATTTTATCTTTGTTGGAGGGTTGCGCCAGATTCCGGTAGCCGATCACAACACCGGCGGAATTGGTGACCACTTCGCTATACAAGCCAGGGAATGGGAAGGTAGTGGGATTGGTTCCATCTCGCTGGGTGGTGATGAAAGGCGTGGTCAGCGTTGTACCGTTGAAAAGGGTCGTCCCCGTCGCTCTTTGGCCGGCCGTACCGAGCAAGCTGAAGCGTTTACCTCCATCAAAGTTGTAGGCAAAGTCCCAATAAAATTTCACCGGAATCTTGCCCACCTTCACGGTGATATCTCCCGGCGCTTGAACGACGAACAGACTTCTTTCTTCGCCGGTTCCATCCAGGAACTGGAGGAAATCGGTCTTGGCCGGTGCGGTAAATCCACCGGTATTGACCGAGGAGAAGTTGCCGGCCGGACCATTAGCCACGGTGTCGTGTCCGTAGGCACCGGCATTGGCGATAAAGAGCGACGGAGCTACCGTGATCGAGAACCAGTCGGTCTTGTAGCGAGCCAACAACTGTTCTTCGAATAGGTAGGAATCGTTCTTCAGATCGCTGTCGAAGTTGTATTCGTTGTTGTCGTAGAAAATGAACTGACCGGCAATGAGCGCCAACTCGAAAGTCCCGTGGCTTTTCTTGACGGGAGGCGGAGCCTTGCCCTCCTTGCTATAGCTGACCGGTTCCCCAGCCGAGTTCCAGCCAAAGAGCTGATCAAAATCGATCCGTTCCACCAAGCCTTGCGGATACATGTTCGGATCCCAGAACAGATCGGTGGCATAGAACGGGTTGTCCTGTTTACCAGCAATAATGGCTAGACCAGGATAGCCGTTCCAGCCCAAGAATGCCTTGCTTATATAGATTCCGTAGTTCTGGAAACCACCCGTATAGGTCTGATTTTGCGTATCGGAAAAGTTATTGGTCGAGAGGCTGACTCCAGCAAAGAAGCCACCATCGAATTTCATTTCAGCATTCAAACGCAAACGGAATCGCCAGCGCGAGCGCGTCGCGACGTGGTTCTTGCCATTCGGACTGGCCACCAGCGTAGGAGTCGGATTCTTAAGGCTAGGGATCGGGGTTGGAGTCGGCGCGACTGGAGCGACCGAGGGCTCTTGAGCCTGCTCTTCATCCCATTGATAACGGAGACGCAAGTCACCACTCAGTTTCAACTCCTTAATCCAGGGCGCAAGCTTGAGCGGGCTGCTCGGAGTTGTCGCCAGTGCCGGGTTTTTCGACACCTCACTTTCTATCTTTTCGGCGTCTTTTTGCGTTAGGATGCCTTTGCGAATTAAGGCATCGATAAGCGCCTGATCATCTGCAAATGCGGAGCTGGTGATTAAGGCAACAAGGCCGGCCAGCGCCCAACAGTATCGGTTTTTTAGGATCATTGGTTTGTCTCTCCTTGAACTTAGATCCTGCGAAATCTCGTCCTCCCTAAGTCGGTGGCGCTCCTCGCTGAGCGCCGACAGGTGCGAGGTTCAGCATGATTTTTCGAAATTGAACAAGCAATGTGACAGCCGGATGGCAGCGAAGTAACATTTTACTGGTTTTTCCGAACGGATTAAACCGGCGTGCCGAAGAGCGCCCGATCTTTGCCAAAGCTCACACTCGTGGTCAAAAATTCGAAACCGGCCAAGACCAGTTTCTTGGGTCATGGTTTCTTCTCGTTGTGGACCTAAAAGTTTTTCCGGATAGTTTTTCCGGAAAAAGCAGACCCGGTGGTTTAAGCCACCGGGTCGGCAAAATGTTCGTACTAAATCACTTCTGAAGTCTTTAGAACTTCAGCAAGGCGTCAACCCGGACGTAGTGCCAGCTGTTATCGTCGGCAATACCGGAACCGCGTGTGGCTTGACCTCCGTAGAGGTTCGTCAGGTTCCAGTCGATCCGTCCACTGACTCCCAAGAGAAAGAAGTCGGTCACGTTGTAAACGATCCCGAAGCCGAAGCCTTGCGAGTTCAATCGGTCGTTCATCGAGTCCGTGGCCGCAAGGTTCGGATCGACCGACGCTATACCGACCTGACGGTAATCGCCGTAGATCGAAACATCGCCAGCCTTCTTGTTGTCACCAATCTTCAACCCAATCAACCATGCCATCTTATCCTTGTTGGACGGTTGCGCCAAGTTAGTGAAGCCCAGAACTGCTCCGGTCTTACTCAGGATCAAGCCACTGTAGAGGCCCGGCCCAGGAGTTAAAGGAGGATTAACCCCATCTCGCTGAGTGGTGATAAAAGGGGTGGTGAGCGTCGTGCCATTGAACAGGGTGGTTCCGGTTGCCCTTTGACCCGCCGTGCCGAGCAGACTGTAACGTTTGCCGCCATCGAAGTTATAAGCAAAGTCCCAGTAGAGTTTCACCGGAATGTTAGCCACCTTCACACTGATATCTCCAGGTGCCATGACGACGAACAGATCCCGTTCTTCACCCGTACCGTCCAAGAACTGCAGGAAGTCGGTCTTGGCCGGCGCCGTAAATCCACCCGTATTGACTGAAGAGAAGTTCCCAGCGGGCCCGTTCGCGACCGTGTCATGGCCATAGGCCGCCGCATTCGCTATAAACAGCGACGGACCAAACGTGAACGAAAACCAATCGGTTTTGTATCGCATCAACAATTGTTCCTGAAACAGGTAAGAATCATTCTTCAGATCGCTGTCGAAGTTGTATTCGTTGTTGTCGTAGAAGATGAATTGCGCGGCAATAAGGGCTAACTCGAATGAGCCATGGCTCTTCTTAACCGGAGGCGGGGCCTTGCCTTCCTTACTGTAACTGACCGGCTCGCCAGCCGAGTTCCAGCCAAAAAGCTTATCAAAGTCTATCCGTTCCACCAACCCCTGAGGATAGATGTTCGGTTCCCAGAACAAGTCTGTGGTGTAGAAGGGGTTGTCCTGTTTGCCGGCAATAACGGTCAAGCCAGGATAGCCGTCCCAGCCCAGGAACGCTTTGCTTATATAAATGCCGTAGTTCTGGAAGCCTCCCGTGTAGGTCTGATTGCCGGTATCGGCAAAGTTGTTGGTTGTCAGGCTGACTCCGGCAAAGAAGCCGCCGTCGAACTTCATTTCGGCATTCAAACGCAAACGAAAGCGCCAGCGCTCTCGCGTCGCCACATGGTTCCGACCGTTCGGACTGGCCACTAGCGTAGGAGTTGGATTCTTAAGGCTAGGGATCGGGGTTGGAGTCGGCGCGACTGGAGCAACCGAAGGCTCTTGAGCCTGCTCTTCATCCCACTGGTAACGGAGACGCAAGTCACCGCTCAGTTTCAGTTCCTTAATCCAGGGTGCCAGCTTGAGCGGACTGCTCGGAGCTGGGACCACTGCCGGATTCTTTGACACCTCTCTTTCGATGCTCTCGGCGTCTTTTTGCGACAAGATGCCTTTGCGGACCAAAGCATCAATGAGCGCCTGGTTGTCTTGCGCAAATGCAGCACTGGTGGTTAAGGCAACAAGGCCAGCCAGTGTTATTGCGTATCTGTTTTTTAGGATCATTGGTTTTCTCTCTCCTTGGACCTAGATCTCGCGAATCTTTTCGCGTGCTCTATAAGTTAATGATGCACCTTACCGAGCATCAATACGCGCGGGGTTTAGCACAGCTGGACCAAAGTTGACCAATCGAATGTGACAGCCGGATGGCGGCGAAGTAACATTTGATGGGTTTTTCTCCGGGCAAACCTAGCCTCAAACTAATAGAAGCAATCCGCCGTCAGTGGGGGGTTGTTCCAGCCACTAGAAGCCAGCTCAAACCCTACCGCCGAGCGAAGAGCTCTCCGCACACTCTTTTTGCTGACTCTAGTTTGGTTTTTGTGGGCTAAAGGCCGATCCGGGCGGGGAGCCTAAGCCAAAGAAACCGACTAACCTCAGCGCGCTCAGGTGACCAACTGCATGTTACAGAATAACGTCGATTCTGTTACATTTTGGTGACAATCCCAGCAATTGTCTACAAACCTCTCCCTAAAAGGGGTTTTCAATCGCCTTATGGCCCGCAGAAGGGCCAATTAATGAGGCACCGCTAGCCGATATCCGAATCCACGCACAGTCTCGATGTAGCGACCGCAGTTACCCAGTTTATCCCTTAGGCGTCGCATGTGCGTATCCACCGTTCTTGTATCAATGATCGAGTCGTACCCCCAAACGTCGCTCAGCAGACGATCCCTCCCTTGCACCCGCCCTTCCCGCTCCATCAACAAACGTAACAACTTAAACTCTGTGGCAGTACATTCGACTACGCGGTTGGCTGCCTTCACTTCATGTCGGGAACGATCAAGTAGAATCTCCCCTACTCGCAAGCAGTCATGATCATTGGGCGCCGCAGCCCGCCGGCGCAAGATCGCCTGGATCCGCAGCACGAACTCGCGAGGACTAAAAGGCTTCACCACATAATCGTCAGCTCCGAGCTCAAATCCGAGTACCCGGTCGATTTCTTCGGTACGCGCGGAAAGCATCACGATCGCCATTTCTTTTGTGCGCGGGTCGGAACGGATCGCCCGGCACAGGTCGAGGCCCGACATCTCCGGTAACATGAGGTCCAGGACAACCAAAGTCGGCGGCTGATCCCGAATGAATGTTAAGGCAGTCCGGCCATTTGTGGCCATCTCGACGACAAAGCCAGCCTTTTTGAGGTGGTGGGCAAGCAATTCGGCAACATCCACCTCATCTTCAACGATCAGGATCTTCTCACTCATCTAACGCGGGGCGACAACCAGGCCATGGTACAACCCTGGAAAAATTCCGCGCAAGCTTGAATCGTCATAGGAGCGATTGTTAATCAACGACTCTGGCGCCGCCTAGTCCGCGCTGTTGGCAATGGTAGACAGCAATCATATGAATTGCGCAAAGCGCTTTCTCTGAACTAATTACGGTCCTTCTGGTAATGGAAAACGCAATAGGGCTTCGGCCAGGCCGTCGCCGCCGACCAGTTCAGAAACATGACCGCCACCGTCTCGGACAGCGTCCTTAACTTCATCAATACTGTTCGAAGGACATGCCAGATGTCGCGCGATTTCGGTTCGCAGCATCGGCAAGTCATTGTAATTGTCGCCCGCGGCAAACGTCTCGCCGGGTTCAACTCCCAGGAGCGATTGCAATCCCCGAAGCACTGATCCCTTGTCGAAGCGGACATGGCAAAATCGCAGGTAGATCCCGTTCCGTTGATAAGAAAACTCTTCGATCTCTTTTCGTTGCGAATCCAAATAACTGACGATTCCATCCATCTCTGGAGCATCTTGGGCCACCACACCCACTAGTCGACCAGATTCCCGGTGCAACCGAGCCTCGGTCCGAGTACACAAATAGTTTTCAATATCGATAAGCAGCTCCGAGGCATCTCGGTACAGCTGATCGTGCGACTTCTGGCAATCAGCGTTCCACGCGACGATCGGTTCCCAACCGGAGCCATTAGCTCTATAAATCTCTCTTTCGGTAGTGAGCGCGTAATCCGGTCGAAATGGGAAAAATTCGAGTGCCTGGTCGACGAGTTCCAGCGTACGACCGGTGTTCATCGCCACGATCGTCCCGCAGCGACGTAGTAGATTAAGACGATCGACCAAAGACCGACTGATGGCGGCGCGTTCAGCTTCCCACGGCGCAATCATTGTTCCGTCAAAGTCCAAACTCAATAGTCGAAGATCAGTCATCGGATGGATGGATCGGTTTGGCCCAGAAACCAAGAGCTTGGATTTTTTCCCTAATGAGTTTGCAACCCGGAGACGGCGTCGAAAATGCCATTGATGATCGAATACGCAATTACTCCGACCATTCCAGCCATGATTAGTATGATCACCGGCTGGACCATCGATGTTAACCGTTGAATGCGGAGGTTCAGCTCCTTGTCATATTTTTTGCCGACCTTATCCAAGGCTTTTGCCAAGTCTCCGGTTTGTTCTCCGACTGCTACCATATCAATGAACAGTGAAGGGAAATCGGTGAGCCGTTGGAGCCCGCGCGAGAAGGCACCGCCTTCCCCGACGTATTCGGTCACCGCCGCCAGCGAGCGACGCCAATGCTCATTCGAGGTAGCACCTCGCATCAATTGGAGGGCGTTCAATAAAGGAAGACCGTTGCCAAGGAGATTAGATAAGGTCTGAGCAAACTGCGCATAAAATCGGCCCCTTAACACTCCGCCAACCACTGGAATCTTTAACTGTACCCGGTGCCACCATTTCTTTCCCCGGGGATGCCGGATAAGCTGAAAAAAAGCAAAACCGGCCAGGACAATCGCAGCGAGAATCGCCCACCAGTAGTGCGAAAAAAAAGCACTCACATCGATGAGCAATCTAGTAAGAAGAGGCACGTTCTTACCGGTCTTTTCAAATAGCACCGTCATCTGCGGAACCAGGTAAGTCATGAACAAGAATATCAGTCCGAGACCAAGCACAAAGATCATGGCCGGATAAATGAGCGCAGACACCACCTTTTTTTGTAGATCATCGATGGTCACCAAAAAAGCGGCCTGTCGCTTCAATAACTCCGGCAGCGAACCGCTGATCTCCCCGGCCGAAACAAGATTGCAGTAGAGATCTCCGAAGCTGGGAGAAACTTGGCGTAAAGCGTTCGAAAGGCTACTTCCCTCTCGCACCCGCTGACGAAGAGCGGCGGCGATCTGTTTGATTTTTGATAATTCTTTGCGGGCCTCCATGACCCGAAGAGCCGGCTCAATCTGCAGACCGGCGTCGAGCAAATCGCTCAATTCTTCGGTGAATAGGATAATCTGGCCACGAGAGAGACGAATCTTGATGAGGCCTCGCGGTTGATCAACTGGTGGAACAACACCAGACGTCCCACCCTTCTCTTGGATCTTAATAGGTTGCAACCGATCGCGATCGAGCTTCCGAAACGCTTCGGCTCGGTTCTGAGCGACCAATTCGCCGCGAATCCGTTCACCGGCCCGGCTGACGGCCTCATAAAGGAAACTTGGCATCGTTTACTCGTCCGACATTTCCAGGTCCGCCGCCGTCACCCGAACAACCTCTTCGACAGTTGTCAGTCCAGCTACCACCTTGTTCCAACCATATTGCCGAAGCGGTACCATGCCCTCTTCGATCGCTACGGTTCGCAAGACCGACGCAGGCTTGTTTTGGGTTATGAGGTCCTGTAATCGCGCTGATACTAAACAAATCTCATAAATCGCAGCGCGACCTTGATATCCGGTCGTGCGGCACGCATCACAACCAACCGCAGCGAGTACGCTTTCAGCCGATTCGAGCGGGAATCCGACTTTTTTCAGATACTTAGTTGAAAATTCTGCCGGCTTCTTACAGTGCGGACACAAGACTCGAACCAAACGTTGGGCGATGAATGCGCGGACGGAGTTAGCCACCAGAAATGGTTCGATTGCCATATCGAGCAAACGAGTGATTCCGCCAATCGCGTCGTTTGTGTGCAGGGTGCTAAATACCAAGTGACCAGTGAGCGCACCGCGGATCGCTATTTCAGCGGTTTCCCGATCCCGCATCTCACCGACCATGATCACGTTCGGATCTCCACGCAAGATACTTCGAAGCCCATTCGCGAAGGTCAGGTCAATCTCCGGCTTTACCGCAATCTGGATCACTCCCGGTAGTTGATATTCCACCGGATCTTCCACCGTAACAATGCGGCGTTCATGGGTATTCAAGCTGGACAGAAACGTATAAAGCGACGTCGATTTGCCACAGCCGGTCGGGCCGGTTACCAGAACGATTCCATTCGGAAGTGTGAGCAAATGTTCGATGCGTTGCTGAGAAGGTGCATCCAGGCCAAGCCGTTCGAAGGTAAAACGCTCCTGACCCAAGAGGCGCAGGCTGACACTCTCGCCGGCAACCGATGGGATCGTCGCGACGCGAACGTCGATGGGTTGGCCTAAGAGCTCCAGATTTATCCGGCCGTCCTGCGGTAGACGGCGCTCAGCAATATCCAAATGGGCCATGACCTTCAGCCGGGAAATAACCGACGCTTGCAGCAACCGGATATTGGCAGGCACCGGCACTTCATGAAGAACTCCGTCGATGCGATACCGGATTCGCAAATCGTTCGACAGCGGTTCGACGTGAATGTCGGTCGCGCGCTGCTCGAGCCCTTCTCGCAAAATTTGGTTCACAAACTTGACGACCGAGGCTTCCGAATCGTCCAGATCAAGGACATTAGTCTCCTGCTTTAGTTCGGTGTTAACCTCTTCTTCCGTGCGACCTTGCAAGATCGCTTCAAAGGTCTCAGCTCCGATTCCGTATCCTTGGCGCAAGGCTTGGAGGATCAGCGTGCGGGTCGACATGGTGTACCGTACCTTCTCTCGCAGGGAGGCGGCGAGCGTCTGTCGTGCTAACAAATCGAACGGATCATAAAGGCCAAGCCAGATCGTACTATCATCCTGCTGGAGAGGTACCACATGGTAACGAAGCGCCAAGCGGGCAGGCACTTTTTCCCGCAATTGCCCCGGCACCGAGGTCAACGTTTTCTCCCACCATGGGATTTCGAGCCAGTTGCTTATCCCGCGCAAAAACCTCGTTTCATCGACGAGCTTGGAGTCGAGGACCGATCGTACCAAAGAGCGTTGATCTTCCGTAGCATTCTGCAAAACAGTTTGGCAGGCGTTTACGTCGGTACATTGGCTATCCCTGGCGATCTTCAGCAGTGTGTCAATCACAGTTATAAGAACTAGAGCCCTAGCTTAGCGAGGAATCTCTCATCTACAACTCGCGTCCGTCGATCACAAATTCGCTAATCACCAGTTGGGTAATCACTAATCGGTGATCGCAGATTGCACAGGGCTGACTGTTCTCGCCGAAGGCTTGGCGATCAGCGATTAGCGATCAGTGCACGATGAAGCGCCTCGCGCATTTCGCTCTTGGGAACCGGAAGCCCAAACCAATGGCGAAAAGCCTCGGTCCCCTGGTGCAAAAGCATGAGCGCGCCATCGACCGCCGAGGCGCCTCCCGCGCGTGCCCAGCTCACGACGAGGGTTGGCTCCGAACCATACATCAGATCAAAAACTCGATGCCGCCGGCTCAACCAGCGCGAATCCCAGTCAAGCGCATGCCCGTGTATACCGACTGAAGAAGCATTAACGATCAAGTCCGCCTGGCCAAACACCTCGGCCAATTGTTCCCACGACCAAAAGGAAACCCTGCCATCGTTGGTCATCGTACTACGCAATGGATCAAGCTTCGCCAACGTCCGATTAACCAGAAGCAGTTGAAGAGGGTTTTCATCGAGGAGAAAATTGGCCGCGGTCATACCGGCACCACCGCCGGCACCCAGCACCGCGATTCGGGAATTTTCAAAGTCGACTGAAAAGGACTCACGAAGTGCCGCGATCAGCCCAAAGCCGTCCGTATTGAATCCAACCAAGACTCCAGATCGATTGACTACCGTATTGATGGCCCCAACCCGAGCCGCCATCGGATCAATTTCATCGACAAGCTCACAAGCAGCGACCTTGTGCGGAACGGTCAGATTCCAGCCGATAAACTCCCGTTCACGCAAGAGAGAAAAGGCTTCGGTGAGTTCGCTACTCTTCACCCATAGCCGGCCGTATCGGAAGTGCATGCCTCGCGCGGCGAGCCCAGCATTCTGCATTTCCGGAGAAAGCGAATGTCGAATGGGATCTCCCAGGACCGACAACCGAACGTCTGCCGGTAGCCGAGCAGATGTCGGACACCGCAGATCTTCAATAGTCCAAACGCTCACTGTTCAGGAGAAACGAGCAGCGGTCTTTTCCAGCCGGGTCAATACTCGATCGCGACCTAACACTTCCAACATGTGATACAAGCTCGGACCAACCGACCGCCCGCTGACGGCGAGCCGGGTCGGATGAATCAGTTCACCGGTTTTGCATCCAAGATCGGACGCTAGCTTCTTTAATTCCGCCTCGAGCAGATCGACACTCCAGATTTTCAGAGCGCTGTACCGTTCGGCCAGCTGACGCAGCCTCTCCGCAGTTCCGCCTTTGAATGTCTTGGCGACCGCATCCGGATCATATTCGTAATCCTCCGTGAAAAAATAGCCAATCCACTCCGGCACGTCTTTGAAGAGTTTCACTTTCTCTTTGATGATCTCAAGTACGTGAAGAAGGTAATCTTCGTCGTTGATGACCAGGTGAGCCGCCACGATAAACGGCTCGCTTAACACCCGGAAACGGCTCAAGGACATCTGGGACACATACTGCCCATTCAGCCAAAAGCATTTGTCCAGATCGAAGGCGGCGTTTCGACGATTTATTTTTTTGAGGTCGAACAGCTCGACCACCTCCTCGATATCAATCTTTTCACGATTGTCCTTTGGAGACCAACCGAGGAGGCAAAGATAGTTGCGTACCGCTTCCGGCGCGTAGCCTTGCTCTATGTAGCTAGTCACGCTGGCACCCGCATCGCGCTTGCTCATTTTTGATCCGTCCCGATTCAAAATGAGCGGAATGTGGGCGAAATGCGGTGGCTGGGCATCCAGTGCCTGGTATAGCTCCACGTGTTTAGCAGTATTGGTCAGATGGTCTTCGCCACGGATAACGTGGGAAACCTGCATTTCGATGTCGTCAACGACGTTCACGAAATGAAAAATCCAGGAGCCATCTGGGCGGCGAATGGTCATATCCGGTTCCATGCTGCGATCGAACTCGATTCGCCCGCAGACTTCGTCATCAACGACGACGGGACGACGGGCCGATCGGAATCTAACTGCTCCAGCATCCTCGTATACGCAGTGCTTGTCCTGGAGTCGCTCTAAATACCGCTCATAGATGGCATCGCGCTCGCTCTGAAAATAGGGTCCGAATGGCCCCCCCTTGCCAGCCCCTTCATCCCAGTCCAAACCAAGCCACTGCAGACTGTCGTAAATGACCTTTACGGCATTATCGCGTTCCCGGTTCTTATCGGTGTCCTCGATCCGAAGCACAAAGATGCCGCGATGATGCCGAGCAAAAAGCCAATTAAACAACGCCGTACGTGCTCCTCCCACATGCAAAAAACCGGTCGGCGACGGAGCAAAACGAACCCTGACAGGAGCACTCATCGCAGAAAAGATCCTCTACAACTTCTTCGCGCAACTGAATTATTTTCGGCTAACCAAGGCTCGGCTCACTCTCCTTGAGAATTGGCAGACCCGACTTTTTAGGAAACCCGCCCCACTTACGTACGTTGAATAGAGAGAGACTTTAACCAGTCCAAGAAATGTAGAACTTGTTTATGATCAAGCCGACCCTAACGCTTTTTTGCCTCGCGAGCACAATATCCCTCGCATTTGGCAATCCCCAACCTTCCTCCCCCATGACGGGGAAGGTTCCGCTCAAGCTCGGAGCCCCCCTTTCGCGGAGTCATCACGTCTTCCAAGAAGATAGTCAGAGTGACGACGAGAGTTACGATGTCTTTTACGATCAATTGGCCGACGACGGTCAATGGTATTACGACGACAATTACGGTTACGTCTTCCAGCCCGCAGTAGCTGTCAGCTCTTCCGATTGGCGCCCCTATTCCGATGGTCACTGGGAGGATACCGATCGTGGTTGGTATTGGGATTCCAATGAAAATTTCGGCTGGGCCACCTACCATTACGGGCGTTGGGTAAACGTCGATGGCGAAGGTTGGGTTTGGGCCCCTGGCAATGAATGGGCGCCATCGTGGGTTTCTTGGCGCGAGTCGGACGATTACGTCGGTTGGGCACCGCTTCCGCCAGAGTGCGGAGGCATCTCAGTGGGCTTCAGCGTTGGCGGTTGGTGTGACTCTTATTGGGGAGTCGGGCCGGGCGCCTATTGCTTCCTGCCTTACAACGCCTGGTTTGGGCATAGCTACGTCGGCGCTTTCGCGCCTTGGGGACAGAACGTGGTGATCATCAATCGCACTCGGAACGTAACGAACATCTACAATAATAGTACCGTCATTAACAATCACGGTCCGCAGGCTCAGCAGATTGCGCTGAAAACCAATCGGCAAGTAACAAAATACAACGTCAACTATACTGCGCAAAAAGATCCGGCCGCCTTTAAGGCTGTAAAGAACGGCAACCAACTCAACGTTGCCGGACCAAAGGCAAATCTCAAGACCACCGCGACGAAACCGCCAACCGTCGCTAAGACACTAACCAATACGAAGGTGAACAAGGGCTGGAATAACGTGAATGCCGATCAGGCGAAAAACTTAAAGACCAAGTTTGCCCAACAAAACCCAGTACCCGGTAATATACCCAAGACTACTGCCATGATGGTGAAGCCGACGATTCTTGGCAACAAGGCGACCGGCGCAAACAACGCCACCGGCAACAAGGGCGTGGGTAACAACAAAGCGGGCGGTGGCAACCTGGGAGCAGGCAATGGCTTGTTGGCGAACAAAAACACTGGCAACAACGCCTTGGGAGGTAATAAAGGCATTAGCAATAATGCGGGCGGAAACAACCTTGCGGCAAATAAAGGCACCGGATCAAACCAAATCAAGACGGTCAAGGGCACTGGAAATAACGGCACCGGATCGAGCCAACTCAAGGCGTTCAAGTCAACCAATAATCCGACTAATAACTCCGGCACCAAGGTTACGAAGGGTGCCAATGGCGGCAATAATCTAAAGGCTTTCAAAAGCACGACCAATAGCACCAGCTCTAAGGGCACTAAAGGAACCGGTGGCAACAACTACAACCCGCCGAAAACGCTGAAGAAAACCACGACCAACACGTCTACCGGCGGCGCAGTCAATCACCCAAAAACGTATCAACCGAAGACGACCTATAAGTCAGCCAACACCTATCACGCGCCGACCAGCACTTCTCACGCGGCCAAAACCTATCACCCTCCGACCAACACCTATCACCCTCCGGCCAACACCTATCACCCTCCGGCCAATACCTATCACCCTCCGGCTACTGCCTATCACCCTCCGGCTACTGCCTCTCACCCGAGTGGCGGTGGCGGTAACAAAGGTGGTGGTGGAAATAAGGGCGGCAGCAACAACAGCAAGGACAAGAAGAAAAACTAAGCAAGAGATGGTGTCGGCCTGACGAACTTCCGGTTGATAGCTTCGGGTTTTCACCCGAAGCTTTCCGACAATGAACCGGGTAGCTGGCCTCGAGACCGAATACGGATGTCTGATCTCTGAGGATCAAGCCCAGAGCCAAGCTGATGCGTGGCCTGTAAAAATTAAAAATCATCTTTTTCGCAAATGCCAGATCGGCGCTATCGATCTGCATTATCGAGATTACGAGGAACCGCCGGGCAACGGCGGTTTTCTTTTAAATGGGGGCAGGTTGTACCTGGATATGGGTCACCTGGAGTACTCGTCACCGGAGTGTTTAACGGTCCGTGACCTAGTTGCCTACGACATCGCTGGGGACCTTCTGCTCTACCAGGCGATCAAAGAGTTAGGGGTCGAAGACAAGGTCTCATTTCTAAAAAATAATATCGACCACCACACCGGAGCGACTTTCGGCTGCCACGAAAATTACTTGATGCGTCGGGAGGCTCAATTCACTCCGGAAATTCTGGCATCGCTACTCGGTTTCTTGGCTACCCGACAGATTTTCACTGGCTCAGGACGGGTAGGCCATGCAAATCCACTGGCCTTCGACTTTGAAATTCCCGATCGCCCGGGAAACGTTCCGTTCCAAATCAGCCAACGAGCGGACCATATCGTCAATGACATTTATCAATGGGTGCAATTCAACCGGGCAATCATCAATGCGAGGGATGAACCCCTAGCCGATTATCGCAAATATCGAAGACTCCATCTCCTCATCGGCGACTCTAACATGAGTCCCTTTGCGAACGCGCTAAAGATCGGCACAACCGTCTGTATTTTGACGCTATTGGAAGAGAATCTTCTGCCAAAGCAAATCGCCTTGCGGGATGCCGTTCTCGCGACTCGGGAAATCTCGCGACGTCCTGATGGGGATTGGGTCGTAGAGATGGATGACGGCTCCACCCAGGATGCACTCGACATCCAGTATCAATTTCTCGCCCATGCCCAACGCCATCTTAGCGGCTCCGACGACGAAACCGATTGGATTCTGGAAATGTGGCAATTCACTCTCGACGCGCTCAAGGAAAAACCGGAACTTTTGATTGGCGGAGTCGACTGGATCTCCAAAAAGTGGCTCCTCAACATGTTTGTGGAGGATCAAGGGCTTTCCTGGCAAGATCCTTGGCTGCAAAGCATTGATCTCGAATATCACAATATCCATCCTCAGAGGGGACTCTTTTTCGCTCTGAAGCCCGCTAAAACTATTGGCGAATTCAATGCTTCGGTTCGCCGTTCGGAAGCAAAACTTGCGCCGCCAGCTCACACCCGAGCTGCGGGTCGGGGCAGAGCTGTAGCTTATTTTCAAAGAAAGAATCTCCCTTACATCATCAATTGGGATTCGATTGCTCTGGAGAGCCAGGACTACCTTTCGATGCCCGACCCGTTCAATACCTACAGTGAGGCAGTGGACTTCTTTCTTAAATAGAGATCATGCTGTGTCAGGAGCACGATTTGCCGTCGCCGACGGGCTTCTCCTGGAATATTTGAAGACGGAACCACTCTACTATTCGGGACTCGCCGCGTGCGCAGCCCGGTTTGATCTGTATACTGACGAAGTAGATTTTTTCCCAAAGTAAATTAGGTATTCTTTTATGATGAACGTTATTTCGAATCGCACCGTCACCCGATTGCTGGTCGTCGGAATCGCGCTGCTTGCGTTTTCCCCGCTTGCTTCGGTCTTTGGTGAGTCGGTCGCTTGGCAAACGGACTACGCTGCCGCCAAGACCGTAGCGACCCAACAGAAGAAATATATTCTGCTGGACTTTACCGGTTCCGATTGGTGCCCCTACTGCATTAAGATGGACAAAGAGGTCTTTGATAAACCGGCCTTCTCAACCTTCGCCGGCGAAAAGCTCATTTTGGTCAAAGTCGATTTTCCTCGTAGAGCTAATCAGTCGCCCGCTGAGAAAGCCCAGAATCAGGAACTCGCGAAAAAATATAGTATCGAGGGCTTTCCTACTTACGTGTTGCTTGATCCGTCCGGCCAAGAAGTGCGTCGCCAAGTCGGATATTTGGAAGGCGGCCCGCAGGCGTTCATCAGTTGGGCACAGATAAAATAGCCGATCGCAGATAGGCGATAGCCAAATGCGGAATCCGGACTACGGAGCGTGAAATCCGGAATGGGTTAATATTGGCTATCGTCAATTGGCTATTGGCTGTTTCTTCTGGCTATGGACGCTCAGGATCGGGCTTCGCCTGCGTTATTAACCGACCTGTATCAGCTGACCATGGCCTACGGTTACTGGAAACAGGACCGGCTTGATCAGGAGGCAGTTTTTCACCTCACTTTTCGCGAACACCCTTTCCAAAGCGGATACACTGTCGCTTGCGGGTTGGCCGATGCGATAAATTATATTCTTCATTTTCGCTTCCACGCCGACGATCTCGCCTATCTGGGAGAGCTCCAAGGAGGCGATGGCAAGAAACTCTTTGAGCCGGCTTTCCTGGATTATCTCCACGCCCTCAGTTTTTCCTGCAACGTTGAAGCAATTCCGGAAGGTACCGTTGTCTTTCCGCACGAACCGCTGCTGCGCACTAGTGGGCCTCTGCTCCAGTGCCAGCTTTTGGAAACTGCTCTGCTCAACATCATCAATTTTCAAACGTTGATCGCTACGAAAGCAGCGCGGATTTGTCTCGCTGCCAAAGGAGCACCAGTGCTTGAGTTTGGATTGCGACGGGCTCACGGTCCGGACGGCGCGCTGGCCGCTACGCGGGCCGCGTATATTGGGGGCTGCACGGCCACTTCCAACGTGTTGGCAGGAAAGGTGTTCGGCATTCCGGTTCGCGGGACGCACGCGCATAGTTGGGTGATGTCGTTTCCGAGCGAGCCGGAGGCATTCGCCGCTTTTGCCGCAACGCTCCCGGGTAATACTCTTTTCCTGGTTGATACCTACGACACGCTGACGGGTGTACGGAACGCTATTGAAGTTGGCCGGGCTTTGCGCCAGCGCGGGCAGGACCTCATGGGTATCCGGCTTGATTCCGGAGACCTCGCCTATCTGAGCATTCAAGCGCGCCGTCTGTTGGACGAAGCAGGATTTGAGAAGGCACAGATTTTGGCCAGCAACGACCTGGACGAAAATATCATTAGCAGCCTCCAATCCCAGGGGGCGGTAATTGACGCCTGGGGTGTTGGAACCAAACTGGTGACCGCGTTTGACCAGCCAGCGCTGGGTGGGGTGTTTAAGCTCGGAGCAGTGAAATCCAGAGGCAGCAATTGGGAGTATAAGATCAAACTATCCGAACAAGCGGTAAAGGCCTCTAATCCCGGGTTTCTGCAAGTCCGTCGCTTTGAGGGCGAGGGCGAGTACATCGCCGACATGGTGTACAATGAAATTGGGGGGATCAAGACACCGCACACAATCGTGAATCCCGCCGACGTCACCATGCGGAAAAAGATTCCGGCGAAAGCGAAGTATCACGATCTGTTGGTTCCGATCTTCCGGGAAGGCAAGTTAGTCTATCAGCAGCCTTCGATTCATGAAATCCGGGCGTCTACTCAAACGGATTTGAAACGCTTTTATCCTGGCGTCAAACGCCTGCTGAATCCGCACATATACCCGGTAGGCTTGGAGCTTGGGCTACACGAATTGAAGACCCAGCTAATGGAAGCCTTGCGGCCTAGACCGGCCGCGGAAGAGGAGTGATTTAAACGCCGGGAACGCCGAGAAAACGCCGACAACGCCGGGAACGCCGTCATCGCCGGGAGCGAATGAAGCGCGCCTGCAACAAGTCGTTTGCCTCGTATTCCTTTCTCCACCAAACAACCAAAGTTGATTGTTACTTCTCATTAATCACCGTTTTAGCGTTCGCGATTATCGACGTTCTCGGTGATGCCGGCGTTCCCGGCGTTCCCGGCGCTCCCGGCGTTGTCGGCGTTTTCTCGGCGTTTCTCAACCCGCTCGACTAAAGACGACTAGAATGCAGCCCATGAAAATCAGCACCGCTCCGATCATCCCGACCAGGTTCAGATGAATTTGGCGAAAGAAAAGTGCGGTGAAGAGTATGATGAAGAGCGGATAGCTGATTTCCAGAAGAGAGGCCAGAGTTGCGTTCTTCTGATTGATCGCTAGCGCATTAAAAAGATACGCACCGGTGCCGAAAACAAGATACAGGACGATTAGACCGATCATCGACCAATTCTCGGCTAGCTTCGCCCAGTTTTGACGAGGATAGAGAACCCAGAGAATTGCGGCGACAAAAATGCCGTTTGCCAGGCTAAGAAACGAGAACGCTGCGGCAAAGTCGACTCTTCGGAACAGAGTCTCCATCAGTACGTACTGCAGGCCCCAGCATGCAGCAGAGAGTAATGCGTATCCCCACCAGGTCATGGGGAACCGTCTTAGCGCTTTTTGCCCGCGAGCGCCAGCCGGCAAATCTCATCACAGAGAGCAGGAAACGAGATACCGACCGCCGCCGCCGATTTCGGAAGTAGACTTTGGGCAGTCATGCCGGGCAGAGTGTTTACCTCCAGACACCAGATTTTTCCGTTCGCATCCATTCGAAAATCGGCTCGACTATAATCGCGCAGCTTTAGCGCGCGATGAGCGCGGAGGCCAAGCCTTTGCATTTCCGCAGTAGCTTCGGAAGAGATGTCAGCCGGAAAAATCTCTTCAGCGCCACCGGGTTGATACTTGCTTTCGTAATCGAAAATGTCTGACAACTTCGGGATAATTTCGCCCACTGCCAAGGCGCGCTCTCCCAGAATTCCGACCGTGAACTCGCGGCCAGGAATAAACTCCTCAAGCATCACTTCGTCGTCGTGCCGATAAGCTTCCGCGATCGCAGCAGGTAAATCTTCCGGCCTTTTGACTACTGATAATCCGACCGTGGATCCTTGCTTGTTCGGCTTAACTACCAAAGGAAGACCAAGTCCTGCACAAGCGTCTTCGGAATTTACCGGGGCCATCAGCCACTTAGGCGTTGGGACACCAGTCGCAGTGAACAATCGTTTTGCCAAATCTTTATCCATGGCGGCGGCGCTGCCCACATGGTCGCTCCCGGTGTACAAGATCCCCGCAGCAGAAAACACCGATTGGATAGTTCCATCTTCACCCGTTCCGCCGTGCAATGCGAGAAAGACGACGTCCGCATCGCCGAAGTATGAGGCTTGGACGATTCCGCCGGTTTTTGCCCGGACCACCTGGAGCTCTTGCTCGGTGGGCGGGGCTGGAGCAACGCCGCGAGTAAGTAAGCTCTGCTGTTCTAAGTCCGATAAAACACCGCGAAATGTATCAACAGCAATCACGCGATGGCCCGCGTCGCGCAACGCCTTCGCTACCTGAGCACCACTCGCAATCGACACATCACGTTCCGAACTATTACCGCCGAAAAGAACTGCTACTTTCATGATAAAGACTTCTATCGACTCGATGATAAAACCCGCTCGGGATTTTCCTCATCGGGAAAAAAACCACAAGGCAAATTTAACGACGCGCGATCGCTCCCTATCCCCTCGCCCATCTTCATGCCGCACTGAATGAACGCAGCGACGAGACGCAACACAGATCGAGAAAGCGCGTGGCTCAAACCCGGCGCGAACCACATGGACAAAATAGTAGCCTCAGGGCGCGCCGAGGTTTTCGCCCTACCTAAGCTCACCTCAGATCGCGCATTCGATAGAAATGTCGACCGACGAGACTTTGCGATACCAAGCGCTGCCGGCGCGGATCACCTTGGCTTCAAAGCGGTGATCGAGAGGCGCTCGCGCCCGCCGGACGCTACAACCGCATTGGAACAGCAGATCAGCCAGCTCGTTGGCTTCAGATTGAAAATCAGCAGACTCGCGCTGGCCGGTAACGAGGAGGATTGGATAACACGGAAGTGCGGGCAGCGGCTTCGGCCGAAACGGAGATCTGGGTCGAATTAAAACCGCACCACCCAACAGTTCGGAATGCACAAAAAGGAGAGAAGCGGCCAGAGTAGCTCCATCACCCATCCCGAATACGACGATTCGTCCTGGGTTAAGGTCGTACTCACTGACTGCCCACTGGAGAAACGTTGAGATCCGGTCAGCCCTTTCGATGAAACAGGTCTCCTTACAAATTGAGTCGTTCGGGCTCCCCAAGAAGGAATACCCTTCATTATAGGGAAACCATCCCCGGAGGCTCAGCACATTGCTTCGATGATTGCGCGTCCAGACTTCCGCGATCGAAAGCAGCTGCTCCTCGTTCGCACCGGAATCGTGGAGAAGAACCAGGGCAGGCTCCGGGCCCGGTTCTGCCTGGTCGGCCGAAATAAATCGATGAGCGCAATCGGCGTCGGTGCGAATGCCGGTCTGACTCATAGTGAATTATGATACCTCCATTCCTCCAGAAGATACAGCGACGCCTACTTTTGACCAACGGGAACCTGCTCAACCGGCGCTCTCTTCTCACCAGGTTTACTGCCGAACAGTTTCATGATCACGGAAAAGAAAACCGGAGTCAGGAAGATCCCGAACAGTGTGACGCCAATCATACCACTGAACACGGCCGTGCCGATCGCTTGCCGCATTTCGGCGCCGGGACCGACTGCTACAACCAGCGGCAGCACGCCGAGAGTAAATGCAAATGAAGTCATTAAGATGGGGCGAAGACGTAGCTTGGCCGCCGCAACCGCTGCATCCATCCGATCGTGGCCGGCATCCATCTGTTGCTTTGCAAATTCGACGATGAGGATGGCGTTCTTACACGCCAGCCCAACCAAGACAACAAAACCAATTTGGGTAAAAATGTTGTTGTCCATTGATCTGAACAAAACACCGGAAATTGCCGCAAACAGACACATCGGTACAATGAGGATGATCGCCAAAGGCAGCGACCAACTCTCATATTGAGCAGCCAATACCAAAAAAACGAAGAGCACGCAGAGCGGGAAAATGTAGACCGAAGAGTTGCCGGCCAGGATCTGTTGGAGCGTCAGTTCCGTCCATTCAAAGCCAAATTGGCTTGGCAGATTCTCCTTCGCCAGCTGGTCCATCACCTGAATAGCCTGTCCCGAGCTTACCCCTGGCAATGTATTTCCGTTGATTTCTGCCGACGGATAAATGTTATAATGCATCACCTTGTCCGGCCCGTTGATTTCTTGGATGTCGAGCAACGTGCCCAGAGGAACCATCTGGTTCTTGTTATTTCGCGTGTAGAGCTTCCCAATTGATTCGGGTTCGACCCGAAACGGAGCGTCCGCCTGGATGTTGACCTGATCGGTCCGGTTCAAAAAATTGAAATCGTTGACGTAAGTCGATCCCAGATAAGCTTGCAAAGTGTCGAATACCGAGTTCAACGGAACATCCAGGGTCTCGGCTTTTCGCCGATCGATATTCAGGTAAAGCTGTGGGACCTGGGAGCGAAAACTCGTGAACAATCCGACCAGACCGTGCCCGGAACTTGCCTTGGCAATCAAAAGGTCGGTTGCCGCCTGTAAGGCTGGCAGCCCTGCTCCGCGCCGATCCTGAACCTGCATTTTGAATCCACCGGCATTCCCGATTCCGCGCACTGGCGGTGGCGGAAAAACGAGCACTCTCGCCTCCTGGATTTGAGCAAATTTCGGGCGGAGTGCCGCCGTAATGCCGGGCCCGCTCAATTTCGGATCTTTGACCCGGTCTGCGAAGGGGGCCAGCGGCAGGAACGTTGTCACCGTGTTATTGCGATTTGTACCATCGAGCCCGGAGAATCCGGTGAACTCCACGGTATGGGCAACCCCTGGAACTTTGAGAGCGATATCAGATATCTCCTTGCGCACTTGATCCGATCTCTGGAGCGACGCGCCGTCAGGCAACTGCGCGAATACAATCAAATAACCCTGGTCTTGGGTCGGAATGAATCCGCCAGGCGTCTTGTCGAACTCCCACCCGGTCAAAACCAACAGGCCAACGTAGACAAGCAACACGATCGCCGAGAGCCGTAATAGCCGGTGCACAACCCGGGTGTAGCCGTTCACGCTAGCGTTAAACGTCTTGTTAAAGAGACGGAAAAACCAGCCCAGGACGAGATCGAAGGCCCGGGTCAAAATGTCTTTCTTTGCGTCCCGCGGCTTCAGCAGCAACCCGGCCAGGGCCGGACTTAACGTCAGAGAGTTAAAGGCCGAGATCAACGTTGATACAGCGATCGTTAAGGCGAACTGACGATAAAACTGCCCGGTAATGCCGCTAATAAACGCAGTTGGAATAAACACTGCGCTAAGAACGATGGCGATCGCGACGACCGCACCTCCAACTTGGTCCATCGCCTTTTCGGTCGCCTCCTTGGGCGGCATACCCAGTTCGATGTTATGCTCGACTGCCTCTACGACCACGATCGCATCATCGACGACAATCCCGATCGCGAGCACCAGTCCAAACAGAGACAAGTTATTGAGCGAGAAACCAAACGCAGCCAATACCGCAAAGGTGCCAATCAGGGAAACTGGCACTGCCAGTAGAGGAATGATGGTCGCACGCCAAGTCTGCAGAAAAACCAGTACAACAATCAAAACCAGAATCACCGCTTCAAATAGCGTGTGGATGACCGCTTCGACCGATTGCTCGATGAACTGCGTCGGATCGTAGACGATGGTGTACTCCAAGTCTTGGGGAAAGGATTGGGAAAGATTCTTCATCGTGTCCCGCACCGCATGCGCAGTCTTTACTGCGTTAGAGCCTGGAAGCTGAAAAATCGCCAACGCCACCGCCGGTTGATCGTCCAGATAGGAGTTAACGTTGTAATCCTTGGCTCCGAGGTCGACGCGCCCGACGTCTGCCAGATAAACAATCTGCCCATTGTCGCCGCGCTTCACAATGATTTGACCAAATTGGTCCGGCGTGATGAGACGACCCTGCGTATTGAGCGTCAGTTGAAGTTCGGTACCCGGCGGGGCTGGTTCAGCCCCAAGTCGTCCCGCTGCCACTTGGATATTCTGCGCCTGGATAGCGCTGACAATATCATCCGTGGTCAAACCTCTTGAGTACATCCTGTCCGGGTCAAGCCAGATACGCATGCTGTACTCACGCGCACCGAAGACATTGACATTGCCAACCCCCAGCAGACGGGAAAGCACGTCGCGAACCTGAAGAAACGCGTAATTGCTAATATACGCCTGATTATAGGTACCCTTGGGAGAGAGCAGATGTACAACCATCATCAGGTCAGGAGACTGTTTCTGCACCGTTACACCCAAGGCTCGGACCGTTTGCGGAAGCTGAGGGTTCGCGATGGCGACACGATTCTGTACCAAGACCTGAGCGATATCTAAGTTCGTCCCAAGCGCGAAGGTGACTGTCAGAGTCATTGCGCCGTCGGCGGTCGATTGCGAGGACATGTAAAGCATGTTCTCGACACCGTTGACCTGCTCTTCGATCGGTGTGGCCACGGTCTCGGCGACCACTTTCGGATCGGCGCCGGGATAGGTCGCAGTGACTTGAATCGTAGGGGGCGCGATCTCAGGGTATTGTGCTGTCGGCAATCCGAGATATGCCAACATACCCGCGATGACGATTACGATGGAAATCACCATCGCGAAAATCGGGCGTTCGATAAAGAAGTGAGAGAATTTCATAACTGCTCTCCCGCGTTACTGGCCGCCCTGCTTCGTTTCGCTCGGCTGGTTACCCTGATTGGGCGATTGTCCCGGTCGCGGCTGGTTTCCACCCGGCTTTTCTTTCGCCGTCGCGGCCGGTTCCACCGTTACATTTTTCTGCAACTCGAGTTGGGTGGCCGTGAACTGGTTCATATCACCCGGCTGGGGATTGACCTTAGAACCTGGCCGCGCGTTCACGAGCCCATTGATAATAACATTCTCGCCTCCAGTGAGGCCTTTTCTAATAACCCGAAGCCCATCCACCACTGGACCAAGTTCCAGTGGCCGAAGCTCAACCATATTGTTCTCGCCCACAATCAAGGCAAATTTCTGCCCCTGATCGCTGCCAATCGCTCGGTCGGTCACGAGTATACCCTGGTACCTCGGAGTCGCGGCCACACGGACCCTAACGAAAGATCCCGGCACCAAAAACCCATTCGCATTGGGAAATATACCTCGGACCTGCAGAGTTCCGGTTGATGGATCGAATTGGTTGTTGATGAAATCGATCGTTCCCTTGTGGGGAAAATCTTTTTCATTTTCCAGCTGGAGGTAGACGGGGACCGATCCACTGGCGGGATCTGGCAGCTTACCTTCTCTAACTAGCTGCTGATATTTCAGCACCGAGCGTTCATCGACGTTAAAATAGGCGTAGATCGGGTTGACGCTCACCAGCGTAGTGAGCAAGGTCGAGTCCGTTTGTACCAGGTTGCCGACCGTCACCTGTTCTCGGCCGATGCGGCCGGTAATCGGCGCTTTAATTTCGGTAAAGTCTAAGTTCAGCTTAGCCGATTCCACCGCGGCCTGTGCTGCGATAACTTGCGCGTCGGACACGTTTTTTTGCGCCACAGCATTATCGTAGTCCTGCTTGGCAATTACGTTCTTCGCCCGGAGCTCATCGGCCCGGGCCAGATTCAAGTTATTGAGCTTTTGCTGCGCCTCTGCTTGTCGCAGTTGTCCGTTGGCCTGATCGTAAGCAGCTTGGTAGGGCCGGGGATCAATGACAAAAAGAAGATCATTCTGGTTGACGATGTCCCCCGCCTTAAAAGTGATGTTGTAGAGGTAGCCGCTAACCCGCGCAGTGATATTGACACTCTGAACGGCGTCGGTCCGCCCAGTGTATTCATCCCATTCCACGATCTCTTTCGTTACCGGCTTGGCTACAGTTACCGGGGGAGGCGGCGGAGCTGTCTGTTCGGCACTCTGCTTGCCACACCCTGCCCAGCAAGCACTGATCACGCCGATGAGGAGGTAGCTAGCAGGTTTTAAAAACGGTCGATTATCCATCGCGACTTCTCTTCCTTGGGTATTTCCACTTTCCTCGACAGCTAAACAGAAAGCAGATGATGCAAAAATGACGCTCAACGAGCTTTAACTTTCGGTAAACCCAAAAGCCAATTCTTTTTTATTCCCGTGCAGACACGCAGTAAAATAGCTGGCGTGGAACAGCCCAATTTGAAAGGTCGTACCTTGTTTGTAACTGGCGCGAGTCGCGGCATCGGTTTGGCCATCGCGTTGCGCGCCGCGAAAGATGGGGCAAATATTGCCGTAGTCGCTAAAACTGCGAACCCTCATCCTCGTTTGCCGGGCACCATCTATACCGCCGCAAAAGAAATTGAAAACGCTGGCGGGAAGGCGTTGCCACTGCAGGTGGATATCCGGTCGGAAGAGCAGGTTGCTGCCGCAGTATCCGAATGCGCGCGGCAATTTGGGGGCATTGACATTCTGGTTAATAACGCGAGCGCCATCCAATTGACACGCGCGGATGCAACTGAACTCAAGCGCTACGATCTCATGCAGCAAGTCAATGCTCGCGGCACTTTTCTCTGTGCCAAGTTATGCCTTCCTTATTTGATCGGTCGAGAAAACCCTCATGTGTTGACGCTAGCTCCACCGGTCTCCATCGATCCGCGTTGGTTCGCACAACACACGGCGTACACGGTCTCCAAGTTTGCCATGGCCATGGTTACTTTCGGACTCGCTGCTGAATGGAAAGCGGAGCGTGTGGCCTTCAACTGTCTTTGGCCAAAGACCGCGATCCGGACCGCTGCGCTGGCGATGATTCCCGGCGTCGATCCGCTCCGGTGCCGAAAGCCGGAAATCGTCGCCGATGCAGCCCATATTATACTAACCAAGGACGCCGGCGCATTTACGGGTCGATTTTGCATAGACGAAGATGTTCTCCGCGAGACAGGAATGACCGATTTCACTCGTTACGCTGTCGATCCGCGGCAAAAACTGCTTGCCGACTTTTTCCTAGAATGAGAAGCGCGGGTGGGCAGAAAAGGGCAATGTGAAGCCATCTCGATGGACCGGACTTCCTGGAGCCTCGCCAGGTTAATTTAGCGGTTTCCGCTCCGTGCAGCAGTTGTACCATGGGGCGGTGGTCAATCGTTTTTGTTTTGCGTGCTGGGAGTGCTTCGACTAACAAGTGGCAACGGAACGCCGCAAATGCATGACTGAAAAGAAGATTTCCGGATTTACCGCCACCAACATAGTGGTCGCCAACATGATTGGCACCGGTGTCTTTACAAGTCTCGGTTTTCAAATTGCTTCCATCCACTCCGACGTTGCGTTGATCGCACTCTGGATTTTCGGCGGAGTGGCCGCTCTCTGCGGCGCACTCTGTTACGCGGAGTTGGCTGCGGCTATTCCTCGATCTGGCGGAGAGTATCGCTTTCTTTCGCGCATTTATCATCCCGCCGTCGGCTTTATGGCGGGTTGGGTCTCAGCGACAGTCGGTTTCGCCGCACCGATTGCTTTAGCGGCGATGGCGTTTGGCCATTACCTCATCGCGCTCGTGCCAATTGGGTCGCCTCTCCTGCTCTCCCTCGCCATTGTCTGGGTGATTACCATTATCCATTCGACCGGTATTCATACCGGGGCCGCGTTTCAGAATATTTCAACGATCGTAAAGCTCGTGTTGATCCTGGCGTTCATTGTAGCCGGGTTCCTAGTCTCCGAAAAACAGCCCCTACAACTCGTTCCTAGCGGCAGCGACCTAACTAGCATTATCTCTGGTCCGTTTTGGGTGAGTATGTTCTACGTCATGTACTCGTATTCGGGCTGGAACGCGGCCTCCTACATTACCGGGGAGGTCCGGAATCCATCCAAGAATGTCCCTTGGGCGCTCTTCATCGGGACCGTATTCGTCGCAGTGCTCTATGTACTACTCAACTTCGTTTTCCTGCTGACCACGCCCAAGGCCGCCCTAGCAGGGCAACTTCAGGTGGGTGAAATCGCCGGCGAAGCCATCTTTGGATCCATCGGTGGAAAGGTTGCCAGCGCCTCGATTAGCCTTGGTCTGATCGCTTCGATCAGCGCGATGGCATGGATCGGTTCGCGCATTACGAAAGCGATGGCTGACGACCTGAAAAACTTACGCTTTTTCGGACGGACAAACCGTCAAAATACACCCTATGTTGCGCTCCTTCTCCAAGCCTTTATCATTTCTGCGCTGATCCTCACTTCGACGTTCGAAGCGATTTTGGTTTATATTCAATTCAGTCTGCTGCTTTGCTCTTTCCTCACTGTTCTCGGTTTGATTGTGTTGCGCTTTCGCGAGCCGCGCCTGACTAGGCCTTACCGGGTTTGGTTTTATCCGATAACTCCAGTGGTGTTCCTAGCGATGACGCTGTACATGATGTACCGCGTTCTTTTGGAAAAACCGACAGAGTCAATCCTGGGGTTGCTTACTGTATTGGCAGGCTTGATCGTCTATTTCTTCTCGCGCAACACCGATTCTCCTTTACCGGAGCCCTCCGGTACAGACGCTCTCAGTTCCGGCCAGTGAGCATTGAGAAATTCGGTAGTTAATCGGTCTTCCAAGCCTGTGACACTCTTATGTTTAAACATTCGTGGATTCCGCTTCAGGTAAGCGCACTCGTCCTGCTGCTTAGTTCTTCGATGTTCGCCCAGAACGTCGAGCCGACACCCGGTGTTCCGGAACCTCAGCAGCCAACGGCCGTCCCGACCGCCCCAGAGCAGCCGACCACAACTGCTAGATCGTCCGACGCAACTGACGCTGCCCGCTACTTGGCCGGCTTGCCGGTATCGGAAAGCTCTTCGCTTCGCTCATTGACGCGAGATCCCCGCTGGCAGGCGCATGCGGCTGCCATGAACACGGCTTTTGCCCAGTTGGAACAACGCCAGCTAAGCAACATCAGGGTTTGGCGTTCCGACATGCTCCCTTCCGGAGGTTCCAAGACCTGCCTTTATTATTTTAGCGGTCCCGACTTCTTGTATGCTGACGCCTTCTTCCCGGACTGTACCACCTATATTCTAGGGGGATTGGAAGCAGTCGATCCGATGCCCGACCTTTTGACAGTGCCCCAGGGGAGTTTGATTTCTACGCTGCAGAACATTCAGATTTCCCTTAACACGCTGCTCCAATTCAGCTTCTTTAAGACTAAGGACATGCGGGAGGATTTTGAGCGAGGGCAACTCAAGGGTGTTCTACCGATTATCTTCGTTTTCCTCGCTCGCACCGGAAAGGATATTTCGGCGGTCGAGTACGTTTCCTTGGAGCAAAACGGAACAGTGGTCAGCGGAAATGGAGGCCCAACCCACGGTGTAAAGATTAGCTTTTCCGATCCAGCCACCGGCACTCAAAAGACTCTCTACTTCTTTACGGCCGATCTCTCCGACGACGGTGCCAAGAAAAATGCCGGTGTTTTGCGTTTCTGCGAACAGTTTGCGCCAGCCAATAGCTTTCTGAAAGCGGCATCCTATTTAATGCACGAAAATCATTTCAACACCGTGCGCACTTCCATCCTGAATAGCAGCGGGCTAGTTCTCGAGGATGATTCGGGTATCCCGGTTCGATACTTCACTCCCGACAAATGGACTCTTCGATTTTTCGGAACCTACACGGGCCCGATCGAGCTCTTTAAGAACTACTTTCAGCCGGACTTACACCAGTATTATCAGGCAAGTTCGCCAAAAACGTTGACCTTCAGCTTTGGCTATCAGTGGAACCGTCGAAGTTCGACGCTGATTCTAGCAGTCCGCAAATAGACGCCAATGCTTTGTTGTCAGGAAGATCGTCCGATCGAAGAAGAATGGGCGAACGCCTTATGTAATTGGTCTTTGCCCAGGATGAGTCTCAAGAATTTCCCATCGGAGAAACTCGCATCTCGCCCCTGCCGAACGATAATCACGTTCATCGATGGAATGATGAACATTCGTTGATAAGCTGAACCTATAGAGGCAATCATATCGCGCGGAGCGTCTTTGCAGAGACAGTCATGCTGCCAATCCTCTCGTTGCCACGGAACCTCCAGCATCTTTTCCACATCAACCTCGCGGGCCGAAGGATCGCTGGCGGTTCGGTTGAGCCAAAATCCCATGCCGAACATCGGATTGGCGCGGGAGCCTCGCCAACATTCGCCAATTAATTCGCTGGAGACAATCTGCCGCTGCCCATACTTGCCTTTATGGAGCACGAGAATTCCGAGAGCCAGCCATTGGCGGGCCGTTAGTTTAAAGCCCGAGGCCAGGAGTGGATTTCCGGCGCCGTCTTCGCGAAAATCAACGTCGCCAATACCCAGTGGACGCAAAATCCGACGCGTCAGGTATGCTCGCGGAGTTAGATGTCGCGACAATAGTTTGCGCCGAAGCACTTCCGAGAAGATCTGGAGCTGGCTCGGCCCGTACATGAATGACATCCCCGGACTTCGAACTGCCGGGCGGCGAATGCTGTACGCGTTACGATCGCCAATGGTTTTTCCGTGCAAAGCGAAGACCGGCTCGATTCCAGCCGTGAAATGCAGGAGGTCCCGGACTCGTATGTTCGCTTTGTCCGGCTCGGCCTGCCATTCCGTGATGGTATTTTTCACCGGCTCATCCAAATCCAAAATGTCGTCCTGCTCAGCCGCAACTGCCGCCGCGCACCAGAAGCCCTTTGTGCCGCTATAGATCGAGGTGATCTGATCGGGACCGAAACCATTGGAGTAGGCCTCATAAACGATATGATCATCCTGTAAAACTAGGAGCGAGAGACCGCGGCGCTCGGCAGAATATTTTTGAGCCGCCTCACACGAAGCGCTAGATATATCCGCAGATGCGGCTTGATGCAGGCTTATCGACGCAAAAATGAGGCACCAGCGCGCGATTACTTTCATGGAAAAGAGTCATTTTTAGCTTCAGACCTTGGAAAAGCAAGTCAGCGAGTGCTCTTCCTCCCGCTAATAATCGGCCAATAACGGCGCCACCCCCAATCAGCCGAAATGAGGAACAAATTTTGATTCAAGAATCCTGCCCCGCAGATTTTAACGAAAATCTGAATGCTGGTGTTCATCGCTCGGCAGAGATTCGGCCCCATGAACCGTCGCTGCTGCGGCTATTCCTTTCGTTCAATCCCTGCCCCGATGTCATTATTCATTTAAGGCAGGCTCAGAAAGCCCTTCGGCACCTCCTAGAGGACACTTATGGTCCGGCTTTGCCGATTCGATGGACAAGGTCGTTTCAATTTCATCTAACCGTTCTGTTTTTCGGAAATACTCCGCCCACCCAGGTGGACTTGATCAAGGCTCGCTTAGTAGAGCTGGTCCGAGAGCACTCAGAGTTTCCGTGCCTCACCGCGAAAGCGTTCGGATGTTTTCCGGCATTTCATCGTCCGAGAGTACTTTGGATTGGATTCGCTTCCAATCCCTTGTTGCGGAGCTGGCAAGACCGATTGGTCAAGGCGTTTGAGCGTGATTTCGTGTGGAAAGAAAAGGATCTCTCTTACCCGCATGTGACGATTGCTCGATTGGATTTTCAGCGACTACCAGCTCGTTTCGGTGATCGTCTATTCCAGCTCGCCCAGGAAACCGGGATGCCGACCTGGGATTGGCAGATTGATTCAATTTCGCTGATGCGGAGCATACCCGGACCGAAAGGATCAGATTATGTCTGCCTGGCCAATTTTCCTGGGTCCTGTCTACCATGAGCGTTGACCGGTTGCGGGATGAAGCTTGGCTCGGAGATGCGGTGTTGGCGCTTTACTTCAGGCGTTGGCTCCTGCGTCACGCGCCTAAGAAAATGAGCGACGCAGATCGCCAGCAACTTTTCGAGCTGTTCGTGTCTAATCAGTTTCTTGCCTCTTTCGGAGAGCCAACCCAAGTCGAGGCCGCGATTGGCAGGATATTTGATCAGGAGGGCCTTGCTGCCGCTTTTGCGCATATTGAGAAGTCGTTTCTCGCCTCCTTCTTCAGAAGTGCAAAAAACGCGGCTATGCATTACCGAACACAAAACCGGCTGGGGAGATAGAAGCCTCCCGGAATCCGCGCGCGTGAAGCGAAACTCCGAAAGCTGAGTGAAGGCACTCAACGGCGCTTGAGCTACATCGAATCCAAGGCCTACGCAGCTCTTGTATTGACAGAAGAAGTATTCCCGAGGATCCCAGCAACACTTTTCGCCATTTGTTCGATCTCAAACGGCTTGCGAATCAACGCAGCGAAACCTTGGCGGCGAGCACTCTCCTCGGTAACAGAGGAAACCAATCCGGAGATCAAGACCAAGGGAAGATCCGGTCTGATTTTCTTGAGCGCGCGGGCAAGTTCGGGGCCAGAAAGTTCTGGCATCAAAAGATCGGTTAAAACCAAATCGAATTTCGCCGGACGTTTGCGCACAAGATTAACGGCCTCGTTCGGGTCGGTCAGAGCGGTCACTTCATATCGAAACGTCTCCAGAATGCGCGCAGCCAGCCGCCCGACATCTCGATCGTCATCGACAATCAACACATGTTTAGCTTTTCCAGGCGGTTGATCCGGTTCTTGCTTATTCAGGGGTTGAATGCCCGGAGAAACTTGTTCAACTGCTGCGGCTGAACCCTTCGGCAGATAGACGTGAAATTGCGAACCTTGATCAAGCTTGCTCTCGACATGGATGAACCCCCCGTGACTGCGCACGATTCCGTGAACAATCGATAATCCAAGACCTGTACCCTGGCTGGATTTTTTCGTGGTGAAGAGTGGCTCGAAGATGCGTCGCATCGTTTTCGCGCTCATCCCGACGCCCGAATCCGCAACGACCAATTCTACGTATGCTTCTCCCGGTTGCATCTCCCGAGCCAATGGATGGCGGCTGTCGGCCGGGATCGACTTCGCGGTGATGGTGACCTTCCCACCATTCTCCGACATCGCGTGAAAGGCATTGGTGCAGAGGTTCAGGATCACTTGCATTAGTTGATTCGGATCGACAAACAGCTCCAATCCGGCCTTCGGTAAGACGGTGTGGAGCGAAACGTTTGAAGGAGCGCTGCTGCGCAGTAGACGCAAACTATCATCCACCAAGGCGTTCAAATCCACCTTGCGCTTCTGGGCCGGCTGCTTCCGGCTGAATGTCAGGATTTGATTCACCAGTTCACGCGCCTGGAAACCAGCCGTGAGGATTTGATGAAGATCTTCGTACACCGGGTGGTCAACTTCTACCTTCCGGATGGCCACTTCTGTATAGCCAAGAATGCAGGTGAGAATGTTGTTGAAGTCGTGCGCAATCCCGCCGGCCAAGGCGCCGAGCGATTCCAGCTTTTGCGCTTGCAATCGATTGGCCTCTTCGCTCTCCTTCAACTCGGAAGCTGCTCCCGCCATTTCCTTCAGCGATAACAAAACAAATTTGCAAGGCTCATCACCGTTTAAAATCGGGTAAAAGGTTACCAGCGCGGAGCGAACTCCGGCCGGCAAATTCCACTCGTGTTCAGCTGTCAGCGATTTACGGAAAGCGCATGCGTTCCCAATCTGGGAGTGGATTTTCCAATACAAATCCCACGGAACCTCCCAATCATTCAAAGCCACCTCTCTGGTTTTCCGGCCGACGATCTGATCGACGGAGGCACTAAGACCCCAATTTTCAAAAGTTTTTGCGAACGCTTTATTGGCTAGTACAAAGCTATACTCACCCTCGCCGTCGACTCGAACCAGCGCCAACGGATCTGCGGCAGAATCATAGAGAAGCCAGAGAAGCGCCTCTTTTTGGCGAATTAGACGCTCTTCGCCAAAGAACGATTGAGGACGCGGCGAATCAGAGAAAACATGCCCAAGAACCCGCTGCAATCGCTTACGGCTCTTTCTAGACACCACATCGGTTGCGCCAGCGTGCAGAATCTCCACAAATCGATCCTCATCGAACTGGTCGCACAAGACTACGACGGGCCTATCGGCGTCAGTCGCCCGAAGTGCCGCCAAGAGTCCGCCCCGGAGCAGATCCTCGATTTCGGCCGAAATTACGATCGATTCCCCCTGGTTGCCGGAGATCTCTCGCTTCGCGGTGGCGACTGATTCTGCCCGCACGATGTTGACGCGGATCCCCAACTCGTCGAGTAACTCCCGACAGAGGATTACATCTGTCTCGAAGTCCGAAACAACCAACAATCGCAGTGGCCGGCTCATGGATTGTCCATATTGGGACCACGGAACACTCGATTCCACTGGAGCGGCTTGGCCGCTCCGGCCCTCTTTTTAAATAGTTGGATGGCGGTTTTTGAGCAACTAGATTTTATATAAAATCCAGATCAACTGCCTCCAGTGGATTGGTTTTGGAGGTACTATTTTTGGCGTCTATATGATGCAACACCCTCAGGGTGAATCTTTTATATTTTATTCATCGCGGAATAACTATCCTCCGGCGCCTCCGTCACTTAGCCCCTGCCACAGCACGTTTCAGCGCGGCAAGACGCTATCAGGCACTGCAGCCACGGGCAAATCGCAATAGAATTCCGTGGTCTCGTTCACCTCGCTCAAAACACCAATGCGCCCCTCGTGCGCTTGAACAATCTGTCGAGCAATCGACAGCCCCAGACCGGCGCCTTCCCCATGGAGATTGTCTGATCGATAAAATTTGTCAAAGACCTTGGACTGTTCGGGTTCCGAAAGGCCAGGACCGGGGTTAATCACGCTGAAACGAACAAAATCCGGATTCCAGAGGCGCGCCCGAATGATTACGTCGCCCTTCGGGAAGCTGTATTTCAAAGCGTTAGAAAGAAAATTGGAAAGAATTAAGCCAACTCGGTCTGGGTCGACGACAACGTCAGGGAGATCAGGTGCGAGATCGACACTCAGTTCTAAAGAAGCAGCCGCAAATAAATCCCGAAAGTTCGTCCGAACTTCTTCCACAATCCTGGCTGGAGGTAATGCTTGCAAACTCAGTTGAGGTTTGCCGCTCTCCATTTGCGCTAGATCCAAGATGCTTTTTAAAGTACGCAACAAGCGCTCGCAATCATCTCGGGCGGTAGTCACCAGTTCCTCTTGCGATTGAGAGAGCGGACCCATCCTTTTCTCGAGCAGTAGATGCAGGACGAGCCGGATGCCAGTCAAGGGCGTCTTGATCTCATGACTGAGGGTCGCCAAAGTGTCCGATTTCAGTTCGTCCAGCCACCGAAACCGGGTAACATCGATCAGCATCAAGGCGCGTCCAACGACCGAGCCGTCTTCGATGACCAACGAAAAAATCCGCGGCAGAAAGTAGATCTCCTGATCGTCAATTTGAAAACGGATTGCCTGCCTGAGGTCATCCAATCGGTAGTCTGGACCAGTCACTGATGCTTCCGTCACGTGGCGTTTGAGCGTTGGCGGCAGTTCGCCGGCACTCTGAAAACGAGCCATTAATTTTTCTGCCGCCGGGTTCATTCGGGTGACCTGATTGCGCGGATCGAGGATGAACAATGGATAGGGCAACGTAGTGAGCATCGCGCGAATCACCTGATTCAGTTCAATCAACTTACGATCCGTTTCCCGGTAGAAGTTGCGAAGCTCCAAGGCCATTTGATTAAATTCCCGAGTCAGTTCTCCCAACTCGTCGCTTCCTTTTTCGGGTAGAGCTCGATCAAAGTCGCGGGACCGCAATTCTCGGATTGAATCGGTGAGGCTCCGCAACGGGGTAATCAACGATTGACCCAGCCTGAAGTAGGTAAAAATGAATACGACGACAGAACTAATCATCGCGATCAGGAGAAGCCGAATGGACTCTTTGGCTTTCCGGTGTGCATTCAAGTTCGCGATAAACATCTGCTTTTCGTTTTGTCTGAGGATCTTCTCGCTTAGTTCCGTGATCAGCAGTGTCAGTTTCGGAATTTTTGCCCATGACTCCCTGATCGCAGGATCGTTAGCCTTGAATTGAGCAAAGATTTGGCGATAGGCCTGCACATAGTCCGCTGCGGCTTGTTTCAGCTGCGCAACCAAATCCTTCTGTTCTGGATCTTTTGCGTTGCGCTCCAGAATCGGAAATCGTCTGGCGAACTCGCGTTCGTCGTCGTTGATCGGCCCTGGCTGGTCGTAGGGGGGGGCGGGTCGATCGATTCCTCGCGAGTAAAAAGTGTTAGTTCTCGCCGTCGCCACCCGCATGTAATGACAAACGGTGATGCTATCGTAATTATTCCGAAGTACGTTATCAACCGCTCGCCCGAGGTCATTGAATAGCCACACCCCATAGATCCCCACCAACAGCAGGATGATCAGTGTCGCGAGTAGACCAAGGGTCAGACGCCATCGAAGCATAGCCGTAGATAATTGGTAGTACTCCGGTTAGTATCGCCCATTTTCGCGATCGAGCACACCTCTCCCTCATAGCCTGCCACTCAGCGGACGACCACCGAAAAGCGAAGAGCACTAAAACCTAGTGACGGTGGTAGTGGCCACTGCCATCCTTCGCCACCCAAAATGTCACTGCAAATTTAATCGCTTCCGTTTGCGATAGAGGGTTGCTGGATCGATGCCCAAGATTTTTGCGGCGGTGTCTAGGCTCGTCGCCCTTTGTAAAATGCGACGGATATGGGCTTCTTCCAGAGTATCGAGACTGATATCGCTTCCGACAGCAATGTTCGCGTCAACCTCGGGGGGCGGGTTATCCGGTACGAACTCCTCAGTAATCGTATCGCTATTCGAAAGAATGACAGACCGTTCCACTGTATTGCGAAGCTCCCGCAGGTTGCCCGGCCAACGATAGGCTTTGAGTTTTTCGAGCGCATCTTCACTGAATCTCATGGAGCCGCGACCAAGTTGCTTCGAAAAGAATCCGAGGAACGCATTAGCAAAACGCTCGAGATCACGCTCTCGCTCCCGCAGTGGAGGGATTTGAACCGAGATGACATCTAGCCGGTAAAATAGGTCTTCCCGAAATGTTCCCTCCCGAACGGAGGTCCTCAGGTTTTTATTCGTCGCGGCGACGATTCGCAGGCTGGTCAATCGCGGCTTATGCTCTCCCAACCTCTCGTATTGCCGCTCCTGCAAAAGACGAAGCAGCTTCGGCTGAATGTCCAATGGCAGCTCCCCGATCTCATCAAGAAATAGAGTTCCGGATTCCGCGGCGGCGACCTTTCCCCAAGTATCGCGCACCGCGCCCGTGAACGATCCTTTAATGTGGCCGAATAGCTCGCTTTCTAATAACTCCTTTGAAAGGCTAGGGCAGCTGACCGTTACAAATGGACCTTCCCGATAGTCGCTGCGATCGTGAACCGCACGCGCGAAAATACTTTTACCGGTACCACTTTCTCCCAACAGCAGCATCGCGGCCTGGCTCGGAGCGGCGCGGAAAAGAATATCGATCGCGGTCCTCATCGGGAGGTCTTCTGAGGAAAAATCAACGGCTGGGTTCTGTTGGTTTATCTCCTGCTCCAGCTCTACAATCTTCGATTCTAATTTCCGCTGCTTTTCGACTCGGCCAAGAATTTGTCGCAGTTGTTCCGGCGTAAATGGCTTTTCTAGATAATCGAATGCCCCCTTCTGCATCGCAGCAACGGCGGAAGCAACCGATGCGTAGGCAGTAAAAACGACTACGCGGAGGTTGGCTTGTAATCGCTTCAGTTCATGGAGAACCTCCAACCCATCTTCGTCTCCTAATCGGAGATCGAGAAACGCCAGGTCATAGGCCTCTTCTTGAAGCTTTAGTAACGCCACCATCGAGCTGTCGGCGATATCAGCGTAGTGACCTTCGGCCCTCAATGCCGCCGAAGTCGAACTCCGAATCGATTTTTCGTCGTCGATTATTAAGACCCGCATGGAATCAAGTGAACAGGGCGATTCCTACGAATCGCGAATTCGTTGAAAGCAACCTGTAAGCCGAACTTTCCCGAAGTCGTTTATTCTCTCCGGGAAAATCCTTTTCAACAGTCGGCAAGCCTGAAAAGGAGCCCCCTCGACATTGCATAATGCAAGAAAATGGAGTGCAAGATTACCGAAAACTTTCGCTCGCCGCGCGACCCGGAAAGTTGCTTATTTTACCAAAGCTTTTCTAACTTCGGGCAGTCGACCGGCCGATCCCAGTTTTTCATTTTTGTGCGCGATGAATTTCGCGTACTCCTGAACGAAGGTCTTGCCAGGGGGGCGAAAATCGAACTCCGAAGGATGGTCTCGGAAGAACTCGCGATGCACTCGCGTCCAAACCAGCCGCCCATCGGTGTCAATATTGATCTTCGTTACACCCAACTTGGCCGCGGGTAGATATTCGTTTTCGTTCACGCCACGCGCGGCGGGGTCCAGCTTACCGCCGGCGGCGTTAATTCTCTGCACCTCCTCTGCAGGTACACTGGAGCTGCCGTGCATGACAAGCGGGGTCCCGGGCAGTTTCCGCTCGATGGCCTCAATCACTTCGAAGCGCAGTCCTTGACCGCCTTTGAACTTGTACGCCCCATGGCTCGTTCCAATCGCACACGCTAAAGAATCACAGCGGGTCTGGTTAACGAACTCGACCGCCTCTGCCGGATTAGTCAGAAAAGCACTGCCCTCATCTACTTTGATATCCTCTTCAACCCCGCCCAGCCGGCCGAGCTCCGCTTCCACGCTAATACCTTTGGGGTGCGCCTTTTCGACGACTCGTCGAGTGGTTGCGACATTTTCTTCAAACGGCTCGTGACTCGCATCGATCATCACCGAACTGTAGAATCCGGAATCAATGCATTCGTAACAGGTCGCCTCATCTCCGTGGTCCAGGTGAACCGCAAACACCGCATCCGGATAGATTTGTTCGGCCGTTCGAATCATCGCCTCGAGCATACGCTTGTCCGCATAGCTCCGAGCGCCCTTAGAAATTTGGATAATGAACGGTGCCTGCGATTCAATGCACCCGCGAAAAAGACCCAGGATCTGTTCGAGGTTATTGATGTTGTACGCGCCTATCGCATACTGGCGATAAGCCAGCTTATATAGAGCGGCGGTTGGAACTATCATGAGAAAATATCGCCGTTGGAGCTCCTCCGGTTCAAGCCGGATTTTGAGCAAAAATCCCCCGCCCAGAAACCGCATTGTTGCGCAGCTTCGCTCCGGAACAGAGACCAGGTCCGATAGACTCAGACTTAGACGGTTTGCTCGGAATCATTTCCACCGTAATAAAACCCATGCGGATTCTCTCTCTTGTTTGCCCTTCAGAGTTTAGTGGCGAGTCATTGGTCGGCGTTTTGGCCGACCTCGGAGTAAGCCCATCGACATTTGAATGGGAGCTGAATGGTATCGAGATCGGCGATCACCATCTCCACTTTGATCGCGAGGAGGTCGAGGGCGTGCGCTCAGTCCGTTTCGGGGTGCACGGGGGAATTTTGCACGTAGATCATCAGCATTCGCCTGATCATCACCATGATCACGCTCACACCGAAGACCACCCTATCACTTACCCCAAACTTCGGGAACACATAGACACCGCAAAACTATCGGCTTTCGTTAAATCCCACAGTCTCGGAATATTACGGCGCATCGCCGGTGCCCAGAGTAATTTGACCGCTACCCAGCTCGACCGGGTTGAGTTCTCTGAAGCCGAAGCGTTAGAATGGTTGGTTCCATCGGTCCTTTCGTGCGTCGGTTTGGACCAGTTGCAGGTCGGCCAAATTTTTATCCAGCAAACGCTTAAATCATCCGGCGGCCAACCGGCGCATCGGGCTCTGAGTCGCGCCATTCTTTCCGAACTTTCTACCCCAGAGCACTTGGAAACGTCGCCCGCTGGCGCCGCCATACTTGCGGAGTTTGCAGCCAAGTTTGAGGCACCGCCCAAACTAAAATCGATCAGAACGGGTCACGGTTTGGGTCCCGGGAACGAACTGCTCCGGGCGACCTTGGGTGAATTTGCCTGATGTTCTGACGTTCCGCCAATGACGCGGCCTGGATCGATTGGCTCACAAAAATAAGTTGCTCTAGCCGATCAACCGGAGTTGGGTGTTTCATATGAGCACCGCAACCCTGGAAAAACTCTCTCAGCTCGACCAGCTCAAGAAATTTACGAGGGTGGTCGCGGACACCGGTGACTTTGAATCGATTCGGCAATTTAAGCCGCAGGACTCGACCACCAACCCGAGTTTGATACTGGCAGCCGTTTCCAAGCCGGAGTACGCCCACTTACTGGATGAAGTAGTTGCCGAACTGAAAAACTCTCCCCTCAGTAAACCGGCCAAAACTGAAGCGATCATGGATAGCCTTCTCGTCGCATTCGGCTTGGAAATTCTGAAAATCGTGCCTGGGCGAGTTTCGACCGAGACCGATGCCCGTCTCTCCTTTGACAAGCAGGGATCGATCGATAAGGCTCGCCAGCTTATCAGCCTTTACGAAAAAAAACATATCCCGCGAGAGCGTGTGCTCATCAAGATCGCTTCGACCTGGGAGGGAATTAAAGCAGCCGAAGAGCTGCACAAAGATTCGATCAATTGCAATCTTACTCTCCTGTTCTCATTCCCTCAGGCGGTGGCGTGCGCAGAATCGAACGTTCGTCTCATTTCGCCTTTCGTAGGGCGAATTTACGACTGGTACAAAGAGCACACCGGCAGAGACTATCATGGCGCCGAAGATCCGGGGGTCCAATCGGTAACGAAAATCTACAATTACTACAAGAAGTTCGGATACGGCACGGAGGTGATGGGAGCAAGCTTCCGGAATGTTGGGGAGATTTTAGAGTTGGCCGGCTGCGACCTGCTGACAATCAGCCCAAAGCTGCTCGAAGAGCTAAGTAAATCGGCAGAACCGGTGGTTCAAAAACTATCGGCAGAAAAAGCAAAACAACTGAACTTGGAAAAGGTCAGTTTCGATGAGAAAAGCTTTCGTTTTGCCTTTAATGAGGACCCCATGGCCGTCGAAAAGACCGCTGAAGGTATTCGGAAGTTCTCCGCTGATATTGTCAAACTCGAGCAAATCGTCACCTCTAAGATTTAATAGATTTTCAATATGTATTGAGGAAGGCCGGCATAATTGCCGGCCTTTTTTCTCGGAATCAGATTGATTCAGTTTGAGAGCCGGTATTCTCTTCATTTCACGTTTCCTATGAATCCCCCCCGGCTGCTCATTTGCTGCACTTTTCTCTTTTTTGGGGCATGCGCCTCTTCTTCTAGTCGTTCTGAATACACCGATTACTCCGTCGGCGTAGGGCAGGCTTACCCAACCGAGCAAGCGGCGGCGCAAAAACGGGTGAACCAATATTTGGCGCATCTCAAACCGGCTGAGAAGGCGCGCCTCGAGAAAGTGGAGTATATCGCTGTCGAGGCCACTACCGTTCCGGTGAGCGAAGTCCCGGGTTTGGCCAACCGAATCGCTAGTGGCCGGCTTCGAGGGGAAACTTCCATCAGCAGCTCAGATCGGCATGAGGCGTTGGACGCGACTGCAAAATTTATCATGATCTTCGATCCCAAAACCGGCCAAGCATTGAGCCAAGAAGGGTATGTTGCCGTCGAAACTCCCGTGAAAGGTAAAATGGGAATCTTTGGCGGGTACACCGCCCTCTATATCGGAACTGGGCGATGAAAACTATCCTTCTTTGCTCTCTCCTCCTGATAGCCACCAATGGTTTCGCTGGCAAGCCACTCCCATCTCCGTCGCTCTCCGAGCGCGACTATGCCGTAATGACCGCGGAGCCATTCAAAGCCGAAGTAGCCCTGGGTGAAAAACGATTAGACAAGTTTCTCCGCCGTCTGGATTCGCGCCGTCGTGCGCTTCTTGACCAAACACCGTATGTCGCAATCCAAGTCCGCGAATTGACCGCCGGGGATATCCCGTTGATCGTCACTCGGCTTTTCCACGGAACGATTAGATCGATGGACTACACCAAAGACCTCCACGACGCCAATTCGGTTCCAGTAGAGTACCTCCTGATCTTCGATTCCCGTACCCGCAAAATGGCAGGCGAGGAGGGAGTGCTGATAACCGATACTCCTCCCCGAAATAGTATTGCGCTTTTCCGCTCGATTCGCGCCGTGTACGCCGGAACCGTCGTCGGCTGGTAGAACGTTTAAGGCGTTTCACCGTTGGCCGTTGACAGTTTCACTGTTCATTAGCGGCTATCGGCTGCTCGAGAAAACCGCCAGTGGCTTGAATCGGTACAATTGAATGGTCTAACGTTATCCAAAGGGCTATCGCCCGGGCTCCGCTCATTGAAACTTGCAGAGTAGTTCCATACGCTGAGTCTCGCGGTTCCAGCTTCGCGGACCCAAGCGATAGGGCGACAAAATCATGATCCAAGCGGCGTCCTCGATTTTCGCCCGCCTGAACATCCGAGCGCACTTGCATCGCAAGTGGCGCGACGAAGACCAGATATTCTTTTGGTTTTGTCGCCGGCGTAAAGCGGACAACGACCGTATTGCTTGTGATCGTCGCTTCCAAATTCCCGACGTTCACCCGTGAATCGCTGGGCATCGCGCCATGAAACCATCCGGACCATTCTTCCCCGTTCAAAACGAAACAAGGCGTATAGACGGAGCTATGGCTCCAATTCGCGGAGTAGAGCTTTTGGCGAGCGGTGAATTCCGGTTTCGCAAACCGATCTTTCCATCCGAGCTGATCCCAATAATCTACGTGGAACGCTACTGGAACTGCTGAACGCCACTCGGTTGATCGGCCGTAGTGTTGTCCAAACCAAGTCTCGGCTGGAGGACAACTGCTACAGCCTTCCGAAGTGTAGAGCTCTAGTAACGGCACCTGCGTGTCTCCGCTTTCCAGCCGGACTGCCGCCAAGCCGCTCGCGGTCGAAACAAGCGAGAGAAAAACCAGCGATCGAAAAACTTTCACATTGTCTGAGAGTCCAATCTAGCGGCACCTATTCCTTAGCCGCGGGTTTTTCGTTCTCGTTCGCGCATTCGTGAAACGAGTGTGATGTAGCTCGCGCTTCTCGGATAATGCGCGACGCCGAGCGGCTTCTTTGGTAAACTACCAAGCCATAAGATGATTTCGGACAGTGCGTTCCTCTCACCGCCGATTCTGTGGGTCGGTGGATGCTTCGTTTGCTGTTTGATTGGGCTGGGCCTCTGGACTTTTTGGCGCTCTGTTGAACCAAAAGTATACGTTTCAGTAGTAGAGAGCCTGCTAACTCCGGCGGAACAGCTGTTTTACCGAAGCCTCGAGATTGCAGTAGTTGGACGACTTCAGATACTCTGCAAGGTGCGCTTAGCGGATCTTCTCCAGGTGACAAGTAGCGACTCCAAAGAGCGCCATCGACTCTTTCGCAAGATCGCGGCCAAACATGTCGATTTTCTGCTGGCCGAGCCTGGCACCTTAGAACCGATTGTTGCTATCGAATTGGATGATTCTTCCCACGAGCGCTCCGACCGTCGGCAACGCGACCAACTCTTGAACGAACTATTTCGCGTCGTGGAGTTCCCCCTTCTTCGGGTGAAAGCGGCTGGTTCCTACTCGCCGCGGCAAATTCTCCAAGCGATCGAGGAGGTTGCTGGTCAAGTCCGGGTAGACTGAGAGGGCGACCTTGGGTTTACGCTCGAAGCCGTAACAGTGTAGCCTGATCGTCCACGCTCAGGACCCAGCGTGAGCCATTTCTTATCAGGTGGCGCTGACGGCGGGCCCAGGCAGTCGCGATGGTTTGGGTCCGAACGGTCGTCTTCCGTTCTTGTTCTTTTTTGCCGTATTCATCGCGAGTTCCAACATCGGCCCCGGAAATCTGCGACAACCTGTCAGTGTTTCATCGAATGCGTTAACAAAGTAATCAACCTCCTGTTCGCCGATCATGAGAGGCGGAAGTATCTTGATTACATCCATATTGTGACCGGCAACCTGCGTTAGCACTCGGTGTTTGCTAAGCAGCGGAACGATCACCAGCTGAGGAAACAGCGCCTTATCTATCTTGTGCAGGAGGCGCCACGCCATTTTTAATCCTAGCTCTGGCGGCTCATGAAACTCGATCGCAATCATTAATCCTTTGCCTCGAATCTCTTTAAGAAAAGTGTGTTTGGGGCGCAAGGCGTCCAGCCGCTCCAGCAAAAGATCTCCGATCAGCGCCGAATTTTCGATCAATCTCTCATCTTCCAGTATGGCCAGACTCGCCAATCCACACGCCATCGCGAGGTTGTTCCGGCCGAAAGTGCTTGAATGTACAACACAGCGATCCAATCGGCTGAACACCTTTTGGTAGATTGCTCTTCGCGTGATGATCGCACCGCACGGCACAAACCCCCCACTAAGACTCTTTGCGACAGTTACAATATCGGGCTCCAAATTCCAATGCTCAAAGGCCCACCATTTTCCGGTCCGCCCCAACCCGGTTTGAATTTCGTCGCAAATAAAGAGCGTTCCGTATTTGCGGCAAAGAATTTGCGCCTGGGTAAAAAAATCGTTCTTCGGGAACTTCACTCCCTTGCCTTGTACCGGTTCAACCAAAAAGGCCGCCACGTTCCGTTTCCGGAGCAAACGCTCCAGGCTATCCAGATCGCCTAACCTCACCCGCGCCGTGTCGGTCAATAAAGGCCCAAATCCTTCCTGGAAATTCGGGATACCGGTAACAGACAACGATCCGTAACTGAGACCATGATAGCCGGAATGCAGGCTGACGATTCCCGAGCGACCAGTCGCAGCACGCGCAAATTTCAAGGCGCCTTCGATCGCTTCAGTCCCGGAGTTGCAGAAAAAAATCGCCTCCAAATGCGACGGGGTCTTCTTTAGCAAGGCTTCCGCCAGTAGTCCGCTCAGGAGCGAACAATCCATTTGGACAAGGTTAGGTAAATCCAGATCCAGAACATCGCGGATGGCCTGCTTTACCACGGGATGGTTGCGCCCCATGTTGTAGACGCTGTAGCCGCTCAAAAAATCCAAATAAGCATTCCCCTCAGCGTCATAGAGATAAGCTCCTTCCGCTCGCGTATAGACCCGGTCAAATCCGGTAATCCGCTGAACTTCAACCAGCGTAGGATTCAGATGACGGGTATGAAGTTCGTAATTTTCGCCCATCCGGGCGGCGACCAGGCTTTTTAAGTCGAAAGACATCGAAGATGGGAAGTGCCGGAAGTTTAGGCGACTTCAGTTCGCAGTCTAGAGTACATTACTAATCCGTTAGTCAGCAGATTTGACTAGTGTTCTCTAAACGTGGATTTCAATCTGCGATTGGGCATGCAACTACTGGTCTGGGGTATCTTTCTTTGCCGGGTCGCTATGACCTCACCTGCACATGGATTACAGAAGCTCGCCGACGCAGCGCACCGAAGACTGCCATGAACCACAATTTAAATCGCAGCGACCAGACCCAGTCCGGGGTCTTTAAGGGCTGTTCCAATCCTCGCGTTGAAGGTGGGTCTTTATGATGAGAGATAGATCAACGACAAAAAGTACGATCACGATGTCGCCCAGAACGGCCGTTGTCCTTCCCGACGGCAAAAGCTGAACGATTCCCCACAAAATGAACGCGAATCCAAGCAACAGTCGCTTAAGGAGTTCAATAGGCCGGGGTCGGACCATCGGCTGCAGCGAGATATACGCTGCCCCAATGAGCAAAAGAGGAGCCGCCGAACTCGCTGCATGTTTTACAGAAACAAGATGAGGAAAAGTATCAAGAAGCAGCAAAAAAATGCTGCCGAGAACAGCTACGAGCGCAAATCCAGCGCTGACCCATCGCATGAAGTTATGGAGCATACTTAAATGAAGGCTCGGCATCTATCTGGCACGGTCTCAACCGTGCCGCGCAATAGAAAACATTAACGGTAACTTTCTGCTTCACCTTGGCCTAAGCGCCGTTTCCCAAGTCGGCGTTGCAAGGTGCTTAGCGCTAAACCTTGGCGTCGGCAAGACTCGTTCTGTCGCAATTCGTTCGCTTCGAATTCAAGCACGGGCCGCTAAACCCTTCCCAGCTTCATCGCTTTGGGCAAGGGTCCGCAGATCTTGAAATAGACTCTGCCACAAGATCTCGGCGACCGAACCTGGCATCCGGAACGTGACGTCAGGCCAAGAAAAGCGCCTTGCCGCCGATTTCAACTCAGGACTGATCCACGATTCGGAGTCTCTTTTCAGGTAGAAACCGTGGATCGAATAAAATAGCTTCTGAACAGAAGCGAACAAGGGAAGCAAAGATCGAGGCTCTATTCAGGAGGAAGATTTGACTGACTGAAGGCTCCGAGCCTCTTCGAACAGGTTACGATGGTCTCTCTGCCAAACGAGATCTAACGGATGACAATGCTGTCGCCAGAGACCGAATCTTTGCTGTCTTCTGTTTCGGGTCTCTGAAAAACTTCGGCGGAAACGTCTTCTTTTTCTCTTTGTGTTTCCGCCGCTCCAGGTGAAGGGAGACTCCGGAAAGGAGCGACCCTGTCGACTTGATCAGGAATAGACGATATAGATTTTTGCGGGGTGCTCATCGATATGCCGTAGTACGCTGCGACCGACTCACGATTTGTGTTTTTAGGGCCGGGTTTGGTCGAAAAAGGTGAATCTTTCGACCAAGATTGATTACGGCACGAACTCTATGTGGCAGCGATGACGATGCGGATGGCAGAAATAATAATCATCGTCGCAATCCTGGTAGCTGTAATTTGGGTACCAGCACTCGGAATGAAAGCAAGGATGATAGCATCCGGGATTATGGGCGCTGGCAATGGGTGCCAAGCTCGTCAAGGAAACGCCCAGTAGGGCGATAGTTAACAGTAGTTTTTTCATGTTGGTTCGGTTCGTTTTTGGTTGGTTGGTGGGAGCGGGTTCACCGCTCGGTTTCTCTACTACGCATAGCCAATGCCAAACCCGGCCGAATCCCTATTCTCCAGGAGTAAACGAAGCTGTTCCCCGAGGAGAAATTAATTTTAGAAATCAAATCGCGCGCCTAGTTAAAACGCTCTGACACAGCGCTTTGGCGGTTCCGATAATGGGAAATTCCCGTCGAACGTGGGACGCCTGAAAGAGAATAAGAGCCCGAATTCAGAATCCAGAAGTGACGAGGGCGAAAATCGGTTGGCTGTGTCCGCTAAAAAGGAAGTTTTGCGGTATTATCCGAAGTTCGAAATCGCGAACGTTTCGATCGCCCGGAGGGACCGAATGAAAGTAGCCCAGTACGAAGTGCTGGGTCACGTTCTTTTAAAGCGATACGTCCCGGACGGGACGATCGATGGTTGCTTGTGCTCGTGAAGGCGCATACCAGAGGACCAGGAGCCAAAACACTTCGATCGTCCCTCTGGCGGGACGGACGCCCCTTTTTGCATTATTTCCCAGCACTTCGTACTGGGCTACTTTCATTGAGTCCCTCCGGGACGCGTGTTCTTCACAACTTCTAAGGCGTATGCTAAATCGCTGCGATCTGGCCACCCTCTTCCGTTATCGTATCGATTTGGTCGACCCGATCACGTGGAATCCGGACTTCACTTCGTGAAAATCGATCTTTAACCCAATTTCTTCCAGTTGGGCGCACACCCAATTTGGAGCGAGCCGGATCTTGCTGTAACAGCTCTTACGAAAGTCCCAATTGGGACCGTTTCTCTCGTAAACAAGATCATGGACCAACACCGTTTCCGGTTCGTACTCCAGAACGCACGTCATGATTCGGTCCGGATCGCTTCTCACCGGGATAAACCTATCCAGACCGCGGAGCTCTTGCGTTAGATCACGGAAGTCTATCGCCAGCCTGCCGCCCGGCTCCAGGATCCGGTCCACATCCCTTAATAGTGAGGGAATATCTTCTTTTTGCGGAAGGTGAGTCAGGGTGTCGCCCAAACAGACGACCAACTCGAACGAAGCATCTGAAAACCGGGAAAGGTCTCGCAGGTCAGATCGGACAGTATCAATCGGAAAATTGCCGCGCCGCTCTTCCAACTCGTTGAGTAGCCGTTCACTCACGTCGACTGCCGTAACCCGAAATCCGACCTGGGCCAGTGCAATCGATTGAAAGCCGGGGCCGCTGCCTAGATCCAGCGCTAGACCTCCGAGGCGCGGCTCGATACCATGAGAGCTGAAAAGCGTGTATTGTTGGGCCGTTCTTGTTTCGAACGAGCCGAACATCCAGCTATAGCGGTCGGCGAGCAGTTTTTCATAATGCTCTTGCACGCAAACAAGGTCAGATTCCATTTGCCTGACTTTATACGGCTCGCGGACTTCACCAACCACGTCGTTGGACGGATTCTCGTGCTGATTTTTGATCGGAAGGCGAGTTTCTGATCGGATTTAGCCAGAATAATCCTTTCTGACTATCGATCAGGCGATCGGTTCTCCTCGTCGAATTGTACCTTTACGCGGAATGGCACGATCGGTGCTGCATCGGGTCCAAAGGATTCTCCTCCCCACCCTATGCTAGAGAACGCTCAAATACTCCAGTGTCCATGAGCTGGAAAGAACGGTGTCTAGCACTAGCGCTCGCAGTCGCTTCGAGAACTTACAGCGCAATGTCTTTCTTCTTTTCCAGTAAGAAAAAAATCAAACCGGTTTTTGCAGAAGCCCCAGCGTAGTCAAATTTTCTTCTCCGTCATTAGGCAAGATGCGTACTGTGCTGCCATCGGATGGATCACCGATGGCAGCAGTTTTTTTGCCGGAAAAGCCGGGAACAGCTGGCGATTCATCCAGCCCGTTTTGTACGGATCGAATAGAGTGAACCCGCGCACTTCTCGCCTCTCTTTCCTTTGGCATAGTATTCTCTCTCGCCATGCGACTTAGCCATTTTGCCCAGTCCTCCTCGGGACCGAAACGTAAGAAGAACGAAGATGCGTTCGCCTACTGGGAGTCCGACGATGAGGAAGTGCGGCGCCGGCAAGGAGCGATCGCGATTATAGCAGACGGCGTGGGAGGACAAGCACACGGTGAAGTCGCCAGCAAAATGGCGGTAGATACTGCCCTAAGCATCTTCCAGGATACTGACCCTCGGATCCCCACCAAGCAATTGCTCAAAGAAATTTTTGATCGCACCAATCTTGCCATTTACGAAGCTGGCATGAAAGACCCGAGTGGCGGACGCATGTCGACGACTCTCACCGTATGCATCTTTCGTGACAAAGAGCTGGCGATTGGTCACGTGGGAGATTCGCGAGTCTACTTGGTTAGAAACGAAGAGATTCGCCGTCTGACAGACGATCACTCCTATACTGGCTTGCAATTAAAGCTTCGGCTAATCACGGAACATGAAGCGCGAGCAAGCCATTTACGGTCGATGCTCACGCGAAGCATAGGTTCAGAACCCATCGTGCGCATGGATTACAAACGATTGAAGCTTGCTTCTCATGACCGAATTCTCCAATGCACGGATGGCCTCTACTGTTTCATGAATGATGGGGAGCTTAGCGAAGGGGTTGATCGGCTCAACATGGATGAAATTTGCCCCTATCTCGTCTCCCTCTCCGAGCGTCGTGGGACAGATGATAACCTGACCGCTCAGGTTGTACAGATTGACCGGTTAAGCGAAACGCGGTATGACTCCCCAATTTCATTTCTAAAGACCTCCCTTCAGGGACCGGGGAATCACATGCACAATGAAGTTCAAGTAGGTGAGGTGTTAGATAAGCGCTTTCAGATCGAGAGCGTGATTAGCCGGAGCGGCATGGCTTCAATTTATAAAGCCAAGGATCTTCTAACCGAAGAAACTATGGCGGTAAAAGTGCCTCACATGCAATTTGAATCGGATACCGGTTCCTTCGCCAGATTTCAGCGCGAAGCAGAGATCGGAAAGATTCTAAATCACCCGAACATTCTGCGTTTCATTAACGTCACCGACCAAAGCCGCCCATACATAGCGATGGAATATTTGGAGGGGCGTACCTTAAGCGAAATCATGAACGAAGTCCGGCCGATCCCAATTCCGGACGCCGTTCAGATCGCGAGCTCCATCTGCGACGCGCTCGCCCACATGCACGAACACAAAATCGTGCACCGTGATCTCAAGCCGCAGAACATCATGATCACCAATGACGGCTCGATTCGGATCATGGATTTCGGAATAGCTAAAGCAATGGAAATGCGTCGCATCACTTTTGCCGGGTTTAGTCCGGCCATGGGAACGCCTGACTACATGGCACCGGAGCAGGTAAAAGGAAGACGAGGCGACGAAAGAACCGATATCTACAGTCTGGGTGCGATTCTATACGAAATGACCACAGGCCGTGTGCCGTTCGAAGGCCCGAATCCGTTCATTGTCATGAATTCCCGTATAACCGGCGACCCAATCGCTCCACGGAAGGTCAATCCGGAGATCAGCCCCGAGCTAGAGGAAATCATCCTCCACGCCATGGAGCGCGAACCATTTCGCCGCTACGCCAGCGCGGCCGCAATGAAAGCGGACTTAGACGATCCGGAGTCAGTGAAAGTTACCGAAAGACATGAGCGTTTACAGTCGCCAAAAGCCTGGAAGACCCGATGGCGAGGAATGCGTTTGGTGGTGATTTCAGCGGCCCTTCCAATCGTCGTTTTCGTTATCGCATTGATTGTAACGCACTGTCACCGGTAGTAGCCTGATGCTCCGGCCTCAGGGAGGTGTCGGTGATTGGTGAGAGGTGATTAGTGAATGGTGGATGCCTATCGGCAAACTTTCGACAGAAATCTACCGCAGTCCTCTTACTGCTTACCAATTGCTAACCTAATCACTAATCACCGTTCACCAATCACTTCTGACAATCGATGCGGAGCATCAAGCTACGCCACCACCCGAAGCAACGCGCGGCAGCCGGACCGATCTTTCCTGTTTTCGACAATCAGCGTCCCCCCATGAGCTTCGGCAATTTGGCGGCTAAGAACCAACCCAATGCCATTACCTCCCGGTTTGGTGGTAAAGAAGGGTACAAAGAGGTTAGTGGTGTTTGGCAGGCCTGCCCCTTCATCCAGTACTTCGATTTCTAGATTTTGACCCTCTAGCGACCAGCGTACCCGCACCGCTCCATGCGTCTCCACCACCGCGTCGACCGCGTTCCGGATTAGGTTAATGAGGGCCTGCTCGATTTGGTCCGGATCTAAATTAGCTAGCCCGTCAAAACACGGTTCGACCAGGACGGCCATTCGGTACTCCAACTTGGCCGCACGCCGCACCAACTCACCAATCTCACACGGTTGCCGGCGGGGAGCCGGCAATCGGGCTAACTGTGAATACGCTTCCATAAATCGACCGAGAGCCGACGTACGATCTCGAATGACTTCAAGTCCAGCAACCAGATCCGATTCCCATTCTCGGGAACGTTCTGGCGGCGAGCGCCGGACCACCATACTTAGGCTGTCCGAAATTGACTGAATCGGACCAAGTGAGTTATTGAGCTCGTGGCCTAGTACCCGAATCAGTCGCTGCCAAGCTCTCCGCTCTTCATCGCGTAACGTTTGGCTTAGATCTGATAGCACCAGTAATTGATGCGGCCGCCCTTGCTGCCGAAATGCGGAACGGCGGATTTCCCATCGAGTTCCGAAGCTGCCCGGGAACGACCTCTGCAGAACGCCAGACCGATTACCCTGAAGACACTCCACTAAGCCAAGCTCCGACGCGGTAGAGCCAAGCAGTTCATCGCCCTGCTTGTTCAAAAGCCTTGTACCGGCATCGTTAACGAGACGAAGGCGGCTCTCTTCGTCGAACGTGAAAACGGCCAGGTCAATGTTCGAGATGACGGCCAGAAGCAAGGCGTTTGTTTCCGTCGCTTCTTGACGCTCGGTCTGCAGAGCCTGACTCAAACCGTTCAACTCACGCATCACTTCCCCGAGTGCGTCGCGGCGGCGAGCTGACGCTGCCCGCAAAGAGTAATCACCCTCGCGCAACGCGGCCAGCAAATTGGAAAGCGTCCGGAGCGGGAAGAGAATCTGCTCGCGTCCAGCGATGACGCAGCCGATCCAGACACCGATGATGAGAAGAGCGCAACTTCCGCTTACTATCGGCGACCAGCCACTCTGCCAGAGCAAAGCGATTGCGATCGCGATCGCGGGGAGTCCGCCGAGTGCGACCAGAAGTTGAACGGTAGCTACGAGGGAAACGCGGTTGAACGAGATACCATGACTACGATTGGCCATCGCCAAATCTTTCGAACGCTTTAGAGGTCGAGCTCTTGCAGGCGGCGATAAAAGGTGCTTCGGCTCAATCCGAGCGCTTCGGCGGCCCGCCGGACATTTCCGCCATACCGATCCAGTGCTTTCTTTATCAGGACTTTCTCGATCTCTTCGATCGTCATCTGCTCAAGTCCAATGGACGTCGAGTTAGACGCGGAACTCATCGTCGCGAGTCCGAGATCATTCGGTTCGATCCGGTCGGAATCAGCCATCAAAACCGCGCGCTCAATAGTGTGATCCAGTTCCCTGACGTTACCTGGCCAGGGATGGCGAAGTAGTAACTGATCGGCCTCAGACGTAAAGTCGCTCAGTTCCTTCCGATATCTCTCTGCGTAAGTGCGAAGAAAATGCCTGGCCAAAACAGGAATGTCTTCCAAACGGTCACGCAGCGCAGGCAAGTTTATTTCCACAGTATTCAAACGAAAATAGAGATCGCGCCGGAACCTGCCAGCCTCGACGTCCGCCACCAAATCGGCGTTCGTCGCAGAAATCAGCCGGACATCGGCACGGCGCGCTCGCGATGAACCCAGCCGCTCAAACTCTCCGGTCTCAAGGGTACGCAATAGCTTAGCCTGCTGGGCAACCGGCACGTTTCCGATCTCGTCTAAGAACAGTGTGCCTCCATCGGCCAGCTCGAAACGGCCGGGTCGATCGGACTTAGCGTCAGTAAACGCCCCTTTCACATGACCGAACAATTCACTCTCAAAGAGACTTTCGCTGAGGCCTCCCATGTTGATGGTGATGAAAGGTTTGTCGGCCCGGTCGCTAGCACCGTGCAAAGCCCGGGCCACCACGCCCTTGCCCGTTCCGTTTTCGCCAGTAATGAGCACGTTGGCCTTGGCCGGAGCCACCCTTCGAATCATCTCCAGGACAGCTCGCATCCCAGCCGAACGGGCAATGAGCGCGTCCGCCTCAGCAAAAGAGTCCGACCCAAACGAACCGGCCACTTCCTTCCGCAACAGTTGATTTTCGGCTTCCAGTCGGTTAGCCCGCCGGGTCACAGCAGCGACCTGCAATTGGGTTCGAATTATCGAGAGAACCCGAGCGTTATCCCACGGCTTTTGGATAAAATCACGCGCACCATTCCGCATGGCCGCAACCGCAAGATCAACCGTAGCCCACGCCGTCATTACCAGAACGGGCGGGGCTCCCTCGATTTTCTGCAGTTGCTGGACCAACTCCAACCCCTCTTCGCCGCTGGTGGTATCACGCGCGTAGTTCAAATCCAGCATAGCTAATGCAAACTCTTGCTCTCGGATTAACCGCAGCGCCTCCTGCGGCGACGTGGCCAACTCAACCCGGTATCCCTCATTGACCAAAAGGATGCGGAGCGCCTCGCGGACTGCCGGTTGATCGTCGGCCACGAGAATACAAGAAGGCGCGGTCATAAGGAGAAGTGTACGATGATGTCAAGTATAGCCGATGGGCTGGTCCGGGAAAGCTCTGCGTTCAGCTCGCGCAATCAATCTCAAGACCGCGATGTTCCATGCCTCGCTCCGGGCTGAGTTTCAAGCATCCTTTCTACCAAAAAGTATCACCGAGAAAATCCCTTCTACCAGGTGGGTGTTAAGCGCGAATTCTCGGATTCCGTTGGCCGAAGACAATGGCAGTTCGCGCAGATCGGTTATTTGAATCGCTTGAGTTCCTCACGCAAGAACCGCATGAGGTCACGGATTGTCTCGATATCAAAAGCAAAACTGGCGCCGGCGGCTGCAAACAGCTCTGGCACACTCCTGCTGTTTCCCAGGGTTAGTGCTGTCTTGTATCTCGCCAACGTATCTTTCGGATCCAACAAGCTTTTCCGCCATAGCTGCAGCGCTCCCAGCCAGCTCAGACCATACTCGATGTAGTAAAAGGGTGAGGTGAATATATGATGGTAATGCCAAATCTTTCCATGCTCAGACTCAAATCCCGACCAACCGGTTTGCGGCATGAAACGTTTGCTCAGCTCGCGGGCTTTCGTATCAATGCTGCCGATTGAAGGTGGCGCAGACAATTCGCTGTATAACCAGTGCTGAATCGCATCCATAAACCCGATCCAGCTTAATAGATGGACGATTTGGGATATTTGCGTCCAATAAATTCGCGCCAAGCCGTCGTCATCGTAAAAGCCTCCGCGGTTCTTGTGTAAAAACGGCAAAGCCAGGACCTCCATCGCTTGGGAAGGTACCTCCACAAACTCCGTCGCGGAAAAGTGATTCCAGACCAGCGGCTGCGCCCGCATGCTGGCATAGCCGTGAAAGGCGTGCCCAAACTCGTGCAGCGTGATACGAACGTCATTCTCGGATCCAACCACGTTTTCCAGCACGAATGGCATGCCACGCGTTGGAAAAGACGCGCAGTAGGCGTGGGACATTTTGTTGGGGCGCGATCCGAGATCGACAAATCCTTTTCGAAAGTGCGCGAATTGTTGGCCCAGTTCGGCGTCAATCCTGGAAAAAACCCTCTGCATCCCTTCTTCAAGTTCGATCACCGTTTCGAACGGCCGGAGAGGTTCTCTGCCATACTGATCGACCGGTGAACGCCAATAGAAGTCCCAAGGCTTTAGAACCTTGACTCCCAATCCTTTCCGCTGGATCTCCAAGAGTTCCGACGCAAACGGAACAACTTCTTTCTCGATACTTTCATGCAGTTCATAGCATTGCTCTGCCGTGTAGTCGTATCGGTGATAGTTCAGCCAGATAAGGTCCCGATAATTTTGGCATTCGGCGTTCCTCGCCATCATCGTGCGGACGGCAAACAGTTTTAAAAACAGTTCATCCAATTGAGGACCCAATTGGAGCCGAGCTCGTTGCCATGCCTTCCAAGCTCGCTCGCGGATTCCTCGATTCGGGTCGCGCAACTTTTCCTGGATCGCCGGAATGGTAAGCTTTTCGCCCTCATAGTTCACCAATTGACTACCCGTGAGTCGCGAGTACCGCGCAACGAGGTGCGCCTGCTCCGCCTCCAAAGGCACATTGGACGGTCGATAAGCGGCTGCATCGGTTCTCATCCGCTTCAGCACAGAAATGGCTTCAGCCGGGACCTTCGGCTCTGCGACCGCCAAAACCTTGCTTCTCAACGCAGCGTTGGCGACCGAAATCTTGGGCCGAGTCACCTGATTAAAGTGGACCAGAAGATCGTTAGCATTTTCGTCAGCCGTATTAAGATCGACCGACAAAATCAAGAAGGTCTGCAGCTCTTCGACTTCCTTCTCCAGATCGCTCCAGTCCAAGAGAAATTGGTACAAATTATCCCGGTTGAGCTCGCGTTGGCGAAGCGCCATATACCGCGGCTCCAGTTCGCTCCAGGTCCGAACTTCAGTTGCCGGAATGCTCATGATAAACAGTTGAGAGTAACATAGCTAGGACGGGCAGTCCGTGGATAGCCAAGATACCCAGTAAAATCTCTCCAGTCGTATCGTTAACACTTTTGGCTGGCGCATGGATGACTGTCGGGTCGCGGACCGTCGCAGCCGATTCCAGACTCTTATTCTCTTTCGAGTAATCCAAAAGAAGGTAATAAGTGCGTAAGAATAGATTCGGAATCCATCTCCCATGCATGCAATGATTCTCGACAAACCGGGAACTCCTTTACGGGAATGTGAAATGCCAGCCCCCTCCCCTGGAGCCGGACAAGTAAAAGTCCGAGTTCTCGCTTGTGCGGTTTGCCGAACCGATCTTCACGTGGTCGACGGAGAATTGCCTCACCCAAAACTTCCACTCGTTCCTGGGCACGAAATTGCTGGTGAGATTGTCGAATGCGGGCCGGGAACAGAGCACCGCGGAACCAGAGTAGGAATTCCCTGGCTCGGCTGGACTTGTGGTTCCTGCCGCTACTGCCAATCGAACCGGGAGAACCTTTGCGATAACGCAAAGTTCACCGGTTATACGCTTGATGGCGGCTATGCAGAATTCGTCCTAGCTGAAGCGGCCTTCTGTTTCCCGCTACCTGAGCCCTACGAGGCGATCGAAGCCGCTCCGCTTCTCTGCGCGGGACTAATCGGCTACCGATCGCTGGCCATGACCGGACCCGCTACAGAAGCCAGGCGGCTGGGCATATATGGATTTGGCGCTGCCGCTCACATCGTCGCTCAAGTCGCCAAATACGAGGGACGCGAGTTGTATGCGTTTACGAGGTCAGGAAAAACTGCGGATCAAGAGTTTGCGCGGTCGCTCGGCGCGGTTTGGGCAGGCGGTTCAGACGAGCTTCCGCCTCAGCAGTTGGATGCGGCAATCATTTTCGCACCAGCTGGCGCTCTGGTTCCAGCCGCGCTGCGCGCCTTACGAAAAGGAGGACGGGTTGTTTGCGGAGGGATCCATATGAGCGACATCCCTTCATTTCCATATTCGATTCTTTGGGAGGAAAGGAATATTCATTCCGTTGCCAATCTAACCCGGGCCGACGGCCGAACATTCCTGAATCTCGCTCCGAAAGTGCCGGTGCGAACCGAAACCGAAACTTTCCCTATGTCACACGCCAATGACGCTCTCGAACGCCTGAGAACAGGCCGCATCCGGGGCGCGGCTGTACTTGTTCCCGATTGGCGACAATAGCGAGGCGTGGGAGGGTGCTCCACTTCGCCTTCCGGAAACATTTTCGTTTCTGGTTTTCTGGTTCTCCGGACTGTCGATTCACTTATTGGCCTCCGCAGCCATGTTGCAACCGACTCGCGGCTGCGCGATGGTCTCTTGTTTCCCCAATTTCCATGGGCGCCACTCACTCCCCCGAGGCCGTCTTTAACCAGCCGTCGCCGTTGGAAAATTACAACCTTTTCGATAGCGACTCTGCGCTGAAGGAAGCCGTTCACCGGGAAGATGGTGCCTGGATTGAAGCGGAAGCGCACAGGCTCGGAGAACTATTAGGCAAACCAGAGACTATCAATCTGGGTGTGCTGGCCAATCGTTTTACACCGGAGCTACGAACCCACGATCGATTCGGCTATCGCATCGACGAGGTAGTTTACCATCCGGCGTATCATGAGCTGATGCGGATCGGCATTGAGGCACGAACCCATTCCCTACCTTGGATCGAAAAGAAGGCAGGAGCACATGTCGCGCGGGCCGCATTGGCGATGCTTAGGCACCAGGTCGACGAAGGCACGAGTTGTCCGTTGACGATGACCTTTGCAGCAATCCCTTCGCTCCGATCGCAGCCGGAAATTGCAGCGGAATGGGAACCACGGGCGCTCTCGTCCGTTTACGATCTTCGGTCGCTGCCAGCCCGGGAAAAAGAGGGTGTCCTTTTCGGGATGGGCATGACAGAACGCCAGGGAGGCAGCGACGTGCGAGCGAATACAACGGTGGCTGAACCTGCCGATGGGGGCGGCCCGGGCAAGGAGTATGTGATCACCGGTCACAAATGGTTTTGCTCGGCGCCGATGTGTGACGCCTTTTTGATTCTCGCTCAGGCACCAGCCGGACTCTCCTGCTTTCTGTTACCTCGTTGGCAACCGGACGGCACCAGGAACGCCTTTCATCTTCTCCGCTTAAAGGACAAACTGGGCAACCGCTCGAATGCGTCCAGCGAAGTGGAATTCCGACGCGCCTCAGCTCGATTGGTCGGCGAAGAAGGTCGTGGTGTCGCGACCATCATGGAGATGGTCCGTCATACGCGACTAGATTGCGCCATCGGATCGGCCGCGTCGATGCGAAAGGCGGTGGCTGAAGCAACGCATCATGCAGCTCATCGGTCGGCCTTCGGTCGCCTTTTGATTGATCAGCCCTTGATGCGAAATGTTTTGGCCGATTTATGCCTGGAATCGGAGGCTGCAACCACACTGGCGATTCGTCTTGCGCATGCGTTTGATCGCTCCAGAGAAGACTTACGCGAGCAAAAGTTCTCTCGGATAGCCACGGCAATCGCCAAATATTGGATCACGAAGCGGACACCAGCCGTCGTAGCTGAGGCCTTGGAGTGTTTGGGTGGAAACGGCTACGTCGAAGAATCCCCTCTTCCCCGCTTGTACCGAGATGCTCCGCTGAATTCGCTCTGGGAGGGGGCGGGCAATGTCCAGTGCCTGGACGTCCTGAGGGCGATGCAAAAGGATCCCAGCACCGTAGAGGCTCTGCATCAGGAGATCGCGTCAGCGACGGGAGTTAATTCAATTTACGATCGTTTTGTTGGATCCCTCCTCTCGACAAAACGAGTGGAAAACAACCCAGAATTTGGTGCTCGCTGGTTCGTGGAGAAAATAGCGCTCGCTCTGCAAGCAGCCGCGTTGATCCGCAGTGGCAATCAAGGAATAGCTGACATCTTCTGTAGCGGACGTCTAACCGAAAATCTCGGCCTTGCGTTCGGAACGCTGCGGTCGAACGATGGGGTGGCACTACTACTGGAACGCTCCCGGCCGGTCATCAATTGACAAATGACAAAAACGGCCGCGTGCCCGCGCGACTCACAGGTACCAATCGCTACGAGTCAGCGGCAGACCGCTCCGGCCTTCATCAGGCTTAAGCAGCAAGGCTTGGTAAATATTCAACGGTCCCGCAGCGAACCCATACGCTGATCCGGGCAGGAAGAGCCGCCAAACGCGATAGGTCGGTTCGTCGACCACTTGCAGCACCTGATCACGATGAAGTTCCAGACGGCGGGCCCAGTGACGCAGAGTAAGCGCGTAGTGCTCTCGCAGACTTTCCACGTCCCGCACTTCGAAGCCCGCCTCTTCCGCGCAGCGCAGCGTCGCGCTGATCGGCACCAGCTCGCCATCCGGAAACACGTAGCGACTGATAAAATTCGGGCCTTTGGGCCATGGCTCGTTCAGGCGCGAGGCGATGCCATGGTTGAGGAAAACTCCACCTGGTCGCAACAGTCGCCATGCCTGTTGAAAGTACCCTGGCAGCCGGCTCTCGCCCACGTGCTCGAACATCCCGACACTCACCAACTTGTCGAAGCCGTTTGTTTCGTTCAACTCACGGTAATCGCGTACTTCTACCCGGCAGCGGTCGCGCAGACCGGCGCGCGCGATTCGCTCGTTAGCCAGCATAGCTTGGTTTTGGCTGAGCGTGATACCAACGGCATTGACTCGGTAATGCTGGGCCGCGTGAATGACCAGCCCACCCCAGCCGCAGCCAATGTCGAGGAGGCGCTCGCCGGGGCGAAGTCGTAGCTTGCGGCACAAGTAGTCAAGTTTGCGCGCCTGCGCCGTGTCTAGGTCTTCGTCGGCAGTTTGAAAATAGGCGCAAGAATAAACCATCCGCTGGTCGAGCCATAGCGCATAGAAATCGTTCGACACATTGTAGTGGAAATTCACGGCCTTCCGGTCCCGGCCGATCGAGTGAAGTTCGCCGGATAGCTTGGCAGGCTTTCGCCCATTTCGTCCCGATTGGCTATCAGCCGGTATGCGGAACAAGTTCCAGCCGATCCGCAGCGCCGTCGAAGCAGGCAAGTGGCGGCTCGTCAGACGGTGAGCCACAGGCATCGCCGCTTCAAGGTCTCCCTCGAGATCAAGATCGCCATAGATATAGGCCTCGGAAATAGAGAGATCGGCCCGGCCGCTCTGCAACATCCGCCGCAACGTATGAGGATGCTTAAGGATCAGCGTAAAACGAGGTGAGTTGGTCTCCGCCGGCCACTGACTGCCGTCCCAAAGAGAGATGGTGAAGTCGCGGGGATGATAATCACCCAGCAGCAACTGCAAGATGGTCAGCTCCTTAGTCGTAGAATCGCCCGCTGCCTCAACGTGCTTCGTCATCGGCTAGCTCCGCTGGTCTGTTTGGGGGGATTAATCCCGCAAACAACAAGACAAAACGGAGTTCCTCCAACAAAGGTACTAAAACGCCACGGCAATTCGGACAAGCCATTATTTGCACAGTAAACAAAGAGAAAAATCGATGAACGTCGGTGAATCCGTCTATGTTTGAAAAAATGCACCAGAATTGGCTAACACAGCACATCGTCATTACCGGTGCGGCTTCAGGGCTCGGCCGCGCAGTTTGTGCTCGCTTTGCGCAACTAGGCGCGACCGTTTACGGCATCGATATTAACCAGCCCGCACTGGAAGAACTACGAGGCGCCCTCGGAGAACACTTCGTCCCGGTGCCTGGCGATGTCACTCGATGGGAAGATGTCGACCGGGTGTTCCAGGGTTTCTCACAAACTGACGTTCTGATAAACAGCGCCGGGATCACGGGTCGAACCAACCTGAAGTGCCAGGATACCGACCCCGCCGACGTGGAGGAGGTTTTCCGACTCAACTTCTTCGGCTGCTATCACACCTCCAGAGCAGCCTTACCGCGAATGCTCGAACGCGGTTACGGACGAGTGCTTCACATTGCTTCCATCGCTGGCAAGGAAGGAAACGCCGGCATGCTGGCTTACTCGGCTTCGAAGGCTGCTGTCATCGGAATGACGAAGGTCCAGGGCAAAGAGGTGGCAGGCACTGGAGTGACTGTAAATGCCTTGGCGCCTGCGGTCATTAGAACGCCAATGGTGGAGGCGATGCCGTTAGAGCAGGTGCAATACATGACCGAAAAAATTCCGATGCAGCGCTGCGGATCGCTCGAAGAATTTGTAGCTATGGTGGAATTCATCGTTTCTCCTAGTTGCAGCTTCACAACAGGATTTACATTTGATCTGACTGGCGGCCGGGCAACGTACTAGAACGAACAAGCCCTGATCGACAACTATTTCGTCACCCCAATTTCAAGACTTCGGGCCATCGAGGCGCTCTGGACTCACCAAATCATTGCCTTAGTCCGCTCAGGAGTCGATCCAAGCTAGAGCACTACGAACAAAACCAGAGCTTGTTTCCCTCTGTGTCCAAGAAACTCCCGACATAATGGATTTTATCGTACATCTCCACCGGATCCGAAATCGCCACTCCGCGGGAACGAAGGTCTTTTTCCGTTTCGCGAGCGTCATCGGTTTGGACGGTTACTCGAGGATTTGGTGTCTTGGTGGGAGCCTGATCCCAGTCGGCTTTCAGCATCAAGATAGTGTCGCCAACCGTATAGCCAACCTGTTCATTCTCTTCATAAGCCGGCGGTAAACCTAATGTCTCGCCATAGAATTTCTTCGCGCGCTCCAGATCAACTACTGATAGAGCGATGACTTTGACACAGCGGAAGCCAAGGGATTGTGCACTCATACTGTTCTTTCGAAAGAGGAGTTAATCGGGTTTGATGTTCTGGTTGATCCGGAAAAAGTTACACGGGTCGTACTTGCGCTTAATTTCTAACAGGCGCTGATAGTTGTCGCGATAGGTGGCTTTGATCCGGTCGCTTCCTTCGTCCATCATGAAATTCACATAAGCGCCGCCCATGCTGTAGGGATGTACGGCCGCCCAATAATCTTTCGTCCAGGCGGTTATTTTGTCGGCGTTGGCAGGATCCGGATCTACCCCCACAATAACCATCGACCACTTGGCATCACGGTAGCTAAAGGCGGTCTCGTGACGGTCGACCCGACCGGCAAAACCGTCGACCGGATAAAAGTGCATAGTCGACTTCAGGGTGGGTAATCGCTCCCCAAACTTAATATGCTCGTCGATCGCCGCATCCGGAATTTGAGCCAAGAAGTCACCTCTCCAATACCACTGATCGCCCGGCGGATAGATAGCATCGAACATGCTCTGTAATGCCACGTAAGGCATCGGGCCCGTAAGCTCAAATTTCGGTGATCGGAACTTTCTAATTGGGCGAAACGCCTCTTCGACCTTGTCGAGCGGACCGCAGTAAGCCCAGACGATTCCGCACATTGTCTTAGCATGGAGCTCCTCCGGAAAAGGGGGACCAGGGGGCACCTTCAAGAAGGCGAAAAATCCGTACAGCTCGTCCGGTAGCTCTGGGGCAAATTCTCGGTACCACTCTAAAAGCTCGCGCGCATGCTCCATCTCCCAAAGCATGGGACCGGCGTAAACTTGATCAATCGGGTGTCCACGAAAGAGAAACGAAGTAACGATGCCGAAGTTTCCGCCGCCACCTCGGATGGCCCAGAAAAGATCCGCATTCGCTTTGGCATTTGCCGAAACAAAGCTGCCATCGGCCAACACCACATCGACTTCCAACAGATTGTCGAGGGCCAAACCAAATTTCCGGGTGAGGTAGCCCGTTCCACCACCTAAGGTTAGCCCGGCAATGCCGGTGGTAGAAACGACACCAGCAGGGACCGCCAATCCGAAACTAGCAGCCGCATGATTGAGATCTGCCTGGGTACACCCAGCCTCCGCTCGCACGGTATTTGTGGCGGGATCAACTCGCACCCCTTTCATCGAAGAAAGGTCAATTACGATTCCCTGATCACACACGGCCAGTCCGGCACCGTTGTGCCCGCCACCACGCACCGCAACTCTGAGCCCTTCCTTTCTGGCAAAATTCACCACAGTCCGTACGTCGGCCACGTTCGCGCAGCGGACGATTGCGTCGGGATGGCGATCAATCATTCCATTGTACACTTTGCGGGCGACGTCATATTCGCTGGAGGCGGGAGTTATCACGTTCCCGCGAAGGCTCGCGGATAAGTCGACGATTTTTTCTGGCATGTGTCTCTCTGGTTAGAGACGCAAGTTTGAGAGACGCGAGCACGCCTACAAAAGCTCAAAACGAGGGAAGGCGGCCTTTTACTCCCAAAGGAGTATTCCCGATCATTCTGCCTGTGGCAAAGCAGTCGCGTGGCCCTTCTCGCGCGCCAGATACTCTTCCACACGCAGGAGATTGCCTTCGCCGGCCCGCTGAACAACTCGTAACAACTGATCCATGGAAGCAACTTCCTCCAACTGTTCCTTCACGAACCACTGGAGAAAATTGTCGGTGGTATAATCCGATTCGGCTTTGGCCAGGGACACCAGGGCATTGATTTGCTCGGAGACTCGCTCTTCCTGCTCAAGCGATAATTTCACCGCATCTTCGGCGGTTTTGAACTGTGCTTGAGGAGCCGGCACTGCAGGAATGTTCACGCGGGCGCCGGCATCGACGAGAAATTGGATAAAACGCAACGCGTGTTCCTTTTCCTCCTCCGCTTGCTTTTGGAAATGGCCGGCTAGTTCAGGTAACGCTTCGGCCCCAAAATGCGCAGCGATGGCGTAATACTGCAGCATCGCGGTGAATTCATACCCGATCTGTTCGTTGATCGGAGCGATGACCTTGGGGTGGGTAACCATGCCAAAAGTCTCTCTTCAGTCGCTGGCGATTGCAATGGGGAAATGGATGCAACTTACGGCGGCGAGCCCTGAAATCTGTTCCCAGCGCGCCGTCAGCTGAAACGAATCCCTGCTTTTTGAACTTCCTGGTAGGGCAATAACCAGACTAGCGATTCATCGTGGAGATCCACCACATCGATTCGGTTTCCAAACGGATCGCGGAAAACACACCGAAAAGGTGGGATGAGCTTTAGCCCGTATTTTTTGGTAACTTTCTCCCGAACTTCTGCTAACTGCGTTTCGTCGCGAACGATCAAGCCGAAGTGTCGGCCGTCCGGTGACGATAGCTTTTCTACTTCAAACATTGCGAGGAACTGATGTTCTCCCACTTTGAAGAATGCATCGCCCTCGCCACCGTTCTGTAATTCGAGATTAAAGACCTCCTGGTAAAACGCCTTGGCTTTCTCGATGTCGTTTACTTCGATGGCAACGTGATTCACCCCGTAGACATGTACACTCATAGGCTGTTTGATACCCTCGCTTGAACGGTCACGGGAGACTAGTAATTCTGTGTTGGTTCAGCGCCTGAAATGGAGAGAGGGCGCTCTCCGCTAGTGAGCATTCCGCCCTTCGGGCGGATATTTTCAAGGCATCAGGGTCTACCGATCCGATGTGGGTTGTTTTAGAAGCGCGGAAACGAAACCGCCGCGCTCCGCTCATCGTCTCGATGAGCCCACCGGAGTATCCCTCAGCATGGGTTGCGTCCGGGCAGAGCCCGCTTCCGTTTCGCCCGGCAAGATCATTGTAGCTCCACCACGACCTGAGGTCCCAACTTCCAGATGCGCCGTAAACCTGCAGCTATCCGGAATGTTTGCGTTTGGACATTGGTAAACGCTATCCGACAGCGCGAATTTGGATGCCGTTGTGGCGCACTTAGCACTTCCGTTACAAAACAGACCGGAGACATGGTTTACAGCGAAGCGCGACGGCTACGGATACTCGGTATTTGGGCACGCACGACGATGATGTATGCCCTGGAAAGAGAGTCGGATCATGGATCAACGTCTTCAGTTTTTGTCGAGTTATCAGAAAGAGGAGATGTCCGTAGCGGACCTGTGCCGTGAGTATGGAATCTCCCGCCCAACCGGCTACCGCTGGATCAACCGCTACAACGAGACGGGGCCGGAAGGACTCGTAGATCGCAGCCGCCGCCCGCATGGTTGTTCCCACGCGACGCTAGAGCCGGTCGAGAACGCGATCTTTGCGCTTCGGGCCAAGCATCCGTCCTGGGGCGCGCGGAAGCTCAAGGCAAGGCTGGAGATGCTACAGCCAGACGTGGTGTGGCCTGCAGCTAGTACCTTCGGCAACATCTTGAGCCGTGCAGGCTTGACCAGTCCCCAGAAGAAGAGAAAACGCACCACGCCGTGCTCTGAGCCGTTCTCTCAGGTCACGGGTCCGAATCAGCTATGGTGCATGGATTTCAAAGGCTACTTCGCCACCGGCGACGGCAAGCGCTGCGATCCGTTCACCATCACCGACGCGCATAGCCGTTATTTGATCCGTTGCCAGATCGTCTCGCGTATGGACCTCAGCCAAGTCCGAGCAATCTGCGAAGCAGCTATGCGAGAGTATGGAGTGCCAGCAAGGATCAGGACCGACAACGGCGCACCGTTTGCGGGCACGGGGCTACTGGGGTTGTCCAAGCTCTCGCTCGGCTGGATGAAGCTCGGAATCGTACATGAGCGCATTCAAGCAGGCCGACCGCAACAAAACGGTCGCCATGAGCGGATGCATCGCACGCTGAAGGAGGACACGACGAAACCGCCTGCGGCATCCCTTCGCGCACAGCAGAGCCGCTTCGATAACTTTCGCTACGTGTTCAATAACGAGCGCCCGCATGAGGGCCTGAACAATCATGTCCCAGCAAGTCTCTACCACCCAAGCTCCGTCCGACTACCGCGCAAGTTGCCGGAGTTCACGTACCTGAAGGGTCTCCTTCTGCGACGGGTAAACAATAGCGGCGACATCAGCTGGCACAAAAATAGAGTCTTCATCAGCGAGGTATTCCGCTTCGAAGAGTTGGCATTCGAGTTGATCACACCAGGGTTTTATAGAGTCTTCTTTCGAGACATGGAGATCGGAGAACTCAATGCGGAAGAGCTTCGTTTTAGAGCTGCACGGCGAGTGGTCTGAGTTTGCCGATGAGTGACTCGGCCTGAAGGCAACAGTCGAGCCTAGGGTCACTTGTCCGGAAAGGCGACTATTCGGCCAAGTGGCGAGAAGCGCTTTTGAACTAAGCCTCCGCCGCCACCCTTGGTTGGGGTGGCGGGGATGGACCTGCGTTTGCTTTACGTTCAGTATCTCGCGCATGACGATCATCAAAACTTCAACTTCTTATTTCGCCTGCGCTAGCCCGGCAACAACTGCAGCAAATTTATCGAGTATCTGGTTCCAGCCCTCTACCTGACCGCTATTTTTTGCGTTCTCCATGGTTTCATTTCCAATTAAGGTGAGTTTCGTCTGGCCGTTTCCAAGATCCTCAAAAATAATCACGTCGTGCGCACCGTCAATGGCCTCATGTTCTATTCCATAGTGCGCAGGCTCAACCTTGTTTCCCTGCGGATCGGAAAAGTACATGGAGGAAACAATCTTCTCGTGCAGAACAATCTCGTGGTATTCACCACCATTCCAGAACTCCTGCCCATCCGGCGCTCTCATGCAGCAGAGAAATTTCCCTCCTACACGAAAATCCATCTTGCAAACAGGCGCAGTAAAACCCTTCGGCCCCCACCACTGCATCACATATTTCGGGTCTGTCCACGCCTTCCAAACCAATTCGCGTGGGGCATCAAAAACTCTTGTTACAACCATCCGCTCTGTCTCGTTAACCGTGTTTTTTGTCATGTTTGATCTCCGCTTTCTTCATTTCATTCACAACCGCATCCAGCTTGTCGAAACTCTCTTCCCAGAATCGGCGATAGCTAATCGCCCAGTCGCTGACTGTCTTTATGGCCTCGGGCCTAAGCGTGCACACACTCTCTCGTCCACGCTTCGTCTTGATCACAATCCGCGCCCGCACCAGGTAGGCAATATGTTTTGAAATCATCTGCTGCGAGAGTGCAAACGGTTCCGTCAATCCATGCACAGAGGCAGGCCCTTGTGAGAGTCGTTCGATCATCGCCCTACGGGTGGGATCAGACAAAGCCGCAAATGTTGTACCCAATCTATCCACAACCATATGGTTGTGGATTTTCTATCGGTGTCAAGTATGAATTTTGCGATCCCTGATTGCTGCTCCCTGATCTCTAAACCCTGGCACCTGCGCTAATTTATATTCCCCCCATGAGCCGCGTATCGCAGCCGGGGTGCACGGTTTAAAAAAAGGCTTCCTCAAGCAATTACTCATTAACCTGACGATTACAGTGCGCACCGCAACCTGCACAGGAGCGCGGCCGGCAGGGTTGAGGCGCTGGCATCCGGGGCCGGAGGAATGTGGATTGCCTCTGGACCGTGTTCTGGATGTATCACCGGCTTGTTGGGCAAGTGATCTTCGCCAGTTGGCTCGCTACGACTTTCACGACGAGTGATAAATCGCCAATGCACTCAATGACAAGAGATGAGTACCGATGAGCATCTCGGAGAGTGCGGCACATTACACTGTGTGGCGGCATATCGGTTTATCCAGCATATGCCGAGCGAAAAGCAGGCCATGGAAATGACAGAGTATGGAAAGCATGGAAAGCCATGAAGCCGGCTTCCCACCCTTCCCACACTCTTTGGAAATCCCTTCGGGATTCCCACATTCCCACGGCCTCGACGACTGGATATATGTCTTCTCTTGCCCCCTCAATTCGAACCATCGCCACCGCAAGGGGCTTGTAACGGATGTCTCAGGTCCACAACGTAACGCATGTCCCGGTACACTCAGTGGTGAACACATTCGCGGTGATGAAACAGACCGAGAAGCGGTCTCAGTATTCATAGATCACGCAAAGACTCTGATTTGAGCAAGGCGGTCCAATGGTGTTATTATGTGCGCTGCCAAAAGACCTTTTGGCCGCAGTTGACAACCGCACCAGCCCACACAGGAGCAGTACAAACCAAAATGTAAAACTACTCAAAAGGAGGACCCCATGACCCAAACAAGTGCTACACAACGAGGCAGCGAGCAGGCAGATGCTATTCGTCCGTTTCACGTGAATTTTCCTGAAGCTGAACTTACCGAATTGCGCAGGCGCATCAATGCGACAAAGTGGCCTGAACGGGAACTGGTAGCGGATGCAACGCAAGGCGTGCAGCTCGCGGCGACTCAGGCACTCGCGCGCTATTGGGGGACGGATTACGACTGGCGGAAGGTGGAGGCGAAACTGAACTCCTTACCGAATTTCATTACCGAGATCGATGGGTTGGACATTCATTTCATTCACGTCCGTTCGAAACATGAAAATGCCTTGCCGCTCATCGTGACGCACGGATGGCCCGGCTCGGTGATCGAACAGCTGAAGATTATCGATCCACTGACCAATCCCACGGCACACGGTGCGAGCGCATCGGATGCATTCCACTTGGTGATTCCATCGATGCCCGGGTACGGGTTTTCAGGCAAGCCGACGGCTACTGGATGGGGCCCCGAGCGCATTGCAACTGCCTGGGTCACGCTCATGAAGCGCATTGGATACACGAAATTTGTGGCGCAAGGCGGCGATTGGGGCTCGGTGATCGTGGACCTGATGGGTGTCCAAGCGGCTCCGGAGTTGCTCGGCATTCACACCAACATGGCTGGCGTGGTTCCAGACGACGTTAACGGGGCGGCTTTTACCGGCGCGCCGGCGCCATCAGGTCTCTCCGCCGAGGAGAGACACGCATTCGATCAGCTCGCCTTCTTCTATAAGCACGGCCTGGGCTACGCCGTGGAGATGGCAAACCGCCCGCAGACGCTTTACGGGATTGTTGATTCACCTGTCGGCCTGGCAGCGTGGATGATCGATCACGATGCGCAAAGTTACGATCACATCGCAAAGCTTTTTGCCGGAGAGACCTTCGGCGCGATCACACGAGACGATATCCTCGACAACATCACGCTCTACTGGTTGACGAACACGGGGGTTTCCTCGGCCCGTCTCTACTGGGAAAACAAGCTTGCCTTTTTTGCCCCCAAGCACGTGGGTATCCCCGTAGCTGTCACTGCCTGTCCCGAAGAGATCTATACGGCCCCGCGGAGTTGGGCAGAGCGGGCGTATCCCAAACTCATCCATTACCACAAGCTCGACAGAGGCGCTCACTTCGCCGCGTGGGAGCAGCCGAAACTCCTTTCAGAAGAGGTGCGCGCGGGCTTCAGACCACTGCGCTCGATGTCATGATGTGATCTTGGCTAATGCTGGCTAACTGTTAGTCAAGCAGCAGGAGAGCCTTGATGATAGAGGCTCTCCTGTTTCGACTCCGGGCAGATATCAGTGGGCCTCACACTTGGTCCACACAAGGTGCGGTTCGAGCTGGCCGACCCGACCCACCAAGTAATCACCAGCAATCAATTCCTAGCTCGTTTGGGATGAAGGACGCGGCACACCGATCGGAACTTGAGACTCGATCGGCATTCGTTCGCTTGACATACGCACTAATACGTATCAGTAATTCGTATTAGTGATGTCGTCCCCCCTCATTAGCGCTCGTCCCACCCAGAAAGATATCGCTAAACTCGCCCAGGTTTCTCAAGCGACTGTCTCCTTGGTTCTCAATGGGATCAGTGACGCATCGGTGCCACGCGTTACACAGCGCAAAGTATTCCGGGCTGCCAAGAGGCTAGGCTATGTCCCAAATCGAGTGGCCCAAAGTCTGCGCACCCGGCAGACCAAAACTATCGCCTGTATCGTCCCGGACATTACCAACCCTTTTTACCCCGCCCTGGAGCGCGGCGCGCAGAAGAGTGCGGAAGTGCGCGGTTACGACGTGCTGATCTACAACACCGATGGACTTCCAGCTAAAGAACGGAAGTGCCTGGAGCGCCTTCTTGAAGGAAGAGTGGACGGTGTGATCGGCGTATTCTTTCACGTCACAGCACGCGATTTGCGTCCACTCCTCGAACGGAAGATCGCCGTGGTTCGGATCGAAGCCAATCCGAAGAAAGTCGGACCCTGGCCCCTCGATAATCTCTTTGTCGATAACGTGAACGGCGCAAAAGCCGCTACCCAATACCTCATCGAGCGCGGCCACCGTCGCGTTGCGATGATCGCCGGCACCGGCGGACCGGAGCGGGTTCGGATCAGCGGCTATCTACAAGCACTCGACGAAGTTGGCCTCAAACCGCAACTGGTGAGCCACGGCGATTTCAATGAAGAGAGTGGCTACCGCGCAACCAAAGATATCCTTGCCGCCGGCGCGCACCCGACAGCCATATTTGCCGGTAATGATCTGATGGCGCTCGGCGCGATGACCGCCGTCCGGGAAGCTGAGCTGACCATTCCAGAGGACATCGCATTGATGGGTTTTGACGATATTTTCGCCGCCCGCTTCGTCACCCCACCGCTTTCTACCATCAACCAGTTTCAATACGAATTGGGGCGAGTCGCCGCGGACATGGTGCTCGAAAGGCTCAATGAATTGCCGCATGACGCCTCCGGGCGACTGCGCCAGATGCCGTTCGAAGTCGTAAAACGTCAATCTGCCTAGCGTAGCGACGAGCTCCTGCTCGTCTGATGGGATCGCGACGGGGAAAACGAATTGGGGATAAGCCCGGACGAGCAGGAGCTCGTCCCTATCAAGAAAAAACCGATAAACGAAATGAAAACGATGAACGAAAGAGGAGGACGTTTTACGGCGCTCGTCGCCGCACTGACTGCCGCTACCACCCTATCGACGATCGCCCGGGCCGATGGGCCGATCACGCTGTGGTATCAGCGCGGCGGAAACCCGGACCAGCAACGAATCATGCAGAAAGACTTGGTTGCGCCGTTTAATGCGGCGCATCCGACAACACCGCTCACACTCGACGTTCTGGCCGGCGGAACCGGCGACAAAAAGATTCGCATGGCCGTGATCTCGGGCAAGGGTCCCGATATTGTGATGACCCCCGGGCCCAGCACAACCTTGGCGCTGGTGCAATCCGGCCATCTGCTGCCGCTGGACGACTACATCAAGAAATACAATCTGGACAAACGCATCCTGACTCCTGTGCTCAGGACCGGTGAATACAATGGCCACAACTACGCATTGCCGCGCACGTTCGAAACGATGGTGCTTTATTACAACAAGACTTTGTTCGACAAGAATGGCTGGGCTCCGCCCAAAACGATGGCAGAACTAAACACCATCGGGGAAGCGCTGATGGCCAAGAACATCACTCCGTTCTCAGTGGGAAACGGAGATTGGCGCGCCGCAAATGAATGGCATGTCACGGTCGTACTCAATCATTGCGCCGGACCGGAGAATATCTATAAGGCGCTAAAAGGCGAGATTCCATGGACGGATCCGGTCTTCGCGCAAGCGATCGATGTACTCAAGAACTGGTACCAGAAGGGATGGTTCGGCAAAAATTATTTCTCCCTCACTGGCGATCAGCAAGCGCATCTCCTTGCCAAGGGGGAAGCAGGCATGGCCCCGAACGGCACGTTCTCATTCGATAATATGGTAGCCGCATTCAAAGAGACTGGCCAAGAACTGGGCGTCGCCCCATTCCCCACCCTGCGGGACGGTTTGCCCTATCCAATTTACGCGATCGGCACCGGCAGTACGATGTCGATCAATAAGGATTCGGCAAATCCCGACGCGGCGGCCGCCTTTCTCGACTATCTCTATTCCGACGCGTTTTATGACCGCATCAGCAAGGACTGGCCGGGCGACTGGAACCTGCCTCTGACCTCAACTGATGAAGCCAAACTCAGCAAGAACGTATCGCCTATCTTCGCGGCGACCTTCACGGCGTTTTCCAAAGCGGTTGCGCAAGGAAACTACGGTTACACGACCTGGACTTTCTGGCCGCCGGCGACCGAGGACTATCTCATCCACGGCATCGAACAGGTTTGGCTGGGGCAGGTTTCGACCGCCGATTATCTGGCGAAGATGCAAGAAATCTTCGCGAAGGAATTGGCTGAGGGCAAGGTGCCGCCTCCCGCGGCGCGCTGAAACAGATCACCGTGGCTGTACCTCGACGTTTTGGCGCCCTACCCGGTTGGGTCACTCGTCTCGCTGATTCGCCGCTACCATTTCTGTTGCCCGCGCTCGCCATCAATGTGGCGATCATTTTAATCCCGGGGCTTCTTACCATCGCGATGGCCTTCTTCGAATGGGACGGAGCCTCCGCGCCGGCTTTTGTCGGTCTGGACAATTTCCGCACGATTTTCGCCGATCCCGTTTTCTTTTCAGCGCTTTTCAACAACATCAAATGGACGGTGATCTTCCTCACTATCCCGATCGCGATGGGCCTCGGCGCCGCCTCGCTGCTGTTGGTGGCGCGGCGTGGACGCACGTTTTTCCAGGTCGTCTATTTCCTGCCGGTCATTATCGCCACGGTCGTCGTCGCGCGCGTCTGGCAGGGCATGATCTACAATCCGGAATCAGGCCTCGTCGGCTGGGTCAAATTTTATGGAATTACTCTCGCCGATCCGCTCACTCAGCCGCCGACCTCTCTCTATGCTGTGGCATCGGTCGATCTCTGGCATTGGTGGGGTTTTCTCGCGGTGATTTTCTTCGCTGCCTTTCGGCAGGTCGACCGCGCCCAGATCGAGGCGGCGGTGATCGACGGCGCCAGCTTTTTCCAATTGATGCGCTATGTGCTAATTCCAGCGATCCGGCCGACGATCACGCTGATGATGATCATGACGATCATCTGGTCGTTCCTCGCGTTCGATTTCGTCTATGTCCTGACCCAAGGCGGCCCCGCCTATGCCAGTGAAGTGCTCTCGACGTTATCGTATCGATACGCGTTCTACAATTACACCATGGGGCCGGCCGCCGCCGTTGCCCTGGTGATTAGCTTCTTCGGCCTGATCGCGACATTTTTCTACGTGCGAATTCAACAGAGAGAAGGGATCTAATGAACCAGACTCTCGGGCGCGGCACGATCTTCATTTCTTACTTCATTCTGGCGGTCGCGGCCGTCATCGCATTGTTTCCGCTCTCCTTAATGATCATCAGCTCGCTAAAGAAAAGCACGGAGATCGTTGCCAATCCACTCGCCCTACCAAGCGTTCTGCAATGGAGCAATTTCTCGCGCGCCTGGACGGACGCCCAATTGGGGCGGTCGTTGCTGAATAGCGCAGAGACGACCGGTTTGGCTGTCATACTGATTTGCTCGACTTGCTCAATGGCGGCTTATGCGCTGGCGCGTCGGACCGTGCCCGGAGTGCGCTGGATCAGCGCCTATCTGCTCGGCACGACGACACTGCCGATCCAGCTCTATCTTTTCCCGCTCTATTTCGGCTTTGCGCATCTCGGACTAATCGACAATGTGTTCGCCTTATCCTTCGTCTATACCGCGGTCTTCAGCCCGTTCGCCATCTTTCTGCTGCGCACTTACTTTCTGGCGATCCCCAAGGAACTCGAGGAAGCGGCCGTCATCGACGGCGCTAACCGTTGGCAGGTCTTTTACAATGTGCTTCTGCCGCTGGTCTCTCCCGGTATTCTGACGGTGGCTTTGATTTCAGGCCTCAACATCTGGAACGAATTCCTGATCTCGTCGACGTTCCTGCAGAGCCACGATCAACAAACCGCCGTGGTGCGCTTCTATACGCTCGGCGGCCAATACAGCAGCGATTGGGGCGAGATCATGGCCGCCGCGATCCTCATCGTCGCTCCGGCCGTTGGTTTATTCCTGCTAATGCAACGCCGCTTCATCCAAGGCATGGCGACTGGCTCGGTGAAAGGCTGAACCGCAGATTCCTGAAATGCATACGATCCACAAATTACACAGATTTCGTGAATTCCTTGAGCAACCCTCACCCTCTAGGCCAACTCTATCGTTATCAGTTACCCACGAAGGTTGCCTTAAGAAGGGACTCAAATCTGTGTAATCCGCGGATCGTTTCATCTTCGGGATCTGGATTTAAGCGCCTTATGTCAGTTTCAAACAAGAGGATAGAAAAAATGATGTCTACTCCCACCGATTACCTCGAACGCGTCTATGCCGGTGTGCTCGGCAAAATCATTGGTGTTTATCTGGGGCGCCCTTTTGAAGGCTGGACCCATCACCGGATTTTATCAGAACTAGGCGAAATCTGGGATTATGTGCACGAGCGGTTCGGTGTGCCTTTGATAGTCGCCGATGATGATATATCGGGCACATTCACCTTCCTACGCGCCTTACCCGATCACGGAGGTACCGCGGACCTAACACCGGCGCAAATAGGATTAACGTGGCTGAATTACATCGTCGAAGACCGAAGTATTCTCTGGTGGGGCGGCATAGGGAATTCAACGGAGCACACCGCGTTTCTCCGATTGAAGAACGGAATTCCGGCGCCGATGAGCGGCGCCATTGCTACCAACGGCAAAACCGTGGCGGAACAGATCGGCGCCCAAATCTTTATCGACGGCTGGGCGTTGGTTGCTCCTGGTAACCCTGCGCTGGCGGTAGCACTGGCCCGAAAAGCGGCCTCGGTGAGTCATGACGGTGAAGCGATATATGCCGCTCAACTTGTGGCAGCAATGGAAGCACAAGCGTTCACCGAACAACGGATCGATCAGCTCATGGAGACCGGGCTCTCCTATCTTCCTCCGGATTGCCTAATCACACAGCTGGTCAACGATATCCGCAATTGGTATCGGACAGATGGAAATTGGCAGGTGACCCGGGACCGGATCGAGCAAAAATACGGATACGATAAATTCCCAGGGAACTGTCACACCATACCGAATCACGCCATCATCATTCTCAGCCTACTTTACTCTGAGGACGACTTTAGCCGTGCTCTCATGGTCGCTAACACAGCCGGTTGGGACACCGACTGTAACTCTGGCAATGTCGGTTGTCTCATGGGGATAAAAAACGGTTTGTCTGCCATCGACCCAAAGCTCCGGACACCCGTTGCTGACCGGCTTTATCTTTCTACGGCCGACGGCGGCCGTTGTATCACTGACGCAGTCCGTGAGACCTACGAGATTTGCCGAGTGGCACACCAGCTAGGACAAGCGCCGCCCGTACCGATACCGAAAGATGGCGCCCGTTTTCATTTCGCGCTCCCGGGCTCACTCCAAGGATTCCAGGTTGAGCCGGGCACCCCTGGGGTGGGCACCACGCTTGTCCTCCGTAGCTTTAGCGAAGGAGGACGCGACCCCGAAACCTCTACCGATAAACGTTGCCTCGTCCTTGATTTCAAATTTTTGCCGGGCGACGAACCGGTCAGGATCTCCACTCCGACCTTCATCCCGCCTGATTCAAAAGATGCCAGTCACTACTCGCTAATGGCATGCCCAACGCTTTACACAGGCAATATCGTTAAAGGACGGCTTATCGCCGGCGTCGACAATTCTGCACCGGTTCGGGTCGCCCCGTTCGTCGCCTACTATGGAACTAACGACGAACTTTACTATCACCACGGATCCGCGTTAACGCTCAATCCCGGTATCGCCCAAGATTTCCAATGGCAAATTGAGGATCTGAACGGCGCATCCGTCGCCCAGTTTGGGCTCGAGGTTAGTTCGGACAGCACCGCCAATGGCCAGTTGTATATCGACTACATCGATTGGTCTGGAACTCCTACCACAGTGTTTCGACGTCCGGATAACAGCGGGAAAATGTGGCTGCGAGCTTGGATCAATGCGGTTGATCACGTGGGTACACGATGGGCATCCGCCTTCCATTTATCCCAGAACCGCGGCACCGGCTTATTCATTCAAGGATCACGCGACTGGCAGAATTACACGGTGCATGCTGCGATCATCTCAGATCCAGCCAAGTCCTTCGGGCTAGCCGCCCGGGTCCAAGGTCTGACCCGATATTATGCCCTCCTCCTTGGACCGAATCAGGTGTTGCAACTGGTCCGAAACTACGATGGAGTCCAGGTGTTGGCAGAGATTCCGTACAAGTGGAACTGGTCGCAGCGGTTCGATTTTAACCTCGAAGTGAACGGAGACAGGTTCATCGGTTCGATCAATGGAACTGAATTGATTCGCTATAACGATCCCGACATAGCGCTGCTCGACGGTGGAATCGCTTTGGTCTGCGAAGAAGGGCTGATTATGACTGACGAGGTCAGGGTGATGGCGGTACAGCCTACCAAATCGTACTCTTGATCGAGTGAGCGTGACCACGCAGCGGCGCCTCCAGCGATATATCTCTTCGAAGAAGAAACTGGGGCTGCTATTTGGGCATCCGTTATCCGATCTCAGACCAAGACTGGAGGTTGAAACGTTGCAAGGCGATGTCCGACCGGTCGGCGAACCCGCGTCCAACCAGAGCAATCAAAGACTTGCTAATTGCGGCCTTATGATCCCAGGCTCGCACGGTGGGCGAAGTTCAGGCGCACCACGCGGGATGCGTCATCCGAGCCCGGCTGCTCGCGCGATCAGGAACAACCCGGACCCGACGATGACGACTCCGATGGCTCGCGCGAGGCGCTCACCGGCCGGTGCGAGACGTTCGACGGTGATGGCTGCCGCTACGACAGCCATCGTGCGCAAGTCCATGACACCGATGACGAGGAGAATCGCCGTCAGGCCGGCACAGCAGCAGCTACAGTGCAGGCCAAGGCGCAGGCCGTGTCGCCAAGCTGTTCCGGTGTCCGGCGGCAACGTACGGCCGCGCCCCGGTGCCTCCCGGCAGCAGGCAAGGTGATGTGCCTTCCACGCGGTGAACTGGAGGGCGCCGGCGATCAGGACGACCGCACCGATCGCGATCGGAACTGCGCGCGCCAGCGCCGGCAGCTGCATCTCGACCGCCGCCAACGCGACGCCCAGGGGAAAGGCGGCCATTCCGAATGCGGTCCACACGAAGAAATATCCCGCGACCACCAGCGCGGTCAGCAGACCCAGGCGCGTCTCGCCTGTCCTGCCGACGGCCTCGCGGTAGCGCCACAGCATTGGCACCAAGGATGGCAGCATCATCGCTACCATCATCACGACCCACATGCCGAGGAACGACGCCGCGACGCCGGGCCACGTCTGTCCGGGCATCCGCATCCATGCCATCGACATCGTCCAGCCGCCGGGCATCGGCATCTCACCCATCGCCGACATGGACGCGCACCAGACGATCGTCACCGCCGCGCTGGCGGCGAAGAGCAGCGCTGAGACGCCGAAGAAGGCTCGCTCGGAAAACATTCGTCGTGAGATCTCCCCTCGCCCGGTTGCGCCAACGACACCCACAACTTGCTCAGCGCTTGTCATACTCGTCATGGCGGCGCCACCAGACGCCTGTCTCTGTCTCATTGCGTCCTTTAGGGGCACGGTCGAGCCACTGGTACATGCCCCAGAGGCCGTCCAGTCCCCGCGCATAGGTGGAATAGGTGTGGTAGACGACGCCGTCCTCGAGCACAAACGCGCTCATGCCCGGCCTCTCGCGCGAGTACGTGGCCGCGTCGGTTCCGGTCATGGCCGCGTTGTCGGCGACGGGCTCCGGGACCGATGTCGCGTCCATCGCGTGGCCGCCGCGCCGGTAGTTGTATTCGATGCCCCCCTCGCGCTGTTGCTCCTCGGTGAACGAGACGTTGAAGTCGAAGTTGAAGTCGTTGCCGAGCGAGGACGCCCAGGGGAACCTCCAGCCCATCCGCCGCTTGTACGCCTGCAGCTTGGCGAGCGGCGCCCGCGACACCGCCGAAAGCGTGACGTCGTGGTTCGCCAGGTGGACGACGAAGCCGTCGAACCCGTCCGCGATCGTCGAGCAGGTCGCACACCCCGCCGTGTAGTTGGGCCCGAACATGTAGTGGTAGACGAGGAGCTGCGAGCGCCCTCTGAAGAGGTCTGCCAGCGAGACGCTCCCTTCCTCGGTCTCGAATCGATACTCCTTATCGACTCGGACCCACGGCAGCTCCTGCCGCCGCCGCGCCAGCTCGTCGCTGCGCCGGGTTAGCTCTTTCTCCGCCTCGAGCAGCTCGAGCCTCGCTCCCAGCCACTCTTCACGTGTCCCGGTCATGTGTGTCGTCATCGCGCTTCTCTCTTGGTGTTGCCGCTTTTATCCTCGTATTGGTCGTGATATCGCAGCCAGGCCATCGGCCATTCTAATTCAGCTTCATCACGGCCCTTGGGCACTAGATCGAGATAGTTGTAAGCGGGATTCAGTATGTCGATACCCCGAGAATACGCCGAATAGGTGTGGAAGATGTTGCCTTCGCTGTCCTGATAGAAAACGCTCACTCCCGGCAAATCCGACATGTCGGTCTTGCGTTTAGCGTAGTTGTACTCGACCTCGCTCTCGAGTGCTTCTGGAGTAAACGACACCTGATAGTCATAGTTGAAATCGTTGTTGCCAGATGACAGCCACTTGAAATTCCAACCCATCCGCCGTTTAAACGCTTTCAGCTTTTCAATCGGAGCGCGCGAGATCGCCACCATCGTGACATCACGATGATTAACATGCACACCAATCGCATTGAAACCGTCGGCCCAAAACGAACAACTGCGGCACCCTTCCTCCCAATCCGGCGCGAACATGAAGTGATACACCACTAGTTGGCTTCTTCCTTCGAAGAGATCCGCCAGGGTCTCCTTTCCACGCGGTCCTTCAAAGACATAATTCTTCTCCACCTTAACCCAGGGCAGTTCCCTTCGCTGTTGGCTCAATCGATCCCTAAGCCGAGTGAACTCTTTTTCTTGAGTTAGTAAATGCTTTCGCTCCTCAAGCCATTCGTCTTGGGAGACTCTCTTATGGGTGTCTAGACCTGTTTTGACCATACTATTTTCTGATGTGTTGTTTAGGTTGTAGTTAACTCAACTCAAAGTTACTTTTTTTCACTGTTTTCGAGATGCTGTGTGCTGTTCTGCCGAAAACGACATTGTTACCTTGTTAAGGTGCGGCCGGGTCTGCTGAATCTCCAACCGGAGGATACTTTTCAAACTTTGGCAACGCGGGATTCATTTGGTCCCACGGTTGCGCGTCTGATGTCCACACATCTACTTGCGGATTGAACCAGCTCGGATCATCCAAGCTCGCAGTTCTGATCGCGATAATGTGAGGGGTCGAGTCGGGCTTGGCCTGAATCGGCGATCCGCATTCAGGACAAAAGCCCCGATGGGTCTTGCCACCCATCTGACTGGGCGAGGGATGGAAGCGTAGTGAGCCTTGCAAGAGCTTGAAAGCTTCCGTCGGCACGATGACGAAAGACGAAAACGTGCCTCCGCTGGATTGCTGGCAATCTCGACAGTGACAGTGAACCATCATAAGCGGTCCTGCTGTGGATTCGTAGCGAATCGCGCCGCAAGCGCATCCGCCTGAGAAGGGTGTGGTTATTGTGGTCATATATTAGTCGCAGCTCGATACGTGCTGGTTGGTGGTCGTGAGACAGATTAGTATCGGGCATTGAACAGTGGGAGTGACAAGTGTGGCGGGATTCAGATGGACTCGCTAATCACGGCCGCGGCGCATGCGCTCGCGGCGGGTGATCCCCTCGGCGCCCTGAACCTTGTCGCCTTGCGCGACGATGCGCCTGCGCTCGCGCTGCGAGGCATCGCCATGGCGCGGCTCGGCGATCTGGTTCGAGCGAAAGCTCTCTTGCGAAGAGCGGTGCGCGCTTTCGGTCCTAAAGAAGCCGTGGCCCGCGCGAGGTGTGTCGTCGCCGAGGCCGAGATCGCGCTCGTCTCGCGCGACCTGAGCTGGCCTGCTCAGGCGCTCGACGCAGCCCGGGCGACGCTCGAAGAGCACGGGGACCGGGTGAACGCCGCGCATGCGCGGTATCTCGAGGTCCGGCGCCTCCTCCTGATCGGGCGGCTCGACCAGGCCGAGCGTACGCTGGCCGAGCTCGATCCCGCGCCTTTTCCGCCCGCGTCGAGGGCGGCCCACGAGCTGGTCGTTGCGGGGATTGCGATGCGACGCCTTCGGACGAAAACGGCGAGGGCTGCGCTCGCTCGGGCCGAGCGCGCCGCGCACCACGCAGGTATTCCTGCGCTGACAGCGGAGGTCGAAAGTGCATCCGTCGTCCTGAACACGCCCGCAGCGCGCCTGATTGTTCGTGGCGATGAGAGACTCCTCTTGCTCGAGGAGGTTGAAGCGTTGCTGGCGTCAAAGGCGCTGGTCGTCGACGCGTGCCGTTATGTCGTACGTGACGCACGCACGGTGGTCTCGCTCGCAAGGCGTCCGGTATTGTTCGCGCTCGCACGTGCGCTGGGTGAAGCGTGGCCCGGAGACGTGCCGAGGGCCACGCTCCTCGCGCGGGCATTCGAAGCGAAGCGCGTCGATGAATCGCATCGCGCGCGGTTGCGAGTTGAAGTCGGGCGGCTTCGCAAGGTGCTTCGAACCCTTGCCGGCGTGAACGCGACGAAGCGAGGGTTTGCGTTGGTGCCACGCCGCGCACGCGAGGTCGTCGTACTGGCGCGGCCCGTCGAAGAACAGCATGCGGCGGTGCTCGCATTCCTCGCCGATGGTGAGTCGTGGTCGAGCTCGGCTCTGGCGCTTGCGCTTGGAGCCAGCCAGCGCACCGTGCAACGGGCATTGGACTCGCTTGCGGCTGCAGGTAAGGTGGAGTCGTTTGGTCGCGCGCGAGCTCTTCGTTGGATGACCCCGCCTATGCCGGGATTCACGACGACCTTGTTACTCTCCACTCCACTACCGATTGACTAGAATGGAAGCATGAATCGATCAGCGGCTGAAATCGTCCGTGAGTATGGACCCTTTCCGGGTGTCGACCGCGTGAATGGGGTCACGTATGACCGTCATCTAGTCTGGTTTGCGGCCGAAGACAAGCTGCACGCTTTGGATCCGGCAAGCGGGAAGACAATGCGCTCGATTGATGTCCCCGCGTATGCAGGAACGGCCTTCGACGGCCAGCACCTGTTTCAGATCGCCGAGGGTCGCATCCAGAAGATCGATCCGAAGACCGGCCGCGTGCTCGCCACGATCCCGGCGCCCGCCGGCGGCGGTCACTCGGGGCTCGCGTGGGCCGAAGGGACGCTCTGGGTGGGGCAGTATGAGGACAGGAAGATTTATCAAGTCGATCCCCAAACCGGGGCCATTCTTCGCATCATCGAGACCAGCCGCTTCGTCACCGGGGTCACCTGGATCGACGGAGAGCTCTGGCACGGCACCTGGGAAGGTGACGAGAGCGATTTGAGGCGAGTCGATCCTCGAACGGGAGAGGTCCTGGAGAGTCTCGAGATGCCGCCCGGAGTAGGCGTGTCGGGGCTCGAGTCGGACGGCGGCGAACAGTTCTTCTGCGGAGGCGGCAGCAGCGGAAAGGTGAGAACCGTCCGCCGACCCAGGCGAGGCTCCGCGGCCGGCAGCGGCTCCGAGATCCCGGTCGATTCCACGAGCAAGTAATCGAAGCGGCCCTGACGGCTTCGGGGGATGGCCAGCCCAGGCGATGGTGCATAGAGGCTCGAGCTCGAAGGACATCGAATGACACGTCCCTCATTGCTGCGTTTTAAAATTCTCCTACTCCTTTGCATCGACGGCCTGCAGATGCCGTTCACCCCTCGCCCGATTTTCTTCACATAGGACCGCAAAGCTCACAAAGACCTTTCGACCCAAGACCGACACAGGTTAACAAGAATAGTCCCTTACCTTTGCGCCTTGACACCACGCCCGCATCCTATGCGAAGCGTTATGGGTGGGGTCTTGGCGCGAGTTCTTCCTCTCATTGGGCAACAAGCCCTGTGACAAGCAACCTTCTAATCAGACGTTTGATCAGCCACAGCGTCGCTGTGATCTCCGTTTTCCAATTCCGGCGCGTTCGTTGCTTACTACTTTGCTAACGGTGAGCGATCTGTGGTTCTGTGTCGGAATTTTCACAATGGCAAACTTGTTCCCGGCAATTCGTCTCACGAGATTAGGCGCCTGCCCAGGCGGTACAAGGAGGTCTGCCTTGGGCTTGGCAAATGATCCCCCTGCCAAAAGTTAAACATACAATATTTATGTTATTCTCTCCATTAAGATGGTCCGGGAGGAGACGCAGACAACTTCTGATTGCGTGGTTGATTACTGGTGCTCTCTATTCTTCCGCGCTTCACGCAGATCAGTCCCCCGTCCCGCCCAACGCCAAGGTTGGTCTCCAAAAAGATGATTCCGTCGTGTTGCCTGATTCACAGGTCATCCTCCCCGCGGGCCGCCAAATCACGTTTCTCGGGCGTCCCGGGGTTATCGCGATTCGGCCCGATCACAAAACGGCTGTCGTCATCAACGGCGATGGCAATACCGGGTTCGCCACCGGATCGATTGTGATCATCGATCTGGCCAAAGGCACCGTGCTTCAACAGATGCGTCCGTTCGTCGGTAACGCGCCTTATGGCGTAGCATTGGAAGGAAACACGGTCTGGGTGACAAACGAAGGAGGGCTGGTGCCGACCGGCAACGATCCCACCAATTCTTCTGACGGTACGAACATCCTGGTGAACCCGGCGACCGGCGCCGCCAGCACGGGCTCAGTTTCCGGCGTAGATCTTCAAACAGGAACGATCAAGTACACCGTGCAAGTTGGCTTCGAGCCGACTGCGCTGGTTCTGCATGACAGTGTGCTCTTTGTCGCGAACACCAACAGTGACACGATCAGCGCAATCAATACAAAGACGGGAACACTCGTTTACACATTCCCGCTCTTTCCGGGCGTGGTTTACGGGAGCCAGCCAAACGATATCAATTTCCTGGAAGACGGCCGGCTCATCGTGAGCCTCGGCGGCAACAACGCGCTCGCGCTCTACGCGTTCGACGCCGGGAACTTGACGACTGCTCCTGTGCTGGATGGATTGATCCCCACCGGTTGGTACCCGGGCTTCATTGCCATCGACAAGGTACACAGCCAGATCCTGGTGTCGAACGTACGCGGCATCGGGCTTAAAGGACCAGATCTCACCAAAGGCCCCGATCCGGCGACCAACAAAACGGGTCCAGCTGAAATCAGCACGTACAGTGTGGTTACTCAAGTCGACATTCCAAATGCTCAGCAATTGGCAGCCTATACTCACACTGTCATCCAGAATAATTCGTTCCTGAAAGGCCAAACCAGCGAAAGCCCCGTCGTGGGAGATGGCTCTATCCCGATCCCTAATCACCTCGGCGGCGCTTCACCGATCAAACACGTGTTCTATATCGTCAAAGAGAATCGCACCTACGATCAGATAGTTGGCGATGAAAAACGCGGAAACGGCGATCCAAGGTTCACCCAGTTCGGCAAGCATGTTACTCCGAACTCACACGCGTTGGAGCAGCAATTCGTGTTGCTCGACAACTTCTACGCGCCTTCCTTGAACTCGGCGGACGGCCATCAATGGCTCAACCAAGCTCTAGCTCCGGATTATTTAGAAAAAGAGTTGAACACCAATGCCCGGAGCTATCCTTCCGCCGGCGGCGATGCGCTGGCGTACGCTTCATCAGGCTTTCTCTGGCAGAACCTGGTCGACCACGGCGGCACGCTCCGAGTTTACGGAGAATACGCTTACGAAGGCAACGGGCCCAACAATCTCTACGGTGATTGGACCTCCTGGTACAACGATTCGCTGATCCTGGAAGGAAAAAAGACCGGAAAATTACACTGCCCCCTCGGTACGTTCCCCGGCGTCTCTGATGTTCCGATTATTCAAAACAATCTCTGTATTAATTATCCCCCGTTCGACACCGAGATCCCCGATCAATACCGGGTCGACATCTTTCTGATGGAGTTCAACCAGTACGTCGCCAATGCGAACTTGCCGACGCTGGTCTACTTGTGGCTTTGCGACGATCACACCAGCGGACTTTCTGTCGGGTTCCCGACACCGGCTGCTCAGGTCGCGGACAATGATCTGGCGCTCGGCCGTGTCGTGGATGCAATCAGTCACAGTCCCTATTGGAAAGATAGCGTGATCTTTGTCACGGAAGACGATGCTCAGGACGGTGTAGATCATGTGGATGGCCATCGGACCGAGGGTTATGTCATCGGCCCGTTCGTCAAACGGAGCACGGTAGACAGCACCTACTACAATCAGGTCAGCATGCTCCGGACCATTGAACAGATTCTCGGGCTGCCTCCGATGAACCAACACGACCTGGTGACTCCGCCAATGCGTTCGGTCTTCACCAATTCTCCGAACTACACGCCATATAGCGCTCTGCCGAACAACATTCCGCTGAACCATCTCACGCGTGGGATAACCGCTACGACCAGCAAGATTCAACTGGCCTGGCAAAGACAGTCTGGGGCAATGTTCGCTCGGCCGCCAAAAGCCGATTCCCAAGATCCGGAACTCCTGAACCGCGCCATCTGGTACGCCAGCAAAGAATTCAACACGCCGTATCCTGGCGACAAAGCGGTCCTCTTTCCCAGCCAGGTCAAACGTTCTCCGCACCTGGCTACGTATGAGAATTGATCTTGATCACCGGGTCGGGCCCTTTCTGTTAGTGTGACCCGTTCCGAGCCGAGCTCCGCGGAAGAACCTCTCGCGGAGCTTCGATCCGAAACTACGACGGCGGAATCGCCTTGGCTTCGGTCAGCTGATGGAAAGACGCGCCTAAAGCCTGCTCAGGTGAAAGCTTCTCACCGTTTACCTTTCACCTTCCTTCTCACCCTGCCCGCCGGGCCGTCATCATTTTGCTATCCGCGAAGCGCCGAACGATGCCAGATGCCGAAACAAGTCACAGAATGTCAGGAGCGGTCGTATCATCCAGTCCCTACGGAACGAAGCTGCCGCTTTTTAGCGTTTGGCCGTGGATGAGGAGCTGGAAGCTTGATCCCACACGATTCGCGAATAACCAGGCTTGTCTTCAATCGATGCCTCTGCGGTTCTCTGCGCTCCCCGTTTACTCGCGCCATTACCAACTCGGTCGCCAACTTACCGATCTCACGAATGGGTTGCATGACGGTGGTTAACGGCGGCTCTGTGTACTTCGCTAACGCGATGTCGTCAAAACCGACGACCGCGACGTCTTCTGGTACCCGCAAGCCGCGAGCTGCGATTCCCCGTAATGCGCCGACAGCCATCAGATCGTTCGAAGCGAAAACGGCTGTAATTCGGTTTGGAAGGTTCAGCAGAGCCTGCACCGCGGCATAGCCGCCTTGGATATGAAAGTTCCCTATTTGGATCAATGCGGGATCGACCGGTAGGCGGGCCTCAGAGATAGCGTCCTTGTAACCCTGAAGACGCTCGTTGGCCGAAGTAAGATTTTTTGGGCCACAGATGCAACCGATCCGCCGGTGGTTCCCGCTTATTAGATGCAAAGTCGCCTGACGTCCGCCATGACGATTGTCTACGACGATGGAATCGCATTTCGTGCCTTTGAGTTCCCTATCCAATACGACCATCGGGATCTTATGCTGCAGAAAGGCCTGCACCCCAGAGCGATCGCTACCTGAGGCCACGAAAACAATTCCGTCGACGCGCTTCTCAGCTAAAAGAGACAGATAAGCGCTCTCTTTCGCCGCGTCTTCGTCCGAGTTGCAGAGTATGACGCTATAACCGCACTCAAAACAAGCGTCCTCAATGCTCCGGGCGAGCTCTGCGAAGTAGAGATTTGAATTATCAGGCACGACCATCCCAAGCATGCGCGTTTCCCTCCGACGCAATCCCCGCGCCAAGGCGTTTGGTTGATATCCAAGGCTCCTGAAAGCGTTCTCAACCCGCCGCACCAAATTGCGATTTACGAAGCGCGTTTTATTCAGCACATGCGAAACGGTGGTCACTGACACGCTCGCCCGCTCAGCAACATCTTTCATCGTGGGCGTTCCGGAAGACTTGATTTGACGGGGTGGCACTGGAGCGATGAGATCTGGGAAAGTTCGGCAAACGATTGCGCAAACGGTTCCTTGGATAAAGCTTGAATCTGATCCCGTCAAATCAATGTTCAAGCTTTTTCCTTAAATCCTATTCACTTCGTCCTAAACCGAAGACTTATCTAAATCCAATCTAGCCAGCCGCACGGGACTTGGCTTCCGCACGGCGCGTCCGATAAAAATCCACGATCACCGCGATGATGATTACGACTCCCGTGACCATGCGCTTGGCCGATTCCTGCGCTCCGATTTGAGCTAAGCCCGTCTCTAATACCGCGATCACAAGTACCCCGAAGAGCGAATTAATGACTGAGCCGCGACCTCCCATCAAACTCGTACCACCTATGACAACGGCCGCGATGGCGGCCAGCTCAAAACCGCTGCCTGCATTCGGATCTGCAGCTGACAATTGCGCGCAATAGGAAACCCCGCCAAACGCTGCCAACGCACCACTCAACGTAAATACCGCTAGTTTGATCGGCCGGGTGTCGATTCCGGAAAGACGCACCGCTTCTTCATTCGTTCCGAGCGCAATCGCATAGCGCCCAAAGACGCTACCGGTCAGAACGAATTGAGCGATGATCGCAAAAACGATGGCAACCAAAAAAGGCGACGAAAGTCCGAATAACGTTACGTTGTCGATGGCTTCGACTGCAGAACCGATATACATGGTCTGGGAATTTGTAACCAGATAGGTCGCTCCCCGAGCCGCTTCCATCAAGCCAAGCGTCACGATGAATGAAGGCAAGCGAAAGCGGATGGTCAAAAGACCGTTCAGTAAGCCACAGAGTGCGCCAGATACCACACAGAGCCCAATCGCAGCCCAGAGCGGCCAATGCCATTGCACAATGGCAACACCCAGGATCCCGGCACCCAGCGCGAGAACTGATCCAACGGAAAGATCAATCCCGCCAATGATCAAAACAAAAGTCATGCCGATTGCGATGAAGATGGCGGTGGGAATCTCGTTAGCGATCGCTTCAAATGTTGTTGCGGAAAAGAAATGCGCGGTTTGAAAACTGAAAAGGGCGATGAGCAAAACCAGGACGATCACCAACCCTAAACTGTTCTCGACAATTTCGCGTGCCTGACGGCCGGACGCTGTCTTCGGATTGGGGGGATGCTTCGGGGACAATTGAGTTGAAGAAGGATATGTATTCGATCTCATGGGCGGGTCCGCTCGGTGCAATGATACTGAGTCGATCGCTAGTTCGTTTCGTTTAGCCAAAGCAGCGGAATTGCGAGGACTTTCGGAATGGTAGTCATTTTGTTAGGAATCTCTTTCGATCGAGGTTCGAGATCAGTTAGCCGAAGCCTTGGTAAACTCGCTAAAAGCCGCAGACATGATTTGGTCCTCTGTCCACTCTCCTCGGAGAAATTCTGTCACTAATTTTCCGGCAGACATGACTGCGATCCGATCGCAGAGGGTCAGAAGTTCTTGGAGATCTGAGGAAACCACAACAATGGCCTTCCCAGCGGCCGCCAATTCACCCAGAAGGCGATAGATTTCAAATCTTGCTCCGACGTCGATGCCACGTGTCGGCTCATCACAGATCAGGATATTGCAATCCCGGTAGAGCCATCGAGCGAGGACAACCTTTTGCTGGTTGCCGCCACTCAGGTTAACCGCAGGCTGTTCAGCGGAAGAACAGCGCACAGCCAGCCGGCGAACCCAGTTTTCGGCGACATTTTCTTCCACGGCCCGGTTTATCCAACCGAACCGAGCGATTTCATAACCAAGTCGTGCAAGACTGATATTCATCCATAACGGCCTCGGCAAAAGGAGCCCCTGAGCCTTGCGATCTTCGGTCAGAAGACCAATCCCACATTTTACCGCTTCCGCAGGGTGATGGATCTGCGCTTCTTTTCCGTTCACGAGAATCCTGCCCGATACTCGACGATCGGCTCCGAAAATCGCCCGCATCGTTTCGGTGCGACCAGAACCCATGAGCCCGGCAAACCCCAAGATCTCCCCGGCTCGAACTTCAAAAGTGACATCCCGGACGACCGGGGGCACCTTCAGCTTTTCGACACGAAGCAAAACCCGACCAGAAACAAACCGACTGCGGCGTTCCGCGGACTCGCCGAGGTCGCGACCTACCATCAAACGAATAATATCGTCGACTGAATAGGATCCCCGTTCCTTAACGGCGACAAGCCTGCCATCCCGCAGAACCGAGACCCGATCCGCGATTTCCTGAACTTCTTCGAGGTGATGCGAAATAAAAATGATTCCGACACCTGCCTCCTGCAATCTTCTCACCTGGACGAATAGCCGCTTAGAGTCCGCTCCGGTGAGTGCAGCCGTTGGTTCATCGAGAATCAGAATCTTGCATTCCTCCGAAAGGCCCGCTGCAATCTCGATTAACTGCTTTTGCCCGATCCCAAGTTGACGGACTGAGACGTTCGGATCGAGATCGATCAAGCCCACTCGATCCAGGGCGGCCCGAGCAGCACGAGCCAGCCGAGAGCCCTGGATCCAGCCCATTCGATTCGGTAGCCGATGGAGAAACAAATTCTCTGCTACAGACAAATTGTCGATCAGGCTAAGTTCCTGGAGGACGATCCGCACACCTTGATGCTCGGCGGCCTTTTTGTTGATTGGCTTGTATGGCCTCTCTTCCAGGAAAATCTCGCCCGAATTCGCGGCGCTCAGTCCGGCGAGGATATTGCAAAGCGTGCTTTTGCCGGCTCCATTCTCCCCGACCAACGCGTGGACTTCTCCGGCGCGTAGGTCGAAATTGACATCCGACAGGACCGGGCCGGCATAGGCCTTGGCTAGTCCTCTGGTTTGCAGAAGTGTGGTCATCCGAATTCACGAAGATCTTGAGTCAAACTGGCAATTCGCCGTTATTTGACGTCATCTTTGGTGATCAGGTCCACCTTGGTTTCACGATCTTCCATCGATGCTCCTTTTTTGGCCAGCGAATCCAAAGCGTACTGAATGCCGTAGACGGCGAGTTGATCTCCGTGCTGATCGGCTGTGGCAAGCATTTTGCCTTCTTTAATCAATTGTTGGACAGCCGTAATATTGTCGAATCCAACGACTTTGACACTTGCTTCCTTGCCAGCGGCCTTGAGCGCGGCCACCGCACCCAACGCCATACTATCGTTACATGCGAGAATTGCGTTGATGTTCGGGTTTTGGGTGATGATGGCAGACGTGACCTGGTTCGCTTTGGCTGTTTCCCAGTCGGCGGCTTGGGAAGTTACCACATCAATTTTGCCTTCTTTCATGGCATCTTCGAATCCCAGTTTCCGTTGTATCCCGTTAAATGCCCCGGGAAGGCCCTCAATTATTGCAACTTTGCTGCCCGGGGAGAGTTGTTTCCCCAGATAGTCACCGACCGCTTCTGCCCCCTTGCGATTATCCGGACCCACGAACGGAATTTTAACCTTTTCCTGCGCTAGTGTGGGTACATCGAATTTGTTGTCGATGTTGATGACGAGGATACCAGCCTGTTTAGCCTTCTTGGAAACCGAAATCAACGCTTTCGAATCTGCTGGAGCCAGAACGATGGCGTCGACATTCTGTGCGATCATCTGATTGACCAAATTGATTTGAGCTCCGACGTCGGTTTCATTTTTGATTCCGTTCGAGATAAGATCAAATTGATCCGGGTGTTGAGCCTGATAATCACGGGCGCCTTTTTCCATGGTCTGGAAAAACTCATTAGCCAACGATTTCATGATTAGGGCGACTCTTGGCTTAGTCGCGCTTTGAGCCGAGGTCGGAGAGAAAGAGACGACCAGGGCCAGCAGCGCAACGCTAAGCGCACTGCGGCTCCGGAGAGACAAGAAACACATATAATTGGGGGTACAGGCGGACCTGTGATCTAGGGGATTAGGGTTAAACTACGATTTTAGGAGCGCAAACCATTGCGCAATCGATTGCTCAATAAATGGATCTTTGGTTAATGTCAATCATCGTTCTTGACGGACCCAAAAAAATAGCTAGAACTGAGCAATCGATTGCGCAATGGTTTGCGCCGTTGTTCTCTCTTACTTCCAACTTCTTCCCCCCTTCCCCCTATGAATATAAATCCTCAAATCAGCGTCGCTTCCGCCAAATCCGCGCCGGCTGATAGAAGCTTTTCTTACTCTAAGACCCGCTATATGAAGCGATCACTCGCTGCCCTACTCCGATCAAACTCTTACGCCGTATGCCTGCTTATAGCGTTTATCAGCGCTGCCATCACCAGCCGCCTTAACGCCGCTGGCTACACCCTCACCTTCCCGAATTGGATCCAGATTAATGGTCCAGATACGCCGGCTAACGCGCCGGCTTGGTTAGCCGCCATGCAGGCCTACCGGGCTCAGCAGGCGGCTCTCCTGACCTACGACGATTCGGTCTACGAATACCCGCCCTTAAACTGGACCCAGCACAATCCGATTCAGCCCCAGGCCATGGCTCATGATCGCTACTTGTATGATGTTACTACCGGAACCTACACGGTAGACAAATATCTCGATGATGTCCGTACTCGGTATGGCGGGATTGATTCGATTCTGATTTGGCCAACCTATCCTAACATGGGTGTGGACAGTCGAAACCAGGACCAGTTGATCCGCGACATGCCCGGCTTCCCCAACGGAGTCAAAAAGATGATTGCCGATTTCCATAGGAACGGCGTCAAAGTCCTGTTCCCGTACAATCCTTGGGACATCGGGACGCATGATCCGGGTGCTGCCTGGTCGGAGGTATTGCCGAAAACCATGGCCGAAATCGGCGCGGACGGAATGAACGGCGATACCGAAAGATACGTTGATAACGAATTCTTCCAGAATTCCCTTATCGACAAGCGGCCCTTGGCCTTGGAGCCTGAGCTTGGCGTCGCGACTGGATTTTTTTTCCAACCGCCCACAGGTCCAGTTTCGGTTGCGGCGGAGATTCAATGGAACACCATGGGATGGGGATACTGGCAAACCCCTTATACTTTGCTGGGGGTAAGCCTGCCTAAATGGTTCGAACCGCGTTTCACCGTTCATGTCAATGACCGATGGTCCAAGAGCAAAATTGCGATGCTACAAGCTGCATTCTTCAATGGCACCGGTCTGGAGAGCTGGGAAAATATATGGGGGATTTGGAACCAAATGACCGACCGCGATGATCAAGCGGTACGATGTGTCGCCTCAATCGAACGTAAATTTCCGGATCTACTGGTCAGCCAAAACTGGGAACCGTATACGCCGACCATCAACAACAGTCAGGTATACGCCAGCAAATGGCCAAGCGAAACCAATTCGCAAATCCTGTGGACCATCGTCAATGTTGGTACAACGCAGGTGGACGGCAACCAGATCTCTGTTCCGTATCAGGCCGGGGTGGAATACTACGACCTCTGGCATGGCGTTAAGTTGAACCCGACGATCAACGGCGGGACCGCCACGCTGGCGTTCTCCATCGAAGCCAGCGGCTACGGGGCGATACTCGCCACCACCCACGCCGATAGGCCGTCCGATCTCCTGGCGTTCCTTTCGACCATGTGTCGACTAACGGCCAAACCACTGAGCAGCTATTCTGCAGCTAACATCGTCCTTCCGCAGACTATTGGTGCCAACCCGCCAACAACGCCGTACTCGCAAACGCCAACCGGAATGATCTTGATTCCAGGAACCCAGTATCAATTCGTCGTGTCAGGCACCGAAATCGAAGGAAATGGCGAACCCGGAGTCGATGTGCAATACCCGTGGGAATCTACTCCCAGTTTAACCCACAGTTATCAAATAACGATCAACAAGTTCTATATAGACAAGACCGAGGTAACTAATCTGCAATATCAAGCGTTCATGGACGCGGCCGGCTATCGGCCGGCCGATATACACCATTTCCTGCAGGATTGGGACTGGTCGAATCCGGTCCACCCGCATTACCAACAAGGGTGGGATAACAAACCGGTTACTTGGGTATCAGTGGAGGACGCCCAAGCCTATGCTCGCTGGGCCGGCCGCCGGCTTCCCAACGAATGGGAGTGGCAGTACGCGGCGCAGGGCACCGATGGCCGGCTATATCCATGGGGCAATACTTTTGTATCCACGAATGTCCCTCCGGTGAATACCGGCCGCGATACTACACCTCCGTCGGACGTAACGGCATTCCCGAACGGCGCGAGTCCCTTCGGTGTGCTCGATATGGTGGGCAATGTATGGCAGTGGACCAATACCTTCAGCGATCAACACACCGCGGCAGCGGTGGTAAGAGGTAGTTCTCCGTATGAGCCACAGGCAGCACCACACTTGCTCTTTTATTTCCCATGCACGCCGACTGTCTACCAACTGAATCATCACAACAAATATCTGCTCATGGCTCCGAGCCTGGATCGCTCCGGTGAAATCGGATTCCGTACGGCGGCCGATGCGCAATAGTAACGGCGGATAGGTGTCAGGTAACGCGGACGGGTGTTGCGGCTCTTAACGCTAAGAATCGCTGCCTGTCCGCCCGCAGCTAAAGGAGTGAGGAAGACCGCTGTCCTCCTCGCTCCTCCGCGAACAGCGCTGCGACGCACGAATCTCCGCAGGCCGGCTTCGACAATCGCCAAGCGATCAAAAGGGGTCAGTCGACAATTCCTGACAAAGCGAGCGAAACCGCGAGATCGCTGGCTGTCAGCTACGGTCGCATTGTCTCACCCGAGGAAAATTATTCCGCGCAGCAGGCGAGTTTTGCCGGATCTTTGCGGCGGGAAATGGCCACTATCTTGAGCGCCTCAGCCATCGTTGGGTAAACGTGCAAGAGTTCTATAAAGTCGTTGATCTTGGCGTGAAAACGCATCGCCATCGCCGCCTCATGAATGACTTCGCCAATGATCGCTGCTTCTTGTTTGCTTAAGTTGTCCACCTCCTCGCCGCGGTACCAGGGGTCGGCCGAAAGAAAACTGTTCAATTCGGCCTCTCGAGCTTTGCCATCCAATTCCGTAGCTGTTAGTCCGCTCTTTTCGAAAACCGCTTGAACAGCCTTTGTTCGTGTCTGTTGACCATCGTTCCCCGCCCAGACGACGGCTAACACCGTTCCGGTACCGGTTAGCCAAGCCTGCGTCATGGCAGGGTCGCCCTCCAATTGCAACAGGATCGGTTTAGAAATGGGGCCACAACCAATCTCCGGTGCTGCCCCACACCGCAAAGGGACTGTGAAAAGACTGATGCGGTCTGGAGCGATAAAGGTCCTGCTTTCTTTGGCGCCCAATAGCGACGCACCGATCATACTGGCGATTCCGAGTACTATTGCCAGTTGAAGAAAACGTCCCTCTTTCAAAATCCTAAATCATCCCTCTCGAATGCCGGTCGAATTCAGATCAAAATCCCCAACCCGCTATTGTTCTCCTGAAAAATAAAATGATGAATCAGCTAACCTAGATGACGACTTTTTGCCAATCCGTTTCGCTCAATTCAAGATGGTAGCATAGACCACCTCATCACCGAGATCCGCCCGCTTCTGCCCCGACTGCCGTGAACGCTGTCCGAATTGGCGGCGTGGTTCGGTATGGGTACGCGAAGAACAGAGGGCAGGATCCCCATAGTGAGATGAGCAGCATCGTGCCACAGTCAGCCGATGGCGGATCCAATCTCAGTGGTAAGCGCAAAACGGCTGATGGTACGGTATGGACCGCAAACCGTGCTGGACGACGCTAGCCTGAATATCGAGGAAGGAGAACGCCTCGGTCTGGTCGGGCCGAACGGATCGGGTAAATCGACTTTTCTAAGAATCCTTGCCGGTGATCAGCTTCCGGACACGGGAGACGTCGCACGAAGACGCGAGCTCGTGGTTGGATATATGCCTCAGCAATTTGCGCTTGAAGAAGGTGGCACCGTCCACGGCAATATCATGGCCGGAGCGCAAACCACACTCGATTTGCTTAAGAAATATGAGCACGCCCCGCCTGCTTCGGCCGAGAGCGCGCACTTGCTGGAGAGAATTGAGCATCTGGGCGGTTGGAGCCTGGAACACCGGATCAAATCGCTAGTCGAACATCTTCATGCTCCGGCGCTCGACCGGGCGGTGCGCGATTTGTCCGGTGGCGAACAACGGCGAGTTGCTCTCTGTCGTGCCCTGATTTCGCAGCCTGACCTGTTGCTGCTCGATGAACCAACCAACCATCTTGATACTGCCGCTATCGAATGGTTAGAAGATTTTCTTGCTCATTATCAGGGCACCTGTCTTTTCGTCACGCACGATCGTTATTTTCTCGACAAAATTGCTACCGGGATCGTCGAGTTAGACCGCGGAGAATTCCTGCGCTACACCGGTAATTACACGGATTTCTTGCTGGCTCGCGCTGCCCGACACGCAGCCTTGGAACAACAAGAACGTAAACGCCAAAAGTTTCTGAAGCGGGAACTGGAATGGATTCGTCGTAGCCCCAGTGCGCGCCGGACGAAATCGATTGACCGGGTAGAAAGATATTTCGAAATGGCCGGACAAGAGGAGCCGGCTCCTGAGTCAGAAGCGGAATTGATTATTCCCCCACCCCCGAAACTGGGCGAACGCGTTATCGAATTGAAAGAGATCACTTTAGAAATCGCCGGACGAAAATTGATCGATAATCTCAACCTGGATCTTAGACCCGGCGAAAAGCTGGGAGTGATTGGCGCTAACGGTCTAGGTAAGTCCAGTCTGCTTAAGGTGATTCTTGGTCAGTTACAACCGACCAAGGGCGAGGTCGTGCTCGGCGCGCGGGTACAAATTAACTATGTCGATCAAAACCGGGCGTTGCTAGATGATCAGAAAACGGTTTGGCAGGAGGTCGGCGAAGGATATGAGTATATCCGGCTCGGTGAAGAGACTCTTTCGCTGCGATCGTATCTCCGTCGATTCCTTTTCACTGAAGACCGCATTAACACCAAGATAGAACTCCTCAGCGGTGGAGAACGAAATCGCGTGGTCCTGGCGAAAACGCTGAAGCAGGGCGGCAACGTGTTGATTCTCGATGAACCGACTAACGACCTCGATCTGGGTACGCTGCGTTTACTAGAAGAAGCATTCATCGATTTTCCCGGGACTATCATTGTAGTCAGTCACGACCGCTATTTTCTGAACCGGATGGCGACCGCGATTCTGGCGTTCGAAGGCGAAGCGGTGGTGCGATACGCGGTCGGTAACTACGATTACTACCTAGAAAAACGTGCTGAAGAACAGGCAGCCATCCAACTGAAGCCAGCCGGATCAACGGCTAGTGTTAGGCCAGCCCCTCCGATAGCCAACCGGTCACGGAAACTGAAGTGGAAAGAGGAACGCGAGCTGGAGAGTATCGAAGCGGTCATCCTAGAGGCCGAGGACAAAGTAACAAACCTGGAAAAGACGTTTGCGGATCCAGAGTTTTATCAAAAGCACGGCAAGAACTATGCGGCGTTGGAAGCAGAACTAAAAACTGCCAGGGAACGAGTAGTGGAGTTGTATGGTCGCTGGGAAGAGCTGGAGCAAATTAAGCAAGAAAGCGCTGGTTCCAAGACGTCGTGATCCCCCTTTCGATTCAACGACGTAGTCGGCTGGATACCCAGAAGACGACCTTTTCCAACGCTTCCTTTCGCTGGACCCAAGCGACCTCAGAGTCGACTCATACTACCCTGCCCTGCCCAAGCCCCGCACCGACCAGATGTTGATGATTGAAGTGCTGGTATCTTCAGGGACTGACACCGATAGGAAAAGAGGTCTTGTGGCCGCCCTAGTTGAAAAGCTTGGCGAAACAAGTGTCGACCCAAACGACATCATGGTGTTCTTTTTGGAGACCGATCGTACGAGCGGATCATTCGGTGGTGGTCAGTTCGCACCGCCTGTCGCCCCCGCCTGATCAGCGAATACCCGTCGTGACGCGAATCACACGTTCGAAATCTCGACCTGTCTCAGGCAAATAGACGCATAAAAATGAAAAAGGAATTCTCACCAGAACAACGTGAAGAACTTCTCAAAGCATGGAAGGCCCGCTTTGAGAAAAATATGAACCGCCACAAAGGTCTCGAATGGGCAAAAGTACAAGCAAAGCTCGAAGCGAATACTGAAAAGCTGTGGTCGCTGAATGAAATGGAAGGAACCGGTGGTGAACCGGATGTTGTTGGCCATGATAAAAAGACGGGCGAATACATTTTTTATGATTGTTCGCCGGAAAGCCCTCAAGGCCGCAGAAGTTTTTGTTATGACCGCGAAGCGCTGGATTCAAGGAAAGAACATAAACCGGAAAATAACGCTGTTGATATGGCTGCCTCCATTGGCATTGAGCTTTTAACGGAAGAACAATATCGAGAATTGCAGAAACTTGGAAATTTCGATTCGAAAACATCGAGCTGGGTGAAAACACCTGCTGATATTAGAAAACTCGGCGGAGCCCTTTTTTGTGATCGTCGCTACAACACCGTCTTCGTATATCACAACGGTGCAGAATCTTACTACGCGGCTAGGGGGTTCCGCGGCTCGCTAAGGGTCTAATGGAAAAAGCCGGTAGTGGAGGTCAGAAAGAGGGGTCGCGCCTATACAACACACATTTATTGGCTGTGATAATCCAGAAACAACGGTCCTCTTGGTCTGCTCACTCGAAGAATTTCTCGCGATGCGGGCGAAGATCGAGCTCGAGAGTCCAGGCGGAGCGGTCCTGTTTAGCCACACTCCAATAGGTTTCTGCGATGGCCGCCGGATTCATGAGCGGTTCCGCGTCCAGGGCTTCCTCCGTTCCAGGTTCGCTATCCTGGATCCCACCATCGATAACAATATGCGCGACATGTATACCCTTAGGCCACAGCTCCCTCGCCAAAGCCTGAGCGAGACCGCGCAACGCAAATTTTGCGCTGCTGAAAGTGATGGCAGCTCCCCGAACCGATGAAGTCGCGCCGGTGAAGAGGATGCAACCAGCGCCCTTTTTGAGCATGTCTGGAACAACCGCTTGCGAACAGAGGAAGGCGCCTAAAACGCCGACCTGCCAACCGCGGATAAAGCTTTCCGGAGCGATCTCGACGAAAGGCTGCCCAAAAGGGCCACCCGCACTGGCATTATTGACCAGAAGATCAACCGGGCCGAGTTGCTTGCGGATGCGTTGGAACGCTCCAGCGATTTGATCAGCCTCATTGAGGTCGGTTGGAATTGCGAGGGCTTCCGTCCCACGCCTTCGAAGCTCGTCGGCCAAAGTCTCCAGAAAATCGGGTGACCTGGCCAGCAATGCGAGCCGGCAACCTTCTTTAGCAAATTTACGTGCTAACGATGCTCCCAGTCCTGGACCGACACCTGCGACGACCGCTACTTCCAACGTTTTCATATGAAACGGTAGTTCTTGTGGGTGTAAGCTTCACCCACTAGACGCAGATTTTTTAGGTTTATGATTTGTGCGGAGTCGCGCAGCCGGCGCCCTACCGAGACTCGTCGCTTTGATCCTCGGACCTCTCTTTTATCGTCGCAGGTTCTCTCGGGAAGCGCTCGACGAAGGATTCGTGAAACGCGTCGTCGAGAACGCGATTCGATGGGGCGAAACCTGATCGCCCGAACGGGAACAGAAAAGGACCAATCAGCGACTAGCGAGTGCCCGAGAACGTCTACCGGTTCTTGTTGCAGCAAGAAACCAAAGGATCGCACTCGTATGTACTCGTCCTCGACGAACGACGGTGGGAAACTAAGATCCCAAATGGCGTTTGACCGGCAGCGCAAGGCCTGCGTTAACGCGATTTCGAGGACGACGACGAGTTCGAGTATGGGGGACTCAGAGCCACTCGCCCGCTCGAGGAGACTCGAGACCCGCAAAGCTGTGACGAACTAGGCTAAGACGCCACCGCCATCCACCACGATGACTGCTCCGGTGCTAAATCTTTCACGCATCAGATAGAGATACGCCTCGGCTAAGTCAGCCGCCTCTCCCACCCGGCCAGCCGGCAACTTCTGGGCGGCTTGATCGAACATTTCGTTCCGTTCCGCCTCTGGCATACCGTTCCACAATTCAGTCTTCACAAAACCAGCGCAGACTAAATTGACGCGGATGGGCGCCAGTTCGATTGCCAACGCTCGAGTTAATGATTCGACCGCACCGGTGATGCTCGCCGCAACTGTCCACCCTTTGGCCGGACGCAGTCCCGCGATGCCGTTAGTGAGGATGATCGATCCGCCGGACCTTATTTTACAGCTGCCATATTTCGCAGCGATGAATGCGCCCCAGAAGCGGATGTTAAAAAATTGTTTCGCTTGTTCCAGACTGGTGTCATTGAGCATCCCAAGCCGCAACGCCTCTCCGGCAGTGAACACCAGGTGATCAAATTCGCCGATGCGATCAAAGAAGGCCCGTACTTCCTCCTCATTGGAAAGGTCGAGCACGTGACCCTCCGATCCATCCGGAAGCCGCGCAATGGCGCTATCCACTTTGGCTCTACTACTTGACGCGACAACTACAGCAGCGCCCTCCTGGGCCGCTGCCTCGGCCGTAGCGAAACCTAGTCCGGATGTACCACCGATGATGATAACGCGCTGGCCTCTCAGGTTTGTTTTGCTGTTTTCGCTGTTACGAATTTCTTTTGCTTGCACGAAAAGAAATTATCCAAAGCAATGATATAATTCGAATATCACAATTCGATCACATGACATCATTTCGCTATCATAGTTTTGATCTGCGACAGTTAGTTTCTTTTGCCGAAATTGCCCGAACTGGCAGCTATCGAAGCGCCGCCAAGACCCTGCATGTCGCGCAACCGGCTTTAAGCCGGCAAATCCAGAATCTGGAAGCAGCCCTAGGAATTGCTCTGTTTGACCGCGCACCGAGAAAGCTCCGCCTGACAATGGAAGGACGAGAACTGGTAGCTCGTCTCCCAGCCCTCTTCGCGCATCTCGAGCAGTTGACCGACGCCACGAAATCCGCAGCCCGCGGCGGTATTGGTCACCTCCGAATTGGTGAAGCTGGCCATATAGCTACCGAGGTGCTGGCTCCGGCGCTGCGAACCCTTCGGCTGGAAAGACCGGATCTTCGGCTCAGTTTCCACCAGAACACTTCTCAGGGATTCTTTGACGATTTGCTCCAGGACAAGATCGATTGCGCCTTCACGCTTTTGCCCCCAACCCATGCTGAGCTAACCAGCCTGCGCTTGCTCTCTCTGGAAGTTGGGCTGGTCCTTCCGCCCGGTCATCCCCTTGCCAGACGGCCGGAAGTACCATTGGAAATGTTGCGGGAGGAATCCTGGATCTTTTTCCCCGAGCCGCCAACCCGGTGTTATATGACGAGATCATCGGGTGCTGCCATCGAGCTGGGTTCAGTCCCCAAATAATTGATGAAGTATCGCCGCGACCGCGCGCCATCTCGCAGGTCGCCTGCGGGATAGCGATTGCCACGTTGATCGAATCTCTTAAGCATCTCTGCATTGGTGGAACCACGTATCACCGATTGGTGCGACCCGTCCCGAAGATCACCTGCCACCTCGCTTATCGTCGACACGACTCCTCGGCCTTGTTGCGGGCGCTGGTCGACCTTTGCCAAAAGCGGGCAAAGGAGAAGCTCCGATTTGAATAGTTTGCCGCGATTTAGAATTCCGGCGCGGATCCGCCACGCCGAGGCGTACTCCATTACTCCATTACTCCATCACTCCACGCTCACAGATCCTGCCTTCGCCGGATCTGTTTCGCCCTACCCGTACGGGTCTAACTAGATCGCGGCGCGGTTAACATCCTTGTAGTACAAATATCGCGTGGGAGATTTGCCCATCGCGACGAACCATTGGGGACAGTAAGGCGCCATCCAGATGCAATCACCGGCGGCAACCGGGTACCAGGCGTCCTCCAAGCGATAAACGCCCCGGCCATTCAGCATTAACAGACCGTGCTCCATAATGTGGGTCTCGACGAACGGCAGATGGGCGCCCGGCTGATAATTAAAGATGTTCACTGCAAGATCAAAGCTGAGTGTTTCAGGTAGCAAAACCTGCAGGCGCGCAGCCTCGTCTCCCAAAAAAGGCTGGCTCACTATCTCTTGTTCCCGTCCGGCAACGAATGCCGGTTCAGGCGTACCTGGCTGTGGAATATACTTTTTTATAAAAAAATTAACTATCGTCCCTGCTTTGGCTTCAGTTAACTCCAGTGATTGGGCAGCGGGTACATAAGCGTAACCGCCTTCAACCAGCTCGCATAATTTGCCGCAAGCCGTTACCTGCAGGCCGCCGCTCGCAATGAATAGAAATCGCTCGTTTTCATCTGCCGGCAAAAAGACACGACCCCCTTGATTGAACGTCACTAGAAGTTGCGTGAAAGCGGCACCCATCGCCGGTGAAATCAGTACTACGACCGTCGCATTTTCGACACCGGCCACCACGCTCGGAACGTGACTATCCGGGCTTATCAGCGCATGTCGAGCGCCGACAAATGTCCGCGTGTTTCCATAGACTAGCTCTTTCGCCATAAGATCCGCTCTACGAGAAAACCAATTTTAGTGACCATTCATCTGTTTCAAGGTCTCTGCCGTTACCAGCGCAGCGTTTCTCGAAGCAAGGCGTGTATAAATTTCCTCCCAATTCGGACCGCGCTGACCGCCGGCCAAATCGCTGATCCCACGGATGATCAAGACCGGAACCCGATTGATGTATCCGACTTGAGCGATCGCGGTCCCTTCCATCTCGTGCAAGCGAACTTTCCAAGTGTGGAAAGCAAATTCACGAAAGTCGCGATTGTCCAGAAAGACCGGTCCGCTCATAGCAATGCCGCCAACATAGACAGTGCGGTGTTCCCCTTTGGTATCGACTAGATGCACCCGGTTCGCGGCGCTCTTTGCGCAGTCCAATAGATAGGGATCCGCCGGAAAGGCGTGCACTTCACGGCTCTTGGCCTCGCCCTTTCTCACCACTTCCACATCCGAAGGAAAAATCATTTCGAAGTGTCCGTACTTTGGGCGGAAATATTGCGGAAAAACGTAGCTTCCCGGTTTGTGCGAATCGGGATTCAGCCAATCCGACTCAATTTGGTGAATCCAGTGGGCAGGTACCGCTACATCACCAGGATGGAGGCTCGGATCCACTGCGCCCGCAATGCCGGAGAAGATGATCGCATCAAGTTGGAAGTGGTCGATGGCCATTTGCGTTGTCAGTGCTGCATTGACCATGCTCACGCCCGACAGAAAAAAATAGAGATGCTTGCCGTAAAGATCGATCAATCGAAAACGCGTTCCATTGATTTCCTCGATTTTGCTTGCAGCTCTCTTCGGGATGATCGCTGCCTCGACAGCCTTTAGTTCAGGATCGAACGCCGAGACAACACCAATCCTTTGCCATCCGGCCGCGACGCCCCGGTCAACCCAAAAGGAGCCAAGGAGAACTAGAAGGAACGCACATCGGAAGCTCATGCCGGCTCAAACAGTGGTACTATTTTCATGGCCGGGCACAAAACTAATCCTTTGTCGGTAAGCCGGATTTCCGGGATGACAGAGAGCGGCAGCAGATTAAATCCCATATACGGAAGTCGACAACCAACATCGTTCCACACTTTTTTCAGCAACGTTGCTTCTTGGGCGACCTGAGAGGCTCGAGCATCTGACAAAAGGCCGGCAATCGGTAGTCTGACGGAGGCAACGATCTTCCCGCCGCGAACAATGCAAATCCCTCCTTGCGATTCCTTCATGAATTTGAGCGCGGTTCGCATGTCTGTTTCGTTGGTTCCCGCCACAACGATATTGTGCGCGTCGTGTCCGACGGAACTCGCGACTGCAGCGTCTTTCAAACCAAAGTTTTTCAACAATCCGAAGGCCACGCCACCATTCTTCCCATAACGTTCTACGACGGTGAGAAAACAGCAATTCTCCCGCGCCAACAATGTAGGCCAGTCTGCCGCCGGTTTTATTTTAGCGACTTCATGTTTGGTTGGAATGCTCGCGCCCTCCAAACTAATTAAGTTCGCGCTCACTTCTGTCGCCGGGAGTGTCGGAATCAATGCAACCGTCTCCTGGATTGACACCGTGCGGTAAGCGCGACTTGGATACTGATAGCGTTTCTCCAAGGCTCGTTCCAGGGCCTCGGTCGGCTTGCGTCCTTCGACAACCAAGCTCCCACCGAACCAGGTGGATTGCGGTTGAAGGTCGTCATTCAATAACACGATGTCCGCTCGCCGCGACGGTCCAAGAGCACCAAGTTCGCCGTCTAGCCCATAACGAGTTGCCGGATGCAGCGATCCACAGCTCCAGGCAGTCGTAGATGGCATCCCACACTGGACAGCCTCGCGGACCACCCAATCTAAGCCGAAAAGAAAAAGGTCGTCAGCGTCCCGATCATCCGTGCACACACACACCCGTTTCGGACTTGCACCTCCGTGTGTCACAACTTTGATCGCCTGTGGCAGACTATTCCATGGGGTGGTCGGAGGTCCTCCCCGCAGGAAAAGCCAAAGCCCTCCCTCCAAGAAATCTTCCGCAATCTCTGGATCGATAGCTTCGTGCGTATCGGTTACTCCCGAAGCAGCGTAGGCGGCTACAAAAGCGCGTCCATAAATATGGCCGCAAACTGGCCGGCCACGACGCAACGCTTCTGCCAGAATTGCGTGAGCCCGAAGATCCCCTTCTACCACTTGAATAAAATCCATCTTTTCCCCGAGCGCGACGGCTTCCGGCCAACGATCGAAAATCGCGCCTATTTTTTCCGGAGTTAAATCGCCTCCGGCCGTTTCCAAGCCGGGGTGAGTAGCGGGAATCGTACTTGGTACGGTGAGAAAAATGTTAAGGGGAGCTTGTCGCGCGTCTTCGAGCATCCACTCGATCCCCGCCTGATCGCACACGTTACCGATTTCATGACTATCACAGAAGAGAGTAGTTGTTCCGTTGAGCAAGGCCGCTTCAGCATATGCGCACGCGGTCATCATGCTGCTCTCGATGTGAACATGCGGATCGACCAGACCCGGCGCCAAAATCCCCCCTTTAACATCATAAAGGGCTACGCCGGAGGCTCGACATGCTCCAACGGATTTCACGGCCGCGATCCGGCCCTGACTAATCCACAACTCGCGATTCGGTAGTACTCTATCCGTATATACAGACAGCACGCGTCCTCCGGTGATCACGAGGTCGGGGGGCAATCGTTCAGCAGCTACGTCGGCCAAGTGGCGAGTGACATTGGCCAAGGGAGGCACATCAAAGCGAGTCATGATAGTCAGTTGGATTTCGGGCTGGACGATGGCGCCGAACTGGGAACTTGAACCGAATAGGTATCCCAGTGATCGATCAATTCAGATGCAACCCGATTACCAACGGTGAAAGCCGCTTCCAAGCTCGGGATATAGGCTGAATAATGGCCGCTCTCCTGGTCCTTCAAATCCTGGGCAGCGGAGACTCCAGGCGGCGGTGAATCAAAGTTGCTGGCCGTACGAAGCACGAGCACGCGACCGAGATCGATGCGGCCCGATTTTCCCAAATTAGTCAATGCCTGCATTGTTCCAGTGTCCTCCATTGCTGTTGTGTAGTATTCGCCTTTCCCATCGGTCCAGTATTTGACCCAGTCGTGAGCCCATTGGTTGAGTAGCTTCCCATGCCAATAGGTGCTGCTGGAAAGCGTAGCGCCGATCAACACGTGTGGTCCGGCCAGCGCGGCGGGGAAACCACGATACCGAGCCCGATCGCTTCGCGCCTTTTCGTTGTCGCCCAATTGCACTGACTTAGTGAGTTCATAAGCCCAGTGCACCAGACTGGAATTCAAAGTGTAGACTTCACCAATGGATTGGCGACGCGGCTGCTCAAACGGTACCGCCTTTCCCAACGGCGTAAAACCGTCCGGCCAATCTTTCGGGATCTCCCGACTATCGATTTCGTGAGCCAAGTCTCCATCGACAACGTAGTCGGCCCAAACAGCGCTACCTGTTGTTCCGCGATTCGGATCGATTCCCGCGATCCCAGCGACTAACCAGTACGCTTGAGAAAAATCAAAACGTGGGTCGAGCCCTAGGGCCATGATTGACGTTGCCGCCTTTGCGGTGCCTTCGCCGGTGACGGTTCCGATCAAACCATTCCCGTCCGTGCGCACGTCATGATATGCTGAAGGCAGAGGGATGATGTGATCGAGTTTGCGTCGTTCCACCCAAAATTGAAATTCGCCCGGAACATCGCCGGTATCCGCTCCGACCTCGAACATTGCGACGACGACCACTTTGACTTTCAGTGGATGGTCGGCAGTCGGCGGAGTAAAGACATTTGCTTCGTCTGCGGCGCTGACGCCGTGAAGCGTCTGGAAAAGAAGGACAAAGGAAAGAACTCGCAACAGCATGGGGCTGCGGATTCAGCAGGTTACATACCAAGGCATGGCATAGAAAAAGCTAACTCCCTTTTGACAATGGAAATCATCCACCGCGATTCAGTACCAGCTTTCGTTGCTCCCGATAAAGCTATAATTCGAGAATTCGCAGCTAGCAGGAACTCATCTGCTCGGAAACAGAGCCTGGCCGAGGCCACCATTGCGCCCGGCGAATCGGTCACCGAACATTTCCACAGGGTCATTGAAGAATTTTATTATATTCTGAGCGGCACCGGCCTGATGCAGATCGATGGCGAAGAACAGCAAGTGAACCCGGGCGACACTGTGATTATTCTGCCGGGAATGCGCCACAAGATCACCAATAACGGGGCCGTTCCTCTCGTGCTGCTTGCCTGTTGTTCACCGGAGTGGACCGCCGAAGACCAGGTGCTGGTCGAGTAATGCGCGTTTGGCGTTTGGCGTTGTCGGCGTTGTCGGCGTTGTCGGCGTTGTCGGCGTTGTCAGCGTTGTCGGCGTTGTCGGCGTTGTCGGCGTTGTCGGCGTTGTCGGCGTTGTCTAGGGTTAAGCCTGGGACAAGAAAGCGCGTGACAAACACAGTCCAGTATTTGAGATGCGTTCTACACTCAAAATTCCTGCTTTTACCTCCTGTTCGAACAATGGACTCACTACCTGTTACTCACTACTCACGTTACAGCCCCATAAAACCGCCAGAAGCCAACATTTGCATCGTTGGCGGTACAAACGTCGCGCATGCACTCGCCACCTCGTCTCATGTCTCGGCCGCTTTTACGCTAGAGACACCGCTTGGCTTATCTCCATCCATCTATTACGGAGAAACCGAACGAGTACCTTTTTATCACGTCGCGCTCCATGGCTCTTCCACTGACCAATCGGGAGTCGTCGAACAGGATTCCCTGCTGACGGTTTGGGGTACTCTGCATCATCTGGGCGTCAGCGACGTTCTGGGCGGTGCAACAGCCGGCAGCATTAATCCCGCATACAAGCTGGGCGACTGGGTTATTGCGGACGATTTTATCGATTTCAATATCGATCGGAAACGCTCTATTGCCGCTCAAGTCCTCGGCCCGGAAGCGGCCAGGATTCTGCCACGCCATATTCCGGCAGATGACCCGATCCTGAGAAAGATCCTGGGTGAGGAAACCGCTCGAGTTGCCGGGAAAGAGAATGTCCATGAAGGAGGCGTGATCGTTCAAGCGGCTGGCGGGCGATTTGAGACTGCGGCCGAGATCAGAATGTTTAAACAGCTCGGCGGCGACCTGGTAACAATGAATGTACCCACCGAGATGGCATACGCCCGCCAGTTGAACATGAACTACTCGAGTCTAATCGCGATTTCGAACCCGGCGGAAGGATTAGGAACATGGGAGTGGAGGACTTTGAGCGATCTTTATCCGCAGTTGCACGCCCAGAGTATCGAGATCTACCTCGCAGCGGTCCGCCGAATTCATCATCTCCCGGAACGCCGGCGTATCGGCGATACGCTGAGGGTACACCCTGACTTTGATTGAGGGCGGGCTCAATCTGCAGAAACCCTAATCGGTTCCCTGGGGAGGGATCGCGTCCGCGCGATCCGCAGCGCAGTAGCCTGATGCTCTAGCCTCAGGGAGTGTGTCAGTGATCGGTGAGAGGTGAATCGTGATTGGCGAAAGGCCTCCACCATTCACTAATGACTTCTCACCTCTCGCAATCACCGCGCCCTGTTCCTGAGGCTGGAGCATCAGGCTACTGCACCTCGCCCGCGAGGACGCGATCCCTCCCTGCAAAGGAGCGTCGAAAATCCATTACCTCCCAAACAGAAAATGGAGCAAAAACAACCCGGCTAATACGTAAGTCACGATGCCGACTTCTTTCCCTCGACCGGTGCCTACTTTGATCGCGACGTAGGTAAGCAGACCGAACGCGATCCCTTCGCTGATGCTGAAGGCGAACGGCATCATAATGATAGTCATGAACGCCGGCGCGGCCTTGGTAAAATCGCGAAGGTCCAGTTCTGCCAATCCCTGCATCATGAAGGCGCCGACGATAACCAGCGCGGGAGCAGTCGCAGCCTCCGGGATGATCAAGATCAACGGCGTCAGAAAGAGCGCCAACAGAAAACAGATTGCAGTGACGATGGAAGTTAGCCCGGTACGGCCGCCCGCTTCGACTCCAGCGGCACTCTCTATGTAGCTGGTTACGGTCGAGGTACCCAGGATTGAACCGAACATCGCCGCGCAGGCATCCGCCATCAAAGCTCGTCCCACTTTGGGTAGGTTCCCTTTCTCGTCCAATAATCCCGCCCGTTTGGTAACCCCGATTAGAGTTCCCATGTTGTCGAAGAGATCGACGAACAATAGCGCCAACACCAAAGGTATCGAAGTAAAGAGATGTTGCCAAAAATAGCCAAGATCGAGTTTGAGAAAGGTTGGGCTCAACGAGGACGGCCAATTGAAGATCCCGTCCGGATGTTTCGTTAAGGTACCCGACCCGTCAGGTGCGGGAACAAAGAGGCCGACGACCGTGATCAGAATGATTACCAGAACGATGGCGCCAGGCGTCTTTCGGGCAACCAAAATGGCGGTGAGAATAATGCCAATGATGACTAACCAGGGCCCCAGCTTGGTGAGATCGCCGAGGCTAACGAATGTTACTGGATTGGCGATGATCTCTCCGCCGTGTTCCAAGCCAATCAATGCGATGAAAAATCCGATGCCTGCGGTGATTGCCAGCTTCAGTTCCAAGGGAATCGCTTCGATGAGTTTTTGACGTAGGCCGGTTACCGACAAAATCAGGAAAATCAAGCCGCTATAGAAAACAAATCCGAGCGCAGCCGGCCACGGCACTCCTTTGGCTAGACAAATCGTGTAGGTAAAGAACGCGTTAACGCCCATGCCGGGAGCGAGTGCGATAGGATAGTTGGTAGCAAGCGCCATGATGATAGTCATGACTGCTGAGGCCAAAGCCGTGGCCGTAACCAGCGCGCCTTTGTCGATACCTGCCTGTGAAAGAATTGCCGGATTTACCGCCAGGATATAGGCCATGGCGGCAAAGGTGGTAAGACCGGCAACGATCTCACGTGCCGGAGCAGTATGATGTTCTGATAGGGAGAAGAGGCGTTCGAGCATGGGAGTGATGCAGCAGTTTTCGTGACAAGTTGTTTACACGTAGTGAGTTGCTAAAAAAAAGCCGATACACAGATCACCCAGATCAATATTGTACACTTGTTCTCTATATCGAACGGACGCCTCCTCCTGATCCAGAAACACAAAAGCCAGCCGGAAAATCCTTGGCCACCTCCTCCATCAGTGGCTCAGGCATCCGGCCCAAATGCACTTGGTCAACCTTCGAAAACACTTTGCCATCCCTCGTTTCCAAGCTGGAGTGGAGCAGCGTTTTAACGTTGAACCCGGTTTCCCGAAACAAATGTTCTCGACCGTGATTCTCGCTCTTTTCGCCTATTGTGAAGATCTCGAGGATCTCCGCCCCAGTTTGTCTGATCGCTCGAACCAGCGAGACAAGCGTTCCTCCGGTACTGATTAGATCGTCGATGAGGATGATTCGATCGCTTACGGTCACGCCGTTCAAGTAAATGTCGACGTTTCCCTCCTGCACATATTCGTTAGCCAGTGGCACCCGAATCTCGCCGGGAGCTCCCGACGGAGTCCAACGCGCCAATGTTCGTGCGAGGTTATGGGAAAGCAAAATATCCGAGATAATCATTGCTCCCCTGTCTTCCTCGCCAACGCCGAGTGTTGCTTCGCTCACGTGCTCGAGATGAAAGCGACTCAGCAGGCAGACCGCGTGAGACAAGCTCGGCTGAAGTGGCGGGATGTTATCCGTAATCGCGGTCGGAAAAAATTCGAATGCTCTTCCGCCGGTGCCAACGACTCGGGTGGTCGGACGTCCATCAAAATCAGCGACGAGCAAACGAATCGCCGCACTCAATTGGGCTGGCGTCGTTGGATCCGGTATGAAATCTGTTCTCATCGTCGAGTCGTCCGTGATAACACCATAAAAGAAGCCATTTTAAGCATCTGTTATGCCGCAACTATCTACCTTGGTTCCCGAACGTTTTTCAGCATTTGGGTTTAAACCGATTCCAGGCGAGGGCGCTTTTTACTCCGAGCCGGTCATATCAGAGCGAAAGCTCGATTCGATTGCGGCAGACCGGTCGATCGGCTCGCGCGCTGCCTTCAGTCTCATACATGCGTTGATCACCGCGGGAAGTTTCTCAGCCTTGCACCGACTCCGATCGGAAGAGATCTACTGCTTTCATCACGGAGACCCACTCGAGATGATTTGGCTTGGACCGGCCGGACTGCAGCGATTTGTCCTTGGACCCGAGCACGACAAAGGAATGCTTCTGCACCTGGTTGTCCCAGCCGGAGTTTGGCAAGGCTCACGCGTTCGGACCGGCGGAGAGTATGCAGTTGTCAGCTGCACGGTCGTTCCGGCATTCGACTTCTCGGATTTTGAGCTCGGTGACCGCGCTCAGCTGATTCACGCGTTCCCGCACCACGCCCAGGTCATTCAAGAGTACACTCGAGAGAACAATGTTTAATTCAGGACTCTGTCACCTGCCGAACCGTCAGCTTACCCTGCTGTTGCTTCTTGCCGCTTTGGCCGGCGCACCGATCTACGCAGAAAGCGATTTCAGTGCGCGTTTTGAGGAGATCAAACAGTCGGCAAACGATGAACAGTTATACCGTTTTCTTTACGATCTGCCAAAGGGGGGCGACCTCCACAACCATCAGGATGGTGCGGTTTGGCCCGAGTGGTGGTACCGAATAGCGACCGACCCGACGAAAACGCACGGCGATACCTTTTACACGCGGACCAAGATCCTTGATTCAAGCACCAACATTTCTCCGCTCATGTTCTACGTCACCATTCCGAAATGGCGATACGATCGTTTACCCGAAAGCGCCAAACCGGAATACGAGCCTTTGGCCAGTATCGATGCTGCTACCAAAGCAAAATGGCTATCCTCGCTTTGGCTGGGCGAACCGGGGAATGGCCGGGAAAAATTTTTCGAGCAAATCTGGCCCCGGATTCACGGAATGCTCAACAGCCCGTCGGTGACGATCGAGCTGCTGGTCGAAAACATGAAACATTTCGGAGCCGAAGGGGTGCGCTACATCGAGACGCAGAACCTGGTATTCGGGCTGGGAGCACCTACCGAATTTCACGACAAGGATGGCAATTCGATTTCGGTGGATCAGATGGCCGATCTGTATCGAGAACGTTTGCGTCAGCCAGATGCGGTCGCCACCGGCGTTACGGTCCGATTCCAGGCTGTCGTGCTACGTTTCACGCCAACCGCTGAGCAAGGCGTGGAAGATGCATACGCTTTTGTCGATCGTCATCGCGACCTCTGGGTTGGAATCAACATGGCCGGGCGGGAAGACAACGAGAAGGGGTATCCGGCGCGTTTCCTTTCCGTTTATCGGAAAATGATGGGGAAATATCCGGCGGTCAGTCTCTCGATTCACGCCGGGGAAAGCGACGAACCGAATCATCATATTCGGGACACTCTCTTCCTTGGTGCTCAACGCATCGGCCACGGCGTGAATCTCCTATCGGATCCCGAAACAATGGTAGCGATGCGCGCCAATAAGAACCTGGTCGAGGTGAATCTGATCAGTAACAAGCTCCTCGGATACATAAAAAATTTCGATGACCATCCTTTTCCGCGCTTTATGCGTTTCGGGATTCCGGTCTGTTTGAATACCGACGATCGCGGAATGTGGGGTTCTACGATGACGGACGAATACTTCGTCGCCGTCAAAAATTTTAACCTTTGCTGGGCTGAGCTGACGCAACTGGGCAGGAACAGCCTGGAATATAGTTTCGTCCAACCAAACGAAAAACAGCAAATGATCGATTCGTACGTCGCCGCGGTTCACCGTTTCGAAAGCCGTTATTCTGGAGACTGGAAATCGGTGGTCGCTTCGGTTAACGCTACCGGTAGCCCCTATGCTGCTCGCGAATTTGGAATCAAATTACCGGTTCCGTAGGCGGATCGGCGCTGTGGCGCGAAGCAAACCGATACCCAATCACCAAGCGGCACCGCTGCAGATGATGGGCGAGAATTCTCGAGGAGGGAACGTCGTGAGCTTCTGTTATTCCCCTCCGGAGCTCTCGAACTTCTGAACTTCCGGACTTTTCTTCTCGCCTCGTCGCAATCGGCGCTGGCGTTTCCAGGTAACGTGCCAACGCACATCATTCTCGACCTGTTCGAACAGGTGAAAAGAATTAGGGCTTGTTAACAGAACTTCTCCGACATCTTGGCCCGGATTAAACCAGGAGTGCGCGGTAAGCAGGTCAAAGAAAATACTTTCACCGGTGGCCAGCGGGTAAACCGTCTGCCCGATGTGACACCGCAAATCTCCCTTTAGGACGATGCAGAGCTCCTTGAGCGAATAAATTGCATGCCGTGGTGGCGTAGATCCACCGGGCTCGATGCGAAGCAAAAGGGCCGTAAAAGGACTACTCGCCTCCGCCGGCAAAAAATGAAGGAGCTTGGCCTTCTTCCATTCGACAATTACCGGACAACGTTCCCGATTCGTCGGAATCACAACGGGGCCTTCGATGAGGGCCTCTTCTCGAAGAAAATCTGCGGGTGTCACGCCAAGCGCACGGCATATTTTTCTTAGGCTTTTGACGGTAGGTGAAACACGATCCAGTTCAATCTGAGAAAGAAAACTGGGCGAACAGTCCGCCTTTTCGGCGACGTCGCGCAACGACATTCGGCGTATCCGCCTATAAAACTGGAGTTTCTGCCCTAGATCCATTTCGTTGGCTGTAGCGGAAGTCGTACCAAATGTGGGGGAAAGTCCGGCTTCTCGCCAATTTCTGGTCGAATTCGGATCGGTGAGCGGTGATTAGTGTTTAGTGTTTAGTGAGAAAGGGGTGAGAGATTTCTGTCGAGGGTTTGCCGATAGGCCTCCACCATTCACCAATCACTTTTCACTATCGGTGCAGCCCTGCGTACCTGAGCCAGGAGGATCAGGCTACACCATTCGGCCTCACCATCCGCCCTCTCGGCTTCGGCTCAGCCGTCAAACCTTCGCCGTAGATTTGTCGTCCGCGCAGCCAGGTACGGCGGACTTGCGTTCGGATCAATTTTCCGACATATGGGCTCATTTTGTGCCGGTATCGAAGATTCTCCTCGGTGATTTCGGTACCCTCGCCGAAAGCGACAAGCACCAGATCGGCACTATACCCAGGAGCAATTGCTCCTTTCGCGCCAACTCTAAATCGTTCGGCTACCCTGGTCCCGGTCATTCCGGTGAAACGGCGGAGCCCCTCGGTGCCGTCCACCCTGAATAGTTCATCTAACACCAACCCGAGACCATGTTGACAGCCTGAGATGCCACCCCAGATCGAAAAGGCGTCCGTGGAAACCTTCATTTCGGGCGGCGCCGGCGAGTGATCGGAACCGAGCGTGTCGATCATTCCCGCTCGCAGGTGATTCCAGAGCGCCGAGCGGCATCGCTCGTCTCGCAACGGTGGCGCGCACTTCGCCGGCGCACCAAGCTTTTCCAAGTCTCGGTCGGCCAGTAGCAAATAGTGCGGGCAAGTTTCGACTGAGACGTTGACGCCTTTGCGGCGAGCCTGAGTCACCAGATCAATTCCTTCCGGACAACTGACATGCACGATATGGAGCTGACAGCCGGTTTCGCCCGCCAAATCAAGAGCCGTTCGAATCGCAATTAACTCCGCTTCCACCGGCCGCGATTGTAAGTAATCCGTCCACGCCGTTTTCCCAGCGGCGCGCAGGTCTGCGGTTAACTTTGCTGTCAGCTCTTGATCTTCGGCGTGAACGGCAACCGGCAATCCTATTTGGGCAGCTCGCTGCATTCCTTGCTTCAGCGTTTTCTCGTCCGCTCGCGGAAAATCGCTGATCCCGCTATCGCTCATGAATGCTTTAAAACCGATTACACCGAGGTCAGCCAGTTCCTCCATCTGGGCCACATTCACCGGCGTTAATCCTCCCCACAGCGCGAAATCAGTGATCGATTTCGCCTCCGCCATCTCTCGCTTTTGCAGCAGAGTGGGACCGTCAAGGGTCGGTGGACTGGAGTTTAGCGGCATATCGAAATAGAGGGTCCCGCCGCCAGCCGCTAGCGAGCGCGAACCACAGGAGATCCCTTCCCAGTTCGCGCGCCCCGGCTCATTGAAATGCACATGAGCGTCAATGAAGCCGGGAAAAAGGAACGCGCCAGATCCATCCACGATCTGCGCGGCGGCACCTTCCAGATTGGCGCCGATCGCCACAATTGTCTCTCCCGATACAGCAACATCCCCGATAAGTACGTGTTCCGGTGTAACAACCGAGCCGCTGCGAATAAGAAGATCCCACGGCTTCATTTGGAGTGTGCTAAGCGAATCGATAATTCGTCGAGAAATTCCGCCGTGGCCGACAAAGCCGCAGCCACGTCCGCCAGATCAACAAATTCGTCGGGATGATGGCTCAAACCATCTCGACACCGTACGAACAGCATTGCCACAGGGCAGATCCGGGAAAGCATGACTCCATCATGCCCAGCTCCGCTCGGCAGATCGACCGCCTCACCAGTCACTTTTTTAATAGCGGCGCGAAGCGAAGTAATCAGTCCGTGGTCACACGGTGTTGAGTTAGTATCCTGCAAGGACTGCCAGTCTAGGACTAACCCGTGTTCCACCGCGATGGCGGTAGCTAGTTCCCGCAGCTTAGTCCCGGCAGCTATTCGGGCTCCATTGTCTTGATGGCGCACATCCAGGGAGTGAGTCACGCGAGCCGGAACCACGTTGCTGACATTTGGCTCAACGCGCAATTCACCCACTGTCGCCATTAAACCCGGCCATTCGCGCGCAACTCGATCTACCTCCTGCACAAAAGCGGCCGCACCAACCAACGCATCTTTCCGGAGGTCGATCGGGGTCGTTCCGGCATGAGATGCCTTGCCAGTCCAAACGCAGCGTAGCCGGGCTTGTCCGGCGATGGCTGTGACCGCGCCAAGTTCGCGGTTCAAGTGCTCAAGCACCGGACCTTGCTCTATGTGCGCTTCGAAATAACCAATGAGGCGTTCCAGGGGAAAAGTGGGCCGGCGAAGCTGAACCGGTTCAGCAATCCGATCCGAAAGTAGAGAGCCAAGTGCGACTCCTTCAGCATCGACAGCCTCCAGATCGGCATTGCTCAGCAGACCGCAAAAAGCACTGCTACCGATGAAGCCGGTTTTGAACCGAACTCCTTCTTCATCGCCGAAAGCAACCAGGGCAAGCTCGAACGGAAATTGGCGGCTAACGTTTCTGCTCCAATCAGCCACCTCAATCCCTAACATCACGCCGAGCGGCCCATCGTAGCGGCCGGCATTCCGAATCGTGTCTAGATGAGACCCGATAAGCAAGATCGGCAGATGGCTGTCCGTGCTTCGTCGCCCGATTAAGTTGGTCGCGTAATCTTCCTCAGTTTCCAGACCAGCTTCTTCCATCCACTCCTTCACCCGAACGTTTACCTTTTTCATGGCCGAGGACAGAAATGTCCGAGTGACCATTCCAGGTTCGTCGGTGATGCCGGCTAATTCCTGCAACCGTTGCTCAATGCGGCGGGCCCGATCTTCCCACGAAACGATTGCCATTTAACTGCCTCGGTAGGTGCTGTAGGCCCACGGTGAAACCAGCAAAGGTACGTGGTATGATTCTTCAGGCTGAGTAATCCGAAATCTGATCGGAATGTCCTGAAGAAAGGTCTCGCGTCCGGTTCGCTCGAAGTAGCCGCCAACCTGGAATACCAGTTCGTACTCACCCGCAACCATCTCGTCGGGATCGAGTAGAGGCGTATTCGTCCGCCCATCAAGATTCGTGATCGTCGACCTTACTAGTTTCCTGGCGTCGCCGTCCAAGCGCCAAAGTTGTACGGAAATGCCCGCACCAGGGCGCCCGACAGAAATATCGAGGACGTGTGTAGAAAGCTTTCCCTTCATATCACGGCATCCGCGAGCCGCAGTTTGGCAATCTTTGAGATTTCGTGCAACGCGGTTTGAAACTCCTTTTCTGGAAAATTACCTATTCGTGCTTCCAGCGCACCGATAATCGAGTTCGCATCATTGAGCCGGGCGCAAATGATAAATGGAAATTCGAATTTAGCGAGATACTCAGCATTGAACCGGTTCATCCTGTTGATTTGATCCGGCGTCAATTGGTCCAAACCGGCCTGATTTTGTTCCGATCGCGAAGCGGCAGTAAGTTGGCCGAGCCGAGCAAGCCGTCCAGCCAATTCGGGGTGAGCTCGGACCAAAGCCATCTGTTTCGCAATCGGAGCGGCAAACATGACAGAATCCATCGCGGCATGAAGCGCCGCGACCGAGGCAAATGGGCGTTGGTGCCAAGCGCCGTCAGCTACCCAAGGCGAATGTTCATAGATTGAGCCAAAGTGCTGAATAAAGGACGAGTGATCCATATTATTCACAGCGTCTAACTTGTAACAAACGTTCGCCATGGCAGTGGTCGAAAAGCTGATGGCTTGCAACCTGCTCGGTTCACCAACCGCAGATCAGCTTCCTATGATACAATGCACAAGCAAATCATACGCCACAGAGATTCATCCTATGTTCGTCGCGCTCCCCATTTGATCTAGTTCCATGAAGCTCCACTCTAACCGGTACGGAAAAGCCAAGGTTCGCGTCTTAAAAAAACTGCATGCCGATGACGTACATACCTTCAAGGAATTGGAAGTGAAAGTCATCTTGGAAGGGGCTTTCGATGCCTCTTACACGGCGGGCGACAATCGAGAAGTCGTGGCCACCGACACAATGAAAAATATAATCAACGTGCTGGCTCACGAGAAGCTGGGTTTGGAGACCGAACCATTTGTAGCCGAGCTCGCAGCCCATTTCCTCGAAAGATATCCGCAAGTGACCGGCGTCCAGGTTGAAACAGAAGAACGGGTTTGGGAACGCATGGCGGTGAATGGAACTCCTTCTCCAACCAACTTTTTCGCCGCCGGGAACATGGTACCTACGACCCGCGTGACTCGATCCCGCCATCACATCGAGATTATCTCAGGGATCCGCGGACTGATTATTCTCAAATCCGCCGGCTCGAGATTCGCAGATTTTCATCGAGACGAGTTTACTACTCTACCCGACTCTGCTGACCGGCTTTTGGCGACAAGTCTCACTAGCCTGTGGATTTATCGTGGAAAACCGGCGGACTATCGCGCAACGAACGCGCGGGTCGTCGAGGCCATGTTGTCCGCTTTCGGTTCCAAAGAGAGCCCGTCGGTGCAGGCTTCACTCTACGAGATGGGAAAAGCTGCTTTGGAAAACTGTTCAGAAATCGAACGAATCAGTCTGACGATGCCCAACCTGCACTGCCTGCTTATTGATCTTTCACCGTTCCATCGACAAAACCAGAATACGCTATTTGTGCCGACCGACGCACCGCAAGGTTGGATCGAAGGCACGGTCGCGAGAGAAGAATAGCAAATGACGTCTAGCCGACACCGTAAGTGAGCATGAACCAACCCATCCTTGAAGAGCTTCTGGAAGCGAGAGCCAACGGCAGGGAATGCGTATTGGTGACAGTGGCCGCAACGAAGGGCTCGGTCCCCAGGCAAGCAGGGACCCGAATGATCGTCTACGGCTCCGGCGAGATCAGCGGTACGATCGGAGGAGGAAAATTTGAGGCGCTCGTCATTGCGGATTCGCTCGCAACGCTGCAAACAGGTAAGCCGGAATTGAAGACTTATATTCTGCGCGAAGGGTCGCCGGATTCGTTCGGTGCGATTTGCGGCGGCGAAGTCACAGCTTTGCTCGAACCACAGAATCGGAGTGAGACCATTTATCTCTTCGGCGCCGGCCATTGCGCGATCGCCATCGCCCGCTTGGCACGAAGTTGCGGGTTTCGAACGGTTTTGATCGAAGATCGGCCGGAGATCGTTCAAAGTTTTGAAGCGGCCGACGAAAAAAAGGTCGAGCCTGAACCAGCTAGGTGGATCAATGAGCAATCGTGGCGGCGTTCGGACGCGCTGATCTTGGTGAATCGAAACTACCAACTCGATCGTGACGCTTTGCAGGCTGCGTTGAAAGCTGAAGGTTTTGGCTACATCGGAATGATGGGGAGTAAGAGAAAAGTCCGCCGCGTTTACGAAGAGCTAAAGCTTCAGGGAATTGACTCGACCGACTTAGAGCGGGTGCATGCACCGATCGGTTTCGATATAGGCGCCGATTCTCCGGAGGAGATTGCGATTAGCGTTATGGCTGAAGTTCTCGCGGCGCTGCGCGGCCAGTCAGGGAAGTCGATGCGGCTGACTGAAAAGCAGTGAGCGGTAAGCAGGGAGCCGGGGGTATGCCGTTGCGTTGTCGATCGTCACAACAAACCCGCCCGGCGTGTCGGATACGCCAGGTACGCCGAAGGCGTTAGAGGACTCAGCCCGGGGTGGAGGCTTTGCGCAACCCCGGGTAACCCCAAAAATGCGCGCCCGCTCTGAAAGAGCGTAAGACCATCTGGCAGAACGGCGCTCAATTACCGGCTCCATCGAGGGCATGAACGCCCCTTCTAGATCCTCTTACCTAGCGTCGGCCTCTACGGATTGTTGCTGCCGTAACCAAGTTCCTTCGAAGACTTCTTGCGCTCTTTCAGAGCGGACACGCATTTTTTAGGTAACCCGGGGTTACGCAAAGCCTCCACCCCGGGCTGAGTCCTTTAACGCCTTCGGCGTGTCAGGTTCCCGGCTCCCGGCTCCCGGCTCCCGGCTCCCGGCTCCCGGCTCCCGGCTCCCGGCTCCCGGCTTACTGCTCCCGCTTACTGCTTACTGCTTACTGCTTACTGCTTACTGCTTACTGCTTACTATCGGGTCGCCCCCTCCGCTCCCGTATAGCCATAAAAATAGCTTCACCTGTTGCTGGTGATTTCAGTAATACCGGATCAGGGCCAGATCCGAACGCTGCGACCGCATCTCGAATCGCTTCACGCACAGAGATCGCCAGCATCAGAGGCGGTTCGCCGACGGCTTTGCTGCCATAGATATTCCCGGGCTGCTCGGCCTCGGTTAGGAAAGCCACTCGAAAGTCTTTTGGAATATCTCCAATAGCCGGAATTTTGTAAGTATCTGGTGAATGAGTTAGCAAGCAACCGTCTTTGTCCCAAACCAATTCCTCGGTTGTTAACCAGCCCAGGCCCTGGATAAAGCCGCCTTCGACCTGTCCACGGTTAATCCCGGTGTTAATTGAGGTTCCGACATCGTGTAAGATATCCGTGCGCAGCAATTGGAACCCACCAGTCCGCGAGTCCACTTCCACCTCGGTTACGGCGGCCCCGATCGCATAATAATGAAATGGCCTGCCTTTACCTAGCGCGCGATCCCAGCTGATCCCGGGAGTGCGGTAATATCCGGTTGCAGCCAAACTCACTCTTTGAAAATAAGCCTTTGAGACCAGCTCAGCGAAATCCAGGAACACGCTCTCGTCTGGACCAGCAAAAATCTTATTCTCTCGAAAACTAATCTGCTCGACCGGTCGACCGATTCTCTCAGACAATAACTCAAGAGCAATCGGTCGCAGCCGTCCAACGAGGTCGCGACAGGCATTGCGCACGGCGGCCCCGTTAAGATCCGTGCCGGAGCTGGCCGCCGTTGCTGAGGTGTTTGGCACCTTGTCGGTCCGCGTCGACATCACGCGGATTCGATCGGCCGTGAGACCGAGTTCCCGAGCAGCAATGGTCTGAATGTTCGTGTGAATTCCTTGCCCCATTTCCGTCCCGCCATGATTTACCTGCACGCTTCCGTCCTGGTAGATTAGAACAAGTGCGCCCGCCTGATTGAACTGGGTAGCGGTGAACGATATCCCAAACTTCACCGGGGTAATCGCCAAACCGCGCTTCCGCGAAGATTGCCGCTGGTTCCACGCATCGATATCTCTTTGACGGGACGCGAATTCGCTCGAAGCAATCAGCTCCCGCCAGACCCGTTGAATTCGGTTATCCCCGACATCCTGTCCATAAGGCGTGGTGTTAGTCTCGCCGCTTCCGTGGTACAGGTTTCGCTCACGCACCACCTCTGGTCGCAGTCCAAGTCGCCGCGCTATCCTGTCGATGATCTCCTCGATCACCAGCATCCCCTGCGGTCCACCAAAGCCGCGAAATGCGGTATTCGAAGCGACATGTGTTTTCGCTACCTGTCCGGAAAACTCCACATTTGGCAGGTAATAGGCATTGTCTAAATGAAATAGCGATCGATCGGTGACCGCGGTCGAGAGATCGAGCGACCATCCACCGTCGGAAACCATGCCCACTCGAATCGCAAGAATCTCGCCCCGGGGATTGAATCCCACCTCGAAGTTGGCCAGGAAGGGGTGGCGCTTTCCAGTGATCATCATGTCTTGATCACGGTTCCAACGAACCCGAACAGGTTGACCCGTGTGGAATGCGGCCAACGCCGCTAACCCTGCATTGATAGCGCCTTGCGTTTCCTTGCCTCCAAATCCACCACCCATTCGAGGCGCTTCGACCACGACATGATTTGAAGGAACACCTAAAACGTGGCCGACGATATGTTGAATCTCGGACGGGTGCTGGGTCGATGACTGAACAAACACCGATCCGTCTTCGCCTGGCTTCGCGTAAGCAACCTGGGTTTCCAGATAGAAATGGTCTTGGCCGCCGATAAAGAAAGAGCCTTCTAACCACAAGGGCGCCTCCCTCATCGCCCGATTAACATCGCCGCGCCAAATATAGTTGGGTTCGGTATGATACGAGTTCGCCTCAATCGCATCAGCGATGGACAAAATTGCAGGTAACGGCATGTACTCTATTTGTAGCGCCTCAGCCGCCCGCCTACACCAATCCTCACTTTCGCCTACGATCAAGGCTACCAGCTGGCCGTGATATAAGACTTCATCGGCCGCTAGAAGCGGCTCATCATGTCGAACGGTACCAACATCGTTCAATCCAGGAATATCTTCTGCCAGCAAAACGGCTTTCACTCCGGGCATCAACCGAGCTCGCGAAGCATCTCGTCGCAGAATCTTTGCGTGGGCGTGCGGCGCACAAACCGGCCAGACCTCCAGGTGCTCGCGCAAAGGAATCTCGTCGTCAACGTAAAGCGCCCGGCCTGACACATGCTTATGGGCGCTCTCATGCGGGGGAGAGAGTTCGCCGCCATCGGCGTGCCACACCAACTCTTCATTCGTCTTCAGCAATTGGAATCCGGATTGGGTTTCTTCAAAGAATTTCAGAAAGAGCTCTGACACGAGCGAACGCCGATATTCGGCACTGCCCCGCACATCGGAAATCGGGTCGAAGGAAGACTGAAGTAATGGCAGAACCATCCGTACTGTTTCGTCATTCCAGAGTTTTCCGAGGACCGCTTCCTCGACCTTCTTGGCGCGGACCGGTGTTAGCGCAACTCCACCGTAGGCAATGCGAGCGAGGTTGACTCGCTTTGCTGAATCCAACTCGATCCGAAAACAACTTGCCACCGTGCTGATGTCCATCTCCCGTCGACGAGATACTTTATAAAATTGACACCAGGCTCTATTCTCGACCGAAACCGGGCGCGAACGCGGCAAAATGATCTCTTGAACAATCTCGCCCTCACGAAGAGCGGTTTTTCGATAACTAACAAAAAACTCGGATAGTGGTAAACGACGCTGGCCTTCGAGAGAGGCGATGACTATTTCAGCGTCCAGACTGAGGAATACGGGAGCGGAATCGCCGATGGGCGAGGCGGTCACTAAGTTGCCTCCTAACGTCGCTCGGTTCCGAATTTGGCGAGAGCCAAACCAGCGAAGCATTTCCGCCAAAGGCGGGAACTCGGCACCCAAGTGGTCCCATACATCCGTCAGCGTGACCGCGGCGCCAATTTGCCATTCAGTCTCATTGCAGCCAATCGCGCGCAGTTCGGGAACCGCTTCGATAGAAATCAGCACCGGAAAAGATTGAAAACGCTTCGTAATGGCCAACCCGAGTTCGGTTCCGCCGGCCAAGAGGGTCGCTTCAGGAAATTCTTTAACTTTTTCGAGCAGTGCTCTTAGATCGGTTGGTCGGAAAAATAAGTGGTTCTCGCATTCGTACTCGATCGCGGATTTCGATCGTTCTCGGTCACACTCTATGGAAATGTGAGCGGATGGTTGATCCCTTGAAGTGAGTACGGCCAGCGCTGCCTCACGAATCGGACGGTAACCGGTGCAGCGGCAAAGATTACCGCAAAGCTGATCGTCGATCTGCCATGCGGAGCGTAGATCACAGCGGTGATAAGCCTCGAATAGGGACATTACAAACCCGGGCGTGCAATAGCCGCATTGGGAACCGTGCCGGTCGACTAAGACGCGCTGCACCGGGTGAAGATCCCCTTTCTCTGATGACAGGCCTTCTACCGTAACAACCTTGCGTCCAGCGAGCGAAGGCAACGGAATCAGACAACTATTAATCGCGCGATAAACCGATTTTCCATCGGGCAAAAACTCAAGGACAACTACTGAACAGGCACCGCAATCCCCTTCTGCGCAGCCTTCCTTGGATCCGACCAAGCCCTCGTTCCGCAAATACTGCAGGAGAGTAAGATTGGTAGCAAGGCCTTGGACGGTTCGCAGCTTTCCGTTTAGCTCAAACGAAAAGGAGGTCGCTACCTCACGAGAAATCTGATGCACAGAAGTTACTATTGAGTGGACTCGGAATCTGGCGCAAATCAATTACCCGTAAAAAATGCGCATGGAGCCTTTTTCGTAAATGATTTTGTACGTTAACCATCGGCAAGGCGCTCTAATAGATGAGCTAACGCCAACGTACCTTTGTAAACAGCTTCGGGGGACGCGTACTCGTCCGGACGATGACTGATTCCGTTGCGGCACGGAATGAATAGCATCGTCATCGGACAGATCTGTGCCATAAAGAGCGAGTCATGATAGGCTCGACTGACTATGCGGCGGGCGGATAAACCAAGACGTGCCGCTGTGTGCAGTGCCGCCTGTACGAGAGACGCATCACAGACAGCCGGAGAATCCTGGTTGATGACAACTAAGTGTGCTTCCACGCCCCGACGATGAACTATCGCCGCAATGTTTTCGCGAATCCGCTGCAGCGCTATATCTCTGGTCGAAAGCCTGGTGTCGCGCAGATCGATCTCGAGCAAGGCACGGTACGGCACGCTATTAACCGCACCCGGTTCAACCCGAAATACACCCGTGGTTCCGACCGTGTCCGGGCTCTCACTTTCCTTTGCTGCGCTTTCGACCGCTAAGGCGATTTCTGCTCCCGCCAACAACGCATCGTGCCGGTCTGGCATAAGCACCGCGCCGGCATGCCCCCCTTCGCCACTCAAATCCACGCGGAGCGTAGCGGGAGCAGCAATCTGTTCTACGACACCCAAATCGATTCGCTGCCGCTCGAGAAGTGGTCCTTGCTCAATATGCAACTCTATAAACGCGGAATAAAAGTTAGGAACTAACCGAACGGAGTGAAGATCGCCGGGTTCACCGTAAACCTCCTTCAACCAATCAGCCAACTGCATGCCATTAGCGTCCGTCAGCTGGAGAGCCTGTTCCGGGGACAAGACGCCGCCAAGTAATCGGCTGCCTAAACAGCCGATGCCAAATCGGGTCGGTTCCTCCGCAGTGAAAATCACAAGCTCGATTGAACGTTTGGGCGCGAAGCCCGCCCGCTTCAATCCACGAATCGCTCCAAGAGCGCCAAGAACTCCAACCACGCCATCATACTTTCCGGCATTTGGAATCGCGTCGATGTGCGATCCCGTCGCAACGGCCGGCAGATCGGGATCTGCACCCTCCCAGCGAGCGAAAACGTTACCAACTGCATCTTCCCGAAGAGCCAGACCCAGATCCGAACAGCGCTCCCGGATAAACGCACGGGCTTGCCGGTCGGCTGTTGAGAAAAGTACTCGGGTCACTACCGGCGGAGGGGCTTCGGAAATTTTGGCCAGTTCGTCAATCTCGGACTGAATCCGTTCTAAATCTATTTCTATCAGCATGGTCAGAGCCCTGGAAAGAGCGACTTGTATTCCAGATCTTTGTTTGTGCATCTGATTTTCACCTTCGAATCGGGCGATGGCGCAGTCGATAATTCGTCGCGTTGCTTTTGACTACCGTCGAAGGCGAACACTTCGTTGCGCAGGTGCAACCCTCAGAATCAGGATCGAATGACGAGAAAGAATACTTTATTATTCATCCGGCGGTACAAATGCTGCTAAACATCCAACACATTTTCTGACTACTCCTTACATGCGACTTCCTTGGCGGTGTTATCTTTCCTTTCTCTGCATACTGGGCGCGGGTTGGTTGAGCAGCTGTGACTCCCAGAAACAACAAGCCAATCTTTCCTACGAGGATGCTCTGGCCAAAGTTCGGCAAAAAATCCCGGCAGAATCCTATTTTTCCAACGAGTTCTTAAAGAAGGCGGCTGCGGAACGGCCAAGCGTACCGGCTTCCGCCGACAAGGTCCGAATTGGGATGCCTTGGATACTGAATGATGAATCGGCATTGTGGTATGTCGCGGTCGAAAAGGGATATTTCCGGGATATGGGCATCGATGCAGAGCTCGTGCCTGGAGGTCCGGGAAAGGATCAGCTGACTTTGCTCGCTGCCGGGTCGCTCGAAGTTGCAGTGAGTGCAGGGGGTGATTTTGTCGTCTCGTTGATCGCCAGCCCGACCGGCGCAAAGGTCACCGCTATTTGTACATTACTGAAGGACAGTCCGTACGACTGGATCGCGCTGGATAAATCAGTTCCCAGCGATCAGCCCTCGGCGCTTCAACTCAAACCCGAGGACGTCGTGGGCAAGACGGTTGGCATTCAAGCGGATGGCGAGATATACGCGCGGTTCCTTTTCCAAAAGTATCATTTGCCGTCTGATAAGGTGAAATTGATGCGTGCCGGATTTACTGCCGATCCGCTGGTCAGTGGAGCGGTCGATTTCTATGCTGCCTGGGTCCAGAATCAACCGCGATTTCTAGAGCAGGATGGCCACAAGAATTGGACCGGGCTTCGGTTCAAGGATTTGGGGTGGAACGAACATTGCGATGTTTCGGTCGTTAAGAAAGCGCTGGCCGAACAAAACCCCGGCTTAGTCACGCGATACGTTTACGCTCTGTCGCAAGCGATCCAGTTTTACTTAGATCATCCGGAGGAAACAGCCGATATCACCGTCCGCTACGGCAAAGATGCCACATTGAATCGAGACTTGGTGCTTCGCAGGTTCCAACTCGAGCGAGATCTTGTGCTCGGACACGACGGGCAACCACCTCTCTGGATGGCCGGTGATGTTTGGAACAATTCAGCTGCTCTGATGATTGAGTATGGCGTGATTATCCCGGAATAGCCGGAACAGTATGCCGGCAGTAGAAGCGACTTCAGTTAGTAAATCGTTCGGGCAACAGCAGATCATCGCTCCGTTCGACCTGACTATGCATGAGGGAGAGTTTGTCTCCTTAATAGGTTCGTCTGGTTGCGGAAAAACAACTTTGCTCCGCCTGTGTGCAGGATTGGACGAGCCGACTTCGGGGACCATCAAGATTTTCGGCAAACTTCCAGCCGCAGCCTGCGCCGCTCACGAAATCGGCGTAGCATTTCAGCGGCCCGCCCTGGTCCCATCACGAACTGCCCTGCAAAACGTCCAGCTCACAGTTAAAATTACGGGACCGGAAAGGGCGCTTGAACCTTCAGAGTTACTATGTCACTTCGGTCTGGATCAGGCGCTAAACCAGTTTCCCCATCAGCTCTCCGGCGGAATGCAGCAACGAGTGAATATCGCCTGCGCGCTGGTGCATCAACCTTCGCTTCTGCTGCTGGATGAGCCATTCGGAGCTCTCGACGAACTTACCCGGGAACGGTTAGTAGATTGGCTCGCCGGCGTACTCCGAGAAGCGCGCAGGACGGCAATCCTGGTCACTCATAGCGTTGAAGAAGCCGTCACTTTGTCGGATCGAATCATCGTGATGTCTCAGCGTCCCGCTACCATCGCCGATACCATTCGAGTCGATTTGCCTACTCTTCGAGATTTTGAGGTCCGACAGTCGGACAGCTATCTGGGCTTGGTAAAACGAACCCGGGAGGCTTTACATCGAGCGGCAGCGGTTTGAACGGCTCATCTATGAATAGGCGCACGGCCGTCCTCCTATTTTTGGCTTCGGCCGCTGCGATTTGGTACGGTGTGATCTGGATTGGCCAGCTCCCGCCGATCGTCCTACCGCCGCCTCATGTCGTCGTTCTGATCATGGTCAAGGAATGGCCAGATCTCCTGTATAACGCTGCAGTGACCTTGGGAACCGCGCTGGCTGGCTATCTTTTGGCCAACGTCATCGCGATCCTGTTAGCTATCTCTTTTCTTTATCTGGGTTGGTTGCGATCGTTGGCCACTCCTTGGGTAATCGTCGTAAAGAATCTTCCGATCGTTTCGGTCGCGAGCCTCTTGATAATTACTTTCGGTGACTCGCCCACACCGCGAATCCTGGTCGTAATCCTGATCTGTTTTCACCCGTTGCTTGCCAACCTCATGAAAGGCTTTGAGGAGGTTGATCCAAATCTTCTAGGCCGTTTTCAGACGCTGCACGCGACCCGCTGGCAACGGTTCCGGTATGTGCTCTGGCCGAATGCTCTACCCTACTACGTCGCCGCCCATGAAATCGCATTTACGAGCAGCATCATCGCGGCAGTCATTGCCGAGTTCTTCTTTTCTCGGCAAGGGCTCGGATATCTCCTCACCGAGGCAATGAACGATCATCGTGGCGACCGGCTTTGGGCCGCTAACGTCATCATCGCGCTCCTGTCTGCCGCAGCCTATCTAATTTCTCGTTGGCTGGAATCGGTGCTGATCCCCTGGCGGCAGAAAACTCGTTGACGCTCTGCACCAAGCGGCAACGGTAGGTCTCGCCCGCGGATTCATTCGCGTCGCACAAATTTCAGGGCAAAGGCTGTCGAAATTTGTGCACTCCGCCTATGGCGGTAGCGAATAATGCTCGAATTCACGCATTCGCGGCGCATTTCTGTGAAAAATATTGCTCGTCGCTTTGGTTATTCTTTCTCTAAAAGCCAACGGCTCAAGCCATTTACGCATCGGTAAGACGGCTTTCGCTTTGCCGAAATGAGCAATAGCCCGGCCAAAACAATCAGCCAAGGAAACCAGAGCATAAAAGGCAAGCAGCTGGCATGAACGGTGCTCCGGGACCTCGATTGCCTTTACCCCGCAGGCGTTGCAGCCAGCGGCCAAAACCTTAAGAGAAATTAGACAAGGAGCTCAATTCATGATCCAACGATTGGCGGAGATTCCACTCTCCAGCTTGATCCTATTTTTTGGTCTGAGTCAGTTAACTCAAGCCCAAGACCAAACCTCGACCACAAGCTCAGGAGGCACTCTCCAGGAGATCGTGGTGACCGGTGCGCAGATTCCGATCAACGAGGCGATCGTCCCCACAATCCGCCCGACCAGTGCGGTATATGGACTCGATTTGAACGTCATGGATATCCCTCGCAACGTCACGATTATTTCTCGCGCTCAGCTAGATGATATCAGCGTTAGGAGCGTGCGCGACTTTACTAAGCTCACCACGAGCAGCTTTACCCAAACAAACTTCGGCGCCCCATCGAATCCGAGCATCCGCGGACAAACCGCCGACGTGTTTATCAACGGTATGCGCGAAGGCTTGACCAGCAATGGAAACGGGATGCCGATCGATTTCAATGCCTTCGATTCGGTAGACATCGTCAAGGGACCGCCCGGGGTGGTTTACGGTGCTTCCAACTACGTCGGAGGGTATTTCAATTTTGTCACCAAACAACCGTACTTTGATCGACTGCAGGCGGCGATAAGCGCGACTGTCGGCATGTACGAACAATATCGATGGAATATCGACGTTGGCGGTCCCATTATTCCTGAGAAGCTCGCGTTTCGCATCAGTTATTCCGGAGAAGATTCCGGCAGCTATTACGAAAACCAGGTCTACGACGCCCACTCGATATTCGCCGCTCTCACCTGGATCCCTAGCGATAAATACAAACTAGAGTTAAACGCAGACCTTTTTTTTGCTACCTACACGGAGAACAATGGATTTAACCGGCCTACTCAAAATCTCATCGATAACGGACAGTATTTTGCCGGGAATGTCATAGGGTCGCTGCAAAGTACGCCGGTTTTTGGCGCGCCTTTTCCGCAAGTCGTAAAGAGCGGCAGCAACTTAGTTCTTCCGGCGGGTACCGTTGGCTTGAGTCGCAGCATACGATTGATCGCACCGGGAGATAGCTCCTATGGCCGAAGCTTCCGCGGCCAGGCTATCCAGACATTTACGATCAATGACAACATACAGATCGTAAATAACACCTTTGTTCAATGGATCGATCGACACACTAAGGATAGCGCTTTTTATTCCGAAATTATCCCCCTTTCCTTTTCGGCTGAGAACCGAACTGAGCTACACATTAACTGGGATATACCCTTCGGATCAGGAGGAACCGTTGCCAAGGGCTATCAGCCGGATGGTAAAGACGGGAAGGTTCCGCTCACGGAAACGGCGAAACCTTTTGTTCTCGGTAACAAGATCAACCTGGGCATAGACATCAAGTACCAGGAAGTAACCGCGTTTGACGATTACTTCGATGAGCCGCTCAACGCTTGGAACTTGGCAGCTTCTCGTAATCTTATTCATTACGTTAATTTTAGTGCGTTCACGGCGCAGCCGGTTCCTGGACACCCCGGATGGACGGCGACTCCCGGCGTCTTTAACAGCGACACCAACTACTCCAAGATATTCACTATCGCGCCATTCTACGAGCATGTGTTCGAATTTGGCGAACATTTCTCGGTGCTGGCGGGAGCGCGAGCAGACATCATCTTTGTCAAGGTGAACGACCCGCTCTACGTCGAAGCCGCCCGGGCAGGTTTCGTCAACCCGGCGGGTCCGGTCGGTGCTCGCGCGACGGTCGTTGATCCGAACTTTAATGTCAGCCCAGTATTCAAGCCATGGAAATGGTTGACCACCTATTTTACTTACAACTACAGCCAGGCGTATGCCGCTGGGAACGGCGGCGGATTTCCGGCCGGAGATGGCAATGGAAACGCGACTATTCCAGTTACCAGTGAGTTACACATTCATAGCGACCTGTATGAACTCGGAGCTAAAGCGTCGCTCCTTCAGGATACCCTGTTTATTAATGCAGCTCTTTACTACCAGAATCGGAACGAGCCAACGATTGGTGCAGGATTCATCAAAGATACGGCGAAAGGCTTTGAAATTGAGGCCGATTATCAGCCAAGTCGTAATTTTTATGTGAGCGCCGGATACAGCTATATTAGTTCGTTCCTCCACGGGTCACCTGGTTTTGTAGCTCAGCCTTTCCCGATCAACTTTCCACAGCAGAAAGGTCCGAACGGGACTGTAATAACAGATAATGGCACAACCCTCGGCCATGGCATCTACCGCGATCCCGGTGTGCCGGCCCATGCGGTCAATCTGTTAGCCAAATACCAGATTCCAACCGATTACGGGACCTTTGGTGTGATCTTCGGGGAGACGGTCACCAGCACCATGTTTCTCGGTTACAATGGCTACGTGCGGATCCCGGCTCAACACGAAGAGGATCTGACCTTCTTCTACAAAACGAAGTGCGATAACTTCGAAGCGAAGGTGGCGCTGTTAAATCTGACGAATCAGAAGCTCTGGGGACCGCCAAATAAGACGTACGGCTATGATTCTGTTGTCGCCGAATGGCCATTCCACCTTGAAGGGACCGTCACGTTCAAGTTTTAGATCCTATCTGATTAGGAGGGCGCACGTTCTCTTGGTAGTCGTGGCCCTCGTTCTCGAACGAAATAGCCGATCGCCGATAGCGCAAATTCGCTATTGGCTATCCGCTATTGGTCATTTCCATGCTAACTGGTCTGCGCGCCTTCTTGCTCTCCTCCTCTGATTCGGGCCGCTTGAAGGCTTACCCCGACGGCGCCATGACCTGGAACGAGTCAGGACGGATAGTCTTTGTCGGAAATTGGAAGGATCGGCCCTCGGACGAGGAAATTCGATGGGAACATTATCAAGGCAAATTAGTTACCCCGGGGTTTATCGACGTTCATTGCCACCTGCCACAGTACCCTGTCGTCGCTCGCGGCGGCCACGAATTACTGCCTTGGCTCAAGAAGTTTATTTTTCCGTGTGAACGGGCCTTTAATCCGAAAAAGGCGGAAGCCGAAGCCCCGCTTTTTTTCTCTGAGCTGAAGCGCCACGGCATCACCTCAGCAGCCGTTTACACCACCGTTGATGCGAAAAGCACCGATATCTGCTTTCAGGCCGCCCAAGCAAGCAGACTAAGAATCGCGATGGGTCAAATGATGATGGACCTGAATTCGTACGCGCCGAAACCCCACAAGAATCTAACGCAACGTGTATTGAATGAGAGCGCGAAACTCTGCCAAAAATGGCATCAGACTAATAGCGGGCGGTTAGCCTATGCTTTCAGCCCCCGGTTCGCGTTAACCTGTTCCGAAAGACTGCTACGTGAGACTGCCACGCTCGCCGGAGCGGCAGACGCCTTCATCCAAACTCACCTTGCGGAGAATCGTGAGGAACTCGTTGCCGTAAAGAGCCTGTTCCCTTCCTCGAAAGATTACACTCACGTCTACGAAAGCGTTGGACTACTCGGTCCGCGCACCATCATGGGACACGCGATTTATCTGTCGAGTCGCGAATATCGCCTGCTGGCAAGAACGGAGACCAAGGTCGCCCACTGCCCAAGCTCCAATCTCTTTCTGCGAAGCGGCGTGATGGCATACGATCGAATGCGCAAATATCAGATCACGGTGGGTTTAGCTAGTGATGTTGCCGCAGGACCAGAGCTTAATCCCTGGGAAGTAATGAAAGCGGCAAGCTATGGCCAGAACCTTCGCTATTGCTACGTCAAAAACGCCGAAATTTCCTCCCCGTCGGAACTATTTTACCTCGCAACTATCGGCGGTGCCGCGGTTCTGGGAAAACAAAAGGAAATCGGCCAACTCCGGAAAGGCTTCGAGGCTGATTGCGCCCTCTGGAATACCGAGAACCTACTTCCGCACGGGTCGGAATTACCAAGCAATCCTGAAGAATTGATTTCTCAGCTGATCTACCGAGGATCACGGTTGGAAACGACGAAAATATGGGTAGCCGGCGAGGTCGTGGGAGAGGGACGATCTATGGAGCCGATACCCGATGAACGGTAGATGATGGATGTCCCTCACCTGGCCGATCGCGCATGCATAGTCTGCTTTCGACGCGCTTTGCGAGTAACCTTGCTCTTCCGGTGCGAAGCAGCAGGTCTTCGCAACCGATGTTTGATGGCTTTTCTTTGATTCAGGAAAGCCATTACCATATCGACAGCGGTAGAAATATATTGGTGGGCGGAATAAGGCGATCGCTCGGAACGGCTGACCCGAAGAACATGGACAAAAATGATTGCCGCCAACAGATGGACAACGAGGTCAACTTCAGCCGCAGCTAGTGATGAGCGCGCAAGGATTTGACGCACCTCCTTGCGCATCGGCGCAAAAACCTCACGGAGGATATTTCGCTCCTCCTCCCCGAAATGTTCCGGCTCGCCGACGAAGATGCGAATTAACGGCAAGTTCCGATTGATAAAAGTGACCTGCGCCTTCGCGCACTCAAGTAACTGCGTACGCAAATCACCTCTCAGGTTTCGCGCGACCGGCGCACGAGCAGTTCGACTCTCCTCCAAAAGCAGCTGGTCCATAACCGCAGCGAGTAACCTCTCTTTGGTGCCAAACCGCCGAAACAACGTCATCTCGCTTAATCCAGCTTCCGCTGCAATTTTTCGCGTAGTTGCACCTCGCAATCCGCTGCGGACTAGCACACGGCCTGCAGCGCTCTGCAGTTTGTCTAAGGTTACATCCTTCGAAGGGGAAGCCTTTGGCGGTCGACGAGCCACTTTAAATAAACTACTGGGTCGCCGCCCCGAAGCCAAGCACGAAAGGTCACTCCAATTGAATGCTCAGAACTATTAAATTTAAGATTTACCGCTGCAAAAATTGCAGCGTTGAAATTGCCAAAGCCGACCCCCCCATCGCTCGCGAACCTAGTCTGTGCAAGATTCTGTACCCTCGTCGAGCGAGGACCGAGAAGAAATAGAAAAGGGCAGATCAGGCATTCTTCAATCAGGAAGGAAACGTCACGGGCCGGTTTAGCGAAATCGATGCAAACGTCGATAGGGTGATTGAAAATCCGGTGACCGAATCGACTGGTCCAAACGCTAAAAAAGAAACCCTTCCAGATGAGGTGAAATGGGCGAAACAGAGAACGCCAAAGCCTTGAGAAAGGCGACAGTTGATGCTCATCTGGCGTCGTGGATTCGTCAATTTTCCCGAGGCAGTCGGCCCTGGCTAGGCTGCCTCGGAGAAAATGGCGAAGGAATTGCGCGCCGGTCCGGCATTGATCAAGCGACTTCGAGCGTCGTCGCTCGATCTGTTTTGCACCGTGATCTTCATTGGGCGACAAACGAAGTTAAACAGATTCCGAAAGCCGCCATCAAAGCAGTCGCCATCACAAAGACGGCTACCAGATTAGCCATACCGTAGATCCGCTCGGTCTGTCGGTTAATCCCAACTAACTGGGTCGAGCGTTCGACCTTTCGGAGACTGGTTACTTCTCGGACGAGAACACGTCGTTTTGCCGGTCGTAAAACCACTTCCGGTTCACGCCTAAAATGCAACACGATCTGGGTCGGAGACGGTATAAGTATGATTGTATTTTCCATTTTGTTTTATTTTCGTTGGTTGTTTCCTTAACGCTGAGTCGTCTTGATTGTTTTCTCTTGCAGCTTTTTACTAGGCATCGCGCATGCCAAACCCGGCTAAGTCTGCGCTCTCCGAAGAAATCGAGTCGCTTCTCAGAGAGAGAAAGAATTTTTCAAATCAAGCGATCCCGCTAACAAGTATCCCCGTCTGGTTCGTTGGCTGTTCCAAAAGCGGGAAGCTTCAATTCGAAAACGGGATGGCAGGACGACGCCCGGACACCTGGATCGATCTGGGTTGATTCTGGCCCTCACGCGATACGATCGGCATGGACGCACGGCCGGACACGGCAAGCTCAAACCGGTTCACGCACGCCGCCCCAGGCTTTTCGCCCGGGCACGCCCTTAGACATTGGGATCAACAGCGAGATCGCATCACAACGGGTTACCGAGGCTGGAGCATCCGTCTACACTCAACTACGGACCGAGTCGTGCTATATGGCGATTTGGTCGCCGTTTGACTTGTTGTCGGACTGCAACCTCATCACCGAGTCTGTCATCCAACAATCGCGATAATCTCCTTCAGTCTGTCGAGAAAGGACAAACAGAAAATTCCATTGCGAGCCATTGGCGCTGACCACGGTAACGTAAACCCTTGCTTCGTTGCCCTGCGCCATCACTCCTCGTACTTCGCTGGACTGAGATCCTAGCAAAGCCGAGTAACCAGCGCTGTGGACAATTTCCGAAAAATGAGTGAGCGGGCCTGTCACCAAACGATTAGATGGCGAAGCGAAACGAAAAGAGCGTTCGATTCCGGCATCGGTGGCTGGCTCGTCATTGTGTCTTAAAGCATCCAATTGAAATTCGACGACCTGCTGCGGGGTAAGGGTCGGGTTTGGGCTTAAGTCCAGCAGATCAGAGGAGAGAGCCGACCCTCCAAGGAAGAGTACCAATAGGCCCACCGTAACGAAAACCCGATTCATACGACTAAGTTCCCCACAGAGTATCACGGTTTCACCGTTTAAGACTACAATGGTTAGTTCGGTCCTCGACCGGGAACAGATGCGTTGATGACTGCTAAACCCTCTGATTCGGAAATGAAGTCCCTGTTCCACCCACACCAAACTGTTACAGGATTGTAACAATCGGAAATTTGCTCCCAGCTCGAATCTTCGGGAAGTGAATGATGTCTCCTATTCCTTATGAAAATCAACTCATTCAGAGTCGCCCTATCTCTCGTTGCCGCTTCCGCCGCAGTGTATTCGGCCCCGGCGCAAACGAAGTTGAACGGTGCGGGCGCAACCTTTCCTGCTCCATTATATCAGCGCTGGATTGCTGAGTTCACCAAGGCAAACCCGAACATCCAGATCAACTACCAAGGAGTGGGTAGCGGTACTGGTATCAACAACTTTACCCAAGGGATTGTTGATTTCGCGGGCAGCGACGCGGCGATGACCGACGAGCAGATCGCAAAGGTAAAGCAAGGAGTCGTACTGATCCCAGCTACGGCGGGTAGCATCGTTTTGGCTTACAATTTGCCCGGCGTCGAAAATCTGAAGCTTTCTCGCGAGGCGTACGTCGGGATCTTCCTGGGCAAAATTACTAAATGGAACGATCCGACAATCGCTAAAGCGAACGAAGGGGTAAAACTTCCGGACACAGCAATCACGGCCTGTGAGCGCTCCGACGGGAGTGGTACGACTTTCGTCTTCACGAAACACCTCAGCGTCATTAGCCCCGACTTCAAGAGTCAAGTCGGAGAAGGCACGACGGTTACCTGGCCGACCGGTGTTGCCGGGAAAGGTAACGATGGCGTTACTGCATTGATCAAGGGAACCGCCGGCGCCGTCGGATACGTCGAATACGGTTACGCTAAAAACAATAAATTGAGCTTCGCGCAGCTCGAGAACAAATCAGGAGCCTTCGTCGCAGCCACTACTGAATCCGGTGCAGCCACATTGAATACCACGCAGTTTCCAGCTGACCTTCTGCGGGCTTGGCCGAGCGATCCGGACGCTAAGGATGCCTACCCGATCGCGACGTTCACCTGGCTTCTGCTCTACAAGAAATACGACAAAAAAGAGCAACTCGACGCCCTCCAGAAATTCATCACCTACGGCCTTTCCGATGGCCAAAAATTTGCGACTGACCTTGGTTACATTCCTCTGCCAAAAGATATTGTCGACAAATCCCAAGCGGCGCTAAAGTCGGTGGAATAACCTGCCATCACAGGGAACCAATTATTTATGGCTGAAGCCGCTGGTGAAACGTCATCTCGCATCGACTTACGAACGCGGCGGTTTCGGTTTGATCTGTTCTTTGTCCTAACCTGGGTGGCGTCTGCGGCAACAGTCATCACCCTCGTCTGGATCGTCCTGAGTATTTTGCAGGCGGCATTTCCGGCCATGGCCGCAACTGGACTGAATTTCTTTGTTAACATGGTCTGGAATCCTAGCCGGAACATTTACGGAGCCTTTCCGTTCCTTGCGGGCACGACCATCAGTTCAGGGATTGCTTTGATCTTTGCGCTTCCGCTCGGCGTCGCGATCGCCATCTTTTTGAGCGAAGATTTTTTGCCGATGGCGATTCGGCAAGTAGTCCGATTTGTGGTCGAGTTGCTGGCGGCCATTCCAAGCGTCGTATATGGGCTCTGGGGTATTGCTGTGGTCATTCCAATTGTTCAATCCTGGGGAGGATTTTTGACAAAGTATCTCGGATTTCTCCCTCTCTTTCAGCCGCCCGCGACCGGAAACAGTATGCTCACTGCCAGCCTGGTCCTCGCACTCATGGTGCTTCCCACTATCACAGCGATTTCCCGAACGGCGCTGGTCGCGGTCCCGACGACTTTGCGGGAAGGATCCTACGCGGTGGGTGCAACCCGATGGGAAACGATTTTTAGGGTCTTATTGCCGACCGCCGCCCCCGGCGTGGTCGCGGCGACCATCCTGGCGTTTGGTCGAGCGATGGGTGAAACAATGGCTGTAGCAATGCTTATCGGTAATAGCCCTCGCTTCACCTTGTCATTGCTCTCGCCCGCTGGGACATTGGCCGGGTTGCTAGCCAACCAATTCGGCGAAGCATCTGGAATGCAAGTGAGTGCATTGATGTACGCCGCGCTCTCGCTAGTCTTTCTGACTCTTTTTGTGAATATTGCCGGGGAACTCGTGCTACGCCGGGCCCAAAAAGCTACAGCGGGAACCCGTTGATCTCGCTATGAGTGCCGCAACCAACGCTCTGCCGACCGCTCTGGCGATCAAAGCTTCCTCAGGCTGGGATCGCTTCCGTCTTTTTCGAAATTCGTTTTGGACCATACTCTGTGCTGCCTGTTCGTTCTTAACGCTGGTTCCCTTGTTCTCGATCGTCTACCTGGTAATCGTCAATGGACTGCCGTTGCTGACCGCAAGCGTATTCACCGACCTTCCGCCTGCCGCAGGTTTAGAGGGCGGCGGATTTGGGAACGCGGTTCAAGGAACGGCCGTCATGGTGGGAATCGGTCTTTTGCTGGCAGCACCACTCGGCATTTTGTCTGCGATCTATATCTGTGAATACAATCGCCGTTCGCACCTCGCGAGCGGCGTTCGGTTCATTGCTAAACTCTTGACCGGAGTTCCTTCGATCATTTGCGGCGTTTTCGCGTTCGCGGTGGTCGTGCTTTCAACTGGTCATTTCTCGGCCATTGCCGGCGGGGTGGCCCTAGCCGTTCTGACCCTTCCGACCATTCTCCTGACCACAGAGCAGGCTCTGCTTGGAGTTCCGCACTCCTTGCGCGAGGCCTCGTACGGCATGGGCGCCACCAGGTTCCAGACCATCTTTCGGGTTATTCTTCCTGAGGCGCTCCCGGCCATCATGACCGGACTCATGTTGGCGGTTGCTCGGGCCGCTGGAGAGACCGCTCCGGTCCTGTTCACTGCTCGATTTAGCAACTATTGGCTTCAGTCGCTCACCGACGAAACAGCCTCTCTCTCGGTACTGATCTATAACTTTTCTACGCTGCCGTACGAACACCAGATTAAGCTCGCCTGGACGGCTTCACTGGTTTTAGTCGTGTTGGTGACGATCACTAACATCACGGCCCAACTGGTCTTTTCAAAGCGCGGAGGGAAACGGTAGGGACGAGCTCCCGCTCATCCGCTCTACCCCCTATTTCCGAAAGCTTACCGGCTGCTTCCCAGGAGTCTCGGGACCTCCTGTCTCCCCCGGACCGCCCCACAAAAAGGTCACCGAGGCGCTTAGGATATCAATCGCGGGGGAGTTATACTTTCCTCGAAGGACATGACCCTGACCATCGTTGGTTTCGACCTGCGGGTCTGGGAGGAAGAGATGCGCGTAGGCGACATCGAAGCCGAGGTATGGCAGCGGTTTGTATTGCAGTCCGGCGGAAAGAAAATAGCGATTGTTATCAGGAATTCGCGGATCCCGCAGGCTGGCGCTTTTGATCGGCGTCTCATCGTAGGCGAAGCCTGTCCGCAGGGTTAGTTGCTTTGTCGTATACCATTCGAGACCGACGGCATACCGGTAGGCGTCTTTATATTGCAAATTCAGAATATTGGTCGGAGTGCCGGGATTCTCGAACGAGATGGTGATTTGCTGCAAGCGACTCCAGCGCGAGAGTTCGATATCCCCCATGATCGCGAAGTTGTGCAGGAATCGTTGATAGATACTAAAATGGTAGAGCTCGGGAAGATCTAACTGGGCCGTGGCGCTTTGATCAAAAAAAACGCTGCGCAGAGCGTTTCCAGCGGGAAAGGTGGGGATCGGTAACGTCACTCCTGGTATAGGCGTAAATGCTCCGGAAGCGGCGATCACCGGCACTCCACTGAACTGCGCGCTCCCCCGCAACGTGTGACTGATGCCGGATCGATAGCTGAACCCGATACGCCCTTCCTGCAGACAAGCTATTTCGTTCCCTTTTAGGTATTCAAAGATTGCCCCGATCGTGAAGCCAAGGTCCCAGCCGTCACCGTTTAACTCAGAGATGCCGTCGCGTCCTTGCGGAACAAAACCAGCGTTGGCATAAGCCTGTTCCGTCGCTTTCACAAAACCGGGAATGAAAGGTGCAGGAACGCCGGAGGCCGCAAAGACAGCCGGTAGTGCGGGAAAGAACTGGCTGCCCAATATATTTGCTCCGATCCCGCCAAAATCGACCGCTTGGCTAAGTCTCGCCGAAGCGTACTGGATGTCGAGACTTGCCCCGATGGAGAGTCTATCAAAAACCCGATAGGCAATGCTTGGCTGAATATCCAACGTTATCAGCTTCGTCCGCAAAGCGGAGTAGCGACCTACCCAGCCAGGATCATAATCGGTTTCCAGACCGAAAGGAGCACTCAGCCCGATTCCGACCGCCAAATCACCGTACTGCGAGCTGCGAAAAATCGGTTGAGAAAGGTAAAGGTTCGGAACCACGTGGCCGACTCCAGCGTCGCCGCCATTCCCACCGCTCAACTTCGTTCCGTTAAACAGCGTGCCGGGCGCACTAATGCTCGATCCCTGATTCGAAAATGTCGCACCCGGAAGCACATAGTGAATACCGGCTTGAAACTGGCCGTTCGGCAATAAAGCGATTCCGGCGGGGTTAAAAAAGATGGTCGAAGCATCTTCGGCTTGGGCCGCACCTCCGGCGTAAGCGCTACCCAACCCGCTCACGCTCTGTTCACTCAAAACGAAAGATCCGGCACAGGCCAGGTCAGCAGTTAATCCTAGAAAAGCAACTATCGCGGTTACAAAAAAATGGATAAAGAATCGACTTCGTAACAACTTCATTTCAGTGAGAAGATTTTAGAATTCGGGGGGAAAGAACAACAACTTCCCCAGAGAAGCGCACTCGCTTTAAAATTACAACGTTATTTTCTGTTAAGCAGAAATTCTCTTGCCAATGGCGAGTTTGGATTGATTTTTACAGCGGGAGCCTTAAAACGTCGTTAGCTTTTATTTCGTGTTTTTCCCTCGACCGTAGTTACTCCCCCCATGAGCTGTGCCGAACCTTTCTCGCCGTCGCGGGTGTTTGATCTTCTACCATTCCAACAAAGGAATTTCCCAAAGACCGACGCCTTCGCCTACAAAGTCGACAACGCCTGGAAAAAGTTTTCCACGAACGAGTCCATCGAGATAATCGACAAGCTAGCGTGGGGTCTCCACCTACTCGGAGTGCGGTCCGGCGATCGGGTGGCATCTATCAGCGACAATAACCGGCCCGAATGGAATTTCGTGGACGCCGCGGTCCTAGGTCTGGGCGCTGTCCACCTTCCGATTTATCCGAATATCGCGCCGGAAGAATTAGATTATATCCTGAAAGACTCAGGTGCCTCGCTCATTTTTTGCTCGAGCCATCGATTGTACGAATTCCTCAAACCTGTGATCAAGCAGGTGCCTTCGATCAGAGGGCTTTATGTGTTTGATGCGGTCCCGGGCGCCAAGTCTTGGAGTGAGTTGGTCTCTGCCGGAGAGGAAGTCTTGGAACGCGAAGACCTGCGAAATCGGCTCGGACAAGCCCGGGCAGCTGTGAAGCCTAATGATTTGGCGGTTTTGATCTATACATCGGGAACGACAGGGTCGCCTAAAGGCGTGATGTTATCGCACCACAACCTGGTCAGCAATTGTATCGCTGCCGCCAGCATCCTGCGTAGTACTCCGCATCATCGCGCTCTCTCCTTTTTGCCTCTTTGCCACATCTATGAGCGGACCGTAGTGAACATGTACATTTATTCAGGGACATCGATCTACTATGCCGAAAATCTCGATCAAATTGGTCAAAATCTTCGGGAGGTGCAGCCGCAGATATTTAGCGCGGTGCCTCGCATCGTCGAAAAGATTTATGAAAGAATTCTCGCTCGCGGCGAGCAACTTACCGGAATCCAACGCTCCATATTTTTCTGGGCCCTAAACCTAGGTCTGAAGTACGACCCAGACCAGAGAGCGCCATGGCACCAGCGAGTCCAACTTTTGCTTGCCGATCGACTGGTATTTAAGAAATGGCGCGAGAGCGTTGGCGGGAACGTTCGCGGGATTATGTCTGGATCAGCTGCATTGCAACCGCGACTGGCGCGGCTTTTCTGGGCAGCTGGGCTTCCAATTTACGAAGGCTACGGGCCAACTGAGGCGGCACCAGTCATCGCGGTCAATCAGCCGCACACGGATTTGCATCGCGTTGGAACGGTAGGACCGGTGATTCCTGACGGCGAAGTGAAAATTGCAGAGGACGGCGAAATCCTTTACCGCGGCCCCAATGTGATGCTCGGTTACTATCATCGGCCAGATTTAACCAAAGAAACAGTTGATGGCGATGGATGGTTGCACACGGGTGATGTCGGCGAATTTGATGGGCCGTTTCTAAAGATCACGGACCGGAAAAAAGAAATCTTCAAGACTTCTGGCGGCAAGTACATCGCCCCGCAACAGATCGAAAACAGGCTGAAAGAGTCAAAATTTGTCTCACAATGTATGGTCATTGGAGAGAATCGGAAATTCCCGTCGGCACTGATTGTGCCGGAACTCGAGGCCTTGAAATCATGGCTCGAGTCGAAAGGATTGCAGCAACAGCCGCGGGCGGAACTTCTGAAGGATCCTCAGGTAAACGCACTATTTGCGGCCGAAATTGAACGCTGTAACCAACATTTTGGACGCTACAGCCAAATCAAGAAATTCGCCCTGTTGCCAGAGGAATGGACGATCGCCACGGGCGAACTGACCCCCACCCTCAAAATCAGGCGGAAAATTACTCTGCAAAAGTATACTGCAGAAGTCGAGGCACTCTATTCAGGTGAGGAACCGGCCAAAACTTCGGTCGGGCCAGTCGAAGCGCAGACAGCCGATGCTTCCTCCTCCACCCAGTAATGCAAGCCCCCTTCTCGGAGCAATTGGGCTTCACCAGATTTATGATAGGTTTCACTGTACAATCGGTAACGCCGAATTTGACCCTGCTTTGGAAGTATGAACGAACCCATTTACATCGTGGACGGCGTCCGCACTCCGTTTGCTAAGTCTGGAACAACGCTGGCCGATTACGACGCGGTAGAACTCGGCAGAATGACAGTGAGCCTGTTGCTGGCCAGGAGCGGAATCGATGCCGGCAAAATTGAAGAGGTAATCCTGGGCTGCGTCGGCCAACCGGCCGAGGCACCGAATATCGCGCGCGTGATCGCGCTCCGAGCCGGCATCCCCGAATCGGTGCCCGCCATAACAGTGCACCGCAATTGCGCTTCCGGTTTCGAGGCGGTAACGCAAGCGGCTGAAAAGGCGCTCGCCGGACGAGGGGACGTGTTCGTCGTCGGCGGAGTAGAAAGCATGTCGCAAATACCTCTGCTCTACTCCTACGAGGCCGCTAAGAAATTTTCTGCGCTCGCGCGGGCCAAAAACTTTCCGCAAAAACTGAAGGCGATCACCAGCTTTCGGGGTTCGGATTTCAAGCCTCGCGTCGCATTGCAACTTGGGCTGGCCGATCCCGTAAGCGGATTCAACATGGGACAGACTGCTGAAAATCTAAGCCGAGACTTCAACGTCACGCGCGAAGACCAAGATGCGTTTGCCATGCGATCTCACCACCGGGCAATGGCAGCGCATGATCGGCTCCGGGAGGAAATTACACCGGTCTACCTGACTAAATCGAAGAACGGCAAGGCTTATATGGATCAGGATAATGGCCCCCGGGAAAACCAGAGCATGGAAGCTCTGGCGAAGTTGAAACCGGTTTTCGAGCCAAGAACGGGAACGGTGACCGCGGGTAACTCTTCCCAGATTACCGATGGTGCTGTGGCTTTGCTGCTGATGACCGAAAAAGGGCTGCGGGAATCGGGCCTCACGCCGCTCGGACGCCTACTGGGATACGCCTATGCCGGAGTTGATCCGTCCCGCATGGGCCTCGGGCCTGTATTTGCGATCGATCGCGCCGAACGGAGAGTTGGGTTGAAAGTAAAGGACGCTGCGATTATCGAGATCAACGAAGCGTTTGCGGCACAGGTAATCGCCTGCCAGCGTGCCGCGACCTCGACAGAATATTGTCGCCAAAATCTGGGTCGGGAAGCAATATTAGGTGAAATCCCGGATGAGATCTTGAATGTGAATGGTGGCGGGATCGCGCTCGGTCACCCGATTGGCGTTACTGGTTCTCGACTCGTTCTTACCGCACTGAAGGAACTTCATCGCCGGCAAGCCGATAAAGCGCTTGTTTCTCTTTGCGTCGGCGGCGGACAAGGTGGCGCGCTTTGGTTGAGTCGAAACTAAAGGAAAGAAGAAACGTCGTGAGCCAAAATATCCAGCGCCAGACGATCGAATCTGGGATTGCGGTGCTAACTTTTGATCGGCCGGAATCTTCAGCAAATATTTTTGATCAACCGACATTCGATGAACTGAATGAACACCTGAATGTTCTCACCGGGGATTCAAACGTTCGGGGATTGATCATTCGTTCCGCAAAACCGAAGATCTTTATCGCCGGTGCGGATCTAAACGGGTTCACCAAGGACCTCACTGCAGAGAGACTCTCCTACCTTATCGAGTTGGGTCAAAAGACCTTTGATCGGATCGCGGCGCTTCCATTTCCGACAGTCGCAGCTATCCACGGCGTGGCAGTCGGAGGCGGATTCGAAGTGGCGTTGGCCTGTGATTACCGGATCGCGTCGCTGGATTCGGCAACGAAGGTCGGCCTGCCGGAAACTATGCTCGGCATTCTTCCTGCCTGGGGCGGATCAACTCGGCTTCCGCGATTAGTCGGATTGACGGCCGCGCTCGACGCTATTCTGTCAGGCAAACAGTACGCAGCGAAAGCAGCCAAGAAATTGGGGATGGTCGACGAAATCGCCTATCCGGAGCGTCTAATGGAGTTGGCAACTCGGCAGATCGCCTCTAAGCAGGGAAGAAAGCGCGAGCTCAGGCCGCCTCTCACCAATCGTCCTCCGATTTCGATCTTCATTGCCGCTCAAGCTAAAAAGAAGGTTCTAGCAAAAACACGAGGACATTATCCCGCTCCACTGAAAGCGCTGGAGGTCGTGATGGCCGGTTTGATAGTGCCCCACGCCGAATCTTTGGAGAACGAACGTCGGGCCTTTATCGACTTGGCCTCCAGCGAAATCGCCCAAAATCTGATACGGGTCTTTTTCCTGCAGGAGCGATCCAAGAAGCTTTCGGCCAAAACAGACCAACCAATTCGGAAGATCAGCAAGGCATTGGTGGTGGGAGCAGGGTTGATGGGTTCTGGTATTGCTCAATGGCTCAGCGCTCGGGGCCTTCGGGTGGTGCTAAAAGACATCGGTCCGGAACCGTTGGGCAAAGGCTTGCGATCAATCCACAAGATCTATCGCGATACCGTGAAGCGCCGAATCTTTTCAGAAACAGAAGCGCAGGCTGGTCTCGATCGAATTCTGCCGATCTACGAAGATATCCCGTTGCGAGATGTCGATTTGGTGATCGAGGCCGCGGTAGAAAAGCTGGACGTAAAACAGCAAATTTTTCGCGAGATCTCCGACAAAGTACCGAACTGCCAAGTCATTGCGTCCAATACTTCCGCGCTCTCGATCGATGTCATCGCCAACGGACTCTCGGACCCCGGTAAAGTGGTTGGAATTCACTTCTTTAATCCAGTGCACCGGATGCAATTGGTGGAAGTCGTACAAGGAACCCAGACGTCTCCACAGACGCTGGCCACCGCCATTCAGTTCGTGAAATCGATCGGGAAGCTACCGGTTTTAGTCAAGGATAGCCCCGGTTTTTTGGTCAATCGCATCCTCCTCCCTTATATGATGGAAGCCTTCAATCTATTCGGAGAGGGCTACCGGCTGGAAACGATCGATCGTGTCATGCTCGATTTCGGTATGCCGATGGGCCCGCTCCGGCTAACCGATGAGGTGGGCTTGGATGTTTCGTTGCATGTCGGCAGCGATCTCGCTCAACGTGTTCAGAATTTGCCTCCACTAAACAACACCATCGAGCGGATGATCGCTCAAGGTTGGCTCGGTCGAAAATCTGGCAAAGGATTCTATGACTACAGCTCGGGCACGGAGCGTCCGAATCCAGAACTTCACGCCTATCAGCAGGAAAGTGAGCCGTCTGCCGCGGATGCTACCCTTTTGCGTGATCGTTTGGTGCTCGTGATGGTCAATGAAGCCGCACGCTGCCTCGCTGAAAAAGTCGTAGCTGATCCAGCGGACGTCGATTTCGCAATGATTATGGGCACAGGCTGGGCTCCGTTCCGGGGCGGTCCGCTCCGCTACGCTGACTCCATCGGTATTTCAACGGTCGTTGCTCGCCTGCGCGATCTCAGCCAAAACGGCAAAGATTACTTCGCCCCATGTGCCCTCCTGAGCGAAATGGGCAGTACTGATTCCAAATTCTATCCCGGCGGTCCGGCTCCGTCTGTTGCGGCATCGGCCCAACTTCAACCGAGTCAGACATGAAAAATGCGCTCGAAAGCCCTGCGGTCGAAACCGCAGCTGCCGGCTGGCCTCGGCCTGCGACCGGCCCACTTGATCGTGGCTATCCTCCGATTGAGAAAAAGCTCTCCAGTTTCGAGCCCGTCGCCATGCAACGAATTCTCGATGGTGAACACCGCGGAGTGCGTGAGTTGGTCAAGCAGATCATCACCCAGCCCGAATTCAATTATTTCGAGGGCACAGATTACCACGCCTATCGGAAGCAAGTGCTAGCTTGGACAAAGCGGATCGCGGACGCAGGTATCGGTCGAATCTTTCTGCCGAAATCTTTGGGCGGAGAGGAAGATCTGGCGAAGTTTATGGCGGCTGGCGAGACACTCGGATTTCACGACCACAGCCTGCTAATCAAATTCGGGGTGCAATTCGGTCTGTTCGCCGGAAGCATTCAGCGCCTCGGTACAGAAGTCCATCATCGTAAATACCTCGCCGACGCTGTCTCCGGCCAGTTAATGGGATGTTTTGCAATGACCGAGATCGGTCATGGCTCCAATGTTCAGGGAATTGAAACGACAGCAATGTACGATTCGGAACATGAGGGCTTCATCATCCACAGTCCCTCATTTTCGGCTGGAAAGAGCTACATCGGTAATGCTGCCGTCGATGCCCGACTGGCAACTGTTTTTGCTCAATTGGAAGTTAACGGAGAGCACCATGGCGTTCACGCTTTTATCGTACCGTTGCGAGACGAGAACGGCGAGGTCCTTCCTGGAATAACAATTGAGGATAATGGTTATAAGATGGGCCTGAACGGAGTCGACAACGGCAAGATCTGGTTTGATCAGGTGCGAGTGCCCAGAACCGCGCTGCTTAACCGGTTCGCCGAGGTGGATAGTGGCGGGAAATACCAGAGCGAAATCAAAAGTGCCGGCACGCGTTTCTTCACCATGATCGGCACTTTGGTAAGTGGTCGCGTGACGATTGCCGCCAGCAGCAATAGCGCTGCCAAATCCGCTCTCACCATTGCTGTAAGATACGCAGCTCGACGCCGCCAATTCGGTTCCGGAAAACTGCCTGGGAAAGAGACTCTTTTGTTAGATTATCCGGCTGTCCAACGCCGGTTGATGCCGCTACTTGCTAATGTTTATGCGGTCGATTTTGCGCTGAAGCACTTGGTCGTTCTCAATACTCAAGCAATAGATAGCGGGTCGCGGACGCTTGAAACACTGGCGGCCGGCCTTAAGGCCTGGGCAACTTGGAACACAACCCGAACCATTCAGGCTTGTCGGGAGAATTGCGGAGGCGAAGGCTATATCGCGGCTAATCGATTCGCCGCGCTCAAAGCAGACACCGATGTAAATACCACTTTCGAAGGCGATAACACGGTACTTATGCAGCTCGTGGCTAAGAATCTTCTGACCGACCTGAGGGATCAGCTGAAAGGAATGCAGCCCGCGCAGTTAACCGGATACCTGATCAATCAAAGAGTGGGCGGGTTTACCAGGAGGATGCCGCTCTTTACGCTGAACACGAGCCGGCACCACTTGCGTGACGCCAGCATTCAGCTCAGCCATTTCAGGCATCGCCAGTCCAGTTTGTTGCTGAAAGTTGCCAGCGCCTTTCGGCGGTTGACCAAGAACCACCAAATGGATGCTTACTCTGCCTTCACCAAGCTGCAACCCCAGCTATTGGAGTTGGCTGAGAGCTATGTGGAGCGAGAAATTCTCGAGAACTTCGTTACATTCATCGAAAAGGTTCCGGATCGGACCTTGCGGACTGCGCTTAAGCGTTTGTGCGATCTTTTCGCGCTTTACCATCTGGAAATGCATAAGGGCTGGTACTTGGAGAATGGTGCGATGTCCGGGTTCAAGGCAAAGGCCATCACGCGGTTGGTCACCACCCTCTGTGCAGAGGTGAGACAAGATGCGGTCGCATTGGTGGACGCTTTCGGCATTCCGAATTCCTGTTTGTCTGCGCCAATCGCGTTGTAGGTTTAATAGACACTGGGATGTTTCTACCGCGGCATCCCCCTAGGACTCATGGGACTCATGGGTCGCATGGGACTTATGACTACTGGCTGGTTCTCTGATACACCTCTCGCAGATCGATCTTTGTCGAGGGATCCACTAACACGGCAGGATCCAGAGCAAAATGGTCCGTAATGGTTTTTCGGATTCTCTGCAGATGTAAGTTCTCTCGATCGAGTTGATTTTGGCTCGCCCACCGGGCGGCAGCTACGATCAAGCTCGACACCTGTTCCGCTGTCAGCTTTTCGGTATTGATGATTATGTCGAAGTCGCCCCGATCATTGATGTCAATTCCGTAAAGCTGGAGGTAACGCTTTCGATTCTGTTCGTCCCGCTTCAGCGTCGAATACAGGACCGCTTCGTAGCTTGCGTACCGGTCCGGTTCTCGTCGAAAAATGCGCTTGGCCCTTTCCTCCAGAGAAGCATGCAACCAAACGCGGAGATCCGCGTCGACCAACCATGCGGCCAAGCGAGAACCAACCACGACCTTTGATCGGAGGGATGCCCGGATCTGGACCAGGTCGGTAAGATAATCGAACATTTTGGTCTCGCCAGCGCGCGCATGAATCTCGTCGAAGGTGATTCCGAGATCGTCTCCGAGATCGCGAAAAGTATAGTTGACTACTTGCAACGCTAACGTTGCTCCGACGTTACGTGTTGCCGTGGTGTTGCCACAGCCGCTCAGACTCGAAATCGCAATGCGCAGTTCTTTGGGATCGGATTTCACAGAAATAAAATGATGATAATTGTTTCGAGAACGATCCGATTGACCATAGGAAAATCATTTGTCGTAGAGGATCAGATTAGCCTTTCGGTTGGTTCTCCAAGAACCAGCGATACGTGTGCTGGATGCCTTCGCGCAAATTGATTTTTGGTTCCCAACCAAGCTTTCGCAGTTTGGCAACGCTCAACAGTTTCCGAGGTGTGCCGTCCGGCTTGCTGTGGTCGAAGCGAAGCGTACCAGAGAAGCCTGTTATTTCACAAATGATCTGTGCTAATTCTCGGATGCTGACGTCGGTTCCCCAACCCACGTTGATAATTTCGGGATCATTGTAATGCTCCATTAAGAAAAGCATCCCTTCCCCCAAATCGTCACAATGCAGAAACTCTCGACGCGGAGTGCCTGTACCCCAAACCACCAGCTCAGAAGCCCCGTTGACCTTGGCTTCGTGGGCTTTCCGAAGTAGCGCAGGTAAAACGTGGGAGTTTTCCAGGTCGAAATTATCTCCTGGTCCGTACAGATTCGTTGGCATTACTGAAATAAAGTTGGCCCCATATTCACGCGTATAAGCCTGGCAAAGCTTGACGCCGGTTATCTTGGCGATCGCGTATGCTTCGTTCGTCGGCTCTAGCGGCCCAGTCAAGAGCGCCTCTTCCGGAATCGGCTGTGGAGCAAACTTTGGATAGATGCAAGAACTGCCCAGAAAGAGTACTTTTTTAACTCCGGCTTCGTATGCTCCCGAAATCAAATTGTTCTGGATCAACAGATTTTGAAGGAGAAACTCCACCGGGTAGCGATCATTCGCTTGGATGCCGCCGACCTTGGCTGCAGCAATAATGACAGCTCCTGGTTTGGTCGCTCGCAGAAAATCCCGAACGGCCGCAGAATTTTCCAAATCAAGTTCCTGGCGTGTTCTCGTCAAAATATCTTGGTAACCGCGACGATGAAGAGCACGAACTACCGCACCTCCAGCAAGACCGCGATGACCGGCGACGAAAAGGGGCCCGAATTGCATTAGTTTGCTTAGCTAATGCTAATCTCTCGAGCGGTCAACGCCGCTATACTAGTCGCGGGCTTGGTGCACTAGGCAAGCGACCGGGTCTCTGCTAGTTTCTCTATCCGGAAACAGAGTGTACCTTCTGGGTGGTATTCCTTTATGAGTCTAAAGTTCGATCCAATTGAAGAAGTCCTGGAGTCGTTCCGCCAGGGACGACCGATCATCGTTACCGATGACGCGAATCGCGAGAATGAGGGCGACCTGATCTTGGCTGCAGAAAAAGCCACAGCGGAAACTCTCAGTTTTATGATCCGCTATACGTCCGGGGTGATCTGTGTGCCGATGGAAGGCGCTGACCTCGATCGGCTGGAATTGCCTCTGATGACGCTCCGGAACAATGAAGCGATGCGGACTGCCTACACGATTTCCGTCGACGCCAAATCAGGTGTCACGACCGGTATTTCCGCGGCTGATCGGACCAGGACGATCCGACTCCTTTCCGATCCCCAGACTCGGGCAGACGATCTGGTTCGACCGGGACACGTGTTCCCGCTTCGATATCGCGAAGGAGGCGTCTTGCGGCGAGCTGGACACACCGAGGCCGCGGTTGATCTTGCGCGCTTGGCCGGACTTCGACCAGCCGGTGTTTTGGCCGAAGTGGTAAACGACGATGGCAGCATGGCTCGTCTTCCAGAGCTTTTTGCCTTCGGCCAGCAACACGGCCTTAAGATTTGCTCCATCGAACAGCTGATATCCTATCGGCGTGCTCGTGAGAAACTGATTGTGAAAGAGCAGGAAGTCGATCTACCCACCGATTACGGCAATTTCCGGCTGCATTTGTACCGGTCACTGGTAGACGACGTCCATCATTTAGCACTTGTCCGGGGAACGATTTCACCAACGACTCCGACACTCGTGCGCGTGCATAGCGAATGCTTGACCGGAGACGTTTTCGGTTCAAGACGCTGCGACTGCGGAAACCAACTCCATGCCGCTCTCGAACAGATCGATGAGGCGGGATCCGGGGTCTTGGTATACATGCGTCAGGAGGGGCGTGGTATCGGATTGGCCGCGAAGATCCAGGCTTATAAACTGCAGGAGGAAGGACTCGACACCGTCGAAGCCAACGAGCGGCTCGGCTTCCCTGGGGATCTTCGGGAGTATGGGATCGGCGCACAGATTCTAGTCGACGTTGGTGTGAGGGAGATCCGGCTCTTGACGAACAACCCAAAGAAAGTGATTGGCCTGGAAGGCTACGGCCTCAACATCATTGATCAACTTCCGATCAAGGCCCCGACGAATCAACACAACCAAAAATACCTGGAGACTAAACGCCTGAAGCTGGGCCACCTCCTCTAAGAGGTTGCGGGTTACAGGTTACAGGTTGCAGGTTCGTCCGCGATGCGGATTTCTGGTGCCTTTGCCAGCGCCAACAGTGACAACTCGCAACCTGTAACTTGTAACTTGTGACCCGTAACCTATGGTGCCCCACCGATGTCCAATGAGTTTCCAGATCGGCCGCCGGTCTATCATGACGCATGGCGGCTAGCGATCGTCGCAAGTGAGTACAATTCGACTTACGTCGACGGTCTAGTGAGGTTTGCCAGCGAAGAACTGAGCCTGCTTTTGCCAGAATCGAATTTTGCAACCATGCGAGTACCAGGCTCGTTCGAGATTCCGCTCGGAACAAAAATCGTGATCGAGACACTCAATGTGCATGCAGTCTTAGCCTTCGGACTAATTTTTGATGGGCAGACCTTGCACGCGGAATTAATCGCTGGCGCCGTAACCAGAGCGCTGCTCGACCTGAGCTTAACCCACCGAGTCCCAGTCTTGCATGAAGTTCTCGTCGTAAAAACCCACGATCAAGCGAAGGAACGATGTTTGATGCCAACGATAAATCGTGGAACGGAAGCGGCCCGGGCGGCTGTGCGCATGCTGGCGGCGCTGCGCTCGCTTCGAGCAGCTTAGTCTAGCGATGGGAAAGAGAAGAGAGAGTCGAGAAGTCGCGCTGCAACTCCTGTACCACTGGGATCTTAATCTACAGGAGCCACTCACCGAAGATGGGCTGGCCCGGTTCTGGGAGCTCCGGTCAGCTACTGGATCAATCCGAACTTTTGCTACGCAACTAGCCCAGGGGGTGATCGCTCGCCAGGAGGCAGTTGATGAGAAGATCACCCGCTACACGGCAAACTATGAGCTTAAGCGCATTTCGGCAGTTGACCGCAACATTCTTCGAATGGCCGTTTATGAAATGCTGTTCTCCGAGGACGTGCCACCCGTCGTGGCAATCAACGAGGCGATCGACATAGCAAAGAAGTTCGGTACCGAAGAGTCCGGAAAATTCGTCAATGGTGTATTGGATCGGGTGAAGCTCGATCTCAACCGGCCGCTTCGTACCGCTTTGAACGGGAAAAGATGACCAGTTTCCGCTTCGGTCAATAACCCGCGAAAGGATTTTATGGCTTTCGGTTTCTTGAAAGATTTGTTCGATCGCTTTTCCGGCAAACCAGTCGATTGGGATGAACTCGAGGAGACTCTGATCCGTTCCGATATCGGCGTCCCCATGACTCTTCGTATTATCGAGGCACTACAGCAGCGAGGCTCCCCGGTTTCTGCGAAAGAGGTGATCGAGGTGACTCGGAGCTATATCGAGCAAATTTTGCCCAACGCTAACCCCCGACTCCGTCCGCTTCCCGATCGTCCCAAAGTCATTTTGATGGTAGGCGTAAATGGGACCGGAAAGACAACTTCTACGGCAAAACTGGCCCATCTGCTCCGGCGCCAGAAACATACGGTGATGTTGGCTGCCGCCGACACATTTCGGGCGGCGGCTATCGAACAGCTCAAGATCTGGGCGGAGCGCGTCAACGTCGAGATCGTCGCCGGCGAATACCAAGCCGACCCTTCGGCGCTTTGCTTTGACGCCTACTCTGCGGCCCGCAAGAGAAATATCGAATTTCTGATCTGTGATACGGCCGGTCGCCTGCATACCAAACACAATTTGATGCAGGAATTGGGCAAGATCGTTCGGACTTTGGAAAAACATGATCCGGATGCACCACACGAATGTCTGCTGGTGGTAGATGCTACGACTGGAAGCAACGCGCTGGTGCAGGCTAAAGAGTTTCGAGATGCGGTCGGGTTGAGCGGGTTGGTGGTAACCAAGCTGGACGGCTCAGGTAAAGGGGGAATTGTTGTTGCGATCCAAAACGAACTCGAGATATCTCCGCGATTCGTTGGCACCGGAGAAAAACTGGAAGACTTCGCCTATTTCAACAAAGAAGAGTTTGTGAGTGGGCTGTTGTAGAATTTAGGCAAAGGGATGCGCTCCCCGCGCGCCCGTTTTTAGAGTAGTCTGATGCTCCAGCCTCAGGGAGTGCACCGCAAATGCCCTCACAGGCTCAGACCGCCGAGGATTCCTGAGCCGGGAGGATCAGGCTACGATCCCGGTAACGCATCCTGACCGAAATTCTAGCTTCTGGATTCTTTCAATTCGTCCCCAACTTTATCCTTTTGCGCAGCCTGATCCCGCTTGAAGTGCAGTTGGAGAATCCGACGACCATCGGTCTGAGTAATCGTAACCAGGTAGTCCTCAATTCGTACTTGCTCTCCCTGGCGCGGCAAGTGCCCGAGCAACTGCACGACGTAGCCGCCGATGGTGCTGACATCAGAGTTCTTGAGATCCAGGTCGGTCAACTCTTGGAGTTCATAAAGGTTGAGCTGTCCTTGGACGACAAACTCCTCGTCGTTAAGCCGGACAAATTCGCGCGCTTGTTCCTGGTCAAATTCATCTTTGATTTCACCAACCAGTTCACCCAGGACATCATCTAAAGTTACAATGCCCACAGCGCCCCCGTATTCATCCACCACTACGGCAAAATGCGCCCGTTTTGCTAAAAAAGCCTTCAACAGCTTTTCCAACGGCATGAATTCGGGTACCGGCATCAAATCGCGTTTCACACTGAGCAGATCCGGTTTCGGCTTCTTCATTTCCCGCATCAGATCTTTGATGTGAATTAGTCCAACCGTGTTGTCCAAGTGGCCTTGTACTAAAGGAAAACGCGTGTGCCCTGATTCGAAGGCAACCTGCAGATTCGTTTCGAAGGAATCCTGAATATCTAAGTAGATCACGTCACCGCGTGGCGTCATGATGTCACGCACCACGCGTCGACGAAAGTCGAGCGCGTTGATGAGTAGCTCCTTGCTCAAAGGCGTGACCTCAGCTTGGGATTCGCTTTCCGTAAGGATGACTCGCAATTCCTCTTCGCTGTGAGCCAGCTCATGGTTGGCCACTGGGTCCACTCGAAAGACAACTTTCAAGATAAACCGGGCAGACATTTGCAGAAACCAAATCGCCGGGCGGAAGATCGTATAGAACAGGTGCAGAGGCGCGATCACTAGCAAACTGGTTCCCAGAGATTTGCGGATCGCTAAGGTTTTTGGCGTTAGTTCGCCCAAGACGATATGGAGATAGGTGATCAGTGAGAATCCGACTGTGAAGGAGATCCCGTTGATCACCGCCGGTGAAGTCACGCCGATCCGGCTAAGCAGCGGTTGAAAGAGTTGAGCCACGTATGGTTCACCTATCCAACCCAGTCCAAGACTCGATAGCGTGATTCCCAGCTGCGTAGCAGAGAGATAGGCGTCGAGGTTGGAAATAACGTGACGCACAAAGGCTGCGCGTTTGTTTCCCTCGTCTTCCAGAGCGTCAAGCTGGCTGGAACGCACCTTGACCAGGGCAAACTCTGACGCGACAAAAAATCCGTTCAAGAAAACGAGCGCCAGGATGATCAAGGCGTTCAGAATCACGACGCTCGGTGAGGCGAACTCCACCTGGACATCGAGCAGCTCTGACCCAGTGCCGACCAGCGAACCAATTATCATCAAATCTACCTGCACTCTCCTCAGCGGGATTCTGCAATCCTCATTCTAACCTCTATCCCAGCGGATCAACAGAATCTTGAAATAACAGATCCGGATCGGATCCGATATTTCAAAAGCCTGTGCTCCCCATCCCGGTCGTTTCGTCAGTACAAGACGATGCACTAGGTGTCGGGTTTGTCGACTTAACGATAGCGGCAAAGAACTTACCGCGGGGACGCAATAAACCCCGGCCGGAATGTCCACCGGTCAGTCTGCGGGCGCTTCGGTCAGGATTACCAACTCGACTTTGTAACCCCAGGAATTAATCCCTGAGAAGCGCACTCGCGGAACGCGATTCGCGAGAGGCGAAAACGCCTGATGAAACTGCGACGACGGCCGCTCTGTTCACAGCGATTGACTAAGCGGGTCGGACTGGCGTCACGCGGAAGCTGGGCAAGCCCTTCGTAGTCGCCTTTAGCCTTCAGTGCGGCCCGAAGTGCGGCATACTTCTGCACGGTCTTTTGCTTGCGCTTATTCCTTTCGATCCAAGCTTTCTTCGCCATAAAAGAGCAAGGAAGGTAGCGGGAAATCAGGCGTATGCAACGGAAAACTTAGGGCCGCCCAGAGAACCAGGAAGAGAGTTCCTGAGGATAACCGGAAACTCCGTAATACTCAGGCGCGGCCGTTGAGACATGATAGTGCGACTCTCCGACCAGGTAAACGAAGCTGATAAGGTTGATCAACCCAAGAGTGACGAAGGCGATGACCGGGATCTTGATTGCTTTCATGACCCGAGCCTACCCGCGGTTTCGTCATTATCTTAATCGATAAACAAATTTCTAGCATCGTTTTTACAGATGATTATCGCAGCTTCAAACCGATCCGCATCGGCTGAGTCAGGCTTTCGCCTGCCGGTGGAGCGAGGATTACAACGTCTCATTCCAAAATTGGCGAAATGCGTGGCTCCAGTTTCGGTCCTGCACTCGCTCGCGAGCGCGCTGTCCCATTCCCCGCCGGAGACCTTCATCCAGGGCTAAGCGTCGTACCGCCTTGGCGAAGTCTTCCACATCAAGCGAGCGCGTCACAAGTCCGTCTACTCCATCCTCCACCAGCTCATGAGGACCCCCTTGATCCGAAACGACGCAAGGCAGACCGGCAGCTTGGGCCTCGATCACCACGTTACCAAAAGTGTCAGTCGTGCTCGGGAAAACAAAGATATCGCTCGAGGCATAGGCAGTCGCTAATTCTCTGCCCTTGAGATACCCGGTGTAACAAGCTTCCGGCGCCAGGTCCATCAGCTCCTTCAAATACGGCCCATCGCCAACTACCAGCAATCGAACCGCCAATCCTTGTTGACGAAGCAGCCGGAAGGCCGCGACGGCAACATCGAGATTCTTCTCTTTCGAAATTCGACCTACATAAAGCAAACCGATATCTTCCGGCTCTTTTCCAAATTGGGTCCAGAATTTAGGATTGCGCAGCTTGGGGTTAAACTCGAGTTGATCCAAGCCACGCGGAAAAATCTTCAGCTTTTCCGGAGCAATCCCTCGTTCAATCCAACGTTGGCGATAGTTCTCGGAATTAACGTAGACGAGATCAAGTTGCGAATAGAACCATTGCATGAAATTCCAGGCCAGGGTTTCCATGTAATTGTCTTGGGTCAGTATCCGAACGTATTGCGGAAAATCGGTATGATAAATACCGGTGGTCTTCAGATCGAGCACCTTCCCGGCAAGCAGTGCGGTGAGGCCAACCGGCCCTGGTGTGCTAATGATCAACTCAGTAAAACGCTCTCGCTGAATGTAATCAATCATGTGCAGCACGGGCGGGAAACTAAGCTTCTGTAGTTCGTATTCGGGAAGTTCAAACTCGCCGATCGGGATAAAATTCTTGATCGGAATATCGGTCAGACTGATCTGCTCTCGCGAAGTCACCACGATAAGATCGGCGCCGCATTCCAGGCCGGCTGCCGTCATCTTACGGATTGTGGTCGTCACCCCGTTGACATCCTCGAGAGTATCCGTGAACCAAGCGCGTCTCGTATTTTGGAGAACATCCGGCACGAAGTTTACGGTGCCGGCACAAATGTCGGTCAAACGTCGTCGCGATGGTGCCTGGCTGTGAAAACCGTAAAAGTAAGGCCCAAGCAACATACCCATGGGCAAAAGCGCGCTGAGTGTCTGCATCGCCTCCATCACGTTGCCACTGGTAATCTGTTGGATGAATTTATCGAAGAAACGGAAACCAAGCTGATTGAAGATCAGCGCTACCAGGAGAAAGGCCCGTCTTTCCGGCTCTTTCACTCCTTCGGTCTCTCGAGCGAGCTGCGCTTGGACGTTGGCGCTTCCGAAATAGGTGGCAAGTTCCGGCCAAATCGAGAGATTAGAAGGGCGAGCCAATTCGAAAATCTTCCCGGAGAGAATACCGCTGAACATGAGACCGATTTTTTCGCCGAGAGTGAATTGGGTCGGATTCTTTCCCTCCATGAAGCGGGAAAAGACCACCTCGAGAAAATCGAGATTCGGGCTGACCGCCGCGGAAAACTTATCTTTGGCAAACTGATAGGTGGTATTGTAGAGGCCGTGGGCAATGGTGAGCGGAGTGCCACCGGGCCCTCGAACCACGCAATCGCCATGCTGAATGTGCTGGAGAAATTGAGCGATGCTCTCACTGGTTGGAGTTTCCGTGTAAGCCGACGCGGGAAAGATCCCGGCGTGGTCATCTGAACCAGCGATCAAGATCTTGCGCCATGGCTCGTCGTGGGTCGGCGCCAGCTTTTGTTTGTCAGCGAACCTCGCGGTCAGGTCAGGTGTTAGCGATCGAAAAACGAACCGGGCGACCTCGCTTAACAAAGAATCGCGGAGTCCGTTCACTCCTTCGAAATGCTTAAAGAGCAGAACTAGTTTCTGAACGTGATCAGCCGTTAAGCGTCTATCCTTATCGTAAAACGGATGAGCGACCGCGTGGACGATCTTACGGCTCGCTAGATAAGCCTGTAACTCATAAACGTTTCGCCGCAGTTGCTGCATCTCGCGGTGCTCCGTTTCGGTGATATTCCATACTAATAAATGGACGGCGACTTGGTCGTCCGGAAATTCCGCGGTGACTTCGCAGCTTATGAAAGTGTCAGGCTGATCGGCTATTTCAAGGCAACCGTCGATTCGATTATGATCCGTGAACGTAACGAACGACATCCCCTTTTCCCGCAACCGCTTGTACAGGTTGCGAGGATCGGAGTAGCTATCGGGAAATTCGAACCGTCGAAACAGCCACTCCACCGAGCGATCGCTGAAACGTGAGTGCAGATGCAGATCAACTTTTGCAGCCATGCATGAATTCGCCAGGGGCGCCTAAGCGTCGGTTGGATCGAGATGGTTGGCAATGAACTTCTCGTACGTCAACGGCCTTCGGTCCTCCAGCGCGGAAGTAACCACACTTTTCACTTGAGACCAGACCACGGGAATCTCTCGGTCGGAAGGATGGATGGAAATCCGCAACAGTGACCTCTCGCGCATCCGGGAGATCAGACCCTGGTTCCAGGCCAGGCTCATCATGCGCCGCCAGGAAGACCGAGTGCTCCAGACTAAGGAGCGGGACACGTAACGATGAACGCCATCAAACACGTTTACAGAACCGACAGTTGTGATGTAACGGAAACCGACCTGCCGCACGGCCGCTTCCGCTTCAAACCCGAGTAGCCAAGCCGGAGCCACAAATCCGGAAATCGGTCTTTGCAGAAACTCCAGATCGTTTAAGCCCCGCCGTAATCGACGAGAGGCTTCCATTCGATCGAGATCGTAGAACTCTCCCTCTCCAGCTGTATAAATCTGGTTCGTAAATTTTACGATTCCGGCATCCGTATTTTTCGGAGTTCGCGCGTGAAAGTAACCGTGTAAGATCGGCTCATGACCTTCATCGACCGTTGCCTTTAACCAGTCTTGAAACTCCTGATGGTCGATGACTGGCGCGCGCTGATGGTGATTGGGAATGATGAGCAGCGACGTCGTTGGAACGCCAACCTCTCGCAAATCGTCTAAGATCCGCCGGCAACTTGCTTGCGTCAGCGGCGAGACATCATGGATGGAAACGACGAGGTTCCGCATAAAACTTCTTCAAGCCTTCACTCAAGGCCAAAAAGAGCGCGAGCACGCCCACGGTAATCGCAAACCAATCGCCGTAGGTCGCGTAGTAGGAAGAGTCATCCCCCACCGGCGGATCAATCTCCCCGACGGTCGCTCCTTCGACTTCCGGATCTATTGATGCCGGAACTCGTCCGGAGCTAGTCATCAGGAAAGCTCCCGCTCGACGCGAGTTGAACACAACCGGACGCCCCAGTGCAACTGTCCAGACCCGAAGATTCAGTTTTAGTTGCACTTCTTCGGTCGCGACCGCCGTTGGTTGGTCGACCAGAACAACGAAGCAATGAATTTGTTTTTGCACGGCGGCGCGGAATAACTCAAGCGATCCGGCGTCCTGGCCTACGAACGGCAACACCGCAGTATCCTTACATTTGACTGGCTCAGGATTTCGCAAACCCCGATCGGTCATCAATTGAAAAAGCGGACGCGACGCAAAAACAAGCACGCTTCGGACCGATCCGGGCGTGAACACGTTATATCCGGCTAGCGGCGCGTCCGGCGAGGGGGCGGTTCCGGCAATCAGTGCAATGGTTTGCCCGAGGGAAGCCTTCGTCAAAACTTGATAATCACCGCTGTGCAATAGGGTCCGGCGCCAGACGGCCAAATCGCAGGTAGGCGGCGCCAAGAGAGAAAGATCGGTCAAACGATTGAGATCAGTCGACGGCGAGGAAACTATACAAACCTTTAGTCCCTTCGGTTCCGGGGCGGACCGCAAGGACCAAAATCCGGCTGCCGCCACGAGCAATAGCAACGCCAACGTCACAGTCACATCAAATCGTCCGGCCCAATTCATTCGCCCGGGCTGAAGAGCGAAGCGCCTGATATTAGCAAGTAGGATTGTATTAGCGAACACGACAACGAAGGTTAGTCCGGTAGGGCCGGACACCTTCACGAGTTGAAGCAGCGCCAGGTTGTCGCCCAGTGGTATTCCGACTTGATTCCAGACGGGCAGAAGAAAGCCTCGGGCCCATTCCAGGACAGTCCAAGCCGACGCAACGAGTGCCGCGAGGCGAAGATGCGCTCCCGAACCCATCCAACCTTGGGCCGAGCTTCCGGCGCCAACCAGGATTGGTTCGAGCGATTTCTTCTTGCTGTTCTTCTCTCTGCGAAACTCGGGAAGCACGCCAAACGTCCCAACGACCCAGGCCCAAATGGATCCTATCCCGATGAGCGTCCCGGCGTTTTGGACCAGCTCGCTCCACCGCCCCTCAGCCCCCAACCAACTGAACGTGATGAAGCCAAATGTCGCGGAAAAGATCGCCCCTTGAATGAGTAATAGCAGCGCGGGTCCTCGCCCTATCAGTAAACCGGCCAAGACGGGGACGAACGCAATCCAAAGAAGCCAAGATATGTTCCAAGGCGGGAACGCTGCAGCGAGCAACACGCCACTCACCAAGCTCGCCCCAATCTGCCAGACTATGCGCATTTTCATTTACTCCACCGCCTCCTGAACAGGGCTCCGGTAAAGCTCAATGGCACAGCGCCAACCCAGCAAGATCGCGAGCGGATAAATGGCATGATGAAACTGTTGCGGCAACCAGGGCGACGCGACCGCAAATAGCGCAATTTCAACCAAGGCAAAAGCCAAATAAACCCGAAGCCAGGATCGCCATCTTCGCCGAACAAAGATGACGCAAATGCCTGCGAGCAGATGGGTCGGTACCAACCAGCCAAGATTCCAATTATCGTAAGCCTCCCAGTGGAGGGTGTTCGCAGCGAAAACGAGAAGAAACATCCCGACCGCCCCGAAAAAGAAAATGACCAGCCCGGAAATAAGAGGAGAAGCCGAACCCCTCCGGACGATCCACCAAACTATCCACAGGGGAACGAGAACCCAAAAAACGAATTCTGGTCGGAAATACCACGGCCCGGAAGGCAACGGTCGCGGTTGATAAGTCACTATGGGCTTACCGCCCAACGGACTGCTGGCGATTGAACTTTCCTGAACCGCTAACTCCAGATTGTCTGGCAGAAAACAGGCTTCGCGTGGTGTGACCAGACGATCAACACCGGCACCCAGCAAAAGATAAACTCCGAAACGTATCCAAGGCATCCGCAAAAAATAGGGGTCCAACATTTGGCGAAATGTAACTTTACCTATGGAAGGATCGGCTATCGGATGGCCCCAGACCTTTTCAAATATGTCGCGGACCCGAGTGGAGCAGTTATCCAGAAGAAAATCGTACCGATAAAAGCGATTTTCCGGCAGAAGATTCGTCTCCAGTTCCAAGAACATTTGCTGCCGTTGATCTGCGGTAAAGTTTAGGATTGATTCGGTGACCCCCTGCCCAAGAGTGCCTCGTTCATTGATTTCGGCATTGGATAAGCCAACCGCCAATTGGTAGAGGAGGTCGCCGTGAGCAAACTTGAGATAGAAGGCTTCGGTCTCGAAATCAAAGGTTCCATAATTATAGAGTCGATCGATTTCTTGCTCATCGTCTCGGACCCGAATCGAACTATGGCCAAATGCGGTATAAAGCTCATCGCCAGGTGAATAAGTGACCAACGAAATGGTGGCGTGCTCACCGAGCCGCGGAAGATCGCCGGTGGCGGGGTCTGCGGCAAAACAGAGATTAGAGACGAAGAAGATGCAGAAAGGGAGCAGACCGGAGTTCAGACCGTAAGAGCTCCGCCGAATGTTCCGCTGGCTATTCATCAATTCGTCTAACCGACTCAAGGGAAAGAGTCGACACTCTGCCAAGCCTAGGCGGTCCCGCAAGCAAAAGAGATGATGAACCCCCGCGCCGAAGGAGCGTGTCAGGAAAGCGGTTGGCCATCCTGGGTTCCACCAGAGGACACGAAGACAGAATTTTAAACAAAGAGATCGCAAAGGTCACAGAGAGGGGATTCGGTTTTTACCGCTCGCATTGTTGAAAAGGCGCGGCGATTTGACCTTACGTTTGACCAGGTACTAGCTTCTTTGAGATCTCTGCGACCTCCTGTTCAAAAATCTGACTCTGCGACCTTTTGTAGAACCTTGTTCGGTTCACTAATCGGCCGATCGGCACCCATCCTGGGTTCAACAAGAGGACACGAAGACAGAATTTTAAACAAAGAGATCGCAAAGGTCACAGAGAGGGGATTCGGTTTTTACCGCTCGCATTGTTGAAAAGGCGCGGCAATTTGACCTTACGTTTGACCAGGTACTAGCTTCTTTGAGATCTCTGCGACCTCCTGTTCAAAAATCTGACTCTACGACCTTTTGTAGAACCTTGTTCGGTTCATTAATCTGCCGATTGGCGGCCATCTACCTATGGCTGTTCCTGGCGCTGCGGGCCAGGCTATCCTGAGGCACACCTGCAAATGCTAGCCGACGCGTTTCTTTGCATCCTCCTGCAGCCACTCCCACAACTGGGTCAGCGATTGCAGCAATTCCTGTTTTGCCTTAGCCAGAGTCTCCTGATTTAGGCCTTCCCTCTTACCGAACAAGTAAAACTTAATCTTCGGTTCGGTGCCAGATGGACGAACCGCAATTCGGCAGCCGTCCGCCAGCTGGAACATCGTCATTTTCTCTTTCGGCAACAGATCGCCTTCGCTATCGCGAATGGTGCCAGAGGTGAAATCCTGGACCTGGGAAACGTTTACCCCGTTGAGTTCCTTCGGGGGCGAACCGTTATAAGAGTCCGCCAATCGACGAATTTTTTCCGCGCCCTCCGCGCCTTCAAAAACCAGCGAGCCACTTTGTTCCAGATAGTAGCCGTACTGAAGGTAAATCTGATCGAGAAGTTCGTCCAAAGTCAGACCTTGGGACTTGGCATACGCAGCGACCTCCGCGAACATGATAGTCGCGGCGTTCGCATCTTTGTCGCGGACAAAATCGGCTCCGCTGTAGCCATAGCTTTCCTCACCGCCGAACACGAAGAAATAGGAATGCGCGAGCCGAGCTTTTCGTGATTCATCCTCCGACAATGAGCGATACGACCTTCGGATTGGTTCCGGCAGAGCCTCCTCGTACTTCCGGAGCTTGGCCCCAATGTATTTGAATCCAGTAAGCGTCTCGACGCAATGGAGTCCCTCACCCAGGGCAATCGCTTTTTGCAGGTCGGTGGTAACCAGCGTCTTAATGATCACGCCCCGATTCTTGTTTTGGTCGTTTAAAACTCCAAGCTGTTTAAACGTTCGGGAGCGGTAGTAGGTCAACAATGATCCGATTTGATTACCGGTCAGCAGGACCAGTTCTCCGGCCCGATTCCGCACAGCCACACCCATTCGATCACAATCCGGATCGGTCCCGACAACCAGATCGGCATTCTCCTTTCGGGCAAGTTCCATCGCCATGGAAAGAGCTTCGGCGTTTTCCGGGTTCGGCGATTTCACGGTGGGAAACCGACCGTCCTGGCGGTCCTGTTCCGGCACGGTCATCACGTTAAAACCGAACTCGCGCAATAGCGGCACAGAGATGACACCGCCGGTGCCATGAATCGGCGAGAATACCACTTTGAGCTGTTTCTCTTGCGCAACCACCGCCGGTTGCAGGACGAGCACGCGGAGTCTCGTTTTGTAGATTTCATCGAAATCTGAACCGAGCGCGACCAGTTTACCTTTTTCGTCGGCAGCGACCGATTCATAGCTTTCGCTCGCAACCTCATTCACCCGCTCGATGATAGCCGAAGCGTGCGGTTCGATCACCTGAGCGCCATCCTCAAAATAGACCTTGTAACCATTGTCATGAGGCGGGTTGTGGCTGGCGGTGATGACGATTCCGGCAGTGGCATTGGTATGGCGTACCGCGAACGACAGCTCCGGTGTCGACCGCGCAGACTCGAAGAGAAAAACGTCACAACCCAGATCGGTCGCGATCGTCGCCGCTAGCTCTGCGAACTGGCGGGAAAAGATTCTAGTATCGTGAGCGATCGCCAAGCTCGGACGACGATGCGATTGAATCGAGGAGAGGTAGTTCTTGAGATAACCAACGAGTCCCTGAGTCGCGCGACTAACGTTATAAAAATTCATCGCGTTAGTCCCGACGCAAGGATGTTCCGGTGGCTCGGACTCGGGGTGGGATCCGCGTTCGGCATTGGTAATTCGGCTGCCGATCGATCGCCCGCGCAAACCACCGGTCCCGAAGGCTAGTGTCTTGAAGAAGCGGTCATTCAATTCTGCCCAGGCTTTTTCGTCTACCAATTGCGAAATTGCCAATCGGTAAACCGGGTCTTTCCCAGCCGCCAACAATAGCGAAATGTTTCCAGCACTTGTCGCTAACAAATGTCCTTCTTCGACCGCTTGCTCTAAAGTCTCTCGCAAGTCGCTCATATTCTTTGCATTTATGCCCGCCTGCGAGGATACGCAAATCAGGATGTATGCGACCGAGAAAATCGAGCGCGCGATCGCGAAGAGGGCCGCCCTCCGTCGGACCGGGACGACCGCCTATCGGATCGTAGATGGTGACGGCGACGAACTCCCCGGATTGGTAATCGACGATTTCAATGGAAACTGGCTGGTCGGCGTGAAACGGGAGGAGAAGATGCCGGACCTGAGCGCGGCCCTCGGTTTTCGCTCCCTTTATGGCAAGATACTGACGAACGAAGGGAAACAGGCGCCCGTTTTTCTGGCCGGTGACCCAGTCACAACCAGGTTTTCAGTTCAAGAACACGGTCTGGCGTTTTGGGTCGATTTCCAAGCTGGGTATTCACAGGGAATCTTTCTCGATCAACGGATCAATCGAGAGCGTCTTAGGACCATCAGCTCAGGCAAGACGGTGCTAAACACGTACGCTTACACGTGCGCATTCGGTGTTGCAGCCGCTTCTGGTGGCGCGCGGACCACCAATCTCGACCTCTCGCGAGCTTACCTCGAATGGGGTCGAGCTAACTATCTGCTGAATGGCCTCGACAGCGAGTTGCACGAGTTCATCTACGGCGACGTGTTCCAATGGCTCAAGCGATTCGCAAAAAGAGGACGGCGTTTTGATGTGGTAATCCTCGACCCGCCGACATTTTCGCGCGATCGCGACGGAGGAATTTTCCGGATGGACACAGATTTCGGAGATCTGCTCGATTTGGCACTTTCCGTCGTATCCAGCGACGGGCAGCTCCTCTGCTGCACCAACGCACGCGGTATATCCCACACTCTATTCGCGAAGATGCTGCGGGCCAAATTGCCAAACATTGCAGCTGTCGCGGCCACGAGAATGCCTGAAGATTTTCCCGGTAGCGATTATCTAAAATCGTTCTGGGTGGAGCTGTCGCATTGAAGTTTCCATTGAACTCTACCTCCACGCCGCGTTAGATCTAATGGTCCAGCCCGGATTCTACCTTTATCTGCACATGATTCGCTTCACTTGTCTCGGCCTCATCCTCGCTTTGTTCAGCCTGACTAGCTGCGATGACCGCACCCAGGAAGCACGCCGCTGGGACGCAATAGCCAAGAATCTGCAATCAGGTGTTGCAGTCCAACCTTGGAGAGAAGCCGCGCACCCTTGGGGCAGCGAAAATTACCGCACAGGTATCGCGTGGTAGCGAGACGTCTCTGGCTTGCGATCTGCAGTTAAAGAAATCAGCGGCATCGAAGCCGCCAAGGTAAATTCATCGCTGAACGACAACCCCTTCTCCATCAATGTACGCTAGTTCCGGCTGCTTGCGCTTTTCGTTTTCTCCCAGTCTGAGCGAAAGGCAGCCGCTCAAGAATAGCGACCCAGCTAATAGTAGGGCGTATTTGGCCAAACCGGGACGCCCAATTGCGAAAACGCCGATGACGACAAGCAAAAATAGGATCGGTAAGAGATTGCCCATAGTGTGAGAGACGGCACTCCGCATGGTATTATTCGGATGCGAGCGTGAAAAAGGACGTATCCAGCGCTCGTGAAAAACTTCGGTTCAAGCTACTTCAGAGTGTCATGGGTCCACCCGACGGGCATATCGGTGAATCCGGTAATCCGGCGTATCCCGGATTTCTTCGGTAATTGAGAACCGGGATTCGTATTCCGGGAAATAGATGTTACCTGGGTACTCTGCTTTGAGTTGAGTAATCAAGAGCTCATCACATCGGTCAATGAGTTGCTCATAGATCTCGGCACCACCTATCACGTAAATCTCCTCGCGGTAGTCAGCGGGATCGAACACAGAAAGATCTCGAATCATTTCGACCCCCGGCCAAGTCTGTTTCCGGCTCACGACCAGATTCCGCCTACCGGGAAGCGGTTTTCCGATCGATGTATAGGTTTTGCTGCCCATCAAAACGCAGTGCCCGATCGTAACTTCTTTAAACCACTTTTGTTCGCCAGGAATCTTCCACGGGATACTATTTCCACGGCCAATCACCCGACTGGGAGTCATCGCAGCAATCGCCTTCATTCCATTCTCGCCTCCAGGCTCGAATGGAATAGCCGATTGCCAATAGCCGATAGCCAAATTTTGCTGTTGAACATCACGGCAAGAACGATTGGGAATAGGCTCCGGCAGCGTCGCCGAACCGCCTCGTGACTTCTAAATTCTAGATTCCTTTCCCGACATCATACCGCGATCGGCGCTTTGATGGGCGGATAGGGATCGTACTTTAGCAACTCAATATCCTCGTACTGAAAGTCTTCGAGACGATCGGGAATCCGCTGAAAGAGTACTCTGGGAAGCGGTCTAGGCGTCCGACTTAACTGTTCGCGCACTTGGTCCAGGTGGTTTTTATAGATATGCAAGTCCCCAAAGGTGTGTACGAAAATTCCCGGCTCAAGACTGCACACGGCCGCCATCATTTGCGTAAGCAGCGCATAAGAAGCGATGTTAAATGGCACACCTAGGAAAAGGTCCGCACTTCGCTGGTATAATTGGCAGCTCAGTTGTCCCTCCGACACATAGAACTGGAATAGGGCATGGCAAGGCGGCAAGGCCATTTCGCCCAATTCGGCCGGGTTCCAAGCCGACACGATCAGCCGGCGGCTGTCTGGATTTTTTCGGATCATTTCGACCACCTGAGCAATTTGGTCTACTAACTTCCCGTCGGGACTACGCCAACCTCTCCATTGCGCACCGTAGACTCGTCCAAGATCGCCTTTTTCGTCCGCCCATTCGTTCCAGATGGTCACGTCATTGTCGGTAAGGAATCGAATGTTTGTTTCCCCACGGAGAAACCAAAGGAGCTCGTAAACGACAGACTTGAAATGAACACGTTTCGTGGTGATGAGAGGAAATCCTTGACGCAAATCGAACCGCACCTGTGCGCCAAAATATGATATAGTCCCAGTTCCGGTACGGTCGTCCTTAGAACGTCCTTTTTCTAGGACAAGACGGAGCAATTGATGATATTCCTGCACGGCCTGTAATCGATTAATGGATGCGAAAAACTATCGCCCTGTACCTTCGTTTCATGACAACACGAAATCTATGGAACAGCAAACTACTTTGATCGATACGCAAAATCTGCCGGATCATCGGGAAGTCGCCATCGACCGCGTCGGCGTGAAGAACCTGCGTTTTCCAATCCTGGTTCGCGACAAAGCGCACACTTCGCAACACACGGTGGCAACCGTGAGTTTGACCGTCGATCTTCCGCACCACTTTAAAGGGACTCACATGAGTCGGTTCATCGAAGTGCTCAATCATCACGGAACGGTTATTCACGTTGATAATATCAAGGTGATTTTGCGGGAACTGCAGACGCGACTGGACGCAGAGGCAGCTCACGTCGAATTCGAATTCCCTTACTTCATCGAGAAGAAGGCGCCCGTAACCGGCGCCACCGGATTGCTCGAATACCGCGTTCGGTTAAATGCCACCGCCTACCAGAACGATTCAGAATTTGAAGTTACGGTGATGGTCCCAGTCACCACTTTGTGCCCATGCTCCAAAGCAATCAGTAAACATGGCGCACACAATCAACGGAGTCTTGTGACCTTTGGTGTACGTTTTAGCAGTTTAATTTGGATCGAGGACCTGGTGCGCATGGTCGAGACGTCCGGCAGCGCGGAGTTGTTCAGTCTATTGAAACGTCCTGACGAGAAGGCGGTCACGGAGCAGGCGTATGAGCATCCGGTATTTGTAGAAGATCTGGTGCGCAATATCGCTGTCAAAGCGAATGCTGATCCGCGCATTACCTGGTACAGGGTCGAAGCAGAGAACTACGAATCGATCCATAACCATAACGCCTACGCGATGATCGAGAAGAGTTAGCGGTTAGCAGTTCAGTTGATGATTCTGCGCGCTTTATTCGCGACAATTCCAGCGAGGAGAAGCGTCGCGGAAGCGTAGTTATTGCTCCGCAGGAGCCGGAGGACTCAGCCCCGGGGTTTTAACCCTGGGAAAATGTTCGACTAGTCGGCGCACCCCGAAATGGCGTAAGCTCGTCGGGTCTCACGATGAAGGGGTTATGGTGAACGCGTTTGTCATCTCGAATCTGGCTTTCTTGCTGGCTGTTGGAGTTGCCAGCTTTGCCGGTTCTAGCATTCTCGGCCGACTCTTCGCCAAACAGCCTGAAAGCCTGCGGGTGGCCCTCTGGTGGCTGCTCGCCGCTATTCTTGCCTTGAGCTGCGCATGGGTAAACGGCGGCTGGCCGTTCCCCCCACGGGAAAGCCAACACTGGATTGGGTACGTACTCCTCTTCGCCGCCCTTCTCCGGAGCATCCGTTTCTTGACGGCACAACTGATCTCGGCTCTGGCCAGCGTAAGTCTTGGGATTGCGGTGACTCTGCTCCCAATCTCGCAAAATGGTTGGACACCCTTGGTATTTGGATGCTGGTTCCTGGCCGGCTTGCTGAGCTATCTCCTAGTCCGATTAGTCCTCCATCAGGATTTCGAGACGGCTTCGCTGCGTGCGCCCTTGCTGCTTACTCTGCCGCTGCTCGTTTCCGCCGCGATGTTGTTCTTCTCGGGGTCAGTCAAGCTGGCGGAGCTTGCGGTCGCAGGTGGAATCGCGGTCGGTGCCGTGTATCTCGCGCAACGCTTCTCGGCTCTCGGTCGTGGATTCGTCGAGGTCACGCTCCTTTTCCATTTTCTGCTGTTGCTCAACGGTACGGCTTATGCCGACTTGCCTCCCGGTTTGGCTTGGCTCCAGTGGATTGTCCCCGCTCTCGTCGTTCTTGCGGGTCGGACGCTACGCCTGCGAATAGGGATGACCCAACGGGCGCAGTACATTGTGACCGTCGCCGGCCTTGGAGCTGCAGAGTGCATCGTAGCTGTGCTCTTTTATTTCGTGGTTAAACCAACGGCACCATTTTGATCGGCTCGTTCCAGGGAGAGAAACGTGAGCGTCAAGCTTCCGGAAGGCCGCGAGATTTCTACGAATGGGAAGACGGACGTAAGCTCGCATCTGGCCCGCTGATTCAGGTGCAGAAACTGCGAGAACCTATCCAGCGGCGTCCGTGACGTCTCCGTTACCATATCGTTACATTCGTCACGTTGTCTTTCAACGCACCGTCTGATTGCATCGTCAGGCAGCTTACCTCCGCTCGGAGTGGGCTAACACCGAACCGTCAGGGAAACGAGCGGATCACAATTCACAGACGGCTCGGGTGGACATAGAAACAGTCAAAATGAAAAGCGGGATTCAAATCAAAACCAAGTTACATACCACTTGGTTAAACAACACGTTCAGATTCTTGCGTCCGTGGGACGGAAGACTCCGGTGTCCAACCGCGATACTTGGCGGCGCCGTTGCCGGAATTCTGCTGGCGATCCCGGCAGTGGCCGGAAACGACAGCATCGGGAAGGTCGAACACGTACTGCTTATATCGGTCGACGGAATGCATCAATCCGATTTGGTTTGGTACGTCCAGACCCACCCTAAGTCCACGTTGGCAATGCTGGTGGCTCAAGGTGTCAACTACTCCAACGCGAGCACGCCCTTTCCCTCGGACTCGTTCCCTGGACTGACCGGGCAAGTGACGGGAGGTAACCCGGCAACTACTGGCATCTACTATGACGACACTTGGAACCATGCGGTGTTCCCGCCAGGGACCACGAACTGCACTGGCCGCCCACCTGGCGGAGAGGTCGCCTACACCGAAGCTGCCGACATTAATCTAGGCGCGCTCGACGCGGGTCAGGGCATCGTCCCAGCTCAGGGCAACCCTGATCCTTGGGAAAACATTCTGCACATGACGGGCAACCCGGTGAAAGTAATCGATCCAACGCACTTGCCCGTCGATCCCGCGACCTGCGAGCCGATCTATCCCAATAAGTATCTGCACGTAAACACCATTTTCGAGGTAGCTCACCAGCACCATTTGCTGACCGCGTGGTCTGACAAGCATCCCGCCTACCTGGCCCTGTCCGGGCCGTCCGGCGAAGGCGTTGATGATTTCTTTACGCCCGAGATCAACAGCAGCGCGAGCGCGACGGCACCAACTGACCCGACCCAGCCCGACTGGACAACGGACAACCTTTTGACTCAGAAGTACGACGCCTACAAGGTTCAGGCCGTCATCAACTGGATCAATGGCCGTCGCCACGATGGCTCCGGTGACCCAGGGACGCCGGCGATCTTTGGAATGAATTTCCAGACAGTTTCGACAGGCCAGAAGCTGCCAACTTCCAAAACGGAGGGCGACCTGTCGGGGGCCGCACACGGCGGTTATCTTGCCGATGGTGCTACTCCCGGGCCGGTCTTGACCAACGCGCTCGACTTCATTGACCGATCCCTTGGCCAGATGGTGAGCGCTCTCGGGAGCCAGGGACTTCTCAACAGCACCGCGATCATCGTGTCGGCCAAACACGGGCAGTCGCCAATGAATCTCGCTGCCCTCAACCGGATCGACGACAGCAAAATTACCGCCGCTCTCAACGCTGCGTGGAACAGCTCCCACCAAAATGGAAATCCGAACGCGAAACCCTTGGTAGCGTTTGGGGTCAACGATGACGGCATGGTCCTCTGGCTCAACGATAAGTCCACCGCGGCCACCGATTTTGCGAGGCAATTCCTTATTGACTACCACGATTCCACGGCGAGCGTCGACGGCAAGCCCGTCAAGTCTGCGGGTCTTTGGCAGGTATACACGGGCGTGGCCGCGGCGCAGCTCATCGGGGTCTCTGAGAGTGATCCCCGGGTACCTGACGTGATCGGCATCGCTCAGTACGGGGTCGTCTATACCGCCCATCAGGCCAAGATCGCCGAGCACGGTGGTGATCATCCCGAGGATCGAAACGTTCCCATCCTCGTGGCGTGGCCCGGAGCGACCAGCGGCCTGAATGTCACGGCGCCGGTAGAGACAACGCAAATCGCCCCGACTATTCTGGAGTTGCTCGGTCTTAACCCCGAAGAGCTCCAGGCGGTTCATATCGAGGGCACGCAGCCCCTCTTCTAGAGTCCCAGGATCAACTGGAGCCGGTCTCCTCCACGAGGTGGCCGGCTCCAGCCATATCAGGTTTTGAGGAGCCCGTTCGCAGGACACATAGGGCCTGTGTCTTATGGGACTCATGAGTCCCATGCGACTCATAAGTCTCATGCGACCGATGGGTCACAAGGGCCCACCATTAGAGAGCCTTAATCCTTAAACTGGGTTGGGTGGGACTCGAACCCACAGCCAACGCCTTAAAAGGGCGCTGCTCTACCATTGAGCTACCAACCCGACAAAAGGGAATGGAATACTATAGTCGAAATCTGCTGCCGCAAGCGGTTTTCCGGCAGATTTGAGTTCACTTCAGGGTATGACGAACGCGTCGGGAAACCGTCGGTCCAGGGTGGAAAACTGACCTCTGTCTCTCGTCGCTAGCTCAGAAAGGTGACCATCAGTTATCCGGCCGGGGAATAGCACCGAGTGTGCATCAGTGTGAAATCTGTGTATCCTAGTACTTGGCCGCAGAATCGGCCTTACCAAAAACAGGATACAGAAATGAAAGACGAATTCAGGGGCGGGCCGCACCCGCTCGACAAGGGGCCTTTTCCGACAGAGGTGGAAGGCACGGTCTCGCAATATCTCCTCAATCCACGTGGCGAAGTCGACGGTTTATTACTGGACGACTGCACTGTAATTAAATTCCCGCCGCATCTCGCGCGAGAGCTGGTCCAGGTGATTAAGCCCAAGGAGCGCGTCCATGCCAATGGCCATCTCGAAGCAGAGAGATTGCTCAAAGGCCACGTGATCGCAAATCCTGCCACCGGACGCGCGATCCGTGAGATCAAACCAGCGCCACCGGAACGCGCCAGTACGCTTAGTGCGCTTCAGCCGCTGAGCGTTGCAGGTACAATCCGAGTAGTCAGACGGAATCCGCACGGTGAGGTAGACGGAGTCATCTTCGAGGACGGCACCCTTCTGCATTTTCCACCGCATGCGGGCAGGCAGTTCGCAAAACTCCTTCGAAAAGGTCAGCTGCTTGCAGCGGTCGGCTTCGGAACAGTTAACGATCTCGGCCAAACGGTCGCCGTCGCGATGGTCGGCCCATCTGCCGACGCGCTTACTCTGGTTGAGCCGCCTCCGGTAAAACCGAAAAGGCATCCAGACGACAGACGGGTTCGCGAGGAAGAGTCCTAGTCGGCGATCCCCTCGCGCTGAGTTCTGTAGTCCTTGCTAACGACTGCTTCAGAGCCGCGCGAAAATCGCCCACTTGCTCTTGGCCTAGCTTTTGTAGCTGCCTCGCAGATCCACGACCCCATCAACAATAAAAAAAGTTATTTTATGTTTCTTGGTCTATTGCCTGCCCCATTTGTGACCTGGACCATCGCCGCTTCAACTGTTGCCGCGATGTTCATCAGACCGAAGCGAATCCCAGAAGCCGTTTGGGCCTGCTTGGGCGCGGGCCTGCTTCTCGCCTTCCGTCTGGTCCCTTTTACCGAAGCCCTAAGCGCCGTCGGAAAAGGGTACGATGTATACCTGTTTCTTACAGGGATGATGATTCTAGCGGAGCTCGCCCGGCGCGAGGGCGTTTTCGATTGGCTCGCTGGCATCGCCCTGCGCGCTGCCGCGGGATCTCGCGCCCGGCTCTTCGCTTTGATTTACCTGGTCGGAATCGTGGTTACGACGGTATTATCGAACGACGCGACCGCTGTCGTGCTCACCCCGGCCGTTTATGCTGTGGTGAAACGGACGAATGGAAATCCTTTGCCCTATCTGTTCGCTTGCGCTTTCATCGCGAACGCCGCGAGCTTCGTATTACCGATCTCGAATCCGGCCAATCTCGTGGTGTTCGGCAATAATCTCCCGCCGTTGCTTCCTTGGTTGCGAATATTTCTTCTCCCGGCCGTTGCTGCAATTCTCGCGACTTACCTCGCTATCCGAGGCCTCTTTTGGAGGGAGCTCCAAGGTCAGATACCTAATGTTCTTGAGGATTTTCGGCTCTCGGTCGCCGGTAAGTTGACCGTGCTCGGCGTCATCGCAACGGCCGGAGTGCTCTTGTTCTGCTCGGCCACCGGTGGGTCTCTGGGGGTGCCAACATGCATCACCGCGCTCGCCATCACTCTCTTCATCACGCTATGGGATCGCCAGGCACCACTCGCCGTAGGACGCGGCGTATCGTGGAGCGTATTACCACTCGTAGCGGGTCTGTTCGTGATCGTCGACGCGTTGGACTCGGCTGGCGGTCTGCAACTCGCCCGAAACCTCCTCGACAAGCTGAGCGAATGGCCACCACTCGCGGCGAATCTCGCTACGGCTTTTGGCTTTGCCACTGTTTCGAACCTCCTTAATAACCTTCCAGTAGGACTTATCGGAGCCAGCGCGCTGCACGCCTCCGTTGGGTCCGGCAAGCTGGCAAGCGCCATGCTCATTGGGATTGATCTTGGTCCAAACCTGTCGGTGACCGGATCCTTGGCAACGATTCTCTGGCTCATCGCTCTGCGACGAGAGAATCTGAAGATCAGCGCGTGGACCTTTTTGAAGATCGGCGTCATCGTAATGCCCTTCGCACTTTTGCTCGCCAGTCTCGGACTCTGGTTTATTTCGCGATAGGAATTGGTTTCTCCCAACCCGCTCAATCGGTCCAATTTTTCCTGGAGTGTCCTTAAACCAGCAGCGGCACATAACTCCGACAACTTCGAGGATGCCGTTTGTTGCGCTGCCATGATTCTCTTGAAGCCCGAGTCCTCCATGTCGCGTGCCGGAAAGATCGTGCGTTTGCACGCCATCTAAAGTGAGTCGATTATTTTGGCCGGCTTGCGATCTGAAAATGTTGTCTGAAAAACCGCTTAAAATTCCGCTATTTCCAATGGCTAGCGGTCGTGGCGACGTTGACCAGTTTTTAGGAATCTCAATCGAGCAACTCACGAAGCAGGTGCCCTTTCGGCACATTCCGCACCGGCACGATTTTTACCATTTATTCTGGATTGAATCGGGCAATGGCACCTTTGTGGGCGACGGCCAAAGTTACCCAATCACTCGGGGGAGTCTGATTTTCGTTCCGCCGGGCCAAGTCCACGCCTGGAAATGGAATGACACGTTAAATGGTTATGTTTTATGTTTTGAACCGGCGTCACTCTTCGGTGGAAATGATCGGCCTAATCGTCTGCTTCATGATCTAGCGCAGTTTAGCGCGACGACAAAAGATCGAGCCACTTTTCAAATGGCTGGGTCAACTTATCGGATTCTCCGGGCCGCATTCAAAGACTTGGCCGACGAATACCACGGGAACGCGGAATTTCACGGCGACATGCTCCGTTCTCAAGTGACCGCGCTTTTGATCCGGCTGCATCGGCTCTGCTTGAGCATACCAGCGGTTGAAGTGCAGGGGTACTCGACCCAGTTAACAAACCGTTTTCTGTCACTCCTCGAAAAGGAGGAAGGAAAACTCCGGCGGGCCAGCTATTACACATCGGCTCTGTCGGTCAGTCCACGCGTTCTGGTCGATACTATCCTGGCAGAGACAGGGAAATCACCAAGCGCCTGGATTCGCGATCGAACCCTGTTAGAGGCTCGGCGTTTGCTAACCTACACCGACTTGACGATCTCAGAAATCGCTTATCGGCTAAACTTTCGAAACGTATCCTACTTCGTACGCTTTTATCGACGGCTGGCAGGTGTTCCGCCCGGAGCCTCCCGTGGAGGGTAAGTGTAAAGATCTCGTCAGAAAGTGACACACTTTCGGCTTTCCTCCGGATGCTGCGCTTCTGAGCTTTAGAGATAACGAATAGGAGTCGCTCGACGCGCTGTCGTCATCGCCAGCTACACGGCGGGCGTCACAGTCTATGAAGCCTGACGATTCATCATTAAATCTCTCAACGTCTATCCCCGAAGTACGACCGCCGTCCGAAATCCCCGGAACTCGAATTGGTTATCCCCACCGCGCAGCCTCCGGCCTTTCGGCACAGGGTCTGCCAAGCGCCCAAGAAACAACGAAACAAAGGCCGACCAACCGCTGGTTGCTCGCAGGTGCGGGCGTGTTAATGCGACTTGCTTTCGGAGCGGTTTACGCCTGGAGCGTGTTCCTGAATCCGTTGGTGAAAACTTTCGGGTGGTCGAACTCTGAGGTGACCCTTACCTTCTCGATAGCGATTCTGGTGTTAGGCTTTGCGGCTTTTTTGGGGGGGCTCTGGATGAGTCGCGTGGGTCCGCGTACAGTGGGAATCGTAGCAGGGATTTGTTATGGCCTAGGCGTGGCTTTGAGTAGCCTTTCGGCCGGTCGGCTCTGGGTCCTCTACCTTAGCTATGGGGTTCTGGGCGGTTTGGGACTAGGCCTCGGCTACATTGTGCCAGTCGCCACACTGGTTAAGTGGTTCCCAGATCGGCGAGGGTTCATTACGGGACTCGCAGTGGCCGGCTTCGGCGCTGGAGCGCTGCTCACCGCTCCGGTGGCCGCTACTCTGATCGAGCGGGTGGGTGTCCTGCAAACATTAGGCATCCTGGGTATCATTTACTTAGTCATGGTTGTAGCTGGGGCCTCGGTCATGAGTAATCCGCCGCCGGGTTGGGTACCGAAGGGTTGGCAGCCCTCTGCGAAGAAACAGAAACAGTTGGCAACTCGGGATTACACTCTCCAGCAGGCCCTGTCCACCTGGCAATGGTATGCGCTGTGGGCCATTCTCTTTCTGAACGTCACTGCCGGAATTAGCATCATCTCTCAAGCTGCACCGATGGCCGGAGAAATCAGCGGTGTACCCCCCATCGTTGCTGCAGGCATGGTGGGGATCATTTCGATCGCGAACGGCGCCGGTCGGCTGCTTTGGGCTTGGCTTTCTGATGCCGTGGGGCGCCCCAGTGTGTTCTTGGTCATGTTCTTGCTCCAGGCGGTGCTCTTCTTTTTCCTGCCCGCGCAACGGGATTTCGCGATACTTGTCACTTTGGCTTTTGTGATACTTAGCTGCTATGGAGGCGCCTTCGGCACCATGCCGGCGTTCGCCACCGATCACTTCGGGCCAAAGTCTGTTGGCTCGATTTATGGACTCATGCTAACTGCATGGGGTTTCGGGGGTGTCCTCGGCCCTCTCTTAATCGCTCGCATCCATGAGGCTACGGGCAGCTATAGCGGAGCGTTGAAAATCATCGCCTCGGTAATGCTGGTTTCAAGCTTGTTGCCTCTTGCCATGCGCGGCAAGCGTGTACGCAGTGAGCCCGTGCGGGCAAGCTGAAGCGTCTCGGATCAAATCCAAATCAACCGGGGCGCAAGTGTAAAGATTTCGTCAGAAAGTGACACACTTTCGCCTTTCTGCCGGATACCGCGCATCTGAGCTTGAGACGCACGAATAGGAATTAATTGATGCGTCACCGTCATCGCAAGTTACTCGGCCGGGATTACATTCTATGAAGCCTTCGGATTCATCGTCGGAATCACCTGTCGCTGGCGCACAACCGCCAGCCGAAATCGCTGGAACTCGCATAGGTCATCCCCACCGCGTGGCAGCCGGACTTCCGGCCCTCTATCAGAGCGGTCGCTTTACTTTGCAGAAGATGGGAGTTCTACGGGGTCTGAGCACGTGGACCAAAGTTAACCAAAAACAGGGATTCGATTGTCAGAGCTGTGCCTGGCCCAGTCCACAAGATCACCGCCACGTGCTCGAGTTCTGTGAGAACGGGGTCAAAGCCATTGCTGACGAAGCAACTACGAAAAGGATTGGCTCGGAGTTCTTCAGCAACCACAGCATCACCGATCTAAAGCAGCGATCGGATTACTGGCTCGGATCACAGGGAAGACTCACCGAGCCGATGGTTAAACGAGCGAACAGCGATCAATATGAACCGATTTCCTGGGATCAAGCATTTCAATTGATTGCGAGTGAGCTGAATTCCCTGACGTCGCTGAATGAAGCTGCCTTCTATACCAGCGGGCGCACTAGTAACGAGGCAGCATTTCTCTACCAATTATTTGTACGTCAATTTGGCACCAATAACCTGCCCGATTGCTCTAACATGTGTCACGAGTCAAGTGGCGCGGCCATGAACGACGCGATTGGTATCGGTAAAGGATGTCTCACTCTGGACGATTTCGAAAAGACAGACGCTATCTTTATCATCGGCCAGAATCCCGGAACGAACCATCCGCGGATGTTAACCGCGTTGGAACACGCTAAAAAACAGGGTGCGAAAATCGTCGCAATCAATCCTTTACCCGAAACCGGGTTGATGCGCGTGGTGAATCCCAATCCGCAGGAATACCTCTCAAATCCATTCGCCTTCCCGACGAAAATGTTGCTTAACCGGGGGACGAAATTAAGCGATCTTTGGTTACCGGTTCGCATCAATGGAGACATCGCCTTGTTGAGGGGGATGATGAAAGAAATGCTTGCCGAGGAAGATCGACGTCCTGGAGAAATCTTTGATCGGGATTTCATCCAGCAACATACTGTTGGCTACGACGAGTTCGTCGCTGGTTTACGCGCGACCAGTTGGGAAGAGATTCTCTCAAGCAGCGGCTTAAACCGCGACCAGATCCGAGCAGCAGCTGAAATTGCACTGAACTCTCGCTCCATTATCTGTTGTTGGGCCATGGGACTGACCCAACACAAAAACGCAGTGGCCACGATCCAGGAAGTGATCAATTTTTTGCTGCTGCGCGGTAACATTGGTCGACCAGGCGCGGGCCCATGTCCGGTGCGCGGCCATAGCAACGTGCAGGGTGACCGCACCATGGGGATCTGGGAGAAAATGAGCGATCGGTTCCTCGATCGACTTGGCGCAGAGTTTAACTTCACTCCGCCGCGAGAACATGGGACTGACGCAGTCGATAGCATCAAAGCCATGCATGACGGCCGCATCAGGATCTTCTTTGCGTTAGGAGGGAACTTCCTTTCCGCAACGCCCGATACTGAGTTCACCGCACGCGCTCTCCAGAATTGCCGGCTGACCGCTCACGTATCGACCAAGCTTAACCGTTCGCACTTGATCACGGGCCAGATCGCTCTGATCCTGCCTTGCTTGGGACGCACGGAAATCGATCGCCAGACGGAGGGCGATCAATTCGTAACCGTTGAAGATAGTATGGGAGTAATCAGTTCCTCGCGCGGCGATCTCGAACCGGCCAGTGAGCATTTGCTAAGTGAACCCGCTATCATTGCAGGGTTAGCCCAAGCAGTCCTCGGCGACCGGACCACGGTTCCATGGGAGGAGCTTATTGCTGACTACGGCCGGATTCGGGACCACATCGAGCGGGTGATTCCTGGTTTCGACAATTTCAATCAGCGTATCGCTCAAGACATATTTTATCTGCCTAATCCGGCACGAGACGAACGCCGATTCCTTACCGATGCAAGCAAAGCGAAGTTCACGGTTCACGCCATTGAGCCAAACGAGCTTCAGCTGGGCCAGTACATTATGATGACCATTCGGTCTCACGATCAGTTCAATACCACCATCTACGGTTTGGACGATCGGTACCGCGGCATTTACAACGGCCGGCGCGTTATCTTCTTAAATCCCGAGGATCTGGCTGAAGCCGGGCTCGCAGCAGGCCAACTGGTCGATCTTGCCAGTCACTTCAAAGGAAAAAAGCGGGTAGCTAAATACTTTCTCGTCACTCCGTTCGAAATTCCGCGTGGGTGCGCTGCCACCTATTTTCCCGAAGCGAATGTTCTGGTGCCGATCGACAGCGTGGCCGAGCGGAGCAACACACCAACTTCCAAATTTGTAGTCATTACCGTTTCTCCCTCGCGAAACATAAAGGCAGGAGTGGCCCGCCTCCAAGCAGCGGTACACGAGGCAGCAGAGACAGGCAATCGTTAGTCCGGCCGGAGCATTTTTGGACAATGCCTCCACCTCAAATAGTTAACCGTATCGGAAAAAATGGCTACGTACTATAGGCGGAAGAGGCCGGCCGCGATATACTATTGGTTGGCAGCTGCTCTTCTATGCTGCGCTTTTGTTTCCTTCTTTTTTACGAGTGGAGCCAGGCCGAAGAGCTCTTCTTCTAACGGTAGAAGAGCTCAAGAAGTTCAACAAGTGGGTCGCCAGCCATGACTTACTCCCGCCGGTCGTCAGGCACGCTTCATTCGGAGCTGTCCACAAACGACTGCTAAATTTTCAAAGCAACGTCACGTTCGGAGGATATCTTCAATCCACGACATTGCTGCCATGGTACTAGGAAAACCGAGCGTCGTGATTGCCAGCACCCCCATGTGCCGTAGCTCGTCGGGGGTGCAACCTGCCTCCAACGCCCGGCGCGTATGACTATGCACGGCACCCTCTCGCAACGCGCCAACGGCTATTGCCAGCTTCGCGAGTGCGCGGGTTTTGCTGTTCAACGGTCCAGCTGACTGAGTTGCTTCACCGAGCGCCTCGACGGCCTGCATAACAGCTGGGTAACTTTTCGCGAATTGCTGATACCGTGCCGGTATCTTATTTTTAGATTTTGCGGAGGAAGGCTTTTTCATGGGTTGGTCGGCTATGTTTCATTCTGCCAAAAAACCTTCATTGGGCAAGCAAAGCAAAAAATCGGCAAATAATGGCATAGGACCCATGGTGACCTATGAGACTTATAGGTCCCTCCTTCCGGAATAGGAGCGTATCGACTGGGATGAAGAAGGCAGCCTAGCTGGTCGCCGGCGCCAGACGTTTTCCGAGGCTCTCGAGTAGCGCAACGGCAAACGCCATTCCGCGGCGGGAATCTTGGCTGTTAAGCTTCTGCAGGAGAGAGAATAGCCCTGGGGTCTCGGTTTTCATGGCCGGGATCTGTGCTAACCCTTCCGGAACCGCTTCGGCGATGCGATCCAGCAGCTCAGGTTCGATGCTGCCCAACACCTTGCTCAATAATAAGAGATTGCGAATGGTCCGAATGGTCTCGGGAGTTTTAGCAGTTTCTACTAGCGTCTCGAGAATAAAATCGCTGGAGCTCAAAGCTCCTGTCAACGTGTCCAGGATTCCACGATCATGTAACTCTTGGAGGAGGTTGTACGCCGCCAACAACGCCTTGGCGTGCTCCGCCGGCGCCTGGTCCAAATGACCCCGCAATTCTTCATGCGCGCCACGAGGCAAAGATTCTAAGCTGATCGGGACGGCCATAACTTCTCCTCGTAAAATTTTCTACTCGTTGCGGTCACCATTACGTGTTCCGGGTAGGTAATAACCAGGACGCTTCCATTTTCGCTCGACTTCTACACCGCGCTGGGGGGTAGGATTTCCGAAACGAAAATTTGTTCGAGGAAGCGGGTTTTCCCCCAATTCTGAAAGTACCTTCATCTTTACTGCCACCTCTTTATAAGCAGGAGTATGAGTCGCCCGATCAGTGAAACTACTAGTTAGTCGGTTGACTGCGTGTTCGCTCGAATTCATTGGCATATAAAGCTCATGACCACGCACTCGATCTGTCACCAGAGCGCGCACTCTAACATGTCCGTACCTAGAAGTGAGTTGTACCCAGCGCCCACTCTCGATCTGCCGCTCGGCTGCGAGTTCCGGTGAAATCTCAACCCAGTTATCGGGCGTTTTCTGTTTAATGCCGTTGACTCGGTAGGTCATATTCCCTTCATGGAAGTGCTCAAGCAGGCGGCCATTGTTCAGATGCAGATCGAATTCCGCGTCGAGCTGTTCAGATGGTTCGATCCACTGCAACGGGTAGAATCGCGCCTTGCCGTCTGGGAAGTTGAAACGCTGTGTAAAGAGGAGCGGTTCATCGGTGCCATCCGGGTGCACTGGCCATTGGAGCGATTTGTATCCTTCCAGTCTTTCGTACGTGACGCCGGCGAAGAGAGGCGTAAGAGAAGCTATTTCATCCATGATTTCGGAAGGATGCTGATACTTCCAATCTGCACCTAACCGATTTGCCACCGCCTGGATAATTTGCCAGTCGGGTTTTGTATCAGCCAGAGGCTCAAACACGCGGTAAAGCCGCTGAATTCGTCGCTCCGTGTTGGTAAACGTCCCCTCTTTTTCGAGGCTGGGCGAAGCTGGAAATACCACGTCGGCAAACCGACAAGTATCAGTAAAGAAGATATCCTGCATGACGAAGAACTCCAGTTTCTGGAAGGCTCTGCTAACGAGGTTCGAGTTTGAATCCACCAAGCTCATTTCCTCGCCGTACATGTACATGGCCTTGAGTTTGCCGGCGAGAATCGCGTCTACCATTTCGTGGTTGTCGAGGCCAGGAGTGCGCGGCAAGCTCGTGTTCCAACCGCTTTCGAAACGAGCTCGTATGTCTGGATCGTTGACGAATTGATAACCCGGAAACCGATCTGGCATGGCGCCCATGTCCGAAGCGCCCTGCACATTGTTGTGCCCGCGCAACGGATAGGACCCTGCACCCGGACGCATATAGTTGCCCGTAACGAGCAGCAAGTTCGAAATAGCGGTGGAAGTATCGGACCCGTTGCCATGCTGAGTGACGCCCATTGCCCAACAAATCGCGACGCCATCGGCCGCGACGATCATCTCGGCCACCTGCTTGAGCGTGGCCATCGGAATATCGCAAACCTGTTCGGCCAACTCCATCGTGAACGGCTCAAGACTTTTTTTGTATTCCTCAAACCCGTTCACCCACTGATTCACGAAGGGCATTTTCGCTAATCCCTGATCGATCACATAACGGCTAATCGCGGATAGCCATACCAGGTCGGTACCAGGCCGAGGCTGCAGATGAATATCGGCTCGCTTTGCCATCTCATTTTTTCGCAGATCGGCGACAATCAGCTTTTGATCTCGAAGTTTGTGGGACCGCTTGATTCGCGTCGCGAGGACTGGATGGCTCTCTGCTGTGTTGGCACCTACAATTATTACCAAGCCGGCCCGCTCAATCTCTTTGATGGACCCGGTATCGCCGCCATATCCGACGGTTCGAAAAAGACCCATGGTCGCGGGTGACTGACAATACCGTGAGCAGTTGTCGACATTGTTTGTGCCGATCACAGCCCGAGCCAGCTTCTGCATGAGATAAGCTTCTTCGTTGGTACACTTGGAAGAGGCGATGAATCCGATGGAATCAGGTCCGTCGCTCTCCTTTAGCTCTGCCAACTTGCTTGCAACCAAGCCGAGCGCCTCATCCCAGGAAGCTTCGCGGAAGCGTTCTCCCTCTCGAATAAGTGGCTTGGTTAATCGATCCTTGTCGTTCACGTAGTCCCATCCGAACTTGCCTTTTACACAGGTTGAAACACCATTGGCAGGGCCTTCCAAGGGTTCCACTTTGAGAATGTGACGCTCCTTGGTCCAGACGTCGAAGCTGCAACCGACGCCGCAGTAGGTGCACACAGTTTTGGTGCGGCGAATCCGGGGCTCCCGCATTTCTGCTTCGACCTCGGAGACTCGAAGAATCGCACCGTAACCGAGCTCCGGCTCGATTCCCTTGACCACATCGATCATCCCACTGAGAGCCTTGGTTGGAATGGCGGTCATGTACCCTGCTTCGCCGATCATCGACTTTTCCATGAGAGCGTTACAGGGGCAGACCGTAACACAGTGCCCGCAAGAGACGCAGCTGGACTCGCCAATCGATTTCCCGCCGTCCCAGAGAACGCGCGGGTGAGGATCTTCCCAGCGAATGGAGAGCGTCTCGTTTACCTGAAGATTCTGACAAGCCTCCACGCAGCGGCCGCACAGGATGCATTGGTCAGGATCATAACGATAAAATGGATTGGTGTTGTCGACTTGGTAGGGTTTAGGACGGAAAGGTGTTTGTTGATGCTCGACCTGCAGGAGTTTCGTTGTGTTATGAACAGTGCAGTTGCCGTTGTTATTGTCACAAACGGTGCAGTAGAGAAGGTGGTTACCCAAAATCCGGTCAAAGGCTTCTCGCTGGGCCGCTTTTGCCACAGCCGATTCTGTTAGGATCTCCATGCCGGCCGAAACTATGGTCCCGCAGGCTCTGCCGAGAGCGCCGTTGATTTCTACCAGGCAAGTGTCGCAGGTCTGAATGGGTCCCAGTTGAGGATGATAGCAAACTTGGGGAAGTTCTTTGCCGGCCCGATTGATTGCATCAACCAATCGCTCTCCTGCTTCCACGTCGTAGCCTGAACCGTTGATTGTAATCTTCATCATTCAGAGTTCCCCCTTGCGTTCAGATCCTGCACACTTCTTCCCTGTTTCAAAAGCGCCCTTGCAGACGCCGCCTTGTACCATCATCGGAGCGAGGTTTTCGTAATTGGTTGATCCTTCCGCAACCTTACCTTCCCGTCTTTGGGCAGCTCGCTAATCTGGAATGGTGGGCCTAAGGAAACATCCTCAACCGAACGACGCAGAACCTTAACAGAGGATAGTCTGAAAGCGTCTTGCTTTTCATTTCTGTTGGGTCCCTTGTCCGCTGATCATCCCAGGTTTGGTATGAAGCATCGGGCTGGCAGATGGCGACGGACTTACACTAGGTACCGGCATCGCCCCCGGCTGTTCAGGCAATTGGCTCATTCCGGTGGTGTCTGTCGGGATTAGACCAGAGTTTTCCGGAGTTTCGATAATCCCGTACGGATCCTGAATCGGACGCTTGCTGAGAAATTTTGTCTCGGTCCATAGACCCTTGGTAATCCCTGCCACACGAATCTGCGACATTCCCGTAGCTGGATCATCCTGGACTACCTGAACTAGAGTCCCAGTAATAAGGTAGTACGCCTGGAGATTGTCGACCATCTGCAGCTCTGTCGCGTCGGTCCGGTGGCCGGTGATTCGTCGGACATCCGCCTGAGAGGGACAAGCATATGGTCCATCCACGGTGACCCAACGATATCCTTGCTGTGCCAAAGCACTATAGTCAGCCGCCAGAGCGGCGCATGTCAGACCGAAGCTGATGGCTGCAACAACTAGAATTCTTAGTTTCATAAATGCTCCTAACTTCCGGAGAGTTAAAAAGAACCTTCTACAATAACGACTTAACACTGAGACACTGAATGTCGCCATTGGCAGAACGGACGTTTTATGCCTATCCGAAAGAGTCATTCTTTCACCGCCTCAAAAGTTCGTCGGCCGATACCTAACCGAGAAGCGATAGCTAGGACCCATGTGACCTATAAGTCCCATGCGCCCTATAGGTCCTATGCCGGTCGAAGCGATGTGGGATAAGCAAGCTTGCAAGCAAAACGATACGACTCAGCAAACAGAGAAAAGCAAACTTCGAGGTCTTCTTGATCCCTTGGCGCATACACCACAAATGCGCTAACCGGCATCAAACCGGTAGACCGAAGATAGTGGGGCTCGGCCCAGCCGTAGAACGCTGCCCAATGAGCGGCTTCGAAAGGCAAAGCCAAATAGATTGTCGGCGTTTCCAACAGCACACGAGCAAACTCTCTGCCGGTGAGAAATGCTGAAGGATCCCCTGCGGTGGCTATCTCCTTTAATCGGATGGAGATTGCCCTCCGACGATTCCCAACGGAGGAAGTAGCCTCGATGTAAGGCCACGTTAGAACTTCATCGACTAGTTGATTCAAGTACTTTGGATCACCGTGCCCGTTACACTGAATATGGAACGGACCGCGCAAGGTTCTGGGTTTGGTTCCGCTTCTTCGCGAAAGACCGGTAGATGCAATTGGGTCTGCTATCACGTGCTCTCCCGAAACAAGAATCACCAAGTCTTCATTTGGTTAAGGGTGCGGGGCCGAAGGATAGGTCTGATTCTGACTAATATTCCATGTCCCTAATCAACTACTCTTCCATGTCGCCAATGTCATTTACCTGAGTCCTTCGACCCGGCGTCCCCCCCACAATGTGTGACTCGGTGGCGAATGGCGCACAGCAGTCCCGTTGCCGCGACTCCTCCACCCAGCCAGTAACCAACACCACCAGCCTAACATTCGGGAGCCATCGATCGCTATTAGCAGAATGAGTGTTTTATTGCTACCCGAAGGAGTCATGCTGTCATTACCCAAAGAAGGGGTCGTCTACCCATCACTGCGTAGGACGTAACGGAATATGGGCAGCGGCGAGCTAGTCGCCGCCCTCGGATCTATCACTCCGTTCTTCCTCTTTGCCGCACGATAACTCGAACGAGTTATCCAGAACAGCTCTTTCGAACCATAGAGCGTATAACGATCCGATAGTAATGTCTCCTTGGAGGGAATGAGTGATGAAAGAGCATAAAATGGCCAATTCGGGACGGAACTTGAAAGCGGAAGATAGCTACGGCTTAGGCAAGTTGGGCTTCACTACTGCAATGGGTCTGGCGGCATTTGTAGCGGCCGAGTTTACGACAATGCTGCCGTTGTCTTTTGCCTGGCGATATTTCTGGCTGGCAGTGTGTGTCGTGTCCTTTTTACTAGCTGTGATCGGTGTGGCTCTCTTTTTCCAACGTCCGGATGAGCTGAAAGCTGCCCCCCCGTTGCCTCGGGGTGGAAGTGAGTCTTAGGGTTCAAGAAGGAAAGGCGCTCCCTGCGGGAGCGCCGACACTTCAATACTCCATCCTGTTCACGGCTCCGCAGCCGGCCGCCACGCAGGAATGCGCAACGGCCGTCGGAGACTTGAATGATTTACAATTTGGTCCCGTCGACCGCCTTTCGAATGGTCCGAATCTCTTCGGCAGTCAATTCAACCTCGCCAGCTTTCGCGTTCGCGATAGCCTGGTCGGGATTGCGAGCGCCGACTAACGCATGTGAGCAGCCGGGCTGTTCCAGAGTCCAAGCAATGACGGTTTGAGCGATGGTGACTCCTTTGTCTTTGGCAACCGAGCTAACGACATCCAGAAGTGCATCCACCTTAGGCCGGTTTTCTTTCTGATACCAAGGGTTGTCCCGTCGGACATCCCCTGAACCGAACTCGTGATAGGGGCCGATCTTGCCGCTGAGAATGCCGAGAGCCATAGGCGAGTAGGCAAGAAAAGCGATATTGTTTTCACGGCAGAACGGAAGATTGTCCGCTTCGTGTTGACGTTGAAGCATTGAGTATTGCTCTTGGTCGACGTCAAGCTGCCCAACGGCTTGGTAACGTTTCATCTGGTCGATCGTGGCGTTTGAACAACCGATCGCTCGAATTTTGCCCTCTTGTTTCAGTTTCATTAACTCCGCCATCACATCTTCGGTCTTGGTGGTCGAGTCTTGCCAATGGGTTTGGTAAAGATCGATCCGATCAGTCTTGAGCCGGCGAAGACTCTCTTCGATCTCGTACCGGATCATTGCCGGCCGAAGATTGATGTAAACTTCATACTTCTTATCGTCCTCACCTTCCGCCTCACCGGTATCGCTGGCGTCGAAGAATTTATCGCCTTCTTTTTTGTACCAGACCATGCCGCACTTCGTTGCGAGCACGACCTTATCGCGTAAGCCTTTCAACGCCTCGCCGACAAGCTCTTCTGACTTGCCGTAACCGTACATGGGAGCGGTATCAATCAGGTTGATTCCGTGATCAATCGCCGCTCGAATTGCACCCTCCGGATTGTTCTTCTTGGTGCCACCCCACATCCATCCTCCAATGGCCCAGGCCCCAAACCCTACAACCGAAGCCTCAATTCCCGATTTTCCTAATGTCCGATATTTCATTGTTTTGTTTTCTTATTATCCTCTAGTTGAAAGTTGCAAAGCCATTTACTCCAGGCCCCCCGGGATCCTGCCTTCGGCGGATCTGCCGCCTTCGCTGCGCTTTGGCGTTCTGGAATCGGGCTATAATCAGGCTTGTACTCAATACTGGCTCTTCCGGTTCGAGGCATTGGTGAAATGATTACTTTGCCTGTTTGCTGCTTCGAATGATCCGAGCCACGCTTGATTCATATTCACGTCTCCATCGCGCGACTCGAACCGTATCGTTAGCAATCGCGACAAACATTGCAAAACACCAAGTGGCAGCGAGGGGGATGCCGAAATGGGGTACGAAAAGAAGCAGCAATCCAACGAAAACCAGGAGCAGGTAGCGAGACATACCCTCTCCGAAAGGCGATCTGGGCTTTCGGCTCCACATCCATGTGGCGCGCACGAACTCAGCAGAATCAACCCGACCCAGATCGAGATGTAACCATTTCTGGAGATAGGGCGGGGGTAATTCGGGAAAGTTCCACCTGTTTAGCGTTTTAAAGTCTCTCCAAAAATCATGTAACCGATTAAGTAACTCCGGACAACTCACTATGTACCTCCTGTGCCTGATGCGTAAGTAACTCGGGGAGTTCCTCGCGCTATCCTTGCACACTTTAGCCTCCCTGAAACAATGTTAAGAACTGCTCTTTGGAGTAGATCGAAGTCACTCTTTCGGGCTGGCCGAGAACAGTACGACTAACGATCCTAGCTCGGTTGACTCTCTGCTTCGGGCCCAAAAGCCGGCTGTGGGAAAGATTCATTCGTTTGAGAATGTCTCCCTCTTCTGACGATCATGAAAACAGTTGGAACAAAGAACAGTGTAGCCACCGTAGCGAAGATCAGGCCTCCAATGACCGCCCGGCCCAGCGGAGCGTTTTGCTCGCCTCCTTCTCCGAGACCTAATGCCATCGGAACCATTCCAATGATCATCGCCATCGCTGTCATGAGGACCGGTCGAAGTCGGGCATAACCAGCCTCGAGCGCCGCGCGATACGAGTCCTTGGATTGGGCGAACAGCTCATTGGCGAAAGTAACCACCAAGACACTATTTGCTGTAGCTACGCCCATACACATGATTGCACCCATCAGGGCTGGCACACTCAAGGTGGTGCCGGTAACGAAGAGTATCCAGACAATCCCAGCAAGCGCGCAGGGGAGAGCGGTGACGATGATGAATGGCTCCGTCCAGGATTGGAAATTCACCACCATCAACAGGTAGACCAGCACCATCGAGAATGCCAATCCGAGGTACAACCCCATAAAAGAGTCGTGCATGGTGCTGACCTGCCGTCGGACATCGATGAAGCTGCCTCTGGGAAGATTCTTTTTAGATGCGTCTACTAACTTCTGTATGTGATCAGCAACGTATCCCAAGTCTTTGCCATCGACGTTTCCATAGATATTGATTACCGGCCTGAGGTTGTAGTGGTCAACGACGGGAGATGTCGTGCCGCGTGAAATCGTAGCGGCGTTCGCGAGAATTTGGGCTTGTCCAGTGTTGCTGCCGCCCAGGATTGGTAGGTTCCGTAAAGAATCTAACGTATCCATTTCATACTGCGGTACTTGGGCGTTGACTTGATAGCTGACACGATTGGACGGGTCGACCCAAAAATTTGGCGAAGTCTGGTTCGATCCGGCCAGGGCACCCAGGACGCTGCTTGACACCGCTTGCGCGGTAACGCCAAGGACCGATGACATAGTGCGATCGATCGTGACGTTCAGCTGAGGCGCATCATTCGGTTCCTGGATCCGGAAATCCACCGCACCTGGAATGTGGCGAATCTGATCCATGAGCTTACTAGCAAACGCGAAGTTAGCTGCTGTGTCCACGCCGGTAATTTGAACGTCGATCGGCGCCGACAACCCGAAGTTAAGAACTTGCGCAACGATATCGGCCGGTGGGAACCAGACACCGACGTCGGGAAAATCATGGTGCATGCGACTTCGGATTACCTGGACGAATTTATCCGTTGGATCGTGGTTTTCGTTAAGCGAAACCAGAATGTCGCCGTCGGCCGGACTCATCGTTCCGGTGGTGTTGTAGGAGATATTAATGCCGCTGTAGGGAATTCCCAGATTATCGACAATGCCGTGTAACTGGTTGGCTGGGATAACCTGACGGATCATCTGTTCGATTTGATCGATCGAGCGCGAGGTTTCTTCGATCCGGGTGCCGGACTTTACCCGGACGTGCATATCGAATTGTCCGGAATCCACCGCGGGAAAGAAATTTTGTCCGAGAAATGGAAACAAACCCATGGAGACCACAGTAAAGCCGAGTACCACGGTAATGAGCTTCCCGGCGTTTCGGAGTCCAAAACTCAGCAGGTCGCGATAGCCTTCTCTGAATTTTTCGAATCGATTATTGAACCATCGGTGAAAACGGGAGAACCAGGTAAAGAGCGCAAACGTCCTCCTCCCTTTGGCTTGGTGTGATTCTCCACCGTGCTTGCTGATCCAATACATGGCCAGGGTCGGAACGAGAGTTCGCGACAGGATGTAAGAAGCGATCATCGCAAAAATCACTGCTTCAGCCAGCGGCGAGAACAGGTATTTGGCGACTCCCGAGAGGAAAAAAATTGGAATGAAAACGATACAGATGCACATCGTCGAGACCAATGCTGGGACGGCAATCTGAGCGGCCCCGTCCCGAATTGCATCCAACGTCGGTTTACCTTCTGCTAGATGCCGGTCGATGTTTTCGATCGTGACCGTCGCGTCATCGACCAGGATCCCAACCGCTAAGGCGAGCCCGCCCAGGGTCATGATGTTAAGCGTCTGGCCGAGCGCACTCAAAACCGCAATCGAAGAGAGAATTGCCAGAGGTATCGAGATGGCAATGATGAGAGTGCTTTTCCAATCACCCAAAAAAAGGAGAATCATGATTGCGGTGAGACACGCCGCGATCACGGTTTCTCGCACCACACCTTCAATCGCGCCGGTAACAAAAATCGATTGATCCGACAGCATTGAAATATCCAGCGCGGGCGGTAACGTCTGTTTTAGTTGCGGGATTTTATCTTTAATTCCCTGCACAATATCCAAGGTCGACGCGCTACCGGTTTTTTGCACCACCAACATGGTGGATCGCGTTCCGTTGAAACGGACGATGTTGGTTTGCGGAATGTTCCCGTTGAGGATCCGCGCCACATCTCGCATGTAAATGGTGGTGCCATTCGAAAGAGATTTAATGGGAATAGCGTTTAACTGCTCAAATGTGGGTGGGCTCGCGTTTACTCCGATTTGGTATTCGAAGCGACCGATTTTCTGAGTGCCGGAAGGCAAGACAAGGTTCTGCGCATTGATCGTGTTTACGACGTCGGAAGGCGTCAGGCCGTAGCCTTGTAAAGCCTTATAGTTGAGGTCCACTTCCACGTACCTTTGCTTTCCTCCGTATGGGTAAGGAACGGCTGCACCGGGAACCGTGATGAGCTGGGTTCGAACAAAGTTCAGTCCGTAGTCGTTGAGCTGTTGCTCGGATAAAGTCTTGCTGCTCAGTCCGACGTTGATCACTGGCACGTTCGTGGCGCTGTAGCTAAGCACCAGCGGCGGGGTAATGCCATTCGGAAGCTGTTTGAGAACAGCCTGAGAAACTGAGGTCACCTGTGCTATTCCGGCCGGTACGCTGGCGTTTGGTTGAAGGAAGATTTTGACCACCGCGATACCGTTCAACGATTGCGACTCGATATGTTCAATGTTGTCGACGGTGGTCGTAAGAACGCGTTCGTAAGGCGACGTGATATGCTGCTCGATCTCTTCGGGCGCCATACCGGTAAAGGTCCAGATTACCGAAATAACCGGGATATTGATTGATGGGAAAATGTCCTTCGGAGTGCTCAAGACGGAAAGAACACCGGCAATCAAAATAAAAATTGCCAGAACAATGAAAGTGTAAGGACGTCTTAGTGCCAGGTTTACGATCCACATGCGATTGTTGCTCCTTTAAACTTGGGCTGGCCGCGCACCGCAGCTTCCCCTCGAAAATAACGTGATCATGAGGTGTTGGAATCAGTGCTTGCTACATCGATTCTGACTCGGGGTTAACTATCGTGACAACCGTCCCGGTTACCAGACCAGACGAAGGATTAACGATGATCTGGTCCGATGGTGATAAGCCTTTGGAAATCTCCAGCCTGTTTCCTAGATCTCGATTGATACTAACTTTCCGAATTTCGACTTTACCATCCGGATGAACCACGCCGACCGCGGGCTCTCCGGATTGGAAGAGCAACGTTCGCGGCGGGATCATAACGCCGCCGTTGTCGGTTTGGAGCTGCAAACTCACTTGAGCATATGAGCCCGGAAGAAGCTCCCCCGTTGGATTAGGGACGTCCAATTCCGTCAAGAGTCTTTTGGTGGTCGAGTTGATGGCCCCGGCCGTGCCCACTACGTGCCCCGGAAACGTTCGCCCTGGGTACTCGTTGACCGCAAGCTCTGCTTGGCCGCCGACTTTCACAAACGATGAGAAGGCCTGTGGTACGACAACGTAAACCCGCAGAGTTGAACTTTCGGCCATCCGGAAAAGTTGAGTTCCTGAGCCCAACGGCACGAATGCTCCAATATCGGTATTCCGCGCCGTTACAATGCCGTCGAATGGAGCCCGAACGATTTTAAATGCTTCCAAAGCTTCCAAACGGTTAACGATGGCTTGATCGACAATTACCGTGGACTGACTTCCCGCATAGTTGTCGGCCGCGATATCGAAGTCCTGTGCAGCAATAACGTTGGTTTTAAAGAGAGTTTGGTCTCGCGTGTAGGTTACTTCTGCTAGATTGCGAGCGGCCTGTGCTACTTTGAGCTGAGCTTGGGCTTGCGCCAGTTGTTGATCCACCTCGGGCGTATCGATCTCGGCCAAAACCGCACCGGCCTTGACCTTAGCGCCAATGTCAAAATACCACTTCTTCAGGTAGCCGCTGGTCTGAGCAAAGATCGGCGCGTCGGTATAAGGCATCGCCTGGCCGGGTAGCTGAAGGTGTATCATCCCGACGGCCATTTCTGGATGGGTGACCTGCACGACCATCTGGGCAGCTTGGTTCGTGTGGTGCTGAAGCTGCGCTGTCCATGTGTTGCGCGTATAAACGCCGGCCGCAGCGACGCCGATAAATAGCGCTCCTGCGGCGAAAAAGAAGAACCGGAGTTTTCGCCGGTTCTTTGGTTTAGGCTTGAGCGAAGGGCCAGAAGAAACTTCGGTTGTTTTCGAAGCGTTCTGATTTACCGATTCCGTCATCTAAGTTAATCTCCACTTTTTAGCGATTCACCGCCTAGTTACGGAATTTGGCGTATCTGGCGGCTGATTTGGTCCGATCACACTGACGGTCATGCCATTGGCTAACCCGTCTGAGGGATTCACTATCACCTGGTCCAAATCAGACAACCCCTGGGAAATTTCTAGCTTATCACCCAGATTAAGATGGATTGTGATTTTCCGGATCTCTACCTTCCCGTCGGGGTGAACTACCCCAACGGTCGCGCCTTCCCTTTGGAAAAGCCACGCATTGGACGGGATCGTGACCAAACCTCTGTCACCGTTGAGTTTCAGGCTGACGTCAGCGTAGGCGCCCGGAAGCAGTTCACCGGTTTCGTTCGGAATTTGTAGCTCGGTTTGCAAGGAACGGGCGATTGGATCGACTGCCCCGGCCGCGTTAGTGACGTGGGCCGGGAATGTTCGGCCAGGGAATTCAGGCACAGTGAGATCTCCCTCGACGCCGATTTGTACTAGCTGCGCTGACTCTTGAGGCACGTTAACATAAATGCGCAATGGAGAAGTCCGCGCTACGCGAAAGAGCTGAGTGCCCGAGCCCGCGGCAACGTACGCCCCGATATCGATATCTCTGGCCGTGACGATGCCATCGAATGGCGCACGCACCAGCTTAAACGCTTCCAAGGCATTGAGCCGGTCAATATTAGCTTCGTCTGCTGCTGTCGTTGCCTGGTTTTCGTAATAGGTGTCAGCCGCCGTATCAAGTTCCTGTGCAGCAACAACCCTCCGATTAAAAAGGTCCTGGTTACGTTGATAGGTGACTTGAGACAGCTGGAGAGCTGACTGGGCGACCTGGAGTTGGGCCTTGGCCTGGGCCAACTCTTGATCAACCTCTGGTGTGTCAATCTCAGCCAGGATGTCATTGGCCTTTACCTTAGCCCCAATATCAAAGTGCCACGCTTTCAGGTAGCCACTCGTCTGGGCGAAAATTGGTGCGTCGGTGTAGGCTTGCAGCTGCGCGGGCAAATGCAGGATGACCGTCGAGGGCACCTTCTCCGGATGAACGACAGTGACTGTCATTTCTGCCGCCGATGTCGAATGCGATTGACGCGCTTGAGCCGCGGCGGGCTTGACCTGACGAGAAAATATGGCTATCGCCATACAGACAATGGCTCCGGCGATAAAGAAAATGATTATTCTTCGCTTCGCGTTTTTTGGCGAAGCAGCTCTTGGTATCGGAATCTCACTTATGTTCAAGTCACCTGCGCTCATCCTCTTTCTCTGTTCCTAGCTAATCTAAGGAATCGAGTGAAAACCGATTTTGTTAGATCAATCGGCTGGCCAACGATCTTAGTATTTGTCGCGTTGGACTGCTATAGGTAGAAGGAGTCCTTTATTGCTACCCAAAGGGACAATGCTCCACCGCTCGAAGGGTAAGAGGAAGAATCAAGCTCGGAAAGCGGTAGGGCGAAACCCCGCCCACTTGTCGCGCCGTAGCCCTGGCGAAGGCGGAAACCCCGCGGCGCACCTGCTTGGAATGCATCTCTTAATAGCTCGGCCTGCGAATGCCAAATTCTTGCGCAACCCAGGAGCCACAACCAGTACCCCCAGGGACCGCAAAACTAACCAACTAACCAAGCAAATCAAATGGAGCGATCTCTCCGGCTGACCAAAAACGGGCAACGAACCCGGCTGGTTTGATCGTCTTCATACTCCCTCGTTCGAGCAGTTAAGAAACGCTCTTTTGATCCATAGCGATTCAACGCATGCAATGATAATGGATGTCACTAAGATCGGCGAAACTAATCCTGGCTAATTGAGTTATGCAAAAGATTTACTAACCCGGGTTAGACCGACCGTAAATCATCTAACGTTCAAAAACTTTTGCGAAGGAGGAGCAATGTTCTTAATTTTTCCGCGATCAATAATCATTCCTGAAGTCTTGGAACACCTGGAAGACACTGACTTTGAGGATTGGCTCACCGCCGCCATAATCGAGAACGCGAGCCAGAAACCGTTACCAGATCTGCCCGCCAACGGTACTCACTCAAGTGGTATTGCAGATCTCTGGATGTTAGAAATTGCAGAGCGGGCCGGGAAGGTCTGGAGAGGCAAATTCCAAGTTGAGTTTACTAAAGAATACGAAGCGCACTCGCAGGACGTGGAGCTGATGGAGCACCGAACTGAAGACATCCTTTTTGCCCTGGATACTGAAAGCGCCGAAATGACCTTCGACGCCGATGTTCTGCGCGGGAACTATGATAATCACCCATTTCCATCATTAAGCGTTCCAAAATACGAACGGCGGCGAAAACAAGATCTACATCGGTAGAACTGGTTTTTTTAAAAGGCACAAGAGAAACCAAATGATAAAACTTTGTCCAAAACTGATTCTCGAAGGCACCCGCCTTACTGGCAAAACGGATCTGGTCTTGGCCTTGAATGAGAACCCCCGCATCGTGGGTGCCAGGAAATATCGCTACCACTCACCCATTGTATCGGCGGAGTGGAATGGCTTCGTTAAGAATCCTTACGGTTCCAGTCTCATCGATTTCGAAGGACCCTACGAAGGGCGGGCGATGGAAGCCTATCGGATCTGGCTAAGTCTGTTCGAGCTTTACCGATATTACTCTTGGATCATCGACCGCTTCCACATTTCAACTCAGATGTGGCAGGCAGCTTACCGCGGAAAAAGATATAAGTTCGGATGGTTAGAGTCGCGCTTGGCGGCTCTCGGCTTTCGCCTAATATTCTGCTGGCGCCACCCGGATTCTTTCGCCGAAGCGAGAAGACGGCGCCTGAAGATTTCCAGTAATCCGTCGCAGTACGATAATCTGGCGATTTTTATCCGCGAGCAGGAGATCATGCAGGAACTGGTCGAGAGCTCGGTCCTTCCGAAACTGTTACTCGATGTCACCGAGCGGTCGCTCGAGGATCAGGTCAGCCATATCGCGGACTGGCTAGAAGCAACCGGAGGTCTTAATCCAGCCGAATCGGCACCAAACCCAAGAAGGGTGCTCTGCGCGCCGACAACGTTAGCGGAGAGTTCCGTCGGGTCCGATCCGCTCGCCCGATCAGTCGCTTGACTTCCTTCTGCCTGCGTCGTTTTCGATGACGCTTCGTTTTCCATCACCCTCAAATAGGGTCGGGGTGATCCTTTCGTTAACAAACAATAGCTGCTTGATCGGTCTTCGAACCGCTTTGTGATGTTAAACGATCCGTACCAATCCGCGCTTCGTCGCTATCGCGACAGCCGCCGTTCGACCGGTGGCACCTAGCTTTTTATAGAGACTCTTAACGTAGAATTTTACAGTGCTCTCACTGAGGCAAATTTTTTGGGCAATTTCTTTATTGCTGTCCCCTGCACACAGCCGTCGCAAAACCTGCATTTCTCGCTCCGTTAGCTCCGGCTGCGCCAGGGAGGTAACGAGTTTGCCGGCCACGCCAGGAGGTAGAACCGACTCACCAGCGAAGACCCTCCGCACCGTGTCCCAGAGCTGAGACGGCTCAGCTTCCTTCAAGAGATAACCCTTGGCACCAGCAGTCAACGCGAGCCGAACGTCTTCTGTGGCTTCGTACGTCGTCATCACGATGATTCGCGGTTTCGGACTTCGCGTCATCAAATCTCTGATAACGTCCAGGCCGTCCTTTTTGGGCATCCGGAGATCCAGAAGGAGCAGATCCGGCAAAAGTTTATCGTAGAGCTCGCAGGCCTCCTCTCCGTCAGCAGCTTGACCGACCACCTTTATATCCTTTTGCCGGGTCAGGATCGTGACCAACCCTTGCCGCACAACCGGATGATCGTCGGTAACCAAAATTCGAATTTCCGTCTTCATACTTTTATCTGACACGTTTGTGTATTGATAGGTAGAGTTACGATAATGGCTGTGCCGCCGCCGATGCCGGGGCGGATGTCCAGGCTTGCCCCGATTTTCTTCGCACGGTTCTGCATATTGGTCAGCCCTAAACCCTTCTGGTTCAACAGCTGAGTCGCAGAAATACCGCCACCGTCATCTCGGATCTCAAGCTCTAGGTAGCCGCTATCCTGGTGAAGGCTTACCGAGATGGTGGTTGGATTGGCGTGGCGAACTGCATTGCTGATTGCTTCCTGAGCGATCCGTAAAAGATTCTGCTGCGTTTCCAACGGCAAATCGTTGGTCAATGAATCATCAGCCAAGAAGCTGCATTGCAACCGGCCCGGAACGTTCGAACGTTCAACTAGCATCTGGACGCTTTCGCTCAATCCGATCTTATCCAAAAAAAACGGATGAAGACTCAGTGCGGTCCGGCGCGCCTCTGCTAAGCCAAACTTTGCCAACTCCTTGGCTCGAGCAATATGGCAGAGCGGGTCCGCCCCTTTGGCAGCCATTTCGTATTCGGCAACGTCTAACAGCATCGAGATCGCAACAAAACTTTGACCCAGCGAGTCATGAATCTCACCAGCCAGCCGATTTCGCTCTTCCTGAACGCCAGACTGCCTGGCGGTGTTCGCTAGCCGGGTGAGCTGAATAGCCAGGGTAGCTTGCGTGGCCAAGGCCCTTACGATCTCGAGCTCTTCCGGGCAAAAATCGCGATCCTCCCCGAAACGAAGACTCAAACGACCGACGGCGTAACCACGCGATTTCAAGGGAATGAGCAGGATCGTCTTGACACCGAGTCCGAGCAGATAGGCGCGCTCGGTTTCAGGAATCGTTGCCTGCGGATCGGCGACTCGCTGTATCGTAATAAGCGGGTCGAAACAATCGAAACAGGTCCCCCCGAGCGGCCAGAATCGCCAAGCTTCTGGATAGCCTGCCTCGGCCGGAGACATCAGCCGACCGTTTTGGAAAACCAATCGCAGAGTTAGAAGATTCTTTTCGAAGTCACACAATCGCAGCGTAGAAGAGACCGCCCCGAGTTGGCTGGTGATGGCGCCCATAATTTGTCCGAGGAACTCGTCCGGTTCGGGCGCTGAGGCCAGTGAGTCGAGGTAACGGCCCAAACCGTCATTCGCCTTTGCTAGCTCTGCAGCGCGCTGCTGCCCAAACACCTCCCGCTCACGCGCCACGGCCGCCTTGATTTCCTCCACCCGCTTCAAGTCGGTGATGTCTAAAACGGTGCCGATGAACTCACGCTCCCCGGACTGATTAACGAAGGATCGACCCGCACTCCGAAGAAATCTTGTCGATCCGTCCGGAAGAATAATTCGATAGTCATGTTCGAAGTCGCCGCTCTCCCAAACCGACCGGTGGAGCATCTGTTCGAACAAGGGACGATCTGCGGGATGAATCCTCTCCAGGAACAGCGAATAGGAGGGCTTCACTTTTTCCGGATCGAAACCAAAAATTCGCAAATGTTCTCTTGAGCAATAGACCGCTCCCGTTGAAACATGCCAACCCCAACTGCCGCCATGACTTATCCTGTTCACGGGGGAAGCAGGTCCCGTTACGGCGGGCAGCTTCTTCTCTATCTGCCTACGCCGAGTGATTTCCTCGCCGTTGGGTTTGACTGGGATTCGCCAATCGCGATGGTTATTGACCACACTCGTGATTTCCGGGGAGATGCGCCGTCCAGGCTGAAGCGTCGTAGTCATAATTCTTTCCTTGATTTCATTCCGGCTTTCCAGCGTAGCTCGTTAGCAACACCGCCCGATTTATCACGACCAATGGTTAGTAATGAGCGGGATTCGGATTCGATATGTTCAATGTTATTGACCGTCATGGGGCGGATCCGTTCGACTCCATGCCGTTAAGTCCAAACTAGGATTAGCCCGCTCGGGGTGCCGCGATTACGATACTCTCCCTAGGCAATCCATCGGCCAGCTCTGCGCTGATGCCGAAGTTGTTGGTGAGGATCCCAACCGGGTTAGTCGCGAGCCAGGTGGAAAGGTTGATTTCCTGGTAAACAGGTGAGTTAAATAGAATAAGCACCTTGGTGGGTTCGTCTCCAATCTGCTCAACAAAGTGGCCAAACCCTTGCTTGATAAAAGCGACCTCACCCGGACCAAACGCTGCGGTCTTTGTTCTGCCATGCGCTCCGAATATGGTTACGCGGGCCCGGCCGGAAAGATAGAACTGCCATTCGTCGGCGTTCGGATGCCAATGCATTTCCCGAAGTGCGCCCGGCTTGAGCGCCATGGTCGCGCCGGTCAGCGTGTTTTGGATAGGAAACTCTTTTTGCGATACTATGCGCAGTTCTCCGCCGGGAAACTCGAGGGGAGGCGAAGAGTCCAAACGGTATTTATGAGGGAATTGGTTAGTTTGCTGGTTGAACTCCCGCAAGGGCTGCTGCTCCGCCGGCGGTACTTGTCCCGGTAGGATATATGCCTCGCTTTTCGGGAAATTAGCGAAGGCCGACGCAGGTAACCCAAGATTTTGAGAGAGTACATTCGCCGAAGTGTGACCGACCCAGTCAGTGATCGAGAAGGTTCCAAATTCACTGAAATGGCCATCATCAAAGCCGAGAATAAAATGAGCCTCATCGGGACCCAGGCATTGCAGGGCGTGGCCATGTCCTTTGGGGAAGAACCAGACGTCACCTGGTCCGAAATCATCCTGTGCGGCTTCGCCATTTGGAGAGATCACCGTGGTCCGCACATTTCCCTTTACAACATAGGCCCACTCGCCGGCGATCGCGTGCCAGTGCAGTTCACGGAGCCCGCCCGGTTTCAATCGCATGGAAACGCCGGCAATACTTGTCGCTACCGGCAATTGCTTAACGGTCGATTCCTTGGCCGAACCGCCCGCGCCGACCCAGCCTTCACTCCCCTCCAAGTCATGTTTAAAATCCTCGAGGGGTTCGTACTGTTCTCCTGGCTTTGGAGCGCCTTTGGCTTCGGGAACACCCACCGATGCCGCAGCCAATCCAGCGCTGGTGAGAGTGGCAAGGCTTAAGAGTTGGCGCCGAGTGAGACCCGGACGATCATCATCAAGAGTGTTAACTTTCATTGTCAGTTTCCATTTTTTCTGGGGTATTAGTTGGTAATAAGTTCAAGCCCGGCTTTCGTAACTAACGAGGTCGGTTGCCCCGACCGATGTCTATTGTTCATTCAACAACACGTTTGCCGATGAGCTAATTAGCGGGCGCTCCTTGCGTGGTGCTTTGGATCGATACAGGCATCCCTTCATGTAAATCGTCAGCTGGGTTCTGCACCACTCGGTCCTGGGCTTCGAGTCCACTGAGAATCTCTGTCTTGGTACCAAAGTCGCGGCCCAACTTAACCGATTTGATTTGGATTTTGTTAGAGGAATCGACGACGACGATCCTCTGTCCTTTTGCGTCGATCAGAATTGCGTTATCCGGTATCAATAGGGCTGCCGTCGGGCTTGGCAGTGAGAATTTGGCGTGAGCGTACATGCCGGCAAACAGCCGACCGTCCAGATTCGGAACGTCAATCTCCAATAGAAGCGTCCGCGAAGTTGGATCGAATGCCCCGGCGTCTCTTGCTATCTTTCCAGCAAATGTCTCGTTAGGATATTCATCTACAGCGATGGTAGCCGGTGTGCCGGGTTTCACACTGCTAATATCCGCCTGTGGGACATGCACCAACACGCGAACCGGATCAGATTGAACCAAGTCAAAAAGCGTATGGACAGTCGTGACACTGCCTGATGTAACCAAAGATCCAACATCAATGAACCGCGCGGTGATCGTTCCGGCGAATGGCGCGCGAATCTGTTCAAACGCCTTCATATCCTGCGCGCTCTGGAGCGATGCCGCCGCGTTGTCCCGAGTCGCTTTTTGGACTTGCTCGGTCGCCAATACCGTGTCGAGTTCCTGCTGGGAATTGACCCGGTTCTGGAAGAGCTGTTGCGAACGCACTGAATTGGTTTGAGCCAACTTGAGATTAGCTTCCGCCAGTTCCAGTTGGGCTTGGGCCATCCGCAGATTGGCATCAATTTGTGGAGCATCAATATCAGCCAGCACTTGGCCTGGCTCTACATGTGCGCCGATATCGGTATACCATCGTGCGATATAGCCATCGACTCGGGCATAGATGGATGTCTGCTGATTCGCCTGAATATTGCCCGGAAGCACCAGGTCGGGTGCACTCGATGTGTGCGTAGGTGTTACTACCGTTACCGCTCTCATTCCCGCTGCGGCGGCCGCTACATTGAGTTCCTGGCTATTCTGAATTCGCGGATAGATAGCTAGAAAATAGACACCAGCACCAATCGCAACGAGAGCGGCTATTGCTATTGGCGTCTTCAGGATTAAACGAGGACGCCGGGTGCGCCCGGAGCGTTGCCTCTCTGGTCCTTCAGTCATCGGTTCGGTCACCGGCGGGGTACCAGGTTCATTATTTTCGTTCATAATGGATTTGCCTTTGTGGACACTTTCTACTACGAAGCCGGGGCTGGCGCGCGACTCTCTTCCTCTGGCCTGGAGCGCAGGCGCGGATGTAGTGCACGCGGTTTGAAGTTCCGCTTCAACAATTTGTAAACAACCGGCACGAAGAACAGAGTGAAAAGTGATGCGACGGTCAGTCCTCCGATCACCGCGCGGCCAAGAGGAGCGTTTTGCTCTCCACCGGACCCTAATCCAAGTGACATTGGCAACATACCGAGGATCATTGCCAGCGCGGTCATGATCACGGGTCGCAGACGTGTGAATCCGGCTTCTTTAGCCGCCGAGAAGGCATCTTTACCTTCACGAAGCTGATCATTTGCGAAGGTCACCACCAGAATACTGTTTGCGGTTGCGACACCAATACACATGATCGTTCCCATCAGCGCCGGCACGCTAATGGTTGTGCCGGTGAGAAAGAGCATCCAGACGATGCCGGTAAGCGCACCAGGAAGGGCAGTAATGATGATGAACGGATCGAGCCAGCTCTGAAAGTTAACTACCAACAGGAAGTAGACCAGCAGTATTGCAAAAGCGATACCAACCCCCAGTCCGACGTAAGAAGAGTTCATGCTCTGAATCTGACCACGAACTGCCAGCGTGGCGCCGCGCGGTAGATTCGGCTTCATTTGATCGACGATTTTTTGCACTTGTTGTGCCACCCCGCCTAAATCTCTATTTTGAGTATTCGCGTAGACGTCGAAGACGCGCTGCACATTGTAATGGCTTACCACGACCGGTGTAGCCGTATTATGGATAGAAGCAACGTTACTCAAGAGTTGCGGTTGAAGACCGTTCGTCGTGGTGATAGGAGTCCGATAGATATCGGCGGCTGAATCGATCACGTACTGCGGCGTTTGCACCGCAATGCTGTAACTCACTCCATTCTGAGGGTTCAGCCAGAAGTTCGGTGCGGTTTGTGCGCTACCGCTTAACGAAACCAGTAGATCATTGGCAATCTGCTTTTCTGTCAGGTTGAGTTGATCCGCGCGAGTTCGATCAATGTCTACCAACAAAGACGGATTATTAACAATCTGGTGGACGTTCACGTCCACTGCTCCAGGAATCTGCGCGATCTGTTGACGGAGTTGCTGGGCGATCTGGTAGTTCTTCTCTTGGTCGCCACCGACCACCTGGACATCGATCGGTGCCGGGAGCCCAGCATTCAGTATTTGGCCGACAATATCCGAGGGCTGCACGAAAAACGTATAGTTCGGGTATTGAGCTATCAGTTCCTGACGGATCTTCTTAACATAATCCCAGGTCGGACCATGCTTCTGCTGGTTGAGCGACACCAGGATCTCTCCATCGGCAGAACTGATCGTAGCAGTGTCACTCAAAGCAAGGTTTAGATTCATCGGGAGACCGATGTTAGCGAGCACCAGATCAATCTCGTTCTTCGGGATTACACTTCGAATGACATTCTCGACTTGCGTAAAAACATGCTGGGTCTCCTCGATCCGAGTGCCGACCGGCGCGCGCACATGCAACCGAAATTGACCCGCATCAACTAATGGGAAGAAATCCTCACCGAGGAATGGCACCAGGATAACAAGTGAGAGCACGACGACTCCCAGACTAACGCCAACGACTAGGCGAGCGTGTCTAAGTGCCCACTCCAATCTACCAACATAGAAGTTCCGCGCCTGCTCGAATCGTTGATTGAATCCTTCATGGAAGCGAGCAAACCAGTTTCGCTTGCTCACTTTGCCTTCCTGAGGATTCTCCGAGTGGTGCTCGTCTTTGAGCAAAAAATTCACCATGGTCGGCACCACCGTCCGCGACAAGATGTAGGATGCCAGCATGGCAAACACTACCGCCATAGCCAGAGGCGAAAACAGGTAGTAGGCAACTCCTCCTAACAAAAAGATTGGAACAAAGACGATGCAGATAGAAAGGGTCGCAACGAAAGCCGGTGTAGCGATTTGATCGGCGCCGTCCAGGATTCCATCGATTAACGATTTTCCCATGGCCAAATTGCGATGGATATTCTCAATGGTGACAGTCGCGTCGTCGACCAGGATACCCACGGCTAACGCCAGACCGCCTAAGGTCATAATGTTCAGGGTTTGGCCCATCGCCCGAAGAGCTAATATCGAGCAACAGATCGAAAGTGGGATAGAGGTGGCTACAACCACGGTACTTCGCCAGGAGCCCAGAAACATGAGGATCATTGCGGCGGTCAAAGACGCGGCAATAACTGCTTCTTGTCCGACGTCAGCGAGCGCTGTACTCACGAAAACCGACTGATCAAACAGTGGCTTGATCTCCAATTCCTTGGGCAAAGTAGCGGCTATTCCAGGTAACGCTGCCTGGACCTTAGACACCACATCGAGCGTGGAGGCACTTCCACTCTTCAGCACCGGTAAGAGCGAGGCCTTAACGCCGTTAGCGAGCACCATATTCACCTGCGGCGTGTAGCCGTCGCGAACGTTGGCTACATCTCGAATGTAGATGGTCGCGCCGTTCACCTCCTTAATCGGCAGATTATTCAACGCCTGGATCGTGTCGGTATTACTATTAAACAGGACGTCGTACTCGCGTTTACCGATCTTCGCTGTACCGGATGGTAGTATTACGCTTTGCTGATTGATTGCGTCGGTAACGTCTTGCGGTGAGATGTTATGGGCCTGCAGCTTGCTAGGGTCCAGGTCCACCGAGACAGCTCTCGTTTTGCCGCCATAAGGCAGGGGAATGGATGCACCCTGTACGGTCGCGAGCTGCGTACGAATGAAATTGGTAGCAAAGTCGTAAAGTTCCTGCTCGGAAAACTTCCCTCCACCGACACTGAGCTGTAACACCGGTACATTGGCCGCGTTGTAGCTGAGCACATTCGGTGGAGTGATACCTGCCGGCAGCGTTTTAAGAATCGCCTGACATGCCGCCGTGGTTTCAGCGATGGCCGCATCCACACTGGCACCCGGCTGCAGGTATACCTTGATAACATCGATACCATTGAAAGAGTTGGATTCGATATGCTCGATGTTATTGACCGTCGTGGTCAATGCCCTCTCGGAGACAGTCGTTATTCGACGTTCCATTTCCTGAGCGGGCATGCCATTGAACGTCCAAATGACGCCGACGACTGGGATGTTAATTACCGGAAAAATATCCTTCGGCATCTGCAGCGCGCTCAGGGCACCTCCAATCATCAGCAATATCGCGAGAACGGTAAATGTGTAGGGAGCTTTGAGAGCGATTTTTACGATCCACATATTCTGTTTAGTGAGTTAACAGCACAATTACGATTGGCCGATCGGAGACGCCTCGCCTACCGAGATCTCCCGTTTCTGATTGGAAAAGTGATTGGCCAGCAGTCCGCAAACAAACAGCTGGAACGGGTGATAAAACATTATGGGCAACAGGATTAATCCCAGGTTTCCCTTGGCCCCGAAAATGAGTTGCGCAAGCGGAACACCCATTGCGAGCGTTTTCTTAACGGAACAAAACAGGGCGGCGATGAAATCGTCTCTTTCCAGTCTCGCGGCATTGGAGACCGCCCAAACCAACAAGGAAACCGTGGTGAACAGTACGATAACGCCTGTGAGTACTTTAACCGTGAGTCCGATGCCGTAATGCTCCCAGATTCTTCCCTCAACGGAATCGCAGAAAGCCGTATAGACGATGAGCAAGATTACTCCGTTGCTGAGGATGTTAAGCCACGATCTGCGCGCATCGACCCACTCCCGTACAAAGGGCCTGCTTCCCATGCCAATCGCGAACGGCACCAAAGTGAGCAAAGTGATCTTCAGTAAAAGTGGGCCGAACGAACTGACTTGGCCGCTCGCCTGCATCAACAGTCGCACTAATAGCGGGGTAAACATGACACCCAGAATGTTTGAGAGTGCCGCATTAAAGATAGCTCCGGAGGTATTACCTTTGGCTACCGACGTCAGAACCACCGATGTAGAAACCGTCGATGGTAACACACATAGATACAGAAAGCCGTCCCGCAGGGCGCTCGGTTCGGAAGGCCAGATAACGCGGGTGATCTCGTGGAATGCCAAACCAACGACCGGGAATAGGAGGAAGGTAAAACCTTGAATGATTAGATGGAGACGCCAGTTACCGGCACCACTTTTCATTCGTTCGACTGCCATCGCCAAGCCTTGCAAAAAGAGAATCAAGGCGATCCCCGCGTTGTTCAAGAGATCCGGATGCATCCAGCCTCCTCTTGCGCCGGGACTGGGGAAGAGAAAGGCCAGCCCTACCGAGCAAAGCAGAGCGATAATGAACCCGTTCTGTAGGCTTCCTTTTTTCTGTCCGCGTTTTTTCATTTTAAAGCTTTCAACCGGATCGCCGGAGCGGCCCTCCCCCTCATCAATCAATGGGATTTGGGATCAAATCTGTCCGACCCTAACAACATCTTGCGGCGTCGTTCGCTGGTGTGAGTCCGCATCGCCTCCGCCGCCCCCTCCGGGTCACCTGCGGCAATCTTGTCGAGAATCTGATGATGCTCGTGATTGGAGCGTTGCATCTCTCCTCGCTGCATCAGGCCAACGCGCCGAAAGAGATGAAGTTCGTTGAGCAGACGACTATAGACGCTCAAAAGTCTTTGGTTGCCGGACCCCTCCACCAACCGCTGGTGGAAACTGAGATTGAGAGAGTAATATCGATCAAGATCTTCAGCTTCCGCGGCCGCATCCATCGATTCCACGAGGGGCCTCAGTTCCGCGATTTGGGTACCAGAAAGCCGGCGCGCGGCATTGCGGGCGGCAAGTTCCTCCAATGCGGAGAACACGTCATGGATTTCAACCGCCTCGTCCAAATCGATCTTGCGCACGAAGGCTCCACGATGCTGTTCGATTTGAACCAGACCAAGATCTTCCAATGCGCGAAAAGCTTCTCTGACGGGACCGCGGCTAACACCGAGGCGCAGAGCCACATCTTGTTCGGTGAGCTTTTGACCAGCTGTTAGTTCGCCTTTGAAAATCCATTGGGCGACGGTGCGCTCTACGTCGACAGCACGAGAAGGGGTCTGAGATGCACTATTCTTGGTAAGGGATCCGCTCATTTTCTTCCAACAATAAAATCATCGTATGCAGAGATTGTCAACAATATAGTGAACCAATGGCATATATATATGTAACTCTTTCGTCCTAAGGATATTACTTGTAGACATTGGTGGTTTTAACAAAAATCACTGTGCACGCACGAAAAGAACAAAAAAGGACCGAATTTGAACGCTAGCGGCCGACTTCCGGACCACCGAAAATCAATGCGCGCGTCGGCCGAGCACCAACACACCGTTCCGGTAGTGGAAGCCCTGACGAAGGAAAACTGTAATCGTTGAAACCAGCACGATGGGAGCTGGCCAGATCGCCAGCCAAACCGAGGGATGCTCGCTGTACGCGGCCTTCATTACACCGAAAATTACCAGAGCAAAGCTAACGGTCCAAATACTGGTTGCGGCAGCGACCAGCGATTGATGACCTGCTGCGCTTTCGGGACCTGTCTCGAACACGTTCTGAAGCCGTCGCTCCGCACCCTTGGCATCTAATATCAAACAAATATAGGGATTCATGTTGCGTCCTCGGCCCGAACTGACTGGATTTTCTGAGATTCAGCGTTTCTTGGAACGGGCTTACTTTCGTAGAAAAGGAATCATCGAAAAACGGATTGTCAACAATATTGTATACAATCCTCGCGAGAAACTTCGTATAACTCTCTAAGATTAGTCTTTTTTGGCTCAACCAGTCTTTCGGGCACAGGCGAAACGCAGCTGCCTTTTGAACCGGGTTCACTAGTGCTCCAAATCAACCCGCGCTTAAATCCCGCCTGGCTAACCGGCTAATCGTCCAGAATAGCTCATTCAAATTGCCATCTTTTCCCAGGACGAAGGCGAACATTCCAACAGCGCGAGGACCCACCCCATCCGCCTCGTCTTCATCCCCGACGTGAAGCGCCTCTTTGGCGGATATCTGAAATCGCCTGAGCACTTCCTCAAATATGCGCGGCGAAGGTTTATCGGTCCCGACTTCGCTGGAAACGACGATGTGCTCAAATCGGTCAAGAACCTCCAAATTCCTGAGAATGAGGTAGAGCCGCCGATCGAAATTGGAAACGACGCCAAGGCGAATGCCAGATTGAGCGAGCGCACTCAACAAGTCAGTCACGCCGGGCATCAACTGCCAGATTCCTGGACGGGTAAATTCTTGGTAGACGGCATCAAAGTACTCCGGGAACGAATTTACGCTGCAGTCCGCTCGCGTGAGCGTTGCCTGTACCAGGTTTCGCCACCAAGAACGCCCGTCGTCCGCTCTTGGCCCAAATTCATCTGGAAGCGGGGGCGTTTCTTTCCAGGCAAGCAAGAAAGCGTCGTTCAAGCGGACCGGGTCGGGGGTAGCGCCAAATCGGCGAGCTACAGCCGCGTAGGTTTGGCCTGGGGGTGCGGTCAACCGAATCAGCGTGTTGGCGGCGTCGAAGGTGACCGTTCGAATCATCCAAGAGAACCACGGCTACCGGTTAAAACAGCCCCGGTTTCCCGGGTCGCACGGGTAGGTTGGCTTGACGCTCAACTTTTTCGCCTTAGATTGTTCGACTCGACCGAAATGGTCGGATCGTCGTGCAAACCATGGCGTTCCCGGCCGATCGGTCCCTTCTTGTTTTATGAACAGTGATCTAATAGCGGTGCTAGATTATATGGAGCGCGAGAAAGGCATCAAGCGCGAGGTTTTGCTTGATGCACTATCTACCGCTTTGCTGACTGCCGCTAAGAAGAGCGTCGGCCCGGCCCGCGACCTTCGTGTGACGATTGATCCGCGAACCGGCGAGATCACGGCTTTGGCGAACCTGATTGTCGTCGAACATATCCAGAGTGTGCATGACGAGATTCTGTTGACGCGAGCGAAGAAGATTAAGCCGGAAGCCAATGTTGGGGATGTGATCGAAGTTGAAGTCACGCCCGAAGGATTTGGACGGATCGCCGCCCAGACTGCGCGTCAGGCCATCTTGCAGCGCATTCGCCAAATCGAGAAGGAGATGATTTTCGATGAATTTAAGGATCGAGCAGGAGAAATCGTCAGCGGAACGGTCCGGAGATTTGATCGCTCGGACGTAATTATCGATCTCGGCAAATTCGAAGCCATCATGCCGATGCGCGAACGGGTCGCCACCGAAGATTATAACATCGGTGACCGGATCCGGGCCTACGTTGTGGCTGTGGAAAATTCGAATCGGGGACCCGAGATCATCATCTCTCGGAGCCACCCTAATTTTGTACGCCGGTTGTTTGAGGTTGAAGTTAGCGAAATAGCGGACCGGACGGTAGAAATCAAAGCGATTTCACGTGAAGCTGGGTACCGGACCAAAATCGCTGTCTGGTCGGCGGACGAGAAAGTTGATCCGGTTGGCGCCTGTGTCGGAATGCGCGGCTCTCGGGTGAAGAACATCGTCCGCGAACTGAACCAGGAGAAAGTCGATATCATCAGGTGGAGCGCGGATCCCCGAGAATTCGTGGTTGAGGCGTTGAAACCGGCCAAAATCAAATCGATCACGATTGATGAAGGCCGGCACGCTGTGCAGGTGACGGTAGAGGAAGACCAACTTTCGTTGGCCATCGGACGTCGCGGGCAGAATGCTCGGCTCACCTCTCGATTGACCGGTTGGGAAATCAATATTTCGAAGGATGAATCGGTAACGCATGCCTTCGAGCAAAAATTTGCTCAAGCAATCTCGATCCTTGCGAAAACACTGAATATCGACGAAGAAACTGCCCGATTACTCGCAAGCGCCGGGGTTAACAGTATTGACGGTATCCTCGAGACGGATCCGAAGGACATTGCCGAGATTCTCCAGGGGGATGTCGACCGGGCCCGTCAGATTCACGAATCGGCGAAGAAAGAGCACGATCGAAAAATGGCTTCCATCTGATGAGAGATGGAGCGATGAAAATTTTAACGAGACAGATCATTCATGGTAACACGCGCAAGCACCCGCAAAGATTCCTCCCCCAAATCAGGGGCCAAGGCTGAACCTGCAGCCCACAAGAGCGCTGCGCGCAAGACAACAACCGATCTGATTTCTCCGAAGACCAAAAAAGTGGTAACCGAATCCAAGCCAGCCAGGAAGGGGGGGGTCCCTCCGATCAGTAGAGCGAAGCCGAGAGAAGTCCCGCCGGCCAAAAAGGAGCCGGCGGCTCCGCCTCCACCGCCGCCGCCAAAGCCGGAGACCGTTTCATTAATCGAGGAGAAGCGTCCGAAAAAATCCGACCCTGCAGCGAACTCGGAGACTCGCTCGGTTTTACCGCCGATTTCAAAGATTCGGGTACCGAGTCCGACCGCGGTCCCAGCTATCAAGCCGCCGGTCAAACCTGAACCGGAACCGGTGCAAGCAGCGGCGCCAGTGGTGCAGGCACCGGAAACGCCGTCTGCGGAGCCGAGCGCCCCGGACAGCAAAATTGTTCATTTGAAGCCCCCAATCATCGTGCGGGATTTAGCGCAGCAGATCGGCCTCAAGCCGTTCCAGGTGATCAGTGATTTGATGGAGATGAACATTTTCGCGGCCATCAATCACACGATTGAACCGGATATTGCCTCGGCTATCTGTAAAAAACACGGTTACATTTTTGAGGTAGAAAAGCGCGAAAAAGGCGCCGGCGTCCACAAGATCGAGGTGGTAGTGGTTGAGCCGCGTGCTCCGCAACCGCCGCCGCAGGAAGAACTAAAGCCGCGCGCTCCGATCATCACGTTCATGGGGCACGTCGACCATGGAAAGACTTCATTGATGGACGCGATCCGAAAATCGCGTGTGGCGGCCGGAGAAGCTGGAGGAATCACCCAGCACATCGCGGCTTATAGCGTGGTGCATAACGGCCAACCGATCACGTTTCTTGATACACCAGGTCACCAAGCGTTCACGGCGATGCGGGCCCGAGGGGCCACCGTGACCGACATTGTCGTGCTGGTAGTCGCCGCGGACGACGGCATCATGCCACAGACCATCGAGGCGATCAATCACGCGAAGGCCGCCAAGGTTCCGATCATCGTAGCAATCAACAAGATCGATTTGCCATCAGCCAATCTCGATCGAGTGAAAACACAGCTCCAGGAGCGGGGGCTTACGCCGGAAGATTGGGGCGGAGAAACAATTTGCTGCCCGGTGTCCGCGACGAAGGGGACTGGGATCGATCATCTGCTGGAAATGATGCTTCTTCAGGCGGAAGTCCTAGAACTGAGAGCGAGTCCGACGGCAGCAGCGCGGGCTACCGTGATCGAGGCTCAACTCGAAGCCGGCCGCGGGCCGACCGTGACCGCCATCGTTCGGATGGGCACCCTCAAGGTAGGCCAGCCGTTCATCTGCGGGAGTTACTGGGGGAAAGTGAAGTCGTTGATTGGTGATACCGGACAAAATGTGCGTGAAGCAGGTCCGGCTACACCCATCAAGGTACTTGGTTTTACTGGGTTGCCCAATGCCGGAGACGAGTTGCTCGTGATGGAATCGGAGCGGTCTGCTCGAACTTTGGGTGAAGAGCGCTTGCTTGAATTGCGGAGCCAGAAGCTAGCCATGCCGCAGCGGGCCACTTTGGAAAGCCTGTTTGACAGCATGGGAGACGGCAAGAAACAGCTACAGATCATTCTGAAGTGTGATGTTCAAGGATCCGCCGAAGCGATCAGCACAGCGCTCAATCAGATCGAGAGCAAGAAGATCGATTTGGAGATCATCCATGCTGGGGTGGGCCCAATCAGTGAGTCGGATGTGCTTTTGGCAACCGCGTCCAACGCTGTCATTATCGGATTTAACGTTAAGACTGAGAACCAGGCTGCCTCCGCCGCAAAGCGCGAGGGTGTACAGATCAAACTCTACAGTATCATCTACGAACTGATCGATCAGGTAAAAGAAGCCATGGTCGGCATGCTCGATCCCGAACTGCGGGAATCGGTCGTGGGTCATGCAGAAGTTCGCCAGGTATTCGAGCTTTCCAAAGGAACGGTTGCCGGCTGCTATGTTTCCGATGGCCGGATCATTCGCACCGGCAGAGCGCGTGTAATCCGAAAACGCCAACCGATTTATGACGGCGGTATCGCGACCCTACGTCGATTCCAGGATGATGTTAAAGAGGTGCGCGCCGGTGTTGAGTGTGGGATTAAACTGGGGGATTACACCGAATACGAAGTCGGCGACATCATCGAGTGCTACAACTTGGAGAAGGTCGCCCAGCAGCTGTAAGGTCTTTTCGCGCAGCGGAGCTTTCCGGTTCGAATAGCAACGTTGGCTTGCGTTCCGGAACAGCCGGCAAAACAACGCTGGTTCTATGAAACATCGATTGGAGCGGGTCAATGAGGTGCTCAAAAGGGAGCTGAGTGAAATCGTTTCGCGGGAGATCAGCTTCGACGCGCAGGTTCTGGTAACGATTCCCGCAGTCGAGATCACTCCTGATCTCCGCCAATGTCACGTTTTCGTTAGTGTAATCGGCCAGGAAGCACAGAAGATTCGCGTGCTGGAACAATTAGAGGATCATCGCACCATCATGCAACGCGAGCTTTCCAAGCGAGTTGTTTTGAAATATACCCCACACTTGTACTTCAAATTAGACGATTCGATTGAACGGGGAAGTCGCGTTCTGAAGATCATCCAAGATTTGGATGAACCGCCCGCGAGCCAATGAACGAGGGATTCGCTGCAATCGCCGAGAAGATCCAAGAATCTCGCACCATCGCTATCCTGAGCCACGTTCGGCCCGATGGAGATGCCATTGGTTCCCAGCTTGCGCTCGCGCTGGCTCTATCCGCCATCGGTAAAACGGTTGATGTCTGGAATGAAGATGGACTGCCCGAAGCGTTTAACTTCTTGAAGAAATCCGAACTGGTGGTTGTTCCGCCAACTGACGCCAGAACTTTCGACCTCGTGATCGCTTTGGACACAGCGAGCCGAGACCGATTAGGGACTCCTCTGCGAGCGATCGCGCAGGCAGACTGTTGGATCAACATTGACCATCACGCGAGCAATCCGAGCTACGGGGACTTAAATTATTTGGACGTAACCGCTCCCGCAACGGGTCAAATCATTTTCGAATTGATTCAGGATCGGGGATATCCATTGACGCTCGATATCGCGGAAGCACTGTTTGTAGCTATCTCAACGGATACTGGCTCGTTTCGCTACCGGAATACATCCGCCCACACGTTTGAGGTGGTCGCAGAGCTGGTGCGGCAAGGCGTCGATGTAGCGCGTGTCTCCCACAGTCTGTATGAAAGTCAGCCAAAGAGGCGTGTGCTCCTCCTGCGTGAGCTTTTGCAGAACACCCATTTTTACGCCAACGACCAAATCGGAACAATGGCGTTAACCTTGGAAAAGAAACAGCAGCTTCGGATTCAACCAGATGACACCGACGGATTGATCGAGGTTGTTCGCGGCATCGATACGATCGTAGTAGCGATTTTGTTTGAGGAACTGCCGGACAACCGCGTGCGGATTAGCGTGCGCTCCAAAGACCCCAAGATCGACGTGAATAAGATCTGCGGTGAATTCGGCGGAGGTGGGCATCAGCTCGCCGCCGGCGCACGAATTCGCGGAACCTTGGACGAGGTCGAAAAGATCGTGGCAAACCGGGTGAGTAATGAAATTGCAAAACTGCATTGACGGATTGCTTTTGGTGGACAAAGCCAGCGGTATCACAAGCCATGATGTGGTGGCGCTCGTCCGTAGGCGGTTAGGTGCGCAAAAAGTCGGCCACTGCGGAACCCTCGATCCTCTGGCTACAGGACTGTTGCTGGTCGTTGTCGGAAAGGCGACCAAGATTCAAGACCTACTAATGAGCGAGGATAAGGAGTACGTGGGAACCATGAAGCTCGGAGAAATCACCGACTCGCAAGACTGTGACGGCCAAATTACCGAGAAACGCCCGGTCGAGTGCATCGAGACGAGCAAGGTGGAGGCGGCGTTTCAGAAATTTCACGGCGATTTCTATCAAACCCCTCCCATGGTTTCGGCAATCAAGAAAGATGGTGTTCCGCTCTATAAACTAGCCAGGCAGGGTAAGGTCGTCGACCGAGAGGCGCGCTTCGTGCACGTCTACGCGCACGAGATTCGAGCGATTCGTTTGCCGGAGATCGATTTCCGCGTCATTTGCAGCAAGGGCTTTTATGTGCGCACCTACGCGCACGAAATTGGGCTGGAACTCGGGTGCGGCGCTCATTTGGCTGCCCTTCGCCGAACGAAGTCGGGCCGATTTGCGGTCGAAGGGTCGTTGACGATAGAAGAACTGGATGCTTCGACGCCCGAGATCCTCACCCGCAAGATCATTTCGTTGCCAGACGTTTCACGGATGCGCGGAGCCTGAGAAGGATCTTTCGCAAATCCACTCTCAAATGAAGGTTTTCCATTCCATCGAAGAACTCGGGGAAATCGACGGACCAACCCACTTAGCGATCGGAGTATTTGATGGGATTCACTTGGGTCATCAAGCAGTGATCCGACAATCCGTCGAAGCGGCTCGGACTTCCGGCGGCAACTCAGTCGTCCTAACCTTTCACCCTCACCCCGTGCAAGTGCTCCGGCCGGACAATGCTCCGCGATTGCTTACTTCGACGCAGCATAAACAACAGCTTGTTGAGCGACTTGGCGTCGACGCTTTTCTCATTCAAGAATTCTCACTTGCGTTTGCCCGAACTGAGCCAGCGGAGTTTGTCCAGCGGCTCGTCCAAAGCTCCAATCAGCTGAAAACCATTTGCGTGGGCGAAGGCTGGAGTTTTGGGGCAAATCGCAGCGGTAAAGTATCCCTGCTTCGAGTCCTCGCCGAAACCTACAAATTTCAATTGCAAGACATTCCTCCGTTTGCGGTCGATGGCCAAATCGTAAGCAGCACCCGAATTCGCGAAGCGGTCGAACAGGGCGATTTCTCTTTGGCTGAACGATTGCTCGGCAGACCGTTCACGGTCCTAGGCACAGTGGTAGAGGGCAATCATCTCGGCCGAAAACTGGGATATCCAACAGCAAACCTGCGGGCGCACAATGAGCAATTCCCCCCAAACGGGGTCTACGCAGTTACGGCGTTGTATCGCGGGGCGGAGCACGGAGCGGTAGCCAACATCGGCTTCAGGCCAACGATCCAAGAAGGCGGTGGCGAGCGGTTACTAGAAGTCTACCTCTTTGACTTCGATCGCCAAATCTACGGCGAGGATGTAGAGCTTCGATTTCTGAAATACCTTCGCCCCGAAAAGAAGTTTTCGAACCTATCAGAGCTGCAAGCGCAGATCACGAAGGACGCTGAGTCAGCTCGCGCCATTTGCCAGTCGGTGCCCAACGCTCGGCTCGTCCCGCCATAGCCTTGGCCACCTTAACACCGACGGGCATACACAGCGCCCCTCCACCATCATCAGAGCAATTGCGCCGACCGTTTCACCTCACAACCCCTAGCTGGCTCAGGGTCTGCCGATCCAAAAGACCAGTGGCAGGCTGATTGGCTTTGAGCTGATAATTCTGCAAAGCCTCCTGTGTGCCGGAACCGAATTGCCCGTCCACTTGACCATGGTAATAGCCAAGCTGTCGCAGCGCAGTTTGCACCTGCTGTACTGTCCCGCTGGTATAACCCAGACCAGCTCCCGGCTGAATCGAAATTGGTTGCGTTCCGGACTGAATGATACCCTGCAAACGCGCAATGTGATCGGCCTGATTTTCTACGGGTTGATTTGGAGTAAAGTACCGCTGGTAGTTGCGATACAGATTGTAGTTGTTGTTCCGCACGGCATTATCAATCGCCTTCGATTGCGCGGGATTGAGTCGTTGCGGGTGAACCGTCATCGGCCGTTGCAAATTAAGCGGTCTAACCGGAGACACGTTGTGAACTACCGGATTAACGGCCGTCACGCTCCTCGGGATAACCACGGGATTTACTCTAGCAGTCACCGGCGCCACGCTTCTTTGGACAGTGATCGGTCGGACTTGAATTTGCGTTTGAGCCCTAACTTGGCTCGCGCAGGCCAGCACTGAGAGCCCAATAATAATTAATCTCATAAGGAACCTTTCTGATAACACTCTGGTCCTATTCGCTCTGAGGAAGTAATCGGATAACCTGATTGGCTATCAGCCGAGTTGATAGGGCGATTCTCACACAGCTTTCTCACCTCCCGAGCGAACATGCCGTGCCCGACGAACCCTGGCGAGTCTGCGAGGGCGTAATCTGGTGCACGGTGAGGGAATCGAACCCCCGACCTACTGGGTGTAAACCAGTCGCTCTACCGCTAAGCTAACCGTGCCTAGGAGATTTTCCACCGCGAGCCGACTTTATTAGACTCATTTTGCGTATCGGTCAAATCTCGGTCCGAGCATCTTTCGAGGATCTGATATCGTCTGGCAAATTTTGTACATTCTGCGCGATCTTATACTTCAGGTCCCCCTTCCCCATTAGCTTCCAGAAAAGAAATTGGGCTCCCTCCGCCATGCACGGCTAGGAAAGAGGCGAGCGTAGGACATGCTCGGCCACCGAATCGCCCCGTGGCACGCACCATGCTAAAGCACCTATGGATATCTGTTCGACGGTTGCTATGATTCAGCTCACATGCTAATGGCGCTCTGTCGTTTGTCGGATGAGTAGTTACCCATTTGTCTACCGAAAATAGCGCAAACTTCTAATTACTTATCGAGTATCGCCATGCTTGACTGTCGGGGTTGCGCCGTATGGAGAATGTTAAGCGGCGCATCTACGACTTTTGACACGGGAGATTTGCGACAGTCGAGCGTTCAGAAATGAAAAAAATCGAAGCAATCATTAAGCCATTTAAACTCGAAGAGGTAAAAGAGGCTTTGTCAGATTTAGGGATCGAAGGAATGACAGTCTCTGAGGTAAAGGGATTCGGACGCCAAAAGGGCCACACGGAAATCTACCGAGGAAGTGAATATACCGTCGACTTTCTGCCTAAAATCAAAATCGAGGTCGTCCTCGCTGATAGCATTGTCGAAAATGCGACAATCGCGATCGTGAAAGCAGCCAAGACCGGCAAAATCGGGGATGGGAAGGTGTTCGTCTACAGTATAGACGAGGCGATCCGCATTCGGACAGACGAAACCGGAGAAAAGGCTATCTAGCGCACCAGTAGCCTGACGCTCCAGCCTCAGGGTGGGTATGGCGTGTGAGAAGTGATCGGTGAAACGCCTATCGGGAAATCCCGCCAGAAATCTCTCACCACCCAATTGCCGTTCCTTTCTCTGATCACCAGTTACCCGTACTGTCCCTGAGGCTAGAGCATCAGGCTACGTGCTTACCCGCGCGCTTTTGGCGCCTCCTTCGGCGTTATTCGCCCCTTCTAGATAGTATGATATGATGACGGGCGTCCATGAAGACCACGTCCGAGCATACCGACGAAATTAACGCCAGGATTCTTGCCTATTCTGAGGATAAAATCTCAGGATTTGTCCGAGAACCGTTTCGAGAAATCGCCAAACTGTCCGGAGTCGAAGAGGAGTTGGTCATCGCCAGGATACGTTCCATGTTGGAAGCCGGTACGATTCGGCGGGTTCGACAGACACTTTTGGCGACAAGCCTGGCCCAGGGGGCTCTCGTCGCCTGGAAGGTCGATCCAAACAGACTGGATGCCGCCTTTGATTTGATGTACAGACGCGATCCTTTTTCGGGTCATGTCGTGCTTCGTTCGACCGACCAAAATACCTCCGGCAGTGAGTATCGGCTTTGGACAACAATCAAAGTGCCCCAAGGCTACTCCCTGGGAGAGCATGCCAGAATTTTGGCTCAAACGGTCGGCGCCGAAAAAGTGAAGCTGATGCCTGCAAAAGGTATATTTGCGCTCGGGGTCGGACACGTGCGCCGAAAAGTTTTGGAGCCGGGCGCGCGATCCGAAATGCCGGCCCAGATGATAAGCACTGAGATTGTTGCGCTCAGTGAAATCGAGTGGCGCGTATTAGTTGCCTTGAAACGAGAGTTTGCAGTCACCGAAATTCACCCCAATCCTTGGGCCGGCCGCGCTGCCGAATGCGACTTACCGCTTACAACATTTTTCGAGATTGCGGAGGGCTTAAATGAGCGGAAAATCATCGGCCGTTTTTCAACCTTTCTTGAGCATGTAAAACCGTCGGTCGCTGGTATTCGCGTTACCCGTTTCAACGCGCTTTTTCATTGGGCCGTACCGCCCGGCCGGGAAATTCAAGCTGGGTCCGAAGTGGGCCGCCACGAGGTCCTAACCCATTGTTACTGGCGGGAAGGCGGCCCCGAATTTGGCAATGTGAACATCATGGCTGTGGCCCATGGCACAGACAAAGAGTGGCTCCTGGCACATAAGGCAGCGATCGACAGCCATCTGAAGCAGTGCGGAATACCCGTGGCCTATACGAATGTATTCTGGGGCGGACGCTCGGAGATTAAGCCGTCCGAGATTTCTCCCTGGGCGTATCGAGACTGGCTCCAGACGCAACCTGCGACAACGTGACTTGGAAAGTCATAGCGGTCGGCAAGCCAAAGCTTCGGTTTGCCGCAGAAGGGATTCAGGAATATCTCATTCGGGTTCGCCGTTTCGCTCCTTGCGAGTTGCGCTTCCTGAGTTCGGCGAAGCCCCAAGCTCTGACAGCTCGGATCCTCGAAGAGAGCCAACAGAGTTTTCGAATCGTTCTCGATGAACGAGGCGTGCAAAGCTCGAGTGCAGAGTTGGCTGAGTTTCTTTCAGAACACCAACTTCGCGCAACCCGAAGAATCTCGCTCATCGTGGGTGGCGCAGAGGGTCACTCTGAACAGATCCGGTTGGAGGCTGACTGGCTCTGGGCGTTAAGCCGGTTGACTTTGCAACACGAGCTGACGCTCATGCTCGCTCTGGAACAAGTCTATCGCGCTTACTCGATTCTCAGTGGCGCGCCATACCATCGTGTCTAAGCACAGAGAATTGCGTTGCTTCAGGGAGCTGGTTGCCTCTAATTTTTCCGGGCGACCCCCCCAACATTTTCTAATGCGAGCTTCGTCCACCCTCCTCTTGCTGGCATTGGTGACGTTCGGAGCCCGCGCGCAAGAGAAATTCATCTTCGAAAATGCGCCTGGAAAACTTCCGAAGACCCTGGTGCCTCGGCATTATGTCATTCATCTGGAGCCTGACGTTGAACAGATGACGACGGAGGGGGCGGAAGGGGTGGAGATAGAGGTACTAAAACCCTCCAGCCAGATCGTTTTGAACGCTGTCGAGACCGAGATCTGGAATGCCTCGCTTGCGCATGGATCTTCACGCGAGGAGTTGAAACCGCAATTCGACGCCGCCAACCAGGTAGTCAAGTTCATTACGTCGGTGCCTCTTCAACCGGGCAGCTATACACTCTCCTTCTCATTTCGCAGCAAGATCAGCAATGGTTCGCGCGGTTTGTTCGCTCAGTCGTACGACCTCCGCGGCAAACCGGAGTCCTTGTTGGCCACACAGTTTGAGCCGGCAGACGCGCGTCGGGTATTTCCCTGCTGGGACGAGCCCTCATTCCGAGCAACGTTTCAGCTGTCCATAAAGACCCTGAAAAAGAACATCGCCGTCTCCAACATGCCGGCCGTAGCGGAACAGGCGTTCGGGAATGACCAAAAGATTGTCATTTTTGGGCGGACCCCACCGATGGCCAGCTATCTCGTGTCCCTGGTCTGCGGCAAACTGGAATGGTTGGAAGATCAGGTGGCGGGGGTCAGGCTTCGCGTGCTCACTACGCCCGGGAAAAAAGAATTCGGCGAGTTTGCTCTCGAGAGCACGAAGAAGCTCCTGGAATACTACAACGACTATTTCGGAATCGCTTATCCGCTACCGAAACTCGATCAGATAGCGCTTCCCGTAAATTTTGGAGGCGCGATGGAGAACTGGGGAGCAATCGTATATAACGAAAACCTGCTGTTGTTTGATCCTGGGAACAGCTCAAGCGCAACCCAAGAGCAGGCCTTCACCGTCGTGGCTCACGAAGTTGCACACCAATGGTTTGGCGACCTCGTGACGATCGCCTGGTGGGATAATCTTTGGCTAAGCGAAAGCTTCGCCACTTGGATGGAGCGGAAGGCAGAGGAGCGTTTGTACCCACAATGGCGAGGCTGGCTGCGATCGTGCGAAGATCGCGAACGAGCGATGTTCCAAGACGCGCAGGAAAATACTCATCCGATCCAACAAGCGATCAACGGCGAAGACGAAGCAGTCGATGCTTTCGACGATATCACCTACTGGAAAGGGCAGTATTTCATTCGCATGCTCGAAGGATTCATCGGGGACGACGCATTCCGGGACGGTATTCGTCTCTATTTGAAGGAGAATCAATTCTCGAACGCGAACGCCACGAACCTTTGGAACGCATTGGAAAAGAGTAGCAGTCGCTCCGTGACCAAGCTGGCATCGAGCTGGATCGAGCAGCCGGGGTTTCCCCTGATCAAGATGACCGCCGAATGCATGAACAAGAACAGGGTAGTGACCTTGGAACAGTCCCGTTTCTCATTTGAGCCGAATGGTAGTGTTACCCAACCCTGGGTCGTTCCGATCGGTATTCTCTCGACCGCCGATCCACATCGACCGAGGTATGCTCTGCTGGAGAAGATTACCGAGAACTTCGACTTTCCAGGTTGTGACGGAGCACTCAATGCGAATGCCGATAGCTTCGGCTTTTACCGCGTTTGGTACGATCCCGATTTACTGAGCCGACTTGGCCGGGATTGGAACCGTTTGAGCGAGGAAGAGCGCGTCGATTTTGTTTCCGACACTTGGGCGATGGTAATGTCGAATCGAACCCCCATCACTTCTTACTTGGCATTGTTGGATCGTTTGCGCTCCGAAACGAGTTACAGCGTTTGGCATAACGTAATCCAGGCTCTTACGATGATCGATCGGCTGGAACGGGGAGCCACCGGCCGGGCGGCTTATCAGGCATATGTCTGTACTTTGCTCGGGCCACTCTTTGAAAGGGTCGGATGGGATTCAAAATCGGACGAGGAATTGGCTACTAAATTGCTCCGAAGCGATCTGATCCAGACACTCGGTATATTCGGCGATCGGATTGTCATCGATGAAGCATTCCGGCGATTTGAAGAATCTCGGAAAGGACAAGCGGACCTTTCACCCGACTTGCGCCGGGCTATCGCCCAGGTAGTGGGGCGCTATAGCTCTCCGGAAGTTTATGAAGAGTTACGCCAGCTCGCGCAGCAAGCATCATTGCTGGAAGCGAAACAAGACTATTATCGTGCGCTCGAGGTCGCCCTCGATCCGGAGTTAGCAAAGCAAACACTAGACCTCACTCTCACCAAGGAGATATCGACAGCAGAGTCAACCACTGCGTTTTCAGCGATTGCCTTGACGGGTGAGCACGCCGACCTCGCCTGGCGGTTCACCAAAGCTCATTTGGACAATTTGTATGCGCAACGCGGCGACTCACTTTGGTCGGATTTATTGCCGAGGATTGCCGAGGGCTTCAATGCCTCGGAGTACGCAGATGAATTCGTCCAGCTAGCTCGAAGTCGAGGATCAGCCAACTCTCTGAGCAAGGCCAAAGCTGCGGCTGATCAACTGCATTTTCGGGCCAAGCTGAAAGACCATCTTCTTCCGGACGTGGATGATTGGGTGCTGAAGAAATTGGATGGCCGCGTTCAGGCGGCCGTAAATGAACACTGAGACTGGAGAGTGAGCGGGGAACCCAGCCTGTCAGGGCGGAGTGTTTGGGATCAGTTCACTTCAAAAGTCGCTCGAGTGTCTCACCCACCAGGTTAGGATTCGCCTTTCCTTTCGAGGCTTTCATGACTTGGCCTTTCAGAAAATTGATCGCTGCAGCTTTTCCAGCCCGATAATCTTCGACCGATTTTGGATTGGCCCGGATCACCTCTTGGCAGATTGCCTCGATCGCTCCCAAATCACTTTCCTGTTTTAGCCCTTTCGCTTCCACGATATCGTCAGGAGCATTCCCGGAAGTGAACATTTCGGCGAATACTTCTTTCGCTTGCTTGCTGTTGATCTTTCCGTCTTCGACCAGGTTGGCCAAAGCTTGGAGATGCGCCGGAGGTATCGGGCATTCATCGACCGATTTTGATGCAGCGCTTAAGGCACTCAGCAAATCATTTAAGACGTAATTGGCAATTGCTTTCGGTTTCTTTGCGTCTTTCGCGGCTGACTCAAAGTAGCGAGAGAGAGCTAGATCGTCCGCCAGAACACCGGCGTCATAGCCGCTGATCCCATATTGCCGGACAAAACGCTCCCGTTTTTCCCACGGTAGCTCCGGTAATGCGTCGCGAACCTCTTGCATAAAAACTTCCGTTTTTACCGGTAGCAAATCAGGGTCAGGGAAATAGCGGTAATCGTGAGCCGATTCTTTGGTTCGCATCAAAATCGTCTCGCCCAAATCATCGTCCCAACGGCGCGTTTCTTGGCGCAGTTTTTCACCTTTCGATAAGACTTCAATTTGACGTTGGATTTCGAAAGCCAACGCTCGTCGGACGCCACTGATCGAGTTGAGGTTCTTCAATTCGATTTTGGCTCCATATTCCGCTTGTTGAAGCGGGCGAACCGAAACGTTGCAATCGCACCGCAACTGCCCTTTTTCCATGTCGGCATCGCTCACACTCCCATAGATGAGGGCCTGCTTTAATGATGTCAGATAAGCGAAAGCTTCCTCTGGCGATTCGATATCCGGCTCGGAGACAATTTCCATGAGTGGTGTTCCGGCTCGGTTGAAATCGATACCGCTCGTAGTCTCAAAGTGAGTGCTCTTAGCCACGTCTTCTTCCAAGTGAATCCGCGTCAAACGAACCCGTTTATCCGGGTTGCGGATATTCTTCTGAGCGTCCTTCGGATAGGCCAAGTCGGACAGAGGCACTTCTCCGTTTTGGCAAAGCGGCAGATCATATTGAGAGATCTGATAATTCTTCGGCATATCCGGATAAAAATAATTCTTTCGATCGAACTTACAGATCGGTGCGATATCGCACTTAAAGATCAGGCCGGTGAGTGCCGTCATTTTCAGCGCCTTAAGATTCATGACTGGTAGCGAACCAGGAAGACCAAGACAAACTGGGCAGACGTGTACGTTCGGCTCCGCGCCATACTCCACAGCGCAACCACAAAACATTTTTGTCTTGGTCTTTAGTTGCACGTGAACTTCCAGTCCAATTGTTGCTACGTAATCGCTACTCATGCCGATGATCTGCCTGATAATAATGACAATTTTTCATACCGGGTATGATGTATTTCGAGCAATTAGGATGGTTTCACCGCGGAATCAAGCTTTCGGGAGTTCTGATTTCAACGCGTCCGCTCTGCTAATCTGGCTCGATAGGAGTCGACGATAACCGCGAGGATGATAACACCACCAGTGATCATCTGCCGTACGAAATCTCCAACACCCATGAGGATTAGGCCATCCGCGAGCACGCCGATCAGACAGGCCCCGAGGAAGGTGCCTATGAGGGAACCACGGCCACCATTGAGACTAGTCCCACCTATGATCACAGCAGCGATCGCGTTAAGCTCGAAACCACTTCCCAGGATAGGGCTTGCGATGGTTAGTCGAGACATGTAAATGATTGCGCCGATGCCGACCGTCAGACCGGAAATGACGAAAGCCGAGACCTTGTAAAAGAAGGTATTGTGGCCGGATAGGCGCACTGCTTCCTCATTGTTACCGATGGCATAGATAAGGCGGCCAAAAACCGTCCGGGTCAGCACCGCCCAACCGAGCAGAACTAGCATTAGGGCGACCAGGAAGATGGCTGGGATGCCGAGCAATGTCGCCGTCCCGAAAGCATTAAACTCATTCGGAAATTCAAAAAGCGTGCGAGCGTTGGTCACTTCCAGCGCGGCTCCGCGAGCTACGTTCAACATACCGAGCGTCACAATGAAGGAAGGAACGCGCCAGAAACTGGCGATAAAACCGTTCATGAGGCCACATGCCATGCCGACTGCGATGCTCGTTAACACGGCGAGCGTAATCGCGGCTGGGACCGGCAGTGCCTCGCTTTTCAGCACGACCCCAGCGACCATGGCTGCAAATGCCAAGACCGAGCCAACCGACAGATCGATGCCGCCAATCAGGATCACAAACGTCATCCCTGTCGCCATGATGAGGTTGATCGTAACCTGCGTCAGAATGTTGGTAATATTCGACTCATCGGTGAAGTGCCGCGCGAAGCTCGAGAAAACGACGATCATCAGGAGAAGAGCGATGCCAATTCCAGCCTCGCGTAGAACGCGCTGCAAGAATGCTAACCTACGTTGTCCAGCTCTGGCAGTGCCGATGGGCTCGGCGGCTGCTGGTATTTCGGTCTGCTGACCTTCGGCCGGATGGTCACTCTCAATCATCTGAGCGTCCTATGGTAAAGCCGCGAAGCGAAATGTTCTCGCCGGCCATCGACTCACCGCAAGCGACCGAAAGGATCCGCGCTTCGTTAAACTCATCTCGCCGGAGTTCGCCAACGACCCGTCCGCGCCAGAGCACGAGAATGCGGTCACAGAGCGCTACGAGCTCAGGAATTTCCGAAGAAACGACGAGTACGGCCTTGCCAGCCGAAGCCAACCGCCGGAGCAAATCATGAATCTCAGCCTTCGCGCCAACGTCGATACCTCGGGTTGGCTCGTCCAGCATCAGCACATCCGCATTGCGAAAGAGCCACTTGGCAATAACCAGCTTCTGCTGGTTTCCGCCGGAGAGATCGAGTGCCGCCTGCTCCAGGGAGGCGATACGCATATCGAGTTCGGCGGCCCAATTTTGTGCCATGGTCTTCTCCGTACCTCCGTTCAGCAATCCAGCGCGCGAAATCCGAGCGAGATCTGTAAGCGTCACGTTGACACGCACCGCCATTGGGAGCACTAGTCCCTCCTCCTTGCGATTCTCGGTCAAAAGGCAAACGCCATGCCTGACCGCTGCCCTCGGATGATCAAAAAGGACCCGTTGTTCGTCGCGGTAGATTTCTCCGCCGTCGCGCCGGTCAGCACCAAAAATTGCTCGAAGCATTTCGGTTCGCCCGGAGCCAACCAATCCCGCAAAGCCAAGAATTTCGCCGTACTGCAAAGCGAAAGATATACCGTGGGCGTTGCCACGAAAACGCAGGTCTTGCACCCGAATTGCCGCTGGCCCGCGCGACGGCTTTTCAAGCGTCCGGCCGCCAGCGAGTGCCGTCTCCAATTCATGTCCGACCATCAGATGCACGATCTCCGGCGAGCTCGTCGCCGCAACGGGAAGCGACGCGATCCGTCGGCCGTTACGTAGCACGGTGACGGCGTCGCAAAGATCAAAGATCTCATTAAGATGATGGGATACAAAGATGACCGTTACACCCGAAGCGCGCACATCTCGGATAATTTCGAAGAGCCGTCGAATCTCTCGTAACGTGAGAGTCGCGGTCGGCTCGTCGAGGATTAGCAACCGGCTTGCGGAGGATAGCGCCTTGCCAATCTCCAGTAGCTGGCGCTGAGCTATACCAAGATGCTCAACACGCGTGTGCGGGTCGACGTCGAGCCCGACCTGCTTCAGCAGTTCCGCGGCGCGTTTGTGGAGTGTGCTGTAATCGAGCAATAAACCGTAGCGTCGTGGCAGATGGTCAAAGAGGAGGTTCTCAGCGACGGAGAGGTACGGGAGAAGGTTGAATTCCTGGTAAACCACTCGGATGCCAGCTTCAAGCGCGTCAAGCGGTGATTGCGGAGTGTACGGCGCGCCACAAAACCGCATCTCGCCAGCGTCTGGAATATAGCTCCCGCAAAGGAGCTTGATCAGCGTCGATTTGCCGGCGCCGTTTTCGCCAACGAGCGCATGGATCTCGCCTGGTGCCAAGGACAGATCGACCGCGTCGAGCGCGGTCACGCCAGGGAAACGTTTCGTCAGCCCCTTTATCTCGAGAAGCGGCGACCGGGATCGGCCGCCGCTATATGAGTCAGTATCCACTCGCTGTCACGAGCTTGATCGGAGTCTTGATCCATCCCTCCAGTTTCTCGCCCTTGAGCGCCTTCATCGCATAATCAATTCCGTTGGCTGCCATCTGACTGCCGAACTGGTCGATGGTGGCAATCATCTTGCCCTCTTTGAGTAGTGGCTGAACTGCGGCAATATTGTCGAAGCCTACAACCTTGATCTGCTTCGATTTGCCGGCAGCATCGATGGCCTTCACAACGCCGAGCGCCATCGAGTCGTTCGCCGCCATCACGCCCTGGATGTCGGGATGGGCAGTCAGCAGATTCGAGAAGACGGTGTTGGCCTCTTCCGTCTCCCAATGGGCGGTGCGGGACTCAAGCAGGTTGAGTTTACCCTCTTGGACTGCGTCATCAAAGCCGCGTTTTCGCTGCTGGGCGTTATCGGCGCCAGGGTTGCCCTCGATAATCACCACTTTTCCTCCCGCACCAAGCGCCTTGGCTAGCACCTCACCAGCCATTTTGGCGCCAGCGCGATTATCGGGACCCACGAAGGCCAAATCGACACCGGCCTGTTTCTTTGCCGCCTCATCGAGTGCGACGTCGATATTGATAACCACGATACCGGCCTTAATCGCGCGAGCCAATGGGGGAACGAGCGCACGCGAGTCGGCAGGAGCCACCACGATCGCATCCACCTTTTGCGTGATGAAGTTTTCGACCGCGTTAACCTGCGTGTCGATGTCGGTCTCCGAGTGCATCCCCACAGGGATAAGGGTGAGGTCGCCACGCTCTTGCGCGTGCTTCACGGCTCCTTCCTGCATGTCTTTAAAGAACTCGTTTGCCAATGATTTCATTACTAGCCCGATAACAGGCTTCTTCGTTTGCTGCGCCTGCCCTGTGCCGGCGCCACCCAGTACAAGTATCGCGCTGAACAGGCAGGTCGCGATTCCTCTAACTGTGTATTTCATTTTTCCTCTCTCTAACGATTAGTTCCCCCACTCTCCATCTGGTTTCGCAACTGTAGTCAACAGGTCGGCTAATCGAGCCACGCGAGTGACGCAGTCCGAACAGGTAGACCAATTGCGATCATATGGAGCTCTCTCTGGTACGCGCGAGACTCTGGTCATCGAAACGCCAGCACGCCGCAACATCGTTCATCGCGGGCAATCCGGAATGCTCGTCCGAACTGTTGAACCTTAAGGGTGTAAGATGGGTGGGGGCAAGCGGAGGATGGTCAGATAATCGCGCTGTGCGATAAGCTAATCTCGGATCTCTCAATAGCAACCGTATGGGCCTTGGGAGTTCCCAACCCTTCGAGGACGAGCATGGCGGCGACCAGCCTTGTTTTCGGTCCTGAACCCTCGGCGCGCGGATAACGTTGTCAGGTTCATGAATTGGTTCGCGTCGGGCTTGATCCACCTTCGCAATAGGCCGGTGTAGCGTCACCGATTGGTATCCTCGCTGGCATAGTCACAGGCAGATCGAATTTGATCTCCTGAAAGCAGCGCCCGGATATTTGGATCGTTGCTCAAAGCGATCACCCGCGGATTCATGATAACGGACAAGAAGTCGCCTCGCCGCACAGCCTCCAGTATCTCCGGATCAGCCTGCAACGCTCGAATTCTGGGATCTTCCCAGAGGCCATGAAACGCTGGGAACTCGAGCAAACGCCCCATCGCGCGCGGGTTCGCCAGTAAAAGACTGCACTGGTGCAACCGGTTGTAAACGCCTTGAGGTATCGGATCTAGTTGATCGAGAATGACTTTGCCTGATCCCAGCTCCACTGAGTTTTTTAGGCGAGCGAGTCCTACTACAAAACCGCCAGGGGCAACACCGCGGGCGGATTGGATCGCGATCTGGTCTTCGGCAATTCGGCCAAAAAAGCGGACCCCAACCACGACCAGCCAAATTTGGAGAAGAGCAAAAACGACTGCAATGGCCGCCCCACCTACCCCAAAAAATAGACGAATGATCACGAAATCCTGGTCGCGGGTACGTTTAAAGATTATCCCGCCGATGAATAGCAAGAGGTTATAGGTGAACAACCAAATGCCAGTGGCGACAAGCAATGCCACGACAGGGGCCGGCAACCCGCGAAAATAACCGGATGCCATGGGTGTAACCAGAGCGGCGATGATCGAGGCACTGAGAATCGCCAGAGGCACCAGCAGTTGTCGCAGAATACCCTGAGCCCAACCACGAAAGATCGACAGAAGAACCCAGCCACCGGCAAGCGCAAAAAAAAAGGTTCGCCAATATTCCGAGCCATCTGTACCGATGCCCGTCATATCGTATCCGCGTCACTTGCCAACCAATGCTCTCTGGCGAAGGTAATGGTCGCAGAGGACGAGCCAAGTCATTGCCTCTACCATCGGAACAGCCCGGGGCAGCACGCAGGGATCGTGGCGACCTCGAGCCATCAGTTCGGTCGGTTCACCAGCTATGTCCACCGTTTGCTGCGGTCGCAAAATTGTCGCAGTTGGTTTAAAAGCCACCCGAAAGAATATTGATTCGCCATTGGTTATCCCACCTTGGACCCCGCCGGAATAATTCGTTTTAGTGGTCACTCTACCTTCCCGCATTTCAAAGAGGTCATTGTGTTCGCTTCCGGTCATCCGGCTCCCGTCAAATCCGGAACCGATCTCGAAGCCTTTGGTCGCGGGAAGGCTGAGCATCGCTTTGGCAAGGTCTGCCTCCAGTTTATCGAAAACGGGTTCGCCTAACCCAACCGGGGGGTGACGCACCACGCATTCAATAATTCCTCCGACCGAATTACCTTCTTTCCGCATCCTCTTTATCAACTCGATCATTGCTTCCGATGCCTTGGGGTCAGGGCAACGCACGATCGATTGCTCAACAAGTTGGGCCTCAACGGTTTCCGGATTAGTGGCGGCTTCCAGATGATGAACGCTTTTCACGTAGGCAATGACCTCCAGTGCGGGGAAAGCTTCCGTTAATACTTTCTTAGCAATGGCCCCGGCTGCGACACGACCGATGGTCTCACGCGCTGAGGCACGACCTCCGCCTTGCCAATTGCGAATACCATACTTTGCTTGGTACGTGAAATCCGCATGGGAAGGTCGATAGGCAGATGCCATCTCACGGTACGCCTCGGGCCGGGCGTCCTCGTTCTTGACGAAAACAGACACGGGGGTCCCCAGGGTCTTACCTTCAAACACCCCGGAAAGAATTTCACAACGATCCTTCTCCTCGCGCGGCGTGACGATCTCGCTTTGCCCGGGCCGGCGACGATCCAATTCCCGTTGGATATCTTCCGCGGTGAGCGCGATCTGTGGCGGGCAACCATCAACCACCACCCCGACCCCCCCACCGTGTGATTCACCCCAGGTCGCCACTCGAAAAAGAACGCCAAATTGTGAGGCCATTAATAACCTTGGATAAGAAGTGTTATATAAGACCAAGGCCCAGATGGCGGCAAGCCGATTGGTATAAACCGCGTTTTGGGGTCGCCGGTCAATTTTGCAAAGATCGGTCGCTAACGCTTTTCGTTTTAACGCTCCAGAATCGATTGGTAGTCTGAAGCGTCGTGAACGTCCATCACCTAGAACTTTTCTTTTTTGTCGCTAAACATGGAGGAATTAGCGCTGCCGTTCGCCACATCCCCTACGGCATCCAGCAACCGGCCGTGAGTGGCCAAATTCTCCAATTAGAGGAATTCCTCGGCCAAAAATTGTTTCAACGAAGACCTTTCCTTCTGACCCCGGCGGGCGAACGATTGTTTCGGTTCATTCAACCATTTTTTGAAAATTTAGAGCTGGTTTCCGAGGAACTGCGCGGCCAAGGCGGAAAGAAACTACGCTTGGCGGCATCCACCGCGTTGCTCCGAGAATACGGCCCAACACTTCTCGGACGCTTGCGGAAAAAAGTGCCGGAACTGAAGTTGGTGCTTCGTGAAGCGGATCAATCTTTGGCGGAAACGTTCCTTTTGGCGCAGGAGGTCGACCTCGCGATCACGGAACTTTATAATAAACCTCCAGCCGGCATTCGCACCGAAGTTCTGGTAGAATTGCCGCTCGTTTTGCTGGTTCATTCTGCGAGTCCGTTCAAGAAGCTGTCCGAAATATTGGACCAACGCCCTATGCCCCTGGTCTCGGTGCCGCCCAACGCTGCGCTCGCAAAGATCTTCCAAGACGGCCTACGAAAACGAGGAACGAGTTGGGAGATCGGCATCGAGCTTTCCACGTTGGAAATGGTGCAGACCTACTCAGCTGCTGGCTACGGCATCGGCTTGTCGATTCTCGCTCCAGGCATCGAATACGGATCGGATCTTCGGGTGATCGCACTGAAGGACTTCCCATTGCTCAAGATTGCCGCCTTTTGGCAGGAGCCTTTGCCTCCCGTGCCTGCACTTTTCATGGAAGAAATTAAGAGGGAAGCACTCAAACAACGGGGGACATCCGGTTAGATACCGGCCGATCCCGTCGATTGTTTCCGCGAGATGCAGACCAACTCTACTGACATAGGGCTGTCACCGGGCCTGCTAGCTTGCGCGCAGCACTCGGTCGGCGCGCCTTTTGCCGTCTCATCGGTTGCTGTGAAACGCCAAACGAAAAAGGAGTTACCATGAACCTAACTTCCACATCTCTTCGAATGCTTGATCACCAACGTGATAGCCAATTATCGGAAATCGAGCCAAATCCGAGACAATTTGAGCTAGAGCAGGTGATCCGCAAGGCTATCGCCCAGCTAAGACATTCGGTTAAGCCATCTGATCCTCTTGAGGATAGTCTCTATTCTCCGATTTCAGGGCGGCGAGTCTCTCTCTCTTCCTCGAAACTGCCTCCGTACGGGATTTCCCGATACCATCAACGCAATTAAGCAGCGCATCTAGCGGGCAAAAACCACCGTATCCTACTTGCTTTGTCGTTTATCGCGATCGTTGTTAAAACCAATCAAAGCGGAAAAACGCTTCAATATGTCCACTGTATCACACCTTACCGTTCCGAAATCCTTCCCACCGTTCAGTTTAGCGCGCCTCCTTCGCACGGTTTTTCAGCCCAAAGCCGGCGAAAAAGTAGCGATCTTCATTGATTTGGAGGACCCTCATCAGGTAAAGGATTTCAGTTTTCTCAAAAACCCTGATCTCACTATTCAGAAACATGCCTACGAGGTTTTCTATCAGGGGCTCAGAAACGATGTTCTCAAGGAGTTGAATCTCACCGGCGGCGACTTCTTTGCTTATAAGATCACCGGCGGCAGCAACCTCGACCTGCCCGATCTCGCGGTAACCCCTGAGGGAAAAGAGGTGAGCCTAGAGAAAGATGTGTATCCGAACTACAAACTCATCCTTTGTATCTCGACTTATTCGGCCACCGCTCCGCTCACCGCCTTCGCGAAACAATATGGTTTCCGCGGGGCGACGTTACACGGGATCAACCGAATAATCCTGAATAGCGGGCTATCGGTTGACTACGATGAGGTAAGCCGCAATGCGGAAAAATTGCGGCTCGGCATGACCAAGGCCGATTGGGTTGAAATCGATTTCGTTTGCGATGGCGAGAAGCACACTCTCCATCTTGATCTGGCAAAACAAGAGGCCCAGAAAAGCCATGGCCTCTGCCGCGGCGGTCCCGATGTCGCCAATCTTCCGGCTGGCGAAATCTATTACGTTCCTACTGACGCCTCTGGGAAGTTTCCGCTCAAATACGAGGACGGCACAATCGGTCTGATGACCGTAAGAAATGGACGGATCGTGGCAACGGACCTAATTCGTGGAAATAAACAGACTATCGAGGAGCACCGATTGAAAATCGCCTCTGACCCGGTCACCGGCGAAATCGGCGAGTTGGGATTCGGAACCCAACTTCTACCGGTTTCGGGCCGAGATATTCAGGACGAAAAGATCCTGGGAACAATGCATGTCGCGACAGGTCGGAGCGACCATCTCGGAGGCCATCTGACTCCGGATAAGTTTGCCAATCGCGCGAACGCTACTCATGACGATATTCTTTTTGCACCGCATAAGACTCCGGAGGTCCAGGTACCGCAAGTTCGGATACATCGAAATGGCGCCACGGAGGTATTGATCGAGAACTACCGGCCGGCCAGTTATATGGCTGAACTGCTCTCCTAAGAGCTGGTGCAGGCGCGGTCCGACCAATTAGGAATCAACACTTACCGGTCTGTTGTCTCATCCGAGCGGATCGCATGTTTCCCCATGGTTGGGTTCGCCGGGCCGCACTTGTGCGGCCCAGTGGGCTCCCCTGCTCGATGATACACAGGTTCGTGTCACTTTTTCGCGAAGCTCTTGTCGCTGGGCCAGAATGAGATAGCCGATCGCCAAAACTTGATATTGGCTGTTTGCTATCGCTCATCTCCATGAACGTCTACGAATCTGACGCCTTAGTTGATCAGTATTTGCTGTTCCACTACGGAACCGCGGAAGATCAGCTTCCGCACGCATTCGGGCCCCGCGACGCTCTGTTTTATCCGGCTCGCTGTGTGGCCGAGTTTTTGCCGGCAATTGGCCAGGTCTCCCGGGCTCTTGATCTCGGGTGCGCCGTCGGCCGATCAACTTTCGAGCTGGCCCGTTGGTCAAGCGAGGTGATCGGAATCGATCTCTCCAACCGGTTTATCGCTGCTGCCCAGGCTATCCAGCAAAGCGGCCAGATCGATATCAAAATCCTCGAGGAAGGGCGGCGCTACACCTCCGTCAGACGGCAATTGGATCCTACCATCGACCGGGGACGATGCCGGTTTCTGGTTGGAGACGCTCAGCATGTGCCGAAAAACCTTGGGACTTTCGACCTCGTGCTCGCGGCTAATTTGCTTGACCGCGTTCCGAGCCCGGCAGCCTTACTGGCGGAAATAAAACGGTTGGCGAGACTCGACGGGCACGTCATCATTGCCTCTCCTTATACCTGGCTGGAAGAGTTCACCCCGCGCGAAAACTGGCTAGCCGACTCAAGTGACGCGACCCTGAACAGAATCGCCAGCCATTTCGAGCCGGAGCTCGTCCTTATCGAGGCTAGGGATTTGCCGTTCCTGATCCGTGAGCACGCCCGCAAGTTCCAGTGGAGCGTCGCTCAGGCGAGCGTTTGGAAGAAACTGGCGTAGCTCCCTACGGCCTCGGTTAGCTTTAGGGTTTGCTCGGAGCTGATCAGGGCAAAGGATCTGCCTTCCTGATTCTTGGGCGTGCTCGCAAGTATCCATCGAGCATCGCCCAAGCAAATCTCAGCGGCAGCTTACTTGATCGGTTCCAGGTTTATCGTCGTCCGCATTTTGTCGTAGCCGACGATCATCGCCTCGAGAACGTATGATCTCCCGGCGACCATATCTCGGGTTGAGATAGTACCAACGAATTCGGAACGCTCATTCGGGTTGACGATCACGTAACCTGGGTTCGGATTGGCCGGTTGATCATCCGACCATTGCACCAGCTTTTTGCCGCTAGCATCCCGCAAGACGAAATCGTATTCACGGCCGGTGTCGAATAGCAGGTTTTGGGTTTTCTTCATCCGATTGATCAACTGAATGCGTACTTCCAGGGACCGGGCATCGCTCAGCTTAACTGGGTCTGGATTAACTATCACCCGCATCTCCAAGCCATAATTTACGGGGCCGGTGACTGGGCCAAACGGATTATTTTTTTCGGATCTTGCTTTAGTCGCGACCTGATCCTTCTTCCCGTGTCCGGCAAAGGGGACCCAGCGGTAAAGCCCTTGCGACGAGCAACCAGCCAGGCATAAGACCATCACAGTCCACAACTTCAGACGAAAATTCATCAGGACCGTTTAGCGAAACACCAGGTTTGTTGCAAATCCTATCCGTTCCTTTATCAATCGTGCATGCCGCCTGGAGTTCTTAGCTTTCGTATGCGGTGTTCCTTGCTTTTCACGCAAGCGCGCATCGGCTCGTCGGGAGTGAACCGGTCAAGGTTGAGCGTCTTCCTCCGGCCCGTCTTTCAACGCTGCGGGCAGCCGGCACTGTTCGGCATTATCCTCGGATATCTTTTGCTCCTCCCTGAAATCGTTCAGAGCCAGCAACCAATGCTCATTCTGCCTACGGAAAATCAAGGTCTCCTTCACAATGATCCGGCTAGCTTTTACCAGTACGTCCAGCGCGATTTCGAGGGACAGGTAAGTCAGCCGTGGGAAGGGGGACAGTACGGTTTTGTCCGAAATCCGGCCCGATTTGGTTCTGCCGTTATCTACACACGGTTTCACGAAGGAATCGATATTCGCCCTTTGAACCGGGACGCCGCCGGAGAACCAACCGATGTGGTCCATGCTATCGCCGCGGGCAAGGTAGTTTACACGAATCCGGTCGCCGGCTATTCCAATTACGGCAGATACGTCGTAGTTGAGCACTCATTTGATAACTGTCCCTATTACAGTCTTTACGCCCATCTTAACGTCATCACAGCAAAACCTGGAGACCAGGTCGCTCAGAACGCGCCGCTGGCCATCATGGGCCACACAGGGGAAGGGATCGACCGGGAACGTGCCCATGTTCACCTCGAGTTGAACTTGATGCTGAATGGCCATTTCAGTGAATGGCAAGGCAAGTACTTCCCGAAGGATGTTGATCGTCACGGAATCTATAATGGGATGAATCTAGCCGGGCTCGATATCGGACGTTTCTATCTCGAATTACAAAAAAATCCCGCGCTCACCGTCGCGCAGTTCGTGCAAAGCGGAGAGCCTTGGTACCGGATCATAGTACCGCGCTCGCCAAAAATGGATCTGCAAGAGCGTTATCCCTGGCTCATCCAGGGCAGTCCCGTTGGTCAATCTTGGGAGTTAATGTTCGACCGGACCGGATTGCCGTTGCGTATTCGCGCGGTCGCGGACCCGACCACTGAGCCGATTCTCAGCTGGGTACACCCCTCCCCTTATCCTCAAAATTTGATGACCAAAGGCCATGTCCAGAGTCGCGGCTCAACCACCGTACTGACAGCGGAAGGACGCCGGTTCATCGATCTAATTTGCCCTGGCGGCCCGTTGAAATGATCCGTCGCGGGAGGTGGTCGATAGGGAAGCGCTCCCGCATGAAATGCCTGGCTTTCGCACTCTGCTGGATCACGGCGCCGATCCATGCTTTCGCTGGAACGCAACTTGAGAGCGCGGTGACCCAACTCATTGTCGGGATCGCGCCGACCTGGGATAGCATGACGGGCAAGGTGCAGCGGCTGCAAAAGTTGAATGGCAAATGGGAACGGGTGGGTGCGCCAATGGATGTGCTTTTCGGCAAGCATGGGTTGGCTTGGGGACGCGGCGAGATCGTTGGACAGGCCGGCGGGCCTATCAAGGTCGAAAGGGACAATCGTGCGCCGGCCGGCGTTTTCAAAATCGGCACTATTTACACCTACGATCAGTCGCTACCAGCCGGTTCCGAGTATCCGTTCCACACCGTGCGACCGGGGGATGCGTGGGTCGATGACGTGAATAGCCCGAATTATAACCAGCACGTTGAGGTCGACCCAAAGAATCCGCCCGCGTGGTATGAAAAGGCTAAGATGCGGTTAGGGGACTTCGCTTATCGCTGGCTGGTCGAGGTCCGGCACAACTCCGATCCACCCGTGCCCGGATATGGGAGCGCGATATTCTTTCATATTCGTCGCGGACCGACCCGCCCATCGGCTGGATGCACGACCATGGCAGAATCGAATTTGGTCACACTCATTCGATGGCTGCGACAGAACGGTAACCCGCATTACGTCTGCCTGCCGCGAGCGGAATATGTGGCGCGCTGGCGAGGATGGGCTTTACCGGATCCAGAAACGGTAGGACTATTTTGAAGACTGGTGCGTGCACCAAACGTTTTCTCAGTAGTGACCGCAGAAACTCAGCAAACTAACAAAGGGTCGATCGGACTGGCCAAGCCGGAGAGCAGCCTCATCGTGGTCGGCCATGGTTCCACCGTCAATCCGGATTCCAGTACCCCGACGTTTGATCATGCCGACGAGATCCGACGAAGAGGCGTTTTTGCAGAAGTGCTTTGCGCCTTTTGGAAGGAAGAACCCAGCCTCCGAGAAATCCTTCGGATGGTCGAAACCAACGATGTTTACGTCGTTCCACATTTCATTAGCGAAGGGTATTTCACCCAGAAAGTCATACCGCGAGAGCTGGAACTCACCGGACCGATCACCCAGCTTGACAACAAGGTAATCAAATATTGCGAGCCAGTGGGCAACCATCCGCACATGACCGATCTCCTTTTGCACCAGGCCGGCCGGACTGCTCCAAATATCCCGCCTAGTCAGACGACTCTGGTTATTGTCGGGCACGGAACAGGTCTAAACGAAAACTCGGCTGTTGCCGTCAAGACACAGGTCAAGGAAATCCAAGCGCGCAATATCTATGCGCAGGTCTGCGCGGCTTACATGGAAGAGGAACCGTTGATATCCGGGTGGCAAGCACTCGCGCTCTATCCGCATGTGGTCGTGGTGCCATTTTTTATTTCGGATGGCCTTCACAGCTACGAAGACATTCCGGTGCTTCTAGGCATTCAGTCCGAATCGATAGGGGCCGCTAGTCAACAGGAGGTTTTCAGAAGAAATCCGTTCATGCTGAATGGGCGTACCCTCTACTACGCAAGCGCAATTGGTACCGATCCGATGATGGCTGAGATCATCCTCGAGATGGTAAAGCAGTTCGATCAAAAGCATCCCGCGCCCACGGCCGACCATTGACATGATCCGCGACCAGCTTCAATGCATCCTCGCCAACGGCAGTCTGAATCTCGGAGAGATCAATGTGCGACGGCTCAGCGATACCCTCTTCGTCGTGCGCCACTGGCAAGACGCAGATCCAGGCAAGGCAGCCGGTGCTGATCTTCGCATCTACTCGGGGTCGGCGGCCGCCCGCGAACTGGCACGATTCGATCGAGAAGGGCGATATCGTCCGCTCAAGGGCGCGCCGACACTGCCAGCCGGTTGGGAGCTTCAGCTGGACTCAATAGATGCTTTAAAACTCGCAATCGACTCTTTTTATCCGGGAGCACTCGCTAGCTGGGCCGCGAGGCAGGAAGGGCGAGTCAATCCCGTCGATTTACGCGTCACCTTAAGCCGGCAAACCGGCATGTACCGCGTGACTCAAAAATTGACCGACGCCGAAGCCAACGAACTGGCCGGACGATTCTGCCGGTCCGACCACGCTTGTCTACGAACGATCTTGTGGACAACTCAAGGAAAGCGTCCAGACGGAAATCTGCCAGCCACAAAGTTTGAACCGAAGCATGATCAGCTTGAGCAAGGCAGGCCAACCGTCCCATTTCTCTGTCTTGAGGCCTGCAATCTTTTTATTGCGGAAGCGCGAAAGACGGTCAAACAGGGCTCACCATGACCGCATATCGCTGCCGGATTTTGGTGACAATGGATTCCGGCACAATCTTAGACGGAGCATTTGTGGTCGAAGAGGACCGCTTTGGCCCGGTGGGGCCAGCGGCCGAGGTGCTCCCTCATCATCGGGGAGAGGTAGTCGATCTAGGAGAGATGGTTGTTTTGCCCGGCCTAATCAATGGGCATTGTCACCTCGACTATACCTTGTTACGAGGTACGATCCTGCCTTCGCGGAATTTTCCGCAATGGATTGGACGGATCAACGCTCTCAAACGCTCACTTACCGACGACGATTATGTCAAGGCGACTGAATTAGGGCTGCAGGAGTTGCGCGATTACGGCGTTACCACGGTTCTCAATATTGTTTCGGCACCCCAAGTGATGCCTCGGCTGTCTCCACCCGCGATTCGTTCCTGGTTTTGTCTCGAATTAATCGACATCCGGCCGCGGCCATGGCTAGACGACAACGCATTTGGATCTTGGCTGTTCTTTGAATCACCAAAATCTTGGCTGGGCGGCTTCGGCCTGAGTCCACACGCCCCCTATACAGCCTCCGCCGATCTGTATCGCATCAGCAACGAGTTTGCGCAGACGTTTCAAGTGCCCTGGACCACCCATGTCTCCGAGTCTTGGCCGGAGTATCAAATGTTTGCCTTGGGACGAGGAGAGCTTTTCGACTTTCTCCACAAGATGGGACGGAGAATGGATGATTGCGGAGCGATGTCTCCCTTAAGGTATTTACTTTTGTCCAACCTGGTCGACAACCGGTGCATCCTCGTTCACGCCAACGAGTTGGATGAGTCCGATTTTACGCTACTAACGCAGCCCGAGTGGCAGAGCCTTTCCATCGTGCATTGCCCCAAAAGTCATCGGTTTCTTCATCACAATCGTTTTCCGATGGAAAAACTGTGCGAGATCGGATTGAACATCTGCATCGGAACTGACAGCCTCGCGAGCAACGACTCGCTAAATCTCTTCTCTGAGATGCGGATGGCGCGGCAGAGTTACCCCTCCCTAAGCCCGTTGGAACTGCTCGAAATGGTCACGGTGAATCCGGCTCGGGCATTGCAACAAGGTAGCAACCTTGGAAGAATTGCTCCCGGTTTTCTTGCCGATGCCATTGCAATTCCGTATTCTGGCAACGCCGAGAAGGTTCACGACGCGATCGTGGAGTATCGAAGCTCGATCGAATGGATGATGGTCAACGGAAAATTGGTGGATTAGCCATCCTAATGCTTGCTTGCGCCGCTACCCCGTTATTCGGGGAAGCGCTGAACGTCGTTGCTCAGAGCGCGGCCGTGGTAGACTCGTACAGTGGAGACTTTCTCTTTGCGAAAAACGAAAACGCGAGACAATACCCGGCAAGCTCCACCAAAATTCTTACCGCTCTCATCGTGATCGAATCAGGGGACCTCGATCACATCGTAACCGTCGATCTCGCCGACACCAAAGTGGAGCCCAGTAGCCTGGGGTTGAAACCGGGCGAACAATATACGCGCCGCCAATTGTTGTACGGACTACTTTTGAAGAGTGCGAACGACGTCGCCATGGCGCTGGCCCGTGATAATGCCGGATCCGTCACAGCATTTGCGGAGAAAATGAATCTCCGAGCAGCGCAACTAGGGGCAACATCTAGTCACTTCATGAATCCTCACGGTCTGCACGACCCAAACCACTTTACGACAGCGCACGACCTCGTTCTGGTTGGCCGAGCGGCCATGCAGCAGCCGCTTTTCCGCGAGATTGTATCGACGGTGTACTACACCTGGAAGGCTCCTTCCGGTGAGGTTGACCTCTTACGAAATCACAATCGATTGCTGCGTCATTTTGCCGGGTGCAACGGCTTGAAGACGGGCTACACGCGGATAGCTCAGCAGGTATTAGTGAGCTCCGCTCTGCGCGGCGGTCACGAAGTCATTTCGGTGGTTCTCCACACCGACAAGCCTGGTATTTGGGATGATAGCAAGGCCTTGCTGAGTTATGGGCTCATTAAGCTAGGCTGTCCTGCTGAAGCGATTGTCGATACGACCGATCGGACGGACGAGCCGGCTTCATCAGACGAGGGACACTGAGCCATTTAGACACGGCTGGCGTGCATCGGGTAATCGGTTGGGAGCTATCATTTGGTCGCATTTTCAATTCTCGCAAACTGGAAAGTTTTCTCGCTTATGTGTTTACAATTATCATAAGTTATATAAAACCGAGTACTCGGATGGCTAAGATTCTTATCATCGACGACGAACCCGCGATGGTGGAGGTAATCTCCAACCTTTGTCGCGATCGCGGCCATCAGGCTTTTCCGTTCAGTTCTTCCGAGTCGGCCCTAGATGCCCTTGCGCGCATCGATCCCCAGCTAGTGATAGTCGACGTAAAAATGGAAAAGGTAGGAGGATTCGACATCCTCCGCGAATGTAGAGAGCGCTTTCCAAATACGACGGTTATCATGATCACCGCCTACGCCTCGGTCGAGACCGCGGTCGAAGCGATGAAAATGGGGGCATACGATTATATCACCAAGCCCTTCAAGGTCGACGAACTACAGCTCTGCGTGCAACGCGCCTTGGATTATCAAGCGACCCTGCGAGAAAATAGCCAGCTTAAGCGCGAACTTAGAGATCGTTACAAATTTGAGAACCTGGTCGGGACTAGTCAGCGGATGCAGGATATCTATAAGCTGATTGGGAAAGTTGCGGATACCGAAAGCACCATTCTGATCCAAGGGGAAGGTGGGACGGGCAAAGAACTTATCGCCCGTGCTTTGCATTACAACAGCTCGCGCCAGCATCTCCCTTTCGTGACCGTAAATTGCAGCGCCATTCCGGACAGTTTGTTGGAGTCAGAGCTTTTCGGTCACAAAAAAGGGGCCTTCACGGGCGCGGTCATGGATAAAATAGGCCTTTTCGAGGAAGCGAACCACGGCACGCTGTTTTTTGATGAAATCAACTCGATGTCATTGCAACTCCAAACCAAGCTGCTGCGGGTCCTGCAAGAACGTCAGATCCGCCGCATCGGGGATACTCGGAATATTCCGATCAACGTCCGGGCGATTGCCGCCTCAGTTGAACCACTAAAGAACAAGATCAAGACAGGAGGATTTCGCGAGGACCTTTTCTATCGTCTGGCGGTTATCCCGATCGACATCCCTCCGTTGCGAGAACGGATTGAAGATATTCCCCTGCTCGCTCAGTATTTTCTGCAAAAATATGCGCTCCAGAGCGTAACGGAACAGAAGAAGATCGAGCCCAAAGCTCTTGAACAGCTGATGCGCTACAGCTGGCCAGGCAATGTTCGCGAACTGGAAAATGTAATCGAAAGAGCAAGCGCCCTTTGCGAAGACGGCATCATCAGATCGGAAGACCTGCCAGCGCCAGTTCTCTATGATCGCGACTCGTTCGAAACGGTATCTGAAGCCGATTGGCAGGTTGGGCAGCCACTCGACAACTTTGTTCGAGCGCAGGAACGAAAATATATCGAACTGACTTTGAAATTTAATCAGGGCTCCAGGGAAAAGACTGCGAGCATGCTCGGTATTAGCATTGCGACGTTATATCGCAAACTGGACCTGAAACATCACAAGGCCTAGCCGCGGGAGATTTCGAACTCAACGAGGCTTCCGGCAAGGGGCGCTAGCACCTGAAACAAGGCCTTCGACTATTGATAGGTTGTTTGGGACCCGCCGACGGCCCTTGTGCGTCAGCGCTTGGCACCGGCGGAAAAAGTTCGCTTCGGATCTTCTTTGGCCAAGCGGACTTCTGAGCAGAATCGCTGTTTAAAGTCGTCATTAACAGCGTTATTCAAACTCCTTTGTGGTGCCCTTGCAGTTTCTGTGCCAATCTTTTAGTCTCAATTCTCCTTATGGCTGGACCAGGCATGCAACAAATTCAAGGGCTCGCGCTGCAACAGGTGCTCGCACCCCAGTTACAGCAAAGTCTTCAGATCTTGCAGGCCCCAACGCTGGAACTCCGAAACCTCGTTCAACAGGAACTGCAGACCAATCCATTGCTGGAAGAGGAGGTTGGCAGTCAAGATAGCGAGGAACGCACTTCCGAGGATTCCGATTTCCAGGAGGAATTCGATAAGCTAGCGAAGCTTGATGAGGAATGGCGCGATTTCATGTCGCAAAGCGTAAGCTACTCGTCGCGGAACCAGGAAGATGAAGAGCGGCGCCAGTTTTTTCTCGACTCGATCGCCAACCAGGAGACGTTGCAGCAGCATTTGCTGGAGCAACTGAGTACAGCGGACGTTCCAGAAGCTGATCACCGAGCTGCCGAGCTGATCATCGGTAATATTGACGACCTCGGCTTTCTGCCGATCGGTATCGAGGAGATTGCTGCGACCTCGGGGCTGCCAGTGGATCGGCTGGAGGCAATGCTTAGTCTGGTCCAAACATTTCATCCGGTCGGAGTCGGTGCGCGGGATCTGCGCGATTGCTTGCTTATCCAACTGCGACGGCTCGGCAAAGAACATAGCGCGGAATACCAAATCGTTGATCAGCACTTGGATGAACTAGGGAAAAAGAAATTCCCGGACATCGCCAGAAAGTTGGGCGTAACCGTGGACCAAGTCCAGCAGGCGGCGAATTTCATTGCCACACTTGACCCAAAACCCGGCCAGATTTTTTCTCCGGAGCCAAATAGCTACGTCCTTCCGGATGTGATGGTAGAAAAGGTAACAGACGAATATGTCGTTTCTTTGACCGGAGACCAAATCCCTCATCTTCGCATCAACAACACCTACAAGGAATTAATGACGCAGGGACGGAATGGTTCAGAGGTTCGCGACTACATCCGTGAGAAGATTCGGAGCGGAAAATTCCTGATTAAAAGCATCCATCAGAGGCAGCAAACCATCCTGAATATCGCCATCGAGATTGTAAAACGGCAGCGGGAGTTTCTCGACGAAGGCACCGCCTTTCTGAAACCGATGACGATGGTACAAATTGCCGACGCGGTCGGCGTTCACGAAACCACGGTCAGTCGGGCCATTTCCGGAAAATATATGGCCACACCGCAAGGTGTCCTGGAGATGAAATTTTTCTTCACCCCGGGCTACCAAACGTCGGAGGGAGTAGCTCTCAGCAACACTAGCGTGAAAGAAGCGATTGCTGATTTGGTTCGCGGCGAACACCCTCGCGATCCTTTGAGTGACAAAGAAATTGTGGAAATCCTGTCGGAGCGCGGGATTCCAATTGCGCGACGGACGGTTGCGAAGTATCGGGCAGAACTAAACATCCTACCAAGCAATCTTCGAAAACAATTTTGAGTGCGATCCACACTTTTCTTGCTCTGGGCTAATGTCGCGCTGGCAACATTAGTAAACGGCAAACCATTCCAGTTTCCTCAAGACACTTTTTCATTCTCGAATCAGCTCTATTTCGATTACCAGACCAACCAAAAGGGAAACGTCGAGATCCTTCCGCGCGCGGATGGCAAAATCCCTGACTACTCGCGCCATTGCTTCGTTCTGGTTCGTTCGGTATTGCAATTTCGACGCTTTGCTGAATTTCGTCCGGATCTTCCCAAATTGACGGAAGAGGAATATCGCTCTCGGATTAAAAATCTGGTGCGAATTCCAGCCTCAAGCGAGGGGCCCGCGAAAAAAATTCAGTTCCCAGGTTATTCCGACCTCTACAGTTTTTCGGCGGCCTACCCTTTAATGCTGCAAAAAACGCTGGGCATCTGGTGGCCGTCATATTGGCGCATTGGCAATTGGCGCATTGTGTTGCCGGTCCCGCGTTCCGGCCAGCAGCGCTTGGCGCTGTGGCTGCAACGGCGTCTCGACGCCGAAAAGATTGAGGCGATCTACATAACTCGGATGAAGCCGATCAATCATTGCCTGGTCGCTTACAAATACGTGAAGCGGCCAAACGGGGATCTGCTTTTCTTCGTTTATGACGTTAATCAACCGGGAAAGGTAGTTCACGTCCGGTATCAGGCTTCAGACCGCAGCTTCTATTATGACCGTACTCCGTACTACCCGGGAGGCCTGGTGAGTGTCTTGAAAATGTACATATCCCCGCTTTTTTAGGTCGCCTGATTTATATTGTGTAGTCGATTTGGAAAATGTGGTTTTTTAGTTTTTGCCGTTTTGTGAAAGCCTATTCGGTCAAAAATCGTCGTTAGAACCTGAATTTCACACTGTTTTGATACGCAAATACGCGATTAATTACGCAAAAACCGTATTGCGACGTAAAATCCAGAGGAATTTTTCTGGTGCCATGCTAGTCTAGCGCGTTTGTATCATGGCTTTCTTTTCTTGGTTCAAGTCGAAATCGGGAAGGTCGAAAGAAGACGAACCCGAGCGGCACCCCTCACCAGAAGCTCCGGCCGAATCAAACGAGTTTGCGGCCACGCGAACTACAGCCGCCCGGCCAGGAGTTCCGCGCCTGCGCGAGACGATGCCTCAGTCCGCCCGAACCATTTCAGGTTCCTCCACGTTCAAACGACCGGTCCGAGCCACTATTGACATCCCACTGCAGACGCTTTGGCAATCCCTTCCCCAAGGCATCTCGCAAGACAATCCCTCCTTGGACCCGAGGCGGCGAATTCAAATCCCGCGCAAAGAGGTCCGGGTCAACGACACGGATCACACCGGTACCGTAAGCCTTTACGTGCTGCACGCGGTCTGCCCGGAAATCTTCGCCGCTGCAATTCCGGCCTCAGATAATCGGTCCGTGAGATTTCAGTTGCCCGCTTGGGAGCGGCTGCGAAATGCCGAAGTGGTCGAGGTGAAGACAGGCCCAATTCCTGTCTCCGAAGCACAACAGCCGCCGGTTGAGCCTCAACTCGGTGAGAGACACGAACCGCCCATGCAAACATTTAAGGATCGAAGCCAAGCGAGTACCGACGAGACATTGAGCGACAAGTCCCAACCCTCTTCGATGGTTAACGGCGAAAGTCCATCGACGGGAGCGAGCCAAAACGGAGCGGATACCGCCCAGAATGTTCGGATTGCACTCCCGCCGATTTTGCGGAACCTGCCTCCCGAACTAGATCGTCCAGCCCTCCATAGTGTTGCGGGATCAAACACGGAGATCGAGCTTCCTTTGGAGTTGATCCGATCGCAGCTATCTGATGGTCGGGTAACGGTACCGATCCCGATTTTCCTAAAGGCGCTTCCCGAATCCGTTCGAAACGCGTTTGGTCAGGTTGATCAATCAGCCCAGGTACCGATCCCACTGAAGGAAATCTTCCGGCATCTTCCGAGCGATGCGTTGCCACTCCGGGTAGACCAGGAGATAGATGAAGTTCGCGATCCGATCGACACTCCGTTTACTACTACGGCACGAGAAGACGCCGAAAGATTTCGTAAGACTGCAAGCCCAGTTGCTGAATCTGAGACGGACCGTGCACAGCTGGAATTCGACAGCGAGGTACCAAGCGAGAAGGTCGAAACTCCAACTGAGGTTACCGTCGAGCCTGTACTGACGCCTCCGCCAAAACCCGAACCCGATTTTTCCGCTCTCCAATCGGTCTTTATGACTGACGAGCGGTTAGACCTACCTATTGTCCTAAGCAAAATTTCAGCTCTTCCCGGTCTGCAGACCGCTCTGCTTCATACCGCAGATGGACGGCGGCTTACCGGAGGGATTGGTGACGACCAATTCGAGCGGAACGCGCTCGCTCTGTTTCCGGTGCTTTTTGGCGAAGTCAAAACTCAGTTGGACCAGAAAGAGTTCACCGGGCTGGAGACTCTTACGCTCTGCTGGCGCCAGGAGCAGATCAGCATTTTCTCGGATGGACGACTTTGTTTATCGGTGCGGCACAGTCGTCGACCATTCAAGCCGGGGGTTCGTGAAAAAATATCGTTGATCTTCTCGCGACTAGCTGAAGCTTTATCGTCATCCGAGATCTAGCTCGTTCATGCCGATCATTAATTACGCTAGCAAAGAGATCCAGTTCAAGGTCGTCTACTACGGGCCAGCTCTTTGCGGCAAGACGACCAATCTCCAGTACATTCATTCGCGAATCTCACCGAATTATCGCGGCGATCTAGTTTCCCTAGCCACAGCGGCTGATCGGACGCTCTTTTTCGATTTTCTACCGGTGAACGCAGTCGTGCTCCAGGGCTTCAGAACGAAGTTCCAATTGTACACGGTTCCGGGGCAGGTGATTTATAACACGACTCGCCAGCTTGTGCTCCGCAGCGTTGACGGGGTGGTCTTCGTCGCGGATTCGCAGTGGGACAAAATGCAGGAAAACGTTGAGGGTTTTCGGAATCTCGAAGAGAACCTGGGTCGCCAACATCTAAAGTTGGAGGAGCTACCCTACGTGCTTCAGTATAATAAGCGGGATTTAAGTGACGTCGCCCCTACTAATTATTTAGAGTTCCTCCTGAATAATCGTAAAAGGCGGGTGCGATTTTTTGAAGCTGTCGCCACCACCGGTTACAACGTGTTTGCCGCTCTTGATGCAGTGACGCAGCTTCTATTGCACAAATTCAACCGAGAGCATCCGACGCTTCGGCCCATGCCGGTTCGCGAAGGGAGCGCTGCAGGAAGCTAATTTTACTGTCAGGTAACGGTCCGGTACCTGGCCGGCGCGTCACGATCCCGCAGGGATCAAAATGAAAATAGCTTTACCCCGCGTCGGGGTATGGCGTTAACATAAGGCTTAGCACCATCGGCAGAAGACTTGTCCCGGAGGGATCCGATGAAAGTAGCCCAGTACGAAGTGCTGGGAAATAATGCAAAAAAGAGAGGTCTGTCCCGCCTATAAGGGACGATAGAAGTGTTTCGGCTCCTGGTCCTCCCGTATGCAGCTTCACCAGCGTAAGCAGCCTTCGATCGTCCCGTCCGGGACGGGTCGTTTTTTTGAAGGCCAACCCAGCACTTCGTACTGGGCTACTTTCGTTGAGTCCCTCCGGGACAAGTCTTCTCGGCGCATATTCTTTCCCTTACGTTGACGCGCATAGGTGCGCGGCGGGGCAGTCAACTCTATCTGGGCTCAAAGGATGAATGTCCCAGTTGTTGCGCTCAGGGGCAGGCTTGGCTATAAGTCCCAGATGGTCGACTACATGCAAAAGGGTGGACCGCTGATGTGGCTCATCCTTCTTTGTAGCGTTGTGGCCGTCGCGGTGTTCCTGGAACGTCTCCTGCACTACCATCGCGCGAGCATCAACGTGGAGGAGCTTCTGCAAGGATTGTCGAACTTGATCCGAAGTCGAAATTTTGTGGAGGCTCGCGTAGAATGCCAAGCTTCGCTCATCCCGGTTACACGAGTGATTCTGGCTGCCTTGAATCATCCGCATCTTCCCCGGTTGGAGCTCAAGGAGATTGTCCAAGAGGCAGCTCAGTTGGAAATCCCTCGTCTCGAACGGAACCTGGGAATTCTCGTGGCCATCGGATATATCTGCCCGCTAGTCGGCCTACTGGGAACCGTAACCGGCTTAATTCAAGCCTTTGTCCAGCTTTCTGCGAACAACGGTTATGCGACCTTGGCCGAGATCTCCGGCGGCATATACCAAAGCCTCTTGACTACGGCTGGGGGTTTGGCGGTAGCCATTCCCGCAATTCTCGGGTATTGCCATCTTTCGGCGAGACTTAATCGCTTGATACATGACATGGAGAGAGCCGGAATCGAGGCCGTCAAACTTATCACCGACTCCGAAGAACGCTCATCGATCATCGAATTTGATGCCGCATCGAAGGCCGCCGGCGAGCAGAGATGAAACTGGAAAGGTCCGTCCGGCTCAATCCGTATCTGCTTTTCATCGTTCCGCTGATGGACCTTGTTCTGTTGTTCCTGCTTCTTTTCGTGGTGAGTTCTACCTTTCTGGTAAACCCCGGAATTAGTATCAATCTCCCGTCCTCTAAATTTACCCTCGGCCCGGCCAGAAACCCGTTAATTGTAGCGATCACGGCCAACCCGATTCCCTCCATTTTTTTTCGGGATCGGCAGGTTTCGCTCGACGAGCTCGGTCATGAATTCGATCAGGATCGCTTGACCGATCGATCTATCATCATTCGGGCGGATCGAATGGCTCCCCAAGGTCTCGTGGTCGAAGTCATGAATCTTTGTCTGGACCATGGCTATTCCGTCGCGCTGGCGACCTCCCCACAAGGCTCTTGAAGAATAACGCCCTTTCATCCCAGCGTTTGATTTTTGATTGGACGCCTCACCGCTGGAACCAACCCCTCATTGGATTTCTGGCGGCTTCATTACTGGTGCATTTCGCAGCGTTCTACCTTTTCCACATAGTCTACCCAACGACCAATTCATTGCTGCCACCCACCGCTCAGGTCTCAGTTCTTAATCCCAAAAACTCCGATGATCGTCGCATCCTCGATTGGGTCGAGTTACACGATCCGTCGACCTTGAACACCGCCAAGTTTCGGAATGATTTGGTTCCCGCCCTGGTACCACGTTATCGCCCAAGTTTTTCCGCGATCGCTCCGGGTCCTCTAGGTGAACCGCAGCCCACGGTTTCACTGCGGACCCCGAAACCCCCACTTTTTTCCGCCGAAGATCTTTTCCCGGTTCGGGGCCGGCCAACGATCGCACCCATCAACCAACCGTTCGCTACTCGCTTAGAATTCGGTCACAACCTGCAAGGGCGGCAGGGGGTCTTCTCGGGCTCTCCGCCAACCGCTTCCGAGATGTTGGAACCATCCACGTTTTTCGTCGGCGTGAACCGGGAAGGAAAAATCGAACATCTATTTCTCTGGCAAACCTCCGGGAGCGATCGCCGTGATGCGGAGGCGGAACAATTTGTCCGGCAGATCCAATTTCGATCGGCTTCCTCTTCCACTTGGGATCTTATTACCCTGCATTGGGGGGTCACGGCACCATGAAGCCGAGCCCGAAATCTCGACACCGGGCAACTGGGAATTATTCTGATCGGCGGTTGGTTGCCAACCATTTGACTACCAGAATTTGGTCTAGCCTTCTCGATATCCGGCGATGATACGCGTTGAACTACCGGTAATTGTCCTCATCTACTTTTTCGTTCTGCTTGCGGCCCTCTTTTCACTCTCAATTGTGTACGAATGGCGTAACCAAAAACGTGAAAAAGAAGTCTTGCGTTACCGGGTCCACTGCACGATCTGTGCCTCTATTTTCGAAGACAGGACCAGCGCGGAGCTTATCCGGTGCCCGCGTTGCGGCAGCCTGAACGAGCGACAGAAAACTGGAGGACTTTAATTATATGGCGATGTTCATCGGCCGCAATCGCAAGGCGCGCGTGACCTACGGCTTCGACGAGATTGCGCTGGTACCCGGGAGTGTCACCGTCAATCCAAACGAGGTGGACATTACATTTCAAATACCCAATGCCAACGGCAACCCCGTGCGGCTGGCTATACCTATCCTAGCGAGTGCCATGGATGGGGTTGTCGATGTCCGGTTCGCTGTGGAGATGGGAAAGTTGGGAGGACTCGCAGTTCTCAATCTGGAAGGTATTCAAACGAGATACAAGAACCCGGAGGAAGTCCTGCTAAAGGTGCTGGACGCAGATAAAGAGCATGTGACTGCTCTACTCCAAAAGATTTACCAGGAGCCGGTTCAAGAAGAACTAATTACCGCTCGCATCCGGGAAATGAAGGCCCTGGGGATTCCCGCCGCGGTGAGCTCCATTCCGCAGAAAGCGGAGCGCTACGGTCAAATTGCGCAAGAGGCAGGTGTCGACGTGTTTGTCGTGCAAAGTACTGTCTCTACGGTGAGGCATATTTCGACTGAATATCAGTCGCTGGACCTCACTAAGTTCTGCCGCGCCATGTCTTGTCCTGTGATCGTTGGTAACACGGTCGGTTACGATGTAACCCTTGAAATTATGGGGTGCGGCGTCGCTGGAGTACTCGTCGGCGTTGGACCTGGTGCCGCCTGTACTTCGCGCGGGGTTCTAGGTCTGGGCGTTCCGCAAGTGACTGCTACGGTCGATTGTGCCGCAGCCCGCGATTACCATTTCAAAAAGACCGGCAGATACGTGCCAATTATTACCGATGGCGGTATGAGCAAAGGAGGCGACGTTTGTAAGGCGCTAGCGTGCGGTGCCGATGCCGTGATGATTGGAAGCGCATTTGCCAAAGCGATCGAAGCACCAGGGAAAGGCTATCATTGGGGTATGGCAACCCCTCATGCTAACTTGCCGAGAGGAACTCGAATTCGAGTGGGTACGACCGGGCCGTTGAAACAAATCTTGTTTGGACCGGCGGAAGTCGACGATGGAAGCCAAAACCTGGTCGGTGCAATCACAACCTGTATGGGCAACGTTGGCGCCGCCAATTTGCACGAATTTCAGGAAACCGAAATAATCATTGCCCCGTCAATCCGGACCGAAGGGAAGCTATTTCAACAGGCTCAAATGGTCGGTATGGGTTCACGAAATACGTAAAAATTTCTGTTACATAGGAGAATGGTGCAAAATAACTCCGTATCGGAGATCTGATGAGTAATCGACGTGTTGTAGTCACCGGCATTGGCCTAATTACGCCGATCGGAAGTGATCTAAAAACCTTTTGGGAAAACGTCGTAAGTGGGAAGAGTGGCGTCCGTCGCATAACTCAATTCGATTCCTCGGTGTTCCCGTGCAACATCGCGGGTGAAGTGCCGGATTTTTCGGCAACAACCTATCTTTCGAATCCGAAGGATGTCCGGCGCACGGACCGGTTCGCCCAATTCGCGCTCGCTTCGGCGAAATTGGCTTTGCAGGATAGCGGGCTCGATCTCGATAAATTGGACAAGACCCGAGTGGGTGTTCTGGTAGGAAGTGGGATCGGAGGCCTGACATCGCTGGAACAGCAGCATCTGGCGTTCATGAATAAGGGTCCCGGTCGAGTCTCTCCGTTTATGGTTCCGATGATGATCGTCAATATGGCGAGCGGCCTCATCGCCATGGAGCACGGTTTTGAAGGGCCTAATTACTCTATCGTTACCGCCTGCGCCACCGGCGGCAATTCGATTGGAGAAGCTTGGCGAATGATTCGCGACGATGAGGCCGAAGTTTTTCTGGCTGGCGGATGCGAGGCAGTCATCAATAATCTCGGGGTCGGCGGTTTCTGTGCGATGCGTGCGATGAGTACGCGCAACGATGAACCAGAGCGCGCTTCTCGCCCATTTGACCGCGATCGAGACGGTTTTGTGATGGGTGAAGGAGGCGGCATCCTCATTCTGGAAGAGTATGAACACGCCAAGGCACGCGGCGCAGAAATCTATTGTGAATTGGCCGGCTACGGCCTTACCTGCGATGCCTACCACATGACGGCGCCGAAGCCGGACGGCAAACCTGTCGCCCGGGCCATGAGAATTGCCACCGAACGGGCGGGCGTGAATGTGGCAGATATCGATTACATTAACGCTCATGCAACTTCGACCCAGGTTGGCGATGCGTGCGAGACCAACGCTATCAAATTATTTGCGGGTGATCATGCGCGAAACGGACTTCTGATAAGCGCTACGAAGTCGATGATCGGACATCTGCTGGGCGGAGCTGGGGCCGTGGAAAGCGCAGTCTGCATTTTGACGATGAAGCATGGAGTTGTACCGCCAACCATCAATCTCGAAAATCCGGATCCGGAATGTGATCTCGATTATGTGCCGAATGTTGCTCGCGAGAAAGAGGTTCGGGTTGCTCTGAATAACTCTTTCGGATTTGGCGGACACAACGCGACTCTTGCCTTTAAGGCTCTGTAGCCTCGAGCACTCGGAGGCAGGAAAGCGGCCCACTCTCTGCCGCTCACAATGATGAATCGTCACGTTCTGCTGCTGATTGTCACCGCAGTCCTCTGGTCGCTTGGTGGTGTTCTTATCAAATCGATCGACTGGAATCCTTTAGCGATTTCGGGCGGTCGCAGCGCGATCGCGGTCGTGGTGCTGGGAACTTTCTTCCCGTCGCTTTGGCGAAAGATCTCTTGGAAGGCGTTGCCCGGAGCTCTCGCTTATACCGACGACTGTCACCTTATTTGTTCTAGCGACAAAGCTCACGACCGCAGCAAACGCCATTTTCCTTCAGTACACAGCTCCGATCTACATTGCGTTGCTCGGACCGTGGCTCTTGCGGGAACGCGCTACCAGATTTGATTGGGTTCTGATTTCCCTAGGCCTCGGCGGCATCCTCCTTTTTTTCTTTGATAAGCTCAGCATCAACGGCACGATTGGAGTCGTGCTCGCGCTCGGGAGCGGCGTTTCCTACGCCCTGTTGGCAATCGCGCTGCGGCGGGAGCGGGATGGTTCGCCGGAAGCTGTTGTACTGCTGGGCAATCTGCTCACGCTGATAGTTGCAGCACCAGCCATGTTTCCCATGGAAAATTTAAATCGAAATTTTCCATGGTTGCTAGCTCTGGGCATCGTTCAACTCACTATCCCCTATCTCACCTATTCGGCCGCGATCCGGCATGTCCGGGCACTCGACGCGGCCATTATCAGCTTTATTGAACCAATTTTGAATCCGATATGGGTGTTGATCGTCACCCACGAGCGCGTTTCCACCTGGGCGCTAATCGGTGGGGCTATCGTTCTTTCGACTTCATTGATCCGCAGCATCTTCGCTTCGAAGACCGGCAAAAGCTCGATCGGACCAGCGCTTTCAGAGGTTCACGATTCAAGATCTTAACAGGAGAGAGAATTTCGGGGAATGTTGCACTCTCCGCGATTCCTAGCTTCTAAAACTCGCATTTGGTCTCCTGACTGCCGGGCCCTTACTGTCTGGATCAAACACCCACTTCGCTATCACTCAATGTCGTGTTTCGGCCTACCGGCTGCTCCTCCAGGTCCTTGGCTAGGCTCTCAATCGGAGGGATATCTTCGGTCTCGTCAATTCGGGCATAATCGACGGTCCAATCGCCTTCCTCGTTCTGACCATAGATTTCGACGAAACGCCGATTCCACTCAATCTGATCGTGATTGTAGTCCCAGAAGCTTTGGACTGGAGCAACAATAACAGAGTCGACGCCAACAATGGATGAGTGCGATGCGGATGTCCTGTTGATGAAAATCTTCCGGAGTCAATCCGAAAAGCGGACTTGTTTCATCAATCCGGTGCCGTACCGTTAAAACGACCGGAAACATGATCATACGATCAAATTCCAGTTTGAGGGAACGAAAGCGTCGCACGTCGTCTCCTTCCGCAGTGACAGCGGTTCGAATCAGCAGCATACGAAACTCGGGCTCAACCATGGCTTGGTGGCGTAGGTTGGCCACGCGAATCATCAAATTGGGCACTCCATCGAACGGCGCAATGACCGCGACTTTACTGAAATGGATTCGCGCTGTGGGACGGGAAAAGCGCACAAAAATTAAACCGGTGATCACCGCCAGCCCGAACATGCCCACCATGATCTCGAGCATCGTGATCACGTGGCCATAGAGAGATTCAGGATACATGTGGCCGTAGCCAACGGTGGCCAGCGTTTCCACGCTAAAGAAAAAAGCATCCGTAAACGAGCCGGGCGACATCTCGGCGACAGCGTGTCCATCGAGCATGTACAACGCGGCAAATACAAGATTGATAAGGAGGTAGATGCCGAGAATAAGCCCGGCGAAGCCAGGCCAATTCAGGGTCAGGATAAAATGGTAGGTATCTCGCCAATCGAACTTCTTGGCATTGAGCTTAACGAATTCGAATTGACCGGACCGGACCCGGATGTGGCGTGGCCTTCTCCTCATTAGCAGATCGGATCGGACAAGCATGCGACAATGCGCGTCATTCGGCAAGCGTACACAAGCGGTGCTCGATGCCAGAAACTGTTCGTTGACGAGTTTCCCTCCGCTGGAGAAGCTTTTCTCATGCCGGAGCAGGAGTCACCGATCAAAGCGACTATCCCGATTGAGCCTTCTTCCGCCAGGCTCCCTCCTGATATTCACGCGATCGGTGAGACGCGGCTAATCTCGTTAATTAGTAACCATTCGGCCGAATCAGATATCTGGCTCGGTGAACGGGCAAACGGTGAACAAGTAGCAGTTAAGATTTATCGGCACGGCCGAATTCCTGGTTTGGTTGAGGAGAGCCAGAAATGCGCGCTTCGCCATCCCAATCTCGTTCCCGTTATTGAGGCCGGAGAAGTTCAAGGACGCTACTTTGAGATCAGCCCTTTTGTTTCCGGAGGAACCTTAGCCGATCTCATCCAGCGCCGCGGAAGACTCGCGGAGGCAGAAGTCGAAGTGATCCTCAATCAACTTTCGGATGTTGTTCATTATTTGCACAGCCAGCACGTCTTGCATCGGGATATTAAGCCTACAAATATTTTCATCATTCGAGAATCACCTCTCCAAGTTGCCTTGGCAGATTTTGGAACAGCGCGGCTCGGCGCGTATCAGACACTTTTAACCGGCACCGTTGGCACGGTCGCGTACTCTTCCCCCGAGGCGGTGACAGGGATCCAATCTGAAGCGGCTGACTACTGGAGCCTAGGGACCGTATTACTGGAAGCATTGACGGGCCGACGACCGCTGGAAGGCCTGGATGTCAAACAGCAGCTGTATCGGGTTGCCAGCGGGAAAATAGAAATTCCCGAGGCGCTGCCGGCGCGTTGGAAGGCGCTCCTTGGAGGTCTCTTACGAGCGGATTATACCGAGCGCTGGAGGAAAGAGGAAATCGAGCGCTGGGAGAAAGCTTCAGATCCAGCGGAACCGTCGCAAACGGTTGGGAAACAGCGCGGGCTCACCATCCCCGCCGCCCGAGGATCCGACGACGCAAAACAGCCAGACACACTGGAAGCGGCGTCCGACATGCCGAATCGGCCGGTCGGTGCCCGCTCCTTGTCGCCGGTTGGTGAGAACAGGACTCCCGTCACACGAGAGCCTGGTGCGCTGCTGGAGCGCGAGCCAGAAACGATCCAGCTGACCGCTTCCGACGTAGCAGAGTTAGTCGTTAATGGTGCATTCAGAACGTTCAGCCGGTTTTTCTGGCTTGCGTTCTTAGTTAACTGGCATGGTCACAATGCCTTGGGAGCCGCCTTTTTATTGGGAACTGCTGGTGCGATTGGTATTGGCATAGACTTCCTTCCACATCGCCTGGAACGAGTGAAGCGGGAAGCCAGAGTGAATCGCCAGCTTGCGGCGCTTTCGCATGACGACCGACGATTCCTGCGGCGGTTAGTGCGTTCCTGGATGCGGTCGCTGCGACGCGAGTCGCGCGGGGAAAGAAAAGGCTCAATCCGAAATCGTGACCGCGATTCGTTGATCTCGCGATAAATCCGTTTGGCGTCGGTAATCGGTGCGTTCCGACTGCGACAGCTTCACCAGCGTAAAGAGCCATCGATCGTCCCGTTCCTCCTTCGTCATCCTGACTACGGCGGACAGGCCGGGACGGGTCGGTCCTTTGAACGCCACCCCAGCACTTCGTACTGGGCTACTTTCATTGAGTCCCTCCCTCCTTCGCGCCGTAGCTCGAACAGCGAAGGCGATCTCCAGGCTACGGCGGACAAGCCGGGACGACTGCCCTTCCTTAACCCATCAACGAGCCGAACAGCGGCCGGTAGTAGTAACCAGATCCCCACCGTCCAATGATTCGGTCCAGGCAGTGCTATTCATTTTTTAAGATTACTTATCTTATTTTCTAGCTCGTTCACTCGTGCACCTGTAAATTCCGCCCTTTCCTGAGCGCTCTTGATTGAATCTCGTTTCTTCAACCACGCGCGCTCCTCAGCTCGCAGGTCTTCTCTACCCGTCGCATCGAGAAGATCCCGAAGTTTGCGATAGTCCTCGTTCAGCGCCTCTTCCCAAGTCTCGCTGGCGGTGCGGACCTTACCAGGTTCTAACATCTTTACTACCGCGCGCTTTTGCAGATCAAAAACGCCGCGCCACCCGCCGAACTGCATGAAGAAGCTGTCTGGACCCCGGCGCGACAGCCGAGCGCTTAATGCGAAAATGAATCCATATGGACCAAAGCCGTCCGCCCATTGCATGAACGTGAAAGACGACCGATCGATCTCTTCAGAGGTGGCCGCTTTTTCGATTTCGCCTTTCTCAAAGGGATCCTCGGCGGACTTATCCTCGGTGTACCTGCCATCTGATTCTCTCCGGTAAAAAGAAAAATAATTACCACTGCTGAGGTGACGCGTAACAACGATCCAGGCGTCATCTGCGCTAAATACAATATTTTGAGGTGACGCATAATCTGCGTCACCCAGCTGTGCGATCTTATCTTTCTGGCCATTTGGCCACAGCCAAATGGTCGACTGGCTTCGATTGTCCGCTGGCGGCCGAATTTCCCAATCAATTTTCCCGCTGGCAGATTTACCGGTGATCGATTGCTCGGTTTGGGCAGGACAAATCTGCAACGCGGTCACGGAAACCATTAGCAAGCCGAGAAAGAGTCGCATGGCATTTTGAATTTCAGACAGCATGCTCTGTCCGATTTGCGGTCCCCTAAACCTTGACTCGCTCGATGTGGGCGCCTAAGCCGCCCAACTTCTCGTCTATCAGTTCGTAGCCGCGATCGATATGATAAACACGGTTGATCTCGGTCATTCCCTCAGCTTTGAGGCCGGCCAAGACGAGCGCTGCAGAAGCACGTAAATCACTAGCCATCACAGGGGCGCCACTCAGTACCTCCACTCCACTTATTTTCGCGGTCGCGCCATCGAGTTCGATCGTTGCGCCCATACGCTTAAGCTCAGAAATGTGCATGAACCGTTGCGGGAAAATATTTTCGGTCACGGCGCTATCACCCTCTGCTGTGGCGAGCAAGGCACACATCTGTGCCTGCATATCGGTCGGAAAACCCGGATACGGTTCAGTTCGTAAACTGAGAGGCCGGAGCACACCATTTGGTTGAATGGTTAAAGAACCGTTGTTGCCAGATATCTTGTATCCAGACGATTCAAGCGCGCAGGTAACCGCGGCAAGGTGTTGCCGGTTGGCTCGGGTGATAGTTACCTCCTTGCCGGCGATTGCACCCGCGATCAAAAATGTACCAGCTTCAATGCGATCAGGGATCACCTCGTGTTCTGCACCGTGTAGCTCCGGCACGCCTTCAATGACAATTCTGGAGGTGCCAGCACCTTCGATTTTGGCGCCCATCTTGTTGAGGAAATTCGCGAGATCGACGACTTCCGGCTCCGAAGCAGCATCCTGTATAACCGTGACTCCGTCGGCTAAAACCGCCGCCATCACGACGTTATCGGTACCGAGCACGGTTGAACCAAACTTGCCCTTGAGCGAAATACTCGCGCCCCGAAGCTGAGAGGCGAAAACCTTGACATCTCCTGCGTGGACCCGGACGGCTGCTCCCAAAGATTCAAAACCGCGCAGATGGAGATCGATCGGACGGTCGCCAATCACGCATCCGCCAGGAAGCGAGACGGTCGCCTCATTTTCTCTTCCCAAAAGCGGGCCCAGCACGCAGACCGAAGCGCGCATCTTTCGAACTACGTCGTAGGGCGCGACGGTGCTCACCTTTTCTGCTTTCACCGTGACCACGCCACTCGCTCTTTCTACCTCAGCACCCAAATGATTGAGGATCTGCAACATGTAATGCACGTCGCTAAGATCGGGAACTCGGTGGATGACACACGGTTCCTTAGTCAGCAAAGTTGCGGCCAGGATGGGCAAAGCGGAGTTTTTTGATCCGCTAATCTTAACCGTCCCTGCCAAAGCTCGGCCGCCATGCACGATGATCTTATCCATACCAAGCGGTCACGAAGCGCCGCACTCCTTGGTAATCGTTTTCAACCGAAATGTCGCGAAATTTTTGTGCAGCCATCAGGTCGATTACCTGGTCTGCTTGATTAAATCCAACCTCGAGAATTAGGAAAGAGTCTTTCGCCAAAATTTTGGGCGCGTCTTGCAACAGTCGGCGGATGACAGCTAAACCGTCTGTTCCTCCATCCAAAGCCAATCGTGGATCGTGCTGGACCTCACGCGCGAGCGTTGGCAATTCGCCCGACGGAATGTAGGGCAAATTAGCTACCAAGAAGTCGAAAGTTCCCGCGACCGAGTCGACCAAGTCCGATTCGACCCACTCAACTCGATGATCCAGCTGTTGCTTCTCGGCGTTCTCACGAGCCAGGTTAAGGGCCAACGGCGAAATATCTGAACCAACGACTTGGAGGTTCGGGCATTCGAGCGCAAAGGTGATCGCCAAGACCCCCGATCCCGTGCCGATATCCAGCAGGCGATTTCGTGAGTTTGGCTGCCGGCGGATTACCTTCAGCGCGATCTCGACCAGGATTTCGGTCTCCGGCCGGGGAATTAAAGCTCGCTGATCCGTCCGGAAAGGCCGGCCGAAGAAATCCCAAGAACCGAGGAGGTATTGCAAGGGTTCTCCGTCGACGCGGCGACGCACTTTAACGCGCAACGGCGCCAGTTCCTCTTCGGATAGCGCTCGGTCGAACTCCAGATAGAGATCGATGCGCCGCTTACCGAGCGTATCGGCGAGGAGATATTCGATGTTGAGCCGGGGTGACTCGATGCCTTTTCGAGCCAGAAAATCGGCTGTGTTTTGCAGTACCTGGAGAACGGTCACCGTTACTCAAAGGTGGTTGGTAAAAAATGAAAGGTGAGTGGTGGGGCGTCCATCGGAAAATCCGCGCGTGACAACTAATACCAATCACTATTCACTCTCCCACCAATCCGATTCCTGAGCTTGTCCGCCGTAGTTTGTGGGTTTTGGGGGACTACGTCGTTTCAGGCGGGGATCGGTTCCAGGCCAGCTTCCTTGAGGCGCTGCTCCAAGTCGCTATTTTGCAACGCCGAAAGCATTTCGTCCATTTGGCCCTCAATAAATAGATCAAGGTTGTAAAGGGTGAGGCCGATCCGATGATCGGTCACACGGTTTTGCGGAAAATTGTAGGTCCGAATCTTTTCCTCGCGACCGCCGGAACCAATGAGGCTCTTGCGATGGGCAGAATATTTTTCGGCTTCCTCCTGCTCCTTCTTTTCCAGAAGACGTGAACGCAAAATAGCGAGCGCCTTTTCTTTGTTCTTCTGCTGACTTCGGCCGTCCTGACAACGGACGATGGTATGGGTTGGGATATGCAATATCTGAACAGCCGAATCAGTCGTGTTGACGCCCTGTCCACCGGGCCCGCCTGATCGGCAAACCTCGATTCGGAGATCTTCCGGCCTAATCTCGATATCAACTTCCTCGGCTTCAGGCAGGACCGCGACCGTCGCTGTTGATGTATGAACCCTTCCCTGCGCCTCTGTCACTGGGACACGTTGCACCCGATGCACTCCACTCTCGTACCGAAGCCCGCGGAAGACGTTCTCACCGCCGACTCGAAAAATTACTTCCTTGAGACCGCCGAGTTCGGATGGGCTGCTCTCCAATTCTTCAACCTTATACCCTCGAGCCTCAGCAAAACGGCAATACATTCGGCATAATTCTGCTGCGAACAGGGCGGCTTCGTTACCGCCTGCGCCAGCGCGGATCTCCACAATCGCGTCGCGGTCTTCATGCGGCTCTGGCGGAAGAAGGGCGAATTGCACAGTCTTACCCAGGTCCTCCGCTCTTTTCTCTAAAGCCGGAATCTCGGAAGCCGCCAGCTCCGCGAGATCAGGATCAGTGGAGGCCGCGAGTTCGCGGTGTTCCTCAAGCTCTTTCTCCGCCTTTTGCAGGGATGTCCAGTCATCGAGCAAGCGCTTAACGCGCGAATGCTCACGCATGACTTCTCGGGCGCGCTTCGGATTTTCAAAGAGCGACGGAGCCGCGATTTCGGTTTCCAATTCCTGAAACCGACGCCGTTTTTGCTCAACGAGTGGAGCGAAATCCATAAAATCCTACGGTCGTGAGGGACCGAAGGCCAAGGCGTGTCGTTACTTATCCTTGCCTTTGGAAAGGAGGGTCTTACCGTACCGGCGCGCGAATTTTTCGACGCGTCCAGCAGTGTCGACAAACTTCTGTTCTCCGGTGAAAAAGGGATGGCAAGCGGCACAGATACCGATTTTGATATCCCGGCGAGTCGATCGAGTGTGATACACCGCGCCACAAGCGCAAACGATCGTTGTCTCTTGATAGTTGGGATGAATGTCTGCCTTCATATCGAAAGACGTTTAGAGTAACACAGTGTGCAGTTGACGCAAGTGGATCCAAGTTTCTTACCTTCCTGGCAGATCGTGCTCGAGGCGCGCGGTTCTGAGACAGCAATCTTCTCTGAGGACGGACAAACCATTCGAACCTTCGCGGATATCGAATCGGAACGTCAAGGATGGCGGAAGAGGCTGGCATCAGCCTTTGCGCCAGGATCGGTGGTGCTTGTTCAGGTCGGCAATGAGCCGGTTTGGCCAGCATTATTCCTTGCCTGCCTCGACCTCAAACTCATTATGGCCCCGCTAGAGCCAGAGGCCGCAAGCTCTGCGCTTGAGAAAATCCTGCAGGTAATCCAGGCACAAGGCATTGTTCGCCAAGGCGCCGTTGAGCAACTCGATTTCGCTCCGGTCGATTGGATCGACCCGCGTCCCGACTTTCTTAAGCTGACCTCCGGAACCACCGCGCTACCCCGAGCGGTCCGATTCCGAGCGAACCAGCTCTTGGCCGATTGCCGCCATATCTGTCGAACCATGGAGCTGCGACCTGACGATATCAATTTCGGAGTGATTCCATTCGCTCATTCATACGGGTTCAACAACTTGATCACCCCACTCCTCTATCAAGGCACTTCTCTAGTCTGCTCCAGTGACCGGTTGCCGCGGGCAATTCGCAAGAACTTGCAACACTCCAAAGCGACCGTCCTTCCAGCCACTCCGGCGATTTTTCACGCACTGAGCGCTTTGGATGATCCTGATGCGCTCGGCTCGGTTCGGCTTTGTATTTCGGCTGGAGCTCCGCTGCCGGCGGAGACGATTCGGCAATTTCATCTTCGTTATAGGCTCCCCATCCACAGTTTCTACGGCTCTTCAGAGTGCGGTGGAATAGCGTTTGATCGCGCAGGAAAACTGGATGCTCCCTCAGGCTTTGTGGGGACCCCGATGGATGGGGTTGAGATCCGCCGTGGAGAGAATGACCGGATCGAAGTTTATGGTCCGAATGTCGGCGACGGCTATTTTCCCGATCCAGAGCCTGAGGTCCTCGACGGCAAACGCTTCGTTCCTGGAGACCTGGTGCGATGGCTGGAATCAGGCGCTCAACTCTACGGTCGTGCGTCCGATTCGATCAACGTTGCCGGTAAAAAAGTCCATCCGTCGGTCATAGAAGAACACCTCCGCAAGCTGCCTGGAATCATCGATGTGATCGTCTTCGGGGTGCCATCACCGATTCGCAATGAAGATCCCGTCGCACTAGTTCTCACGCAGGGAGCGATTAACCGGCAACAGCTGGAGATGCATTGCCGAGTTGAATTGGCCGACTGGCAAGTGCCGCGCGATTTTAAAATCGTGGCTTCTCTTCCCGTCAATGCGCGGGGTAAATTGAAGCGGAGCGACTTGGCCCAAGAATATTTGGCGGAGAGGCGGAAGCTGGATGCCAGAAGCTAGAATTTAGAATTTAGAACGCCGCGGCGACCTCGTCCGGCCTTCGCTGACCGTGCCGATTTGTAGAGCAAACATTCACGCTCGCTATGTCCAAATCCAAACTCAAAATTGCCCTTTTGGGCAGCGGCTCCATGGGTTCAGTACACGCATCTGCCTATAAGGCCATCGAGAAAGTCGAGGTCGCCGGCGTGTTCAGTCGCGATTACGAACATGCCAAGGCCGTCGCAAGGATTTGCGACGCCAAGCCGGTCAACGACGCCGACGCTTTGCTCGATGATCCGACCATAGACGCCATCGATGTTTGCCTGCCATCTGCGAACCATGCTGAATTCGTCATCGCAGCCTTGGAACGCGGCAAACATGTTTTTTGCGAGACGCCTTTCGCGTTACATCTGCGGGATGCCAAAGCCATGATCGAGGCTGCCAGACAATCGAAGCGCATTCTCCTGGTGGGGCTACTGCTGCGCTCGATCGCAGAATATGAACATGTGCATCGTGCTGCGTCATCCGGCCAGTGCGGGAAGATGCTCAGCGTGACAGCCTATCGGCTCGGCTCTTATCTCCGACCCGGCGATTTGGGCCACAAAGAGCATTACACCGAACCCTCCACGGAGCTGATGACCTTTGAATTCGATTTCATCCAATGGCTCCTCGGAACGCCCACGCGCGTCTCGGCGACGGCGGTGCAGATGGAGTCTGGCATCTCCGGAGAGATATCGGCAATCTTGGACTATGACAGCGGTTGCAGCGCCACGGTTCTAGCCAGTGGCCTGATGCCGAAAGCCTTTTCTTTTTCAGCGGGCTTTCGCGTGCTGTTCGAGAAATGCGCTTTCGAGCTTAAATCGGTATTCGAGGGTGACGGCCCGCCCAAGAACACATTCCTGTCGTTTCGGGACGGTGGACGGCCGGAGGTCGTCGCGATCCAAGGACACGATCCGTACGAGAAGGAATTGCGGCACTTCGTTAACTGCATCCGCGGCAAAGGCGACTTGGCGCTAATCGACGCGCAGCGAGCGCTGGAAGCGCTGACTCTGTCAATCGCAACACAGCAATCGCTGCGAGAGCGTCAGACGATTGTTGTCGAGAGGATCCGAGACTTGTAGCTCTCCGAGAGGCAGAATTTAGAAGCTAGGAGCTAGAATTTAGAAAATGCGAGCTGGGAACGCGGATCGGTAGGGGCGACTGTCCCTTTAAACCCTGGCCGGCCGCATCAGAATACCTGCGCGAAGTAATTGGCTCACCATAGCAAGATCCCGATTGACCCAACGCTCGAGACTCGTAGCTCTTACGATCCAGATTCTGGATTCTGAATCATTTCTCGATCAGCTGAAAGTCGCGGAAATGGAAGCTAGAAGGATCGACGGAAAGATCGCTGATGGTGAGCCGACCTGGAGCGCCATCGTCTTTCATGTCTAAAACGACAGTGCAATCCGTCCATTGTTCGGGGATTCTTAGCGTCGTACCGAGAGCGATCGATTCCTGATTCCCTGAGTCTTTTTCCGCGACGAAATATACGTACTCGGCTGGTGAGCTTTTCGCTCGAAACTTAAGCTCGTATTGCTTACCTGCCTGAAATTGGAAACCAGGCGCTCGCAACTCCACGCTCCAGAACTCGGGGCCAGGCTTTGATACTGAGACCACTAATGCCGGTCGACCATCATCGGGATCGTTCGCGACCTCAGAGCCCGCCTGCGCCCCTTTTTCAACCTGCGGTTGAAAACGGCTGAGATCGATCGCGGTATCGGCAGACATCCGGACCGGAAGAAAGAAAGCCAGCAGCAAATATAGGAATCCGGATGTTCATAGGAGATCAAATGTTGACTAAAGCGAGTCGGATTCGATTCGTCAATTCGGGGCCAACGCTCCTCCCTCCAGCCAAATCGCCTGCCGGTTCACTGGAAACCGGCGATGACCAAATCCGGACCAACCTGCTTCCTCGGCCACTGCCGCTAACTCCCGATAAGAAAACGCGCGCTGCATCGAAAGGCGCGCGTCAAACTGGTTCATCGGATGTCTTACTAGAGTCTTGGTGAGAAGATAGACGCCGACGATGCCGAAGTCCGAACGGGCCAAGTCCGCCACAACGACTCCGCGCCGGGCGAACCTGCGGATTCTCTTAAGCAAATTTATCGCGTCAGAAGGCGCGAAATGATGCAAAGCGAGGGAACAAATAACGATATCGAACGGTTCCTCTGGCACAAACTGAAGTACATCCGCCTCCGCGTACGTGATCTCCGGATAAAACGTTGATTTGGCTCGCGCAATAGAGAGAGTCGAAGGCTGGGAGTCGATCGCGTGAATTCTGAGCATCGATTTTTGTTCACGCGACCAAGCCGCGACGTACCGGGGAATGTCGCCGGAAGCTGTGCAGAGATCCAGTAGTGAAACCGATTCGCCAGGAGCAATCCATCGACGCAGGAAATAACGGACCAGGTCATAGCTCCCAAAACGTCGGTTGAGTTTTTCAATGTTGTCCAGATCGATCCGCAAATCGTCCGACGCCGGCTGTGGGCGATCCATGATTTCGCTGACCGAAGGATCAAAATTTCGGTGAGGCTGAAAAAAATTAGTCACTGCGCAGCAAAAAAATCCGCAACCAAAGGCAAAACTGCCCTCTTTCAACAGAAACGAAAATCAAATACTCTAGGATTAGGAGGGTGCATTTTTGGGACAGGCAATATTGGTTGACGCTTTGGGGCGAGGATTAAGCCGGATCTATTCTGGGGCGCGCGGCAAAGGTGGTGCAAGTGCTCGTCGATTATTGGGAGGCGGACCGCGACCGCTTTGAGCGAATAAGGGTTGTATGCAAAGTCTTTGGAATCCCGTCGAGAGCGAACGGTGGAACGCGAGCGAGCTCGAACGTCGAATTTATTCTGCGCGGTTGTTGGGTGCGGAACCTGATCTTGGTTGCCTGGAGGGAGGAGCGGTCTCAGTCAAAATCACGGAGAAGACCCTTTTCGGCGAAGCCGCCGAGTTCATGTACGTTCAAGCAGCCCGGAGTAAGCTGGCAAACATCGAACTCGCCCAGTTCATTCCGTTGCGTCGCGATCAGTTACTTCGTTTGCTGAAACTTCCCGTGCTCTCAGCGCCTGAACTCGAACGCCAGCTTCGTTTAGCCTCGGACAACCCAGATGCGGGAATGCCGACGACCGATGCGTTACTCCATGCCGCCATCCCGGCCAAATATATAGATCAGACCGGGGCGGATGCGATTCTCAGCCTGACCAACACGCCACGCGCGCTTGAGCTGATCCAGTCGATTTTCGCTGAGACCGTTCTTCTGATTCCTTATTTGGAATCTGACTTCGCCTTAGCGAAAGCAGTCGCCGAAGCGCTGGAAGATCGGACCATCGACAACTTAATCGGCCTGGTTCTGGCAAAACGAGGTGTCTGCACGTTTGGCCGAACTGCGGAGGAGTCTTACCAACGCATGCTACGCTTGGTGAATGCCGCGGAGGATCGGATTCAAAAATCGCTAACTCCAGTTCGCGTTACCAGGACGGCGAATTTTGGTGGCTCGTTCCAGCGCACTGAAGTAGCGAAACTTAGGCGCCAGATTTCGGAGGCGGCTGGCAGATCAATGATTCTGGCTTCTCACCCGAGCGAGCTTCTGCCGGAGCTTTTGACTCGCCCCGACGCAACCATGTTGGTCAATCGTGGTCCAGTCTCGCCCGAGCTTGTTCGATATCTTAAGCGACCGCCGTTGATTGGAAGCGATGTGCCAGCATTCGCAAGGTGGTATCAGGAATACTTTAGCAGATACACTGACAACCCGATGAAGGTGCGTGATCTCGCACCGCAAATCATTCTCGACCCGATACTTGGGCTCCTGGCGGCTGGAGATAAACCCGCAGAAGCCGATCTTCTGGCCGAATTATTTCGGCATACAATTAAAATCATCCTGCAAGCCGAACAGTTGGGCGGTTGGCAGCCCATCCCGGGGTTCGACCTCGTCCCTCCTCAGTTGAGTCGAGCTGCGGAGGAAGCAACGCAGCGGAGATCTGAATTTAGTGGAGAAGTTGCGCTAATCACCGGAGCAGCCTCCGGAATTGGTCGAGCAACCGCGAAAACGTTCCTGGCCAGAGGAGCAGCGGTAGTTGGGCTGGATCTGAATCCGGCTATTTCGGTTTTATCAGATGTCCCGGCCTTTCTTGGTCTCTCCGTCCGATGTAACGAACGAAAAAGATGTAAGTCATGCGCTCAATCAGACGGTGGAGCGATTCGGCGGAATTGACATCTTGATTCTGAACACAGGATTTCTTCCTTCAACCAGGAAGATCATTGACCTGGAACCGACCGCTTGGCAGCACGCAATGCGAGTGAATCTGGACGCAAACTTTTACCTGCTGCGAAGCTGTTACCCTTTTCTCCATGAATCGCCGCGAGGCGGCCGGGTTGTGGTGATTTCGCCGCAAAATATTGCGCCGCCAGGGCGAGGATCAGCTGCTTATGCCGCCGCGAAAGCCGCTCTGACTGAACTAGTGCGTTCCGCCGCTGCAGAGTGGGGGCCATCCCGAATCCGAATTCAGATCGTGCATCCTAACGGCGTTTTTGATACCGGGATCTGGACACCAGAAGTTCTTTCGCAGCGTGCTAGAAGCCGAGGGATGACAGTCGATGATTATCGACGGGACAATTTTCTGCGGACCGAGATCAATAGCCCGGATGTAGCCGAACTGGTGGCAACTCTCTGTAGTTCGGCATTCTTGAAGACGACAGGCGCACAAATCGCTATCGATGGAGGCTCCGAAAAATCTTTCTAGTTTGATCTGCTCCGCAAAGCGAGAAACGCCAGCATCCGCCCGGTACGACCTTTTTCCATCCGATAAGAGTAGAAACGATCGAGATCGGACCCGGTATTCTCCCCATCATCATAAATCTTACGTACATCTTCGGCTCGCAGTTGAGCCACGATTCTTGAGGCGAAATCGATTTCGTAATGAGGCGGGCGAATACAGGGACTCAGCACGGCGATCAGATCCCCCGGTTTGGAGCGAAAGTCTGTCTGCAATTTCTGAATCGCAGCGCCAACGATGTTTTGTTCTGTGCCTTTCTTGCCGGAGTGCAGAACCCCAATCACTCGGCGAATCGGGTCCACCAGAAAGATCGCGCAGCAATCCGCGACGTAAATCCCAAGGATGACGTCGGGATCCGCGGTGATCAAGCCATCCACTGCCTTGCTTTTCGGCGGTGACTCGGCGTCGATCGACGCAACGCCACTACCGTGAATCTGTTCGGCTAACTTGAGCGGCCGGGTTCCAATCTTTGCCAGCTGTTCATGATGGTATTTCTCCAGCCTTTGCAACGCCGATTCCCGGTCGGTCTGTACATCCAAACCGGGTATCCGAAGAATAAATCCGTGTTCAACGATCCCGGTATTGGATAGCGCCGGAAAGAATTGGATCGGGATCGTGTCCGGCAACGGCATTGCGAACCGTCCTCAATCGTTAGAGAACACAACTTTGCCCGCCGGCGGGGTCAGAGATATTTTCTTTGCCTTAGTGGTCGCAGGTTTGCAGGGATCCAACGGAGAGTCATACCGAGAACGGAGCGCTTTATTCGCTTCCGTGTTGGTTAAGGTCAAAGGCCGCGTATCCGGGCTGTCAAACATATCATTGTATTTGGTCTCAGTGCCGGTAGCGAACTGGTACTGGGCCACCGCAGCAATATAGTTGAACTGGGCCTGGACGAGATTGGAACGGGCGGTGGTCAATTGGGTCTGCTGGGTGAGAACATCCAACTGTGTGCCGGTTCCGGCCGCTAAACGTTCATTGGCCAAGCGGAGGGCTTCTTGCGAGACTTGAACTGCCGTTTCCGATGCTGCGATAGTCTCTTGCGCCTGGCGAAGATTATCGACGGCGGTTGCGACATCGAGCTCAACTTGCCGGGTCGAGTCATCCAAGGTCACTTTGGTTTCTTCCAAACTGGCGCGAGTGGCTTTCAGGTTTCCGTAAGTGGAACCGCCGTCAAAGATATTCCAGGACCCGGTAAATCCGAAAAACCATCCTTCCAGGGTATTATCCAATTGGCTACTTCGAGGATTATTCGTCTGCCTCAGGCCGGCATTAGCTGAAATCGTTGGTTTGAAACCCGAGGCGGCAACGGTGACCTGCTCGACACTGGCAAGCACGTTTGATCTTTGGGCCTTGAGAAATGGACGATTTGCTCGCGCCGTGACCAATGCGCTGGACAAATCGTATTTGATCGGCGTGTAGGTGAGCCGGCCGGTAATCGGCAATGGCTCATCGGTGGCATATTGGCGGCCTGCCGGGATACCTAGCGTTTTAGCAAGCTGCACCTGGGCTATTCGATAGTTGTTCTGAGCGGTGATCAGCTGCGGGATCTGATTCTGAAGCTGTGACTGGGCTTGCAGTACGTTGAACTGAGGGACAGTCCCCGCTTCAAACCGGCTTTTCTGATCTTCCAATTGACTCTGGAGCAGGTTGACTGACTCTTCCTGGACCTGGATCAGCGCCTTATCGAGAAGGATCTGATAGAACTGCGTTCGCACCGTTTCCACTGTCGAATCGATGGTATCTCGCAAAGTGTAATATGCCGCGTCCTCATTGATCCGGGCTGCTCTGCGCGAAGCGATGGTGGCTCCGCCGTCGTAAATCAATTGGGTTACTTGGATTTGCACCGTCCAGCTCTCGGTGGATGTTCGTTGGTTGGAAAGGAGTGAGCTGAGGGGAAAAGAGACAAGATTCGTTGTTCCACGGGGGCCGATCACCAGATTTTGACCCGCTGGCAGAGCAAGCAAATCTAAGTTTGCATTTCCCCCTCCTTTCGTATTCGACACCAGTCCCGGATCGTCCTGCGTGTAGCTAGCGCTGCCGGTCACCTGCGGCAACAATCTCGCCTGCGCTTCGTAGACTAATCCCTTGTTCCGTTTTAATTCCTGAATCTGCCGTAGAATATTCGGGTTTTGTTTGATCGCTATCTGGACCGCCTGATCGAGCGTCAAAACTTGACTGTGAGAGCTTACGTTTGACTCGCCGGCTAAGAGCGAGGCAGTGAATCCGGCCAATGTGGTTAAGGCGAATAAAGAGAATCTCATTCTTTGTTTACTGTTATATCGCAAAATTGCGTGATTTTCCGATAGACCTCCAACCAGGTCCTTCCTTGTTCCGCTGTAAGATGTTCTTTCAACAGAAGCGTGATCGTGTCCACCATGTCTTGTCGGATTCGGGTTACCAGATTCGACCCTTTCCGGGTGATCCGTACCATTACTTTCCGCCGATCGTCCAGTGCATGGGCGCGCTGCACATACCCCAGTCGCTCCAGTCGATCAACTAAGCCAGTCGCTGCAGCAGTGGTATGCCCCATTTTCGCGGCGATCTCGGACATGCTAATCACCTCCCTGTGTTCCAAATAGGTTAAGAGGAAGTACTGGGGGAAGGACACGCTTCCCCGGCTCAATTCCGCGGAAAGATTGGCGAGAAAGCAGCGCTGGAGGTTCATCAAGATCTGAGCCAACTCCTCGGCTTGCGCGTGAACTTCGGTCTCCGCCCGCGGCTCAGTAATAATCATAGCCTGATAAAAATTTAACGAGGTTAACTTATTGCCTGGGCATTAAAGCACAGGGGGTGACATTTGCAAATATAGGCCCCAACCGATGGGGTGCAGTCTAGAACTGCAATGCAAACGGTAGCTCGGTCAGCACGCTGGGTGGTTTCCATTTGCGTTGCCTAATTTTTTAGGTGACGGAAGAATTCCGACGGGTCGCGAGGACCCTGTTATCCAAGTCTTTATGTCATATCAAACTGTGCAACCCCCTATTGGCGGCAAAGTCACCATTGAGAACGGCAAGATCCGCTGTCCGGATAACCCAGTCATTCCTTTTATTCGCGGTGATGGGACCGGCAGCGACATCTGGGCCGCCAGCGAACGAGTCTTTAACGCGGCAGTCGAGAAGGCCTATGGAGGCCAAAAACGCATATCCTGGTTCGAGGTGTTTGCCGGAGAAACCGCAAAACAGAAATTCGACAGTTGGTTGCCCGACGACACCGTTAACGCATTCAAAGAATTTTTAGTAGGAATCAAAGGTCCGCTAACCACCCCAGTCGGCGGTGGAATCCGATCGCTGAATGTCGCGCTACGACAGCTTCTTGATCTTTATGTGTGCTTGCGGCCGGTGCAGTGGTTTCAGGGTGTACCTTCTCCGGTCCGCCATCCTGAGCGGGTAAACATGGTGATTTTCCGCGAAAACACGGAAGACATTTACGCCGGTATAGAATTTCGAGCCGGATCACCGGAAGCACAGAAATTTCTCGCATTTCTGGAAAAAGAATTCCCAAAAGAGTTCGCAAAAGTTCGGTTTGGAACCGAGAGCGCGATCAAGGGATTTCTCAGTTTCGAGCCGGCGCTGGGTCAGACTGATGTGGAAGTTGGCGTTGGGATTAAGCCGGTAAGCCGGCTGGGAACGAGGCGATTGGTTGCTGCCGCGCTCCGTTACGCGATCGAACAGAAACGGAAGTCGGTCACGTTAGTTCACAAAGGGAACATCATGAAGTTTACCGAGGGAGCGTTCCGCGATTGGGGATACGAGTTGGCGGACACTCTATTTAAAGATCAAACCTATTCCTGGGCTCGCTGGGAAAAGACGAAGGCAGCCAACGGCGAAAAAGCGGCCAACGAAGAGATGAAAGCCGCTCAGGCGGAAGGTAAAATCATCGTCAAAGATGCAATCGCGGACATCACGTTGCAGCAGGTCCTGACTCGGCCAGACGATTTTGATGTTATCGCCACCCTGAACCTCAACGGTGACTATTTATCTGACGCATTGGCAGCTCAGGTAGGGGGAATCGGTATCGCTCCGGGCGGTAACATCAATTATCATACCGGACACGCGATATTCGAGGCGACCCACGGCACTGCCCCGAAGTATGCAAATCTCGATCGGGTAAACCCGGGCTCGGTTGTGCTCTCCGGTGAGATGATGCTACGTCATCTGGGCTGGGCGGAAGCAGCGGATTTAATTCTGAAAGGCCTAAACGGAGCAATAGCCAGCAAACGCGTCACTTACGATTTCGCCCGTTTGATGGATGGGGCCACTGAGATTAAGTGCTCCGAATTCGGCGACAATATCATCGCGCATATGTAGCTGGTTCTGAATCTGGAATATAGAATTTGGAATTTAGAATTTAGAATTTAGAATCGGGAATCCAGAATTCGGCATCAGCGAAACGTGAACGAAGGGCTACGTCTGCAAACAGACATGATAGCGCCACCGTCTGTTATGCTTACTGTCTGACTGTTCGGAAGGCGCTCGCGCGGAACAATCGGTTGTGCCGAGTCACAATACCCAGTCGTCGGTATTCGATAATCTGTGGTGACTCCTGACTCTCTGAATCTAATTCAGATTCCAGATTCCGGACCCCTCTCCCCTACGTCGCGATCTCGATCTCGCTGTCTTCGTCTTTGGGCTCAAGCTTGTCGAAAAACAGGCTCCGCTGCCGGTCCCAGACGTAGCGTTTCATCAACACCTTAACGGTGGCCGTGAGCGGGACTGCGAGCACCGCCCCCAGCAAGCCACCAAAAACCAGCGTCCAGAAAAAAACCGAAAAAATTACGGTGATCGGGTGCAGGCCGACGGAATTACCGATGATGCGTGGAGCCATGACGATCCCGTCAATCTGAGAAACAATCAGGAAGACCACGCTTACCCAAAATGGATGCGCGAAGTCATTGAACTGAACGAAGGCAATGATTACTGCTGGGACATAACAGACAACATACCCGACGTAGGGAATGATCCCAATTCCGGCGAAGAAAATCCCGATCAAGAACCCAAACTGGAGACCGACGATCGACAAACCGGTGGCAACGAGAGCGCCGTCGATCAGGCTGACGACCAATTGTCCGCGAAAGAAGGCGATCAGATAACCGTTGATCTCAGAAATGACGCTAACGACTTCATCTTTGAAGTCTGAGTTCCGGATCGGGAGAAAATTACTCCAGGACGAGGCGATGCGAGGGCTCTCTTTGAGAAAGAAAAAGAGGTAAATCGGTACGATAAAAAGGCCGATGAGGTAGCCGAAGACACCGAATACCCCGGTCAGGCTGGTTTGGATGAAAGTCCAGGTTTGCTGAGCGAGAGCCGGCAGTTGATCTTTCAAATACTGCAACGACTGCTGGACGTACGGGTTGTCCCGGTATCGCTCGAAGGCGTTACCAGGAGCAGTGGTCCCATTGGGAGTTGGCGATGGAACGACTCCAGCGGAAGGACCAGGAGTTGCGTTAGCATCCAAAGGGTGTGGCGCTAACTGGGGTGGTAATTTGTTCAACGTATTTTCGAGAGAATCCCCGAACAAACCCCAGCTTCTCTCTAAGTAGCCGGGCAAAGCCGTGAAAAACTTTTGGCTTTCGGCAGAGATCGACGGACCAATACCGATGAATAGAAGGCTACCGCCCAAGACGAAAACGGCAAACACGATAATCACCGCGATCAGGCGAGGTAAGCCGCGGCGGGCCAGCCAACTGACCAGCGGCTCGAGCAGATAAGCGAGCACTCCAGCGATCGCCAACGGCAAAAGGAGGGGCTGCAAAAAAAGAACAAGCCGGGTCGTCACCAGAACGGCCAAGAATATCACCGCAGCGATCACCACGAAAGAGACGCAAGTGATCGCGGTCCACAAGGTTTTCCTCTGCCACGGGGTCGGATACAAAACTATTTCAAAATGCGGGGTTTTCGGTACGGTTTCAACCCAATTCCAATTGGGTGCTAGCGTTTGCGTTTTCTTTGAGAAGCCTTTTGTTGCACTCTAAATAAATCTTTATGACGATTTCTACAGAAGCGTTGACCGAGGAAGTGAAAACTGCGGGGACCTGGGTTAGCGCCGTCCAGAACGAAATCTCGCGGGTGGTAGTCGGGCAAAAATACTTGGTTGATCGTTTATTGATCGGCCTGCTGACCAATGGACACGTTTTGTTGGAAGGTGTTCCGGGACTGGCGAAGACCTTAACCGTTCGAACGTTGGCTGGATGTATTCGGACCGGATTTCATCGGCTTCAATTCACACCGGACCTTCTGCCGGCCGACATCGTCGGAACGCTCATGTACAATCCCCGGGATGGAGACTTTCGGCCGAAGTTAGGTCCCATCTTCTCCAATCTGATACTGGCAGACGAAATTAATCGAGCACCCGCAAAGGTTCAGAGTGCGTTATTGGAAGCGATGCAGGAGCGACAGGTGACGATTGGCGAACAGTCATATCAGCTACCGGACCCTTTTCTCGTGCTGGCAACCCAAAATCCACTCGAGCAAGAAGGCACGTATCCATTACCGGAAGCCCAGTTGGATCGATTCATGCTGAAATTGAACGTCGAATACCCTACCAAGCATGAAGAACGGCAGATTTTGGACCTCATGGGCACATCCGCACCGGACTTTTCGGTGCAGGGCGTCGCCAGCCCGGAAACGATTATTCAGTCTCGCGACGTTGTGAATCGGATCTTTATAGATGATCGGATCAAGGATTATATCGTCGATCTCATTTGGGCTACGCGCCGTCCTGGTGACTACCAATTGGGCATGGATGGCCTGATCCGCTACGGGGCCTCGCCGAGGGCTACGATTTATTTGACGCTGGCAGCGCGCGGCCACGCGTTCATGGAGGGCCGAGGGTACGTCACCCCTCACGATGTAAAGTCGATAGGACCGGACGTTCTTCGCCACCGAATCATAGTTAGCTACGAGGCGGAAGCGGAAGAGGTGACGAGCGACACAATCGTAGAGCGGATCTTCGCCGGGCTTCCGGTGCCGTAATCTACTTACACCGCGTTTCAAAATAGTGCGCGCATGCGCTCCACTAAAGAGATTCTAAAAAAAATCCGGCGGCTGGAATTGACCACTCGCCGGATGGTTGAAACCGCATTCGCGGGCCAATACCACAGCGTCTTCAGGGGACGGGGGATGAACTTCGACGATTTCCGTCCTTATCAAGTCGGGGACGAAATCCGGACGATCGATTGGAATGTTACAGCTCGAATGGGAGAAGCCTTCGTCCGGAAATATGTCGAGGAACGCGAACTCACCGTCTTGTTATTGGTCGATATCAGCGCTTCCGGAGGTTTCGGCAGTGTCTCAGACAGCAAACGCGAGATGGCCGCTGAAGTTGCTTCGCTCCTGGCGTTCTGTGCGATTCGAAATAATGACAATGTTGGCCTGCTGCTCTTTACCGATCGAACCGAGCTCTACATACCCCCGAAAAAAGGGCGCACTCACACTCTTCGGCTAATTCGCGAGATCCTTTTTTTCGAACCGGAAGGCCGCGGCACCGACCTGGCCCGACCGCTGGAATTTATTAATCGGGTAACGACTCGGCGCGCTGTCATCTTTTTATTATCCGATTTCCAAGCAGACGGTTTTGAACGGCCGCTCTCCATCTGTGCTCGCCGGCACGATCTCATAGCCGTCCCGATCGAGGATCCGGGAGAGTGGCAACTCCCGCCCGCTGGGATTGTGGAGGTACAAGATCCTGAGACCGGTCTCAGGTCTGAGATCGATTTTTCGAATGCGCGAACGCGTCGCGAATTCGCCCGGCTGGTGGACGAACAGCGCAAGAGTCGAGATGCATTGCTGCGGCGGAGCAAAGTTGGATTGATACCGCTGAGGACGGATCAAGATTATTTCCCTATATTGCGGAACTTCTTTGTCCGTCGACAGCGGCACTTGAGGAGCTCAGGATGATCCAGGTTGTCATGCTCGGTCTAACCGAGGTCACGCAGGAGCTTGAAGATATCAAGCCGCCGCTGGTTGAGCATTCGCTCTGGGGAATCATCGGAATTCTAACCGCTCTTCTAGTGGTGGCCGTACTCGCTTATGCTTTTTGGCCCAATCGGAAGACGGTTTTACCGCCAGCTCTCCCGAAGGATTGGGCACGCTCCGAATTAGCCAGGCTTGATCATGAAATTGCGATGCTGGATCCGGACGAAGCAGCCTTCCGGCTTTCGCAAGTTCTTCGCGTGTTTTTGGAGCGCCAATACGGATTGCGAGCGTGCCGGCAATCGACCGAAGAATTTCTGGTGAGTACCGCGCAGCAAAAGCTATTCGAGCCGGTGCAGAGAGAGCGTCTGCAAGAATTTCTTCGGACTTGCGATCAGTTGAAGTTCGCGCGAGCTAGGCTGGCGACAGCGCCGGCTAGTTTATTGCGTCAAGCGACAGCCTGGATCGATGAGACCGTTTGATCATGCATTTCCGATTTGAGCACAGTTGGTTCCTATTGGCTCTTCTGGTGTTGCCTCTGATCTGGTTTTGCCAGCGGCGAATGAAATCGCCCAGCCTGCAGTTTGCGCCGGCGCGCATTTTTCGAAACGGCTTTAAGTTTGCGGGATCGAATCGCGTTTTCATCCAAAGAACACTTCTTTATACAGCGCTTTTCAGTCTCATTATCGGATTGGCGCGCCCGCAGTTTGGGACTACCAGCTCGCAAATTCGGGCCAGCGGCATCGATGTTATGATCCTGCTGGATGTGTCTCGGTCGATGTTATCGGAAGATTTCACGATCGGAGCTGAGCGGGCTAGTCGAATCGACGTCGTGAAACAGGTGACTGAACGGTTCATCGAAGGCCGGCCCAACGACCGCATCGGAGTCATCGCGTTTGCCGGGCGACCCTTTCTGGTTAGCCCGCTTACCCTGGATCATACCTGGCTGCTATCCAACCTCAGCAAACTCCAAATTGGATTGACTGAGGATGGCACCGCAATCGGGTCCGCTCTAGTGAGCGCCGCTAACCGGTTGCGAGATCGCAAGGCAAAAAGCCGAGTCATCGTCTTGTTGACCGATGGCGATAATAACGCCGGTTCCGTGCCCCCGTTCACCGCGGCAGAGGCAGCCGCGGCCGTCGGTATCAAAATTTACACCATCGGGACTGGCACAAATGGACTAGTGCCTTTCCCGGAAACTGATCGGTTCGGAAATAAGTTTTACACTGAAGAGTATATGCCGTTTCAGGAAGACACCTGCCGAAAAATTGCTGAAATTGGGCATGGCCAATTCTTTCGAGCTACTGATACCCGGGGAATGGAGGCGATCTTCAGCGCGATTAATCGGTTGGAGAAAACCGAAATGGATGTCCGCCAGATTCAACATTATGGCGACTTCTTTTCCTGGTTTATTGGAGCGGGAGTCGCGCTGCTGGGTGTCGGTACCCTTTTAGGAGAAACCATTTGGAGGACCGCACCATGAGTTTCGGACGACCGCTGGCACTGCTGCTCCTGGTTCTGGTTCCAATTGTCATCGTTCTCATGCGCCAGGGCGACCAACTCGTGCGCAAACGCCTCGAACGAATTGTTGCTTCCCGGCTACTGCCTTCTCTGACCGACCCGGTGGACAAACGCCTCCGTCGCTGGAGGCGCTTTCTTTTTCTGGCAGCCTTGGCTTGCTTCGTTGTCGCGCTGGCCCAGCCGCAATGGGGAGAAATTCAGGAGGTCCAAAATTTTCGAGGGCGCGATATCCTTCTGGCAATAGACACTTCGAAAAGCATGCTGAGCACCGACGTGGTGCCGAGCAGGCTGGCCCGAGCCAAGCTAGCTGCTGAAGATCTGATCGAGTCAATGCCAGGAGATCGCTTTGGATTGCTGGCATTCGCCGGGGATGCCCAAGTCGAGGCTCCGCTGACGATTGATTACGACACGGTGATTGCCACAATCAATGAACTCAATACCAGTACCGTCGCGCGGGGTGGTACCGATATCGCTGCTGCCATCCGAGCCGGGGAATTGATCCTCGGCCGCAACGGCGAAAGCTACAAGGCTTTGGTGTTGATTACAGACGGCGAAGAATTAGACGAGGATGGCGTAGCCGAGGCTCAACGTGCTTCCAAGAGCGGGATTCGCATTTTTACGGTCGGAGTCGGATCATCGGACGGAGCAGCGATCCCGTTGCCAAACGGACAGCTGCTCCGGGACAGTACCGGAAAGGTCGTGAAGACCAGACTAGACGAGGCCCGACTGAAGGCGATCGCTCAAATCACCGGCGGCTTTTATCTGCATTTGGGTCCGGATACGGTTTTGCGATTGGTCCGGGATGGAATCAATCGTCTGGGTGACTCGAGCCTAGGTGGGCGCACTTTTCGTACTCCTATCGAACGCTACCAGATGCCTGTTGTCTTAGGATTATTGTTGTTGATTATCTCCTCGATTCTGAGCGACCGACAGCGGCTCCAAAAAGCCGCCGTGGCATCGCTGCTCATTCTCAGCTTCGGCGTCGCCCCGCCGGCCGAAGCGGCGAGCGCTTTTGATCTGTACAAACAGGGAGATTACAGCGCAGCGCTCCAGCAATGGCAACAGGAACTCGAGCACTCGCCGCATGATCCATTGCTCAACTTCAATGCCGGAACTGCCGCCTATCGGATCGGAAAATACGATCAGGCATTTGAAAATTTTTCCGAAGCACTGCGAAGTTCGAATCCGGATGTTCGCGAAAGAGCCTACTACAATAGCGGCAATGCGCTCTGCAAGGAGGGCGACTCGCAGGAAGATGTCGAACGGCAGCTGACCAATTACCAAGACGCGAAATATCTTTACGAGCAAGCTCTGGCTATCGATCCCAACGACGAAGCGGCCAAGCGGAATTTGGCCGTGGTAAAGCGGCGGATCGAAGAACTGAAGAAGCGAAAGCAGCAGCAAGGTGGAACGCGAAGTTCGAGCGGGAAACAGCAGTCAAACGGATCTCCGTCTGGCCAAGGACAATCGCCGGGTGACAGCGGACAACAGCCAAATCGAGGGTCCGATCCATCTGCTCAAAACCGTTCCGGGTCAGGTCGGACGCCTGCTCCGGACACCGATGCGGGACCAGAAAAGAAGAAGCAGGGAGACTTGCGCTCGATCGAGCCGAGCGACTCAGCGAAAGAGAGACCGGGAGCTCAGCTTCCGAATGGACAAAGGATGACTCCCGAAGAAGCAAACGGACTGCTGGATTCGTTCCGCGACGACGAGGATCACGTTGATCTGTCTCGCCGCAAGAAGACCGATCGCCCGGTGCTCAAGGATTGGTAAAATGAACCTGCAACTAGCTTGGCTGATAATGCTTTGCGTGGTCGGGAGGAGTGATCCCGGCGAACCGAAAGTCCAAGCCAATTTGTCCAGCGACCACACGACCGTTGCCCACCCTGTCCAATTGGAAGTCGAAGTCCGCAACGCGCGCGCCGCAGAGCCTCCAAACATTTCGGTGGAAGGCCTTTCCGTCCAATTTGCGAGCCAGTCGACGCGGGTGCAGACGTTGAATGGCGAGATCTCGTTCAGCGTTAATTTCATCTACGTGGTCACTCCGCAACGGGAGGGAACGTTCTCGATTCCGCCTATCAAGCTGAACCTCAACGGCCGAGAGCTTCAGACGTCGCCTTTAACTCTCGCGGTGGTTAAAGAGGAGCCGGCCAAGCCAACAGAATCAAACAAATCGTATTTCGGTGAATTGGTGGTTCCAAAAGATTCCGCCTACGTCGGGGAACCGGTCCCGGTGGAACTGAGATTTTATTTTGATCGGCGGATCTGGTACCAGCCCTATCCGCAAGGCCAGCTCCCAATCATTGATGGGGACGGTTTTGTGACGGCGAAGTATCCGGATCCGGCTGAAAAAGAGGTGCAAGTGAACGGCCGTTGGTACCGCGTGCTGATCTACAAGACAGCTGTTACCGGGGTGCAAGCCGGACAGCTCGATCTTCATTCCGCGTCCCAGGAATTCCTGCTGCATGTTCCCGTTCTGCGGAACGCTCCGCCCGGATTCGATGATGATTTTGATCAGTCACCTTTCGGCAATGGGTTCAGCGGATACGAACGGAAAGAAGTATCCATTGCCACCAACAGCGCTACGCTGCAGATCAAGGCCTTACCCACGGACGGCCGTCCGGCCAACTTCAGTGGAGCAATCGGATCATTTACGATGACAGGGTCGATTCAGCCACTCCACGCCAACGTTGGTGATCCGCTCGATCTGCGAATCCAAATTTCCGGGAACGGGAACTTTGATCGAGTCCAGGCGCCGGTGCTGGCGGCGAAACCAGTTTGGCATGTGCACCAGGTCACGTCCGAGATTGAGGCGCAAGATGACATTGGCTTGAACGCGGTGAAGACCTTCCATTTTCCGCTAGTGGCCAACGGGCCGGTCCGTGAATCGCCTGGAGCGAGCTTCTCGTATTTTGATCCGGAACAGGAGAAATATGTAAGCCTGGAGCTCGACCCAAAAGAGATCAGTGTTGAGGGCCAGCAAATTCCGGAGCCCACCGCTCAACAGACTGCGAACGCTTCATCACAGCAAACGAGTCCTTCGCCTACCCCAGCTTCGGGCTTGATCGACTTCGTAAGTAAAAGTCAGACGAAGGGCTCTTTCGAGCCTGTCTGGCGAAATTCGTGGTTCTGGCTTATTCAGCTCGTTCCGGCCGGAATCCTGGCTGCTCTGGGTTTCGGGTATTGGGCACTGCAGCGATCCCGAAGAACAGCCCCACTGCGAGGGCTCTTAGCCGATCGGCGCTCCCAGCGCCGCAAACTTGATTCTCCCCAAGCCGACGTAGCACTCTCCGCTGCGGTCCGTCTCATCCAGCTTGATCAATTGGTGCGAGCCAAAGGGGAGCTTCGCCACATCACTGTCGAAGAAGCCTTACAACGAAAGCGGGTACCAGATGATCTCCGAAACGCATTAGCTCGGATGATCGAGAAACGGGAAAACTGTGTGTACGCTCACCAAACGTATACGCTCTCGCCAATCGAGCGCACAGAAATCAAGGATTTGATCGAGGCATGGGAAAAGGCGCCATAAAAGGTTTGCTGATGGGGGTGGGCGCCTGGGTTTTCCTGGCGCACGGTGTCATCTATGCAAACGAATCGGTTACTTTGCAGCAAGCGAATCAAACTTACCGGGACGGAAAGTATGATGAAGCCAGAGCCAATTACCTACAGTTAATTTCTAACGGGGTAATCGCTCCGGAGCTTTTTTTCAATCTCGGCAATATATGGTTGAAGCAGGGCGAACCAGGACGAGCAATACTCAATTTCCGTCGTTCATTGATCCTGGACCCGGGTTTTAGCGCCGCTCAACAGAATCTCGATTCTGTCCTGCGCTCAACCGGCGCCGGGGATGAGCATTCAATTTATCGTTGGTTAACATTGCGGTCCGATTTTTGGCCTGTCAGCACCGCCATCCTCTTTTGGTTAACGGCGCTGGCGGCGTTAGTATGGACTAGCAGCCAGCGATTTCGGGCTTGGGGAAGGAACGGATTACTGGTGGTTGCTCCCCTCTTTCTTTTGAGTGTTGGTCTGACGTTTTGGGTCGGCGACGGGCTGAAAGATCGGAGTCTGGCGGTGGTCGTCGACCAGAGCGCGGATGTTCGGTATGGTCCGGGTGCTAGTGCGCGCACCATGGTAACGGCTGGCGCAGGCCAGGAGTTACAGTTGATAGCGGAGCGCGGTGACTGGACGCTATGTCGTTTAGGCAGCGGTTTGAGCGGTTGGATTCCCACCCAGAGCGTCGAGCGCATCATACCCAAATGAAGATTACCCTTCCATTTTTCTTCCTTATTTTCTTGTCGGTTAGTTGGGGAGCGGACACACCTCCCTGGGCTGATTCGGTAACTACCGCTAAAGGACCTGGATCTCTGGGCTTTCCACCAAACAGTCACCTCACCTATCGCTTTGGTTGGAGCGGCATCACGGCTGCGGAAGCGGAGGTTCGTCTGACTAACCACGGAGACCTGGTCAGAACCAAAGCGAACGGCGGCACAGTCGGATTGGTTCGCGCCCTCTTCCCTTTAGATCTGGACCATGAATGCCTCTCGCATCGGTCGACTCTTTTGCCATCGCGTATCGTCCAGACCGAGAAATATGCGTCGCAAGATATCAAAACGACCATCGATTTTACTTCCAAGGGAACCACGAGTACTCGGGATATCACCCCTGCCAAAGAACCTCCCAAAACACGAACACTAGAATTTGCGCCGGTATTCAGTTTTGAGACCGCATACTTTTGGTTGCGCAGTCAACCACTGACGGATGGCGAGAAGGAAGTGATGGTGGTTTACGCAAACAACGCCGCTTACCTGGCCACCTTTGAAGTCGTGGGACGGGAAAAGATCCGGATAGGCGACACGGATCACAACGCGATCAAGATCAATCTAAATTTTAAATCGATCGACCAACATTTGCAGCTCAAGACCTACAAACGCTTCCGGAGCGGGCGCGGATGGATTTCGGACGATGAGTTCCGCATTCCGCTGCGGGTCGAAGCAGATATTTTCATCGGGTACGTATTCGCGGAATTACAAGCCTTCGAACCCACTTCACAGAAGGAATAGACTCAGCGAGCCTTTGAGTTGGTTTGGAAATCTATAGGTGCTAATTGGCCCTGGACCTGCCGGAGCGCGGTTTGGAAGTCGATCATTCCCAAGTCTCTGCCGCTTAACATGTAATTCTCCAATTCCTGCTCATTGCCCGACAAAATCACCGACTCAACCTTGGGCGCATGGACGCAGATTTCGCGGACAGCGACTCGCCCACCCTGCCTTTTGCGCAAGAGCCGTTGATTCGCAATCAGACGCATAGCCGTTCCAAAAACGTACCTAACTTCTGCCGAGCTTTTATCAGGGGCTAACAACACGAAACGAGTAACCGTTTCCACTACGCTTCTCGCGTGCAATGATCCAATCACCAAATGTCCGGTCTCTGCCGCTTGGAGAGCAACCGTCGCAGTTTCGGTATCGCGAATTTCGCCGACGACGATCACATCCGGGTTTTGTCTGAGAGCCTCTCGCAACCCTGTCGAGTATGACTCCACGTCGACGCCAACCTCGCGTTGAATGATTTCAGACTGCTTCCCGGAGAAAACGAATTCGATCGGATCCTCAATGGTCACAATCTTATGTTGACGCGCTTGGTTGATCGCTTCGATCAAGGAAGCAATGGTCGTCGTTTTTCCGGAACCAGTTGGACCCGAAATCAGGATTAACCCGTCATTCAGTGAGGTTACGAGTTTTATTATTTGGCCGGTAAGACCTACATCTTTCGGCTCCGGCGGCGCGTCAGGAAGCGGGCGCAGCGACGCGAAAAGCTGACCTTGCGCGAGAGCAATGTTAACCCTAAACCGCTTAGAGTGGAGCGCTGTTGTGAAATCGACCGATTTTTGGCCTGCCAATAACTGTTTACCCAGGGCTGGCAAATCTTTAACCAATTCGCCGATCATTAGTTGAACATCCTCGTCCGACAGCGCCCCTGGCTCGGTCAAAGACACAATTTGTCCTTCCAATCGGGCTGAAACATTGTTTCGGAATAGCGAAACGTCACTGACTTCGTGTCTCCGGACAAAGTCGATAACGGTCTTCCAACGTTGCAGCACGGCGGTCAATGCACTGTTCACTTTCCGGAACTCAACTTCGCAGTGTTCTCTGGATGCACGGAGCAACTCACTGGGTTCTTTAGATCCAACAAGCTATTATAGTCGGTCCCCTGGTTATTCGGGCAGCGGGGTATGCCAAAGCGAAAGTACGGCGCAAAGTCCGTAACGCTCGGTATCGAAGTTGAGCCGGGATGGTCTCGCGCAAATTCATCTTTAGCAGCTTCAATTGTCAGCATGTTCGTCAGACACATCCGACTATTCTGTTGCTTCAGCGCGTTCAAAATCGAAAGGGTAATGAAACCCGCAGCGATCGCGATGATCGCTAATACTACCAAGATCTCGACCAAGGAAAAACCCTTGGTCGTAGACAGCAAAACCAAGCGTCGCTTCTTGGTATTAGCGGTAGGCCTCATAGTTCTCTAGATCATCTTTCACCAAGAATTCACGCAAGACGTTCTGCGTTACTTGATTTAACGCGTTGAACACGTGCTTGCCGCTGATGCAATCTCCCGCGAACCGCTTGGTCTTTTCGATTTTGCGTCGGAAGAGCAGGTCGATCGCCTCGACTGGGGCTGTGCTTTCTTCTGGTAAATCACGCTTATTGTAAAAGAAGGCAAAACTTACCTTATCTGGGCCTAACTCCAGTCCGGCAAGATTGTCTTCGAGGTTTCTAAGGCTCTCCATATTCGCCTCCATCCGGTCCCACTGCGAGTCAACCACGAAGACGATTCCATCCACACCCCGGAGAACGAGTTGGCGTGTGGCATTGTACATGACTTGCCCGGGGACCGTCCAAAGTTTGAATCGTACTTTAAACCCTTTGATCGTCCCACCATCAACGGGCAAAAAATCGAAGAAAAGCGTCCGATCGTTCTGCGTGGGCAACAATATCAGATTCCCTCTATCTTGGGCGTCGACTCGCTCGTGAATGTAGCCCAAGGAAGACGTCTTACCACCAAGCGCACAACCGTAGTAGACAATCTTGAACTCCACCTCCCCTTTTACGAAGTTAATGAAGGACATCAATCAAAAATTATCTATATCCTAACGCTTCCGTCGAATGTTTTTATGATCCAATTTCCTTCGTTTAGGAAATGTCTGCTTTACGCCGAATCTATACTATTTTCTTACTCTCCGTCGCGAACGGTCCGAAATCCGATTCGCTCGTCTTTGGTCTCCGGGGAAAGATGCAGAATTCTGCGCGTGAGCTCGCCACTATCCGATCGGAAATTTCCGCCGCGAACGACTGGATTGCCTTGGCCATCGTCGCTTGCTGTCCATTCTGAGACGTTCCCAGCCATATCGTAGACTCCGTAGGGGCTGCAATCGCGCTTCCAAGCACCTACTTCAGTCCAGCTCGGTCCGGCCTGGAGCGCGCCAAGCAGGTTAGCCGCATTGGCAATCAGATCCGCTCCCCAAGGATATCGTCGTCCGTCGGCTCCGCGTCCGGCTTTCTCCCACTCCTGCTCCGTTGGCAGTCGGCGACTCTTCCATCTGGCAAACGCGTACGCATCGAACCAGTCTACGTAAACCGCTGGGAAATTGGGATTTAGCCGGACACCATGGTAAATCTGACCCGAAAATGCTGCGCGCGAGTAGCTTTCCCAGTCTTGGTTAGAATGCCCTTTGTGCGGTCTTTGGTATGGATGGTCAAAACGCCCATCCGCGCCTGTCGCTTTCAAGAAATCCGCGTAATCCCATATCGTCACCTCCGTACTGTCAATCACGAATGGGTCTGACCTAAGTCGCTCCCCGTTTTGGTAAATAAATTCGCCCGCAGGAATCGCTATCTGCTCCGCCTTTCGGCGCTGCCATCGAGAGTGTGTTCCCACTAGTCCGGCAATACCTGTCCTCAAATTGTTCCCAAATTTGGTGAGTCGTTGATGCTCGATAGACGCAACGTAAATCGCGACGGAAGCGGCAACTAGTAACAACCCCGCCCAATAAATGCGCTTTAGGTCGCGGCTCCTTTTGATTCGCCTTTGCTCCTTCTCGATGCGGATTAGGAGACCTTCGGCAAAATTTCGATCGGTCGGCAAAGCCCGATCTCTCGATTGGTAAGAGCCAACAGACTTAAGTTCGTCGCGCTTGCGGACTGCGTCCATGAGAACCCGCTCCCATCCTCCCCTAATCGTAGTATCAGAGGGGCCGCTAAAATCCGTGGATGCGAATTGGAATTCACCTTTCTCCCAACTCAAGATTTCCAGTAAAGCGTCCTCGCCGACCTGGCTCTCTGTCGCGGCGTGAACTATTCTTCCTCGCGCGAGTATCACTTCTCCACGCCGCCTACCGTTACGAATCGAAAGTCGCCCATCGCGCTGCGCCAGACAGCCCATCTGAATAATGTCTAGGAGTGCGAAATTATCGAGTTGCCCCGTGAAACCGTTTTCTGCTGCTCTTCGCCTCATAGGTGCTAGCGGGTGGGATTGCGGAACAACAAGAATCGAATTTGCTGAATAATCAAAAAGATCAAACATGTTTCAGGCTAGCCACAGCAAATAACGATACATTTTCACTACATGTTGTAGATAGGCGTAACTTAGTTCGAATCTGTAGTCACTCAATTTCCACATTCGAACTGAGAACGTGGGATGACTCAGGAGCTGGAAACGTCAGATCGCCCTATAGCAAGGTAGTCTCATTTGCTTCGATCGGCGGATCGCCCGGGTGCAGCTTGCCAGTCTTAGAAAGGAGAATTGAGATCCAGCGTGTTGATTTGAAATTTGACATGACGATGACAAAAATCACTGTCAAAGGCACACAGAGAAACGCTCCCAGTACCCCCCAGACAGTTCCCCACAGAATGAGCGCTATGATGACGGTTAGCGGGCTTAAGTTAAGCGTTTCTCCCATTACGTTCGGTTCGACGATGTTGCCCATTAACTGGGCTATCGCGGTAATTCCAACTCCGACGACCAAGCAGGGTCCCAGGCTATTAAACTGAACAGCAGCCAGTAAAGTTGGACAAATGGTTGCCGCGATAACGCCAATTGTCGGAATGAAATGTAGAACGAAAATCAGCAGCGCCCAGAATTCGGCGAAATCCAGCCCGACCAGCCGCATTAAGATATAAGCTAGAATTGCGCTGGCGAGACTCACCGCCGTCTTGACTCCCAGGTAGGTGTGAATGTCGCGGTCGATGCGCTGGATTGTGTGCAGCACTGTTTTCCGCTGAAGGTGGTCCGGAAAGATTGCGGCCAACTTGGCAGGCAAGAACCTCGACTCCAGCAGAATGAAGAGGCCATAAATCACCACAAGAGTTACGCCCTCTAGTAAACTCGCGACCGATTTGGCGACGGCGCTAAAGATGCCTCGCAAATCCAAGGTTCGCAAAATTGCCGCCAGCTCCGGCGGCTCTTCTACTCCGAACTTCGCGAAGATTTCGGTCTGAAGTTGCTGGAGTCGCACCTGGTAGCGAGGCGCCACCGCGGCGATGTGAACAGCGTTGTTTGCAATAATCGCCACTAACACAAATCCGAGCCCAAAGATGATAGCAAAGGAGATAATCACAGAGACGATCTTAGGAATCTGGTGTCCGGCCAAACGAATTCGGCCCACCAATCGACTGAGAATATCGACCAAGTAAACGGCAAGAAATGCGACGACCAAAGGAACGAAAAAGTCCCTCCCGATGCTCAAGATGTAGAAAACCGCAATGATGATTCCAAACGTCAGAGCTGCAGAAAGGAGCCTCCGAAAACTATCGGAGCGTGAGGAGTGCGGATGATCGCTCATCAAAAAGATAAGGAAACGTAACTGTTTTCGAGGGAAACATTCAATTCTGATTCTGCATCGGTCTTACTTCGTTATAACCGAAGGAACGGAGAGATCCTCGCCCCCACCGTCTTCTGAGTCACTCAACGCAATTTCCGATCTATCACAATGGATTGGGAACAGCCACGCATGATGTAACCAAAACCTGGCCCGATCATCGAGGCGAATCTCACCGCGCCCGGCTTCAGTCCAGTCCGTGCTCGAACCATCCAACCCAAATGGCCCAAACTGGATGGCGTGCGTCACCCAGGGTTTCGCCTATCGAAAATGACCTGGATGACACCCCGGAGCAAACTCTTAATCCCTCGGTCGGGCGTCCGAATACGAAATGAACTCAAGAAGCGAGCCGTCGGGATCACGAAAATAGACAGACGTTCCCGCTCCTTGAGCTCCGTTCCTCGCGACAGGGCCAGTCTCGACCGAAACGCCTTGAGCGACGAGGTGTTCGACAGCGGCTGCAATCGGTCCTTCCCAGACAAAGCAAAGATCACTACCTCCGGGTGGCACCGGTATCTTAGCGAGCGGTCCAGCTGAGGCACCTGGCCCGTGTACATTCAGTTGGATTGTCCCAAATCGATAAGCTGTTCGTCCGTTCCTGGAAATCAGTTCGGCACCGAGCACTTCAGAGTAGAAACGATTGGATCTCTCCCAATCCGAAACATGGATGACGCAATGATCAAGACTAACCGGAAGAGCGAGCTCGGATGCCATAATGAGAATAGAGATCACCTGACCACGCAAGCCTGCCTCCGACAATCAATTTGCTCAGCCTCCGAGCGCTCACGTTTACCGAAATTTCTATCGGAGGATCAACCCACCAGCCGTCGCGTCATAGGAAAATTGTCCATGCTTGGGAGATTCGTTATTTAACGCCCAAACCAAGCTCGCGGAGTTCAATTGCCGATCGACCTCCTGCCGCAGCATTCGCGCGCCTTGAGCCTTGTTGTACCCAACGCGGAGCAAGAAGGCCATCACTGGGCCAGCATCAATCGTCAACGGCTGGCCGAAAAATCGCGAGAGCACCGCAAGCTTTTTCTTAATCAATGCCGCAAGGATTATTTTCTGAGTTTCAAGATCGAGCGGCCGGAAAACGATCCGTTCCGTGATGCGCGCAAAAAGCTCAGGGCGCAGGGATTGACTAGCCACAGCCAGTGCCACCCTTTCCATAGTCGTATATGGTGCGTTCTCCATTTTCGCCAGATCCCCGCTACCAAGATTGGTCGTCATGACTAAATAGAATTGACTGACCCCGACGCGGTCACCGGCCCATGTAGTCAAGATGCCCTCCTCCAATAGCGATAGAAATACTTCGATTAATCTCGGATGCGCTTTTTCGACTTCGTCGAAGAGTAACGTCGTTCCGTTTGGATGTCGGCGGATTGCTGCTTCTGTGCGCTCTAGGAATTCCTGAAAGCGACTATCTACCGAGTATTCATTCATGAAGACCACTTCCAGCGCGTTGTTGGATCCAAACAAGTACTCGGAGAAGCATCTGGCCGTTTCGGTTTTTCCCACACCAGTTGGGCCAAGGAACAGGAAACTTGCCTTAGGTTGGGACGTATGTTCGTTTAGCCCCAATTCTGCGGCTTGAACGGCTCGAGCGACCCGAGAGATGGCGCTTTTTTGGCCGAGGATTTTGCTTTCCAGAGCTGGAGCAAGACAGCCGAGATAGGAGTGCCATTCGGATCCGCTTCCAACCCCAGTCCCCCCACTATGCCGAGCTTTGTCTTTACCACTCGGTTCTATCCGGCTTAGGTCCTGCATCAGTCTCAACCCGGTTCGATGCGCTTGCCTCCCCGGCTAAGCATGATCGGTCAGCGGGCGCGAGCGAGCCAAGCACATTCCCCTGATCACTCCCCCTTTCGAAGAATAACTCCTCCCGGCGGCACCTTGTTCTCGCTCGGACCTCCGGAGCCTTCGGCCATCGCGTCCGAATTTCCTTCGAGCTTTTGCAGCCGTCCATTGAGAGTTGACACGACAGTTGTCAGTTTGCGTTGAGCATCCAGCGTCTGCTCCGCCAAAGACTGAACCGAGGCCGCCAACTTTTCCTGATTCTGCTGAACCGCATGAATGTCCCGATTCGCGTCCTGCAGACCCTGCTTAGTTTGCGCGATATCGCGGGCTGCCTCTCCCGGAAGCGGCTCAGGCGCATATTGTGCGTTGCGAAGCCCTACGATCGGGCCCAAGAGGATGCCGTTTTGATTCCCATAGCCTTGAGTAACCCAGCGCGGCTGTTGCTCAATTCTGTAAATCGCGTGCCTTTCGTGAAGGACTCTTGGATCCGACGGATCGACGTAACGGTTCATTCCATAAGCCTTCACAGATTCGCTCTGACGAACATTTGCTACAGTGCCAATTGAGGCATTTTGGAAGGTCCTATTCTCCGTCGTCTTAGCGACTGGCGAAAACGTGCGAACCGGAAGGACTACTGCCCGCGGTTTAGGGTTTGTGCACCCTAACATTAAGGTGAATTCAAAAAAAACGGCCAATCGGACGAGTAATACAAACATATTCAATTTTTGTTCTGATTTATCGAATTCAAAGCAGGTAACAGAGGGTTTAACAAATTAGCCGTATCCACCGGAAGCGCTCTTCGAACTTGGTCCCGCACCTTTCTTTCCAGATCAGCTTGGGCGCGAGCATCGCGCTCATCGTCGGCTCCGATCTTGGCCCGACTTAAATCAATCGCTTCGCTGCAGTACACATAGAATTGCTTCCCGGCCGGAACCCGAACAAAGAAACCGTCACGCTCGATCGATTTCAAAATCTGGTCTGCGTATCGGTCGAGCACTCCCTGAGTACCGCCGGCAATCGGATTGATGACCGCCCCCTGAAGCGCGCTAAGGCCAAGCGAACTGTTGTTGGTGTAAACCCGGTTGCCTAAAATTCCGGAATTCCCGCTCGAAACTGCGCTCGACATGCCACTGATTAGGGATGCTGCGTAAAGCTTGATCACATCGTTGTTGGCTGTGCGGACCACATCCCCGCGTAAACCTGCGCTCCCGTCTGTAATTCCGTAGGTGTCGTACTCTGGATCCCGCTCCATATCCAGAACCAATCCTTTGATAACCAGCTCACGTCCTCTTCGATCAGGTTCATTTAAAACAAAGGTGAATTCGCCGTCGCTGGCAATTCGTTCACGAACTCGATCGACGCTTGCGATACCGTGCACTTCTGAGTTTGCCCGTATGATAACCTTTCCATTCCAGCTAAGATCTTCCGCCACTAGACCAATGATTGGCGTTGTCAGATTGCTGGAGTCGACCGTGTTGACGAGCTGACACTTTACAAGCCGAAACGCCGGGGCGTAGTCGCCTTTCGGACCTCGCAGTGACGGCTTTTCGGCCTGCGGCTCCGCGGCGAAAATACTGATTGAAGTTGAACCAGAGATGTTAGGCATTGCTCCAGGTTCAGGGGTCCGCGTCAAAGAGACCTGTCGTGATGTGACCTTTGCCTTTGGAGCTCCCGCGATGACCGGGTTAAAATTCCGGATCGAAGAAGTCATTGGCTCGGTCAGTTTCCCAGCATCTTGCACGACCTCGCTTTGGCGGGCGGCGATCCTTTGTACGCCGCCTTTTTGAAGCAGTGCGTAAAGGAATGTTCCGACAACCGACAAAATTCCGACTGCTCCTATGGTCAAAGTCCGTCTATTCATTATGCTCTGCTACCTTCTTTTGGGTTGTGGAAGTGTCTCCCCCTTTGGTTTGATCTTTCGAGTCCGTTCGAGAGCGTTTCGCGTTTTTTTTGGGCGTGGATAACTTGATCGTAGACGGTTCCTGACCGGTTTGAGGTAATTCCGGCTCCTTTCCGGCGGTTTGGGCGGTGGGGATCGTGTTCGGCGGCTCTTGCCATTCCGCCGACACATTCCGCTGTGGATCCATTTCTCCTTGTATCTGGCGCAAAACGATTTCGAATTTGTTGGTCACTGCCAGATCGTTGCGCCCTCCATTATCGCCACCGGTCACCGCAAAGAATGCTGTTTGGCTTTTGCCCGCAGGGACTAGACCGCCCGCGTCAGAGACTGATTGTTGGTAAACCTCCTCACCAACCCGCACAGCAAAACTCTCCGGATCATAGATAAAGTCCTTATCGGACTTGTTTGCCAGAAGGACTTCAAATCCCAGGGTGTCTAAAGCTTCATCCCGAATGACTCGCTTTAGCGAGATGTCTACCTTTTGAAAACCTGAACGAGAATTCGGTTCCGCGACGTCCATGTTTTGATAGATTTCGGGAGCGCTCACCTTGAGGGTGGGAAATCCTTTTAACTTGTCGAGAAACCCGAGCAGGCGAGCAGGCGAGACTTCCGGATGTTTGGAAGGCTGTGGTTGATCCGCAACTCGTTTGCTTCCTGCGTCTTCGAAAATCACGATAAAGCTCGGATCGGGAGCTTCCTTACAAAAAAGCGCGTAGGCCTTTCCGTCCAGGACGACAGTTAGATTTCCTTCAACCCCGGGTCTAACAGCCTTCAAAGAAATAAAATTGGTCCCTTTATTAAAGGAGATTTGAAAAAGATCCTGCCCATCGGGTGCCGGGTTTAGGCTGAATCCATAGCCATCCAGAGCTTCGATCTTCGCCGGAAATTCAATCGTGGTAATCCCATGAATACCAAGCTTAATCACAGAGGGCTGATCCTGATTCAGGGGAAACCGAACAACTTTCGACGTCAGGTTTTCCTGGCCGATGGCTAAGACAGCAGTCACGCAAACAAGAATAGTCAGTAGGAACCTCATTATTTTTGATCCCGAGTAAGAGTAGCTAACTGTTCAGGTTGTCCGAATACGTAGTCTTTTACGGCATACGGATAGCGCTGATTACGCCCTAGATAGGGATTTCTCGCTAGTTTCAGATCTAGTGTGATTGGTTGTGGTTGATTTACCTGTTCGTCTCCGACCTGAGCTTGTGTCAGAATCTGGCCTACCACTCTGCTCAGGATGATTTGGTCATCCAGTCGTTGAAGGTCAATCCGCGCAATTTCCAGTTTTTGGTGGATGTTCTTTTTCGCGAATTCTGCGGCTACGGTTTTGAATTCGTTTTTCGCCTTATCAGCCGCACCAGGGAGAAAAACACGGTCTAAAGTATCAGCCGCATCAAATCCTTGCGGGCCTCGGTCCAGGAACGATTTCGCCGCCCAATAAGAAATGGTTTCAAGAATTTCCCGACTTTGCTCCATGGGTACCAAAGGTGTGATGATCAGTGACTGGGTTCCGTCCATGAGTGCCACCTTTTCGGGACGCGCCATCGCAGTGACGATATAAGCAGGGATCACGCAATGTGCGCAAAGTGAAACTATCAGCGCAATCCAGAGCAATCGCATAGTCCGTTGGGCTGAAGCGAGACTGTTTGCTGCCCGATTGTTCCGTGGCGCCTCTTCTCGCAATGGATTTCGTTCGACCTCCGTTTCTTCCAATTGATCTGAATCGATCCATCCCGAATGGGTTGGTTTACTGCCATTCTCACCCGTTGGTCGACCGGATTCCAATAGAGTCCCGGCAAACTCTGTCGCAGATTCGGCCGGTTCTACATTCTCACCACTCATTTCTCGCCTCATTGCTACCCGCGCGAATTAGTTTAAGTAACTTCTTGCTCGTTGCGACGAGCGGTTAGGCTCCGATTTTCTGAAAGAACCAAACCGAAAGTGACCTTCCGGGCCGATACGGTTCATGCTCGCATTCACGATCATCGAACCCATGGTGCTCGCAAGGTTTCCACCAGTTTCCGAAACGCCGGCGGTAAGATCACTGGCTTTCGCACCCACTTCAGCTCCTTTGGCCCGCAGGCCCGGCCACCAACCATGAGTTGGCCTATCTTGTCGACCGCTAATGCCGAGACCAGCGTTGGATCCTCCAAACTCAGGCACACCTACCCAACCGCCGGATTTCTCCTGCCCGCCTTCGCCTGGAGTGTCACTATCCTTTTGCAAACCGCGCATTCGCTTCGCGCCGAAACGTAACGCTCCAGCGTACGTTGCGCCGGTGGTCCCCCCGACGGCGGCCACCATCGCACCTGCGAAGGCCTGCAATTCTGCTCCTCCCCGAGCCACAACCTTCTGAGCGTAAAAAGGTCCAATTACATGTCCGATGATCACCCAAAGCAGAATCGGAACCGACCAAACGATGGCCATCAGAATCTGAGACGGATCGGTCTGATTCGGAGCGGTCAGTGTTTGCAGAAGCGCGAGGGTCACAAGATTGGTAAACACCCAACCAATCGGCCAGCAGAAGACACCGATGTAGGTCTTAAAGAATGACTCTGCCTGGGCTCGCATATTCTGGACCGAAAACTCAGCCAACGCGACCGGCACATAGAGATCCAGAAAAATCCCTATTGCCCGTTGCAGAAAATTCATGATGACGATAATCCACTCGCAGAGATAGAGAGTTCCAAAGTACAAACCCCAAAGAACCATCGCCAACGGATGCGCTATCAAGCTGCCGACGAGGCCCTTTATCTGACCACCAACGACAGAAAACGGGTTGAACCAATCCCAAAACCCAAGTCCGCCATTTTGATTCGTTTGAACTACCTTCTGGTTAATCATCTGGCGGATTTGCTCCACATCCAGCCCAACCGTGGTTTGCTGATCGCCCGCCGGGATTCCCTGAAAGTTAACGCTAATGCGATACTGGGTAAGTCCGTTTACTGCATCATTTGTCCACTGCTTAATGGTTATCCAATTCCCGATCAGACATACAAGAATAATAGCTCGCAGGAGATTCAGCATAAATTTTCGCCCGTCAGGCTGCAAAAATCCGCGCATAGTACCAAAGACCAACAAGAAGAACGCTACAACGATCGAGAGCGGTTGCATCTGCTGCTCAATGCCTTGCATCGACTGCAAAATAGCTTCAAAGTTTACTGAAGGCGTTGCCCCACTGGTGGCTGGAGCAGAAGAGGCGAGTATGAACATAGGAACGTTATTTCAATGCCTCTATCATCCGGCTCGCATTCTGCTGCATACCCAAGTCTTCTTCAGCGGCTTCCTGGAGGCGTTGCTGAAGGATGGCTTGTTGTGTTCGCGCTTGATCGTTCTGATTCACAGACTGTTGGACGAGTAACTTCTGCGCCGCCATGTTCATTCGCGCGTGGACATTGTCGATGCTTGTTTGAACGGCCTGAAGTTTGGCCTTTTGCTTTTCGACCTCGATTAAGGATCCGGCAGAGTTCAGTAGCTGCAGCGTAGTCTGTTTCTCTTGATACAGGGCCGCCAACGATTGGTTGGCCTGTTCAAGCTCAGTATTGAATGACGCGTACATATCTTGAACGGTTCCGAACTTTTTGAAACTGTTCACGTCATATTGAACAATCTTTCCAAAGCGATCCGGCATGTTACTGAGGTCTTGGTAAAGCCCATTCCCGGTATACTTCAGTGCTATCACGCCATCCGCTGTCTGCTGAAACTCGGCCATGGTCGCTCCTACTCCGTTCTTCAGTCGGCTGATTTCGTTGAACAGAGTGTCTAATCCTAGCATATTTACATAGATGTTTGGATCACCGATCCGGCGCAATTGCTCGACGTTTTGGTTAATCATGGTAGTTAACTGCTGGATCTGCTGCATCTGTTTTTGGATCATTTCCGCATACTTGGCCACATCCTCCGCGTGTTGCAGCTCCTGCCTGACCTGTCCGATTACCTGTTGCAAGATATTTAAGACCGTATGAATCGGATCGTGAACAATGTATGCGTCGCCCGTGGAGCATGCCGCGGCCCAGATAGAAACTACAAGAGCCCACTGTAATACTTTAGTTTTCATTCAACGATCGGGATAACTACCTCGCGTTGGACCCGTACCACTCCGCTCGGGTCTTGGTGCTCTGGTATGGTTGCATTGTAATAGCGAATCTTGCCCTGATTATCATCTTGAGGATTTCGCTGGTTCTCCTGCTGTGCCCAATAGTTTCGTTTCACCTGGTCGGAGATACCTTTGGCATAGCCTTTTGCGAAATCGATTGGGACCTTCCGTTCATCAGTTCCGCTCGCCATTAGTGGATCGCCTTGATTAGTCAAAGCCTCGGAACCGCGACCCTGCATCGTGATCTGCCCTTTCGGAACAGTCGGACCAACTGTACAGCCGGCAATCAGAAAACAGAGGATGATTCCCGGCCTTTTCAAAAGATTGGCTCCGTTGCAGATACTTCCGTTGCGCACGAAATCTTCTCGGATTCATGCATAATCCCAGCGACAATGTTTTTGTAAGTAGCAAGACAAGCTGTTCGTTCGTCGAAGGTCTCGTTGTCACTCGAAGCAGCGTAAAGCAATTCGCGTGACGCCACGTTCTTCACGGTACCGACCAAACGTCGGATTTTGTCATTAGCCACGTACGTAAAAGCGCTGAAACGGTCCGAAGGATCCATCAGCTCCGGAAGCGGGTAGTTGTTAACAGTATCTACTGTTTTTGGGGAAAGGCCTAAGGCCTCTCCTAATTCGAAGGCATCCTCCCGACTCTGTTGCGCGGTGATCAGGAACATCTTCGAGTTGCCGATCATGGCACCGCGTACCGGTGAATCTTTAATAATATCGTACTGCTGCACGACAGCTAGTATGTTACAGCCAAACTTTCTCATCTGGCGGTAGTACTCTTGGATCATTCTCACTCCGCCCGGGATATCGAGTGTCCTCGCCGCCTCTTCGAAAATTGCTATCTTTGGTATCGCCCGCGGCATCGAGATAATCTTTTGACGGCCATAGTTAGCGACCAGAAAGTTTGCCGCCGCTCGCATTTCGGTAGCATGCTCCGGGATCTGACCTAGTTCGAAATGAGCTACCCTGCCGTCAATTCGGACGTTGCTAACGCCATCGAACAGTTTACCGCGTTCGCCATCGCGACCCCACGCCTTGAGAAGTTTACCAACTCGATCGCTCTCCTCTCGTTCCCGTGCTCCCCCGCGCGGGTTATATAGAAGCTGCTCAACGAGTGCACTGTGACTGGGAAATTGCTCCGGGGAAAAATAGGCAAATGCCAGATCGCGTACCAGATTAGCGGTGGCAGGGTTCTTAGCGAACTCTGCCACCGCCTGCTCCCCCAGTCCTTGCATCAAGGACTGCGCTTCATCGGGGTTCCGCACTTCCCAGTCACGGAAAGCAGCAAACGCATCGACAAAATTGAATTGCGAACTCTTCATTTTGGTCCGCAGATATCGTTCGATTGCGCAGGCTAACCACCGGAGCTCTTCCGCAGCCTGCTCGTTAGCAACGATCCAATCGTTAAAGACATCCGTGTAAAGCTGCTGCAAATTCTCTACTAACATCGCGTGGCGAATTGCTTTACGCTCCCCGTCCAAACCTTCATTGCCACAAAACAGCATGCAGAGACCGGCACTAAACGCGAGATGCAGGGGAGACAAAGGAGTGCCGCCGGTGTCCAGGTAGTTGATCGTGATGTTCCCGTTGGGGTTCACGATGATCGGCTCGCAACCTTGCGTCTGGGTCAGAACACCGTGTGAGAGCCCTTCCTCAACGATGAGTCTGAAGCCGAAACGATGACCAATTTGAGCTAAGAGATCGCCGATAATCACCGACTTACCCGCACCAGTCATGCCGAAGAGAACACCATGCTGTGGAGTATTACCGATGCGAGTTCTAATCCCAACCAGGTTACCCCGCGCACCATTATAAATGGCTTCCGCCTTGTCGAGATGACCGGTGAATGTAGCCGACCAAGGAATTAAGTCAGCGAGATAAGAATCTTCAGCAGGAATATCGAATGCTCGGTAGATCCCATATGTCCATCCGGGCCAGGTTTGATAGAATAATTGACGAGCATTTTCCGGGATAGTCGCGTGGTGAATGGACGCTCCGCCCATCGCGGTGAAGGCATTCTTCAGTGAGGCACAACGGGCTGCCAACACCTCTGGATCGCGATGCCAGAGCCGAACAACGTATAGACAGTCGAGCGGAATCACTCGCCCTTGTTGCAGCTCGTTCACCTTATCCTGCTTTGCTGCCATGTCGGTAGCGAGTGATTGTTTCCGCTCCGACATCGCGTCGATCTGCAATCGCTGAATGTTCCTTTCCTCGTTTTCAATCACCTTATCGATCCGTTTCGGATAGATATTCATGGTGATGCTGTATTCTTGGAATCCCATGGTCGTAAGCGCTGAGATGATTCCGGGAAACGTTCGACGAGGCCATTGGCGGACGGCAAAAATGGCGTGATGATAACAGTCAAGTGAGAAGGAAACGGCTGGAATCTTCGGGGTGCCGATCCCTTCGGAGTGCAGGCAATTTTGCTGAATCGAATAAGCCGGATCGAATATCTCTAGCGGGTCGACCTCAGTCATCCCGAGATTCGTATGCAAAAATCGGTAGTAAAAGAGGAAGTGATCTTCGTCTCGCATCGGAGTAATCCGGCAATCTGCGAAAAGGCGGGAAAGTGCGTTCAAGACAAAATCTTGAAGACCCAAACTTTCCTTCCGCGATAAAGTATCGAAGTATTCGGCGATAGCTTGTTGAGCAAAGACGGGCACTTTCGTGTCGATAACCCGCGTAAAGAAGAGCGTTAGACGCTCTCGACGCAGTCTGCCTTCTTGCATGGCAGCTTTGTACCGCTCATACCGCTCGGCACGAACTAACACACCAAACTGGCCATATACTGGATCTCGCCTGCGCAGCTGAAGGGTCTCTTTATGGTATTCTTCGAGCTCATGCCGGTAATCGCTGTCGATGCTCCATTGGATTTGCAGTTGGTACTCTTGCCCGAGCATACCAAGGAGAACGCGCAAGCGCTCGTGCAAGTCGTTCAGCTGCCCGATGCTAAAGCCCGTCATTTCACCCGGTTCGACCATGAACCCGCGCGAGACAGCCGTCTTTTTCGTCGCGCCGTCACCGAACCACAGCAGATCATTGAGAAAGAATCCATTCGGCATGCCGATTCGAGAAATCCGAGAGGCAGGTCCTCTTCCCTTACGAGTCGCAAGGCCAACGATCGAATCACAGACGCCGAGGAGGGTGGAGATCATTTAAGCGGAAGGAAGGGATGGCGCGGCTGCACTCGCGCGGGTTGAAACGTGGGGCCATTGACAACAGTGATCAGAAGATCCAAATCAAAGCGCGGAGGCTTCTTGTTTCGAAGTAGGCTGATGTAGCCGGTCGTCAGCAACGTCGGCAACGAAGCGAACGCGAATTTCCAAGGGAGTGGCATCGGATTCCCGGTTTGCAGCATCATAGTCAAGATGAAAACCGAGATCATCCCCGCGATGATTACCCCCATCCCAAGATTTCCCTCAAACCCGAACGCGTGCCCAGTCGACTTTGCTCGAGGGCGGCTATCTGTGTATATGAGAACCTCGCTCATATCAGCTCCAATACCTCTCTTCAGGCGCTAGAAACCATTAACCGTGTTAGCGGCGGTGCCGCCGAAAATTGTGAAGAGAGCCTTCATCAATGCCACCGCCCCAGCGACGCCGATTCCATAGATGACCGTCATTTTCCAGTTCTCGTCCCGGCGTGCATTTAGAAAACCTCCGATAACCATGACGCAACCGGCGATAAACCCGAAAACAACGATCAGATTCAATCCCTGCTTTAGAGGGTTGATAAATGTGTCTAAACCGGTCTGCGCGTAGGCCGAGGTCCACATCATCGAAGCCACAAGCAGAAGGGTAGACAATTTTATCCATGCATATAGCAGCTGATGCTTGGGTTGTTTAAGAGGTGTCTTCATAACACAACCTTCTTATAAGATGTTATTTTCTATAACACAACTATTAATTTATTTGTTTCTAAGAGTGCAGACGATTACGGAAGAAATCCGCTCTTACGCCCATTTGAGATTTGGCGAATCCAGACTACGCTCCCACCCGTGGCTTCCGTTGACCCCGTGGCTGTAGCGCTAGCCGAAGATGTTGGCGCCGGCGATCTCACTTCCAGGTTTTTCATCCCAGAGACTCACCAGTCCCAGGCCCGAATTTTGGCAAAACAGACGGCCATCGTCGCCGGAACCGAGGCGGCGAAATCGGCTTTCCAGCAAGTCGATCCGAGTCTCCTGGTCGAGATCGCCCAGCCCGATAGCGCCGAGGTTAACCCAGGAGATACTATTCTTCATATCTCCGGGCATACCCGCTCGATTCTGACGGCCGAGCGGGTCGCCTTGAATTTCCTGCAACGATTGTCGGGAGTCGCCACGTTGACCCGATCGTTCGTGGAAGCAGTCAAAGGAACTGGAGCTAAGATTCTGGACACTCGGAAGACAACACCGGGTCTGCGAAAGCTGGAAAAGGAGGCCGTCGCGGCAGGCGGTGGAACTAATCATCGCATGGGACTCTTCGATGCGGTCATGGTTAAGGATAACCATTTGCTGGCCAAACCGGATCTGCCCGCTGCGATTCAAGCTTTGCGGAAGCAGCATCCCGATATTTTGATAGAACTCGAGGCGGATTCGCTGGCACAAGTGCGCGATTTTGTACGATTCCCCGAGGTGGATGTCATTCTCCTCGATAATATGGCTCCCGACGAGATGCGGGCATGCATCGGCCTTCGCCGTCCTGGCTTAAGATTTGAAGCGAGCGGAGGAGTCAACCTCCGGACGATTCGGGCCATAGCGGAAACCGGTGTCGACTTTATTTCGGTCGGGCAGCTGACGCATTCGGCTTCAGCCGTCGATTTCTCGCTAGAATTGCTGTAATTTGCACGACAAATTAGATTATCTAGTGGTCTGCTCTGTACACAGACTCCGAGATTTGGATGCAAAAGGACGACGACAAACGGATGTGCTATGATTTTCAAACATTGTTCGGGACAGGTGCGACTCAGTCTTCTGAGGCGAACCCGGTGGGAATTGTTGGTTCGAGAACGATCAGGATGGCCTGCAATTTCGGGCAAGGCTGGTTCAAGGATTAGGGATAGCAAAAATCTGGGGGCGGCTCTACTGACCTGTGCGGGAAAGCAGGCAGATTTGCCGCCTCGACAGCTCGGAGAGTTTGCGGATCGAGTGAAAGACAAAGCCGAAAACGGATCGAATAGAGCAATATACAGCTTTGCGGCCGGGAGCGTTGGTGTAACCGGCTCGGCGCGACCGAAAACAAACAAGGCACATCAATCGAGCCTGACCGGCCGTCCGAGCGGCACCCAACGAAACGCCCTTAGCAAATTAGCGTTCTGTTCGGGAACGAGCGGACGAACAAAAATTCAGCCCGGATCCGGCATCCAAAGCCTCGAAATGAGCGCATACGGATTTGGGGGATTTCTGTGCCAGGCGAACCAAGACGACTTTATCAGATCCGCATTCCGCTCACCAATAACGGAACTATCAGGAATTCGGTCCGAATCCGGAGGCCCAAAACTTGGAATAAGCGCGTATGCGGGGGGAGAATTTCCGTGCTGAAGCCCCCAAGCCCCTCCAGCCCAGCACGAACACTGTACTCCTCTGAATATTACTCCAGCCTCCTGGCTGGTTTAATTCACAAGCTCAACAACGTGACGACGGTCTTATCAGGCCACAGCGGCTTAATCCTGATGGACTCGGACCTGGCGCGCGAGATTCGAGATCCGGTGGAGCACATGGCCAAAGCGACGCAAATGCTCTCGCAGATCGTAGACGAAGCGGCCATTGCGGCCAAATCGACTCCGCACCGTTTCCAAACCGTACAGTTAGAAGCTCTGTTCCGGGAGTGCACAATACCGGGTAACCTAAAGGCGGTGGCGAAAAACCCACGGATGGCTGGCGCGATGGAAGCGGATCCGGCGAAGTTGCGCCAAATCCTGGAAGAGATCTATCGGAATGCGCTGGCTGCGGGAGCCACTCGGGTCGAGTACGAATTCGAAGGGCAAAAGGACAAGGCGATTTTACGGTTTCGGGATAACGGCAAAGGGATAAAGAAAGAGGTGTTGCCGCGCATCTTCGATCCATTTTTTACAACAGGGAAATTTACCGAGGCATTCGGATTAGGCTTGTTTCGCGCGCGCGGGGAGTTAGCGCAGATTAACGGAGAAATCTCGGCGACAAGCGACGGCTCCACATTTACGGAAATTGCGATCAAGATTCCGCAACCTCCCCAATCTCGTTCGAAATAGGGATTTAGAGTGGCGCGGGGATTCGAACCCACGGACCAATAAAGCGCATCTGTAATAGCCTTCCGTCGAGGATCTAATACAACAAAGGAAACAGCTGGACGTGATCGCAGGCTCCTACTGTCGTTCCAGCAAAAGCTTTCGTCGGACGAGAGAATACGTGAAATCCCCTCAGTAATCTTGCCGTTGAAGTGGACTTGGTGGCCGCCCGGGCAAATCTGGGGCCGCTTTTCCTACAAAACTAGCGATCTTTAAAATAGGTCGCTATGGCTTCAGGCATGCAGCGATCGCACACCGCAGGTTGGTCTTTCATGTTCTGGCTCTTTTGCATCGGCCCAACGATGGCCGAAGACCCGATTATTGTTCATTACTCGGATCCTAGTCTTACCCGCCTGGAGAAACAGCTCGGAATTACAGCGGCTCAACGGGATCGGTTCGACGATATCATCGTCAAGTATCGTGATCCGCTCAATGACGTCGCTGCAGCCAATGGAAACGAAAGCGACGCGCGGCCAGCGGACGACCAGAGACAAAAGCACGGGCGCGGTGGAAAGAGTAGTGCTGGTGGAAAGAGTAGCGCTGGGATCTTCGGCGGCCATAGACGAAATATACCGCGCCAGGAACTGGATGAGCTAGCAACCATTCTAACGCCAGACCAGATTAAGCAGTTTGAGGAGCTTAAGAAAGGCAAAGGCGGAGCGAAAGCCAGCAAGCCTTAGGTGGCTAGCGGCTGTTGGCGTAGTTCGTAGACCGGTAAAAGGCTGAAGCGCTTAAAACGCTGACGCTAAGTGTGCTGTGCGCGGAAAGTGGCGGAGGGAGTGGGATTCGAACCCACGGACCCTTGCGGGTCTCCGGTTTTCAAGACCGGTGCATTAAACCGCTCTGCCATCCCTCCGGATCGAGCAACGCCAACAATGCCACGCCGGTTAGGATTGGCAAATCATCTCGCGCCTCCCGCGCAATGAGGCGCGAGCGAATTCCCAAATAGGTTTTGCAAGCGTTCGCTGTTATCAAGGAAAACAACCGAAGGCAATTCCTTAGCTGGTCTGGCTTGTCTAGAGGCGACTTCCGTGACTCAATCGCCACGGCGAACCTGCGAACATGTCGGTCCGACCAGCGTTGCGGGGCGGATTATGAGCGGTCGCGCGGCGGGACACTGCTACGCGCGTCACAACTCGCGGTTTGATCACCAAGGCAACATTCAGAGGATTCATTCGCCCACGGGTGGGAGGTTTGCGGATTAGCTGGTTGCACCCCACCGAACCGTGCATTTGATAACAATGGTGGGAGCTGCGGCGTAGTCGGTTTCGTGCTTCTCGATGATTTGTGTCAAGATTTGTTGACTGACCCCTATAGACCGCTTTAAGGAGCTTCGCGCAGCCGCGGACCTGCCGCCGATACATCGTGCAAGGGATCCCCCGCAGCGAAGGCGATAGCCCCAAAAGCAAGAGCGGAGGCCGCGAAGGCGACAGCCATGATTTGCGTAGGGGTTCTCTGAAGACTCCGCTCCTTCGGGCGGTGGGTGAACCTCGTGTTGATGCCGCCACCAACTATTCTCATGGTTCCACTCTCTTGATGATGCAAGCATTTGGTGAGCTATCAAAATGACCGGTTCCTGCGGTTCACGCGCATGGGGGCACACTCGACGGTCTAAGACACAAGCGCAGACGGCGGCACGTCGATTTCGCCGCTTGCGACGTAGGCCGTGGCGCCACCCACGCTGACAGAGGACACAACGCCGTCGCTCTTACGCGCCTCTGCTTCGATTTCGCTTCGGCGCCCCATCGAGACACCTTGCTGGATCGAAAGACGATAGGCCGTCCCGCCAAAATCGGGCTTTGATGCCATCGCCCCGACGAGGGCTGCACAAGCGCCGCCCGTCGCGGCATCTTCTTCAACGCCCAGCGCGGGTGCCCACATGCGAGCATAGAGCTTGCCGCCATCCTGTAGATTTCCCGCGAAGAAGAAGATGTGGGGAGACCACGCTCGCGAGAGCGTTGCCGCCCAGGCAGACCGATTGATCGCCGCCCGATCGACAGCCTCGTTCGACGTCAGCTGCGCAAAACAGAGTGGAACACCGACGCCTGCGAAAAAGACTTGGCTCACCTCGGCTGGCTCGATGGATAGGACGGCGGCGAGATCAGTCGGAGAAGGTGCGCCGGTCGGTGCCTCAATCTTCCCCGATAACGTCAACGTGCCGTGGACCCCCCCGTTTCGCTGGGCGACATCGACTATCACGGGCCCGACATTCTCCTCAAGAATTAGCCGGATTCGATCACTAAGCCGTACGTGCTGTTTCATCACGAGCGCACAGGCTGTGCCGACCGAGGGATGCCCCGCGAAGTCGAGCTCCGTCCGAGGTGAGAAGATGCGCACGCGATAGGTATTGGGATCGTTCTTCGGCAGGGCGAAGGCCGTTTCGCCGAAATTGAATTCGCGAGCAATCTTCTGCATGCCCTCGGTCGAAATGCCCGCCGCGTCAGGCAGAACCGCGAGTTGATTACCGCCGAACGGTGTCGAACTGAAAACATCGACGATGTGAAATGTGTACTTCATGAGATTAACCTCCGTTTGTTGCCTCAAGCCTTGACGACGAGGTCGATCTCAACGCAGGCCCCAAGCGGCAGCGCGGCCACCGCGATCACCGTACGGGCGGGAAAGGGTTGACTGAAATGCTTGGCGTAAATGCCATTCAACGCCACGTAATCACTCATGCTCGTGAGATACACACCAGCGCGCACGACATCATCGAAACCCTTGCCGGCCGCCTTGAGAACCGCCGAGAGATTCTGGCAGACGCGCTCCGTCTCGGCCGCAATACCTCCCGCCACCAACTTGCCCGTCGTCGGGTCTTGGCCGACCTGACCGCTGAAATAGATGAAACCATCGACTTTGATCGCCTGGGAAAACGGGCCGACCGGCGGCGCGAGTTCCAGCGAGGTAATTGCGGTCTTGCTCATGGAAAACTCCTGTGGATACTGGGTTAGATGGTCAGGATGGTGGAGCCGGAGGTGGCGCGCGCTTCCAAGGCCTTGTGGGCGTCAGCGGCATCCTTGAGTGCAAAACGCTGATTGACGTTAATGCGCACCTTCCCTGAAGCCACCACATTGAACAACTCGTTAGCGGAAGCTTCAAGCTCTTCTCGTCGCGCGATGTAGTGGAAGAGCGAAGGCCGTGTCAGAAAGAGCGAACCCTTCTGCGACAGTAGAACGGGTGCAATAGGGTCGATTGGACCGGAAGATTGTCCGAACGTCACCATCAAGCCACGCGATCTTAGACAATCGAGCGAGCGTAAGAAGGTATCCTTGCCGACGGAATCGAAGACCACCGGCAGTTTCTCACCGCCGGAGATACGGGAAACTTCCGCTACGAAATCCTGTTTGGAATAGAGGATGGTGTGTTTGCAGCCGTGGGCGTGGGCCATTTCGGCCTTAGCTTCCGTCGAAACGGTGCCGATGACCGTTGCGCCGAGGGCGGCCGCCCACTGACAGAGAATGAGGCCCGTTCCGCCGGCCGCGGTATGCACGAGGATCAAGTCACCCGCCTTGACGGGATACACCTGCCGGATCAGCACCTGCGCAGTCATACCCTGCAGCATCATCGCGGCTGCTTGATCGAACGAGATTGCATCCGGTAATCTCACCAGCCGATCGGCCTCTATGAGCCGCACCTCGGAATAGCCGCCGGTAGGACCGGCATAGGCCACCCGATCGCCGACTTTCAGACCGCGCACATCCTGGGCGACTGCCTCTACGGTCCCGGCGCCTTCGAGGCCCGGGATAAAGGGAAGCGGCTGCGGGTAGTATCCGGTGCGGTGATAAACATCGACGTAGTTGAGGCCTGCGGCCGCCTGGCGCAGGCGCACCTGACCCGACCCGGGCCCACCGACATCGACCGCTGTCCAGTTCAAAACCTCGGGACCGCCAGTCTGCCGAATTTGAATTGCGTGAGGCATCAGGGTTTCAACAAAAGCATAAACTTCTCGCTCTTTGTAACGGGCAACCGACAATTCTACAAGTTCATTATTATCACAATGATATTGCCGATTCCGCACGATTCTGCTATCGTCGGGAGGAGGTTTTAGGAGTACTTTAGGAGATCCCCATGCTCGAAGATTTACGCGCCCTCGTAGAGTTCGCCCATGCCGGGTCCATCGCCGGTGCAGCCGATCGTCTATTCCGGACGCCCTCTGCGATTACCCGGCAAGTGCAAAGGCTGGAGGCTGCATTGGGTGCCGAGTTGCTCGACCGCTCGGTAAAGCCGCCGCGTCTGAACTCGCTTGGCTCCAGGGTACTCGAACAAGCGCGAGATCTGCTGCAGCGGACCGAGGCGCTGAAATCTCTTACGTCGAGCGACGCCGAACCTCACGGCCTTCTGCGCATCGGGCTCGCGCATGCCCTGGCCGAGGGGACGCTTATCGAACCTATTCAGGCGCTGACTGAGAAATACCCCAAGGTCCGACTGCGGCTGTCGAGCGAACTTACCGGTGAATTAATTCACCGGCTGCTCGCGGGTGAACTCGACGTTGCTGCCGTGCTGTTGCCCGAAGGTAGAACCGCGCCTCCACCTCTTCTGACGAATATCATCGCTAGGGACCGCATGGAGATCGTTCAAGGCGCCGAAGGCAGCGTTGACGGTGATTGGAAAAGTTTGGGCCGAGCACCCTGGGTGCTCAATCCGCCCGGGTGCTTTCTTCGGGCGAGCCTCATCGATCGGATGGAGCGTGCCGGCTTCACCCCAATGATTGCGGCTGAAATCCACAACATGCATATGCAGCTGGCGTTCGTTCAGTCCGGTTATGGTGTCGGGCTGCTACCCGCTCGCTTTATTGCCAGGAATCATTCTATCGATCCCGTGAAAGTATTGCATCCCCCGTCGTTTGACCTGCACCGATCCGTCGCGATAGTCCGGGTTGGGCAACTCGGCGCCCTGGGGAAGGCCGTCGAACTGTTGGCACACGGGCTTCGGCAATTGTTTGAGGCTGCCGACACCAAGAAGCCCGTGACGAGGCACCGAAGAGGTGTGCCCGCGAATCGGCGGGCGGCGCGACCGCCCAGGTAGTCACCGGACATCGTTTATTCCAGCGTAAGCGCCCCCACCGCTTGGCACGGAACTGTTGCATTACAGGCGCTCGAATTTGGGGTCCCGGAACAATTCAGGGCCGAATCGGCACGTTTGAGATTCCCGCCGGCGAAATACTACGCGAGTGCTCGTTCCCAGATCTCCTTTAGCGACCCGCCACAAGGTGTTTCCCAGCAGACGTTGATCCTAGGCGGGCCAGGCTCCGCGAGGCCTCAACACTGTGTCGTGGGAATCGGCTAAAGAAGAGCGTCTCTCCCTCTCATAATGCGATTGTGGGTAAACAGGGCGCTGTTTATTTTCAAATGCGGCGGCCAATTGGGGGCCGCGGCCGAAGCCCGAAAGAATTAGCCGACCGGCTATAAATTACGTTCCGGCTAGATTCCGTGGCGCAGCCGGAGAGACTCGAACCCCCGCCTTCTGGTTCGAAGTTTAGGCGGGCAATTCCGCCCATGCCCTTCCAAACGCGCCATACCCGGTTTTTCAAAGACTAAGCGAAGGGCCCACACACCGTCGATCAAAACCGCAGTAATGGACCTGCTTACGGAGCGGGCGCGCTCCGCTTGTCTAGATGCCGATCGAAGAGTTCCGAGTAGGGGTCAGTCAACAAATCCTGACAGCCGGTGAAGCGTCGCCCCGTATCCCCAAGCTGGATGAAATCTGTCAAGATTTGTTGACTGACCCCTATAGACTACAGAGGATTCATTCGTCCACGGGTGGGAGGTTTGCGGATTAGCTGGTTGCACCCCACCGAACCGCGCATTTGATAACGATGGTGGGAGCTGCGGCGTAGTCGGTTTCGTGCTTCTCGATGATTTGCACGATTGCATCGATGAGGGCTATACGATCGAGCGCAAGCGTGGTCAGGTCGTTAGACTCCCAACCAGCCATCGTGATGCCATCTTGACCGACGATAGCCAAATCGCCAGGCACGTTGCGGTTGAGGAGACGGATTGCCGCGTCGCGCGCACCAATCGCCATCACGTCATTGCCGCAAACCAGCGCGTCAACTTTCGAGCGGCTCAGGAGAAGAGAAGCTTCCTTAAACCCCGCTTCGTATGAATAGTCGCCATGACCTTCTGCTTCGAACGCCAGCCCATGCCTAACTAAGGCGCTGCTGAACCAGTCCCGGCGCTGCTTGTCTATCCAACTGGAGTTCCTGCCGCACAGATAGGCGAAGTGCTCGCGACCGTCGCCGACCAGCTTGTCGATAAGCTGTGAGGCCGCCTCTGTCCCATCGACACGCACACATGAAACTCTCGTGTCTTCGATCGGTTCCGCCGAAACAATAATCGGCCAGGTCGTCCTGAATATTTGCACCGCATCCTTCAGTGGCACTACATCGGAAAAGATGATCGCATGATCAACCTGGTAAGTTGATGCGAGGCGCATCAATTGCAAACGGTCGGTATTATCCCCGCAGCACAGAATGATTGGAACCAGAGCGCGAGCCTGCAGCCGATGTACCAGTACTTCCAACTGCTCTGCTTCACATTGGTTGCCAATAGCATTGACTACCACTGCTACCAGACGAGATCGCCGATTATTCAGCGTGCGGGCGATCGCATTGGGTTGATACCCGTACTGCTGCGCCATAGCGAGAACTCGTATGCGCGTCTGCTCACTGATTCGCGCATTCGGCGAGAATGCTCGGGAGATGGTTGCCGACGAGACCCCGACGAGCTTCGCCAATTCTTTAGAGGTTATTCGCTCTTTCACGCAATTCACTATCTCGCTGTCATGGCAACAGGACGTATCGTAACGGGTTCACCATTTCTGGCGGCAGACGCTTTGATGGCATCCCAAAGGCGCGCGAAACGCAGTCCAGCTTCTACGGTCGAAAGGTTCTCTGCTGTGCCAGCACGAATCGCGAGAAAACTTTTTAGGGGATTGTTCTTAATTTCAACCTCTTCACGAGATCCCGAAGTTCCGGCCGCAGCGATCTCCCGCCAGGCGCCCCAAGCGTCAATGCGCACAATCGCCCGCGTATAAAAGAACGTTAGGTGCGAGGCGCAGCCAACTGGTCCCTCGCCTGCAGCGTTCAGAGTCAGAAGAGCGCCGGTGGCTAGCCGGCCCGCGACCGCACAGACGACGTCGACACTGCGCGCCCGGTTGTTCGTAAGGGCAGACACCCGTTCACAATCCGCGTCAGCCAAAAGGCAAACGGTGTTCATCATGTGGGCGCCGGTGTCGAACATAAAGCCGCCTCCCGACAAGTCCAATTGCTGCTTCCAATGCCCTTCATAGCGTGAGGACCAGTTCTCCCAGATGGTGCCGGCCACGCTGACGAGTTCGCCGAATTCATCCTCCCGGGCGCGGTTGCGCGTATCTGCAATCAAAGGCGATAAAGCGCCCTGAAAGGCAATCACGACGGTAGAACGGCTCTGATCTCGTGCTGAAACCAACCGCTGAGCCTCTTCCACGGTGGTTACCATCGGCTTTTCGATCAGCAGATCCAGACCAGACTCGGCTACGGCGATCCCGTGTTCCGCATGCAGCGCGTGCGGCGTAGACACATAAATCGCGTCTAGATCGTCCCGGCAAGCGGCCAGCATCGACCTGAATTCGTCGAATTCTCGCGGCTGGGGTCGCCCCGCATTACGGCAAATATCGATGAATTTCCGCCGTGAAACAGCATTGACATCGCTCACCGCAACAAACGCTACCTCCGGCATAGAGACCCAACTGCGCGCGTAATGCGCCGCCATATGTCCCGTGCCGATCAACCCAAGGCGCAAAACCTTATCACCAGTCATATGTGCATACGTTTACACTACTTGAGATTTTATGTCGATCACGTTCATTTCCTCTAGAATTTGTATTTGACACTGAATACCAAGACGCCTACACGTTCGCGTTATGCAAACGTGTACACATAAATGGCGATGGCTGCAATCGCCTCGCAAAATGAAAAGGAGGATCAATGTTTAGAACGACAATCCTCGCGGGGATTTCTCTGGCCTCGGCGCTGGCAATTGGGTCCGCCCAGGCTAAAACGATCCGTATCGCCGAGCATCGTCAGGCACGGATCGATGCGCTGAACAAGGTCGTGCCGGAAATAGAAAAAAAATACAACGTCCACATTGAGGTGGTCGAATATCCCTCCCCAGAGAAAGATTATTTAACTAAGCTTCTAACCGAACTTCAAGCAGGCGATGCGCCGGACATCTTTACTGCACCCCATGGTCAGGATGTCGCCGACATGGTCGCGGCGGGCTACCTAGCTCCCATTACCACAGAGCTCAAGGCTTGGGACGGCTATGCGCAGTCGTTTGATGTCGGCAAGGCCATGGCGACCAGCAAGGATGGTCAGATCTACGTTTTGCCTGCCATGCTGAACGTCCAGCAGATCTACTATCGTCGCGACATATTGGAAAAGGCTGGTATTTCGACCGAGCAACCGAAGACCTGGGCCGAGCTTCTCGCCCGTGCCAAGGAGATCAAAGCCAAGACCGGCGCGTACGGACTTCTCTTTCCGGCGGGTATCACCTGGGGCGGCGGTTCCTTCACTGAGGGCTTCAGGCTATTGATAGTTGGCACCTCAACGCCGCAGATCGCCAACAATGACGGGACGCTAAACCTGACCGGGCAAGGGATAAAAGAAGCGTTCGGCTTCTACGCTGATCTCATCAACAACGATCTGATGCCGATCCAGCCGCTGCTGGAGCCGGAGCCGTGGGTGGTGCCGAAGTATGAAATGTTTCCGGCCGGCAAACTGGTTGCAACGACGGGCGGTTCATGGGGCTATATCTATGACTGGGGTTCACAGAGCAAAAATCCGATCCCGAATGTCACTGAAGTCGTCGGCACCTGGGAGGTTCCCGGCAAACAGGGAGGGCAGTACGTGCTGGTCGACCTCGATAGTCCATGGGCGGTGAACGCGAAATCGCCTGATGTTGGGATCGCCAAGAAAGTCATGCTCGAGCTTGGATCGGTGAAGGCGGATGTGGCGTACGCGCAAAATGTGGGTAATATCCCAGGCCGCACCGATGCGACGGCTGATCCAGACTTCCAAAAGCTAAAGGAGCTGGTTCCAATTCTCGCCGCTCTGAAGAACGGAACGGGAACCTATATGAAGACCGCCGAGGGCTTTTCAGCGGTTGCCGAAGGTGTGTCGCGCGCAACCGAAGCACTGCTTCGCAAGCAGACTGATGCGGCAGGCGCTCAGAAGATCCTGGTTGACTACGTCAAAGAGGTTCTTGGCGACGGAGCGGTTAAATAATTTTTTCAGAAATTGCGTACCGGAGACGAGTGCTCCGTGGTCGTCTCCGGTCTTTACACAAGACGCTCTCAGTCGTCGATCTTACGAAGCGGCAAGCTCATATGACGACCTATATTGAACGCAGATCGTGGCAGCTTCAGCTCCTCCTTCTGCCCTGCGTCCTTCTCATCGGCGCTCTCGTCGTCTACCCGGCGCTTTACTCGATCTATTTGAGCCTCACAAACGCCTCGCTGGTCGGGGTGGCGGCAACCAACCCGCGTTTTGTTGGCATGCTCAATTATGTGCGGCTCTTTAACGACGGAGGTTTCTGGCATTCTCTGGTTGTTACGTTTTGGTTTGTGCTTGGCTCGGCAGTTATCGGCCAGTTCGTTCTGGGACTCGCTTCCGCGGTTTTGCTGCGCCGGCCGCTTCGTTTCAAAAATTTGCTCAACTCGATCATCCTCTTGCCGAACGCCGTGCCTGAAGTAGTCGCTGGCTACATCTGGATTTCCATGCTGGCTGGCGGCGAACATTCGACGCTGAATCGGCTACTGGGCGGCTTGGGAATCCACTCGGTACCATGGTTGCAGCAGTTTCCCCTTGTCATGATCATTGTTGCTAACACCTGGCGTGGCATCGCGTCGGCGATGATCCTGATGATGGCGGGTCTTAGTGCGGTGCCCCCTGAGATCTGTGAAGCTGCCCGGATCGACGGTGCCTCACCTCGCCAGATCTTCCGGTTCATCACGCTTCCGCTGATCATGCCGAACATATTTCTTTACATGCTGGTCTCGACAGTAACGACCATCTCGATTTTCGGGTTCATCTACGCGCTCACCCGCGGCGGCCCTGGCAACGCTACCGAGATCATTGGCATCTATATCTACAATCAGTCCTTCACCGCCTTTCAGCTCGGGTACGGTTCTGCGGTAGCGGTGGTCACCCTCGCGATTTCGATGGCTATCGGCTTGGTCTACGTGCGCGCTCTCAAAGTCCAGGTTTAAAGTCATGAGCAAATCGAGACTTGTTGTTCCCACGATGTTTGGTGGTGATGTGGTCGCGTACGTAACTCTTACGCTGATCTCAATTTTTTGTGTGATTCCCTTCGTTTGGCTGATTCAGGCCTCCTTCGATGGAAACGCTTCGCTGTTCCTTCGATGGCCTAGCCCTTGGACGCTTAACAACTACATCGGCATTTTTGTGCGCGAGGGAGGTGCCCGATGGTTTCTTAACTCATTCATTGTTGTCGGGACTTCTACGATTATTGTCCTGGTATTCGCCGGCTTCGGTGGTTACGCGTTGTCGCGAACCAGGGCGTGGTGGAAACGGCCGTTCCTCTATACGATTATTTTAGTCCGCGTGGTGCCACCACCGGCTCTCATTGTGCCGCTATATAAGATTCTACTCACCGGTAATAACGCGGTCGGATCGTTTGTCCGCAGTTTCCTAAATCCCGAATCGGTACGCCCGGTCATGCTGGTAGTCGGCTTAATCAATGGATATCTAGGCCTGATTCTAGTCTTTGCCGCCATGCAGTTGCCGCTTGCGCTCTGGATTATGAAAACCTACTTCGACACCATCCCTTACGACTATGAAGACGCGTCGCTCGTTGACGGCGCAAGCCTGTTTCAGCGTATTCGCTTCGTGATTGCACCGCTAGCTCTTCCAGGCCTCGCTGCGGCGGGTCTTTTTGCATTTATTTCCGCATGGGGGGATTTCCTAATGCCGCTTATTTTGCTGTCTTCATCCGAGCTTCAGATGTTGCCACTCGGACTGTTTCGCGCTTTTCTGCGCGTCCAGCAAATTGACTACGGCTTCTTGAGCGCACTCGCGATCCTCTACATGCTACCAGCCGTGATCGCCTTCGGATTTGCCCGCCGCTATTTCGTCCAGACGTTTTCCGGAGGCGTCAAAGCTTGACCTCTAGAACGGCCCCCGCTTTTACCCGGAACTCAAAATGGAAAACGAAGTAACTATCAAAATAACAATCTGGAACGAAGGTCGCCACGAGAAGCTCCAGCCTGACGTTGCAGCGATCTACCCGAACGGCATCCACGGCGCGATTGCAGTAGGCTTGAAGAACGAGGGCTTTGCAATACGTTGTGCCAACCTTGACGATCCCGACGAGGGTCTAGGCGAACGGCTCCTCGACGATACCGACGTACTCCTCTGGTGGGGACATATTGCCCATGAGGAAGTCAGTGACGCCTTGGTCGACCGAATTCAGCAGCGCGTGCTGAAAGGCATGGGACTCATCGTCCTCCATTCCGGGCACCACTCGAAACTCTTCCGTCGGTTGATGGGCACTAATTGCAACCTTGCCTGGCGAGAGCTGCCGGACGGTGATTTGGAACGAGTGTGGGTGATCCACCCATCTCACCCGATTGCAGAAGGCTTACCTCCCTATTTCGAAGTGCCGCAGTCGGAAATGTACGGGGAACCTTTTGACATTCCCGTGCCCGAGGAGCTGATTTTTTTGTCATGGTTCAAAGGAGGAGAGGTATTCCGCAGCGGCTGCACGTTCCACCGTGGCCGCGGCCGCATCTTCTTCTTTGGACCTGGACACGAAACTTTTCCGATCTACCACAACGCCCATGTCCACCGAGTCATTGCCAACGCTATCCGATGGGCAAAGCAACCCCACACCGATGGTCGCATTTTGAGCAACTGGCATCGCGAGGCACCGATTCATCGCTAGGCTGGTCGTCCGCCCCGCTTGGCTGCAGTTGGTCCTGGTTGATAGGGACTAATTAACAACGTGTCTGAAGCCATCAAGTCGGGCAGGCTCCTGACCCTTTTTGGGTAGGAAACGTCGATGCTGATACGTTCGCCAATTTGGTGAGTGAGTAATTTGCGCTGTTGCTGCAACGCGACCGCCAAGGCGTGTTGGCGCTTGCTGACTATATAGAAGCTACGGACTGGTGGGACGACCACGGGTTGGGCCATGAAGGCGTAACGACCTTAGACCACATCCAGCACTGGGCCAGTCGGTTGAAGGTGGGTGCCTCCGTGGCCAAGTGTCTGTTGGGCGAGCGATGTCTTGAGTTTTTCCGCTTCCGCGGTCTCAGCAGCGTGGGGCAGAGGGATTTGTATCCGTTTGCCATCTTGCTTCGGGCAATCCCTGTGGAGCGCCGCGAGGAGTTGGTTCGGCGCGCTCACAACTGGCCTGATCCGTTGGCTGAACAGGTCGCGCGCATCGATATCAAACAGTCTACAATTAACTGAAAAACTGAGCCCAGTCTCGATTTAATTGAAAAACGAGCGCGCCGAAAATGATTTAGTCTACGAATTAACTGCAATCGACACCTAGCGTTCGGTCGCACCAGGAGCCGTGCTCATGTGTCATACGAAAAGCCATCGGGGTGGAGTTGACCCAGCGGCCCAGAAATCTCCAGAGCATCTTGCTTCCATCGGCGAAGCCTGGGCCACCCGGCCGAATGTTTATAGACTTCCGGTTGGGACTGCGCCTGCACGCTCGTAATTCACGATAATGACGCCTTTCGAGGTGACTGTGCTTTCTGTCACCCTGAATGCCGCCGGGATCGTGCCATCGGCAAACAATCGTTTTCCACCGCCCAATGTTATCGGATATATCTTCAGCCAGAACGCATCGACCAAATCATGCTTGATGAGCGTCTGAACGAGATTTGCGCTTCCATAAACGTGCAAATCCGGCCCTTCCTGTTGCTTAATTTTGGTGATTTTGTGCGCAATATCTCCGTTTAGAAACACGGACGGCTGCCATTCGTGAGAAGTCATGGTATTCGAGGCGACGTACTTGGTCGCTGTGTTGACGGCTGGCCACATGTCATTGTGTTGCGGCCAGAATGGTGCCCAAATGTCAAAGGTTCTGCGCCCTATCAACAAGTCAAACGGAATGCTCATCTGCTTTCTTATGGCCGTTGAAAGAACAGGGTCGGAATGTGGACTTATCCACCCGCCATACGCGAAGCCGCCACTGGTATCTTCCTCTGGCCCGCCTGGGGCTTGTATGACACCATCAAGGGAGACAAATTCAAGCACATTGACTTTTCTCATGACTGAGTTCCTTTCGAGTCCTATCTGATTTTGCCCGTCAGGCCGGCATCGCCCGGCAGTGTTGCCACTGACGCTCAGTTGCTTCCGTTGGGCCAAATAGTGGGATTGTCTTCTCGGGTTCTGCCAAAAAACGGGCGCACCTCGACCGGCGCCCGACAGGCGACGGCGGCCTTGCGGCCCCACGCCAGCGCCTCATCCAGGTTAGCGGCTTCCAGCACCCAAAAACCGCCTATGTGCTCCTTGGTCTCTATGTACGGCCCGTCGGTGATGAGCACCTTACCATTGGGCTGCGCTCGCAGCGCCCTCGCGCTGCTTGCCGGGTGCAGGCCGCCAGCGAAAATCCTGACACCAGCAGCCTCCATCTCTTCGTTGAGCACGTCGATATCGCGGGACATCGCTTCGTCCTCTGTGGAAGGGTCATAGTCGTCGGGGTGGTGAATAGCAACCAAATACTGGGTCATGACTTCTCCTTTTCCTGTAACGGTCTTCGGGCGGGCCGGTTGCCCTGCCTTCGCTCGTCGTTGCTCACTTGCACGCCTCATTTCGCTTATATCCGCAGCCGGCCGGATCTCAATAGGCCCGAGCCCGGCCTTTAGACCCGGAAGCTCGGATATCAACTGGATCGCGTGATTTAAGTCACGCGCTTCGAGCACAAGAATTCCGCCCAGTTGCTCCTTCGTCTCTGCGTACGGCCCGTCCGTAACCGATACTTTCCCATTATTCCAACGCAAGATCGTTGCGGTTTTGGCGCTTTGCAGCGGTTCCTCGCCGATGAAGTGGCCGTGGTTCCGCAATACGTCGGCGTGATCGAAAATGTCGTCCAACAGGGCGTTGCGTTCGCTTTCGGACATAGTTTCAAACTTGTCCGGTTCCAGGTATCCAAGGCAGATATATTTCATAGTATTCGTAAGTTTCTTTTTTGTGCGGTCGTTTTTATTGACCGTTCAAGAGGTAGCCGCTCAGGACTTCCGAATTTCGACAAGCATCTTCACTTTTTTAGTTCCTTGAGCCGATTTTCTAGAAATCGCCGTTCCGGTTCTTGTTGGGTGAGAGCTAGCGCTTTCTCATAGGAAGAGCGGGCTTCGGCTGTTTTTCCTAGGCGTCGGCACAGGTCGGCCCGGGCTGCGTGTGCCAGGTGGTAACCAGCCAACTTGCCACCCGCGACCAGAGCATCTATCAGCCTTAACCCAGCCTCCGGACCATCACGCATGGCGATTGCGACTGCTCGGTTCAACTCAACTACCGGCGAAGAATCGATCCGGGCCAGAGCGTCGTAGAGCAAAACGATTTGTGACCAATCCGTCGCCGCCACGCTGGCCGCTTGAGAATGTACCGCCGCAATTGCTGCTTGGAGCGTGTAAGATCCGAAGCGATGCGATTTCAATGCCCGTTGCACTAAGGTTACCCCTTCTTCGATCAACGGCCGGTTCCAGAGAGAGCGATCTTGATCCTCCAACAAGATCAAGTTCCGCTCCGGCGAGGTTCTGGCGGCGCGACGTGATTCGTGCAAAAGCATCAGAGCGAGAAGCCCGGTCACTTCTGGCTCGGGCATTAATTCGTTCAACAGCCGTCCCAGTCGGATCGCTTCGCTTGAGAGCTCAGCGCGGGTCACTGATTCTCCGAATGAGGCGGAGTAACCCTCATTGAACACAAGGTAGATGACTTGAAGCACCGTATTTAGCCGTTCCGGCAATTCCGCCGGAGAAGGCACTTCAAAAGGAATGCGTGCTTCTCGGATCTTGGCCTTTGCGCGCACCACGCGTTGAGCCAGCGTCGAGGCGGCAATTAGAAAAGCACGCGCAATCTCCTCCGTGGTCAAACCACACACCTCCCGCAGCGTTAAAGCCAACCGCGCCTCCGCTGCTAACGCCGGATGGCAACAGATGAAGATCAATCGCAACTGGTCATCTTCAACACTCTCACTATCTGATACGGTGACGCCGCTGGTTTGTGTCTCGAGTTGTTCTGCAATTCTCTCGAGCGAAGCATCGAATCGGGCGCGACGTCGCAGCGAGTCGATCGCTTCGAATCTGGCAGCGGAAACGAGCCATGCGCGAGGGTTCTCGGGCGCGCCGTCTCTCGACCAACGCACCAGTGCGGTGGCAAACGCATCCTGCATTGCGTCCTCGGCAAGATCGAAATCGCCCAGTAAACGGATCAACGTGGCGAGAATACGGCTCGACTCCGCACGATACACGCGCTCGACCAATTGGCGTATCTCATCTTCGCGGGTTTCCGCCATGCCAAGAATCAACCTCGTTCCAAACAGGGTTGAATGATCCGAAAACGCTCGAGAGCATTTTCACGGGTGGACTGATCTAGCGATGCCAACTCGTCCATGGCGCTTTCATGAACCGCCCAGGTTGATGACGCTGGCTCACAAAGGGACAAGAGTCTATTCCAACGTTTTCGACCTGATTCACCGTCGCGAAGCTGAGAGGCCGAACCAGATATGGCAAGCGGATCATTGTTTGCTCGATATTTTGCTGAGACTTCCGGACGGTCGGTCGTCGAAGCCGTGGTTAACCGTCGGCCGCTCCGACACTTCCATCGGTTGTTGCATAATGACATCGAGCGCGACCACGAAGCCGAAAATGACCGTAAAGAAGTCGATCGTCAACGCAGTGATGTAGGCTGCGGCGCTGTATTGGAGGCCTTCTAAAACGTAGCCAAGCATCGCCAGTGTCACAGCGGAGCCGAATACAACGAAGACCGCGAATATCGCGGGCGGCGGTCCTTCGCCGACCACCTTGCGGCGTCGGCGCGGATAGGTGACCTGAAGAGACAGCATCGGTAGTGCGAAAAGCACACCAGAGCCTCGCCAAATCCACGTTTCCTGAATGTCGTAGAGCGCAAATAGCGCCGGCAGCAGCGCTCCCGCCGTCAATACGAAAATGTGCGTCATGACCGTTTTTGCAAGGTATCTGTCAAGCAGTGACAACCTCGCTCCAGCGAGGGGTCGGAGGGCCAACAAGAGCGCCGAGAACCCCGCGAACGTGATCATCAGGCCAGCCAATGTGTACAAAAGGGTTGCACCTTTGATTTCCATGTTTTGCTCCAGGGCAGTACATCAAATACCATGGCAAAAATCACCTCAAATAATTTTGGAAACTCACAGACAACACTGTCACTTTGCGAATTATTTGGCATAGAATTTTTGCGCGCTATTTGGCATAATTGTGCCTCCGGAAAAGCGCCATGGACGAATTGGCATCGTTGGATCACTCCAATCGTGAGGGCAAGGCTTGTCTCAGAATGACATCGTCGCAAAGCGTACCGACGCGCCGTACCGGTCAGGGGACGACCGAGCGGCCGTCAAGATTTAGAATTACCGCACGATTGATTGTGTCATCGGAGGGTTTCCCGATCGATCGATCGGCAGTACTCACGACGAGCTTCTGCTCGGCTTATATGACCGCGCCGGGCCGGCTCTGCGATTCGATCAAGCTGATCTGTTGTCGCAAATCTTACCGTTAGGTGAGCTAGCGCTGGCCGCGCATGAGGTGAAAAAGTCGGAAATCGATAGGCAGGCTTAGAAGCCGATTTTTTCAGGCGGACGATTTAGCAGGGCACGCTCACAGCGGCCAATGCGTATCCTTGTTGTGTACTGGTTCTCCGCATGATTCGCGGTACTCCTCCATGCGCTGGTGATGGATCGCTATTGGAACGTGTTGCTGACCAATGAATCTGCGCCCCGTTTCTTCAACTGTTTTATCGATATGTCCAAGCGCAAAGGTCCTCGTAACATGTTGCATCTGATGTTCGATCCGGCCGGTATGCGTCCTTTCGTCGATAACTGGGAAGACGTGGCGAACAGTTTGATTTACCGGGTTAATGCCGAAGCCATTGGAGGCGTCATTGACGATAGAACCAAGGAATTGCTGGCTGCATTGCTCGCTTATCCCGAAGTGAGGAGCGGTCAGGCTCGGGCTGAAAAAGCTCACAGCGAATCGACACAGAGCGACAGGGGATCAGAAGGACTAAGTAACGACGGCGCTGGGTTTATGCCCGTTTCACCGGTTATTCCGATCAGCTTCCGGAAAGGTAGTAAGGTTCTGAATTATTTTTCAATGGTCACAGCGGTTGGGACTCCGCAGACGCTGGCTGCGCAGGAACTACGAATCGAGTCGATGTTCCCTGCAGACGAAACAACCGAGCACGAGCACGTGCTGATGCTTGGTGTTGCGGCGGCAGATTCCCCATAAGCTTACGGGATCTCGAAAGCCATGCCTACGGACTCCGGGGCCGTTAGCTCAAACCCGAACTGCGAATAGAGACGGTGAGCCTGGGGAGAACTCATGGACCTCCCGCTCGAACCAAGAGTCCTCGTCCGTTCCGTTGACCGCACCGGCAAAGTATTGCAACCGGTGGAACGAAATTCTGCTTAGCTGGTGCCGGGGCGAATTACGGCACCGTTGCCAGCAAGGCGCGTGTCTCGGCAACGACGCGATCCGTGAACTTCGGGTCGCGCACGAGCGCGGAGCCGAGCATCGGATGGCCGCCCTCGTCGTAGTAGATGCCGGACTGACCGGATACATCGATCAGGACTTTGGTGGCCACGCGCGCGGCTCTCTTCGGGGTGCTCCAATACTTGATGTGGGGAGCGAGCAGCGGCAGGATGTAGTTCGCCAAGAAGCGCAGGAAGACGTTGGCCTCGCGCCCGAGGCCGGTGTTCGGAGTAAAACCCGGTTCGAGTGCGTTGAAGCGTAACCGTGGAGTCTCACGGGCAAACACCATTACCGTAGCGAGGTTGCACTGCTTCGACGTGGCGTAGGCGTCCGCGCCCGGCATCGCGGAGCCGCCGGGTTTCCACTCGCCGCGCGCGCTTGCCTCTGCTGAGATGTAGCGACCGCCGCGAAAACCAGCGGCCTTGGCGGGCTTGCGCTCGGGATCTTCGACGCCGGAACAGACGAAGACGACGTTCGTGCCATTGGGGAGATGCGGCACGCAGCGAAATGGGAAACAGAACTAGCGTTTAAGCTGGCGGATGATCAAAGAGCGAGTTGAAAACCGTATAACAGTGGTCCTGAATGCGACACCTTTGCAGCGTGTGAGTATGACCAGGAAAAATCGATTAATCGGGCTGGCTTTCTTGGGCGTGACTATTCCGCTTATGCTGGTCGCACAGCCGGCTGAGAAAAAGGCGTTGGTGGGGGTGTGGGAAGTGAAGATATCCGCGGGGGGCGGGCCACCACAGCCTCTACTGAGCATTGCGAGCTTTGGCGGGGACGGCAGCTTTACTACGGACGGTAACACCAAGCTTTCGCTCGCGTCGCCGAACCAAGGCCTTGCGGATGAGCGTGGGCCCGGATACGGCCGCTGGGCCCAAACGGGCGACAGAGAGTTCAAACTGACGTTTTACGCGGTGCTATTGAAGGACGGCGAAGTGAACGGATACCTGCAAGTCCATGGCACCTTGATCTTGTCCGATTCAGGGAACGAGTTTACAACTCGCGACTGCAAGGTGGACTTTATGGATGCAGACCGGAAGGTGCTGGACAGCGACAACGATCTGGTGAAAGGCACAAGACTGGAAACACCGTAAACGCCCCAACTGGGACCTGGCGTTCTCCGTCCGGATTTGCGCGCCCTCAGGTCCCTCTAAATAGTCCTTTCCTTTTTGATTTGTTGATACGTCACACAGGGTTCTTCGCCGGTGCCTGGACGAAAGCCGCAAACTGGCGCTCGAGCGCCTTGGCCGCGCCCATGCGCCATGCCTCAGCGATGGATTGGGACGCCGGATCGGGGAAGATCTCCTCTTCCCCTCTCTCCATTCCATCGAAAATGCCCGCTGCCGCAGACTCGGGAGAGGCTTTCGGTATCTCAAAACCGCGGTTCATATCGGTGTCGATGGGGCCGAGAATGACGGCATGGACCATCACTCCTTGGCCAGCCAAGATTGCTCTCAGTGATTGCGTCATGCTCAACGCGGCTGCCTTCGAAATGGAGTACGCGGGTATAACCGGCAAGGCTGCAAGCGCCACCAACGAGAGATTGTTGACGATGGCACCTTTGGAGCGTGTCAGCAGCGGCAGGAAAGCGCGCGACATATTGAGCGGACCAAAGAAATTGACAGCTAAGTGCTGTTCGATCACCTCGAAATTGCTCAGATCGTCGTAGATCGCAACGCCCGCATTATTTATAAGAATGTCCAGGGTATCTATTTCGGTGGCCGCCCGCTGAATCTGCGAGGCGCTCGTCACGTCCAAAGTTACAGGCGTCACGCGTTTGTCAGGATGTCGGATAGCGTTGCGCGCACCCGCATATACCCGCTTCGCGCCACGCTTGAGTGCCTCTTCGACGAGAGCTCGACCAATGCCCCGGTTGGAGCCGGTGATCAAGACTGTTTTATTTGCGATAGCCATGTTGTTTTTGCTTTCCTATTTTGATTTGAGTTTTCGTCATCTTTTGTGTCGTCGTTAGTCGGTTACAGCTAGATTAGTATCGGGCATTGAACGGCGGGAGTGACAAGTGTGGCGGGATTCAGACGGATTGAGGCCTCTAAACATTGGAATTGAAGATGTCCGAACTGTCCGGGCCGAGGGTATGAACATACCGCCGCTTGCTATCCATGCTGTACCCAATGGCGACAAGGCCGTTGAAGCACTCGTGATTTGAGAGGGAGAACTATGCTCGACCACATTATTCTGACTGTCAGCGATGTCGAACGTTCGCTAGCCTTCTATGAGGCGGCGCTGAAGCCACTTAGCATCAAATTCTTCATGCCGTACAAGGGCGAAGACGGTCATCCCGACCTGTGGGGATTTGGTGATGGCAAAAGGGCATTCTTCTGGATAAAGCAAGGGAAACCTGATCCAGCGGCCATTCACTGGGGCTTTATGGCCGACGATGAGGATAAGGTCGATGAATTCTACAAGGCCGCAATCTCCGCTGGCGCCAGAGACAATATTTCACCCCGTGCACGACTGGAATACTATCCGGGATACTATGCCGCTGATGTATTCGACCCTGACGGGTATTCGTTCGAGGTCGTCCATAAAAGCCAATGATGGAACAGCACATCACTAGGACTCCTTGCTAAGCGGAGGCATCTCTTCTTATGGGTTACATCCAGGGCGAGGGACGAAATCAGGGAACACTGTTCCCCGGGTTCTCTGCTCTAGATGATAGGATTTAAATAAACGAAGCTGGAAACATTCACGTTTCTGACAAATGGCAATGCTCGCTGTAATTCGGCTCTATTAGCTGTTCTTCGAGGGGAAGAAATTTTGCCTAGAGGGTAATTATCGGTTTTCAAGACCGGTGCATTAAACCGCTCTGCCATCCCTCCGGATCGAGCAACGCCAACAATGCCACGCCGGTCAGGATTGGCAAATCATCTCGCGTCTCCTGCGCAATGAGTCCCGATCCCGTCTTTTTCGGACGCGGCGGCTAGTACGTCCGAGCGTTCGGTTCGTGAGACTGCAAAGCAACAGTAACTCGTCGATAATAGTATAGCAGAAGCAAAGGCAGCGGGTAGATCCTAGCCATTAACCATCCCATCACGGTTATACGACTATCCGTTCTACGAGGATCGGCCTGCCAACGCAAAGTAGGACCGGAAACATCACGATCAGAAGGAAAATAGTATGAACAGCGCACAAAAGCCGGTCGCAATTGTAACGGGTGCTTCCAGTGGAATCGGCCTGGGAATTACGCTGGCACTTACCAAACACGGCTACAACGTTGTGGGAACTTCTCGGACTATCAGCAAGTCTAAGGAGCTCAAAGCGTCGGCCGATCTCGTCCTCATTGATGGTGACATCAGCAAGAAGGAAACCGCCGTCAAAATAGCGGAAGCGGCAATCAAGCATTTCGGCCGGATCGACCTGCTGGTTAACAACGCAGGGATTTTCATTGCCAAGCCGTTCACCGAGTACACCGAGGACGACTACAATTTAGTAATGAACACCAATGTGGCTAGTTTCTTCTTCATGACGCAGCAAGTGATCCCGCAGATGAAGAAGCAAAATTCGGGACACGTAGTAAACATCTCGGCGGTCCTGGCGGACCAGCCGAGCGGCAGCGTGCCTGCTGTCCTGGCTGTGCTTTCGAAGTCGACCATGCCGGCCGTGAGCAAGGCTTTGGCATTGGAGTACGCCGCCAACGGGATCCGCGTGAACACAGTGTCACCGGGAAACGTGAACACCCCAATGCACGCAAACGACGATCACGATGCGTTGCGGAAGTTCCATCCTATTGCGCGGCTGGCCGAGATCTCGGATATCGTCGAGGCCGTGCTTTATCTCCAATCCGCCAGCTTTGTGACGGGTGAAAACCTACGAGTGGACGGAGGCGTTCATGCCGGACGAAAATAAAGCCGCGCGCGCTAAACCGGGTTCGCGTTTGCGGGAGCTCGGTTTGGTTCTCCCGAAGCCACCATCCCCTTTGGGAGCTTACGTCGAGGCGTCTCAGGTTGGATCCCTGCTCTTTTTAAGCGGCACATTGCCGCTCGTCGATCGCAAGTTAGCGATCTCTGGGCGCCTCGGCGCGAACCTTTCGGTCGATCAGGGCCGCGAGGCCGCTCGGTTGGCTGCACTAAATGCGTTGGCAGCGGCCCAAGAACACGTCGGCGATTTAGACAGGCTCAAAAAGCTAGTGAAACTCTCGGTCCTCCTTACGACGACGGAGGAATTTGTTGAGCACGCCGCGGTCGCCGACGGCGCCTCGAACCTCTTTGTCCAACTTTTCGGCGCACAGGCGGGACACGTCCGCGTCGTGTACGGCGTGCACAGTGCACCCATCGGCACACCGGTCATGGTCGAGACTGTGTTTGAGATCGAATCGCCTCGGCGTGAGGCGCAAGAGGAAACCCATGAGTAAATAAACTGAGGCCGACAGCGGTCGCCGGCCAAATATCTCTTACCCGAAGAAATCAACCATCAAAAAGAAACCCACCGTGACCCAAATCAAAAAAGTATTGTACACAGCCAAAACCCACACCACCGCGACTGAAATCGGCTGAGCTCTTGTCATACGCAAAGGCAACGGTAACGCTTCAAAAAGAGTATGCGTGCGACCAATTGACCCGGGTGAAATTCAGCGTGTTGCTATGCCGTAATCCTCACTTGACTGAGGCCCTGGAAGTCCAAAAAATGACCGCCATTGGCGCAAAAGTTCTCGCTGTCGATAACGTAGGTGCCCAGTATCGCGTAATCGTTCGAATCGGATTCCCAAGGTACCGAGGCTCATTCCACACCTTAGAGTTCGGAGAAAAGAAACCGTTCACGGGTTTCACGCACGACGGTCAGCTTGATCTTGTTTACCACGAAGATCCTCACCTAAAAGCGGGCCAATCGTTTCCGCTTTGGACTATTCAGTAACCAAGCAAGTCAAACACCCTTCTTTAAAGGCGATAGGTCACACTTGAATCTTCGCCTTGCCGAAGTTCCTGGACTCGCTCTGCGGTAACATCGCCAAGAAACTGGAGCCGCCGGCGTTCTCTTTCTGCGGCTGGCGCTTTGAGAGCGTCCCTGATTTCCTGAATCTCTCGGGCTACCAGCTTGTTCTCTTTTGGTGGTAGGCTCGGAGCGGTCAGCATCATAGTGGGAAAAAAGCTGGGGCCGCCAACCCCAACTCACCGCCAGACCCAGCGTTCAGGCACGAATTCATAGGATTGATGGTCAGTCGTTCGAACATGGCCAACGCAAGGAAATGGAAAGTGATAAGCGTGAAATCGAATTCTGTTTTCGGCCAATCGTTTCAAGAGACTCTTTCGCGTTCTGACGGTCGTCGCGCGATGCGTATCCCCGATTATCGTCCACTCTGGCCGGGCCAGCTGCAATAACGGATCGTGCGCGAAATCGCCTGCTGCAATAAAGGACTCACCCCCAAATTGAAACAAAAATCCGGAATGTCCTGGAGTATGACCCGGTAACGCGAGCGTTGTAACCCCGGGAATGATTTCTTCATCTGGTTTAAAAGAAATCGTCTGCCGCTCAAGAGTTCGCACTCCGTTTCTGGCTATCTCAAACGTCAGTTTAATCAGTTGAGGGGGCACATCACGCAGTTCGCTCGTATCCGGATTCGGCTGCGTCCAGAACCCAATCTCCGTTTCAGATATAAAAACCTTCGCATTTGGGAAAAGCGGATCCTCTCCACTAAATGCTCCTCCAATGTGATCGATATGGAGATGAGTTAACAAGATAGAAGTGATCTGTTCTCGTTCGATACCCAACTGCGAAAGATGATGAAGCAACAGACCGTTCGCTCCATCCGTCTGTTTGCCCATTCCCGTGTCGACCAGAATGAATTGATCATTCCTTCGAATCAACAACGGATTAGTACTGAGCTGGATTTGATCTCCATGGACAAAATTCAATTCCGTCAACTCCCTAATCTCTTCGTCCGTGGAGCCGATGGCATATTGCCGCATCGGCTCCAGCGAGACTGTACAGTCATGCAGGACCCACCCATCCCATCCATCCTGCTGAAATCGGTAGACGCCCGTTTTTCCAGCGTGAAATTCCTTTTCTTTCAATTCCTCACTCATAAAAGCTTTCGAATTGGTACAATATAAAGCGCGAACACCTACAGGTCGTTGGTTTTTGGAGAAGTCTAAGAGGGGTCAGTCAACAGATCTTGACAGACGAAGTCATTCGCCGAATCAAGAGGCCGACCAAGGCTGGATCGCCAAACATCTGAGAATGCGAAGCGGGGCAAATTTCACCGGCAGATTCGACGCTTCGAAAAAGATCTCAAATGACGGCCCAATCCTCGATTAGAAGCTGGATGAAGTCTGTCAAGGACTGTGCCTCCTCGCTGTTTCAATTCGCCATCAGATTCATGCCTAGGAAACATCAACCTGTGTTTCCTTTTTGTTTAAAGAATCTTCGGGAGTTCTCGGGATTGCTCCTGGGCAACAATCGGTGTCGACCAATGATCGACCAACATCTCCAAGTCTATTCCGCCGCCTTCTTTACAGGCGATAGGCCACACTTGAATCTTCGCCTTGCCGAAGTTCCTCGATTCGCTCTGCGGTGACATCGCCAAGAAACTGGAGCCGGCGGCGTTCTTTTTCTACGGCTGGCGCCGTCTCAAGATAAAAGGTCACACCGGCGTCACGGCGTTTGACCCAGTTGCGCTGGCCATCGCGTAATTCCGAAAGATATCCCGAATCGGTCTTCGCTATTCTTTCTTTGTAGGCGCTATTCAAGTCGCGATCGAGTTTCTCAAAACGCGCTTTCAGTTCGTTTTCGCCTGGCAGCGGATCGCTTGGTTCCGCGCAAGCCTTCATCGTAGAATCCGAACCGTTGACTTTGCGCAAATAATCGGTGAGCTCGAACTTCCTCGTGCGGGTGTTGAAGTAGATGAGACCATAATCCTTGTTTACGTCGCCGATCAACTCAGTGAGGAGCCGGCTGGAATCAAGGCTCCAGCAAGTGAAAAAGGTCTGTGCATCCACTGTCCCAGCCGAATAATCGTCTTTCAAGACCCCTAGACTTGCCGCATTTTTCCATGCCGATTCCTGGAACGATTCGAGCCGCTCGAACTGTGACGGGCTGACGCGATGGTAGAGATTGCCGACCCTCAATCCGGGCCCGGCTTCGCGCGAACCAAAAAGCCATTCCTCATCAGGCGAGAAACGAAAATAGTCTTCCAGCTCCGAGTCGGCGGACTCTTTCGGCAACTTCACCCGCTGCGTGGGATCTTTAGTAGAGACTACCCAAAGCTCTGCTGATGGTTCTTTTCCCCCCTCCGAGTACCTACTGCCAGTCACCTCGATCCGAAACGCACCACTCAGGCTAGTATACAAAATCTCGTTTTTCTCTTCCGTTGACTTTACCTGGACGCTTTGGACCGATACCTTGTTGTCAGCGTCGAAACGCAGTGTCACCGTTGCGAAGCCCTCCGCTTCCCTCCCACCAAAGCTCTGGCCGTTCTTATCCACCTTCTCGACGTAAGAAGCGCTCTCCTCCTGCAAAACCAGCGTGTTTGAATCTAGCCAACGGACCGGTGAAACACCTTCATTGGTACTTTTGACAACGTGTTCGTTGGGCATTAGTCGAGGTTCAACGTGGCTCCATTCGGGCAGCTCTGTTTCGATAAACTCCGAACCGGATAGAAAATAGAGGGTGGTCCCGTCGCCACGCCGGTACTGGGCGACCAAAGCTACGCGTTTCGAATCGGGTGACCAGAGCAACTTCACGCTATCAATCCAAATCCGGCCAAGCCTGGCATCGTCGCTGTCATATGGCTCCGGGCTGAGCACCGTTTTATGGGAACTGATCTGGATAATGCTGAAGTCAATCTTGGTAGGGGAATTATTGGGATGCAAGAGTAACCCAAATCTGCCGTCAGGGGACCTGTCCTTAATAGAATCCCCAGCATGCAGTGAGAACGCAGTCAGCCAACAACTGAACAGGAGAAAGACTATCTGTTTCATGACACGAGATTGCCTAGGAATCGTCAGATGCTATTGGCAACACCATGGGGAAACCAGCGCTTATTTTGCTCTTACCCCTCCGCGTCTCGACCCGCGCGGGATAGTTCGTTCCTTTTCTTTATCCTGAACGGCTTTTTCGGTTTGAGTTTTGAGTTCTTTCTCTCCTATGACTTTCGGTCACTTTAGGGGTAACTGATCCTTGGTGGCTGCCGCGGTCAGATCTTTTTGGAACTCAGTTTTCGTTTCGAGCTGGGCGAAAAGCAGGTCACCCAAGGCGAGACCAGCTTCTGTATCACTCGTGTAGTGAACTCCGGCAACCACCCGTCCGTCGGCGATTTGCCGGGCACGTTTCAGCAATGCATCGCTCTGCGCCGGAAACAATTGTGCTAGGATGCGCGCCTGGAGTTCAAGACCGGAAGCGTGTCCACTCGGGTAACTGAAATCGCTTACAGTAAACAGCGGCACGACTAGAGTTGGGTGCTGAACGTAGGGTCGCAACCGACCATTCGCCTTTTTGATCATCGTGTTGATGAAATAGGAGTCGATATCGGCGTTATTGAGCACCTTAAACGTGTTCGGATATTTTGTCTCGAAATTGACATCGATCACGTCGGTCACGAGCTTGATTGAGTAGCTTTTGTCGCGAAAGGCTTCCGCTTTTTGATCTTCTGTCCGCGAAGCCTGGAGGGTAAGAGTTATCAGAAGGTCAGTTTGATCGGTTGGCGATCCAAGGGCCGGCTTTGGAGGAAAGTTTTGCCAGACATCTTCGTTCCCCGTCAAATAGTAGGGCTTTTCGGGTGGACCACCGCCAGGGGAAGGGGCGGGATTCATTGATGGTTGCGGCGGCTGATCGGCCCTAGCAACCGAGCAGGAGCAACCCATCAGAACGACGGTGAACAAAATGGAATTCAAGCGGTTTTTCATAGCGGAATGTTAACCAGCAAGAAATCTCGCGATCACAGATTAGCAATCAGAACTCCCTGTTCTGACTTTGCGGTCAAGGTGCTTGAGGAAGTCAGAAACAGCCATGGAGATTAGGGATGCTATAACCAGTAAAAGCCAAAGAGCGAAGGCTAATTTGAAAAGCCGAAAGGGCCTATAGCGATGGCGAATTGCGGGATTGGAGTAAACCCACCACATGCACTTTTACTATCCACTTGGGTAACAGCTCCGTCCATATCGTGCTAGATGCAAGACTCTCCCCTAGCTTTCCTGTTCTCGGGCGAGCGTTCTAACCTGGGATAACTAACCCAGCCCGAACAGAAACGGTACATTTGCTGCCGGTCGACAGGAATAGCTTGAAGCGTTAGTCGGCGCTTGATAGTGAAACCGTATGGAAAAGATACACTTGTTTCAAAGCGGTATCAAAATGGTAAAAAGGCGGCGTTCGATCGGTCGTGATGTCTCTTCGGCGTTATTCACAGCAACTATCATCGCGGGCTTTTCGGTGTCCGGAATGGCCGGCACGATCGGGTCCCACCCGAAAGCACTGATCGCTACGGTATTTGTTGGTGTGGCGCCCAATGGCTTGGCTGTCACTCCAAGCGGTGATGCGGTATATGTAGCCAACTCAGGTTCGAACACCGTTTCGGTAATAAGCTCTCCAACTAACAGCGTGGTTGCCACCATTGCCGTTGGCAACAAGCCAATGTTTGTAGCGATTAGTCCAGACGGAACAACCGCTTTTGTCAGCAATAGCCAGGATAACACTGTGTCGGTGATATCCACGGCTAGCCACACTGTGACCCAGACGGTGCCGGTTGGCCCGGCCCCTTTGGGTCTGGCAGTCAAACCCGATGGCAGCCAGCTTTGGGTTTGTAACGCTGGAGCCGGAAACAAAGATGGGACTGTCTCAATCATCGATGTTGCTACCCTGGCAACGACTAACACGATTTCTATCCCGGTTGGTCAGCGCCCGCTGCAAGTGGTCTTCAGTCCGGACGGATTGAAAGCCCATGTATTGAACCAGGGAGACCTATCGAACACGGGCACCCACGTGCAAGGCTACGTAACGCAGATCGACGCGACTAAACAAATCATCATTGGGGAACGGACCTTCACCCAGGACAATACCGCACCACTTGGAATTGCGATCGCGCAAGAGGATGTGGAAGAACTGTATATATCGTGTTTGCAATCAGAAAAGAAGGTTTTGAAGATTGGCAATCGGCCCACGGAGAAGATTGGAGTTTTTCATCAGCCCACTAACGCCGAACCCTACTTAGCCGGAATAGCTGGCGGAGGCACTCAATTCGGCAATCGCTACCTGTTTATAGCAGATCCCGGGGAAAACAAATTGGTTCGGATTCGAGAAAGATGGGGGAAGTTCGACCCTGGGACATCTCCCCGTAGCGTCTGGCTGGGCGAAGATAGTAAGCCTCTTTACGTAGCAGTATCGCCGATTCTCGACAACACTTTTGGGCCAGACGTAAAATATGTCTATACTACTAATCCGAGCAGCGGCACTGTTTCAGTGATCGACAATGTGAATATCAAAGATTAGAGCAAAGCCCTTGGGACCCGGGAGCTGTATTCTGCATCATGGCTAAGCTTCTTCATCGGAACAGCCGCGGCTCTGCAGCAAGATCGCTGTTAATGTGCGTCACGTATTTCGGCGCACCTTTTTTGGCGCTCCATATCGGTCTGGCGGATGATGCCGACCAGAATCTTGCCAAGGATTTGAAGAAATCCTATTTCTCGACAAAGACACCGGACCAGAATGTCGAGCACAAAGGGTCACGTCTTCAGTCGGATCAATCGACCAACTCGGCCGGCGGCAAGACCGGTGGCGTTAGCAACGAGTCAAATCAGAGTGGTTTTCAGTACAATTCTTCTGCCTCGGAGTCACGCGGGGCTAAAGATGTGAGCACCGAGATTTACAACAAGCAGGCTGCCCAAGATGCCGAGGAGCGAGAAAAGATCGCGCACCCGTTTTGGTACTCCGATTTTTGGACGAAATCTCCGGTCGCTCTGTTAGGCCTTCTGCTTGGCGGAGACCGTCATAAGTATGAAACCCCGCCGAGCGAGCGCGAGAAACTAACTCAGTCCGAGTACAACTACGGCGCCGCGGTTCAGAAGTTCGAAAAGACGATCGCTTTCGACAAGCCAAAGCCGAAAGGGCTGGTGATCGTAGGCACGGCTGAACAGACGAAGGAAAGGTAGCGGGTAGCGGGAACTACTATTTAGAAGTGAACTTACTAATAATATTTTCTCCGGTGGTGTCCCGAATCTAACCACTGTAATTTTAAGCAGTTTTATCATCTTAGATTCCCGTCAGGCTGCCGCTCGACGAGAATAGCTTGAAGCGTTAGTCGGCGCTTGATAGTGAAACCGTATGGAAAAGATACACTTGTCCCAAAGCGGTATCAAAATGGTAAAAAGGCGGCATTCGATCGGTCGTGATGTAGCTTCGGCGTTATTGGTTGCAACTATCATCGCGGGCTTTTCGGTGTCTGGAATTGCCGGCACGGGGAAAGCACTGATCGCTACGGTATTTGTTGGCGTGGCGCCCAATGGCTTGGCTGTCACTCCGAGCGGTGATGCGGTGTATGTAGCCAACTCAGGTTCGAACACCGTTTCGGTAATAAGCTCTCCAACTAACAGTGTGGTTGCTACCATTGCCGTCGGCAACAAGCCAATGTTTGTAGCGATTAGTCCAGACGGGACAACGGCTTTTGTCAGCAATAACCAGGATAACACCGTGTCGGTGATATCCACGGCTAGCCACACTGTGACCCAGACGGTGCCGGTTGGCCCGGCCCCCTTGGGTCTGGCAGTCAAACCCGATGGCAGCCAGCTTTGGGTTTGTAACGCTGGAGCCGGAAACAAAGATGGGACCGTCTCAATCATCGATGTTGCTACCCTGGCAACGACCAACACGATTTCTATCCCGGTTGGTCAGAGGCCGCTGCAAGTGGTTTTCAGTCGGGACGGGTTGAAAGCCCATGTATTGAACCAGGGAGACCTATCGAACACGGGCACTCAGGTGCAAGGCTACGTAACGCAGATCGATGCGACTAAACAAATCATCATTGGGGAACGGACCTTCACCCAGGACAATACGGCACCACTTGGAATTGCGATCGCCCAGGAGGATGTGGAGGAGCTGTATATATCGTGCTTGCAATCAGAAAAGAAGGTTTTGAAGATTGGCAATCGGCCCACAGAGAAAATTGAGGTTTTTACTGATAATTTTTTCAACAAGCATCCGAATCGCGAATCATATTTAGCTGGAATAGCTGGCGGAGGCACTTATTTCGGCCTTCGCTATCTGTTTATAGCCGATCCCGGGGAAAACAAATTGGTTAGGATTCGAGAAAGGTGGGGGAATGCCTATCACTCAGGTAACCATAGCGTCTGGCTGGGCGAACACAATAAGCCTCTGTACGTGGCCGTATCGCCCATTCTCGGGGGGCCTGGCGGACTAAGTGTAAAATATGTCTATACCACTAATCCGAGCAGCGGCACTGTCTCAGTGATCGACAATACGAATATTATAGATTAGTTGAAGCCAGCTTAAGAAATTGAGCGACTGTCCCGCCCGGTGAATGGTCATCGCACTGACTTCTGACGGGCGGGTCTTAAACGAGCGTGCATTTGGTGAGAGAACTCTGCGGGAAACGAGGTCGCGCGCTCCGGGATTTTCGAGCCTTTCAAGATCAGTGAATTCAGCCGCTCAGCCAAACCCTCCGGATGGAGCAACGCCAACAATGCCACGCCGGTTGGATTGGCAAATCATCTCGCGCCTGTCGCGCGACGAGGGTCAGCGAATTACGGGACAGGTTTTGCAAGCGTCGCTGTTACGAAGCAGAACAACCGAGGGATAATTGACGGGCGCTGCTTCATCCTTCATCGTCGGCTCATGCCGAGAAAGATCGCGCTACTCTTTTCAGGACAAGGTGCCCAGAAGGTCGGAATGGGAAAGGATCTGGCTGGCCGTTACGCGGTTGCGGCCAACCTCTTTGGGGAGGCCGACGCGCTCCTGGGGAGATCGCTGAGCCAGCTCGCTTTTGACGGTCCGATGGAGGAACTGACCAAGACGGCGAATTGCCAGGTCGCGCTTTATGTTCACGGTCTGGCTTTACAAAGAGCGATTGAGGAAGAAATCGGTCCAATCCCCGCCGTTGCTGCTGCTGGTCTTTCGCTTGGCGAGTTCACGGCGCATGCGGCCGCCGGCACCTTCGATTTTGCGACCGGGTTGAAACTGGTCGCGCAGCGGAGCCGCTTCATGGAAGAGGCGTGCAACGAGACGAATGGCTCGATGGCGGCATTTGTGGGGGGTGAAGAATCGCTAGTCCGGCAAATCGCGACGGAAGCCGATATCGACGTGGCAAACTTGAACGCACCCGGACAAATTGTTTTGGCAGGCGAGTCTTGGAAAGTCCAAAACGCGATCGCGATCGCGAAGGAAAAGGGAGTCCGCCGGGCGGTACCGCTTACCGTGGCCGGCGCTTTCCATTCGCGCCTCATGGAAAGCGCCAAACAACGGCTCCAAACAGAGCTAGCCGCGGCTGATATTCGGCGCCCGCATTTGAGCGTGGTGGCGAACGTCACAGCCTTGCCGGTAGATGATCCGGCGGAGATCCGAGCGACGTTGAGTAATCAGGTCACCGGTTCGGTTCGTTGGGCCGAAAGTATCGGGTACCTGCTCGATCAGATTGGCTGCGATCTTTTTTTAGAACTTGGTCCCGGGTCGGTCCTAGCCGGTCTGGTTTCGCGGATCCGAAAAGGGATTGAAGTAGTCTCAATCGAAAACGTAGCCGACCTGGAGGAAGCGTTACCGGTGATCCGAGCCGCGGGCGGGTGATCACCTATTTTCTGATGGTCGAGGAGTCGGCCGAGGGACTGGATAGCAGGCGGGCGGAGAACCGGTAGTAAAGCGCAGACAATGCTACCAGGATGATTCCGAGGACCGCGCAGGACAATATCCGGTACGGAGCTTTTACTTCCGCCGTATCGAAGACGAGCACTTTAGCTACGGTGAGCAAAAGAAGAACGATCGCGCACAGGCGATAGAACATTCGTTTCCACAAGAAGCCGGCTATCAGCAAGGAAGCAGCGAAGAGAGTCCAGAGGATCGAGAATGCGGCCAGAGAAACTGGGAAATACCATTCCCAAGTGGCGTGTTCGAGTTCGGCGTTCAGGAAGCCGAAAAGGCTGATCAAGCCGGTAGCTTCAAACCAACGAGCCACGCTGGGGTGGACTCCGTTAACGAGGCCACGAGCCGCTAGCCGGGAGACGGCAAATAGGCATAAGGTCACCAACAGGCCTATTAGCCAGCGCGAGACAAGCCCATTGGTAACTCCACCGCTGGCCGCGGAAAGGCCAAAAAGGTCCACTGTTTCGGAAACGAGAAATCGAAAGGCGACAACGGCCCCGAGAATAATCGTACCATGCAACAGCACTCGATCCTTGGCTTTGGCCGCAATCCAGTAGGTGGCTATGGTCTGCGCCGCCCAAAAAACGGCCGTCCACTTATCGGAAAGGATCACGGTCCAGGTCAGGAGCAAGAAGATCAATCCCTGACTAATCAGCCAGGTAACGGCCGGTCCGTAAGAACTGCGGCGCCAGAATATCAAAGCAAGAGATAAGGCTGCCACTGCGTAGGCCAGGGTAACCAGGGAAACCGGGAATTTTTCGTATTGCAGCAGTTCGGCGGACTTCCAGACACAGAGCCAGCCATTTATCAGAGCGACGGCGATACCGGCCAGTCGCCAACCGGCGAGAGCGGAGCGAAGCCGGAGAAACGGAAAAATCGAGTAGAGAAAGAACGACAACTGCGTGAACCAAAACGCGTATACCAATTGGTCCGGAGTCGCATGAGCTGATGACCAGGCTTGGAACGCGATCCAGCTCAATATCGCTCCAAACCAGGAGAGCGAGGACCAGCGCTTCACATACGCCAAAATCGTAGTGGCGATATTCAGGGCCGACAGGTACCCGAAAAACACCCAGTTCCCCAATTCGTCGGAATGGAACAGCAACGGCGATAAGTAGCCACCCAGAAAGCTCAACCCGGCCAAGACTCGGGAATTCCATAAATAGGAAATGAGCAATCCAACCGCACTGATGAGGAAGGCGATAAATATGGTCAGCCCATCCGGCAACAAGCGATAGATCTGATTGGCAGCATAAACACTGAGATAAAGCGTACCTAGTCCGAGGGCGGCAAAGCCAATATCGAGTCCGGTCCAATGCCGGCGGCGGCAGATCTCGCCTCCACCCAATAAGAGGATCCCAACCACGAGTCCGAACGTGACTTGCACCGCGGGACGGATCCATTGTTCGTCAAACGCATACTTGAGGAAAAAGCCGATGGCCAAAAGCAGCACGAAGACCCCGATACCTAAGAACCAGCGCTGACCTAAGGCCACTTCTGCGGAACGCTCTGGAGGACGGGCTTTGTTCTCCTGCGCGGGACTAGCAGGGATCCGCCGATCTCCGGGCGGTTGAGTTGGGGATGGCGGCGGGAGCGGCGGCGGAATTGGTCCGGTGCTCGCTACCTTCAAGGCGGCCGGAGTCGGGGCCGAGCTTGACCGAGGAGTTGTCAGGAGCTGGCGGAGCTCGGCAACTTCCTTGTGGAGGTTTTCGACCTGGGCGTGAATCCCCAGATCTAATCCGCAGTTCGGACAAAATTGCTCACCCGATTCGAACTGGCATTTCGGGCAAACCATAGATCAACCAAAGGGCGCGAAATAGCGCTCAATTTTGGGGAGTGGAGGAGCCGCGCCATTGGCGAACGTCGTGCACAAATCTGGCGATCTCAGAAAGCCAAGCCAAGCGCTGCTCTGCGTCCATACTCACAAATTCGGTGTGACCATCGAAGTCTTCCGGTCGCAGCTCCGTCCAGACGGCCGAATTGATTCCAAATCGACTACTCTCTGCTTGGGGCGGATGCCGGTTTGTCCTCATCGATTTTTGTCAGGGCTTTTATGTCGCTCAAATCCTTCTCCCGGATAGGGCGAACTCGGCTTTTCATTTCGATTAACTTGCGTCGCGAAGCAACTCGAATGGTTCTACCTCGGATGATCAAAGCATGAGCATCCGCGACCAGATCGTCAAAGCTATTCTCCCGGGTCAAGAACATGTCGATCTGCTTATAGGGTTCTTGCGGATTCCAGAACGTGAAGACGAGGGCGTTTTTTTCCCGAATCAACTCTTCCACTCGGGCCGCGTCCAGGATACTAGTGGCCGGGATGGGTGCACGGGGAACCAAATGCAACTGATCGAGAGCTGACAAAAAGCGTCTCAGATTCTCCGGATCGAGAGAGACCGCGACGTCAAGATCGAGGGTCATCCTCTCGACACCATGCAGCACCACGGCGACTCCTCCGGCAACGACAAAATCAACCCGGCGATCCTGTAATGTACAAAGAATCTCGATGAGATGACTCTCTTGGGAAGCGTCGGCCGAAGCCATATGGCATTGAAACACGCAAGGGCATTCGGTGCGAATCCAGGGATGGGACGGCTGCATTTAAGCACAAACCAATGCTTTGACCCAACGCCGACCATCTGCTATTTGTCTGGGTTAGTGGTCCAACTCTAGACGCCGATGCTACGAAAGGCCCTCACTTGCGTTTCTCTTTCTGTTTTCATTGGAGTTTGCGTCGTCTCGTTCTCGGATCACTCCGTGCCGCAATTGGAGATTTACCGGACCGCCCTATTCAAGAGTCAGGGGTTGGTTTTAAGGGCGATTGGCTGCAGTTGGTCAAATCTAGGGGATAAGTTTACCTGTGCCTGGTCGCGGCACGTCCCGCGTTCCTGGAACTTGATCCGGGCAAAGTTCCGAATCGAGATCCCACGGCCAACGACCTGCTGCAAACCGGGCCGTTCTGTGGGTCCGGCCGAACCGGAAACGACTGCGGCAGATTCTCGGGCTGAGAGTTTTATCGACGCATCGTAGCGCTGGCCGAAGGCAGACGTCCACCGGCCGGACGCGATCTTTTGTGAAATAATGCTCGGCCCCTCTTGCGCTCCTTCAGAGCGTTCCCCTTTTCGTGGACGGTCCCAGGGTTACGCAAAGCCTCCACCCTGGGCTGAGTCCTGTTACGCCTTCCGACTTCGCCCACATAAGTCAGGTTCGAACATCGGATGAGGCTTCGTCGGACAAGTCGGCGTGAAAATGACCGACGAGACAACTGCCAGAAGGGAGGAGCTAGGATTTAGGATCCAAAAGGCGGTCCGCTATCGGAATTGGGTCAAATCTCAGCTTTCGATCGGGCGCTTGGCGTCGAGAACTGGGCTAAGCCGTAGCGCGTGAACTTGGAACTGGGCCATGACTTCTCGAAAAATATCGTGTTTGCTCAGGCCTATATCGGGACCGGCGAGACGCTCGTGTCCTTTGTCATTTACGATCAAAAAACTGCCTTTATGCGTGTAAACGGTAAAGGTCCGCTCCTGGTCAGTTTTATTGTCGACACCAACTACAGTTCCCCAAAATTGATGCGCATCGCTGCTGGCGGGACCCCGAGAATTCCTCTTCACGAGAGGAAATATAGCTGTTCAACAGGCATTTACAAAAGATCCAGACACCGGCATCGGGAGACGATGACAAATGACGAGAAACCGCGAGACAACGGACGAAGAATCGTCAAAGGGGACGGGCGATAATGCCCTCCCCTTTTCAAAAGCCGCGGGGTTCCGCGGCTAAACGAACGCCTTAGCGGCGGCGGTCAAAGGAGCGGTCTGGACGCTGCTCCGTCTTCGGACGCGCCTCATTGACTGTCAAATTACGGCCATCGACCGAATGACCTTCCAACGCGCTGATGGCCGCCTGGCCTTCGTTGCGATTCCCCATAGTGACAAAAGCGAACCCGCGAGAATTACCACTCATGCGATCGGTCACCACGTGAACATCCGTGACGGTACCGTGCGGCGAGAACAGCTCGCGCAGATCGCTTTCGGCGGTAGAGAAAGAAAGATTACCAACGTACAATTTCATAAACATTACGAAGCCAGTCACAGAGCCGTTCCCGAACACCGGGTTTCAAATCACCACTGAGGAGGCCCCATCTGACGATCCACCGCGCAATCAACTAGAACAATCGAAGGCTAACGGTCGAGGCGGATCGAGTAAATAGCAAGCGGGGACCGGATTAATTTCGACGGCGCAAGTGGAAGGAGGAAAGAGCTAGGATCTAGGAGGGCTTGGCGGCTCACCAATCACCGATGATTAGCTCGCCGGCTCCGCACTCCTGCGATGCGGCTTAAGCAGCATTACGAGGAGGACGCCAACAAGAATGAAACCCGCTCCGATCAGATGATAGGGAAGCAAGCGTTCACCGAGAAAGAAATAGGCGAGCACCGCGACAAAGATCGTTTGTAAGTAGAGGAAAACGCCAGCACGTGACGCGCCCAGGGTTTGCACACTCCGATTGAACAAGTAGTACATGAGAGCGCCACCAGGGCCGGCTACGTAAGCCAGAGCTAGTATGCCCTTCGCGTTGAGACTGGTCCGCTCGTCGTGCGCGAGCTCCCAGATATAGAAGGGAAGCGCAGCGACTGCTCCGCCTCCAAGCAGTACGACCAGGAGCGGCAGACGCGCGAGTTGGAAATTCGCCTTCCGCAACAGCACTGTGTAGAGAGCAAAAAGTAGCGCAGCGGCGACAACGAAAAGCTCACCCGCGTTCAGGTCGAGACGGAGCAGTGCGGACAGATCTCCTCGAACGACGATGATCGCCATTCCAATACAGGCGACAATGGAACCAACGACTTGCCAGGGTCCAACGACCTCATTCAACAGAAAGCGAGCGAGGATCATCGTGATGACCGGCATCAGCGCAAGGATGAGGCCGGCATTGATGGCACTGGTGTAGTTCAGCCCCGTATACATCAAGCCTTGGGTGATCGCTAACCCGATTCCACCGATCACCAATAGCGCCAGCCATCTCTGACGAACGACGGAAACGATCGCACTCCAATGAGGTCTCGCGGTCGGGAGCAGAATGAGTCCAGCAATGACGACCCGCCAGAAACAGAGGGTCCAAGGAGGCATCTCGGTCGCTACCGCTTTTGCGGCGATGTAGACACCAGCCGATAGCAACCAACAAAGAACGGTTAGAGTGTAGGCCCCGACCGTAGCCATCTCTGACTGGGTAGGGCCGGCGTCTTTGGGCTGAACCGCGGTAACCGGCCAGAAATGAATTCCCATATAACAGTGCGATTGGGGCCAGGCACGCTCGCCTGATTGCGAGTACGGCCAACCCAAAGCTGTATCTGTTCGGAAACGCTGCGAACAGCCAAAAGCGAGGAGACAAGGTATAGGAAGGCGGGGGATCCAGCAGTAGGATCCAGGAGAGGGCCAGACTGTTTCGCTGTCTTGGGTTACTTCAAGGCGTCGCAAGCAAGGCCCCGTGCCACGCGCACAAGCATATGGACGAAGGGACGCGTGGCCTGTTAGAAAGTCCGTTGTAATGCGGCCCGCCGCACTCTTCCTTTGCCTCGTTCTGGGTTCTACCTGCGTGTACGCCCAACCCGTACTACGCTGGGCGGCAGACCCGAACAGTAACGCCCCTTACACGTTTTATGCGCCAGGCAAGCCGTTGGGAGGATTCGAGTACGAGATCATCAACGCCGTTGCTCGCCGTCTGGGACGACACGCCGAGTTTGTGCAGAATGACTGGAACGGGCTAATCCCGGGCCTGCATCGGGGTCTCTACGATTGCGTGATCTGCGGGATAGAGATCACGGCCGAAAAAGCAGGCGAGGTGAACTTTAGCGTCCCCTATTACTTCACGTTCGAACAATTCGTCGGGCGGCGCGGCACGACGCTCACTTCTCTGGAGCAACTCCGCGGCCGAGACATTGGTACCCTCGACCAAACTGCGGCCCTGCGGATGCTCGAAGAAACGCCGGGGGTTAGGACAAAAACCTATGATCAGGAGGTAAGCGCCTACCAAGATGTCGTCAATGGTCGCCTTTACGGTGTCCTGCTCGATTATCCCATCGCCAAATACTATGCGGCGCCCAACCCTGGACTAGAGCTGTGCGGTCCGCCTTTTGGCAAAGTCGCTTACGGTATCGCGGTGGACAAGGACAACGCAGCGCTGCAACAGGAGATCGATACCGCGCTACGCGACCTCATCGCTAGCGGGGAACTTCGAAGTATCCTTTCACGGTGGGGTCTTTGGACAAGCGCCGTCGCCCAATCTTTCGGTCAGCCCGTCGAACCGTCAGCGCCCGACAGCGAATATCAAGCCTTCGTAGCCGCCCACGCCCCGCATACCAGCTTCTGGTCCCACTTAGAAAGTTACGCGGGTGCCGGCCGGCTGTTGCGCCGGGCGGCGGTACTGACTTTGACCGTGTCGGTTGTCGCGATGGCGGTTGCTATCGTCGTCGGTTTTGTGCTGGCCGTTGGTCGCGTCTTCGGGCCATCGCCGGTCCGGTGGTTCGCCACGGCCTATATCGAAGTGGTGCGCGGTACTCCCCTTTTGATTCAGCTCCTGTTCATCTTTTACGGCCTGCCGAACATCGGAGTTCGTTTGTCGCCATTCGTGGCCAGTGTACTTGGGCTCGGTCTGAACTACGCAGCGTCGGAAGCCGAAAACTACCGTGCCGGCCTGCTCGCGGTGCCGGCAGGCCAATGGCAAGCGGCCCTTGCCCTCGGCTTGACGCAGACAAAAACGCTCCGCCTGGTGATTGTGCCGCAGGCCATCCGCTTCGTCCTGCCGCCGCTGACCAACGATTTCATAGCGTTGCTTAAGGATTCTTCGCTCGTCTCGGCGCTGACGATGCTGGAACTGACCGGCGCATACCACCGCCTTGCCACCGAAACCTTCGACTATTTCGGCACCGGCCTATTGGTGGCGTTCTTGTATCTGCTGCTTGGTCTTCCGTTCGTACGGCTAGCCCGCTGGACAGAAAAACGGCTGGGAAAAGGACGATCAAACCCGTTTGGTGAGAGGACGAAGCGAATGACCGGTCGAAGCGAATAACAAATAGCAAATAGCAGATAGCAAATGAAGGCCTGAAAATCTTCTTTGCTTACACCTGTGTCAACCTGTTGTCCGTTTCCCCAGCGGCTGGACAATTCCTAACGCTCTTTCAGAGCGGACCGCTTTTTGCTTTACCCAGGGTTCCGCCAAGCCTCCACCCTGGGCTGAGTCCTCTTACGCCTTCGGCGTGAGAAACGCCGAAACTAGAATTTAGAAGTCGTCTTCGTGATCGCTGCATCCTGCTCATCTGCTTGGACGCGGCTACTAGATCCTGGCTCCTAGTCCCTGTATCCTCTTCCCATGTCCTTGCGACGAGTTTGCAGTAAGTCGGAGCTCACCCCTGGCGAAGTGAAGCGGATCGAAGATCCACCTATCGCTGTGTTCAACGTGGGAGGAATTTTTTTCGCTATCAGCGATATCTGTACCCATGCGGAAGCTTCGCTATCAGAAGGTCGGGTTGAAGGTGAAACAGTGGAGTGTCCCTTGCATGGCGCGTGTTTCGATTTGCGAACCGGCGAAGCGCTTACGCCACCAGCAATAGAACCGGTACAAACCTACTCCGTTGTTCTCCAGGGGGATGATATCTTCGTTGAGGTCGCTTGATCCCGGAGTGGGCGGGGATTTCGCTCCGTGCTCGAATTGCAACTCGCCCCAAAATTGGCCTCCTGAATCCTGGATACTAAATCCTCGCTCCTGCCTTTTAGCTTCTAGATTCTAGATCCATTTAGCTCCCCATTGCTGTGTTCAATCTTCTTCTCTTAACCATCAGCGCGTTCTTCGCGGGTTTCGTGGATGCGACCGTTGGAGGTGGCGGATTGGTGCAGTTACCTGCTTTGTTTGCCTTTCTGCCCGCACAATCGCCCCCGCAATTATTGGGTACGAACAAGCTCGCGGCGATCACCGGAACAATAAACGCCAGCATCGCATTCTGCCGGCGAGTCACCCTGCCTTTTCGTTTCATGATCCCGACGTGTTTGATCGCCGGCATCGGTTCACTCGTGGGAGCCCAAGTCACCCGTTTCATTTCACCGGAGCTTTTCAAGTTAGCGTTGCCGGTACTTTTGCTGGGACTTTTGATCTACACGCTCAAACATAAGAGGCTGGGTGAGTTGTCCGGGGCTGCGTCTCTTGGCCCAGGAGCAATTTTCAAGGGATGCCTGATCGGCGCGGCGATCGGGTTTTATGACGGATTTATCGGACCAGGTACCGGAACGTTTTTGATCTTTCTTTTCATCCGGATATTCCGGTTTGATTTTCTGCACGCTTCTGCCGCCGCTAAGCTGGTCAATGTGAGTACCAATCTGGGTGCGATCCTCTTATTCGGTTTTACCGGAAATATATTGTGGCCGATCGCAATCCCCATGGCGATCGCGAATGCCGCAGGGGGAATAGTGGGGGCGCGTTACGCGCTCTGGAAAGGGAATGCTTACGTTCGCCGTTTCTTCGTTGTAATCGTGTGCATCCTGCTCGCCAAAACGGCATTCGATGGTTGGAACGAGCTGGTGAAGATAGTCGGTGGGTTGTAACGCCGGGAACGCCGGGAACGCCGGGAACGCCGTCAGCGGATCGCCAACCCGCAACCAGTCCTTTGCCTCATCTTCCGCTCCTCTACCAAGGAACCCAACTTGGCATGTTCTCACCGATCACCGATCACCGATCACTGATCACCTGTTACCGGTTGGCGTTCCCGGCGCTGACGGCGTTCCCGGCGTTCCCGTCACCTACCGCTTTTCTCGAAAGAAGTTTTGCAGGATTTGGCGGCACTCGGGTTCCCGGACACCCGCAGTGATCAAGCAGCTATGGTTTAACGGAGCCATTTGCAAGAGGTTGATCATTCCGCCGGCAGCCCCGGTCTTCGGATCGGGGCAACCAAAGATCACGCGGCGAAGACGGGCATGAACGATGGCGCCAGCACACATCGGGCAGGGTTCTTTTGTCACGTAAAGATCGCATTCGGTGAGACGCCAATCGCCTAAAGCGCTTTCCGCTTGAGTGATGGCCAACATCTCCGCGTGGGCCGTAGCGTCCTTCAAAGTCTCTACCTGATTCCAAGCCCGAGCAATAATTCCCGATTGATAGACGATGACTGCGCCGATGGGCACTTCCTCCTGTGCTTCGGCCCTTCTAGCCTGACGCAGGGCTTCTCCCATGAAGTAATCGTCACTCGCAAAATCCAACAATTCAGCCATGCTTAGCGGGTGTCAACGGAGGCAAGATTAAGGAACAACCCTATCATTGTGGCCCCTTCGGTTTTGGCCAGTGATTTTGGCAGATTGGAAGCGGAATGCGCCCGGGTCGAAAGGGCTGGAGCAGATTGGCTGCATCTCGATGTGATGGACGGTCACTTTGTGGATAACATATCGTTTGGGCCCCCAATCGTTGAGACTATCTCGAGATTCGCGACCAGGCCGCTGGATACTCATCTCATGATTTCGCGGCCCGACCATTTTTACAAACGATTAACACCATTCGTACAAAACGTGACGCTTCACGTCGAAACGGAAGTGGACATCGCGGGAACTCTACGCGGGATTCGGGCAGAAGGGTGTACGGCCGGTCTCGCCATTAGTCCCCCCACCCCGTTCGAACGAGTGCTACCGTTGCTCGATCAGATTGATCTGCTGTTGGTGATGACGGTCAACCCGGGCTTTGGCGGGCAGCCTTTCATGGCAGAGATGATGGAAAAAGTTCGCCGCGCTAATCAGCTGAGAGAAGAGCGAAACCTCAAGTTTCACATTGAGGTCGATGGGGGCATTAACTTAACTACGACGCCAATCGCCAGGCGAGCGGGAGCGAACGTATTCGTCGCTGGCACTTCGATTTTCCACTCGCCAGATCCCGCCAAAACAATAACCAATATGCGGATCGCTCAGGCTGCGGACAATTGAAATCGGCACATGGCTTCACTCGAACTCGGTCTCGTCGTCGTGCTGGTCCTCGCCCTCGACCTCGGGGCTTGTCTCGCAGGTGAGCCAACAACGTGGGCCTACCAAGAGGCTGACCAATATTCCAACCAAGTCATACTGACTAAAAAGGCGTTCCGGCATATCATGGAACGGCATTGGCCCGACAGCCCGGCAGCCGGTGCCGGCAAATTCTTGAATGGTATCACCGAAGAGAGCCTCCGCGCTCTGATCAATGAGGCGGTCCAGAATGGCCATAGTCGCGTCAATACGAACGGGCGTCCGGGCGTGATTTACGAATACGATTTTCGGCGTCAGATAGGCACGAACATTAACGGTCAACCGGCAACCCGACTTCGGGTAGTTGTGAGCAAACGAAACCAAGTAGTGACCGCTTTTCCATTTTAGTCTTATGAAACTCGATTTTCGTTTGGCAGAACCTGTCAGAGACGTCGACGACTGGTCGCGCGCCGACGAAGAAGATTTCCGTTACCGCGTCGCTCTCGGCGATCTGATCTTGGAAATCGGGTCCACGAATTTCAGTACGAACTGGGGGTGGGTTCCTTTGATCGACCTCGCCGCAGCTTTGCGACAGATCGCCAAGGAACTCCAGCAGCCTGGCCGGACCGAGACATTTGAATTCACCGAATCGGAGTCGTGGCTACGATTTTCCAGGCACAACGACCATGTGATCGTCACGTCCAGTTATTCACCCGGGCAAGGTGAGGTAGATCATTCGCGCTTTGTCCACGCGATCGAACGCTTAGGTAAGCAGCTCCGGGCAGAGCTGTTGCGGCTGAATCCCGCGCTTTCCAAAAACTCTGCATTCCAAAAGCTGCTTCCGGGGTCGGTCGAAGCGAATGACAAATAGCAAATAGCAGATAGCCAATGAGGGAAGCTATTCGGCGTCCATTCGCGGTTGCTAAATTCCACCGTTTGGCTGAGCTCAGGTCGAAGGCCTTTGCTACCTTCTGTTCAAAAAATCTTCTTGGCTGACTTCTGTTCCTTCTTTCTTCCACGGTTTCATTCTTTCTTCTCGCGGGTTCAACTTTCACCCCAGACCGTTCACCCGTTCACTATTCACAGGGCTTTGCGTAACCCTGATCCCAAAACCGGGATGGCTCCGTAGGAGCGCAAGAAATCGTTCGGCAACAAAGCGCGAAACCTGGAAGAAAGACCGAAACAGAAGTCAGCAAAGACTTTTGAACAGAAGGTAGCAAAGGAAGCAAAGAGGTACTTTCCCTGCGTTCTTTGTGGCTAGTTTCAGAAGACCACCAAGAATGCTCCCCGTCGTGGGCGAAAATCCTTAACTTACCAAGTGCTCGGGATTGAGCCCTTTCAGCTCTTTCTGCACAAACATGCCATCCTTACGGATGAGCTGATCATCAAAATAGATTTCGCCGCCACCGTATTCGGGACGCTGAATCGCAACTAAGTCCCAATGGACTTGGCTTCGGTTGCCGTTGTCGGCGTTCTCGTACGCTTGGCCCGGCGTGAAATGAAATGAGCCGGCGATCTTTTCGTCGAAAAGGATATCGCGCATTGGCTCCAGAATGTAGGGGTTGAACCCGAGAGCAAATTCCCCTACGTAGCGCGCTCCCTCATCCGAATCGAGGATCTCGTTTATTCGTTTAGAGTTGTTGCCAGAAGCTTCAACGACTTTCCCATTCCTAAACCTTAACCGCACCGAATCAAAAGCTGAACCTTGATAAATGGTCGGAGCGTTAAACTGAACGTGACCTTCGACCGAATCCCTCACCGGACAGGTGAAAATCTCGCCGTCCGGGATGTTGTGTTCGCCACTGCAGGCTATGGTCGGAATCCCGTGAATGGTAAACCGCAGATCGGTGCCCGGACCGGTGATACGAACACGGTCAGTATGGTCCATCAAGTCTTTTAGCGGTTTCATGGCGCTCTCCATCTTGGAGTAGTCGAGCGTACAGACTCGGAAGAAAAAATCTTCGAAGGCTTCGGTGCTCATGCCGGCCATTTGCGCCATGGCAGGGGTCGGCCAGCGCAGTACCACCCACTTTGTCTTGTTCACTCGCTGTTCCAAGACCGGTTTGAGCAATTTCAAGGCGAGCTGCATTCGGTCCGGAGGAACATCGGAATGCTCGGTGATGTTGTTGCTCCCGCGGAGAGCAATGTAAGCATCCACCGCCTGCATTCTCACCATCTCATACTCGGCGATGAGCCGATATTGCTCCTCTTCAGCCCCACGCAGTAATTCACGGTTGATAAAGTTGCTCTGCAAATTGATCAGAGGGACTGCCTCTCTAGCGCGCGCTCTTCGAATCAGAGAAGCAACCATCTCTGGGGGGGTATCAAAGGAGTCGATAAGCACCTTCTCTCCTTTTTGGAGCCGGGTGGAAAAATCAATCAACACCTCTGCCAGGCGTTCGTAACGGGGATCTAGCATGATATAATTGGTATAGACTTACTTTGGTAAGCTGCTACTGCAAATTTCAAACGGCATGCGTAAAATATTGCCAGAATCCGCGGCAACGACCCTGCGTGAAAACTACGCGCCGGATTCCATAATCTTCACCAACGGTTGCTTTGATATTCTTCATGTTGGTCATATCCGCTATCTGCAGGCGGCCAAGAAATTGGGGGGAGTGCTGGTGGTGGGACTCAACAGCGATCAGTCGGTTCGGGCGATTAAGGGATCCAATAGGCCGGTTAACAGCGAGATCGATCGGGCAGAGGTTCTGGCGGCATTAGCCGCGGTTGATCATGTAATAATTTTTAGCGACCCTAGAGCCACTCGATTGATCAAAGAGCTGCGACCGCATATCTATACAAAGGGAGGAGACTACACGATCGATTCCTTGAATCCGGAAGAACTCGGTGCGTTGCGGGAAGTCGGCACGGAAATAAAACTCCTTCCTTTGGTGCCGGGCAAGTCGACGACGGCGGTGCTGCGGGCTATCCAAGAAAAATGAAAAAGCGACTTCGGCTGGGAGTGCTCGGATCTGGTAAAGGCTCCAATTTTCGAGCCATCGTCGAGCAAATAAACGACGGCCGGTTGGATGCCGAGGTACGGATCGTTATCTCGGACGTTCCGGACGCCGGGATTCTTTCGTATGCCCGCGATTTTCAGATTCCAGCACTCTACGTGCATCCCGGGAAATACCGGACAAAGCTAGCCGAAGAAGTAGAGCAGGATATTGTCCGCCTATTACAGGAAGCAAACGTTGAAGTGGTGGTGCTGGCCGGCTTCATGCGAGTCGTGAAACAGCCTCTGCTAAACGCGTTTCCGCGGGCGATAATCAACATTCATCCGTCGTTACTACCAGATTTCCCTGGTCTGGAAGCTTGGAAACAGGCTCTGGCGGCCGGTGTAGCGGTAACAGGTTGTACGGTGCACTACGTCGAAGCTGGCGTAGATACTGGCGAGATCATAGATCGGCGAACTGTTCCTGTTTTGCCCGGCGATACGGCCGAGTCGCTGCATGCCCGCATTCAATCGGCGGAGCACGAGCTTCTTCCAGCCGTGATTCAGCGTTTAAGCATGGGATCCCAAATCTAGGCTATTGCCAGCAGGCAGCATTCTCAGCCCTTGATGAGGGCTAAAGTTCTTCTCCTGCTATTCTTGCATTTTCGCGACCGCTACCCCAATTTGAAGCGGTCATGAAGAAAATTGAGGCGATCATCAAGCCCTTTAAGATGGAAGATGTGAAAGAAGCCCTAACGGAAATTGGGATAGAGGGGATGACCGTCAGCGAAGTAAAGGGATTTGGCCGCCAAAAAGGCCACACCGAAATTTATCGCGGTAGTGAATACACCGTCGATTTCCTACCGAAAGTGAAATTTGAAATCGTGGTTCCCGACGACCGAGTCCGCCGTGCGGTAGAAACTATCGTCCAAACTGCGCGAACCGGGAAGATCGGAGACGGTAAAGTGTTCGTGATATCCATCGACGAAGTCATTCGGATCCGAACCGACGAGCGCGGCGAAGCGGCAGTCTAGCGGTTTCAACCTTGCCGATCTCGCATTGAAAGGAATCTTGGTAAAAATCGGGGTCCTAGTGCATCGTCTCGTAAATGGGAGGCACTAACGCACCAAACCATGGAATTGGTGCACCGATGTTAAACTGGACCGCTTGGCAGCGAATCGCTGAACGATTGGTTACAGACCAAGATGGCGGATGGCTTTCTGGTTTCGCCTGGGCGGAGTGAAATTGCTCATTTATGGAACCCGAGAGCGTCTTGCCCGATTTGCAAGCGTCCGTTGTCTGCGAAGATGTTCGACAAGAGGTGAACGGCATGCAAACGCTGGTTGGAATCGTCAACCTGATCCCAGCGCGTGTCTTGCCGGTCGCTTTGCTCAAGATTTGCGTCTGGACGCGATGGTGCGGCGGGATCGGACATTTCCGGCAGGTGGCGCGAATCCTGGGGGCTGATGAGCAGCAGGTGTTGGCCGAGTCGCAGATCGATTTTGAACTAAAGGAGCTGGAGGGACACGTAACGAATGTCAATTTATTCACGGGAGTGCGATTCCAACAATATGGGCTGCACCACGTAGAGATCATGTTAGACCAGGAACTTCGGCTTCGTTATCCGCTTCCGGTCATCCAGGTCTAGCGCTACCGTCCTCGTGCGCCGCCAATCTGGCGTATTCCGGGAAGCTGCCCAAGTCCAACGCTGTCCCCCGCCAACTCGACTATGACCGACAAATTGGCGAAGTGGGAAGCAGCTCCGATCTTTGGCTCAGGGATCAGGCACTATGTAACATCGTTCTTATACGGGAGACGGCAGGCTGGCACTTGGCGAGCTCTCGGTTTATTAGGTACGCAAAGTAAGTTTCTGATAATCGAATGTTATAGAGCAAACATTGAATCCTCCCATGAGCAACCACATCGAATCTCATCTCGTCGAGAATCGGGTTTTCAAACCTTCCAAATCTTTTGCGAAGCGTGCCTTGATCTCCGATTTTGACGAATACGAAGAGCTTTACCGAAAATCGATCAAGAACCCGGAAAAGTTTTGGGGCCAGCAAGCCGAGGAGCTACTGGTCTGGCACAAAAAGTGGGACGATGTTCTGAAGTGGAATGCTCCGTTCGCCCAGTGGTTCGTCGGAGGTAAGCTCAACGTTTCGGAAAACTGCCTGGATCGGCATCTGGAAGGACCGCGGCGCAATAAGGCGGCCATCATCTGGGAAGGAGAACCGGGAGAGAAACGGACCCTGACCTACAACCAGCTTCACCGGGAAGTTTGTAAATTCGCGAACGTTCTGCGGAGAAGCCAGATAAAGAAGGGCGATCGGATTCTTATTTACATGCCGCTATGCCCGGAGGTGGCAATCGCGATGCTCGCTTGCGCTCGGATTGGAGCAATCCATTCGGTCGTTTTCGGGGGCTTCAGTTCTGCAGCTATCAGGGATCGCATCAACGATAGCCAGGCCAAAATGGTCATCACGGCCGATGGTGGTTTTCGGCGCGGCGGTATCGTCTCCCTCAAAAAGAACGTCGATGAAGCGTTAACCGATAACGAACAGATCGAAAGGGTTATCGTATTTCGGCGGGCCAACAACGAAATCTCCATGAAGGAGGGACGAGATTTTTGGTGGCACCAAGAAATGGAGAACGTCGAACCGCATTGCGAGCCTGAATATGTCGATTCTGAGCACCCGCTTTTTATTCTGTACACCAGCGGCTCGACCGGTAAGCCAAAAGGAATCCTCCACACCACCGCCGGGTATCTTCTCGGTACTACGATCACTACGAAATATGTTTTTGATTTGCGCGAAGAAGACGTTTTCTGGTGCACGGCCGACGTTGGTTGGATTACCGGCCACAGCTACGTGGTGTACGGTCCACTGAGCAACGGAGCGACAGTTTTAATGTATGAAGGCGCTCCAAATTGGCCGGAACCGGATCGTTTTTGGAAACTAATCGCGGACCACGGGGTCAATGTCTTCTACACTGCACCGACGGCTATTCGTGCGTTTATCCGGGCCGGAGACGAATATCCGAACCGCCACGACCTTTCTTCACTGCGGCTGCTCGGGACCGTCGGCGAGCCGATCAATCCGGAAGCGTGGATGTGGTATCACACGGTAATTGGCGGCGGTCGTTGCCCGATCGTGGATACGTGGTGGCAAACGGAGACTGGCGCAATCATGATTACCCCTTTACCCGGTGCAATACCGTGCAAACCGGGTACGGCAACGCTCCCGTTTTTCGGAATTGATGCGGCCGTTGTCGACGAAAATGGTAAGGAAGTCGAAACCGATCGAGGTGGAAAACTAATCATCCGTAAGCCGTGGCCCTCGATGTTGAGAACCATTTGGGGTGACAAAGAGCGCTACGTGAAGACCTATTGGAGCGAATATAAAGGGATGTATTTGACCGGGGATGGAGCCCGCCGCGATAAGGACGGATATTTTTGGATCGTCGGCCGGATCGACGACGTTTTGAATGTCGCTGGCCATCGGCTCGGTACCTCGGAGATCGAAAGCGCATTGGTAAGTCACTCCTCTGTCGCGGAGGCGGCTGCGGTAGGTCGGCCCGACGAGATCAAGGGACAAGCAGTAGTCTGTTTCGTCACACTCAAACAGGGAGAATCGGCATCGCCAGAGTTGCGGGACAAGCTTCGGCAGCATGTCGGTACCGTCATCGGCGCAATCGCTAAGCCGGACGATATCCGTTTTGCCGAGGCATTGCCGAAGACGCGAAGCGGCAAAATTATGCGGCGGCTCCTCAAAGAGTTAGCCGCGGGCGGTCAAGTCACAGGCGACACGACGACGCTGGAAGATTTCGGGGTCCTGGCCAAATTAGGGAACTCGGAAAACGCAGAAGAATAGGCCGTAGCCTGATGCTTCCTCCTTCGTCCCCCAAACCCACAATCTAGGGCGGACAAGCCAGCCTCGTTCGGCGACGCATTTCCGACACGCTGATATCAACTCAGTTGATTTGAATTCAACGGAATTAGTAACCAGAAACGCACTTCTCATCACTTGACTTCCAGTTTGTCGGCTAACCGGAAGTAGCGCGGCTGAACGTCAGGAACCAGTTAGCGTACAATTTTTTACAAACGGAGGAGTGACCCCCATTGGCGACCGCTCCTGTTTTTCCTAGTTCAGCTTCGCTACGAATGCACGACGCCCGCGGATGCGTCTTGCATCCTGGCCTCAGTCCCCCACCCGCATCAGCACGCGGCCAAACGGCCGGTCCTCGATCAGGTGGCGAACCGCATCCGCCGCATCGGAGAGCGGAAACACTTTGGCGATGGTTGGCTGGATCGCAGCTTCGGACAGATAGCCGATGACTGTCTTCTGCGCTGCGGCCAGCGTCTCCGGCGCAAAGGCCCTAAAAGTGAAGCCACGTACCTTGGCCGCCTTCCAGATGATGTCGGTGAGGTTGACGCTCGCCTCGCGACCGCCAGAGTAGCCAACCACCGCATACGTCCCCCCCGGAAGCAGGCAACCAAGCGCCTCGCCCGTGAGCTTTCCGCCCACGCCATTGATGATGACGTCCACACCCCTGCCCCCGGTCAGCCGCATCACGCCATCTCGCAGGCTCTCGCGCGAGAGGTCGATGACGTGCTCGTAGCCGCCAGCATGCGCCTTCTCCGCTTTCGCGCTAGTGCTGGCGGTGGAAATTGCGAGCGATGCACCGAGCTTGCGCGCAATCTGCACACTCTCCATACCCACCGCGCCACCTATACCGGGAGCAAGCACGCTTTGCCCGGGTTTGAAGGCAACAAACTCCGTCAGCACGAGATACCCCGTCAGATAGCCCGCACCGGCGAGGAAGGCAGCAGCGTGATCATCGTCGATATGCGGGGGGATTGGCATCAGGCCCGCGGCGGGTGCAGCGACCAGTTCTCGCCAAATGCCGTCGGCAATAATGCCGAAGCCAGGCCCGGTGACGAACACGCGGTCACCGACTTTGAAGCTGGGGCTCTTTGTCTCCACCACTATACCCGCCCCCATCTGACCGCCAACCCGCGGCAAATTCTCAGGCGTGGCAGCATAATGGTGGCCGGAGCGAAAGGTGTTATCCAGCGGATTGATCCCGACCGTGTGCATCCGCACGAGTACTTGACCGTCGTTCGCAGCCGGTGCCGGAAGATCAACGAACCTGTTCTCCGCATAACCGCCGTAGGCGCGATACTGGATGGCTTTCATGGATGAGACTCCTTTCAAGTTGCGCTTTTCGCGGCAAGGGCGCCGCCCCACGGCGATCCCGGATTGATCCGATTGGGGTAGAGGGCGAGGCGGGGGGCACCTGACCTGCCATTTGTCACAATGTCGATTACTATTGTCATTTGATCCTGATGTTCTCCTTCCTGGGGCTGCCTGCAGGCCACGTCAGCCCGTTGCCTGGCCGTCCAGCCAACGGCGGACGTTCTCGACCGTGTCCTGATAGAAGCGGGTGTAAAGGCCGCGCGAGACGTAGCCAATGTGTGGCGTGGCCAGCAGGTTCGCCAACGTGCGGAACGGATGGTCGAGCGGCAACGGCTCCTGGTCAAAGACATCGATGGCAGCACCGGCGATCTTCTGGGCTTTGAGCGCGGCAATTAGATCCGCCTCGACCACGATCGGTCGCGAGACGTGTTCACCAGGCGGGCTGTGGGTTTCATGATCGCGAGTTCAGGGGCGCCGACGAGACCGCGCGTCCGACCGCTGAGGACGACATGGACGGAGACGACATCCGCCCGCCTGAACAATTCCTCCTTGGAGACCAACTCGGCGCTCACCTCCGCTGCGCGCTCGGCCGTCAGATTCTGACTCCAGGCAATCACATTCATCCCGAATGCCTTGCCGATTTGCGCGACGGCGCCGCCGACATTGCCGAGACCGAGAACGCCCAACGTTCGCGCGGCCATGTCGTCCCCGATGAACCGCTGCCAACCGCCGCTGCGCAGCGATGCGTTCTCGGCGACGAGATTGCGGCCACTGCCCAGGATAAGTGCCCACGTCAGTTCGATCGTCGGTGCCGAGGTGTAGCCCGTATGAACGACCTGCACGCCGCGCTCTTCTGCAGCCTTGAGATCGATCGAGGCATTCCGGGGCGCCGTCGAGGCGATCAGGCGGAGCTTGGGCAAGCGCTCGATGATGGAACGCGTCATCGGCGTGCGCTCGCGCATCACGCAGACGACGTCGAACGGCTGCAGGCGCTCGACTACAGCGTCGGAGTCAGCGAGATGGTCTTTAAATACGGTGACGGTTGCCCGCGCATCCAGCACCGACCAGTCCGCGAGCGAAAGAGCGACGTGCTGGTAGTCGTCCAGGATGGCGATTTTGAAGTGCTCCTGCTTGGTAGACATCGCGTGCCTCCGGAGAGATGTGATCCACTCGCTACCAGGCCCAGGGAGTAGCCTCCCAGCGATATGCCATGTTGTGTCGGACAACATGTCCAATAGCCGGGAACGGAAAATGAAAACCCATCGCCATGACCCGATCGGTCGCGACGCGGTCCAGAATGGCCTTGCGCGACTTGATCGCCTGCGCGGGTTCGTAGTCTAAGGCGGGCGTCCAGTCTGGGCACTGCAAGCTCGTCACTGGGTTATGGGCGATGTCACCCATATGCATGAACTGCTCCTTGCCCGACGTAAACAAGATTGCAGCATGGAACGGCGAATGTCCCGGCGCTGCAATATAGTTCACGCCGCTCGTGATTTCGCCGCCTTGCTTCACGAACCGCGATCGTTCGGCGACCAGCGGCAGGTTCTCTCGAGCTGCCCAAATTGTACCTTTCTTGAACGGGTCGGGCAGCATCGAACTGTTGACCTCGCTTTCGAATCGGCTGCCGGTCCAGTAGTTCCATTCCGTATCAACAAAGACAAACTGAGCCTTCGGAAACGCCAGCGCGCCCGATTTCGTCACCAAGCCGCCGATATGGTCCATGTGACCGTGCGACGCCACGACCAAATCTATGCTCTCCGGCGCCATTCCGGCCCGGCACAGGTTCGCCTCGATCCTGGGAAAGTTTCCGAAGGACGGGCCGAGTATCTCACCAAAACCGGTATCGACAAGGATACGCTCCCGTCCTGTGTCGACTACCAATACATTGTTTGTAACCTGGATCACCGGCGGCATGAAGTTTGCCGCCAACACCGGAGCGAGTTCAGCTTCGGTGGCGTTTATGGCAAAGATAGGCCCGACCGGAATCTCCAGATAACCATCCCCGATCACGGTCGCCTGGAGGTCGCCGATCTTGAAGCGATAGAAGCCATTGCCGTTTAAGAGTTCCGCGCCGGCTTGACGGGCGTCCTCGGCCTGGGCCGAGGCGGGGGTTAGGATCGTCGGGGACTTAATCATGTCTATCTCCAGGTTTAGGTCTCACAGTATAAAGTCGATTATTGGAGCGATAGCTCCATAAATGACTGTGGCTCGAATCTTGGCGATGTCAAAAAAAATCCAACACCGCGTCAAAGGTCGTTCGTCTCGTCTGGCACGACCGCTAGTTCAACGTGGAGAGCCACTAGATCGGACGGGCTTTGTCTCCGATCCGCCTGCCGAGCCCGGGAATAGTGGACCGAAGAACGTCTGGCATTATCTTCTTGGGTAGGACAGAAAGGCATTTAATAGAAATTTCCATGTCGGAGTCGAAACAGACGAAGTCTGTGAAGCGTGGACGAGGGCGACCCAGATTGTTCGACCGAACTGCTGCCATCCAGCAGGCGATGGTGCTTTTCTGGGATCGTGGGTACGAAGGAACCACCTTCGATGATCTGATCGGGGCGATGAAGCTAAGCCCGTCGAGCTTCTATCACGAGTTCGGCAGCAAAGAGCAGTTGTACCGAGAAGCTGTTGATTATTATTTGAACGTGTCCTCAAGCTATTTGCGCGGCTTCTCAAGTCATCGGGACACCCGCGCCGCTTTCGAGGCGCTCATCGAAGAAGCAGCCGCATTCTTCACGAATGACGCATCTCCCGCCGGCTGTATGATTTCGTTAGCGGGCACGCATCTTCCGCCGCATTTGCGATCGGTGGCCGATTTCACCAAAAGCTTGCGCAAGCTTTTCGAGCAGGCATTGGCCAGGCGGCTGCGAAAGGGAATTTCTGACGGTGATCTTCCCCCGGGAACAAACGTTAAAGAACTCGCTGCCTACTTCGACACCGTTATTCGCGGGATGGCTGTCCAGGCGCGTGATGGCGCATCGCGAAAACAACTTCTGGCGATTTGCCGAGTGGCAATGCGAGCGTGGCCTTCAAGGGCTCCTGACTCGAATCACAAAACGGCTCACGAGCGTCGCCCTCGGGGCGTCATCTCCTGACGTCCCTCTAACATCGTGCCGAGTACTTCTGAGCCTGTCTGGGCGGCACCCGGCAGAGGCGGCCGACATTTTCTCCTCTCTCACCAGCATCCTGCTGCCGCCTTGTCCGAGACGCGCAAGCACAACGACCGCGACCAGAACAAGAACAAAAACAAAGGTCAGGCTACACCGTTACGAAACGGACACGCGGGAGCGTGTCTCTACCGTCAAAGCTTCGGTTTCAGCCGGTGCCACTCGGTATTTTGCTCATAGGCGTGGGCAACACGTAAGATAGTGGCTTCATCAAGGGCTTTCCCCAAGATCTGCAAACCAACCGGAAGTTGCTTTTCCCCAGAGGTCGCAAATCCGCAGGGGATGCTAACTCCACAAATTCCGGCCATGTTCGCCGCCAGGGTAAAGATGTCTGCCAAATACATACTGAGCGGATCGGCCGTGCGTTCTCCCAGCTTGAATGCAGGGGTCGGCGAAGTCGGGCAAACGATTGCGTCAACCTGGGCAAAAGCATCGCTGAAATCGCGACGAATTAAGGTCCTCACCTTTTGGGCTTTGAGGTAAAAGGCGTCGTAATACCCGGAGCTAAGAGCATATGTCCCGAGGATGATCCTGCGCTTCACCTCCGGACCGAAACCCTCCTCTCGGGTCTTACCGTAATGGTCAAGCAAGCCATTGATTTCGCTGGCGCGAAATCCGTAACGCACTCCATCAAATCGCGCCAAGTTGGCCGATGCTTCTGCCGGAGCGATCAGATAATAAGTGCTGAGCGCGTGTTCGGTGTGAGGGAGTGAAATATCCACTACTTTCGCGCCGAGCTTTTCCAGGTGCTGCACCGCCTCGCGCACCCGCTGCTCAACCTCAGGGTCGAGACCCTCGATGAAGTATTCCTTGGGCAGTCCAAGGCGAAGTCCTTTAACGCCTTTCCCTAACTGAGCGGTGTAATCCGGGACAGAATGATCCAGGCAGGTTGAATCGGCCGGGTCACCGCCCGCGATCACATTCATTAATAGAGCCGCATCCTCGACATCTTTGGTGAGTGGACCGATCTGGTCGAGGGAGGAGGCGAAGGCCACTAAGCCGAATCGAGAAACGCGCCCGTAGGTCGGTTTGAGCCCGACAGAGCCGCAAAGAGCCGCCGGCTGACGAATTGATCCCCCCGTGTCGGAGCCAAGCGCTGCGAAAGCCTCGTCCGCGGCAACGACAGCTGCTGAGCCGCCACTAGATCCACCTGGAATTCTCTCGGTGTCCCAAGGATTTCTGCTGGGTCCAAAAGCCGAGTTTTCGGTGGAAGATCCCATGGCAAATTCATCCATGTTGGTGCGTCCAAACGGAATTGCCCCAGCCGCCCTAAGACGGCTAATGACCGTGGCGTCGTAAGGAGCGATATAGCCTTGCAGGATTTTCGACGCGCAACCGCACGGATGGCCAGCGACATTGATTACGTCCTTAATCGCAATCGGTACGCCGCCCAAAGGCAAACTGACATCCGCCTTGGTGGCGTCGGCAATCGCTTTCTCAGGGTCATAAGATAAGTATCCGTGGATTTTCGAATCGACTTCTTCGATCCGCGTGCAAAGCGCTTCGATCACCTCGCGAGGAGAGACTTTTTTCGACTTCAGTAGTTCGCGAGTTTCGTGAAGTGTGAGTGACGTGATTTCCACAGCTCTACTCCACGACTTTGGTCACGATAAAAAGCCCATGCGCCTGACGCGGCGCATTCGCCAAAGCCAGATCACGCGGCAAACACGGTTGCAGCTGATCTTCGCGGAACACATTGTAAATCGGAAAACTATGTGCGGTCGGCTCCACGTTCGTCAGGTCGAGCTGATTTAGTTTTTCGACATGTTCCAGGACGTGCGCGAGTTGAGATTGAAAGGTATTGATCTCGGCTGGAGTCAGCTTAATCCGAGCTAGCTCGGCTACATACTGAACGTCAAATTTCGTGGAGCTCATTCCTGGTGATCAGTACAGCGAAAAATTGGGGCGTACAAATTGTTAACGTCGTAGGCCGATGCTCCCTCCTTCGTCCCCGGGAGCGTGTTGTGAGAGGTGGTGGATGCCTATCGGCAAATCCTCGACAGAGATCTCATACCATTCACCGAGCTATTTGGGGGGCCCTAGGACTATGGGTCGCATGTGACTTATGGGTCGTATGTGACTTATGGGTCGTATGTGACTTATGGGTCGCGTGTGACTTATATGGCGCGCAGCGAAGCGACGGCGGGATCAGGCTACGGCCGAGCGGGAGCTCGGCCCTACCGATCACAGCCGGTTGACCAATTGGATCGCCAGAAAAACAACCAGGGCGCCCAGAATCATTATCGTCAGGACCAGCGCTACCAAGCGCATGCGCGCCGCTCTTCGCTGAGCCCGCCGAGGTCGTCGTCGCCGTTCCGAAAACAATTCCGCGTCGTGGCGCACATCCTCCAGGATATCGGGGGAGTCGAGTGGACTCCTTCGCACCGAAGCTCGCGCGATCTGCTCCTGGCGCTGACGTTCGAGTTCGGCCTCCGCCAGCTTTGGAGCATCTGCAATGAGCTGCTCCAGATTTTCCATTTGCCGGCGAAGATCGGCTTCTTGTTTAGCCAACTCCTCCCTTTTGGCTTTGATGGGAGACGCGGATAAGCGTTTGCGGGTCATCACTTCGACACCACAAAGTGAAACACGATAAAGGCAACTAGCGCAATCAGGCCAAAGAGAATAAGCGGCAAAGTAAATGCCAATCCCCGCTTAAACCATGCTACGAAACTGGTTTCTTCACCGGCCACGTATTCGCCGTATTCGGTTGATGCATGCGGGTCGATGACTTCGTCTTCGGATCCCGCATTTATTTTCGTAATCGATTTACCGTATTCGGCCCGAGCATCGTCGACCGAACTCAATGCTTTGCTCAGCTCTTTGTGAAGATCGTCGTTAGTCCAAGCTTTCGGGTCGATGCGCTCGAGTACCCGGAGGTGTTGCGAAAAGGCCAGAGACGAAGATTTGAGTTGTTCGACTCGTTTCTCGGCATCGTAGGTCTGGCGCTCAATCACAACCAGGGACCGGCTGAGCTTCTCGACCATCTCGGCGCGGCCCTTTTCCAGCTCATCCTGCTTGCGACTTAACTCTTCAAGTTCTCGCTTTTGTTTCTCGATCGCCTCCTGTTGCCGCTTGAGCTGCAGCAACTGCTCTTGGGCTCGCTGTACCTGAGAATCGAGCTCGTCCGAAGATGAATTTTCGCCTCCGCGGAGATCGAGAAACGGCTCTTTCATGCTGTCCGACATCGCGCCTTCATCATTCCTGCAACCCGAACTGGCTGCAACTGAAAGCTGCTTGACAACTTCCTATCATAGTTTGTTGCGGTCGTCGATTAAATGCATTTTGATGGCTCCACGATTTCTTTCGGTCCTCCTCCCGGTCGAAGCGAATCACAAATGACAGATGACAAATAGCAAATAGCAGATAGCAAATAAGGCCTGACGGCCTATTGAATAGCAAGATGAAGCGCGTTACGGCGATACACCTCAGTTCTCCCCTTGGCTACCGGCCACTTTTACCTGCCCGGTAGTCGCTGGAAAATAAATCCCTTCAAATATTCGGTCTCAGGCAGATGTGCTAAGATCGGATGATCAAGCGGTTGCCCGAGGGACTTTATCATTCGTAGATGCCGTTTAGCGTCCACGCTCGCTCCGACGACAACCTCCAGCAGCATCTGCCGAGTCACGTGATGCGAACAGGAAAAGGTGACAAGTAACCCCTCCTCGGAAAGGAGCTGCAGCGCGCGCAGATGAATCTCTTTGTAACCACGCCAGGCACTACTCAGAGCGTCGCGCGACTTAGCAAACGATGGAGGATCGAGAACGATAAGATCGTACCGCGACTCCCGCTCAATTTGCTCAGTGAGAAAGTCAAAAACATTTGCGCTTCGCGCGTCAATTTGAACGCCGTTTAAGCGAGCATTTTGCTCTATCGCCTTGGTAAGAGATTCGTTGCTCTCCACGGTTGTAAGACTGGCTGCGCCAGCTCGGGCACAGGCGAGGGCAAAAGCGCCCTGGTTGGAAAAACAATCGAGCACGCGCTTCCCGACCGCTAATCGGGCGACCTCGGCATAATTATCAATCTGATCTAAATAGAAGCCCGTCTTTTGCCCGCTTTGCAGATTGATCTGAAACCGCGTGCCTCCCACATCGATTTCCAGCGTTTCGGGGACCTGGCCGAAAAGCAACCCAGCGACCAAAGGCAGGCCCTCGGCTTTGCGGACTGGCACGTCGTTACGTTCGACAAGTGAATCCGGTGAAAATAGCTGTCGGAGAGCCTCTCCGATGAGAGATTTGCGCTGGTCCATCGCCAAGGTCAGCGTCTGCAATACGAAATGGGAGCCGTAACGATCTATAATCACTCCCGGCAGACCATCACTTTCGCTCCAGACGACCCGCCCGGGGTTGCGGTCATTCACCCATTCTTTGCGGAAAGTAGCGGCCTGCTGAATGCGCCGAATGAAGAAATCGAGATCGAGGTCTTGGCGCTGACGGGAAAAGCGGCGAGCGACAATTTGCGATCGCGGATTATAAATTGCGCTCCCCAACAGTCGATCCCGGCCATCTTTAAGCGAAATCACCTCACCAGGCTCCGGGTCGCCGAAGGCTTTTAGAACTTCGGTTTGATAGACCCAATCATGGCCATGAAAAATTCGCGATCTCGGTCGAACAACAATTCCCGCCATCGAAACAGATTAGCCCGGATCTAGCGCTAAATGCAAAAGGGGTTGGTCGGGACATGCTTTCCCCTGCGCTGAAAGCTCAGGGGGTATCTCAGTGATCGGTGATTGGTGATTAGTGAGAGGGTTGGATGCCTATTGGCAAATCCTCGGCAGAGATCTCCCGGCATTCACCAATCACTTCTCACCTTTCACAATCGTTTCGGCGAAGCCGGACCTACCGGCTAAGAGAAAAGGAACTCGTCAACCGGCTCCTGAACCCGGAACGACGTCACGGGTTGGTCTTGCTCCGGATATTCGAAGATCTTCCCTTCATAATTCCGGATGACGACTTTCTCCTGATCGTGATACAGAACGTAACCGGGATTGATCGGAACCTTGCCTCCACCGCCCGGGGCGTCGATGACAAACTGAGGAATGGCGTACCCGGAGGTATGTCCGCGCAGCCCTTCAATGATCTCGATCCCTTTTGCGACGGAGGTGCGCAAGTGGGCAGATCCATGGATCAGATCGCATTGATAGAGATAGTAAGGTCGGACCCGGCAACGCAAAAGTTTGTGCACCAAAGTCCGCATCACTTCGACATCGTCGTTTACCCCTTTTAGCAGAACGCTTTGGTTGCCTAGAGGAATACCATGGTTTGCCAAGCGCTCGAGCCCCGCTTTGACCTCCAGAGTCAATTCGCGAGGATGATTGACGTGCACGCTCATCCATAGCGGATGGAACTGTTGCAGCATCTGACACAGTTCAGGCGTAATCCGCTGGGGTAAGAAGATCGGCACGCGGGTACCAATCCGTAAAAACTCGATATGCGGGATTGCTCGGAGCCGCTGCAGAATTCCTTTCAATTTATCATCGGAAAACAGAAGGGCGTCTCCGCCGGAGAGAAGGACGTCGCGGACCTCAGTATGGGCCTCCAGATAACGGTAAACCTCTTCAAATTCGGTATGAAGTTCTTGTTCCCCGACGCCGCTGACGACCCGGCTTCTTGTGCAGTACCGGCAGTAGGAAGCGCATCGGTCAGTGACCAGGAACAAAACTCGATCTGGATATCGGTGCACCAAGCCCGGTACCGGCATGTGGCTGTCTTCGCCGCATGGATCGGCCATTTCGAGTGGGGCTCGAACCGATTCTTCGATTCGGGGAATGACCTGTCGCCGGATAGGACAATTGAGATCGGTTGGATCGATGAGATTGAAGAAATGAGGAGTGACCGCGAGAGCAAGCTTGCTTCCAGAGAAGAGCACACCGGCCCGCTCTTCGTTGGCGAGGTCGATCTTGCCAGCAAGCTGTTCAATGGTCGTGACCCGATTTTTGAGTTGCCATTTCCAGTCGTTCCAGAGATCCGGATCGACCTCGGGCCAGTGACCTGGCGCGTGGGAGACAAACCGCTTGTCAGCGGTTTCAGCTAAATGATACATGATTTGTTGACTAGTTGGTACACTTTAGATGGCTGATCTGGGTTGTCAATTGGACGGGAAGACGGAAAGTTTCCTCTTGTTTCGGAGGCAAATCGTTTTATCTCCTATGGGCAACTCCCTGTACCGCGAGCTCGAGCCAAGGCTGACGAATTCGTAAAATGCTGTGGGTTAAATTTTGAATATGAGGATCGTCATTGCACGCGCTCTCTTGCTTTCGCTGAGCGGGTTGGCCGCCATTGTTCCCGGTTCGGTAACGGCGCAGAACACTGGGACAAATACGGGTAAAGATCTCGTACATCAGCTCAACGAGGCATTCGAACAAGTTTACGACCGCGTGTCACCCACAGTGGTGGTGATCGACGTGGCGAAATCCGCGACCTCCAGCAACACGAACAACCCATTTGAGGGCTTTGATTTCTTTTTCAAAGGCCCGAAAGGCGATGAAGGCACCGAGCAACCGGACCAGAGCGAGGGTTCCGGATTCGTCATTCGTGCGGACGGATATATCCTGACCAATAATCACGTAATCGATGGCGCTGACCGGATTCAGGTAAAGTTCAAAGATGGTCGCGTCCTGCCCGGGAAGGTTATCGGCTCCGACGACCGAACGGATATCGCAGTGATCAAGGTCGAAGCGACCAATTTACCGATTGTTGAGCTGGCCAACAGCGACGAGGTCAAAGTCGGGCAACTCGTCTGCGCAATCGGTGCTCCTTATAAGTTTGAGTACACATTTACGACCGGAGTGGTAAGCGCGAAGGGCCGCAATGAGCTTTTGGCTGATAAGTATGAGGATTATATCCAAACGGACGCAGCAATTAATCCTGGGAATAGCGGAGGTCCGCTCTGCGATATCGACGCCAAAGTGGTCGGCATGAATACTTTGATCCACGGCTTGAATCGCGGACTCGGTTTTGCCATTTCGAGCAACCTCGCCAAACAGGTCAGCGATCAATTGATCAACACTGGAAGGATCGTTCGTCCATGGCTAGGTATTATTATCGAATCGCTAACGGAGCAAAACCGGGGAGACTTGTTTAAAGGAGTGGATAGAGGGGTCGTCATCCGGACAATTCAAGCGGATACTCCGGCCGCGAAAAGCGAGCTTCGGCCGGCGGACGTCATCACGGAAGTAGACGGAGTACCGGTAGCTTCGGCCAGGGAACTTCAGCGGGAAATCTTAAAGAAAAAAGTGGGCGATCAGGTGAATCTGGGAATCTGGCGCAGCGGAAAGAAGATTACTCTTCCGGTCAAAACAGAAGAGCTTCCGACCGAGGCTGAGCACGCTTCCGTCGCGCCGAGCGTTGCCCCCTCCCCGCAAACTAGCAACACTTCGTTTGGCGTCGAAGTGCAGGATGTGAGCCCTGAGTTGAAACAGGAATTGGCTTTGAAATCCGATACTGGGGTAGTGGTAACAGATGTGGTGCCAAATAGTCCGGCTGCGGTGGCTGATATCCAACCGGGGGATGTTATCACGGAGGTGGGTCGAACCGTTGTACTCAACCTGGACGCTTTCCAGAAGGCAATGTCCGAGCAAAAAGGGAAAGCGAGCCTGCTTCTTTTGCTGGACCGTAAAGGTATAAAGACCTACTCTATCGTTAAGACTGGCAAGTAACCAGTTCCCCCTATCTCTCCTTACACGGGCGGCCGAAGCCAGGAATGGTTTCGGCCGCCCTTATTTGAGACTTTCTCTATCGCAGAAAACCCGCTGTTGACTATAGCGATCGAATGGCCAGTACGTTCGGATCCGCTAGTCCGAATTGATGAGTCAGGAAACTAGAAAGCGAAGATCGCGGAAACCAACCCGACGATTTAGCGAACTTGGCAGGTCCCAGCGACTCCGCATTGTCCACATACTGAAGAAGACTCAGGGCCTAGCGATCGGGGAGCTGGCTAGCCGGTTAGACCTGAGCTACATGGGCGTGAAGCAACACTGCGAAGAACTCGAGCGGCAAGGCTTTCTCGATACCAAACGGCGTCCCAAACCGATTGGACGCCCGGAAATTGTCTATCGCTTGACCCCAAAGGCTTCATCGTTTTTTCCAAGCGCTGCCAATCCGGCGACGATTAAAATTTTGCAGGCGGCGCGTCAACTCTATGGCCCGAATGCGCCCGAAAAATTGCTGGTCGCCCTTTTCCGGGAAAAAACGAAAGGGTACGCGGAACGGCTCAAGGAAGGGGACTTGAAGACCCGGGCCGCCCGCTTGGCAAAAATCCGGGACGAAGAGGGATGTCTTTCGGAGTTCGTAGAGGGTCCGCAACTTTTAATTCTCGAGTATCACTCTGCCATCATGGATCTGATCGAAGCATTTCCGCTGGTGCGACGACTGGAAAAGGAAATGTTTGAGAAGCTTCTGCAAACCCACGTCGAAAGGCACGAGGAAAAAGCCTCAGGGCTGTTTCTCTGTACTTTTGTGCTCAGCTAGTCGCCTCACCGGCGCGGATCGGAGGAGAAATTTTCCTTTTCCGGCCAACTAACGGGCTTGTGCAGGAGCACATCTTCATGATTGAGTGGCTGCGTCGTTTCTGCAAGGACGTCTACCTTAACAACATATTGACGAAGAATACCTCCCCAGGACCGTCACCCAAAGGCGACCTGGGCCCCCTAACCTGCTCAAAAACTTATCTTCAGCTATGTTAAATATCATCTGGTACCTCATCATCGGATTTATCTCCGGATGGATCGCGAAATGGATTATGCATGTTCCTGATGTGAAGTGGTGGGAAACGCTTCTTCTTGGAATAGTTGGATCGATCGTCGGCGGTTTGATTGCTCGCATCTGGTCCAAACCTGCGGACGGGCGTCCGTTCCACCCGGCCGGGTTGTTCATGTCGATCATCGGAGCAATCGTAGTTTTGGGTATTGCCAAGATCCTGTTACATTTGATCTAACCTACCCATATGCGCCGCTTGGCCGGTATGCTTCGCGCGCGTCAAAGTGAAAGACCGTTAACCCCGCTTCAGATTAGGCTTTGCAAATCTGGGGCAACCCCATTCAATCGTATTTTCAATTATGCTACACATTTTCTGGTACATCATTATTGGGCTTATCTCGGGAATCATCGGCAAAATGATCATGCACGTCCATTTGGGACTGATACCAACGATTCTTGTCGGGATAGTTGGGTCGATCGTCGGCGGTTTGATTGCTCGGATCTTTTCCAGACCTTCAGACGGCTCTCCGTTCCACCCAGCCGGGCTGATCCTATCGATTATCGGATCGATCATAGTTTTATTCATCCTCCAGCGCTTCTAACTACTCTCCCATAGCGTTTTTCGCGCGGTCATCGAGCGGGATTGGCCGCGCTGCATCCGGCTATCGTGAGCCGGAATACACGGCGGAGGTGACCCGATAGCCAAAATCTGCTATGGGTCGGGGGGACAGATAGCAAATAGCAAATAGCAAATAGCAAATAGCCGATAGCAAATCAGACCGGGACACGTCGGGGTTGTTCATTCGGCTTTTCGGTATCACATGCGGCAACCGAAGTCGTGAGCTCGGCCGAACCCTCACGTGGAAGGCCTTTGCTTCCTTTGCTACCTTCTGTTCAAGAATCTTCTTTGCTTACTCCTGTTCGGTCTTTTTTTCCGCGGTTGCATTCTTTGTCGCCGAACGATTTCCAGCGCTCCTTCAGAGCGATCGGGCTTTTTGGGATCCACCCCAGGGTTACGCAAAGCCTCCACCCTGGGCTGAGTCCTCTTACGCCTTCCGCCGCCGCCAAACTTGTTCGCATATTGGCTTTGAGGGGACGAGCTATGGCGGACAAGCCGGCGTGAGAACGCCGAATCTAGAATTTAGAAGCCATCTTCAGCTGAACGGTGCATTAATATTCGTTTCCGGGCGGCGCGATTAAAAAGAGCGCAACGAATGCCAGCCCAATTACGAAAAGGACGATCAGTCCACGTACAAGTAGTCGTACGATCCGATTTTTGGCACCGGAGGGCGTTGGTCCGCCGATTAAGGCACCGAAGGGGGCTATCCAGAGCAGCCCGGACGATATCCAAGGCAAATCGGAGAAAAGCGAGCCGCTGAGCAGCAAATTTCCAAACACCAGCACATAAATAAGAGGGAGGATCGGCCCTAAGCGCGTTGGCGGCATGAGGATAGTCAGAGCTGCTAGACCGGCCAAGACCAGACCAAATGCTCCGGAGATGTGGCCCAGGACGGCGGAACCACTCAGGAAGAGAGCAATACCGCCAAAGCAGACGGTGAGAGCTATTCCCAAGATCATCTCAGTCGGCGTGCTGCGCGAGGCGCCGGCGCGCTCGATGAGCCGCGAAGTTGCGAAAAGAATAAGCGTAACGGCGGCCAGCCAGGCGACGGAAAAGAGAGGGGACCAGCGGCCGAAGATTTGCGACTCAAGAATAGTAAAAGCACCGGCGAAAACCGCGACCAGGCGGACGACGTTTTGGACCACGCCGCTTGTGGCTTGCAGCACAATGCCACAAAGCAACGCACCGACCGCGGTATATGGAAGCCAGTGGATCGCCTCGCGAGGAGGGAAGGCCAAACCCCCAGACACGACGCCATAGCTGAAAACGAAGCAGCAAACGATGATGAGCCCGATTAGCGACCATTTGCGGTTTTCGCCAAAAACCGAGACCTTCAGAACGAGACCGTTGAGAATTAGCGCCAAGAGTGCAGGCAGAGCCACTCCGACGATTCCCTGGCCGATCAACGAGCCCATCGACGCCTGCTTGCCCCTCGCCCTATTGTTTGACGCCTTCTGCCGCGATTATTAGCTCCACTTCGTCAGTGACGGCGGGCAGAAAGGCCTTCACGTCGAAGTCACTCCGTTTAAGTGTCACTGTTGATTCTGTGCCCAATCGCGTTTCCCCTTTTGGCCCTGCTCCAGTTCCAATTATCTGTACTGCGAGCGTGACCGGTTTAGTGATACCGCGCAGGGTGAAATCGCCCGTGACCGCGTAGGTCTTGTCATCGACTTTCTTTACAGCCGTGCTCTTGAACGTTGCGGTTGGGAATTGTTTGCTGTTCAAGAAGTCGGGACTCTTGATGTGCTTGTCGCGATCCGGAAAATTGGTGTCGACGCTGTCGGTAATGATCTCAACTTTCAACGAGTCTTTGCTCGAATCGCTGGGGTCATACACGAAATCACCCGAGAACGTGTCAAAACGGCCGTAAACGTGTCCAACTCCGAAATGTCCCACCTTGAAGATGATGGCAGAGTGAACGGGATCGATTTTGTAGTTATCGGCTTTGGCCGAGCTCAGGCCTGTTAGAGCGAGCAGAGTGCAAAATAGAATGGAACGTGCAGTCATAAGGATGGACAAATAATAGACAGTAGCTGTTTAAGCAACAGTTGTTGTTTAACTGTGCATTGTTTGTGTTGGGTTTGCTAGTTTAATTCTCAGGGAGGCAAAATTTGGCAGATTGCCTACTGCACCCTGTGGATTGATAGCAGCGTCGGCCGCAGGAGCAATGCGGAAAAAGCGCAAATCGCGTCCGTCGTAGACCTAGAAAAAGAAACGGCATGAAAATGGATAAGGGCCGGGATTTGCGCGGGACCGTCAATGCATCGCATAGAATTCATGTCACTTTGGTCTCGGCTTCAGGAAGACTGTTATGAAGTTTTGTTAACGGCGCACCCTGCTTTCTAAAACCCATGAACTTTGACCTTGCCCTATCTTCTCAGCGTGAGAGCTACAATCTGCTCATCGGCCCGGTTGCTCCCGGTTCGAGGATTTGGAGGGAAATCGCTGAAGAAGAATTGAATTTAGGCCGAACCGGTTTGGCTCTTGCCGAGGGAGGGAAAAGTTCACTAGTTTTGCCAAAAAAACGGTTTGACGTTTTAGGGCTTAAGTGTTTTACTTCTTGTTCGCTTCTGCGCATCCCCCGAGCGCGGCCGCTTCCCGGCACTGAGCGTTCTCGGATCGCCCACGGAAGCGTATAAGCTTGGAAGAATAGGGAAAGGTAGAGATTCAGTAAAGAATGGATTCTATCGAAAACTGATCCAACTGCAACGCGGATAGCTTGTTGTGCGGATTAAAATACGAAAAATGACAGTAAGCATTAAATTCCTTGAACACTAGGGAGGGTGTGGCTGTCAAAAGTCAGGTTATTTAAGGTGGTTAACATTTTGTTCTCTCTGTGGTGGTGAGAATAAAGGGCTATTAGGACGATTAATTAGAAACTGCATGTATGGCTGGTGAAGATTCAGATACGGGCATTAAGATTTACCTTCGGGAGATCGGGCAGATCCCGCTGCTTACCCCGCAAGAGGAGATTGATTTGGCCGCGCGCATCAAAAAGGGCGACCGAGAAGCGCGAGCGCTTATGATTAAGGCCAATCTCCGTTTGGTCGTTAAAATTGCTCACGATTACGCGAATTTGGGTTTGCCTTTGTTAGACTTGGTATCGGAAGGCAACATTGGGTTGATGAAGGCGGTCGAGCGATTCGATCCGGCAAAGGGCGGAAAGCTCAGTACCTACGCCGCTTGGTGGATCAAACAGTCGATCAAGCGAGCTTTGGCTAACCAGAGCAAGACGATCCGCCTGCCGGTTCACTTGGTGGACAAGATCTCCAAGATGCGGCGCGTTTCTTTGCAAATGAGCGAGGAACTCGGCCGGGAACCGACCGACGACGAATTGGCCGAAGAGATTGGTATCTCGAGCGGCAAAGTGTCTCAATTGAAGACCGTGTCGATTCGTCCGGCTTCGTTGGACGCGCCGATCAGCGATGATGACTCGACCGAATTTGGCGAGATTGTCGGTGATGAAGACGCTCAAACGCCGTTCGAGTTGCTCCGGGACAAGAACTTGCGCGATGAGGTCAGCGAACTCCTCGAGGTGTTGGACGATCGCGAACGCAAGATTATTTTCCAGCGGTTCGGACTCGATGGCGGCAAACCGAAAACACTCGAAGAAGTGGGCAAAAAATTCGGCGTCACTCGTGAGCGGATCCGTCAGCTCCAGAATATTGCCCTGGCGAAGTTACGTCGGGCTCTGAGCAAGAAGGAAAAACCGATCGATATTCCTCAAGAGGTCCTGGAGTATAGCTAATTCAGTATCTTTTTTTGGGCCGCCTCCCGTAGGGGAGGCGGCCTTTTTTTCGCACGTCCGGGTATCCCATGCCCCAAGCTTGACAGCTGGTTTATTCTCAAGTACGAGTCTCCCCCTGCCTTTCCGAAGAAGATCATGGCTGCCACTCAAATCATTCTAAAAGAAAACGTACCTGGGTTGGGCGCGGAAGCTGACATCGTTAGTGTCCGCCCCGGATATGCTCGTAATTTCTTGATTCCGACGGACAAGGCCTACGAGGTAACACCCTCCAATCTTAAGCGGCTGAACCTGCTCAAGGCCAAGCGCGCTGAAAGAGAAGCAACAGAACTGAACGAAGCGGAAGACCTGGCTCGCAAGATTAGCAAGCTGAAGCTGGAGTTCGTGCTGGAAACGGGTGAAACCGGAAAAGCATTTGGCTCTGTTACCGCCAAAGATATAGAAGATAAGCTCCGCTCGGAGGCAAATATCGATCTTGACCGCCATCGGATTCAGCTGGACCGCCCAATCAAGGAATCGGGCGAGCTAGAGGTCCCCATCCGGTTGCACGCAACGGTAACTACCGCTCTTAAGCTAGACATCAAAGTGCACACCACCGGTTCCGCCAAGGTGGAAGAGGCAGCAGACGCTAAGTCGCGGCCGAGGCGAAAAACAAAGTCTGCCGGGTAGTTCCGAATGGCCAAAGGTTCTCAAGGTTTTGTCAAACCTGCTGAGAGCCCCTTGAGCAATCAAGGGAGGTACCAATCGGAAGACAAACGCGGTTATTCACAAGTTCTTCACACCGCGCCGGGCAAAGAAGTCCCGAGATCGCTTCCGTACAGCGAAGATGCGGAAAAAGGGGTCCTCTGCTCGCTGGTGCTTTCACCAAGAGAGGTTGGCGATCTCTGCATTCTGCGCCTGCATCCGAATGCTTTTTACGCTCCCGCTCATAAGATCGTCTATGAGCTCGTCATCGAATTCAGCGATAAGAGCAAACCGATTGATTTCATTTCGCTCAAGCAAACTTTGAAGGATCGCGGTTTCCTTGAGGAAATCGGCGGACCTGAGTTTCTCAATGAACTCTACACGTTCGTGCCGACAGCGGCGAACGCGAGCTATTACGTCGATATTGTTCGGGAGAAGTATTTGTTGCGCCGATTGATATTGGCCTGCAACGCGCTTTCCACCCGCTGCTACGATGACCAAGAGAACGTCGAGCCACTGCTGGATGACGCCGAGCGCCAAATTTTTGAGATCACCGGCGATCACGTAAAGATCGACGTTGTCCCCACGAAGGATCTCGTGATGGAAGCGATCGAACAAATCGAGAAGATTTACGAGAATCGGGGTTCGGTCACAGGATTGCCAACCGGTTTTACCGAATTCGATCGCATGACCAGCGGGCTGCATCCAGCCGAAATGGTGGTCATCGCGGCGCGTCCCAGTATGGGCAAGACCGCCTTGGCCATGAACATTGCAGAACACGTAGCGATCGACGCGGGTAAACCGGTCGCCGTCTTCAGCCTGGAAATGAGCAGCCAGCAACTCGTGCAAAGATTGCTTTGTTCTCGGGCTAAAGTGAATCTGCAGCGCGTGCGCAACGGTTTTCTATCCGAGCGTGACTTTCCTAATCTTACCACCGCAGCTTCTCGACTAGCGACAGCCAAGCTTTTCATTGATGACACTCCTGGTTTGACCATTGCAGAACTCCGGGCAAAAGCCCGTCGCCTCGCCGCGACCCACCAGATACAGCTTCTGGTCATCGATTATTTGCAACTGCTCCGTTCAACTAGCCGGCGGGCGCAAGACAATCGGCAGATCGAGATCTCAGAAATATCTGCCGGCATCAAATCACTCGCTAAGGAGTTGAAAATTCCGATCATCGTAATCGCTCAGCTCAACCGGCAGCCCGACACTCGAGCAAAAGAGGGAGGCCGCCCTCGACTAAGCGACCTTCGTGAGTCCGGGTCGATCGAACAGGATGCAGATTTAGTCGGTCTGCTTGTTCGCTCGGAATATTACGAGACCGATGAAGATGCGAAACAGGAAAAGGCAGGCGAAGCAGAATTAATCATTGCCAAGCAACGCAACGGTCCGACCGGCGATGTTGCGCTCACTTTCCTGAAAGAGTTTACGCGTTTCGAAAACCGAGCTCGCGACCAAGCTCATTGAACTGCCGTTAGTACGCAGTGTCCCGTGCTTCTGCACTGAAACTCGATTCAAGGCACACACCTTGAAGGAGCGTTTCGCACATTCGAAACTTTTCATTGTACTTTTCCCTGGACAAACCACAATATCTTGTGGTGCTAACTGATCCCACTTTGGATGCGTTGTCCGAAATGCGGTAATTTGGAAGATAAGGTGATCGATTCTCGCTCGGCGAAAGGAGGAGCTGCTATTCGACGACGACGAGAGTGTCTGAAATGCCAATATCGATTTACGACTTACGAAGAAATCGAGCGGCGTGACCTGCGAGTTATAAAGCGGGATGGCCGGCCTGAGCCGTTTGATCGCCAGAAACTTTTGGGAGGAATGATAAAGGCCTGCGAGAAACGCCCGGTGAGTTACGACGCGTTGGAGCGAGTAGCTGAGGAGATCATTCAGGAGTTAGAACAAGCCTTTGATCACGAAGTGCCGTCTCGCGAGATCGGAGTCAGGGCCATGGAACGGCTGCACTCGCTGGATGAGGTTGCCTATATCCGGTACGCATCGATTTACCGACAGTTTCAGGATATTGGAGAGTTCATCAGCGAGATCGAGTCGCTAAGCAAAAAGGCCAAGAAAAACGCACAGCAAGCAGAGTTATTCATACCGTGATTGCGCTGACCAACTTCTTGCCGATGCTTCGCCTGGAGGATTCCAGCGTCCAAGCAATCCGCCCGGATTGGTTAACGATTTGCCTCCGAAGAGCGGCCGATCGAGCGGGCTACACTAAGTGGTGGCTAGCGGATCATGTGGCCGAAAGCGCACTCTGCTTTTTGTCGACGCAATACGAGGCCCCCATCATTGCCCGCCAGCAAATCGACGAGATCATGCGGTCGGTTCTCCAGGCGATCGGTTATGGAGAGATCGCGACCCATTATCAAACATTGAACCCTCCGTATGAAATTTCACTTTACGAGTTGGCAAATGAAGCTGGACCTGGTTACGAGTTGGCGTTCTTTCATCTTTTAAAAGAAAGAATCCAACCTGCATTTGGCGAAGGAGCCTCCAGTATCAACGTGCATGGCTTACAACCATGCGTCCGATATCTGCAATCAACCAAGACCTGGAGTCGTAGCTGCTCGCAATTGCGGAGCGAGATCGTCGAATATATACGAGCTCAGATGGAGCGTGGCCAGGCGCCTCCGCAGGTGCTATTAACGATCCGATGACGATCTTTGAAAAGATTATCGCCCGCGAAATCCCGGCAAAGCTGGTGTTCGAGGACGACGAAATCGTGGCTTTCCACGACAATAATCCGCAAGCACCTGTTCATCTGCTGGTGGTCCCCAGAAGGGTAATTCCGCGCATCGCCCAGGCCGCGCCCGGTGACCAAGCGTTGCTAGGAAAATTGCTGTTGGTCTCTCGAGACTTGGCTAATAAATTTGGTTTGAGCGAAAGCGGTTTCCGGATCGTGATCAATAACGGAAAAAACGCCGGCGAAAGCGTCCCTCATTTGCACGTTCATGTGCTGGGAGGAAGACCGATGGCATGGCCGCCAGGGTAGTAGGGTTAGCGTTAGCAGAACCTGAAGGGCGGATCTAGCTGTTATTGGTTTTTGGTCGATAGGTTTCCAAACTCGAGCGCGTGGCCGGACACCTCCCGATCCAGTCACTATCGCAACCCTTTTCGCCCAGGTCCACGAAGGCGCATCTACGGATTTTTGTCTATGTCACCAGCGCGTAGCAGAGGGTCAGCGCAACGTCGACTCCAGCCACGCGTAGACCGGCCGATATATCCGTGGGAAGAATTGCCAGGCAACGACGAGACCCAAGAGTGCCGGTAGCGCGCTTCGACTGAAGCGTTGATAAACGCGAGCCATTTCGTCGTGCAGAAAAAAGAGCGGCAAAGCGCTACCATCGAGTGGAGGCAACGGAAGCAGATTAAAAACGCCGAGCAGCGTATTGAGGAAGAAACCAACGCTCAGCAGTACCGCGACCACAGTCCAGATTCCCGGTTCGGTCGCCACGACCGTGTCGGTGAAACGCCATCCTTCTCCTGGAACAAAGATGCCGGCGAGTAAACCTAATTTCAAGCCGCACCAGCTGACCAAAGCGATGCCAAAATTGGCCGACGGACCCGCCAGGGCCATGAGTGCTGCGCGCTTAGGATACTGTTCCGCCCAGGCAGAATTATACGGCGCGCTGGCCCATCCAATCATCCATCCGGAAGAGAGATACGACGCAATCGGAACGATCAGCATACCAAACGGCTCCCTTCTGATATGGGGCACGGGATTGAGCGTGGCTTGTCCACCGAGATACGCGGTGACATCGCCGAGGCGTTTAGCCGCGAACGCATGAGCGGCTTCGTGTGCACTTAACGAGAACAGAAAAACCACAAGCCAGCAGCCAAAATCGAAGAGAGAAAATGAAGGACTCATGAGGATTCAAACAAATTGACGGTGACCAATACTAAAATGCCAATAGCAAATTGGCGCGGTGGATTATCGGCCGCTTCATTTGGGAACCTTGATCATTTTGCTTCCCTCCGTCGATTGATATCGGTGTAAACTCCAGTCACATCAATGACAACTCGTCAGTTCGAAACGGGTCCGGGCCGAAAAGTATTCATGTCCCCGGCATGAAAATCTCAGTCGATTTGTTAGTGGTGGGAGCGGGATTCGCGGGCGCAGTGCTGGCCGAACGTTTTGCGCGAGTCCTTGGGAAAAGAGCTCTCGTCATTGATCGGCGGCCGCACATTGCCGGCAACGCTTATGATGGTTTTGATTCGGCCGGTGTATTAATCCACTACTATGGACCTCATTATTTTCGCACGAATTCCGATCGCGTCCGGGCTTACTTGAGCCAGTTCACGGAATGGCAACCCGTCGATTACACGATTCTCTCCTACAGCGACGGTCGATTTTGGAATTTCCCGATCAACCTGAACACGTTCGAGCAATTCGTCGGTCACTCTGCTACGTCCGAAGAAATGATGGCCACTCTGGCAAAATGGCGTACGCCAATCCAAAGCCCGAGAAACTCGGAGGAGTTCATCATCTCCCAAGTCGGGCATGAGCTTTACGAAAAATTCTTTCGAAACTATACCCGTAAACAATGGCGGCGCGACCCAACCGATCTTGATCCGAGCGTCTGCGCCCGAATACCGATTCGCACCAATCGCGACAACCGTTATCTTACGGAGAAATTTCAAGCTCTTCCCAAAGATGGATATACGCCCCTGATCGAACGGATTCTGGATCATCCTAAAATCGAAGTCCGACTTCAGACAGGATTTCGCGAGGTCTTGGGCAAAGTCTCTTTCCGGCATCTGATTTTTACCGGGCCGGTCGATGAGTACTTTTCCGAGCGGTTCGGTCCGCTTCCCTACCGTTCGGTACGGTTTGAACCGGAAACATTGGCGATGCGATACTTCCAGCCGGCGGTTCAGGTCAACTATCCTAACGACCATGCATTCACTCGGGTGATCGAGCTCAAGCATATTACCGGTCAACAGGTGCCGGTGACGACGATCGTCAGGGAATACCCGGACGATTTTGGACCGGGCAAAGAACCGTATTATCCGATCCCTGCCTCCGACGCGAAGGCGTTGTATGCCCGGTACGCGGAACTCGCCGCCGCAGAAAGAAATGTCAGTTTCGTGGGCCGGCTGGCGACCTATCGGTACTACAACATGGATCAGGTCATCGCCATGGCGTTAACGGAGTTTGATCGGCTAACGGGTTAGTCTTTCGGCAGGACCCGGTATGCGCTCATAAGGCGCTAGATCAGAGCGTCCACTCGGAAAAACACCCTCACCGCGGGTTGGTCGTGCTGGAGGGGCAGCAGAAGAATCCCTTCGGGGCAGAACCATCGGTCATTCTCGGGAGCCGCAAGCGGCTCCCCTCCGATCCTCGGGTATTCGTTGCCTTGTCGCAGAATACCCGCGCTATAATGCATTAGGTTAGGACAAAAAAAAGAAAGGGCGTCCCCCACAGGGAACGCCCTTTCCAAGTGTTTGCCCCGCCAGTGCCGTTTTGGCGAAGCTCCCATTCCCCTTGAGACAAGGGTGGATAACCGTTGGCGCGCTCGCTGACTTCCAATCAAGGCCTGTCATTAAATCGCGCACAACCTAGCCTCCATGGGACTAATCATATCGGGTTTGGGGCATTGGCCAGGAATCCCGAACACCGCAGGGCAAAATCTGTCCCTTCCGGAGAAGGGCCAAAATTGAAAGAACTATGATTCGCGAAGTGTCACGCCGAGGCGATCAACTAGCAACTTTTTAAGTCGCTGATGCGCCGCGTTCACCTCATCCTGGGTGAGGGTGCGGTCGGACGCACGATATGTCAAACTGCAGGCGATCGATTTGCGATCTTTCGGAATTTTTTGTCCCGACGGATCGACAAAGAGATCGAAGATTTGGATATCCGCCAGGAGCGGTTCATTGCCCGACTTCAGCGTTTCCAGCACTTTGGCAAACTTCAAATCTCTTACCGCCAGAAATGCGATATCGCGCGTCACCGAGGGAAATCGGTCGAGGGCGCGCAATCGAAACGGCTGGGAGTTCCGATCGGCGGTCAATGCCAACTCCGCCACAAACACCGGATAACGCGAGCCGAAATCTCGCGCCCTGGTAGGACGCAACTGGCCGAGGCTTCCAAGCACCGAAGCATCCGCTCCCGTTACGTCACAAATTAATGCGGCTAATCGGTTCGGCTCGGTTCGACGAAGATGAATCTCGCCGTTGACCACTTGTTGAACAAATGCCTTCAAATCAAACAGGTCGAAAGGTCGAGGATGCTGATTCCAAGACGGTGCGGAGTTCTCGCCGGCCAAGAGAATTCCGATGTGAGTCGGCTCTTCGTTCCCCTCAGGGTGAAATACGCGGCCAATTTCGAAAAGGGCGACGCTACTCAGCCCGCGATTGAAGTTTCGCTCGGCAGAACGTAGCAACCCAGAAAGCAAGGAAGGCCGAAGTATCTTTTGATCGTCAGCCAAGGGATTCTTTAAGCGAAAAACATTTTGGGTGGGAAACAGCGATTCCTCCAGCGCTCCTTCGTCCACGAGGACCAAGCTGCGCGCTTCCAGTAAGCCAAGCCCAGCTAATCGGCGGCGCAGTCGTAATTCTCGATCGTGGTCATGGTCGACGGTCGAGCTCGGTGTCGCGCGCCCCGAAAGATGCCCCGGAATCTTCTGGATACCGTGATAGCGGCAAACCTCTTCGATCAAATCAACTTCTCGGCGCAGGTCAGGACGGTAGGTAGGTACTTGCCACCGCTCTTTCCCGACTGATTTGAGTCCGATTCGTTCGAGCAGCTTAGTCGCATCCGGGACTGGGATGCCGAGGAGGGCGTCGCAACGTCCTTGTCGAAACAAGACAGGCTCTGGCGCGGCCGGCGATTGACCGGCAACGGCAATCGGGCCAACCGTTTTTCCTCCAGCGACTTCCAAAATCAGATCGATGGCGCGCATGGCGGAGGGCAGAACTGAAGCCGGGTCGGTCCCACGTTCGAATCGATAACTGGCATCCGAAATAAGCCCCAAGCCCCGACTCATAGTGCGGACAATCGCGGGTGCAAAATAGGCACTTTCCAACAGAATGTCGGAGGTTTGATCGGTAACGCCAGTTTCTTCGCCCCCCATGACACCAGCGATCCCAATGACCTTTCGCTGGTCGGCGATGACTAGATGAGATCGATTCAATTCGTACGATTTCCCATCCAATGCCAAAAGCTGTTCTCCGTTCTCGGCCATCCTTACCTCGATACCACCTTCCACATGGGCGAGGTCATAGGCGTGGAGCGGTTTGCCGGTCTCGAACATCACGTAGTTCGTGATGTCGACCACATTGTTGATGGGGCGTATCCCCGCAGCAGATAGTCTCGAACTCAGCCAGGCCGGGCTCGGTCCAATCTTGACGCCACGAATCTCCTGAAAACTAACGAACGGACACGCATCAGGTGCGGCAATGCGGACCCGGTCAGGATCAATGACTACTTTTGGATCCTCTCTTCTCGTCTCCTCCGGAGCGGAAACACGAAAGATCACGGCGAGTTCGCGCGCGATCCCGCGATAGCTAAGCAAATCGGGACGATCCGGGGTAACCTCGAGATCCAGAATGGTATCGGTGGGAAACAGTTCTGATAGGGGTTTGCCGATTGGTGCATCAGCCGAAAGAATCATCAAGCCGGAGGCGTCCTCCGCCAAACCTAATTCCTTGGCACTACAGAGCATTCCCTCGGATTCAACCCCGCGTAGCTTGCTGGCCTTAATTTTCAGGCCGTCCGGCAATACCGCACCGGGCAACGCGAGCGGAACTTTATCAAGAGCTTTGAAATTTTTCGCGCCGCAAACGATCTGGCGACTTGCAGAACTTCCATCGTCCACCAGGCAGACACTTAACCGGTCGGCGTTAGGATGCTGTTGAAACGACTTAATCTGAGCCACGACTATTTTCGGATACTCGCCGCCTCGGCTCTCGACGCCTTCCACTTCGACTCCGGTGAACGTGAGAGCCTCAATGATTTCTTCGGCGGACTTTTTCAGGTCCGGCAAGTATTCAGCCAACCAACGCAACGAAAGTTTCATGAGCTGAACTGAGCTAAGAAACGCTGGTCGTTCTCGATGAGAAGACGGATGTCCGGTAAGCCAAAGAGCGCCATCGCTAATCGATCAAGACCCATTCCAAATGCATAGCCCGTCCAGGCCTCGGGATCATAGGCCTGATCGCGACGACGCTCGTTCACCTGCTCAAAGACCGCCGGATGAACCATGCCACAGCCCAAAAGCTCCATCCATTTACCGACGTTGACACCTGGCAGACGCACATCCATTTCAAAACTTGGCTCCGTAAAAGGGAAAAAATGGGGCCGCATCCGCGTTTCGACTTCGGCTCCGAGCAACTCGCGCACAAAGTATTCGAGCGTCCCCTTCAGATCGGCAACGGTGACGTTTTGATCAACGTAGAGCCCCTCTAATTGGTTAAATTGGCTCAGGTGGGTAGCGTCCATCTCGTCCCGCCGATAGGCAGCGCCCGGAGCGATGACCCTTATCGGCGGCGCAGCCGCGGTCATCGTTCGAATTTGGACGGTCGAGGTGTGGGTTCGGAGAAGCCGGCCATCTGCGAAATAAAAGGTATCCGATTCGTTCCGAGCAGGGTGATTTGGCGGCGTATTCAGGGCATCAAAACAGTGCCATTCGGTTTCGATGTCCGGTCCCGCCGCCATCGTGAACCCTAAACGCCGGAAGATCCGGATCGCCTGATCTTGGAGTTGCGTGAGCGGATGCAAAGCCCCCACCCGAACCGGAGTCGCAGGTAACGTTTCGTCTAAGTCGTCGAGAGCGGCTAGATCCTGCATCGCAGCAAACGCCTCGGACTTCTCCGTCAGAGCACGATCGAGGGCCGATCGTGCCTCGTTCAACAGCTTTCCTATGCGAGGACGCTCTTCTTTCGGCAAAGAGCGCATACTCTCGCTTAGTTTGGAGACAAGTCCGCTCCGCCCCAAATACTTAACGCGCACCTGATCCAGTTCGATCACGTTGTGTGCGTTTGCGATTTCGGCCAGCGCTTCGCTCTGCAGGGTACCCAACTCCGTGTCCATAGCGTCAAGTTAATGGTAAGGACGAGCTGCCGCTCGTCTACCCAATAAACGGACGAGCAGGCGCTCGTCCCTACCGAAGATGTTGGGCTACGCCGCTCTTTTCTTTTCCAAAGCGTCGGCCGCTTTTTGGAAAATCGCTTTGAAAGCCGCCTGATCTGTCACTGCAAGATCGGCCAATGCCCTTCGATCGATCTCGATTTGAGCTGCTGCCAGACCTTCCATAAATCGGCTGTAAGTAGTCCCCATTTCCCGGCAGACTGCGTTGATCCGCAGGATCCACAGATTGCGAAAATTGCGTTTCCGTGTCTTGCGATCTCGATAGGCCCAATACTTTCCCTTCATGGTCGCGTCTTTCGCGTACCGGAAAAGTTTGGACCGGCGACCTCGGTAACCCTTGGCCTTGTCTAAAACTCTTTTACGACGTTCTCTGCTTGCTGGAGCATTAGTTGCTCTTGGCATTTCTTCTGTGCCGCTTAAACGGCATCCTCGTGGACAGGCTGTTTTTCTATTTTCTGCTCCCCGACCTCACCTGTCACGGTAGCCTCGCTTTCGAGGCAGGTGGGTAGCAATCTGTTCTATCTAAGCAAACGGCAAATTATCTTTGATCCGTGCCTCGTCGGTTGCATCCAGCACCGCGGTCTTCGCCAAGTGTCGTTTGCGCTTAGCGTTTTTCGACGCGAGAAGGTGACGCTTTCCAGCGTGGCTCCGTAGAACCTTGCCCGTCCCAGTGACTTTAAAGCGTTTCGCCACTGCTTTCTTCGTTTTGCGTCTTGCAATCGGCTTTGGCATAAAGAGCCCGGAAAGTATGCGCTAAGCCGACTTTGGCAAGGGGAATTTGGGCCCTTAGAGGCCCAAAATAATCAATAGCCGATAGCAAATAGCAAATTTTGGTTACCCGGCGCATCCAGGATTGTTCATCATTATGGTACCAAGAGGAGCCTGCCAATGGATGCGATGAGGAAGGTCTTCATGCTTTGCGTCTTAGCGTGAGATCGGACCCACCCTAACGTCAGCGGGCGTAGACTCGGCCTTTCCATACGGAACGTCGCCCTCGCCAATAGGCGAACGCCGACGACCATGTCATCAATAGATAAAGGATAGCAATGACGGGTAGCGTTAACACCCAGGCCGGTGAGAGCTGATAAAATCGAACCGTTGGCCAGTAGGCGTAAAACATGCAGCAGCAGCCGGCGACTGCCAGCGTTTTTAAGGTCCAAGAAGTTGTGATAATGGCCAAACAGGGACCCCAAAAGACCACCAACATTAAACAGGTGGTCACCAACAACATCGCCACAGAGTACCCCAGTTGCGTATACGCTGTGCGCGCTACCATCACCCAGAAATCTGCTAACTTCGGGTAGCGCCGATGACTTCTGACGCATCGGCTCAACCCGATCCAGGTCTTACCGCCGGCATCTTTCACCCTTCTCGCCAGCGAGCAATCATCAATCACGGCGCCACGGGCCGATTCGAATCCCCCGATTACCGCAAGCATTTGCGCGCGGAGCAGGATGCAACCACCGGCCGCAACACCCAGCCGGCTTCTTGGATTGTTACCGCGCGAAAAGGGATAAATAAGTTTGAAGAAAAAGACAAACGCTGGAGCGAGCCATTTTTCCCAAAAATCCTCGGTTCGAAGCGTGGCCATGATCGATACAAGATCCAGATTTTCCGATACTAGCTTGTGTCGCAGCGTTCGCACAAAATCGGGCGCAAGTTCGATGTCCGCATCGAGTAGGAGCAACAGTTCGGAGCACGCAGATACCCGACCCTGCTCTAAAGCCCAGAGCTTACCAGTCCAAGCAGTGGGGAGCTCTTGACCCTGGACGATTATGAGGTTCGGCAAACCGAGGGCTTCGGCCATCGCTATCGTTCCGTCGCTCGATTGATCATCGATTAGAAAAATTTTGAGGGCCCGTCCTTGGCTTTGCAGTCCGCGCAATGTTCGTTCAATGGTCTCTTCTTCGTTACGCGCCGGGATCAAAACCGAAATATCGGTGAGGTCGTTTTTGACGGATTTCTGATCGGTTGTTTCCAGCTGCTCCCTTGTGCTCCATGGGCGCCAGGGCAGCACGATCAGCCCGATCCAGGCGAGCGAGCCAAAAACGATAAACCATTCCATCCAGCAAATCATTGCACCCTGAATTCCTGAGCCAGGAGGATCAGGCTACTTCGATCAACAGCAGATCCCAAATAGCACATATCGGCGATTGGTTATGTTCGCCCAGCCTCTATCTTCATAATCTAACGATGAACGAACCAACCGTCCCTTCGTTTTTGCGGGAAATCGCTAATGCGTTCGGCGCTATCAATGGAGTCGAAGCAGTCGCCTGGTGCGGTTCGACCGCGATGGGCGTCGCGGACACCTATTCTGATTTCGACCTTTACGTGTACACGCACGCTCCGGTTCCAGTTGAGGCAAGGGAAGCGGTTATCGCAAAGCGAGCAACGGAATATCAGCTGAATCATACCTTCTGGGAGTTAGAAGATGAATGGATCGAATCGGCTCGCCATTGCAATTCGATGTACCGCGATTGCGGGTACGCGATGGCCGAGATTGATCAGCGGCTGAACCGTAACTCGGCGCTACTGGGATATACGACTGCGTACTGCTTCGGCATCGCCAATGGGTTCATACTTTATGACGCACGCGAATGGTTGAGCTCTATCCAGGCGCGTTTACGGGAACCGTTTCCGGAACAGCTTAGACGGTCCATCATCGCGAGAAATCGTCCGGTCCTGGGGGGCGGAATGCAATCGTGCTATCTCGTGCAGATGAAGGCGGCAATCGCGCGCCGCGACATGATTAGCTTGAACCATCGAACCGCAGTCTGGATCGCAAGCTACACCGATATCTTTTCGCGGTGAACGGTCGCTATCATCCTGGGGAAAAACGGCTTCTAACTTACATGGCTGATTTACCCGGCTTACCAGAAGGAGCCTTGGAAGATGTAACGAAGTTGTGTTCACTCGCGGGCGATCTCTCCCCTCGCATCGTCGAGCACCTTTCGCTCATGTTGAAGCGCCTTGATGAATGGATTAACCGCGTCGCTCCGACACAGAAGAAAGACAAATAGCACCAGATCGCAAAGACCGAGATGAACCAGTGATGTGGCAGGTATCCTGATGGGTAGGGCGAAACCCGACTCCGCAAAGCCTACGTCGCGGCCAACGCCATGGCGTTCCTCAGACGCACAGCTAGGGCGCGCCAAAGCGCAGAGGCGGCGGCCCGTCGTTGAGCGACAGCGAATGAGACGTGTAAGCCACACGAGGGGCTGGCAAAGGCTCACAGTCCGGCCCTGCACAGCACCCTACCATACGCGGCGTTTGCCGGACTGTATCGCCCTACCCGCGCACGGTTACGGTTCGTTCTGAGAAGTTGGCAACGCTTACTAAGATTGCCGCCACACCAGGCGCGGATTTCTACGCCCAGTCAATGTGCATACGGACAGGAACCGATGCTGGGCTTCGGCCAAGGAGTCGGTTGCGGGAAGAAGTTGGGCTTCTGCGTCCGGTTCTTAAATTTACGATGGAAAACAGGCGTAGTCCCGCCGGATATGGGCGGAACGATCCAACTCCAGTCCGCATAAACACAGCGCCCAGCTTGTGCTTCCCTCTTGTCGTGAGCCATGAACTGACGCGTAACAGTGTGATGATCGACGATGGCTACGCGGGCTTGACTAAAGGACCATAGGACTGCGGCATTTAACTCAATCAAAGCCCGATCTTTCCACAAGTTGCGATCAGACTGGGTGTCGAGTCCGAGACGCTGAGCGATTTCCGGCAACGCGTTGTATCGATTCACATCCGCTAAGTCACGCGCGCCGACTTCGGATCCAACATACCAGCCGCTGAACGGAGCGGCTGGAAACGATAGGCCACCAATCTCGAGGCGCATCCCCGAAACCGCCGGAAGAGCAAACCATTTCAGATCGAGTTCTTCAAACCAATCGTAAAAAGGATGCCGGATAGCAACCTCACAGATGAGATCGCGCGGGAGATCAAACCAGCGCAGCTCGCCGTTCAATTCAATCACGATAGGCAACAAATCGAAGCGACCCGACTTTTGGCCGTTCCATCCAAGCTTTTGAGCATATTCCGTGAAATCCGTGTTCAGTGGATCTCCGACGATTGAACCGTCGGGTTGGCGATAGCCGGCATAGCCTATCAATTGACGATTCCAAATCCGCACTTTCGGTCCGCTACTCGACTCGGGAGCGAAAATCGAGATCAGGGGAGTAATCCGCCCCTGGTTAGTTGATTGTTGAATATGCTCAACGAGTGCAGCGAACACCTTCTCCGCCGTATCCAACTGACGACAGTCCCTCACCACTAGGCTGTCCCAACTCAATCGGCCAACGCAGCGCGTGCTGTTGCGCCAGGCGACCTGAGCTCCATATTTCAACTCTTCACTAGTGAGCGCGTAGACTCCCAAATCTTGGATTTGTCCTCGGACTTCCCTCCAGCGAGCGGCGAAGGCATCCGTCTGGCCTTTCTCGGAATGAAACTGCTCGAGCCAGCTTCGAGCTTCCTCCAGAAGGAAGAGAGTCTGGAGCGCCCCGTCCTTCGCGCCTCTCGAAGATTTTCGGACAGCAGCTAAATGTTTCTTAGAACGCTTGGGTCGCTTGCGTTCCGCTGTCGCACGTCGAAAGCCTTGTTCGTTCATCTCGCTCACGCAGCCTTAGGTTGCTGTAAAGACATGTCAAGACGCTGGCGTTTACGGCTTTGGCGGAGTCGATGAAAAAACCGGTTTCGTCGCCACTCAGTAAATTCCTTATTGTAAACCCTACCCATCAGTTCGCGCAGTCCGGCTTCCAACGTTTCCACTGACATCCGATCAGGGCGAAAGTTTACGTCAAAGAGGGTGCAGCGATTCCATTGTCCCGGGTAAAGTAAACGTCCGTCCCGCTCCAAGCGTTGGTAGAGCGGAGTTCCCGCAAATGGGGTCAGGACTGTAAGCTGCACTTCGAATAATTCGACTTCCTGGATAAAGTTCCAGACCGCTTCAAACGTCTCCGGCCCGGAGCCATCTAACCCGAGAATAAAACAACCATTGACCGTGACTCCTTGATCCTGGATTCGGCGGATCGCTTCCTTGTAGCCGTTGACTTGTCGAGCCTTCCAATTGGCCTTCTGCTCCACTCCGTTCATTCCAGCGATCACCGGGCTTTCGAGCCCGATTAAGATTTGCGAGCAACCACTCTCGCGGAGAAGCCGCAGCAGCTCAGGATCGTCAGCAACCGAAATATCGGTCTCGGTAAACCAGTGAATGTTTTCCGCTGCCAACGCTCGCACCAGGCTCTTGCTTCGGGCGCGATTGGCAAACGAGTTGTCATCAGCCAACTCGATAAAAGGATGCCGCCAAATCTTTTTGATTTCGTGAATTTCCGCTACGACACGATCAGTAGGCTTTATTCGGTAACGCGGTGCAATTCGAATCGAGGCGGCACAAAACTCACATTTGAACGGACATCCGCGCTGAGTTTGAACCGTGATTCTGTTGTAGTGGGCAGGATTTAGGAGATCAAACCTGGGCATTGGCGAATTCGCCAAGTTAAATTGCCCTTCTTTATTTTGGTAGACGCGTTGCAACTGACCAGACTGCAGATCCGCGAGTAATTTCGTCCAGACCGGCTCGGCTTCTCCGATCACAATTGCATCTGCGTGCTGCAGCGCTTCCTGTGGCTGAGCAGACACGTGCAAGCCACCGAGAATGACACAACAACCTAGAGCCCGGTACCGATCAGCCAGCTCGTAGGCTTCTTGCACCTGAGCTGCCAAACTGGAGATGGCTACCAGATCGAAGGGTCCCGGGAGTTTTTCCAGTTTGGTAATATCGAAAACGTCATGGTAAGAAACGTCCCATGACTCGGGTGTTAACCCTGCCAGCGTGAGCAGGCCGAGAGTCGGCAATGACGCGATCACCTTTCCGCGGTCGACAAATCCGGGAAGCGTTAAACCTAAATTGATGAGCTCTGGGTTAACAACCCGAACTCCGCTCATCGCGATAAGACCAAGTGTTTTCATAAGTGTGGCCAATGCCAAAGAAGAATGACTACGGCGGAGCCCAGACTAAGAACGGGCACTGGAAAGAGATGGCGAATCCAGGAGCGCCAAGCGGTGAGGAAACAGCAAATCGGCATCGTGAGCTGGCCAACAAAAAAACAGCGACCGACCAATTGGGTTGTTTCCTCGCCAAATGGTAGTTGGCGAACTGTTATACCCAACAGGACACTCAAGATACCGAGTCCAAAGAAAGAAATATGTCCAAGGCGGACCAATCGCCGGGGAAAACTGTTATATCCGCCCAGCCAATTTTCTTGGTGAAAGAAAAGCCCGATGAAAGCCCCAGATAGAATTCCTAAGACCATCCCGACCCAGCCTAAGTAGAGGCTGTCATAAGGTAACAAACTCATCGTGCCGAATCCTAATGGCTCCTCGGCCTCAACCGTTAATTGAAGAAAATGAGTGGTGCATTGGAGGAATCGATTGCAGGCGCGCGCTCGGCCAGAGTCGTCGCCGTCGAATCCGTGGCAGGCGGATCGGTTCGCGCGGGAACGCTTCCGCGTCACGGGACCCATAGGTCTTATGAGTCTTATGCGACTTAGTGTCTTAGGCTGCCATGGGCCAACTCGGATCGAAGAGACTTCCTGGCAAAAATCGGGTATCATCTTGGAACATCGAACAATGAAAAGACGCCAAGCTCTTTCCACCGCCGCTGACGAACCGGCGCTACTTCGGGAAGTGGAAGCGGTTTACCAAGAGCTCGCGGAACGGCCGATCGAACGTTCCTGTGAAATGAGAACCAATTGTTGCCGATTTAAGCTTACCGGTGAGGTTCCGTATGTCACCCGTGGCGAAGCACTTTTGGCCGCGCGCGCGTGGCGAGCCACGGGCCGCACGACTCTGGAAGAATCCTCCGATTCGGACGGTCGATGCCCTTTCTTGAGCCCCAGCGATTGGCGCTGCCGGATCTACTCGGCACGTCCATTCGCCTGCCGCACCCACTTTTGCGCAGCTGCAGGCGGTCCTTATCATCGCCGCGAAGTGCTGGATCTCATCCGACGTTTGGAAGATATCGATCGCAAACTGGGCGGAGCGGACGGACCTCGTTCTTTAGTTCCCGCTGTGTCCGAAGCGTTGCAAAAATAATCCCCAAAAGGGCCTTCGCACTCCTGACATTCAACATCAGACAATTTCGCCGAGTAAGCGTAGCCTGACGCTCCGTCTCAGGAATCCAAGGCACTCCAATCTCCTGAGGCGGAGCATCAGGCTACGTCAAAACAGCTTGCTTCAACTTCCGACGGGACTAGCCTTCTCACCATGTCCCTCCATCTGACTAAGGATGACAAAATCCGACATCATCTGAACCTTTACGTAGACGGTCCTCTTGGGTCCTTGGGGGCTCCACTCCGGGACCGGGAAGCCGAGGCTGACAATTCGGATCGACGATCCGCCTGATCTAGATCCAAATCTTTCTCAGCAACGATCGATCCCTACACTCGTTTGCTCTGGCGACGCCGCTGGCCCAAAACAAGGCTAATCGCAGAGTAGGCATATTCCAAGGATCAGCTAATGCATGCTTTTCCTACTGATTGGGTACGGAGCCAATTCCCTTCATTGCAGCTTTCTGTTGGCGGGCGCACGGCCATCTTTTTAGATGCACCCGGCGGGACGCAGGTTCCCAACGCTGTCACTCGAGCGGTCCGCGATTACTACCTCAAAAATAATAGCAACCTGGGCGGACGATTTGTTACCAGCAAGAAGACTGCGGAAATGGTTCACCAAACCCGAACTGCACTCGCCAAGTTTTTCCACGCAGGTCGGGCGGAAGAGATTGTTTTCGGGCAGAACATGACCAGTCTGACATTCGCGTTGAGCCGCGCACTTGGAAGAACTTGGGCCCCAGGCTCTGAAATCATTGTTACGTCACTAGACCATGACGCCAATATATCTCCTTGGAAAATGGCTGCCGCGGATCGGGGATGCACGGTGAGAACATGGAACCCGCGGGTGGAAGACTGTACCCTGCAAATCGAAGATCTGCGTCCCTTGCTTTCCGAGAAGACTTGCCTGATCGCAGTGACGCTAGCATCCAATGCGGTCGGTTCGCATGTGGATGTCGCTAGTGTCGTTGAGCTGGCCCGAGGGTCTGGTGCGAAGGTGTTTGTCGATGCAGTCCATTTCGCGCCACATGCTCGGATCGACGTGCAAGCGCTGGGATGTGATTTTCTTGTTTGTTCAGCCTATAAATTTTTTGGACCGCATATCGGTGTACTTTGGGGGAGATATCGTTGGCTGGATGAATTGGAAGCTTACAAAGTTCGCCCTTCACCCGCCTCGCCTCCAGACAAATGGGAAACCGGAACCCAAAGTTTCGAGAGCATCGCCGGAACTTTGGGCGCTTTAGATTATCTTCAGGAAACCGGGTATAAGGCGAACGGGAGTTCGGGAATCGGCGGAGCGATGGATGCAATTCGGGAATATGAGAGTCATTTATCAGTACGTTTTCTGGACGGCTTACACGACGTAAAGCGAGCAGCGGTTTTTGGCCTAAGCAATCGGACCGAGGTCAGTCGCCGAACGCCCACTTTCGCAATCCGGCTGGAAGGGCTTCATCCGGATGAAGCCGCCGAGAAGCTAGCTCATCGCGGGATCTTCGCCTGGAGCGGAAATTTTTATGCGGTCGATCTCATTGAGCGGCTGGGGTGCGCCGACTCGGGCGGAGTACTCCGCTTAGGTTTTACTCATTATCATACGGTCGATGAAGTCGATCGAACGCTCGACGCGTTGGCTACGCTTTAGCCGGGGTTCTGAAGGTTTCGATTACAGTTTTGTTAAATCGAAAATCAAACGCCTCTGAGTCCTGTGATAATAACGCCGCAGACCAAACTGGACTTCAGCAATTTAGTTACCACCCAACCCTGAGGTATTGTGGCAAGTGAGGTTGCTCGGCTGAAAAATCGGTCGGGCAACTCCCGGCGGGGTCAATCTGAAACCGTCGGGCTAGACCCTTTTCCCCTTGACCAATGCGCTGGCCTGTCCCATGTTCCCGGCTCTTTTCGAAGGGCAAATTATGTCAAGAGTCTGCAGCATCACTGGAGCCAAGCCGACCAGAGGCCATGTTATTCATCGGCGTGGTATGGCTAAGAAAAAAGGTGGGGTCGGCCAACATGTTACGGCAAACACGCCTCGGCTCTTCCTGCCAAACTTGAAAACTCGCCGCCTTTGGGTGCCCGAGCTAAACCGGTACGTGACCGTTAAATTGAGTGCGCGCGCGTTGAAGACGCTCGCGAAGAACGGGGTTTACCGGACTCTAAAACAAGCTGGACTAGTCTAGCTTCTGATTTTCGTTACTTTGAAGGCGATCCGGCGAGGGCCGGAGCGCTTTTTTCTTTATGGGTCAACGAAAGATCATTCCAGTCAGCGTCCTCACCGGATTTCTCGGGGCCGGCAAAACGACTCTTCTCAACCACATTCTTCGCGAGCAATCGAAATACAAGTTCGGGGTATTGATCAACGAAGTCGGCGAAATCGGAATTGACGGACAACTCGTCGAGACTCAGAGCGAAGACGTCGTCGAAATGAGCAACGGATGTATCTGCTGCACTGTCCGGAAAGATTTAGTAAAAGGAATCCAGAAGCTCCTAAAAAAAGAGGATTTGGATTACATTTTGATCGAAACCACAGGCGTTGCTGACCCTGGCCCAGTGGCCCAAACGTTTCTCAACGTTCCGCAACTCCAGCAATATGCACGACTCGATTCCATCATCACTCTGGTGGATGCAGAAAATCTTCTCGACCAACTACAGGAGAACGACGTCGCGCGAGAACAGATCGCGCTAGCTGATTTTCTTTTGGTCAACAAAACAGATCTGGTCGATGAGGCTTCTCTGCAAAAGGTTGAAAACGAAATCGCCAGCCTTAATCCACACGCACGGGTGTTCCGGACATCGCATTCGAGAGTCAACCTCGACGAGGTTCTGGACGTAAACACCTTTGACCTGGACCGGAAACTATTGGTGAATCCGGAATTTCTAAACGAACTCAACGGGAGCAACCACGGCGACGTCGAATCGTTTTCATTTCGATTCGATGAGGCGTTTGATCTGGACAAATTCGATACCGAGCTGCAAGCAGTCTGCGAGGATAGCAAGGTCTATCGCTCGAAGGGAATTCTCTGGGTTCACGGCACACCGCGCCGAGCCGTTTTTCACGGTGTGAACAATCGGTTTACGGTCTATTGGGACCGGCTATGGGAAAAGGGTGAAACTCGGTTCAGTCAGTTGGTGTTCATCGGCAAGCAGCTGGATGAAAATAGGCTGCGAGAGCACTTGACGCGGTGTTTGGCTGTGGGGGTTTCGTGATCAGTAAGCAGTGATCAGTAAGCAGATGATCGGTGATTACCACTGATAAAGGCGGTTCAAGCGCCGAAGGCGCGATTCAAGATAGCCCCTAGCGTAGCCTTAGGAATGAGATCATCAGAAAAGGTCAGCGCCGAAAGAGCGCGACAATGTAAGATCAGGGTTACGTCGAGACACACCTTTAGCGCGTGAATGCTTGTGGGGACTCGATTTCCTAGGGCTTCGCCCATGGGCTTCGCCCTCTAGGCTATCTTGAATCGCGCCTTCGGCGCTTGAACCGCCTTCGCAAAGCTTCCGCACCATTGGTCAATGCAACGAATGCTTCGGTGGACAAGTCGGCGCTCTGGGCGCGGGTATTTACCGATCAGCGATCATCTGATCATCTGATCATCTGATTACTGATTACTGATTACTGATTACTGATTACTGATTACTGATCGCGAATCACCGATCACAAATCACGGATTACTGATCACCGACTCAGGGCGCTTTGTCGCGGCTCCAGACCCTTCGATACCTCTTCGAACCTGCTCCAGATCAGCATCCACCATCATCTTGACGAGTTCCTCAAAGCGGACCTTCGGCTCCCAATTGAGCTGTTTCTTCGCTTTCGCCGGATCCCCGATTAGCAAGTCTACCTCCGCCGGGCGCTCGTAGCGTTGATCACGCTTGACGTATTCTTTCCAGTCCAGATCTGCGTGCGCGAACGCGTGCTCCACGAACTCTCTCACCGTATGAGTTTCGTTGGTGGCCAATACATAGTCATCGGGCTTGTCCTGTTGCAACATCAACCACATCCCCTCCACGTATTCGGGGGCGTAACCCCAATCCCGCCGAGCGTCGAGATTGCCCAGGTACAGAGCCGAGTCTAATCCGTGTTTAATGCGGGCGACTGCCCGGGAAATTTTACGAGTCACGAAGGTTTCACCTCGTCGAGGACTTTCATGGTTGAACAATATTCCGTTGCTGGCGTGGAGCGCGTAACTCTCCCGGTAGTTCACCGTTGCCCAGTAGGAAAAGACCTTAGCAACCCCGTAAGGACTGCGCGGCCAAAATGGAGTCGTCTCGACCTGCGGTACCGCTTGAACCTTTCCGTACATTTCGCTACTCGATGCCTGATAAAACCGGGTCTTAACTCCCGCCTCCCGGATTGCCTCCAGGATTCGAATAGTTCCCACACCGGTCACGTCTGCCGTGTACTCCGGAATGTCAAAACTGACGCGGACATGGCTTTGAGCCCCGAGATGATAAATTTCGTCCGGCTTCAGGGAGTAAAGCAGTTTTACCAAATGCACGGAATCGGCCAAGTCTCCGTAGTGTAGGAAAAGGCGCACGCCGTGAACGTGGGGATCTTGGTATAGGTGATCGATTCGCGAAGTGTTAAATGTACTCGCTCGCCGAATGATTCCGTGAACCTCGTAGCCTTTCGCTAGCAGGAGATCAGCTAAATAAGATCCATCTTGCCCGGTAATGCCGGTGATTAGTGCTCTTTTCATTGAAATTCACAACTCCGGTAAGTTCGGGATCGTTTTTTGCAGAAATGCCCGCTGCCGATTGATGATCTCGGAAATTGCCGATGTGGTGAACCTAAGCATCTCCGAAAGATCGTTACCTGAAAACGTCGCTTCCTCACCAGCTCCCTGGATCTCGATGAACTCTCCACGACTATTCATCACCAAATTGAGATCGACCGACGCGCGCCGGTCCTCTTCATAGTCCAAATCGACCAGGACGTGCCCATCTACGACTCCTGCGCTCACGGCCCCGATTAAGCAGCGAATGGGCCATTCATTCAATGTTTTGCTTTCGATCAGCTTCGCGCAGGCGAGAGTCAGCGCCATGGAGGCTCCCGTGATCGCAGCGGTACGCGTGCCACCGTCAGCCTGCAAAACGTCGCAATCAACCCAGAGCGTTCGCTCTCCGAGGCGCTCCAGATCAATTGATGCCCTTAACGCCCGACCAATCAGCCGTTGAATCTCGACGCTGCGCCCATCGAGTTTGCCTTTGCTAACGTCTCGGGGACGTCGGGTCAACGTGCTATAGGGCAGCATCGAATACTCTGCGGTAATCCAGCCGCCAGAAACATGCTGATCCTTCATCCAGCGCGGCACCGCGTTCTCGATCGAAACAGCGCAGATAACCTGGGTTTTGCCAGTTGCGATTAGGATCGACCCATCGGCGTTTGGAGCGATACCGGCAGATACTCGCCATTCCCGAAGCCCCTCTCCCGTTCGATCTGAAGTGCGGAGCGGTTTGTCGAGATTCGGGCTAGCTTCCATATTCTGTTATCGGCCAAGAAGAATAACGATGCGGGCCGAAAGTCAACGGAAAGCCGGGATCCCTCCGCCGGCGCTCGGTATCGCGAGAATCTATACCCGGTTTTAGTTTCGGAGGTCTTGGTTAGTATATTGGCCTAAAATCACCCAGAATTCCCAGTTGATCCACGGCTCGCCCTGGTTCAGCTTCGAGGTTCGCCTTTATGGGTGTAACGATTCAGATACCAGCATCCACCACGAATTTTGGTCCGGGGTTCGATTGCTTGGGGGCGGCTCTCCAGTTACACAACTGGATTTATGTTGAGCACGAGAGTGATTTGGACCCGAGTGTTCATCCACCAATCGTCCGTGAGGCGGCAAAGGTTTTTTTTAGCGCAGCTCAATTAGATGCCTTTGCGTTCAGATCCAAGATCTCGGGCGATGTGCCTTCTGCGCGTGGACTCGGAAGCAGCGTCACGGTCAGACTGGGGGTGCTACTCGGGTTGAACGTCCTGGCGGGATCACCGCTGAATCGCGATCAGATCTTTCAACTTTGCGCTGAATTGGAGGGACATCCGGATAATGCGGCTGCGGCACTTTACGGTGGATTTGTTGTCGTGAACAAATCCGGCAACCAAATCCATCGTTTCGACGTCGATTCAACGGTGACTTTCGTTCTGCTTATTCCGGATTTCGAGGTGCGCACAAGCGATGCGCGAGCCGTCCTACCGGATACCTACTCGCGCTCTTCGGTGGTTTCTAATCTCGCGAATAGCAGCCAAATTTCTGCGGCATTCGCTTCGCGGCAATATGAGATGCTACGAAACGCGTTCGCTGATCAGCTCCATCAGCCGTACCGGGAGCGATTTGTCCCTTTCTTAAACGCTGTTCTGGAAGCTGGCCGTGAAGCCGGAGCTTATGGCGGTTTTTTGAGCGGATCTGGTTCGACCATCGCTTGCGTCACCTCCAGAAACGCCAGCAAAGTGGCTGAGGCGATGTCTACGGCTGCCCCCAAGATTCGGTCGACGACGATGATAGTCAGCGCAGATAACAGCGGAGCGCAAATTTCCTGACGATTATGCGGGAGTGGCTCGATGAACTGGAACAGTATGCGATCGAGGTCATTCTCGATCGCCGGCATGGCTTCCGGCCGACCTTGCTCAGATTGCTGTTGCGGCTCCTCTCCTCGATCTACCTGATCCTCGTCCAGCTTCGTCTCTACCTTTACCGGAGTCGCGTCCTCAAAGAACACCAACTTGGTTGTCTGGTGATCAGCATCGGCAATCTGACGGTAGGAGGAACGGGAAAGACTCCAATCGTTGAAAAATTTGCGCGGGCGCTACAAAAAGGCGGGCGAAGGGTTGCTATCTTGAGTCGCGGCTACAAGAGCGTCGACGCTCGAAAGAGACGTACTTGGCTAGATCGACTGCTGCGGCGCGGGCGCGACAATCCACCACGTGTTGTCTCTGACGGTAGAAGAATTCTTCTGGATTCGGCAACCTCGGGGGATGAGCCCTACATGCTGGCCTCCAATCTGCGGGGAGTGGCGGTGGTTGTCGACAAGGACCGGGTAAAGGGCGGATTACATGCAATCCGAGAGCTGAAAGCAGATACTCTCTTACTCGATGACGGATTGCAATATCTCCATCTGAAGCACCGCATCGATATTGTATTGGTCGATCGCCAAGCTCCCTTCGGAAATGAGCACCTTCTCCCCCGCGGTACACTGCGGGAACCGCCGATGAATCTTCGACGCGCGAATTACATTTTTATCACCAAATGCAATGGCGAGTCGAATACGTCGCTCATCAGCCGGATCCGGAAGTACAATCGAACGGCGGAAATTATCGAGTGCGCACACAAGCCGCTCTACCTTCGTCATGTTTACAAAGAGGAGAAACTTCCGCTGGATTACCTGAAGGGTCTCTATATTGGCTCACTTTGCGGAATTGCCGCACCAGAAAGCTTTGAGGGTGGATTGCGTCGCCTTGGGGCAAATCTTGAGCTTTCCCGGAAATTTGCGGATCATCATCGCTACGGAGTACCTGAGGTCAGCGCGTTTCTCCAGCGTTGCATTCGGCGCGATGTTAGCGCCGTCATTACTACCGAAAAAGATGCGGTTCGCCTTCCGGTCATCGATCCGCTACCGCTCCCGATCTATTATCTTCGGGTAGAAATCGAGATCCTCAGCGGAAACGAAACTTGGGAGCGCTGCATTGAGCGCATCTGCCAGCCGCCGGTAGAGCGCATCATTTCGCCCGCCTTGGTTTAGCGCCGGGAGCGAAACTGTTATATTGTGGTTCCCTGCAATATAAATCTGTCGATCCCGTCAAACAATCTGCCCTTTCTTTTGTCAGACAAAGCATTCCATGCCAATGCGTCGCGCTAAATTGAATATAGGTCTCATCGGCGCCGGGAATATCGTCAAGGAACGCCACTTGCCGGCTCTCAAAAAGATGGAGGATGTCCGGATCGTTGCCGTCTGCAACTCCTCTTACGAAAGTTCCGAAAAATTCTGTTCCGAGTTTGTTCCCGATGCAAAACCATTCGGCAACTGGGCCGAACTCGTAGCCGAGCCGGACATCAATGTTATTTGGATCGGCACGCCCCCGTATCTCCATTCCACGGTCGCCATTTCCGCGCTGGAGTCGGGAAAGCATGTCTTTTGCCAGGCTCGAATGGCGATGACCCTGGCCGAGGCGGACGAGATGGTCGCCGCGGTCCAACGACATCCGCACCTCGTCACCATGCTTTGTCCCGCGCCCCACGGCCTGCGGGGCAGTCGTTTCATGCAAAAACTGATTGCCGACGAATATATCGGCCGGCCGCATCAGCTTCGCCTGCAAAGCCTTTCAAGTGTCTATATCGACCCTGAGGCGCCGCCACATTGGCGCCAGCGCGACGAGTATTCGGGGTTCAACGTGCTAACGCTGGGTATATACGCAGAGGTGCTGATCCGGTGGTTCGGTCCGATTGCGCGTTTGGTTGCGCACCATAAAACGATAACTCCGGTCAGGCACGGCTACGAAATTCGTATTCCTGACATGGTGACAGTTCTCTGCACGTTTGCCAGCGGCTTGGAGGGTGTACTGGAGTTCAGTGGAATCGCTCCCTTCGCAGAACCTGATCGACTGGAGGTCTATGGTAACCAGGGAGTGTTGGAATACGATTTCTCGACGGACCAAATCTCCGGAGCTCAGACCGGCGATAAGGCACCGGCTCATCTGCCAACGCCGCCCCGGTTGGAGCAGAGCTGGAACGTAGAAGCGGATTTCATCGCAGCAGTCCGATCCCCAAGTGGAATCTCCCCTCAACCAGGGTTCAATGAAGGGCTGCAATATATGAAAGTAGTGCAGGCGGTGGCAGATTCGGTTGAGCAGCAACGCGAGATAGAGATTGTTTGAGCACAGAAGGCCGCGAAGACAGGATTTTTGAACAGGAGATCACAGAGGTCTCAAAGGGAAGGTTCTTCCTATAGAAAGCCCGGAATCAAACCGGAGTCTAGAGCGGGGACGGTGCTCTAGAATCAAAACGCTGGAAAATTATTAAACGAAAATCCTGCATGGTATGCGGGATGACGTCCTGGTACCAGCGGCGACCGGCCCAAGCTGAGAGGCCAACAACAAGAGGCCGCAAAGACAGAATTTTTGAACAGGAGATCGCAGAGATCTCAAAGGGAAAATTCTTCCTATAGAAAGCCGGGAATGGAACCGGAGCCTAGGGCGAGGACGATGCTTTAGGATCAAAACGCTGGACGATGATGAGGCGCGAAAATTCCGCATGGTATGCGGGACGGCGTCTTGGTACCGGCGATCGGCCAAGGCTGAGAGGCCAACAACAAGAGGTCGCGGAGACAGATTTTTTGAACAGGAGATCGCAGAGATCTCAAAGGGAAATTCTTCTTGAACAAAGCCGGGAATCGAACCGGAGTCTAGGCTCAGGACCCATTTAATCCAGCAGGGTGATAGACCGCTTTGAGCCCTGAGGAGACCTCTTCGGTTCGCCGCTAACACTTAATGTGATTCCAACGTCCGTCCGTAACAATTTACCGGTGAGCAATCGCGCTTGGAGACGAGATACGGGATAATTTTTCGCGCTAAAGCTGAGCTTCGATAGCTGCCTTATCTATAACCGACCATACTTGCCAAATCTTCTCTCTCCGAAATTCATAGAATACATTCTCGGTAAAGGAAACTCTCTTCCCGTTTACATGGAGTCCAAGGAACTTTCCCTTTGGCGTACAGTCGAATTCTAGCCGGCTCGCTATATAAGGCGGATCCGAAAGCAGCAGCTGAATGTCGAAATAAAGGTCCGGAATTTCATGAAAGTCTTTCTCCAGCATCTCGCGATAACCTAATATCCCGATCCGCTGACCGTTGTAGTACACTTCATCATGAACGAACTGTTTCAGCTTCGGCCAGTCCTGCTTATTAAGGCAGGCAATGTAGTCTCGGTAGACGTCGGAGAGGTCGGCTTTAATTATGGCAATTGCTCCTGTGCTTCTACAATAAAGTAGTACGAGGTGATAAGGCGCGAAATCCTGCATGATATGCGGGATGGCGTCTTGGTACCAGCGGCGATTGGCCCACGCTGAGAGGCCAACAACAAGAGGCCGCAGAGACAGAATTTTTGAACAGGAGATCGCTGAGATCTCAAAGGAAAAATTCTTCCTAAACAAAGCCGGGAATCACACTGGAGTCTAGAGCTGGGACGATGGTTTAGGATCAAAACGCTGGACATTTATAAAACAATCTATAATTATGTTCTATAATCTAGGGCCAGATCACCATGAAAGAATTGAAGCACTAGACCAACTATCGCATCAGATCATTGGAGGTGCGATCGAAGTACATCGATTAAAAGGGGCAGGGTTGATCGAGACTATTTATCAAAGATGCATGGAAAGAGAGCTCGATCTACGCGAGTTGAGCGCAGTCCGTCAGATGGAGGTTGACATCGAATACAAGGGGCTTGTTTTTCGGGAGCCTCTCAAACTTGATTTGCTGGTGGAGAATCGCGTCCTTGTGGAACTCAAGTCGGTTGAAAGAATCCTCGCTATCCACAAAGCGCAATTGTTGAGCTACATGAAATTGCTAAGCGTGCCCGTCGGTCTCCTTATCAATTTTCATGAACCAATCCTCAAAGACGGAATCACCCGGTTGATACTAAAAACAGGTGAAAGCCCGGAAACTTGCTGACCGTAGAGCAGTTCGCAGTGGCGGCAGCCGCGCAACCTGAGCCGGCCCTCTCGACATCCTCTGAGATCTCTGCGATCTCCTGTTCAAAGATTCTGTCTTCGCGGCCTCCTGTACTCAAGCTAATGGCGGTCGCGTGAACCCGAGCCGGCTCTCTCTCGGCATCCTTTGAGATCTCTGCGATCTCCTGTTCAAAAATTCTGTCTCTGCGGCCTCTTGTTGGCCTCTCAGCGTGGGCCAATCGCCGCCGGTACCAAGACACCATCCCGCATACCATGCACGATTTTCTTATCAGCAGGCACGATGGTGGCAAGGACTCCTCCCAGCCTGACATCGTGCTCGGATACGACGAAGTAGTACGGGCAAAGACGTACCCGCCCCCGCATCGTTTCGATCAATCCAGTCGTCGGATTGAGAAATCGTTGTTCGTATAATTTACCCTTGTGGAAGCGCTGCAAGATATAGGGATTGGTGGAGAAAGAACGGAGCGCTTCGTCGATCCGATCCGACCAAGCCTGGTGTGAAAGGTCGGTGCCCACATAAACCCCGCGACTCCCCCATGCCTTTTCAGAAAAACCGCTGATTTTCAGCACGAATTCTCGCTGCTTTTGGCTAAACTTTTTTAGCTCATTCCAATCCTGAATTTCCAACCCAGGAATCACGGCATGATGAGGGATCGGGGCAGGATCAAGCACCCATGTACGGGGAATCAAACTGCGCAATGCCAACCAATGACGTTCGCTTAGTTCGCGCCGCCAAAACTCTTGCAGCGGCCTCGACCAGAAGAGTGCCAAGCAGAGCTTTTCCTCGAGAAACGGTTTGAGGGGGGGAGTGATGTCCAAGCTGCCGGTCCTGGCCGCTGCCAGCAAGCTTTCTCGAGACGGAAGATTGGGCAGATCGAACAGTTCAAAAAACCGGTAAACCGACTCGCTCCGCGAAAAATCCCATTCCTCCGCTTTTACTACTTCCCAAAATGAGTCCGGGTATTTCGCATTCAAGTTTTCGGTCAACCAATTCATTTCGGGGCGATAGGTTTGAGCCTCGGCCGAAACCGCAATCACACCGGCTGGGAATATGGAGCGAAATCCTTCGATCATCCCCTCGGCACCGCCGATCACGTCGAACCCTAGTTGGCTGTAGGTCCGATTCAGCCAGGCAGTCAGACCAATCCCGCCAGGAACCGAATCGAGTTCTGATATCCTCCATCCTTCCTCAGTAAGAATAATGTCCGGTCGAATGACCCGAGGTATCGACTTGAAATCTACACGAGAAACCTCGATCAGGTCTGGCGGTTTACCCGCTTCACAGTATTCAGCGACCCATGGAGGTTGAATACCTCGCCGACTTTGCCGATACAAAAGATTCGTCGCCCGCACAAACTTGGAAAGCCAGTGCCCAAGTCGCTCCAATTGATCGGCGACCTTTGGATCGAGAAAGAAAGGCTCAGGCCCGATCAGCCATTCCTTCTCCGCGAAGAGACCTTCCTTTGGAAATCGGTCACGGACGCTTCGGACCCTGACAAGATCAGTCGAGTTCTCCATGCCTCCATTAAGCCAGCTTTTTGAGCGCCAACCGCACTAGCTCGTCCGTGTTTGGATTCTTAGTTGAATCATAGATTTCGTGGAGAGCCTTTTGGGCCTCAACCTGTTTAAAGCCCAATGAGATCAATGCAAGCAGAGCATCGTTGACTTTGACCTGTTGATCCTCTCTCGCAGTGACTGCCACCTCCCAGGCGGCCGCTACTCCGACGCGGTCTTTGAGTTCAAGAATTATACGTTCGGCTGTTTTCTTTCCCAGACCGCTGATCTTGGCTAGCGCTGCGGCATCCCCCCGAACAACCGCAGCTTTAAACTGCGGGACGGTCATGCCACTCAAAACCGCCAACGCCAGTTTCGGTCCAACTCCGCTGACGTGCTGCAACAGTAAGCGAAAGAGATCCCGTTCGGACGGGCTGGCGAATCCGAACAAAAGATGCGCATCTTCTCGCACAACCAAATGAGTTAGCAGTCGGACCCGCTGGCCAATTGGCGGAAGATGCTCAAAACTCGAAAGAGGTATTTGAACCAAATAACCCACACCCTGAACCGAGATGACGACCTGGGTCGGCCACGCCTCCGCCAGCTCACCCTCGAGAAATGCTATCATTATGCCTTTTAGAAGTAACTCCGCTCGCCGAAACTGCAAATCCCAGTCCGTCTGTATCCTAAATGTCCTTCTTTGTCTGGGTTACTTCACCTCCCTGACTTCCGGAGAGCCTGTCATGATTCTCGACCCACATTTTTATCACACCCCCGTTTTTCTTCCAATCGGGGGCACTTCCCGGACAGTGATCGGATTCTACGATGAGGCAAGCGACGGCACCGTAGCCCCAATTCCAGCCAATTCGTTGGCGGAGCATCCTCTGCCAGAGCTAAAAAATCTCGCTCTGGCCCATGCTCGCGCGCTCTCCAAGCGGGTCGCTCCGAGAATCACCCGTGATAAACATGGCGTTGCCATCGATATCCGAATTGAAAGTACCGATCCATCGCTATCATCTTTGATACTTTTGCCCGGGTTTACCGATCAATTCGCCGATATCTTGGGAAAAAACTGCCTCGTGTCTATCCCCAATCGCCAGGTGATTTTTCTGTTTCCCCGAATCGGAGGGGATATCAACCAAGTAGTCGAGCCCCTCCGAAGCTTCTACCACAACAGCGCGTGGCCCGTATCGACCGAACTTTTCGAATGGAGGGATGGCGGTCTATTTTCGGTGCGCGACTTGGAATCCGAGCGTTGACCAAACCAAGAAAGGTCTGGTTTTTATCGAATATGGCAGGATTTCGGAAGCGGTTTTCGCTTCTAAGAGAATTCCATTGTGGATTACAACTTGCTTTGCTAAACTCCGCGCCTGGTAGATTCTCGAAATTCTGGAATATCAAATATCCATAGTATTTATAACGCCGCGCCGCACCGTTCGAGTTCTTCCTAAAACCATGCAAAAGCTGTTTCGCGCCCTACTGTCGCTGGTTTTATTTCTGGGCTCGATTGCTATTTCGGAGGCGCAAAACGGGACATACGTAGCTTCCCCCTCAAGCTTTCCCCTATTCCGCCCCAGCACGGATCTGGGTGAAGGGATCTACACGGACCTCCCCTTGCGGATCTCGGTCTTCACCGCGATCGGCTACGACGACAACATATTTGCTTCACACAGTAACCGGATGGGGAGCGGGTTTACCGAAGCGACGCTCAGCATAGCCAGCCACATTGGCAACAAGCGCACTAGGCTAGACGCCGATTTGGGGTTAGGGCTCGATTTCTATTGGAACCGCCCTGGCCAATCGGTGGATCCGAATATCAGCCTGAACCTCGCCTTCTCGCATCAGTTAAGTCCTCGGGCATCAATCACGTTCACCGACTACACCGCCTACACGGCGCAGCCAAATCTGCAGAATGGAGTCAGCGCAGTTAATCAAGTCTCCAATTATTTCTACACCGCGAATCAGTTGGGGTTTGGGTACCAGTGGACGCCGCGCTTTTCCACGCTCACGAGCTACGGTGCGAACGTTCTCTACTACGACAAGACCAGTATCGGAGATTTCCTCAATCGACTGGAGAACCTGGTCGACCAACAATTTCGTTTCCTGGTCCTGCCCACGATAACCGCGGTAGCTGAGTATCGATTCGGCTACGTCGATTACTTCACTAATAGCAACCTGAACTCTTACTCCAATTTTGCCCTGGGCGGGGTCGATGTGACCTTGAGCCAGCGTCTGAGCTTCAGCGTTCGTGGAGGAGTCGAGTTTAGGCACTATGAGCAGATGCAACCCGGACAATCCCAAGACCTAACGGATCCTTATGCGGAGGGTACCCTCGCTTATCAATATCAGCCTGGCTCCTTCGTGGAATGGTACAACCGGTATGGCATCGAAGAATCCGACTTGGGTGTCGGGTATCGTCGGACCTATCGAACGGGGCTCAAGATTTCTCATGTGGTCGGTGCGAGGCTACGACTGGTGGGTGCGGTCTACTATTCGTACAATGACTATGCTAATCCGTCGTTCACCGAGAACGTCCTAGATCTGAACGTTGGTCTCACCTACCAATTCAATCGCTCATTGGCGCTGAGTGGCGGATACACTTTTGAGCGGGATTTTTCGCAGATAGTTAGTCGCGATTACTATCGGAACCGCGCGTACCTGGGGATTTTATTCGCGTTCTAGTGGAATAGCTTCCGAATTATGTTTGGCGCTAAGGTTTTGTTGCTTCTTGCCGTAACTTAAATGATGCGGCGGGCTGCCGGATAACTCTCAATCTGTTCATGAATAATCCTCAAGAGGCGAAACTCCACCTTCTCGACTATTGGCGAGTAATCAGAATCCGCCTCGGCTTAGTCGCTCTGATTTTTCTCTTGGTCGTAATCACGGTCGGCGTAACGACCTTTTTGATGCCGAAGGAATACATGTCCTTCGCCACGATCGAAGTAGAGCCGGATATGAACCCGGTTCGGATTTTTCACGATTCCACTGCGGCGAATGAAGTAAACGATCCGAAATTTACGCAAACCCAGTTTCAGATTATCACTCGGAAAGGGGTGCTTTACCCGGTCATTCAGCGACTTGATCTCGAGAAAAGATGGGCTCGCCAAGGCGAACCTCTGTCGCTGGAAGCGGCGTACAACAAGCTCCACTCCATGTTGCAGCTGACGGAGGTTCGGAATACCAACCTCATTCAAATCAGTATTTACAGCACGGATCCGCGCGAGGCGGCATTATTGGCAAATACTGTCGCTCAGGAATACATGGAGCAGCGGATTTCCGAGGCCCAAACAAGTATTTCGAAAGGGTTGGACCAACTCCGCGACGAAGTGACGCAGAAGGAGCGAGCGGTAAACGAAGCCTATGCTGAAGCGTCGCGATTGCGGACCGAGGCTGGAATCAACGATCCCAATCCAGACAGTTTTGACTCGGGCAGCCGGGTGGAGGATTCGTCCGTTCTCACCAATCAGGAAAAAGTAAACGACTCTAGATCACAGATTGCGACCCTCTCGAGCCGGGTGAAAGAACTGGACCGGTTAAAATCCGATGATCTCATGCGCGCGGCCGGATTGCTGAATCTCAACGATCCGATCCTAGAGCAGAAATTACCGCTATACCAAAGTGCGGTTTCGGAAAAAGCACGGCTCCTGAGCTCCGGCTTGGGGCACAATCATCCTGACGTCAAAGCGATCCAGGCCCAAATCGATACGATCGAGCAGCAGCTTCGGCAGCAGATCGATAGCATTCGGAAGGGAATGGTCACTCAGCTCGCCATCGCGGAGAACTCGCTCAAGTCGATGGAAACCAATTTGAGCACCAGCCAAAGCGCGCAGCAGGAGAAGAAGACGGTCAGTGCTCAGTACTTGGACGCCAAATATCGCTATCTCCAAGAGCGGAAATTGCTGGAGGCTGCCAAAACTCGGCTCAGCAGCGAAACGATGGAACGCACGATGCCGCAAAAGCCAGCGACGATCCGGGATCCGGCGGAATCCCCTACCTTTCCGAGTCGCCCGAAAATCATTCTTAATCTGTTCCTTGGGGTAATCGCGGGATTGGTCCTTGGCGTCGGCTTCGCCTTCTTTCTCGAGTATCTCGATACCAGCGTCAAGACCATGGACGAAGTGGAAAGACTACTGGAACTGCCTGTCCTAGCCATCATTCCCAAAGGAATCCATCTTCTACCGCAAACCAGCGAAGATAGCCCGGACGCAGAAGCTTACCGGATCATGAAAACCAATGTCGATTTTGCCCGTCAGAAGGTTGCCGCTTCTATTCTAAGCGTGGTCAGCGGCGGCCCGTCAGAAGGTAAATCCACAACGGTCTGCAATCTCGGGACCGCTTACGCTACTGCTGGCCAACAGACTTTGATCATAGATAGCGACCTCCGTCGTCCGGCTCAGCACCGGCTATTCGATCTCGACAACCGGGTCGGTCTCAGTGAGTACCTTAAGGGCAAAGTGACCCTAGATGAGGTGATTCAAGTCGGCCACGTTCCGAGTCTTTTCGTAATCACCAGTGGCATGGAAACGCATAGCGTGGTGAGTCTCCTGAATTCTGACAAGATGCGCGAGCTCGTGGATACAGTGAAGGATTGGTTCGATGTCGTGATTTTCGATTGCCCGCCCATCCTTGGTGTCAGCGACGCTCTCGTGGTGAGTGCGCTGGTGGAGGCCTCAATAATTATCGCCCAGCATCGCAAGTTCCCCCGATCCATGTTGATCCGGGTGAAGGGGTCGCTTCTGAATATCGGAACGAAGCCGTTGGGAGTGGTCCTCAATAACGTTGATGTGAAGCACGACAACAACTACCAGTACTACACAAGCTACAGCCAATACTACACGAAGCCTAGACCAGCGGAAAAGCCGCCCAAACCAGCAAAACTAGTGGCGGTACAGCGCGGGCAACCGTCGGCGCGGCTCGAACCGGAACCGTTGGCAGCAGAAGATTTGAATGGATCCTCGCCGAACAAAAAGCCGGTCGAGAAAGTAGTGGCCGAAACCTTTAGCAACGATGTCTACTAATGGTCGTGTTCGATTCTGCGGTACGCTCGCGATCCTGACGGTCTTTTGCGTTGTCGCCTTCGCGGGAGAGGCGCTACTTCGTCCGGGCGACACGATCGAGCTAAAAATCGGGGGTGTTCCTGCTAACGACACCACCTCGGTCACTGGCGCTTACATGATTGACGGACAGGGCTATGTGAATATGCCCAACTTGGGTAAAATCAGGATTGGCGGCCTTACTTCTGGAGCGGCTCAGACAGCGATCGAAGGCGGCTATCGGGCCCACGACGTCTATACCAACCCGACGATCATTATTACCATGCAGGCGCAATCCCGCTGGGTAAACGTCGGAGGCGAGGTAAAAGCTCCGCAGCGGGTACCGTACACGCCGGACCTTACCATCCTGTCCACGATCACTGCGGCGGGTGGATTTTCTCCGTTCGCCGAACAACGCAAAGTGCGACTGCTCCGCGGTAACGAAGTAATGGTTATCGACATTAAGAAAATCCGCTCCAATCCGTCGCTAGACATACCGGTAGAGCCAGGAGACCGCATCGAGGTACCTCAGACGATTTTTTGACCGGTATGGCGTAATGTTTTTCTCTTCGTCGCCGTCCTCGCACGCTTCAGGAGTAGTCGAGTAGTGCGCGCTAACGGTTCGGGCCCGGTTTCAACCTGGCTTCTTTGCCAATTTTGTCATTGGCTTTCGCGCAGAAGGTCCCAATTTTTGGCGAGGTAGCCTATCCCGGAAAGCAGGGTCAACGCTACGGTGACTGCGACTAAAGCAACGCCAAGAGATCCAAGTAGAGGATTGTTTGTGGTAGCCCAGCCGGAGCCGCCAAACTCCTGTGCGCTACGCAGCACGAGAAAATAGATAATAGTGGCCATTTGCCAGGCCGTTTTGTGCTTGCCCAACCTCTCAGCCGGCAAGGTCCGGCCACGGGATGCAGCAATCAAACGCAGGCCGGTAACGAGAAATTCGCGGCTTACAATTAAGATCACGGCCCAAGCAGGTATTTCGTGTAGAGCGACTAAGCAGATAAAAGCCGAGATGGTCATGATCTTGTCGACCAGCGGGTCCATCAATTGGCCAAAAACGGTCACAAGATTGTATCGGCGGGCGATGAGGCCGTCTGCGTAATCGGTCAAGGTCGCCAGGAAAAAAAGGCACAAGGCGATGGTCTTGGTCCCTGGCCAATCGACGCTGAGCGCCGCGACGAACGGCAATGTAATGATCAACCGGCCCAGCGTTAGCTGGTTAGGCAAGTTCATGCGCGCCGTGTCTCCGAAAAGCCGGATGCTTCCAGATCGGGACCTTGGCCTTGAGCTGTTCGATGATGTGCTGGCACCCGGCAAAGGCCGTGTCGCGATGAGGTGCAGTAACTCGAACCAATAGCGACGGTTCGCCAGCAGGCACGAAGCCAATGCGATGGTGGATCAAAACGAGTCCAAGCATAAAGTCCTTCCGAGCATTTTCGGCGATGCGCCTAAGCTCAATCTCCGCCATTTCAACAAAAGCCTGATAATCAATACCATCAATTGGTCGCCCATTTTCTGTTCCTCGCACCACCCCAAAAAAGTCGACCATCGCCCCATCCAGATCCGAAAATTCCGGATTGAATCTGGACAACGACTCCGTCGTCAGCTTCACGTCGAGCGCCATCGAATCAATGTAGAATGATCCGGCCATTGAATTCTATGAGTTTCTGCACTCTTTGACAGCTTGCACGACGAAATAGGCTAGGTTAATGCCAGAAGAACCGCGGATCCGCAAACCCCGCTCTGGAGGAGCGATCACCGGACTATTATTTTCAATTTCGCCAAAAATCGGATTATGAACGCATCGGACATCGGACTCGTTGGACTAGCAGTGATGGGAGAAAATCTTGTGCTCAACATGGAGAGCAAAGGGTACACCGTCTCGGTTTACAATCGAACCACAGAGGTGACTGACAAATTTGCTGCTGGTCGGGCCAAAGGAAAAAAGATTGTTCCAACCAAATCGATCGAGGAGTTCGTTGGGACATTGGCTCGACCACGCAAGACGATGATAATGGTAAAGGCAGGCGGCGCAGTCGATGCCGTCATTGACCAACTCTTGCCTCATCTCGATCGCGGCGACGTCATCATCGACGGAGGAAACTCGCTTTATCTCGATACCCAACGGCGAGATAAGGCGCTCGCCGAAAAGGGCATTCATTTTATGGGTATCGGGGTCTCCGGAGGTGAAGAAGGGGCGCTGAAGGGGCCTTCAATGATGCCAGGAGGAGCAGAAACAGCCTGGAAGATCGTCGCTCCTATTTGCCAAAAAATTGCCGCCCAAGTAGATGGAGAACCGTGCTGCCGATACATGGGGCCGGATGGAGCCGGCCACTATGTCAAGATGGTACATAACGGCATTGAATATGGAGACATGCAGCTCATCTGCGAAGCCTACGCTATCCTTCGCGATGTGCTTGGTCTTAGCCCGAATGAGTTGCACGACGTCTTCGCCGATTGGAATCGAGGAGATCTGGACAGTTTTCTCATCGAAATTACTGCGAACATTTTTTCTAAGAAAGATCCGGAAACCGGCAAAGCTTTAGTGGATGTAATCCTGGATAAGGCCGGCCAAAAAGGAACCGGTAAATGGACCCTGCAATCTGCGATCGAGCAGACGATCGTGATTTCCACAATCAACGCGGCCGTAGAAGCCAGAATTCTCTCCTCTCTGAAAGAACAGCGAGCCCGCGCGTCGAAGCAGCTATCCGGTCCCAGCACCTATAAATTCGAAGGGAACCGCGCCGAATTAATCGACGCGGTTCGCGACGCCTTGTATGCATCGAAAATTATTTCTTACGCCCAAGGCTTTACGTTGTTTGGTGCAGCCAGCCAGCAGTTTAACTGGAACCTTCACTACGGCGACATCGCCACCATCTGGCGCGGGGGTTGCATCATCCGCGCAAAATTCCTTAATCGGATCAAAGAAGCTTTCGACCGCGAGCCAAAGCTGGAAAATCTAATGCTCGATCCATTCTTCAAGGAAGTCCTGGCGCGGACCCAAAAGAATTGGAGATTCGCCATTAGTCAGGCGATTCAAGCAGGCATCGCGGTACCAGCATTCAGTGCCTCGCTCGCGTATTACGATAGTTACCGGCAGGAGCGGTTGCCGGCTAACTTACTACAAGCGCAACGCGATTATTTTGGCGCCCATACTTACGAACGCGTCGATAAACCGGGATCATTCCACACGGAATGGCTGCAACGTTAGGAAATGACAAGTCCCAGATGACAAATGAGAATCCCTGCTCGCCTAACGCCTCATGGAACTTATTGACGGAAAAGCGATCGCCCGGAAAATCAATGACCAGACCCGGGCAAAGGTTGCCGAGCTAAAGCGTCTGGGAGTGGTACCTGGTCTGGCGGTCGTTCTCGTTGGAGACGACCCCGCTTCCGTGACTTATGTGCGGAACAAAGACCGGACATCTCAAGAGCTCGGACTCTACTCCCGGAAGATCGAGCTAGAGGCTGGTACCTCTCAAAAGGAATTACTGAGGATCGTCGAACAATTGAATTCGGATCAAGAGGTTCACGGGATCCTGGTGCAATCGCCTCCTCCGCCCCACATCGACGAAAGGGCCGTCGTTAATGCGCTTAACCCAACTAAAGACGTGGACGGATTACATCCGGTGAACGTCGGGAAATTAGCTATGGGTGACCCCACCGCTCTCGTCCCATGCACTCCTCTCGGATGCCAGCGACTTCTTCTCGAATCAGGGTTCGATCCTAAAGGAGCTCATGTAGTGATTGTCGGCCGGAGTATGCTGGTAGGGAAGCCGCTGGCTTTGCTGTTGATGCAGAAAGGGCGCGGAGGTGATGCCACGGTCACGGTGGCCCATTCTCGATCCAACGGCTTGGAAGAGCTAACCCGCTCCGCTGATATCCTGGTAGCAGCCATCGGGCGCAGCCAGTTCTTGCGGGCAAAACACGTGCGGGAAGGTGCGATCGTCATCGACGTCGGAATCAACCGCCTGGAGGATCCCACTCGACCGAGCGGTTTTCGACTGGTGGGAGATGTGGCTTTCGACGAAGTAGCGGAGCGAGCCAGAGCCATCACTCCGGTCCCGGGCGGAGTCGGGCCGATGACAATCGCGATGCTGATGCAGAACACGGTATCGGCTTGCCAACATCAAACCGGCATTGCTGGTTAGCCCGAGCGCGAACCGTTTTCCCATGCATTCGTTTCACTATCAAGAGGGCAAGCTCCACTGCGAATCTACCGATCTCGCCACTCTGGCCGAACAACATGGAACACCACTGTACGTCTATAGCGAGCAAACCATTGTTGATCACTATCGCCGATTGAACGCAGCCTTGGAGCCGCTCCATCGTGAAATCTGCTACGCGATCAAAGCGAATTCCAACTTAGCCATTCTCCGGACGTTGGCAGACGAAGGCGCCGGATTCGACATCGTATCAGGGGGCGAACTTTACCGAATCATCACCGCCGGCGGTGATCCCGCCAGATGTACTTTTGCCGGCGTGGGCAAGACACGCGATGAGATCGCCTACGCGCTGTACAACAATATTGGTAGCTTCAACATCGAGTCAGAAGAAGAACTTCTAACCATCGATGAAGTCGCTCGCTCATTGGACCGCAAGGCTCCCATCGCGGTCCGAGTCAACCCTGACGTCGACGCGAAGACCCACAAGTATATTTCGACTGGAAAGAGCGAAAACAAATTCGGGATTGGTCTCGATCGCGTGGAGCCGGTCTACGAGTTGGCTGCCGGCCTGAAACACTTGGAGATCAAAGGACTCCAAACGCATATCGGCTCACAAATCACCGAGTCCAAGCCGTTCGCCGATGCCATCGACAAAATCGTTCCGATCGCTCAACATTTGCGCAACCGATTCGGCATCCAATTCTTTAGCATCGGAGGCGGAATCGGGATCGTCTACCAGGGATCTCTGGAAAGTGGAGACCAGGTTTGGTGGCAGCAGAAGGAAAATCGAGCAATGAGTATCGAGGAATATGCCGGAACAGTTGTTCCTCGGCTGCAACCGCTGCAAATGCGGGTGCTGCTTGAACCGGGGCGCTTCCTGGTTGGAAACGCCGGAGTCCTGCTCACCCGAGTTCTTTATCTCAAAAAGACTCCGAACAAAGTTTTCATTATCGTCGACGTCGGCATGAATGATCTCATTCGGCCAGCCCTCTACCAGGGATACCACGAAATCGTTCCGTTAAATGAAAGTGCGAAAATGATTCGGGCAGATGTCGTCGGGCCGGTTTGCGAGAGCGGCGATTTCATAGCGTTGGATCGCGAAATCGCCGATGTCAAAGCGGGCGATTTGCTCGCCATCATGAGCGCGGGCGCCTACGGGTTCGCCATGGCTTCGAACTACAACTCTCGCCCTCTAGCAGCCGAGATACTAGTTCAGGGAAAGAACCATCAGGTGATCCGCCGCCGGCAAAACTTTGCCGACCTCGTGCAACTGGAGATCGACGCCGCGGATGAGTAGGATTCGGTGCCTTCGCCTCCAAATGGGAAAATATACAACAGCATATTTTCCGGTCTGGAAGCGAACTTCAAAATAACAAAGAAGCTGCTCCCAAAGCCTCGCCCCGCTTCTCCGTTTCTGAGAAACTGGCGCGCTATGGAACCAATGCGAAACCTGCGCATGAGAATATCAAAATACGCTCTGAACGGATCAGCGATTCTGTGCGGATTTTTATTGCTTACGTTTTCATCCGCGGCTGGTTCCAATACGACCGAGACGGCGCAGAATGAAATTCGGGCCACTCTGGAAAAATGGACGAAGGACTTCAACGCGGGCGATTCATCTGACGTCTGCGCGCTTTTTGCCCCGGATCTGATTTCAAGTTATCAGGGCCTGCCTGAGGGGGACTATCATTCATTATGTGCCCAGTTGCTCAAATCGTTAAATGACCCTGTTAAAACCTATGATTATTCCCTTCAGATCAAGGAGATCTTGGTTTGCGGAGACCTCGCTGTCGCCAGGCTCGGCTGGCTTCTTCGAGTTACCCAGAAGAGCGTGCCAGGGGAGAACTTTGTCGATGAAACTAGCTTGGATATATTTAAGCGCCAACCCGACGGAAGTTGGAAGATATTTCGATTTAACGCGTATCCGAGCAATTCAAAATAGTTAGAAGTCATTGCTCCGGCTTACTAAAGAGGCGAGTTCAGATGTGCAACTGGCCGGTGTCTGGGAAGGCGGGATTGATTACAACGCCAGCAATTGCAGGTTAGCGGGGCGGCCCCGAACCGCAGCGACTAGAGAATACCGCTCGCGATCGGATTGTGATTCCCATCAGAGCGTGCTGATTCGCGGGTATCATTTGTCTGACTCCTTCTGCCCGAACGCGCCGCCGAAGACTAGCAAAATAGCCATCCAGCGGATCGCAAGTAATCGCGTAGGTGATCGTCGCGGCTGATCATGAGGTACGGCCCTGCATTTCCGCGATGACATTCACAATGGGATCCGGTGAAACAGAGGTCTGGCCTCTGAAGGGCTGATCGAAGATGAAAACAAGGGCCACGAGCAATGCAAGCCCGAAACCCTGCCCGCCGAGCGCCACCTGCTGGCCAAGCGTGGCTTCAGCGAATGTCGCCAATAGCAGCAGTATTACGAATAAGGCAATGATTGTCTGCCAGAAGATCGGAGGCAGTTTGAGTTTAGTGGCCGCAACCACGCGCGCTTTGCGGTCCGCTGCAATTTCATCCGCTTTTCTAAGCATCTCCGTATAGATCAGGCTCTGGCGTCCAGACGCCGGGTCGATCGCAAATATGCTGCGTGAAATTGGGCGGAACAGCGCAGCAGTCCGCTCACTTGGCTTGCCTTTGCGTAGTTGCGGCCACTCATCCTTTACGATCGAGTTTGCATAGTCGCGCAGCGATTCCCTGATGGCACTGATCGCGGGGTCCCCATATCGGAGGATAAGACGATCCATCTGAGCGAGATTATGGGCCTCCGTGCCTACCTGCGCTTCGAGGTCCCGAAGGTTGCGATGTGCCTGAACCAGTGAGAACGCTAGAACGACCGCCGTAAAGCCGATTACCACTTCCAAAGCATTGCGCGCAGCTGAAGACTGATCCCCTGGCACTTGGATACACAGCACTTTCTCTCGCAAGAACGGGAATCCAGCAAACAGGCACGCACCAACCGTCCCGAACAGCAGCGCAATGCCGACGTCAGGAAAGTTGTAGAGCCAGAGCACCGCGATGCCGATCTCAGGAAAGTTGGAGAGCCAGTTGAACATGGTTCTGGCCCTAAGGAATAGCTCGAAACTTGGTGTCCAATGGCAACCTGTTATGGGAGCACATGTCGCGGACCGAACGCTTTCTTAGGATCAACATAGCAAGCTAATCAGCTGGGAACGCTTCGGTCAGTATTCTCATCAGGCCGGCCATCATTCAGATAGCAACGTGCGACGGGGGCAGAAAACGAGACGCGGAATAGAAGTTAGCTTTAGGAATAAGATCTTTGTAGATCAAGCCTTTTTCGGTTCGGCGATAATGTAAGAGTTAGGGGTCTCGTCTAAAAGCGTGTTGCAGACTGGATCGTTTACCAGGCTCTTCTGCCGATCTGAAATCCCCGTCACCCGAGAAAACTGGTTTTTGGATTTCGCTCAATAAGAACCTATCGGGCAACGGCCCGTTAAGATACGTCCGTTATCGAATCGACTCGTTGCCACGGAACTCCAAATAGCAATCCAGCCGTTTGCAATTGCGCTTAATCTCGAACGAGGAAAGGCCGTCCCATTTTCAGGACTCACGATCCCAAAATCGGGTCAGCTCGGTTCCCAGAAACGGGGCGAGCTCTGCAAGCAGATTATTGAATCTAAATTTATTTCCCCTCGAGGAAACGGAGAATAAGCCTCGTCTTTGGCTCGATCTGATCGGGTTGGCATCACGGCTGCTTAATAGAATCCCGACGACCAATTAGAGTCGCCATTTCTAAAGAATAGCCACCACGCCAACAGCAGGGGTCGGTGCCGGTCCAACCGCCGCGCACCGACTCTCTTTTTTTTGCGGAGTAGCCTGACGCTTCAGCCTCAGCGTCGGCGATGAGTGACTAGTGAGAGGGCGGTGGATGCCTATCGGTAAATCCTCGGCAGAGATCTCCCACCAATCACCAATCACTTCTCACAATCGCGCAGCGCCCCGGTTCCTGAGCCAGGAGGATCAGGCTACCGAACGGTAACCGTGCTCTTCGGTTGATAATTCAGATACGGACCCAGCCAGCGCTCCACCTCTTCCAAAGACAAGCCTTTGCGAGCTTGGTAATCCTGGATCTGGTCGCGGCCGATCTTCCCGACTCCAAAGTATTTCGCGTTGGGCGCAGCGAAATAAAGTCCGCTTACGGAAGCGCCCGGCCACATGGCATAACTCTCCGTCAGGCGGATGCCGGTTGCTTGCTCGGCTCGCAACAGATCGAAGAGAGTCCGTTTCTCAGTGTGGTCCGGACATGCCGGGTATCCTGCCGCCGGTCGAATTCCACGATACGATTCACGGATCAAATCTTCTTTGCTTAGCTTCTCGTCACCACCAAACCCCCAGTCCCGTCTGGCCCGCTCATGCAGAAACTCAGCGAATGCTTCCGCCAAACGATCTGCCAAGGCTTTGGTCATGATCGCATTGTAATCGTCGTGGTCGGCCTCAAATTGTCGCGCCAACTCGTCCGCGCCGTGTCCTGCCGTTACTGCAAAAGCACCGAGATAATCCGTGCGTCCGCTCGATCGGGGAGCGATGAAATCGGCCAAACAGTGATTGAACTGACCGGACGGCTTGTCCATCTGCTGGCGAAGCATGTGAAACACTGTGAGTATCTCCGCTCGTGTTTCATCGCCATATACCTCGATATCATCTCCCACGTTGTTGGCCGGCCACAATCCGTAGACTCCTTTAGCAACTATCAGACGGCTATTCACGATGTCCTGGAGCAGCTTTTGCGCATCCTCGTACAACTGCCGCGCCTGGGCCCCGACAACCGGGTCGTCGAAGATACTGGGGAATCGGCCACGCAATTCCCAAGTATGGAAAAAGGGTGACCAATCGATGTAAGGGACCAGTTCATCGAGCGGTTGGCTGGCGATTGAGTGGGCTCCAACAAAGCTGGGCCGATCAATCCGGGCTGCGTTCCAATCGACCGGTTCTTTCCGTTCCCTGGCCACTTCGATCGGCAACAACGGTTTACCGCCGGCTTTTTGCTGAAATTCGATACGAAGCTTATTCTGTTCTTCAGCGTTCTTGCTGGTGAAGCTGGACCTCTGATCTTCGCTCAGCAACGAAGACACCACGCCGGCGGCGCGCGAAGCATCCAACACATGGATGACCGATCCGGAGTAGTGCGGCGCGATTTTCACTGCGGTATGCGCTCGGCTGGTTGTGGCCCCACCAATCAGCAACGGCTCCGTATAACCCAACCGTTCCATCTCCTGGGCAACATGCACCATTTCATCGAGGGACGGCGTGATTAGTCCACTTAGTCCGATCACATCAGCATTCCGTTTTCGAGCCTCTTCGAGAATTTTCTCGGCCGGCACCATGACGCCGAGATCGGTCACCTCGAAATTGTTACAGGCCAACACGACGCCCACGATGTTCTTTCCGATGTCGTGAACGTCTCCTTTGACCGTAGCCATTACGACTTTGCCTTGAGACCGCTTCTCCGGGTTACTCTGCCTTTCTTCCTCCATATACGGCATGAGATAGGCCACAGCTTTCTTCATGACTCGCGCGCTTTTGACCACCTGCGGAAGGAACATTTTGCCAGATCCGAATAGGTCGCCAACGACGCCCATGCCCTTCATCAAGGGACCCTCAATCACAGACAGCGGCTTATCGTATTTTTGGCGCGCCTCTTCCGTATCAAGATCGATGTAGTCAACGATGCCTTTGACCAGTGCGTAGGCCAGTCGCTCCTCCACGTCCGCAGATCGCCAAGCCTCATCTTTTACGCCGACCTTCGCGGTTTGTTTCACCTGTTCGGCAAAATCTACGAGGCGCTCCGTGGCGTCCTTGCGCCGGTCAAAAAGCACGTCTTCCACGAGCTCAAGGAGATCCGGCGGGATCTGTTCATACACTGCGAGCTGCCCAGCGTTCACGATTCCCATATCCATTCCTGCGCGAATCGCATGATAAAGAAAGGCGGCGTGCATCGCTTCGCGCACGACGTTATTACCTCGCAGCGAAAAGGAGATATTGCTGACTCCTCCGCTTACTCGACAATGCGGTAGATGCGCTTTGATCCATCGGGTCGCCTCGATAAATGCTTTCGCATAGGCATTATGTTCCTCAATTCCGGTAGCCACCGTGAGTATGTTCGGATCGAAAACGATATCTTCCGGAGGGAAACCGACCTCATCCACCAACAGCCGGTAAGCGCGGGCGCAGATCTCGATTTTCCTTTCAAAGGAGTCGGCCTGCCCTTTTTCATCGAACGCCATTACGACAACGGCTGCGCCATACCGGCGAACCAGCTCTGCCTGGGTTCGAAACTTCTCCTCGCCTTCCTTGAGGCTGATCGAGTTAACGATCCCTTTGCCTTGCAAACATTGCAGTCCAGCCTCCAACACGGACCATTTGGAGCTGTCGACCATGATCGGCACCCGGGAGATATCCGGTTCAGCAGCAACCAAATTAAGAAACTTCCGCATAGCCGCTTCGGAATCGATCATTCCTTCGTCCATGTTGATATCGAGAATGTTTGCTCCGCCCTCGACCTGGTGGCGGGCGACCGTCAACGCTCCGTCGAAGTCTTCGGCCAAGATCAACTTCGAAAACTTCGGTGAACCGGTGATGTTCGTTCGCTCGCCGATAACGGTGAAAGTTGAACCCAGCTGATATGGTTCCAAGCCGCTCAATCGGGTTTGGATATTCTTTGCGGGTAGTTTTCGCGGTGGCAATCCGCGTACGGCTTCGACCAATGCAGCGATATGTTCCGGCGTAGTGCCGCAGCAACCCCCAACTATGTTCAGCCAGCCTAACTCCGCCCACTCAGCCAACTGCGGCGCGAGTGATTCCGGCGTTTCCGGGAAGCCAGTCGGCGATAACGGATCGGGTAGGCCGGCGTTGGGATAACAGGAAACGTAGATGGGAGAGATCCGAGCAAGTTCTTCGATATACGGCCGTAATTCCTTAGGTCCTAGAGCGCAGTTGAGACCGACGCTGAGCAAGGGAGCGTGGGAGATCGAAATCCAAAAAGCCTCCGTCGTCTGACCCGTCAGCGTACGCCCGCTCGCGTCAGTAATGGTGCCGGACGCCAGTACCGGCACTCGGTAGCCTACTTCCGCAAAGATCTCTTCGACCGCAAACAGCGCTGCTTTCAGGTTCAGGGTATCGAAGGTCGTTTCCACTAAGAGCAAATCAACGCCTCCCTCAAGTAACGCTTTCGCCTGATCTCCGTAGGCCCGCTTCACTTGCAGCCAGGTTACGTCTCTCTTACCCGGATCGTTCACGTCCCGCGAGATAGACAGGGTGCGATTCAGCGGACCCATCGAGCCCGCAACATAGCGACGCCGGGATGGATCTTTCGCCATACATTCTGCGACCGCGTTCTTGGCCAATCGCGCTGCTGCTCGGTTCATCTCCGCTACCAATTCCTGGACGCCGAAATCGTCCTGAGAAATAGCCGTCGCGTTAAAAGTATTCGTCTCAATGATGTCAGCGCCCGCTGCCAGGTAGTCGCGATGGATCCGTTCGATCGCCGCAGGCTGGGTCAAGCTAAGAATATCGTGATTGTTCTTAAGACTTCTGGGATGGTCTCGGAAGCGATCGCCGCGGTAGTCCTCCTCCTGGAAACGAAACCGCTGGACCATTGTACCCATCGCTCCGTCAAGGATCAGGATGCGCTGGGTAAGCGCCTCCGCGATATCGAATGAACTCGAATGTGGAAGTTGGACCGCCATAGTGCCGAGAGCGGAAAGCTATCACGGTGAAAAGGGGCCCGCAAACAATAGATTGATCCATCATGATGCTTTGATGGATTGAGCAAAATGACCGGCGCCCGATCGTCGAATAGCCAAATTCCCCATGGTCATTACCGGAGATTTGCCTGGCTGTGAGATCATCAGGCCTGACCGGTCAATCGCTTATTGGTTCTTCGACTTTCGCAGCCGCCTTCGCAAGGTTCGGCACACCCTCTTTCTTCGGTTGGGCATAGCCGAACCACCGGCCGCGACGCAGCCTCGCGCCTGGTCAGGTGCGACACACGAGGGCGATCGGAGGCGTCCTACCTCATCATCAGATCCAAGGCGATGGCCGCTACAAACACAATGCTGACGAACGCGTTGCTCTGAAAAAATGCCCGATTAATCCCGCTCAAATTGAGGGTAGCGGCTGCCCGATGCTCATAAAGCAATGCACCGCAAACCAGCAATAACGCACCATAGTAGACCCAGCCCAGTCCGCTGGCGTAACCAAATCCAATGAGGCAGAGCAATAGAATGCCATGCATGATCTGAGCAAGCCGAAGACTCGCAGAGACCCCGTACTTAACCACCATCGAATGTAGCCCGGCGCGCTGGTCGAATTCGTAGTCTTGAATCGAATAGATAAGGTCAAAACCGCCGACCCAAAAGATCACCCCCGACGCTAGAATCAACGGTGGCACGGCCAGCTCGCCCCGAACTGCTAGCCAAGCTCCAACCGGAGCAATCGCGAGCGACAAACCAAGCACAAACTGCGTGAACGACGTAAACCGCTTGGTGTAAGAGTAGGAGAAAATGACGGCCAGCGCGACTGGCGAAAGCAGAAAACAGATTGGATTAATGAACCGGCAAATGGCGATGAATCCGCCGGCCGACGCGGCCACTAGCAGTATAGCAGCAGGTTTGGAAACTAGTTTATGGCGGCCGGCAGTGCGGGGGTTGCGCTGGTCGATCTCCCAATCGGCTACGCGATTAAACGCCATCGCGGAAGTCCGAGCAAAAACCATCGCCAGCAGGATCAACAAAACCAGCGACCAGTCCGGCAGGCCATGTGCAGCCACGAGCATCGATCCGACCGCAAACGGGAGAGCGAAGACGGTATGAGAAAATCGAATAAACTGAAGGATTCGGCGGATCTTATCGAGCATTGGCTGGTCCACAAAATGGGCCTCTCATCGATCAGCGACTAGCGATCTGCTTCTCCTCGTTTTCTCTGATCCGTCCTGCCCGTGCCTTGAAGGTTCCGTAGAGGAGCCGCGCTCCCCGACCGTATGTGAAGTAGGCCCAGATCCACTGGATGAAAACCAGCAATCGATTACGCAGGCCGATTAAAAAGATCAGATGGACAAAGAGCCAACTCAGCCAAGCTAAGAACCCGCCAAAGCGAACAAATTTGAGGTCAGCAACTGCTTTGTTGCGGCCGATCGTTGCCATCGTGCCTTTGTCGAAATAGCGAAATGGTGCCGGCTTCTGGCCCCCGATAACGGAAAGAATGTTGCGGGCCGCGTGCCGGCCCATCTGCATTGCTACCGGCGAGAGTCCAGGCAACGGCTCACCCGTCTGATGGGTGAAGCACGCCATGTCACCAATGGCGAAAATCTCTGGATGACCGGGTACAGATAAATCCTCGTTTACCAAAACTCGACCGGCTCGATCGGTTTCTGCTCCCAAGCTCTTGCCAATCGGCGAAGCAGCGTTTCCGGCCGCCCATACCACGGTCCGACTGGGAACAAATTCTTCGTTAACCTTCACTCCCTCACTGGTCACGTCCTTGACCATTGCTTCAGTGCGCACCTCGATGCCCATACTTTCCAATTGTTTCAGAGCGGAGCGAGAAAGATCTTCCTGGAAAGCCGGTAAGACGCGTGGTCCTCCTTCGAACAGCAAGACGCGGGTGGAACGAGGATCGATATGACGAAAATCTTCAGACAAACTCCGGTTGGCAAGCTCGACTATTGCACCAGCCATTTCGACTCCGGTCGGCCCAGCTCCCACCACAACAAAGGTCAGAGCGGCTCGCCGATCTTCTTCAGAATTCGCCATCTCAGCAGCTTCGAACGCGCTCAAAATACGTCGCCGCAATTCGAGGGCGTCCTCCAAATTCTTCAGACCAGGTGCAAGCGCTTCCCATTCATCATGGCCAAAATAAGAATGTCGGGTCCCGGCCGCGACGACCAAATAGTCGTAGGGAAAGTTCAGGTTCCTGGTCGTGTGGACCTGTTTTGAGTTGGTATCGATTCGGTCAACTTCCGCCATTATTACTTCAATATTTTTGGCCTCCCTGAGTATGTGTCGAATCGGCTGAGCGATATCGGCCGGGGAAAGTCCGGCGGTAGCCACTTGATAAAGGAGCGGCTGGAAGAGGTGATGATTCGTTCGATCGATGACCGTCACACGTGCCCCTTTCTCGGCGAGTTCCTTGGCGGCGTAAAGACCGCCAAAGCCTCCCCCGACAATGACGACCCGTGGCGAAGACTCGGTTTGAGCAACGGATGGTTCCATAAATTTAGGCTGTGGTTGCTAGCATTTGCTCAGTTCTGAATAGAGCAGGCGTTGGATCATGTTCGGGCCTAGTCTCAATTTCGCAGCCGTTTTTATTTTGCTTGTGAAAATTTTCACAATAATCGCTTGCGACGCCAAATAAGAGATATGTAACTTCGCCTTACTCGCACCTATGGCCACCTCGCGCGAAATTGAATTACCGGATTCGTATACCCGGACAGCCAAATCGCTGGAAGCCATCAGCGATGCCGAACTTCTTGGCGAAAAGTTGACAATTAACATGGGTCCTTCCCATCCGGCCACGCACGGAGTACTCCGAGTCGTGCTGGAACTCGATGGCGAGATTATCACCAAGGCCACACCGGATATCGGGTACTTGCATCGAGGCGACGAAAAAATCGCTGAAAACATGCAGTATAATCAGTTTGTTCCTTATACCGATCGGCTTGATTATTTGGCCCCGCTTGCCAACAACGTTGCTTACGCGTTGGCCGTCGAGAAACTCATCGGCTGGGAGCTTCCCCCTCGGGGAAAAGCAATACGAGTGATCAGCTGCGAAATGGCGCGCATTTCGGCACACCTTCTCGGCCTCGGTGCCTTCGCGATGGATGTCGGCGCCATGACCGTGTTTCTCTACACGTTCACCGAACGCGAGAAGCTCTACGATCTCATAGAACTGCTCACCGGAGCACGTTTCACTACCTCCTATACCCGCGTGGGCGGGCAGACGCGGGATTTACCGGAAGGATTCTTGGCCAGGCTCAGCCGGTTTCTAGATGAGTTCGTACCGCAACTTGACGAAGTCGATCGGCTGCTGACGCGCAATCCAATCTTTGTCAATCGGACCAAAGATCTTGGCATTATCACGAAGGAGGATGCCATCAGCTATGGAATCACCGGGCCGAATCTTCGCGGCAGCGGAATCGAATACGATGTTCGCAGGGCAAAACCTTATCTGGACTACGAAAAGTACGATTTTGACATCCCGATCGGCACAGTGGGCGACGCGTTTGATCGTTATCTCGTCCGCATCGAGGAGATGCGACAGAGCGTCAAGATCTTGCGTCAGGTGATAAAAGACCTTCCTTCCGGGCCGGTCAACGTCTCCGATCCTAAGAACTTTCCTCCACCCAAACCGGATGTGCTCATGAAGATGGAAGAACTCATCCATCATTTCATCATCCACACGGAAGGGGTAGATGCACCGCCGGGGGAGATCTATTTTGGAGCAGAAAATCCGAAAGGCGAACTGGGGTTCTACATTCACAGCAAGGGCGGCGGCGTACCGTATCGCCTGAAAATCCGAGCGCCCTCATTCGTGAATCTAAGTATTCTCCCGAAGATTTTGCTTGGCCACATGATGTCTGATGTCGTCGCTGTTCTCGGCAGTTTAGATTTTGTTATGGGTGAATGTGACCGGTAAGTTTATGGCCTTCCGGATCGTCATCGTGGCCTTCACCGCGGCGTTTTTCCTGGGAGGTTGTAAGCGCGAAATCGCAAACCGGAATCTGGAACAGGTCAGGCTCAGCATGAGCCCAAAGGAAGTAGAAACGATTTTGGGGCAACCCGATCGCGAGAAAAAGGAGGAGGAGGACGGAGAGATCAATAAGAAGCCGTTAACTGTGATTACTTATTACTACGAGCAAGACCATCAGACGATCGCTCTACGGTTTCAGAACGGCCACTTGGTTAAAGAGCCGGAGCGTCTAGCCGGACATTGATTATGGAAATCCCAGCCGAACTTCAGTCGCGGATCGACGAGATCATTGCTCATTACCCGGTTTCGAAGCGGAGCGCTTCGCTACCGCTTCTCCATCTTATTCAGGAACACTTTGGCTACATTAGTAGTGAAGCCATCACTTGGGTCGCCCAAAGGCTGGAATTGGAACCGATCAACATCCTGGAGCTGGTGACATTTTATCCGATGTTCCGCCAGGAGCCATTCGGGAAGCACCACATTAGGGTGTGCCGCACGCTATCCTGCGCGATGGCAGGCAGCTATTCGCTACTCAAGTCTTTTTGCCGCTATGCCAAGATCGATCCGGATCAGCACGGCCATAACAGCCACGTTTTGAAAAGTGCTGACGGAAAATACAGTGTGGAATTTGTCGAGTGTCTAGCGAGTTGCGGTACCGGACCGGTTTGCATGATCGACGACGATTTTTACGAGGCCACTTCGGAGGACGAAGTCCCGGAATTGCTCCAAAAGTATCAATAGCTATGGCATCGATCCACCGAACCCCGCACCCTCGCGAAATGCGGATCATCTTCAAAAACATCGACCGCGAGGGTTGGACTCCCGACATCATTTGCTACGAAAACGATGGCGGCTACGCGGATTTGCGTGCCGCCTTCCGAATGACGCCGGAACAAATCGTGAACGAGGTCAAAACCTCCGCTTTGCGGGGTCGAGGCGGTGCCGGCTTTCCTTGCGGCGCCAAATGGGGATTCATCAAACCAGGCGGGTCCAAGCCTGTTTACCTGATCTGCAACGCAGACGAATCGGAACCCGGTACTTTCAAGGATCGCTACATTATTCACCAGGATCCGCATCAATTGATCGAAGGAATGATCATCTCCTGCTACGCGGTGAATGCCCGGCTAGCATACATCTATATTCGGGGAGAGTTTCCGCTCGGCGCCAAGATTCTGGAACAGGCGATCGCCGAAGCAAAAGATCGCGGCTACCTCGGTTCGAATATTTTGGGAAGCGGCTTTGACCTAGAGATCTACGTACATCGCGGCGCCGGCGCCTACATTTGCGGCGAGGAAACCGGCCTGATCGAATCTTTGGAAGGAAAACGTCCTTATCCGCGCATTAAGCCTCCCTACTTTCCGGCAGTCCTTGGTCTATACATGAGCCCGACTGTCGTCAACAATGTAGAAACTCTATGCAACGTGAAGCACATCGTGCGGATGGGCGGCGCAGAGTTTGCCAAAATCGGGCGTCCCAATAACACTGGAACTCGCGTCCTTTGTGTCAGCGGGGACGTGCAAAGGCCGGGATACTACGAGCTGGAAGTGGGCGGAGTAACCATGGGAGAACTGCTCTACGATATCTGCGGTGGATTGAAACCAGGGCGTAAATTGAAGGCAGTAATTCCGGGAGGAAGCTCGGCCAAAGTGCTTCGCGCCGATGAGCGCTTCAAGATCAAGAACAAGCAGCCCGACGGTACGATGAGTGAACAGGAAATTGGGATCGAAGACATTCGAATGGACTTTGATTCATTGGCTGCGGTCGGCTCCATGGCGGGGTCCGGGGGGGTGATCGTGATGGACGACTCTCGAGATATGGTCTGGGCCCTCAATAACATTAACGAGTTTTATGCGCACGAAAGTTGCGGGCAATGTACTCCCTGCCGGGAAGGCTCGCTTTGGATGAGCAAGTTGACCGGGCGGCTGCTTCAGGGTGGCGGCGATAAGAGGGATCCGGGCGTCTTAAAAAGTGTCGCCGACAATATAGCCGGACGAACAATTTGCGCGTTTGGCGAGGCTTGCGCTTGGCCGACTCAAAGCTTTGTCGCCAAGTTCGCCGATGAATTTGCAGCCTACGCTGCAAAGAATGGGCAGGTTTAATTTGAGGTTATGAGTGGATCCGCAGAACTCTTGAACGTACAGATCGATGGCGTGTGGCACCAGTTCCCGAAAGGAACTCGGGTGATCGAAGCGTGCGCTAAGGCCGGCAAATTCGTTCCCCATTATTGTTATCATCCCAAGCTCAGCTCACCGGGAAACTGCCGCATGTGTCTGATCGAGATGGGGATGCCAAAGCTGGGTCCCGACCGCAAAGCGGAAACTGGAGGGGACGGCAAACCGGTCATCAACTGGATTCCCCGTCCCCAGATTTCCTGTGCTCAAGATATCGCGGAGGGTATGGGGATCCGGACAGATTCGCCGATGGTCCGCGAATGCCGGCACGGCGTAATGGAATTCCTGCTCATCAATCATCCGCTCGACTGTCCGATCTGCGATCAAGCTGGCGAATGTCAGCTACAGGAGTTCAGCGTGGAGTATGGAACAGGGGGCTCTCGGTTTCTCGAAGAAAAAGTTAAGAAGCCAAAACGGGTTGAGCTCGGACCGCGGGTAACACTGGACGATGAACGTTGTATTCTCTGTTCCCGGTGCATTCGTTTCATGAAGGAGGTGGCAAAGGATGACGTCCTCGGATTCGCTAGCCGTGGCAGCCACACTTACCTCACCGCCCACCCGGGTCGCCTGCTGGATAGCAACTATTCACTTAACACGGTAGATATCTGCCCGGTCGGAGCGCTAACCAATACCGATTTTCGCTTCAAGATGCGCGTTTGGTTTTTGAAGGAAACCAAAAGCATTTGTACGAGTTGCGCGACTGGCTGCAACACGATTATTGGCAGCCGCGAAAATGTCATCTACCGGCAAACTCCTCGCGACAACGACTACGTCAATTCTGCCTGGATGTGCGATTATGGCCGGCTGAATTTTCACTACGTGAACGCACCCGAGCGGTTAACCAAACCGGTAATTCGGTTCGGGGAGGCACTGGAAGAGGCTAGCTGGAACGCGGCGATCACTCGGGCCGTCGATGATCTGCGCCGATTCAAGGGAGAAGAAATCGCCGTCATTGGCTCCGGTAAGATGACGAATGAAGAACTTTGGCTCACCAAGAAGCTGATCGAGGCTTTGGGCGTCAAATACCACGACGTCGTTCCGCGGATGGGGCAAGGAGACGATTTGCTTCTGAGTAGCTTCCGCAATCCGAATACTGTAGGAGCCCATCTTTTCGGTGTCTCCCAGGAAGAACCAGGTAGCCTCTTACCGGAGATCATTCAGCAAGTGAAGGCCGGTACCATTAAAGCGATTCTAGCACTCGGTGAAGATCTCAGCCCCGGACTGAGTAGCGCTGATCTCGAGAAACTCGAAACACTGATCGTTGTCGACATCCTTCCAAATCAGACCACTGCGCACGCGACGATCCTATTGCCTAGTCTTTCTTTTGCCGAGAAACGAGGTTCAATGATCAATATCAAGAGCCGGCTGCAACGGCTAAATCGGGCGATTCAAGGACCCGGAGACGCTCGGGACGATTGGGAAATTTTGCGGGACCTCCTCCAAAAATTCACCGGCTCCAATGGCATTTACCTCATTGAAGATGTCTTCAAGCAAATGGCTGAAGCCATCCCGGAATTACGTGGAATCAGTTTAAGCAGAATAGGAGATCTAGGGATACAGCTCGAAGACAAGACAGCCCCAGCGGGAGCACCGGAAAACGCCCTCGTATGACCGATTTCCTAACCGGCGTCGCCATTAGTTTGCTGAAAACGCTCGGACTATTGTTCGCGGTCATCCTCCCGATGGTCTCTTACACGGTTTATGCTGAACGCCGAGTAAGCGCTATGATTCAGGACCGGATTGGTCCCAATCGGGTTGGGCCACTCGGCCTGCTGCAACCAATCGCCGACGCGCTGAAACTACTCTTGAAAGAAGATTTCACGCCGGCCCACGTCAACAAATTCTATTATTGGCTGGCGCCCGCCTGCGCAATGGCTCCTTCCATCATGGCGCTCGCCGTCATCCCTTTTGGCAGCACCTGGTTTGGTCAACCGATGGTAATTGCTAATGTCGACATCGGAGTTCTTTGGGTGTTCGCAGTTTCATCGCTCGGCGTATACGGGATTGTTCTGGCCGGATGGTCATCAAATTCCAAATATCCATTTCTGGGCGGCATCCGCTCGAGCTCCCAAATGATCTCGTATGAACTCTCGCTCGGCCTATCGGTCGTTCCAATTTTCCTGATCTGCGGCACACTCAATTTGCCCGCCATCGTAAAATACCAAATTGAAAATGGATGGCTTATTTCCCCTCTCTGGCTGAAAGGCATCTCTTTTACCGGTATCAATTTTGCGGAGTTAATCAGCTCTTTCAGCATCTGGAAAATTCTGCTTTGGATCCCGCTTTTTCTTTCTTTCTTCGTTTTCCTGGTTTCGATGTTCGCCGAAACCAATCGCCTTCCTTTTGATCTACCGGAGTCGGAAACCGAATTGGTCGGCGGCTACCACACCGAGTATTCGTCGATGAAATTCGCTCTGTTCTTTTTGGGAGAATACGCTGCGATGATTGCCGGCTCAGCCGTCATCGTGACACTCTTCTTCGGGGCGTGGCACATTCCTTTGCTTCCGACGGCGCCCGAGCAGCTCCCGTTTTGGCCAGGCGTCCTTCTTGGCCTGGCTCATATCATCGCCTTTTTCGTAAAAGTCGCTCTTCTCTTATTTTTCTTTATTTGGGTCCGCTGGACCTTACCCCGTTTCCGCTTCGATCAATTAATGAGACTCGGCTGGTATTTCTTCTTCGAGATTGCGCTCGTGAATATCCTGCTCGTAGCCATCATTCTGGCGATTATGCCGAAGTAAAGGACCCCATGGCTTACACCGTTTCCCGCCCGAAATTGACTTTATCCGAGAGGATTTATCTACCGGCCGTGCTAACCGGTCTCGGCATCACGATCAGACACTTTTTCGGAATCCTCCTCCGGAAGAAAAAAGTCACGATGCAGTATCCCGACGAAAAGTGGGATGACAGTTTACCGCCGCACTATCGCGGTGCTCCGACGTTGGTAACAGATGAGTTTGGTCGGGAACGCTGCGTGGCCTGCCAACTCTGCGAATTCATTTGCCCGCCTCGGGCGATCACCATCAAACCGGGTGAAATTCCGGAGAATGATCGATGGCGAAAGGTGGAAAAATATCCCGAAGAGTTTGAAATAGATATGATCCGCTGCATCTATTGCGGGCTCTGCGAAGAAGTTTGCCCCGAACAGGCAATCTTTTTGCGAAAGGATTATGCGATTACGGGACTCACCCGCGCAGAAATGGTGCACGATAAGGAGCGCCTGTACGAGTTAGGCGGAGTGATGACCGGCTTGGTCAATAAGTGGAACGAGAAGAAGTAACCACGATGGCTCCCCCGCTCTTTTGGACCTTCTCGGTGATCATGCTGTTCTTCGGCCTCATGGTCGTGATCAACCGTAATCCAGTGACGAGTGCGCTCAGCCTAGTTGTTTGCTTCCTCGCCCTGGCGGCACTGTACGTATCGCTCGACGCCTTTTTTATTGGGGTAATTCAAATTCTAGTCTACGCCGGCGCGGTGATGGTGCTGTTTCTCTTCATCATCATGTTGCTAGACCTAAAGGCGGAGCAGCGTCGAAAACTGAATTTACCTGCGCTTTTTGGCGGGATCGTCGTTATCGCTTTATTCGTTAAAATTCTTTTCGACGTAAGTTACGGCTTCCAAGACGGATCGGCCTCTTTTCCGGCCATTGAACATGGTCAACATGCAGACGTCTGGTTCATCGGACTTACGCTGTTTCAGCAGTATAAGTTACCGCTCCAAATTATTGGGGCCTTGATCGTGGTTGCATCCGTCGGCGTTGTGGTATTGAGCAAGCGGGAACTGAAATAAGTATGGTCACTTTGAACGACTATCTAATTGTCAGCGGATTGCTTTTCGCTATCGGGTTCGCCGGGGTCCTGCTGCGACGCAATCTGATTATAATTTTCATGGCTCTAGAGTTGATGCTGAACGCGGCAAACCTCTCCTTGATCGGATTTTCCAGGTTCAATGTTCAAAACGGCCTGCCCGATTACAACGCCCAGATCTTGGTTTTCTTCATCATCAGCGTCGCCGCAGCCGAAGTCGCAGTGGGACTAGCCGTCATCGTGGCGATCTACCGGGCCCGGCAGACGACTCACGTTGAAGATCTCAACTCCCTCAAATTCTAGCGAATGAATAACCCGGCGCCTTGGATCATCCTATTCTCGCCCCTGATTGCAGCCGCGCTGATTACCATCGCCACCCAACCGTTCAGGAAGGCGAGCTCTTATCTCTCCGTAGCCGCGGTCGCACTCTCATTCCTGGTCAGTCTCACTGTTTTTGCCGGCCCCAACCAAAACGCTAGTTTCAATTGGATCGATCTCGGAGTCTTTCAAGTCCGAGTAGGCTACGAGATAGACGAACTCAGCAAGATGATGCTGCTAGTCGTGACCGGCGTCGGTCTGCTGATTCACATCTACTCGATCGGTTACATGAAGGATGAGCGGGGCCGGTCGCGTTATTTCGCGGCCCTATCGCTGTTCATGTTTTCGATGCTCGGCATCGTCTTGGCCAATAACTTCATCATGATGTTCATATTCTGGGAGTTGGTGGGTGTGAGCTCCTACATCTTGATTGGCCATTGGTTTACTCGCCCGAGTGCGGCGGACGCAGCAAACAAGGCGTTCATCGTAAATCGCATCGGCGACTTTGGTTTCATGCTCGGGATCTTAGTGGTTTGGTCGGCTTCCGGAACCGTCATGTTTGATGAGTTAGGATCGAAATGGTCTACCCTCGGTCTTAGTCCGATTTATCTTAATGCCGCCGCCATTCTCGTTTTTTGCGGTGCGGTCGGGAAATCCGCTCAATTCCCTCTCCACGTTTGGTTGCCTGATGCGATGGAAGGCCCAACGCCAGTCTCGGCGCTGATCCATGCTGCCACCATGGTCGCGGCTGGCGTGTTCATGTTAGCTCGAGTCTTTTTTATCTTCGAGACGGCGCCGGTCGCTTTAAATGTGGTGCTCTGGATCGGTCTGATCACCTCGCTTTTGGCTGCCCTGATGGCCACCCAACAAGATGACATCAAGCGAATCCTGGCATACTCGACGCTGTCACAGCTCGGTCTGATGATCGCTGCCCTGGGCTTGGGAGTGCCGGAGGCCGCGATATTTCATCTCTTTACCCATGCGTTTTTCAAGGCCCTTCTGTTCCTGGGAGCAGGTTCGGTCATCATCAGCCTTCACCACGAGCAGGACATCTGGCAAATGGGTGGATTGCAGCGCAGAATGCCGATTACCTTCTGGACTTTTCTGGTCGGCGGCCTGTCGCTGGCCGGCTGTTTGCCGTTCGCCGGTTTTTGGAGTAAGGACGGGATTCTCGCTTCTGCTTTCGATCACAACCTGGTCGCCGCGCTGGTGATCGCGCTAGTGACGTTCTTCACCGCATACTACGTCACGCGTCTCTTTGTCGTCGCGTTTCTCGGCGATAGTCGCTCGGAGGCCGCTGCCCATGCGAAGGAGTCGCCGCCAGTGATGACTATCCCGCTGGTGCTTTTGGCGATCCCTGCCTGTATCATCGGTTTTCCTCAAATCGCTACTTTCTTCATGGGCGTGCCAGAGCGCGAAGGGGTGCCAATATTGGCGATGATGACCTCGCTCTCAGTTTTTTTTGCTGGCGGCTTGCTCGGCTTCTACCTCTATCGGGAAAAATCAAAGGATCCTATTCAAATTCCTTTGTTCGCTAACCGTTTTTACATCGATCAATTTTATTCGGCGCTGGTTAAATGGACTCAGGATTTGCTTGCGCAAATCGCCGGTTTTGTTGACCGCTGGATCATTGACGGCGGTATCGTTCGCGGACTCGGCGGCATGACCTGGAGTTGCGGGTTTGCTCTGCGGTTTCTGCAAATTGGCAATCTCCAAGCGTACGCCTTTCTTTTCGGTCTTGGAGTCGTCCTGCTGCTCTACCTCATTCTGTTCGCGTCATGATTGCTCTTCTGGTTCATCTCATCTACCTCGCGCCATTCGTCGCTGGGCTTGCCATCCTGGCCGGCCTTCCGGCTCGCAGGACAGCCGTCGCCGGCACCATTGTCGCTCTAGTTGCCGCGTTGATCGTTTTCCTCGGTTACGATCATCACGCTGGTGGATACCAGTTTGTTTCTGGGTTCCCCCTGGTCGTCCCCTGGGATCTGAAGTTTGTGGTCGGGGTGAATGGGCTGAATGCGACGATGCTGTTGCTCACCGCGATTGTAGCGCTCGCAGCCACCTGGGTGTCGCCAGATGTTGAGGAATATTCTCACCGCTACATGGCCTGCATCATGTTCATCGCAGCGGCGGCAGCCGGTGCATTCGCGTCTCTCGACCTCTTCTTCTTTTACGCGTTTCATGAGCTCGCGCTGATTCCGACCTTCTTGATGATCGGCATCTGGGGAACCGGCAATCGTCAAACAGCTGCCTGGAAAATCACGATCTATCTTTCGATCGGAAGCATCATTTTGCTGGTCGGGCTGATCGGTCTGTATCTCCTGATTCCAGAGCAGCAACGCACTTTCGATATCCCGCGCTTACAGGCTATGGCCGCTTCAGGCGTATTTGCGGGCGCGGGAGCTAATTCCGTATTTCTGCTGCTGCTCATCGGGTTTGGCACGCTTGTCTCTCTTTTCCCCTTTCACACTTGGGCTCCCCAGGCGTACGCGTCGGCTCCAGTCCCGGTCTCAATGCTACATGCCGGCGTGCTCAAGAAATTCGGGTTGTACGGCTTGTTGCAAATCGCTTTCCCTTTGATGCCGGAAGCGGCTCAGCATTGGACCTGGCTAATGCTTCTTCTGCTGGTCGGGAACCTTCTTTTCGTCGGTCTGGCAACAATCGCGCAGAAGCAACTCGATCTCACCCTTGGCTATTCGAGTGTGATGCACATGGGCTACATTTTTCTCGGTATAGTGAGTGCCAACCTCATCGGGGTTGATGGCGCCGCTTTACTGATGCTGGCCCACGGCTTGTCGATCGCCGCGCTTTTCGCAATCAGCGGTGAACTGCGGAAACAAACCGGAACGCTCGATTACCGCGATCTGGGCGGTCTCGCGAAGTCGATGCCGTTATTGAGCTTTCTTTTTGGCCTGGCTACCTTCGCCTCGATCGGACTACCGGGCTTCGCCAACTTTGCTTCCGAGCTTTTGGTCTTTTTTGGCGCTTTCAAAACTGCAACGCCAGGGGCCGCTTTCAACGGCTATCAATGGGCGGCGGTCTGCGGCCTGTGGGGCTTGGTTATATCCGCAGTCTATATGCTCCGAGCTTACCGCGGAATATTCTTCGGCGACCGTTCCCAGCGTTGGAGTGGAGTGCGAGATGTGAGCTGGTCGTTAGGCTGGCCAGTAATCCTGTTAGTCGCCACGCTTCTGATTTTCGGATTCGCTCCTCAGCTAATTCTGCAAGCGGTTGAACCGGGATTTCGCCTCTTCCTCAAATAATCTTTATGTCGCCTCTTGTGCTCGATCTCTTGGTTCTCGGTCTGGGATTGTTCCTTCTTCTGTTTGAGGCGTTGGCCGAAAAGCAAAACCGTAATCTGACTGCCTGGCTCGGCATCATCGGTTTGGTGGTCGTATTCTTGCTTTTACAGTTTGGCAAATTTTCGAGCCAAACCGGGGTAGCCGGCTATACTGACGACGCCGCTGCACTTTTCTTTAAAAAATTCGTTGTCCTGACAACCATCGTCATCCTGGTGATGTCGATCGATTACGCGGACACCATCCGCACCTTCGTGCAAGGAACGACCCCCCAGGCTGGGCTTGGAGAATTCTACTCCGTACCGATACTCACGTGTGCAGGAATGATGTGGATGGCATCCGCCACCGATTTCGTCGTGATTTTCGTGTCGCTGGAGTTGGTCACCATTTCTTTCTACACGCTCGTCCCGTTCACCCGAAAAAACCCGGCATCACTGGAGGCAGGTGCGAAATATTTGATTCTCGGTGCATTGTCGACCGGGTTTTTTGTCTACGGCGTCACCTGGATTTATGGAGTTACCCGCCACACGAACCTGGCAGCGATTGCTCAGGCCCTCAGCTCGATTCCAGCCGGTAACCTGCACGGCTTGTTGTTTGGGGTCATGTTGGTGCTGGTCGGTCTGGGATTCAAAGTAGCTGCGGCACCATTTCAATTTTGGGTTCCGGATGTTTACCAAGGCGCACCGACTCCGATCACGGCGTTCCTCTCGGTGGGTTCAAAGGCTGTCGGGTTTATCGTCCTTTTGCGGGTCGTGGAGACTTTCCAGCGCTTACCCGCAATCGGCGACAAAGTGATTGTAGCCATGGTCGTCTTGGCTGCGGCTACGCTGATTTACGGTAATCTCGCGGCTCTTCCACAAACCAATTTCAAGAGGCTGCTGGCCTATTCCAGCATTGGACACGCAGGCTACTTGCTCATGGCCGTGGCCAGTGTGGGCGCGTTTGACGCTGGCTTGGCGGTCGTGGTTTACCTCGCGGCCTACTTATTGATGACTCTGCTCTCGTTTCTCATCCTGATCATTGTCGAGAAACATTCCGAGGGGGATGATATCTCCCACTTCAACGGACTCGGAAAGCGATCTCCTTTTCTCGCTTTCGGTCTGCTCGTCGCGATGATGTCGCTGGCCGGCATACCGCTGACGGCCGGTTTTTTTGGGAAATTCCTGGTATTCAAAGTTGCTTACGAATCGCAACAATTTCTTCTCCTGCTGCTGGGCATCATTACAGTGGGTTGCGGCTTCTACTACTATCTGAAAGTGGTCAGAGCGATGTACTGGCAAGCCGCAGCCGTCGGCAACACGTCAGAAATCCCGGTAAGCCGGCTCTCCATGGTGACGATCTCCGCGCTCGTGCTTCTGATATTCTTATTTGGGATATTCCCCCAATTTGGCCTCGGCCTGCTCGGCTGATTCGCGCAGGTTAGGAGATCTGTCCCGCGAGGGACACAGCGAAAGTATCCCAGCACTTTAGTGCTGGGATAGCGTTAAGACGGGTCCGTCCCGACAGGGACGATCGATTCACCTCTGCGCTCGTGACGTCACATTGGAAACCATTACCTCAACGTTTCGATCGTCCCGCGCGGGACGGCACCCCCTTTATACCATCTACCCAGTCCCGCGGCCGCGGGACTGGGCTACTATCACGATGTCCCTTCCGGGACGGGACCCTTTTGGCTTCTATTCCCAGTCCTACTGCTGCGCGCATGCGTCAACCTAAGGCCGCTCTGTGATTTTCTGACCCCCAATACGGTCTCACAATGCCATAGGAGGGAATACCGGGTTAATATGTCTAACCCCCCGGGGTTAAAACCCCGGCGTGGAGAGATCGTGTCGTCGCGATCCGCGGCGCACGAGGATCCGACGTCGCGCTCAAGCATTCTGCGCCCGACATCCGAAAGGCTATGTCGGACAGGCTGTGCGCCCTCCCTATCATCGAGGCAGAGAACCAGACGTGGCCTTATTGACCACATATACGCGGCCGCCGGACACCCACTACCATCTCCCGTCTTCCGACTCCTCTATCTACGGAGCTAATCGCCCTAAAAGAGGCACTCGCCATTTGTGATTGAAAAATCGCCTTTCCGTGTCCAACTTCCTCCTCCTCATATGTTGGAGACTATTCGGAAACGGCAACGAATTCTGCTGATTATCATCACGGTTTTAACCATCGTTTCATTCGTCTGGTTCATGAATCCCACCCGGACGCGAAACACTCCTCAAGCGGTAATCGGCAAGATCAACGGCAGATCCGTGACGGTTGAGGAACTGCAAAAAGTAGATCGGTCTGCGCAGATTGCCTATCTCCTCCAGTTTTCTGATTTGCTTCAGCAGTTGGCAGCTTCGCAAGGATCCCGGGACCAGCAAGCGGTGACCTTCGCTTGGAATATCTTGCTGATTCGCGACGAAGCGAAGCGTCTCCAACTCGAACCATCGACAGAGGAGATTCGGAATGCGGAAAAGGGCTCCGCGATGTTTCAAACCAATAACGAATTTGACGCTACCAAGTATCAGCAGCTGCTAGCTGGGCTTAGGGCAAATGGTATGACTGCCGCCGATCTCGATGACGTGGTGGCCGACCATCTTAGATTCCAAAAAATTTCTGCGCTCATTCGTGGATCATCACCGCTCCCCGAAGCGCTGTTCCGACAGAGTTACGAGCAACAAAATCAGCTCCTTCATTGTTCGTTCGTCCGGCTAAATAGCGTTGACTTTCAGAAGGATGTCCAAGTTTCTGACCAGGACATCGAGAAGTATTACAAGGAGAACTCGGCCCAGCTACAGACCCCGGAAAAGAAGAAGATCGAGTTCGTTGCGTTTACTCTGACGGACGATCAAAAAAAATTGACCGACAAAGAAAAGCAGGCAGCCCTCAAAACATTAGCTGATCAAGCCCAAGCCTTCGTGCAGCCGCTGGGTGAACATCCCGATCTATTCGATCAAGTTGCCCAGGAGAAAGGATTGAAGGTTCAACAGACTGGATTTTTCGAAAACAACAAACCTGATCCGTTGATCATGACGATGCCGGAAGTGGTGCAGCAGGCCCAAGGCCTTAACAAGGAGCAGCCGCTCGATGAGGTCCAGGCGAAGGATGGGTTTTACATCATTAGACTTCTCGAGCTTGAACCGAGTCGTCCTCTCGCGTTGGAAGAAGCCAAAGACCGGATCGTGACTGGAATCCGCAAGGGTAAAGTCCAGGAAGCAATTCTGCAGAAGGGCCAGCAAATCCGTAGCCAGATCGAGGACGAAATCAAAGCTGGAGCGACCTTTACTGATGCCGCCCAGAAAGCCGGTGTGAAAGCCGAAACCGTTGCACCTTTTGCCTTAATGGGACAACCGGACATGAAGAACCCGGTGTTCGTTGCCCTACGGGTCAACCAAGTAGAATTGCAAGCGGGCCAAATATCGGGTGTACTGTTCGACAAGGAAGACGGCCTGCTAGTCCACTTGGATAGTAAAGATCCGATCGATGAAAACAAATACCAGGCGGATAAGAAGACGCAGTATGCAGCCTACAATGATTATTTCGCAGGAGAGATGTTTCGGGAATGGTTACGGGTCGCGACCCAAAAAGCCGGAGGCTCTCCCGTCACTGGCTTCCAAAACGGCTGAGCAATGGAAGATATCCCCAACTCTGTCGAGCAGCTATTTGATGATGCCAATGCTGACTTGGCGGTTGGCGAGTTGCCGGATGCGATTGCCAAATACCGGCAATGCATAGCGATCGACCCCCAATTCTTTGATGGCTGGCATGCTCTGGGTATGGCTCTCATGAAGAACGGCGATTTCGTCGCAGCCATCGAAGCGGGGAAGAAAGCCGTCGAACTGCATCCCAATGATCAACTGGCTTGGTCGAGCCTTTCTTTGCTGTACGTCCGCAACAATCAGATCAAAGAAGCAGAGGCGGCCGGCGTGAAAGCGCGAATCCTCTCCTGGGGCGGGAAGGTAGCTCCCGAATCCAAAGCTTAAAACCGTTCTGATTTTTTCAAACGTGAAACCAGCGAAGTATTTCGTTACTACAGCTATCGCATATACCAATGCGGGTCCGCATATCGGCTACGCTTACGAGGTTATACTCGGCGACGTAATCACTCGATATCGCCGTGTCGCGGGCCAATCTACTTTTTTTCTAACTGGGGTCGATCAACATGGCCAAAAAGTGCAACAGGCGGCTCAACGTGAGGGCATTGAGCCGCTCCAATTTGCCCAGAGATTCACCGATTCGTTCATCGACCTCTGGGATAAGCTCACGATCCAATATGATGGATGGGCCGCTACCACCGATCCGCGGCATAAGCGAGCGGTGCAAAACGTAATTCAGGCGCTTTTTGAAAAGGGCGAACTCTACAAGGAGAAGTACCCCGGTTACTACAGCGTTCGGCAGGAACAATTTCTAACCGACAAAGACCGAGATGCAGATGGCGAATTCGGGCCGGAATGGGGTGAGGTCATTTTTCTGGAGGAAGAAAATTGGTATTTCCGACTGGCGAAACACAAAGAATGGCTGAAGAAGCTCGTGCAGAACCGCCCGGATTTCGTCATTCCGAATTTTCGCCGGCTGGAACTTCTGAACGCGATCGATCGGATTTCCGGCGACCTCTGCGTTTCGCGACCTAAAGAAAGGCTTTCGTGGGGAATAGAATTTCCATTCGATCCGGAATACGTGACCTACGTTTGGTTCGACGCGCTCCTCAACTACGTAACATTCGCCGGCTACCTCGCCGAAGCGGGCGGCGGATTTCCAGATTTTGCGGAACTCTGGCCATGTCAGGGGCACATTATTGGGAAGGACATCCTCATTCCGGCCCACGGTATATATTGGCCAATCATGCTCCATGCGATGGGGTTTTCCGATCGGCAAATGCCCCGTCTGGTCGTGCATGGCTGGTGGAATATCAGCGGAGCGAAGATGAGCAAAAGTCTCGGCAACGTCGTCGACCCACTGCTCCTGACGGACCGATATGGTGCAGACGCGATACGCTATTATCTGATGAGGGACATTATCACCGGTCAAGACGCCGACTTTAATGAAGCGAGACTGGTATCGCGGTACAACAGCGATCTGGCCAACGATCTGGGTAACTTAGTCAACCGCACGATTAATATGGCGCAGCGGTACCGGTCCGGAATCCTTCGAAATGCAAAGGTAGCGGATGCCGACCTAGAGCGAATAAAGACTTGTGCCAATGGGATGATCGAAAAATACCAGGAAGCATTCGAACAATTCCAACCCCACGCGGCGCTCGAAGCAATCTGGGAATTGGTCTCCGCCGGGAACACTTTGGTTGAGCAGAAAGCTCCGTGGAAATTGGCTAAGGATCCAGCCCAGGCGGACCTGCTCGATTCGGTCCTCTATACATTGGCAGAATCCGCTCGACTGCTTGCTCAGTGCATGAGTCCAATTATTCCCACCGCGAGTGAGTCGATTCTTCGTCAGCTAAACGCGGCGAATTATACCGGGTTTAAGTGGGGCGTACTGGAAGACGGACACCGGGTCGGTACTCCCACACCTGTGTTCCCGAGGATCGAAGCCTGACTTATTCCTAGGGCTTCGCCCTCTAGGCTATCATGAGTCACGGCTTCCGACTTCGCGAATCGTAAGTCATTGTACGAACGTCGGAGGAGGCTTCGTCGGACGCGTCGCCGCTAAAAACTTCATTCGGTTTCGGTTCGCGCTTCCTGCGGCCACGAGATCTTCGCCTCGCGCGGAAGCCAAACATAAAACGTGGTTCCAGCTCCGGCGCTGCTATCAAACCAGATCTTGCCTCCGTGCGCCTCGACGCAGGACTTAGCGATGGAGAGCCCCAGTCCGGTGCCACTTCGTTTCTGATACGTAAAAAAGGGTTCAAACACTTGTCCGCGGATTTGCTCCGGGATGCCGGGACCATGGTCAGCGACTGATATCTGCAACCCCTGCTCTCGTGGACCAAAGATAAGATCGATTTCTCCTCGATCCTTTAGCGCCTCCCGCGCGTTCTTGATGATATTGGCCAAGCAACGAGTCAGGCGGCCTTCGTCTATCAAGAATCGATCAGAGGTTCGTACGTCAATCTTGACGTTGATTGGAGAAAGCCGCACTTGCTCCAGGATCTCGCGGTCAAGCAGCTCTAGAAGCCGATCCGCGGTCGTCCAGGTTGGTCGGAGCCGGGTTGTACCGCGGGCGAAATCGAGCAGCTCTTCCGTCAATAGCATCATGCGGTCGGCAGACCCTCTGATAATCTCAGCTGCACTTTTCGTAAACTCGTCGGACGTTTTTTGTTGGAGGTAGCTCACCGATGAGACGATGGCAGCCATCGGGTTCTTCAGATCATGAACGATCGAACTAAGCATCGTCCCGAGTAGCGTAAGCCTTTCGCCGCGCAATAGCTCGTCGATGAAGCGCGCATTGGTGGATCGAAGGCGCTCCACAATTACCCGCGTGAAATTGATCGGCAGAACCCGCGGAGCGCTCTCCATCAGAAGATCTAAAGTCGTGCGATCGATTTCCCCGATCAAACTTGGCTGAAGAGCGATGGCGGTGGCTGACCGAGGGCCATGATCCAGAAATGCGAATTCGCCAAAAAAGTCGTTTGGTTCAAGAACTGAAAGAACCTCCTCGTGCCCTTGCCGGCCGGCCTTGGATATTTGCACCCTCCCTGCACCGACCAAAAGCAACGAATTCCCCGGTGCTCCCTCCCGAACAATCACTTCCCCTTCCTTAAAATCCATCTCACGAATCGCGACAGATCGCAGCGAGTCCGCGCTCACATCAGCGAAAAGGCGATTTCGAAAGAATGCGTCATTCATGGGTCAATCGAAAAGGGGACCAAAGCAACGGGGGCAGGGCACCAGAATCTGGTGCAGCGTATCAGCCACTAAAATCTCCGAGTCCAGGCGTCCGTTCCATATTTTTCGTTAGCGATATGCGTGGCTTCGTTAATTGTCACGGGCAAAACGGGCTGCCGCCGGACCACCGCGCTCAGTCTTTTCGCTAGATGGACACCTAAGTCTGGCCATAGATCCGTTCGCTGGATACTACCTTGTAATAGCAGCCGATCACGCAACCGTCGGATCGCTGCTCCAGCAATTTTCGCACCCTCGAAAGTCACGTCGTGCTGCACTGGTCGATCGAAACAATTCACCGATGGACCGTCGTCCAAGCTGTTCGATAACGCGACCTGTTTTCCCTGTTCTCGAAAGGTTTCCGCAATGTTTGAATGGAGCGTCCGATATAATGAGTGAGCTCTAAATAATTTTCGCGGACACGAAAGAATCAAGGAATAAGTGAAATCGTGGCCGTGCTCCACTGCGCCTCCGCCGGTCCAACGCCGGACCAACTCCCGATCCGGATATTGCTCTCTGACTAGCGCCCATTTTGCGAAATAACCGAAGGAAACACTGGGAGACTGCCACCTATAGGTGTGGAATATGGCCGTCGCCGAGGTTTGCCTGAGTAGTGCCTCGTCAATCGCCATATTTAGGGCGGCTGTCCTGGGAGATAGATCATCGATCCAGATGAGTTCTTCAAAAATCATACGAGAGGCAGGGAAACGGGTTCTATCCGATGTGTCCGAACCTCGCGGCACGCCACCACTAGGAACCAGCCGGCGAGACAAAGACCAGCGAGAATGTAGTAGGAGAGATTTGGACCCCAATCCTTGAGCAGGTAAGTCACGAGCGCGAGCAGAGCCGCGCGAAAAAGGCGCTCGATCGCGCTGTAGAATAGATTGACTCGGCCGATAATGTCGTTCGGAACGGTTTTCAGGACCAGGATGCTTCGGGCCACACGCGAACCGGCATTACCCCACCCTTGCAATAGGAAAGAGATAAAGAAAATCGCGGCCACGGGCAGGATCGGGTTTAGCGCCACTGCAATCGTGTAAACACCGATGGTGAAGAGAAGCGTGGGGATCAAACCGATCCTTCCATTAACAAAGGGCACCGTCAGCCCCGCGATAATAGCGCCGACCGCATAGCTAATTTCTCCAGTGGCATATACTTCCGAACCCATTCCCAATGTATCTTTGACGAAAATTGGTGAGAGGTAATTCGCAACCATTAACGCCAGGAAGGGCAGGAAGCTTGCAAACATCACGATGGAGAGCCGCGGTCGCTGCCGCAAATAGCGGATGCCTTCCCACATCAAATGAATGGCGGAACCGGCTGAAGAAACCAACTGATTGCTGCGTCGGTAGGCCAAATGGGTGAGGAGGAAAAAGCTCAGCGCGTACATTGATGCATCCATCGCTAGAATGATCCAAAGTGGCACTCGCGAGATGAGGAACGCGCCTAGGGCCCCCGCGATCATCGCTCCGGCCTGCCACTGAATTTCGATCGCGCCGCTTAATGCTTCGTATTGTTCGCGAGCAAAGATCTCCTGGTTTAACGCGAATTGCGCCGGGTAGTAGACACTGGCCCCGAGTGAGCCGTAGCCGAAAACTAGCAGTAGCTCCCAGATTTCGACACGCCCGCGAAAAAGCATGGCGCCGATCACCAAAATGTTGACCGTGAACCCGCACGCCAAGAAAATCAGAACGACCGCTTTCCTCGAATTGCGGTCCACCAGTTTGCCCAGATACGGCAACAGGAAGAGAATGAGCAACGTAACGATAGAGTTGGTGTAGCCAAGAATGGCTTTGCCTTCCGGCTGCTGGATCAGCAACCAGGGAACTGCCATAAACGTGATGCCCGCCCCGACAACTAACAAGAAATTCGCGGTTAGAACGATCCGAGCTTTCGGGTCACGCCAAATGTTCACCCTCCCCTAGAAGCACTGCAGGCATCTTCTTGCAAATGGCGGGCCCAAGATAGAGAAGGCCGGCGAGGCAAGCGATCACCATCGTCGTCGTCGACGAAATGTCGTGACACCGACCGGCGGTCGACCGGGAGGGATCGCGGCCTGTCCGACATAGCTTTTCGATGCCTCACGCTCAACGACAATGCGCTTCTGCGACGTCGGATCCTCGCGATCCGCTGCGGAGTCGGGCTGTGCGCCCTCCCTCCAAGGACTTGCCGACGCTCCAGACATTGCAAGCGCGAAGAACAACAGCCTGTCCGCTAAAGCCTTGCGCGACGACAAAAACGAAGAACGAAAATCCTCCCGAGGATCGGCGAAATACCAATATGGACTATCAACATTGACTAATCCTTTGCGTAAATAACGAGGGTCCGGTAGCATCCAGATTCTATGGCAAAGGTCGTTCTCGGTAAGGGGCTCGGCGCACTCATCAATACTCCAAAGCCGGCCAGTCTTGAACCGGGCGATCGTGTGGAAAGAGTAGCATTGGCGGAGATTGTGCCTAGCCCGCTGCAACCGCGTAAGGATTTTCGGTCTGATCAACTACAGGAATTGGTCGAATCGATCAGGGAACACGGCATCATCCAGCCTCTCATCGTTCGCCGGGTCAACGGGAAGTGCGAACTTATCGCAGGTGAACGCCGCTGGCGGGCCGCCGCCCAACTCGGTCTGAGCGAAGCGCCGGTAATCATCCGGACTGCGTCTGACCAGGACGTGCTGGAAATGGCGCTGATCGAAAATCTACAGCGCGAAGATCTCAATCCCATCGAAGAAGCCCAGGCCTACCGCAGATTAGCGCAGGAGTTCTCGCTCCGGCAGGAAGATATCGCCAACCGGGTCGGCAAGAGTCGGTCAGTCGTCGCGAACTCGTTGCGCTTGCTCGATTTGCCTGGCGAGGTCCAAAGCTATATTTCCCAGAGCTTGTTGAGCGTGGGTCATGCCAAGGTTTTGCTCACTTTGGAGAATGCGGATGAACAGTTGGCCCTGGCCGAGCGAGCCATTCGCCAGAATGCTACCGTCAGAGCGACCGAAAAACTCGTTGCCGATCAGCTCGCACGTCATGGCTTGGCGCGCAGCGGTAAAACCGGGGCCCGCCCTGCTCCTCCTTCGCGACCAACGATCGATCATGCCGTCGCTCGACTCGAAAACCGGCTACGAGAAAAATTAGCAACGCACGTGACTATTCACCATCAAGAGAAACGAGGCCGGATCGAGATCCAATACTATGGCAACGACGATCTTGAACGCATCCTTGCTCTTTTGGATGTGAAGGCGGAGTGACGCCGAATCATGGGGCCTTTTTTTGCGCATCGGCGCCTTGGACAGAGCGACTTTCTTGACAGCAAGCTTACCCCCGATGTCGGAGGGGAGCTGCTTCCGACTTCGCTAAGTTGTGCACCATGGTCCAGCCGGCAAGAGCTTCGTCGGACGCGCAAACTTGGCGCACAGGCTTTCGCGCTCGTTGCGTTTATGAGCTTGTTTCTTTGTTCATGCGAAAAGAAGTCCGAAACAGAAGAATCGAAGCAATCTCCTGGACCGGGCCAGACACCGGCGACGTCGCCAGGTCCTCCCTTACCGCCCCGCCGAAACGCGATTTGGAAAGATTTCAACGGCGAACGGGCGCTGGATACGGCGCAGGCCATTCTTCGTTTCGGTCAAAGAATCTCTGGCACCGAACCGCTAAATCAACTCCGCCCCTATATCATCGGGGAGCTCAAGCGATCGGGATGGCAAGCGCAGGAACAGCGATTTAGTGAACAGACCCCGGCCGGTCGCCAGATAGAGTTTTGCAGTCTGGTCGCGCACTCCGACCGGCTTCCAGTGATTGCTCCCCGCCTGATCGTAGCGGCCCATTTTGATACCGTTGACCTCGGCATCGCTAACGACCCTGGAGCTACTGATGGTGCCGCAAACACTGCGATTCTTATTGAGATTGCTCGGACTCTTGCGATCGATCCGCGGTTAGCCTCCCACGTCGAACTTCTTTTTTTGGATGGGCATATGCCGTTCCGCCAGATTGGTCCGCAAGATGGACTCTTTGGCAGCCGATTTTACACGCAGGCGTTGCATATCAATCAGCGCGCGAAAGACGTGCGATTGGCCATCTCCCTCGAGAATCTGGGAGAACGCAACGCGACTCTTGCTTATCCGCCTAATTCCGATGCCGGCCTAATCGAACAATTTCGGAGCGGCGCAGAAGCGCTCGGTCTAAAACTGGAACCAGGAACTCGACCTCTCCTACTCGACCATGTACCGTTTCAAGAGGCCGGCATTCCCGCCATCGCGTTATTGGATGGCAATTCTCTCATTTTGCAAACGGCGGACGACACCGCAGATCATCTCGGATCGGAAGCACTTGCGAAAGCCGGCTATCTCGTCCTTTATATGCTCTCCAAACAAATAACCGACCAGCGCTAATGATTCCGAAAGAGTTGATTTTGTACGTCAAACCAGGTTGCGGGTGGTGTCGCAGAGCAGAGAACTATTTGCGTGAACACGGCTACGCCTATAAATCAATTGACGTAATCAGCGATCGAGCCGCGTTCGCCGAGATGAAACGACTTTCGGGCCAGACTTACGCTCCCACCTTGGTCGTCGCGGATCTCATATTGGCGGATTTCGGCCCGGAAGAGCTGGAAGAATTTCTTCAACAACACGAGATAATGCCTTAGACTCCCCCCGCTCTGCCCCCTCCTTTTACGATGTTTTCTTCAATTTTGTTAATCCTTGGCGTTGTCGTGTTGGGTGCAGCATTCCGCACCTACCACGGTCCGATTTGCCAGCGACTGAGCGTTACCTGCTTTGTATCGGCCTCATTTCTCATTGGATACTTACCGACCGGAAGTTGGTCTCTAGGATTGGCGGCGGTCTCTTTGTGGTTCCTTTTACCTTGGCTGGAAATTTTGACGCGAATCCGTCGAATGCGCCTCCCTCTTGATCGTTCTTTTCGGGAGAAGACACCGCCCCGCACTGATCTGTTCCCTTTTTTGGAAGATTTGACCGACGAAATGGAAAAAGAGGATTTTCAGCTAGCTGAAGATGTGGGTTATGACTCAGACGTACAGGAGCAGTTTCTGCGACTGTTCCACCGAGCTTCGGACAATGTCCAAGCCGCGGTCTGTCTGGTTAACCAGCGCGAACTGGCGTTTTACTATATCAGTTTGATGACTCGTTCTCGCGATGGGCAGGTCTTTGTGACGTGGAACTACCCGTTTGCTTACTCACTCAAATTCACGCCCAAGACTCGAGTTCGCCGGGTGCGGTCGACACTGTCAACCAGTGAAATGTGTGCAGCGCATCGCTCTTTGTTGAAGAAAGAGAGAGTTGGCGACGGCGACATACTTCCGCTCGATCCGGAACAGATTCGTGACCTTTTGGAGCAAGATCTTCGGGCCCAAATTGATCACAACGTGAGATCCGGTTTGCTAAAACCTGTTGGCACCCAGCAAGTCCGCTACACCTGGCGCGGGATGTTTTACCTCTGGTTCCAGTTCCTCCGCGATTTCTTGCGACTCTAGATTGGCTCACGCGAAATGTTCGCCCTACCGTCGGCGTTGCATCCTCGTCAAGCAGGCCCTGAGTGGGAGCGCAAAAAATCTATTTGAGCCGCGCCGCTCAAACCGTGCCGAGGAAGCGGGCAAAGTTGCCTCCCAAAATCTTGTCCTTTTCTTCGTCGTTCAGATCGGCAGCCGCAATCTCTTTCAGAAACCGATCGAAAGCCGGTTCCCGCGTCTGGCTCGGATAAAGCAGCAAAGGATAATCAGATCCGAAAAGGATCCGATCGGCGCCAACCAAATCGATAACTTGCCGAAAAATTCGCGGATCGTAGAGCAAGGGAGAAGCCGCCGTGTCGTAACAGACATTCTTCAAATACGGTCGAACTCGCGGATTCAACTCATAAAATGGAATCCCGCCACCCCAGTGCGCGAAGATGAACTTGGCCGCCGGAAACTGCTGGACGAGCCGCAAGTAGTCCGGCAACGGCGTCGGCATGGTGACCGCGTCACTGATCGCGAGAGGATCGGTGACATGGAGGTTGATCGGCAAATTCCGTTCGATAGCGATCCCGATAACCCGTTGCCAATGCGGATCATCGAAAGTGAATCCTTGGGCCTGCGGTAAGATCTCTCCAATCCCGCACAAACCGGAATCCAAGGCACGTTGGAGAGCATCGACCGCTTGCCGACCCTCTCTGGGCTGGACGGTGGCGAACCCCGATAGCCGGTCCGGATGTTCGCGCACCCAGTCGATAAACCAAGCGTTTTGTTCGTCACAGGTAGACTGATGCTCCCAATACCAGCCCAGCATCACGCAACGCTCGATGCCGGCTCTATCCATATCGGCTAGAAGGCGCGAAATATCCGCCCATCCCTGTATCGTCCTACGCCCGGTCGGTGCCACCGCTTTGATCCACCAGTTCTCACGCCGAGACATGCCCCAAGAAATTGGATCAGCAAAGACCTCCGACGGATACATGTGAATATGGCTATCTATGATCGGTGCCATATGGACGAATCGAGCTGTTTAGCGCCGAAGATTGGGAAGATCGCAGCGAGGCTGAGCCGCAACCACAATCGTGCTCGTCGTCGTCGATTTTCTGTGTTGCTGCTGATGCACCATCGCGCACGCGGTAATGCCGGATATGCACTTCGATCGCGTCCTTCGACATACTTCTTTCCACTCATCCGAGGACGATTGCGATGAAGCCTTACCTCACCTCGCGATCGGCGTACGTGCCCGACTCAATCCAGCGGGTCTCGGCATCATGGTTCACGAAAGAAACGTCTCCGACTAATTCGACGCCCGGGTGGAATTTCCAACGACCCTCGATTTTGAGCGAGCGACAACGGTTTAGGGAAGGCACTCCTTCCGCCACTAATTTCTCGAGGTGATCGACTAATTTATATTCTTCCGATAAATGGATGACCGGTGGCTGTCCTCGTCGCTCAGGTCGAACCTGCAAACGCCATTGAGCATCCAGCTCGTAGGCATCGGAGCGGACCGCTAACAAGTCTCCGGTAGTCTTGACCGGTGCAAAGCGCGATCGAGGCACTTCAATCGCCCCTGCGCCGGCAAAGCATTCGATCGCAGCGCCCATTGCGGTTTCGAGTTGATATACCTTTGGCGAGGTTTTGTCTCGCGGATCGATATTTTTTTGATTCCGAATCATCGGTAACGGTATAAATCCGTTGCAGACAGCGAGCGCGTCTCGAAGAGCTTCTAAGTGGATCCAAAGGTTATTCGTGTTAAAAAATCTGTGCCGCTCGATATTCTGGAATGCAGCTTCGTCCTCTTGGTGGCATTGCGCGGACTCACGCAGAAGCAGGCGTCCATCTCGATTCCTTCTTGCCAGGTGGCCTCCTTTGCGATCGGCAGCGGTTCTGCGGGTCACTTCCATCAGGAAAGAGGCTCCAGAATCTGCGAAATACTGCAAGATGCGTAAATCAAGCGTTGCTCCGAGATTATCGGAATTCGAAACAAACAAAAATTTCTTGCCCTCGTCCAACAGCGATTTCAAGAGACCTGAGCCGAGCAGAGACGGGTAAATGTCTCCATGTCCTGGTGGACACCATTCCAATTGCGGATTTTTTGGCCAAGCGGCGGGCGACAATGTCTGAGCATCGATCTTTGGCGCCTTGCTTTGCAGGAGCTCCATGGTTCCGGGGCCACCCAGTTCCGGGTAGCAAGCGAGCGCGTTCTTGGTGTCCGCGCTTGTGTTGAAGCTGTTCATGAAAAAAAGTCCAAGCTCAGTCGAATGCTCCGAACGCGTCTGCAGAAACTGACGAACAATTACATCCAAAAAAGTGAGGCCTGGACGAACCTGTAGCAGACTCTTTGCTCGTTCCAGTCCCATGCTGGTCCCCAGACCTCCGTTCAGTTTGCAGATACCGGTCGCGGCCAACAGTTCCTTAGGAACGCTGGACCGAGGGAAATCATCCGAGCGCGGCAGTTGTCCTACCGGCGAAATAGAGTCTTCCGAAATCAATCCAGTGTCATGCCGGAGCAGCTTACGGTATTGAAAGAGAAAAGCATCGATGGCAGCAGCGCTGATACCAGCCTCCTTCATCTTGCTTTCTACGAGCTGTTCATTCTTCTCCATGTTAAAGCGATATGACTAAAGCGGTTTCGAGTGATTGAGCCAGCGATTTGTCCGCAGCCTGCCTATTTCGCGAGCGGGTGGGCCGCCGCGCATGCGCGGCAACAGAGGGCTCAGAAGTAACGCAGCGGATAGGTCCCAGAGGGACTCAATGAAAGTAGCCCAGTACAAAGTGCTGGGGTAGGGTTCAAAAAAACGACCCGTCCCGAACGGGACGATCGACGGTTGGTGACGCTGCTGAGCTGCATACGAGAGGACCAGGAGCCAAAAATACTTCTTTCGTCCCGTCCGGGACGGACGTCTCTTTTGCACTATTTCCCAGCACTTCGTACTGGGCTACTTTCATTGAGTCCCTCCGGGACGACCCTCTCGGCGCATATCCTTCTTCTTATGTTAACGCGCATGGGGGGCCCAGGCGCAAAAGACGGCCACTGCCCTTTGGGACCGGGCGGGCCGATTGCTTCGCGCAAGCCTGGTAAACCCATCTGGATCAGGGACCTAAGTGAACGGTCGCCGCTACGGAATACGGATATTCGGACCCAGAGATCGCGGGTTCCCGCCCAGAGCGGACTCTTTTCTTGTCGACAAGCCATAGGTCCTCCGTAACGGGTACGGTGAGTATGATCAAGATGCGGGTCTGGACTGGGGTACCTTACCCCCTCGGAGCAACGTGGACCGGAATCGGTGTCAACTTCGCTATCTACTCCGAAAACGCCACGGGAATAGATCTCTGCCTCTTCGATGAACCAGATGCGGACCGGGAGAATATCCGAATCCGTTTACGGGAAAAGACCGATCATGTTTGGCATGCATTTCTCCCGGACGCTCGACCCGGCCAACTTTACAGCTACCGAGTTTATGGACCGTACGCTCCCCAGGAAGGTCACCGTTTTAATGCTTCCAAGGTCGTGGTTGACCCGTACGCCACGGCAATTGCCGGAAAAGTAATCTGGGGGCCCGAAGTGTTCGCTTACCCCCTAGGCAACCCTGCGGAAGATCTGAAGCGCGATTATCAGGATGATGTCGCACAGATGCCGAAATGTGTGGTCACTGAACCAGCGTTTGATTGGAAGGACGACAAACCTCTGCGCATCCCGCTGGCGAACTCCGTTATTTACGAGGTGCACGTGGTCGGATTCACGAAACTGTGGGAGGCGGTTCCTAAAGAAGCCCGCGGAAGCTACTCCGGTATTTCTTCGCCGGCTGCGATCAGCTACCTGAAAAAGCTAGGTGTGACAGCGGTCGAGTTGCTACCCGTTCATGAGCATTGTGACGAAGGCTTTCTGTTGGATCGTGGGGTCACAAATTATTGGGGATACAACACTCTCGGATTTTTCGCTCCGGAAAGCAGCTATTCCAGCCAGGGAGTAACGGGTGAACAGGTGAACGAGTTTAAGTCGATGGTGCGAGAGCTCCACCGGGCTGGGATCGAGTTGATTCTCGACGTCGTTTACAACCACACTGCCGAAGGCAATCATCTGGGTCCGACCCTCAGCTTCAAAGGAATTGATAATGCGGCCTACTACCGGTTGGTCAGCGGAAACCCGCGCTACTACATGGATTATACCGGCTGCGGTAACACACCCAACACTCAAAATGCCCGCATTTTGCAGCTCATCATGGACAGCTTACGTTACTGGGTGAGCGAAATGCACGTTGACGGTTTTCGTTTCGACCTCGCCACGACCTTGGGACGCGAAGAGCATCTTTTCTCGCGGAACGCGGGCTTCTTCGACATCCTTCTTCAGGACCCGCTCTTATCCCAAGTAAAACTCATCAGCGAACCTTGGGATCTCGGCGAAGGGGGATACATGGTAGGCGGATTTCCGATCCCTTGGTCCGAGTGGAACGGCAAATATCGGGACTGCGTGCGCCGATATTGGAAAGGGGACGACGGGACTCTAGCTGAGCTAGGTTATCGCATCACCGGAAGCCCTGATCTGTACGAACATCAAGGAAAAAGACCGTACGCGAGCATCAACTTCGTCACGGCGCACGACGGTTTTACGCTGAATGATCTCGTGAGCTACAATGACAAACATAACGAAGCCAACGGCGAAGGAAACCGGGACGGCGACAATAATAACAACTCATGGAACTGCGGCGTCGAAGGGCCAACCGATGATCCAAAAATAAAAGATCTGCGCGAGCGTCAAAAACGAAATTTCTTAGCGACACTTCTACTGTCGCAAGGAGTCCCAATGATCAATGGGGGCGATGAGTTTAGCCGAACTCAGCAAGGCAACAATAATGCCTATTGCCAAGACAACGAAATATCGTGGTTCAACTGGAAGTGGACTCCGGAGCAGGAAACGCTTTTTGAGTTTACCCGCAAGCTCACTGAATTTCGGCGAGACCATGCCGTCTTTCGACGCCCCAAATATTTCGCCGGAAAAAGAATCCGCGGGTCAGATGTGAAAGATATCACCTGGTTCAACCCGAACGGTGCAGAAATGACGGAGGCAGATTGGACCAATGGGTTCGCTAAATGTCTTGGCATGCTCGTCAGCGGCTCAACTCGGGACGTCCGCGATGTGGAAGGAGAGCCGGTGCAGGATGATACCTTTCTGCTCCTATTGAATGCTCACTATGAACCGTTGACCTTCATATTGCCCGGTCGCGACGAAATTCGGTGGCAGACTGTCATCAATACGACCGTGCCGACTGGATTTGTGGAGGAAGGCGAAATCACTCCGGCAAGTGAAGAAATTGAGTTGACCGAGCGTAGTCTACGTCTGCTGAGGCTTTCAGAAGGTGCAGAACCATTTGCACATGAGGAATCGAAGAGTACGCGAGAGGGCAAGATGCCATCCAAGATTCCGACTAAACGGGAAACATAAAAGTAGATGAAAAATAGGACCTACTCGCAAGGCGCTGAGTTGATCGGAAGCGGCGTTTCATTCCGGACTTGGGCGATTAATAAATCGATGGTCGAAGTCGTCCTGATGGATGACCGGGCTAATCTGTTAAGAACGCTACCGATGACTAAAGACGCGGATGGCTACTATCTGCTAGAAACCGGAGAAGCCTCGGCCGGGATGTTGTATCAGTACCGGCTGGACGGTCGCCTATTTCCTGATCCTGCCTCCCGATTCCAGCCGCTCGGCGTGCACGGTCCTTCTCAGATTATCGATCCCTCAACTTTTCATTGGACAGACCAAGGATGGCGTCGCCCCGATATCAACGATTGGGTCATCTATGAATTGCATGTCGGCACGTTCACGTCACTAGGCAGCTACCTTGCGATCATCGATCATTTCGATCATCTGATTCGACTCGGCATTACTGTTGTCGAGCTGATGCCGATCGCAGATTTTCCGGGAACCAGGAACTGGGGGTACGATGGAGTAGCCCTTTACGCCCCGTGTCATTCGTACGGCACGCCCGACGATCTCCGTTACTTGATAAACGCAGCACATCAAGCTGGACTATCGGTTGTCTTGGATGCCGTCTACAACCACCTCGGCCCAGACGGAAACTATCTCGGCGACTACTCGCCGAACTATTACAATTCCACGCATCACACACCTTGGGGTGCGGCATTCAATTTTGACGAGATTGACTCTGGCGTCGTTCGCCGGCTCTTTATCGAAAACGCGATTTATTGGCTGGAAGAATTTCATTTTGACGGTTTTCGCCTGGATGCCACTCACGCCATTCCGGATGAGTCCAGCAAACACTTGATCCAGGAAATCACCGAAGAAACACAAAAACGCGGCGGTGTCGTAATCTGTGAGGATCCACGCAATGAGCGACTAATCGTAACCCCGAGAGAAAAGGGCGGGTACGGCTGCGACGCGGTGTGGGCCGACGATTTCCATCATGTGGTTCGCGTACAGCTGACGGGCGAAGATGAGGGTTATATCGGTTACTTCGAGGGCACGCCGGAAGAACTTCTCCGGACCATGCGAGAAGGCTGGCTGTTTACCGGGCAGATCCAAAAGGATGGAATCCCTCGGGGAACGCCCGGGGCACAGATCGAGCCCCAACATTTCGTGCATTGTATTTCGAACCACGACCAGGTGGGTAATCGAGCGTTTGGAGATCGGCTACATCAAATTGTTAGTCCGGAGGCTTATCGATCAGCGTCGGCTCTGCTCCTTCTGTCGCCCTACACTCCGATGCTTTTCATGGGGCAAGAATGGGGATGCTCATCCCCATTTTGCTACTTTACCGATCATGAGCCCCAACTAGGGCACAATATTACCGAAGGAAGGCGAAAAGAGTTCAAGCAGTTTTCCGCGTTTCGGGATCCCGAAAGCCGACAGAGGATTCCCGATCCTCAAGCGAAAGAAACCTTTCTCAAGTCCAAACTCGTCTGGAGCGAAGTAACAAGTCCGGAAAAGGCTTGGCTTCTGCGTCTGTATCAAGACCTCATCCGGTTTCGTCGGACCAAGTTAGTGGAACGTCGTCGAGGCACTTGGCAGGTCGAGCTCGTCGCTCCGTTTACCCTGGCACTCAGGTACCATTCTGTCCCCGGGAGCGGCGCGGCTCTTGTGCTGATCCAACTGGTCTCGACCCAAACGATTGTCGGTGCGGAAGCCGTCGTGTTACGTCCGCGAAAAGGCTCCGGTTGGCAATTTGCGATTTCCTCGAACCAACCGATCTACGGCGGCGAACAACCCGGTTTATATGATCCAAAGAAAAAAGAGTTTTCGCTCAATCAACCCGAGACGATCGTCTTCTTAGAGGAAGGCGAGCGCTGATAACAGCGGTACCCGGAAATGGCATCTCAACCACGCATTCCAACAGCAACCTACCGATTGCAACTCAATCGGAACTTTACGTTCAATCAGGCGAGCGAAATCATTCCCTACCTGGAAAGCTTGGGAATCAGTGATATCTACAGCTCGCCTTTCTTTCGGTCACGTCCGGACAGCACTCACGGATATGACGTGACCAATCACAATGAATTGAATCCGGCGATCGGTACGCCCCAAGAATTCGCGGCATTTACTACCATGCTTAATGATCGAGGCATGGGTCACATTGTCGATTTCGTGCCGAACCACATGGGGATCGTCGATCCAAGTAACGAATGGTGGATGGATGTTCTCGAAAATGGGCCAAACTCAGCGTTCGCTGCATTTTTTGACATTGACTGGGATCCCATCAAAGAAAATCTGCGCAATAAGGTTTTACTCCCGGTACTGGGAGATCAATACGGAAAAGTCCTAGAACGCGGCGAGTTCAATCTGCGGTTCCGAGAGGGCGCGTTTTTTGTCTGTTACTATGACTTCGTCTTCCCTATCAATCCCCGCACTTACCCACAGGTCCTCAGGATCGCGCTCGATAAATTAGTTCGCTACAGCGACGAGGACATGTTCTTCGAGTTGGAGAGTATTCTGACTTCGCTAGAACATTTGCCGGCGCGCACCGATATCACTGAGGATAAGGTACGTGAGCGAGCTCGCGAGAAAGAGGTGGTCAAGCGGCGGATCGCTCGGCTTTGCGCAGAATTCCCGCAAGTTGGTGACGCTATCGAGGGCGCTCTCAATCAGTTGGAGGGTCGAGTCGGCGATCCGAGGTCATTTGACGAATTGCATGAACTCCTAAGTTCCCAGGCCTACCGCCTCAGCTACTGGCGGGTAGCTGCGGAAGAGATCAATTACCGGCGATTCTTCGACGTCAATGAACTGGCCGCGATCAAGGTCGAAAACCCACAGGTGTTTGAGACAATACACCAATGGCTTTTTCAAATGATGAACGACGGAATCGTCACGGGCGTTCGCATCGATCATGTGGACGGATTACATGATCCAAGGCAATACTTGGAAGCGTTGCAACGCCGTTCGCTTTCTCCATCGGAAACTGACGATGACCCGAATACCCGTCGCTTTTATCTGATCGTAGAAAAAATTCTTTCCGAAGAAGAAAGACTGCGCACCGACTGGCCGGTGCACGGCACGACCGGTTACGATTTCGCCTCGGATGCCACGCAACTCCTGGTGGACGCCAGCCATGCCGATCGATTTTCTCGAATTTATCGAGATTTCATCGATCGCTATGTCCACTTCGAATCGTTGATTTACGAGAAAAAGAAACTGGTCATGGACGTCACTCTGTCCAGCGACGTGGAATCGCTGGGACATCTCCTCAGTGGATTGGCGGAGCGGGACCGCATGCATCGCGATTTCACCCTCGATTCACTGAGTGGCGTGGTGCGCGAATTGATCGCCTGTTTTCCTGTCTATCGCACCTACATAAATGCCGAGACTGGAGTTTCAGAAACCGATCGATTGGTCATTCTACGCGCAGTGCGAGCTGCCAAGCGACGGAATGCAGCCATCGAAACCTCTATTTTTGATTTTCTTCGCAGCGTTCTGCTACTCGAACCGTTTGAGCGTGTTGACCCGACTTTCCGAGAGCTTCAGCTCGAGTTCGTTTACAAGTTCCAGCAATGCACAGGCCCAATCATGGCCAAGGGGCTGGAAGACACTGCGTTCTACATCTTTAACCGGCTCACAACCCTGAACGAAGTCGGCGGCAACCCGAGACAGTTCGGTATATCGATTGAACATTTTCATGAGCGAAATCGACTTCGCTTGGCCGAGACTCCTCATACCCTGCTCACATTGACAACGCACGACACCAAACGAAGCGAGGACGTGCGAGCCCGCATCGCGGTTCTCAGCGAGATCCCGGATGAATGGGAAGTCTGGCTGAAGAGATGGCGCAAATTAACCGCGCACGCCCGAACTGATCTAGAGGGCGAGACCGCCCCCAGCGCCAACGAGGAATACCTGTATTACCAAACATTGCTCGGGACCTGGCCTGTTGACCAAAGCCAAGACCACGACGTCTATGTCGCCCGTATTCAGCGCTACATGGTGAAAGCAATCAAGGAAGCCAAGGTAAACAGTAGCTGGATTCAGCCCAACGAAGACTGGGAGAACGCGGTCAACCACTTCGTTAAAGAAACTTTGCAACCGAAGAGTCCCCTCTCTTCCTCACTGCTTACCGCAGCCGAAAAAGTGGCGTGGTATGGGATGCTAAATTCGCTGACTCAAACGATCCTCAAATTGACTTGTCCGGGCGTCCCTGACTTCTTTCAGGGCTCAGAACTTTGGGATTTGCGACTGGTGGACCCAGACAACCGCGACCCAGTCGACTACGCAATTCGGAAAAATGCTCTTGCCCAAGCCGAAGAAAGCGACATCTCTCACCTGTTCAAGGAGTGGAAAGGAGGCTTCATCAAGCTCGCGATTATCCATCGCCTGCTGCAGTTCCGCCGCCAGGAACCGAAGCTTTTTCAGTCCGGCACATATTCCTCTCTGTACGCGACTGGAAGTAAGAAAGATTGCTGTGTAGCCTTTCTGCGGCGACTCGAAGAGAAATCGGTACTGGTTATCGTACCGCGTCTCACGACAAAGCTCGGCAAGCCGGGTGAAGTTCCGGACTGGGGTGACACTCAACTGCTGATCGACGAATCGCTGCCCGCTATGCAAGATCTATTCAGCAAGCGAACCTTGAAGAAGGGAATTGATCAGATCCCGCTGGCAAGCTTGGGTGAGCTGCCCTTCGCCGTCTTTCACACGGTCGAAAGCGAAGAATAGCCGTCGTATCGGCGCGTTTGGCGTTTGGCGTTTGGCGTTTGGCGTTTGGCGTTCCCGGCGTTCTCCAACTTCGCGCCGTCGTTGAAACTCCGGCAGGCTTCGTCGGACCAGCCGGCGTTCCCAGCATTGTCGGCGTTCCGATCCGGCATTATTCTTTCCAGTATTGAGTAATGGCGACTGCCGAGAAACGCGGACCCTTTCCCTGGATGAGTTCTGTCCGCGAGGCGTTAGACGCCTATCCGCGCGATCAGACTTATCTGGTCGGAGTGTCTGGGGGGCTTGATTCCCGCGTACTGCTAGACCTCTTGCTGCGGTTCGACTTTTCGAAACTGGTGGTCTGTCATCTCAACCACGATCTTCGCGGGTTAGCCAGTCGCCAGGATGCCGAGTTCGTCGAGCGTTTAGCTAAACGGCTCCAGCTTCCCTGCCTTTCCAGAACGATTGAAGCTTGGCCAAAAAAAAATTCGATTGAGACGGCCGCCCGGCTAGCCCGCCACCGTTTCTTCTCCGACGCAGCCAAACAATTTCAGACGAATCACATCTTTCTGGCTCACCATGCCGACGATCAGGTCGAGACGTTTCTTTTCAATATCCTGCGCGGCACTGGTTCGCTGGGAAACGCTGCGATCGAACTGGAGACCACTATTCAGGTTGATGAACAGTCGCTCTTGGTCGTACGGCCTTTGCTCGGCGCTTGGAAAGTGGAACTACAGGAATTTGCAAAGCGAAATCGCCTGCGCTTCCGCGAAGACGCAACCAATGCGGAGTCGCTGCATACCCGGAACCGCATCCGCAATCTATTGATTCCAGAAATCGAAAACATTCTGGGACGTCCAGTGAAGCGCAATTTGTTTCGGCTGAGCCAAATTGCTCGAGAGGAAGCGAACCTGCTGGAAGAAATCACTCCGGAGATCTGGGACCGCAAATCGATTGCGGTGCGCGAGATTCGGGTTCTACCGGTAGCTCTACAACGAAGAGTCATACATCGGTGGTTAAGCCAGCTCGGGATTTCGAATGTCGGATTCGATGAGATCGAAGCGGTGCGAGAATTAGTTGAGCGGGAAAAACCAGCCAAAACGAATCTACCCCAAGACCACTTCTGCCGGCGGAGAGAGGGCCGCCTCTTTATAGAGCGAAAAGCGCAGTAAATTCCACGTTGGTAGGGCGAAAGCCTGGACCGGCAGGCGCCGGTGCGGCTTGAGCCGTCGTGGTTTTACCCAAAGGTCGACGCTTTCTCCGATCGTGCACCCGGCTCAAACCCGGCGCTGATGACGCAACAGACATCACAACATTCCCGGCGCGCCTAAGTTTTCGCCCTACCGATCAGGGGTGCCTACCCGTAAACGTACAACTCCACTTTGTCCGAGGCGAATCCCGGGTAAAGTGGGCTCTTCCTTGGATTATGAATAGCGAAGCACTCCAATTCCTCTATCACCTGCTCAATACCCCCAGCCCGACCGGTTTCGAAGGCGAGGGTCAGAAAGTTTGGTTGAACTATCTGAGCCGGTTCAGCGATTCCGTGGACAACGATGCGTACGGAAACGCCTGGGCGACACTGAACGGAGAAGACGAATCGCTTACCGTGATGCTAGCAGCTCATGCGGACGAGATTGGGTTCATGGTCCAAAACGTCACGGACGAAGGATTCATCTACTTAAACCGCATTGGCGGAAGCGATCGGGCGATCGCTCGAAGCAAACGCATCAAGATTTTGGGCAGCAAAGGGCCTGTGCTTGGCGTTTTCGGAAATACTGCGATTCATCTTCGCGACAAAGAGGACGACAAAATTCCTGAGATTCATCAACTGTTCGTGGACATAGGCGTCCGTTCCCGAAAAGAAGTCGAAGAACGCGGGATCCGCACAGGTCATCCCGCGGTGTATATCGACTCGGCGGAGGAATTAGTGCCCGGAAAAGTCGTTGGCCGCGCGATCGACAATCGTATCGGCGGCTTCATCATCAGCCAGGTTTTCGCGAATCTTTCTGCGCTCCAGGTCCGGTGTCACGCAACTGTCTATGGGCTGAACACCGTCCAGGAGGAGATCGGCGGATTCGGCGCGCGCATGGCCGCGTTTCGCCTAGAACCTAGTGTTGCTATTGTTCTCGACGTGACCCACGCCACTGACTCTCCCGGTATCGATCGCAACAAGCATGGTTCGGTGAAATTGGGAGGGGGCCCTTCGCTTACCCATGGTAGTTCCAATCACCCTCTGGTGATCGAGCGTCTCGCGACGGTCGCCGGGGAGTTAGAGATTCCAATTCAACACGAAGCTTCCTCTCGCACGACTGGCACCGACACCGATCTCATTTTCCAATCGAAACGCGGCATTCCAAGTGCCCTCATTTCTATCCCCATGCGCTACATGCATTCGACGGTCGAGACGGTCGATCTGCAAGATGTCGAGCGTTCTATCCAACTACTAACCGAGTTTGTGACTCGTTTTACAGACGCCGCGGAATTCCGCCATAAATTCGCCGACTAAGAGGTTTCGAGGAGCAAAGAGTCTCGGTATTCGCGACCTCGTTAGGAAACCTGAACGAACGGATGCCTTTTCACCCCAGGCTTGTAGAACGGCCCGGCCAGCGCCCATAAATTGGCCGTGATCTTTTGCGTTCTTTTGCTGCTATGATATCGCTTTCGAGACCCTCGCCCCGATGCCCAGCTGGTTAGCCGAAGCGGTACAGACAGAAGGCGGCAAGATCCGATTCGACAGATTCATGGAATTGGCACTCTACCACCCGACCCATGGTTATTACTCGGCACAGATGCAAACGATCGGTAGCGGCGGCGATTTCTCGACTTCGGCGACGTTGGACGACTCACTGGGAGGGGCCCTAGCTCGCTGGATTCGCGCCGAGACCAAGGCCCTGCGACTACCGCGTACCACGGTGATAGAATTAGGTTCAGGAACCGAACAACTCGCGCGCTCAATTCTCCAACGTTTTCGGCCGTGGGAAAATATTCGTTATTATGTCGTCGATATTAGCACCCGACACCGAAAGAGATCATTACGCCGGATCAAACGGTTCGACTCGGTAGGGGACGCGCTGAATGCTGCCGGTGGCGCAGCGATCCTTTTCTCGAACGAATTGGTTGATGCGTTTCCTTGCCGCCGGTTTGTCCGAACAAAAACTGGTTGGCATGAGGTCTGGCTTGAGTTGCGGGAAGGCCAGTGGCTGGAACTCACCATGCCGGTTCAGGTCTATCCGGAGAGCAGTGCGTTTTCCAGGACTCCGGCGATTGGTCAAAGTGTCGAGATTCACGAGAGTTATCTCTCCTGGTTGAAAGAGCTTTCGTCTTCGCTGCAGACGGGCGCTCTTCTCACGATCGATTACGGCGGTTCCGCCGATGAGATTTACGCATCCCCGATCCGCGCCTTTTTCCAGCATCAGCGCCTTGAGGGGATGGAGATATATCGGAGACCCGGGCAACAAGACCTAACCGCCGATGTGAATTTCGACGATCTGCGTCGTTGGGGTCATGCCCTGGGCTTCACCGAGATCGGGTACGCCACCCAACGGGAGTTTATCCAAAGATGGTACCCAGAGAATGTCCGGCAAGACAATCCCGCTACCCGGTTTGCGTTAGATCCTGGCGGCGCCGGAACAGCATTCAAGGTTCTGCACCAACGCACGACGGGCTCGGCTTAGCCTCGCCCGATGACAAATGGCAGATGACAGATAGCAAGGTGATCCAGTATTCCCTCTCTTTGGTCATTTGGAATTTGTCATCTGTCATCGGGTGAGGCTAAGCCGAGCCCGTTGGCTTTAGCCCAGGAAAGGGATGGGCCGGTTGGTCGCTCGCAAAAAGATGAGAAACAGACCAACTGCAAAGAATAGGATGACCGGAGTCCAGGCAGCGGCAATCGGAGAAATCCTGGCTCCCGCTCCCAAAGCCATACAAATATTGCCTGCCGCAAACAGTGCAATGAACAGCAGGAGACCGCCCGCCACGCCACCAAGAGAGCCGCGTCGAGAAAAAACCACACACATCGGACTCGCCACTAGGATTACCACCAGCGCGTTCCAAGGCAGCGCGAAACGATACCAGAGTTGAGACTTATAGTCCGCCAATGCCGCGGGCGGAAAATCCGCGTTGGTTTTTAGATAACGTTGCAGCTCGGGAACAGTCATCATCTTTCCCTTCAAAGCGGAGCTACCGATTTGCCACGGAGTTTCGGTCCATCCGGGAATCTCTTTGCGGTCGAAGAATTCCTCCTCCGTCACGTTCCCTTCCGGGTCGATTTGAGAGATCTTTCCGTTGAAAAAAACCCAGGCACCATTTGACCGATCATGGGAAGCCGCATCGGCATAAACAATCGAAACGATCGTCTCTTTAGCGTCCTGTTGAGTGACCTCAATACCGCGCATGTCTTGCGTTTTCGTGTTGAGATGCTGAACAAACCAAATCCGATACTCGCGCCGGTTCACGAAAATATGGCCGTCGAGTTGGGTCGTCTTGGAGTGACCTTTCGAAACCTCGTCGATCATGTAGTTGTTAGCGTAATACCCTTTGGGTGCGAGCTCGAAGTTAAGGAAAGTGCCAAGACCAGTGAGGAATAATCCAAAGAGTAGAAGGGGCCAAAGTACACGGGGTACACTTCGTCCGGCGCTCAGCATCGAGATGATCTCGTTGCGGCGCGACATCCGAGTTAACACGTACAGCAGGCCGAGCAAGACGCATAACGGCAGGAAGTTCACGATCATGTAGGGCGATTGAACGAAGTAGTAGAGTACAATGATGCGACTCGGAATATGGGCCTCCACAAAATTGGGGCCGTTAACGCCAAGATCGTAAACCAGCCAAATACCCAGCATGCCGAAAAGCGAATAAGAGAAAGGGACCAGAAAGCTTTTGAGAAGATAGCGATCAAAAATTCCGAACACGCGCTAAAATAAGCAGAGTGTCTCGCGAGTCCAGCGAACGGTTGCAGATCTGAGGTTACAAGTTTGCTGGGTGCGGGTTACAGGTTGCAAGTGCAGGCTAACGAATCGGGAGTGGGTAGCGGGTGTTCGAGATTTCCGTTTCACGTCTTCTAGCTTCTAGCTTCCCCTTCATCTACACTCTCCGATAGTGATCGCGTTAAGGGACGATTTTGACAATGATTTTACCGAGTCGGTGCGGACCATTTTCGGGAAAACTGGTCCTTTCGCGACGCAGAAAACCTTTGAGTATCGACCGCAACAACAGCAAATGGCTGCCGCCGTTGCCCGCGCCTTGACTGACGGACGGTCGCTCGTGGTGGAAGGGGGCACCGGTGTCGGCAAATCATTGGCGTATCTTGTTCCATCCATTTTGTTCGCGTTAGAAAATCGCCGAAAGGCGATCATCTCAACCCACACGATCAATCTACAAGAGCAACTCTTGCAGAAAGACATTCCGGCCGCACGGACAGCCATCAAACAACCGTTCGAAGCAACTCTGCTCAAAGGACGACAAAATTATCTCTGTCCGAATCGTCTCGAACGCGCTCTCCAGGGCGGCGAAGATCTCTTTACCTCGACCGACCGGGAGGAATTGCTGCGGATCAAAGCCTGGAGCCAAAGAACGACGGAAGGGACATTAAGCGACCTCGACATCGAACCCGATCCGGAACTCTGGCTACAGATCTGTAGCGAACCGCACATTTGCACTCCGAAAAGCTGTGGAAACGACGGACGCTGCTTTTATCAAAATGCACGAAAGAAATTACTGACCGCTGACATCGTGGTCGTGAATCACACCCTGTTTTTCGTCGCGCTCGAGAGTGTCGGTGACGCGGAGAGCCGCACCGCGGGGTATTTATTTCCGCATGATTTTGCTGTGTTTGACGAGGCGCACACCCTCGAATCCGTCGCTGCTCGTCAAATCGGGATTGGGATCTCTCAATATGGATTGCGACAGGCATTGCACCGGCTCTACAACCCGAAAACTCAAAAAGGGCTCTTCACCTTGCTTCGCGAAGGCGAGGCGGTCCGGGAGACTGCGGAAACGCTTGATATGGCAAACCGATTTTTCGATCACGTTGAGGGAGCAGTCAGTTTCCAAAAGGGACGCGAGTTTCGCGTGCGTCAACCCGAGCTTGTGCCCGACACCATCAGCATGGCCCTCTCCCGAGTGCAGGCGGCCATCATCTCAAGCGTGAAGGCAACGGATGACGATAAGCTCAAGAGCGAACTGCAGGAAGCCGGCAGACGGATTCGAGACGCGCGACTCGGGATCGGCGACTTTCTCCGCCAGACTCCGGAGAATCACGTTTATTGGGTGGAGCGGACCGGAAAGACCGGCCAATACTTGTCACTCAATGCGGCTCCCATCGATATGTCTGGCGCACTGGAGCGTTTGTTATTCGCGGAAGATCGCCTTTGCATCATGACGAGCGCCACACTTTCGGTTGGGGATCCCGGCCTCTCCTATTTTCGGAATCGGGTAGGAGCTATGGATGTTGAAGCCCTGCAAATCGGGAGCCCATTCGATTATGAGCGGCAGATGAAGTTGTTCGTCGTAGAGAAAATGCCCGATCCGCGCGACAAGCGATATGAAGAAGCCCTTGAACACTGGATTTGGCATTTTCTGGAGAGGAGCGAAGGCCGCGCCTTTGTTTTGTTCACCAGTTACAAGACTCTTTCGAGCGTTGCCGAGCGGATGGAGAGTCGCCTACGCAGCCGGTACAGCTTTTTCGCGCAGGGTCCGGGCCGCTCTCGAACTCGCATGCTCAATGAGTTCAAAAACGCTAGCGACGGCGTCCTCTTTGGAACCGATAGTTTCTGGACCGGGGTCGACGTACCCGGCGAGGCTCTTTCGAATGTGATTATCACCCGTTTACCGTTTGCCGTCCCAGATCATCCGCTCATCGAGGCGAGGCTGGAGTACATCGAAGCAAACGGCGGGGATCCGTTCTCCGAGTATTCCTTGCCTGAAGCCGTTCTCAAGTTTCGTCAGGGAGTTGGCCGGCTCATTCGGACGAAGACCGATACAGGGATGGTCGTCATTCTCGACAATCGGGTACTTTCCAAAACTTACGGCCGCGCCTTTCTGCAAGCGCTACCAGAGTGCCCGGTCGAAATCGTTTGAAACATGTCGGTGTGGACGTGAACGCGGTGAATCAATTCCTGGAAGAGCTCCAAAAGAGTCTGGCCACAGAGAATTTTCGGAAACTGACACTTGGTAAACTCCGCGGCGAACTATCCGACGCGGAACATGTTTACGTGCGTCTGGTCCAGGTAAGTGAAGGGAAACGACTCAGCTTCGTTCATCGCTACCAGACCAACGATGTCACCAAGAATCACCCTGTTCCTGAAGCCCTTGGTTTGATTCGGACCTGGCTGGGCCAAGCATGTCTTGCGGCTTCGCTTTTTACATCGGACAAACGTTATCAGCTGCTATTCAATCGACGAGGAAAGCCGCGTCTACATTGCTCAGCTGAAACCGATCTCGATCGTTCGGAAGCCGCCCGATCACTCGACCACGACCGGGCAAAGAAACGATTGTTGCAGGATGAACGTTTTCTCCAATCTCTGGAAATCCTTGACTTGGAAGGCAGGCCTCGAGCGCAAATGGGAGACAAGTATCGCCAAGTGCATCAGTTTGTCGAAAATGTGGCACCCCTGCTGCAATCCGCTCCTACCGGACAGCAGGTTCGTATCGTTGATATGGCTTGCGGCAAAGGGTATTTGACCTTTGCTTTGCATCGCTATCTCCAGGAGCGGGGCCTACAGGTGCAAACCACTGGGATTGAGCGGAGAGCCGCACTCACTGACGCCGCTAACGCCATCGCTCAAGATTTGCGATATACCGGGATTAAGTTTCGACAAGGCGAGATCTCGGAGAGCGTCTTAGAGCCGGTCGATTTGCTCGTGGCTTTGCACGCCTGCGATACTGCTACGGACGAAGCAATCTTTCGGGGCATCCAAGCCGGATGTCGTTGGATCGTTGTTTCGCCTTGTTGTCAGCATGAGTTGCGTCCGCAGCTGAAATCTCCGGTTGGCTTCGAACCGCTCTTCCGTTACGGAATTCAGCTCGATCGAATGACCGAAGCGGTTACCGATTCGCTCCGTTGTTTGTACTTGGAAGCCTACGGCTATACGACACGTCTCCAAGAATTTGTCGACCCTGAGCATACCGCGAGGAATCTCCTGATGATCGCGACCAAGTCAGCAAAAAACTCCGACCGCCAGGAGCTGCTGCAGCGGGCAAAGGAGTTTCAGGAGCACTTCGGGATCAAAAAACAACTGCTCGCGGAACTGTTGAAAACGGCCTAGTGATCGAACCGGGGCGGGCTAAGCGCGAGACCGGTAGGACGAACGCTTTGCGTGAGCCGCCAAGAAGCTCGACGTCACTCTAGAACTCTCGGGTCGCGCCAAGTCATTTCGGATCACGCCAGCACGGTCCGTCGAGTTGACACTGCCAAATTCCGAACGAGAATTCCGATTCGCATCGGCGGGGTAGCCAAGTGGTAAGGCCGAGGTCTGCAAAACCTCTATTCGCGGGTTCGATTCCCGCCCCCGCCTCTTCTGTTTTCCTACGTTCCTAGGAGAGAGCACCTCGTAAGCGCTCCGAAGCCCCCGTCAGAACGCCGAAAGACGGCTTATAAAGTTAAATCACGTTAAAAAGACTCCACGGCTAAATGCGGGTCATAACGTTAATTTTTAACTTTACTCGTGCAAAATGCACACGCTATTCTATTATTTTATGGCGAAACCCAAGCCCGTAGGATTCCAGTGGAAAAAGTCAAAGCCTTTCGCAGGTAAGGAGTACCGAGTCTGGGGGTATAAAGACGGAAAGCGTAAGCAGTATTGGTTCGCGACGGAGAAAGAAGCCAAAGCCGACTGTGCCGACCGTAATCAAGAGCGCGAAGCCTACGGTTCGAAAGTGAACTTGGATTCTGAAGCGCGGCTGGAAGCTTTCCGGGCCGCCGAGCTGCTACGTCCTCACGGTAAGACTGTTATGGATGCGGTTCGTCATTATTTAGCTCACCTTAACCAGCTTTCCGTATCCGTCCCCTTTCCCACCCTCGCCTCTCGGGTCCGAGAAGAGTTCGTCCGGCGCAAAGCGGCTAACGAAGTCAGCGACCGGCACGCTAAGACCCTACGGGAGACCCTAAATAAATTGGAGGCTAGATTCGGCGACCGTTTAGCGTCCGAGATTCGGACCGAAGAGATACGCGAATGGTTGCTGGCTCTTCCGCTTGCCGCTAAGACTCGCAATAAGCACCGCGGCTACGCCAGTCAGGTGTTTAGTCTGGCTCTAGACTTCGGCTATACCGCGGCGAACCCGGTCGCTAAAATCAAGAAGTTCCGGGAACGATCGAGCGAGGAGAACGGCGAGAAATCTGTACTTTCCGCCGAACAGACCGAGAAGCTTTTCCGCGCTGCGCCTTCGGAGGTTATTCCATTTCTGACCCTGTCTTTCTTTTGCGGTATCAGGACTGCGACTCTCAATGAATTAGACTGGTCGAACGTAAAGTATGACGAGAAGCGGGTTATTGTGCCGCGATACAAAGGCAAAAATGATCTTCGTTATCGAGTTACTCTGTCCGATAACGCTCTGGCTTGGCTCAAGCCGCACGTGAAAGAGAGTGGCTCGATACTAGTTCGGGCTAAGGCTACGAATCGATTCTCTAAGATTAAGGGACGACCGAGCGATACAGCTACCCGGCGGCGAATCTTAAAAGCTGCTGCAAAAGTAGGGATTGTTCTGCCCGATAATGCCGGTCGGAATACCTTCATTTCGATGCACGTAGCCCATTACGAGAGTATCGATAAGACGGCGCTCGAAGCGGACAACTCCGCCGCAGTCATCAAGAAGGATTATCTAGACATCGTAACCCGAGAAGATGCTGCGAAGTTTTGGGTCATCTATCCCGGTACGAAATAATCCACCTGGTGCCGCTCCTACCGCTCGATTCTAGGCGCTTTCTTGGCTTCCGGGTCTTTCTATCGTCTCCGGCAAGACTCTCGGCTAAAAATCGTACAGGGGGCTGCGTGAGTATATCCTTTTGCTACGCGTCGGCACGGAATGGTAAGGCGTTGGGTTAGTAATTCCAAGATTGCCGATAGAGGTGTCTTAACTTCTTCTTGCCGTTCTCCCTCGATCCAATCTCGCATTGAAGCTCGTATCCATTAGCATTCTTTCTCGTATTCTGGCTGACGAATCATGAATCGTAATCCGTGACTTCGTGAATGTTCTCTCGATCCAGGCCGTCGCCAGGAAAGCTGATGATGTACGTTCGCCAACTCCGTCGTCTTTTACCTGGACTCAATTCCAACCGCAACTCGAGTTTAACCCGGTCACCTTTACGCGGGCGTTCGTATTTGGGCGGACACGGAATAACCCGTAAAGCTTCTTGATCGGGCGCTTCAAGATACAACAAGTCTCTATCTCCGTGCACTCCTATCACGGTCGCATCGATAAACGTAGATTCCTGAACTTTTCTCCAAAGCATGAGAATCGGAAGTTAGATAGGTCTAAGCGAAGGTAAGGACGCACCTAGAGGACGGATGCTATTGAATCTTATTAGTGTTTCCTTCTCTTACGCACTTTACATTTTGGCTGCGAAAATTTGTCTTGCGTATGCCATTAAGGAACTTCTCGATTTTATGTCCCTAGTGGTATGCAAGGATCGTTTTTGCGAAGATTTGCTTCGCAGCTTATGAAGCGGTGCTTCATCCTGTGATCTGCTAGCTGGCGGAAACGCCATTCAAGGAATACAAGTGTATTTGCGAAGTGTCCGAGAACGGCGGCTTCGATCCTGAGCAGATGGCGGAACGTATCCGGGCGATATTGGGGTGTGACGCGTTGAGGGAGTGGACTGAGGGCAACGTCGATGCGCTAGCCGATGGGTTCAACCGGCAGCTGGTTGCCGCTTAAGCGCCCCCGCACTAAACAAGCGTAACCCGCCGGCCACATAAGCCAGCGGGTTTTTGTTTCTAGAGATCAGTTTGGAATCTCACTGTTCGAGGTGGTCAATACCACGCTGAGTGATTTCCAGTCTTTCTGTAATCTCGTTATATTTGATCCACCCTCTTTGGTGCAATTCATTGGCAAATAGGGCCCACGCCGAGTGACTAGAGCCATTCGGATAATGTACCTGTCCCTTACTTACTAATCGTAGTAGCTCCTTTTCCGATTCTTGAACTGTCATTGGAAACACCTCGCTGCATCGAAAAAATCAGATGCTTACTAAAATACTCCAGTGCGCCACGGCACGCTAGCACTTGGCAGCGCAAAAAGATCGAAAACGCAGCTGTCAGGAATGGAGTCTCCGCCGCCGCTTAAAAGAGCATTATGCCTCGATCTAATCGGCTGGCGCACAGGTTATTGACGGAAAGAGGGCGTAAGGACACGATTCGGGAATGGAAGAAGGCACCGGAATCGCAACAGTAACCGGGATAACAAAGCATCCCATAGTGGAAGTGGCCGAAGGCGTGGAGATCCGCCGCTTCACCGCCCGCGCGGAAATGCACGCCCCTGCGCATAAGTACTCGAAGGATCTTTTCCTCGTGAGAATTTTGAAACCGGCTGCACTGGGAAGTCACCAACTTGAACCGGGATCATTGATGGTACGTGGGGAATTCGAGTTCGAGGCGGCTGAGGAGGTCAAGGTCGGGGATAGGCTGGAAATCTCGATTCTTCCCGCCACATCCAGTCAGTAGCACTTGGTTGCGAACGCTCGCCTAATCTTCGCCATGCCCACTTTGTGATCGCCGCACATAATGAGAGTCTAACAATCTGGATTAGCATTCTGGCTTTCGTTGTCAGCGCATTCGCGCTGGGCTGGAACATTTATCGCGACGTAATATTGAAGCCTCGGCTCCGGATCGAATTTTTGGCTCTTCGGATGGGCAAAGTTTGGAGATGGGCGCAGCTTGCCGGAATTTCGATTGTCGATCGTGAATGTGGGCCCAGGAAACATCACTACGGAGCTGCCCGTCTTGGAGATACGCTCCGGCTTCTTGAATCGGCGCCGCGTGGTTCAAGGCGTGGATAAGCTGATGCCTGAAACTATTCCCGATATGAGGCGAGCGCTTTCAGGAAGGTGGGCGTCGGTGAGAAAGAAGTGTTCGAATTTCCCATTGAGACCCGCTGCGTTTTGGATCTCAATCCCCGGCGCATCGGAATACGCGACTCACTCGGACGCAATCATTGGGCCCGCCGGCAGGATCTTGAAAAAGCGCGAAGAGAATACGCGGCAAAAAGTGGCGGCCCGTAATCCCGAAACACTGGAAAAATGAATGGATTGCCCTTTGTTGGCTTGCGCAGTAAAAGCGATCCATGCCCAGTGATGACGACTTTGTAAATCTAGAGCATCAGGTGGATCGCCATGACGGAGATTTAGACCAGCTGGCGAAGCGGGTTAAAACGCTAGAAGAAGATCTGACAGTTATCCTCAGGCTTCCAGGACCGATTGGGAATCAGATCATTGCTAACGCAAATAATGTTGGAAATTCGGCGTATGATCAAGAGCGCCTTCAAAAATGCGCCGATCTAGTCAAAAGGTACGGCCTTAGCATGTAACGTCGATGCGCTAGCCGATGGGTTTCGCCGCGTAACCCGCTGACCGCATAAGCCAGCGGGTTTTGTTTCTAGTGATTTCCCTTATTCCACAATCCATGCAATAAAGTCGTCCCCTTTCCGTGCGGGCTCACCAAGGGGCGGCAGTTGGTTGAATAGTATCGTTTCGACCCTTTTTTCGGTCGGTCCCCAGCCCTCGTTCATTATCCTCTTTTGAACAAGATCGGACGCGAATTTGATCATCGCCGCATCTCTCACATCAACGCGGTTCTTCTTAGCGGGTTCTAAGATCTCTAAAATCACCGCCAGAGAGCGGCTCGCTGGCGTCCTTTTTATGGGCATATGTTCGTTAACGAGTACCTTTTTATAAGCACTGTTCTGGCTTGGCATGTCCAACATTACGACAAGCCGCAGATGGATCCACGATCGGTAGTCAAATAATCACTATGAACACGTTCGAACGTCTCTTAGCGATTGCCCAGGGCTGTCGATGCGCTCGCGGATGGGTTGAACCAGGAACGACTGGTTAGGCTAACAGATTTTCTTCTCTGCCCCGTTGGCAGATCATCTCCTCAAGTTTCAAGGAAGCTGCTTTAAGCGCTTTAATTGACGCGAGGAACGGCTCTAGAAACATTGAAGTGTCGTTACCAGCCTCGGATTCCCTCAGATATTTCATCTGAATAGCCTAGTCTTTTCTGAGGAAGTTTTGATAGCCAAGAAATCCGGCAGCAACTCAGGAAAATACAGGTTCACAAGCATTTCAGCGGTGCCGTAATAGTCAGGTTTATCTTTAGTCTCGTTTTCGTGCCGCTCTTGCGCCTCTTTACCGGGAATATAGCCGTGCATCGCGTACGCCCAAGCCATGATACATGTCGCGGAAAGCTGATCGTACCCCAGGACTGCCGCGAACACTTGAGCTGACTGTGAACGAATCTTAGCTTGCTCGCTGAAGTTCTGAGCCTGAGAGCGGATCTTTTCGGCATCTGATAGCGCTGCCGCACCGCGGTGGAAATGCTTGTCTGGATCGTCGGTATCGATGAAAAGAGATTTCTCGATCTCCGATCGTCCATAAGATTCGGAGAGTTTTGCTTTCTCCAACAATTGCTTAGCCGTCGAAGACTCCTTCCAGATTGCTTGGACGAGTATCTCTGCCGCTTCTTTTGTCCCCGCTAGATATAAATTAATGTCTGTTTATCCTTCAACCTGCCAAAGTGCAACCCACGTCTGAAGCACCGATTTCATACCTATCTCGAGCTGCTTGGCCGCATTGATCCGAATTTCCGGTTTCCCCTTGTACATCTCGATCCGTCCGGTGATTTTGACTTTCTTTCCTTCTCTGCCGGCGAGCACCGGTGATTTCGAAACCGGCGACGCTGGCTCCGGGCCGCTTGAGTAAACTCGTTGCCGTGTGGCGCAGGCAGCGCAATTGAAGCTAGAACGATCAGCGAGGCTGCTGGAATTCGACCGCTGGATAAGATGATCGTAAACTGGGTGAGAGACGGGGTTTCAAGCGCATCAGAGATCGCGGCAATCAAAGATGCTAGACGGGCAAGAGAACAAGATGAGGACGCAAGTAGCGATTAGCCCAGGCACCCAGGTTAAGCATGAAAGGTATGGGATCGGAACCGTCGTCAAGGAATGGGGATCGTGGCTTTGTTGCAAGGTGTGTTTAAGCCCGTTTGAAGACGAGAAGCGCTCCAGAAAATGCAGCGTCTGCAAATACGAGGGAGAACCGTTTCAAGTCAATAGTCGCGGAATCTTTGATGTTCATTTTGCGGAGCATGGAACGCAAAGTGTTAACGTTTGCCGATTAACGGTCTTAAATGGCTACAGGTGAATGATGCGACTCGCATGAGCGATCCCGCGCCGAACCAAAAGCCTCGACGGCCGCAGATTCTCGCGAACGGCCCGCAAATGTGGAACTTGCAATCGCTTTGTGCCTCGTGCCTGCGTAATGTGGACGCATGTCACCCCCAGAAACTGGGTCCGCTGTACTGCAAGTGTGTTCGTTGAAAGAGCTATTGGCCCATGAGAAGGAGATCGTGCGGCGGATCGGCGCTAGGCATAATGGCGGCCACCTATTGTTGCTTGATCCGCAGAGGTTACTGCGGGAAGTTCACGTCGAGCTGACGCCTGAGGCGGTCAAGGAGACCCAAAAAGCGCATCCCGAGTTCTTCGCGAGCGGAGGAGGGGAAAGCGCCTACGATCGGGTTACCAATAGCAAGGCCGGAGGCGATGTCCGGGTGACGGTGAACGGGTTATTGCGGAAGGTGGCAGCGTGAGCAGGCTCGGGGGTTTTGATTTTGTATGTCAGATTCGGCGAGACAAGCTGCTGAACCTGATGGAAGAGAACGGACTCAAGGTGCAGGGGAACACACTGGCTACGCCATTCCGGCTGGCTATTAAGGGGCCACCGTCCGGATTTCCGCCACGCCCATCGAACACTGTAGATCTGCTGGTGAAATCGGTGGACCTGGCATTGTCGGTGGGGACGAATCTGTGCACGTTGATCTTGCAGCTCGAGGGTGGAGTGATCCGGTTACCTGGCGAGCCAGATGCGGCGTTCACTGGTGGCGCTGTGAACGTTCAAATGCAATTAGTTGATGGGACATTCATTTTGGTGCGGATCTTGAGTGCGACGCTGGACGCTCCCGCCACGCCGGTGATCGCCGGTATCGCGAACTTCGCAGCGCGGGCAAATAGCGAAGTGAACAAACTGGTCAACGCCGAACGGAACATAGATGTCGATATTTATCCTGATGCCGGTTTGATCAAACAGATGCTGGTCGTCTTCAGTAAAAACCAGAACCTCGACGCGGATACGTTCTGCGCTCACCTCGGGGGAAATGATGCGGGGACACTGACCTCCACGTTAGGTTCGAATACCTCTGTTTCGTATGCCATCTCAGCAGGTACCGTCATTGCGCTACTGCCGACGGCCGAGCAATTGTCTCAGCCCCACGTGACGATCACAGAGGTGAACTACGTCTTTCGCGATGGCGGAATCGATGTGAATGGAAAGTTTGACGGCCATGACACCTGTTGGTCGGTACGTGGAGGTTCGTTCAGTCAGAGTCTGATTCCGTCATTGGTGGGGCAGAACTTTGTTTTCAGGCCAGATCCGCCAGATCATCCGACGCCGAAATTGGATTTTCATCTAGAACTTAACTTTTTGTGTGTGGTAGGAAAAGCAGCGATCGATTTCCTGGACTTTACGTTCACCCAAGCATTCTTCGTGCTCTTTGGTCCGACACTGGCGAAGGCTCTGGGGATACATGGAGGTTTCGTTCCGCCTGCAACCCCGACACAGACGCGGCCGGGGTTGGTGTTGGGTGGCGTTACTTGGAACGACTTCCAAGTTTCGTCAGAAGGGTTCATTCTTCTAGGAGACCTCGCTGGCGGCGGAGTGGTGTCGGCGGTGCAACAGCCTGCGATCCATATACGAACGAACGATGCCCCAGCAAATCTCCACGCCGTTGCACAAGGCACTGTCACCGTACAGGGACCTACGTGCGCGCCCAAGGCGTTCGATTACGTCGAATCCATACAGGATGATCAAAATACTTTGACCGTCGATACAAATTGGGTGTTCGAACCGGTCGAATATACATGGACGGTGAATGGGCAGGCGCTCACTCCAGCAGGTAACGTGGTCTTTCTTGGCAACAGAGGATCGCAGGAGCTTGATTACACCGGAACGGTGAAGGTCGCGTTGCCTCCTCCGAATGGGACTGCCATCTACGGACACTCGATCAAGCTGACGTACGTCATGTCGGGCCGTACGCTGCGTTTGTACGCGCGCAATGAAGACGCCAATTACGATATACGCGTGGAGGTGCGTGCGACCGACGCTTTGGGCCGAACATTTTCAGACGCAGTCAACCTGAGCATGGTAGGAGACATCGTAGAATTCGGGCAGGATTATGAAGATTACATGGACGCTTGTGTAAAAGCTGCCACCGATTTGGTGAACAAGAAAGGCCGGCAGCAGGGCAAGGTGAAGCCCGGTGAGCCGCAGGAGCATTGGAGAGACCTGGTAGACGCAGTGACGCAACAAGCGCTGGAGGCAAATGTCGAGGCGCAAGCGCTCGTCCCCGGGATGATGAAGGCGGTAGGCTTGCAGGCGGTGGGGAATGCGCTGGGGCGGGTGAGCGTAAAGCAGATCCAGCAGTAGCTTACGAGCGCTGCGGCGGAGGGTAGGGGCGAGCCGTCTCAGTGGAGTCGCGCTCTAGTTTGCGGCCCCAATCAAGCCAAATAGCCAAACTGCTCAGCTCTCGAGTAAGAGGGGAATTTCACAGAACGTGCTTGATGACGACCAGCTCGCTACTTTTCGCCGTGAACCCTCGCGCGAAGAGTGTCAAAAAGACGTGAAACACTCTGTTTGTTGGCAACATCTGCAATGAGAGGGGAAATACCGCCGCCATCCGCGTAGATAGCAAAAGTTGCCTTCGTTTCGTTCCCGACCGGCTCGAGAGCTGAGTGACCCAGTGACCGCTACCACATCCCGTACGGCGGGCTGTGCAATCGCGCTTGGCGTGAACGTTGGATGATCGCTCGTATCCACTCCGATACTGGAGCCGCAGCACACACACGCACCGTGGTCAGCCAACAGCAACTTAATCGTCAAACCAGCGAAAATGCAGGTCGGCCGTTAAGAGTATTCTCATTAAGCTAGAAAGTGTCCTCGGTGTTCCGGATAATGCTTCGGGAGCAGCCCCTTCTAGATACTGCAAGCTAGCTGTCGGTGCTTTTAGGCGAAATTTCGCTAAGCTTTAGTCCTGGATCGACAGTTTTAACATTCCCAGGCAACGGCGTGTCTCGGATGAGTGCCTCCTCATTCATCCTCAGTAAATCTTGCAGATATTCTTGCACCGCCATCAACAGGAAGGCTATTTCCGAGCACAGGAAAATCCCCAGGTAAGAGGCCATTAGCCCCTCTCCCCAGGGGATTTGGTACCACTTGAGGGCTTTTAACACCTTATCCCCATCCGTCTCGCTGTAAGCTGCTAACGCTTCTTTTATGGATAGCCGCAACATCGACTGATATAAAACGATGCAGACAAAGCACAGCAGGATAAGGATGGCTGGCCCCCTTTGCCGGGAACAGACGAAGAAAGGATGGCCAACCGGGCGTTAAATCCTGCCGCAGAAAATCAGCAAGGATGGAATGATCGAACGGTTGTTCGATCTCCAAAGTTTTTCACCTGACGAGCGACGCACGATCTCGAGAGATTGACCGCTTTGTTAAGGGGCAGTTAACAAGTGAAGACCTAGTGCTGACGGAGGAAGGAAGCGCGAGCCCTAGGCTCGCTCCTGCTGCCAATAGATTGTCGGCTTGATCGACAACGCGCTGCTCATGTACCATCGCAAAATACGAATGACCGAGGAGCGGGGGTTAGGAGAACAAACGCACCGACGAGAACGGTGGCTTTAGTAAAAAAGGGATACCGGCGGAATTTCTTGTAGCGATCCGATCCCTATAACTTGTTGCGGCGTGGGTTTCCTGAGCGTGCAAGCCGGGCCGCTGGGGCTAACTCGTACTGCATGATGAATGCTTGCTGATCCTCCCTCGATATTTTGAAGAACCTGAGCAGAAAATCAGTCGATATCTTAAACAGGGGCGACAGATAAGAGCGCTCCCCCTTGCGAAAGCTTCTAAAGCAATTATCCGGCACAACTTCAAGGAGAGCGCCAACCACTGACCGTAAACTTCTTTTTAGGCGCACCCCAATGGAGCGAGCAGAGATCGCCGAACTGTTTTACAACGCTCTGATTAATTTGAACGATCTGGAAAAGCTGGATCGCTTCCTGTCAGCCACGGTACAGTGGACCCTCTCGGCAGCTGACCCCCACACTGTGGGTCAGGAATCCCCTCCGAATGCCATTACATTTTCCGGGAAGGAAGGTTGCCGACAATTGGCGCTGTACTTCCAAGAGAGCTTAAAAGTGTTTTCCGGAGATCTCACAGGCTGTATCAGCCACCATCAACTGGTTTTCGTATTCGGAAGGGTGCGATTGGGTGCGCCTGCCCCCAATCGGTTCGCAGAAACTAACATCGCCGCCAGGCTCACATTCCACGGCTCTAAGATCATCAAAGGCCAGATACGGATTTCATGGCCGCTAGTCCTTTAAGCCTGTTGCGGCAAACAAAAAAGAGAGCTTCGCGCAGAAGCGACGCCTGCCTTGTTATGCCACTTCCCGGTGGGCTGAAACCCGGCGTTCTCAAGCTCTTCTATCTTCACGGATCCGGTCTTTTTCTCGACAGGTTTCGGCATCTTATTCTGCTAGATTAGGTCTCTGTGGCATTTGCAGGTGGTGGTTTCACACCAAACACTGTGAACAACTTGTTTTGCAATTCCGGCAGGTCCGTTTTTGAAAGATCAGTACTAAATAGCTCTCCCGTTATCTGAAGATTCACCAAGTGAAACGAGCTTCTCAGGGAGATGAACAGAAGACTATCTTTATCAGACGACCCGTAATGTTAGTGGTCCACGTTCGGATCGTCGGAAGCTTCAACAGATGCGAATAGATTGCCCGAGGTCACGTGAACAGCTCTTCGGGCGTCCCTAACGTGCTTTCAGGCCGTGCTGCTTCTAGCCAGGGTCGGCATGTCTTCTGAGGTTCAGGTTCAACTTCGAGTTCTTATCGAAATTCTGTTCAAACCAGGAGCACTACAACGCCATTACGATTTTCGCCGCGTTATTGATCGCCGATGCGATCAACCGCGAGACCGTAGGAATTTATCGGGCAATAAGTTCGCACCGGTAAAGCTTACCACCGGCTGAAGTCTACTTACGGCTCGGCGAACGGCGACCGGTTACGTTCCATCTTTCGAAGCTGCTGATCCATTATCTCGTGCATGGCACCGCGGCGTCACCACCGATTTCAAATCCTGGATCGTCGAACGGATGCTTTGGGTGTTGGTCGAAAGTTCAAGTGTCCCGGCTCACCGTACAACGATAGACTGAAAGATCTAAATATGTCGTAGATGGATGCGACCCATAACCAGCCTTAAATTCAGTGAGCCGATAATCCATGCTCATACAAGCATACCGTGTTGAGAGTCGCCGAGGATCGAACTTAGTCTCACTTAAAACAGAAAGAACAAAGTATGTACGCAAGCGTTCGAAGACATAAAATCGACTCAGGCCCGGAGGTAGCTCGCCGAGTCAATGAGGAATTGGTCCCTCGCATCAGCAATATCACTGGCTTTTTGGCTTATTACGTCATCGATACTGGAGAAGGGGTGCTCGCCTCTGTCAGCGTCTTCGAAACGAAGGAGGGAGAGGAGGAATCCAACAGAGTGGCGGCAGCCTGGATTAAGGGGACTCTATCAGGATATTGGATCCAGCTGAGATTACTGCTGGTGAGGTGGTAGCGGCAATCGTGTTCACGCACGGCTATGCTCACCGATCGGCTTAAAACTTGTGACCCGGATTCGGCACAAATTGGTGATTATCGTTTCGGTTGGATTTCTCTATTTTGTTTGGTTAGAGCGACGCTCCGCGTAAAATCCCGTTAGAGTGCGAACCGCACTCGCCAGCGCAAAGGCTGAATATGGCTACCCCAATATATCTAAGCAGGGACCCCGACGAGGCCGTCGTGAGGCTCAATTACGAAAAGGCCGTTGAAGCACTCGGCAAAATCTGCGTCGAGTTTCAGCTGCTCGAAACCCACCTCAAAGTAGCGATCGGAAATCTCCTTGATTCTGATGACTACCGGCCCGGCGTAATCGTAACCGCCCAACTCTCTTTTCAAGCGACTCTCGACTTATTCGGAGCCCTCTACCAGCACCGTTTCAATGATGCAGTCGAGCACAAAGAACTCGACAGGTTTCTAAACAAATGCAAGAAGGTCGAGGAACGCCGAAATCAAATTCTTCACTCGCATTGGCGGCCAGACACCATAGGCGGCAAGGGTGCCATCCGAACAAAGTTCACGGCCCGTAGGACATTCAAAACCCAGCAGCAGCTCCTTTCTCAAGCCGGTTTGCAAAAGGAAGCTGACGATCTGCAGGCCCTGCGGGAAACGTTTTTAAAGGTCTGGGCAGCGCGCGTGGTCAGAAACGTCACTCCGCGTAAGCGGATTTATTAAACTGCACGACTTATCCGACCATTCCACGCCCTAAGCGCTCGCTCGTGGCTTTCACGCTTCGGCCCGCCCGCTCCGCACTTCGAGCGAACGCCCTGGAACGACTTTGCGCGTAGTTTGCGAATCTCGCCTCATGCTGCCAGGCAGAATGGGCACAACCTCGCCTTGGCCCAATGCCGGCCGGGTCGCTTATCGGTTGGTATCCAGATCGTATTCCATTGGCCCAAAAGATGCCGAGTTCCTCACTCTCTCCTAAGAGACGCACACTACACCCTCAGGCTACGAACTAATAGTGAAGTCTGGGTTACAAGACTGGGGATATTCCCGGCTTCCGGCATCAGGGTGCGTCTCACTCCGCGCACCCGGTGTCACCACTTAGCCGATGAGACAAACCGGGGTTTAGGGACGGCGGCCTGCGGGCACATGATAATTTTATCGCGTCGCCGCGGCCCAAGTATCATGGTTTAGGGCGACCGAAGGATGCCGAAAAAGAAGCGCGTAAGATTTAACCCGAAGAAGGAAGTCTCCGTGATGGCATGGATTGAGGATGATAAAGGCTCCGTCTTGCTTGTTCGCCAAGTCGTCGGTCAAAAACTTTGGACGCTGCCTGGAGGTAAAGTTAAGCGGAACGAATCCCTTGAGCGCGCCCTGAAACGCGAGGTGCGCGAAGAAACCGGATTGGGAGTTAGATCGACCAATTATCTTCAGATGTATGATCGACCCAAGCGCGGAGCGATCACAATTTTGTTCAGAGTCTCGGTACAGAGGCACGCCGTCCGCATGCATTTTCCTGCCGAGGAAATCGCCGATCTTGGTTTCTTTGATCGATTGCCCACTAACGCGACGCCGTTGGCGAAGTTTTTCTGGGAAGTCGAATAATTTTACTAAATCGCATCGCTAGCCGCGCCCGAGCCACCAGAAGCGAACTGGCTCGCCGCAAAGGAGATCCAGGAAACGCGCGACGCTCTTGAAGATTTAAGGCAGCCGTCGAGAGCGGAGAGAACACAGGCTTTCGAGACTGCGGGATGCGGTCACATGGATGGCTCTACCCGCGGAATTTTTGGTCCGCTTTAATCTGGCCAATTGCCATAGCAGTCGATCATGAACTCTTCTACCGTTGCCGGCGTATCTTTGCCAGCTCCTGCTGTTAGTGGGAGCGATAGGCAAAGCTAAAGCGACAGCTGGAACAGTCCCGTGCTCCAAGATGTGAAGTGACCAACGTTTGATCATAATATAAATCGCACTTTCGGTTACGGCCTCTTTTGAGTTCGATGACAGTCTCACCAGTGCTGGATGTTCAACGAAGACGGCGCCTCAGTCGCAAGCTCAACCACTTCCCGAATCTCGGGTTCGGATAGCAAAGCGTGCGGCGTCAAATTTGTTGGTGGAAATCCGGTGATGAATGGGCTGCAACCGTATCCATCATGGGAATGTTTGAGTTCGATCAAAAAAGGAAGGCATCAGTTAGCTGCGGGCGGATTGGAGGTGGCAAACAGATAGCGGTGAATTTTCCAATGCCCCTCTTCCTTGCGAAAGATGAACAATTCGTTGTTCGCTTCCTTCGACGTCGTATGGGCCGCGAGGACCTCCTGTTGTCCGGCCGAAGTAGTGCGGCCATACGCCAGGTCGCCCATCTCAACGATTTCGTGGACGCTGAAAACGACGTTCAGTTTAAGGGCCTCGAAGATGTGTTGATAACTCGCTTGCACCGCATCGCGGCCAATGCAGGCAACCGCGTTTTGGGCCATAAAGATAGGCTCGCTTCCATAAAGCGCCATGGCCGCCTTCGTATCGCTTGTGTTGAGCGCCTTTTCGTAGGCCTTGAGTAGGTTTGTGATTTCTTGGTTCATGATTTTCATCGGTTTTGTTCGGAGGAGGTTGCGGCGGAATGGTCTGCTGGACTGGTCGCCGGCAGGTTGCCCACGGCAAGGCACAAAGCCAAACCCGCGAGAATTACGACTGCGGTCATGCGGGACGTTGGTTTCGGTCGGTTAAGTTTAAGCGGCTTGATAGTTTACTGTTTCATGCTCTCGGCTTTTGGTTGGGCTGGCGGGACCGGTGCAGGTCCAAAGTCGGGTTCCGCACCACCTGGTGGCAGCGCCGCTTTTTTGGCTGTGTCGTAGAAGAGGCTGGGATTTTCGACCCGACGAACTGCAGATGCCGACTACGTGCCAGCGCCAGCGGTCGTCCCGAAAGTCAGACTAGAGCCTCCGCTTCCTTGGCTGACACCAGCTTTCCGAGCTTTCCGAATTCGTGAAGGTCGCCGCCCACTTCGATGCGAATGGACTGGTCGAGACCGCCTACGCGGACGGGCGAAAAACCGCTGGCCGTAATCAGTCTGGCAACGGCTCTGCCCGCTTCCGGGTAATCCGTTGCATAGAACAGCACCGCGCGTTCCGGCGAACGGTTGACTCCGGACGCCAAGGACTGAGCACCCAGCGTGCCGAATGCCTTGACGAGTTCTGCCCCTTCCGGGAGGAGCGCGGCGATGAGCTGTCCTGATGATTGGTCAGGCGGGATCGTCTTCTTGAAGCCACCCTTTCCATCCGGGGCTATCGGGTTCGAAGGGTCGACAATGACTTTTCCGGCCAAACCGCCGCGATATGTCGCGAGCAGGTCCTTGATCGCATCGAAGTAGATTGCGAGGACGACCACATCCGATTTGCTGATTGCGTCAGCGACAGGCATGGGTCTGGCTTTGCCGCCCAGTTCGGCGGCAAGCTTCTCTGCCTTCGCCAAGGTTCTGTCGGCGACGATGACGTTTTCTCCGCCGGCGGTCAGATTTTTCGCCAATTGGGAACCGATGTTTCCCAGGCCGATGATTGCAGTATTCATGATAATTAGGTTCCTTGTCTATGGTTCACTAAAGAGTGCACGGGTTGCAGCATTGGGTTGTCACCCGATGTTCTGTCGGCCCAAATGCTTGGCGGACTTGGCCGCAGCGCGGGGCAGTTGCGTCGCACGGTATGCGATCGATGCGGCGGCCGTCGATGGCAACCGCGTGCATCGTTTGAGGTGTAGTCATTTTGGTCGGGCCTATTCTTCCACTTGATTACCGGCGATTACTGTTCTCCCTGCCGTGGCTGCGTGGTGAACGTATACAGGATAATCTTCCAATCGGAACCGAACCGCTCTAAGGAGTTCCCGGACGATTTCAATATTAGTCTTTGGCATATTGTTTTGTTGTTCGTTTCGGGCCGATCGAACGTCTTTTGTCTTCTCCTCTTTGATTTCGTTTCAAAGTTTGTCGTCCCAACGCACATAAATCAGCATTGTTCGGGCATGGCTCCTGCCGTAAATGTCCACGGCGGCTAACTTGTCGATCCAGCGCGACTTTATCTCCTGATAACTTTGCTCGATCAATGGATCGACAATCTGCTTGAAAATGAGAAATTTAATATCCGCACCGAATTCCTTAATCGTGTCCATCGCCATTTTCTTCTGATCGGCGGAGTTGTGGATTCGTTTGACGGTTTCGTAAACGTCCATCGTATAATTTTTGGTATCGATCACATCCTGACGGGTTCCGAGCGATGTAAGATGTCCCGTAATCAAGACGTCGAAATCATAGGACAATAACTCATCGAACATTTTCAAATACTCGTGCATATTTGTCGTTAGGTCGAAATTCATAAACGGCACATAGCCCGGCGCGAGCGTGTCAATCGCCATCAAAACTTTCTTTTTCGGCAGATAGATAAACAAGTCGCCTTCGTTGGAGTGGTACTCTTTCTTTTTGAGTTCGATTTCAGCCGTGCCGAATTTTATTTCTGTTTGATTGACGAATGTTTTCGTCGGCACTGGTCTTCGCGGGTCTTTCATTTCTTTGAGGAAATCCGCCACCCCCTTTTCGGAGATGATTTCCAGATTCGGAATGTCTTTGAGAAACTCAGCGCCCGCAATGTGGTCAACGTGAGCATGGCTGTAAATGAGCTTGTGAATCGGCTCTTTTGTGACTTCGGCAACCGCCTGCTTGATGTGTTGAGCGAACGACGGCGGGGCGTCGAATAGGATCACGCCCTGGCCCGTCGTGACAAACATTGATTGGTAGGCACCGTCCGTGATGATGTAAACGTCCGGCTTGATTTCCTTAACCAAATAGCCCTTTGAATAATCTACGGGCAGCATCCGTTCTCTCACTTTTGGCAAAAGCGGAACGTAGTACTCGCTTTCCTGTGAGTAAGTCGTCGAAGCCGCAAAAGCTAAAGCGACTGCAAATACGAGTACAGTTAAAGGTCTTTTGAGTAGCTCTTTCTTCATAATGTCTCCTTGTGTTTTGTCGCACACCGCAAATTCCAGCTCCTTCTTCTTTTTCCCTCCGCTTAGGCAAGCACAACGACGCTGCGAGACCTAATTTCGTCTCTCTCGACCTGTAAAGCTTGTCTCAGGCGCGACGGCGGGGGTTTTCAGGATTTGGTTCCAGATCCGCGACGACCACGCACAAAGCCCAGTCCCCCCGGATTCTGACAGCGGTATGCGGAAAATTGATTTCGGTTGAATAACGACTCGCAAGAATTGCCCCATTAATCCAAATCGTGGAATTACCATTTTGGACGTGGCTTGATGCCCAAAAGGTATTAACCTCGTCGCGGTTGAAATCGAAGAGATGGAATTACGTCATTTGCGTTACTTCATTGCAGTTGCCGAGGAGTTAAATTTCTCACGCGCCGCCGAGCGGTTGCACGTATCGCAACCCCCGCTCAGCCGACAGATTCGAGGCCTTGAAGCGGAACTAAAGGTCAAGTTGCTTGATCGAAATACTCAGAGAGTGCGACTCACCCGGGTCGGACATGCGGTGCTGGCTCGCTCACGAAAACTGGTCCGCGATGCCGAATCGCTGCGAGAGGAGGCGCAGATGATTGAAAAGGAGAGTCAGGAGGAGCTTCGAATTGGTTACGCTCCCTCGCCGACTGCTGCAATCATATCCAAAGTGCTCTGCCGATATCATGAGCTGTCACCGGGCGCACGCCTTACCCTCCACGATCTTACCCACACCGAGATGCTGTCGGGATTGAGAGCGGGTAAGCTACATGCCGCACTGACGATTCGGCCAGCCGCCGGGGAGATGCGAGGGCTGAAGTTTGAAACCATCCGTCGTCATCCGGTGGGGATCATCTGTTCCAATTCAAGTCCGCTGGCCCAGCAACCTGCGGTGCGCCCGTTGGTGGTCGCAATGAGTGAGTTGGTAGTCTATCGAGCCAGAGAGTTCCCAGAGTATCATCAGTGGGTGTCAAAGATCCTCAGAGTCAGCAAGGGCCGGCTAATGATCATCCAGGAATGCGCTGACGTATTGAGCGTCGTCGCGGCTGTTGAAAGCGGACGTGGCGTGGCGGTCGTCGGCGAGTTCATTACCGCCGTCGCGGGAGATCGTGTTCGTTTCGTGCCGTTTGTTTCCCGGGCACACTTTTTGGAAGTGGGTTTGCTCTATCGACAGAGCGGCTTTGGCGAGAATATCAGAAAACTCGTTGCCGCGTCCTTGGCCAGCCAACAGCTCTCATAGGTCATGACTGCCGGTCCGCTGCGCTCAAGCAAGCGTCCGCAAAACGCGAGCTGAAGGCACAGCGAAAAACTTCGGCCCTCGTCACCGCACCACGCGAGTGCGAGCATGGCATTTTCTCGTGTTGTTACAAAATCGACTTCATTGACGTCTCGCGCGGCAACAGTGAGCGACAATGTTCGCCGACACAATTTGTGTACTTCCTTGTCCATGTTTGTGTGCTCGCCATCTTGTACGGGCGCCGTGCGTCCACGCAGTCGCATTGTGGTCCTGCTGTCCAGAAAGGCCCGGATGGTGGCGAGCTTGAGCAAATCAACTCACTTGTAAATTCCTTCCGCTCAAAATGTACGGCGTTAGCGCCGCTGACGAACCCTCAAAAGATCGAAGTTCCCGAATCCGCGCAACCCATGGCCCGATCAAAATGGTTAGCCGCGCTAGAATCGAATCATCCGGTGGTTGAACTGGCACACGCGCTTTCCCTTCCCGAAGGTGAACTGAAAGAGAAAATGCGAGCGTATATAGAAGACTCCTTTGCTGAGGATCCCGATCGCGAACGCGAAGCACGGCGTGATCTCTTTCCCTATCTGGCGGCATCGAAGCTTTACCGCGAATGGGATTGGATAGCCCAAGACGGATTGCACCGGCGCAAAGGCCGACTCCTGAGGCGAAGGAGCGCAAACTAGTTTAACAACCGCCGAGCAAGATAGCTTGAGATCGGAGGTAGTGTCGGTTCGATAACAGCGCGTAAGCTACGGAGTCGAAAGGTGGATAGCTTTCGGAGCGGGCCTGGCGGTCAGCGTCTATCTGGACGAATAAGCTAATCTTCCCGTTCTACCGAGAGAAGTTCCAGATACATAACGGCGGGCACTCCGGGTGGGGGGCTGTCTTTTCGTCGGTACAACACCACGCGGCGACAACTTACAACTATGTTATAACCCGTTGGGTTTTATATTTTACTTTATACAACTTGTTTACTATGTGTTGCTGTTGTGAAAAATGCCACTAGTAAACCGGCTTGTGAACGCAAAACCCCTCGCGGAGTTCAAAACCAACTCAAGAGACTAGCCCCTAGGAAGGGCGACGTCGTTCTCAATTTCGAGCCAGGGACGGTTAACATTGACGAGACGATAAAAGAGATCAAAGCCAAGCAAAAGCCCGTCAAATCGGCTCCTGCGCAGTCCGAACTCACCAAGCCTATGCGATCCAAGGTCGCCAGAGCTTACCGGAAGGCAGGCGTAAAGGGTAATGGTACGGAGTCAGAGCACGAGGCTTTCGCCCACACTCTTCTTAATGCCGGTGTCCCGATCCTGGCTCGAAGCAGTAGCCGGATAGCGAAAGCGATCAAAGGTGAGATCCAGATCGCGGACCTTATGGTCAGCGGTCGCGCTACCGCGAAGAAATCAGCGGCTCCTAAAAAGGCAGTTAACAATCACATCGCCGAGCAGCAGATTTCGGTGGGTACCTAGCCCAACTCAAATCCCGATAATCCTGTCGCCTCAACCTACTTTTCAACCGAGCAAGTGTCTGACTATGAGCGAATCATCCCAAAAGGAACCAGCGCCCGAAGACCGCTACTTGAAGAAAATGGCAGGGATCATAAAGACTGGCACGCACCGAGAACGGACGGATGCGCTACTCCATCGTATCAAAGCGCGGCTACCGGAATTAGAAGAACTAGCTCGTACGCTAGAAGAGACCGAGGAGGACGGAGTCTACCGTTTTTACCACCGGTCCTGTAAGGTTTATTACCTTCAAGACCCGGTCAAGGAAGCATTCGCTGTTATTAAAGAAATCGGCGGGGAAGCCGATCCACCACACTTCGACTATGCGCGAATCGTAGAGGCCGGAACCGTCCATGATTTCCAAGGGGAGCGCACGAATGCGAATTGGGATGTGGAGACTAAGCCGATTTTAGAAGCCTTTTGGCACACCAAATATTTTATCAAGATGATGGTCAAGTACGCGACTGAGCTGGAAACGGTCGAGATGCCGCCGCTCGATTACGGCATGGCGGCAGTGCTCTACCTCTTTGAGTTGCGATGATCAAGAGATGAATCCTTGTTCGTTCCCCCCACCGGCAGATTAGAGAGGTCCAAATGATTAATTTACTAATTCAGGTATTCTGTGTCTTCGCAGTGCTGGCGGTGATTTCACTCTTTGTCTGCACTTTACCCGTCTGGCTGATTGTGCTCGTGGTAGTACTTTTATTGCGGTGATCCGGTCTTCTCCAACGGAGGCAAATGACACTAGTAATCAAGAACAGCGAAGCCGGATGGCTGATTTGTAAGGTACGCAAGAGCACATGTACGCTACTTAGAATCGCTCCATTAAAGACACACGCAGATGGCAAACTATTCGCAGTATTTGGAATGCTGTTGTGTAAAGAGGTTACGCGAATTAGATACGAAGATTAGACAGTCGAACAACTAATCTTCGGAGCAGAGACCACACTTTGAGTATCGAGTCTTACTGAGCCAACAACCTAAACCCTCGAGATTATCATGCGCCGTTTCGATGCCGGCCATAGGGCACAATGTCCATGACAATGGATAATGTACCCGAAGACCCGTTGGTGGCGTACGAACGATTTATGCGACAGGCCGAAGAAGGGGATGAGGTCGGACTCGCGCGAAGGCATAAGCGACTCCCTAGAGGAAGTACCTTGTCGATTTGTTCTCGCGGCTAAGGAGTTAAGCGAGAATCGCTCGCGGGATTTGACAGGTCGGAGGAAGGCCGCGTTTACCGACGTCTCCATAACGGCGAAATCAATCCAGCTCCATTGTGCTTTTAGGTCGCCGGGGGTCAGATTAGCTGTCAGCAAATCGAGGACGACCTGAAGCTGTTCCCGGGTTTCATTTTCGAAGCGCATGCTCTTTGCAGCGGCTACGCCTATAAGAAAGACTAGCCTCGAAAATTGTAGCCTTGTCGTCTCCTTGTTTCTAGTGCTCCGTGCATTCATCTCCCGGCCTGAGATCGCTGATCGCCTTTCGGGGGCTGACTCCTCATTGGCCAGCGTCCAACGACAACAGGATTACCGGTCGCGCACTGTCGTCGCCGGAAGTCGGAAGTGAAACTAGGTAAAGTATTCAAGCCTCCGACCCAGTCAGAGCTAAAGGTTGGATTTTCCGGGCCAGCGCTGGACACTCCATAGCTGAACTCAACACACATCACTGCATTGGTTATTCATAGCTGTCTGGACTGGTTTGGTTTACAGGGTTCGCTGTGCGACGCCGATCTCAATCTCGCATTGAAGCTCGTATCCATTAGCATTCTTTCTCGTATTCTGGCTGACGAATCATGAATCGTAATCCGTGACTTCGTGAATGTTCTCTCGATCCAGGCCGTCGCCAGGAAAGCTGATGATGTACGTTCGCCAACTCCGTCGTCTTTTACCTGGACTCAATTCCAACCGCAACTCGAGTTTAACCCGGTCACCTTTACGCGGGCGTTCGTATTTGGGCGGACACGGAATAACCCGTAAAGCTTCTTGATCGGGCGCTTCAAGATACAACAAGTCTCTATCTCCGTGCACTCCTATCACGGTCGCATCGATAAACGTAGATTCCTGAACTTTTCTCCAAAGCATGAGGTTTTGAAGATAGGTAGGTCTAGAGCGACGGTAAGGACGCACCTAGAGGACGGATGCTATTGAATCGTTTACTATTCCATTTACTTCAGATTGTATCGCATTCCGCAATTGATGATGGTCATCCAGAGGCGGCGATGTATAGGTATTTTCCGACGTCCGCCCGGATAGTTGTAATCCAGTGTGAAAAGGGTCCACTGGTCCTGTGAGGTCTCAAGCATCCATTCTGATGGCGAAAGAGTGGGAGTGGAGTTCGGAACCGGTCTTACCGTTCTATTTCGTCACTACCCGTCTTGTCGAGGTAACAACAAGCGGCTATTGCTTTCCTGATCTGAAGCTTACCTTCCGCACCTCATCTGGTATTCGCGGTGCGTTCCTTTCGGAACACAAATGGGATTCAGATATTCGCCCGGTGCGCAGTTCGATTCTACGCTCCAACCCCGGCACCGGATTTTGTGGATCTGAGATGAGGCCTTCGAGTTCATCGAGAATCTTGCCAAATCGCTTGGCTTTCAGAGCCAGTGGGTCAGCTAGTGAAGGTTCATTTAGCACGTTTCACCTGACAGTAGAAGATCACTGGACCTGCTTCTTGTGAGCCGCTGACTAACGGTAGTCGAATAGCCGACTATTCGGATTTCAGTCGGCTGAACCTGGGCGCGTATACGTAAGAATACGTATATACAGACTTCTTATCTGGCCTTAGGCTTCTATAAGCGGGAACCTTATTTGTCCGATTTCCTTGTCCCCTGGCGCCAGTACTTTTAGGCGTCGCTCGGTCCAGGGTATCGCTCCACAGTAGGTATCATGAGCCGCGCTACTTAGCGCATGAGGGCCCCACGCATGCGTCTCGCAAGTAAAGAGACCGTTCAGAAATCTATTAACTAGGAACAAACGATGAGCTCACAAGAACAATCCACTACAGCCCAACCAACAGAGGGTGCAAATAGGTTTACTTTTAAGGAAGACAAAGGTAACACCAAGGTCGTATTCTTTCCCCAAGCACCCGGTCCCTTACGGTCCCCCCCTCAGGGAGGCTCGCAACTCGAGTACCAAGGTGTCGAAGGTAATTTCACTTTCTCAGGTGACGAGATTGCACGCCAAGACAGCCCTCTTGGCTCCCTCATCACTGTCGCATTGGAAAAGAGCATCGATGCCGGGAGTCTGACATTCACCCTGGCCCTGCCTCCTGTAAACATGGCGGGTAAGAAGAAACAAGCCTTCGATACAGTAGCGATCAAAACCAAGAGTTTTGGTATTCTGCCGAGAGAAGGCGCAAAGCTCATCGATACCGCAATGTGTTTAGATGGTGTAGCTGAGGAAGTCATCCTTCCCTTGTGATTAACTTAATTACGCTAAACCAATACAGGTTAATACACTCTGCAGACGCCCTTCTAGCAGGGGAATAACTCTTGCTTGGCTGACCTCGGCGAACGAGTGCCAACCGTCAGTTCCGGGTAGTCCAGCTCTCGATTGTCGATCATCTCGCGCGTACGTAGTTTGACGCATAGCACTGCGCGGCATTGTTCGTATGATGACCTGGGATAAATATCGACGAGGTGGCAACATGGTTAATCTGATCAAGAAAGTAAAGCTCTCAAAGAAGAATCCCGCCGTGGGAGAGAGCATCCGCGTCCAAGTACAACTCTCGGATCCAGCCGCCGACGTGAGCATCAATGACGTCTACGGTGCAAATCAATTCTTGCAATTTCGGAACCCCGGCACATTCACTGTGGTTGTAACCGCAGCATTAGGGAAGAAGATCGAGCAGGTGGGTGAGAGGGTGAAGGTAAGTATCCTAAATCCAGACGTAGCCAAGCCACCCATTATTTGGGCCGCACAGGACCATTATCAGCCCCGCACAATCTGGTTTTCGATCGCTAACGCAGAGGCCGAGTTGTCAAACGTTCGGCAGTATACTTGGAATTTTGGCGATGGAAGCACCGGAGTCAGCGAGGGCGGCGCCATTGGTCATGACTACACTGACGCGCTTGACCGTGACAGCCTCTACACCAGCTTCGACGTTCAGGCGAACGCGCACTACGCAAATGGATTTGTCGCCTCCGCGAAGAAGACGATTTCCGTTTTCAACACCTACGGGCTGAACAAGATGCGGCGAGGCATATTGACGCCACGTGTCGCCGTGCAAAATCCCCTGATCATACCGACGCTGTTCTTCTTTGTAGGCGAGGTGATTTGCCGGTTTACGGTAACCAACCTGGAAGATGAGGAGATTTCTTTTACAGCGGAGAAACACGAGTGGCTGGCTGCTGATGTTTCCGAGAACCCCGCGAGTAGGCCGCCGAACGAAATTGCACTGACCAGCGTTGCCACTTCGTTTCAGCACCAAGCTATTAGCATCCAGGCGCAGGTGGCTCCAACTTTCGCAACAATGGATCTGCGTGTTCCAGCTCGCTCCACTATTACAGTTACACGGGTCTTCTCGCCAGAGGCCTTCACCAAGAACGTCTTCGGCGTGGCAATTCACCTTAGCGGGATCGGAATGTGCTCCAAGCTCCCGGCGATATCCAGCGCCTACATTGAAGTGAAACTGCCGATGCAGTGGAGTGGCCTCGTTTCCGACCCAGCTCCTTCACGTGCGCTGCAGCAACTTGCGAGCGCCGCTCCTGCCGTCACGAATGCCGTGGTAACCCACCAGGACTTGGCGGAGTATTACCGGCGGGCCAGCGTCGCCTATGTTCTTTCACCGAGCCCTGCCCCGGCCGATTCCTCGACCTCCCTGTTGCAAAGTCCGGGCAGTCTTCCGCAGAAGGGTCCGGGCTCCCCCGCATATCTCGCATCACAGAAGTTGCTCGACACAGCAAATCAGAATTTCTCCTCGGTGTTGGCCAATCTGCTGGATCCCAACCGGATGCCCTTCGACCAAGTGACTCCTGTGGTTGGGCAGGAATGCGATCCCGACAACGTGCCGGACAAGCTCCCTGACGGGATGGTTTGTCAGTTAACATCCGAGGTGCAATGGCGATACGTGCCGGGACGGATTTTGAATGCCAAAAAGGGTGACTGTCTGCTCGATCCCGGCGGGCCAGGCCTGGTAGGGCAACTGCTTCGCCAGGTCACGCCTGCGCAGTTTTATTCTCACTGCGGCATCATGACGAAGAACCACATTGAGGTTACCCACTCCACCGGTTCCGATGATTGGTTGAAAGATCATCTTGCGGGTAGTTTCCTCGGCCACAAGGGCACGGATGGTTTCGATCCGGCAGCTCTAAAGTATTTATGGCCGGGGACTGTGACGCAGAGCATTGACAACGCATATTACGGCGAATGGATCACCTCGCCCGATACCGGCCCGTACCGGATCTCCGACTTCTCATTCGCTCCCGATCTGAGCGATTCCAGCACCATTATCTATCCGATTGTTGTCAAGCCCAATCCGTTCGACGAGACAGCCGCTATTCGCGGAAGACTGCACGCGATTGCGGACGCGGCGCTCGCGATCAAGGGGCACTATCGCTTCTATTGTTACACGAAGCCTGAGATCTCTCTAGGACCCGAAGGCGTTGCAGGGCCCGATTCTGGTTGGGCGCAGGGCACGTTAGCAACCACGTGCTCATCTTTCATCTGGCTGGCGGCGCAACATGCCAATGTGAAACTGGAGAGTCCGAACAAGATCACCGGTGTTGGTGACCTGGAACCAACGGACGTGATCGGCGGAGCCGCGGTGGACGCTTCCACACTCGACGGTCTGTATTTTTACACGGCGGAAGAGCGTCAAAAGGCGGCTAAGTGGTTGTTCCAAACCGTCTATGACACTGCGCACGACTCAGCTGGGTTCTTCGGAACACTATTCACGGACGCTCCGGATACCGTAGCCAATCAGCTCTGCAATACATTTGCCTCCGACTCGGCCGATATCAATACAGTAGACGAAGACGCGTGGCAGACGACAGGCTCTGCAGATTCGGTCAGCCCGGACAACATATTGTTCTGGGACTCTCCAGGGAGCGGGAACCAAGGGCAGTTCCGGTCCGTGTATGGGCATGTGGAGGAGGTATTTTATCGTCCCGGAACCTATGCGCAAGTGCCTATCTTCCGATGGAAACTCGTGCCAACGAAAGGAACACTCACAGGAACGGTTACCGCGAACGCGGACGTGAGCGGAGCAAATGTCTCATTGCTCGGCAGCGGTTTACAGGACGTCGTTGTTCGAAGCGATGGCCGATTCGAATTCGACAACGTTCCGTCGGGCGACTACCAGGTAACTGCGGGCCTGAACATCGGAGGCTACTGGAACTCCGCAACGGTCAACGTTCACATTGATGCCGGCCAGACTACCGATGTTACCATCGCGCTGCAGCCGCCTCCTGAGATCTATCGTTTGATAACGATTTGGGTTGAAAAGCAGACTGACTGGAGTTCGGCGTTTGCGCACAGCCCGAGCTATTTTGCCGAGACCAAGACGGCCCAAGTGCAGCCATTCCACTCACACGCGCACCTCGACTTCGATGGTCCACCCAACTTCACGCCGCGGGCCCACATTGGTTTCGACATAGACTTGAATGCAGACCTAAGCGTCACCGTTTCCTGGTCAGCATCGGAATTTGACGACGAAACGGAGGGCGGTTCGGTAAACGGTGGTGCTAATGTGGCGAAAGGGGCCGGAATTAGCTGGAATCACTTGGTCGTGGTGAATGACGATCCGATCGACAACGACGCAACAACAATCAACTTCACCATCAACAACGATCAAGCTAATCACTAGGCGGTCGCGAGCACCTGCTGCCCGCGCTGGCGCACGGCGTTAGCAAGATATCCGGCTTGCCGTATTTGGAAAAGAAACTTGCGGCGTGCCTTCTCAGCACGGCCTCAAGGGTTGCAGACGATGGATCGTCGAGGTTCGGGAAGATCGCGGGATTGGTATCAAATTCGAAGAAATATTCAGCTTGAGGTGCCGGTCCTGCACCGCGACCTTCTTGGAAGAGTCGAAAATTTATTATCAATGGGGATCTCTCATGATCCGAATTGTGCGCAGGATTTTAAAGGTTGGCCCAACTTTTCGAAGTTATCTCCTTTAGGGTCGGGAAGTATAAACCAGTCCCCGTCAGGTTGGACGTATAATGGATACTGCTTCAACCAATTTGGATATGTGGGGTCGTAGGTGTTATGTGGTTTCCCAGTTGGATGGAATGAAGAGTTTTGTATCGTACGAATGCCACACGTCAAGCAGCATTAGTATCGAATCCGCTCCATGTCCTCGAGTAGGACTTTCTGCCCACGCCGGTCGTAGAGTTTGGTGGTGCGGCTATCGGCATGACCCGCAATTATTTACGCCATCTCAAGAGTGCCACCGTTTTCGAGATAGGTGGTGATGCCAGCAGCACGAAAAGGATGATTCGAATAGATAGTCGAAAGCCCTGCATCACGAAGCCGTCGTTTTAGCATTGCCCAAGCGTCCTTGCGCGATAGGCCTCCGAACCGAGTTCCCGAGATCTGCCGCGAGCTTATGATCCGGAGCTTTTACGCGCTTGGCGAACAGGTTTGTCGCCGCGATCTGCTCAAAATTGCGCTTACTGTACCTAGCGGAAATCCAGTGCTCTTTGCAATCTTTCGCGCTCCAATTCCAGCCTCCTTATTTAACGAAAGGACGGTTCGGACGGTCTCTTCTGGAAGACGCGGTCTCCCGAGGTTTTTGCCTTTGGCTCGCGCTACCTTAAGACCAGCAATGGTTCGCTCAGATATCCTAGCGCGCTCTTGCTTCGCTAACGTCGCGAACATCGAAATCATTACATCTCTGAATGGGCCAGTAGAGTCTAGCCACTGCTCTTGATAGGAAACGTAATCGATCCCTTTCGATTCAAGCCGCTGGAGGTAGTTAAGCGTTGCTCTCGTACCTTCGCGGGTCAAGCGATCCAAAGCCCAAAAGATAAGGATGTCGGACTTTCTTTGATGAGCTGCCTTGAACATCGCTGCGAAACCAGGACGATCCTTCTCCCTCTTTGCACCACTCATCACGTCCTCAAAGGCGTAGACCAGCTTCCAACCTCGCCGGTCGATAAACGGCGCGATTTCCACTCGCTGATTCTCAATTTCTTGCGCTTCCGTACTAACTCTCAAATAATAGGCGGCACGAATCAGCTTTTGCGAGTTCACCATAACAATCTATAACGATGCTATAGTATAGGAAAGAGCGCTTCAGAGGTCGAGTAAATCGTTATAAAAAAGGAGCGATTTATAAGACGGTCTGACTTTCTATTTTCTTCCTCGTAAACCAACCTCGCTTTTAAGTACCCTTTTATATAACGCTCATCGCGTCGAAGGTCAGGACGGCTTCAGCCATTAGCTTTCGAGACTCGCGGAAGTGCTCGTAGAAAACGAGAATTATATCAGACGTAAAAGGAGTTATACGCTACTAAATTAGGCGAGGCTAATAGCGTTATTGCTGATCCTCCAAAACTTTGGCGCCTTTTGTCCGGTTGACCGAAAGTGGTAAGCTTTGCTAGCCTGGAACGGGATTCCAACTGACGAAATGCCGTGCCGTGCCGCCCGAATATCGGCCAAACCAGAGATCCGGCTTCGGCCTTGGCGATCCTCTTCGCAGAAAAAGACTTCTTCTTTTTGGTGTTCTTCCAAGAGCGAGGCCGCTTGGCAACTCATCCAGAGCTGAGCACCAAAGGAATTTTCCGGGATTCTTTAGATTCCACGTTTTTTGGGTTGAACCGAGAAGTCAATACGCACAATGACGTATTGGCTCTCTAATTCGGGAGTGATACTTCAGAAACGTCAGAATGAGTGTGCTGGAATGTGCACCGATCTTTGTGCCAAAACGCTCACCCGTCTGTCGTGTCAACACCTACAACTCGGAAATCTACCCGTCACATGGAGTGCCGGTACATCAGTTGAAAAACTTACAATGCAAACTCGGGTTTCTTTTCACGCACTCGTAATCTTAGCCTTTGCAATGCGCAGCACGGCAAATGCACAGTCGCAAGACTGCAATGCCGTACTTCACGACGGTATCTTTGATACCCAGTGGACAGTCAAAAACACTAATGTTCAAAAGACGTACGAAGCTTGGACATACCAAATGAATTTTGGCAACCACAACGAAGCCATTCACTCAGGAATTGGCATTGGAGCAATCGTCTATGGTGTCCCCATTAAAGTGGATGGCGAATTCGACAAGAATGAAAAGGAGGCGTGGTTCAACCAGCATAACGAGTACAAAAATTGGACTGTATCTAAACAGGAAAACTTCCAGAAGATAGTCCGTACAGTTAACTCCAAGGTTCTTGAAGCATGGGAGTTCTGCATCGCCACTAGCTCGGCAGCAGGCATCCAAGCCGGGTTGCACGCTTGGGTCGTTCCTGCAGCAAGTGCTCAAAGCGACAATGCCATACTTCATGTTAGCTGGTTTGTGCCCCCGCGGCATCCCCGCGAACACTGCACTTAAGTACGGCACCAGACATTCAGGGAGGTGTTAAGACCGCACACGGTGCCAATGATATATTCAAAAAAGGATTCGCCCTCAAAAGTGGGGTAGACAATCAGATCCAAATCACCCGACAGAAAAATCAGGATCTCTCTGTTGTTATAAATACGGATGCCGGCGGGTCAATCTGTGCTGCATATCCAGCAAAATACGATCCACCACAAATTAGTGCACAGACATCTAAATCGAAGTTTCTGCTCGATGAAGACTTTGATATCAGCTGGAATAGCAGCAAGTCAGAGAAAGTGCAGATCTCGACTGACAGCGAAGGTAATGGTTTACCGAATAGCGAAGGCAGCATGGCCTTGTCCGGCCACGTCACGATCAAACCGACATCAGCCGGTGAGAAGATTTACCACATAATAGCTACAGGGAAAGGGGGAGACACGGCTCAGGCAGACGTGAGAGTTCAAGTTCAAGGGCCAACGATGCTTGCATTTACATCTGTAACCTTCAAGACCGACAACGATGATAAAGATAAAGACACAGCACTAGACTTTCAGGTAGAAGACAATAGAACCGGCGAAGTAATCGCTGAATACCATCATGACCATTCAGACGACTACTTTCCCGACCACTCCGACCGCGTAAAACAGCTTTCCAAACGGAAAGATATCGCGGCTAAAGATTGTCGCTTTATGCGCACCCATATTGTAATTGGTACTATCGGAGATGACGACTGGCACTTCACGTTCGAATTGAATGGGGCTCTTTCAAATGGACAGCCATTTTCATATCCCTCGCCGCGAATTGAACTATCAAAGTCGAACAACGAAGATTTCAAGCAGTTGCCGGCTTTAAATGACCAGCTGATCGCACCTGCGATTATTCTAAAGGCAAAAAAATGACCTAGAACACAACGTTTCTAGTTTTGCAAATCGCAATGTATGACTTACCTTTGTAAAGTAGTATCGTTGTGTCTCCTTGCGAACGTGGTTCCGCTCACACTTTCGGGGGGTGGTGCTGCGCAAGAAAATGTCAAGCCACTCAACGAAGTTTACCTTGCGGCGACGCATAATTCTTACGCTGGCGGAGCGCTCCGCTCGATTCCTGAACAGCTTGATGGTGGGGCCAGAGTACTCGAATTAGATTTCTACGCTAACGATTTCGGTAAGTATAAGGACTACCGGATCGGGCACGACAGACCAGAAGGTGGAGTGATGCTTGGCAAAGGAAATCCTTCCTCCCCGCTTGCAGCCGAGTGGCTAAAATTGATCTGCGCGTGGTCTGAAGCCCATCCCAATCACGCCCCTATAATCATTATAGTAGACCTAAAAGCCGGCTTGGTTCGCGATACGGTCTTGACCCAGGTTACTGACTGCGCGGAAGCAGCCGGTGGGTTGACGTCCAGAACTTCGTTTGCCGACGGAAATATTTGCTACTTCAACCAACTCTTCCTGGACATCTTCGGTTCTAAAGTGTTCCCGGCTGCCGCATACCAGGCAGTTTGGCCTTCGCTTGACGGCTTGCGCGGGCGCATTCTGTGCGTGCTTTCAGGTGACCTTTGCACGCGCCGCGAATATCGCTGGGACCATGGACATAATCCAGCGATATCGATGAACTCTAAGGGTCAGGCCGTTGAAGTGCATGATTCCGGCACAGGCCACCTTTGGTACTGGACTGGACAGTATCAGCCTAATGGCACGATAGCCTGGTTCCGCCATGGGGAATACGACACGGGCCAAAAAGCCAGCGTAGCCCTCAATGACGACGGCTGGGTCGTAGAAGTGCATCAGAGCGCTACTAACCCATGGCCCACGCTCTTTTACCAGCTCGGCCGACTCGACACACAAAACGAGATCCTGTGGTTTCGTCCTAATGATGGCGTAAGCTACGATCACGGAATAGATCCCACGATTCGCTTTGATAGTGATAAGCAAGGGAAACTCACCGAAATCCATCGAGCGGAATTAGGAACACAGAGCTGGCGTTGGGACATCACTATCGACGCTCCGCAAAAACGCTTGGTGTTCCAAAATAATACTAGGACGAGCCAAGCGGCATTTTCCAAAGACAGATGCGATAGTGGAAATCGGTCAATCACCGTCTCAGCACAAGCCGATCCAATTGCAGATTCTCACACGCTCCTTTACTCTACTGATCGAACAGCGCTTACGCGGATCCAATACCCTCAAATTGCTTTCGTCGAGTATCAGAGAGGCGATCCGGATGAACTTTTGCGAGATGGAAGCATTCTATGCGCGAGTGACTACTCCGTCCAGGGTACTGCTTGGGCCGAGGATCAACGGAAACACGGAAAAATTGTGCGACTTTGGGAATTCAACGATGAAGCTCTTGCCAGTTTCCAGGGTGCTGATGCTCCGGTAAATTGGCCGGCTACCGACAAGCTCTTCGAACAATGGTATCAAGATTACTGCGCTAAGCTCCACGCGGCCCGATGATGGCCACTGTTCTTGGCGCGGTGCCTTGATTTCTCGCGCCAAGCTTTCAAGACGCAATGCTTCTAAATCAGAAGGAAGAACGTTTATACGGTTCTGTCACTGTGCTTGCTGGCATGATCTGCCGTGTGCTGGGCTGCTTCGAGCGTTGCTCCTTCCTCGAGGAATCGAGTGATACCGGTCGCGCGGAAAGAGTGCGGCGAATATTCCCCAACTAAGATCCACAACGCCGAAAAATGCGTCGGAATTAGCCATTTTACACCTAAGGTAAACTTTTGGACGAGTCGCTCGTCACGGACGACTCGTTCGCCCCGCAAAGATAATTACTTGCTCGGGTCATTCGTTTACCATCGCGCCGAAAGCGATGTCCATTAATTCACGGCGCTTCGTAATGATTACGTCCAAAACATCCGACTTTTTTATAATAGCCGAATTTATCCGATAAATAGTAGATGTGGCTAGCATACTGATCAAGGCGAGGCGTAAGGGATTGGCAGTGGAATCGCCCTCAACGCCCTCCAGATCGAGGGCAGCGACGCCGCAAACTCGACATTCTCGAAAGTCGCGATACCTATCAACATGCCCCCGGTAGCTAAAAGCATTGAAGAATTATTTCCACTAATCGAATTCTGTAGAAACGGGAATCTGAAAGCTACTTCGGAGTGGATTGCAAAGAATAATCCGCTCGATCTTCCTCCCGGAAAGAAGACTCGAAGAGCTAGTCCACTCCAGGTTGCTATCGAGAAAGGCTTTCTGACACTGACAGAGGTCTTGCTCGATGGCGGAGCTGACCCGATGGCGAGCAACGGAAGTGCGCTAGCCGTTGCCGTCGAACGTAAGCGGATCGATATCGCCCGACTTCTGTTGGATCGTGGAGTTCCGGTTAATTCGGTAGATTTTGAGTCTGTTTGCTACTCAGGCGATTCAGAACTGATCCAACTATTTCTGGATCGAGGTGCAGATCCGTTTGACGACTATCCTGTCTACCGAGGATTCCTGCACTGCCTCAAACCGATAATCTCAGTGTACAAAGCAAACATCGAGGTCAAACCAGCGCTACAGCTTCAGGCGGATATGGCACTTTGTTACTTCGCAAAAGAGGACAATCTGCGCGGTGTATCCCTTCTCTTATGGGCTGGAGCGCGTCCCGACGTGCCGCTTCCGGAAGACGATTCCAAAAACGAGTTCGGCGGCAGTTGTGCCTTAGTAGAAGCGGTTCGAGCCGGGCATCTAAGTGTCCTCAAGCGGCTAAAGCCCGAGAGATATCCAGACAAGTTCCCGGAACTTCTTCAGGCGTGTTCGTCTGGCTCTTCCGCCAAGATTCTGGAGTATCTCCTGACCTTGTTCCCTAATCTAACCAGCCTGCCTGATACCGGATCATCTGTGCTCGAGCACGCGATTTGGCAAATGAGCTGGGCAGCGGACCCTAGATCTATTTTTGGAACACGCAGCTCAGAAAAGATCGATGCCTGTATCGATGCGATTGAGATTCTGGTTAAGCACGGCGCCAAATGGAAGCCGGCATCAACATCGGTTAACTCCGCGCGTCGAGATTTCCGGCACTTAGAGCCACCGAGAATTCTTCGAGTATTCACGATTCTTAAAGAGCACCAAGCTGCCGACATTGGGTTTCTAGAAAGTCTCGTATCCACTCCCACAATGCGATCCCATTTGGGGAACTTTTCGCAAAAGATCGCCCACCTGTTCCACCCGCCTCCGATGAAGACTCCGGCACCGACGGCCGCCAAACCTGAGGTGCCCGCGGAGACTCCGAAAGCCACACTCTCAGAGCTTAGGGAAAGGGCCGAGAACTTCATTCTAGGGCTAATCCGAAAAGTGCCAGCGTTTGATTTTTGGAAAACGGAGTTATGGGAAAGTCTCGAGAACAACAAGGTCCGTCGCGTCTTAGGAATGTCGAAACAAGACGAGCGATCATGTTACGAAATCCTCGAGGCGGCGATCGAAAAGATAAATAACCGCGCCCGCAGCTTTAAGATATCGCTGGATGGGCAAAACGGATACGTAAGTTCAATCACGATAACGCTACTAAGAGGCAAGGAATGGGATGACGTATGCAACGAGGTGTGGCCCGAGACCGAATCTAATAACCCCAAGAGGATAACGGAGCCTGCGATGAGACTCCTGTCCTGGGTAAAGGAACACGGCTCTTCGGACGCTTGGGTAAAAGAACGAACTTTATCGTGGCACGCAGGATTCAACGGGCAGCAAGGCTGTATTGGAGAATATCTGAAGGAACTTCGCAAAAAAATCGGACCCTCTTTTTGCTATGAATCCAAAGGCCAACGATGGAACCGGGAAAACCCAGTCGAGTATAAAGTATGGCTTCTCGGAGAGATTTCAGTGGATGATCCCTTGGTTAAGGAATCGATCCCCGAGCGTTTGAACTCGATATTCGAAGGAAGGTTAGACCACATCACGAAAACCGATCTCGATTCCTGGCGAGATTTAATTCACAATCACTTGATCAACTCGCGGCCTGTTGGAAAGGACCCCGTCAATATCCTTTGGATTAATGATCGCGCCGAACTGGAACGCGTGTTTCCCTCTTATCCTTTCGGGCGTCATTCGGACGGGCAAGAGATCGCAAAATTTATTTCCGAGATTCCGGTTCACCGAGAAATCCACATTGGCTACGATTTTAGAAGTGATACCGATGTATGGTTCGTTCGGCTCGCTCCCGCGAAGACGTGGGAATCGACGCTCCGAGCGTTGCAGGATCTGCTCGATCAACCGCGTCTTGAGGTGCGCTACGGCATTTCGCAGGATGCAGCTAGATTACTCGAATGGATCGAAGGGCTTCGCGATAAGGATTACCTTTTAAAATGGACGCCGGTAGTGGAAGACCAATTGGAGAAGAAGATTGGACTCACCTGCCCGTGGGACAAAGAAAATTTCCCCGCGTTCCTCGCGGAATTATTGAACGAGCTTAATGACCGAACTCCCTACGAATTGGCGCTCCAACCTTGGAAATGTTACTCCGAGTGCAAAACCCGGATACGAGTAAGCAGAAAAAAATCCGACGAATCGGTCTTAATCCAGCAGATTCAGTTTCTGGCCTTGAAGCATGGAAAGATTGTCAACGAAGATCGAATTCGCGAATTCATCCCACGACTTCTAGAGTAGACGTGCTCGCTGCGATTTGAGGGATATCGCGCCAGTGATTTCTGGATTCCACTGCTGTCTCGGTATGCCGGGGGTTGGAGGCAGGCTGTACGAGTTCAAGGCGGCAAAAATGCATTTTGGTTTTCCACTTACTTCTTTGCCATGGATTAGTCGGGTCGACTTTGCGCGGAATCGGATAAAGAAGGCGGAGCGAGATCGGGGTAGTTGCGGTCACAGTCGCGCTAGGATCGCGCGGGACGGCTCCTGTTGTCGAGCGAGGGTAAAGGGGGACGCGGCTTCAAATTTCGTCCGGGTAAATCGCTTCGGTAACTTCGCCTTAATTTCGTGCCAGCAGGTAGTATTAGCTAGGAAATAATCCGAAGCGAAAGATCCGGAGTAGCGCAGCTCTGCTTTAGATTCAGCCAGCACATCCCGGTAGAGTTCTAAGAGTTCACAGAGGTTAATTTTGCTCTCGTCGGAGGTACTGGAGGCGAGTCTTTCGATTTGTTCAATAGTGTGTTCTAAGACGGCGTATTCCTTGGGATAAACAGCACGCGCGAAATCGAGCAAGTATTCAAGGACATAATCGGTCTCTTTCTCTAAGAGTGTAACGAGCGCATCCTTGTCTTTAAGACGTTTGCCCTTTTCGGACTTTGCGTACCAGGAGCGTGCGCTAGTCGCGGAAACGAGCGCCACTGGTCGCAGCTCGATGTCTGCAAACTCACAGAAGACACGGTTCTGGTGGACTCGAAGTAAGAGATTAAAGAGGTCAGTGCGTAGTGCTCTATATCTCCGGGCGCAGTGCTTCTTGAAGGTGTCACGCGCTCGATAGAATAGGTTGGCGATGCCTTTTACCTGCACTTGGAGTTTAGAATCTCCATCGTCGATGTCGTAATCTCGAACACCAGCGTAAAAGTGTCCGTCCCAACCCACGAACAGATCGTTACAGTCGTGGGGTGTGTCGGTTTCAGGGTAGGCGATTTGTAAAGGAAGGAGCTGCGAGTGTACGAATAGCTCGAAGGCGGCTTCAGCCTCGCTTCGTCGTGGCTCAGGCGCAGATAGGCCCGTAGTCGCGGGTCTGCCGATCGCCGCCAGGAACAAAAGGCGATTCTCGTTCCACTCGCGTCGGCCTTCACTACGCTGTAGCCGCGCTTTGGCGTTTAAGAGGTAAGCGTTCTTGTTCGTCTTAAAGGTGCGAGATTTGCCGCGGAATTCAGCGATGCTCACTTCTAATCGTTCGACGCCACCATTGTAAGAGCCACCCTCGCGAAGAACATCGTAAATTTGTTGGCTCCGCTGGGATCGCAGCCCATCCTCCTGGACGATACGGTGATATCGATTTCGGGCTCTAGCCTCTTTCGCCTTGGCGAGGTTCGCGGGAGAACGGAGCCGTCGAATGCGGTCGCGCTTTACTTTGTTACGCCAGCGTTTGCCGTATCCGGTCGGGGTCTCTTTTTCCTTTTCAACACGCTTTTCATTTAAGCCCGTAAATCCGGCACATTCGAAACGGACCGGAGACGCAGTCTCAGACTTGATTCCAGGGCGTCCATTGCGCTGGTCGCACCACGCGTAAATCCGGGCTATCTTTTCGGCCGCGCTTGCGGATTCGTTAAGACTGGTCTCCGACGCGATTTCGTCAGACTGGGTGGACCTGGGGGACGTTCCGAGGCGAGTGCACATCTCGTCAAAGCGAGCGCGCAGTTGTTCGGTCGTCGTGGTCGTGATCATACGGTCGGGCGATAACTACCCGGCACATGACTAGAACGAGGACCGCTGGCTTATTTGGTTAAAAAGGCCAAAAATTATGCAGACTTAATGTTTGCGTAATCCCACTGGGAAAAGGAAAAAAGCCCGACAGGCGACCAAACCTACCGGGCTATAACCGTATGACGTCAGGATGTCTCCCCCAACGCTATACTAGAACGGCGACCTTTCGCCGTTCCGACGCAGAGAATTACTGGTGAGGTTAACTTTACGAATTTAACCCCCACTTCGGCGGAAAGAATGGAGCAGGCAGCGGTCCCGTCGGCTGGAGCTTCTGTTTAATCTCCGTGCGGTCCTGATTAAATTCCGGATGAGCTACCCGCGCGTATTTGTCCGTTTCACAGAACAGGTTCTGGCAATCAATGGCGTGAAGTCGTCTCTTACCCATTAACCTGACGGGCTGCTCACCGACCGCTTCAAAGAATCCTTCCTGATCGTCGACGATTCCCCGTATCAGATCCGACGGAGTAATGCCGTTCAAAGCCCCGAACATTTCTTGATACCATCCAAAGCACCCGGTCCCGGCACGATGAAATCGTCTTCATCAAAATTGATGACCTCAGAATAATTGATGTCGCACACATGCTGCATCGGAATAAAAGACTTACCGTGCAACGGATAAGACCGAAGCACCTGAAAGGCATCGGCGTACGTCCGGGCAGCTTGCAGCTTACCGGTGATGTTTGTGCTCATCATGTAGTTAACCAGCGTGAGGTAGCGTTCGTGTTTTGTGGATAGATGAGTGGCGTAATTTTGATTCTGGACGTAGGCCGACATTCCAAATTTTGACAGCCGTTCGCTTTCGCGCTTCCTAGCTCAGCGGCATGAGCCTTTTCGTCGAATCCCTTCCAGGTCGGCATCCCGAATTTGGTTCCTTCAGGACTTCCCAAGCGGCAATTGAGTTGAAGAGCTTGAAGAGCAAAATCCGGAAAACGACTTCTTCGGGATGCGTTGATGCGGTCGGCTCGTAGATCACGTTCCGGATCAGATATTGGCTGACTCGGTCAGCGGCTCTGAAAGCGTTCGTGAATTTGTGCTTCTCTAAAATAGGGTCCGCCGTCCACGGCGGACGTTCGCCCCTTAACCGTTTCTCGTAGATCCGCTGCCTTTCAGCAGCGAACTTCCAATAAGAGTCGAAAACGATCGTAGCGCTCATTTGTTCTCCCCGATGAGCGCATCCACTGTTGAACAAATTTCTGCCTCCGCCTTTTCCGTTTCTACTTCGCACTCGCCTTTGGTCTTACTCAAGATGACGTCACCCGTGACTTGCCCGCATCGCGGCATTACCAACCCGATAACAGACGCGAATCGATTCGCATGGCCACCTTCGTGACTGACGAGCGAAGCCGGATAATGAAGCAGCAGAGCGCTGTTCGTTTCACGGGCTCGTTTTGCGACCTCGTAAAAACCTTTCACTATCTCATCACCGAATGGATGAAGCACGAGCTTAACCGCCTTGATAAGCTGTCCCGGCTGGAACTTTATCTTATACGAACCGTTGCGATTCACTCTGACGTTTTCGACATTTGGTTCGAACGGATCGGAGTTTCGCCGTTGGAATTCTTGGTATGTCATGGCTCCAACCTCCTTTCTTTCAACCCAGTGAGGTCATTGAGGTCAATAACCGCCCCGTCATATTCCTTCCAATCGCGTGCTATGTGTTCTAAAGCAGCGAACAAGGTTTGCATCGTCGGAGCGGTGACTACCAACGCGATCAGGATTTTGCCCGCTACGCAAAAAGCGAGATAGTTGATAAAGAGCGGTGGATCAATTTCGCGTGGGTCAACTTCTCGAACAGGAATGTCACCGGATAGAGTAGTTGCCACGAAGATCGGTTCTGCTCCGGACATTTTTGCTCCGAGAATTTTCGGTTCCGGTTTTGTTATTTTCAATTTTGGCTTCAGATCCGCGAGCAGGCTCGGAGTGCCGATTTGCTCGATCATCTCAAAGTAATGCCGCTCATTGACCTGTTTGCTTCCCGTATCGCATGATCGCCAAACGCGAGAGCCTTTGACCGGCCCATCCATTTTGAATCCCTTTGCAATTCTATTCACGCCGCCACCCCATCTGCTTCCGGTTGGTTGACTACGATGTCGTCCGAGTAATCCGCTTCGGAGAGAATCCCATCCGCGTAATTGGTTACCTTTCCGAGCAGGCGGAGATAGTCATCTTCAGCGAACTCCGCTGCCCACTTTGATACGCGTGACTTGAACCTTTCGAATTCCTCCTCAGCGTCCAAATCTTCAGCTACGTTGGTCGGCCGCTTCCGGTTCGATCGCTTCTCACTTAGACGCTTGCGTGCCTCGCCTTCGGTTGCAGGTTTGTCACCCACCGGTGACGCGTCGGCCGACGCCTTCGCCTGCACGATTCGGTGAGCGTGTTGACGCGAGAAGCCAAATCGCTCCTTGAGATATTCGGTCCAACCCTTCGGTTTATACAGCTTGCGCAGCCGGATTTCGACTAAGGCAGCTCCAACATCGAGAAAGGTCGCCTTGCCCTTCTCAACAGTTTGCTCCAGTTCCGCAAGACTGCGGTCTGAAGTAGTCTGGTTTACCGGTCCAGAGCCGGTGTTCGTGTGATTTTCGTTCACACTTACCTAGAACAGGCGAACACGAGATCAACAACAAAATATTGTAAATCCTAGGATTTAATGTTATAACTGCGCCGGTGAAGAATCTTCCCTTTACGGTGAACATTAAACCCGAGACTCGAAAGATTCTGGAGCGGGTAGCTAGCGGGATGGTCTATAACGAAGATGACCGACTGCCTCTTGGACGTATAATCGACGCGATGACCCTTTCGATCGAAGAGATGAACGGGTGGGAGGGGATAGCGAAGACGATACGTGCCGATTTTGCGCGAGAGGAGCACGAACGAAGGGTTCGGGATCGAGAGCGAAAACGGAAGTAACGCAGCCCGGAACATCCCGAGAGCGCCCAGGCTGCTCCGGCGCTTTTCTTTTCCGCCAGAGCCGGATACGATCGCGAACTCACCGATGACACCAGAGGAGGTTTTTACCAGCCAAGAGTCACTTTTCAAATTCCAGCTCCTTAGCGCCTTTTATTCCGGCATAGCCAGACAGCAGAAATGGGTCGTGGATTTTATAAACTATGGTTTAGGGGCCGCAGGCATCTACTCCACCACCTTAATAGCGAACCTTGACAGTGTATCATGGGACTAGTGTTCATACGAACACTTTTATGTCAAAAAGAAATTAAGCTATTTTGGTGAAGCTAAATAAGAACAGAACCTTGGGCCCAAGTTGTAAGACTTCTTTCCTCGGCGTTTCCCGGACTTCCTTTTCAAAGAAGACAAAGGGCTCGATAAAAGCCTGGTAAGTCTGCGCCATCTCTTCTGGTAAAGAGAATTTCAATGCTTCGAAATATCCCAACGCCTCATCAGGACAGGCTGCTTGGTCCGAGGGAATCTCTAATTCTTCTTCGAGTTCCCAATCTCCGTCGTCCCAACAAGACAGAGAAAAGGAGAAACACCCGTCGTCATCTATTCCTCAATCGAGTAAGCAATCATCGTACAGAACAAAAGTGACGGAGAAGCCATAACAATCAATCCCTTTCACGGGTTCGCCGGGAGTTGTTTCTATCTCTGTTTCAATTACGGACTCTTCTCCTTTCCGTACGATAGTGTGGTAATGCCGAGTCGCTTTTAAGAAACCAGGAACGTCTTGCCACAATAGTCCTTTGGGCAACCCAGCTGTCGTGTTCGAGGTTACGTAAGAGAGGTCAAACTCCCCGCTCATGCGTATAGCCCTTTCGGATTTATGGCTCGTCGATCGAGAAATTCGTCCAGGTCGGATCGCCTGAAATACCAACGCCGGTAGTTTGCCCGGCTATGTCGGATAAGGTTCCGGTTGCACCACTCTCGTAAAACCCGAGTAGAGACTTGGAGATATTTAGCCGCTTCCGTTAAGGTAAGCGGAACGTCGCTTAAGGATTGTTCTTGCATCCCCTCGCTAGAACGGGGAACTTTTTATTCGAAGCGACGCAAGCCCCCGAAAGATTACCGCGAACGCCCGAAAAGACTTCGGGTTAGGCTCTTTTAACGTTAAAAATTCGTTAAAGGTTTACCCAGGAAGTCCGCGAAGGCGCGTAAATAAAGGATCTACGGACGCCCCGTACCGGGTTCGATTCCCGCCCCCGCCTCCAGCGTTGACACTGAGTAACTTAGAGCTCGAATCGCACTTGGGTTCCGCGCAAACTCAGATAACGATCAGATATTGTCCGTTAATGTGCTTTTGCGTAACTGTTCCTGTTCTGGCTGAGTTCATGTCTTTCGATCTTACTGAGTCCAGAACAGAAGCTACGCGGACTTTGTTCATCTGAGTAATGACGGTAAGGCATCTGGTTACTCGTTTGCGACCGGCGGCCTCGATCTTGGAGCCGATTGGCATCTGACTCACACGCGCGCAGTGCCACTTGCACAACTCGACGCAGTTGATAGCGACCGGCGCCGTCGGCTCCTGGACCGCCATTCCTCGCAGTACAGTTATAACGTAAGCGGCTCGGTCAGCGTTTTACGCAGTCGTTTCATTTTTTGGATTAAGCAGCAGCAAAGGCCGTCGTGAGGAACAACCGCGAAACCCCAAAAATAGGCCTTGATGAGTTCGGCTCTTGCCGCGTTTCGCGGAATCTGACAACTCGGATACTGAATCCGAATCGGAGAGCACCATCGACGACCTTACGGCGCGAGAATCTTTAACGGAAGGCGCGAAGGAGGCAAAGTTTCTACGCTCGCTCTTTGCGAGATTCCGGACGACCACTGCTCGCGGGTTGCGAATACCTGCCGCACGCATTCGACGCGACACTTTCGCTTATCCCGATGGAGCCGAACCGGTTAACGACAGTCAATGAACGTTGGCACGTTAGACGCTTTGTATTCCGGAATGATATCGATTACTCGGTTCGTCACCGCAGCAGCGGCTGTGTTCGCGCTCGCCACACTTTGTCCCGCACAGCAGCCGACCGACCTGGGCAAGGGGGCGGAGTTCAAGGGCAAGAAGATCGAGATGAAGGACAAGGGCGAGGTCGCCTACCTCCTGACCCTCACGGCGGGGAAGGAGTTCGAGGCCACGACGGACGGCACGAAGAACACCGACGTGCACCTGTACGTCTACGACGAGGCCGGCAAGGAAGTCGGCAAGGACGACTCGCCCGGCCCGAAGTGTTCGGTGAAAGACACGCCGGCGAAGGACGGGAAATACAAGTTCGTCATCAAGAACGCTGGGGGGGACAACACGGTGACCTTCGAGGTAAAGGTCGCCAAGTGATGACCCGTCGATTGTCAGAGAGACCCAAGGATTCAAGCGGCTCTTTGGTGCCCCGGATCACGCTGGGTGGCTGCCCCCGAGGCTGCAACGCCCCTAGCCGCAGAGGCCGTTTGGTGATTTGGAAGTACGCGACGAGGAGGAAGATTTTTTCTCGTCTCTCAGTCCAGTCATCCTGATTCCGGGGGTGGCGATACATGGCATCGGACGCTCATTGGCGAGGCCGTCAATCTGAGTTTCCAATGCCGCGCGGCCGCGGGGTTGCTCCAGGACATCAAACTGTTGGCAAAAGAGGAAAACCTATGATCTTTGCCTTAGAGCCATGACGACACTCACGACCAACGAGAACCGTACCCCGCTTAGCATCGTCGCCGCCATTATCGCCATCAGCGCCGTCGCCAGCCTCTTCCTCTGCTGGCTCGTTTATTATCATGCACCCGCCGATGTTACGGGCACCCACCTGCTCTTCCTTCCCGCAGTGAATGCCCTGCTCAACGCCCTCTCCGCCACCGCCCTGGTTATCGGTTTCTGCTTCATCCGCGCCAAGCGGGTCAGCAAGCACCGGGCAGCCATGTTCACGGCGTTTGTCTTTTCCTCTATTTTCCTTGTCACCTACATCACCAATCACGCCCTTCACGGCGACATGCGCTTCCTAGGCCAGGGCGCGATTCGTTATGTGTACTTCCCGCTGCTCATCTCGCATATCGGTCTCTCGGTCGTGGCCCTGCCGATGATTCTCATCACTTTTTTTTTCGCGCTCAGCGGTCGCTTTCCCGCGCACCGGCGCCTGGCCCGATTCACTTTCCCGATTTGGCTCTATGTCTCGGTCACTGGCGTCATCGTCTACGCCATGCTGGCGGCCTATCGATGAGGCAACCGACGCTGAAAGTTCCGCAACTGCTTCGCGGTCATCTACGAGGTCCGTCGCCTCCTCGCCGCGCGGATCGGATTGTGAAACTCGAACTCGCGATTCCAGAGTCCCGAGTCCCGAGGAGACTAACCTAAGCTGTTCCAGTTCCACGACGGTGGAACACGATCGAAATGGCATAAATAATGGGCGTTGTTTCGGGTCCGAGTCAGTTATTGCCAAAGAGCGGGCATAATCCGAATCAAGGGCTGCTTGGCGAATCGAGCACTTCTTGCTTCGCCTCCTCTGGGTAGTTCTTTGCACGGACGTAAGTGGCTTAATCGGAGATCTCGAATTTAGCTGGTGCATTGCGGTTCAGGGGTAGACTTCGCCGCACTCCAGCGAAGGTTGGAAGAAGGTTTGAGATCAGCTTGAGGGCTTCTGGGACCTCGGTCTGGCATGGCTGTGCCGAATGGTCTATTAGGTGCCCTTTTATGTCTTCAGGTAGCCGCCGCCACGAGGGCGTAAATGAGAGAATTACGCAGTCGCGTCTGGTAGTGCTGGCGTTTCGATGAGTTCCGTGAAGCAGTCTGTAGTCGATGGCGACAGCGTCTCCTCCTCTTAAGCCAAGCGACACTTGGCCGGGGAGATCGGCCATGGCCAGGTGTCCGGATTTGAGTTCCATCGCACCCTCACTGTGTGCCTCCGGAAGGGTGGCGTGTATGGGCGCACTTCTGCGATGAGAGCCCGGCAAGACTCTCAGACCGCCATTATGGACGCTCGTTTCGGCCAAGTAGCACAAGATAGCAATTTGCGGCGCCTCGGGCTGATAACTCACGGAGTGGTCCCAGCACCACCAGTCCTGATGCCACCACAAGGCTGGGCTACGCGCTTCTTTGATACTAATGTACCCTGAAATCCACTTCGGGTCGTCGGCGCCTACTGCATCGGTCAAAGCTTGCACTCGGCGCTCGGACATCAGAAGAACCCGGACGATGGGGTTATTCCATCGCAGCGGTATCAGCGTATTGTGCGGACGCATGCAGGTTTGCTCTAGCGGCAAATTGCGGACCGATTCGATAAGCCCCTGAACTTCTGCCGCTTCGCGCTTATTAAGGAATCCCTTGAGGACGATGAATCCATCACGGGCAAAATCGGAGACAACATCTTCACGAGTTCCCATTTCGTTCTCTGAAAAATGAATTTCAAACTCTGGTGAAGGCACTTACCAGGCGAGAGGCGCAAGTCTAAGAATCAAATAGCCACAGAGAAGCTAAGCAGCTGGGTCCGAGAGTCTAGAGACAAAAATTTTGTCGCTTTGCGTCGGCCCAACTATCATCGTTCAGGCAGCCGAAGGATGCCGAAAAAGCAGCGCGTAAGATTTAACCCAAAGAAGGAAGTCTCTGTGATGGCGTGGATTGAGGATGACAAAGGCTCCGTCTTGCTTGTTCGCCAAGCCGTCGGTCAAAAACTTTGGACGCTGCCTGGAGGTAAAGTTAAGCGGAACGAATCCCTTGAGCGCGCCCTGAAACGCGAGGTGCGCGAAGAAACCGGATTGGGAGTTAGATCGACCAATTATCTTCAGATGTATGATCGACCCAAGCGCGGAGCGATCACAATTTTGTTCAGAGTCTCGGTGCAGAGGCACGCCGTCCGCATGCATTTTCCTGCCGAGGAAATCGCCGATCTTGGTTTCTTTGATCGATTGCCCACAAACGCGACGCCGTCGGCGAAGTTTTTCTGGGGAGTCGAATAATTTTAGCGAATCGCACCGGAGCAACAGGGCTAGGGACGACATGCAAATTCTTCTTGCCCGGTCCGGATGGGTTCGCCTTCAGAGGTTTTCCAAAAAAATAACCAAGGCTCGATCAGAACGGTAGTAACGGTTGTTCAAAGATCTTCCCCAGCCTTCGCGTCACTGCTGAATCATCACTGTTATGATACACGATTGATATATGTTGTTCAGTTATTGACTGAAGAGCAAAACAGGATGCGCGGACAAACCCAAGAGCGCTCTTTGCTTCCTCTCGCGGGATCTTCTGAACCAGTATGCGCTCATCAGCCATCAGCACGGAGACAAACTGCCGGGCGTAGTTCTGGTTGATGCCGGCCGCGCGTGCGGCTTCGAAGAGGCTGCTGAATCGGAGACACGCTTGGGATTACCTCTAGCAGATCAGCGGGCGTTTTTCGCTCTACAACATTTTGGCCGTTTCCAATAATCTTGGCGCTTGGCTCGGGAACCTAGGCCTCCGGTCTTTGTTTGATCAAGCTAAATTCGGGCACTGATCAGAACAAACAAATTGTCTTACTAACTCGAGAATTGCTGGCAATTACAGTGGTTAGACTACGGCGCACAATATAGGAGACGGAGCCCCTGAATAACGTTGTGTCCAATCGAAATGGCTGGTCATATCATCAGGGTGAAAGCCTTTCTAAGGCTACGGCAGTCCCCCGATGGCGCTTTTCGGCGCTATGCTTCGGAAAGGATGTCGGAAGTCGCTGCCGGAATTCTGGCGGCAACGGTTACGATGCTGGGTATCGCGTCTGCGCAGACAGGATCTAACATCCCGGTTAACCACTTCATCTATATCATCCAGGAAAATCACACGTTTGACAGTTACTTCGGCACCTATCCGGGCGCGAACGGGATTCCGCCAGGAACTACTTTGCCGGAACTTCCGGGTGGTTCGCCTAAATATAAGCCCTTTCACTTAACCGCTACTCATGTCCCTCATGATCTCGGGCACACCTGGCAGGCGGCTCGGACAGCCTGGGATCAAGGGCGCATGGACGGGTTTATGTGGGCTGAATGGCCGGAGGCGCTCAGATTTTATTGGGGAGCCAAGCCTGTTCCGACCCCGATTCCTGGATTGGTCCAAAGTCCTACTTCGACTCGACCGGTAGTGACAGCCCTTTCGCCTAATGGTGCAGCCGACGATGAGGATGAGAGTGCTCCTGATATTGAAGAGCAGAACACGGCGGCTTTGACTCCGGCTGCGCTCCCGAATCCGGGCTCCCGCCCGTCATGGGTTCTCGACACGCTGGCTTACATGGATTTCCACGAAATCCCTAACTATTGGGATTACGCCCGCAGGTTCACGCTGTGTGACTATTTTTTCTCGTCGCTCATGGGTCCAAGCGAGCCGAATCATCTCTATACCGTGGCGGCACAATCCGGCGGTCTCGTTTACAACCCTGCTGGTCCGAGTGCCGAACCGACCTATTCGTTCCCAACCATGGCCGAGCTGCTCCGGAATTCCGGTGTCACTTGGAACTACTACACGCCAAATCCCCTCAAACATTCGTTTTGGAATCCTTTACCTGGTTTCAAAAAGTTTCAGAGTGACCCCGGCTTGATGTCACATTTGGTTAAGCAGGCGCAGTTCTACGCTGATCTGAAGGCGGGGACGTTGCCTCAAGTTTCCTGGATAATTCCGGGCTTCAAAGAAAGTGAGCATCCTCCGGCAGATGTCCAGATAGGAATGCAGTACGTTACCGGACTGATTAATGCGGTAATGCAAAGCGCTTATTGGAAGGATACAGTAATAATTTTGGTGTGGGACGATTACGGCGGTTTTTACGATCACGTTCCTCCCCAGCAGACCGATCTCTACGGCTAGGGGCCGCGTGTCCCTGCCATCGTCATTTCTCCTTACTCGCGTTCGGGTGTTGTCAATCACACCCGGTTCGATTTGACTTCGCCGCTCAAGCTGATTGAAACCAGGTTTGGGCTTTCGTCGCTGACTGCTCGGGACGGCGCTTCGAACAACATGTTGGACTGTTTCAATTTTTCGCAGACACCGCTGCCGCCGGACATTATTACATCCAGCACCAAACTTGATTTCAGCGGAATGGTCACCACGGTGCCGTGATAGGCAGCTTGGTGGCACGTGTTTGAACAGATAACGAGATACTCTAATTACAGGCTGCTTTGGAGGCGGGTTGCGGCCGCCTTCGTCGAGCGGGTTCTGCTCGCGCGCTGGCTCACCAGTCTTTGCCTCCGCAGCACGTCACTGGAAAACCTGAAACATGAAGCGCGCAGCCCTGGGCGTTCGAATGCATTCCGGTTGGGGAGTGCTCGTGGCCGTTTCCGGAGATGCCAACTCGGTGGAGCTACTCGACCGAAGGCGCATCGTCACCACGGATCCGAGAATGCCCGGGGCCAACCAACCCTATCACTATGCAGCGAGCCTCGGACTGGCGGAGTTGGAGAGTTACCTTGCGAACTGTGCAGCCGTCTCGGAGCGCTCGGCTTTGGCGGCTGTCGGGGAAGTCGTCCGGGAATTGGACGGGCGCCGCTATCGAATCGTAGGTTCTGCCGTGCTCTTAGCCTCAGGTCGCCCTCTGCCGTCTCTTTCGAAAATTCTCGCGTCGCACGCGCTGATTCATACGGCGGAAGGCGAATTCTTCCGCAATGCCGTCAGGAAAGCTTGTGAACGTTTGAAAATTTCTGTCACGGCAATTAGGGAGCGAGAACTCGATCAGCGGGCCAAGACGACATTCGGGAATGCGGTGAGTCGAGTGCAGCGCAGGATCTCAAGCCTGGGACGTTCTATCGGCCCACCTTGGACCAAGGATCACAAAACTGCGGCACTTGCCGCTTCAATGGTTCTGGCATGCGAGGGGATTGTTGGTTCTGCCCGTGCCGCTCAGAAGAGTGGACAGGAAAGGAGTTGAGCGCTGCATCCGCCAAGGAGTTCGGCAAAAGAGCGAAGAACAGCGTCTCTCTTTCCGAGAGCGGTCTGCCCTGCGGCGAAACTCTCTCGAATTCGTCGCTCACTTTTGCTTTGCGGCTCTGGGCTCTTTTACACAGCCCAAACCACAACTTCCCCGTCGTCAATATGGATATCTAGTCGTTATGCTCGGCGTCGTTTTCCTTACCGACACTGATGAGCTTCCCATCCTCGGCGACCTTGACCTCGACCTCTTGGCCTCCCGATTTCCTAACGTGGGCCTGGTATACGGTTTTGCCCTTTTTCACTTCCTTGGCTGTCTCAGTGATGGTGCCCGCGCCCAGGTTGTCCTGAATGGTCTTTTGCACTGCCGCCGGCATGTCGGTCAGAGCTATCTTTTGCTCGTTTTCTTTCCCTTCCTTACCCGCATAAGCTAAACTGGTAAGTGCAAACACCCCGATGATTGCAGTTGCAAATACGATCTTAGTTTTCATCTGGTTGTTCTCCGATTTCTGTTGTGGGCGTCTCGACCCACTCAAACTATCGTCGCGCAGGCCGATGAATCCAGCGTGACGGAAACGTTACAATTTCTTAATTTTACAACGAGGTCAGACCTTCGGCAAAATCTTCAATAGTAGTGCCTCGCATCCGTGCGTCGCACGCGCTGATTCATACGGCCGAAGGCGAATTCTTTCGCAATGCGGTTAGGAGAGCTTGTGAACGTTTGAAAATTTCTGTCACGGCAATTAGGGAGCGAGAACTCGATGAGCGGGCCAAGACGACATTCGGGAATGGGTGAGTCGAGTGCGGCGCAGGATCTCAAGCCTCGGAAGTTCTATAGGCCCACCTTGGACCAAGGATCACAAAGTTGCAGCACTTGCCGCTTCAATGATTCTGGCAGGCGAGGAGACTATTGGTTCCCGTGCAAATCGCGGCGACAGTTTGAGAAGACTCAGGTGCCATAAAACGGCAAGAACCCAAAAAGTAGGCGCCGATGACGGCGCAACCGGCCATCGTCTCCGTCCCAGTTATTATCGTGTCCAGAGGACCCACCACTGCTGAAAATGCGCGTATTGGCAGCTGAGATAGAAGGTTTGCGAACATTGCTTGAACTAACGTGCATACCGGGGACAGAACGTCCGGTTCCCACTGCGATATTAGAACTGCTCGGATCGCTGGCGGAATGTCCGCCATTGGAGCCGCGTGAGGAATGGCCAACGTTCGACCCGCTCGCGGAATGACCGCCATTCGAGGAATGGCCACCGTTCGAGCCGTTCGCAGAGTTACCGCCGTTCGAGCCACTCGATGAATGACCACCGCTCGCGGAGCCACCGCCGTTCGAACCACTCGATGAATGACCGCCACTCGCGGAGCCACCGCCGCTCGAGCCACCGCCGCTCGAGCCACCCGAGGAATGACCGCCGCCACCTGGTGACGCAACACTGACGAACGTGGGTAGCGCGCTAACTAACGCAATAATGATGATGCGCTTCAGAAAAGAACTCGCATCCATATCAAGAATACCTCCAGGTAAACCATACGGCCGCCTACTCCAGATTCAACTGCTACCCTTTCGAGCGGGCCCCATCTGCGAAGCGACGGCGGGATCGGGCTACTGGTTTCAATCGATCCGCAAACTCGCCGTCGGGTCTTTGTAGTCGGCGGCTCCTTCCACACGCCCGGCAGCGCGCTGCCCTTTCAAGGTCAGGAGCGCGAGTGCGAGCAATCCGGCGTGGAAGAGAACCCCTATGGCCAACACGACCTGGCCGGGAAGCGGACCGATCGACGCGTGCTCCCACAGCTCGTCGAGGGACCTGACCGGCGTCGGGTGAATGCATATTTTGAGTGCGTAGCTGACCGCCTGAACACCAAACAGAAACGAGTAGTTGCGCCGCAGCCGGCGTCCCGCGGCTTCCCAAAAACTTATGTGAAAGTGAAGTCGCTCGTAGTCGCGGGCCAGCGCCTCGTTCCAGCCGTTGTCAACGCGCACCCCTTGGAGCCGAAGAAGGGGGGCGTACATCGAAACCTCCATTATTCGCACGCGAGTGCGCCAGATGTCGAAGTAGCGATATCGACGGGCTTCAATCGCCAGGAACACCAGAGACATCAGCGTCACCAGAACCAGAGGAAGGGGCGAGTTTCCGGCATTGCTAAAGGCGACCGAGAGAGCGATGCCGGTGGTCGCCACGGCCCAGTTGGTCGTCGCATCGAGTCGCGTACGCCAGACCTTGCTGCGATACATCTCGCCTCGATACAGATGGGCGAGCATGCCCAGTTCGGCCCCGTTGAACGGAGGCTCCGGCGTAGGACTTGCCGTTGTACTTATGAGTATTCCTCCAGTGAATTCGTCGATGCCGGTAAACTTGCGCGCCACGAATACTTGAACCTAAGGCCGAGAACGTGGCCAAGCACCCCAAACGGTAAAGGACGGCGGGCGAAAGTGTCAATCTGTTTTGGGGATCGATGGGTCGGTCTTCGGGGCCTAATCGGGAATCACTCGCTCACCACCCGCCCACGGTCCGGATGCACCGGGAGTCCATCCGCCGGATTTCAGAGCATTTCGTCAACGTGCAGTGAGCGTCCTAGGATGGCGAGTCAGTTAGGGACGCTCGTGCAAAACGCAGCGCTGGTCCGAACATGCGAAAATTGCTTTACTCTTTGCGGCAATGCTTGCAACTACGGTGGCTAGATTACGAGCGCGTAATTTGTCATACGTACCCTCTGAAAAGAAGTTGTGTCCGATCCCAATGGCTGTTCTTATCACCGGGTGAAAGCCTCTCAAAGTCTCCGGCAATGGTCTGACGGCGCTTTTCGTCGTTATGCTTCGGGAGGGATGTCGAAAGTCGTTGGTGGAATTCTGGCTGCAACGGTTGCGATGCTGGGTGTCGGGTCGGCGCAAACAGGATCTAGCATCCCGTTTAATCATTTCATTTATATCATCCAGGAAAATCACACGTTTGACAGTTACTTCGGCACCTATCCGGGCGCGAACGGGATTCCGCCTGGGACCACTTTGCCGGAACTTCCGGGTGGTCCGCCTAAGTTTAAGCCTTATCACTCAACCGCTACCCGTATCCATCATGATCTCCAGCACACTTGGCAGGCGGTTCGGACAGCCTGGAATCAGGGACGCATGGACGGATTTATGTGGGCTGAATGGCCGCAGGCACTAAAATTTTATTGGGGAGGCAAGCCGGTTCCAACCCCGATTCCTGAATTGGTCGAGGGTGGTCATATTGCGACGCAACCGCTGGCGACAGCGGTTTCGCCTAATGGTGCAGTCGACGATGAGGATGAGAGCGCTCCTGATGTTGAAGAGCAAAACGCGACGGCTCTGACCCCTGCTGCGCTCCCGAATCTGGGTACCCGCCCGTCATGGGTTCTTGACACGCTGGGTTACTCGGATTTCCACGAAATCCCGAACTATTGGGATTACGCCCGCAAGTTCACGTTGTGTGACTATTTCTTTTCTTCCATCATGGGTCCGAGTGAGCCGAATCATCTCTATGCCATTGCGGCACAATCCGGCGGTCTTGTTAACAACCCCGGTGGCCCGCGCGTCGAACCGACCTATTCGTTCCCAACTATGGTCGAGCTGCTCCGGAATTCCGGTGTCACTTGGAACTACTACACGGGTCAGCCAAATCCTCACAACCATTCGCTTTGGAATCCTTTAGCCGGTTTCGAACAGGTTAAGGCTGATCCCAGTTTGATGTCACATTTGGTTAAGAAGGAACAGTTCTACGATGATATTAAGGCGGGGACATTGCCTCAAGTTTCCTGGATAATTCCGGGCTTCAAAGAAAGTGAGCATCCTCCGCAAGATATCCAAGTAGGAATGCGATACGTCACCGACCTGATTAATGCGGTAATGCAAAGCCCTTATTGGAAAGACACCGCAATAATTTTGGTGTGGGACGATTACGGCGGTTTTTACGATCACGTCCCTCCCCCGCAGACCGATCTTTACGGCTGGGGCCCGCGCGTACCTGCCATCATCATTTCTCCTTACTCGCGAGCGGGTTATGTCAATCACACTCGGTTTGATTTGACTTCTCCTCTCAAGCTGATCGAAACGAGGTTTGGACTGAAGTCGCTGACTGCTCGGGACGCGGTTTCAAACAACATGTTGGACTGTTTCAACTTTTCGCAGACACCGCTGCCGCCGAACATTATTACATCCAGCACCAAACTTGATTTCAGCGGAATGGTCACCACGGTGCCGTGATAAACAGCTTCGTGGCACGCGTTTGAACAGACATTAAGACGGCGGCTTTGGGCAGCCAAAGCCGTACGGAGCGATTACGATCTTGTTCGGAGTCTCGGTGCAGAGGCACGACACGTCGAAGTGCGTGACACGCGCCCCTCTCTCAACGTTCCGATCTTTTGATGCCTAGGCGGAAATTGCCAAGCTTCGAGATCCGGTCGTGAACCCGTTAACTCAGGCGCGTAACAGGCGGCTCCGTGCTTGCGGATCCAAGGCGGGGAATGTGAAACTCAACCGACATCTATGGCTCTGGAACCGTTTTCTATCCCTTTCTCGCAGCAGGCGGTCGACGATCTTCGCGTTCGACTGGACCAAACGCGCTGGCCGGATGAGATACCTGATTCCGGTTGGGCGTACGGGTTCGATCTTCGGTTTCTCCAGGAGATTTGTGGCTACTGGAGAGAGCGGTTTGATTGGAAAGCGCAGGTGGAGCAACTCTCAGCCTTCCATCATTACCGGTACTCGTCGGATGGCGTACGAACCCATTTCCTTCATGAGCGAGGAAAAGGTCCAGCCCCGATTCCCATAATCCTGACCCATGGGTGGCCCGGATCTTTTCTGGAAATGATGCGAATCATCCCACTGCTGACCAATCCGGCAGCCCATGGCGGGGACATGGCGGACTCGTTTGATGTCATCGTCCCATCCTTACCAGGTTACGGCTTTTCGGATCGACCAAGCCACCGCGGCATGAACCTGTTTCGCACCGCCGAGTTGTGGGTACGGCTCATGGAAGAATTGGGATACGGCCGCTTTGCCGCGCAGGGAGGCGATCTAGGAGCTAGTGTAACTACCATCTTAGGGTTGCGTCATGCTCAGCGAATCATTGGGATTCATTTAAACTTTGTCCCCGGATCATTCGGGCCCAGCCTGGAGCCAGGAACAGAGCTGGCGCCGGTGGAAGAAGAGTTTCTCAAGGAGATACCCCGCCGGTACGACGAGAACGGTGCTTATGCACACCTCCAGCGAACACGCCCTCAGACTGCAGCTTATGGCCTCAACGATTCTCCAGCGGGGTTAGCGGCGTGGATACTGGAAAAGTTTCGCGAATGGTCCGATTGCGACGGCGATCTCTATAACAGGTTCTCGCGGGATGAACTGTTGGCCAATGTGACGCTCTACTGGATGACCGAGACGATCCATTCCTCTTTTCGGATGTATTTCGAAGGGAGAAAAGCGCCTCTGCAATTCGGGCCGGCCGACTTCGTTCAGGTGCCATGCGCGATTGCCCATTTTCCAAAGGAATTACTATTTCCTCCTCGTGCGTGGATCGAGCGGGGTTACAATATTCAACAATGGACCGATATGCCCCGCGGAGGTCACTTCGCAGCCGCAGAAGAGCCTGAACTTTTGGCCAAGGACATCCGTACTTTTTTTCGCCGGTTTCGGTAGATGTTCCAACGTTGAAGCAATCAATCCCGGAGGGATCCAGCGAAAGTAGCCCAGTACGAAGTGCTGGGGTGGCGTTAAAAAAAAGATCCGTCCCGGACGGGACGATCGACGGCTCCTTGCGCTGGTGAAGCTGCATACGAGAGGACTGGGAGCCAAAACACTTCTATCGTCCCTGCCGGGACGGACGTCTCTTTTTGCATAAGTTCCCAGCACTTCGTACTGGGCTTCTACTTTCATTGGATCCCTCCGGGATTGATTGCTTCAACGTTTCTTCGTCTCTTGGGAACAAGTGGGCGGAGTCGAGCCACCTTCGCGAGCTTCGGCGCGCCCGAGTTCCGAGTTTAAGCGACACCGTAGAGCTGGCCGCGACGTAGGCCTTGCGGAGTCGGGTTTCGCCCTGCCCTTTACCTTTGACACATTTGTGTCTTTGTAACGGTTACAGGATACGCGCAAAGATTATAACATTGTGGCTAGAGCAGACTGCTCTACGCTCAGATCAGCATGAGTCCCGGAGATCAGGGCCCCCCAAGAAAGAAGCCTGGTATCAGTTGGCCGATCGCAATCGCGGCGCTGATCGGACTAGGATTCGGGTTGGACAATCTCTGGAAGGACCTTTTTTCTCCTGATCCTAAGGTTTCAGAAAGTTACCTGAGCTTCTCGTACGTTTTAGATGGGATCGCGGTTCTAGGCTGTGGCGGTGCAATTTTCCTTCTCCTTAAAGCGGCCAGAGAGGGAAAGTTCTGATTGCGGCGAGCACCAACATTATAACATTGTCACTAGATATTGCGTACTCTAGGCTCGGTCTCACGAATGAGTTCCGGAGATCAGCAGCCTCCCAAGAAAAAAGCCGGTACTACTTGGCCGGTTGCCATTGTAGCGCTGGTAGGATTCGGATGGGGATTGCAGGGTCTCTGGAAGAATCTTTTCTTCCCTGATCCTGAGTTTTCGCAAGGTTACCTGATCTTCTCTTACGCTTTAAATGGGCTCGCCATTTTAGCCTGTGGCACTACGCTTATTCTTTTTGTTATCAAACTGGCGACCCAAGCAAAGGTTTGACCCCGCAGGCTTCTCGGTGGCTCCGCCAATGTCACCTTGGTTCTAACGATAATTACTGGCGCATATTATCGTGGTCGTCCGATCTCTAAGCGGTTGTGGTTGGTGCTCTTGATCCTTTCGGTGCTCGAGGTCATTACCGAACTGCCGGCATACCGAAACGCGGGGATTCGATTCGCCGCACGCTGATAAAGAACCAGACCAGCCTCGAGCCCTACTAACCCAAGGCTGGCCCTGATTTCCTAGACATGAATCAGCCTCAAGCCAGTCTCAAGGTCGATTCAAAGTGTATGTTTTTGTCGATTAGGTCGAATAGGCAGCAAAGCTTGCGTACAACGAAGCAGCGGCAACCGCCAACAGGAGGGTCGACGGCAACCGTAGGATGCTTTCTTTGCGGCTCCGCCAGAGCACACCCAGTCCGCCACCGCCAAATAACATGGCCACGATAAAAGGAATTACGTAGGCGGCGTCTCCTCTGGTTGGTATCGAACAGAGGTACGCTGCAAACAGCAGGCCACCGCTTCCGACGAAAGTGTTCAAAAAGATCGATCTACTACTCGTCAGGCGCCAGGCTTGAAATCCAAGCCCAAGCGTACACAAGGAAACAATGACCAAGACTAGTGATTGGTAACTCATGATCGAATAGCGAAGGTCATTTACTTGGTCATCGCCGGTTCCCGGCGTGCATGATGAGTAACCGAGGGAGAGCTCTTGTCCGTGAGCTGATAATCTGGATAAGCCTCGGCACCCATTTCTGGCAAATCCAGGCCCTCGACTTCGTCGTCATGCTTAGATCGCAGCGGAATAATCAAGTTTGAAACCTTGAACCAGACGAGCGCAAACAAAGTAACGAAGACGAAGTTTGTTAGAGTCCCAGTGAACTCCGCTCCCAGTTGGCCCCAATCGCTGTAAGCTCCGCCGAAAAGAGGGCCAAGAACGCCCGTTACACCTTGATCGCTCCATCCATCAGTTAGGAGTTTACTGAATTTGTCTATGGTTTCCTTAGCCCCGTCGTTGGCGACGATTTGCATCGCGCCATCTTTGATCAGCTTGTGAACACCACCCCAGCCTTGGCCGTAACTCCCGTTAGCCAAGAGGCCGACGGACAGAACTCCCCATGATCCACAGGTACCATGCACCGAAATTGCGCCAACCGGATCGTCAATTTTTAGAACCCCCTCAACGAAATAGACTGAAAAGACGACCAAGACACCGGCTACCGCGCCGATGATAACTGCTCCGAGTGAATTAACAAAAGCACACGGCGCAGTGATAGCGACCAGACCGGCCAGCATGCCGTTGCACATCATGGATGGATCTGGCTTACCAGTCTTGAACATCATCACAAGCATGGTAAATAACGCGCCGGAAGCGGAGGCCAACATCGTATTGACAGCCACAATCGCGATCCGGTTGTCGGTACCAGCAAGGGTCGAACCGGGGTTAAATCCGAACCATCCGAAGGCCAGAATGAACGTCCCTAACATCACCATCGGTATGTTGTGGCCAGGAATCGCGCGCGGCTTGCCATCCGGCCCAAATTTCCCTAGCCGGGCCCCAATGACCCACGCTCCCGCCAAGGCGATCATGCCTCCGGTTTGGTGCACTACAGAGGAACCGGCAAAATCGACGTGCCCGTGGCCGAGGCCGAAGTTTAACCCGAGCTGAGCTAACCAGCCGCCGCCCCAGACCCAGTTACCAAATATGGCGTATGGCAACATGCCGACCCAAAAGCCGTAGACGATGAAATTCTTGAAGTTCCATCGCTCCGCCATGGCTCCCGTAGGGATGGTTGCCGTGGTGTCCATGAACACCATCTGAAAGAGAAACAGGGCAAAGATCGCGGTATCGAACACATCGTTACCGAGAAAGAAACCGGTTCCGCCCAGGAGACCGAAGGGTTTGCCGAAGATAGGAACCGTTAACTCTTTATTCAGCAGCAAGATCCCCTGGCCCAACGATGGTTGCGATCCAATTGCTCCGGGGGCGACACCGAATCCACCAAACATGATGGCGAACCCGCAGATCCAGAAACCGAGCATTCCCAGCCCGTAAATCATAAAGTTCGTCGACATCACATGCGCCGCGCTCTTGGCCCGGCAGAGTCCGGTTTCGACTAGGGCAAACCCGGCCTGCATAAACATAACTAAGAAGCCGGTGACCAGAGTCCAGACGATGTTAATCGAGATCTTGTTATGAGCGACGTTCCTAACGAGCTCTGAGTTTGCACCGATCGTTGCCTTGCCAGCGTCATCGACGGTCGGCTCTCCGGTACTCAAACTGGTCTTGGGATCGGTTTTCGCTGGAGCAGGCCAAGCCAGATCGATACCCGTTCCACCATTATTGGCTGTAGCGGTCGAATCCGGACCGACTGGTGTCGGCGACGGAGACGCAGCCGCGACAGGAGATGCCGTAGGGCTGGCATTCTGGGCTTTCGACGCATCGGTCGCGAAGACCACAAGACAGAGGACGGAAGCAAGAGCTCCGTATTTGATTAACTTTCTATTCACGAGCATTTGGAGAAGGTTCCGGGTGGCTTTAACTTTGGTTAAGGATCACGGTTAGGTTAACTGGTGCCTAACACCTGCAGGAAAAACCCTCCGGCGAGGAAGAATGGTTAGTCCTTTCTCGGCTAGAGCTCTGACCTGATCATCTAACGGTGCCAAACGGGCTAAAGCAGCGCCTGTGCCACATCAGGAAATCTACAACTAAACGAACCGAGGCTAGTTGATAACGGCTAAGCGATCGCGCCGTTCAAAGAGGGTTGTTCCTAATCGAGCCAAAAATGATACACGGCGGACAATTTGTTGTCACCTATATCTGGACTAGCATGTAATGCATTTCGCTACATCGTCGTAACAGGTTACCCGCAAACCGGATTTGATTTCTAGCCCGGCCCATCGCTTAGTGAGTTAAGTGGAACGACTCGCCCAGTTTCTGAAACAGCAACCCCGTGCCTGGCTCTATGTCCAAGCGCTCGCGCTGACGATCGTGATCGCATTCATCGACTACGTTACTGGACCGGAAGTTGCCATCTATCCCTTCTACTCAATACCGATTCTCCTAATGGTTTGGTTTGGCGATATGCCATCGGCTATCGTCATTTCGGTTCTGAGCACCATCGCTTGGTGGACGGTTGATAGAGCCGTTGGTCATGTTTATTCCAGCGAGTGGCTTCGGCTGTGGGATGCGATAGTTAGACTAATGCTTTTCGGTCTCGTTCTCTTCGCTGGACGGAGCGTCAAACGACAACGAGATGAAGCTCGTTCTCGCATCGAACTGCTGGAACGTTCCCAACAGCTGGAAGAAGAAATCATCGACATTAGCGAGCGCGAACAACAACGGATCGGCCGCGATCTCCACGATGGCGTCTGTCAGTACTTGGCCGCAATCGGATTCACGGCCTCGATGTTAAAGCAGGAGCTTGAGAAAACCTCTCCCAGCCATGCTTCCAGGATCGGAGAAGTCGCCAGTCACCTCAGGGACGCGGCGACGCGAGTTCGGGAGCTGGCCCGAGGCCTTTCGCCGGTGGATCGAGACGAAGGCGGCCTCGAGTCGGCCCTGGAAGAACTCGCGTCTGGTACGGCTAAGTTAACCGGAATCTCTTGTTCTTTTGTCTGTCCAAGTCCGGTTCCGAATCTAGAAAGTGCACCGGCTATTCACCTATTTCGGATCGCTCAGGAGGCGGTTAGTAACGCTCTGACACACGGGCGCCCAAAAACGGTAGTAATTGCGCTCGACGCTGGTGATGGCGCCTGTTCGCTTCGCGTGAGCGATGATGGTGTCGGGTTCATTCCATCCAACACCGAGAGAAAAGGAATGGGACTCAGCATTATGCGTTATCGTGCCCGAATGATTGGTGGAGAGCTCGAAATTCAACCGAATTCGCCGACCGGGACGGTGGTCGTTTGCACCATACCTACCAGGACAGAGCGCCGGCTAATTCCCCAAGCAGTCAAAAATGAGTAACAGGAAGGCTTTGGTAGTAGTAGTCGACGATCATCCGCTGTTTCGAGAGCGTCTATGTCAGCTTATCAACCATGAGCAGGATATGGAAATCTGTGGCGAAGCGGATGGAGCTCAACAGGCTTTGCAAATCATTCGGGAAACCTCACCGAATCTGGCGATAGTTGATATTACGCTGAAAACGTCAAGCGGGCTGGAACTGATTAAGAGCATAAAGGCGCTCTCGATCGCTGTCCCGGTTCTAGTTCTTTCCATGCATGACGAATCGATTTATGCCGAGCGCGCACTCCGAGCCGGCGCTATGGGCTACATTACAAAGAATCAAGAAGCTGCCCAGATCCTTCTGGCGGTTCGATCTGTTCTCGCAGGGAAGATTTATCTGTCTGGAGAAATGACTTCAACCTTTCTGAAAGGCCTTACGACAGGCGGGGTCAAAGTTAGCCCCCGTGCTGTCGATCGATTAACCGATCGCGAACTGCAGGTGCTGGATTTGATTGGGCGTGGCCGGACGAGTCGAGACATCGCCGAACACCTGAAGCTTGGTGTTGCGACGGTCGATACCTACCGCGCCAGAATCAAAGAAAAGATGAATTTCCGGAATGCCATGGAGCTTCAGCATTTCGCTATCCGCTGGGTTGCCGAGAGGGAGTAGGAAACCGGGTCGGAAGTCATGCCAGATCATCTCATCGCCGATCAAGAACAGAATCAGATTCGTTCCAGACGGTTTTCGTTCCTACTTAAGTAACATGAAACATGCGCCAACTATCACCGTGGGAATGACCGCCGCTAGGAATAGACCCAGCGGAGAGACGCCGCCCTCCCCAAATTCCTTGCCCAGAATCGCCTGTCCGACCGGGTTTGGTGCGTTCGCGATCACGGTCAATCCTCCACCTGTCACGGCGCCTGCCATCACAGCGTATTTTAGTTCTGCAGAAAAGTTCGGCACCAACGAAGCAAGATAAGTGATCGCAGCATTGTCGTTAAAGCCCGTCAGAATCGTCGCGCTGATCATCAACGGCCACTGACCAAGTCCACCTAGTACCGGCTCCAGCCACCATTGTTGGCAAGTGCCATGAAAGACGAGAGAAATAAGGAAGAAACCCACTAGGAGAGGTGCGCGAATCGCAGCGTTTTCTTGATGCCGGGCGGTGGCCTGGACAAAAGCGAGGTAAAACAGAAAACTGACGATCACTAGCGTCGGATAATGGGCGGTGGCAACTGTCCAACCCATAAACAGTACATGTATTACCATGATTCGTTTCGGAATCGGGCGGCTGTCATATACGTCCCTTAACCGCTTCGGGGCCAGAGAAAACAATTCTTTCCGAAACCAAAAGAAATAGACGGCGGTTGCGAGAAAAATACCAAAGGCTGCCTTCCACCCAAAATTGGTGAGCATGTGAGAAAAATCCCATTGCCATACACTCGCCACCATCACCACCGGTGGTGCGGCGAAGTGACTCAATGTTCCACCAACTGATACTCCGACGAATAGCAGGCCCAGTGTAGCGTAACGCAACTCCTTACTCGGACCTAGACTGTAGATCCGGTTGCGAAGCAATAACGCACAAATGGTCATGGCGCCGGGTTCAGTAATAAACGAACCCAACAGTGGACCAAGGCTCAAGATTGTAATCCACCAAGCGGCTGCACCATAGCCACCAACCCCAGCCACTGCGGCAAGTCCTCGTTCGGCGATCCTCAAGATCGGTCTAGAGCTCGCCATGGACATAATTGCCACTACGAAAATGGGTTCCGCCGCGTTTACGTTCGCGCTGTAAGTAACTAAGGCCGGCCATCCTTTCATCACGATAATCGCCAGAAACAATGGTACTAACCAGGCTCCGAAGACTGCTTCGACTTCTCCCATAAAGCCGAAAAGCTGCGCCCTGAACTGAAGCTTATCCCTCTGCCTAGCGACAACCTTGCCGGTCTCCGGATGTAATTCCTGAACTTCGAGGGCATCGAATTCGCGCTCATACCTGCGAGCCATCCTCGTAAAAGTCGAAGTCAGGAAGGTGTGGATGATTGCACAGAAAAAGATAACAGTCGCGATGAGGTTGAACGGCTCCACCTCGACTCTATGGAGCAGCCTAGTGATTAAGATGCGGCTGGCGTCATCGTGATACTCAGGGAGAGGCCGCGGAAACACCGATGTTGCGGGTGCGGAAGAAAGTTCCGCTGCTTTTACTGGCAACCCGAAAGCAAGTAACGCGGCGAAAATCAACAACAACATTACGTCCGTCCGCCGGCCGGTGGCTAATGTCGTCCGTGCCTCAATTCTCGTTACCTTACCTGTCCATTCCCTTGATACCCTCTGACTGTTGATTTCTGGTTTGCCGGATTGTTTCGCCACTGCGACCGGCCTGAAGCAGGTTTCAGACCGGCTCCTATTGCCGGCACTCGTAACCGATCCTGTTACTTACCGGCACAACTCGCGAATGAGCTGAACAAGAAGATCTGTACCGCGGTCGAGTTCGGTCAACGAAACATGCTCGCCGTTGCGATGCGCAACTCCCATGTCACCGGGGCCAAAGACGATCGTCTCTGCTCCAAGTTGATTGAAATACGGTGCTTCCGTTCCAAATGAAACGGTCGTCGCGATGGCGCCACCGAGACGCTCGACGCATTTGGCCAATTCACTCCCGGGGTTTGCCTCGAAACCCGGATCGTTGCGGAGCACAGTGAACGTCGCGGCAAACCCGGCATCTGCGCGCTTCAGGTCGGCAATAATCCGATCCACCTCGGCTTGCACACGGTCCGGCGCTTCGCCCGGCACCGGACGCCACTCCAATAACATCCGGCATTCTCCCGGAATAATGTTCTTAGCGGTTCCGCCCTGGATCATTCCGATATTAAGCGTGGTAAACGGCGGATCGAACGCTCCATTTTCTGCCTGCTCCAATTGCGCAGCCAAATTTTTTACACGCTCGATGAAGAGCGCCGCATCGATTATCGCTGAACGGCCCAGATGAGGCAATGCGCTGTGCGCCTCGGCCCCCTCGACCACGATCTCGCCAAGTCCGTACCCCTTACCACCTATGATTGGCTGGAGTTGGGTTGGTTCGCTTACAATGCAATAACGCGGACGAATCCGGTTTTCCGCGAGGAGTCGCTTTGCACCGATACAGCCGACCTCCTCGTCTGCCGTGAAAACCAGAGCGAGTGATCGCACTTCTCCAGCGCATCCTAACGCCGCTTTTAAGATACAGGCTAGCGCCCCTTTGACGTCGCACGCGCCGCGCCCAAAGAGGTTGCCGTTTCGGACGACCGGCGAAACTGCTTCCGCCCAGTCTTCGGAGTACGGGACGGTGTCGGTGTGACACACTAGCGCCAGCTCGATGGGCTGGTCTAAATGGGGATACATTGTCGCCAGCAGATTCTGTTTTGGAATCCCAGCCGCATCGAAATATGGCAATCGGCGCAGGTCCCAGATTTTCGAATCGAGTGTCTCGGCGATGTAATCGATGACTGGAATATTGCTCTGGGCGGAAACGGAGGGAATAGCGATCAAATCGCTTAAGAGTTCGTGCACGCCTTTCATTAATCCTCCTGACACCAGAGCCGTTTTTGTAACTCTGTGAATTTAGCCACGATCTCTGTCTGATCTCGATGCCGACCCTCTTCGATAATCGGTTTGCCCTGGACGAAAACTTCTCGCACAGCGGTTCGCTCCAGCGAAAACAGCAATTGTTCCAGAAGCGCATGGGGCTCACCTCCAGCCACACTTGGATCATCCAAGTCGACCGCCACGAAATCGGCGGGGTGTCCGACCGCTAAATCTCCGACGGGTAAGCGCAAACTTCGGGCGCCCTCCTTGGTCGCCATAGCAAACAGGGTCCGCGTCAAATCGCGGCCAGTCTCCGGATGCTAGACGGACGCGCTCCAGGCTAGCCATCCGCAAGTGATATTCTATCAATCGTGCGTCTTCGAAGAGATCAATCTGGATTTGGCTATCGGTGCCCAATGAAATCCGGCCACCTTCTCGAAGCAGCCAATCGGCCGGCACAGCTCCATCGGCTAAATTCCGTTCCGAAGTCGGGCAGGCGCAGACACAGCTTTTTGACAGCGCAAGGGATCGCGCCTCGGTTTCCGAGATGTGAATAGCGTGGATGGCGGTGAATCGCTCGTTCAAGATCCCTTCATCGCCAAGAAGCTCGACTGGTGATCGCCCATATTCGGTGCGGCACTGCTCGATTTCCGCAGGCTGTTCCGCGATATGCATGTGTAGCGGAAGTCCGCGCCCATTCGCGTATTCCGCGACTAAACGCACATGCTCGAGTGGAACCGCCCGCAAACTATGCGGGGCGACCCCGACCGTCACCGAGTCATCCAAACGCTCTCCTTGGATCCAACTGAACAACGTTTCGGTGTCCTCAATGAAATCTTTCGGCTCAGGCGTGATGAACCGAGCCTGTCCCGGGTTCGGCGCCCTCTTAAACCCAGCTCGACTGTAGGCGGTCCGCAACAGGGCAATGCGGATGCCGACCTCGCGGGCGGCCTGGATAATCAGCTTCGCCAACAGATTGCGATCCCGGTAAGGAGTCCCATCTGCTTGATGGTGCAGGTAATGAAACTCTCCTACGGCCGTAATCCCGGAGAGAGCCATCTCCAAAAAAGCCATCCGAGCCGTTTCGAAGATCTCGGCCGGCTTCATCCTACAAGCAGCTGAATACATCTTTTCGCGCCAGGTCCAGAACGTGTCTGGTTCGGCTGTCCCGCGAAATTCAGTTCGTCCACGAATCGCTCGCTGGAAGGTGTGAGAATGACCGTTGACCAATCCCGGGATTACCAGACGGCGTTTGAGCCGATGGGCTTTAAGCAAATCCGATCGGTCCCGAGAAAATCGCGCGATGACTCCATGCTCATCACAAAAGAGGGCGCAGTCCGCAACGATCTCCCCATCCACATAGAGATAGTCGGGCAACCAGCCTTTCTCACCGAGCATAGACGCGACGGCCTCCCATAAAAACCTGCTCGGCCGGCTCGACGCCGAAATAATACCCAAGCTCGCGGTAATCGTTGAACTGGTGGATAACGAAGTCTGCCGCTTTTCCCGGCTCGAGCGAGCCAAGCAAATGCCCACGCGATAAGCTGTAGGCAGCGTTTACCGTTACGGCGGTGACCGCTTCCGCGACGCTCAACTTCATCTGAGTGACAGCAAGTGAAATGATCATCGGGATCGAAGGAGTCGGAGAAGATCCCGGATTGAAATCGGTGGCGAGCACGAGCGGAAGGCCCGCGGCGATCATCTCTCGCGCCAATGGATAGCGATGGGAACCAAGAGCATACACTGAACCGGGGAGGAGCACCGGTTGGACGTTCGCTCGGACCAAGGCTTCGATACCCGAGCTACTCGTGCATTCGAGATGATCCGCTGTCACAGCGCCAAGCGAAGCAGCCAGAGCAGCGCCTCCTGAGTCTTTGAGCTGATCGACATGCAATCGCGCCGGCAGGCCAAGAGCCTGGGCTGCACGGACAATCTGAGCGGTCTCATCCAGGCTAAACACATGCGACTCGCAAAATACATCCATGTACTCTGCCAGTTGGCGGATGGCCGGTAGCATCTCATTGACGACCAAATCAACGTAGCCAGAACGATTCGTCCGAAACTCTTCCGGAATCTCGTGCGCGCCCAGGAACGTAGGCACAACGCGGATCGCGTCGTTGAGACGCCGTGCCACGCTCAGAATTTTGATCTCATCTACCAGCGAAAGACCGTAACCCGACTTGATTTCCATGGTCGTTGTCCCATTCCGAATCGCCCAGCGGAGCCTATGGCGCGCACTTTCTTCCAATTCACCTTCAGAGGCCGCTCTGGTCTGGCGTACCGTGGACAAAATACCACCGCCCCCGGCCGCGATAGATTGATACGATTCGCCACCCGCCCGCCGTTCAAATTCCTGAACCCGATTCCCTCCAAAAACCAGATGGGTGTGTGCATCCACGAAACCGGGGGTGACCAGCCGCCCGCCCGCATCTACCTCCTCACTCGATGCGCCAGCGGCTGCTCGGACCTCATTCCAAGTTCCGGTCAACGCGACGCGCCCATCTCGAACCAACATTGCGCCGTCATTTAGAATTCCCAAGTCGCGCATCGCTGCGCCTCGCCGAGCTGAGGCCGGTCCGGCTAACGTGAGTAATTGCCCACAATTCGCGACGGCGAACTCCTGGGTCTCTCTCATAATCTACTGCGGTTCGAGTCCGGGAATCCGGATATCGTGCTCCCGAGCACTTCGGACGGCATCTTCGTATCCGGCATCGACATGCCGCGCGACTCCAATTCCGGGATCGTTGGTTAGCACCCGTCGAAGTCTGCGCTCTGCCAATTGCGAACCGTCCGCCACGCTCACTTGGCCGGCGTGCAAAGAATATCCGATGCCCACACCGCCACCGTGGTGCACCGAGACCCAGCTCGCTCCACTCGCGGTATTCAGCAGCGCGTTCAAGATCGGCCAATCCGCAATAGCGTCGGACCCATCCTTCATCGCCTCGGTTTCACGATAAGGTGACGCCACCGATCCGGTATCCAGGTGGTCGCGCCCGATGGCCACCGGCGCATCCAGCTCGCCTTTTTTCACGAGGTGATTCATCTGCACTCCCATCTCCGCGCGATCTCCTTGCCCGAGCCAACAAATCCGCGCCGGCAATCCTTGAAATTGAATCTTCTTTTGGGCCAGTCCAAACCAGCGGCTAAGCGTTTGATCTTTCGGGAAAAGACTCAGAGCAAGATCGTCCGTTTTTCGAATATCGTCAGGATTTCCAGAGAGAGCGATCCATCGGAAGGGACCTTTGCCTTGGCAAAACAGAGGTCGAATGTATTCCGGAACAAAACCTGGAATTTCGAAAGCATCCTTTACTCCAGCATCAAAGGCGCGTTTCCGAAGGTTATTCCCATAATCAAAGGCAACGGCACCGCGACGTTTCAGCTGTAATATCGCTTCAACATGAACTGCCATCGACTGGCCGGCGCGTTCGAGATATTCTTCTGGCCGTTTGGTTCTTAGATTAGCGGCTTCATCTAACGTGAGGCCCGCAGGAATATAGCCAAACAGAGGATCATGCGCGCTGGTTTGATCAGTCACGACATCAATTCTCAGATCGCTGACAGTGATCTTCGGCACTAGCTCGGCAGCGTTGCCGACCAGACCCACGGAAAGTGGTTTCTGAGAGCGAACTGCTTCCTCGCACCAAGCAATCGCTTCATCAAAATTTTGGGTCATTCGATCGCAATAGCCGGTTTGGACCCGACGAGCGATATGTGTTGGATCAACCTCAATACAGAGTGCGACGGCGCCATTCAATGTGATCGCCAATGGTTGAGCACCTCCCATTCCTCCAAGACCGCAGGTGAGCACTAAACGTCCGCTCAGATCGCCGGAGAAATGGCGATCAGCAACCGCCGCAAAGGTCTCGAAAGTTCCCTGAACGATGCCTTGAGATCCAATATAGATCCAACTTCCCGCGGTCATTTGTCCGTACATCGTTAACCCGGCTCGCTCCAGTTTATCGAAATTTGCCCAATCCGACCAAGCCCCTACCAGATTGGAATTGGCAATCAGCACCCGGGGCGCCTCTTCGTGCGTCTCGAAAACCGCGACTGGCTTTCCGGATTGCACGAGCAAGGTTTGGTCATTTTCCAAACGCTGAAGCTCCCGCGTAATCAGGTGAAAAGCTTCCCACGAACGAGCCGCTTTCCCGCGACCGCCATAAACTATGAGCTCTTCCGGCTTTTCGGCGACCTCGGGATCGAGATTATTCATGAGGCAGCGCAGCGCGGCTTCCTGCTGCCAACCGCGACAGGAAATTTCCCGACCACGCGGAGATCGAATCGTTCGGGTGTCAGTTTTCATTGATTTTTTCCTAACTAGGTGAAAGGTCCGACGCTCTGCTCTGCTGCTTGGACCAACGCACCGCTGCGGACCAGCCGCAAAGCGCATTGAATGTCGTCGTGAAAGAGTCGGTCCGATTCCGCAAAGGAAATCGACTTTCGGATTTCGGCGTGGGCGGCTTCAACTCCTTTCCCAGCCTTAAGCGGATGAATGAAATCGAGGGCTTGGGCGGCGCTCATCAATTCAATGGCCAGAACTGTTTCCGCGTTCTTCACGATTTCCAAGAGCTTGGTCGCGCTAGTAGCGCCCATCGAAACGTGGTCTTCTTGTCCTAAAGAACTTGGAATGGAATCAACCGAGGCTGGATGCGCGAGAATCTTATTTTCGGAAGCGAGTGCTGCCGCCGTGTACTGCGGCAGCATGAAGCCGGAGTTCAATCCGGTATCCTTCATGAGGAGACGAGGGAGTTTTAGGTCGCCTAAGGTATCTCCCCCCAGCATGAGATAAAGCCGGCGCTCGGAGATGGAGGCAATCTCTGCTACGGCCATCGCCAAATAATCGAGAACTAACGCCAGCGGTTCTCCGTGAAAATTACCTCCGCTGAGTATATCGCCTTCCCGGAAAACGAGCGGATTGTCAGTAGCCGAATTGATCTCGATTTCCACTACCCGCAGCGCATGGGTATATGCATCCCTAGCGGCTCCGTGCACCTGCGGCACACACCGAACCGAATAAGGATCCTGAACCTTCGGGCAATCGAGATGAGAAGGCAGAATCTCGGATCCGATCAACAGCTGCCGCATATTTGCAGCGGTTCTTAATTGGCCAGGATGCGGTCGGGCCTCGTGAATTCGAGCGTTGAACGGAGCGGCGCTTCCGCGAATCGATTCCAGGGTCATGGCAGCGGCAAGATCTGCTGTTGCCAACAGCAACCGGATCCGAATCAGGGAATGGACCGCGTAGGCACTCATGAACTGCGTTCCATTGATCAGAGCCAGTCCCTCTTTTGCCTTCAACCTGAGCGGCTCGAGTCCCAATCTTTGCAGCCCAACTTTTGCCGAAATACGGGAACCTTTGAAGTCCACGTTACCAAATCCGAGCGCCGGCAATGTTAGATGCGCAAGCGGAGCAAGATCGCCAGAAGCTCCTAACGATCCTTTGGTAAAGATGATCGGAATAAAGTCTTCGTTAAAGAAACGGATCAGGTAATCGATCACTTCAACGCGAGCACCAGAATACCCAAGAGCAAGTCCTTGCGCTTTCAACAACAACATGAGGCGAACGATTTCGGCGGGGACTTCGTCGCCCACTCCCACCGCGTGGCTCAAAATCAGATTCTCTTGCAGCTGCTCCAGGTCCGATGGCGGGATGCGTTGGTGCGCCAAAACGCCGAAGCCCGTGTTAATCCCGTATAGAGCTCCGGGTCCTTCTGCCAACTGTTCAACAATTCGCCTGGACCGACCAATCCGATCGTGAGCAGCACCTGCGAGACGCAGTGGCCGATCGTTCGCGAGAATCTCCCGCAACTGATCGACCGTCAGATCCGAATCGCCTACGGACCAGTACGCCTCTGGTAGACCGTTGGTTGGGCGCACGCGAGCTGATCCTTTCATACTATTCAAGATGAATCTGCTGAGCCGGCCGGCAAAATACTTTGGCAATCACTTGTGAGACGCGATTCGCGACAATGTCACACTAGGATAGCAGCTCGCGGACAAGAATGCACGATTGGCGATCGTGCATACTGCGGTCGCCGCCCAGGATTGGCAGGGCGAATACTTAAGCCACATTCGGATCTCCGCAACCATCCTTTCAGCTCAAATAAGTATTCGCCGATCGTCGCTTTGGTCGAGCGCGAGCCGAAACGGATCGCGAAGACGTCGCCGGAGGAACAGCCGTTGAGATGCATCGAAGGCTCTCTCGGACATCGCCGATCCTTAATGCTGGGCCGGCGTCGGCGTTTGCGTGCGAGTTGAGTCCTGAATTCGGTTAAATGCAGCCGCTACGTCCGCGTCAGCCACGTACTTCGGGAAAATCGCTTTCAGTTCGTCAACTCCAGCTTGGAGCTGCTTCAGAAAAACGTGAAAACGGCGTATAGCAGTCAAACAGTCATCCAGACCGGAACTGCCATTGCCGGATTTCTTCTGGGCGTCCGCCACGATCGCGGTAAATTTTTGGCGATAAGACCCGAGCGTGTCCGCAACCTGATTGAGAGCGCCAGCCAGCTCTTTCGCGTTAGCAACCTGACTCGCCTTGTCGATCTGAATACCCACCTTCGGAAATCCGTCATCAAAAAGCTTGTTGAGATCATCGCACGAATCCGCTCGTACAACCGGAACAGAAGCTAACAGTGCAGCAATCGCGACAACGACCTTCATGATCATAGGGGTTGCCGAAGAGCTAACAGGAGGCCGTTATTCGGTCAAAACGAAAACCGAGAGAAAATCCAATCGGCGTTTCGAGTTCGAACATTCAGCCCAGCGTAGTATTCTGATAGAAGCGTTTCGCCTCCTCATGTAGGCGCCTCTTTTCTGCTTTAGTGGTGAATTTACCCTTCAGTCCCCGTAGCCTGGCCGCTTCTCGAACAATCGACTTCGCGCAGCTCGGGAAGGCATCCAGAAACTCTTCGAAGTTCATCTGACCCCAGGTCTTCAGTGTCGCATTGACTTCAGGAGCTTTCACTAGCGGTCCGTCAGGGGTTTTTGCGGGTTTTTCTACCGGTTTGGCGGCTTCCAGCAGCTCACGAACCGCAGCCGGATCCTTTGTCTGCAAGAGTTCAGCCAATAATCTTCTCTTCCACCAGTTGGCAGCTTTGACGCTGCTCTTGGCCGGTAATCCGCGTGTCAATTGCTGGACACAAAGCGCGTTCATGTTGGTCTGGCTCTGCCGCCAGGCGTCAAGCCACTCCGGGAGCAATCGAGAGAACATTTGACGATCGACAGATGAGTCGATTCCCAGTGTTTCCTGAAGACGGGCCGCCGTATCATTCACCAATCTTGAGAGCGAGGAGATTGCGGCAGGTTTGAGGAGAGCGCTATCCGCCTCGAACCGGTTCAGAGCTTCATGAATCTGTTCGATCGCTTCATTGATTATCGCCATCGGATCCGTTTCACTCATGGCCGAGTCCTCGGATGACTTCGACAATGGAACTCGTCAGCTTGCGGTAAGACTCCGTAATGGGCGCGTCGGCGCCATAATCGAGCAACGTGGTTTGCCCGTTTGCCGCATCGTTGACTATCGTGGCCTCTTGTAGATATGGCTCAAAAACGGTGGTGAACTTCGGTAAGAGTTCCGAGGTTCGCATTTGTTCGACGACGTCGCGCAGCTCTTGCACCGATGAGCGAGAAGCAGAAGTATTCGTGCGATATCGATTCACGATTACACCCAAGGGTCTCGCCGTCTTTGACTCCGGTGAGTGCAACTGCACCTCTGCCGCAAACTCGCGAGAAAGAGCGCCCAGAAGTTTGATCCCCTCTAGCGCCAAAAAATCGGGCGTATAAGGCATGAGAACGTAGTCGGCAGCACGCAGCGCGTTTCTTGTCAGCACGTTGAAAGAAGGCCCGCAATCGAGAATGATGAAATCGTATGCTTCCCGGACCGAAGCCAGAGCGAGAAACAGGAAGCGAAAATGCGTGGAGCGGCTCAATAGACCCGGATCCTGCGTCCATTTGATCGCATCCATCGAGCAAGCGACAATGTCCAAGCACGATTGGGTAGTGTGGTCGGTGAAAGCGGAGGTCACGAGCCGGCTCAAATCGGCTTCCGGATTTCGCATCTCTTTGGGATCACCAAAAACCCGATCAACGGTCTTACCTTGATCGCGGACCTCCATCCAGCGTTGTCGGGTCAGTAATAGAAAACTGCTATTGCATTGAGGATCCAAATCAACGACGAGGACGCGCTTTCCGCCCACCCGGGGATCACGGGCGAGTAAAGTGGAAATATTGACGACGTTCGTCGTCTTACCGACACCACCTTTGAAATTGAGAAATGCAAGTGTAATTGCAGCCACGGCTTGAAAGAAGCGCTGTGAATGTGAAGAGAAATCCGAGTAGAGGGCCCCAAAACGCGAACTGTTCACTACGCGCGGCTGAGCCAATGAGTCAAGCTCTTCGCGAACGAATTCTCACGATCGTAACGTCGCTCAGGCCGTCAGAGATCGCAGGTCCCCCGGTCAAGGATCGATCAACCTTGGGCAATTTCGGAACCGATGTCCGCGGCGGCAATCGTTGGCTGAAAACGTTGCCTCCCTAACCTTCAATGGGCAATATCACGCCCGATGTCTAAGAGCGAACGGCTTTCCGAAATCGACGCACTGCGCGGTTTGGCCATCGTGTTCATGGCGCTCGATCACACCCGGGATTATTTTGGTGATCACTCGATTGATGCTCTTGATTTGAGTCACACTAATATCGCGCTTTTCTTGGCGCGCTGGCTGACGCACTTCTGCGCGCCGACCTTCGTCTGCCTCGCCGGAATGAGCGTGGCGCTGGCGACGCGTTCTCGCCTTATCGATGCCGGCTTTTTGGTGAACCTCGCAACTCGCGGTGTCTGGTTAGTGGTATTGGAGCAAACGCTTCTGCGCTGCTTCGGTTGGTATTTTAATTTTGATTACCATTACATGAATGGTGGGATTTTATGGGGCACCGGTTGGGCAATGGTACTCTTAGCGTTGGTTCTCGCTGTGAGAGTCGCGCCGACCTGGATCTTGATCATAGGCCTCGCGCTTATGTTCGGGCATCAACTGTTGGCGAGCCTCGTTGGAAATGAATGGTGGTGGACGATGCTACTTCGTTCCGACGACCTGGAGTCTGCCGGTTGGCATTTCTATGTCTCTTACCCGGTCCTGCCCTGGTTCGGCGTTATGGCATTCGGCTACGGTATCGCCGTTGTTATTTCTCTTCTAAAAAAAGGGGTCTCTGAACTCCGCCGCCCGATCCTGTTGATCGGTTCGATTCTTCTGGTTGCGTTCATTTGTGTTCGCTCTCTTAACTTGGGCGACCCAAACGCATGGGTAGCCACGCAGCCGGGAACGGCCTTTCTTTCATTCATCAATCTGGAGAAATACCCCCCGTCGGTTGATTTCCTGCTAATGACGCTCGGCGTCATGTTTTGCTTTTTGGCGTTCATGGATTTCGTTCCGGCATTCGTGACGAGTTTTTTGGTAAGTCTTGGTCGAGCACCCCTTTTCTTCTATCTGACGCATATCGTTCTCATTCACGCGTTGGCGTTGATCCTTGCCTATATCCGATTCGGGCATGCGGAATGGCTCTACCAAGGACCCGGCATATTCTGGTCCAAGACTCTTCCCGGCCACCCAGAGCATTATGGACTGTCCTTGGTGTGGGTCGTGCTGATTTGGGCGCTAGTTATCGCGCTTCTTTACCCGGCTTGTCTGGCCTACGGCCGGTACAAGAGATCACACGATCAGGTGTGGCTCCGCTACCTCTAGGCGAGAATGATGGATGAGAAATAAGAAAGAGCTGGTCAGCCATTACTCCAAAACTCCTGCCTATTATTCTCGCTTCCGCGCCAGTTACCGCAGGGTCAGCCAGGCAGCTTAAACCCTGCAACCAGCGGAAGGTGATCAGACATCTCAAGCATCCCTTTCTGCCGGACTTCGTAACGCTCGACCTGCACATTGGAGGCTGCAAACAGGTAATCGAGCGTTCGCACCGGTACCCGCCCCGCTCCGGCACGTTGTGAAAACGTAAAGAAATCTTGCATATTCCTTCCAACGGCGGCGCTCACTGTCGGAATACCGTGATAACGCTCAAATAGTGGGATGATCGCGGAAGGATCGCTGTGCCTACCTCGTGCATCAGGTTCTAGACGGGCATACTGATCGGGTGGCAACAGATTGAAATCTCCGCCGATAATCCAGGGCAGATTTTCGCGGTCTAAAGCTGCCAATTCCGCCAGCACCTTGCCGACCTGCCGCTCCATAAGATCCGTTTCGCGGCTAAATGCCTCCAAGTGAGTGTTGAGAATCACAAAGCGACCGCCTTCGGCAAACGGTACTTCGACTTTAAGGATCGCTCGTTTTAAGAAAAAGTCTTGTTCGATCGGATTGCCGCTGCGAACCGGCAATCGGTAGCGGTGGGCTCGACCAAGCTGATAACGCGAAAAAACAACAAGCTGCGTACCGACCGACCCCATGATACTGGGGTGAGGAACGAATTTCGAGCGCCAATAGTCCGCGGCAGTGCAGCTGCGCAGCTCGGCTGGGAGCGCCTCTTGCAATAATCGGGTCTCATCGAAATAAGCAGTACGGCGCGCACCCTGGTCAACCTCTTGCAGGAGCACGAAGTCCGGTTCTTCTGCGCTCAAGAACTCGGCGATTTGCTTAAGAGTAGCTCGGATGTCGCGGACAGTTACTATCGTGTCCGGGCCGCCATCATAGTAAAAGTGGTAACGTGCGCTGGCGCAGAACTGCACATTGTACGTAATGACCTTGATCGTTTGGCCAGCCGATAACAGCGGTGGTGTGCCGACATTGAAGACCGGCTTCTGTTCCACCGCTTTGGGATGATAGTTTAAATATCGGGACAATAAATAACCGCAGGCCGTCAGCGCCCCTAAACCGGCGGCAAATTTGGGCAGCGTCCAATCCATTCGTTATTACCAAGCCGGCAAGCCGACATCCTTAAGCGGCGGTCTCTTATATTTCACGGCGACAAGGCCTATGATCTAACGGATATAGCCGCTTCGACAAGAAAAGCTCTACCGGAATATTACGGAGTTTTGCCAAGCACCGAATGATCGAGGTTCCATACTTCCCGGAGAATTTTTGCGAATCCGCGGCGGTTCCATTTCTAAAATCCACCTTGCTCGAAAGATCGAACCTGCTTCAATGCGCTCTGTGCGGCTCATCTCTCAAGCTAAGTTTTTGGGCCAACGATCGCAGATCAATCCCGGGCTGACCATGGTTTGCGCCGTTCTGTTGGCCGGGTGCGCTCATCCCAAGACCGATCCGAACAATCCGCCGGTCAAAAAAGAATGGAACAATGTGCATTTCGGCCCGGCGAAGTATAATAGAAACACTAGCGGATTTGAGGATCCCTGGCCATTCGGACCGGGACCGTAAGGGGAAGGATCGGCCGAATAAAATAGCTTTGGCTTGACAGGACCAAGCGAGAAAAGGAAGAGAAGAAATCTGTCCTTAATTATCACGCGAATGTTCCAGCTATTTCTAGCCTCTTCTGCCCCGTCCGAGATTCTATCCCGGCTCAACGAATTCATTGATAGCGAGGAAATCGACCCCTACCGACCGTCGTTATGCAAGGGCGAACGGCCCATAATCGGCCGAGTAGAGGGTCACGACTTTCATTTGCGAAAACGTCTCAGAGGTCCGTGGTATTTGACTGCGTTGACTCCAGGTTTTTGGTTTAAGCCGGCGCTCCATGGTACCGTTTCTTCGAAGGGCAGTGGAAGCGAACTACTGCTGGAAGGTGGCGCTCCGCTAGCGATTAAAATTGGCTGGGCGGTTCTGTTCCTAGTCGTCGCCGGACTCTTCGGCGTCGTCACGGTGCTGACCTATCCCGTTAATATTAATTTCGACCCCGGGCACGCAGCTTTCTACATGCAGCTCGCTCTTTTGTTGATGAACATCGTCCTGGGGATTCTTATCTTGCTTCCATTGGCGGGTTGGTTCGCGACGCGCAACGACTTGAGCTTTTTGGAATCGGAGTTGCAAACACGTCTTAATCTGAAGCCCACTTCGAAAATTGCTAGCTAGACTGCTGGGAGCTTGAGCCCAGATTCACCGTGAAACACCCGGATACTATTGGGAATACTCCGGGCGCCAATACTGGCCAAGAGGGACGCTGGCAGGGAAAGCTCGATCTCCGGTTCACTAGAATGGCGAACCGGACAATCCTCAGTGGCCGGCGTCACATCGGACCTCTTCGCATTCAAAAGCCTCTGTATCCGGAAGGTCCGGAAATCTGTCATGTGGTCGTAATTCATCCCCCGGGCGGCCTCGCTGATAGAGACGATCTTTCCGTTCACCTGACGCTGGAAGAGGGAGCTCACTCGGTTATCACGACGCCAGGAGCCACGAAGTGGTACAAAGCGAATGAAGGTTCAACATCTCGGGTCGAAGCTGCTCTACGGGCCGGAGCCGTTCTTGAATGGCTGCCAAACGAGAATATTTATTTTTCAAATGCATCGGCAAAAACGGTTTTTCGGCTAGAGCTTGCGGATAGCGCAACCGCCTGTGGGTGGGACATCAATATGCTCGGTCGAATTGCTTCGGGAGAGTCTTGGGAAGCAGGTGTGCTGCGTGCGACCACGGAATTCGTTCGAGATGACGGGTCGCTGATTTGGAGTGAGCGAGCATGCTTGCGAGCTGGTTCCGATCTAGGGCACGCACGTCAAGGTCTGGCCGGCTACCCAGTCTTTGGAACGCTGTGGTGCGTCGGTGGTAAACGGGATCCCAAAATCATCGAGACGTTGGCTGCCGAATTGCCATTCACGCTTGCGGTCCGAGCCGGAATTAGTCTGTTGCCGCAGGGCGTCCTCTTGGTGCGAGCGGTCGGACGTCAAATTGAACCGGTTAGATCATTGATGATTGACTGCTGGTCCCAGATTCGCCCTATGGTTATAGGTCGTGACGCCCAAGCGTTGCGACTCTGGTCGACCTGACCACTTTGGCCAACATGATCGATGCTCCAGCAAACCGATGAATCTAACGCCTCGCGAAAAAGATAAGCTCCTTATCTTCACCGCCGGATTGCTCGCCGAACGTCGCCTCGGACGCGGCCTGAAGCTGAACCATCCGGAAGCGGTTGCCTACATTTCGGCTGCATTGCTGGAAGCCGCCCGAGACGGCAGATCCGTGGCAGAGCTTATGGAATTCGGCACGACTCTTCTGCAGCGGAACCAGGTAATGGAAGGCGTGCCGGAAATGATTCCGGAAATTCAGATCGAAGCTACTTTTCCGGACGGCACCAAATTGGTGACAGTCCACCACCCAATTATTTAATCCTATGATTCCAGGCGAGATGATCCTTGAACCCGGCGATATTGAGATCAACGTCGGGCGTCCAACGCGAACCGTCACAGTCGCCAACACCGGCGATCGTCCAATTCAGGTTGGATCGCATTTTCATTTTTTCGAAGTGAATCGGGCTCTCCGCTTTGATCGTTCGGTCGCCCGCGGCTACCGGCTGAATATCGCTGCGGGAACCGCAGTTCGCTTCGAGCCAGGTCAGGAGCGAACGGTCGAGTTGGTGGAGCTCGCTGGAGACAGGGTCGTCTACGGTTTTAACGGTTCGATAATGGGTAAACTCTAAGAAGGGGCAAGGGGCAATCGAAGTGAAAATTTCCAGGGAAATCTATTCAGAAATGTTCGGTCCCACTGTCGGCGACCGGCTTCGGCTCGCTGATACCGATCTGATCATTGAGATCGAGAAGGACCTGACCATCTACGGCGAAGAAGTAAAATTTGGTGGCGGCAAGGTGATTCGCGACGGCATGGGTCAATCGCAACGCGAGAGCAAAGATGCGGTTGATACGGTCATTACCAACGCGATCATTCTCGATCACTCAGGAATCATTAAGGCGGATATCGGTATCAAGGCAGGACGGATTGCCGGGATCGGAAAGGCTGGCAATCCCGACATCCAGCCTGGGGTGACAATCGTGATCGGACCCGGAACCGAAGCAATCGCTGGAGAGAACATGATAGTCACGGCGGGCGGCATCGATTCGCACGTCCATTTTATTTGTCCGCAACAGATCGATGACGCGATTTCCGCCGGAATCACCACAATGATCGGCGGAGGAACCGGACCGGCCACCGGCACGTTCGCGACGACTTGTACGCCAGGACCCTGGCATATAGAGCGAATGCTACAGGCAGCAGAAGGGTATCCGATTAACCTCGGCTTTTTGGGTAAAGGCAATGCCAGTCGTCCAGAAGCACTCCGCGAGCAGATCTACGCAGGCGCCCTTGGTCTAAAGCTTCATGAAGACTGGGGCACTACCCCCGCTGTCATCGACTGCTCTTTGACCGTAGCCGAAGAAACCGATACTCAAGTCGCGATTCATACCGATACGTTGAACGAATCCGGCTTTGTCGAAGATTCCATCGCGGCGTTTAAGAATCGGGTGATACACGCTTTTCATACGGAGGGTGCCGGCGGAGGGCATGCCCCTGACATCATCAAAGTATGCGGTGAGCCCAATGTTCTGCCCTCGTCCACGAACCCGACCAGGCCTTACACGGTGAACACGTTGGACGAACACCTCGACATGCTGATGGTTTGCCATCATCTGGACCCGGCAATCGCCGAAGATATCGCTTTTGCCGAATCTCGAATCCGACGCGAAACCATTGCGGCGGAAGATATCCTTCACGATCTCGGAGCGATTTCGATGATGTCGAGCGACTCGCAAGCCATGGGCCGAATCGGTGAGGTCATTCTGCGCACCTGGCAGACCGCACACAAAATGAAAACGCAACGCGGCGCGTTGACTGGCGATTCGGCTCGAAATGATAACGCCAGAGTCAAACGTTATCTCGCTAAATACACGATCAACCCAGCGATAACTCATGGCATAAGCCACGAGATCGGCTCGGTTGAAGTAGGCAAATGGGCCGACCTGGTTCTTTGGCAACCCGCTTTTTTTGGCGTGAAGCCGGCGTTGATCTTGAAAGGGGGAATGATTGCGCACGCCCTGATGGGAGACCCGAACGCATCCATCCCCACCCCGCAACCGGTTCATTATCGGGAGATGTTTGGCGCGCGAGGTAAGGCTCTGGTCCGGACTTGCCTCAGTTTTATATCCCAAGCTGCCAGCGAAGCGAAAATTGCGGATCGTTATGGTCTGGAGAGAACATTAATACCCGTACACGGCATCCGGAAGCTCAGAAAAACGGACATGATCCATAACTCCTGGCAGCCAAAAATCACCGTGGATCCTGAGACCTTCCAGGTTTTCGCGGACGGTGAGCTCTTGACCTGCGAGCCCGCCCCGATTTTACCGATGGCCCAACGATATTTTCTGTTCTGAGGATTCTGCAATGCGTCGTTTTGAGAGGATTGTGAGAGGCTCAGTCTCCGACGGTAAACCATTACCAAAATTGACTCTCCCCTACGATCTACGCCGGAAAAGCCGGCAACTCGCGCGGCTGGACGATGGCGAAGAGATTGGGTTGCTACTGCCACCAGGTACGATCATGAGAGGGGGCGACATCCTGGAGTCCGCAGATGAATATCGGGTCCGCGTCGCAGCCGCCACCGAGCCGGTTTTGTTCGTCACCGCATCGGATAACGAAAAGCTCGCTCGCGCTGCTTATCATCTCGGCAATCGTCATATTCCCGTGGAAATAGGGTCCTGTTTTTTGCGCCTCGAAGCCGATTCCGTTTTGAAGGAGATGTTAAGCCAGCTCGACGTCAGTGTAGAGGAAAGGCAAGAAGCCTTTAACCCCGAAAGCGGCGCATACGGGGGCGGACATCGTCACGGACACGACGAGTCATTTTCTGATGATTATCGGCTGGCTCAGGAGGTGTTCCACGAGCGCGAGCACGGGCACAAGCATGAGTGACGCAGGAATCGACCTGGATCTACAATCGACAGTTTGTTCAGCATAATGGCTACAGTAGTTATCTTTCAGTTTGCCGGCTCCTTTTCGAACACGAGGACGAAGACGAGCACGAGAACGAAGTTAAGTTGAGCGGTCATGGACACTGGAATCGACCTGGAAGAGCTCACAAATGCCCTCTATCTCAGCTCTCCTGCCTTGCCGATCGGCGCTTACAGCTACTCCCAGGGATTAGAAGCAGCGATCGAGGCAAAAATCGTACGCAGCGAAATGGAAGCTGGCGAATGGATTCTCCACGGCTTACGCGAGTTAATTGGCCCGGGAGAAGGAGCGGTAGTCGCCTGGCAGCACCGCTTTTGGACGGGATCAAATTTCGCTGAGATGCAACGACTCAATGCCTGGTTTTTGGCTAGCCGTGAAACGACCGAATTACGTCAGGAAACCGAACAGATGGGCTGGTCGCTTACTCGTATCGCACTCTCTTTGAAATGGGCAGTTGAAAAAAGCCGGCAAAAATTGGCCAGCCTGCCTTCTATCGCGTTTCCCACCGCGTTCGCTTTTGCCGCGGTTGCCAACAACTTGTCTCTTAGAGCCGCGGTCACCGCTTTCTGTTTTAACTGGACCGAAAATCAGGTAGGCGCTGCGTTAAAAATCGTTCCCCTGGGACAAGAGAGCGGCCAACGCCTGCTTCAGCAAATTCGGCCAGAAATTTCTAACGTGGTGAAAAAAACGATTTGCGTCGCCATAGACGATATTGTCGCCTTCGCTCCGATGCTCGCCATTCTATCAAGCCGGCACGAGACCCAAGCTTTCCGCGTGTTTCGTTCGTAGATTCTATGCGTACAAAGACGTTTCCTCCGTTGCGGATTGGGGTCGGTGGCCCGGTCGGGACCGGCAAGACGACGCTTGTGGAAATGCTCTGCAAGGCTATGCGGGACCGTTACGACATCGTGGTCATTACCAATGATATTTACACCAAGGAGGATCAACGCCTTTTGACAAATGCCGGAGCTCTGTCGGCTGACCGGATTCTCGGCGTAGAGACCGGTGGGTGCCCGCACACGGCCATTCGAGAGGACGCTTCGATAAACCTCGAAGCGATAGATCGGATGCTGAAACGTTTCCCAGATAACGACATCATTTTCATCGAATCAGGGGGCGACAATCTCGCAGCGACCTTTAGTCCGGAACTTTCCGATCTCACGATCTATGTGATCGATGTCGCCGGCGGCGAGAAAATCCCGCGAAAAGGAGGACCGGGGATCACTCGATCCGACCTTCTAGTCATCAACAAGACCGACCTGGCTCCGTATGTTGGCGCTTCTCTTGAAGTGATGGCCGCTGACGCGCAGAAGATGCGGGGCGAACGCCCATTTGTTCTCTGCAACTTGAAGACGAGAAGTGGAGTTCCTGAAATTGTCGAGTTCATTGAGAAGCGGGGGTTGCTAGCTTGAGCCGATCGACCCGGCCTACTTGCTAGGGGTTTGAACCCAAGGCCCCAAACGAAAAGATCTGACGCAACCAAAATCTCGCCTAGGTTTTCAGCAATGACGAACGCTTCATTATTTGCTCAGGCCAAACGATACATCCCAGGTGGAGTCAATTCCCCGGTGCGTGCTTTTCGTAACGTCGGCGGCGAACCGTTCTTTGTCACTAGAGCACAGGGATCGCGGATCTGGGACGTCGAAGGGAACGAATATATCGACTACGTCGGGACTTGGGGGCCAGCGATCCTGGGTCACGCTCCGGAGAGCGTGGTCCGAGCCGTGCAAACCGCCGCCACGCAAGGTCTCAGCTTCGGGATTCCAAACCCGGCCGAGGTGGAAATCGCAGAACTGATCTGCCATTGGGTGCCATCCGTTGAAAAAGTTCGTATGGTCAACAGCGGGACGGAGGCAACGATGTCGTGTGTCCGACTCGCTCGCGGGTTTACCGGTCGCAAGTTGATCGTCAAATTCGCCGGCTGTTATCACGGGCATGTAGATTCGTTGCTCGTGAAAGCCGGAAGCGGGGCGCTCACCCACGGATATCCGGACAGTGCCGGGGTGCCGGAGGAGATCGCAGCACTGACTTTGACCCTTTCTTTCAATGAGCCTGACGAAGTTCGAACCTGTTTCAGCAAGTTCGGTGACCAAATTGCCGCTGTCATTCTGGAGCCAGTGCCGGCAAACGCCGGTCTGTATCTACCAAAACCAGGGTTTTTGGAGCTGCTACGTGATCATTGCTCCCAATCTGGTGCGCTCTTGATCTTTGATGAAGTGATGACTGGGTTCCGGCTCGCTCGCGGCGGGTATCAGGAGCTGTGTGGTGTTCGACCTGACCTGACTGCCATGGGAAAAGTAATCGGAGGCGGCCTGCCAGTCGGCGCATTCGGGGGACGCGCCGATATTATGGATCAATTGTCACCGGACGGCCCTGTCTATCAAGCCGGAACTCTGTCTGGAAATCCACTCGCGTTGGCTGCCGGACTTGCCCAATTGAGGCAGCTTGAAAAAGTCGATGGTTATCGCCGATTGGAGCAACTCGGCGCTTACTTCGAACAGGGGGTACACAAGATCCTTCAGGAAACGGACCGTAACTTGGTCTTCCATCGAATCGGTTCGTTGTTCTGCCTCTATTTTCGCAATGGACCAGTCCAGAATCTTGCTGATGCTCAAAAATCGGACCTGACTGAGTTCGGATCGTTCTTCCAATTCTGTCTCGATCGGGGCATCTACTTTGCACCTTCTCAGTTTGAAGCCGGCTTCCTCTGCCTGGCTCACACTGAAGCCGACATTGATCGGACCTTAGAAGTCATGGCCGCTGCTCTCTCCAGAGTGCCAGAGGCTGCAGCTTCTTGACCAGCATTTCAGCTATACTTGCCTTTTGTTGGCATCTGTCTACCGTTTTCAAAAGGAGTGGCAAGGAAGGTGGCAGCAGGATGGCTAATGATGGTCACATAGATCAGGGACTCGAGATCGAATTGCTTCGACAAGTTGGAGCAGGTGACCCTGAAAGCTTTGAGGATCTCTACGACCGCTTTTCTGGTGTTCTCTTTTGCGCAGCCCTGCAAATTCTGAACGATCAGAGAGAGGCAGAGGATGTTTTACAGGATGTCTTTGTTCAGATCTGGGATAAAGCTAAGCTCTATAGCCCTTCGCGAGGCAAGCCGTTAACCTGGGCGATGACACTCACGCGAAACAAGGCCATCGACCGTCTCCGATCCTCTCAGCGGCGGTTCCGTCTTCAAGATCAGGTGGAAAAGGAGACGAGTTCTCCATCGACCTCTCGCGATTCCGTTGACGAAGTGGACGCTTTGGAGACAAGCAGGATCGTTCGATCCGCCGTGTTACAGCTTTCGAAGGAACAGCGTCAGGCTATCGAACTCGCCTTTTTCTCCGGGTTGACCCAGAACGAAATCGCCGAAGAACTGAGTCAACCTCTCGGAACCGTGAAAGCTCGGATCCGGCGCGGAATGCTTAAGCTTAGGGAGCTCATCGCGACTCGGCTTTGATCGCGGGTTGTTGACGCCTTCAATCAGCCAAAACCAGGGCCGGCCAGGAACAGCCGCGTGGGTTCAGATTATCGCTCAGGCGCTGCGGCACAAAAGTACCATCCATTCAAGGAAAAGTACCCGAGAGTGAAATTGTCAGCCGGCGCGTGCGCGAAGAGGTTGGTCATGCCAATCGGCCAAAGAATAGCGCTGGTTGGGGGCACCAAGGGAATCCCCTGAACAGGAGAAAACCATAAGCACACAGAACAAGACTGCCCTCGTTGTTGGAGCTCAAGGGGTCATCGGCCGCAACCTCATCGATCATCTTGTGACGCTCGAGGACTGGGAGGTCATCGGCCTGTCGCGACGCGGCGGAAAATCAGGAGGCCGAGTGCGGTACGTCGCGGTCGATCTGCTCGATCCGGACGACTACCGCGAGAAGCTCGGCAGCCTGACCCAGGTGACGCACATCTTCTATACCGCGTTCCAGGACCGGCCGACCTGGGCCGAGCTCGTACCACCCAACCTTGCGATGCTCGTCAACCTCGTCGAAGCAGTCGAGCCGGTGGCGGTGGGCTTGCAGCACGTTAGCTTGATGCAGGGCTATAAGGTCTACGGCGCACATTTAGGTCCGTTCAAGACTCCGGCCCGCGAGACCGATGCCTACCACATGCCGCCCGAGTTCAACGTCGACCAGCAGGCGTTTCTCGAGGATCGACAGAAGGGCAAAGCTTGGACCTGGTCGGCCATACGTCCCTCGGTGGTGTGCGGCTTCGCGCTCGGCAACCCGATGAATTTGGCGATGGTGATCGCAGTCTACGCCGCGATTTCAAAGGAGCTCGGACTACCCTTGCGCTTCCCTGGGAAACCCGGTGCGTACGATAAGCTGCTGGAAATGACTGACGCGGGGCTTTTGGCGCGGGCGACCGTCTGGGCGGCGACCGATAAGCGACGCGCTAACCAGGCGTTCAATGTCAATAATGGCGACCTCTTCCGCTGGAGCGAGATGTGGCCGAAGATCGCCCGCTTCTTTGATCTTGAGGTCGCGCCTCCGCTGCCGATGTCGCTCGATGTCGTCATGGCTGACAAGGAGCCGCTCTGGGCTGCCATGACCCAGAAGCACCAACTTGAGTATCCCTATCGGGACGTGTCGTCCTGGCGCTTCGGCGATTTCGTGTTCTCCTGGGACTACGACATGTTTGCCGACGGCTCGAAAGCGCGCCGGTTCGGCTTCCACGAGTACATCGACACCGAAGCGATGTTCCTGAACATTTTCGAGGGTTTCCGCCGGCGCAGAGTCATTCCCTGAGTCCGTAACTGGAACAGTCTCTTGGCGGGTTTCTGCGGGTCCATTACGATATCCGTGATGCGGCCACGAAAAATTCCTGTCTATCCTCTCACCGACTATTCCGACGGCATGACCCGCAACTCGAGTGTTTTTGTCGGCTCCTATCAGGACTCAGTTCGGCAGCGTCCAAATCGCCTTTCCATCCATCGTCACGATTATTTCGAGCTCTTCTTGCTAGAAGGCAACGGTGAGCACTTCAACGACTTCGCAACCTATCCGATCACTACAACAACTGTGGTCTGTGTTAGTCCAGGGCAGGTGCATTTTTGGAAGGATGAAGGCTCTCTGCGAGGACCAATGATTTGTTTTACTCAAGATTTCGCGGAGAAAGACGCATCGCCTGGATACTCGCTTCTGCAGCATTCGTATTGGTTTCCCGTCGGGACCGCGCCAATTATGAAGCTCTCAGGCGTCCAAGCACGGGAAACTCGATCGTTAATCGACGAGATGCAGCGAGAATTCAGCGCGCGAGAGGAGGGTTCAGATCAGATCTTACGCCTCCTGTTACAGGCGCTGTTGTACCGTATCAGTCGCTTTTATCCGTCTCAATCTACCGAAACTTCACTTCTACCGCAGGCCCGATTGCTTAGAGATTTTTTGTTCCGGCTAGAACAGAGCTTTAGAGCCGTCACGTCGGTTACGGACTATGCAAATCTTCTTCGAGTCTCCACGGAAGCCCTAAGTGAAGCTGTCAAAGCGCAGACCGGCAAAACCGTTGGAACGCTTATCAGGCAACGAATCCTATTGGAAGCTCAGCGTCTGCTGCTCCATACCTCACTGACGGTTTCGGAAATTGCGTACAACCTCAATTTCGCAGACCCCTCCTATTTCATTCGATTTTTCCGTCGGCTCACCGGCAAGACCCCAATTGGGTTTCGAACGAGTTGTCACCTGAACTATTACGGAACGGACCGCGGCTAGCACAGGGTGGCGTCCGTCCGCGGGCAAGTTCTGCTATGGCGTTATGTCGCCGCTATCGTGGAGGGGAAACGTCGGAATTTGGCGATAGATCAATCGAGCGGAGGTAGTCAAAAGAATAGATTCCGGAACTATGCCGATCCGCCCACTCAGGCTGGATGGCGTACCCACCCACTACTCCGCACCTTACGAGCCTAAAGCTGGCTGCAGAAAGCGGCATCTCCGAGCGGTAAACCTCACCCAGTAGCCCTTTCTCTCCCGCGCAATGCGCACAAGGACAACGCCGGCGGAGCAGTTCGAGTCCGATATATGATTCTCGCCCATCATTCCATCGGATCGCCATCTCCGGTCCGACGATTGCCAAATTCTCGACCGCCAAACGCATCAAGGAAGATAGGCCGGCTACCGGTGGAATCCAAGCTCGAGACAACAGCGCTGGAAAGATGGTAGGTTATTGACTGCCAGGGAGTTCGAGCTTAGGTGGAAGCCGATGAAAATCAGCTATTTCGCGGAATGCACAGTCTTGATTACTGGTGCATCGGCTGGCATCGGACGCGAGTTTGCCCGGCAGCTCGCGCAAGTGGCTGGCTCACTGATACTCGTCGCCCGGCGCATAGATCGGCTGAAAACGCTTGAGCTCGAACTGAAAGTAATCAACCCGCAACTCGAGATTTTCATTCAGCAAGTTGACCTCCAAAACGAAGAGGAAGTTGGACGTTTCTGCGATTGGCTGGAAGAGAGCGGATTAACGACCGATGTGCTGATCAACAATGCTGGGCTGGGCGACTATGGGAAATTTAGTGATGCTGATTGGCAGCGAATCCGGGCGATGCTGCAAGTGAACATCGGTGCACTAACCTATTTGACCTATCGTATTTTGCCCGCCATGCGAAAGGCAGGCGGGGGTGCCATCCTCAATGTTAGCTCAATCGCTAGCCTCCTCCCGGTACCTAATTGCGCAGTGTACGCGGCCACGAAAGCCTACGTAACGAGCTTTAGTGAAGCGCTTCGAGCGGAATTGCGTCCCCTGAATATATCAGTTACCGCATTGTGTCCGGGGCCAGTTCCGACCGAGTTCCAGGAAGTAGCTGCTCGCACATCTGATCAGGAAACAATCTCCGTCAATCTTCTCACTGTGCCGGTGCAGGAAGTGGTCCGGGAAGCGCTGAACGGAGTATCACGACACCGGGCTCGAGTTGTTCCTGGAATCACGGTCCAATTCGCAGCTACGGCGATTCTATTCATACCGATGTTCATCAAACGCCTGTTTTTTGATTTACAGAGTTTGCGCGAAAGCGAGATCGCACCTCCTACTGCTCTTGATCTGGAAACGTCATCAACCAGAGGCTAGGATGCTAACTCAATACTATTACATTTTCTTTGGCATCGTCTCGATCGTAGGGGGAGCGCTCGGGTATGCCCGCTCCAAAAGCATCGCCTCGATCGTCGCCGGAGGCATTTCGGGCGGGTTATTGATTCTCGCGGGATTGATTGGACCAAGTAGCGCTGCGCATTGGTTGGCCTTGATCGTCTCTCTGCTTCTACTCGCCTACTTCGGACCGTCCTACCTTCGCAAACGCAAAGCAATGCCGGCAATTCCAATGATTTTGCTCAGCGTGATCTGTCTAGTTTTGACCGCGGTGCATTGGTTCAGGTAATTGATGGCCCATGCGACCCAGCCGGCCGCGCACTCAGATCAGACTCGTTCTTTCTTTGGCAGCCCTTTTTTTCGTGGGATGTCCAGGTCCCCGTTTTTCTAACGTCAACCCGGAGACTCCCACCCCCTCGCCCTCTCCCACCCCTCCGCCAACGCCGACGCCTACCCCAACGCCATTGCCAGAGACTTACGTTCCGTACTCTCATAAGGAGGTCTCGAAGCTGTTCAACGGAATAGAAATCCATTCCAAAGTCGATACGGATTCCGGAGCGCCAGCTTGGGTCGAACGGAAAGCGCCGGAATCCTATGTCCTTGATCTCGATGTACGAGTCCGCGTGCCCCAGGCTGCTCAAACGATCGATCAGCTGGCTCAACCGGACGGCCAACTTCCCGCGCTGTTGCCCGGACTAATCTCTTTGTTAGCGGAAAGCAAAGTTTCCGATTTCTACTATGCTTTGTATCAGCTGAAGGTGGACTCTCTGAACCGAACATTGAGCCGCCTTGATCAATTGCTTTCGCGGCACAATTTCTATGATTGTAACACAATCCTGGAACTGACCGATCCGAAGACATCGCGGAAAGCGTTGCTCATCCAAAGCGACATGGATGTAAACGCCGACGGCTCGGACGCGGATCGCTCGGCAGACGTCGATGGCTCATCGGCCAACTTTCAACCTTATACCAGTTATCGCTGGCCGAAACGCTCAGATAAGCCAAATCAATTTGTGGCGGAGCGCGAGCAGAAGTTGAAGCAAGCTCAAACGGAGTTTGATCAGAAAAACACCGCCATCGAGCGGAAGAAAGTGCTCAAAGAGCAGATTGACGAACTCAATCGGGAGATTTCCGATCTCAAGAAATACAGTTTCCTTATTTCGAAGGCGGACCCGTTCGTCGTATTGCCTGGGTTTATGTTGCGCCAAGCGAACCATCGGTTCTTACCGAAGTTCGGTGACTACGCCGTCGTCATCCATGGTGGGAAACTGTATCCGGCGATCGTCGGAGATGCCGGGCCTTCTTATAAGGTAGGGGAAGCGTCTCTACGCTTGGCCAGCCAGATCGATCCCAAGGCGAATGCGTACAACCGGCCCTTCAGCGATCTCAACATTACATACCTCGTGTTTCCGGGAACTGCTGAGAGCCAACCAGGGCCTCCTGATCTTACCAAAATGCATGACCGTTGCGCAGAACTCCTAAACGAGATTGGCGGTTACTCGGGAGAACTTTGGCAGTGGCCAGACATGTTCGCGACACCGACTCCTTCCCCCTCTTCGTCGCCCAGCCTCAGCCCGCCGTCGCCTTCTCCTTCTCCTTCTTCTTCCGAAACGCCCAGTCCTTCGCCGAGTCCGACCGCGTCGGCGTCAAGCTCCCCTTCTCCCTTAAAGAGCCCGTCGCATCACGTACCTCGCAAACGACCCGATAAGGAAGCTCCGCGAGGGGATTGAAGACGGGATTTCGAAATTCGTAGTGGTGCTGGCTGTAGGGAACTCGGGCTGTATTCTCGCTGGCTTCTTGAACGTAATTTGTTAAGTTACATTTAGCATTCATGAAAAGTTGCCGGTTTTCGTTTGCGGTCCATGTTATGGCGGTTCTAGCCATTGAACACGAGGGATGCTGTCCCTCCTCTCGTCTGGCGGAGACAGTGAACACCAATCCGGTAGTCATTCGCCGTTTGCTGCTGGAGTTACATAACGCCGGCTTGGTCAAGACTCGACGGGGTCCCCAAGGCGGTGCGGTGCTCTCTCGGAGCCCGGAACGAATTACGCTCCTCCAGATACAAGCTGCCGTCGATCCGCAGGAACTCTTTGGGATGCACCCTAATCAACCATCCCGTCACTGCCCGGTCGGTCGCCGGATCGAGGACGTGATGGGGTATATTCACCGACGAGCGACCCGTTCTTACACCCAGGAGTTACGCAAGATTACTTTGCAGGATATCGTGCATCGTTTAATGCGGGCGTAGCCGCTTTCCGGAACACGCTCGGCCAACGTTTCCAAAATCATCCTTCCCGGCTCGCTCCATCTCCTGGTGGCACAGGGGATTTAAAGATTCGGTTGCTTTGTAACAAACACAGTTACATAATGCTTTATTTAACAACCAGATCGTATGCTTGCTGAATTTGAACCAATCTGGAATCGAGTTTTCTCGGAACGTCCCAATTCTGATCAACCCTCGTTGCGACCCCCGATTAGTGGTCCGGACGAGACCCTGCTTGATACGTATTCCCAAACGGTGAGTTCTGTGGTGGAACGAGTCTCGCCGGCCGTGGTCAATCTGCGGATCGAAAACGGACACCGCAGGGCATCTCAACAAGGCGGCAGCGGATTTGCCATTACGCCGGACGGATTCATTTTGACTAATAGTCACGTGGTGAGGGAGGCGCGCTCGATCGAAGTGACTTTGGCCGATGGCACCACCGCGTCGGGTCAATTGGTGGGTGAGGACCCCGAAACTGATCTCGCTGTGGTTCGGATAGGGACAGGTACAAGTCCAATTTCGTTTCTTTCTTTTGCCGACTCCAAGAAGCTGCGGGTTGGACAGATAGCAATCGCCATTGGTAGTCCCTTCGGATTTCAACAAACCGTAACGGCCGGAATCGTGAGCGCTCTGGGCCGATCGATGCGGGCAGAATCAGGTCGATTAATGGACGATATTCTGCAAACCGATGCCGCCCTCAATCCGGGCAACTCAGGAGGTCCTTTAGTGGATTCGACCGGGGCGGTAATCGGCGTGAACACAGCGGTGATTCTTCCTGCCCAGGGGCTCTGTTTTGCTATCGCTGCAAACACCGCTCATTTCGTGGCTGCCTGGCTAATCAAGGAAGGAAAGATCAGACGAAGTTTTCTGGCGATTGCTGGCCAAAATGTTCCCATTCATGCCCGGCTCGTTCGTGCTCATCGTCTGGAACAATCTCGCGGCGTTCTGGTAGCCGGGGTCGACTCGGGCGGCCCGGCTGATACGGCCGGAGTCACCGTCGGCGACATCATCATAGCTTTTAAGGGCTCTCCGATTGTATCGATTGATGATCTTCATCGTTTGCTCGTTGGCAACGAGATCGGTAAACGCTCGACCCTCACGGTCATCCGGCGCACTGAGATCATCGAGTTGCCGATAACTCCGAGAGAGTTAGAGCACAGCCGATGAAGGTCAAAGGGATAGACTTGGAAAGCCAGAAAACAGCCGCGGCGGGGATTGATGCCAGTCCAATGGAAGGCTGGTGGCACCGAAGTTCGACGAGATTCTCCATCTCGGTGAGAAGAACCTGCGTTCGGTGATCAAACGCGACCGCCGCTATCGTTCAGTAGACGATCCGGCTGCTGCAATGAAGGGGGTGCGAACGACCTTTTCGGGCACGCCGCTTGATAAGGATCGCAGCAAGGGTTGCGCACCGGACGCGCTTAAGAATTTGATTCTCACCACTGCCGGCTACAACAAACTGCCAACAAATTTCGTTGATTGCAGGCGTCGATCCGCCGAGATGTGGTGGGATGAAAATTGCGATTGGCTCTGACCATGCCGGCTTTCGGTATAAAGAGATAATCAAAGAAACGCTGAAAGCGGCGGGACACGAAATTATTGATTTCGGAACCGATTCTGAAGAGCCGTGTGATTACCCGCTGTTCATCCGACCGGTCGCAGAGGCGGTTGCTCGTGGTGAAGTGGAGCGAGGAATTGTGCTCGGCGGTTCCGGGAATGGCGAAGCAATCACTGCTAACCGGGTCGTGGGGGTCCGTTGCGGTCTCTGCTGGAACGAGCAGCTCGCGAAATGGAATCGAGCTCACAACGACGGGAATGTCCTTTCATTGGGCCAAAGAACAATCACCGAAGAAGAAGCGTTACAAATTGTCAGTGTCTGGTTGGAGACCCCGTTCGAAGGAGGACGGCACGTTCATCGCATCTATCTTATCGACCATCCCGAAGCGGCTGCTAGGCCATGACGTTTGAACAGCAGATTCGCGCGGCAGAGGGTTACGTGGAACTGGGAATGCCCGCGGAGGCACTGGCTCATCTCAACGAAATTCCACCGGAGGACCAAGACCGTCCGGAAGCGCTCCGAATGCGGATCCAGATTGTGCTGCAGATTCGCGACTGGAAGAGCGCTTTGGAGCTGAGCCTGCGGATGTGCGAACTGTTTCCGGGCGAGAGTTATGGTTTTATCCATGCCGCCTTCTGTTTGCATGAGTTTGGTCAGACAGCGAAAGCGAAAGAGAAACTGCTGGGCGGACCACCTTCACTCCTCGATGAGCCAATTTACTATTACAATTTAGGCTGTTATGAAGCGGTCCTGGGAAACTTGGACCAAGCCAAAGCTTACCTGCGGGCGAGTTTTCGATTAAACAAAACGTTCCGAGACATTGCCCAACAGGATCCCGACCTCGGGCCGATCCGTGAGGAATTATAAACCGTATACAGATACGGGCATCCGGAGTCATCAGGCCATTTCCAAATAGCAAAGAACGAGCGAACTGAACCATTCCATTACTCCATTTCTCCAACTCCCAACCTCTCACCAAGTGGATCTCTCCGGGTTAATCGATCTTTTCGAAGAAAATTTCAGCAAGTACGGAGAACTCGGTGCCTCTGTTTGCATCGTCCAGGAAGGCCGCTCAGTTCTAAATATCGGTGACGGTTTCTTCGATCGAACTCAGACCAGGCGATGGACCACTGAAACACGAGTATTGATCTGGTCCGCGACGAAAGCGCTGGCTTCAGCTTGTCTTCTCCACTGTTGCGATCATTCGAAAATTGCTCTGGGACGGCGAGTGAAGGATTTCTGGCCGGAGTATGGCGTGAACGGCAAAGAAGATACGACGCTGAACGAGGTCCTTTCACATCGATCCGGCCAGCCGGCCCTGCGCGACACGGAAATTCAGATACTGGACCATGGGGCGGTGGTCCAAGCGCTCGCGGCTCAACAGCCATTTTGGAAACCTGGCGACGCTCACGGCTATCATCCTCGTACTTACGGTTTTCTCATTGATGAGCTTTTGCGTCGCATCTCCTCAGGTGTCACGGTTGCAGAATATTTTCGGCAAGCATTTGGGGACCCGCTTGATCTCGATCTGTGGATTGGCATTCCTTCGAAATTCGTCGATGAGGTGGCTCCTATCCAAACGCCGAGACAGAAGCGGGAGTCCTCATACGAGGATCCGTTTTATCAGGCCCTGGCGGATAAAAATTCTTTGACGCGGCTAGCTTTCTCCACCCCGGCCGGTCCAATCATTCCCTCCGCCTTCAACGCACCGGAGATCCGGATGCATCCACTACCGTCCCTCGGCGGCATCGGCACTGCCGAGTCGTTAGCTCGTTTTTATTATAACGTTTTCTGTGAACCGAGTTTTCTGAGCCCAGAGATGCTTTCGACCCTCGCAAAAACGGTGGTCTCCGGCCATGATCGAGTTCTGCTAATTCCCACGGCTTTTGGATCTGGTTTCATGAAGGATCCAGTCTCACCGGACGGCCAGAAACTGCGGACGATATTTGGCCCTTCAGAGACTGCATTTGGACAGCCGGGCGCAGGCGGCAGCCACGCCTTCGCCGACCCGGCTCGGAAGCTAGCGTTTGCCTATGTCATGAACCAAATGGAACCAGGTCTTCTGCCGAATCACAAATCGTTGCGATTGGTTAACCAGCTCTATGCTGACAGCGTTTAGTTACCGATTTTCAATTCCGACGCACGGAATCGGCACCTACGAAATCACTGATCAAATCAATCGATTTGTGGTAAAGAGCCGGGTCAAGGTCGGGGTGGCAAACATTCTCATTCAACACACCAGCGCCAGCCTCATAATGTTTGAGAATGCTGACCCGAGTGCTCGAGCCGATCTCGAACGTTTCTTGCAGCGACTTGTACCAGAAAATGCTGCCTACTTTACGCACACCCTGGAAGGACCGGACGACATGGCGAGTCATATTCGGATGGCATTAACGAGATCCTCTGAAAGTATTCCGATTGCGGACGGCAGACTTCAGCTCGGTACCTGGCAAGGTCTATTCGTGTATGAACATCGGCGTGACCCGACGCAACGCACGTTGAGCCTGAGCATCATCGGAGAAACCGGATGAATCTCACGCCTGCCCATCCGACGCTCATTCTCTCCGATCTCCACCTCGGCCACCGCGCTTCACTTGTCCGGGATCCCGAACAGCTGGCCCCGATATTTCGCGAAGCGAAGACCATCGTATTAAACGGTGATACCGCGGAGTTGCGGCATCAAATCGATCGGCCACTGGGTCGTGGACTGGCCGCCCATCTGGCCAGAGTCTCTCATGCGGCGGGTGCTAAAACGATATTCATCAACGGCAACCACGACCCGGTGATTTCCCAAATCGATCATCTCGATTTGGCGGAAGGTCAGATCCTAGTTACCCATGGCGATATGCTTTTCCTTGGTATCGCGCCTTGGAGTCGCCAAGCTTACGCTTATCGCAAAGTACATCTCCGTGCGCTGGAACAGCTCGGGCCGGACGCGCTACTCAATTTCGAGAAACGCCTTCTAGCCACAAAAAGGACATCCCTGAAGTTACAATTGCTGGAGGAACCAACGACTCGAGACAGGTTGCCCAAACTTGGTCTGATCGCGCGACAACTCTGGCCACCCTATCGTCCATTTATGATTCTGCGCGCCTGGTGGGATACGCCGAAGCTTGGGGCTAAGCTACTGCAGGCTTTCCGACCAGAGGCACGCTTTCTTCTGATTGGTCATACCCACTATCCGGGTTGCTGGAGCCATGATGGGCGCGTGATCATCAACACCGGAAGCTTTGTCTTAAATTTCGGCGCTTTCGCAGTGCTGCTGAAAGATAAGAGCTTCGAGATTCGAAAAATAGAGCGTTGTCAGAAGAACTTCGTTCTCGGAAAACGAATAAAAGAATTCGGTATAAGCTGATTGTGAGGACGTACGCCGAAGGCGTTAGAGGACTCAGCCCGGGGTGGAGGCTTTGCGCAACCCCGGGTAGCCCAAAAAAACGCGGCCGCTCTGAAAGAGCGCAAGAAATCCCCTCACAGAACGAATCGTCTTGCCTCAGGAGCCGAAGCCGAGATTCAGGGAGCCCGAGGCGGACCCCTATGAATCCAGACTCGGAAAGAAATCAAGCGCCGGGCTGACTGGAAAGCTGATCCCGAGCCGTTTCTACCAGCTGCGCATAAGTAATCGACGGGCGATCGCCAAGATGATCCGTTTCTAAACGGTCCGTTCCTTTTTGGTAGTCGAGGGAAAAGAGGCCGAACCGCGGGGTGAATGAGCCCCATTCGTAATTATCGAATAATGACCAGTGCAGATACCCGAGCAGCGGGACCTTGCTTTGAGCGATTCGCGTTACTTCGGCAACGTGAACCCGCAGGAACTCGCTGCGAGTCATTTTATCGCGACGTAGCGTTCCGCGATTGTCGGTGCGGCGTCGTAGAGCCATCCCATTCTCTGCGATAAGAACCGGCCGATCTCCGTAATCTTTGCTGTAATACTCGCAAAAAAATCGCAGACCGGCTGGCAAAACACGCCAATCCCACCACTTGCTGGTGATGTTGCTCATCAACCACGCCCGGAGCGACTTATTTTTAAATTCGTGATCCCACCAAACGGGTAGACGAAAGATGTGTGCCGCAAATGGATCGTAATAATCGAGACCCAAGAAATCAAAAGTTGATGGTCTCTCCACCGCGTAAATCTCGTCGGCCAGGGTTGCGAAGAATTCTGCGTCAAACGTCTTATAACCAATCCAATTGCTGATTCGCTTCGTGAAGTCGCCAAAAAAATAAGGAATATCTTTGTGCAATGGTATCCGCGCTTTGGCAAAGGCGGTTTCGAACTCGTGTATCTTGGCGTAGACATAATCGCGTAACTCCGATGATTTCACGCCTCGTTCTCGAACCGAAATCAGATCGAGCCAGATTTTGTCCGACCAATACAAATCACTGCAATAGTTATTAAAACTCACCATCGGCCATCCCCAGCCCTCCCGATCAGCCAGATCATGGATCAAGTTGTAGGCCTTCACATGAGCTCTGAGGATCTGGCGGCAACCTTCCGCAACACTGTGCAAGCCGGCCCTATGATTTTTTCGGCCCGGAAACTGGGTACCAAAATAGGTGTTGAGGACGAGCATATTCGGCTCGTTTACGGTGATGTAGTAGCGAATGGGTTCCACCCCATGGCGATCGATGAGCGCACGATTGAGGTGTAAGACGACCTTCTCCACGTACCGGCAAAAGTGCTCAACCATTCCTGGCTCCAACCAGGGATCAGCTCCGAGCCAAGCTGGGTGAACAAAATGATGCAGGGTAACAACCGGTTCCATCCCATGACGACGACACTCCGCTAACATCTCGGCGTATCGGTCAAGCGCGTCCTCGTCGAACGCTGGCGGTGACCCAGGTTGATCTACATAAGTAGGCTGGACCCGGCTCCATTCGATTCCGAGCCGGAAAGCGTTAAGGCCCATCTTTTCCGCCCGGTCGAAATCCTCCGGATAGCGGTTCCAGAAATCCGCCGCCAATCCCAGGGGTACGACATCATTTCGACGCTCCGCGTCGGCCCAGTTTGTTTGGGGCTGACCCGCGCCATTAAACCCTCCTTCCGATTGGTAAGCGGACGTAGCGACGCCCCACAGGAATTCTTCCATAGCTACCGAAGCTTGTTGTCCTTTTCACGCGCAGCCGCCAAAATGATCGCTTCGGCGTCATCATCGGTGACTTCCAGGGGAGGCAGTCGATCACCGACCAATGTCTCAGCTATACAACGAGCAGCGTCCGGACGACTTAAAGCAAAAGCGCGTCTCCGCATTTGCTCGAGGCGATCAGGATCATCCAACAAAGTGTCGATTTTGTACGGGATGGTCGTCATTTCATTGCATTTTACAGCGACACCATCTTCCAAGAGGTGATCACAATTTCTCTCTTCTTGTCCCGGAATAGGGCTGACAATCACCATTGGTAGGCCGCAGGTCAATGCTTCTGCGCTGGTCAAACCGCCCGGTTTTCCAATGAAGAGGTCAGAGATCTTCATGAGGTCGGACATGCGATCGGTGTAGCCGAATACTTTAAACGCTTCCGGATCCCCGCCGACTAAGCGCAAGACTCGTTCTCTCGTCTCGACACTGTGACCACAAACCACGAGCGTTTGAGTCTTGTTGCGCAAATTCCTTAGACGTTCTACCACAAATTCAGCGGGACCGACCCCGAGCGCGCCGGCCGAAAGGAGCAACGTGGGACGCGTTGGATGCAGCCCAAAATCGTGCCGGGTGGCGGACCGATCGATGGGATAAGCAAATTCCGGATCGATCGGGATTCCCGAAACCGTGATCCGTTCCGAGGGCAGCCCAAGCATCTCCAGATGGACCTTAGTTTCCTCGATCGCAACAAAATACCGATGAAACATTCGGGAAAGCCACATTGCGTGAAAATCGAGATCGGTGACAACGATCGAAAGATGCGCATCCAGGCGATTCTTGGCGATCAGGTCCGAGATAATCCCTGCCGGCATGAAATGGGTACAGACGGTGATATGCGGGTTGAACTTGCGAATGAATTTTACAAGCGGGCCGGTATTCAGCCGGTCCAGCATCAAGCGCATCCCATCTGTTTTCCATGGTTCGTCGCTTTGTTTGTACCACCACCCAAGAAAATCCGGCGCAGTTTGAACTAGGCGGGCATAGAGTTTGGAATAAAAATCCCGGAACAATTTGTTCGTGAAATGAAGAGCGTCACTGTGGATGACTTCCCCGACATCGGGATTGTCCCTGAACGCCTTAGTCAGTGCCTCCGCCGCCCGCACGTGCCCAGTTCCTGCGCTGGTCGACATTATGAGCACTCGCCTCTTCATCAATGTTTTCACTGCTGTTTACAGAATCCGCTAGTGTTGCACACCAAAATCAAACCCATCATGCAGATCAACGAAAAAATGCCGGAACGGATTGCAAGCGGGCTTCGAAGATATCCGTCCGCTGTTGTCTCTCAGATTTCATCATTCGGCACGCGAATCGAAGGTTTTCATACTTCGGCTCATTCAGGTCCGCTAGCAAGGCGAGCTTTGCGTTTAATTAGCTGCAGATTCCGCAGGTAGATCACGCAATTTGGAAGATAGCTTACAATCCCAACGGGATCTCGGCGGAAAACGAAGTAGGCCCCCAGCACAACACTTCCCGCTAAGCTAAAGTACCAAAACGCAGTTGGTACGATGCTTTCTCCGCTTCTCTCGGAAGCAATCCATTGGATAACGAAACGCATTCCGAAGATCAGGTTGCCGATAAATCCCAAGATCATTAAATAGCTCCAGTCCAACCCAAGGAAACGATGGAGTTGTCCAAACCAAGTAACTGCGCAAATGAAATCGGGGCTCATAATGGCGAACCTTAGCAGAATTTGGGATCCGGAATCCAGATGCAGAGGAGAAACGGCCTCCGGTTACATGTTTCAGGTTCTTGGCGAAAGCGTCCAGGGCGGCAGTTAGCATGTTCAGCGTTCCCGGTTAGCTGTTGACCGGGTGGATTTTTGCATTTCATGCGAAATCCAAAGCCGGGTCCAGCAAAAGGAAGGGCGTCCCGCTGAAGCGGAACGCCCTTTTTCCGAGTTTTGGTGCTAAGGCGAGTCTTAGTAGCGGTAGTGTTCGGGCTTGTATGGGCCTTCAGGCGACACACCAATATAATCCGCTTGCTTCGGCGTTAGCTTCGTTAGTTTCACGCCAATCTTCTGCAGGTGTAAGCGCGCCACTTCTTCATCGAGCGCCTTTGGCAAAATATAGACCTGCGGTTTGTACGTGTCCTTATTCTTCCAAAGATCGATCTGCGCGAGCACCTGGTTCGAGAAGGAGTTGCTCATCACAAAGGATGGGTGCCCGGTCGCACAACCGAGATTAACTAGGCGACCTTCGGCCAACAGAAAAATCTCATGCCCATCCGGAAACTTATATTTGTCAAGTTGCGGCTTGATGTTGGTGCGCTGAATACCAGGAAATTCGTTGAGTTTGTCGACCTGAATCTCGTTATCAAAGTGACCGATATTACAGACGGCAGCCTGGTTCTTCATCTTTGCCATGTGCTCGATGGTGATGACGTCGCAGTTGCCCGTAGTGGTGACATAGACATCCCCTCGCCCAAGAGTGTCTTCGAGCGTGGTAACCTCGTATCCTTCCATCGCGGCCTGAAGTGCGTTGATCGGATCGATCTCGGTGATAATGACACGCGCGCCTTGGCCCCGTAGCGATTGGGCGCAGCCTTTCCCGACATCCCCATAGCCGCATATTACCGCTACTTTCCCCGAGAGCATGACGTCTAGCGCACGGTTGATTCCATCCACGAGCGAATGCCGGCAACCGTACAGATTGTCGAATTTGGACTTGGTCACAGAGTCGTTTACGTTGAACGCGGGAACCAACAATTTGCCGAGTTCCTGTAGCTTGTAGAGCCGATGTACTCCCGTCGTCGTTTCTTCGGAGACGCCGCGCCATTCCTTCACCAGTTCATGCCAACGATATGGGTTCTCGGCATGAATCTCCTTAAGCAGATTCTTGATGACCTTTTCTTCGTGGCTGGACGACGGTCCATTGACCCAGTCGCTGCCCTCTTCAAGTTCGTATCCTTTGTGGATCAGTAACGTCACGTCGCCACCGTCATCGACGACAAGCTGTGGACCATTACCGTCCGGATGCGAAATCGCCTGGTCGGTACACCACCAATACTCTTCCAGCGTCTCACCTTTCCACGCAAATACCGGAACGCCCGACTTGGCAATCGCTGCAGCAGCATGATCTTGCGTTGAAAAGATGTTGCAGCTAGCCCAGCGAACGGATGCGCCGAGATCCACCAGCGTCTCGATCAAAACAGCGGTTTGGATCGTCATGTGCAACGAGCCTGTGATCCGGACACCGGCCAACGGCTTGGCCTTGGCGTATTTCTGGCGGATAGCCATCAAACCCGGCATTTCCTGTTCAGCAATTTCGATCTCTTTTCGGCCAAACTCGGCTAGGCCGAGGTCGGCAACCTTATAGTCGGTGGTAGTCTTAGCGATTACGTTACTCATGAGTAATTAGATCAGATGTTGTTTGAGAGCTTCGGCCCGATCCGTGCGCTCCCAGGTCAGTGATTCCAAGTCATCTTCACGTCCGAAATGACCGTAGTTGGTAGTCTTCCGGTAGATGGGGCGTAAGAGCTTGAGTTGGTTGATGATGGCTGCCGGCTTAAAGTTGAACACCTCTCGCACGGCATCCTCGATTTTTGATTCTTCTACTTGGGAGGTCCCAAACGTGTTAACGCATAGGCTGACCGGATCGGGGTAACCTATGGCGTAAGCGAACTGGACTTCACATCGATCCGCCAAACCGGCCGCAACGACGTTCTTAGCTACGTATCGCCCCATGTACGCTGCGGATCGGTCTACTTTCGAGGGATCTTTGCCGGAAAACGCGCCGCCACCGTGGCGACCCATTCCACCGTAGGTATCGACTATAATTTTTCTTCCGGTCAGACCAGAGTCCCCTTCCGGGCCACCAATCACGAATCGGCCGGTAGGATTGATGAGATAACGCGTTTGCGAATCGATCAACTCCGCCGGTACCACCTGTCGAATCACTCGCTCAATGATGGTTTCCCGAATCTCTTTATGTTTAACGTCAGGAGCATGCTGAGTTGAGATTACTACGGCATCGACGCGAATCGGGCGAAATCCTTCGTATTCTACGGACACCTGCGTTTTCGCGTCGGGTCGGAGCCAAGGCAGCTCGCCACTCTTGCGCAGTCTCGTCAATTCTCTCCCCAATTTATGACTCAGTTGAATTGGTGCCGGCATTAGCTCAGGAGTCTCCTTCACCGCGAAGCCGAACATCAGTCCCTGGTCGCCTGCTCCTTGTTCGTCGGTCTCTTTGCCGTCAGCCGGTTTTGCGTCCACACCTTGAGCGATATCGCGGGACTGACGGCTCAAAGCTTGAACGACCAGGCAGGTATCAGCATGGAAAAGCGATTCATCGTGGACATACCCGATTTCGCGAATCGCGGATCGAATCTCCTCGATGTAATCGAATCTAGCGTTCGTCGTGATTTCGCCTGCAACAACTACTAGATTTCCCTTTGCGAGCGTTTCGCATGCCACTCGGCTATTTGGGTCCTGCGCCAGACAGGCATCCAAAATAGTGTCCGAGATGGTATCACAGACTTTGTCTGGGTGACCTTCAGTCACCGATTCAGAAGAGAATATATAACGACGCGACATAGAATAGGATTGGATATGGTCAATGATGTAGGGAGATGACAAGGCGAGAACGAGGCGTATATTGACCGATCATGATATCCTGATATATCTCGCGCTTTTCGATGTCGTCAACGCTGAATTTATTGCGCCTTTTAGCAGACCCCACTCGAACCCGTCTCCTATACCTTCTCGAGCCCGGCGAACTCTCTGTAGCAGAGATCCAAGAGATTTTAGGAATGGGACAGTCGCGAATCTCAACGCATTTGGCCCAGCTGAAGAGAGCTGGCTTAGTTCACAACCGGCGGGTTGGTAAAAATATCTTTTACAGCTGGAATGAGCAGACGCCCATACCGCAGCCAGAACTAAAACAGCTCGTGGCACTTGCGGCCCGGGAAATGCCGGAAGCGAAGACAGATCGCTCCGGGCGCGAACATGTATTAACCAAGCGAAGCGACCGAGCGAGGGAATATTTTAATCATCTGGCCGGTAAGTTTGGGCGCAGTCACTGCCCTGGCCGATCCTGGCAAGCATTGTCTCATCTGCTCCTGACCCTGTTGCCTGAAGTAGATATCGCTGATCTGGGGGCAGGCGAAGGCACTTTGGCCCAACTGCTCGCTCGCCGAGCGAAAAGCGTGATAGCCGTAGACCTATCGGAAAAGATGGTTGAATTCGGCTCTCAACTAGCGCGCGACCACGGCTTTTCAAATCTTGAATACCGGTTGGGCGACATTGAAAACCCGCCGATTGCTGCCGGAACGATCGACCTTGCTATTCTGAGTCAAGCGCTGCACCACGCGATTAACCCTGCACACGCCATTGAAGCCGCATACCGTCTTTTGCGACCGGGCGGACGTATTCTTATTCTGGACCTTTTGGCGCATACCTTCGAACAAGCGCGAGAGCTATATGCCGACGTGTGGCTCGGCTTTAGCGAGGTAGAGCTTTCTTATGCCTTGCAGAAGGCCGGATTTCTCGACACCGAAGTTCGAGTGGTTTCGCGCGAAACAGAAAGCCCATTTTTCCAGACGCTTCTAGCCACCGGGCGGAAGCAGCTGAGCAGCAAGTGATGGAGTGGCACCATTAGTTCGGTTCGCTGTTTTCTTTACTCTCTGCTATTTGCTATTCTTCCTATGCGCATCTGCTTGCTCGTCGCTTTCCTCATTCCCACCGTTACATTAGCTGGATGGAAAGTGACCAATCGGGAAGAATCGAATGCCGGATCGTCCCGGGTGTTCGTTGTCACAGTGAGCAACGGGTCGACGGACGCCAAGATTCAGGTCGTGACCGGTCGGTCACCTGAACTTCAGTTCAAAGTACTCAACAACACCGATCGGCGGTTTTCCAGCGTGCAAGAGGCGGTCTCGAAATCTGAAGCGCTCGCTGGAGTGAACGGCGGCTATTTCCAACCGGATCTGACACCAGTCGGACTGCTCATTAGTGAAGGAAAACTAGTGCATCGTCAGGAAAGAGCGAAACTCCTGTCAGGTGTTTTCTTCGTACGAAAGCAAAAGCCGAGCCTAGTGCGAGTACAGCACTTTTCTGATACTGCAGGCGTTTCCGACGCGATCCAATGCGGACCTTTTTTGGTGGAGAGCGGCAGTATCGTTTCTGGCCTGAACAACGGGCGTAATGCGCCTCGGACATTCGTTTTTGTAACCCGCGGCGGCAATTGGGGAGTCGGGATCTGCCGGTCGGTCACTCTGGCGGAACTAGCAGAAATACTGACCTTGCCCGAACTACTACAAAATGGGCCGATCGTCACCGCGCTCAATCTGGATGGTGGATCTTCCACCGGTTTTTACCTGGCGCGAGGAGAACAATCGATCTCCTCACCCGAATGGACGACCGTCGGAAATTATTTGCTTCTAAGCTCTGCGCTGCGCAAATAGGGAACCATCCATTTTCCAAACCGGAAAAATGGCAGATATGTAATTCTGAAAATTTCGTTGATCTCGATGGCCCTCTCACCCAACGTTGCGCTTCGAATTTCGTGCAATTCTATGAGCCGTTACTTTCTACGAAAACTTCCCAGACATACCTTTGCGTTGCTGCTGGTCCTTTGTCCTTGGACCGCTAGCGCTTTCGACGCGGACCAGAAAGCCGTACTGGAGGCATATCAAAAGCCTTGGAATGCGTATTTCACGGCGATTCAAACATTGGGTACAACAATCGATTCCGCCAAAGGAGATCAGGATATAGTAAAAGCGGCGGATAAGTTCTGCGATGATGCAACCAGTTTTGTCGAAGAGTTTAACGACGTTCGCAGCCGTTACGTTGGATCCGACATTCTGAAAGCGATGGACAACGATGAGGAGGCGAAGAAAGCATTCCAGGAATTCGTCACCGGCGTTAAAAAGAAGTTGGACGACGACAAGCCGATCTTCGACAAATTGAATCGGCAACTAACGGTATATAGCAGCTCGGCGAATATCAAAAGAGTTCGGGACCGGCTGGCTGCGATTTCGAACCGACTTCAACTGCTGACTATGTAATCGATCAAGCGCATCACTTGCGTGACTTTGATTGTTCAGCCAGGCGCCGGCTATCGCTGGAGTGATTCCACACATTCACGGCGTCGCTCATGCTCCTCATCGGTGAGAACGGGGCGACAGACCAGATCAGGTGAAGGAGCCGGTAGATCGACCCAAGATCGACAGCCTGCATAGGAGCGCTGTAGCGCCAGGGGCCAACTTGGAATTACTCGAAAAATTCGAACGAAACCCAGGTGAAGGCCCTTCTCATCGTCTTGATTAAACCGCTGCTCGAGTAGCTCGGGGCGAAGGATGTGAAACTCGGAAAGCGGCTCGATGGCTTGAAGATCTGAAATCCAAAGTGTGAATTCCAGATAAGCGAATACTTCGATGACGATTGTATCCGACTGGGGCTCCAAATTTCTCACCGGATCCAGCCGAGTCCGAGCGATTTGCTCATGGAAATATGTCGGAAACAGAAAGAATTGAGAATGTTTGAACCGAAAGCCTTCTCTTCCTTCGGCGATCCCGCCCTTACGGAAAATCAGGCTGGTCTCTCCGCGTAGCATCGAATCACACACCAACGCCCATTCTTTGAACCCAACCGCGGGAAGCAATCCCGGAATTGGACGCACGTAATGTGATATGACGGGTGACTCCGGCATGCCCTATCCATAACATATTTCTGCCTCGCAAGCAGCCTTAAGCTGACTAAATTTGGCGATATCGGTTTGCCGCCCCCTGAGAAATGTCATCCAAAGTAGCGGTTATTGTCGGCCGAGAGACCCAAGTACGCTCTTTTCTGTATTTGCCTCGTTCCGTGGGGGCTGATCTTTTTGTTTTGGCTTGCGTTTCAGGACCAGCCGACTCAATGGACATTGAGGACGATCAGAGAAAGTTGGCAGCTCCTTTTGGTCTTGGCTTATCCGATTCTTTTGGGCTGCGGTTTGGCGCTAAGCTACCTACTTAGGAAGCTGAAACGCTGCTTTTGGCTTCCCCCGTTCCCACTGATTTTACCGCTCTCGCCCATTGTGATGGCGGTTGCTTTTTTCCTATCTTCCCCTTAACACCGGCAGGGTGTGGGGGCCTGCTTTGCCGTTTACACTCTGCGCTTTCCGGCTTACTTAAGCTCGCCTCATGGCCATCAAGATCGACCTCCACTGTCACTCCTTTTTTTCTGGCGACGGAGTTAGCAGCCCGGAGCAATTGATTGAAGCCGCGCGGGCCAAAGGTCTCGATGGTTTCGCGATTACTGACCATAACACTTGCGATGCCGTCAAGTATCTGATCGACAAGGGGTTCATGCGACCCGACGGCTTACCGGTCGATAATTTCTTGATCGTACCCGGGGTGGAGGTCACGACCGCGGAAGGCCATCTTCTTTGTATCGGCGCGGAACTGCCAAACCTCAAAGGCCGGCCCGCGGTTGAAGTGTGTCATCTTATCCACGAGGCCGGCGGGGTGGCCATCCCTCCTCATCCTTATGACATTTTTAGGGCCGGAATCCGAGAAAACGCTCTGAAGACACTAAAAATTGATGCTATCGAAGTCTTCAACGCCGCCACTACATTCAAACGCTATAACCGCATGGCCTTCGACTACGCTCTGGACCAGGGACTGGCGATGACCGCCGCCAGCGACGCGCACCACTACGCCGCAATCGGAACTGCCTATACCGTCCTGGAAACGACCAATTTTTCGGTGGCAGGAGTTGTGGAGCAGATCGTGAAAGAGAACCGACTCAGCGAACAATATCTCTCGGTAGGCGGAACCATCCGAAAAACCTGGAACAATCTCCTGCGTCTTCGCAAACGAAAGTCGGTCGAAGAGCTGCTCGGCAAGGGAAAAGGCGGAGAGGCCTGAAGAAATAGCAAATAGCCAATAGCCGATAGCAAATTGGCTATTCTTTGAGGCGGACCGCGCGCGTCTTATCCAGTTTCAAGACGCCGCCCGCCTGAAAGGCAGGCTTTGCTTTGGGATCGGTGATCTTGTCGCCGAGCCATTGCACGCTTCCCTGCTCAATCAACCGGCGGGCTTCGGCCCGCGACCTAGCAACTTGAAACCCCCGGTCATATGCGACAACGACTGCCGAAAGCAAGTCTTCACCAAGAAGCTGAAGTGACACCTCTGGGAGGTCGACCGCGGCCAAATCTTTTTTCGCAAATCTCAGATTAAACTCTTGGAGCGCAGCCCGGGCAGAGGTCTGGTCGTGAAAGCGAGCAACGATTTTGGAAGCGAGCATTTTTTTGGCTTCCATCGGATGACCTGGCGGCACCACCTCGCCAAACAGAACCTGATAATAACGAGCCATCAATTCATCAGAAATGCTCATGACCTTGCCAAACATCGAAGGGGCCGGCTCAGTGAGACCGATGTAATTCCCGAGGCTTTTACTCATCTTTTGGACACCATCGAGACCTTCTAAAATCGGCAAGAGGCAAGCAACTTGCTGCGATTGCTGATGCGCCTTTTGAAGGTCCCGGCCAACCAGGATATTAAAAAGCTGATCGGTGCCGCCCAACTCGACATCCGCGGCAATCATGACCGAGTCCCATCCCTGCATGATTGGATACTGCAATTCGTGCAGGAACACCGGGACAGCTTGATCGATCCGACTTTTGAAATCCTCGCGTTGCAACATTTGCTGGAGAGTCACCAGGCTATTGAGGCGAATGATTTCCATGAAGGTCATTTTGGCGAACCAGGCCCCATTAAAGACTATCTCCGTTTGATCGGGATCAAGAATCTTGAAAGCTTGCGTTTTGTATGTCTCCGCATTTGCCATTACCTCGTCGTGGCTGAGCATCGGCCGAGTCGAAGACCGCCCCGTCGGATCACCTACCATCGTGGTAAAATCCCCAATCACCAGAATCGCGCGATGACCCAGTTCCTGGAACTGGCGCAACTTTGACAACCCCACCGAATGGCCAAGATGGAGATCTGGAGCTGTGGGATCAACGCCGAGTTTAACTCGGAGCGGTCGGTTTTCTTCGAGCTTGCTCGCCAGCTCCTGCGCGCTGATCAGCCTAGCGCCGCCTTGCTCAAGCTGTCGAATCGTATCTGTCACCGGTTCCATAGGGAATCCGAGATGCTGTCCCAAAACAGTCAATCGATCAATTTTTCCGTTCATTTCAGTGATTTGACATCCGAGGCACTCCGACTATCCTTCCCGACTCCTAGGATCCAGGAGATGTTGCCATGAAACGAACTTATCAACCTTCCAAGCGCACTAGAAAGCGTCAGCACGGTTTTCGTGCCCGGATGAAAAGTAAAGGCGGGAGAGCGACTCTCGCTCGACGTCGCCAGCGCGGTCGGAAGCGCCTGCTGCCAGTCGGAGCAGAAAACCACTACGCGCGACATACTCAGGCCTAGCTCTATGGCGCCCGGGGCGCGGGATCGTTTTAAGTTTCCCAAAGCTTCTCGATTAACTCGAACTGTCGAATTCGCGCTGGTCAAGAAAGACGGTAAATCCTGGATCGGACGACACGTAACTTTGGGGACATTGCATCGGGCAGGTGCGGGTGCGGCTCGACTTGGAATTATCACAACCCGCCGACTAGGTGACGCAGTAATTCGCAATCGCGTGCGGCGCCGGCTCCGGGAAATTTTTCGGTTAAACCAACATCGGCTAATTTCCGGAATTTGGATCGTGACCGTAGCTCGAGTTTCCGCGGCGGAGGCCACTTTTCACCAACTTGAGCGAGACTGGTTGCGACTAGCCGATCGAGCTTCTATTTTAGCGCCGAATCCGCTCGACCGGGCAGACAACCAAATCTGAAGGCGGAATGCCATGGTATCGATCCTTAAACTGCTCTTGAAAATTTATAAACTGACGCTCTCGCCTTTTTTGGCGGCGCTCACTGGTGGGCCGGGAACCGGCTGCCGATTTGCTCCGACCTGCTCAGAGTACTTCGTGCAGGCGGTCGAAGCGCACGGGATAATTTTGGGAGGATGGCTTGGGCTGAAACGGTTGGCCCGCTGTCATCCCTGGGGAGGGTCGGGTTACGATCCGGTTCCTGAGCGTCTACAGAAGAATCACCAGATAAAGAATTAGGCATGAGTCGCGATCGCACCACTTGGATAGCAGTTTCACTGGCAACAGTCGGTCTCCTTTTATCAATTTACTGGGGCCAGCAAGATGCGGCGAGGGTGCGAGCGCAAGCAGAGGCTCAGCAAGCCCTGGCGAGGACACAACCGTCGGCCTTGCCGACAGCGACCGCTTCGCCAACTCCGAACGCCGCGGAAATAAGCCCGCCCGCCCCCTCCGTACCTGAAAAGAAGGGCAGCTTGAAGAGCCCGGTGGCGGAGTTTCAATTTTCGAATCTGCGGGGAGGCTTGGATAACGTGATCCTTCTCGGCCACAAAGCTGAGAAAGATACTCCCGTCCGTCTGAATACTGATGATGCACCGGCGATTGGTGCGCTGACTCAGAACCCAAACGATTGGTCCGATAACGGATACGAGTTGTCTGTCGACGAATCCGCGGGCACGGCGACGCTTACCCGCCAGCTCACCAACGAAATAAAGATTACCAAGGTCTATACTGTAGGAAAAGCCGCCGGGCTTCCGGACGAGTACGAGGCCAAACTAACCGTTTCTCTGGAAAATACCGGATCGGGCGAATTTAAGACACCGGGTTTCTTTGTCAGCACAGGGAGCGCGCAGCCCATTCATCTTTCGGACCGGTCTACATATACCAAGTTTGATTGGTACACAGACGGTAAATTTCGGCAGATCGATGTAAACTGGTTTAAGCCGTCGAGTATTCTTTTCTTTATTCAGACGTCGGGGTCGAAAGAGATCTACACCGAAGCGGCGGACCACATCATGTGGGCAGGGGTTGCAGATCAATATTTTGTAACCATCCTTCAGTCCCCAGATAAGATTGGATCACAAGTTTGGGCCAAGCCGGACCAGATCATTGGAGCGAGTGGCCAACCAGCGACGCAAACGATCCGAGGTGCGCTGGGTATACCCGGCTTTACGCTTGAGCCCGGTGAGACCAAGAAAATTGATTTCACGCTCTACACGGGACCCAAGGAGTACAGTCGCCTGTCCAAACTACCGGGAGATCTTGCGGCGGTGATGGATTTCGGACTGTTCGCTCCGATCAGTCAGATTCTGCTGATCGGCATGGATACTCTTCACTCTTTCGTGGGGAGCTATGCGTTGGCGATCATCGTGATGACCCTCATCATCCGGCTTATGCTCTGGCCTCTCCAGAACTACACGACGAAGAGCATGCGCCGCATGGCCAAGCTCTCGCCGGTGATGAACGAGCTAAAGGCCAAGTACAAGGATGACCCGCAGCGGATGAATCAGGAGATGATGAAATTGTACAAAGAGTACAAGATCAATCCGTTCACCGGCTGCCTGCCGATGCTCATTCAGATCCCGATCTTTTTCGGATTTTACACGATGCTCGGCTCTGCGGTCGAACTGCGGAACAGCTCATTTTTGTGGGTCCAGGATCTTTCCCAACCGGACACGATTGCTCACGTGTTTGGATTTCCGATTAACATCCTTCCGCTAATCATGGCGGCAACCCAGCTTTGGCAGCTACGAATTACTCCAAAGACTGGCGATCCTTCGCAACAAAGGATTCTCATGATTATGCCGGTCGTTTTCCTGGCTATTTGCTACAATTTTGCATCGGCTCTTTCGCTTTATTATACGGTCCAAAATCTGTTCTTAATTATTCAGACCTACCTGACTCGCAACCAGTTCGATGCTCCTCTAACCAAGCCAACCCCAGCGCCGGCAGTTGCTAAAAAGAAGACTTACCGTTAATAAATCTAGGTGTAGTCCCTCCTATGGATGCTAGAGAGATCCTTGATACCATGCTCGGTCATCTGGGATTTGTTGTCGATATTCAGGAGATTGAGACCGAGACCGGTAAGCAGCTGCAGGTCTTTACTGCCGAAAACGAAGCTTTGATCGGACCCCACGGGGAGACATTGGAAGACCTGCAATTTCTTCTGAATCGGATTTTGCAGTCCCAAGATCGGAACGCTCCAAGGGTTCAAGTCGATGTCGGCCATTGGCGGGCCATGCGCGATGATAAGCTCCGGCAAAGAGTAAAACAAATCGCCGAAACCGTGCGAGCCACCGGACGGCCGGTAAAGTTAGAGCCGATGAACTCTTACGACCGGCGCATTGTTCATAACGCATTGACCGGCGATCCCGAGGTAATGAGCTTTAGCCCGAATGACGATGCGCGGGTTAAGAGAATTACCATCCAGCGCCGAACTCAAGAACGGTGAAACGTGGCGTTGCGCCAGCGAGGTTACGGTTCTGTTCGAGAACGAATGCCGAGGTGTTAGGGACACGAAATTAGCGTGCGCCAGCTGGCAATTCTAGGCTGGCGATCCTCTCCATCACGCGATTGCTCAAGGCCTGGTAGACTTCACGGTCGCCTTTCAGATCATCTTCGCTGAATCGTATCGGTTTCCCGACAACAACGGAAACCGGCTTAAGTTTAATGCCACCGGTCCGCGGAAGCGCGTCGAAACTCCCAAATACTCGGATCGGAACAACCGGCGCTAACGTTTTGGCGATGATCATTCCCAAGCCAGCGCGGGCCGGCTGCAACTTCCCGTCGGTAGACCTGGTACCTTCCGGAAAAATGATTACACGATGACCAGCTCGCAAAAGTCGGATGATTGCTTTGATCGAACTCACATCCCCGCGGTCTCGATCGACGGGAACGGTGTTCAATCGTTTCAATAAGGGCCCGATCACCGGTCGCTGGTAGAGCGTGCTGCGAGCGAGATAATAAATATCATTGCGGTGTGCCATTCCAATACATGGCGGATCCAGGTAACTTTGATGATTCGAAGCGAGGATCGCGGCCCCTTCCTCGATAAGATTCTCGCGACCGTAGACCCGAAAGTCGAACGCCAGTTTACCAATCAGGTTACATAAGGTGTAGCCAACCCAATAGAGAGGAGTCATAAATTCACGTTCAATGCGGAAGCCAACCCCTTTCTTTGTAAACGGGTCACAATATCTTTAACCACGCGATCGATAGTTAATGATGAGGTGTCAATCACCTCCGCGTCGTCGGCAACGATTAGTGGTGAGGAACGCCGGGAGGAATCAATCCGGTCACGATGAGCGGGGCTATCCTTTAATCCCTGAGCGGCGCGACGACGCGCTCGGATTTCGGGAGAAGCGTCGATATAGAATTTGAAGGGCGTCTTCGGAAAAACAACCGACCCAATGTCACGTCCTTCAATGACGACATTATCGAGCGCCGAAAATTTCCGAAGGTGATCAGAGAAAAATTCGCGGACTTCGGAGATAGTAGCCACGGCTGAGACGGTCCGATTTACGACCTCTTCTTTCAGGTGAGCTTCGGGATTCACGCCATCAATGCGTACGAATAACTCCTTCTTTTCTAGTCCAAAGTCTAGTTGGGCACTTTGAAGTGCTTGCCAGACCGCGTCGGTGTGATCCGGATTGACCCGTCGGAGGTGAGCCAGCCACGCTGCCGACCGGTACATCAAGCCGCTATTCACATAGGAAAAGCCCAAGTGGCTAGCTAGCAGTCTAGCCACGCTGCTTTTCCCGGAGGCGGCCGGTCCATCAATGGCAATTACCGAAAAACCGGATCTTTCGTTCAATGTTTTTCAATGACTCCGGCCGGGTTAATCACTGGCGTCGGTTGCTCATGAGATGGGTCCAGGAAAGCCGCAAGCTGCTGTTCGAATCCAGGATACGAAGTCGCAATACAATCGGTATCATCAATCACCGTCTCGGCGTCGGCGAACATACCAGCGATCGCGAAAGCCATCGCGATGCGATGATCTCCGTAGCTCTTCAGCCGGCCACCCATTAGTGGGGCTCCCCCGTTAATTTCCAATCCATCCTCTGTTTCGACGACATCCACTCCCATTTCGGTGAGATTGGCAGCGATCGCTGCCAGCCGATCCGTCTCTTTGACGCGTAATTCATGCGCATCCCGAATGATTGTCTTGCCTTGGGCCAGGGCACCGGCGACAGCCAAAATCGGGATCTCGTCGATGAGATTGGGGATTTCTTGTCCGCTGATCACCGTTCCGTGGAGGCGCGTGCCTTGAATGTGGATCTCACCGCGCGGCTCACCTTTTTCGGTATCCTGAACTACTTCACGAACATGTGCGCCCATTCTCAATAAAACGGCCAAAGCGCCAGTTCTAGTTTCATTCAAACCGACATCTCGCACCAAAAGGCTGGATCCTTCCTGAGCAGCAGCAGCGACCATCCAGAAAGCCGCACTAGAGAAATCGCCCGGAACGGAGAAGTCGCGCGACTCAGCAATTTGTTCGCCATAAATAGAAATTGCCTGTCCCCGCGGAGACGTTTCCCGCTTCGTTTCGATCAAGAAATAATTCAAAATGCGCTCGGTATGATCGCGAGACGGAATGGGTTCGATAATCACGGTCTTTCCGGGAGCGCCGAGTGCCGCCAACAAGATTGCGCTTTTCACTTGAGCGCTCGCCACCGGCAGTTCATAGGTCACGGGATAAAGACTTCCACCTCTGACCTTCAATGGCGCGGTACCGCTTTCGGTCGCTTCGATCGATGCACCCATGAGAGTGAGAGGCTCAATCACGCGACGCATCGGTCGAGAAGAGAGCGATGCGTCTCCAATTAAGACAGTCTCAAACGGCTGCGTGGCAGCCAATCCGCACATCAGCCGCATCAAGGTTCCTGAATTCCCGCAATCGATCGGTTCTGAAGAGGGTTGGAATTTACCGCGCTGGCCGTGCACCATCAAAGAGGTCTCATTCGGCTGATCGATGAGGATGCCGAGCGAACGCATAGCCTGGACCGTGCATTGGCAATCTTGGCTCGAGAGGAATCCCTTGATAACGCAGGTGCCGTTGGAAATTGCTGCGAGAAGTACTGCGCGGTGAGAGATGCTTTTGTCACCGGGGACAACTATTTCCGCTTCTATTTGTGGAGCCCGAAAAACGTTTAAGCTGGCCATAGTTCCTTATCCGGACAATTTGTCGCGGTTCCTTTTCGCCGCGTTCAGAAGCGCTTGCAAGTTTTTCGCGTCGTTTCTCTGCAGCAGTTGAATTCCTTCATCGATCTGGCCGCGAAATCTCAGCAAGTGATTGAGCAGCTCGGCTCGATTCGCAAGCAAGATTTCGGTCCAAAGAGAAGGATCTCCAGATGCAATCCGAGTCAGGTCGCGAAAACCGCGGCCGGCAACTTGCAGGGCCTGTTCGGCCGAGTCGCTTACATCTGCGACCAGCAACGCTGCCAGCAGATGCGGTAAGTGACTGACAGCTGCAACTAACCGATCATGGGTCGCCACGTCGAGCACAAGAGTGGTGCTCCCTAGCCGTTCCCAGAAACTTCGTACAACGGTTATTGCCCCCGGGTCCTCACAGAAATCGTCGCAAACCACGGTCACCGCTCCCTCAAAGAGTTCGCGATTGGCCGACTGCCATCCGGAACGTTCGGAGCCGGCCATCGGATGGCTGGGAATGTATCTGCAGCGAGACGATAGCATTCGAGCAAGCTCTGGTGCGATCGACGATTTTGTGCTCGCCACCTCTGAGACAATCGTATGGGGCTTGAGATGGCTCAACAGCGCTTCGGCCGCTGCGAGTGTTGTGGAGATCGGTGTGGCGACAAAAATGAGGTCACTTGCCGAAGCAACGTCCTTTATCGTGTCTGCCCACCGGATCACGGCTCCCAAGTTCGACTCGGCAGGAGTGTCGTGCCGGTCATAGGCTACGACCGAAAATCCGGCCTTCTGAGCACCGAGTGCAATCGAACCACCGATTAGGCCCACGCCAACTACGCCGATTGTCAACTCGTCCATATTTTGAAATACATGAAGTCGAGTTGCGAAAAAAGGACGCATTTATGCATCCTTTATAGGACTTGCCCAACAGCAATCTATTCCGTCAATACCGGTGTGCCCACTATACGATCGGTGCACTAAGGGACCAGGAAGATCTTGTTGGTATAAGGATCGCGTACCTCCGCACCAGGAGGGTAACCAGAAACATCGACCTCGCCTGCGTTGGGAGCATAGGGACTTATCACCCGTCCCGGTTTGCCCGGCACTTTTGTGGCCGTCGGATAGTTTTCCGGCTGGGCACTCGGAGTTGCCGCTGGGTTCGGTACATTGCTCACATCCGGCGCCGGAGTCGGCGTCGGGACGAGGACCGGAGTGGGTGTCGCCGTTGGCATCACGGTTACGGCAGGTGGTGTCGGAACAGGTCCGTGCCCGGCACTTTTTTTCGTTTGAGTCCCCGGATTCGAGTCGCAAGAAACTAGCGCTAAGATTACAGCGGCAAGACATGCGAATATTTGGTGGCGGCTCATAAGAGAATGCGTGAATGAGGATTAATTCATTCGCTGCCGAATGACAACCCATTTTGCGGTGGGCAGCTAGGAGCTGGCTACGGCATCAAATCTATCATTCGGATAGTGGCGCACTAACTTACCTGGCTGCGCAATAACTGAATCAACAAGCGTAAACGATCTGGAACAGCGCCGGTTTCCAGAAGCTGTTGGCGCGAGTTCGGCTCACTGATAAAAGCAGCCGATACCACGTCCGACAAAACCTCAGGATCGTCGATGTGTTGCATCTGCTCCATCAAGTTCACCGGCAGGCGTACACCTAATTTTTGAACCTGTGAGCACAGTTCCTTCACTTTGACACAGAGCGCTTCGGCTTCGATTAGGTTTCCCCGATTCGGTTGCAGCAGTTCGACCTCCGCAATTCGAAATGGTTGCTCCTGCGACAGGTCGACCAATTTTACCCTGGCAAGTCCCTGCAAGACCAAGTTGGAGGTTCCATCATCGTTCCCAACACAGGCGCGAATTAGCCCGACCCCCGCGACTGGCCAAATATCCTCCAGTGAGTCGGGCTCTGTGATCCCATCACGCATCAGCGCCACCGAGAACATGCGGTGGCCGTCCAGACAATGCGCCAGCATCTGGCGATAACGGTTCTCAAAAATATGAAGCGGCAAGAGCGAGTGCGGAAACAGCACAGCGTTCGAAAGAACCATTAACGGAATCTCTCGGGGTATCCTGATCACAGGAGCAAACGAACCATCAATGAACCGTACTCCCGCCGAGAAAGCGCAGACGCCCGGGGACCTAAAAACGGCCGATAATAACAGGCTCTTTCACGTTTTCGTTTGAAGAAAACGAGCAAGTTGTTGCACATCTTTGTCTCCTCGTCCGGATAAATTGATAACGACCACATGACTCGGGGAAAATTCGGATGCGTGTTTAGTTATGTAAGCCAGGGCGTGAGTTGACTCCAGTGCTGCCAGTATGCCTTCTGTCTTGGCCAGGAGCTGGAACGCGGCCAACGCCTCGTCGTCCGTCGCGTAAGAATACTCGACGCGACCGATTTCGCGCAGATAGCTGTGCTCTGGACCAACTGCGGCATAGTCAAGCCCGGCCGAGACCGAATGCGTTCCCTGGATCTGCCCATCTTCATCACACAATAAAAACGTCTTGGTGCCTTGCAACACACCAAGGCGCCCCCCTTGAAATCTCGCGGCGTGCTCTCCGGGTCGTATGCCTCGGCCACCGGCTTCCACTCCTACCATTCGAACGTTTTCATCTTCTAAAAAAGGATAAAACAATCCGATCGCATTACTGCCACCACCCACACACGCGACCAAGAGATCTGGCAGCTTTTCTTCGACCGCCAAGATTTGCCGTTTTGTTTCTTCGCCGATTACCCGATGAAAGTCTCTTACCATCATTGGATAAGGATGCGGACCATACGCGGTTCCTAAAAGATAATGCGTAGTTCGAACGTTGGTGACCCAGTCTCGCATGGCCTCGTTGATCGCCTCTTTCAGTGTAGCCTGGCCGGCGGTAACAGGAACCACGGTTGCACCCAGAAACTCCATGCGAGCTACATTGAGAGCTTGTCGTTCCATGTCCACTTTTCCCATATAGACGACGCATTCGAGACCGAACCGAGCAGCTACCGTCGCTGTCGCGACGCCGTGTTGACCCGCTCCGGTCTCCGCAATCAGTCTTCGCTTGCCCATTCGAACCGCCAGCAGTGCCTGCCCTACAGCATTATTGATTTTATGCGCTCCGGTGTGCAGCAAATCTTCACGCTTCAGATAGATGCGCGGGCCGCCTAAGGCCTTGGTAAGCCGTTCCGCAAAGTACAAAGGAGTGGGGCGACCACAAAAAGTGCGCAGCAATTCATCTAGTTTCCAAGAAAACTCCGGATCGTTTTTCGCCCTGGCGTACTCGGCTCCCAGTTGCTCGATCGCCGGCATGAGGGTCTCCGGAACAAAAACACCTCCGAAGGAGCCGAAATGACCCTCTGCATCAGGTTGTTGGTAGGGCAAAATCAAAGTGTGCATAATACCGTTCGCAAAACTCGCTGGTCTCCCCCGCCCTAATCAAGTGCAAATGAGCCTCATCTAAATGAGCTGTGAACAATTATCCCGGCATTCCAGCGATGGATCGTGAATGACAAATTCCAAACGAAAGATGCCAAATCGCTGTTTATTATTTTCATTTGTAACCTGTTATCACCATTTGGCTCACTGGTACGGTCCACTACGGATTTGAAGATTTCTTGATCTGTAGAATCGCCTCCGCTGCACGCCGATGTGGGGACGGCATCGGCAGATCGCACAGCGAGGCAACGGTCTGCCAGCTCAAGTCTTCCCGAAGCCGCTCCGGGACCGCACCCAGGAAAACGTTTAGGGAGACGATATATTTCGTGATCGGATGGTGCATTTGGAACAGCGCTACCTGGCTCTCTCGAATTTCGGCAGCGGGTGGCAGAGTCCACAGTCCTTTCCAACGTCTCCCCGACGCCCGCCGCAGCAAGATGTGTTCGCCCCGCTGAATCCACCAATAATTTTCTTGGATTCTTTGGGTCGCGGGCCGCGGGCGTTTTCGAGGAAGCGAGTCGGGGTCTATCGCGCGGCAGAAACTTTGGACTGGGCACAGAACGCAACGAGGATTTCGAGGTGAACAGAGCAGGGCGCCCAGCTCCATGATGGCGGAATTGAAGAGCCTCGGTTCTTCATCCTTGACTAGATTTTCCGCCAGATCCCAAAGGATTCGTTTCCCGGCCGCCGTTTCGACGTTCGTTTGCAGATTGATCAATCGGGCTAGCACGCGAGTCACGTTGGCGTCCAAGATCGGTGCGGGTTTATTGAAAGCAAAACTGACGATGGCTCCGGCGGTGTAGCGTCCAATCCCGGGAAGTAACACCAAGTCAGCAACGGTCTCGGGGAGTCGGCCGGTTCTGCTCTCAATGACTTGCTGAGCGCAGCGGTGGAGATTTCTCGCCCGATTGTAATATCCTAAACCTTGCCACGCTCGCAAAACTTCTTGCTCATCGGCAGCGGCCAACATGGCCAAAGTGGGAAACCGGGAAAGCCACCGGCGATAGTAGTCGAGAACGGTAGTAACCTGGGTCTGTTGAAGCATGAGCTCGGATACGAGGATTCGGTAGGGGTCCGCGGATTCACGCCAAGGCAGCTTTCGTCCCTCGCGCTGGTACCAGGCAATAAGCAGCGCGCGAAACTCCGTGCTTTCCAAACCGAACTGTCTCATTCTGAAAGAGTGAACGCGTACTCGTCCGCTCTCACCACCGAACAAACGGAAAAACTTCGAGCTCTCCTGTTGGAGCAGAATTTCGAGTTCAAAGAACGACCTTACATGATCTTCTTCGCTCAGAAAGGTAAACTGACGGTTGCGGTGTTTGAAAAGGGACCCAAGGTCGTGATCCAAGGAAAAGAGACGGAAGATTTCGTTCGCTTCCAGCTCGAGCCGTTCGTTACGGGGGAAGTTCGCCTGGGCTACGAGGAAATCCTCCAGCCACAAATGTTCGAGCCTCACTTTGGCGTAGATGAAAGCGGCAAAGGCGATTTCTTTGGCCCGCTGGTGATCGCGGGCGCCTATGTCGACCGCGAGATCGCTCGAAGAGTCTTAGATCTCGGTGTGATGGATAGTAAACGTATCGGTTCCGACCAGCGAATCAAAGTACTCGCAGAATCGATTCGGCATACTCCGGGTATGACGCACAACGTAGTACTTATCGGCCCGGAACGTTATAATGAGCTCTATGCCCGCTTCGGGAATTTGAACGATTTGCTTGGCTGGGGACACGCCCGGGTGATCGAGAATCTGCTGAAGGAGCGGCCCGACTGCAACCGTTCGCTTTCCGATAAATTCGCTAATGAGCGGGTAATTCTGCGTTCCCTGCTCGATGCCGGACGACGAATCCAGATCGAACAGCAAACGAAGGCAGAGGCGGATGTGGCAGTCGCCGCTGCTTCAATTCTGGCTCGAGAAAAATTCGTCTCCTGGCTTGAAAATAAAGGTAAACAGCTCGGGATTCTGTTGCCGAAGGGCGTCTCCGCCAATGTGAAAGCAGTCGCCCAAGAACTGGTAAGGAGTCGTGGCGCCGAAATTCTGCCGAAGGTCGCCAAGATGCATTTCCGTACGTCGGCCGAGGTACTCGAAGGAAGTCGCAAACACCAACTGACGGATGACAAATAAGCCGGTCTCCGTTCGCTATTTGTCGTATATCACCGTAAATGGCCATCTCCATCGGAGACGAGGACGAAAAGAGATTCTGATTCTTGCCGGACAAAAGGAAACAAAGAGAAGAAGATAATCCCTTGCCTGGCCGTCGTTCTCATGGATAGTGCGGAAGGTTCTCAGCGCCCGAGAGTTGCGAGTCGAGCGCTGACGGTATTCGGGTTGCCGATCAGCCCGGGAAATTGATCACGCGAAAGGATTCCAAATGGCAAACCTAACGAAACGGGAAATCGTTGTAAGGATTAGTAACGATACCGGATTGGTCCAACATCAGGTTTTTGAAGTCGTGCAGAGAACACTCGACTTGATCACCGACAGCCTGGCGAGAGGAGAGGATGTAGAACTCCGGAATTTTGGCATTTTCGAGGTCCGATTAACCAGGGAGCGCGTAGGTCGCAACCCGAACCAGCCCGGCAGCAGCTTCAAAATCCCGCCTCGAGCGACCGTTAAGTTTAAGTCCGGAAAGATTATGAGGCAAAAGGTCGCCAAGCTTTCCCCGGTTCTTAAACAGGCGGAAATGGTTAAAGCCGGTTCGATGTCGCAATCGAATCGCTAGGGATCGATTCTGCCGCCTTTGCGTAAATCAGAAGGCGCCCACACCAGAGGATCGACCACTGAGATCAGCTTGCATTCAAGCGATCCCCTCGTGGGGGATCGTGATGCGGCTGCCATTGCTCCAAGAGGGACCGAATCGCCTTAGAGGTAGGGGTTTGATGCGGATTGATCGGCTGCATGCGAAACCGATCCATCTGCTCTCTGATGGTGGGAGGAACGAACCGCCCTTTTTGTCGACGGATTTCCTCCGCTTTGACTTCATGTCGCGTCTTGTTCAGACGCCGTGCTTCAAGTTCTTCAACTAGGATTCGCCGAGCCAAAAATCGGTTAAGTGCTTGGCTCCTCTCTCGGGTGCAGCGGACTCGCACCCCGCTGGGCGGGTGATAGATCGTTACTCCGGATTTCCGAAAGAACGTCTCCTCCAACTCATTCTCCCGGCAGCCAAGAGCCTGCATCTTTTCTTGGAGCGCCCTCGCTTTCTTTTCAGAGACGGGGAAAGAGATCACCGATTGAGGAAGAAGAGTTTATTCGACACAGATAGGCAACCAAACTGGGGAGACACCGGTAAATGAAGCACCGCAAAATCGCTGAATGGATGCGGAGAATAGAGCCCGGATCGAAAACAGACCATCGCAGTGTACGTTTTGGCTGAGCGATTATTCAATCCGGAATGAGATCTCCTGGAGTCTCTTACTATTTTCGTAAAACGCAAGAGCGAGATCGTTCAACCGTGATGTTCGTGGATGTTTTTTTCAACAGGCTGACAGGTTGGCGTTCAACGCGATATTGATTAAAGTAGCCCCAGGCCATGTCTTCGGAACTTCTCACGACGAATCGTAAAGCGCTCACCATCAATTTGGATGAAGCGAAATACGGCACCTTTGCAGAGATCGGTGCCGGACAAGAGGTCGCCCGGCAATTTTTCCAGGCTGGAGGCGCTGCAGGCACCATCGCGAAATCGATTTCGGCCTATGACATGAAATTTAGCGACGAAATCTACGGGAAATCGGCGCGCTATGTCTCCAGGGAACGTCTGGCCAAAATGCTCGATCACGAATACGACTTATTGATCCAGCGACTAAAAGAAGCTCGGGGAGACCGGACTACTTTTTTTGCCTTCGCGGATACGGTCGCCGCACGCAACTTTAAAGGAACCAACGAATGCCATGGCTGGATGGGAATCCGTTTTCAGGGAGAGCCGTGCACCCCGCCCAGCGACGTCGTAATGCACGTCCGAATGTGGGATAAGGAGAACGTCCTGCAACAGCAAGCGCTTGCCATCATAGGGGTCAATCTGATTTACGGCGCATTCTATTACCTCAACGATCAAGACAAATTCATCCAATCGCTGGCCGACAACTTGTCCACGGAGCGCATCGAAGTGGACATGATCGGTTTTAGCGGCCCACTTTTTGAGAGGGTCGACAATCGCCTGATGAGCCTAAAACTCGTCGAGTACGGACTTACCAACGCGGTGATGTTTGGTCCGCAAGGCGAAGTGCTCCAGCCTTCCGAGGTGCTCCACAAGAAAGCGATCCTGGTTGAACGCGGAAGTTTTCGACCAGTCACCTTGGTGAACGAAGACATGATCCGCTGCTCCCTCGCACAATTCTTGCAAGAACCGGCACTGCAAGGCGTCGATATCCTCGTGCTAATGGAGATCACGATGCATAACCTTTTGGCTTCAGGGAATATCGATCACGAGGATTTCCTGGCTCGAGTCGATACGCTCGCCGCCATCGGCAACTACGTGCTGATTTCTAATTATCGAGAGTTTTACCGGCTGACTTCTTATTTCCGCCGCTACACTAAGCAGATGGTCGGAGTCGTCATGGGGATCAACAACTTGCTCGAGGTCTTTAATGAAAAATACTACGAGCATTTGGACGGCGGAATCCTCGAATCTTTCGGACGATTATTCAAAGCGAACACCAAGCTCTATATCTATCCGATGCGGAAGAGTGCGTTCGATCGGTATTGCCAAGGTGGCGGATATTGCCCAACGCCCTCGCTCGGGACTTCCTCTCATCCGTTGGCCAACGATGTCTGGATCAACGCTACTAACCTGCAAGTGGAGCTTCACTTGCGAAACCTGTACGCTCACCTTCTCGAAAACCACTATCTCGCGCAGATCGTTGGGTTCGATCCTGACACCATGAACATCTTTTCGAGGGATATCCTCGGCAAGATTCATGCTGGTGAAACGGGGTGGGAGTCGGCCGTACCGGCAAAAGTAGCCGCCCTAATCAAAGAGCGGCATCTATTCGGGTACTATTATCCGGAACCGGTTGAGGTGAATCCGGTAGCCTAGAAGTAGTTTCCGCGACGGTACGGATGCGATGGATCGATACGATCAGAGTGAGTGACCATCGCTCGATCGTGCCTCGATGGTCCCGTTAAGATAATGAACCCCCTAGAGCAACGCATCGGTTACAAGTTTCGAAATTCGCTGCTGTTGGCAGAGGCGTTAACTCACCCGAGCCTCGGGCACGAGACCCAACGTCATCACTTCGACAACCAGCGTTTGGAATTTCTCGGGGACGCCGTCCTCCAACTCATCTTTACTGAACATTTGTACCGGCTTTTTCCGCAGTTCAGCGAGGGACAATTAACCAAGCTTCGCTCTCGACTCGTTTCTCGGGAAGGGCTGAAGGTACATGCCATCAGCATCGGGCTCGGCACCTACTTAATGATGGGACGAGGCGAGGAGGCGAGTGGTGGCCGCAAACGGGCATCGATTTTAGCCGATGCATTTGAAGCATTGGTCGGCGCTATGTATCTCGATAGCAATTTGGAGACCGTCCGCCGATTTGTGCTGGACGAAGCGCAGGGCGATATTCACCTACTCTCACTGCAACCGCTTGAGGTAAACCCCAAAGGCCAATTGCAGGAAATTCTTCAGGCCATCTCGGCCAAGAGCCCGATCTACGAAATCATTTCTCAAGCGGGCCCGGAACATCAGAAACTCTTCATTGCGAAGGTGCTCTGGGAAGGAACCGAACTTGGAGTCGGCGAAGGGTCCAGCAAGAAACAAGCAGAAACGGCAGCTGCATTAGCCGCGTTACACGCGCGGCGGTGGGAGGAACACGCGGCCTTCAACGCTCGCATGGCAGGCGGCGCTGATCCGGCAACTCCGTGAGCTCTTTGAATTCCTATCAGACAAACCAGTCGCGCAAGCGAGCATAGATTTCCTTGTAACGGCCAAAAGCCTCCGAGTATGCCTGCGTCCGACCGGGGTCTGGTTTCGTCACCTGGTCGAAAACAGGTGCAAATCGTTTGGCTTCCTCAAAGCTTTTGAGTACGCCTGCCGCTATCCCACCCTGAATGGCAGCGCCCACCCCGGCCCGCTCGGCAGAGCTCTCGTCGCTACCGCGAAGGAGCGGTCTTCCCAAAATGTCTGCCAGAATCTGTCTCCAAAGTGGACTTGCCAAGCCGTTCCCAGAAACAATCCAGTCGTCTACCGAAGCCCCAGTCTCCTCCATCGCTTCCACAATTTGTCGCAGCGAAAATGCGACCCCCTCTAACAGGGCGCGAACGAAGTGCGGTCCTTGGTGACGGAGGGTCAATCCAACAAAGCCGCCGCGCGCCTTCGGATCCATAATCGGAGAACGTTCGCCAACCAGGTAAGGGAGAAAAAACAGACCTTCGCATCCTGGTTTAATTTTCTCGGCCTGCCGATCCATCTCGGAATAGGAGAGGGCCTCTCCGTACAAGTTGTGGCGCAGCCATCGTAAGGCCATACCGGCTGCCAACATGGCCCCAAGCAAATACCAGCGACGACGGTCAGCATGACAGAAAGTGTGAAGCCGCGCCTGAGAATCCGCGAGCGGCGCCGCCATCGGCACAAACACTTGTCCACCAGTGCCGATAGTTATCGAGCCGCGACCTGGATCGAAGAGGCCGTTCCCGACGGCCTGGGCGGGTTGATCAGCACTTCCCACAGCGACTGGAATACCGGAAGGAAGACCCAATGCTTCGCCGGCCCGGGAGGTGAGTTTTCCGGCTAATTCGACCGAGTCTCGGATCTTCGGAAAGATTGCGATTGGCATTCCGAGCTTTTCAATCACCGTTCGAGACCAAACCAAGTTCGCTACATCAAACAAACCGGTCGCCGCTGCATCGCTCGGATCGGTTGCTAAGTCGCCACAAAGTCGAAACCGCAAATAGTCCTTCGGCAGGAGAATCGAACCGATCTGATCAAACCGCTTCGCATCGAATCGTTGAAGCCAGAAGAGCGTGGAAATGAGAAATCCAGCCGCGGGGGCCGTCCCACAGACGGTCGCGAGGAAACGACGTTCGACCCGCTCTTCGATCTCGGGCAGGACCGAAGCGCCGCGTTGATCGGCCCATATGATAGCATTGCCCAACGGCTTTCGAGCCTTGTCCAACAATACCGGTCCATGCATTTGGCCCGAAAATCCGATGGCGGAAATTTTCGGATTACCAGCAGCATCGACAGCTGTTCGAACGGCTCGAATCGTGGCGGTCCACCATTCCTCGGGATCTTGTTCTGCCCAACCCGCCTCGGGAGTCAAGATCGGGTATTCAACAGAGCCGAGGCCGAGTATCTTTCCCGCGGTGGAAACGACGACCACCTTCACGCTTGAAGTGCCTAGGTCAATGCCAAGTAGTGCACTTGTGGAAGCCCGAATTCCAGGCTTGGGCCATTCGTCTTGTAGTTCGGACGTGTCGGCGGGGATTGTTGCTGCGGAAGAAGCGGACATGGCTGAACCGAGACGTCACGCGAGGCCGTGCTGCGCGACTTTCTTTTTCAAGAACTCCAAACCTTTGGTCGCCAGTTGCAAAGGCTCGTAGCGGCTTTTTCGCCAAAGACACGTCGCCCCAATCAGATCAGGATTGATGGCGGCAAACGCCTCCAGAACTAGCGGCCCTTTATATTCAATTTCCTTTAAACCTTGAAACACATCATCCCAATCGACCGTTCCTTCGCCCGGCAGCCCGCGGTGGCTTTCGCTCATATGAATGTAACCAGCGAATTTCCCTGCCTGTTTGAGCGCCGTGCTAAACCGGTCCTCTTCAATGTTCATGTGATAAGTGTCAAAATGGATAATAAGATCATCGGCACCCATCATTCGAAAGTATTCGCAAGCGTCCTCACCAGTGTTACAGAGGTAGGTTTCATATCGATTTACCGGCTCGATCCCGAGTGACACTCCTTTCGGCTGCGCATAGCTTCTAAGCTGAGAGAGAACATCGGCGACCTTCTTTTTTTCGTCGTCCGTCGGAGCCTGACGAGTAAGCGTTCCAAGATTGCAGTACAAGCAGCCGAGCAGCTGTCGCCCGCCGAAATCAACAACTCGATCGATAGCATTTTTCAGAAACTGCAAAGCACCGGAGGGATTGTACGGGAGATGCGCAACCTTCGGTAAACAGAGGGAAGCAACGCCCGTGATCCCGTTTTGCGATAAGGACTTGGCTACCATTTTGGAATCAAATTCAGCCGGCTTAAGCAGGGGGATCTCTATTTGATCAAACCCAAGTTCCGCAGCCTGCCTAATAACCCTCGGGGCTATCTGATTGTTCCAGAACCCGTCCAACGTAAACGCATGAATTCCGTATTTCGGCATATTGAGTCGATGTGGGGGCGGTAACTGAATGTGCAGTATAGGGGGAGATCGAAGAGAATCCGTTCAAACAAATCTATCGCTTCTCAAAGAAGAAGGCTCGGCCGATCGTGATTCTCCGCGTACTACCCCAGTGAGTAATTCCTCACGCCTCGCACTGATCTCAGGAAAAAGAGCAGTTTTCAACATCGGAATGCACCAATAGCGTCCACGTCCAAAGATTAGCTGATCATCTTGTGTAGTAAGGCTCTATTTTTCTGCGGAAATCCGTCCGATCAGAGGAACTTACCAGGATTCAATATGTCAGAAGGGTCCAGCGCGCTTTTGATTATCCGATGCAGTTTCAGATTTTCCTTGGTCACCGCGGCCGGCCACCAACGTTTTTTTGCCAGCCCGATTCCATGTTCGCCCGTAATTGCTCCGCCCCAATCGATGACTTGGCGAAACAATTCATCGAGAACAGTCTCCATTTGCGTTTGAACTTCGGGATCGTCCGGATTCGCCACCATGACGTTTACGTGAATGTTTCCGTCGCCGGCGTGCCCAAAGCAGGCGACGGGGAAACCAAAACGCTGTTGTAGCTGGTCGGCAAATCGAATCAAGTCAACCAGTCGCCCTCGCGGGACGGTCACATCTTCATTCAGCTTCGTTAAGCCCGTCGCTTTGAGTGATTCGGAGAAACCTCTCCGTAAATCCCATAGGCGCTCACACTCAGCTTCGCCAAAAGCGCTCTCAACCGTGAGCGCGCCCAGCGACCCTACATGAGCGGCTAATGTCTCCAGCTCGAATTTTACGGATTGCTCTTGCCCGTCCAGATCGACCAGCAAATGGGCGTCTCCTTGCGGAACGACTCGTTGAGCCAAATGTTCCCTGGCTGCTTCGAGAGTGAACCGATCGGCGATTTCCAGTGCCGACGGAAGAAAGCCAGATTGCAAAATCGCCTGAACCGCAGCAGCGGCGGCCTCGATGGTCTGAAAACTCGCGGAGAGTGAGGCCCGAGCCGGCGGCAGAGGCAGCAGCCGAAGCGTCGCTTCGGTCACAACGCCAAGCATTCCCTCCGAGCCCACAAATAGTCCCACCAAATCGAAGCCGGTTTTGTTTTTGAGCGTTCGTCCCCCCACCCTGACAATCATTCCGTCTGCGAGAACCACTTCCAAACCGAGCACGTAGTGACGGGTCACTCCGTACTTAAGACAGCGAGGACCACCAGCGTTCGTCGCGATATTACCGCCAATGGAACTGTTCTTCCGGCTCGCTGGATCAGGCGGATAAAACAATCCGCGCTGGCGGACCGCCTCCTGCAGTCGGGCAGTGATTACCCCAGGCTGGACGACTGCGACACCGTCGCTAACCGCAATCTCTTTGATTTGGTTCATGCGGACGAGGGACAATGAAATACCGCCGTGCTCCGGCACACACCCGCCGACATAGCCATAGCCGGCGCCCCGCGGGGTGACCGCAATGTGTTTTCGTTGGGCAAACTCCAGCACAAGAGCAACCTGCTCGGTCGTTTCCGGTTCTACTACAACATCCGGAAGATGCGTAGCGAACCATTTATCACCGCTGTGCTCCTGCAATTTTCGAGGCTCGACTGAAACAGCCGAAGCACCAACTAGGTCAATGAGCTCGCGGAAATAGTCCATTCCTGACAACTCTGCCGTCACATCCCCATGATTTGGTAACCGCCATCTACATAGATGACCTGACCGGTGATGGCGGCTGCTCCATCGCTGGCTAGAAAGACCCCCGTTGCGCCCAACTCCGCAGGATCACAACTCCGTCGGAGTGGCGCGTGCTCTTGGTAGTGCTTCATCATCGTAGAAAATCCAGCGATCCCACGAGCAGCCAGGGTCTGGACCGGCCCGGCACTGATACAGTTAACCCGAATCTTTTTTGTTCCTAAGTCGAATGCCAGATAACGAGCAGTCGCTTCCAAACTTGCTTTGGCCACACCCATGACATTGTAGCGAGGAACTACTTTTTGAGACCCGTAGTAGGTCATAGCGACGACGGATCCACCCGCAGTCATCAAAGGCACCGCCTCCCGGACAATCCCGACCAGAGAGTAGGCACTGATATTATGCGCCGTGAGAAAAGCGTCTCGCGTTGTGCTGACAAAGTCTCCCTCGAGAGCCTCCCGAGGGGCGAACGCCACCGAGTGAAGAAGAAGATCTATCCTGTCCGTGTGTTTTCGGACGTTTTGAAAGAAATCAGCGATTTCGGAATCGTTAGTCACATCACATGGATAGGCAGGTGTATCAGCACCGAATGTCCCGGCCAGTTCCTCGACGTTTTCCTTAAGTCGTTCGCCCTGGTAGTTGAAGATCAGTTTAGCGCCTGCTTGTGCCCATGCTTGCGCGATTGCCCAAGCGATACTGCGTTTGTTAGCGACGCCAAAAACGACACCGATCTTGCCATCAAGAGTATTCGAACTCATATCAGTTATGTACCGGAGTGCGTCCCTCTGCACAACTCAGTATCCCGACGCAAGACGTGCGTTGTTTTCCCCAATCCAGGCCGGATTTTCCGGTCGCCGGCCTGACGCTGATCCGTATTGCGGATTAAAAGCCAGGCTGATAGGCTGACTGAACCAGCTAGGATTGACTTGGTGGTGGTTGAGGCTCAGGAAGCCTGTGAGAGCATTTTTGAAGTCTGGTTGCTGCCCAGAGTTCTAGATGGCTTTTCGTCGGCTGTAGGAAGCGTACGAGAAGGATATCTCAATGAATGCGACAATTATTAATCTGATTATCCAACTGCTGTCCGGCGCTGCCGGCGGCAACATTATTGGTAATATTTTAAAGCAATACAATCTTGGCCCACTCGGCAACACGATTGCCGGGATCGTTGGCGGCGGGCTTGGGGGACAATTGCTTGGAATGATCCTCGGTAGCGGAGCAACAGCAGGAACGGCGGCGACGGCTGCTGGTGGCCTGGACATTGGGTCGATCGTTGAACAGATCGCCGGCGGCGGTGTCGGCGGCGGTGTGCTCATGGTAATCGTAGGCATCATCAAACAGCTGATAGCCGGCCAAAAACCCGGGGCTTAAAATACCTCCTCTCGCCGGCGCCAACAGGGCGTCGGCGAGCAGTATTTTTCTGAGGATAAGGCGCGCTAATAGTTCCTCCCTGCCGGTGACCTACGCTCCCCCCTTGATCTTGCTCCCATAGCGAGAAATTAGGTGGATCTGCGATTGCTTTCGACTCATGCGAATCTACTACGTTACGCTCAACACTCCTGACGAAGCCCGCCAGATCAGTCGCGCGCTGCTGGAACAAGAGTTAGCCGTCTGCACCAACTGGTTTCCAATCACGTGCGCCTATCTTTGGGAAGGAAAGATCGTCGAGGAACCCGAGACGGTTCTGCTTGTCAAAACCCAATCGGGCTATCGCAACGCGCTCGAAGAAGTAATCCGTCAACACGTCAGTTACACGAACTTGATTGCAGAGATCGCGCCTGAATCTGTTAACTTAAGCTTTCTCAAATGGCTGAACGCCGAGGTAGCGGTCACGCCACGGACGGCTAATCCTGGACCAGTTTGAGCGTAATCACTCTTCTCACGGATTTCGGGACCGCCGATTACTACTGTGCGGCAATGAAAGGCGTCATCCTCAGCCGCAATCCGGCAGCCCAAATCGTCGATATCACCCATAAGATCGCCGCGCAGAATATTCTCTCTGCCGCTTATGTCCTCTTTGGCGCTTACGACAACTTTCCAGCCGGCACAATCCATTTGGTTGTCGTTGATCCCGGAGTCGGCTCAACGCGACAGCCGATTGCAGCAAAGGTCGGCGCCCATTTCTTTGTTGCTCCCGACAACGGCGTCTTGTCTTTCGTACTGCGGCGCGCCAGAGATTACGAAGCGTTCAGCATAACCAGTTCGTTCAGAGAAAACATTAGTAACACATTTCATGGTCGTGATGTCTTTGCTCCGGCGGCCGCCGCGTTGAGCCTTGGTATTCCCCTGCAAGAAATCGGGGAACAACTCTCAAGCGTTCAGCTGCTCCCAGAGCCGGTATGCATCTCTTCTTCTTTGGTCGAGTCAAGGATCGTTCATATCGATCATTTCGGGAATTGTGTAACCGGTATCGAGCGGAGCGCCTTGCCCGCCGGTGCATTACCGGAATCGTTCATGCTCGAGGCCGGCAACCATCAGATACGAAAACTCAGACGCTTCTATCTCGAGGACACGACAGAGCCAAACAGCTCCTTTGTCATTTGGGGTAGTATCGGTTTTCTGGAAATTTCGCTGGTCTCATCTTCTGCGGCTAAGGAGCTCGGCTTAAAAATCGGCGATCCCGTCCGGCTACGATTTAAGTGAGAGAGCAACGAAAGTAGCCCAGCACTTCAGTGCTGGGAATTGAAGCAAAGGCCGCCCGTCCCGAGAGGGACGATCGAAACGTTCAGTTATTGACTTCCAATGTGACTTTACGAGCGCAAGCGGAGGTCGATCGTCCCTAACGGGACGGACACGTTTTTTAGACCTTTACCCAGCACTGAAGTGCTGGGCTACTTTCATTGCATCCCTCCGGGATCGATGGCTTCATCCTTTTTGACGCGTTTGTAACCGGCCTGATTGCAACCGTCAGATTGACGCGGACGGGCAGCCGCGCAATGAAGTAATCGGGACCGTGTGTGCTTACCGGACTCGAATCATCTAAATCCTGTCCAGGAATTCCAGACCCTTGGATTTCGGGGTTAGCCCTTTCTCTTCCAGCCAGCGAGGATTATACAATCGGGAAACGTATCGCGAACCGGAGTCGCAAAGAATGGTCGCGATCACCTGGCCCGGACCGCCCGATCTCGCCAGCTTAACTGCGCCACAGACATTGATGGCAGAGGACAGACTGAGAAAGAGCCCCTCCGCGTGCAACAAGTGATAGAGCATTTCCACTGCAACGTCGTCAGAAACGCGGTATGCCTCGTCGATCTGCACTCCTTCCAGATTCTTGGTCACCCGACTCTGACCGATGCCTTCCGCCACCGAATCACCGTCGTTAATTTCTGTGTGGCCGTGCTTCACCCATGACCAGATCGCCGCGCCATACGGATCAGCACAGACAATCCGGATATTGGGGTTCTGTTCCTTCAGATAGAGCGAGACTCCGGCGAGCGTTCCGCCTGTACCAACCGATGCAACAAATCCGGTGATTTTCCGGTCAGTTTGATACCAGAGCTCAGGCCCGGTTGTTCGATAGTGGGCCGCCCTGTTAGCAACGTTATCGAACTGATTAGCCCAAAAACCGTTCGGCGTTTGTTCGGCGACCCTCTGGGAGATGTGGATGTAATTGTCGGGATCTTTATAGGGCTTTTCGGGGACAGTCTTTACCTCCGCGCCCATCGCCCGAAGTCCATCAATCTTCTCCTTAGATTGGTTTTCCGGAATTACGATAATGGTGCGATAGCCTCGAGCATTTCCAACTAAAGCCAATCCGATGCCGGTATTACCTGCGGTGCCTTCGACGATTGTTCCACCCGGCTTCAACGCTCCTGACGCCTCGCCGTCAAGGACAATACCGAGCGCAGCTCGGTCCTTCACCGATCCGCCTGGGTTAAGGAATTCCGCCTTACCCCAGATCTCGCAACCGGTAGCATCGGACAGGACGCGCAAACGAATCAACGGTGTTCGCCCGATTGTTTCGCAAAATCCGTTTGTGACAAATCCGGACGATGCCATCTCAGGAGAGATAGTCTCGCGCATGAGACAAATCGTATCATCATTTTCCAACTTGGCTCTCTCCATTCTCTAAATTCAACGGTTGACCCCTCTGGCCCACGGTCAGTGGAATTGATAGCTACTAACAATTCCACAGACTTAGCAATTAGCTGACATTTAAGCCTACCATAGTCGCCGCTGCTGAGTCTTCGAGCAGAACCAGCGATCCTATTTGGCTTGCTCTTTCTCATTCAATATGAGCTAACTAACCCTAACTTTATGCTGAAAATTCTCGCTCCGATTTTTTTCGGTCTTGCTTTGAGTTTTTCTGCGTTAGCAGATGAATATGTTCTCCCCGCGACCAATCCAATTGCGTCGGTGACCTTTCCTGATGCTTGGAAATCGAGCATTTACGACAAAGGTGTCGAGGCGATCTCCGATGATAACCAAGTCTATTTTGCCGTAGAAGCTACGGACTCTTCTAAGGTTGAGCAATCGATCACCCAAGCGTTGAGCTACCTCGAGACCAAAGGGGTTACGGTCGATCAGTCTACACTTCAAAAAGACTCCACGGATATTGGTGGAAAGCAGACAGCCACGTTTGACTGGGACGGCAAAGACAAACACGGAGCCTGCAAAGTGGGATTAGCCCTGATGCGAGTCAAAGAGGATAAAGGGCTGCTGTTTATCTATTATGCGACCCCGGAAGGCAGTAAAGCTCATCTCCAGGATCTGAGCGCAGTCTTAGCCAGCGTGAAAGCGCAATGATCTCGGCTTTTCAGGCGACCCATCGAAACGTTTCGGTTGGCGTCCGATGGCTGTTTGTTTTGCGTTCGCTCTAAAATCCGAGCTAAGTTCGATCAATAGCTTGCGCAGCGAAGGCGTCCCGTCTCTTCTCGTTGGGGACTGCATTTCAACCGCGCTGCCGAAGCTGGAGCAAACGGTCCCCGGCCACCGCTAAAGTTTCATCGCGTTTGGCAAAGTGAAACCGAATGAGGTTTCTTACCGGCTCGGCAAAGAAACTGGAACCCGGTACAGCGGCAACCCCAATTTCGCGCGCCAACCAATGGCAAAAAGCTACGTCATCGGTTTGATCAAAATCATCGATGTTGACGAGTACATAGTAGGCTCCCTGAGGCTCGACGAAACGGAGACCAGCTTTGTGTAGATAGCCAGTGAACAATTCCCGGCGCCGAGTGTAGTCGCGGGTTAGTTGCTGGTAATACTCCGGTGGCAAACGCAATGCAGTCACAGCTGCCTGCTGTAACGGATGGGGCGCTCCCACGGTCAAAAAGTCGTGAACTTTGCGAGCCTGGGCAATTACCTCGGGAGCGGCCAAGACGAATCCGAGACGCCAACCGGTAATTGCGTAGGTCTTCGAGAGCGAGCCAACGGTCAACGTACGCTCGAACAGGCCCGGAAGCGCGGCTGCATAAGTGTGCCGGTGAGGAGCGTACACGATGTGTTCGTAGACTTCGTCCGTGATGATAAAGGCGCCTGCCTCCGAAGCTAATTCCCCGATGAAGGTTAGTTCCTCATGAGTGAAAACTTTGCCCGTCGGATTCGATGGATTGCACAACACGATCGCCTTGGGTCTCTTGGCAAATGCCCGACGCAGCTCGTCCCGGTCAAATTCGAAACGGGGCGGCCGCAGTGGCAGGTAAATCGGGTGTGCCCCCACCAGAATTGTGTCGGCCCCGTAGTTTTCATAAAAAGGCGAGAAGATGATGACCGAATCGCCGGGATTGCATACCGTGGTCAGCGCCACAAGCATTGCTTCGGTGCCGCCACAAGTCACAACAAGATGGGCATCCGGATCAATATCGAGCCGCATCAATCGCGATTGTTTTTCAGCCAGAGCTCGCCGGAATTCAGGTGCGCCCCAGGTGATGGCGTATTGGTGAAAGTTTCCGCGGAGCGCTTCCGCGGCGGCTGCGAGCAGTTCCGGAGGAGGATCAAAATCGGGGAAGCCCTGGGACAAGTTGATGGCTCCATGTTGGTGGGCGACGCGCGTCATCTCTCGGATGACCGATTCCGTGAATCCCTGAAGTCTATTGGCAGTAGGCAACATGCGGCAGGCGCGGCTCTCCTCAGCCGCCATACATTTAAAGTCTAGAAGCCAGAATCTAGCTCGAAATCAAGAAGTAAGGTTTTGATCATTCGATGGAGTCGCTTCCAGACTCCTGTCTTGGCAAGCGACCCGCAACCGTAAATAATCGGACTGACTTAACCATGAAGGTTTATTGCAATCATGAAGATTCAACACCCTCCTTTGCTTTTCGCGATCTTGATCGCGATGCTTCCCGCAGCTGCTCTGCGGGTGGAAGCGGCCGATTCGACTGATCAATTCCCGCGGTTTCAGTTCAATCCGCTCGATGCCTTCAAGGGCAATATGAAATACAGCTTCTCCACTCTGAAAAGCGGCGCTTACGCGTCGATCTGCTCCGGGTTTTGGCAATCACCGAATGCGCAGCAGTCATCCTCTAAGGCCAAACAGACCTGGAGTATCACCGTAAGCAAGAGAGATGATCCGAAGATAGCGGATGCTTACAATGCTAAGGACGCCTTCGCCGTCGATCTCGCTCGAGCGGACTCTGGGAGTGCGACGCCGTACCTTTACGCTCGTTTCCAGAAGTTCTCTTTTCCCTGGGGAAATGCTGTCGGATATTTCGTGCAAACAACGAAGGACACTACCTGGCCGGAGCCGAACAATGCGCAACTCGTCTATGAGATTCGAGGCGTTACCAGTGATCGCCAGGACACCATTGTTGGCAGGTTCGTGGTTAGAAACCCGCAGCTTCCAGATGGATCCAGTTTACAGGACGCTCACGGAGACATACGCGCGCTAACGTCGTTTCCAACCTATAAACTCCTGGTGAAATCGTCAGCAGACAGCTTCGCTCCAAGCCTCAACGAAATTCAGGATCTCGTCTCTTCGATTGTTATTTTGGTGCCGAAGAAAAGCCAAACTACAGAGAAGAAACCCGAGAAACCGCAATAATCCAAAGATTAATCGAAAACAGCGGCACGTGTGAAAAGCCGGCACACCGGCTATTTGCCTGTCCGACAAAATCTCGCGCGCCACTTGGCAGTGCGGCCATCGAACAGGGCGATTCGCCGCTGCGGTATCCCGTCCTCATCGAGTCCTATCGCTGGACTTTCGCTTTCTTTTTGGCCTGCTTGCGATTTATGCGGCCACAGCTCGGACAAAGGTTCGCAACCTCGCAGTTTTCGCAATCTGGTCTCAGAGCGGTGCACCGCCGGCGGCCGTGCCAAATCAGCCAATGACTAAAATTCGTCCAATCAGCCCGCGGCACGAGTCGCATCAATTCGAGCTCGATCTTTTCCGGTTCAGTTCGCTTCGAAAGACCGAGACGTTGGGCTAACCGAGAGACGTGCGTATCAACAACTATTCCTTCATTGATCTGGAAAGCATTCCCTAACACCACGTTTGCCGTCTTACGACCAACTCCAGCAAGAGCCACTAATGCCGCCATGGTGGACGGAACGCGACCCTCGTGCCGTTCGATGAGATCCTTCGCCATTGAGCGGATGCTCTTAGCTTTGTTACGATAGAACCCGGTCGACCGAATGGCGCTTTCCAGTTCTTCCTGGGTAACATGGGCATAGTCTTCAGCGGTTCGAAAACGCGTAAACAGCTCTTTGGTCACTAGATTCACTCGTTTATCGGTGCATTGAGCCGAAAGAATGGTGGCAACCAAGAGTTCCAACGCGTTCGAAAAATCGAGTTCGCAATGCGCGGACGGGTACACCTCTCGAAATCGCTCGATTAGTCGGGCAGCCCGAACTGGGCGAGGGATCGCCGTGGCCGTAGTCTTGTTACTGGGAGATTTCATTCAAAATTGACGAAAATTATTAGCCACGAATAGGCACGAATGAACACCATGAACTCCCTTCAGTCCGCGTTTGTTCCCGGTTCACAGTCTTTCACAGGACATCGCATTTCGACCGTTATTTTGCTGATTTTTCCAACCCGTTCTGGCGGAGGAAGTGGATAAAGTAAGCGCATTGTTGTTCGTCGTAATATTTGCGCGCGTTCCCAAAATACTGTTGCGCCCCTTTTTCCTGCGAGTTTTTCAGTAGGACTGCAGCGCGAGCAAAATAATAGGCCGGCGTATTTCCCGGGAAGGTCATCTGATTGATGAGCTGCACAGCTTGGGATTCTTGGCCATCAAGCACATCGGCCACAACAATTTTGAACTGTAAAACCTCTGATTTCGGATCGAGCTGTTGCAGCTCCTGGTAGCGCGTGCGGGCATCGGAATATTTGCCCTGGAGCAGCAGCAGATCTGCCAAGTTCAGCTTAGCCGGGTAAAATTTCTCGTCAGCGGCGATCGCTTGGTTGAACCGGCTCGCACCCTCTTCATAATCCCGCTTCTGAACTGCGATGACACCACGCAGGTTTGCCGTTTGAGCACCCGCCGGTTCGAGTTTCGCTGCGATGTCAGCTTGTTTGTCCGCCTCAACTATATTTCCGGCGGCCAGAGCCTGGGTAGCTTTGTTAATCGCCGTTTCATACGCTTTGTTTTCTGCGAAGACCGAAGAAAAGACCGTAAAGGAGCCGACTATTACCAAAAGCATTTTCATGCGCATGATGACGTTTGACCGTGTCGCCGCAGGGTTGAGCTTAGTTCGCTCTTTGCTGCTCGGCGCGGCACCATTCGGTTAGCTCTGCGTTTCCGCCTCGCCGGGCATCATCGGGCTCTCGACTCGACGTCGCCCGAGCGACAGGCACGGGTGGGATCGTCTCCGTTTCGAGCGTCACAATGCACGTCCGACCGCTTCCGCTACGCCTCGGATGCGTTTTACCAGATCGTCAAACTCCTTTGGCAACAGACATTGTTCGCCGTCACTTTTCGCAAGTTCAGGGGCGTTATGTACTTCGACCATGATCGAGTCAGCGCCCGCTGCAACGGCAGCCAGCGCCATAGCGGGGACAAAATCGCGGATACCGATTCCATGGGTCGGATCTACCACCACCGGCAAATGAGTCTCTGCTTTCAGCACGGGGACGGCGTTCAAATCCAACGTGTTTCGCGTCATCGTTTCGAACGTCCGAATCCCTCGCTCACAAAGGAGGACATTGAAGTTTCCTTCGCTAAGGATGTACTCCGCGCTCATCAGAAGGTCTTTAATCGAAGCCGCCATTCCCCGTTTTAACATCACCGGTAATTGGGTTCGACCGACCTCGCGCAGAAGTGAGAAATTCTGCATGTTTCGAGCACCGATCTGCAGGCAATCAGCGTATTCCGCGACCAATTCCAGATCTTTGGTGTCCATTACTTCGGTAATAATGGGCAAACCTGACTCCCGTCGCGCCTCGGCCAAGAGTTGCAGTCCGACTTTTCCCAGTCCCTGAAAACTGTAAGGAGAAGTACGAGGTTTAAAGGCGCCTCCCCGCAAAATTTTTGCGCCAGAATCTCGGATCGAGCGAGCGATCGATAGGATTTGATCTTCGCTTTCCACCGAACATGGCCCAGCCATCAACACGACTTCTTTGGACCCGATCACGACATCGCCGACTTTGACCCGCGAGGCCGTACCACGAAACTCGTAGGAGACCAGTTTATAAGGCTTCAGGACCGGCGTAACCGATTCCACTCCGGGAAAAGCGCCCAGAGGTTTCTGCCGAATCTTGTCTTCCGGTCCGATTACCCCGATGACAACCCGCATCTCGCCCCGACTCACCTCGGCGCGCAAACCCCAATCGCCGATCCGAGAAACAATATGTTGGATCTGCTCCTCGGTTGCGTCCGGGCGGGTGATAATGATCATGACTAGAGCATTGGCAGTTTGGGCCGAAAAGACCGGTTCGCAACTGGTTTTGCGATTGGCCGGCAAGGGCGGCTTGTCGATGCGAGTGGCTTCAGGAGATGGCAAAATCGTAGGCATAGATTGAGGGAAGGATCAGCTCTGACCGGAGAAAAGCGCGAGAAAGTCAGCGCTGGTCAGAAGCCGAAAAAGAAACGCCAGTAATAAAAAAAGCTGCCCGCGAACTCAAAGCGAGGCTCGGTCGAGCAGGCAGCGTAGGCGTTTGATTTCATGGTTCGCGCCTAATTCGATAACTTACGCTCACCGATTTGCCAACAAAAATCGCGTTCAGAGGTCTTCGCGCTCGTCCAAGTCATTGGCAGCCAGGCGTCGCCCGGAGGACGCCCAAGCGCGTGAATATGAGGCTTACAAGTATGCCACGAAACTCGTCCCGGAGGGACCCAACGAAAGTAGCCCAGCAATTTATTGCTGGGAAATGATGCAAAAGACACGTCCGTCCCGTGAGGGACGATCGAACGCTCGGCTCTTGAGCTCGCACGCGGCTTCGGGAGAGCAAGCAGCCATCGATCGTCCCATCCGGGACGCATCGCTTTTAAAAAACGCAACCCAGCACTGAGGTGCTGGGCTACTTTCGTCGGGTCCCTCCGGGACTGATTTCTCCACGCGACGCAGCTATCCGATTCCAGATCGCGACCTCTTAGGTTGCCGCAGACGGCCGCCGGCCACGCCCTACCTGGGCGCCTCAGCGCGAGGATGATTGCGATTGCGCCCCAACGCAACGTGAACCGTAAAACCGAAAACCTTTATATCCCCAACAGTTCTCGCTGCCAGCGCATCAGGACGGTCTCGGCCGACTCTGGTTCCCTTATCACTCTTTCCAGAGCGCTTCTGGAAGCGACCACGCTCGAGTCAAGAGCGAGAGCGGTCGCGAGTTGATCGCGTTTGGCCCGAAGCTGTTCAAACCGTCTTTCCTGCTCGCTGGTGGAGCGCGTCCGAGCATAGCGGTTTCGCTGGGGCCATTCGGCTTCCGGAATTTGCAGCGATTCTTCAATCGCCGATAACAATCGTCGCCGTCGCGTGCTGGGAAGCCAGCTGGGCAGATCGAGGTGCGAGCCGTTCAAAGTGGTTTGCACCAACCCAACTAAGTCCTCGTTGCGCATAATCTGAAAGGCCGGCCGATCTGCTTGTTGAGCTTCTGACTCTCGCCAATGCCAAAGCGAGCGAAGAACCGCCAAACCGCGTGGCGGTAGCCCCGCACTACCAGTGATCTTCCAGACCTTTTCCGGGTCCCTCTCGCGATCCTCAGCGGCAGCCAATACCGCTCGAGCAGTGGATTCTTCGTACCAATCCCAACGAGATAGATGGCGTAACTCTTGTTCTAGCTTTTCAGCCAGAGGCAGCAGGTATTTGGTATCGTTTACCGCATAAGCGATCATCACTTCCGTAAGGGGGCGCCGTGCCCAATTTGCCTTTTGGGAGGACTTGGGCAGTTCAATGGCGAAGAAGTGTTTGACCAATGAGGCAAGGCCGACCTCCTTCATACCCACCAGTCGAGCCGCCAGGTAACTATCGAAGACCGAACCTGGGATAAATCGGATGCCTCGGCGCAACATGCGCAAATCGTAATCGCAACCATGAAGAATAATCGTCCGACTTTCGAGGAAACGAGTCAAAACCCCGAAGTCGAGCGGCTGAAAAGGATCCACTAAAACATTCTGACCGGGCGCAGAAAGCTGGATCAGGCACAGCTTTTCAAAGTAGCAGTGCAGGCTGTCACCTTCGGTGTCTACAGCGATTCTTGGCTCCCCGGCCATCGCATTGCACCAACGCAGCAATTGGTCAGTGTTGTTGAAAGTCAAAACCTCGTCAGAAGCCATGGTTAGTGGTCTGTCTACGAAATAAAATGGCTTTCGCCACAGATCGGTTGGCTGTTTTTCGGCGTCGCTCGTCGGTCACGTATCGATTCAGATGTGCTATTCACGGACAGACTACTACCGGAGGGTCGAGAGCAGAAGCTCCGCGTTTGTCTTGGTCGCCCGAATGCGCTGCAGGAGCACTTCCATGGCCTCGATCGCCGGAAGTTGCGCTAAATATTTCCTTAACGTTGTAATCTTCTCAAACTCGGCCGGATGATAGAGCAAGTCATCGCGTCGAGTACCCGAATTCAAGATGTGAATCCCTGGAAAAATGCGCTTTTCGAGTAGCGTCCGGTCTAAGTGGAGCTCCATGTTCCCCGTCCCCTTGAACTCCTCGAAAATCACTTCATCCATCCTGCTTTCGGTTTCGATCAACGCTGTGGCCAAGATCGTCAGGCTTCCGCCCTCTTCAACATTTCTAGCGGCGCCAAAAAACTTCTTCGGCTTTAGCAACGCCTTGGCCTCTACCCCGCCGGACATGATCCGGCCCTTCCCTGGCTGCAGCGCGTTATAACCGCGAGCCAGACGAGTGATGCTATCGAGAAGAATCACCACGTCCTTTTTAATTTCAACGAGACGCCTGGCCCGTTCGCTTACCAACTCTGCAACTTGGACATGCCGGGTCGGTGGTTCATCAAAGGTTGAGCTGAAAATCTCACAATCGAGACACCGTCTGAGGTCGGTGACTTCTTCCGGTCGCTCATCTACCAGCAACAAAATTAAATGAATTTCCGGTGAATTCGCGCGAATCGCGAGCGCGATTTCTTTCAGAAGGATAGTCTTGCCGGCTCGCGGAGGTGCGACAATCAGCCCACGCTGACCTCTGCCTAGTGGTGCGACCAAATCGACGGCCCTGGCACTGGCGCTTCTCGTCTTCTCGTTCTCCAGCAGGATGCGTTTGTCCGGGAAAAGCGCAGTGAGCTGATCGAACTGCTTCGGCTCAGTCCACTGATCGACTGGGATTCCTTCGATCGTAACAACCTCTTCCAGCGCCATGAATTTTTCTTTGTCACGCGGAGGCCGGATGAAACCTTTTACCTTGTGGCCAGCACGTAAGCCAAATCGCTTCAGCACCGAGGCCGGCACGTAGACGTCTTCCGGGCATGGATTGAAGTTAAATCGTTCCCACCTCAAGAACCCATATGCTTCCCCGGAAAGTTCGACCATGCCTTCGGCTAGGATCTTCGTCCCCCGTGTGCCAAATGCCTTCAGGATGTCGAAAACGAGTTGGTGGCGAGTGCGCTCGTGAGAAACGCGCAACCCGAATTCTCGCGCCAAATCAAGGAGAACCGGATGGCTCAGGGAATGGAGTCGATCCAGTTCTAACAACGAGCGATCGGGAGAAAGATAAAGCTCTCCCGGAATCTGGGCGCTCTCAGTTGGTTGACTCTCCATAACGTTCCGTTAGTTCCGTAGCTAGGTGATCGATTTGGGCAGCAGTGATTTTGGGCGGGCAATCGGTCCAGACCAAACGGTCCGCCCGCTCGATTTTCTCCTCGAGCGGCATTTGCGCCGCGATCATGTGTTCCACCAAATCTGGCCGCAATCCACGTACCTTAATTAACCTGTATATCTGGGCCGATCGGCTGCATGCGGTAACAACGACTAAATCAAGGTGTTCTTCTGCTTTTGTCTCAAACAACAGTGGAATTTCGGCAAGAAGCAGGGTGCCGGTATTTGCTCGCGCCAGCCATGCCGATCGGATACGCGGGTGCAGAATGCTCTCAAGTTTCTTGCGCGCTGACGGGTCCCGGAAGATTAGCTCCCGTAACCGCTCCCGTTGTAAGCGCCGCTCGCTGTCGAACAGCTGCGCCCCGAAGACCGACTCAATCTCCTCTTGTACATGCAAATCGCAGTCCGTCAATCTTCTCGCTTCAAAATCGGCGCTGAACCACTCCACTGGCAGACGCGGAGAGAGCGATTTGTGAAGGGCGGAAGCGACCGTTGATTTTCCGGTGGCTATTCCACCGGTAATGCCAATGGCTGACATACTTTGTTGTACTGGGGCTGAATAGGAAGCTGATAAACGCTCCCGAAGAAGCGGAGGCAGATGCGGCGAATCTTTGAGAGAACAGGACGGAGCTCTAAATCCCTAACTTTTCCTTAAAATACAAGATCGTCTCTCGAATTCCTGCTTCAAAATCGACCTTGGGCTGCCAACCTAACAGCTTCTTGGCCCGGCCAATATCGGGCTGCCGAACTTTCGGATCATCTACCGGCAGGGGCTTGGTGATTATTTGCGATTGAGCCCCAGTAATATCCAGAATCTTGCTAGCAAAATCGAGAATTGTCATTTCCTGGGGGTTCCCGATGTTGACCGGTTCGTGGTAATCACTCAGGGCGAGCCGAAAAATGCCATCGATCAGATCGGAAACGTAGCAAAAACTACGCGTCTGGCTGCCGTCACCAAATACGGTCAAAGGTTCCCGGTTCAGCGCTTGGCTAATGAACGCCGGGACGACTCGACCATCCCTCAGGCGCATACGTGGTCCATAAGTATTAAAAATCCGGACGATTTTGGTATCCACTCCATGGTACCGATGGTAGGCCATCGTTATAGCTTCGGCGAAGCGCTTTGCTTCATCGTACACCCCGCGCGGACCGATCGGGTTAACGTTACCCCAATAGTCTTCATTTTGCGGATGAACCAGAGGATCGCCATAGCATTCTGAGGTGGAAGCGAGCAGGAAGGTGGCCTTTTTGTCCTTAGCCAACCCCAGGGTATTGTGTGTTCCCAGCGCACCTACTTTTAAGGTTGGGATTGGCAGCTCAAGATAGTCGATCGGGCTGGCCGGCGAGGCAAAGTGAAACACGTAGTCAACTCTCCCGGGAACGAAGATAAATTCGCTGACATTATGCCGAATGAACCTGAAGTCCCGATTTCCGGCGAGGTGAGCGATGTTATCGCTTGAACCGGTTATCAGATTATCGATGGCGATGACTCGAAAACCTTCGGCGATGAGACGATCGCTCAAATGAGACCCCAGAAAACCGGCACCGCCTGTCACGACCGCGATCTTCTTGGCAGAACTGGATTCAAACATTTGTGAACAACCTGACCTTCCCTGGTGCACTGGTCTCTAGTCGATTTCTACTCATAAAAAGTCGCGAATCCTGGGCCATTCCAGGAGCAGCCCCGCTCCATCAGTCTTCTTTTTTCTTTTCGTACGTATGGCGAATATCCTCGGCGTGGGAAGCCCAAAAAGCGTCTTCTCCAATGTTTGTCGCATGATCCCCAACGCGCTCGAGTGCACGCGCGATCAAAATGAGGTTGATATAAGATTGCACTCGGCTGGGATCGTAAGCGATTCGCTGCATGAATTTTTCAGCCACTTCCGTGTTCAGTGAATCCAGAATTCGATCACGCGGCTTGAGTTGACGCGCTAAATCAGCGTCCCCGTCCACGAAGACTTTCATCCCGTCGTGAAAAATCCCCAAAGCCTCGCGAAAGAGTGGTTCCAGCAAAGACATCTCGGAGACTATCGATTCCTTGTTAAGTTTTTTGGCTCGTCGGGCAATTAGCACGGATTGGTCTGCGATACGCTCCAGATTCACGCTCAATCTCATCGCCGAAATAATGTGCCGCATATCGGAAGCAACCGGATGGAACCGGATCAAAACTTCGATGCCTTCCCGATCTATTTCCTTCTCCAGCAGATCGATTTCCTCATCATCAGCAATAGCCAGATTGCAGAGGTCGCTGTCCCTTTGCAAAAGGCCTTGGATGGCGTGATTCAACAATCGCTCGGTCAAGCTCGACATCATGAGAACATTATTTCGGAGAGCAGTGAGCGCCCCCTCGAAATTACTGCTGATGTGCTTGCCAAGCGCCGCCATAATTCGTGATCTCCCCTGTGCACACTATAAAATAGTTTTTTGTAACGGGGAACATTACTTTTACATTACTTTTCAGGCATTTACATCCGCTCCGGCACATCGATGCCAAGCAACCTCAGTCCCAGACTCAGCGTCCGCGCGAATAAGTCACAAAGCAGAAGCCGCTGGTCCCTTTGGTCAGCCTCGGCGGTGAGAACCGGGCAACGTTCGTAGAAAACGTGGAATTCGGCCGCCAGCTCATAGAGAAAATTGGCAAGGACATTCGGGCGGAAGCCGTCAAGCACAGCCGGAGTTACCTCGCCAAACTGCAACAGCTTCTTAGCCAGCCTTTCTTCGGCAGGATCTCCTAGCCCGATCTCGGAGGGGGGATGAAACTGTTCCTTAAGTCGCCGAAATATCGCTCGGCTACGAACGTACGCGTTTTGTAAATAAGGCGCCGTATTTCCTTGGAAGGAGAGCATTTTACTCCAGGAAAAGACATAATCGGTGAGGCGGTGTTGAGATAGCTCCGCGTACTTGACGGCGCCAATTCCGACGATTTGCCCGATTTGTTCGACTTCGTCTCGATTCAAGGTCGGGTTCTTTTCGATAACAAGCGCCTTTGCTCGTGTTCCCGCTTCCTCCAGCAACTCCCGCAGTGGAACCGAGTCACCGGATCGCGTGCGCATCAGTTTTCGATCTTCTCCAAGAATACTTCCAAACGCAACATGCTGCAGATCCAGCTTCATCCCCAGCTTTCGAGCCAAACTAAATAGCTGTTGAAAATGAAGCTGCTGCGGCGTGCCAACAACATACCAGATCCCGTCCGGGTTCCAGCGCCGAAGGCGATATTCCAGGGTTGCCACATCGGTGGAAGCGTAACCAAAGCCGCCGTCTGATTTACGAATCATGAACGGCGCTTCGGAAATCTGCCGGTCCCAAACGACCACTGCTCCTTCGCTCAACTCGGCGACCCGAGCTTTCAACAAGTCTTCCACCATGGTTGAAAGCCCCGGATTGAAAAAGCTCTCACCAAGTTGCTGGTCGAACTCGACTCCAAGCTTGCGGTAAATGCCTGCAAATTCGTCTTGGGAAAGCTGAACGCACTTTTGCCAGATCTCGGTGTTTTCCGGATCTCCCTGCTGCAACTTGACCAGCTCATTGCGGCAGGCCTCCAGAATCACTGGATCCTCTTTAGATGCCGCATCAGCCGCTCGATAAAGGCGGACGAGCTCGTCGACTGGGCGGCTAGCTAGGGCAGCTTCATCGCGAAAGTTTTTCCAGCCGTAAATCACTTTGCCAAACTGGGTGCCCCAGTCACCCAAATGGTTATCGGTTATTACGGTGTGACCGATAAATCGGGCAATGCGGGCCAATGCATCGCCAAGTACGGTCGACCGAATATGACCGACATGCATCGGCTTGGCGATGTTCGGCGAGCTGAATTCGATGATGAGCTTTTTAGAATCCTTCGTTCGGCCGACTCCCAGGCGCGGATCGGCATATGCGCTCATCAGCTGTGAGGCAATGAATTTTTTTTCCAACCAAAAATTAATGAAACCGGGACCTGCAACTTCGGGAGGTTTACTAATGCCCTGTACATCCAGCGCCTCAGCAATTCGGCCGGCCAGCAGTCGCGGATTCTCTTTCCGCTCTTTAGCCAGGACCATTCCAGCGTTGGTTTGATAGTCTCCGTAGCGCCCGTCAGCCGCGGGGACGACTTGAATCGTTGGATCCACCGGCAATCCCAAGGAGTGAAGAGCGGTGTGAAGCCGCTCTTCTAACGTCTCGATGACGGTAGCCATCGGCTCACGAAGCCTGAGGCTTAGGCGCCCTATGATCGAAGATGGCTAGGATTTCCTCGGCGGAATCAGCGCGGCCGAGTTGCTCGCGAACGGACTTGTCGTTAAGAAATTTCGCAATAGCTGCCAAGGTCCGCAAATGGACCTGAAATTGGTCTTTGGGAACAACGAAAAGTACAATAAATTTGACAGGCGAATTGTCCAGCGAGTCGAACTCAATGCCGGTCGAAGAGCGCCCAAACGCGGCCACTACTTCGTTTACGCAATTGGAGGAAGCATGCGGAATGGCAATGCCAAACCCGATTCCCGTGCTCATTGTCTCTTCCCGCTGCCGGAGCGCCTGCAGGACCGGATCTCGGTCCCCGCGCTGCACGTGCCCTTTTTGTACCAACAGATCGATCAATTCCACGATCGCGGCCCACCTTTCGGTGGATTTCATTTCGGGGATTATTTGGTCTACGGATAGGAGGGAGCCCAAAGTCATAAAGCTCACGATCGAGGATCCGGCACCTTATCAAGTCGCCGTGCGTTGACAAGGATGATTCGCGTGAAAGATGCCGCTAGTGTGACCGTCGATTTACATTTGAAACCGTGTGATGTTGCAGTAGGAAGGAAATTTAGGGACAAGGAGGAACCTTATTCATGAAAATTTTGATGGCAACCAGCGAGTTTGCCCCAGAGGCTTCCACCGGCGAGCTCGGTGAACACGTCCGGACTTTGGCGCTGGAGCTGAAGCGACTGGGACATGAAGTGAGTGTCGCGATACCGCTCTATCGATCGATTCGCGAAAGTCGCCGGCCAATCGAGCCCACCGGAATCGAATTTCATGTTTCCTTGGGTGAAAAGAAGGTCACCACCGCCATTTTCGAAGCAAAGACTGCTGAGGGATTTCAGCTCTTGCTAGTTCGACGGGACGAATACTTCGATCGCTCGGGTATTTACTCGGGCAACGGGCGCGCTTACGAAGATAATTCGGAGCGGTTTATTTTCTTTAGCCGGGCTGTGGTCGAACTCGCTCGCCGAGTGAGTCCGTCAGTAGACGTCATTCATTGCCATGATTGGCCGACCGCGCTGATTCCCGTGTTTGTGAAAGACCGCCGGTTGCCGTTTCAAACCGTGCTCAGCTTGTACGATCTTGAGTACCAAGGCTCGTTCTGGAGCTTTGATTTCGCGCTGACCGGATTGCCCGGTAGCTACTTTAGCCCGCGCGGCGTCGAATTTTATGGACGTTTAAACTTTGTAAAGTCCGGGATCCTCTTCGCCGACGCTGTAGTACTTCCCGGTGAAATGGCGCTGCAGGATGCCCTATCGCCTGAGCATGGCGCCGGTCTCCACCTGGTACTTCAAGAAAATAGCGCGCGCACCTTCGGAATATTGACCGGTATTGACTACTCGCAGACCAATCCGCCGTTCGACAAACTGCTCCCTCGCCGCTCGAAAAACGAGGCGACTCCCGGTAAGTCTGCCTGTCGCCAGCAACTGCTCAATCAACTCGATCTCGAATCAGACGGCTCCGAACTGGTGATTACCTGCCCAGTCCAACCGGATGACGGAACCGGAGCGTCTCAGATTGTACCTTTGTTTGACCGCTTGTTGACTGGCAACGCCCGCCTGATCATCCCGGGGCCAATGCCCGTCCAATTCAGTCCTCAAGTCATCGTAGCCGAACGCAAATATCCTCGCCGTTTTGCTTATGATCGCCAGGGAGATCCGCGGGTCCGGAATCTCAGCCTGGCCGGCTCGGACGTTGTACTCCTGCCTGGCTCGCTCGGAGCGCGTGGCGTCACAGCAATTTCTGCGCTGCGGTATGGCACTGTGCCTGTCGTTAGCTACCGAAGCGGGTTGCGTCAGATCATTACCGATTTTGACCCCGTCCAGAAGGAAGGACGGGGATTCGTGTACTATCGTAATCATCCCGAGGGACTTTGGGATAGCATCCAGCGCGTCTACTGGACACGAGACAGAAAGGAATATTGGAACGCGCTCACGGCACAATGTCTTGCTGCCGACTTCTCGTGGGCCGAATCCGCGAAAGCGTTCGCAGACCTTTATGCCGGACTGCTTCGGCACCGGCGCGCGATTCCTGCCTGATCGCCTTATTCGGCTATCACCGAATGCTGCATAGCAAAATCGCAGATCCGATAATCTGCCCCTTGCTATTTGCTATCTGCTATTGGTATTCCAATGCTGCCGAGTGTTCACACACCGATACCGGGACCGAGGTCGCGAGGACTGGCCGAGCTCCTGAAGAGGTACGAGAATCGCAACGTCACCTATTTAGCTCAGGGGTTTCCAATTATCTGGCAGCGAGCCGACGGGATCAATGTTTGGGATGCGGATGAGAACCGGTATATTGACCTAACGGCCGGCTTCGCCGTCGCGGCTCATGGCCACACGCATCCGAAAATTCGGCAAGCCATTCAGGACCAAAGCGGTCTGTTGTTTCACGCGATGGGAGATGTTCATCCTGCCGCTAACAAGGCTTTGCTCTGTGCAAAGCTCAGCGCGATCACTTTCGAGCGATGGAATCTTGGTTTGGCTAAGACAACCCTGGGCAACTCCGGCTTTGAAGCGGTCGAAGTTGCTATCAAGACTTCACTGCTACACAGCGGCAAGCCTGGCGTCATTGCGTTTCGAAATGGCTATCATGGCTTGGGCTACGGCGCTTTAGAAGTCATCGGGATCCGTTGGTTCCGCGACCCGTTCCGATCTCAATTGCGCGACTATGTGACGCTAGTCCCGTATCCGTCCTGCTTCCATTGCCCGTTTGGCAGGTCGGAGGGTTACCGGTTGGAGGGCGCCCGATTTCCCAACTGCGCGTCGTCCTGCTTGGAGTCAATTGAAGACCAAATCGTCCAAGCTATCCGACAGCGAGAGATTGGCTGCATTATCGTAGAACCATGTCAAGGCAGAGGCGGAGAAGTCGTTCCCCCGCTGGATTTTTTGCGTTTGCTCAGAAGCATTTGCGATAGGTACAAGATCTTGTTGATCTTCGATGAGATCTACACTGGGTTTAACCGGACCGGGAGTTTGTTCGCCTGCGATCAATTCGGTGTCTATCCCGACATTCTCTGCCTCGGAAAGGGGTTAACTACTGGATTCCCTCTCTCCGCGTGTGTGGGACGCGCAGAGATCATGGACGCATGGCCGAAGTCGGCCGGAGAAGCCCTGCACACCACAACCTTTCTGGGCAATCCGATCGGTTGTGCAATGGCGCTGGCTTCCATCGAGCTGCATCTTGACCCAAAAACCGGCGAACAGGTGCGGCAGATCGGCAAATACTTTTTGCAGCAGCTTCGAACTCTCAGCCATCGATCAATTGGGCAGATTCGGGGTCTGGGCCTGATGATCGGCGTGGAATTGGTCGACTCGAATGGCAACCCCGACCGGGGTCGCGCGGCTCAGATCGTAAACGAAGCTTTGCCAGACGGTCTGATTTTGCTCGGGGGAGGCCCGGAGGGTAATGTTTTATCGTTTACCCCTCCCTTCTGTATCTCCCGCGAAGAGATCGATTTCGTCACGGCCCAGCTTGACTCCTACTTTCGCTTGGGATCCCCGTCGTAGTCGAGAACAAGCGAAGAGGCCATGTTGGGCTTAATGATCTCCTCAACAAATTTGATGTAGATGGCGTCATCGTGAAACATCGCTAATCGCTCTTTCGAATCGAAGTCGACGGCCAGAAAAAAGGCCCAATCGTTGGTCTTGTCGATTTTGCGGCCGCACCGAACGTTTGAAGCAAACGAGATCTTGAGGAGTTGCATCCGCGTTTGCATCATGATCATCTCAAGCTGTTGCGCGGTGACGTCCGGTTTGGGTTTGTAGAGAACGATGTGATGAATCATGCGCAACTCCTCTTCTAAGAACAAGATTCTCCCTAGGCAAGGATTATCCAAATAATGCTGGTCTGGCGTAAGATAAGCACCGAAAAATGGGCGGACAGCTGGCAGGAACGGCTTCTATTTCTTGGCTGGGAGCGACTGGTCATAACCCATTTGGGTGGTAGCAACCGGATCCGTCTTGAGATCTTCGAAGTGACCCGGCGAGAAGCAAACTTACTGGTAAAGCGTTTTGGCGGGGAGATTCGCAATCTCAAGCAGTCGACCGCAGATTGGGTGAGAGCAGTGATCCAAAAACGCCCGATCTCGATTCGGGGCCGGCTGCAGATCTTCAATCGCGAGCCCGGTGATGAGCGGCCAATTCCGAACCGTCATATCTACCTACCAGCCGGATTGGCGTTCGGCACGGGCGAGCACGCAACCACCGCCGGGTGTTTGCGGCTTTTGTGCGATATAGCTCCAAAATCTGGCGACTGGCGAATGTTAGACGCGGGAACCGGCGCCGGCATTCTCGCCATTGCAGCCGCCAAGCTGGGCGCTACTCAGGTCGACGCCTTTGATTTTGACCCGACAGCTGTGCGGACCGCGAAGCAGAATGCCAAGCTAAACGAGCTAAGAATCAGGATCCATTTTTGGAAACAAGATGTCCTATCCTTTATTCCGAAGCCCTCCTACGAAATTGTGACAGCAAATCTTTACAGCGAGCTGCTTCGGCAATCTGTTCCCAGACTATCTCAGGCCCTGACTTTGAATGGACACTTCGTCCTTTCCGGGGTCATGCGAGATCAAGTGCAGCCAATCCTTCATTTACTGGAACGGAGTGGTGCGAATGTCTTGCTCACCAGAGTTCGAGGAAAATGGGTGACTTTGCTCGCCCAAAGACGGGATGCAGAGGGAGGATAGCAAACGTGAGCAATTTTCTATCCATTCGCCGAAGGTCGAATGGTGCGGGTTCCTGGGAATTCCTTGGTTGAAATGGCTGCTCGTAACATATACTCGTGGGAAAGATTTTTATGCAACTTTCTGCAAGAGCGACCAGTCTGATACCATCGTTATCTCTTTCGATCGACAGCAAGGCAAAGGCCATGAAGTCCGAAGGGATTGACGTGTGCAGCTTTGCTGCGGGTGAACCCGATTTTGATACTCCCGAGCACATCAAAGCTGCAGCCATCGCTTCACTGGAGGCCGGATTTACCAAATACACTCCTAGCTCGGGGATCCCCGAACTCCGGCAAGCAATTTCGGAAAAATTTCATAATGACAATCAACTCAACTACAGTGCGTCCCAGGTCATTGTCAGCACCGGCGCAAAACATTCCTGTTACAATGCCATTCTCGCTACTTGCCAAGCCGGCGACGAGGTAATCATTCCGAAACCGTATTGGTTGAGCTATCCGGAAATGGTGCGACTGGCGGGCGCCGATCCGGTTTTCGTCGAAACGAAGGAGGAAAACGGATGGAAAATGACCGCGGAAGAGTTTGAAAACGCGATGACGCCGCGGACGAAGATGATCATCATCAATTCACCCAACAACCCAACGGGCGCTGTTTACTCTCGGAAGGAATTGGAGGCGATCGCAGCCGTTGCCGCGGAAGAGGAGATTTTGATCCTCGCGGATGAGATTTACGAGAAACTCGTTTACGAAGGCGCCGAGCATGTGAGCATAGCATCGCTCGGGCAGGAGTATTACGATTTAGCGATTACGGTAAACGGCTTCAGCAAAGCTTACGCTATGACAGGGTGGCGCCTCGGCTATTTGGGTGCGCCGGAACCGATCGCTCGAGCAATCGATTCCATTCAAAGCCATGTTACTTCGAATCCATGCTCGTTTGCGCAGAAAGGTGCACTAGCCGCGCTAAAAGGAGATCAGCAGACCATCTCCGATATGCGCGAAGAGTTCGATTTGCGCCGCCAGTACATGGTGGATCGGTTATCCAAGATGGCTAATCTGAGCATCGTCCGTCCTTTTGGAGCGTTCTATGTGCTGGCCAATATCGGCAGGTTAGGTCTTACCTCACAGAACTTTGCGGACCGCCTCTTGAGCAAAGCGAATGTCGTTGTCGTCCCTGGGATTGCTTTCGGAAATGACCGTACGATTCGTTTTAGCTATGCAACCAGCCTGGATATCATCAACCGCGGCATGGATCGATTTGAGGATTTTTGCAGAACCGTTTGATTATTGTAAGTTGCTCCTGCCCGGACGGCCGATCCCAAATGTCCGGTCCGGATCGCAATATCCACTAGCCTTTTAATCTGATCCCAGAGCGCCGTACCCCCCTTTCTACGCGGAAGCCTCCTAGTGCACTGAAGTCACGAGGAAGATGAAGCAGCTCCCGAGGTATCTACAGGTTTACGGCGTAATGCTGCGAAACTCCCTGATCAGGGAGATGAACTTTAAGCTCAACTTCTTGCTCTGGATGTTGGTCGAAGCTTTCTGGTTCGCGGGCCAGCTCATTTTCATTGAAGTCATCTACAGCCAGATAGACGCCATCGGGGATTGGACCAAGTGGGATATGGTCTTGCTGGTGGGAACACATCAGATTATCAGTCAGATCTTTAACGCCTTTTTCTTTACGAATCTGATGAATCTTTCCGAATTGGTTCGGACCGGTAAGCTCGATTTCGTTTTGCTCCAGCCAATTGATGCCCAGTTTACTACGTCAGTCCGGCGCTTCGGTATTGACAGCCTGGTCAACGCATTCGTTGGCGTTCTGATCGTCTGTTACGCTCTATCCCGCATCGGGGTGATACCCTCGCTCGGCCAGATCGTGCTTTACCTAGCCACCGTTTTGATCGGCGTGTCCTTACACTACGCCGTCATGTTCGGGCTTTCGACGGTTAGTTTCTGGAGCGTCCGGGCCCAAGGTGTCATTTATGGTTACTACAACATCATGAACCTGGCCCGCTACCCTGATGTCGTATTTAAGGGATTGGCAAAGTTCGTCTTCAGCTGGGTTCTTCCCGTGATGGTGGTCACCAATGTTCCGGCCCGGGTATTGATCCACGCAAGCGAAACGCCCTGGCCCTTTATCGGTCACCTCATATTGGTTTCCATCATGATGGTTTTGCTTTCTCGGCTAATCTGGCGTACCGCCCTCAATCATTATTCCAGCGCTAGTTCCTAGCTCTCTTTTTCAAGGAAATCCGGTACACGGCTCTCAGAATCGAGGGGCGATAAAATAATTTAATAAAATCGGATTTGTTTTAAACATCCAAACGGCATTTTGCGTCGAACCAAAGTCGAGCCAATTCCGATAGAAGCATTCTCCGGAGCGGCGGCCAAAGGGGCCGATTTTCCCGCCATCTTTCCCCTTGAACCGAACGGTGATTGCCATTATATGTTCGCCCTCCTCGCTCGGGAAGGGGCTAGCGTGGGAGCAGCTCGTCCACTTAACTTATGGCGAAATCGAAAATACAGAAAAAAGAAGAAGCATCCGCGAACGGGCACTCACCCGCGGACCAGACAGCTCAAGTTTTGGCCACCGGAGCAAACAATGACGCGGGAGACGAAAAGCTGAGCCCTTTCCTAAAGAAGCAGAAAGCCAAGCTTCTTCAGCTCCGGGACAGCTTGCTAGATGCCATGATGGGCGTGTCTCGCGACACTTTGCGGGCCAGAGCGGAAGGAAGTGAAGCTTCCGCGTTCGGTATGCATCAGGCCGACGCCGGGAGCGACGCGTACGATCGCGACTTTGCGCTGAGCCTGCTTTCTCAAGAGCAGGATGCGCTTTACGAGATTGAAGAAGCACTCAAGCGGGTTGACGCGGGAACCTACGGCGTGTGCGAAATGTCTGGAAAAGCCATTCCGCATGCTCGCCTGGAGGCAATTCCGTTCGCTCGTTTTACAGTGGAATGCCAGACACTGATAGAGAAGCAAAAGAAAGCGACTCGTATTCGGCAACCGGTTACCTCGCTCTTTGGATTGACGGACGAAGAAGGTGGAGAGGGCGAAGAGGAAGAACCAGCTTCCGACAATAAAGAATAATTATGCCCAGAGACATCATTATCCTGGAATGCACCGAGGCCAAGGCCGAGGGTAAACCCGTTTCTCGCTACGTCTCCACCCGCAATAAAAAAAGCCTGAATACCCCAGGCCGCCTGGAAAAGAAAAAGTATAACCCGTTCCTGCGGCGCCACACGCTGCATCGGGAAGTAAAGTAAGATCATGGAACCGAAGACCGCCAAACGCCGATCGAATTTCCGGCGCGCCAATCGCGCCATGCCTCGGCGTCGAATCGATATTGCCATTGAGGCGCTGGATTATAAAAATCCGGACTTGCTGCGTAAGTTTGTCACCGAAAGCGGAAAGATCTTGCCGCGTCGGGTTACCGGCATGCCTGCCTATCTGCATCGGAAAATTACGCGGGAGATCAAGAGAGCTCGGTCCATACTCCTGATGAAGTAACTTGAGCGTTGCGGGCTAAAGGTTCACGGCCCGCTGGCTCCTCTCCTTGAGATCCGCCTATTCGGCAAGGCTCAGTTCCGCCACTCGACTCGGCAGTCAAACGACTGCCGAATACGGGGTTCCAGTCTACCGACTCCCGGTCCCGCATTTGGTTTTGCGTTGCACTCCTCTCGTTCCCGGAAATCTCTTGCAGCCCCCGAGCGAATGGCTATGTTCACACCTCCTCTGATCCCGTAAAGGCGCCCTAGAAAGGTAGTCCGGGAGCAGGTTAAACTAAGTGGCAACCGTGGTTTGTTTATGTCTGTAATTTTGTTATGACTGAGATGCAGGAGCTAATCGCGAAGTCCCTGCGCGATTTCAAAGAAGGCAGTATCGTTAAAGGGCGGATTTTGGAAATTCGTCCCCGCGAAGTGCTCGTAGATATCGGCTACAAGTCCGAGGGCGTAATCCCGGTGTCGGAATTTGAAGATTCTGACGAAGTCGAAGTAGGCGACGAGGTCGAGGTACTGCTGGAACGGCTCGAAAATGAAGATGGGATGGTTGTTCTGTCGAAAGAAAAAGCCGCCCATAAGCAAAACTGGGACAAGATCGTCAAAGTTTTTGAAGGCGATGGATTGATCAAAGGGAAGGTGAAAGCGGTGGTCAAAGGGGGACTCACGGTAAATATCGGGGTAGAGGCTTTCCTTCCTGGATCGCAGATCGATATCGTACCTCCAAAGGATCTCCAGCAATTCGTCGGTAATACCTACGACTTCAAAATTGTTAAGATCAACGATGAGCGCAAAAATGTCGTTTTGAGCCGGCGCGAGATCATTGAACAAGAACGCGCGGAGAAACGAACCAAGTTCCTGGAATCCGTGAAGGTCGGCGACACGGTCAAGGGAAGCGTTAAAAATCTCACCGATTTCGGCGCATTCATCGACCTGGATGGCATGGATGGGCTTCTTCATATCACAGATATGACCTGGGGCCGGCTCACTCACCCAAGCGAGCTTCTCAAGATCGGCCAGCCCCTTGATGTTGTTGTTCTCGACATCAACAAAGAAAAAGAGCGCGTCTCGTTGGGCTTAAAGCAGACCCAGCGCAACCCGTGGGACAAGATCGAGGAACGTTTCCCGGTCAGCGCGAGAGTGCACGGAAAGGTTACTAATCTGGTGCCCTACGGTGCGTTCGTAGAGATCGAAGAAGGAGTCGAGGGTCTCATCCACGTCTCTGAGCTCTCCTGGACTAAGCGGATTACGCGTCCTTCTGATGTGCTGACGCAGGGCCAGGAAATCGATGCGATCGTGCTCGGCGTAAATAAAGAAGAGCAAAAAATTTCTCTGGGCGTCCGCCAACTCGAACCGAATCCTTGGGATGCTATCGAACAGCGCTATGTGATCGGTTCCGAAGTCAAAGGGAAGATTCGTAACATGACCGCCTATGGTGCCTTCGTAGAATTGGAAGAGGGTATCGATGGCATGATCCACGTTTCCGATCTCAGCTGGACTCGCAAGATCAATCATCCGAGCGAGATCTTGAAAAAGGGTGACGAGGTGGAAGCGGTCGTTCTCGATATCGACAAGGTCAACCAACGAATCAGTTTGGGAATTAAGCAACTTGAATCCGATCCGTGGAAGGAAATCGATCAGAAGTATAAGATCGGTGACCTGGTCAAAGGAAAGGTAACTAAGCTGGCCAGTTTCGGGGCGTTCGTCCAATTGCAAGACGACATCGATGGATTGGTGCACATCTCCCAGCTCAGCGAAGAACACGTTGCTAAGGTCAAAGATGTTCTGAAAGTGGGCCAAGACGTCGAGGCTCGCGTTATCAAGGTTGATAAAGCGGAACGGCGGATCGGCCTTTCGATCAAGGCTGCTCACTACTCTGAGGACGAACTGAGGCGCGAGACTGAAGCCTTTGATAGCCTCCGACCAGGTGAAGACATGGTTGGGTTGGAGCAGGCGTTCCAAGCGGCCGAGGAAGAGTACCGGCCTGGTGACCGAAGAAAATAGTTTAATAATCCGGAAAAGGCGCCCGAGTGATTCTGGGCGCCTTTTTCATTGAGAATCTGCGAATCTTACCGCAGCTTCCCAGCTAGAAAGTAAGCTTGGCTCGAGCTGGAGATACGGGTCGACAGCCGCTCCGGCAGACTGCAAGTTAGAGTTAACAACGCAAAGCAAAACAAATTAGCATGGAAACACCACAAATTGTCGCGTACTTGAAAACCCAATGTGGATGGAGCAACGGGGTCCGCGCTGTCCTACGAAAGTACAACCTCCCGTATCAAGAGAAGGATATTATTCAAAACCCGGCGTTTCGCTGGGAGATGGAACAGAAGAGCGGCCAACCACTGTCACCCTGTATCGAGATCAATGGCGTCATGTTGGCAGATATCAGCGGCGAGGAAGTAGAGAGATACCTCGTCGAGAAGGACCTGATCAAGGCGAACTCCAATCCTACCGAAGTTCCGACCAACGCGGCGTGTCCTCCGGAACAGCACGCAGCGGCCAACGTTCTATTTCAGCGCTAGGGACCGTCGTCGGTAACAACTGCGTTCTGTTGACCTCCGATCGGTAGGGCGAAAGCCTGGTACGGTATCGGCCGGACCGGCTTGAGCCGTTCGTGCCTGGCCTACTGACGAACGCGAAGAAAAAACGCAACACAGATTGATGCAACGGGCGGCTCAAACCCGGCGCGATCCACGCAAAAGAAATCGAAACGTTCCCGGCGCGTCGAGGTTTTCGCCCTACCAGTCAGGGTTGTATCGAACGGCCAAAGGGATGCTCTCCTCAAACATCCCGCTAGGGGCGCCCCGCGGACGCGGCAAGCCGACCCTGCTGATACCGTTCCCCTCCTCACTACTCTACGAATTCAATCTCGACTGGTTCTGGAATAAGGCCCCGGTTGCTTGCCTGCCCTAGGAATTCGCGAATCGCGTGCCTGCCAGTTTTGCCGTAGTCCAAGGTAAAGTCGTTCACGTACATCCCAATAAACTTGTCCGCTTGGGCTAAATCCAAACCGCGGGCTAACGGCATGGAATGTTGCACTCCAGCCGCGCGGTTTTGCAGCCCGTAACGGATGCTTTCCTTTAGGATATCGGAAATCTCTTTGCGTTGGTTTGGCGATATATCCTTCCGGATCACATTTCCACCTAACGGTAATGGAACCCCGGTTTGATCCTTCCACCACGCACCGAGATCGAGGACCAAATGGAACCCTTGTTGCGCATAGGTGAGCTGTCCCTCGTGAATGAGCAACCCCACATCCGCCTTGCCCGCTTTAACAAAATCAAAGATTTCGTCAAACGGCACCACTACGGTCGACCCGTTTGGAGTAAAGAGTCGGAAAGCAAGGTACGCGCTGGTCTTCAGACCGGGTACTGCGATAGTCTTATCAGCCAGCCACTCTCCTATCTCTGACGCGCCCTTTGGCGGAACAGACAACGAGACTAACATGGGGCCGTATCCGTCTCCCATGCTAGCCCCGCAGGGCAATAGCGCATACTGTGAAGTGAGAAAGGCGTACGCGTGAATGGAGACGGCAGAGATGTGAAGCTCGCCGCGCAACGCACGCTGGTTCAGCGTCTCGATGTCCTGGAGAATGTGCTGAAAACGGTAGCCCCGGGTATCGATCTTGTTTTCGGCAAGCGCATAAAACATGAACGCGTCATCGGGATCCGGGGAATGCCCAAGAAGTAGATCCATACCGGAACAAAGCTGGATCCGCCCAGCCTGCAACCCTCCTCTTCTTGAGGTCACCTGAAAACGCTATTGGCTGTGCACTCTTTCCACTTCGCTCTGCATATCGCGCCAGCGAGCGCGTGCTCTGGGCGAATAGAACAGATAGCAGATACCTCCAACCATCCCGAATAGAAGAAAGTATGAAAAACCAAGCAGGGAAATCAGTACCGCGACTTCGCCGGGGACCTTGCACAGTTCGCTCAGAAGAATCTCGAACAGCGATTCACGAAATCCGACACCCCCCGGTGTGATCGGGAGCGAAATGATGCAAGTGACGATCGGCATGATCGTGATCATATCGAGAAACGAGACCGTCGCATGCACCGCTCGGGCCGCGCAATAAAATGCGCCATAGAATGAAAACAAGACCGGGAACGACAGCAAAAACGCACAAAGGAGCGACACCTTGGCGCGAGCGAATACATGGTATGCTTCAGAGGTTTCGATCAGTCGCTCACGAAAAGGGGTATGCCGGGGCAAACGATTTGCTAGTTTCAAGCCGCTCACCAAAAAAGATCCGGCGGTTATGACCGTGAAACCGACCAACATACAAAGAAGAATTCCGAGCAAAAAGGAAGCTTGAGGGGTTTGTTGTAACCATTGCCAGCGGAAGCTGGTTGTAACCACGGCCGCCAGAACTAGAGCCAGCATGCCAATGAGGCGATCCATGACAATCGTGAGGATCACCTCTTTTTTTTGGTCGGGAAATTCGCGCATCGAGAAGTAAATCCGGGCAAAGTCTCCGCCGGTGTATCCCGGCATGAACAAATTGAAAAACAACCCAACGAAGAAAAGCTGGGCGATTCGCGGCCAACTCAAATGCATGCCTTGTACTCGCATGAGAATTTTCCAGCGGACGATGTTCGCGATTTCTCCCAAGAGCGCAACCGGAAGCCCGATCAGCATCCATTGAAGGTCGGCTTTCCCAAATGCGGCCGCCATTTGGGCACGTTTCTCTGGGCTGTGAAAAACCCAAATCAAGATGGCAATCGTGAATACCGCCTGCAGCGTGCGGATAAGAGCTTTCTTCATTCGATCAACCGAGAAAGCGTTTCGCGATATTCCTTCCGGCTGCCTGACCACGGGCAAAAATTACGAGAGCGACGCATCATAGACGATCGTGGCTTGCTTAATTTCATGATCCGCAGAGAAGGCTGAGTGGCGGCTTAGAGGGCTATGGATTTGGACGACTCAGATCGCGTTGGGGCTGCTCGCAAAACTCGAGCTTCCATGTTTTAAGGTACTTGTTCGGTCCAATCGAATTATCTGCCTACCAGGAGGCCGGCGTTCGTTCTGTGTTAAAAGTTGAGGACGATACGCTCGGATCTTCCAGGAAATCAACGTTTCCTTTTCTGCCCAATCATCACCTTCCCCTCATGAGAAACGGGCTGGTTAGGCGGTCACAGGGAAGTTCAAACTATTTCGCCTCATGCATTTTCTGGGCTAACGATTGATTGGCTCGACCGCAATCACCTCGACCTTGAGCAGATAGACGGCGCTCGCAAAGTGGAATGTCCTGCTCGCTTGCGAGAATACAAGTCACGGTACAGTATCCGGCTCGGCATGAAGTTTATCGACTTAAATTCCGAGGAGAGTGCGACCAAAGCCGAGGAATTCGACCGTAGATACACTCCCGACGATCGCCTGGTCGAGCAGGTACGGGAGATCCTCGGTGAGGTGCGTCTCGGAGGCGACGAAGCGTTGCTCAGATTGGTCCAGCAATTTGACCGCGCTCTCTTTTCTCGGGACGAGCTGCGGGTTAATCAATCCGAAATAGATGAAGCCTTGGGACACCTAGATCCGGTCCTCCGGGACGCATTGGAGGCAGCCAAACGAAATGTCCTGGACTTTGCGAGAAAAAGCCAGCGCGCCGACTGGCTCTCGGAGAATGAGCAAGGAGCCAAGGTCGGAGAGTCTTTTCATCCGTTTCAAAGAGTCGGCATCTACGTCCCAGCCGGCACTGCCCCGCTTGTCTCGTCGGCCATTATGACCGTCTCGCTGGCCACGGCAGTCGGCGTCCCTGAGATCGTAGTAGTCTCGCCGGTCGGATCTGAAAAGAGAATGAATCACGCGTTGCTCAGCGCATTGCAGATTGCGGGAGCAACCGAGATTTTCAAAGTCGGCGGTGCCCACGCAATCGCCGCTTTGGCATTTGGAACGGAAACGATTCCAAAGGTTGACAAGATTTTTGGTCCAGGAAACGCCTATGTTACCGAGGCCAAACGGCAAGTATTCGGGTATGCGGCCGTGGATCTATTACCAGGACCGAGTGAAATCCTGGTGCTGAGCGACGGCAGCGCCAGGCCCGCTTGGGTGGCGGCCGATCTCCTGGCGCAGGCCGAGCATGGTCCGGGAAGTGTAATTTGCGTGGTCTCGCCAGAGCGATCGATGTTGGAAGCGACCCAGGCGGAGTTGACGAAGCAGATAGCCAGTCTGCCGCGACGAAATTATCTGGAAGAGGTTATCTCTAGCCGAGCCTACGCAGTACTCGTCAGGGATATTGCTCACGCGATCCAATTCGCCAACGACTTTGCTCCCGAACATTTATCGATAGTCACAGAAGATCCTTGGAGAGTCGCAGGACAGATTAGAAACGCCGGAGCTATCTTTTTGGGTCCCTACTCGCCGGTGGTCGCAGGCGATTTTTTGGCCGGACCTAGTCATGAATTGCCTACCGGTGGCGCCGGAAGATCATTCGGTGGCCTGACCGTAGACCAATTTCAGCGAAGAACCAGCATCGTGAGCTACAGCCCGGAAGCTCTCCAAAAATCGTTACCTGTGCTCGACAAATTCAGTGAGGCAGAGCATCTGGAAGCTCACGGGCGTTCTGCGCGCATTCGGTTTGAAAAGTCCGCCGGATAGCCCCTGATAACGGAGGGCGCGGCGCTTGCGCCGCCCGGGAATAATCCGGCGCGTACCGAGGAACCGAGCCGAATGATCTGATGATGCTCTCCTGTCGTGGGTGATTCGCGGGCGGCGCACGTGTCTCGACGAAGCCTTTCCCGATGGCAAAGAATCGCAACAAACTGGCGAAGTCGGAAGCGCCGCGCCCTCCGTTATCAGCGTATCCTCGGCTAATTAGTGTCTGCGGCGGCGCTTGAATCTCAGCTGAGCGAGTGATCGCGCTAATATCGCCTCAGCCTCGGTGGTCTCGTCACTCGCTAGACTCTTGTCCTGGAGGGCGGCTTCCGCGCGCTGAATCGCTTCTTGGGTGATTCTCTCGTCGATTAACTCGTCTTCCAGGGCGGAATCGGTGAGCACAGAAACCTGGGTTTGCGTAATCTCAGCGAAGCCGGATCCGACGACTAATTCTTTTTGATTTCCGTCCTTAAAAATCCTCAGCTCCCCTGGCACAAGCTGAGTCATTAAGGGAACGTGAGCCGGATAAACACCCAGCTCCCCATCGAAACCGGGCAGAACAACCATATCCACATCGTCCTGATACGCTCGCCCTTCCGGAGTCACGATTTCGAGCTTCAATTTCGGCATCGCTAATCAGCTATCGGCGTGAATTTCGTCGATGCCGCCTCTCATATAAAAATTCTGCTCGGGTACATCGTCATACTTACCTTCCAGAATCTCTTTGAATCCGCGGATCGTTTCTTTCGTGCTGACATACTTACCTTCTTTTCCGGTGAATACTTCCGCAACGTGGAAGGGTTGGCTAAGGAAACGCTGGATCTTTCTGGCCCGATAGACTGTCAACTTATCTTCCGGACTCAATTCATCCATTCCGAGAATGGCGATGATATCTTGCAGATCCTTATAGCGCTGCAGCACACGTTGGACGCCACGCGCAACATCGTAATGCTCTTGGCCCACAAAATCGGGCGCCAATGACTTCGACGTTGAGGCCAATGGATCTACCGCCGGATAAATTCCAAGTTCGGAGATGGCACGGTCCAAAACGATAGTCGAATCCAGGTGTGCGAAGGTATTTGCGGGTGCTGGATCGGTAAGATCGTCCGCCGGAACATAAACCGCCTGGAAAGAAGTGATCGATCCTTTCTTGGTAGAGGTAATTCGCTCCTGCAGATCGCCCATTTCCGAAGCTAACGTTGGCTGATAGCCGACAGCAGACGGCGTTCGACCCAGCAGCGCTGAAACCTCAGATCCGGCCTGCGAAAAGCGGAAAATGTTATCGATGAAAAGAAGCACATCTTGATTCTTTTCATCTCGGAAGTACTCCGCCATCGAAAGCGCGGTCAGCGCCACTCGGAGACGTGCGCCGGGCGGTTCGTTCATCTGGCCGTAAACCAGCGCGACTTTCGATTTGCTCAAATCTTTTTGATCGATGACACCAGCATCCGACATTTCGTTGTAGAGGTCGTTCCCTTCGCGGGTGCGCTCGCCTACGCCCGCGAACACAGAAAAACCGCCGTGTCCCTTAGCGATGTTGTTGATCAACTCCATGATCACGACTGTCTTCCCTACTCCGGCGCCTCCGAACGCTCCTACCTTACCGCCTTTGGCGAACGGACAGATCAGATCGATGACCTTGATTCCCGTCTCGAGCGTGCTTGCCGAAGTATCCTGATCCGTCAGAGTCGGCGCCTTGCGATGGATCGGGTAGCGTGTTTCAAACTTTATCGGACCTCTCTCGTCGACGGGCTCGCCAATCACATTACAAACTCGTCCCAGCACACCTTCTCCGACCGGAACCGAAATTGGTTCTCCCGTGTGCGTCAGTTTCATGCCGCGTTTCAGCCCTTCTGTGGTGGACATGGCAATTGCTCTGACCCAGCCATCTCCTAAATCCTGTTGAACCTCGAGGACCAGGCGATGCTTATCTGCACCTATTTCGGACGTGACCTCCAGTGCATCGTAAATTTTCGGAACCGTCTTGGCCTCACTGAAATCGACGTCCACAACGGGACCGACAACTCTCACAATTGTACCTTCGCTCATACTGAAGTTATCCTACGGCGAGTTGCGCGCTGGCAATCTCGAGAAGCTCGGTCGTGATGCCGGCTTGCCGAACTTTGTTATATTCCAGGGTTAGATCCTTCACGAGTTGCTTCGCGTTGTCTGTGGCGTTTTTCATCGCTACCATTCGAGCGCTGTGCTCGGAAGCACGCGCGTCGAGGATCATCTGAAAAATCTGAAAAGTTACGTAGTGAGGCAGTATAGCAGACAACACCCCTTGCTCACTCGGTTCGAAAAGGAACTCCCCGCCTGAGACTTTTTCTTCTCCCAGCAACTCCTCCGATGAAATCGGAATGAGATTCACAGTCTTCGGCTGCTGGACGAGCGTATTCACAAACTTCGAATAAACAACCCGCACGCGATCGACTTCGCCGGATAAGAATTTCTCGGTGCAGAAATGGGCGATCGGTCGCACCTCCCGAATGCGCGGTATTTCGCTTACGTGGAAGTCGGCCAGCAAATTGCGCCTGGTCCGAGCCAAGAATTGAACCGCCTTTCGACCGACAGCAGAGAACGATGGCCCGGTGGCGTCGATTGCAGTGAGTTCTCGGAAAATATTGGTGTTCAAGGCCCCGCAAAGCCCTTTGTCACTGCTAATCACCAAGATCAACTCGTGTCTGACCGGACGCTCTACCAGTAGCGGACTGGCTTGCGGGTCGACCTTGCCCCGGAGCGAACCAAGAATCCGGTTAAGCCCCTCCTGATAGGGCCGGCCAGATAGCGCAGCCGACTGCGATTTCCGCATCTTAGAAGCGGCGACCATTTGCATGGCCTTCGTGATCTGCGCCGTATTTTTGACCGAACGGATTCGCCGCCGGATATCGAGTGTACTTGGCATGAGCCCTACGGTTTATAGAACAGCTTAAAATCTTTGAGCGCGGAGTGCAGCTTTTCGTCGAGCTCCTTGTCTATCGCCAGCTTTTCTAGAATTTCTGTGAGAAGATTTTCTTTCCGCGTTTCAAAGTACTCGCGGAGCTTCGCCTGGCAGTCTTTGATCTTGTCGACCGGAACGTCGTCAAAGTAGCCCTTCTGCATCGCAAACAGAATCACAACTTCGATCTCGACGGGCATCGGATCATGTTGCCCCTGCTTAAAGAGTTCCACGATACGCTGACCCCGATCCAGCTTTTTACGCGTACCAGGATCGACGTCAGATCCGAATTGGGCGAAAGCCTGCAGATCGCGGAACTGCGCCAAATCCAATTTGGTTGAACCAGCAACTTGTTTGACCGCTTTGATCTGCGCGGCCGAACCCACTCGGCTCACTGAGATGCCGACCGAGATGGCCGGACGGACACCTTGATAGAAGAGGTCCGTTTCCAAATAGATCTGTCCATCAGTAATCGAAATGACATTGGTCGGAATGTAGGCTGAAACGTCACCTGCCTGGGTCTCGATAATGGGCAGGGCGGTCAGAGATCCGCCCCCGGCCTTTTCATTCAGACGGGCACTCCGTTCGAGCAAACGGGAGTGGAGATAGAATACGTCACCCGGGTACGCCTCGCGTCCGGAAGGACGCTTTAGCACGAGCGAGACCTGGCGGTAGGCGGCAGCGTGTTTGGAGAGATCATCGAAAACGATCAATGCATCCATCCCGTGATCCATGAACCACTCTCCCATAGCGGCTCCAGCATAGGGCGCCAGATATTGGTCCGTAGCGCTGTCCGAGGCGGACGCGGATACGACGATCGTATAGGGAAGAGCTCCGGTTTTTTCGAGAATGTCAACCGCCCTGGCGATATTCATGTTCTTCTGCCCGATCGCCACGTAGATACAATAGAGCGGTGTGTGATACTTCGCCTTGCCTTCTTCGGCTAAACGGTTCAGTCGAGCCTGGCTGATGATCGTGTCCAGGGCGACCGTCGTTTTCCCCGTTGCCCGGTCCCCAATAATTAACTCGCGCTGGCCGCGCCCGATGGGAATCATCACATCAATGGGAAGAATACCGGTCTGTACCGGCACCGTAACAGGACGTCTCTTAATGATCCCTGGAGCGATCTTTTCTACCGGATAACTGGTTTCTGAGTGGATCGGCCCTTTCCCGTCGATCGGTTGTCCTAGGGAATTTACCACTCTCCCGAGCAAACCTTTTCCAACCGGTACAGACAATAGCCGGCCAGTCGTGCGCACCTCCGTCCCTTCGGTAATATCGGCGTAATCGCCGAGGAGAATCGCACCCACCTCGGTTTCCTCGAGGTTCAAGGCCAAACCATAAGTCCCGCCCGCGAATTCGATCATTTCGTTGAGCATTACGTCGCTCAACCCCTCTATTTTGCAGACCCCATCCCCAACCTCCCGGACCACACCGACGTTCGACCGGGTCGTTTTGGTTTTTAGACCAGATATCGCGGCTTCCAGTTCTTCGAGAATAGTGTTCATGATAGCGTCTAAAGCTGCTCCTTCAGGGCCTGTAATCGGTGGCGAACTGATCCATCCCAAACGTCGTCGCCAACCTTGATGCGCAAACCGCCGAGTAGAACAGGATTTGTGCGAAATTCTGCAGTTAAATCGTCCCCGTAACGCGCTTTTAATTTAGCCAAGACCTGATCACTGAGTTGAGGATTCAAGGGAGCGGCGCTCTCCACAACAACATGTCGCCGCTCAACCTCCAAGCGCACAAGGCGTTGATAATCCTTAAGTACTTCGACGTAATGCCGAGGTTTTTCTGACAAGACTGTTTCAACCATTCGCGATATTTTCTGCTGATCTAATTTTCCGTCTGTTAAACTTAGTTTAAGCATTTGCCGAGACGTTCGGCGCGCTTCTCGAGACGTTTTCATTGCTTCTTCTCGCTCACGCCGCTATCTCGCGAGTCGCCTCCTCGTTAATTCGTTGCTGGTCTTCTGGGGTAAGAACCTTGTTCGTCACTTTCGCAGTCGCCTCGATGACAAGTCGCCCAAAATCGCGCTTTAATTCCACCATCGTCAGCTCCCGCTCATGCTCCAAAGATTCCCGCGCCTTCTTGATAATCTCCTCAGCTTCGGTCATCGCTTGCTGCCGCTTGTGCTCGCTCAGTCGCTCTGCGCTGAGCCGCACCTCGTCCAGCAATCGTTGCGCTTCCGCGTTTGCCCGAGTTAAAATTTCTTCGTACTTCACCTGCGCTTCAGCCAACTGTTGCTTGACCCGTTCAGCGTTCGCTTGCGCTTCCTGAATCTGCCGCCGTCTTTCTTCCAGCAAAGCGATGATCGGCTTAAAGGCATATTTGCGCAGGATCAGGTAGACCAGAACGAACAGAACAACCTGGGCGATGAAGGTCGGCCAATAAACTCCAAATTGCTGGGCAACGTTTGCGGCGGCATCCATACGATCGATTCGGCTAAAACTTGAAAATCGCCGTGGGAAGCTGACTTCCCACGGTTGCTATAATTATTCTTATTTCGTGAACGCAATAATCAATGCATAAATTGCGATCGCCTCGGCCAGAGCCATACCGATAATCGCAATAACCAGGATATTTCCGAAGGCTCCGGGGTTGCGGCCGACTGCTTCGGCAGCTTTGGCTCCAACCAAGCCGACACCAATTCCGGCGCCGGCCCCGGCGAATGCCAACGGCAGAGTCGCCCCGACGTTGCCGGTCACATCGGCCAACATAGGAAGTAGATCTAACATGTTTTGTTTCTTGTTTTTGGGTTCGTTCCCGCCGCCCACTCTCTCGGATGGTCCCGGCGAGGAAATTGGATCAGTGACTGTGCGCTTCTTCCTCTCCTTCGTGACTTGTAGATAGCCGAATATAGACTGCGCAGAGTAGCGAGAATACGAACGCCTGGAGAATTCCGACCAATAGCTCGAGAAAATAAAACGGAAGCGGGAAAATGATCGAACTTAGCCAATTGAGAGGTATCGGGAGGCCGCTCCCCAGAGTAGCCATTGTGTGAAGCAATGTTTCGCCAGCGTAGATATTTCCGAAGAGCCGCAGAGAAAGAGAAACCGGGCGGAAGGCGATGGAGATGAGTTCAATAACGCCGACGAAGATAAATAGCGGCAATAACAGAGCCCACATCGCTCCTTTCAGGCCACCCTTGGGCGCAAACGTATGTTTGATAAAGCCAATGACGCCAACCTCCGAGAATGTCCAAACGACCCACCAGATCATGAAAAAGGCAGCCATGCCTAAGGTCATGTTTAAATCGGCAGTCGCCGGTCGAAAGAGCGGCTGAGTGACCTCCTTAAGCCCGAACGGGGTGCCGTCGGGCTCGCCAAATCCCACGGTACCAACTCCCGGGATCAATCCGAACCAATTGGCAGCGAGAATGAAGATAAAGAGGGTTGCGATGAGGGGAAAAACCTTGGAAATCATGTGCCGGCCTACGATCCCCTCGAACGTGTTGTACAAAGTCTCAACGATAAGCTCGAACAGATTTTGCGGGCCGTCCGGAATTAGCTGGATGTTGCGAGTGGCCCAGCGCGCCACGAAAATGATCAGCGCGGTGACGACAACGGTGACCAAAAAAGAGTTGGTAAACCAGCTATAAGCCGGCGCCGGAATGAACGGCGTCGCGTTTACCGGAATCTGCTCGGCAGCCATTAATGTCGAGACCTGCATAATGATTTCACCCCCCTCAGACAAGAGGAGAGAGAGGCCCGGAAGCTCCGGGGGGAGCACAGGACCGATCGCGCCAGCGGCCGGAGGGTGGGACTCGCTACAAAAGCAAGTGCTGACGCCTCTGGCAAGTTATTTGTGAAATTTTTCACAAACTATTTTCTCAGGGAAAAAGCCCTTCCCAAACACCTGTTTTTCGACTCCAAGCTCTATTTCGGATTCTCGTTGGCACTCTCTTTGTCTCGGGCATAAAGATAAACGGTGCGAGACGGCACACTAGCTTACCTTTTTGAAAGATTTCCCGCTTTCACCAAAACCTTTTGCGCCCGCGAAATCGCGGAACTTTATCGTCAAAATCATCGGATTCCGGTTTTTTCGATTCGCCGGCCGAACGATGAGCGGCCATTAAATATTCCGCTGGACGATGTCGCGATCCACTATTTTCCCGATTCTAACAGCCCGTTTTTCAAAATTCCGACGCGTTGGGCGGCCAGACGGTTTAGCGACTACTGGGACAAAGAAAGAGATAGCCGGGATAAACATCGCTTTTTCGAAGCAATTTACCTGGGCAGCCGGCTCAACCGACTTGGAGTCGAGCATCTTCACGTCCATTTCGCTGGGGTGGCCGCTCGAACCGCATGGTGGGTCAAGAAGCTTTTCGGAATCCCTTACAGCTTTACCGGCCATGCTAACGACATCTTTGTGGAGAAACCCGACCAAAGGGTGCCTCTCAAGAGTCTGGTAGCGGAAGCACGTTTTGTGGTCAGCGTAAGCGACTATGGCGTTGACTACCTCAAGTCACTGTTCCCGTTCGCAGTTAACAAAATCTATCGCGTATACAACGGGCTAAACCTCGACCAATTTTCACCGGCGGAAGCGGAGGCGTTGCCGCTCAGGATCATTTCGGTCGGCCGCTTAATTCCAAAGAAGGGCTATGCTGAGCTAGTGGAAGCCTGCGGCTTGCTGCAAAAGCAAGGGCTTGATTTTCGATGCACGATCGTAGGTGGTGGACCGGAGCATCTGCCGCTTCGCCAGCTGATTGAAGCGCGCGGTTTGAATAAAGTAGTCGAACTGGTCGGCTCCAGGAGCCAAACGGAGATCGTAGAACTGTTGGCTCAAAGTCAAATTTTCGTTTTCCCGGCGCGACAAGACGAAGCTGGCGACCGCGATAATCTCCCCACGGTCTTAATCGAGGCTATGGCAAGCCGTTTACCGATCGTTGCCTCGCGTCTGGCCGGCATCCCCGAAATCATCGCCGATCAAATAAACGGCATTCTGGTTCCGCAACAGGCTCCGGAAACTTTGGCTTCGGCCATTCGCAGTTTGCTTGTAGATCCGCGCAAGAGGAAAAGCCTGGGCGCTTCCGGATTAGCAACAGCACGCGAGAAATTTAATTTGGAGGCGACCGTCCAAGAATTGGTCCGAATATTCGAAAGTCATATCGGATAGCCTCATATGTCCCATGCGTCCCATATGTCCCATTGCGTCCCCTGGGTCTCATGTGACTTATCTGGCCGGATTCTACATTCCAGATTCCAGATCCGATTCAGACTTTACATTGCGGCTAGGTTGGCCTCTGAGATAACTAATGAACGCGCTGATTCTGGCAGCTGGCTATGCCACTCGCCTCTACCCGCTAACGCTAAACCAGGCTAAACCTCTCCTCCCGGTAGCGGGCAAGCCGATGATTGAGCGAGTGGTCGAGCACCTGCTTCCCATCAAAGATCTCAAAAAGTTCTATATCGTTACCAACCATAAGTTTGCGCAGCAATTTATCGATTGGACCAATCGTTATCAACAGCGGCACAAGTCAGCGAAGTTCGAAGTTCTCGACGATCAATCGATGTCCGATACGGACAAGCTTGGTGCCATCGGCGATATCTTTTTCGCCTTGGAAAAGGCAAACCTGTACCGAGAAGACCTCTTGGTGGTCGCCGGCGACAATCTTTTTAGCGAATCTTTGGCAAATTTTGCCGATTTCGCCCGAGAGCACCCGGCTACACTTGGTGTGTACAACGTAAAGAGCTTAGAGGAGGCAAAGAAATACAATCAACTCACGACTAACCCCGCCGGAATCGTCACTGAATTCATAGAAAAACCGGCGAATCCGACGAGTACCGTCTGCGGCATTGCGCTCTACTATTACAGCCCGGAGGCACTTCGACTGCTAAAAACCTATTTATCCGAGGGTAATAACGCAGATCAACCGGGCCGTTTCGTCCAGTGGCTACATAAGAGGATCGATATTTTCACCTATCCAATCGACGGTCTGTGGTATGATATTGGCAGCCATGAGAGTTTAGCCGAGGCGAACGGGGTGTTCTCGGGTCGATAAAGAACCCTTGTTTCCCCTCGCTCGCCTAAGCAATTTGTGATTGATTTCCCTCTAGGCCGTATTAATCCCACATTATGTCGAAAGAAGGTAAACCAAACAGCGCGTTCATGAAACCGGTTCAACCGGACGATGCCCTGGCTAAGATCGTAGGCTCGCACCCGCTGCCGAGAACTGAACTCACCAAGAAACTTTGGGAGTACATCAAGAAGCACAATCTGCAAAACAAGAAGCAGATTAAAGCAGACGCCGCATTAGAAGTTGTATTCAACGGCAAGAAAGAGGTCGACATGTTCGAGTTGACCCGCCTTGTGAACACGCACATCGTCAAAAAATAGTCAGCTCCTCCTGCAGAAAGACACTCTCTGCTGTTGTTGGCAGAGAGCGATCTTAAGAAGAAGCCTTAAGCGTGTTATCGTCCTTTCAGGCCAAGCTAATTATTGCTGCGGTCGTCGCGCTCGGGTTGGCGTTAACCGCCTACTTCGTCCCGGTCATCCCGATTCTCGATCACCTTTCCAATTGGGTCGGTAGTCTCGGGCTAATGGGTTTGGCTTTCCTGGTCGTCGTTTTAGCCGTTTCGTCTCTCTTTTTTTTCCCGGCCAGTCCCGTCATTATAGCTATGGCCGCGGTGTTTGGATTTCCGCTGGGAGTGGTTGGCGCTGTTTTGGGCGTCGGTTTGGGCGCTTCGTTGGGTTTTTTCCTCTCGCGGTCTTTTCTCCGGAAAGATATCGCCGAGCGTCTTCGACGAAACCCGACCTTCCGGGCAATCGACTTGGCGATCGAAGAAGAGGGTTGGAAAATTGTGGCCCTCCTCCGCTTGTGTCCGATCCCTTTCGGACTGGCAAATTATTTTTACGGCCTTACCGGAATACGTTTTCAGCCCTATCTTTGGACGACCATCCTCGGCAGCTTACCCAGCATTTTGCTTTTCTGTCATCTTGGCGCTGCCGGCAAAGCCGGCATAGAAGCTTTGGCTGCCGGCAACTTTCAGAAAGGGACAGGTGAGATTGTTCTGCTCGCTCTCAGTATTGTCGCGACAATTGCAGCCCTCATCTTTTTGCCGCGCTTCGCGCGTAGAGCAGTCGCGAAATACGCGAAGGTTACAATCCCTTCTTGAGGTCGAATCCAACCGATTCCGGCAGGGCAGTCCGTGACCCTCTTCCGCGAAGGACCGCAGCGATGCCGCAGTGCCCAGTCACGGTATATCGTAGGGGTGACCGGGCTCAGGCACAATCACTCGCGTCCCCGGAAGACTTGCTTCGATCGCCCCGGTAAACCATTGCAGGGACAAAGGATCACCGTGCACGAGGATGACCACTTTAGGTTTCGTCGTTTGGACGTACTGCAGAAGAGCCTCTCGGGGCGCGTGACCACTGAAATTGAATTCCTCGATGGCGCAGTCGACCGGTTGTCTTGGCGCACTCTCTTCCAACTGGATTGCTTCTCCGCGCTTGGCCATTTTCAAACGACCGGCCGGCGATTCCGGGTCGGCATAACCGACAAAGAAGATCGATTGTTTGCGGTCGGCGACAAATCGAGCGGCAAAACGATTCGAGAGAGTCTTTTCGGTCATCATTCCGCTGGAGAGGACATACAGACCATTGGGTTGAATTTTAGCAACCGGACCGACTCTTCCGTTGAGAACTTGGGGAGCTATGGTCGGCAATAATTGCAGACCCGGATATAACCGCCGAGTACCGGCTGCTAACTGGTCATGTGCGATGGTGACTTTAGTACTCAGCCCGCCGATGTAAATCGGTGTATTGAGCAGTGCGCCATTCGCCCTAAAACGATGCAACATCGTTAGCACCTCCTGCGTTTTCCCGAGCGCAAAGACAGGAACCAGCACTGATCCGCCGCGTTCGAAGGCGCTGAGAATTGCTTGCAAAAATCTTTCTTCTTCTTGAAGTCTGGAAAAATTCGGATCCGATGCTCGGTCACCGCGAGTGGTCTCAATGATCAGAACATCTAGCGGTTCCTCTGGAAAAGATGCTTTGAGTACTAAGCTCTGGTCCGAGAAATTCACGTCGCCGGTATAGAAGATTCGCTTTCCTTCAGCACGAAGCAAAATACCGACCGCCCCAAGAATGTGACCGGCCTCGAAGAATTCAAAACTCCCCGCCTCCTCATTGTCCGGCACTCGCTCGCCTTCCATACTCCATCTTTGTCCGACGTATGCTTTGTGCCACATCGCCGCTGCCTGTTCCGTTTCGCGATGCGTAAAGAGTGGATAAGTCCCCAATCCCAGGTCATCTCGCTGACGGGTCATAACATTCACGGAATTGTGTAACATAATTTCGCTCAACTTAGCCGTTGCTTCGGTCATGAACACTCGCGCTTGCGGTTGCCGCCGCATCAGCACCGGAAGAGATCCGATATGGTCCTGGTGAGCGTGACTGACAAAGATGCTAGAAACGGACCCGTCGGCAATGTGTCGATAGTTCGGCAAGGCCTCCTCAGCAAGTTTGCGAGGATGCAATCCAGCATCCAAAACAATCTTCCTTCCGGCGATCTCAAGTAAGTATGAGTTCGCCCCTATTTCCGTCCGCCTGGTGAGATTGATAAAACGCATGATGCCTGAATCCGTACCTATTCGCTGAAACCGCTACCCCGTCATCTCGTCATTAAGAACGATGGAACCTCGAATGATCATGTTTGACCAGAATCGAATCGCGCGAATTCGCGCTATTCGGCCAAACAGCAGGCCTCCATCTAACTCTTAGCTACTCCGACTTACCATGTTAACCCCCTTACCATCAAGCAAGTGGGATTACGACGCTGCGGGCCATTTACTGGTCCGGGCCGGATTTGGGGGGGCTCGGTCGGAGATTCAGCGACTGGCCGATCAAGGGTTGCAACGTAGCATCGAGGAGTTACTAACGCCCGCTTCTGCACAGTCTGCCCCACCGGCTTCGGTGGCCAACCCCACTAGTCTGCGAGGTCTATTCGACCAGATCCGTTCGTCGACCGCCCCAGAAGATAAGGTTAAGGCGCGCCAAGCTTTCAACAAGGCAAACCAAGAACAGATGATAGAGCTTGTTCAATGGTGGACCCAACAGATGACCGACACCAAAGCTCCGGTGCGGGAAAAGATGACTCTCTTTTGGCACGGACACTTCGCCACCAGCGCCTCAAAGGTAAGACCCGCCTACAAGATGTGGTTACAGAACCAAACACTTCGCGCCCATGCGCTCGGGAATTTTGGCGCGCTGACGAAGGCTATCTCCAGAGACCCCGCGATGTTGGTCTGGCTTGATTTAGCAAACAGTCGCAAGGAAAAGCCTAACGAGAATTTCGCGCGTGAGTTAATGGAACTATTCACGCTGGGAGAAGGGCATTACACGGAGAACGATATCAAGGAATCGGCGAAGGCATTCACTGGTTACCGAATCAATCCACTCGACCAGCACTTCCGGTTTGCCCCGAATCAATTCGATCCTTCCATCAAAGTTTTCATGCAAAAGACCGGTCCGTGGACTGGCGATCAGATCATCGATATCATCCTGGAACAGCCGCAATGTGCCAAGTTCATCGTGAGTAAGGTTTGGCGTTTTCTCGCGTATGAAGATCCGGATCCGTCGCTTATCGATGCGTTAGCTGCCAAGTTCCGCGGGGCGCAATACGAGATAAAGCCGCTTTTGCGAATGATCTTCAGTTCAGAAGAGTTCTACAGCGAACGCGCCCAGGGCGCGATCGTCAAAAGTCCGGTTCAGTATTTAGTCCAGGCTCGTCGGTCACTCGGCGTCTACGCACCGGAAGGTCTAGCTTTGGTGAATATCTATCGTCAGCTTGGCCAAGTTCCTTTCTATCCTCCCAATGTAAAAGGATGGGATGGAGGCAAGAGTTGGATCAATACCGGCACGCTGGCTTATCGCTATCAGCTAGCCCGCCTACTCATCAACGGAATCCGGCCGGAACAAGTTGGTTTGCCGAAGTTTCCGCCGAAAGCGACAGCCTTTCCGACCCAGGGGACACAGGACAGGAACACGTCAGTAACCGCTCAGGCAAATCTCGTCACCAGTCCGGAAGCGACGGCTACACCGTTTCCGCCACTCACCTCACCCTGGCCGGTCGAAAAATTCGTCGATGCCGAGGATCGAAAGGACGCTAACCGGCTACTCGAAAAGTTATATATCCAGATTTTTCAGTCAAAACCGCAATCAGATCTCCTCAAAAAATTTGTCGAAGTCGCTTCGGCTAAACCGATGCCATTCGATGATGCTTCTATCCGGGATTTGGTCGCGCTCATGATGACCACACCTAATTATCAATTGAGTTAATTTGTATGTCTCAAGAACCGGCAGTAGTTACCAGGCGCGATTTCTTGCGCACCTCCGTCCTCGGCGCCGCGCTGAGTTGGACGGTCCCCGTATTCATCGAACGAACGTTCGGCGCTCTTGACGCACAAGCTGCGGAGTCTTCTGGACAAATCGCGACCGGCAAAGATCACCCGATTTTGGTGGTCCTCCAATTGGCCGGCGGCAACGATGGATTAAATGCCGTTATCCCGTACGCGGATGACGCATACTACCGTGCTCGGCCAAGTATAGGCATCGCCAAGGATAAGGTGCTCAATCTGAACGGTCATGTCGGCTTTAATCCGGCTTTGGCACCCTTTAAGGCGCTGTACGACAATGGCAATTTAGCGTTGCTCCAGGGCGTGGGTTACCCCAATCCTAATCGATCCCATTTCCGTTCTACCGAGATCTGGCAGACCGCCTCAGACACAAACAAAATTATTCGAACCGGATGGCTGGGACGCTATTTCGATAATTGCTGCTCTGGCGAGGGAGCAACGGTCGGAGTCGCTTTGGGAGGCCAACTTCCGCAGGCGTTCACCTCAGATAATCCAACCGGGATCACTTTCAGCCCAGGCTCACGCCTGGGTTTTGCCAAAGAGTCGGATGCCTCGGAGCAGGCGCTGTTCAATCAGCTTAACGGCATCGACCACGACACGGTTACCGGAGCTTCGATTGGCGAACTAGCCGGCCCAAATAGTTCAGGGATGACGGCTGTCGAATACCTGCAGCGGACCGCCTTGGACGCGCAGATCGGCACAGATAAAATCGCCGAAATCCTCCGTCGGGTGAAGCCGGAGACTACTTATCCGAAAACCCAGCTTGGTAATTCGCTCTCGCTAATTTCTCGCTTGATTACGGGCGGACTGCCGACGCGAATATATTATGCCAGCCAAGGCGGCTATGACACGCACAACGCTCAGGAAAATAGTCATAACCGCTTGCTCGGCGAGCTTGCTAATGCCGTTTCTGCGTTCTGCCAAGACCTGAAGACCAAGGGGGTCTTTGATCGGGTAATGATGATCACTTTCAGCGAATTTGGGCGCCGGGTGGCGGAGAATGCCAGCAAAGGCACCGATCATGGGACCGCTGCGCCAATGTTCATCTGCGGTGGTAACGTCAAACCCGGTATCTACGGTCGCCAGCCATCGCTGGAGCAATTGGACGCAGGAGATTTGATTTACAACGTCGATTTTCGTTCCGTTTACGCAACGATATTGAATCAGTGGCTCAAGGCTCCCGCTGCCAAAGTGCTTGGGCGTGATTTCAGTTCTTTGGCCTTCGTCTAGGTTTGGTTTTCGGCGATCGCACTCCCAATTGGACATCACATCCACCTTCCAAGTTGGCCGTCGCGGGTTGGCGATGGCGGACGGATAGGCGCCAATCTTGGGTAGCAGCGCCTGTCCGGTTACATCGCAGATGCCAACAAGGGATTTGCCCGCCGAAGCAATCGGTCTTGCTTTATTAAGACGCGGTCGCAACAAACGTTCGAGGACACCAAATGGCGGCTCCGGTTTTTGACCCGGCTGGCCGAACGCGCGAACCTCTCAGAGCAAAAAACAACCTAAGAGGACAGCCACCGCTGCCGGATCGGCCAGAATGGCTCCGATCCCTTGACGGTCGCAGCAAGACGCTATTGTGGTCTCCGACGCTGTAATTCCATTGTGAACAACTAGTGAATTGTCTCGGATTGCCCGAGGGAAAGATCGTTGGGAATGAGCCAAATGATGACAATCTCTTTGAATTTCCAGAAATAGCATAAATCCTCTGCATATGTCGGAGACCGATTTCGTTGACAGCCTGTTGTGAATAAGTCCTGGTTTCTCCCGCGGCCTGCCGGAGAATATTCTTTCACATTGACTCCTTTCCCAATTCGAGAGAGTCAGCTACAAGACGACGGAGCGTCTCTGTTTCCCCTTTTCCTCCGAAAACCAGTTTCATGCCAAAAGGATATTTTTCTCTCCTCCTCCACGCCCATTTGCCTTTTGTTCGACACCCAGAGTATCCGGATTTCCTGGAAGAAGATTGGCTATTCGAGGCCATCACCGAAACCTATTTGCCCCTTTGGCAAGTATTTGAGGGTCTAGTGCGCGACGGTGTGCCGTTCCAAATCACGATGTCTTTGACGCCGACGCTCTGCGCGATGCTCGACGACGAGCTGCTCCGCGAACGTTATCTAAAATATCTCGGTCGAGCCATTGCGCTGGCCAAAGAGGAGATCGTCCGCACGCAGGGAACTCCCGAGCTGAATCACCTCGCTCGCCTTTACCATACGCGGTTTTTGGAATGTCAGGAAATATATGTCGATCGACTGAATCGGGACTTGGTCGGGGCGTTTCGCCGATTTCAGGAAAGTGGATACCTCGAGATAATCACTTGCGCGGCGACCCACGGTTTCTTGCCCCTCCTCGCTGCCCAGCCGGAAGCGGTTCGCGCCCAGATCCGAATCGCTTGTGACCAATACCGCGAATCATTCGGCCGCGCACCCCGAGGGATTTGGTTACCGGAGTGCGCCTATTTTTCCGGACTGGAAGAATATCTTCGAGAAGCGGAGATCCGTTGGTTCGTTTTGGACGCGCATGGGTTGATGTTTGGAAACCCACGCCCTCGATATGCTATCTACGCGCCTTGTTTTACTGGTGCGGGTCCAGCGGTCTTCGGTCGAGACCGGGAATCGAGCAAGCAGGTCTGGAGCGCGCAGGAAGGGTATCCGGGTGATCCCGCCTACCGGGATTTTTATCGGGATGCAGGTTACGATCTCGATATCGAGTATTTGCGGCCGTTCTTACCTGCGGACGGGCACCGAAAATTTACCGGCATCAAATACCACCGAATAACCGGGCGCACTCCCCACAAAGAGTACTACGTTCCAGGTTGGGCCCGCGGAGCAGCCGACCACCACGCCGGCGATTTCGTTTCAAATCGGGTTAAACAGTTTTCGCATCTGCTTGATGTGACAAACATCGATCCGATCATCCTCACTCCATTCGACGCCGAACTGTTCGGGCACTGGTGGTATGAGGGACCTATTTTTCTCGATTTCGTGATACGCAAAGCCGCCTACGATCAGCAAGTTTTCCAGCTCGCTACGCCAAGTGCCTACCTGGAGAGCCATGACACGCTGCAAGTCATTTCCCCCAGCCCTTCCAGCTGGGGGAACAAAGGTTTTTGGGAGGTTTGGTTGGACCAGTCGAACGCTTGGATCTACCCGCATCTTCACGCCGCCGCTCGCCGAATGACGGAATTGGCTAGAGTAGTAGCAAAAGAGCCGACGCAATGGAAAGAAAGGGTGCTTCGGCAGATGGCCAGAGAGCTTCTACTTGCCCAGGCCAGCGATTGGGCCTTTCTGATGAAAACCGGGACGGCCAGAGATTACGCCACAAAGCGGACCCGCGACCACATCCTTCGGTTCACCCGGCTGTATGATTTACTTAAAGGCAACATCGTCGACGAAGAATTTCTCACCCTGTGCGAGGGCCGCGACAATCTCTTTCCGAATTTGGATTGGAAATATTATGTCTAACGGTGGCGCACTGTATCCGCGAAGATCATTTGTTCTCGGCTGCGTTCTTGCGCTCATTTGGGCGGGCCCGCTCTGCTCTGCCCGGAGTGAACAGACCGATGAAGAAACTGCCGGCACCCATCAACTGATGTTTCTTCCCCCACCGGAAGAAGGTGTCATTAGTTTGGGCGTCTACAATGCTGACGGGAAGTTGGTTCGGGTGCTAAAACGGGCTGCGGATATCGATAGTTTTAAGTCCGGCTTAAATGGACTCTTCATCGACTGGGACGGCAAGGATGCTAATGGCAATCCGGTGCCGGCAGGAAAGTATTCGGCTCGCGGCATCCTGGTGGGTGAAGTGAATGTTTCTGGCGAGGCCTACCATTTGAACGATTGGGTCGAAACAAACGGAGCGGCTCAAGCAAAGCGAATTTTGGGTGCTGCATTCCTCAACGGAAAATCCGTTTGCGCGTTCGCAGAGATTGAAACAGGCAGGGCACTTTTGGTTGATACCGGAAACGGGAAGAATCGTGCTGTTGCTTTGCCCACCGGTACCAACAGCATAAAATATGATGGGTCGCGCATTCTTGCGGTCTGCGGCGATCGCCTGGTGCAAATAGATCCAACGACCGGTAACTCGGTCGCAGAAAAGTCGTACACCGATCTTCGGGATGCGGACCAGTGGCGCGGAAAATGGATCGTCATCGCCGACCACCAGGTGCACTCTTCCGGCGATGCTTCCGATCAAGGCACAACGCCGCCCAGTGAGAATTTGGCTTACTGCGCACAGCTCGACTCAACCGCGGTGGTAGCTAGCCCGGATGGGAAACTGTGGAAATATCAGGACAGCCATTTCCTGCCAATTGCTGCCGGTGAGACTGGACAACTTTTGGACGTGAGCGCCGGCAAAGGAGACACTATCTGGCTCCTCCTGCGAGCGGACTCCAAGCTGCTCCTTCGTCAAGTTGATCTCTCCGGGCAGCGCATTCAAGAGCTTGACCTGCCGCCAGATTTACAGAGCACTCGGAAATTATGCGGTTCCCGAGACGAAGAGGACCTATTATTAACGGTCGATCTGAGTCCGGGAGAGCGAGTCGTTGGTCTGCATTTCCAAGATTCAAGGGGTCAGCAATCAGTCTGGCAAAAGTGGCTAGATCGTTCCTTAATGCCGTTCCGTTATTTCGACATCAAGGATGGACAGGTGATCGCGTCTCCCGCAAAAAACGAATCAACAGCAGTCCCGATGCTGCTCGCGGAGAATCCTTTGGATAACGGAGCGACCGGAAGCATTTCTCTGGTCGTAACTGCTGACGAAGCCGAAGCCTGGATTTCCAGTAGCGACGGCTTGCCGCTATTGCAGGTGGCGAAAACTAAAAACATCGTTCAAACCAAATGGACGATCGATGGGTCACATGGTTTGCGGGTTTTCGTTTCCGACGGTTCGGTCGTCGCCGAATACCGGGTAACGGGCCTAGAAAATCTTTATCGGTTTGACGCCGGAAGCTTTGACTAGCCGATCGGGCGTTTCGGGTTGCAGGAACCCCTGATCGCTAACCCGCTGCGCACTTCACAGTTAACCCTAACTACTCTATTCCCGTATTCTGTTGGCTAAGTATGGATATTGTTTATTTCGATTTGGAAACCCAGCGAACCGCAAACGACGCCGGCGGATGGGATAAGAAACGAGATATGGGGATGTCTGTCGGAGTGACTTACAGCACTAAATTGCGCCAATACCGAATATATTCAGAACAACGGGTCAATGAGCTTGTTCATCAGTTGCTGCGAGCCGACCTAGTCGTCGGCTTTAATATTATGAATTTCGATTTCGAGGTCTTGATGGGATACACCATACTGGATCTCCCGCACCAGTTGCGCACGCTGGACCTTTTGGTCGAAGTTGAGAAGAACTTGGGCGGCCGGCCGAAATTGGACAATATCGCCCAAGCTACGCTCGGTATTGGGAAAACCGGGTATGGGATCGATGCGATCAAGTGGTGGCGGGAAAAACGGGTCCTTGAAATCGCTGAGTATTGTTGTTTCGATGTAAAGGTCACGCGCTTAGTGCACGAGTTTGGAACGGCCAATAGGGAGATCTTTTATACCGATAAATTCAATCGCCGGCAGCGGATCCCTACTTTGTGGTAAAGGTCCCATGAGTGGAATACCCCATGACGAACGACCAATAACAAATGACAGATAACAAACGGCTGGATCATCGCACAGACGCTTTGCCGCGCTTGCGTCATTTGCCATTTGTCATCTGCCATTTGTTATCGGTTTGTTGCTATTGATCCTCTTGCCGTATGATCCAGCCGCTCCGCGCGACCAAAGAAATCTGGAGCTTTAATTGGTTCGATCTCAACGTACCAATTCAATTCGGGTCGCTGGTGATGTTGCCAACCTGCCTGTATGTGGTTCATCGCCACAGTGCGATGTTAATTGGTCACGAGTTTGTCAGAGAAACTGATCAGCGGCGAGCGGAGCTTCTGCTTCATCGGCTTTTTCAAGAAAAGGGCGTTCCCGATGAACTGCAAATCCCTGATTTTGAAGAGTGGGACGAATCAGTCTGGCAAAGCTTATCTCGAGAATACCATTGCGAGATCAATCTGGTAGATATTGAAGAGGGGGAGTCTGTGCAAGAAGAGGACAATCCAATTCAATCTCAGATCAGTGGCCTCATCACCGGTTCCGCTCAGAATTTGCTGCTGACTCACGGCCCGGGATTTCTGGCCCACGGCCTGGTCCGCGCAGTTAAGCATGTGCGATCTCCCGAAAAGAAACGCGCCCTGTTGACCAAGGCTCTGGAACTGGCTGAAGACCTTCCGGAGGCGTTAGTCGAACTCGCGGACCTTGAGCTGCAAGAGGGGAATATCGATTCTGCGACCGAGAAATTTTCTGCCGCAGCAGAAGTTGCTGCTCCATTTCATACGCCTGGAGAATCGAGCTGCTATGTTCGGGCTCAACACGGCAGAATTCTCGCTGCCTGGCAAAAAGGCGACCTTCCTCAAGCGATTGCTATCGGCGAAGAAACAGTCCTCGAAAATCCAACCGATCATTCCGGGATTCGTTTTCTTCTGCCGCTCCTTCAGTTGTTGGCAGGCCAAGCGGAACAGGCTCGAGAATTTTTCGACTGGTATGCGCAAAAATTTGTCGACGATCTGGAGGAGCCCGGGTTCTGTTTTGGATGGGGTCTCGTGCTTTTCGATTCTGATGAAGAAAAAAGCTCCGCGTTCCGGTATCGCCGCGGGATGGCCCAAAACCTATACCTCGCTCCTCTTTTGTTAGATCTGCCGGAACCATCGCCGGAAATCTGGCAACACAACGAGAGAGGCGATCTGCAATACGCGGCCGATTTCGTGAATTCCTTCGGAGTATTGTGGGAGCGAGATGCCGCAGCAGCTCGCTTTCTCCGCGAGGTCTACTTGGAAGAAAGCCCGCACTTGGAGCAATTGATCTTAATCAGGCAAAAGATGGCCGATTTCCAAGATCAGCGTTACGAGCCGAAGCATCGGGAGCTCTGGCAAAATTTTCTCGACCAGGAAAAGATGTTGCTACAACGCTGGGAGAGAAATGATGACCAATAGCCGATAGCCAATAGCCAAATGAAAAAGGCGTACCGGCGTAACCCGGGGCTTGTACATCTGTGATTTTCTCGGCTATCTGCTATCTGCTATTGGCTATTTCACCGATGGTGGTATCGATTTTGCATGGTTCGGTATTTAACTGGTATTCAGCCGTCTGGAGCCCTCCACATTGGAAATTATTTTGGAGCGCTTAAACCGGCGGTAGAGCTTCAGAATCGGGGCGAAGCATTCTATTTCATCGCAGATTATCACGCTCTGACCTCGCTCCAGGATCCAGCCGCTCTCCGGGAGCACGTCCGAGGAGTCGCACTTGATTTTCTAGCTTGCGGATTGGATCCCGATAAAGCCTGTTTTTTTCGGCAATCCGACGTGCCGGTCGTGACCGAGCTCACCTGGATATTGAGTACGGTGACACCAATGGGTCTTTTGGAGCGAAGCCATTCCTATAAGGACAAGACAGCCCGGGGCATTCCCTCTTCTCACGGGCTGTTCGCCTACCCGGTCCTGATGGCGGCGGACATCCTGCTCTACTCCGCAGACGTCGTGCCCGTAGGGAAGGATCAAAAACAGCATCTCGAGTTCGCTCGCGATATCGCGATCAAATTTAATGAGACTTACGGTTCCACTCTGAAGCTGCCCGAACCACTGATTCGCGACGAGGTGGCAACTGTCGTTGGCCTAGATGGACAAAAAATGAGTAAGAGCTACGACAATGCGATTGAAATTTTTGGCCCGGAAAAGCTCATTCGCAAGAAAGTGATGAGCATTGTGACCGATTCGACTCCGGTGGATGCGCCGAAAGATCCCACCAACTCGACCATTCTTCAGCTTTACCGTCTTTTTGCCTCCCCTGAGCAGATCGCTTCCATGGAAAACTCTTTTCGAGCGGGCGGGACCGGTTACGGCGAGTTCAAAAAACAGCTATTCGAAATCATTTGGGAAACTTTTGCTCCAATGCGGGCGCGGCGAGCCGAATTGGAGGCAGACGTCCACTACGTGGACGGCGTTTTGAGAGCTGGAGCCAATCGGGCTGCCGGCGTCGCGGAGAAAACAATACGAAAGGTGCGAACGGCCGTAGGCCTAGCCTAGAATTCGTTGCAAACTTTCTAAATTAGCTTCTAATTTCTGAATTTTCCCCGCGTCAAAGCCCAATGATAAACGAGCCGAATTTTCGAATTGTTCAGAAAGTCTCCTTATATGGGATCGGGTAAATAAGTTGGTACTCGCTCGGGGTGCCAGAAGGTTTAGAAGGTTATGATTAACAGTAATACATCCCACAGATCCGATGATCCTCTTGCCTCCGAAAAAATTCAGGTGGATCGCAAAGTTTTTTTCCTAGATCTGAAAGAGAATCAACGTGGGCGCTTTCTCAAGATCACCGAGGACGTGAGCGGGAGGCGCGATACCATCATGCTGCCGGCTAGCGGTTTCCGAGATTTTGTGGACGCCCTCAGCCGCATCGTAGACCTAGAAGAAAAGCTCTAACTTTTTCGGGTTCGATTTTTGCCCAGAAAGAGCATGCACGTCTTTTCCGTGCGTGGGGAGGCAGGTTGCGCCTGATGATTGACCGCCTATCGGGATGTGCCGGCGGGTTCCGCGGCGATTCTCTGCCCCAAATTCGGTATCATTTGCACTTTTAGGTCCTGCCGATAACCTGCGAAGCTTCATGCCTAAAAACGCCGATCTCCACAAAATCTTGCTGATTGGGTCCGGACCGATCGTTATCGGGCAAGGCTGCGAATTTGATTATTCCGGAGTGCAGGCCTGCAAAGCTTTGCTGGAAGAAGGTTATGAGGTTGTCCTAGTTAATTCGAATCCGGCCACAATCATGACCGATCCGGAGTTCGCTACGAGTACCTACATCGAGCCGATTACTCCCGAGATCGTTGAGCTAATTATCGCCCAGGAACGACCGGATGCGTTGTTGCCGACACTTGGTGGCCAGACCGCGCTTAACACCGCGATGGAGTTGCACCGGCGCGGAACGCTCACTCGCTATGGAGTGAAACTTATCGGCGCCAATGCGGCAGCCATCGCTAAAGGAGAAGATCGCCAGCTCTTCAAGAACGCTATGCAACGAATCGGACTTGATGTGGCGCGTTCCGGAATCGCCCGTGACCAGGTTGAGGCTCATTCGGTGGCCGGCCAAATCGGTTCATTCCCGCTCATCATTCGTCCCGCATTTACTTTGGGAGGCGCCGGAGGCGGCGTCGCTTACAATCGCGAGGAATTTGAGGAGATCGTCCATCGCGGGCTAGAACAGTCGCCCGTTCGTGAGGTACTCATCGAAGAATCACTACTCGGCTGGAAGGAGTTTGAGATGGAGGTGATGCGCGATCGCGCAGACAATTGCGTGGTCATTTGCTCGATCGAGAATTTTGATCCGATGGGCATTCACACCGGTGATTCGATCACCGTGGCCCCGACGCAGACGTTGACCGATCGCGAATATCAATTGATGCGAGATGCTTCGTTTGCAGTGATCCGCGAAATCGGCGTAGAGACCGGAGGCTCGAATATACAATTCGCTGTGAATCCAAAAAACGGGCGAATGGTTGTGATCGAGATGAACCCGCGCGTTTCACGCTCTTCCGCTCTCGCTTCGAAGGCAACCGGCTTTCCGATCGCTAAAATTGCCGCCAAACTGGCCGTCGGTTATACGCTAGACGAAATTCGCAACGATATTACGCGAGAGACGCCGGCTAGTTTTGAGCCGGTCATCGATTACTGCGTGGTAAAGATTCCGCGCTTTACCTTCGAGAAGTTCCCGCAAGCCGATCCGACGTTGACCACGCAAATGAAGAGCGTCGGCGAGGCCATGGCCATAGGCCGAACCTTTAAAGAAGCATTTCAGAAAGCGATTCGGTCTCTGGAAATTGGAAGATTCGGATTCGGGGCAGATGGAAAGGATCGCGAACCCCGAACGGAAAATGGCGAATGGGATGGCGAAGAAATCCAACGTAAGCTCCTGAATCCGTCCTGGGATAGAATCTTTTTTATCCGATACGCCCTGCAAGCAGGTTTCGGTGTAACACGTATCCAGGAACTGACTGGGATCGACCCCTGGTTTCTAGAAAATCTCCGCGTTCTGGTAGATGCCGAATCCGGCATTCGTTCGAACACTCTTTCGCTGCGTGCGGCCAAACGCTTAGGCTATTCCGATCGTCAGATCGCGTATCTGACTGGCCGTACCGAAGCGGAGGTGCGGGAAGAACGACACGCGAAATCGATATTACCAACCTATCGACTCGTGGATACGTGTGCCGCCGAGTTCGAAGCCCATACGCCGTATTACTACTCCACCTACGGAGAAGAGAACGAGATCCGAGCAAGTGATCGTCGACGAGTGATGATTCTCGGTGGCGGGCCAAACCGCATTGGACAAGGGATAGAGTTTGACTACTGCTGCGTCCACGCAGCGTTCGCACTCAAAGAGGAAGGGTTTGAGACGGTCATGGTGAATTCCAATCCTGAAACCGTATCCACCGACTACGATACGAGCGACAAGCTGTATTTCGAGCCGCTGACGCTCGAAGACGTGTTGAGCATCTATCAGCAAGAGAAATGTTGGGCCGCGATCGTCCAGTTTGGCGGTCAAACTCCGTTGAATCTCGCCGCCGACTTGCAGGCTAACGGAGTGAATATCATCGGCACCCAACCACGAAACATCGAGATGGCCGAGGATCGAAAACATTTTTCTGCGCTCCTGCAACGTCTGGGATTGAATCAGCCGCCGAGCGGTACCGCCGTCGACGAAGGAGAGGCTGTCAAAGTAGCGCGATCGATTGGCTATCCGGTATTGGTGCGCCCTTCATTTGTTCTCGGTGGTCGAGCGATGGAAATCGTTTACCAGGAAGAAGACCTCCGCCGTTACATTCGAACGGCCGTAGAAGCGAGCCCGGAACGGCCGGTTCTGGTAGACCGTTTCCTGGACGACGCGATCGAGGTAGATGTCGACTGCATTTCCGATGGCGAAACTGTAGTCATCGGTGCTGTGATGCAGCACATCGAAGAAGCAGGAATTCACAGCGGTGACAGCGCCTGCGTGATCCCGGCATTTTCGCTTTCAGAGAACGTCATTTCCACAATCGAAGATGCGACCAAGGCGATGGCAAAGGAGCTTTCAGTGCGTGGGCTAATGAACGTCCAATTCGCTGTCAAAGATGAGGAAGTTTATGTTCTGGAGGTAAATCCCCGTGCCTCGCGGACCGTTCCTTTCGTCAGCAAAGCGCTAGGTGTCCCATTAGCGAAGCTCGCCGCGAAGGTGATGACTGGAAAATCACTCCACGACCTGGGATTTACGGAGAAGATCTTGCCGCAACATTTCTCGGTTAAAGAGGCTGTCTTCCCTTTCATCCGCTTCCCCGGCATCGACATCATGCTTGGTCCGGAAATGAAATCTACCGGCGAAGTCATGGGCATTGCCGATGATCTGGGTCTGGCGTATGCCAAGTCACAGATGGCGGCTCAACCTCCTCTACCAAGCAAAGGGAATGTTTTTGTAAGCGTAAAAGATAGCGACAAACCTGAAGTCGTTCGGCTAGCCAAAGAATTGATCGACCTTGGTTTCAACTTATTCGCTACCAGTGGCACTGCTCAAGCGTTGGCTTCGGCACATTTGCCGGTGAAGCATCTGTTTAAACTGGCCGAAGGGCGCCCGCATGTACTCGACCTGATGAAGAACGGGAAGATCGATCTCATTATCAATACTCCGAGCGGCACAGTGCCCAGGAAGGATGAGATCCAGATTCGCAGTTTGGCGGTTGCCCAACGGATTCCGATCCTGACGACTATCAGCGGCATGGAGGCGAGCATTCGAGCGATCCGTGCCATCCAGACTAAAGGAATTAGCGTTTCTCCGCTCCAGAAATATCACGGCACAATCCGAACAAAATAGCCAATAGCCAAATTTGCTATTGGCTATGTGCTATCGGCGATCACTTCAGTTGGCTCTGGCAGCCAGACTTGATAGATTGATTCATGCATAGCATGACCGGCTACGGCCGCGCGAAAGCTTTAAGCGAGGGCCTTGCGGTTGTTGTTGAGATTCAAGCCGTCAATAAGCGGCAGTCAGAAATTGTTCTCAATCTGCCAGATTCGCTTTCCTCGTTGGAGCCTGAAATTCGCTCCACCATCGATCGAGTTATCGGCAGGGGACGAATCACCGTCAATTTCAATCTGGAATTCAGCTCTCCCGAAGTCGAACCGGTATTGAACCGCCAGCTAGCTAAATCTTATCTCTCCGCATTTAAAGCGCTGCAGTCGGAATTGCGGCTGGATGGCGAAATCACCATCGACACACTCCTCCGATCGCCTGGAGTAATTGAACAACCGACGACAAAGAAAATAAATGCGCGGCCCCGGACGCCCGTTTTGACGGCTCTCCAGGCTGCACTCGATCAACTTTTAGCCATGCGAGCAAAGGAGGGAGCCCATCTGAAGCGGGATCTCACGAAAAGAATCAGGGCGATGCGTAGCTCTTTGCAGAAGATCAAGAAGTTGCAGCCACGAGCTGCTGAACGCTATCGAACTAATCTCCACACTCGAATTGAGAAATCGGGGATCGAAATTCCGCTGGATGATGACCGCCTGGCCAAGGAGGTGGCATTCTTTTCGGAGCGTTCTGATTTTTCGGAGGAACTTAGTCGCCTTGACTCGCACCTTGGCCAGTTTGCCGGTACCTTGGACAAAGAGGAGTCAATCGGACGAACGTTGGAATTTCTTTGCCAAGAGCTTGGGCGCGAACTCAACACCTTGAGTGCGAAAGCTAATGATGCAGAAATATCGCAGCTGGTAGTGCAGGCTAAGTCCGAATTGGAAAAAGTGCGGGAACAGATTCAAAACGTTGAATGAGGTAGGCATGATGCGTCTTCGGCGACTCTCTGATAGCCAGGTGAAGTCCCAACGTTTGTTGTACCCCAACTCAGGAACCGACTCATGAATATCGTGCTTGGAGTTACCGCGTCGATCGCGGCATATCGATCAGCAGACATTGCCAGCAAACTTCGGAAGGAAGGGTGCGACATTCACGTGGTTTTGACGAAGGGAGCGGCCCAATTCATTACACCCCTCACCCTACAGACACTCTCTCGCAATCCGGTAACGACTGATCTCTTCGCTGAAAATGCCGACTGGCAGCCCGGTCATATTGATCTGGCGGATCGTGCCGACTTGCTGTTGGTCGCGCCCGCAACCGCAGACATTATCGCCAAGTTGGCGCTTGGTTTGGCCGATGACGCCCTAACCGCGATCGCGCTCGCGACGCAGGCGCCGATCCTGATAGCGCCAGCAATGAACGGCAAGATGTGGCTGCACCCGGCCACGCAAAGTAACGTGACCGTTCTTCGCAATCGTGGTGTCGACTTTATCGGTCCGGAAGAAGGCATGCTGGCCTGCGGCTACGAAGGCATCGGCCGATTGTGGCCAGTAGAAGAGATTGTCGCCAAGACTCTCGAGTACCGCAAAAGTTAACAGAATCGTTCTAGTGGTCGTCCTCGATCAGAAGTCTGCCGGGTTACAGCATCAAGAATGAAAAACGAAAATCGAAAACGCGATTCTGACGAGACCGGTAGCAGCGACTGTCCTGTCACGCTCCTTGTTTCGCTGTTGTGAGAGAATCGCTGCGAAAGTACTTGGCGTACCCGACCACAAGCCGCAGACGCCACCGGTGTCCTCACCGAACAATATCGAGCGATCCAAACCCGTTTGTGGCAACAGCGTCCTGCGACTAGACGAAAACGATCGGTGCCGCGACCGCGCATGCGCGCCAACATAAGAGGAAGAGATATGTGCCGAGAGGAGTCGTCCCGGAGGGACTCAATGAAAGTAGCCCAGTACGAAGTGCTGGGAAATAATGCACAGAGAGACGTCCGTCCCGGCAGGGACGATCGAAGTGTTTTGGCTCCTGGTCCTCTCGTATGCGGCTTCACCAGCGTAAGTAGCCGTCGATCGTCCCATCCGGGACGGGTCGTTTTTTTTGAACGCCACCCCAGCACTTCGTACTGGGCTACTTTCATTAGTCCCTCCGGGACGACTCCTCTCGGCACATATATCTCTTCCTCTCACGTTGAGCGCATGCGCGGCCAGAAGACCGCTTGGCGAACATTGGCTACGTTTGCAAACCGTGCGGGACGTGTCTCCATGCGAGCGCGAAAACAAGTACGACCACCAGGACGATTTCATCTCGCGAATGAAAACCGAGTCTGCGAAAGAAAAAAATAGGAGGAGATAATGAATCTCCTCCTATTCACACTAAATGAGGAAGGATTATTTAACGACCTTCTTGGCGGCAGGCTTCTTCTTTGCAGGAGCCTTCTTCGCGACTTTCTTCGCAGGAGCCTTTTTTACGGGTGCCTTTTTAGTCGTAGCCTTCTTCGCCGGAGCTTTCTTGGCTGGCATTAGTTATCCCCCCTTTCATTCCGCAGTTGCGGAGGATAAAACACAAATCACAATTGGCTTGACTAACGAACATTCGACGCAGCGTCAATCAGAAACTGTGACAACATTGAATTTTCAACACAACAGAAAATGTTTTTCGAGAATTATTTTTACTCATCGAACAACGATTTTCATTTTTTAAATTCGCATCGCGGATTTCTTCTGTCCACTTTTTGTGGTACTGCAGGCGATCGAAACTGCAGACAACCTGAGCTGCGCACGCAAGTCTGTCCATGTTTGATTTTCGCTCGCCGCTGCATCCGGAAAATATATGAATGCTTACCTCAACGCCGCTATTGAATCAGCCCGCGCAGCGGGCGACTTGATCCGCAGTAACCTCGGAACATCGCTTACAGTCAATGTGGAAGAGGCGCACGACCTCAAGCTCGAGCTCGATGTCAGCGCTCAGGAACTCATCACCACGATGCTGCTCAAACAATTCCCGGATCACGGTGTGATTGGTGAGGAAGGATCCTCGGGCAGTGCAGAAGCCGAATACCAATGGATCATCGATCCGATCGACGGCACAGTGAATTTCTTCTACGGGATTCCTCACTTTTGCATCTCAATCGCGCTTCGTCAGCGTGAGACGTTGATCGCCGGTACGATTTTCGATCCAATCAAAGATGAACTCTGGCACGCGTCGCGAGGCGAGCCAGCATTTCTGAACGATCGACCAATCAGGGTGAGCCCGCGAAAGTCTTTGAGCGAAAGCGTGATCTCGATCGGTTTATCTAAAAGCCCTCTGGCGATTGAGGCAGGTTTAAAGACGTTTAATACAATGATCGGCCGAGCCAGAAAGTGCCGGATGATGGGCAGTGCAGCGTTGGATCTGGCTTACGTTGCCACCGGCCGCTTCGACGCTTACATCGAGCGCAGCGTTAATCTGTGGGATATTGCGGCCGGCTGGCTACTGGTTGAGGCTGCTGGGGGGAAAATGTTGGTGGGACCAAGCGTCATCGAAGAAAATAAATTGTCCGTGACCGCCTGGAATGGTCAACTGGACCTGCAGATACCGGAACCTTGATCATGTTTCTCAGCGGAATTGGCTACGACGTACACCGACTAGTACCTGGGCGCCGCCTCATTTTGGGGGGAATCGAAATTCCGCACTCGCGTGGACTTGAGGGTCACTCCGATGCCGATGTCGTCACCCACGCGATTTCGGATGCTCTTCTTGGCGCGGCGGGCGATCGAGACATTGGCCATCATTTTCCGAATTCTGATCCTTCGATTAAAGGCATCGACAGCCAGGAAATTCTGAAGCGGGTGCAGATCATCCTCATGGCCAAACATCTTGCCATCGTGAACATTGATTGCTCGGTTATCGTTGAAGAGCCAAAATTGTCTCCACACATCTCCGCCATGCGGGCTCGACTTTCCGGCACCTTAGGGATTCCCGTGGATCGAATTGGAATTAAGGCAACAACCAGCGAAGGTCTCGGTTTTGTCGGTCGCGGCGAAGGCATCGCCGCGTTGGCTGTGGTCAGCCTGGAAAAGATTGAGCCGCGCTATCCAGTGGACCTACCCGGTCAGATCGTTTGACGGTTTGGCACATCGTCTCAATGAAGAGACCACGTTTCTTATCTAACTTGATAGCGTCCTCTGTCGTTCCAGGGTATACTCGGTGCTTTCTTCGAAGCTGACTTCCGATGATTGCTTGCCATTCCGTCACAGCGATGCTTCAGTTCTACAATACCTATTCTCGGTCGGTTGAGCCGTTCCAACCGATAGATCCGACCGGCAAAGAGGTGAAGATGTACACCTGCGGGCCGACCGTCTATTCTTATGCACATATCGGCAACCTTCGAACCTTTCTATTCGAGGATCTGCTGCAGCGTCATCTGGAGGCGCGCGGCTTTAGGGTGAATCGGGTGATGAACCTAACGGACGTTGACGACAAGACGATCCGCGACAGCCGAGCCGCTGGCGAAGCGCTTTCAAAGTTTACCGCTCGTTTCATCAGCGCTTTTCACGACGATGTCACGACGTTGCGCATCAAACCGGCAACTTCATATCCCGCTGCGACTGAGCCAGCCAACATCAGCAAAATGATCGAGATGATCGGGGAGCTTCTCGCGCACGCGATTATCGCCTATCAGGCCGAGGATCGTTCGATTTACTTCCGCATTAATCGATTTGCTGATTACGGTCGACTGGCCCACCTCAATCTGGAAGAACTCAGGCCCTCTGGACGAGTTCGAACCGATGAGTACGAGAAGGAGAGCATCGGCGATTTCGCGCTCTGGAAAGCCTGGGACGAACAGGATGGCGACGTCGGATGGGAAAGTCCTTGGGGTCGCGGTCGACCAGGCTGGCACATCGAATGCAGCGCGATGGCCACCCGCCTGCTCGGCCCCCAGATGGATATTCACTGTGGCGGCGTCGATAACATTTTCCCTCATCACGAAGCCGAGATTGCCCAATCGGAATCCTGCACCGGTCTGCAGTTCGCTCGTTACTGGCTTCATAGCGCCCATCTCTTGGTCGAAGGCCAGAAGATGTCCAAATCGCTGGGAAACTTTTACACGTTGCGGGATTTACTCGATAAGGGATTCACCGGGCGGGAGGTGCGTTATGCGCTGATCCGAGTGAATTACCGGTTGCAATTGAACTTCACTTTCGACGGACTGATCGAAGCCCGCCAATCGCTTCTCCGCATTGATGAATGGATTGAGCGGGTGCGCGCGCTTGCCGGAAAAAGCGAACCGGATTCAAACTACGCGCCAGCCCAATCCGACGATTTTTTTGCCGCACTCGACGACGATCTCAATATTTCAGCCGCGCTGGCCGCACTGTTCGAACAAATTCGCGCAACAAACCGGGCGATGGATAACAACGAGCTGGCGCCAGGACAAGTGGCGGCGCTTCTTCGCTGGTGGGAATCGATTAATCCGATTCTTCAGTTGCAGAGCGAAGAAGAGAATGTCGGTACTGAAGTTCTGGCCCTACTCGAGAACCGCGCGGCCGCCAGAGCTGCTAAAGATTGGTCGGCCAGCGATGCTATTCGCAAACAGATCGAGGAATTCGGGTGGATTGTGAAAGACACCAAGGATGGCCAAAAATTGACCAAGAAACCTTCCTAAGCGGCCGGCATCTTATGCTCTCACCGAGCGAGTATTTGGATTTGCGCGAATGCGCGCACACCGCATTATTCGAAGGCGCAATTTATGCCTGGGACCCGCTGAAAAAAATAGGCGGCTACCTCCAGACAAAATTGACTCCGGGATTTTTCGGATCGCGCTTGGGAACTTCGTTCATCGGTGACCAGGTATTTATTGGCAATGGTACGGTGGTCGAGCCTGGAGCGACGATCAAAGGGCCAGCCTGGATCGGTGAGAGATGCCAAATCCGATCGGGATGCTACGTTCGCGAGAACGTCATCGTTGGAGACGGAGTTGTTCTCGGCAATTCTTGCGAGTTCAAAAACTGCATAATTCTCAACGGCGCGCAGATTCCCCATTTCAGTTATGTCGGTGATTCTATTCTCGGCCATAATGCTCATCTTGGTGCTGGAGTAATCCTCTCGAATTTTCGATTGGATCGGAAAGAGATCTCGTTACGACACGATGGAATAATCATCGCCACAGGTCTGCGCAAGTTTGGCGCAATCATTGGCGACCGCGTCGAGATCGGATCCAACTCGGCCATCAGTCCCGGTTCCTTAATCGGCCGAGACTCGTTGATTTATCCGCTGACTCACTTTGGCGGTGTCTTGGAAGAAAATACGATCCTGCAAAATCGCCAAGAGCTCCGAAGGATTCCAAGGGAGCATCGACTAGGTTAGCAGTCAGCGGTTCCGCGATTAGCGATTCGCCGTTCGCTTCACCCAACGCGTCGGAGGGATCGCGTCCCCGCGATCCGTTGTGGCCGGACCCAAGCGCGTTTGTATACCAAGGGTTAAATTGCCTCCCCCAGGTTAGAGATCGGTTTCGCGGCGCGCGGGGACGCGCGCCCTCCCGGCGATGGAGCAGGCAAACCATTCTTATGTTGACGCGTATGCGCGGCCGTGGGACGCCCGGGAATCGCCCAAGGATCACCAAGGAATCGAGTCGATGAATTCGCTGGCTCTATTCTATCATGGGTTGTTCCCGGGCGTCGCAAGCGACGCCCCTCCGCTTTCAGGGGTCGTTCTGGCCGAAAGAAGTTGGCACGCCCACCGGTCGGAGGGCGCGGCGCTCGCGCCGCCCGGAAACGATCCAAGTTGCACCGAGGAATCGAGGCCCAATTCTTACGCGTTCTTGATTCTAGATTCCAAATTCCAAATTCTAGCTTCCAGACTCCGTATTCTCCTTAGGCCGGAGAAGTTCATCGTACACTGCTTCCATCCGACGGATCTGCTCGATCGGCGAAAATTCCTTCTCCACCAGGCGTGCGGCCTCCGAAGATAGGGTCTCAATTCGTTCAGGAGAATTTAGAAGAGCATGGATCTGCTTAGCCCAAGCCTGTTCATCGTCCGTTGGATCCAGGATCAGGGCTTCTTGTTTCAATCGTCTTCGCGCCTCGTTGATGCCAACCATGGCGGCGGGGACTCGATGGGAGAAGGCTTCGAGCACGACCAGTGGCAGGTCCTCCCAGTCAGAAGTTAATACGAAGAGATCGATCTTGTGGAAAAACGGAACCAAAGATGGAAGTGCTCCCGTCCAGATTAACTTCTCAGCGATTCCTAGCCGATCGGCTAACGTTCGGAGCGACTCCAACTGAGGACCATCGCCCGCTATCAAAAATCGATATTCCTCATCGATCAGCGTAAGTTGCTGAGCCAGCCGCAAAAATCGGTCGAACCTCTTCCAATCGACTAATCGTCCGGCTGCCCCCAGAACCTTGCCGGGACCAGCAACTTTCCGCGGTTGTCGCTCGGGACTTGGCACTCCATTTCGGATGAAGATCAGTTTCGGTGCCGGCAGCTTTTCGGCTGTTCGCAACCGTTCCAATAAGGCCTCTGAAATCACAAATATTCGATCGGCAAAACGATTGGCCCATCTGTCCAGCGCCAGAACGATGGGCCGATCAAATCGAAAATCGTCGTAGGCGTGATCGTGAGAGATCACGAGTGGGACTCCAAACATTTTCGCGAGCGGCTTACCCAGCCAATTCGATGCGAATAGGTGGCATTGAACCACAGCGAAGCGCTTCCGCCAAAGCAGCCAGGGCAAGGTCAAAAGGTAAACCGGTAGCCAACGGTAAGGCGAGAGCGCTATCACCGGCAGATTTAAAGCGTGAGCTCTTTCCCAAAAGAGAGTGTTCCGATTGCCATGCAAACTGGCCAAAACGATTTCATATTTTGGGTTGGCGTAAGCGAGGCAGCTAAATAGGACCGTCTGCGCACCACCAAGGTCTAAATTATCGATCAAATGAAGAACCCGAATGCGTCGCTCCATTGGATTAGGCGTGCATTAGTTCCGCCGCCGCCACCAAGTGCGAAGCCGGCGCCCGACGGCCAGCAGCCCAAGGCGGACAAACGTGAAGATGAATTGTGGACTTTGCCGCAACCCATCGATCCAGGTTGAAAGCGCCTCGCGCAGCCGGCCTTGCACCGCATAAATCATTACTTCCGTCGCCTGACACTCGCGGCCCCATTGACTAAGAAACGCCATCTGTTCACGATTTAGGGAAAAGTTTTGGATCGAGCGCGCGATAATTCGGCGGCAATCTGCCATTCCCGAGAGCAAACTGTCGCTGCCAGCGTTCATCGTTAGGGAGCCAGCATGCCACCGATATCGATAAAGCACTTTCGCGATCGGAGCATCCGGTATCTGACGCAAAGCGGCCCGAATGAGAAAATCACGATCAGCAGCAATCGGATACGCAAGATCAAAATCGCCGATCTGATCAAAGACCTTTCGGCGAAAGAAGCGTGCGTTAGTGTTCGGCTTTCCCACCGTCACATTTCGTAACGACAATGCGTATCGGCGAGGGTCGTCGTACCGGTGCATCTCTATTTCACTTCCGTCAGGGGCACACTGGAAGATCTGGCAACCAGCAGAAACAATCATCGTTCCGACCGCGTTCCGAAAAATATCGGCGGTCAGCGAAAGCGCCCCCGGGACTAGCAAATCATCCGAGTTCAACAAAATGATGATTTCACCGGTAGCCAGTCGAATCCCTTTATTGATGGCATCGTAGACTCCGCGATCCGATTCAGAGACGACTCGCAGATGTTGATACCGCCGTAGGACCTCGAGTGTGCCGTCGGTCGATCCTGCGTCAATTATCCAGTGCTCAAAGTCGGAGTAACCTTGGGCCAGAACGCTTTCGATGGTGGCACCGATAAGTGGTGCGCGGTTAAGACAAGGAGTGATGACAGAGAATTTCATTCGGAGAAGCAAGGCGGGCCCTCCACCGCGTTTGAGACCGATTGACAAGTAGGGCGCGTCAGTCCCCGACCACCGAACGACCAACGCACCATAACCTCCGCTAGGTCGCACGCCATGCCGCCAAAAGGGATCTTAGCCTGGCAGGGTCCGATCACGTCCTCGTTGCGGCGGTCGCGAGCTACACGCCCTACCTGCCTTGGGCGATTAGCTCGGTATCATGCCAGTTTTTCGCGCGTAGTTGAAGAGGCCACCCGCTTCAATCACCGGACGCACATCTCCCATCGGCTTGAGCGTGAATATTTCTCCGTTCAATTCTAGCGTGTCAGAATCGAAATCAACCGTAGCAGTGTCGCCTGTTCGACATCGCTCAATCAAACGCTGGGTCGATTCGTACGGGTACAGTTCGCCAGTTGCTACACTATTTCGGAAAAAGATTCGGGCATACGATTCAGCGACCACCACTTCGACTCCAGCCGCACCCAACGCGATAGGTGCATGTTCTCGCGAGCTTCCACAGCCAAAATTTTTCCCGGCTATGACGATGAGGTACGGCGTTTTCATTTCGTTTTCAGGTATAAACCGTGCCGGATAAAGTTCGTCCGGCAATCCGACCATGGCGTGCGAGCCGAGCTTTTCGTACTCTTCCGGTATAGTCGGTACCAGCGTCAGGAAATGCGCGGGGATGATTTGATCGGTGTCGATATTATCGCCGACAACGAAGATCGAAGAAGTTAATCGGTTAGCCATAAAATCAGGGGTGAACAGAAGGCGAAGGTGTTGGTTCAGAGTCTGTATCGGAATCCGGTAAGGTATAGCGCTTCACAATGGCCGTGTCTGGCTCGGCTGGATAATTGGATTTCCGCGTCCTTGAGCGCAGACCTTTCGGATTGCTCTTTGCATAAGGTGATGGGGCTTCGTATGCCAGTCCCGCGGCCAACAATGTTTGCGCGGGCGCGGTACTTAGATCTTCGGTCGGCACCCAGCCAACCTGGCCTCCAGAAGTTTCGACCAATGTAAAACCGAGTTGACTCTTAATAACGCGCACCAAATCATCTTTTTTCAAAAATTCGTCAGGCACACCGAGCTGTTGCGGTCCGAAGACGTAGAGTGGCACATTGTCTTTAAGAGTCATGAGATAATCCTGGCCGGTCGCCGCCGCTACAGCCGTTGCTCCCGCCGTTTTCGGATCAATGTGCGTTTGGCAACCAGTCAAAATCGAGGTCACGATCGTGATAAGGCTTAAGAACAGAATCAGCCAGCGTCCCAATGACATGAGTTAGATTAATCTAACTCAAAAGCTCGCTCGGATTAACTCAAAAATTCGCGCGGATCAGTGACGTGTCCAGTTAGTGCCGAGGCCGCAACGGTATATGGGCTAGCCAGGTATACCTTCGATTCCTTGCTGCCCATTCGACCAGGAAAGTTACGATTGGTTGCGCTGATGCAGGTCATTGGGGTGTTTAATCGACCGAAGGTATCTGACGGACCTCCGAGACAAGCCGCGCAGGAGGCGTTCTCTGTCATCTTCACGCCGGCCTCAACCAAGACCTCCCAGACCGACTGATTTTCCCACTTAGTGTTTTTCAACTCGGCCACTACATCCGACGTGGCAGGCACACCATAGGTCTCAATTCGCACTCTTTTACCGCGCACGACTTCCGCGAAGGCGACGAAATCGCTGGTTTTGCCTCCCGTGCAAGAACCAATGTAGGCCCGATCGAGCGAGACATTACCAAGCTCCTTGGCCAAAGCACGGTTCCCAGGATTGGGGTGCATCGCCACGGTTGGTTCCAGCTTCGATAGATCATATAGTTTGTCGAAGACAAACTTCTGATCTTTATCCAATTCAACCGGCTGATAGTCCCTTCGTGTAGAATTTAACTCGATCCGCTCGTCCACAAAGGCGAACGTCTTTTCGTCTGCGGGAAAAATACCGTTCTTGGCCCCAGCTTCGATCGCCATATTCGCAATGGTCATACGATCATCGATGTTAAGAGAGGACGCTCCGGGGCCTTCCCACTGCATAGCGCGGTAGGTGGCGCCATCAAAGCCGATGTCTCCGATTACCCAGAGAATGACATCTTTTGCCATTACACCGGGTGGAAGCTCGCCCTCTAAATAGAAGCGCATGGTCTCGGGAACTTTGATCAGGAGCTTACCAGTACCCAAAATGAATCCGGCATCGGTGTTACCGATCCCAGAGGCAAACTCACCGAAGGCCCCAGCCATACAAGTGTGGGAATCTGTCCCAAATAAGACCTCGCCAGGTCGTGCATGTCCGAGCCGAGGCAATGCAGCATGACATACGCCTTGGTATCGAGAACCATATTGGCGCCGCAGCTGTCCTCGGGTCGCATCGAACTTCCAGTTACCCGCTGGATCATCGATGACGTCGTAAAAGTAAGGAAGATCTTGCTCATTCGCGAACTCCCGCAAAATGTCGACGTTGCGATTGGAAAGCCGGTCAGCGGTAAAAATGTAGTGATCCGGGATAATTACGATCTTGTTTGGGTCCCACACTTTGGCGTCCGCACCGAATTCGCGTTTGAAAACGCCGATGCTGCCTGGACCACAAACGTCGTGCGTAAGAAGAATATCGGCGTTAACCCAAATATTTTCTCCAGCGACTACCTGGCTCCTACCGGAACCACGAGCAAGGATCTTCTCGGTGAGCGTCATAGGGTTTGAGACTGTGAGTCTACCGGGAAGCCAAATCAAGTAGAAAAACCTCAATATACTTGTTTAAATGCGTCATTTGTAACGACGTAGCCTGATCCTCCTGGCTCAGGGGGCGCTGGTGATTAGTGAAGGTGAGAAGTGATCAGTGGGAGATTTCTCCGAGGATTTGCCGATAGGCATCCACCGATCACGAATCACCTCTCACCTTTCACATTCAGTACCCTCCCTGAGGCTGGAGCATCAGGCTACCGAGGGGCATCAGGCTACCGGGGAGCATCAGGCTACGGGTTTCAGCACGGTCAACGCCTTCCGTCGAATCCCAAATCGGACCGGGGTTGTTCCGACGGGTCGACCATCTACGTGAACCTCGAGACCCTCCTGCGCAGTTACTTCCAGCCAAGCGCATTCAAAAGTTTCGAGCTTAGGATGATATTGATATCGGCCGCGGCTGATAGACCAGAAATGAAATAGCAGCTCTCGTTTACTGAAATCCCGAAAGACGCCGACTGACAATAAACCGTCGTCGAGTTTCGCGCTCGGGCTGATCATAAAATTGCTACCGTAGTAAGGCCCATTCGCGACCGCCAAGAACGAGCCGCGGAGGCGAATATGTCGTTTATTCTTTCGAAAACGTAGCCGCCGATGGTGTATCGGCTTTTGTCCACGAAATGAGCGTTGGTAGGCTCGTTCAACCGACCGGTCAAAATGGAGGTCTACGGCGGTTTGGCGGTGCGCCAGAGCGAACTGAACGACCTGAAAGACTGCAGTGAACTGCCCTTGCTTCACTGCTTCGCCCAAACGAAATAATTTGGCATCCATGCCGACCCCCGCAGCCTCAAAAAAGAAATGGCGTCCGTTGGCAATACCCACGTCCATTTCGTGAAGCATCCCCGTGTGAAAGAGCTGGCAGGCCGCGATTGGATCTGTGGGCAAACCAAGGCTTCGCGCAAGATTATTGAACGTACCTAATGGAATGATCAGCAGAGGAACTGTCGCGCCGACTAAGGCGGAGGCTACTTCCCGAACAGTGCCGTCTCCCCCTGCGACCGCGATCAAATCGACTCCTGCGCGCAGTAGTTCGAGTGTCTGATTCGAGATCGATCGGCTCGGTTCAACCAGCAGCTCTTTCCACAGGCAACCCGCTTCGTCGAAGTGTTGCCGGACCGCCAAGCGGGCCTGCGGACTGGCGCCCCCGCTCAACGGATTCTGGATTAGTGCCACCTGGGAGAACCGGGCCATATCTCGGCCGTTCACGTTTGTGACCGGTACACTAAATAGGCCCTATTTAGTGCACTGCGTCACGGGAATTTGGCGATCCGGGCCAGCACCCGGGGGTTAAACCCGGGTTAAACCCCTGGGCCAAATCCTACGGCCCCATAGCGTGGTGGATCCCAAAATATAGTGGTACTAATCGCGCCGCTCTTGCGCTTGAGCTGCGTAAGAGTTGTTAATTACATCCAGAATTTTTTGCCCGGTGATAACCCGATCCGTCGCGTAATCGAGATTCCCGTCGGTGCCGATTAAGGCAATTCCAAAATCGCCGACCCGATAAGAATCCGCAACGGAGAGAGGATCTGGTAAGACGACGAACGGAACGTCCGATCGAGAAATCACCCCGGTCTCTTTGGTGAAGGCAACAAAAAACAGCGTGTTACGGTTTGCCAGGAGTTTGAATCGGCGGGTAATCTGTTTGACTTGGTTCTTGAATTCTTTCTGCTCCGGATTTGTCGCAAATATCAAGACGACAGGTTGACCTCGTAGATCACGAAGTCGGCGCACTTTCCCACTCACGCTACTCCAAACAAATTCGGGTGCGGGTCGCGGCACATTGGCCGGTGCGGGAGTTGGGACCTTTTGGCTTTTGGTTGATTGGGCCTCGGCTACGAATGGTGCGAAGATCGCGATTAACGCGAGAAAGCAAACGCCTCTCATACTCTCATGATATCCACTTCTTTGTTCTCCAGATGATGATCTATGTCCTTCACGTACTTATCGGTAAGTTTCTGAATCTCCTCTTCCAAATTCCGTCGCTCGTCTTCGGTGATACCACCCTCTTTTTCCAGTTTTTTCACCAGATCGATTCCGCTCCGGCGACTGGAACGAACTCGGACCCGAGCTTCCTCAGCCATGTGGCGAGTGGCCTTCACCAGATCTTTCCGCCGTTCTTCGGAAAGCTCAGGGATAGGCAAGCGGATCAATTTGCCGTCCACCGCCGGGTTAATTCCTATCTTCGATTCTTTGATCGCTTTTTCGATATCGCGGGTAACTGAGGCGTCAAACGGTTGAATCAGGAGCAGACGCGGCTCCGGGGTGGAGATCAGGGCGAGCTGCTTCAGTTTCATCGACGTTCCATACGCATCGACGTCGATGTTCTCCACCAGGGAGGGAGAAGCTTTGCCGGTGCGGACCGTAGCGAACTCATGGATCATATAATCAACGCCTTTTTCCATGGCCTCTTCGGTCTCTAATAAGATGTCATCTGCTGTCATAAAAAGAGGGAGTTATTGAATGGAGGGAGGTGAAATTCCAATTACCTATCCGCGTCGTCGCGCTTCGATTGCCGGCGCCGCTGTCTCAATCCGCGGTAACCAATGTACCCACCTTCTCGCCGCAAACCACCTTCGTAATATTCTGCGGATCGCTCATATCGAACACCACAATTGGCACTCGATTGTCCATGCAAAGGCTGAAGGCAGTCGAGTCCATCACTTTCAGCCGCTTGGTCAACGCTTCGGTATAGCTGACCGTTTCGTACCGCAACGCATTCGGGTTTTGTCGCGGGTCGCTGTCGTAAATGCCATCGACTTTGGTCGCTTTCAAAATGATCTCTGCCCTAATCTCGCTGGCTCGCAAGGCCGCGGTCGTGTCTGTGGAAAAGAAGGGGTTGCCGGTGCCAGCTCCAAATATGACGACTCGGCCATGCTCAAGATGCCGAATTGCCCGTCGATAAATAAATGGCTCAGCGACATTGGCCATTTCAATTGCCGACTGCAGCCGGGTCTCGACGCCTAGTTGTTCCAAGGCGCTTTGCAGTGCCATCCCATTGATCATGGTGGCAAGCATGCCCATGTAATCTGCCGTTGTCCGATCCATGCCCCGATGGCTCGCGGTTAGCCCACGCCAAATGTTGCCGCCGCCAATCACAACAGCTGTTTCGACGCCGAGCAGGCGGATCTGTTCGATTTGCTTGGCGATATTCGTAACAATAGCCGGCGAAATAGTTTCGTGACTGCCTGATTCTCTTAATGCCTCACCACTGAGCTTGAGAACGATGCGTCTATATTTTGGCTTCCCGGCGGCCGTATTGGGATTGGACATGGGAAAAGTTTCTAGGGCTTAGTGGAGGACGCCGGGGAAGTCAAGAAAGAGCCACGTTTGCTGTTGGATCGGCTGGAGAATAGCAAGCCATCGGCTACCCGTCGGATCCTATGAGTTTGCGAAATTCGGGCTCAGAAATTGTTTTCACACCAAGCGATTGAGCTTTTTCCAATTTGCTTCCCGCTTCTTCGCCTACCAGCAGATAGTCTGTCTTCTTGCTTACGGTGCTGGAAACCTTTCCTCCGTGACTCCGAATGAGTTCTCCCAGGACCTCGCGGGGCTCACTCAAGGTCCCGGTAATCACCCAGGTACTGCCGGCCAGCCGATCACTTTTCGGCTCCTCTGTTTCGTTAACCCCGAAGTTCAACCCATGGCCGCGAAGCGCTTCGATCAGAGCAACGTTGTCCGGGTTGCGAAACCACTCCCCGATGCTTTGAGCTACAACGTCCCCGGTATTTGGTGCCTTCTTCAACGAATCTACCGAGGCTTTCTGCAGGGCATCTAAGCTCCCAAAGTATTCCGCGAGCTCGCGAGCCGCAGTCGCGCCGACATGCAAAATCCCGAGTCCAAATAGCAGACGCCAGAAAGGCTGAGACTTGCTCGACTCAATGGCCCGAAGGAGATTGGATACACTTTTTTTGCCCATCCGCTCCAAATTCTCCAGGTCCTCCTGCCGAAGGCGATAAATATGGTCAACCCGGCGAACCAACCCGTGTCCTACCAATTGTCCAACCATAGCCTCGCCGAGGCCCTCGATATCCATCGCCCCTTTGTGCGCGAAATGCTCGAGTCTCCGCTTCACTTGCTCCGGGCATTCGATGTTCGGGCAACGAAGATCTATCTGTCCCTCTAGACGCGTTACCGGTGTTCCGCAGCTCGGACACGTGCGCGGCATCTGAAAAGTTTTTTCCGAGCCGGTCCGGCGCGAAGTAACCACTTCAACCACCGCCGGGATGATTTCGCCCGACTTCTCGATCACAACGATATCCCCAATCCGGATGTCTTTCCGTTTGATCTCCTCCCCGTTGTGCAAAGTCGCTCGCGCCACGGTCGTCCCGCTCAGGAAAACCGGTTCCAGGTTCGCTACCGGAGTGAGTTTACCGGAGCGGCCAACCTGAACTTCGATTGAGAGCAGGCGGGTCTCTGCGCGCTCGGCCTGATATTTGTAGGCAATCGCCCAGCGTGGCGCTTTGGAAGTGAAACCGAGGTGCTCTCGCTGCTGGTAATTGTCCACCTTTACAACGGCTCCGTCGGTCTCATACCGGAAATCGTCACGAATCTTCTCGAGCTCTCTCAGCGCGGTGATGATCTCTTCGGCACTTGCTGCATTCCAAGTCCTGGAATGAGTTGGAAATCCCCAATCCCCAAGACGCTTGAGAGCCTCGTGATGCGCTTTGATCTCGGTGTCGCTCAGGAAGCCGAATCCGTAGAAAATGATGCCTAATTTGCGTTCCGCCACGAGCCGGGCATCGAGCTGCTTCAGACTGCCGGCCGCAGTGTTCCGAGGATTAACGAATGCCGCTTCACCGGCGGCTTCGCGAGCTGCGTTCAGATCACGAAAACTGGCTTTCGGCAAATAGACTTCACCCCGAACCTCAACCTCTTCCGGTACTCCCGGTTTGAGACGGACCGGCACTCCTCTAATGGTGCGGATATTTTGGGTTACATCGTCGCCCACCGCGCCGTTCCCTCGCGTTGCGGCATATTCCAAGCCCCCATTGCGGTAAAAAAGTGAGATAGCCACCCCGTCCACCTTCGGCTCGACGATGGTCTTAATCCGCTCCTGGCCGAGCAGCCTCTGCATGCGTCCGTAAAATTCCGCAATTTCAGCCTCTGAGTAGGTATTATCCAAGCTCAGCATCGGTGTTCGGTGAGCGATCTGTTTAAACGCGTCTAGCGGTGCGCCGCTCACCCGTTGGGTAGGCGAATCCCGATCGATCAGCTCGGGGTATTGAGCTTCCAGATCTTTGAGTTCCCGATAAAGACGATCGTAATCCTGATCGCTGATGGTCGGAGATGCCTCTATATAATAGCGCCGATCATGTTCCTCGATCTCCGCCCTCAATTCGATCACCCGCTTTTTAGCTCGGACGACGGATTCCATGCTCTGATATTATTCGCATTTTAGACGATTGCTGGAATCTAAACGAACAAATTGCCGACTGCTGTTCTCAAATACGGATGGGCGCCAGGCCGCCGATCTTTCCGAGGCTCATGATCAAAGAAATGCAGATGGCTTGTCATCCCGGGAGATGAATTGGCGAGAAATTGGAAACTTGTGCTTTTTTTTAGGCACGTACCGAGCGACTCACGGAGGGCGACCCCTTGGTTACGCCCGCAAAAACAAGCCGATTAGCTCCGCCAGCGACCTTGGCACGCTCGCTGCTTAAAAGAACTTGTTCTAAGGAACGGATCAAAGGAGCGCGGCCCGGTTAGACGGGGATCGAATTGCCGAAGTCGGGGGGACTCAGGCAATTATCACCAGGGGGAAGTCTAACCGGGCATTCCTTTGCCAAGAAAGTTGACCGATGGGTACACTTTTTACTTGCGTGATCCGCTAAATAGCCGGAGAATCGCGTGTTCGCTAAACCAAACGGTCTACTGTGAAAACACGCTTTTTTCGTCGCCGGCGTCGCACTGCTCAAACTAGCCAGCCCAAGTCTGCCTGCCAAAAAAACACCGGTCTGCAGGCATGCCTGGAGCTTCACTTATCAATTTGGTACGCCCCTCGTAAGCTCGCTGCGCTATCTCGAGTAACTGTTAGTCGCGGCCCAATTGATAATTCGAAGGCGAGTAGCCTGATTCTCCGCCTCAGGAAATCCAAGGCGTGCCAATTTCCTGAGGCGGAGAATCAGGCTAAGGGCCGATCTCAGGTTCTCGGCCTGGGAGGGCGCACTTCTCGTGCGCCGCGGATCGCGAGGACGCGATCCCTCCCGGCCCGGGGTTTAACCCCGGGAAACGTCCCAAAACGTTGCGCCCTGAAAAGGGCGCTAGTCCCATTGGATTCACGGCTGGGACATTTGATCCTAATGCCCTGCAGGCATGCCGCCTCAATACGACAATTCCCGGGGTTAAAACCGGTTAAAACCCCGGGTGCGGAGGGATCGCGTCCTCGCGATCCGCGAGCGCACGGGGACGTGCGCCCTCCCCGGCGGAGAGCCGGACATCAACGTTAGATTGACGCGCAGGCTTGGAGCACGGGTTCCGGACTAAGCTTTTTCCGTGTCCATCTCTAAAGCCCTTGAAAAATAATAACCTGTCAAGTCTCGGTAAGATAGAATCTGGTGGTATTGGTGTGAACTGCTTAATATCCTTAGCAGTTCAAAGTTTCTCTCTATCTTAATGGACGCAGTCGATCTCGAAATCCTTTCACTCATTCAGAATGACGCCCGAGTGGCTCACGCATCAGTCGGAGAAAAACTTGGTCTCACAGCTCCGGCAGTACACGCGCGGATTAAACGCCTGGAACGCGACGGAATCATTCAAGGTTATTTGACCGCGATTAATCCAGCAGCTGTGAATCAAGTGCTCCTGGCATTTGTCCGAGTCACTAATAACGCCTCGGGCGCCACCGAGAAAGAATTCGAGGAGTTCGTGCGTCAGGAGCCGAATATTCTCGAGTGCCACGATACCTCGGGCGAGGATAGCTACCTTCTTAAAATCCGGACCGATTCCGCTGCTTCTCTTCGTTCTCTACTGAGCCGGATCCGAGACTTTCCTGGTGTCGAGCGCACTGTCACTTCCATTTCACTTTGCACCATCAAAGAGTCGGGTGGACCGCCGCTTTTCCCGGCCGACTCGGAACAGGCTAGTTCGAAGTCTTAGAGGGCTTGAGTGCCCTAAACTGGACTCGCGGCCGGAGACTCCGGCGCGTTTGCTATAACAGATCAAAGAAAGACGCCTCCGACGATTCGAAGGCGCCTTCTAGGGGACCGGAAAGATGATAGTGCTAGCACCGGCGTATACGACCACGCCATATCTGAACGCCAAAAAGCGACATACTACCGATCGCCAGCAACGCCAGTGAACTCGGCTCCGGAATAGGCGAGATCAGAGTGAGCGACACATTATCCAAACTGATATTCGAGCTTAGCGTCTGGTTAGCCAGGTTCTTGTTGGGGTCGTCAAAGAAACTCAGTGTGACAGACGACTTTGACGTAACCGTGAAGTCTTCGGTAACAAACTGCCACTTAGCTGCGGCCTGACTAACCCCTAAGGGATTCGTCACGGTAAATTCCGCATTGTTCAAGGCTCCCTTGCTAATACCGGACCCAGCTAGATCAACCAGGACACCGGACGTGCCTCCTTTTGGATTGCCAGGCGCGTTTCCGACCTCCGTGTTGATGTAGAACGATAAATTATAATTTCCGGGAGTCAGGCTGAGGCTCTGAGAGATTGACGGGCCGGTGTTGAAATGTTGTTCCCCGTGACCTTGCGATCCATCCAACCACACTGCGTAGGTACCACTCTGAGGAATCGGTGTAAAACCGAGATTAAAATTGGATGTGTACTGATAGATATTCGAATTGACGCCATCGCCCCCGGTCATGGTCCAACCCGGCAGGGTGATCGCGGTGGTCCCATTCGAATTGAGTAACGGTGCTCCGTCTGTCGAGCCGCTGGGAAGGTTAGTTTTTTCAAAATCGCCATTTATCAATAAGTTTGTGCCGGCTGCGGCTCGGTTGGCGAACCCGAACCCAACGCTAATGGCGGCCACCACTAGCATCGTGAGATAACTGTTACGCATAATGTTGCAGATTTGAACTGCAAGGCTGCGTTTTAGATTCTTAGATGACTATCTCATTCGTTTCTGGGGAGTTGAAGTGTCTAGGACCGGACGCAATTTCCATAAACAGGTGCGTCAGCTGACAATTAAAATCCAGCTCCCCTGATGGCGTATCATCTCACAAAAGGTTCCGAGAGAGTTTTACCAGACACTTTGTGGAAATGTTTCAACTTCTAGAAATTTTGTTTGGTCTGGTTTTCACAAGACGACGTGAAACCGTGGTCACCTCGATCTGCGCATTCGGACGAGAACATCATTTCCGGCGACAACCGCCCGGAGATATCCATTGTCGAGCTGGGAAATCCTCGAGTAGTTAATCCCGTTATTCCAACGGCAACTCGACCTTCTCGTGCGGCCGCTGCGTGAGCTGATTGGCCATGATGATACGGGCGCACGTATTCCAATGAAGCAGTGCATCGTCGTTTTTGGGCGGGCGAAGCGTTTCCGCTTTTTCGTACCAGCTCATCGCTTCACGCAGGAATTCGTAGGCGTCGTGGCCGGAGCCGGGATAGCCCTGACGAAGTTGCGCCTTGGCCCGCCGCTCGCAGATGATGCCCGCGTAATAGGTCCGCTCATACGGATCGCGAAGACGGGACAGAACTTCCTGTGCCTGGGTGATACCGACGGCGTAGCCCTTACCGAAGCGATCGGTCAGCGCCAACAACAGAATCACCAGCGCTTGCTGATTTTCCGGATCAATGCGCAGCACATCGTGACAAATACTTTCGGCCTCCGCCGGCTCGTTTAGCAGACGGTAGCGTAAAGCTTTTTCCAGTGCTGCCGGGATAGCTTCTTCAGAAAGTCGTTTCAGCTCAAACATGACTCTCTCGTTTCAGGTTTTGGGTCGAAACAGTTTCAGCAACCTCCCTAACGGATCGTAAAACTCGTCAACCACGCGCTCCTTCAACGGAATAATCGCGTTATCAGTGATGGTGATGTTTTCCGGACAGACTTTGGTACAGCACTTCGTAATGTTACAGTAGCCGATACCGTCGGCTTTCTTCAGTTCCGCCACTCGGTTTTCCGTGTCCAGCGGGTGCATTTCCAACGCAGCCACGAAAACTAAAAAGCGCGGGCCGATGAATTCCTCGTACTTATGATGGTCGCGCAACACATGACAAACGTCCTGGCACAGAAAACATTCAATGCACTTGCGAAATTCCTGGACGCGGTCAATGTCCGCCTGCGCCATGCGCCAAGTGCCGTCCGGCGCATCGGGTGGGCGCGGCTTGAACTTCTTGATTTTGTTCTTCACCCGAAAATTCCATGAAACATCCGTCACTAAATCACGGATGGTTGGAAACGCCCTCATCGGCTCGATAGTCACGGGTTTGTCGAGCGGCAATTGGTCAAGTCGCGTCATGCACATGAGCTTCGGCATGCCGTTGATTTCCGCCGAACAGGAACCGCATTTGCCGGCTTTGCAATTCCATCGGCAGGCGAGATCATTGGCCTGGGTGGCTTGAATCGCATGAACAGCGTCGAGCACAACCATGCCCTCGGAAACCTCCGTGCTGTAATCGACGAAGTTTCCGCCGTTCGCGTCACCTCGCCAGATTTTGAAAATCGCCGTTTTCATTTCATCTCCTCGATGACTTGCTTCAATTCCTCGGGCATTTCGGCAATCGGTTCGCGTCGCACCTGCATCGAGCCGTCCGCAGCTTTGTGAAGAACAATGTTCATTTTGCCGTCCGCTACGCTCTTGCTTGGAAAATCGTCGCGGAAATGTCCGCCGCGACTCTCCTTGCGCTCAATAGCCGAACGCGCAATGGCTTCTGAAACCGTGAGTAGATGTTTCAAGTCAATCGCGGTGTGCCAGCCGGGATTGTATTCGCGATGGCCATAGACAGTGACGTTTTGGGAGCGTTCCCAAAGTTCGCTCAGTCTGTCGAGCGCGCGAACCATCTCCTCTTCTCGCCGCACGATGCCGACGAGACTCTGCATCAATTCCTGCAAATCGTTTTGCACCTGGTAAGGGCCTTCGGCGCTGCCGGTTGTTTTGGCGGCGCGATCGAACGGTTCCAGCGCTTCGCGGGCGGCTTCTTCAATTTCGGCTTCGCTAATTTGACCGGCACCATGTTTCTTGGCAAAGCTCGCAGCGAATTCGCCCGCCCGTTTACCGAACACGAGCAGGTCGGACAATGAATTTCCGCCGAGCCGGTTCGCTCCGTGCAATCCGGCGGCTACTTCCCCGGCTGCGAACAGTCCAGGCACACTGGACATCTGGGTTTCGGCATTCACCCGTACGCCGCCCATGATGTAATGGGTCGTGGGCCCGACTTCCATCGGCTCCTTGGTGATATCAAGGTTGGCCAGCTGCATGAATTGATGATACATGCTCGGCAATTTCTTCTTAATATGCTCCGCCGCATTCGGGAGCTTTTCTTTGATCCAGGAAATGTCGAGAAACACTCCGCCGTGCGGACTGCCGCGCCCGGCTTTGACTTCGTCCATGATGCAACGTGAGACGTGATCGCGGGTGAGAAGTTCCGGTGGACGGCGGGCATTTTTGTCGCCCTGCGTATAACGCCATCCTTCTTCTGGGTTGTCGGCGGTTTGTGATTTATAGTTTTCTGGGATCTCTGCGAACATGAACCGCTTGCCATCCTTGTTGCGCAAGACGCCGCCTTCGCCGCGAACGCCTTCGGTAACGAGAATGCCCATGACACTCGGCGGCCAGATCATGCCGGTCGGGTGAAATTGCACGAACTCCATGTCAACCAATTCCGCGCCGGCATGATATGCCAACGATTGTCCGTCGCCGGTGTATTCCCAGGAGTTGCTAGTGATTCGATAGGCACGACCAATGCCGCCGGTGGCCAGCACAATGGCCTTGGCCCGGAAGACCTTGAACCGCCCGCGCTCGCGATCATAGCCGAACGCGCCAACGACCCGGTCGCCATCTGTGAGCAAGGTAGCGATCGTGTGTTCCATGTAGACTTCGATGCCCTGATGAATGCCGTGGTCCTGCAACGTGCGAATCATTTCTAAGCCAGTGCGGTCGCCAACGTGGGCGAGCCGCGGATAGCGATGACCGCCGAAATTGCGCTGAAGAATTCTTCCATCGGCAGTGCGGTCAAACACCGCGCCCCAGGCTTCGAGTTCGCGGACGCGATCAGGGGCTTCCTTCGCGTGTAACTCGGCCATTCGCCAATCATTAACGTATTGGCCGCCGCGCATCGTATCGGCGAAATGGACTCTCCAGTTGTCGCGGTCATCCACGTTCGCCAGCGCTGCCGCTATGCCGCCTTCCGCCATCACAGTATGCGCTTTACCGAGTAGCGATTTGCAAACCAAGCCGACCTTGACCCCGGCAGCCGAAGCTTCTATAGCCGCTCGCAGCCCCGCACCGCCCGCGCCGATGACGAGCACGTCGTATTCGAGTGTTTCGTAATTAGCCATTTGATTCGCTCAAGCGTCGAAAGGTTAAAGCATTCCAGGCTGGGAGCGGCAAAGCAGCGGAACGATGCAACGGCTCAACGATGCAAAGTTTATAAGATCTTCCAATCATGCCAGATGCCCATTGAGCACAGACGCACATATAAGTCGGTGAACCCGACCCAGAACAAACTCATCCAGGCCCACAGCATGTGGCGCCGATTCAGGCAACTCACGCAGGCGTAGCCTTTGGCGCAAACCGGCCTTTTCGCAATTTCATCCAGGAAACCGCCGATCAAATGGCGCAGCGAATGACAGCCTAACGTGTAGCTGGCCAACAGAATAACGTTTAGCGTGAGCACAATCGTTCCAACGCCGATACCGAAGTGCTTTGAACCAGACGCATCTGTGAACCACATCGCTTTCCATGCATCGTGCGCGAGAACGAGAATGAACAGCAGCGCCAGATAAAGGAAGTAGCGATGGATATTTTGCATGATGAGCGGAAAGGAATGTTCGCCCAGATATCCTTTTCGCGGCTCGCCGACGGCACAGGCCGGTGGATCAGCCCAAAACGCTTTGTAGTAAGCGCCCCGGTAGTAGTAACAGGTCAGCCGAAAACCCGCGGGTGCCCACAGAACCAAAAGGGCGGGTGAGAATAATAACCACGGTGGCCACCACCCAGGCTGTGGTCCAAAAATCGCATGCGGCGAGCTGCCGAAAATTTCTGGCGAATAAAACGGCGAAAGATAATCTGCGCCGTTTTGATCGAGCCAATAATGAGTTCCCTGAAATGCCGCCCAAGTCGAATACACCAGGAAAGTCGAAAGCCCGAGAAATACGAATAACGGCTGCTCCCACCACGCATCACGTCGCATGGTCTCACCAAAGGAGCGTTGTCTTAATGATTCATTCGCGTAAGGCATATTGCTGCCTGCACTCGGACGGGGGGATTTGACTGCAGCTTAAATATCGGCGCGGATGCCCCAATTCAAGCTCATTACGCGATTATCTCTCCGGTCATTGCAACCGCGGTCAACTTGCGATACTAAGCTACCGTTCAAGCGTCTCCGTAGTTCAACGGATAGAACGGAGGTTTCCTAAACCTTAAATCCGGGTTCGATTCCCGGCGGGGACATGTATATGCTATATGCAGTTAATAGGTCAAATCAGCAAACGTGAGCTAGACTCAGAAGCGCTCATGATTCGTCTCTGCAAAGCACACGTAGGACTTATCGTCCGGTTCGCTTGGATCCGTGAGAACTCGAGAGTCTAAAGCTCTTCTTCCGGAAGAGGAAGGTCGCGACTTGGTTTGACTTTTATCCACCCAAGGGCTGCCAGGTTCCGAACGTGGAGCGCCACATCTTCTTTATCAAGAGGTGGACGATGTCGCTTCTTCCACGTGAGTACTTCGTTTAGAACGTCGTTCTCCGAAACCTCTGGACCCCTTGCTCGTTGCAAGGCCTTTTCAGCGAAATGAACCGACGCAACAACCTCAGCACGACTCGTGGTGACTCGCATGAAGAGATCCGTTGTCCTTCTTATTGAGGACTCTAGCTCTTTTAGGTCTTCTGCGTAAGCGATTCGAGCGTCGTTGAAAGTGTCTCCTGTCCTAATCTCGATCATTCTACCCAGGCGGTGCTCTCGAACTAATCCGTTTTGCATTAGCCGACCGACAAGAGGCTTCAACTCCTCCGCGTACGGCCCATAACTTCCTCTCTTGTAATGGAGGCCCGTATCAACGCCGAGCTCTGTCAAAAAATAAGCGATCTTTTGAACCGTCGTACGCCCGACGGGGGGGTGATAAGGTTGCGACTGCAGCCGTCTGACGGTATCGACGATTGCCAGCCAGCCCGGCTTAATGAAGTGCGGTTTCGGAACTGCCACTTCCAAATCGCCCTCGCGTTTGAGATCACCGAGGAAAGAAGGCTGTAGCTCCGTGTGCGGCGTGCCGTGTGGAGCGTATAGCTCCACAGGGATTTCTAGGCGCGCTAAATAGCGATACAGGGTCGGGCCAACAATGCGCCATTCAAGCTGACCATTACCGCAACCTAAAGGTGGTACAGCCAAAGATGTGATACCCCAGTCTCGATACCTGATAAAAGAAATACTAGCCCTGAAACTATATCGCGCAGGTCTGTAACTTGTCTCCAATGATTCTTCGTCGGGAAATTGAGGATCCATGGGCCATCTAAGTTTTTGTAGAGATACGGCCGTCCAAGCCGAACTGACCGGCTGCACAGCGGCGACGGTAATCTTCAAACATATCCGGGAACCTCTTTTTGAACTCAAGAGCAATTCCCTTACCCATGATACCCACACAATTCACGGTATTTACCAACGTCTGAGCAGGCGAACTAAGAAATCCCCTAGGAGAACTCGGATTTTTGATTCCATCTCGATCAAAGAAATATGTCTGAATTAACCACTGAGGAAAAGTCGGAGCGCTTTCTGGAGCGCCCGGAGACCATTGTTGTCCGCTACGTATGCCCCAAATATAAACCAGTCCACTGTCATATCAAAGCTCAGCGCAAACCGCACCCAAGCGCCATTCCATCAGATCAAGTTCAGGATCGGAAGAACAACCAAAATCAGGGTCGTCAGCTTTTTTTTCCCGCAGGAGACGGCAGAAACATCGCGTAGGTGGAAGCAGCGTTTTGATCCGCAATAATAGCCCCTGGTACGTCGAGCACGTCTGAGTTTATCCTTAGAACGCAAATCGAGGAATGTTTCGGGCGGCACGCGGCCATCATTTTGTTTCCGCCGTTGAAATAGAGGTTAACGTAATCGTGGAGAGGAAGACCACCTGGCACTCGCTTGGCCGACCTGCGTGTTTGGATGACCGCCATCGAAAGGTCGGCATGTTGAATCCTCTGAGCCGCTGTGTCGCAAAATTCCGCGCTGCAGAATTGAGGGGACATTGGAGATCGGCGCTAAGTAGTGAAGGTCGGTAACCTCTGATCGCTCCATTCAGCTGTTCTGCGATTGGTGATGATAACTCGACCTTGAGGTGTCGCATTAAAATCAACTTCCATTCCAGAGCCACTAATGTACAGACCTAAGTCTTGCAAGCATGTCTAATCAGCAATCAAGCTATAAGTCGGGTAAGTCGAAGCTCACTCTGCGTGCCCGCCTAGTATTGACGAGCGTAATCATTCTCATTTACAGCGCAGCCTGCTGTTGCCCCGCCCTACTTTTCTCGCGCTACTACCCGGCAGCGACACGCCACCGGCTACAGACCCCTGGTTTGGGTTAACGGTATTAGGCTTAGGCTGGATGAGCCTGTTTGTCGGATGCGTGGCGTGGCTGGCAAATGTTTTGTTCGTATTGGATCTGGTGTTCTTTTCGGTCGGATGGCGTTGGGTAACCTTGATCTCAAGCGGGCTGACACTACTCTTGAGCCTGGACACCTTCCGTCTGTTCTTTATTGAATTGCCTGGCGACGAGGGTGGTCGTCACAGAAAGGTCACGTCTTAACATGCAACACTTTTGTTGTTTGTTAAGACGTGCCCCTTGCTCAATCCCCTCTGACGCTAAAGTGGATCAGTTTGGACGTAATTTGTAGTTTGTTAAATTTGTTCAAAGTTTTTTATAATCCGACAGGATTGGCAAGGTATGTCAGGCGTTTATCCCGAGATCGAACCGTATGCGAAGGGCATGCTGGAGGTCGGTGGCGGCGATCTCGTCTACTGGGAAGTCTGCGGCAATCCTAGTGGCAAGCCTGCTATTGTCTTACATGGTGGTCCCGGCTCGGGGTGTAATCCATGGCATCGAAGGCTATTCGATCCCGCTGCGTACCGCATTGTGCTGTTTGATCAACGTGGTTGTGGGAGGAGCCGACCTCATGCGAGCCTCCCTGAGACGGAGTTGTCGAGGAACACCACAGAGAACCTGATCTCCGACATTGAATTGCTGCGAATTCACCTCCATATCGAGCGGTGGTTGGTGTTGGGCGGATCATGGGGCAGCGCGTTAGCGCTTGCCTATGCCGAACAGTTTTCTACCTTTGTGACAGAATTGATCTTGTTTGGAGTTACGACTGGGCGGCGCGAAGAATTTGACTGGTTGTTTCGTGACGTCTGGGGTGTTATTCCCCGAAGAGTGGGAACGCCGCCGCAACGCCTTGCCGGTTGTTGATCGCGATGGAGATATCATCGAGGCTTACTGTCGCTCGCTGCGGGATTCCAATCCTGCGGTCCGTGAACAGACTGCTCTTGCGTGGTGTTTGTGGGAGTCCGCGACTCCGGATTGGCCTCCTGTGTCCGGTTGGCGGCTCCATTCCAAGATCCGCGTTCGCGATGGCCTATGCGCGGCTTGTTACGCATTACGTTTATCACAATGGGTGGCTTGGCGATGGACGTGTCCTGCGTGAGGTGGACAGGCTTGCGGAGATTCCGGCGTGCTCGTGAATGGACGTTTCGATTTTCAGGCACCGCTTGCTACGGCGTCGAAGCTACATAGCCTATGGCCCCGTTCAGAGTTGGTGATTGTAAACGATGCAGGCCACGCAGCCGGTAATCCCAGTATCGCGGAGAATTCGATCCGAAATCCGATCGCATCAAGAGCAAGAAGCCGTTGCAATCCGCTTGTAGTCGCATTGGATAATTCGATCAGAAGATCCATCCAAAAAGCTAGAAATCTACAAAAGAGCTGCCTCTCGCCGGATCAACTCATCGCCAGTACGACCTTGCCTTTGCGTGACCGGTCTCCAGGTAAGCCATCGCTTCCTTGACCTCAGCGAACGGAAAAACTCGGTCGATGACGACTTCAAGCTTCTTGGCGTCGATCAGCGAGTCCAGATAGGCCATCGGTGCCACTCGGGTGCATGAAAAGATAGCGATAGCTGTGCACCATGACGTGCAGCACGGACTCGTGTGTGCAGGCTGGCGACCCAGAACAGCGCAGCGAGGCCGATGCCGCGTCCCAAATCCTTTCGCGCCGTCACGGGTTCCGGCATGCCCGCGATCGAGACGACGCGTCCGCCCGGCTTGAGCACCGACCACAGACGCGCCAGCGTGTCGCCGCCGAGCAGATCTAAGGCGCAGTCGTAGCCCGACAGCTTTTCCTCGAAGCGCTCGCGCTTAGTCGATCACCACGTGCGCCAAGCCGCTTGACTAACGCCTCGCCGCGCGGCGAGGCCGTCGTCGCGACGTGCGCACCCAGTGCTTGGCGATCTGGATCGCGAAAGTGCCGACTCCTCCAGCGCCGCCTGGGATGAATACACGCTGGCCGGCGCTCAGTGTAGCTCGTCGCGCAACGCCTGCAGCGCGTGAGCCGGCAGCGGTACCGCCGCCGCTGATGGGAAGTCCAGCGACGCCCGCATCCGCGCCGCGTGATCTTCGTCGACCACGGCGTATTCCGCGAAGGCGCCCATGATGTTCTTGTCCACGCGCGCAAACACGCGGTCGCTCTTAGCAAAGCGCATCATTCCCGGCCCACTGCTTCTACGATACCAGCAGTTCGTTTCCCATCACTATCGGGAGCCGATATTTGTGGACGATCTTCAGGCGCCAGCCGCGTCTTGAAATCGACCGGTTAAGTCCGGCTGCATGAACTCGAACGAGAAGTTCACCAGCTCCGAGCGACCGCTGTTGCACGTCTTCAACGCCGTGCACTTAGTCCGCCATAACATGAAAGTACAAGAGCTCGCATCAGGAAGCTTAACTGACGAATCTGCCCTTCATGCACCCGAATCAGGAATTAGTTGCTCGTAGCAAAATTTAGTAGCCACGTTCTATATGTAACATGTTGTTACTTATTAACTCTTATCTTAATCGTTTCGTCCTAAGACAGAACGTTCTCCTCTCCAATCCATTTAGCAGTTATCGTGAAATATGAGAAAGTCCATCTACAAAGATATAGCTCATTACTTTTCCTAATCGAAACCAATCAGCTATCCTCTATAAAGTTTTTCATATAACTAAAACAAACTAAAACTCCAATAAACAACGTGAAAAGACATCTATTAATAACCCTTACAACTTGAACAATACTCAAAACAATTCATTTTAAAATCACTCCCACCACCACACCACTACATATTACTAATACTAACTACATCTAATACTTCATCATCCTTATCTAGCTTTTAAGCTAACAAATAACCTTTAATCCGCTCTAATTACAGATTTACCATACTCTCCCTCTTCTAATAGCGAACATCTCCATCCTACCTCATCTTCCCACGCTGAGCGTCTAAACAGCCAATATATCTCGCCGTTGATCTGGAGCGGATCCGCCGTCAGGTTTTCTTCGATCGTTTATTAGTCGCGCTTCCTCTCCCCTCTCCGTAAATTTATGTTCACGCTTTGCCTTTTCTCCGCCTCCCTTTTCTTACTGCCTTATTACCTTATAGCTATCTCTCTAGCCTTTTCCCAACTCACCTCTTTTCTTTCTCTTTATTCCTTTCTTAAGCCATCTACTTTATCCCTAGCATAGCCCCTCATCTCCGCTCCCACCTTTCCTTATCTTCTCTTCCTTATGCGCCGTGGTAACCTGAGAGAAGCCAAATCTCCGCTGGCCTCATTCTTATCGCCATAGCCACACAGTCTCTCTTGTTTCTACTGAATATCTGCGCTCTTCCTTCTGCGAACGCGCAGCGGTCTGTGCAGGCTAATAGAATGCGACGTCCCGCTCTGATCGTAATCGGAGCGACGATCCAAACCTCCTCAGCTAGTTCCTCTGCTACCTCCGTCAACGTCCGAAGCCCAGGAGCGTCGAACCCATCGTCGTTCGTAAGCAGCACTTTATAGAAGAGACGAGATGAAACTGTCATTCAAATAGAATTCCTTTTTTACCTGTTGTTTTCTTTCTCAATTAGCTTCTAACGAAATCAGTCTCACCTTTAGAAAAGTAAGTCCGATAACGTGAGACATCACAAGTCAACAACGTGAGTCTCACACCATAACATATGCGCCGATATAGAACTCAACAATAATGAACACTTCCCCACATTTTCTACCTTACCATCATCACAAATCACCTCAAACCTTATATTGATAATCAGCCGCTATATGGATGATTATCTACCGATTGGCTGCCACAGCGTCTGCAGGGGTACACCATGCAGATTACTCCCGAAAGGGATCACCTCTAGACCAGTGTACAACACAATGCCACGAATCCATTTCTTCCCAACCTCCGCGGCCAAAGCGCTTAACCCTGCTATATCGTTTGCATTTAGCGTCGCCGCCGCCTTCACTTCAAGGCCCACAATCCGTCCTGCGTTATCCTCCAGAACGATATCGACTTCCCTCCCCGATGCGGTGCGCCAAAAGAAAATCTTGGGCATCGTCTCGCTCCACGCTGATTGTTTAACCAGCTCCATCATCACAAAGTTTTCGGCGAGCGCGCCGGCCAGGCTGGGATCCGTCTCCAACCGTTCTGGGGTCAAAGCCAAAAGATGCGCAAGTAACCCGGTATCATTCAAATACACTTTTGGCGTTCGAATACTCCGTTGGCCAAGATTACCCGACCAGGGTCGTAGCAACTGAACTAAGAACGTCATTTCCAGCAAAGCGAAATACCGTTTCAGAGTCGTCTGCGGCAGACCTAGCGTCCTCGATAAATCAGCGTAGTTAAGCAGCCCACCGGCTCTGCTGGCTACTACAGAAAGGAGCCTGGGAACAGCGCTCAAATCGTCAATGTTAGAAAGGTCACGAACATCGCGCTGCAATATAGTGGTTAGATACGATTCGAACCATGCCCTACGGCGGGCTCTGCTTTGACGAGCGAGCGCGGAAGGGTAACCGCCGGCTAACATCAACTCGATGATTGCAGAGCGTTTGATCGATGCACCTTTCTTGAGAGTCGGCCAGACAGGTTTACTCGAGAAAAGATTGTCGATAAACGTCTCCCGATTCCCTTGGATTTCGCCACGTGAAAACGGCCAGAGTGTCAATAATTCCATGCGGCCCGCAAGTGACTCTGAAAGCCTGGGTAAAACCATTAAGTTTGCCGAGCCCGTCAACAAGAACCGTCCAGGTTCCCGCTCGCGGTCGACCGCAAGTTTGATCGACTGAAACAGCTCGGGAACGTGCTGTATTTCATCAAGAGTGACTTTGGGACCCAGACCGGCAATGAACCCGATGGGATCACCCTTGGCCGCTGCCACAACACCAACATCGTCAAACGTCAAGTATTGACGCCTTTCCAGTTCTTTGGATTGCACCAGCGTACTCTTACCGGTCTGTCGAGCGCCGTTCACCATCACCACCGGCGTATCCGACAAAGCTTCAAGCAAATTAGCGGTAATATTGCGATGAATCAGCACCACATAATCAACCATTATATGGATGATTATCAACCATAAAACGGACGATTATCGTCCACGCGATGCGACCAACCCTCTGATTACCGTCCGTTACGCCGGGACGCCGCCCAAGTCTTCAGAGCACCGGGGAGATCACGTGCAAGCAAACGCGAGCTCTGGGAAAATTGCAGAGGTAAGTAGCGGTGAAACATCCCTTTGGGCACCAGCCGCGAAAAAAATCCTGAGAGATGTAGAGAACCCCGGAATTGATCCGACTACACTATGAAAACGCGGCGACCTGGTGGCTGAGTCGGACAACCTGCTCAGGCGGTAAGTACAGCGGTCGACCGAGCATTTGTTGATTTTGAGGGGCGGCTTGGCCCACTATCAAGCTTCGATCGTTCACAGAGAGTCAGAATACGATGTTGAAATAGACACCCATTAGCTCTCGTTGGATCAAGCTATCCAACAGATCATCTCGGCACTCGACACGGTCACACCACCTGACAGCCTTTGATCGCCTCAGGTTTCAAAGAGGAACCAGTAGTCACCGTTAAATCCCTAGCGAGCAAAATACTAACATCTCAGTCCCAAAATGAGACGATTCGGTGTCACTTTGAGACGGCTTTCCACGACCTTTCGGAATACACCCTGCTAAACGGAGGCGAGCGCTCCAAGTGTTTTGTTGGCATAAGATGTGCCCCTCCTTTGGAGAACACCGGAGAAATGCAAGGCGTACTAGCACATCTGCAATACACGCTGCGGCTACTGCTCAAGTCGCCTGGATTTACACTTACTGCCGTCCTGATACTGAGCTTAGGTATCGGCGCGAACACGGCAATCTTCAGCCTGATCGATAACGTTTTGCTGAAACCGCTTGCGTACCCGCATCCCGAGCGTCTCGTCCAGCTGTTCGAGCCATTCCGGGATCTGCAACACGTCCGGCTTAGTTATCCTGACTATCTCGATTCCAGACAGGGATTGATCGTAGTAGGGATCGGATTAGCGACCGGCCTGGCGGCAGCTCTGGCTCTTTCCCAATTCATAGCCAGCATTCTCTACGGCGTGTCCGCTATCGATGTGGTGTCTATCGGTCTGAGTGTTCCGGTTCTTGGCCTTGCCGCTTTGATCGCCTGCTTATTACCAGCCCTCCGCTCCACGCGAATCAATCCCATTACCCCTTTACGTGAGTGAAACAAATCTAAAAACCAGAAACTAAGACTGATCTCCAATGCGAAGCGTAATTTCCCATCTCCGCCACACGCTCCGGTTGCTGATTAAAACGCCGGGATTCACTGTCACGGCGGTTTTTATCCTGGGCATTGGTATTGGCGCCAATACCGTAATTTTCAGCCTGATCAACGGAGCTTTACTGAAGCCGCTACCGTATCCGGATTCAGAACGTCTGGTACAACTCTTTCAACCAGGCCGCAATTTTGATCGCGTTCCCTTCGATTTTCCTGACTACCTCGATTTTAGCGCTAACCAACACTGTTTTGACGGTCTGAGTGCTTATCAGAACGCCGACTTTGCTCTTTCCGGTCGAGGGGCCGCGGAGCGCATCAGCGGCTTATATGTGACCGGGAATTTCTTTAGAGTGTTAGGTCGTCCATTTTTGGTGGGTCGCCCGTTTGGGGAAGGTGAGGATAAGCCTGACGTCGCTGGGGTAGTCGTTATCAGTGAACATCTTTGGCGAACTCGATTCCACTCGGACCCGAGCTTGATTGGGGCCAATCTCACGCTGAATGGAAAAAGGTTTCAAGTGATTGGAGTGACGCCGGCACAAGCCAACGAGTCAGCAAAAGTCGATCTTTATGTTCCCTTGGGTCAGAGTCCCGATTTCGGCACTTGGGTCACCACGCAAAGAGGTAGTCACAACTTTTCTTGCGTCGGCCGGCTTAAGCCAGGCACCACGGTCGGCCAAGCTCAAGCCGACCTGGAGGTGATCCGGCGGAATCTCGCTGACCGCTATCCTGACACGGATAAAGCTTTTGGCATTAGCGTCGTTCCTTATCTGAATAGTGTCATGAACGACTATACGGCGACGCTTTGGATATTAGAGGCCGCCGTGGTCTGTCTCCTTTTAATTACTTGTGCGAACGTCGCTAATTTGTTGTTAGCACGGGCCCAGGCACGTCGGAGAGAACTCAATATCCGCTCCGCTTTAGGCGCCAGCCGGCTGCGACTAATTGCCCAAGCTCTTGATCGAGACCTTACCGCTCGCTGCTACCGGAGGACTTGTCGGTTTGCTGCTCTCGGCTTGGGGGCTGGATGCAGTCAGGGCTTTGGCGCCAGAGGATGTCTCGCGCTTTCAAGAGATTAAACTCGATGGCGGCAGCTTAGCATTCGTTGTGATTATCACGGCCCTGACGGCGCTAGGTTCGGGGCTTTTCCCCGCGCTCGTGAATTCGAGCACTAACCTCGCTTCAGCGCTTAAAGAGGAAGGGAACCGCGGTGGCACGCCCGGTCGCCAGCGATATCGTGGCCAGGCCTTTTTGGTGACCGGGCAGGTGGCGCTAACTTCTGTTCTTTTGATTGGCGCCGGCCTCCTCGCTCGCAGTTTTCAAGCTTTGAAAAACGCTCCTCTTGGCTTCAATCCAAGTCATGTCCTGACTGCCTATATCAATCTTTCGGAAGCCAAGTATTCGACTCAGGTCGCCTGCCAAGCCGTCTTCGACCCCGTGCTCACCAGGGTGAGGCAATTACCCGGCGTAATAGCAGCGGGGCTCAATAGCGACCTCCCTTTCTTCGATAGTAACGCCGTCGGTTTCGGCATTGCCGGTCAACCGGACCCGAATACCAGCGAGGTGCCGGGCTTGGACTGGCAGTGGGTCACGCCTGACTATTTCAGAGCGGCGGAGGTCCCCTTACTGAAAGGACGCTTGATTACGGACCAAGATGGTCCGGATAAAGAGAAAGTAGTGATTATTAGCCAAAGCATTGCCCAGCGTTTCTTTCCTGGTGAGGACCCTGTTGGGAAACAGCTTCACGACCGTGCCGACATCGATGTCGGTGCTCCTGAACGCCATCTGTTTACCATTATCGGTGTAGTCGGGAATGTTCAGCATAACAACCCTGAATCCCAACAGTCGCCCTTTCAGGCTTATTTTCCTTACTCTCAAAACGTGTGGCCCAATCCGATCAATTGGGGGACGCTAGTAATCCGCACCGAAAGCGATCCTCGTTTGCTGATCGCATCACTCGAGAAAGTGGTAGCATCGATTGATCCGAACCTGCCGCTATCAAACGTTGACCCGTTCAACGATTTTATCGGAAAGTCATTTGCAACCAAGCGCCTGGCAGCAACGGTGGTTAGTCTCTTTTCCGGAGCCGCTCTGCTATTAGCCGCGGTTGGATTGTACGGTGTCCTATCGTATTCCGTCGCTCAAAGGAAGTGCGAGATCGGTGTCCGCGTCGCCCTAGGAGCCGATTCAAAGAACATTATCCAATTGGTGGTTAAACAAGGGTTTACACTCGTTGGCGTGGGCCTGATGATTGGACTTGTCGCGGCCCTGGCGCTCTCGCACTTAATGGCCGGCATTCTCTATGGAGTTTCTGTTGAGGATCCGATCTCTGTAGGGCTTAGCGTGCTCGTGCTCAGTTTTACGACTTTGATTGCCTGTTTGTTACCTGCCTTCCGAGCGACACGCATCAATCCATTGACAGCGTTGCGCGAATAGCGCACTACGCGCGAGTGACCAATAGCCGATAGCCAAGAAGAATAGCCGCAAAAAAAAACGCAAAGAACGCAAAAATTGAACCTCCTAGCTCCTCTCTGTTACTGATTACTGACCTACTGATTACTGATTACTCGCCTCTCACTAATCACCAGCTACGTCTTCCACCGCTCACTCCACCACGTGTCCCCCATTCGCCACACCCTCCGTCTCCTGCTCAAGTCGCCTGGATTTACCATCACGGCGATCCTGATCCTCGGTTTCGGTATCGGCGCTCAACACCGCCATCTTTAGCCTGATCGACGCGGTATTGCTCAGACCACTACCTTACCCGAACCCAGATCGGCTCGTGGAGGTGTGTATGCCCTATCAGAAAGATACGCTAAGTGGACTGATTATCCTGACTATGTGGACATAGCCAGCGCGGAACACACATTTGATAGCCTTGCAGTCGCAGCCCCACAGACGCTTGATCTCGGTGGATTGGAGCAAGCTAAACATGTTCAGGTTGACTTTGTTTCATCAACATTCTTTAAGGTCACGGGGCTTCCCATTACTATGGGGCGCCCGTTTATTGAGCAAGAGGATGTTTGGCACGGACCGCTTGTCGCTGTTCTGAACGAGCGGTTCTGGCGGAGACATTTCCAACCCGATCCGGCGATAGTTGGCAAAAGCATCACGCTCAGTGGCTGGACCTTTCAGGTAATCGGTGTTGCTCCACTCAGATCAACGATTGGGGACCCCCGGTCGCTGATGCGTATGTACCGATAAATGCGCTCACGACCGTATTGAACTACTCGCTTTCGGAACGGGACGGCCATTTTGTGGACTGTATTGGCCGGCTGAAAAAAGGTGTCAGCATTGCTCAAGCCCAGGCGGAACTGGAGGCCATTCATAACAACTTGATTGCTCGGTACCCAGACGTAGACAGCGGGTACGGTTTGCGCCTCGTCCCGGTCCAGGATCGGGTCGTAATCGACTATTCACGGAGCATTTGGCTGCTGGGCGCAGCAGCAGGGTGTCTCTTGCTAATCTCGAGCGCGAACATAGCAAATCTTCTGTATGCGCGAGGCGTGGCGCGCCGACGAGAAATGACCATTCGCTCCGCGCTTGGCGGAACGCGGCTGCGGCTTCTGTGGGGCAATCGCTCTTTGAAACCGCCTTCTTATCACTCTTCGGCGGAATCGTTGGAGTTTTTATCGCTCTTTTGGCGATTGAAGCGATCAAAAGTATCTGTCCGTCGGATCTGTATCGCCTCAATGAGGTAGCGATTGACCATAGCGCTCTGCTGTTCGTTCTAGCGTTGACGGCATTTATCTCATTGTTCTCGGGGTTTTTGCCAGCGTGGAGACTTTCGAAAGCAGATGTCGTTTCTGTACTTAAATATGAGGCAGTCTTTCATTCAATGCCACAGCGGCAAAGAGCGCAGTCCCTCCTAGTAATAGGACAAATCGCGTTAGCCTGTGTGCTGCTCATTGGTGCGGGTTTACTTGCTCGTAGCTTTGCGGAGGCTCAGAGCGCTCCTCTCGGATTTATTCCGTATAGAGTTCTGACTGCTGAACTCTCGCTAACCAGCGCGAAGTATATATCAGATAAGGTTCGAACACGGAGTTTTTGGGACGAAGTACTGGCGAAGGTTCGCCAACTTCCCGGCGTTGAGGCAGCGGGCATGAATTCCGATCCGCCATTGAAAAATGGGTTCGAGATCATGGTTCCTTTCACGATAGACGGGCAACCCGATCCCGGCCCCGGGCGACAGCCGGTTTTGGACTGGCAGATGGTTTCACCGGACTACTTCCGAACGCTCCAGATCCCGCTGTTGCACGGGCGCGATTTCGGAACGCAAGACAGAATGGATTCCCAAAAGGTGATCATCGTCGACGAAGCACTGGCGCAAAGCTGTTGGCCTGGTCAGGACGCCATCGGCAAAGTGATCAAGCTCCCGGGTGCTGAAGATTATGCAGTTGTTGGGGTAGTTCCGCACATCCGCTACATGAGCCCCGGAGATGAGGAAAGCGGTTTCCAAGCTTATTTTCCATACAATCAATCCAGTCGCGCTGACGAGGTCTTGTTGCTGCGTTCAAAGGGGGATCCCCTCGCGCTTACCACGGATCTGCGAAAAGTTATCGCCTCGATCGATCCAAACGTCGCGATAGGCCGGACGAACACTTATGAGGATGTGATTGCTGGGAGACTTGTGACTAGAAGACTAAGTCTGCTCGTGGTGAGCCTGTTTTCCGGTGCTGCACTTTTATTGTCCGCCATCGGCGTATACGGGATGTTAGCTTATTCAGTCAGCCAACGAACTCGAGACTTGGGTATTCGCATTGCCCTCGGTGCGCGGTCATCCGATATCCTCTCCTTGGTGACTCGCCAAGGGCTGCGTCTAGTCGCAATCGGAGTGGTCATCGGAATTGTATCGGCCTTGTTGCTTGGTCACCTGATTGAGAATGTCTTGTATGGCGTCTCAGCAACCGATCCCATCTCATTGACTATAAGCGTGCTCATCCTTGGCTTAGCCGCGTTCGTGGCCTGTTTGCTGCCGGCGATGCGCGCCACGCGGATCAACCCGATCATGGCGCTCAGAGAATAGTTTTACGTTCGCTTATCCCCATAAACAGATGCACGGTTTTCTTCAATCCCTGCGCTACACGCTTCGACCGCTTCTCAAGTCGCCTGGATTTACTCATCACCGCGGTTCTGATTCTCGGTTTGGAATCGGTGCCAACACGGCGATCTTTAGCCTCATCAACTGCGTATTGCTCAAGCCGTTGCCTTATCCGAAGGCCGATCGACTAGTGCAGATTTTCCGGCCTTTTCGAAACTTCGACACGGGCGGGTTCGATTACCCAGATTTTGTCGATTACAGCACAAACCAACGCACGTTTGATGGCCTAGCGGCGTTCTCTTACGATGACTTTAATCTTGCGAGTCAAGGAGACCCTCAACGGATCAGCGGTGTCTACGTTTCCGGCACTTTCTTTAGAGTCCTTGGCCGCCCGTTCCTGATGGGGCGTCCAATAGTCGAAACAGACGACCGGCCGGACGCGCCTGCTGTGGTTGTGCTTAGCGAACATCTTTGGCGAAGCGGTTTTAACGCAGATCCGAAGATCGTCGGCACCCACGTTTCGCTCAATTCGAAGAACTTCCAAGTGATCGGCGTTACGCCCGGGCAAGCAGACGAATCGGCGAAAGTCGACCTCTATGTCCCGCTGAGCCAGGATCCCGATTTCGACTCTTCCAAAAAGATCCGGCGAGGCGCTTCCTTTTATTCGTGTATCGGTCGGCTCAAAGACAGGGTCACCTTGCAGCAGGCGCAAGCCGACTTAGAGGTCATCCGCCAGAACCTGGTGGCCAGCTATCCGGCGACAGATGCCGGATTTGGAATCCGACTCGTTCCCTATCTTGATAGCGTGGTCACCGATTACTCCGCGACTGTTTGGCTCCTTGAAGGCGCCGTGACTTGTTTGCTTCTCATTACTTGTGCCAATGTCGCGAATTTGCTCCTTGCCAGAGCTCAGGAACGCCGAAAAGAAATGACTATCCGGGCAGCTCTTGGAGCGAGTCGAATCAAACTTGCTAGTCAAATTTTGGCCGAGAGCACAGTCCTAGCTACAGCTGGAGGAATCATCGGCCTGCTAATGGCGATTGGGGCTCTGGAGGCAATCAAGGAACTCGCTCCTCCGGACGTTCTGCGTTTTCAGGAGATCCGGCTAGATGGCGGTTCGCTGGCATTCGTTGTCGCTGTAACGCTTTTCACTGCCCTTGCGTCGGGGCTTTTTCCCGCGTGGACCGTTCCAAAAACGAATCTAACTTCCGCTCTAAAACGGGAAGGTGAGCGGGCCGGAACCGCTGGTCCACAACGGCAACGGAGCCAAGCAATCCTGGTTGCAGGACAAGTTGCGCTTACATGCATTCTCTTAACCGGAGCCGGTCTCTTGGCCCGCAGTCTTCAGGCCCTTCAGAGTATCCCTCTTGGATTCAAGACCGACCATATCCTTACAGCAGATGTCTACCTCGCCCGCACTAAGTATTCCTCTCAACCGGCGCGCAAAATTTTCTTCGATGCGCTGCTTGATAAGGTTAGTCATTTGCCTGGTGTTATTTCCGCCGGGTTAGACGATGCATTACCCTTTACCCGTTCGGTCGGCGCTGCTTTTGGAATCGCCGGCCAACCCGATCCCAACCTCGAGCATAAGCCCCTCTTGGAAAGTCAAATTGTGTCACGCGATTACTTTCGCACCGTCGGGATTCCACTGCTACGTGGACGACTTTTTGATGAGGAGGACCAAGCTGACAAACAGAAAGCAGTTATTGTCAGTGAGAGCCTTGCTCAACATTTTTTCCCTGGCCAGGACGCTATCGGAAAACAGATCCACGACACCAACAGCATTGGCCTGAAGCAGAATTTTTATACGATTGTCGGCGTCGTACCGAATATACAACACGACAGTCCCGACGCTCAATGGACTCCCTTCCAAGCCTATTACCTCTACGCTCAAGATCCATATGCGCCGCTGCGTCCAATAGATTTTGGGACACTGGTGCTACACACCGAGGGTGACCCGCTATCCTTGATAGGTGCCGTCCGAGAGTCGGTCGCCACAATTGACCCCACTTTGCCGCTGTCGGATGTCGACACTTTTGATCATTTGGTCCAAAAAGCGTTCGTGTCCCGTCGGCTCGGGATGACGGTCGTTAGTATATTCTCGGGAGTCGCCCTCTTTCTTGCGTCCGTTGGTTTGTACGGTGTGCTTTCCTATTCGGTAAGTCTCCGCAAACAGGAGATCAGTGTGAGAATGGCGATGGGAGCGCCACGATCGAACATCATTAAATTGGTGATTCAGCGCGGTCTGAAGATCGTCGCTATCGGATTGGTGATCGGACTTGTAGCCGCACTAGCGCTGAGCCATCTCATGGAAAGCATGTTATTCAGCGTCTCGGCAGCCGATCCGATTTCTCTCGGTCTGAGCGTGCTCGTGCTGGGGTTAGCCGCTTTACTGGCCTGTTTATTACCAGCGCTGCGCGCGACGAGGATCAATCCAATCACAGCGCTGAGGGAATAGCGATGGCATCCCAACAAAATTACCCCCAGAACCATGCATGGTTTTCTACAACAGCTGCGGTACACGGTAAGACTACTTCTTAAGTCGCCGGGGTTTACGATCACCGCGGTGCTGATCCTCGGGTTCGGTATCGGCGCAAACACGGCGATCTTTAGTTTGATCGATGCTGTTCTATTGAAACCGGCGCCTTACCCAGAGCCGGAACGGTTGGTGACGATCTCCATGCCTTTCCAGAATACCAACGTCATGGGATTCGACTATCCTGATTTCTTGGATGTCTGCGCGGCGCAGCACTCCTTCGATAGCCTTTCCATATCGTGTTTCGACTTGTTCGATTTCACCGGCAAAAGAGAACCTGAGCGACTTAGAGTTGTCTTCGCCTCCCCAAGCCTTTTCAAGTTGACGAGGCGTTCTTTTATTCTTGGCCGCCCGTTCACTGACGATGAAGATAAGCCCGGTAGCCCACCAGTAGTCGTTCTGAGCGAATGGCTTTGGAGAAGCCGTTTCAACTCCGACCCGAATATCATCGGTAAGAGCCTAACTCTTAGTGATCAAAGCTTTCGAGTTACGGGCGTTGCACCGGCCCAAGCAGACGATTCGGGTCCACCTCCGATTGCTCTCTACGTACCGGTGAATGTGATGCCGAGTTTTGGATACAAGCTGCAACAGCGTGATCTGCATGTCTTTCTTTGTCTTGGACGATTGAAACACGGCATTAGCCTGGAGCAAGCGCAGGCGGATTTAGAGGTTATCCATAATAACTTAATCGCTCGATACCCAGACACGGATAAAAACTACGGCCTTCGGGTTGCGCCGTTTCTGGATAGTCTGGTATCCAATTACTCCGGAACGGTTTGGTTGTTGGGAGCCGCCGTCGGCTGCCTCTTGTTAATTTCTAGCGCGAACATTGCGAATCTGCTTTTCGCTAGAGCCCTCGAACGTAGAAAAGAAATGACGATTCGAGCAGCACTCGGCGCGTCCCGCCTTCGTCTGATTGGGCAGCTGTTGCTAGAAACTGCGTTGCTATCGCTGGTCGGAGGGATCGTCGGTATCTTTGTCGCTTTTTGGGCAATTGAAGGGATCAAGGCATTCGGTCCACGGGATCTGTACCGCTTTCAGGAGATTGGTCTGGATGCCACGGTGTTGCTTTTTGTCTCGAGCGTGACCTTGCTCGCCTCATTGCTGTCCGGATTACTGCCAGCGTGGAGTCTTTCGAAGGCTAATCTCGGGTCAGCCCTCAAGGATGAACACGGACGTGCAGCCACCGTCGGTCCACAGCGGCAACGAACACAGTCCATCCTGATCATAGCTCAGGTGGCGCTCGCTTGCGTATTGCTGATTGCAGCCGGATTGCTTTCTCGCAGCTTTCAAGCGGCGCAAAACGTTCCGCTCGGTTTCAACCCGCATCACGTCCTTATTGCCGAGATTTATCCGACGAGTACGAAGTACACATCGGACTTCCGTCGAATGCCCCCATTCTTTGATACTGTGCTGGATAAGGTGCGCAGTTTACCGGGAGTGACCGAGGCAGCGATGAACCGGGATTTACCGTTCAACTGGGATTACGGTGAGTCCGATCCTTTTCTTGTGACGGGGCAACCTGATCCTGGACCGGGTCGGGAGCCGACTATGGACACGCAAGAAGTTTCTCCAAGCTATTTTCGCACATTACAAATTCCTTTGTTACGCGGACGCGATTTCGACGCCCGAGATACGCTTGATAGCGAGAACGTTGCCATCATCGACAAGGCTCTCGCTCTACGCTTCTTCCCGGGCCAAGATCCCATTGGCAAGCAGATTGATCACCTAAGCCAATGGAACGGCAAAAAAACGTGCACGATTGTCGGTGTCGCCGAAAACGTGCGGCACAACTCCCCGGATCATCAACAGGCTCCGTTTCAAGGTTACTTTCCGTACGCTCAACGATTTGTCGGTTTTGAGGTCTTAGTCGTGCGTACGGCAGGCGATCCACTGACCTTTATACCCGCCATCCGAAAAGCGGTGGCCTCGATCGATCCAGACATACCTGTCATTAAATTGACCACTTTCGAAGACCTTATCGCCCAGAAATTTGTGACCCGGCGACTGGCAGTGCTTTTGGTAAGCATCTTTTCCGGCATTGGGCTATTCCTATCGGCGATTGGTTTGTACGGTGTTCTGGCCTATTCTGTCAGCCAACGGACACGTGACATCGGCATTCGGGTCGCACTGGGTGCACAATCATCCAACGTTCTCGAATTGGTATTCCGGCAAGGACTTAAGCTAGTCGGCATCGGGTTGGTCGTCGGAATTGTCAGTGCGCTCGCTTTAACGCGTCTAATCGAAAGTATGCTATTATGGGGTATCGGCCAACGATCCGATCACACTTCTGACGGCTGCGGTCGTTCTTGGTCTAGCCGCATTCTTCGCTTGTTTTTTACCAGCGCCACGGGCAACCCGAATCAATCCGATCACTGCCCTTAGAGAGTAGCTAATGGATCACTCCCAGAACAGATGAACGATTTCCTAAAATCCATGCGGCATACAGTGTGGTTACTTCTCAAGTCGCCCGGATTTACAATCACGGCTGTGCTGATCCTTGGGTTCGGGATCGGTCTGAATGCCGCAATTTTCAGCGTGATTGATGCCGTCCTCCTGAGGCCGTTTTCCTACCCAAAGCCAGACCGGTTAATACAGATGTACCTGACTGCTCAAGGTCGGGAAAGCGGGCTCGATTATCCTGACTACCTGGATATCTCTGCGGCTCAGCATAGCTTCGACAGTCTCGCTATTGTGTGCAGCGGTACTCTCGACCTCATTGGTAAGGGAGAAGCTGAACGACTCCATGTCGATTTTGTTTCTCCTAGCATGTTCAAAGTAAGCGGAATTCCCTCCATTCTCGGTCGACCATTTACTGAAAATGAGGATGTGCCGGGCGGCCCGTTGGTAGTGGTTTTAAATGAAGCATTCTGGAGAACCCGCTTCAATTCCGATCCGAATATCGTCGGCCAGAATCTCACGTTGAGTGATCACACGTTTCAGGTGATCGGCGTTGTACCGGCCCAAGTCGATTATTGGACTCCCTGTGACGTGTATGTGCCGGTTAATGCGCTTCCACTTTTCGGTTCCAACCTGATGCAGCGAGACCAACACATCGCGACTGGTCTTGGCCGATTGAAGGATGGAGTCAGCCTCGCTCAAGCCCAAACAGAGTTGGACATCATTCATGACAACTTGAGTGCTCGATACCCCGATACGGATAAGGGCTACGGCATCCGAGTCGTTACCCCGCTTGATAACTTAGTAAACGATTTCGCCCCAACCATCTGGCTGCTTGGCGCCGCTTCGGGTTGTCTTTTGTTAGTTTCCTGCGCCAACGTTGCCAATTTGTTGTTTGCCCGGGCTTTGGAACGCCGAAAGGAAATGACCATTCGAGCCGCGCTCGGGGCGAGTCGTCTCCGCCTCATCGGTCAGCTGCTTTTGGAAACCACATTCCTGGCGCTGCTCGGTGGGATCGCCGGACTCTTGGTCGCTCTTTGGACCATTGGAACCGTCAAAGCGCTTATTCCACCAGACCTGTACGGCTTGCAGTATCGATTTCAAGGGGTTCACCTCGACTCCAGAGCACTGTTGTTTGCCTTCGGGGTAACCGCGGTCACCTCACTACTCTCGGGCTGTCTGCCGGCCTGGAGTCTTTCGAAAGCCAATGTCGCTTCCGCGCTCAAAGATGAGGGTGGCCGTGCCGGTACCATTGGACCACAGAGGCAGCGCACGCAATCCATCTTGATCATTGGACAGGTCGCGTTAGCCTGCGTGCTGCTGGTCGGAGCAGGACTCCTGGTGCGCAGCTTCCAGGCTGCCCAAAACGTCCCGCTTGGTTTTAATCCTCATCACATCCTTGCCGCCGAGCTCTACCTGGCGAGTACCAAGTACCGATCGGACCGGGTGCGAGCAGGTGTTTTCTGGGATGCAATGTTGCAAAAGGTGCGCCAGCTTCCTGGGGTTACGGAAACGGCGCTGAATGACAACCCGCCGTTCTACTGGGATTTGATCTGGGGATTTGCTACCCCTTTCAGCGTGGTTGGCCAGCCCGACCCTGGTCCCGGGCATCAACCGAAACTGGCCTGGCATACGATTTCTCCAAGTTATTTTCAGACGCTGCAAATTCCGTTGTTACAAGGCCGCAATTTCGATGCGCAAGACAAGCTTGATAGCCCGCGTGTCGTCATCATCGATGAAGCGTTTGCCAACAGTTTTTTTCCAAGGCAGAACCCGCTTGGCCAGCAGATCGGGGTTCGTGATGAGGGGATCCCTTATGTTTGCACCGTCATTGGAGTGGTTCCAGAGATACGCCACAATAGCCCGGACTATCAACAGGCTGCTTTCCACGCGTATTTTCCGAGCAGTCAATACAACTTTGATTTTGAAATCTTGATTTTGCGCTCGACCGGTGATCCAGCCGCTTTAGTGCCCGCCATCCGAAAAGTGGTGGCATCGATCGATCCGGACGTACCTGTCGCCAAGGCCGATACTTTGGATGACCTGATCGACAAAAAGTTTGTGACTCGACGGCTTGGAGTGCTTCTGGTCGGTTTGTTTTCGGGTGCTGCCCTGCTCCTGTCGGCAATCGGTTTATACGGTGTGCTAGCCTATTCGGTTAGCCAACGGAAACGAGAGTTCGGAGTTCGGATCGCTCTGGGTGCGCAATCATCGAACATTCTCAAATTGGTTACACGACAAGGGCTGAAGCTCGTGTGTATCGGATTGGTCGTTGGCATCCCGGCAGCACTGATCTTTACCAGATTCATCGAGAGCATTCTTTACGGAGTATCAGGCAGCGATCCAGTCGCGCTCGGACTGGCCGTGTTGGTACTTGGTCTGGCCGCATTGCTCGCTTGTCTTCTCCCAGCGCTCCGCGCGACCCGCATCAGTCCGATCACTGCTCTGAGAGAGTAGCGGCAGATAGACACGACCCTTTATTCCAACTTAGCCTTACAATACGGTTGCTATTCGGCGAGTGAGCGGGACCTTGACCTAGCCGCACTCAACACCGGTGAAGGGCTCACTCCATTGACTAGCTTTCCTTGTGTATTCCAAGATCATCAGTCTATTAGAAGCGAGGACATGAACCGATTTCTAGTGATCTTGCTCACTGCCACGGGTGTCGTCGCAGGCTCACTGTTTGCTCAGGAAAAACCTCAACTTGCCGGTTTTCAATCGCTCATTACAAATCCCGATCTGTATCAAGGAAGAACGGTAGCGCTGCACGGCATCGTCGGTAAGCCCTCCCCAAACCAGAAAACATTCACGATCATCGACTTGAAAACAGGAAGTGGCGTCCAGGAGCCGCCGGGGCTTTCCCTGACAGCGACGATCAGACAGGGCAGCGAGATTGTCATGCCGGAGAACGGCCAGGAAGCGATCGTGATCGGTACGATCGAGAAGCAGGACGATGTGATATCTATAAAAGTTACGGACGTCATTACGAACAAGGACGCGGTCCGGCAGTTCTTGCGGCCAATTGCAAAAAAACCGCGCCCGGGTGATGACCTCGGCCGTGATGCCCAGCCGAGCGACCATATTTCGCAGTAGCGACGGCTGACATTTCCTTCGGGCATTGCCCGTCTGGCGATCGCCCATGCGCGTCAACATAGGGCTTAGAGGGTTGCGCAAAGACTCGTCCCGGCCTGTCCTCCATAGTCAGGATGCCGAAGGAGGAATGGGACGATCGACGGCTGCTTACGCGGGTGAGGGCATACGAGATGTCCAGGAGCCAAAACATTTCTATCGTCCCTCTGGCGGGACGGACGTCTCTTTTTGCATTATTTCCCAGCACTTCGTGCTGGGCTACTTTCACTGAGTCCCTTCCTCCTTCGCCTCGCCGTCGCGCGACCTCCGGGCTACGGCGGACAAGCCGGGCCCACTCCCCTCGGGCATATCCTTCCTCTTATCTTGACTCGCAGGCGATCGGCGCACCCACAAGAGCCTCGATCGAAGGCCGGCAGTGGATCCATCCTTAGACTCTTCGGTCGGGACACCTAACTAAGAAATCGGTGACTTGATAGAAAGGCCTTGTCTATATCGACTATAATTACCATAAATGTTTAGATAGACAGCCGGCTTTGGACCCTGATACCACATTTGCCACTTCTGGAACGGAGCACCGTGATTGGCCTTCGTCCAGATCCGTCTAGTCTATGAATTATTCCACACCTTCGACACCGAGACGCTTTTCCCGAAGTCTCTCGGAATTTACGGGCTCCCTTCTGGGAGTGTAACCATCGTCGCTAGCCTTTGGCTGGCTCTTCCGGCCGGTGCCATCGATCCGGCGCGACTCCACAGAAAACCGTTCTCCAAACCCCCAACGCTAAACAATCTACCCGGCCATACCCGCCCAGCGCTGCCGGGAGCTCGCGAGGAGGAATCTGTCATCCCGCTTATTCGAAACCGGCCCACAGTGGTTTTCGCTAGGTCCAAGTCCCATTCCGAATGGCCAGACTTATGGACCCACGGAGGTGCCGGTGAGCGGGCGAGTTTCTGCCATTGATGTGGATCCTACAAATCCGAACATCGTCTACGTTGGTGGCGCACAGGGCGGTGTTTATCGTTCGTTCGACGGCGGTCAGACTTGGACATCTCTCTTCGTCGGAGCCAAGAACTTCGCGGTTGGGTCGATCACGGTAGATCCCGTTGATCCCACCAAGGTCTTTATCGGAACGGGAGAAGGCAATTTATCGGGCGACAGCGACTTCGGTGTCGGCGTTTATGTCGTAGTGAATGCGAACTCGACGCACCCCCGATTGGAAGGGCCTTACAAGCTGGACGGCCTCGGGAACGACGTCTTCACGAATCGAAGCATCGTCAAGATTCTGGTAGATCCAAAAGACGACGACATAGTGTTCTGCGCCAGTTCGTCCGGTGTTGGTGGATTGGGCGCAAACGTGGGTGCAGTTCTACCTCCACGCGGCCTTTATCGCTCGACGAATTTTCTGACCGGGAGCCACACGTTTGAAAGACTGAAAGTTGGCCCTGGCACAAACACGATCGTTACCGGTGCGATTTTAGATCCGAGCAATCCGAAACATTTGGTTTGCAGCGTTTTTGGTCAAGTGACCGGATCAGGCGGTGACCTCGATCCCCAAGGCGGCCTTTACTACAGCAACAACGCGCTGGCGCCTAAGCCTGTCTTTACTCGAGCTACGGTTACCGGCACAGCGGATGGGAATTTGCCAACCCTCACCAATGTGAAGCTGGCTGGTGCCCTGGATCCAGGTACCGGGACTCTGATCGTAATCGCCGCGACGGACGAGTACGCCTCGGGGCAACTAGATCAGGGCCTTTTACGTAAATCAACCGACGGCGGAGCCACGTTCCCCACGGTCTTACCGGCTGGCAATGGGTTCGCTGGGGGCCAAGGCTTTTACAACATCGCCATCGCGATTGATCAAACGAATCCGCAAAACGTTTATCTGGCCGGTACCGTGAGTTCGACCGGTGTCGATCCCGATGGGCCGCCCGGTCATGGCTACATGTACATCGATGGACAAGCTATTCCCAACCCGACCCCTTCGGACCCGACTGCAAGCGGCCACGGACCTCCGAAGGGCGGTGGCATCTTTCAATACTCGACTAATGGAGGGGTGACCTTCACGCCAAGCGTGAGCGGGTTGCACGCCGACAGTCACGCTATCGCCATAGCGCCTTCTGCCACAAACGTGGTCTACACGGGTAACGACGGTGGCGTTTGGGCTTCAACGGACAATGGTCAAACGTGGCGGGACATCAATACACCAGGATTTCAAGCGACTCAGTTTGAAAGCCTGGCTGTTCACCCAAGTGATGCCGACTTCACCATCGGCGGAACGCAGGATAACGGCACGATTCTCCGAAACCCGGACGGCACGTTTTTCAGAGCGGATTTCGGCGATGGCGGCTATGCGCTCATCGATCAAAGCGCGACGGATACCGAAAACGTCACGATGTATCACACCTATTTTAATATCACGAACGACTTAATCGGCTTTGGTCGTGTTCTCAAAACCTCCTGCGCTCAGGAGGGACAATGGTCGCTTTTGGGCATCTACGGCGGTAGCGTAGATCCTACGGTTCATTGCGACGGGACCACTGACAAATTCAATGGGATCCCGATTACGGATAGCGTCAATTTCTACGCGCCGATAGCGTTGGGTCCCGGTAGCCCAAATACAGTCTATTTTGGGACTGACACGCTCTATCGTTCGGCAGACCGCGGTAATACGATGGTTGCCGTGAGCCAGGCGCCGATCCTGCAAATCCAAGGTGTCCGCGTTCCTATCAGCGCGATCGGCATATCCCCGTTAAATGACACTATTCGTGTGGTCGGACTCGATACCGGAAATGTTTTCGCGACCGTAACGGCCTCCTCGGCCCTCGTCGAAATCACCGGGCAGCTTCCTCCTGGGTATATTACGCGAATCGTTCTCGATCCTACCAACCAGAATGTCGTGTATGTGGCATTCAACGGATATGGGTTAGCTAAAGGTGAACAGGTCTGGGTAACGAACAACCTGGTATCCGCACTTACCTCAAATACGCAACCTACCTGGAAACGTGCCGGCCACGGCCTTCCTGACGTGTCAGTCAATGGCTTGGTTATTGATCCTCAAAATACCCTGCACCTTTTTGCTGGCACCGATCTCGGGATCTACGCTTCGACCGACGGAGGAGCGCACTGGCATAAATTCGGAACTGGCTTCCCCAAGGTTGAGGTGTTCGACCTCAAGCTGCAAAGCCCGACTCGCATCTTACGAGCAGCGACGCACGGGCTTGGGATATGGCAGGCGTCAATCGTCGGCTTTTAGTGCCTTAGGCGATTTTGTGGTGAGCCTCTAGGAATCGCGGGCACTCGGCTTGCTAACGCATGCCGAGTGCCATCTCTTAGAAGCCCCTAGTCATCGGTAATTTGTTGTTAATCCTGACTTCCTTGATTCACGTCATTGTTGGTTGTAGCCGGTTGAACTAGACTGCTATCTGCTCCGAGCAAGAACTTCTGTGAGCTAGCGACCCTGCTACTTATCACGCCCTAAGCGGACGCAAAGCTATGCTATGCATCTATAACGCGAGATTGATTTTGCCCGATCGAGTCTTGGATCGGGGTTGGCTGTTGATCGCTGATGAATTGATACATACGATCGGCGAGGGCGCTCTTCCGGACGTGCAGGATCGAATGGACGCGAATGGGTCTTATCTTGCCCCTGGCTTCATCGACCTTCACGTTCACGGAGGTAGGGGTTCAGACTTTCTAGATGCCACTGCCGAAGCGTTTCTTACTGCCGCTGACTTTCATCTTTCGGGAGGAACAACGTCTATTTGTCCGACCGCAGCCACGACGACCTACGATCACTTCGATTCTTTCTTAGACGCCTGGCAAACCGCCAAGCAGAGCTCCAAAGCCCGTCTATTGCCTGTACATCTCGAGGGACCGCATCTTGCGCGGTCGAAAGCGGGCGCTCAGAATCCGAAATTGATGGGCCCGCCCGGAGCAAAAGAACGCGATTGGATTCTATCGCGGGCTCGAAGCATTTCCCAAATGACCATCGCTCCAGAATTGCCCGGCGCTTTGGATCTCATTGAGGCTGCGACCCGGGCCGGGGTGACCATGAGCGCCGGTCATACCGAGGCCTCAGACCAGGAAATGCAAGCCGCGGTTGCTGTTGGCCTCAAGAAAGTAACCCACCTGTTCAACGCGATGTCGAGCGCCTCGAAACGCGGCCTATTCCGGCAGGCCGGTACATTGGAGTTCGCGTTAGCAGATGAAAATGTTTTCTGCGAACTCGTCGCCGACGGATTCCATGTATCGCCAACGTTACTGAAACTAGCGTATCGGGCGAAAGGTGCTGAGCGAATCGCCCTGGTATCAGATTCGTTGGCGGGCGCCGGCTTACCGGAAGGTACGAAATTCCAACTTGGGAGCGTGGCGTCCAAAGTTGGTCCCGGTTACGCCATGCTTGAAGATGAATCAGCCTTGGCAGGGAGTTTGGCTCGGATGATTGATTTGGTCCGAACCGTAATTCAGCGGGCCGATGTCCCGCTATTCGACGCCGTGCGCATGGCCTCTCTCACCCCGGCGACGATCCTAGGGATCGGTGACCGTTTTGGCTCAATTCAGTCGGGTAAAACTGCTGATTTAGTGCTCTTCGATGACCGATTCGCGGTTCAGCGCGTCTGGATCGCCGGAAAGCTTGTTTTCGATCAGATGCTCCACAAAGAGACCGCGAAGACGGAGTTTTGAACAGGAGATCACGAAGATCCCAGAGGAGGTTGAAATGCCAAACCCCTCTATTCACAATCCGGTATTCTTTTCGATGGAAACGATTGTTCAGATCTCACCCCATTTTGAACAGGAGATCGCGAAGATCCCAGAGGAGGTCGAATGTGCAGATCCCGCTGTTCACAGTCCCGTAGTCTTTTCGATAGAAACGATTGTTCCGATCTCGCCTCGTTTTGAACAGGAGATCGCGAAGATCCCAGAGGTTGAATGTGCAGATCCTGCTATTCACAATCCCGGAGTCTTTTCGATAGAAACGATTGTTCCGATCTCGCCTCATTTTGAACAGGAGATCACGAAGATTCCAGAGGAGGTTGAATGCGCAGATCCTGGTATTCACAATCCTGTAGTCTTTTCGATGGAAACTATTGTTCCGATTTCACCTCAGTTTGAACAGGAGATCGCGAAGTTCTCAGAGGAGGTCGAATGCGCAGATCCTGCTATTCACAATCCCGGAGCCGTTTCGATAGAAAAGATTGTTCCGATTTCACCTCAGTTAGTTGCAGCGCCTTCCGGAAATTGTCGGTAGCAGTCTGGAAGTTATGCAGTTGCGCCTCGAACTCGCCGAGGACCGCATAAAGCAGGTAATACGAATCTAACTGACCTCGGTTCCGAATTGCCTCGACTGCCGCAATGCCGGCTTTGGGGCCGTCCACATTCGCAACAGCCACGGCACGATTAAGGGCGACGATCGGAGAATCATTCGTCTCCATCCATTGATCGTAGAGGGACAAGATTCTCGGCCAATCCGTGGACTCATAGTCGTCGGCCATGCAATGGCAGGCGGCAATACCGGCCTGAAGATGGTATCCGCTGAGTTCTTCTCCCGCTGCCGATCGGCCTAAGTGTAACATCCCGCGCCCGATCATTTCCTTGTTCCAACTCGACCGATCCTGCTCCTTGAGACGAAGAATATTTCCTTCCGTGTCTACTCGCGCGGAGAGTCGCGCTCCGTTCAACAACATCAGCGCGACCAGAGCATGAGTGCGGGGATGATTGCCCATCGGGTGCTCGGCTAGCAATGTCGCCAGACGAATCGCTTCATAGCACAGTTCCTCCCGGACGAGGCTGTCACCGCTCGACGCCTTGTAACCTTCGTTGAAAAGCAGATAGAGAGTTTGTAGCACACCATCCAGACGAGCTGAAAACTCATCGCCGGACGGAATCTCGAAGGGAATGTGTAGCTCGCGAATTTTTTGCCTGGTTCGCGTCAGTCTCTTGGCAATCGCCACCTCGGTCGTGAGAAATGCCTTCGCGATTTCGGCGGCGCTGAATCCGCAAAGTGTCTTAAGGGCCAGCGCCGTCTGCGCCTCTGGCGGGAGAAGCGGATGGCAGCACGCAAACATTAACCGCAGACGGCCGTCTCTTATTTCGCTGTCGAATAAAGGCGAATCGCCAGCAACTGAGTCGCCCGGCCACTGCTCAATGGTTGCCACAATTTCTGGCTGCTTTTCGCGGAAGAGCTTTTCCCGCCGAATCAAGTCTAACGCGAGGTTCTTCGCCGTTTGGGTGATCCACGCGGCGGGGTTCTTCGGAATCCCATAATAGGGCCACGTCTTCAACGCACGGACCAATGCTTCTTGGACCACATCCTCAGCCAATTGCAGGCGGTCAATTCCAAAGATTCCTGTCAGGACAGAAACCAGCTTTCCTGCCTCATGGCGAAAGAGATGTTCCGCCAACTGGGAAATTTCTGCTGGGGGCGCGCCACTGCTATCTTGAAATTCGCTCAAGCGGTCGCCTGGGTCAGTTGCTCGTTCGCCCATCGCATGGGCGGGCACTGCTCCGCCACCGGCCGGACTTCAACGGTCAAACCATGTTCCACCGCTGGGCACTCTTTGGCGATTTTCACCGCCTCTTCGAGGTCACCGACTTGCAGCAGGAAATAGCCGCCAATGGCTTCTTTGGACTCAACAAAAGGACCATCGGCCACCGGCCGCCCTTTTGTCCCGGAAACGACCCTCCCCTCACGCTCGAGAGGGTGGGCGCTGACGACCTTCCCCTGCTGGTTTAACCGTTCGAACCAGGCATTCCATTTGCCCATGATCTTCTGGATCTCTTCCGGGGAGAGATCCTTGTCCCACTCTCCGCTCCGGAATAACAGCATGTATTCGGATGTTGTCGGCTGTGTGCTCATATTTGTCTTTCGCAATGGTTCAGCGCTCGATCAATCGTTTGTTTGACCGTTTTTCTCCTCGTCTCGAAAATCAATACGATGAAATGCCACCCGCGTTTGGCTACGAGGTATGTCAGCAACAGCACACACAGGATCACAAGCAGCGTCCGCAGAAAGGTCACGGTTGAGACCGAAAGCCCGACTCCGGTTCCAATCACAGCGTAGGTCGCTATACATACGGGACACTTGGGCAAAAGCGCCAGGGTGGCGCTCGGAACGATCCATCCCGCGATTTCAGAACAACGCCGGGCGAACTTTGGCAGCCGCCGATCGCCATCCATGGTTCGCGTTCCGGCCCTCTCGCGGCGGCCACCGCTCACAGTGACTTCGCAACAACGATGAGTGCTCATGAATTATCCTCCCTCGAACTGTGTCACGAATCCGATGTTTTGGCAGGTTGGAATCGTCCCGTCGCGCTGACTAGCCCGCCATCGTCATACCTGTCGTGGTGCCGCACCCAATCGGACAGGTTGTGGTTGGGGCCCGTCTCGTTGCGGCCCTTCGGCAAGTGGTCGAGGTAACCGTACGCGCCCCCCAACATTTCGCTGCCGCGCGCGTAAGCTGAATAGGTGTGGAAGATGTCGCCGGTCTCGTTCCGGTAGAACATGCTAGTGCCGGCAAGTTCATCGATCTGGAATTCTTGCACGTCGTAGTTGTAGTACACCTTGCCCTTCGCGATCTGCTCTTTGGTGAACGACACGTGATAATCGTAATTGAAGTCGCTCTCAAATGACGACACCCACTTAAAGCCCCAGCCCATGCGCTTCTTGAAGCCTTCGATCTCGGGTAGGGGCGCTCGCGAGATCGCGACAAACGTTACGTCGTGATGCTGGAGGTGCACGAGGATCCCGTCATTATGATCGGCTCCAAACGAGCAGCCCACACAACCTTCTTTCCATCCCGGACCCAGCATGAAGTGATTGACGATCAATTGGCTGCGTCCATCGAAGAGGTCGGCGAGCGTCTCCTTGCCGTCCGGCCCGTCAAAGAGGTACCGCTTCTCCACCTTGACCCAGGGCAGCTCGCGGCATTCGGCGTTCAACTGGTCGCGCAGCCGCGTAAACTCCTTCTCTTTCTTGAGCAGCTCCTTGCGAAGCCTAACCCATTCTTCTCGCGAAACGATTGGATGGTCTGAAATACCTTTTCTTCCTTCGGAAGTCTTTGTCTGCGTGTTCATATTTTGCTCGTCCGTAAACGTGATCGCTGAATCTGCACCTTGTGTTCGGTTCAATTATGCGACGAATGAGCGGTCACAATTAGGACAACGCACAACAACTTTTTCGCAATGATCGTAGCTTGATCCCGCCGTAGCCTGATCCTGCCGTAGCCTGATCCTCCTGGCTCAGGGGGGCGCTGCGTATAAGAGGTGATTGGTGAGAAGTGATTGGTGGAGCCTATCGGCAAATCCTCGGCAGAAAATCTCCCACCGATCACCAACGCGCTCCCTGAGGCTGGAGCATCAGTCTACTGCAAGCAGCCTTACCGGCTCGTTGGAATGTGCCGATTCGTAAGCCGCTAAGGCTACCCGCAGAGCTTGGTAACCATCGTTCCAGGTCACGCACGGCTCGCGATTCTGACGGATGCTAGCCACGAATTCCTCAATCATCCCCTGGTTTGGATCGGGACCGAACCCGATCCAGCTTGGATTCCTGGGGCCGCCGTTCGAATAAAGCGTCAGGTATTGGGCAAAGCTGTCCATCACGGCTGTACCCTCTTCCCCGATTACTTCCATCTTCAAATGCCCCCAGCGCGGGTATGAAGTCGGGCGGCTCCAGCTGCAGTCGATACTAGCTTGCAGATCATTGGAAAACGTCAGGAGCATCAGACCGGCGGTGTCCACCTCGACCTCGTCAGGATAAAAAAGATTGTCCACCTCAGCATAGACTTCCGCCACCTCGACCTCGAAATACCAGCGAAGGAGGTCAACCAGGTGGACGGTGTGATCCATGACCGCCCCTCCCCCGGCAAGCGCCTTGTTGGCAAACCAGGCTCGGTGACCTTTCGGAATTTCGCTGTGATTGATGCCGTTTACTCCAAGTACGTTCCCAAGCTCCCGGTTCTGGATCATGGTGCGTACGGCCTGAGCCGAAGGAGCGAAGCGCATGGGGAACGCCGTCATGAAACGTACCCCGTTTTTTGCGCAACTCGACTCCATCGCTATGGCGTCGACAAGATTGGTCTCGATGGGCTTCTCACATAAGATCTGGCACTTGGCTTCGGCAGCCATCTCGACCAGTTCGCGGTGATGGGCGTTCTCCGCACAGATCAATACTCCATCGAGCCCTTCGGCCAGTAGCTCCCGATGTTCGGGAAACCAGCGGAGCCCGTACTTCGCGGCAAAGAAACGGCCTTCCTCTGCATTTTCGTGGGAAAATCCTATCAAATCCACTTCAGGAATGGTTCTCAGGTTGGCCTGATAACCCTCCGCATGCAGGTGTGCAAAACTCAGAATGCCGATCCGGATAGCCATACCTCAAAGCGACACCGGTTTACCGGTAGATAAGGATTCTTTGACCGCCAAACTGATCCGAAGAGCTTCGAGGGCGTCTTCAGCTGTGACCTCGAAGTCCGTTCCTCCCACAATGGCGTGATAGGCGTGCCGAATCTCCAGAGTGTATGGGTCTTCGGCAAGCCCTGATACCGGAAGGCCGACAGAATCCGTGTCCTTCGGCTTAGGAGGGAAAAAGGTCAGGACCGGCGACGGCTGGTCCGAGTTCCACTCAATCAGGCCATCGGTACCCGAGAGATCAAGGCCAGTTCGAAAAGTCCCTGGCGGATAGGCCCAGCCTCCCTCGACCAGGCCAATAGCTCCATTCCGAAAGCGGATAATAGCTTGGACGTACTCAGCTGGTCCTTTCGCCGACCGACTTCTTCGGGCATAGACGCGTTCGACTTCATCGGCCAACCAGCGGGCGTAGTCGAAGTCATGGATCATCAGATCTACCACCATACCGCCCGAAAGGGTTGCATCGAAGTACCAGTTCTCCGCAGGCTTTTGCGGTACGTAGGCCACGCGTTTGAGCCGCAAAACAGCCAGCTTCCCGATCTGGCCGTTAGCCACCAGTTCTTTCGCCAGTCGATACTGCGGAAAGAACCGCACAACCATCCCTACAAAGAACCGGACCCCTGCTTCGTTACATGCCAGGATCATAGTTCGAGCGTCCTCCGGCGTTAGAGCGATCGGCTTTTCACAAATCACATGCTTGCCGGCTCTAGCCGCTTCCAGCACCATCGGTTTGTGCAGCGGAGTCGGGGTGCAGATATCCACTATTTCCACAGCGTCCAGAAGCTCAGCGTAATCACTGAAGACCCGCATCTGGTAACGTTTAGCCACAGCTTCGGCCTGGACCGAATTGCCCGACGTACACCCTATCAGCTCAGCGCCCGTGCTTCGCCACGCGGCAGCGTGAACCTCCCCCATTGTTCCAGTACCGGCGATTCCGACGCGCATAATTATCTGTAGCCCAAAGACCGAAGAAAAGGAGATCCACAGATTGCGCAGTAGCCTGATGCTCCAGCCTCAGGGGTCCAGCGTGTGAGAAGTGATTGGTGAATGGTGGGCGGTTTCTGCCGTGGATTTGTCGATAGGCATCCACCAACCTCTCACTAATCTAATCACTGATCACTGATATGCTTCCTGAGGCTGGAGCATCAGGCTACTGCGCAATCTGCGGTCCAATCTCAAATCTGTGGTTCCGTCTTTGGATTATCAGTCTATTTGACGGCCCCGGCCGTAATGCCGCGGATGAGCTGCCGCGAGAAGGCAAAGTAGAGCAGCACCGGAGGCAAAATGGCCAACGTTAATGCCGCCAAGACCGCATTGTAGTCATTCGTAAACTCTCCGAGAAATGTTTGTGCTCCCAGAACCAATGTCTTGGTGGCTTCGCCCGGAGCTAGGATGAGCGGAAACCACAGATCGTTCCAAATCGGTAGCATCGAAATGGCCAACACCGAGCCGATCGCGGGCCGCACCAGTGGTAAGATGAGCCAGTAAATCCGGTATTCGCTGGCACCGTCAATCCGAGCCGCATCTTTGAGATCTTTGGGCAACTGCCGCATGAAAGCGGTCAAAATGAAGACGGCTAGCGGAATGCCTTGCGCGGTATAGATCAGGATCAAAGACCAAAGAGTGTTAACAAGGTGCAGGTCCACCATGAGCCGCAGAATACCCACTGTACCCAATCGAATCGGAACCATGATGCCGATAGCCAGGTAGAGTCCGGTCAAGAAATTGAGTCTGAACTTGTACTCGGCCAGCGCAAAAGCCGCCATTGAGCTGACCCCGACGATGAGTGCCAGGGAGCTTGCTGTAACCAGGAAACTGTTGAGAAAGAACAGCTCGAAGTGAGCAATCGAGGAGAGGGTTTGGTACCCGTCCAACGTGAAGGTCTGTGCGTCTGGCAGCGCAAAGGGTGCGCTGAAGATCGTGAGCCGATCTTTAAAAGAATTCATGATGATCAGCAGCACCGGAAACAGCGCAAATGCGGAATAGGCTAAGAGGGCGATGTGGGTAACGCAGGTTCGCCAAACGTTAGAATCCGGTTTTGCCATCTTCGCTCTCTAGTACTGGATCTGTTGCAGACGGCGTTGCCAACCAAAGAAGTAGATCAGAACGCCGGCCAATATGATGAGGAGCATGACACCGGCAACAGTGGAACCCATGAACGGGTCGGCCGGCTGAAGCTGGTAGCCAAAGAAAGTTCGAAAGAAGTACGTCCCCAGGATATCGGAAGCAAAATTTGGCCCGGCCAACGCACCTTGGGTAGCGTAGATCAGTTCGAAAGCGTTGAAGTTTCCTACGAATGTCAGCACTGCGACGATACCAACCGACGGCAGGATCAGGGGAAACTGGATCCTCCAGAAAATCTTCCAAACCCCCGCTCCATCGACTTTAGCTGCCTCCAGCAGCTCTTCTGGAACGCGGATAAGCGCGGCCAGAAACAACATCATAGGGATACCAATATTTTGCCAAACTGAAATCAACGAGAGGGTGGCGAGCGCGGTGGACTCAAGGCCTAACCAAGGCGTATCCAGACCGCCCAGACCAACCGTCGTCAGAAGACTCCGGGAGATTCCCCACGCTGGGTTCAGAATCAGTTTCCAGACAAAACCAACGATCACCACCGACAAGATAGTCGGAGTGAAAATGATGCTTCGATAGATCGAATTTCCGCGAATCCGGGTTCCCAGAAGGGCCGCCAGGAATAACCCGATTGGGTTTTGTACGAGCATGTGGATAACAAAAAAGATCGCGTTGTTGCGCAGAGCGTTCCAAAACGGCTTCGACCATTGTTCTTGCCCAAACAAGGCTTGGTAATTCTGGATGCCAACGAAGACGTGGCTTGCTGTCGGGGTCTTGTTATTCAGCGAGAGCCAGAGCGAATCGAAAAGCGGGTAAATCATGAAGGCGGTGTAAATCAGCACCGCCGGCGCCAGGAAAACCAGAATATGGACTCGAAAAGAACGACGTTTCCTCATTGGCGAATCCCTAGCGCCGCTCGAATGCTCACTTCCGCCATGCTTGCTCCAATTGTTGCTACGCTCACATTTCGCCAGATCGCTCTCCATAGGTCCCATGAGACCCATGAGTCCCATGAGTCCCATGAGACGAGGACGATCTGGCTTGGGGATGCCCCTTGCTTTGTCAGCTCCCCCTACCGGGCCGCCTGCGGTTTATACCAGGAGGCCAGATCTTTCTGAACGAAATCCGCTGCCTGCTGTGGAGTCATGGTGCCATTCAAGATTTGAGCACAGGCATTCCAGAGGTCGTTCTCGTTGTTCGGGTTAGCGTTACGTGAAAGAACCTGGTAAGAGCAGCGGAACGAAGACGGCCCCTCTTTGCGCCATTTGACGAACTCCTGGGCCACCGGGTCATTGAGAGTATATTCAACGTTGGCCAGCGGAAAGAAGCCAGGCAGAGCATTGGCGTACACCTGCGCGAATTCCTCCGAGGCTACCCAAGCAAGGAATGTTCGCGCGGCTTCCTTGTTCTTGCTAGCGGCATTGAGCCCAAGCGCTATGTCCGGGTGATCATCAATGATAGCTTCGCTCTTGCCTTCAAATGCGTACGGTTTGAAAGCGCCAAAATCCAGCTTCGGGTTCATTTGGTGGAAGACTCCAATATCCCATGATCCCGCCGGGTAAATTGCCCCTCGACCTTGGGCAAACAGATTCTGCGCATCAGGGTAGGCCAGAGCCTGGTAGCCTGACGACAGGTAAGGTTTCCATTTTGCTAGCGCCTCAAAGGCGGCCAGGAACCCCCCTTTGTTGTACTGAGCAGTGCCATCGATCAGTGCTTTTCGACCTGTCTCCCCATCCCACAAGGTGGGACCAATGTTCTGGTAACCCATTGTCGCTGATTCCCATTGATCCTTGGTACCAATAACCAGCGGAATATATTTGCCATTCGCCTTCACCTTTTCGAGCACTGCCAGGAACTCCTGCTCGGTCTTGGGCACGCTCAGGCCCAGCTCTTTGAAGATGGCTTTGTTATAAAAGAAACCGTGAATCACCGACGCCATGGGCACGGCAAAGGTGGTCTTACCATCGTCTGTGGACCACGCGGTCCGGGCGATCTGCGAGAAATGGTCCATTCCCGGAAGATCATTCAGCGCGACCACTTGTCCGGCGTTGTACAGGTCCAACGATTTGTCAAAGGGCCGGCAAGCAATCAGGTCTCCTGCTGTGCCTGCCTTGAGCTTGGCATCCAACACGGCGTTGTATTCCGTCGGGGCTGTCGGCGAGAAGACTATCGCAATCTCCGGATGCTTCTTCGTGAATGCGGGTATGATCGTATCCCGCCAGACCTTGAGATCGTCGTTGCGCCAGCTCTCAACAATAAGTTGGACCTTTCCTTGAGCCCGAGCTATTCCGACGCCCGCTAACGCCACTACACACAGCAAGAGTACTTTTTTAAACATGGGGTTCTTCAGTATAGAAAAGCTTCCCCACAAAACAATCGTCAAATCCTCGCTTAAATTGGGCTAACCGAGGTTTGCAGAAAAAGAGATTTTGGAATCTTAGCCGGGCTCGAAAAAGAACCGACTTGACCTGTAGATAACACGTGTTACTTATTCGCCTTGTAACACGCGTTACTAATTTCACGCGGTACGTTCATCCCCCCCGATCCAAACCATCTCCGAGAAATCTTTTCCTATCCTGCTATGTCTGTACGCGTATCGCCAGAACTAGCCCCTCCCCACACTGCTCCGCGCCCCACCTCTCATCGACGGTCTTTTTTTCGGTCACTCCTGCATCGGGAATCTTTTTGTGCGTGGATCTTTATCGCACCAGCTCTCTTAGGCTTCACCCTCTTTTATCTGCTTCCCACCTTTCGCGCGATCTCCATCAGTTTTACCGATTGGAATCTCTTGCGAGCGCCCGTGTTTAACGCGGGTGCCAACTACATCAAGCTCTGGAATGACGCGAACTTCTGGAACTCGATGAAGGTCACCGTCCTTTACGTTCTCTATAACATACCGATCCAGACGGTTATTGGACTGTTGCTGGCGGTGCTGCTAGCTCGGTTAGGGCGCTCCGTGATCCTACGCTCGATTATTCTCGCCCCATATCTGATCGCAAATGTCATCGCAGCAATCATCTGGTTTTGGATGCTCGACCCGCTGCTCGGTTTCGGGAACGCTGCGCTGCACTGGATCGGCCTCGGTCGAATAGCTTTTTTTACCGATCGCGAACTCGCTCTCCCAACGATCGCAGCGGTGAACATCTGGCGACATATGGGATTCGTCGCCTTGTTGTTCTATACCGGTATTCAGACAATCCCGAAAGATATCTATGAAGCAGCTCGAATCGAAGGCGCTGGTCCCTGGAAAAACTTTGTCCATATTACTCTGCCCCTACTGCGGCCCACCTTCGTCTTCGTGCTAGTCACGAGCATCATTGGGTCGTTTCAAGTCTTCGACACCATCGCGGTTACCACACTGGGCGGCCCGGCTTTTTCCACCCGCACCATCGTCTGGTACATCTATCAGGAAGGCTTTGTGTCGTTCAGGATGGGATACGCGTCCACGATGTCGTGCGCCCTTTTTCTTTGTCTGGCCGTTGTCACCATCGTGCAGATGCGGCTTCTCCGCTCTGGCCAATCTGAGCTCGGATAAAAATGGAGAATGCTTACTCCAACTCGGGAAGGGGGGTAGCGCGTTGGTTCGGATACGCGGCGCTCGCTCTATTTACCATCATTTCACTCGGCCCGATCTGGATCGCGGTAAAGACTGCGCTCAGCGACAGCCACACTCTCTTCAGCGGCGCTAGCTCGCTCCTCCCCCAGGATCCGACTCTTTTCAATCTCCAAAGAGTCATCGGACTGGTGAATCCAAGCGATCCACGACTCGCGCAGACCAGCTTCGGCAAGATAGATTTTTATCGGGCGTTGGCGAATAGCGTCATCTTCACCGTCTTGGCAGTTGTTCCCCAGATCGCCTGCAGCGCGATGGCTGCATACGCTTTTGCTCGACTCCGTTTTCCGGGGCGCAGGTTGATCTTCTTCCTGTTTTTATGCGCCACGATGATCCCGGCCGTGGTCCTATTCATCCCCAATTTCATCCTGATCAAAGATCTGGGTTGGCTAAATACCTATCAGGGCATGGCGGCGCCCTATGCGCTGATGACGCCATTTGCCGTCTTTTTTTTGCGCCAGATGTTTTTGTCGACTCCGCGGGAGTTGGAGGAATCCGCCCGCATAGACGGAGCAAATTACTTCTCGATCTTCTTTCGCGTCGTGCTGCCTATCCATCGATCGGCAATCGCCACGCTGACGATTTTGTCCACTTTGACGGCTTGGAATGAGTTCTTTTGGCCGCTTCTAGTCGGCCGGGAAGAAACAGTGCGAGTCATGGCCGTCGCTATTAACGCTTTTCGGTCAATGCAGGCCGGCGGCGTACCGGACTGGAGCGGGCTAATGGCTTGCACCGTCCTCGGTATTATACCGGTCGCCATCCTCCTCGTGTTCTTCGGTCGCAAGGTCGTCGAAGCCTTCCAGTACACCGGTTATCGATGAGCAGAACCAACTACTGACAACCGCGGCCTTCTTTTACTCCTCGCTCCTCTTCTCCCCATGAATCTCATCAAACCCGAAAATTAACCCCCAGAAAAATGCGACACCTAACTAAGATCCTATTGGCCGGCAGCTTCCTGGCCGGCATTCCCGCGCAAGCGGTAACAGAAATCACCTACTGGTTATGGGACAACAACCAACTGCCAGCCTACCAAGCCTGCGCTGCGGCATTCGAGAAGAAGAACCCGGACATTAAAATTAAAATCACCCAGACCGGCTGGTTCGACTATTGGAACGCGCTGAATACGGCGTTCGTTTCTGGTACCGCGCCTGACGTTATAACGGATCATCTGGCCAGGTACCCGGAATTCATGCAGAACAACTTGCTGGTAGATCTCGCTCCACTGATCGCTCGCGATAAAGTGCCTACCAACATTTACCTTGGAGACCTGGTTAAAGTATGGGGTCGAAGCGGTAAGCAGTACGGCCTTCCGAAAGATTGGGACACGATCGGCCTCGTCTACAACAAGGCTATGCTAGAAAAGGCTGGCGTCGATCCTAAGTCGCTCTCGAACCTGGACTGGAATCCGAAAGATGGCGGTTCGTTTGGCCAGCTAATTGCTAAGCTAACTATCGATGCGAATGGCAAAAACGCGACGGAGGCAGGGTTCGATTCCAAAAACATCAAGCAGTATGGACTGCTGATCAATGGCCAGCCCGACGGCTATGGCCAGGTTGAATGGAGCCATTTTGCTGTGTCGAACGGCTTTAAGTTCGACGATGGCCCTTGGGCTACTCACCTTAACTATGATGATCCGAAACTGGCGGAAACGATTCAATGGATTGCCAATCAGATGAAAAAAGGAATCATCATCCCGGCAGGCGATGCCCGCCAAGCAGGTGAGAACGGAGTGTTCGCAGCACAGAAGGGCGCCCTGGCTCTAACTGGCGACTGGGCCGTCCGCTGGTACACGGAAAACTGCAAGTTCGACATCGGTTTTGCTCCGCTGCCAAAAGGTCCACTGGGGCGGCGAACCATGTTCAACGGTCTGGCAGACTCGATCTGGGTTGGCAGTAAACATCAGGAAGAAGCTTGGAAATGGGTAAAGTTCCTGGCCTCCCCGGAAGCTCAGACAATTGTCGGTGAACATGGCGTAGTCTTCCCGGCGGTTCCCGATGCGACTGAGCTCGCTAAAACCCGGATGGCCGAGAAGGGTGTTGATGTTTCCGCTTTTGTCCAGGAGGCAACTGATCCGAACGCGACGTTTCTCTTCCCGATTACCGACCACGCCAGCGACATCGTCCGGATCATGCGAGGAGCCTTCGACTCAATCTACCTGAATGGAGCGGATGCGGCGACCACGCTCAAAGCCGCGAACCAGGAGGTGAACGACCTGTTTAAGTAGAATAGCCCGGGAGGGATCGCGTCCCCGCGATCCACGGCGCACGAGGATCCGACGTCGCACTCAAGCATTCTGCACCAAGCATTCGAAAGGCTATGTCGGACAGGCTGTGCGCCCTCCCCTCCTGGGATCGATCATCTCCTGTCCCCCCAATCGCAGAATGATTTCTCATTTTTATGACACAAAAGAATCCAAAGCGAAAAATTACATTTATTGGGGCTGGGAGTACTGTCTTCGCTAAGAAGCTGCTGGTCGACATTCTGTCGTTTCCGGAGTTAGCTGACTCGCAGCTTTGTCTCTTTGATATTGACGCAGAGCGTCTGCAGACGTCGGAGATTGTAGCTAACCGCGTCGCCCAGACGCTAGGTATTCAACCGGCGATCGAAACCACGACTGACCGGGCACGCGCTTTTGATGGCGCTACCTACGCGATTAACATGATCCAGGTTGGCGGCTATCGACCATGTACTGTCACCGATTTTGAGATCCCTAATAAATACGGCCTTCGGCAAACCATCGGCGACTCGCTGGGAATCGGCGGGATCATGCGGGCATTGCGTACTGTTCCGGTGTTAATCGAAATGTGCCAGGAGATGGAGCGGCGCTGTCCAGATGTCGTCCACTTGAATTATGCCAACCCGATGGCGATCAACTGTTGGGCGCTAACTCGGGCAACGCGAATCCGAACAATTGGTCTCTGCCATAGTGTCCAAAACACAGCTGAAGAACTTGCCACTGACATCGGCGTACCACTGGAAGAAATTAACTACCTGGTAGCTGGGATCAATCACATGGCGTTCTACCTCAAGCTTGAGCGAAATGGAGAAGACCTCTATCCGCTGCTCTACAAAGTGATCGAGGAAGGTCGAGTTCCTCCGGAAAATCGGGTTCGCTACGATATGTTGCGCAGGCTGGGCTATTTCGTGACAGAGTCGAGTGAGCACTTTTCCGAGTATGTTCCCTGGTACATCAAGCGAGAGAGAACGGATCTGATCGACCGCTTTAATATCCCGCTGGATGAATATCCAAGAAGCTGCGAAATCCAGATTGGGGAATGGAAGTACCTGCGAAAATCTTTAGAAACGCCCGATGCGCCATTCGAAATGGAGCGCAGCGTGGAATACGGTTCGAAGATCATTCACAGTTTGGAAACCGGAGTGCCACGGGTGGTCTATGCTAACTTGGAAAACTCCGATCTGATCACGAACCTACCGGTGGATTGCTGTGTCGAAGTACCCTGCCTGGTCGACAAGAACGGCATCCAACCAACCCGTATCGGATCCATCCCACCACATCTCGCTGCGCTCATGCAGACGAATATCAACGTCCAAGCTCTAACCGTAGAAGCTATCCTCACGGGAAACCGCGAGCATATTTATCATGCGGCGATGTTAGATCCACATACCGGCGCTGAACTCGATCTCGACCAGATCTGGCAACTTGTGGATGATCTTTTGACTGAGCATGCGGAATGGATACCGCATCACTTTCGAAATGGTCAGACAGTTAGCCAGCAGCCAACCTAGCTGCAGAGTTCCCCAACGATAGATGACGAGAGGGGCTATGGAAACGACGCGGCGCGTAACCAGCAACGACATTGCGCAGGCTGCCGGCGTATCGCGCACCACAGTTTCTTTCGTCCTGAATCAGAAAACAGGAACTAGCATCAGCGCGGAGACGAAGGCGCGCGTGCTCGAGGTAGCGGAGACGCTCGGCTACGTTCCTAACTCAGCAGCTCGCATGCTGGTCAGTGGACGGAGCCGGACCCTAGGTCTAGTGCTCGCTCACGGAGATTTGATGAGCGTTGACGCGTTTGCTCCGCCGCTGATGTTTGGCATTAGCCGGGTCTGCAATGCTCATGGTTACAAACTGTTGGTGGAGGCCGTTGAAGCCGGCTCGCAGCGCGACGCTTATCTCGATCTGGCCAAGAGCAAACGGATCGACGCACTGATTGTTCTTAACTCGAATTCGGAGGACGAAGGATTGGTCCGGATGATTGAATCCCAGTTCCCGGTAGTTCTTTTCGGTTCCAGTCGGGCACCCGAATGAAAATTCGATTCGTCCAAACACCGGCAGAGCCGCGGTGCGCATCACCCGGCATCTGGTTGATTTGGGCCACCGCCGCATCGCCCATATTACTTACGCACCGATTCGTTATATCGGGGCCAGGGAACGGCTGCGCGCATTTCAACGGGGAATTGAGCGAGGAAAACTGGAATTCGATGAGAGGCTGGTCGCCTGGGGCGATTTCACAATGGAGAGCGGTTATCGTGCGATGAAAGAGATTTTAAAACTTCGCCAGCGTCCGACTGCATTGTTCGCTGGAAATGACACGATCGCCGTCGGTGCGATAGCTGCCTTGCGCGAAGCTGGACTCTCCGTTCCGCATGATATTGCGGTCGTCGGCTTTGACGATCTACCGATTGCCGCGTATTGCCACCCCTCCCTTACGACTGTAGACACAGAGCCAATCAAGCAGGGAGAACAAGCAGCGCTCGCAGCCATTGAGTTACTGGAGGGACATCCGGTTGGGATCCGGAACTGTGCTCTATCGCAAAAAATGATCATCAGAGAATCTTGTGGGGCTACAGCCCAGTCCTCAACGACTAGGCGGTCTGAGCCCATAACGAACCCAAAGAGGGCACCTTTATCCAAACGCTGAGCACCAATCTGCCCTTATGAAATATCAGCGCTGCGGCAAGAGCGGGTTGCTGCTACCACGCATCTCACTTGGACTATGGCACAACTTCGGCGATGTGGATCGATTCGACGCAGGTCGGTTGACGGTTCTCCGCGCATTCGAGCTTGGTATCACCCATTTTGATCTCGCAAATAACTATGGTCCGCCGCCAGGTTCTGCAGAGAAGAACTTCGGTCGTATCTTACATCAAGATTTACGTAACCATCGCGATGAGATCGTTGTTTCGACCAAGGCCGGATATGACATGTGGCCCGGACCGTACGGTAACTGGGGATCGCGCAAATCTCTGCTAGCGAGCTTGGATCAGAGTCTGTCCAGGCTCGGATTGGAGTACGTCGACATATTCTACTCACACCGTCCCGATCCAGATACGCCGATCGAAGAGACCATGGGAGCGCTTGACCAAGCCGTCCGGCAAGGGAAGGCGCTTTATACCGGGATCTCAAACTACGACAGCAAACAGTCCCGAGGCGCTGCGCAGGCGTTGCGAAATCTCGGAACGCCTTGCTTGATCCATCAACCGTCTTACAACCTGTTGAATCGACGGATAGAAGAAGGACTCACGAAGGTGCTGGAGGAAGAAGGAATAGGTTGCATTGTGTTTTCGCCACTGGCTCAGGGTCAGTTGACCGATCGATACCTCGAACAAATCCCCGATACCTCGCGTGCCGCCCGAGAACATTTTCTCAAGACAGCAGACGTGCGGAAGAATTTACCGGAAGTACGGGCGCTGCACGCTATTGCTGCGCGGCGTGATCAATCCTTGGCTCAAATGGCGATCGCCTGGGTTCTGCGTTTAGCGGTCGTCACCTCGGCTCTTATCGGAGCCAGCTCGCCAGGCCAACTGGAACAGAATGTGAAAGCGCTTGATCGTCTCGATTTCTCCGGCGCGGAGTTGGCCGAGATTGATCAGGTTTTAGCGGGGTGAAGCAGGAGCAGTCTGTTTTCGAAAACGTAGTTTTAATACGTTAACCCATAAAGACACTTCGATCTTACCGCTCAAAAACGAAGTTTCGGTTGTAAAGTGGCCGAAATCACGATAGAACAGCGTTAAATCGGTAGTGTTGCTACCCGAGTGGGCTCGCAAACCTGCCTGATTGTCCTCCCCCATTTAGATGTCCGACATGCGATCGATGCCGCTGTCTTCGCCTCCAAAACGGGTCGAGAACACCATCCCCATCTTCATCCCGTGAAACCTTCTATGAAGAAACCCTTCTCTTTCGTGGCCGTTGCTACCCCATTCTCCGTCTCGGTGAGTGTAGCGGCGGCTGATAAGCAACCAGCCGGAAACCCGATCCCCACATTGTACGGTCCCAATCTTGTATCCAAAGAAAGGAACTTCGTATGCAAAGCGTAACGGTGGGGGCAATCCTCACGAGCGCGTTTATCGCGCTGTCGGCACAATTCGCACGTGCGGATGAAGAACTCAAAATCGGTGTCGTGGCAGCCGAGTCCGGATCGTTCGTGTCTGCTGGAAATACCATCGTGGCGGCGGCAAATCTGGCCACCAAGCAGATCAACGACGCCGGCGGTATAAAGATTGGGGGCAAGACGTATAAGATTAAACTCTTCATCCGGGACAACCGGACCGATGTAAACGTGACCATTGCGGCCGCCCGCGAACTAGTCGACGACATCGGCGTCAAAGCAGTCTGGGGCACCGAGACGCATGACTTCTCAGTGTCCATGGCTAAGATCACCGGAGCAGCCAAGGTGATTCAGTTCTCCGGCAACAGCTCATTGGGAGCCGTGCTGGACGATAAGTCGGTCGCACCAGGGGGTTGGCTACACTACACGTTCCAGTCAGAGCCTCAGGAATGGCAGCGTAGTGGTAGCACTGCCAAGGGAGTGCTGACTCTTTTGACGCCACTGATGGCTCATCCGCCAAAGCACTCCGTCGTGTTCGTAGGAAACGACGCAACCGGGCAGTATCTGTCTTCTCACTATGTGAAAGCCCTTGAAGCCGAAGGGCAACAAGTGGATCTCGTGAAGTATCCCCCCGATACCACTGATTTCTCGCCCCTTCTGACTCGCATCAAAGGAATGAACCCTGACATCGTCCATTTCTGGTATAATGGTGATTCGACTTTGACCGCCTTCCCTCAGGCTTTGAAGCTGGATGTGGCACCCGCCTACTTCTTGTTTGGCGTAGACCCTGGGATTTATCAGGAACGCCAATTGAAATCTGACAAGCCGGTGGCCCTGAGCTGTGTCCCGGTTTGCTGGGGAGCCGCTCCTTATCCCGCGGTGCAAGACTATTTCAAGAAGTACTTCGAGCTCGGTGCAGCCAAGGGACCCCAGTCATCGGTGTCGCTGCTCTATTATGACTACTTCTTCATGTACGCCAAAGCGTTGGAGGAGGTAGGATCACTCGACAATCCGGACGCAGTAGTAGATGCGCTTCTCAAGATGAAATATCAGGGCGTGGTGTCTCCGGTTCCGCTGACTTTCAATCCGCATCACCAAGTAACCTTTGCGACTGAGGTTTCGGTGGTTCAGCCAGGCACGTCTGACCAATTCAAAGCCGCCGTGGAGCAGCCGCCGGCGGCCCCTCCCCCGGGTGACCCGGGTGGTTAGCCTCGCGACCGCTGGTCTTCTGAGCGTTCAGCGAGGGCACGTAAAATGGAAATATTGATTCAGCAGCTGGTGAACAGCCTTTCTGTCGCCAGCGTGACCATACTCATCGGAATAGGAATCACGTTGATCTTCGGACTAGCCGGGATAGTCAATTTTGCCCACGGCGAATTTCTGATGGTTGGAGGGATGATCACTTGGTTTCTGGTCAATTCCGGAGTGAATTTTTTCGTGGCGCTGGTTGGAGCGATGATTTTTGTCGGCGCCCTGGGGTTCATAGCCGAACGCGGTTTGTTCCGGTTTACTCTCGAACGACCGATGAACGGATTTATCATGTCCATTGGCCTGAGCGTGATTCTTCAGCACCTCGTGATTCGTGTATTCAACGAGGTCCAGAAAACCATTCCCGACCCGGTCGGCCAGGTGTGGGTGATCGGTGGCGTGAACGTTATTGCTATGCGCGCCATCGTCGTGGCGCTGACAGCGATAGTGGTCGCTATCACTTATTTCGGTGTTTCCCGTAGCCGTTACGGAATAGCTTTAAGAGCTAGCATTGCTGACCCAGATACGGCTGCGCTCATGGGAATACCGGTGAGACGGTACGTTACCGCCGTATTCGTTTATGGCAGCGCGCTGGCAGGATTGGGCGGCGCTCTCATGATCGCCCTTTTTCCGATCACACCTTTCACCGGCAGTGTCGTCATCATCCGGGGATTTGCTGTTTCCCTCATCGGGGGACTTGGCAACGTCGGTGGCGCGGTCGTAGGCGGCCTCATCCTCGGTCTAGTCGATGGTCTCAGCGCTGGATACGGTTTTCCAGAGTGGACCGACGCTTACGCGCTCGTCGTGATGATTGTAATTCTGATAGTGCGCCCACAAGGATTGCTCGGTGGGACACTTGGTCCCCGCGCTACCGGATGAAGAAGATTTGTCGTGCTCGTGCTCGGCGCGAAAAACAATACATAATAGGGAGGGCGCACAGCCTGTCCGACATAGCCTTTCGGATGCCTGTGGAGAATGTTTTAGTGCGACGTCGGATCCTCGTGCGCCGCGGATCGCGAGGATCCGACGTCGCAGAAGCGCATGGTCGTTGAGTGTGATGCATCAAAAAGCTATGTCGGACAGGCTGCGATCCCTCCCTTTCGAGGACGAGGACGAGAGAAGAATCTTCCCACTACGGAATTAAGTGATGAAGGAAATTCACGAGAATCTTGCTTCGCCTGGCCAACCGGCGGAGGACATCGGCATGAAGCGGCCGACCAGTTCAACAACAGTGCGGAATTCCGCGAAAGAGCATTCTGGCTGGGTGCGGCTGCCCTCCGGCGCGGAGATTGTTGTAGGGGTAGCGGTCGTTGTATTCCTGATTGGCTTTCCGTGGCTGCATCCCGGTTATCGATTCTTATCGCTGGGCATCACGACCGGGTTTACAGCGATCGCATTGTACGGTCTCGGCCTTCAGTTCGGTCAGGCCGGCATCATGTCGGTCGGACACGCTGCCTTCATGGGTGTTGGAGCATACACTGCGGGGATCCTGGCGGGAAAACTGGGACTCGGCTTTTGGCCAGCGCTGCCTTTTTCGATTCTATTCTCGGCCGTCTTCGCCGGCCTGATTGGGCTCCCGTCATTGCGGGTGAGCGGTCAACACTACATCATCATTACCTTTTGCTTTTGCGCCCTGTTGAATATCGCGCTCACTAACGGCGGCACATTTACCGGCGGCGCGACGGGATTAGACGTCGGATCCATCGACCCGGTATTTGGCATCAACTTCGATAGACTCCTCAACGCTTATTATCTGATCGTGGTGGCGCTCTTGTTATGCCTCCTGGTCACGTATCTGATCGTGCACTCGGCATACGGCCGCACCCTCCGTGCAATCCGCGAGAACGAGCCGCTCGCTCGGGCGGTGGGAATCAATGCCAACCTTCATAAGATCGGCGTGTTGATGGTGAGCGGCGCGTTCGCGGGATTCGCCGGTGTCTTGCAAGCGTACTATCTGCGTCATATTTCGCCGACCCTGTATGGTCCATTTCCCAGTCTTTATTTGGCGCTGATGGTCATGCTGGGCGGTTCGCGGCTGCTTTACGGGCCGCTCATTGGGGCGATCATCGTGAGTTTCCTGCCTGAGATCATGCATCTGGATCCGATCGATTCCAGAATCGCCTATGGCGTTTGCCTGCTGCTCGTAATCCTTCTGCTCCCAGGCGGCGTCAGTGCCGGCCTTCTCGGTGTCTACCAGCGGCTGTTGTCGAAACGACGGCAATAAGAAGAGGTCAACTTATGGCAGCATTAGAAATTACCGGACTTCGCAAAGAATTTGGAGGCGTTGTCGCGTTGGCCGGAGTCGATGTCTCGATCGAGTTGGACAAAATAGTCGGGATCATCGGACCTAACGGATCGGGCAAGACCACGTTGTTCAATGTCATAACGGGCGTACACAAGCCGACGGCGGGCCGTGTGTCGTGGCGAGGTAAAGACATCACCCGTAGGCCCGCCCACGAGATAGCTCGGAGTGGGCTGGTGCGAACGTTCCAACAGGCGATGTCTTTTCCAGGACTCTCAGTTCGCGAGAACGTCCGCGTCGCTCATGAGCAAGGTCGAGCGCACACTGAGGCAGCGAGATCGAAGTGGGATTCGCCAGAAGAGATTCTCAGTTTCGTCGGTCTCGCCGGTCTCGGAGGCGAAATCGCCGGATCGATGCCATTCGGGAATCTTCGCCGGCTCGGCTTAGCGGTCGCTTTGGGGGCGAACCCGTCGCTCCTGCTTCTCGATGAGCCGGCGGCAGGCTTAAGCCATAGCGAATCGGACGAACTGATGGAGTTGGTTCTTCGACTGCCCAAAATGGGCGTCGGCGTGTGCCTGATAGACCATGATATGTTTTTGATGAGCGCACTGTGCGAGCGACTCGTAGTTCTCAACTTCGGAACTAAAATTGCCGAAGGACCACCCAATGTTGTGCTGAACGATCCGAAGGTCACCGAAGTTTATCTCGGGAATGAGCTATGACGTTACTGCAAGTCGAGCACCTTAGAACTGCTTATGGTCCGGTTGTGGTCAACCGGGATGTATCGCTGACCGTGGACCAGCATGAGATCGTGACGATTCTTGGACCTAATGGAGCCGGAAAGTCGACTCTGCTGCGCGCCATTTCGGGATTGTTGCGACCCAAAAAAGGAAGCATTCGATTTGACGGCCAGAATGTTGGCGGCGTTCCGGCCGATCGGATGGCCAGCTTGGGTGTAGTCATGGTGCCCGAAGGCCGCCGGGTATTCCCTGATTTGACCGTACACGAAAATCTGCGCCTCGGCGCATACTGCCGTAGGGATCACGAGGCAGTCGAAGCCGACATCACGCTGATGGAGTCCTATTTTAATATCCTGGCGACAAAGCGGAGCGCTAAAGGTAGTGAGCTCAGCGGCGGACAACAACAAATGCTGGCGATCGCCCGCGGACTGATGGCTCGCCCCCGCATTCTTTTGCTCGACGAGCCCTCGCTTGGACTGTCGCCCCTGCTGATTAGAGAAGTACGCTCCGTAATCATGGACGTGCGCACGAAGTTTTCCGCAGCGGTGCTTCTGGTCGAGCAAAACGCGGGTCTGGCATTGGCGGTGGCGGAAAGAGGATATCTACTGCAGCACGGCGAAATCGTTGCCTCCGGTCCGATCGCAGAACTGCGTGATAATCGCTTGATGCATGAACTTTATCTGGGACAGAGTCGGGCGCGGCGGTAGCCTGATGCTCCAGCCGTAGCCTGATGCTCCAGCCTCAGGAAGTATGTTGGTGATTAGTGAGAGCGCTGTGAGAGATTTTTGCCGATAGGCGTTCACCGATCACTTCTCACAATCTGTAACCCCGCGATCCTGAGCCAGGCTTGTCCGCCGAAGTTGCGGGTTGTAGGGAGAACGAAGGAGGAAGGATCAGGCTACGCAGGCCACACTCATTTCACCCGCGCATACGCATAATGGGTTTCCGGATTTTCCGGAGGGTAATCAGTTCGGATCGATAGAACGGTGCTCTCCGGCTTACTAGTGCTCGGCGGCGTGACGGTGACCTCTACTTCTTTACCTGGACGCACATCTCGGAGTTCGAGTTTCACCGCTGGATTATCGGCTTGCACCGAAACAATCTTGGCAGGAAACGCATCCGCCACGAGAATCCGAATCTTTTTGGGCTCTATCTGATCACCAACCTGCCATATGACGAACTCTGGCTCGATCGTAACCGCGTTAGGAATATCGACTATCAGGCGTAGAAGTGTCGGGTCGGTTGGAGCCGAGTTCGTTGTGACGAAGATCCATTTTTCTTGGTGCCCAATGTGTCCAGCTAATTGAAACTTGGCCTCAATCTCCCCTGATTCTCCTGGAGAGTAGTCCTTCTTTGACAACCCTGCAGTTGTGCACCCGCACGATGTTCGCACATCGTTAATCCTAACTCGTGAAGTCCCGACATTAGTGAATCGATACTTGGCGACGACTAGTTTATCCAGCGGGCTTGGCGCGAAAGTCTGTTCGACATTTTCCCACTTCAGCTGGGCAAATACCGGCGTCACCAGTGAGAGGAAAAGAAATACGCGAAGCATAGCAGTGAATTCATCCAACGAGATATCTCACGCAAAGGCGCCAAGACGCAAAGATTTCGGAGAGATTATTTACTACTCGGTGAATGCCGTTTTTGAAAATCGCTTCACCAAAATTAATCAATAGAGTCCCAAGCGCACACCCGTAGGCTCGGAGTTACTTGAGAAACTGTTTGATGCTCTGCCTTTTAATCCGAAATCTCCTTCGCGTCTTTGCGTGAGATTTTTTGGCGTCTTTGCGTGAGATCTTTTGCATAACGTTGCAGATCGCGTGATGTGCGAGCTTACAATTAGAAGACTCGAGCTCGAGGAGATGGGCGCCGCAGCAGCGGTCCATCGAGCGGCGTTCGAGGATAGGTTACCGTGGTTGGCGGGTCTCCACACGCCCGAAGATGACCAGCAGTATTTTCGCGAGAAAGTATTCCGGAAGTGCCAGATCTGGGGCGCATTGGATGGCGGTAAATTGGTTGGAATTATCGCATTTCGAGAGGATTGGATTGATCAGCTTTATGTTCTGCCGAGCGCTCAAGGACACGGCACAGGAACAGCGCTATTGGACATCGCAAAGTCAATTTTTTCGTCGCTGCAACTCTGGACATTTCAGCGCAACGAACAGGCACGTCGATTCTATGAGGCTAAAGGCTTCACGCTGGTTCAGGAAACGGACGGATCGACGAACGAGGAGAAGGAACCCGACGCACTTTATCGATGGTCTCGGACTTAGGTTATGCCTTTCTCCAAAGGCGGGTATGGCGATAGGGCCCAGTGGACCCACAATTGGTAGGGCGAAAACTTAGGCGCGCGGGAAACGTTGCAAAGTCTGTTTGTGTGGTTCGCGCCGGGTTTGAGCCGGATGCGGGGGTGCATCTTTTTGGTGCCGTTTTGTCAGACGACGGTGAAAGTGGATTAAAGCAGTACGTTGGGGCGAGAGACGGCTCAAGCCGATCCCGCTGAGACGGTATCAAGCTTTCGCCCTACCGCCTACCTCCCTTGCGTTGTCTCTCCGGCCAGGAAACGATCGAGTTCGTTTCGCGTTGGTAACCCCGCGTAATCGCCCCGTGAGCTGACACTGAAAGCACCTAGAGCGGCGCCTCGCCTAACCGCTTCCGCAAAAGGGGCATGGTCGAGTAGGCCGGAAATGACGCCTGCACAGAACGCGTCACCCGCGCCCACCGGGTCGATTTCAGAGGCAGGAAAACAGGGCAGGTGCGCGCTGCTTTTCTCGTCCGCAAAGAAAACCCCTTCCTCGCCAAGTTTAATGGCCACCCGGCTCGGACCCAATTCGCGAAGCCGATCGAGCATTGCTTCCGGCTTGCCTTTGCCACAAAGAATCTCGGCATCGACCAGGCTCGGAAGCAAGACGTCGCTCCGATTGGCCAGCTCAATGAAGACGGTTCTTGCTGCTTCTTTCTCCCAAAGTCGAAACCGCATGTTCGGGTCAAAGACGATCAACGCTCCGTTCGCCCGGAATTGATCTACCACGGCGACCGTAAGTGCACGATTCTGGTCGCTGAGGGCGGGCGTAATGCCGGTGACAAAGAGCACTTTAGCTTGCACATCTGCAAACTGGTCCTGGTCGAGCGCAGCCGCCGCCGAGCGCCTACGGTAATAAAAAACTCGACTGGCATTCCCGGGCCGCACCTCTTTGAACATCACGCCGGTCGGCGCTTCGTCCACTAGTTTGACCCGACTGACGTCGACTCCCTCGCCACGCGCGGTCTTTATTATCTTGTGGCCGAAAGGATCATTCCCTAATCGGCTGATCCAACCGACATGGTACCCAAGTCGGACAAGACCGATTGAGCAATTCAGTTCGGCGCCGCCAACTGACGCGTGGAGAGATTCGGCGGATTCCAACAGAGCGGATTCTGTCGGAGCGAAAAGCACCATCGCTTCGCCGAAAGTAGCGACGTCGAATTTCATCGCGCAAGGTTGACCGGCTGCTCTGCCTTTCTCGGAGCCGGACTTCGGTCAGCCAGATGATCTGCAACTCGGAGCGCTTGGGCGGCAATGGTGAGCGCGGGATTCACCGCGGCGGACGATGGGAAAAACGAACTATCAACAACGAACAGATTCTTGACGTCGTGCGTTCGGCAGAAAGGATCAAGAACAGAGCTGGCTGGGTCTAAGCCGAATCGGGCGGTGCCACACTGGTGCGAGTTGGTTTCTATCCCCATGCGTTGGGTGAACACGAGGGAATAACCGGCTCGACGCAACATGCGAGTTCCGGCTTCAGTGAGTCGGGCGTGCGCTTTGAGATTTGTCGGTTTCCAATGAACAACGATCCCGCCCTTCCCATCGATAGTCACCTGATTGTCCGGCCGCGGCAAATCTTCGGACATCACCCACCAATCGACGCTTCGCTCGGTGAAAGCAGCCAGCACCGAGCGCGGCATCCACCGTTGGTTGGCCGTGAGCATTCCTGCTTGCAGCTTGCCTAGCAGTTGCAGGTTTCCCAGCGGGTAGGGATGGTTCCCTTCGCCGCGCAGATAAAAATCATTCACAGCCATGGTCTTTTGGAACATCGTCGGATTCTTCCGGAACGGATCAATGGCCATCAGTGCTGTGTTATTGTGAACCATATAATTGCGGCCAACCAATCCCGAGCCGTTCGCCAAACCGTTCGGATGAGCGCTGTTCGCGGAGCGGAGCAGGACTGCCGCAGAATTCGCGGCACCGCATGATAAGACGAAGGTCTCGGCTCGGACCTCTTCCGTTTGTCCATCCTTCTCAATCTCTGCGGAAACGACGGTCCGGCCCGAAGGATCCGTGTGCAACCGCCGCACAAAACTACGAGTCCAAAGCGTGATCAAGCCAGTCTCTAAAGCGGGTCGTACACAGTTCGTTTCGGCGTCCGCTTTCGCAGCAACCTGACAAGGAAATCCGTCGCAAGTCCGACAACGAATACACAATCCTCCGTCGCGCCAATCGACCCCCATTGGTAGAAAAAATGGGCGCAAACCCTGCTTGGCCAGTCGAGCCCGCAAATCTTCGATGTAAGGTTCATGGGCCAACGCAGGAAAGGGAAATGGCTTGGTCCGCGGCGGATCGGTTGGATCGCTTCCGACCTCCCCATGAACCCATAGCATCTCTTCGGCGCGATCGTAATACGGCGACAACTCGCCGTATTTGATCGGCCAGGCCGGAGAGGTTCCTTCCTCGTGTTCTAGCGATTCAAAGTCTTCTTCGCGGAAGCGCGGAAGGGCTGCGCCGTAGACTTTTGTGTTTCCCCCCACGAAATAGTGCACACCAGGGCTAAATGGTTTCCCAACGTCATCGTGCCAGAGTTCGGTCGTCTTGTATCGCTTGCCGTCAAACACCGCCTCCGGACTCCAATTCTCCGGTTCTCTCGGGAGAAAATCCCCACGTTCGATCAAGAGGATTTTTCGACCGGAATTGCGCAACGCATATGCCAGTGCACCTCCGCCCATCCCGGTCCCGATGATAACGAGATCGAAAGTTTCCATTCTCAAATGATCGTAAAACGCCGCCTCGGAAAAAGCCGGTTACCCTTTGACCGAGCCCGCTAGTAATCCGCGCATGAAGTAACGGCCCAAGAAGATGTAAACCAAGGCAGTCGGAAGCGCTACCACCACTGCCCCGGCCATAACGACGTTCCAATCGACGGAATATGAACCCGAGAGATTATTCAGCGCGACGGTTACCGGCTGGGCTTGCGGATTCGGCAAGATCGTCACGCCGAATAGGAAGTCGTTCCAAATGTTCGTAAATTGGAAAATACCGACAACGACGAAGGCTGGTTTCGCCAGCGGCAACATGACCCGCGTAAAAATTCGCACTAGACCGGCACCGTCAATGCGTGCCGCTTCCAATAATTCATCAGGCAAGTTCGCGAAATAGTTCCGGAAAATCAGGCTGGTGATCGGCAGCCCGTAAATCACATGCACAATGATTAGTCCCCAAATTGTTCCGTACAGATGAATGAACTGCAGCCACTGAATCAGCGGGATGAGGATACTCTGGTATGGGATGAACATCCCAAACACCAGGAACGCGAAAAGAACGTTGGCACCTGGGAACTTCCATTTGGCGAACAGATATCCGTTGATGCTCCCTAGAATGGAGGAGATCACCGTTGCCGGGATCGCTAACATCAAGCTGTTACCTAAGTTCGGCAACAGTCGCTGCCACGCTTCCATGAAGCCGCCGCCGCTGAGCCGGGTCGGCAGATTCCACATCGTCGATAGACTGACATTGGTCGAATCCTTCATGCCGGTCACCACCATGACGTACAGCGGCATCAGGAAGAAGAGCATGCAGAGGAAAAGGAAAACCAGGCTGACGTAATCCAAGGTAGTCTTTGGCAGCGACTCTCGGTTCGGCAATGAGAACGGAAATGCTTTCATGAAAGTCCTTAACGACGTCTCAAATTGGCCCAGAGATACGGAACGATAACCAGACTCACCAGGATGAGCATCACGACGGAAGCAGCGGCGCCAAGGTTGTAGCGGGTTGCCTTAAACGTCATGTCAAAAACAAAGATGCCGGGCACATCGGTGGCAAACCCTGGACCGGTACCGGTCATCGCAAAAATTAGATCGAAAATCTTAAGCGAGACATGTCCCAGAATAATAGCCGTGCTGACTGTCACGGGTTGCAGTAAGGGCAGGACCACTTTCCGATAGATCTGGATTTCGGTTGCTCCGTCGATGCGCGCTGCTTCGCGCAGATCGTTCGGAATCGTAGCAAGTCCAGCGAGATACATGGCCATAGCAAAGCCGCTGAGCTGCCAGGCAGCCGCGACCACCACTGGAATCATCGCTAAGGGAATGCCCAGCTGAATACTCATACCCTTTACGGCAGGGAAGATGTTCCCCAGCCAATCGTTCACGGAGAAGAGCACCGCCGGATCAGTGGTCCATCCAGGCTTTAATGGCGGCCCACCAAGTGAGGTAATGAGATGGTTGATACCGAGTCCATCAAACAGAAGATTTATTCCGGTTTCCGGATTGAAGATCCAGCGCCAAGCAATCCCAGTAACGATGAAAGAAAGTGCGTAGGGAAATAGGAAGATGTTCCGCAGAATCGTGTGACCGATCAACTTCCGGTCGATCAGCAGTGCCAGAACCAGTCCAAGACTCATGGAGAGAGTTAAAAACAGCACCGTGAAAACCACCACATTCCGCAGGTTCGCGTGCCAACGCGGCATCGCAAACATCTGCACATAGGTAAAGCCGAACGGATCGCGCAGGTCCAGGTTCATGCGGAGCGTACCCCACTTGGACAAGGAAACCCAAACCGTGATTCCGATGAAGACGTAGACGAAGACGATTATTGCGATCATCGTCGGTGTGAGGATGATCGGAGAAAGCCAGGCCTGGTTGAATCCGCGCCGCCCCGCTTTTCGCCCTCGATCCCGTGGCCCTCGGTTTTGCACGCTTCCGCTGGACGGAGTTTTTTCTATCGGCGTGCCGCTAGTTTTCATCTTCATCAATCCGGTAGGGACGAGCCCCGCTCGTCTGGCGGACGGACGAGCGGAGCTCGTCCCTACCCAGCCTGAACGGCGCTGACGCGCGATTACGTTTCCGCGCGCAGCGCCGCCAGTTCAAACTTGTTACTTCGTGATACCCGAATCTTTCGCGGCTTGGACCAACGCAGACAGAAATTGGTCGACGTTTTGGTTAGCTACGAATGAGGTGACCGCGTCGTTCAACGATTGTTGGAACGCCGCAGGAGCAGCTTCGCCATGCACACAGCTTGGGATCAAGGAGTCCTTGGCGAACGAAGCCATTGACCACTGGTGGTACGGGCCGAACTTGCTCTTATCAACATCGGTGCGGTCCGGAATCGATCCTTTGAGAGGATTGAAAGCCTCTTGGGATTCTTTGCTCCCGATCGATTTCAACCACGCGATAGTTTCATCTTTGTGCGGGGCGCCTTTAGCCAGGGTAAAGCCGTCCGCCACGATGATAAACGAACCATCTGTTCCCGGATGCGAAACCCAGCCGAAGTCTTCGTTCGGTTTGAATCCTGCCTTGACGAATTCGCCGACCGTCCAATCGCCCATCGAGGTAAACGCGCACTTTCCTTCCTCGACGGCTTTGACCGCCTGGTCCCAAGAGAGTGCCGAGTGGTCGCTATTTTGGTACTTAAGCAGCTTGCCGTAAAGCGTGGCAGCTTGCTTCACCTTAGGATCGTCAAAACTCATCTTCCCACTGAACAGGTCTTTCCAACCTTGCGCGCCGACAACGCCGAGCAAGGTGTTCTCGAATAGCTGTGCACTCGCCCAGATACCGGTATCTCCGACCGCCAGCGGAGTAACACCCGCAGCTTTCAGCTTGTCCGCTGCAGCAAAAAACTCATCAAAAGTCATCTTATCTCCGACTTTGATGCCGTTCTTCGCCAGCAGCTTCTTGTTGTACCAGAGCACATTGCCGCGGTGCACGCCGCAGAGTACCGAATAAGCTTTGCCTTCCTTGCTCAGCATATCGATCAACCCTTGAGGGACGACTTTATTCCAGCCCTCGCTCGTGTAGATGTCTGTGACCGGCTCACAGTATCCCGAAGCCACATATTGGTCGATCAACTCAAAGCCCGGGTGAGTTTGCCAGGTATCGGGCGGATTGCCGCCAGCTAACCTGGCTTGCAGCACCGGGCGTGCGGCAGAACCGCCGCCACCAGCCACGGTGGCATTGATGATTTCGACACCCGGATCTTTCTCCTTGTAGTTCTTAAAGAGAGCGTCGAGAGCGGCCGCTTCTCCGCCGGAGGTCCACCAGGAAAATACCTCGAGTTTCTTATCGCCGGCAGCGTTGCTCGCTGCGGGCATCAGGGCTAGCGCGGCAAGCGCTAAACCGACTAGTTGGGGGGGTAACTTCTTCATTCGCGTGTAGTTATGATGTGGTTATATAAAAAATGCATGAAGATTTTGCGTCTCTGGGCGATTAATTCAAATAGAATGAAGAATTAGCGATCAATTCCATAACCGGCGAGCAAAGAATCAATCGCCGAAAGGAAAAAGTATTCTCCCCACATCACGCTTTCATCGACCCCCAGCTGCTTACCCTCGTGATAAATCCCGTGTTTGAGGATACCCTCCCAGCCAGTGGTCTGAACGGCCAAAAACTCGGGGCCGAGCAGCGTTTCTAAAATGCGATGCGCCCTGGCCCGGTAAGCCTGCGCGGCCGCCGCGTCCTTCCCGGCCTCACTCAGGGCTAACAGACCGCGTGCCGCAATGGCAGCGGCCGAACTTTCGTAAGGTTGCGGCGGCGCGGGTTGCTCCCAGTCGTTCGGAGGAACACCATGTCGGGGCGTACGATCGATAAAAAAATCGGCGCATTGTTGTGCCGTTTTCAGAAACCGATCGTCGCTCGTAAATTCGTAGGCGGTGGTAAAGCCGTATATTGCCCACGCTTGGCCCCGAGCCCAACTCGAATCACTCCGCCAACCCTGGTGTGTCGATTGGCGCAGAAATTCACCTGTATTCAGATCAAAAATTCCTTCATGTGCGGTGCTGCCGTCACCACGGACCAAATAGCGTCTGGTGGTCAAACAATGCTGAACCGCGATTCTCCACAAGGCATCGTCCTGGGTTTCTTTGGCTACATAGAAAATCAGTCCAACGTTCATCATGATGTCGATGAACAGGCTTTCCGGTGCCACGAACGAGCGGAGATAGCGCCCTTTCTCCTGGAAACGCAAAGCCAGCGTGCGGCCCGCATCGATCACCACCTGTCTCTTTGCCGGATCGCCAGTTAGCTCATACCAGACCTTCCAAGTGGGAAGAAAAAGAAAGCCCAGATCATGAACGGTCCGATCCGTTTTCCTGTGTTCTATTAAGAGTGAGTAGCGCTCCGCTTGCTCGCGATACCAGCGATCCTCTCGATGGCGCGCGAGAATCCAGAGCATTCCACCCAGAAAGCCCTCGCACCAATTGGTCCAGGCTTCGCGATCGTGTTGCCATTTTCCGCTCTTAGTAAATAAAGGGAAGTAATCCGGGTAACGCGTAATCAATTGGCGGATCTGTTTCCCTGCAAAATCCAAAGTCGTCTCCGCGCGGCGGCGCAGATCGGGAAGCGCGGCATCATCCAGTTGTTCGATTCCGAGGGGATGGTTCATTTCTCTTCTGGTTTGCCGATTCCCGGTTTGACCCACCAACCCGTTCGCGGGCCGAAATGCACCTGAATGGTCTTAAGGTCTGTGAACTCCTCGATCGCTGACCTGCCCAGTTCCCTGCCTAAGCCGCTTTCCTTGTATCCGCCAAATGGCAGCTCAGCCGGTCCTTCCATGAAGGTATTGATCCAGACCGTTCCGGCCCGTACACCTCGACTGACAGAGAAGGCTCGATCCAAATCTCGAGTCCAGACCGCGGCCGATAATCCGTACGGCGTGCTATTCGCGATCGCGATCGCCTCGTCCGCGTGATCGAAAGGCAGCACCGAAAGAACCGGTCCGAAAATTTCTTCTCGCGCAATCGGCATATCCGGACGGACATCGGAGAAGATCGTCGGCTCAACAAACCTGCCAGCAACGCTCTTCAACCGTCGTCCGCCTGATCGCAAATTCGCTCCGGACCGCTGACCGTCGGCGATATAGTGAAGGATCTTGTCGAGTTGTTCGTCATTCACGATTGCACCAACTTGGGTATTTTCGTCCAAAGGATCGCCGACTTGTACTTCTCGCGTGAGGCTGATCAAACGCTCGACGAATTTGTCGTAGATCGAGCGCTCCACTAACAAGCGGCTCCCACTGTTGCAGCACTCTCCCATGTTGAAGCAAATGCCGAATACGGCGGCATCAAGGGCAGCCTCTAAGTCAGCATCGGCAAAAATGATTTGAGGATTCTTGCCCCCGAGTTCGAGCCCAACTTTTTTCAGGTTTGAGCGAGAAGCTTCGACGACCATTTTCCCGACCTCGGTGGAGCCGGTGAATGACATCATGTCGATATCGGTATGGGAGCTAAGCCGTTGGCCAACCGGATCGCCATAGCCGCTCAGAATATTGACAACGCCGGCAGGGATTCCCGCTTCCGCGAGCAATGGCCCCAACCGCAAGGTGGTACCAGGAGTCAGTTCGCTCGGTTTAATCACGCAGGTACAACCAGCGGCCAAAGCAAAAGGCAATTTCTGACTAATGATCAACAGCGGAAAATTCCAAGGAGTGATCATACCGACCACCCCAATCGGCTCGCGTACCACTAGCCCGAGCATCTGTTCTCCCAAAGAGTTGTAGGTATCTCCAGCAAGGTTGCGACAAGAGGCCGCCGCGTAGTCCCAAATTCCGGCCGCCCATTCCATCTCGTTTCGGGCTTGGCCGATCGGTTTTCCGCTTTCCAGCGTCTCGATCAGTGCCAATTCCTCTGCGTTTGCCCGGATGAGTGCAGCCGACTTCGCCAGGCAGGCCGCGCGCTCGGCCCCCGAACGTTTTGGCCACGGTCCCGTATCAAATGCATGCCGGGCAGCAGCCACCGCGAGATCAGTGTCTTCGTTGGCGGCCAGCGGATAAACGCCAACCACTACGTCGTGAGCCGGACTGCGCCGATCAAACGTCTTTCCGGACCTGGATGTTGCTTCCTTTCCATTGATCCATAATTGGTACTGAAACGGTTTCGAAGGAGGTTGGTTCATAGGCCTTGAAAGTTGGGGTTACGTTTCTCGCGAAAAGCCGCTAATCCTTCCGCGGCATCTTGGGTGAAAGCATTCGTAGCAGCAGCGATCGACTCCAGAGTTACTGCATTGGAGCCGGCTACTAACTGCTTAGCGGTTTGCACCGAGACCGGCGCATTTGCGGCTATCCGGTTTGCCAGTTCTTCGACTCGTGCGCTCAATCGGTCTATCGGAACTACTTCGTTTACTAGACCCCACCGTTCCGCCACGTGGGCAGTGATCGGTTCTCCCGATAGGATCATTTGTTGCGCTCGACCCTTGCCAATCAGCTCCGGCAGACGAGCAGTCCCTCCCCAACCTGGCACCGTACCCAACTTGACCTCCGGCATGGCAAACCTCGCAGTCTCGGCAGCAACGCGGATGTCGCAGGCCAACGCCAGTTCTAGACCGCCGCCAAATGCCAAACCTTGAATCGCGCAAATGACTGGCTGCCGCAATTGATGCAGCCGAGAAAAAACGCGGTGCCCGTGTCGAATCCATTCGGACCACATCTGCAACGGGGTCAAAGCGGTCCAAGCATTGATATCGGCGCCCACGCAGAAAGCTTTTTCTCCACTCGCTTGGAGAATCACTATCCGGATATCCCTCCGCTCCTCCAGCAGACTCAACCCGGTTTCCAAGGCCGTCAGCATCTCCGGATCCAGAGCGTTTAGCTTTTCCGGTCGATGCAATGTCACCCGCGCAATCGGGGCTTCCGCGAAAATCTGAATTTTGGTCGAATCGTTCATCGAGTCTTATCTTTTCGCGTCAAAGAGGAACCCCTGACGACGGAGGGCGTGCCGACTTCTTTCGGCCGGAACAACCCCTGAAAGCGGAGGGGCGTCGCTTGCGACGCCCGGGAACAACCCATGATCGAATAGAGCCAGCCGAATCCATGGCCTCGATTCCTCGGTGCGTCTTGGATCGTTTCCGGGCGGCGCAAGCGCCGCGCCCTCCGACCTATGGGCCGCCAAAAACGTAGCCGGATCGTCCACGCTCCGGAACCGAGCTCGAGGCAAAGTCACGGCGATTTGTGGACTCCTTGAGGTTAATAACGCCTCGGGCCGCGGAGCCTGGAGGGTCCGCCCTACTAAGCCAAGGCCTTTCATTTCCCTCTCAGCTTCCTCACCAGCTGTTCGGCAGCACGAACGCACACAGCCATTAGCGTTAGGGTTGGATTGATACCTGGACAGGTCGGGAACGCCGCGCCGCTAAAAACGTAGAGCCCAGGCGTATCATGAACCTGCAATTGCGGATCAAGCACTGAGACACCTGGGTCTTCTCCCATCCTTGCACCACCAAAGTCGTGGCTGCTGCCAACTCCGGTAAATCGTTTCCCTCGCCAGGTGGCAGTAGCGCCCATTTTTCGTAAGACCTCCTCCGCTTTCGCCTCCATCCATGCCGCCAGACGCTGCTCGTTCTCTCTCATATCATAGGTAATGCGAATCACGGGCATTCCGACTCCGCTCCGATCGCGGTGACGGGGATCGATATCGATGAAGTTGTTGTCGTACGAAAGTGTGTCGGGCTGGATCCGCACCACCCCAAAGTGCTGCCATTGCCGGAGATGATCTTTGTAGGGTTTACCCCAACGCCGCACGCTCGGTGGCAATGCTTCGCGGCTGATCTGAATCGGCAAGAATTGTTGCTCGGCACCTAAAGTAGCGCCACCGATAAACCCGTGTTGGACGGATTCGAAGTCCGCCGCCAAAAAGTCATCGAGGACAACGCCCTGCGCAGCCGGACCGGTATGGCGATTGAAATTGATCTCCGGGAAAAAGCCGTCAACGTGCGCGAACATCTTGGTCATGAAATAGCGACCGAGCTGATGGGAATTATTTCCCAGACCGTTTGGATGCGAACCGTCTCCGGACAGAAACAAGAGCCGCAAATTTTCGAAGGTATAAGCGCAAAGAATGACTGTGCGCGCCTCTTGGATTTTCCGTCGGCCTAGTGGATCAATGTATTCAACCCCACTAGCATGTCCGTCACGATCCGTGAGAATCCGGATCACGCGGCAGCCCGTGCGCAAATCAAGATTGCCGGTTGCGAGGGCTTCCGGAATCGCAGTGAGAGATGGATCCCATTTGTCTCCGGTGCAGGATCCGAATCCATTGCTCCAGGCGCTGTTGGTCGTCGCAGGTCTCCCACCATACGGTAGGGTGTTGACTCCGACGGCGACGGGATGTGGATGCAGCCCCATCTGGCGCGTGGCATCACTGAAAAAGTTCCCTAGACGAAATGGGCGCATTGGCGGCATCGGCAATGGCTTGCTCCGCGAGAGAAATGGATTTGTCTCGTCGCCGGCAACCCCGATCTCGTGTTCCAGCCGGGTATAAAACGGTTCAAGTTCCTCATAGGAGACCGGCCAATCCGCCAATCGACAACCTTCTGGAAGAACCGTCGTCCCCCATCGCTCCTTGACGTGAGAGAGCGTCCGGAAATGGTGGGGATGAAATCGGCGCAACCACGCTCCGTAATGAATCACTGAGCCTCCAACGCTGTTCATCATGCGGCCAAGCGAGAAGGTTGCGGCTGCAGTCGGTTCGCCTTCGTTCCGCCGCCAGCGGGGAATCTCGTTGGCAAACTTCGGCCCCATGGTTGCTCGGCAGTAATAAGCTGCCCCCAGTTCATCAGGCAGATAATCGACTTGGGTCCGAAATGGTCCCGGCTCAAACGCAATCACTTTCAGTCCCGATTTCGCGAATATCGGCGCGACAATCGACCCCATCGATCCCGCTCCCACCAATATTATGTCAACGTCCGATAGGGGATCGGCAGAGCCGCGTTGCGGATTATAGTTCGGGATACGCGATGATTTCGGTTTTGGCAGCTCGATATCCGCTAACGATTGGATCACGCCCCCTTTGTCGACCGCTTCCGAGCAGAGATTTTCTTCCGCACTGTTCTCCAGCCAAACACCAGGATGTCCCAGAACTCTCCAGCCTGCCTTGTTGCGGTTACCGCCGTACCACGGGTCGGAGAATAAACCTTCCTGTAGGTGCGTCCTGACGAGCTCGAAAAACTCTTTTGGAGCTACCGCGCTGAACTCTTTGACGCTGCCTTCCTCCAATTCAGCCAACAGGGCATCTTGCTGATTCACCGACGCGTGGGCGAAGCCGGTTTGAAACCGGTTCACGCTCGCCTGATCAATCGCGAACAAGCCGAGCCGATAAGTGTCGCGGGCTTCCGCGTAAGGGCCGCTTAATGCTCGATCCAAGTACTCGAGCACACCGATTTCAGTCGCTCCCGGCCCATTTTCATCGGCCGGGAAGAGACGTTCCAGGATCGCAGCCAGCGTATTCGCCTCTGCCGGAGTAAAGACAATGGGGGGAACCGACGTCATACTTGAAAAAATTAGGGCTCCGGTCCGAGTTCCAGGCCGAAAGGTTCCGGCCGAAATAGCCGTTCCTCCATGACCTTTAGATCCTTCGCTACTCGCAGTGGAGTATCGGTCTGTTCCAGAACGTCTCGTTGCAAATCGATTCCAGGGGCGATTTCAAATACTTCGAGGCCCTCGTTTCCCAAGCGCAGCACGCAACGCTCGGTAACATAAATGACTTTCTGCCCATTCTCTCGGGCCCGACGTCCACTGAACGTGACATGTTCCACTTCCGATACAAACTTCCGGTTTTTCCCCTCTTTCGCGATTCGCAGCCGGCCATTCTCGAGCCTGAGATCTAATCCGCCTGCAGTGAAATACCCACAAAAGACAATGGCTTTGGCAGCCGCAGTGATATCGATAAACCCACCGGCGCCTGCAGTCACATGCGGTCGTGCCGCCAAGCGGGACACGTTCACGCTGCCGTCCCCATCGACCTGAAGAAACGATAGAAAACTGCGGTCGAACCCTGCTCCTTGATACAGCGTGAATTGGTCGGGCGATGCCAGAATAGCATCCGCATTGGACGCACAGCCGAAGGCAAATCCAAGAAGCGGCACACCGCCCACCGGCCCTTGTTCTATCACCCAAGTCACATCGCGGTGTTTCCCCTCCTCTAAGACGATTCGGGGGACCAGAGCGCTGATGCCAAAGCCCAAGTTGACGATGTCATCTCGGTGCAACTCTAACGCTGCCCGCCGGGCGATTACTTTGTCGACGTTCCAATCTACCGGTTCGAACGCGTCCAGCGGTCGGAAAATCTCACCACTGATCGCCGGATCATAATCGGTCTGCGTGGTCTGCCGCTGTTCTGGATCGACTACAATATAGTCAACCAGGATTCCCGGAACTTTCACATCCTGCGGTTTCAGAGTCCCATATGCTGCGACACGTTTGACCTGAGCGATCACTATCCCTCCGTGATTGCGTACCGCGAGCGCCTGATCTAATACGCCCAAATACGCACCTTCATGTTCCATCGTGAGATTGCCTTTCTCATCGGCCGTGGTCGCCCGAATAATTGCCACCTGGGGTATGATCGATTTGAAAAACAGCCACTCTTCGCCCTCGAATTCGACTACCTTCACGACATCTCGGGGCGACCGCTCGTTCATCGCACTACCTTGGCGCCTCGGATCGACGAATGTGTCCAACCCGACCTTGGTCAATATGCCGGGGCGGCCCGCAGCAGCCTCGCGATGCATATGAAATAGGATACCGCTGGGCAGGTTATACGCCTCCACCTGTTCATCGAAGATCATTTGCCAGATTTTCGGACTCGGGAGTGACGAAGGCCCGCTCGGCAATGAGCCGGCCAAGACGCGCTTCAGAAGTCCCGGTCGCGCCAAGTGGTCAATGCCAGCTATTCCATACATGTCTCCGGCAGCGATGGGATGCAGGGTGGTCAGATTTTTGGGCGAGCCATGCTCCGCGTAGTGCTCTCCAATTGCCCGGAGAGTGGCATCCGGACACCCGAGACCGCTGGACGAGCTGACCGTGACGACTGCCTCGTTCGGAATCAGACCACCAATTTGTTCAAAAGAAATCAGCTTGGATCGCGGCATAAAGCGTCAAGCGCGGGAGGGATCGCGTCCTCGCGATCCGCGGCGCGCGGGGACACGCGCCCTCCCGGTCAGGGGGGTGTCGTCACGTTCCGATGACGAGAGCGAAAGGCCGTCACACGTCATAATGTACCTTCACGCGTTGGCCGGTTTTGATTGATTCTACGGCCGCTAAGGCGACGGCCAAAGATCGGATTCCATCCTCTCCGGTTGCGGCGGGATGACCCTCTCCTTGGGCGGCAGCATTGAAATGCTGCGCCGCGAATGAGTAAAGGTCTTCGCGAGGACCAGGATCAATCTCCGTCACGTCGGTTCCGCGACGGAGCACGATTCGTCCGACCGGTTCTTGCGTCATTACGTCGGTCGCCAGTAAGGATCCCTCGGTGCCATGAATTTCCAGGCCGGTCGAAGTGTGGCGGATGGTGAAAGAATCATGAAACTGCGCCAGAATATTTCCTTCGAAACGGATGACGCCCATGATGGTGTCCTCCACTCCGCCTTGGCCAAGTCCTTGGCTCACTGATTGGGCGATGACCTCTTCGGCTCGCACACCGAGAACGAAATGCAGTGTGTCAGCATCATGCACAGTGATGTCGAGGGTTACTCCGGCACCGGCGGCAGGATTATCCAAGCGCCATCCTTGGAGCCGAGGCGGAAGGTATACAGCATGAAAAACCCTGGCCGCGAGAGGTTGGCCGATGGCGCCTTCCTGAACGAGTCGCCGCAGGGTTCGATGGGTCGGCGCACAGCGCAAATGATGATTAGTACCGAACGGTAGCCCTGCTCGAGCGGCGGCGGTCACCATCTCCCGCGCATCCGTCAGGTTCAAAGCCAAGGGTTTCTCGCAGAGGACCGGCTTGCGCGCCCGAATAGCCGACAACGCTTGTTCCAGGTGTTTTTCGTTCGTGCTGCTGATGTACACAATGTCGAGATTGGGATCCGCCAGGAACGTCTCCAGATTCTGGTGCGCCTTGGGAATCGAGTTTTTCTTTGCGTACAATTTGGCGTATTCAGCGTTTCCGCTTACCACCGAGTGCACCATGCTATCGGGCTGGGCATTAATAGCGGGAATCATCCGGGTTTCAGCGATGTCGCTCGCACCAATCAAACCCCAACGTAGTTTTTCTTGTTTAGTGCTCATTTTCTGGGAGGGATTGACTCTTGTCCGACCGCGTCGCCGCGTCCGTGCATCTGCTTCAACAGAAGGCTTAGAAGCATCCGCAGAGGATTGGTCCCGGCTTGTGCGCCGTAGCCAGGAGGGCGAAGGAGGAAGGGACTCAATGAAAGTAGCCCAGTACGAAGTGCTGGGAAATAATGCAAAAAAGACGTCCGTCCCGGCAGGGACGATAGAAGTGTCCTGGCCCCTGGTTCTCTCGTATGCAGCTTCACCAGCGTAAGCAACCCTCGATCGTCCCGTCCGGGACGGGTCCCTTTTTTTGAACGCCATCCCAGCACTTCGTACTGGGCTACTTTCATTGAGTCCCTTCCTCCTTCGCCCTCCTGGCTACGGCGGACAAGCCGGGACGACTCTGGGCACATATCGTTCCTCTTATGTTGACGCTCATACCTGTCTGTGGGGCGAGGTCGGATCCTCACGATCGGCGGCGCGCAAAGACCTGCCGGAGGAACCAAGGGAAGACGCCTGAGCACCGCATGATGCTCGGACGATCAAACGTGGTTCTAGAATAATTCGCCGAATCGGCGCGTCGGGCGCTGCGATCCGCTGAAGAAGCAGATCTGCAGCCGCTTCACCCAAATTCGCCGGAGAGGTATCGATGGTGGTCAAACCGGGATGGCTCTGGGCCGCTTCCGCGATGTTATTGAAGCCGACGATGCCGAAGTTCACGCCAGGTGTTTTCCGATGCTGGTACAACGCCTCGATGGCTCCGAGAGCTACCACATCGTTGAAGCAAAGGGCGGCGGTCGGGGCTTCTGCTTGTTCCAACAGCCGGCTTAATCCTTCACGGCCGCCCGCTCGATTCGGGAGCGTGGGAACCACGAGCGACTCATTAACAGTCTGTCCAAATGATTGGAGAGCCGCCACATAACCGCGATAGCGCTCCCGCCCAGTCGATCGCTGAGGGTTCCCTCCTAAAAACGCGATTCGCCGGTGGCCAATGGACCGCAAGTGTTTCACCGCCATTTCTGCGCCAGCTGCATTATCCGCCCCCACAAAGTCGACACCGGAAAGAAATCTAGCGAACGCGACGGTTGGAACGCCCGGCGCTGGGCCAGGTTCGTCGTCTGGTCGTAAAGTTGGACAAATCAGTAAACCATCTGCCGGAAACTCGTGCATGGTTCTCCAGACCCGATTCTCTTTTTCCGCGTCTTCGGATGTATTGCCAAGAAGAGTTACATAGCCCGCAAGATCGAGCCGGCGTTCGATAGCAACGATGACTTCGGCGAAAAATGGATTCGCGATATCGGAAACGATTAATCCGATCGCGTGTGATCGCTGGGTCCGGAGGCTGGCTGCAGCGCGATTATAAACATAGCCGAGTTCCCGCATGCTGTTTTGGACCCGTCGTCGGGTGCCGGCTGCGACGGATGGGATGTTGCGCAAGACTAGCGAAACGGTTGCGCGAGAGACTCCGGCATGTTCTGCGATATCGTTGAGGGTGATTCGCGATTGCGGGGTTGAAATAGCGGCGCCGGGGGGCATACAAAAAAATCGATCCAATAAACTTTACCTAGGGAAAATCGTCCGAAAACGGGCGAAAAGCCTATCGTTGATTAGATCGATCTAAACCCATCCGCTCCCGTTGTCAAAGCCGGAATTCCACAAATCTCGCCGTTCTCCACCGCAGCAATCCGCTCTTTGGCATTGTTCGCGATCAGGATTGCACTGATAAACTTCGCGAGATGACTGCTTCTCCGTCTCTTCGAAATGCGGGCCGGCTGGGACGCATCTGGGACGCGTTTGTTACCTGGCACACGAGCGTCGATTCCCCGCGCCCGGAGATCGCAGAAGGCTTGCGTATGGCGATCGGGATATTCGTGCCGATCGTGATCAGCTGGGCTCAAAACCACATTTCTTGGGGCGTACTCACCGCATTAATCACTTTTTGGGTTTTGCTGTGCGACACGGGCGGAACCTATCGGGAGAGAACCATCTCCATGGTCATCTCCTCGCTTGCCATCATTGCCGCCTTTGTCGTTGGCGCCTGGGCATCTCAATCGAGCATCACACACATCATAGGCATCTTTGTTTGGCTGTCGGTGGCGGGTTTTCTTGGGGTAGTCGGAAATACGGCGGCCCAAGCAGGGTTGATGAGCTCAACCACATTTATCGTGAGCGTTGCCTTGTCCACGCCTGGCGAATTTTGGATCCGTACCGGCCTCTGCTGTCTGGGCGCGCTCTGGGCGACATTGCTCTCATTGGCTCTTTGGCCTCTCCAAGCCGCGTCCCCGGTTTTCGAGGCTCTGCAAAAAAGTTATCTGAAACTTGCTGAACTTCTGGATGCGTTCTGGTCGGGCAGCTCATCCGGCGGCAGACCGGTTAATAACCTTAGCTTCGCCCTGGCATTCGACTCATTCATCACTGAGCTTGAAAACACCCGAAGGATTTGGGGAGCAATCCGTGCCCGGCGAGCCGGTCCGAGTACTCGAAGCGTTCAGCTGCTTCATTCTATCGAGTTACTCGATAGAATTGGCGGATCTGTGGTTGCGCTACGCCAACTCGTTATTCGACTCGACGAGAGTCAACGCGCCGAGATCATTAACGAATTGCATGCCCTCACGGCTGATCTCGTCGCGATCGTTCGCGACTTGGCCCGCTCCATCCCGAAACGAGGTCGAACCTTGGACTCAGTCCAAGCGGACGCCGCGCTGAAAAAGGCGGAGGAAAGACTGGAAGCGTTGTTCGTGCATGGAACAAGCGGACAGGCACAACCCTTTGCAAATCCCGAACTGGAAAGCACTGCCCGAAACCTTGTCAGGCAGATCCGGAAAGCAAGGAAGTTAATTGGAAATCTGGAATCGCATCGAGACGAAAAGGAGACGCCTTCGGACGTCAGCTCCGAACCGGAAATTAAACCGTTTCGTTTTTGGAGACCAATCAGGAGCAACCTGTCGTTCGAATCCGAGGGTTTCCGTCATGCTTTGCGACTCGGATTGATCGCCGCATTGGGTCAGACCCTCGCCACCGTTCTGCACCTTCCCCGTGGATACTGGATTGCCGTAACGATCTTATTTATCCTGAAACCCAATTTCGGAGGAACACTCCAGCGGGCTGTGCTGCGAGTCACTGGAACTGTTTTAGGGGGATTGATAGCTGCCGCTCTTTCTTTAACAATTCAAGAAGAAGTCATCCTGATTGCGATTCTGCCCGTGCTTGCTTTTGCCGCGCTCTCCGTCCGACCGATTAATTACGGCTTATACACCCTGGCTCTCACCCCGATGATCATGGTCATGCTGGACGTTGGCCACTCCGCCGACTGGGAGACCAGCCTCTTGCGCGTGCTCCACACTTTTATCGGCGGATTCTTAGCGGTCGTCGGCGGGTATGTACTTTTCCCGGTCTGGGAAAAGCAAAAACTACCTGGTCAGCTCGCGGCGGCACTTAGGGCAAACGCCAATTTTCTCCGGTCTACCCTGATCGAACCGTCAAGAGACGACAAAGGAGAAAAAACGTGGCGGCCGCTCCAACGAAAAGCGGGTCTGGCACTAGCGAACGCTGCGACCGCCGGTCAACGAGTATTGAGTGAACCGACTCACCTGGGGGGTGAAGTTGAATCGTTTCTGGCCGCGATTAACGACGCGCGTGACATTTTTCAGATTCTCTCGTCAATCGTGGAAAATCAGACGCAGCACGGGAACCCGTCTGACAACCTCCGAGACCTCGGAATGAACCTGGCGGATTTCCTCGAAAAGCTGGCTGCAGCAATTCCTTCGGACGAGTCAAAAATTCCGTCGCCGGATTTGAAGCGTTGGAAAGAACGATTGCATCGAGAGAAAACTATCGGCCTCACTGATTCCTCGGCCAATTCTGTCTCAGACTCAGCGCGACGCGAGTGGCTCGTTGCCCAATTCGAGGCTCTGATCGATGCAATCCAGGCGCTCCATTCGGCGGTCAGCCGGCTGGGCCCGAAAGACTCCCATGCGACCATACTTGACCCTGTTACCCGCACCGCGTAACAGGCTGAGACCACACCTGCCGATTTTACTATGCTTATAATCATTCTCTTGTCGGTCATTCTCCCGCTTTTGCTTACTGCGACAGTGATCTTTTTCGTTGCGCGATTCTTCCTTCGGATGATGCGCGAGAGCGGGCAGCGCCAGGCGCTGCTGCGTAACGGAGAGTCAGCCGTCGCTGAAGTTCTCAGCATTTCCGACACTGGAGTCACGGTGAACGACAATCCGCGAGTCGCTCTTCGGTTATTCGTTCAGCCCCAATCTCGTACCGGTTTTGAGGCGAACACCAAACTGATCGTCTCGCGTCTTTCGCTTGCTGCCTTTCAGCCAGGTTCGAAAATCCAAGTCCGTTTTGATCCGAACGATCTGCAAAGGGTCGCAGTCGAGTCGACTGGCCTGAACGTCCAACCGCGTCCGGTATCGTCTCCGGCAGCACCTGGTGGCCTCGCCGGGCAACCCGCTCAAGCTACCGCGATAGTATTAGACGCGGTCGAAGCCGAACCGGCCGGACGTTTCAAGCTGATGAACCTTTTGCTGGAAGTGCATGTAGCCAATCGTCCGCCCTACCAACTGAATACCAAGGTGGCAATTGCTCCCGAAAATGCGCCCATGGTTCAAACCGGTGCACGGATCAACGCGACGGTCTCCGCAACCGACGCGACCCAGATTTCATTGGAATTACCAGCGACTAGCTAAGGGGCGCGAGCGATTTTTAACTGCCTACGTTGTAAGGCGTTGGCAACTATCTAGAATGGCTCATCACGCAATTCGAAGCTCTGATCCTATCCCGCGGGAGGGATCCAACGAAAGTAGCCCAGCCCCGCGGCCGCGTGACCCAACGCGGGGAGGGATCGCGTCCCCGCGATCCCTTGTGGCCGGACCCAAGCGCGTTTGTATACCAAGGGTTAAATTGCGTCCCCCAGGTTAGAGATCGTTTTCTCGGCGCGCGGGGACGCGCGCCCTCCCGGCGATGGAGCAGGCAAACCATTCTTAAGTTGACGCGGATGCGCGGCCGCGTGACCCGACACGGGGAGGGATCGCGTCCCCGCGATCCGTTGTGGCCGGACCCAAGCGCGTTTGTATTCCAAGGGTTAAATTGCGTCCCCCAGGTTAGAGATCGTTTTCTCGGCGCGCGGGGACGCGCGCCCTCCCGGCGATGGAGCAGGCAAACCAATTCTTATGTTGACGCGTATGCGCGGCCGCGGGGCTGGGTAAACGTTATAAAACGGGTCCGTCCCGCAGGGACGATCGACCACCGCATTGGCCCGTGAAATCGCAATGGGGCCAATAACAGAAAGTTTCGATCGTCCCTGGCGGGACGGGACCGTCTTTGCTTTAATTCCCAGCAATAAATTGCTGGGCTACTTTCATTGAATCCCTCCGGGATAGGCTTTCCAAATTTGTCATCTGTCATCTGTCATTTGTCATTTCTTATCGGGTCTTCAACCCGCCCATACATTCGATGGTACAACCGTTCGATCGCGGTCTCGGGGTCCTCGTGAAGCATCGCCTCCTTGATCTGGCTGACATACATACCAAATGCGAATGGGCTCACAGTCTGCACCTCCCGCACATCCCAGTCGTAAGTTTGAACCTCTTCAACAAATCGGAAGGCTCGTTCAGCGTCCAAGAATGTATATTCCGCTTGCCGGTATGCTTCCTCCAATAACGGATGGTTCGGCTCGTGCTCTTGCAGGACCCGGAACAGAATTTCTGCACTCCAATGGATCTGTTTGACTCTTGTCTCCACGTCCGGACGATTGCGAGGAACCATTAGACCGGTTTGGGCTACTCCTCGAAATTGCCAGCGCACCAACTCCGAATCACGGAGGGCAACCTTTAAATCGTCGGAGATCGATTCCGGCCGAAAAAGACTCTGCAGCTGCGCCTTCGATAGACGTTGAAATGGACGCAAGGTCAGTAAAAACCCGTAGTCGTCGATTGTCACCATAGCGTTTCCGCCAACCAGCTGTTTCACTCGAAACGAGATAATGCGCGAGAGCGCGTCGTTTCCGCTGCGGCCGATGAGCGAGTGAAAGAAGTAGTTCAGGAGCCCTTCTTCGCTCACATATAGTTCGACGAGAAAAATCCCAGTGACGGGTACGCGCGAGCAACGGCGTTGTGCGCGAAAATGATTGATGATGGCTTCCGCGTTGGCCGAACTGATTTCATAGGCTTCGATCAACCACTCGGATAAGTTCGGATCATTCTCTTCCAGCCGTCGATCGATCTCAGATCGAAGAAGCACGACCTCCTGAGCGATGCCAGACGTGAGCGGCATCTTGTTGGCATTCCAGGTTGGGACGATCGGACCTTCGCCCTTCGATAGGATGACTCTGGCGTGAACTACACCCGCTTCGACCAATTGAACGATTCGGCCTGCCAGCACAAAGCGATCGCCGATCGCCAACCGCTTCATAAAGCCTTCTTCGACTTGGCCTAGCTTCCTTCGGCCAAGAAAAACCGTCACCATTCCTTCGGCCGGAATCGTACCGACGTTCAGCAAATACTGTCGTTCTACCGCCCGGGAAGGAACGTGCACCCATCCGTCGTCCACCACGATCTTCCCGAAGAGCGTGCTGTACCGCGGACCCAACGCCTTCCCTCCTCCTTCCAGATATCGGAGAATTCGCTCGAAGGTTTCTTCGGAGAGATCGCGACATGGCCAAGAACGCCGAAGCACATTCAGTATTTCCTCTTGATGGATCGGACCCGACATAGCCATCCCCACGATATGTTGGGCGATGACGTCGTTGCACTTTTCCAATATTCGCACCGGGTCCAAGCGGCGTTGCCGGGCCAGACTCGCCGTCACGGTGCATTCCACCAGATCGTTGATGTTAGTTGCTGCTAACACGCCATAGCTGGTTTGATGGATGGAATGCCCTGACCGGCCGATGCGCTGAAGCGTGCGGGAAATCCCTTTTGGCGTTGAAACCATGATCACGAGATCGATGGCTCCGATATCGATGCCCATTTCCAGGCTGGTCGAACAGACCACCGCACGAAGCTCCCCATTCTTTAGACGGTCTTCGACCAACAGGCGTACGCTCCGATCCAATGAGGAATGGTGGGTTTCAATTTGGGAAGCGAGCTCCGGAAGAGTCTGCTTGAGCCGAATACCGATGGTTTCCGCGCCGGAGCGAGTATTACAAAAGATCAGCACCGATTGATGCTTTTGGACGAGCTTGGCCAATTCTTCCAGCAAACGAGTCCCGGTGTAGCCGGCTGGAGGATAAGGCTGTTTGCGAATTGGCGAGAAGACTTCGACAATCTGCTTCCGCTCGACCTGTGCTTCCGCGATCAGACAATCCCGATTCGGGCCAACGAGAAATTCGGCCATTCGCTCAAGCGGAGCGACGGTCGCTGATAGGCCGATCCGACAAAGTGGTTCCGCGCAGATAGCCTGTAGTCGTTCCAGCGAAAGCATGAGGTCCATGCCGCGTTTGTTTTCCGCAATCGCGTGAAGTTCGTCGACCACGATGTATCTGCAGGAGCTGAGCAAATCATGATAGCTCTTCTGGCTGAGAATGATCGCCAAGCTTTCGGGCGTGATCAGCAGAATGTGAGGCGGAGTCTGCCGAATTTTTCGACGGGCAGCCAGCTTGGTATCGCCGGTTCGAAGTGCAACCCGGATCCTCGTTTGCAGCCCCATCTCTTCGAGCGGGCTGGTAAGGTTCTTTTGAATATCGTAAGCCAAAGCCCGCAGCGGCGAGATGTAGATTGCCCGTACGCCCGATCTCGTCTTGCGATTTGGCTGTTCAACCTCCCGAAGAATGAAATCAATAATTCCAAGAAAGGCAGCCAGCGTTTTCCCGCTTCCGGTTGGGGAACTCAACAGAACCGACCTTTTCTGCAGAATCGCTGGGATGCACAGCTGTTGGGCATGCGTGAATCTTTGAAACTTGGCGAGAAACCAATTCGCGATCACGGGATGTAACCGCTCGGAAAATGATTTTGGTTCGGCCTGAATGATTTCCACAGGGGACTCCGCCCTTTGTATTACACAGGTTCGAATTCTTGTCTCTTGGGAGGACGCGGGATTAAAACCTCACGCAAAGACGCAAAGACGCGAAGGCATGCAAGGTTGAGAGACGGGAAGATCGATGCAGTGAAGCTCGTGTCTCGTTCTCTGCCCCGTAGGGGCGGGATGAAAGTAGCCCAGCAAAGTGCTGGGAAAAGGTTATAAAGACGGCCCCGTCCCGCCGGGGCTTGTCGGACTTTTCAATTGGGTAGCAGATCTGGTAAAAAGGTGGATGCCAGAGCGATATGTAGTCATTGATCGGCAGACGCCGATGTTGTTGCCGGTCGATTTGCGAGATTGGGTGGCAAAGGATGATTTGGCGCGCTTGATAGCGGAGGCGGTCGATCAATGCGATCTACGGCTAGCTTGTACCAATGAGCGGGGTAGCGGTAGTGCGCAGTATCCGCCTGGAATGATGTTGGGCTTACTGATTTACGCTTATGCGCGAGGAGTATTTTCTTCCCGGCGCATCGAACAACTCAGTTACGAAAGCCTTTCGGTGCGTTACTTGTGTGGCAACACCCATCCGGATCACGATACCATCGCGAAGTTTCGGCGAGAGAACGGAGCGTTATTTCGAGAGTGTTTCCGTAGCGTGTTATTGTTGGCGCGGAATTAGGATTGGTTCGAGTGGGCAAGCTAGCAGTGGATGGAACGCGACTGGAAGCCAACGCCAATCGCCATCGCTTCAGCACGCGGGAGCAATTAGAGCAAGAAAGGGCTCGAGTCGAAGAGCTCATTAGCGAGCTGATCCAACGAGGGGAAGCGGCTGATCAAGCTGAAGAGGGCGAAGCAGAGACTGAAGGCTTGCCAGCGGAGTTAGCCGATGGGCAAAAGCGCCGTAAGGCCATCAAAGAAGCTCTAGAGCGCATCAAGCAACGAGAAGCCCAGCAGCAAGCCGAAAAAGAGCAATTAGCCCAGAGCGGTCGTCAGAGCCAGGCCAAGGAGGTACGGATGAATTTGACCGATCCAGACTGTGGGATCTTACACCGTAAAGGGGCAGGTACAGTCATTGGCTATAACGCCCAAATTGGAGTCGATATCCAAGGTGCAGGCCTGATTGTAACTAATGCCGTCAGTGCCAAAGGGGGCGACGCGGAGTTATTGAACCAAGTCCTTGAGCAACTCGCTCCCGAGTTAGGAGCAGTAAAGGAAGTGGTCGTCGATTGTGGCTATGAGAGCGACCCAAAGCCTATGAGCTGGAAAAGAGCCTTGGCACCAAAATCTATTATCCTCCCCGTCCGATCCAAGTCAGTGCTAGTGGACCAAAACATCGCAACAGCCATAGGCAACGCTTGCGCACACATGCGTTATTTAATCAAAAAACGCATCAACACCCCACGGACAGTGGTTGCAACTCGGCGCCAAACGGTAGCTGAAGGGCTTTTGGTTTTATCAAACACACGTTCGGCTTTCAACACTTCATCTACGCGCTTGCAAAAATTCAACCCAATGCAACTATCTGCTAGACCTTTAACCTCACAAACTCCTAAGAAAACAAAAAGGCTCTCACCTACCCACAATCCCTTCACGGAAAATACAGCTTACCTCAAAGCTCATCGCAATCCTCCCCTTTACCGTCTCCCTCCGCCAAAAAAAAGCGGAAAAAACATCACGAAGTCCGACGCCCCCCAGGGACGATCGAAACGTTCAGTTATTGGCTTCCAATGTGACCTTACAAGCCCATGCGGTGGTTCGATCGTCCCGTGCGGGACGGACCCGTTTTATAACCTTTACCCAGCAATAAACTGCTGGGCTACTTTCGTCGGGCCCCTCCGGGGCGGAGAACCAGGTATCAGCCTTTTGACCCAAGCGCGAGACGCCGAACCGCTTCCAATCCCGGCTCCTATGTTCTGATATCCCGTATTTTCAGCTCGCTACTCTCCCAATTCGAGAACACACCGAAAACCATAGGTCGGATCACGGTCGCTGGGAGCAACCACGTTTCGATACGAAGTCAGCAACAGTCGCACTCCATAGGTGTTCCAGGATCCACCGCGTAATACGCCGAAGCTGGCGAACGTACTGGATCCGCCGTAAGCGTCGGAGCACCATTGCCAAACATTTCCGGTGAAGTCGTAAATCCCGAATTGGTTTGGCGGAAAGGCGCCTACCGGAGAAGTGTGCGGATAACGGCGCTTTACGTTGCGTAGGTCTGGTGGATTCCCAAGATTGCCCACATCAGATGGCGGAGGCCAATTTTCGCCCCAAGGATAACGTTTTTGATCTCGGGAATCGCGCGCTGCGGGAGATAAACCTCGCTCCTCGAGCAAGCCTGCAAACTGACTCCACTCAACATCCTTCGGTAACCGATATTGATCATTAGGACGAATCAGTCCCTCCGCGCGTTCCTTTTGAGTTAGCCAGTCGCAGAATCCTTCCGCATCGGATCGGTTGATTAGCACGACCGGCTCGTCCTCAGCTTGGGCAAAACCGGGGACCGGCATACCACGATTCACAGCGCGGCAATAACTCCGGAAATCCGAGACGCGGGTATCCCAGACCGAAACCAGTAGACGTTCGACTGAAACAAACTTCATCCCGAGCGAATTCGTCCATGGCTGATCGTGCGCCGGCCATTGCACCGGCACTAACTTAAAAAGCGGCAGATCCAGATCTTGGCGCGCTTCAATATTCCGGTCGACGAATTCCGTCTTGTAGCCATTCAGCCGTACCTCGAACTTTGCCGGACCGGGGGCAACGTTTTCTAGTACGAGCGGCGTGCGTCCCACCTCTTTTCCGTTCAATGTCACCATCGCCCCATTTGGTTCCGATCGAATCGTAGCGATACCGTAAACCGGAGTCTGCAGAACGCAGCGAAAACCATAGCAATCAGTCCGGCTATCTACCAAATCATCGATCCGGCGATTTGTCTTGAGCAGAGCAGGATCTGCGTTCGCCCAGGACGCGCCGCGTAAAACCCGCGAATCTCCGTTGGAAGAGAATTTGTCCATGCACCATTGCCAAACATTTCCGCCGAGATCGTATATCCCGATTGCGTTCGGCTTGAAGGATCCGACCGGAGAGGTTCGAGTGAATCCGTCGCTGTAATTTTGGATGAATCGCCAGTTGGCCGGCCAATCGGCTCCCCGCATTTCGGACCCGGCATAGTTGCCGGCTCCGGCTGGCGGCGGAAAACCATTCCCCCACGGATATAGATCGAGCGGGTGTCCGGAACGCTCCTCCGGAGTTGAGCCTTCCTCGTGCTCGATGCCTGCCGCCCGGCTCCATTCCTGATCTGTCGGCAGCCGATAATATTGTCCTTCTTGGAGCAGCCCGATATTGCGTTCCTTTTGAGTTAACCAGGAGCAGAATTCCATCGCGTCTTTCCAGCTGACTCCAACCACTGGATGATCTTGTGTCTGGGCAAACCCTGGATCATCCCAAGTCTTGCCGTGTTGGCCTTGCACGCCACCCGAGATACTTTCCATGGGCCCTGTAAGCTGGTAGCTCGTATCGTGCACGAATTCTGCGAAATCCCGGATACGCGTATCCCAGATTGCAAATAACAGATCGCCAACCGGAACGAATTTCATTCCGATGGTGTTGGTCCAGGCGCGGCCGCTCACCGGCGCCTTCGCGATCTGCAGATCGTCTGAGAGCGGCAGAGTCTGGTCAGGTTCAAGCTGACCGCTGACTTCGCTGTAGAGGTATCGTTGGAGTTTCAGTTGGAACCTGACTGGGCCGATTGGCATTTCGGATAACAGAAGTGGCGTTACACCAAGAAGTTTTTCACCGCTCCAGACTTGCGCACCGGTCGGGTTGCTCTCGATCTGCACGACACCAGTCTTGAGCTTCTCTGGAGTTGGTAGCGGCGTAGCTGTCGGCAACCGCGCGATAGTTGGCGCCGGCGTGGGAGTCACGGGCGGATTCGGTTGAGGCGGATGCACCCAAACCGGCAAACTAATCAGCGCCAAGGCACCGAGAACCGCGGCAACAAGCACGCCCGGATGCCCAATTCGGTTGCGAGGTTTTGCAACCGGTTGACTTTCGATCGAGCGAAGCGCTTGCACGAATTGACTCGCGGACGCGAACCGTTGCTTCGATTCCCGGGCGCAGGCCTTCAAAAGCACCGAGTTGAGCGCTACGACCTTCTCTCTGTCCGGTAATTCGGGCAGATTTGTGGGAATCTCCGGAAAATCGAGACGATCCTTTCCAGTAGCCGCCTCGTACAAAACCTTGCCGAGCGCGTAGACATCGGCATCCGGCGAGCCGGGTCCTTCCGGTGGAACATATCCCTCCGTTCCCACATAGGTTCGACGGCCTGCCGCTGCGACCAAGCCGATATCGGCTAACTTTGGTTGTCCATTTACGAAAATGACATTGGAAGGCTTGATGTCACGATGGGTTAGTTTCCGTTCGTGCATGTAACCAAGCGCATCGCCTAGAATGATGCCGAGTTCGATGCAACGCTCGGCCGGCAAACGGCGGTCCGTGCTGTAAATCGCTGGCCAGTGTCCGAGGCCGATAGTTCAGTTGATCGATCTGTTGACCGCTGACGCAATCGTCCGCTGGCTCCATCGTATAATAAAGGAACCCGTCACCTCGCCCGACGTGGTAAATGTTAACAAAACCAGGATGATTTCGCGAAATCGGCTCAAAGGTTCGCAGCCCGTCGAACTCCCGGTAGCTGGTTTCCGCGTCAGGAAACAAGACCTTCACCGCTCGAAACGCTCCGGTCAGAGTCGTGGCCAGCCAGATTTCGCCGTAGGCTCCGCGCCCAATCGATCGGATCAAATCATGATCCGGTATCTGCGGCACTCCCAAGTTGGTACTCCCCCTTTTCGATTCGGGCGACAATTTCCTGCAGGATGGGTGAAAGACGGTTTTTGGCAAGATAAACCGAGTTGATCCGGACCCCGAGTGCCTCTGCCACTTTTTGGGGGGACCAGCCTTTGATCACATAGCACTCGAAGAGCTGAAATTGCTCGGAGCTCACTTTACGTTTCAGGATTGCCAGCGCGCCGCTGAGGAGATGTCTTTCCCATTCCTCCGCCCAAATGCTCTCGAAGTTGGCTGTCGCTAAGTCTGCGATTTGGTCGGAAGTTGCCGACTCTTCCGTATTTCGTTTTCTAAATTGATCCGCGATTCGCCAGCGAGCAATGGTCAGCAGCCAGCCCCGAAACGAACCAATGCTAGGATCATAGCGAAACTCGGGGATTTTTCGCGCGACCGAGATCACCGTTTCTTGGACCACTTCTTCCGCTTCGAATTCATCCAATCCAGACCGCTTGGCGACTGCATGAATCAGACGCCAATAGGTTTCAAAAAATTCCTGCCAACCCGCTCGATCGTCTAAATTCCGCAATCGGTGCAGCAGCGAGCGTCGAGTAGCTAGGAACCGTTCCTGCATAACGGCCCCGATGCTACCGCATTCTCCCACGGAAAAGAAGGACGGAACGATCGGTACCTCCGCGTAGCCTGATCTCCACCTAGCCTGATGCTCCAGCCTCAGGGCCTCAACGATGGTGAGAAGTGATTGGTGAACGGTATGCCTATTGGCCTGATCGGTAGGGCGAAAGCTTGGTACGGTATCAGCCGGACCGGCTTGAGCCGTTCGTGCCTGTCCGACTGGGGAACGCAAGGAAAAAGACGCAACACAGATTGATGCAACGGGCGGCTCAAACCCGGCGCGATCCACGCAAAAGAAAATCGAAACGCTTCCGGGGCGCCGAGGTTTTCGCCCTACCGATCGGGCCGATAGGCACCCACCAATCACCTCTCACTAATCACCAACACGCCTCTGAGGCTGGAGCATCAGGCTACTCATTTCTGAAAGAATCATCCCCGAGTCCCCGTACTTGATGATGAAGCCAACAATTTATGCAAAGTGCCTTCACCTATATTTTGAATATCACTCGCCGGTTTTTCGGCGCCATCCTCGTCCCTTTAATTGGCGAGATTTCCTGGCATCCCCCGGCCTGGTGTCAACGGGCGGCAAAAACTCTCGACCGTCATCGGTGGATCACTGCCGGCTTCCTGGTTGCCGCGGTTGCAGGAGCATTCTGGCTCTATGTGCTCGGGAGCCAACCAAAACCAACTTTCAGCACCTTCACCGTTCATGCCCCGGCAATTACGCCGCTTCAGCCAGATCTACACCCACAGCCGGCGTCGATCGAATTCGTAAAATCGGCCGCTCCCCTGGGCAAGGTTGGAACAGCCGTCCAGCTGGTGATGACACCAAGTCACTCGGGAGAATGGAAGTGGACGACAGATCGCACTCTCACGTTCCAACCAGCGGCGGATTGGCCGGCCAACACCACTTATCGCGTCTCTCTGCCCAGCGAGGAACTGTCGAAGATGATTCGATTGGAAAAGAACGATATAGAGTTTAAGACCAGCGCGCTCGACGTGAAGATCGTTCAGGCGCAGTTTTATCAGGACCCGGTCGACACGAACAAGCGACAGATCGTTGCCACTATCGAAACGACCTTTCCGGTCACTACCGATCTTCTTCGCAAACAAGTCTCGATTGATGTGCTGGGTGGTTCGGATCTCTTCGAGAAGAATCAAGAATTCGAGCTTACTCCGAACCTCCACCAACGCCGGTTTTTTCTGCATTCGGCCAATATCAAGTTACCGGAGCGCCCGGATTACGTGCGGCTGGCCGTTCATCAGGGCTTGCCTAGCAACACCGGAAAGTCGGTGACCGAGAAGGACGAGATCGCCAAAGTCACTGTGCCGGATCGCTACAGTTTCCTTCACATCGACGGAGTAAAAGTGTCGATTGCTCGCCGCCAGAACGGCGATTCGGAACAGATTTTGGAGGTCGCCACCAGCGTAAACACCAAGTCGTCCGATATCGCCGCGGCCCTGCAGATCTGGTTGCTGCCGGAACGGAAGAATGCCAGCAACGATTCGGTTCGGCCTTGGACGAGTGCTAATGAAATCACCGAAGAGACGCTCAAAAGCGCCCAAAAGCTGCCGGTCACTCCGGTGGCAGAGAAAGAACAGTTCTCCAAGGAACATCTCTTCCGATGTTTGCTGAGCAAAGGGGGCCAGCTCTACGTCCGGATCGCTAAAGAAACGCCCGCAGTCGGTGGATACCTTTTGTCGGACGATTATGGGCAAATCGTCAGCGTCAATCCTTTGCCGGAAGAGATCGCTATCGAAGGAGCAGGCGGCCTGCTTGCCTTGAACGGCGAGCGCACGCTATCGGTCGTCTCCCGAGGCGTTCAATGCATCGAGTTCGAGATTGCCAAGGTTCTGCCGAACCAAATCCACCACCTAATCAGTCAGACCTCGGGCGCATTCGATAAGCCGGAGTTCGTCGGCGACAACTTCGACGAGCACAACATCAGCGTCATTAGCCGGCCAACGCGACAGATTGCTGACGAAGGGAGCGGCGTAGCCAAATACACCTCGCTCAAATTGGACCCGTACTTGGAGAGCGACGGCAAACTGCAATACGGCCTCTTCTTTATTCGTCCCCGGGCTATCGATCCGACTACCCATGAATCGGTAAAGGCGCACACTGAAACGCGCTTTGTGTTGGTCACTGATCTCGGAATTATAGCGAAGAAAAACTCCGACCGTAGCCGCGAAATATTTGTTGCTTCATTGAAGAATCAGATGCCCGTAGCCGGCGTTCATGTCTCCGTTCTGGCGAAGAATGGAACGTCGCTGTTCGAGGGTACTACCGACAATGACGGGCATGTCCATGCTCCGGTCCTTGATGAAAAGGAAACGGATGAAAAGGAAGCAGACCAAAGTGGGACGGAACGAAAACCGGTAGCGATCGTCGCCCAATTAGGGGACGACCTCTCTTTTCTGGCTTACGAACGAGACGATAACGCGCTCGATTTCTCGCGCTTTGATATAACTGGCGAAACCTCCCCTGACGAGCAGAGTGTCGAGGTCTTTCCGTTCACTGATCGAGGCATTTATCGACCCGGCGAAACCGTCCACGTCGGTTTGATTGTGAAATCGCCGAAAGACGCAGTCGGTCCGGTTCCGTTGTCAGTCGATCTGCGTGACTCCAGCGACACATCGGTCGGAGTCGAGAAGGTTCATGTAAGCGGGTTCGGCGAAACAATATTCGATTTACCCGAAACCGCTTCCACGGGCGAGTACCATCTCGCAGTCCAGCTGGACACCAAAGACGAGAGCTCAGTCGCCGATTACTACTTTCACGTAGAAGATTTTCAACCCGATCGGATGAAGATCTCGGCGGTCGGAACAGGCGCAGAGAATCATGCCTGGGTGTCCCCGAACGAACTCGCGGTCAATGTCCACCTGGAAAACCTTTTCGGCACTCCGGCAGTGGGTAACAAAGTCAGCGCCAAGCAAAAAATAAATCCAGGCGGATTCAAAATAGCCCGCTGGAAGGATTTCAACTTCTACAATCCGTCGAACTACGAGGCGAGCTCATCCTGACTACAACGAGGAACAAGAGCTTGAGGACGTTAAGACAGACGAGAACGGCGACGCCAAAGTAAACGCAGACCTGAGCAAATACGCCAACGCCTGCTACCGGGTCGATCTGAATGTCGAAGGCTTCGAAGCGGACGGCGGCCGAAGTGTTCACACCAGCGTCGGATTCATCGTCTCCGACCGTGAATTTGTGGTCGGTTATCGAACCGACTCGAAATTAACTTTTCTGCCTTTTCAACAGCCTGCCTCGATCGATCTCCTGGCGGTGAATCGCTCAGCCGAACCGGTCGCTGTCCCTGGCGCTCGTCTGCGTATTATCGAAAAGCGAAAAGAACCGGTACTTACTCGCCAGGATAACGGCACCTACAAGTACGAACCTGTGCTTCGTGAAAATACCTTCAGCGACGAGCCATTCTCCCTGGCGACTCAAGCTACCACATACGTTCTGCCGACAAACCAAGTCGGCAATTTCCGATTGGAAATTGTTGGCGAAGATGGGCAAAAACTGTTTGCCACGGATTACACCGTCGCCGGCGCAAAGTCGGAAGCTGTCGCTCTCGATCACGATGGCGAATTGCGGCTGGTTCTCACCAACAACAAGATCGCACCTGGTGATAGTTTAGAGATGAGCGTCGAAGCGCCGTTTGAAGGATATGGTTTAATTACGATTGAGCGAAATCGCGTTTTCGCCTGGAAATGGTTCCGTGCGAATACCCGCACCTCTGTCCAGACGATCGAAATTCCGAAGGACTTTGAAGGCTCCGGATATGTGAACGTCAGTTTCGTTCGCAGTCTGAACTCTTCCGAAATCTACACAACGCCGTTGAGCTATGCGGTCGCTCCATTTCAAGCGATACCGCCGCAGCGCAAAATCAATCTTTCGCTCGAGGTACCCAGGAAGGCGAAGCCCGGCGACAAATTGACTATCAGGATCAAGGCCGATCGCGACTGCAACGTGGCGGTTTACGCCGTGGACATCGGCATTCTTCAGGTTAGCGACTATGAACTGCCGGATCCGCTTGGTTGGCTCTTCCGGAAGCGGCAATTGGAGGTTTTAACTCACCAAGCGCTTGACTCACTGCTTCCGGAATACTCCCGCTTGAGGTCGCATTCCGCTCCGGGCGGTGGGGATGAGCATGTCGCCAAGAATCTGAATCCGTTCTCTAGAGTGACGGAGAAACCGGTCGTCTTCTGGTCTGGGGTCATTCACGTCGGGCAGCAAGGGCAGGAAGTCACTTACACCATTCCAGATTTCTTTGATGGCAGTGTCCGAGTAATGGCGGTCGCGGACACTATCGATGGAGAAGGTTCAGCTCAGGCAGACGCCGCAATTCACGGACCGCTCATCATCACTCCGCAGGCTCCTCTGGCAGTAATTCCAGGTGACGAATTTATCGCTACCACCAGCCTAACGAACGCCAGCGAAGACCAGATTGACACCGAGGTACGACTGGAGACCGAAGGCGGGCTGAAGAGCTCCGGTGATTCCACTCAACACATCCACTTGGTTAAAAATGGCAGCACAACGCTACGTTGGCCAATTCGCGTGAATGAACCGTTGGGCAACGCCGTACTCCGGTTTACCGCGAAGTTGCCCGAAGAAACGGTACAGCGAAAGCGCACGCTAAGCGTCCGCCCAGCCACCCCGCGATTGACCCTGATCGAAAACGGGAAAATGGAGGCCGGCGAGAAAGAGATCGAACTAAACCAACAATTCTATCCCCAATATTTGACGAGGTCGGCCGCGCTTTCGACTACCCCGACGGTGTTAGTCAGTGGACTGGCAAAATTTCTCGACAATTATCCATTCGATTGTTCCGAGCAACTGACCAGCAAGGCTTTCGCCAATCTCCTGGCTACACAGCCAGGCGGAATACCGCCCTCCGTTTCTCAGCTCAATGCGAATTTTGTGAGTTATTTCAAAACGCTCGGAGAGAGACAGGGAAGCGAGGGGGGATTTAGCTATTGGCCCGGCGTTGAATCCAACGACACGGATCAGATGTCCATCTATGTCATGGAGTTTTTTGCGGAAGCTAAAACAGCCGGCGTCAAACTGCCGCACGAGATGGACGAAAAGGCGATCGATTACTTGAAGAGCCTGACCGCCAAGACGCCGGATTCTTTGAAAGATGCCGAGATCACCGCGAAGGCAATCTACCTCTTAACCCGGCGAGAGCTCGTGATGACGAATGAATTGGTGAATCTGCACGACGAACTCGATCGCCGATTCCCAGACGAGTGGAAGAAATCTCTGACCGGTGTCTATCTGGCAGCTTCTGCTCAATTGCTGATGAAGCAGCGGGAAGCGAACGATTGGATAAATTATTACCGACTACACCCCGAGTCTTCTGGCAGTGAAATGTCAAGTCCGCTCGTGCAGGACGCTCAATATCTAACTATCTTAGCACGCCATTTTCCGGCGAGGCTTCGCGACATCCAGGGTAAACAGTTCGAGCAAACTTTCCGCCCGCTTCTGACTGGCGATTTCAATACGGTGTCCGCAGCATATTGTTTGAGAGCGTTAGCCGCTTGCCAATCCGCGCTCCCAACCAGTAAAGCCAGCCTGCAAATCAGCGGATGGAGTAACGGCTGGAAACCTTTGCCCCTGCAGGGCTCGAGTAGCGTCATCCTCCCGCCCGAGACTTCCAAATTAAAGTTCGCCATCGGATCAACCCAAAACTCAGCCCCGGGTTATTACCAGGTGACCCAAAGCGGATTTCCAAAATCGATCGCTCCGAAAGAATCTGGCTTGGAAGTGAGCCGAGATTACGTCAACGACAAGGGCGAAAAACTCGGATCGCTCCATGTCGGAGATACAATTCATGTCCGAATTCGAATCCGCTCCACGACAGGATCATCTGTCGAAAATGTTGCGATCGTTGATTTGCTGCCGAGCGGTTTTGAAGTGGTTCGGAACGAAGATGGCGGCGTAAATTTGGAGGGCGAAAGTGCCAGCTTTTCTGATGTGCGTGAAGACCGGGTCATCCTCTACCTAACAGCAAGCAAAGCCGTTAAGGAGATCCGGTATCAGGCAAAAGTGACAGCTACAGGCAAACTCATCGTACCTCCGGTAAGCGCTCAGGCTATGTACAATCGGACAGTACAGGCGGTCGGAGAAACTGGGGTGCTGGAGGCGAAATGAAAAGACGGATCGCTCTCTTGCTTTCGATTAGCCTGCTTCTGGTTGGCGGTGGGTGGTACCTGCTTCCGCGGCCGCTGCTGGTAGACGGTATCACCTTCTCTTCGGTGGTCCGTGACCGACAGGGCGGCCTACTCAGGCTTACGACGGCGAGCGACCAGCGATATCGAATTCGAACCAGTGTGGACGAGGTATCTCCAGATTTCATTGAAGCATTGATGACGCAGGAGGACCGCAATTATTGGCAACACATCGGCGTCAATCCGTTCTCTTTGCTTCGGGCAGCGGCTGAACTGGTCATAGGAGGACCGCGATCAGGTGCGTCGACTCTGACGATGCAGGTCGCTCGGCTCCGTTATCACCTCAATACGCGGACGATTCCCGGAAAGCTCCGTCAGATTTTGCTCGCCCTGCAAATCGAACGGCACTACCGAAAATCGGAAATACTCGAGGCATATTTCAACCTCGCACCCTACGGGAGAAACATCGAAGGCATTGGCGCAGCCAGTCTGATCTATTTTGGCAAGAAGCCAAAAGAGCTAAGCAGACAGGAGATCCTCGCCTTGGCCGTGCTTCCGCAATCCCCAGCAAAACGCGCTCCGATTCATGGCGCTGATCCTGAATCGTTGCTTCGTGCCAGAGAAAGACTGAATCGCCTCACTTGGAATGATCCGTTGGCCGATCTTCCGCTGCATTACCGCCGGATCGAAGAGCTTCCCTTTCTCGCTCCGCATATCGTTCAAGCTGTTCTGGGGCGCAAAAACGGGGATCTCCGTCTGACGCTTGATCCGATTGCGCAGAGGACCACCCAGACAGAGTTGCAGCAGTACTTGCGTGATCGGGCTAGCGCTGGAATCGATAATGCCGCAGCGCTGCTCATTGATTCTCAGTCGATGGAAGTACTTGCTTCGGTTGGTTCGGGCGGATTTCGGAACCAATCGATCGCAGGCCAGAACGACGGCACCCGCCAGTTTCGATCGCCCGGATCAACTCTGAAACCATTCGTCTACGGCCTGGCGATCGAGCATGGCCTAATTAATCCTTCTTCGCTTCTGTTCGACGCCCCGGCTCGCTTCGGCAACTATTTGCCAGAGAACATCGACGGCAGCTATGATGGACCCATCCCGGCCCGCTTGGCTCTGGCTCGAAGTCGCAATCTGCCGGCCGTTACTCTCGCAGCTCGTCTCGGGTCAGATGCGCTATACCGTTTCCTCACCGCGGCAGAAGTCCGTGGACTGAAGGCTAACAACCCGTACGGCCTTTCTGCAGTACTCGGAACCGTGGATGTGACAATGCAAGATCTGGGAAAGCTGTACGCGGCACTCGTGAACAACGGGAGAGTGAAACCGCTCCGCACGTCTCTAGATGATCCAAAGACGGAAGGCTTCCAGATGTTGTCGCCCGAAGCATCGTTTATTACGCTCGACATGTTGACCGCGAGCGAAGCGGCAATCCATTTACCTGCGGCACCGTCGGTCAATCTACCGTATAAGACGGGCACTTCGACTGGATACCACGACGCCTGGTGTTGCGGCGTTATCGGGCGTTATGTGTTGGTGGTTTGGATTGGTAACTTCAACGGTCGAGCTAATCCATCGTTCACTGGCCGAACAGCCGCTGTACCGCTCTTTCTTCGAATCGCTAGCAAGCTAGCTGCAGAAAAAAAGATTACAGCAACACCACTGTCGCCCCCGGCGGGAGCGAACCTGCTGAAGATCGACGTCTGCAGCGTATCAGGTTGTATAGCCGGACCGCACTGTCCTCACACAAAGAAAGAATGGGTGATTCCCGGCGTTTCGCCGATCACTCGCTGTCATTTGCACGGCGGTGAGGGCTCAGAGAACTGGGACAGTGAAGCGGAGCGATTTTTCGAGACCGTCGGACTACCCAGGAAAGCGACCCGCTCGAACGAGATGAACACCGAACTGCAGATCTTACCGCTGCCAAAGGTCGTGAGCTGGCAGGGTACGCAGAAACAATCAGAACGAGTCATTGCGTTGCGTGCCCGAACCGGTAGCGAGGTAAAGCAATTATTTTGGTTCGCAAATCGCTCGTTCTTGGGCGCGGCTCAACACGGCGATACTTTCTACTGGTCCCCAGGACCCGGCACCTACACGCTCGCAGCGACAGATGACCAAGGCCGCACCGCCTCGACAAAGATCATGGTCGAATCGGATAAGTAGGAGTAACGCCGACAGCGCCGAGAACGCCGGGAACGCCGGTAACGGCTAGGTCTATGACATCAGACCGGTTGCCAGCGCCGTTTTCGTTTTTGGATCATTCTGCTTTCAGCGGCGAAGCAGTGTCTCAAGATAGCCTAGGGCGAAGCCCGGGCGAAGCCCTAGGAACTATCATAAAACAGGCGATCAGCGCTGAAAGCGCGGGACAATAATACGTGAATATAACGTGCTAGTTAGATGCCACGATCCCTGCCTCCTGGTTCATTTAATCCTTTCTTCCAAAGACCGGGCGCCATCATTCTTAAGCGCTACCGCAAGGCGTTTAACGAAACGGTATGGCTGAAATTAAGGCAAATGTTGAGACGCACCTTCAGTGCGTCGCGAGTTGGGGGCGGCATTCCTAGGGCTTCGCCCTCTAGGCTATCTTGAATCGCGGCTTCGCCGCTGAAAACCCGCTCAGCATTTGATCAAGCGAAGTCCGACAGCCTCCTAAGCTTTCCCGAGACGCGTCCTCGACGCTAGAAACATGATGATCGAAAAAGAAAAGCAGCGCTGGCATCCGGCGTGATCAATGGACATAGCCGTTTGGTGTTCCGTCAGTTTGGCGTTGTCGGCGCTCGCGGCGTTCCCGGCGTTGTCGGCGCTCCCACCTCACTGCAATTCCCGGGACGCGTTGGAGATGGCCGGCGTGTTCAGTGCTCCATCCACGAATTGATCGAAATCCTGCCTCAACTTCTTTCGCGATGCGGTATCGACATAAAGCATGTGGCCGGCCTCGTAGAACTGAACCTGTAGGTTGTGACGAATGCTTGGATCAAGATTCAGGGAATGCGTTACACTGACGGCTGCGAAATAAGGCGTCGCTAAATCGTAGTAGCCGCAACAGACCATCACTTTCAGATAAGGATTCCGGCTCATGATCTTGCGCAGATTCTCCGCGACATCGAGGTATCGATCTTTCGAGAACAGCCAAGGGCGCACCTCCGCTACCCGCTCATACGTCAAATCGCTTTCGTATTTGAGGTCTCGGCGCACGTAATCGTAAAAAGCCGCGGTGAAAGGTCCATCCACCGCGAGGTCGCTCGGATCGAAATCTTCCCGATCCGTTCCCGGATAATAGCGAATACCGGTAAAACGGCTATCGTAGCGGCCGATCGATCGATTCTGTTTTTTCAAGAGATCGTCGACAAAGCGTTCATCTATCTCTCGCAAATGTTGCTGCAGAAGATCGCTAGAATCGAGACCGGTAAAGCGAGCAAGCTGACTGGCAATGCTTTGCTGGTCCTCGGTCGAAAGAGCGTCACCTTTGGCTAAAGCCAGCATGTATGCGTTGGTCGCGAAGTCTTCTGCGCGTTGCAAAACCTCGGACAGAGAGAGTTGCTGGAGATCTGGCGGAAGCTTCTTGTGATACCAGGCAGCAGATGCGTACGACGGGAGAAACAGGGGAAACGGTACGTCGTTCCCATGACTCATATCGATCGCTTGAAAATTGAGGGCCGAACCAATCAAGATGATCCCATTAAGGGACATCGCATAGCGGTCCTGCAAATAGTCGCCAAGACCAGCCGCGCGAGTCGTTCCATAGCTTTCGCCTGCTAAAAATCGTGGCGAACTCCACCGGCCGTTCTTCGTAGTCCAGAGCCGGATGAAATCACCAACATGCTGAATGTCTTCTTTGTACCCCCAAAATTGGCGGGCACTCTCGCCCGGGGCCGGACGGCTGTAACCGGTTGGCACTGGGTCTATAAAAATAAGATCGGTCTTATCAAGCCAGGTCGATTCGTTATCTGTTAGTTTTGCAGGCGGAGGCAACGGTTCACCTCGATCCGACAGCAGCACTCGCTTGGGACCTATCCCACCAAGGTGCAGCCAGACTGCCGACGAGCCCGGTCCGCCGTTAAACACAAAGGTCACTGGCCGGGTGGCCGGATCGCCGGCTTCCGTCCCAAGATAAGCTACGTAGAAAACTTGGGCCTTCGCTTTCCCTTTGGTCGGATCGACCGGCTTTTCCTTGGATTTTTCCTGACCCGGGGCGGTTTCCGTCTCCTGCTTTCCAGTAGTCTCGGAACTGCCGTCCAGCCTGCTGGAGTCTGTCAGGAGCAGATAGCCTGCGACAGCCTTGTATTTGAATGTCTTTCCGGCGCCTAAAGTCAGAGTGTGTTCGGTTATTACCGGAGGCGGGGTCTCAAATTGTTCCGGTTTCTCTCCCTCCTTGGCCGGCTTGGGCGTTTGGGTCGGAGTCGGTTGCGGTGTTTCAGCGCAGAGGAGGTTGGCCGCCATCATCCATGAAGCAAAACAGATAAGGATACCGCGGGTAAAAAAGAAGAATGGATGCATAGGAGTTGCGATCTCTGCATAAACGCGAAGAGCCGGTAAAATACAACCGGGATGTGTGCAGAATTGACGAACGGGCCTAGTTACAATACTGCTTTGGTAGGGTTATGGGTCTATCGATGCATTCTTCTCGTTTTCAAGATTCAGTGGATGTCGCCATTATTGGTGCGGGGTTCAGCGGCACGATGGTGGCGGTTCATCTGCTAAGACAAACGGATAGCCACCTCACCGTCGGCCTGGTGGAGCGAAATTCGGAATTTGCCAGAGGAGTGGCCTACCGGACGCGGGACGTGGCCCATCGGCTAAACGTGCCCGCCGCGAAGATGGGTGCTTTTCCCGACGATATCGAAGGGTTTTATCGTTGGTTACAGGTTCAACCCGAAAGACTTCGGGCCGCCGGCGTGCATACACTTCATCCCGGCGCCTTCGTGCCGCGAATGCTCTTCGGAGAATATCTTACGGAACTCCTGGAAGAGGCGGAAAGGCGATCGGCCCGGCTCCAGAGAATTCGTGCTGAAGCCATTGACCTCGTGCCGCTGCTTAACGGATCTTTCCGCATTGCATTTGCCGGAACCGCACCGGCACCGAGTGGCACCGGAGGTCCTTGCGATTAAAGAGAGCCTCGAAACCCGGGGGTCTCTTTGTTGTTACCGCGGCCGGATCGTTGCGATTGAGGAACACCAAAAACAATTAGAAGTTGGTTTTAATCGGGCCGGAGAGAATCGAACGCTTCGAGTAAACTACGTCGTCAATTGCACGGGACCGGAGTGCAATTACCACAAGCTCAAGGATTCTTTGGTCGTCCAACTCTTCGCCCGAGGATTGATTGTTCCAGATCCTTTGTTCCTTGGATTGGATGTGGGCACCGGTGGAGCGGTTTTGAATCTCTTAGGGGAACGCGTTAGAAATCTTTATACGCTTGGCAGCCCGCAAAAAGGCATTCTGTTCGAAACCACAGCAGTGCCAGAGCTTCGCGTTCAGGCTAGAGATCTAGCCTCGCGCATCTTGCGCCATTTCCGGGTCCAAATCAGCGCTGCCCAAGAAGATCTCCACCCAAACCCGGCCTACGCCTATCAGATCTGAAGCTCACGCGTCCGTTCTGACCCCGATCGGTAGGGCGAAAGCTTGGTACGGTATCAGCCGTACCGGCTTGAGCCGTTCGTGCCTGTCCGACTGAGGAACGCAATGAAAAAGACGCAACACAGATTGATGCAACGGACGGCTCAAACCCGGCGCGACGACGCAAAAGAAATCGAAACGTTTCCGGCGCGCCGAGGTTTTCGCCCTACCAATCAGGGCATTCACGATCCACCAATCACTTCTCACCTGTCACCTCTCACACGCTGTCCCCTGAGCCAGGAGGATCAGGCTACCGACTACGGAGTCGGTGTCGGTTTGCCATGTTTACCTTCTCCTTTTCCGCCGCCCTCGTTTCCGTGAGGCGTCTCAATCGGGTGCGCCTCCTCAACCTTCTTTTCCGGCGTTGGTCGGGGGGTAGGCGTCTTTACTTCTTTCGGGATTTCTCGCGGAGTTGATTTCAGTTCCGGCGTTGGCTTCGGGGTAGCCACATTCGCCGGCTCGTGATGCGGGGTCTGCGTCGGCTTGGGCGTAGCCAGATTTGCTGGTTCTTGGTGAAGTGTCGGAGTCGGCGTGGGTTTCGGCGTAGCCAAGTTCGTTGGCTCGTGATGCGGGGTCGTGGTCGTCTCCGGACTCTTCTCCGGTGTCGGCGTCGCAATTATCTTAGGCGTGGCAGACACGTGAGGAACGGCATTTTCGGTCGGTGGTATGCTACCCAATGGCTTGGGCGTCGGACTCACAAATGGCTTGTTCGCTGGTGATTTCGGAGCATTCAGATTCGGTGGAGTCTCTTTCGGCACGCTCGGTGATCCTCCTGGAATAGTGCCGGTCGGTGCCGGTTTTCCGCCACCAGGAGTGGACAACGGTTTATTTCCAGTTGGCGACCCTTTCGGTCCGGGTGAAATCGGCGAAGGGCGGCCAGTCCCGATTGGTGAACCGCCTGGAGTAGCCGATGGCTTCGCGCCCAGGAGATTCGGCGGCATGGATTTCTTTCCGGTAACGGATGCGTGCGGCGATCCTCCTGGCGTTATGTTGGCGCTCGGCGATTTGCTACCTGGGCTCGTAAAAGGTTTCACCAGATTGGGCGGTGTTTGTTTTTGTCCGGTACCCGGAGTCGGAGAGCCAGTCGCGCCAGGCGATCCCGCGACCTGACCTTTACTGAGAATCTGCGGTGTCGGCACGACGGTCGGTTTTGGCAGGTTCTTCGGTACCGGGTTTTGCTCAGCGATGGTCTTCTTGAGCTTCTCCGCATCCGCAGGCTTCACGTCTTGCCATCCTCTTTCGATCTTCGGGTTGGGTATGCGGGTTTGCACAGCTGGTGTTACAGCCGTCACCGGCTTCAACGTCTGAGGCGGCGCCACCACGTTGAGTTGGCTCCCGTTCAGCGTGTGACCGTAGTTCGGGTTGGCGCCAGTTGCTGGATTAATGGCAAGCTTGACCTGCTGAATGTTCTGATTGGTCTTCGCTGCAATGGTTTGAACAGGCGGACCGTAATTATTGATCACGGTGTTGTTGTTAACAATATTCGTGACGTTCTTAGTCCGAGTAATGATTTCGACGTTCTGGGCCGGCGGTACGACGTATTGAGCGTAGCTGGGAGCCGTCCAATTTGAGTAACGGATAAAGCAATAAGCTGAGGGTCCGAGTCCATAGTAGGAGTCTGACCACGAAGAAATCCCGGCGCCCACGGAAACATCTGCTTCGGGCGGGAGAGGAGCCCAACCAACATGCTCATCACTCTCTCGCCACGAGACCCAGGCCGGAGCCCATTGATGTCCAGGCACCCAACACCACCCCGTGCCCCCGATAAAAACCCATCGGCCATAGTGGTAGGTCGCCCAGCCAAAATGCTCGGTTGAATCCCAAAACCATCCGCGATCGGTCCAGATCCAGTGTCCGTCGCGGTAAGGCCGCCATTCGCCGGTTGCTACCCGCGGCCGGAAACAATAACCGTAGCCACCTGCCTCCACCCAGCTGCCTTCTGAAGAAAGCCTCGAATAGAAAACGCTATAATCGTCACCGCTTGACTCGGAAACGGTTTGGCCCTCGGGTTGAGACTGAGGCTGAGGAACCGCGACCGGTGCCTCGGGATTACCGGTAGCGCGTTCCGGAACCGCCACGAACGCCGCTGTCAAATTATCAGAGGTGGTTCCGTATCCAACAATCCACCCCTTCTCGTTGATGCCGTAGGCCACGTCCAAAGAAGTGAATCCGGATTCATTCAAGTTTTCGGCGAGCCTATCCAGTTCGACCATGTGACCTTTGGTATAGAGGAATGCGCGCTTTTGGTCGGCGCTATCGCTTTCTCCAACCACGTCCCCGGAACTGTTGATCCCACGCGCGTAACTGGCGGTGTTGAAATCCGGTAATGTGCCTAAGTCTTTCAACGAGCCATCGAAAAGGAAAGCGTGAGTGGGCCCGTCGGCTGTATCACTGTCGCCTACTACCTGGCCGTTCTTATTGATCGCCAGCGCCTCGCCGTTTGCTCCGCCCAGCGTACCGAAATCGGTCGTATTGCCACCGGCATACAGGAACGCATGGAATGTGTTATTGCCGGCGCCATGCCTACCAACAATCTGACCGGAGTCGTTGATCGCATAAGCAGTCTCGAGAGCATCCGCCTCGTTCGAGGCCGCCAACCCAAGATCCTGAACTGAGCCATTGGAGAAGAGCACCGGACGATGACTTTGGCTACCATTTTGGCTGTCGCCGACCGCCGCCCCATTGTTGCTAATACCAAACGCCTCACTCGTAGAGCCGCCGTCCAGAGTTCCGAGAGACGTAATCGGCGTTTTTCTAGAGAATATGAACGCCAGGAGATTTCCGTTACCATCTTGACTGTAACCGGTGACTTGACCGGCTTCGTTAATGGCACACGCTGCGTTGAGGTTTCCGCCGAGCGAGCCGACATCAGTCATCGACTTATCCGAATAGGAATAAAGGAATGCGTGATAGTCGTCTCCTTGAAAACTGTAACCGACGATTCCGCCTTTGTTATTCAGCCCAAGCGCTACGCTGTTGGTGCCGGCGGCAACGGGAATCCGAGTGATTTGGTACCGGTTTTGAGCGATCGCAGCCGAAGCTAAGCAAACAATCGAACAGATCAACCCAATCGATCTCAAAAAGAGAAACGCTCGAGCGGCTTGATGGCGCCGTTCGTCGGTCTGGATCAATCGAGTGGGAAATCGGTTTTTCATAGGTGAAGCAGCGTGTCGTAGTCTCACGGTCTCAATGTCCGAACAAGCGGAAAAAGGGGCATCGTCTCGCGAAGAGGAGGCACTAGTTCTACAGAATTATCGCAGCGAACAACTACTTGGACTTCGATATTTCTGGGCATAGAGATCACGAGCTGAAGACGGACCGCGGGTCGGTCTCATTCAAAGTCTTTTTCCAACCGATCACGCATCCCTAGCGGCACCGAGATTTGAAGCCCGTTTTGCACCGATGGCGTCTTGCGCTCGTCCTCGAGCCGTTTTTTAAGGACGAATGATCCTTGGAGGGCCTAAGCGTACCATTTTTTTCCGTTTCGTGAGCGCACCCCTAATAGGCTACGGAATGACACGCTGGCTGTAGTAGATGTCTAGCTGCGTTAGATCGTGCACCAGCAACGTTTATTTGGGTGTCGGGTAGTGAATGATAACGTCCTTTATGATTCACTATTCTAATAGCCTCAAATAATTCGCGAAAAGGGATTTAGTCACGGTGGGAGTCTGGGGCGGCCTCATGCGTTTACCTGACGATATAAAGCAGTGACTCTTTTAGGCGTCGAAGTGGTACAGTTGATATCGCAAAAATGGATCTTTGTTAATGGTCCACACTAAAATAAGTACACTAGTATGCAGGCAAAGATGAAAGCAATGGAGTTTACAGACAAACTAAACCTGCAGCCGGTAACGCGTCCGGTTCCCGAGCCGCAAGCGGGCGAAATCTTGATTCAGGTCTCCGCCGTCGGAGTGACCCGTACAGAAAAGATTTGGTCTACCACCAGCCACTATGCGGACGGTACAGCCCGATCCAAGGCGATTCCAGGACATGAATTCTCAGGCACCGTTGCGGGGTTAGGTGCGGGAGTAACTGGCTACAGCCTGGGAGATGCTGTTTTCGGCTTGAACGATTGGTACGCAGAGGGCGCTACGGCTGAGTTCTGCATAACAAAACCAGCGAATCTTTCTCAGAAGCCATCTTCTCTTTCCCACATCGAAGCGGCCTCAGTCCCGATTAGCTTGCTGACGGCATGGCAGGGACTGCATGTCCAAGCAAAATTACAGAAAGGCGAACGAGTCCTTATACACGGAGGGGCTGGGGCGGTGGGACTTTTTGCGGTTCAACTTGCAAAATCGCGAGGAGCATATGTGATTGCCACGTCGTCCAAGGCGAACATCGATTTTGTAAAGCAGCTTGGAGCCAATGAGGTCATCGATTATCGGGAGCGCCGTTTTGAAGAGGCAGGCATAGTCGATGTGATCTTCGATACCGTGGGTGGAGAAACCTTGGACAGATCCTGGGATCTTCTCAAGCCTAGTGGCAGGTTGGTCACGATTGCTGCGGAAGTAGAATCGAGTACCGATCCACGAGAAAAGAGTGCTTATTTCATCGTCGAACAGGATGGAGAACAACTAGCTTCACTGGGCAAGCTTTTCGATTCCGGGGAATTGAAAGCTTTTGTCAAAGCTGAGCTGCCAATGGAAGAAGCAGACCATGCTTATAGTGGCTCGATTGCTGGCAATCCCGGCAAGCTAATCATCCGGACGAAATAGTTGGGGTGCGCGCACGAAATGGAAAATAAAGCACGCTAAGGAGCGAAATCTCCTCGTGGATGCGAGTGCGAACTTTGGTCCGCAAGGCCAAATCTTGAGCAAACAAAGCAGCCGGTGTTCCCGTGCCAGTCGTCAGGTAAACGAGCTGTAATCGAATTCTGGAGCCCTTTACGAGAATCTTCGATAGATACGGTCTTGGAGGTGAAAGGGCTTTAGGAATAAAGAGGAGCAAAGGCTAATTTGTCATCTGTCATCTGTCATTTGTCATTTGTCATTCTGACAGACAAAAAAGCGCACCGGGTATTCCAGTGCGCTTTCTCCCTAAAACGATTTTTTGGTACTACTTTTTCGGTGTGGGAGTCGGCTTCGGTTTGCCTCCCCCTCCACCGGCAGGTTTATTTCCGCCACCTCCACCGGCTAGGTTTATTTCCGCCCCCTCCACCGCTAGGTTTGTTCCCGCCGCGCTAGGATGGTAGACCGGCTGGGTGTTATGCGGGGTACCGGCTCCTTTGCTCGCCTCCTCCGCCTCCACCGGTGCCGCCTTCCTTCTTACGCAGAACTCCTTTCGAAGTCGCATGCGGTGTCGCGTGTGGCGTAGCGCTAGCGTGCACAGTCGGATGTGGCGTGACATGATGCACCTCAGGCGCCGGCGTGCCATGATGTGGTGTCGCCGTTGGGGTAGCCAAGTGTTCTGTTTTTGGTGTTGGGGTAGCCAAATGTTCAGTTTTTGGCGTCGGGGATCCCAAATGCCCTGACGGATGTGGTGTCGGCGTACCAGCATGCACCGTTGGGGTTGGCGACGCTACGGTCCCGATGTGAGGCGTTGGGCTCGCGCCGGGCACATGCGGTGTGCCGGTTAGCTTCGGAGTCGCCGAACCAAGCGGTTTGATCCCGCCGGCACCTGGATTAGCCGGATTGAATCCTTTACCCTTACCCGGCGAGCCGGTCCCTTTCGCCACCCCGGTAGGCGACGCTTTGACACCGCCAGGAGGAGTAGCAGCTCCGAAGGCCGTCGCACCCGGTTTCGGACTGGGGGATACGCCTCCTTTCAAGACCTTCACAAACGGAGTAACGGTCGGTTTCGGGAGATTTGCCGGCGTAGGATTCTCTTTGGCGAGCTTCGTCTTCAGTTCGGTTGCGGTTTTTGGATCGACGCCTTTCCAGCCCTTATCAACAACCGGATTCGGGTTCTTGATCGTCGCCGTGGGCAGCTTGGTTGCGACCGGGTTTAGTTTTGTTCCAGGTCCAGTCACTTTCAGCACTCCGTTGCTGATGCTCGAACCAGGAGTCTTGCCGCTCTGATAGCTCAACGAAACGGGTTTGATTACGGCGCCGGTCTTTTGCTGGATCGTTGCCACCGAAGGCCCAAAATTATTAATAACAGTCTTATTGTAGGTGATATTCGTGACGTTCACCGTGTTCTTAATAATCGTCACGTTCTGGGCCTGCGGCAGAATGTAGGGGTTGTAGTTTGGTGCTGTAAAATGCGACATGCTGATGAAAAAATACGCTCCCGGTCCCAGACCGTAGGCGTGATCGCACCAGCCACCGATTCCAATCCCTGGAACGAAACCGGCATCTGGCGGGAGCGGCGCCCAGCCGCAATGCTCCGGCCCGGTCCTCCAGGAAACCCAGGCAGGGGCCCATTCCGTACCGGGCACCCAACACCAGCAGTCCTCCTCGTGAATCCATCGGCCGTAATGATAACAGGCCCACCCGAACCCGTCATCGGAGTCCCAATACCAGCCACGGTCGGTCCAAACCCAGTGCCCATTGCAGTAGGGCCGCCAGCCATGCGGAACTCTCGGTCTGAAAACATGGCCGTAGTTGCCGCATTCACACCAATCCCCATGGGAGGAAAGCTGGTCGTAAAAAACATCGAGACAATCGCAGCTGCTACTCTCCGCTGTCTGCACCGCCCCCTGGGCCTCCGGCTGCCCCTGGGGCTGCGCCTGCGTCGATCCTTCGACCGGGACGGCTAGAAATGCGTGGGTTTGGCCGTCTTTGGTCGTGCCACATCCACAGATCCACCCTTTGTCGTTGATGCCGTAGGCAATGTCGAGCGAAGTGAAACCGGCCTCATCCAGATTAGTTGCCAGCTGGTCGAGCTCGTACAAATTGTTGTTCTCGTACAAAAAGGCGCGTTTCTGGTCGTCGCTATCGCTATCCCCGACTATGTGGCTAGAATTATTCACCGCACGCGCATAACTCGATTTGTCGAATCCAGACAAAACGCCCAGGTCGCTCGGACTACCGTTCTTCCAAACACAGGCATGGGTAGGTCCATCGGCCGTATCGCTGTCTCCGACGATCAGCGAACTGGTACGCTTTGAAACGGCCAACGCTTCGCTATTGCTTCCCCCTAGAGTACCTAAATCTTTGAGCTGCTCCTGTTTGGAATATTGAAAGGCGTGGAAAACGCCATTCCCCGAATCGTATCTTCCGACTATGATTTCGCTATTACTGATTCCGTAGGCCGTTTCGAACGCATCCGCCGTGTTTCCACCGATACCGAGATCCTGAAGATTCCCGGAATACAAGAACGGACGGTGCGCAACGTTCGCCGTAGCGCTATCGCCGACAATCTCGCCATTATCGTTAATCCCGAACGCTTCGCTTGTAGCACCGCCCTCGAAAGTTCCAAGCGAGATCATTCCCCCATTTTCCGTGTAAGAAAACGCTTGCAGATTCCCGTTCCCGTCCTGGCAATAGCCCGCGACGGCGCCGCTACTATTGATTGCACAGGCTGCCTTCAATTTCCCACCAAGCGATCCGAGCTCGCCGATTTTGCCGCTCGGATAAACGTAAAGAAACGTCTTATAGTCATCCCCTTGGAAACTATACCCGACAACTTGACCGTTTTCGTTTAGGCCCAAGGCCGAACTCGTCGATCCCGTCGGAGTGGGAATATGAATGATTTTGTATTTGGTCTGGGCAAAGGCTCCCGACACCGACAAACAAACCAGCAACTGAAACTTTACCAAGGTACCGAGCGAAGAAAGCAGGGGAGACCATCGAGTGGTCAGCCACTGAAGGGCAGCGGAAAAATTGCCAGCTGGCCGGTTGAATGTTTTCATAATTGAGGGGTCAACTGTTTCTCAAATTTATAGATCGTTCACAAGCCCAAAACGTGTACCCAACTTAGTGAAACAGAGTTACTTGCGATGCTACACGTTGAAGACCGGGGCGAAGCGGTCTATTTGAAATGGTAGTTGCGACCGTCTGAGGTAGCGAGGAATTCTCGGTCTAACTTAATATAGAATTTCGGATCTAGAATTCGGGGGACGGAATAGGAAACTGTGAGGCGGGTAACACTTAGCGGAAAACGGAAAAGAGTTTGGTGACTATGGAAGAGGTTGTCATTGTTAGCGCTGTTCGAACCCCGATCGGCACTTTGAACGGCAGTTTAAGCGGTCTTTCTGCCCACGAACTCGGGGCGATAGTTATCCAGGAAGCGCTTGCCCGGCCACAGATTAGTCCGGAAGAGGTTTCGGAAGTTGTTTTGGGGCAGGTATTGACGGCGGCCGAAGGCCAAAACCCGGCGCGGCAAGCCTCTGTCCAGGCAAAGATTCCGGTCGAAAGACCGGCAATGACGATCAATCAGGTTTGCGGTTCCGGTCTCCGCGCCGTCGCCCTCGGATTCCAATCTATTCGAGTCGGGGATAGCGCGATCGTCTTGGCGGGAGGCCAGGAATCGATGAGCCAGGCGCCGCACGCCGTGCATATCCGCAAAGGTACGAAGCTAGGAAACTCCGAACTAATCGACACGATGATAAAGGATGGCCTGTGGGATGCGTTCAACGATTACCATATGGGGCAAACTGCCGAAAATATCGCTGCCCAATGGAAAATAAGCCGTGCAGAACAGGACGCCTTCGCTTTGGAATCCCAACAGCGCGCTCAGAACGCTCAGGCTAAGGGCAAGTTTGCCGAAGAGATTGTCGCTGTTCCTGTGACCGATCGCGGAAAAACTAAGTTGATCGATCAAGACGAAGGAATTCGGCCGGATACGACCTTGGATCGCCTCAGTCAGCTGCGACCTGCTTTCACTCGCGACGGCACTGTCACCGCCGGAAACTCGTCCGGTATCAATGACGGAGCTGCCGCGCTGACCCTCATGTCACGTTCCGCGGCAATCGATCGCGGCATTGAAATCCTGGCTACGATTCGGTCCTGGGGAACCTGTGGCGTCGATCCGGCCATCATGGGTATCGGTCCGGTTCCGGCCGTTCACATCGCTCTCAAACGAGCGGAATGGAAGCTTTCCGATATCGATCTGATCGAAGCAAACGAAGCTTTCGCCGTGCAATCGCTGGCAGTCATTAGGGAGCTTCGATTGGAACCGACCAAGGTAAACGTGAACGGTGGCGCCATTGCCCTCGGTCACCCGATTGGAGCCTCTGGAGCTCGAATTCTGGTTACTCTCCTGCACGAGATGCGCCGAAGCGATTTACACCGGGGATTAGCAACTCTGTGCATTGGTGGAGGGATGGGTATCGCCCTCTGCGTGGAGCGCACCTAACGTTTCCTGTTCCTGGGAGCCGCGAAACCCATGGGCTCCCGGCTCAAATAAATTTCGCCCTACCAACCCTCACTCGACGCGGCTCGCAAATTGCCTTTGGAAGCTGGTGTCTTGTTACGAGACCGAAGAATCGATCATCGGTGTTTCTTTCTTAGTCAGCGCCTGACGTAATTTCGCCAAGGCGATATTCTGCACCTGACGGATTCGCTCTCGCGTAACCCCAAACTTCTTACCCACTTCTTCGAGAGTCTTCGGTTTGCCACCGTCCAAGCCGAACCGCTGGGAGATTATCTTGCGCTCCCGGTCCTCAAGAACCTCTAGCGAGTCGCTTACCTCGTCGCGCAGGTTCTTGTCTCTGAGCAACTCGAAGGGCGTTTGCGCATCTTCATCCCCAACGACCTCACCAAATTCAGTCGAGTCGTCATCGCTGATGGGGGCGTCCAACGATGCGGGTCGAATCGAGGCCGTCTTTAATTGAGAAACTTTGCTACGGGAGAGACCGATCTCTTCCGCTAACTCGTCGTTAGTTGGTTCACGGCCAAGTTCTTCGCTCATCTGCAACGAAACCCGGCGCATCTTGGAAATTTTGTCCACCAAGTGAACCGGCAAGCGGATCGTCTTGCTCTGATTAGCCAAAGCTCGCTTGATCGACTGTTTGATCCACCAAGAGCCGTAGGTACTGAGCTTTCCGCCCTTTGCCGGATCGAATCGCTCGACCGCCTTCATCAACCCAATGTTGCCTTCCGATACCAGATCCAACAAAGGCAAACCCAAATTCGCGTAATCATGAGCAATCTTAACGACCAAGCGGAGATTGGCCTTGATCATAAGTGCTCGCGCTTCTCGGTCGCCCTTTTTGATGCGCGCGGCCAAATCAATCTCCTCTTGGGGGGTTAGCAGCGGGACCTGTCCGATTTCCCGAAGGTAAATCTTAATGCCCGTATCTGAATCTTCACCAGCCATACCGGCTCCGTCGGTGCGATTCGCCAGAGGTCCAGATTTCAGGTTGTTAGTCATCGAGGTTCTCCTCCAATATGAACCAGTCAAAAGTAGACCGGTCAGTAAACTATATCACCACGCCACCCGCCGCGTCAAGAAAGATTTTGCACCAATCGGTTTATTACTCCCGATCGACTTACTCCCGCGACCTTCAAGAGTACTAACCGACTCCCGTTGTCACCTGCGGTAGCATGGCCGGATTCCGAACCGCGTCTGGAACAACGCCCACGATCGGTAGGGCGAACGCTTTTGCGTGAGCCGCTCAGGGTCCCAAAGCCGGAGCCCGCCGCGACGTAGCCTCTCCGAGCCTAAGGCGAGGAAGCGAAGTGGCTAGCCAAACGTAGCCTCTCCGAGCCTAGGCGAGGAGGCGAAGTTTGGGAGCCGGCAGTCGGGTTCGAACCGACGACCTGCTGATTACAAATCAGCTGCTCTACCAACTGAGCTATGCCGGCAACTCCCAGGACGGTTCGAGGTTAGTGGCGATTCCATCGCCGCTCAACCGGATTTTGCGTTCCGGATAAATCATGACTCGCTATTTCTGAAGACGAGCAATCGCTAGGATGTTCAAGACATTCGCTCTCACAAACTGCTACAGTGATTCTCGCCAATGAACATGTATTGGGTGTACGACCTCCCAAACTGGCTCTTTGGAGTCTTGACCATCGCTGTCACGATCGCGATCGGTTTAGCTGGGTTGTTCGCCACCCGGAAATGGGTACGGCGAATTCATGGCAGCGAACATTCGCACAATGAGGTCGTGGGCTTCTACCTGGGAGCGGTTTGCGTTTTTTACGGGATCACGCTGGGCTTGATCGCGGTCGGGACGTGGCAAACTTTTTCGGACGTAGAAACCAGGGTCGGCGAAGAGGCTGCGGGTGTTGGGGTGCTGTATAGAGATATCAGCAGTTTTCCCGAACCGTACCGCACGGAACTTCAGGCGGACCTCCGGCAATACACCCGCCAAGTGATCGACGTCGGTTGGCCCCAACAGCGGCGAGGGATTGTCCCGGAGGGCGAGGGCAACCTGTTAACAGGTTTTCAGGCACACCTGATCAGCTTTGAACCTCAAACCGAAGGCCAGAAAGCGCTGTTTGCGGAAGCCTACCGTGGTTTTGAGCGCGTAGCGGAATATCGAGGTAGGAGATTGCAGAGCGTGCGCCAAGGTTTGCCCGGTCCGCTATGGACGATCGTATTTGCAGGAGCTTTCCTGACCATCGCGGTCACCTGGTTCTTCGACATGAAGAGCCAAGGCATGCACTTCTGGATGACGGTCATGCTCTCTGCGCTTCTTGGCCTACTGATCTTTCTACTGGGTGCTATGGATAATCCATTCCGGGGAGAAATCAGTGTCAGCTCGGAACCGTTCGAACTTGTGTACCAGAGACGGATGCAGTCTGAGAAATAACATGTTTCGCGGTAGACCAGGGCGGCCAGCCCTGTTCGCGCAATTTAGGCGCTACTCGATTGCGAGAACTGGCGTCGACTCCAAACATGCGGATCCAGGAACGTGAAGTCATCTGAACGAAGATCCCTCACCAACCTGGATACGGCGTCCGGAACCCAACCGCGGTAGGCGCCGCCTTCCCGATCGGCTGGATCATAGGTCGATTCCAGCCAAAAATAGAGACGCTGGTCGTGCAGGACGAAGATCCCGCCTTGATCGCGCCGGGCTGCGCGCAAAGTCAAAGCGATCCAATCCGGATAGGAATGCCGGGTCACATCGGTATCCCAACCAAAGTGCGTAATTGGCAGCAGTCGCTTGTTCAGTTGTAGGAGCACCCTTTTCACAACGGGCGTACACAAACCGCAAGCGGGACGAAAATAATCCGTGCAAAAAGCGGAGCCTTTTATCGCAGCGGCGATCGCGCGATCGCAGTCGCCGATCTCTTTTTGGAGTGCTTCTTCCGAGAAGAGAGCGAGCGGCCGATGAAGGTCACCGTGGTTGACGATCAAATGACCATCGTTCGCCATGCGGCGGACTAGATCTGGCGCGACGCGAACAGATCTGCCACAAACGCAGAAGGCGGCGCGGACATCCTCTTGTTCCAATACATCTAATAGTCGCGCCGTGATTTCCGGATGTGGACCGTCATCGAACGTCAGGAGAATCTCACGTCTACCGATTGAGACATCTTCCACGCGCTGCCAGATGGTCCAATGGGTCCGCAGCTTCTCGGCCAAATTCACTCATTAAGGTAGTTTAGATGGCTGTCGACCGCCAAGCCGGGGAGTTTCCACGTCGGGCACATCAACGATCGAGAAATTTCCATCGGGCCTTCCTCCGCCGATCATCAGGAACCGGATAAAATCGGCTAACCCTTCCAGAAGCCGGGCTCGCCGCAAAGGACCGCAATCAACAGGATCCAGTCCCAGCTCTCGAGACAATTCGAGGACAGTGTTTCTAGCCTTCTGATCATCAGCGGCAATAAATGCTGCTACTTTGAATGGGCGTATCCGGTCCGGGGAAAGTTCGATGACCTCCTGAGGAATAGTATTGTATGCCTTCACCACCCGAGCTCGCGGAATTTTCTCCTGAAGATTCTCGGCATGTGAAATCGTGATCGGCTGGTAAGCGAAGTCTGTTGGGATGTCTGAGTTATTCAGATCGATCACGATCTTGTTATCCAAGGAATCGACTCGCTGCAGAGCCTCGGACGGAGCAACGCCGCGGAGCGAGTAAACCAGGATGTCGCCAAAACTAGCTGCTTCATCGTTGGTGCCATATTGAGCCTTCCCGCCGGTTAGGGCTGCTGCGCGGCGCGCTTGCTCGAGGTCTCTACCTCCAAAAAACACCTGATGGCCGAGCTCGGCCCATACAATGCCAAACGATCGACCCATGTTCCCGGAACCAATGATACCGATCTTCATAGCCGGACCATAAACTGCGTAGATACATGGACAAGTACCCACTATTTTGTTAGGTACTAACCACTACGAAAGTGAAGGCGACACGAACCAATCGGTCGAAACCGGTCTTTAGTTGTGCGGTCGAGGCTGCCCAAGAGGTAATCGGCGGAAAATGGAAGGCTATTATCTTGTGCCAACTCCACGCCGCCAACGGCCCTTGCCGGTTCGGAAGGTTGCGGCGAGCAATTCCGAATGCCACGGAAAAAATGATTATCCAGCAACTTCGGGAGTTGGAGGCCGCCGGCATCGTAAATCGGCGAGTGTTCCGGGAGGTGCCTCCTCGGGTTGAATATTCTCTTACGAAGGATGGCGAAGATTTAAGAGAGGCCTTAGGACCGGTCTGCGATTGGGGAGAAAAATACGCTAAGAGAGTCGGTGCCGTTATCCGAAACAATCTTCCGCCAGACAGTGTCGGCATCTCGCGTGAGCCCATTTCCGGACCGCGAGAACTGAGATGATCTCTAGTCAGCGCAATTTCGATAGAGGAATATTATTCTGCCTATTTGCGTTTGAGGCCCTGCTCTTCTCGACCGTTTATCACCGTGAGGTGGCCTCGTATCCTCCGTTGTTTTACGACCAGGCATACTACCTGGAGGGCGCCTACGGTTTGCAAGAAGATGTCCTAGCGCACGGCCTCGGCAAGCTCTGGAAGGCGGTCTGGAGTGCCGGGCATCCAACCGGCGTTGCTCTTCCGATCGAAGGAGCGCTTTCCGGTCTTATTATCGGTGGGGCGCGGTTCCCGCAACTCTGCGTGAATCTTATTCTGTTCTTTGCCCTGCAGGTAGTCGCCTTTTATTCCGCCCGAGCCCTCTCAGGTAATCGGTTTAGCGGATACCTGCTGGTCGGGTTGATACTTTGCCAAGCGACAGCCTGGTTGCAAGCGGGTGGGCTCTTCGATTTTCGCATCGATTTCGCCGCCTACTGCCTGTATGGCATTTGGACTTGTAGCGTCCTTCGATCGAAACTTTTTCTCGAGCGGGGTTGGGCCATCGGCTGCGGGTTGATCGGCGCCTATCTAGTGCTCCATCGATTTCTGACCATCGTCTACCTGTTAGGGGTGCTTGCCGGATTCGCCGTTGTCTGCTTCGTCGTCGGATTTTTTGCTCGGAGCGATTTGGCTCTGAGGAACCGCGTGCAGCAACGACTCAAAAATCTCGGACTTTCCTGCGCCGCTCTGTTTGTTTTAGCCGGTCCAATCCTTCTGCTCAATTCAGGCACTATTTGGAACTACTATGTTGTCGGGCATGTATTGAATGATGAGAAGTACATTCGCGCCATCGACCTCGGCGTCCACGACCTGGGCGGACATCTCCTCTTTTATCCAAAATCGATTATTAACGATCATTTGGGCCAAGCGTTCCTCTGGGCACTGGCAATTGCGCTCGCGGGTGGCGCCGCCACCCACTTCCTCCGTCGAACGACGAAGATCCATTCGGTCGCGCCAGCCGGGCCCAGCGCCCGTCAGTCCGGAAACGAGTTGGAAAGCAGCCAAAAAACGAATGGCGAAACCTTCCTATTGCAGATCACTTTTTTGCTCGGCGTAATTGTGTGCCCGATTCTTGCCTTAACCCTTGATATTTTGAAGTCGTCCATTGTGGGCGGAATTGTGGGCGTTCCAATCGCACTCCTTGTTGTTATCCTGGCCAGCGTCCTCCTTCCCAAGCGCGAGTCTGCTTCCCTACCGAAGCTTTTTGCCGGGAGCGCAGTGTTGATTTTTGCGTTGGGTGTATCCAACCAACTGAATCGGTCTAGTCGTCACTGGCCAGAGTTCGAGGACCGAGGTCACCTGAGCCAGATGGCTGAATTTAATCAATGGCTGGTGAACTACGCCAACGAATATCGCTGGAAAAGTCCAGGGATCTCGCTCGATGTCATCTCGGGCGTACTCAATGCTGCGACGATTACGACTTTGGGATTCGAAAAAACCGGTCAATTCATAGAATTCCGCGGCTTGCTCGGTTCGTCCATTTTTGGGCCGTCACGCGAGGAAGCATTGAAGCTCTTGGCGAAAAGCGACTTTGTCATTCTGACCTCAACCCGTCCGCCCGGAAATTTTCCCTTTACGCGGACGGTTGCGACATATTGGACGGACTTAAACGCCTGGGCCGACAAGCATTTGGTGGTGGCCAAAACTCAACGGTTCAATACCTCCTATCCCTATACCGCTACGGTTTACGTCCGGCCAAGTGCTCAGCTGCGCGATGTATCCGGTGATTGGATTACAAGCCAAGGAGTTCTGATTGAAGTCAAACGCAGCGATTTGGAGCGGTTTCCGTTGATTCGACTGAAAGGAGCGGCCGATTTTTCCGCGCTGCAGAAAGTACCCGCTGTGACGGCCGGTCTGGAGCCGCCGGATGAATCGCCCCAGATACCTGCGATCTTTCAGCGCCTGGGAAACCAATACCAGATCGAAATAAACGCTTCTTCAGTCCGGTTGCCCGCGGAACAAATGGTGCACATTCGGGTCAAGTTTGATACGTTCTTCGTTCGCAAAGATGCGGCGCTGCACAATGATTTCCGGGAGCTGGTCGTGCGCACACCGGAAGTCAGTTTGCTACCTGTGGGGGAGTAGTTCTCGGACAAAATGTTGATCAAAGTCGATAACCGGCCTATCCGCCGTTTCTACACGGCTCGTCTCCGTCGCGCCCGCCGCGCGGTTGCGCGGCTGGAAGCGCAGATAGCCCGGTATGACCAGGTGGACGGCCCCGCATTCTACTTATGGTATCATCGGGAGTTCGGACCCGTCCTCGCGCATCATCGCGGATTGCGTGAACAAATCGCCGCGCTCGAATTTGTTCAGAGCGATCCGGACGCTGAGAAGAGTGAGGTCGTTAATGACTGGGCCAAAGCCGCAGAGAACGTTCCTGAAAACGATGACCAGGCGCAGGATTCGTGGCGCGATGCAACCGAATTGGCCGACGAGTTTGCCCTGGCAACGAAGGAACCGCATCGCGAATGCCAACGTCTGTTTCGCCGGATTGCCATGCAGCTTCATCCCGATCGCGGCGGACCTTTAGTCGGTGAACGAAAACTTTGGTGGCTACAGGCTCAATCGGCTTATGAAAGCGGTGATCTGGTCGCGCTCCAACTTATTTTATTCGCGATGCGCACCAACCCGGCGAACCATCGCCATGTCGTGCGCAGAGATTTTGCATTTGATTCAAGCAACCCGGAACCGAGCCGAGGCGTTGCTCGGTTTACGCACACGTTTGCGGCGCGAACCTGGTTGGCGTTTCACGGCCAAGAGCGATCAGACCCGGGCATCACTTCGGATCCGTTTGGCGCGAGAGCTGGCGCAGATCGAGCGGGTACTCATTGATCGATTGCAGCGGCTGGCGTCCGCTCCAGAGGTGCGGATGCAGGAAGCCGTCTGACAGGCGCCCAAGCGAGGTCTATGCACGTCAATGGCGCACGAACTCAGCCCAGCGAAGGACCTCTGTCTGACTTCGCTTCGCTACCTTCTATATAATAATCTCTTCGCTCTATTTGTAATTTGCCCCGTTTCGCTTTCGAGCAGAAGCGAAACAGATTCAACGGAGAAGCCGTGTTTCAAGTTCTCCTAGGGCGAATCCCTATTTGGAACAGAAGGTAGCAAACGAAGTCGTAGCGCTGAAAGCGCGCCTGCAATAGCATTGGCGCATCTCGGATTTGATGTGGCACATCGGCTCTCGGAAAGTCTATCGCATCTTGACAGCATCCGATTCTGCTGTCACGATTGCAGCGTGCGCACGACCGTCACCCTAGATCCTGATGTAGAGCGTCTTCTGAAGGAGACAGCCCATCAAACAAGGCAAAGCTTCAAACAGGTGTTGAACAACGCGGTTCGGGAAGGACTACGAAACTCGTCGGCGAGCACAAAGCGCAAGCCGTTCGCGATCAAAGCGCGGACCATGGGGCTTCGTCCAGGAATCGACCCGACCCGGCTAGGCCAACTGGAAGACGACCTAGAGATTGAGGCGTTCTTTGCCTCCACCCGACGTTTGGCCAAAAAAGTCCGGTGATCATCCCAGATGTCAATTTGCTGCTGTATGCTTACGATGCCTCGAGCCCATTTCATCGTAAGGCGGCGACGTGGTTAACGAGCATTTTTGGCGGGTCGGAGGCCGTCGGTCTTTGCGCACCTGTCTTACTTGCATTTGTGCGGCTTGGCACCAACGCCCAAGTGTTTCTTCATCCTTTGACCATTGAGGAAGCCTCCAGACATGTTGAAGAATGGCTCGACCAACCCAATGCGCAGTTCCTCGAAACGCAGATGTCCGACCTCCGCCAAGCGCTCGCATTTCTAAGACTAGCAGGGACCGGCGGCAATCTGACAACGGACGCTCATATCGCCGCAATTGCACTACGACTTCGGGCAGTGGTTCACACTACCGATACGGATTACGCCCGCTTTTCGGATCTCCGTTGGCATAATCCACTGAGCTAAAAACGTATGCCGGAGATGAGCCAAAGGACTTCTGGATCGATGCCTTTCGGCAAGCGCCAAAACGGAGGCGAAGCTCCAGTAGCCAGCCCGCCGGCCAATTTTCTGGGAAGTAATTTGCCGAGCGCTTGGGCGAATCGCATCCGTTTATTGAGCCACCAGTGAGCGATTCGGTGATCCGTCAGGAACCGATAATGATCAATCACCCCATCGGGAGCGTGCCGATTGACCACCTCGACTAGCTCCCTCCACCGGCTTGCACCGCCGGTACCAGACTTATGTTCGGAGTGGATCCGATACCGCGACAACACAAGATCAGAGCAAACGAACTTGCATTTTTTCGCTGCCCGTAAAAACCAATCCCAATCAAAAGCATAGTGGAGCGATTCGTCTAACGGGCCCACCAGCTCCCAGGCCGCTCGGGTCCAAAAGACGCTGGGTTGGTCGAGATAATCGGTAGTTTGCAGGGTTGCCAAATCAAAAGGCAAAGCTGGCCGAATCTCGCGCGTACCCTTGCCGTCGTGAAATAACTCGCAACCACCGTAAATCACAACCGGTTGATCGGAAATTGGACCGAGGAGCGCAGCCACCTGGGAGAATGTTTTGGGTTTGTACAGATCGTCGCTATTGAGCCAACCCAGGATAGCTCCGGTGCATCGGGAAAATCCCTCGTTGATTGCCGCCGCCTGGCCTCGATCGGGTTCGGACCGCCAAAAACTTAAGTCCGCTTCTCGCCGTTTAATCACTTCGACGCTGTTGTCGTCGCTTCCACCATCCATAACGACATATTCCAGGCCCGGATAGCCTTGTCCGAGAACGCTTTCGAGCGTCGCGCCTAGAAATCTCCCCTGATTAAAGGATGGCGTGACAATTGAGATTTTCGGACAATTCATTGAAGACGCCATCTACCGTTCGCAAGAACTAAAGCCGAATGCGCGCGCAGTCACCCCAGATTTCCGCTGACCTGGCCGGAAAGAGCCGGTCCGGGTTCATCGATCTGTTGCGCGGTCTGTCGATTTTGCTCGTTGTGCTTTATCACGGGGACGACTTTTTTACTGTTCAGTCCTCCGAGCTCTCGCCGTTGTTCCCCCCTCAATTGGCTGAGATTCTATTTCAGAACGGTTACTACGGAGTCACCATCTTCTTCGTTATCTCCGGATTTCTGATTACCCGCATCTCTCTTGTCCGATATGGGACTCTCCGCGATATCCGTCCTGGCAATTTTTATCTGTTTCGATTGGGCCGAATTGCGCCGTGTCTTGGCTTGGCGTTGGTCGTGCTACTCTCCCTCCACTTTGGCCAAGTATGCGACTTCGTCTACGACACGAAGAGGGTTTCGATTTCTGAGCTGGTAAATTACACGCTGACGTTTCGGTATAATTTGTTGTTCTGTAAAACCGGCTGGAGCCTGTTGCCGTGGGATATCCTTTGGTCTCTCTCGATCGAGGAAATGTTTTACCTTTTCTTCCCTCTTCTCTGTCTTTCTCTGAGAAACCGATTCGCAATCCTCTCTTGTTGCCTCGTGCTGATTGTGGCCGGTCCGATTGCTCGATTCGCCGGCGCAACCGACCTCGACAAACTGTATGGATATTTTTGCTGCTTTGATCTGATAGCTCTGGGCTGCGCCACCGCGATTATCCAATCAATGCTAACAACCCGGACGATGCCGCGTAGACTCGCTTGGGCGGTGTCGTCCCTAGGCTTCGTCTTGTCGATCTGCGCAATCACCTGCACGACCATCCCAAACGATATCGTGATGGGTCCAACCTTTCTGGGGATTGGTATCGCGTTGTTGTTGTTTGGTGTGACCTCTTTGGAAAACCAACAGCGCAATCATCTCTTTCTCGCTTTTGCCTGGCCGCTCAGGTTCCTTGGTCGCCGCAGCTATGAAATCTACCTTTTCCACGCAAGCATTTTGCTCCTTTTCGTGAATTATCTAAAGGAACTCGATTTTGATTTGGTCCCTTATTCTCCTGTGCTTCTGCCTCTGTTCGTATTCATTTGCGCGCTTGTCGGTGAATTGATCGGAAGATTCTGGAGCGAACCAGCGAACAGATCTGTCCGTCAACTCGCCTCCGGGTTAAACCCGCGGATTTCGCAGATTCGGGCCGAAAAATAACCACGAATGGACCCACGCCTCTGTTCTAGGAGTAAGCGGTGAGCAGTAAGTACCATGCGCGTTTCAAGATGACTTGGCAGAGTATCGGACTTTGCACGATGGACCAAGCGATCGGCTATCAGCGCCGAAGGCGCGTTTCAAGATAGCGTAACAGTCTGTCGCACTTCGCTCGATCAAAATTGATAGGCGGGTCTTCAGCGGCGAAGCTGCGACTCAAGATAGCCTAGGGCAAAGCCCTAGGAACTTTATTAGAACAGGGGATCAGCGCTGAAAGCGCGTGACAATAATACGTGAATAGCGCCGTAGTTAGATGCAACGATCCCTGGCGAACCCAAGACCCGGAGCCATCATTCGTTAAGCGTTACCGCGAGGCGTTCAACGAACGGTATGTCTGAAATTTAAGGTTAAAGCTTGAGACGCACCTTCAGTGCGTCGCGGGTGGGGGGCGGTATTCCTAGGGCTTCGCCCTAGGCTATCTTGAAACTCGCCTTCCGCGCTTACTGCTTACTGCTCACCGTCGTGCCCCGCACAATCCATTCGGCTGCTTCCGATAGGTTCGCGGCTCTGAAATCCGGTTGCTCTCGCAACGGCTCGTCGTACCCCCAATCGATAAAGATTGTCCGGCAACCCGCACTCTTGCCGCAGTCAACGTCGCGCCAACGATCTCCGACCATGAACGATCGCGATAAATCGATATTGAGCGCCGCCGCAGCGGTGATCAGCATCCCTGGTCGAGGCTTCCGGCATTCGCAATCTTCACCAAATTGCGCTCCGGCGTGATAACAAACCTCGACCCGATCGATTGGCAATTGGCGAACCATCGCATCGTGAATTGCTTCCACGGTTTTCTTCTCAATGACACCACGGCCGACATCTGGTTGGTTCGTTGCGACAACCAGCAGGTATCCGGCTTTCCTAAGCTTTGCACACGCCTGACCCACGCCAGCCAATATCTCAAACTCCGCAACCGTCCGCGGCGGGTACGGTTTTCCGTCGATGATGACCGGCCGATTTATTACCCCATCACGATCGAGAAAGACTGCTTTGTTTGGTTTCATCGCCAAGCTGAATTAGCCAGGGTAGGTCTCGCCGAGGCTATGTCCAGTCAAGCAGGTCGAAGCGTAGCCTGATGCTCCGCCTCAGGAATCCAAGGCGCGCCAATCTCCTGAGGCGGAGCATCAGGCTACGTTACCTTTGCTACCTTCTGTTCAAAAGAAGAAACCGGCAGCGTGGTGGCACGTTTTCCAGACCCTTGTTCACCTGGTTTTGTTGCGATTTTCACCCAATCACCAATCACTTCTCACTAACCCAATCACTCTACCTTTCGCCCCTACCGCGTGCTTTCCCACTTGGTTTGCTGGAGCTTCAACTTCGGATGCGACACCAGCAGGTGCCAAATTACAGCCTGAAAAGCCTCGGAGTGAGGAGTGGTATTTTGCGCATTTACGGTCGGCACGATACAAACGGCGTCAGCCATTTTGGCTGTGTAACCACCGTCCCGACCGACAATGCCGAGAATGCTCGCTTTCACCTCTTTCGCGTGTTGCAGCGCTAAGACCAAGTTCGGACTAACATTCTTCTCCAGATTGCCGCCTCCGACCGAGAACACCATAACAGCATCCTTTGCAGTCAGGCGGCTGCCTCGCAGCCATTCGACGAACACAGACGCCCAACCTTCATCGTTCGTTCGTGCCGTTAGTTCGGAGACGTTATCGGTCGGAGCATAGCACTCCATACCAGCGATCTTACGAAAATCGTTCACCGCGTGCGACGCGTTAGCCGCGCTCCCGCCAACCCCGAGAAAGAATAGCCGTCCACCCCGCTCGCGAACTGCTAGAAGTAATTCTGCCATTTTCTCGATCTTTTCGGGTTCGAGCTTTGCGACGATTTCCGCTGTCTCAGCTAGATGCTGTGCACTGTAGGTCATGGGGAGTGGGGTGAGGGAACGATGGGGTGAGGGAGTAATGGAGTAATGGAGTAATGGAGTAATGGAGTAATGGAGTAATGGAGTAATGGAGTGATGGAGTGATGGAGTAATAGAGTGGTGGAGTTATGGCGAAAGAGACGTCTGCAATTTGTCATCTGTCATTTGCCCCACGGCAACTCACGTCTCCTCTATTGATTAATGTTCTCGCCACGGAGCAACCGGTCCAGCTCTTCCAGCCCTTGGTGGGATCCGATTTCGTAAAAGCGTTGATGAACTTCGTAGCCAGCTAATACTCCGCGCTGAGCCAGTCTTTCGAAAACGATGGCCAAATCAAACGGTTCGTTCGCCGGGTACTCCTCAAAAATGGTGCGACTGCAAACCGTGAGTCCATAATCGATGTAGCTCATCTGGGGGAGAAGCTCTGTTTTGGAGTATCTGCGTATCGTCTCTTCTTCGAACCAAACATTGCTGCGATCCCAAGCGTTGTCGTTGCGAAAGACTGTCATCAGGGCAGGCTTTCCACTCGTTCGAAAATGGGTGGCCACGCCTTGGTAATCAATCGGCAGATACGAATCTCCGTAAAGCACGAAAAAATTGTCTGGCAACTTGGGCATCAGCTTCTTTATAGCGCCGCCGGTACCCAGGAGTTTTTTGCCATCATAGGAATATGCAATGTGGACACCAAACTTTTCCCCATTCCCGAAAAGTTCCTCGATCATCTCACCTAAAAATCCGACGCAAAGATAAAGCTCAGTAATATCGTTCTTCCGGAGAAGAGCGATCTGGTGTTCCAAGAATGGACGTCCGGCAACTTCAACCAGGCTCTTCGGGATCTTTTCCGTCAGCGGCCGCAAGCGCGTAGCCAAACCACCGGCGAGAATCACAACAGGAAGAGCCATATGGATCAGTGATTAGTATATGATTAGTGATTAGTAATGGATCCGGCGGCTACCCGCCCCGCTCGGCGTTAGTCGGCGCTCACGGCGTTGTCGGCGCTGACGGCGTTTCTCAAGACTGGGCAACGATTTTAGTACCTTCAAAATCAAAACGAAAACGGACCTCCGTCAGCCTTTTCTCGCGCATCGCATGTCGTAATCGCGCTTTGTCCTCTCCGTAAAACATGAGAAAACCGCCGCCGCCTGCACCGATCAATTTCCCACCTAGCGCGCCGTTCGTCATCGCGTGATCGTACCACTCGTTAATTTGCGGGTTCGACATACTGCCGGACCGCTCTTTCTTACGTTGCCAGTGGACATCCATCAGCCGAGCGAACTCCTTCAAATCGCCGTTCTCCAAAGCTCGCTGGCTCTGCTTTCCAAGTTCCTTCACGAAATGGAGGTTATCGACCATGGCTGAGTCGGACTCCAGCGTCTTCGTTTTTTGCTCTTTTAGAATTGATGAAGCGGAGCGCGAGTAACCGGTAAAAAAGAGGAGCAAGTTGTCTTCCAGGTTATATCGAGTTTCCTCAGAGATTTTCAGCGGCCAAGCGTCCACCCTTCCGTCCGGCATGAATTTGAAACAAGTAATGCCTCCATAGGCAGCAATGTATTGATCCTGTTTGCCGATCGGCTCACCTAAGCGATTGATCTCGATCTCGCACGCCTGTTCAGCCAACTGCGCCGGGTGCACCAGATTCATCTTCCAGGCGTGCAACGCCTTCAGCAACGCCGTGGTGAAGCTTCCCGAGGACCCGAGACCGGTACCGGCTGGGATGTCTGCCATGGAAGTGATTTCCAGGAAGGGAGCCTCCACGCCCACTAGCTGAAGAGCTTCGCGAATGATCGGGTGTTCAAGTTCTTTTACCAACCTGACACGTTCGAGTTTCGAATATTTGACGATCAGTTCCTCAACGAAAGTCCGGTGAAGCGTTATGTAGACATATTTGTCGATGGCCGCGGCAATCAGGAATCCGGAGTGCTCTTGATAGTAAGATGGGAGGTCGGTTCCTCCCCCGCCTAAGGATATTCGAAGGGGCGAGCGAGTGATGATCACAGGCGTTTGGCGTTTGGCGTTCGGCGTTCGGCGTTCGGCGTCATGGTCGTTTGGCGTTCGGCGCTAAGTGCAGGGTTCATTTTACGCTATTTGCAACGTCCATATAAAATGTTATTATTAGGACATGAATGACTTTACTGAATTCGATGCGTTTCAACGGTGTCGGGATTTCGTACGTGCTGTCGCTGAGCCTTTGAACGCTCATGTGTTCTCAAAGGATCCTGTCTTGGTTAACCAACTGCGTAAAACGCTTTTGTCCATCTATTCTAATTTTGCTGAAGGATTTGAACGTGACGGTAATCGAGAGTTTTCTCAATTCGTTTCGATTTCGAAAGGTTCAGTGGGAGAAGCTCGGGGGCAGCTGCTTTATGCCGTTGATTTTCGGTATTTGGACATTGAAAAGTTTGAAGAGCTAAATGCGCTCGGTCAACGAGCGGGCCAGTGTCTCGGTGGACTCATGCGATTTCTCAATACAACGGAAGTACGCGGCCGAAAATTCAAGTTCGTAAAGAACGAAAGGGGGAAGAAACACCGGTGAAGGTCCAAACGGCGAACGCTGAATCCTGAACGCCGAACGCCGAACGTCACCGGTACCCGCTCTTCCGGTAAATCGTCTCGACAATTTCCAATGTTCTTTTTCCTTCGGCCAGACCAGGAGAAGGAGGACGTCGCAACCTGATATCTTCCAAGAACTCGTTCAATTCAAATGCCCACGATTCGTCGCCTCGCGGAAACTCATAAATAACGGTCTCGGGAGGACCCATCTCGGGGAGCATCCGGTAATATGTTAATCGTTCGACGCCGTAGCTGCCACCAAGGCCATCCACTTGGAGTTTGGCGTGTCGGAAATAAATTTCGAATGAGAATAGATTTTTCCATTCCGTGCAACTGACATGTAACCAAGCTGTTTTTCCCTCTGCGGTCCGGAGGCTCAAGAATGCGTTGTCATCAACTGGCATATTCCAAAACGCAGTAACGGCATGGCCTTCGACTTGCGTGAATTGGCCCAGAAACATTTCGGCCAGATCAACCAAATGCACGCCTTGATCGATTAACTCTCCGCCACCGCTGAGCTTCGGATCAGCCCGCCACTCCCGTTCGTAGCCGACCCGGCCGCCATGGCCATAGCGCGCTCGTAAAAACATGATCTCACCCAGCGTTTCCGTTCGCATCAATTCCCGGATTTTCAAAAACGCAGGATGAAATCGATGATTATAGCCAATCCGTACCAGGGAGCCGGTAGTTGCAGCGGCGGATTCAATCTCTGCCAGTTGCGCCGAGGCAATCCCACCCGGTTTTTCCACCAGCACATGTTTCCCCGCACGTACAGCAGCAAGAGTGATAGGGGCAAGCGCATGGTTAGCCGTAGAAACGATGACAGCGTGTACCGACTCGTTGTGTAACAAGTCGTCCAAGTTCGTCACCGGAACGCAGTTGGGATGAAGCCGCGCGACCTCTAGCGCGCGATCCCGCTGAATATCGAACACCTGCTTGAGGGAACCTGCCGGCAAAGTGGTCGCCCGGCGACGCCCAATTAATCCGCAACCAACGATTGCAAACCCGGTTTGTTGCTGGTACAGCATTCGCAAATTCTACTTGTGATTAACTCCGAGAAAATTTCCCGGTTTATTCGTTTCTGCACCGTAGGCAGCACAGTAGCGCTGGTGGACTTTTCTACGGTCTTCCTTCTGAGCCGGTTTTTGCCGCCACTCGTCGCTGTTACGCTGGCCTATTTCATCGGGGTTATCTGCCATTTCTTGCTCAATAAGTTTTGGGTTTTCCGATGCCAACGTAGCGATTACGTGCGGCAACTTCTGCAATATTCCGTGGTCGTCGGGAGCAGCTGGTTGATCACACTTGCGGTTGTGCAGATCTGCCTCTCGACCTTTACCTCAAATATTTTAATTGCCAAGCTTTGCGCGATCCCCTGCGCAACGTTGAGCGGTTTTATTCTCATGCAGATGTTTGTCTTTAGGATGCGGCACCGTCACACTGGGACCGGGTTGGAAGTTAGAAGCTAGAAAACGCCGAGATCGCCGTCATCGCCGAGAACGAAAAACGCCGCACGCCGCAGCTAGTTTCGTGATGATCGGTGATTCGACTCTTCAGTTCTATAATGCCCGATGTAATGAGCCCATGCGTCCCTGCTTGCTTTATACCGTTCCCGGCGATGACGGCGTTGTCGGCGCTCCCGCGTTTTGATGACGGCGTTTCCCTTTCTTAAAATTTCTTCCCTCTATCTTCCGGAACGATCCGGCGCAAAGTATAAATATCGCTAGCTTCTAATTCGGTCCGAAAATCACCCAGCTTCTCCCACGGATCCCAGAGGGCGCTGATTAGTTTGCCGGTGATTCCATCGCTGGCGGAGGACGCCAGATAAACGCAAAGTGCGACACCTTTCTCCAGGGGTGCACCCCCCGTTTCGCGCTGTTTGAGCGCCTTTTCGTAGAATCCGGTTCCGACAACTTCTGGTCCAGCCTGAAGCACTTCATCCAACAATCGAGTATTGAGCGCTCCCGGTGCAATCGCGTTTACCGCGATGGAAAAGTCCCGAAGCTCCTCTGCCAAGGTCTCGGTTAAACGCACAACTGCTGCCTTCGCGGCGGCGTAGGAGCTCAGCCGGGGTAACGGATTCGTCGCGCCGCCGCCCGACAGATTAATGATTTTGCCTCCACCCTTCTTTTTCATCTGAGTGATAGCGCAACGGATCGGAATAAAGGTTCCAAGCAAATTGATTTCGACCGCGCGGCTCCACTCATCCAAGTCGACCGATTCACTAGGACCTTTGGGTCCGTAAATTCCCGCGTTATTAACGAGCACGTCAACGAGGCCGATTTCCTGTTCGGTCCGGCGGAACAAATCTTTCATCTCGTCTCGCGAAGAGACATCTCCGGCGTGCGCCAAAATGTGCTGGTCGGGACTCGCCCGTTCTTTCAACTCGCGACGCACGGTTTCAAGCAGATTGCGGTCTCGCGCACAAATCGCGACATGCGCACCCTCTTTAACAAATTCTTCGGCAATGGCACGCCCAAGGCCCTGACTCGCTCCGGTGACAATCGTAACAAGATTCTGCAGTTTCATGGCCTCACGGAAAGGACGCAAAGGAACACAACACAGCGGATGCGCAACCAAATTCAAAAAGGTCTCACGCAAAGACGCATAAGAAGAAGAAAGATCTCACGCAAAGACGCCAAGGCGCAAAGGAGAACGGACTTAGAAAAGCTCACGCAAAGACGCCAAGACGCAAAGAAAGACAAGTTTGGCGCGAGAGCGCACAGCGTGGCGGCCGTCCAAGAGTGATTGGAGAGACGGAAACCTTCGCGGAAAAGGAACGTTGATATAAGGGCCTTTGGGTAAAACACAAACGGCTCAAGCCGATCCCGCTTAGACGGAATCAGGCTTTCGCCCTACCCATGATCTGCGAACCACCGCCTAGCCTTTACCTTCCTCCCCTTTGCGTCTTTGCGTAGGTTTTTCTTCTCTGGTGCGTCTTTGCGTGAGTTTTTTCTTCTCTTATGTGTCTTTGCGTGAGATCTCCTTCTTCGGTTTTCCGACCTGGCGATAGGTCACTCCTGTGCGGTGCTCAATTACCGCCGCAAGAAACCCATTGGCATCAATGACCACGAGCTCGTTTGCTTGGATTTTTTCCCAGTCAGTTTCACGGATTTGCGGCCATTCTGTACAGACTACCGCAGCGGCCGCGCCCGCTACCACCTCTTCCAGGTTGCGGGAAAGCGCGATACCTGCCAGTTCAGCCGGAAGCGCAGCGACGATGGGATCATATGCTCGCACGTTTGCCCCTTCTTGGAGTAGCCAACGGCACAGCTCGATCGCCAAACTTCGCCGTAATGTGTCGGTTCCGGGCTTATAGGTAACCCCTAAGATCGCTACAACCTTGCCAGCCAGCTCACCCAGTTCTTCCCGGAGCTTTTGGATCGCCCAGAGTTTGTGTTGATCATTACTCAGTTTGATGGCGGGAATTAGAACCAGCGGTTCGCCTTTGTCCCGTGCGATTTTCGTCAGGGTGACCACGTCTCGGGCTAGGGTTCCACCGGCAAAAGGTCCGCCCGGTGAAAGGTATGCTCCCGGACCAATCCGGGTCTCTGATTTTAAGCCTCGCTCTACCTCCTTTGCATCCGCGCCAACCCACTCACAAATTCGCGAAATCTCGTTCATGAACGTGATCGAACCAGCCAGGAACGTGTTAATCGCGTGCTTGATCATTTCCGCGGATTCCACACCAACCACAATGAGGTTGTTAGTGAAATGATTTAGAAGTGGTGTGAGCGCGGCAGCATCTTCCGGCGTTCTCACGCCCAAGATGATGCGATCCGCCTGCAGAAATATTCCGATCGCTTTGCCCAAGCGAAGATTCTCCGGAGAATAAGCGAAACGGAGATGCGGATGCGCGTCCTGTAGCTCGCGACAGGTTCCAGCCGGCACCTGAGACGAAACAAGCACAAAGCTTCCGGCACGGAGGAACGCCGCACAGCGTCCAATCCCGTCCATCACTGGGGCCAAATCGGCAACGTCGTTCTCGTCAACTGGAGTGTCGTAGCAGACCCAAAGTAAATCCGCCTCTCGACAGGCAGAGGCAGGATCATCGGAGAACGTTAGGCGTCCGCTCTGAAGACCCTCGTTGACCAGCTCCGCTAGACCAGGTTCGAACAGAGGCGGTTTCCCATTCCGAAGCTGCGCGACCACCAAAGGATCAAAATCGAGGCCTATGACAGATTCAAACTTGGCCGCGCAAGCAGCCGTAACGCAGCCGAGGTGCCAGAGACCGAGCACGACAATTTTCATAAGTACGGGATACACGCAAGCACAGTGATTAGTGAGAAGTGATTGGTGATTGGGTGAAAATCCTCGCAAAGGTAGCGTAGCCTGATGCTCCGCCTCAGGAGATTGGCGCGCCTTGGATTCCCGAGGCGGAGCATCAGGCTACTCTTCCTTTACTAGCTTCTGTTTAAAATCTCTTTCGTATTTCTGATTGCCTTGGTCAGCTGCTTATCCGGCTGGTCTGAAAAAGAGTACCTCCGAAATCCTCGCCAAAAAACAAGCCTTGAAACCAGTGTAGTACAAAGAGAGGAACCTCAATCTGGCAAATCTTTTGCGATCTTTGTGTTCTTTCGCGGCTATTCTTTCTTCGCTTCACCGCGCAGTGTAGCCGCAACCAGACCCGGATAAACAATGGTCTGGAAACGTGCCACGACGCTCCCCGTTTCTTCTTTTGAACAGGAGGAAACAGAGCAAACCGGGAACCAGGTTTCGGTCTCCTCCATGGGGAAGAATCCAGATCTCTAAACAGAAGGTAGCAAAGTTTCAGCCGATTACGTAGCATTGCCTAACGTTAAATTTCGTTTTTGTAGGATGTACTCAGCGAATACCCGAACGTATCGCTTTTCTTGGGTCAACCTGCACCTTTCCGACCCTCTGTCTTTGCTTCCTTTGCTACCTTCTGTTCAAAATCTGGATTCTCCCTCACGGACGAGACCGAAACCTGGCTCTCCGTTTGCTCTGTTTTTCCTCCTGTTCAAAAGAAGAGTCTGGGAGCCTGGCAAGACTGTCTTTCTGTGATCTGAACCCGGTTCCTTCGCAGGCGTTAGTACCATCATTGCTAACCTTCTGTTTCATCGAGCAGCTTACTTAGTAATAACGGCGATTGTAGTGACTCAAGGACCAATGACAAAAATCGGGGGCCAGTTTTGAAATTTGTAGTGACATTTTCCGCGCGACGCGTCATCACGGGCAGATCTTGGCAACATTTGACACGCGAAATACTTCAGGAGCATGAAAGGCCTCCCACATACACCGGTCATCCTGCATTCTCACATCCCTAAGACTGCTGGGATTAGTTTAAGTGACCGATTTCGCAGATCGTTCGATACTCTCCATTTTCATCATTACCACCCGGATCCTCAATTTATCCTTAGCGTCGAGGATTTGCAGACTCTCATTCGAGTAAATCCATGGCTGCAATCGATGACGTCTCATAACTTGCGCATGTTCCCGGTTAAGCTAGGACCGAGACGAGCCTGCTACATCACCATGCTGCGGCGACCGGCCGAGCGCCTGGTTTCTTTAGCCGCTTACATGAAACGCAATTTCCCTGTTCTTTCGGCCGAAGTGCAGCGCGGTTGGCCTCAGAATACGCCGGATCTTTCCCTGCGCGATTTAACGGAATATTACCTGGATCAGAATGAGGGAGCCGAGCAGTCGCCTCAGACCCGTTTCCTTTGTAATCCCGTGACGATGGCGGAGCACGGTTTAGGCGACCAATCGGAATATGGAGTGAATAGTTACCCGGTGGCTCGGCTCATTTTGGAGCGATTCTTTTTTGTGGGAATTGTCGATGAAATGGGCAAGAGCCTCGAAGTCCTCAACGCCAAGCTAAAGCAAGTCGGACTCAAGCTTTGGATGGGTTGGATGCCCGCGCTCAATGTCACGAAGAGAAAAAGGATTTTGCGTTGGCTCAATGAAGAAGACGCCGTTGGGAAACGGGTTTTGACGGCCGACCGGAGCGACGAACAATTGTACGCAGAGTTCCGGCAAAAACTCGATGACGCTTACCGAGACCGAAAGGCTTTGAAGAAAACGCGTCTAGAAAGTGTTGGTGAAGACCAGGAAGACTCAGCGGAAATGCCAATCGACGAGTGGGCCGCTCACCGGGTTATGACCGCTAGCCAGGAAGAAGCGATTCGAACGACGCTGAGTTCCTAACGCTCATCACCAGGGCGGAGAGTTTTTACCGACCGAAGCGTGAACCAGGACGTTGAGCCGCTTGGTTCGAAAAGATCCCAAAACAGCCGGGGAATCTTTACCGGATTGCCTTTCCCGGGGTTAAAACCGGGGGGAGGGATCACGTCCTCGTGATCCGCGGAGCACGAGGACGCGTCCCTCCCTCCCCTCCCCAGAGAACTAGACGTCGGCCTTTATGGACGCGCATGCGCGTGGGGCAACGTAGCCTGATGCTCCGCCTCAGGAACCCAGGGCGCGGCTGCACCCTCCCACGGTCCTCTCACTAATCACTATCACCGATCACTGACCCGCTCCCTGAGGCTGGAGCATCAGGCTACGTTGCCTATGTCTTCGAAAGAAACTCCTTGAGAAAGTGTCCTTTTGCTTGAATGAACGATGTTTCCGACGATGCAGACCAACAGCCCATCTCTCAGTATCGTAGTTCCAGTCTACAAGGAAGAGGGCAATGTCGATGAGTTTGTCAGCCGAATTGTGCCGCTGCTCTCCGGCCTTACTTCCCGATTCGAGATCATTTTTGCCCTAGATCCTTCTCCAGACAAGACTCAGGAGAGAATCATGGCGGCGCGCGCCAAAGACGACCGGATCAAGCTGATTACCTTTTCCAGGCGCTTCGGCCAACCTATGGCAACCTTAGCTGGGCTGCAGTACGCGCGGGGGGAGGCCGTAGTGGTCATGGATGTCGATCTGCAAGATCCGCCCGAGTTGGTGACAGAGATGTTCCGAAAATGGCAGGAGGGGTTCGATGTCGTTTATGCGCAGAGACGAAACCGAGACGGAGAGACCTGGATCAAGAAAATCGTTTCGGCGGTCGGGTACAAGATCATCAATCGGATTGCCGATGTAGAAATACCCCCAAATACTGGTGACTTCCGTCTGATGAGTCGAAAGGTCGTCGATGAGATCAACCGGCTGAAAGAGTGTCACGGATTCTTGCGCGGAATGGTCGCGGTTGTGGGCTTTCGCCAAACGTCGATCCAATTCGATCGGCCGCCGCGCTTTGCCGGCCAGGGTAACTACAATCGCTTGCTAGGTTCTCTCCGAATTGGATTCAACGGACTTTTCTGTTTCTCCAATTATGCCCTAACCCTGAGTACCCAAGCCGGTTTCGTAATCGCGCTCTCCTCGTTTTTTATCGGAATGGCTTATGCCATCCTAAAAATTTGCGGATTCCCTTTCCCGCTGGGCAATCCGACGATCGTCGTCATGGTTTTGTTTCTTGGCGGTGTCCAACTGATCAGCATCGGGATTCTCGGCGAGTATATCGGTCGCATATATGAAGAGGTTCGGGCTCGTCCTCGCTTCATCGTTGAATCAAGCTACGGGTTCGAGGCTCGCTCGGAGGCAGCGGTCACGCGTAACACGGAAAACGTTACAGCGGACCGGATCCAGAACCATTAATAACCTTAGCGCGCGAGATTAAATCACCCCCGGTGACGGATAAAACCATACAGGCATTCCCAGGGAGGTTTCGAGGTGGGGAAGCCCTAGCGTTAATTGCGGGAACTGCCTTTGTAGCTCATTTTCTGTGTTTCTCGTTTTTCGGACTGTACGAAGACGATTTTGTCTACACGCTTCCGTGGTCGAAGTTATCGTTTCACGGTTGGCTCGACCAGTTGATAGCCGCCTTCACGCAGTTTCCTCAAGGCCGTCCGATTTACTATACCCTCCAACCGGGATTAGCCGCACTCTTTGCCCACCAAGGGAACCTCGGACCCGCCTACCTGTTCAGCTCCAGCGTGGTGGGACTAAACGGCTACTTAGTCTATCGGCTGCTACTTCCGCTGCTGGGTCGGCGCAGCTCTCTCTTCGCGGGTTTGGTGTTCGTGCTCTATCCAATTGACACTTCGCGCCAGATCTTGATGCACCAGGCGGCGATACTGCTGCCGATCACTGGTCTTCTCCTTGCCTTATTTCTTTATCGCAATCATCGGCGCATTCTGGCGTTCGGATTGGCGGGCTGCCTGCTGCTAACCTACGAGAGCACTTATCTACCCTTTATCATCGCTCCCCTTTTGGCTGTTCAGCCACCTAGAAAACCCGTCCGCAATTTTTTCGTTCACAGTCTGGTTTTTTTCCTTTTCGCGGCAATGGTCGTCTTCGTAAGAGGACTGCTCGGCGAAGAGCGAGCGGCAACAACATTGGGAACTTTTCGGGAAATACTGCCTAGAATCGTGCAGGCTTGCGTTCAGGGACCGCTCAATTCACTCAAAATGATGGCGATCCGTCCGCTGGACGCACTCGGGCACAGCGACGTCACAGAGTGGCTCATAATCGTCGTGAGTGCGTCGATCGTTGCATTGATTCTTTTTCGCGTAAATCCTCAACGAATTGGCGAAAATCTGCGTGACGGAGATGAGAAAGAGTCTGAGCCAAGGCATGTCCACGAACTCGCGTTCGTCGCTTTAGCAGGCGCCATTAGTTGGGCAATAAGCTACGCCTTAGCATTTCGTCCGGGATACTACCCACCCATTGTTTCTATTGGCCGTCTTTCGGCAGTTCACTCTGTAGGAGCTGTCGGCGGTGCACTCTTTATCGGCGCGTTGTTCGCTCTGGCTGAGCGGTCGACTAATTCATTCGGTAGATCTGGCCTTGTCCTAGGTTCCTCGCTCTTAATAGGAACCTTAATAGCATTTGGCTTCGAGATTCAACGAACCCAATACGTTCGCGAATGGAGTAGAGAGAGATCTTTCTGGGAGGATATCTTGAGCGACTGCGGTGATATCGCGGACGGGGAGATCATCCTCTTCCAGCTCGCTGACGACCCGACCGTTGGGGCTACCACCGAAGGATTTCCTCCTTTTGGTCAGGTCAACTACGAACCGCTGGGACTCGCTTATTTCTGCCAGATGCCGAAGTCCTGGCTACATCCGCCAAGGGTTTACACCTTTTGGAAGGGATGTCCGATCGAAGCTTCCCCTCGTGGGCTGCTTTTGCATACTCCTATCTGGGACCCCGCATTGTGGCCGATAATCGAAGACCATCGTTTTATATTCTTTCAGGCCGTAAACGGGAAATACCGGCGATCAAGCGAACCACTGACTATCGGCGATAGAATTTTCGAACCAAAGCCTTTCCCGAAGACTCCTTTTCCTCCTCTGAAACCGTCTCGAGAATTCCTCAACCTAACCCGAGCAAATTCGGCTTCTACCTGGTATTCAATAAAATCCGCCGTCAATTATCCACCTTGAGTACCCTTCCCGACTCCACAGTGAAACCCAGTCCTCATACGCCAAAAATCGCCAAAGCCACTGAATCCGCCGGTAAATGGCCAAAGATTTTTCCCGAGCTGACAGCTGAACAGAAGCGGATCAGCGACGACTTCATGAAGCATTGGCATGAAGTTCTGCCCAGGCGGTATGGAGTTGTTGATGAGTTTAACCATCGCTACCCGGTCAGGCATGCACCTAAGAAGTTTTCGCGGACCTTGGAGATAGGCGCGGGGCTCGGTGAACATCTAAAATATGAGCATTTATTGCCGGAACAAGAAAGGGAGTACGTCGCGCTTGAGCTCCGCCCGAACATGGTCGAATCGATTCGGAACCGGTTTCCGGGCGTTCAAGCTGTGCTCGGAGATTGTCAAGAACGGTTGCCTTTTCCGGATGGTCACTTCGATCGAATTTTGGCCGTGCACGTGCTCGAACACCTTCCCAATTTACCTAGCGCTATAAGCGAATTATACCGCCTCTGTGATAAATCGACTGGTAGCTTATCCGTCGTCATTCCGTGCGAGGGCAGTTTTGCTTACACGCTCGCTCGCCGCATCTCGGCGCAGCGGGTTTTCGAGCGACGTTATAAGCAATCGTATCAGTGGCTAATTGAGCGCGAGCATCTCAATAAGCCGGCGGAAATATTTCCTGAGTTGCAGAAATTCTTCGACGTGAGGCACCGCACATTTTTCCCGGTTCCGTTGCCTCTCGTGTTTTGTAATCTCTGCATCGGGATAACCTTATCTCCAAAACCACTTGAAAGCGCAAGGTCAGCAGGCGGCCGCTGATTAGTCATGCAATCCGCCTTCGTTACTGGTGCCGCCGGATTTATTGGGAGTAATCTCTGCGACCGGCTACTGAAAGATGGCTTTAAGGTGATCGGTTGGGACAACTTTTCCACGGGCCAAAGACGCTTTATAGAGCGGATCGAAAATCACCCACAATTCGTACTCAAGCTCGGTGATAATCTCGAACTGGATGCTCTAAATTCAGCCATGAAAGGCTGTGATACGGTGTTTCATTTGGCGGCCAACGCCGATGTTCGGTTCGGCCTCGACCATCCGCAAAAAGATCTTCAGCAAAATACGATCGCCACGTTCAACGTGCTCGAAGCGATGCGAGCAAACGGCATCAAGAGAATCGCCTTCTCCTCGACCGGCTCAGTCTATGGCGAAGCCGCCGTGATACCGACACCCGAAGATGCCCCTTTTCCGATTCAGACATCCTTGTATGGTGCTTCCAAGGTCGCGGGTGAAGGATTGATTCAAGCCTATTGCGAAGGGTACGGTTTTGAAGGCTATGTTTTCCGATTCGTATCGATCTTAGGCGAACGGTACACGCACGGGCACGTATTCGATTTTTATAAACAATTGATGCACGATCCATCGCGGTTGCGAGTGTTAGGTGACGGCACTCAGCGGAAATCCTATCTTTACGTGCAAGACTGTGTCTCAGCGATTCTGCATGTCATGGAACGCGAAACGGCCAAAGGAACTCGCCATCGGTGTGAAGTATACAATCTGGGTGCCCCAGATTATTGCACCGTTAAGGACTCGATTTCTTGGATCTGCACGCGACTCGGAGTGAACCCTACACTCGAATTCACCGGAGGGAAACGGGGCTGGGTAGGAGATAACCCGTTCATTTTTCTCGAGACCGCTAAAATTAGATCGACCGGCTGGCAGGCAACCCTCAGTATCCGAGAGGCGATCGAGAAAACAGTCGATTGGTTACATACAAATCCCTGGGTTTTTGAGAAGCGAGCATGATTGAGATCTGAGGAGTTAGTAACATGGAAGGAACCCAAGTCGGAACAAGCTCCGGGCATCGCCAGGGGCAAAGCCTGATCTGGCTGCCGATCTTCCTTGTCATACCGCTGGCGTTCGTCCTTATCGTGGCCCAGCTTACCCGCGCTGCCGGGCCGCAATGGCTGGCTTACAACTCCGACGGACCCTACCAATACTTATTTAATTCCTTATTGGTCGCAGAAACCGGGCGTCCGGTCATGTACCAACATCCAGGGACCACGTTAATGTTGTATGGTGCAGCGATTCTGCGACTATCCGGTCACGGTTCCGGTAGTGACCTCAACCATGCTGTGATTAAAGATCCGGAGTCTTTTCTGAAGGTGCTACACTGGAGCGTGCTGATAGGTTCCGGCGCGTTAGCGTGGCTCGTTCCTTGGTTTGTCGGATCACGCATCAAGAGCTACCCTCAGACACTATTTCTGCAACTGCCGCTGTTGTGCTTCGCCACTCTTTTGTTCTATAGCATTTTCTTTATCGCGGAACCAATGCTGGTCGGACTAGCGATTGCTGATGTCGCATTGGTGCTATGGCTAGTTCACCAGGCCGAAACCGCAGCTCAGGACAACAGAGTTGTCGCTTTAGCTGGGGTGCTATGCGGTATCGGGATTGTAACCAAGCTCACGTTCTTTCCTATCCTGCTCATCACCTGCCTATGCCTCAGAGGGTGGAAAAAGCGCGGCTTATTCTTTCTGCTATTTATTGGTACCGCCGTAGTCGCGTTGATTCCGATTTACCAAGAGCTGCCAAAGCTTTTTGGCTGGTTTTTCGGGATTCTTACTCACTCGCGACCATACGGCACCGGTTCGGTCGGACTTCCCAGCTCAGAAGAGTACTTCAAGTCTATCTCCAATCTTTATACCACCGATCCGCTGGTCGTCTGGATGCCGATACTTACCACGGCGGCCACTATTTTGGTGCTGGTGTTTCCGTCAGCTAAGACTGCCTTTCAACCCAATCGTTTTCGTTGGCCAATATGCTGCGTTCTTGTCTGTCAAGCCATAGGCTATCTGATAATTGCCAAGCATCCGTTCAACTATTACCTGATTCCGTTGTTTCTGAGTACCGGTCTTAACGTTGCTTTGTTATACCGGATACTTACGCAAAAGGGCGCCCCGAAGCCTCTGGCCTGGCTCATCGTCGGCATCGGTATAATTTCTCTTTGTACTTTTGGATATCAGACCGTCGCGGCCCAGACGCGCCAAATATACACCGGTCTAAAATCGAACAGACAGGCGCAGCTCGCTTTGTATCGGCGAGCACTCTGCGAAACCAAAGACGGTCCCAGGGCCGATTATTATCGGTGTCCGTCGCCAGAGTTTGCGCTTTGCCTAGGCAATGAAAACGTCGCGAACTATTTTTCGCGAGTTCTGGCCGAGAGATATCCGAACGCTTACTTCTTCTCAATTTTTACGGGCAAATTTCACACGTTCGACAAGACGATCGAGCCTGCTGCTATGGCGGAGAAGCATAGTCGTATCTATTTTTTTGGAACTCTCATTACCCCACCCTACGATCATTTCCCTCCATTTGACCCAAGTTCCTTTGAAACGCTCGACAGTGGAGCTGGTTGTTACTTGCAACAGTGGAAGCGACCTTGAGGCAGGATCCCAGCCTATTTCCGTGCCCATTCGTCCAGGAAAAATAGACCTCCGTTGTCCAGTTCCAGAAAATCTTGACCATCGAAGTCAGGAATGCCTTGCTGATCAGCCCGGTTGCCAAAGAAGTAGAGGTGATCGTGCTGCTTAAGAACTTCTTCACGAGGCACGGAAGTTAAGAAGTTCTTTTCGAAAGTCCTGCTGAATATGTTATAAAAGAGCGCATGCGGATACTTCTTGTCGAGATATGCCGCGAAGTATTTGCCGGCAAATTGATTACCGAAATATTCTGCCCACTGCGGAGAAATAGAACGATAATAGTCGATCCGGAGATCGCTGGGAACTTTAGCCACGACTCGCCCGTACAGCCCCAATTGTTGATCACGCCAATCGCGTAAAGCACCGTAGTTATCCAGCGCGCCTAGCGTAGCAGCACCTAGGGCACATCCGATAAGGCCAAGGAGGGTAACGCTACTGAAAATCCGGAGAAGCTTAGGATAAACCTGTGTTCTAGAAAACTCATACAGGAGTACCAGATTTAGGGCAACGGACAGAAAGATCGGGATGAAGTATTGAAAATTGGCGTGTTTAGCAACCAAAAGAAAAGACAAAACCTGCAACGTGAAGAGCCCCAGGGACGACCACGCGAGCAGCCAATTCCCGGATCTTTGCAAAACACGTATGCTTACAACTGATAGGATGATGATAGCTAAAGTGCCCAGCGCCGGAATGCAGGCCACCATAGGCTCATACGACAATATGACACCGATGGTGGCGAAATAGGTGTCGGCACGCGCGAACCCGACATCACCTGATCCGTAAAACCCGGTATGAGTGGCGATTCCGAAGATCCATCCACCTAGTTCCGCTAGCTTAGGATAGATCGGCATGAGGGCAAGGGCCGTCGCTACCGCAAACGACGCTCCCGCTATCAAGCGGTTCCGCAGCCCGCAACAACAAGCTACAATGATAAAGATGAGCGGGAAAAAGGTGAGTTTCGTAACGGTACCCAATGCGCAAACAATGCCGGCCAGGATAAGTGTCCAACGTCGCTGCTGGCCTCTCCATCGTTGGTGAGTCAGGATTACACATAGACAAAGCGCGGCTACACAGAAAGGCACGAGCATCAGATCGGATCCGAACCAGATGGCATAGCGAAGCAGAGTGATAAAAAAGAGACTCGGCAGTTGAAGTAAAAACCCCGTGAAGTAGCTGCCTATATAAAGGGCCGTTAACCAAGGAAGGATCCAGAGAGAGACCGCTGTCAGGATCAACATCGATCGTTGAATTCTTTTGATGAATTTCTCTGGATTTCCCAAGACCGCCTCGACCACTTTGGTCGTTCGGCCAGGCACGGACGCCCGCAAAATACTTGCGCCAAAAAACTGCGTCGTCAGACCCGGATGCCCAATCATGTACGGTGTCTGTTTTTTTACTAACAACAGCGAATTAAAAAGATAGGGGTAATTATTTTCGAAATTACTACCCAACCACGGCGGTCCGCCGGCCTTCGTCAATTGCATGGCTACGAACAAAAAAAGAGCTGGTACGAACAAAAAGAGTCCCGAGATCGGGATAACATATCTTCGGCGGAGCGAGTGTGCTTTTAGCGAGCCAAATGAATTCGACAAACTTTGAATCGATTCCATGATTGAAGTCTTGGCCGCTGTTCTTAAAAAAATAAATCGCAATCCGATCACACCCCACAATGTGACTGGCATTTTTGCCTTCGCGATCGCAACCCTCGGCTAATTAATGTTCTGGTTAGACTCTGCCGCACAGGGGCTACGGTGTCAGTCGTTCCCGACCCAAAGATTTTCCGAGCAAATCCAGGACATCTTCGCGGACAAAGAATGCATCGAACGCAATTAGTTGATGGCGCCGACTATAGAAACGATCACCAATCTCGACCAGGCAAAACTGCTTTTTCGTAAGAAAGCGACCAAGTTCCCACAATAACGGATGCTTCTGACTGTAGGCCCGGTACATCCAAGCCTCGAGCTGGATAATCCTTATTTTCTCTAAGAGCCGCTTCGCGCCGCGGAGCGCGTTGAGTTCGCCTCCTTGTAAATCCATCTTGACTATCTCGGGTTGGGATAGGTGAAACCGGTCGGAGAAAGTCTCTAAACGGAAAATCGGCACCCGATGACGTTCCTGGAATTGGGCGAATGGTCTCTTGGCCATCGTGCTTGCTCCAAATCCTTGCGGGTCTGAAATCATCGTGATGCTCCCGTTCCGAGCCCCTATCGCGACCTTATGCAGCACAAATTTCGGCTTCTCCGCCAGGATTTGGATGTTCCGCTCACGATAATCCGGCTTCAAATCCGCTAATGGCTCAAAGAGATGAAAATCCGCATCAGGGAAGAGGGACGAAATCGCGTACGACCAGCCACCATGGGAGGAACCAATATCAAAGACCGTTTTTGCGCGGAACCCGTGCTCGCGAACGGCTCGAAAGAAGCCTAGCTCTTCTCGATAATACTCTTTGCCTGAATCGCGAGACTCCATGCTATGCCTTGGTTAATACTAAGATAGGCCTCTCCTGCCCGGTGCAGAGGTTTCTTGGAGAACGAAAATGCGGGAAACATACCCAGCAGACAATTGATTCTGGACAAATAGCGGGGTCCGCGAAAGGTGGACGTTGAGTTCCACATGGTTGTAATGAACTAGCGTGCCGATGGAGGAGTGGCGGCCTCCCGTGTCCACTTGTCCAGGTAAAGATAGCCCCCGCTGTCTACTTCGGTAATGCTTTTTGGACCTACACCAGGAATCATCAGGTCAACGCCAGGAATGCCTCTACCATCTGAATGGTTTCCGAAAAGAAAGAACTGCCGATGCCTCTCTATTACGAACGCAGGATCCAAACTCTTGGTAAACGTGTAAAATTTCAGATCGCTACCAAAAAACATCGCAAACATGGCGTGCGGATATCTCTCTTCTAGAAGTGGACCAAAATAGCTAGATGCGGCGCTTTCATCGACAGAGTCCGCAATTGGACCAACATAGTTGGATGCATAACCATTACCGAAGAACGCCGCAAATTCCGGACTGGCAGATCGATAGTAATCGATGCGAAGATCGTCCTTGGTCAGCTTCTTTACGCGATCGTATAAGTTAAGTTGCAGATTTCGCCAATTATCGAGAAAGTTATAGCAAACCATGGTTCTTCTGGCGGAATCGTGAACCGGCCAAAGCAAGAGGAAGCCCATGGCTCCTGTCCCAAAGCAGGCCAGGACCGAGAACCTCCTATTCAAGCGAATTGCTTCGTATACCAGGACCAGGTTGAGTCCTGTGCTTAGATAAAGCGGGATCAGATAATGATATCCAGCGTGCTTAGCGACCAGGATGAAACCCAGGATTTGTAATCCGAGCAGCATCAGCGCGGGGCCGGCGAGAGCATGGGACCCAGATGCCGTTCTTCCGACCGATTGCAACACTAAGACTGTAACCGTCGCGAAGAGCGGAACCCAAACGATCATGGGTTCATTCGAAATCAATAATGACATCCCGTTCCAAAGAACATCTGGTCGAGTGAAACCCGCCTCCCCGCTGCCGTAGCCTCCGGTGTGGCTCGCGAGGCTCGCAGTCCAAGAAGCCAACGAAGCCAGTTTGGGATAAATCGGAACCGAGGTGACGGCAGCCGCAAGAACAAACGAACCCGCAGCAATCAATCTGTTCTTCAATCCCCTACAGCAGGCGAAAATGATAAGGATCAGAGGAAAGAAGGTGAGTTTTGTCAGGATTCCCAAAGCGCAAACTATGCCCGCCAGGATGAGTACCCATTGTCGCTGCTCACCGCTCCATCTTTGCTGAGTCAGCACAACGCATAGACAAATTGCGGCGACGCAGAATGGAACCAACATTAGATCCGATCCGAACCAAATCGTATAACGAAGCAGAGTAACAAAAAAGAGGCTTGGCAGCTGAAGCAGTAGTCCTTTGATATGACTCTGGATGTGGAGCGCGGTGAGCCAAGGAAAAAGCCAGAGGCTTGCAGCGGAAAAAAAGAGCAACGTTCGTTGGATTCGTTTGATGAACTTTTCCGGATTTCGAATCACGGCGCTAACGATCCGGTCAACAGATCCATGTTCCGAAGTTTTTAGAATCGCGGCACCAAAAATCTGGGTCGTAGTACCAGGATGCCCGATCATGACGGGTGTCTGACCTTTGATTAAGAGCAGCGAATTAAAGAGATAAGGATAATTGTTTTCAAAGTTGCTACTAAGCCAAGCTGGACCGCTTACCTTCGTCAATTGGAGCGTGACAATAAGGAATATTGCCGGCACGACCGCGAGCACCAGCGCCCCGATAAGGTTCTCACGTTTAATCAAGAAGGGACGCTCTGGTGAGGAGTTTAGTGATTCACGACGGTTATCCGCACGGCTACGCTCCATGTTTCGAATCCATACCATGACTATCTTGCTGTGGCTTTCATGCGAACCCAAATAACAAAACGGTCACCCGCTCGTAAAAGTTGTCCTCCGATCTTACCGCGAATCAAACAATTTTGAGCTTGGTCGCCGCAAAAATCGCCATCTGGAGTAATAGCCAGCCGTGCTTCCATCGGTGAATGTTCGTCTCGCCGTAAGCCCTCTCCTTGTATCGGATTGGCAGATCGAGAATCTTAAGGCTCAGTTTGCTAGCTCCAAAAAGCAGATCGAAGTCGCCAAACGGATCGAAGTCGCCAAAATAGTTCCGGTTTTGGGCAATCCTTTGATAGTTAGATTTGGTAAGCACCTTGGTTCCGCAAAGCGTGTCCTTGACGGATTGTCCAAGCAACCAACTAAATAGAATCCCGAAAGTCTTATTTGCGCAGAGATTGAGAAACTGCATGGCTTTCTCATCCATCGGATACACCAGACGGCTGCCATTGCAGAATTCGCAGCGACCCGAGACGATGGCTTCGTAAAACTTTGGCAGTTCCTCAGGCGGGACCGTTAAGTCTGCGTCGAGAATCATCAACACCTCGCCCTCGGCAACAGCGAACCCATCTCGAACCGCATTCCCTTTCCCTTTCCCGCTTTGCTGAAAGATCTTGATACGTCGATTCGAATTATTTTCTTTCACACGTTGGATCGCTTCCCAGGTGTCGTCAGTCGAATTCCCTTCAACAAATATCAATTCGGTCCAAGTTCCCATCTCTGGGGTACGCGCTAGCGCCGCTTCGATGTTCCCAGCCTCGTTTCTGGCCGGGATAACTACAGAAACGCTTTTTTCAGATTGCCGGCCCGCTAATGGCCGGGCAATCAAAAAAGGGAGAGACAAAACGGGCTTAAGACCGGCGCCAGGAAACGATTTAGAAGGTTTTCTAATCCCAATAGCTTTACCGGGCAGAGAATACGTGCGTCGGATCTAATCAATTCCCAGCCACTAAGACAAAGTAAACCGGCGATATCCTGTTTTGATAACCAATTGCTTTCGGGGTGGCGCGCGCGCCACCCTACGGCCGTTGCGAACCAGATCAATGGACGCCACAGTGCACTATAAATATTGATAATTAGCCTCGTTTCTTCGTGCGACACGCTCTTCAGATTTTGGAAAATCTGCTGAACATCCGCAGCCAAATTGGCGGTTTCAGAGAGGATGATATAATCGAATTTTCGATCTGGTAGGTGCAATGTTTCGCCAGCCTGAACATAGAACTCACCCTCTGGAAGTCTTTCTTTGGCCAACCCGATTTGGACGACGGAAGGATCGACTCCACATCGCTCACGGGCATGCAATAACGACAGAAGACCCCCTGCGCCACAGCCGATCTCAAGAACCGAAGAAGCCGGCTGTATTAGCAAATTGTAATACTTCGCGACGATTAGACGGTAATCCTGGGCTGCCTGGGTGATGTTTGTGCACTGATCATAGTGTTCGCGAAGCCGATTCAGATGCGCCTCGACCAAGGCAGAAACAGGTTTCGGGCTCATGTCGTTATGATAATCTTTCCAGGACAACCATTAGTCGGGTAGCGAAAATTGACGGTAGAAGCGCGAAAACCTTGTCAACTATCCGCACGCCAGAAAAAAGCCAGGCGGGATACAAGCTGGGACCGCTGAACCCTCCTGACGCCACATAGCTGAAGGCAGGTAATCTCTTCGCGATCATAAGTCGCCAGCCGGAAATGTTCGGGCTGAATTCGTCCTGAACGAAGATCCGCCAGGCGTTGGCTTGGGCTGCATAGTAACCCGGCTTATTCCGGTCGAAGCTTTTCGGCGCATCCCACAAGATTTGTCTATCGAAACCCAGGGCTTCATGATGAAACCTTCGGTAAATGAAACGCCCAAGCAAACCGAAGCCGGGTTCCATCAGAATTAAGCGACCGCGTTGAACCACAACCCGTTCGAACTCCTTGAAAGCCTCGCCCGGGTATTCAAGGTGATGAAACACGTCGAAAAGGATCAGGTTTGCAATCGAACGATCACCAAACGAGAGCTTATAGGCATTTTCGGTCCGGTCTAGCCAGGGATTGGGGAAGATATCGGTAGTAATACAGTCAGGGACAGACGCCTTAATTGCACCGATTCCAGAGCCGAGCTCGACAGTGGTCCCCGGCTCGTCGACCAGCTCCTCTTGGATCAATCCATATAATTGTGCATAGGCTTTCCGAAGTGCAGGTTTGCGATCCCAGGCTTGGCGATTGCGAAGGATCTCTATCAGATGCTGATCGATGGGCGGTGTGGTCGTCACATTCTCCTGAAATCCGGAGAAACTGTTCAGGGCTCTAGGATATTGGATATTGTCGCCAGGAGCGCAAGAGAGAAGCTCTTCTCAGATTCGCTTTGCCATGCCACCAACTCGGTTTATGGGTCGCATCGACGCTGGTCGAACTGGAGATGCAGTACAGCAGATCTGCCGCTCGCTCTTTACTTACTAGCGATTCGAAACAATCCATCGCGGGTTTGAATAAACCGCACTCAGTGCACTAATATCGGCATGCTTCGCACTTTTTTTGGCGGGATCAATCGATCTCCGATCTGGAAAAGGAGCGTCAAAGTCTGGGGATCGAGCTTCGTTCCACCGACGCTCGACCGCTGGTTAGTTTTGCAGGCTCACCGTCTCAAGCTCATGGGGAACGATGAAATGCTGTTCCTCCGCGCTGCCGTCCAAGGAGACAGTAGAATTGCTGACGTGGGTGCTAACCAAGGGCTATACACTCTGTTATTGGCAAGCCTCGTTCCAGAGGGCCAAATATTCGCTTTTGAACCCGATCAATTACTTTGCAGTTCATTGCAGCAGAATCTTCAACGAAACAATATCCAGAATGTCTCTTTGTTTAATGCTGCAGTGGCGAGCAAGCCCGGGACTCTGCAGCTCATGGAGGGTCAACTAAACCGCGGCGACAATCGGATCGTATCGAGCGGCAACCAAAATGCAGGGATCACAGCGGTCCCGGCAGTTACTCTCGACGCTGAAATCCCTGACTTGCGTCTCGATCTTTTGAAAATCGATGTCCAAGGATTTGAATTGGAGGTGCTACAAGGCGCGGAAAAACTAATCCAGACCAATGGGAACCTACTGCTTCTTCTTGAATTCTGGCCACATGGGTTACACGCAGCCGGGTGTAAACCCGAAGAGCTGCTCGATTTCCTGACGTCGCGCGGATTCGCAGTCTACCAGCTAGGCAAGAAGTTGGACTGCACGTCTTTTGAATTTCGACCTGAGGATTGGACGAGACAAAGCCGATTCTGCGATCTGGTCGCGACGCGAGATATTCAAACCCTGGCGGAACGCGGAATCAAAGTTTGAATCCAGCTGATTCCGCATCTTTGGCAAACATTTTTACGGTATCGAGCGAGAGACCGGTCAAATCGGTTCCCACCATCTTAATCGCCTTATTGAGAATATCGTGCGGCACCGTGACGATATCGCATCCGCACTCGTCCGCTTGCACCAGGTTCAAAACCTCGCGCACGCTCGCCCAAAGTAGCTCTGCTTTTGGCAGGTGCTCGAGCAGAACCTTGCTCGCTCTCATCAAAGGGATCGGGTCGCGACCGGTATCGGCGATTCGACCGGCGAAGACCGAGACGACAGCAGCAACTTCGGGCTGCAGAACATCGGCTACTTCCCGCACCTGGGTTAGCGTCAAGATCGCCGTGAGGTTGAGTTGCGTGCCCGCCTTGGCCAGCTCGGAAATCAGCGGAATGGAGGATTCCCCCCGGGAATTAGTGATCGGAATCTTGACGAAGACATTGTTTTGCCAATCTCGAATTTTGAGCGCTTGTCGCCGCATTTCGCTGAATTCATCGGAGAAAACCTCAAAGGAAATCGGCTTTTCCCTCACGATGTCGAGGACTTTCCTGGCAAACAGTTCGTAGTCCTGAATGCCAGCTTTTCTCATAAGGGTTGGGTTTGTCGTCAATCCCCGGATCAGCGGATTTTTGTAGAGGCTGGTCATGCCATCCAGGTCAGCGCCATCAGCGAAGATCTTTACCGACAGGTTTTGGAGGGTGTTCATTTCAGTCAACAATTTGCACGATGATTTAAACCACTGGCACGAGGTCCGACACCGAAACGCTCGACTTGCTCATTTAATGGCTGGTTGTAACCCCAATCAATGAAAATCGTCAAAAGGTAATTAGTCGAAGACCACGGCCGATCTTTCGAAATGATTGAATTCCAAGGAGATCCCATCCAATATCTCCAAACCCAGATTAGAAAACGCTTGCCATCTATGATCGATTCTATCAGGAGGTTTAGGCCTCTCGCTGGCTCCCTAGCTTCAGCCGGTTTGTTGTCGACGTTACTCGTTCTCTCAATGGGATTTGCCCAGGCAACAACGGTGAACTCATTGGATCTGCCTGACCTCGCACAGAAAGCGGACGTGATTGCCGACGTGACGGTTACCAACGCTCAATCCTATATCGCCTACAGCGCGGAAGGCCGTTCCATTCACACACGCGTCACGCTGACGCTTAACGGACTAGCGATCAAAGGCAACGTTTCCTCCCCATTCACCCTGGACTTCCTGGGCGGTACCGTCGGAGGGGAACACCTGCAAGTGCAGGGTGCGCCTCAGCCGCAGATAGGTCAGCGGCTGATTATCTTCGCGCATTCTCCCACCGATTTTTACGTTTCGCCGTTTATCGGCGTCCACCAGGGAGCCATGCGAGTGGTTCATGACGAATCAACCAACAGCGATCGGGTCTTCCGCTGGTGGGGAGAACCGGTCAAAGAGAGCGAACCGATGAGCTCCCACAATACGTCTAATCAGCAAATAACCGCTGAAACCCTTCGGTCTGCGGAAGCGACGGATCACTTCCTGCAAAGAGTGAAGGACAGCCTCAACCATTGAATCTCGTTCATGAAAAGATTTTTACTGTTTGCAGCGTTCCTCGGTGTTATCGCGGGTTCCGCAGAAGCGTATGTTCTGGAGGGTCCGGTTTGGCCGGCCGGTTACCTTGGGATCATTATGAACCTGAACGCGACGACTTATCGGCTAACGAATCCGCGCGGATTTCCGTTGACTGACGGTTCCTACACCTACCAGCAGGTCTATTACCACGCGATTGAGGACTGGAACCAATACATTCTTTGGGTGTCGCTTTATCCTTACCAAGGAAACAATCCTGCCGGCGGCACTTTCGGAAACGGGTTCAACAAAATCTTCTTCGGCTCGAGCGCAGCCGGCAGCAAACTGGACGCCGATACGCTGGGAATAACCATTTATTATTATATTAATACCGGCTCGACCCCGGCTCAGGTATTTACCGAGGCAGATATCGTCTTTAACCAAACGGTCCGTTGGAACTCGTATCGCGGAGCTCTTTATTTCCGAGCCATGGATATCCGGCGAGTGATGCTACACGAGACCGGTCACCTGCTTGGTCTCGATCACCCCGATATCGCCGGTCAAGCAGTCAACGCGATCATGAACTCATCGGTCAGCAATACCGATGACCTCACCAATGACGATGTCACCGGAGCGCAGTCGCTTTACGGGGTTCGTACACCCGCACCGCCGCCGCTACCTTACAACCCGTTTGGAATTTAGCAGCTTCAGCGACAATACGGTGCCCAATTCGGCAACCTCAGCAGTCAGTACGCTCTTTTAATTCCCGGTTTGAGCCGTTCCCATAGACCCGGCGGTTATTGCTCACGATTCCGGCCGAGCAATTACGTTCATTCCCTCTCCATCGCCAACGAGTGCCGCGAGTTGCTTAACCTCTCGCGGTAATGGGGCATCGTCGTGCTCACGGAAAAATTTATATCCGAACTTTACAAAGTATTCCACCAGCTCTCCGAGCGATGCGCCCCGCTCTTCTAAAACGTAGGGAGCGAGCTCCATGACAAACACTGGAGGATTGCGGGATATCATCTCTTGCGCGCCCGCGAGAACCTCACATTCGAATCCATCCACATCGAGCTTCACAAAGTGAATCTTAGGCCGGCCATGCTCCGCCAGAATGTTATCCATTGTCCGCTGGCGACTCTTGCTGATCGACATCGGTTGCCCTAAATGTTTTTGGTGGAGTTCCGTTCCTCCAACCAACGGCCAACTTGAATAGACCGGCGAGCTGGTCGGTACTCCATCTTTGGCTCCCAGGAAACATTGAAAGGCACTGACGCGCGACACTAAGTCTGGATTGAGGTTCAGATTACGAATCAGCTTGGAAAAAGCGAAATCTGTCGGCTCAAAAGCATATACGTGTCCAGCTCGACCAACCAGACGAGCAAAATTCAACGTGTGCGCTCCGATGTTAGCACCGATATCCAAAACATTTTGGCCCGGTAGGATGTGGCGCCGGCATGCAGCAATCGTTTGAGGTTCGTATTGACCAAGAAAGATGGCGAAATCGATGCCCTGGGAGAGATCCAAACGGTAACGTACCCTTCCGCGGGTTACCGTTACTTCGTCACCAGCACCAACCACCCGTCGACACCCGCGCAAGACCCGGTAAGCGATCTTGGCCGTTGCGATCTTATGCTTGGTCTTCATCAGACTAGATCGTAGCTTCGCAACTTCCCAAAGAGGTCATCGGTCGGGATGAACGCGGCCGGCTCGCTCGATTTCCGGCGAAACGAGCTGTTTCTTTTCCTCTGTGTCCGTTCCAGAAGTTCCTCGGTCACTCAGACGCCGTCTTCCAATCATTCGGTTGAATCGGGTACGAGCCAACGTTAACGCTTCGCGCATTGTATAGACCCAGTGCGACAACAACAATACCAGGTTGGTTCGGTAGATTGCTCTGGACCTGGTCGCCGCAATTTTCGCGACCTGTCGAGCCTGGTCGTCACAGACCTCCTTGAGCTGGGTGACTTCCTTTTGAGCTTGGTTAATTTGCCAACGGCTCCAAGCCAATTTCTCAGTGAGGTCCAAGGCCTGCTCCAACCACCAGACGTTGGTCAGCGATTCAAGAAACCGAAAATAGAAGGTCGCGTCATCGAGCATCGGATCAATCACCACCGGAAGGGTGACCTGAAAATTCTCGATCGATCCGGTCGCGAGCTGAGCGACTGGGCTCTCGAAGTTGGTGTGAGTCGCATGGTCGCCATAACCAAGATTCGACATGAGATTTCGACTCGGATAAATGTGAACCAAGTCGGCCTTCCAAGCGGAAAACATCACCTGGTAATCCCAGGTATCAATGAGCCCTGATCGCAGCGCACGAAAAATTTCGAGCCAATAACGGGCGTGCTTATCAACGGGATTTACCCGGCGAATGATCTTTTCCCATTCTTCTTCTTCGCCCTTCAGATCAAAGTCATAGAACTTCCAAAACCTCCTCCAGGTCGCCCAACCCCAGATTTGAACGTACTTGGAGAAGAGATAAGGCTGAGAAGCATGCAAGGAAGGAGGCAAAAAGTTGTTCCCGGAAATCGACCCAACCCGATCCTCATCCTGAAATCGATCCAACATTTCGCCACAAAATGGATAAAAGCTCGCGTCCGGCAGACAGTCATCTTCCAAAATGATCCCTTTTTCCTCATGATCGAAAAACCAACCGATCGCTTCGCTGACGGCTTGTCCGCACCCGAGATTGTCGTCTCGAAACAGAGTTTTGAGCTCACAGGACCAATCTATTTTCTTTGCAACCTCCCGGGTTTCAGCGCAAAGCTTCCACTCTCCGGCTTTCTCCGCTCGGGGCCCGTCGGCGGCGATATAGAGTCGGGCAGGCCGAGAGGCGCGAATCGTTTGAAAGACTTGGTGCGTCAATTCGGGACGGTTAAAAATGAGAAACAGAACTGGAACGTCCAATCCCATAGAAGTCTGTGGATTTTGCTGAAGGATTTGTCGGAAGTCTGCTCTAAGTAAGGCTGAACAGCCAGTAAATCGCAAATACTACCAGGCGAGTTGATGTTGAAGGTTATTAGAAAATTCTGGAAAGGCGCCCCAGCAAAAGCCGCCGCTCAACGCGATCTGGCCGATTTCGATCGGGCATCTCTGTTAGTAACTCACGCGGAAGTCTCTCTTCGTCACGGTACCGGAGCGCTGCTAAAGAACATCTTTCAAGAAGAAGAACAACTCCTGATTTGCCATTCTCGGAAGTTTTTCGAGCGGAATGAGATCGGTGATCACTCTCTTCACGTAGAGCATCCGGGCGGCTCTTTGGAAAGCGCTCGGAAGGAAATCCGAGCCCAGCTGAGCGGGGCCGGGATAAGAAGAATTCTTTCGGTGCCCTTCTACCCCGACGATGTCCTCTCCACTTTAGCGGCAGCCCAGATTTTTGACGCGCCGATCGCCCTCTACGTAATGGATGATCAAAACATTCACGTACAGGAAATATCTGATGACTTGATGTCAGCCTTGGTCGCCCAAGCCAATATTCGCTTCGCGATTTCGGAGCCTCTCTGTCGCGCTTACGGTGAGAAGTTTAAGACTAAATTTTGGATTATACCCCCGGTGGCCAATCCTGCATTGTTCGCCCCGAGCGGGTTGGCTCGATATAAGCGCCAATCACCTAGAGGAGCTTTGATTGGAAACGTCTGGAGCCTGGACATGCTAAACAGTTTTCGAGCAACTGTCCGGGCTTCCGGTCTATCGGTCGACTGGTTCGGCAACGCGGGGAAACCATTTATTGTCCTCGATCCTCCGGAACTGGAGTCCGAAGGTATCTACCTTCGCTCGATGCTGCCCGACCCGGAGCTGGTGGAAGAGCTGCGCAACGCCGATTTTGCGATCGTTCCGAGCGGGACGTTAGAAAAAGGCAGCAGCCACAACTGGCTGGCCAAGTCCAGCTTGCCGTCCCGGATCATTTACCTGATGGCCACCGCCAATATTCCTATTATCGTGCTTGGCCACGAAGAAACGGCGGCCGCCAAATTCGTTCGCAAACTTGATCTTGGGACATCATGTCCCTACGATTCGGGCGCACTCCAAAGGGCGGTTCACCAGGTTACCAGCCCGTCCCGTTTCAATGAGATCCGCATTCATGCCAACCAACTCAGCGCAGCGTTTTCTTCGCACGGGTTGGCCGACTTCATCTGGCGTTCATTGGAATGCGGTCACCCGATCGATGAGCGATTCGAACGCATTTTCAGTTGACGGAGGCTGTTAGGGCATCGATCGCCCCGGAAGATGAACCTGGTAGCCTTTGCGTTTTCGATCATCAACTCGATCTGCGGCCGATTATTTGGCATCCAGGTGCGCGCTCACCGGCTGGGAGGTGCTGAACCTACTCGGGATGACGCGCTCCGTCGTTTGCAGGGTCACCAGATCGAAATCGCATCGTTGATCGACATCGGCGCCTCTGACGGCATCTGGTCTAAAGCTTTTGCCAGATATTTTCCCGGTAGAGAGCATCTGCTGGTAGACGCAAACCAAATTCATCTCCCGAAACTCACCGAGGTCTGCCGGAAGAACCCTAACTGGCATTTTGCCGTTACCGCCGTAGGAGCCAAGGCGGGCCAACTTTATTTCGATGCCTCGGATCCACTGGTCGGCCATCTGGCTGAAAGTCCGTTGAATCAGAACTACCAGCCTTGTCCGGTCAACACAATCGACAGCCTGGTAGAAAGTCAATCGCTCCCCGGGCCGTTCATGATCAAACTGGACACCCACGGAGTCGAGATTCCCATCCTAAGTGGCGCTAGCAAGACCTTGAAACAAACGAACATAATCGTAATTGAGGCTTACAATTTCACCTTCGGCGGACCAGCCGTTCCATTCTGGGACCTTTGCCGCTATATGCTCGACTTAGGCTTTCGTCCCCTGGACGTTTTTGACATCCTCTATCGCGAAGTAGACAGCGCCTTCTGGCAATTCGACCTTCTTTTCGCGCGGAGCGATCTCCCGTTGTTCCAAGATCCACGGTATTTTATTGTGGGGCGTCATTGAGGTCCGGCTCTCAAACAGGCATTAGATAGAATTTTATTCGATGGCATCGCTCGATTTTCATAAATTTTTCGGCACCGCAGGGAAATCCAAAATAAGGGCCGACGAACCTCGATCGTCCGCGGCTTGTTTTCTGGTGGTCCCATCCGATCCGCATAGTCAGTCATTCGCTCACCTCGATAGCTCGCGATTATTTACCGGAAACAACTTGGTCGCCCTCTTCGTCGACGCCAAAGAGGCCGAAACAGAGTTACCCATTCCGGACATTCCATTAATTGAGGGAAATACCAAAGGGCGGTCCTTGGCCTATTTCCGGATTGCTGAGATTCTGAATAGATATCGAATCGATCGGGTAGTGGCTGTAGCCAAGGATGCCGAAGGTCTTTTCGCGGCAACTGCGACCGCCGATATTACGGGATCGCCGATGGCTCTCGTCTTGGCCCAGGACAACTGCTTTCAAAAGGATAACCGGGCCGGCGGCCTTTTGGCAGAGGCTCTCGGGAAGGCCAGAATCACCTTCGCTGTGTCGGCGTCGACTCGCTCCTATGTGCAAACCAGCGTGGGTAAACCTGTCTGGCTCTTGCCGGAATTCTCACTCGCCGAGAAAACCCCCGGCGAAAAGGGCTCGCGGCAAAGTAACGAAATCCTGCGCCTCATCCTGGATTCCTTGGAGGACGGTTTTCCGGCTAGCGATGAGCCCGAGAAGCGTGCGAGTCGAGAAACTGCAGATCGTACGGCCCCCTACGTAGATCCATCGGCACCAAGAAGCATCCACTGGAGCATGCACCCATGTTTCCATTTTCTCTATCGGCTAAGAGCGGCGGGATATCGGCCAGAATTTATCGTCGATGTCGGAGCCTCAACCGGCTACTGGTCTCTCATCGCTAGCCGAGTTTTCCCAAATAGCCGGTTCTATTTGATCGAGCCGTTGCTCGAGAAATACCGGCAACTGGATAACTCTATATACACGCTGCACCCGGAATATGTCGCTATCGCAAGTGCCGCGGGTGACAAAAACTCAGAGACAGAATTGAATGTCTCTCCAGATCTTTATTCAAGTAGCTTTCTGGATGGTGCCGAGCACTCCCCCGACCGTCAGTGGGAGCGTGTTCTGGTTCCGGTCCGCACGCTGGACGAAATCAGTTCTCAACAATCGATTTCGGGGAAAGGGCTGCTGAAAATCGATGTACAGTTCGGGGAGCATCTCGTCCTGGATGGCGCCACTCGATTCTTGCAGCAAGTCGATGTTATTTGCCTTGAACTCTCGATGGGCCGATATGCGCCGACGGCAAAGACATTTTTCGAAATGATGGCAAAGCTTCGCGACCTCGGGTTTGAGTATTTCGACAATGCCGGTTGTTGGCGACACTCTCCAACCGGTCGACTCATTCAACAGGACGCGGTGTTTGCCCGAGAGGCCCTGCTCACCGCCGGTCTCTGGTAAAGGTTTGTCCCGAATTGTGCATCTGCCGGATCAAAAATTCGCTCTCTGTGTGCTTTAAACCTTCTCCAGAAACCTAGACGCAGCCCATTCACAGATCGGCCCGGCAGTTTGTTCAGCCTCGGAAATATCCAAAATTTCAGCCGATTCCTGAAACCGAGCATATTCGCGTTCCAGAGCGAGCCGGAATCGATCGTAAAGCTGCTGGTCAACCTCGTTGCAGGTTAGCACACGTTTTCCGACCTTGTCCCTCATCGTCAGCCAGGAAAGATCCTCGCTCGAACTGGATCGATTCGAGTGGGGTAACGCGGGTTCCTGTACCTGGATGCCGAGTTTCTTTAGCTTGCCGATCAGCAGCTTGACGCTTTTCTCTATCTGCTCGGTAACCCCGACAAACAAAAATCTTTCTAAGATCATAGAGGCCACTTCGAAGCAATCTTCGCCATACTGATGTTCCACCGTGAAACCAGCTTTTCGCATTGATTCCGGAGAACAGAAAAAACGCGTTTGCGGCGAATAGGAATTCTCAGCTCCGATCTGGTCGAGAAACCATTCAGCAAGATCGCGCAGACTTCGGGTTGGAGTGTCATCCGGCCACATCCATCGCGCTTCCGCCGAAAGGTGTCCTGCTCGGTATTCAGCACGGCAATATTTCAGCAGCGAGACAAACGCAGCCGTAGGATCACGAAGAAAAGTGATATAACAGGTTTTCCGACCGCAGACCTGACGCGGAAAGGTGCGCAGGCTATGCGAAGAGATTGACCTTAGCGTTGGTGTGATCTTGAGAAGTGTCTCGAGCCTTGGAGGAGTCAAAACATAGAGGGGATCAGAATGGTAATGATTGAAGTGATAAGGATGAAAAGTGGAATCAAGAAGCTGGCCTACACTTACACCGGCCGTCTTTGGGATATGACAGTGAAGGAAGAGGGGGAAATGTGCCACATCCATGGTTCCCTACCTCCCTAGCATGAAACAGGCCAGAGCTTCAGCCGCCGAGGAGGCAGGATTTTGACATACTGGGCCGGATCAGCTTCTAATGAGGCTGTTACGGGTTTAGGAGGTGAACCTTTCATGTCGATCGTAAACAAAATTAGAGACTCAATTTCCCGAAGAGCCCAAAGCGGTTTGGGGATAGATGACGTCCGCCACAAACTGGAAGTTACAATCAGCCATTTGGGACGGCTGGAAAACCATTTGGGGCGGCTGGAATCGGGCCTTGGTAGAACTGAACAGACGGGCATTAGAACCAAGGACCAAATTCGGCGACTTTCTGAACATGTGAACCGCCTCAAATCGGTTATGGCTTGGTCTGCTGGTCGGGCCGAACCATGGTTGTGGACCGATATGTTCTCGCAAAGTGAGCCAGAATCTGATTTGGCTGGATTCCTTTACAACTTCCTTCCGAACCGTGTGCTTTTCGACGTCGGCGCCAACTCGGGTGACTTTGCAGAGGCAGTTCTGGATATCGGCTATGAGGTGTTTTGCTTTGAAGCAGTACCCGAAACCTTCGAAAGATTGAACGCTCGAATGGCTGGTCGACCACGTGTTAGAATCTTCAATTTAGCGCTTGGATCCCCCGAATCGAACTCCTCGACGGCAACGACCCTCGCAGCCCTGGCCGCGTCCGGAACGGTCCCGGGGAGCATCGATTTTCTGAAGATTGACGCCAAAGGACTCGAGCTTGAGGTCGTGCGGGGACTCGGTTCAGTTCGTCCAGCCGTCGTTCAAGCCGAATTCCAGGGAGAAGACCGCAATAGCAAGATCCAACGGCCTTTTAACTCATCCGACGTCATTGGCGAAATGCGCGACCGAGAGTATTACTGGCATATCATCATCTTTCGGGTCGAAGGGGAAGAGTTCGTTCGGATGGCAACAAATCTGACGAGTGCGTCAAAAGTGGGTTGGGGAAAAATCCTTTTCTTTCACGACTATCAATTGTTCTTGAAAGCATTTCACTGGTGCCAGGGAGAACTGCCGCGCTTCCGGGCGGCCTCATTATCGAGGTAGAAATCGACGTTTCTATCTCGCCGGTATCGGGAGTTCCAATCAGTCGAAACGGGTGGGCAGGTCGAAGAGCCCGAGGTGAGAGAATTCCGCGCCTTCACGGCTAGGATTAAAGCCCACGGTGATCGCAACAAGATCTCCAGCATGACAAACGCGACGGAAATGGCGTTCGTAATCGAGAAAGGCCAATTTTCCGCCAGCTATTGCCTCGGCGGGCACAGATATCAGGTCAAGCGATAGGGTATAGTGGCCCGGCGCGACATCGAGACGAACCTCATAACTGACTCTAAAATGATCTCCCTTTTTGCCAATGCGCAGACTCCTTAGATCAGTCTGAAATTCGTACTTGCTGTGCAAAAACGTTCTCCGGTCATCCCGAAAGACAACCCCTGCGCTTAAGTTTTCGACGTCAGCCAACACTTCGACGTCAAAGAGCAACGTCAGCCATTCGCCTTGTCGAAACAGGTTCGTAGGCTTTCCTTCATGATTCAGGAGAGCGAAATGAAGGAACGTCGCAACGGCGTCTTCATATGGAACCACCTTTGGCCGGGGAATCGACTCCATCAGCACCGGGGGAGGTTCCTCGACAGATGATAGGCTCGAGGCCGGAGCCTGTTTCCGTGCTCCGCCCGGCGCGGCCAAAATGAACGATTTTGTCATGCCGTAGTAGCGGTCAATCGCCACGTTAGAGTCTCCGAAGAAGATGACCCGACCGTGGTCCAGCAAAAGCGTCTCATCACAAAACTCGCTGATCGAGCGCAAGTCATGCGAGACGAGCAGGATGGTCACTCCGGCCTTGACCAACTCCCGAATCTTGTGAAAGCACTTCTGCTGAAAGAAGATGTCGCCGACCGCTAGCGCCTCGTCCACGATCAATAAATCGGCTCGGACGGTGATGGAAGACGCAAACGCTAGTCGAACTATCATGCCACTGCTATAGGTCTTGACCGGGCGATCGAAATAATCGCCGATCTCAGAGAAATCAAGGACCTCACTAAGCCGCGCGTGATTCTCTTCCTCGGTGAGACCAAGCAGTGAACCGTGCAGCAGAACGTTTTGCCGCCCCGTGAAATTCGGATCAAACCCACTGCCCAATTCAAGCAAAGCTGTTACGCGCTTCGCATCCACCCGAATTCGTCCCGAAGTAGGCTGAAGGACCCCGGCAATAAGCTGCAAGAGGGTACTCTTTCCGCTGCCGTTGCGGCCGATAATCCCAACGCTTTCACCTTTCCGAATCGACAGAGTCACTTCAGCGAGGGCGAAAACTTCCTTTCCGAGTCCAGCCTTTTGACGATTTGCCAGACGTCTGATCAGATCCGGAGCATACCCAGGAACCTGGTTCCAGATCCCATAGAAGAGCCGGTCATAAGGACGGTTCCACAACCGATAGGACTTAGAGATTTGATCGAGACTGAGCAACGTCTCCTGCGCAGCAACCGGCGGCGTCTCGCAAATAGAAAGGTCAGAAAGGCTACTCACAGCGGCTTACATCACATCGGCAAAAGCCGGCTTGGACTTCTCAAAAAACAAAAATCCCACTATAACAAGAACCAATCCCAACAAGCTGGCGAAAGCAAGCTGCGGTATCCCCAAGGGCAATCCCCAAATGAGAGTTCTTCGGGAGTTTTCAATGATCAGGGCTAAGGGATTTAACTGAAACCATGGCCGGATCCAGTCGGGCACGGTCGCGAGGGGATAAAAGACAGCGCTTCCGAACATGAGGACAGTTACTGCTGGAGTCATCATGTTTTGCACGTCGCGGATAAAGACTCCGATGGCGGAAAGTAACAGACTTAATCCGAGCGCAATCAGCGCCGCAGGAATCAGAAAGGCGGCCAAAAAAACAAAAGACCAAGGCACAGTACCGTGCAAGATCGCCAGAGCTAGGAACAGGGGAATGAAGGCAATGACACAATGGACCAAGGCATCCAGCGTGCTGATGAGTGGAAGAATCTCCAACGGGAACACAACTTTCTTAACCAGGTTGGGCTGACTAAGAATTAGTGAGGGAGAGCGCATGATGACATCGCCGCAGAAATTGAAAAGGTTCAACCCACAGAAAAGCGCCAAGCCATAGTCCAGCGTTGTCTCGGACTTTGAAATTCCAAAATGAGCATGCATGACCGTAGCGAACACAAACGTATAGACCAGCAGCATGAAGATCGGCGAAGCTAGAGACCACAGAACCCCTAAAGCTGTACCCTTGTAACGCTGGCCGATTTGACGAGCTAGGTATTGCCGGATCAGATACTGTCGCTTTGGTAGCTCGAGAAGACTTTTCATTAAGGAGCCAGAAAGACAGGAATTTACATCCTATTCCCGGCGGCAATCATAGCCCAGCAACGCGAGAAACGGTTGAGCGGAGCAATCAACCTGCTGCTTTGAGGCGGTTTTAACTTCAAACTCATTTGAGTAGCTGCCGAAGATCATATGGAAAGGGCGCGGCGCAACCCCAATTTTCGTCTCTGGCTTCTTCCTTTCTCCCCGGTGAACCGGCCAGAGCTCCGGAACAATAAAAAAACGAGTCGATTCGAAAGGCCGCGTACCATCACAGATTCAGGTCGGGGTTCCCGAACGGTCCGAACAAATCCTGGTCGAAGTAACGGTGTGAAACGCCGATACAATTGAAAACGTCAGAATAGTCGGTTTTGTAGATCGTGAAGTTCTTCATCCCCCGGGCCTGCAACTCCTTCACAATATTAGCTTTCAAGAATTCCATGTAATCGCGCTGCTTCTTCGGGCGACAGAGATACCCTTTTCCGTACCCGCACAAGAAGAGTTTGAGCTCGTAAGGATGATCCCGAAGAAACTCGAAAGTAACCGCACTTACCTGCGGAAAACCCGCACTTAGGAAGTCGTCGACGCAGATTACTCCGTCATCACTGAGCAGCCGGTTGCAAATTTCGAGATCCAGAAAGACCCCTTGCCCAGTGTGATCGCCATCGATGTGGAGCCATCGAAATTTACCGACCAGCCCTTTCATCTCCGGATGTTCTCGAAGAACCGACGAGTTGCCGATGATGTAACGCGAATCCTTCCCGGCCAATTTGCGTACATTTGCCTTGGCTCCTAGATCCCGAGGGTCAACCAGGAAAAGCTGTTCGCCATCGGCGCAGTGCAGTCCAAGCAGCGCCGCCGACTTTCCATGGTAAACGCCGATCTCCAAAAGAGCGCCCGCTACTTCGCTCTTTTTCTGAAAATCGAGAAGGGTATCCCACATGGCCATTGCCTCGGGCGGCATAAATCCCTCTACCTGATCTAAGATGCGCTTTAATTGCTCGATCGTATTAGGCATATAATCGCAAACCTTGATATGAGCATTCCTCAATCCAGAATGCAAAAGCCGTTCCGGTGAATCCCAAAATCTGAGATGGTTCAGTCATCTAAGGAAAAGGCCCGAGGAGAATCGTGGGCGCCGTCCTATTCTTGGCCGTAAAAATTGGCGATCACATCTGCCTCATCTTTAGGAGACGAAAAGCTAATTCTAAAAAAATCCTTCGTCCCAATTTCTGGAAATGGTCTGAAAGTGGCGCTTGGACCAATCTGACTTTCCGTATAGCGGACCAAGAATTTTTGGTGTGGATCCTGAAACTGATCCTCTGAATAATTAAGTCGAGCGAACCTCGGATTCTGAACGCCGTAGGAGGTCAGATAAATGTCCACGGAAGCGAGCGGTTCGACGTCGCCAATCGAATAGCTGTCGAAGAGAAGTGGTTTTCCGGGCTCTTTGGACACGACAGCAACGACCTTTTTCAGTTTTCTATCGAAGCGCTTTGTCTCGTCCCGGTAATTGGTCGCCCATTGCATGTTCGCTTTGAAACCAGCGATGCTAGTGGGAACAACAAAGACCCACAACAGACAATAGGATAAGATCTTCTGGATGCGGGTGCACCGCCGTCGTACTTCCTGCAGCACCGGGAGAATAGCAAAAGCCGGAACTAAGTTCTCAGGGAAGAGGTAACGTCCAGTCAGTGGAACACCGGTGTAAAAGCCAAAATTTAGTAACACGACTCCCAGGAGGAGAAGCTCAAAAAGAGCTGCTGATAACCGCTCCCGATTAGGATCCTTTAGAAACCAAATAGAGTAACCAGCAAAAAGAATTGCCGGCACCCAGCCCGACGCACCACCCGTTACGAATCGCGCGCAGGCAGTAGTACAAATTGCGAAAAGGTCGAAGGTCTGGCCGTAAAGAGCCTGGCCCGCATTCTCTCGGATTCCATGGATGATCAGACCACAAAAAACCATGGCCGTACCTATAGGAACAAGTTGAGCCCAGGCTAATTCAAACTTCCTCGATACGACGATTGAGAAGGCGAGGAAGCAAACGGAAGTAAAGAGGATCGTGAAACAGAAATTCTCCTTCGAAGCGACGGCGACGATTCCCCCAATAGCGACCAAGAGATAGTTGGTAAGATTTTTCGGCTGGCTTTGCTGCCGGGAGCTTGCACCGCGGTTTTGCAGAAAACCAAGATTGCCGATCGCATACAAAACAAGACCGAAGAGTGCAAACAGTTCGGAGTTAGCAAGCGCCACAATATCTCCCCAATCCGGTTGGAAAGCGACAAAGCAGCCGAGTATTACGGCTGCTGTGAGATCCGTCGAAAGCACAAAGAATAAAAAAAAGAGACCGATTTCAGCTCCAAACGTTAGAACTTTCGCGCTTTGCCACGGGATGAGGTTTTTCCCAATCACCAGCATCCAAACATCATGCACGATGAAGTAAATCGGGCGGTTTACTAATCCGCCAAGGGCCTGATCAGGAGGGTTGAGCTGCTGCCAGAAATCACTCATTGATATTCTTCCGGAAGCACTCATTAACTGGATAAACGCGTGGTCGTTCCGAATGGACCACTTTGCCTGCAGCAAAGGCAGCCACTGAAGCGTGGCAAGAAATGCAAAAGCCAAAACAAGCAAAAGAGTTACTTTTCGGGACATAAGGAAACTGTACCGAGAGAAGATCGCGGCAGCTCGAAATGCAAATACTTTCAAAACATCCGTTGAGCGCGGCCCGAATGATTGCTTCGCCTGAAAAATGAGATGTTCAATATGGGACGGGGCGGGAATGCAGGATATTTAGTTGTTCCGCTTCCTGTCTTCTAGCCCCGTTTTTGGAGTGGCAGACCGTTGGCTATTCGTCGTGAAGCTCAAGGCGCGATCGAGGGGCTTCGTGGGGTGTTTGCCGGACACCGAGATGGCTTCCCTCTTCTAGAGGAACTAGTGGAGAGGTGCTAAGAAACGAAACCCAGCGCACTTCTGACCTTGCCCATTAAGGGGGTAGTGGGCATTTGAGGTCATCGATCTCGTCTGGAGGGCCGTCTATTCAATCGCTAACTTCGATTGGTCTATCGGTCAATTTGCCACCAGATCAACCTAAGTCTGGTTACCGTCTCTGTTTCTCTCCTCGAAATCAGTCTTTCTACGCTTTGCTTCGTAGAATGCCAATAAAGCCGCTTCATCGTTTGACGGGAGTTCTCCAATGAGATGATCACCGAAGCCATGCCCATAGGAAGGGTCGAGGTTATAGCGCTCACCCAGGGCATTCGTAGGCTTCACCGATTTGGCTCGCAGAGCCGCCCTAAAGACCGCCTCTGAGGAACCGGCCTGAACCACACTGGCTTCTTCCAACTCAAGAAACGACAAACGCAACATCTCCCTCAAACACGGCAAGGTAGGCGCCCACCACGTCGTAAAATCTTCATAAAATGCGCCCGATCCGGCATTGAGCTGCATAGTCATCGAATCGCCCGGACTGACCGCCGTTTCGAGGAGAAGCGTTCCTCCTTCTTTCAAAACCGATCGCGCTTGAGCGAGGGAAAAGAATGGATCTCTTTGGTGATAGAGCAACCCAAGATGTTGGACAACGTCGAATCCATCCTTCAACAAAGGATGTGAATAAAGGACGTTGTTCAGTCTATCCCGCAGAACGTACGGAGCCACGTTAAAAAGCGGTACTACTTCGCTAAAGATGGCCTCACGAACGAGCAATAGATTGTTCATTCCTTGGTGCCACGGCATTTGCCAGGTGTTCATACAATCAGTGGCGACCACAAAGGCTGCGCCTAGCATTTCGGCCTCGAACGCCCACATACCGTCCCATGAAGCCAAATCAAGGACTGTCTTGTTTTTGTAGTCAATAGTCCTTCTCGCTTCCCGAGTCGTTTCCCATAGCCACTCCCAAGGAAAACCCGGCGTTGTAACTCCATTCCCGAGATCCATGCGATGATACCATTTTCGCTTCCCGATTTCCTCGGTTAGCCAGGAGTCCATCGCTGCTCTGAATTCAGGCCTAATGTTCTGCGAGCGGCGAACGTCCAGTTTAGGAATCAAGCTCATTCTGGCGACTCTAATGACATTCGACGAATTGGCGAAGTGCCTTTTCACAGGGAAGACAATTCAACCCACCTCTTTGGGAAATCCAAGGGCCACGCTATGAAAAATTGTCCATTACAATTAGTCATCCACCGATCGCCGGCGAAAAATAGCCTTCAATCGACGGGGAAAAATATTTATCCCCAACCACTGAAGGCATTAGTCGCTCGAAGCGATCGTCGCAAGCCTTGCCCATTTCCAGGGAACGGAAGACCCAGTCGCTGGCGCCCTTGCTGCTAAGGAGTGGCGCAACGCCAACCGCATTCGATCGCATCTCATATTGAGTCTTCTCTTCGACAATGCTCCGGACCGCAGCGGAAAAACCGTCGGGCTCATAGTCTGACCGCAAGCCGACTTGAAAATGCTCTAACGAAGCGAGCAGCGGGCGTATCCGGGTGCCCCAGCACAATGAAAGGTGTGTTTGAGGTCGCCATCGCAAAAAGGATCCGACCCGGCAAGTTCAACCGAGCCAAGGGCGTTTCCGGATCATCGGGATCCAAGTCCCCTGTGGGCACAATAAGGTAAGGATACCGTCCGAGCAGGCCGGGAAGCTCTTCCTCCGGAATAATGCCTTGGCGAGTGACCCCTGCTTCCGTCAACTCACTATCGCTCAATTCAAAGCTCGGCAGGTGATTGTTCTCGAACCAGTCACACTGCAGTCCCGACACCTTGATCGTCTGCATGAGCTTATCTGCCAATTTCCGGCTCGAAATGCTCCCAAAGATCGCCCCTCTCTTTTCCGCCATAAATTCCCCTCGCGGAGTTCTGATTTCTTTCACGATCAAGTTTTCGGAGACCACAGCCGGAAAAAGGTAGAATTTGAACCCAAATGCGCGTTCATACGCGTCTCGCAGCTCGGCGTGGGTCGTCAACCGCAACGAACACTTTCCCAGAAACTCTCTCATCAGCTCGTATGGAATCTGATGATTCGTGACGCTCTTATCATCCATCAACCAGAGACAAATAGGAGCTCCATAGATTTCTTTCAGGGTGATCGCGGTTTTTAACTCATCCAGCTGATAGGGTACACAAATCACCCGACGCGCCACTCTTCCTCTCAATTGTTGAAGCGTATGGGCGAACCAATTCGGACGAGATGACCACCCGTGAGACACCAGGAAGCTTTCCTCTCCGAATGATTTTTCACCCTTGAAATCATCAGCGCTACGAACCGAGAGAATCTGAGGACAAGTATCGAAGGCTCGACGTAACAAGAGACCCGCACCGTGCTTCTCACTCACCTCGCTCGCAGTCACTATGACGTCATAACCTGCCTCTTTGGGCGGCAACAAAGTCGAAACGACCAGCCTTTCTACCGCATCCTGTCGATCGTCAATTGGCCGCAGCCGATCATCGATTCGATTCAGCCGATCATCGATTCGGCGCAACCGATCGTCGATTCGGCGCAGGAAGTGCGCGACAAAGCGGTCGATCAATTCACCAAGCTTCTGAGCGGCGGGTAACTTAGCGATTCTAGAAAGTATCTCCATGGCTCTTAGTCGCGTGGATTTAAACTCTTTATTCTAGATCCGAGCCCTTCTTGCGCACAAGCATTTACACCCCGGCGCCTCTCACGGTTGCCCGCAGGCTAAGCGTCATCCGAGGAAGGCCAGGTCCGCCGATAGGTGGCGAACTCGTCTATCAAACTGAAAACCTCTTTGATAAAATCATCTGACGTGAACCTCAATGCTCGCTCTTTCCCTTTACTGACCAAGGACCGCCTCAGTTTGAGGTCCTGGCGCAGTCGCTGCACGGCATCACTCCAGAGTTCGGGCTTAGTCGGATCTACCAGGATAGCCGCATCTCCCATTTGGTCCTCCGCTCCCGGCACCCTCCCAGCAATAACGGGACAACCCAGCGCGAAAGCCTCCAATGGTGGAAAATTCTCTGGACCGAATAGACTCGGGAATACCATGGCAACGGCTCGTTGATAAATAGGAACCAATTCCGCTTGCGTGACGAAACCTGCGAAGATCACCTGATCTTCCACCGCCAACTCTCGAGCCCTGCGCTTGAGGAACTCCTGGTTACCACGGTTTGACCCAGTGAAAACCAGTTGCAATTCATATCCATACCGAGCCCGCAGGTCGTTTAGCATCAGCAGGAGTAAGACGTGGTTCTTGTGCGGCCACATCTGTGCCGGGTAAAGGAGATAGTCGCCTTTGATGCCCAAGCGTCCGAATACCTCCTCTTCATCTGGATGAGCCGCCGCCTCTAGCGCAAATGCTGGAGTTGGATGGTGGATGGCGCGCACCCTCTCAGGCGCTACCTGGTAAAACGCCACGATCTCTTCCCTACCAACATTGTTCGCAGCGATTATGTACGTCGCGCGTTGCAGTGACCGTCGATACATCTCCTCCCGCCGGTCAAACTCCCCGCCCAACGTTACTTCCGGGAAGAATGGCTGACGGCGATGTTGCAGGTCCCATACAGTATGGATGTAGGGGATATCCTTGATCGGACAGGACCAGGGATGGAGATAGTAAAGTAGATCGAAATTTTCCTCTGCGATCTCCGGGTAAGAATCGAAGTCATACGTAACACCATTTTCGCGTAACGTCTGGATGTTTACCCAGCGCAACGTTATCCAGGGCAAAGGTATATGAGCCAAATGCGCAGGCTTCGCCGGCTCACCGCCCACTAAGTGAAAAGTGTGAGGGGATGTTGAAAGGTGGCGACTGAATGCATCGAGAATTTCCTGAACAAAAGTAAGTCCCCCACCAATTTGGGGATCATCCTTCAAAATGACGATGCCGATTTTCATAGAAGGAATTTCGCAGTTCCAATCCATCCTATCGCACGAGATCACCAACGACACGTGTCTCATTCCTGACCACATCCCAGACAGGAAGATCCTTAATCAGGGCAAACCCCTTTTCTTGCCCGACGTAGCTAAGATTGCCCTCTTTGTCTCTTCCTTCCCTGAATTTTGCAGCAACGAAATCCTCCGGCAAAGTTGGCTGATGAAATGCGCGAGCATGCTCCTTTCGCACGAAGTAGGCGTTGTTTCCTGCGTTATTGCAACCGATCCAGACGTACCCTTTTTGGGCAGCGAGATGACAGAGCGCCTGAAGCGATGTTCCCCAGTATAGGAAGGAGTAATGAGCATTTTGCCGAAGAAAATCCGCCTGATATGGAATCGTCACTGCCTCGCGGCTCCCAAAGATCCCGTTATATTCAACAATGACGACGGCGGGATCTACCGTACTGATGGCTTCCCAGATCCAGTAGTCGTTACCGTCAACATCGATGCTCAGGATTCCAATCGGGCCCGAAAACTCGGCCTCCTCGAAAATCGAGTTAATGTTCTCGCGGGTGACGAAGTGCGCCAAAGCAGTAAGATCATACCTCCAGTAGATCTGATTACGCCGAATAGACGTAATGTGATCCTCGCTACCATCCATCACCAGCCCGCTCCAATTATTGTTAAGTAACAGAAACCGAGTGTTGGATTCTCGATAATCCTCCACTCCAAATTCGATGAACCGACGCTCAGCTTTGGGCAAGTCAAGTCTGGTTACAACGTACTGGAGGATACCATCATCTCCAAATTGGGAGAATACCCGGAACTCCGCTTCGGCGAGCGGAATAGGGGATCTCAAATTTCGGAACTCACGCAATATCGGTTGCGCAGCCAGTATCTTCGCCCGGTCGACTTGGTCTGTCAGGACATCGAGTTGGTATTGAACAGAGTAAAGAACGTCCATCTGGTTGTTAGAGGACATGGCGGGATCAAACAGGATTTGAATTCTCCGTCAAGTATTTTACTGATCGAACGATCTAACCTGAGGGGGTTCGAAACTTCCAACCCGTTTCGAGCCGCGGATTCCTCACGTCTGCGTTCCAGCTGCCCCAACGAGTTGACTGAACCTGAAATCAGTAGATACTCGCGTTGGCCGCGCAGATCAGGAAAAACATGACTGATCAGATCTATTTTTCTGGCGACTACGAAAACTGGGCCGAGGCTGCTCGCCACGCTACTGGCTATAACCAGAAAGAGATTCTCGAGACAGTGGTGTCCGCTACTCTAGCCGTGAAAAGCGGGAAGGCGGCGGCGCAGCGGGAGGGAGTTCTTCTCGACCAGATTCCGTACAACTTCCCTTTGATCACCACCTTACTCAATGCCGCTCTCCAGGATGGGAACCGGCTGGATGTTTTGGATTTCGGTGGATCATTGGGTTCCAGCTACTTCGACAGCCGTGGTCTTCTGGAAGCTGTCTCGGATCTCAATTGGTCCACGATAGAGCAGCCGCACTTTGTTGCAGCGGGTCGAAGGCACGTCGCGTCAAACGAACTGCACTTTTTCGAGACGATTGAGGACTGCGTTAAGAATTATCAACCCAACGTGGTTATCCTCTCGGGTGTTCTCCAATATTTGCCGAAACCTTGGGACACGTTACAGACTCTTCGACGGCTCGGGAGCCTGTACATCTTTGTAGACCGAACCGCCTTCATTATGGCGGACTCAGACAGACTAACAATTCAGCATGTCCCTGGCTGGATCTATAAAGCTAGTATTCCGGCGTGGTTCTTGAGTAAGACCAAGTTTCTAAAATGGATTTCCGAGTCGGGGTATAAAGTCCTTGGTGAGTTCCCGGCTCTTGACGACTATGCCCTTCCCGGTGCTGACGTATCATTTGAGGGATTTATCTGTAGAAAAGTTTCTGCGTGACTGACGCTTTACCGCAACCGTACGAACCTGCCATGCCTCGGGTCCGAGGGCTGAATGCGTCATCCAAGCATAGTGCCGGATATCGTTGAAGCCGGAACTCTTGAGCACTTTCTCCAACCTCTTCCGGAAACCGGTACCACAAAGTATAAGACTCTGCGACATCGTAAGATACGCGGGCCTTTTCTCAATCACATGCACGGGAGACGCATGTTGGTCAGGCAGGCGAGGAACTGGGCCCTTTCAACTCTGAGATCGGAATTCTCGGCTACTTTCGTGCGTACAACTTTCCTCTGATCACGAGCCTTCTCAGCGTCCGCCTGGCTGTCAGAGGACACCGCGCAGATCAATCGTTTGTGAAGCACTCTTCAGCCCCACAGATGAACCAGATCCCTTTAGATTGGTCATCTTGCCACTTAGAAGACATTGTCCAGACATTGTATCCGAAGGTTTCCTCAAACAGGCGCTCCCACCAACGCTGACTGTTATTCCAATAGCTCTGGTATGGCGTAATCCATCCCTCGTTTAAGCCACTCAAAGAAACAGGAATCATATGGAAATTGATTCCCCGACAGACGCGGCGGCATTCCGCTAATGTCGAACGCAGCCCATCAACGGTGAAGTGTTCGAGAGATCCTATCGAAAAAAGAAAATCAAACTCGCCGTCAGCGTAGTCGAGTTGGGTAGCGTCCAAGACACGAAGTCGCTGCTTACCAATACCTCTTTGAATCGCGCGCTCGATCAGCATCGAGGAAATATCGCAACCGTGGTACTCAAGATCCTTGAATCGTTTGAGGAAATCGTGAGTCCTGCCCGTGCCGCAGGCAACATCTAATACTTTCCCGGCGCGATCACTCAGCAAGACTTGGATTTCGCGCCATGCATTTTTGACCGCCCACGTCTCAAGGACTTCAGCAAACGCGGGATTGAAATAAATCTCCGTATCTTGTCTGTCGCCGGTCTTCTTCCTAAAGCTCTTGGTCGCGCAACGGTAAAGACCCTTATAGAAGATGGCAAATCGCATGGGGCTCCTTGATCGGTTGGGTTGCAGGAATTGTCATCTTCAGCTGAGTAGCCAAAGACGTCCGATCAGTCAACGCAGCAGCATTATGGCTTTCTTGTAATTGTACAGGCCTGCCACGCTTCGGGTCCGGGAGCTGACTGTGTCATCCAAGCATAGTGTTGGACATCCGTGAAGCCGGAGCGCTCTAGCACTTGTTCCAACTCATCAGGGAACCAATACCGCAACGTATACGACTCTTCGGTATCATAAGATATCCCGGAATCTCTTTCAGCGACATTTAGGGAGAGAGACAACTTAACGAGATGCTGATCGGGCAAATGGTGAGGGATCGAAGTCCTTATGATCTCCAAAGTAGAGTTCTCGGCGACCTTGGTTCGCTTGGTGGGAGGATCCTGCAACACCCCCGGGCCGTGCCAATAATCGAAAAGGAAGATTCCGCCGGAATTGAGGTTGGCAAAGGAACAGTCGATCGCCTGTTTCAATTCCTCTTCTGTCGTCAAATAACAGAATACGTGAAACAGCGAGATCACGGCATCGTAACTAGAGGCCGCTCGAAATGTAGTAATGTCTCCGACCAGAAATTCTACGTCCGCCGAGGAAATATCCAGAGCAGCGGTCAAGTGCTGGCGCGCCGCGGCCAGCATGGCTGAACTTTGATCGACGCCACACAACTTATACCCACGTCGAGCCAACTCCAGGCAACGCAGACCGGTTCCGCATCCCAAATCAAGAATCGTGCGAACTCCGGGACGGCTCGCGGTAATCAGCCCAAGTGCATATTCCGCCTCTTCCCGGTAAGGTTTGTCCCGATAGAGCAGGTCGTAGTACTCAGCATGCTTGCCGGAATAGCTCATGCGTTGGCAGCAATCTGGACTGCTTTCCCTAAAAGGCCGGCAACTTCTTTTATCTGCGCTTCGGTCAGATTCGGTCCGGACGGAAGATAAAACCCGCGGCGCCAGAGATCTTCCGCAACTGGACACGGAACGGATTGGCACTCTGGAATATGTTGAAAACAAGGTTGCAGGTTCATCGGACAGAAAAAGGTGCGAGTCCCGACGCCTGCTCGCTCCAGTCGCGACATCACCGATTCACGATCCAGGCTCGGGTCGAGAAGAATTCCATAAACCCAGTAGACGTGCCGCCCCTCCTGACAGTCGGCAGGTAAGGTAACACCGGGAATTTCCCGAAGGTTTTCGGCATACCAGTCGGCCACGTGTCGCTTTCTCCTGAGAACCTCGTCAAAGCGGGAAAGTTGTACCAACCCCATAGCTGCCTGGTATCCGGTCATGCGAAAATTAAAACCTGCTCGATCGTGCTCAAACCGCGGATGTTTAAACGCCATGTTTCGCAACAGACGCATTTCGGCAGCCAGCGAGTCGTCATTGGTAACAATCATACCGCCTTCTCCCGTAGTTATGATTTTGTTGGCCAGAAAGCTGAAGCAACCCATGTCCCCCCAGGAACCGGTCGTTTTGCCTTGCCACGTGGCCCCATGAGATTCCGCACAATCCTCGATGACCACTAAATTATGTTTGGCGGCAATCGCCTGGATCTGATCCATCCGCGCGGGATGGCCAAAAAGATGCACAGGCATGATGGCTCTGGTCTTTGAGGTAATTAGACCTTCGATTAGATCCGGGTTGAGATTCCAAGAGTGAGGTTCCGAGTCAACCGGAACAGGAACCAGATTGTTATGAACGATGGCCAGAGCGGTCGCAATATTGGTAGACGCGCTAACCAGAATCTCATCCCCGGGAGAAAAATGACAGGCAGCCACAGCCAGATGCAAAGCGGTAGTTCCGCTAGTTACCGATATTCCGTGGCGGCAACCCACTAGGCTCGAGAACTGCTCCTCAAACGAGGGAATTGATTTACCAAAAAGACCGGAAAGCTCTCCGTTCAAAACGGCCTGCTTTACGGCTTCGGCTTCTTCGCTCCCGACCCAGGGCTCATAAACTTGTATCATAAAAGGACCAACTCGATTCTTCCTAAACGAACACCTTATCTTTCTCGGTGCCGAGAAAGGGTCCCTGCTTCACGCTAATGCATTGCATATCTTCCAAGACGCGGATCGCGTGGATCCCATGAATCAAAACGATAGCATCCCCTTGTCTCAGGATGACCTCTTTGAGTAGCTCTTTCTCATCCGAGAAAAGCTGCACAGCTACCACTCCGCGCTGTACCACGAACATCTGTTGAAGATCATTAATTTCTCTTTTGACCGCGTGATGGACATGAGGCGGCTCGACAAAGTCGGCTTCGTGGGCGAGCAACCCGAATTGGAACGAGGATTCCGGCGGAGAGAAAAAAGTCGTTTTCGCAACGCGTGTATCGGCCCAGATTACTTGGGCAAATTTAACGCCATTGTATTCGATGGTCTCGATACTCATACGTTTTTCGAAGGAAGTATCCCCGGATCTACAATTGAGAAGATCTAAAGGCAAACGCCGGGAACGCTCGCGGCTACGCTATCGCCGAATCCGGTCGAAAGGCTAATATCAAAAAACTCAGCCCAAAAAAATCAACGCCCTTGCCGTAATATCTGCGCGTAGGATTATGGCTAGGATTTGATCTCGATCCTTGATTTCTTCGATCATAAAGTCGTTTTCGGCCAGTGCCTGGTTGAACTGTTAAACCCAGGGGATACTAGGGCCTGTTTTCAAAATCCTCCAAGGCGTGCCGGAGAGATATCCGCGATTCAGGATGCTGACAATTGCAGAAATTCGGGAAGGCGTGCGTCCAGTTGGTTGACATTTACGGTTCTCTTACGAAGCTGGCCACGGTGTTGATTTCGATTGTTGTCCCCGTTTACAACGAAGAGGAGGCCCTGGTCGACCTCAGCCAGGGAGTTAGACAGGAGCTGACGCGGCTGGGGAAGCCTTGGGAAATTATCTTCATCAACGACGGTAGCACGGATAATTCCGCGGAAATCCTGGATCGATTGGCCGATTCGGATCAGCGGATCCGGGTGATCCACTTCAAACGAAACTTCGGCCAGACCGCCGCAATGATGGCAGGTTTCGATTTCGCTAAGGGTGACGTCATTATTCCGGTGGATGGGGATGGGCAAAATGATCCGGCCGACATTTCGCGGATGTTAGAACTTTTGGCACAGGGCTACGACGTTGTTTCGGGTTGGCGAAAAGACCGTCAGGATAATGTCATCCAGCGCAACATCCCGAGCATCCTGGCTAACCGGCTGATTTCAGCGGTGTCTGGAGTACGGCTGCATGACTTCGGCTGCTCGCTCAAAGCGTACAAAAGACAGGTAGTCGATGGAATCCGCCTATACGGTGAGATGCACCGTTTTTTGCCGATCTACGCCTCCTGGCACGGAGCAAAGATTACCGAGCTGGTGGTTAACCATCACCCGCGCCGGACGGGAGAGTCCAAGTATGGATTCGAGCGGGTCTTAAAGGTCCTGCTAGATCTGCTAGTCGTAAAGTTCCTCGATCGGGCTGCCAGTAAACCGATGTATCTCTTTGGTGGTTGCGGCGTATTCAGCCTGGCAGTGAGCGGCTGTGCCTTCTTGTGGATGCTTTACTTGAAATTGTTTCACAATACCTACTTCATCACAACGCCGTTACCTTTGATCGTCGTGATGACGTTCATGATCGCGATGATGTGTATCCTGCTCGGGCTCCTGGCCGAAATGCTCATGCGGACGTTTTATGAGTCGCAGGGTAAAAGCACCTACAACGTTCGCGAAACCAGGAACATCGGGGAAGTAAGTCGAGCTGACAGCGTGTCAACGAGTGTGCTCAAAGAACATCTGAGTAGCGCAGAGCCGGTGAACCGTTAGAGCCTCACGCAAAGGCGCAAAGGAGAACGGACTTAGAAAATCTCACGCAAAGACGCAAAGGCGCGGCTGAGCTCCGGTCGAAGCCAATGTGATTGGTGAGAGGTGATTGGTGAGAAGTGCGAGGGAACGCGCAGTACGGAAATCCGTTAAAGCCTCGCGCAAAGACGAATTTTGAATTGAAGGTGACCGGGGAGATAGATTGGCTTCGAGTGGAGCCGCCCGACGGCTCAGCCGAACCGTTATCTCCGTTTACTTCTGTGCCAAACATTCTGGATTCCGCCTCCCATTCTTTGCGCCTTTGCGACTTTGCGTGAGATTTTATCCTCGGATCAGTACAAGTTGTTTGCGATTTCGTATGGGCAAAACCGATACTTGAAGTCTTGGCCGCTCAACATTTCGCAGTGGCTAGCCCATAGTCTTTTGCGGAATTCCGAATAGAGGAGACGGTCACTGGCGTTGCAGGCCAGGACGCGTCGACCAATCTCGTCCTCCTGGCAAAGCCAAGCCAGATTTCTCCGGTGGCTCCGGTTCTGGTGCCGAAACCTCCCCAAAAAACCTTCCCGACCCAGCCTGATTCCCAGCCCTCGCAGCCGAGCGTCCAGAATGTCGAGACTGATGGACATGTCTTCAACAATTCCCACAAAGAGAAAATGCTTAAGCATGTTCGATGCGAGACCAGGGTTAACAACACCAGCACCAAAATCCGAAACTGATCTTTCGCCAAAATGTTCGGGTGGCAAAAAAAACAAGTCTGGCCAGAGCATTCGGTCGCCCCCAATTTGTCGAGATACCATTGGGCGAGGGTCCGCAAGGAAAGGCAAGGCGTCTCGTCCGGCCAAAATTCTTTTACCTTCGCGGGCAGATTTTTAAAATTCTGTTGCGCGTAACTTAGGCGAGAAAGAAGGGTGTTCGTTGGATGGCGCAGGAAAGTGATGTAATGGGCCGGCCGGCCAAGAATCTTTCTCGGAAAAATGCGAAGGTGATGAGAGGACAATGATCGCAAGAATGGGTTGATCTCAAAAAGAGTTTCGAGAATCGGCGGGGTTAATATGAAATTGGGATCTTCATGGGAATGACTCAAATGAAGCTTGCCGAATATCCCAGCTAGATGCGCCGAAACGCTGGTGCCCGCCGTCTTTGGCACATGGCTGTGCAATATGATGGACTGGTCCATAGCCGATTCCCCGAGAAACCGATTGCCGGCGCGCGGAGGGTTGCGCAGCAGAGGCGATTCTTTACAGAGGAGCTCGCGATTGGCAACACATTTCTGGCACTACCGAAAAATGCGCTCTCCAACTTCGCTCCGTCGTTTGAAACTCCGGCAGGCTTCCGACTTCGCTGATCCTTGGAACGTCGCCGATGTAGCGGAGGAGCTTCGTCGGACACGGTCGTCGGACAAGCCGGCGTTCCCGTGCGTTCTCGGCGTTCTCGGCGTTCTCGGCGTTGTCGGCGTTGTCGGCGTTGTCGGCGTTGTCGGCGTTGTCGGCGTTGTCGGCGTTCCCGTGCGTTCCCGGCGTTCCCAACGTTCCCTACTCTAGCTTTACTAAGCAGACCTCGGGCACGTGCAGATTCAAACATCCGGCGAAACACCAGGACAGCCAACACCAGATAGAACGCATTTAGCATAATCCCCCACTCGAAATGCGGCAGCGCAAAGCCTCCTCCGGCGATTGCCTGCCTCATCCCTTCGAAAGCATGAGTAGTGGGAAGAGCCCAGGCGACCGGACGCAAACATTTGGGAAGAGAGCTAAAAGGATAGAATACGCACGAGAACGGCATCAGTAAGCCAGCAAAGCTCCAGGCCAGCGTCTGGATCTTGGTGGTATACCTGACAATCAGACCGGTAATTATCACACCGACAGCGAGCGCGAAGAGAGTCAAACTCAACATAAAGGGAATAACTGCTAACAGTTTCGAGGAGATTTCATAGCCGAAGCAGAGCCACGCAGTTAGGCCCGCTGCCAGAACTCCCACCATGGCTCTGACCAGATTGACAATGATGAGGCCGGTCAAATATTCGGAGATGCTCAGCGGCGTAGAGAATAAGTTGATGAGGTTTCGAGACCAGAGTTCTTCGAGGAAGCCCGCCGCCAGATCACGCTGGAATGCATAGAACATCCCCCACAGAATGGCCGCACCTAAGAGAAAACTAACTATTCCCGGCTGCAGGTGGTTGTCCCGGGTAAGATAAATTGTGAAAAACCCCCAGACAACGATGTTCTGCACCGGCCAATACACCATCTCGGTGACCCGGCTCAAATTGCGTCTCCCTTCGCAAGAGTGCCGGAAGATTATGGCCTTGATTCTATTTAGTTTCATTCAGCCGTCTCCTCGCGACGTGTAGAAACACTTCTTTAAGCGCCGGTTCCCGACGATTCTCTTTCAGGATGCTCTGGGTAACTGTTATGGGGCTGCCGCTCGCAAGCACCCGGCCACGGCTAAGAAAAATGATCCGGCTGCACATCTCTTCCACCTCGGCCATGTTGTGGGAGCTGTAGAGAATCGTTGTTCCGTAACGGTGCTGCAAATCGAGGAGGATATTCTTTACCTGAAGCGCTACTTGAGGATCGAGGTAAGCAGTCGGCTCGTCCATCACCAGTAACTTCGGATCGTTCATCAACGCCTTACAAAGTCCGACTCGCGTGTTCTCGCCGGAGGAAAGACGAGAAACTGGTTTGTTCCTGAGGTCCTCTATCGAGAACATCCGCAGCAATTCCATGATTTTTGATTCAGGATCGCGAACATCATAGATGCGGGCGAAAACCATTAGGTTTTCGAACACCGTGAGCCGGATCGGGAAGGCGACGTACGGCGCCGTGAAGCTGACTTTTTCGAGGATCTGTTGACGGTTCTTCTCAAAGAGTTGTCCAAAGATTCGGACGCTGCCTGCACTGGGCGAAATCAATCCAAGAATCATCTGGATGGTGGTGGTCTTGCCGGCGCCACTGGGACCAAGCAGACCAACTACTTCCCCGGGGCGAACGAAAAACGACACATCGTCAACCGCTTTGAAGTTTCCAAATGTTTTCGTCAAATTTTGGACGTCGAGCAGCATCGGCCGTGTGGGTTGGCTCATCGCTAGCTCAGTACCGGAGCACTAGTGCTCAATTGATAACCATGATCTAACAACCAGCTGGAGAACCGACCTTCAATTTGGCGAATCTGCCATTTCTCGAGTCCTGATTTCCATCCGTCTAAGGACCCGTCCAGTATGTGGTTGTGATGCAGCAAACTATTGGGATCAAAGAAATCGTTCGATTCGCTCATTTGAGTTGACTTTGGGTTACGCGCCTGGCGAACTCGCTCCCGCTGCGCCTCGATAGAATATTTGGCTGCTAATTCGTCAGCCTGGGTAGAAGTAAGATTTAGGCCAAGAGCGTCTGCCCATTTCGTGACTTCGGTCGGGAGTCTCAACACCATGTCTTCATAGCGGCTTACGCAGACACCGGGGACGGAAAGCCAATGGTTAGAAGATTGGACTGCAGTGTCGAGCCAGGCGTTTCGACCAATCACCTGTGCAAATGGAATCTCCCACTTTCGCATTACCGAAAGAGCAACTGCGCGCAGGTCGCGAAAGGTGTAAAAGAGGCGAATGCGACCTTGCGCGATGAGTGCATCGACTAGTGGCAAGATCTCATGAGCCTTAACTATCGCGAAACCCTCCACCCTTTCGAACCTTTGCACGATTTCGGATAGGCTTTCCCGATCCGCAAACCCGATCCGTTGGCCAAGACCGTTTCGCTCAATCAGGTCAGCAACGACTTGATATTGCAGCGTTGATGCTGAACGGATCATTCCGCAACAAAGTACTAAATTATTGAGATTCACGACCCGTTGATCCCGCTTCCAAAATGTGCAGAGGCGCTCCGGCTTACGATTTCGAACGCAGCATCTTATTTGTGGCTATTGACCGATTGTATCCGCCTTTGTCTGATCACCTATGTAACGTGGCTACAAGCACCTCTTCACACCAGCGAAGCGCTTTCGCGAAAAGGGCATGATCACGGAAGAAAATTACATTGCCCCATGAATTAGGGACTGTTTCGGAGCGGTTACAATAGTAGGAGATCGTCGAGTCTTCGTCTAAGTGATAGATCACTATATGCGAGGCATACCCTCTGCCTTTCATTTCTCGGACAAGACCCTCCAGTCCACCTGTGGCCTGGCCGCCAAAAGGATGTGCCGGATCCCAAAACTCAGCCATCACGGCCGAAAAATTACCCTCTCCCATGCCGCGGATGACCTCCAGATCGAACCCTTCTGTGTCGATCTTTAGCACGCCGGCCGTAGGCGGAATCGCCCCATTTTGGCGTAAGCTTTCCAGGCTGCGGACTTCGACGGGAACAGTCTTGGTAAACTGCAGATCTTGCAACATCGGCCGCTCAATCAAGCTATGAAAAAGAGTCGGGTCCCATTTGCTAAGTCCTGACAAGTCCGAGGCGACGTGGAGATCCATCGTTCTGTCGACCGCCCCGAGTGCCAAATTGAATGGATGAAATTTCTGACTCGCCTTATGCCTTTCCACCAATTCTCGAAACGAAGGAGCTATATGGCTCGAATGCGTAGACAGTGTAGCCGCATTTCAAGAGCCGCTCTGATACTTTTCCAATGTTGGCGCCGACATCGATTGCGTTCGTATCGGTCAAGAAGGAATACAAATACTCAAGCAAACCAAGCTCTGGATTCTGGGCGGCAAACTCGTCATTTGTCACGACGATCGGTTGTCGCCCGGATACTGCATCTGCCTTTCTTTCTATTACTTCCAGCGTCAACGTGCGCAGTTCCGCGCGGAGTTCTTGGAGCTCTGCACACAGCTTGTCCTGGCTCTGTTCACTCCTGGCCTGCATCTGTTGCATGGCATTGAGCATTTGGGCCAGCGCGTCGAGCAGCGTTGTATCATTCACCACCAATGACTGAAGAATGCTTTCCAGCTCGTAGATAGCCTGGGTGTCAACGGATTCGCTCATAAAATTCAGTGGTGATGTGGAGAATTCCCATTCTTGGAAGGGGGCATCAGCTTTTCGTACCGAAGGTCGCAGGCTTCGCCCGCTTCCAACGAACGCCAAATCCAATCGGCAGAACCGCGAGCTGAAAAACTAGCACTGAGCGCTGCCGCGCGGCTCCTGGTGAGTGTTTGAGTTTCGGGCTTCGAAAGGCGTGCAAGAGCGCTTCGCACAGCATCGGCATCATAGGGAACAACCTCACCGAGCTTAAAGCGCTCCACAAAGCGAGCGGCGGAAGTTCCTGGATGTCCAATTACGAGAATTGGCAGATGTGACGTTGCGACGACGAAGGGAATCCGGCTCGGTAGGCTCAACTCCGCTATTGCCTGCACACTCGGTGCACTTCTTCCGTCGAGCGTATCGGACGGCACAATGGCGACTGCATACTGCGCAAGAACCGCCGGAAGTTCTGATTCCGAGAGCGGATCAAGCAGCCGAATGCCATCCTTTTCCAGTTCATGGCGGTCGAAAATCAGGGCCCTCGGGTTTTTCTGGTTGCAATACCAATCAACTTGATAACCGCTGTTGCGAATCGTGCTCCGCAGTAAATCTAGCCATCGCTGCCCCCAAATATTACCTATCAGAACGGAACGCCCAGGCTTAACTCCATTTAAGTACGGAGCCGCCTCCCTCTTAACCAATTTATCGGAAACGAGCGGAGGCATCAGACAGAACTTCATTCGGTACTTCTTTTCGTAGGCCTCACGCATTTCCGGTGAGATCACCAGGCGCAGATCCGATTTCGCGAGCAACTCCTCCATCAGGGCATCGGGAATTCCCTGCGCACAGACATTCTTGTCGTCCATGATGTAGGTACATAACGGGACATTGAACAGTTCTTTGACGGTAATACCGACGATAGGATCTGCCGGGAGATAAGGCAGGCAGACAGCGCGGCGCACAGAAGTCGTGCTGAGCCACCATTTGACCCAGGAAAGCACTTCGGCACGCGAAGCTTGGGCCAGTGGCAAGCAGAAGTTTGCGGCGCCGAAACTCTGCGGGAGATCGTAAAAATTGCTCGTCCGCAATGAAACGATCGAGGAAGAATCCTTAAATATTCTCAGCAGCAAAGTTCCCGTTCCATGTAACTCATTGACTTCACAGGGCGTAATGACGACATCCGCCGGATCGGGCAGCCGAATCACGTTTAGATTCGTCGGCCGGCCTTCGCGGAGCGACGCGACGGTGGACTGCAGTCGAATCCGGGCTTTTTCTGCAATTAGCAAAGGGCTTCCTACCATATTTTTCGGATATTCAGTTGAGAAGATGAGTCGCAGGATGTTTGTCGCGATTTGTTCAAGTATCTCGGCATCGTTTCGTAGCTCTTTCTTGCTATTAGATGCTCTGCTGTGACGCGAGATACCCAAATTAATTCCGGCAGCGCACAATTAGGCGTTTGTCATAATCCCCATCGCCCGATGCAATTTCGTTTACCACGCCTGGAAAGGCGGAGGGATCTCAGTACGTGAATTTAAACCCCCAGCCGCAAATCTCTCGCCGGCGCTCTTTCAACCGAGATGAAATATAACAAACTCGGAGCTACCGAACTCAATGTTTCCCGCCTGGGCTTTGGCACCTGTGCATTTGGAGCAGTGTTTCGCGGGGCGAAGCTGGACGAGTGCATCGAGACCGTGCATGTCGCGATCGATGGTGGCATCAATTTGATCGATGTCTCCCCCGCGTACGGTGAAACTTCGGCGGAATTGAATCTGGGCCGGGCCCTTCAAGGCATCGCTCGGGAGCGCTACTATATCGCCACCAAGATTGGCAGCTATAGCGAGGCGCGGGGGGATTATGATTATTCGCGCGCGAGCACGGAACGCAGTGTCGAGCACAGCCTAAAACGTCTCGGGGTCGAATATATCGACCTGATTCAGTGTCATGACATCGAGTTCGCCGATCATGACCAGATAGTGGAGGAAACCTTGCCTGCGCTACAGCACCTGAAGAAGCAAGGGCTTGTTCGTCATATCGGCATTACCGGATTACCCCTGAAAATTTTCCCGAGCATCCTGAATCGGGTCGAATCCGGTACCGTAGAGACCATTCTGTCGTTTTGCCATTATCAGTTAAACGACAATTCACTTCTGGACCTGATCCCTTACCTGAAAGCGAAAGGCGTGGGTATCATCAATGCCGCTCCGACCGGCATGGGATTGCTCACAGAGCGAGGTGCACCCGACTGGCATCCCGCCAGTGAAACAATTCGGGAAAGATGCCGGAAGGCAGTCGAACACTGCAGGACGAAAGGCGTGAATATCGTCCGACTCGCTGTTCAATACTGCTGCGCAAATCCCGACATTGCTACTACTTTGGTCGGTACAACGCGCGCGAACGAAATCCGGGAAAACATAGCTGCTGCGAATGAGCCAATCGACAATGACTTACTGGCGGGCGTTCTCGAAATTCTTAAACCAATCCATAACCATAATTTTACCCGCGGGTTAATGCAGCATCGCGACGCGATCATTGGGCCTTGAGAGGTCTATAGATCTCTGGATATGGTCGACGAGTTGAAAGGCTCTCATACGTGAAAAAACTACTTGTAACCGGATCCAGCGGTCTAATCGGCAGCGAGGTAGTCGCTTTCTTCGCTCGCGAAGGGAACGAGATCCATGGGATCGAGAATAATCTGCGAGCCGAATTCTTTGGTCCGCCGGGGGACACTTCCTGGAACACGCAGCGACTCCGGACGACTTTTGAATGTTTTCATCATCATCAAGTTGATATCCGTGACCGCAACGCTGTGCTCCAACTGGTTCAAAAGATCCGGCCGGACGCTGTCATCCACACCGCCGCTCAGCCAAGCCATGATCTTGCTGCGTCGCGTCCTTTCGACGATTTCGATGTGAACGCAGTCGGTACACTCAATTTGCTCGAGGCGGCCCGGCAATGGTGTCCCGAGGCGCCGTTCGTTCATATGTCTACCAATAAAGTTTACGGCGATGGCCCGAATCGGCTCAACCTGGTCGAAAAGAAAACCCGTTGGGATTATGCCGACGCAGAATACGCCGATGGAATCAGGGAGAGTTTTCCGATCGATCACTGTCTGCATTCCGTCTTCGGAGCCTCCAAAGTAGCAGCCGATGTGATGGTCCAAGAATATGGCCGCTATTTTCAGATGGCGACCTGTTGTTTGCGGGGAGGTTGCCTCACGGGGCCGAACCATTGCGGGGTCGAGCTCCACGGTTTCCTCAGCTACTTGATTAAATGCAACGTCGAAGGAAAAACCTACAAGATCTTCGGTTATGAAGGGAAACAGGTCCGCGACAACATCCATTCTTTGGATGTGGCTCGGTTCATGAATGAATTCATCCAACAACCCCGCATTGGTGAGGTCTATAATCTCGGTGGCGGTCGCCGCAACTCGATTTCGATCCTGGAAGCGTTCGATCTGATCGCGCAAATCTCAGGCAAACAGATGTCGTACGAATACATCGATCAGAATCGGCGGGGTGATCACATCTGTTATATCTCCGATTTATCGAAGATGCGTTCGCATTACCCGAATTGGGATATCACCAAGGGACTGGAAGAGACGTTTCTGCAGATCTTCGAAGCCTGGAAGCGACAATAACCTCACGCAAAGACGCAAAGGCGCAAAGGAATACAGGTTAAACGGCCGATTAGCTGCCGATATCGCGGCGTTTGGCGTTTGGCGTTTGGTGTTTGGCTTTGGCGTTCCCGGCGTTCCCGGCGTTCCCGTGCGCTCCCGGCGTTCTCTCCCCCCTGCTATCTGCTATTTGCTATTTCCCCCCGCCACAGGTATGGGCTGAGTTTATGTGCGGGATCGCCGGATTCGTTGGAGAAGGAAACCGCGAGGACTTGGTCCGGATGACGGCTCGAGTGAATCATCGCGGTCCGGATGGCGAAGGATTCTGGACTGGAGATCAGGTCTTTTTCGGGCACCGAATTCTCTCGATTGTCGATCTCGCCGGCGGTAGTCAGCCGATGAAAACCGCCGATGAGGCGTTGGTGATCACCTTCAACGGCGAAATTTACAATCATGTCGAGCTCCGCCAGGAGCTGGAAAAGGCAGGACATCGATTTCAGACCGATCATTCGGATACCGAAGTTCTGCTGCATGGATACCGGGAGTGGGGACCGGCCATGCTCGACCGGCTCAACGGCATGTGGGCATTCGCCATTTTCGATCGGGCCAAGAACGAACTCTTTTTGAGCCGCGACCGATTTGGTAAAAAACCCTTATTCTATTACTCGGATGAGCGCTGTTTTGCTTTCGCTTCAGAGCTCACCGCACTGCGCCAACACCCGCGAGTTCCAGCTTCGTTAGATCCGGTAGCTCTGCAAAAGCTCTTCGCTTACGGTTTTATACCAGCACCGCTAACGATGCTCGCCCGAGTACGAAAACTTCCGGCCGGGCATTGGTTGCGCATTTCGGTCTCTGATCTTATCCCAAAAATCGTCAAGTATTGGGAATTTCAGTTCGCTCCGTTTGCCACCGTTCCAAAGGATGCGGAAGAACAGTGGGGAGCCGAGCTAATCCGCCTGTTGGATGAGGCTGTGCGAGTTCGCCTCAATGCGGATGTGCCGGTAGGTCTATTCTTAAGCGGAGGTATCGATTCCACGTTAGTAGCTAAGCTCGCTTCGCGTCATCACCAGGGGATCCGATCGTTCAGCATCGGTTTTACTGAAAAGAGCTTCGATGAGCGTGATTATGCCCGGTTGGCTGCTACTTCCGCCGGTACTAAGCACAGAGAAGAAATATTCTCGATCGAGCGCTGTCTGGAGCTGTGTTCGGCTACCTCGAAACAGCTGGATGAGGTCATGGGTGACAGTTCGATCCTGCCGACTGGATTGGTGGCCCAACTCGCGCGGCAAGACGTCAAGGTAGTCCTGACCGGCGACGCCAGCGATGAACTGTTTGCCGGCTATGATCCGTTCCGTGCTCTCCGCTTCGCGGTCCCCTACCAGCAACTCGTTCCCCAGCTTGTGCATCGGACGGCGCGGATGGCGGTCGAACACATGCCGGTCTCTCACGTGAATATGAGTTTAGATTTTCGCGTGAAACGTACCTTGAGAGGTCTGTCATACCATAGGTCCCATTGGATGCCGGCGTGGATGGGACCGCTCGACCCAGACGAAATAGGGCGGCTGTTCCGGCAAAAAATTGACACCGAAGAACTTTACTCTGAAGCCACCGAAGCCTGGAACGAATCTACCGCGCAGAACGATGTCGAGCGGACCATGCAATTTTATATCCGACTCTATTTACAAGACGACATTCTGGTCAAAGTGGACCGCTCCAGCATGGCCCATGGTTTGGAGGTGCGTTGCCCGTTCCTGGACGTCAATGTTGTGGATTTTGTCCGACGGATTCCGAGTTCTTTTAAACTCCGCGGCGGAACCACCAAGCATCTTTTGAGAAAGGCCGTGCGCGGACTTGTTCCGGATGCCATCATTGATCGGCCAAAGAAAGGATTCGGGGTTCCGATCGGACGCTGGTTCCAGTCTGGTGATCTGCGTTTTGCCAGCAGCTCATCGCCATCCATGCTGGATTGGGAATGGATAAAGGGGCGGTTATCGGAACACCAGGCTGGGAAAAGGGATGACCGTGGAATGCTGTGGTGCGCGTGGCTGTTAGCTCATTCAGAGATGGTGCCGGCGGGGTGATTGCGAGAATATTCGTTCTCGTCCTCGTCGTCGTCCTCGATTCCCAGGGCGATCCAACGAGTAAACACCGGGAGGGATTGCGTCCCCGCAATCCGCTGCCTAACCCACGATGCTGACATCTGCGTTCCATCGTCTGGTTTCGTCCCTGGGTGAAACAACGACGGCGCGCGAGGACGCGTGCCCTCCCCATCAGGGGTAATTCGACGCATCGACGACTATAAGGACGAATTGAAGAAGGATCCGCTCGCCCAAAGAGGCTAAAGCTCAGCTCATGATGGATCACCCCAATTACTCTGTTTTGATTGGTTTGTTTTTCCTGGCATTCGTCCAGGAAGATTCGGCTGTGGTGAGCAGCGCGTTGCTGGGTTACAACGGTGTATTTCCTTATTGGCTGACATTTGCCGCATGTTTTTTGGGAATGTGGGTGAGCGATATCGGGATCTATTTGAGTAATGTACCTTGGTGGAAGGCGCGTTTTGGAATCGCGCTGGGCTCAGCGACTACTACCGCTGCATAAAACCCATCGAGCATCGCGTTGGTTTGAGCGATACGGCGGATTCACGCTTATTTTTAGCCGATTGGTTCTCGGAACGCGCACCGCGCTTCTTATTGTGTCCGGCTTGTTAAGGTATCCGACCCCGAAGTTTCTGATCGTAAGCTCCATCGGAGCGATTGGATGGTTGCTTTTGGTATTTTTGCTTTTTGTATTTCTTGGCCAGTCCGCAGTGGCGATTTTCGGCATCCGCTGGATCATCGCACTCATTGCCATCGTGAGCGGTAGCACTGCGGTCCTCGCCGCTCGTTTGCGTAAGATTTAGGGCTGCGAGCGTCAGGCATAATTGGTAGGGCGAAAACTTCGGCGCGTGGAAGGCGTTGCAATGTCTGCTTGCGTGGTTCGCGCCGGGTTTGAGCCGCACGCGGGAATCAATCTTTCTCGTCCCATTTTCTGAGAGCAGGATGAAAGTGGTTAAAACCGGTGCGTTGGAGCCGAGAGACGGCTCAAGCCGAGGCGGCCGATACCGCCTCAAGCTTTCGCCCTACCGATCAGGGGCAGCATTACCGCAGGTTAGCTTGATGCCTATGTGCTTCCTGTGCCGCGCAAATCCTAGATGGTATCAAGCCAGGAACTAAAATTTCTCGCGAAAAAACAATCTTCGGCCGAATAGGACGGCAGAGGCACCTTGGACCCAAGACCCCGAACTCAAAACTCAAAACTCAATACATCACTCTCGCAGGATCCGCTGCGCCCGCTGCGGATTCTGGTGCTGTGCTACGAGTGGCCTCCTGTCGGCGGTGGCGGAGGCCGGGTCGCAAAAGATGTGGCAGAGGCCCTTGCCCGGCGTGGTCATCATATTCGGGCTCAAACGGTGCGTCTGGCCGGACAGACTAGCCAGGAAATTGACGCCGGAGTGGAGGTTTTTCGAACCTGGGGTTTCCGTTCTCGACCTGACCGTTGCTCGCCCTTGGAAATGGGCGGATATGTCGTAACAAGCTTTGGTCCCACTTTGGGCCATCTGAGGCAGTTTAGGCCCGACGTCCTCCATGCGCACTTTGCGGTTCCCACCGGCGCCGTGGCTTTGGCGGCAGCCAGTTTGGGGCGACTGCCTTATGTGATCACGGCGCATCTTGGTGACGTCCCCGGCGCGGTGCCGGAACAAACGAACAATCTGTTTCGCTGGCTCGGCCCGGCTATTTGGCCGATCTGGTCACGCGCTGCTGGTGTGACCGCCGTCAGCCAATTCGTGGCCGATTTATCGTACCGGGCCTACGGACGTAGCCCTACCGTGATCTCAAATGGTATCGCCCTCAATGGGCGCCCACCTCTCGCTGATCGGAAGGGGAGCACGCCGAGGCTTATCTTCGTGGGCAGGCTCAATCCACAAAAGAACCTGGACTACATCATACCTGTCCTCTCCGGCTTACGGGATCTGACTTGGGAGTTTGACATCGTCGGGGACGGAGAAGAGCGCCCAAAGCTTGAACAGGGTCTCGCTCAATCTGGCTTGACGGGTCGGGTCCGCTTTCACGGCTGGGTCCCACGGCAGGCTGTCGACCAGCTTCTCTCTGAGGCAGACATCTTTCTTCTCCCCTCTAAGGTGGAGGGTTTATCTGTCGCTGTTTTAGAGGCGTTAAAGTTCGGGCTCGCCGTGGTCGCCTCAGATTTACCGACGCTTCATGACACCGTTACCGACGGTGTTAGCGGATGGCTGCTCCCGCTTGAGAACCCTGGGGCTTGGATCATCAAGCTCAGAGATCTGCTTACCAACCCCAACCGGCTTCGGCAGATTCGCGAAGCCAGCTGGTCTGCAGCGGAGAAGTTCGATCTCGAAAGAATCACTGACGGCTACGAGGAGGCGCTTCGGGCGGCCGCCTTCGGTAGACCCGCCGCGCACGCATCGTAAATAGCAAATTGCAGATCGAACACCGAACACGGGATATTCAGGCTAAAGGTGCAAGAGCCGCGGTGTTTTGGCTCGCACGTCTTACCAATCACTTCTCACGGTTTTCGCGTTCCCGGCGATAACGGCGTTCCCGGCGTTCCCGGCGTTCCCGGCGTTATTCTACTTGAGGCGCTTGCGTCTGGTCTACCGGTTGTCGCCAGCCGTATTCCAGGCAATGTTGATCTGGTATTAGATCAAGAAAATGGTTTACTCTTCTCGATTGATGAATTGCGAAATGATCGCAGCAGAAATCGTGCGGCTTTGGAAGTCGCCTGCTCGATGGCAGCGGATGAGTGATTCGGCTCGCGTCAGCGTCAGCGCCAATTACGATTGGCGGGTCATTGCTGCCACCTACGAGCGACTATTTGACGGCCGCGAACCTTTGGCTGCTCAAAACGGAAGAGATTAGATTATGCGGATTTCTCGGAAAGCGGAGTATGCTTTACGCGCTTTATTCATTATCGCTCAAGATCCCCCCGGCAAAATTCACCAGATTCAAGAGCTCTCCGAGCGAGGTAACATCCCGGTTAAGTTTCTCGAGCAAATTCTGTTAGCCCTGCGTAACCACGGCATTCTCTCAAGCAAACGTGGCGTTGGCGGGGGCTATACCCTGCGCAAACGCGCCTCAGAATTGACCATGTTGCAGATCATCGAACTGTTGGATGGCGAAATCGCTCCTCTGCCTTGTGCTTTGGATAGATCGGCCGATCGATGCGGATGTCCGGATCCGCTCCGCTGCCCCCTTCGACCGGTAATCCGGCAAGCCCGGGAAATGCTCCGGGAGCTGTTCGGCAATAAATCGATCCAGGATATGCTCGATGAGAGCCGGGAGCGTCCCGTCATGGCCTTCGAGATTTGAGATCTCACGCAAAGAAGAATCTCACGCCAAGACCGGTAGGGATCGGCTCCCGCCGGTCCTTATTCGAATCTCACGCAAAGACGCAAAGACGCAAAGTTTGAGCGGACAATGCGGTCGATGCCGTTTTATGGGCGGAACGAAGCCAGAGTAGCCTGATGCTCCGCCTCAGGAATCCAAGGCGCGCCAATCTCCTGAGGCGGAGCATCAGGCTACGCTACCTTTGCGAGGATTTTCACCCCATCACCAATCACTTCTCACAAATCACTGTGGCTTTCGACGGCCCGGACTCCCTTTCAAAACTTTGCGTCTTTGCGTCTTTGCGTGAGATTCTCCGGGTCTTTGCGTGAGATTCTTTCGCCGCTTGGCGTGAGTTTCTCTTCGGTCCAACTATGATTACTAAAGGGATCGTCCTAGCGGGGGGCGCCGGTACGCGGCTCCATCCTCTCACCGACGTCGTCTGCAAACAGCTTCTTCCCGTTTACGATAAACCGTTGGTCTTCTATCCTTTGGCCACATTGATGCAAGCGGGCATCCGCGACATCCTTCTCATCTCGACGCCACGAGATTTGCCGAGGTTTCGAGAGCTGTTCGGAGATGGATCAAAGCTTGGACTAAACATTGCCTATGCTGAACAGGCGAAACCTGCCGGTATTGCACATGCGTTTATCGTCGGGAGCGATTTTATTGGTGATCAAGGGATTGCGCTGATCCTGGGTGATAACATCTTTCACGGGAACCTGGACTTCTTGCGCGAAGCGCTACGAATCGACAAGGGTGGCGCAATATTCGCCTATCCGGTCAGCGATCCCGAACGCTATGGCGTGGTTGAATTTGATAGGTTCGGGCAAGCCACGGGACTGCAGGAAAAACCGAAGCATCCGAAGAGCAACTATGCGGTAGCTGGTCTGTACTTGTTCGATCAGCATTGCGTCGAAATTGCTGAAAATTTGGAACCTTCTGATCGGGGCGAGCTCGAGATCACCGATCTGGCGCGTGCATATCTGTTCGGAGGCGAGTTGACCGTCAAAATTCTCGAACAAGGTGTAGCCTGGTTGGATACCGGAACGCACGAGAGTCTGCTGGAGGCCGGCAATTACATTGCAACCATCGAAAAGCGGCAGGGATTGAAGATTGGCTGCATCGAACAGGTCGCCCTGGAAATGGGCTTCTTGAATCGAGCACAATTCAGGGAGCTGGTTTCCAGCCTACCCGATTCGCCGTACCGAGTCTATTTGGAACGGCTGTAGCGGGATGCGCTCCGCGCGTCCATCTTGCTCCCGCCTTCGTTCCCCCGAAACGTGATCAGTGATTAGATTAGTAAGCGGGGAGCCGATGCCGGAGATCGGATACGCCAGGTACGCCGACCGCTTACTAAATTAGTGATTAGTGAGAGGGAGGTGGGGGGATTTTTGCCGAAGATTTGCCGATAGGCCCCACCAATCACACTCTGCGCCCCCCTGAGCCAGGAGGATCAAGCTACGTCGTTGGCCCAAGATTAAGAATTTTTAATCCCAGGCTTCCCGGAAATTTATCGTGCTCTGGCAGATTGCCCTGTGTCGCTATCGCCGCTTCGCCCGCGGCTCCGTAACGTAATTAAACAGGGAGAATTATTATGAGCCGTGAGAGAACGCCACTGGAGGACAACCAAGCTGCCGGGGTTCCGGACTACCGACTCGATCCAATCGTGGAACTGAGAGAAGGAGGCGCTCAATGAGCCCGGTGCCCGAGAGCGGACCGGCGGACGAACTCCGCACACCGGTCCGGGGGTATCGAGTGAAGGGTACCTGGGCGCGGAATATCCTTACCTTTTTCATGGTGTTCGGCCCGGGCCTGATCGTCATGGAAGCGGACAACGATGCCGGCGCCGTCTCGACCTATACGCAAGCAGGCGGCCAGTACGGCCTCAATTTGCTCTGGCTGATGCTGCTGCTGTTGCCGGTCTGCTACTTCATTCAGGAAATGGTGGTCCGGTTAGGGATTGCCACCGGTAAGGGTCACGCCGCGATGATCTACGAGCGATTTGGTAAATGGTGGGGCCGCTTCTCGCTCTTCGACCTGTTGCTAGTCAATTTCCTAACCCTCGTAACCGAATTCGCCGCGATTTCCTTGGCGACTCAGCAAATGGGAATCAGTCCCTACATTTCGGTGCCGATCGCAGCCATCCTCTTGGTTATTCACGTAATAACGCAAAGGTACAAACGTTGGGAGCGCATCACGTGCGTACTTTGCTTGTTGGATCTTATTTGGTTGGTCAACGCGTTCTTTTCTCACCCGCACGCAAGCTCGGTTGTGCGTCACACGCTCATCCCGAACATCCCGCCAGGAGGCATCACCCCGAACCTTGTCTTCTTGGTTATCGCTATTGTCGGTACGACGATCGCGCCCTGGCAGCTCTTCTTTCAGCAGAGCTGTATCGCGGATAAAAAACTGCGCTTTGCGGATCTGAAGTGGGCACGCTTGGACACGTTAATTGGCGCTACTTTCACTGTTACGGTGGCCGGAGCGATGATTATCGTTGGCAATGTCTCGCACCAACACGGACTGACTTATGAGGATCCCGCAAAAATGGCCGAAGCGATCCTACCGTTTACTAACGAGTTCGTTCGTAATGCCATTTTGCTAATGTTTTGCAACGCCGCCGTCCTTGGTACTACGGCCATCTCCTTGTCCAGCGCTTGGGCCTACAGCGAGGTCCGAGGATGGAAACACAGCCTGAACATGTCGTTCAAAGATGCTCCGGGTTTCTATAGCATCTACGCGGTCTGCACCTTACTCGCGGCATCGATTGTTCTGATCCCGGGAGCGCCTCTCCAATTGATTATCCTGGGCGTTCAGGTGTTAGCCGGGATCATTCTCCCCTCGGCGATTATCTTCCTGCAGCTGCTGCTCAACGACCATAAGCTGCTCGGCGATGAATGGGTCAACAAGCGATGGAATAATATCATCAACTGGACCATCATCACCGTCCTGTTTGCTCTTTCGTTGATCCTGGCCGCCCAAGTCATGGCGCCGCAACTATTCCCGACCAGCAGCTGAAACCAAACCACCTAAGAAAGGGAACTCTATGGCTCTATCATCGACTCAACTACCCAGTCCGCAGGAACACAATTATTTCCTGGTCGTGCATCCGCTTGACGATATTCCGGAGCAGAAGCTCAAGTCCGATCATCTCCCGCCAATGGAAATGACCAATAGCGTACGCTGGTCACTCATCTCCCTGCGAGTCTATCTGCTTCTGATGGTCGGGTTGTTCATGTACCATGTCTTCGATCTCGCCACTCAAATACTTACGAAGAAATAAGATCGATCCGGTCCATTGTGATCGGCATCCCTAGTCTTAGATTGGAGCAATGCGAATACTTCTTGCTGACGATGATATCAGGGTCGGCAAGCATATTCAGCAGGCGCTGACTGCTGAAGGATACGCGGTGGATTATGCCGAGGACGGCGACGAAGCACTCTGGCTGGCGGAAAACAACTCTTACGACGCGATCATCCTGGATGTCATGATGCCGATTCGCGATGGGTTCACCATTGCGCGATCTCTTCGCCGGAAAGAGAATCAGACCCCGGTCCTATTCCTCACCGCCAGGGGAGAGATCGAGGACAGAGTGCGGGGCCTGGACGTCGGCGGCGACGACTACATGGTTAAGCCTTTCTCGGTTGTCGAACTACTTGCTCGACTCCGAGCGCTCTTGCGACGGCAAAGGCCACAAGCCTCCAATCTGCTGAGATTCGAGGACCTCGAGTTAGATCTCGTTTCGCGTCAGGCCAAGCGTGCCGGAAAGGTAATCGAGCTGACTAACCGGGAGTTTGCGCTCCTGGAAGTGTTAATGATGACCGCGCCAAAGCCGGTAAGCAAAGCCGTGATCGTTGAGCGGGTTTGGAATCAGTTCTTCGACTCTCAAACCAACGTCGTGAACGTTTATATGAACCACCTGCGCTCGAAGATTGATTTGCCCGGCTTGGTTCCGCTTGTGCAAACCGTGCGTGGAGTCGGATTTGCCCTGCGCAAAGCGGACACATGAAGACGTTCTGGTCGCGGATTTACTTGTGGTTTTTGCTTACCTTTCTCGGAGTATCCGCGGTCTTTTTCGGAACGGCCGCTTATTTTCAGATTTACAGTCAGCGTATCACCAATAGCAATCCGGACGTAGCATCGGTCCAACCTGGAGGCCCAGGAAAATCGATCGTACTATCACCGATTCTCTTGGTCTCGTACGGCGTCCTGGTGGCGGCAGCTTTTGCTGGTGCCGGTTGGCTGGTCACCCGCACCGCGTTTAAGCCGATCGTTTTGCTCAACGATCAATTGGACGCGATCGAACCGCATAACCTACAGGTTCAAGTCCGCATAGAAACGGATGAACCCGAGTTGCAGGAGCTCCAAAATCACATCAACGGCCTGCTATCCCGCGTCAGCTTAACTCTTCACCAATTGCAGAGCTATTCAGCCCAAGTCGCCCACGAGCTGAGAGCCCCCTTGACTATCATCCGGCTCAAGATCGAAGAGGCGGCCGACAAGATCGAGCCTAACTTAGCTGAGGAGATCCAAACGGAGCTGCTCCGGCTAACCATGCATGTCGAACAGGCCCTCCTCATTGCGCGGGCCGAACAGGGACATCTGAAGCCCGATCGAATAAGATTCGACTTGGCAGAGCTGCTTAATGACGTCGCTGAAGATTTCCGTTTACTCGCTCGAGATCAGGAACGACTGATCGAGGTCGTTTCCAAGCAAGCGCCCATAAACGCCGATCCAAGGTATTTTAAACAGATTCTCTATAGTCTCCTGACCAACAGTTTGCGCCATGGAAAGGGAACGATTCACGCGACCGTTCAAACCGAGACTGATGCCACAATTCTCTCGATTAGGAATCAGATACGGCTCGAAGATGCCGACGACGCACACAACATCGGTCTGGGACGCCGCATCGTCGCCGCATTGGTTGCCCTGCAAGGGAATATCGAGCTCAGCACCAATCGCCAGAACGGGTGGTATGAGGTCAGTTTGCAAATTTCAGAAGAGACTGGTCGCGAGACTAAAGATCAATCGTGAGCCTCTTTTCGACACCGGGCAAACTCCCGAAAATTGCTGCGAGCAAACCGGGTATCATTCCGGCTTCCAAAAGAATTCGTCCCCAAACCCTCGACGCAGCTTATTCGCTACCGGAAGAGCTTTTTCGATCCCTCCGTACTTCCGAGCATGGTCTAAGCGAAACGGAAGCAAAGAGCCGCTTAGCGGAATACGGATATAATTCCGTAACCTACGATCGAACCGCGTCGATCTTCTCGCAGTTTCTCCGTAACTTCGGAAACCCCTTTGTTATTCTTCTCAGCGTCTTGAGCGTCGTTTCCTTTTTGTTGAGAGATAACGCAGCCGGCTCGCTGATTCTCCTGATGGTCACCATCAGTGTGTTGCTCCGATTCGTACAAGAATTCCGTTCGACTCGCACCGTGGCGCGTTTGCGCGCCCTGGTAAGTACAACCGTAACGGTCAGTCGAACAATTGCCTCCGGAAAAAGCCAAGAACAAGAGATCCCGCTGCGAGAAGTGGTCCCGGGCGATGTGATTTATCTCCGCGCCGGCGACATGATCCCGGGTGACGTCCGACTGCTCACAACCCGCGATCTATTTGTGAGTGAATCGGTTTTAAGCGGTGAAGCGCTGCCCACCGAAAAATTTGATACACTGCAGCCTTCGACAACGAGAGCAAGACGGACTTCCGCCAAAGAGATTCTGCAACCTTCCGATCTGGCGAATCTCTGTTTCATGGGCACCAATGTTGTCAGTGGGACAGCTACGGCTCTCGTTATAGCCACCGGCGGTGACACGCTTTTTGCGTCGTTCGTCGAGCGAACGAGAAGCCAGCGCTCTTTCACCAGCTTTGATCAGGGCATCAACAGCATTAGCTGGTTATTCATCCGGTTCATGTTCGCGGTCCTCCCCGTCGTACTCCTGCTAAACGGCTTGACCAAGGGAGACTGGGCCTCCTCCCTTCTTTTCGCTTTGTCGGTAGCGGTCGGGTTAACCCCGGAAATGCTGCCCGTCATCATTGCGGCCAACCTTACCCGCGGCGCCGTGTCGATGGTACGAAACAAAGTAATCGTTAAGCGGCTTAACTCGATCGAAAACCTGGGAGCGATGAACGTTCTTTGCACCGACAAGACGGGTACGCTCACGATTGACCGAATCATCCTGGAACATCATCTCGATATTCTGGGTAATGGAGATGACGATGTTCTGCAATACGCTTACCTGAACAGTTATTTTCAGACCGGGTTGAAGAACCTGCTCGACGCCGCTGTGCTGGAGCATGGCGAACTTCACGAAGCGCTCCACATCAGCGAGAGCTATCGCAAGGTCGACGAACTCCCTTTCGACTTCGAGCGCAGGCGGATGTCCGTCATTCTTGAAAAGGACCGCCAGCAGCACGAACTGATTTGTAAGGGCGCTGTCGAAGAAGTGATTGCAGTCTGCAGCTCAGCAAAACTTGATGGCAAAATTGTGCCGTTGTCGCCCAAACTCCGGGAATCGATTTTATTCTCGCGGGACGAGTTGAGCATGGATGGTCTTCGCGTACTGGCGGTCGCCTACAAAGACATTTCGGTCGATCAGACTAGCTATAAGTATCTGGCAAACGACGAACGCGACCTCGTGTTAGTTGGTTTTATCGCTTTCTTGGATCCACCAAAGGAGTCAGCTACCGAAGCGCTAGCCGCACTGCGGCGAGAAGGTGTGGAGGTGAAAATTTTGACGGGAGACAGCGAATTAGTCGCTCGCCGGATTTGCAAATGGGTTGATCTCGAAGTGAATAATGTTCTGCTCGGGAGCGAAGTCGAATCACTGACTGAGGAGGAGCTGAAAAGAGCTGTTACTCAAACCACGCTTTTCGCCAAGCTGACGCCTTTGCAGAAGTCGCGCGTGATCTCGGCTTTGAAAGCAGCAGGAAACACCGTCGGCTTTTTGGGCGATGGAATTAACGACGCGGCTGCGCTCCGGGAAGCGGATGTTGGGATCTCCGTGGACACAGCAGTCGATGTCGCGAAAGAATCGGCGGACATCATCATGCTAGAAAAGAGTCTCACCGGTCTGGTGAACGTCGTGGTCGAGGGAAGGCGAAATTCGGCCAATATCGTCAAGTATATAAAGATGGCCGCTAGCTCGAATTTCGGAAACGTTCTGACGATTCTCGGTTCCAGCGCCTTCTTATCTTTTTTGCCAATGTTACCGCTCCAATTGTTAGTCCAGAATCTTTTATACGATCTTTCTCAAACAACCATCCCTTTTGATCCCGTTGACCCGGAAGATCTGGCGCGACCGCGTCGTTGGGAGTCTCAAGGAATCGCGCGGTTCATGATGGTTTTTGGCCCAATCAGTTCGATTTTCGATCTCGCGACGTTTGCTCTACTATGGTGGCTTTTCGGTGTGGGGACGGGTGAGCAAAGAGCTTTTTTCCAATCCGGTTGGTTCGTCGAGGGCTTGCTCTCTCAGACCCTGATCGTGCACATGATCCGAACTCGCAAGATTCCGTTCTTGCAGAGTTGGGCCTGTCCTCCTCTACTTGCTACAACCATCATCGTCATGTTTGCCGGCGCTGTGTTGCCTTTCACGAGCATCGGATCCGCGATTGGTCTGGTCCGGTTACCCCTGATTTACTTTTGTTGGTTGAGCGGAATCCTCGTTGCTTATTGTTTACTCACTCAGGTGGTCAAGGCCTGGTTTCTTCGACGATACCGATCGTGGATATAGTGTGCCGTATCGGCGTGCTGGGCAACGTAGCCTGATCCTCCTGGCTCAGGGGTACAGCGCGTGATTGGTGATTAGTGATTAGTGAAAGGGTGATGGGGATTTCTACCGAGGACTTGCCGATATGCATCCACTATTCACCAATCACTTCTCACCTCTCACACGATGTACCTCTGAGCCAGGAGGATCAGGCTACGTCCGCTTCTTTCATTAAATTTTTTTAATCGGGGTGGCCGTTGGTTGTTAATCCGGCTGAATCTACAATAGGTATGTGGCTGCACGGTATGAGCAGCATAACGCCGATAGAGAGGCCAATATGTAGTGTGAGAAACCCTTAGCGAGATTGAAAACAATATGCCGTTCCTGAATATCGCGACTGGTGTCATCCTTGTACTTCTGGGCATGCGCTACGTACGCAAAGGCCTGGATCGTCTGTTAGGCAATCGACTAGTCGATTGGCTGCAACAGATGACAAAGAATCGTTATCAAGCGTTCTTCGCCGGTGCAGTGGCTGGCTGCGTCGCGCCATCGTCGAGCGCCATAGCGATGTTGTCGGTGCAGATGTTGAATGAAACGACGCTAACGGCTGAGCGCATGTTAGCCATCGTTTTAGGAGCAAACGTCGGTATCACGGTTTCGGTCCAGTTACTGGCGCTTCGCTTACAGGACTACGCCGGTGTCTTTCTTGTCGCCGGAGGAATCGGATTCCTATTTTCGAACCGCGCGATTTTTCGCGGAGTCGGCCAAATGCTGCTGGGGATCGGTCTGATTTTCTTAGCGATGGAAATGATCGGAAAAGCGGGAAGCGTCGCCGCTGCCAATCCAGATCTGAAGCTGGTCTTCGGCGTCGCTGAACACTATCCCCTGCTAGTGTTTCTGGCGACAGCACTGCTGACCGTTATCCTTCAAAGTTCGACGGCTTCCATCGGATTGGGCATTGGACTAGCCCAATCCGGATTGCTTCCAGGTGCGACGATGGTGCCATGGGTGCTGGGCGCAAATCTCGGAATCACGCTCACCATGATGATTGCGGGCTGGGGCAGCATCGAGGGCCGCCGGCTCGCGATCGGCAGCCTTCTGATTAAGGGCTGCGGAGCAGCCGTCTTGCTCGTGGCCAGTTCCCGTTTGTTTACTTTCATCATCCACCTTCTTCCGGGCGAGATCGATCGACAGGCTGCGAATTTGAATACGTTGTTCAATCTGGTGCTCGGCCTCGCAGCTTTACCTGTGCTCTCGCTGATCTACCGAATTATCGTTTTCCTGGTTGAATCCCCAAATTCCGACGACTCCGGCGAGACCGACAGCTATCTTGATCCGCTTCTGCTGCAGTCGCCGTCGTTGGCCCTCAACCATGCCGCTCGCGAGGAACTGCGGTTAATGGATCAATTAAAGCTGATGCTACGCACGGTCCGGGCAATCTTTTCAGCAAAGAATGTTCATCTGGTAAGCAAGATCGAAGAACAGCAAAGGCGGGTCGAGCAGACAGAGGAAGGTCTTAAAGACTATCTCAGCCAGGTGAGCGACGAGAATCTGAGCGAAGAGGATATTGACTGGAAGCTCATTGTTTTGGACTACGCCCAAGATCTGTGCACCGTCGGCACGCTTATCCGGCGGGACCTTTCTGAAGCCGCATTACGCGAAGCTCGATCGACGCATGAACTTTCGCCGGAAGATCGCCGAGAGCTGGAGACTCTTTACTCGCGCACGCTGAAACGCATCGCGAAAGTCGCCATGCTCGTTATGTCACGGGACCAGCACTTCGCGGTACAATTAATCCGAGAAAAAGAGGAAATTAACAATCAATTGCGAGTCTTCCGTAAGCAGCGCCTGGAGAAACCAATCCAGTCTACGAACTCTAACTTTCTCGATTTGCTTGATAGTCTGCGGCGGATCAACAGCCAGTTGACGTCGATCGCTTATGCTTTGGTTCGAAATGCGAATAAGTCAGATCAGCCACGGGGCGATTTTTCGGAGATCGATCAGAAGTTTTTGAGCTCGACTGAAGTTGAGGAGAATCACGAGGCAAAGTTAGCTTCCACCGAGGCTCTGCCCGTTTGAAAGTAGCCTGATGCTCCAGCCTCAGGGTGCGGGTGAGTGATTGGTGATTAGTGATTAGCAAAAGATTTTGCCGATAAGTTCCACTATTCACTTCTCACCAATCACTGATCACTGACACGCTCTCTGAGCCAGGAGGATCAGGCTACGTCGGCATCCCTACCGATTTGGAGAAGGCTTTGGAGAAGGCCCGCCAGTAGACTTGTTGGACGGCAATTCGGGCGGAGTCGGGGCGCTCGGAGGCTCCAATTCGGACTCCTCACCAGGAATCTTCGGTAACGGAATCGCCTGGATGCGCTGTTTCAGCTGTTCTGCTCGTTGCGCTAAGACGTCCGCTCTCTTTTTCTCGAGATCGGCCAGGCCTTCGGGCGAATCGAGGAGATCGGCTCTCGGTTGTAAAACCATTTCGTCTAAGCCCTCGGGAACTTGGCCAAGCGAAAAATAGCCTAAATCTTCTAACTCCCCACCATCTATCATGGCCCCCTTGGTCCGGATCATAATCCGTTTTCCCGTTGAACCAGAAACTGCGCGCAGCGCCACCCGTCGCATCACCGGATCCGGATCATCTTTGGCAACCGAAATCAGAAAATCCTTCGCTACGTTGGAAGGTGTTCCGGTTAACCCGTACAAGCAGGCCTCTTTAATCGGCGGTTCGGAGGCGGATCGATAGATCGAAATGAACTTCTCGACCGCACTCTCGTCGATAGTGCGGGCCAACGCGCTTAGCGCTGCTATTCTGATCGGCAACGACTGTTCATGTGCTGCCAGCTCGTTCAGCTTCTCCTTGACTCTGGCTTCGCCTACCCGTTCACGATCGAGCCGGCGTAAGATGAGCAGCTTGACCTGATCATCCTTGCTCTCATTCAAAAGAGCCAGAAGCGCAGTGGTAGCCTCGTCGCCAGCCGCTCTGACCAAAGCGTTCACCGCCTCTCGGCGAACTCCTGCATCCGGGTCGTTCAACGCTGAATTCTTTAGCAACGTAATGACTTCGGTACTTAGCTTCTGGGGTTTGCTATCTTGGTTCGCGGGCGTGTTTTGAACCTCTGCTGCTTGAGCGGGCGACGTCCATACCACCGCCGGCAACCAAAACAGGCCTCCAGCCAACGAGAAAATCAAACCAAGCCCAGCCAACAGAGTGCTTCGCCAAGATGGTTTGAGACTCCGGTTACAGTTCTTATCCAAAATGCGCGACACCCGTCGGTAAAGGTGTTTGCCGCCTCGGCTCACCCCGGACACCAGCGACGGCCCTCCGTGATAACTGGCAGCCAAGCGAGTGAGCAGACTCGCATAGTTTTTCGGCTGATCAGCGCCCGCTAATGCCCAGTCGTCACAAGCGATCTCTTCCTGAAGTTGCAATCGCTTGCGTAGGATCCAGAGAAAGGGGTTTATCGGAAATAAGGCAATGAAGAGTTGCTGCGCCAGATTCGACCAGTCATCAAACCGCTCAAGATGCGCGATTTCATGGCGCAACACGTTCGCGCGATCCTCCACAGAAAAACCCGACTGAAAATTTGATGGCAGTAGTACCTTTGGCGACCATAGACCCACCGCTACCGGAGAAGAAATACGCGAGGATTCGGCGATCGTTATTTTTCGGCGGAACGTGAGGTCCGTCGAAACCGTCAGAGGTCGTGCGCTGCGATGAAGAAGTCGAAGCCTATTGATAGCCGCCGCCAAACGATAAAAATAAACCAAGACGAGCATTGTCCATAGCACGGCCAGAGCTACGGGCCAGTCGATCCAGCGCAGCCAAAAGCCGGGCTGTCGCCAATGATGCTGGGGCGTAGAGCGATTGGCTTCCGATGGTACAGCCACGCCAGAAAACATTTGAATTTCTGTGGGCCAAGGTTGTTCCGCCAAGAGCTGCCCAGTTCTAGGCAGACTGTCACTCGGTCGCGTTGGTTTCAGCGCCGTTAGGATCGGAGTGCTAGCTAGAACAAAAAAGGTCAGAAGCAAGACTCGGTGGCGGGTGGCAGCGCTCCAACGCTGTTCGCGGAGGAGAAAACGGAATAACAATATTGACCCAAGGAAGATTGCTGCCGACAGAATCAAACCATTGACCAAATGCTCGGCTATCATCCGCAAACATGAGGTGATCGAGATCCAGATTGGTGCTCACAGTTTCTCTCCTTGATTGATCAGCCGTTGAATCCGTTGCAAGTCCTCGGCATCGATATGCTCCGATTCCAAAAGCTTCATGACCAGAAGTTCCGGTGAGTCGTCAAAGAAACGATTTAGAATATGTTTGAGGACCTTCTTGCGAGCCTGATTGCGGTCGACGATCGGGTGATAAACATAAGCCTGTCCCTCTTTGGTATGTTCGACATACCCTTTCTGTTCCAAAATCCGGAGCGTAGTGAGTACTGTGCTATAGCTCAGTCCCAGTAGCTCAGGTAACGCGTTGACCACCTCGGCGACTGTCGAGGGTCCTCGCTCCCAAAGTATTTCCATGGGACGCAACTCAGCGTCTGTCAAAGTTGGTGATGGTTTGCGGGCCATATCTATTAAAGAATTAATAGATAGCTAGGCGCGATCAGCAAATACGTCAATTAATTCTTTAATAGATCTGACCTGACAAGAGAAGAAATAGCCGCAAAAGAACACAGAGACCACAAAGAGAGAACAGAAAGAATTTATGTTAGCTACATCGAGGCATAATCCCCGACATCGGAGGGGAGCCGCTTCCGACTTCGCGTCAGTGCTGTTGCCACGATATTGAGAAGAGCGAGGCTATGTCGGACAGGTGCGGCTCCCGGGAACTACCCAAGGCTGAGCATGATCAGCGCACTATTGGCCTCGATTCCTCGGTCTATCGATGGGTTGCGCCCGGGCGACGCACGTGTCCCGACGGAGCTTTTTCCGAGAGGAGAATGGCCGTAAAAGAACGCAGAGATCGCAAGGAAGAACAAAAATATTGTATGTTTGCTAAGTTGAGCCGGAATCCCCGACATCGGAGGGGAGCCGCTTGCGGCTCCCGGGAACTGCCCAAGGTAGAGCAAGGCCAGCGCACCTTGGCCTCGATTCCTCGGTTTATCAATAGGTTGCGCCCGCGCGGCGCACGTGTCGCGACGAAGCCTCTTCCGATCGCAAAAGACAGTTGCCGCTTTCACGCGCGCTGACATTGGCGATCAAACTCTGGGAGAGGTGTCTTCTAATCCCGATAAGATTCTTTCGCAAGTCGAGGGGCGAACGCGCGTCACTTATGATGCCGGCAGAAATCCTCATAGCATGATTTACCGCATCCTCGCAAACGCCAAGAAAGGCTCATTCAGCTTCTCGCGTCAGGAGTTCATTCCGGGGTCTCCTGGCCCACTTCGTGGTGCGTGGACGGCTGGGCTGGCCGGCATGAACGTGAAGTTTCCGGAAATCGAAAATCGGCGGGTTCGATTTTTTTTTACCGAGAAAGGTTGGCGAGAAGTTGGTCGAGCGATCGTGGCCCGGGCGATCAGGGAAGGTCATGTCATTCGGGTTATTCGGCAGAAGAACCCGATGAAATCGCAGATCTTCTACAAAGACGCCGATCAGGTTGCGATTCTGCCTTCGCGCCCTAAGAGTTATCGGAAGAAAAGAGGCAAATGGAAATTCTCAGCCTAGGGACAAGCCAAACCATTCTTATTGCGGTCGGCCCCATTTCAATTTCTTCTTTCCTCTGGCTTCTGCCTTTTCTTGGTTTTCCTTTACCCTGAGCTTTACAATCTTACTTATCAGGCCGAGCGGCATTGGCTTATCTAATGGGAACTTTAACGAGCCCTTTGGTCCTGCGTAAACAGATAGCTCTTCCTGGAGTGTCTCGGATGCTGTCGACAGATGATAGAACCCGATATGCTTTTTCCAGGCAGAGAAATACACCAAATTGCCCTTCAGAACGAAGGTCGGCATTTGGTATTTGATCGTTTCTTCTGCGTCTGGCGCCGCTTTTCTAATCGTCACTCTAATCTTTTTCAGAATTCCTTGAACATCAGGTGGGAAGCCCGCGATATATTCGTCAATATTCTTGGGTGCTGGTTGATCAGTTTTCATGCTGTTTCTTTTTCCGGATCCCGCCAGAATTCAAAACCACAGATTCCATGGTTCGCGCTTAATTCGATGACTACGCTCACCGATTTGGCAACTAAAATCGCGTCACGCCGTTCGCCGGGAGGGCGCACAGCCTGTCCGACATAGCCCTTTGGATGCCTGCTGCAGAATGCTCGAGCGCGACGTCGGATCCTCGTGCGCCGCGGATCGCGAGGATCCGACGTCGCAAAAGCGCACGGTCGTTGAGCGTGATGCATCAAAAGCTATGTCGGACAGGCTGCGATCCCTCCCCGCCGGGGTTTTAACCCCGGGAACCGTGTCCATATGTTACGCCCTTGGAGGTCACCCTATTCGCGGGCCTCTTTTTTCAGAAGCTCACTAACGGTCTTCAAGATTTCGCGCGAAAGCGCCTCATCTGATATCGCGCGGGAGAGCCCAATTGCGCCGACCAGTGCGCTCAGGGTTAAAATTGCTCTCGATCTAGCCGGCGCCTCGTCCTTGCCCGGGATCAAATCGGCAATCAACCGGAATGCGCTTCGGATCTCTTCGGTCAAAAGCGCGCGGGTTCGCTTACCGCTGCGGGCGATCTCTCCAGTCAACGCGCCGATGGGACAGCCTGCACCAGGATGGTCGCGATGCGCCTCGCTCAGATAGTTGTCGACCAGCTTAGCGTAGGTCAGTGGCGGACCACCGGCTGCAGCAGCGTCCGACTGACGGCGCCAGGTTCCCAGCGCAGAACGAAGAGCCTCGACCACCAGATCGTCACGGGAGTCGAAGTGCTTGTAAAAGCCACCAACGGTGAGGCCGACCTCTTTCATAAGATCGGCAATGCCCACGCCTTCCAGACCCTTTTCCCGAAACCGTTTTGCGGCGGCCCGGACAATGCGCTCATGGTTTTGCTTTTTTTCTGTCTGTGAATGACCCATGGAGTTTTCTCTCTTTTTTCAAAGCCGCTTGACAATCTGGATTATTATCGTAATCCATCTAGAGTACAAGTATAATCTAGATGCAATCGGATCCAACGGCAACTCTATGATGAGACTTACCAACCAAACGGCGATGGATACTTCAGCCTTTCAAGAGGTTTCTTTGGGTCGCGAAGCTTCGATCATTTTCACTTCTTACGGTCCCCTGATTTACCGGTGGAATGGAAATTACGGCGAACCAGAACGCAGTATCCGCATTGCTGGCGGAAGCGCGGATGCTCTCAAAGAAACAGCGAACAAATCACAACTAAGCTGAAATCCATGAGAACCGACGTGAACCCGGAACAGAAAGACGGCGTCGCCGCGACGACCCAGAATGTACTCGCACACCACCTGAACTCCTTCGGCGACATCGCCGGCACCATGGCCGACTACACCGCCGAGTCGAGGTTCTTCACCCCGGATGGCCTGTTGCGCGGCCCCGAGGCAATTCGGAGATTCTTCGTGAAGTTGTTCGAGGAGTTCGCGAAGCCAGGGATGTCCTTCGATATGCTCCAACAGGAGGTCGACGGCGACACGGCCTACATCGTGTGGAAGGCCGAGACGGCGGACAACCGCTTCGAAGTCGCCACCGACACCTTCATTGTGCAGAACGGAAAGATCGTGACCCAGACGTTTGCGGGGAAGATCTCGCCGAAGCGGTGACTTCCCGGTGCCAATGAGCGGCGACAGCGGCCCGCGCAGCTAAACCTTAATACATCCGACAAAAAACAGGAGAACTAATATGCGCGCAATGAGAGCGGAAAAATTCAGTGGTTATGAACGATTGAAGCTCGTAGATCTTCCAAAACCAACGGTCTCGGACGGAAAAATATTGCTGCGAATGACTGCAGCCGGCGTCACACCCCTCGACCATACGATTCTCTCCGGCCAATTCCCCTTCGCCAAGGCGCCGCTGATCCTAGGCAACGAAGGAGCGGGCGTGGTGGAGGAGGGAGACGGAACGGACTTTCCTGTTGGTTCACGGGTGATGTTCACTGGGCCGTATGGCGTTTTTGAGGATGGAGCCTACAGTGAGTGGCTTGCCGTACGGAAGGAAAGCCTTTGCCTGATACCTGAGGGTATCGACGACGTGAGCGCCGCCGGTATTCCGGTCGCGTATCTCACCGCACAGATGGCTCTCAACCTCGCTGGTTTTCAAGCCGGCAAAACCGTGCTGGCGCCGGCGATCGGAGGATCGGTCGGCAACGCGGTGACACAATTGGCGCGTGCCTTGGGCGCAAAACACGCCATCTCAAGCACGACCAATCATGCAAAAGCCGAGCAAGCGAAGGCGCTCGGATTCAATGAGGTCATTGATCTCTCTTGCGAGAAGCTCGGTGACGGCGTGCGTCGTATCACAGGCGGTTACGGCGCAGACATTGTGATCGACGGCGTCGGTGGTGAAGTGTTGAGCGAGGCGCTCGGAGCGCTTGCGTTGGGCGGAAGCCTCACAACGCTGGGTTATGCGGGAGGCCGCAAGGCAACCATTGACGTCACAAATCTGATCTGGCAACGGGCCAGCATCAAGAGCTTCGTAATGTTCACTCAGCCACAGGCGGCCTGGGCTGACGCCTGGAATACTATCGTCCCCCTGCTTCAATCCGGCGCGATCAAACCGATCGTGGCTAAGGTCTTGCCACTGGCCGAAGCGGCCGATGCTCTGCGTTACCTGGTTGAGGGCCGCCCCTTCGGCAGGGTCGTCCTCACAATCTGACAGCCTTTGATGAGAAGAGAAGAATACATGAACAAGCTTGAAGGAAAAATTGCACTGATTACTGGTGGCAACAGCGGCATCGGCCTCGCCACCGCGAAGCAGTTTGTGAACGAAGGCGCATACGTCTTCATCACGGGGCGTCGTGATCCGGAATTGGCTGCGGCCGTTAAGGAGATCGGAAAAAATGTGACCGGCGTACAAGGCGACGTCTCGAACCTTGGCGATCTTGATCGACTCTTCGCACAAATCAAACAGGAGAAGGGCAGGCTCGATGTGGTGTTCGCCAATGCCGGTTTTGCGAAGCTCGCGCCCTTGGGGAAGATAACTGAGGAGGATTACGACTCGCTCTTTAACAGCAACGTGAAAGGCCTCCTTTTCACGGTACAAAAGGCACTTCCGCTAATGCCGGATGGTGGGTCGATCATCCTGAATGCGTCCATCGTCGCCAGCAAAGGGTTTTCCGAGTGGAGTGGCTATAGCGCCACAAAAGCCGCTGTTCGTTCGTTCGCGCGGACCTGGACAGCAGACCTGAAGGCTCGTCGCATTCGGGTGAACGCGGTGAGCCCCGGCTTCACCGACACGCCGCCGTGGCATGCCATAGAGGGGGCCGAGGAACGCATGAAGATCATTTCCAACAGTGTTCCGCTCGGCAGATTCGGCACACCCGATGAGGTCGCGAATGCCGTGGTGTTTCTCGCATCCGGCGATAGCAGCTACATCGCCGGAACGGAATTGTTTGTGGATGGCGGTGTTGCGCAAATCTGACTTTGGCGTGGCAACGATTTGGGACAACCCATGACAACGACCAGCTATGCCCCAGACCGCCCCGCCCTGCTCATCGCCGACCCCCTGCGATGATTCCATGAGCGAAGCCAGAAAAGGTCTACGAGGCTAGCGACTAAACGACAACTAAAGAGAAATAGATGAATAAGCTTGAAGGAAAAATTGCCCTCATCACGGGTGGCAACAGCGGCATTGGCCTCGCCACGGCGAAGCAGTTTGTGAACGAAGGCGCGTACGTCTTCATAACGGGGCGCCGCGATCCGGAGTTGGCTGCGGCCGTCAAGGAGATCGGGAGAAATGTGACCGGCGTACAAGGCGACGTGTCGAACCTTGGCGATCTTGATCGCCTCTTCGCCCAGATCAAGCAGGAGAAGGGCAAGCTCGATATTGTGTTCGCGAATGCCGGTGTCGCGACGTTTGCCCCCTTTGGCACGATAACTGAGGATTTCTATGATTCGATCTTCGACATCAATGTAAAAGGCCTCCTTTTCACGGTGCAGAAGGCGCTTCCGTTGCTGCCGGATGGTGCCTCTGTCATTCTGAATGCGTCCATCGTCGCCAGCAAAGGGTTCTCGTCGAATAGTGTTTATAGCGCCACCAAAGCCGCCGTGCGTTCATTCGCGCGGACATGGACAACGGACTTAAAGGCCCGCCGCATTCGCGTGAACGCGGTGAGCCCGGGCTCCACCGACACGCCCGGACTTAGTAATCTGCTCGCTTCCGGGGAAATCGGCCAGGAACGCTTGAAGATGATTTCCAACACTGTTCCGCTTGGCAGGCTCGGTACACCCGATGAGATCGCCAAGGCCGTGGTGTTTCTCGCATCCGACGACAGCAGCTACATCACCGGAACGGAATTGTTTGTGGATGGCGGCTTAGCCCAGGTGTAGGCCGTTCAGAGCGGAGGGGCATTCATCAAGAACCATCCCTCCGCTCTGCAGTTTTTTGTTATCAGCCTGGAGTTCCGGCACAGCGCTCAGGTAACGGACAGGTGATAGGTGAGATGTGATTAGTGCGAGGGATCGGGCGCTAGTTCCTCGCCGAAGCAAAGCAGGAGGCCGTTGAGGTCTTCGATTTCAAACTCCAAACAGCCATAGTAAGTCTCCTCAATTTCGCGCATGATTCGTCCACCACGCCCTCGAATTTCCTCGCACGCGCGCCGGGCATCCGTAACCCATAAATATGCATCCCAACCGACGTCTTCGTGCACCTTCTGGTTGGAAAGAGCCACGTTCACACCGGGATAACTCTTAAACATGATAGAAACATCGCCCCACTCCACGAGCGCAAATACGGGAGGGTCACCGTCGTAGCGTACTGAGGTAAACCCGAGGACGTCGCAGTAGTACTTTGCCGTGGCGACCACATCTGGAACGATGAAATTGGGGGAGATCTTGGCAGGTTGAGAGTTCATAGTGGCGCCCAAACTAGCGCAAAATGATTGGCGATTGCGGGTAAATCGTAGACTGCTGCATTTTGAATCGTAGTCCATTTTTCCCGCTCATCTGGTTGCCCTTTCGAACGCAAACTATCGTTCTGCCAAGAACGGCTCCGAACTAGAAGAGGTCTGTCGACGCGCTAAAATCTCAGACAGGCTTTGTCGCCTCTTGCAGAAGTTCGATGAACTTGGAGATAGTCGGCACCACTTCGGGTTGTTTTTTCCAAATCGCGAACAGTTCGAACTGAATCTCTGCTTCAGTTAACGGATAAAAGTCAATCGCTGCAGTTCGGCCTTCAACACCAATTTGCGGACCTACAAAAACTCCGCGCCCAGCTGCTACCATGCTGACCAGACTGTCGGGCGAGTTGGCTAAGGCTCCGATCTCAGGCTCAAACTTGCCGACTCGCTGGCAAAACCCGCGGACCCATTGCTCGTGCCCATATCCATACTCGGGATCGAACGATATGAATTTGTCGTGACGAAAGTCTCGGAGTTTCGGTGCCGCTCGTTTTGGAAACCGGCGATGTTTCGAGCAGCCAATTCCGACCGGCGAACGAAGCAGCAGTCGAGTACATAACTGCTCATGCTCATCTTCGTCTACCGCCGAGTCGAAGAATCCAATACCCAACATGATCGAACCGTTCAACACCGCTTCGACCTGAGCGCGGTTGTTCATGTGTAGAACGGTGACCTCAACCAACGGGCGCTGCTCACGGAATCGGGCTAGGGCAACCGGCAAAAATGAACTTGTCAGGGGACCGATGCCGCCGATCACGAGCCTACCTCTTTCTCCGTTCGCAGCCTCTTGCGCTTGTGCGATCGCCTGTTTGGTGGCCGCCAGCACTCGCCGCCCTCCCAGAAGAAAAGCGCGTCCGGCTTCAGTGAGCTCGACCCCCCGTGAATTCCTTTCGAAAAGCTTGTGACCGAGTTCATCTTCCAGGTCACTAATCTGCAGGCTCAACGCAGGCTGAGAGACATGGAGCCGGTGGGCTGCCCGGCGGAGGCTCAGTTCCTCGGCCGCGGCCACAAAGTAGCGGATGTGACGCAACTCCATAGCTAGTACCTCTGGGTGATAGCCCCTGCTTATCGCTGCGACAAGAACTAAGTAATCCTCGCGTACCTCACCATGAGGTTTGCTTCGGTCGAGCTTCAATTGCGATGAACCAATTGAAGCCACCAGAAAGCGGGAAGAATTATATGAGTGCTTCAACCAATGGATCAACCCTGGAATACCCAAACCGGGTTAAAGCCGAAGAACCAACTACCACCAGAGAGCCGATCACCAATCCCCCGGCAAAAGGCAAAAAGTCGCGGGTTCGCTGGCTGGCGCTACCAGTCATCATCCTAGGGGTGATTGCCGGGGTTTCGTACTGGCTCTATTCCAGCCAATTCGAAGAAACCGACGACGCCTATGTCACAGGTCACGAACATCCGGTGAGTTTTCGGGTCGCTGGAACCATCTCCGACGTTCTGGTGGACGACAACCAGTTGGTCAAACAGGGACAACCGATTGCTAAGCTAGATCCTAAAGACTTCCAAGTGGCGCTGGCGCAAGCCAAAGCGAGCCTCGAACAGGCCAAAGCTCAACTCGGGCAAAGTCAGGCACAACTGATCCAGACCGATGCTCAGCTACAACAAGCCCGAGCACAGGCGGACGCTGCCAAGGCTCAAAACATCAATTCCCAACGGAATTTCCAACGAAACTATCAACTGTTTTATCAAGGCAAGGGAGTGATCTCAAAACAGGATCTGGACAACTCCCAATACCAGGCTGAGGGCAACGAAGCCACTTACAACGCTACCGTGGCAGCCGTGAACGTCGCGGAAGCTAATGTTCAAACGGCGAAGGCTCAGGAAAAAGCCGCGGCGGCCCAAGTCGAAGTCGCCTCTGCCCAAGTACAGAATGCCGAGCTACAGCTCTCCTACACGACCGTGTACGCATCCACCGAGGGGCGGGTAGCACAAAAGACCTTCGAGACTGGCCAACGTGTCCAATCGGGACAAACCGGGCTCTCTATATCGGAACCTGACGATTGGGTCGTGGCCAACTTCAAAGAAACCCAATTGGGTCGGATTCGGCCCGGCCAGCCGGTCGAGGTCAGCGTGGACGCTCTTCCCAATCATAAATTCATCGGTAAGGTCGACAGCTTCCAATCCGGAACAGGCGCGGTATTTGCCCTGCTGCCTCCGGATAACGCAACGGGGAATTTCACGAAAATCGTGCAGCGGGTTCCCGTCAAAATCCTCTTCGATCGAGCCAGCATTCGAGGGTACGAGCAACTGATTGTGCCAGGTCTCTCGGTTGACCCCAAGATTCGGGTAAAGCAGTGAGCATGATCCGTAGAGAGGAATGAACGGCAAAAAAACTTGCGCAAAGGAGTGACACGATATGCCTAACATTGAAGAAAAACCGGTCGATTTTCGGACCTGGGTGGGAGTGCTGGGCACCATGCTCGGCGCTTTCATGGCGGTGCTTGATATCCAGATTACCAACTCTTCCCTGAGAGATATTACCGGCGGGATCGCGGCCACTCAAGATGAGGGTTCCTGGGTCTCAACCAGCTACTTGATCGGTGAAATCATTACCATCCCGCTTACGGCTTGGTTATCCCGGGTTTTCAGCGTGCGTTGGTACCTGATTGTTAACGTGGCGCTGTTTCTGATTTTCTCTTGTCTTTGCGGCACAGCTCGTAGCCTCGGCGAAATGATTGCGTTTCGCGCCTGTCAGGGCTTTACCGGCGGTGTCATGATTCCGATGGCGCTAACCGTTGCGCTTTCCACCCTTCCCAAAAGTAAGCGGCCGCTTGGACTGGCTCTTTTCGGAATGACGGCGACCCTTGGGCCGGCTCTGGGCCCGACAGTCGGCGGATGGTTAACTGACAATTACGGATGGCAATGGGTGTTCTACATCAACCTGATTCCGGGCGCCCTCATGATTGGCTCCATCGTCTTTGCGATTAGATCCGCACCCATGCAGCTTTACCAATTGCGTGAAGGCGACTGGCTGGGCATCGGCTGCATGGCGATCGGACTCGGATCGCTGATCGCAATGTTGGAGGAAGGTCAGCGCGACGATTGGCTGGGCAGCGTATTCATCCAACGCTGTGCCCTTTTGGCGGCGATCTTTATCCCGGCCTTTATTATCATTGAACTGTCGCGCAAGAAGCCTTTTGTCAACCTCCGCCTACTGGCCCAACGCAACCTGGGAATCGCCTCCGCCACAAATTTCTTCTTGGGCTCAGCGTTGTATGGGACGGTTTATCTCCTGCCGCAGTACTTGACCATCGTCCAGGGCTATGATGCCTTCCAAACGGGCCAAGCGATGATCTGGGTCGGTCTTCCTCAGCTCCTGATCTTTCCGTTCGTACCTCGTTTGATGAAACAATTGGACCTGCGAGCGCTGGTTTGTTTCGGTACCCTCATTTTTGCCGCAAGCTGTTGGATGAACACCTCGATGTCGCACGATTACGCAGGCGACCAATTTGTGGTTTCAAACATCGTACGGGCGCTGGGTCAGCCATTTACCATTGTGCCCCTTTCCGCGTTAGCCACATCTATATTGCAGCCGAAAGATGCTGGGGACGGCTCTGCCGTTTTCAACATCGCGCGCAACCTTGGCGGAAGCGTCGGCACGGCTATGCTCGACACAATCGTCACTCGACGCGAGCAATTCCACGATTTCGAGATCGGCGCGTACATCAATGCGTATCGTCCGGTCGTGCAGGAGCGGGTACGGGCTCTTACCGCTACTTTTGTCAACAAAGGCTATGATGCCGTAACTGCGACGCATCAAGCCTACGGCCAAATCAAGAATATTGTCAGGCGCGAAGCCTACATTATGGCCTTTGATGACGCTTTCCTGATTGTCGGAATATCTCTGCTTATCGGCGCGGCACTAGTCTGGGTTTGTCAGAAGGCAAGAGCGAAGGAAGGCGCGGTGGCGCATTGATCACCAGGCTGTTTCGGGGGCAATCGTGCTCATAGAGACGCGAATTCCGCCTCCCGAACTCGGGTCATGAACTCGCTGCCGACACACCGGGCTTCGAGCGTTACGGCGAAGATTTCGACCCGCAAACTGGAACGGGCGGTATCGAGGGATAGATACCGATCAAGGCGTGAAGTGCATCCGGTGGTAATCGACCTGGCAGTCGATAATCCCCTTCCTCTTTTTTGTGCCAGTTTTCCCATCTCTGTTTCCTCCGTTACCTTCTGTTCAATTGGTTTTGAGGCCAATGGCCAATCCACCCTTGCAAATCGTTTGAACAGAAGGAGGAAACGGAGGGCCTGAATCTTTTGTTAACTTTGCTGCCTTCTGTTTAAGGCTCTTCGCTAGCTGCTGGGTTGCACTCTCAGACCATCCACGCTTGCGAGTCTGGCTTGATTTCGATCGAGGTCATGAATACCGCTGAACCAAACGTGAGAACTGCAGCATCGCCTAGCGGAGGCGATTTGTATCAATATCCATAATTCTAGTTGCCAAAGAGAAGCGCCTCTGATATGGGTTATAGTTTGTCGGGAGAGTAGTAATTTGCCCGAATACTTCGCGGTTTTGCAGGAGGGTAGCGAAGCTCCAAACGTTGTTGTCTAGTCTAAAATAGTCCGGAAAAGAGATTCAAAGTTGTCGTCTATTTAGAATCCGGAGAGAGATTCAACCGGAAAACAGATTCAAATTTCTTTACTGCGGCGATTGGACTCAGAATTGAGACCACTGACTCTTATCTGATAAGAGCCAGAGGGACGCCTCAGTTAGTGGGTTTAGATCGCCGTAAACAAAAGCCGAACCTACAGAGAAACCGCACGTTCTCACGATTCGGAATGTAAGATCCGGGACGCGATCTACAGGCAGGAGGAGTGATTTCGTAGATTTCGTCGTGCGCGGATGGTGTGTCTTCGGCCAGGGGGCGGATAGCTACTCCGCCGCGTAGCTCTCCGTCTGATCCGATCAACTCATTCAGTTAATCGCGGAGGAAAGGAGTAAACAACATGCCTCCAGTCAAATCGATCAAGCTAACCATTATTTGCGGAGCGGTCCTAGGGACGTCGATCGTCTGTTCAACCGCTTTCGCCCAAATGCTCAATCCGGGCCCCACCCCGCCCGCCACCCCGGGCCCCACCCCGGTTCCAAACTCATTCCCCACCCCCACTCCGAACCCGAATCCCAGTGCTTCGCCGTCGCCTTCGCCTGCGGCTGGTGTCCAGGTGGGCGGTGTAGCAATACCAGTCCCGGTACTTAATATGGCACAGTACCTCCCGGGTGGAATGCATGAGGATGTCGACGTGGCTTTCCTCCTCCTTCCAAGCATTAGACGCGAATTTCCAGGACGCGCTGAACAAGTTGGAGACCGCGACTCGCCCCTGGCTCTTCTCAGTTCACGCAAGCGCTGGGTAAGGCGCTCATCTACGACCAAAGCCTATCGGTTAACAACAACCTAGCTTGTGCGACTTGCCACATTCCCTACGCGGGCTTCACTGGAGGCTCGAGTTTCTTCAATGCAACGACCTCGGCTCTCCCAGGATCCGTTCCGATCACCAACGCCGGCGCGGCGTTACAGGGCCGAACGAGCGAATAAGTGCTCGAAGACCGCAGACTTACGCTTACGCACCTTTTTCGCCTGTCCTTCACTTCAACAATACCCAGTTCGATTTCTACGGCGGCAACTTCTGGGATATGCGAGCGGGGGGAATTCGCTTACAGAATCCTGCTGCCGAGCAGGCGCAAGGACCTCCGACTAACCCAGTGGAGATGGGAAATCTTGATATTGCTACTTATGTGTACAAAATCTCGAAGAGTAAGGAAGCGCCATTTTTTGAAGAGTACTGGGGTAAGGGATCGCTGAGTACTATTAAGTTTCCAACCAACATCGCGACATTAGCAAAGAAGCCCGGTCCGCCGCCCTCCGGGGGTAATCCGAATCCGGTTCTTTGCTATGATGTCTCAAGAGGACCAAAACCTTGTAATTTCCGCCTTTGATCATGCCGCAGTGTCGACATCTTCATACGAGGCTGGGCCGGAGGTTAGTCCCCTTCAGCTCGAAGTTTGATTTCGCCCGGCCAACCCTCCTTGGTGCAACGACGTTAACCGCGGACGAACTGGCGGGTTGGAATCTGTTCCGAACTAAAGGTCATTGTAATACTTGCCACTTGGACGGAACCGAAACTCACGGGCACGGTCACACCAGCGGATGCGGCAGATGTAGCGCCTTTGTTCACCGACTTCACCTCGGCTAACATTGGGACGCCGCAGAATTTTGCTCTCCCGTTTTTGTTCGAGAATCACCCGGACCAGTTCGGGTATGTCGCGAATGCAGCGGGAATATTCTACCTTGACTTAGGAGTTGGCGCCTTCCTCGCCAACGTCAGCCTCGCGGTGACGCTTGGCGAGAAATCGGGTCCAGGTATAGGTACCGGGCAGAACCCAAACCCAGGCTGGGCGGTACTCGCACCCCAATTCGACGGCAAAGTTCAGGTCCCAACCTGTCGCAACGTAGACAAGCGGCCGTATGGCGGTTTCGTAAAGGCGTACGCGCACAATGGCTACTTCAAGAGTCTGAAGGCTCTTGTCCACTTCTATAATACGCGCGACACTCTGAACGGAGGCGTGCACCTACCAGCGGGCGGCCAACCGGGAAAGAGAGAGGGGATCGACTACTGGCCTTTTCCAGAAGTTAATGCAAACGTCGACCAGACGATTGGCCATCTTGGGTTGACCGACGCCGAAGAGAACCAGATCGTCCTCTTCCTACAAACCTTAACGGATGGGTTTTTTACGCCCACGATTCAGTTCAACGACGTTTCGGAAAGTTCAGTCAGCCAATCCACCTCCCAGGTTTCAGCACAAAGTTAATTCCACCGGCCAATAATAATTTAGATGCGCAATCGCCTCTCCTCTCCGTTCCCGCCGACGCGCGGCTAAGGCGGAGAGGCCAGGTCGCTTCCCGCACCTTGCCGGTTAGCATCAAGTTTGGAAGTAGGCGAATCGTCCGCTTTGCACCTTTTCAGAGCCGTGCAAACCGAGGCGGTTCGCCTACCTTGTGAGGCCTCCGCGAGCCCTAAATCGATCAAGTTAATGTTTATGGGGCGTTGCCCTACCGCTTTCCGCAAACACCTTTTCCTAATTTCACTAACAACGCAATCTACTCGTTAACTGTCATTTAGTTAGCAAACGACCATGGCTTTAAACATGCCAAGATCACCCAATGACCAATAATATTATTCACTGGGTGAAACCTCTCACCTCGCTCAAGCTAACTGTCTTCTGCTTCGCGTGTGCGATGATTCTGGTCTTCCTCGGTACCCTGGATCAGGTGAATATTGGCGTTTACGAGGCGGAAAACCGATACTTCAAGAGCTTCTTTCTCTACTTTACACCGCCTGGAACTACCCTAAAAATTCCGTGGTTTCCCAGCGGCTATCTGGTGGGCGGGTTGCTTTTAGTGAATCTGATCGCGGCACACCTGGCGCGATTCAAATTCACTTGGAAAAAAGCGGGGATCCTCGTCCTTCACGCGGGAGTGATCCTGTTACTGCTCGGCCAATTGTTCACCAGTCTATTCCAAGTGGAAAGTCAGATGCGCCTGGATCAAGGCGAGACGAAAAACTATTCGCTTAGCTATTATCACAATGAACTCGCCGTGATTGATACAAGCGCTCCCGATTTCGATCAGGTAATCTCCATTCCGGATTCACAATTGTACAAAGGCCACAAGATTGGTCTGCCGGCGGACTCTCTAGAGGTTGGTATCGACGAATATTTCATCAACTCGGCCCTGTTTCGCCCGGATCAGCTCCCGTCCTCGAACTATCCACATCTACCGATCGGCCCAATGGCGGTATCGGTCCAAACAGAACGAACCTACAAAGAGAACGAACGCAACATGCCAACTGCTGCCGTATCGGTCTGGCAAGGCGGAAGGCACGTTGGCTCCTGGAATCTCGCAGCCGGCTTTCCCCGGCCGGTAAGTTTTCAGGCCGGCGCAAAGAATTATCAAATCGTGCTGCGACCCAAACGCTTCTATAAGCCTTTTGCGATTCAGCTCGTTCAGTTTAGTCACGATCGTTACGCGGGGACTGATATTCCCAAGAACTTCTCGAGCCGAATTCGACTGCTGGATCCTTCCCGCCATGAAGATCGGGAAACGCTGATCTACATGAATCACCCGTTGCGCTACCAAGGCATGACTTTCTACCAATCGGGCTTTGATAACAATGATACGACGACCATCCTCCAAGTGGTGCAGAATCCCAGTTGGCTGATACCGTATATCTCTTGTGCGCTCATCGCTTTCGGCATGGTCATTCAATTTGGGATGCATCTAACCAGTTTTGTCAGACGGCGCGTGATTTCATGAAAAAGTCTATTCCGTGGCTCATTAGTCTGGTGCTTGTGATCTGGGTGATTTCGAAGATGATTCCCCACAGGCAGGCTCCCGGGTTGGATATCGACGGCTTTAGCCGACTTCCGGTTCTGGTCGGCGGCCGAGTAATGCCAATGGATACATTGGCCCGCATGTCGCTTTCGATGATGAATCACCACGGAACCTTCACTGTTGAAGGCAAAGTAGAGCCCGCCAGTCGATGGTTGCTTGATGTATTCATGATGCCCCGGCGTGCGGATGCCGCAAAGGTCTTTGAAGTGACCAATCCCGATATTCTAGGCCTTTTCGGCCGGCAGGAAGCCAACGGGAAACCCGTTTCCTATTCTTATAACGACTGCGAACCATTCCTCGGCGAGATTGGCAAACAAGCCGGATTAGCGACGCAAACGGAGGCTCAAACCCGGAACGCATTCCAGCGCGGGATCATTAAGCTCCGAGACGCTTTGCGGATCTACCTGCTGTTGAAGAACAGTATTCAGGCAGAGGATTCACCCGATTTCGCAAGAGAATTGCAGGCTTTCGATCGGGTGCTGCAGCCAGGTATGCGAGCCATTCGGGATCGAGAGGCAAACCGGCCCTTTAACGAACAGGAGTTATTGCGTCTCGTCTGGTTCACCAAACGCTACCAAACCCTCAGTCAGGCTAGATATGTGTACGCTGTTCCGAATCCGAATGGTAAGATCGACAGCGACCGGTGGTGGCATATGTCCGACGCACTTTTTAATGCCGTCGCCACGGGGAAAGTGGGGTATCCAGCTATCATGTATGGAGATCTGATCTCCGCTTACCGCAGCGATAATGTGGCCGGATTCAACCGGATCATCCAAGAGTATAATCAGTACCTTGACAGAACGATTCCAGAGCAATTGTCGCGACCTCGGCTCGAGTACTTGTTCAACCGGGCGCAACCGTTCCTTCAGGCAATGGTCCTATACGTCATCGTCCTGATATTCGCCCTATTCTCGTGGTTGAAGTGGCCGAAGACACTGGGAAAGACTGCCGTTATTCTGCTCGTTTGCGCGTTCCTCCTGCATACGGTCGGGCTCTTGGTCCGCATGTATTTGCAAGGACGACCTCCAGTTACCAATCTGTATAGTTCAGCGCTCTTTGTCGGCTGGGGTTCGGTTCTTCTCTGTCTTTTCCTCGAGCGTTTTTACAAGAACGGGATTGGGAGTGTGTGCGCTTCGACCATCGGTTTTGTCACCCTTTTGATCGCCCACAATTTGCAGTTGGATGGTGATTCGCTTGAAATGCTTCGAGCCGTGTTAGACACCAATGTATGGTTAGCGACTCATGTGGTCATGGTGACTCTTGGTTACTCATCGGTCGCGTTGGCCGGTTTCCTAGGCATTATCTATATCTTGCGCGGCCTTTTTACCACCTCGTTCAACGAAACGACAGCGAGTTCACTCAGTCGAATGATGTACGGTATCACTTGCTTTGCTACCTTGTTCAGCTTCGTTGGAACCATCCTCGGCGGAATCTGGGCCGATCAATCTTGGGGGCGATTCTGGGGATGGGACCCAAAGGAGAACGGAGCGCTTCTTATCGTCCTGTGGAACGCCATCATTCTTCACGCCCGCTGGGGTGGCTTCATTCGCGAACGTGGGCTTGCAGTGATGAGTGTTTTTGGCAACATCGTGGTCAGTCTGTCCTGGTTCGGAGTTAACATGCTCGGCGTCGGTCTGCACTCCTATGGCTTTATGGATCAGGCGTTCGGTACTCTGATGACGTTCATCGCCATCCAACTAGTCGTCATGGCTCTGGGGATGCTTCCGCTGAAATATTGGCGCGGCATCCAGGCTCGGGGGAAACAAGTTTCCGCGGACCAGTCAGAGCCGTTACTAGCGCGTAGCGCAGCGGCGAAGCATGGATAGGACCAGCATTCTTGTCTCGAGAACCATCTTCTCCAAAGCTAATAACCAGCGCGTAGTAGTCCCAATCTGGACCATCCTTATCGTGTTTAGCTTCCCACTCGGCGATGAGGCGATCAATTTCTGCCGAATTTCTTCCCATTCATAGTGGCCTTTTTTCGATAGCGCGATCGCCATACCAAAAACCCTGCCTTCCCAGAGCCGTTGGAAAAACAACTCTCCATTGCTGCGCGGCGGGGCGTCTTCACTTTCCACCATACTTGCCGCTGCAAACTGCTACGGTCTGACAGGTGCCGGACTGCTGCCGAAAACAACCGTTATAAGTCGCCGGGAGAATGTTATCCTCCGATCGGGTCAGAAGCAACCACCCGTTCTGGGCATAGCATTTCCGCACGATTATGATTCATATATCAACTTTGCAATAACAGAACTTCTGAAAGTGAGAATTCATAATGTCAAAACCCGAACGCTTTACCAATGCAACCGGTGCTCCCGTACCGGACAACACAAATATTTTGACAGCCGGTCGTCGTGGTCCGGCTCTACTCCAGGACATCTGGCTGATCGAGAAGCTCGCGCACTTTGATCGCGAGGTCATTCCTGAGCGCAGGATGCATGCCAAAGGCTGGGGGGCGCATGGAACTTTCACGACGACTCACGACATCACAAAGTACACCAAGGCAGTGATTTTTTCGAAGATTGGAAAGCAGACGCCTATGTTCGTGCGCTTTTCAACCGTCGCCGGGGAACGCGGGGCAGCCGATGCGGAGCGCGATATCCGCGGGATTGCTCTCAAGTTTTACACCGAGGACGGAAATTGGGACATCGTCGGAAACAATACTCCAGTCTTTTTCTTCCGCGATCCTCTACGCTTCTCTGACCTCAACCACGCTATCAAGCGCGACCCCCGCACCGGTCTTCGGAGCGCTCAGAATAACTGGGACTTCTGGAGTCTTCTTCCAGAGGCACTCCATCAGGTCACAGTCGTCATGTCCGACCGCGGAATTCCAAAGTCCTTCCGGCATATGCATCTCTTCGGAAGTCACACCTTCTCGATGATCAATGCCGAGAACAAGCGCACTTGGGTGAAGTTCCACTTCCGCTCACAGCAAGGTATTGAAAATCTCACGGACGAAGCTGCTGCTGCGGTTGTGGCAAATGATCGGGAGAGTCATGGCCGAGATCTATTGGAGGCAATCGAAAGTGGAAATTTTCCGCGCTGGACGCTCTTCATCCAGGTAATGACAGAGGAACAGGCAAAGACACACAAGCACAATCCTTTTGATTTGACCAAAGTCTGGCCCAAGGCTGACTATCCACTGATCGAAGTTGGCGTAATGGAGCTCAATCGTTATCCGGAAAACTACTTCGCAGAGGTGGAGCAAGCCGCCTTCTCCCCGGCGAATGTGGTTCCCGGAATTGGCTTCTCTCCTGACAAGATGCTCCAGGGCCGCCTGTTCTCTTATGGAGATACCCAGCGATACCGCCTCGGTATTAACTTCAATCACATTCCTGTTAACGCGCCGAAGTGTCCGTTCCACTCCTATCACCGCGATGGCCAGATGCGCACAGATGGAAACCTGGGAGCGACGACGACTTACAACCCGAATAGCCAGGGATTGTGGGACAACCAACCGGAATACGCTGACCTGCCGCTCACGCTCGAAGGCGAGGCTGGCCACTATGACCACCGCTTAGTGGATGATCACTGGGAGCAACCGGGCAATCTCTTCCGGAAGATGACCCCTGAGCAAAAGCAGTTGCTCTTCGACAACACGGCTCGCGCGATCAATGGCGCCTCTCAGGAGGTTCTGGAGCGGCATGTTGCGAACTGCAGAAGAGCCGATCCTGCCTACGGGCGATGGTGTGGCACGAGCATTGAAGCTGAATGTTTTAAAGGCCGCCTAACTCGCGTCTGCGAGATGAGCTACACCGCAAGACTCGCAGAAATCACGGATGATTAGTCGTTTCATTTAGAAGCGCTTTTTCAATTGGCAGCTCCTAACCAGTCCAAATGATTGAGCCGGAATTTGAATCAGAGCGATCGGTTCGCGGCAGAGTAGAATTGCTGACGGCTTGGACCCCGATCATTGAGATGGCGTTCGGGGATCTTCTCTGCCTATTCGCGCCAGGCCGAATTGAGGATGATGCTGCAAAAGTTAGCCCGTCTAAATTTTGGGTCGAGCAGCGCGAGCACGTCATCGTTCACGGTTCCGAAAGTCGTCTCCGGCTTGTGGCAGAATCCATCGTGAAAGGCGTGGATGATCTGCTCCTTGAAGTGATCCCCGCGCGGATGCGCCTTGACTACCGCTTCCCGGTGAGCGTCGGGCACATCAAGGTAGCCAATCCCGAGAACTCCATCTCTACACCCGCTGTCACCATGGCTACTTCCGGCTTCTTGTGCTTGGGGAATGCCCGGCGTGGTGTGCAGTGCGATGGCGTCCCAAACCACATCAATAGCTGGCTCATCAGCCATGCTGGCCGCAGAAAGGCACGCGCGGCGTTGGCACTATCCACTTCAAAGCGATCGGTCGCACTACGGTATTCCCTGGTAAGGCCGATGTCGTGAAACATGGCTCCGATGTAGAGCAGTTCGGAATCGAACTTCAGCCCCTTCGCAGACCGGCCAGCGCCCCGAAATAATAGACCCTGGTCGAGTGGTGAAATAGAAGGTCTGATTCGGTGTCTCGCACCAGTTCGGTGGCGGCTTGCGCCAGTTTGCTGTCCGGTATACGGACACCTGCAATGGATGTGTTGTTCATGCGACACCGTAATCGCGCTCCACCGAAGTACTACGCCATTGATCCGATGAATTGGGCCAAACTATTTTCCGATGCCCGATGAGCGGAAGCGGCTTCGGTATTCGCCTGGGGTCAGCTGAAGCACTCGGGTGAAAGCTCGTGCCATGACATCGGCGCTACCAAAGCCGCAGCTGTCGGCGATCTCATCCAAGGTTTGTGTCGTGCGTTCCAAGAGCCGGCGCGCGGTCTCGATTCGCAGCTCTTCTACATAGTGCGCAGGCGATTTGCCTACTCCGCTAGTGAAGACGCGCTGGAAATTGCGCGGACTCATCGCTACGCGCCGTGCCAGTGCAGGCACGGAAAGATCGGCCGTAAGATGCTCGGCCATCCAAACGCGCAATTCATGCAGAGGTTTCGCTCAAGTGATTGTCTCCTGAGCGATACACTGAACTGGGCTTGGTTACCCGGTCGGCGCAGGAAGACTACCAACACGCGAGCGACTTCCAAAGCCAGGGCGGCGCCGTGATCTTCCTCCAGCAGCGCCAGCGAAAGGTCGATGCCAGCGGTCACGCCAGCCGAGGTGTAGAAATTGTCGTCCTGAATCCAGATTGGCTCGGGGTCGACATTGACCTTGGGATAGCGCTTAGCCAACTCGGTGGCAAATGCCCAATGCGTGGCGGCTCGGCGGCCATCGAGCAGTCCGGCGTGGGCCAGCAGAAAAGCGCCCGTGCAAATGGATCCTACTCGGCGACTGTCGGTTGCCGCCTGTCCCAACCACTGCGCGGCTGCCGCATCCGGGTAGCTTTCCTCGACACCAGTCCCACCCGGAATCAGCAGCGTGTCGATCTCGCCCCGAAAGCCTCGGAAATCGACGTCACAACAAAGTGAAAGTCCACACATGCCAGCGATCTTTCTATCCGCACGCGCTTTCTCCGCGTTGACGATCTTGATACCATAAAGTGGCTTGCCGCCGACGGCCCGATTCGCCGAAGTAAAGACATCGACCGCCCCGACCAAATCAATTTCGCGCACCGGTGGTAGAGTAAAGAAGACAATGTGCTTGGTCTCACGAGCAGGCATACCGATTTCTTAGGTCCGGAAACGAAGCGAGTCGAGCGTGGACTTACCGCTTTTGCTTAAGCGGACAGCACCTTCCGCAGCACCAGCCGAACACCGCCTAAAAAGTGTGTAGGTTCCGTAGCCGATTACCGCGGCAACGCTCGGTCTTAGACGACCTCTCCGTTGCGCGTAGAAATTGCACCGGATCGCATCCGATTTTGCTCCAGCAATCAGGATATGTGATAGCCTATCATAACATTTGAGTTATCCATCGTAGCGTTTTGCTGGTACTCAGATACATGAAAAATCGAATATCGATCAATACGAACACCTGCGATTACTCTTCATGGTCCCGGCTTTCTGCTTGCTGGGATTTACTGGATGCTCCAGCCTTGATGCTGGGGCAGGAAAAGGATTCCACGCCGCACTCATCGGAAAGATGGATCCGCACCCCAACGAGGATGCAGACGAGGACGTTGTGGCAGCGAACCGAGATTGGTACCAGATGAGATGATCGAACTAGCAAGTGGCGACTATGAAAGAATGCAAGCCAGGAGCATATACCTCGGAGAGTCAGAACTTCGACAAACCGTGGCCCTTTTGATCCGCACTTCTAATCAGCGGTAGTAGCAAACCGGATTAGTTAGGAAAAAATCATGGGAAATATCCAAAAGGACTACACTGGAGACGAGATCAATAGCCCTAATCAGTCTTCTTCAATCGGCCTGATTATCCGACAGAAGGAGCCGAACAATCTGGAGACTCCCCTTGATCGGATTGATTCGTTTCTGACTCCGACAGAGCTGTTCTACGTACGCAGTCACTCCCCGTCACCAAAACTAGAGCTGGCTTCTTACCGGCTGCATATCGACGGGGCGGTTCGGAGTCCGTTTTCACTAACCTACCAGGAGTTGCGAGACATGCCAGCCGAGACCCGCGTCGCCATCTTGGAGTGCGCCGGCAATAGTCGGGTCTTCCTCGTTCCCCAAGTTCAAGGAGCTCAGTGGGAACTTGGCGCAGTCGGAAATGCGGAATGGACCGGGGTGCCTTTGTCGGTTTTACTGGAACGCGCCGGGTTAGAAGAAGACGCTTGCGAAATCGTGCTGGAAGGACCTGATCGCGGAGTACCGAAGGAAGGGGCAATACCTCCCGGTCCAATCACCTATGCCCGTAGTTTGCCGAGAGCAAAGGCACTTCAGCGGGAAGTACTGATCGCTTACCAGATGAACGGCCGTAATCTCTCCGAAGATCACGGATACCCGATACGCGCGATTGTACCAGGTCATTACGCAATGGCTTCCGTCAAGTGGTTGACCCGCATCTATGCTGTGCGAGAACCGTTTCCAGGTTACTGGCAAACATCAGATTATGGGTATTGGGATTATGTGGATGGAAAGCCGGTGCGACGCCCGCTGGGAGAAATGAAGCTGAAGTCCGAGATCTTCCGGCCCACTGCTTACGAAACAGTGGCACCGAACCAGGCATACACAGTGTTTGGCGCTGCCTGGACGGGGGAAAGCGAAGTGACCGAGGTATCGGTCAGCACTGACGGTGGCCAAACCTGGGCCCAGGCAGAATGCGTAGATCCTGTTCAACGGTATGCGTGGCGACGTTGGAAATTTGATTGGGTTACGCCGAAGAAGCCGGGTCACTATACGTTGTTCTCTCGCGCCAAAGATGCCTATGGCGACGTTCAGCCTGACAAGCATGACGAGAACTACGCTACCTACGTGATCAATCACCTGCTTCCGATTGAGGTCATCGTTGAGTGATCGCTGGTCGTAATCTCATTTAAGTGCAGTGAAACGCAGCCGAGGTGAGCGCGAACTCTTAGACGGCCAAATGTCGGAGGTCGCGAACCTGTAAGTTATGAGCACGGAAGAAGAAACAGGAGCGCCTTTCACCGCACCTTCGCCGTCTTCTCATTCTCAAGGTCTGGCTCATCGAAAAGTTTCGGTTCGGCGAGCGACAGGTGACGCTGGTTTGGGCGGCGGTGATAGGCATTTTAGGGGCATTGGTCACGGAATGTTTCCGCCGCGCTACCGACCTTCTCCATTTTCTCTTCACCGGCTCCGAGGCAACGATCATTACCAGCTTCGAGCGCCTGCCGCTTTGGCAGCGTTTCTCGTCCCAGTTATAGGTGCGGTCTTGGCTGGATTGACGTTATGGATTGGTAATCGCTTGATCGCCAGCGTCCGGCAGAAATCGACTACGGACTACATGGAAGCCGTGGTGGTGGGAAACGGCGTCATTTCTCTCCGCGCAAGCTTGGTCAAAACGATTTCCGCCCTTTTCTCCATCAGCACTGGCGCTTCGATCGGACGCGAAGGACCGCTCATTCAACTCTCTTCGCTAGTGGCTTCACTGGTTGGGCGGCTTCGCAATTGCCCCATACCGCAGCGACGACATCTAGTTGCTTGCGGTGCGGCGGCAGGAATGGCCAGTGCCTACAACGCTCCAATTGCTGGTGCATTCTTTGTGGCCGAAATTGTGCTTGGGACGGTAGTGGTTGAATCGCTTGGGCCACTAATCCTGGCTTCGGTTACTGTGCTGTCTCGCTTGCCCAATGAAAGCTTTCTTGGCAGGATCGAACATCACCGATTAACCCATGAAAAAGCCATCCTCCGCAAAACCGAAAACTCAGATACCAGCACGGTATCAGCACTTCGAGAAGAGTTACCCAGCTGTTATGCAGGCCGTCGAGGCGCTCGGTGAAGTCACCCAGTCAGCTGGACCGTTGGACAGCAAGACCCGTGCACTAGTGAAGCTGGCAATTGCCGTTGGCTCGTTGCGAGAGGGCGCCGTGCATAGTCACACGCGTCGAGCGTTGCAGGCAAGTTGCACCCCTGACGAGCTACGGCACGTAGCAATGCTGGCAATCACCACGATTGGCTTTCCTAGTACCATGGCAGCAATGTCGTGGGTTGAAGATATTCTTCGAACGTAGCATTGCTTGAAAATCTCCAAGTCGCTA